>NZ_CP032157.1:0-4800000 GCF_003555545.1 Paraflavitalea soli | reverse complement strand
CCCGTCCGTAACCGACTGTCGTAAATGTTTCGGTGCTGAAAAAATACATTTCCTTGAATACCTGCCATTGATTGGTGGTGCTGAGCATGCCAGTGAACTGGAAAGGGCCCAACAGGAAATAGACGGTGGCATACAAGAGGTTGATGACAATAAAAAAGAGGATGATGACTCCAAAGAACTTCCAGGATGAGAGGTGGAGCAGGGTATGGTATACGCTGATCCTTTCATGCAATGGGCCACCTGTTCTTTGCAGGTTGAAGGAGCCATCACGGTTGATAAAACGGCCTCCTTTATTATAGGTATTGCTTCCAAAACCTGTATCGTCGTTAATGTTAGAAGCAGGATTTACACGTTTGATAGCAGGCATAACAAAATATTTGATAGCAAATCTACCTTAAAAATATATCCGGGTTTAATACCTGCTGCGTTCGTAGGCTTTTACATATCGTTCCAACTCTGCCCGACTTACGGGGGCGTGCTGATCATCGAGGTTAATGACAAAGAGATAGCCTTTGCCGCCGGGTGTTGCCATGAAAGTACTTACGAGATTAAATTGCTCGCTGACGAGGAGGTGGCCATTTGATACATTCCACAGTTCTTTGGCGCAAAGACAACCATTGGTAGGAGTGAGGGGATACCAGGGCTTGCTCTTAAAATATTCGGGGTCGATGGTAGTGCCGTGGGCAATGATCTCAGACCGGCCAATCAAACCTGCCTGGAAGACTTCGGTTATGGGAGTGTACTTTCTCCAGGAGGGTGGCAACAGATCGAGGTAGGCGGCCATTGAATCGCGGGTACTGTCCCAATGTTCCCAGGGAGGTAACTGGAAATAGTTATCCCAGTTGCTTTCATTGGGCATTATCAGTTGGAGGTTGGGGGTTGGACCTATCAATGTGTTTTTGGAAGAGGCTGTGCCTTGTATGCTGTAAATGCCTTGTGGGGTGCTGCCATTGGTAATAAAATAAGGCAGGTCGGAAGCGGAGCGGGCCAATTGTTCAAAGATCATCAGGCGTCCATCGGGGTGACGCATAAAACGGCCTGCTGCATCCTGTACAATGGCGAGGCCTGGATAATCGCGGTTCCAGCGTTGGAAAGAATAAATGGTCTTTTGCTTTCGGGAAGCCTGGTTGGCAAACAGGGCTGTTATATCGGGTGTTTTATGGGCTTTATTTGGCAGGAAATTGTTGAGGTAGCTTTCCAATGCGAGCAGCAAGGGTATTGAATCATAATTGCTGAACTGTTCCACCATCCTGATCTTGATCTCATTTGCTTTGTTGATGGAGGTATCCTGCCGGAAAAGATAGGCGGCACTCATGGCAAAGAGCCTGGGGTTGGTTTCTTTCAACAACACATTTTGTACCTGCTGTGCATAGGCGCCGGGATAAATGGCATATACTGCTTCCAGCAAGGCTCTTTTGGTATCGTACTGCAGGGAATCGTATTGGAGAAAGAGTTTATCAAATCCGTTGGCTACTTCAGGACCGGAAAGCTGGAACTGGGCAATGGCCAGGCAGGCGGATTCAAAGCGGTATTCGGAATTGCTGTCGATGGCCTGGGAGAATGTGCGGCCAATTACATTCTCGCGCAGGTCTTTCTCCAGCCAGGCTCTTTTATCATACAACACAAAACCGGAATAGATATCCTCCCTGCGCGGTTGGGCAGTGGCGATCACCTGCCACAAGAGCAAGCCCAGCAAGCTTATGAGCCATGACTTCATGGTGCAAATGTAAAGCAACGAGAAGACTTCGACAGGTTCAGTCTAACAACAGCATTTAATTCATGTGGAGCTTTTCTGCTTGTTCGATCTTTTCCTGGATGAGCTTTTTTTCTGCGAGGGAAGTGGTGAGGTCGTAGGCCTGGCGAAGGTATCTGCTGGCATTGTTGCTATCTCCCAGCTGCCAATAGAGATCGCCCAGCACAGCGGAATAAAGATATTGGGCGGCTACCAGCTTTTCGATGCCTTCAATATTCCAGATCTCCTGGATTGCTTCTGCGCCCTGGTTCATTTGGGCCAATACAATGGCACGGTTTAATCGTACCAATGGTGTTGGTTTTATGTCGAGCAGTAGATCGTAGAGGTAGCGCATCCGTTGCCAGTTGGTATTTTCAAAAGCTTCTGCTATACAGTGTTCGGCTGCAATAGCAGATTCGATATGGTAGATGGTCAATGCCTGTCCTTGTGAGGAATGGTTGAGGTATTGAAATCCTCTCCTGATAAGGTCTCTGTTCCAGGTGCTGCGGTCCTGGTTTTGCAACAGGATGATGGTATTGTTCTCGCTTATGCGGCTTTCAAATCGGGAAGCCTGGAAACACATGAGTGCCAGGAGGGCAAAGGTGGCGGGGCGGCTGCCTACAGTCTGCCGGGATAACAGTACGCCTAAACGCATGGCTTCCACGCAGAGGTCGCGACGGATGAGTTCATCTTCTTTGCCTGAATTGTAGCCTTCATTGAACAGGAGATATAATACAGCGTATACGATCTCCAGTCGTTGTGTTAACTGTTCTCCTGTTGGAATTTCCAGGGGGATGTGGACCTCTTTCAGAAATTGTTTGGCACGATACAATCGTTTCTGAATGGTTGCTTCATTGGTGACGAGGGCGCGAGCTATTTCTGCGGCACTGAATGCGGATACGGTTTTGAGGGTGAGTGCTATCTGGTCTTCTTCCTTGAGAGCGGGGTGGCAGCAGGCGAATATCATGCGTAACTGGCTGTCGGCAATTTCAGTATCGAGGAAGAAATGCTCGACGGCTTCTTCTGCTTCTGTTTTTAGCTGGTAAGCGAGTTCCTGTGAATAGAGACGGAAATGGTGTTCACGGCGTATGATGTCAATGGCTTTGTTTTTGGCTACGTGGATAAGCCAGGCTGCAGGATTATCGGGCAGCTGGCCATAACGCCATGTTTGGGCAGCTTTCAGGAAAGCATCCTGTACCACATCTTCTACCATACCCAGGTTGTGGGTACCAAATACGCGGGTAAGCACAGCGATCATCTTTCCGGATTCATGGCGGAACAGATGGTCTACAACCTGCTGGGGAGATTCCTGTGCCAAAGGCCTGGATTTGAAATACAAGTTACCGGTTACCTTGTCTGATGACGGGCAACCGGTAACGGAATGTTGTTGTATGTTTCTTACATGGCTCCGGGAATGACCTGCACTTCCCTTACTTCCACTGCGCCGTCGAATTCAAAATCGGGATAACCGTTGGCATGTTTCAATGCTTCTTCGATGGTGCTGGCCTTGATAATAAAATAGCCGCCTACGAGTTCCTTGCTTTCTGCAAAAGGGCCATCGGTCACTACAGGGTTTTTACCGGAAAGGGTTTTGCCTGCTTTGATCAATGGACGTCCTTCCACGTACACACCCTCATTTTTGAGTTGCTGTACCCAATCGAGCCATTTGTACATATTGGCTTCAGCTTCTGCCGCACTCAGGCCCATGTCTTCATAATAGGGCCCTTTAAAAATGAACATAAACTCTTTCATAAATGGTTTTTAGCATGATTAAATGTCGTTGTCGCAAGCATGACGAATAAAGAAGGGGGAGCAGGACAAAATTGCGAAAATATTTCAGTGTCTCCCTACCGGGCAAATAAAAACCCGGCATTTGCCGGGTTTGGCATTCAGAGCTTTTGTTTTCTAAGGGATGAGTATGTTTAATAATTTAAAGTACCATGAAGGTCTTACTTACTTTTTTGTCGGGGCGGCTTGCACATACAATATAGGTGCCCTTGCTGAAGGCGCTGACATCGAGCCGGATGATGCCTGTTTGGTTTTGCAGGTTGCGGGTCATGAGCATTTGTCCCTGCATATTGAATACCTGCAGGTTACCGAAGGGTTCATTGACCAGTGCCTGTAACTGGCCATACCTGTTGACAGTAGGGAAAAGTTGTAGTTCCTGGCCTTTTTCGGGCCAGGTATCAAGGGCAATGATGGGTGAATAGGTATAATTGTAGTCCCTGGCTATCATTTTGAGGCGGTAGTATATATTTCCTTCTATGGTGGTGGAATGTTTGAAGCTGTATTCCGGGTCTACATTATTTGGCAGCGGAAGTACGATGCCTGCTTTGTTCCAGTCAATGCCATTCTCGCTGTATTCAATCGAGAATTCTCTGAGATCCACCTCCCGGATGATCTTCCAGCGTAGCTCATTGTAGCCTGTTTGCGCTTTTGCAGAGAAGGAGAGCAGGGTAATGGGCAGAGTGGCGAGGAAATTACCCACCTTTGCCGATGGTTCGGAGTGAGTGGCGATGACAGGTGGAAAGTTCATTAGGGGCCGTGCCTGCAAGGCATTGCCAGCCAGGAACAGGTATAAAAGGCAGGTAGGGCGTACCAGGTGGCAGAGGAAGTTATACTTAGTCATACACTTAATTTTTACATGAATAAGCCAGGTAAAAACAGTCAGACTGGTTTGAAAAAGGCGCAACACAGTTATTACAAATCCGATGCCTGAAGATGCCTGCCTGAGGAGTTGGAAGTGGCGGGGAATTGGTTATTGGGGGTAGAGGTGTGACCAGCGGGTTGACTGGAAGGGGATGCTATATGTAGAAAATACCAATAATATTTGTAATAGTACGTATCTGTTCGCTTTCCATGCGTAATGATCTGGTTTTCCTGCTGTGGAGTATTGGAGTTTACAAAAAAGCGTCTTAATTTTACGGGTGTTCAGCAAGGCTGTATTATACCATCCGTACCTCCCGGCGCTACTGCCTGGATTGACTAAATACCCATCTCTATTTATTATATTGTATCCATCTAAAGATATTAGAGGTTGTCAAAAGAGCCTGATTTCGCAATTAAACAAAGGGGGAAAACGCAATGATGAAGAACATGAATGATTAAACTTGCGTTCTTTGATTTTGCCGCCTATGGTGGTGTTCTGCGGAACACGGAATTATTAAAGCTTACTTTTGAACAACCTCTTTTTCATTTCCCACCGGCTATTATTTTTGTAGTATGATCACTTATAATCCTAAAGACTGGTTCTCGTTTGTTTTTCGCTTTCATAAGGCTGATACGTTAAGGACGCTGGTCCCTCTTATTCTGGGCATTAGTGTGTATACGGCATTGATCGCTTTTTTAGAGTTGGAGGTACTCAAATTGAGTCAAGGTAATTACCTCAAGAATATCTCATTGATGAATAACCTGCTGAGTTTTGTGATCTCTATGCTGCTGGTATTCCGTACGAATACGGCCTATGACCGTTGGTGGGAGGGGCGTAAACTGTGGGGAGCGCTGGTGAACAACAGCCGCAACCTGGCTATTAAAATGAATGCGATACTGGACGCTACAGATGAAGGCAACCGGGCTTTTTTCCGCCGGGTAATACCCATGTATGCCAATGTACTTACCCGCCACCTTGGTGAAGAAAGCACGCGGCTGGCGCTGGATGATAAAGAACACCCTGAGTTGGGCGAGCTGGACCATGCGAAGCACATACCCAACCAGGTGGCGGCCTTATTGTTGAAACGGGTGTACCGGCTGAACCAGGAAGGTATTGTATCGGGCGATCAGTTAATCACCCTGACAGCGGAATTGCAATCATTTACAGATGTGTGTGGGGCTTGTGAAAGGATCAAAAATACTCCCATCCCATTTTCCTATAGTGTGTTCCTGAAGAAGTTCATTTTCTTTTATGTGATGACGCTGCCGCTGAGCTTTGTTTTCAGCCTGGGGTATATTGCTATACCGGTTGTGGCTTTTATCTTTTATGTACTGGCCAGTCTTGAGCTGATCGCGGAGGAAATAGAAGATCCTTTTGGCAATGATGCCAATGACCTGCCTACGCAGAAGATTGCGAGTAATATTAAAAAGCATGTGCAGGAGATCTTATAAGGATTGTTAACCTTCTTTAATTACTCTACCAATGAGAGTTTGTACTTCATGGCATGGCGATGAGGTATGATGGGTTTTTGTTTGTGCACAGCCCACACTTTGAGAAAACAGGCGCCATAGTAAAACATAAAGGAGCAATAAAATACAAAGAGCAGGAGTAGCACAAAGGAGGTAGAGGTGGCATAAATATTCTTTATGGTGCTGTAGGACAGTAGTACGCCCAATATCATTTTGCCCAGGGTGAACAGTAAGCCTGTGAAAAATGCTCCTGCGATGGTGGGCTTCCAACTGGTATATCCATCGGCAATGTATTTAAATACGATGGTAAACCAGGCGGTAGCGGCGGCGATAGAGATGAGCTGTTTTAAGAGGCGCACCAGGAACACCACTTTTTCGGGAAGCAATGAGATGAGGCCTTCGGCCAGGAGTACGGCCAGGAATAAAATGCCGGCTATAAGGATAGCTACGAATGACCTGCCTCTTTGCCGTAACTGGAATTTTAGACCCACCCCTTCCCGTACGCGTATGCTCCAAAGCTGGTTCAATGAATCGCGGATGACCTTGAAGAGGGTGGTAGCTACGAAGAGAAGGAACAAAAATACGGCGGCGGCAATGTACCAGGATTGGGTGAGCAATCGTACGTTGCGCAGGGTAGCGCGCATTTCTTCTACTGCATTAGGCCCCAGGATATCAGTAAGGCCTGTAAACAATTGCTGGCCGATGGCCCTGCGACCCATAATGAGCCCAAAGATCTGGATGAGTATAATGAGAATGGCTGGTAATGCAAATGTGGTAAAGAATGCGGTAGCTGCTGCCATACGCAAAGGCTCGTTTTTCTTAAACTCGCGGAAAGCTGCCCTTAATAATCCCAGTAATGTTACTGCATCACGAAAAAACGCCATGAGGTTTGCATTTTCGGCTTTATGTTTATCAATAGTAAAGCCCGCGATGAAGGTAGTTAAAATGCTTTGAATGCAGGGTGTTGGGAGGACGCTAACGAGAGGGGATGGCTGATCGCTTACAAAAAAAGACTCCCTTTTTAGAAAAAAAGGGAGTTGGGTAAACCATCCAATATGTATTTTCCTTTGAAAAAACTGTAACCGAATTTAAAAAACCGGGACTCTCTTACTACGCTTCATTCATTTCATGGCGGATAACCTAAACCTGGCATCCTTCACCTGCTTTCCGCCCTGTTGAATAATTTGATTTCCTGCTTGCCATACTTGTCTCGCGCCTCTCTTCACGAAGTCCCGGCTTTAGTTGTCTGGTAAGTTGTAAGGGTTAGTTACAACGGTTCTCGGGGCACCTGTACGTTCTTTTGTGGTACGATCATCGGGGCACGGTCTCCAATGAAAAGGAACAAAATCCATAGCGATCAGGTTTATGAGATAAGGCTTGTCTGGTTGTTTGTTCCTTTGTTGACACAAAACTACTGCGTACTGTGGGCCGTGTAAAACGCTATTGAGTAAACTGCACCATTTATTTAATGAATGGTGGCAAACAGGCTATAAGTTGTGTCCGGATGCCTGTAAACGACCTTAAAAGGGTAGTTGTTGCCACCAATGGACAGGATGGACCGTCTTATGGCGGTATTGCTTTTGCACAGGATTCTGGTGAAAAGCTTATTTTGCCGTTCATAATCAGGTGGGACGCTATGAGGTTTACGAGGTTGTTCATTATTACTTACTGTTCCTTGTCTCTTTTGCTGGTGATCCAACTACCGGCACAGGTGGTGCCTGATACTGCCATTAAGAAAGCGGACCTAAAAAGGGCCGATTCGCTCAGGCGGCCTTCTATTGACAGTTTTATCCTGAAACGGAAGGGGCTGGTGGGCAAACTGGCCCGCAACCTGCTATCCAACAATCCTACGGGTGATGTGGTGACGGGGCCTATCAGGAATGATCTGCTATTCAGTATTTACAATGGCCGGGTTATCCGGAGTATTACGATTGTGGGGGTTGATTTCGGTACGCCCATTACGGATACGAGCAAGACCTTCAAGAGCCGGCTTACGAACCTGGCTAATAGTTTTCACCATAAGACCCGGGGGTATGTGATCCGCAATAACCTATTTTTTAAGGTGGGCGACAAGGTGTTTCCTTACCTGCTGGCGGATAACGAACGTCATTTGCGTGACCAGCCTTATCTCCAGGATGCCAGGATCTCGATCCGGTCTTCGGACCGGAGTTTTGATTCGGTGGATATTACGATTTTTACGAAGGATGTATTGTCGATCGGTGGTTCCTTCCGGATGCACAATTCTACGAGTGTGAGTGCCACGATCCGGGAAGATAACCTGGGAGGATGGGGGGACCGGTTGGCGGGCAGCATCCTGTATGACCAGCGCCGGAAGGAAAAGGTGGGCTATGGTGCGGAGTTCATCAAACGAAACATTGGAGGTTCGTTTATTGACGGATCTATTGGCTATGATAATTTCAATGATGCCTTCAATAGTGGCCGGGATGAGGAAGTGACCTATTATGCACGCCTGATCAGGCCGCTGGTAAATCCTTACCTGCGGTTTACCTATGCGGGTGAAGTAGGTTATCACCGCACGGAAAACATGTATCTCAATGATTCGACCTATAAGTCGGATTCCCGCTACCGCTATTTTAATTATGATACGTGGATTGGATGGAATACGGGTGCTTACAAACTGGGGAAAGTGCAGAATGATAATGACCGTACCCGTACATTATTGAGTGCGCGTTTTTTCAGGAAGCAGTTCCAGGAAGTGCCGGGGGTATTTTACCAGGAATATTATTATGATTATATCGACAGGATGGCTGCGTTGGCCTCACTGTCCATTTTCCGCCAGGATTTCTATAAGGTACGTTATGTGTACGGCTTTGGCCGGAATGAGGACGTACCGGAAGGCATGGATATTTCGCTTACTGCCGGCTGGACAAAAACGCAGGGCCGGGAGCGGCCCTATGCGGGCATCGACTTTTCGCGTTTCTTCTTTACGGAAAAGGAACATTATTTTAATTATACTGCCCGGGTGGGGGATACTTTAATAAGAATACTATTGAGGATGCGGATGTGTTGTTTAACCTGGATTATTTTTCGAACCTGCAAACGCTGAGCAAGAAATGGAAGCAGCGCAGTTTTGTGAGTGCAGGCATAACGTTGCAGGCCAATAAGGAATTGAATGAACCACTGTTCCTGGAAAGTCAGTTTGGCTTGCCGGAATTGCGCAATACCAAAAAAGTATATGGAGAGATCCGTACTACGCTGAAGGGGGAATCTGTGTTCTTTAGTCCCTGGATGCTGCTCAATTTTCGTTTTGCTCCTTTTGTGTTTGGTAACCTTACGCTACTGACCCCCGAAAAGCAGGAGCTTTATAAAACGGATCTGTGGAGCAGTGTGGGAGGGGGATTGCGTAGCCGCAATGAGAGTTTGATCTTCGGTACGCTTGAGTTTAAAGCGTTTTTCTTTCCCCGTAAAAATTATTTTGGCGACAGGTGGCGGTTTGAAGTGAATTCGAGTGTGAAGTTTAAGTACAATCGCCAGTTTATTAAGCGTCCTGAGTTGATCATCGCGAATTGAGTGGTGAGTAGTGAGTAGGGAGGTGTTTGCTTCGATAGCGGAACGCTACCTCGATAGCAGCATGCTGCCTGGGCAAAAAAAAGGGCAGTGTAGAAACACCACCCGTTCATCAACGATTGCTTGCCATACGAAAAAGTAGTTTATCTCATGTAACGACATAGTGACATGCTGCTATGCAATAAAATGGAAGGCGATGTAGAAACATCACCCGGAGGTTCAGGTATGAAAGTTGAACCGATGCAATGCAGTTACGGATGGAGTCGAACCATCGTAGAAGGTCTTGCCAACCTTCGCCTGTCCTCTCGGCCACGTAACTCGTGAATGTTAAGAGCTTCTGTGCCGGTGATATACCCATTGGAGGTAATACACGCGGATAGTATCGAAATAAGCTACCAGTAGTATGGCTGCAAACAGCAACAGGATGTTGACCCACACAGCCGGGTATACCAGTATAAATCCTATAGTGAGGGTTAGTAAGCGTAAAAACTCCAGGTAATAGATCCATTGTTTTTGCTCCATAATCGCCCCGCAATTGATGAGTGTTAACATGATGGCCAGGGATATGAGTACCTGTTGTGTTAACGGAATAAAGTGTTCAAACAAGATGAAAATAAAGAGCAGGGCAATGGTAAGGCCGATCTGCCAAATCACATACCTGTTGAGGGGTTTATCAAACGGGGCATTGCTTTGCCGTATCCTGAACCGTTCTTCTGCTATTTCCCGTACAGCCGGGTCGATCTGATCGGGTTTGCTAAACAGGAGCTTGCACTTGTTCCAGCCTCCTTTGGTGCGGCGGATGGCATAGGTAAGCTCGGCCAGGAAATGGAAATGCTGCCAGAGGAAGCTATAGGTTTTTATGGGATGAGTGAGCCCATATTTGATCTCAACATTGTCTTCTTCTTTTTGAAAAGTGCCAAAGAGCTTATCCCAGATAATGAATACATCGCCATAGTTCTTATCGAGGTATTGTTCATTGCTGGCATGGTGTACCCGGTGGTGGGAAGGTGTTACGAATATATATTCCAATATGCCCAGTTTGCCAACGAGGCGGGTATGGATAAAAAACGGGTAGAGCCCATGTACAATTAGTATGCTGGTGATCATTGGCGCCGGGAATCCGAGCAAGGGCAATACAGCCCAGAATCCGGTGCGTATAAAGGCCTGCAATACGGTGATACGTGCCGATACGGTATAGTTAAAGTCCTCGCTCTGGTGGTGTACGATGTGTGCCGCCCAGAAGATATTTATTTCATGGGCCAGGCGGTGGTACCAATACCACATGAAATCGGTACAGAGCAACAACAGTATCCAGAGTAAGAGGTTGGGCTTAATATGAAATAGGCCATAGTGCTTTTGTATATAATCGTAAACGAAATAGAATAATCCGACTACCCATACATCCATCAGTCGTTCGGCAATGCCGACGCTGATATTGGCAATGGAATGGTGCAGGTTGAAGTAAGGCAGTTTTTTGCGCCTTGCCACTACGTATTCCAGGACCATGAACGAAACGAAAAGCGGTACTGCAAAGGCCAGTATGTTCAGTTTCATAGTAAGCTGTGTTGATGATGGAGTAGCTGTATGACTATTTCGGATCTAGTTTTATAACTGTTTTTTTAGACGGATCTTTGATGCTGATCTGTTTGGACCTGTATTTGGGATGCTCAATAACCAGGGTTACCGGTAATTGCTGCCAGGTAGAAATGGTGAATACGCCGTCTTTCCCCGAGAGCGCTTCTTCTTCACCCGATACGATATAGATATAGGCATTCTCTACCTGCCTGCCATTGAGGCTATGAATAACATTGCCTTCGATCTTCACTGGTTTGGACGGAAATATATCCGAGGGGCTCATGATAAGTGCTGGTAAAGCTATCAGCCAGCTATAGGCGGATGTAGATCTCATGTCAATAAATTTTGAATGAACAATAGGTGTGTATTCCTGTTAGGAGGAATTATCTACATCGTGCTTTTGAATATTGTGGTAGCATCTCTTATTTGTTCTGAGTGCAATAATAGTGATATATATTAAGTCTACCAAAATGGTGGACTATTTATTTAGAAGATTTTTAAATAGGGGTAAATGAAAGGCAGGAGAGAGGAGAAGGTGTTTAAAGAATATACGTAAAAGGGCGTTTCCGGGGTTTATAGCAACAGGGTTATAACAAATTTTTATATTTAAATCGGAATTTCTGTACTGCCGGACCGGGGACGTTTACAACCGTGTAACATATTTTTTTCCACTTTTTTAACGGTAGGCATAGAACTTGATATATAGGGATCGAGACGGTTCTATTCACCACTTAAAACGCTTACATATATGACCACCAAAGGAAGGCTATTGGGCTTAGGCTCGATGGTGTTAACTATTGCTGTTGTTCTCTTTGCCTGTTCAAAAGATAGTTCCACGCAAGATGATCCGGTGCCTGCCGGCAAGCAAGAAGTCAAGTTGTTCCTTAGTGATGATCCCGCATTGTTTGATAAAGTTCTCATTGATATTAAGAGTGTAAAGGTATTGGTAGATACCTGTGATAAAAACAAGGATGACGACGACCATCATGGCAATCATGACGACGATGATGATGATAAGTGCGTAAACTGGGAAACGCTGAACATTACGCCCGGGGTTTATGACCTGCTTACTTTGCGCAATGGAGCGGATACTTTGTTGGCCAGTGGGCTCATTCCTGAAGGCAGGATCAAGAAGATCAAGATTGAACTGGGTGCGAATAATTCTCTGGTAAAAGATAGTGTTAATTATCCGTTGACCTTATTCCCCGGAACACAGGCCACGATTACACTGAAGTTGAAGGGCGGCGAATGGGATGAGTGGAGCCCGGGCCGTAGCCAGTTGTGGCTTGATTTTGATGTATCGAGGTCGATCATCCGGGTAAGGGATGGCAAATTCTACCTGCTGCCGGTGATCAGGCTGTTTACGATCAAAACTACGGGCAGCCTGGAAGGGCAGGTATTGCCTAAAGATGCCTACCCGGTGGTGAGTGTATACAATGCCACAGATACGGGTTATGCTATTCCCTGGATCAATGGCCAGTTTAAGGTAAGAGGCCTGAAAGAGGGCACCTACAGTGTGTTTGTGAATGCTTCGAATGGCTACCAGGACACTACGATCACGGGGGTAGAGATACGCCGGAACAGGGAAACAAAGCTGGATAAGGTGATCCTGCATAAATAGTCAATACCATTAGATCAGATACCAATTGAAGGAAGTGGGGCTGTTTCAGCTCCACTTTTTTGTGTATAAGCCCGTAACTTTGGGGCTTAAGGACTTCTATGCTGATCTATAAAGAATTTACTTTCGATTCGGCCCATTTTCTTCCCAATGTGCCTGATGGCCATAAGTGCAAGGAAATGCACGGGCATACTTACCGGCTGCGGATATGGATAAAGGGGCAGCCTGATCCGCAGTTGGGCTGGGTGATGGATTTTGCGGTGCTGAAGAGTGTTGTAAAGCCTGTGGTGGCTGAGCTGGACCATAAATGCATGAACTATGTAGCCGGGCTGGAAAACCCTACCTGTGAGCTCATTGCGGTATGGATATGGGACCGGCTAAAGCCGCTGCTGCCAGCCATGGACCACTTGGAATTACATGAAACGCCCACCTCGGGCGTGGTTTATAATGGAAACTAGTCCGGAAGACCGTGAGTCCGGAAGACTCCGGAAGGCAAGAGCCTTTGCTTACTGACTTGCGGACTTTTCTGACTTTCCGACTTTCTTCCAGACTCATTTCGGGTTATGCCGGAAATAATTGTCCAATGACAGGGGGCCTCCGCCTTCTACCAGGAAGAATACCAGCAATACAAAAATGATGACTGTAAAGGGCAGGTCGGCACCTGATGCGAAGATGCCATACTGATTGGCCATGATGATAATGGCGGCCAGCAGGATGGGCATTTGCAGCAAAACGGCCCAGCGGGTGAGCAGCCCTATAATGATGAGAAAGCCACCCAATAAGTGGGCCCAGGTGATGCCAATGATAATGGCGTCGGCAGAGGAACTGAAGACGGTATTGTACAATAATTGATGGGCCTGGAGGGAGTTGAACATAAAGGAGATACCCTTGTAGATCAGCAAAATGCCGAGTGCCACCCGAATGACTACGAGCCAGCGGGGATGATGTACAAGGCTCCAATTGTGGATTTGTTGAAGCGTACTCATGGCAAAGATTTTAAAGAACGATTGAAAATTGTCACTATAAAATTACAACTAATATCAGGTTTGATACTTCGGCGGGGGATTAATTTTTGAGAGCCATAATGGTATGTATTAACAATGTTTTATCAACGTGTGCTGTATCCGAACTCGTCTTATTAACAATACATACTATTTTTATTACTGGTACGTTTTTAGTGTTACCTATATTTGCAATCTTCTATGAACCAAACCCGGAGGCCGTAGGTATTCTGTCCTCCCTCAAAACATAATTCACTATGAACAAAAAGACCTGGTTACAGGCCTCTACACTCTGCGCAACAGCAACGGTATGCATCTCCTTGTTTAGTAACTGTCAGTCTACTTCTGCTGAGGCAGCTGGGATTGGCAAAAAAGCAACTGACACCACTGAGAAAAAAACAGCTCCGGAAGTACCGGCTACCACAGCAGCTACCTCATTTCTGGACTCTGCCTGGTATGATGCCAGTACAAAGCTGATGGTGAATGGCGATTCCACAGGTAAATGGCCTGTGAAAGCTGATTATCCGCTGCCCGGGGCTATTCTTCCGATGAAACGGGTACTGGCTTTTTACGGCAACCTGTATTCCAAACAAATGGGTATCCTGGGTGAACTGCCCGAACAGCAAATGCTGGAGAAGCTGCAAGGTGAAGTAAAGCGCTGGCAGGCGGCAGATACCGCGGTAGAAGTGGTGCCAGCCCTGCATTATATAGCTGTAACGGCACAAGGAAGTCCTGGTGCGGCCAAGAAATACCGTCTCCGGATGCCTTTTAAGGAAATCGACAAAGTGATAGCCATGGCAGCCAAGATCAACGCCTTGGTATTCATTGATATACAGGTGGGTTTGGGTACGGTGCAGGATGAGGTGCCTCAATTTGAGCAATACTTCAAAATGCCGAATGTGCATTTCGGGATCGATCCTGAATTCTCTATGAAGACGGGCGCCAAGCCGGGTTCTGTGATAGGCAGCTTTGATGCAGCAGATATCAACTATGTAACGAATTACCTGGCTAAGATCGTAAAGGAAAACAACCTGCCTCCCAAGATACTGGTGGTACACCGCTTTACGCAAGCCATGGTGACGAATTATAAGAATATCAAGCTTCAGCCAGAAGTACAGATCGTGATGGATATGGATGGCTGGGGCGCCAAGGCAAGGAAGATCACTACGTATAAATCATTTATTCATAAGGAGCCTGTTCAGTTTACCGGATTCAAGCTGTTTTATAAGAATGATTTCCGGGAACCCGGTAGCCGTATTATGACGCCTGAAGAGGTGCTGGCGCTGAAGCCGAAGCCGATGTATATTCAGTATCAGTAGGGGAGCCGGCAATCGGCAGTCGATAATCGGCAGTCGTTTGCTTCGATAGCAGATCTCTCACTCCGCTTCGCTTCGTTCGAGATGACAAAACGGGGAAGATATCTGTTCGAGATGACAAAACGGGGAAAGATATCTGTTCGAGAGACAAAAAGGGGAAGGATATCCGTTCGAGATGACAAAGGAAGTTGAGACGAAATAATAAAGAAAAGAGCCTTGCAAGGTATGATCCTGCAAGGCTCTTTTCTTTTATGAAGGTGAGCCGCCCGCAGCGCTGTAAAGCCACGCTACAAGGTGATCCGCCTTTCTTTTTGGGCATCTATGAAAGCCCGGTTATTTTACTTTGTTGCCGAACCAGCTTTTGCGGAAGGCCAGCATTTCGGCAGTAGGGGTTTGTCCGTCTTTTTCAAAGGTCAGGATGCTGAAATAAGGGTTGCCGATGAGGGTAAGGGTGGCTGTTTTCTTTTCGCCCCGGTGATCAAATTCTACCTGGATGGCATCGCCCACCTTATGTTCTTTCAGAATAGGCTCCAAATCGGCGGTTTTTTTCACGGGTTTACCATCCAATGTTAACAGCTGATCATCGATATCCAGACCGGCATTGTACAGGGGGGTGCCGATCACGGTATTGGAAGTGATGGTGAGGTTATTGCCTTCCTTCATTTGTACAAAGCCCAGCCATGGTTTGCTTTCGTTGGCCCTTTTTAAGACCAGTCCGGCTTTTTCGAGGAGGGGTTTGTAATTATAGGATTCATGGCCATTAACGTATTTGGCAAAGAAGTCGGCTGCAAATTTCTTGTCGCCGGTAAGATCGGCCAGGACTTCTTCCAGTCCGGGTATGGTGTAGGAGACTTCGGTTTTGCCAAACTTCTTCCAGAGGGCTGTCATGTAACTGTCGAGGGTGAGGTTGCTGAAACGAGTACGAAGTTCCAGATCGAGGGCCAGGGCAATGGCACCACCATAAGGGTAGTAGGAGGTGTACATGTTGGCATAATTGTTCTTGTCGATGGCAACTCCTGCATCAACAAAAACGGCATGGCGGCTCACTTCTGCGGGCGAGAATCTTTTGGCGCCAGCACTGTTCTCTTTGGTATTGATGAGGCCGGCCAGGGCAGGCAGGTACTCTTCAACGGTCTGGTAGCCCGAGCGGGTGATGAGGAGATCGCCATAGTATTGGGTAAATCCTTCGGCGCACCAAAGCTCATTGCTCATGTTGCTTTTTTCGAAGTTGAAAGGCTCCAGTGTTTTGGGGCGTATGCGTTCTACATTCCAGCAATGGAAGAACTCATGGGAAAAGACATCCAGAAGGTAGTTGCTGCCGTCAAAATTGGCCGGCACGCTGATCATGGTGGAGTTGCGGTGTTCCATACCATCTCCTTTTACCCAGGGGTTGATGCTGGCAATAAAGGTATAGGTGCCATAATCGTAAGCGGGTACTTCACCAAAGATGGCCTGGGCCTCTTCGGTAATGGTTTGGACTTTACGGGCGAAGGCGGTGGCGGCTGAATCGGAAGTTTTGGCTTCCAGGGCGAGCCTGAACCGGTAGCTCTTTCCATTTGTATTTTTGAGGGTCCATTCTTTCCAAAGGAGGTCGCCTATTTTGGTAGGGCTGTCCATGAAATACTGGAGTCCAGGAGCTGTAAACAGGAAGGGGTTGCCGTCAACCGGTTTTAACTGGGTGGCAACGGTCCATTTTTTTCCTTCGGGGATATCGAACTTAATATCGATGGGGGCATTTTCCAGTCCTTTTACCCACATGAAGGTAGCAGGCATATTGAAGTGGATGCTGGTTTGGTCGACACCGGCATAAGTACCATCGGGGTGATTGGCATACAAGGTATATTCCACGCGTACATAACCATCCTGGCGGGGCACTTCATATACGTCGCCATCGGTACGGTTGATGGCGAGGGGCTTGCCGCTTCGGTCGAAGGCTTTTACATCGTACACGTTTTTACCGAATTCGTGGGTGGCATAGCGGCCGGGTGAGGAGCGGCTCATGCGGAAGACGGCGGTTTTTTGGGGAATGTCGGTAGCGATTACAACGATCTTAGCTTCGTGGTGCACGATGTTGGGAAAAGATACAATATAGCTTACCTTTTGAGCCAGCACAGCGGACAATGAGGATAAACAGAGCGAGAGCAACAGAAATTTCTTCATTTTGAGCATTTAAAGGTGGGCAAGATAGCCAATATTTGACAGGGTACTTACGGGTATGGCCTGCCGGATTGTTTGTAATTTAGTGATCAAATTAAGGTGATATGACGGAACGGGAGCATCAATTTATGCAGGCGGCTATTGAGTTGGCACGCCAGGGTATGAATAATGGAGAGGGAGGGCCTTTCGGGTGTGTGATCGTGAAAGATGATAAGATAGTGGGGCAGGGCTGCAATGCGGTAACTTCCAGTAATGATCCTACGGCGCATGCGGAAGTGATGGCGATCCGCAATGCCTGTCAGCACCTGCAGGTGCACCAGCTTACGGGCTGTGAGCTGTATACTTCCTGTGAGCCCTGTCCGATGTGTATGGGGGCTATTTACTGGGCGCGGCCGGATAAAGTATTCTTTGGCGGTACGCGATTTGATGCGGCTGATGCCGGGTTTGATGATTCTTTTATTTATGAAGAGCTTACTGTACCCATGGAAAGCAGGAAGATCCCCATTTTGAATATAGGCAGGGAAGAAGCGGTGAAGTTATTTGAAGAGTGGATAGAGAAGCCGGATAAGGTGAAGTATTGAAGACAAGCGGCGAGCTACGAGCGGCTATTGTTGAAGTTTTTTAACAACAATATAGCCCAGGATGATGAGTAATAATACGAGGAAGATGGCGAGGTAGGTCCAGGGTTGTTCCTGGAACTTACGGCGTTCGCGGCGATGTTTTTTATGCCTGATGTATTGATTCAGCTCTTTGTTCAACTGATCAACATAGACGTTGATGTCTTTCTTGCTGGAAAAGTCCTGCAAGCCTTCTACGGCTTCATTGGCAAAGTCATTATCGGCCATCCAGCGCTCGACTTCATTTTTTTCCTGTTCAGACAGTTTGCCTGCCAGGTAGTCCATCAGCTTCTGGTTGTCGATATCCTTGTTACTGTTTGATAATATGTTTAACAAGTCATTGTTCATGGCATTGATAGCATGTTCTGCATTATTTGATCAACTATTGAGTTTTTTGTCCAATAATATTTTAAGGTTCCTTTTTCCGTTCTGAATATAGCTTTTGACCTGGGGCAGGGAATAGCCTGTATGTTCGGCTATTTCGTTGTAGGAACGCTTTTCCAGGTAAAACAAAGTTACGCACAGTTTCTGCTCGTTGTTGAGTTCGCGCAGGCTTTCCTCCATTAATTCCAGTTGCCGGTCTTTTTCCAGGTGATCTCTCAGGCCGTTATCTTCTTCTGGTGTAATGGCCATTTGTTCTTTGATCTCCGTTTGGCGGAAGGGGTTATCCCGTATTTTCATGAGGCAATGATTTTTTGCCACCATGTAGAACCAGGATTTGAAGTAATCTACGCGATATTTAGTCAGTTCGGTAATGGCTTTGAGGAAGATCTGCTGAACACTGTCTTTGGCCTCCTCTTCATTTTTCAGGTATTTCATGCACACACCCAGGAGGAGGAGGGTATACCGTTGAAACAGGATCCCCAGCCAATAGTTGTTATGGTCGGCATAAAAGCGCTCCAACAGTTGCTGGTCGGTTATATGTGCATATTGATCATGTTTCACCAGGCGAAAATTAACTATTTTCTTTTAGTAAGATGCAGAAGCGCGTAATTTTCATAAAAGTTAATAGGTTAATAAGTTGAAAGGCTGATAAGGAGAAAGGTTATAGGGGGAGATGGGTGTAGCAAAGACTGGATGGTTTTTTGTTTCTTTGTTTAAAATTTGGAATTACTATGCCCTTTATTATATGCTGTGTTCCTGTAAGTCCTCTGCGGGCGGAATCGAGCCATAAGAGTGAGATGATCAGTCAGCTGTTGTTGGGAGAAGGGGGGGAACTGCTGGAAGAGGCGGAGTATTTTGTGAAGTTGCGTTGCCTGCATGATGGTTATGAAGGCTGGTGTCAGCGTAGCCAGGTGGCTATTGTGGAATCGTTGCCGGGTTATAGGGACAATGGTCTGTATGTGGGCGACTGGACAGATAAAGTGCTGATCAATGGGGTGACTGCCTGGGTGCCAATGGGTACACCGGTGCTGGCACCGGCACAGGAGGTGATACAGGCCGGACCTTACAAACTCCAATATACCACAGGAAGTGCCTGGAATGTGGCAGGTGCGGTACCTACTGCTGAAGCTATTAAAGCCAGGGCTGAACGATTTTTAAATACGCCTTACCTGTGGGGTGGCCGCTCTATTTTTGGCATTGATTGCAGCGGCTATTGCCAGATGGTATTCCGCTTTTTCAATATTCCTTTGCTGCGGGATGCGTACCTGCAGGCCACGCAGGGGGAAAGTATAGGCTTTTTGCAGGAGGTGCGTTGTGGCGACCTGGCTTTTTTTGACAATGCGGAAGGACGGATTACGCATGTGGGCATTCTGCTGAATGAGCAGGAGATCATCCATGCATCGGGAAAAGTGCGGATCGATAAAATAGATAATGCGGGGATTGTGCATACGGATACAGGACTGCGTACGCATCAATTGCGGATCATTAAGCGGTATTGGTGAATCGGCAGCCGGCAAACGGCAAACGGCAAACGGCAGTCGGCAGTCGTGAATCGGCAAACGGCAATGCGTTTGCTTCGCAGGATGCAGCGGAGGTACGTACTTAAGAGATTGAAATAAAAAAAGGACCCGGGGAGTGATACCGCGGGTCCTTTTAATTTTTTAAATGTAGCTTATTTTGTGAGCAGCTTGGGGCTGAAATGTTCTCTATAGGTTTCGATGGCATCCTGCACTACTTTCAGGGCCATTGATTTGTCGCCAAACTCTTCTACTACTACTGTTTTATTTTCGAGTTTTTTGTATTCTTCAAAGAAGTGGCGTAGTTCCTCAAAGAAGTGACGTGGAAGTTCCTCAATGTTGTTGTAATGGTTGACACCGGGGTCATTGGCGGCTACGGCAATGATCTTGTCGTCGGCATCGCCGCTATCGACCATCTGCATAACGCCTACTACCTTGGCTTCCATGAGGCATAATGCCTGCACGGGCAGGGAAGTGATGACGAGGATATCCAGGGGATCCTTATCGTCGCCATAGGTTTGGGGAATGAAACCGTAGTTGCAGGGATAATAGAAGGATGAGTATATTACGCGGTCGAGTTTGAGCAAGCCGCTTTCCTTGTCAATTTCATACTTGGCTCTCGAGCCCTGTGGAATCTCGATCACTGCATTTACGATACGGGGGGCATTGGCGCCATATGGCACTCCGTGCCAGGGATGAGAAATTGTTGTGGTCATGCTGATTACTATTAAATGTTGTACAAAGTATAGATGGTCGTTAATCAGGCAATGTCAATCGTTGTGGGTGGTAGTTGGAAAGCACTACATTTTAATGACGGATTTGAGGTCTACCAGCCATTCGTTGTTGATGCGCACGATGCGGATGGTGGTGGTATCTTTTGGGTGGAAAGAGTTGTTGTATTTGTAGTTGGTGACTGAGTCGTTAAGTGGTTGAATTTCCAGGGGAAGGATGCTGGCGTCTCCGAAAGAGCGTTTGTCCTCACTGCTCATTTTCTGGTAATTGGATTGTTGTTTTTTGAGGAGGGTAAGGTTATCATCGTCTTTCAGGAGGTAGAATTTGGCTTTTTCATAGTTGCCATCGAGGGAGGCGCGTATGAATTGGCGGCCTGCATCCTGGGCGTCTTCAGCTGGTTGATAACCGCTATTGCCCGAGCAGGCTACTAATCCTACGACCAGGGCGGCTATTGTAACATATCTAATCATAGAGCAAAAGTAAAGGATTCGGGATGAAAACTAAACGGGAGAGGTTGAGTACCGGGGTTTGGGTGTATTTTCTCCAACTTTTGACAATATTCCCCTTTTTAGGGGCATTCAGGACAGCTTTTAGTACTATTAGTTGGTTACACGGCTGACATACGGCTGTACAACGGCCTATGTATGAAGGATATACGGAGGCATATCGCTATAAGGTCGCTATAACGTCGCTGAAAGGTCGCTGTATGGTCGCTAAAGTGTCGGGGAAATGTCGCTATCGGGTTGCCGGCTGACTGCTGAAGAAGGTGGACGGGGCATCGACAATGCCCCTTAATCGCTTGCGGGTATATTTTCCGGGTCCGTAAAGAGGAGGCGATAGCTAGTATTGAAGATACGAAAAAGCCCAGGTTATAAGGCCTGGGCTGGGTTAAAATTACTTATTGATAATTACCCTTCGGTATGGGGCTTTTCGTCGAATTTATTGTTGCGGTTGCCCCTCCAGTTGCCGGGAGTATATTCCGGCGGCGGGTTTTCTTTCTGGTCGCGGTCGTAGGCCTTGATGATGGCTTTTACGAGGCGGTGACGAACCACGTCTTCCTCATCGAGCTCAATATGGGCAATGCCATCAATATTGCGCAGGATACGTACGGCTTTTTCGAGGCCGCTGCGTTGGTTCTTGGGTAAGTCAACCTGTGTCATGTCACCTGTGATAATGGCCTTTGCATTGGCGCCTATACGGGTGAGGAACATTTTGATCTGGAGGTCGGTAGCATTCTGTGCCTCATCCAGGATAATGAAAGCGTTATCGAGGGTACGGCCACGCATGTAGGCGAGGGGTGCGATCTCAATAACACGGGTGCTCATGTAATAGCCCAGTTTATCGGCCGGTATCATGTCGTCCAATGCATCGTATAAAGGACGCAGGTAGGGGTCGATCTTTTCTTTAAGATCGCCGGGGAGGAAACCGAGGCTTTCTCCTGCTTCTACGGCAGGGCGGGTGAGGATGATCTTTTTGACCACCTTGTTTTTCAATGCGCGTACTGCCAGTGCTACTGCGGTATAGGTTTTACCGGTACCGGCTGGTCCGATGGCGAATACGACATCATTTTTCTCTGCTTCGTGCACCAGTTTTTTCTGGTTGATGGTACGGGCACGGACAGTTTTCCCGTTGGGACCAAAAACGAGCACGTCGTTGGGATTGCGTTCAATAAAATTATCAACGGTTTCCGCATCATCTCCACCGAGTATTTGCTCAAAGTAATTCTGGCTCATATGGCCATTGCGCTGGAGGTATTGAACGATGAGGTCAATCTTCTCTTTTGCATTGTCCACTTGTTCGGGTAAGCCGCTTAATTTAAGTTGGGTACCGCGGGAAAGAATTTTTAATAGCGGGAATCTCTTTTTGAGGATATCTAATTTACCGTTGTTAACACCGAAAAACTCAATAGGGTTTACGGCTTCCAGGCTGATGATAGTTTCTGTCAATTCACTTCAGTTTAAGTTCACAATAGTGTACCGATAGTGTCGATACTGCTAACCCATGCAGCTATTCCAAATATAATTTTTGTAATGGCTTCCATACAAAGTTACTTATTAACAAGGTGTGGAAAATGGTGATTATAGAATATTTAGGATTTCGCGGAAATGGGTTTTATAGCAGCACAATACTGATGCGTTTAGTATTGAAGTTACATGGTTAGTCGTCAAGGCATATTATGTTCATCTTAACTTTTTGTAAAAGAATTATGCCAGGGTTTGGTAAACTTTTTTTGGCAGCAATTGTTTGGTATCTTTTCGTAACCGGTTAACCATTGGAAACCGGGTTTCTTTAGGCTACCAAAACAATATTTCATATGGCTATTATTGGTGAGATTACTGAAAAGCATCGACTTAGCAGTCCCGAGTGCAAACAGCAGATGATGCCGGTGCAGGATGCGCTGGATATACTGCATGGCAAATGGAAATTACTCATCCTGATGTCGTTGTCGACTGGCCCTATGCGCTTTAAGGAAATACAAAGGCAGGTGGAAGGGATCACGGCAAAAATGCTTTCGAAAGAGTTGAAGGATCTTGAGATCAATGAGCTGGTACAACGTACGGTGTATGATACGATCCCGGTAGCTGTGGAATATACCCGCACACCTTATGGCAATAGTCTGAAAAAAGTGATCGATGAATTGCATGCCTGGGGTGTACAGCACAGGAAGCGGGTGATGCGGAGGAGCAATTAAGAATATAGAATACAGGATACAGAATTCAGAAGAATACACTTTTGCTTTGAGAGGTAAAGAGTTGGCTTTTGGGAATAAGCGGATCTATCCCTCCCGCAAGCTGCGGATCAATTCGCCGTAGCTCATTTTATGTGATAAGCCATTTACTGTTTGGGCAATGCGTTTGGTTTTGGTAGCATCTGTTTTAGCACTTTCAATCCATTTACTGAAATAGCCCTGGTGGGACTTGGCCAGGGAATTGAAAAAAGCGAGGGCCTGGGGCTCATCGGCCAGGCATTCCATTAATTCAGGTGATAATTGCAGGGGCATTTTATCTTCCTGCAGCTGCACTTTAAGCATGGCCCCTTTGCGTTTTTTGATGCCCTTGCGCATGTCGGCATTGATAGGCAAAATAAAACTACCACCGCCATGAGGCAGTAAAGCAATGGCTTTGACAGGGTGACTATCGAGTTTCCCTTTTACGCGAAAGCTTTTTTTCCAACCTGGCTTTAATTGTTCTGCTATATCGGGTGGAATGAGGATGTAGGTCCACCCTGTTTTTTCAGCCTGTTCGGCAAATTGAAGTATGGTAGTAGTGAATTGCACCATTATTACATGGTACGCAGTTCTTCTTCGATCTGGTCGTGAAACTGGGCTTCTGTGTCCATTATCCAGCGCGGGAGGGACTGAGGCGTTATTTTCCAGGCGCCATCTTCTTTTTGCATGCGAAACAGGATACGGTTGCCACGATCGTCCACCACATCAACGGTAAAAATACCTTCATTAACACCGCCGAGCTTTCTGAAATTAAACTCTCTGAGGCGGCCTTCTACTTTCAGCAGTTTGGTGAACTGAATATTTTTTACAAATTGGATGCGCATATACTTCTATTACTGTTTTGAGTTATCAATTCTCATGCTACACTTTGTCAAAACCTTCTTAATAACTGAAAAAGTTTTGCACAGGGGGTTATAGCTGGTTAGCTTTTAGGTTTTAGCCTTTAGCTGTTGGCAATGGCTATTGATCTAAAGGTAAAGTTGAGGGGTAGTTGTTTCTGCGGCGGATATAGGTGAATGGTTACAAAGGTACGTATTAAATTTCGTTTGAAAGGTGGGTAAAAATAACCCCCATCCGGCCAGGGCCGGATGGGGATATATTGATCAGCCGGATGGCTATTAGTACCTGTAATGTTCTGGTTTGAATGGACCAGCCTGGGGAATACCGAGGTAATCGGCTTGTGCGGGGGTCAGTTCATCCAGTTCCACACCGATCTTTTTCAGGTGTAAACGGGCCACTTTTTCATCAAGGATCTTAGGCAGTACATATACTTTGTTCTCGTACTTGTCTGTGTTGGTCCAAAGTTCCAGTTGAGCCAGTGTTTGGTTGGTGAAAGAGTTACTCATTACGAAGCTGGGGTGACCAGTACCGCAACCGAGGTTAACGAGACGGCCTTCAGCGAGGATGATGATGTCTTTACCATCTACATTGTAGATATCAACCTGTGGCTTGATGGTATCTTTTGTGTGGCCATAGTTGGTATTCATCCAAGCCATGTCGATCTCGATATCGAAGTGGCCGATGTTACAAACGATGGTCTTATCTTTCATTGCACGGAAGTGCTTTTCTGTGATCAGGTCGCGGCAGCCGGAAGCAGTTACTACGATGTCGGCTTCTTTTACTGCATCGATCATTTTCTTTACTTCAAAGCCGTCCATAGCTGCCTGTAAAGCGCAGATAGGGTCGATCTCTGTAACGATCACGCGGCAACCGGCGCCTGCCAATGAAGCGGCAGAGCCTTTACCTACGTCACCATAGCTACCTACAACGGCTATTTTACCAGCCAGCATTACGTCGGTAGCGCGGCGGATAGAATCTACGAGGGATTCTTTACAACCGTATTTGTTATCGAATTTGCTCTTGGTTACGGAGTCGTTTACGTTGAAAGCGGGGATGGGCAGGGTGCCTTTCGCCATTCTTTCATACAAGCGGTGAACGCCGGTAGTGGTTTCTTCGCTGAGACCTTTAATGTGTTGTACCAACTCGGGGTATTTGTCGAATACGATGTTGGTCAAATCGCCACCGTCATCGAGGATCATGTTGAGAGGACGGTCGGCTGCGCCAAAAAACAGGGTTTGTTCAATACACCAATCAGCCTCTTCGAGGGTTTGGCCTTTCCAGGCGTAAACACCGATACCGGCGGCAGCGATAGCAGCAGCGGCATGGTCCTGGGTAGAGAAGATATTGCAGGAGCTCCATTTTACCTCAGCGCCGAGGGCGATCAGGGTCTCAATGAGTACGGCAGTTTGGATGGTCATGTGCAAACAACCAGCAATACGGGCACCTTTCAGGGGTTGAGAAGGTCCATATTCTGCACGAAGGGACATTAAGCCGGGCATTTCTGCTTCTGCCAGGCGAATTTCTTTGCGGCCCCATTCAGCCAGGCTAATATCTTTTACCTTATAGGGTAAGGAGAAATCAATGTTTTTTGAGATAGTTGACATATAATTTTTTTATTTCAGGCGGCAAAGCTACAATTTAGGCTTGTAATGACCAAAGAAGGCATCAAGGCAATCAGGCATCGAGGCAACGAGCGGGAGCGGAACGGGGAAAAGAGTAAGTAAAGCGATGATCTGTACAAGTAGTGGATGGAAGGAGGCGCCGCAAATCTTACTACATTTGGGGGCATTATTTTACCTAATACATTACATTATGCACACATACGATACGGTAACGGAAGCGGTGAATGGCCTTAAAACAAGGGGCTATAGTATTGATTTTAACCGGGAATATGATTGTCTCACCTGTCAGGCGCCTTTATTGGCGCTTCAGCCCAATGAATTTGAGATCACGGAAGTGCACCGGTTTGAGGGAAATTCTGATCCTGCAGACGAGGCGGTGATCTATGCTATTGAGTCCAAGCATGGGGAAAAAGGCATCCTGGTGGATGGTTTTGGCCCCAGTTCCGATACTGCCAGCGAAGCGATGATCAAAAAGCTGGCAGTACGGCACTAGATCAATGTTTGGCGATATCGGCTACTGTTTTCTTTTCCAATAACTTAAGGGTGGCGTCGCGTACCTGGATCATGGAATCATGGAGGCCGCATTGTTTTTCATCACAATTCTTGCAACGCTCGTAGAAATAGAGACTTACGCAGGGTAGCATGGCAATTGGACCGTCTATCAGCCGCATAATTTTGGCCATGGATACCTCCTTGGGGGCTACTTTAAAGAAGTAACCTCCTCCTTTTCCTTTTTTACTTTCGAGTATGCCTGCTTTTTTTAATTCCAGCAGGATATTCTCCAGGAATTTTAATGGAATCTTCTTCTTTTTGGCGATTTCTGCAATGAGTACCGGCTGATTATCTTTTTTTTCAGCCATGTACATCAATGCTTTAAAAGCATATTGGGCCTTTTTAGAAAGCATGTGACATATTGATTTGGCGGCGAGAAGTTAGAATAAATTTTTGAATGACCAAGAAGTTATACCAGTTTATGTTCATAGATGTATTTAATGAGCCCGATGACATTGTTGGTTCTGGTTTTGCGAAGGATGTTCTTGCGGTGGGTTTCAACGGTCCGTTCGCTGATGCCCAACTGACCGGCTATTTGTTTGTTGCTGAATTCCCGTTCGATAAGGCGAATGACTTCCAGTTCACGAAAGGTAAGGGGAGTACTTGCTGCGGTACCCTCTAGCTGCTTTTTCATACAATCAGATTAATTTTCAAGGTGACAAAGGTTAATGGCCAACCGGCATATATACCGGATATATGTTAATACTTAGATGATTAAAATTACAGTAAGGTTGCCTGTAGGGGCACAACAAAAGGAAGTAGGTTATTTAGGGTACAGCACAATTTGGTTAACCGTGAAAAATTACGTCAATTGTTTAACAGCCCGAAAAAAAACTTGCTCAAAATAGTTGCGCGAGATCAAATTCCGAGTACATCACTCATACTAAAAATACCTTTCTTATCATGGAGGAATTCTGCGGCCAAAACGGCACCGGTAGCGAACCCTGTTCGGTTATGGGCGGTGTGTTTGATCTCGATATCGTCTATAGGGGAGGTATAGGAAATGATGTGCGTGCCCGGAGCCGGATCTATTCGTTCGCTGAGGATGGACAGGTCTTCGGCCTGGGTGCTTGGCTGGTTTACCCATTGTTTTTTTTGTGTATTCTTGTCCAGGATCTGTTCGGCAAGGGTGATGGCGGTACCGCTGGGGGCATCCAGTTTAGCGGTATGGTGTATTTCTGTAAGGGCTACGTTATACTCTTTGTGCGGGGCCATGAGTTCGGCAAGCCGTTTGTTGAGGGCGAAAAAGATGTTTACGCCTACGCTAAAGTTGCTGGCGTATAAGAAGGCGCTTTTATTAGTGAGGCAACTATTTTTGGCTTCTTCATACCGGGCCAGCCAACCGGTGGATCCGCATACTACAGGAACGCCGGCTTCCATGCAGCGTACTACATTTTCAAAAGCGCTTTCGGGGCCGGTAAACTCTATTGCCACATCTGCCTTACGGATATTATTGATGGTATTGTCTTCCAGGTTCTCGATGCCCACTTTGAGCATAATTTCGTGTCCGCGCTGAAGGGCTATTTCTTCAATAGCTTTTCCCATTTTTCCGTAACCGATGAGTGCAATTTTCATGTGCTGCTTTTTTAGCGCAGCGAAGATATTGTTTTTGGACGATTATTGCCGATGGTGAATACGAGGCTCAGGCCTGCAGCATTACCGGGCAGGAAGGCAGGTTGTACGCGCAGGGAAAGATCGTCGCTTACATCAAAATCTTTGAGGTGGGCATCTACCGTGGCATCTACAACATTGAGGCCCCACAGGAGTAAGCCAACGAGGATGGCATAATCGCGGTTGCGGCGAAACTCATTGCGGTAGTTGATGAGTGAATTGACGCTACCTGATTTCACGAGTGGTAATAGCTGGGGATCCACCTGATCGAGGAATATGGGCAGGTTATTGCCTGCTGCTGCCACTTTTACCGCGTAGCGGGTCCTGTTGTACCATTCCTGGTTGTAATAAACCAGGTAGGCGGGGATACCTATGGCTGCGGCAACCAGGGGCAGTTTCCAATATTTTTTATTGTATACCTGCCCCCAGCCGGGTATGATGGCAGAGCGGAGGGCTGCTTTACGCGGACTGTGTTTGGGTTTTACAATAGAGTCTTTGACCTTCGTGGTATCGACCTTCGAGGGCCGTTCTACTTTGATATTACCGGTGCTATCATTGATAGCCAGAACAGGCCGGGAAACGGTAATAGAGTCATTTCGCCGTTGTGCGTGCATCAACAGAGGCATGATAATGACTATGAAAACGAGCATTACTCTAAACATGGAAAGATACTTAGTTGGCAGTAACACCAATGGCATCCAATATTTTGTTAAGATCCTGGATGGAGTAATACTCAATGGAAATGCTTCCGTGTCCTGTTTTGTTGTGATTGAGTTTTACTTTGGTGCTGAAATGCGACGCTAAATTATCTTCAATTTTCTTGTAAGCAGGTGGCAACGAGGCTTTTACCGAATTTTTAACAGCGAGCGGTGTTTTGTACAGTCTGCGTACGAGCTCTTCGGTTTGTCTTACAGAAAGACCTTTACTTTTGATCTCATTGTAAATAAAGAGTTGTTTGTCTACTGTATCTACGTTGATAATAGCGCGGGCATGCCCCATGCTGATAACACCGGTGCGTACAGCTACCTGAATATCGGGTGGTAATTTGAGAAGGCGGATGTAGTTGGCTACGGTACTTCTTTCTTTGCCCATACGCTCTGCTACCTGTTCCTGTGTTTGGCTCAGTTCTTCCATCATGCGCTTGTAGCTGAGTGCAATTTCCATAGCGTTGAGGTCTTCGCGCTGTAAGTTTTCCAACAAGGCCAGCTCCAGCAATTGCTGGTCATTGGCCTGGCGGATATAGGCGGGTACATCTGCAAGGCCAGCCAGTTTGGAAGCCCTCCAGCGGCGTTCGCCTGAAATGAGCCTGTATTTACCATTGGCAAGGGTGGAGACGGTAATGGGCTGTACGAGGTCGTGCAATTTGATAGAAGCGGCCAGTTCATTCAAGGCGGTTTCATCAAAGTCGCGGCGTGGTTGTTTGGGATTGGGTTCTATATTTTCTACCGGTATGCGCTGTATGGTAGTGACTTGTTCTACCACCTGGGTTTTAAGGCTGCTGCCGGTCGTATTTTTCAGATCTGAATCAATACTCTGCAAGAGGGAGCGGATGCCTTTGCCCAATAACTCTTTATTATTACCCTTTTCTTTTGACATGGTTTATTTTTTAGCTGCAGGCTGTGAGCTGCGAGCTTCGAGCAAAAGGCTCGCGGCTCATAGCTCGTGGGCGGTAGCTTATTCCAATATTCTTTCTTCCTGTTTAATTTTCGTCATATCATTCTTCTGCAGGATCTCTTTGGCCAGGTTGAGGTAGTTCATAGCTCCTTTGCTCTGACCATCGTACAGGATCACCGGCTTGCCTACGCTGGGTGCTTCGCTGATACGACTGTTACGGTGAATGATGGTGTTGAATACCATTTCATCGAAATGCTTGCGCACTTCATTAACTACCTGGTTGCAAAGGCGCAGGCGGCCATCATACATGGTCATGAGGATGCCCTCGATCATGAGCTCGGTATTGAGCCTGCTTTGTACTATTTTGATGGTATTAAGTAATTTACCCAACCCTTCCAGGGCGAAGAATTCTGTTTGTACGGGCACGATCACTGAATCGGAAGCTACCAGGGCATTCACTGTTATAAGACCCAGTGAAGGGGAGCAGTCGATGATGACAAAATCGTAATCATTCTTTACGGGCTCGAGTATGCCTTTCAACACGCCTTCGCGGTTGGGATAATTGATCATTTCAATTTCGGCCCCTACGAGGTCGATATGGGAAGGGATCACATCGAGGTTGGGCACGTCTGACTTTAAGATCACATCTTTTGCCAGGGTACCATTTACCATACAATCGTACAGGCTTTGCTGAATGTTGTGCAGGTCGAAACCAACGCCGGTGGTGCTGTTGGCCTGGGGATCTGCATCTACCAGCAAGGTCCTGAATTCCAGTACGGCAAGGCTGGCAGCCACATTGATAGCTGAGGTGGTTTTACCTACACCGCCCTTTTGATTGGCTACTCCAATTACTCGCGCCATTTGTTTTAAATAAGGTTGTTTTACGTGAATCGGCAATAATTCCTGCTGTTTTACAGATGCCTTACTTTATTCTGAATTCTGGGCTCGCAATAATCAATAATTATTGATCACTGTGCATGCCTTGAACGCTTATGATAGTTCTATAGTATCTCCGATGTTTACCAGCTTTAGTTCAGCGCCGGTATCAGCAAACGTTTTGATGGCTTGCTGGTGGTCAATTTTAATATAACCGAAAGTATCATAATGAACGCCCACAATGGTACGGCAATCTACCATGCGTGCGCATTCGGCTGCATCGGCAGCATCCATGGTAAAGTTGTCACCAATCGGTAAGATGGCAAAATTTAGTTTTGCCCAACGGGGTATCAATTGCATATCGGTGGTGAGGGCTGTATCGCCACTATAATAAAAATTTCCTTCATCTGTATATATGATGAAACCCATCGGATTACCCCCATAGCTGCCATCGGGCAGGCCGGAGGAGTGCTGGGCTACCACGCATTTTACAGTGAAATCGCCATAATTCCATTTGCCCCCGGTATTCATCTGGTGTACATTGGTAACGCCCTGTTTTTGGAGCCATTCGCCAATTTCCCAGCTGGCAATCACGAGGGCGCCGGTACGGGTGGCTACCCGTACGCAATCGGCAATATGATCGGCATGTCCGTGGGACAACAAGATGTAATCCGCCGCTATTTGGTCTACATCTATAATATTATTAGCCAGTTCGTTATACGTAATAAAGGGATCGAACAACAGTTTCTTACCTTTGACGGATACGGAGAAACAGGAATGGCCGTAATAGGTTAATTTCATAAAAACTTTTACAGGACGGCAAAAATACGTTTTCGGTATAAGAAATAACAACCAAAAACCTAGTTAGCTGTTAATGCTTTAACATGAGTGATTTTTATACTATTATTTCCGGTACGAACAGGGTAGGGAGCAACACGATCAAAGTGGCCCAACATTACCGTGATCTGCTGGAGGCAAAGGGGATTGAAACCCGGCTGGTATCGCTGGAGGGCTGGAAGTCGGTTGAAAAGACGCCTGAATATGTGCAATTGGAGAATGAGATATTAATCCCTTCCAAAAAGTTCATTTTTGTAGCGCCGGAATACAATGGCAGCATTCCGGGTGTTTTGAAAGTGATGCTGGATATTTCGGATTATAAAAAGGCGTGGTGGGGTAAAAAGGCCTTGCTGACAGGGGTGGCATTGGGCCGCTCAGGCAATCAGCGGGGGATGGACCATTTAACAGGCATCCTGCATTACCTGAAAGTCATAGTACACCACAATAAGCTGCCTATTTCTTCTGTGGATAAGTTACTGAACGGAACGGGTGTTATACATGATAAGGGCACCCTGGATGCTATAGAGCATCAATTGGATGAGTTTATAGCATTTTAGGGAAGTCGGAAAAGACCGGAAGTCCGGGGAAAACGGAAAAAAATGCCTGTCGGTAAAATATACTTCCTTCCCAATCGTCTACAGGGTATAGAACAAAAAATGCAATGGTTCTGAATCTGCATGTTGGCTGCCAAAGCCTTATTGGTTTTAGCGGCAGGAGCTATTACATTTTAACAATTACTAAATTTTCTTCTCATGCGTAATGCAGGTTTTTCCTGGATACTGATCGGTTTTATGATCCTGTTGGATATTTATGTGTACCAGGCGGTGAAGGTGATTGCGCCGGTGTCGCCCAGAATGCGGCTCATCGTCATGTCTGTCTATTGGTTCCTGTCGGTGGTTTCTGTGGCCATGATCATGTCACTGCCATACAGTAATTCGGCAGGCTGGCCCAAATGGATCCGTAGTTATGTGTTTGCTATTGTGATCGGATTGTTTTTGAGTAAACTGCTGGCATCCTTGTTCATTGCGGTGGATGATATCCGCCGGGCGGGTACCTGGGTGATCAGTAAGTTTTCCGGTAATACAGCTGTTGCTGATGGTGAGCCGGGTGGTATTACCAGATCGGCCTTTCTTAGTTGGCTCAGTCTGGCAGTAGGTGGCGGTTTATTCGGCACGCTGTTGTATGGCTTTAATAATAAGTACCGCTACCAGGTGAATAAGCTGCGCTTGTCTTTTGCCAACCTGCCTGCTGCGTTCAAAGGGCTGAAGATCGTTCACATTTCAGATATTCATTCCGGTAGTTTTACAGACAGGCAGGCGGTAGAAAAGGGCATTGAAAAGATCATGGAGCAAAAACCCGATCTTATTTTATTTACGGGCGACCTGGTGAATGACCGCGCCACAGAAATGGAAGAATACAAGCATGTGTTCAATAAATTGAAAGCCCCGCTGGGGGTGTATTCTACCCTGGGCAATCATGATTATGGTGATTACGTGCACTGGGAAAGTGAGCAGGTGAAGGCGGCCAACCTGGAGAGCCTGAAATCAGTGCATGGTGATATGGGCTGGCGATTGCTGATGAATGAACACGTAGTGTTGGAAAAGGGTGGTGAGCAGATCGCTTTATTGGGTATCGAGAACTGGAGTGCCCGTGGCAATTTTCCCAAGTATGGTAAGATGCATGAAGCGCATCCTGGTACTGAACAAATTCCTTTCAAAATATTGATGAGCCATGATCCCAGCCATTGGGAAGCAGAGGTATTGGATAAATATAAAGATGTAGACCTGATGCTGGCAGGGCATACGCATGGTATGCAATTTGGACTGGAGATACCTGGTTTTAAATGGAGCCCTGTGCAGTATATGTATAAACAGTGGGCGGGGTTGTATGAGACGGAGAAACAGAAGTTGTATGTAAACCGGGGTTTTGGGTTTATTGGTTATCCGGGCAGGGTAGGGATCATGCCGGAGATTACGGTTCTTGAACTTTCATAAAACCAGCTTGGTTGCACGTACGTAATATCAATAATTATTAATTATTGATTATTAGCGCTTCGATAGCAAAAGGAAAGGGCAGATTACTTATGGTAAACTGCCCTTTTTTGTTTTGCAACAAAATAAGATGCTACTAATTACAGAGTCCAAACCAGTTAACATTAACCATTGTACCAAATCTTGAATAAGATCCTAATCGGATAGCCAAGAACCTTAAACTGCATACTTGTTAGGTTGGGTCACAGTACGCTTTTAACTTGTTGAACTGGTACAGCGTAAGCACAGGAACCTTCAATGGTACGGCAATAAAAACGAGCACCCAGGATCTGAAAGAAATTGTTTTCTCTCCACATTGTCTAATCACAAAAAGAATAAGGAGGGTTGCTAAAAAAGGTTTATCTCATGTGACCCGCAACAATCATCTCCAAATGCCGGGAGCAGGGGTTGGGTTTTCAAACGGGCGAATGAATATTAAAACGTAAGTTTTGGTTTAGGGCCAGGGGCATAGGTTAAAAAAATCTTTCCCTATTTTATTAACCCTCAGGTTGTAATTACATTACAAATATACAGCGGGGTGGAGGGGGTAAGGGGCCGGAATCGGTGAGACCCCGGATTCTGTAGCCGGAGTACTTCAAATAGCCGGTGGAGGGATAGGGCTAAGTTGGGAATGGTGAATTATGAGTGAGTGGCTGATGATGGGACGCAATGCTAAGTAATTGATTTTGAATATTTATAAGATGTTGTGACTCAATAATTGATTGATCTCTTTCAATAAGAGCTGTCTGTATTCATCCAGTTTATTGCATTCTGCATACAACTGGACGGGGTTGGACCGGGTGTGGGCGAGCTTCTCTATTTTTTCGAGCAGACTGAAAAAGGGGGTATTGCGGCCAAAGACAGAAACGGTAGACTGGATATGGTGGGCCAGGGTGGCGATCTGTTTAGTATTCTTTTTTTCCACTGCCTCTTTCATGGAGTCCATTTCTCCGGGAAACTGGTTGAGGAACTGGCGGATGATATTATTAAGGAAGGCGCTATTGCCCATCACGAGGTCGTACAGGAAATCGAGGTTGATGTGGTGCAGGCTGGCTTTCAGCAATTCGAAGGAGTGCTTTTGCCTGGCCAGGTATTTTTTGAGGAGGTGGAGTAGTTCTTTTTCCTGTATGGGTTTGGAGATATAGTCATTCATACCATGGCTAAGGCATTTCTCACGTTCGCCTGCCATGGCATGTGCCGTCATGGCAATGATGGGGATATTGCTTTTTAGTTCGTGGCGAATGGTTTTGGCAGCGAGATAGCCATCCATGATGGGCATTTGGATGTCGAGCAACACAAGGTCGTATTTTTCTCTTTGTAGCTTGTCGATGGCTTGCTGCCCGTTTTCTGCCAGCTCAAAGTGGAGGTTCCAGCTATGGAAAGTATGCTTCATGAGCAGCTGGTTCATCTGGTTATCCTCCACGGCCAATATTTTTACGCCTTCAAATAAACCATTGCCTGATTCTGCTACTTCCAGGTGGTGTCTGTTTTTTTCACTGTCTGTCATAGGTAATATTTCATATTCGAGTTCGAATAAAAATTCGGTGCCGTTGCCTGTTTCGCTTTTCACCGAAATACTGCCTTCCTGAAGGTGGATAAGGTTCCTCACTATGGATAAACCGAGGCCGGTGCCACCGTACTTACGGGTGGTATTGGTTTCCCCCTGTTCAAAACGGTCAAAGATGGAATCGAGTTTGTCAGGGGATATACCAATACCGCTGTCTTTAACGGAAAACCGGAGGCGTATGCTGGTATCTGTTTCGTGGATGGGTATGATGACGATGCTGATACCTCCTTCCTGGGTGAATTTGATCGCATTGCTGATGAGGTTGACCAATACCTGGGTAAGGCGAACGGCATCACCGGTTAAGGTATCGGGGATCTTTTCCTGTATATAGATGCTCAGTGACAGGTTTTTCTCCTGCACTTTATGCTGGAACATGGTTTCCAGGGAGCTGCAGAGGCCGCGGAGGCTGAAAGGGCTTTTTTCAATGCGCAACATGCCTGCTTCTATCTTTGAAATATCGAGTATATCATTGATTATGGTGAGCAGGCTTTCGCTGGCAGACTGCACCAGGTGCACAAATTGTTCCTGTTCCTGGGTGAGGGAGGTTTTTTGAAGCAGGTTGGTAAACCCAATCACGGCATTAATGGGGGTTCTTATTTCATGGCTCATATTGGCCAGGAATTGTTCCTTTACATGGGCCGATTCATCGGCCTGGCGTTTGGCATCTTTCAGTTCCTCTTCGATCTTTTCCTGTTCTGATACATCAAACACCGTGGAGCGGCTGGATATGAATTCATCCTGTTCGTTGTAAATAGCAATAGCGTGGAGGGATACGGGAATGATGAATCCTTTTTTGCTCATCATGCTAAGGCGGATCTCTCTTAATTCTCCATTTTTTATGAATTGGGGGAAGCGTCTTTTTATGGTGGCAGCGCTGGCATCATCCAGTACATCTATGAAGCGGAGTTTACCGATGACTTCTTCGCGCTTGTATCCTATCCAGTTGAGTTCTGTTTGATTAATGGCCTGAAAGTAGCCGTCTTTGTCGAGGGAGTGGTAACCGCAGGGGGCATTATTGTAGAGATCATGGATCTCGGCGGAGACCTTTTCGAGGTTTTGGCGGAACTGCCGTTCATTGTTATGGGCCAGTTCCAATTCTTTGATAAGGGCTTGCTGACGTTGCAATCGACGTATAATGACTACGCTTAGAAAAAGAATGGCGATGATGGACAGGGAGGTGAGGATACGGCTGATGGTGAGTACGGATGCTGCTCTGGGATCGCCATGCGCCAGGATATTTTCCAATCTTACCTGGAGCATAAAGCCGGTGGCAATAAACACCACAAAGAGCAGGACAATAAGGGCAATCAGGTAATTGGGTTGTAGCTTCATTTTCATATATAGAGGTATACAGGCACTATGAAAACCAAGTGCCGCAAACTGAACGTCAAGATTAAAATGCGCTTAAAACAACTGGCTTACCCCTGCGTATTACAATAATTTCAACTTCTTCATGAGCTGGCTGCGATAGCTTTCAGCCACAGGAATGGGTGTACTCATAATATTGAGTACGCCATCTTCAATGCTATCGATCTTATCGAGCGCCACAATGTAACTGCGATGTATACGCATCAGCCTGGGGGAGCGTATTTTTTCTTCTACGGCTTTGAGGGTGGTATGTACGATATGCCATTTGCCAGGGGTGTAGATCTTAATATAGTCGCCCATCGCTTCTATCCACAATATATCTTCGAGTTTCACTTTTTTGAGGGCTCCATTGTCGCGGATAAAGATATAATCTTCATCGATATTATTCACTTCCGAATTATCGCGCTGCAACACTTCCCGTGCCTTGTCGATGGCCATCAGGAGGCGGGGGAGTGTAACAGGTTTGAGCAGATAATCTGCTACATTCAGTTCAAATGCTTCGAGGGCGTAATCCTTATTGGAGGTGGTGAAGATAATCAGCGGTTTTTTGGGCAGTGACCTCAGCAGCTCTATGCCGCTCATGCCTGGCATTTCAATATCGAGGAATACAAGATCAGGAGCATGGCGTGTAATTTGTTGATGAGCTTCCAGGGCGTCCCGGCACTCACCGATAACTTCCAGCAGGCCTGTTTGGGTAACCAGTTGACTGAGCATAAGCCTGGCCATATCGTTATCATCGACTATGAGGCATCTCATTTTTTTCAGAGGAACAAGCTTTGGTAAATGGATATGTTATGTTTAAGGTATGAAAAATATGGCAATTGATCAGCCCATTAGCAATTTTTTAATACGCATCAGGTTGTATTACACAAACGAGTGACCGTTTCCGGGCATCGCTACCACCGTTTAACTACCGGATAATTTGCAGGAAAATAAATCAGCATAGGGGTAATGGTCACATTGGTTGTCCTATTTTATAACTTTATTCACGAACGGCGTAACGAATTAACAACCAATTTTGTTTCCTTGGCATATAAGTTGAAAAATACTCTGTGAACTAAACATCAATTGATTTATGAAAAAGAAATCACTGACCTTACTGGCGGTAGCATTAGCCCTTACTACCTTCTCGTTTGCTCAAGGTTTTCACCTTGGCTTCAAAGCTGGCGCCAACATTTTAAAAGTGGATGGTAAATCTTTTAATGACGAATTCCGGTTTGGCTATAACCTGGGCGCTTTTGCGGAGATCAACTTTAATCAAAAATGGGGTATCCAGCCTGAGCTTTTGTGGAATCAAACGAATTACCGGACAGGGGATAATTTGGGAGATCTTTATGGAGGTTCTAAAGAGGATTACAAAGGAAAGCTTAATTATATCAGTATTCCTTTATTGTTAAGTTATAGACCTGTGAAGATTCTTTCTCTGCAGGCTGGTCCTCAATTCGGTATTTTAATTGATCAGGATAAGGATGTTTTTGGCAATACCAAAGAAGCCTTTAAAAGTGGAGATTTCTCTATGTTAGGCGGCGCCCAGCTAAACCTTGGCGCATTGCGTGTAGGGGGCCGTTATGTGGTCGGTTTAACCAATATCAATGATATCGACAATAAAGACAAATGGAAGAACCAGGGCTTTCAGTTATACCTTGGATTGACCATTTTGTAGCTTGGTTTTATACAGATAATGTAAAAAGCCTTGCAGGCCGGAAAGGTCTGCAAGGCTTTTTGTTTTAATAGAGCTTATAGCACAGCTGGCTTGTTGAGGGTACGGGTTGAAAAGCCGGCTTTACGGGAAAGGATCCACCTGTCTATCGACCATTTGCCACTACCATTGATGACGATAATAAGAGCAATAGCCCAGAACAGGATATCAAATTCGTATCCTTCTCCTTTGTGATTGCCGAACCAATTCATGAAAAAACCATTGGGCAGGTGATCTACAAAGAAGGCACCTGCCATTACGATACCCAGGAGGGCTGCATTGATCCTGCCGGCAAAACCAACGATGAGTAAAATGGCGCCTACGGATTCGATGAGTATTACGAATGCGCTAAGCCAGGCAGGAAGGCCTACGGTGCCGGTAAAATATCCCATGGTATTGTGCCATCCAAAACCGTCAAACCATCCCAGTGCTTTTTGTAATCCATGACCGAGCATCACTACCCCAAGGGTTACGCGTAATATAAACCAGCTGTAATTGTTGTCTGTTGCTAATAATCTTTGTTGCATGACTGAATCTTTTTGTAAAAGTCCGTCAAACAGGCCCCTGTTTCCAATGATGCCTGGTAAGAAAAAGCCTTACCATAGGATAAGTGAAGTTTTGGGGTTCGCGTTTAGAGTTTCGGGTTGCTGCCGCGTTTTATGCTGGGCTGATGAGGGGTAGCTGGCTTTAATTCTTCCCGGCCATTTGGCGGCGGATGCGGCTCAAAGATTCGGGGGTGATGCCGAGGTAGGAAGCGATCTGTTTTTGGGACAGGCGCTGCTCAAAATGCGGATAACGGTTGATAAAGTCGAGGTAGCGCTCCTCGGCGGTCAGGCTCATATTATCGCTAATACGGCGCTGCATGGAGATATAGGCGTTTTGCAGCAAAACGCGGAAGAAACGATCAAATTTGGGTATATCTATGTACAATTGTTCCAATTGACTTTTCTCGATCAGGAGCAATTCGACGTCTTCCAGGGCTTCAACATTGTATAAAGCGGGCTGTCCACTGAGAAAACTATACATGTCTCCGGTCCACCAGTCCTCAAAAGCAAACATAACAATGTGTTCCTGCCCGTTGTTGTCTACATGGTAGGTTCGCAGGGAACCCTTGTTCACAAAGCATTCATAGCGGAATACATCGCCTGCCTGCACCAGGTATTGACGTTTGCGGAGGGTACGGGGCTTCAGGACGGAGGTAAAACGGTCCGTTTCTTCCGGGGTCAATTGTATGAAGCGGGCAATGTTTTTGAGAATGAGATCGTACATAAGGTAAAGATATGGCAGTTATGAAAACAGCAAAGACCAATGAGCCTGGCATATTGCCGGCTCCTGAATATGCTCCTGTGAAGGAAAATGAACAGGTTTTGTTGTCATTGGGCATAACGGCCGATCATATCGCCGCCCTGCCAATGATCGTTCAAACCGGAGCAGCATTCCTGCTGCTGGAGGTAAAGACCCGGGAGATATTAGAGTCCCTGCATCCGGCACCGGAAAGTATCCGCCTGCTAACTAGCCAGTACAGTTTGTCGGGCTATTGTATTTTTCACCGGCATGCCGGGGAGGAGGCCGATGCAGTAGCGCGTATCCTTACCCTGTTGGCGGATGAACCGCAAGCAGAATCCCAGGCGCTGGCTGCCGGGGCGCTTGCCTGCTATTTGTATGATATTGCGATGATTAAGAAAGATGAGATGGTCATTATTCATGCTTATTCCCCTGAATCGCCCGCTCCCGGCCGTTTGGCCGTTCACCTCCACCTCCAGGAAGGAAAGATCAGCTCCCTTCAAACAGGTATTATGGCACCCGCCCGGTAGCCAGCTGCCGCATCGACCCATTAGGTCGTATATTTGGCTCATCCGTATGGTCCTGAAGTATTTAATTACTTGCCCGTTTGGCTGGAAGTATTCTACGCCATTTTTCGCTTGGCACTAAACTTGACCTATATACCCTTCTCTTCAAAATCAAAGGATTTTAAGGTACGACGTGTTATTTTGTCATAGATAAACTGTAGTATGAGTAGTATGAAAGAACCCTCAATATTGTTTCAGTCAGAAGACGATATGGACTTTATCCCGATAATCCCCCTCAACGAAAATGAAGGTGATAATGGCCCTGAGATTGTGATACCGGGCGAATTGCCCTTGTTGCCGTTAAGAAATACGGTACTATTTCCAGGTGTGGTATTGCCCATTACGGTGGGGCGCGATAAAAGTATTAAGGCAATCAACGATGCTTACAAGGCTGACAAATTGGTAGGTGTGGTTGCACAAAAAGACAGTAATGTAGAAGACCCTACTGTCAGCGATCTGGAAGATATTGGTACTGTTGCCAAAATTATTAAGCTGATCAAGATGCCGGATGGCGGCACCACGGTGATCATTCAAGGCAAAAAGCGCTTTAAAATAGCCAGTATCCTTACTGATGACCCCTATTTTAAGGCTGCCATTACCTTACTGGAAGAGGATGATGCGGCAAAACCCGATGATTTTGAGGCTTATGTAGCCAATATCAAGGACCTGGCCACGCAGATCATCCAGTTATCGCCCAATATTCCCTCGGATGCGGCGATCATTTTAAAGAACATCGAGAATCCCTCTTTTCTTATTCATTTCATTTCGAGCAACCTCAATACAGAGCTGGTAGAAAAACAGAAGCTGCTGGAAATGAGTAATATAGAAGCAAGGGCTGACTTGCTCATGCAGTTGCTGCAACGGGAATTGCAATTTGCCGAGCTGAAGAATAAAGTAACGACAAAAACGAAGACGGAGCTGGACAAGCAGCAGCGGGAGTATTTCCTGCAGCAGCAAATGAAGAGCATTAAGGAAGAGCTGGGTGGCGATACGAACGACCGGGAGATCAAGGAAATGAGAAATAAGGCAGAAACCACCAAATGGTCAGAAGCTGCCAAAGAGATGTTCAAAAAGGGCATTGAAAAGCTGGAGCGTATGCATCCCAGCACGCCGGATTATTCGGTGGTGTACAATCACCTCGACCTGATGCTGGACCTTCCCTGGGGCATCTATACCAAGGACCTGTATGACCTGAAAAAGGCCCGGAAGATACTGGACCGTGATCATTACGGTATGAATAAGGTGAAGGAACGTATCCTGGAATACCTGGCGGTACTGAAGCTGAAGGGTGATATGAAGAGCCCGATCCTTTGTTTTATAGGCCCTCCCGGTATTGGTAAAACTTCGCTGGGACGTAGTATCGCAAGTGCCATTGAACGCAAATATGTACGGATCAGCCTGGGTGGCCTGCATGATGAAAGTGAAATAAGGGGACACCGTAAAACTTATATCGGCGCTATGCCTGGCCGTATCGTGCAGTCGCTCCGTAAAATAAAATCTTCCAACCCGGTCGTCATATTGGATGAGATTGATAAAGTAGGTACTGATTTCCGCGGCGATCCTTCTTCTGCTTTGCTGGAGGTATTGGACCCTGAGCAGAACCATACCTTCTATGACAACTACCTGGAACTGGAATATGATCTCAGTAAGGTATTGTTCATTGCCACGGCCAATGACATCAATAACATTCAACCAGCCCTGCGCGACCGGCTGGAGATCATTGACCTGAGCGGTTATGCGGTAGAAGAGAAAGTGGAGATTGCGAAACGTCACCTGCTGCCGAAGCAAAAAGAAGCGCATGGTTTGAAAGACATCAATTTCAAAGTAGGCGACAAGGTGCTGGAAAAGATCATCCAGGATTATACACGTGAGAGTGGGGTAAGGGAACTGGACCGTTACCTGGCTTCAATAATGCGTTATGAAGCAAAGGAATATGCTACAAAAAATAAGGTGAAAAGTACGATTACAGCCAATGATATCGAGAAGATATTGGGCAAGCCGCGTTTCAGCAATGAAATGTACAAAGTGGCTAATATGCCTGGTGTGGCTGTAGGTCTTGCCTGGACCTATGTTGGTGGCGATATTCTTTTCGTTGAAACCAGTCTTAGTGATGGCAAGGGCGATCTGAAGCTTACGGGCAACCTGGGTAATGTGATGAAGGAAAGTGCTGCTACGGCATTGACCTGGCTGCAGTCAAACGCTAAAAAGCTGGATATCGACAGTAGCATTTTTGAAAAGAAAACCATTCACATACACGTACCGGAGGGAGCTACTCCCAAGGATGGCCCCAGTGCCGGTATTACGATGATGTCGGCTATTTGTTCTGCTTTAACAGGCAGACGTATTAAACCTTACGTGGCTATGACAGGTGAGATCACTTTACGGGGACAAGTATTGCCGGTAGGTGGGATCAAGGAAAAAGTGCTGGCTGCCAGGAGAGCGGGACTCAAAGAGATCATTCTTTGCTGGCAGAATGAGAAAGATATCCAGGACATAGATTCAACATTTATCAAAGGATTGAAATTCCATTACGTAAAAACAATGCAGCAGGTGCTGGAACTGGCATTGGTGTAGGATCGTATAAGTTAGTTATGAAAGAGGTGACACCTTTTCCTTTGCGAAGCAAACGAAAAGGTGTCACCTCTTCGCTTTTAGTTGTTACTCTTTTTGCTTTAATGGGATTTTAATAAGATTATCTTCTACGAAGTGAACAAAGAAAACGTGACCTTGTTATATTAGTATAGTGGTCATTACGAAGCAAATTCAAGATCATTATAAATTTTTCATGTTGGTTGTTTTAAGGGTTAAAGGAATTCCTCCATATCCATGGAGGAATTTTTTTTTAACAAAACCTTGCAAATTATCACCTACTTTCGTTTGCACTACTGCATGCGGAAAGTATTGTTGATACCGGTTTTGCTGCTGATACAGATTTATGGGGTTGGCCAAACCCTGGGAGGCAACAGCGTTTATAATTTCCTCAAATTACCCAACACTCCTCAATTGACCGGACTGGGCGGTATCAATATTTCCAATCAATCGGCTGATATTGGAGTAGCCTGGCACAACCCGGCTTTATTAAGGCCTTCCATGCATACGCAGGCCAATTTTGTATTCAATGCTTTTTATGGGGATATCCGGAACTATCACCTGTTTACGGGGTTCAGGCATGAAGCCTCGGGAACTACTTTTGCGGCAGGGGTGAATTATTTCAATTATGGTACTATACCGGAAACAGATATGGCGGGCAACCGTCTCGGCGATTTCAGGCCTTCGGATTATGTAATTCAATTATCGGCCAGTCGTCAATATATGGAGCATTGGTATTATGGCGCTACGTTTAAGTTCATTCATTCCAACTATGGGCAATACCGTTCTTCGGGCCTGGCGCTGGATATTGGTCTCAGCTATGCCGATACCGCAAGGTTGTTACAGGCGTCGCTGGTGATCAAGAACATGGGCGCCCAACTGAAAGCTTATACTGGAACTGACCCCGGCGATCTGCCTTTTGACCTGCAATTGGGGATTTCCAAGAGATTGGCCAAAGCGCCATTACAATTTACCCTCACAGCACATCACCTGCACCAGTTTGACATCAGTTACCGGGATACGGCGTTCAACAATGAGAATGGCTTTGACCAGAATGCGGGTGATAAAAAGATTACGTTCGATAAGTTGTTCCGCCACATCGTATTGTCGATGCAATTGTATATAACGGATAAAATAGAAATTAGTGCCGGCTATAATCACCTGCGTCGCAAAGAGTTGAGCGTAGGTAATACGGGCAACGGGTTCAATGGCTTTTCCCTGGGTGTAGGGGCGCTGTTCAAAAAGATCCAGGTACGCTATGCCCGCAGTTATTACCAGAACAATACGGCCTATAACCAGTTTGGCCTTTCGCTTGCACTCCGTGATTATTTTGGCAAGACCCGGTAGCCAATTGGTAATTAATTGTTTACCCTTAGAGATTGTTAACCACTTCCTTTGACTTTCTTAAAATTTGCGATCAAATTTCTTTATTTGAAAGAAATCCAATTACTTTAGTAGGTATGCCCTGTAAAGGATAGATTGTTTGTAACAGCCTGGAATGAGCGAAGAAAATGGCTGCCGGCGTTGATAAATATCAAAGGAATTACTGATGGCAGAGGAAAATAATGTGTCTATAGTAAAACGAATCCATTAATGATCAAAGTGGTTATAGTTGATGATCACCGCCTGGTGCGGGAAGCGTGGAAGCTGGTATTGAACCGGGATAAAAGGTTGTCGGTGACTGCTATTTGCGAAAATGGATTCCGGGCGGTAGAAGCCTGCCGGAGCCTGCATCCGGATGTTGTATTGATGGATATTAATATGGATCCGATGAATGGGATAGAGGCTACGAAAGCTATCCGTGAATTTTCGCAGGACATCAAGATCATTGGCATCTCTGTACATACGGATCTTTCCTATATCAATGCGCTGATGCAGGCGGGGGGTAATGGCTATGTAACAAAAAACTCATCCGGGGAAGAAATGATCGGTGCTATTATGCTGGTGATGGATGGACAGCAATACTTCTGTAAAGAGATCTCGGATATTATCAGTTGAGGAAATATCAATCCTGATCGTACGATCAACATTAATAATAAAGCCTGAAGAATGAACATCCTTCAGGCTTTATCTTTTATACAAAACTACTTATGCAGTGGTGGCTTCCAGTGTATGGTGATGATGGTGGCCGCCATTTTCCTGCTCAGCTTTAAAAGCTTCTCTTGGTTTTAATCCCAGCATATCAAACATGGCCATATCCTCATCAAAGGAAGGGTTAGGCGTGGTCAACAATTTTTCACCGGCAAAGATGGAATTGGCGCCGGCCATAAAACACAGGGTCTGATCTGAAATGCTCATCGTTGCCCTTCCGGCACTCAGGCGTACCATGGCTTTAGGCATCAGGATGCGGGCAGTGCCAATCATGCGCACCATATCCCACACATTTACCTTGCCATTGTGCTCAAGGGGAGTTCCCTTAACAGGCACCAGGGCATTGACGGGCACGCTTTCAGGATGCTCGGGCATGGTGGCCAGGGTATACAGCATCTTAACCCTGTCCTCATGCGTTTCACCCAGCCCTACGATACCACCACAGCAAACAGATACACCAGCTTTGCGCACATTGTCCAGGGTTTGCAGGCGGTCATCATAAGTACGGGTAGTGATGATCTCTCCATAATATTCGGAAGAAGTGTCGAGGTTATGATTGTAAGCATACAATCCGGCTTCGGCTAATTTCTGGGCCTGATCTTCAGTAAGCATGCCCAGGGTACAGCAAACTTCCATACCCAGTTCATTTACGCCTTTTACCATGTCGAGTACACGGTCAAAATCGCGGTTATTACGCACTTCGCGCCATGCGGCGCCCATGCAAAAGCGGGTAGAGCCAGCTTCCTTGGCTTTTTGGGCATATTCCAGTACTTCGTCTTTTTTCATTAAGGCCTGTACATCCACGCCGGTATGATAACGGGCTGCCTGGGGGCAATAGGAGCAGTCTTCTGAGCACCCCCCGGTTTTGATGGATAACAGGGTACAAACCTGTACCTCATTGCTTTCATTGAAAGTGCGGTGTACGGTAGCTGCCCGGTAAACAAGCTCCAGCAGGGGCATATTGTATATTTCCTGTATCTCCTCCAGGGTCCAGTCGTTTCGGATATAATTAGCCATGATTAATAATTAACTTTTATGGAAGAATCCTTCAGCCTTGCTAAGGATTGGCAAAAATAATGATTAAAAAGAACTCTGAAAGTATTTACAGGGCTCATCTCCTGATAGAATTGCCTGTAGTCCCGGTCCGGGAAATAGATTGAATTTAGGTTGGAAAAATCATGTTTTTTGAGGGTATCCGGCATATGCCTGAAACCATGATCCCCTTCAATAATAATGATGGTATTTTTTCTATTGTGTTGCTGTATATGAGTAACAAGGTCGTGTAATATTTTGTTGGCATATTGTATTTGTTGGGTATAGGTAGTGAACAATTTGGAGTTGAGCACCATATCTCTTGCTGTGCGAGCAGTTCCATTTGCATTAAACAGGTGCGGGTCGTGTGTAACCATAAAATGTCCATATACAAATTGAGGTTGCCTGGTTGTAAGTGTGTTAGTGGTGGATTTGATCTTATCTATGGTCAGTTGTACATCTTTTACTCTTTTCGGCCAATTGGTGTAGCTAAATTGATCTTGCCGGGGCTTTGAGAGAGGGGATGTAGCTGGAATAAAGTTCCAAAGTATGTCACGCTGAATTCTCCCGGGTAAAGTATGGTTGTATAATTTTTTAGGAGGATAATCGACAAATTCCTGTAAGAGGCCAATATTTTCAATTGGGTTATCAAAAGGTGCAAAAAAGCGAATGTTGTAATTTTCCTTTTTTAACAGGGAGAACGTCGTGTTATCGCTCAATGACCTTACCGCCTGAAGAATGTAAAATACACTATCTTTCTTGCCAATCTTCCTGTTATCTATATAGTTCATGTTAAAGGTTGTACTTATGGAAAAAGGGGTGAGGTCATAATTAGCCTTTCCATTTGTAACTATATAAAATCCCTGTTCAGTTAGCCAATTAGTAATACTATCATTCCTGAAATTCCACACTTCCTGTAAGGTTTGATTATTAGTATATTCATCAAATACCAAAAAATAGATGTCAGGCTTTGACGAGTCGGCCTGGTTGCATGATCTATATTGTTGGGTGATGCTCGTGTCTGTGTAGATCAGGTTCTTTGTCTTTGATACTGAGATGGTGTTTATAAATGCTTTTGATAATTCAAGTATGAATAATATTAGCATCAGCGTAGAAAGATACTGATTGAATGTATATAGCGTTTTATCTTTTTTAATAATGTATTTGATGAGCAGAAAGGTCAAAACAAGTGTGACAGGGATTATTACCTTATAGCTACTTAATAAATTATTGGTTATTATTTTTTTTATAAGGTCGTGCCAGGCACCAAAAAACAGGAGAAGCAGTAGAATAATAAAGGTGATGGTAGCGGATTTCGCAGTGTGCTTAGTGAACTGCCAACAGATAAGGTAAATAAGGGTTAAGGTCAAATAGGTTAACAGCAGAAATGTGACAGCTGGTTTAAATGGGATAAAACCTGGTAAGTCATTGTAAGCATGCAGTAAAGAAAAGATGGGTAATAGAAGTAGGAATATTGGCAGCTTAGTCCTTTTGGTTGGAGTCATGGATGGCTGGGTTGTTTGTCCTGAAGAAATATACAAGAATCTTTTAGCAAAGGAATGGATTGGTGAAAAAGTTCGTTGAATACTACCCGAAACTGATTGACTCCACTGGTTGGCGGTACTATTGTTTTGCCAGGTAAATATACGGCGTTGAAATTGGTAAAAAAATAGGGAGATGTCAGCTGCAGCCCATCTTTACGAAAGCCATGATCGCCCATGATCATGATCACAGCAGCAGGGTTTGCCCGTTGCAGGGTAGTAACGAGTTCTTTGATCCGCGTGTTGGTATAGGTCACATAATCAAGGTAAGTGTGGTAGGCTACGGGGGCTGCCAGTTCGCGGTAGAGGGTATCTGTATTTCTTTCGCGGCCATCCTTATCGTAATAAAATAACGGATGCGGCATATAAAGATGCGTATATATGAATGCCGGCCGCTTCCTTTTGGAAGCCGCAGCCCGCCCGGTGAGGTCGATAAAGAGGTTGTTGTTGTTGCGGTCTGTTAAAATATTAAAATGTGTAAACAGGGAAAATGGGAAATATTGAGACAATAGCCAGCCAATGTCGCGGTTGATCCGGGCAAATAATGTCCTGTCGGTGATGAGCTTTGTTTTTAAGGGTAAGAAGGATTGGCTTACCTGTGATGGATGACCTGCCAGGTCAAATATGGAATAATTGACAATATCATATCCCTGGATGTCTAAAAACTTTATTACCTGGTTATGACGGATGAGTTCATTGCAGCGGGCATAGTCTTCGGCTGATATGGCGCTTGGATCCTGTATGCCCTTCAGATAAGCCATATTCAATATAGAGGCCATGGAGAAGGGCGTAAAATTATAGTTTGACCTGCTTTGTGGCTGGATGGTGAATCCTTTTGCTGTCAGGAACTGGTCGAGGTCATTGTTATACTGGTATCTTTCCCACAGGGAGGCGGAACTGGCATATTCATCAAATAAGAGAAAGTAGATATCGGGCTTTGAGCAGGTGTCGCAAGGCTTATATTGATTCTTTTCCTCAAATGCATATACAGAGAATTTTTCCTTATCGGGACTGATGGTTTTTACTACGATCCAGCCAATATCGACCAACAGGTAAATGATCAGCAACAGGTTGAGAAAACCAGTTAAGCGATGCAGTGCATTTTTTGTTTTCCTGATGCGCCAAAAGGCGATGATCAATAAAAGTAGTATCGCTGGGAGGAGGATGCTGTACCTGGTGAAAGACCGGTTGGTGATATGCTGGTGTAGAAAATCCTGGAGGGTGCCAAATGCAAAGAAGATCCCCATGCATAGAGAAGTCATCAATGCGGCTTTGGTAACGGAACGGAAAAACAGGTAAAAGATGGCTGCCAGGAGAATGGCTGCTACCAGGTAAATGAGGCAAAGGGCGGCTGCATCTGGGAAAGGAATAAAACCAAAATTCTCCAGCATGCCATGAACGACAAAGAATACAGGCAACAGCAGCAGGAATAAAGGTTGCTTTTGTATTGCTTTGATCATTATTTTTTTCTTTGCATAAAGTAGAGTGTCCTATGGGTGCCGGGCACATCATTGTGCGCCAGGATATCGAAGTACTGTGAAAAGAAACGCTCAAAATCTATCCGCGTATAATTGTCAAATACATCCTCCCTGCTTTTAAGCATTTGTTGCACCTTCTCATCTTCTTTAGGCACAAATTCGATGATAAGCCGGGGGGCAATATCATTGAGCCAGGCTGCTACAAGGGGCAGGGGAATATTTTTACCGATCACCAGGTGATGCACCAGTGCCAGTGCCAGTACCAGGTCGGTTTGAATACGGTCAAAAAAAGCTGCGCGTTCTTTATTGTGGAAGCCAATGGCCGGTGAAGGATTGGATACGTCCAATACCAATGGAAGGATATTGGGTATGTTTTTCTTCTTCACCTCTTTGTACAGGCGATTGATGCACTGGCCATCAATATCGGTCGCTATAACGGGTATGCCGCCAGCGGCCAGTATCTTGGAAAAATAGCCATCATTGGCCCCGATATCCAATGCACGGTGTACGGTGAGTCCTTCGCAATACCGGCGAATGATCTTTTCTTTTTCCTGCAGGTATTCCTGGCTCAGGATGGTATCATCATAATAATTATTCCAGGTGGTTTTATAGGTACGTTCTTCCGGGAATCGTTGAAGGATACTTTCGAGATGACTGATAAGGTCGAGCAGCTTTTTTTGCTGGAACTGTACGGGATTGCTTCCTTCTCTTTTGCCACCCCGCTGTACAGTGTTTTGCAGGTACACATGCAACCATACACCGAGGCTAAGGTTGCTTTTCCAGGGCAGCAGGCGGGCGGTTACATCTACCGGGATGCCTTCAATGTAAACGCTAAGTATCTTTTGCACATCCTTTTTGAGGTAATGCTCCAGGTACAAAGGAAAGAGAAAACACTGGCAAAACTGGCGATAGGCCACCCAGGGTTTGGTATGATCATACAGGTCAAAAGAAAGCGTATCAATAAAAACAGGCCGCCCTTCAACAAACTGAATATTAAAAGGGGTGGCATCTTTGAGGATCATGCCATGGTTGAGGGCCGTTCTCAAAATACTTAAAGTAAGCAATGCCGCATCGCGCAATTGTTCAAAACTCCACTCATAAGGGTAGGAGATGAAAGGCACTACAGAAGGCTGTAAGGTCTTATACCATTCAGGTGTTTGTGTAATGTTTGCTGCAATTTCCTGGTGGCTGACCAGTTGTTTTTTATTGACCAGCTGCTGGTACAGGCCCGAACTCATGAGTTTGTCATAAGCGGCAGCATAAGATTGATTGACCTGTCTGTATATAGTTCCTTCGGCCTGGAATATGAATCCGGACGGGTCTTTGAAGGATGCAGGATGATTGTGGTAGTTAATCATTTACAGGATCGTTCCCGGTCGTATCATCTTTCTTGGGTTTGAAAAAGAAGGCCTTGACGCGCCACCATATGTTCTTAAAATAGAACAATGCGCCTACAACAGCAGCAATAATGGCCTGCACAAGGTAGCTGCCACTACCGGGATCAACATATAGGATGATGGATGATACTATCATAGGTAGCTGAGATTTGTTTTGGGCGATAAAGTTAACAAAGTCTCATACATGAGCTGTATGGTCTGTTCAATATCACTTTTATGTAGCATTTCTACGGTGGTATGCATATAACGAAGGGGGATAGAGATCAATACAGAGGGGCAGCCATCGTTGGCATAGGCAAAAGAGTCGGTGTCTGTGCCTGTACTGCGTGATACGGTCCTTAGCTGTACGGGGATCTTCTTTTTCTCCGCCACATCCTGAACCAGGTTGAGCAGTTTGTTGTGTACTGCCGGGCCATAAGCCAGGGAAGGTCCTTTGCCGCAGGCTACATCCCCTTCAATCATTTTGTTGACCATGGGGGTATAGGTATCGTGGGTCACATCGGTAATGATGGCAATATCGGGCTTAATACGCCGGGCGATCATTTCAGCGCCCCTCAACCCTATTTCTTCCTGCACGGCATTCACCACATAGAGTCCAAAAGGCAGGGTTTTCTTGTTTTCTTTCAATAACCGGGCTACTTCAGCAATCATAAAGCCGCCAATACGATTGTCAAAGGCGCGACCGATATAATAGTCATTGGCCAGTTCATCGAACCCATCCTGGTAGGTTACCACGGCGCCAATATGGATGCCCAGGTCTTCTACTTCTTTGCGGTTGCGGGCGCCTGTATCCAGGAAAAGGTTGTCTACTTTGGGCTGGGGATCTTTTACATCCGGATTGCCCAGGCGGGTATGAATGGCCGGCCATCCAAAAACACCCTTTACGGCGCCCTTCTTACCATGGATGAATACTCTTTGTCCGGGGGCTATCTGGTGGTCTACGCCGCCATTGCGCTTCAGGTACAATAAACCTTCTGCGGTGATATAATTGACAAACCAGCTTATTTCGTCGGCATGTGCTTCGATCACTACTTTAAAAGGAGATTTGGGATTGATAACGCCTACGGCCGTGCCATAAGGGTCAACGAAGGTGGTATCAACATACGCTTTCAGGTATTCGAGCCATATTTTCTGGCCACTGCTTTCAAAACCCACCGGGGAGGCAGTATTGATGTAGTTTTTCAGGAATTGCATGGAAGCCTTTGTTGTAACAGTCTTATATCCGGGAGTCTCCTTTTTAGCCATATATTTTTCTTTAAAGTATCAAATGTAAATAAATCTGCAGGAAAAGGCCGTAGGATGCCTGTAGATTGCCTGCAAAGTGTCAAAAGCACAGTATCAGCTCCTTGCCGGAGTTGAGCAATGCTACGGGAAACAGCCTTTAGCGCATTATAACGATCTTATCCGTATTTACAGTGTCGCTGGTATTGCCGCCTTTGTCTTGCAGGGCAAACCGCATGATGATCGTATCGGATATCTTTTTGGTGGGATCGTTGGGATCATTGGGGGCCTGTGCTGCTGAAATAAGGTGGTTTTGGTAGTCCAGGTTCAGGATGATCTCGCCATTGGATTTGGCTGGAAAGTCGGGGATCATGAGCCAGAAGCTATCCCTGATGGTGGTACCGCTAACGGGGGGGATGGTATTGAGACGTATCTTTTTCACGAAAAGCGAGTCGTTTACATCCCCCTCTTTATCGCTGAACTCCAGGGTAATCTGTAGCCCACCGCTGGGCGGCACGATGTTCCCACTGACAGATTTTATTTTTATAGAGGGTTTGGTTGCCGGCTTATCTTTGCCACAGGCCAACACCAACAATATACCGGCACAGATGGTTATATAACGCATATTTTTCATGATTGTGTACAAATTTAACCGCTTGTGGTTTAACAATACGATATGAAATGTGAACATGAAGATAAAATATTTTCAACGGATGAGGCTCATTTTGAAGAACTGGCTGTAGACCTGTTTCACTTTCAGTATGAACATAACACCGTTTATAATCAATACGTAAACAGTCTGCCAATAGTTGGGCGAACCATCCGTTCGCTGGCCCAGATCCCCTTTTTGCCCATCCAATGCTTTAAGACGCATACGATTAAAACGACGGCTTTTGAACCCCAGGCGGTATTTGAGAGCAGCGGCACCACCCAAACCATCAATAGTCGCCATTATGTGAAGCATCTTGAGCTGTACAAACAAAGCTTTTTGACCGCTTTCAGGCAGTTTTATGGGCCTGTGCAGGACTGGTGTATTATCGGGTTGCTCCCCTCATACCTGGAACGCCGGCATTCTTCGCTGGTGGTAATGGTCGATGAGCTGATCCGCCAGAGCGGGCATGCTGCCAGCGGCTTTTACCTGTATGAGCATGAGAAGTTGCACAGCCTGTTGCAGGAGTTGGAGGCAAAGGGCCAAAAGACCATACTGATCGGGGTAACCTTTGCCCTGCTGGATTTTGCTGAAAAATTTCCCATGCCCCTCAGGCATACCCTTGTCATGGAGACCGGAGGCATGAAAGGCCGCCGGGAGGAGATTACCCGGCAACAGGTACACGATATTCTGCAGGCCGCATTCGGATTGCCGGCCATCCATGCAGAATATGGTATGACGGAGTTGTTATCGCAGGCCTATTCGGCCGGGGCCGGTATTTTGCATTGCCCCCCGTGGATGAAAGCCATGGTAAGGGAAGAAGATGATCCCTTTGCCATCCGGCAGGCAGGCAGTGGTATCCTGAATGTAATAGATCTCGCCAATATGTATTCCTGTTCGTTTATCGCCACCGAAGATGTGGGGCGCGTGTATGATGATGGGAGCTTTGAGGTGCAAGGGCGTATGGACAACAGTGATATCCGGGGATGCAGCCTGATGGTAGCAGGTATATAACGCAACGTTTTCTGGTCACTATTTGTCAATAACCAAATTTAAATCGCTATGAAGCAAACCATTATTGCCCTCGTTGGATTGGCGATCATTGCCTTTCAATGTGGCGTGAACAAAAAGCAACCCTCCAAAGATTGTGTACAGGGAACTGTTGTCCGCATCAGTTGCGCCAGCTATGTAGTACAGGCGCTTAATAAAGATACTGTAGGGGAGGATGGCTGGAAGAACATGATGGATACTACCAAAGTGTACGACAATGTTTTTGATGTATCCAATAAATGTAAACTCCCGGCTGATATTAAAGCGGGGGATACCATCTACTTCACCATTCATCCTACGCAGGCTTCAGATTGTGTAAGCTGTATGATGTTTGATGCTCCACCAACCGTGAAGTATGATCTGCAGGATGTGTCCAAACAACCTTGCCAATAAATTACCGGTATTCAACATCAAGTAAGCCTGAACAGGGAATGGTACATTGCCGGCTATGGCTCTCTAAAGCCAGTTCAATCAGCCGCACGGTATTATAACCATGTTCAGGTTTTTCTTTTAAAGGAGCCTGGTGTACGATCGTATTGTACAGGTTCTTATAATAAAGGCCATAGTCGCCGGCCTGGGAAGGAATGGTTTGCCTTACCAGTTTACCGTCGATCTCGGTGTGCAGCAGGCCGTGGATGGCCTCCGGTTCCCGGCCCCAGTTATCGCCAGTGGGCAAAACACCAGCACGCAACAAGGCTTCCTGTGGGTCTTCGCCGTTCTTGATGAAAGAACCAATGGTACCATGTATCATGTAACGGGGGCCTGGTTCACGCACCAGCATACCGGCATGGAGTATTACTTTGGTAAAGCCATAATTGAGGCGCAGGTCAAAATAATCATCTACTTTGGCATGGGGGCGCTGCTGCCTGATATCGGCAGTAATGTTTTGCGGTAAGCCAAACAGGTACAATGCCTGGTCTATGAGGTGAGCGCCAAGATCGTAGAGGATACCACTGCCGGGTTTGGCAGCTTCGCGCCAGGCCTGGGGCCTTGCTTCAGCACGGTAGCGGTCATAGTGACCTTCAAATTCATGCACCTCTCCCAGTAATTTTTTATCCAGCACATCCCTGATGGTGAAAAAATCGCTTACATAGCGCCGGTTCTGGTATACGCTCAGTATTTTATCACTGGCGGCTGCCAGCTTCACCAGCTCCTGTGCTTCTGCTGAAGTATTGGTAAAAGGCTTTTCTACCACCACATGTTTACCTGCCTGCAGAGCTAGTTTGGAATAAGGGAAATGCGTTTCATTGGGAGTGGTGATCACAACGAGGTCGATAGATGGATCGGCTACCAGTTCTTCTATACTTCTTACAACACGTACAGAAGGGTATTTTTGGGGTGATTCGTTTTTGGTTCTTTCCAATACAGCTACCAGTTCATATTCCGGCATGGTCGCAAAGAAAGGGGCATGAAATACCGTTGCTGAGATACCGAAGCCTGCTAATCCTACCCTGATTGGTTGCGCCATACTGTATTTTTTGGCAAGATAGCCAATTTTAAAGTTTAGTCATTTATCCCAGACTATAGCCTGGTAAATGATTTGCTATTATTAACTTGCCGTTTTATATGGATTCGCTTACACATATCGTATTGGGAGCCTGTATTGGCGAAGTAGTTGCCGGCAAACGACTGGGGAAGAAAGCTATGTTTTGGGGAATACTTACCCAAAGCCTGCCGGATATTGATTTTGTGGCTTCTTTCTGGATGAATCCGGCCAATGACCTGCTGGCGCACCGTGGTTTTACCCACTCCTTTTTGTTTATTGCGTTGGTAGCGCCCTTACTGGCGCTGGCCGCCGACCGGTGGCATCGGCCGCACAATTATACCTGGCGGAAATGGACCTTGTTCTTTGCGCTGGAGATGCTGGTGCATGTGGTGTTGGATGCCTGCAATGCATATGGCACGGGATGGTTTGAACCTTTTTCACATTACCGCGTATCTTTTAACCTGTTGTTTGTGGCCGATCCCTTATTCTCGATATGGCCTTTCATTGCTTTTATGGTATTGTTGTTTTCGAGAACCAATTATGCCGCCCGCCGCAAATGGGCTATCGCTTCCTTTATATTGAGTGCGGCCTATATTGGCATTAGTGTAATCAATAAAACATCGGTCGACAGGGCTGTGAAAGCCGAAGCCCAACACCAGGGCATTGCCTGGAAACGTTATTTCAGTACACCCACGCCGCTCAACAATATGCTTTGGTTTGTGGTGCTGGAAGATGAAAAAGGATTTTATACCGGTCATCGTTCTGTATGGGACAAAGGGCCGGATACGGCATTGTTGCATTATAAACAGCGGCATGAGGATTACCTGGAGCCTGTGAAAGATGTAGAAGACCTGCACCGGCTGATCAGGTTTTCCCAGGGGTATTATATCATTGACAAATACGACAGCACCCTCGTGTTTAATGACCTTCGTTTTGGACAAATGCTTGGCTGGCAGGATCCCGAAGCCCGTTTTGTTTTTCATTATTTCCTGCAGAAGCCGGATGAAAATTCAATGGTCATACAGCGTGGCCGGTTTACCAATTGGAATAAAGAGGCTGTGTCGTTACTCTTTCGGCGCATGCGCGGTCTTAAATGAGCGTTGCTTAAAGTAAAAGGTGAAAAGAAAGAATAACACGCGCACGACCTGGTAACAACCATGCTGGAACAGGCGTTTCAGGAAATTATACCGGGTACGGTAATCCTCTTCGGTGATCTGTTCACAATCCTGCCGGATAACCTCTTCGATATGCGTTTGCATGGACCGGGCAAAGTTTTCTTCGTTCACATCCAGGTTGAGCTCTATGCTGGCAAAGGCACTGATGTTATTGACATTGTAAGAACCAATGGTAGACCACTTACCATCGTAGGTAGCGATCTTTGCATGCAATACACTTTGGTTGTATTCGTATACTTCAATATTATTCCTGAATATCCACCGGTATATATACCGTTCGGCATGTTTGGCAAGTTTAACATCCGATACACCTGCCAGGATCAGCTTGATCTTGACACCTTTGCTAGCTGCCCTGGCCATTTTTTTCCGAAGCAGCATGCCCGGCAAAAAATAACTGGACATGATATAGATATGCGACCTGGCATCTTTAAACATCCCCAGGTAGCTGTTGGTAACCTGGTTCCTTTTCTGTACCCAGTCATTACGTCGTAGCCGGATAGGACATTCCTGCCTGGGCTGGCTATCGGGGGATGGGCCTGCCACAACATTCGCTTGCGTTCCCGTTTTGATCTTGTCCATAATTCCAGGCATACCCGTACCAGCTCCGGTGCTATTTCCCCCTCTGCGTACAGGGCCCAATCGAGCCAGGCAGGTCCGCCAAATCCATCATTGTATTTATTACTGATATTAATACCGCCCACAAGACTGTAGCGGGCGTCCACTACTAATATCTTATGATGCAGGCGCCGCCCGAAATAGAAATGATCGCTTTTAAGCACCGGCTGAAAAAAGCGGAAGCGGACACCTTCTTTTTCCAGTCTATTGGTAAATGACCCGGACAGGTCCTGTGAAGCATAGCCATCTGCCAGCAGATAAACCGCCACCCCGCGCTGTGCTGCTGCAATAAGGGCTTCTGCTACTTCAAGGCCGGTTTCATCTTCGTCATAGATATATACCTGTAAATGAATGGTATGTTGGGCCTTGTGGATCAGCGACAGCAGCAGTGTAAAATATTCCTTTCCCCCACGCACCAGTTTCGCTGTGTTGTGGTTTGTATACGTAAAGGAGGGCCTGGATCTTACCGAAGACATAGGCTACAAGCTAATAAAATATTTTATTCCAAAATAATTTGTCTTTTTCCTGCCGCGTAATCAGTTGGTGATCACAAGCAGTTGATGAAAAAGGTTAAAGGATGGCCAACAAAGTTCATTCTGCACCGGACAGGCACAAGACTTGTCTTATATCAAAAAAAACGGAGGATAGAATTAAGACCTTATTTTTTTTTAGTAGTAAGTACTTACCCGGTAAATGTTAGGTTAACCATAACTGCTATATTACTAAGCGCTTACTATGGATCTTGTAGAAGCAGGATAAAGCATCACTATGGATTTTACTTTATTGACGCGGGAGAATACAGCAGTGACTTATTCTCCGGTTATTCCGCCCTCTTTTGCCCGTTATAGCGTACCGGTTGCCAGAGAACTGTATGCTACCGGTGATTTTGGATCACTGCTTTTTCATGAACAAGCCGGCCCCGATTTTGGCCTCTGGCATAAAAGTTATTTTATAAAGCAAAGCACTTCTTTAACCGCAGTGGCCGATGGGCCCTTGTTCCAATTGTGTTTTTCCGTCAATCGTACTTTGCGTTTCCAACAAAATGGCATGGGCAAGATCAGGTTGCCGGAGGGGCAGTTCAATATATGGTATGCGCCGGCCGTGCATAGTCAAACCTGGTTTGAAAAAGGGAAAAAGTACCTGGTGTATGAAATTCACTTTTCCCGGAATTATCTTGAAAAGCTGGCCCCATATTTTCCATTGGTAGCTGAATTTTTGATGAAGGCAGAGTTGGGGTTCTCCAGTCAGCTGAGCCCGGTCCATGCACACATTACACCTGAGATGATGATGATCCTGCAGAACATGTATAATTGCTATTACAAAGGTGATGTTAAAGCTGCTTATTTGCAAGCCTTGTTGTCGCGGTTGTTATTGCAGGCCCTTACCCGGCTTACACTTGTCAAAGTGCCTGTGAATGAAATAAAACTCCAACCTTATGAGCTGTCGAAGTTGCGGGAAGCCTGGGAGTATTTGCTGCATCATATAGAGCATCCGGGCACGGTGATCGATCTTTCACATGCCATAGGGCTCAACGACTTTAAACTGAAGAAGGGGTTTAAGCAATTGTACGGGGTAACCATATTTGAATTTCTGTTGGAAGCCCGGATGGAGAAGGCCCGGCGCCTGTTGCAGGAAACAGCTATGACGGTACATGCCGTAGCCATTAGTGTGGGGTACAAAAATATCTCCAGTTTTACGGTGGCTTTTAAAAAGAAGTTTGGCATATTACCGAGCGAGGTAACCGGTAATAATGCTGCACGGCTGGAAGGCTAATACGCGGGTGGCAGTATTCCGTATGAAGTGATAGGGAGAAGACTTTTAGCAGGCAGTACAACCCTGTGGCGAGCCAAATAGTCGTAGATTGATCTTTTCCAATCCTGCCACTGCTTTAAACTTCCTGAAATTGATCAGTTGCTCGTGCAGTTTGTCCGGATCTGTTAGTTCATCTACCAGGAGTTTGTTTTCTACCTCCTCCAGTGTCCAGGCATGCAGGGTGGATGATTCCGAAGCAGTGGTGCTGGTACACAAGGTGCGGGTTATTAGCCCTGCCAGTAATGATGCTTTAGCGATTTGCTCTTCTTTCATGGGATGATAAAGTTATTAATCTGTACGTTGGTAAACATAAAATGCTGGTGCTGCTGTGGCTTGTTGTACAGGCCAATCCACAGGTTGGCAGGTTTATCCAGGATGAGGAAGAGAGGAAGCAGTAACCCGATATGACCGGTAATAAGACGCAACAAAATCCCCGTGACTATAATTATAACAACTGTACAGGCATTTAGTACTAAAGGAAAATAGAAAAATTATTATTAAAATTTTAAAAGGGCCTTGGGGAAGGTTGCCGGAGGCAGGTGTTGCAGCAGTCTTTTTTGTCTCTTAGTGTATTGGTTAATAACGTATAAGATCGTGTGTAATTACAGTTCGTACTTTAATTGATACAATTTGTCTAATGGTTTTCACTTAAGGCGTGTCAGAAAAAAATGACATAGTAGTCAATTATGGAAATTTTTATCCCAATAACATAAACAAGGTGACTAAATCGGTTGGATATTTAGGTGGGAAAGAATAGTATGTTAACCGGCAGGTTTTTGGGGATAATCGCCTTCCTTTTTAGCCTGTCTTGAAAAACGGTTGTATGATAGTAACTCTTCTTACAATCCGGGTAGCTGGTTATGCGGTAAATTCCATTCACTGCTAAAAGAGGCCTTGGTTATGTTTAGGTTAGAGGGTCAACATAACGTGCGAGGTATACCATTGAATGGAATAGCTTTTTCCTGCTCTGTCGCTCCTGGCAGGGAAAACAAATGGGTGATTACGAGGTTTTGCATAACCGGCACCTGGATTATTTGTAACGGTTCATGATCCTGGCTTTAGATGAACCTGATATATGTTGAGCGCCTACTGTGAGATCTGGTAGTGGAGAAGGTAAATAAAATAAGCCGGGTAAGAATACCCGGCTGTGGGGATTCCTGCGCCTCTTCTGTACCCTGAAGAGGGCTTGATGCACATGAGGAAACAAAAGTGAAGGATGTTCACATGTTCTTAGCCAGATAATCCGTTGTTTTGTTCAGGGATAATCTATTCTTGAAGCTTGTATGTAGATTGCCGGTTAGGACCGGCTACTTGAAAGAAAAATAAAAGGGAGAGTAGAAACACTCCCTTGTTGTGACCCAACCAAACAGTCACATGAGATCAAAACTAACTGCTTTTATATCGCCCGTAGGCTCTACATGAGCAGCATTACATGAATAGTGTATGCTTTTTAGGCAAATATTATTGTTTAAAGAACTTACACTGTTTATCAGATCCTGCTACTACACTTTTATCTTACACCTCATGGATCAACCTTCTATGCGTGTAGAACGTTTCTACATATAAAACAACTTATCGGGCATTTTGTACTAAAGGGAATCAAAATATATTTTTTCTTATGTGTCAACCAGGCCCTGTATGTCTGTATTAACTACCGTATACTCCTGCTGTTAAAGGTACCAATGCATTATCTGAGGCATTGTTTCACGAAAAAAGTACTTATACGTATACGAAAATGCAGCAGTCATTACCCCAGTAAATGGCTGCCTTCAAATTTTGTACGCAATAACTGAAGGCCCCTTGCCTTTTGATTCCTGACCGTATGGACCGAAATTTCCAGTTTATCAGCGATCTCGTGGTTTTTGAGCCCCTTTACATAACTCATCTTCAGTATGGTCCGGCATTGGACCGGCAACCTGTTCAGTTCCTGGCCAATGACCCTCAATACTTCTGCCCTGATCATTTCATTTAGAACAAACCCTTCCTTTTTCTCTGCCAGGTAAAGCATTTCGGCCTGTGATAGTGTATCACGTTGCGATTGCTTGATAATATTAATACAGGCATTCCGGGTAGTTATGTACAGGAACGCTTTAATGCCGTGCTCGCTCTCGAAGTCAGATCGTTTATCCCACAACTTCATAAAAGTTTCCTCCACAATGTCTTCCGCTACTTGCTGATCCCTTACCAGGCGCTCAGCAAAATAACAAAGCGGATTATAGTGGAGATCAAAGAAAAAAGCAAAGGCTTTCGGATTCTCGCTTTTCAGTTCGGTTAACATGGTTGTGCAAGTAGCCTCTTGATACATCAGCAACTGATTTTATGAAACGGTTTAAAGAAATAACGTACCCTTAGTGCATAGCATGGCTATTACTATCAAAACATGAATAGTTTGTTGCCACTGCTAATGGCTGAATTACTTTACTGATGGGAATACAAGGACAAGTAGATGCTCTTTTAAGAACATTCAACTGTTGAACGAAAACTCGTTAACCTAAACAGGAATTATTCAATAGTAGTATCAATCGATACTTTACTAATGAAACATTGCTACCTGAGAGCTTACTTTTACCAGAATGAGGAGGAGAAATACTATTTTCAGGAACAAGTTTACAATGATTATTCAAGATTACAAAATTCACCTGCCGGATTATAGTGCCGGGACATTAGGGCTTATCAGGATCAATGTGGGTATAGGTTGAAAAATATTAATCAAAATGCCATTTAGCTTAATCATTATGCTGCATTATGCCTTATTTTTTAGAAATTTATAAACCAGTATCTAATTATACCACAGGTTTGCACAAACGTTTCAGCAAAAAAATGGCCAGCCATTTACCTTGCTAAATCTGCTCCCGCCTGGTTTTGCCGCGTTGTACCAATAGCCCTGCCCGTTGGGTAAGGGTCCGGATCATGATCCTGATATCCAGCCACGTAGAGGCATTGCGGAGGTAAAAAATATCCCACTGATAACGCATACAAACAGCATCATAATCCATTGCCGGGCCATGATACCCATTTACCTGGGCCATGCCGGTAATGCCCGGTTTTACCAGGTTCCTCAGTTTGTAGCGGGGGATCAAACGGGCAAACTGCCGGCAATCTGTATGCATATGGGGCCGGGGCCCTACAATACTCATCTGACCCAGGAATACATTGACAAACTGGGGCAGCTCATCAATATTGGTCTTCCGCAGCCACTTGCCTGCCCGGGTGACCCGGCAGTCATTTTCTTCCGCCTGCTTTCTGTCGGCTTCTTCATTAAGGACCATCGTACGGAATTTGTAGCAGGTAAATGAACGTCCTCCTTTTCCTACCCTTTTCTGAAGGAATATGACCGGTCCCCGGGAATCGAGTTTCAACAGCAAAGCGATGAGCGGTACCAGCCAGCTGAGCACAGTGAGGATGATTATAACCGATAAGAAAAGGTCGATCAGCCGTTTTACAAAAAAATAAGGGGCCTTACGGGTCACATAACTTCTATAGGACAGACTTCTCCTTCCCTCGGTCATCACGGGAGGATGATTTACAAGTGTTACCGCCATGATCGTTTTTATATGCTTTAAAAGAATAGACACCTGTTGTCAGGGATATTGATACAAAGAGGCAACCTTTTTTTCCCAATAACAGTATTTCATAAAAAGTACGATACGATCATAAAAATAGTTGCCTGCATGTATGCTATTGATCCGCCACCAACCAGCGCATCCGTTGAACTGGAAAGCAGTATACTAAAGGTATTGGCCTGGTTCGACCTGTTCCATTATCCGCTGCCTGCAGGAGAGATCCGGTTTTTCCTGGATCGGATGATCTCAGCTGAAGAATTGAAAGTTTCCTTGCAACAACTTGTCAATGACAAGATGATCTTTCTGCATGAAGATTGCTATTCGTTGGAGAATGATCCGGCCCTCGTGGTTCGACGTACCAGGGGCAATGTGCGGGCCAGTCGTATGCTGAGAACAGCTCACCGCATTGGCCGGTTGTTGTACCATTTCCCTTTTGTACGTGGCATCTGTATTTCAGGCTCTTTATCTAAAAACTTTGCTGATGAAAAGGCCGATATAGATTTCTTCATCGTTACACGTGCAAACCGGCTGTGGATAGCGAGAACGGCCATGCACTTATTCAAAAAGATTACTTATCTATGGGGTGGGCAGCATTGGTTTTGTATGAACTATTATATCGATGAGGATGCCTTAGAGATCAGGGAGCAGAATTACTTCACGGCCATCGAGTTGATCACCCTGATGCCGGTTTGCGGTGAGAGGGCCATTGGCCAGCTCTTGAGTGAAAACAATTGGGCAGCCAGGTATTTTCCCCGGTATACAGAAAAAAAGCCGCTTCACGGAGATGCCACTAAAAGGTACGGAGTAAAACGGTTATTGGAACGCCTATTCAATAATCGGCTGGGAGACCGGTTGGATGAATACCTTTTTGCACTTACCAGCCGCAGGTGGAAGCAAAAAGAAGAGAAATACAGGTTGAATATTAAGGGCGAAAGAATGGGCCTGGATACCGGTAAACATTTTTCAAAACCCAACCCTTCTTTTTTCCACAAAAGCATATTGGAAAAATACGACCAAAAGCTGGAAACAGTCTCTGCCAACCGGGAGCGGTTGCAATCCACACATTTCGCGCTGCCTGTTGCAGGTACTGACGCACAGCCTATGTTCATAGTGGATGAGCCCCGTCGTGCTATTCAATGATCGATACCCCTTTTCTCTTCTTTCCTCATACCCCGTTGTGCCAATACCGACTTTAACTTAAATACGGGAATACGGAACAGGTTGGCCAAAGGCTTCTTGATGGCTTTGTGGAAAAACATTTCATTATTGATCATCTCAATGGCATAATCATAATAGCGCCGGTTATAGGTTCGCTTAAAATCGATATCCCTGTCTGTACTGCTCTCCCAGGGCAGGCTGGTTACAAACCGCTCTTCTACTTCTGCATACAACGGTGTTCCTTTAATAGGATAGGTCACGGTAATGGTAAACAGGTCGGGCTCGGCAGTTTTTAAGTGGTGCACCGTTTCAAAAATATCTTCCTTGGTTTCTCCGGGATAGCCTACCATGATAAAGGTCCCTGCCTGCAAGCCATGATGCCTGGCAAGCTTGATCATATCCCTTACCTGTCCTACTTCCACCCGGCGATCCATGAGGTCAATTACTTTTTGGGAGCCACTCTCGGCGCCGATCCACACGCGGAAGCAGCCACTGGCTTTGAGATTAAGTATTACTTCTTCATTCATCCGGTCGGCGCGGGTGATGCATTCAAAAGGCATGACGATGTTGCGGCTGGTAACTTCCTGTTTAAACTCTTCCAGCCATTTATGACTCACAGTAAAAACATCATCCACAAACCAGATACTGTCTACCGAATAATGTGTTTTGATCCAGGCTATTTCATCAGCTACTGCCGAAGGGCTGCGACGCCGGTAGCTTTGGCCATATACAGCCCTGCTGCACCATTTACAGGAGTAGGGGCATCCCCGCATGGTACTTACCGAGATAGCATTGGTGCCATGTCGTTCCTTCCAGGCATCGAAATACAACTGCAGGTTTACCTGTTCCCGATTGGGAAGCGGCAACTCATCAAGGTTTTTCAGTTTACTCCTTTCTCTGTTCTGACGGATCCCCTGTTGTTCATCCATATAGGCAATACCGTCGATCGTGCTCAGGTCTTTTGAACGGGTGCCTTCGGTCCACTGCACCAGCTCCAGCATGGTTTGTTCTCCTTCGCCCAACACAATGAAGTCGGCCTGCTGTTCGAGGAATTTATTCAGGTGGTTCCGTACTTCCGGCCCACCCAATACGATCCTGGTGTGACTTAGTGCAGGCTCATTTTTGATAAAACGTACAATGCGCAGCACGTTGAGTTTGGTCATCAGGTTGGTGTAGATACCTACTACATGCGGCTTATCTTCCAGTAGCGTATCGCAAAGCTTGTCGAAGGTTGAAAAGGTACTGTCAAATATCCGGTTATTGTAACCATGCTGTTCCAGGTAGGCTGAGATGTACAATATACCCAGGGGTATATAAGGACGCATAATAGCCTGTTCCTTTTGGTCCTCACCAAGAAAATAACCATGGGTAAGCAGGATATTCATCGTGTTTGTTTTTTAAGAAGTAAGTAAGTATGATCGGCCAGGGTGCTGCAAAAGGAAACGCGTTGGATCAGGTGTTCCAGTTTTACCAACAAGCCAAATAGCCGTTTATTCTTTTGCATGCTGTATTCCATATAGGAAGGAGGAATGAATAATCCTATTGGTTTTTTCTCCACCAGGTAAAATAGTGGCATGCTTTTCATAAACCTCCGTATAGAATAGTAAAAGACGGGTTGTGCTACAGAATCTGTCAGCCTGGCCATTACAGGTTTACTTGTCCATCTTCTGAAAGCATTGCGGCGATCTGCCCGCAGCAGGTAATAGCAGGTTTCCCACCAGCAGTATTTACCAAAGATCACGGCAGCTATACACCCATCCGTCGTCAATAATTGCTGCAATTGCTGGTGGAGTGTTGTCAGTTGCACAGGTGAAATACAGTTGAGGCCGGCAAAATTGGAAAATACCAGGTCAAACTTGTTATCGTTGAAATGACTGCCGAGTGTTTCAAAGCCGCAGGTAATAAAGGCCGGACTGCCAGTAGAGGTATCAGGTGCAACCTTGGCCCGCGCTTCGCGGATCATGTGCGCACTCTGATCGGTTGCTATTACCATATGTCCCAGCGAAGCCAGCCAGATAGCATCTTCTCCCGTACCGCAGTTGATCTCCAGTATGCGCAGCCTGCCCTTGCCTGCCAGGAAAGATTGCAGCCAGGCCCTGCTTACCAGGCGTTGAGCCTGGCCGGTAAGGCTTTGGCTGAAGGAGGTATCATAATCAGCCGCCAGCACATCAAAGGCGGCCTGTTCAGTCATAGGATAATTGTTTCAGTTGTAAACGGCCAATAAAAACGTGTGGTAAGTAGAAGCAGGCTGCAATCACCTTTTTGTAATCGGCCAACTTCAATGCAAAGGGATTCTTCAATGCTTTCCGGAAGATCAGCCATCCCTGCCGTGTACGGAAAATGTGGTGTACATGGCGATGCAGTTTCTTATAGAAGGCAGGCGGGTACGTATTTTTAAACATTAACTGCAGCTCATCAGAATCTGTCCAGTTGGCCTTTCCCTGTAACTCATTTTTCACACGTTCATAGAACAGTGTACCGGGCAATGGATAAGACACGGAGATGCCCAGCTCGGCCGGCATCATTTCCGTGATCATGCGGATGGTTTTCCGTATATCTTCTTTGGTTTCTCCCGGATAGCCAAACTGAATGAAGAAACCGGGACGGATGCCATGCTGCTTCAACAACTTTGTAGCCGTATGGATCTGTTCAATGGTGGTCCCTTTGTCCATCGCGTCGAGTATATCCTGCGAACCACTTTCTGCTCCCATCCAGGTATTCTCGCAACCGGCCCGGGCCAATGATCGCACATAATTTTCCTGTACCAGCAGATCGGCCCTGGATTGTATTTTGAAACGTATGCGCAGGTTGGCTTGTTCTATAAGTGTGGCAAATTCCTGCACCCATCCAGGCTTCAGGCCAAATATGTCGTCGCAGAACCAGATATGATCAAAGTGATATTGCGCTTGCAGCCATTTGAGTTCCTGTACTACATTTTGCGGCGATCTTGAATTGTAGCGATTACCATAGATCGGTTTGGCACACCAGTTACACTTGAAGGGGCATCCCCGTGTGGTGCCCATGTTCATGGAAAAATAGCCGGTGCTTTTTAACCACATGGCCTTGTAAGGAGCGATATTGACCAGGTCCCAGGCAGGGAAGGGAAGTGCATCCAGTTCTTTTATTACAGGTCGTTTACCGGTTTTCACAATGGCTTCTCCCTGTCTGTAGGCGATACCTTGCAGTGAAGTCAGGTCGGCAGATGGATCATCCAACGCTTTCACCAATTCAAGCAGGGTCACTTCTCCTTCGCCCAATATGATAAAATCAGCTCCTTCCTGCAGGTACTGCTCATAATGATCCGTGGAATCTGAGCTGGATACGATCACCGTGCAGCCTCTTTCCCGGGCCAGCTTAGCCATACAGAAAGCTGCTTCCCGCATATTGGTAAGGCACATTTTGGTGAGGTAGTTGAACCCATCATCATAGATCACAAACAGATCAGGCCTAAAGCTGTCCAGGGAGGGGATCACTTCTTCTGCCTGGTGTGCAAACATGGAATCGAACAGGGATACGGCATAGCCATTTTCCCGCAGCAGGGCTGCAGCATATAAAGTGCCCAATGGTGCATAGGGCTGGCCGGTATTCCATTGTTTGGGATCAAACCGTAGAAAATAAGAATGCGAAAACAAGATATTCTTCATAAACCGTTCTTTGCTACCCGGATCAGGTTGATACAACTCCTATTTTATTACGGCTGTATCCTGATTAGGTTGCCTGCCACGGTAAGAAGCATTACTTATGCCATTGCCAGCACCCGGGCAGCCCCTGCATGAGGTACCTGGTCGATCTGGGTAGCGCTGCGCGACATGCCAAACCGGATGCCAATCGAGATCATGATGCTGAAATATTCATCGGGTGGCGTGATGGGGTGTATTAATTCCAGCGTAGTGTCTGCTGATCCTTCCAGCGCAGGATACCAGTCTGTCATCCTTACAAGCGGCGCCACGCCTCCATATTCATTCATGGGAATATATTGGTAGGGAGCATAAAACAGATCGGGTATAATGCCGAATACAACCGTTATGGCATACCAGGGGTGGGTCTTCGGCATATGCAGGTTAATGCCTGGCAGCAGCGCGGGGATATCCACACGCACCTGTAGTTTCTCTCTGGACAGGGAGCAGCCAATATGGGTGCGTACGATGGAATCAAAACCTGTTTTCCGGTTAAGTGAAAAACCATCCAGTATGGAAGGGTATTGGGATAGCGGTATATGACGTTGTCCATCTGCGCTGGCGAGATCCAACGCCTGTACGGGCTTCATCAGGGCATTGAGCGGGCCGGCAATATTGTGATCGGCCAGGGCTTTCTGTGGCCACAACATGCGCATGATCCATTTACTGGCGGTAGCCCGGCCGCCAAACTCTGCATTGATCCGCCGGGTAGATTCAAACCTGGGATGTGTTTTGATCTTTTGTTTGGAAGCGCCCCCTTTGGTGCGAACAATGGGCTTGTCTACACCCCGCATATGGTAAAAAGAGAGGCTCCCCAACGATCCGGTGAAGGAAGAATCAGGATTAATACGTGCCATACTTTGTGTATTTGAGGTAAGCAATAATCCCGGCCGGACCTTGTCCGTGGCGGGTTCGATCCTCCTAAAGGTATAAGATATATTTAAAATATAAAAAAGATATATGTAAACTGTAGATAAGCCGCCTATTTAAAGGGACAGCTTATCTACGGCTTATATACAGCTTATATACGGCTTATCTACGGCTTAACCTCAAACAAGAAAGCCTATTGACCCGCCCAGGCTGCACATAATTCGCCTATAAAACAGAAAGTCGTTGGACGTGATTAATATTCCAATCTGTCAGCTTAAGGGATAGGCGCATTCCCTCCCTTGCTGGTACAGATGGTGCAGAAAATGCACGAGGTACAAATTACTGGTAGGTGGTTGTAAGACCTGCTCCACGGAGGAGGCGCCCCAAAGAAGCATATGGCTGCCGAGGTTGATGGTTTTCAATACATTGATCTCGCGGTAGCTTTGGGCCCAGTCAGGGATAAAGAAGCCGTGGTCTTTACTCTCGATGGTCTTAAAAGGTAAGTTGTGAAGTGCCGGAGGGTTAGCACTATGGTGTGCACCCAGCCGGTAGATAGCGGCCTTTTGTTCAAAGGGGGCTTCTGCTACCACCAGCTTGCCGGTGGCTATGATCTTGTTCAAAGCTATATTAGTGTGCCTCAGTCCAAATACAAACCTGTTGCAGGTGCTGATATCCCCCAGCAGGTCCATGGGGAAGATATTGAAATAATCATTCTGCCGGAACGAGATCACCCGTATGCGCCGGGGATAGCTATAGGCTGCCACAAAGGCTTTGAACTGCCGGAAGTGGAGGCCATTCTTCCTGTAATACCGCCGGAATATCAGGTACCTTTTTACGGCATTGAGTTGATAGATATAGCTCTGTTCCAGTTTCAGCAGGAACAAGGTTCCTGTGGCTTCCTCAATGGATTGGGTCCTGGAAAAATGTAGTTCCGCTTCCATGGGGTCGGTCATAGGGCCTTTACCCTTATTACCACTATTGAAATATAATTTACAGGTAGTGGCATTATTGATGGCTGTCTTGTGTACTTCATTTTCTATCCAGACGCCAAATACGATGGGCTCAATGCATAGCAACCAATGTAGCTGAGAAACATTGATCAGCTGGCCATTTACCTCCAGGTATACTTTTTCCTGGATGCTCTCCGGCACGGTTACCGTAGCGTATTCGGTGATCACATTATCGCCGATCAGCATTTTTCGTATCAGGCTCTTCATTTTTTTACCAGGTGAAGTAGTATAAAAGAGGTACCGGTGATGGGGGCGCAGCTTTGCAAGTTGAAAAGAGGAGCAGCCGCCTGTTGTATGGCCCGGGCAGTATGCACATACACCGTTTGCCGGTGTTCATTATGCCATATATACATCACAAATGGTTGCCGGAATAAGAGGGTATTGATGGTATTGCGGCGATGCCATTGCCACATTTTTTTGAGCGGACGGTCAAGGACCACTACCAGGCAGTGACCACCGGTGTTTGTTACCAGTGCAAGCTGACGAAAAAGCAGGTTGATATCCGGGATGGCATTGAGCACACCGAAATTAGCCAGTATGGCATCAACGGTGCCGGGAAAAGGCCGTTGTTCCCGCCAGCTGCTAAAATCAGTTTGCGCATCATCCAGGAATTGAATGTTGGTTTGGCGTAAGTCTTCACTGTTATAGGCAATGGCTTTTTCACGCATGGCAGCAGATGGTTCGCAGAAGATAATGTTGTATTGATTGGCCGATAGCCAGCCAAGATCGAGCCCTGTGCCGCCGCCAAAATCCAGCACTGTGCCGGAGGGTACTGCTTGTACTAACTGCTCGCGCACCCGCTTTCTTACCAGTTTATTGGACTCTTCCCGGGCCAATAAGAGATCGTACTGGTCGGCTATTTCATCATAATAAGAAATGTTTTGTTGGTGTACCTGGCTTGTATGGATAGGCTGGGCTGATGACATAACTAAAGTTACCGGTTATGAGATTAGTAAGACCAATGCAGGGCGAACTCCGTTTATACGCAGGATCATCTGCCTGGGTTGCCTGCCCGGATGCTTATTTAATTTATTGTTTTCCATTGAATTGTGATGCGCAATAATTGTATAATATTGTTATGGCTGCCATTGGCTACAGCCATACATTCCAATGGATATAAGTGTTGTTATTCCCACCTGCAACAGAAAGCAGCGGGTATTGCTGTTATTGCAAAACCTGCATCAATCTATTCATCCATTGCGTGAGGTGATCATCGTTGATTCAGGAGAAGATATATTAACGCCTGAAGACCTCGCTCCTTTTTCGGGCTTATCTATTCATTACCTGACTGCTGAAAAATCAGTTTGTGTACAGCGCAATAAGGGCATACGGGCAGCCAGCGGGGAGTGGATCTTTCTGTGTGATGATGATATTGAAATGCCGGCGGATTACCTGCAGAAAATTGCTGAACACAGTGAGCAGCACCAGGAAGCCGGTGCGATGTCGGGCCTGGTGATGCAATGGGTGGAGGAAGAATGGAAAGCCAATTATGCCATACAATCTTCCCTGGCATTGGTATGGAGTTATGTGTTTCAATTAAGCTTGTGGGGTGAGATCAGGTGCCGCAACAATAATTTCCTGGTCAGGAAAATAACCCGCTATTACCAGCGAAAGGGAAATCATATTACGAAAGCCGGCTGGCCGGTGGTGACGGATTTTGGGAAGGACTATTTCAATACGCCCATTTATGGATTGGGTGCTTCTGTAGTGAAAAGGGATTGGCTGCTCCATTCCCCTTACGAGGAAGTGCTGGACAGGCATGGTATGGGAGACAATTATGGCGTCAATATCGGCTTTCCTGCTGTGGGGGTGCATGTATTAAATGATGCTTTTGTTTATCACCACCGGGAACCTGAGAATCGCCTTAAGCGTCCATTACAGTATTACCGCAGGATGCTGGCCCTTCATTATTTTATGAAGACGCGGCAACGCCTGAAGATGAGCAGCAAGTCCTGGTTACTCTGGTCTTTAATAGGCAATATACTCACCTTTATACGCATGCGCGATAAGCATATGGTGCGTGCTGCCCTGAAAACATTCTGGCTGATAACCTGGGAGAAAAATCCCTATTACCGGGCTGCCAAAACCAATCAAAAAATAGTGGAACCTTCCTTATGAGTAAATATGCCAACCCGGTTTTAACGGATACCAGGAGTGCGCCGGCTACACTGATAACATGGCTGCCGGGCATCATCTTTTGTCTATACCTGTTGCTGGTAGCCTATGCAATCATACACCATGAACCCTGGGGCGATGAAATACATAGCTGGAATATTGCCAAGGGAAGCGCCAGTTACCTGGATGTGATCCACAACAGTCGTTTTGAAGGGCATCCCCCCACCTGGTATACCATCATGTGGCTGATCTCTAAGTTCACGCACAATTTTACCTGGGTGCAGGTAGTACATGGCTGTATAGCCAGCCTGACGGTTTTTCTCATTTTGTTTCGTTCGCCGCTGCCACTGACGGCAAAGCTGTTGATCCCTTTTGGTTATTATTTCTTGTTTGAATTCAGTGTGCTGTCCCGTAATTATGCGATCGGGGTATTGGCGGCTTTTTGTATTTGCCTTATCATGCGGCGGACATTCAGGTATAAATTGATCTGCTATTATTTGTTGTTGTTAATACTGTCCAATGGCCATTTATTTGCCTTGATACTGGCGGGCAGCTTCCATCTTTATTTCCTTCTATGGAATTATGAACAGCACAAAGACCTGAAGACCGTGGCGCTGCATCTATTATTGGGAGCGCTTTTCCTGTTGCCTTCTTTGTACTTCATTTTTCCTCCTTCTTCGGGCGCACTGCGTGTAGGATTTTGGATGGAGCGATGGCAGGCTTCTAATTTTATCATTACAGCTCAATCGCCCATCAGGTCATTGATGCCTATACCTGCGTGGTGGGATGACCATTTCTGGAATACCCAATTCCTGATGGCCTGGCAAAGCAAATACCGGTGGATGAAATACATTACGCCGTTTTTGTCGGTGGCGATGGTGGTAGCTATATTTTATATGCTGCGTAAAAGCAAAAAGAGTGCGGTACTATTTTTCAGTAATTTATTGGTGACCTTTCTCATCAGTATCGTGGTATTCCCTTTGGGCTGTGCACGGTATGCCGGACTTATATATATAGGATTTATAGCAGCCTGGTGGTTGTATTGTTATGAGGAAAAACCTGCGTCCTGGCATAAGTGGATCGTCAATAGTTTACTGCTTCTGCAGATAATTGCTGCGGGAGTGGCTATAGGAAAAGATCGTACCAGGCCCTTCTCCAATTTCAACCGGGTAGGAGAACTGGTAGCAGAGGTGCCTGTCGGGGAAAAAGTAGTGTCTGACTATTGGGGGGTGAATGCCATTGCAGCATTTATGGATAAACCTTTTTATTGTCTGGACCTGAAAAAAGAAGTATCCTTTTTATTATGGGACAGTGACATAGCGCACCTGATGAAAACAGATTATCGTTACACAGAAGGAGCCGATTACCTGGCAGGCCAGGGAGTACATCAATTCTGGATGGTGTCTACCGGCTCGCCCGGGGACCTTACAAAAGTGGATACCCGCTTTTTCAAAGATTACCAGGTGGTGCTAAAAGATAAAATAGAAGGGGCCATCGAAAAAGGGGGCAATTTGTACCTGTACCAGGTGAGTCATCATTGAGATCTTGCATTGCTCACCTGGTGATAATGCCGGGCTGCTGTCCGGGCAATGGCCTCAAAGGAAAGATGCTCCTCGTAGAAGTGTATACAGTTATTAGCCTCCTGTAATAAAGGTTTTTGGATGGCTGTTTCTATGGCTGCAGAGAAGGACTGCGGATTGCCGGCTTCCCATAAGGCCCCTAATTGTCCCTCGTTGGTCATCATGTAGAAACTGGGAATATGCGTGATCACGGGTATGCAGCCACAGCGTAAAGCTTCGCTCAGGGCATAGCCACTGCCTTCATAGTGGCTGCCCAGCACAAAATAGTCTGCACTGTTATAATAATCTTCTATGCTTTCATGCGCTATTTTGCCCAGTAAATGTACCTGCTTTGATAAGGTGGCGGAATTACTGATCCGCTGCTGTACCTGGCATAGTAACTGATCGTTGCTATAGATCATGTATAAACTGGCGGCGGGGTACTTTTTACCGATCGTTTCAAATCCGTCCAGGATGGTGAGTGGGTCTTTGTTGGTGTCCAACCTGCCTGCCCACAGCAATACCGGGCTGCCGCTAATGCCTGTTCTGGCTCTTGCGATCGATCTGTGCTGGTAACCGGGATTTCTGCCTGCGTCCCTGCGCTCATAATCGAAAAAGGTAGCGCCTTCCATGACGGGCAGGACCTTGTGAAATGGTTTTTTCTTCATGAACCAATTGGTACCCTGTTCTACCGTGGTGAAAAAATAGGCGTCCGCTACACTATTGAATAAGTTGTGTATAGCTCTCTTGAATGGCCCCGGCGAGCGGCCACCATGGTGCTGTATAATGATAGCGGTCTTTTTTTTCAGCAATAGTCTCAATGCCCATGTTTGCAAAGAGAGGGTGAGGCTATGTACGTGAATAATGTCGGCATCCAGCTCACGTACCTTCCGGAGGAATTTCCAGGGAATTTGCCAGGCCCTGAAGCTGCTGCCCAGCTGGTCCTTTACAAAATAATGCTGTATATTATTTTTACGATAAGATTCTTCTTGCCTGAACCGCGTCATGATAATCGTTTCCACACCCCTGGTGTGCAGGGCTTCGGCCCAGCCGGTGGTCGTATAATAATACCGGATAAGGTCCTCCGCGCCGGCCACCTTATCATCATAATAATAAAAAATATTGACTACCCTCATTGGCTTTTTTGTGTAAACAATTCCATGATGGTCCTGGCGCTGTCGTTCATGGAGTGAGACAACACGCGTTCATATTCAGTCGATGCATCCTGTAATATTTCAATGGCTTTGCTTTCCATGGCAGCCGCATCTGTCACCACATGCCAATGGGGCACCGGGTGATCAAACGGATAGCAGAAGCTGATCACATGGGCGCCGGCATACAATGCTTCGAGGCACACCGTGCTGCAACCTTCAGAACGGGAGGTATGCAGGAATATTTTGCTGCGCTGCATCCAGGCTAATACTTCCCTATGCGGCCTGCCTCCCAGCAAGGTGAGGTGATCCTGCAATCCTAGTGAATTGATCATCCCTTCCACTTTTTCCTTTTCTCTGCCCAGGCCACAGTGAATGGCTTTGAGGGAAGGGAAGGTGTAGCGCAACTGGCCTATAATGGCCGCATACATATCATATTGTTTCAACGGCTCGAAGGAACCTGCCGCCATAATATCGATATCCCGGGTAGCCGGAAGGGCCGGGGGGAATAAACGTTGGTCGATGGCATTGGGTACGAGGTATTGGGGCTGAATACCGTGGCTGCGGTGGTACTGGTCGCGCAGGGAGGCGCCCATGGCTGCCAGCTGGTGACTTCGGGGACGAATGAAACGCACCCATTTGTTTTCCTTTTTGGCATCCTGGCCACATATCCAGCTAATGTGTTTGATAGCATGCATCTTTCCGAAATACTGACTGATAAAGGCACACTCACCATTCCAGAAACTGAACAGGCCGATAATATGGCATTGGTGCTGTATCTTTTTCAGCGATACCCAAACGTCTTTCCAAAGCAGCAAGCGTTTTCCTTTTCGCTGGTGCATGCCATCAAAAGCTTTTACGGTAATGCCATGCCAGGTGTAGGAGGCCTGGTGCTGTGGATAGAGCAGCGACAGTACGGTGATCCTGATGTCGGGGTAATTTTCCTGCAATGCTTTTACCATTAGTTGCTGGGAAGGCACCCACCAGGTAGCCGACTCATCCTCCGGAAAAGCGGGCGATATCACTACCAGTGTGTCAGGCTTCTTCATCCAGTGAAAGGATTTTATTACAGCAGCCAAGGCTCTGCTTGTTGTGTGTGATCAATATAACCATTTTACCCTGTTGGGTCAGTTGTTTAAAATGCTGCAGCAGTTCATTTTCGGCATCAGCGTCCAGCTCATTGAATGGTTCATCCAGTATGATCAGGTCGGCATCTTTGTACAGTGCCCGGGCGATGGCTATCCGCTGCCGCTGCCCGCCACTGATATTGCGGCCATTTTCGGTGATTATTTTACTGGCATTTTCAGTACCCTCCAACAGGTGTGTCAATCCCGCCTGGCTCACGGCCCGCCTGAACTTCTTTTCGTGGTAATGATCACCATTCAGGGTAATGTTATGGAGCACGGTATCATGAATAAGAAAGGGTTGTTGCTTTACATAGGAAATGACCGGCCAGTATTGCCGGCGCTCCTCATTGCCAGCCAGCACATCGTTGATCAGGATATGTCCTTCAGCGGGGTTGAGGAATCCCAATAATAAATTCAGGATCGTGGTCTTGCCCTGCCCTGAGTGACCGGAGATACCCATAAAATCGCCTGGCTGCAAGCTCCAGTTAAGGTTTTGCAGAATGTTCTTATGGCCAAACCGGAAGTGGACGTCCCTGAATTGAAGGGATTGAATGGCGGGCAAGGGAGCACCGGGATGTGCTGCAGACCTTGCAGGGGGAGCCTCCGCCAATTCATCGGCGGTGTAGGCATAGGTTTGTACCTGCCCTATGGTGTTCAGTATTTTCACAATGCCGGGTATGATCTTATAGGCGGCTGCCATGAAGGCGCCCATGGTGATCAGGGCATTGTTGTCGGTATAACCCTGCCATTGGCTCAGGGCCACCAGGATGAAAAGTCCCAGCAACGCAAATATTTCCATCATACGGGCAGGGATGCCCTGGGCGATGAGGGTATTGGCAAAGTGGGTATTGAACTGTTGTTGATAGTTCATGTAACGCTCCAGGAAGGCGCCGTTCTTATCGTAGATATTGCTCTCTACAAAGCCATTCAAAGCTTCCTGCAGGTGCTGTAATGCTTTTTCACTGCTGGTGCGGGCATTATGGCGCACTTTTCTCAGTTTCTTTTTTACCAGGTAGGATATGCCTACTACCGGGGGCAGCAGGAGGATAAACAGCAGCAGGAATAACTGGGCATTGAAGAGGAGGATGGCGGTAATGGTGAGTACCACCAGCAGGCCCTGGGTAATGACCTGTTGGATGCCTGCCAGCACATGCTGACAGAAATCGATGGGCTGGTAGCTGATCTTGCGGATGTGCACGGAGGAATCTATATTGATGTAACTGGTATAAGCTCCTTCGAGGTAATGCAACAGCCGGTGGCGGGCAATACGGGTAGCTACCTGGGCTATGAACCGGCATTGGCTCCGGTATACCAGGAAGCCCGCCAGGTTCTTGCCGCTAAACAGCAGGAGGAACAGGGTAATGGGCAACAGGGAATGCCTGTTCTGCAGCCAGTAGGGTAAAAAGGTCACCGGGGTGAATGGTTCAGGCTGTGTGTAGATCCTGATGATCAGTAAGAGCCAGGCGAGAGAAGCAATATCGGCCAGGCTGATCAGGAGGTCCAATACCACCAGCATGCCCATCCGGCGGCGTTCTTCGGGCCTGAGGATGGCAATACTCTTTTTGATAATATGTTTCAAAGACGGACTATTGCGTTATGGCATTGATGATCAATTCTCCATACGCTTTTTGGTCCGGCAAGGTTGCTTTGGCTTGAGTCGGGAGTATTGAGTCTGGAGTCCGGAGTTCAGCGTAAGGAGGGAGAGTCCAGGGCCCAGGTGCTGAACGCTGGCCCCCGTACTTAGGTACTGGCTATGGTGTGCCGGATGTCGATGCCGGCCTCCAAACCGTCGATTTTGGCTTCCCAACTCAATAATCCTCACTAATAATTGTTAGCTAAAACGGTATAGTTAGCGAATCCACGAGTATATTTGCCCAGCGTAACAAAAACATAACCTGTCTTTTGAAACCAAAACTACAGGCAAGCGCTTAAAACTGATTTTTGCATGAATAACCCTTTGGTGGCTGGCGTTGATATTGGGGGCTCCCACATTAGTGCTGCATTGGTGGACCTGGATGTCCGGAGTGTATTGCCTGCCTTTTCGGTCCGGAAACATATCAATGCGCAGGAGGATGCTGCCAGCATTATCGACGTTTGGTGTGCCGCCATTTCTGCTGTTTTTGAAGCACGACCCTATCTGCCCAAGCGTATGGGTATTGCCATGCCGGGGCCTTTTGATTATGAAAAAGGTATTTCTTTTATAAAAGACCAGAACAAGTATGAATCCCTCTACGGCCTGAATGTGAAGGATATGATGGCTGAGCGCCTGGGGGTAAGTCCGGATCATATCCGCCTCATGAATGATGCCGGTTGTTTTCTGCAAGGCGAAGTAATGGGAGGGGCGGCCCGCGGATTCAAAACGGCTGTCGGAATTACCCTGGGAACGGGGTTGGGCACTGCTACTTTTCATCATGGGGTAGCAAAGGATGCTAATCTCTGGTGTGCGCCTTTCCTGGATGGTATGGCTGAAGACTATATTTCTGCCCGCTGGCTCATCAATACCTACCGCCAGGTGAGCGGTACTACTGTTGACCATGTGAAGGGCCTGGTAGCGCTTATTCCCTCAGATCCCCGTATCAAAGCGATATTTAAAGACTTTGGCCTTAACCTGGCTGGTTTTTTGGCCGGTTTTGTCCGCGCCAACAATCCGGAAGTGATTGTCATTGGCGGCAATATTGCCAAAAGTGCTGAATGGTTCCTGACGCATGCAGAGCAGGCCTTGCTGGCACAATCCATTGATATTCCGATACGCATTGCCCGCCTGGGCGAAGATGCCCATATTATGGGCGCTGCAGGTTGCTGGATAGAGAATATTTAATAGGAGGCCCACCCTACACGGATATTGTCAATCAGACATTTTTCCTCATTCGCCCAAAAAAGCTTAATTTTTTGCGGCCGCATTATGAGAAAGCTTGTCATTTTAATTATACTGTGTACCACAGGATCTATCCTGTGTGCCCAAACCCAGCAGTACCAGTTCTCCCGGATTGATATCAGCCAGGGATTGTCCAACAACCAGGTCAATAACATATTCAGAGACAGCAAAGGTTTTATGTGGTTTGGCACCATGGCTGGCCTTAACCGTTATGATGGGTATCATTTTACTATTTTCCGGCACAACCTGTACGATTCTTCCACCATCAGCGATGATTATATCGTCCGCATCTTTGAAGGTCCCGACAATACCATTTGGATACTGAACAGGGTTGGGCTCAATGTCTTTGATCCCCTGACAGAAAAGTTCAACCGCAATGCATCGGCGGCACTGGCCAGGTATGCCTTACCTCCGGCCACTGTGACCAATATCCTGCGCGACAGCAAGGGCAACTTTTGGTTTATCATGGCCGGCGCCGGGTTGTATAAATATGAATCAACCACGCGCAAAACTTCCCGGATATACCAGCCGGTAGGAACCGGCGCCACACAGGTAGGGCCGGTTGACCTGAGGGAAGACACCAGGGGCGACCTCTGGGTAGTCTTCAATAATGGTGAAATTGAAAAGATGGATGGCCGTACCGGTGCGGTTACTTTTAAGACTTCGGTATTGGCTACTGCCATGCGGCGTGAGTTGTACAATTATTCCCTCTATGTAGATGCTGACAATGAACTGTGGCTATATGTGTCGAACGATGCCCGGGGTGTGTTCCGTTATGATCCTGCTTCGGGCGCCTTTCAACATATTATCGGGGAGGAAGGCTCTTTCCGCCTCAATAATAATATTGTAAACGGACTGCTGCAGGACAACAAAGGCAATATATGGGTGTGTACTGATCATGGCGGCATTAACATACTCAATAAGAAGAAATGGACTTCTCAATACCTCATGGCCAATGATGATGATCCGAAAAGCCTTAGTCAAAACAGCATCATCACAGCCTATAAGGATAAAGCAGGTGTAATATGGTTGGGTACCTTCAAAAAAGGCATCAATTATTATCGTGAACGTACCGTTAGCTTCCCCTTATTTGCACACCAGCCTTCGGATGGAAATAGTTTGCCTTACAATGATGTCAACAAATTTGTGGAAGATGCAGCCGGTAACCTGTGGATAGGCACCAATGGCGGCGGCCTTATATACTTTGACCGTTCCAAAAAAACATTCCGCCAGTTCCTGCACAATCCGGCCGATCCGCGCAGCCTTAGCAACAATGTTATTGTAAGCCTTTATATTGACCGTTCCCAACGATTGTGGATCGGTTCTTATTTTGGCGGGCTGGATTGTTATGATGGTAAAAATTTTATCCATTACCGGCACTCTGGCAATCCCAACAGTATTTCGGATAACCGGGTATGGGAAATATTCGAGGACTCAAAAAAAGAAATGTGGATCGGTACGCTCAGTGGAGGGCTTGAAAGATTTGACCGTCAGAAAAACATCTTTTATCACCACCGGGTCAGTCAGCCAGGCTCCGTGAGTGCTGATTATATAGCAGCGCTGATGGAAGATAAGGAAGGTAAGTTGTGGATAGGCACTTCCAATGGGGTAGATGTATTGTTGCGGCGGCCCAATATGCCCGATAGCTTCGCTCATTATTTTAATATACCGGGTAATGCAGCCAGTCTGAGCAACAATAATACCATTACGCTCCTGCAGGACAAGAAAGGTAACATCTGGATAGGCACCCGGGATGGGCTCAACCTGTTTGATCCGCATAAAAATGCTTTCCAGGTATTCCGCCGTGAAAATGGCTTACCGGATAATACGATACAAACGATGCTGGAAGATGATGAGGGCGGATTGTGGATCAGCGGTCCCAATGGCATATCCCATATCAAGGCACAATATGATGAACAAAAGAAAAGCGTTGTGCTGCAATGCCATAATTATGATGAGCTGGACGGGCTGCAGGGAACGGCTTTCAATGAAAATGCAGCGCTTAAGACCAGCAAAGGTGAACTGATCTTTGGCGGGGCCAATGGCTTCAATATCTTCCACCCGGCTGCCATTGTGCCCGACAGGCAATCCTTTCCCATGGCATTTACCGACCTGCGCATCTTTAATAAGAGTATAGGTATTGGAGAAAAGGTGGCCGGACGCGTGGTGTTGCCACAATCCATTGCACAAACAGGCGATATCACCCTGCGCTACAATGAAAATGTATTATCAATAGAGTTTGCGGCACTGAACTTTTCCAATGCCGAAAAGAATAAATATGCTTATAAGCTCGAAGGCTTTAATGAAGACTGGACCACTACGGATGGAAAAATGCGGTTGGCTACCTATACCAACCTCGATCCGGGCGATTATACCTTTCGTGTAAGATCGGCCACCAACAACGATATCTGGAACAAAGAAGAGCTATCGCTCCATATTAAGATACTGCCTCCTTTCTGGAAAACGCCCTGGGCCTATGTATTGTACGCACTGGTACTGGCCGGCATATTATGGTTTAGCCGTCATATGATCGTACAACGCGCGCGCATCCGTTTCCAGCTGGAGCAGCAACGAAAGGAAGCGCAGCGTATGCATGAGCTGGATATGATGAAGATCCGTTTTTTTACCAATGTAAGCCACGAATTCAGAACACCCCTGTCGCTCATCCTTACTCCGGTGGAGAAAATGATACAGCAGTCGGAAGACGACGGGCAGCAAAAGCAATTCAGGCTTATCCACCGCAATGCCCGGCGCTTACTGAACCTCGTGAACCAGTTGCTTGATTTCCGCAAAATGGAGGTGCAGGAGTTGCGTCTCAATACGGCACAGGCAGACATCATTAAGTTTACCAAAGAGATCTCTTATTCCTTTACTGATATTGCCGACAAGAAGAATATCCGGTTCAATTTTTATACAAAAGTTGACAGCCTGGTCACTCAATTTGACCATGATAAACTGGAACGCATCCTTTTTAACCTGGTATCCAATGCCTTTAAGTTCACTCCCGAGCATGGCAGTATCACCGTGGCTTTGCACAGTGAAGAAAAAGAACCGGGCAAGCCCTGGCTGGCTATCCAGGTAAAAGATACGGGCATAGGTATTCCCAAAGAAAAGCAGGAACAGATCTTTGAACGCTTTTTCCAGCACGATATACCGGGTAGTATGGTGAACCAGGGCAGTGGTATTGGCTTATCCATCACCAAAGAATTTGTGAAACTGCACAATGGATATATAACGGTAGATAGTGAGGTGGAAAAAGGCAGCTGCTTTACCGTATGGCTACCGGTGCAAACGGCATCTGTAGCACCGCTGGCCGCTTCACCCGAACTGGTCATACCGGATGAGCCGGCGCAAGCCATTGCCCTGCAATCCGAAGACTGGCAACCGGAACCACTGCCGGCAGGCACGCACGAAGGCAGAAAGAAAATGCTGCTGCTGGTAGAAGACAATGAAGATTTTCGCTTCTACCTCAAGGATAACCTGCGACAGCAATTTACCATCCTGGAGGCTGCCAATGGAAAAGAAGGTTGGCAAAAAGCATTGGGCCATCACCCCGATCTGGTGGTGAGTGATATCAGTATGCCGGAAATGAATGGCATCGACCTTTGTCAAAAGATCAAAAAGGACCAGCGTACTTCACATATCCCGGTGATCCTGCTGACAGCGCTGGCCGGGGAGGAGCAACAGCTAAAGGGGTTGGAAACAGGCGCCAATGATTACCTTACCAAGCCTTTTAATTTTGAAATCCTGCTTTCCCGGATCAGGAACCTACTGTCTCAGCAGGCCATTGCCCGCAAAACTTTTGAAAAGCGGATCGATGTAAGACCGGCCGATGTACACACCACCTCGCCGGACGAGCAGTTCCTGCACCAGGTGATGGAGATCATTGAAAAGAATATGGCCAATCCCGACTTTTCGGTGGAAGAGATGAGCAAGGGGGTATTTATGAGCCGGGTAGCCCTGTACAAAAAGATACTGGCGCTGACGGGCAAAACGCCCATCGAGTTTATCCGGTCGGTGCGCCTGAAGCGGGCTGCCCAGTTGCTGGAAAAGTCGGAAATGACGGTAGCCGAAATAGCGTATGAAGTGGGCTTCAACAATCCCAAATACTTTTCCAAATACTTCAAGATGGAATTCCATGTACTGCCCAGCCAGTGGGGTGTAGGTGGCGCTCAGACCTGACAGGTTTGCAGCACTCCGCAGCTAAACTAAACCCTATCAGGTATACAGGATGTCGATTAATTATTATTGACAATCAATCTCTTACTTCTGTAGGTTAACATTTGAATACCCATTCATAAACATCTGCATACCCTGCCTTAATCCATAGCTTTCTACTTTTATGCTGCTGCTACAAACAGGAATTGCTACCTGTTTAATATTTGATTGCGAAACAAAACGAAACGATTGTTATGCGGAAGCTGCTGACATCTTTGTCCTGTCTTGTGGTGTGCTTATTGTCCGTATCCACCCTCCCGGCACACAATATTCGTCCAGGTGATTACTCCAAAGTTGAAGATGGTATTATAGTACACGCGAAACGTAAAATGACCAACGGGGTCTGCCTCGTGCGGCTACAGGCTATTACCGATCGCATCATCCGGGTGACAGCCAGCCCGGTAGACTCCTTTACCAATACATCCAGTCTCATTACGCTGCCTAAGAAGAGGACGCCCGTGAAATGGGAAGTGAAGGAAGAAAAAGAACAGGTTGTCTTCCTTACACCCGCCTTACGGGCCATTGTATCGCTGATCACCGGCGAGATCAATTTTACCGATCCTGCGGGGAAGCCGATCCTGGGAGAACCCAAGGAAGGCGGCAAATATTTTACTCCGGTTATTGAAGAAGGACAGCCTTCCTGGAAACTGAGTCAGTCATTTTTGAGTACTCCTGACGAAGCATATTATGGCCTGGGACAGCACCAGGATGGGCTCATGAATCAGAAAGGATACCAGGTAGAACTGGCCCAGAACAATACTGAAATAGCGATCCCTTTTATGCTGTCTACCAGGAACTATGGTATCCTCTGGGACAATTACTCCATTACCAAGGTGGGGGATACACGCAACTATGAACCCTTGTCTACGCTCAAATTATATGCTGCTGATAGCAGTCGGGGATGGCTCACGGCCACTTATGCCAATAAGCGGGATACCAAACAGGTGATCGTACAAAGGCCCGAATCGGCCCTGGCCTACGACTTCCTGTTATCCCAAAAAGATTTCCCGGCAGCAGTGAAACTGGGCGGTACTGTAGTGAACTGGGAGGGTGCTATTGAATCTTCCTTTACCGGTGTGCATCATTTCCTGTTCCGCTACGGCGGTTATGGGAAAATATGGATCGATGGCAAACTGCTGGCCGATCGCTGGCGTCAACCCTGGATGCCGGGAACCGCTGTTTTACCTGTACCCATGGAAAAAGGCAGGAAATACAGCTTTCGGATTGAATGGATCCCCGATGGGGATGTTTCCTATATATCCTGCAAATGGTTAAGCCCGCTGCAGGGTGATCTTCAACAACAGTTTGCTTTTAATGCAGAGTCGGGTAGCCAGCTGGATTATTATTTTATCCGGGGCAAGAACCTTGATGAGGTAATTGCCGGTTACAGGGAACTTACCGGCAATAGTTCCATCCTGCCCAAATGGGCCATGGGACTTTGGCAGAGCCGGGAACGCTATAAGACACAGGACGAGATACTTAATACTGTAAGCGAATTCCGGAAGCGGAAAATACCGCTGGATAATATTGTGCTCGACTGGTCGTACTGGAAAGAAAATGACTGGGGCAACCAGGATTTTGACAGCAGCCGTTTTGCCGATCCTGCCGGTATGATCAACACCCTGCACAATCAATACCATACGCGTTTTATGATCTCCGTATGGCCCAAGTTCTATGAAGGCCTGCCGGTATACGAGACGTTTAATAAGAATGGCTGGCTGTTCAAACGGAATATTGCAGAAAAGCGGCGCGACTGGATCGGTAAGGGATATACCTCTACTTTTTATGACGCATTCAACCCACAGGCACGTACGGCTTTTTGGAATCTCCTGAATGATAAGTTATATAATAAAGGTATTGATGCATGGTGGCTGGATGCTACAGAACCGGATATTCATTCCAATATGTCGGTGGAAGAAAGAAAGCAAACGATGAATCCTACAGCACTGGGCGCCGCTACCCGTTACTTCAACGCTTTCCCTTTACTGAATACAAAAGCGGTGTATGAAGGGCAGCGCAGGGTAAATCCCGATCAACGGGTATTCATTCTTACCCGCTCTGCTTTTGCGGGACAGCAGCGGTATGCTGCAGCCTCCTGGAGTGGTGATATCTCTGCCCGCTGGCACGATCTTAAAAACCAAATATCCGGGGGCCTCAATTTCTCTATGTCGGGCCTGCCTTACTGGACAGTTGATATTGGCGGATTTGCGGTGGAGAAACGTTTTGAAAATGCCCAGGGCGAAAACCTGGAAGAATGGCGCGAACTAATGACCCGCTGGTACCAGTTTGGTGCATTCTGTCCTTTGTTCCGCGTGCATGGTCAATATCCTTATCGCGAGATATTCAATGTGGCGCCGGAAACTCATCCTGCTTATCAAAGCATGCTCTATTATGATAAGCTGCGTTACCGCCTGATGCCTTATATCTATTCACTGGCAGGAAAGACCTGGCACGAGCATTACACCATGATGCGTGGACTGGCCATGGACTTTCCGGATGATCCGCTGGTAAGGGATATCGGCGATCAATATATGTTTGGCCCGTCCCTGCTGGTTAACCCGGTGTATGAATACAAAGCCACCAGCAGAAATGTATACCTGCCTGCGGGTACAGGTTGGTACGAAAGCAATTCCGGTAATTACCTGGCCGGCGGCGCCACGGTAATAGCAACGGCCCCGGTGCAAAGCATGCCTTTATATATTAAGGAAGGTTCCATATTACCTGCCGGCCCTGAAATACAATACACGGCCGAGAAACCAGCTGATCCTATCACGCTGTTGGTATACACCGGTAAAGACGCACAGTTTACGCTGTATGAAGATGAAGACACCAATTACAATTATGAGCAAGGAGCATTTGCCAATATTCCTTTTAGTTATGAGGAAGCCACCAAAACACTGACGATCGGCAACCGGGCAGGCAGCTTTCATGGCATGCTTCAGCAAAGGACTTTCCGGGTAATATTTATCAGTAAAAACAACCCCAAACCTTTTGACCCTGATGGGAAAGCTGACCAGGTTATTAAATACAAGGGGAATAAACTGATGGTAAAAATGAAATAAAATAGTTATTCAGAAATACACAAGGTTTCTTGCAAAATGTAAACGATCACATATGAAAAAAACCAAAACTGTCAACAAGCCGGCTGTCATACTATGGGCGCTGGTATTGTGCCTGTTGGCCATCTCACAAGGTTACGCACAAGACGGAACTGCTAAAAGAAAAATTACTGGTAAAGTGACCACTAAATTAACTGATGAACCGATACTGTCTGCGTCGGTTACCATCAAAGGGACCAGTACTTCAGTCTCCACCAATCAGGCTGGTGCATTTACCCTTGAAGCTAAGACCGGTGATATACTGGTGATAAGCTCCATTGGTTATGCCAGTAAGGAGGTAAAAGTATCCGGCCGATCCGACATGGACATCAGGCTGGAGGAGGATTACAATGACCTGCAGGATGTAGTAGTGGTAGGATATGGCCGTATGAAGAAAACCGACCTTAGCAGTTCGCAGGTAACAGTATCAGCCAGCGATATTCAACGTACGGTGAATACTACACTGGAACAAGGCTTGCAGGGACGGGCAGCCAACGTATACGTTACTTCCAACAGTGGTCAGCCTGGTGCGGCGGCTTCTGTCATGATCCGGGGTGTTAACTCCATCAACTATTCCAACCAGCCTTTGTACGTTATTGACGGGGTTCAGATAAAACCCGAAAACCCGTCGAGCGGCGCCAGCACTTCTTCTAATATCCTCTCGGGCATCAACCCGGATGATATAGAGACCATGAGTGTATTGCAGGGCCCGTCGGCTACTGCTATCTATGGTGCGGTTGGCGCCAACGGGGTGATCCTCATTACCACCAAAAGAGGTAAGTCGGGCGAAACCAAGGTCGCCTTCAGCAGCCTGGCCACTATCCAGGATAAGCCTGCAAAAGTACCGGTAATGGACTTACAGGAATATGCCACTTATCGTAACGAATTTGCGAAAGCAGGCGGCGCGCAATTTGAACCAACTTTTGCAGACCCCTCTATATTGGGCAAGGGAACAGACTGGCAAAACGCTTTGTTCCGTAGGACTTTATTACAGAAATACGGCCTGGGTGTAAGCGGCGGTAATGAACGCACTACGTTCTATACCGGCGTGGAGTATTTCAAACAGGAAGGGGTAGTAAAAGGGTCGGGCTTTGAACGTTATTCTGTGCGGCTCAACCTGGATAATCAAACACGCCGCTGGTTGAAGATCGGCGCCAACCTGAATGTGAACCAAACCAAAGAAGTGGTCAATACCAGCAATGGTGACCTGCTTAATATTGCCATTGGTCAGAATCCTGCTGTACCTGTTACCAATCCTGATGGCAGCTGGGGCGGACCTGTGAACACGCAATACCAGTATACCAATCCGGTGGCCCTGGCTTCTATCAACGACAACCGCAATAAGTCGATGGCGTTTGTAGGCGGCTTATATGCCGACATTACCCTGATGAAGGGGCTGGTATTCCACAATGAGTTCAATACGTTTTACCAATACACCAACGGTTATATTTTCAAACCTTCCTATAAGTTCAACGGATTTGAGAATACTACTACGGAGGCAAGCCGCTCCAGTGGCAACAGTTATTGGTGGGGGCTGCAGTCAAGGCTGCAGTATGACCTTAAAATAGGCAAACATGCCATCACCGCCATGGCCGGACATGAAGCTACAGAGAATGGGTATGAAGGATTGAACGGCCTGCGCCGCAATTTTGTAACCAATGCTGTACAGGAACTGGTGGGTGGTGATGCGCTGACAGCCACCAATAGCAGTTCAAAAGGTTCCAATGCCCGCGAGTCGTGGTTTGGCCGTGCCAATTATGTATACAACGACAAGTATATCCTGCAGGCTACGATGCGTGCTGATGGATCTTCCAACTTTGGACCTGAGAATCGCTGGGGATATTTCCCATCTTTCTCTGCCGCCTGGAGGGTATCACAGGAAAAGTTCCTGCAAAATGTGGAAGTGCTGAACGACCTCAAACTACGCGTAGAGTATGGTCTCAGCGGCAACTCATCGGGTGCAGGATATTATGCCAGCTTGTACAGTGTACCCACTGCTGCCGGTACTGGTTATCTGTCGGCCAATTTTTCCAATCCCTATCTCAAATGGGAAAATGCTACTACCACCAATATTGGTTTTGATGCCCGCCTGTTCAATAACCGGGTAGAGATCATTGCTGATTTCTATATTAAGAAGATCACCGACCTGCTCACTACCAATGATTATCCTTTCTATTCCGGTGGCGATATGTCGTATTCTTCCGGTTATATCCGCTTCCCTACTTCCAACGTAGGGTCCATGGAGAACAAAGGATTTGGTGTTACCATCAATACGGTCAATATTGAAAAACCCTTCACCTGGAGAACAGGCCTGAACTTTTCAGTAGACCGCAATAAGATCACAGAACTGTATAACAGTACGCCGATCAACAGTACGTATGGTACCAGCTCACTCATTAGTTCTTCCAAGGTAGGGCAGCCTGCTGCCATGCTCACCGGTTATATCGTAGATGGCATATTCCAGAATATTCCTGAGATCAAGGGCCATGCCATACAGCTGGCCAGTGGTACCATGCTGGTTGATCCTGCACAGGGCACCTGGCCTGGTGACCTCAAGTTCAGGGATGTGAGCGGCCCCGACGGAAAGCCTGATGGTAAAATAGATCAGAATGACCGCGTGGTGATCGGTAACCCCTGGCCCAAATTCACCTTTGGGTTCACCAACACTTTCTCCTATAAGAACTTTGACCTCAGTGTACTCATTATCGGTGTACAGGGCAATGACGTATACAACTATACCCGCTACCGCAATGAGAACCCCCAGGGTACAGCAGTATATAGTAACTACTTTAAATCTGTAGCCAATTTTGCGCGGCCGAGCAGCCTTAATGCTGCCGATCAGAATACCACGGTCACCAATCCCGGTTACCAGATCTCCCGTATTACTACCAATATCGCTAATGGCAATAACCGGGCTTCGCAATGGTATATAGAAGATGGCTCCTATGTTCGTATCAAGAATGTGACCTTGTCATATTTCCTGCCGGCCAGATGGGCTTCCAAAGTGGCCATGCGCAACCTGAAGGTATCTGCCGGTGTACAAAACCTGCATACGTTTACGAAGTATAAAGGCTATGATCCTGAAATTGGGATGACACCCAATTATGGATCGCTCACGGTAGGTGTAGATGATGGCCGTTATCCTTCGACTAAAATGTATTCATTCAGCCTTACGGCTGATTTCTAACCATCCTAAAATTGCTGTATATGAATAAGCTTTTAACCATATTACTGTTGCTGACGCTGGTGGCGGCCCAGTCCTGTAACAAAGAATTCCTCAACAGGCCTCCGGAAGACCAGCTGATAGCGGATATCTTTTATAAGACCACCGATGAAGTAAGGGCCGGTACTGCGCCTCTTTATAATATCGTATGGTTTGATTACAATGACAAAGCTGCATTGTCATTTGGCGATGCGCGTGGTGGCAATATGATCTCTAATGATCGTGATGCATTCTATCGTTTTGCTATATCGGCCACGGATGTAAACACTTTATTGCCCGCCTATAAGTCTTTCTATAAGATCATTGCGCAGAGCAATCAGACAATGGCCAATATCCGCAACAACGCCACCACGGTTCCGGATGATGTAAGGCGTGGCGCTATTGCAGAATGCCGTTTTATGCGCGGCCTGGGCTATTACTTCCTGGTGAGCAACTGGGGTGCTGTGCCCATCATCTACGACAATGTAAAACAGATGGGCGATCCTAATGTGCCTCGCAATACCATTGAAAGCATCTGGGAGCTGATCATTAAGGACATGACCTATGCGGCTAAGAATTTGCCCATCACCGCTTTTGCTGAGGGCCGGATCACCAAGTACTCTGCCGAAGGCATGCTGGCCCGTATGTATCTCACCCGCGCCGGTGTAGGAAGTCCGGGCACTCGTCGCAAGACGGACCTGGACAGCGCCAAATATTATGCAGGCGATGTGATACGCAACAGCCCCTTTGTACTGGAGCCAAATTATTATGATCTGTTTCGTGGGGAGAACCACAACAGTTCAAAGAACAACAAAGAAAGTTTGTTCTCCATCCAGTGGATGCCTATCAAAGACCCCTGGGGCATTAATAATTCTTTCCAGGCCTATATGGCCCGCAACGGAGATATTACCGGTAGCTGGGATGGATGGGGTGCAGCCCATGGTGCCTCGGCCAACCTGATTAAATATTACCTGGCCAATCCTGCCGATTCCGTACGGCGCAAAGCCACCTTTATGTTCCAGGGTGATTTTTATCCGGAGATACGCAAAGACCTCGGCGGTTATAATTTCACGGCCACTGATGTAGCCAATACCAAGAAATACATTATTGGTTCTGTTAAGGACAATGGGGGCAAGGGCAGTGAGATGTGCGCTTACATCAATACCTATATGTTGCGCCTGGCAGAAGTGTACCTCATTTATGCAGAATCTATTTTGGGCGATGCGGCCAGTACAGCCGATGCAGAAGCATTAAAGTATTACAATGCTGTACGCACAAGGGCTGGTATGCCTGCGAAAGCATCCATCACCTTTGATGATATCTTCCTGGAGAAAAGAATTGAAACGGTGTTCGAAGGGATCTATTGGTATGAGTTGATGCGTTTGTATTATTTCAATCCCACCAAGGCCAAAGCCATTATCGATGACCAGGACAAAGGAGCGTATACACTGACCTACAATACGGGCACTACCAATCCGCGTACCTGGACAGCGGTATATGATACCAAGAAATACCCGGTTACTGATCAAACAATGTATTTGCCTTTGCCGGAAGCTGAACTGGTAAAAGCGCCTAACCTGGCAAAACCTCCTGTTGCATTTGATTTCAGTGTCTTGCCCGATTAATACATTCCTAACACCATAATATCCGCAACATGCGCAAATATAATTTTCCTATACTAGTACTGCTGTTGGTTCTGCTGACAGGCTTGTGGGCCTGTAAAAAGGACAGTGACGGCAAGCCGGTCATTACAAAGCTGAGGGCCATTAGCCCGGCTCCCAACGATTCTACACTTACCCTGGCAGGTCCCGGTCAAACAGTGGTCATCCAGGGCAATGGATTTGCTTCTACCACGCGTATCTATTTCAATGGGTATCCCACTCCCTTTAATTCCGCCTTGCTGGCCGATGACAATATCGTAGTGACCATCCCTGCCGATATGCCTTTTGCAAGCCTCGACCCAGCCCAGTTGAACACGGTGAAGGTTGTTACCAGGAATGGAGAGGTGGTATTTAACTTCCCTGTTGTGCCACCTCCTGCTGTACTTTTATCAGCTTCCAATGAAAATGCCCTGGCAGGAGAGCGTATTACCATCAGGGGTAATAACTTCTTTTTTGTGGAGAAAGTGATCTTTCCCGGAGGTATAGCGGTCACTACCAACCTGGGTACAGTGGCTGCGGGCACTTCAATAGATGTAACGGTACCCGCTGGTGTTACCCAGGCGGGCCCGCTGCAGGTAGTTACAAAATTCGGGACAGGCACTTCCCTTTTTCTGTTCAATGATTATGCTACGGGCATGATCTCCAACTTCGATAATATCAATAATTTTTCCTGGGGTTGTACGATCACGGATGATGCGGGTTTGTTTCCAGGCAACCATGGTAAATATGCCCACCTGCAGCAGGATGCCATTTCAGGCAATAACTGGGATTGGTGGAATGGCAAAAGAGGGGTAATTACCAACGCAAAAGACTGGCTGCCGGCTTCTGAATTGAATAATCCCGCTGCTAACTATGCTATGAAATTTGATATCTATGTGAAAGAGCCCTGGTCTACCGGCGTATTACTTATCGGCCCGCCCCCTAATGATACCTGGGTGTACATGTACCGGTATGAGCCCTGGAAAACACAGCCGGGATTCAAGTCCACTGGCTGGATAACTGTTACCGTGCCTTTGAGTGAATTCAGGAAAAAATCTGCCAGCGGTACGGATGGAGCAGGCGATCAGGCAGCAAAAGTAAGTGATGTAATTGGCGGCATTGATGAGATCGCAAAATTCATGTTTGTGAATGATACTGCAACGCCCATTGATAAACTGGATATAGCTATTGATAATATTCGCGTATATAAGATCGTAAAATAAGGCTTTGCTTTTAACTATACGACGTGAGAAAAAGAATATTCGTTTTCGTGTTAGCAGTTTGGTGCCGGGTCCTGGGATATGCCCAGGATCCCGGCTTTTTTCTTAATGATTGGCAGCCTATTAACATTACGGCCCCTGCTTTCAACAATGTAGCTAAACCCACCGGCACACCGGCAGTAACAATAACGGTAGATGCCAATAATGTGATCACTAAAGTGCCGGGGTATCTTTTTGGCAACAATGCCAATCCGTATATGACGCAAATGGTGACAGAGCCGGTATTGATCGATCACATTAAAAACCTCGCTCCCGGCATTATCCGTATGCCCGGGGGAAATATCAGCAGTGTGTATTTCTGGAATGGCTTGCCTGGTGTACCGCCTGTGGATGTACCGGATTCGCTGTATGATTCCGATGGCAAGAAAGTCCTGGCGGGATATTGGTATGGCAAGAATACAGCCGGCTGGACGCTCTCGCTCGACAATTACTATGCTATGCTGCAGCAAACCGGTAGCAAGGGCATTATCACCGTCAATTACAGTTATGCCCGGTATGGTACCAGCGCCGATCCGGTAAAGCAGGCCGCTCACCTGGCTGCAGACTGGGTGCGGTATGATAATGGTCGCACAAAGTTTTGGGAGATAGGCAATGAAGATGCAGGCCCCTGGCAGGCAGGCTATAAAATTGATGTGACTAAAAACAAGGATGGCCAGCCGGAGATCATCAGCGGCGAACTGTACGGGCAGCACATCAAAGTATTTATCGATTCCATGCGTAAGGCGGCTACTGAGAAAGGCGCCACTATCTATATTGGCGCCCAGCTGATCCAATATGATGCCGTGAGTTCCTGGAACCCGGTAGACAGGACCTGGAACAGCGGGTATTTCGGCAAAGCCGGCAATGCGGCAGATTTTTACATAGTGCATTCTTATTATACTCCCTACAATGAAAATTCTAGCGCCAGCGTAATCCTCAATACAGCAGCGACGGAAACGCAAAATATGATGAACTATATGCGCACCACTACACAGCAGGGTGGGGTACCGCTGAAACCCATTGCTTTAACGGAGTGGAACATCTTTGCGGTAGGTTCCAAACAAATGGTATCTCATGTCAATGGCCTTCATGCTACCTTAACGCTGGGTGAGTTGATCAAAAATAAATACGGTCAGGCTTCCCGGTGGGATCTGGCCAACGGATGGGATAACGGCAATGACCATGGAACTTTCAGCACAGGCAATGAGCCCGGGGCTGCCACCTGGGCACCCCGGCCATCTTTTTACCATATGTATTATTTCCGTAAATACTTTGGTGATCAGATGGTAACCTCTTCAGTAACCGGCAACAATGATATAGTTAGTTATGCTTCTACATTCAGTTCAGGACAAATGGGAGTGGTGATCGTCAATAAAGGCACAAGCACGCAATTGGTGAAACTTAATTTTCAGAACTTCTATTCCGGTGACCGTTATTACTGGTACACGCTTACCGGGGATACAGACAATGGAGAGTTTTCGCGTAAGGTGCTGGTCAACGGGAATGGGCCGGCAGGTGTGGCTGGCGGACCTGCCAATTACCTGGACCTGAAAGCTAATGCTGCACTTGCTGAAAATGATGTGAAATTGAGCATACCACCGCGGTCAGCAAGTTTTGTAATAGTAGATAAGGGCAGTGTAACGGGTGTGGTGGATATTGATCCACAGGACAAGCTGGTACAGGTATTTCCCAATCCTTCGGGTGATGGAAACTTTACCATACGTTTCAACGGTTTTTCTCCTGCAGATCAGGTAGCCATCCGTGTCATCAATAAGACAGGGCAACAATTGTTCGAAACAAAGGTGCGGGGTGTTCAGACATTGCCTGTACACCGGTTCCTGAAAGCCGGCGCCTACTGTGTGCAGGTGATAACGGACAAAGGGATCACCACTAAAAAAATAATGGTCCAATAAACCTGTCTGCTATACTATCAATTGGAATGCGCTGGCAGTATATCTTGCTGCTGCTTAAAAGCACTGAGTAAAGAAGCAAGTACTAGTGGCTATTATTTTATGCTGACGATAAAGCCGCCGCCAAGGCCCAGGTTGAAGATATTCTTTTTGTAACGGATGGATTCGCTGGTGACTTGTCCCGACTCAAGGTCTGTGATCGTCTTGATGTATGAGATATTGGTCTTGTACCAGGAGGTTTGCAGGTCTACATTAAAGTAAAGCCACTTACATAGTTTGTAGCCGAATGCGGAAGAGGCCGCTATTGTAAAGTGGTCTCTATTAGGTTTGCCTGTTGCATAAAAGACCATTAACTCTTTGTTGGACTCCTTCTCTTTCAGGTAAGCTCTTCCATAGTTAGCCTCAAAAGAAGTAATGCCCAACGAAAATTTGGGGTACATAAAAAAGCGTCTGGATTCGAGGCGGTAGATCAGGCCTAAAAATCCCCGTTGAATAGCGCCTCCCGGGTCAGTATAACCAGCACTGGTAAAAGGGTCCACATAATAATGGTTGCTGTATTCAGCTTGCATCCGTTTCGAAAACTGGTCGACCTTGCGGGATGGTTTATTGGAAATGACTGCCTGAAAGTTGAAGTCTAAGCCCCAATGTTTATCAAAGAACAGCGATAGGCCAATGATTGGCAGGTAGCATGTGCGATCCTCGTATCCCAGCAGGTCATCTGTTGGTCCACCGTTCAATAATTGTGTCAACGATATATCGTAATTCATGGAGAGCTTTCCCTGGAATTCCAAGCCCAGCATATTGCGTTTTTTCCCCTGGCCCAATACGGCCACCACAGGCAGGCAGGCGATGAACAACAGTACATGTTTTTTTTGCATCAGATCAGTTTTACGGTAGGGGTTTCGCCTTCCAGGATCCGTCCGTCAGACAGGATGAGCTGAATTTTAAACTTGTGTTCCACATTCATGGCCGGCGGCGTCATCAGCAGAAAATCAATGTTCGGTTGCAATTCCTTGCTATCAAATAATACTACCGGTGTTTTTGTTACATAGTCATCAATGGTAGTGAAGTAATGGGGCTTGTATACTTTGAAGTAGACAGATAGGTCGGAGCCTGCCGTATGGGTATTGTCAAATGCCTGTTGCGTGTAGATCTTAACGGATACGATGCTGTCTTTGGGCCTGTATTCCTGGGCAGGTGGGCAGCGGCAGTCAAAAGCATAGGCTGATGAAATAAAGAGGGATTGCCTTTTTTCAAGACAGGCCAGTTTTTCACGGACCAATTGTACCCTGATACCATATGCCTTTTTGATTACGGTATTTGATAAAGATATTATAGGAGCCTGTGCGCTATTGTCGAGGTTGCTAACGGAAATGGTCTTATTGGTATAGTGTTGGATAACGGGTTCCAGGCAATTACAGCAGGAAACCACTGCTTCTGCCAGCAGGGGCAACAATAATAGAAATATGACTTTTTTCATTAATAATGTAAGGAGCCACTTTAGGGGCAGCTCCTTACATGACCAACAATAACTTCTTTTTGTTGCTTTTATTATAATAGAATTCCAGTTGCGGATAGCTTACAGGAAAATGCCTCCGGATACTTCAATTCTTTGTGCATTAACCCATCCGGCTTCCGGTGAGCACAGGAAAGCGATCACGCCGCCTATATCTTCCGGTAATCCTGTACGGGCCAGCGCCGTTTGTCCTACCAGGAAATTGCGTATCTGTGGATTGCCCAGCGCGTGCCTGGTAAAGTCGGTCTCAATGGGACCGGGAGCAATGGTATTGGCCGTGATGCCCCTTGATCCCAGCTCTTTGGCCAGGTAACGGGTAAATACTTCAATAGCGCCTTTCATAGACGCATAGGCACTATAGCCCGGCGTGGCAAAACGGGCAAGACCGGTGGAGAAATTGATGATACGGCCTCCATTGGCCAGCAGCGGCAAGGCCTTTTGGGTAAGAAAATAGGTGCCTTTCAGGTGTACGTTGTAGAGGTTGTCAAACAATTCTTCCGTTGTTTCCGTAATCGGGTTGAAGCCCTCTATACCCGCATTGTTGACCAGGAAGTCGAATTGGGTTTTACCAAAGTGCTTGTTGAGTGTAGTGCTTACTTGTTGTATAAAGCCATCAAAGGAGGAGGTGTCGCCTACTTCCAGTTGTAAGGCTGCTGCCTGCTGTCCGTTTTGTTGGATCCCGGCTACGACTTCTTCCGCTTCTTCTTTTTTCTGCCGGTAGGTAATGATAACATCGATCCCTTTTTTAGAGAGCATCAGTGCTGCATTCTTACCTAATCCACGACTGCCGCCGGTAACCAGGGCAATTTTGTTGTTTTGTGTCATCGCTTGTTTTTTAATTGATAACACAAATTTCCGGACAGCCCGCCGGTTCATTATGGTGACAGTTTCAGGTAAAATGGTGAGTAGTTCAGTTTTTTAGAAACAGTGGTATCACAAAATGTGATACCACTGTTTCTAAAATTGTGCAGTCCAACTGGTTGTATATTAAATTGTTATGAGGTTGCTGGTATTAGTGGTATCACAATTTGTGATACCACCGTTGGTGCAGATGCAGGTTATTAATCATTTTCATCACTTCTACGGAATCCAATTTTTCTGCGGGGAGGTTGTGGTGGATGCAACAGGTATTCCAATACCTTGTGTACCTCACCAAATTGTTTGTCATATTGTAAACGCATCTGTTGCAGGAGGTTCATGATCTCCTTATAATTAACTGCTATTTTCCGCAACATGATAAATGCTCTCATGATGATGATATTCATCTTTACTGCATTTTCACTTTTCAAGACACCTGAAAGCATGGCTACACCTGTCTCTGTGAAAGCAAAAGGAGTAGCTCCTCCCAGGTACTTTATATGTGGTATCACATTTTGTGATACCACACTTTCCATTTCTTTCTTGGTAAGCCTGAACATAAAGTCTTTGGGGAAGCGGTCCATATTGCGCTTGACTGCCTGTTTCAGTGCCCTTGTTTCCACTCCAAAGATCTCTGCAATATGAAAATCAAGTATTACTCTTTCACCGCGTAATACGAGGATCTTTTTAATAATTCCTTCTTCAGGAATAACAACTTTCGACGTTGACTTTGCCATTACTACCGTTTAAATGAATTGTTTGTTTTTTGCTGCTAAACAAAGCCTGTCGGTTGGGGACACACTGATATATGAAGAGGGCAACAATATAAAGAAAATATATTTAATATTCGCATGTGTGTAGGTAAATGATTGAAAATTAATTGAATACATTGCTAAAGTGAGCGGTGGTATCACAATTTGTGATACCACCGCAGTATATAAGATCAATGTCAATGCGTGGGTTGCAGCTTACAATGCGCAGGGCAAAGCTTTCAGCTTATTTCTTTGGGAATGATGATTCTCTTACCTGCAATTCAGGCGTGAGGGTTCTTTTTTCGAATTGTTTGACGGGCCGTTTGCTTTCTATCAGTTGCAGCAATAGTTCGGTGGCATCGCGGCCTATCTCATAGGCTGGCTGCCGTACTACCGTGAGGGGTGGGCTGATCAGTTCTGCGATATCTGAATTGGAAAACCCTACCAGGGCAATATCGTCGGGTACGGTGAGGCCGCGTCTTTTAAGTGTTTTGAGGCAGCCGCTTGTCAGTTTATCGGCCATTGTTACAATGGCATCGGGCTTTTGTTTCAGTGTAAACAGCCTGTTCACTGCCTCTTCTATTTCAGAGAAGATCATACCTCCATAGAAACAATGTTTAATATAAGCATCATCGGGGGGGAGACCATTACTCAACAACGCCTCCCGGTAGCCGGCCAGCCTTTCGGTGGTAATGGACAGGAATTCTGAGTTGGCAATGGCTGCAATACGCTTATAGCCATTTTGAACCAAATGTTCCGTGGCTTCATAAGCCCCTTTAAAATTATCTACAATTACGCTATGGGTATTGATCTCTTCTGTAATACGATCAAAGAAGACAATGGGCAGCCCTTTTTCATGCAGCGCTTTGAGGTGACTGATATCGTTCGTTTCCGTAGAAACGGAGATCAACAGTCCATCTACCGACCGGGAGGCCAGGTAACGGAGGTCCATCACTTCCCTTTCATATGATTCATGGCTTTGGGATATAATGACGTTATAACCACGGTCATACGAAATGGATTCTATGCCATTAATGATCTGCGAAAAGAAGCTATTGGCTATTTCACACACTACCACGCCAATAGAACGGCTACGTTTTTCCTTTAGACTGAGGGCTATGGGATTGGGGCGATAATTCAGCTTTTCGGCACAATCCAGCACTAACTGCTTGGTTTCCGGGCTTATTTCATAACTATCACGCAGGGCCCTTGAAACAGTGGAAGTAGATATTCCGAGTGCTTTGGCAATATCTTTAATAGTAACTGCTTCAAATTTCATATGCCGGCCATTGATTTATTGGAGATGCCATTTTACGATGGTCACCAAGATACAGTTTTTCTCGCAGAGCCTTGTAAAACATTCACTTGTCATTTTGACACTACGCCATCGTTGCCGGGAACGATTGCGTAAATAAAAGGTTTTAAACTCTTCGGCATTCCTGAAAATCTGTATACAATTGTTGTGCTATTTGCTAACTAATAAATTGCTTGCTATGCCGAAGATGATCCTTTCTCATAGTGCATGCCTTCCTGCGTGCCTACAATCCTGTCAGTTTAACACTTTTAGTATTCATTTTGACATTTATCAACGGGAATGAATGCTTCCATAACCTGCTGATATATTATTATAAACCCTAACCTCGCCCATTTACATTAAAAAACTGCTATATGAAAAGACTACTGATGCTATTGGTATTGGCTGCTGTTTCCCTCCACCTGACGGCACAAACCCGGCAGATCAAAGGAAAGGTAACCGACGATAGCAATGTGCCTCTTGCAGCCGTTAGTGTTATGATCAAAGGTGCTACCAAAGGCACGCAGACCGATGCTGAAGGAAATTTTACCCTCATCACTTCCGATAATGGCAATATATCCCTGGTAATTAGTTTTACAGGATATACCTCTATTACTGTTCCTGCCAACAGCAATACCCCACTGACCATCAAACTGTCAAAAAGCAATTCAAGTCTTGATGATGTAGTGGTGATCGGTTACCAAACGATACGCAGAAGAGATGTAACCGGTTCCGTTTCTTCTGTCAGTGGCCGTGATCTTAAAGACATTCCACTTAGTTCCGCTGCAGAGGCCATTACCGGCCGCCTGGCAGGAGTGCAGGTGATCACCACCGAAGGAAAGCCCGGAGCCGACATACAAGTGCGTGTACGGGGTGGTAATTCCATCACACAGGATAATTCTCCCTTGTATATCGTGGATGGCATCCAGGTAGAGAATGCCCTTTCCCTGCTCTCTCCCCAGGAAATCGAGACCATCGATGTACTGAAAGATGCGGCTTCTACTGCTATATATGGAGCCAGGGGCGCCAACGGGGTAGTGATCATTACTACCAAAGGAGGAAAAGCCATGAAAACGCAGGTAACCTATAATGGCTATGCCGGGATGCGCAACATCGTCAATAAACTGGCGGTAATGAGCCCTTACGACTATGTAAAGTATCAATACCAGATATACAACTACAATACCAACCAGGAAACCAAAAATACTTTCCGTGATAATTATGGTCGTTGGGAGGATATAGAGCTTTATAAGAAAATGCCATTTACCGACTGGCAGGATGCAGTATTCGGACAGAATGCCTTCAACCATACTCATGTATTGGGTCTTACAGGCGGCGACAAGAACACTACCTTCAATTTCAACCTCAATCATACCAATGAGGAAGGCATTATGCTCAACTCGGGGTTTGTACGTACCCTGGCTGCGCTCAAACTCGATCATAAAGTTACCGATCGTCTGCGGGTGGGTGTCAATGCACGTTATAGCCGCCAGCGGGTGGATGGGGTAGGTACCTCCAATACGGGTACACAAAGCACCAACCGCTTGCGCAATGCCGTACGTTTCCGGCCATTTGTGGCGCCAGGACTGGAATCACAGGTAGATGAGTTTGATCCCGATTATGCCAATCTCACCAACCTGACCAGCCCGGTGATATTGGCCAACCAGGAGTTGCGCTATGATTACCGCAACGATATCATCGTTAATGGCTATGCAAGCCTCGAGATCATTAAAGGACTTACCTTCAAAACGGTATTGGGTATCAACCAAACTTCCAGGAAGACCAACAATTTCAATGGCGTGGCCACCAGCATCGCCCGCCAAAATGCGAATATGCCCGTGGTACAGATTGGAGAAGGAGATGTGTTCTCGCTTACGAACTCCAATACAGTGAGCTATAAACTGAAATTGGAAGGCGGCCATAGTTTGGATCTCATGGCAGGTCAGGAGATCTGGCAGCAAAAGTCCAACAATACGAATATTACCACCAAATGGCTGCCGGTGGATATTACTCCCGAGCAGGCTTTTGCAGGTATTCAAAAAGCTACTCCTCCCAATTTGCTGATACAGGATGCGCCTACTACCTCGCAGGCGGAAGAAAGATTGCTCTCATTCTTTGGGCGTGTTAACTATTCCTGGAATGGAAAATACATTGCCAACTTTACGGTAAGGCGCGATGGCAGTTCCAAATTTGCTGAGCAAAACCGCAATGCGGTCTTTCCGTCCATGTCATTGGCCTGGAAATTATCTGAAGAGAAGTTTATGGAGAATATGAGCTTCTTCTCCGATATGAAACTCCGGTTCAGCCTGGGCTCTTCCGGTAACAACCGTATCCCCACTGACCTGTATAAGACCATGTTTGCTGCCAACAGCAACGATGGTTATGCATTCAATGAGTCGGTGATACCAGGTTTTACCGCTGCCGAACTGGCCAATATTAACCTCAAATGGGAAACTACCATCTCCCGCAACCTTGGGTTGGACTTCTCCCTGCTCAACAACAGGCTTACTGCATCGGTTGATGTTTATTACAATAGCACGAAAGACCTGCTGCTGAAAGCCAAGATCCCGCAAACAAGTGGTTACTCTACCCAATACCAGAATGTGGGTAAAACCTCCAACAGGGGTATTGAATTTCAGTTGGCCGGCAACATCATGAATACAAAGGATTTTACCTGGAATGCCAACTTCAACATTGCGTTCAACAAAAACAAGATTGAGAGTCTGGGCATCGATCCTACAGGTCAGCCCCTGAAGTCTTACCTCGAGATGGCCGGGTGGATCAGCGCTACTTACCAGGATTTCCTGGTGGAAGTGGGTCAGCCAATGGGACAATTCTATGGTTATGTAACAGACGGCTTCTATACTGTGGATGATTTTGATTATGATGCAGCCACCCAGAAATATACCATCAAAGCTGGTATACCTGATAGCCGCGATGTAGCATTGGGCAACCGGGAGCCGCAGCCCGGCGACCTCAAACTGAAAAAGCTATCAAAAACTACGGATATGCGTATCGGCGCCAACGACAGGACAGTGCTGGGCAATGCGCAGCCCAAATTCATCGGTGGCTTTAACCAGCAGTTCTCTTATAAAGGATTTGATGCCAGCATTTTTATGAACTTCTCAGTAGGTAACAAAGTATACAATGCCAACAAGATTGAATTTACTACGCAGTACCTGTACAGGGACAACAATATGCTGGCCATCATGAACGATCGCTGGAAATGGTATGATGAGAACGGCCTGAAGGTTAATGATCCCGCTCAGTTGAGTAAGCTGAATGCGGAAACGAAATACTGGACCCCACCCGGCGGTCAATACTTCCTGCATTCCTTTGCTATTGAAGATGGTTCTTTCCTGCGTATCAGTAACGTCACACTGGGTTATTCTGTACCACAAAGCCTCTTAAAGAGAACAAAAGTATTCTCCCAGTTCAGGGTTTATGCCACTGTTAATAACCTGGCAACGCTTACCGGTTATTCAGGCTTTGACCCCGAAGCCAATACCAGGCGTAGTAACCCGCTCACTCCGGGTGTTGACTATGCTGCCTATCCCCGCAGCCGGTACATATTGGCAGGTATAAATGTTACATTTTAATCTTTAAAGGAACGACAATGAAAAATAAGACCATCACCACCATATTCTCCTCCATCGCCTTAGCGGGTGTATTGGCCACCGCTTCCTGTAAAAAATACCTTGATGTGGAAAATCCTTCCACGATCTCGCAGGACGCAGTTTTTGAAAGTGTTTCTTATACCACTTCTGCAGTTGTAGGGGTGTATAATAAGCTGATGGGCGATAATGGCTACGGAAGCCGTATTTCCCTGCTTTATCCTATGGCCGCCGACGATTTTAAGACCTCCGGCGATTTCAATCCACTCGATCGCAGGGGATTGAGTGGCTATGGTGCCAGTCCCGACAATACAGAGCTGGATGCTCCTTTTTCCCAGCTGTACCAGGGTATTGAAAGGGCCAATATTTGTATTAAATACATTCCGCTATCCGGCCTATATACCAAAGGGTCTGAGGCTGATAAAAAGATCATGCGCAAGTTGTATGGAGAAGTGCTCACCCTCCGCGCGCAGTTCTATTATGAACTCATCCGCAACTGGGGTGATCTCCCGGCGCAATTCCAGCCTTCTGCCGATATCCCCAATCTTTTCCTGCCTAAATCAGACCGCGATTCTATTTACAATATATTACTGGCCGATCTGAAAACAGCTTCGGACCTGGTGCCCTGGAGAAGTGAGTCAGGCGATCCTTCCACCCGCGTTACCAAAGCAGTAGTGAAGGGCTTACGTGCACGCATCGCCCTGGCGCGTGGTGGTTACTCTTTGAGGCGTAGTCCACAGGAAATGATCCGCAAGGCCGATTACAAGGAGTATTACAAAATAGCGATGGACGAGTGTGCTGACATCATCGCCAGCAAAGAGCATGGCCTGAACCCCAGCTATGAAAACCTGTTTAGAACAATACATAATAGCACCCGCCTGGATCCTAACAATGAATGGATCTTTGAAGCAGGCGCGTTCGGTGGTAATGCAAGGACGGATAGCAAACTGGGCTATTCCAATGGTATCCGTATCAACGGTAGTTCCTCGTATGGAGTTGCCAATGGCGGCGTAGTAGGCATCCCTACTTATTTTTATGAGTTTGATTCTGTGGGTGATTGCCGCCGGGATGTAACCCTGGCCTGGTTTGAGATCGATGGCGCCAATAATAAGGTGGTGACCAATTTCAACGATATGCGGGATGGCAAGTACCGTAAATACTGGACCTCCATCAATGGTACCAACCAGAACCTGGGCATCAACTGGCCCCTGCTAAGGTATGCAGATGTATTGCTGATGTATGCTGAGGCAGACAATGAGCTGGGTAGCGCACCTTCTGCCAAAGCCATTGCCGCTTATGAGGAGGTGCGTAAACGCGCTTTCACCGGTTTTGAAAGCAGGATGGGTACTACCCCTACGGATAAAGATGGCTTCTTTAAGGCTATCGTAAAAGAAAGGTTGCTCGAATTTGGTGGTGAAGGAATAAGAAAATATGATCTTATTCGCTGGAACCTGCTGGCTACGGTCATTGATCAAACAAGGGCCAATCTCCGCGAATTAATGAATGGAACAGGGCGCTATGCTAACGTCCCTAAATACGTATACATAAAAGCGAACAAAGTATTAAACAAGACAGTGCCGGAAGAGACTCTTGATTTTGATGTGTACGGCGGACCGGTATCCAAGAGCATGTTCACCCTCGATCCGGTGGCTTCTACGCCTGATGGTTACGTCAGAAAGAACTGGCGCGTGGCGGTTAACGAAGAATACATTACCGGTCAATTCCAGGGGTTTGCGTTGAAGTTTGAAAAGAACAAGAAAGAATTATTCCCGCTGTATTCCGGCGTGCTCAATCAAAACTATAACCTTAAGCAGGATTACGGATATTAATTCCTGCTACTTCAAACTGATTATACTATATGAAAAAAGTAATCAACCATATAAACGGCCTGACGATCATCTTCCTGTTTGCCATCCTGGCCTTATCCTGCGAAAAGGATAAAGAAGAAACCTTTGCGCCGGAACGTATCTTTACCCCCGGCAGGATCGGTGCAACATCGAATGAGACCAATGCCAAACTGGAATGGTCTCCTTCCCTTTACGTCTCCGATTCTGTTACTTATGTAGTGGAGGTAGGTAAAGATTCCCTGCTCACGGGGACGATTGACTATACCACGGAAACAAAAGCGTTATCCCTGACGATCACGGACAGGAATATTCAGATAAAAACAAAATACTTTGCCCGTGTCAAGGCCAAAGGCCAGGGTGGATCGGCAGATTCAAAATGGGAGTACAGCAATTCTTTTGGCATCAAGGGTGAGCAGATATTCCTGAATATTAGTGATGCAGACCTGAAAGATAAAACGGTATTGCTCAAATGGAGAACCATGCCGGGCCTCACAAAGATCGTATTGACACCGGCAACAGGTGCTCCATTTGAAGTGCCGCTCGATGCGGCAGACGTTACGGCCATGCAAAAGCTCATTACCGGCCTGACTCCCAAAATGGCCTACCTCGCCGAGATATTTCAGGGTACATTAAGCAAAGGGATCATTGGTTTCATCACCAAAGAACCCAGCATTTATGCTGTTGTATTATCTCCAGGCCAGGACCTCGTTACTGCCGTAGCCAATGCCGCCAATGGCGATGTGATCGGGCTACAGCCAGGAACATACAATTGCGTGGATAATTTAGCGGCCTATGTCAACCTGGTGATCGCCCAAAAAAGTGTTACTATTCAATCTGTTTCTAATAATCCAGCTGATACCAAAGTCAACTTTAAGGAAGTGACCTTGAAAGGAAATGGAGCGGGTGTTACTTTGAAAGGGATTGAGTTTGATGGCACCCTGGGCGCGGCAGCGTATTTCCTCAATCTTGCCGGAATGGCTACTGATGCAGAAGCTGCCACCTTTACCAACCTCATTGTCGATAATTGTATCGTTAAGAATCTCGCCAATTGTTTCCTCCGGGGCGACCGTGGCGCCAATGGCAGCGATCATAAGATCGATCTCATAAAGGTGAGTAATACCATTGCCTCCAACAGCGCAACGGCTTCCACGTACGTTTTCTTTACCATCAATAAACTGCAGTTTTCGAAACTGGAATTGGTAAAGACTACTTTCCATAGTATGGGACGTGCATTCATTAGCTGCAATACAACCTTATCCAGTCCAAAGCCAACTATTCTGATCGATCAATGTACCATCAATAACTTTGGTTCTGGTGGCACCAGCAGGAACTATACCATATTTGATGCCAATGCCAACCCGGTTGACCTGACCATACAAAACTGTATTATTGCGAATACGCCTATTAAGGATCAAACGATTGGCCCTGCCGCGATAAGAGCTACAGCCACCACCGCTACTATGCTGTTTTCCAACAACAATACATTTAACCTCACCAATGGGGCAGCAACGCCGCTAGCGCTTACATTTCCGGCTGCGATGACCATGCAAAACAATAAGATGATAGCCCTCGGATGGGATGGCGCGACCACCAATTTCACCCTGCCTGCTGGTTCAGAACTGAGAACGAGCAGCACTACGGGTGGGCCAGTGGGCGATCCCCGGTGGGCACAATAAATTAGAATTTTTAAATGAGAAAGATCGTATTATTAAAAGGATTTGTGTACTGTTTATTATTGTCCTGTACTGCACAGCAACAAGGGGTTGCTACAGCATCCGATGGGAAGCCTATTGCTTTTCCGGGCGCCGAAGGGTTTGGGCAATATGCAACCGGCGGCAGGGGAGGAAAGGTATTCATCGTGAACAACCTGGAAGATGCTGGTCCGGGTAGCTTCCGGGAAGCAGCCACTGCCAAAGTACCCCGTATCATCGTGTTTGCTGTATCAGGAACCATCCACCTCCGTACAAAACTGACCATTGCGGGTAATGTAACTATTGCCGGCCAGTCGGCGCCAGGTGATGGTATATGCCTGGCCGATCAGCCGGTGAGTATAGGCGGCGACAATATTGTTATCCGTTTCCTGCGCTTCCGCATGGGCGATAAGTACCAGCGTGGCGGTATGGTAGATGGCAATGGAGGTGATGATGCTTTTGGTGGTACCCGCCGTAAAAACATATTGATCGATCATTGCAGCCTGAGCTGGAGTACCGATGAAATAATATCAGTATATGCAGGAGACAGCTCCACCCTGCAATGGAACCTGATAGCTGAGCCACTTAATTATAGTTATCATTTTGAGACCGGCGATAAAGATTACGAACACCACGGCTATGGTGGTATATGGGGCGGCAGGCATCTCTCCGCTCACCACAACCTGATAGCTCATTGCAATAGCCGAACCCCGCGATTTGACGGCATTCGCAATGCCCCGGAAGAAAATGTGGATTACCGGAACAATGTGATCTACAACTGGGGGCACAACAATACACATGCCGGTGAAGGCGGACGCTACAATATTGTCAACAACTATTATAAGTACGGGCCCAATACAGGCAAACAAGTGAGGTATCAGTTATTGAACCCCTTCAACCGGTCTGATATTCCCTATGGCAAATTTTATGTGGCGGGCAACTATGTGGATGGTGCTACAGATGTGACCCGTAATAACTGGCAGGGTGTAAAAGTCGGCAATGGCAAAGATGAGGTGACACAGGTAACGCTGGAAAAGCCCTTTGAGATTGTGCCTGTCACCACTCAAACTGCCGAAGAAGCTTATATACAGGTGCTGCAACAGGTAGGGGCCATCCTCCCTAAAAGAGATACGATGGACGAGCGTATCATCAGTAATGTCAGGAACAGGACCGGTGGTTTTATAGATGTGCAGGGCGGTTTTCCGCATGGTACTGCTTATGAACTGACCACCGGGGCATGGCCCGCCTTGCAATCCCTGCCTGCACTTACTGATACAGATAAAGATGGAATGCCCGATGCCTGGGAAAAAGCGCACCAGCTCAACCCGGCCGATGGCAATGATGCCAGCCTGTTTACCCTGAACAAATGGTACTCCAATATAGAAATCTACCTGAATGAATTGGTCAAATAAAGTAAGTCCGGGAGCGGTTCTTTTGTACGCTGTGCTACTGATGGCATTTTCAATGCCATTCAAAAAAAGGATCACGGTGTATCTTATAGGCGATTCTACCATGTCCATGAAACAGGAGAAAGCATACCCGGAAACTGGTTGGGGAATGCCCTTTGTGTACTTCTTCGATTCTACGGTAACCGTTGATAACCGGGCACAGAATGGCAGAAGTACCCGCACCTTCCTGGAAGAAAAAAGGTGGCAGCCCGTAGTGGATGCATTGCAAGAAGGAGATTACGTGTTTGTACAATTCGGCCACAATGATGAAGTAAGTACGAAGAAGAGCTACACTACTGAAGAAGAATTTAAGACAAACCTGGTTAAATACGTTACGGAAACACGCCATAAAAAAGCCATCCCGGTACTACTGACACCCGTAGCGCGCCGGAAATTTGATGACGCCGGAAAAATAGAAGACACCCACGAAGTGTATGCGGAGATCGTACGTAAAGTTGCCAATGAATACCATGTCCTCTTGATAGATCTTGACCGGAAAAGTCAGGCCCTGCTGCAGGAGTTGGGAGAAGAAAGATCAAAGTTGCTATTCCTGCATTTGGCAAAAGGAGAGCACCCCAATTATCCCGAAGGAAAAGAAGACAATACCCATTTCAATGAACTAGGTGCACGTTTAATGGCGCAGATCGTACTGGCCGAAATAAAAACGCTGAAGCTGGAGCTGGCGGAAAGAATAGTGCGTCGGAATTAAGGTGTCAGGATTTATACCGGTTACCGGATGAAAAAGTGTTGATGAGGTTTGTAAAGCAATAGGTAAAAGGAGAGACATTGAGTGGCGCCCTATCACACAAATAGGGTAGAGGAGCGGCTTCTTTTTCTGACTACATTGCCCGGTAAAATAATGTACATGAAATATGCAGCCGTATTCTTAACAGGTCTGATCTTATCTTTTGCAGTGTTGTCCTGTAAAAAGGGCGATACAGGGCCGGCAGGACCAGCAGGTGTGCCCGGACCACAGGGACCGCAGGGCATTGCCGGTAATGCCAATGTAACGCAATACTCATATGGGGTACAAAACCTGGCAGCAGGATTTGTGCAGTTATTGGTAACTACTACCAAGGATTCAATGGATAGATCGGCCTGGTTTGTGTACCTGTATTATCAACCACTTGACCGCTGGTATTTTTTGCCTGGTACCGGCGTTGGCGGTGCTACACAATACCGGGTAAGTATGACCTATAGCGCTAACAAGGTTAATTTTTATATAGATAAAAATGGTGCTGGTGAATCCTATGCGCAGGCTAAGATCGTACGGATAGTCACCAGTAGCCAGCAGGCCGGTGGCCGTGCAGCAACAGGTGCCCATCCATTGCCGGATATTGACTTTGCTGATTATGAAGCGGTACGAAAATATTACCAGCTTCCCCGTTAACAGGCATTGACTGGTGATGTTCGAATCAAAATAAGCACAGGTATTACAAGGGTTGTTGCGGTCAAAGTGCATGCAGGCACGGAAACCGGAACAACCCTTTTTATGGGATGGTACGGGATAGCCGCTTGGGAAAATAGTGTACTTTCGCCTCCCCAGGCTATACTTGCAGACTTCGCTTTTTGCTTAACAATTAAGTTGATAATATTGTATCCATGCCGACTGGCTTAACCCCGCCAACGGTGTCATCAAAGCCATGATTGAAATCAATTAATATTTATGCGCTTATTGTTCCTTGCCTGTACCATTACCTGCCTGTTCAATTTTAACCTTACCGGTTTTGCCCAGCTTGCCAACCCCGTTTCAAAAGTATGGATGGCTGACAATGGAAATGGTACCTATAAAAACCCGGTGATCAATGCCGACTATTCTGATCCCGATGCTGTACGCGTGGGAAACGATTACTACCTCATAGCCTCCAGTTTTGATGCAGTACCCGGGTTGCCGATCCTGCATTCGAAGGATATGGTCAACTGGACGATCATCACACATGCTTTAAAAAGGCAGCCTCCTTTCGATCATTTTTCCAAAACACAGCATGGCAATGGTGTATGGGCGCCGGCTATCCGCTACCACAATGGTGAATTTTACATTTATTATCCCGATCCGGATTTTGGCATTTATGTTACGAGGGCCAGGAACATCAAAGGTCCCTGGACTGATCCCGTGCTGGTAGAGGCTGGAAAAGGATTGATAGACCCTTGTCCCTTCTGGGATGATAATGGCAAAGGGTACCTGGCCCATGCATACGCAGGCAGCCGTGCAGGCATTAAAAGCCTGATCGTTATCAAAGAGCTGGATGCCACCGGTACCAGGGTGGTCAGCGAAGGTGTACTGGTGTATGATGGTCATGAAACGGATGCTACGATTGAAGGTCCCAAGCTGTATAAGCGCAATGGATACTATTATATTTTCGCTCCCGCAGGTGGTGTGTCTACGGGCTGGCAACTGGTACTTCGGTCTAAGAATATTTATGGCCCTTACGAAAGGAAAGTGGTCATGGACCAGGGCACTACACCGATCAACGGCCCTCACCAGGGCGCCTGGATACAAACGCCCGCGGGGGAAGACTGGTTCCTGCATTTCCAGGACAAGGGGGCTTATGGCAGGGTGGTACACCTTCAACCAATGAAATGGATCAACAACTGGCCGGTGATCGGCATTGATAAAGATGGTGACGGTAAGGGAGAGCCGGTACTGGTGTATAAGAAACCAGCTGTAGGGAAAACCTATCCCATTGCTACTCCGGCAGAAAGTGATGAGTTCAATACAACTACCCTGGGTTTGCAATGGCAATGGCAGGCCAATCCCAAAGCGACCTGGTCGTTTCTGAATCCCACCAAAGGGGTCTTACGCTTATATTCTGATAAGATGCCCGACTCAGCCAATAACCTGTGGGACGTGCCCAATATCCTGTTACAAAAATGGCCGGCAGAAGCGTTTGTCATCACTACTAAGTTTTCCTTTACACCCAATCCCAAGCTGGAAAATGAAAAAGCAGGGTTGGTCATCATGGGCCTCAGCTATGCCAACATTGCCCTCAAAAGCAGGAAGGATGGTATCTGGCTGGTGTATGGTACCTGCAAAGATGCGTACAAGGCCAATCCTGAAACCGAAAAAACACTCACTAAACTGGGCGATTCTACGGCTACCGTTTACTTCCGGGTACAGGTACGTGCAGGCGCCCAATGCCGCTTTGGATATAGTACTGATGGCAAATCATTTACTGATATAGAAACAGCCTTTCAGGCTACCCCAGGCCGTTGGGTGGGCGCCAAAGCGGGTATATTCTGCACCCGTACTACGCAGATCAATGATGCCGGCTTTGCCGATGTGGACTGGTTCCGCATTGATAAGCTGGAGAAGTGAGTTATGAGTGGTTTGTAGTGAGTGGTGAGGTAGCAGCACGAAACACTGAACCCGAAACACCAAACCCCGAGCCCCTCTTCCTGCAACGATTGCCTTCCAGATAGGATGGCGGTGCAAAGAGGCTAGCTATGGCTCTGTTATGTTGCTATTATTTGCCTTTATCCGGAAAGCTTGTCGTACTGTTTCCGGAAGTATAACTGATCCGGGGAAGTTCTACCGGCGTATTGCCCCACATGGTATTATAATAGACAGCCCCATCCACAAACACATCTTTTGCTTCCTTCAGTTTGATCACCGCCTCATTGTCCTTCCCACGCATCATTTTGATGCCGGAGAATTTGGCGCCCAGCACATCTTCGAGGTAAATAGCATAACGGCCATCGGGCTGCTCATAGTTGAAAGAACATACATTTACAGAAAGTGCTTTTACATGACGGGCCCACAGACCAAAAGAAGGTTGCACCTTCAGATTGGTCACATTGTATTGCCCCACACCTAATTCAGGAGAAACCTGTGCGGTATCAGATAACGGATTGCCTCCCTTCACCAGCACGTGTACATCATTGAATACTACGTTGTTGATATAGCCCGTATGCTGACCGTTGGGTAAGGTAAAATCAAGTTTGCCTTCCATATCCTCCCCGCCCGGTAATTTATAACCGGCGATAATGGGACTTGATCTTTTCTGCGTACCATCATAAGGTTTCCAGCGCTTGCCGCTATAGGAACTGCCACTGTATACCTCAAAGATGTCGATGCCGTTGATGATGATGTTTTCTACCTGGCCAATATTTACATTCTTCACCAGCAGCTCATTGTGCTTATCCCCATGATCGGTAAAAGCATACTTGCCTACATTGGCCCCGAGGATGCGCCCCCGGTTGGAAATGGAAATAAAGAAAGGTGTAGTAGCCCGGTACATTTTAGAACGTGAGTGGATAGGCCCCGTATGTCCACAGTTGAGGTGCACATCCTTGATGTGTGCGCCATCATTGGTGGAAATAGAGAAGCCTGCTTTATTGGCCCCCAGTACATAGATATTGTCTACATGCAGGTCCATAATATCATCAGCCGTTTCTGATCCTATCTGGAACAGGTTGCAGTTGGTATCGCCAATAATGTTACGTACCATATAATGACTGGCTGGACGTGTAAAACCCAATGAGCAATCTGACCCTGGCTTAATAATATCATCAGAACTTACCTTACAATAGATATTCGTGGCTGTTACATTGTTGCAGCCCATGAAGTCATAAATATCGCGCACATTGCCCTGGTGCGCCCTGGAGAAATAACTGTTGTGTACATAAATACCGTCTGTTCCCGTAGCCAATAATACAAAATGCCCGGCGCGGTCGATTTGCAGCATATTACTGATGTCAGCATCCTTACTGCCATCTTTCTTAATATAATAGGGTTCGTCTTTTTCTGCATCGTACCAGAGGTCTTCGGTGCGTTGCAATCCCCCGATCTCAATATTGGTACATAACTTAAATACAAACATTTTGTCGCCGCGGTTATCCGGTGCATTGCTCATCACCTTATCGCCTGTTACCAAATTACCATCGCCCGTGATATGCCCGTTGCCAATGATCTTGATATTGTCTTCTCTTTCTGCAAAGAACATCCCATTCCTGAAATAATGGTGGCCTACATCTTGTTTCGTCATGTAATTCTCCGGATCAGCATACGGGCCGGGGTCGGTAGGAGAGAGACCGGAACGATATTTCCGGTCGCTGAACCAGGTGCTTTCCGGTGCATCCGTTCCTTTAAGAGCCTTCAGGGTAGCCTCTTTGTCGATGTATAACCATACATTGCTTTTGAGGTGTACGGTGCGTACCGAATAAGTACCCTTGCTGAAAAGCAGTACACCTCCGCCCAGTCGGTACAATGAGTCAATGGCTTTATTAATAATTTCTGTGTTATCCTGCTTGTCTTCACCGCTTACGCCAAAACCTTTGATGTCCATTTTACCCGAATAAAAGCGAATGGTGTTGGAAAATCCTTTATGCTCGCCGTCTTTTACCTGTAAGCGGAAACTGTATAGCTGATTGCCGGCCAGGCCGGTGATAGCAGCCTGCCCTTTCCGTGCATCGATCGTTGCTTTGGAGACCTTCCAGCTTTTCCCCTGGTCACCCGATTGCATCAGTTGAATGGCGGCGCCTGGATTGTTTGAGCGCCAGGTGAATTGCAGGGAAGTGTAAGTGCCGGGCGCGTCTGAAAAGGCTGCCCCTTTTGCGATCACTCTTTCAAAACTGGTGATCGTATTGGTGGTTGTGAGCGTGGCCGACTCGCTGAGTGTGCCGGCGCTCGTTAGTACGGCAGGACTGGCGGTGGTATAGTTGGCCTGAAACCGGTAAGTCCCGGCCTTTGTCAGCACCACATCGCGGATCACCAGCCGCAGGTCGGCGCCATTGGCCGGCCGCAGGTCCAGGTGATTGAATTGAACTACAGTACCACCGTCAGCAGCTTTGGTGATCGTTACATCTCCTACTTTGGAATAGGAATAATTTGTTCCCACCCGGCCAATGGATTGGGTAGCCAGGTCTTTCAGCAATACATCCCCACGGCCAATCACGTTCACTGTTGTATTATCCATCGTCACGTTGATACCCGCCGGTACCAGAATGCGTACGCTGGCATCGGGGCTTCTTTGCCCGGCTGTATAGTACAATACCAGGTTGGCCGGCGTATTAAGCGTAAGTGTGTGTTGATCCAGCACCAGGCGCCCATTCAGTGCAAAGGCCTGTAAGCGGAGGGAATACCTTTTTGTATGTTTTCCATCGCGCGTAGTGACTACCAGTTTGTCACCATTGGCAATTCTGCCTTCCTTTTTGACCATACCGTCGCTGGTTAGTACCTCATATTGTTGGGTGTTGTTGCCTTGCGGCCTTATTTGTTGCAGTAACTGTGTTACATCCGGTACAGTGGATACCAGCCCCTGGTCTTCCGGCGTATCTACGGTAAAAGAATAGGTACTGCCATTGATCACGGTGATGGATTCCCGTTCCACGGAGGCAATATGCGTAGCATGTGCACGCATAGTAATAGCGCAGGGGTCCGTCACGGCTTTTTGCCGGGCATTGGCTGAAAAACAAAAGCCGGTAATGGCAAACACTGTCAGGGCTGTATATATATTCATATGAAGTAATAGTCGTTGCCCGAAAGATACAAGCTCTATAGAGAACGCTAATCAGCTTAATTGCCTTACTAATCAATATAAATGGCCTGGTGGAGGGGAGCCAGCCTAAGCAGGGCCGGCGACCTTAAAAGATAATAGCGCCAAAAAAATAATAAACGGAGGTTTTTTACCATAAGGCTACTATATTTAACTTCTATACAACGCTTTATGGTAGATCAGGCCAAAATGAAGGAAATAATTACAGCAATACAGGGAGGGAATGCGGTCTCAGTAGATGACGGTATTGATGTTTGGACATTTGATCCGGCGCAACAACACGAAAAAGAGGTGCTGGGAAGGCAATTTATTTCCCTGGCCTCCAATGCCCATCAGCAATTCCTGTACAGGCTGGCGAATGATCCCCTTACCATACAGACCCCTATCTTTTTGATCGACGAAAGGGGCACTGCCTTGAACAACTTTTCATTGAGTGAACTCCTGAACAAAAAAGATATCTACAAGATCACCTCCAAAATGAGGGAGGGGAAGATAAAGGAATACCAACCGCTTATTGATCAATATGCCGAATGCCCGGGTAGTCTCTATTGGATAGCGCTTGAACTGGCCCTGGCGGTATATGACGAGCGCGGTTCCGAAGAGATCGACCAGGTGAGCCAGCAATTGTTTAAGGACCTCGCCGAAAAAGGCGATGCAAGGGCCTGTCACGAACTGGCCAATCATTATTATTTCAATACCAGCGAAAAAGATGAGGTCATAAAATGGCGTACCCTGGCCATTGAAGGCGGCGAAACAGCGGACCTGAAAGAATTGGCTGATTTCATCATCGATGAATACCCGGCTAAAATAGCCCTGGCGCTGGAAAAGCTGCACCTCATGCAGCAATACAATATCAATGCAGCCTGGGCCTGGTGGAAAGAAGGCGCTATTTATAGAACAGGTATCGATGGAATAGAACCCGATCCTGTACGTGCATTCACGCTTACCCAGCAAGCAAGTGAACTGGGATATACCGCTGCTAAAAGTGACCTGGCCTTCTGTTACTATGAAGGCACAGGGGTAGCCAAAAACCTCGAACTGGCCCTGCAATTACTGACAGAAGCCAATGAAGCTTCCCGGGAAGTCAATAGCAGTTACCTGGATGAAGACGACCCGGATGCCCAGGCAGAAGGCGATTATGAAGAACAGCTCGCCCAGATAAAGCAGGAGCTAAATAAGTAACCATTGAAATGGCGCTTTACCATTTTCGAAGTATTGGTCCTGATAGGCATCGTTCAGGGAGCTGTAATTGCGGGATTGATATGGCTTCACAAAATACGTAACCTCAACAAGCTCCTTTTATCTTTTGTTATCGTTGTCTTTAATTGCCTGTGTATAAAAATACTGATACACACCACCGGGCTTTGGCAAACCCAGGCCTTCCGGTATTTGCCACTTGCATTTGACCTGGCCATACAACCCTTGCTTTGGCTCTACACCTTGTCGCTCACACAGCCTGGGCTAAAGCTGAGCAAGAAGCATGCGCTTCACTTCATTCCTTTTGCCATATCCCTGGCCTATTCAATAGGCGTGTACATTGTTGTACTCCCGGTGAAGGACCTGGCAGCTAAAGATGTTATTGCCAATCGTCTTTACTTCAATGAGGTAAAAGAAACGGAAGATATTCTTTCTATCGTGTTGGCCCTGGTATATTGGGTACTTTCCCTGCGCCTCGTTGTGCGCTACAGGCGTTGGCTCAACAACAATATTTCTGATACCGGATATCCCATCTATTCATGGTTAAAGAACACGCTGTTTTTATTGGGAGTTTTGATTGCTGCATTGGCAGTCAGTATCATACTGGACCGGTTTTTTCAATACGGCGGACGGTATTTTATTCACTGGCAACTATTCTTTGGATACTTGTCTGTATTGATCTATTACCTGGGCTTCAGGGGTTATCTCCTGCAGGATAAGCAAATGACTGTTCTGGCCCAGGCACCCATAGCAGACAGTACATTACCAGATGTTACAGAAGAATTACCTGTTGACGTTACTGTCAAAGGAATGCAGCTTACGGAGGGCAAAAGCAAGCGCGCACACCATGCCATTCTGGAAGCCCTGGAGGCCAGGAAGCTCTACCTTGATCCTGAGCTGAGTGTGCAGAAACTGGCCAAAGAGGTCAATATGCCTGTTGCCATTGTATCGGCAGTGATCAACCACTCCTTTCGGAAAACTTTCCGGAACCTTATCAATGACTACCGGGTAGAAGAAGTAAAAGCCAGGTTGCGTGATCCCCGCTCCAGCCGGTTCTCTATTCTCGGTATAGCCTATGAATGCGGTTTTAACTCGGAAGCCAGCTTTTACAGGATTTTCAAAGCAAGTGTCGGTGTTTCTCCCAAAGAATACTTCCATCAACAATTTCCTGATGCATAACTGGTTGCATTATAATTAGATTATGCACCGGCAGCAGACGAATAAAAAGTACGCTCAAAACGTATTTTGAGAATAACAGCTTTCAGGCAGGCTGTTATTTTGGAAAAAAACGAATGAAGAAAGCCTTGAAAATTACAGCTGTGATCCTGGCTCTTAGCCTGGCAGTATACCTATTGCTCAGCACCTCTCTTTTCTTTTTCCCCGATAGATCAGCTTGTACGGCCAACGATCAGGGCCTCACCACTACCCATTGGCAGCAAATGGGTGGGTTCCAGCTTTGCACGCCCGATAGTTCAAGAATTGGTTGTTGGGGTACAGCCCTGGCCCAGCTCGCCTACTACCATAAGCTTGTACCCCATGGGAAAGTAGTGTACACCTCCTCCAAAGGGTTTCATATTAATGAAGACCTGGATGGTTTCAGGTTTGACCTCAGCCTGTTTGCTCCACAGATAGACAGCACAACACCCAAGCCTGTCATTGAGCAACTCTCAAAGTATAATTATTATGCCGCCCTGGTCATCAAAAAGGACTTTGGAACGGGTAACAATATGGATAAGCTTCCATCGCCAACATTATTTGAAAGCCACTTCAGGGCCAGGGTTAAAAGATATATCTCCTGGAAGAATGTTTTGCCCTATACTCAGGGCAAACTGGAAGCGATCATATACGAGGAGTTGAATAACAAAAGGCCTGTTTATTTACACTTTGCCAATCTGAAGGATTTTGGACACTCTGTAATTGTTGATGCGTATTGTTATGAAAAGGGGCAGTTTAAAGTACACCTGAATCAGGGGCAGGGAGGACCTACCGACGGATGGTACGATTTTTACAAAGGGTTTCTCAGACCGGATGACAATAAGTTAAGGGTTGTTTACACCTTTGAACCATTGTAAGATTCTTGCTGTCATAGAATTTTTTGCTGTGCATGTTTGCCCTTTGCGCAAAATTATGCCTGGAGCAGGTGTAAAGAAAAAAGGAGAGACCAACGTCCTCTCCTTTTTATAACTTATGTATGAATTGCCAAGTTTTATCAGCTAAAATGCCAACACCTAACAGCTAATACCTAACTCCTTATTCCTTACTTAGTCTCCGTATACTTCTTAAAATTATCCAGGATAGCCTGCCAGCCGCCCCGTTGCATTTCTATGGAGTGTGTGTCTTCTGCTTCAAATGTTTCCACCACTTTGGTCTCATTGCCCTGGCTAGTGAAAGTGACTTTTACTTTTCTGCCATCACCCAGTGTGTATTCGATCAGCTTATGCTCAATCACGGCTGTGTAAACACCGCCAAAATCAAAGCTGAAACTACCATCTTTGGCGGCCATAGTGGTGGAGAATTGTCCATCAACACGTAAGTCATTAGTAGCTTTAGGGGCGTGCCAGTCTTCAGAGGCAAAAGCCCAGTTAACAATGTGCTCAGGGCCGTTAAAATATTCCCATACTTTTTCTACAGGAGCTTTAACTGTTGCTTCGATCGTGATTGCTGTTCTGTTCTTTGTTTCCATGTTATTACTTTTTAGAAGAGTGTGTTTTTGATTTTCGTTTGACAAAGCAAACATACGGCGGGCCAGAATACCAGGAACTGGGTAAAAACGACAAAACAGAGGTGTATTGCGACCAGGGAAATAGCTACGAGCTACGGGTTGTGAGTGTCGGGCGGAACACAGCCTGAGCGGGTGGGTACCAGGATATATAGCCAACAAACGCGGCCAAGGCCCGGCGAAAAGCCGGTCTCCCTGGCCGTTATTGCTCTCCCAATGAATACCAGGCTTACTGATCGGCTATTGTGGCTTTCCGATCGATGCCCCGGGCTTCCGAAATTTGGGGTTATCAATTACTTAGGCGGGAAAGACGCGAAACCTGGGAGCCGGTTTTCCGGTTCTGAAATCCGAAAACGCTTTCGGCAACGTTTGCGTAAAAAAACAATGGAAATGAGTTCGTTAATACTGAATATCTGTTTACAATTGTTGTGGAAAACTGGGTACGTACACGTGCCCGGACAGTTTTCATGCCTGTCAAATTAAATTATTGATGAATATTAACCGTGCGATTGATCTGTTCATGATGAAAAAGACCTCCCTGCACATACCAGTTTTGACCTTTCTGGCAGCGGCTGTTTTACAAGGAACCCAGCTCACCGCGCAGGTACTGCCTACAATTGAATCACCTGTCTTTCGAAAAGATACATGTAACATTCTTACATATGGCGGCAAAGCCGACGGTATTGCTCTCAATACGGTATCCATCAACAAAGCAATAGATGCCTGCAACAAAAAAGGCGGCGGCGTAGTGTTGGTCCCTGCCGGCTTATGGAATACAGGCCCTATTGTGCTGAAAAGCAATGTGAACCTGCATCTCCAAAAAGGAGCTGTATTGCAGTTTACAGACGATTTTAACCAGTATCCGCTTGTGGAGGGTAACTGGGAAGGGCTGCCGCAGATGCGCAATCAATCGCCTATTTCTGCAGAAGGACAACAGAACATTGCTATTACCGGCTCCGGCATTATTGATGCCAATGGCGATGCCTGGAGAATGGTGAAGAAAGATAAGCTGACGGAAAGCCAGTGGAAGAAACTCGTAGCCTCCGGCGGTATCAGTACTGATGGGCGTACCTGGTATCCTTCGGCAAAAGCCCTTAAAGGGTCACAGCTGAAGAATCCCGGGGTAATAGAGCCCGGTAAAACACCGGCCTTCTATGATTCTGTGAAAGATTTCCTGCGCCCCAACCTCCTGGTGCTTACCAGATGCAAAAAAATACTCCTCGAAGGGGTTATCATACAAAATTCTCCTGCCTGGTGTCTGCACCCCATTATGAGTGAGCACCTCACTGTGCGCAATGTAACTGTCAAAAACCCCTGGTATGCCCAGAATGGCGATGGTATTGATGTGGAGAGCTGTAAGAATGTGCTCATCGAGAATTCCACGTTCGATGTAGGTGATGACGCCCTGTGTATGAAAAGTGGCCGTGATGAGGCGGGTCGCCAGAGAGGCATGCCTACGGAGAATGTTATCATTCGCAACTGCATCGTGTACCACGCCCATGGCGGCTTTGTGGTGGGCAGTGAAATGAGTGGCGGGGCACGCAATATTCATGTAAGCAATTGCACCTTCATAGGTACTGATATTGGCCTTCGGTTCAAAACCACGCGTGGACGGGGTGGAGTAGTGGAGAATATCTATATCAAAGATATCTACATGAAAGATATTCCCGGTGAGGCCATCCTGTTCGATATGTATTACATGGCCAAAGACCCCGTACCACTGACGGGTGAAAAACGTGATGCGCCCAAAGTAGAGCTGTTGCCCGTCACAGAAGGCACGCCTGTATTCAGGGACATCTATGTGAGCAATGTGGTTTGCAATGGCGCAGAAAAAGGCATCTTCATCCGTGGTCTGCCTGAAATGCACATTAAGAACATCCGGCTGGAGAACATGGTTATACAGGCCAATAAAGGCATTGATTGCAGTGAGGCAAGCGGTATTGCGTTCAATAACATTACGCTTATTACCAAAGAGAGCAATCCCGTGGTGGATGTGCTTAACAGCGATAACCTTACTTTTAATAAGCTCCTCTACAAGGATGGGGCGGACCTGTTATTCCGTATCGGTGGCGACCGTACCGGTAAAATAGCCATTACCAATACCGATGCTTCCAAAGCCAAACAGAAAATACAATATGAATTCGGCGCTTCGGAAAAGAGCGTCTCTTTAAAATAATCTATTCCCCGCCACAGGGCGCGTTAACGATTCACGAAATATGAAACACTTACTTGGTATCACGTGCTCACTGGTCCTCCTGGTCAATCAATCGGGGGCCCAAACCAGCACAAAGCTGTCCAGCACACCGGCCACCAGGTGGTCACAGGAAATGGCGGCCACGGCTATGAAAATATGGAGTGATTCTTTTGCACTCACACCGGATCGCCCCGCCCGCTGGAGCTACGACCAGGGGGTTATACTCAAAGGGGTGGAAGGCATCTGGAATGCTACTGCCAATGTGCGCTATTACGATTATATCCAGCGCAGCATGGACTTCTTTGTGCAGGATGATGGTACCATCAAAGGCTACCGCCCCGATGAATACAATATTGATCACATCAACAACGGGAAACTGATCCTTTTTCTTTACCGCGTTACAGGCAAAGAGAAATACAAAAAGGCAGCCGACCTGCTGCGCAATCAACTCCGTACACACCCGCGTACTTCCGAAGGTGGTTTCTGGCACAAGAACATCTATCCTTCGCAAATGTGGCTGGATGGCTTGTATATGGGACAACCTTTTTATGCGGAATACGCTAAAATATTCCATGAGGATACAGCCTTCAATGACATTACCCGTCAGTTTGTATTGATGGAACGTCATGCGCGTGATAGCAAAACCGGTTTGTTGTACCATGGCTGGGATGAATCAAAGCAGCAGAAATGGGCCAATAAGACGACTGGTCTTTCTCCCCACTTCTGGGCCCGTGCACTCGGTTGGTATGGTATGGCCATGGTAGATGCGCTGGATCACTTTCCGGCCAATCATCCCGGTCGCGATACCATCATCTCCATTCTCAACCGCTTTGCAAAGGCAGTCGTAAAAGTACAGGACCCCAAATCCGGTGTGTGGTATGATATCGTCGACATGCCCAATGAAAAAGGCAATTACCTGGAAGCCTCTGCTTCCTCCATGCTCATATATGCCCTGGCAAAAGGTATGCGCAATGGTTACCTGCCCGCTACTTATTTGACAGCCGTACAAAAAGGATATGCCGGTCTCACTAAAACATTTATAGAAACAGATGCCAGCGGACAAACCAACCTGAAAGGCACTGTAAAAGTATCTGGCCTTGGCGGCAATCCTTACCGCGATGGCAGCTTTGCTTACTATATGAGCGAGCCCGTTATCGTTAATGATCCCAAAGGAATAGGCGCCTTTATTCAGTGTGCCGTGGAAGCTGAAATGCTGCCCACCCTGGCATTGGGAAAAGGAAAGACGGTATTGCTCGACTATTGGTTCAACAATGAATGGAAAAAAGATGCTACGGGTACGCAGGTGCGTTTTCACTATACCTGGGATGATAAAACCTACGGTGGCTTTGCCATGCTGGGCGATATCTTCCGCATACATGGTATGAAGACCGCTTCCCTGGAAACAGCGCCTACTGCGCAAAACCTGAAGGGGGCTTCCATTTACGTTATTGTTGATCCGGATACCAAAAAAGAATCACCGGACCCCCACTTCATACAGCCCCAGGATGTAAAAGCCATCAGCGATTGGGTAAAGGCGGGTGGTGTGCTCCTGCTCATGGGCAATGATTCGGGCAATGCAGAGTTTGAACACTGGAACCAGTTGGGTGCTGCCTTTGGCATTCATTTCAATGAGAATAGTTTGAACCGGGTACAGGGCAATCAATACGAGCAGGGGGCCTTTTATCCGACAACGCAGGATGCGATATTCAAAACATCGAAGAAGATCTACATCAAGGAATACAGTAGCCTGGAACTGAAACAACCAGCTACCGCCGTATTCAAAGATGCCAGTGGGAAGGATATTGTTATGGCAGTCAGCAAGTATGGCAAAGGAACCGTATTTGCCGTAGGTGATCCCTGGTTCTACAATGAATATGTGGATGGCCGGAAACTGCCGGCTGAATTTGAGAACTACAAAGCAGCTACTGACCTCGTGAAATGGCTGATTGGAAATGTGAAATAGAGAATACAGGATACAGAATATAGAATACAGAAGGTGGAAGAAGTGAGCAAAGTAAATAAGCAGTAAAAAGTGTAGATGAAAAAATGTGAAGTTATACGTAGGGCGACAAGGAAGATCACCGATACCCCGTCTCATGCAGGGTACCTTGTGTGGTGTAGCTTGTATATCCTCGTTCTGCTGATCATTTCACCAGCTCTTTTTGCACAGACCTCCCAACCCATCATTGTCTCACCCGATGGTAAAGGTCATTTTAAGACCATCCAGTCTGCTATCAACAGCCTGCCTGCTGAGGCTGCCCGCCCGCGCATCATACACATCAAAAGAGGTGTTTACAACGAGAAAGTCTATATCGAGAAACACAATATCATCTTTGAAGGGGAAGGCATGGATGTTACCATCATCACAGCTTCCATCGCCCGCGATGCCTGGCGCTGCCTACACAATGATGATTGGGGTGTAGCAACACTCAATATTGATGGCAACGACGTTACGCTCAAAAACCTCACTGTTACCAATAGTTATGGGTTTGACTGGAAACAGGATACGCTTATTGCCTGCCCCATCGACACCATTCACCGGCAGAAAAAGATAGGTAAGGGTAGTCACCAGATGGCCGTCCGAACCATGAATGCCACCCGTTTCCAGGCTATTGCCTGTCACTTTAAAGCCTGGGGTGGTGATACCATGAGCCCCTGGAATATAGAGAACGGGCTATTCTATTTTAAAGACTGCGTGATGGAAGGAGGAGTAGATCTTTATTGCCCCCGCGGCTGGGCTTATGCGGAGAATTGCCGGTTCAAAGCCCATGGGGGTGATGCGGCTATCTGGCACGATGGCTCACGGATGGCAGATGCTAAAACAGTATTGTACAATTGTTCCTTTGAAGGATATGATGGATTCAGGTTGGGTCGTTATCACCGCGATGCACAATTCTTCCTGGTCAACTGCTCCTTTGCACAGAACATGGCCGATAAACCGATTTACCGGGTGGCTACCAGCAACAGCATTCAATGGGGAGAACGCATCTATTATTACAACTGCCACCGGCAGGGCGGTAATGATTTTGCCTGGTATGCCAACAATTTGCCGGAAGGAATAATAGCAAAGAACATCAACGCCGCCTGGGTATTTGGCGACCGCTGGAAATTGTAAAATAAAGCATAGTTATAAACAAGAAACGCGATGAACCTGTCTAAACAAACACTCTCCAACATTAAAGCTGCGGGCATTAACCTGCCTGCTGCCGGTTATTTTGAGCTGCCTGAAAAGGTATTGCAATTTGGTACCGGCGTACTCTTGCGCGGACTGCCCGATTATTTTATTGACAAAGCCAATAAGCAAGGCCTATTCAATGGCCGCATTGTGGTCGTAAAATCAACCGGCAATGGAGCTACCGATGCTTTTGCCGATCAGGATGGCCTGTATACGCAATGCGTTCAGGGTATTGAGAATGGTAAGAAAGTAGAAGAGAAGATACTGAACGCCTCCATCAGCCGGGTACTGGCTGCCAAAAGTGATTGGGATGAAATACTCAAATGTGCAGCCAATCCCGACATGCAGCTCATCATATCCAATACCACCGAAGTGGGCATCACGTTAATAAAAGATAATGTACATGCTTCACCGCCCGAATCATTCCCCGGTAAGCTCCTGGCCTTCCTCTACCAGCGTTTCAAGGTATTCCAGGGCGACAGCTCCAAAGGAATGGTCATTATCCCGACGGAATTGATTCCTGATAATGGTAAAAAACTGGAAGCCATCGTATTAGAGCTCGCTCACCAAAATGGCCTGGAAACAGCCTTCCTCGACTGGCTCGAAACACATAATTACTTTTGTAATTCATTGGTAGATCGTATCGTGCCCGGCAAGCTGCCAGCCGTTCAGCACCAGCAGATGGAGGCCGATAATGGCTACCGCGATGAACTAATGATCATGTCTGAGGTTTATCGCCTCTGGGCCATCGAATCTGACAATGACCGGGTAAAGGATATTCTTTCTTTCAGTAAGGCCGACCCCGGGGTCGTCATTGCACCAGACATCAATATTTTCCGGGAGTTAAAATTGCGTTTACTCAACGGTTCTCATACCTTTAGCTGCGGGCTGGCCCACCTCGCAGGCTTCCCCACGGTGAAGAGTGCCATGGATGATGCCATCTTCACCGCTTATATCGGTACCCTGATGTTACAGGAAATGGTACCTGCTGTTGCCAGTGAAAGCATTTCAGTACCAACCGCCAAGGACTTTGCCTTTAAAGTACTGGACAGGTACCGTAACCCATATATTGAACACCTGTGGTTGAGCATCACTGTTCAATATTCCTCTAAAATGAAAATGCGGAACATACCCTTGCTCCTGAAACATTACGAAGGGGCAGGCAATATTCCGGAGTATATGGCCCTGGGATTTGCCGGTCACCTCTTGTTCATGAGGTCCACCCTGGCCGATGATGGCAAATACTATGGCGAGTTCAATGGTAAGAAATACCTTATCAATGACGATCATGCAGCCTGGTATGCAGCCAAATGGGCCAATACTGAAGTACCTGCTTTGGTGCAGAAAGTGTTGAGTGATACAGAATTCTGGGGAGTCAACCTGGCCCAATTGCCCGGTTTCGCAGAAGCAGTGACCAACAAACTGGATACCATCATCAAAAAAGGCGCTGCGGCCGCCATGAAAAGCCTGCAAACAGATGGCGTAACGGCTTGATACGAACTATATAGGAAGTGCAGTTGTTTTACCCTAATATAAGCTATGAAACAGATCGTATTGAAAGTGCACCCGAAAGACAATGTGCTGGTAGCGTTGCAAGACCTCACCAAAGGACAAATCATTCCCTTCAATGGGAGTCAGTATACGCTGGTGGAAGATATTCCGGCCAAGCACAAATTCATTACAGAATCACTCCCCACAGGAGGAGCAGTGACCATGTATGGCGTGCTCATCGGCAAAGCCAAACAGGACATTCCCGTAGGCGCCCGCATCTCCACTTCCAACCTCAAACATGCAGCTGAAGAATACCAACTGTCGGACCATCGCAGAACAGGCTGGCATATACCCGATGTGAGCCGCTGGAAGGAGAAAACATTCAAGGGTTTCCATCGTGCTGATGGCAGCGTAGGTACTGCTAATTATTGGCTGGTAGTGCCTCTTGTATTTTGTGAGAACCGTAATGTGGAAGTGCTGAAAGAGGCCTTGCTGGAAGAGCTCGGTTATGCCCGGCCAAAAAAGTATAATGATTTGACAAAACAATTGATAGCGGCCTATCAGAAAGGGATTAATATTGACACGGTTGAATTCAGTGAGCCTGCGTCTGACGACGTACAGGCAGGGCGGCATTTGTTTAAGAATGTGGATGGTATTAAGTTCCTGGCACATGAAGGTGGCTGTGGCGGTATCCGGCAGGATGCACAAACCCTTTGCGGTCTATTGGCCGGTTACATCACCCATCCCAATGTAGCAGGTGCTACTGTACTGAGCCTGGGCTGTCAGAATGCCCAGGTAGCCATGTTGCAGGAGGAGATCGCCAAACGGTCACCCAACTTCAGCAAGCCGCTCTATATACTGGAACAACAGAAAGAAGGACTGGAAACCGACTTGCTGGCCAAAGCTGTAAAGCAAACTTTTGCCGGGCTGGTGGCTGCTGATCAGTTTACACGTCAGCCTGCGCCGCTGAGCAAAATAGTCATTGGTCTTGAGTGTGGCGGCTCTGATGGCTTCTCCGGTATTTCAGCCAATCCGGCGGTGGGGTACACCTCCGATCTGCTGGTTGCCATGGGAGGATCTGTCATCCTTTCTGAGTTTCCGGAGCTGTGTGGAGTAGAACAGGAGATCAGCGATCGTTGTACCACGCAGGAGGCTGCCAAAAAGTTCATTGACCTTATGCGTTCCTACAATGCCCGCGCACAGGCTGTAGGTTCTGGTTTCGATATGAATCCCTCTCCCGGCAATATCAAGGATGGCCTCATTACTGATGCCATCAAGTCTGCGGGAGCAGCTAAAAAAGGAGGTACCTCTCCGGTGGCCGATGTACTCGACTACCCGGAACAGGTGACCAAACCCGGTCTCAACCTCCTTTGTACACCTGGTAATGATGTGGAATCAACTACTGCCGAAGTAGGCTCAGGAGCTACGGTAGTGCTGTTTACTACTGGTCTGGGTACGCCTACCGGCAATCCCATTGCACCTGTAGTGAAAATATCCACCAACACGGTACTGTACAATAAAATGCGTGACATTATTGATCTCAATGCCGGCACCATCATCGACGGGGAGGAAACGATTGAACAATGTGGCGAGCGTATACTCGATTACATTATCAAAGTGGCCAGTGGGGAGATTATCATCAGCGCTGTAAGGCATGGACAGGATGATTTCATTCCCTGGAAGCGCGGTGTATCATTATAAAACTGTATTTGCTCGCAGCTCGCAGCTCACGGCTCGCAGCTTGTATTTAAAAAAGATATATGAAGAACTTCTTAGACGAACATTTTCTCTTGCATACCAAGACAGCTCAAAAGCTGTATCATGACTATGCCAAGAACATGCCGATTATTGATTATCACTGCCACCTGCCCCAACAACAGATAGCAGAAGACAAGCAATTTGAAAACCTTACCCAGATCTGGTTATACGGTGATCATTACAAATGGCGTGCTATGCGTACCAATGGCGCTGATGAACGCTATATCACCGGCAATGCCAGCGACTGGGAGAAGTTTGAAAAATGGGCTGAAACTGTTCCCTATACTTTACGCAACCCCCTGTACCACTGGACACACCTGGAATTGCAACGCTATTTTGATGTGCATAAGGTGCTGAGCCCTGCTACAGCCAAAGAGATATATGAGGAGTGTACAGCAAAATTGCAAACACCTGAATTTGGCGTACGCAACCTGCTGCGCAAAATGGATGTAAGACTTGTGTGCACCACCGATGATCCGGTCGACAACCTGGAGTTTCATGCACAGCTGCAGGCTGAACGCTTTGAAATTCCTATTCTCCCTGCTTTCCGTCCCGATGCTGCGATGAACGTGGACAATCCTGTTAACTTCAACAACTATGTGAGCAGGGTAGAAAAAGCCGCCAATACATCTGTAGGCTCCTATAATGATTACCTTACTGCCTTGAAAAAACGCCATGATTTCTTTGCTGCGCATGGCTGTAATGTATCAGACCACGGCCTCGAAGAGATCTATGCAGAAGACTATACGGAGGCTGAGATCAAAGCGATCTTTGATAAAGTACGCGGCGGCAAGGAACTCGACCTTACTGAGCGTAAGAAGTTCAAGTCGGCTATGCTCGTCACCTTTGCCGAATGGGATTGGGAAAGGGGCTGGGTACAGCAATACCACCTCGGCGCTTTGCGCAATAATAACACGCGCATGTTGAATCAGCTGGGGCCGGATACGGGATGGGATTCCATTGGCGATTTCTCCCAGGCAAGGTCACTGTCTAAATTCCTCAACCGCCTCGATACTGATGATAAGCTCACCAAAACTATTCTGTACAACCTCAATCCTGCTGATAATGAACTGATGGCTACCATGGTAGGCAACTTCAATGATGGTTCATCGGCCGGGAAGATACAATGGGGCTCGGGCTGGTGGTTCCTCGACCAGAAAGATGGCATGACCAAACAAATGAATACATTATCCAATATGGGTTTGTTAAGCAGGTTTGTAGGCATGCTTACCGATTCAAGAAGTTTTCTGTCATATCCCCGTCATGAATATTTCCGTCGTATCTTGTGCAACCTGTTTGGTGATGAGATAGAGCATGGAGAACTGCCCAACGATATTGCCTGGGTAGGAAAAGTGATACAGGACATCTGTTTCCACAATGCAAAGAACTATTTTAACTGGCAGTATGTCGAGAAACAGTCACACATCACAGAAAAAATCTTTTAAACGCGGTATTGACTCATCATGGCTATATTGGACTTCTTTAATCTTAAGGGCAAAACGGCCCTCGTAACAGGCTGTAATAAAGGTATTGGAAAAGGCATGGCATTGGGCCTGGCTGAAGCGGGTGCTGATATTATCGGCGTATCCGGTTCCCTGGAACTCAGCGGCAGCGATATTGAAAAGCAAGTGACAGCGCTTGGCAGGAAATTCAAAGCTTATCAGGCTGATCTTTCTGATCGTACAAGTCTCTATGCTTTTGTAGAAAAAGCCAAAGCGGAAAATCCGGTTATCGATATATTGGTCAACAATGCTGGCACCATTATGCGTAAACCAGCAGCAGAACACCCGGATGAATACTGGGATAAAGTAATGTCCATTAACCTCGATGCTCCCTTTATCCTGGCCAGGGAATTTGGAAAGGATATGGTGGTCCGGGGCAGTGGTAAGATCATTTTTACCTGTTCACTGCTTACCTTTCAGGGAGGTATCAACGTACCGGGTTATGCCGGCAGTAAAGGGGCACTCGGTAGCCTGATTAAAGCACTCGCCAATGAATGGGCGGGTAAAGGCGTAAATGTGAATGGTATTGCACCAGGATATATTGCCACTGATAATACGGAGGCCTTGCGTAATGATCCCGTTCGTAGCAAGTCCATCCTGGATCGTATTCCGGCTGGCCGCTGGGGTGAACCGGAAGACTTTAAGGGCGCTGTGGTATTCCTGGCATCCGAGGCCGCCCAATATGTGAGCGGCACCATCATTACCGTCGATGGCGGATGGATGGGGAGATAAATTACATTGTGTCACCCTGAGCTTGTCGAAGGGTATTTGTTGTAGACAGAAATATAGAAATTATAATCATGGAGATACGTTTTCAGAATAGTCCGAAGGAAACCAGCCGCATGAACACCAAGGAGCTGCGGGAGAACTTTCATATTCCTGCACTGATGCAGGATGACCAGGTGCAATTGGTGTATTCGCATTACGACCGGGTGATCGTTGGTGGTGTTAAGCCTTATAGCAAGGCTGTAGAGTTGCCCAATCATACTGAATTGAGGGCTGAGTATTTCCTGGAGCGTCGTGAGCTGGGTATCATCAACGTGGGAGGCAATGGTGCTGTAGAAGCCGATGGAGAGAAATTCACCCTCAGCAAACTTGACTGTCTCTACCTGGGTAAAGGCGTGAAGAAAGTTTCCTTTACCAGTGATGACAAAAATGCACCAGCTGTATTTTATCTCTTGTCTTCCCCTGCACATGCCAGCTATCCAACCCGTAAACTCACAAAAGAAGAAGCATCCCCTACGGAGATGGGCGATCAAACAACCGCCAATCGCCGTACGATCTATAAATACATCCATGCTGATGGTATAAAAAGCGCTCAACTGGTAATGGGACTTACCGTATTGGCCAGCGGCAGCGTATGGAATACCATGCCGGCACACGTGCATACCCGCCGTATGGAAGCCTATTTCTATTTTGATGTACCGGAGCAACACCGGGTGTTTCATTTTATGGGTGAACCCACGGAAACAAGGCACCTGCTAATAGCCAATCATGAAGCAGTAGTGTCTCCTCCCTGGTCTATCCATTCCGGCTGTGGCACCTCCAATTATTCCTTTATCTGGGGAATGGCTGGTGAAAATTATGTGTATACCGATATGGATGCCGTAGCGATTGCTGATATCAGGTAAATAAGCAACACTCGTCCCGCGCTGCGGGGTGGGTCAATAATAAAAAACTGTCAGGGTGGGTCGCCTTCCAAAGGCTGCTCACCCTGCATTAATGTTAGTAGCACATATGAAAGGAACTGTATTTTGCTTTGGTGAATTGTTATTACGCATGTCCCCAGTGCTCAACAGGGCATGGATACAAAGTAATTCTATGCCGGTGTATGTAGGAGGGGCAGAACTCAATGTTGCCACCGCCCTGGCACGCTGGGGCGTACCAGCCAGGTACGGTACCGCACTTCCTGATAATTACCTCTCCAAAGAGATCTGCGACGAAGTACAAAACAAAAAGATCGATACGTCTGCCATTCATTATTCCGGTAGCCGGATGGGTTTATATTACCTGCCCCAGGGCGCGGATATGAAAAATGCCGGTGTTATCTATGACAGGGCGCATTCTTCTTTTGCCGAACTGCAACCCGGCATGATCGATTGGGATACTGTGCTGAAAGATGTTTCCTGGTTTCACTTCAGTGCCATCAGCCCTGCCCTCAATGAAAATGTTGTGGCTGTATGCAAGGAGGGAGCTGCCGCTGCGGCTGCAAAAGGTATTACCGTTTCGGTAGACCTGAACTACCGCGCCAAATTATGGCAATACGGCAAAAAGCCGGCAGACATCATGCCCGGGCTGGCGCAGTATTGCGACGTGATCATGGGCAATATCTGGGCCGCCAATAACTTATTGGGCATTCCGGTTGATCCCAACATACACATCAATGGCCGTAAAGAGGACTTCCTGGCGCATGCCCAGAAAACTTCTGAAGCGATACAGCAACAATACCCCCGGTGCAAAGCCGTAGCCAATACTTTCCGCTTTGACCATGGTGATGGCGGCATCTTATATTATGCTGCGCTGTATACGGGAGGTAAATTATACAATACTGCCGAACTCATTGCCAATAAGATCATTGACAAAGTAGGCAGTGGTGACTGTTTCATGGCAGGGCTCATCTATGGCCTCTATCACCAGCATCCTGCGCAACAGGTGATCGATGTAGCGGCGAGAGCGGCTTTTGGAAAACTGATGGAGAAAGGTGATGCCACCAGCCAGGACATGGAATCGATTATTGCACAACTAAGTAAGCACAGCTGATATGAACGGAATTATTAAAAAGATAGCTGAACAGGGCGTATTACCCTTGTATTTTCATCCCGACCCTACGGTAAGCGTTGAAGTTTTGAAAGCTTTATATGCAGCCGGTATCCGTGCAGTGGAATACACCAACCGCGGCGAAGCAGCGCTGGACAATTTCAAACTCCTCAAAGAGACCCGCGACCAGGAATTGCCTGAACTCTTATTGGGGATTGGCACGATCAAAAGAAAAAAAGAAGCAAAAGCATTCATGAAAGCAGGCGCTGATTTTATCATTGCTCCCGGCATGATAGAAGAAGTAGCCGAGACTGTGCACAAGGAAGATATGTTGTGGATACCCGGTTGTATGACCACTACCGAGATCATCCGGGCCGAAGATGCGGGCGCCAAACTGATAAAATTATTCCCGGGCAATTTACTGGGGCCTTCCTTTGTTAGCGCCATCAAAGAACTTTTCCCCGACCTGCTGTTTATGCCCACCGGTGGGGTAGAAGTGAGTAAGGAGAACCTGACAGGCTGGTTTAAGTCGGGTGTGGTAGCCGTAGGAATGGGCAGCAAGCTCATCACCAAAGAAATACTGGCCAATAAAGACTATAGCCAGCTGGCCAGCAAAACGAAAGAAGCGATCGCCCTGGTAAATGAAGTACGAGGATAAAAGAGGCAGTATCCTGTATTATTCTATATCCTGAATTCTGTATTCTAAATTCTTGTTTTCCATAACCCCAGACCAACAAAAAAACAAAACGATCATGCAGCAAGCCATAGGCAAATACAGGTGGACCATTTGCGCGCTCTTATTCTTTGCAACCACTGTCAACTACCTCGACAGGCAGGTATTGAGCCTCTTACAGCCACGCCTGGAATCGCTATTCAACTGGACAAGTAGTGACTATGCCAACATAGCAGCCGTCTTTCAGTTTACCTACGCGATCTTTATGTTATTTGCTGGCCGCATTATCGATAAACTGGGAACCAAAAAAGGATATGCCTGGGCCATCGTTATTTGGTCAATAGGCGCCATCATCCACTCACAAGCCGAACCGATCGGAAAAGCCGTAGGCCTTGTTGTAGGTGCTGCAGGCGCCTTCTCCGTAATAGGGTTCATGGTATGCCGTGCCGTATTGGCCCTCGGGGAAGCCGGTAACTTTCCGGCGGCCATTAAAGCTACCGCGGAATACTTCCCCAAGAAAGAACGTTCATTCGCCACTGGTATATTTAATTCAGGCGCCAATGTGGGCGCCATTCTCGCACCCTTGACTGTTCCCTGGATCGCAGATCATTGGGGATGGGGTACCGCTTTTGAGATCATCGGTGCTATCGGATTTCTCTGGCTCATCTTCTGGCTGTTCCTTTACGAAAAGCCCGAGAAGCAAAAGAGATTGTCTGCGGCTGAGCTGGCTTATATCCAGCACAATCCCGAAGAAAAGACGACTACAGCAGCAACAACTACCGGTCCCAAAGAAAAAGTATCCTGGTTTAAACTGCTTACCTATCGTCAAACATGGGCCTTTACCATTGGCAAGTTCTGTACTGATGGTATCTGGTGGTTCTTTCTCTTCTGGTTACCTGCCTACCTGAAAGCTCAATACGGCATGGTGGGAGAATCGATCCAGTTCCCATTGGCCATCTGCTACACCTTCGCCATGATCGGTAGTATTGGTGGTGGCTGGTTCCCCATGTATTTTATCAAAAAAGGATATGCTGCTTATGATGGACGTATGCGGGCCATGCTGCTTATCGCTGTATTCCCCCTCGTAGTACTGCTGGCACAGCCATTAGGATACATCAGTTTCTGGATGCCGGTATTGTTCATCGGTATTGGCACCGCTGCCCACCAGGCATGGAGCGCCAACATCTTCACCACGGTATCTGATATGTTCCCGCAAAAAGCCATCGGCTCTGTAGTAGGCATCGGCGGAATGGCAGGAGGTCTGGGTGGAGTACTCGTTACCAAGATCGGTGGTTGGCTTTTCGATGCCTACACAGCCACTGGTATCGCCAGATCATGGGTGGATGCAAAAGCCGCAGGCCTCGGCGGATTTGTAGATAAAATACTCTCCATGGATCTGGTTACCAAAAATGGCGATAAGGTCGACATCAAGGTGAAGGCATTGTCTAATATTTCCAAAGACGTGATCGAACAGATCAAAACGGTAGATGCAGCGGCATTCGACAAACTGCTACAAATACAAAAGCCCCTCGTGCAGTCAGAAATGGCCACGGCTTATACCATTATGTTTGCCATCTGCGCATTGGGTTACCTGCTGGCATGGAGCATTATGAAAGCGCTGGTACCCAAATACAAACCAATTACAGACCTGTAATAACTCCCTTTATAAAGAGAAAAGGGTGAGCCGCCTTTGGAAGGCGACCCACCCTTTTCTCTTTTATACTTGTCTTCCGGAATAGTCCGAAGGTCAGTAAGTCCGAAAGTGGGTGAGTAATGCAGTAGTTGTATTGCTATATTTTTTTCCGTACTTTCCGTCTTTCGGTCTTTCCGTCTTCCCGACTTACTTCGACACCACCTTCAACCCCACAATAGAACCGATCAGGAGGAAAATAAAGAACATGCGCCAGAAATCGGCCGGCTCTTTATACAACAAAATACCCATGATGACGGTGCCTACGGCACCAATACCTGTCCACACGGCGTAAGCTGTACCGATGGGTATGGTCTGAATAGCTTTATTAAGCAAGAGGAAACTCAGTGTGATACTTACAAAAAAAGCGACCGACCATTTGAGGTTCGAAAAGTTGTTGGACAACTTCAAACAAGTCGTAAATCCTACCTCAAATAAACCCGCAATAATTAATATGATCCAAGACATAACCTTTCATTTAGAGCGCAAAGGTCCGCTATAGCAGGATCATATTTTTTAACATAGGTTAAAAAAAGGCTCACCGCAGCTCGGCCCTGATCCGGCTCAGCGTTACCTGGGTTACCCCCAGGTAGGACGCAATATGCCCAAGCTGAACCCTTTGTATCAGTTCCGGGTTGCTTTCCAGCAGGTTCTTGTACCGGTCGGCGGCTGGCTGAAACTGTAAGCCAATAAAGCAGGATTCTGTCTTGATCAGTTCATATTCAGCCAGCTTACGGCCCCAGTTGGCCAACTCTATATGGGTATCGAATAAGTGGCGGATGGCGGTATGGGATATACTGTACAATACAGCATCCTCCAGCAGTTCAACCGTTTCATAACCTGGTTTATCGGCTGCATAACTATTATAGGAAAAAACGACAGATCCTTCCGCTCCAAACCAGAAGGTGATCTCCTTTTCATCACGATGACAATAAGCCCTGGCAATGCCCTTCTCAATGAAGTACATCTTCTGTTCTACCCGCCCTTCGCGGAATAAGACATAATTCCGGGGATACACTTCTTCCGTAAGCTGCGTCGTTAACTCCTGCAATTTGACTACCGGCAACGGATAGATCTCCTGGATATGTGCAATAATTTTTTGCAATAGCTTCCTGGTTAAGTCACTGCAAGTTACCAAATCAAAGTATTCGCGGGTCTTATTGCCGATTGCCGATTCACGATTGCCGTTTTACTTCAACTTCCACCCATTATTAATATTAGCCTTGGCCAGTTGGTTCGCTTCCCGGTCGCCAATGAAACGCTCCCGCTTCGGATTCCATTTCAATGGGCGCTTGAGCCAGTAGGCAATATTGGCGATAGCGCAGACGGAGCTGGTACGATGACCGGTCTCTACATCACAGATAGGCGGTTTACCACTTTTAATAGCGTCCAGCCAGTCCTGGTGTTGATTATCGCTGTTGTACAGGTGTATTTCGTTTGGTTGTATGATGGATGTAGCAATATTCTCTGGCTTACTGTCGATGAATGAGCGGCTGATGTCCAGGGTTCCTTTGCTGCCGATGAAGCGTACGCCATTGCCCCGGCCAAAATCTTCATGTTTTACCACTACGCCATTGTCATAGACCATGGTCAGTGTTTTATAGTCCTTACCATCTGGTGGGAAAAGGTCTACGGGGCCGCTCTTGTCTTTATCCAGGGCCCATTGCACAATATCAAACATATGCGCGCCCCAGTCGCTCAGGAGGCCGCCGCCAAATTCTTTGTAATTGCGCCAATTGGGAAATATATCCTGTTCTACCGGGGGAGCCAGCACATCATTGAAGGGGCGTAAAGCTGCCGGGCCCACCCATTGCTGCCAGTTCAACTCTGCCGGGATGGGTTGTTCAGGCAGTTCGCAGACAATACCCGCCTTGCCTACATTTACCAACACTTCTTTGATATCACCAAGGTAGCCATTGCGCACCAGTTCACAGGCATGCCTGAAATTCCGGGAGCTGCGCTGCATGCTACCTGTTTGCAGGATCACGTTGTTCCGTTTCATCGCCTTTACCATGGCCCTGCCTTCTTCTACCGAATGCGCCAGGGGTTTCTCACAATACACATGCTTCTTTGCATTGGCGGCCATAATGGATTGTACGGCGTGCCAGTGATCGGGTGTGGCTATCACGACGGCATCGATATCTTTTCTTTCCAGTAGTTGTTTAAAATCCGAATAGGCTGTAAATCCTTTGTACTGCGGTTGATCTTTTGCATCAGCATACAGTTTTTCTGTGATCTGCCGGAACAAAGCCAGTTTCTTGCTGTCTACATCGGCGCCGGCCAGTACCTGTGCTTTAGGGGCAAAACCCTTTACCAGGCCCCTGGCTTGTTTGCCGGTGCCAATAAATCCCAGTGTGATCTTATCGCTGGGGGCAGTATATCCTTTGCCACCCATTACAAACCGGGGGATGATCATGATCCCTACCGAAGCCATGAGCGTATTCTTTACAAAATTCCTTCTGCTTAATTGATTGGGGTCTTTAGGAGTATTCATATTGAGGTCGTTGGTATAAGCCACTTACCGACAGGTAGTAAATAATCAGTAATTAATAATTAGTAATCTGTATTCAATTTATTTCTTCATCGCCCACAATATCCCGCCCAGCAAGTGCTGCAGGTACAAGGGATCAGTATATGACTCTTTGGTATGCCCCAGCTCAGTATAAAAAGCCCGGCCACCTTCGAAGTTGTGGTACCAGCTCATGGGGTGGGTAGTGCCCATCCTGTTGCCAGTGTAAGTAGTCTCATCGATTGTCATCAGTACATGTACACTATCCGACATCCATTTATAATTATACCACTCATCTTTGCGGGTCCAGCGTACGGGTAAATGTTTGGTGGAAATATGCTTGCTATCAACAATATCGAGTGTAGCTTCCTGTGGTGCCGGGTGGCTTTTGAAATAAGCCCCTACCAACCTTCCATACCAGGGCCAGTCGTATTCCGTATCGGTGGCTGCGTGTACACCCACAAATCCTCCACCGGCACGGATGTATTGCTCAAAAGCTGTCTGTTGTTCATCATCCAGCACATTGCCGGTGGTATTGAGGAACACTACGGCTTTATACTGCTTTAAGTTATTCTTGGTGAATACAGCAGCGTCGGAGCTGGTATCGACGCCAAACTTGTTTTCCTGGCCCAATTTAATAATGGCCAGTTTGCCTTCAGGAATGGAGTTGTGGTAGAATCCGGCTGTTTTGCAGAATACGAGGACCTTGTTCTTTTGGGCTGCTGCGCCAAGCGACAACAGTAAAATTACGATCAGGAAGAGCGGGGCTTTGCGTTGGTTGATCATATGGCTTGTTGGGTTGGGAAAATAATTAAGTTATTCCGTGAAGCTAATGCAAAACATCAATTACCTGGTTATAAGAAGTCATTAAATTTCCGGTCATCCAGGCGAACTTTTTTTCCTCCCTGCTGCCTGCTTCCTGCGGTTACGAAATTTTTTTCCTTCCTGCTATTTACTCAACTTATTGAGATACAATCCTTTTCCTGACTGGCATTGGCTTTGGAGTATTCATCACCGTAACGCACTGTTACAAATTGTAATCATCATTTAATCATCTTAAAACAATTTATTATGCACAACATTGATCGAACCACCAATGAGTATGAATTCAACCATGAATTCGAATTTGAAGGCGAAGGTGAAGGCGAATTTGAGTTTGAGTTTGAAGGAGAGGGTGAAGGTGAATTTGAGTTTGAAGGTGAACTCGAAGGCGAAGCCCTGGAACTGGAATTAGCAACCCAGTTATTGGAAGTAAGCAATGAGTATGAACTGGAGCAGTTCCTCGGCAATGTATTCAAGAAGATCGGCCGTGGCGTTTCCAATTTTGCCAAATCATCAGTGGGCAAAGGTTTGCTGGGCGGGTTGAAATCAATTGCCAAGAAAGCCCTGCCCATCGCGGGTGGTGCATTGGGTAACCTGGTGGCTCCGGGTATTGGCGGAATGATCGGCAGCAAACTGGGCGGTTTTGCCTCCAACATGTTTGAACTGGAACTGGAAGGTCTTAGCAATGAAGACCGCGAATTTGAAGTAGCCCGTCGTTTCGTACGTTTTGCTTCCGATGCTACCCGTCGTGCATCTGCTGCCGCGGCTGCCGGTGCTTCTCCCAAAGCTGCAGTAGGCAATGCGCTGAAGCAAGCTGCTTATAACCATGCTCCCGGTTTGCTGCGCAAACGTCGTGGTGGTGGCAGGTACGGAAGGCCAGGTGGCAGAGCTGGTATAGGTGCAAGCGCTTATGCCGGTGGTGCCGGATATGATGGCGGCAATGGGGCCGATGCAGGTACTTCAGGCACCTGGGTAAAGGATGGCAATAACATCATAGTTTACGGAGCCTGATCCAACAACAGAAACCATTTTTCAACTCCTTAAAATTTACTTACATGAGTAGCTTATATGAATACGAGTTCAACAACGAATATGAATTCGAAGGCGAAGGTGAACTTGTACACGAACTATTATCCGTTAGCAATGAATATGAATTTGAGAACTTCCTGGGCAACGTGTGGAATGCTGCCAAACGGCTGTATAATTCTCCACAGGGACAGGCAGTGAAGAAAGACTTTGTTGCCGGCGCCAAAAGTTTCGGCAAGAAAATGCTGCCCAGCATAGGCCAAAATCTGGGATCATACATAGGCGGAAGTACAGGCGGCAAGATTGGCGGTCAACTGGCCAATGCTGCCAGCAACTGGCTTTTTAATGAAGTAGGAGAAGCGGAAGCGATTGACTACCTGCGGGTGGTGCGCAAAGCTGCCAAATACCTCAACAAAGCCCTCAGTGAAGGCGCCGGCGGTCCGCCCAGAGCCTTGGTTACACAGGCTATCAACCAGGCTGCCAGGCCAGTACTGGCGCAACGCCGGTCACAATCCACTTCGGGTAACATAGCCCCCTCATCTAAAAAACAGGGAAGATGGTTCAGACAAGGCAATCAATTGATACTACAAGGCGCGATCTGAAATACCAGCGCTTCCTCATCAATGAGGCGCAGGGATTGTTGACCCGCTTATCCCAGCTGCAGCCTTTTGAAACGTCGATGCCAATGGTCATGGCAGCAGCCGTACCCTATATGGCGCAAAAGAACATTTATGAACTGATGCGTACGGGTAAAGAGCTGCTGGCTACCAAGGTCAGGCGGTTTATCGACAAAATGAAGCAGCCACACCGTATTCATACGGAAAAATGCCAGGCTGCCTACGCGGTGCTGAAGTTGCAATTCAATGCGCTGCTGGATCAGTTCGACATCTTTGCGGATGTGGTAAGCCAGCGCGGCGAAAACGAAACGGGTATCTGGGTGGCCGGGCTGGACGTCTTCGCTAAAGATGCACTCAAAATGGACCGGTTCCTGCTGGAAGCGCCGCCATTGATCTGTTACCTCGACAGGGGGCATGGTGCTGCTATCCGGAGAGCCCGCACACGATTACCAGGCGGTGACGAAAATCCGGTAGCGGTGATCAAGATCCCCCGCGAACGAATGGTGGCCAGTGGTATCGGTTCCTCACTCGTACATGAAGTAGGACACCAGGGGTCGGCACTGCTGGACCTGATACCTTCACTGAAACCAGTACTGGACGATCTCTCGCGGAAGGATGCTGTGCACCGCGAGTCGTGGAAACTACTCAATCGGTGGATATCTGAGATACTGTCTGATTTCTGGTCGGTATCCTTTCTGGGCATCAGCGCTACCACGGGATTAATGAGTGTAGTAAGCTTGCCAAAATACTTTGTATTCAGGGCGGTAGATAATGACCCGCATCCCTTTCCCTGGATACGCGTAAAGATCAGTCTTGCTTTTGGCAAACATATCTATCCCGAAAATCAGTGGTATCGGCTGGAACGCTTGTGGGAATCCATGTATCCGAAGGAAGGATTAAAACCTGCCTCCCTGGCATTGATCAACAACCTGGAAGCCATCCTGCCTGCTTTTGCAAAGATGGTGGCTGAACACAAGCCTTTAAAATTAAAAGGTAAAAAGATAGGTGAGGTATTTCCCTACCAGGAGCGACAGCCACATCAGCTAAGGGCTTATTACAGGCAATGGAAAAACGACCTGGAAGTCATGAAAAAACAACGCCCCTCACTAGTGTTCGCAGTCATAGGGCAGGCCCGGGCGGATGATGTGATCACTCCGTTTTCCGAGAACCGGGTATTGACCAATATGCTCCGTCACTGGGCATTGGTGAATATCTGATGCAAATAACATTAAAGAAAATAAAAATTATTCAACATGGCTACTGTAAACTTTGTCAACCCGGTCTTTAACAGGTCGGGTAATCACTCCTTTGACTTCAGCGCGATCTCCGAGACGCCGGTCATCGATGTGGGTAAAGTGCTCAATAATCCCAAAGACAGGCTGGTAAAAGTGGGCGATATTATCTACCTCACTATTAGTTTCAGGGCAGATAATGTAAGCAAATCCACCAACGGACAGCATTTACCGTCCTTCTTTGTTTTCTATTCTCCGGCAGATGACAAGGAACTGAAAGTGAAATATATTTTCGATGCGGCCAGCCCCATCCTCATTCCTAATGGTGAGGGTGATGACGTTATACTGGAATGCCTGCTCGACCTGGCGGATCTTGCCTCCGGCGAAAAAGTGATCCAGCTCAGGGGCTTTGATAAAGAGCCTGGTAAAATAAGAGAGGTATTGCTGGCAGAATCTGATCCTTTCTATGTACAGCAATCCCTGGCTGAGTTTATGCAGCCCAATATTGCCAACCAGGGCATTTCTGATGAGACGGGCCTCAATCGCGACCGCATCAACAATCCGACCTACTTCCCGGTAGGGTTGCAGCCGGTAAACCCTTTGTATACAAAGGACGTAAAACTATGGGAAGCCATCCGGGATGCCACAGAAGCGCTTTCCTTCAGGAACTACTATGATTTCATGAATGTGATCTTTTGCGGTGAGGACATTCCGATCGATCATGAAAGTCAGTTCCAGAAAGAACTGAAGCGCCTGAAGAAACGCCGGAAACTTCCTTTCAATGATACGGATGCTTACCGCTCCATCAAAATAGCTACGGAAGCCTTTGTGATGGTGAACCTGGCCAATAGCACGGGTGACCTGTCGGGCTACCTGCAAACCGTGTCTGATTCTAACGGTGAAGTATTACAGATCATTCCTTACCTCGCTATCATCCGGAACAAGCTGAGTGATATCGATTTCAAATCCACCAGCTTTGAAGATGCGCTCAGTAATTTCATCGATTCCAGTAATGGCCGTGTGGCCGATACCTGCTTTGGTATCATTTCAGAGCGCATTCAGCAGCCGATCTACCTGGAGCTGATCTGGAGCTACTGGCACGAGGAAAGTATGATGGTGCAAGGTGTCAATACCATTGCCCGCCGTTTCCAGAACATCAAGGGCGAAGGAGCGGTAGATCCCCTGGCCAATCTGGAAGTGGGTCCATTACGTCCCCTGAGCAACCTGATGTGGGGATATATACAGGACGAACAACACAGGCTCACGGTACGTCGCCGCGCCTATGAATATGATCACCATTATGGTATCACTCTCCAGGGCAAAGCTGTCAGCAATATGCGTACGGCTGATAGCCGCAGCAAATTCATCGAGGCCTTCCACATGCTCATGAACCTGTGCATGAAGTTCTATCGCCAGTATGACGATACTACGGTAGTGGCCGATGGATTCCCCATCATGAATGCACTCAAAGAAGTACATATGATCCTGAGCGAAGGGGCCCACAACCAGTATGGCGATCTTCCATCCACTGCACGTATTGAAATGCTGATGCAGCAATACCTGCTGGCACGTCCCGAATTCAGGGAGTTCCTGCCCACCCGGCAGATGGTGCCTTATCCCGAAGCCTGGATGGACAGAGCAGCCGTATTGAACCAGTTACATGGGTGGACAAAAACGAGTGTACTGCATTTCCGTGACCTGGGTGTATTTGGGGAACAGATATTGCTGTCGATCAGGTTTGGCGCGTGGAGTACAGTCTTCAACAGGGACCAGGCTGCCAACTGGGCTATCTTCTGGCGGCCGCAGATCCAGAACTATATGCATGCTTACCGTGCTGTGACGGGCGTAGACCTTACCCGTGAAGATGGTGCGGTGATCGATGCACAACAACCTTCCACCCATTTGTTACGCAGACTCAAGGAACAAAAAACAGCAAGATGATACTATGATGGATTTTACATCGTCGCTGTACCTTGGAATGAAACATAGCAGTAAGGAATTGAATGATTGGCAACAGTTGACTACCGGCGTGCCTGCCGCACTGGGCGAAGCAGACCTGGCGCTACAGGTCGGGAATTATGTGGCAGGCATGCAGGGATTGGAAGAAGGATTGACTGCGCCTTCCACCCTGCACCTTTACTGGGACCTGTTCGATTACCTGTGTCACCAGCCGGTTGTCCTGTTCATCGATGAAAAAGTGTATCCTGTTTCCAGGTATGGCATAGAGAAACTGCTAATCAGGAAAGTTCCCGTTCACCCTTTCAGGCATTTCGATGCGGACCATGTAGCGGAGCTGATCAGAAAAAACAGCACCAGGTCAACAACCCCGGTGATCGTGAGTGATGGTTGGTGTCCCTCCTGTGGCAGGGCTGCTCCGCTGCAACAATACGCGGCCCTGGTGAAACCACTGAAGGGAGCAGTGATTGTAGATGATACCCAGGCCTTCGGCGTATTGGGTACCAGAAAAAGGAACGGGAAGCCATATGGGCAGGGTGGGGGTGGATTACTACGATGGCAATCCTTACAGTCGGATACCATCATCACCATCGTTTCCCTGGCCAAAGGATTGGGTGTGCCGATGTCGGTGATAAGCAGTACACACCAGTTCATTGGGTCCTTTGCCAGGCATAGCCAAACAAGGGTCAATTCAAGCCCGGTGAGCCTGGCACATCTGCAGGCTGCTATGAATGCTTTTCGCATCAACCGGCTGGAAGGGGATGAAAGACGGTCGGCACTCTGGCGAAACATTAGTTTGTTAAGGTCTCTTTTACAGCGCGCGGGTATACTGGTACAAGGTGGCATCTTCCCGGTGCAAGCCATCCGCTGCCATTCCCGGCAGCAGACCATCAGGCTTTGGGAAGAACTGAAGAAGCGTAATATCAGATCAGTATTGATCACCCCGCACGGGGAGCAGCAGCCGGCCCTTTGCCTGATCGTCCATAGCGATCATACGCCAGGAGATATCCGGGTATTGGCTGATGCTATTAAAAAACACCATTTTTTATTTAAACAATCGGATCATGTCAACACTCTTACAGGAAATCCTTACCGAACAGGAAGTGCTCAAACTATCCCCGGATGGAAAGCCGGCGCATAAAGACAGTTGTTCCTGCCTGCAATGTGCGCATGGTATGAATGCACCCAATCATAAGAATTGGCGGCAACGGAGAAATGACCGCTATTTTAAGCCAGTACACGATTGTAAGTCTACGCAGCAAAAGGAGTTTGAAGAAGAACAGTTCCTGGGTTCTGTGTTGGGTACTGCCGTAAAAATAGGATCGGGTCTGGCCAATGCAGCCAGCAAAGTTTCCGGAGCTGCTTCAAAACTATCTTCTGTAGCAGGTACAGTACCTAAGTCACCTATCATCAGCATCGGCAATCGCCAGCGCGTTGCCTTATTGGAACATTGGGCCAATAAATTGAAAAGGGCTAAAAGTGATGTGGTAAAAGCAAGGTATCAGCAGTACATCGACACCATCAATAAAAGGCAACGTCCTTCCTGGCACCAGTCGGAAAAAGACCTGCAGCTCTTCTTCAAAAAACTGGGTATGCCGGGGCAAAAAACTTTCCTGGGCAACCAGCCAGCCAAATGGATCAAACGGCCCGACGGCACAGCTGTGCCGCCGCGCAACAGCGTCATTCCCGATATCAACCCGGCAGATGCGATGATAGAGGTAAAAAACTACAACATTCAAAACCAGGATGCCCTTATCCGCAACCTGCAGCAACAGATAGGTCGTCGTATGCAGCAGGGGCCACAGGATGCTGCCGGTAACCCGCTCGATCAGAAAGTGATCCTTGATATGCGTGGTCAGCAGGCTACCCTGGACCAGCTCAAACAACTGGCGCAAAAAGTGGTATCGGGTACTGGTCTTGCTCCTGAAAACGTACAGGTTGTTACCTGGGAAATCGTCCTTCCAGGCTAATAGCTAAATGCTAACAGCTAATTCCTTTCTATGCTGATCATAGACGCACACTGCCATGCCGGAAAAGGGGATGGCCTCACAGGGCCCTGGGATACCAGCGCACCACTGAAGAACTTCCTCCGCTGGTCGGAGGAGGCCGGCATACAAAGGACCAATCTCTTTGCTGCCTTTCATTCTGACTATGCTAAAGCGAATGCCGCCGTATCTGTTATTGTCAATAAGCAACCGCAGCGGTTCTATGGGTTTGCTTTTGTGCATGCAGTGAACGACCGGGGACGCATTTTTGAATTGGTCAATGAGGCTGTTACTCAATATGGGTTCTGTGGTATTAAGGTACATCGCCATGATGCCCGTATTTCCCGGGAAATATGTGAGGCTGCCAGATACTTTTCGGTACCTGTATTGTATGATGTGGTAGGAGAGGTATCGATGGTCGAACTACTGGCTACTGAATATCCGGAGGTCAACTTTATCATTCCACATCTTTCCAGCTTTTCGGATGACTGGCGGGCGCAGATTGCGCTCATTCCTTTGTTGGAAAGGCATCCCAATGTATTTACCGACACCTCTGGCATACGTCGTTATGATCTATTGGAAATGGCTTTCAAAAGGGCCGGGCCGGGTAAGATCCTTTTTGGTTCTGATGGTCCCTGGCTGCATCCTGCGGTAGAATTAAAAAAAGTATTCGTGCTCACGCGCAACAAGACCGACCTTCAGCGCATGTTGGCCGGCAACTTTCTACACCTTACAGAGAAAGCGCGTAATGGAGAATACGAAACAGCAGGTCGTCCCAAACCCGTCTTCTCTAAAACAGATGAACCGCTTACTTACGAGTATCGTGATCCCTGGCTGGTAAAGTAGCCTGAGGCAATAATTATTAATTAATAATTATTGATTATTACGGGCTTCATTAATTGTATAATGTCAACTAACCTCATTCCGCTTTCTGATATACTGTAATGTTCTTACTTCCACATTCAGCTTGCGGGCAGCCAGCTTCAGGTTGCCGCCACAATCTTCCAGTGCGATCTCCATGGCCAGCATGGCAATATCGTTCTTGATCTTCAACAGGTCTTTGCCACTGGCAATGGCCAGCCGGATGGATTGCTGCATGCTTTGGTGTTGCTGGTTCCAGGCTTGCTTAAGTTGCTGAATATCCGGCAACTCATCTTCCGGAATATCACCAATGCTGATGAATCCTTCTCCTGTATAGCGCATGGCTATTCTTGCAATCAATTGTTTCAACTCACGTACATTACCCGGGTAATCGCGGCTCACCAGGTAATTCATCACTGTGTTATCTATTTCAGGAGCTGCTACCAGCTTCAGTTCCTGGCGCAGGAAATAACGCGCCAGCTCGGGAATATCTTCTCGTCGCTCCTGTAAAGGAGGGAGTGTTAACACGGCAGATGCCACCCTGAAATACAGGTCTTCCCGGAAATTTCCTTTCGTGATTTCTTCTTTTAAATTCCTGTTGGTAGCACACACCAGCCTGAAATGGGTCTTATTCCAGGTATTGCTGCCCACCCGCTTATAGGTACCTTCCTGGATCACCCGTAATAAGCCTGCCTGTAGCGTTAAAGGAAGTTCGCCCAATTCATCTAAAAATAAAGAGCCTTTATTGGCCAGCGCAAAAGCACCCTCGCGGGTATATATTGCGTTGGTAAAAGCGCCTTTCTCATGACCATAGAACTCACTGCCCGATAGTTCCGGTACAATGGTGGTGCAATCCAGCAACACCAGTTCCCCTTTTTCCTTGCGTTGGTCCAGGGCATGTATTAACCCGGCTGTCATTTCTTTCCCGGTGCCCGATTCTCCCATCAGCAGGATATGGTGGTTTGTGAACCAGGCCGCTTCAATCACTTTGCCCAGGAACTTCTTCCAGTTCTTACTTTCCCCGATCATGGTGCGTTGCACAAGGTCTGACTGGATCAGGTCATTGATCAGTTTCCACCTTTTGATGCGTGATAATAAGAGACCGATCACCGCTTCATCATTATCTTTCCAGGCTATTACATCACTGGCGCCGGCCTGCACTAATTGCCATTTCAGTATATCGGATACAGTGTGATGAACAGAAAGGATAATTACTTTATAATCAGCACTGCCCAGCTGCTGCAATTGCTCCATCACTGCTTCAAAAGCGATCCTGGTTGTCCAGCACACAATAATTACTTTGGTATCGGGGCCAGGCTGCCGGTGACAGTCAATACCGCGCTCCTGTAAGGCGCAGGGAATAGCCTCCGTTTCCGGAACATCAGTTTTTCCTGTATGGATCACACATACCGATAGGTTTTCCATGACGAAGCCGTTGTTGCGTCGTTAACAATCATTACATCAGGTAGGAGGCAGGATAATTAACCGGTTTCGGAAGAATGCATACAACGGCATGCCAATGAAGACACCAGTAACAGGACGGGCCAATAGCGCCTCCTGTTGCCGGTTCATCAACAGTGAACCAGGATGCATACTTTCAAAACACTTTTCAGGTAAACGGCGGCAGGGAAAGAAAAGGTAGTGTTCGGCCCGGCGCCTAATCAGTAATAATATAAGCCGGGATGATCATTACCAGACGGTGATATAAAGCGGCAGGAGATAATCGGAATGAAATGCTCACGTTCGCGCATCATTCTTTGTACGCATAAAAAGTTGGTTATTTTAAAGGTTGCTCCGTATAAAGGTAATGGCTAAATGACCTGTAAGCAATACCACATTGTGGTAGTTTTTAATGCAGCGGGTTATTTATGTAGTGCGAGCAGGAATAGACGGCTACCTGCCGAAAATTGGCTTACATTCGTGCTCAAACCCCTTGCAGAACTATGGTATACAAGATACTCACCGTTGCCGGCCTTGCTACATTTGAAATATATGCAGCCATACCAGCCGGATTTGCCTTCAGTCTTCATCCCTTGGTGATCTTCCTGGCCAGCTTAATTGGTGGTTTAACAGGTGTATACGTAGCTGCTTTCCTGGGGGATAAGATCCGTGCCTTCTTTACCCGCAACAAGCCCGTAAAGGAAGAAAAACCAAAGACGGGGATCATTTACCGCATTTGGGATAAATATGGTGTGGTCGGACTGGGTTTTTTGGGTACCATGACGGTAGGCGCTCCTGTAAGTATAGCAGTAGGAGTGGGTTTTAAAGTGCCCCTGAAAAGATTACTCACCTGGTGCTGTATAGGTGTTCTTACACGGTGCGCTATATTCACCACCATTGGCCACTTTGGAATGAAATTATTATAATACTTATTGCAAGTATAAAAAGAAAAGGTGACACCTTTCCCTTGCGATGCGGGCGAAAGGTGTCACCTTTTTTTATGTATATACGTTGATCAGCTTATGGCTGTTTCATTACTTTGAAGACCCGTTTGTCAGTCGTTGTTACTACTGTTAACACATGCGCGCCAGTTCCGGCTTTTTGTACACCAGGTACATCAATGATCGTATTCCCATTTTGCAGTACTACTGTGCGTTGCAAAATGTTCCTCCCGTTCATGTCTGTTAAGGTCAATACGCATTCCTGCAATTTCGGAGAAGTAACATCTATCAGCAATTGTTGACGGAAAGGGTTTTGCAGTACTTTCACGAATAACTCCTGGTTGCTTCGTTTAAGCTTCACCATGCTGCTATAGGTAAATTGTGCATTGTTATCAACCATTTTCAGGCGGTAATAATAGGTGGGCTGGGCATGGTTGCTTACGTTATCAATATATTGGTAGTTATTAGTACCAGCATGGGAGCCAGCTGCTGTTACCTGTCCAACTGTACTAAAGTTAACACCATCACTGCTTCGTTGGATATCGAAATAAGCCGATTGTTGCTCAGCGGTGGTGGCCCAACGCAACACATTGCTGTTGCCCGAAATGGTGCCGCTGAATTCTAATAGCCGTAACGGCAGGGCAAAAGACCCGGTATGCACAAAAAAGCCACTGAAGCCAGTTACGTTAAAGGTTACTTCCCACCGTGAAACTGTTGCATTCCATACGATATTGGCATCTGCTGGATCGATTAGTTCTTTGGCGCCGGAATAGGTGTCGGGCAGTCCCGTACCACTGGTGCCATGGTATTGCGTGATCCGCAGGTTGGCTTTTCCCGCCGCATCAGCAGGGCCTGTTGGCAGATCGGGGAATACACCATTAGCAGCATTATATGCCGTAAACTCAGCTTGTGTATAATATAAAGTAATGGTGGCGGTAGCGGTGGCTGCGCCCGAAGCTGGTATTATATCATAATGCCTTTCGCAATAGGCCTGACTATTAAAAGCAGGCACTCCTGATTCATATTTGGTACAAACATTGATAATGCCCGACACTGGCAAGGCGCCCGAAGGAACGATACGCGCAATAATATTACAATTGGCGTCTGAGTAGGTAGTACCTCCTCCTGACACTGCACTATTTAAGCAAACCTGTGCGCCGCCTGCTGTTCCTGCCGGTGTACTTAGTACAGAAGGATCGCCCGGTGTCATAGCTGGTGCACAACCAAAGTTCAGAAATCCACGGGCAGTTACCACATTACCGCCGGTGATATCTCCTGCGCCCAATACGCGCGATGTTACACCAGCAGCTATAGCAAAATGCATCACTGCACCAGGGCTGATAATATGATTGAGTTGCTGGCCATGCCCCAATTCATGTACGGCTACGGATTCAAAGTCTATCTCTCCGGGAGCGGCAGCGGCGGGGCCATACTGCCAGGGTCTTGCATCATCAAATACCATATCTATTTCTGCCACTATCCATACAAAGGGGCTCGCTGCACCACAACCGCCGTACCAGCTGGTACACCTGCCCAACACACCGGCAGGTAATTCACTGCCTATATCAAACCTTACTACGTTTACTCCTTCCGAAGCCACCGTATTAACGGTGGTATTAGCCCCCAAAGTCCAGTTCATGCGTGTATTGCAGGTCCAGGTTTTCATGGCACGTAGAAAAGCATTTTTAGCGGGTATATTCGCCGCAAAACTGGTTTCCATTTGAAAGGTATAACCGCCTGTGCCTTCAAGGTCAACGTGCGTAGGGATCTCAGAGGTTGTTGCCGGCAAAGTTCCGTCGGGAATATTCGAATAGGCATAGGGAATGGTTACAACATCAGTGCTTGTAGCTGAAGCCGGGTCGCTATTGGTAACTTTTATTGTTCCGGTGCCGGCAGAGGGGCCAGTAATGGTTGTTGATGGAACCTTCACTTTTATTTCAGTATCTGTCCAGGAAACATAGTCGGTAGGTAAGGGTTGTACAAGTACTGCAGGATTGGAGCTATTGGCACTTCTGAACTCCACAAATCCCGTGCCCTGTGCAATACCAAAATTGCTGCCCGTAATGGTCAGTACAGCATCGGTGCCCGCTGGTATGGAGAGCGGCGAGCAGCTGGTAATGACCGGAGTGGCCAGGGTGCCCATGGTCTCCACTTCCTTATGGGTGGTGGCAGCAGGAAGTGTGCTGATCTGTTTTTCATAACCAGTCAGCTGCCTGATGGTCTGGCCGGCCTCGGTGATCCTGTTATACCTGGTAAAAGGATCTGCTGCCGAATTGGTTTTGTCATCATAGGCAATAAATCCTTGCAGGCTGCTATATACCATATAAGTATTACCATTCAGGGCCCTTCGACCGGATATCCCTGTCCGGGGCGTCATACAAAAGAAAACGCCCGTTTCTCCAATGGACAAGGTCAAGGTGGAAGAATGGACCTGTTTCAACCTGCCCACAGTTCCTCCTTCAGTAATGATCTCTATTTGCTCACCTTGTAATTGGCCTTTGAATGTCCGGTATACCTGTATGAGGTTGGAAGTGTAAATATTGCCTTTGGCATTGCCAGGCTCCTGGTAACTGGTTTGAGCGATCACCTTTCCTTCGGCGATCAGGATGGAATTGTTCACCCTTTGTGTAAGCGGTACAGGAAACAATTCATTAGCGGATAGATCAGGCTGGAGGCCTAAAAAAAGTATGCCCAATATAAAAGCAGGGAGTAAATGGTTCTTCATAAATGAGGGTTAAGATGCTGGATACTGGTACAAACGTAAAAAACTCATTTATAGTTTGCCCGGTTACCTGGATTCCGGTACGTTTTTTTAGACCTATATCCTGGCATCCACTCGCTGATTGTAGTAAACCTCAAAGCGTCAATGAGATATTATAAGAATGAGCGAAGGGATGCCATCTAAATGTTGGGTATCCCTTCGATCAGCTATTTGATCAAAAATTCATTTCGTCTGCACTGGGTCCATAACTACCGGGGATCGGAACATCAAGCAGGCGGAGGTACACACCCAGTTGTGCACGGTGATGAACCGTTTGGTTGTAGGACATGCGTAGTACATCTGTTTTGCTTCTTACACTATACACCTGATCGCCATTGCGCAAAGTCCAGTCTCCTTCCAGGTCCTTATCCGTGGCTTTTTCCAGCGTGCCGCGGCCATCCTGCAGGCGTTCTTCATAATAGGCCATAAGGTCCTTTGTATTATTAATAGTGGGTACTGAATAAGGGTTGTTCGAAAAATCCAGCTCGCTGGTGTTCAGCGTCATGCTCACCCAGCCAGGCAATTCAGCGATATGGGTAGCCAGCCGGCGTATCGTCATGCTTTTTTCATGGGGCTGCCAGTCGTATTTGTTGTCCGGTACACGGGCCAGCATTTTACGGGTTGTTTCAGCTTCCTGGTTCAGTTCCTTCAGTAATGATTGAATGAGTGACATAGTTTGTTGTTTTAATACCACAAAGAAAATGAGGGGTAGTGACAGCCCTATGTCAGGAGCATGTCACTATATTTTTAAAAAATATATAAGGTAATCCTTCATTCGTACGAAATATTTCCTACCTTTAGTTCATGAAAGCAGAGAACCATTCCCATAAGCAGGCCGAACCTACCAAATCAGAGTTGGAGATACTCCAGGTGCTGTGGCAGCATGGCCCTTCTACGGTGCGTTTTGTAAATGACCAGCTCAATGAACAAAAAAGAGTTGTACAATATACTTCTACCCTCAAGCTCATGCAGATCATGGTAGAAAAAGAAATGCTCAACCGCGATGAAAGCAGCATGAAGCACGTGTACAGCCCTGCACTGGAAGAACAAAAGACCAAAGGATTCCTGCTCGACCGCTTTGTGGAGTCCATGTACAATGGCTCCGCTTCCAGCCTCCTGATGCAATTGCTGGGTAATAAAAAAACTTCCGCAAAAGAACTCCAGGCCATCAAGGACCTGCTCAGCAAAATGGAGAACGATAAGAAATAACCTTATTAAACGTACTTATATGCAACTACTATTCATGAACCAATGGCTGTCCGACAGCACCATCCGGGCTATCTGCTGGACTTTGATCCATTCTCTTTGGCAGGGGCTGATCCTGGCCGCCCTGGCTGGTATCCTGGTATTATTTACCCGAAAGCATACGGCCGCATTCCGGTACAATATGCTGGCAGGACTTTTCTTTGTATTCATGGGAGTAGTGGCATTTACCTTTGTGCGGGAGTTCAACCTCCCTGCTTCCGGCCATACCATGGCCAACCTGGTTGCGGTACAGGCAAAACAGGAGGGGAGCAACCAGCTTTCTTTGCCGCAAAATCCGACCGTAGAAATTTACCAGGAAGAAGGGTACATCGCCCGGTTTACCGGGTATTTCAATCAGCATGCTTCTTTATTGGTGGCCGTTTGGTTCTTGATATTCATGGCCAAAGCGGTTAAACTTATGAGCGGCCTCGTATATATACAGCGCATCAAACAGCACAAGGTTCAGTCTCCCGGTGAATACTGGACCAATAGAATGAGCGAACTGGCTGCTATGTTGGGGGTAAAAGTGCCTGTGCGTCTCCTGGAGTCAGGACTGGTAAAAGTGCCACTGGTAGCCGGGTTGCTGAAGCCCTTCATATTGGTGCCCGTGGGGCTCATTGCCAATCTGCCAGCTGAACAGGTAGAAGCCATCCTGCTGCATGAACTGGCTCATATCCGCCGGCGTGATTTTGTGGTGAACCTCGTGCAGAGCTTTGCAGAAATACTCTTTTTCTTCAACCCTGCTGTATTGTGGTTATCATCCTTGTTGCGGGAAGAACGGGAACATTGTTGTGATGACATGGCCATAGCAGTTACCCAAAGTAAAACAGGCTACATCCACGCACTGGTATCCTTTCAGGAATACCAGCTGGAAAATACTACATCCTATGCCATGGCTTTCCCAGGCAAAAAAAATCAACTCCTCAACCGGGTTAAGCGCATTATTGACAACAGCAATAAGACATTGAATACTGCAGAGCGCTCTTTCCTGGTACTCTGCTTCAGCCTTATAGGTATATTGACCATGGTATTTGCGCAGCCCGCTCCTAAAAAGGAACCTGTAAAGCAAGAACTGGCTACACAAAAGCAGGAAGGGACCAATCCTGCAAATACGAAGGCGAAAGGTAGGGTTAAACATCAGCCTTCGGACAAAGTGCCTGCCATGGATCAAAGTAAAGACCAAAGCGGCAACAAGAGCTATGATCAAACCTACCGGGCCAATCCTGTAGCTTACAAACCTTATACAGCAACTTATCAACCTTATGATACCCCTTCCTCAGCAGTTGCTGCCAGTGATACCATGCCGGCATTACGCAAGGGCAACTCCGTGATGACAGGGACGATTACGCATGATCTGGGTGGTAAGCAATATAAGATCACCATCAACAAAAACCTGGCTACAGGTCTTATGATCGATGGTGTGCAAGTGCCGGATGAAAAATTGCCGGAATACAAGGATCTTATCCAGGATATTTTCCGGGGAATGCAGGGACAGGCCGAGGAAGCTTACGGTGCGCGTGTGCAGGAAAATGCAGCATCAACCAGGCGGTTGTCAGCTCAAAACAAGCTGCTGGCGGATAACCAGGTTGAACTGCAAAAAGGGCTTTTCAAACTGGATAAGGAAAAAAGCTTGTTGAACAGGGAGCCCATCAGATTGGATACAACAGGAAAGTTGAATGGGCGCCTGGAGCTGAAGAAAAAAGATAGAACGGTGGTAGACGATATTGTTGATGATATCGTGAGCGCTGGTATCGTTACCCAGACAAACCCTCTGTCGTTCAGGATCAACCAACATGAGTTTGTGGTGAATAACCAGGCACAACCTGAATCCCTGCGGCGCCAGTTCCTTGAAAAGTATGTAGTACATCCTTCAGATACTTATCAATATACGAAGCAGGGAGGTACTACCAGCAGCACAGTCGTAATTGACAGGTAGAATTGTGACCAACGGAAATCAATAATTACCAGGATAAAGTATTTTGCAACCGATTCATCCCTGCCTCGTTATAGCACCCGTATGATCTGGAACGTCGCCGGGAAATAAAACAGCGGGATGACTCGGTTGTCTTCTCAGGTTCTTCCACCCTCATATTATTATAGTTACCAGCATACGGGCACCATTTCGTGCCTGCCTGGTATAAAACTGCATATACATGAAAAAATGTTATGGCCTCCTGCTGGTTTTCAGCATGGCAATTGTACCTTTTTGTTTACTGGCACAAAGCAAGACCTCCATTAACGGCGTAGTACAGGATAAAAATAAAAAGCCCGTGGTGGCTGCGACCATCAACCTCGTGAAAGCCACAGATTCAGTCCTCGTTAAAGTAGCGGTCACCACAGACAATGGCTCTTTTGTATTTGACAACCTGAAGCCCGGCTCCTACCGTATTACCATCACGGCCGTTGGCTTTGCGCCTTATTCCGGCGAAGCGATCAATGTTGCAGCGGAAGGTGAGGTCAGGAACCTGCCGCTCATTGAATTGTCTGTGGCCGATGCAGGCCAGCTCAATGCTGTTACCGTTACAGCCCGTAAACCATTTGTAGAACGAAAAATAGATCGGACGGTTGTTAATGTGGATGCGCTCATCTCCAATGCAGGCACCAACGCCCTGGAAGTGTTGGACAAATCACCGGGTATATTGGTTGACCAGGATGGTAATGTAAGTATGAATGGTAAATCGGGTGTAGTGATCTTTATCGATGACAAGCCTACCTACTTATCCGGGGCAGACCTGGCTTCCTACCTGCGCTCATTGCCTTCCGGTACGCTGGAATCCATTGAGATCATGACGAATCCTCCTGCTAAATACGATGCTGCCGGAAATGCGGGGGTTATTAACATTAAGACGAAAAAGCTGAAGCAGAAAGGGTTCAATGGCAATATTGCGCCGGGATATATGCAAGGTGCTTATCCGAAAAGCAATAATAGCCTCAATCTCAACTTCCGCAACAACGCTTTTAATTACTTTGCCAATGTTGGCTACAATTACAGTGAGAATTTCAGTGATCTGCTGATCCAGCGCCGGTATGTAAACGATGACGGCAGTCCGCATTCTTTGTTCTCACAAAACACCTGGATAAAAAGGCAGGACCGCTCAGGGTCACTAAGGCTGGGGGTTGATTATTCGATGGATAAGGCCAATTCGATCGGATTGATGGTGAATGGTACTACCCGGAAAGGGGAGAGCGCGATAGATAATAACAGTTACCTGTACGATGGCAGGAATGAACTTGACTCCCTCATTACAGCCGATAATATGGACAAACGCACTTTCGGCCGGGGAAGTGCGGGGCTCAACTTTCGGCATAAATACAAGCAAACGGGCCGGGAGCTGGGTGTTGACCTGGATTATATTTACAATGAATCGAATGCAGACCAATTTTATAGAAATGCCAGTTACCGGGCAGATAATACCGTAAAAGGAAAAGATGATCTGACAGGCAAGCTCCCTTCTTATATCAATATCTACTCTTTTAAGGCCGATTATTCCCATCCTTTATCCAACGGTATCAAAGCAGAAGCTGGTGTAAAAGGAAGTCTGATTGAAACCAATAATATTGCTGTCTATGATGTTACAGTGGGAGGTACTACCAGGCCGGATTATGATAAAACGAATCATTTTACTTACCGCGAAAACATTAATGCTGCCTATTTAAATTTTAGTAAGGAATGGGGCCGTATTTCTGTGCAGGCAGGCCTGCGTGGAGAGAATACGATTATGCGTGGGCATCAATTGGGTAATGTGATGAAGCCGGACTCGGCTTTCAAAAGGGACTATGTGAACCTGTTCCCTACTTTTTATCTTTCCTATAAACTGGATTCTGCAGCTAAACATCAGTTGGTATTTTCCTATGGCAAACGTATCCAGCGGCCTAATTTCGGCAACCTCAATCCCTTTATATCACCGCTTGATAAATTCACTTTCTATGTAGGCAATCCTTTCCTGCAACCCACCATTGCCCATGAAATAGAGGTTTCGCATATTTACGATAACAAGATCACTACCAAACTGGGTTATGAGTATTATGATGGCGACATTAATGAGACGATTGAATTGCAGGGGCATCAGTATTACAGCCGCCCGGCCAATGTGGGCAAAAGCCAGTACCTGTCTCTTTCTGTAAATGCTTCAATTGAACCGGCACCCTGGGTTACGATCAATTGGTTTGGCCTGGCCCAGCATGTCAGTTTCAAGGCCGATCTGTACAATAATAAACTCGATACGAGCGGCATTAATTTCATTACCAATTTCAACAGCCAGTTTCGTCTGGGCAAGGGATGGACTGCGGAACTGCTGGGGCTGTTCCGGAGCGATTTCATCACTACCCAATTTGTATTGGGCGATTTCTGGACGCTGAGCGGAGCGATACAGAAGAAGGTCCTCAAAGGTAAAGGGTCGGTGAAACTGAGCATACAGGATATTTTCTTTACCCGCCTCAATTATGGTAAGATCAATAACCTGCATAATGCCAAGGGCAATTACCGCAACCAGGGTGATACACGCGTGGTAGGTATTAACTTTACCTGGAACTTCGGCAAAACCTTTGAGACGCGCAAACGGAGCAATGGCAGTGCAGAATCAGAAACGCAAAGGATATAAGAACGCATCATTACCATCGGAAGACAACAGGTCCGTCGGCCTGTACTGAAATGGAGTCAACTGATAATCCGGTGTACAGTTTCTCCCGTTCCTCCAGGTAAGGGCGCGCAATTTTTGTCATTTTCGAATAAAGGGGACAATCATTTTTTACAATTGCCCGGTAGAGGTAAGATCGATAGGTAGCTGTATCCTCGGTACAGGGAACTATGGGGCTTCGAAAGAATATTTTGGTCAGCAAGGCAGCACTTTCTTTGTTTTTATAGCCTGCAATGGCATTGAAATACATTTCTACCGAATTGTCATAAAGGGCCAAATCTTTGTCGCAGATACGCCTGTAGAATGTCCTGAGGTAATGTGCAAGGATTGGTTGATAGGAGGCTATGGGATAATCTTTCACCAATGTAAACCAAGCTTCATCCAGGTAATAGCTTTCGCTTGTTAGTACGTCCAGCAAAAAAGCTGTGTCTGCAGGATTTTTATAAGCGGCCAGCGCATATAGGGCATGGGATTTTGCCCGCATCCGGATATCCCTTTGGGCCATGGTCTTAATAATGTTGTAGTAGGTGGTGTCCTGTTTAACTTCACCGAGTTTTAAATACGCCTGCTCAAGGTAATTGTGATCTTTTAATACTTTGCGTAGTGTTTTGTCCCTGCTATCTTTCGATTTCCATTCGTAGTTGATAAGCATATAATCGCTTACATAGGTCCATTCAAAACTGGCGCACTGGAAAAACCAGTTTACACGGGCAGTATCATTCAGGTGATCCATGAGCACCTCATAGTGATCAATGGAGGTACGGTTTGTAACGATGTTCAATGCCACAGAACGGAGTAGGGGAATTTCACAACGTGTGAGGTCTAATACCTGGGTATCGGTCAAAAGACTGTCTAATATCCCGATGCATTCGTAGTTCTTTTCTCCAATAAAACCTGTATTGACAATGCGAAGCAGGTATGGTTGTGTCTTTTCGGAAAAGTGCGTCAGGGCGTATGGATACGGGGTACTGCGATGACAACCATACAGGGTCAATAGAATAAACAATAATGTGATGACTCTCATGGCCTAAGTTGAAGGTGAAAGGGTTCTCTTTAAGATGCAGCAAAACCAACTTTTACCAAAAGAAACAGGTTTATTTAGATGCTGCCTGTTGGCGCACAGGTTGTATATTCGGTGCTGGCATATTAATTGGTGTAACTGAGGGGCCAATAAAACAGATGCAACTATGATAGCTTTTGTATACAGGCAATTGAATGACAATGCAAACCGATACCTGGCAGCCCATCTTCCGGAAGGTATACAACCTGTATTTCGTACGGCACTCAAGCCGGATGAATATCAGCAGGCGTTCAGGCAGGCAGATTTTATACTGGGCAATCCGCCCCGCGACTGGTTTAGTAACTTACCTCAACAGCTTAAATTCTGGCAGCTCTCTTCTGCTGGTTTTAGTGAATATGAAGGCATGTCGGCTCCGGTGCCTACGGCCAATATGGGCGACTTCTTTGCCCGCCCCTGTGCCGAGACCATCGTGGGCGGTGTGCTGGCTTTTTATCGGGGTATACACGAGCTTACCAGGCTGCAGTTAAAGAAGGACTGGCAGGGCGAAAAACTCAGGACCTCGCTACGGCTGTTGGGCGATCAGCAGGCGATTGTATTGGGAGCCGGCGCCATTGGTAAGCGTGTAAAGGAAATGTTGCTGGGCTTTGGCTGCCCGGTGATGATGATGGCCCGTACCAATCCTTCGGCTGAAATACATTCAAGGGAAGAGTTGATGAAAGCCCTTCCGCAAACCACCCTGGTGATCAATACCCTGCCTGGCAGTGCGGATCAATTTGTAACAGCCGATATGCTGGAAGCGCTGCCGCCGCAGGCTGTATATGCCAGTGTGGGTAGGGGGGAAACGACGGATGAACAAGCGCTCATCGCCGCCTTGCGTGCCGGCAAACTAGCGGGTGCGGTGCTGGATGTGACGGAGGAAGAGCCGCTACCTGCCGATAGCCCTTTGTGGCAGATGGAGCATGTGATACTTACCCAACACACGGGCGGCGGAAAATCCGATGAGCTTATAGGTATAGCCCAACAATTTATTAATAATCTCCAACGCTTTCTGAACCAACAGTCATTGATTGATCCTATTGAGTTGTCAAGGGGTTATTGAGTTGGAATAGCCTATTAAAACTTTAACGTAGCCTGCCACTCCTTATTGCTGCTGGTATCAATATAGGCCCAGGGGTAAGCAGTATAGTTTGTTCAACATGGCGGGTTAGAGTTGGTTGTAATTCGAATATAGCGCGAAAAAAATCTTCACTTAAGTCTTCTTAGACAGACTATTTTGGTCATTTACCATCCTATTCCATAATCCTCTCCATGATTACTGCTTCCTCCCCAGAAACTGCTATGCTTCCAATCGAAGAAGATCAGGTTGATAGGGCCGCTGGTACGGTCATCGAAGGTGAGCGTATAGCCCATTTTGCGGAGTGCTTCGCGTGTTGCTGCCGGCGTGGAGTCATGGAGCAGCAGGTGGCCCGGCTTAGGTTGCCGGTCTGCTGTTTTGGTACCGCCCAGGGATAACCAGAGTTGATTGCTGTTGATATTGGCTGCTTCCGATGCCTGTTGGGCAGTCATACCAAACTCTACCACATTGAGGAAACACTGCAGCAGGTTTTGATCCTGTGTATCTCCTCCCTGTACAGCAAATGATAAAAAAGGTTTACCATCTTTCAGCGCTATGGAAGGAGTGAGTGTGACCCTGGGTCTTTGTCCCGGTTGCACTACGTTGAAAGGATTCAGGTCGGCGTCCAGTACAAAACTTTGCATACGCTGGCTCATGCCTACACCCGTTTTTCCGGCAATACAGGCTGGCAGCCAGCCTCCGCTGGGCGTAATAGACACTACCCAGCCCTGTTCATCGGCAGCCTCTACGGAAGTAGTGCCCCGCCACAGGCGGTCCAGGTAGTCTGCATCAACAGCCTCCTGTGGAGGAGTGGCTGCTGCTACATCACTAGCAGGTACACTACCAGGTGTTGGCATGCCTGTTCTTGTATCATGTGCCGGCAAAAAGTTGCGGCTGCTATTGGTATCGATGGGAAAGCCCCTTTGTTTCAGCAATTCGATATAGGGATTTGTTTTTCCTTCGAAGGGATAGGGATCTCCCGGGCCAGCTTTATCATTATTGGCAGTGGGGTTGATCAGCTTAGCGCGCTCTTTTGCATAGGCTTTGCTGAGTAGTCCTTTGATGGGTTCTTCCGGTGCTTTGTACGGATCGCCGTAATAAAAATCCCGGTCGGCAAAAGCCAGGTTCATCGCCTGATACAAGGTATGGATGTATTGGGTACTGTTGTATCCCATGCTCTTCAGATCAAAATTCTCCAGTATGTTCAGGCTTTGCAACAACATCGGCCCTTGTGTCCATTGCTGCAGCTTGTATACGTCGATGCCTTTATAACTTGTTTGCAATGGCTCTTCCCACAGCGGTTTCCACCGCGCCAGATCTTCCAGGGTGATCAATCCTCCCTGTTCCTGGCTGCCCCTTACAAATTCTTTGGCGATATCTCCTTTGTAGAAACGGTCATAAGCCGCCATGATGGCTTCCTGCCTGCTTTTCTTTTGTTTCAGAGCGGCCTGCTCCGCATCCACCATTTTTTGTAAAGTCGCCAGCAGGTCCTTTTGTACAAATATTTCTCCGGCTTCCGGCGCCTCCCTGTTTTCGCCAGCATGCGTTAGAAAAACGGCTTTACTATAAGGCCATTCTTTGATGCGTGCTTTACCTCTTTCAATACTATTCGCTGTTTGTGCTTCAATCGGATAGCCGGCTGCCAACTGCATGGCCGGCGCCAACACCTCTTTCAGGCTCATGGTGCCATAAGCCGCCAGCATGTAACAAATGCCGCCCGGTGTACCAGGCGTAGTAGCGGCCAACGGACCATATTCAGGAGGAAAGTTGTAGCCTTTGCTTTTGAAGAATGCAGCGGTAGCGCCGGTGGGGGCTACGCCCATGGCATTCAGGGCAATCACTTTCTTTGTTTTGGGATTATAGATCAGTGCCTGTGTTTCGCCACCCCAGCTTAATACATCCCACATGGTACAGGTGGCAGCCAGCATAGCGCAGGCTGCGTCAACTGCATTACCACCCCGTTGGAAGATCATGCTGCCGGCTGTGGCAGCCAGCGGTTTGCCTGTGATAGCCATCCAGTGTTTACCATGCAAGGGAGGTTTTTGGGTTTCCTGGGCAAATGAAAAGCAATAAATAGCACCAAAGAAAAAGGAAAGGCACAGGTGTCTCATGCGAATAAGTTTGGTTCCTAAAGATAAGGATTGCCAAAGTCATCCTATAGGCCAAAACTGCCCTTGTTGTAGCGTAATTTACCTGGCCAGGTGCTTGTCAAATCCCAGTTCTACCAGGCGCTCATAGGCTTTCCAAATGTTGTCGGGTATTTCCTGGTAGATCTGGAATCCTTTGGCAGGATATATTTTAATGCGTTGCAGGTCGCCCACCATTACATGGATCACTCTTTCGAGAGGGATATCATCAGTAGGGTAGTCCTTGAAGGATATTTGAGGGGAGGTTACCAGCAGTTGCTTATCAGGCCAGTGCTTTTTAAAGGTGGCATAACTCCTGCGTTCCATATAGGGTTTCTGTACCACAATAAAAGATTGGGGATCCAATCCGCGCTCCTGCAGCAATTCCTGCGTAAATAAGATATTCTCACCCGTATTGGTCGATTCATTTTCTACCAGAATCGCATCGGCAGGAACCCCCATTTCTATGGCAATAGCGGCAAACTGGTCGGCCTCTGTTTCCGTCCAGATAGACTTCGTAAGATTGCCGAGGCCGCCGGAGAAGATGAGCAGGGGCGCCCATCCTTGCAGGTAAAGTTCGGCAGCCCTGTTGGCCACCCGCAGGTCATGACTGCCCAAGGCAAAAATGCAATCAGCCTTTTGGGGTTCATGCTGCATATGGTGGTAGTCCCAAAGCTCCTGCGCCAGTGCTATGACTTCGTTGGTGATCATACAGAGAGGTACTTGTATACGTTTTTTCGATACACTTCCAGGTCTTCCAGGGTGGAGAATGATTCAAACCTGTCTGCCTGTCCTCCCCGCTGTTGCCTTTCCAGTGCAACTATACCGCCGCCAACAAGGATCCTTTTGGCGCGCTGGAAAATAGTGTCCAGTCCGGCAATATCATTGATCATTTGCAGGTCTTCGATCTGGCCAACATTAATGATATAATCTTCCATAATTCATTAAGTGGTGGGTGGCAGTTTCAGCGATGGCTCAGGCGTTAGCAAGCGATGTAGACCTCCTGGTAGTGCGGCTGGTGGTTTTCTTTTTAGCCTTCGTTTTGGTGGGAGTGGTTTTGCCTGCTTTTGCACGTTTCGCCTTTTTCAGTCGCTCTTTTTCAGCATCCGCGTCAACCTTCATGTTATGTTTAATTACCTGCCAGTATTCAGGGCCATAGCTCACCAGTATTTCTCCGCCGGCAGGAATGTCCCTGGCAGCTTCAATAAATACCCGGTTGCCTTCAGTCACATAGGTGCAGTTGTTGGTGATGCCTTTTACCCGGCCAATGCCGCGGGCATCATTGGCATAGCGTGCCAGTGCTGTTTTGTCGTGTTGTGCATCCAGTACAAAGTTGCGGCTTACATAATAGATATAGCCGTTGTTGCCTTCATCATGGTTCACATCTTTCCATGTGGAAGCTTTCCCTTTGTATTCAACAATACGAGTTCCTTTCGCGATAGGTTTTTGCGTGAAAAGTCCTTTACCTGCTCCGGGAATAGTGGATGTTTTAACTCTTAGTTGCTTGTCAAGTAGTGCCATTCAATAATCGCTTATATGTCCTTTAAAATCGGCGAAGATAATTATTATTAACTGTTACAGCACAAGGTTATACGAAATCCTTCTGTGTAAATTAATGGTCACTGCAGGCGCGGCTGTTCCAGGCCTGCCGGTCTGCGCATACAACCATGCGCGCAACTACCTGCAGGCTATGCAGGGGGTGATGCCAGCCAATCCTTCAAAATCGATTCACACCTGTTGATTTGCAAAATCGTTGCATACAAAAATTTGGTTTTCAAAGTACTTGTACATTATCTTTAATAATCATTAATCCTTCATCGCAGTTTAGTTCCCACAAGTAAGTTATAAGATCTTTTCCAACTGATAATCCCCCAGGCTTTGCTCTCTTCCCCCGTCTCATCCTTTCCTACTTTCATGCGTTACAACCATCTCCTATCTTTCAACTCCCTTTCACTTGTCAGGCGCTAACAGCTGTTTGCACTTGACAGAAGTCATTTATTGTTTAAATGATTATGAAGGCTTTACAATTATCTGTGGCGTTTTTATTTACATTTGTTTTAAGGCATTCTTTCATTTTTACCAGTTTATTTTTCCCACCATTTACCTTATCAACCCTGACGATTGGTATAAATCACCAATGATTTTTGCTATTTAATCTAATGATCTGATATCCGGAACGATCGCGTCTATGGGATTACCATGTCCATAGGGCATTGTGTTCGTATGTCCGGCTTAACCGTAGTAAGGCTTTGTTATCTATCCCTCTAATCAATATGAAACGAAAGATTGTAATTGAGATACTATCGTCCTTGTTGATCCTGCTTTTTGTGTACACGGGTGTAAGCAAGTGGCTCGACTTCAAAACTTTTACGGGGCAAATGAACAACCAGCCTTTGCCCAACTGGATGACACCCATACTCGTCTGGACGCTCCCCGCCGTAGAGATCATTATTTCAGGTTTTTTAATGTTTGATAAAACACAACTCATCGGTTTCCGCGCGTCACTGGTACTAATGCTATTGTTCACACTATATACATTGCTGGTATTGCTAAAGACATTTGGCAGAATTCCTTGTTCCTGCGGCGGCGTAATAGAAAACCTGTCATGGCCCCAGCATTTAGTATTCAACCTCTTCTTCGTAGGGGTAGCGCTGGCAGGTATGATCCTCAAAAGAAAAGAGAAGCTGAAAATTTCATAATCAGAACCAATGTGCTGAGAGTTTAACGTTTTCAGGCGAAGCCGAAAACCTGTACAAAAGAGTAGGCAATAATTAAAAAAACCATTTATGAAGAAGATGAAATTTTCGCTCATGGGGCTGGCCCTGGTCGCCGCCCTTACCAGCGCCTTTGCTACAAGGCCAGATTGTTTAACCTGTCAGACTGCTCAGCAATACCATTTGAATAATGGAGTGTATGAGGCGCAGGGAGTTTTTGGATTGGATTATGATTGCGATCCTGATACCATCATTTGTACCTACTATCATCCTGTGGGGCAACCCAATGTATTTGCAGCCTGCAGGATGGGTATCTGGATCGATATGCACAGCAGCCGGGCTTCAAAATAAAACGTTTATATAACAATTATTACCACTGTAACAATCTTATTGAAAACACCGGATCACCTGTGTAAATACGGAAAATCAATGGTTTTGGCGTTTTTTTGATGTACCGCTAAAAAAAACGGTTTAGCAACTAACAAAATGTTAATCAATCGATAATGTAGGTTGTAAACAGTTGTTAGCCAAATTGTTGATACGTAAATTTTCCCCTTATCAAAAAATGTTCTAAATTCATGTTTTCATAGGATAAGGTTTAATGGTTAATGGTATTTGATTAGTGCGGTCCCGCCTCTGGCGGGACCTTTTTTTATGGGGGTATCCCAATACATTGAATAGCGTTTTTTTACCGCGGATTTTGCTCCATATTGCTCAGATTCATCACATCTGGTGGGAATAATAAAGTATAGCGCAGATCGCCGGGAGCCAGTTGATAAGGGTTATCGAGCATACGCTTCAAGGTGATATTGGCCCCATTTTTATTGAGCCGCCGCAGGTCCGTCCAGCGCAGGCCGCGAAAAGGCAGTTCTTTTCTTCTCTCCTCCATAATTTTCTGCAAGGCGATATCCGCAGTAGCGGCAGCAAAGGGTACAAAGCTATTGGCCCTCCACCGGTTCTTCAGCAGGGCATTCAGATCATCCATAGCTTCCTGTACATGGCCCATGCGCGCCAGGCATTCTGCCCGTATAAGGTATACTTCATCGGTAGCCAGGCCGGTAAACAATTGATTGATGCCGGTATAACCGATCTTGGGATTAATATTGCCGGAACTATGGATGCGGTAAAAAATAACACTGCGCAGGTCATTGGCCGCATAGGAGCGATACAGGTTGGTATCCACAATACAATTGCTTACGGTAATACCCCGCAACACATTGGTGGTCACAAACCTGCTTTGGTAAATGGTCTCTATATTGAATTTATTGAAGGGATTATTTATCTGTGTATTCAGGGTATCATACCTGATGAGGGTATTGTGCAATAGCAAACAACTGTCTGCATACACCTTGGCACGGGGATAATTGTCCATGCTCAGGTAAGTCCTGGCCAGCAACGCAAAGGCAGCTGGCCTGGATGATCTGTTGCGGTTATTGAAAGGAATTTCTGCGGGCAACAGACTGCCGGCTTCCAGCAGATCTGTAAGGATCCTGCTATAGGTTTGGTGTACAGAAGAGCGCACAGATTTTTCATCTACGCCTGGTGTAAGCCGCAAGGGAATACCCAGTTTTTCGCCAGGGCTATTGGGGTTATAGACGGGGGCAAAGACCTGCGCTACCTGGTAAAAAGCATGGGCCCGGGCAAAAAGCGCCGCGCCCTTAATAGCCCTCCAGTTACCTTCATTAGCAGCTGTGATGGGTAGGTGACTCAGGGCCTCCAGTATTACATTGGCATAAAATACCTGTTTATAAGGAGCGTTCCAGTCGCTGATATCACCTGTTAAACCATCAAAAGTAGCAGGCAGCCACCTATAAGCATTTTTTTCTTTGGTATTCAGGCCACGCCAGAAGGCATAAGGTAAGTAGAAATTGTCGGCCGAGAGTTCACCCAGCACCGGGGTTTCATTCATAATGTCCTCATTGTCCAGCAGGGCCTGGCAATCTTCCAAAGTTGTAGGTACAAACAGGTCACTATCGGGTTTGGCTTCCAGGAACTCTTTTTTATGGCAACTGATGGCCATTGCCAGGGCAGCAATACAAAGAACCCGGTAAAGCTTTTGTATACTATTCATAACCGTTATTTGAAATCTATTTTGATGCCAGCAGCAATGGTGCGTGGCGCAGGGTAACCGCCAATATTATCCGGATCAATATCCTGATGATTCGCCCTCCACAAGATGCCGATGTTATTGGCATATAGATAGAATTGTAAATCCTGGATGGGAAGCCTTTGGAGCATTTGTTGACTGCAATTATAGCTCAACCTGATATCCTGCAGGCGTACATGATCTCCCTTTTCCACCAGGATACTGGAATATTGGTAAAAAAGATCGCGTAAAATATTATTGGGATATTGCATGGAGGGAACATAAGTGTTGTTTTCGTCACCTGGCTTTTGCCAGCGCAAGCTAAAATCAGTATGACCGCTGGCGCTTGAATTGAATAGCTCATTGTAATTAATGGATGTCCTCCTGAAATAATAACCGGCCTTCCAGGTAATATTAAAGGAAAGTTGGAGTTGCTTCCAATTAATGGTATTACGTACACTGCCAAAGAAGGTGGGATTGGCTGGACCGTTGTATAGCAGGTTGTTGAAATCGGAAGAATTGCGGATGGCACCATAATCTTTGCTCTTTTTATCGCCTAGCCATCCCTGCGGATCGCCCAGTGTATCAAGCCCCATCCATTGTAAACTATACACGGCATATACGGGCTTTCCTTTCAACGGGTTAAGAAGATCTGAAATCAGGTAAACACCTATAACGTTTTGCTGAACTTTGTATTCTGTTATTTCATCCACCGTATGGCTAAAGAGGATAGTGCTCATCCACTTCCAGTCTTTTTTGTTGATGTTTTGTGTTTGGAGGGTTATGTCAATGCCATGCCCCTTCATATTGGCCGTATTACCCCGAAAAAGCGGATTGCCGGTAGTTGGGTCAAGCGGACTATTGCCGATCAGGTCTTCGGCTTTGCGGGAATAATATTCAATACTGCCACCGATGGTATTGTGAAGGCTGGAAAAATCAATGCCAATATTACTCATGCGCACCTGCTCCCAGCGCAGGGCCGGGTTGGGCGGGTTGATAATGTCTCCGCTGGTAGCACCCCAGTTATTTTGATTCTGGATGATGGCAGTGGTAAAGGCTGATACCTTTCTGTCTACATTGCCATTATAACCATGTGTAAGGCGTAGTCGCAGATAGGGAAGCCAATGGGACTGATGAAAAAAAGCTTCCTTGCTGATCTCCCAGCTCAGGCCGGCGCTCCAGAGCGGCACGCCCTTTTGGTTGGCCTTTACTCCAAAAATATTCGATTCATCTTTGCGGGCGCTGGCCGATAGGATATAACGCTGGTGAAGCGTATAGGCGGCATTCACAAAATAAGAGAGGTAGCGGTCGGTAGTAGTGCGGGTTTTGTCCTGGTAGGGTATCCTGGCTTCCGACGACGGGCTGGAATACTGTGGAAAGGTGGCCGTATAATTGACCGGTATGCTGGTGAGCCGGTCCGGATCGTATCCATACATGCGAGTACTTGTAAATTGATTGGCGAAGCTTCTTACTTCTGCGCCCGCAAAAGCATTGAAGGCATGTTGTGCATTCCAACGATGGGTATAATCGGCCTGCACCCGTACATTGTGTGCCTGGTAAGTGTTATTATACTTGTCGAGGATATCACCATAGGGTATCGGTGTGGTGATGGATGATCCATTGATTTGTGTATATTGGTTAATCAGGTCGCGGGTGAAAAACGATTGCCGGCTATGCAGGTTCCGCTCTTCTGAAAACCCCTTATTGTATTGATAGAGTATATTGGCGTTCAAGCCGGGGATAATGGAATATTTCAACCCGGCATTGATGCGGTAGTCGGTAACGATCGTTTTATCATTCGCCAGCCGTAGTTCATCCAGTGGCCGGTAATTCCAGTCCAGCAGTTGGCCACCACCGGCAGTATCAATATAGGATTTGCGCAGGGTAGTATAAAGCGCCATGGGTTGGCCGTTGGCATCTGCCAGTTGGTTATAGGGATAGCGACTTCCAAAACTAATGGTAGTATTACGTCCCTGGGTGGCCGAAAAAATGATCCCTGTAGTGAGTTCCAATTTCCGCTTCCACCAGGCATAGGTATTGTTAGCATTCAGGGTAATACGATCGTATTGGTTGCCCACCTGGCTGCTCAGGTTTTTATCGTACCCGGCTGAAAAATAATACTGGTTCTGCTTGCCGCCTCCACTGGCGCTCAGCGCATATTGCTGGTTGATACTGTGGCGATATAAATATTGTTCCTCATCTTTACGTCTGTCCTGCTGCCGCAAAGTATTCAGCAGGCTGGTGGCTTTCGGAGAAGAGATCAGCCCATCCCGCTCCTGGATCATAATTTCTACGGCGGGCGATAAAGCTGGATGTTGGGGATTGGCTTCCCGCCCCAGGTAATGATCGTTCTTAAACAGGAACTGCTCTACGTCGATATAATCGTTGGAGCTCATAATGGGCTCATAGTACAGGTTTGGTTTTTCGCCTACCGTTACATTGGTGTTGAAAGAAAGTTTGATGTCCTGGTTGTATTTGCCCGTTTTGGAAGTAATAACAATTACCCCATTGGCAGCGAGCGCTCCCCAGATGGAAGCAGCGGCTGCATCCTTTAGTATGGTGATGCTTTCAATATCGTTGGGATTAATATTACCTACATCACCTGTATAGGGAAAATTATCCAGGATGATCAGTGGTTCGGGATTGGCGAAAATGGTGCTCCGGCCGCGTATGCTGATGCTTGATGGATTGGTAGGGTCGCCGGGTTGAATATTAGCATTGAACAATACGCCGCTGGCTATGCCATTGAGCCGGTCCAGCACATTGGTGCCTACCTTATAGTTCAACAATTCATTGTTTACTTTGGAAAAGGATCCTGTGAATTCACCCACCTTTTGTTTTTGGTAGCCGGTGGCTACCACTTCTGATAATTCCTTGGCCAGTAGTTCCAGGGTGATCAAAAGATCGGGTTTGCCGGTTAGCCTGATCCCCCCGGTCTCATAACTCACACTGCTCACAATAAGGCTGTCACCAGGCAACAGGTTTTCAAGCTGGAATGTTCCATCCTCACCAGTAGCGGTTTGCTGCCTGCTACGGAGCGCCATGATCGTAGCGCTGGGAATGGGTTCGCTCGTTTTGGTAATGATCCTTCCTTTGATCGCGATTGTTGCAGGAGGGGCAACGGTGCCGGCACTCTTTGGTAAAAGCTGCACGCTTTCATTCGTAAACTTATAGCTAAAAGGCTGGTCAGCAAAAATAATGGCAGTCACTTCCTCTATGGTGGCCTTTGTTACATGCAGGCTCACCCTTCTCGCATTAATGAGTAGGGCAGGATCATAAATAAACCGGTAAACTGTTTTGCTTTCAATGGCTGAAAAGATAGTTTCGAGCGGTACATTATTCCGGGAAATAGTGATCAGTCGTTGTTGGGAAGGAAGAACCTGTTGAGCTGATCCGGCGACGCTCAAAAGCAAGCAAGTAATGGTTAATAAAAAAATAGTGGTTCTTTTCACGCCAAACCCTGTTGTTATGTTTACTCTGTCTCCCCGCTTATTTGGAAACTTTTCACATCCCTGTTTTTGCCAGGCGTAGGTCTTTCAAAAGGGATATAAAAAAAACTGCGAACCATGAGCAAATATAAGCTCTTGATTCGCAGTAGAAAAAAGATTGCTGCATGTTTTGTGCATGCAGCACAGGATGGCTTAATGATTAATGGGAAATCTGGTTATTCCTAATATTTTAAGTGACCTTTTGATTAACTCGTTGAATTTGAACTATATCAATACGATCTTTTGATCTTTTTCGTCGAATTTCAATTTGATGCCCTGATCTTGTAATATGCTCAACACATCTTTTATCGGGTACCCACGGGAAATTTGACCTTTTAATGACTTTGTTGAGATCTTACCGGCATATTCAATCTTGAGATTATACCAGCGTCCGATTTCCTGCATCACTGTCTTGATATCTCCTTCAAGGCTAATATAGCCAGCTCTCCAGGGAACCGCTTTTGTAATATCCACACCTACCTCTTTTACACCTGCTACTTTGCCACTCTTATCAACCAATGCTTCCTGACCGGGTGTAAGTAACTGTTGAGCAGCCGCTTTAGTGGTCAGTTTTACAGACCCTTGCAACAAGGTGGTCCTCACCAGTGCATCATCTGTATAGGCATTAATATTAAACCGCGTTCCCAATACTTCTACGGTGCTACCATCTTCAACAGCCACTTTGAAAGGCTTGTTTGTCATGTGAGCAATTTCGAAAAAAGCCTCACCGGTGAGCGAAACGTTTCTTTCTCCACCGGCGAAGGCTATAGGAAAACGCAATGATGAAGCCGCATTGAGCCAAACTATACTTCCATCCGGAAGGATAACCTGGAACTGTCCGCCCCGGGGGGTAGATACAGTATTGTAAAGAACTGTTGATCCAACAGGATCCTGGCCATTCGGGCTTTTATAAGCGATCTGCCCATTGGCCCTTGATATAGTAACATCCCCCTGTGTGATCACTTGCTGATCACCGGGATTATCAAGCACTACTTTTTTACCATCGCTCAGTACCAGCGTCACTTTTGAAAGCCCTGTGGTGATATCTTCTTTTGATTCACTGGCAGGTTGTTTTTCAACAATTGGCTGATTCACTGCTGGTTTGAAGTATAACCAACCAGCTACAGACAGGCTGAGCACCACAACAGCAGCAGCTGCGGCAGTAGCATATTTCCGCCACACCCGTTGAACAGGATAAAGCGGAATTACTTTATTGGCAGGATCTATCTGCTGGAGTGTTTTCTCCCAAACGGCCTGGCTGTCTATCTGGGTATACACCTTCAGTTTGTCAGCTAAAACCGATTGATCCGTTAATTCAGCAAGCAAAGAGCGATTTTCTTCTGATTCAGCAAGCCAACGCTGCAACTCATCATCTTCCTCCTGGCTCAAAGTCAGATCCCGATACTTATTGATCAGGTATAATATTTTTTCGACTTTTTCCATAAGTAATAAGGTGATAACTTGAGTTTTGAGCCGTTAACTCGTTGCTGAGTCATTTATATAAACAACGAGTGAGGACTCTTTGACAAAAAGATTTTCTGATTTTTTTATTTTCTCTGTAGAATGACCATTATATATATGTACCAGGCAATATATGAATGCGATCAGGAGAATTTTACCTTTCAGCAAATGGATGGCCCTTGCCTTCTGGTTCAATACATTACGGGGTGAAATGCCCAGTCTGTTGGCAGCCTCTTCGGTACTGGCGCCTTCAAAATAAACCTGCTCAAATACCGCCCGGCATTTCTTCGGCAGTTTTTCTATGTAAGGATATAATTTTTTCAATAACTCCGTTTCTACCATTTTGCGCAGAAAATCCTCCTCCCTGTCGGCCAGCAGGTAGGACAATTCATTATTGGAGGCAACCCTGCGTTGTTTCTGTTTCACCAGGTTTACGCAGGCATTCCGGGTAGTCGTGAGCAGAAAGCCTTTAATATGCCCTTCGTCGCTGAATTGCGCCCGGCCATGCCATAGTTTGGTAAAAGTATCTGCTACTATATCCTCGGCTTCTTCAGTATCCAGGCCATATTTCACCGCCAGGTAACACAATGACCGGTGGTGCTCTTTGAACACCTGTTCAAAAGTTCCCCCTTTTCCTTCCCGGAAGGCTGTCATCCAATATGCTTTATCCTGGAACTTTGGGGTCATCGGGATACGCGGCTGTAGGCGCTTCTTTTGATTGTTTAATAAATAAATAGATTGCCCGCTTGCCAGTTATGGCAATGCAGAAAAAGATAAGGCTTACCTGTGCAGGGAAGATAGTGATCCACAAAAATCAAACCCCGGCAAAACAGTTCATTTGATAAGGGGAGAGGATGCTAAATGGAACCGGAAAATTGCCGGACTGCAAAGTACCTGTATATGCCTTATTATACGGGTTCTGTGCTGTGCAAGATTACAAAATAAATGCTAAACCACAGCCTCGATAATGTATTGATCATCCCCGAATCGGACATTGTAGCCGGGCAGTGAGGTAATAAACTACCCTATTTGGCAAGTGCTGGCAATTATTTGATATAGATCAAGTAAGTGCGTGTGGCGCAAAGCTTTTATATTGTGCTCCAAACAGCAAGCTATAAAATAAGTATTATGAAATTGTTCCCTTTGAAAAGCGTGGCAGTATGGGCAATGGTCCTCGCCATTACAGCTACCTCCTGCAGTGATAAAAAAGCCTCCCAATTGGTAATCGGGAATACAGACATTGAAAGACCGCATGAATTGGTAGTGGTAAAAAGAAGTGTATTGGAAACCAGGCTGGATAGCCTGCCCGCCGGTAAATACATTATCCTCAAACAGGAGGGGCGTCCATTGGTGGTGCAGCACGATGACCGTGATGGTGATGGAGCCTGGGATGAGATCGCTTTCCTGGTGCCTTTGCAGCCCGGCGAAAAAAAGGTGCTGGATATAGAAGTTTCCGATGCGCCGGCCACCATCAAAGCGGCTGTGCTGGCACATGTGCGCCACAAAAGAAAGCATGCCGACAATACATTTGGTGATGACCTGCCAGGCGATACCGTTCCGGCAGGTCAGCCAGCTACTGATTTCAGCAAGCAACCCCTGCCGCCCTTTTTAACGGAAGGACCCGCCTGGGAAAATGATAAAGTAGGTTTCCGCCTGTACTTTGATGTGCGCAACGGGAAAGATATTTGGGGTAAAACCACCAGTCGCATGGTCCTTGATGAAGTAGGAACAGATACCTCAAAAAATTACCATGCACAGGCCGATTGGGGTATGGATGTGCTGAAGGTGGGTAAATCACTCGGAGCAGGTTCATTGGCCCTGCAGATGAAAGATGCCGGCGGTAAAGACACCCTCGTGCGCCTGGGCGGTGCAAATATGGGAAGCATTGTGTATCAAAAAATAGCCGATGGTCCGGTACGGGCTATTTTCCGCTTGCAATATCCTGCCTGGAAACCATTGGATAGCACCAATGTGGTAGCTGTTGCCGAAGAGATCAGCATATGGGGCGGACAATATTTTTATGAAAGCAATGTATACCTCACCGGCGCGCCGGCCGGGTCCAAACTCGTAACGGGTATCGTAAACCTGCACAGCCACGCCTCTAAAACTATAGATACTGCAGGCTGCGAAGTGCTGTATACTTATGATGCACAAAGTGAGAACAAAGACAACCTGGGTATGGCCCTGCTGGTCTCGAAAAAACTGTTTGATAGTTTTATCACCACGCCCAATGCCAATACCGATGTGCAGAATACCTATGCGGTAGCCCTTAATACCGGCAATGAGCCCGTGACTTACCGGTTTTATGCGGGATGGCAACCCAGCGATCCACAGTTTGCCAGCGAAGCCGCATTTCGAAACTTCCTGTCACAGGAAATAAAACGCAGTTCACCGGTTACTATTTCATGGAAATAGATACTTTAAAAGAGGTGACACCTTCCGTTTGCGTCGAAAAAAGAAAGGTGTCACCTCTAAAAAGACCACTAAAAAAGGAGGTGACACCTTTTTACAAAAAGGCGCCACCCCGGAAACCTTGCCGCTGAATCCTTGAAAAAACCGAGACCGTTTAGTGTTGTGTAAGTATGGCTATAACTCTCCCAGATTGTTTATGGGCCATAATTTTAATAAGCACAGATGGTGCAAAGCATCATAGCAGATAAGGTGGGGGAGGATTGCTAAAACAAATGGGTGCGGAAGAAGGGTCGGACAGTGAATAATGAGTAGAATACATAAGGTACGAACAATAAACCCTCAAAAGTGCAATGACCATCATCTTTATTTCTGCAACAACTGTCCTTTCCATTGTTTATACTTTTCGGGCATACAATGTCCACATGGCCGGTATCCATGTTGTAAAGCTTCCACTTCATCCCTAAAGAATACCCGGTTTGCTACCTTCATCTTTTTGCCTGAAGAACAGGTAAGCAGGCCATAGATCTTTGCCTTTTTATAACCGCCCAATGAAATTTCTCCGGACCGGATATATCTCCGAAGCAACAGGCGCCTTTCCCCAGCATCTTTTCCTAATCGATCATGATGGTACACAGTATCGGTTTGGTCAAAATTACGTTCCTGGCAATTCCGGGCAGACCCGGTTCTTGCGAACTTTGTTTAATGCGTGTCATGGCTGTACGGCCGACCGGACAGGTTGTACCAAAAGCGAACATTAAGCCCACTTTAATAGACTTTCAATAGGCTGGTTATCAAAAAACTGTATATTGGCATACCGATGGAGGAGGTTATGTGGGAAACAAAAATGATAACGATCAAAGCCATATAGCCATGCAAGAACAAGATCGTATATGGACACTGGTGGCCCGCAAACTGGCCGGTGAAGCTACCCGGGATGAACGCAAAGAGCTGGAACAGCTCTTGCACAAGTATCCGGACATGACCTATACCGTGGAAATGCTCCTGAACCTTTGGGCACAGGAAAAGCCACCCGAGAACGAAGAAGCAGAAGAAGCTTTTGAGCGCCTCGTGCAGCGCATGGCCGTGAAGGAAGCACAGAAAATTACACGTCAAACACCTTCCTCTGTTGCAGGCCGCGTTACCTGGAAAAAGCGGCCCTCCAGGGCAACCCGCCTGGTCAATTCCTTTATGAACAGCGGAGACAGGATCAACAATTACGTCAAAACTTCCTGCCGTACCTTATTGCGCAATAAGACCTTCTCAGCCATCAATATTATTGGCCTCGCTATAGGTATGGCCGGCGCCATCCTGTTGTTGCTGTGGATTCAGAATATATACAGCTTTGATCAGTTCCATACTAAAAAGGATCGAATTTACCAGGTGTACAGCCGCGATAAATCTGCCGGGCAAATTGAAGTGTGGGGTGGTACTTCCCATCCGGTTGGGCCCGGGTTGAAGGCTGGCTGGCCACAGGTGGAAGAAACTGTGCGAATGGTATGGGTAGGCGCTTTTATCCTGAAGAAGGGAGATACACAATTGCAAACACAAGGCTTCCTCACCGATCCCGGCTTTTTCTCCCTGTTCGACCTCCCTTTGCTTAAAGGCGATCCACATACCGCTTTGAATAGACCGCATTCCATTGTGCTCACAGAGAAAACCGCCGCCCGGCTTTTCGGAAAAGAAGAGGCCATGGGTAAGGTCATCAGGATCGACAGCAATATTAATTTTACGGTTACGGGTGTCCTTAAGCAATTGCCCAACAATACCCGTTTTGGGTTTGATTACCTCGTGCCCTGGAGTTATATGAAAGAAATAGGATGGGAAAATGACGATTGGACCAACACTTCCATTGCTACTTATGTATTGCTGAAGCCAGGCGTAACCGAAGCAAAGGCCAATGCCCTTATTGGCAACCTGATCAAAAAGAATGCAAAGGCAACTACTGAAATATTCCTCCATCCCATGGCCAAATGGCAGTTGTGGAGCCACTTTGAAAATGGGAAAATTGTGGGTGGCGGTATTGACATCGTACGTTTATTTGGCATTATTGCCGCTTTTATTCTGCTGATAGCCTGCATCAATTATATGAATATGAGTACTGCCCGCAGTGAAAAGCGGGCCAAAGAAGTAGGCATCCGTAAAGTGGCCGGTGCAGGCAGGCATTCCCTCGTTTTTCAGTTTATCAGCGAATCCCTGATCATTGCCCTGGTGGCTGGCATCCTGGCACTCCTGATCGCACAGTCGGTCCTGGGATGGTTCAACAGCTTGACAGATGTTGCCATCACTATTCCTTATCATCATACCGGCTTCTGGCTGGCGGCCTTGGGCTTTGTAGTGTTTACAGGTATACTCGCCGGTAGTTATCCCGCCTTTTACCTGTCCGCCTTCAGACCCGTGAAAGTATTGAAAGGTACTTTTAAGGCAGTCCATGCGATGGTTACACCCCGTAAAGTACTGGTGGTTGTCCAGTTTACTTTTGCTATCATTTTCATTATCTGCACCGTCATCATTTACCGGCAAATACTGCATGTGCAGCATAGAGATGTAGGTATTAACATGGATAAGCTGGCATTTGTATACGTGAAAGGCAATATGTCGAAAAATTACCGACTCATAAAAAATGAGTTGCTCAGCAGTGGCCTGGTTACCTCCGTTACCCGTACCAATTCACCCGTTACCGATATCTGGGCGGATACCGACAGGTACACCTGGGAAGGCAAAGACCCGCAGACGCGGATGAGGTTTGTACAATTCCTGAGCGATGATGATTTTACCCAAACCATGGGCCTGAAAGTATTGGCAGGCCGTGATATCAATACCAATCTCTATCCTACCGATTCTACCGCCATGTTATTGACCGAATCCGCCGTAAAGCAGATGGGCCTGCAACAACCGCTGGGAATGGTGATAAAAGGCGAATTCAAGGACTGGCATGTGGTAGGCGTGATCAGCGATTTTATTCCCGGCTCCCCTTTTCAGCCCGTAGCCCCCATCGTATTGCAGGGACCCGATAAAGATTGGTTTGGCGCTGTCTCTTTCCGCCTGAAAAAAGAGACACCGGATGTCCTGGAAAAAGTGGGGCAGGTATTTAAGAAATACAATCCCGATTACCCCTTTGAGTACCACTTCACCAAAGAGGCCCATACCAATAAATTCCGTGGCCAGCAGAGTACCGGTGAACTGGCGGCTGTTTTCGCCGGTCTTACCATCCTGATCTCCTGCATGGGCCTGTTTGCACTGGCCACCTACATGGCCGAAAACCGGATCAAAGAAGTGGGTGTGCGCAAAGTATTGGGTGCCTCTGTAGCAGCCATCGTAACCCTGTTGTCAACAGGATTTTTAAAACTGGTCTTTATTGCCTTCCTGGTGGCATCCCCCCTTGCCTGGTGGATGATGCATAGCTGGCTGCAGCATTTTGCCTACCGTATTGATATCGGCTGGTGGGTCTTTGGTCTTACAGGCCTTGTATCCGTCTTTATAGCCATCGCAACAGTTAGTTACCAGGCATTGAAAGCTGCCCTTTCCAACCCGGTAAAGGCCCTGCGGAGCGAATAAAAAAATCTGGTAATATATGTCGATAGCGGTGCTGATGGCACCGCTATTGCTGTATGGGTAAGGCCCTGGCCGCGGCAGGTGATCTTATTTGTGTTTAACTTTTTGCCTTATCTTTGGTTCCATCTTTTAACGGAGGTTCTCCCTGATTACCATTTGTATACAACACTTACCGGATGAAAAATGGCAAAATCTGCTTTCTGATTGATGATGACATCGACGACCAGGAGATCTTTACCCTGGTGCTGGAAAGTGTCAACCCTTCCATCACTTGTATTACTGCCAGTGATAGCATTGAAGCGGTTCAAAAACTCACTACAGAAGAAACATTTAATCCGGATTATATATTCCTTGACCTCAATATGCCACGCATGAGCGGCAAAGAGTGCCTGCAGGAGATCAAAAAAATAGACCGTTTAAAAGAAATACCCGTCATTATATATTCTACCTCTTCCGAGCAAAAAGATATGCTCGAGACCAGGGCCCTGGGCGCCAGCGATTACCTGGAGAAACAATCCAGTATAGTGGAGCTCAAAAACAGGCTGGCACATTATTTTAAATGATGTCCATCATACACGTAAGCAGAACGCAGGTAACAAAGCCGTTCTTATGAATGATGAAGTCAGTATGAGTCAGATCGATACAAATGCACTATTGGAAGGAGATAACTTTTATAAAAGCCTCCTCAGTAAACTGCCTATTGCCCTCTACACTTGTGATAAAGATGGGCATATACTATTCTTTAATGAAGCGGCTGTGGAACTTTGGGGACGGAAACCCGAGCCTGGCAAGGAGCTTTGGTGCGGTTCCTGGGAAATATACCGCACAGATGGCGCGCTGATGCCGCTGGAGGAATGCCCTATGGCCATTGCCTTAAAAGAGGGAAGAGCGGTACATGGACAGGAAATAGTGATCCGCCGGCCCGATGGCAGTAAACGCCGGGTAATGCCTTCCCCACAGTTGGTTTTTGATGCAGCGGGCAAACTCGTAGGCGCAGTTAACATGCTCAGCGATATTACCGAGCGCAGGATAGTGGAGGAAAAAATGGCCCACCTGGCTGCTATAGTAGATTCTTCGGATGACGCCATCATCAGCAAAACGCTCGACGGTGTTATTACCAGCTGGAATGAAGCCGCAGAGCGGATATTTGGTTACAAGGCCGCTGAAGCCATCGGCTGCTCCATTACGATGCTTATTCCGCCCGACCGCCAGGATGAAGAACCCAAAATAGTGGAGCGCCTTAAAAGAGGGGAGCGTGTAGACCATTTCGAAACAAAACGTATTACCAAAAACGGTAAGATATTGGATGTATCCCTTACCATCTCGCCGGTAAAAGCCCGTGATGGCAGGATCATAGGTGCTTCCAAAATATTACGCGACATTACACAACAGCGGGAAACCGAACGTATCATCAGGGATGGCGAAAAGCTTTTTAAAGAGCAATTGGAGAGAGTAGTCGAAGAAAGAACGGCTGAACTGGTGCGCACCAATGAAGACCTGGAAAGATCCAACCATGAGCTCGAGCAATACGCCTATATTGCCAGCCATGATCTCCAGGAACCCTTGCGCAAGATCCAGACTTTCGCAGAACTGTTGAAAACGAATGCGCACGATGAAGCGGCCGTCGAAAATTACTATGATAAAATAAACGTGTCTGCAAAGCGAATGGCCAGTCTCATCAAAGATGTGCTCAACTACTCCAGGCTTTCCAAATCAGACAATGTATTTGGCCAGGTCGACCTCAACCAGGTATTGCAGGATGTAAAGAATGATTTTGAGTTAATGATCGAACAAAAGAAAGCCATCATTTCCATCAGTCCATTGCCAGTCATCAGAGGTGATCTCCAACAGCTCCGCCAGCTTTTTGGCAATCTCCTGAGCAATGCCCTGAAATTTAGCAATCACCCACCAGAAATAGATGTTCAATTCTCCCTTATAGAGTTGCCTCCCCGTAAAGACAGCGAAAGCCATATCCCTGTACAATATGCGCAGATTACTTTTAAAGACAAGGGTATTGGCTTTGATCAAAAATATGCCGACCAGGTATTCGTAGTCTTTAAACGCCTCAATAACCGGCAGTTCTATAGCGGTACCGGTATAGGACTAGCCTTGTGCAAAAGGATTGTCGAAAGACATGGTGGTACCATCAGCGCCAGCAGTGAGTTGGGAAAGGGGACTACCTTTACCATCCAGCTGCCGGTTGACTGAGCGATCAATGTTACACTCAACAACCTTATCTTTACGCTACCCATGGAAGATCCCATTATTATAACTGTGCCTTATAAGGGCGAAGAAAAAAATATTGAAGTGCAATGGCAACCCATGGGGTATACCCATCGTTTCAAAGCATCGATAAATGAAGTAGAAGTATTCTTTGAACCAGATGAAGAAAGGAATTACCGGGCTGTAATACCGCCGGAACAGGCTGGCGTTGCCCATAAGATAGATCCTGCTTTACTGCAGGCCGTGGCAATGGTGCTGCACGATGCACTTGCCTGAGTTAATTAATAGGGTACGGATTTAGTTGTTCATAGTGCACGGATGCGGAAAGTGAATACTGGATTTGTCAGTGATCAAACAACTAAAAAAACTTCTTAAAGGCGCTGAAAAGAACAGAAAAGACTCCCAACAGATAGGCCGTATACAGTTGACCTTCCCAACGATCCCCCATGGATGTGAAATATCACCCGTACCCAACCGTCCCCGCGGAAGTCTTTCTGATTTCCCATTGTTCTCATCGCCTGTGCAAAAAACTTATCGGCAATGCACTGCCGTGTTTATTCATCGAATAACTTAATGCTTTGGAATGCTACTATTTTTTTGTGAACCAACCCGCCTGGAGCTGTAAAAGCTTTCAGGGGTAAAAGGAAAGGAACAGATAAAGGGCAGTTGCCGGGGTGCAATTCAAACGGTCAGGTGCAAATGTAAAGCAGTTTGTACAGTTTTCATCAGCATCGTATGATCACTACTATTATTTAGAAAATACACTATAGGGTAAACTCTTAGATCGCCGGTTAAATTAGGTTTAGAACGCTTGATTTAGAGCTAATGACAATTTAGGACCGCTACAATTTTAAGAGAAATAACCATCATTTATTGAAGTAATAGAAAAAACACTACATAAATTTCGTTGTTATTTGACCTATAAATGCTGATATTTCCACTAAAAACCCTCTTGCATTACATATTTTTGTATAGCATTACCTAAGTACCATGGCTAAAATTCTAATCATTGACGACCATTCGATTATCAGAGTGGGCATTGCTTTTCTTATTCGCCAGGAAATTCCATCGGCCGCCATCGATGAAGCAAAAAGCGGAGAGATAGCCGTGGCATTGCTTAAAAAAAATACCTACGACCTCGTAATTCTCGATGTAAACATCCCTGGTACCGATACCATTGACTTCATCAGCTACCTGTCAACAGCCATTCCCCATCTCAACATCCTCATCTTTACCATGAATCCCGAAGAATGGTATGGCAGGAGATTTCTAAAAATGGGTGTCAAAGGTTTCCTCAATAAAGAATCACCCGAAGAGGAGATCAAAAAAGCCATCTGGACCGTATTGAAAGGCAACCGCTATATCAGTCCTGCACTGGCCCAGATCATTTCCATGGACGCCCTGGAGAAAAAGAAAGAAAATCCTTTTGATGAACTCAGCAACAGGGAATTTGATGTGGCCATGCGGCTTACCCGGGGCGATTCTGTATCCGTCATCGCTGAATCACTCAATTTGCACGCCTCAACCGTTGGTACCCATAAAGCACATATCTTTGAAAAGCTGGGCGTGCAGAATATTATTCAGTTGGCAGACCTGGCCCGGTTGTATGATGCCAATGCCAGTTCAGGCGCTAAAAGTTAACAGTCAACCATTCTGCCAAACAGGCATTTCGTAGCCCAATCCTTTTTATGTAAGCCTTAATTTTTATTGATGCATCCTGGTGCCTATGAGATCATTGCCCTGGCATGGCTTGTTTGCCACATTATACCTTTTTCTGCTATGCCCTGGCCGCCTTTCAGCCCGCCAGCAGCCACTTCCATCTTTTGATACCCACCACTGCACCCATTATGATGATGAGCAAGGATTGCCTTCCAATGACATCACCGGGTTTTTTGAAGACCACCAGGGCTATTTGTGGTTTACCACCCAGTTTGGTCTGGTAAGATTTGATGGAAGAGAGTTCAGGACCTGGTATACAGGCAATGTACCTACCCTCACCTTCAACAGGCTTTATTCACTCAACGGCCGCTCCACCGACAGCCTGTTCTTTAGCGATGAGAGCAAGGCCGTTCATATGATAGATGCAGCAGGCCAGGTAAAACCAATGCCGGGCCTGCGCGCAGGCCAGAATTTCCTGATGAGCCAACACAGCTTTATCCTTGACCTGCGCCCCTATTTCAGGAAGGCCGAAGATTCAGTCAGGATCATGAAGGTATTGACAGACCCTGAATACCTCCACGCCATGCATGAGTTCTACCCCGATACCAACGGAAATGCCTGGTTCCTGAGCAGGAAGCACCTCAGCTATTTTCAACAAGGACATTTTCTGCCCGTAGATGCCTATGATGTTGAACGGGAAGCCCATTTCCGGATAAAGAAGAGCTTGTTTACAGTAAACCCCGCAGGAATGATCACCCTATATGAGGCGGGTAAAAGATCAGCAGCCACCTTTTTCCTCAAGACGCTGTTGCCCGCGCTGAAAGGAGACAAACAGCCCGATCTCCATCAACTGAAGTTCAGCTCCAACCCAACAGGTACCTTTCTGCAATACCAGCGACAGCTTTGGGCCCTCAGTTTTGATGGACAAAACCTGCACTCCAGTTTACTCCTGCACGATCTGCGCATCCCCCTGTCCACAGAAGCCTACTATTCCCAGCGCCACAGGCTTTATATATTTCGAACCATGACCAATGGTTTTTACCTCGTAAGGGAACAACCATTTACCGTTCGTAGCTTCCTGGATAAGGAGGGTATTCAAAATAATTTTACTGCCGCTGTAGAAATACAACCCATGCAGGTATTGACAACCAATGGCGTGATCTTTTCAAAAGACACTGCCTTCCGTCGTTATCCATTGGATTATGTAGGCAGCAATGCTTTGCTAAAAGATAAGGATCAACACATCTGGATACTGTTGAAGGATACCCTTTTTTGTATGGATAACCGGTTACAGCCATTGAATTATTGGGTGGTACCTTATACTGACCTGGCCAGCATCCTGCAGGACAGCAAAGGAACAATCTGGTATTGTACAAGCAACAGCCTGGCCAGGATTGATAACGGTGAGATGCGTTTCGTGTACCGTGATAATAAAGCCCTCCGACGTACCCAATGCCTGTTCATGCTAAATGATACCTCTTTCTGGCTTGGTACTACCATCGGCCTTTTTACTTATAATCTCCAAAGAAATACCATTACCCCCCACCGTGAAATGCGTGGCGTTTATGTGCGGCACGTGTATCGGGCAACAGATGGCACCATTTGGATCGGCACCTATGGGCAAGGATTTTATACCTGGAGGAACGGTCACTTTATAGCAATGCCGCAGGATAAAAACCATTACCTGGCAACAGCCCATTGCTTTATGGAAGATAGCAGCGGTTTTTTCTGGATACCCACCAATAAAGGATTGTTCCAGGTGGCCAGATCAGCCCTGGAGGGCTGGCTGAGTAATAAAGAGCAGGAAGTCTATTACCATTATTACAACAAATTCGATGGCTTTGCCTCCAATGAGTTTAACGGTGGCTCCAGTCCAGTGGGTATCCGCCTGCAGAATGGCACCTTCTCCCTTCCTTCCATGAAAGGCATGGTATGGTTCAGGCCGCAGCAGGTAAAGCCCGCCATGCCAATGGCAAAGATCCAGGTAGACCGGGTAGCCCTCGATACACAGGAAATAAAATTTACCGGTCCTATCAGGCTGCCTGCTGGTTCCCATAGGTTCAGGTTCCATATTTCCTCCCCTTTCTTTGGCAATACAGCCAATTTCGTCCCTGAATTCAAGGTCAAAGGAGTGGATCAGTCATGGACACCCGTAGCAGCTGATAATTCAATCCCAATCAATTACCTGTCGCCCGGGAAATATACCCTCGAAATTCGCCTGCGCAATGGATTTGGGCCAGGCGCCTATACAACCCAGGAACAATCATTTTCCATTGCCCCCTATATTTATCAAACACTGGTATTCAAATTGGCAGCTACCCTGATCGCCCTTGCATTGATCGCAGTTGTTATTTCCAGGTACCATAAGAACCGTATCAGGGACGAACAGGAAAGAGCCCAAATATTGGAACAGCAGGTCGCAGACAGGACACAGGTACTCAAACGTACGGTAACCGAACTGAAAGAACTGGAAGAAAACCTGCACAAGAGCAACCTGCTGAAAGACAGGCTTACCACCATCATCCTCCATGATATCCGGTCGCCCCTGCGATTTATGAACATGCTGTGTAACCAATTGAACGGGGCCCTTGCCGCCGGCGATACCCAGGCCCTTGCTGCTATGACCGCCGAACTTAAAAAATCCTCTGATCAGCTGGACGTATTCACCCGCGAATTCCTGGTATGGCTCACCACCCAGCAAACCGGATTCAAACTGCGAAAGGAGTACATAGATATCTTTCAGTTGTTCCGCGAGGCCAAAGAGTTTTACCGCAATGTCCTTAGCGGAAACAACAATACCCTGGAAATAGAAGGAAAAGAAGATATCAGTGCCTGGACCGACCGGCAGCTGTTAAAGATCATATTGCACAACCTCATCGACAACGCCAATAAACATACTGACAATGGTACTATTCGATTAAGCGTAACAGCCATTGATAAAGATCAGGTGTCCATCAAAGTGGCCGATTCCGGAAGGGGTATGACCACCTCCGAATTACACACTTTGCAAAAAGGTTTGGAAGATGAAAGCAGCCTGGGCGTAACCGATGGGGCCGGCAACCTCGGCTATCGGATCATCCGGGATTTTATTGCCAGATTAAATGGCCATATTATAGTAGAGAGTGCGTTGGAGACGGGAACCACAGTTACCATCCTGCTTCCCATATTATAACCCGTTTTTCCGGGCTTTGAATTATATTTATACCAACCAATGCCTATGGAATTATTTCAGCGGCTTTGCCAGCTTGTCACATTATACCTTTTCATGGTACTCCCCGCCGGCGTCATGGCCCGGCAGCAGTTACCCCCATCCTTCAAAGGCTATTATGTAATGCCTTACAATGATGAAAACGGTTTACCCTCCAACGATGTGACCGGCTTTTTTGAAGACCTGAAAGGATATTGCTGGTTTACCACTCAGTTCGGCTTGATAAAATTTGATGGGAGGGATTTCCGGCATTTCTATACAGGCAATGTGCCTTCCCTTACCTCCGACAGACTGTATTCACTCAATGCAGTATCCCAAGACAAAGTATTTTTTGCCGATGAAAGTGCAGGCGTTCACGTTATTGACAGCAATGGCGCTATACTACCTGTGCCAGGGCTCAAAGCCCGTCATAATTTCCTGATGAGCCAGCATGGCTATATCCTCGACCTGCGGAAATATTTTGCAAGCAAAGAGGATTCTACCAGGATAATAACAGAGGTGCGTGCTTCAAAGCATTACTTGCCCATGCACGAATTTTACAGCGACGCCAATGGGGCAGCCTGGTTTGTAAGCGGGCACGATATCTCCTGGTTTAAGGATGGTTATTTCTCACCGGTAGATTACTACGACCTGGAAGACAGGGCCCATTTCTATATTCAAAACACCCTCTTTGCAATCGATTCCATAGGTGGAATACGCGTTTATCAGCATGGAAAAAAGACGGCTATTACCCTCTCTCTGCAAAAAATATTGCCTGCCTTTGCAGGGAAAAAACACATAGACTTAAACCAGCTCAGGTTTTGTTCCGACAGATCAGGTACTTTCCTCCAATGTAACAATAAGTTATACGCGCTTCAGTTTGATGGCCAGACTGTAACAGCCTCCCTGCTGTTGAAGGACCTGCCATTGCCCCTGGCCAGGCATATCTGTTATTCAGAGAGGTATAAACTATACTTCTTTCTAACCAGTACCAATGGATTTTATATCATCCGGGAACAACCCTTTGTTGTAAGGAGCTACAAAGAGGGGATGGAAAATAGTTTTGCAGCCACCCTCGAAATACAACCAGGTCAGGTATTTACTTCCAATGGTTTGCTGTTCTCAAAGGATACAGTCCAAAGGGTCTATAATTACAATCTCCAGGTATTTAATACCATGTTGAAAGACAGGGATCAGCACATCTGGTTTATGGGAGGGGATACCCTCTTTTGTATGAACAACCAGCTACAGGAGCAGAAACGATGGCTGGTGAAGGATACACACCTCAAAAGCCTGCAGCAGGATGATAAGGGCACCATCTGGTTGTGCACCAACAATGGCCTTGCCAGGATAGACAGTGGGCGCCTGAAAGTGCTGTATGCAGATTATACCCCGTTGGATCGTTCCCAGTGCATGTTCTTTTTAAATGATACCTGCATCTGGATCGGTACTACTGTAGGTCTTTTTGCCTACAATAAAAGAACCAATTCCCTGACCGCCATTCCCGAAATGGCCAAAAACTATGTACGCCATATATACCGCGCTAAGGACAGCTCTGTCTGGATCGGTACCTATGGCCAGGGGTTCTATACCTACAGGAATGGACGTTTTATTGCCTTGCCCCAGGACAGGAACCACAACCTGGCTACTGCCCATTGTTTTATGGAAGACGACAACGGTTTTTTCTGGATCCCAACCAACAAAGGATTGTTTCAGGCGTCAAAAGCCTCACTGGAAGCCTGGGTGCGTAACAATGAGCTGCAGGTATACTATCATTATTATGATAAGAATGATGGATTTGGCACCAATGAATTTAATGGCGGCAGCAGCCCCGTAGGCATCCGCTTGCAGGATGGCAGGTTTTCCCTTCCCTCCATGAAAGGCCTGGTATGGTTCGATCCCCGCCTGGTAAAGCCCATTTTACCCGTACAAGCCATTCACATCGACAAGATCATGGAAGATGCCCGCGAGATCAGCTACCAGGATAAACTCGTATTCCGGGCCGGCTCCAACAAAATGAGTTTCCGCATATCTTCCCCATTCTTTGGCAATAGCGACAATTTCTTTCCCGAATACAGGATCGCCGGAGTCGATAAACTATGGGCGCCCGTTCCTGCAGACAACACCATCGTTATCAATTTTCTTCCACCTGGTAACTATGCCCTGGAGGTCCGTCTGCGCAGTGGATTTGGTGCCCATGATTATACCAGCGCCACACTGCCATTTTTCATAACTCCCCATTTTTATGAAACCGTGGCTTTCAGGTTATTGCTATTGCTGATGCTGATCCTGCTCATCACAGCGGGTATTTATTCCCTCCACAAGCAGAAGGCCAAAAAAGCAAAGGAAAGAGAACTATACCTGGAGCAGCAGGTACAACAAAGAACACAGGAGCAGGCCATTACTGTGCAGCAATTGGAACACACCGTGGGAGAATTAAAAGTGTCGCAAGAAAGCCTTCACCAGAGCAACCTGTTGAAAGATAAACTCACTTCTGTGATCCTGCACGATATTCGTTCTCCCCTGCGGTTTATGAATATGCTCAGCAACCAGTTACACAATGCCCTGATAGCGGGCAACAATCAGTCGCTTACCAGCCTTACCGCGGAATTGAAAAAGTCGTCCGACCAACTCGATACCTTTACCAAAGAGTTCCTTATATGGCTCACCACCCAGCAGGAGGGGTTCAGGATGCGCTATGAACATGTATATGTGAAGGAGCTGTTCCAGGAGGCTGAAACATTTTTCCGTAATGTGCTCAACTGGAATAAGAACTCCCTGGAAATGGAGATAACAGCCGATATCAGTGCGTGGACAGACAAGCAATTGTTGAAAATAATATTGCACAACTTGGTAGATAACGCCAATAAACACACAGAGAATGGCCAGATCAGTTTAAAGGGGTACCTGGATGCGTCCGATCGATTGGTCATTAAAGTGGCAGACACCGGAGAAGGCATGACCTATACAGAATTGCAGGTGCTGCAAAGCCGGCTGGAAGATGAAAAGAACCTCTTTGCAACAGATAGCACCGGCAACCTGGGATACAGGATCGTACGCGATTTTGTGGCCCAGCTTAAAGGCCATATTGCTGTCGAAAGTATCTTTCAAAAAGGAACTACCGTGACCATTGTTTTTCCTCCCGGTCCCGATCATTAATGTAAGATTTCCTCTTTAACCCAAAATGGGTTGCCGGTCAGGCAACCCATTTTTACATGTTCGTACCCAACAGTTGCTAGCGGGCCAATATCATTTTTTTGGTATCCGTTACCTTGCCGTCTACGAGGAGGCTGTACAGGTAAGTACCTGAAGGCAGATCCCCTGCAGAAATGACTACTTGTTGATCTGTTTTGCCCGTTAAATTATATTGCTGTACCATTTTGCCTTGCAGATTAGCAATGATCAGGATCACTGATGTGGCAGCCACAGGTTGGTAATACTTGATCGTTGTCGATTTGCTAAAAGGATTGGGGCTGTTTTGCGATAAGGATTTATCGTCTGGTATGATCAGGCTGATACCTCCGTTTTTGATACCATTTACCTGGTTTTTTAATGCAGCCAGCTCTTCCTTCAGCAATACAATTTCTGCTAAGAGATTGTTGATGGAGAAAGCCGAACTATCTTCTTTTCGTCCACTACCGCGATAAACATTTCCATCCTTGTCAATCAACAACTGGTCGCCTGTGCCCGAAGGGAGATTTTGTAAACGAACCGTACCATTGGTATGAAAATTCGCCGTGGGTACGGCGCCATTTCCTATAGCATCTCCGGCGAGGTTGATACCCACCCTGTCCTGAGGGCTTATAACGATCATTCTCTTGCGGATCACGCCATTGCCAAAAGCAGGAGGAACAGAATGATTAGTAATGAAAAAGCAGGTGTCTTGTCCGATACCCGCATCATAGAAATTTATCCAGCCTGATGCCATAGATGGGCCCTGGTTAAAACGCAATAATCTTCCCATCGTCTGCCCTGCAGAATTTCCCCAGGTTTGATTAAGTATATTACCGTTAATGGTGAAAGGTATTATCGTGTCTACTACATCTTTTCCTGCAATTGTGAGATAGCTTGGTATAGTAGTAGAGCCCACTTCCAGGCCACCATATTGCCAGGAAGTAAGAGACACCCGAGGTATATTATTGCTCCTGAATAGCAAGGGTGTATTATCCGTTGTTCCAATAAAGTTAGTGGCTGGGTTGGTGCCTGCATTGCCCGTAAGTGACCAGTTTTGGGCTAGTAGAGGAAGGGCTGCTGCTTGCAATGCAAACAGGCAGATAATAGCACGAGTGCGTAATAAATTACTCATACAATTCAGTTTTATTTTTTTTGATAAGGTTACCTAAAACGAATGCTAAAATAGAGATAGCTGATAGTAGATAAAATGTATAGTTAATAGGCGTACCCTTTTCAGGAATAACTGCTGTATTTTGGGTAATAAGTGCTTTAAGATTGAGGCCGGATGCGGTCGAGGAATTCATCCCGTTTGCGGAATGAGACTTCCAGGCTTTGGCCATTGATCATTTCTACGTAACCACCCTTTCCTTTGTAGTATTTTTTTACATAGTTCAGGTTGATCAGGTGTGAATTATGAATCCTGAAAAAAATGGCGGGTGGTAATTTCCCCTCTATATCTTTCAGTGTGCCGGTTACGGTTATGCTTTTATCTTTAATGAAATCGATGTAGGTATACCTTCCTTTCGCGGTGCAGGTAACAATATCATCCACATTGTAGAGAGATAATCCCTGCTGGGTAGGCAATGCTATTTTGGAAAAAACAGCATGGTTGAGGTGAGGTGTGATAATGATGTTGGCGTTTCCACTGCCCTGTTTTCCCTGTATCCTTTCAATCGCTTTTTTGACAGCGGCCTGGAGATCATCAATGTCTATGGGTTTTAACAGATAATCCACGGCATTGACCCGAAATGCTTTGTGGGCATACTTTTCAAAAGCAGTAACAAAAATGATCTCAAAATCAATTTCCGGCAGCTGGTTAAGTACCTCAAAAGCATTGGTCTTATACAGTTCAACATCCAGGAATACCAGGGGTGGCTGCAGTTGTTGGATCATCTTCAGGGCTGATGCGCCATTGGTGGCTTCACCTTCGACGATCAATAAGGGGCAATATTCGCCGATCAGCTTTTTTAGCACGGCTATATTACGCGCCTCGTCATCAATTATGATACAGCTGATCTTGTTCATGATGTTTCATGTCGGTTACTGGTAAATGGGATTCCAATGGTTACAGCTGTGCCTGCAGCATTACCTGCTTCGTCTCTGAGGTCTTTTATATCGATTGTAATTGCAACCCCCGCATGGCTGTTGATCAAATTGATCCTTTCATTGGTCAATTGCATTCCTCTTGACTGATATTGCACCTGGCTGTCCTTTTTGGCTACCAGGGCAGCTTCCCTGCCTATTCCATTATCGGTTATCGTGCAATATAGCACGTTATTCGTTGTGGAAAAGTGAATGTCAATTTGTCCATCCGGGTTATCGCCGCTCCGCATACCATGCCAGGTAGCATTTTCTACGTAGGGTTGGAGCAGCATTACCGGCAGGGTAACGAGTTCGGGTTGAAGTTCCGGGCTAATTTGTAAACTATAGCTGAACATGTTTTTATGGCGCATTTGTTCGAGGCCCAGGTAGGTAGTAAGGTATTGAATTTCACTGGCCAATGTGGTGGACGAATGAAAGGAGTTGTCGAGGGTCTGGCGGATCAGGCTGGCAAATTTGGTAAGGTATTTATTGGCGCTGGCGATATCCTTGTCAATAATAAATTCCTGCACGGAGTTCATGCAGTTGAAAATAAAGTGTGGATTCATTTGGGACCGCAAGGCCTTTTGTTCCAATTCATGCAGTTGTTTTTCTACCACCAGCCTGGCAGCTTCTTTTTTACGAGCCTGGCGGTTCCTGTAAGCAACCACCAGCCAGGTAGCTGTAACAATCGTTATAATACAGCTAATAACAAACCAGGCTGTTTGCCAGAAAGGCGGCAATATGCTGAACAACTGCCTGTGGATACTACTGTTGATGCCGAATTTATTGGTGGCATATATTTCCAGTTCATGTTGCCCTGGTGGCAAGGATACGAACTCCAGGGAGGTTTGGCTAGTTGTCTTCCAGGTAGTATCTAAATTCTTTAACCGGTAGTTGTACACCACATTGCCGGCCGAAGAAAAAGAAATCGCCACAAAATTCAGTCGAATATTGTTGTTGCCGTAATCCAGCTGGATATTATCTGTAAGGGCTGTTTCTTTTCCGTTCAGGCTAATGCCAAGCATTTTAAGATCGCATACAGACGCAGGCAAGGCGTTGTTTTTATCAAAAACAGTGATCCCTTGCGGCGTGCCTGCATACACGGTATCGCCCACCACCAGTACGGCATTGATCATGTCCGATGCTACCCCATCCGCCAGGAAGTTGTCAACCCTGGCCAGGCCGGCATCAACCCGGATTCTGTTCAGGCCATTCGCTGTTCCGGCCCATATGTACTTTCCATCCATGGCCAGGCACCGGCTGGCATCGTTGCTGAGGCCATCTTCTACGGTGATGTGGTATTTTACCTGATTGTTCCTTAACCCTACCAGTCCTTTGCTATAGGTGGCTATCCAGATAGTGCCGTCCGCCCCCTCCTTAATAGCAGCAATGCGATTTTTTAAGAGGGGGGAAATGGAACCAAAATAGAATATCGATTTGTCGGGTTTCAGCAAATACAGGCCATCGGAAGCACCAAACCAGGTGGAATCGTTCCTGTACAGCAAACTGGTGGTTCTTCCCATCCAATATCGCTCAAATGTATCATTATCCAGCCGCAGGGAATAGAGGCTATTGGAGCCCGCCACCATCAGTTCCTGGTCATTTATAAAGGCCAAATCCTTGACAGTATTGATCCCGGTCACCTTTTTGATGGGTGAAAAGCCGTCGAACAGGAATACATAGAATTCCACACCTACTGCCATTACATTGTTTTTGCGGGCGATGCAATAAGCGGATCCTTGAAATGCCTGCTTAAATGCCTTGCTGAGCCATAGTGCCTGCAGCGAGTCCCTCCGCAGCCATTGCAGATAACCCATGTCCGAAGCAGCCCAGATCCCTTCCGGGCCAATTTCGAGATCATGAACGCCCAGGTTTTGCCCTTTGGCCACTTCATATTGCATATTCCTGAATGCGGTAGAACTAAGGTAATATACACCATCATTAAAGGTGGAGAACCATAGTCCCCCATCTTTGTCCATCAGGAACCTGCTGATATTTTTGTTGGGGAGGTACCTTTTTTCAACCTTTCCCTGCATTAAATTAAGGAGGTAGGTACCTTTTGCCGTATTAATGCAAATAATGCTGTCATTGACACAATAGAGTGAATTGACAGAAGGAACTGCCATGTTGTAATTGAGGTGATAGAAGGCTGACTGTACATGCAGACTATCCCGGGTTCTCTGCCAGCACCACCACTTATCAGTAAAGATAGTGTTATCGACGCCACCATAGCTGGTGGCAAGATTAGCCAGGAATGTATAGGATTGGGTATTGGTTTTGTACAAGTTATGCGTGTACATGGCAAAGTAACCGCCCGAACTGCTTTCGCTTACTTTGATCAGGGATCTTGGGGGAAATCCAGCAGCATAGGGAATAAGATGTAACGAATCATTTATGTCGATACGATAGATATGAGAACCGTCATAGACAATGACCTCTCCCTTTTTATTCTCAAATAGGGGGCCCACATAATCATCCAACACAATTCGCTTTAATAAAGGCGTATTCTGGGATGTATAAATTTTCCCTTTGTAGTAATAGCAAATAGAATTGGTAAATGGCGCCAGCCATATTCTTCCCCGGGAGTCCTCAAAGATGCGTACGATAGTATTATCGGGCAAGCCATCTTTAACCGTAAAGTTTTTAAAATGGGTACCATCAAACCGGCTGACACCTGTTTCGGTAGCAAACCAGATAAACCCTTCTGTGTCCTGGTACATATTGTAAACCGTGGAGCCTGCCAGGCCGTGCTGCACATCATAATTACGGTAATTATAATCCTGGGCAACTGCCCCCGCGCAAAAGCAGCAATAGTATAAAAGGAAATAGAGCAGGAGTTGTAAGCAGGGCTTCCTGGCAGCTACCCACAGGCGGTAGGCAACGTCTCTTCCCCGATCATACAATAAGGCAGCGGTCGATAATGGATGCATATATACCTGCCAAATGTACAGAAAAGAAGCTGACAGCTGGCAAGTGCTAATAAAAGAGGCCATCTCCTTGTTTTGCAAACAAGAGAGACAGCCTCTTTATCGTGGTAGGATTGCTTTTTCTATCCTATATGATCAATTTTAAAGTTTTAAAAATTAGAGTTGAATGAACAAGGTTACCGGCCGACGGCTGATCGCTAAAACTACCCTCCAAATCCTGACCATCGTCTCTCTTCGTATTCCGATCTCCATCTCACTGTAATAGGTGGCTGGCGTTCACCGGAGATGTCAATCGGTACAGAAACAATAATAGCCAGTGGCAATAGCCCTCAGCTGATAGTATAACCATCAGCCAACCAATAACTCACAAAACAACGGAACAAAACTCATCGCTCGAAGCTCGAGGCTCAAAGCTCGTAGCCTGTATTCCCAAGTGTTGCACAACACTTCTTCTTCTATCAACCATGCTTAGAGGCCCCGTCCACACAGTCGATCTGTTCACAACAAACATACAACACCGGTATACCCGTTTCCAAATTTAAAATGTCTGCTGTTGGCTGATTGTGGTTGTTTTGGCGTGAAACGGTTGTTTTTCTACACATTTTTAATCTTGTTATTAAAATTACCGGAGCAGCAAAATCAAATTTGCATTTGCCTAAGCCTATGTTTTATGTTTGCTATGAGCTATTGAAGGCTGTGATGACAGAGAAGGAAGCCTGGCAATGCCAAACCAACAAAAAGATCAGCCAGTTACCAACAGGAAGGAAAGTACAACGCACGGAGTAATCCTAAATTCTAAATCCCAAATCCTAAATCCGCATCCCTTCAGTATGGCTTCTCCATAGCTTCAGTATACCTTCAGTATGGATAGAGTATGCTAATAGCGACAAACGCCAAAACAGCCACTTTTCGCCGAGACTGGGAGGGCAGCTGGCGCCCCTGATACAAAAACACAGAAGTACCTTAAAACGAAACAAGGTGCCCCTTACTGTGGAAGCACCTTGTTTATTAAAGGATCTTTATTAAGACCAGGCTTGATTGTATTACGACACTTATTGAAGCCAGGGGGCCGGGGTGGGCCGCCTTATGCTCAGGGTGGGTCGCCTTTCAAAGGCGGCTCACCCTGAGCAGAGTAGCTTCTCGAAGTTCATCAGTAACCTGGATTTTGTTGCAGGTTAAAATTCCAGTCCAGCACACCCTGTGGTATCGGCAGGTACCGGTTTTTTTGTGCAAATCCCAACGGTCCCAGTTCCGGCATCGTCTTATGCCAGCGTGCCAGCGAAGAGAAGCGCATTCCTTCACGGGCCATTTCACGTTTCCATTCCTCCTGCACCGCCGTACGCAAGGTGGGTTGGTCCGTGGCCGTAATAGCAGCCAATCCTGCACGGGCGCGAAGCGGATTGATACGGTCCCTGACAACCGAAGATAGCTGTCCAAGTTCCACCGCCCCTTCTGCATTGATCAACAACATTTCCGCCAGGCGGATTTCAGGCAGAATAGTTCCCTTATTGAAAGTGAAACCCACTTCCGGACTGTTCAATTGATTCGAGGAGGCCCAGATCACTTCCGGGCTGGTCGTATTTGTAAATACTGTGTTGCCGCTGCCCAGCGAGCTATTATAATCATTAATGGCGCTGCTGGAAAGATCAAGCGCTTTCTGAAAACTTCCTTGTTGCAGGTTCAAACGTGCCAGTAATGCCTGGCAACCTGCTACAGATATTTTAGATCGGTGGCTGATAAGGTTGGCTGCCTGCAGGTCAGCCTTGGCCGACAGCAGTCCTTCAATAAAGGAGTAAGTTTCTTGTTGCGTTACCCGGGGCGTACGCAGCAATAGCCACTCTTGTGCAGGCAGGGAACCAAAATAAATGGTCAATTGCAAATAGGCATAGCTATTTTTACGTATACCAATTTATAAATTACATTTCCCCCATTTATGGTATTTTCACGCAGGCATTCCTATTTACGGTTGCATGCAAGACCCGAATAAATACCAGTTATTTCAACAGGCTTTCTATCAGTACTACGAACCGCTATGCCGGTATGCGTATACCCTGGTAAAGGAGTATGACTCCTGTGAAGACATCGTGCAGGAGACTTTTCTGCGGGTTTGGGAGAAAAAACAGGATTTGATCGGTACAGACAGCCTGAATTTCTATTTGTTTGGCGCCGTGCGCAACAATTGCCTGAGTTTCCTCGAAAAAAGACAAAAGCACATAATAAGTGAACTGCGGGGCGAAGAAGTGGCAGAAATGCCCATAGAGAAAAACCCTGCAATGGATACCGGAAAGGATTACCATGCCCTGTTGCAGGAGGCGATGGAAAACCTGCCCCCCAAGTGCCGGGAAGTGTTTGTACTGAGCCGTGTAAGCGACCTCACCTATCAACAAATTAGTGAAGCCCTGGATATATCTGTCAAGACTGTAGAGAACCACATGGGCAAAGCACTCAGGATATTACGGTCCTATATCAGGGGTAAGCAGGTTTGCCTGGCAGCCCTTGCTTTATTATTTCTTTTCTGAGCAGGGTAGGGGTATACGGCATTTTTATGTTATCTTAACAATAACCACAACAATGAGTCCAGGTGATCACATACTAAACCTTATTGCCAAAGAGCTTGGTGGCCGGGCTACTGCCGAAGAAAAACAGCAGTTACAGCAATGGCAGGCATTGGACCCTTCCAACAGGCAGGAATATGAAGAATTGGTTACCATGTGGAAGGAAAGTATGCGCCTCACCGCCGACCAGTCCTTTGATACCTCCCGGGCTTGGAGCAAGGTGGAAGCAGGTATGCAGCCTGTCGGGCAAAACCCGGCGCCCGCCCGCACCATCACCCTTTTCTCTTCCCTCTACCGCAAGCGCCTCGCCGTAGCGGCCGCCGTTTTAGCCATCTTTATTATAGGAGGTTACCTGTGGAATCACTACCGTACTTCCTGGCAGGAACTGGCAGCAGCCAATAATAACCAGTCACTACAGCTGCCCGATGGCTCCACCGTCCTGCTCCGGAAAGGCGCTACCATCCGTTACCCCCTTCATTTTGATGGCGAAGAACGCCTTGTCCGCTTGTCGGGAGAAGCCTATTTTAAGGTGCAAAGAAATGAACATCAACCTTTTGTTATAGTTACCGGCCAGGCTGCCGTAAGAGTCTTGGGTACCACTTTCGTAGTAAAAGCCAACAACGCAAGCGACGAAGTGATCGTAATGTCCGGAAAAGTGAGCGTTAGCAGCAAACACAAGGCCGGCAGACAGGTCGAGCTCTCTGCCGGGCAGCGTACCCTGTTACAAAATGATCAATTCCTGCAAAGCCAGGTCTCCGATTCCAATTTTATTGCCTGGAATACAGGCCTCCTTGACTTTAATCATACCCCCCTGGAAAAAGTGCTCCGGGAGATGCAGGATTACTATGAAGTGCCACTGGAAATTGACACTCAACAGAAAGCAGCCATCTCCGCCCTTACAGTTACCGTTCGCTTCAACAACCAACCAGTAGAACAGGCCCTGGAAGAGATCAGGCTGATTACGGGTTTGGCCATGAAAAAAGAAGACGGCAAAGTTGTATTTTATATGAAATAAATAGTTCCTTTGTTGGGTTTTCTGCACACGCCCCAACCATTTGAATTGCACAGGAACTACTGAATGAAAAGAGCCATTTGCATACTTGTCTTGCTATGCTGCTGTATGCATATGGCATGGGCGCAGAAGTCTGTTTTTGCCATACGTTCCTATATTCCTTCTTTTCAAAAAGCTACTGTTAAAGATTTTCTGGATGATATCAACCACAGCGGTAAAGTTGTCATTGAATATGCCTCCAATAACCTCGATACCGCAAAAGTAATATCCCTTACAGGTTTTCCCAATACACTGGGCGCCGTCCTGCAGCAGGTGCTCAAAGACCAGAATGTAAGCATACTGGAGAAAAACAATAAGATCATATTGATTCCCTCACCGGTCCCCCTGCCGGCCGACTTCTTCATTACCCACTATTCAATATATGGCCTTATCAAAGAGGCCATAAGTGGAGAGCCCCTGGCAGACGCTACCATCTGGCATCCTTCCCTCCAAAAAGGCAGCCTTTCCAATACATTTGGTCATTATACTTTAGTGTTGCCCGAAGGAAAACAGGTACTGTTCATCTCCTACGCAGGATACAATACCCGGAAACTGGAAGTAGACCTGAGCGAAAATACCAGGATCGACCTTACCCTCGAACCCAAAAGCAATATCCAGGCTGTTACTATTTCTGCCGAAAGCAAGCCTGGTCAAAGTGCCGAGAACATATCCCATGGTGCAGAAGCAGTGCAGGATATGTTCCTGGGTGAGCCCGATGCCATCCGTTCTCTCTACATGCAACCCGGCATTAAAAACATTCCGGAAATAACCAATGGCCTCCTCGTGAGAGGCGGCAGTCCCGATCAGAATGTTTTCCTGCTCGATGGTAATAAAGTATTCAACCCTACCCACCTCCTGGGTACCCTGTTTATCATCAATAAATCTGCTGTTAAAACACTCAATCTCTATAAAAGTAATTTCCCTGCCAGGTATGGTGGTGGATTATCTTCCGTTATCGACGTAGTTACCAAGGATGGCAATATGCAGCAATGGAAAGGTGAAGCCAATGCAGGTGTACTGGCAGGATCTTTCACCCTCGAAGGACCTATCAAAAAAGACCGTGCTGCCATCATGCTTTCTTTCAGGCATAGCTGGATCAACCCTTTATTGCATGTAATGAACTCGGGTATTGGCGTCAACTTTTATGACCTGAATGTTAAATACACCCAATGGCTGGGAAAGAAAGACAAACTGATGCTCCATGTATATGCGGGCCAGGATGATCTTACCCTTCACCGCGATTATACCAACAATGTACAACGCTGGGGAAACCGTACCGCCTCCCTGGGATGGAACAGGTTATTGGGGCCTAAAGCATTCATCAATACCTCTGTCAATTATAGCGAATACAAGAATATCGCAGGCTTCCGCTACAATTTATACGATAGTACCGGCGCTTCCATGCAAAACAGGGTCTACAACACGTACTCATCCATTGAGCAGATCAATGCACAGACCCGGCTGGAGTTCACCGCTTCCAACACCCTGCGGTTTATTACCGGCGCTAAAGCCAACTTTACAAAAGTGAGGCCCTTCGATTCCAATATATCCACCGAGTTTTTTGACAAGCCCGAAGATTTCACCGATTTTCCGCCCATCTCATTCCGCGAGCTCGTCTTCTTTCTTGAAAATGAGATCAGGCCTGATAAGGAATTCTTCGTGCGGCCAGGTATACACGTATCCCATTTCACCAACAATGGTTTTGATTATACTTCCTGGCAGCCCCGCTTGTACGCCACCTACAGGTTGGATAAACAGCACCAGCTTAATTTTTCCTACAACCACATGACCCAATACCTCCACCTGGTCACCAACCCCTACCTGGGTATCAATGGCGATGCCTGGGTGCCCAGTACCAGTTCCCTCGGGCCGGAGGAATCTGATATGGTAAACCTGGGATACACCTTCCGCAACAAGAAAAAGCTGATCCTGTCAGCCGAAGTGTATTACAAAGAACTGAGAAATGTGACCAATTATGTGGAAGGCAAAAACCTCTTCTTAAATACCGCCGACTGGGAACAAAATGTTCAAACAGGCAAAGGATGGTGTTATGGCCTGGAAGCTAAACTGGAGAAAACGGCCGACGATTGGTACTTTCAAATGGGATATACCCTTTCCTGGAATTGGCGTAAGTTCAAAGGCATCAACAATGATGAGAAGTTTCCCTTTAAATACGATCGCAGGCATAGCCTCAATGCGGCTGCTACCTACCACCTTAACAAGCATTGGAACTTCTCCACACTCTGGACATTCTCTACAGGAGATGTATTTACCTTGCCAGACAGGGGTTATCCTGATTTTGACGACGCCCAGCAGATCTTTAATCCCCTTTCACCCAAAGAATACCGGCTCATTTACCATTCATCTGCCATCAATCAATACCGTACCTTGCCTTATCATCGCCTGGATTTCGCGGCTACCTATGAACAACAGCATACCGCCCGGTTAATATCAAGGATCACCATGGGTATTTACAATATCTATGGATCGCCCAATCAATACGTGTATGACCTGGAAGGTACCATGGGAAAACGTTCGCTGGTGGTAACCACCCAATACCAGTTCTTTAAGATCACCCCTTATATTTCTTATACATTCGCTTTTTAAAACAATATGCATACAAGCCAATCACCAGTTCGTTTCAATCAGATACCCGGCAAAAACTGTTGGTGGCTGATGATCGTATTGCTATTGGCTGCTGTTGCCTGCAAAAAAGGTTTTACATCCAGCCAGTTTGAAGATGATCACCTGGTGGTATTGGCCGAAATATCTGCGGGCGATTCTGTTAAAGTACCCGTGGGGAAAACTATTAAGGTAGGCAGTGGCAGCCTCATAAGGTTTGAAAAAGTAAACGATGCTACCGTTACCCTCACCGAGGAAAAAAGCCGTACCTGGATATTGCAACCCAGCTATGCCTGGCAATATGCCTCCAATCCCACCACCATATTCACCAACAGGAAGCGGTTTAAGACCAACACCCATTATTCCATTGAGGTCAAGCATCCTACTATGGGCGTGGTAACCGGCTCCACCTATATTCCACCATTGCCCAAATGGACAGTGGTGGATACCAGCTATGAAACCCACCAGGGCAAAAAGGTATTGGCCGTCAGCATCACGTTTCAGGATCAGGCAGATAAAGATGACTATTACATTGTGGAAGGCGTCAAGGAACTCCTGAAACAGGGACGTTATTTTTACTACCGCGGGGTGCGGTATGATTATAATACACCTCAGGGAAAAAGCCTATACGAAACTGTCAAAAATACACCCGGCGTACAACTATTGAATGACACCATATCGATCAACAAATTCTTGCGCCTGGAACTCTTTACCCAGGATGCCAATACCGAAAATGCCCGGATCGACAACATCAACAACCCATTCCGCCGCCTGTTCTTAACAGACAAAACCTTCAACGGACAGTCATATACCATAAAATTCTATGTGGATCAGCAATTCTTTGTGGCCACCGAACCCCTTCAAAAAGGGCGTGTTCGCATTCAATTCAAGGCTGCCAGCAAAGAATTGTTTGATTACCTACTGGAATATGAGAAATACAAGTCCGATTTTGGTGCTATTCCTGCCAATCAGCTACCATCCCCCACAGGCAATATCAGCAAAGGCCTGGGTATTTTTGGCGGATCGGCCAGGCGCGAACGTATCTACTATTTCGACAAGCTTTGGTAAGCGTTGCTAATGTTAGCCTGAGCTTGTCGAAGGCGTCTAAAGCGTGGGTCGCCTTCAAAGGGCGGCTCACCCTGATCTACCAAAGCCCATCGAAGCATTCTCGATGCCTTTTTGCCTTGCTGCCTCGTTGCCTTTTTACCTTCCCCAAATTATTTTTTCCCCCTCCCATAGGGGTATCCTCTTAACGCCTGTTTTACTACCGTAAGTCCTAAATTTTATTCTTTTATGAACTATTCTCAGCTTTCGCCGGTAGCCGGAAGTATTCCGGGAATTGTAGTGCAGGTGCAAACCCCCACTCCCACAGAACTTAAAATAAGTGCCGTCATCATCACCTATAATGAAGAGAAGATCATTCGCAAAACCTTGTCACAACTGTATTGGTGTGATGAAATTGTGGTAGTAGACAGCTATAGCACCGACAATACCGTGGCCATTTGCCGGGAATTCGGAGCCGATGTATATTCCCGCACTTTCGACGGATATGGTTCCCAAAAACAATTCGCCATCTCGAGGGCTACCAACGACTGGGTGCTTTGTATCGACGCCGATGAAATTCCTACCGATAATTTGATCAGGGAAATAAGAAGTATTAATCCCAATACTGCCTACGCCGGTTTTTCGTTCCCCATGAACATGGTTTTCCTGGACAAAGAGTTCCACTACGGAAAAGAAAGCGGTCGCCATTTTATACGGTTATTTAACAGGGAAAAAGGCGGCGTCACAGCCGATAGGGTGCATGAAAGCTTTCATGTGGATGGACCCATCAAAAAGTTGGAACATACAATTCTGCATTATAGCTATACCAGCATCCATCAATGTATTGAAAAGCTTAACCGCTACTCAACCCTGTCTTCCGGGATATCCTATAGTAAAGGCAAAAATAAATCAGCCTTGGCTGTATTGTTCGGCCTGCCTTTTAACTTCCTTAAATATTACCTCCTGGAACGCAACTGCCTCAACGGAATGAAGGGATTCTATTGGTCAGTCTTTGCTTCCTACTATCATTTTTTGAAATATGTAAAATTGAAGGAATTGAAGCAGCCGGAAAAGAGACCTGTCATAATACCGGATACCGTGTACGCCTGATTAGTTGAACAACTTATCCCACATTCAAAAGAAGAACTTTGGATTTCGCTGCTCCGCATCCCTTGAGAGTTTTAATGTATCATAAGGTCTGTGCTCATGGAAATGCCGACCCCCTTACTGTTCCCGTCAATAGCCTGGAAGCCCAGTTGCAATATTTGAAACAGGAAGGCTATCATTCCATCGGCCTGAGTGACCTGGTAAACCATATCCTGATAAGTACACCCCTGCCTGAAAAACCCATTTTGATCAGTTTTGATGATGGTTACCGCGATAATTTTACCACCGCATACCCTCTTTTTGAAAAATATGGCATAAAAGCCAATATTTTCCTGGTGCCGGCTTTCCTTCGCCAGGAAGCCACCCGGGCCGGCCACGAAGCTTCCACCTACCTGCGCCTGGAAGATATCCAGGCCATGGATCCCGGTTTGGTAGAGTATGGCCTGCACTCCTTTGACCACAAAAGCTACAAGATCCTCGATAATGATGCCATCACAGCCGACCTGCTCCAATGCAAAAATGCCCTCACCGAAATGGGCATCTCTTTCCAGCCCTGCCTGGCTTTTCCCTATGGCGCTTACCCCAAAAAAGATGAAGCAAAGCGCCGGCAGTTCCTCTTAACCCTGGCCAATAGCCAGATCGTGGCTGCATTCCGCATCGGCAACCGCTTGAATGCCCTTCCCCTCAGACATCCTTTGCTTATTCAACGGCTTGATATACAGGGTGGAAACAATTTTAAAAAATTTACACGCCTTCTGCGCAAAGGAAAGACCTTGTTTGGGTAACTTTAGCCGATGGATCGAGACTTTTCTGCTTTTAACTCCTATTTCGAAAAGATTTATATACTCACCTTGCCCCGTCTGAAAGACAGGATTGAGCTTTTTACGCGCGAACTAAACGGCTTGAACTACGAAATTTTTTATGGAATAGATAAGGAAGAGATCAGCATGGAATCGATGAAGCAACAAGGCATATACGATTCGGCTGCGTATACAGGTATTTATAAGAAACAACCCGAAATGAATCCCGGCATGCTTTGCTGTTCATTGGGACATGTAAAAATTTATGAATCAATTATTGCCAATCAATACAACAGGGTGCTGATCCTGGAAGACGATGTTTTTCCAGTAGCAGAAAACCTGCCCCTTTTCCCACAACTCACCCAGGAACTGCCGGACGATTGGGAAGTATTTTACCTCGGTTATGAAGGCAACGAGATCTTCGGTTGGAAGCAAACCGTCAAGCGGTTGTACTATATGACATTCCCTTTCCATACTTCGTTGCGTTTGTCCAGGGCTATTTTTTCCAACTATTATCCCCGTCCTTTGTCAAAGCATATTGCCAAAGCTGGTTTTCATGATTGTACCCATGCTTATGGTGTTACCCTCGAAGGGGCCAAAAAACTATTGCAACAGCAAACTCCTGTAGTTTACAACGCCGATAACCTCCTGTCCTATGCCATCGCCTTGGAAAAAATAAAGGGATATATCACCATGCCCAAATTATTTAACCAGCGCACCGCCAGGTACGAAATTCGTTCCCTTACATCCTAGTATTCTCAATTTTGTAACATTTCGTATGGAGGTGTATTTGCCCCTTTAGGGGCTGCCGCTTTGTAGCAGGTGGTACGTATCAAAGGTGTATTTTGCCCCTTTAGGGGCAACCCTCAATCAGCTCGATTTTCGTACGATCAATTCCGTTTTCAATACACGGATAATCGATTTCCATTCCGATATATCACGGTTGATCTGGTCTACAAGCAACTGCGCCGCTGTATTGCCCATTTCTCTTACCGGTTGCGAAACTGTGGTGAGCGCCGGTTCTATCAATCCCGAAATATTATCATTGCTAAAACCTACGATCGCAATATCCCTGGGTACCTGCAGCCCTTTCTTCTTCACGATCTGCAGCGCTTCAATAGCCGTGGGGTCATTGATGGCAAAGATGGCATCAGGCGGATTGTCCAGCCGCAACAGGTGATTTACATAAATCTTCACCTTGGCAATGGTGAGATCGTAGGGAATGATCAGCTCCTCATCAATGGGAATATTGTATTTCTTCAATGCATCCCGGTACCCCCTTAATCTTTTTACACTGATCGATAAAGTATCAGGACCAGCCAGGTGAGCAATCCTTTTTTTCTTCCGCTTAATGAGATGCTCAACGGCGCGGAATGCCCCTTCATAATCATCTACCACTACCTTCGGCACATTCATGTCTTCACATACCCGGTTGAAAAAGACAATGGGAATACCCTTCCGTTCAAAAACTTTCAGGTGATCGAAGTTCCTCGTCTCTTTTGTGATCGATATCAGCAGGCCGTCTACCTGGTTGGCCAGCATGAGTTTTGTATTGGCTACTTCCGTTTCATAGGTTTCATTCGAATGCCCGATGATCACATTGTATCCTTCCTGGGCTGCTACTTCCTGGGCGCCCATGATCACCTGTGGGAAATAAGAACTGATAAACTCAGGAACAATGATGCCAATCGTGTTGCTCTTTTTATTCAGCAGGCTGATCGAAAGCATGTTCCGCGAGTAGTCCAGCTGATCTGCCAGTTCCAGCACAGCTTTGCGTGTCTTTTCACTTACACTGGGATGGCCCGTTAATACACGTGATACCGTAGATTTGGAGAGGTTGAGTTTTTGGGCAATGTCTACAATCGTTATCTGGTGGCGCTTCATTAATGGGGTTTTGACTATTAATGATATTTTAATTATCCGGATACAAAGAAACGATAATTTGCATCACAATGGGAATGTTCCCGTAAAATGGGAATGTTCCCACAATAAATAGACCGGTACTTTTTTTGTCTTCCTGTCCGTATTTGGCATTTTTGTTACAGAAGTTACGCCGTATGAAAAAAACACCGCCTGCAATTCATCTTGCCCTGTTGACTATTGTATTATTATTGATTGCTACCGGCTCCCGGGCCCAGAAAGCTCCTACAACACCCAAAGTTATTACCGGTAAGATCACCAACGCTACTACCAATGAACCACTGGAAGAGGTGACCGTTCAACTAAAAGGAAAGTCCGTCACTGCCGTCACCAACGAACAAGGTATCTACAGCATTAGCGTGGACAATGTACAAGGAGCCATCCTTGTATTTTCATTTGTAGGATATACAGAGAAAGAAGTAAAGCTGAATACCACTACCACCATCTACAATGTAAAGCTGGAGACCAATCTGAAGGATATGGAAGATGTGGTGGTCATTGGTTATGGAACCGTGCGTAAGAAAGACCTTACCGGATCGGTAGGTCAGGTAAAAGTAGGCGATATTAAAAAAGCCCCCGTAGCCTCATTTGAAGATGCACTCGGAGGGCGTGTGGCCGGTGTGCAGGTAGGCGCCGTAGATGGCCAGCCAGGCAGCAGTAACCTCATTACCATCCGTGGTGGCAACTCCATTACCCAAAGCAATGCTCCCTTATATGTTATTGATGGCTTCCCCGTCGAGAATCCCAGTAATAATACTTTCAACCCCGACGATCTTGAATCCATCGAAGTATTGAAAGATGCTTCCGCTACCGCTATCTATGGCGCCCGGGGTGCTAATGGTGTTATTATCATTACTACTAAAAAAGGCAAAGCCGGTGCCCCCGTGGTAACTTATAATGCCTGGTATGGTTTACAAAAAGAGATCAACCGCCAGGAGGTAATGAGTCCTTATGAATTTGTAAAATACCAATTGGAATTACTGCCTGCACAGTCTACAGCCCTGTACCTCGACAATGGAAAAACGCTCGACTACTACAGGAATGTCAAGGGCGTCAACTGGCAGGATGAGATATTCCGTACAGCACCCATGCAAAGCCACAGCGTGGCGGTGAGCGGTGGTAATGCCGGAACACGATATGCCCTGTCTGGTAATATACTGGACCAGGATGGTATTCTTATCAACAGCGGATTTCAACGGTACCAGGGAAGGATCGTACTGGATCAAACAGTCAATACAAAATTAAAAGTAGGCGTGAATATCAACTATTCATCATTGAAGACCACAGGACAGATCGCTACCAATGGTGGTGACAATGGTATCAATGCCTCTTCTTATTTGTTTTACAGCGCCTGGGGATACCGCCCGATTATGGGCGATTCACTGGGCGACCTGAATTTTGCTGATGCAGCTTTTGACCCTGATATTACCAACGCCTCCGACCTGCGCGTAAATCCCATCATTTCAGCTAAAAATGCTTACAATGTGGCTTTCACCAATGCCCTTTTTGCCAATGCCTACCTCGAATACAAGGTTATGAAGAATTTAACCTTGCGTGTAACTGGTGGTATAACGAGGAATGCAGTGCGCAGGGAGATTTTCTACAATACAAAAACAGCCGCTGGCAACCCACGTACCGTATATGGCGCTACCAATGGCGTGAACGGATCTGTTAACAATAATGTACTCAGTAGCTGGCTCAATGAAAACACCCTTACCTGGAACCAGCGTTTTAATAAAGACCATATACTAAATGTAGTGGGTGGCTTTACCTTACAGAAAACAAAGACCCTCATTGATGGTTTCTCAGCCAACAAAGTGCCCAACGAGTCCTTAGGTATCAGTGGCCTGGATGAGGGTACCCCCCTGGTAAATGTCTCCTCCGAGTCCGAGGCCGCCCAGGCTTCTTTTTTGGGAAGGGTCAACTACACCCTGTTTGGTAAATACCTCTTCACCGCTTCATTCCGTGCCGACGGTTCATCCAAGTTTGCCGATGGCAACAGATGGGGATATTTCCCTTCAGGCTCTGTCGCCTGGCGTATCAGTGAAGAGAGTTTCATGAAGAAGTTGCCGTTTGTGTCAGATGCCAAACTCCGCGTGAGCTATGGCATTACTGGCAATAACCGTGTTAGCGACTTCTCTTATCTTTCCGTGTTAAGACAAACCGGTTTCACCAATGGTAGTGGCAATACCACCCCGGGTTACTACTTTAATAATATACTGGTACCCGGTTCTGCACCCGTAGAAGTAGGTAATAAGGACCTGAAATGGGAACGTACCGCACAAACAGATGTGGGGCTCGATCTTGGATTCTTCAATAACCGCATAGGTCTTAGCGTAGATTATTATTATAAAAAGACCAGCGATCTGTTGCTCAATGCTAACCTCGCTTCTTCCACAGGTTACCTCACCGGGTATAAGAACATCGGTAAAGTATCTAACCAGGGACTTGAATTTACCCTGAATACCGTTAATGTTAACAGTAAGAATTTTACCTGGAGCACCAACTTTAATATTTCTTTCAACCGTAATAAGATATTGGAGTTGAATTATGATCAGCCAAGCATTACTACCCGGTTGCAGGGCTGGAATGATAACTTCAACAACTCCCTGCCTTACCTGGCCAAGCCTGGCATGCCTGTAGCTTTATTTTTAGGATACATCGCAGATGGTTTATACCAGGTAGATGATTTTAACAGACTGCCCAATGGCGCTTATGTGTTGCGGGAAGATGTTCCCAATAATGGCCAGGACAGAGCCGTTATCAAACCCGGCTACATTAAATATGTGGATATTAACGGCGATGGGGTAGTGAATGCCGATGATCAGACCGTGATTGGTAATCCCCTGCCTGTTCATACAGGCGGTTTCTCCAACAACTTCCGCTACCATAACTTCGACCTGAATGTCTTTTTTCAATGGTCATATGGTAATGACATCCTCAATGGCAACCGACTGGTCTTTGAAGGCTATGAGGGAAGGCAATACCTCAATATGTTTAAGTCCTTTGAAAACCGGTGGACCCCTGAAAATCCCCATACCAATATGCCTGTTGCCGGTGTAACCAGCCCCAATGTATATTCTACCCGCGTGATAGAAGATGGTTCTTTCCTGCGGCTGAAAACCGTTTCACTGGGCTATAACCTGCCGGCACCGGTATTGAAACGCATAAAAATTCAGGGTATCCGCGTATATGCCGCCGCACAGAACCTGGTTACCTGGACCAACTACTCAGGCGTAGACCCGGAAGTATCTGTAAGGAATTCCGCCCTTACCCCGGGCTTCGATTGGTCGGCTTACCCCAAAGCGAGAACTCTTACCCTGGGACTTAATGTAACATTCTAACGAATAAATGCCTAGTATATGAAAATCGTGAACCGTGGATCTATGATAGTAAATAAAAAGTCGGGAACTCAATCGGCCAAACAGCAGGTGCAATCGTCAACGCTCGCAGCTCGTAGCTCACAGCTCGCAGCTTTTACACTGCTGATCATAGCAGGCATACTACTTAATTCCTGCAACAAATTTCTCGATACCAAACCTACAGATTCTATTACACCAGATACATATTATAAAACGCAGGAAGACCTCAACAGGGCCCTTGCAGCCGTGTATGACAGGCTGGGCGACCGCCGCACCTATGGCAGCGCCCTGTATGGTTACCTGGCATTTAGTGATGAGTTTTACCTGAAAGGCCAGTTAACAGGTTATATGTCTAATACCATCGATCCATCTATGTTGGAGCTCAACCGTTGCTGGGAGGCATTGTATGTGGGGGTCGAACGTGCCAATATGTTGCTGGACTATGTGGATGGCGCTGCAGTAAGCGACTCTTCAAAGAATGAAGTAAAAGGACAAGCCCTGTTTTTAAGGGCCTTCTACTACTTTACCCTGGTAGATAATTTCGGCGCAATACCCCTGAAACTCACCTCTACCAAATCACCCACAGAACCCGCCCTCCCCCGTACACCCGTAGCAGACCTATACGCACAGATAGTAAAAGATCTGAAAGAGGCAGAGGGCCTGGTGAGGGATATTACTTATTATGGATACAATGGCCGTATTTCCAAAACAGCCGTACAGGCCATGCTGGCAAGGGTGTACCTGACCATGGCAGGTTATCCTTTGCATGATGAGGCGAAATATGCTGATGCACGTGCTTATGCAGAGAAGGTGATACAATCAAATATGCATGCTTTAAATCCCAGCTTCTCACAGATATTCATCAACCTCGCACAGGATAAATACGATATCAAAGAATGTTTGTGGGAAGTGGAATATTATGGCAACAACCAGGGTATCGTACGCGAAGGTGGTTATGTAGGATCCTGGATGGGTCTGTACTGTCCCAACGTGGATACCGGTTTTGCGTACGATTATGTACATGCTACCCGCAGGTTATACGACACCTATGAAGCCGGTGACCTCAGGAGAGACTGGACCATTGCGCCTTACCGCTTTGCGCCCAGCGGCACGGGAGGTAACCTGGTTAAGGTAACAAGAACCAATTGGAGCGCCACAGAGATCTACGAACGAAGTGCCGGGAAGTATAGAAGAGAATATGAAACCTTCAAGCCAAGGGACCAGGATTTTACCACCATCAATTTCCCGATGCTGCGATACTCAGATGTATTGCTCATGTTTGCAGAGGCAGAGAACCAGGTCAATGGCCCTACCCAGGCAGCCTATGATGCCATTAATATGGTGCGGAGAAGAGGTTTTGGAAAGCCAGTTGACATAGCTGATCCTGTTGCCGACCTCACTGCCGGACTGGCAAAGGTTGATTTCTTTGAAGCTATCCAGAAAGAACGTTTCCGGGAGCTGTCTTATGAGGGCATCAGAAAGCATGACCTCCTCCGTTGGGGCAACTATGTCTTTACCATGCAACAAATGCTGACGGAATACCAGACCAACATGCCAACCGCACTTTCACCTGCTGCTATAGGACAGGCAAGCAGGATAACATCCCGGAGCGTGTTATTTCCCATTCCCAACAGCGAAATAGCAGTGAACCCTAATATTTCACAAAACCCCGGTTGGTAATGTCGTTGAATTTAACTGTCAGCCTGAGCCTGTCGAAGGCGTCTAAAGGGTGGGTCGCCCTTTCGGGGCGGCTCACCCTGATCTAAAGAAGCCTGTCGAAGGCGGACTTGGTAAACTCAACACACCATCAATATTAATATGAACACAATGGCTATGAATAAGATCATTTCCTTTTTCAGCATATGCCTCCTGGCCATATCCTGTACCAAGCGGGACGAGATAAAGACACCTGCTTTTGATGTGACCACCAGTTCCACTACTTATAAAGTGGGAGATACCATTACTTTCAACTTTTCCGGCGACCCACAGAATATTGTTTTCTGGCCAGGCACACAAGGTCGTGTATATGAATACCGCGACAGGTTGTTTACCGTTGGCAACAAGCTGCTGGTAAAATTTAATACCTATCAGCAATTCGGCGTACGCAACAACCTGACCGTACTGGTATCCAACAATTTTAACGGTACCTACGATACGACCAATGTGAAAGCCGCCACCTGGACCGACATCACCAGCAGGGTAACACTCTCCCAGGGCGCCGATCAGGTGCAGTCTGGTACAGTCGATATGTCGGAGTTTACAGATGGCAACAAATCAGCCACCATTGCCTTTCGCTATATTACTACCAGTATCATGACCCAGAATAGGTGGGTGATCCGTACCTTCAATGCAGATAAGCAGGCGCCTGATGGTACGCTCACGCCAATGGCTGTTATGTCTACTGCAAACTGGAAGGCAGTGAGCTTCCAGAATCCCGCAGCAGTATGGTCAATCACCAGCGCACAGTTGCTGTTGCAGGGAAGCGCCAACGCGCTGGACGATGATTGGGTGCTTTCCATGAGCTTTAATCCCAATACCGCCTCGCCAGACAAGGGCATACCTATCAAGAACATCACTACCAATCTGAGCAAATATGCGGCTGTGGGAATTTTTACCACCCCCGGTACCTATAAAGTCGTATTTGAGGCTACCAACGCATCCTATGCCAATGATAAAGTAGAAAGTGCGCTGAAAGAAATTACGTTAACAATAACACCTTAACTGCTCATCACCCACCACTTGCTTCTTATAATCATACCATGAACTCAACCATAGATACAACCGTCATTGTAGTTTTCTCGATCTTCATCATGGTGATCGGTTTCCTGTTTGCCCGCACAGGCAGGAACCTGAAATCATTCTTTGCCGGTGGTGAAGCCGTACCCTGGTTCATAGGTGGATTGTCTTTATTCATGAGTTTCTTTTCCGCAGGCACTTTTGTCGCCTGGGGATCTATTGCTTACCAACATGGCTGGGTGGCCATCACCATTCAATGGACCATGTGTATCGGTGGCCTCATCACTGGCCTCTACCTGGCACCCAAATGGAAAGCTACCGGCAATCTGACTGCCGCTGAGTTTATCCGCGAAAGGCTCGGCGCCGGGGTGCAAAAAAGTTATATCTACATCTTTATGTTGGTATCCTTGTTCATCAAGGGTTCTGTATTGTATTCCGTAGCTAAGCTGGTAGGCTCCTCATTAGGATTTCCGTTGATACCTGTTACCATTGTACTTGGTTTATTCATGATTGCCTATACCGCTGTTGGCGGTCTGTGGGCTGTAATGGTGACCGATATCCTGCAGTTTGTGATCCTTACCGCCGCCATCCTCATTATATTGCCATTGGCATTTAAAGCCGCCGGTGGTGCCAATCACTTCCTGGAACAAGCGCCACAGGGATTTTTCAAACTCGTCAATGGAGAATATACCTGGGGGTTTATACTGGCTTTTGCACTCTACCATATCTTTTATATTGGCGGCAACTGGACTTTTGTACAACGATACACCAGTGTAGACACACCAAAGTCTGCATCGAAAGTAGCTTACCTCTTTGCTGGTCTCTACATCATCAGTCCCATTTTATGGATGCTGCCGCCCATGGTATACAAGACCATCAACCCCTCCTTATCCGGGCTGGATACAGAGAATGCCTACCTCATGATCTGTAAGCACGTATTGCCGGCTGGCCTCATGGGCCTTATCCTTACAGGTATGTATTTCTCCACTTCCGCTTCCGCCAATACGGCCCTCAACGTAGTATCCGCTGTATTTACCAATGATATTTATAAGGGCTCCGTTAATCCCAGAGCGTCTGATAAAAAATTAATGAGCGTGGCCCGCATCTCTTCCTGGTTCTTTGGACTGGGTATGATCGGCATCGCCCTGATCGTTCCTTATATTGGCGGCATCGTAGAATTTACTTTAAGCATTGGCGCCATTACAGGAGGTCCCCTCCTGGCTCCACCCATCTGGGCATTGTTTTCCAAACGGCTCACCGGCAAGGCCACTATTTTTATCACCCTCGTCAGCCTTTCTGTCAACATCGTTTGCAAGGTGATATTGCCACTCACCATGGGATATAAACTCAGCCGTGCTACAGAAATGCTGGTAGGCGTAGGCTTGCCCTTCCTCATGTTGGCAGCGTATGAACTGTACGCGCGCTACAAAGGACTACACAATGAGGATTATGCATTGTATCAACAACGCAAGATCCAACGAAAAGAGAATGCCTTACAAGCTACCGAAGAAGAGACATTCGAAATAAAGAAGCAAAATAAATTTGGCCTGCAGGTCATCGCCTTCTCCCTGGCCTTTATAGCCGTATTGCTGTTCATATTGAGTTTGCTCACCGCTTCAGGCGGAGGGGTAGTGGCAGGCATTGCTGCTGTTATCCTCGTATGTGCACTGATCCCCTTCAGCGCAGCCAGGAAAGTGAAGCTGCCTGCTGCTGCCTTGCTACTGTGCTTAGTCTTGGGATGCATGTTGCCAACCAACAAGGCCACCGCACAAAAGATCACGGGTAACAAAGCAACCCTTTCTTCTGCTGCTGTACGATTACAATGGAACAAAAGCGCCAGCGGATGGCAACTGCAACAACTGTCTGTAAAGAAAGGTGCCGCCTGGATCCCTATGACCGGCGCCAGTGGAGAATATACCATCTTATTTACACAGCAAAAGCCTGATTCTATACCCCAGCCAATATATGATGCCGCAGGAAAACAAGTAATATTTCCGGAGGCACACTATCGCTATACCATTCCTGTTTGGGCAGAAGCCACCTCACCCGTTGCCATGAACACAGTGGGCGAGGCCACCCGCTTTTATCCGGCAGCAGTACAATCTGCTAATGATGAATTGTCCTTCCTGCAGGAAACCAGGGAAGCGAGTGTAAGGTCCACCTGGCGTATGGATTCCCAATACAACCAGGATATCCTGGTGACCATCACATTAACTGCCAGGAAAGATGGTTATTACTCCATAGCTTCCCCTTCCCTCGCCATTGTTGATAAAAAAGAACTCAGCTGGGGAATGGTACCCGGTCATTTCCAGGGCAATGCCATAGAATCGAATTTCATCAAAGCTTTTGCCTATGGGCAAGGTATTCCAGATAAGCCTGTCGTTAGTCGTGAACGTTCTGCATCCACCCTGGCGCCCCTCATCAGCACAAAACAAGGTCTTACCCTTGCCGTGATACCCGGGTCTGGCATGGGCCGTGATCCATGGGAAGATAAGAACAGCACACAAAGTACCTGGCAACTTGGTCTGTCCTTAATGAACAGGCAGGCCCAATTAACACCCACTGTCTGGCATCCTGTATTGGGCCAGCGTGGATCTTTCCTGAAAGCAGGCGAATCAACCACCTTCAATTTCCGGTACACTGTACAATCTGCAGATTGGTATACCGTATACAAACATGCTGTGAATGATATTTACAGGCTAAAAGATTTTCTCGCCTTAAAAGAAACAAAACAATCCCTCACCAATCGTATATTATCCATGCATAGATATGTGGTGGATGACAGTACTTCTAAATGGCGTAAAGAACAATACCAGGGCCTTACCATTGGGGCGCAGGATTATTTGGGTGGCGTATATGGTGGTGATGGCGATGCCATCAAGAACGCCGACTATGGCGCCATGTGGATGCTGGCCCGCATCACCAACGACCCTGTATTACAGCAAACCCGCCTGCCTTATGCACGCAATTTCAAGATCACACAGCAGGATAACAGGCCAGGCTTTTTCCATGGAGCAGCAGCCGGACAGTATTACCTCCCTAAAAGCAAAAAGTTTACCGAAGAGTGGGGGCCCTATGTGGAACCGATCGGTACTACTTACTACGTGTTGATGGATGTTGGCAATATCTTACTCTTCAATCCCGGCGATACCGCTTTAAAACGCGAATTGAAGCTGGCAGCCGACAAGTTGCTGGCATGGATGGGTAGCGATGGCAGATGGCAGGTGGCTTACGACCACATTACACACCAGCCATTGTTTACGGAAGTGGAAGACCTGCGTCCTACTTTCTATGGGCTCGTTATTGCTTATAAATTGCTGGGCGATAAGAAGTATTTGCAAGGCGCCATCAAAGGAGCCGAATGGTATATTTCCAATGCTGTAAAAAGAGGCCGCTTCACCGGTGTGTGTGGCGATACACGTTTTGCGCCCGACTTCGCTACCGGTCAGAGCGCTCAGGCCTTACTTGATCTGTATGAGATAACGAAAAACCAACAATACCTGCAGGCCGCTATTACCACTGCCAAATTGTATACTACTGCTGTTTACACACATCCTATCCCAGGCCGTACGCAAAAGACAGCAGGTGGTATGTTGCGCCAGGACTGGGAGATCAGCCAGGTAGGTTTGAGCTTTGAGCATGGCGGTAGCATTGGTTCTGCCACTAAACACGGTCCTATCTTGTTGGCCAGTCATGCCGGTATGTTTATTCGCATGTTCTCCCTTACCCGCGATTCATTATTCCTTACCATGGCACGTGCTGCCGCCCTGGGCCGCGATGCCTTTGTAGACCCTGCCACCAGCGTGGCTTCTTATTACTGGAATACCATGAACAAGGGTGCAGGGCCTTATCCCCACCATGCCTGGTGGCAGATTGGATGGATCACCGATTACCTGTTGGCAGAAGCCGAACTGCGGTCTGCTGGCAAAGTGACCTTCCCCCGTGGATTTATTACTCCCAAGGTAGGCCCGCACCAAAGCTATGGTTTTGCAGCAGGTACCATTTATGGCAACAAGGCTCAACTCTTATTGAAAGAAGGCCTGTTGCAAACCGCCAGCCCATACCTGGATTATTACGGAGCGATTGATTCTACCAATAAAAAGTTATTCCTCATTGTATTGAACGATGATGATCAGGTGCTGCAGACGACCATTAAGGTAGATTACAATAAAGTGCTGAACAATGCAATCATACAACCCAAAACTGCCTGGTCAATCAATGCCAGTGGTAAAAGAACAATGCTGACAAACACCAACAACTGGCCCCTGTCCATACCTGCTTATGGGATACAAGTAATTGAGATTAGTTACCAATAGAACTGGTGCTATTAGGCAAGACCGCTTGGTAGCACCACGAAGCACCAGTGTATTTAGCCCCTTTAGAGCTTGTCCCGCAATAGCGGGAGGCCGCCGCTTGGTAGCAATTAAACGCGGACTTGTTTTTCGGGGCCTTTAGGTCCCGCCGCTTCGTAGCAATTAAACGAGATTTTGTTTTTGGGTGCCTTTAGGTACCCCCGCTTTGTAGCACCACGTATCGAAAGTGTATTTAGCCCCTTTAGGGGCCGCCCAAAGCGACGATTAATTATCAAATATGATATCATCTTATAAATATTTTCTCTTAAACGTCCTTCTTTGTTGCACAATGGCCGGCAACACCGCCCTTGCCCAACAAAACAACTACTTTATAGAAGCAGAAGACTTCCAGTTCAAAGGAGGGTGGGTAGTAGAACAGGAAGGCGGCAAAGGTTTTTCGGGTAACCAGATACTTCGTGTGTTATCCGGTAAGACCAAAGCCGTGGATGCCCTCACCGTGATACCTGTGAAACAAGCGGGTACCTATGCGGTGTGGGTACGCTCCGCCGACTTTCCTGCCGACCGGCCCGGCACACGGCTGTTCCGCCTGCTGGTGAATGAACAACCCATGGAAGAATCAGGCAGGCATGGTAAAGCAGGATTTTATTGGGAAAAGGTAGGCCAGGCAACACTCAGTGCCGGTGAAACCGTCATCCGGCTCAACGACAGCCGGGGCAATTTTGGCCGTTGTGATGCCATCGTATTATCAGCCGTAGAAGGATTTGATCCCAATGCCCAAACACTGGCCGCGCTGGCTGCTTACAGGATCAAACCCGTGGCACAACAAGCTTCACCTGTAAAATATCCGGTGTTACCATTGGCCAATACTGGCCCAGGTGCTGCGACCGTAGCGGCTATTACCAACGATCAGGTGCGCCTCCGTTTTGTGGAGGCAACCATACCCGGTAACCCCGTCAAAAGACTGGCCGCTAAAACAGAGATCAAACAAAAGGGCCGCTGGATCAGCATGGATGCCCGGCGGGAAGACCATAAAGTATTTATTATTCGCAGCGATGACCCCCAACCCGGTTTTGGTAATTTCTTCCCTTCCTGGAATGGTTCCATTGGTTTAACCGCTTTTACCAATAACGGTAAAGAGTACTCCATATTAGAAACAGATAATACCCTCAATCCCTTCCTCGCTGGTGTGGTAACAGAAGCTGTACCCGTATCAGCGAAGCAGGTGAACAGCCATACCATTGCCGTAAATTATACAGTAGGTGGTGAACAGGTATTGCAAGGCATTTGGACCCTCAATGCCGGGGCAAAGCACCTGACCGTCTCCCTGCAATACAAGCCCACTAAGGGAGGTTATTATAGCATGGGCGTAGCTGCTTTTCAAAGCATGTCGGCTGATAGCGTCACCAATGTACAGTTACCACCTATGTTCCAATACCGTCGGTTGTCGCCGCAGCCTGTTCTCTTGCCTTCGGGCATGATGCCACAGCCCGTAGCTATTGCCGAAACAAAAACAGGCGCAGGGCTGTTCAGCTCTTTTGCGAGCGGTAAAGCCAGTACATTTCCCCTGGCCTGGGGCGATGGCTGGAATAGCCCCATGGGTTTTAGCATTAAGAACGAGGTCAACCGGGTGCAGCCGGTGGCCTTTGCTCCCGTATTGGGATTCAATGATTCAAAGCTCACAGCCGGCCAAACCATCCAAAGAGAGTTTGTGATTGGGGCCATGGCTGGTGGATGGAATGAAGTGTTGGAATATGTTTCTGACAGCTTATATAAAGTAAAGGATTATCGCTCCCAGCATACCGCCTCTCTTACAACCGCTGCTTTTAATATGATCGACCTGGTCAAAAATGAAGTGTCTGCAGGATGGGATCCACAGCTCAAAGGATTTTATGATATTGAAGCCAATCCGGCCGTGGTGCCTACCGTAGTACAGGCAGCGCCATTGGCTATTGTATCGGCAGCCGTTATAAGCCGCGATGAGGATTTCTATATTACCCGTGCCCTGCCCACTATTGAATACACTTTATCACGCAGTGGTTTTCGCTGGGCCAAAGCAGTATCAGGCACCCCTTTCAACAGCGATAAAAAGTCCCTCCAGTTCAGCCCATATGGATCACAGTTTACCACCAACTATTTTGAAGGCTTGTATCAGCTCTTGGGAGAAGCCAATCCCTGGCTCATGGATATTGCCTTACCCAACGCTGCTATTCGTGCTGCAAAAGGTTATTCCGTAGAAGTGCCGGCCTGGTCGCAGGAGCTGGCCGCCTGGCGATTGACCAAAGAAGAAAAATGGTTGACCGCTGCCAAAGCCCATGCCGATCAGTTCATAGCCACCCAGGTAAACGGCAACCTCACAAAACCTTTATCAAGACTACCATTCTATAACGCAGCTTTCTATGCCTATTGGTGGGACCTCACAGATTTGTATGATGTAACAAAAGAAGACCGGTTCTTACAGGCAGCCAATGCTTCCGCTTACCATACCCTGGCCGGCATACGCTCTTTTCCACAGGTAAAAGACTCCTTGCAAACCATTCATCCAGGCAACCGGTATGAAGGCAATACCACCCTATGGTGGAAGGGTGATAAAAAATACCGGCTGGGATTTCCCCGGGTGCAAGGCGATGCCTCTGAAAAGCAGGTGCCACAAGCCCTGGTATCACCTGTAGGATTGGGCTTTGAACAACCCTTCACCTATTTTAGTCCGGATAGGGCTTCCCACCCAGTTTTTATGTCCAACTGGGCGCCCCATCTGTTGCGCTTGTACCAGTACAATCATAAAAAGATATTTGAGACCTATGCCCGTAATGCGGTGATTGGTCGCTTTACCAATTACCCCGGTTATTATGCCACAGGGTTTACTGATATCACCTTGCAGCCTGATTTTCCTTACAAAGGTCCCGATGTAAGTTCTATTTACTATCACCATATTCCTCCCCACCTGGCCTTTACCCTCGATTATATGATCACCGGAGCTATCCAGCGTTCCAATGGCAAAGTACAGTTCCCTTATGGAAAACAGGATGGTTTCGTTTGGTTCAACAACCGCGTATTCGGCGCTGGCAAAGGAACCGTATTTGGTGATGCAACCGCAAGCCTGTGGATGAAGAAAGGATTGGTGACCATCGACAAACCCGAAGTGAATTATGTAACCGCCATTTCTGATGACCGATTCTGGGTCCTCCTGCTCAATGAAGAACAAGCCACTGTGCAGGCCAATATCACATTGGGCCAGGATGTGCCCGTAACAGATGCCACAACTGCCAGCCAGTACAATGGTACAACCACCAAACGGGAAACTGTTTCCATGAAAAACAGGAGTATCAAGGTAGCCCTGCAGGCAAAAGGACTTACTGCCTTGTCATTCCCCCTTGCGGCCAAACCTGTAAATACAAAGCTGCCACCTGTCACTAATGGCATGAAGGTCATTGACCTGGGTGCTCCCTGGGGTAAATGTTTTGTTTTCAGAATACGCAGCCCTTTTGGCTGGGACTCTATTTATGGTTACCTGGAAGCAGCACCCATAGAAGGTGCTGGTGTATCGGCCACTTTCAATACACAAACCATTACAAAGAATACCTACCCCTACGAATGGTCATTCTACAAAGTAAAGGCCGGCCAGCCCGTGAAGGGAGTAGTGCAGTTGACGACGGCCGATGGTAAGTCCCGGGAAGTACCTATTGAATTTGAATAAAAAGTAACCATAGTATGCGTAATTATTTGTTTTTATCCCTGGCACTGCTTGTTGCTGCTAGCGCTTTTGCTCAGGGCAACAAAGCAGAGGGAACATATGAAGAACGGCTAAGGGCTGCCTCACAGGGAGGAGCTTCACCGCTGTTTTTTGATCCCGCCGCAGCCGATATACCCGTTATAAAACCGCTTGAATTTGACAATAGCAGGGAATGTACTGTGCGTAATGGCCTGCCCAACTTCTTTCACAAAGCTGCTGCAGGCAAATCCATTACCATGGGCTTTATAGGAGGCAGCATTACACAGGCTGTATATGGCTATCGTACACGAACTGCCAGGTACATTCAATCCCTGTACCCTAATGTTCCCATGAAAGCCATCAATGCCGGTATATCCGGAACCGGTACCGATTTGGGAGCCTGTCGCCTGCACGAACAGCTATTGCAATACCACCCTGATATCATATTCGTTGAATTTGCCGTCAACGGCGCTTACCGCGAAGGCATGGAAGGTATCATCAGGCAGATATGGGAATTTGATCCCACTATTGACATTTGCCTGCTGTACACCATCCACCATGAACAACATGCCATCTATACGGCAGGAAAGGTGCCGGATAATGTACGCGGACTGGAAGAACTGGCCGATTACTACGGTATCCCATCTATTCACCTGGGTGTGCAGCCAGCTTTGATGGTACAGGAAGGAAAGCTGGTCTGGCGCTCCGATAGTAAAACCATTCCCGGCAAGATCATTTTTTCAAATGATGGCGCACACCCCCTTCCTGAGGGCGGCGATCTGTATGTGGGCGCCATTGCCAGAAGCATGCTTACCCTGCAAAAGAAGGCCCTTTCACGCAAACATGTATTACCGGCGCCACTCCTTGCCGATAACTGGGAGAATGCTCATATGTATGCACCTGCAGAGCTGGCTGCATTCAGCAGTGGATGGAACCGGATCAATCCCAACGACAGTACATTCCTGAAACAGTTTGCTCCCTGGTTTCCTTATATCATGAAAACCGAACAACCTGGCGCCTCTTTTACATTCCGGTTCAAAGGCAATATGTTCGGCTTTTTCGATATCGGCGGCCCCGAAGTAGGGCAACTCGCTGTAGAAGTAGATGGTAAACCGGTTAAACTGTCACCGGTGCTGGCTGGTACACGCATATCCACTGTAACAGATACCGACGGCTCTGAGTTAGTAAACAGGTTTGGGCCTTTTTGTAATAACCGCTACCGTGGCCAGTTTGAATGTATCAAAGTTGTACCCGGTGAACATACCGTTACCATAAAGCTATCGCCCGTAAAGTCTGATAAGCGGAAGATACTGGGCGAAAGCCAACTGGCTGATATCACCGCCAATCCTGCCAAATACGACAGGACCGTGCTGTATCTCGGTAAGATCCTCATACGAGGCGAGGCACTGCCAAAATAAAAATGTCAGGGGCTTGTCGAAGCCTCACTTGTCATTTGGCAGCCTGATGAAGGTTTTGCTTCCGGACTTTCCGACTTCCGGACTTTCGGACTCTAAAGGGGCTTGTATTTCTTGGGAACATTCCCGCAAATTGGGAACATTCCCATTGGTTTTTAAGCGGAAAAGCCTTGCCCGCAGGCATCCCAAGGCATTAAATTTGAACCCAATGCGACTCGTGCTTACCATATGTTATTTGCTCTCTTCTTACTTGCTCAGTGCGGCAGATAACCTGCTGTTGCAAAGCCCTCATAAAAAAGTACAGGCATCCCTGTATATACAGCAGGGCAAGCTCATGTACCAGCTGGCTGCTGGTAAGCATATATTGCTCGAACCTGCTTACCTGGGATTACAAACAGATCACCGCCAGGTGGGAACAGGCGTTGATAATATAACCATTGCTCGTAAGTATACCATTACCGAAACGCTCCCCTCCCGAATCAATAGTCAGTTCGCTACCAATCATTGTACAGTATATATAATTACCATTCGGAGCAAAGCAGTACAGGATACCATCGAGTTCAGGTTGTTCGACAATGGCTGCGCTTTCCGGTATATACCGGCAGGAACTGGTCACCAACTGGTGAAGGAGGAATTAACTTCCTTTAAGATTCCCGCCAGCTCATCCGTATGGTATTTTGAAAGGAACAGCGATTGGAAACTCAAGTCCTATGCTGGTCTGTGGCAACAAACAGCCATAGAGAAATTGCCGCTTGTTTCTTCCCAGGGTGCCATACAGGGAAAGCCATTGGTGATCCAATTGCCTTCCAAAAAATACATCGTGGTTACAGAAGCGGCGCTCGCTGATTACAGCGGTATGCGCCTGAAGGCCATTGGCAATAATACCCTGCAGGTAAATTTTACAGAAGGTCCGGCAGGATTTGCTGTCAACGGTAAATTACAATCTCCTTGGCGCGTTGTGCTATATGCCAATAACCTGCAGGAGCTCGTCAATAACCAGGTGATTGAGGACCTTAATCCCGCACCCAATACCAGCCTCTTTGCTGAAACAAGCTATATACAACCCGGCAAATCCGTATGGAGCTGGATCACCCGCAATGAACACTACATGGAGCCGGCAGAGGAAAGAAAATTCATTGATGCCGCTGCCGCATTACAGTTCCAATATACCATGATCGATGAAGGTTGGGAAACCAAATGGCCCAACAAGTGGCAGCAGCTGCAGGAGCTTTGCGCTTATGCTGCTACAAGGAAGGTGAAGGTTTGGGTGTGGAAGCATTCAAAAGATATAAGAGATACCATACAGCGCAATAACTTCCTCGACAGTGTACAGATGGCCGGGGCCGCAGGTGTTAAAACAGACTTTATGAACAGTGAGGCCAAAGACCTCATTGATTTTGAGCTGGGATTCCTGGAAGCCACTGCCAAAAGAAAACTGATGGTCAACTTTCATGGTTGCCAGGCGCCCACCGGTGAAAGCAAGACATGGCCCAATGAAATGACGCGTGAAGGCATCCGTGGCATGGAGCTCAACATCATGAAAGAACCAATCCCTGCCTGGCACAATGCCGCTTTGCCCTTCACCCGCTTTCTTTGTGGCCATGGAGATTACACACCGGGCTTCTTTAGCAACAAAGCCAATACTACCTACACCCATCAGCTCGCCCTGCTTTACCTGTTCAATTCACCCTTTCAGTGTATCGCAGAAAATCCCATCACCCTTCTTAACGATCCGGTGTATCAACCCATTCTTCCTTTATTAAAAACATTACCCGTTACCTGGGACGAGACCATCGTATTACCGGGCAGTAAAATAGGCCAGCTCGCTGCATTTGCACGGCGTAAAGGAAAGGATTGGTATATAGCAGTGATCAATGGAACAGACAGTGCAACTGCGTTTACATTGCAGACCTCCTTCCTGGCCAAACAAAAAAAGTACAAAGCATATATCGTATCAGATGCTCCGAAGGATGCAGGATTTGCTGCCACGGAGCAAAACGTACACAATAAATACAGCAATCAGTTTAACCTGCCTGCTACCGGCGGCCTGGTTATCCAAATCAAAAGTGAATAATTCTATGCCGAATAGAAAAGCCTGGTATATGTTGAGCATGATGCAGTGTTGCCTGTTGGTGGGTATCGCACACAGCCAGGTACAGGTGAGCATTCCGGCCGGACAAACCGATGTGATCATTAAGAGCGGACAACGCAGTTATATTTTCTCCCCTTCTTTTGTGGTATTGTACAATGCCCTTGATCCCGGCATGGCCCTGAAGCCCGCCGGTATTAAAAAAGTAGAATACAATGTACTTACCTGGAAAGTGCAGGACAGCAGCAAGGCCGATTTTGTACAAAAGAAGGTCAATGCATCCGTAGCAGGTGATGGGTTTGATGACCGCATCCTTAGAACTAAAGCTGAATGGAGAACCGCCAACATTTTCAACGCCGGTGAAAGGACCGAAGTGAAAGCCACCGGCGCCTATAGAAAAGGAGACACCGTTTTTTTCAATATTCCTGAATCCCCCTCGTTCAAACTATCCGTCTATCTTTTGACAACTGCAAAGCCGTACCCACTTTTGCAGTATTCTTTGCGGCCTTTACGGCCAGGTTTTTATAGTGTGGGCTATACCGGCGCCCCTTCCCTGGCGCCGGAAAAAGCCGCTGCCCTCTGGCAGCCATTGATATGGCAGGAAAAGCGCATCCCCGATGCGGCTTACCTTACCCCCGCCTTCATGGCCACCCTGCCCGCTACCATGGTCAATGATGGCGTCAATACCATTGGTGTATTGGCAGCACCAAAGGAGATTCCCTTTCAGCCATTGCCTATGCTGCCCAACAGTCGCTTTGGTGTATCCCTGCTGAACCAACAGAAACAGCTGCAGCCACAGGTTTACGCACCCATGCCCGGCGGCTATTTATCTCAAATGAAACCCGGTGATACATTTGAATTTTCTTTCTACCTGGTTGCCGGGCCGCAGTCTGTTAATGACACTTACCAGAATATTGCCCAGCAGATATTCGGTTTTAAAGATTACCGCCACAATGATATTGCCTCCCTCAATGCCGCCCTGGACAATATGGTGGATTATTCCCTGTCGCAGTATGCCTGGTTTATTGACAGCCTGAAAGGTTGTGCTTATTCTACCGATGTACCAGGTGCTGTTAAGAATGTATCCAGCCTCAACCCCTTAGAACTGGCCCTGGTAAGAGATGATTCCCTAATGTTTGAAAAGCGGGCTTATCCCCTCATGGAATTTATGCTGTCGCGGGAAAAATTCCTCTTCAGTCTCGATAGTACCCAAAAGATCCAAAGTCCTTCCCGGAAGTTAAAAGGACCGATAGCGCCCTTATCCGAACTGGTAGCCTTGTACAATATATTCAGTAAGAAAAATGATTTCTACCTGCTGATGGCGCAGAAGGAATTCAACTTTGCACGTATACGCAACCTCGATACCAAAGAGAAAGGTAATAACTGGATCAATGCCATGTACCTCTACCAGGCTACCGGCGATAAAAACTATTTGCAGGCCGCTGTCACCAAAGCCAATGAATACCTGGCCGAAAGGATCACACAACCGCAAACCGGTTTCAACGATCCCATGCAGGGCAGCTATTTTTTCTGGCCTACGTTTACCGGGCGATGGATAGAGTTCCTGCAATTGTACGAGCTTACTCAGGACAAACGCTACCTCGAAGCAGCCCGTCAGGGAGCCCGTCAATATACCATGTTCACCTGGATGTGCCCTGTGATACCCGATAGTTTGATCACCGTGAACAAAGGAGGCAAAGCCCCCATGTACTGGTACCTCAAGTCCAAAGGCCACCAACAAATGTATTATCCCGAAGAGCAGGCTCCCGCCTGGCGCTTGTCAGAAATGGGCCTTACCCCCGAATCATCCGGTACCTCCACCGGTCACCGGGGCATCTTTATGGCCAACTATGCACCCTGGATGTTGCGGATTGGTTATTATACCCGCGATACTTTCCTCATGAATGTAGCAAAGGCATCCATCATAGGGCGCTATAGGAGTTTCCCAGGTTATCATATTAATACAGAAAGAACGACCGCCTATGAAAAAGTCGATTTCCCGTTACATGAGCACAAAGACCAGAGCGTAAATTCTTTTCATTACAACCATATTTTGCCCATGGCATCCATGTTGCTCGATTACCTGGTCACTGATGCCTTTGTGCGCAGCAATGGAAAGATCAGTTTCCCGTACGAATACATGGAAGGATATGCCTACCTGCAAAACAACCTCTATGGCGCACAAAAAGGACACTTCTATAGCGAAAGCAAGGTGCAATTGTGGATGCCGGCCCGCCTGCTGCACATGGACAATACCGAATTGAATTATATAGCTGCCCGAAAGGACGATAAGCTGTTACTGGCATTCACCAACCAATCCGGTAAACCAGTCACAGCTACCGTAACCATCAATCCATCCTGGGTAAGGTTCAACAGCAAGAGCACTGTTACTACGTTCACAGGTAAACTGTTGAAGGGACTTAAAGACAGCAGCTTTACCATCACCGTGCCTGCCAACGGCTTGACAGCTGTTGCGCTGGAAAGAACAGCCATACGATCATCTTTCCAGCAAAAGATATTGGATACAAGCCGTATTGCCACAAGCCATGATTATGTAAAGTTGAAGACTGGCAATGCACATGCTATGCTGTTTAACCTGGGCCAATACAGCCGTCGCTTGTATGTGTACCTGGAAGATGATGACAACAAATACAAACAGGCTTCCCTGATCTGCACCACCGCTGCCGGTAAAGAAGTACGGATGGATGACAATGCCTATCCCTTTGAATTTACGGTACCGGTTGATAGCGGACAGCCTATCCCGTTTTATTTGTTACTCACAGCTGTCGATGGTAGAGAAGTGAAAAGTGAATCAGTGGTCCTGGGCGATAAAAAGTAAGAAGTACCATAAAACCTAACCTATAAAGAATGCGGAACATGAAATTAGTACATAGCCTCCTCTTATTAATATTGCCTTTGCTGACAGCAGCACAAAGCCAATCACGCATTTCACTCAATGGCGCCTGGAACTTCACACTCGACCCTGTGAAAGTAGGAGAGGTCAACCGTTGGTATGCTACGGATTTTGTTATCAATGGTTATGATAAGGTACAGGTACCGCATAGTTTTTCAGTTGACAAACGTTACTTCTATTATACAGGAGCCGCCTGGTACTTTAAGAACTTCCAGGCAACTGCAGTGCCGCAGGGCCACCGGGCCTTCCTGCAATTTGAAGCAGTATTCTATAAAACAACAATATGGTTGAATGGCAAAAAAGCTGGCTCCCATGAAGGTGGTTATACCCCTTTTGAACTGGATGTAACAGACCTCCTGCAGGCTAAGAATATCCTGGCAATCTCTGTCAACAACGAGTGGGATACCACCACCATTCCCGGCGCCAAAACGGCTGATACTTTTTCACGGACCGATCATTCACAGCTATATGCCTGGATGAATTATGGTGGTATTACAAGACCCGTGCATCTGATCGTACGTCCGGAGGTATTCATACAAAAGGCCCAGGTCATTGCCGAACCCCAACAGTCAAAAGGAGATGCCCGCATCAGGATCAGGGCATTTGTCAATAACCTTACTGCACAGCCTGCACAAACTTTGCTGACTGCCAATATTTATTATGGTGGTCAGAAGATCGACATTAAATTTAAACCCGTAGTTACGGCTGTGCCCGCCAGCAGCAGTACGCCCTTAGTGCTGGAGGGAGTACTGCCGGCAGCGGCTGTTAAGCGCTGGTATCCCGATGAGCCCCACCTGTACAGGGCAGAAGTAATCGCAGGCAGGGATACAATGAACAAATCCTTCGGTATTCGCAGCATACAGGTGAAGGGTACCCAGCTGTTATTGAATGGTGAGCCCATTCGCATGGGAGGTTGTAACCGGCCATTGGATTATCCCGGCTATGGTTCCATCGACCCGGATAGCATATTGGTGAAAGACCTGTCCCTCATCAGGCAAGGTAGCATGGAGTTTTCCCGTATTAGTCATTATCCCGTTTCTGAAAGCCTGTTGAATTGGGCCGATAAAAATGGACTGTTGATCATTGCCGAGGCCGGCAACTGGCAAATGACTCCAGGGCAAATGGCCGATCCCCTGATGCGCGCCAAATTCCAGGCACAGATGAAAGAAATGATGGAGCGCGACTGGAATCATCCCTCCATCATTGCGTATAGCCTGGGCAATGAATTTCAGGCGCAAACCAAAGAAGGCCAGGCCTGGGTCCGCGACATGAGCACATTTGTGAAGACCATTGATACAACCCGTCTCATCACCTTTGCCAGCTACACCGTGTTCCGCGATTATGTTCAGAAGCCCGAAGACGAAGCATCACAGTATGTGGATTTCATTTGCGCCAATATCTACGGCAATCATTTAAAGCTCCTGCAAAAGGTACATGCAATATATCCCAACAAGCCCATTTACATCAGTGAGTTTGGTACCCGTTTTAATGCCGGCAATGAAGCGGCGCGTGTTGCCTACTTCAAAAGTGCCATGGAAGCCTTCAGGCAATGTGATTATTTAGTGGGCGCTTCTGTATGGACCTTGAATGATTACCAAAGCCGTTTTCCCGGCACCGATGCCGATGGTTACCGGGCCTGGGGCCTGGTAACACCAGCCCGTGAATTGCGCGAGAGTTATACTTACCTGCAGGAAGAATTTGCACCCGCCATATTGGAAGTCGTAAAGCGCGAAGCAGGCAGAATAACCGTGGCTGTTACCACACGCGCCAACTTTCCCGCTTATACCCTGCGCAATTACCAGTTACAATATGGTGATGCCCTGGTAAAGCTGAAAACCTTAAAACCCGGCGAACGGCAGGAGGTGGTGATACCACTTTCAGCGACTACCGAAAAGGAAGGTGTAAAAGTATCATTAGTAAAGCCTGGCGGATTCACAGCAGTAAGTAAAACTTTAAAGTAAGACAAAAAGAAAGTGGGCAACCCAGGTAAAAATATTGTATTGGCTCGTAGCTCGCAGCTCATAGCTCGTGGCTTGTATTATAAAACCTTATCAATAATTCTTAATCCGGATAATGATGAAATTGGAAAACAACGGAAACAGTAAACGCTCATTTGTAAACAGGAAAATAGAGGCAGACCTGATCGTAACAGGCGGTGGCCTTTCAGGCGTATGCTGTGCCATTACCGCTGCCCGCCAGGGTAGTAAAGTGGTATTGGTGCAGGACAGGCCCGTACTGGGGGGTAATTCCAGTAGCGAAGTGCGCTTGTGGATATTGGGAGCTACTTCTCATATGGGCAACAACAACCGCTGGGCCAGGGAAGGTGGCGTGGTTGATGAGATACTCGTGGAAAATACTTATCGCAACGCCGAAGGCAATCCCGTTATATTTGATACCATTCTATTGGATAAAGTGGTGAGTGAACCCAATATTACCCTGCTGTTGAATACAGCAGTCTATGACGTAGAAAAGAAAGACGCTACTACCATACAAGCTGTAAAAGCATTTTGCAGCCAGAACCAGACAGAATACCTATTGTCAGCTCCCTTATTTTGTGATGCTTCGGGCGATGGGGTAGTGGGTTTCCTCGCGGGAGCCGCTTTCCGCATGGGAGCTGAAAGCAAGGAAGAGTTTGGTGAAAAGTTTGCTCCTACAGAGGAATACGGCGAACTGCTGGGACATACCTTGTATTTCTACAGCAAGGATACCGGCCGGCCCGTTACCTACACAGCTCCTTCTTTTGCTCTCCAGGATATCAAGGAGATTCCCCGCTTTAAATCATTCAATGCACAGGATTTTGGTTGCAAATTATGGTGGATAGAATATGGCGGCAGGCTGGATACCGTGCATGATACCGAACTCATCAAATGGGAATTGTGGAAAGTAGTGTACGGCATTTGGAATTACATCAAGAACTCCGGCAATTTTCCCGAAGCCGCCAACCTCACCCTCGAATGGGTAGGTACCATTCCCGGTAAAAGAGAAAGCCGCCGTTTTGAAGGCGATTACATGATGATACAGCAGGATATTGTAGAACAACGCCTGCAGGAAGATGCCGTGGCTTACGGCGGCTGGTCCATCGACCTTCATCCTGCCGATGGTGTGTTCAGCGAAAAACCGGGTTGCAACCAATGGCATAGCAAGGGTATTTACCAGATCCCTTACCGCAGCTTATACAGTAAGAATATTACCAATCTTTTCCTGGGTGGCCGTTTGATCAGTGCTTCGCACGTGGCTTTTGGCTCTACCCGCGTAATGGCTACCGCAGCGTATGCATCGCAGGCCGTGGGCATGGCAGCAGCCCTATGCCGGGAAAAGAATATACTACCGGCCGCTATCCTCAGCCAGAAATACATCACACAGCTGCAACAACGCTTAATGAAAACCGGGCAATATATTCCTGGGTTGAAACTGGAAGAGAAAGAAGACCTGGTACAGACTGCAACTATTACAGCATCCAGTGAACTGGTATTGCAGGAATTGCCTGAAAGCAACCTGCTGAAGCCCTTACTGCTTTCTGTAGCACAGATGGTGCCCCTGCAACAGGGAAAGATAGAGCCCTTCGTCTTTCATGCACAGGCAGAGACCACCACTACGCTGCAGGTGGAACTGCGCATCAGCAGTAAGTCTGCCAATCATACACCCGATATCACCGTGGCTACACAGGTGCTCGATATTCATCCCGGCAGAAATTGTATGCAGGTAAAGTTTGATGCAATACTCCAGGAGCAGCGTTATGCCTTTATTACATTTATCAAGAATCCACAGGTACAGCTTCATTATTCAGAGAAGCGCGTCACCGGTTTGTTATCTGTATTTAACAGCGTGAACAAGGCCGTTTCCAATTTCGGCAAGCAAACACCGCCGGAAGACATAGGCATGGATGCTTTCGAATTCTGGTGTCCCCAACGCCGGCCCGAAGGACATAATATTGCTTTCAAATATCCGGCGGGACTGCCTGTCTTTAAAGCTGAGAATATCCGCAATGGTGTCGATAGGCCCACTACCCAACCCAATGCCTGGGTGGCCAACTGGACCGATGAGGCTCCTGCACTTACGGTAAGTTGGAATACCCCCCGCTCCATCAACCATATCGACCTGTTCTTTGATACCGATTACGATCACCCCATGGAATCCGTATTGATGCAGCATCCCGAATCCGCCATGCCTTTTTGCATCCGGAATTACCGCATAAAAGATGAAGCTGGTAATATCATTGCGGAAAAGAAAGAGAATTATCAGACTCATAACCGCATCAGCTTCGAAAAGCCGGTCAATACAAGTAAGTTGGTCATTGAAGTGGAGCACCCTTCCGCCCAGGTGCCAGCCGCCATTTTTGCAGTACGCTGTTACAAATAATTGATTGGGAAACTATAATCAAAGAAAAGGCCGTCTCCAACATAAGAGACGGCCTTTGTTGGCTATTCCCTACTTTAGTACCTGCTTACTATCTTTAAGTATGCCTAAAAATCAATATTTCAGCAATATACGCAAAGGGATTGCCCATAGGATCGGGTCACTCAGTATCGCCAATTCACTGTTGGCCGAATTAGAGCAATCATCCTATACAGGCATCAAGGCATATGATCTGCATGATTGGGAGAAAGGCAAAAAAAGCAAGACCTCCTTTCTTGACATAGTAACAAATGATTACAACCAGAAGATAGCGGGATGGATAGAATTGTTAAACCAGGAGAAGGATGCGTTCGAATTACAACCTGCCACAAAAATAAACATCAGCCCTAAGCTGAATATAAACGCTGCTGTTATCAAAGAATGGAAACAAGAAGAGCCAACCATTGAAATTAATATAGGCCTCATCCTCGCTGTAGAAGATCTATTGGGCAAATGTTTGTGTACGAAGTCATTTTTTACCCAACGCACCCCCACAGGAGAGCTTAGTATCGCAAATCCCTTTTTCCTCATAGGCCCCGATCATGCCGATAGGTTTTTGAATTACGGGTCAATAGTAGCCCTGGGAGATGCCCATGCCCAATTGTTAACAGCAGGTATTCCGATAGCTCCCTGGCGCTTATTCCAGTTTGACCTGATAGCAGAACTGTCGGCCCAATGGGCCATGCTCCACGAGCAGGCCCACTGGATGCTTGGACATATAGACTATCTGGCAGCCCAACGCGGTGATACATCAGATTTTTCTTTAAATGAAAATGGGGAGAATACCCCGTTGGATGATGCAACTGCTACAAAGTATTTCGAAATGGGCGCTGATGCACTGGCCAGTTCCCTGTTATTTCATTTGAACTGGGATACGGAGCGTCAGGAAAATAAACGCTTTCGCGACTACAGGAATAAACTGCAACAGGCTTATGGAAATATTGGATCGGAATCTATTATTTATCTAAATGATCATGCTGCTATATTGAGAACTATCCTGTTAAGTATCGGCCTAGTGGTCCTTTTGATGGAAAATAAAAGACTTTATCTGAATAGCCCCCGGTCTTCTTATCCTTTACCGGTAACCCGTTTGCTAGGTATTTTTCTTACAGTAGGGGAGGCATATGGCGACATGATCAACTTTAGTGAGGACAATACCTATGATACAGAAAAAATCAGACCTGTTATCATAAGTTATATCGAAGTAATAGTTGACTTGCAACTCATCGTAAGTTTATTAAAAATAAATAATCCAATCTTCAAACCCTTTATTTGGGAACGAAATAAGGAGGAAGAAGATCAGTTTACGGATGATCTCTTTTCCATCTTAGCCAATGGAGCTTCAGATCCTGGTATTGTTCAAACAGAGGCAGCTAAAGAGTTTATTTACCTGAGGTCATTGGACCCGGCTTTTATGCCCAGGTTGAAAAATTACTTGCACCTGGGAAAGTCCTGGCTGGACAATTACTAAATGAGTGGGGCAGACTGCTATTATCCCACTATTGCACTACATGATCATGTAGTTGCTGTTGTTCAGCGTTCAGGGTAGGTTTGGGGTAAATAACCACCATTATGAAACGCCTCATCATCCTGCACTTATTATTGGTCAGTTTTTTGACGCAACAGGCGCAGACACCTGTTCCCAAACGCGTAGAGCAAAGAGCAAAAGATAAAGCCAATAACCGGGTGGATGCTTCAATAGATAAAGGACTTGACTCAGCTTTTGATAAAACCGGCAGGGCAATAGGCAATATCTTCAAAAAGAAGAACAAAAACACTGGTAATAACCCTGATGTTGCCACAACTGACACAAAAGGCAATAGCACTGGTACCGGGGCTGCAGGTAACAGCAACCGTGGCGGCGGAGCCCCTGCTGTAAGCGGCGGCAGTGATTTTGTGCCCGGGGAAAGCGTAATATTCGAAGATCACTTTACAAAAGACAGGATGGGCGATTTTCCCGCCCAATGGAATACCAATGGCAGCGGAAAGATTGTCACCATTGATGGGGAGAACGGAAAGTGGCTCGATGTGGTGCATAATTGTGTGATCGTGCCAGTAATTAAAAAACAGCTTCCCGAAGACTGCACCATCGAATTTGATCTTTTCCTTCGGTCTGAAGGTGGCCGGACTACCCCCTTCATCCAGTTTGGCCTCAGCCAGGTGAAAGATATTTTAAAGGAAGATATGTTCTATAAAGACCGCTTCTTTATCAACCTGCACAGATATACAGAAGCAGATGGTAAAACGCTGGAGTATGGGCTGGGAAATGATATTATCGGCAACAAGAGCAACTTCCCCCTTACGTCATTTGTCAATAAAGTACTGCATGTGGCCATCGCAGTCAATAAATCACGTATACGACTGTACCTCAATGACAGCAAAGTGATCGACCTGCCAAAAGCACTGACCGATGGTATGCGCAACACCTTTTTCCTGAATAACAATGCGATCATACCTGCTTCTGAAACCGGCATGTTCGTTGGTAATATCAGGATCGCATCTGCAGATACAGATGAACGTAGTCTGCTGGTCGACCAGTTGATGGAAGTGGGCAGGGCCGTCACCAATGATATATTATTTGATGTGAATAGCGACCGGATCAAAAAGGAATCTTTTTCCATCATTAACCAATTGGGTGATGCCATGCAAAAGAACCCTGCTTTGAAGATCAGGATTATCGGACATACAGACAGTGACGGTGATGGTGCAGCCAATCTCACGCTTTCACAACGCCGGGCGCTCGCTGTGAAAACCTATATCACCGAAAATTATGCCGTTGCCGGTCTCAGGATACAAACCGACGGCAAGGGAGAATCACAACCAGTAGCGAGTAATAACAATGCAGAAGGAAAAGGAAAGAACCGCCGGGTGGAATTTGTAAAACTATAAACTGCCAGTCATGAAAAAACTATTACTGGTTGCTTTACTCATCGTGTCCATTGCCGGTGGCGCATCTGCTCAAGGTGATCGCAGGGATAGCGTAGCTATCTTTCGGTGGCGATCGGCTGTCAGGCAGGCGCCTGTATTGACCGGCAGCACCGGGCCGCGTATGATAGTACCACATGAACAACCCTTATGTTTCAATATGGAGTTCGACCTGAAGATCACCACACCTGGTAAGATGGCGGAACAATGTATGTTCGTCAATGCATCTACCGGGGTGATCGGACTTTTGCCACCTCATGAAGATGGCCTTGTTAACATACTGTTCCCCGAGCTGGCTGATTTTTCCTTCCAGGTCATGAGCATGACAGGCAATACATACCATTACCACAATAACAAAGGGAAAAATAACACCATCGAAAAATGGGTGACGACTGGCAATTCCAACCGCAATCCTTATCAACAGATGGCAGGTATGTTTACGGGAGCCGTCGACTTGCAGCGAAAGAACTCGACCGAATCTTATTGCAACGGAAGAATGACTGCTATGGCCTACCGGTTTTCGACCAATCCCGATATGACCTGGTACCTGTTTGGCGATCGGTTCCCCGAAAAAATACATCCCCGGAAGTTTCTGGGGAATCTTGGGGTGGGGTATCTGCAGACCGATGAAGGGTTGTATGTCATTACCGAGTTCCGAACTACGGGCTATAGCTGCCGGATAACAAATATGGAGGTCACGCATACCTGTCTCAATACAGCCCAGTTTGTCGAGCGCGAAGAAACATTCTTTAACCAGAAGGCAGCCAATCTCCAAAAAGAAAAAGAAAAGCTGGACCGTGCGTCTGCGAGTGTCAGCGGTACTTGTGCCAATGAGCGGGCAGCCTTGATCAGCTTCAAAAAGGAACAAGCCAATAAACAGGAAGAGGCCCTCCGGCAGGCCCGGGCTGGCAATACCAACCAGCCAAACAGCAATGCACAACGTAGTATGGCCAGCTTTATGGATCCCCTCGCCGTGGTACAGGAGAATATACTTTCCACCAAAGTTGAGATTTGTAAGGCACAGCATGGCAACGAAAAAGCCCGCGGGCGACTAGGCTGCCTGTCTACCCAATTAAGTCAACTGATGCGTCTCGAAACAGACCTCCGGGCCCTCGATGCCCGGCATGCCAACGAACCTGGACGGGCATTTGGTGAGAAGAGTAAATTGTATATGCGGGATAAGCCAAGAGGATGCCCGTAAGAAGCGACATTGGCACCTTTGTTCCTCCTCTCTTCATTCGGGTATTTCCAGGTATTCGGTCGCTCTTCTTCAGGTTATCCTGAGTTTTTCTTAGGGTTCAAACCCTATAAGAACCCCAGGAAAACCCTAAGATGACCCAAGGATGACCCTAAGATACTCGAATCAATATAGAATACAATATGGATGAATGAAGGAGCGACGCGCCACATAAAAGCGAAATGGCCCGCACCGGCAGGCCATTTCGCTTTTATACTTTTGCAACTTTACTTCATATCCACGGGAATAAACACAAGTGGGGTAGGAAGACAGGAAGCGCCGGGCGGTGAATAAGTAAAACGGATCGTTTGTTCTTCTCCATTCGCTGCAGGTGGAAATACCTGCACCAGGATCGCTTCCGGATTCTTTTTAGTGATCAACCGGTCTGCAGGCAATTGTATAATACCTTCTTTAAACTTACCCTTGCTTACCACCATCGTATTGGCCATGCCGCCACACCATTGGCCATTATCCGCGCGCGAGTTCCAGGTCACCAATGCCAATCCACGACCATCGGTACTTTTCCATTTCATTTCTACCTGGTACATGACACCATAGTTACCGGCCAGCCCAGCTACCTGCCCGCTGGTATATTCCTTACCCATTACCCAGGGGTCTATATTGCCATCGGCCATAATGATCTGCCGGATGCCATTCTTAGTATCAAGGGTTTCCTGCGTTAATACACTATAATTGGATACGCCAAATGTACCACGTCCGGCATTGTTGCCCTTAAAAGGCAGTATCGTTTTAATACGGTCTACAGCTACAGTTACCGGTGTTTTCGTATCAGTTTGCAGTACGCTTATTTCGCCAGGCTGATCGATCAGGAATTCATAGAAGCCATGTACCAGTTCGTCATATTTAGCTACATACTTCTCCTGGGCAGGATCAATGGCAATCGACTTACCCGGTTTAATAATGCGCACCGTAGTTTGTGGAGTAGCGGCAAAGAAATCCGCTAATCCCTGCTTACCTGCCTGGAAATAATTGGTAGTAGGCTTTTGAGAGGAGTATTTCAACATCTTTAAACGCATGTCGCCCTTACCTGTATTTTTTATAACAGCAGCGATCCTGGTCTCTATTTTCGCCGGCTCTTTCACGCCGTTTACATTGTATACATACAACCTTACCGTACCTGGCTCTACCGCTTCACGCAAAGCGATCGCCTCTGGCACACGGATATATTCAGGATCATCTGATATAAGATACTGCGGTCCCGGAAGTACGATCTTCCGGTAGCCTATTTGCTGAAATTTTTCCGTCAGGAGTCCGGGCAATTCTACAATATTGCCTTGTGCAGTAGCCAGAATGCGTTTGCTGAGGTCGGGGCTGATTTCCTGGGCTTGAGCGGGGAGGGTTGTAGCCAGGCTGCCAATAAGCAGGAGGGGCAGGCAACCTGCATGCTTTAATACGTTTTTAATCATGAGTGTGCAATGGTAGGTTAGTTAAATAATATTTTTATTAACCATTGCGAATTTAGTAAGTATATTTAATAATTAAGCTTCTTTATTATGCTTTAACCTATATTTTTAATCTGTAGACCGCATGTTCTTATTGTCTTTGGCTCGCTGCTCATAGCTCGCAGCTCGAAGCTTGTACTATTTCACCGACAGCAGCTTGTCCCTCGCAATAAGGCATCCGCCAATAACGCCGGCCTTTTCCTGCAACTTAGACATATGCAGTTGCGTGTCATTATTAACCAGGCTCAGGGAGTATTTATTGAGGGCGCTGCGGATGGGTAGCCGTATATAATCACCGGTTTCGGCCAGTATGCCGCCCAGTATCACCAGCTCGGGATTAAAGATATTGATGAGCACCGATATACCCCGCCCGATCTTTTCGCCGATCTCAGCGATCAGTTCAATACACAGCACATCTTCATTTTTAGCAGCCTGTATAATGTCTGTCAGCTGCAGTTTTTCCGGCAATTTGTTTTTCTGCATTAATGCCGAAGAAGAGCCCTGTTCTATCTTTTCCCTGAACAGGCGGATCAGTGCCTGTCCGGAAGCTTCCGTCTCCAGACATCCTTTCTTCCCACAATGACAAATGATCTCATTGGCAAATAAAGGGATATGACCAAACTCTCCGCCAAAGCCCGATTTGCCCCGGTAGATCTGCCCGTCGATCATAATACCCAAGCCAATGCCGTAGTCCATATTGACAAACAATACATTCTTCTCCTCCCGCACCAGCCCATTGTGAAACTCTCCATAGGCCATCGCCCTCGAATCGTTTTCCAGGAAAGTACGGATGCCCGTGATCTTCTCAATCGTAGCGCTGAGTGGTTCTTCGTGAAAATGGAAGAAGCTGTAGCTATAGCCATTCTCACTGTTGATACGGCCCGACAGGTTCAGGCAAAGCGCCAGGATATTGCGGTGCTCTTCCGGCAGATTGGCAATAAAGGTTTGGATGATCTTCACCAGCTGATCAAATGCCTCCTTGGTATTGACCAATAAATAAGGCACATGCATTTCCTGCTTTACCAGGTTCTTCTTGAAATCCAGCAGGCCAATATTAATATAGTAGTGTTTTACATCTACCCCCAGAAAGAAGGCTGAATCGGCTACCAGCCCATACAGGTTGGCCTTGCGGCCACCCCCTTTCGAATCTTCCTTGCCATCATCCTGCACCAGTCCATCGGTGATCAGCTCATTGATCAGACTGGTGATCTTAGGTACACTGATGTTTAGCTCCTGCGCCAGGTCGGTAATAGTTGTATTACCCGTTTGATCCAGGTGGTTAATAATAGCTCTCTTAAACGACTTGTTCTTATAAGCCACGCCTGAGGTGTTTTCCTCAGAGAATATTTCAAATATGCTTTGTTTGATTACCATAGCCTGATCGGGATAAAGTTTTTTCATTAACTAAGATAAGCGAATAGGGTTTAAATAATAAGTATGTGATAAATGAACTATTCTAATAAAAATATTTATTAATTGTGTTTGTTTAATAAATTAATTATTAAATTTACCTGCGAAAGTAAAACAAATTAATAATACAAAGGATTTATGGCGTCGGATGTTAGAAATGAAAGCCTGACAGAAGAGTTACCTGCTGAGAATGGGCTGCTTTATAGTTCCTATGCAGCCCTGTATCGCGATGAATTGGTAGATAATGTGTTGCCTTTCTGGCTAAAACACAGCAGAGATGAGAAAAATGGCGGTTTTTTTACCTGTTTACGGCGGGATGGCAGCGTGTATGATACCGATAAGTTCATGTGGCTGCAAGGCAGGCAGGTGTGGTGCTTTAGCTATATGTATAATAATGTAGCCCAAAAGCAGGAATGGCTCGATATGGCCCTGCACGGCGCCGCTTTCATGGAAAAGTATGGGCGTGATGCTACGGCCGGCAACTGGTATTTCTCCCTCAATGCAGAAGGAAAGCCACTCACACAACCTTATAATATTTTCAGCGACTGCTTTGCCGCCATGGGATTCGCTTCCCTCGACAAAGCCAGTCCCAATGACCGCTATAAACAAATAGCCGTTGATACTTTTGAGAACATCCTCCGCAGGAAAGACAACTGGAAAGGAATCTATAATAAAGCGTATCCGGGCACAAGGCTGCTGAAAGGCTTTAGCCTGCCCATGATCCTCTGCAACCTATCCCTTGAACTGGAACACTTGTTGGGAGCAGGCCGGGTAAATGAATTCATACCTACCGTCATTCATGAAGTGATGGAAGTGTTTTACCAGCCTCAGTATGGATTGATCCTGGAAAGTGTTCACCCCGATGGTTCATTCTCCAACAGCTTTGAAGGCAGGTTAATAAATCCTGGACATACCATAGAAGCCATGTGGTTCATCATGGACCTCGGCAGGCGCATGAAAGATAAAACCCTCATACAAAAAGCCTGCGATATCATGCTGCACACCCTGGAGTATGGATGGGATAAGGAATTTGGTGGTATTTATTATTTCAAAGATGTACTGGGCAATCCCCCGCAGCAATTGGAATGGGACCAGAAACTATGGTGGGTGCATGTAGAAGCCCTCGTAGCCCTGGCCAAAGGATTTGAATTAACAGGCGATGAACGCTGCCTGAAATGGTTTAAGAAAGTACATCAGTATACCTGGCAGCACTTCCGCGATGAGCAGTATGGCGAATGGTTTGGTTACCTCAACAGGAGAGGAGAAGTGTTGCTGGATCTGAAAGGTGGAAAATGGAAAGGATGTTTTCATATTCCCCGTTCCCTGTACCAGGTTTGGAAAACATGGGAAGCCGTAGAAGCAAATGCAGATGCAGATAAACTGCCAGGCTAACAGGCCGGTAGTCAGGTGAGTTGAAAAAAGGTTCAAAGGTCGGGACGTACACATTATTAACGATTGCTAATTCTCTATTGCCACGCTGACGATAGCTGCATGGCAACAACGAAAAATCATACGAAAATGAGAGGTAAGATCAATTACGTACTGTTTGTCTTACTGGCCTGTAGTGTACAGTTGCAGGCGCAACAGACCTTTAACACAGAGGTGTTGATCATTGGTGGGGGAGCCAGTGGCACCACAGCAGGCATACAGGCTGCCAGGATGGGCGTCAACACATTGATCATCGAAGAAACAAACTGGCTGGGCGGTATGCTCACTTCCGCCGGTGTATCTGCTATCGACGGCAATCACCGCATGCCTGCCGGCCTTTGGGGCGAATTCAGACAACTGCTCTATAAACATTATGGCGGTCCCGATTCCGTAGCCACCGGCTGGGTAAGCAATACTTTATTCGAACCCCATGTAGGCAACAAGCTGTTGCAGCAAATGGCAGCCGCCGAAAAGAAATTACAAATATGGTTTGCAGCACGGTGGCTTACGGTGAAACGTGAACAGGGCCAATGGATCGTAACCATCAGCCAGGGAAAGAAACAACTCACCGTACAAGCTCCTATCTTAATTGATGCTACGGAACAGGGAGATGTAATGGCCGCAGCCGGCGCCCGTTATTCCGTAGGAATGGATAGCCGTCATGATACCGGTGAAGAACTGGCTCCCGAAAAAGCCAATGATATTATACAGGACCTTACCTATGTAGCCGTACTGAAAGATTATGGTAAAGGAGCTGATAAAACCATTCCTAAGCCCGAAGGATACAATGCAAGCGAGTTTGGCTGCTCCTGCGATGTAAGTGATCCCGCTTCTTTCGATAGTCCGCAAAACAATTGTTACCGCATGATGCAGTATGGCCGCCTGCCAGGTAATAAGTACATGATCAACTGGCCCAAGTGCGGCAACGATATCTACCTCAACCTGGTGGAGAAAACACCTGCCCAGCGCGAAGAGTTATTAAAACAGGCTAAACTGCACACCCTGCACTTCGTGTATTACCTGCAAACATCCCTGGGTTATAAAAACCTGGGCCTGGCCGATGATGAGTTTCCTACAAAGGATAAGCTGCCCATGATCCCTTATCACCGGGAGTCACGGCGCCTGAAAGGACTCGTCACATTTACCGTCAACCATATTGCCCGTCCTTACGACAGCAAAGAAGCACTTTACCGTACAGGTATTGCCGTAGGCGATTATACCATTGATCACCATCACCTGAAAAACCCTGCCGCCCCTGCTATTGATTTTGTAAAAATTAAAGTACCCTCTTACAATGTACCTATGGGCAGCCTCATTCCCCGGGATATAGAGGGGCTCATCGTAGCAGAGAAAAGCATCAGCGTTACCAATATGGTCAATGGCGCTACACGCCTGCAGCCCGTGGTGCTGCAACTGGGACAGGCAGCCGGCATGATGGCCGCCCTTTGTATACAGCAATACAAACAGCCGGCACAACTACATGTGCGCGATGTACAGGCACAGTTGCTGAAAGCCAATGGATACATCATGCCGTTTATCGATGTACCTGCTGCCGATCCTCAGTTTAGTGTTATCCAGAAAATAGGCGCTACCGGTATACTGAAAGGAACAGGTGTGCCTTATATGTGGGCCAATCAAACCTGGTTTTATCCGGAACAACCCATCAGTGCTTATGAACTGGTGCAAGGCCTTCGTTTATATTATCCCGCCTTACAAACTTATTGGGCGGCTTCCGGTGAGATGCTCACTGTGACCGAACTGATCAAGATACTCAAAGCAACGGGATTGGAGATCACAGAAAGACAAGCGATCGATGACCTGCGCATTGCTTCCCTAAACCTTCCCCTTGATACTGGCAGCCATACACTCAACAGACGGTCTGTTGCTGTATTGCTCGATAAATACCTTCATCCTTTCGAGAAGTCAATCACTATTTCAGGTAGCCTGGAATAACCGGTACTAAATTCTAAACCTCCTTTTTAACCAATGCAGTTGTATATGAGACTATTCCGGTATCAATTGTTTGCAGGGCGCAGTAGCTGGCTGCTCGCATTCTTTCTGGCCTGCCATCTTTTATCGTTTGGCCAAACCCAGCCGGTTTCAGGGACCATCACTTCTTCCGATGGACTTCCCCTTACCGGTGTATCTGTGATCATTAAAGGCACTACCCAGGGTACTTCCTCCGATGCGTTTGGCAAATTTTCATTGCCCGTTACTGCAGAAAGAGTGATCCTGGTGGTCTCTATGACAGGTTATATGCCTGTTACTGTTACTGCCAAAGCTGGCGAACAGTTGAAGCTCACCCTCGAAAAGAATTTGAAAGACCTCGATGAAGTGGTAGTGGTGGCTTATGGCCGCCAGAAGAAAGGCAATGTAGTTGGTTCTGTGGCCCAGATCAGCGGCGACCAGCTGAAGCAGGCGCCTACGATGAACGTCACCAACCTGATTGCCGGCCGGATACCAGGCGTTACCTCTTTGCAACAGTCAGGCCGCCCCGGCGCCGATGACGCAGCCCTGCGTATCAGAGGTGTGGGTACTTATGGAGCCAACCAGGGCCCATTGGTTATTATTGATAACGTACAACGTCCCTCTTTCAGTAACCTCGATCCCAATGAAATTGAGAGCATCACCATATTGAAAGATGCCGTTTCTACAGCCGTGTATGGTTTGCAGGCAGCCAATGGTATCATCCTCATTACTACCAAACGCGGTAAAAGCGGAAAGCCGGTAATCAGTTATGATGGTGCCGTTACCCTTAACCAGAATACCCGTTTCCCCAAGTTCCTGAACGGTCCGGATTATATGGAATGGTACAATAAGGGAACTGATATGGACAATGATTACCTCGATCACACAGGCGCCAGCCCGGTGCCTTATGTATATACCCAGAAACAAATTGATGAAGTAAGGAATGGTACCAATACCAATCCACTGTTGGGTAATACCGATTGGCTGGATCAACTGGTCGGAAACACCAGCTTAACACAAAGCCACAACATCACTGTGCGGGGCGGTACCGACAAGGTAAAGTATTTTACTTCCGCTGGTATGCTCGACCAGGATGGCGTGATAAAGAATACCGGTTTCAAACGGTACAATGTGCGCTCCAACCTCGATGCTGAATTGAATGATGTATTCTCCGTAGCCCTCGACCTGGGCCTGCGTCAGCAACTCACCAATACCCCCGGTATTTCTCCCGACAATACAGCCTACCTCAACCCCTTTTACCAGGCTGTGCGTATGCTGCCCAATATGCCCATGTATGCGCCCAATGGTCTGCCTGTTGGCTACAACAGCAATGCCGGCTGGGTGAACCCCGTTGCTTCTGTGGAGCAATCTGGTTACCAGCAAGCGCAAACCAACGTATTCCAGGGTAATATCACTTTTAAAGTAAAAGTGCCCTGGGTTAAAGGCCTGGAGTTGAAATTGCTGGCTGCCTATGATAAAAGCAGTACCGAAAACAAAAGCTGGTTAACACCTTATACCCTCATGGGCCGTAGCCGCGATCAGGTAAGTGGTAATTATACCGAGATCAATACCCTGCCTGGCATTACGCGTACTACCCTCCGCCAGTCTTACAGCCAATACAACCGCAAAACATTCCAGCCCAGCATTACCTATAGCAAACAACTGGGCGATCATACCATCAATGCCCTGGTATTGTATGAATGGTCTCAACAAAAATCAAATGTATTCTCTACAGGCGCCAGCAATTTTGCATTGACCGACCTGCATGAAATTGATTATGGCAGCAAGGCTACTGAATACCAGATAGCCCCTACCGGCTCCAGCAATATTGATGATTCAAGAGCTGGTCTGGTAGCCCGTGTCAACTATGCTTACAAAGACAAATACCTGGTGGAGATCGCCAGCCGTTATGACGGCTCCGTAAACTTTTTACCCGCCAACCGTTGGGACCTGTTTCCTGCCGTAGGTGCTGGCTGGGTGATCAGTAAAGAAGCATTCTTCGATGATCTCTCCAAAACAGTTAGTTTCCTGAAACTGAAAGGTTCTATAGGTCGTGCAGGTAATGATGGTAATAGCCGTTTTGCCTACCTGCAAACTTACTCCCTCACCACCAGTCCCGTGGTAGTGATCGGCGGTCAACCCGTATCTGCTTTGTTTACCAGCAACCCGCCCAATGTGAACATTCGCTGGGAGACCTCTACTATTACCAATGTAGGTTTCGAATCAGTGTTGTGGAATGGCTTATTGGGTTTTGATTTTGAATGGTTCTATAAGACCACCAAAGATATCCTCAACAATCCCGGCGACCTGTACCCTCCATCTTTGGGAGGTTATTATCCCGCCAGCATTAACTATGGTGTAGTAGACAACCGTGGCTTTGACCTGCAGATCAGGCACCGCAATACCATCAACAAAGTACAATATGGTATCACGGCCAATCTGAACTGGGCCAAGAATAAGATCATCCGCTTTAATGAAGCTGCTGGCTTACCAGCCTGGCAGCGCAGGGTAGGCAGAAGCATCGGTGAAAAACTGGGCTTCATAGCCGATGGTATGTACCAAACCTGGGAGGAAGCAGCCAATGGTACTTCTCCCAGTGGTGGTGTAGTGGCCCCCGGTTATTTTAAATACCGCGACCTGAATGGCGATGGCCGTCTTACCCGCGCAGAAGACATGACCTTTGTAGGTCGCAGCAACCTGCCCGAGTTGATGTATGGCTTGAACCTTGATGTACGCTACGGAGGTTTTGATTTCTCTGCCCTGTTCCAGGGTGCGGCACTGGCCAATGTAAACCTGGCCGGTACTTATGAGGGTTCCAGTGGTACCAGTGGAGTAGACGATAATACACCGTTTACCAAAACCTTCTATGGTTATGGTAACTCTCCTTACTTCCTCGTAGAGGATTCCTGGACGCCAGATAATCCCAATGCAAAGTTTCCGCGCCTTACTGCTTACAAAGCCCCCCTTTCTGCCAACAATGCCCACTCCAACTCCGGTTGGATCAGGGATGGTTCTTACCTGCGCCTGAAATCAGCGCAATTGGGTTATACGATCCCTGCCCGCTTGCTCAACAGGGTAAAAGTGCAGCAGATACGTTTCTATGTATCCGGTTTCAACCTCATCACCTGGGATAAGTTGAAATACCTCGATCCTGAAATGCCCAACGTGAACAATGGATTCTATCCACAACAACGCATGTATTCAGGAGGCGTAAACATTACTTTCTAATTAACAATTCTGACTTTATGAGCATTTCATTTTCTATCATAAAAAAGACCTTACTGGCAGCAGGCATTGTAGTAGCTGTGCAGAGCTGTAAAGTAGATATTATGCCCACCGACCGGTATACGGAAGAGGCGGTATGGAGCAACCCGGCCAATATGGAACTGTATGTGAATGGCATGTACAGTGAGTTCAAGACCTTCCAGTTTGGCGTATTCCCCATTGGTTATGACAATGCTACCGATGCATTGAGTGATATTGAAAAATATACCTCTACCGTTTCTGGTAATGGTACCGTTAATATCCTGGCTACCGATGCCTCCCGCGTAAACGCGGCTGGCCCCCAGTTGAACTATTGGCAATCCGGGTATACCCGTATCCGCCGCTTGAATGAGTTCTTAGACGGTCTGGCCAAATATGCCAAGGTAGATGAAACAGGCAAAAAGCAATACGAGGCAGAGGCACGTTTTATCCGCGGATATGTTTATTTCTGGCTGGTAAAGCTGCATGGCAGCGTGGTATTATTGGATAATATAGGCCAGTACCTTACTACCAATCACCAGCGTGCTGCTGAAGAGGACTGCTGGAAATTCATCGCCGCTGATTTTGCCTATGCTGCGGAGAACCTGCCCAAACAATGGGATGCAGCCCGCACCGGCAGGGCCACCAAAGGTGCTGCTTATGGAATGCTGGCCCGCACCTGGATCTACGCTGCTTCCATTGCAGAGAACGATAAGAAACAATTTAACCAGGATGCGCTGACCGGTGTATCAGCCGGCAATGCACAAACCTATTACCAGAATGCCGCCAATGCAGCCAAAGCAGTAGTAGACCTGGCCAATGAAGGTTATTATGCACTGGAAACCGACTTCAACAACATCTTTACCAATAAGAATACTAAGGAAGCAGTATTTAAGCTTGACTTTGTAGCGCCACAGCTTACCCATAACCTCGATCTGGGTTTTGCACCTCCTGCCGATGCCCCGGGTCAATGCCTGGTGTATGGTGTACCTACAGCCGAACTGGTGAATGAATTTGAAATGAGCGACGGCTCTAAGTTCTCCTGGAGCAATACTACCCAGGCTGCCAGCCCTTATGCTAACCGTGAACCAAGGTTCTATGCATCTATATTGTACAATGGCGCTTCCTGGAAAGGCCGTACCATCAATACCACACCGGATAATGTGGCTGAAGGTTTTACTGAATATGCAGTAACTACCGAGCCGCGTAAAACAGTTACCGGATACTACATCAAAAAGATGCTGAACCCAGCTGTCAACAATTTTGTGGTGAATAAGAGCGTACAAAGCTGGATCGAGCTGCGTTATGCAGAAGTGCTACTGATACAGGCGGAAGCCAAAGCGAAGCTCAACGATGTTACTGGCGCACAGGACGCATTGAATGCCCTGCGCAATAAACGAGGTTTGCCCAATACAGCTGCCAGCAATACGGCACAATTGATGACCGCCGTAGAACATGAGCGCATCGTTGAACTGGCCTTCGAAGGACATCGTTACTGGGACCTTCGCCGCTGGCGCAAAGCGCACACCGTGTTGAATAATGTAAAGTTTACCGGTCATAAGGTTACGCCTTCCGGCGCAAGCTTCAAATATGAAGTAGTGCCTTGCGATAATGTGAACAGGCAGTTTACACCAGCCCTGTACTATATCCCTATTCCCGTTGGTGAACTGCAGGTCAACACAGCCCTTACACAAATCAAAGGATGGTAGAACCGTGAGTTGTCATCTCACATGCTAAACCAGTAAAATGAATTACATGAAAAAGATTTATTTATTCTTAATAACAGCTGCTTGCACCGCAGGGCTATTCTCTGCCTGCCGCAAGGCAGATCCCGTGATCCGGAAAGAACAAAGCACCCTCAGTGATATTTATGTTACTACCGTAGGTAAAGGCGGCGATCGCCTGTTTGATGCCCGTTACAGCCCCAACAACGATACCATCTATTTCGATATTCCCTGGTATTTCCCACCAGACTTCGATAAGGAAGTAGACATTACAAAGCTTATCCTGAGAGCTACCATCCCCACCGATGCTACCATGAGCCCAACCCTGGGCAATGTGGTAGACCTCAGTAAGCCCCTGGAGATTACCGTAACAGCAGGTAATGGTGCACAATCCAAATATGTGATCGTTGCGAAGAAAGTAGGCGATGTTTCTGTAACCAGTGCCCGTATTGAATTTACCGCTGGTGGTACTACCGAAGCAGTAGACGGCGTGGTCCAGGCCAATGAAATATTATTTTATGTGCTGCCCGGTACCGACGTGTCCAACGCTACCCTCACTTATGAGATCAATAAGCATTCCAAAGCTTCTGTTACTTATGGCGCCTCTGTAAACCTTTCTCAGAATGTTCCTTTCACCGTGACAGGAATAGACAATAAAGCGAAGACTTATACCCTGCGTGCAATAGAGCCCGTCAAACTGGCTTATGGTGCAGGTATCAACAGGAAACTGTGGACAAAGGCCGGTGCTGAACTTGGATTTACCGCCAACAACGAAGTGTGTCTCGCTGTAAGCGGCGATAACCTGGTATTGACCAGGAGGACCACCCCTGCCAAATTCAGCGTATTCAACCGCTTTACCGGGGCTTACATTAAGGATATGTACAATCCCTTCACCGCTACCAATTTCCAGGTGATCAGCGACACAGCCGATCACATCCTCGCCTGCTCCTGGGCGCCTAAAAACAGCAAGTTCACTTTGTACCGGTACAATGATGTGGATGATGCAGCACCCGCAAAACTGGTAGAGTGGACCAACAACAATCCCACTGCTATCACCGGCGATGGTGGTGTAGGCAGAAGAGTAAACGTGTATGGCGACCTTACGAAGGATGCTGTGATCATGGCGCCTGCCGGACAATCGGCTGTTATCTACAAATGGCGAATTGTGAACGGCGCAGCCGTAAGCCAGACACCTGAAGTGATCACGTATAAATCAGTGACCGGTGGTTCCTCCGTATTCATGGGTTATTATGCAGAAGCCCAGCCCATCGGAACAAGTGCCAATGCTGACTATTTCATTAATTACCAGTTTGAAGTAGCCCTGGTAAATGGTACTACCCACGAAAGAATGGCCGCATTAACACTGCCTTACCCCGTAGTATTCACCATGCCTACCGCTTACAACAGGTTCAACAATGCCAATTACCTGTCGATCGTAAAATATATTAATTCCTATGACCTGAACCAGGTGCAGATAGCACTCTTTGATGTTACCAAAACATCGATGATGGGGCTGCCACCTACTGATCCCAACTATTCAGCTTTGAACGTATTTACATCTCCCACCTTTACCGGCACTGCCAATGGTAATGGTACTGCCGATATCGCTGTGGGATACTCCAACAACCGGGAGCGTATGCAGGTGTACATGCTGCTGACCAATGGCGGCATCATGGCCCATGAGTTTACCAACTATGCACCTTAATGGATTAACTGTTGCCAGTTACAGGTTGTAGGCCAGTGGTAACCATCACCCTCCTGCCACCTGTAACCAGCAGCTGACCGAATTCTTCTATCAACTAAACTGTCCATAATGAAACCTTCTCTTTTTTATCCCTGCCTGATCCTGACCTGCGTGGTCATGTCGGTGGCCTGTAAAAAATCAGATTCAGGTGGAGGCCCGCCTACTACACCGCCGGAAGATACCACCGTTGTGACAAAACCAGGCCGGAATGTAATAGCCTGGGTAGACGCCCGCTCCAATGTCTTTGGTACCTACGGAAGATTGAATGATACGACAGAACTGAAGAAAGTGCTGGACACCTTGCAACAGTCGGGTGTTACCGGACTGGTGATCGATGTAAAAGGCAGTACCGGTTATACCATGTACCCCAGCGCTTATACCAAACAACTTACTACCCTGGATGGCAAATCTTTGCCCGACGGCGTGGATTATGTAGGGTATATGATCAAGGAAGCCCGTAAACGCAGCTTCAAGATATATACCTCTATCGTTACCATGGTAGAGGGTGATGGCAACCGCCAGATCGGTAAGGTATTCGACGATCCTGCTTTCAAACAATATGAAAGCATTGTTTGCGATGTAAATGGCAACCGTGTACCCGTTACTTCTACCGGGCGCAATGCGTTTGTAAATCCTGCTCAGCCCGTTGTGCAGGAACGTGCCCTCAATATTGTAAAAGAGATCGTAGGTAAGTATGATATCGACGGTATGATCCTCGACTATGCCCGCTACACCGATATCGATGCCGACTTCTCCGATTTCAGCAAAGCCCAGTTCATCAAATTCCTGCAGGACAAGTACAATGATGCCGATGCGGCCAACATGAAGTTCCCGACGGATATTGTGACGACCTGGAAAACATCCAGCGGACAGGTATTACCAGCTACCACCGGTAAGTATTATAAAAAATGGTTGATCTACCGCACCAGTGTTATCCACGACTTCTTCAAAAAAGCCCGTGCTGCCGTTAAGAGTGTGAAGCCGAATGTAAGTTTTGGCGTGTACGTGGGCGCCTGGTACACTACTTATTACCAGGTAGGCGTCAACTGGGCCAGCCAGGACTACGATCCATTTAATGACCAGGAGATCCGCTTTGACTGGGCTTATCCCGGATACAATGAGAACGGTTATGCCGAGCAGCTTGACCTGCTGATGACGGGCAACTACTTCACTCAGATTCTGTTGTCTGAAAATGCCGCCACGGCCAATCTCAAATACCATTGGTGGAGTGTGGAAGGGTCTATCAACGGCACCAAATACATCACTAAGAACAAGATGCCTTTATACGCCAGTATCGACATGGGTAATGTAGACTGGCCCAACAAAGGAGAAATATCCAGGGCTATCAAGTACATACTCAACAACACATCCGGCGGTATCATGCTGTTTGATGTGGTGCACGTGTATGCCCCGCAATACAATAGACTCAAGCAACCTTTATGGGATGCTATCAAGGATGGAATAAAGAATTAAGGAATTAGCCATTAGGTATTAGCTGTTAGGATACAGCATCCGCCAGGGCTGAAGGCTAAGACTAAAAGGTGAGTCGCCCTGCAGTCCCGCATGGCTGCGCGGCAGGGCGGCCCACCTTCTAAAGGCGGTTCATGTAAGCTAACGAAGTAGGAAAAAGAAGCATCAAATAATGAGGTATTTAAGGTCAATATATTTAATGGTGCTACTCCTGACGGGGGCTGTTGGTGTCTTTGCTCAGGCTAAGTCACCCTCCGTTCATGTACTGCTAAAAGGAAAGGTTACTGATAGCAATGGAAAGCCATTACCGCAGGTGGCAGTGACCGACGGCGCCAATATCGTATGGACCAGCCAGGCTGGTGAATACCGCCTGGAAAGCACCCGCGAGGCAATGTTTGTATACATTACCATTCCCGCGGGTTATGAAATACCCGCGGCAGATAATATGGCCCTCTTTTATAAAGAGATAAAGCCTGTCAATGGTGTGTTCACCGCGCATTTTGTATTGCGCAAAATGAAGCAGGACGATCTGAAGCATTATGCCCTGGTATGGGCCGATCCGCAGATCAATAACCAGGAGGAGGCTAATCAACTATTGACTACGGCTGTACCCGATACGAGAGCGCTTGCCATGCAATTATCCAAAGATGCGCCGGTACATGGTATTGCTGCCGGCGACCTGTCGTGGGATGCGCCACCCATCATACCCGAATACAGGAAGGCTATCAAAGAAACAGGCGTTCCTTTCTTCCAGGTATTGGGCAACCACGATATGGACATCAATGTGCGTACAGACGAACAATCCGACAGCACCTTCCGCAAAAGCATGGGTCCTACCTGGTACTCCTTCAACCGGGGCAAGGCACACTACATCGTGCTGGACAATGTGTTCTATTATTCCGATGGCTACAATTACATGGGCTATATAACTGAAAAGCAATTCAAGTGGCTGGAGCAGGACCTGCGTAGTGTAAAATCAGGCGCCCTGGTATTTGTGTCCATGCATATTTCTGCCTATACTAATGAAAAGGCCAGAACCAAAGCCGCTACGGACCATCCCGGTGACGTAACCGTCAACAGGAAATTCCTGTACAAATTATTAAAGCCCTTCCAGGCCCATTTTCTCACCGGTCATACCCATTACAACGAAAACATCATTCACGATAATATCTACGAACATATTCACGCCGCTGTATGCGGCACCTGGTGGATCAGTCCCCTGTGCGGCGATGGAACACCCCGGGGTTATGGTGTGTATACCATCAATGGCGACAGTGTGAGCTGGTACTACAAGACAGTAGGGGAGGGCAAGGATTACCAAATGAAGGTGTACAACAAAGGCGCGTATAAAAATAAGCCCAACGATATAGCAGTAAATGTTTGGAACCAGGATAATGCCTGGAAGGTGGAGTGGTATGAAGATGGGGTATACAAAGGTGCCATGCGCCAGGAAACGGATTACGATGCCAGCGTGGTGGCTTTCCTTACGGGACCCAACCGTCCGGCAAAATATCCCTGGGCACGGCCGCTTTTGACCGACCACCTCTTTTTTGCTACTCCATCGCCCCAGGCTACTACGGCAAGGATTGAAGTGACAGACAGGTTTGGGAATAAATATAAAGAAGAGATTGAACTGAAGTAACCAGGGAATGTGCTGAGTCCTACAAACAAAAGCTATTCGAAGCGAAAGGCTCGAAGCTCGTAGCTCACAGCTCAAAGCTTATTCGACAATGCAACGCAACAATAGTTTAGACGCCTTAAGAGGCCTGGCCATACTGGCCATGGTGCTTTCCAGCAGTATTGCCTTTGGCATTCTGCCTGCCTGGATGTACCATGCCCAAACGCCTCCGCCCGGCCATACCTTCATACCAACTTTGCCTGGCATTACCTGGGTTGACCTTGTATTTCCCTTTTTTCTTTTTAGCATGGGGGCTGCCATTCCCCTGGCTTTGAATAAAAAACTAAAAGAAGGAACCAGCTTTCTGTCTGTGCTTTGGATAGCTGGCAGACGATATATATTGCTCGTATTCTTTGCCCTCTTTACCGTGCATGCCCGTGCTGGTATGATGAGCAGCGATCCGTACCCTATCTATTATCTCCTTTCAGTGATAGCCTTTGTGTTGCTTTTCTTTCAATTTTATAAACCCGCGGGCCAGCAGCACACAAAATTGTTTATGGCAATCCGTGTACTGGCTTTTGTAGCTGCCGGCACGATGTTGTCCCTGCTTCCATTTAAAGATGGACAGGGTTTTTCCCTCAACAGGAGTGATATCATTATTATTGTGCTGGGCAATATGGCCTTCTTTGGTACCCTCATCTGGTGGTTTACCAAAGAAAATCCCTGGTTGCGCATGGGATTCCTGCTTTTTCTGATGGGTGTAATACTGGGCGCCAAAGAAGCAGGTTCCTGGAATGACAGGCTGTTGCAATGGTCGCCCATCCCCTGGATGTATAAATTTTACTACCTCAAATACCTGTTTATCATCCTGCCCGGTACCCTGGCTGGCGACTGGTTACTGAAGTATAAAACCCAGCACAACTTCTCCAAAGACGATACAGGAAGAACGAGTACTGGCCTGATTGCTTTTTTATCCTTTGCTATTATCGTAATCAATGTAATATTGCTCTTCGGCCGGCATCTTTTGATCAATCTTATCCTCACGGCTGCACTTTGCGGGCTGATATATGTTTGCCTGAAAAAAGAGAAAAAGCACCATGAACCTTTATTGATGGCATTTTTTAAAGCCGGAACATTCCTGTTGTTGTTGGGACTTTTCTTTGAATCTTATGAAGGAGGCATTAAAAAAGACCCCTCCACCTTTAGTTACTACCTGGTAACCGGCGGACTGGCCTTTTTTATGTTGATCGCTTTTTATGGCTTTCAGTTTACCGGCATCGGAGAGCGTATCGTCCATTACCTGAGCCTCAATGGCAGAAATCCCATGGTGGCCTATGTAACCGGCAACCTGTTGTTGCTGCCCTTGCTGCACCTGACTGGTGCCATGACTTTATACACAGGTATGCAGCAAAGCGCGTTCACCGGGTTTTTAAGTGGCATTTTGTTTACCGCTATTGTTTCGATAGTGACCGTTTGGTTCACAAAGCGGGGATGGATGTGGAAGACATAATATTCAAACTGACCTGGAAAATAGTTGTATGAAGTTAGAAAGACCCTATACCGTGTTAAGGATGGCAGCTGTGGTAAGCTGCTTTTCCCTGTGTGCAGCGAGTAAGATACAGGCCCAGGCCGTGGATAGTTCCTACCACAATTATTTATACGATAGCCGGGTGGCTTACTTTCAGCAATTGATGCCCGTAAAGAAGGCCATTGTATTTTGGGGCGATAGCATCACCGACTGGGGCGATTGGGCCGAACTGCTCAACTTTAGGAAGGCCATCAATCGCGGCATTGCCGGTGATAATACCTATGGCCTACGCGCCAGGCTCGATGAGGTGCTGCGCCATGATCCCAGGAAACTCTTCATACTGATCGGCACCAACGATATCAATAAAAAGATACCCGTAGTCAATATTGTAGACAATTACAAAAAGATCATCCTCGAAGTGCAGCGGCGATCACCCGGCACCAGTATCTATGTGCAGAGCGTATTTCCCATCAATAACCAGTTGATTGGCCGCCAATACTATTCCGGCACCAATGAGCAGATACAGGAATTGAACAGGGCCTTGCAAAGCATGGCGGCAGAGCTGCAGGTAAAGTATGTGTCCGTATACGGACAGCTGCTCGATGCCCGGGAACAACTGGATGCCCGCTATACCTACGATGGGCTGCACCTCTCAGGCCTCGGTTACCAGGCCTGGGTGAACTATTTAAAACAACAAAAACTATTGTAATCCCCGATCATGAATCTCTCCACCTTAGACATCATCATCATTTTACTGTACCTGCTGGTCATTATCGGCCTGGGATTCTGGATATCTAAAAAAGCATCTAAGAATATCCAGTCTTATTTTCTGGGTGATAACAATATCAAATGGTACTGGCTGGGATTTAGCAACAGCAGCGGTATGTTTGATGTGAGCGGTACTGCATTTTATGTAGCCCTCTTGTTTATCTATGGTTTCAAAGCTGCCTGGCTGCCCTGGTTATGGCCTATCTGGAACCAGATATTTGTAATGGTATTCCTGGCCATCTGGATACGGCGAAGCAATGCCATGACCGGCGCCGATTGGATCATCAAACGATTTGGTGACGACAGGGGCGGAAGGCTGGCCCATATGATCGTGGTGATCTTTGCCATCGTGAGCGTGATCGGTTTTATTGGATATGTATTCGTGGGTATTGGAAAATTTGCTTCCAACATTCTCCCCTGGGATCTTTCCAATGCCTTGCTCACCAGTCCGCAAACCTATGCTTTGATCATTGTGACCCTGACTACCCTATATACAGTGAAGGGCGGTATGTACAGTGTGGTCGCTACCGAAGTACTGCAATATGGTATCCTAGTGGTGAGCTGTATCCTCGTGGTGGTATTTGCCGTGAAGGGAGTAGATTATGACAGCCTGCACCAGCGTCTGCCGCAGGGATGGGCTTCTTTCTGGCCCGAGTGGAAGTTGAATGTGAACTGGGATAATTTTGCGCAGGCCAGCCAGAAGGTAGAAGAAGATGGATTCATATGGTTTGGTGCCCTGGTGTTGATGATGATTGGTAAGGGCATCTTTGCCAGCCTGGCTGGCCCCGTACCAGGGTTTGATATGCAACGTATCCTCAGCGCCAAAAAGCCCTGGGAAGCAGCTAAACTTTCAGGATTCACCAACCTCGTTTTGTATATCCCCCTATTCATGATGGTGAGCGCCCTCACCCTCATAGCTTTCAATAATTTCATGCCCACTTTGCAGGGCCAGGCAAAGCCCGACTTTGAAGTGATCCTCAGCCAGGTAGTGAGTAATTACCTGCCTGCCGGTATTCGTGGTATTGTGCTCGCCGGCTTGCTGGCTTCCTTCATGAGCGCTTTCTCTGCTTTTGTGAATGCAGCGCCTGCCTACCTGGTCAATGATTTTTACAAGAAGTATTTCAGACCCCATGAATCACCCCGCCACTATGTGAAATGCAGTTACCTCACCTCCATTGCCATAATCGCTATTGGCTGTTTCTTTGGCTTGTTTGCCGATTCGCTCAGTTCACTCACCTTATGGATATCTTCTGCCCTCTATGGTGGTTATGCCGCCGCCAATGTATTGAAATGGATCTGGTGGCGCTTTAATGGCTATGGTTATTTTGCCGGTATGTTGGCTGGATTATTGTCTGCCACGTTTGTTCCTAAACTAATGGCCTGGTTAAGCACCAATTATTTTACGGAGTACAAGGACCTGTTTGGTAGTGGTATCGGTACCCTCATTTCCTTTTTTATCATCCTGGTATTGTCTATGTCGGCCAGTGTGATTGGATGCCTCCTCACACCCATCCCCGATAAAAAAGTACTGGAAACTTTTTATGCCAACACCCGGCCATGGGGTTTCTGGAAACCTGTACTCAATTGGGTGCAGCAGGTGAATCCTGCCTTTGAACCCAACCGCCAGTTTAAGTGGGATATGCTGAACGTGCTGGTAGGTATCTGCTGGCAAATGAGTATGGTGATCATGCCCGTATTCTTTGTGTTTGGCTATTTTAGTTATGGCTTCACTGCTGTGGGCATTTGGGTGGCCTGTATAATCATTTTAAAATTCACCTGGTATGATCGTCTTAAAATTACTGCCGTATAATATGAAACTATTTTTAGTAGCCAGCCTGGTGTTGGTCACCGGCACTTTGAGCGCGCAAACTGATGCATCAAGCGATAGCAGTTATGCCAATGGATATTATGTAGAGCGGGTGAAGTACTTTGATAGCCTGCATCCCATTAAGAAAAGCATCGTCTTCCTGGGCAATAGCATTACCGAGGTGGGAGCCTGGGCCGAAGTGTTGCCCGGTGAGCAGGTGATCAACCGGGGTATCAGTGGTGACAACTCCTTTGGTGTATATGCCCGGCTGGACCAGGTACTGGCCATCAAGCCCCGCAAGATATTCTTAACCATCGGGGTCAACGATATTAAACGGGGTACCCCCATTGATTATATCGTGAACAATTATGAACGGATAGCAGCCAAAGTAAAAGCTGTATCCCCCCGTACCAAATTGTATTTCCAAAGCGTATTGCCTGTTACAGAATCTGTACTGGCCAATATTTATGTGAAGATCACCAACAGCAAAATAAATCAGTTGAATGAGCGCATGAAGGCTGTGGCAGCTAAATATGATTGTCCCTATATCGATCTGCATCCCGTATTTGTAGATGACAACGGACAGTTAAGGAGGGACCTTACCACCGATGGACTGCACCTGAAACAGGCAGCCTATATCTTGTGGGCCAATTACCTGAAAAAGGAAAAATATTTGTAATGCAATGTTAGCTTCGCAAAGCGAAATCGTAACAAAAGCCGTATTTGCTCGCAGCTCAAAGCTCGCAGCTTTAAAAAAACATGTATGAATAAACGCACTTATTTTCTTGCCGGCTTTCTCTTCATGGCTATTACATCTTTGGCACAACAGCCTGAAAAGAAGATTGACAGCAGTTACAACAATACCTATTATCAGGGCAGAATGGAATTGTTCAATACCCTGCCCCTTCAGCAGAAAGGCATCGTATTCCTGGGCAATAGCATTACCGAGCGGGGCAACTGGAGCGAATTGCTCCCCGGCCAGAAAATAATGAACCGGGGCATCGGGGGCGATAATACTTTTGGCGTACTGGCCCGACTCGACATGGTAGTGAAAGCCGCTCCTAAAAAAGTATTCCTGCTCATCGGTATCAACGACCTCAGCAGAGCCCTTCCCAAAGAAGTGATCCTGAACAATTACGAGCGCATCATTAATTATATCCGGACCAATTCTCCCAAAACGACCTTGTATGTGCAAAGCGTATTGCCTTTGTACGAACCACTGACTACTGCCGCTTACCTGAAAAATAAAAAAGACAGTATCCTGCAGCTCAATATTGGCATCCGCCAGCTGGCCGACAAATACAAGCTTACCTACATCAACCTGCATGAGGTATTTGCCGATGCCAATGGTGACCTGAAGAAGGAATACACCGCCGATGGTATTCATGTAAGACCAGCTGCCTACGTACTGTGGGTAGATTACCTGAAGAAGAAAAAGTATTTGTAAGTTTAAGGTGGGTCGTTCTGCAGTGCAGCTGCGAGAGCGACTCTGCGAAGTCAAAGGTGGGTCGCCCTGCGGGTGGCAAAGTGCGGGCTGCAGGGCGGCTCACCTTTAACTGAAAACAAAAATATCCTTGTTATGCGACCACTCTTAGTAAGCGTATTCATAGTCACCCTGGCTCCTTGTTTGGCACAGGGCCAGCAGGTGCCGCGCCTCACCTATGCAATTAAAGACCAGGATACATTGTGGGTAGACCAATACAAACCCAAGGGTACACCCAATGGTATATCCGTACTGTTTGTGCACGGCGGCGCTTTTACCGGTGGCGATCCTGCCAACCAAACGCCCATGGCCGATGGATTGACCAAACTGGGCTATTCAGTGTTCGTGATTAAGTACCGCTTGTACCTGAAAGGCAAAAGCTTTGGCTGTGAGACCGCTACCCCTGAAAAACTCAAAGCCATCCGCCTGGCAGCAGAGGATGCCGCCGATGCCACCAAATACCTGACAAGCCATGCTGCTGCTTTACAGGTTGATACTACTAAGCTTTTCATTGCCGGCAGTAGTGCAGGTGCAGAAGCCATTCTCAACCTGGTATACAATCCTTTTGTAAGAAAAGGCGACAAGAACTATAAGCCCTTTCCTTATGCAGGCGCCCTGTCGTTTTCAGGGGCTGTGCTCGACATCAATAACATCGATGCCTGTCCGCCACTACCTTTATTCCTGATGCATGGTACCAACGATCAGCTGGTGCCTTATGGTACTGCTGCACATCGCTTTTGCAAGGCCGTTGACGCAGGCTGGATGATGATGTTTGGCGCCCATACCTTATATGAAGAAATGCAGAAAAGGAATTGGCCCGTCGTTTTGTACACCTATGAAGGTAAGGGCCACGAAGTGAGCAACTATATGTTCAGGAAGTTTAAAGAAATGGACGAGTTCATGAAAACCGTGGTGCAGGGCTTCAGCTTTCCAACAGCACATATAGTGGTTAAAAAAGAAGAATAATCATCCTGTCAGAGTTTATCCCGCCTTGCGGGACTGAGCTTGTCGAAGGGCTGTTATACCCCTTTAGGGGTTACCGCTTTGTAGAAATGAATGTAGTTAATTTCTTTTGCCCTGTAGAGCTTGTCCCGCAATAAGCGGGAGGCAACCCTTAACGTTTTATAAAATAGAGTACATGAAAATCACCGGAACCTTCCTGGACGAGATCAGTCATGATATTCCCCACCAGAATTGGGGTGTCAAAGAATGGCGTAAAGATTTTGAGCACATGAAAGCCATTGGCATTGATACCGTCATTCTCATCCGCAGTGGCTACAGGAAGTTTATTACCTATCCCTCCGAATACCTCATCAAAGAACACAATTGTTATAAACCTCCTGTCGATCTGGTGGAGTTGTTCCTCCAATTGGCCGATGAATTGGATATGCAATTCTATTTCGGCCTGTATGACAGCGGCAAATACTGGGATACCGGTCTTATGCAGCATGAAATTGACAGCAACCGTTTTGTGATCGATGAAGTATGGAGACAATATGGCCATCATAAAAGTTTCAGTGGCTGGTACCTCAGCATGGAGATAAGTCGCAAGACGAAAGGCGCTACCGAAGCTTTCAGGACATTGGGGCTGCAATGCAAACAGGTAAGCAATGGATTGCCCACCCTGATATCGCCCTGGATCGACGGAAAGAAAGCCGTGATGGCTGTTACTTCTACCTTAACCAAAGAGGAGGCTGTCTCCCTGAAAGAGCATGAGCAGGAGTGGAGTGAAATATTCGCCGGTATACAGGGCGCCGTGGATGCCGTGGCTTTCCAGGATGGTCATATTGATTACCATGAACTGGATGATTTTTTTGCCGTCAATAAAAAGATGGCCCATCAGTTTGGCCTGCAATGCTGGACCAATGCCGAAAGCTTCGACAGGGATATGCCCATCAAGTTTCTACCTATTAAGTTTGAGAAATTACGCCTCAAGCTGGAAGCAGCGAAACGGGCGGGTTACGATAAAGCCATCACATTTGAGTTTTCTCATTTCATGAGTCCCCAGTCAGCTTATTTGCAGGCGGGACATTTGTACAACCGGTATAAAGAATATATCGGACTGGTGTAAACCTGGGTTAACTCATCCACCTTGTTTAGCTAAGAAAAGAATTAGCAGCATATGCTTGTCAAAGCGTGGGTCGCCCTCTGAAGGGCGGCTCACCCTGTTCTAAGGGAGATTGTCGAAATCCCCTTTGACAGGCCGCTGCATGTCAATCCCCAAAATCATCATTATTATGGTTACCACTACAACAGCCAAAAGCAGGCATATCAGTTTTGAAAAGATCCCCGTAGAACAATATGCTTCTCCCGCTGCCGCTTCTTTACAGGCAGCTTATGAAATAGCACAACTCATTCGTGATAAGCAAGCCAAAGGAGAGCGGGCGGTATTGGGCCTCGCTACCGGTTCCACCCCTAAGCGCGTATACAAAGAACTGATCCGCCTGCATCGTGAAGAAGGGCTCAGTTTCAAGAACGTCACCACTTTCAACCTCGATGAATATTTTCCCATGCAGCCCGGGGCTGTACAGGGATACCGGCATTTCATGCAGGAGAACCTGTTCAACCATATTGATATTGACCAGGCCAATTGTCATATACCCGATGGCAGCATACCAACAGAGCTGGTAAGGAGCCATGGTGAACAATATGAAACAATGATTGCCGATGCAGGCGGCATCGACTTCCAGTTATTGGGTATTGGCCGCAATGGGCATATCGGGTTTAATGAACCGGGTTCTCATAGCAGTTCTGTTACCAGGCTTATCACCCTCGACATGGCCACCCGCATGGATGCTGCTGCAGAATTTGGTGGTATTGCCAATGTGCCTAAGAAGGCCATTACCATGGGCATTGGCACCATCATGAAGGCGCGTAAAATTATATTGCTGGCCTGGGGAGAAAACAAAGCCGCCATCGTACGTCAGGCCGTGGAAGGGCCCGTTACAGAATTTGTGCCTGCTTCCTGGTTGCAGGCCCATGGCCAGGTAAAGTTTATGATGGATGATGCCTGCGCCGGTGAATTGACCCGCAACAAAACACCCTGGCTCATCGACCAGGTGATGTGGGACAGGGGCATGATCAAGAAAGCCGTGACCCACCTGGCCGTTAGTCTGCAGAAACCCATTCTCAAACTCACCAACAATGACTACAATGAAAATGGCCTGAGTGATCTGCTTGTTTTATACGGGCAGGCTTATGATATCAATATTGAAGTATTCAATTGGCTACAGCATACCATTACAGGATGGCCGGGAGGCAAACCCGGTGCTGATGATACCAACCGCCCTGAGCGGGCCATGCCTGTTCAAAAAAGAGTATTGTTGTTCAGCCCCCATCCCGACGATGACATCATATCCATGGGTGGCACTTTCCAACGCCTGGTAGATCAGGGACATGAAGTGCATGTGGCCTATCAAACCTCTGGGAATATTGCGGTAGCCGATGATGAGGCATTCCGGTTCATCCGGTTTGTGACAGACTTTAACCAGCAGTTTGGTATATCCAATAAAGAGGCTGATGCTATTTATAAAAAAGCTGCCCGCTTTTTACAGGAGAAAGCCAAAGGCGAAAAGGATATTGAAGAGTTGCGGTATGTAAAAGGTATTATCAGGCGGGGAGAGGCATTGAATACCTGTCGTTTTACAGGAGTGCCGGAAGAGCGTATTCATTTTATGAACCTTCCTTTTTATGAAACAGGGCAGGTAGAGAAGAAGCCGCTGGGCGAAGAAGATTATCTCCTTACTAAGCAATTGATCGAAAAAATAAAACCGCACCAGGTATATGCCGCTGGCGATCTGGCCGATCCGCATGGCACCCACAAAGTTTGCCTGGATGCCATTCTGGAGGCAATGAAACGATTAAGGAGCGAAACGTATATGAAGGATTGCTGGTTGTGGTTATACAAAGGCGCCTGGGCCGAATGGGATATTCACCAAATTGAAATGGCCGTGCCCCTTAGCCCCGATCAGGTATTGAAAAAGCGTACTGGTATCTTCAAGCACCAGTCACAGAAAGATGGCGTTGTTTTCCAGGGCAGTGATAGCCGGGAGTTTTGGCAGCGGGCAAAAGAACGCAACAAAGCCACTGCCGACCTGTACAATTTGCTGGGCCTGGCTGAGTATGCCGCTATGGAGGCATTTGTGAAATGGGAATATTAAGACCACTTCAAGGGCAATGATTCCGGGAGATATCGGTAGAAACTTATTTTTTCAATAGATCGTTGCTCCGGTTATTGTAGGGATTAAAAACTTACGCCAGGGCGGGCCGGTTATATTTATTACGGTATTGTACAGGTGAGAGGCCCGTCAGCTTTTTAAAGGTCGTACGGAAAGCCTTGTTATCTGAATAACCTACCTTGTACATGACCTCATTTACATTTTCGCGCGAAGATTCCAGGCTCAGCTTGGCAGCCTCGATCTTTACACGCTGTATATATTCCACAACCGTGTTGGAAGTCGCTTTCTTGAACCGGCGTTCCAGGTTCCGGCGTCCCATGGCAAACATGCCCGCCAGCTGTTCCACTGTGATCTTGTCCTGGAAGTTCTGTTCTATAAATACTTGAGCTTTTTTAATGGGCTCGTCTTCGTGTTCCTTTTGCCCGTTGAACATAATGAAGGGCGATTGACTGCCACGGTCAATCTCTATTTCAAATACTTTGGAACAAAGGATCGCTACATCACGGCCTGCATATTTTTCAATGATATACAGTACGAGGTTGAGGTAGGAGTAAGCGCCGCCACTGGAGTAAATACCCTGCTCATCCGTGATGATCTTATCTGGTACCAGGGTCACTTCCGGAAACATTTGCCTAAAGGCAGTAGCTGCCAACCAGTGCGTAGCGCATTTCTTACCCGTTAATAAACCTGTAGAGGCCAGCAGGAAGGCCCCCAGGCAAAGGCTGGCAATCTCTGCACCGCCTTTATATTGCTGCTGTATCCAGGGAATAAAGGCCTTGTTTATTTCCACTGCCTTGGCCAGATCGCCGCTTACAGCGGGGACCAGCACCAGGTCCGTTTTTACCTTATCCTTTATCGTAAGCTCAGCGTGTACGGTAAACAAGCCATTGTTAAGCTTGATCTCAGGTGTAAGTCCAACCAACTGAATATTAAACAAGGGTGCCCTGTCCATATTCCTCAATAACCCATTCACTTCTGTAAACAGCTTGAGCGGACCTTCAACGGCCCCCAGCATAGCCCCTTCAGGCACGAGGATGGATAAATGTTTCATAAACCAAAAATAAGGAGAAATGATGTCGCGATCAACCCCTTCCTATGCCGTAATTACACCCCCCTGGTTTCAGCGGGCATCCATCTGCAATAAGGTAGTAATTACTTCTTATTGAGATCGGGAGTCCAGATAGATCAAAAAATAGGACTTCTAAGTATAATCCATTATATAAATATTTTATTTAATCCGGTATTTTATCTACTTTGCCGCCAGCATAAGCTCAATTCTTCCTTTGGATTACCTACTTACTCCGTTACTTACGTGTAATAATTTCAAGTCTTGAAAAGTTGGTTGTTAACAAGATCTCTGTTAAAAGCCTTACCATGGCCAGGAAACGAACTGCTGTCAATGAAAATGCTTTGCCGCTATTGAAGCGACTTATCAGAATTAAACTGAACCTCAATTGCAGTACCTCTTCCCATATACAGCAATTGCAACATGAGATCCAGCAAATAACAGGAGAGTACCTATCCTCCCAAACCTTGAACCGTTTTTTTGGCATCATCCACACTGGCTTCAATCCTTCCATACATACATTAGATACACTAGCCTGTTTTGTGGGGTACAAATCATTTGCTGAATTTGAAATGCTGAATGCTGAAAAGAATGCTGACCAGGTCAATTCTACTTTCACTTCCAGGTTCATAGTATCCGTTTTCTCCCAGATCAATCCGGAAGACAATATAGAGCCGGGTATCCTGCAGGTAATAAAGAATATCGCCAGCTTAATGGCCGATGACAGGCAACTGGCAGCAGAAATATATTGTGCTATGTCACCGAGCGTATTCGGGCGAAAGTTCTTTTTTGAACAATTTGTAAATGTGGATGCCCTCGATAGTGTGTATGGCGATGGGCTTCAGTATTACCTGTTGAATGCCCACAACCGGGAGCAGAAGTTTTTTGCTTACATACTATATTGTTACCGCTATTTCCTGACAGCCCATACCACCCTGTTCCAAAAGTATTTTAACCTGCTCCAGGCATTCAGGCAATCTGAAATAATGACCTTCCATCCATTAATGGTTGACCGCTACTATGCGGTATTGGTCTTTAACCAGGTAATGGGGAAAAAGGACCATAACAATGCAGACTCTATTAAAGGTGATCTGGCTGATTTCGATATCTGGTCGTCTCATGCCAAATCATGTTATTGTGCTGGCTACCTGGTAGGCGATGCCTTACTGCTGGCCGGTGAATTTGGTCGTTCATGGGAAATATTGAACAGTGATGAGATAAAACCTTCTTCACTTACCGGTTGCCTTCAGGATGAATTCATCACTCATCTGGGTATTTTGAAATTGATGAGTGGATACTTTTCAAATCACATCAGTACTAAAAGAGCCCTCTCTCTGTTCGTTGAATTGAATGAAAAACCATTGCCTGTATTGTTGCATGATTACCTTTCCTTTTACCTGCTCTTCCTCAAGCGTAGCTTGTTTCCCAAGGCTACAATAAGGAAGGAAGTGAATGAACAAATTCAATACCTGATCAAAAAAACAGGCTTTGTTTATTTCAGAGAATTTGACATGCAGTTGAATAGATCAGAATCAATATCATTGTGAGTAGTAATTAATGGAGATTAATGGAAAAAAAAGAGGAAAAAAAACATTGCACCTTTACGCTCACGACATTTTTGCCAATTATCCTCTCTAATATCCTCTCGTTTCATTTGATTACGCATGTTCCTTCAAACTGATCTCATTCCGCACCCTTTTGAATAGCCCGATTCCGCGTCTGTTATTCTTTGCCGCACATTCTCAGTACATGCTACTGCTTCTAAAGCAGTAAAACGATTATTATCCGCAATTCAGTACAACTAACCACTTTGCAGGTGGAGTAGTCTCTGGTTGATTCAGTTCATCATGTCTATTTAACATCTCCTGTTGTGACAGGGGAAAGCGAAGCTTTTTTACTCAAAACGCCTGTGTGACAGGGGGGAGCGAAGCTTTGTGCCTACACATCATCTGTTTAATAATTTTAGCATTATGAGAACAGGCGTGCAATGGTATGCCTTGTATACCAAACCCTTCTGGGAAAAGAAAGTGGCCGGATTGCTTGCTATGCATGGCATAGAACATTATTGCCCTTTACAAAGAATACAACGTAAGTGGAGTGACCGAAAGAAGATTATCATGGAGCCACTCTTTAAATCGTATGTATTTGTACGTGTACCCGAAAAAGAGCAGGCGGTAGTGAAACAGGTAAGTGGCGTGCTTAATTTTGTAAACTACCTGGGTAAACCCGCCATTATCAGGGACGAAGAAATTGATACCATCAAACATTTCCTCAATGAATACAGGAATATCCGGCTGGAAAGAATGGAGTTCAACGTCAACGACCGCGTAAGAATTATTAGCGGACCCTTAATGACCCTGGAAGGTGATGTACTCGAAGTAAAACATAAAACAGTAAAAGTATTGCTCCCCTCACTGGGCTTCTCCATGACTGCCGAAATAGACAAAGCCAATCTGATAAAATAGTATAGCAATTTTCGATTTCTCCATCCTGCACAGACTGTGCAAATAGCAAAAATAAGTATGAAAGAACATAAAATTGCCATTATTGGCCTGGGCTATGTTGGCCTGCCCCTGGCTGTGGAATTTGCCAAAAAATACCCCGTTGTTGGTTTTGATATTAATGAAAAACGGGTAACCGACTTACGGGGTGGTCTTGATTGTACCCTCGAAACCAGTACCGATCAACTGGAAGAAGTATTGAAAGAAGAAAACGATCATTTGTCGGGGTTATTTGTCACTAACCAACCCGAAATGCTGTGGAATGTCAATGTCTATATAATTACGGTACCTACACCTGTTGACAAACACAACCGGCCCGATCTGACACCCCTCAAAAAGGCGAGTACTACCGTAGGCAGGGTATTGAGAAAAGGAGACATTGTGATCTATGAGTCTACCGTTTATCCAGGTGCTACTGAAGAAGAGTGCGTGCCGGTGTTGGAGAAAGTATCGGGACTTACTTTCAATAAGGACTTCTATGTAGGTTATTCCCCGAACGCATCAACCCGGGCGATAAAGAGCATACGGTCACAAAAATAAAAAAGGTTACATCCGGGTCTACGCCGGAAGCAGCGCTCATTATTAATAACCTCTACGGCAGCATCATTATAGCAGGTACCCACCTGGCGCCCTCCATCAAGGTAGCAGAAGCTGCGAAAGTAATTGAGAATGCCCAGCGGGATATCAATATTGCCTTTATCAATGAACTGGCCAAGATATTCAATTGCTTAAGCATTGATACAGGCGATGTATTGGCAGCAGCAGCTACCAAATGGAACTTTCTGCCCTTTAAACCCGGCCTCGTAGGAGGCCATTGTATCGGTGTTGATCCCTACTACCTCGCTCAAAAGGCCCTGGAAGCCGGCTACCATCCGGAGATCATCCTGGCCGGCCGCCGGTTAAACGATGGGATGGGCGCCTATGTAGCCAGTGAAGTTATAAAAATGATGATCAGGAAAGGGATACCCGTAGCTGGCAGCAAGGCCCTCGTGATGGGTATCACCTTCAAGGAAAACTGCCCCGATGTACGGAATACAAAAGTGATCGACATCATTAAATACCTGAAAGGATACCATATACATGTAGACGTATACGATCCCTGGGCCGATCCGATAGAGGTTAAACATGAGTATTGCATTACCACCCTGCGTGAATTGCCAGCCGGCAACAACTATGACGCTGTGATCGTAACCGTGGCGCATCAGCAGTTTACCCACGAAATGATCAAGAAAATATCCAATGGGCGCAGTATCCTGTTTGACGTAAAGTCTGTACTGGATAAAGAATTGGTAGATGCCCGCTTATAAAACACCTCTATGAACTATCAACAATTTCATTCCACAGATATCTCCGGTTATAACTTCCTGGTTACCGGCGGCGCGGGATTCATCGGCTCCAACATCGTTGAATACCTGGTACAATACAACGCCGGACATATCCGGGTACTGGACAATTTTTCTACTGGATCCCTGGAGAACCTGGCAGGTTTTAGCCACTTGCCGAATTTCGAACTAATGAAGGGTGATATCCGGGATCCCGAAACCTGCCGCAAAGTAATGGAAGGGGTCGATTATCTTTCCCACCAGGCGGCACTGGGATCGGTACCGCGATCAATTAATGATCCTGTTACTACCAATGAAGTGAATATTGGTGGCTTCCTCAACATACTAATGGCAGCGAGGGATGCGGGCGTCAGGCGGATGGTATATGCTGCCAGTTCCAGTACCTATGGCGATCATCCCGCATTGCCCAAAGTAGAACAGGTTATAGGCAAACCACTTTCGCCCTATGCGGTCACCAAATACGTGAATGAGCTGTATGCCGACGTCTGTTCGGCTTTGTATGGCTTCCACACCATTGGCCTCCGCTACTTTAACGTATTCGGCCCCCGGCAAAATCCGGCAGGCCCTTATGCTGCCGTAATACCCTTGTTCATAGAAGCCGCATTGAAAAATGTAAGCCCCGTCATCAATGGCGATGGAACTACCAGCCGCGATTTCACCTTCGTTGAAAATGCTGTACAGGCCAATATCAGGGCATTGTTTGCCACTGAACTGGCACAACATGAAGTGCTGAATATTGCCGTAGGAGAGGCTACCACCTTAAATGAACTATGGGAGCATATTTGTGCTATCCTCGATGCAGAGCTTTTACCTGTATACAAAAATGAAAGAAAGGGCGATGTAAAGCACAGCCTGGCAGACATCAGTAAAGCCCGGCAAATGATCGGATACCAGCCAGCCATTAAAGTGAGAAAAGGATTAGAGATAGCAACAAGTTGGTATAAAAACTCCTGCCACCAGCCTGTATCAAGCAAGTAAAATTGTATTCTGTTCAAATAAAATTGATCCCCATGAAAAGAGCTCTTTCTTCTGCCATACCGCTGCAGCTTATCCTGTTTTTGTCCCTGGTAATAAGTATGGTGGCTTGCACCCCCTCGCGGAAACTTAACTATTTCAATAACCTGCCCGACTCAACGGTCGTCCACCTGCCCAAAGTGATAGAAGAAGAAAGAGTGATTGACAAAGGCGATGTGCTGGATATTCAATTTAATGCCAAAGACCAGGATGCTGTAACGCCCTTCAATAAACAGACCAGCGCAACCATGACACCGGGCGGAGGGTCCAAATCATCGGTTGCGCCCCCTGCACAGGGTTATACCGTTGATCCCCTCGGCATCATTGAAATACCAGTTATTGGTAAAATGGAAGTGAAGGGCATGACCTCCCGGCAATTAAAGTCCAGGCTCACTGCCCTGGTAAGTCCTTACCTCAAAGAGCCGATCGTAGATGTGAAATTCAATACTTTCAATATTACCGTGCTGGGCGAAGTACGCGCTCCCGGAACTTTCAACCTGACAGGCGCTAAGACAACTGTCTTTGAAGCATTGGCAGCAGCAGGCGATCTTCCCAACAGCGCTAAAAAGTACAATATCCATTTGTACCGGGATTACAATGGAGAACGATCCGTTACCAAATTAGACCTCACCAATAAAAGCCTCTTGTACAATCAGCAGCTCTTCCAGATGAAGCCCAATGATGTCATCTATGTGCAAACCAGGCGCAGTTCTGTATTCAGAGAAGACTTTGGCCTGGTGGCTTCCATCGTTACACTGGTGGTGAGCATTGTAACCTTGGGCTTCACACTTACCAAATAGCAAAAAAGATATTCATGGAACAGACGTACGTGGATGGAAATGAAAGTAGCAGCAGCTTTGATATAAGGCGCTTTCTTTCCAAAATAGTAAAAAATTATTGCTGGTTTATCCTGGCTGTCATTGTCTTTGTGGGTGGGGCTTACGCATACCTGCGTTTTGCCGTGCCGCTATACCAGGTGGCTGCATTCATACAGGTACAGCCCCCCAACGACGCCGCTACCATACTCGGCGGATCTCCTTTTTCTTCTACCGGCAACACTAATGCCAGGAACTATCCCGATATCAATGGCGAGATATTTAAACTGCAATCTGCTTCCCTCATAGGAGAGGTAGTAGACTCTTTGAAGTTGGATGTTGAAGTGACGACCAAAGGCAGGATACAAAATAAACCAGTTGCACTTGACCAGCTTCCTTTTGTGGTAACCATAAAGAAGAGGGACAACAAAAAACAAAGTCCCTTTTATAGCCTGGTGCTGGAGGACCAGTCCTACACCCTCCAGGCCGAAAAAAGAAGATCCAAAGGATGGTATGGGCAGCCATTGATCATAGAAGGCGATACCCTGTTGGTGCAGTTGAACCATTCACCGGAAGCTAAGCAAAACAAGGTATGGCAGGTAAGATTTTTAAACAGGCAAAATGCTATCGCCAATTACCTGGGCAGGCTCACCGTTTCACAAGTTCCCAAAGGAGGCATGGGCATGTTGCAGGTGGTCATGCGGGATGAAATTCCCCAGCGTGCCCAACAGATCGTCAACGTATTGATCTATAAATACGACCTGGCCAATTATATCTTCAAGAATAAAGCCCTTCGTTCTGAAATGGAATTCCTGGATAACCGGCTCCTAACCGTGAACGAAGAGTTGAATACCCAGGAAAATTATGTCAGGAATTTTAAGGCCAGCAATAAGATCAATGATGTGTCTTCTTCCGCCAACCAGTTGCTGACCAGCCTTACTACGATCGATACCAAAAAGAGTGACAATGATTACAAGGAAAGCCTGTTGAAGCTCATTGAAACAAATATTAATACCGCTAATGGAAAGGAGGAGAGGATCAATGTACCCGGTTTGCAGGATGTAGACCTGGCCAGCCTGGTAGCCAAATACAATGACCTCGTTTCTCAGAAAACCACCATATTGGAGCAAGGAGCTCCGCTCGACTTGCGGTTACCACCAATTAACGCCAAACTCGAAAATACAAAAGGGAATATCATCAACAGGATTGCCAGCCTGAGGCAGGAGCTGGCTACCAGCAATAACTTCCTTTCTAACCAGGAACGCAGTACCTCCGGCCGGTTTGTAAGCCTCCCCGAAAAAGAAAAAGATTACATACAGGTGAATCGCTTGTTGAATATAAAACAATCCCTGTATGTCTTTTTGCTGCAGAAGAAAGAGGATAAAAATATTGAATTTGCCTCCTCCGGGATATTGGGTTCGCGCATTGTAGACTGGAAGGTCAACGGGTTGCAGGACCCCAAACCCTCCCTGATCTATGCAGCCGCTTTTTTAGCAGGACTGCTTGTTCCGGCTGCCGTGATCATGATCAGGTTTCTCCTGAATAAAAGGATTGAAACACCTGCTGAGATCTATAAGGCTACTACCTTACCCATTGCCGGCGAAATAGCTTATGTGGGGAAGATGAATGAAGAGATGGTCATGAAATCCGGTAATGTATCGCCTGTGGCCGAGCAATTCAGGACCTTGCGTACCAATATATCTTACCTCAGTCAGGGAGCACCCAATAAAGTATTGTTGATCACATCCGGCATCAGCGGTGAAGGCAAAAGCTTTATTAGCCTCAACCTGGCCAATACCCTCGCTATTACCAATAAAAAGACCGTATTGATAGAGTTTGATCTTCGAAATCCCACGCTGGCTGCCCATATAGGAGCTGACAGTAGTACCGGTATGGCCAATTACCTGGCAGGTGAAGCTGAGATGGCGGCTATCATTCAACCGGTGGGGCAATCGGAAAACCTGTTTTTTATTAGCTCCGGCACACCGCTGCCCGCCAATCCCGGTGAGATCATATTGAGCAACCGTATGCAACTGCTCTTTGATCACCTCCGGCAGCATTTTGATTTTATTGTGATGGATACGCCTCCCATTGAAGCCGTATCAGATGCTTTGTCACTGGGAAAATGGGCCGATTCATCCTTCTTTGTCATACGCCACAAATACTCTTTACGGTCATCGCTGGTACGTATGAACCGCTTGTACGAAGACCAAAAACTGCCGCGCCCTGCCTTGATCATTAATGGCATTAAACCCGGTGAAGGATTCAACAACGTGCATGGATATGGCTATGGGTACGGTGATATGGATAAAATGAAGAAAAAGAAAAATAAAGTACGCACTAACTTAAAAATTGCCTGACAAAGGAGATACATCTCTAAACCTTATCTGATCATATAATAAAAGCAATAACCCTAAAAAGCAAATGTTCAGGTAGAATGCAACCCATAGTTAGTATTTGCATGAGTACATACCGCCATGAACGGTATATCAGACAGGCTATTGAGGGGGTAATGATGCAGCAAACAACCTTTGCTGTCCAACTGGTGATCGGAGAAGATCACTCAGGTGATCTCACCAGGTTGGTTTGTGAAGAAATGGCTGTAAAACATAGCCATAAAATTAAGTTGCTGCCTTCTGACAGGAATTATGGGCAGAACTACAACCTTACCAGGACCATGAAGGCCTGTACAGGTAAATACATCGCGCTTTGTGAAGGCGATGATTATTGGACCGATCCGGATAAGTTGCAGCAGCAGATAGATTTCCTGGAAAACAACCCCGACTGTGTTATGTGTTTCCATCCCATCAATACAGTTGACCAGAATGGAATATTGCTGGAGCAGCAGGCTGCTGATGGCAACACTGTTTTTTATAAGGGAAATGATTTCTTTCACATTTTCGTTCCCACCCTCTCGCTTGTTTTCAGGAACTGCCTGCATTTTTTCCCCGATGAGTTCTATAAGATCAAAAGCACAGATGCATTTATTGTAGGCATGCTTTCAGGATTTGGCGGAGGCGCCCGGCTGGGCTTTGTAGGAGGATGTTACCGGAAACATGAGGGAGGCTTGTACAACCGGCTAACCGCGCTGGATAAATACAAACAAGCCATTTATACCCGCAAGATCATGAAGCGTTCTCCTTATTTTAAAAAGGAGCAGAAAAGAGAGATCAGGCGCGAATTAAGACGGCGGGAAATTCTTTACATCAAGATATTCCTGAAACGGAAAGAGATTATGAATTGTTTTCGCCTAATGCTTTTTTACCTGACTTTCTGATAGTAGATCAACCAGCCTTTAACACCCTTCATCATACCTTAATTTAAACTGTGAAACTAAAATACAAGAATAGCTTTTGGGGCTATTTCAACTTCTATTACCAGGTGGTAGGCAACAGGTTATTGGTATTCCTGGGTTTAAGTGTATTGATCAGTTGCCTGGATGGCATTGGGCTGGCCATGTTCATACCCTTGTTGCAGTCCGTATCTGATAGCGGCAGTACGGCAGGACAACAGTCACTGGGGCAGCTTCATTATTTTACTGACCTTATAGAGTGGCTGGGATTAAGCCTTACCGTAACCACCATTCTAATAGCCCTTGTCATATTGTTTGCCCTCAAGGGAGTGATGCGGTTTGCGCAACTCAGCTATTATGCCAAACTAAGACAGCTATTCATCAAAAAAATACGATTTAGCCTCGTCAACAACCTGCAATCATTATCCTATACCGCCTTCTCAAAAATGGATGCCGGTAAAATACAGAACACTTTAACCGTAGAAGTGCAAAGGCTGTTCCAAACCATGAAGTTCTATTTTGATGCTTCCCAGGCCTTTGTTATGCTGGCTACCTATATGGCCCTGGCTTTCCTGGCCAATTACCAGTTTGCCTTCCTGGTGGGTGTTGGCGCTGCTTTATCCAACCTCATTTACCGGAAAATATATAAGGCTACCAAGAGAGCTTCAGTCGAACTGTCGAAGAAGGGAAGTGACTTTAATGGGTTTCTGTCCCAAACCACTTTGTATTTCAAATACCTCAAATCGACCAATACTTTTAGTCGCTATGCAGGTAAGTTGAAATATGTGATCAATGATGCTGAGCATCTCAACCGGAAAATTGGCAATATGAATGCCATTACTACCAGTGTAAAAGAACCCATGATCATTATAGTGGTCACCTTGGTGATCCTGCTGCAGTTGAACTGGATGGGGGCCAGCTTAAGCACCATCATTTTGAGTTTGTTGCTTTTTTACCGGGCATTGAGCTTCCTGGTTACAGTACAAAACCATTGGCAGGGGTTTATTGAAAATATTGGTGGTATGAATGCTGTAGCCTCTATGCTGGAAGAAATGGGGTCTCTGCAGGAAGTAAAAGGCTCCACACCCTTTGTGGCCATCAGAAAACAGATCACTCTGCGCGATGTGGCCTTTTATTATGACAATACCCCCGTACTCGATGGTATAAATATTATCATCCCAAAAAAGAATACAGTGGCCCTGGTTGGCGAGAGTGGGGCTGGTAAAACGACCATCGCTAATATGATCGCAGGTTTGATCATGCCTGTTCGTGGCGAACTGCTGGTAGACGATGTTGCATTGCAGGACATAGAACTGGACAGCTACAGGGACAAGATTGGTTATATATCCCAGGAATCTGTGATCTTCAATGATACTATTTTTAACAATATCACCTTTTGGGCCGATCCTACTCCTGAAAACATCAAACGCTTTGAAAAAGTAGTGGAAATGGCCTCTTTGAAAGAATTTGTGCGTGCGCAACCCGGTAAAGAGCAGTCCAGGCTGGGTGACAATGGGATACTGATATCCGGGGGCCAAAAGCAGCGCATTTCAATAGCCCGTGAATTATTTAAGAATACCGAGATACTCATCTTCGATGAAGCTACCTCCGCACTCGATTCCGAAACAGAAAAAATTATCCAGGAGAACATTGAAAAGTTGTATGGCAATTTTACCATGGTGTTGATCGCCCATCGCTTGTCAACCATCAAACAGGCTGATACCATCTACCTGATTGAACAGGGTAAAGTTTCCGCCTGCGGCACATTTGAAGAAATGATATTCAAATCTTCCCGGTTTAAAAAATTAGTGTCCCTTCAGGCATTTTAACACTTACCACATGATACCAGTTACCAAACCATTCTTGCCACCCGTAGAGGAATATGAGTCCTATATCAGGGATATCTGGCAGCGCCAATGGCTTACCAATAATGGCCCCCTTGTCAATGAGCTTGAACTCAAGCTGAAAGTGTACCTCGAAGTACCCCACCTGTTGTATGTGGCCAATGGCACCATTGCGCTGCAACTGGCCATCAGAGCCCTTGAGCTCAGAGGACAGATCATTACCACCCCCTTCTCCTTTATTGCCACCACCAGCAGCGCCATGTGGGAAAACTGCAAACCAGTATTTGTGGACATCAATCCCGGCACCCTTAACATTGATGCGGAAAAGATCGAAGAAGCCATTACACCCGAAACCTCCGCTATACTGGCTACCCATGTATTTGGCAATCCCTGCGATATATTGGCCATTGATGAAATTGCCAAAAAACACAACCTCAAGGTGATCTATGATGCTTCCCATTGTTTTGGAACAAGGTACCACGGACGTTCTGTCTATTCATACGGAGATATCAGCACCACCAGCTTTCATGCTACCAAGATATTCCATACCGTAGAAGGCGGTGCTGTGTTTACAAATGATCCTGAGTTGCTCAGGAAAATGGCCTATATGAGGAATTTTGGTTTTGATGGCCCTGAGAATTTTGCCTGTGTTGGCATCAACGGTAAGAATTCTGAATTCCATGCCGCCATGGGACTGGCCAACCTCAAATATGCCGATGAAATACTCGCCAAACGAAAAGAGCTGTATTTGTATTATATAGAAAACCTTGAGCGGTTGGACAAGCAATGCCAGGTGATCCAAAAGAACACCACCTACAATTATGCCTATCTGCCTATCCTGCTTCCCACAGAAGATCAGATCAGGAAGATCGAGCTATACCTCAATGCCAACCTGATATATCCCAGGAGGTATTTTTTTCCGTCCCTGCATACCTTAAATTTTGTTGACAAATACGATTGTCCCGTCAGCCTTTGCGTTTCAAAACGGGTCATGTGTTTGCCCATGCACCATAAATTAACGTCGGAGGAGGTAAACTTTGTAATAAGAATATTGTACCGGGCACAGAACTATTGAATGATGAAGATAGCCATCATGCAGCCCTACTTCTTTCCTTATATAGGGCAATTCCAGCTTATCAATGCCGTTGACCGTTTTATTTTATGTGATGATGTACAATACATCCGGCATGGATGGATCAACCGCAACAGGATACTCAAACAAGGGGAAGGGTATCAATACGTAATAGTGCCCGTGTCGAAGCACAGAAGCCAGGAGCCCATCAGGCATATCAAAGCTGTAGAAGGAGGCGACTGGAAAAAGACTATTCTCCGGCAAATTGAATATTACCGAAAGAAAGCTCCCTATTACAATGCTGTACGGCAATTGCTTTGCCATTGCCTGTCAATAGAAGAGACCAATATTACCCGGTTGAATGGTCATTGTATGCAGGCCGTCTGCGCATATATCGGCATTCCTTTTAATATCGAAGTGTCTTCTGAACTGGGCCTGGATTATTCAGGGGTATTCGATACAGGCGATTGGGCCTTGAAAATATGCGGGCAACTGGGCGCCTCAGCCTATTATAATCCTCCGGGAGGAATGGTACTGTACGACAAGCAGCGATTTGCCCAAAGTAATATTCACCTTCATTTCGTAAAGCCCCGCTTAAGGGAATATGATCAGTGTAATAATAACAGTTTCCTTCCCGGGCTTTCTATCATCGATGTGATGATGTTTAATCATCCTGCTGAAATTATCGATATGCTGAACGAATACGATCTGCTATGAATCCGATAGGCGGGTATTATGGACTGGAATTGCCCAAAGGAGCATTCTCCTGGCACAATACTCCTTATACGTTCAAAAGCGGCCGTTCTTCATTACATTATATCCTGCAGCTCACAAAACCTTCCTTGGTATACATTCCGTTTTATACCTGCAATGGGCTGTTGGATTCATTTGAAGCATCGAACACCAATTACCTGTTTTACGAGATCAATCATTTACTGGAACCTGATGAATTACCAGACCTGAGCCCAAACGAATATTTCCTGTACATCAATTATTTTGATGTGAAACGGGAATTCATTGGCACCCTGTCGGAGAAATATGGCGACAAACTGATCGTGGATTGCACACAGGCCTTCTTTATGAAAGGGAATGGCAGGTCCTGGTTCTTCAACTCCTGCCGTAAATATTTCGGTGTACCGGATGGCTCTTATTTGTACATGCCTAATCATATTCATTCGAATCTGCCAGCTGTAAAAAATGAACAATACATCGTATCACACCTCGTTAGTCGTTTCAACGGCCATGCCAGGGAAGGCTACCTTTCCTTTCTTGAAAACGAAGTGCTCTGCGGGCCTGAGATTGCCGGTATGTCCAAATTGAGTGAGTACCTGCTTTCTCATATCAATTATGAGGAGGTCATCGATATAAGATATGCCAATTACAACTACCTGGATACAGTCTTCACCGAACAGCACCTGTTTCCGCCCGAGCCTTGCGATGAATGTGTGCCAATGGTTTATCCTGTGCTGCTGAACAAGTTCCCCAACAGGAAGTCATTGGCCGAGCAGGATGTCTTTATTCCCACTTTCTGGACAGATGTAAAAGATAGAAAGCATCCTGGATTTGAGATCGAAAAATTATTAACCGCCCACTTATTACCGCTTCCTATTGATCATCGATACAACCTGGGAGATATGGAAAGGATGGTGAGGCTGATAAAACATTTACCATGAACCCTTCAGTTTATATCAGGCCCCTGGTAGTGCAGGACGCCCTGATCTCCTATCAATGGCGCAACAATCCCAGGATATGGCGGTTTACAGGCGCAAGGCCCGATAAATACATTACGCCCGAAATGGAAACCGCCTGGCTCTATGACGTACTTCAGCGGGAGCAGGAGAAACGTTTTGCCATCTGCCTGCAGGGCGACAATAAATACATTGGGAATATTTTCCTGACCGATATCCAGGACAAAGAGGCACAAATGCATGTTTTTATTGGAGAGATGGAGTATTGGGGTAAGAAAAGAGCTTATGAAGCCATCTGTATGATCTTTGATTATGGATTCAATGACCTCATGCTGGATTTGATTTACGTGCATGTAAATTCCAAAAATACAGCCGCTATCGTCCTGGGTAAATTAGCCGGCTTTAAAAAGGAATCTGAATACTACGATACCAATAAAGAAATGATGCTGGAGAAAATGACCTTCACCCGCAGCATGTATGAACATCAGGAGCATTTAAGCAATGCCGGTAATGAAATTGATCAGGTTTGATAAAACCGTGAAATATGTATAAAAATTCGTTCCATGAGATTACCATTAGTTTCCGTTTGTATTATTACTTACAACCACGAGAAGTACATCCGGCAATGCCTGGAAGGTGTTGTCATGCAAAAAACAAATTTCCCTGTTGAAGTAATTATTGGAGAAGATTGTTCTACTGATAGTACCAGAAAAATTATCGAAGAATTCGAAGCCAGGTATCCAGACATCATAAAGCCACTATACCACGCTGCCAATGTGGGTGGTGCCAGGAATGGTTACGAATTTTGTTATCCGCGATTGAAGGGAAAGTATATAGCTATTTGCGAAGGCGATGATTACTGGACAGACCAAGACAAGCTGCAAAAACAGGTTGATTTTTTAGAAGCCAATCCTGAATACATTTTATGCTTTCACCGGGTAGGAAGTGTAGATGAAAATGATCAGTTCATCAATGGTCAGCAGGCTTCCGACAAAATAATGAGATACAGCAGGAAGGATATCTTTCATATCAGTATCCCTACTTTGTCCGTCGTTTTCAGGAAATGCTTTGAGGCCATCCCCCCTGAAATGTTTAAGGCAAAAAGCGGCGATACTTTTTTATTTGGCCTGCTATCGGGATATGGAAAAGCGGCAGACCTTGGCTTCCTGGGGGCTATGTACCGGAAACACAGCGGTGGCGTATACAGCCCGAAAGCCGTAGTCGATCAGTTTACCCAGGCCATAGAAACCAGGAAATTAATGAAACAGTGCTCCCTGTTTGCCAAAGAACAGAAAAGAGAGATCAACAGAGAGATATTTAATAGAAAGGTTTTGTACATAAAGTATTTCCTCAAGAGATATGAACCCATCAATTCCTTTAAGATCATAATCGCTTAAATTCTATTCACCTGGAAAACTGATTTATTATGATCTCCATTATCACACCAACTTACAACAGGGCAGTCCTGGTACAAACCACCATTCGAAGCATCCTTAACCAAACCTATAAAGACTGGGAGTTGATCATTGTAGATGACGGTTCAAGCGATAATACTGAAGACGCGATACAGCCTTTCCTGGCCGATGAAAGGGTAAAGTACATTAAGAAACACAATTCAGGCCAGGCTGATAGCCTGAATACAGGAGGCTTACACGCAACAGGCGATTTCATTACTTTCCTGGATAGCGACGACGAAGCTTATCCCCATTGGTTACAAACAGTACACGATCATATAAAGGAGGATACCGGTATTCTTTGTGTGGGCGCCATGCGGAAATATCCCAACGGTACTTTGACCCGGGAAGGGATGAATGAATTCAGGTTCTTTGGTAAAACCATCTACCTCAAATTTACCTGTGGTTCCCTGTTTATCAGGCGGTTTATTTTTAATGATATCAAAGGGTATGATGCTACGTTACGATCCAATATTCAAACAGACCTGGGTTATCGCCTGCTGTCCTGGTTGCGCCATTCACCACTCAAAACTGTAGTTGTGAACGACTACCTGGTGCAGATCAATGTACATGAGGGAGAACGTATCAGGACCAACTGGGGAAGAAGAAGAGAAGGAGGCATCCAATTCATAAAAAAACACTACGGGTTTATATACGAAAACGACAAGAAGGAAATAGCCAATATCTATTCCACTATTGCTTATTCGAGTTATAAGCTCAAACAACGGAATGAGTCTGTAAAGTATTTATTCAAAGCTATCCGCCACAATCCGGTTAGATGGGTCAATTATATGCGGGTACTTAAATATGCTTTTTTATAAATAATACCGTATGTCTGAAAATGTTTGCGCTGTGATCGTTACCTGGAACCGGCTGGAGACTTTGAAAACAGCCCTAGCCCATATTCTTGCCCAAACTGTTAAGCCTGCTATGATACTCATTGCAGACAACAACAGTACCGACGGTACCAGGGAGTTCCTGACCACACTCAAGGATCAGCCAAATATGGGCTGCCTCTACCTCGATACCAACGTAGGCAGTGCGGGCGCCATTGCCAGTGCCATGAAACTGGGGCTGGGCCTGGCCGACTATGATTATTTCTGGATCCTGGACGATGATACTTTTTATGATAAGAATGCCCTGCGGGAATTGATCGATAACATCAGGAATTCTCCCTTTGATCTGCTTGGTCTCCATGGAGCCCTTATCCGGTTTGGCAAGAAACGGCCGCTGGATCCTGCCAGTAAATTGCAGGCGGCAGATTACGCCCTCATTGATGGCGCACTTATTAAAACGGCGGCAATCCGGCAGGCGGGAGTAGTAGATGAAAAGTTTTTCATGATGTGCGATGACCATGAGTATTGTATGCGCCTGAAAAAACATGGATTCCGCATAGGTGTACTGCAAAGCGGTACAGATAACCGCCTCTACCTGGGTGGGCAGGGCAGGTTTACAAGGGCTACTTTGTGGAGAGGGTATTATTCATCCAGGAACCACCTGCTCATTATCAGGCAATACTTCTCGCTGGTGAATTTGATGGGCTATGTTTTCCTGCAGGTAAAATTGATCACCGCTGCTGCCTTATTGGCTCCCGACAGGTTTCAACGGGTGAAGTTTAGGCTGGTGGGCATTTGGCATGGCATAAGAGGCATAGGAGGTAAAACCCTCGACCCTGGTACCCTGAAGTTCAGGTCCGTAAAACAATGAACCTTACATGAACCGACTATACCTGTTAACAACTACCCGAAATTAAAAACTTAAACAGTGAAAGGAAAGAAATTCAACAAACATGCTGTAAATACCCTGCGGTTTATTTACAGGATCGGGCTCATCAAGGCGTTGCTGTTCTTCATTACCATTTTTGCCGCAGCTGAAGAGTACAAGGTAAAATGGAAGGGCCGTCAGGTACACATGCGGAAAGGGTCTACCGATTTTTGTGTGTTCCGGCAGGTACTTGTCTTCGAGCAGTACAGCATAAAATCATTACCACCAGAAAAGGTGGAGGTCATTGTGGACCTGGGCGCCAATATTGGCCTGTCCGTACTCTACTTCAAGGAAAAATACCCCCATGCACGAATCGTAGCTGTAGAGCCTGAAAAGGAAAACTATGACCTGATGCTGAAGAACATTGCCGGCCTGCCGGATATTTATTGCATGAACAATGCGATCTGGAATAGCAATAGGACCCTCGGCGTATTTGATAGCGGGGGAGGAGAATATAGCTACCTGGTAAAGGAAGAAGACCGGGATGAAAAAGCAGCCATCCGGTCCGTTACCATCAATGATATTATTGAAAAGTATAAGCTCCTGAAAATTGATTTGCTAAAAATAGATATTGAAGGATCTGAGAAAGAACTCTTTTCAGGTAACTATGCATCCTGGCTTCCTAAAGTAGGATGTATTGTTATAGAAGTGCATGATTGGTTCAGGCCGGGATGCGCAGCCGCTTTCTTCAGGGCTATAAGCCGCATGGAATACAGCATGTCTTTCAAAGGTGAAAACATTACCATCCTTTTCGACAAGGGAGAACAGCCACCACACGTAGAACAGGAAACCATTAACATTGGAAGAACTTATAACCTCCCGGCCGACAGGCAAACAACATAACAGACAGGCACCTGGCAGTAGAACCGGTACAGCCACCAGGGTATTGTTTGTGATCGACACATTGGAAGTGGGCGGAACCGAGCAGAGCCTGCTGGATACTGTTACCCGGTTGCGCAATATACAGCCTGTCGTATGCCATATTTATAGTGGGGATGCCTTGAAGCAGCGCTTTATAGAGGCAGGAATAGATGTCTGTTCTATTGGTCTGCAAAAAAAGTATGGATTGTTTGCCGCCTGCAGAAAATTGAAAACCATCGTCAATACAGAAAAGCCCGACCTGATGGTGGGCTACCTGACCCGATCTGAATTAGTGACCAGAATGGTAGGCCGTGCAAGCCATATTCCAGTCATTGGCACTTTTGTAAGCGACCTGTATGGTAAGGCCTACAACCAGTCCCTATCACGCAAAGCCCGGTTGGGTGTTTCCTTCTTCAGGTTCCTCAACAGGATAACTGCCAGGTTGTGCAAAGGATTTATTGCCAATTCTGAAGCTATAAAAAGATTGAATGCTAATCAACTGCGCCTTCCACCCGGGAAAATTGAGGTCATTAACAGGGGAAGGAATAGTCAACAGTTTGCTTTCCGGCCGCGTATATTATTTCCGGGAAATCCGGTCCGTTTTCTTAACATAGGAAGACTGGTGCCGGTGAAGGGACAGCGTGATCTCATCCTGGCCTTCCATGCCTTCCTCCAGGTGTACCCGTATGCCACACTCCATATTGCGGGAGAGGGCCCGGAAAGAGAATCCCTGTTAGCCCTGATCAAAAAACAGGGACTGGAGCATAAGGTTACTTTGCTGGGTAATTGTAATGATGTGCCTGGTCTCATACAGGCCTATGATTGTTTTATGTTTCCTTCTTACAGCGAAGGCTTCAGTGGTGCTGTGGTGGAAGCGATGATGTCCGGACTGCCCGTGCTCGCCAGTAATATACCTGCCAACGAAGAAGTGCTCCGGCACCTTATTACCGGTTACCTCTTCGAAACAGCCTCGGTAACAGCGATCACCAACGCTATGATATGGTATGCCGGCAATAGGCAACTGGCCAACGAACTGGCCGTTAAAGCACATGAATATGCTGTACAGCATTTTGAACTCGAAAGAATTGCTCAAAATCTGGAAACCTATTTACAGAAGATGATAGCTGAGAACGTATGACCATCCTGCACCTTGTCCAAAAGCCACAAATGAGAGGCGCTGAGATCTTTGCAGCCCAATTGGCCAGCCATACACACCGGAATGGGCATAGGGTGATCCTGGTATCTCTTTTCCCAGGCACCGTTCAATTGCCGTTTGATGGAAAGACCATTAACCTCGGTGGTAAAAAAGGCCATCGGTTATGGAATTTGACAGCCTGGCGCAAACTGGCCAACATCATTAAACAGGAAAAGCCCGATCTTATCCAGGCCAATGCCGGTGATACATTAAAATATGCCGTGTTCTCCAAACTGATCTTCCGGTGGAAACAACCCATCATTTTCAGGAATGCCAGCACCATCAGTTTATACATAAAGACCTGGCCCGCCAAAATATGGAACCGTTTTTTGTTCCGTCATACCGATAAAATAGTTTCTGTAAGTAAAACCTCAGCCACCGACTTTGCGCAGTTGTTTCCTAAGTGCAAAGACAAGATCGTGATTGTCCCTATAGGGATTGAAGAAGCTCCGGTAAAAAGAAAAGCAGATCTGGCCAAACAAAATGGCCACCGCCTATCCCCCATCCTGGTACATGTAGGCGGCTTTACATATGAAAAGAATCATATCCGCCTCATTGCCATTTACCAGGAGTTGCAAACCATTTATCCGCATGCAAGGTTACACCTGGTGGGAGATGGTCCCTTGAGAAAGGATATCGAAGAAATAGTAAAGCAAAAAGGACTGGGCTTCGGCATCAGGTTTCTGGGCGCACAGAAAGAAGTGATGCCCCTGATTGCAGAGGCCGATGTACTGTTGTTGCCGAGTATCATTGAAGGATTACCGGGCGTAATACTGGAAGCTTTTTATTGCAAAATACCCGTAGTTGCTTATGATGTGGGCGGGGTGGGGGAGGTGCTGATCAATAATGATACCGGCCACCTGGTGCGCAAAGGCGATGAAACTGCTTTCGTAGATGCCATTTGCGATGTGATTGAAAACAAAGAAGCTGAAAGCTACCTGGTACAGAACGCCTACCACCTGGTGATATCCGCTTACCTGAATAAAAAGATTGCCCGCAGGTTTATGAATGTGTACGAATCTGTGGTGCGGCATTGGAAGGAAGTTTACCACCTACAGAAAATGATCTAGGCCAATTACAACAATGAATACTACTGCCATGCTTTTCACCCGCAAAAATTACCCTGCCGGTGATACCGCTATACCTGTACTCCACATTATAAAGTCATTGGGTCGTGGAGGGGCCGAACTGCTGCTGCCCGAATCTTTAGGCAAGCACAATAAGGAAAAGTATGATTTTCACTACCTGTATTTTCTTCCCTGGAAAAACCAGGTGGTGAGGGAAATAGAACAGGCCGGCGGCACCGTAGTTTGTTTCCCGGCGAAGAACAATGTGCAAATAGTATTGAAAGTAAGAAAGATCGTCGCATATGTAAAAACCCACCATATTCAGCTCATCCATTGCCACCTTCCCTGGGCAGGTATCGTGGGTCGCCTGGTGGGTCGTCTTACCGGCATCCCGGTAGTGTATACTGAGCACAACAAATGGGAGCGTTATCACCGGCTCACATATTACATGAATAAATTGAGCTTTCGTAGCCAGCAATACGTCATTGCTGTGTCGGGCGAAGTGGCCAGGTCCATTAAAACACATTACCGCCATGAAAAGCCGGGTATACAGGTGGTACAGAATGGAATTGATACCGATAAATTCTCCCTGCGTCGGCCCATTGAAAGAGATATACGCAAAGAGTTGAACATCCCTGCACACGTAACAGTCATTGGTATTGCTTGTGTGTTCAGGCCACAAAAGCGCCTGGACGCATGGTTGGAAATAGCCAGCCTGGTACATAAAAAATATCCGGATACTTATTTTATTATAGCAGGAGACGGAGGGCTGAGAGATGAAATGCACCAAAAGGCAAGGACATTAAACATGAAGTCCTGTGTTTATTTCGCAGGATTGCAAACCGATATAAAACCCTGGTTAAAAGCCATGGACATTTTCATGATGAGCTCTGAATTTGAAGGCCTGCCCATTGCCTTGCTCGAAGCCATGAGCATGGGCTGCATGCCCGCCTGTACCGATGCGGGAGGTATACCGGAAGTGATACAAGACAATATAAACGGTTTGCTGGTCCCGGTCAATAATCCTCTCCAATTGGCCGACCGCCTGACTGCCATTCTGCCCCACCGCGATCAGGTGGAGGCTATGAAACAAGCTGCACGCGAAACCGTGGTCCATCATTTTAGTATGCAGAAAATGGTGACCCACCTGGAAAATATCTACGATAACCTACTTGCGAAAGAAGATTAACTGTCACCGTTGATTTGACAGTTGTCAGCCTGAGTCCCGCAGAGCGGGATAAACGCTGTCGAAGGCGTGTTAAGAGTATACTTAAAACTGATTTTGTAATGGGCGCTTTATTCCTGGTGATCGTGCTTTTTGGTATTACCCTGCCTTTGTTGCAGGTAATGAAGGCCCGATTAAAGTGGTTCCAGATGGGTATGATCAAAAGCCTGTACTGGTACCACATTCTTTTCGCGCTTATATACTACATATATGTACAGTCTTCTGCATCAGATTCCGTAGCCTATTATTACCGGGCACAATCAGGCTATGAGAATTGGATGGAAGCCTATGGTACTGGTACCCCTTTTATAGATTTTGTAGCCTGGCCTTTTGTCAACTACCTCGGATTTTCTTATGAAATGATGATGATGTTGTTTGCCTGGATGGGTTATTGGGGATTTGTTTTTTTCTATATAACCTTCAAAGAAAACATTCGCTTCCATCATTCTCTCAAAGGTATAGCGCTGATAAGCCTGATCGTTTTTCTGCCCAATATGCATTATTGGACAGCTTCCCTGGGTAAAGGATCGATCATATTTCTTGGACTTGGGATGACTATGTATGGCCTGAGCCGATTGAAAAGCCGAAAAATTGCCTTACTGATCGGGCTATTAATTGTATACCATGTCAGGCCACATGTCTTTTTCCTGATGGGGATGGGCATCCTGGCTGGCCTGGTGACCGCCCGGGAAAAAGTACCACTGTATCAAAAACTCATAGTATTTGCCGGTGTAGGGGTGGCCGTTTTCTTTTTGTACGATGATGTGATGGCTTTTGCAAACCTCGATAGCGAAAACCTTTTCGAGAGCTTTGACCAGCTTTCCAGTCACCGTTCAGTAGAATTGGCCAAAGCAGGTTCGGGTATTGATATCTCCGGTTATCCCCTGCCTTTGAAACTATTTACATTTTGGTTCCGACCCCTGTTTATTGATGCCCCAGGCCCCATTGGTATTATTGTTTCGTTTGAAAACCTGTTTTACCTATGGCTGGCCGGCAAGGTATTCAGCGGAAGCTTTATAGGGTTTATGGGAAAAAGTCAGGCCCTGGTAAAAACCAGCGCGGTGGTATTCCTCGCTACTTCGGTGGCATTATCAGGCACCTTATCCAACCTGGGTATCATCATCCGCCAGAAAAGCATGGTCATGTATTTTTTCCTGTTCATTATACTCTGTTATATGGATTATAAGAAGAGTATCCTGGTAAACAGGAAAAAGAAGCTGCCAGAAAAGAAACAACTGCCTGTCGTCACAAGAGAGGCCTTACTTAATTAAATTATAGCCAACAATGGAAGGCATCTTTACCATATCACTCGATTTCGAATTGCATTGGGGTGTTTTTGATAAGAGGAACAGGCAGGAAAGAGAAGCCTGCTATCGCAATACCCTGCAATTGATACCCCGCATGCTGCAACTCTTTGCTGAAAAGGAAGTACACGTAACCTGGGCCACCGTAGGCAGCATGTTTGCACAGGATCAACGGCAGTGGGAACTGCTGAAGCCTGCTATTGAACCAGACTATACCACCGAAAGATATTCAGCTTACAGGTGGGCGGCCCAACATGCCCTTCCGCAACAATACCATTGGGCACATTTTGCCCCGGACGAAATACAATCTATTCTTCAGTATCCCGGCCAGGAATTGGGTACCCATACATTCAGCCACTATTATTGCCTGGAGCAACAGCAGGAACCACGGGCTTTTGAGGCCGACCTGCAGGCAGCACAAAGGGCCGCTGCACTATTCAATACCCGGCTCACCTCGTTGGTCTTCCCAAGAAATCAGTTCAACCCGGCTTACCTCAAAACCTGTTATGAACAGGGCATCACCTCCATACGGTCTAACCCCGTCAGCTGGTATTGGAGTCCCGTTTCCAACACCGGGTCAAGCTTGATCAGGAAAGTGGTACGCACCGCCGATGCTTATGTGCAGGTGGGAAGCAACAGGACTTCCTATCCACTGAGCAGTATTTCAATAATACCCGGCGAGCCATTGCAATTGCCTGCCAGCCGCTTCCTGCGTCCCTGGCGCTCAAAATACAGGTTTGCCAACAAATGGCGTTTGCGGCGCTTATGCCAGGAGATCCATACCGCGGCCGTTCGCAAAGAATGTTATCACCTGTGGTGGCATCCGGAGAATTTTGGCGACCATCCCGAAGAGAACATGGAAGGCCTACGCATACTATTGGAGCAATATCAAAAGTGCAAAAAGAAATATGGCATGATCAGCTGGAATATGGGTGAGTATGCCACCCGGCTGTTAGGTCAAAGTCAGCAAATCCCCAATCATCGTCATGCTGATGCGACCTGCTAGCCCGGAAGACAGGCCGGCGATCATTGAACTGCTGCGTCAATCCCTGGGCGAATCGTCCATACCCAAGTCCGAAGCTTTATGGTTATGGAAACATGAGCAAAATCCATTTGGACCCTCCTATGTACTGGTAGCAGAAGAAGCAGGCAAGCTCATTGGCTTGCGCGCATTTATGCAATGGGAGTGGTTGCGCAATGATAAAATTTACAAAGCTGTTCGGGCCGTTGATACAGCCACCCACCCCGATTACCAGGGCAAAGGCATATTTAAGAAACTTACCCTGCAGCAATTGGAGATATGCCGGAAGGATGGAGTGCTCTTTGTTTTTAACACGCCCAATCTGCAAAGTCGTCCGGGTTATTTGAAAATGGGATGGGTAATGCAAGGGAAAATGCCACTCAAGATTGCCCTGCTTAAGCCCTTTGCCATGGCCCGCACCAGACTCTTTAATAAAGAGAAATATGCCGGCCAGCAGGATGATCCTTCTCCTTTTCAGAAATGGCCCCATGAGGTATTAAATAGCCTGGAAGGATATGTACAAAAAACGGAACAATTAGCTACTGTTTTTTCACCACAGTATATCTCCTGGCGTTATGCCAATAATCCGTTGTTTACCTACAATTATTTTACCGATCAGGAGAACTTTTTACTCATTACCCGCATCAAGATGCATGCATATACCAAAGAATTGCGCCTGGTTGATTTCATTAAGCTAAACCCACGGGCCGATAACAGTTACCTCGATGCTACTTTAAAAAGACAGGTGCTGCCCTTTTGTACCCGCCACCAGATAGACTTTATTTCATTCTCTGGCCAGCAGTACCGCGCCAACCGGGCCTGTTTCAAATGGATGGGCCTGTTACCCATACGGCCACTGGGGCCTATTATCACTTTAAAAGACCTGAATATGAAGGAGGATTTCCGTCATTTGCTAGATACCAAAAATTGGTGTTACTCCACCGGCGACCTGGAATTGTTTTAGGCCTTCTAATTAATTCAGCGGATGCTCATTCCCCCGGGATACAACGCTTACCAATCCATGCGGGGAATGAGTACCGCACCAACTGTAAGATCATCATGAAGACGAAACTGGTGCGCGTTACTACCGTACCTATATCACTTAAAGTATTGCTCAGGCAGCAGTTGAAGTTTATGTCTGCGCACTTTGATGTACTCGCCGTTTCCTCACCTGGCCTTATATTGGAAGAAGTGCGTATGGCCGAGGGAGTGCGCACCGCGCCCGTAGCAATGACAAGAGCTATCACTCCTGTGAATGACCTCAAAGCTTTGTGGCGATTGTACCGCTTATTCAAAAAAGAACATCCTGCTATTGTACATACCCATACCCCCAAAGCCGGTCTATTGGGCATGATGGCAGCCAGGATGGCCGGCGTTCCCATCCGCTTACATACAGTGGCCGGTTTGCCCCTGATGGAGAACAAAGGCCTCAGAAAAAAAATATTGGAATGGGCTGAACGCCTCACCTATACATGTGCCACCAGGATATATCCCAATTCCGGCAACCTTGCTTCCTTTCTGCTGGATAAAGGATTTTGTACTGCTCAAAAAATACAGGTATTGGGTAATGGCAGTAGTAATGGCATCGATACCGACTTCTTCCAAAAAAATGAAGCACTGACTATAGCTGCCGGTACATTGCGGGAGCATCTATCCTTGAAAGAGGAAGATTTTGTTTTTGTTTTTATCGGAAGGTTGGTACGGGATAAAGGTATTGAAGAATTGGTATCAGCCTTTACAGCACTGCGCGCGCAATATCCAGGTATAAAACTGCTTCTGGTTGGCCCTTATGAGCCCGGGCTTGATCCATTGTCTGTTGCTACAATGGATACCATCGCAACAAATGAAGCCATAATACAGGTAGATTTTCAACAGGACATTCGTCCCTGGCTCATGATTAGCCAGGTATTGGTATTCCCCTCCTATAGGGAAGGTTTTCCAAATGTACCCATGCAGGCTGGTTGTTTTCATGTTCCTGCTATCGTTACCAATATCAATGGATGCAATGAGATCATCGAACATGAGCACAATGGCCTGGTGATACCCGTAAAGGATATGCCTGCACTCCGGGATGCGATGGAACGATTAATGACCAATAAGGCATTATACAATCATTTGAAAAGCAACGCAAGACAATTGATTACCGACCGGTATGATCAAAAACACTTCTGGGGCCTCTTGCTCAACGAATACCAGCAACAATTGAATAAGCATGTCACTGTATCATCATCACATTAAACGCCCCGTCGATTGCATCGTGAGCATGCTCGGGTTCCTGCTGTTTACACCCTTATTCCTGCTCATTACCGTCTTGCTGTGGGCATCGAATAAGGGATCGCCTTTCTTCTTTCAGCAACGCCCCGGAAAAAATGGGCGCGTTTTCTGGTTAGTGAAATTCAGGACTATGAACAACCGCAAAAACGCATCCGGCCAGTTGTTGCCCGATGAAGTGCGGCTGACCTCCCTGGGGAAGTTCATTCGTAAAACCTCCCTGGATGAGCTGCCACAACTGATCAATGTAATAAAAGGCGATATGAGCCTCATTGGCCCACGCCCATTGCTGGTGGAATACCTGCCATTGTATACCACCCAACAAAACAGGAGGCATGAAGTAAGACCGGGCATTACCGGCTGGGCCCAGGTAAATGGGCGCAATGACATTAGTTGGGAACAGAAGTTTGAGCTGGATGTATGGTATGTAGACCATATCAGCTGGCAACTGGATAGCAGGATCATAGTCCTTACCCTGAAAAAAGTATTTAAAACAGAGGGCATCAGTCAGCAGGGACATGCTACCATGCCCGCTTTTAAAGGAGTTAAAAATACATGAACATTCTGATTACATCTGCAGGCCAAAGAGTTTCCCTTGTCAAGGCTTTCAAAAAAGAGTTACAGAAATTGTATCCGGGCAATAAAGTATTCGCTACCGATATGTGCCCGGAATTAAGTGCGGCATGCCAGGTGGCCGATGCCTGCTTCCGTGTACAGAAAGTGACCGATCCGGAATACATCGACGAATTGCTCACCCTATGCTACCACCAGGATATTAAAATGGTCGTACCCACCATAGATACCGAATTGATGGTGTTGGCCCGGCACAAAGCCTTATTCAGCAAAGAAGGCATCCACATCATTATTTCTGAACCTGCTTTTATTGAGCAATGCCGTGATAAAAGAAAGATCAATCTTTTCTTTCAGCAAAGAGACATAGCAGTTCCGGCTGCCATTGACAAACACCAGCCAACATTTCCCTTGTTCATCAAACCCTACAATGGTAGCCTTAGCGCAGATACCTACATTATTCATACCGAAGCTGATCTGCGTGAACACCACCTCAACGACGACCGCCTCCTTTTCATGGAGTACCTGGGTAAACAGGACCATGATGAATACACCGTTGATATGTATTACGACAGAGGAGGCTATGTAAAATGCATCGTGCCGCGCAAAAGGATACTGGTGCGTGCTGGTGAGATCAACAAAGGCATCACCAGTAAGAATGGTATGCTTACTTACCTGCGGGAAAAACTCGCCTATATAAAAGGAGCTACAGGCTGCCTCACGGCACAATTTTTCCTGCACAAGACTACCGGCAAGGTGACCGCTATCGAGATCAACGCACGCTTTGGCGGTGGTTATCCCCTCAGTTACCACGCCGGCGCCAATTATCCTTTGTGGCTTATCAAAGAATATTTTAAGGGGCAGGAGATCACCTATACAGACGATTGGGAAGACCAGCTGTTAATGCTCCGTTACGACGATGAAGTAATTATCCATGCAAATAAGAATTAAACCCAACAGTTTTTTTGTATTTGACCTGGATGATACCCTGTTTCCCGAGATCACATTTCTACAATCCGGATTCAGGGCCATTGCTGCCAGGCTGGCTCCCCTGACCGGCACCTCTGTTTACGAAGACATGTGGCAACGGTACACAAACGGGGAAAACGTATTTCAGTGGCTCATCCATCAGTACCACGAAGCCTTGCCCGGGATGACAATGGACGATTTGTTGAAAGAATACCGGGATCATATGCCGGATATCAAGCTCAGGAGAGAGGCCGCCGAATTATTAGATCAATTATTGATGCTTGATATTCCTGCCGGCCTGATAACTGATGGCAGAAGTATTACCCAGCGAAACAAATTAAAAGCATTGCAGCTTGACAACTACTTCAGCGATGTGATCATTTCCGAAGAGTTTGGATCTGCTAAGCCCGATGAAAAGAATTTCCGGTACTTCCAGGACAAATACCCAGGTCGTAAATTTTATTATTTCGGTGACAATACTGCCAAAGATTTTGAGGCTCCCGCCAGGCTGGGCTGGATTACCTGCTGCATCAAAGACAATGGAACCCACATCCATGCCCAATCATTTACCGGGCAACCATATCCTTCCAACCTGATTGCTTCATTTGACGAAATACAGCTTTTATGAATCAGAAGATATGGCTCTCATCGCCCCATATGGGTGACAAAGAACTGGACTATGTACAAGAGGCATTTGCTACCAACTGGATAGCTCCCCTGGGCCCTCATGTAAATGGATTTGAACAGGACCTCCGGCATTTTTTACAGGAAGACGTAGAAGTAGCCGCTCTAAGCTCAGGCACTGCTGCCCTGCACCTGGCCCTGGTGATATTGGGCGTACAGGCAGGCGATGAGGTGATCTGCCAGTCGATGACCTTTGCTGCTTCTGCCAATCCCATTGTTTATCTCGGTGCAACCCCCGTGTTTGTAGATAGTGAAGAGACCACCTGGAATATGTGTCCTCAATTCCTGGAATTGGCAATCTGCGACCGGATACGGCTTGGCAAAAAGCCCAAAGCCATCATCGTAGTACATCTTTATGGAATGCCAGCTCAGATAGATGAGATCATGCGGATCGCCAGGCGTTATAAGATACCCGTCATCGAAGATGCGGCCGAAGCACTAGGGTCTACGTTTGAGGGGAGACAGGTAGGCACTTTTGGTGATATCTCCATTTTCTCCTTCAATGGCAACAAGATCATTACTACTTCGGGTGGCGGCGCCCTTATATCCGCCAATGTTGAATATGTACGCAAAGCAAGGTTCCTCGCTACCCAGGCGCTCGATCCCGCCCCCCATTATCAACATTCCCAAATTGGCTACAACTACCGGATGAGTAACATCTGTGCCGGTATAGGCCGCGGCCAGATGGAAGTATTGCCACAGCGGATCTTCCAGCGCCGCAGCAATTTTCATTTTTACGAGCAGGCATTCAGCCATATCCCGGAAATACAATGCGCCCGTGAGCCTGCCGACGATTACTATTCCAATCACTGGCTCACAGTGGTGTTGATTGAGGCCGGCCCGTTTACAAGAGAAGATATCCGTTTAGCGCTTACCGCAGATAATATCGACTGCCGGCCGCTCTGGAAACCCATGCACCTGCAGCCCGTATTTGAAGCGGCACCTTACTATGGCTATGATACCTGCCAACAGCTTTTTGAAAAAGGCTTGTGCCTGCCTTCCGGTTCCAACCTCACCGGCGATGAACTCAATAGGGTAGTAGCCCGCATCTATGAAACCATTGCCTCGAAACGTACATCCGAAGATCTTACTGTGAATACCATTAACTAAAGCCACTAATGATTATGAAGAAGTTGTTTTTTATCGCCAGGTCAGTGCCCAGATGGGTTGTATTGCTGGTAGATCTGGCAATTAACGGGGCCTCTTTCTCCCTCTCGTATTTCATTGTAAAGCAATTTGAGTTCCATGAAATATTAAGAGGACACTTTTTTATTTACACCGCCGTGTATGGCATGATCGCATTGTTGATCTTTTACCTGATGCGCATCCACACCGGTATTATCCGCTACTCCAATATCCACGACATGATGCGGATATTTATGGCCGTACTGCTGGTGAGTTTGATCTACCCAGTGGTGACCGAGTTTTTTGTATCCCGGCGTTATCATATCCGGTCACTGAATATTGCAGGCGTACTGGTGGTCAATTTTTTTATCGCTTCTTCCATGCTCATTATGATGCGTACCCTGGTAAGGGGCTTTTATTTCTATGTAAAACGCATCTCCAACACACACAAAGAGAATGTGCTCGTGTATGGAGCCGATACCGAAGCCATTCTTATTAAACAGGCCATTGAATCTAGCCCTACCAATAAATTTGTGATAGCCGGATTTATTGAAACCGATGCCAGCCGTATCAACTCCTACATCCAGCAGGTCAGGATTTACCATATTCGTGCACTCGCTTTATTGAAGATCAAGAAAAATATTGATAAGCTGATCCTGATGAATGAACAGCTGACCAGCGAGGATAAAAAGGCCGTGATCGAGAAATGCCTCCAGATGGGCATCAAGGTACTCACCGTGCCCCCTTCCGATCAGTGGGTATATGGCAAACTAAGCATCAGGCAGATCCAGGAGCTGCGCATAGAAGACCTTTTGCAGCGGGCACCCATTGTGATCAATGACCAGAATATTTGTAGTGAGTTATCTGGTAAACGTATATTGATCACTGGTGCAGCTGGTTCCATTGGCGCTGAAATTGTACGGCAAGTGTTGTCTTATAAACCACATACCGTGATCCTTTGCGACCAGGCTGAATCCGACCTGCACGAAATGCAGCTGGAAATCGAAGAGAAATTCCCGGATATCAATATCAGGATATTCATTGCCAGCATCAGGGATCGAAACCGCATGGAGATACCCTTCAGACAGTACCATCCCGACATTGTATTCCATGCAGCAGCTTACAAGCATGTACCCATGATGGAAAAGAACCCGGCTGAGGCCATTCTCACCAATGTGATGGGCACCAAGATCGTGGCCGATCTCGCCGTATTCTTCAATGTGCACAAGTTTGTGATGATCTCCACCGACAAGGCCGTCAATCCTTCCAATGTAATGGGTACTTCCAAGCGGATCGCTGAAATGTATGTGCAATCCCTCAGCAATATTGTACAGAACAAATCCGCTGAAGACATCGTACACATCTATAACTCCTGGAGCAGGCAATTCATTTTTTATGCCATGCATTCCAAAACAAAATTTATTACCACCCGCTTTGGCAACGTACTGGGATCCAATGGTTCTGTGATCCCCCGTTTTCGCGCGCAGATCGAAGCAGGCGGCCCCGTCACAGTTACCCACCCCCTTATTACCCGATTCTTTATGACCATTCCCGAAGCCGTGCAGCTTGTATTGGAAGCAGCTACCATGGGTAAGGGATCTGAGATATTTGTATTTGATATGGGAAGGCCCGTAAAGATTGTAGACCTGGCCAGGAAGATGATTCGCCTGGCAGGCCTGGTGCCGGAAGAAGATATCAAGATACAGTATACAGGCTTACGCCCCGGCGAAAAATTATACGAAGAGTTGCTCAACAGAGAAGAAAAGACATTACCTACCCACCACGACAAAATAAAAATTGCCCGCGTAGTTCCCTGCTGCGATCAGGCCGTAATGGAAATAGAAGAGCTCATCAGCATCAGCCGGCATGGAGATGATTATGCACTGGTTAAAAAGATGAAAGAACTGGTGCCGGAATTTAAAAGCAACAATTCCGAATTTGAAGAATTGGATCATGTTCCATTAAAGGAGGCCTTTTTGCAGCAGGCAGAAGCCTATTAGTCTACGTAAATCCTATGACCAGATCATGAAAGCATACCTGCTTTTCTGTATAATTATTACCTGCATGCGATCGGCACATGCACAACAGGAGATGAACAACTGGTTTTTTGGTTACAACGCAGGATTGAATTTTAGTAGCGGCGCTCCGGTAGCAACACCCGGCAGCTTACGTGGCTGGGAGGGGTGTTCTGCCATGAGCGACCGGTATGGCAACCTGCTTTTTTATACAGATGGTATTACCGTATGGAACAGAAGTCACCTGGTGATGGCTAATGGGACCAATCTTAATGGAGATACCCTCTGTACCCAATCTGCCCTGATCACCGGTTATCCAGGCAATGATTCCCTGTTCTACATTTTCACCGTTGCAAAAGAGGCCGAAGCCAAAGGATTACAGTATTCCCTGGTAGATATGAGGCTCAACGGAGGATTGGGAGATGTAGTGGCTGCACAAAAGAATATTCCCCTACTAACCCCTGTATGCGAGAAGGTGACAGCAGTAAAGCACCTCAATACCAACGATATTTGGGTCATTACCCACAAGTTTGGCAGCGATGAGTTTTATGTATACGCCGTGAACTGCGCAGGGTTGAATACCACCCCACAGATCAGTGCAGCAGGCAATATAGCCAACCGGATCACTAATACCATCGGTTACCTGAAAGCTTCACCCGATGGCAATAAACTGGCCATGGCAGGATTTACCTCAGTGGTAGAAGTGTTTGATTTCAATGCTGCTACCGGTGTAGTCACCAACCCGCGCATCATTGCCGGCAATCCCAATAATATTACCGGTCCCTACGGTGTAGAATTTTCACCCAATTCAAAGCTGTTGTACGCGAGTGAATCATATAATAACAATGGGTCTGGTGCCTATTATATTTTTCAATATAAAGTCGATACACCCAATATTGCAGATTCCAGGATTGCCATTGATTCAGGATATGGCAATACAGCTGGTGCCATGCAACTAGGGCCCGACAGCAATATATACATTGCCTACGATCAACAGCCATTCCTCGGCGCCATTACCCACCCTGATAGCGTGGGGCGGGCATGTAGGCATATAAAACAATATGTAAACCTGCCAGCCGGCACCATCAGCGGGGTAGGATTGCCTGCCTTTGTAGCAGGATACAATAGAACTTTGCTTGGAAAAGATACAATAGTATGCGAAGGGGAACAGGTAGTGGCCAGGGTCAATTTGCCTGGCACTACCTATCTTTGGCAGGATGGGTCAACCCTCGACTCCCTGGTCATGAATGCCCCCGGGCTTTATTGGGTAGAGATCAGGCACAACAATTGTATTTACAGGGATTCCGTGAGGGTTATCTGGCGAACACGTCCCGTCGTCAACCTGGGTAAAGACACCGCCCTTTGTGCCAATGCATTTCCCCTCCTGTTGCAGTCACCATTTCCCGGTGCCAATTATCTCTGGCAGGATGGTTCTGCCAACAGCTCTTATACCATCAATGGACAAGGCCTGTACTGGATGGAAGCTTCTCTCAATGGTTGTGTTGCAAGAGACTCCATCAGTGTGACCACCAGGCCCGTTACAACTTTCAACCTGGGCAACGATACCTCTGTATGTGAAAAAGAACAGGTCATAGTAAGTGTTGCAGCATCATTCAATGATTACTCATGGAGTAATGGTACCAAGGTCAACAGCATCATAATAAAAGACAGTGGACTGTATTGGTGTGAAGCAGTGAACCAGGCTGGATGCGCGTGGCGCGATAGCATACATGTTGATATCCGGCCACTACCTGTATTTTCCCTGGGCAATGATTCTGTATTATGCGAAGGCGCAGTGTGGTTATTGGATGTGACCCAGGCAGGAGATCAATTTCGTTGGCAGGATGGTTCCAGCCAATCCCGCTACCAGGTCAACAAAGAAGGCGCCTATTATGTTGAGGTCAGTAAAGCCCGTTGTAGTGCTTCCGATACCGTAACTGTTACTTATAAATTAAAGCCCAGGCCTGACCTGGGGCCTGATAAGGTGATGTGCCCCGGCCAGGTACTGGTATTGGAACCCGGTCTCCACGGGATACCGTATACATGGCAAAACGGAAGCGATCAAACTTCCTTTACCGTCACCGAACCCGGTATTTATTCCGTATCCGTGACCAACGAATGTGGCACTGTGCGGGATGAGGTAGTGGTCACCAAAGGCAGTTGTAAGATCGCTATCCCCAATGCCTTTACCCCCGGCAAAGGACAGAATAATACTTTCCGCGTGCTCAATGCCACCGGCCTTAAAATTTTTAGCCTTCGCGTATTTAACCGCTGGGGCCAGCTACTATATCAGACATCCGATCCCACACGTGGCTGGGATGGCAACCTCGCCGGCGTATTACAGCCTGCCGGTTCCTATATATATATGGTGTCCTACCTCGATGACACTTCCGGCAAAAGTATACTCCACAAAGGAATTATAACACTCATTCGATAACCTCGATGCCTTGGTTGCCTGGATGCCTCGTTGCGGGAGGCTACCCTTAACCTAATCTAAATAATAATCCATGACCAATAACAGGCGGCACTTTCTCCGGAATGCTTTCTTAACAGCCACATGCCTGCTCCTGATCCCCGGAGTGGGAGCGCGTAAAAGGGCCAGGCGCCTCGGCGCCCTTGCCTGCGGGTCTTCCGGTGAAGACAGCGTTACAGGCATCACCGGCACCATCACCAGTGTAAAGTCTGGTAAATGGTCCGACCCTGCTACCTGGGGTGGTAAATTACCTGCCGCCGGCGATACACCCCTGATAGCAACAGGTCATACCATTATATATGATATGGCACAAACTACCGTAGCTGGTATCAGCATCAGTGCGGGTGCAGTGCTTTCATTTGATAATGCGCTATCCGCTGTTCTGCAAACCACGGCAAATGTGGTGGTAGAAGGCCTCTTACAAATGCGCCCGGCTACCCCCAATATCATACAAACCCTTCGGTTTACCGGCATTGATGAGATCCGGTTTGTTGGAGGTGGCATGAATGTACTGACCACCGATATTGGCTTGTGGGTAATGGGCGCCGGTCAGCTGGACCTGGCTGGCAGTTCCAAAACATCATGGACAAGAGTGGTGGGCAGCATCCCGGCCGGCGCTGCAAATATTACAGTGCAGGCTGCCACAGCCTGGCGCGAAGGCGATGAGATCAGCATTACACCTACTGAGCCACCCACCGTGGGAACCCCATTCACGACAGGTTTTGAAGAAAGGACCATAAAAAGCATAGCGGGTTCAGTCATTACATTAAGCAGCGGCGCCAGCCGGCCACACCCGATGGTCAATAAGCTTTGGACAGCCGAAGTAATGAACCTCACCCGCAATGTTCGCATAGAAGGCACAGAAGAAGGAAGAGCACACTTGTTTATCCGCTCTTCCAAACCCCAAACCATTCAATATACCGCATTGCGTCATATGGGACCGCGAAAAGACAGGAAAGGATCAGCTGCTACCGAACTGGTGGCAGGCAGGTATGGCATGCACTTTCATTATTCGATGGATGGCAGCCGCGGTTCCCTGATAGAAGGCAATGTGATCAGGGATACAGGCAATCACAGCTATGTACCACATGTGTCCCATGGCATAAAGTTCATCGATAACATTGCTTACAATATCACCGAAACCGCTTTCTGGTGGGATCCGGGTGATCCCACCCATGATGTGATCTATGATCATAATATTGTAGCTAACTGCCGTTTTGTGAAAGACTCCCTCAATATGAATGCTGAAGATGCACCTACCTTTTCATCCAGCGGCTTTGGTTTGAATACCGGCGATGGAAATATTTGCCATAACAATGTAGTAGTGGCGGGCGGGGAGGGTGATTATGCCGATGGCGGAGCATATAACTGGGAAGCAGTGATCAATGAAGGTGTATGGACATTCACCAACAACATGTCCCACAACAATGGCAATGGTCTGCGTGTATGGCAAAACTCCACCCGCAACCATGTAATAGAGGACTTTATTGCTTACCACAATGCCGTAGGCATTTTCCATGGAGCTTATGCCAATAGCTATACCTACAACGGAGGCATATTATATGGCAACCCCATGCAGATCAAAGCCGCCTCTTCCAATTCCAACCGCGTGCGCGTAGAAAATATTACCATCGACGGTGCAGGTATTATTGATCATGGCATCGAAGTGATCCATAGCCCCTTGCCCGGCGACAAGCCTGTATTCATTCGTAACGTGACCATCCGCGGCTGTAAAGTGGCAGCCTTGCTGGATTCTGCAGCACCCGAGGTACATTCTACCGATCTTATTCAATGTACTATCGAAGGTGCTATATTATTACATCCAGATGCTGCGGCTGGTGAAACCATCAGGGTGCAACCTGCATCCGGACAGCCGTACCAGATCACTAAATCCGGTACAGGCAATATTGCACCTTTCGCAGCTACCAGCTGGGGCACTGGAAAAGGATTAAAAGCTGCTTACTATAACAACAATGACCTCACTACACCTGCCATGACCCGTATTGATTCTAATGTGAGCTTTACAGAATGGAGCGCCGGTGTACATTATGCCATTACAGGAAAGGAGTATTCAGTAAGATGGACCGGACAGATACAGGCCCAGTTTTCTGAAGAACATACTTTTTACCTGGGCTCCGGTGGCGGGCACCGTTTATGGATTGATGACAAACTGATACTGGACGGTTGGGTAGAACATTATCCTGATGTATTCAAGTCCGCCTCCATCGCCTTGAAAGCAGGAGAGCGATACGATATTAAGCTGGAATACTTTAATACAAATGAAACAACAGGTATGGGACTGCTTTGGACTTGTCCCGGCCTTCCACTTGAATATGTACCACAAAGCCAGTTGTATGCAGAACGTGTAGCGCCACCACCACCTCCTCCACCACCTCCACAGGAAACCATCGTGATCGGGCAGATCGTTAGTAATTATATAGAAGTACGCAGCCCCGATAATTCCTTCTATCAATTATTCGATGCCATGGGCCGCTTATTAAAGCATGGCGCCCTCACACCTGGCACCAATTTTATTTATGTCACACCTTTTAGTAAAGGCGCCTTGTTCCTTAAATTGAGCAAGATCAGCAAAGCTTACAAGCTCATCAAAATATAAGTCCCACCACACTCTTGCGCCTCGCATTCCATTCTCACCTTTAATGTCTCCCGTTACCTTGTCATTTCGATCGCAGGGAGAGATCCGCTATCGAAGCAAACGACTCACATCTCACATCTCACATTTCACGTCTCGCAATTTACCCCTCATTTTCCCGCTCATTTGACTTCCGTTAATCAAATATCTATGTACATGTAAATACCCATAAAAGCTTTTACAGATAGTGATTGTTCGATTATTTGGCATTTCAGGCATTATAGTTGTTTCAACTTCGACAGCTAATTTCTTAAGAGAAACCTAAATAAATACCTTTATGAAAAACACCAGAAGACGCTTTCTGCAAAGCGTATCTCTGACTGCTACCGGCATGGTGTTAATTCCCGATCCGGTGGGTGCCAATAAAAAAATAACACGAAGAACCTCTTCCATTAGTTGTGCTCCTGAAAAAGCTTTTTCCCTTACAGGTACAGTAAGTAGTGTGCGCACAGGCAAATGGTCTGATGCTGCAACATGGGGTGGTAAAGTACCCGCAGCCACAGATACCCCGCTGATTGCTGCCGGACATACCGTCACATTTGATATGCCACAGACCACTATAGCAGGATTCAACATCAGCAGCGGTGGCGTACTCTCCTTCGATCCCTCGTTATCTACTACCTTACAAACTACGGCCAATATTGTAGTACAAGGTAAACTGCAGATGCGGCCTGCATCAGCAACAGTGATTCAAACTATACGATTTACAGCCGTTGATGAAACTAAATTTGTAGGTGGCGGTATGGATGTATTGGCCACCGATACAGGTATGTGGGTGATGGGTGCAGGAGTACTGGATCTCGCTGGTACTTCCAAAACATCCTGGACAAGAGTGAACGGTGCCATTGCTGCAGGCGCTACCAACATCACCGTAGAAGGCGCCACAGGCTGGCAGCCAGGCGATGAGATCACCATCACACCTACAGAAGCGCCTACCGTAGGAGCCGCTTTCGCTACAGGCTTCGAAGACAGGACCATCAAAGCCATCTCAGGTACTTCCATTACATTAAGCGCTGGCTCAAGCCGCCCACATCCGGTGGTCAACAACCAGTGGACAGCAGAAGTAATGAACCTTACCCGTAATGTAAGGATCGAGGGTACCCCAACCGGCAAAGGGCATATCTTCATCCGGTCTACTCAGCCTCAGACTATTAAATATATAGCCATACGCAATATGGGCGCCCGGAAGGACAGGGGCGGCTCCAGTGCTACAGAGCTCGTAGCGGGTCGCTATGGCATGCACTTTCACCACTGTATGGATGGTAGTCGTGGTTCACTCGTAGAAGGAAATGTGATCCGTGATGCAGGTAACCACAGCTATGTACCCCATGTATCACATGGCATCAAATTCATTGACAACATTGCTTATAATATTATGGAAACCGCCTTCTGGTGGGATCCGGGCGATTCCACACATGATGTGATCTATGATCACAACATTGTGGCCCTTTGCCAGTATGTTTCCGGTTCACTCAACATGAATGCAGAAGATGCCCCTACTTTCTCTTCCAGTGGTTTTGGCCTCAATACCGGCGATGGGAATATAGCTAAAAATAATGTCGTGGTAGCCGGAGGCCAGGGCGACCATGCCGATGGAGGTGCCTACAACTGGGAGGCCGTTATCAATGAAGGCGTTTGGATCTTTACAGGCAATATGGCTCATAACAGCGATTGTGGTTTGCGCGTATGGCAAAACTCTACCCGCAACCACGTGATAGAAGATTTCATTGCTTACCACAACAGTTGGGGCATGTTCCATGGAGCCTACGCCAATAGCTATACCTACACAGGAGGATTCTTTTATGGCAACGGTATTGAAGTAAAAGCGGCCTCCGTCAACTCCAACCGTGTTCGCCTGGAAAATATAACCATTGATGGAGCAGGAATTATTGATTATGGCATACAGGTCATTCATAGCCCTTTGCCTGGTGATCGTCCCGTATTTATCCGCAACGTTACCGTGCGCGGATGTAAAATAGCCGCCATCCTGGATTCAGCAGAGCCCGAAGTACATTCCACCGATCTTGTTCAGTGTAATATAACCGGCACTATCTCCGTACACAAAGATGCCGTAGCAGGAGAGACCATCCGTGTGCAACCTAGATCCGGGCAGGCTTACCAACTCACCAAATCCGGACAATCCAATATCGCCCCCTTTGCTGCTACCGTATGGGGTGTTGGCAAAGGCTTGAAAGGTGAATATTTCAACAGCACCAATTTCACCAACCCGGCCATGACGCGCATCGATTCCAATGTAAGTTTTACTGAATGGAGCGCTGGTGTGCATTATGCCATCACAGGCACTACCTATTCAGTCAGGTGGACCGGTAAGATCATGGCCCAGTTTTCAGAGCTTACTACATTCTACCTGGGTTCGGGAGGTGGTCACCGCCTTTGGATCGACAACAAACTGATACTGGATAGCTGGCTGGAACATTACCCCGATACTTTCAAATCCAATCCCATTACCTTGGTAGCGGGCCAGCTCTATGATATTAAGCTGGAATATTTCAACCAGGATAGTGGCACCGGCATGGGATTGCTCTGGACCAGCGCCAGCCTGCCCCTGGAATACGTGCCCCAAAGCCAGTTGTACAGCGATGCCGTAATAGTAGTTCCCAACATAGGGCCCGTAGCCAACGCGGGAACAGATATGGTGATCACCCTGCCAGTAAACAGCACTACCCTCAATGGCAGTGCATCCAATGATCCCGATGGCTCTATTACTGCTTATCAATGGACAAAATTAAGCGGGCCTCCACAGTTCACCATTGCAAACCCTGCTGCTGTAACTACTCCTTTGACCAACCTGGCAGCAGGTGTATATACCTTCCGTTTGAAAGTTACCGATAATAAAGGCGCTACCAATGAAGACGATGTTACTGTAACCGTAAATGCAGCGGACAACCAATCCCCTGTAGCCAATGCCGGAACAGATATCGTACTTACCTTGCCGGCCAACAGTACCACCCTCGATGGATCTGCTTCCAAAGACCCTGATGGTACCATCAAAGCTTATCTTTGGTCTAAAGTAAGTGGCCCCACACAATTCACCATTGTGACCCCCACGGCTGCTACCACAGCCTTGAACAACCTGGCTGCTGGTGCCTATGTTTTCCGCCTGAAGGTGACCGATGACAAAGGTGCTACCTACGAAGATGATGTAGCCGTAACTGTCAACGCTGCCGGTAATCAATCGCCTGTAGCTAATGCTGGTGCGGATATTGTACTCACCCTGCCCGCCAACAGTGCCACCCTCAATGGGTCTGCATCCAAAGACCCCGATGGTAGTATTGTGTCTTATGCCTGGTCTAAGGTCAGTGGGCCTGCATCCTTCGTCATAAGCAGCCCGGCAGCGGCAGTTACTTCCGTATACTACCTCGTAGCCGGTACCTATGTATTCCGGTTAAAGGTTACCGACAACAAAGGTGCTACCCACGAAGATGATGTTACCATCACAGTGAATAGTATAGGCAACCTGCCTCCTATAGCCAATGCGGGGTCAGATATCGTCATTAGTTTACCCGTAAACCTCGCTGCACTCAATGGAGCTGCTTCCCGTGATCAGGATGGTACCATCGTATCCTATACCTGGACCAAAGTAAGCGGCCCTACACAGTATTCGTTGAGCAGTTCAAGTGCTGTTGCTCCCGTTCTTTCCAACCTGGTAGTAGGTGTATACGTTTTCCGCCTGCAGGTCAAAGATAATCTGGGAGCCACGGCCGAGGACGACGTAACCATCACCGTCAAAGCCCAGCCCGCTGAAGGGTCAACCACCTTGGTAGTTAAAGTGGCGCCCAATCCTTCCAGCAATTACTTTACCCTCAATATCACCACCAATACCAGCTATCCCATAACCATTGGCTTCTACAATAGCCAGGGTATCCTGGTGGACCGCGTCGTGAAGACCGGCACCAATATCACCTTGACCATTGGGACAAGTTGGGCCAAGGGTACCTACTATGCAGTGGTAGAACAGGGAAGCGTAAGGAGGCTCGTCACACTATTGAAGTTATAGTCCACTATCCTGTATACAAAAAGCTCTCCCGCCTTAGGCAGGAGAGCTTTTTTTGTTTACGCTTAGTGCAATGATATTGCTAGTGCCCTTCCATCCAGGTCAAAAAATCAGTGGCCTTTGCTTTACTGATAATGATAGGATCTGCCGTAGGTTGAACCAGCTTTACCAATAGCTTCCGTTCGAAATATATTTCCACTTCCCGGATCGCTTTAAAAGCCACCAGGTATTGCCTGTTGGCCCGGTAAAAAAGCGCCGGATCAACAAGCGATTCAAGGTGGTCGAGCGCCTCAGCCATGCGGTATTGCTGGTTATCTTTCGTGAATAACTCTACTACTTCACCCGCCACACGAAAGAACAGGATATCATCAATATTTACCGGGATCAGTTTTTCGCGGTAAGAGACCAGGAAAGTAGATTTATAAGACTTGTGCGTGCCGGAAATGGCTTTCAGCAGTTCCGTAAGATCGGGCAGGGAAGTATTGGCAGCTGGTTTTTGCAAGAGCAGGTGGATCTTATCCAGGCATTGTTTCAACAATTGCTCATCAAGCGGTTTTAATAAATAATCAATACCATTATTACGAAATGCCTGGATCGCGTATTGATCATAGGCTGTACAGAAGACCACCGGGCATGCCAGACGCACCTGTCGGAAAATATCAAAGGCCAGTCCATCACCCAGTTGAATATCTGAAAAGATAAGGTCCGGCTGTGCGTGCTGTTCAAACCATTCAAGCCCCGTTTCCACGCTGTCTATAACACCGGCAATGCTGAACGATGGCCGCAAAGCAACGATCGTTTCCTGCAGGTCCCTGGCAGTTTGTACTTCGTCTTCTATGATAAGGATCGTCATATCTTAATGGATGGGTAGTAAGACCTGGAAATCATATTCATCTTTTTGTACAATTATATCTTTCCCCTTTAACAATACATAGCGGCGGCTGATATTCGTCAGTCCCAGCCGGGAGGAGACCGGCTCCCCTGGTTTGAGTTGCAGGTTGTTTTTTACAGCCAGGTAATCCCCCGTCATAAAAACGGAAATGCACAACGGTTTTTTCAGGGAAAAGCTGTTGTGCTTGACTGCATTCTCTACCAGCAATTGCAACGTATTGGGCGGCATGGTATGTCCCAGCCCTATCTCCGGCACCTGGATCTCTGTACTGATGGCCTCCCCAAACCTGATCCGCAACAAGTACAGGTACGACCGCATGAAATCCAGCTCTTCACCAAGCGTCACGATATTTTTGTCCTGGTGCTGCAGCATATACCGGTATACCGCCGCCAGTTCCCCGATAAAATCAATAGCCTGTTTGGGATCATATTTCGTTAAGGACTTTAAGGTCGTTAAGGAATTGAACAGGAAATGCGGGTTCACCTGTTGCTTAAGCGCTTCATGTTGCGCATTCAGGTTCTCCCGCTTCAGCAACTCATTCTCCAGCACCATATCCCTTTTCTCCGCATGACTGTCAAAAGCGTGTTTGATCAATAGAATAAGCGTATTGAACAGCCATATCGTGAGGCATATATAGAACCAGGAACTGAACGAATGTCCCCAGTTCCCCCTCGCTGTGGAAAGCAGCTTGCCCGTGAGGTCCAGCAACAGCCCGATACAGATATAGATCAGGACCGAGAAAAGATAAGAAAGGATGATCCTGGGGTAGAGCGTGGATAACCGGCGGTTCCTAAAATCAACCAACCCAAAGTTCATGCACCATTGAGAAAAAATGATCAGGAACGAAGACACAAAGTGAAGCACCGTGTTCGTACCGCTGCTATCCGAAAGTGCCAAAGCTGCCGGAAAGAACAAAGCGATCACAAGCCCTTCTTTCAATCGATATTTACCTGCCAGCCTTTTCATCAATAGCAATAATAATCATCCAATTTAGCCAAAATCCCCAACACCCCTTCAAACGGGCGATTTTGCCTGTCAACCTGCCGGAATGCAGGTTGTATTACAACCACAACACAATAATTCCCTGCAATTTTGAGCAGCATAACAAACCAATCCCTTAAATTCCAAAACAACAAACCAGGCCATGAAAAGGATTCACAGCATAGATTTTACCAGGGGCATTGTCATGATCATCATGGCCCTCGACCATGTGCGCGACCTGCTCCACGTAGATGCCATTACCCAAAGCCCTACCAACCTGTCCACTACCACGCCCGTATTGTTTTTCACACGCTGGATCACCTACCTGTGCGCACCCATATTTGTTTTCTTATCAGGTACGTCCGCCTTCCTGTCATTACAGCGTAGCGCCAACCTCCGGCAAAGCAGGCGCTTCCTGTGGAAGCGTGGCCTCTACCTCATCCTGCTGGAATTTACCCTGGTCAATTTCGGGCTCTACTTCGACCCCGGCTTCCACTCCTTTATTTTTGAGGTCATCGCCGCCATCGGGTTTGGCTTCATCATGCTTTCTTTCATGAGCAAATGGTCGTGGAAAACAATAGGCATCCTTGGGCTCCTCATCATAGGTTGCCACAATCTGTTAGCCATCATCCCATTTGACAAAGACTCAATAGTGGCCCCTGTTATCAATCCCTTTTTCGGTCCTGGCTTATTCCCCATAGGCGGTGGTCGTACCTTCCTGGTAGCTTACCCGCCCATTCCCTGGCTGGGTATCATGCTCCTTGGTTTTGCTACCGGAAAATTCTTTGAGCTGGATAGCACCACCAGGAAGAAAATATTCCTGCGCACAGCATTGATTGCTTTACTGTTATTTGTGGTCATTAGGTTCATCAATATTTATGGCGACCCGATACCCTGGTCTGCACAAAAGAACGGCGTGTATACATTTTTGTCATTCATGAACATTACCAAGTATCCCCCGTCACTCCTGTTCTGCCTGGTTACATTGGGGATTATGTTCCTGATACTGGCACTTGCCGAACAAGTGCAAGGCAGCTTGGCAGCCATCGTGTTGCGATATGGGAAAGTGCCCTTATTCTATTTCCTCCTCCATTTTTACCTTATTCACATCATCATGTTCCTCGTGTTGTGGTCACAGGGAATTACCTGGGCGCAAATGCAATTTACAACCGGCACATTCGGCAGGCCTGCTAATATCAGGTCCGGTGTCAACCTCTGGGAAGTATACCTGATCTGGATTGCCGTAGTGGCCATTTTGTATAAGCCCTGCGTGTGGTTTGGTCAATACAAGGCCACCCATACTAACTGGTGGTTGAAATATATATAACAAATTTCGTAAGTAGCAGCTACAGGAGAGCGATGAAAGTGTTAGTTTTAAGTAGCCATGACACAAAAAAATCGCTCCCTGTTAAAGCTCCTGCTCGCCCTGCTGGCCTGGTCCAGTTCTTATGCCATCACCCGCAGTGTGGTAGCCACCATGCCCCCCATATTGTTTGCCTTCCTGCGCTTTGCGGTAGCTATTCTTGCATTGCTGATAATTTCCTATACACGCAAAACACCTGTTCAGGAGACCATGAAGGATAAATGGGCGTCCATACTCACATTGTCACTAACCGGTGTTACACTGTATTATGTGTTCTTCAACTTCTCCCTGCAACAAACTTCTGCTGCTGCAGGCGCATTGATACAGGGATTCATTCCCATCTCAACCGCCATACTGGCCGCCATATTTTTAAAGGAAAGGTTGAAACCCTGGCAAATAGTGGGCATCTTCATTTCCGTGACCGGTGTGGTACTCATTGGTTTTACAGGTCAGGCCAGTGCATCCGGTAATAATACCATCATGGGCAACCTGTTGATGATCGCTGCTGTGCTTTGCTGGGCCATCTATACCGTAGTGTCAAAGAAGCTTGCTTCCACCGATCCAATATGGCTCATTACCCGCCTCTCCATCATAGGCACTATCTTACTCATTCCCGCTGTGATCTATGAAATGAAAGACCAGTCCTGGCCAGCCATCTCCTGGCAAGCCTGGGCCGCCATTCTCTACATGGGTATCTTCCCGTCCGCCCTCGGTTATATCTGGTTCAACAGCGCCTTGCAGCATATTTCAGCTACCCAGGCCGGCGTATTCATCAACATGGACCCCGTAGTAGGAGCCCTGATCGCTGTAGCCTTCCTGGGCGAACAGCTACATATATGGCAGATAACAGGTGCTGCACTTACCCTCGCAGGCGTGTGGTTGTATATGTTCAGAAACCGGTAATATTGGTAAAGCCCCGCCTGCTTATTAGTGATAATTTTATGGCAGATAAAGTACCTCCCTGTATGCATAAAATAGTTCCTGTCATCCTGATGGCTGTTACACTGTTCAACCGGCCCCTCACTGCGCAAACAGTAACCCGTTTCCAACCTTCCCACGAAGCAATGGTACAGCGCTACCTGCGCGCAGCACGGATTGACAGTGCTACCAAAAATGCCGTGTTCAAATCTACCGTCACCATCTCCTGGTTGCCGGGTGGAAAAACAGCCTGGTACCAAAACCTCCTGAAGGATAGTGTGCAGGAGTATATCTATGTGGATGCCGTGAAAGGAAAAAAGCAACCCTTGTTTCACCGGCAGCGCCTGGCCGAAGGATTGCAGCAGATAGGGATCACCATCGACTCACTCAGACCGTCCCTTAGCAACATTGATATACCAGTCGGTAAACCTTTCCTATATTTTACCGTACAGGGACAACGCGTGCAATGCGAACGCAATTCCCATGTTTGTGCCAAAACACCCATGCTGGCCCCGCCTGCAGGCAATACACCCGGAGCCTTCCGGGGCCGGCAGAATAATCCTTTTCCCAATGGCAGTACTTCACCCGACAAACAATGGGAGGCATATATCGAAAAAGGCAACCTGGTGGTGAAACCTGCTGCCGGAGGCACACCCATTCAGTTTACCACAGATGGTACACCCGAAAAGCCCTACGGCACTATATACTGGAGTCCCGATAGCAAATACCTCGCAGGTTACCATATCAATACAGTAAGAGATTCATCAGTCTATTATATTCTCACTTCATTGCCCGGCACCATGCGCGGACAATTGCGCTCCCAATCTTACAAACAACCTGGCGATCCATGGACCATCTACACCCCCTGGCTTTTTCAACTGTCATCAAAAAAAGCTGTTAAGATAAATACCGGGCCTGTTGATTTCTTAAATGCCCCGGCACTTACCTGGCGTAGTGGCAATGCCCGTTATTTTACCTATGAGAAAATGGACCGGGGTCACCAGCGTTTCCGTGTTATCGAGGTCGATGCAGACAATGCTACTACCCGCAATGTGGTGGATGAAAAGACCAGTACCTTCATTTATAACACCCGCAATTTCACCAGCTACCTTAGCCCTACCAATCAACTTATTCGCACTTCCGAAAAAGAAGGGTGGAACCATATTTACCTCGTTGACCTCGTTACCGGCAAAGAACAGCCCGTTACCCGGGGCAATTGGGTGATACGTGGTGTGGACAGCATTGACCCCGTTAAGAAAGAAGTATGGTTCCGGGCCAGTGGCATGCAGGCCGGCGAAGACCCTTACAATATTCATTATTACCGCATAGGTTTCGATGGTAAGAACCTGAAATCCCTTACGCCAGCTGCCGGCAACCATACCCTGGCATTCTCTGATGACAAGACATATTTTATCGATACCTGGTCACAGGTCAACATAGCACCAAGGACCATACTGGCCCGCACTGCCGATGCCAAAGAGATCATGTTACTCGAAGAAGCCGACCTTTCCCTGTATAAGCGGGCAGGCGTAAGTCCACCCGAAGTATTTGTAGCCAAAGCCAGGGACGGCGTTACCGATATCTGGGGTATTGTAAGCAAACCTTCAGATTATGATCCTTCCAAAAAATACCCCGTGCTGGAGAATATCTATGCAGGTCCGCACGATGCATTTGTGCCGAAGAACTTCGTTCCTTATAGCGAAATGCAAAGCCTGGCCGAACTGGGATTCATTGTCGTCATGATAGATGGCATGGGTACCGCCAACCGCTCCAAAGCTTTTCACGATGTATGCTGGAAAAATCTGGCCGATGCCGGTCTCCCCGACAGGATATTATGGATCAAAGCCCTGGCGCAAAAATATCCTTATGTGGATGCAGAGCGCGTAGGTATTTATGGCACTTCTGCCGGTGGCCAAAGCTCCACAGGCGCCCTCCTCTTTCATCCCGAATTTTACAAAGCCGCTGTATCCGCCTGCGGTTGTCATGATAACCGCGTAGACAAGCAATGGTGGAACGAGCAATGGATGGGATACCCTGTTGGCAAACATTATGAGGAACAATCCAACGTCACCAACGCAGCAAAATTGCAGGGCAACCTGTTGCTGATAGTGGGAGAGGCCGATACCAATGTGCCCCCCGAATCTACTTACCGCGTAGCCGATGCCCTGATCAAAGCAGGCAAGAATTTCGACCTCCTCTCCATACCCGGCATGGGCCACAGCGATGGCGGCGTATATGGCCGCATGCGGAAACGCGATTTCTTTGTCAAGCACCTGATGGGTGTAGAACCGCCGGCACGCAATGCAGGCGAACTCCCTGCCTTCGCCGAAGTAGGCCGCGAACGTTGGAGCTTTCAATAACCTGTCGGTTGTCTCCCTGTATTCTAAGACCCTGGAAGGACTGTCGAAGGGTATTCGTGCCCCGTTAGGGGCTGCCGCTTTGTAGCAATGAATGTCAGCAAGTTCATTTGACCTGTAGGGGCAACCCTCCACGTGGCTGTGCTTCAAGGTGTTTATCGAAGACGGCTTCAGCGCAGCTCACCCTGATCTATGCATTCCTTCCCTCCTGGATGTAGTATTGAAGTAGTAAAAAGCAATACACCAGCCATTATTTTACGTCATTTCTACGTTGACGTAGTGATGATGTAGTCCGATATTTCCCTGCCAGTACCAGGATGCCTAATTTTACTGCCTGGATTTGAACCCTTTATTACAACGTTGCCCTTCTACCTTTGAGCGAAGGAGAATAAAAGACGTAGGGTCATTATATCAGTAAAAATGACAATTAATTCTAAATTAGTATGAAAAGGAAAAGCATCCTTACCCTCTCCTTGTATTTCCTCCTGGCGGCCTTGCAGGCACAACCCGGAAAACTGGAATCAGCAAATACCTCCATCAAAACCGAACTCCGCAAAACCGCCGAAGGTTATCAGTTATACAGAGGCGGTCAACTCTATTTTGTGAAAGGCGCAGGCGGAAGCGCCTATCCTGCCCGGATCGCTGCCTATGGCGGTAATTCCATCAGAACTTGGGGTACCCGTGGTGCCCAAAACGTGCTTGACTCAGCACAGAAATACGGATTGACCGTGTTGCTGGGGCTCGATGTCGCCCGTGAACGCCATGGCTTTAATTATGATGATACCGCAGCCGTAAAAAAACAACTCGACCGCTTGCGTGAAGAGGTATTGAAATACAAAGACCATCCCGCCTTACTCGCCTGGGGCATCGGCAATGAATTGAACCTCCAATACAAGAATCCCAAAGTGTGGGATGCAGTGAATGATATTTCAAAAATGATACATGCCACTGATCCCAATCACCCCACCACTACCGTGTTTGCAGGCATCAATAAGGGCCTTGTTGATCTTATCAAGGTCAGGTCCACAGATATCGACTTGTTATCCGTGAATACCTATGGCGGTCTGGCCGGTTTGCCCGCAACCATCCGCCAGTCAGGTTGGGAAGGCGCCTACCTCGTTACCGAATGGGGTCCTACTGGTCATTGGGAAGGCTTGCAAACAGCGTGGAAATCGCCTATTGAAGAAACGAGTAGCGAAAAGGCCGCTGTCTATAAAAGCAGGTATGAATATTCAGTAGAACGCGATAGAGAAAAATGCCTCGGCTCCTATGTTTTCCTCTGGGGACAAAAACAGGAACGTACCCCCACCTGGTATGGCGTGTTTACCGATAAAGGAGAGGAGTCCGAAGTGGTAGATGTGATGCAATACCTCTGGTCCCGCAACTGGCCCCAAAATAAAGCCCCCCATTTGTATTCTTTGCAATTGGACAACAGGAAGGCCCTTGACAATATATACCTGAAGCCTGGTACCAGTTACACCGCACTGGCCGTGGCCATGGACCCCGATAACGATAAACTCTCCTGGCGTTGGGAAGTATTGCCCGAGCCCACCCAATTGAGCGAAGGCGGCGATTTCGAGGCGAGGCCCAAACCTATAGATGGGTTGATCACTGCCCGTGGAGAAGGCAAGGTAGCCCTGAAGACCCCTGAAAAGGAAGGCCCTTACCGTTTATTTGTATATATAACAGATGGCAACAACAACGTAGCCACCGCCAATATTCCCTTTTTCATCAAGCCATAGTGCCGTACATTATGCTTATTTTTAAGTAATGAGAGCGCCCAACCATTACTATCCGATGCTTGCTGCATATATGTTCATCATCGTGTTCATGGACAGTCATGCACAAACCGCACAGCATAAGCAATCAACTGGCACTTTTAAAAAACACATCGTAAGCAGCGTCTTTGTATCCGAAGGCGCTGCTACCGGTGATGTCAATAAGGATGGCCGTATCGATATCCTTGCCGGTCATTATTGGTATGAGGCCCCCCGCTGGGAGCGCCACCTGCTCCATGCCGATACGTTGAATCCCGTGAAAGGATACAGCACTACCTTCCTCAACTTTTGTATGGATGTCAACAATGATGGCTGGGCCGACCTGATACGCTTCGACGTGCCCGGTGAAGCTTGCCGCTGGTATGAAAATCCAAAGGGAGCGAATGCCATTTGGAAAAGCCACCTCATACTGCCATCAGCCGGCATTGAAACGCCCCTGTTCGTGGATGTTGACCTCGATGGAAGAAAGGACATCATTTGCAATGATGCCTTTAAAAAAGAAGTGATCTGGTTAAAGTCGCCCTCGGCAAAAGGCGATACCAACTGGCAGCGTTTTACCATCAGCAACGATAGCCTGCGTGCTACCCACCGCTATACACATGGAGTAGGTTGGGGTGATGTAAACCTCGATGGGAAAAAAGATGTGATCATAAAAAGCGGTTGGTGGGAGTCTCCGGCCGATGTCAGGCAACCCAACTGGATATTTCACCCGGCCAACCTCGGTGAGGATTGTGCCAATATGTTTGTACTTGATGTAGACCAGGATGGTGATGCAGATATCATGAGTTCTTCCGCCCACGATTATGGCATATGGTGGCATGAGCAGCAGAAAAACGACAGGGGAGAGACCACCTGGACCACCCATGAGATCAGTAAACAGTTTTCCCAATCCCACGCAATGGCCATGGAAGATATCAATGGTGATGGCCACCCTGATCTTATTACCGGAAAGCGTTTTGGTGCACACAATGAAAAGGACCCCGGCGCTGCTGAACCCGCTGTACTCTATTGGTTTGAATGCCAGCCTGGCAAAACACCCCGCTGGATCCCCCATGAAATAGACAACAACTCAGGCATCGGCAATGCCTTTGTAGTACAGGATATCAATAAGGATCAGTTATTGGATATCATTGTCTCCAACAAGAAAGGCGTTTTCTTCTTTGAGCAGGTAAAATAAGCTACGCCATTTCTACCACTACGATCTCATTTCCATAAAGATCATAACAGTGAAGGAATGAATAACCCGGTGTAATAACAGGCGCTGTTTTGATCTTTACACCGTTTTCTTGTAACTGTTGATACAACTCCGTCAGGTTCGAAGTATAAATAACCATCGCAGGTTGTTCGCCCACCTGGTTACCGATCCTGCTTTGTTGCACTTTCCCTTCGGCTTGCAGGAACCAGATGCCCGCTTCGCCCGTAGCTCCTGAGCCTATATGCAGGAACCTTTGACCTACATCCGTGGTAAGTTCAAATATCTTCCCAAAACCGAAATTCCTGTGATAGAATTCAAATGCTTTGTCATAGTCCTCCACCAGGAGGATCATCCTGCCTAAATAATTTCTCATTGTATCCCTATTGTTGTGATAAGTAATTACGTATTGCCTGCTGCTGCAGAAATTCGAAAGAAGCCTGTGCTTCAGGTTTTATCCAGTTATAACCGATCTGTTGCCAATGAACTCCATATTGATCCAGCTCCAGGCATTCAATATACTCTTTGCCACAAACAACAATATCTTTCCAGAATGCCAGCAAAAATCCCCCATGTTGTTTGAAATAAGCCTCGGCCGTGCCATAGTCCCTGAACCAGGCATGGATATAAGCCACACCACCAGGTTTGTACAAACAATCATTCAATACGATCGTGTGTTTAAGCCTGTCCCAACTGTTGAAACCCATTTCCCACGCAATCGCCTGATAGGCATGTTTTAACTTCACCGCTTCCGGGTGCTCCAATAGCCATTGCGCAGTTTTGCCGGCAAATACAGGAATATTACATAGCGTAGTAGCGGCCACTAATGAAGCAGGAGATGGAGTATGAATATCCTTGAGGAGAAAGGATGCGCGGATTTTTAATGTCCTTAACCGTATGGGTTTCAGTTTGTTCATATAATTTCCTGTAGGCCAATCACCCACTTGTTGGCGGAAATTAACAAACCATCATAGAAGAAATAATAGGGTGAGTTTATCTTTTGTGGGAACAGGCGGCCCTTCCACCTCCTGCAAATATAAGTGGAGATTATAGATCCGGCAAAATTAATGTACCCCGCCATTGCCCATTAAACCCGGCAGGATTGGGTAACTTTACTACTATGGACAGCACTAAAAGATTTACCAACCGCGTAGAGGACTATGTCAAATACCGGCCCCAGTATCCTGTGGAACTGGTCACTTATTTGCAGGAGCAATTTGCCTTGTGGCCCGGTAAGGTCATCGCGGATATTGGAGCGGGTACCGGTATCTCCACTGCCTTATTTCTCCAGGTAGCATATGAAGTGTGGGCCGTAGAGCCCAATGAAGCCATGCTCACCAAAGCCAAAGAGTTGTTGGGCCATTTTCCTGCCTTCCATCCTGTGCTGGCTACCGCCGAAAATACCACCTTGCAAAACGAAAGCATAGACGCTATCATAGCAGGACAGGCTTTTCATTGGTTCCATGTCGAAAAATGTAAACTGGAATTTAAGCGCATATTAAAAGCAAAAGGGCTCGTAGTCTTGATGTGGAATGAGCGGAACACGCGGTCTGCATTTGAGATCGACTACGATGCATTGATTGTAAAACATGCCAGGGATTACGTGAAAGTAGATCATCGCAACATCGACCTGGAACATATCGCAGCATTCTTCGCTCCCTGGCCCGTACAACTGAAAATATTCTCCAACGAGCAACGCTTCAACTTCGATGGCTTGAAAGGCCGCCTGCTCTCTTCTTCCTATATGCCTGCTGTGCATGATGCAGGTTATGATGAAATGATTAATGATCTCCGGGGTCTATATGATCAGTACCAGCAAAATGATGTCATCAGGATCAGTTATGATACAAAAGTATATACAGCAAAAATGAAATGATCCATCCCGTTCTCATCCTCATATTGCGCAAATCCAGGCTGGACCTGCATTGTATCAGTTTCTATACCGTTAAAGTTATCGTGTGCTATTATAAAACTACGCAATAGGAAGAATAATAATATGGATAAATTTGTTGACGGGTATCAATTTTGCGTGAATTAGAAGCTCAAAACCGATTAAAATTTAAACTTTTAGTTAACTAAGGGTTAATTATTAGGAATCATTTCTTAGACTTGCAATTCTTTTATAGGACTCTGATTATATAAACCAAACAAACCGAAACTAGCGCATGAGAAAAATGTTAGCAATGCTAACACTATTCCTGTTATCTTCAGGGGTATTGTTGGCGCAAAAAAGCGTCTCCGGGAAAATTACTGATAATACCGGCGCTCCGGTTATCAGTGCCTCCATTACTGTGAAAGGAACAAACACAGGAACAACTTCAAAGACCGATGGAAGCTTCTCCCTCACAGTTCCTCAAAATGCAAAAATTCTTGTTGTCTCAGCAATTGGCATGGAGTCAAAAGAAGTATCCATTACTTCCGCTGCAATTTTATCTGTAGTGCTGAATGCTGAGGATAAGATAATGGAGGATATTGTGGTAGTGGCCTATGGTACCCAGAAGAAGGGCTCCATTACCGGTTCCATTGCGAAAATTGGTGCAGAGCAATTGGAAACCCGCTTAACAACCAACATTACCCAGGCCCTTGCAGGTGCTGCACCTGGTATTGCTACCACTTCAGGCAATGGTCAGCCTGGTAGTAGTGCTGCCATCCGCATCCGTGGTTTTGGATCTGTCAATGCAAGCAACGATCCGCTTTTTGTAGTGGATGGTTTTCCTTATGAAGGCTATATTGGCGATCTGAATACCAACGACATTGAAAGCGTAACCTTGTTAAAGGATGCCTCTTCCACAGCCTTATATGGTGCCAGAGCTGCCAATGGCGTAGTTATGGTTACCACCAAAAGAGGTAAAATGGGTGCTCCCAAAGTGAACCTGAGCTACACTTCAGGTTTTTCCCAAAGAGGCATTCCTGAATATGACCGCGTAGGTACCAACGACTATTATCCCTTAATGTGGCAAGCATTGAAGAATAGTTTGATGTATCCACTTTCGGGTACCGGTGGTTTATCAGAAAGCGCAGCTGCTACACAAGCTTCCAATACCATCGCCGCGCAGTTGGTGTACAATCCTTACAATGTTCCCGCCAATCAGATCGTAGGTACCGATGGTAAATTGAATCCTAATGCTCAACTGCTGTACAATGATTTTGATTGGTTTGATGGTATCATCAATAACGGCAGCAGGAATGAAGTATCCTTGAACGTATCTTCCAAATCTGATAAAAGTGATTATTATATTTCATTGAACTATGTCAAGGATGGTGGATTTATAATGAAATCAGATTACGAAAGAGCTACTGCCAGGGTGGTATTGAATAGCCAGGCTAAAAGCTGGTTGAAAGTAGGGCTTAATTTGAGTGGTGTGATGGTGAAGGCTAATAATGCCAGCGCTACTACCGACAATGCCAGCAGCATCATCAACCCATTTGTATTTGCAAGGGGTATCGGTCCCATTTATCCGGTGCATGCTTATGATGCTTCAGGTGCACTCATTTATGATGCGAAAGGCAATCCTATGTATGATTACGGTTTGCATCCAGGTGCGGTGAATAGACCCCAAAGTGCATACCCCGGCCGTCACGTGATCTATGAGACCGAGTTGAATACCAACCAGTCAACCAGGAACAGTATCATCGCAAGAACATACCTGGAAGGTAAATTTGCGAAATACTTCACCTTTACTACCAATGTGGGGCTTGACCTGAACAATACAAGAGGTAAAACCTTCCAGAACAAGATCGTAGGTGATGGTGTAACCGGTGGTGGTACGTCTTCGCGTTCGGCCAATGAGTACAGAACGATCTCAATGAACCAACTGTTGAATTATGGTCAAACATTCGGACCTCATGAGGTTAAAGTGTTATTGGGCCATGAAAACCAGTGGGTAGATGAGAATACCTTTAGCGGTAACAGAAGGGGTATGAACCTCGACGGTAATGTTGAGCTGATCAACTTTGTGACCTTGGGTGGTGTTTCAGGACAGTACGACAGGTTACGCAGAGATGCTTACCTCAGCCGTGCCAGCTATAGCTACGACCAAAAGTACTACCTCGACCTTTCTTATCGCAGAGATGCTTCTTCCCGGTTCTCTCCCGATTCACGTTGGGGTAACTTCTATTCAGTGGGTGCATCCTGGTTCTTAACCCGGGAGGATTTCCTGAAAACAGCTACCTGGCTCAACGAATTAAAATTAAGAGCAGCCTATGGTACCGTGGGTAATGATGGATTGAGCACATACTATGAATACCAGCCTTTGTATGATCTTGGCTGGAACAATGCTGCTGAGCCCGGCGCCCTTGCCAGCAAACTCGCTAACCCCGATCTGACATGGGAAGTAAACAAGACTTTTACTGTGGGTATTGATTTCGGTGTACTGCAAAATCGCATCACTGGTAGTGTGGAAGTATTTAACAGGGGGTCTTCTGATCTGTTGTTTGATGTCCCTCAGGGTTTATCCTCCATGGTGACTACCCGTACAGAGAACATCGGATCTATGTCTAATAAAGGAATTGAAGCGCAGATCAATGCGTCTATTATCCGGAGTAAGGATGTTAAATGGGACCTGACCGTCAATTTCACCAGCCTGAAGAATGAAATTACCAAATTGCCGAATGGTCAGGCTATTACCAGTGGAACAAAGAGGCTTGAACAGGGTAAAGACCTCTATGCCTTTTACTTAAGGCAGTGGTATGGCGTTGACCCGGCCGATGGTGCTGGATTGTATTATAAATTGCCCACTGCTACAACTGATATCAGGGTTATCAAAGGTGATTCCTTTACGACCAATCCTTCCAATGCCCGCTATGATTATTCAGGAAGTGCTATTCCAAAGTTTTTTGGTTCATTGACCAATACAGTATCTTATAAAAATTTCACTTTTTCATTCCTCCTGAATTACCAGGTAGGTGGTAAATTTTATGATGGTAACTATGTAGGGTATATGACAGCTGGTTACGGTAAATCCCTGAGTACCGATTTGCTGAAATCCTGGCAAAAACCTGGCGATATCTCTGATATCCCAAGATTTGATATCACAGGTTCTACCAACTTTAACGCACAATCCAACAGGTTCCTGATCGATGCATCTTACCTGGCCGTGCGCAACGCTACTTTTTCCTATGCCTTTAGCAAGGGATTGCTGTCTAAGATCAAATGCGATCAGCTGAAATTCTACATCTCTGGTGAAAACCTGTTTGTGTTTTCAAAACGCAAGGGGTTGAACCCGATGGAAAATTTCAACGGTACTAACAGCGCTGTATACGTTCCCAATCGTTTGTTGAGCGCAGGTATTAATGTTACTTTCTAAATTTACTATTATGAAAAGAACAACTATAATTGCTTTTTCTCTATTTACTATACTGCTTTCTTCCTGTAAAAAGGATATGCTGGATACTGAGCCCACAGGCTCAGCTTCAGAAGCTTCAATTTTTGCAACAACAGCCAACGCTAAAAATGTCATCAACGGTATTTATCGTTATCTGTTTAACCGTTATTCCGATCAAAACCAGCCCGGACATGGTGGCGTAATGTTGCAGCTCGATTTCATGGGCGAAGATCTTCACCAGGCGCAGGCTACCTGGTATACCACCGCAGGATCCGGTACTGGTGGGTGGGTTAGTCAAAGAAGTGATGCCAGCGGCTTTGTTTCTTATCCGTTCAGGCTCTATTATCGCTGTATTGGTAACGCTAACGCGATTGTAGACAATATTGATAAGGCCGAAGGGCCTGATAGCGATAAAAAGCTTCTGAAGGCCGAAGCATTGGCTATGCGTGCATGGAGCTACTTCAACCTCGTGCAGCTCTTTGGAAAAAGATATGATGCCGCCACCAAACCCAATAGCCAGTTAGGCCTTTCAATGCCATTAAATTCGAAAGATCTGAAACTGCCAAGGTCAACCGTTGAAGAAGTGTATACACAGATCAATAAAGACCTGGATGAGGCCATCACCCTGTTTGGTACTAGCCCAACTCCCTCTGGTATCGCAAAATCGCATTTGTCGGCGGTGGCTGCCAAAGCGATCAAGGCTAGAGTTGCCCTTACCATGCAGGATTATGTAGCTGCCGCTACACTCGCAAAACAGGTAATTGATGCTGGTGGTTTCTCCTTAATGAGCGCTGCTCAATACCAGGCTGGGTTTAATGATATTACCAATCCCGAATGGATCTGGGGTGTTTATATGCAGGCCGATCAGGGCGATACCTTCGGCTCTTATCTGGCACAGATATCTTACGATGGTAATACAACTTATATAAGGTCCAGGCCAAAACGCATTAATTCTGCCTTGTATGCCTTGATCAGTAACACTGATGTAAGAAAGAAGATGTGGGAACCTGCACCTACGGCAGCTAACTTTCCCCTGCCACTTTCTACCTACGTACGTGAACCTTATATGAGCAGGAAATTTGCTATCAGAACAACACCCACTATTGGCGATGTTCCTTATATCCGTTTGTCAGAAATGTACCTGATTGCAGCAGAGGCTTATGCCAAAACTGCCGGTAAAGAGGCTGATGCACAAAATATCCTGTTCACTTATGTTCAAAAACGTGATCCCAACTATGTTAAAAGTACCAATACCGGTCAAGCCCTGGTTGATGAGATACTTATCCATAGAAGAGTGGAACTTTGGGCTGAAGGTTTCCGTTTCTACGACCTGAAACGTCTTAACCAGGCGCTCGATAGAACAGTGGTTCCCAATTTTGTTTCTGCATCTGTTGGTGGTACCATGCAAATCCCTGCCGGTGACGTAAGGTGGCAATTCGCTATCCCCATCGCAGAGATCCAGGCCAACCCCAATACAGCCCCCAATCCATAGAAAGGGAATTACAAACTAAGTTGGCTTATATAATAGAAAAAGAGGGTGTATCAATACATCCTCTTTTTTTGTGGCCTGTTAAGGCTTTCCTGCATCCTGTCTTACACACTTATCGCCACAATTTGCACAGTTATGGGCCAAAACTGCACAATTATAGGTTTGTGCTTTGAGAATTAAATTTTAGTGTTTTCTTCGTTTACCCAACTCAAAACCTGACTGTCTATGAGAAACAATTGTCGGCATGATCTGTATTTGATCACTGCTTATCTGCAAATGGCAAAAGTGCAACCGAATTATTCTTCCCGGATAATTTCATCAACGCTTCCCTCTCCTTAAAATTTCATCTTCGAAAAGGCATTAGGCGGCATTGGTAACTGCAATCGATGATCATTCTGTGAAAGTGGAAGTAAGTGCCTCCATAAACGGCATCTATACGTCAACAGGGCATTTAATGATAGGAGGAGCTTTCATGGGTAATACAGTAACAGGAGAAAGAACTACCAATCCTGTAGGACAAGTAGTTCCAGAAGTACATGCAAAAAATGAAATAAATCCAGCTGTACTCAGAAGGGCTGATGAGCTCTTTGAGAGACCCGGAGGTAATACTTTGCATGAAGTAACTGAGGCTTATCAGGGAGCTCTGATTAGTCAGCTAAATCGTGTATCCGCAGGCGTAGGGAGCGAAACCAATCCAATCTATAAAGCTGCACACAGCGCAGCTACTGAGCAATCAGGGGAAATAAGATCAAGGTATTTGGACAGGATGGGGTTCCCAACTCCTGGAATGTTGCCAGGCGTAATTCAGGGTGCAGAGTTTTATGCAGTGGATGCCCAAGGAAGAGAAAGACCAATCATGAGAATCATGCAATAAGCTTATTTTTAAACCAAAATAACAATGATAAGGATAATTCTAGCCTTTCTATTTTTTTGCTTTGTCTTCGCTTGTAAATCAACAAAAGAACCTACAAGTGTTAAAAATAAAGCTATAAACCTGTCAGATTTTCGCGACAAGTATAAAGTCATTAGAATTGATTCAGTGAAGCACGTTTTTGTTGTATATGCCAAGAAAGATGCAGGGTTGTTCAAAATAGTATCATTAAAAGATACTACCCCTTGTCCACGAATAAGAATAGGACAGGAATATCCTTTTGTGCTGATGTCCAGAGTTCCAAAGCAACTCGGCAACCTTGACATTTCTCCAAACATTATTCCACATATAACTGGAATAGATTTTTATGGTGTTTCGATTCCTTTTGAAAGAGACTCTATAAATGACATTTTTGTAGCATTAAACCTAAGAGGGCTTTGCATGCAGTAATAGACGACAAAATCCAGTGTAATTGACTCAAACAGCAGGGCAGATTTTGCAGCGTAGTTACCCACACTGGCGCAAGGATGCACCGTAGGCTCACAGCCTGGCATCCTTGTGCCTTTTCAACAATCCTCCTCATAAGCGCACACCGCCTATCCACTGCTCCTCCACCAACCGCAGCCCGTTCCGCCCCGGTCTACTTCCTCCCAAAACATCAAAAAACCGCCGGCAAAATAATGCGGCATGCCACCCTACGCCAACGCACATCCTCGCCCGCCCAATCACCCATCAGTTGAAAGTCCATCCATAGAAGCCAGGTGACCTCCAGGCAAGATAACTGCGTCTTTTCCTCGATGTCCTATAACTTGCCGCCTCGCTGCCTTCCCCCCACTTGCCGCCAAAAACGGTCCGGCATAAAGCTTTGGTACCAGCCAGCATCGATCTATCCCGCACCAGCTTCGGTGCGCAGGTTCGGCTAAAGCCATCCGCGCATTTATTCCGGTCCTTTTTGGCCTTGCACTCATGCCGCATTGAATACTGCAGTCAGCTTTTGCTGTTATTTTTTCATGTAGAAATGTTTTGTTATGAAGTATTACCTCGTCGCTTCCACTTGCAGCTCCATGGTCCCGATGGCTATCGGGATTAAGCAGTGCACTGTTTTCGTTGTCGGCGCTGCCCGCCAGGCCGCTTTTGAAATGCAGTATCAAGGCCGCATCCTCCTGGTCAGCACCTGCCGCCAAGCCCTTCCCCAGGCACCCGGCCGTTTCTATCACCAAGGGCTCCGGCCCTTTTTCTATTTCCTTCACTGCCAAATCCTCCAACACTTGTATTCCGCTCGTAGCTGGCACGCCTGCTACCACATTGTCAGCACTAGTAGCGACTAAGTCAACCACTTCAACTATTCCATTCTTTGTATTCGTTATCCCCTCCTGTATTCCGCTCGCAGCTCGCAGCTCGTGGCTCACAGCTTGCCTTCCTCCCACCCACACCACCTTCATCCCCGAATCACTCATGATCCGCGCAGGTCCTTCCCCCTGCATATGCGGCACAATACCCATCAGTAAAATATAAGGTGCATCATTCCCCGGCAACGCAATCTTCAGGTCATGCGCCACCAGTTCATCCTTGTATTTCGTCAGCGGACCCAACACCTCCATTTGCTGAACCGTGCCAGTCTCAGCATCAGGTATGATCGCTACAAACCGCAACTGGTAACCCGTCCGCGGCATCTTGTCTTCTACGTTGGGATGCCCATGCAACTGTACGTAGATGCCCAACTGATTTTGCGATTCCGTTGCAGAAAGATCATAGCCGTTCGTGATCACTTCCCCCAGCGGATGTTGTAAATTACATTCAAAGCCTTGCAGGCATTCCAGGCTTAGGGACCGACCGGCTTTCAGTTCGCCAAACAACCGGCTCACCAGGCGCGACCATAACCCGCCATCGTGCGATTCCGTCCGTAGCGCCTGAAATATAGGCTTCGCGTACTGGTTACACTGCTGCATCCGGGCCTTGCTCTCCGCCAGTGCAGCTGTCATCACAAAAGGTGTTTTGGAATGCTTACGCGCACGCACATGAGGTTTGTAGCGGCGACTGTGAACGAAAGTAAAGTCTTCAATCGTTCCCTGGAACTTGAAGATAGCAGATACCGTTTTTGCCATAAAATTGGATTTAATTGATTATGAATAAGATATTGAATACAAACGTTTTTACTCCCACCGGATCCACTCCATTTCATCCTCCTTTGGCCTGACCCTTATCGGGACCTTATCGAGACCTTGTCGGGACCTTATCGGGACTTTAGCGAGACCCTCCGCCGCACCAGACAGCTACCTCCTTCGTAGAACATAGGTACCAGATAGTACTGGCAGCTTATTTTACCCTCCCACACATCCCTTCCTTCTCCCCACCTGCCCCCATCACCCGGAAACCAAAAATTTGCTCCATACTTCCCCTTCCACCACGCAGCTACCCATAAGAACCCGAAATATCAAACACCAACTACGTCGCTACACATAAAGAATCCTAAATCCTAAATCCTACATCCTAAATTCTCCACATATGAAAGATGCCCTTTCCATGCTATTCCATACCTGCATGGCCAGCCATGACCGTAATTCTTTGCATCCCCGTTACATACCAGGCCCCCTTCCACAGCACCCGCCATCCCTCCATCACCCAGCTACACACAAAGAATCCTAAATCCTAACTCCTCCCAAACCCCGCCTCCTGTATTCTTCTGGATTCTAAATTCTGGATTCTGTATACTGCATCTCTCAACTTTTCTTGTCCAGAAAACCCCACCCATTTTGATGATTTAACCTAAATTTGTTTTGACCCATTTGTTATTCGTGCAACCAAACAACCCTGCCCTGCGTGATACCCAATCAATCAACCGATGAAAAAGAACTGCTGTTGCTGGTTGCGGCAGGAGATGAGTTGGCGTTCAGAAAATTAGTACTCGATTACTCCGGATTAGTATTCAAATTCATCTACCAACATTTGGAAGACAGACCCCTGGCAGAAGAAATTGTCCAGGACATCTTCATAAAACTCTGGCTCACGAGAGAAACCTTAGCCCATCTCCACAGCTTTCGTTCCTATTTACTGATCGTTGCCAGAAACCACGCCTTCAATGCCATTAAGAAAATGGTACGGGAAAAAAACAAGGAATGGGAATGGCAGCAGGCCATCAAGCCACCAGATGAAGAAGAAGCCCAACACCAGGAAACCCTGTTCACCCTCCTCGAAGAAGCCGTCGGACTCCTGCCTCCCCAGCAATTGAAAGCCTGGACCCTCTGCAGGAAGCGGGGCCTCAAATATGAACAGGCTGCTACCGAAATGCACGTATCGCGCGATGCCATCAAAAAATACCTCCAGTACGCCAATGCATCCATAAAAAAATACATATCTACCAAAGCGCCCATTGGACTGCTCTAAATAAGATTTCCCTAAAAATAATTTTCCTTCCATATCCCCTTTTTGTTTTTTCCGTTGTCTCTCGATGTACAACCTATTCTATATGCAGGCTGGCAATACCAAGCTGGAGGATTTGTACATAAAGTGGTTCAATAGAACAGCCACGCCGCAGGAGAGGGCAGCGCTGATCCAATTATTGGAGGCCGGTGCTACCAAGGAACAGTTGGCGCCCATCATTGAAAAGATCTGGGATCAGCTCAAAGATGATGATGAGCCGTTTACCCTGTCCGATAAACAACAACTGGCCGATAAAATTCTTAAACAGTGGCCTGCCGAACCCGTCGTTACCGGCAACACCCCCGTTCGCACTTTTCGCTGGGGTTGGGCCGCTGCAGCCATCCTCCTGTTGGGAGCTTCCGTGTTGGTAGGGAAGTTATTGATCGAAAAGAAACCGGAGCAACAGAAAACGTATAGTGTAGTAGTCAAAAATATTGACCCTATTCCACCCGGTCATGATGGTGCTGTATTGACACTGGCCGATGGACAACAGATCGTGCTGGACAGTGCCGCCAATGGAGTGATCGGCCAGCAGCAGGGTGCACAGATCTCCCTGCACAACAACCAGGTGATCTACCAGCCCCGTGTTGATCAGGCTGCCGGACAGCCAAAGGAAATGACCTACAATACCATGTCCACCCCAAAGGGCAGGCAGTTCCAACTCGTATTGCCCGATGGTTCCAAAGTATGGTTGAATGCCGCCAGCAGTATCACCTATCCTATTGCCTTTAATAAGCAGGAGAGGAGAGTAAAAATAACCGGTGAAGTATATGTAGAAGTAGCCCATGATAAAACCTGGCCCTTTATTGTGCAAACGAAGAACCAGCAGATCCAGGCATTGGGTACCGCCTTTAATGTAAATGCTTATGAGAATGAGGAGATAGAAAAGACCACCCTCATCGAAGGCAGCGTTAAGGTCAATTCTACCATCGTGCCCCAGGCAGTCAATAGCCATCCCTTGTCTGCCATTCTATTGCCTGGCCAGCAAGCCAATATAGACAACAGCAAACAACTATTGTCTATCGCCAATAACCAAAGCGAGGCCGCTATTGCCTGGAAGAACGGTTACTTCAACCTCGAAAATATAGCCTTCGATAAAGTGATGAAGCAACTCGAGCGTTGGTATAATATAGAAGTAGTGTATCAAAGTGGCGTTCCCGATTTACGGTTTGTCGGCGGCCTGAGCCGCAATATGACCCTCGATGCATTGATCAGGGCACTAAGGGTGTCAGAAGTACATTTTAAGATGGAAGGCGATCGCCGCCTCATCGTATATAAATAAGAACTTTCATTGCTGCCAGAAATAAAAAACCGGATCATGCGGCAACATGACCCGGATATAAACACTTGCTTGTTAAAGGAAGTGTATCGTCCTGGCATTTTTAAACCGTTGGCTAACGGATTCTTTAATAACCAAAACTCTTGTAAGTTATGCAAAAAACTGTTTATCCTGCAAGCGGGAGCAAGCTATGCTCCCTCACCAGGATTTTTCGCCAGCTATCCGAAGGGAAGAGTTCTTCCGGTAGCAGGAGAAGCAAAATTCTTAAGGCAATGAAACTAAGTTCTTTTTTCCTTTTGGCTTTTTGCCTGCAGGTTTCAGCTAATGTAACCTCACAAACCATCACTTTGTCCGGGAAAGACATGCCCCTGGAAAAAGTATTTACTGCCATTAAAAAACAAACCGGGTTTATTGTATTCTGTAACAAAGAACTATTGGAGAACACCAAACCCGTTACCATCACGGCAACTGGTATGTCCCTCCAGGATTTCCTGGAGAAGGCTCTCCGCGATCAACCTTTGTCTTACCTGCTCGAAGACAAGACCATCGTCATGATGAGGAAGCCCGTTCCAAAGGAAAAAGCCCCCGATAGCGTAGCCGTGCCGGATATCCATATTACAGGACAGCTGGTCAATGCAGAAACAAGAGAGCCCATTAGCGCTGCTTCTATCTCCGTAAAGAATACCAAACAAGGCACTACCTCTACCGCCACCGGACAATTCTCCCTGTCCAATGTCGATGAGTCCGCCATCCTGGTCATAAGTTCTGTAGGGTTTACTCCTTTGGAGATACCCGTATCAAAACTGATCGCTATCCCCGCAGGCGGCACCATATCAGTGGGCGAAAATGTCCTGTCCAAAGCTGTAGGAGGCGCCTTCATTCTTCAGTTAAAAGCATTGCCCGCTTCCCTCAATGAAGTGGTAGTAGTGGCATTCGGACAAGTGAAGAAGAAAGACCTCACCGGTTCCGTCAGCACCCTGTCAGCAGAAGCCATCAGCCAGCAGCACGTGTCTACTTTGTCAAGAGCATTGGAAGGAATGGTGTCCGGTGTGCAGCTGTCTACTTCTACCGGTCAGCCGGGTAGCGAAGCTTCCATCCGCGTGAGAGGTTTGGGTTCCCTGTCAGCAGGTTCCGACCCCCTCGTGGTGGTCGATGGAGTACCCAGCGCCTTCCCACTGGCCTCTTATAATCCCGCCGATATCGAATCCATTGTGATCTCGAAAGATGCTGCTTCCAACTCACTTTACGGTTCCCGCGCTTCCAACGGCGTGATCCTCGTTACCACTAAAAAAGGTACCCGGGGTAAAACAAAGATCAACTTCGATGTTCGCCTGGGACAAAACAGCCAGGGCATACCCGATTTTGATATGGTGAAAGATCCTGCCGAGTTTTATGAATTGGCCTGGAAGGGTATCTATAATTATGTAAGGTATAGCAATGATGCCGCTGCTGCAGGCCTGCACCTCAATGATGCAGATGCCCGCCAGTACGCCAGCAAGAATCTGTTTACTGCCAATGGCGCTGCCTTGCAAAACCCCAACAACCTGGGCAACTACATGCTCTATGATATCCCTGCCGGCACCACCCTCATCGATCCCGCAACCGGCAAAATAAGGCCCGATGCTAAACTCCTCTATCATGATGACTGGAACGATTATTTCATTAAGAAAACCTTCAGCCAGCAATACAATGTGAGCCTCAGCGGAGGTAATGATAAAACAGATTACTTCCTGTCTGTAGGGTATATGAGCGATCCCTCTTACGTAATGGGCTCCGACTTCAACCGCTACAATGCCCGGTTAAAGGTGAACACCGCCATTACTTCCTGGCTCAAAGGCGGTATGAACATCTCTTATTCCCGTCGCTATTCCAATGTGCCCAACTATTCAGGCGGTACCGTCAACAACAACGTGTTTGCATTCAAAGATTATTTCGCACCCACCTGGCCACTCTTCGCACACAACCAGGATGGCAGCATCAGGCGCAATGCCAATGGCGATATCATGTACGACCTGGGCACTGGCGAAACCTGGTCTCCTTATGGTGCTACCAAACGCGCCAGCTTTACCGGTTACAGCCCCGCCATTTATTTTGAGAAAGACCTCACCGAGCTCACCTCCGATGATTTCTCCGGCCGTGCTTTCCTCGAAGGCACTTTCCTGAAAGACTTCCGCGTTAAGCTCGATTTCTCACTCGATAATATCTATACCTACAACAAAACATACGGCAATAATGAGAGCGGCACAGCAGCAAGAGATCTGCAGGGCTCTATTTCCGGTTACTGGGCCAAAGGAATGAACCTGAATACCATTCAGACCATCAATTATACGAAAGTATTGGGTGCCCACTCCATCGATGTATTGGCAGGTCATGAATACCGCTGGACACGCGGCGACAACATGAGCGGTAGCAAATCATTGATGTTTGCCCCCAACAATCCCGATATGACCAACGCTATCCGTATCAATAGCCTTACCGGTAATGGCGTTAGCTCAGCATTGGAAGGTTATCTTTCCAGGGCCAGCTACAATTACGATAGCAAATATTATTTGACCGCCAGCATCCGTACCGATGGATCATCCAACTTCCGCTACGACAAATGGGGTACCTTCTGGTCAGTAGGGGGCGCCTGGAGGATCAGCCAGGAGAAATTCATGGACAAAACTGCCGGATGGCTTACCGAACTGAAGCTGCGCTCCAGTTATGGCACATTGGGCAACCAGAATGTCGGCGCCAACCGCTGGACCGATATCTGGGCCATCTCCAATACCGGTTCCATCGAAAACCCTGTTTTGGGCATCTATCAGGCATCCATTGGAAACCCTGCATTGACCTGGGAAAGCAACAATATTTTCGATGCCGGCCTCGACTTCCGTATCTGGGATCGTTTCTATGGTACCGTAGATTATTTCCGCCGCAAGACCGTCGACATGTTATGGGCAAAACCATTGCCCGCTTCTACCGGTCAGGCTTCCAAATTGGAAAACGTAGCCTCCCTCATGAACACTGGTTATGAAATTGAACTCGGATACGATATCATCCGCAGCAAAGACTGGAACTGGAACGTGAGCGTAAGGGCTTCTCATTATGAGAATAAATTGCTGGAAATACCACCAGGCGTGGGTTCCAAAGCCCTCAATGGCAATTATGAAGAAGGCAACTACCTCCGTGGTGAAGGAAAAGATTATTACAACCTCTATATGTACAAATACGCAGGCGTAGACAAAGCTACCGGCGAAGGGTTGTTGTACAAAGAGCTGAGAGCTACTGATAACCTGTCACTGTATCCCGGAAAGAAAATAGGTGATATTGTTACCACCAAAGGAAACGATGGTACCAAGTTCGAACTGGGTACTGCCTCTCCCGACCTGGTAGGCGGCTTTAATACCTCCGTTCAATATAAAAGTTTCGACCTCTCCGTACTTACCAGCTGGCAGATAGGCGGAAAAACAATTTCTCTTACTTACCAGAACCTGACCTTGCAAAGAGTATTGGGCATTCACAAGGATATGATGAAAGGATGGACACCCGAAAACCCCGACTCCAATATCCCCATGTTCATGAATGGCGCCCAAAACTATTATAGCAGGCCCGTAGGTGGCGCCCAAGGCCAATATTCTGATTGGGCTCTATTCGATGCTTCTTATTTCAATATCAGGAACGTATCCGTAGGTTATCGCCTGCCCCAGTCCATTGCATCGAAAAATGGAATAGAGGCCCTGCGCGTTTTCTTCAGCGTGGAAAACCTGGCTTTCTTCTCCGCTAAGAAAGGTTTGGATCCACGGCAGTCTTTTGATGGTGGTTCTACCACAGCAGCCTTTGGCTTTCCACAAACACGCACCATCACCTTTGGTATTAACCTGACCCTCTAAATGAAACAATCATGAAAAAAAATATCATCATCATAGCGAGCCTGATCTCCATCTTTAGCTCCTGTTCCAAATCACTGAACATCGACCCCGATGGTACCATGACCCGCGAGCAATTGCAGGAGATCATCAAAACAAAACCTGCCACCGTACTCGAGCCCATGGTTACCAGTTTGGTATCCCAGGTAAATGGATACGTGCCTGTCAATTCCGTCGATTCAAGGAACTACCTGGTATGCAACCTGCTCCTGAACCTTAAAGGCAATGACATGGTGCTCGCCCATACCAATGGCGGCTGGCTGGTATCCGATTACCAGATGCTCAATTACCGCGAGGAAAACCAGGCCCGCGCTGCCTTGTACTGGAGCATGTATTATAAGTGGATCTATTATGCCAACCAGGTCTTAGACCTGATCCCCGCCAATTTTGATCCCGCAGTAACCACCGATGCCAACAAGCTGATCATGAAATACAAGGCTGCTGCTTTAACCATGAGGGCCCTCAGTTATACCTACCTGATGTGGCTTTACCAGGATGATTACCAGCATGGCGGCAGCACAAAAGCAGGTGTACCCTTATACACTACCGTAGCGGGCGAAGAAGACCGCGCACCTGCAAAGGATGTTTGGGACCAGGTGCTGGCCGATGCCAAAGAAGCCGTTGCCCTGTTCAAAAGCTCAGGCCTTAGCAACAAAGCAAGCAAAACAGATATCGATGCCTCTGTAGCTTCCGTAGTACTGGCCCGTGCTGCCATCACTACAGGCGATTGGCCCACTGCTATTGCTGCTGCTGATTATGTAATGCAGGAATATCCAACCCTCATCAATGAGACCCAGTACACCACCGCCGGCATGAGCAATATCACCCTGCCCGAAACAATTTTCGGATACGATTATTCCACCGCCACCGGCAAGGGCACCAGCTCCTTCCCCGGTTGGATGAATATCAAAGGCGAAGGTGGTTATGGCGGCAGCCAGGCCTCCTGGCTGGCCATCGATCAGCGTTTGTATGACCAGATAGCTCCCACCGATTACCGGAGAAAGAACTTTGTGGAGGCAGCTTCTGTGGATTATAAATATGCCAGCTCCCAATTGCCCGAGAAACACTTTAAATATTACAGTTATAAATTCGCAGCCCCGCCCATTGATGCCAATACTCCGAATTATAACCAGGATGATATTTTCATGCGTACATCCGAAATGATATTGACCAAAGCCGAGGCCGAAGCCAAAGCAGGTCAGGATGCCAATGCGCAGAATACACTGTATATCCTGGCACATGAAAGAGATCCTTCATATGTAAAGTCGGTCAGCACAGGCGATGCCCTCCTGCGGGAGATCCAGTTGCAGCGCAGAATTGAACTCTGGGGAGAAGCCGGGTTTGAGTTTTTTGATAACAAACGCTGGAATATTGGTGTCAACCGTACCGGTTCAGCCAACCATACCAATCAATTGGTAGTACCGGCAGGTAAATTGTTCACCCTGCAAATACCCTTGTCGGTGGAGTTGAACTACAACCCCCGTATCACCGAACAAAATCCGTTGTAAGACAGTTGCCCCGTTTTTAATACTCATACACGTGTCCTAAAACGAGAGACCATCTTTAACGATCAATTGGAAAAGGCGCTCTCTACAATTTTCGACCCAATGAAAGGAGGCTCCACTTTTTAGTGGGGCCTTTTCTTTTTATCATGATTCTTCAGCGCAAAAAATAATACTGATATTAATATTATCAAATTACTGCAGGCTGTTAACTACTCATTAACCAGACATTAACCATTTGATAAATATATTGACACCCAAATAAATCAGAAAAGTTCTCACTTTTGCCCCTCGATTGGTTGCCATAAGAAAGCGTCGAAGCCTAAATTATTTTTCGCGCTAACAAAACCAATGTAGAGACCTAAATGAGAGGAGTGCTATTTTTCGTATGCCTGTGTTTCCTTCTGGTTAGAGGGTTTGATGATATGCGTACAGCCGTACTGCATACTCCCCTCCACAACCTGTCTGCTCACCATACCGGAAAATTACAACAGTCCAAATTTACTCCTAAAGAGCAAGGCGCTCCCGAGGAATACCTGCTGTATGAGAAGGTCGAGGAAGACGATGACAATAACGATCCTGCCAAAAAATACAAGCTGCTCACCAGGAGCAATCTCCTGTCCCACGCAGCCGATCTGAATGCGCTCTATTCCTGTTGTATCCATTCGCAAACTTTTTGCGACCGTTCAACCTGCAAATACATTATCCAAAGAGCCCTAAGGATCTGATTACCCATAAATGCCTTCTTTATCGTCCTGCCGGCCAGTAGCCGGCTATAGCAGATAATTGCTGATTCCCAAACTTTAACCGATCAATTTCTATTAACGCCATGAACAAGATCATCGTTTTTGCAAGCTTGTTGACCATCTTGTATCAAACAAGCTGCACTACCAAAGCAGCAGAAAAAAAGGAAGCCAATACGTACGCTGTTACCAGCCCCGTAAGAGTGGATACTTCCTTTACCAAAGAATATGTTTCACAGATACGCTCTGTCAGGAACATTGAGATCAGGGCCCAGGAAAAAGGCTTCCTGCAAAACATCTATGTGGATGAAGGCCAGTTTGTAAAAGCCGGACAACTCCTGTTCCGCATCATGCCCAAAATATATGAGGCAGAACTCCTGAAAGCCGAGGCCGAAGGAAAAGCAGCAGAAATAGAACTGCAGAATACCACAGCCCTCGTAGAGAAAAATGTCGTCTCCAAAAACGAGCAGGCCATGGCCCAGGCCAAGCTCGAACAGGCAAAAGCAGAAATTGCCCTCGCCAAACTCCATCTCTCTTTCACCGAGATCAGGGCCCCATTCGATGGAACTGTTGACCGCCTCCCCAAAAAACTGGGAAGCCTCATCGATGAAGGCGAGTTACTCACCAGCCTCTCCGACAACAGCCAGATGTTTGCCTACTTCAACGTATCCGAACCCGAATACCTCGAGTACCAGACCAATGCAAAAAGCCGTGGCAGCAGCAAGGTAAACCTCCTGTTGGCCAATAATCGCTTCTTACCCTACAAAGGACAAGTGGAAGTGATCGAGAGCGAGTTCGACAACGAAACAGGTAACATCGCCTTCAGGGCCATCTTCCCCAATCCCGAGCGCCTTTTAAAGCATGGTGAAACCGGTAAGATCCAAATGACCATGCCCCTTAAAAATGCAATGGTCATTCCACAAAAAGCTACTTACGAGATCCAGGATAAGATATATGTGTTTGTAGTTGACAAAAACAACATGTTAAGATCAAGGAACATTACAATTGCAGGCCAGATTCCCGACCTCTATGTAGTGAATAGTGGCCTTGCTGATGATGACAAAATATTATTGGAAGGTGTTCAGAAAGTAAAAGATGATGAAAAGATCAATTATGAATTTCAGAAACCTGAAGAAGTGATTGCCCATCTCCGGTTAAAAGCAGAATAGTAGTTCATTCCAAATTGTAAAGTTCCAATGTTTAATAAATTTATCCAGCGACCGGTCCTGTCCATAGTCATTTCACTCATCATCGTTTTTCTCGGAGTTATTGCTATTACCGGATTGCCCGTTACCCAATTCCCTTCCATCTCACCCCCCAAGGTGAATGTAGTGGCCGATTATCCCGGCGCCAACGGCGAGTTAATGATCAAATCCGTGATTATCCCCCTCGAAAGGGCCATCAACGGTATCCCCGGCATGAAATACATGGCTTCTGATGCCGGTAACGATGGTGAAGCTACCATCCAGGTAGTGTTCAACCTCGGTACCGATCCCAACGTAGCCTCCCTCAACGTACAGAACAGGGTAGCATCCGTAGTAAACAAGCTGCCCCCACTCGTTGTACGTGAAGGTGTGAAGATTACCCGTGAGGAGTCCAACATGCTTATGTACATCAACCTGTACAGCGACGATCCCAACACCGACCAGAAATTCCTGTTCAACTTTGCTGATATCAACGTATTGTCCGAATTGAAGCGCGTAGATGGCGTAGGCTTCGCGGATATCCTCGGTAACCGTGAATATGCCATGCGTATCTGGCTCAAGCCCGATCGCATGCTGGCCTACAAGATATCCGCCGATGAAGTGATGGAGTCACTGAGCAAACAAAGCCTCGAAGCCTCACCCGGCAAAACCGGTGAGAGCTCCGGTAAAAGGTCTCAGTCATTTGAGTATGTATTGAAATACTCTGGTAGGTTCACTACCAAAGAGCAATATGAAAATGTGGTGGTGCGTTCAAGTTCCAATGGCGAACTGCTGCGCCTCAAAGATGTGGCCGATGTGGAGTTTGGTAGCTCCATGTACGATATCTATTCCAACCTCAATGGCAAACCTTCCGCCGCCATCGTACTGAAGCAATCCTATGGTAGCAATGCCAGCCAGACCATTGCCAATGTAAAGGCGAAGATGAAGGAGATCCAGGCCAATTCCTTCCCCAAAGGAATGGAATATGAGATCAGCTACGACGTTTCCAAATTCCTTGATGCCTCCATCGAGAAGGTGATCCATACCCTGGTAGAGGCTTTCATCCTCGTGGGATTGGTGGTATTCATCTTCCTCGGCGATTGGCGTTCTACCCTCATACCTGCCATGGCCGTACCCGTATCGTTGATCGGTACCTTCATGTTCATGCAGTTCTTCGGCATTACCCTCAACCTCATCACCTTATTCGCCTTGGTACTGGCCATTGGCGTCGTGGTCGATGATGCCATCGTGGTTATTGAAGCCGTCCATGCCAAAATGGAAGAGGAGGGCCTTTCTCCGTTGAAGGCTACCAAGAAAGCCATGCACGAAATATCAGGGGCCATTATAGCCATCACCTTCCTCATGGCCTCCGTATTTATACCCGTGGCATTTATGTCCGGTCCCGTAGGTACTTTCTACAGGCAGTTTTCCATCACCATGGCCACCGCCATCATCTTGTCCGGTATCGTGGCCCTTACCCTTACGCCGGCATTGTGCGCCATGATCTTGAAGAATAACCATGGCAAACACAAAAAGAAAAATATACTCGACAGGTCTCTGGCCGGATTCAATGATGGATTCAACTGGACCCAGGGAAAATATGTGAAGTTATTGGGCAAGGTCGTAACCAGGCGGAGCGTTACTTTCCTGGTGTTGATCGGGTTCTGTGCCGGCATATGGTTCCTCAACGGTAAAGTGCCTTCAGGTTTTATCCCCAATGAAGACCAGGGTATGTTCTACGCCATTATTCAAACACCGCCCGGGTCATCACTGGAAAGGACCAACGAGATCTCCGAAAGATTACAGAAGATCTCCGAAGAGGTCGAAGGCGTACAATCCGTTTCCTCCCTGGCAGGTTATGAGATCCTGACCGAAGGTACCGGCTCCAACTCAGGTACCTGTCTGGTCAACCTCAAAGACTGGAGCGAACGGAAGCATTCTGTACAGGAGATCATCGATGAGCTCGAAGAGAAATGTAAGGATATCACAGGCGCCAACATTGAATTCTTCCTGCCTCCTGCCGTACCAGGTTATGGTGCCGCCGGTGGTTTCGAATTGCGCTTGCTCGATAAAGCAGGATCCGGCGATTACAAGAAAATGGAAGTAGTAAACAACGATTTCGTAAAGGAACTCAAGAAACGTCCTGAGTTATCTTCCATATTCAGCTTTTACAGCGCCAGCTTCCCCCAATACATGTTGAAGGTCGACAATGACATTGCCCAGCAAAAAGGCGTGTCCATCGAAAATGCGATGAACACCTTGTCTACCCTGGTGGGCAGTAACTACGAGATCAGCTTTATTAATTTCGGTCGTCAGTACAAGGTGATCGTGCAGGCAGGCGCCCAATACAGGGCATTGCCGGAAGACATCCTGAAACTGTACGTGAAGAATAATAAAGATGAGATGGTGCCCTTTTCTGCTTTTATGAAAATGGACAAAGTATATGGTCTGTCCGAGATCACCCGCCACAATATGTACAATGCTGCCGAGATCAGCGGTTCTGCCGCACCTGGCTATAGTAGTGGTGAGGCCATTAAGATCATCAACGAAGTGGCCCAGAAAACTTTGCCAAGAGGATTCGGGATAGATTGGGCAGGTATCTCCAAAGATGAGGTGGCCCAGGGCAACCAGGCTATTTATATCTTCCTCATCTGTCTTGGTTTCGTTTACCTCATCCTGGCCGCCCAATATGAAAGCTTTATCCTGCCAATGGCAGTAATTCTTTCCCTGCCGGCCGGTATATTCGGCGCCTTCCTCTTACTGCAGTTGTTGGGCCTGGAGAATAACATCTATGCCCAGATCGCGATGGTTATGCTGATTGGTTTGTTGGGTAAGAACGCCGTGTTGATCGTAGAGTTTGCTGTGCAGAAACACCGCTCAGGGGCAACCGTTTTACAGGCAGCCATGGAAGGTTCGAAAGTGAGGTTCCGCCCCATCCTGATGACCTCCTTTGCATTTATCGCGGGGTTGATCCCCCTCGTATTTGCCAATGGTCCGGGTAAGATCGGTAACAGAACCATTGGTACAGCCGCTGCCGGTGGTATGTTGTTCGGCACCATCTTCGGCGTGCTCGTTATACCAGGCTTGTATTACATCTTCGGCAAAATTGCAGAAAGGCGTATGCTGGTAAAAGATGAAGAAGAAAACCCTTTAACCGAAGAAATTGATCACAATGTATAAATTCAGGATAGTTCAATCCATTGCCCTGGTTTGCCTGGCCGCTGCAAGTTGCAAGGTGCCCGTGGTCAGCCAGCGCTCAGAGAATAACGCAGTGCCTGCGGCTTATGCCGGCGGCACTGATACTACGAATACTGCTTCCCTTCCCTGGCGGAGTTTTTTCACCGATCCCAACCTCGTGAACCTGATCGATACAGCCCTGAAAAATAACCAGGAGCTGATGATCACTTTACAGGAAGTGGAGATCGCCCGGAATGATATCCGGTTCAGGCAGGGACCTTTATTGCCATCAGTCACTGCAAAGGCAGGTATTGGCGTGGAGAAAGTAGGGCGGTACACCAGCCAGGGCGCCGGTGACGCCACTACCGAGATCAAACCCGGCAAGGAAATGCCCGATCCCCTGATGGATTATACCGTAGGGGTGTATGCAAACTGGGAGGTCGACATCTGGAAAAAGCTCCGCAACGCTAAGAAGGCTGCCATCACCCGGTACCTGTCAACAGTGGAAGGAAGGAATTTCGTCCTTACCAACCTGATCGGCGAGATAGCCAATTCCTATTATGAATTGCTGGCCCTCGACAACCAGTTTGAGATTGTTAAGCAGAACATCGAACTCCAAAAGAATGCCCTGGGTATTGTGAAAGTGCAGAAGGAAGCAGCCAGGGCCACTGAGTTGGCTGTTCAGAAATTTGAGGCCGAAGTATTGAAGTCACAAAGCCTGGAGTTTGATATTCTCCAAAGGATAAAGGAAACCGAAAACAGGATCAACTTCCTCACAGGCCGGTTTCCCGGGGAGATAACGAGGAGTAAGGACAACTTTTTAGCGCTGCTGCCTTCCGCCGTCAGTGCAGGTATTCCTTCCCAGCTATTGGCCAACAGGCCCGATATTAAGCAGGCCGAACTGGACCTGGTAGCTGCCAAGCTGGATGTGAAAGTGGCGCGTGCAGAGTTTTATCCTTCATTTGGTATTTCAGCGGGGTTAGGGTTTCAGGCATTTAACCCATCCTACCTCTTTAGGATGCCGGAGTCCCTGCTGTACTCCCTGGCAGGAGATCTCGCAGGGCCCTTGGTCAACCGGAATGCCATTAAGGCCGAGTTTCTCAATGCCAATGCACGCCAGGTACAGGCCATGTATAATTATGAACGCACCATCCTCAATGCCTGCCTGGAAGTGTCTACCCAGCTTTCCAATGTAAGTAACCTCGAAAAGAGCTACGACCTCAAGTCTAAACAGGTCGATGCCCTCACCAGGTCCATCGACATTGCCAATGACCTGTTCAAGTCTGCCAGGGCCGATTATTTCGAGGTACTGATGACACAGCGTGATGCCCTCGAATCCAAACTCGAACTCATAGAGACCAGGAAACAACAGTTCAATGCCGTTGTGAATATTTACAAAGGTCTTGGAGGCGGTTGGAAGTAGTAAACTGATAGAACAAAAAAGCCGGCTCTATGAGCCGGCTTTTTTGTTTATTATCTTATGTAATAAGTTTATTGCGCGGGATACCAGTTACGCAGTCTCACTTCTATTTTCTTATTACCTCCATTGACCAGGCTTTCAAATCCTTTTACATCACTCAGGCCGCCTTGCCCCCGGTAGTGATAGGGATAAACTATTTTGGGTTGAAAGGCCAGTACTGCATCCGCTGCTTCTTTTACATCCATTGTATAAGGAAGGTTCATGCACACGAAAGCAATATCAATATCTTTTAGTGAACGCATTTCCGGGATGCCTTGCGTGTCACCTGAAATGTAAATACGCTTGCCGCCAATGTTCAGCACATAACCATTCCCCCTGCCTTTTGTATGCATCGCTTTGTCACTTTCCGGAAGGTTGTACATGGGGATCGCTTCTATCGTTATCCCGGCTTGTGTGGTTTTATCACCGTTCTTTAGCACTACAAGATGGTCTTTATCAATATCAGTTAATTTGTCGGCCACTACCTGGGGTGCTATGATCAGCGTATGCGCTGTTCTGATAGCAGCGATCGTTTTGGGATCAAAGTGGTCGCCATGTATATCCGTGATCAGGATGATACCCGGTTCCGCCATTCCCTTAAAATTGTCCGCACCCGACGGATCAACATAGATCGTAGTGCCTTTTGTCGTTAGCAGCAGGCTGGCGTGTTTAACAGGCTGTATGACAAGTGGACCCGTTTTTGTTTTTTCCGTATCGGCAGAAACAGATTGGGCACTTACACTGGACAAAACAAAAATGAATAACAAGGCAGGAAGGATAACTTTCATAAAAGAGAGATTAAGTATGTAAATATACCGATCTTATTGTTGCGGGTTTTTAGTTATATTTATTATTACCCTTCTTGCTCATTAAAACCCGGCTTATGAAATTAATAATATATAATTGCTTACACTTCCTGGCTATACCCCTGCTTTCTGTAATGCTGAGCCATGGAGCCCTGCAGGCACAGGTCCCTGGCAATAAACCTGCAAAAACAAATAAGGTAATGGGGGAGAAGCACTACCTGTACGTGGCGACTCCCGGCATCCGCGATTACCTGGGGTACGGAGGGCATGGCCTCCTCGTCTTTGATATCGACAACAACCACCGTTTTGTAAAAAGGATCAAAACCCAAGGTCTTCATCCCAATGGTAATCCTTCCAACGTAAAAGGCATTGCTGTAAGCATCCCACTCAACAGCATCTACATCACCACATTGGAAGGCTTGCAACGCATAGACCTTACAACAGAAAAAATTGTATGGGAGAAGAAGTTTGATGGCGGCTGCGACCGTATGGCCATTTCACCCAATGGCCTTACCATGTACCTGCCATCCCTGGAGAATACATTTTGGAATGTGGTCGATTGCAATACAGGCGACATCATTAAAAAGATCACCGTGCACAAAAGAGCCCACAATACTATTTACGGACCTGCCGGTAACCTTGTTTATCTGGACGACATAGCAAGTCCCTGGTTACACATAGCCGACGCCCATAAGCATGAACTGGTAGCCAAGGTGGGTCCATTTGACAACAATATCCGCCCCTTTACCATCAATGGCAAAGAATCCCTGGTATACGTAACCGTCGATAGCCTGCTTGGTTTTGAAGTGGGCGATTTAAGGACCGGCAAAAAGATTGCCCACATACCTGTGCAGGGGTGGGAGCGTGGACCGGTGAGGCGGCATGGCAATCCCAGTCATGGTATTGGTCTCACACCAGACGAAAAAGAATTATGGCTTTGTGATGGCCACAATATGCGCCTGCATGTATTTGGTGCCGAAGCCCCTTATCAGCAGCTTACTACCATTCCCTTACAGGATATGCCTGGATGGATCACTTTTAGCGAGGATGGTAAATATGCCTACCCATCCAGCGGCGAAGTAATAGACATCAAGACCCGCAATATATTGACATACCTGAAGGATGAATTTCATAACAATGTGGCCAGCGAAAAGATGGTGGAGATCCAATTCAGGGGAAACAAAGCCGTGCATGCCGGGGATCAGTTTGGGATCGGAGCCAAGCGTTGACAGCACCTCTTAAAAGGTTTTCGATATAAAGCTTTCCTTCAATATTTTTGCGGCTGATAAACAGCAACAATATGGATGGCCAATATAGAAAAGATATTTATCCCGGACAGGAAGTGGCGATCATTCTTAAGAAAGACCAGCGAACAGGTAAGTTGACCTATGGTATTGTCAAAGACCTGCTTACCTCTGCGGCATACCATTCAAGAGGGATCAAAGTGCGCCTGGAAGATGGGCAGGTGGGCCGCGTAGCGGAGATAGATGTGATCGATCCCGATGGAGAATAACAGCAATATCTTAATTTGCAGGATAGCACAACAACCAAACCTTTTGATAGGGCAATTGATACTGGGAGATAGGCCACCCGTTGAATGGGGAGTGACTTATTTCTCCTTCATAAGTTCTTCTGTACGTTTATAGTAAACCTCAGCAAATGCTGCATTATTACGATTCGCTTTTCGATTTTATCTCTCAGATAATCAATATTCCTGAGCATGACAGGGCTCAATGCCGGGAGTCTTTCAAGCCGCTGTTGGCGCCAAAGGATACCCTGCTGGATAGTCCCGGAAAAGTTCCCGTATACCATAATTTTATTGTTTCGGGATATATGAGAAAGTATTACATCAATGATAAAGGAGAAGAAATAACAGTTGATCTGAACAATGGTCCCCGGTTTTTTACCTCCTATTTTCATTTTGTGAACCAGACCCCCACCAATGAATACGTGCAATGCATTACCGATTGCGAATTACTGAGGATCACCAAAGCCGACGCCGATCGGACCGCAAAAACTAGCATCACCCAAAAAGACTACACCATCCGCTTATTCCAGCAGGTGCAGGAAGAAGACCGGCAAAGAATGAATGACCTGGCCAACCTTACCGCCGAACAGCGCTACGTGAAACTGGTAAAGGAAAGCCCGAATATAATTAAGAACGTTCCCCTCAAATACATCGCTTCCTACCTCGGCATAAAACCCGAAAGCCTCAGCAGGATCAGGCGCGAGATCATTTCTTAACAATTGTTAAGTGGTCGGCAGGCGGCGGCGTTTATCTTTATCAGATACTCCAGCGCCATGAAACAAAGCCCCCAATCACTAGCAATACGTTCCTTCAGGAATATAACTCGTTTTTGGTTTGTAGTCACCTACCTGGGCCAGTTGGTCTTTGCTTATTATATCATCATGCTGTATGGGAGATCAGCAGCCCAGGGGAACTTTGAGAAGTGGAATACCGTCAACCCCCATTTTTACCAATCTGGCGATGGGATGGGCAACTTTGTCTTTGGTGCACACGTGGCATTCGCTGCCGTGATAACCATCCTGGGGCCATTACAACTAATACCTGCTATCCGGAAAAAGGTCCCCCGCCTGCACAGGATCAGCGGCAGGGTATACATTTTTGCTGCTTTCTTAATGGGTACCGGCGGTTTATACCTTACCTGGGTAAGGGGAGCAGTGGGCGGACTATTTGCCCAGGTAGTCATTTCCATCAATGCATTGATCATTCTCGTTAGTGCCTGCTTTGCCATCAGGTATGCCATGCAACGAAAAATTAATTTGCACAACCAATGGGCCGTACACCTCTTATTGGCCATGAGTGGCGTATGGTTCTTTCGCATATTCCTGATGCTATGGCTCGTCATCCATAAGAAGCCAGTCGGTTTTGACCCCGAAACCTTTACCGGCCCTTTCCTCACCTTCCTGGGCATATTTGTTTACATCTTTCCGCAAGCCGTAGCCGCTTTATATTTTAGAGCTAAATTTTCAGGTGCGCCGGCTAAAAAATGGTCATTCTCCATCTTTCTTTTTATTATCACCCTTGCCATGGCAGTGGGCATCTTTGGGGCCGTTGCCGGCATGTGGCTCCCAAGAATATGACAACGTTTTGACACCGCAACTTACCCTTTTATGTAGACCAATGGTATGTATATGGGGCGTCAGGGGGATGAATACAAACGTCCACATTGAGTAAAAAAAGCCTCTTTTTGAAAGCCATTGATCGCCTGGGGTGCTGGCACATTCGTTGCATTGGGTAGCCAAAAACATCGTTATGAAAAAGAATATCATGAACCTGGCAATATTCACCTGGGCAGCATTGCTATTGCCCACACTCCTGATGAGCCAGAACAAAGAACAACGCATTGCTTCCGACAGCAAAAAGGCCAAAGCTGAATTTATAAAAGCAGATGGTTTAATGAAAAACCTTTTTGACCGAAGTTATGCATACGTAATATTCCCCAATGTAGGAAAGGGCGCCATTGGTGTTGGCGGCGCAGCCGGTTCAGGTGCTGTATATGAACGCGGAAAATATATAGGTTCTGCAAAAATGGTACAGGTGAGTGCTGGCTTTCAGTTTGGCGGACAGGCTTACCGGGAAGTTATCTTTTTTGAAAATAAAGACGCTTTGGATCGCTTTCAGAAAAACAACCTTGAGTTTGCTGGTCAATTCTCGGCCATTGCTGCTAAGGAAGGCGCTTCTGCTGATGTAAAGTACCGGGATGGCGTCCTGGTATTCACGCAAGGTAAAGATGGGCTGATGTTGGAAGCTGCCCTCGGCGGCCAGAAATTCACCTACAATGCTGCGATGTAAAGAAATGCCTGATTGGATCTGCATGATAAAACAAAAGCCCTCAGGAATGAGGGCTTTTTTCAGAAAGGAAGCGTAAGAAAATTTTCCCTATTTTGTCGGGAAAATAGTTATCCATGAAAACATCCGTATCCTTGCGGTCAATAGTTTTGCTGATTGTCCTGAGCGCATGTGGCGCCACACCCGGTAAAGAAGAAATACCCGATGCCCAATTGCCGCTTTACCGGTACAAGGGTGTCTTTGTAGCAGAAACCAACTTTGGTTCCGCTAAACAATGGGACACCCTCAATGTTCATAAAACTGCTGCTGCCGACTCCTTCATCGTTTACCATGCTTCCAGTTATATCAAAACATCCTCTGAGGGCCGGGTAACGAAAACCGGCTCGAACCGTGATACCTTTCCCGGCTTTTTCAATCCGTCCTACAGGACTTTAATGCTGGGACCTGCTTATAGCATGAAAGATATGAGCCCTCCACCCATCCAGCCCATGTATATCGATACCATTCACCGCACTGCTTCCTTTGGTGGCATCCAATACAAGAAACTGCCATAAGCCATGTCTCACCAATAAAGCACCTTGTCAGAAACAGTGGTGGCATAAAAGAAACCCAGTGCTCCGCCACTGATATTACCAGGCGCCGAGGCGGGTGCCGGTTTGTAGATATTGCCATTGACCTCCAACTGCTTATTCAATGCATTGAAATACGTATACGTTTGTTGGGTTAAAGCATGCAGCCTGATCTGCACCGGTTTGTGTGAATACCTCACATAGGGATAATAATCCCAGTAAGGATAGTGGCCTTCAGGCACCAGGCTGTGTTGAACATTGAGCGGCATCAAACGAACCGGAATCGTATTGATGCCGGGTGTCAGGAATTTGTCGTCAAAAACATAATAGGGAAGCACACTGAAGGTGGCCCCTGAAGCGACGCCGGGAGCCAGATAAAAATCGTACCGGTAAGCATGCAGTGAATAGTTCATATTGAGCGCATAATAGTTCTTTTCATTGGGCGCATCTTTGAACCGCGCTACCGGTATCAGGCCCCTGTTCAGGTAGGGACTGAGCATGGTATCCCTGGCCCAGCCCACACTTTCCATGGCCGGTGCCGGAGGCATATAAGCCGAAGACCTGAATACCTGGTCGCCAATCTGTACTTCCAGGGAATAGGTATGTCCCGTCTGACCTTTTATTTTGGTGGTTTGGTAAAATCCACGATCATGAAAACTGGCGCGATCGTTTACCGTGGTAAAGACCGAATCGATACCCTGGTCGTTGTAATTGGTGGAATCGCGGAAGTAATATACATACCGGTCGATGGAGGGCGGACTGGGGATCAGGGTATCTTTTATCCCTGTATCATCCGTAATAATAACGAGTGCATTTTTTACCGGTTCTGCACTGTCACGGTAAGGAAAGTAGGGATCGGGATCCGCTAGCAGTCCATCCGATTTGGTGACCCGCACATAATAAGGCCCCCACATATTGCTGATCCTTCCTTCAATAACATATAGGGGTTTTGCTGCCTGAGGACCCAGTTCAAATTCCCGGGTACAACCGGCGATGGTCACTATCAATAAAAGACTGGCTATACCTTGTTGAATGCGCATGATGATTAGAATTTAAAATTGTAAGCAATGGAGGGTATAATACCCCCGAAGTTGACCTGGTAGGTTTTTACATACGAGTAGTTGGCTGGGTCCTGCCTTGCAAAGAGTGCCACGATGTTGCGGCGGTTATAAACATTATAGACACTGATCACCCATTCCCCCTCAAATTGCTTGATGGCTTTGATCCTGCTTTGCCAGCTTGCACTGAGGTCCAGCCGGTGGTGCGCAGGTAAGCTATACCCGTTCCGCGTACTGTAGTACAAAGACCTGATGCCGTTAAAAGCATAAGTACCCAGTGGTACCGTGGCCCGGTTGCCACTGCGGAATACCCAATTGGCAGAAAGACTGAGCCTTTTGGAAAGCGTTTGGTTGTATACGATCGAGAGATTGTGCCGGCGGTCGTAGCTGGCAGGATACCAATCCCCATTGTTTACTCCATCGATCTGCCGTGTGGCCTTTGACCAGGTATAACTGATCCAACCCCTTGAAACCCCTTTATTTTTTTTGACCAATAACTCCACGCCATAGCCTTTTGCCTGGCCCGTCAATACCTGTGTTTCTATTTTATCGTTCAGAAACAGGTCGGCATTGTCCCGGTAATCGATCACGTTATGCGATTGACGGTAATATACTTCCATGCTCGTTTCCCATGCCTCACCGGCAAAGGTTTTGAACACACCGGCCGAATAGTGATCCGAGTACTGTGGTTTGAAGTGCGTATTGGAAGGCATCCAGAGGTCCGTAGGCAAGCCTACGGATGAATTGGTGAGCAGGTGTTGGAACTGGTAATTCCTGCCATACGCCAGTTTAAGCGATGCCGTAGCAGATAATAATACCCTGGCAGTGGCTTTGGGCTCCGCACCGAAATAAGAGGTAATGATCTTTCCTTTGCCATAATAGGTACTGTCGGTCACGAGCGAAGTATCCGCATTGTACTGGTATACGAGTGCATCTCCCAGTGCTGCAAAACCCGTGGCCCGGATGCCGTAGGATACACTGATCCTTTTATTTATTTTCTGTTCATGATTGAGGTAAACAAATACCTGCGCCGATCTGCGGTTGTTGAGCGAAATGCGCTGGTCGGGCTTATGGTCTGTAACAGAGATCGTTTTTCCAGGCAATACATCCTGGGTTGAAATGCCGGCACCAAACTTCAACAGGCTGTTTTTGTTCGTACTCCAATCGAAATCCGTTTTCAGCGTCACCTCTTTCAGACTGGCGCGCCAGGAGAAGTCACGGGCGCTGTCCAGCATAATATGTGTATACTTATATTGACTATAGAGTAGAGAAGTATTGGCAAACAAACGGGTATTGAAAACATGGTTCCACCGGGCTGTAACCGTGGTATTACCCCAATTCGTACGCGTCTCCATATCGAGTGGCAGTAAATAGAAATTATCATATCCGGTGTAAGCCGATAAATACAGGTGGTCCCGGCGGCCAAGCGCTGTATTGAACTTGGCATTCAGGTCATAGAAGGAAACCTTGTTCCTGCTGGTACCGGCATCGATTACCTTCAACCTGTAGGCTGTATTCAACAACGCGCCAGTATTGCTGTACCTGCCGGAGATCATGAAAGAAGACCTCTCTTTTTTAATCGGGCCTTCCCAGGTAAGCCGGCTGGCAATCAAACCAATACCGCCGGTAAGCGCATGCTGCTTGTTATTGCCTTCTTTCATGCGGATATCTATGACCGAAGAAAGCCGACCGCCATATTGCGCCGGAAATACGCCTTTATAAATGGCCACATCTTTCAGCGCATCCGTATTAAAAGCAGAGAAGAAACCAAGCGAGTGCGTAGGATTGTATACCGGCGCCTCATCCAGCAGGATCAGGTTCTGGTCGTAAGAACCGCCCCGTACCGATAAATTCGTGGTGCCTTCTGCAGCAGACTGGATGCCCGGTAAGAACTGCAAACTTTTCAATACATCCGGTTCACTGCCGCCCATGGCAATTCTTTTTATTTCCAGCGTGCTCAATCGGTGATTGCCGGTTATCACATTTTGAACCATGCTTTTTTTGCCGGCAGAAGATACGATCACCGCCTGCATCGTATCCGCCTCTTTCACTGGCAGCGCTATAGGATGGCGTTGGTTTTCCCCGATCACGAGGTTTTCTATGTGCTCTGTAAATCCCACATGCGAACTGTTCAATACATATTCTCCCACGGGCACCGTAAGCGAATAAAATCCATAGGCATTGGTAAGCGTGGTGTACGTTTTAGGACCAGTTAAACTGACGGTAGACCCGATCAGCGCTTCACCCGATTGCACAACCGTTACAAATCCATATACCGTTGCTGTTTGTGCCCCTGTGCCCCCTGGCTTTTTTATGATTATATACGTTTGTACCTGCTCATACTGTAACCCGTTTTGGAGCAGAAGGTCATCGAGCACCTTCTTCACCGGCACATGTTGCTGCTGGTAACGGATGTTGCGTATGCCGGCTATCACCGCTGACTTATACGTGAATTTAAAGCGTGTTAATTTTTCTATCGTGTTCAGTGCCTCCTTCAGTGTTACATTTTTCAGGTCGATGCTTATAGTCTCTTTGCTGATGTCCTGCGCATGGCTGCGGTTTATTATCAACAGGGCACAGGATACCAGTAACAGGATGGGGATGATCCGTTTCATACAATTGTTATAGGTGTTTGCTTATTCTATAATGAAAATGCCGTTCTTTTTGGCGAGCGGTCTGTCAATGGTAACGCTGAGTATGTCAAGTATTTGTTGTATACCCGCATCCTTTTGGAATTTACTCCTGATTCTTGTCTTTGCAAGGGCAGTATCTTTAATGACGATGGAATCGTTGAATACCCGCTGCAGGTCGGCTACAACGGTGGCAAGGGACACGTCATCATAGATCAGGTCACCCTTCTTCCAGCCGGCTATTGCCAATGTATCGATGCCCTGCTGTTGAACCATGTCGGCTTGTAGTTTTACCTGTTGTCCCTTTGTCAGCATAGCTACTACCTTGTCACCTGCCTGTACCTTTACTTTACCACGTTGCACAGATACTGTCCGGTCACTTTCACCTGGGTAATCTTTGATGTCGAAGGCTGTTCCCAGTACCGTGGTCGTAAGCGTACGGGAATGAACAAGGAAAGGGACCTTATCAGCATGTTGTACATCAAACCAGGCCTGCCCCGACAGGTCTACAATACGTTCGGACCCGGAAAAAGCAGTGGGAAAACCTATGGACGAGGCGGCATTCAGCCATATATGACTGCCATCTGTGAGCACTACTTCGTACGCCGAACCCCGTGCTGTGGAGATCACGTGATAACCTGCATCATCACCGGCATCTGTGGTGGTATAGATGATGCGGTTTTCCTGCCGGGTAATTGTCGTATGCCCCAGTGTGGCTATGCGACCGTTCTTTACTTCGTCCAGCAATATCTGCGATCCATCAGGCAGCGTCAATACATTTTTGGCAACCGGTGTGCCGGGCAGATCAGCCTGGCTTTTTTGCGTAATCATCGGTCCTGCATGGCGACGATCGTTAAAAAAGTAGATACCCGTACCGATCAATACCAGTACAGCCGCTGCAGCAGCCCACCGGTAAATAGTACGAATGCGGGCACTGTGTACAGGAGCATCCGTTGTATCTAGTCCTGCCTGCTGCCTGATCTTCGCCAGCAGTCGCTTTTCATGATCCGCTTCGCTCACTGCAAACGAAGTTGGTATTTCAACAGGGTGGTCCTGGTGGCTATTGTACCATTGTTCCAACTCCTGCCTTTCGGCTGGCTTAATGGTGCCGGATGCCAGTTTGTGAACAAGCTCCTGGTAATAAACAGGGTCATTGACATCTCTTTCAGACATGAAAAGTCGTATTTACTATACAGGTAAGCAAACAGGTCATTACCCCCTACGCATTGGAATAATTTTTTTGGAAGCCTAGTACAGGAAGGAAAAAAAGGATTTCAGCGAGGTGCGCAGGTGCTTCAATGCTTTCGTCAGCTGGTTTTCAACCGTCTTTTCAGCAATGTCCAGGGTCTGTGCAATTTCCTTGTGCGAAAGCCCCTTTTCCCGGCTGAGCTCGTAGATAAGTTTACAACGTTCAGGCAGTTGAGCGACCGTTTGGTTAAGCTGTTGCTGCAGCTCCTTCAGGTCGTATTGTTCTTCTACATGTACGGAAATGGAAGCAGGCGCTTGCATGTCTTGCTCGTGCAGCCGCTGGCGGTATTTCTTATGCAGCAGGCTGTATACCTGGAATTTAACAGCGGCTGCCAGGTAAGATTTCAGTGATTGTTGGATATTGATCTCAGCCCTGCGTTTCCAGAGATCGGCAAACACTTCCTGCACCACTTCTTCCGCGTCCGTAAGGTTATCCAGTTTATTAGCTGCAACTGAAAAGAGTAGTTTCCAATACTGATGATAGATTTCTGTAAAGGCAACTTCATCTCCCTGCGCCAGTTTGCGCAGCCATTCACTTTCTATATGGGATGGGGAAGACATGTAGGTGAAGGGCTAAAAGTAGAAATAATTTTTAAGACCCGATATGATGGTTGAAAAATTTAACGTCTTTCAAGCCATCGTTAAAGAGCTGTTCACCACAGCGGCTTATCATTCCCGTGGTGTTAAAATGCGTCTGGAAGATGGACGGGTAGGGGCTATTTTAGGTTTAGGACTAGATATGTTTACATGTTTTAACTCAATGGCTCCCCGATGCTGCCGCTGTTCTTCCGCATTGCTTCCCCGGATTCCGAGGACCCAAAGAGGAGGATCCGGGGAAGCAAAGAGGACCCAATGCGAAGAATCCGGGGAGAAAAGGGCCGATTCCGGGGAAGCAAAGCGAAGAAAATGGAGTAAATGTGTTATTCGTCCCAGGACATTTGTCGTTCGTCCCTGCTTTTATCGAACACCGTCCCAGAACTCTTGGTACTTCCGGGGAAAAAAAGCTGTTCGTCCCAGGTTTTTCCTCGGCCCGTCCCAACATTCCGGGAAGACCGTCCCATTTTTGAACAACGCGAGTGGAAGCCGCTGTAGATTTGCTGTATCAACCAATGCATAATTTGTGTCACAGGCTTTGATGTTGAACCCAGGTTTGGACTTTGATCCTGCTGCATAAAATAGTCCACAGTTCTTTGACATGATTTTCAACGTACCAACGTGATCCGTGAATTAACTTATCATAAACAGGAAAGAATTGTAATTTATCAGCACTAAACCCCCAACCACTCCTGTATGCGTTTCCTTGCCTATGTATTGTCTGGTTTATTGGCAGCCTGCCAGGCGCCCTCCATTCAACCAACAAAAGGAAGTACAACAGCCGGCACAACGAAAGAGGCCGTCAAGCCCGGTGTACCTGCTGTTAAACCACCCTATCTTGTCGCAGACAGTGTAGTGATCTCGATACCAGGTGATTCGCCTTATGTGTATACTGCGGAGGAATTCAATGATATCGTTAATAATTTTCCAACCCTGTACGATAGCTTTCCCGAGCATCCGGATATTTCTTATGCACAGAGTGGCCAGTTCAGGAGCTTCGTGGATAGTATGGGCCGGGAAAAAACGATCTCCTTCAGCAGTGAGGTGGGCAAAGATCAGTATCATGTGCTGTATGCTTATTTTTTAAAGAAGCTGCATGGAGAGGCCGTACTCAATGGTAAAAGAGATACACTGGTCAGTATTTACCGGCACGTCAACAGGATTTTCGGTGAGCTTAAAGGCGGGGGCACTTATTTTGGTCATCAGTATTACCGGATATTGGGATACGCAGAGTGGGGCCTGCATCAATATAAATACTATTATGAAGCGCTTGGCAGCAAGTATAGTATCGCCGGGCAAAAAAGATTGTACCTGGCTTTGTTGCGCCGGAAGATCGATGATGAACTGTCAACGAGCTATGATATAACTACAGAAAACAAAGCCACCCTGCGGAAACAGATGGCCCAAACTGTTGCTGAACTGGATAGCCTTATCACAGATATTTTCTACCTGGACAAAACCACGGAGTTTCAATATTCCAGTTATTAGCTGCTCTACGGGACATACAGTTTCAAAAAGGCAGATATAGTATTAGCGAAACCAACGAAAGTGCTCGATTTTGACCGGCTGTGAACACATTAATTAAATCTTGAGGTATGATTAAGCGTTGATACTCAATTGCTAATTGCTGAAATAGATACATGTCTGCAAATCTTACATTTTATGTTAGATTTGCAGACATGATCCAGAGACGACTTGAATCACGCATCAAAGAAGCCTTAAGCTCATCAGTAGCCTATATCCAGCGGAAGATTATCATCTTGTTAATTAAGGGGCCGATAAAAAGTAAGCCCGAATTATCCGGGAAAAGATGCGGTGGCTTATTATTACATATTATTTGTGAGCGCTCTTCATGAATATAATCTTTGATTAAAGTTTCCTGTCACTGTCTATTTTATGATGCTTAAATACCAAGTATCTCATCAATGTTCTCTTTTTCCCGTTGTATTTCGTTTTGTAGTTCTATAATTTTGTTATCAATGGATTTCTTAAATGATTTTATTACATCCACGATATTAAATTTAATCAAAATTGGTAGTGTTTCTTCGTCGATTTCCAAGTGAGACATCTTTGAGTGAGGGGATTTAGCTCGGACCTTCTTGTAAATTTCTAATAGTTCATTTTGGGCACCAGATCTCTCTGGAAAAAGAAATAAATTTTTGTGGTCGTAGATGTTAAAAAAATCAATAATTGAGTTGTAAAAATTAGAAGTTCGATATATCCCGATTCGCTTTACTTCTGTTTTTAAATCTGAAAGTTCGATGGGCAATAAACTGGGGTCTATGATCTTAAAAAATACATCCAGTAATTTCTTGTCATCTTTTTGTGTTAATTGTTTCTGAAATTTTTTTAACTGTGGGATTAAAAATTTTGAGGTAAACGTTGTTTCGTCAAGCTCTTTACATAAACTCCAGAAATTAAAGCTATTGTCAGTGCTTGATTCTCGAAGAGTATTCGATAAATTCTTATAAGCTATCCCTCTTTTGTCTGATGGAAGCCTGCTTATGAATAAGGCTGTAAAATATTCTTGCATTGAACGATGTGGAAATTGATATTCGAATCCATCTAAAATTAGAATGGATATTGAAGTTCTAAGGTCATAAATTAAATCATCAACTTTGAAATCTTTATCAGTTGTAGCTTTTACCTTAGAAAGGGTGTCAGATAAATATTCAGTCGTAAAAGTATATTTACCCTCCAAAAGAGAAATGTAACAAAAAATACTTAATATTTTTTCGAAATCATCTCTTTGCAGTTTAGTTATTTTCTCCCTTGGAAAACTATTTTTTGTAATCCCATCATGCCTTGAATAAAGAGTATCGTAAACGTTTCTGTAGAAAGAACTTTTTCTATTTGGTATTTCTGGGTGACTCTCAAATGCTAGTATAAACATTGATAATAATAAAGGATTGCGTAGATATTCTGTATAGTTATTATTTTTAGGGTCGTTGATTAATTTTACAATCCTTTCTTTACGTTCCTGCGCTGTAACAATTTTTTCAATAAACCCGTTTATATCATTATCATTTAACTCACGTACTTTGAAGTCATAAAAGCGAGGAAAATTTTCAATCCCACTACCAGGACGGGTAGTAATAAGGAATCGATTTTTAGAATAAGAGTCGACAAATAATTCAATTTGCCTATTAATTTCTTGTTTTTTATCTGTGAAAATCTCGTCATAGCCGTCTAAAAGGAATAAAAACTTTCCGCTTTCCAATGTTCTTTTAAACGTATCGTCACTGGGCTTAATTTTTGATTTTATTATTTTTTCGGCAATTAGTTTTTCAAAATCCCCGTTGTATTCGTTTAGATTGCGTAATTCAATTAGAATTGGAATCCTTATACCTTTTTTAAGAATGTTTAGAAATATATATTTCATTAAAGTCGTCTTTCCACTACCCGCTGAACCAACTAATGTAATATTTTTGTATTCATCGAATAAGTCAATAAGCTCTTCAAAATCTGTAGTAAGATTTTTATATGTTGCTTTAATTGGATAGTAAATGTCTTTGAATTTTACTTTTTCACTTCTATGAATGAAGGTATTGGTGAAATAATATTTTTCCGTTTGTGATTGTAAATATTCTGTGATTCCAATGTCGAAGAAGTGTTTCCATTCGTTACTTAAAGTCCTAAAACTATTTATTACAGGAGTAATTAGGTTGGTTACTTCAAATTTTGTATCCATGATTTTTGTTATTTAATTATGGAATTCTATTTTACGAGGTTGACATAAGTGAAAGGCATTAAATTAAACAAAAAAGGCCTCACTTTCGTGAAGCCTTTCCGTGTACCGAGGACGGGAATTGAACCCGTCACCTCAGGGTTATGAATCCTGCGCTCTAACCAACTGAGCTACCTCGGCAAATGTTCCATTTGGTATCCGGGAAGGGAGTTGAACCCCTTATTGGTTTCCCGGTGGAGTTGAAGGGAATCGAACACCAATCCAGACTTTCCCTTTTCCACCCGCCCCGGCCCCTAAGGGCTTAAAACGGGCTGCAAAAATAGCTAAAATCACCTTTCGGCAAAAACTTAATTGAAAGAAAGTCAAAAAGATCGGAAGGACGGCCTACCCGTAATACAATACGCCCCCGAAATCCCTACACATTGGCAATCTGGCCTTTAGAGCCGAAGGAAGTACCAGGCTGCCCACCCAAAAACAATGGCGCCATTAGCCAGCCAGATCCTTATAAGAAAAATCCCAGACCGCCGCCATAGGCAAGTCCGGGATCACCATTATCTAAACAGCCCACATGGGGCCTGAATACGCTTGTGTTCTTATCCTTTCCTTCCAGGATACACTTTCAGCGCCGCTTCCAGGCAATCCATTGCCTTATTCAGATCATCTACATTCAGCACATAAGCCAGTCGCACTTCATTCAAACCAAGCCCCTTGGTGCCATAAAAACCCGTAGCAGGGGCCAGCATCACTGTTTGTTTGTCGTGTGAGAAAGATTCCAGCAACCACTGACAAAATACATCTGCGTCATCGATCGGCAAGCGTGCAATGGCATAAAAGGCACCACCGGGATTAGGACAAAATACCCCCGGCATAGCATTCAACCGGCTCACCATCAGATCACGCCGTTTCTTATACTCCGCTTTGGTAGCATCAAAATAATCCTCTGGCAGGTCTACCGCCGCCTCACCCAGTATCTGGGCAAAAGAAGGCGGACTCAACCTGGCCTGGGCAAACTTCATCGCCGTATCATACACTTGCTTATTGCGGGTCACAAGGGCGCCAATACGACCGCCACAGGCGCTATAGCGCTTGGAGATCGTGTCCATTAATATTACATGGTCATCAACTCCTTTCAGGTGCATGGCGCTGATGTGCTCGCCTTCATAGCAAAACTCCCGGTACGCTTCATCGGCAAACAGGTAGAGGTTATGTTTTTTGATGATCTCTTTCAGCGTTTCCATTTCCTCCCGGCTATAGAGGTAGCCCGTAGGATTATTGGGATTGCAAAGTACAATGGCCTTTGTTTTCGGACCAATCGCTTTCTCAAATTCGCTGATAGGTGGGAGGGCAAAGCCCGTTTCAATATGGGAGGTGATGGGCTTTACGATCACATCCGCTGCTACCGCAAATCCATTGTAATTGGCATAAAAAGGCTCCGGGATGATCACTTCATCACCTGCATCCAGGCAGGCCATAAAACCAAAGAGGATGGCTTCTGATCCACCCGTAGTAACAATGATCTGCGTATGATCAATTTCAATACCTCTGGAATGGTAATACTGCACCAGCTTGCGGCGATAGCTTTCATTGCCCGCGCTATGGCTGTATTCCAGCACTTTAAAATCGGCATGGCGCACAGCATCCAGCGCCGCCTTGGGCGTTTCAATATCCGGCTGACCAATATTGAGGTGGTACACTTTAACACCTTTCTTCTTAGCTGCTTCGGCATACGGAACCAGCTTACGGATGGGAGAAGCGGGCATCGTTTGCCCGCGATGACTGATAGTTAACATGGCGCAAAAGTAAAGGATTTCGAATTTAGGATGTAGAATTTTGGATGGCTGCTGCGATCTGTTCAACGTAATGAATACAGGCTGATCAACCTTGAAAATTCAGCAACTTTTAAGTTAGAGGGCTTGAAAAAAATGCGGAGCAATTCTAAATACTAAATTCTGCATTCGTAATCAAATAAACCCTTTACAATTCCGGGCGCCGCACTGGCAGGGTAACTTTCCATCATGGTGCGTTTCTCCATAATTGCAGGTCAGCTCCTCATTTACTTTTATAGGTCGTAAAGCATAGAATTCCACCCGGCGGTGCGTAAGGCGCATATACGTATTGGGATCGCAGGAGTGATTGATATAACGCAGCTCATTGCTGTTCACAGAAGCATTCAGTGCCTCCCCGTTGTCAAACTCTACCATCGCCACCCGCTTGGTCCGGGCCGTAATACGCCGGGCTTCCCGGATCGTAATGATCACCCCGCCCAGGTCGCCGATCTTCCGGCGGGCAGGAATGCGCTGCAGCGCATAGGCCCCCTGGCCATCGATCTGGCTTTTGCCCACTTTAATGGGGAAGAAAACCCGGTATTCCGGGGTAATAAGCGGCTTTTTCGAAGAAGCTGAAGGCATGCGTAGAATATTAATGGTCGGCAAATCTACAGGATATCAATGCTTTATAAGCAAAAAAAATCCCCACAGCTGATGCTATGGGGATACATATCAATGAATTATAGAGAATTATTTGCTTTTCTTAGCGCCTTTTTCTTTTTCGTACTTGGCATAATCCACTTCATTCAGCACCTCACCAGTGATCTTGATCTCCAGAGGAGTATCGATACCAGCAACTTTAACAGTGATGGGCTTGGTGAAAGTACCTAAAGTGGCAGCATTGAAACCGGCAGTGATCTTGTCTTGCTTGCCTTTTGCGATAGGAGCTTCAGGCTTTACGGGTGTAGTGCAGCCGCAGGAAGCTACAGCCGACTCAATAACGATGGGCTTATTGCTGGCATTGGAGAAAACAAAGTCGTAGGTTACTGGCACACCTTGTTTGATCTTGCCAAAATCGTGTACGATTTCTTTGAATTTAACTACATCGGCAGCTTTTTGACCGGCTGCAGAAGGTGATTGGGCAAACATGGTTGCTGATAAGAACAAGGCGCTAACTGCCAATACAAATTGTTTCATATTCAATTGTTTTTTTATTGTTTTAGTAAAGATAAGGACGCATTTGCAGGCGCAGAGGTTGCGGGCGCCTTATAAACATTTCCTGAAATGACGATCGTTTTTGTTTGATTATTGTTATACACAATAGTTACCGTTTTGTTGAACGGACCCTCCGCAGCGGCATTATACCCTACCTTAATGCTGGCGGTAGCGCCGGGTTGGATCGGTTCGCGGCTCCATTCGGGAGTGGTACATCCGCAGGAAGCCTGCACATTGTCCAGCCGCATGACCTCCTTGCCCGTATTGGTCACCTCAAATACATGGGTCACCGGGCGTCCCTGGCCTATTTTACCGAAGTCAAAACTGGTTTCTTTCAAAGCCAGTACCTCGGGGACCGCGGATTTGGAATCGGGCGTGTTTTGCGCCTGGGCGGCCGTGGCAAAACCTGCTATGAGTAAAACTGTTATCCATTTTTTCATACTGCTCAGGATTTGGTTTGTGAACCCTTCAAAATTACATTTTTAACGTACTTGCAGGTAATTAATTTTTGACCTAATGACAATTTTTTAACATCCCGCAAAAACCGGCTCAACGGGGGCATATTATTAATACTTTTGAGTTATGGAAAATACGATTCACAACCCATTGCTCACCAGCGAGAAGCTTTCTTTCGACAAGTTCAGGGAAGAAGTGCTCCGGGACTACCGGATGGCCTGTGAAAGCCGGGAAGTCAGCCTTATGGGCCGGAAAGAGGTGCTTACCGGGAAAGCCAAATTTGGCATTTTCGGCGATGGTAAGGAAGTTGCCCAGATCGCTGTCTCCAAGTTTTTCAAAAATGGTGATTTCCTGTCGGGGTATTACCGCGATCAAACCCTGGCTTTTGCTACCGGGCAGGCTACCCTGGAAGAGTTTTTCGCCCAGTTGTATGCCGATCCCAACCCGGCCAATGACCCCCATAGCTCCGGCCGCCAGATGAACTCCCATTTCGCTACCCCCAATGTAGACAGCAATGGAGAGTGGCTCGACCTCGTGAATCGTAAAAATATTGCAGCTGGTATGGCGCCTACCGCCGCCCAGATGCCCCGCTCCCTGGGATTTGCCCTTGCCTCTACACTTTTCCGCCATTCCGGTGTTTTGCAGGATATGCACGAACTGAGCGATAATGGCAACGAAATATGTTTTTGCACCATCGGTGATGCATCTACCTCCGAAGGCCATTTCTGGGAAACCATCAATGCCGCCGGTGTATTGCAGGTGCCCCTCGCCGTATTTGTATGGGATGATGGCTACGGTATTTCCGTACCCCGAAAATACCAGACTACCAAAGGCTCCATTTCAGAAGCCTTGAAGGGCATGCAGAAAAAAGACCATACCAATGGTTTTGATATTTATAAACTCAAAGCATGGGATTATGCCGGCATGTGCGAAGTGCTGGAAACCGCCATTCAAAAAATACGCGACACCCATATACCCGCCTTATTCCATGTGGAAGAAGTAACACAGCCACAGGGACATTCTACCTCCGGCAGCCATGAGCGTTATAAATCTCCTGATCAGCTCGAATGGGAACGCGAATGGGATGCCAATAAGAAAATGAGGGAATGGGTACTCGAAAATGAACTGGCCAGTGAAGATGAACTGTATGAAATTGAAGTAGCGTCTAAAGAACTGGTGCGTGAAAATAAGAACCGCGCCTGGGAAAAATACATTGCCCCCATCAAACAGCAGGTGGCCCATTGCGTAGAATTGATAGATGCCCTCATCAGGCAGGGCCTGGACGTGCACGGCGATATGGAGAAAGCCAAACATGAACTGGTCATCAACCGTGAGCCCCAGCGCAAAGATGTGTTGCATACCCTGCACCGCGTGATCAGTGCTGCCGGCGACACTACTGCCGTCAATGAAATAAAAGCATTGTATGCTTCCCTCAAACAGGAAGGATATAATTCTTACAGTAGCTTTCTCTACGATGAAAGTCCAAAGAGCCCCTTATTGGTAGAAGCAGTACCTGCTACCTACGCATCAGATGCGCCCATGACCAATGGCTACGAAATACTGAATAAGTATTTTGACGCCCTCTTCAGCAGCAATCCCAAAGTATTGGCCTTTGGGGAAGACGTAGGTAAGATCGGCGATGTGAACCAGGGCTTTGCCGGTTTACAGGCCAAATATGGCAATCACCGCATCTTTGATACCGCTATCCGCGAGCTCACCATCATGGGGCAGGGCATTGGCCTGGCCATGCGTGGCTTGCGTCCCATTGCAGAAATACAATACCTCGATTACTTATTATACGGCCTGCAACCATTGAGCGATGATGCGGCCAGCCTGCATTGGCGTACCAAAGGACGGCAAAGCTGCCCGCTTATTGTACGTACACGCGGTCACCGCCTGGAAGGCATCTGGCACAGTGGCTCTCCCATGGGAATGATGATCCATTCCCTGCGTGGTATGCACATTTGCGTTCCCCGCAACATGGTACAGGCTGCCGGTATGTACAATACCTTACTGGATGGAAATGATCCTGCCATTGTAGTAGAATCCCTCAACGGTTACCGCCTCAAGGAAAAATTGCCTGCCAACCTGCTCGATTTCCGCGTACCCCTGGGTGTACCTGAAATAGTGCGGGAGGGCACTGATATCACCGTGGTATCCTATGGTTCCACCCTGCGCATTGCCCAGGAGGCTGCCGTAGTGCTGGAAAGATCCGGCATCAGTTGTGAGATCGTAGACGTTCAAACCCTGTTGCCTTTTGATATTCACCATCATATTCTGGCTTCCCTGAAGAAGACCAATCGCATTGTGTTTGTAGATGAAGATGTGCCCGGCGGTGCCTGCGGTTACATGTACACCGAAGTAATGGAAAAGCAGGGTGGTTACCGCTGGCTCGATGTATCTCCGCGTACGATCACGGCAAAGGCCCACCGCCCCAGCTATGGCAGCGATGGCGATTATTTCAGCAAGCCCAACCTGGAAGAAATTGTAGATGTTATCAGGGAAATGATGGCAGAGTAAATGTGCCTTTTTTCTCATGGACTATAGCTTCCTTAACATTATTGATATCCTTGGTACCATTGCTTTTGCAGTATCCGGTGCATTCTCTGCTATGGAGCGAAAGCTGGATCCCTTTGGCGTGGTCATCCTGGCATTTGTGACCGCCATCGGCGGGGGTACCCTGCGCGATGTGCTGATCGGCAATACACCGGTAGCCTGGCTTCGTAATGAGATGACCGCCACCGTCATTCTTGCCACAGCCTTCATCACTTTATTCTTTGGCCGTTATGTGAAGCAATTCCAAAAAACATTGTTCCTTTTCGATGCCCTGGGATTGGGGGTATTCACCCTCATTGGTATGGAGAAAGGATTGCGTATGCAATTGAGTCCCGGTATCTGTATTGCTTTGGGTACCATCACTGCCTGCTTTGGCGGTGTCATTCGTGATGTTTTGCTCAACAATGTACCCCTGATCTTTCAGCGCGAAATTTATGCTTCTGCCTGTATATTGGGTGGCAGTCTTTACCTGCTGTTGCAGAAAACCGGGCTATCCAATGATTGGAATACCATTATCGCCATACTCACCATTGTATTGATCCGTATCATTGCCATGCGTTATAAGCTTATGTTGCCGCGGGTGTATGAGAACAGGATGTGAGTGGGGAATGAAATTTATTTTTACCATCAAGACCATCATACTATGAAACTTACGCTTTACCAGGTAGATGCTTTTACCGATAAACTCTTCGGCGGTAATCCTGCGGCCGTGATCCCTTTACAGGAATGGATCAGCGATGAGTTGATGCAACAACTAGCCTTGGAAAACAACCTCAGTGAGACTGTATTCTTTGTTCCTGCCGGCGGCACCGATGAGTATGATTTTCATATTCGCTGGTTTACCCCTGCCGCAGAGATCAATTTGTGCGGCCACGCCACCCTGGCATCCGCCTGGGTATTGTACCATATACTGGGTTATGAGAAGCCCACCATCCGTTTCCATTGTTTAAGTGGCTTGCTCACCATTTCCCGCCAGGGGGATATTATCAGCATGGACTTTCCCGCCTGGAAACCACAGCCTTTGAAAGACTTTCCGGCCGATCTGGCCGTGGCCCTTGGTTTTGTACCTTTTGTGAATGTGTATAAATACCGTGACTTCCTGGTGGAACTGGAAAACGAAGAAGCCGTGCGTAATTGCCAGCCCGATTTTGTACGGCTTAAGAGGATGGGAGAGAAAGCCATTATCACGGCAAGGGGTGTTGAAGTGGATTTTGTATCCCGTTTCTTTGCGCCCATCGTAGGTATAGATGAAGACCCCGTAACCGGGTCAGCCCATTCCCAATTGATTCCCTATTGGGCAGAAAAGCTGGGAAAGACTAACTTGCGGGCGAAACAGCTATCCAGGCGTGGCGGTGATTTGTGGTGCGACTACCTGGGCGAGCGGGTGACCATTGCGGGCAAATGTGTGTTTTTCATGAAAGGAGAGATCAACCTGAAATAGACCTGTCAGGTTTTGGGAGATCGCTGCTTTTAATTTTACAGCTTGTTGAAATTAGACAGGTCTGCCTATACCTTGCAACTTAAACCAGACAGATCAAAATTAGTATACGTGTTAACAGCCAAAGAAAAGCGATTTATCAAGTATTGGGAAGAGCAGCGTACAGGCGGCAGATGGTCTTATTTTGCCTTGTATATTCCCATAGGCACCTTTCTCTGCAGTATCATCACCGCTTTCCTTTTTTCCATGATGTCCTCTGTAGGGCGTGAATATTTTGTTTCCGTAGCAGTGGTTAGTGCAGTGATGTCTGTTGTCATCACCATCCTTACATGGAGAAACAATGAAAAGAAATTCAAGTCCATCATTCGCCGTGAGGTGAAAGATGGCCAGGCGCATGATGCACAACCTTCCGATGAAAAGGTCCTCTGAGGCAATCCCTTTTTTGAATAACAAGAATAGTTTGGGCCATTTACGCTGGCTCTGCATTCCCTTCTCCCCGGATGAAAGCGTACAATACCTGTATCACAAACGAACAGATTGACAGCACATTAACTACATAGTTTGTTGTAGGTCAGTACTTCAGGAGCTTGGCATATTTTTTAGCGTCGTTATAAGCCACCTATTCTTCATCCTGAAAGCTTTTCCGCATGTTTATCACTACAGCCCTCAGAAATATTCGCCGGAATTTCAGTTATACCTTTCTTAATGTTTTTGGTCTTGGTTTAGGCGTTGCTACCTGCCTGGTCATTTTCCTGGTAGTGCGCAATGAGCTCAGTTACGACAATTACCACAAAAAAGCTGATCGTACTTACCGGGTAACCCTCAATGCCATTGATTTTAATCCGAGTGTATCTATGGCCATTGCGCCCGCCATGCGTTCCGACTTTCCCGAATTGGAGATATCCCAATCCTGGTTTCGCTATGGTGGCATGGTAAAAATTGGCGAGCACCGGTACAATGAAAAGGGCTACTTTTTTGCCGATCAGCAGTTTACCAGCATATTCGATTTTCAGTGGATGGCAGGAAATGCCCGTACTGCTTTGACAGCTCCCAATACCGTGGTGCTCACAGAAAGCATGGCAAAGAAATACTTTGGTAAGGAGAATGCCATGGGACAGGTGATCCGGCTCGACAATGCATACGACCTGAAGGTGACCGGCATCATCAAAGACCAGCCTGCCAATACACATATTCCTTTTTTGTTTCTTGTTTCTTTCGAGACACTGGCCAAGGAATTGGAACCGGCCGGTATGAACTTCTATGCCATCATGGGCGGCACTACCTATATCGTGGTGCCTGAACATTATGATGTGGATCAGTTAAGAAAGAGGATACCTTCTTTTATTAAAAGCCATTGGGGGAATGATATTGCCAAAGATGCAAGATTGCCGCTGCAACCCATGTTGGATATCCACTATGATACCCGCTACCTGGGCGGTGGTGCCAGTCCTACCGTTTCAAAAAATTCTTACAAAGCGTTGGGAGCAATTGGCCTGCTCATCATCATCATAGCTGCCATTAATTTTATCAACCTATCTACTGCCCAATCTATCAAACGGGCCAAAGAAGTAGGCGTGCGCAAGGTACTAGGCGCAGATCGTCGCCAGCTGATACGCCAGTTTTTGGGTGAAACCTCGGTCCTTGTATTGGTGGCCGTAGTGCTGGGCACCCTGGCCGCCTCATTGTTCTTATCCAAAGCAACTGACTGGCTGGAAATAAATATCGGACCAGCAGCGCTTGCCGATCCCGTAGTGATGCTGTTTATTGGAGGCCTTACCTTACTCCTGATATTGCTGGCGGGCGTATACCCGGCTTTTGTACAATCTGCTTTCAATCCCATATCCGCATTTAAGAATATGAGGGCACCGGTAGTGCGTGGTTTTTCTCTTCGCAAAAGCCTGGTGGTGGTGCAATTTGTGATCTCACAGCTGCTCATCATCGGTACCTTGGTAGTAGCCTGGCAAATGGACTTTTTCCGCAACCAAGACCTTGGCTTCAACAAAGAGGCTGTGGTTTCCTTTCCACTGCCCGACCGCAGCAAACGGGAGATCATCCGGCAGCAACTGGCCGCTGATCCCGGCGTAAAAGAAATGAGTTTTTCTTCCGGCGCGCCAGGCTATAGCAATAATTTCGCGCCTTTTTCAGCACCCGATCGCGGCCTTGATAAAGATGATGTTACGGAACTCAAGTTCATTGATGAACATTATACTACTATGTTTGGAATTAAGCTGTTGGCAGGCGCGGGCCTTGTACCCTTGCAAGGAGTGGACACCCTGAATCAGGTGCTGGTCAATGAAACGCTGATCCATAAACTAGGTATACAAAACCCACAGGAGGCCATTGGCGCTCGCTTTAAAGGAGTGGGCCGTACATTGACCATTAAAGGAGTAGTTCAGGATTTTCAAAGTGAAAGCAAACACAAGTTGAGACGCCCGGTTATCTTAAGGTACAATGCCGACCGCTTGTACGACGTGAGTGTAAAATTGCAGTCCGGCAATATGGTGAAGACCATGGCCCGCATCGATAAAATGTGGTCCACTATGTTTCCCGAAGAATTATTCGAATACGAATTTCTGGACGACCATATTGCCAACTTCTACAGGCAGGAACAAAAACTCTATACCGCTTTCAGGTTATTTGCCGGTATTGCCATCCTCATCGGATGTCTGGGACTATATGGTCTCATCGCTTTTGCAGCCATCCAGCGTACTAAAGAAGTGGGTATCCGCAAAGTGCTCGGCGCTTCCATGACCAGCATTGTGTACCTGTTCTCTAAAGAGTTTATCTGGCTTATTGTGATCGCGTTTTGTATTGCAGCCCCCATTGCTTATTACATGATGGACAACTGGCTGCAGAACTTTGCTTATCATATCAGCATTGGCGTGGGCGTATTCCTGCTGGCAATAGCAGCCTCCTTTATTATAGCCGGCCTTACTATTGCCACCCAAACGATCAAAGCAGCAGTGGCCAATCCGGTGAAGGCATTGAGGAGTGAATAGGGGAGAATATAGAATTTAGAATACAGAATTCAGAAGAATACACTTTTGCTTAAATAACGAAGGCCGTAAGCAGTTTGCAGTAGCAAATCCTTACGGCCTTCTTCTGTATTCTAAATTCTGTATGCTGGATTCTCTTCCTATGCCAGGTTATGGAACACTTTCTGTACATCCTCATCCTGCTCCAGCTTATCTACCAGTTTCAATACGTCCTGGGCTTGTTCTTCTCCCAACTCTACCGGTGTACCGGGTATCCATTCCAATTCGGCACTGATGGGGGTGATGCCTTTTTCTTCCAACGCTTTTTGCATATTGCCGAAATCGGTAAAGCCCACGCGTACTACCAATACTGTTTCGCCATTCTCGCCCGTACCTTCACCCAGCTCTTCCAGGCCGAAGTCGATCAGTTCCAGTTCCAGGTCATCCAGGTTAAGGCCTTCGGGCTTTAATTTGAAAACCCCCATTTTCTTAAACTGAAAACTTACACTGTTGCTATTGCCCAGTGTACCGCCGCCCTTGTTGAAGATCGACTTCACATTGGCAACCGTACGTACGTGGTTATCCGTGGCTGTTTCTACCAGGATGGCTACCCCGTGCGGACCATATCCTTCGTACAGGATCTCCTCATAGTTCTCCATTTCCTTGCCCTGCGCCCGTTTGATGGCCGCTTCTACGCGGTCCTTGGGCATGTTCACGCTCTTGGCATTCTGCATACACCGGCGCAGGGCAGGGTTGGTATGCGGGTCGGGACCACCGGATTTCACGGCAATGGCGATTTCCTTTCCAATGCGGCTAAACTGTTTGGCCATTTTGTCCCAGCGGGCAAACATGGTAGACTTACGAACTTCAAATATCCTACCCATAAGTTATTTATTACTGATTACGAATATTTTATGATGGTTATGGTCCCCCTAAGACAGGCGGGTCAGACCGCTTCAGGGCTGCAAAAATAAAACATGCCGCTGGCATAAAAAAACGTCCCGGGGGAGTTCCGGGACGTTTTTGTTATCTGAACAGAGTCAATTTATAAGTGATTGAGCTTACTATTCTTCTTGCTGTAGGTGAAGTAGATCACCAGACCAATGATCATCCAGGCGAGGGCTGTCAACTGAGTGACATGATCGAGGGAAATGATCATCGCGGTACAAACCAATACACCCATGCTGGATACGAAAGGTACAGCCGGTGTTTTGAATGGACGTACCACTTCAGGGTTCGATTTACGCATGATCCACACCCCAATGCTCACCAGTACAAAGGCGAAGAGGGTACCGATGCTGGTCAGGTCTCCTGCCAAACGGCCGGGAACAAAACCTGCAAAAGCGCCTACAAAGAGGAACAGGATCAGGTTTGATTTATAAGGAGTCCTGAATTTAGGATGCAGGTCCGCAAAAACCTTGGGCAGCAGGCCATCATTACTCATAGAGTAGAATACACGGCTCTGGCCAAGCAGCATCACCAGGATCACGGAAGAGAAACCTGCCAGGATGGCGATGGTTACCAGCGTTTCGAGCCATTGGTGATCGACCATATAAGTTTTAATGGCATAAGCTACAGAAGCTTCTCCACCTTTATTTTGGAAGTCGGTGAACGGAGCTACACCGGTAAGTACCCAGGAGAACAGTACATAAAGGATGGTACAAACAACCAGTGAACCCAGGATACCGATGGGCATATCGCGTTTGGGATTCTTCGCTTCCTGTGCCGCAGTAGATACGGCATCGAAACCGATGAAGGCAAAGAATACGATCGCAGCACCGCGCAATACCCCCATGAATCCGTGATTGAAGGTGGGCGCATAGGAATAATGCGTACCGTCGGGCAGGATGGCATCCGGATGGTCGGCAGGGATGAAGTAAGGCACATGGTTCTCAGGCCTCATATATTGCCAGCCGATCGCAATAAAGACCAGTACGATGGCTACTTTCACGAATACGATGATGGCATTTACGATCGCTGATTCTTCCGTTCCTTTGATCAGCAACAGCGATAACAACAACAGGATCAGCAGGGCAGGTGCATTGAAGATACCGGTATGCAGTACACCACTGGCGTCTATAGCAGACTCCATTGGCGAGTGGCACCATTCATATGGTATTGCCCCCCCAACAAATTATTTAGATATTCACTCCAGGCAATAGATACAGTAGCAGCGCCCAATGCGTATTCCAGCACCAGCGCCCAGCCGATGATCCAGGCCACTACCTCGCCCATCGTAGTATAAGCATAGGTGTAGGCACTCCCTGCAATAGGGATCATGGAAGCAAACTCAGCATAGCACAAACCAGCAAAAGCACAACCAACAGCTGCAATGATGAATGAAATGGTAACGGCCGGGCCGGCATGTCCACCCGCAGCAGCTGCCGTCCGTACAAACAAACCGGCGCCGATGATGGCGCCAATACCGAGGGCTACCAGGTTACCGGCGCCAAGGGTTCGCTTCAGTCCTTTCTCTGAATCGGCTGCCTGGGCCAGAAGAGCTGTTAATGATTTTTTTCTGAACAAACTCATACAGTTGGTTATAGTTTATGATGTGACCAATTAGGGTAAATAAAGGCGGAAAGATAAGGATTTATTAATTCCAACAATTTTAAAATCGGCCATCGGAAAGACTTTGGGGCCAGTGGTAGCACAGGTTACGTGGAGCCATTGTTTTTTGCCTTTATATCTTATATTGCAGGCTATTACCCAATAAGAAATGCCTTCATGAAGAAAAACAGGCTCACGCTTTATATTCTGATCGCAATGGCGCTCGGCATCCTCGTCGGATACATTGTGCACGATTTCAGTTCCCCTACCTTTATTAAGAGCTTTTCTAAAAATATCAACCTGCTCGGAAAGCTATTTATCCGGTTGGTACAGATGATCATAGCACCCTTGGTATTCTCAACCCTGGTAGTAGGTATTGCTAAATTGGGTGATATGAAGGCCGTTGGCCGGGTAGGAGGCAAAGCACTGTTATGGTTCATCTCTGCCTCCCTCGTTTCCCTGCTGGTAGGACTGGTATTGGTAAATACCTTCCAGCCCGGGCATTTTATTGACCTTTCCCATGCTGATACGGAAGGAGTAAAAGACCTGATGACCAAAAATCAGGAGTTTTCTATAGAAAAGTTCGTAGAACATATTGTCCCCCGCAGTGTCATTGAGGCAATGGCTACCAATGAAATATTGCAATTGGTAGTATTTAGCATATTCTTTGGCGTGGCCATGACCGCCCTTGGCGATTATGGGAAACCGCTCATCAAGGCCCTCGACATTGTAGCCCATGTGATCCTTAAAATGGTAGGCTATGTAATGAATGTAGCCCCCCTGGGTGTTTTTGGAGCCCTGGCCGCTGTAGTGGCAGTAAAGGGACTGGAGATCTTTAAATTCTATATTGTATACTTCCTCTTCTTCTTGTTGGGCATCCTCATTCTCTGGATAATATTGTTAAGTGTGGGATACCTGATATTAGGGAAGCGCACTTTTCACCTCATCAGGCGTATCAGCAGTCCGCTGCTCATTGCCTTCGGTACCACCAGTAGCGAAGCCGTATTCCCCAAGCTTACTGAAGAGTTGGAACGCTTTGGATGTAAGAACAAGATCGTTTCTTTCATACTTCCCCTGGGTTATTCCTTTAACCTGGATGGAAGCATGATGTACATGACCTTTGCCAGTCTGGCCATTGCCCAGGCTTACAAAGTGCCCCTCGATCTGGGTACACAGATTACCATGTTATTGGTGCTGATGGTGACCAGTAAAGGAATAGCGGGCGTGCCAAGGGCCTCCCTGGTGGTAGTATTGGCCACCTGTTCCATGTTTGGCATTCCGCCCGAAGGAGTTGCCCTGATCTTACCAATTGACCATTTTTGCGATATGTTCCGTACAATGACCAACGTGGTGGGCAATGCACTGGCCACCAGCGTCGTTAGTAAGTGGGAAGGAGAATTGGGGCCGGAACAGATAGACGATGTGGCTGCGGCCGCGTAATATAATACCAGCTTCGAGCTGTGAGCAGCGAGCTACGAGCCTTTGGTTTTAGCTCGTAGCTATTAGCTCGAAGCTCGCAGCTTTTCTAAATACCTAATCTTACGTAGTATGAGTTTGCTGGACATGATCTTACTGGATTTTCACTGGAAACAGCTATTAAACCCTCAGTTTTATATAGAGAATGGCGGATTATGGTTGCTGTTGTTTGTAGTGTTTGCCGAAACAGGATTGTTCGCCGGGTTCTTTTTGCCAGGTGATTCCCTGTTATTTGTAGCCGGTATCTACGCCCATGAAGGGGAAGGCGGCAAACCAGGTATCACTTATGAATTATTGAACCTGATCGGCCTGGGCCAGATACGCAATGAATGGCTCGACCTCATCATCCTGTGGCTGCTGATCTCTCTCATGGGTATTTTGGGTAATATGTTGGGTTACTGGACCGGCCGGAAAATAGGCCCCGCCATGTACCATTGGAAAGACAATATGCTGTTCAAAAAACACTACCTCCACCAGGCCCATGAATTTTATGAGAAAAGAGGCGGCAGTGCCATTGTGATCGCCCGTTTCCTGCCCATCATCCGCACCTTTGCCCCGATAGTAGCCGGTATTGTGCAAATGGAAAAAAAGAAGTTCACCTATTATAATATTATCGGTTGCCTGGCCTGGGTATTCAGTATGGTCTTTGCCGGTCACTTTCTCCAAAAATGGATCCTGTCACAATTTGGGTTCGACCTGAAAGAGCACCTCGAAGTGATTGTAATTGGTATCATATTGGTCACTACGGCCCCCGTACTGTATAAATTATTCTTTGGAAAGAAGAAGACCGGAGAAGAAACGATACTTCCACCTACCAACCAAAAGCCTGAATAAATTGCTATGCAACAGAAACCTGCTTCTGTTTTTAACATTGCTGTCATTGTCGCTGCCCTTGGATATTTTGTAGATATTTATGATCTGCTGCTGTTTGGTATTATCCGGGTACCCTCTCTCAAGTCGCTGGGCTTAAATGATGCCCAGATTGCCACCGATGGCCTTTTCATTATCAATGTTCAAATGCTCGGATTACTGTTTGGCGGCATCTTCTGGGGTATATTGGGCGATAAGAAAGGACGATTGAAAGTCTTGTATGCTTCTATCATTCTCTATTCATTGGGAAATATCGCCAATGGATTTGTACAGAATGTAAACCAATATGCTACCATCCGGTTTATTACCGGTTTCGGCCTCGCCGGAGAACTAGGCGCCGGTATTACCCTTGTTGCTGAATTACTGCCCAAAGAAAAAAGGGGTATCGGTACTTCACTGGTGGCGGGTATAGGCCTTACCGGTGCTGTGGTAGCTTTCTTTTTCAAAGAGATGTTCGACTGGCGCACCTGCTATTTCATTGGCGGCGGATTGGGTTTTGCCTTGTTATTATTGCGCGTAGGCGTATTGGAGTCAGGCATGTTTAAAAGCATACAGGAATCCAATGTTGCCAAAGGTGATATCCGGATCCTCTTTAATAATGGTAAACGCCTCCGGAAATATTTATGCAGTATCCTTATTGGCCTGCCTACCTGGTATGTGATTGGTATACTGGTCACCTTTTCCAAGGAGTTTGGTGAGAAAATGAACCTGCAAGGGAAAGTGGATCCCGGCAAAGCCATCATGTTTGCCTATGCCGCCATTTCCCTGGGTGATATTGCCGTGGGCTTCATCAGCCAATGGTTTAAGAGCCGCAAAAAAGCATTGTACCTGTTTTATACATTAACTGCTTTTGGTATTGCCTGGTATTTTACCCTCGAAGGTAAATCCACAGCTTCCCTGTATGCGGCCTGCGCACTACTGGGCTTTGGTACCGGCTTCTGGGCCATCTTTGTGACCATGGCCGCCGAACAGTTTGGCACCAATATCCGCGCCACCGTGGCAACCACTGTGCCCAATGTAGTGCGTGGTGCGCTGACCCTTGTATCCTTATTATTTGTAAGCATGCAGTCTTCCCTGGGTTATGTAACAAGCGGTTTGGTGACGGGTATTGTAGTCATGGTGATCGCCATCACTGCCGCCATCCTTTCTGAAGAAACGTTCCACAAAGACCTCGATTATGTAGAAAAATAAAGGACCTTCGCATCCATGAAATTCCTCATCATCCGTTTCTCCTCCATCGGTGACATCGTATTGACCACACCGGTTGTGCGTTGCCTGAAAAAACAGGTGCTAACGGCTGAGGTGCATTACCTTACCAAACCTTCCTTCAAGGCGGTAGTAGCTTCCAATCCTTATATCGATAAAATACATTACCTGCAGGATGATTTCGATGCTATGATCGCCTCCCTGCAGCAGGAAGATTTTGATTATGTGATCGACCTGCACCACAACCTGCGCACCCTGAAGGTAAAACGGGCCCTGGGCAAGCAATCCTTTTCCTTCAATAAGCTCAATATACCCAAGTGGCTGCTCACCAACTTTAAGGTCAACAGGATGCCCGATGTACACATCGTAGACCGTTACCTCGCTACCCTCCAATCCTTTGGTATCCGCAATGACGGGGTAGGCCTGGATTATTTTATTCCCGAAGAAGACAAAGTAAAAGAAAGCGATATTCCCACAGCCCATCATGCCGGTTATATCGGTGTGGTGATCGGCGCGGCACTCAATACCAAAAAGTATCCCCTGGATAAACTGAAAGCCCTGTGTGCTTCCATCCAACACCCCATTATCCTGTTGGGAGGCAAAGAAGACGCTGCCCAGGGCGATACCATTGCCGACACCGACAAGGTGAAGATCTACAATGCCTGCGGCAAATTCAACCTCAATGAATCCGCCGACCTGGTGCGGCGGGCCAAGCTGATCATTACCAATGATACCGGGCTCATGCACATTGCTTCCGCATTCAATAAACCCATTATTTCCATTTGGGGCAATACCGTACCCGAATTTGGAATGTATCCCTATATGCCTGGTAAGCCACAGTTATTTGATATCATGGAGATAAAGGACCTGTCTTGCCGGCCCTGTTCCAAAATAGGCTACAACAAATGCCCAAAGAAGCATTTCAAATGTATGAACCTCATTAAGCCCGAAGAGGTGCTGGCAAAAGTGAATGCACGTTTGGGAAGATAATAAGATCAACCAATGGAAAAATCAGTTGTATTGGTATTGCTGCTCTGCTTTTGTAATCCTTTTCTTTTTGGACAATCTACGCAGACATTTACTCCCCGTGAAATGCGTGAGGATATTGATACACTGATCAGCTTTATTGAAACGGCACATCCCAATCCTTATTATCGGTATCCAAAAACACAGTTCTACAAAGAGGCTGCTGCTATCAAAAACAAGTTGAACAAGCCCCTTGACCTCATTGATTTCTATTTGCTGGCCGAACCACTGCTCACCCGCTTGGAAGATGGTCATACAGATTTCAGCATTCCAATGGCTGCCTATAATAAAAAAAATCCCTTTGTACTTCCTTACAAGTTCAGGCTTTCACCAGACAAACCTTATATCCGTTGTGAAAGGGCCTATCGTTCTATTACGCCTGAACTTCCCGATGGTGCTCTCATTATCAGCATCAATGACATCCCCGCTAAAAAAATAGTGGACGATGTGATCCGGCTTAATGCAGGAGAGACCAGGACATTCAGGGCCGAATTTGGGGGTACTAATTATTTTGAGTTCTACCTGGAGAAATTATACCACGCCAATGGCTTGTACAAGATAAGGTTCAGCAAGGGGGCAGCAATACATACCATCACTATAAAAGGTATCAGGCAGGATGTATTGAATAAGCAATTGCAGCGTTACAATGATTCTGTGGAACGGGTAAAACCAGAACATAATACCAACTATTCCCTGCAATTATTGCCAGCAGAAAAAGCGGCCATTATCAGTTTCCTGGAATTTGATGACCTGGACGAATGTAAGGTATTCATTGATTCAGCTTTTGGAATATTGAAAAGCAGAGGTATTGAATACCTGATCATCGATATCCGGGAGAACGGTGGCGGAGATTCTGATATTGGCGATGAACTGATGCAATACATTGCTCGCCAACCTTTCCGGCAATATGACAGTGTATTGGAAAAGCATAGTCAGTTATTGAAGCAAAGACTGCTGGCACACCGGAAGAACAGGACGCTGGATAGTGCAGACAAGGCTTTCCTGAACAAACCCAATGGTGTATTCAATACAACTCTTTATCAGAATACACCCCTGCGCGACAATCCCCTGCGGTTTACCGGTCACCTGTATCTATTGACAAGCCCTTACACCTTTTCCTCTGCTGCAGATTTTGCCCAAATGTTCAGGCACTATCAGCTGGGTACCATTATCGGTGAGGAAACCGGTGGCCTGATCATTAGTTATGGTGATATTGTTTCGGCAAGCCTTCCACATACCGGCCTGCAAATTACTATTTCCAGTAAGCTCTATTATAATGTGGGCAGCAGGAAGAATGACTGGAAGGGAGTGGTTCCTGATAAAATAATACCTTCCGGTAAGGCAATGAGTCTGGCTCTGAAGCTGATCAGGCAATCTAAGACCGTCACTGGCAGTAATTAATTAATATTTTCGAATATTGCGATAGAGAAACCAATATCAAATTTCAAATCAGAACATGTCAGAAAGAATATATCCTTACCAACAGTTATTCAATTTTACCAAAGCTGTGTTTCAGCAGATCGGATGTACTGAATCTGATGCCGCTATGGCCACCAAAGTATTGTTGTCTGCCGATCTGCGTGGGGTCGATTCTCATGGTGTGGCCCGCCTTAGCGGCTATGTGCGCTTGTGGGAAGCCAACCGTGCTAATGCAAAGCCTAATGTGCGCATCATTCATGAAACCCCTTCCACGGCGGTCGTCGATGGCGATGCCGGCCTGGGCCTCGTAGTAGCGCCTTTTGCCATGCAGGTGGCCATCGATAAGGCCAAACAGGTGGGTACCGGTTGGGTGAGTGTTCAAAACAGCAACCATTTCGGTATCGCGGGCTACCATGCCATGATGGCACTGGAGCATGATATGATCGGCATAGCTATGACCAATGCCAGCGCCCTGGTAGCGCCCACCTTTTCAGTAGAAAGACTCCTGGGTACCAATCCCATCTGCGTAGCCATTCCGGCAGGCGAGGAACCAGCTTTTGTAGCCGACCTGGCCACCACCACCGCTGCCAACGGCAAATTGGAGATATTGCAGCGCAAGAGCAAGGAAACCCCTACCGGCTGGGTACAGGACAAAGCCGGCAATCCTTCTACCAATCCCCATGAACTGAAATCCGGGGGCGCCTTACTACCCCTGGGCGGCGACCGGGAGCATGGCAGCCATAAAGGATATGCCCTCGGGGCTGTGGTCGATATCTTCTCCGCCGTATTGAGTGGCGCCAATTATGGCCCCTGGGTACCGCCTTTCCCCGCTTATGTACCCATGCCTACCGATATGCCGGGCAAAGGTATTGGACACTTTTTTGGCGCTATGCGCGTGGATGCTTTCCGCCCCGCAGCTGATTTTAAATTCCATATGGACAAATGGATTGGCCGTTTCCGCAGCGCCACACCCGTAGCAGGAGAAGAACAGGTACTGATCCCGGGTGATCCGGAGCGTGAAATGGAAGCCAACCGCCTGAAAGCAGGCATCCCCTTGCTCAATTCTGTGTCGGAAGACCTTATATTGCTGGGCGAGAAATTTGGGATACGACTTTGATTCCGAATGTAGTATTTAGGATTTCGAATTGCTTATGACCGGACAGTTATTAATATTTTCAACCTTACAGGTAGACTAAAAGGTACAATAGGCTAAGGTCCTTGCAGGATATTGCGTCTAAAGGATCTTAAATCCTAAATCCGGGATCCGAAATAGCATCTTCCCTTATCTTTGCGCCTGCCTTGCAAAAATTATTTTCCCACTTAAACATTCCGCCAGTAGCGGAACAGGAGAGTAAACCATGAAAATTATGAAATTCGGCGGTACCTCAGTAGGTAAGCCGGAGCGTATGCATCAGGTGGCAGAATTGATCACTAAAGATGCAGAGTCTAAGATCGTAGTGTTGAGCGCCCTCAGTGGTACAACCAATGCACTGGTGTCTATCGGAGAGTCGATGGCTGCCGGAGACCGTGACAATGCCAAGCAACAAATTGAAAAGCTGGAAGCTCATTACCAGGCATTTATCCGCGAACTGTTGAAGACAGATGCGGCCCTCAATAAGGCGAAGCATATTGTTGCTGAGCATTTCGAATTCCTGACCATCATCCTCAAAATATCATTCAGCGAAGCCCTTAGCAAGGATATCCTGGCACAGGGCGAGCTGCTTTCTACCAAGCTCTTCAGCGTATACCTGGAAGAAAAAGGCATTGACCATGCCTTGCTGCCAGCCCTGGAGTTCATGAGTATCGACATTCACGACGAACCGCAGGTAGCTGCTATTAAAGCAAAACTGCTGCCCATATTGGATCAACATAAGAACAAGAAGATATTCATTACCCAGGGATATATCTGCCGCAACGTACGTGGTGAGGTGGACAACCTCAAACGTGGTGGCAGCGATTATACCGCTTCATTGGTAGCCGCTGCTGTGAATGCTTCCGTATGTGAAATATGGACCGATATCGACGGCATGCACAACAATGATCCACGGGTGGTGAAAAAGACCTTGCCCATCGAGCAATTGAGTTTTGAAGAAGCGGCTGAGCTGGCTTACTTCGGCGCTAAAATATTACACCCTACCTGTATATGGCCGGCGCAGCAACAACGCGTGCCCGTAAAGCTCCTGAATACCATGCAGCCCGAGGCTGGTGGTACCGTCATCACCCAGGAAGCGGGTTCAGTAGGTGTGAAAGCCGTAGCTGCCAAAGATGGTATCATTGCCATCAATATCAAGAGCAGCCGTATGCTGCTGGCTTATGGTTTCCTGCGCAAGATATTTGAGGTGTTTGAAAAATACCGCACCCCCATCGACATGATCACTACTTCCGAAGTAGCTGTATCTGTTACGATCGACAGTGGTACACACCTCAAAGCCATCGTAAAAGAACTGGAGCCATTCGGTACCATTGAAGTGGAAGACAACCATACCATCATTTCTGTAGTGGGTAACGAAATTGCTCAAACGCAAAATGTATTGAGCAAACTGTTTGAAGCATTGACACCCGTACCCGTGCGCATGGTGAGTTATGGCGGCAGCAAACACAATGTGTCCTTACTGCTTCCTTCTTCCTATAAAACACAAACATTACAATTATTGAATAAGGGATTGTTTGGACTGGAGTAAAGTTGAAGTATACAATACCACGAATAGGGTATTGTATGGTAAAATTATCCTATTGGAAGTGGGCAGGCCCATTAAAATTGCCTAAATAGGAGGGTTTCTTAACCTATAATTAACTGCTCCCAAACTTGTTTATTATCTTAGCCGGTGTGAATACATACCGGCTTTTTTGTGTACGCCCGGTATACCACCGGGCCAGGCGCCAAAAGGGGTGATTATCTTATCTTATCGTATATCATTGAGAAACAAATTGAACATTGCTTGTTTGACAGTTTGGTTGCTGTTATGTACCCTCTCTGGCCTGGCGCAGGGCAATAACCGTATTACAGGTACCATCATCAATGCCACCACCGGTGTTCCCATCGTGAGCGCCAGTATCTTTATCAGTAATACGTCAAGAGGTACCACCAGCAATGGTGTCGGTCATTTTTCCCTTACTGATGTTCCGCCCAAAGGCTCTTTTGAGCTCGTTATATCCTCCATTGGTTTTACCACCCTTGTATATCCTTTTTTTGCCGATTCATTACCATTGACACTCACCGTGAAGCTGAAACCCAAAGTAACGGAGCTGGAATCGGTGGTAATTGAGCCCTGGGAAAAAGATGGCTGGGCAAAATGGGGCCGTTTGTTTACCGAAAGCTTCATTGGTACCATGGATGCTGCCCGTCAATGCACCATCAAAAATTATAAGGCACTTCGTTTCCGTTATTCCAGGAAGACCAACACCCTCATTGCGGTGGCCGATGAACCATTGATCATCGAAAACCGGGCGCTGGGATACCGCATACAATACCAACTGGAAGACTTTATTTACAATATGAAGGAGCGTACCTTACTCTATGTGGGCTATACCTTGTTTGAGGATATGGCGGAAGACCGCAACCGCATTCCTCGCCGCTGGCAGGTAAGCCGTAAACATGCCTATGAGGGGTCCATGTTGCACTTCATGCGTTCCTTGTATACCAACCAGTTGGCCAGCGATGGATTTGAAGTGCAACGTATGGTAAAACAACCCAACCTGGAAAAGGAACGCGTAAAGAAAGAATATGCCGCTTTGTGGAGAAGAAATATAGGCACCGGTTCCAGGATCGTGATGGGCCGGGGTGACTCTGTTTCCGTGGTGGGTGATTCTTCCGCTTATTATTCCCGCATTCTCCGGCAACCCGATTTTATTGATGTGATCAATCCGCGGTTGCTGCCAGCAGATAGCATTGTTGTCCGGAATGACTCCTCCCGCATTATGAATTTCCCGGATTACCTGCACATCACTTTCAAAAAAGGCCTCGAAGAGGAGGAATACCTGAGGCGATTTGGTGAGATGCGCAAGCCCTGGCACCCCCGTTCTGATATCGTGCTGTTGAATGGAACACCGGTCCTCATTGAGGCTTCGGGTTCTTACTTCCCCCCACAAGAGCTTTTCTCTTTAGGTTATTGGGCCTGGACTGAGAAGATAGCGCACATGCTGCCTGTTGATTTCAACCCCGTAACCCTTAAATAAAATGCCGGGCAATTACCCGGCACAAGATCTTATTTAGTCAGGAAGCCTGCATTACGGCAGCAATCCGAAACACGCAACACTAAACGCGGAACTACCTGACCCACTTATTGCTCTTCATCCATTCCTGCAGCAGGTCCATCCACTTCACTTCACTGGTCTTGTTGATCATGCCAAAACCATGGCCGCCTTTTTCATAAAAGTATATTTCTGCGGGCACCTTATTCTTTTGGAGGGCATCATAAAATTCCTGGCTATTCTGGTACAGGACCGTTTTATCGTCCTTGGCATGTACCAGGAAACTGGGTGGGGTGAGTTTGGTGACCTGCAGTTCATTGGAGTATTCCCTGATCTTCCCGGCCGATGGATTGTCGCCTAGCAACTTGGTGCGGGAACCCTTGTGTCCCAGGCTGTCGGAAAAGCTGATCACCGGATAGATCAGGATCAGGAAATTGGGTCTTAAGGGTGATTTCTTAGACACCTTTTTCTCAGGCTGGCCAGTGACATAATTGTATTGAAAGTGCGTGCCTGTTGTTGACACAAGGTGACCACCGGCGGAAAAGCCCATAATACCCACCTGGTCCTTCTTGATACCCCATTCTTCGGCTCTTGCCCGAACCACCAGCAGCGCCTGCTGCGCGTCCTGTAGCGGCCCGATCTCTTTGTTGATCATGGTAGTATCATTCGGCAGGCGATATTTCAGTACAATGGCTGTAACACCCATTTCATTGAACTTCCGGGCTACATCCGATCCTTCATGACTGGCCGCCAGGATGGAATAACCTCCGCCGGGGCAAACGATCACCGCTGTACCGGTGGCTTTTTCTTTGGGTGCCTGGTAGATCGTGAGCGTGGGCCTGGTTACGTAACTGATGCGGAGCTTGCCATCAGCGCCCACCACCGAGCTTTCCTTATCGGTCGTTGGCTTTGAATTGGGGATACTGTCGGGATATAAGGGTATCGTGATCTGTGCCATAGTAGCTTGCGCAAAACAAATAAAGGATAAAAGGGCCAGCGAACGTTTCATATGGTTTGAGTTGATAGTCAAATATAATGCAAAACGGATCAGGAATCCAATCAGAGGTGACACCTTTCCCCGGCATCGCAAACGAAAGGTGTCACCTCTTAAGCTACTGTTCAAATAGGAACGTTCCCATTTACTTTTCTTTCACAGAATGTTAAGTTAAAACAGCAGTAGGGGCCATTGACCCATGTAACTATTGGGTATACCTTCAGGTCATACAATAAACCAGCGTTTATGAAAAAGCTATACTCCCTTTCAACATTGTTTGTAATACTGATAGTGTTCACCGGTTGTAGTAAAGACATCCTGAAGCCTTATGATGACCGTATTGAAGGTGTGTGGGAACTGACGGATGTAAACAAAGTAGGCTGGGGTAGTACCAATCTCAACTTTACCGGTGGACGGTTTACTTTCTATGGAAATGGTCAGGTGGATTACGAAGATGGCTATGGTGGATTTTATGAAGGAAGATGGGATATCCGCACCCGTAATATACCCGATTGTTACATAGATGAAAATGGTAATTCCTTCTGTGATGGCCGTAATGTACGTACCTTAAGTATCAATGTTACCGATTTCGTGACCCACGACGTGCGTTCAGAGTACTTTGATGAGATCGTATTTACCGGCACCAACCGTTTCAAAGCTTATCTCTACGATGGCAATAGGACCTATGTGTTCAAGTTCAGTAGGTAATGAAACAGCTATTAGCCTTTAGCTTTTAGGTGTTAGCACTTTTGCTTCGCCAAGAGCTAAGGCTAACAGCTAATACCTAACAGCTAGCGCCTGTATTTCTTCAGCAACCCTTCATACAACCCCTCGATCTGCCGCGTCATCATAGCCGCGCTATAGGTAGAACTGATAGTGGCCCTGGCAGCTTTACCGAGCCGCTCGCGCAACGCGGGATCGGTTAATTGTATAATGGTTTGTGGCAGCGTATTGTCTAAGGTCTCTACGGGGAGTAATAGACCATTCGCATTGTGTTGTATTACTTCTGAGGTGCCATCCACCTGCGTGCCGATAATAGCCTTGCCCATGGCCATGGCTTCCAGCAAGCCGATAGGCAATCCTTCCCATAAGGAAGGCAGCACAAATACATCAGCCGCCGCCAGTACATCCGGTACATCCTGGCGGAAGGGGGCAAAGATCACCTGGTCTGCAATGCCCAGTTGCTTAACCATCTCCAGCGCTTCCGCTTTCTGATCACCATCACCCACCATCAACAAACGCAGGGAAGGCAATTGCTTCACCGCATTGGCAAAAGCATTGATCAGTTTCAGCGGCTGCTTCTGGTGAATGAAGCGGGCCACAAAGAGCACCAGTGTTACATCCTTGGGTATATTCAATTCACTCCGCACGTCCTTGAAAGAACGGGCCGGATCGAATTTATGCTGGTTAATCCCGTTGTTCACCACCACCGATTCAAACCCTTTGAAGGTTTTCTTTCCACTTTGCTGGTTGGAGGCGGAAACCGAGATATTGATGTCCGATTTATTCGTGAGCAATTGTTCACCCATTACCCGTACCTTCTTGATCAATGGATTCTGATCATCATGGAACGACCAGCCATGGATCGTATACACCAGGGGCAGTTTCAGTTTCTTGGTAGCCCAGAATACATTCGAATTAGCCCGGGTACCATGTGCATGTACCAACTGGATATTATTGGCCTCTATAAAGGCTTTTACACGCTTCCATTTGCTGATATCGAATGGTTTCTCCGTATAGATCACTTCCGTTTGTATGCCCATTTCCTTCAGCCTGTCTACCATGGGACCATCGGTAAAGGAAAGTACTACCGGTTCGTAGCGGTCTTTGTCCAGGTTCTCTACCAGGCTCAATAAGTGACTTTCTCCTCCACCGATCTGTCCCTGACGGATGGTTTCCAGTATGCGTATTTTGTTGGAATGGCTCATAACGAATGCGAAAGTAATACAAGCAGGCAGCATATGAAAGAGGGACAAAAGAAAAGCCCCACTTAAGTGAGGCTTTCTTTTATCAGGTTGTTTGAGCCGGAAGAACGGGAAACCCGGAACTCCAGACCCGAAACTGAATTAGATCACGATCATCGCATCGCCATAGCTGAAGAAGCGGTATTTGTCCTTGATGGCCTTCTTGTAGGCTTCCATCGCCAGGTCATAACCGGCAAAAGCACAGGTCATGATCAACAGGCTCGTCTTTGGCAGGTGCAGGTTGGTCACCAGTGCATCGGCAATGTTGAACTGGTAAGGAGGGTGGATGAAGATATTCGTCCAACCTTCAGAAGGCTTCAACAGCTTTTCCGCAGTGTAAGAAGATTCCAGCGCACGCATGGTGGTAGTACCCACTGAGCAAATGCGGTGATTGCCTTCAATAGCCTTATTCACGATCTTACAGGCAGTATCTTCTATACGGTAGTACTCAGCGTCCATTTTATGTTTGCTGAGGTCTTCCACTTCAATGGGGCGGAAAGTACCGAGACCCGTATGCAGGGTTACTTCTGCAAAGCGGATACCCTTAATTTCCAACCTTTTGATCAGTTCAATGCTGAAGTGCAGGCCGGCAGTAGGAGCCGCTACGGCACCTTCATGCTTGGCATAAACCGTTTGGAAACGTTCTTTGTCTTCCGCTTCCGGTTTACGTTTTATGTATTTTGGCAGGGGCGTTTCACCCAGGAATTCCAGCATCTGGCGGAATTCATCGTCGGTGCCATCCCACAGAAAACGGATGGTGCGGCCACGGGAAGTAGTATTGTCGATCACTTCCGCTACCAGCTCATCGTTCTCGCCGAAGTAGAGTTTATTACCTACACGGATCTTACGGGCGGGATCAACGATCACGTCCCAAAGACGGTTGGGCTTATTCAATTCTCTTAAAAGGAATACTTCAATTTTAGCACCTGTTTTCTCTTTGCGGCCATACATACGGGCAGGAAATACTTTGGTGTTATTGACTACAAATACATCCTTGTCATCAAAATAATCCATGATGTCGCGGAAATGCTTGTTTTCAATCTGGCCGGTTTTGCGATGCACCACCATCATGCGGGCATCTTCACGTTTCTTCGTAGGGTGTTGGGCAATAAGATTAAGCGGTAAATCAAACCTGAACTGTGACAGTTTCATGTGAATTATAACAATTTTATTACGGTAGGTAGCCACATGATACCAAGCGGTAGTAAGAGCGGGTACGTCGGGGAAACTGCTCCGGGACAAACGAGGTCTTACGGCACCAGGTTTGATAACATGTCAGGCATAAATTTCAAGCGGGCGAAGGTAGCAAAAAAGAGCCATATGAAAAAATAAAGTAAAACCCCACGGCTTATATGTCCAATTCCCGGAGGAATAGCGTTTTAGGAAAACAAAAACAACAAATATTTTATGATTTCAGACGTTTTTAGCATCTTTCACAGGGCCTAATTTCCCGATACCTCATAAACCCTCCCTTTGTATGAGAAAAACAGTTCTCCCAATCCTCCTCCTGCTCTCTTTCTATTCTACTCCTTTATTGGCCCGGCAACGTAGCCAGACAAGCAAACCGTCGCCTGCTGCTAAACCGCCGGTGAAGGATATCGGTAAGAAGTACCCCAGTCTCCTGTGGGAGATCACCGGCAATGGCTTGAAAAAGCCCTCTTATCTTTTTGGCACCATGCATGTAAGCGATAAACTGGCCTTCCACCTGGGCGACACTTTTTACAATGCCATCAAAAGCGCTGAAGTGGTTGCCCTGGAAACCAATCCTGAAACCTGGCAGGACGATTACAGCAAATCGGCTTTTTTCGGCGCAAAAGGAAAAGGCGCCGGCAATAACCTGGGCCGGGGAAACTGGCAGTCCGCCACCGATAATATGCGCATCACCACCTTTGCCATCGACAGTTATGAAGATGCCATCAAAGCTGCCCTGTCTGTAGAACCTTCCATGATCAATGGCATGTTGTACCGGACCGATGGCGCGCGCACCGCCGATTTTGAAGAAGATACCTTCCTCGATATGTACATCTTCCAGGTAGGCAAAAAACTGGGTAAGCGCCTCAGTGGGGTAGAGAACTTTGAAGAAAGTGAGAAACTGGTTATGGAAGCCTACAAAGACATGATCCGTGACCAGAACAGGAAAAAGAAAAGTTACGACATGGAAGGCACCATGACCAACCCCAAAAAAGTAGAAGAAGCGTACCGCCGGGGAGATCTCGACATGTTGGATTCACTGGAAGCCATGACGGTGTTGTCCGATGCCTTCCAGGAAAAGTTTTTATACAAGCGCAATGAGATACAGGCCAACTCCATTGACTCCATCATCAAAAAACAATCCCTGTTTGTAGGAGTAGGCGCTGCCCACCTGCCAGGCACCAGGGGCGTGATAGAAATGCTGCGACAGAAAGGGTATACCCTGCGCCCGGTAATGATGGATGGCCGCAACAGTACCCAAAAGGAGTCCATTGCAAAAATACGGATGCCCCATACCTATACTACCCAAAGTCCCACTGATGGCTTTTACAAAGTGAGTATTCCCGGCAGGAAATTCTACCAGTTTACCGATTGGAGCGGGATGGATGTGGTGCAGTATGCCGACCTGGTCAATGGCGCTTATTACATGGTCACGCGCATTAAGACCAATAGCCTCGCCCTCGGGCACAGTGCGGAAACGGTATCCAGGAAAGTAGACAGCCTGTTGTATGAGAATGTGCCCGGCAAAATAATAAAGAAGACCGCCATTATGAAAAATGGCTATAAGGGATACGATATTGTAAACCGCACCAGGCGGGGGATTACCAACGGTATAATATTTTCATTACCCCTTTTGAACTCATTCTGTTCAAAATGAGTGGCAATGGCGAATACGTTACCGGCGGTGGCGAAGCCAATAAGTTTTTTCAATCCGTTCAGTTAAAAGAATACAATGCAGGTGAATGGCAAACCTGGCAGCCTGCTACAGGTGGATTTAGCGTACAAGTGCCTCATGTGCCTGCTTTATTACGCGATAACAATGTGGGTACCGACAGGATGGAATACAGCGCCTGGGACAAGCAGGATGGTAATAGCTACCTGGTGATGAAGGTCAACCTCCACAATTACTCTTTCCTGGAGGAAGATAGTTTTGAATTGAACCTCGTCGATGAAAGCTATGGCTATTCAACCTTTATTGACAAACAGCTAAGCCGGAAGTTTATTAAAGTCAATGGATATCCCGCACTGGAAGCAAAATACAGTCATAAGGATGGTAGTTATAGTGCGGCCAGGTACATTATCCGCGGGCCTGTGTATTATGCCGTCATAGCAAGGTATAAAAAGGAAGATCCCAACGTACGCCGGTTTTTAGAGTCATTTTCCATCCAGCCTTTTGTTTACCCGGCTGTAAAAGCAAGAACAGATACATCCCTGCATTACACCGTACAATCTCCTGTATTTCCTGATCCTGGTAAGAAGGATGAGGCAGCGGGTATGGAAGATATATATAGGATGGCCTTTGAAGAAATGGGTGGCGAGGGCTTATGGGGAAGCGGCGACGAAAAGTATTCCGTCATCAGCAATGACACTACCGGAGAAAAAATACTGGTTACTTATACCGCCTTGCCGAAGTATGCTTATTGGAAAGACAGCGCCACCTTCTGGAAACAGAATGTTGATGATACCTGGAATGAGGACAGCTCCTTCGTCACCCGCCTGGATAAGCGATACGATCTGCCCAATGGCATAAAGTGCCGGGAAAAACAATATACAGATACCGGCAGCAGCCGTTTATTGATGGTGAAAACCTGGTACAAGGAAGGGCATCTGTTTAATATTGCTACGCTCACCGATACGGTAAGCCGCCCCAGCTCTTTCCTGCAAAATTTCTTTGCCAGTTTTACCCCGGCAGATACCCTGAAAGGACAATCCGTATTTACGCGAAGGACCCACCAGGTGGTGGCAGAACTGTTTAGCAAAGACAGCCTGACAGCACGGAAAGCCGCCAGGGCCATCTTCCTCGTACATTTCGATTCAACAGATGTGCCGCTGTTAAATCAAACTATTGATTCCCTCAACTGGGACCATACAGAATACCTGCGCACTAAAAAACACCTGGTAGGCTGGCTGGGCAGGTTTAAAGACAATAGTGTAACTACTTACCTGCAGGCTTTGTATTGGAAAATAAAAGACACCGCCGATTTTCAACATGCCATTCTCAATTCACTCACCAGTCAGCGTACACAATCATCTTTTAAAGCCTTTAAGGACCTGATACTGCAGGAGCCTCCCATTGATGAAGGAAATTCCTGGAATGAGGATGCCGTATCGGTGGTACCCGGTTGGCATACTACCATCTATCCTCCGCTATCTGGCGGCGCCCGCCGGTATGTTGATGTGGCTGCGACTGCGGCAGGCGTGGGATATGACTGGTATGACCTGTATGATACCCTGGCGCTCACCAAAACCATCTTTCCGGACATCCTGCAACTGATGAATATTGATGATTATGAAAGCAGGGTGATGAACCTCCTGAAGGTAATGGTAGACAGCGGTTTCCTGAAAGCCGCAGATTATGAGTCCTATTTTGGTAAGCTATATCTCGATGGAAAGCAGTTGCTGAAAAAGCAGGTAGCGGCCGAAGGCAAAGTAAAAATAGAACGCGCCGGCAAAAAGGATAAGAGTGGAGCTGCTGCTCTCTTCAGCCTGGGAGATGATGATGAGGAGGACCAGGAGGTTGATCAGGGCAATGGTGCGCTGGAACAATATGCGGCCTTGTTATTACCCTTCCGGGATAAACATCCGGGCGTGCAGTCGTTCTTTGAGCAATTGATGAAAACAGGCGACAGGCGGCTGTTGTACAACACTTTCCTCCTGCTGTTGCGTAATAAGCAGCCAGTACCTGATTCCCTTTTCGTGAAATATGCAAAACCTGATGAATACCGGAGTGAGCTGTACGGCGATCTGGAAAAGCTGAAAATGACCGCTCAATTCCCGGCCCAATACAAGACCCAGCTGGAAATGACCCGCAGCTTGTTGGTCAATGGAATAAGCAGGTATGAAAAAATGGATACCATTGTATACCTGGATAAACTGCCCGTTACTTACAAAGGGAGGAAGGGCTATGTATACTTCTACAAATACAAAAAGATGCGGGATGATATAAGCTGGCAACTGGCCTCAGTAGGAATGCAGCCGGAAAAAGCCGATGAGGTGAGTGTGGACGATGACGAATTTACTACCAGGGAGGAAAGAAAACTTGAAACCGATATACCCGTCAAAGAACAACTGGAGAAGATGTTGAAAGAGATGGTCTACGCAAAGCGCAGCAGCGCTTCGGAGTTTTACCAGGCCCGCAATTTCAGGCTGTACAAAGGATACATGTCTGAAATGGTGAAGAGCAGGCGATACCGGGATTAGGGTAGCGCTTGTCAACTGAGTATTCCCTTCGGGATAGAAGCGATCAATTGCTGTGTATAAGCCTGTTTAGGATGAAAATACACCTGCTCTGCATCGCCGATCTCTTCGATCCTTCCTTTGTTCATCACCATAATACGGTCGCTGATATAGCGTACCACAGAAAGATCGTGGGAGATAAAGATGATCGTAAAACCAAATTCCTTTTTGAGATCATTCAGCAGGTTCAGTACCTGGGCCTGCACACTTACATCCAGGGCTGATACCGATTCATCACATACAACAAAAGAGGGGTTGAGTGCGAGGGTCCTGGCGATTACGATGCGCTGGCGCTGACCGCCGGAAAATTCATGCGGGTACCGGTCAAAATGTGCCGCTTGCAGGTTTACCTTTTCCAGTAGTTCCACCACTTTATCCTTACGTTGTTTAGCGGTGGGCAGCAGCCCGTGCACTTTCAATGGTTCCGCAATGGCTTCGCCAATGGTGAGCCGTGGATTCAGGGAAGAGTAGGGGTCCTGGAACACGATCTGTATATCTTTGCGAAGGCTTTTTAAGGCATCTCTCTTTTGAGCCGTCAGGTCTGCACCGTTGTAAAATATATTGCCTTTGGTGGGTTCTATAAGTCGCAGCACCGTTCGGCCCAGGGTGGTTTTACCGCAGCCCGATTCGCCTACCAGTCCCAGCGTTTCTCCTTTGTATACCTCAAAACTTACATCGTCTACCGCTTTGGTATATTCCAGCGGCTTGCCCAGGAACGTTTTCTTCGAAGGGAACCATACGCTGAGATGATCCACAGTCAGCAGTGGGGAGTTGGGAGTTTTGAGTTCAGAGCCTGGAGTCTTGAGTCGGGTATCCGAAGACTGGTCCTCATTCGAAGGCTTCAGGTTACCGAATCCTGCCGCGCTGTATTCTTCTGTATGCTGAATTCTGTATTCTATATTCTCTCTCCTCCCTTCCAGGAAATCACTTACCACCGGCAATCTTTCTCCCTTCGGATGCAATATCGGCCGGCAGGCCAGCAATCCTTTGGTATAGGGATGCTGAGGGTTACTGAAAAGCCGGGCAATGGTACCCTGCTCCACAATATTTCCTTTGTACATCACTACCGCTTTATCGGCTATTTCGGCTACTACACTCAGGTCGTGCGTAATAAAAATAACCCCCATCTGTTCCGTTTGCTGCAGCGATTTGATCAGCTGCAAAATAGTTTTCTGTACCGTTACATCCAGGGCGGTAGTAGGTTCATCACAGATCAGCAGATCGGGCTCACAGCTCATGGCCATGGCGATCATTACCCGCTGCTTTTGGCCGCCACTCAACTGATGAGGGTACCGGTGAAACAGCTGAGCAGGGTTGGGAAGCTTTACTTTCTCAAACAGCTCAATCGTTTTTTGGGTAGCTTTCTCTTTGGATAATTGCCGGTGCAGACGAATGGCTTCCATTACCTGGTCGCCGCAGGTGTATACCGGGTTGAGGGAGCTCATGGGCTCCTGGAAGATCATGGCTATCTGGTTGCCCCGTATGGCCCGCAGCTGCCGGGGAGTTTGGGTGAGCAGGTTAACCGCTGTTTTGCCATCGGGCGAGAAAAGAATATTACCCTGTGTATACCGGGCGGGTGGCGTAGGTAACAATTGAAGTATGGACAGGGAGGTAACGGATTTGCCCGACCCTGATTCGCCAACGATGGCTACAATTTCACCACGCTGTACTTCCAGGGAAATATTATTGATGGCTGTGGTAGTTCCAATTTCTGTTACGAAATCTACCTGCAGGTTATTGATCTGTAAAAGGGGGTTGGCCATGTAGGGTACAAAAGTATTATCAGAACTTCAGGTGTCGTACGGTAAGTCCGTTATTGATGAGCTGCTTCAATGAATCAATGCCAATACGCAAATGACGCTCCACATATTTAGCCGTTACCGCTTTATCACTTTCTTCTGTTTTCACACCTTCCGGTATCATAGGCGAATCACTCACCAGCAGCAGGGCACCGGTAGGTATCTTATTGTAAAACCCTACAGAAAAAATGGTAGCTGTTTCCATGTCAATCGCATAACTGCGGATGCGTTGCAGGTACTCCTTGAAATGCTCATCGTGCTCCCATACCCGGCGGTTGGTGGTATAAACAGTGCCCGTCCAGTAATCTACTCCATAGTCCCGTATGGTGGTCGATACTGCTTTTTGCAGGGCAAAGGCTGGTAAGGCCGGCACTTCGGGTGGAAAATAATCATTGGAAGTACCTTCTCCCCTGATTGCTGCAATAGGCAAGATCAGGTCGCCAATATTATTACGCTTTTTCAACCCGCCACATTTGCCGAGGAAGAGAACAGCTTCGGGCTCAATAGCCGTAAGCAGGTCCATCACCGTGGCAGCGGTAGGACTGCCCATACCAAAGTTGATGATGGTGATGTTTTCCGCCGTAGCACATTGCATCGGACGGTCGAGCCCTACGATCGGTACCTTGTTCCATTCGGCAAACATTTTTACATAGTTGCTGAAATTGGTAAGCAGGATATACTTGCCAAAATTTCCGAGGGCCTCCCCCGTATACCGGGGAAGCCAGTTTTGAACTATATCTTCTTTTGTCTTCATATTAAGGATTAAATTTCGTTTATTTTCCTCAAATGAGGGGGAATTTATATACCAGGACCGCTGCTCACATCTCCTTTCGCCTTTTCGGTACTTAGCATTAGATTTGGCCCATGATCCGCATTGAGTATCCATCATTTCCGTTCCGTATCAGGGAAGAAGAAGGCAAAGAGCTCATCTTCGATGAGCTGCGCCGGTTATGGATACGTTTGACCCCCGAAGAGTGGGTGCGGCAAAACTTCCTGCAATACCTGGTGCAAACCATGGGTTATCCTGCTTCCCTGATCGCCATTGAAAGGGAATTAAAATTGGGAGAGCTTCGTAAGCGGTTTGATGTACTCGTGTACAACCGGCAGCACCAACCCTGGCTGATGGTGGAATGCAAGGCCATGGAGGTCAATCTCGATGAATCCGTTTTGCAGCAGGTGCTTCGGTACAATATTGCGGTGCCGGTACCTTTCCTGGTCATTACCAACGGCCACTACTGTGCGGGATTTGAAAAGCGTGGGCAACAGCTGCAAGCCATTGGTACACTGCCGGTATTCATACATTAGATTTCTCTTAACGCTTTTTGTATTTTCTTTAAAGTAACCAACCCCGCCTTTATGGCTACAGTACAGGAAAAAATTGATGAACTAACCCGTCACATCAACGAACTGGCTGCGCAACAAACGCACCTGGGTAAACAACTCCTGGCCCTCATGAATGAGTTGGATGAGCTGAAAAGGCAGGTAAGTAAACAACCTGTTGAGGAAAAGCAACCCATTGCTGAAAAGGTGATCGAATATAAGGAAACCGTCACTGCTCCCTCCCGTAAGCCGGTGGAGCCTTCACCCACCCAGCGACAAAAAACACCATCTGCTACACCTACCGGTAGCAACGCCCGCTCTTTCGAAGAGTTTATCGGTAAGAACCTGGCCAGCAAGGTGGGCATACTGATTACCATCGTAGGTATTTTCATTGGTGCACGATATGCCATTGAACACAACCTCGTAAGTCCGGTAGTGCGCATCGTAAACGGCTATGTAAGCGGACTGGCCTTGATAGCTGTAGCCCTGAAACTGAAAAAGAAATATGTGACCTATAGTTCCGTGTTGATGGGAGGAGGGCTATGCGTATTGTATTTCATTACCTATATAGCCTGGAGTTTTTATGCGATGCTGCCCCAACTGGCGGCTTTTGGCCTGATGTTGTTGTTTACAGCCGCCATTGTGTATGTGGCTGTTTGGTACAACCAGGTAGTGATCGCTCACCTGGCCCAGGTAGGCGCCTATGCTATTCCCTTTTTACTAAGTAATAATTCAGGCCGCTTTGAGATACTGTTCTCCTATATACTGATCATTAATGCCGGGATACTGGTCTTGTCATTCTACAAATACTGGAAGTCCCTGTTCTACGTGGCCTATATCGCCACCTGGATCATTTATGGCGCATGGTATTTAGCGGAATACAATGGGGAGCATTTTCCTTTGGCCTTTGGTTTCCTGGCTGCTTTTTATATCCTGTTCTACGCTACTTTCCTGGCCTACAAACTCATCAGGAAAGAACAATACAATATCGGCGACGTGTTCTTACTTCTGTCCAATGCTTTTATCTTTTATGGATTGGGATACGACCTGTTGAATAATTATGCCAATACCCGCTATTGGCCGGGTATATTCACCCTGGCCAATGCCCTGGTACACCTGGCAGTGAGCATCATCATCAGGAAGCTGAAACTGGCCGATAAGGCATTGTATTATTTAGTGCTGGGCCTCGTGGTGGTTTTCCTGACCATTGCGATCCCTGTGCAGCTGGATGGCAACTGGGTTACCCTGCTATGGGCGGCAGAAACTGTATTGTTGTTTGCCATTGGCCGTGGCCGTCAGGCAGAGCTCTATGAAAAACTGGCGATAGGCCTGGTCATCCTTGCCTTTGCCAGCCTCATTCAGGACCGTACACACTGGCTGTATGCATCGGATCGTGCGTTGCCCTTCTGGAATATGGTTTTCTTTACTGGTCTGTTTGTGATGGGGGCATTTGGTGTGATCACCTGGATGACCTGCCAGCAGAAATGGAAAGTGTTGCCGGAGAACAGAACGGGTGTCAATGCGTTCTTCGATTATATAGTGCCTGTATTACTGCTGCTGACCAGCTATTATATTCCATTCCTGGAGCTAAGGGACGGCTTATGGAAATTGCAAAGTGAATGGCCTGCCAGCCGTTCGGGAATAGCTATAGAAGAGGAAGGGGCGTTATTGGTGGCTGCCGTGCTGTTTCTCTATACCGAAGTATTTGGTGTTACCGTATTGTTCCTCAACCAGCGCTGGATCAAAAACCGGTGGCTGGCCACCGCTTCGTTGGTAAGTATAGCCTTGATGTGTGGCTATTTGCTGCTGGCTACCTTGCCAACTTTGAATGAAATGAACATTAATTATTTCACGAAAGATGGCGATGCCCCATCGGGCGCCTGGCCCCTGATGATCCGGTATGCGATCCTTGCTTTGCTGGTCTGGATCATAACAATGGGCAGCCGGATAGTAAAACTGTATATCGTTGAGACGGTCATGCAACAAGCCTGGCGTTTATTGATCTATCTAACCGTATTGGGGATCATCAGCTATGAATACATTAACTGGACTTCTATAACCGGCGCGCAAGACCAGTTCAAGGTAGGCCTTAGTATCATCTGGGGTTTATTTGCACTCGGGTTGGTGGTGTATGGCATTCGCAGGAAACAGAAATACCTGAGGCTGGCTGCCATCGTATTGTTTGTGATCACTATTCTGAAGCTGTTCGTGTTTGACCTTGCAGAGGCCGGCACCATTACCAAAACTGTTTCCTTTATTACCCTGGGTGTTATATTGCTGCTGGTATCCTATCTGTACAACCGTTACAAAGAGGTACTCTGATTATTTCAATATACGGCGTTCCTCCGTGGTGGTCCTCACTTCTTTGAAACCTGCTTTTTTATAGATCGGAAGCGCATTGGGATGATCCAGTGCGCAGGTGTTGAGTTGTATATGTTTAGGCTGGTAGCTCCAGGCTTTTTGTATCACTGTTTGCAGGAAATAATGTCCGTATCCCTTGCCAATAAATGCGGGAAATAAGCCGAAATAGAGTATTTCCACATGGTCCTTTTCCCGTACAAACTCTGCAAAGCCTGCAGGCTGGTCTTCTATGTGCAATACAAAAATATCTACATTGGGCGCATTGATCTTTTCATGCAGCAGGTGATCTTCCATCACCATCCGGTCGAGCCAATACCATTCTTTACCTACGCCGTAATAGTAATTACGATAATCACTCACGGAGATAGGCTTGGGCAGCAATTCAAAATCCAACTTAAAAGCAATGGGGATGGTGTTGGCAGGTTGTTCATGCATTTCCAGGAAGGTTACCTGCACAGGTCTTAAAAAGACGCGGGAAGTATCAATGCTCATTGTAATTTCTTTTGACAGTGAAAGCCAATGATCTTATAGCCCTGGTTGAGCCAGAACCGGATACCTTTATCATTCACTACATAACAGTTGAGTTCAGAAGCAATGCATCCTTGTGAGCGGCCGTATTCATATACCCAGTCCATCATTTCCTCGCCTACTCCTTTATTGCGGTATTCAGGCAATATCATCACATTGTCGGGTTCAATATGTTTGCCTACGTAGTATTTATTGAGGATCCACATGCCACAAATACCGATCATTCTGCCACTATCATATACCCCGGCGCACTCATAATTGCGTTGCATCATATCTGCCAAACGTTCCTGAAGCGTATCTTCAGGAATGGCATCATTCAAAATGCGCAGGAATGGAATAATACTGTAGAGTTCCTCTTTGGGAATGAGGCGGATCTGGTACATAGGCAATGCTTCTGCTCTTCGAAATTAGCATTTTTATACCATCTGCCCCACTGATTTGATAGCCGGTAGATGCATTTTGCCGACGGCTTCGTAAAAGTTATTGCAGTGCATTGTAATTAGCCCGGTCCGCTGAGTCGATCCAGGTATTGATCGTATGCATCCTGGCATCATGTGCCAGCCGGAGGGAGGCTGATTGCATATCGTTCTGATCTACCATACGCAGCGATATCCATGCTTTTGACGAGCCATCCCATACCCGCTCCTGCTGTGTTTGTTTACCTTCATAATTTTGTAACAGCAATTCGAATTGTACCATCCTTGCTTCTACCCGTTTATCTTCTACCAATGACAATTTGCCCCAGTACAGGCGATAGAATTTTTGGCGGGCAGTTTTATAATCCTCGCTATCACGCACTTCATTGGCCAGCATAGCGGTTACTTCCACCGCTTCAGCATAATATTCCAATTGTTTTTCATAAAACATTTTCGAGAAATCCCGGTTGGCCTGTCGGGTCTCTTCTGCCACCTTGCCTATTTTCTCTTCATTGTATTTTTTGAATTCATGCCAGGTAGCCCAGATACCAACAATAATGGCCAGCCCCTGCAATATCTTGGTAGTGGTTTCTATGAGGTTGATTTTGGCAGGCGACTTGAATTTGGTAGCTACTTCGGCCCTGTACTTTTCCTGCAGTTCAATATGCGTCTTTTCGGCTTCTGTCAACATCGTGACTGGTTTGATGGAGGAAATAATGGCGCCTTCTAAAATAGCCCAATTATTAGCCTGTGCCAATCACTCAAATGAGGTACTTATACCAGCAGGTTGAAGGAAACCAGAATGATCGTGAGCGCTATAAAGATCAGCGCTACCAGGAAAACGATGTCGGCGGCGCTTTCCATCCTTTCTGAGCGTACTTCCTCCTTTGACCGCATCGATAGAAAAGACAGGATGCAGCTGATCACGAGCAATATTGCTGCCATACCCGTAATATCGTCAATGATCGTGGCGCTGCCCGTCTTCGATATTTTGATGGAGGTCAATACGATAAGGCAAAATCCCAGCAGGTTGGAGGAGGTGTTGAGTATATGGGGCGACTTTTCCTGGCTCATGATCCTTTCTTGTTCAGTTTGTCACAAATTTCTTTGAGCATTTCTAACTGTTTGTGCTGCATATCATACAAGGTTTTGATCTGTTCCTGTAACAGCAGGTCTACATTCTTTTGGAGGCTCCTCACTTCCATTTCTGCCTTCAGGTTTACCAGGTAATCATTTTCTGCTCTCTTCCTGTCTTTTTCTTCCTGTCTGTTCTGGCTCATCATGATGATAGGTGCCTGCATGGCGGCGATGCATGATAATACCAGGTTCAGGAGGATGAAAGGATAGGGGTCAAAGCTTTCTTTTTCCGGGCTGAGTATATTGTAAAGTATCCATCCAACAAGGATTATTGTAAAGGAAATAATAAACTTCCAACTGCCACCAAAGCGGGCTACTTTGTCTGATATCTTTTGGCCTGGGGTCAGGATATCAGAAGGTGGATGCAGCAGGTTGTCATTGATCAGTTCTTCCTCTTTAATAGTATCTTCTACAATACACTGTAATTTTTTTAACTGGTCATCTTCCTGTGTAATAAGTGAGTCAATTTCCTTTATTGCCATATCGGATAGTTTTGTAAAGTTTAAGATGTTCTACATCCTGAATTTACGCCGAATATCCTGTATGGCCATCATAACCGTCTGTTAACGGGCACCATTAGTTCTAAGTAACCAATGCAACCAGTCCATTGCTACCTTGTCCCAGTTGAATGCATTATAGTTCGTGGTGCCATCCGCATTCAGACCAAAGAAGTTGTGTTCTGTACCTATATAGCCTTTGAAGGTGAAGTTATTTTTATGCTGCCGGATCATATCCAACTGCAGGTAATCATTAAATGGCGCTCCTACGTCTTTTGTGCCGAAAGAAACGAATACAGGGATGGTTAATTTTTGCAGGTAGTTGATAGGTGGAAAAGAAAAGCCATAGGTGGTTTTATACGGATCTCCTTTTGTAGCGTCACTGGCGCTGGGGTTGTTAACGACCGCTTTCCAATTCTCTATATCCTGTTCTGCCATACGCGTGCTGTCGTTTTCATAGCGCCGGCTATTGGCGACAATGGAGACGATCCTTCCCATGGGATTGCCACCTGAATAGATAAGGTGTGTGATGCGGGAGAAAGTGGAAGCCAGTTTAGCGACAATAGTAGCGCCCTCAGAGTGACCGGCTGCCACTAGCGGCGAACGCAAAACCCATGGTTGCCTATGCAGGTATTTGATCACTTCAATATTCCTGTTTACATAATAGTCCAGGTAATTCCGGTCACTGTATGCTTTGGGATAGGAACCTGTACTGTCTTTATAGGTAAAATCGGGTGATAATTCAGTCACATCTTTGATCAATGGAACAGCAGGCTTACTGATAATAACGAGGTGGAAATAGGCTGCGAGGCTATCCGGCTTAAATGGAAAGGTACCATATACGCCTTCTTTACTGTCTATGATCAGCGGTACAGGCTGGCTGCCCTGGCAAAAAAAGAACAAGGGCTTGGGCTTCAGTTCTTCTCCCTTTTTCGATTTGATGAGGAGGTGAACCGTGTCGCCCTGGTAGAGGAACTGTAAATGCCTGAAGCCATAATCGGCGGCGGTTTTTTGCTGACCAATGGCCTGTAGAGTGCAAAGGGATACTAAAAGGAATAGGTAGGTCTTCATACTGGGCAACAAGCTAACACTTTAATTTCTTTTCTTTCGTTTCTCCTGGTCTTTGTATATTTTTTCAAATACTTCCCCCGGCAGCGTGAGCAGCTTGTTGGATTCGCAATGTAGAGACGATCCTGCGGGTACAAGGGCAGGTAAGGATACAGGTACTGTGTATTTAAAAAGTATTAGGGTCAATATTGGCGAAAATGGAAGGCGTAGTGGTCGTAGGTTTTTGTTTTGAACCAGGGTACAGCTTTTCAAATATGTCAAATATGCTGTCTATTTCGTTGCTGGTGGCAGCCTGCACCGTAATATCAGTATAGTTGTTTTTAGCGTACCTGATCTTAAAGGTCAACTGCTTGTAGGATCTTTTCAGGAATGAGTTGTCGTGCTCTTTCCGGTATTCTGCAAAGTACTCCCGTTCATTATCGAACCTGTATGATTCGTCGCCCCTGGTAAGATAGTAGAAGCTGGCAGGCTCGTCATTTTTTTGCGTGTTGATCACCTTGCTTAAAATGTGTTCTATCTTTTCGGCAGGAAAATACGCTTGCGGGTAAAGTTTTGATTTTTCCATTTGACAAAGCAGTTTTAAGGTTACTTAAATCTAACCTATTTTTTCCCGCGCCGGGCAAAAAAAATCCCATCCGCCATAAAGCGAATGGGATCAAGCTATTAGATATTCCCGGTATTCGGGATGGATATGATCTATGGGAATATGCCCAGTTCCGCATAGCTGGTAGCCACTTTATTGATGGCTACTAAGTAAGCGGCCGTGCGCATGTCCGGTACCTGGGGATTGGCTTTCCAGGCATCCATGATCTCGCGCGTGGCAGTGATCATGGTTTCTTCCAGTCCACTGCGTACCAGGTCTACTTCATCGGGACCGTGCATGATGAACTCACGTTCTTTGTTGTTGACCTGCTTACCAGTGAGGCCTTCAATTTGTCCCAGGATATGGGTATTGAGGTTTTCGGTAAAGCGCTTTTCCATACGGCCATAACGTACGTGGCTAAGGTTTTTCAACCACTCAAAGTAAGAGACCGTTACACCACCTGCATTGAGGTACATGTCGGGCACTACCAGTATACCACGTTTGGCAAAGTTTTCATCCGCTTCCGGCGTTAAAGGACCGTTGGCAGCTTCTCCAATGATCTTGGCTTTCACATTGGGGGCATTGGTGCCATTGATCACATTTTCCAGTGCGGCAGGGATCAGCACATCACAATCCATTTCCAGCGCATCGGTATTCTTGGCAAAGTTGGTACCATCTTTAAAATTGAGGATAGAGCCGGTTTTTTTGCGGTGCTCAAAAACAGCATCTACATCCAGTCCATCTGTGTTCCAGATAGAACCTTCAAATTCGGCCAGACCAACGATCTTGGCGCCGGCTTCCTGGAAGAATTTGGCAGAGTGGTAACCCACGTTGCCCAGGCCTTGTACTACTACACGCTTGCCTTCCACACCAACACTCAGGCCCAGCTTATCCATCTGGTCTTTCATGTTCAATACTTCGCGCAGGCCATAGAATACACCCAGGCCGGTAGCTTCGCGGCGGCCGCGTACACCACCTTGTGTTACCGGTTTGCCCGTCACACAACCCATGGCATCTATTTCGCCGGGACGCATGCTGGCATAAGTATCTACGATCCAGGCCATCTCACGTTCTCCGGTGCCATAGTCAGGTGCCGGTACGTCAATGCCGGGGCCAATAAAGTTTTTCTTGATCAGCTCGGAAGTATAACGGCGTGTTATCTTCTCCAGCTCATACGGTGTGTATTTCTTGGGGTCGATGGTGATACCACCTTTGGCGCCTGCAAAAGGAACGTTTACAATAGCGCATTTGTAGGTCATCAGCGCGGCGAGGGCCATTACCTCATCGAGGTTTACACTCATGGCAAAACGGATACCTCCTTTACAAGGCAGCTTGTGGTGGGAGTGTTGTACCCGGTAAGCCTTGATCACTTCGATCTTCTCACCGATCTTCACCGGGAAGTGCATCCGGTATACGGCATTACATTGTTTGATCTGTTCCAGGACGCCGGGGTCCCACTTGGTAAACTGCGCGGCTTTATCAAAACTCTTTTCCACCGCGCCAAAAAAACTGTACTCTGACATGATTAGCAATTTTTATGGTGAATCGTTAAACACAGAATCGGTTATCGTCCATTCCCGCTGTCGTGTGACAAATTAGGGCGAAGCAGGCAATACATTGGCAATGCTGAACGATCAATGATTGACTATTATTGGCAACAAGCGTAAATATTTTTAGTTCAATGGATTGCTTAAAAACGGTCAATCCCGAAGATTATCGGGACTGCTTATTCATTTTAACCTGGCCATTGACTATCATCTTTTCACTATTGACCTTTCTCCAGCTTCGATATCTTACGGTCCAGGCGTATTACATAGATGATCAGTCCCAGCAGGATCGTAATGGCTACAGCCAGTACAACATAAATTTTACCATCTGCTCTTAAGCCGGTAGCCTGGTCGGGATTCGTGCCATTTTCCTGGGCGCTGGCCCATAATGCCGGTAGCAGGATAAACAGGGTAATTAGTAATTTCTTCATGCGTATCATTAATGAGAATGTTTTTTCTCTTCCAGCGTCTTCATTCGCAGGTAAAGGGTAGTGATCCATACGCCCAGCAGGGTCCAGGCCACTACTGCCGGCCAGAATACCTTGCGCATCTCAGGGTCCAGGTCCTGCCCGTTCAGTCCGGGATTGCCTTCTACTCCTTTGCCGCCGGGGTGCAGGGATTCTACCAGGCGGGGCAGGATCAGGATCATGGGTATATAGATAAAATAGGCAAATATGTTATAAACAGCCGCCACACGGCCTCTTTTATCAAGATCGGTCATGGAATTACGTAGTACAAAGTAGGCCAGGTAGATCAATAAGGCGATCGCAACGCCCAATTGCTTGGGATCATTGTTCCAGGGTGTGCCCCAGGTATAATTGGCCCAGATCATGCCCGTTAGCAAGCCAAGCACACCCAGTACCGTACCCGTTTGGGCATATTGCCAGGCATACAGGTCATATTTAGGTTGGGGATCACGCAGGTACCTGATGGAGTAAACCAGTGAAATGGTCACGAGGACCAACTGGGCAAACCACATGGGCACATGAAAAAAGAGGTTGCGGATGGTTTGATAAAGGTTGCCTATTTCAGGTACTTTCACTAAGAAGCCTGCCGTGAAAGTGTAGAGCAACAAAACGATACAAAGTATTTTCCACCAGTACTGGCGCATATATTTCCGGGCTATTGGTGATAGATATTGGCGATTGAAGGATCGGGGTGAGACTTGCCAACTACCTGAATTAGGGGGCAAAATTAGGGGAAAAGTATCAGTCTTTCCAAAGAAACGGGAATAAGATCACCGCCAGGGCTATTACCATAATATCCAGCCCCACCAGCATCAGCACGAGACTCGGCAGCCCTGCCTGGATCACATCCGAGAAGGCCGTATTGGAAATGCGCATCAGCAGCAATACCTGGGGAATGATGAGGGGAAAGCCCATAATAGCCATCAGTGCGGCACTTTGCTGCGCACGGGCTGCAATGGCCGCCAGGAAGGTGAATACCAGGCTCAGGCTGCATCCGCCCAGGCATACAATGCCTACAAATTTTAAGGGGTTATGAACCGGGTTGCCCATGAACAGCTGGAAAAGCAACAGGCTTACCAGGGTCATGAGTACCATGAGTATAACATTAAAGATGAGCTTGGACAATACAAAGTCGCGGGCGCCGGCAATGGTATAGAAATACAGCATACGCCCCCGGCTTTCGGCCAGGAAGCTTTTAGCCACTGCATTGATGCAGATAAATAGCTGGATCATCCAAAACAAGCCATTCCACACCTTTTCCTCCGGATCGGAGCCCATGGCCATGTAGAGCACAAAAATGGTAGACGCCACATACAACAAGATGCCGTAAAAGGTATATTGCTGTCTGATCTCCAACAGGAAATCTTTTTTCACCAGCGCCCAGATATGGTTCAATTGTTTACCAGCCATAAGTAGAGATGCGCGAAAATAATTAGTTCAGGGGGTATTCCATTTACTTTTTAAAGCTTCTCGTAATAACACTTTCTGCACCGCGGTTCGTACAGATCCTTTTCGCCCAGCAATACCTGCGATGCATCCGGCGATTTGCGGTAAGAGTAGTTGGCAATATTGCCACAGCGCACGCAGATCGCATGCAGTTTGGTAATGAAATCTGCCTTGGCCAGCAGGTTGGGCATCTGCCCAAAGGGTTTACCCATATAGTCCATATCCAGGCCGGCCACAATAACGCGGATGCCTTTTAATGCCAGCTGATCACATACATCGGGCAACTGATCATCGAAGAACTGGGCTTCATCAATACCTACTACATCTACCTCTCCGGCCAGCAATAAAATGATCTGGGAGTTATCTATGGGAGTTGATTGAATAGCTTTCTCATCGTGCGATACGATATCCGTTTCATGGTAGCGTACATCTACCCGTGGCTTAAATATTTCCACTTTCAGGTTGGCGATGCGCGCACGCTTCAACCGGCGTATCAGTTCTTCTGTTTTGCCTGAAAACATAGAGCCGCAGATCACTTCAATAAAGCCACGTCGTTCGCCTGATATATTTGGTTCTATGAACATGTTAACGGAAATAGGTATAATAATTGTTAACTTTATAGTCAATAACTAACCCATAAAGTACCCACTTAATCTATTATGGAGCGATTACAACAATTGATCGGCAAATTAAACGAACAATTCGAACAAAATGCCGATAATAAACAACTATTAGTGACCACTCAACTCATTGAGGCGGAGCTAATGCGGTTGTCCGCTGCCACACGGGCAGCACAGGGCACCTCCAAAGTAGCAGTGGTAATGCCCGCTGCACGTACAGTGTACAATACGGTGGTAGTGGAAACACCGGTATTGGAAGCAAAAGTAGCTGAGGAGATCGTGTTACCTGTTGAGAAACAGGAAGAAAAGCCCGCCAGGAATGGCAATGGCACCCATGCGCCTGCAGCTGCTGTACAAGCAGGATTACAATTCAACCCACTGGTAGAAATACCCACCCTGGCGCACCAAACTTCAGCCAAAGAGCTTAATGAGACCATGGCAACGGCCCAGGCATCTCTTAATGATAAGTTAAAAGAAGAAAGGGTAGAAGTGGGACACCGCCTCAACGATTCACCCGTTCGGGACCTCAAAAAGGCCATTGGCATCAATGATCGTTTTGTGTTTATCAATGACCTGTTCCGCGGCGATGAGGTGATGTATGAACGCAGTGTAAAAACCATCAATGGCTTCCGCATCTATCCCGAAGCACAATACTGGATAGAAAGGGAACTGAAGATCAAACTAGGATGGGACGATTCAAAAGAGATCACCCGCCATTTCTATCAACTCGTTAAAAGACGGTTTTCCTGAATAAACTGCAACACGGCATCTGTTGCTCCCGTTTTACTATGAACATATTGGCCTGCCTGTTGGCAGACTTTTTTGTAAGCCGACTCATCAGCCAGTAAGTCATTCAGCACTTTTTCCAGCTCGAGGGCCGTTTTAATAGGGAAAGCGCCCCCTTCATCTACCAGTTCCGCCGCTTCTATGTACTTCTCATATACCGGCCCAAATACGACGGGTTTGCGGTATACCGCCGCCTCCAGCACATTGTGTACCCCATCATCTCCAAATCCACCGCCGATATAAGTAATGGTGGCATATTTATACAACCTCGACAGCATGCCGATATTGTCGATGATGAGCGTATTGGTATGCTGTTGCTCCCGGCTTACTGTGCCCGGAACACGCTTTTGCAATACAGAATATCGGATGGTGTGCTTAAATAGCTTTTCGATCTCCTTGAGGTGACTTTCATGGATCTCATGTGGCGCTATAATAAACCGCATATCCGGATGGGTATTGGCATAATGGTCCAGTTCTTCTTCGTCTTCCGGCCAGGTACTGCCGGCAACTACAGTAGGATACTTTCCGCAAAATGCTTCGATGGCGGGCAGCGGTACAAACTTCTCTACGATAGCAGCTACCCGGTCGAAGCGGGTATCTCCATTGACGGTCACATTGTTGGTAAAGCCAATGCCGGCCAGCAGGTCTTTGGAAGCTGGTGTTTGCACAAACAGGTGCGTAAAGCTCTCTAATATATATTGATGCAGGCGGCCGTACCACTTGAAAAAAGGTTGATCGGGCCTGAAGATACCAGATACCAGCAGCGTGGGGATCTTCCGTTTTTTTAAGGCGGTGAGGTAATGATACCAATACTCATATTTTATCCAGATCACCAGGTCGGGCTGCACGATATCCAGGAATCGACGGGCATTGGCTTTTGAATCCATGGGCAGGTAAAACACAAAATCGGCCCCTCCGTAGTTTTTACGCACTTCATAACCGGAAGGAGAAAAGAAGGTTAAGAGTATTTTAATACCTGGGTATTTGTCCCGCAAGGCTTCCAGTACAGGCCGGCCCTGCTCAAATTCGCCCAGCGAAGCGCAATGCATCCACACGAGTGGTGAGTGGTGAGTGGTGAGTGGTGAGTCTTTTGCTTCGCCGCTGTTAGGAGAGACTGTTGGACCCGGGTTTGGAGCCAATATTGCCGACTGCTCCCGCCCCTTGGCGGGACCGACTGCCGACTGTATTCTTCCCAGCAATCCCTTTCTTCCATTCAACCACAACTTGGCTTTAGGGTTCCAGAGCGCTACAACGCGTATTCCCAACAGGTAGAGGCGGCAAAAAATAGTATAGAAGAACAGGTGCACGGGTTATTAAATTATTATGCCGCAAAAGTCGGGAAAACTACAGGAAGTTATCACTTCCGGGGCAGGAAAGATTGGCCTGTAAATCCATAAATAATTGAAATACAAGATTATCCCAAAGAAAATGCCGGCAAATTAAGAACGGATTGGACCTACATGGTATCTACTTGTTATCATAGACACTGATAATATATATTCAACCTGCTAATAAATTAATTATAAACCGTAGATAAGCCGTCTCTATTAAGGGACAGCTTATCTACGGCTTATATACAGGTTATATACGGCTTATCTACAGCTTATCTAATAACATGCCCCGGCAAAAACATGAATTCAACCGCCTGTTGACCCCTAAAAAAAGACTATGTAAAAGGGAAATTGTACGAACCAGAGATAGGGCGAACAGGGACGGCATTTTCATATTTAATAAATAACTATATTATATCTGCCAGCCGGGAACCTGACGGACTGAAAAGGGCAGGGGACGAAAAGGTGGGGAATGGGTAAAATGCGAACTGTTTTAAGCGGTAGCCAGCGTAGGGATATGCTTTTCTATGGTATTTATCCCCAATTGACTGCGTTAGTTACGATGCCCCCATTGCATAAACCAGTTTTTTGTGGTAGGTTTGTGCCCGTTTCAAAAGAAAACGTTGAGTATGCGGCCGATACAAATGGTGGATTTAAAGCAGCAGTATGCAAAGATTAAGCAAGGCGTGGATGCAGGTATTCAGGAGGTGCTTGACAATGCAGCTTTTATAAATGGTAAAGCAGTCACGGATTTTACGGCCGGCTTAACGAAGTACCTGGGGGCAAAACACGTAATTCCCTGCGCCAATGGTACTGATGCACTTCAGATAGCTATGATGGCGCTGAAGCTGCAGCCCGGTGATGAGGTAATCACTCCCTCATTTACCTATATCGCAACAGTGGAGGTAGTAGCCCTCCTGAAGTTGAAACCGGTTTTTGTGGAGGTTGATCCCAAAACTTTTTGCATCGATCCCGCTGCTATAGAGAAAGCTATTACACCCAAAACCAAAGCGATTGTGCCGGTACACCTGTACGGACAAAGTGCCGATATGGAAGCTATCATGGAGATAGCCAGCCGGCATGGTCTGTATGTGATCGAAGATACCGCACAGGCTATCGGCAGTGCCGTGAAGTTCAAAGATGGTACAGTAAAAAAAGCAGGTACCATTGGCACGATAGGGGCTACTTCCTTCTTCCCATCCAAAAACCTGGGATGTTATGGAGACGGTGGTGCAATATTCACCAACGATGACGCGTTAGCCAGCCAGATGAAAATGATTGCCAATCATGGACAGAGTAAACGTTACTACCATGAAGTGGTTGGTTGCAACAGTCGCCTCGATTCGATTCAGGCTGCTGTGTTGAATGTGAAATTGCCATTATTGGATACCTATATTGCAGCGCGTCAGGCTGCGGCTGATTATTATGATAAGGCTTTTGCCAATCATCCTAAGATCACCACCCCTGCACGGGCATCTTATAGCGACCATGTGTTTCATCAGTATACCCTCCTGCTTGAAGGTGTTGATCGTGATGGATTGAATCAGTATCTGGCTGATAAGGGTATCCCTTCCATGATCTATTATCCTGTACCCGCCCATCGTCAACAAATGTTTGAAGCATTCGGCGGTTCATCCTATATCCTCGAAACCACCGACTGGCTTACGGAAAGAGTGATCTCGTTGCCAATGCATACGGAACTGGACGAAGAACAACTCCTTTTCATTACCAGCAATGTGTTGGAATTTATTAATAAACATTCATAAACCTTAGCCTGACAGATAAAGGCTTTGTTGAACCCTAACAAAAACGTTTCAATATGAAAATTGCTGTTGTTGGCACCGGTTACGTTGGATTGGTGACCGGAACCTGTTTCGCTGAAACAGGAAATGATGTTACCTGTGTAGACATCGACAAATCGAAAGTGGAAAAGCTTTCAAACGGTCAGATCACTATTTATGAGCCCGGCCTGGAGAAGCTGTTCCTGCGTAATTTGAAAGAAGAACGTCTGCGGTTCACAACCAGCCTGGAAGAAGGTATCAAAGATGCTGCGATCATTTTCCTCGCCCTGCCTACGCCTCCCGGCGAAGACGGTTCTGCCGATCTGAAATACATATTGGGCGTTGCCGATCACCTGGGAAAGATCCTCAAAGATTATAAAGTAATTGTAGATAAGAGCACCGTGCCGGTAGGTACTGCTGAAAAAGTGCATGCGGCTGTGTCTAAAAACTATAAAGGTGAGTTTGACGTAGTATCCAATCCCGAGTTTTTACGGGAAGGGGTGGCTGTGGAAGACTTCATGAAGCCCGACCGGGTAGTGATCGGCGCTTCTTCTGAAAGGGCTAAAAAAGTAATGAGCGAATTGTACAATCCTTTCGTTCGTTCCGGTAACCCGATCATCAATATGGATGTACGCTCTGCCGAGCTGAGCAAATATGCCGCCAATTCATTCCTGGCTACCAAGATCTCTTTCATGAATGAGATTGCCCAGTTGTGCGAACGCCTGGGTGCTGATGTGGATATGGTGCGCCGTGGTATAGGTAGTGATGAGCGTATCGGCAAACGGTTCCTGTTTCCTGGTATTGGTTACGGCGGTAGCTGTTTCCCCAAAGACGTACAGGCCCTGGTAAAATCATCCAAAGAAGTAAGTTATGACTTCCAGATATTGAATGCCGTAATGGATGTGAACGAGCGTCAGAAATTGCACCTGATGCCCAAGATCAAAAAATACTTCAAGGACGACCTGAAAGGCAAGAAATTTGCTTTATGGGGATTGGCCTTCAAACCCAATACGGATGATATCCGGGAAGCGCCGGCTTTATACATGATCGACGAACTGACGGCAGCAGGCGCTACCCTGAGTGTGTTTGACCCGGAAGCGATGCCCAATGTAAAAGGTGTTATTGGAGATAAGGTAGAATATGCTGAGAACCAGTATGATTGCCTGGAAGGTGCTGATGCGTTGATCATTGCCACCGAGTGGAATGAGTTTCGCACGCCCAACTTCCTGAAAATGGTAACCGCCCTGAAGAACAAAGTGATCTTTGATGGCCGTAACCTTTTTGAAGGCAGTGCAGTGAAAGAGTTAGGATTCTATTATGAGAGTGTAGGAAGGGCTGTAGCCGTTCCCGGACAGAAATAATTTCCTGTAAACACTCCTTACAAACAACACCAACCATGGCAAGAAAGAGAGTACTTATTACCGGAGCAGCCGGATTCCTGGGTTCACATTTAAGTGACCGTTTCATCAAAGAAGGTTTCCATGTTATTGGCATGGACAACCTGATCACCGGCGACCTGAAGAATATTGAGCATTTATTCAAACTGGAACAGTTTGAGTTCTATAACCACGACGTATCTACCTTTATTCATGTGCCGGGCAACCTGGATTATATCCTGCACTTCGCTTCACCGGCCAGTCCGATCGATTACCTGAAAATACCTATTCAAACACTGAAAGTGGGTTCTTTGGGTACGCACAACTGTCTGGGACTGGCAAGGGCCAAAGGCGCCAGGATACTGGTAGCCTCCACTTCCGAGATCTATGGTGATCCGATGGTGCACCCACAAAATGAAGAATACTGGGGTAATGTAAACCCTGTAGGCCCCCGTGGTGTATATGATGAAGCCAAGCGCTTCCAGGAAGCGATGACCATGGCTTACCATACCTTCCATGGTCTGGAAACACGTATCATCCGCATCTTTAATACCTATGGCCCGCGCATGCGCCTCAACGACGGCCGTGCTTTGCCAGCCTTTATTGGCCAGGCTTTGCGTGGAGAAGACCTCACTGTATTTGGTGATGGTTCTCAAACAAGAAGCTTCTGTTATGTAGACGACCTGGTAGAAGGCATTTACCGCTTGTTGATGAGCGATTATCACCAACCCGTCAATGTAGGTAACCCCGATGAGATCTCCCTCAAAGAATTTGCTGAAGAGATCATTGCTCTTACCGGCACCAAACAGGAGATCGTATATAAACCCTTGCCTGTAGACGACCCCAAACAACGTAAACCGGATATTACCCGTGCTAAAGAAATACTGGGCTGGACACCGAAAGTAGGCCGGAAAGAAGGTTTGAAGATCACTTACGAGTACTTCAAGTCCCTGAAGCCGGAGGAATGGTTCAAACAGCCGAAAGAATTTGTCAGCCGGTAAAACTGATAGATGGTCTGGCCCGCATAGCGGGCCCGACTTGTTTTAAACAGGTCCGACAGGTTGGGTAGCCAGTATCTGTCGGGCTAATTAATATTCGGACATGTACCAGGAATTAGTTGATCAGAAAGCAAGGTTAGCTGTTATTGGTTTGGGCTATGTGGGCCTGCCGATAGCATTGGAGTTTGCCCGCAAAATTTCCGTCATCGGTTTTGATATCAATGCAAAACGGGTGGAGTTGATGCAACAGGGCATAGATCCCAGTAAGGAAGTGACTGCCGAAGAGTTTAAGGGTACGAATATTGTTTTTACCGATAGCCTGGAAGCATTGAAGCAGGCCAATTTCTTTATAGTGGCCGTACCTACGCCGGTAGACAAGTACAATGTACCCGACCTGAAACCCTTGCTCAGTGCCTCTGAAACGGTGGGCAAGGTGTTGAAGAAAGGCGATTATGTGGTGTATGAATCCACCACCTATCCGGGCTGTACGGAAGAGGATTGTTTGCCTGTGCTGGAGAAGGTCTCCGGCTTAAAAATGGGTGTTGATTTCAAGCTGGGCTATTCACCCGAACGTATTAACCCGGGAGATAAGAAACATACCCTGCGTACTGTGGTCAAAGTGGTGTCAGGCAGTGACCAGGAAGCCCTGGATGAAATAGCCAGGACCTATGAACTGGTAGTAGATGCAGGCGTACACCGCGCTTCTACCATTAAGGTAGCCGAGGCTTCCAAGATCGTAGAAAATACGCAGCGCGACCTGAACATTGCGCTGATGAATGAGTTGTCGCTGATCTTCGATCGCATGGGTGTCAATACTTATGAGGTGATTGAAGCGGCAGGCTCCAAATGGAATTTCCTGCGTTTTCAACCGGGTCTGGTAGGCGGGCATTGTATTGGCGTAGATCCTTATTACCTCACGTACAAAGCAGCTTCTCTGGGCTATGAGTCGAAAGTGATCACGGCCAGCCGGTATATCAACGATGACATGGCCAAATATGTGGCGCGCAAGATCATTACCCACGTATTGCGTAATTCCAATGATCCTAAAGTACTGGTGAAAGGGGTTACCTTCAAAGAGAATGTGAGCGATATCCGCAATTCAAAAATAGTAGATACGGTAAAGGAATTGCTGGCTTTCAATATCCAGGTAGATGTGGAAGATCCTTATGCAGAAAATGAAGAAGTGTATGAAGAATATGGATTGCATTTGGTGAAAACGCCTGCCAGGGATTATGATGCAGTGATCGTTACTGTTCCGCATAAACCTTATACCACCCTGAGCGATGCTGATTTTGCAGCCATGACAAGGGAACACGCATTGATTGCCGATCTGAAAGGAATCTATAAACATACCATCACGAGCAGAAAATACTGGAGTTTATAATGGCTAATTATACTAAAACCTTTATGATCACAGGCGGCGCCGGTTTTATCGGCTCGCATGTGGTACGGTTGTTTGTAAACAACTACCCTCAATACCGTATTGTAAACCTGGATGCCCTTACTTATGCAGGCAACCTGGAAAACCTGGAAGATGTAAAGGATAAACCCAATTACATTTTTGAAAAGGGGGATATTAATGATGAGAAAAGGATCACTGAGTTATTTGAACAATATAAGTTCGATGGCATCATCCACCTGGCTGCTGAAAGCCATGTGGACCGTTCCATTATAGACCCGCTGGCTTTTGTGCGTACCAATGTACTGGGTACGGTAACGCTGCTGAATATCTGCAGGCAGTACTGGAAAGGGGATATGGGCGGTAAATTGTTTTACCATGTATCTACCGATGAAGTGTATGGTTCATTGGGTGAAACCGGTTTCTTTACTGAAGAAACTCCTTATGACCCCCGCTCGCCTTATTCAGCGTCTAAAGCTTCTTCCGACCATTTTGTAATGGCGTATCATCATACTTATGGATTGCCGGTGATCATGAGCAATTGTTCCAATAATTACGGCTCACACCATTTTCCTGAGAAGCTGATACCGCTCATGATCAACAATATCAAGAACAACAAGCCATTGCCGGTATATGGTAAAGGAGAGAATGTGCGTGACTGGTTGTATGTAGAAGACCATGCCCGCGCTATCGACACCATTTTCCACAAGGGTAAGGCAGGTGAGAAATACAATATCGGCGGCTTTAATGAATGGAAAAATATTGACCTGGTACATCTGCTGTGCAATATCATGGATAAGAAACTGGGCCGTGCTGCAGGTGAGTCGGCCAAACTGATCACTTATGTAACAGACAGGCCAGGACACGATCTGCGTTATGCCATTGATGCCAGTAAACTGAACAAAGAGCTGGGTTGGACACCTTCCCTGCAATTTGAAGAAGGACTGGAAAAAACGGTAGATTGGTACCTGCAACATGAAGATTGGATAAAACATGTTACTTCCGGGGATTACCAGCATTACTATACTGAGCAATACGCAAAAAGATAATATCATTTCACATGCCTTTTACCGAGACAGGATTTTCGGGGTTAATGATCTTTGATCCCCTTGTATTTGAAGATAGCCGTGGATATTTCTATGAATCTTATAACGAGAAAACCTATGCCCAACAGGGAATAACTACCCGGTTTGTGCAAGACAATCAGTCCTGTTCCAGCTATGGTGTGATCAGGGGATTGCATTATCAGCTGGACCCGCATGCACAAACCAAACTGGTACGTGTGCTGAGTGGTGTAATACTGGATGTGGCGGTAGACATCCGCAAAGGTTCTCCCACATATGGTAAAGTTTATGCAGTAGAATTATCAGCCGCAAACAGAAGGCAGTTATACATACCACAGGGTTTTGCCCATGGATTTTCTGTGTTGAGTGAAACGGCCGAGGTATTGTATAAGTGCGATTCCTTCTACAACAAGGAAAGTGAAGGAGGGATCATTTACAATGATCCGGCCTTGCAGATAGATTGGAAAATAGCGCCGGATAAGGCCATTGTATCTGATAAGGATATCAAACTGCCCGGGCTGGCTGAGTGTAAAAACAATTTTGTGTTTGAAGGTTAATCATACTTATGGCAAAGCCTACAATATTGGTTACGGGTGCTAATGGACAGGTGGGTATGTCACTCAGGACTTTATCTGCCGCTTATCCTGCCTTCGACTTTGTTTTTCTTACAAAAGATGAGCTGCCCATACACCGGTTTGAACTGGTAAGCCAGTATTTTGATGTAGTAAGGCCGGCTTATTGTATCAATGCAGCAGCCTATACTGCTGTAGATAAAGCGGAGACGGATAAGGAAACCGCTTTCCTGGTCAATGGAGATGCGGTAGGCGTGCTGGCATCAGCTTGCGCCAGGTATGGCACTAAATTCATCCACATCTCTACCGATTACGTTTTTGACGGTACTTCACCGGAACCTTATAAAGAAGACACCCGTACGAACCCTGTTAATGTTTACGGGGTTTCCAAGTTGCGGGGAGAAGCGCTGTGCCTGCTGTACAATGCTGATGCGATGATCATTCGCACAGCCTGGGTATATTCGGAACATGGTAACAACTTCGTGAAAACCATGTTGCGCCTGATGAAAGAGCGCCCGGCCATCAATGTGGTGAGCGACCAGGTGGGTGCGCCCACCTACGCGGAAGACCTGGCGAAGGCGATGCTGGAGATCGTGAGCCGTGGGTCGGGGGGCGGGAGTCAGGAGTCAGGGGCCACGACGCAAGGCTCTGTACCTGGAACTCAGAACACACAACTTCAATGGACTCCTGGTATTTATCATTACAGCAACCAGGGTCGCATTAGCTGGTATGATTTTGCGGTGGCAATCAAAGAGCTCACCGGCAGTGCCTGCTCCGTGAATCCAATTCCTACTGTCCAATATCCTACGCCTGCCAAAAGGCCTTCTTTTTCATTGTTGGATACGCATAAAATACAAACTACCTATCAATTGGCGATCCCGGCATGGAAGGACAGCCTGCAGCGTTGCCTGCAACGCTTGCAATAGGAAATTACAGAGAGAGGTGTCACCTCTGATTAGATTCATATTATGAACAGACATTGCGATATAATCTGCTTTACCTTATCAAGATGGGACTCCACCATCTCGTCTCCGGCGCTGGCGCTGGCCATCGAGTTTGCCAAGAACAACCGGGTATTTTATGTGGAACATCCTTTCTCCTGGAAAGATTATGCAGGCATGCGCAATACGGCACAAATACAATCCCGTAAACCCGCTTTGCTGAAAGGCAAGGATATCTATACCAATCCGCCTTCCCTGCCTTCTAATATTACCGTAGTAACGCCCAGGCTTACCATTCCGGTCAACTTTCTGCCGCCAGGCGCTTTGTACAATAGCCTGGCTAAGATGAATGATAAGATCGTACTGAAAGTGATCCGGCAGCTCATCAAAGACTACCAGGTAAAGGATTTTATCTATGTGAACTTCTTTGATCCTTATTTTGTACGCAGCCTGCCGGCTGATATAAAACCTGTATATAGCATTTACCAGTCGATGGACGATATTTCCCAGGTTGCCTACTCCAACCGGCACGGTTCCCAACTGGAAGAAGAGATCATCCGCAATTTTGACTTTACATTATGTACCTCCAAAGAGCTCACCAGGCTGAAGAGTGCATTCTCACCCAATACTTATTTCCATCCTAACGCAGCCGACATTGATATCTTTAAGAAGGCTGCTGTTGAAATCCTGCCTAAGCCCGTAGAGTTGCAGCCTATTAAAAAGCCAATTATTGGTTATACCGGCAGCATTGAATATCGCTCTGACTTTGAATTGCTGAAGAAGATCGCAGAGCACCATCAAGACAAAATACTATTCCTGGTTGGTCCTATTCAGGGAGAAGAACACAAAGAAGTTGGCCTCAATAAAATGCCCAATGTGGTCTTTGCCGGGCCACGTAAGATTACAGAACTGCCCAATTACTTACAGTACTTTGATTGTGTGATCATTCCTTTCAAAAAGAATACACTTACCAAAAGCATTTATCCCCTCAAGATCAATGAATACCTGGCAGCCGGCAAGCCAATCATTGCTACCCACTTTTCAGAAGATATTTATACCTTCCGGGAAGTAGCCTATGTGGTAGACAGCCATGAGGAATTTCTGCAAACTATTGATAAGGCGATAGCAGAAAACAACGAAGCGCGCAAGCAGGCCCGTATGCAGGTGGCAGCCACCAATACCTGGACGGCCAGGGTGGAACAATTCTGGCAAATACTGGAGAAAGGGAAGAAGGGTTAAAGGTTGACCAGTTGATAAGGGGAAGGACTGAATGCATAAAATGTCTAAATACATTCTAATAACTATTATTGGCATTTACCTTAGCCTTGCGGTTTGTGCGCAGCAACCCGGACGTATCCTTTCTTTTGGTGTAGGCACAGATGTGAAAGTGACTATCGATCTTCCTCGTGTCATAAATAAGGACCGGTCTACCACCATTGTATTCTTCGCTTTGCCCAATGGTAATACTACTGCGCAAACAATGGGCAAAAAGCTGGTAGCAGGAGATGACTGGCATTACGATATACAACATATCAGGGCGCAAACACGCTTTGTCAGGAAAGCCTGGAAAAAACACCAGGTGGTAGTAGCCTACCTGGAGAGTACCCAAAAAAGCTGGCCCCAATGGAAAACGCTACACAGCAATTACAAAGAATTGGTACAACATATTACTGATACCGTAATAAGCTTGATCCCTGCCAGGCACAAGAACGTTTACCTTAATGGGCATAGTGGGGGCGGGCGGTTCATCTTCAGTTACCTGGATGGCGTGGATAACATTCCTTCTGATATACAGCGTATCAGTTTCCTGGACAGTAACTATGGATATGACTCCAGCTACACCGGCAAACTGATCACCTGGTTGCAGCACAATAAGACCGCCTGTTTAAATGTATTTGCCTATAATGACAGTGTAGCTTTGTACAATGGAAAGCCGTTGGTATCTGCCACAGGCGGTACATGGTACCGTAGTCACCGTATGTTGGAGGATCTGTCTTCAACCTTTGCGTTGAAGGAGGTTCGCAATGACAGCCTGATCGTTTACAAAAGCAGTGATGAACGCATACAATTCTTCCTTAAGATCAATCCCGACCGGAAAATATTCCACACGCAACAGGTAGAACTGAATGGCTTCATTCATTCCCTGTTTTGTGGTACCCGTTACGATTCACGTCATTACCAATATTATACAAAAAGAGCCTATTCAAAGTATATTGTACAGGCTCCTGACTTGTAGAGCGGCGCTGTGCCCGCCAAAGTTGTTGGTTATTTGATTGCTGTGATAGCAGTGCCGCCATGTTTGCTTTGTGTTTTAACGATGCCAAACCCGGGTGCAAACCATTCAGTCCCTTCTATATTGACCGGTATGCCAATACCCATGGTCTTGATAGTCATCTTGCTCTTATACGATATTTTATAGCACTCCCAGGTACCGGCAGTTGTAGTCACTGATTCTTTGCCCTCAACCTTACGCTCGTTGACGATCATGATCACGGATTGCTTCATACCATTGGTATTGATCTCGAGGTTCATCGTAGCATCTTTCAACTGATCGCCCTCCTTCATGGAGGAAGGATATTCCATATAGATATTATCGGCTTTGGCATCTGTACTGGCAAACTGCTCCTGTTGGGCAGCGGGCAATGACATTTTCATATCGACCATCATGGCGCCGCCTTTGCATTGGATGGTGCCTTTGCCTTTGGCCAGTGATTTTCCTTTTTTATTGAACATCTCGGAGTTTAGGGAGGCTGTAAGCGCTCCGCCACTTTGCTGTACATCCGACACGGTATAGATCTGTTTGCCATTGTCATCACCTTTCTTGTCGTACATGGTCATCTCAATGGTCTTATTATTCTGCAGGTAATAATAACTTTTACAATCCTGGGCTATTGTGGTGGTGGCCAGTACGCCTGTTAAAAGCGCCAGCAAGCATGTCTTTTTCATAAAAGTTGTTTTACGGGTGTTTACCTGCAAAGTAACACCCAACCCCAGGAGTGTACAATACCCTGTTTGTGGTAACTATGGAATATCCGGTATTTGGGAGAAAAGGAGCTGTAACTGGTCGGGAGCTTATTTTTTAACCGCTGCCGAATCTTTGGGAGTACCCTGTTTGCCGGGATTGCGCCAGGCACCAGTCATCCGGTTGACGATCTCTTTCACGACCGTATCGAATTTTAATACCTGGTCCGGATTGCAAAGGGCGCGTACTTGTTGGAAATGCTGGAAGGTGATCAGGTCCAGCTGCTTTTGAAGTATACCTATTTCATCAGCTTTTTCCTGCAATATGGAATCTGTTGGACTGGGATCCTTTAGCAGGTCGAAGAATCTCTTTTTGGTATTACGAATGGAGTCCATGAGGGGCTTTTGCCGGCTAAGCATGGAGTCTCTTAATTTCCAATAAACGACTTCCTGATCTTTATCTAACTTCAGTTCATTGACCATAAATTGACCCATTCTCCGCTGGCGATCGCCATCACCCTGGCCCTGACCTTGTTTGGGATGGTCAGGAGTCTTCATTGACCAATAGATGGACAATGTGATGATGTTGGTTACCAATAAGATAGCTACTAAAACCAGTAACCATTTCTGCCTTGGAAATTTCGTCATGGTGCTACAGGGGTTTCATCATATACGGGGTAGGTGCCCATTGCATAATCGGATGCCAAAAGTTGTTGTTGTGTGTTTTCAACTGGTGCGGTTTTCTCCTGGTGCCACATTTCCATAATGGCTGTGGTATTCAGAATGAGGACAATAGCTGCCAGGCTCAATGCCAGTGCAGGCCTGGTAAGGAAGCGTACGATCGGGCCACCTGTATTTTCCAATTCCCGCTCCATCCGGCCCCGGAGACGGGTATAAAAGAACGCGGGCGCCTTGGCCCGTTGGATCCCCTCCAGGCTGTTGAGCACCTCATCGATCCCTTGTGGATTGTTCGGCTTGGTTGACATGATCTTGTAATTTATGTAAACTATATTATTTGACGTTATCAGATAGTAAAACCTGCGAATATCAGCCCCCTTGCTGCAAATGTTTTTCCAGTATTTTCCGCAGGTTTTGCCGTGCCCGGAAAAGTAAGGATTCCACTGCCGATACGGAAAGTGACATTACATCTGCAATTTCCTGATAACTAAGTTCTTCTGTTTTATGTAAGGTAAATGCCGTTTTTTGGTTCTCAGGCAGCTGTTCGATCGCTTTGAACAACAGGGCCGCCTGCTGTTTCCTGTCCAACGCCACTCCCGGATGATAAAAGTCAACCGGGTCATGCAACAACTCATTATCGGCCCCAAACAAGCTGGTCAGGAAGGCAAACCTTTTTTTCCGCTTCTTGCTCCGGATATGGTCCAAAGCTTTGGTGGTGGTAATACGGTATATCCAGGTGGATAGGCGGGCATCTCCTTTAAACTGGTCGATCGATTTATATACCTGGATAAAGACCTCCTGTGCTACATCTTCAGCATCAGAGTCGTTCTGCACCACACCTAGGGCGGTATTAAACACCATATCCTGGTAACTTTCTACCAATGTTTTGAAAGCCAGCTCATCACCCTGCCGGAGAAGTTGTATTAGTTCCTGTTCATTCAAGTAAATCGCCCGATTAGAGTTTGGCGCTACAACTTACGAATTCCTTCGGAATAACAAAAAGTCTCTATACACAAACTTGCCCGCCAGTCTTTAACAGACAATGATTTAGGCCCGGGCGTCGCATTTTGCCTGGAAATAAACGATAGTTTTGTACAAACCTGTATGCATGAAGGGCAAAAAAATGATTGCCAGCAAGCCTGTCAGAATACTTTTATACTGGATATATCTTTTGGTGATCGTTTTTATCTTGCTGGAAATCATTCTCCGCCTCTACAACCCTTTTCACCTGCGACTGAAGGGAGATAAGATCATACTTCCCGTCAACAGGCACCAAACGATCACCAATGATATCAATCCCAAGCTGGATAGCATCATCACCAACGACAGGAATGGATTGGGCTTCCGGGGACCCGGATGGCCGGTAGACGGAAAAAAGCACCTGAGCATAATTACGATTGGGGGGAGCACTACAGAGTGCCGTTTTCTGGATGATCAACGTACCTGGTCTTTTTTGCTGGGCCAAAAGCTGGCGGATTCTCTGAACAATGTGTGGCTGAATAATGCCGGGATGGACGGACATTCCACCTATGGGCATCTTATTATGCTGAACGATCACGTCAAGAAATTGAGGCCATCTGTTGTATTGTTTCTCACGGGTATCAATGATGTAGAAACCAGCCAGCCTTCATTCCACGACAATCTCAATACCAGGGGCGGCTGGTCTGACTTCAAACATTATGTTTTTGAAAACAGCGAGGTGCTGAACCTGCTCTTAAATCTCTCCCGGGGATGGCGTACCCAAAAATTCAACAATCCTTCCCACCACATGGTAGTGCTGAACAATGATAAATTGGTAGAGCTGCCCGATTCGGTGATCAATAAGCGATTGAAGGAGCAGGAACCCTATTTAACAGCTTACAGGAGCAGGTTATTGCAATTGGTGGATACCTGCAGGGCAAACAATATCCTGCCGGTATTGATCACCCAACCCAATCAATTTGGAGCAGGAAAAGATACTTTAACAGGCGCCGACCTGGAACTATTTTCCCTGGAGCCTGGGCTCAATGGCAAATTGTTGTGGACCATGCTGGAACAATACAATGAGGTAGTGCGTGTGCTGGGCAGGGAAAAGCAAATTCCAGTCCTTGACCTGGCTCACCTTATGCCCAAGAACAGCCTTTACTTTTATGATGCCTCCCACTTTACCAATGCCGGTGCTGAAAAAGTAGCTACCCTGCTGACCGCTGAACTGGCGCCCATACTGGAAAAGCAATTCCCTGCATACAGGAAGACAGCCAGTCAGCCGTTGCCATAAACCTTTTCAAGAATCAGTCTTCCATCAATCTACCAGGATGGTCTTATCGGCCAGCGCCATGGCAGCGATTTCATCCTTACGTTTAAAAACAACACCTTTTTGTTTGCGGGCAAATTCAATAAATTCTCTGGCAGCCTGTACCATTTGTGGAGTACCGCCGATGCGGTCATGAAAGCTTACCGACATCATCCTGCGCTTGCGGGCCGATTCAGCATAGAGTTGCGTGAATTCCAGCTTTAGCTGCTGCAAGAATTGGTCGGCAGAAAAATGCTTACCTTCTATCAGTACAATATCATTGCAGCGGAGGGTGTAGGGAACAACCACAAAAGGCTGGCTATTGACGGTAGTAATAAAAGGTTCATCGCGGCTCAGGTCATCTATATGATACAGAAATCCCAGTTCCTGCAGGATCTTCAGGGTATTTTCTCCTCTTCTTAGCCAGTTGGCATTGTAGCCAACAGGTGTTTGACCAGTCACTTTTTTCACAGCCTCTACACCATCCTGAATAAATTTCTTTTCTTCTGCGTAGGATAGGTTGTATTGTGATTGCCAATTCATTCCATGCGCTGCGGCTTCATGTCCACGCTGCACGATCTCTTTGGCCAATGCTGTATTTTTCAACACAGCAGCTCCTACCATATGGGAGGTTACTTTGATATTGTGTTGGTCCCACAGATCAAGCATGCGTGGAATACCCTCCTTATAGCCGTATTGGTACCAGGTAGCTGCGGGCAGGTCCTTGTACCCCTGCTGCATGTTTTGTGGAAAAGGACTTTCTGCATTATCGGGTTGTCCACCTGCTTCAAATTGCATAGAAATGGAGATCACCAGTTGTGAACCATCTGCCCAATGCGTGGCCAACAATGATTGGGAGGAAGTTGATTGTGCTGTGAGCATATTAAGTGGATTGATCAGTGCGGCGGCGGCCATACTGCTTTGTTTAATAAAAGTTCTCCTTGCGGTTGACATTATTTTTTATTGAAAAGTTGATCAGCTGCAAAACTGTTCAGGTGAATAAAAGATAACAGGCCAGCCAGAAAAAGTAAGTGTATCAATTGGGAGGGCAGGGCGCTCCATTCTTCGATCAGGCAGGATCCGAAAATAAGCAGGAGCATCACTATGCTGCCGGCGATCAACGCTCCCCTGGTAAACAACCCGGTGATCAGCAATAACCCGATCCCGAATTCAGTGATCGGCAATGCATAACTAAACGGCAATACCAACGTCTGGGGTAGCATGGAATGAGCAAAGTTGCCGGTCATCCATTTACTGAAGCCCCGTAGTTTGGGCAGGCGCACCAGTCCGTGGCCAAACAGGCTGAGCCCGATGCCCAGCCGCAGCAGTAAGAAAGTGAGTGTGTTGTTGATCATAGTATGAAAGTATTTTTAAAGGGTTATACGGTCACAATAATCTTGCCCAACGTTCTGCCCGTTGCGAGTGCTTCGTGAGCTGCCGCCATCTCTTCGAAGGGGAATATTTTTGATACATACGGTTGGGTGATGCCTTTTGCCAGCAGATCGGCGATGGACTGTATATCCTTTTCGTTGGTTGATACCATAAAGAAATATCCGTTAATACCCTTTGCTGCTGCTTTTTCTTTGACCAGATCAGCAAATGCCGATACAATGGAAAGCGCAATGCCACCTTTTTTCATCACTTCAAAGCTGCGCTCAATATTATCGCCGCTGATGGGGTCCAATACAAAGTCATGATCCTTACCGGCAGCATCCAATGGCTGTGTATGATAGTCAATATGCTCATCGGCTCCAAGACCCAACACAAAGGCTTTATTGGCAGCAGATGAAGTACCCACCACATAGGCGCCGAGGTATTTAGCTATCTGCACGGCAAAATGCCCTACACCACCGGCTGCTGCCTGTATCAACACCCGCTGGCCGGGCTGCACTTTGGCCTCGGTAACCAACGCCTGCCAGGCTGTTAAGGCCGCCAGCGTAGCGGCTGCCGCAGCTTCATGGGTAATATTGGCCGGTTTCAATGCCAGGTGGCTGGCAGGTGCTGCTACAAATTCAGCATAGGCATTGCCAAGCCCGGGGAAATTGACCATACCAAAAACTTCATCACCTGTTTTGAACCGGGTTACGTTTTTACCAGTCTCCACTACAATACCCGATACGTCCCAGCCAAGTACAACTGGCATCAGGTCCTTGATCCGGCCAGCCATACCTTTGCCTGAACGGGTTTTTATATCTACAGGATTGATACTGAGTGCCTTTGATTGGATCAACACCTCGTCGTCCTTTATGGAAGGCGTTGGGATATCTTTAAAGATCAGGTTTTCTGTTCCTCCAAAGTCTTGTAATACAATAGCTTTCATATTTCTTGTTTTGATACCTCAAAGGTCGCAACCGGCCATGGACCATTTGTTGTACAATTATGGGAAATGGCTGTACTTTTGCCAGTGTGGAAAGAAGAAATCTATACCAGCCCTTTGAGGTAGAATACCAGGAAATGGACGAATGTCCTGTATCTGCACATATGCACAATTTCTTTGAACTGGTGTTTATTTTGGATGGCACCGGCATGCAATGCATCAATGACAATAAGTTTGAATACAAGCCCGATCAAATGTTCCTGCTAATGCCGCAGGATTGTCACTCTTTTAAAGTTAAGACCACGACCAAATTCTTCTTTATCCGTTTCAATAATATCTATCTGCAGGCGCAGCACAAGGAGTGGATACAAAAGCTGGAATTCATTTTCGAGAACAACAATCACCTGCCGGGTTGCATACTGAAGAACAGGAGCGATAAGCAATTGGTAAGATCGCTGGTGGAAGCGATCATCCGCGAACAGGTAAACCAGCAGGCCTATCACCTGGAGCTGGTTCAGCAGATCATCAATACCCTGATCACCGTTGTTGCGCGCAACGTTACTTTTACTGTACCGGCAAAGCTGCAGAAAAAGGGAGTAAGCAGCACATCTCTTGACATGGTACATTATATTCATCAACATATTTACAGTCCTGATAAACTAAAGGCCGAGTTGATCGCCAGCCAATTCAGCCTTTCGCCCGGCTATATCAGTGAGTATTTCAAAACCCATACCGGCGAGAGCTTACAGCAATACATTACCAACTACCGGCTGAAACTGGTGGAAATACGCCTGCGCTACAGCGATCTGCGCATGAATGAGATTGCCTTTGAACTCGGCTTTACCGACGAAAGCCACTTGAACCGCATGTTCAAAAAATACAAGGGCATGAGCCCTTCAGATTACAGAAGAGAGTTGAAAGCAACGGCATAAGAAAAGGCTGCTCCCATTGCTGGAAGCAACCTGTTGTGAAACCCCGTCCCGATCAAAATTTAAATTCATGGATATGGCCGCCTTCCGTCCATCCATACACTACAGGCATGCCATTGACCGTGACCATGGCTACATGTTTGATGGCTGGCTGCCCGTCTCCACCGATCACAGCACGCCAGGAACCACCGGCTGCATCCGGTGTATACTCCCACACGTTTTTGTTGATGACAAAATATCCCTTGTTGCCAATAGTAAAGGAGGCGGTAGTTTGTGAGGGGAGGTCCTGCGGCATATCTGTTACCCTTGTTATCCCGGCGCCTTCTACAAATTTGTAGAAAGCATTACGGGTTTGCAGTTGTGCAGGAAGTGCTCTTCCGAAATAGACCTCATTTCCCAATACTACGGTACTGCCACTATTTAATTCACTAAAGGGCGCGTTTGTAGCTTGTACCCAGCTTCCCTTGTTGTTGTTGGCTGCCGGGTTAAATTCATACAGGATGGTTCTGGTGCCGCCAAAGCCTGTATAGATCTTATTATTCAAAGTAAAGGAGATAGCGCCTGCCGTGCCCTCCGGATAATCGGTGAGTTGTGTAGCCGTATTGGTTTCCGGATGATACTCCCACCAGCTTTTGTTGGAGGTTGACTGGTTGATGCCGGTGCCAAAAAATACGCGGTCATTATGCACTACTGCGGTGGGACGGAATAGGTTTTGTTTAGCCATCTGAGTAGGCGGATGGGCCAGTACTGCCCATCCGGCATTGTGATTGGCCGGATCATACATTACATACGATGCTTCGGCGTCTCCGTTAAACAAGGCTGTGAACCCCCAGTAAATTTTATTCTTATGTACAAATGATACGCCACCGTTAAACAGCAGGGTTTCCGGGGTAACGAGCCTAACGGTCTTGTCCTCCCAGTGTGCAATGGGGCCGGTTTGTGTAACAGTGAACAATTCATGGGTTAGCTCCGTATATGCTCCGGAGATCACTTCGATCTTATGACTGGTGAGGCTCGTATTGACAGGAATAGTAAAAGTCAACGAAGTATTGGTACGGGTGGTGGGCTGGCATTCAATGTTGTTGAATTTTATCCTGGTATTGATGGTGAAATTGATACCCGTAATGGTGACCAGTGTGCCGATAGGTCCGGATGCCGGCGAAAAGCCCGATACAGAGATCATGTCCCGGTCTACTATAAAATCTGTAGCCGATGTATCTACCTGGTTACCGGTTTTTACAATGATCTTACCCGTGGTGGCATCCTGGGGTATCCTTACAGTTAATTGCGTAGTAGTGGCGCCAGTTATAAGCGCATTAGCAGGGGTACCGTTGAAGGTTACCGTGTTCTGTGAGATATTATCCTTAAAGTTCTTTCCCTCAATGATCACCTCTCCACCGGGCATACCTTTCGCCGGAGCGAATGAGGTAATTTCCATGATCATATTGTTGGGTGTGGGCGGTGCCGGGTTGGGGCCAGGATTGGCCGGATTTTTTCCACAACCATACAGGATGACATATCCTGTTAATAATAAAGCCAATGCCAGTCTTGAATAAAATACCTGATTGTTACTACTACTCATCGTGTGTGTTTAATTAAACTAAGTGAATTATCTGTTGGTTGTTGTGCTGAGGTAATTATATCAATACCGCTGATCAAAAATCCATCGGTGTTAATGACTACCTTAAGGTGGAAGAGACCTGAATATTCAAACGAAAAAGGAGTCTGCTGCTTTGCAATAGTAACTGAAGCACCGGTGCACATCGCTTCGTTATTCTGTATCAATATGCCATTATGAGAGGTAGAAGACCCCGCCCCAAAAGCAGTCATGATCAGGATAAGACATAAAAGGGCTTGCTTCCCAGAGATGTTCCTGAAAGGTAATGTGTATTTAGGCCCAGGCCAGGCACGTTTATGACCGGGCAGGCAGATCGCATGATAACCTCCCGCGGGGTGATATAAGGGCTGTTGTTTACGCATGGTCTATACATTAGTGAGCCATCCATATGGAGCAGCCATACAGATACGCCTCCAGTGAATCAACAGGATGACTGTTTTATCACTATGAATAAATACTTATGATACGGCGGGTGTATCAATAAGCTAATAGAAATCCTGTGGGAATCTTAAATGGAAGGTGTGTGCATTCTCGATTCGTACATGCTGCTTGTACAGCTATGTCACCGGCGCCAGACCTGAGGGTGGAGTAGAAGCCATGGCTTCCGGCTGGGATGGTGACAGTTCATTAGACGCAAACGTTGCGCCAGGGTTAACAGAAATGGGGTAAAAAATTATTATTTAGCTGGTTTTGGCAGTTGTGCCAGGTAATACAACTACCAAAGCGATGGCGGAGCCGCAGATATACGCAAGCCAGTCACCTGCTTGCCAAAATACTGTCAACAATATGCCGAAACCTTTTTTTACTATCCGCGCTACACTTAATTTTAAATCTCTGACTAAACAGGTAGAAAAAGTTACGATATGAAGAACAATGCGGTCATCATTACAAATGGTTTGTTATCCGATAAAAGCGCCAAAACAGCCCATGGATTGATCCGTGGTTCAGATAAATATCGCATCATGGGTGTTATCGATGCCACCCATGCCGGTAAAGATGCCGGAGCAGTAATTGACGGGCGTACCAGAGACATACCAGTATGGGCCAGTCTGGAAGAAGCTATACAGAAAAGTCCGGAGCCCATCGACTATAGCATTATCGGTATTGCTCCAAAAGGTGGTAAGCTTCCCCGTGAGTTGAGGCAGGTATTGGAAGCCAGTCTCAGCAACAGGATATCGGTGATCAATGGGTTGCATGATTTTCTTACCGATATTCCGGAAATGGTATCATTGGCCAATATACATGGTGCTACCATTACGGATATCAGGAAGCCAAAGGACAGGAATGAATTGCATTTCTGGACAGGCCGTATTTATGAAGTTAAGTGTCCCATCGTGGCCGTATTGGGATTGGAAACAAACCTTGGCAAGCGTACCACTACCCGGATGCTCAGAGAAAGCTGCCGGGCCAATGATATCAATGCTCAAATGGTGTTTACCGGACAAACAGGGTGGATGCAGGACGGCAAATATGGATTTGTATTGGATACTACCATCAATGATTTTGTGGCAGGAGAGTTGGAGCATGCTATCTATACCTGTTATAAGGAGACCGATCCAGAGATAATTTTCCTGGAAGGGCAATCTGGGCTGCGTAATCCAACAGGTCCTTGTGGTTCAGAGTACCTGGTATCGGGCAATGCACGTAAAACGATCCTGATATTTTCACCGAAAACAACCTTTTTCAGCAATATACCTGCCTGGGGTAAGATCCCTTCTATAGAAGATGAAATAGCCCTCGTAAAAATGTATGGCAGTGAAGTGATCGCCGTGGCTATTAATACCAATGGGTGTACGGAGCAGGAAGCCTACCAGTACCAGCGGCAATATGAACAACAACTCGGTATCCCGGTATTGCTGCCGCTGCAGGAAGGTGTTGACGAGCTATTGCCAGTTATACGCAGCATGATATAGATTACCATTCAATAAACGTATCATTAATCAGGCATTCATGAAGATCAGGTCCATTGTAGCCAGTTGCGAAGACCTTCAACTAATAAGGCCCTACACCATCGCCTATAAGACAGTAACGGCGGTGGAGAATGTAGTGGTGAAAGTTGAATTGGAAAATGGGATCATAGGCCTGGGTACCGCCAATCCCAGCAAGTATGTGGTGGGAAGCGATACTGCCGATACCTTACGGGCCCTGCAACCGGAGCTACTGGCACCCTTTCAGGGAAAGGATATCCGGGAATTTTATTCCCTGCTTCAACAGGTGCATCAACTATTCCGCCAGGAAGCTGGTGCTGCAGCAGCGTTGGATATTGCTTTGCATGATGCGTTTACCTGCTGGCTGGGTGTACCACTGGTTAGCTTCCTGGGACAGGCGGCGGCAGGATTGCCTACCTCCATTACTATCGGCATCAGGAATGTGGTAGATACCCTGGCCGAAGCCCGAGAGTATATTGATCGGGGTTTCCGTATCATTAAAGTGAAGCTGGGCCATTCGGCTGAAGATGATGTGGAACGCCTGGTGAAGCTGCGGGAAGCATTTGGTGATGCCATTGTGATCCGCGTTGATGCCAACCAGGGTTATACTGCAAACGAGCTGTTGAAGTTTTACAGAAAAACATTGTCCCTTTCCCTGGAACTGATCGAACAACCGATGCCGGCTAATGCGATTGAAGAAATGAAGCAACTACCACCTGAGATCAAAAAATTGGTTGCAGCAGATGAATCACTGGTCAGTCCGGCCAATGCATTTCAACTGGCTGACGGACCTGCGGCCTGTGGTATTTACAACATTAAGCTGATGAAGTGTGGTGGCATACAGCCTGCCAGGGAGATTGCTACCATTGCCCGGCATGCGGGCATTGAGCTCATGTGGGGATGTAATGATGAAAGCATCGTGAGCATCAGTGCGGCACTGCATGCGGCATTGGCTTCGCCTGCTACCCGCTACCTCGATCTGGATGGTAGTTTTGACCTGGCGCGCGATATAGTGAGTGGCGGTTTTACCGTGAAGGATGGGTATATGTCGCTCACCGGCCAACCCGGTTTGGGTGTAAGGGTACTATAATTTTATTTCAAACTTTTTAGGGGGCGCCATTTCCCAGTCAATCTTTCTTTTTACCAGCCAAAGCTCCTTTACATCTTTCACCAGGATCACAAACTGGGGGTAAAACTCTTCGTTGTCACTGATGGCGATAAAGGTTTCTGCATCCTTTTTATACAGGCGCTTTACGAGGATGTCATTTTCCAGCACTACCACATAGATATACCAATTGGCGATCTGGTACCACTGATCCTGTTCTATGCGTTCGCATACGAGGTGGTAACCTTCTTTGTAGGTAGGCTCCATGCTATCGCCCTTTACATCAAATACCCTGTACCGCTCTCCTTTGTAAGGGAATCCCGGAAGGCTTGTCTTTTCTAAATTATCAAGGTATAAAGGGTCATGGTATCGGTTGGAATAGCCCGCCTGAGCGGGTATGGGTACATACACAATGCCATCATTCTCCAGATCAGGCTGACTTTTCTGCTTGCGCCTGGATAGTAAATATGGAGTTTTCTGTTCCTCCAATCTGTTATCGGTAATAAATGTTGGAGAATCTGCTGCATCTCCATATAGAAATGCCTTGATCGTGGCTTCATCCTCAGCTTTGGGACTGGTTCCTTCCTGCTTCCATTTATAGATCCGGTCCTTGGGAATTCCCGTTATCCTTGAAAAATCAGGCACCTTAAGATTTTCCTTTGCCAGCTTTTCGTACAATTTGACAACCAATTGATTGATAGGATTTGTCGCCATATGATAATGATAATGTGGAAAAATATCCAAATGAAGGAGCTTGTTTTATGGAGAAATCTCCATTATCTTTGCTTCCCGTCAAACAAAATAACAAACATTATCGGAGAAAATTGCCCTTTGGGCGTAAAAAAATGGAAATGTCTACATTAAAAAATAACAAAAACACCTTAGCCATGCAAAAGATCCTTTTATTAGTGATGATGCTTTTTACAACAATCCTTATCCGGGCCCAATCTGTTTCCGGTGATTCCTACACATTCGGCAATTCTTTAAGTGGAACAGCCGGCCGGTTCAGCGAACCCTCCAAAACCATCCGGTCCATCAAATCCAAACGGGAATGGCTGGCCAAATACCAGTGGTTGATGGATAGTATGTATACCCAGCTTACTACAGCAGCAGCGGTGGACGACTTAGTGGAGGAGTACACGGTGCAGATAAGTACAACCGATGCCAACCCGGTAACTGCCTTTGCCCTGCCCACAAAACCAGGGTACAAATACCGGTTGGAAGTAGTATGCAATGGCATACTGGACAGGGGAAACAGCTCATTGGAAGGGAAAAAGAAAAGAGGTTTCCTGGTAGATGCCGGATGGCTGATCAATGCCGGCACCTTGTCAACTGTGGAGCCTACGGAGTATTTAGGCAGTGGATTGTCTTCTGCCGATTATTCCATCACCAGCAGCAACAGTGAAATTATTGTACAAGCCACCGGCGAAACAAATTCACTCATTACCTATGAATTCAAAATAAAGGTGTACACCATCTGGGCTAACCTGTAACCACCAGAAAAGAAAAAAGGCCGCAACTTTATAAGTTGTGGCCTTTTTGTTGCCCGACCAGGATTCGAACCTAGACAAACTGAACCAAAATCAGTTGTACTACCATTATACTATCGGGCAGCCTTGCCAATTTCTCAATTGGGAGTGCAAAAATAGGTGTTCCAATCATTTGCGCCAAATGGTTTTTAAGAAAAATCATTTACTTCCATAACATTCTTTGCCACAGGTCATAAAGTGCACAATTGAAGGGGAATTATTGTTTAATTTTCCGATAAACCAAGGCACATGAATCCCTATACCCGTCGCTCCTTCCTTAATAAAACAGGAATTTTTTCTGCTACCGGCTTATTGGCAGCTATTACACAGCCTGCCTGGAGCCGGAATCTTGATCATGCATTGCAACAGGCAGCCAGTATTCCCCCCGATCAGTTGGCAGGAGAAGAGGATTTCTGGTATTATGTGCAGCAATCCTACACCGTTTCTCCCTCATTGATCAACCTGAATAATGGCGGGGTATCACCTTCTCCCAAAACGGTACAGGATGCCATGAAGCGTTACCACGACCTGAGCAATGAAGCGCCCAGTTACTATATGTGGCGTATCCTTGACCAGGGTAGGGAGCCCTTGCGTAAGAACCTGGCATTACTGGCCGGCTGCTCCCCGGAGGAAATAGCTATTCACCGCAATGCATCGGAAGCCCTGGAAACAGTCATTTTTGGATTGCCGCTAAAAGCAGGCGATGAAGTAGTATTGAGCAAGTACGATTATCCCAATATGATGAATGCCTGGAAACAGCGTGAATTGCGCGATGGCATCAAGCTGGTATGGGTAACACCCGAACTGCCAAGCGAAGACAATGAAGCAATGACGAGCGTTTATACCAAAGCATTTACTGCCAAAACCAAGGTGGTTCATTTAACGCATGTTGCTAACTGGAATGGCCAGATCTTACCCGTGCGTAAGATTGCTGATGTAGCCCACCAAAAAGGAATAGAAGTAGTGGTGGACGGAGCACACAGCTTTGCGCATTTTCCATATACGATCCCCGAGCTGGGCGCCGATTATTTCGGTACCAGCCTGCATAAATGGCTGAGCGCTTGTATAGGAAGCGGGCTTTTGTACGTGAAGAAAGAAAAGATCAAAAATCTCTATCCGCTGTTTGCTGCCCCAGACCCCAAAAGTGAAGATATTCGCAAGTTTGAGAACATGGGAACCCGCCCTTTCTTTATTGAGCAGGCGATTGGTAAAGCCATCGAGTTTTATGATATGATTGGCGGGCAGCGCAAAGAGCAGCGCCTGTTTTACCTGAAGAACTATTGGATGAGCCGCGTAAAAGATATTCCTAAAGTGCAACTGGGCACCTCTATGAAACAAGGATTTGGTTGCGCCATTGGACTGGTAAACGTGGAAGGCAAAAAGCCCGGTGAACTGGAGAATTTCCTGTTGAGTAATTATAAAATACATATTACCACTGTAGATTGGGAGAACCTTAAAGGGGTGCGGGTAACTCCCAATGTCTATACGACCACTAAAAACCTCGACGTATTGGTTCAGGCCATTGAAAAGTTTGCGAAAGGAGGATTTTAATATTACTTACTAATAATCTTGATCTCAACCCGGCGGTTTTTGGTTTCTTCCAGGGACGTACGTTCTTCAGGGAACAGCTTCTGGCTGCTTCCAAATCCCTTGTATTGCATGCGCTGAGCTGCAATGCCGGCACTTACCAGGTAATCGTAGATAGCTTTTGCCCGTTGTACCGACAGATCCGGAGCGCCGGTATCTACATCGGGACCATCAACCCCACCCGACATACAACAAACATGACCATGTATCTCAATTTGGAGGGTAGGGTTGTCTTTCATCACCCTGTACAGTTCCCGTAAAATGCCAAAGGAGCCAGATAATAAAAAATGCCTGCCGGGTTCAAAGTTCATATTGGGCAACACCAGCTTGCTGCCCACTTTCACGGAACTGTCTTTGATCATGTCTGATAAACGGGATGATGCAGCAGATGCCACTGGCACCACTTGCGCTTCTCTGGGAGGCACTGTAGCCTTAACCGGCGCCTGTTTACCAAAGATCAGTTCTACCCGCCGGTTTGTAGCCCTGGCTGCATCAGTGGTGGTAAGTTCCAGCGGTTGACGTTTTCCCAGTCCGGCTTCCTGGCCAAACAGGGCAGGGGAACATCCTTTGCCCTCCAGGTATGCCCTGGTGGTCCTTACCCTTTCCTGTGACAGGGAATCATTGTAATGATGGGAGCCTACAAAGTCACAATGGCCTGCCAGGGAGATCCGGGTGATGATAGCCAGTGGATTGAGCTGTAAAAAGCTATCCAGCGTAGCGGTAGCCGGTTTGGTGAGCGTAGCCTGGTTAAAATCAAAGCGCACCAGCAGGGTATCTGTTGTTTGCTGCGACCGGGCTGCATGGCAGCATACGGTCATTAACAGGGCAAAGCAATAGGATCTCATACCTGAAGCGATTTTCATGGTTATAACGGATAAGACGAAAGAATGGATACATTGGTTGGGGTATAAAATAACAAAAGGGATGATCAACAGATCATCCCTTCATCAATACTATTTATTCATCAGACCTAGTTGACCTTGACCAGGTATTTATTCTTTTTGCCTTTTTGTACCAGCAAGTATTGCCCATGTAATAACTGGCTGTTTTCTATGGTGAGCTGAATATCATCAACCTTTTTGCGGTTAATGCTTACTCCCCCACCCTGAATGGTTTTACGGGCTTCTCCTTTACTGGGAAAGATGCCTGCTTCGGCCAGGAAGGTGACTACATCTACGCCGGAATTGATCTTATCAATAGGGAATTCAAATTTTTCAAGGCCATCCATTCCTTCCAGGTCTTCCAGGCTTAAGGATTCTGCCGGGGCATTCTGGTTGGCAAAAGCTTTTTCTGTCGTTTCCAGTGCTGATGCCAATCCCTGTTCTCCATGAACAAACACAGTTACTTCCCTGGCGAGGGCCTTTTGCAATTCCCGTGCTCCGGCATTTTCCTGGTGTTTGCTGATCAATCCATCCACCACTTCTGGTGTTAGGAAGGTAAATATCTTGATCCACTTTTCTGCGTCCACATCATTTGCATTCAGCCAGAATTGGTAAAATTGGTAGGGGGTAGTTTTGCTGGCATCCAGCCAAACATTGCCTTTCTCTGTTTTGCCGAATTTAGTGCCATCGGCCTTGGTGATCAGCGGGCAGGTAAAAGCAAAAGCTTCTCCGCCAGCCTTCCGGCGTACCAGCTCGGTACCGGTGGTGATATTGCCCCATTGGTCGCTTCCGCCCATCTGGAGCTTACAGTTCTTATGGGTATACAGCCAGTAAAAATCATATCCCTGCATCAGCTGGTAAGCAAACTCTGTATAGCTGATGCCTGTATCGCCCTCAATGCGTTTCTTCACACTGTCTTTGGCCATCATGTAATTGACTGTGAGGTGTTTACCTACATCCCGCAGAAAATGGATAAAGGAGATCTCTTTAAACCAATCGTAGTTATTGGTCATTTCGGCAGCATTGGGTTTTGCCGGGTCAAAATCCAGGAACTTCGACAGTTGATTCCGGATTCCCTCTACATTTACCTGTAACTGCTCTTCACTCAACAGGTTACGCTCTTCACTTTTCATGGAAGGATCACCGATCATGCCGGTGGCGCCTCCTACCAGTGCAATGGGCTTATGACCAGCTTTTTGGAGGTGTACCAGTAACAGAATAGGTACCAGGCTACCAATATGGAGACTATCGGCCGTAGGGTCAAAGCCAATATAAGCCGTGGTCATTTCCTTTTTCAATTGCTCTTCGGTGCCGGGCATAATGTCTGCGAGCATGCCCCTCCACCGTAATTCTTCTATTAGGTTCATAATATATATATCTTTGACATTGAGTAGCTAATGGTAAAGCTGAATAAAAAAAAGAATATCCAAACTGTTCAGGCCCCAATAGCGTATTTAATTAGGCGTTATGGCCTCATTGCAAGGTAAATCAATGAATTGTGCAAATGTAAGGATTACAGCAGGTTTACCCGGGCAGAAGCAATATTTTCGTCATAAAAATCGTTAGTCTTAGTTAGGTTCCGGTGGCCTGAAATGGCTCATTTTCAGCGATCGGCCCAACTGTCTCAGGGTACGTGCAGCCAATATCATAATGAAATAACCTTTGTAAATGAAATTGCTTATTCCGAAAATTGGATCAATGAAGAGAGCTTCATGTGTTGTCGTAACCCTTGTGATAGTCCTATTATCACAACAAAGTTCCTATGCTCAATTTCGCAAATATTCCAATGAGTTTTTGAATATTGGTGCAGGCGCCCGCGGTCTTGCAATGGGGAGTGCCCAGGTGGCCAGTGTGCATGATGGTACGGCTGGTTATTGGAATCCGGCGGGTCTGGTACATGTTAAGGACCAGCCTCAGCTGAATCTGATGCATGCTGAATATTTTGCAGGTATCGGCAAATACGATTATGGCAGCCTGGCGATCCCGCTGAAGGATAACAAAAGGGTATTGGCTTTGTCGCTCCTTCGCTTCGCGGTGGATGATATCCCGAATACCATCTTCCTGGTAGAAGCCGATGGTACTATCAATTACAACAACATTACCAGTTTTTCTTCTGCCGATTATGCCTTCCTCTTATCTTTTGCACAACCTATAAAATTGCGTGATCCCGAAAAAAGCTTAAGCTTCGGAGTCAATGCTAAAGTGATCCATCGTAAAGCAGGAGATTTTGCTACCGGTTGGGGATTCGGTTTCGACCTCGGTTTGCAATACAAAAGCAAACGGTTGCAACTGGGTGCTACTGTGAGGGATGTAACTACCACTTTTAATGCCTGGACATTTAACCTCAATGAGCGCGAAAGAGAAGTGTTCTTTCTTACCAAAAATGAGATACCCGTCAAATCAACAGAACTTACCGCTCCCAGACTGATTCTAGGGGGTGCTTATAATTTTAAGATCAGCCGCACCCTGGGTTTACTGGCTGAGGCGAATGTAGACCTTACCTTCGATGGCAAGCGCAATACCGTATGGGGATCAGATGTAGTGAGTGTAGATCCCAAGATCGGGTTGGAGCTTGCGTGGAAAGACGTCTTCTTTGTAAGAGGAGGTGTTAATAACCTTCAGAAAGGACTTGACGATGATGATATCACCAACCAAAAAAAGATCTGGATCTATCAACCCAGCGTAGGTGCAGGATTCAAAATATCCGATGTGCAGATCGACTATGCATTTACCAATCTGGCTAATCAATCTAATCCGTTATATACGCATGTTTTTTCGTTGAAACTGGATCTAAGGAAAAAACAAAAAAAGTAATCAGTCATAATCCCTGAAGAAAACCTTGAAACATCATACTATGAAGCGAATTTTTACTCTGTTGTTCATGCTGGCAGCTTTGTCCGTAGCTGCCCAGTCATATAACAACGAATGGATAAAGTTCAATCAGACTTATTATAAATTCAAAGTAGCTACTGAAGGTTTATTACGTATTTCCAAAGCAAGCCTGGATGCAGCGGGCATTGGCGGCACACAGGTGCAGAACTTTGAATTGTGGCGCAATGGAGTAAAGGTGCCTTTTTACCCTTCTGTGGCCAGCGGTGTATTGCCGGCAAATGGTTATTTGGAATTTTGGGCCCAACCCAATGATGGGAAAGCAGATAAACCCATGTACCGGGATCCCGCCTATCAGCATTCAGATAAAATTAACCTGAATTCAGATACGGCTGTTTATTTCCTGAGCGTAAATAATGATCAATCAGGTTTCAGGTACCAGGATGTAGTCAACAATGTGGGGGGGCCTGTACCTCCCCAAGAGCCCTATCTGATGTATACAGCGGGCAGTTATTTTAAGAACAGGATCAACTTCGGATTTGCTGTTGATCTGAGAGAATACCTGTATTCTTCTTCTTATGATAAAGGAGAATTCTGGGCAAGTGGTGACATATACCCAGCTGGTCCATTGTCAACTGCACTTACAGGCCTTTCTGTATATCCCAGCGGTCCGGATGCGACGTTGAGATTTGGTGTAGTCGGTAATGCATTGAATCCCCGTACTATAAAAGCCGCTGTGAATGGCTCTGTGGTGAAGGATGTGGTAATGGATTATTTTAATGACCTGCATACAACAGCCACCTTTCCTGCTACCACTATTCAAAGTGGTACCGCTATTGTACAATTTACCAATGGCTCACCCATCAGCACAGACCGGATGGTGATATCCTATTATGAAATAACTTATCCGCGCGAATTCAAGTTTGGGAATCTTAAAAATTTCAAATTCACACTGCCGGCCAAAGCCGCCGGCTATTTCCTGGCCATTAAAGAATTCGATTACGGCAGCACGCCGCCTGTTTTATATGACATGGCCCTGGGAGAACGTTATGTGGCAGATATTACTACCACACCCGGATCAATATTGTTTGCCTTGCCTGGTTCAGGCGCGGCGCGTGACCTGGTACTCGTAAATGCAGAAGCTGCTAATGTATCAACCGTTAGTTCGCTTACTACAAAAACATTTATCAATTACTCCCTGGCGGCTAATCAGGGTAATTATATGATCATTAGCCATCCTTCTCTTTATGTAGGATCCGCTGGCAATAACCCGGTAAATGACTATAAAGCTTACCGCCAGTCAACTGCAGGCGGCGGATATAATGTGATTGTGGCGGATATCGATGAACTGGTGGATCAGTTTGCATTTGGTATCAAAAAGCATCCCCTTTCAGTGCGCAATTTTATACGGTTTGCCCGGGCAACCTTTTCGGGATCGCTTAAAAATGTATTTCTTATCGGACGTGGAATGACGTACTATGAGTACCGCACACATATTACGGATCCGATCATCGATAAATTGAATATTGTCCCTACGTTTGGTAACCCCGCTTCGGACAACCTGCTTAGTTCGGCCACTGTTTCCAGCCCCATCCCGGTGACGCCCATCGGACGGCTTTCTGTGGTGAGCGGCAAAGAAATTGAAGATTACCTGGAAAAAGTAAAAGAATACGAAAATCAACAGCAGAATGCTCCTAATACGCTGGCTGCCCGTGAATGGATGAAGAATGTAGTGCAGGTTACCGGCGCCACCGATGCATACCTGGGATCAGTATTGTGTAACTATATGGGTGTGTACAAGCAAATTGTGGAAGACACTTTATTTGGAGGAAAAGTATCTACTTTCTGCAAATCAGTAGCCGGTACATCTGACCAGCTGGCATCGGATCAGATAGCAAAGCTCTTTTCTGATGGAATTGCTTTTTTGAATTATTTCGGGCATTCATCTGCAACCACCCTGGAGTTCAACCTTGATAACCCACAGAACTACAGTAATCAGGGTAAGTACCCGGTGTTTTTCGTCAATGGCTGTAATGCGGGTAACTTCTTTACCTATTATCCTCAACGGCTGGCAGTTAATGAAACCCTGTCTGAAAAATTCGTATTGGCCAAACAACGTGGAAGTATCGCTTTTGTAGCAAGCACGCACTATGGTATTGTAAACTACCTGAATCTGTTCCTTACTAACCTGTACGGAACGATATCACGCACCGACTTTAATAAATCACTTGGTGAAACTTCCAGGGATGCATTTCAAATGATGCAGAATGCAACAGGCCCCAGCGATTTTTATACACGTTTACACGCAGAGCAGATAACCTTACATGGCGATCCGGCCTTGCGCATCAACGCCCAGGGAAAACCTGATTATATAGTAGAAGAATCTTCCATAAAGGTTAATCCCACTTTTGTTTCAATTGCTGAAACCCACTTTGAATTAAAAGTTCGCCTGGTAAACCTGGGAAGAGCTACCGATGATTCAATTGTAGTGCAGGTAAAACAACAGTATCCCAATGGAAGCTCCGCTGTTTTGTACAGGGAAAAAAGGGCAGCTATTACTTTTGCTGATTCTATTACTATCAACGTACCCATCGTTTCAACGAGAGATAAGGGAGCGCATATTATTACCGTAAATATTGATGATGATCACGTTGTAGATGAAGTGGCAGAAGATAACAATACTGCCAGCAAACAGCTCAATATTTATCAGGATGAGGCAAGGCCCACTTTCCCTTACGATATGGCCATCATAAAAGATCCCGCACAGAAACTGTATGCAACAACTGCCAACCCATTAAGCACACTGAAGAGTTATATTATCGAAATAGACACTACAGAGCAGTTCAATTCCATAGACAAAAAATCTAAAACGATATCCTCGGGAGGCGGGGTGGTTGAATATGATCCACAACTCAGCTACCTGGATAGTACAGTATATTATTGGCGTATATCGCCCGTTCCGGTGGCTAACGGCAACTTCCAATGGGTGAATCAATCTTTCATGTTTAAAAATAATGTGGAAGGATACAACCAGTCTCACCTTTTCCAACAGGAAAAGTCTACGGTAGAACGCATGTATCTCGACACTGAAACCCGGCAATGGAAGTATGGACTGAGGAAAAATAAACTGGTGATTAAGAATTGTATATTCCAAACAGGTTGTGCTACCGACCCTGAGTTTGGGGTAACTGTCAATGATGAGAATTATATTGCCAGCGCCTGTGTGGGAAATTCACTGATATTTATTGTTTTTGATAGCGTCACGTTTAAACCGTGGAAAAACGTGGATGATGTAATGCCGAAGCCCAATAGCTTGCACCGCTATGGAAGTGGGGATGCTAATTGCGCACCCAACAGATGGTACAATTTTGAATTTTCGTATATGACCGCGGCCAGCCGTAAGAAGATGATGGACTTTATGGATATCATACCAACCGGATCATTTGTGCTGGTAAAGAGCGTATTCCATAGTAATCCCGAATCCTATATTCAAACATGGCAAAAGGATACACTCCTATATGGGTCCAACAATTCAATCTACCATAAACTATTGGCAGCCGGCTTTGTAGATATAGATACTGTTACCACTTCCAGAGCCTGGGCCTTCGTATATAAGAAGGGAGCGAATACAAATAATTCAACCTTTGTTCCAAAGTATGCTGTTGCTAAAAGCTTTGAAGATAGGATAACAATGAATGTTGAATGTTTTACGCCGGATACTGTAGGCTACGTTACATCTCCTGTGTTTGGACCCGCTGCATCCTGGAAAGAAGTGCGTTGGCATGGTACTTCCCTTGAGCAGCCTTCTGCCGATAAGCCAACTGTGGATGTTATCGGTATTAGCCCCTCCTTTGCAGAAACAACATTGTATACCCTGGATAAAAATTCTCAGCAATTTGACATTTCAACAGTCGATGCGGCTAATTATCCTTATATGAAGCTGAAGCTTCGGAATGCAGATTCTGTTGCCTTAACTCCTTATCAGCTTGATTACTGGCGGGTATATTATACGCCTGTTCCTGAAGGTTCGATGGCCGCCAATATTTTACTGGATGCAAAAGATACAATAGAGGTAGGCGAAACCTTTAAATTTGCTATTGCCTTCAAAAATTTAAGCAAACATGATTTCGACAGTATGGTGGTAAAAGCTGTAATTACTGACAACAGCAATGTGCCGCATATTATTCCCTTGAGTAAGCAAAAAGCAATCGTTTCAGGTGATACAGTTGCCATAAAATTTGAATTAAACTCCAAGGATTATATTGGTAACAATACGCTTTATGTAGAAGTCAATCCTGACAATAACCAGCCGGAACAATACCATTTCAATAACTTCCTGTACCATAACATTTATGTAAAAGCGGATAATACCAATCCTTTCCTGGATGTTACATTCGATGGTATACACATCCTTAACCGGGATATTGTTTCTGCCAAACCGCATATACAGATCAGGCTGAAAGATGAAGCTAAGCACCTGTTATTGAACGACACGAGCCTCTCATCTGTAGAAGTCAAATATCCCAATGGCACTACCCGCACTTACCATTTTGATAATGATACGTTGCGCTTTACACCTGCTACCAGCGGTACCGACAATTCTGCAGTGCTTGATTTTACTCCGGCCTTTACCAGCCAGGTGAATCCTGAAGGTGATGAATATGAGTTGATTGTCAGAGGAAAGGATAGGAGTGGCAACAAAGCAGGCACAGAATACCGGGTAAGTTTCAGGGTGATCAATAAGCCGATGATCTCCAATCTGCTCAACTATCCTAATCCCTTCAGTACTTCTACAGCATTTGTGTTCACCATTACAGGTAGTGAAATACCTCAGAATATTAAAATCCAGGTATTGACAGTAACTGGTAAGATCGTGCGGGAAATCACCATTGATGAATTAGGACCTTTGCGTATCGGTAGAAATATCACCGAGTTTAAATGGGATGGTACAGATCAGTACGGTCAGAAATTGGCCAATGGTGTTTATTTGTACCGGGTGGTCACCAGTCTTAATGGAAAGTCGATGGATAAGTACAGATCCACAAGCGACAATACCGATAAGTTCTTTACCAATGGTTACGGAAAAATGTACCTGATGCGATAGTCACAACAATTCGAATATTCCGGGCTGCCTGAAAAGGCAGCCTTTTTTTATGTGCCGGGTAGTGGGAAAAAGTATAATTTAGTTGCGAACAAAGGTTACCAGGTATTATGACAATTCTAGGCATTTCTGCATTTTACCACGATGCTGCAGCGGCAATTATCCAGGATGGCGAGGTAATCGCTGCAGCCCAGGAGGAGCGATTTACCCGTAAGAAACATGACGCCTCTTTTCCCATGCAGTCTATTCGCTTTTGCCTGGAATACGCAGGTTGCTCGCTGAATGATCTTGATGCCATTGTATTTTATGAAAAGCCCTTACTGAAATTCGAACGCCTGCTGGAAACTTATTATGCTTTTGCTCCCAAAGGGTTAAAGTCATTTATGATGGCTATGCCCGTATGGCTAAAGGAAAAGTTGTTCCTGAAAAAGCTGATATGGGATTCCTTAAATGAAATTGAAAAGGTTGATAAAAAGAAAGTAAAACTATTATTCCCTGAACATCATCTTTCTCATGCAGCCAGTGCCTTTTTCCCGTCTGCTTATGAGAAGGCAGCGATATTGACGATTGATGGGGTAGGTGAGTGGGCGACCGCCTCTATTTGCATGGGTGAAGGGAATAAGATCACTGTACTGAAAGAACTGGATTTCCCCCATTCACTGGGATTATTTTATTCTGCATTTACCTATTACTGCGGGTTCAAGGTAAATTCGGGAGAATACAAACTGATGGGATTGGCTCCTTATGGTAACCCGGGTAGTGAACGGGTGAATCAATTCAAAACGATCATCAAAAGTAATCTGATAGACCTGAAGGAAGATGGTTCAGTATTTTTGCCACAGGCCTATTACAACTATGCAGTAGGGCTGCGCATGGCAGAAGATACCAGGTGGGAAGCCCTGTTTGGATTTCCGAGGCGAAACGCGGAAGCTCCCATTGAGCAGCATCATTGCGACCTTGCATTGGCAGCCCAGGAAGTGCTGGAAGAAGCTGTGATGAACCTGGCCCGGGAAGCTAAACGGATCACCAATGCCGAATACCTTTGCATGGCCGGAGGGGTAGCCCTGAATTGTGTGGCAAACGGCAAACTGGATACTTCGAAATTATTCAAAGAATTGTTTATACAGCCAGCGGCCGGTGATGCAGGCGGGGCACTGGGAGCAGCTTATGCAGCCTACTATACTTATTACAATAAGGACCGAAAGCTGAACGCTTCTTTTCCGGATAGCCTTAAAGGCTCATTCCTGGGAACCATGCATACCGATACCCAAATCCTTTCCACTCTTAGGAAGTACAATGCCAATTACACCTGGTTCGACGATGAGGGTGCCCTGCTGCAAAAAGTGGCTGCTTTAATCGCCAGCGGCCATGTAATAGGATGGCACCAGGGTAGGATGGAGTTTGGGCCAAGAGCTTTGGGGGCAAGAAGTATACTGGCAGATGCACGTAATGCGGACATGCAAAAAAAGATCAACCTGAAGATCAAGTACCGCGAAGGATTTCGGCCATTTGCACCCATCGTGTTGGCTGAGGAAGTAAGCAATTATTTCGAATTCCAGGGCATTTCACCTTATATGCTGTTGGTAAAACCTGTAAAGAATACCCGCCAGGTGCCCTATCCAGCCAATTTTCAGGCAAGCACTCTGCTCGATAAATTGTATTTTCGGCGGAGCGATATACCGGCTGTTACGCATATTGATTATTCAGCACGCATACAAACAGTGCACCAGGAAACAAATCCGCGTTTGTGGAAACTATTACACTGTATGAAACAACAAACCGGTTACCCGGTAATGGTTAATACCAGTTTTAATGTGCGGGGCGAACCGATAGTCAATACACCGGAAGATTCTTACATATGTTTTATGCGTACAGATATGGATTGCCTTGTGATCGGCAATTATATACTAGATAAAAAGGAACAAGCTCATTGGGAGGAAAAAACAGATTGGAAAAATGAAATAGAACCTGACTAGGTGGCATTGTTGTTAATCCCCTTAATTCATTCGAAACAATAAATATGGACTTTTTAAAAGATATCTGGGCGTTTTTGAAGGTGAGAAAAAAATGGTGGCTGGCGCCTCTTATCCTTATATTGTTGTTACTAGGTATATTACTGGTCCTGGGAGGCGGTTCTGCCATCGCTCCTTTCATATACACTTTGTTTTGATGCTATGACGAAAAAGAGTACAGAAACGATCCTGGTATTGGTAATAGCCTGTGTCATCCTGAATTTGGTGTTTCAGCGAAAATTCCTGTTGTCAACGGCAGTGGTTCTGGGAGTAATTGGGATCTTTATTCCTTTCCTTGCCGATAAGATCCATTGGGGTTGGATGAAACTTGGTCATGGTATGGGTTACATTACGGGCAGGATAATATTGATCATTGTCTTTTTTTTCATTTTGTATCCCTTGTCCCTGGCTGCACGATTGTTTCGTAAGGATAGCGTAAAAATAAGACCAGGCGCCGGTAGTTATTTTAAGGACCGGAATTTTGTGTATACAAAAGAAGGCATGGAAAATACCTGGTGATACTTTACTCCTTACAACAAAGACTGTTGTTCAATTCTCGTTTATGCGGAAAAAAAATATAGTTTATGCCTTATACCTTTTCAGCATTACAATTATTTCTTTAGAGATCATCTTACGCATTTATAACCCATTTCATTTTCGTATCAAGGGGGAGAAAATCATTCTCAACACCAACAAGCAATATATTTTTTATAATAAAAGCATACCTGTAATTGAAGATACCATAGTTCATTCAGTGAATTCATTAGGCTTTAGAGGACCGGAAAGGCCTGAAAAGGGGTTTCATACTTTATCTGTAATTTCCATTGGTGGCAGCACCACGGCTTGCACGTATTTATCCGACAGCCTTACCTGGAGTCATAAACTTTCTACTTCATTAAATGATTCATTCAATATTTGGTTCAATAATGCCGGATTGGGTGGACATTCCACTTTTGGCCACCTTGTTTTACTAAAAGATTATGTTATTAGGCTAAAGCCGAAGGTAATATTATTCCTGGTAGGCTGTAATGATATTGAACGTGATGACCTGACTAGTTCTGACAACGCTAATATGGCCAATAAATACAAAAATGTATTTACTTTTCTTAGTAAAAAGAGTGAGCTCTGCAATACAGTCATCAACCTGCTGAGATCGCGGCGGGCAGCGGTAAATAGGTTGGCTGATACTTATATTGATCTTAAAGTGGGAACTAACGACAGTCTAATCATCCCCGACCAGGAAATTAGCGGGCAGTTAATGAAACAAAAAGGCTACCTGACAGAGTATAAAAAGCGGGTAGAGGAGATGATAGAAGTATGTAGAAGTAACCGGATACAGCCCGTTCTGATCACCCAGCCATCCTTATTTGGCCCTGCAGTAGATAGTTTGACCGGAGTAAATCTTGAACGGTATAAGCTATGGAAGGGTATGAATGGCCTGCTTTGGTGGAAACGAATGGAATTGTATAATGATATCACCCGGGAGGTGGCAAGAGAGCAGGAAATATTATTGATAGACCTTGCAAAGGTAATGCCCAAAAGCAGTGCCTATTTCTATGACATTGTCCATTTTACCAACGCCGGTACCAGCAAGGTCAGCGATATAATATATCGCCAGTTATATCCGTGGCTTCATAAAGAGTACGGAACATATCTGAAAGGTCAGAAAAAGGATACTATTGGTAAATAGTGTTACTTATTAGAATAATGAATAGCTTCATATGTTTTTTCTAAAGCTGAAATGGTGGTGGCAACTAATAATCCTTAGCTTGTTGTCACTTGCTATTTATGCACCTATTATAGGCAACTCATTCGTCAATGATGACTTTATTGTTATTAAAAGAGTTTGCATAGATGGGCAGCTCGTCTCCCCCGGCTTTTTTCGCCCTTTATCAGATCTTTCTATACTGCTTACCTATCGACTGGGTGGCCTTGATCCCCGGTTCTTCTACCTCACCGGTATCCTGTTGCATGCCGTATCTGCTCTTTTACTTATTCGTTTGTGCATACATTGGAAATGGACGTCTAATGAACAACAGCAACAGCGCGTGGCCCTGCTGGCCGGTATTTTATTCTTTACTTATCCTTTTCACAATGAGTCTGTAGCCTGGATATTGGGAAGAGGGGCAATGATAGCCGATACTTTGGGCATAGCAGCTTTACTGATCCTGGTGCGGCCCGGTAAAGAGATAGTCAAAATAATAGGAGTATGTGCTTGTTATTTCATAGGACTTGCCGCTTATGAAACAATAGTTATACTACCCGCCATGATCTTCATTTACTTGTTGTGTAACAAGGCCCGTCGGGGGCAGATCGTTACTTGGGGCATTGCCTTAGGCTTCACTTTGGTATTGCACGTATTGCTGAGGCGCTATATATCCGGAAGGATCGCCGGTGATTACGGAGAGGGATTTCTCAATGGCGACCTGGTTGCTTTCGCTATCAATGCCGTTAAGGCATTGGGGCGAACCTTTTTACCGCCGATGGATGCATCGGGATGGCTGATCGTCCTATTTATAATGATCCTGTTATTGGCTATTGGTTTGTTTTATTATTTGCGTAAGCGCCTTATGAATGATAAGCAGGCCCTTTCCTGGTTTTATATGCAGGGCTGTTTTTTCCTGGTCGCCCTGCTCATCCCTTCCCTGGTGGGAGTAAGTACGCGTACCTCCGAAAGCGACCGGTTACTAAATTTTGCTTCTTACTTTTTTAGTACCATTGTTGCATTTGGTCTGGTGCATATAATAAGCCAGTCAAAATGGTTACTCATGGCCATGGTAGCTATTGTGACTGTCCATATCTACCTCCTCGAACAAAATAACCTGAACTGGCACAAAGCCTCCACATCCGTACGGGAGATACTGGCCTTACTGGGAAACAATGAAACTGGTAAAAAAACATATGTTGCCAATCTTCCTGAAGAAATAAATGGCGCCTTTGTATTCCGGGCAGGTTTCCGGGAAGCTTTGTTGCTGAATAATATTGATACAGCAGGTGTCCAGGTGCTGTCCAGCCTTACCAGGGATACAGCCTTGTTGTTTCCTGATACCATTCACTACACCATTGGGGCTAACGGCGTAATGGTGCCTCCCTTTTTGAGGATAGAGAAAAAAGAGGATCATCAATGGCATCTTATACGCAGTAATTGTTACAATTGTAATCTGATGTTACAGGGCGATGCCCGGTTGGTCTATTGGAACCGGAAAAAATGGGTAAAACTGCCTCTGTAATTTGTATTCAAACAAGGAAGAACAGCTATGAAATGGGTAAGAGTATTTCTTTATCTGATAGTAGGGTGCCTTTTTCTGGAGGTGCTAAAAACTATCATTGTACGGCAACATTACATCAGCAGCTATTTCTGGGCAACTATTCTTATTTGCCTCCAGTTCTTGTGCATCATCATGTTCTTTCTCTTCCTCCTTTTTTCGATCCTGTTCAGGAAATACCAGGGTCGGAAAAGATGGATAATGCCCTTGGCAGTTACCCTTGGCCTGTTGGTGCTGATGGAATTATGTACTGCTTATCTGCTGCGAAATCCCCGGCATATCCCTTCCTTTCTTAAATGGTCTTTCGCTTATTACTATGATTATTACAATTGCCCCCTTCCGCAGTTTGAACCTAAAGCCGCTGCCTATAGTACAGAGTTATTTTATACGTTAAAGCCAGGTGCACATTTCCGCTATTTTAATTGTGAGTTCAGCAATGCTTATTCCATTAACAGCAAAGGTGTGCGGGACGATGAAAATTCCTTACAGTCGCCGGGCATCATCTGTTTGGGAGATTCTTATGCAATGGGATGGGGTGTTGGTCAACAGGAAACTTTTGCACAACAGTTGGAGCAATTGAGTGGTATGAAAACACTCAATGGCGGAGTTTCTTCTTATGGAACGGCCCGGGAAATGGCTCAACTGGGGCAATTGGATACAAGCGCCCTGAAATACCTGGTCATCCAATACTGTAGCAATGATATTGGAGAAAACCAGGCATATATTGGCAACCATTATGTGCTGCCTGTTTCTGGCAAAGCTTATTATGACTCTGTGGTTGCCGGGCAACAAATACAAAGGCACTATTTTCCGGGTAAATATAGTTTGCTGATAAGCCAGTCTTTAGTAAAGAAAAAGATCAATGGCATAGCTCCTGTCTTTCCTTTGTTATTTGAAAGAGAAAGTCCTTTCGGTGATGAGGTGCAGCATGCTGCAGCCTTTGTTGACATACTGTACAACACTTCCCGGATAAATTTCTCCAAAACAAAGGTCATAGTAACCGTGCTGGATAGTTATGACCGTCTGAACAACCACTTCTTAGAACAAGTGACCAGGTTGGCGTCCCAAGCTCCTTATAAGGACCGTTTTGCAGGTAATTTGCTGGTTCTAAATATGGCAGGAATCCTGCAGCCGGATGATTATTACGAATTAGATCTGCATATAAGAGCTTCCGGTCATAAAAAGGTGGCTGACGGCCTATGGCAAATGATCAGTGGGAAGCCGTAACTGCACCCTGAAGGGAGAGGTGACGGATCACATATTTTCCAACCATATCAAATTCGAGGTTTACCCGGCTTCCCGGAACAACATGCTGGATATCCGTATGCTCGAAAGTATAGGGAATAATGCCTACCGAAAATTCATCCCGGGTAACGTTGAAGATCGTAAGACTGATCCCATTCAGGCTGATAGAACCCTTTTCTATCACCAGCGCTGCAAATGCTGCAGGAAACCGAAACCTGAATTCCCAGCTTCCATCCCGGTCTTTTTTATCAATACATTCAGCCGTGGCATCCACATGTCCTTGCACAATATGCCCATCCAGCCGTCCCTGGTAAGATAAACACCGTTCCAGGTTCACCAGGTCGCCGGTTTTCCAGCTATCTAAATTGGTCTTTTTCAGGGTTTCTGCAATGGCTGTAACGCGGTAATGGTCGTTTTTGATCTCTTCCACCGTAAGACAAACCCCGCTGTGGGCAATGCTTTGATCAATTTTAAGTTCCCCGGTAATAGGGGAGGAGAGCCACAATATACGGTTGGTGCCCGCTGTTGAAACTGCTTCTATCCGGCCCGTGGCCTCAATAATACCTGTAAACATGCAGCAAAAATCGGTTTTTGTTGGCAAATGTTGTTCTATTTCAGATTTTCTGTTATCTTTGCAGGCCCAAAAGCATTTTAAAGGAGGTATATAACTATGCTGATTATCGATTCAAAAGATTGCGAAAATATTGACAAAGCGCTCAAGAAGTACAAGAAGAAATTTGAAAAAGCAAAGATCCTGTTGCAACTGAGAGAGCGTCAATCTTATACGAAACCGTCCGTAAAACATCGGACCAAAGTATTGAAGGCTGTCTATAAGCAAAAAATAGCCAGCGGTCAGATCGAAGGATAATTCATTCATTCTGAATAGCATATTGGAATAGCTGCAAAGTTCTTAACTTTGTGGCTATTCTACTTTATACTTGTATCCGGGCGTATTATGATCGCACCCACCCATTCCGCTATTCAACCTTTTTTAGAGTACCTCCAATTTGAGAAAAGGTATTCTCCCCACACTTTGTTAGCCTACAAAGATGACCTGGAAGAATTTACGATTTACCTGGTCAATGTATTCGGAATGGAGAACCCGGCCCTCTCCGATATTTCCGCCTCCCTGATCAGAAGTTGGCTGGCCAACCTGAAAGAGGAGAAAAAATCGGCCAAAACCATCAATCGCAAGATATCCTCCCTCAAATCCTTCTTCAAATACCACCTCCGAAGGGGCAATCTGGAAAAGACTCCCATGAGCGCTGTTACAGCCCCAAAGGTCAGTAAACGGCTACCCCAATATGTGGAACAGCAGGATATGGGCAACCTATTGAACAAGGTAGCGTTTCCCGATACCTGGAAGGGCCATACCGATAAGCTCCTGTTATCTGTTTTTTACCATACCGGCATGCGCTTGTCTGAGCTGGTGAATCTTAAAGAAAACCAGGTAAATGCAGCAGGAAATACCCTTAAAATACTTGGAAAAGGCAATAAGGAACGCCTGGTACCCGTAGGAGGGGAACTGATAGCTGCCTTGCAACACTATATGAGGCAAAAAAGAGCCCAATTGGAAGCGCCGGATACTACCTACCTCCTGGTCAATGATAAGGGCAAAAAGCTATATGCCAAAGCGGTCTACCTTTCTGTCAGGGAATGGTTGAATGCAGTGACCACCATCGATAAAAAAAGCCCGCATGTACTGCGTCACACCTTTGCTACCCATTTAATGAACAATGGCGCCGACCTCAATGCTGTTAAAGAATTATTGGGCCATGCCAGCCTGGCTGCTACACAGATATATACCCACAATACCATAGAGAAACTGAAGGATATCTACAAAAAGGCACACCCCAAAGCGTAAAAGAATAACGACCCCGTTTTCATTGGGTAAAACCTTTGGGTTTGTTAATGTTCCGGAGCTGTCGAACACCAGGAATCAGTGCTTGTTTTGGCAATGGTACACATGAATTTATATCCGCAACAGGATAACAATTTAATGATGTAACACGTTAAAGGTTTACGCGCTCAAATTGACAAATTTAATTTGGAAAGAAATATATGCTGTATTAACTTCATAGAGTTCTAAAAGCGCTCGCCTATGTAGCAATATTACTCCTCAAGATCTTTATTTATTGTTCACAGTTAAAATGCGATTGTATGAACGTCAACATTCAGACCGTGCGTTTTACAGCTGATGTAAAACTGGTAGATTACGTTAACAAAAAACTTCAAAAACTCAACACTTTTCATGACCGCATTATCAAGGTAGATGTGTACCTCAAGTTGGATAATGTAGTTCACAACATCAAGGATAAGATCGCAGAAATACGCGTACAGATACCCCGATACCAGTTCTTTGTAAAATCCTCTTCCAAATCATTCGAAGAATCATTTGACAACGCACTGGAATCCCTGGTAAACCAGGTTAAGCGAAAAAAAGAAAAGCAAGCAGCTTAAAAAAAGATTGAAGCTGCCCCCTGGATGGGGGCAGCTTTTTTTATTGCATACCCCGCACTTCCGCTTTCAACATCTTTCCACCCCGGGAACCTTTCCAGAGACATTACAGAGACGATATAGAGACCTTATAGAGACTTTATAGAGACCCATGCCCATGGCAGTCCCCTACACAAGCTTAGGCTAGCCCTACTCAGGTAGCCTGCTCCACCGTTTGAATATCTCCTGCCGGCGTTTCCAGGGGCCGCTTTAAATGCCCTTCGCATCACCAAAAAACTCCATCTGTTTGATTTTATCTTCCTTCTTTTTCGATTTACACTTTTCCGGAATTATAAAAACAATATCTTGCGCCCGAAAACAGCAGCTAGCCGGAAGTTTTAGCCGGTTTGTTTGTAATGATGCGTACCGGATTGTGCAAATGATTGAAAACAAGCAAAAAAAATTGGAGTCAAAGTTTTTGTATTTAACAAATTCGATTACCTTTGCCTTCCCAAAAAATAAGCAGGGTGCTGGTAAGTGTGTGGGAAGTTCTTTATTATGTTGACTGTCAGTATTTTTTACCAGCTTTCAACAATAGTCTAATTTAAAATTTGCCACTTTAGCTCAGCTGGTAGAGCATCCCGACCTGGGGTCGGGAAGGTCGCCGGTTCGATTGAGGTGTAGAAAGTGAAATTTGCCACTTTAGCTCAGCTGGTAGAGCATCCCGACCTGGGGGCCGGGAAGGTCGCCGGTTCGATTGAGGTGTAGAAAGTGAAATTTGCCACTTTAGCTCAGCTGGTAGAGCAACTGATTTGTAATCAGTAGGTCGTTGGTTCGATTCCGACAAGTGGCTCCAATTAAAGGGCAGGTTCCAGAGTGGCCAAATGGGGCGGACTGTAAATCCGCTGTCTTTCGACTTCAGAGGTTCGACTCCTCTCCTGCCCACTCCAACGCCCGCCATAGCTTCATGCGAAGGCGGGTAATTTGGTTAGAGAGATCTTTAAAATGAATGTTCCGCTCAGTGTTATAAGCGGATAAATGCGGGAGTAGCTCATTTGGTAGAGCGATAGCCTTCCAAGCTATAGGTGGCGAGTTCGAGCCTCGTCTCCCGCTCAGGACAGCAAAGAGAATCGGTTGACAGATTTTCACGCTTACTGCCTTACAGGTACGTAGGTGGTCCCGGCTAAGGCCGTTGTAGCTCAGTGGTAGAGCACTTCCTTGGTAGGGAAGAGGTCGTGAGTTCGATTCTCACTAACGGCTCAGTTCTTTAAAAATTGTAAGAATGACCAGGATGGTGCCTGATCCGCAAGGGTAAGCTCATCCGGGTTTGTGAAGAGAGGCCTGCCCGGTTTTGGCAGGAAAGAAGTAGAAATGTGTGAAGCAACTGGTAGTAATACCGCAATTGCTGACTACATGATAAAAAACAAAAATTGTAAAACCACACAACTAAAAACAGATAACGATGTCAAAAGAGACTTTTAAGAGGGATAAACCTCACGTTAACGTAGGTACCATTGGCCACATTGACCACGGTAAAACCACCCTTACAGCCGCTATCACTACTATCTTGTCTTCAAGAGGTATGGCGCAAGCGAAGAAATATGATGAAATTGATGCTGCTCCTGAAGAAAAGGAGAGGGGTATTACCATTAATACGGCGCACGTGGAATACCAAACGGCTAATCGTCACTATGCACACGTTGACTGTCCCGGTCACGCTGACTACGTGAAGAATATGATTACCGGTGCTGCCCAAATGGACGGCGCTATCCTGGTTGTGGCTGCTACAGATGGTCCCATGCCTCAAACAAAAGAACACATCCTGCTGGCTCGTCAGGTAGGTGTTCCCCGCATGGTGGTTTTCATGAATAAAGTTGACCTGGTTGATGACCCCGAGTTACTCGAACTGGTTGAAATGGAAATTCGTGAACTGTTGACATTCTATGGTTTTGATGGTGATAACACTCCTATTATAAAAGGTTCTGCAACCGGCGCTCTGGCTGGCGAAGAAAAATGGGTAAAAGCTATCGACGAGCTGATGGAAGCTGTTGATACTTACATTCCCCTGCCTCCCCGTCCTGTTGACCAACCGTTCCTGATGAGTGTGGAAGACGTGTTCTCTATCACTGGTCGTGGTACTGTTGCTACCGGTCGTATCGAGCGCGGTCGCATTAAAGTAGGTGAAGCTATTGAGATCGTAGGTCTGATGGAAGCTCCTCTGAACTCTACTGTAACAGGTGTGGAAATGTTCCGCAAACTGTTGGATTCCGGTGAAGCCGGAGACAACGCAGGTCTGCTGTTGCGCGGTATTGAAAAAACACAGGTTCGTCGTGGAATGGTACTGGTAAAACCAGGTTCTATCACTCCGCACACTGAATTCAAAGGCGAAGTTTACGTACTGAGCAAAGAAGAAGGTGGCCGTCACACTCCATTCTTCAACAAATACCGTCCTCAGTTCTACTTCCGTACTACCGACGTAACCGGTGAGGTTGAATTACCTGCTGGTACTGAAATGGTAATGCCTGGTGATAACACTTCACTGTCTGTAAAACTGATCCAACCCATCGCGATGGAAAAGGGTCTGAAATTCGCCATCCGCGAAGGTGGTCGTACAGTAGGTGCCGGTCAGGTTACTGAAATCGTAAAATAAGCCCTGCTTTTCCCCTTTCAGGGGTTGAGTATGAAAGCTTAGACGTATATTTGCAAAGTACCTGAACCTTATGGTTCAGGTACTTTGTTCTAAAAAGGAAGTTCTTTGCATAGCCCGTAATACTCTTTTGATCATAGCATTATAGAGACGGGTAATTTTACACACGGGCATGGTGCAACGGTAGCATACGGGTCTCCAAAACCTTTGATCTGGGTTCGAATCCTAGTGCCCGTGCTATATAATTTGAAAATGACTTAATTTGAGAATTTGAAAATAGTCAGTGCTTTCAATTTTTAAATTAACATATCTTCAGATTATCAAATTTATTATATGAACAAAGTAACGACCTACTTCCAGGAGTCTTACAAGGAGTTGGTAGAGAAAGTCACCTGGCCTACCTGGGCGCAACTGCAACAATCAACCATGATTGTGCTGGTAGCTACTCTACTGATCACTGCCATTGTATGGGTAATGGACCTTGCTGCTCAATCAGGCCTTAAATTTATCTATTCATTATTTTCGTAATGGAAAATCAAACTATTCAACAACAGGAAACCAAATGGTATGTGCTCCGGGTGGTCAGCGGAAAAGAGCGCAAGGTGAAGGAGTACCTGGATAAGGAGATTTCCCGTGGCGGATGGGGAGAGGTGGTAAAACAGGTTTTCCTGCCGGTAGAGAAAGTCTATAAAGTTCAGAATGGTAAAAAAGTAATGCGGGAGAGGAACTATTACCCCGGTTACGTAATGATTGAAGTAATAGAAGGCAAACTGTCTGATGATCTGCGTGAAGCCATTAAGAATACAACCAGTGTGATCCATTTCCTGGGTAAGGAAAATCCCATCGCCCTCCGTAAAGCAGAAGTGAATAAGATGTTGGGTAAAATGGACGAAATGGCCGAAGCGGGTGGCGTAAGCATGATTGAGCCTTTCATCGTTGGTGAGACCATCAAGATCATTGAAGGACCATTCAACGACTTCAACGGTATCATCGAAGAAGTGAACGACGAGAAGAAGAAATTGAAAGTGACAGTAAAAATATTCGGCCGCTCTACACCTGTGGAACTAAACTATATGCAGGTAGAGAAATTGAGCTAATATTTTCTACATAAAATTTAATAAAAGGCCACAGCGATATGTTGTGGCTTTTTTATTGTCTGTCATTGATGGAAATGGCGCTGGCCATTACCCAATAAAAAAGCCTTCCGGAAGTGACTGGAAGGCTTACTATTTTATCAGGATCTCCTATTATTGGTTATCATCATCGCCTGGCTCGTCAGCTGGTCCATCAGTGTCAGGTGTAGGCTCATCATAAGAAGGCTCAACTATAATGATCTCTTCTACAACCACTTCTTCTTCAACAGGAGGTGGAGGAGGAGGTGCTACTTTTTTGGGAGCTGCTTTCTTAGCTGCTTTTTTCTTGGCAGGTGCTTTCTTCGCTGGTGCTTTTTTGGCTGGAACCTTTTTCGCTGGCGCTTTCTTCACTACTTTCTTAGCCGCTTTTTTCTTAGGGGCTGCTTTCTTCGCGGCTTTCTTCGCTGCTTTTTTAGGAGCCGCTTTCTTGGCTGCTTTTTTAGCTGCTTTCTTAGGAGCTGCTTTTTTCTTGGTCACTTTCTTAAGTGCTTTTTTAGCCGCCTTTTTCGGCGCTGCCTTTTTCTTGGGGGCAGCCTTCTTAGGGGCAGCTTTCTTTTTAGGAGCAGCTTTTTTAGCTGTTTTTTTCTTTGCCTTGGCCATAGTGTGATATATTTTTTAGTTGTTCGTGAAATACTTGCAGCAAGCTGCAATTCAATGCAAAAGCTACGTAGAAATATTCAAAAAATAAAAAATCATAACATTTTTACCAATGAGAAGGCCAGCGGCAACTGCTCATTCCTACTTCCTAACGGTAAAATGTGATTGCCCGGAACCCCTGTCCGGGTTATCTTTGACCGGTCTGGCACAGGAGAAAAAGATTTGTTTTTCCAGTCAATTTCCCTAACTTTGCGTCCCCAATTAATAAGTTCTTTATGGTCCCGCGTCAAGCGGGGTAGAGGAATTTGGGAGACTGACTATTAGTCAAAAAGGCTAAGAAAGGTCGTTTGAACCAATAAATCATATAAAATGGCTAAAGAAATTACCGGCTTCGTAAAGCTACAGGCAAAGGGTGGTCAGGCCAATCCGGCACCCCCAATCGGACCTGCTCTCGGTTCCAAAGGTATCAATATCATGGAATTCTGTAAGCAGTTCAATGCCCGTACGCAAGACAAAATAGGAAAAGTACTTCCTGTTTTGATCACTGTTTTCTCCGACAAGTCTTTTGAATTCATCATCAAGACTCCCCCCGCTGCTGTTCAGTTATTGGAAGCTGCCAAATTGCAAAGTGGTTCTAAAGAGCCTAACCGCAGTAAGGTAGGTAAAGTGAACTGGAACCAGGTTGAGGCTATCGCCAAAGACAAAATGCCCGACCTGAATTGTTTTACCCTGGAAAGTGCTATGAAGATGGTGGCTGGTACAGCCCGTAGCATGGGACTTACAGTGGATGGTAAAGCTCCCTGGGAAAATTAATTCTTCACTGTCTTCGCATTTTTGCGGGGGCTTCCTTAAAACTGAATGACAATGGGAATCGCTAAAAAAAGAAAAGCGGTAGACGCTAAGATCGATAAAAATAAAGTGTATTCACTGAAAGAAGCATCTACAATTGTAAAGGATGTGAACACTACTAAATTTGATGCTTCTGTTGACATCCACATCCGTTTGGGCGTGGATCCTAAAAAAGCTGACCAGGCTATTCGCGGTACCGTTACCCTGCCCCATGGCACCGGTAAAACCAAGCGTGTACTGGTATTGTGCAACCCCGATAAAGAAGCAGATGCAAGAGCAGCAGGCGCTGACTTTGTAGGTCTGGATGAATTCATTACAAAGATCGAAGGTGGTTGGGTAGATGTTGATGTGATCGTTGCTACTCCTTCCGTAATGCCTAAGATTGGTAAACTGGGTAAGATCCTCGGTCCCCGTAACCTGATGCCTAACCCCAAAACAGGTACTGTTACCAACGATGTAGCAGCTGCTGTTAATGAGGTGAAAGGTGGTAAGATTGCCTTTAAGGTAGATAAAGCTGGTATCATCCATGCTTCAATCGGCCGGGTAAGCTTCAGCCCTGAAAAGATTGCTGCGAACAGCCTGGAGCTGATCAATGCTGTCATTAAGGCTAAGCCATCTTCAGCAAAAGGTACCTACCTGAGAAGCGTTTTCATGGCCAGCACCATGAGCCCTGCTATTCCAGTAGAAACCAAATCTTTAATGAACTAAAATTTGTAACGCGTTCATGGGCTACGATCCTGTAAGGGAAAAGGAGCTGACAGCGAAAACATCTAAAAATTTGCGTTATGACCAAGCAAGAAAAAAATGAAGTAATTGACGTGTTGAAGGAGAAGTTCTCTCAATACAACAATTTCTATATTACCAATACAGAATCTCTGACTGTTGCGCAGATTGGTAAACTGCGTCGTGTTTGTTTCGATAAGAACATCGAAATGAAAGTGGCTAAGAACACACTCATCAAGAAAGCACTCGAAAGCCTGGATAAAGCCCGTTATTCCGGTGTATATGATTCCTTGCATGGTGTTACTGCCATCATGTTCAGCGAGAATGCTAAAGAACCAGCCCTCATCATCAGCGATTTTCGCAAAGGTGTGAAAGGTGCTAAAGACGGAGTAAAGCCTGAACTGAAGGCTGCATTTATCGACGGTGATGTATTTGCAGGCGATGATCAACTGAAGGTCCTGACTGCCCTGAAAAGCAAGAGCGATCTTATTGGCGAGATCATCGGTTTATTGCAATCTCCTGCCAAGAATGTTATCAGCGGCCTGAATGCCGGCGGCAAATTGGCCAGCCTGGTAAAAGCCCTGGAAGACAGAGCAGCGAACTAAGGTTAACAGCTTACAGGCTTAGCGTTTATAACTTTCGGCCCGTAGCTTAAAATAACACCCAAGTCTTCGGGTATAAGTGAAGACAATTTAAATTACCTCCGCCGGAGTGAGGGCCAGAAGCCTGAACCATGAAGGCGGTTATTAAAAAATGTAAAATGGCAGACTTAAAAGCATTTGCAGAACAGCTGGTTAGCCTGACTGTAAAAGAAGTAAACGAATTAGCTAAGATCCTGAAGGAAGAATACGGCATCGAGCCTGCAGCTGCTGCTGTAGCTGTTGCCGGACCTGCTGCAGCTGCTGCTGTTGCAGAAGAAAAAACTTCTTTCAACGTTATCCTGAAAAATGGTGGCGCTAACAAACTGAACGTAGTTAAGATCGTAAAAGATCTGACTGGTCTCGGTCTGAAAGAAGCTAAAGACCTGGTAGACGGTGCTCCTAAGCCCGTTAAAGAAGGCGTAAGCAAAGCTGATGCTGAAGCATTGGTTGCTAAGCTGAAAGAAGCAGGTGCTGAGGTTGAAATCGCTTAATTAGATTTCCCGTCTCACATAATTACCCCGGTCAATAGACCGGGGTTTTTTATTGCCCCTGTTAATCCCAAAACCTTTTCTTGTTGCTCCTGCCTGGTGCACCACTGCAGCAGTATCTAAGACTTTCTGCTTAGGCCTTCTCTTTGCATACCAACGAAGTGGAACGGTTTCGTAAACTTATTTTGCAAAATCGGTTTAGTGATGTAATATTGGATACACTCTCCCGAAACTTTATTACCGTACATATATTGAGATCGTTGAATCCCAACGAATCAATCTCTCATTCCCTGGCCCGAGTAGTAGAAATATTTACTGGTTGTATTACAGTACTGCCCTCCCTGGCTATTGTTGTTTAGCATTGGCTTTACAAACGATTAAACAGAATGGACTTCCCTAAACTTTTCAACAGGTATAAATAGTACTGTTCTGTAGGCTTGTTCACCAAATTAAACTGCATATGAAAAAGGTTTATTCCAGCTTCATGCAGGCGGGATTCCTATTCCTGTTCCTGCTCTTCTCTTCCTTCTATGCTTTTTCGCAAACAAGAATGATTACGGGTAAGGTGGCCGATGCCAAAGATAATATTGGCTTGCAGGGAGTATCCGTGCAAGCCAAAGGAGCATCAATGGCTACCCAAACAGGTAGTGATGGTAATTACCGCATAGAGGTACCACAGAGTGTAACAGCACTTGTATTCACCTTTGTTGGATATGACCAGTTGGAAGTATCCATAGGATCTTCCGACGTGGTTAATGCCTCACTAACTGCCAGCAGCAAGGCCATGCAGGATGTGGTAGTGATCGGGTACGGTACCCAGCGTAAATCTGACCTTACGGGTGCCGTGGGTTCCGTAAAAGCCAGCCAGTTGGCAGAACGCCCTGCAGTATCACTCAACCAGGCTTTGGCTGGCAGGATACCTGGCGTACAGGTCAATACCAACTCAGGACGGCCAGGCGGGCAAAGCAATGTAAGGATCCGCGGTTTCAGCTCCATCAATTCTTCCAACAATCCCCTGTATGTAATTGATGGGGTAATCATCCCGGTAGGCACACAAACGCAGAACAGTAATGCTATTGATTACATTAATCCAAACGATGTAGCGCAAGTGGAGGTATTGAAAGACGCTTCCGCAACAGCCATTTATGGCGCCAGGGGCGCCAATGGAGTGATCCTGGTAAGTACCAAAAGAGGCAGCACTTCAGGTGGCAGGATCACCTACGATGCTGAGTTTGGTGTTCCTACCATTGGCCCGCATCGGGTAAAAATGCTCGATGCCAAACAGTATGTAGCGGTGGAAGACCTTGCCTATGATAATATCAAGATCTATGATGCGGCAGGCTGGGCTGCCGGTAACTATGCGTCTACACAAGATCCCCGCATCAAACGTAAGAACATGCCTTCTTTATTTGATGCCAATGGGAATCCATTGTACAATACCGATTGGCTCAAAGAATCTACCCAACATAAAATATCGCAGAACCACCAGGTGTCATTTTCAAATGGCAATGCAGACAACAACTATGGTGTGTTCCTGGGATATCGCAACGACAATGGGCTGCTGTTGAATTCTTACCTGAAACGTTATTCAGGCCGCTTTGTATTCGACAGTAAGATAAAAAGCTGGCTGAAGGTGGGTGGCACACTGAGTTATAACAACCAACAGGAAAATATAGTGGATCAGGGAACAGGTGGATTGAACTCAGTACGGATGATCACAGAAAGCTTTCCTTTTCTGCCCGTAAAATATCCCAATGGTAAATGGGCCGACAATGCCGATTACCCGGATGCAGAAGGTGGTTCCAACCCCGTACACATTCTCAGTGAGCGTAAGTTTGGAATGGTTACACAAACTACTTTGGGAAATGTGTATGCAGATATCTACCTCGCCAAAGGCCTGGAGCTGAGAACCATTTTGGGCGCTTATATCGCAACCCGTAATGTTACGGAATACAATGGCAGAAGCTTGTCCAACATCTCACTCGATCAGCGCGGTACTGCCAATGTAGCCAATGGCCGCGAATCTTATTGGTCTTCTGAAAGCTACCTGACCTATAATAAGAAAGTACGCCAGAATGATCAGTTCACCGGTATGCTGGGTATTTCCTGGCAGGAGACCAATATTTATAATAGTGGCGTAGGAGCAGAAAATTTCTCCACCGATTATTTTGAGGCCAATAACCTGGGGGCTTCCAGTAAACCTATGCCAGGCTCTTCTGCCAGGGCAAGGTTTGCTTTCAACTCTTACTTCGGCAGGTTCAACTATGTATTGGACGATAAGTATCTTTTTACACTGACCGGAAGGGTGGATGGCTCTTCTAAGTTTGGACCCAATAATAAATATGCTTTCTTCCCTTCAGCAGCGGTTGCCTGGCGGGTTTCTGATGAGAATTTCATGAAGAACAGCGCAGTTATCTCCAATATGAAACTGCGTGCCAGTGTGGGTCAAACAGGGAATTCCGAAATTCCTACTTATTCAGCTTTATCACTGCTCGGTTCTGACTACGCAGCCATTATCAACAATACCAGGACTGCCGGTGTAGGATTGGGACGTCTCGGTAATCCAGATCTCCGTTGGGAAAAAACAGCACAAACAGATGTGGGCCTGGAAGTAGGCTTGTGGGGCAACCGCATATTGCTGGAAGCCGATGTCTATTATCGGAAAACAACGGACATGCTGTTGAATGCACCCGTACCACGCACCAGCGGCTATGCGTCTATTTACCGGAATATTGGTAGCATGGAAAATAAAGGTCTTGAGCTTTCTATCGGGACTGTCAACATCAGTACGCCCAACTTTACCTGGAGTTCTGCCTTTAATATTTCTTTGAACAAGAATAAAGTACTGGCACTGGCTACTCCGGCAGATATATTTGGAGTGGGTAATCCAAACTTCACCAACCAAACCGGTATCATAAGGGTAGGGGAGCCCGTAGGTTCATTCTGGGGCCTTACCCGCCTCGGCACATGGGCTACCAAGGATGCGGCTGAAGCGGCCAAGTTCTCCAATTCCAGCTATCGCGGCGGTAAACCCATTCTGCCTGGTGATATCAGGTACCTCGATGTAAATGGCGACTATGCCATTAATGATGCCGACAGAAGCATTATTGGCAATGGTAACCCAGATGGCTGGGGAAGTTTCTTCAATACTTTTAAATACAAAAACCTGGAGCTGACAGTTGAATTGCAGTACGTATATGGTAACGATGTGCTCAATATGACTCACCACTCAGGAGAAGACCGCCAGGCGCTGGCCAACAGTTTTGCTTCTGTATTGAATGCCTGGACGCCTGATAACCAGAATACAGACATAGCAGCTATCAGGAACAGTAAGGCTGGTTATGTTACCAACGTAGACACCCGTTGGCTGGAAGATGGCTCGTTTATCCGGGGCAAGAATATTTTGCTGGGATATACTTTCACGCCCGCGGCTATTCAACGGTTGCATCTCTCTAAACTGAGGGTGTATGCTTCCGTACAGAATTTCTTCCTATCTACAAAGTTCAGTGGTAATGATCCGGAAGTAACGACCTATGGTCAGCCTTTTGCACAGGGACAGACTTTCTTTGATTATCCAAAACCAACTACCTATACAGTGGGTGTCAACGTAAGCCTGTAACTACATTCTTCATTCAAAAGTTAGATCATATGAAATACTCAATTATAAAATATAAAGCCGTTCTTTTTTATTGCCTGGTACTGTTGGTTGGTTCGGGGTGCAACAAATTCCTGGAAGAAAACAGCGATCCTTCCAACCTGAGCCCTGATAACTATTATACTTTGCCGGAACATGCTGATGCTGCCATAGCTGCGGGTTATGCCCGTACCCGGTTTATAGGAGATGGGGCCGGTATATTTGTACAGAACTTTTCTATGCTGGAAGCGGTTACGGGAACGGCCCGTACAGAGACCGCTCAGAATTCCGATCTCAATAACCTGATCGGGATGGTATACAATGGAGACAACCTGCTGATCAATAACTGGTGGAATGGGCTGTACAATGTTATCGCCCAGGCCAACCTGGTATTAGATAAAGTACCTGCTATCGATATGGATGATGCCAGGAAAAATAAGGTATTGGGCGAAGCGCGTTTCCTTAGGGCATGGGCTTATTTCTATGCAGTAAGGTTATGGGGTGATGTTCCGTTGTTGACCAGGCCCATTTTCAGTTCGTCTGATAGTACCTTTTCTCCTCCCCGCAAAGCAACCCAGGCAGTATATGACCAGATTGTAGCAGACCTTACTGCAGCAGAAGCCTCAGGATTACCCTGGTCAGATGCTACCGGGAAGGCTTCTTTAGGCGCCATTAAATCCTTACTGGCCGAAGTGTACCTTACGATGGCCGGGCAGCCCTTGAATAAGGGGGTCCCTTATTATACCCTGGCGGCTACCAAGGCCAATGAGGTAATAACCAATGGCGCCTTTAGTTTATTTACCAATTATGGCGACCTGCACAGCTTGTCACAGGAAAACAAGGGTGAACATATCTTCGAGATCCAATACCTGGCTTCCGTGGCGGGTAATCCTATTCAGCCTGTATTGTTGCCCAATTTTAAAGGCGTTTCTGCTTACGGTACAGAAGTGGGTAGTACTGTGCCCACGCCGGCATTCTACGCCTCGTATGAGGCAGGAGACCGCCGTACAATTGACCGGCAGGGATTCTATTACACATCTTATTATACCGAAGGCAATGGTCCTTTAAAGAACCTGGGAGCACCCTATATCTTCAAGCATTTTGACGTGATTGCCAATGGTACATTAGGTGTGGCCGGTACCACACAAAGTGATCTTAACTGGCCGCAAATACGTTTTGCACAGGTGCTGCTGACCTATGCAGAAGCGCAGAACGAATCAGCGGCGGCTCCCAATACTGATGCCTGGAATGCATTGAAAAAGATAAGGGACAGGGCAGGGCTTGCTACCCCTGCTTTGGGCACCTTTACAACAGCCAGCTTCAGGCAGGCGGTGTGGAGAGAACGGTGGCATGAACTGTGTTATGAAGGGATTACCTGGTTTGATATGGTACGCCTGAGGAAAGCCTATAAGGAGAGCAACAATACATTTGAAGATTTTGTGGGGCATACTTTTGCGGATAACAATGCCAAGCTGGAGCAGAAACATTTGCTTTTTCCACTTCCTACCAGCGAATTAAGGAACAATCCTAATCTGAAACCCCAGAATCCAGGTTATCCTGAATAGAAGTGTGATCAGTACACGTATTGAAATCAAATAATAGCCGGCCAAAGAGCCATAGTGGCGCTTTGGCCGGTTTTAAATTCACAGGAAAGGTTTAGATTAGCAGTTTTATTACTATTTCCGCCTGTATATGAAAAGAGTATCACTGAAAGACATTGCCAAAATGGTAGGAGCTTCACCTTCAACCGTATCATTTATTCTGAACGGTAAAGCCAGCCAGATGCGCATCAGTGACGAACTGAAGAATAAAGTGTTGGCTACGGCCAAGAAAATGGGTTACCAGCCCAACCAGGTGGCTGTCAGCCTCCGGACCGGGCAAACCAAGATACTGGGGCTTTTAGTAGAAGATATTTCCAATAACTTTTTTGCGTCCCTGGCCAAAACCATTGAGGAGGAGGCCGAGGAGTTTGGTTATAAGGTGGTTTATTCCAGTACCGAAAACAATAGTAAGAAGGGGGTGGAGCTATTGCGCATGTTAACACAACGGCAGGTAGATGGTTACCTCGTTACGCCTACCTTGGGTATGGAAGAAGATATTGAAATGCTGGTGAAGCATAAAAAGCCCCTGGTTTTGATGGACCGTTATTTTCCGGGCATTGAAGCGGCTTATGTGCAGGTAGACAATACCGGTGCCGTACTGAAAGGAATGGAGCACCTGGTGGAGAAGGGGTATAAGAAAATAGCGTACATCACCATTGAGTCGGGGTTGATCCAGATGCGCCAGCGTGAAGAGGCCTATGCCGAGGCCATTAGCAAGAGCCCAGAACAAAAGAAAAAGTATGCGCTTAAAGTAGCTTACAATGGCAGCCGGGAGGTTATTATAGATCAAATTACCGAGTTCCTTAAAAAGAATAAACCGGATGCAGTATTCTTCGCAACAAACTATCTTGGTATCCTTGGACTGGAAAGTATCAGGTCCATAGGGTTAAGTATACCCAAAGACCTGGCCGTTATCTGTTTTGATGACAATGATATCTTCCGTTTACACTTGCCGGGTATTTCTGTTCTTCAGCAGCCGGTAGAGGCGATTGCCCGCACTGCTATTCATATCCTGATGCAACAACTTGGTAACAATAAGGTGGCCATCAAAAAAAACCAGGTACAGCTTGCAGCGAATTTCATCGTAAGAGAGTCTACGTAAAAAAATGGTTAATTAACAGGTCATTGTATTTCTTTTTGCAAAATCGGTTTAGTTGCGTAATATTGGCCTGTGCTTTACGTTAAGAGCATAGTCCAATCTCCGGTCAATACTATTATACCTTATTCCCGTTTTTGATTCGTATCCCAGGGGATACAATAGATAATTAAGAAATACATATTTTTTTTCGCTAGCACTAAAACGTTTTAGGTTAATGCCAAAGAGGCGAAATAATTGGTTGTTGTGTGCAAGTACCCGGTATAAGGAAGCGGGCTTTAGGAGGTGAGTTTTTATTTGACCCTTGACTAAAACGTTTTAGTCGTATTATTTACAATCTACTCATTGATTATTGGGTTTAGTGATCAGTGAGTCCGAAATATCGGATAACGAAGAGTTTTTTTAATACAAACAATAAACCCACACAAAACACTTGCGTATGGAAAAGCGACGTTCCAACTTCGTGCGGAGGGGTCTGCTTTGCCTATTGGCATTGCTATCCCTCTCCGTCACCGCTTTCTCTCAAACGAGAACCGTTACCGGTAAGGTAACAAATGCAGCAGATAACCAACCTTTACAAGGTGTTACAGTGACTGTCAAAGGTTCTACTACTTCTACACAAACAGATGCTGAAGGAAACTATAGCATCGCCGTTCCTAACAATGTTCGAATTCTTGTTTTTTCTTTTGTAGGACACAATGAACAAGACGTACTCATTGGTGCAACAGGAGCTACAAATGTTGCTTTAACCCCAAGCGGAAGATCGCTTGACAATGTTGTGGTAGTAGGTTATGGTACACAAAAGAAAAGACAGCTAACTTCCGCTGTTGACCACGTTGGTGCTGAAGACTTCAGGCAAGGTGGCGCCCGCAATGCACTGGATCTCATCCAGGGTAAAGTAGCAGGTCTGCAAATCAGAAGAAGCAGCTCTAACCCTAATACCGGAGTAGGCATTCAATTGCGGGGTGTTGTATCCTTAACTGGTGATCAAGGACCATTAGTGGTTATTGATGGTATTCCTGGTGGAAACCTTGACCTGTTACAACAAGAAGATATTGAGTCTATCGATGTGTTGAAAGATGGTTCTGCCGCTGCTATTTACGGAACTCAGGGTAATGGCGGTGTAATCCTGATCACGACCAAGAAAGGCAAGGCAGGCCCTGCTAAGTATGATTATGCGACTTATTTCAGGAAGGAATACCTCACAAAACGTCCTGCCTTTTTAACACCAGAGGAATTCAAGGCTAAACTGGCTTCCGGCGAATTAGATGCGGCTTCTTACAAAGATTATGGTGGTCTTACCGATTTCTTTGATGCTATGATTAACCATGATAACCTGAGCCAATATCATACGCTTGCATTATCTGGTGGAACTGCTACTTCCAGTTATCGTGCTAGTTTATTTTACCGGGATTTCCAGGGATTTGCAAAGGAAAACAGTCGTCGGGAATATGGTGGCAGATTGAACATCAATCAAAAAGGGTTGAACAACCGCCTGACCATGCAATTGAACCTGGCTACCAATTTTAACAATGCCAACCTCCTGGGTGGTGGTGGCTGGGAAGACCAGTTGACCAAGAACCCTACACTTTCGCATAAAAATCCTGATGGGACCTGGTATTTTGAAGGTACCAGTACGAACCAATATGCCCGGTTATTTCAGGAAACTAATAAAAGGCAACAGCAAACCACTTCAATTGATGGAAGGGCGAGCCTTGAGATCATTAAGGATCTAAAGGCATCGATCTTTGGATCATTGGTTCGTAATAGTTACATCGATGGAGCTTATAGAGAACTGGCGTCTGAATCGTCTGTAGAAAGCTACCAGGGTACTGGTTATGCATCGAGAAGCACTTATTTGCAAATTGATTATGCAGTTGAGCCTACCATTGAGTACACCAAAACGATCCATAATGATCATTCCGTAGGTGTAATTGGTGGTTATAGTTACCGTTATTCTGTTGCCGAAAATTTCAATGCCAATAACTATGGTTTTGTGAATGATCGTTTTAGGGAGAATAACATTGGTACCGGTAACCAATTGGGCTTAGGAAAAGCAGGCATGGGCAGCGGTAAAGCCGATAATACCCTGATCGCCTTCTTTGGAAGGGTAAATTACTCTTACCTCGATAAGTACATGGCCCAGTTTATTCTGCGTCGTGAAGGTTCTTCCCGTTTTGGTGAGAATAACAAGTGGGGTAATTTCCCTGCGGTCTCTGCCGGTTGGAATATCAGCAGAGAAGATTTCATGCGGGATATATCATTTATTAATAACCTTAAGTTGCGTGTTGGTTATGGTGTTACTGGTAACCAGGGCATTGCTAACTATTCATCACTCGTTACTTTAGGTGGCGGTGGTATTTACAGGTTTCCTGATGGACAATATCGTCAAACATTCGGACCTGAGAGAAATCCCAATCCTAATTTAAGATGGGAAAAGAAAAAGGAGTTGAATATAGGTCTTGATTTTAGTTTGTTGGACAATCGGCTGAGTGGTTCTATCGAAGTATATAACCGTCAGACTGAGGACCTGTTGGAAAACTATACTTCTCCACAGCCTCCATTTATCCGTTCAAATATTTACCTGAACGTTGGTACAATCTCTGCCCGTGGTGTGGAATTGACGATCAACGCTGTTCCTGTTAAAACAAAGAATTTTACCTGGAATACAGATGTGACTGCGAGCACTACCAGAAACAAGCTGGATGTACTGTCTAATGCAGATTTCAAATTGCCTTATCGTGAGTATGGTGGCATCGGAGGATTTGGTGCTTTGGGCAATGCTATCCGTACCTACGAAGGTGGTGTATTAGGCGAGTTCTGGGGCAAACGGTTTGCTGAATTGGATGCCAACGGAAAATGGTTGTTTTACAATCGCAAAGGTGAAAAGGTGGCTAATGCAGCTATCAACAATTCATTTGACAGAAGCACTACCGACCTGGCTGTAATAGGGAACGCAATACCTAAATTATATGCAGCATGGAGTAACTCATTTTCCTATAAGAACTTTGATTTCCGCGCTTATTTCAGAGGTAAGTTTGGTCATGACATCCTCAATACAATGGCCTTGTCATACGGTAATAAGGTTACTAAAACTAACCTGCTGAAAGATGCATTTGGTAAGTATGCGGGCATCAAGGATACTTATATGTATTCTGACTACTACATAGAAAAAGGTGACTACGTTAAGATTGATGAACTGACGCTGGGGTATACTTTCAAATTGAAGACCCAGTACATACGTAATATGCGCGTGTATGTAACTGCACAAAATGTAGCAACCATCACTGGTTATTCTGGAAATGATCCTGACTTTATTCAGGACCTTGGACTTGGAGCTGGAATTGATGAGCGTGGTCCGTATCCAAGTACGCGCTCATTCCTGGTTGGTCTAAATGTTGGGTTCTAATATTAATAACCCTTCACAGACATGTGAATAGATGTATGGTTTGACAACCTGATCATTAAATTATTTTCAAAAATGAAACAATTAAGAAAAGCACTCCTATATACAGCACTGGCATCATCCACGATACTGATGGATGGATGTACCAAGCTGGACGAGAATCTGTACGACCGGCTTGCAACCACTGATTTTTACAACAATAAGAATGAAGTTATTTCAGCTGTTCTACGGCCTTATACACATGCTAATGCCTGGACTACTCCTTCCGGTCAGGCAAGCTGGTGGCGTTTTAGTGAGCTGAATGCTGACCAACTGGCCTGGCCTACCAAGGGTAGACACGGGGAAGATGGTGGTAAATGGAAAAGATTGCACTACCATACCTGGACGAATGACGAAGGTGATCTGAATGGTGCATGGCAGTTGATGTGGTGGGGACTTGGATTGTGTACTGATCCAATCCAAAACCTGGAAAGCCGCAGCATTGCAGCCATGGGAATTACTCAGGAAGAGAAGGACGCTTTTATTGCTGAGTTAAAGCTGTTAAGGGCATATCATTACCTCAAGATCATGGACCTGTGGGGAAAAGTACCCATTGTAACAGAAGTTGGTAAACCATTGAATCCGCCAACCAAATCAAGGGTGGATGTGTTTAACTTCATTGAAAAGGAGATTAAGGATAATATTGACAAGGCTCCTAAGCATTCTGCTAATATGATCGGTCGTATGAGCCAGGCAGGTGGTTATGCCATGTTGGTTGAGCTATATCTCAATGCTCAGGTGTGGACTGGTACACCAAGGTGGGATGATTGTATCACTGCCGCGAATAAGTTGATAAGTGGTGAAGCCGGAGGACAAAATGGAGCAATGGGCCTTGATGCAAACATTTTCGATGCTTTTAAACCCGACAATGATAAATCTAAAGAGGCATTGTTTTCAATTGCCTACGAATACCAGGCAGGAAGCTTTGAGCCCGCATGGCCTGGCGAGTTTTATCACTTTAACCAGAAAGATATTTACGGCGGTCACCGTAATGGTAATGATGGTATTGTGTTGATTCCCGGCGTATGGACAAAATATGATGATAAGGATCTTCGTAAAAGAGGTTGGTTCCTTGAAGGTCTTCAACTTCGTTGGGATGATTCTACGAAAACAAAACCGGTTGTTGGTGGCAATGGTAATGAGTATGCTAACCAGCCCCTGGTGTTTGTAGATAATATTCGCAAGAACAAAACTCTGCAACCTGGCCAGGATCCCAATACTTTATCTTCTACTATGAGTGATGGGGAAGAGAACAGCGGGGTGCGCTTTAATAAGTATGTTTTAGGAAACCAGATTGCTGGGCCCAAGAACAGTACGCCTCCTCCTCACCCTAAGTATAACAGTACTGATTGGAACGTTTATCGCCTTACCTGGGTCTATTTTGCAAAAGCGGAAGCGATCATGCGTAAAAATGGTGGTGTTGCTACCCAGGAAGCAGTTACACTGATCAATGATTGTAAGAAAAGGGCATTTGACCCACTCGACTGGCCAGCATTTGCCTATACTACTACTACTTTAACAATGGATGAACTGTTGGCTGAAAGAGGCAGGGAATTTATTTTTGAAGGTTTCCGCCGGCAGGATCTGATTCGTTGGGATAAGCTGACTACTGCAACCTGGTGGGATCACCAGCCTACGCAGAAATACCGTGAGCTCTATCCCATTCCCCAGCAACAAAGGGTATTGAACATCAACCTGGAACAGAATACAGGTTACCCGCAATAATGAGTCATTGATCGCAATAGAAAAGCAATCCGTACAATAATTAAGACTAAAAACCAGTCTTTTTGCATACCCGGGCCTGTAAAAGGGCCCGGGTATTGCATTTTAATGACCGCCGGGCCATAAATTATTTTGCAAAAACGGTTTAGCTGCCTAATTTAGGAGGTGATTTAGACTGTATCGATCCTTAAACTGTTTTTCTTATATCTTCAAATCATGAAAAAGATTACTCAATTGGTTATCGCGCTGGCCTGCATCAACACGCTGAATGCGCAGCTGGTAACAACTGTTTCCGATCCCGTAGAATGGATCAACCCATTGATGGGTACTGATTCAAAAGGTAGCCTCTCCAATGGTAATACGTATCCGGCTATTGCCGTTCCCTGGGGCATGAACTTCTGGATGCCGCAAACTGGCAATATGGGTAACGGCTGGGCATACACTTACAGCTCAGACAAGATCCGGGGTTTTAAGCAAACGCACCAACCTTCTCCCTGGATGAACGATTATGGTCAGTTTGCCATCATGCCGGTTACAGGAGGCGCTAAATTCAAACAGGATGACCGGGCGAGCTGGTTCTCTCACAAGGCAGAGACGGCCAAACCTTATTATTACAGTGTATACCTGGCCGATTGGGATATCACTACAGAGATCGCTCCTACAGAACGCGCTGCTCAATTCCGCTTTACGTTTCCACAAAATGATAGTTCTTTCGTAGTGGTTGATGCGCTCGACAGGGGCTCTTATGTGAAAGTGATCCCTGGGGAAAACAAGATTATAGGATATACCACGCGCAACAGCGGCGGTGTTCCTGCCAATTTCAAGAATTATTTTGTTATTTATATCGACAAGCCTTTCACTGTTTCCTATGGCTGGAAAGACAGTGCGCTGACCAAAGGCGTAACAGAGTCTGCAGGGAAGCACGCAGGTGCTGTGATCGGTTTTAAAACAACAAGAGGGGAGCAGGTAAATCTTCGGGTAGCTTCTTCTTTCATTAGCTACGAACAAGCTGATATTTCGCTGAAACGTGAAATAGGCAATGATGCTTTTGAAGTGACGAAACAAAAAGCGAAGGCCGCCTGGAATAAGCAACTGAACCGCATACTGGTAGAAGGCGGCACGGTAGACCAGACCAGGACATTCTACTCCTGCCTATATCGTATGCTGCAATTCCCGCAAAAGCATTATGAGCTGGATGCAGCTGGCAAGATCGTTCACTACAGTCCCTACAACGGAGAGGTGGTACCAGGATATATGTTTGCCGGCACAGGCTTCTGGGATACTTTCCGTGCCTTGTATCCATTTCTCAACTTTATGTATCCTTCCATCAATAAGGAAATGCAGGAAGGATTACTTAATGATTATAAAGAAGGCGGGTTTTTGCCTGAATGGAGTAGCCCGGGTTTCAGGAGTGTGATGGTGGGTAACAACTCTGCCTCTGTGGTAGCGGATGCCTATATCAAAGGAATGCGTGGTTACGACATTAATAAATTGTATGAAGCCTTGATCCATGGGGCCAATAATGAAGGGCCTATGACGGCTGTGGGACGTGCAGGGGTGAAGTATTACAATGAACTGGGTTATGTGCCTTATGATGTGAAGATCAATGAAAATGCAGCCCGCACATTGGAGTATGCTTATGATGACTTTACGATCTGGCAGTTGGGAAAAGCTTTGGGCCGCCCTAAGGAAGAAACGGATCTGTATATGAAACGCAGTCAGAACTACCGTAACCTGTTTGATCCCGAAACAAAGCTGATGCGTGGAAAGAACCAGGACGGGAAATTCCAATCTCCTTTCAATCCATTCAAGTGGGGTGATGCGTTTACAGAGGGTAATAGCTGGCATTATAGCTGGAGTGTGTTTCATGATATTGAAGGATTGAAGAGGCTGATGGGCGGTAATAAAGCCTTTGTTGGTATGCTGGATTCTGTGTTCAATATGCCCCCTGTATTTGATGAAAGCTATTATGGCGGTGTGATCCATGAAATAAGAGAGATGCAGATCATGAACATGGGACAGTATGCACATGGCAACCAGCCCATCCAACATATGATCTACCTGTATAACTATGGCGGTGAGCCCTGGAAAACCCAGTATTGGGTGCGCCGGGTAATGGAGCAACTGTACAAGGCCACCCCTGATGGTTATTGTGGAGATGAGGACAATGGACAAACTTCTGCCTGGTATGTGTTCTCTGCCATGGGTTTTTATCCGGTATGTCCGGGTACTACACAGTATGTATTGGGAACTCCCTTGTTCAAAAAGATGACGCTTACCCTGGACAACGGAAAGAAACTGACGATCAATGCGCCCGCCAACAGTGATGCGAATAAGTACGTACAACAGGTAAAGAGAAATGGTGTGGTATATTCGAAAAACTGGGTGGATCACTTCGACCTGTTCAAAGGTGGCACACTGGATTTCAATATGGGCAGCACACCTAGTAAGACGCGGGGCACTACACCCGATGCGTTCCCTTATTCCTTTTCAACAGAGGCAAATAAATAACACTTACAATCTAAAAAAATACACGGATGAAAGCACCCCTATTTCTGGCATTATGTTTTGCCACTGTGTCTTCCTTTGCGCAGGGCGATTGGAACCGCATTGGCACGGAAGGCATCGTTTCCAAAGACTCTATCAAAAAGAAAGGTTATACGATCCTTTTTATCAATAAGGATTCAGGCTTTAGTACGGTTACCCGGCAACGGATGATCGATACCTACTTTAAAGTTTATCCCAAAGAGGCGAAGCGCTTTAACAAGAAGACGATGAAGATGGTGACCTTTATTATTGATCCCGGGTATAAGGGCGTAGCTGCTGCCGGTGGTGGTATAATTCGTGTGAATCCCAAGTGGATGACGGACCATCCGGAGGACCTGGATGTAGTGACGCATGAATCCATGCACATTGTACAGTCCTATCCCGGTGGTGCTGGTCCCGGATGGCTTACAGAGGGGATTGCAGATTATGTGCGCTATGTATTTGGAGTGAACAATGAGGCGGGCAAATGGTCTTTGCCCAAATTTGATACGACGCATCATTATACCAAGGCTTACCGGATCACTGCACGATTCCTGGTGTGGACAGAGAAGAATTACAATAAGAAGCTGGTGAATAAGCTGGACAATGCCATGCGTACTAAAACCTATAAGCCGGAAATATGGAAAGAGTTGACGGGTAAAACGCTGGACGAGCTGTGGGGAGAATACGCGAAGAATCCTGTTATTTAAGCTAATTATTGGCGGATAGAGCTGTTGGGGTTTAGCCTTACCGCTACCACACAAATTATGATTCCGCCAGGGGGAGACCTCTGCCGGAGTATTCAGTAGAATGTTTTTAAATCAAAAGAAAGAATGAGAAATCTATTGTTGTGTAGTTTGTTAAGCATACCTGCCTGGGGTGTAGCGCAAACATCCTCTGAAAACCTGGTGCCTTATGTGAAACCCATCATCGGCACGCAGCGGATGGGACATACCTATCCCGGTGCTACGGTACCCTTTGGTATGGTGCAGCTGAGCCCTGATACGGATACGATCCCCTATGAAATGAATGGGAAATACAACGGGGATGTTTATAAATACTGCGCCGGGTACCAATACGAGGATAAGACGATCGTAGGATTTAGCCATACACACTTTAGTGGTACAGGGCATTCTGACCTGGGTGATTTCCTGATCATGCCAACGGTAGGTGAACTGAAGCTGAACCCTGGTACAGCCAATGAACCACGCAGCGGATTCCGTTCTGCGTATTCGCATAACAATGAAGTGGCGGAAGCAGGTTATTATAAGGTGAAGCTGGATGATTACAATATTCTGGCTGAGCTTACGGCTACCAACCGGGTAGGCTTTCACCAGTATACTTTTCCCCAATCGGATCAGTCGCATATTGTATTGGACCTGATGTCGGGCATCTACAATTATGAGGATAAGAATGTATGGACTTTTTTAAGGGTGGAAAATGATACGCTGGTCACGGGTTATCGGCAGACTAATGGATGGGGAAGGACGAGGACGGTATATTTCGCCATGACCTTTTCAAAACCTTTCTACCAATACGGCAATAAGAATTTCTCCAAACGCCAGGTATACCAGGGATTCTGGCGCAAGTTTGACCAAACTAAGAACTTCCCTGAAATGGCCGGCAAACAATTGCGGGCTTATTTTGATTTCAAAACTACGGCAGGGGAGAAGATCAAAATAAAGTTTGCCTTGTCATCTGTGAGTACGGAAGGCGCCTTGTTGAATCTCCGTACAGAGGCACCGGGCTGGGACTTTGACCAGGTAAAACAGCAAGCACAGCAGGCATGGAATAAAGAACTGAGTAAGATCACGATCCAGTCGAAAAATAAGGATGACAAGGAGAATTTTTATACTTCTATGTATCATGCTTTCCTGACGCCCATTACTTATATGGATGTGGATGGTTCTTACCGGGGATTGGATCAGAACATTCATAAGACAAAGGATTTTACGAACTATACCATTTTCTCTTTGTGGGATACATACCGGGCGTTGCACCCGTTCTTTAATCTTGTGCAGCCCTCCCGGAATGCAGACATGATCAAATCGATGCTGGCGCATTATGACCAAAGCGCCCAGCATATGTTGCCGGTGTGGAGTCATTATGCGAATGAGAACTGGTGCATGATCGGCTATCACAGTGTATCACTGATTGCCGATGCCGTTATAAAAGGCAATGCGCCTTTTGATGCGAATAAGGCATTGGATGCCTGTGTAACTACAGCACGGCATGGTACCTATGATGGGCTGAGCTATTATATGAATATGGGTTATGTACCGGAAGATAAAAACGGTTCTTCCGTGTCTAAAACACTGGAGTATGCTTATGATGACTGGAGTATAGCGCAGATGGCTAAAAAGCTGGGCAGAATGGATATCTACGATGAGTTCAGCAAACGGGCGCAAAATTTTAAAAATGTGTATGATGCTTCTATTGGTTATATGCGTCCGCGGTTGAGTGATGGCAGTTTCCGCGCGGCATTTGATGTGTTGAGCACGCATAACCAGGGATTCATTGAAGGCAATGCCTGGAATTACAGTTTGTATGTACCGCACGAGCCGGAACAACTGATCGGGATGATGGGCGGCAAGAAACGTTTTGTGGCGCACCTGGATTCTTTGTTCACGATGCACCTGCCGGATAAATATTTTGCAGAAACGGAAGATATTACCCGTGATGGCATTATCGGTAACTACGTGCATGGCAATGAGCCTTCGCACCATGTACCTTATTTATACAACTGGACGGACCAGCCCTGGAAAACGCAGGAACGTGTGCGGATGATCCTAAAAAAGCAGTTTAAGCCTACTCCTGATGGCCTGGGCGGCAATGATGATTGCGGTCAAATGAGTGCCTGGTACATTTTTACGGCGTTGGGCTTTTATCCTGTGGCTCCGGGATCTGACCAGTATGCTATTGGCAGTCCGGCGGTGGATGGCGCTACGCTGCAGCTGGAGAACGGCAAAACCTTTGTTATTGAGGCGCAAAACCAAAGTGAAAAGAATGTTTATGTACAGAAGATGGTGCTCAACGGCCAGCCACTGAACCGGCTGTACCTTACGCATGGTGACATAACCAGTGGCGGGAAGCTGGTCTTTGTGATGGGGGAGAAACCTAAGAAGAAGTAAGTTAAAGGAGACCGAAAGTCTGAAAGACCGAAAGTCCGGAAGGCGTAATGAGATTGATATAGCGAAAGTAGTTGGTAAGGTGCCACGTTGAACTGATGAATAATTGGTTTGGCGTGGCATCTTTCGTTTTCTGGTGGGGGGAGCAGACAGGCTGGAGTAGGTTGATACACGGCTGTGCAACGGCTTGTATACGAAGGATCAGTGAAGGTATGTCGCTATAAGGTCGCTATAACGTCGCTAAAAGGTCGCTGGAAGCTCGCTATAGTGTCGTTGAACGCTCGCCAGAAGGCCGGGCAAGGGTCTTTGTGGGGTAAGTGTCTGAAGCAGGTCAGCATGTCTAAATTGACCCTTCGAGGGGAAATTCTGCCTTGTCGGGCTTTGGAGTGCCTTGTTTAGGGAACCAAATGAGCTGCTCCTGACGTCTTTCATTAAGCATTCTAAATATACGATAAAAACAGGCCTTAGGACTTGATTTTGGGGGTGATTATGCGCGGAATTCTAAAAAATTTCCCACCGTTGGGCGGGAACCCTTAAATTTGAAGGGCTACGGATTCTTGCCATTACGTTTTACAAGTTTGCCCGAGAGTGCCGCTGTATCCGCAAATACAGGCATGAGCCCCTAAAACTACTGCCAACATTATGAAACGTGTATCGCTTAAAGATATCGCTAAAATGACGGGAGCTTCTCCGTCGACCGTATCATTTGTCCTCAATGGTAAAGCAAGGGAAATGCGGATCAGTGATGATCTGGCCAAAAAGATAGTGGCAACGGCCAAAAGGGAGGGGTATCATCCCAACCAGGTAGCGGTGAGGCTGAGAACGGGTAAATCTCAGATGTTGGGGCTTGTAGTGGAGAGTATTTCGGGTAACTTTTTTGCAGCGCTGGCCAAAGTGATTGAAGAGGAAGCGGAGCAGTATGGATACAAAGTGGTGTATTGTGCTACGGAGAATGATGGGAAAAAGGGCCAGGAACTGATCAAGATGTTATCACAGCAACAGGTGGATGGTTATATTATTACCCCGGCCATCGGAATGGAAGAGGATATAGAACAGCTGCTCGATCATAAAAAACCAGTGGTTTTGCTGGATAGTTATATCCCGGATATGGATGTACCGCATGTGCTGGTGGATAATTATGCCGGGGTAGCGAAGGGGATGAAGCACCTGATCAGCCGTGGGTATAAGAAGATCGGATTCATCACGGTAGACCTGCAACTGATCCAGATCAAAGAGCGCCTGCAGGGGTATATAGAGAGCTTAAAAACAGCTAAAGTTCCTGTCAATAAAAAGCATATTCTTTCACTGGGGTATAAGGTCACGAAAGCGGATGCCATCAGCCAGATCTCAGCTTTCATTAGAAATAATCCTGATTTGGATGCGCTCTTTTTTGCGACCAACTACCTGGGTTTGCTGGGCATTGAAAGCCTGCAGCAGCTGAGTATGAGCATTCCGAAGGATGTGGCTATGCTGAGCTTTGATGACCATGATGTATTCAGGCTGTTTCCGCCGGGGATCACGATCATTGAGCAGCCAGTGGAGGAGATCGCTAAAACGGCGATTAACCTGCTCATGTCGCAACTAGGTAAAAACAAACCTACCAAAAAGAATAAGGTGCAATTGCCGGCGAAGCTGGTGATCCGGGGTACGACGTGATTTCGGAGTATCCTTGGTTTTGAGGTAGCTGAGAAGTATTGGTGGGAGGGAGCAGAAATTTTCCCGGTAGACGTATCTGTTTGTGTTTTAAAATTTTGTACTTTTAAGCCTCCCGGGTTTTGAACCTTTGGCTGAATAAAGTGTTTTATTAGTTGTTGCAGTTTATTCGTTCGGCAAGGTGACCGGAGCCGGTATTGTAGCCCCCAATCTGTCCGGCGGTACTTTTGGAACAAATTTTGTGAAATGTTGAGGTTTTCATTACCTTTGCCGTCCATTTTTCACAATGCTAATTAGCTGGGGTACGTTATTACATGGCCAAATTTACATAACTACTTCATTTTGAATGCACAGAGAACTTCATTGTTCTCCTGTGATTTTTTTGTGTATAGACGATTTTTGATGATTTTGGAACGTTCGAACAACTAAAAAACCGGTTTTAATCAATATGTCTTCAACAAAATTGCAAAGCAGGATCAACTTCGGTAAGATTAAAAATTTATCAGAAGCTCCTGACCTACTCGAAGTACAGATTCAATCTTTCAAAGAATTTTTCCAGTTAGAGACCACTCCGGACAAGCGTAACATCGAAGGGTTATTTAAGGTGTTTAAGGAGAATTTTCCTATCACCGATACGCGTAACATCTTCGTGCTGGAGTTCCTGGATTATTTTATTGATCCGCCCCGTTACACCATCGAAGAGTGTATGGAGCGTGGATTGACCTACGCTGTACCGCTGAAAGCGAAACTGCGTTTGAGCTGTAATGACGAGGAGCACGTTGATTTCCAAACAATTGTGCAGGATGTATTCTTAGGAAACATTCCTTACATGACTCCCCGTGGTACTTTCGTGATCAACGGTGCTGAGCGTGTGGTGGTATCGCAGCTGCACCGTTCGCCCGGTGTATTCTTCGGTCAATCCATTCACCCGAACGGTACGAAGATCTACTCTGCCCGGGTAATTCCTTTCAAAGGAGCCTGGATGGAGTTTGCTACGGATATCAATAACGTGATGTATGCCTACATCGACCGCAAGAAGAAATTCCCGGTAACAACCCTGTTGCGTTCTATCGGTTATGAGACTGATAAGGACATCCTGGAACTCTTCGGAATGGCCGACGAGGTAAGCGGTGATACCAAATCCTTACAAAAGTACCTGGGCAAACGCCTGGCTGCCCGCGTTCTGAGAACATGGGTAGAAGACTTTGTAGATGAGGATACCGGTGAAGTAGTATCCATTGAGCGTAATGAGGTGGTGCTGGAGCGTGATACGGTGCTGGATGAAGAAGCCATCGACATGATCGCTGACATGGATGTGAAGAGTGTATTCGTACAAAAAGAAGATGTGGGTGGTGATTTTGCGATCATCTACAACACATTGAACAAAGATACTTCCAACAGTGAGCTGGAAGCGGTGCAACATATCTACCGCCAGTTGCGCGGCGCTGATGCTCCTGATGATGAGACCGCCCGTGGTATCATCGATAAATTGTTCTTCAGTGACAAGCGTTATGATCTGGGAGAAGTTGGTCGTTACAAGATCAACCGCAAACTGAATCTGAACCAGCCACTGGAGCAAAAAACACTGACCAAGGAAGATATCATCGAGATCATCAAATACCTGGTACGCCTTACCAATGGTAAAGCGGAAATTGATGATATTGATCACCTGAGCAATCGTCGTGTACGTACGGTGGGTGAGCAGTTGTATGCTCAGTTCGGTGTTGGTTTGGCCCGTATGGCCCGTACCATCCGTGAGCGTATGAACGTACGTGACAATGAGGTGTTTACTCCGGTTGACCTGATCAATGCCAGAACACTGTCTTCCGTAATCAACTCTTTCTTTGGTACTTCTCAATTGTCCCAGTTCCTGGATCAGACCAACCCGCTGAGTGAGATCACGCACAAACGTCGTATCTCCGCGCTCGGGCCAGGTGGTTTGAGCCGTGAGCGTGCGGGCTTTGAGGTTCGTGACGTACACTATAGCCACTACGGCCGTTTGTGTACGATCGAAACACCGGAAGGTCCAAACATCGGTTTGATCTCTACACTTTGTGTACACGCGAAGATCAATGAAATGGGCTTTATCGAAACACCCTACCACAAAGTGGACAGTGGTAAAGTAGATCAGAAAAAGCTGACATTCCTTAGTGCAGAAGAAGAAGATAATGCCAAGATCGCCCAGGCGAGTGCGCCTTTGGATGAGAAAGGCAACTTCGTAGAAGATAAAATTGCTTCCCGTCAAACAGGTGACTTCCCGATCCTGGAGAAAGCGGAAGTGGAATTCATGGACGTAGCGCCCAACCAGATCGTTGGATTGAGTGCTTCGCTGATTCCGTTCCTGGAGCATGATGATGCCAACCGTGCGTTGATGGGATCAAACATGCAACGTCAGGCTGTACCGCTGATCCGTCCTGAGAACCCGATCGTGGGTACAGGTCTGGAAGGCAAAGCTGCCCGTGATGCAAGGGTTCAGATCCTGTCTGAAGGCGAAGGTGTGGTGGAGTATGTTGACGGTAGTGAAATTCATGTTCGTTATGACCGTACTGAAGGCGACCGTCTGGTAAGCTTTGAGGACGATCTGCGAATCTATAAACTGACCAAGTTCATTAAAACGAACCAGGAAACCTGTATCAACCATAAGCCGGCTGTTAAGAAAGGCCAGCGTATGAAGAAAGGCGACTTCCTTACAGAAGGATACGCTGTACAGGCTGGTGAACTGGCGCTGGGTCGTAACCTGCGTGTGGCATTCATGCCATGGAAGGGTTACAACTTTGAGGATGCCATCGTAATCAATGAAAAGGTTGCCCGCGAGGACTTGTTTACTTCTATCCATATTTCTGAATATGAACTGGAAGTACGCGATACGAAGCTGGGTGAAGAAGAACTGACACCAGATATCCCCAACGTTTCTGAAGAGGCTACGAAAGACCTCGATGAAAATGGTATCATCCGCCTGGGTGCTGCTATCAAGGAAGGTGATATCCTGATCGGTAAGATCACTCCTAAAGGTGAAAGTGATCCTACTCCTGAAGAGAAGCTGTTAAGGGCGATCTTCGGTGATAAGGCAGGTGATGCCAAGGATGCTTCTCTGAAAGCACCGAATGGTGTGGAAGGTGTGGTGATCGGTAAGAAATTGTTCCAACGCGCCAAGAAAGATAAGAACGCGAAGATCCGTGAGAAGGCAGCCCTGGAGAAACTGGAGAAGGTACATGAGAAGAATGTAGAAGAGCTGAAGGATTTGTTGCTGAATAAGCTGCAAACATTGCTGAAGGACAAACCTTCTGCCGGTGTAAACAACAACTTTGGTGAAGTACAGATCGGCAAGGGCGCCAAATTCAATCCGAAGAACCTGTCTTCTATTGATTACCAAAACGTAAATCCGCTGGGTTGGACTGGTGATGCAGCGATCGATGACAACATCAACATCCTGCTGCACAACTACAACATCAAGTACAACGAAGAACTGGGTCGTTATAAGAGAGAGAAGTTCAACATCTCTATCGGTGATGAGCTGCCAGCCGGTGTATTGAAACTGGCTAAAGTATACCTCGCTGTTAAGCGTAAGCTGAAAGTGGGTGATAAGATGGCCGGTCGTCACGGTAATAAAGGTATCGTTGCGAAGATCGTTCGTGCGGAAGACATGCCGTTCCTTTCTGATGGTGAGCCGGTGGATATTGTACTGAACCCGCTTGGTGTACCTTCCCGTATGAACCTTGGACAGATCTATGAGACTGTACTCGGATGGGCTGGTCAGAAACTGGGTGTGAAGTTTGCTACGCCGATCTTTGATGGTGCTACTGTAGAAGAGATCGCTCAGCATATCGATAAAGCAAACCTGCCAAGCTTTGGTCATACTTATTTGTATGACGGTGAAACAGGGGAGCGTTTCCACCAACGTGCTACGGTGGGTGTGATCTACATGATCAAACTGCACCACATGGTGGATGATAAGATGCACGCACGTTCTATCGGACCATACAGCTTGATCACACAACAACCGTTGGGTGGTAAGGCGCAGTTCGGTGGTCAGCGTTTCGGTGAAATGGAAGTGTGGGCATTGGAAGCCTATGGTGCCTCCAACATCCTGCAGGAGCTGCTCACCATTAAATCTGATGACATCATCGGTCGTGCGAAGACTTATGAAGCCATCGTGAAGGGTGATAACATTCCAAGAGCCGGTATACCTGAGTCATTCAACGTATTGGTGCATGAGTTGAGAGGTTTAGGACTTGACCTGAAGTTTGAATAATGCAAGCTGTGAGCTGCCAGCTACGAGCTGCGAGCTCTTTTGACAGGAACAAAAAACAAAAACTTAGCATAGGGCTCGTTGCTCATCGCTCGAAGCTCGTAGCTAAAAAGAAAATTAAATATGGCTATTAAGAAAGATAATCGTCCCAGGGCCACCTTTTCGAAGATCACGATCGGTTTGGCTTCACCGGATTCTATTTTGGAGCGTAGCTATGGTGAGGTATTGAAGCCTGAGACAATTAACTATCGTACGTACAAACCAGAGCGTGACGGTTTGTTCTGCGAGCGTATTTTCGGACCTGTAAAGGATTATGAGTGTGCCTGCGGAAAATACAAACGTATCCGTTATAAGGGTATTGTGTGTGACCGTTGCGGTGTAGAAGTTACTGAAAAGAAAGTTCGTCGTGAGCGTATGGGCCACATCAAGCTGGTGGTGCCTGTAGTTCATATCTGGTATTTCAAGAGCTTACCTAACAAGATCGGTTATCTGTTGGGTGTAAGTTCGAAGAAGCTGGAAACCATTGTTTATTATGAAAGGTTTGTAGTGATCCAGGCTGGTATCCGTGAAGACCGCGGATTAAAGATGGGTGATCTGCTTACTGAAGAAGAATATTTAGAGATTCTGGAAAATCTTCCTAAGGAGAATCAATACCTGCCTGATGAAGATCCCCAGAAGTTCATTGCCAAAATGGGTGCTGAAGCGGTACATGATATGCTGCAACGTATTGAGCTGGATAGCTTATCCTTCTCCCTGCGTAATGCTGCTGCTACCGAAACTTCACAACAACGTAAGGCGGATGCGCTGAAGCGTTTGAGTGTGGTAGAAGCATTCCGTGAGGCCAACAGCCGCATCACCAACCGCCCTGAGTGGATGGTAATGCAGTACATTCCTGTCATTCCTCCTGAATTACGTCCGTTGGTTCCCCTGGATGGTGGTCGTTTTGCGTCTTCTGACCTGAATGACCTTTATCGCCGGGTGATCATCCGTAATAACCGTTTGAAAAGGTTGTTGGAGATCAAGGCACCTGAGGTGATCCTGCGTAACGAAAAACGTATGTTGCAGGAAGCGGTTGACTCCCTGTTTGACAATAGCCGTAAATCCAATGCCGTAAAAGCAGAAGGTGGACGTGCACTGAAGTCACTGAGTGACGTGTTGAAAGGTAAACAAGGTCGTTTCCGTCAAAACCTGTTGGGTAAACGTGTTGACTACTCCGGTCGTTCGGTAATCGTGGTAGGTCCTGAGCTGAAACTGCATGAGTGCGGTTTGCCCAAGGATATGGCTGCTGAGCTGTTCAAGCCGTTTATCATCCGTAAGTTGATTGAAAGGGGTATCGTAAAAACAGTTAAATCTGCCCGTAAACTGGTAGACCGTAAGGAAGCTGTGGTCTGGGATATCCTGGAAAATATATTGAAAGGTCACCCTGTGATGCTTAACCGGGCCCCTACGCTGCACCGGTTGTCTATCCAGGCTTTCCAACCGAAACTGATCGAAGGTAAGGCGATCCAGTTGCACCCGCTGGTGTGTGCTGCGTTCAACGCCGACTTTGACGGTGACCAGATGGCGGTACACGTTCCTCTCAGCAATGCTGCTGTATTGGAAGCGCAGTTACTGATGCTGTCTTCACACAACATCCTCAACCCGCAGAATGGTGCTCCGATGACCCTGCCTTCACAGGACATGGTACTCGGTCTGTACTATATTTCCAAAGGAAAGAGGACGATGGGTGATGAGATCGTTCGCGGAGAAGGAAAAGCATTTTACAGTGCTGAAGAGGTGATCATCGCTTATAATGAAGCCCGTGTTGACCTGCATGCCTTTATCAAGGTGAAGGTAATGGTTCGTGAAAACGACGGCAGACTGGTTAAGAAACTCATCGAAACTACCGTAGGTCGCATCCTGTTCAACCAATTTGTACCTAAGGAAGTAGGTTATATCAATGCACTGCTGACGAAGAAGAGCTTACGGGAGATCATTGGTGATATCATCAAGATCACCAACGTTCCTAAAACAGCTAAGTTCCTTGATGATATCAAGTTGCTTGGTTTCCGTACAGCCTTCCAGGGTGGTCTGTCATTCAACATCAATGACCTGATCATTCCTTCTATCAAAGAAGAAGTGCTTGAGAATGCGAAAGGTGAAGTAGACGAAGTTTGGGATAACTATAATATGGGTCTTATCACGAATAACGAGCGTTATAACCAGATCGTTGACATCTGGTCTCGCGTGGATACCCGTATTACTGAAACACTTATCCGTGAGATGAGCAGCCATAAACAAGGGTTCAACTCTGTGTACATGATGCTTGACTCCGGTGCCCGTGGTTCCAAACAGCAGATCAAACAGCTTTGTGGTATCAGAGGTCTGATGGCGAAGCCAAGGAAGTCTGGTTCTACCGGAAGTGAGATCATCGAAAACCCGATCCTTTCCAACTTCAAGGGTGGTCTGAACGTATTGGATTACTTTATCTCTACGCACGGTGCGCGTAAAGGTCTTGCGGATACGGCCCTTAAAACTGCGGATGCCGGTTACCTTACCCGTCGTCTGGTGGATGTGGCGCAGGATGTAGTTATTACTGAAGAAGATTGTGGTACACTGCGTGGTATTGCCATCAGTGCACTGAAAGATAATGAAGAGATCGTTGAGCCGCTGTATGACCGTATCATTGGCCGTACTTCACTGCACAATGTATACAGTCCTGAAGCCGATAAGCTGATCGTGAGCGCCGGCGAAGTGATCACTGAAGATATTGGTAAGGAAATTGAAGAGGCCAATATTGAAGCCGTTGAGATCCGTTCGGTACTGACCTGCGAAAGCAAGCGTGGTGTGTGTGTGAAATGTTATGGTAAGAACCTTGCTACGGGTAATATTACACAGAAGGGTGATGCAGTAGGTATCATTGCTGCGCAGTCGATCGGTGAGCCTGGTACGCAGTTGACACTTCGTACCTTCCACGTGGGTGGTGTGGCTGGTTCTGCTTCTGTAGAATCATCATTGGTTGCCAAGTTTGATGGTACTGTACAATTCGATGGTTTGCGTACGGTAACTACTGAAAATAATGAAGGAGATAAAGTTCAGATCGTAATTGGCCGTACAGGTGAGTTGCGTATCATGGATGTGAAGAATGACCGTCTGTTGATCACGAACAACGTACCTTATGGTGCTACACTGTTTGTGAAAGATGGTCAGAATGTGAAGAAAGGTGACATCATCTGTACATGGGATCCGTTCAACAACGTTGTAATGGCTGAAATTGCGGGTCAGATCAAGTTTGAGAATGTAATTGAAGGTATTACTTACCGTGAAGAGGCTGATGAGCAAACTGGTCACCGTGAAAAGGTGGTTATTGAAACGAAGGATAAGAACAAGATCCCGACGTTGATCGTAGAAGGTAAGGAAGTGAAATTGTATAACCTGCCGGTAGGTTCACACATCATAGTAGATCAGGCGGAAGATGTTCGCGCAGGACAGGTACTGGTGAAGATCCCCCGTACGTTGCGTATGCAGCGGGATATCACGGGAGGTCTGCCACGTGTAACTGAACTGTTTGAAGCACGTAACCCGGGCAACCCTGCTATTGTATGTGAAATTGATGGTGTGGTATCGTTTGGCGCTATCAAACGTGGTAACCGCGAGATCGTGGTAGAAGCGAAAGATGGTGTAGTGAAGAAATACCTGGTGCCTTTGACACGTCAGATCCTGGTACAGGATGGTGACTTTATCAAGGCTGGTGCTTCTCTGTCTGACGGACAGGTTGCTCCTGGTGATATCCTTTCAATTAAAGGTCCGTTCGCTGTACAGGAGTACGTGGTGAATGAGATCCAGGAAGTTTATCGTCTACAAGGTGTGAAGATCAATGATAAGCACATTGAGGTGATCGTACGCCAGATGATGAAGAAGGTTGAGATTGTTGATCCGGGCGATACGCGCTTCCTGGAGGAAGATCTGGAAGATCGCTTTGACTTCAATGAAGAGAATGACTGGATCTTCGATAAGAAAGTGGTAACTGATCCGGGCGAAAGCTCCAAGCTGCGTGCTGGTCAGATCGCCAGCCTCCGTGAGATCCGTGAAGAAAATTCATTGCTGCGTCGTTCTGATAAGAAACCGGTGGACTTCCGTGATGCGAATCCGGCCACTTCTCACCCGGTTCTGTTGGGTATTACGAAAGCCTCTCTGGGTACACAAAGCTGGATCTCAGCAGCTTCGTTCCAGGAAACAACAAAGGTGTTGTCTTCTGCAGCCATCCAGGGTAAGAGCGATGACATGCTCGGTCTGAAAGAGAATGTTATCACAGGTCATCCGATCCCGGCTGGTACCGGCTTGCGTGACTTTGAGAACATGGTTGTAGGTAGCAAGGAAGAGTATGAATTGCTGCAAACTACGCGTGAGGCTATGAGCTTTGATGATGATGAATAATAATCGCGGATCATTGGATTGATCTGATTTCGCTGATCAGGTCGATAAGAAATAGACTAAAGCAGGAAGTGAAGACTTCCTGCTTTTTTATTTGCATACGGGATACAGGAGTGGTAGAAAAATGTGCATACCATGCATACATAGTTGCAAATTATGCTATGGTGCAAAAGAAATTTATGTATATCTTGTTGACCTATTGAACTAATACAGGAGTGTTAAAAGTTTTAACAATTTTCTTTTAACGCAAGACTTTATCTTGCAAAAAAGGCGTGAATGAGAAATATCTCTACTATTTTAAGCATCATTGCACTGGCGCTTACCGGTGTGCTTTTCTATCTTCATTTTTCCTCTAAAGGAGCATCTAAAAATGTACCAGTGGCTGCTGATAAAGACGGGCACCACGATTTCAAGATCGCTTATTTTGACATCGACTCTCTGCAATCGAGTTATACCTTTTATAAAGACGCATTGGAAGAGATGAAGGGTAAAGAGAGTGCTGCGAATGCAGAATTGCAGGATATTAAAGCCAAATTCCAGCGCAGGATCCAGCAATTACAGGAAAAAGGTCCTACTATGTCACAAGCTGAGGGCGAAGCTGCGCAGAAGGAAGTAGCCAAGATGGAGCAGGACTATCGTAAGAGAGAAGCACAACTGCAGGACAATCTGCAGAACCAGCAGATGGACATGACGAAACTGATGCGTAAACAAATTGAGGACTACCTTTCTGAGTTTAATAAACAAAAGGGGTATGCCTATATCTTCTCTTATGAGCCCGGGTTTATTATGTATTATAAAGACTCCTTGTATGATGTAACGGGCGAGCTGGTTCAGGGTCTGAATGAGAAGTACAAGAGCAAGAAGAAGAAGTAGGGACTAACTGATTACACTTCGTTAAAATAGGTAAACGCAGCTACGCAATAGCTGCGTTTTTTTGTAGCTTGTATATGTCTGATTTCCTTATCTTCAGGATTACAATATTTTAAACACTTGACCCTTATTTGACTGCTATGGCTGAAACACAACCTGCTTTTAAACCCTCACTGAGTTTAGTAGACGCTACCATGGTGGTGGCGGGCTCGATGATCGGCTCCGGTATCTTTATCGTTAGTTCTGACATTATGCGTTATACGGGTAGTGCGGGCTGGCTGATCCTGGTATGGCTTATTACCGGTTTTATGACTATTACTGCTGCAGTGACCTATGGGGAGTTGAGTGGCATGTTTCCCAAAGCGGGTGGCCAATATGTATACCTTAAAGAAGCATTCAATCCGCTGGCGGGGTTCCTGTATGGCTGGAGTTTCTTTGCGGTTATTCAAACAGCTACGATTGCTGCCGTGGCAGTGGCGTTCAGCCGTTTTACGGCCTACCTGGTGCCAGAACTGGGGGAAAGTAATATTATCCTTACACTTGGGAGCTTAAAAATATCAGCTGCGCAGTTGCTGGGGATAGCGCTGATCATATTTTTAACTTATACGAATACAAAGGGTATCAAAGGAGGGAAGATCATTCAAACCACTTTTACTACTGTAAAGCTACTTTCCTTATTTGGCCTGATCATATTGGGCTTCCTACTGGCCAAGCACAGCTTCTGGGATGAGAACTGGCAAACAGGATTGAAGGCGATGCAGCTACCAAGAGATGAGGCAGGCAATTTTATAAAAGAAGGGCCCTGGTTCTCTATCGGGGGGACCGCGTTGATCGGGGCGATCGCTGCAGCTATGGTAGGTTCAATCTTCAGTAGTGATTCCTGGAACAATGTGACCTTCATTGCCGGTGAGATCAAAAACCCCAAGAAGAATATCGGTTTAAGTCTGTTCCTGGGAACGCTGATCGTGACGATCATCTATGTTACTGCTAACCTGATGTACCTGTATGTACTTCCTTTAAAAGATATTGCTTATCCTGAGGGCAACCGGGTGGCGGTGGCTGCTTCCAATGCGCTGTTTGGCAGCAACGGATCGATCGTTATTGCAGTAATGATCATGATCTCCACTTTTGGCTGTAATAATGGTCTTATCCTGGCAGGGGCCCGCGTATATTATACGATGGCCAATGACGGGTTGTTCTTTAAGAAAACCGGAACGCTCAATAAAAATGCGGTTCCTGAATTTGCTTTATGGCTGCAATGTATTGTAGCTTCTATATTGTGTCTGAGCGGCAGCTATGGGGACCTGCTGGACATGATCTCTTTTGTAGTGGTATTGTTCTATGCGCTCACGATTATCGGTATTGCGGTATTGCGGAAAAAAAGACCAGATATTGAGCGTCCTTATAAGGCATTTGGCTATCCGGTGCTGCCGGCTATTTACATTCTGCTGGCACTTACTTTCTGTGTATTCCTTATCATCATGAAGCCGGTTTACGCAGGTGCGGGGCTGGGTATTGTGCTGGTGGGGATACCGTTGTACTATATTGCTGTATCCAGCAAAAAGAAGGGGGCTTAGTCCCGGGAATCCACCGGGAGGGGTAAGGGTTACCGATTTTATCAATAATTCGATACCTTGCAACAGCTCAGCAGAGCGCTATTTTTAAAAAGAAAGTTGCAGTATGGGTGTCATTGATTTTGATAAGTTATTTGCTCAGTTCAATGGTATTAAGGTAGGGGTTATTGGAGACGTGATGCTGGATACGTATTGGTGGGGGCATGTGGACCGTATTTCTCCTGAAGCGCCGGTGCCGGTAGTAGCGCTGGATAAAAGGGAGTTTCGCATTGGCGGGGCGGGGAATGTGGCATTGAACCTGGTATCGCTGGGCGCGCAGGTGACGGCTTTGTCGGTAACGGGAAAGGATGAGGATGGCCAGTTGTTGAAAGGATTGTTTAAGGAATTCAATATCAATACTGATTACCTGATACAATCTCCTGCCCGTATCACCACCAACAAAGTGCGTATCATTAGCCGGAACCAGCAAATGATGCGGCTTGATTCAGAAACTACGAAAGATCTAACGGCTGAGGTAGAGCAGGCTTTGCTGCAGCAAGTAGAGCAATACATTGTTACCGAAAAGCCCCAGGCGATCGTGCTGGAGGACTACAATAAAGGAGTGTTGACAGAAAGGGTGATCAAAGCAGTGATCGCTCTTTGTAAGCAACACGGGGTGATCACTACGGTGGATCCCAAACGCAAGAACTTCTTTGCGTATGCTGGGGTGGATATCTTCAAGCCCAATATGAAAGAGGTAAAGGATGGCCTGAACCTGTTGCTGGACGATGTAAACATGGCTTCCTTAACGGAGATCCACCAGCAATTGCAGGAGAAACTCCAACATCATATTTCCTTCATTACGCTATCGGAAAAGGGTGTATTTTATCATAATCACGAAACTTCCCGGATCATTCCCTCGCATTTACGCAATATTGCGGATGTATCGGGGGCAGGGGATACGGTTATTGCCGTAGCCTCGCTGATCTACACGGCTACCAAAAGCATTGACCTGATGGCAGAGGTAGCCAATATTGCCGGCGGCCTGGTGTGCGAAGAGGTAGGCACAGTAGCTATCAATAAGGAGAAGCTGCTGGAGGAATGTAAGTTGCTCCTGGGATAAAAGGCAACGTGGCAACAAGGCATTAAGGCAACGAGAAAAGACCTTACAGATAGTTTCTTATTTTTAAGGCCGGGCCCAACCCTGCCGGTTTAAGGGTGGCAACTTCCCGGCCAGCGCCCATTTATCCGGAAAAGGTTACTTACCTGGCATTTTGCGTGCAATTGATCGTTATTGATTTGCGTTATTATATGGTAATCAGTTAATTTAGCGACCATAAGCAGCAAAATGACCTGTGCGGCCGTCTTACTCGCAGTCTAAACCTTTATTTACGGAATGCTCGCAGTTACTATACTGGGAAATAATTCAGCGCTACCGGCCTACGACCGGCATCCAACTTCACAACTGGTGACGCTGGACGACCATTTATTCCTGGTAGATTGCGGGGAAGGGACGCAGGTACAGTTATCCAAATACCGCATTCGCTGGGGCCGTATCAACCATATCTTCATTTCGCACCTGCATGGAGACCATTATTTTGGTTTGCCCGGATTCATCAACAGCATGGGGCTGCTGCACCGGGAAAATGACCTGCATTTGTTTGCTCCGGCACCCTTACAAGAAATACTGAACCTGCAATTGAAGGCTGCCGCTACGGTGTTGCCCTATGCGCTGCATTTCCACCCTTTGGAGGGAGAGGGAGTGTTGGTGAAGACGGACCGGTTTAAGGTAACGAGTTTTGCTACCAAGCACCGCATTCCCTGTTGGGGTTTTCGCTTTGACCAGGTAAAAGCTCCCCGGCGTGTAAATCCGGAAAAAGCTATTCAGCATGGTGTGCCCTCTTCTTTTTATGACCGGCTTAAACAAGGAGAGGATTATGAAACGAAGACTGGTGAGCTGATAAAGAATGAACTGGTAACAGACGCGGCGCCGAAACCTCAATCTTACGCTTATAGTGCGGATACGCTTTACGATGAAGAATTAATAGAAAAGGTGCAGGGAGTGGACATGTTGTACCACGAAACTACTTACCTGAAAGACCTGAATGACCGGGCAGCCAGCCGATTCCACTCCACTACTACACAGGCTGCCTGTATTGCCAAAAAGGCCAATGTAGGCCGTTTATTGATCGGCCACTTCAGCTCTAAATATGATAAACTGGATGTATTCCGGGATGAAGCCTGTGAAGTATTTCCGAATACGGATCTTGCGCTTGAGGGGGTGACGTATAAGGTATAGTCCGAAAGTCCGAAAGACGGAAAGATGGAAAGATGGAAGACGGGAAGTCCGGAAGAAAAACGGCAACGCAACTACTGTACTACTTACCGACTTGCAGACTTACTGACTTACGGTATAGTCCGGAAGAAAAAGAAAGGCGCAAAGCCATTTGAGGATGTGCTTCACGCCTTAGCTAACCCATCAATTATTTAATTTCTCAGGTAGTCTTTTACCTGTTCATGCAATGCACTGCTCAAGGGAGTCATGGGCAGGCGCAAATTGTTTTCAATTAATTCCAATTCTGTTAAGAATGCTTTGATACCGGCCGGATTGTTTTCTGCAAACATCAGGTCGTAGGCTTCTATGAGTTGATCATTGAGCTTTTTGGCTGTGGTAAGGTCTTGTTTGAGGGTAAAACGGACCATATCGGTAAACACTCTTGGAAAGGCATTGGCTGCCACGCTGATGACGCCATCCATGCCTGTGGCTACCTGTGGAAAGGTCAGGGCATCATCTCCACTTACTACCAGGAAGTTTTCCGGGCGATCGCGCAGCAGGAGGCTGCACTGGGCCATGTCGCCGCTGGCTTCCTTGATACCTGCTATGTTGGCTACTTCATTGGCCAGGCGCAGGGTAGTGGCAGCGGTCATATTCCTACCTGTTCTGCCGGGTACATTGTATAGCAAGATTGGTTTTGGAGAGGCGGCTGCCAGTAATTTATAATGCTGGAAGATACCTTCCTGTGATGGCTTGTTGTAATAGGGGCTGGCGCTCAGTACGGCTGTTGCTTTGTCGAGGGGAAACTCGCCCAGGTCTTTGATGAGTTCCTGTGTATCGTTGCCACCTATACCTACCACTACGGGCACGCGATTGGCTACCTTATCGTAGGTGTATTGTACGATGGCTATCTTTTCCTTCTTGCTGAGGGTAGGTGTTTCGCCGGTGGTTCCCAGCGTGACTACATATTCAACTCCGCCCTTAATAACAAAGTCGATCACTTTGCCTAATGCTTCATAATCGACCTCATAGTTAGCTTTGAAAGGGGTGACGAGGGCTACGCCTGTGCCTTGTAATGTTTGCCTGAGCGACATTGCTATTGTTGGTTTTTAATTTAATGATCAAATGAAAAATATACTATAAAACAAAAGCCTTCCCGTGACAGGAAGGCTTTAATCTATTTAAGACATACAAATTGTCTTCAACCTTCCCCGTACATGGAGTGTTTCTTGACTTGCTTTGTATGTTTCTTTATTAATTGCATGATGAGTATCAAAAATAATCAGCAAAAGTATTCCGCCCAAATTTTTTCTGAAGGAAACTGCCGGAGGGCTGATAAATTGCTGTTTGAAAAGGCGTTTGCAAAGCAAAAAGGCTCAGCGTAAGGCTGTGCCACGGATCACAATTCGTCGTAGAAGCCCATTTTACCAAACTTCTCAATACGCTTCTGTACGCGCTCTTCGGGTGATAGCCGGCTTAGTTCATTGATGGTATTGATGAGGTAGGGCTTTAACAGGTTGGCAGCCTCTGTATAGTCCCAATGTGCTCCTCCCACTGGTTCGGGGATGATCTCATCGATGAGGCCAAACTGGTGCATATAGTCGGGTGTAAGCTTTAGCTGCTCGGCGGCTTTTTCCTTCTGATCCCAGCTGCGCCACAAGATGGAGCTACAGGATTCGGGGGAGATGACGGTGTACCAGGTATTTTCCAACATGAATACTCTGTCGCCCACACCAATACCCATGGCACCACCAGAAGCACCTTCACCTATGACCACACAAATAACAGGTACTTTGAGGCGCATCATTTCGTAGATATTGCGGGCAATGGCTTCACCTTGTCCTCTTTCTTCTGCTTCGAGGCCGGGATAGGCACCGGGTGTATCTATTAAGGTAATGACGGGCTTGTTGAATTTCTCGGCCAGTTTCATGAGACGGAGGGCTTTGCGGTAGCCTTCGGGATTGGCCATACCAAAGTTGCGCAACTGGCGGGCTTTTGTATTGATCCCCTTTTGCTGTCCGATGACCATGACGGTTTTGCCATCCAGGGAAGCAAAACCACCTACCATGGCTTTGTCATCGCGTACATTGCGGTCGCCAAAAAGCTCTACAAAATCAGTAAAGAGTTTATCTATATACTTAAGGGTGTAGGGGCGGTCGGGGTGGCGGCTTAATTGTACTTTCTGCCAGGGGGTAAGGTTTTGGGTAATGGCCTTGCGGGTTTCAATTACGCGCTCTTCCAGCTTTTTTATGGGGTCGCTCAGGTCAATCTTACTTTTTTCAGCTTTTTGTTTCAGTCCTTCAATGTCGTCAAACAGCTCCTTGATGGGTTTTTCAAATTCGAGAAATTGGCGGTTTTTATCTTGCGGCATATTTTAGAAAATATAAAGCTGTAAAATTAAGGGTTGAGGGCTTTTTTAACGAAAGTTTCTGCGTAATGCTTCCTTATGGCCAGTAAAAAGCCTGCCCCGGAATAATTTGGGCAGGCCGATAAAGCGAAATTATAGATAATAAATTGTAAGCTATTGATTATTAATAGGCTTATTTGGCTTTGGGACGGGGTTTGCCAGTGTAAGGTTTAAGAATAACGAGGGATTCTTCTCCATCTTTATACATGGCGTCGTACTGTGGTGAGGTGTACAGACTCACCTGAACATAGTGTTTACCATAATTGACAGCATTATTGGCGAGCCTGCTTTCGTCATATAATACAAAATCTTCGGGCTTGTAATTGGCCAATTCTGCATTATCAACGCGTTTACTACCTATCCACACACCGTACATTTTGGGGTCGCTCCATCTTTGCAGGTCAGCGGCGGTGGGTGATTTTTTAGGGCGTGGTTTAATGAACATGAGCATGGGGTATTGCTTTCTTTGTTCTGCGTTCATGGCACTGTACAAGGTCTTCAGCTGCTTTCTTTGTTCTGCAGAAAATTTATAAATGATGGATTTTCCACTGGTGTCGGCAGACTTGCCGAGGATACTTTTGAATTCATCCAATTGTTCGGGTGAAGCGCCTGGGCCGAGGGGCAAAGCGAAAGATACTATTCGGGGGACAGTTGTATCTGCCTCTTGTCGCTTCTTTTCAGGCGAGGTGGTAGGCTGGGGCTTCTTTTCGGGTGCGTTTTTGGTCTGCGCGTAGGTTCTTCCGCTGAACAGAAAAACGGCTACCAGGAACAGGGGCAGTAAGGCCAGTTGAAGGCAGGTGATGCGGGTGGGGTTGGAGGATCGGGTCATCATGGTCAATCTTTTTTTGGTGATGAAATAATTGAAAGAGCTGGTCAGGGGGATGATTTGGCGTTGCTGTATTTTATCGAGCAGCAGGTGCTGGTAGCTGCGGATATCGCCATGTGTTTTGATGACGGTATCATCGGCCTGAAGCTCATGATTGAGCTGAATGGCTTTTTTATAAAAGATGAGGGAAGGGTTGAGCCAGCAAAAGACCTGCAGTAGTTCGATGAACAGGATATCCCAGGAATGTTTTTGTCGTACGTGTGATAATTCGTGGGTGAGTAAGGCATTGCGGGTAGGGGGATCGTTGTAATCTGCCTGGCTCATAAAAACATAGTGCAGAAAGGAATGGACGGGCATATCGTTGTTGACGAGGATGAGCTGTGCCTGTTGGTAAGGGAGGATAGGGTTGCCTGCCATTGCGCTGCGGATGCGGACGAGGTTACGGATAAAACGGATCAATAAGAAGAGGGTGATCAGTGCATATATTATTATGGCCAGGAATGAAAGGGAGATGGCATTTGGGGGAGGGGCCGGTGATCCGGTGATCGCCTGTGGTTGTGCCTGGGCTTCGGGTTCCAATGGGATGATGACAGGGAGGTAGAGGTCTTCGATTATTGCCGGGGCCTGTTGTGTGATCTGGAAGGACAGGAGGGGAACCAGCAGGGAAAAGAGGATGCTGAATAAAAGATAGAACCTGTTGAATGCATACATTTTTTCACGCTGCAGGAGTAGTCGATACACCAGCAGGAGCAACATGGAGCAGACGGCGGATTTAATGATGTAGGTTATCATTTCTTCTTTTTTTCAATTTCCTGGTCAATGATCTTTCTTAATTCTTCCAGTTCCTTTGCCGAGAGTTTGGTTGATTTGGTGAAGAAAGAAGCAAACTGCAGGGCGGAGTCATTAAAGAAATTTTTGATCATGCCATTGACATGTTTTGAAAAATAATCGGCTTTTTTGACCAAGGGGTAGTACTGACGGGAATTGCCGAAAAGTTTGTGGTCTACAAAACCTTTATCCTGCATTCTTTTGAGCAGGGTGACGACGGTGGTGGTGGCAGGTTTGGGATCGGGGAAGGCCTCGATCAGGTCTTTCAGAAAGGCCTTTTCCAATTGCCAGAGGTATTCCATTAACTGTTCTTCTGCTTTGGTCAGTTGCATGCTCTACATGTTTAGATGTTGCTCTACAAATGTAGAGTAATTGGTGAAGTGAGCAAATCTTTTTTAGCAGAGGGCCTGGAATCGTGGTACTGTTTATTTTAAAAACGGGTTAATCCAATGATATTGAATGTGTTTATTAGCCCAGGATTTTTATATTTACAGTTACTTAAAATGTATTGCACCTATGATAATAAACAGCCTATTTAAAAAAGGAGTTTCTGTTGGTTTGCTGATCCTACTGGTAGCCGGTGCTTTTGGCGCCACGGTTGATACGGTGACCACTTTCAGTGGGTCGATGAAGAAAGATATTAAGGCGGTGGTGGTAAAGCCTGCTTCCTATGATAAAAGTAAAAGTTACCCGGTGGTATACCTGCTGCATGGGTACAGTGATAATTACGCTGGCTGGGTGAAGAAAGTAAAGGGGGTGTCTGCTGCTGCAGATCTGTATAATATGATCATCGTGTGTCCGGATGGTAATTTCAGCAGCTGGTATTTTGATAGCCCGATCGACAGCTCGTGGAAATATGAAACATATGTATCGAAGGAACTGGTGAGCTGGGTTGACGATCATTATAGTACGATCAAAAACAGAACAGGCAGGGCTATTACGGGTCTTAGTATGGGAGGGCATGGGGCGTTGTACCTGGCCTTTCGCCACCAGGATGTATTTGGCGCGGCGGGCAGCATGAGCGGCGGCGTAGACTTGCGGCCTTTTCCCTTGAACTGGGATATTGCCAAACGTATTGGTAGTTATAAAGATCATCCTGAGCAATGGGAGCAGAACAGTGTGATCAATCTTACGCACTTACTGACGAAGGAATCATTGGCATTGATCATCGATTGTGGAACAAGTGATTTCTTTTATGTGGTGAATGTGAACCTGCATGAGAAATTGCTGGAGCGAAATATTCCGCATGATTTTATTTCGCGGCCGGGGGCGCATAACTGGGAGTACTGGGATAACTCGGTGGGGTATCAGTTGTTGTTTATGAGTAGGTACTTTAAGAGGTAATTTGTCACTTTCTTTGCCTTGATGCAAAGAAAGTAACCAAAGAAAAATCAAGCCAGGCCCGATCCCTCCGGGCGGCCTGGCGAGCCTGCTCCTCCCCAGGTTATACAGCTTGATTAACTACAGGCGGCCATAGCCTTAAATCGATGAGTAAGGGTAAGCGGTTAGTTATAAAAAGAGTTGGGTCTCCTTTGTAGGGAGACCCAACTCTTTTATCTATTATCGGTAAATACCTTGTAGCCTAGAACTTGCGGCTCATTGCCGGAAGCTTTTTGGTTGCTTAGAAACCTTGCAAGGGCCAGGTATTGTTCTTACTATTTACATCGGGTAAGGTGTTGTCGGGATCGAGGGTCACTTTCTGGAGTTTTGAAGTAGACTTGTAGGCAAACTTCCAAACGCTTCCATGCTGCCATACTTCAACGGGCAGTTTTACACGATCCTTCTTTCCATTTTCTTCTGTTACTTCCACTACCACGGGCATGGGCAGTTTTTCGAGGTTGGCAATGGTGATGATGCTTCCTTTGGTGGCATCATCCTGGATATAGGCTACATCCTGTACGGCCTGGTCTATCTTCCAGTTTTCGAGGAACCAACCTCTCCAGAACCAGTCGAGTGTTTCTCCGGCATAGTTCTCTATGCAATGGAAGAAATCGTATGGTGTGGGGTGTTTGAAGGCCCATTTGTGTACATAATAGCGGAAGGCGCTATCAAAGCGATCCTGGCCCAATACGTTCTCGCGGAGTAATTGCAATCCAAAGCCGGGTTTGCGGTAAGCGATGGTACCGAGGTTGGCAGGATTGGTAACATCAGGTACAGTAGAAATGCTCTCGGAGTTAGCTCCAAAGAAGGCACCGATAAAGTTACGGGCATTCATGGCGCGGTTGCCTGCATACTCACCATTGTTGAATTTCTTTTCGGCGAGGGTATTGATGAATGTATTGAAGCCTTCATCCATCCAGGGGAATTTTCTTTCGTTGCTGCCTACGATCATGGGGAACCAGTTGTGCCCAAATTCGTGGGAGGTAACGCCCCATAAGCCGCCTTTCTTTGCACGAGCACCGCAAAATACGATACCGGGATATTCCATACCACCTACGATACCGGCTACGTTGACAGCCATGGGATAGGAGTAGGGGTAGAGGTAATCGGAGTAAAATTCGATGGCTCCTTTTACATATTCGGTAGAGCGGCTCCAGGCTGTATCCTGTGCTACTTCTGCGGGATAAGCAGACATAGCGAGTGATTTTTTACCACCGGGCAGGTTCATACGGGCAGCGTCCCATACGAAGGAGGTAGAGCTGGCCCAGGCTACATCGCGTGTATTGATACACTTGAATTTCCAGGTGAGTGTTTTGGTAGCGGACGGGCGGGTGGCGGGGTTGGTCACTTCATCAGCAGAACGGAGTAAAACGGTCTTGTCGCTATTTTTAGCGGCATTCCAACGTTTGAGTTGTTCTGCTGTGAGTACTTCTGTGGGGTTGAGCAATTCGCCGGAACCTACTACAATGTGATTGGAAGGGACGGTGATGTTGTAGGTGATATCGCCATACTCGAGGTAGAACTCGCCCTGGCCCAGGTAGGGAAGGGTGTTCCAACCTTGTACGTTATCATATACGCACATGCGGGGGAACCATTGTGCTATTTCATAGATCCAACCATTTTTGGTATTGAGGCGGCCCATACGGTCTGTTCCATATTCTGGCACAGTAAATTCGTAGGTGATCTTTAGCTGGGTGCTTCCGCCACTGCCTTTCACTGCTTTGGGCAGTTTGATCTGCATGCGGGTATCTACTACTTCATATTTTACGGGTACTGCTTTTCCATTCTCGATGAGGGAGACAGATTGAATACCGTAGCCACCATCGAAAGCGTTGCGGTTGGCCCAGCGGCCACCACCGACAGCAGTAGCTGCCACGCCTCTTGATTCGAGGCTGTAAATATTCTGGTCGAGCTGCAGCCACAGGAAGGGTAATGACTGAGGGCTGTTGTTGGTATAAGTGATCTGAACGCTGCCTGCCACGTGGTGTTTGGCATCGTCCAGTGCTGCCTCGATCTTATAATCGGCTTTGTTTTGCCAGTATTTAGGTCCGGGGGTGCCATCGGCGGCCCTTACTTCATCGCCATAGGCGGGATAGAAGAATGGGGCGAATGCTTCGTGCTGGTCGTACACGGATGTGGTTTGCGCAGCAGCCTGAAGTCCCATAACTATCAGACAGCTACTGAGGAGCCTTTTGGATGAAAAAATCATGATGAAAACGGTTGATTTTAATGAAAGAAAAACTAAATATAGGAAAATGGAGCTAAGCGGGGAAGGAGATAAGGAGGAATGGAGGTTAAGCGGGGGTTAAGGGGGGAGGAGGCATTGAGGCAACAAGGCAACGGAGGAATACAAATACAGCAGCAAGGAGGAAGGAGGCAGGTGGAGGCCGAAATGCTGATGTCAATGAATAGTTATAATTTGCAGCCGGATATGTCATTATACATTACCTCATTGAATTCGGGGAGCAATGGGAATTGCTACTACATCGGTAACGATGAGGAGGGGATCTTTGTGGATGCGGGGATCTCGTGCCGGGAGACGGAAAAGCGGATGAAACGGCTGGGATTGTCGATGGACAAGGTAAAGGCGATCTTCGTATCGCACGAGCATTCGGACCATATATCAGGTATTCCTGTGCTGGCCAAAAAGTACCGGTTGCCGGTTTATATTACGGAAGGAACGCTACGGCATGGCCGGATGGACCTGGCGCGGGAGCTGGTCATTCCTTTTGCCGCTTATGAAGCGGTGCGCATCGGCGGTATATCTGTAACGGCTTTTCCCAAGTTTCATGATGCTTCTGATCCTCATAGCTTCATTGTAGCATCGTCTACGGTGCGGGTGGGGGTATTTACTGATATAGGTAAGGCATGTGCGCATGTGATCAATCATTTTCAGCATTGTCATGCGGCTTTCCTGGAAACGAATTATGATGAGGAGATGCTGATGAATGGCCGGTATCCGGCATCTTTGAAAAACCGGATCAAGGGCGGGCATGGGCATTTGTCGAATGCGCAGGCGCTGGAATTGTTTAAGCTGTACCGGCCTTCCTTTATGAGTCACCTGTTGCTGGCGCACTTGTCGAAGGATAATAATAACCCGCAGCTGGTGAAGGACCTGTTTGACCAGCATACGAGCAATACATCTATTGTGGTAGCCTCGCGGTTTGAGGAAACGGCGGTCTATCATATTCAATCTTCGGGGGAAATGCTGGGGGAGATAAAAAGACCTGTAGAGCCGGTAGCACCGGCATTCGTTCTTTCGAAGCCCAAGCGGCGGCCTAATGACCAGCAATTGTCGTTGTTTTAGTGCGTGGGGAAGGGGAGGGAAATCGGCTTTCCGGTCGTCGTGAGAAAAAAAGAAAATAAAGTTCAGGAAATCTGGTTTTTTTGTTGGTTGAAATTAAAAAACTGCTATCTTTGCCATCCCAAAAACGATAGAACGGTCGGTAGAAGGGACTGGTTATTAAGAGGTTGGAGGTTAAAAGTGGTGATACGGGTTCGAATCCCGTATACGGTAAGAAGAGAAGCTCTTAAGCGATGATTCGCTCAACATATTGGATCGGTAGTTCAGTTGGTTAGAATGCCGCCCTGTCATCCCCACAGCAGTGTGGGGACGGGTTCAAGTCTCGCCGGTCCGCAAACAAAGTTCTTAAGCGATTGATCGCTCAACATATTGGATCGGTAGTTCAGTTGGTTAGAATGCCGCCCTGTCACGGCGGAGGTCGCGGGTTCGAGTCCCGTCCGGTCCGCAAAGGCTCTGAAGAAATTCGGAGCTTTTTGCATTTATGGCCTTCTACGTTTATATCATTCAAAGTAAGGTTGACGAAAGCTTCTACAAAGGGTTTTCTGAAGACCCTCTTAAACGGCTGTTACAGCACAATGCCGGAGAGACTTCCAGTACACGATACTTAGCACCCTGGAAATTGGTTTATGTTGAAGCAATGGCTTCCAAAACTGAGGCATTGATCCGGGAAAAAAATCTGAAGAAGGCGACCAGGGAAAGGATTTATGCGTTGCTTACACATTCCAAAAATATTGTGGCTCAATTCACCGGGGGAAACTGATCGATAGATCAGTTGGTCAGCATGCCGCCCTGTCATCCCCACAGCAGTGTGGGGACGGGTTCGAGTCCCGTCCGGTCCGCAAAGGCTCTGAAGAAATTCGGAGCCTTTTGCATTTATGTCCTTCTATGTTTATATCATTCAAAGTAAGGTTGATGAAAGCTTCTACAAGGGGTTTTCTGAAGACCCTCTTAAACGGCTGTTACAGCACAATGCCGGAGAGACTTTAAGCACACGGTTTTTGATTCCCTGGAAACTGGTTTACGTTGAACAAATGGCCTCCAAAACTGAGGCATTGATCCGGGAAAAAAATCTCAAGAAAGCCACCAGGGAAAGGATTCATGCCTTGCTTACACATCCCAAGAATATAGTAATTCAATTTATCCGGGAAGGGGATCTGTAGTTCAGTTGATTGTTGTGCCGCCCTGTCATCCCCACAGCAGTGTGGGGACGGGTTCGAGTCCCGTCCGGTCCGCAAAGGCTCTGAAGAAATTCGGAGCCTTTTGCATTTATGGCCTTCTACGTTTATATCATTCAGAGTACGGTTGATGAAAGCTTCTACAAAGGCTTTTCAGAAGACCCGTTTAAACGCCTCTTACAACATAATGCCGGAGAAACTTTAAGCACACGGTTTTTGATTCCCTGGAAACTGGTTTACGTTGAACAAATGGCCTCCAAAACTGAGGCATTGATCCGGGAAAAAAATCTGAAGAAGGCGACCAGGGAAAGGATTTATGCGTTGCTTACACATTCCAAGAATATAGTAATTCAATTTATCCGGGAAGGGGATCTGTAGTTCAGTTGATTGTTGTGCCGCCCTGTCATCCCCACAGCAGTGTGGGGACGGGTTCGAGTCCCGTCCGGTCCGCAAAGGCTCTGAAGAAATTCGGAGCCTTTTGCATTTATGTCCTTCTATGTTTATATCATTCAAAGTACGGTTGATGAAAGCTTCTACAAAGGCTTTTCAGAAGACCCGTTTAAACGCCTCTTACAACATAATGCCGGAGAAACTTTAAGCACACGGTTTTTGATTCCCTGGAAACTGGTTTACGTTGAACAAATGGCCTCCAAAACTGAGGCATTGATCCGGGAAAAAAATCTGAAGAAGGCGACCAGGGAAAGGATTTATGCGTTGCTTACACATTCCAAAAATATTGTGGCTCAATTCACCGGGGGAAACTGATCGGTAGATCAGTTGGTCAGCATGCCGCCCTGTCATCCCCACAGCAGTGTGGGGACGGGTTCGAGTCCCGTCCGGTCCGCAAGAAGCCTCACAGTAATGTGAGGCTTTTTTGTTTTAAGTCATTCCTCATTACACCCAGCATGCTTCAGCCTGAGGCAGACATTTAATTGACAGTAAGATTGGTTGATGGATTTTAACGGATCATTCTTTTAGGTGCTGCAAAAAAGACTAACGACTCAAATTTTCGATAAACAGTATTGTTTTGTTACCCAATACCATTTGCCCTGGTTATTGGCTTTATTTCCTGCAACAAGGGTTTTGAGCGATTGGCTGGCGAACAGGTCAGGCGAATGGCTAATTTGGCTGGCTGTTGCGGGTGCCTCTAGGTTTAGGAGTACTTATATAATTATTCATCTTAAACTGTTTTTATGACTAAGCTGCTGATATTGACGACTGCCCTTATTTTAACTGTATTTGCCAGTTCGGTAGTTGGCCGCAAGGCGGGGCAAGGGCAACAGGATTTTATACCGGGAGTTACATTACCCAATTCGGCTAAATAGTACCGCTTGTGTATTGATGCAATCGATGGCGCATATTGCCAGCGGGGCATGATTTAGTATTTAACTTTACGTCCATGCCATTTTAAACAACTGGCGATGGATCATGATATATATTTTCCGGACCTCTCTACTCCCGGTACTACTGGTACTGTTACTGGTATCTATTGACTATGCTGCTACAGGTCAAGCACCCAAAAAGGTGACGGGCGATTCGCAGCAGGATACTGCCAGGATGATCAGTGCCCAAAAGCTCAATTCCACCACGGTGGACATCCTCTACTCCAACGGGCAACACCTGTTGCTGGATTTCTATGGAGATCATATCTTCCGGCTACTATATGATAGTGTGGGGAAGGGGTTCCGTGAACCACAGGCCAGCCCGCCGGCAAACATGCTGGTGGACAACCCACGCAAGCCGGTCTCCGCCTTAAGCATCAATAATAACGGAAACAAAACGATGATCAACAGTGGCAAGATCACTGTTGAGTTGAAGAAGGCTTCGTTTGGGCTAAGCATCCTGAACAAGGAGGGTAAAAAAGTAGTTGAAATAATAGACGCTGTTCAACTTGGCAGGAAGCAGGTAACGCTGCGGTTGAAAGAAAACGGGCAGGAATATTTTTATGGAGGTGGTGTGCAGAATGGCCGGTTTTCGCATAAAGGGAAAAGTATTGCGATCGAAAACCAGAACAGCTGGACGGATGGCGGGGTAGCTTCTCCCACTCCTTTTTACTGGTCGACGAATGGATATGGGTTTATGTGGTACACGTTTAAAAAGGGGAAGTATGATTTTGGAGCGAAAGAAAAGGGGGTTGTTAATCTTTCGCATGAGACGGACTATGTAGATGTGTTTTTTATGGTGGATGGGGGACCGGTGTCGTTGCTCAATGACTTTTACCAACTGACAGGCAACCCGGTATTGATACCTAAGTTTGGGTTGTATGAAGGGCAGCTGAATGCGTATAACCGGGATTACTGGAAGGCTGACAGCACGGGTATCTTGTTTGAAGATGGCAAGCGTTATAAAGAAAGTCAGAAAGACAACGGGGGTATCAAGGAATCGCTGAACGGAGAAAAGAACAATTACCAGTTCTCGGCCAGGGCGGTGATCGACCGTTATAAAGCGCATGACATGCCCTTTGGCTGGATACTGCCCAATGACGGTTATGGCGCGGGCTATGGACAGACTGGTACATTGGACAGCAATATGCTTAACCTGCAATCATTTGGGGATTATGCGCGGCAGCAGGGTGTGCAGATCGGGTTATGGACGCAATCGGACCTGCATCCGAAAGAAGGGATCAGTGCCTTGTTGCAACGAGATATTGTGAAGGAGGTAGGTGTAGCAGGTGTGCGGGTATTGAAAACGGATGTGGCCTGGGTAGGCCGGGGTTATTCGTTTGGCCTGAATGGTGTGGCGGATGCAGCGCATATTATGCCGCAGTATGGGAATGGTGCGCGGCCCTTTATTATTTCGCTGGACGGGTGGGCAGGCACACAACGGTATGCTACGATATGGACGGGAGATCAAACAGGGGGTGTGTGGGAGTATATACGTTTTCATATTCCTACTTACCTGGGAACGGGTTTGTCGGGACAACCGAATATCACTTCTGATATGGATGGCATATTTGGCGGTAAGAACGCTACGGTGAATATGCGTGATTTTCAGTGGAAGGCCTTTACGCCGATGCAACTGAACATGGACGGCTGGGGCGCCAATGAAAAATACCCGCAGGCATTGGGCGAACCGGCTACGTCTATTAACCGTACGTACCTGAAATTAAAATCTGCGCTGGTTCCCTATAGCTATAGCATTGCGCATGAAGCGGTGACGGGGCTGCCCATCATGCGTGCACTGTTTTTGGCATATCCGAATAGTTATACGCTGGGGAAATCTACTCAATACGAATATTTATATGGCCCCTGGTTCCTGGTAGCGCCGATCTATAAAGAAACGAAGGCGGATGGGGCTGGTAATGATGTGCGTCATGGCATTTATTTGCCCAAGGGGCAGTGGGTGGATTATTTTTCGGGTGATCTGTATGAAGGGGACCGGATCATCAATGATTTTGATGCGCCGATCTGGAAATTGCCGGTGTTTGTGAAGCGGGGTGCTATCATTCCTATGACGCGGGCTCATAACCAGGTATCGAAGATGGATAAGGGACTGCGGATATATGAAGTGTACCCGGCAGGGAAGAGTTCTTTTACGGAATATGATGACGATGGATTGACGGAGGCTTATAAAAACGGGAAGGGGACTACTACACTCATTGAATCTTCGGCAGCGGGCAATGTAGTGATGGTTACTGTGCATCCGACAAAAGGCAGCTTCGATGGATTTGAGAAAAATAAGGTGACGGAGTTTCGTATCAACGTAACGCAGGCGCCTACTGGTGTGCAAGTGGCGACAGGGGGGAAGAAGATGGGCTTAACAAAGGTGAACTCCTATGCGGATTTTCTGCATGGTACGAATGTGTATTTCTACAACGCGGCGCCCAACCTGAACGAGTTTGCCACGAAGGGGAGCGGCTTTGAAAAGGTAGTAATTACCAAGAACCCGCAATTGCTGGTAAAAGCAGGGGCAACAGATATTACGGTAAATGGTGTTGTGCTGACTGTAACGGGATTCGGTTTTTCACCCAAGGATCATTTGCGTACATCAACGGGTGCTTTGGCAGGGCCGGCTCAGGCGCAGGTACCGGATTCCAACTCGCAGGCTTATAGCTTACGGCCCAGCTGGCGCAGGGACGGGAAAGCCAATTATTATGAAATCGCTTTTAATGGCCAACTCTATAGTACGATCAGGGATACCAGTTTCCTGTTTGAAGACCTGGTGCCTGAAACGACGTATACATTTAAGCTGCGTTCGGTAAACAAGACAGGGGCTTCGGCCTGGGTATCTTTTACGGGCAAAACAAAAGTGAATCCGCTGGAATTTGCAATCAAAAATATAAAGGCAACATGCTCGGTGGATGCTGAGGAAGGAACGGAAATTTCGAACCTGTTTGATTTTGATGAGAGCAATATGTGGCATACGGCGTGGGGTACGAAGGCGGTACCTTTTACGCTTACGATGGACCTGCAATCGGTGAACGAACTGGAGAAGCTGCAGTACCTGCCGCGCGACAGGGGCAATGGTATCTTATTGAAAGGAACGATCGCTTACAGTGAAGATAAAGTGAACTGGTCGGCAGGGCAACCATTTGAATGGGGCAGGAATGGGAGTGTGAAGGAGTTTGTATTCAACCATCATCCGATGGTGCGGTATATCAGGATTGCGGTCAGTGATGCGGTGGGGGGCTTTGGTTCGGGCAGGGAGTTGTATGTGTACAAGGTGGCTGGTTCGGCCAGTTTTATTCCCGGGGATATCAACCATGATAACAAGATCGATCATAATGACCTGACATCTTATTATAATTATACAGGTTTGCGTAAGGGGGATGGTGATTTTGAAGGGTATGTAAGTAAAGGAGACGTGAACAAAAATGACCTGATAGATGCCTATGATATTTCTACGGTAGCCACGCGGCTTGGTGAGGGGGACCCAAGTGATGAAAAAGATAGTTTGGCGGGCAGGCTGGAGATCAGGGCGGATAAAACAACTTATAACAAAGATGAGGTAGTTGAAATAACGGTAAAAGGGATTGGGCTGCATTCGGTGAACGGGCTGAGTTTTGCGTTGCCTTATAACGCGCAGGACCTGGAATTGGTGGGGGTTGTACCACGTAATATGGGACATATGCAGAACATGACGAATGACCGGCTGCACAGCAATGGTAAGAAAGCCTTGTATGCTACGTTTGTGAATGTGGGCAATGAGGCACCGTTGGAGGGCAGCAATGATCTGTTTGTTATCAGGCTGAAGGCGAAACGACAGGTGGAGCTGGATCTGAAGGTGCAGGATGGGCTGCTGGTAGACAGGGAATTGAATGTAATAAAGTTTTGAAGTCAATATTGGATTAAAGACAGCGGGCCGTTCCTGGAGTGGAACGGCCCGCTGTGTTGATATAAGGTTGTTGAATGAAGGTGACATGATTTGGGTCAGGGTGAGCCGCCCTTGGAGGGCGACCCACCCTTTGATTGACTCCCTGGCATGTTTTTCTCTCAGGTGGCATGAATTGGATCGGGGTGAGCCGCCTTTGGAGGGTGAGCCGCCCTTGGAGGGTGACCCACCCTTTGATTGACTCCCTGGCATGTTTTTCTCTCAGGTGACATGAATTGGATCGGGGTGAGCCGCCTTTGGAGGGTGAGCCGCTCTTGGAGGGTGAGCCGCCCTAAAAGGGCGATCCACCCTTTGGCAGGATCAGTTTGGTGGATCGGGTGGGGTGTTGGTATTGTTGTCGCGCTCCACGAAGGGATAAGGCATATAGTTGCGCTTGCGCTCAGCCAGGGGGCGCTCGAGGCGGCGCTGGTCCTGCAGGCGCAACCCAGACATATAGAGCTCGATACTGCGGTTGCGGTATATCTGCTCGAGGAGGGCTGGCTGTGTAACAGCACCTGCATAGGGAGGCTGATCGGCGCCTACGCCAAAGGGATCGTCGGCGGGTTTTTTGGTGAGTACCTGGTTGAGGAAAATGATGGTATTGGGCAGGTTGTTTTGCCGTGCGGATACTTCTGCTTTGATGAGTGTCATCTCGCCGGGGAGGTAGAGTGGCCAGGCAGATGAAGAGGTGGCACCGAATCCTTTGATCTTGAAACGCTGTGCAGAAGGCGGATCTACGACAATATAGAAAGGTACGCGCTTATCGGTGAGGCTGGGTGCGATGGAAGGCGGCAATCCCATGGTAGAATCGATGGGCTGGTACACATTGTTGGTAGAGGTAGCGGTCTCCCAGATGGGATTGAGTGTAACGGCGTCGAAATTGAAGGTTGATTTTTTGGTAAGGTCAACGGCATTGGCCTCGGTGAGGGCCAGGGCCCAATTGCCTGCATTCAATGCGTACCTTGCTTTCAACGCGTGTATGGTATTGACGATATCGATGCCTGCCGGAACATTGGCCAGAAACTGGGTGCTGATGGGATTGGCTGCGATCACATTCAGGGCATTGTCGAGCACGCCGATGGCTTTGTTATACGCTTCGGCAGCGGTGATAAAAGTTACACTGTTCCCAATGGTACTAATGGAATCAGGTACATGGTCCCAATTCATGGCGAGGTTGCCGAGTGCCAGGGCTTTGAAAATACTGGCGTAAGCGATCAACCCGCTGGCGTAGCCTTTATCGACGAGGGCCGGTGCATTCCTGAGTACGTTGTTGGCATCGAAGATGAGTTTGTTGCTACCTGTCCATAACCCTGCCAGGATGGTGTTGGTACCATCAACGGCGGTGCCTCCCTGGAATAACTGGTATTCGGCGGTATTGCCCTGGTTGATGATGTTGAGTTGCCTGGTCACAAACCCATCGGTGGTTATCTGGTTGTAGAGGGAGCTGGCGCGCTGGAAGGTATATACCCTATGCAAACCTACCACCACGCCGGTGAGACCACGTGCGGTGGTCAATGCATTATCGGGGGGCACTTTGGAAGGATCGGTATAATTCTTCTTACATCCCACACCCTGTATGAGGACCAGGGCCAGCAGGAAGGCGGATGATAATTTTATATTGATCAGTTTCATACAATCAAATTTTTAGGATTAGAATTTAGCTGCCACGGAAATACTGAAGGTGCGTGGAATGGGCACTGTTCCGAAATCAATACCACGCAAAACAGTACTTTGCCCACCGGATGTTACTTCGGGATCGTATCCTTTGTAATCATCCCAGGAGATCAGGTTGCGGCCGCTGGCGCTCACGGTGAGGTCGCTGAACACTTTCACCTTGCCGAAGCGGTAGCTCAATGAGATCTCGCGCAGCTTCACAAAGGAACCATCATCCACGCGCCATTCGTCTATCTGGTATACGCTGTTGATGTATCCGCGGGGCACCTGGCCCAGGTATTCCTGCTCGGCTACCTTACCATTGCCTACGCCCTGCCTTGTTCTGAAATCTGCATTCCATACATCGACACCCTGTACGGCATCGAACTGTACGCGCAGGCCAAACTTCTTATAGCTTACTTCATTGATGATGGAGGCGGTGTAATCGGGATTGGGGTCGCCCACCACTTTGCGTAATGGGGTACCTGTTGGCAGGCCATTGGCATCACGCTGGGTGGTATAATTCAATGGGCCGTTCTGTGTACCTCTTTCCTGGAGGGGTAATCCTGTTGCATTTTTTATCTGGTTGCCATTAGCATCGCGTGCGAAGAAGGCACCATAGAATACACCAATGGGTTCACCTTCGAGGATGGCAACGGGTGCGCCGGCATTGGTGCTCAGTAAGGTCAATGCCTGTCCTATTTTAAGGGCTTCATTGCGGTTGTGGTTGTAGATGGCTGTTATATCCCAACGCCAGTCTTTGTTCTTGACGGGTGTGCCGGTGAGTACTACTTCGAAACCTTTGTTGCGGAGTGAACCCAGGTTGGAGAGGTAGCTGGCATAACCGTTGCTAGGAGCGATGACACGGCTAATAAGCAGGTCATTCACTTTTTTAATATAGTAGTTGAACTGAAGGCCCAACCTGTTGTTGAAAAAGGAAAGGTCGGTACCAAATTCGAGCTCCTTTTGGCGCTCGGGCTTGATGTCGGGATCAACATACTGGGTGTTGCTGAAGATAGCGCTACGGCCGAGGAAGGCGACTGCATTGTATCCATTGAACCGGGCATAAGGGGTGATGCCGGTAAGGTTGCCGGATTCGCCGTAGGCGACCCTTATTTTGGCGAGGTTCCACCATTTGGACAGGGATAGTTTGTTCCAGAACTCTGATTCTGACAACACATAGCTACCGCTTGCTTTGAGGTAGACCTGGTTGCGCTGATCTTCGCCGAATACAGAGGAGCCATCCATACGAACGGCGCCTGTGAGGAACAATTGGTTATTGAACTTAAAATTCTGTTGCAGGTAAACGCCGGACACGGAGAATTCGGTACGTTCATCTGAGCCGGGCAATATAGTAGCAGCGGCATTGACGGTTTCCACGAAAGGCGCGAGTCCCCTGCCATGTGACAGGGTATATCCATTCTTTTCATACTGCACGGAATAACCGGCCTGGGTGGTGCTGGTAATATTATCGCTGATATCGAACTGATAGGTACCGTTCAACTCGTGGTTGATCTGGAAGAAATTATTATTGGCAGCGCTGGCATAACCATTGAGTGATGCTGAAAGGTCGGGACCTCCGCCAAAGAACGCAGTGCTGGCATTATATGTAAACGGCGGCATCAATGTGGTGCCACGCTGTGCATAGTTGTCGATACCCAGGGTATAATCGATGGTCAATCCTTTCATGGGTCTCAACTTAATAGCAGCGCTGGCGATGAGGCGGTTTGTTTCCTGCTTTTGTTTAAAATCTTCGATCACGGATACGGGATTGATGCGGCCGCGTTCGCCTACTGCCTGTAAATTGCCAAGGGCATCGCGTTTCCAGATGTCGTGGAAATTACCAAGGATGGTGACGGCGTTCATGGGGGAGAAAAATGAATTGCCATCGGGCTTTTCATTGGCGTTGCTGTTGATGTAATTCAGGCCAACGCTCATGCTGGCCCATTTGGTGAGCTCCTGATCGAGGTTCATGCGGAAGCTGAAGCGCTTGTAATCGGTATTCTTAATAATACCCTGGTTGAAGAAATAGGAAGCGGAAGCGTAATATTTTGTTTTGTCCTTTCCTCCGCTGACGGATACGTTGTTGTCGGTACCGAGGGCGGTGCGGAAGATATAGTCCTGGTAATCGTAGCGGGTGACGGGGGTGGTATTGGTGGGCAGGACGCCACCTACTGCGGTGATGAGGTCCTGGGTTAATGCACCGGGGCCATCGGTTGGTCCGCCAAACTTAATGGGGGCCTGGTTGACATCGAGTTTTTTGCGTAAGCTGCTAACCATAAGACCGGTGGAGAAACTCACCACGGGTGCGCCGGTGCTGCCTCTTTTGGTGAAGATCTGCACTACACCGGCATTGGCTCTTGAACCGTAGATAGCGGCGGCGGCTGCGCCGTTCAATACTTCCACGCGTTCGATATCGGCGGGGTTGATATCGGCCATGCGGCTTTGACCAACGGTACCTACAAAGAGGTTGCCCCCGGTATTGTTGGTGGCGGCATTGGGAGCATCGTAAGTGTTTTGGGTATTGGTAACGCGGTTGGTAGCGTTGTTGACGATGACACCATCTACAATATATAAAGGTTCGGAAGAGCTGTTGACGGAACTAATACCGCGCAGTCTTACAGAGATGCCTCCTGCGGGGTCGCCGGAGTTCTGAATGATCTGAGCGCCGGCGGTCTTGCCTTGTAAGGCGGCCAGTACATTGCTGGTAGCGCCTTTGTTGAGGTCATCTGCTTTGAGGGTGCTGATGTAGCTACCTACCTGCTTGCGGGTGGTGCCTGCGGAGGTGCCGGTCACGATCACTTCATCGAGGCCGAGTGCATCTTCTACGAGGGTGACCTGTTGGGTGTAGGTGGTGGCGCTGCCGATCTGCAGGGTGCGTTCGACGGCCTTGAATCCCACGCCCGAAAATGCCAATGTGTACGTGCCGGGTTTGAGTGGAGCGGTTAAACTGAAATTGCCGGCGGCATCGGTGGCGGTACCAAAGGTGGTATTTTTGACCGATACTGAAATGCCGTTGAGGGCTTGCTCGCCTGGCCCGGTGACCTTACCGCTGATGGTAACCTGTGCCATAGCCATGATGGCCACCAGGTTGCTGATCAGGAACAGGCCCAGGACCCGGAGGGGCCGGCCATTCTTACTTAGAGGTGTCGTCATAAACCTTTTTTTTCGAATTAATGAATAATGGACAATGGATATAGTGAGGCTTTAGTTGGCCAAGCCGGACAGATAAGGTTTGCGATGTTGATCTTCGGCGGGTCGGGGGTTGGTTGGATGAGCGGAAAGGAAGTTGTTTTCACGAGGTGCAAAACAGATCGATCATAGTTTGGTTTTGGTGAATAGTAATAAGCGGGTGTTGCAGTAGTACACCATTAAATTACGTGAATCTATTTGATATTCAATACTAATAGTCCATTTTGATGATACAAGACAAGGCTGTGTGCAAGATTTTGCAGGTTAGTTATCGGGAGAGGCTGATAGTTGGCAATGGGCAGTCGATAGTCGGCAATTGGAATACAAGCTGCGAGCTATGAGCTACGAGCTGCGAGCGGAAGGTTTTTTTTGTAGGGTGGGTGTGGGCGGGTGGATGGGGACGGGGCTTTACTAATCCTACCTTAGTTGAAGGGATACAGAATACATTTGTTGGATACCTTTTTGAAATCAGTAAGATGAAGATATTATCGCTGTTTATGGCTATGGTCTGCTTTTTCTTTACGGGCTATGGGCAATATATTGATGGGGATGAAATGGTGGGTGCGGATGAGATACCTGGCCTGGTGAAACAGTTGGACAAGGAGCTGCCGGCGGAACAAAAGGCAGCTGTGTTGATAAAGATCGGCCTGGGTTACCTGTATAAAGCGGGGGAGGCCAAGGCTGACCTGGACAGTACGCTGTATTATGCGCGGGCGGCCAGGGCGCTCGGTGAGCAGCTTGGCAGGGTCCGGTTTGTCAATGAATCGCTGCTGTTGATGGGGATGGTGGACCTGGAGCGGAGAGATATGGCGGGGGCGAAAAAAATGCTGGCTGTGCTGGATGACAGCAGCCAGCTTAAATTGCTGCTATATATCAGTATCACGTATGTGAATGAGATGCCTGTGGTACGGGAGGATCATTCGCTGCTGGATTCGGGCGGTCATTATGCGGAAGCGGCTGTACGGCTGGCCTTGAAAATCAAGATGCGTCAGAAGACTGCGCTGCAGCGGCTGGAACAGGTAGCGATACAATATAGTACCCGGCATGAAAGGGGGCTGGCTGAAAAGTATTATTTATTAGCGGAACAATATGGCAAAGGCGGGAGTTATCCTTCGAAAGCGCGCACGCTTGGTAATCTAAGCAGGATCTATTCGGATGAAGGCAATTTCTACAAGGCATTGAGCTATGGGATCAACGCAGAAAAAGCATTGACGAAGGATAGTGATGTGGAAGACCTTTCGCTGATCAATACGACGCTGGCCAGTTTGTATACGACGCAGGAAAAGTATGAGCAGGCGCTTGTGTATGGGGGCAGGATGCTGGCGGAGCCTGACAAGTACCGGTATTATGTGTTCATCTATGCGATCGCAAACAGTTATTGTAATAATTTAAGAAAGTTGCACCGCACGAAAGAGATACTGCCTTTCTTACAAAAATTTAAAGAAGCGTGTCCGTTACAAGAGTATTATGATCATATCTTTTACCATTTGGCGCTTGGGAATGGGTACAAGGATATGGGGCAATATGATAGGGCTGAACAGCATTTCCTGGCATCGATCAGGTATGCTGATTCGGCGCATTACACGGCATCGGTGGTGTATTTCAACCTGGGATCGTTGTACCAGCAAATGAATGAACATACAAAGGCATTGGCAGCTTTTAAAACGGCGGAGAAAGGATTGACGAATGAAGTGATGCAGGCGAGTAATTTGTCGTATATCGCGCAGAGCGCGGCTGCGCTGGGTGATTACCGGGATGCGTATGGTTACCTGGTGAAAAGTAAAGGGATCTCGGATTCGATCTATGTGGTGAGCAAAGAAAAAGTGCTGCAGGAGCTGGAAGTGGAATACCAGACGCAGAAAAAGGAAGCGGCGCTGCAGGGGGCGATGGAACAGGCCCGGGTGCGGAAGCAGGTGACGATCATCATTATCTCGTTACTGGCGGTTATCATAGGCCTGCTTATCTGGTTGTTTTGGTCGAAGCTACAATCGAACAAAGTGATCACGGGGAAGAATGTGCAATTGGAGCAGTTGGTGAAGGATAAGAGCTGGCTGTTGAAAGAGATGCACCATCGGGTGAAGAACAACCTGCATACGATCATGAACCTGCTGGAATTTCAATCGGCGTATTTGCATGATGATGCGCTGGCGGCGATCAAGAACTCGCAATCGCGGATCTTTTCGATGTCGCTTATTCACCAGCAACTGTATCAAACGGATGAAGATGTGAAGACGATCGATATGGGGGTGTATATACCGGAGCTGGTGTCTTATCTGAAAGAATGCTTTGGTATGGATGGTCATTGTGTTGTGGTTATGGATATGGACCCGGCTTTGGTGCTGCCTGTGGAGGAAGCAGTGCCGCTGGGGCTGATCATCAATGAAGGGGTGACGAACTCGATGAAATATGCGTTTAAAAAAGGGGAGCAGGGAGAAATTCATATCAGCCTGAAAGCTACGGAGGCTTCAGCCTATGAACTGCTGCTTGCGGACAATGGAAAAGGCCTGGATGCAGACTTTGATGTGGATACTGCGGGCTCGCTGGGCTTTCAATTGATCAAAGGGCTGAGTGAGCAATTGGGGGCGCAGCTGGAGATTGTGAACGAGGGTGGGGTGAAGATCAGGGTGTCGGGGATTTTGGTGAAAGGCAACGAGGCAACCAGGCAGTGAGGCAACAGGGGGGAAAAGGCAACGAGGGAATATGGAATACGGTTTTGAGGGGGGAAGTGGTATGGAATATTGAGGCTTGTGCATCCCGATCGTTGACAGTTTTCATACACGTGTATTGACGCCGAGCATTCCCTTGCAGCGGTTTATTGATTCGCTCCAATATTTCAACTTACAAGAAGGGCCTTCCAATGCTGCGATCAGCGGTTCCCAATCTATGGATACGGATTCCTGGCGGTATATTTTTGAGCTGGCGGATAAAAACCATTACAGGATCATTGAGTATAATGTGAGTAGTGTGAATGGGCTACGACCCTTTCATGAAAGGGTGTGGGGGTTGTTGTTCTTTTTAAAGCGACAGCTGGGGGTGGAATTCAGGGATCCGATAGAGGAATATGAAGAGTAGGGTGTTAGTGGTTTCGGGTTTTGAGTTTGGTGTTTTGGGTTCCTGGTGTGTGGGTTGTGTGGTGGGTTGGTTAGAATTTCGTATATTACAGGAGCAGGTAATTCTACTACTATGTTAGCTTCTTTCAAATCTTCTGTTTCGATCAAACCCTTGCGGGGATTGGGTTTGCTCATTCAAAACAATATGAACCCGCGCTGCGCCTGCATTTGAGTAATGAAGTGATACTATTGCTCCACTATTCCTTTACTGTTGCTTTACTGCTGACCCGGACTTGACCACGGAGAACCCAGGACTGATTCTGGAACTACTATGGCCCTGATGGGGCGTGTACCACGCGTTGATCAGAGAATGATATGGGAAACAGCCGGGTGCTGCTCCGCGGAAAGCCCTTTCCGTGGAGCGGGATGAGTGCCGCCCGGGGCGGACGCATTGCCGGTGTTACCGCTCATCAAGGGATGTCCCTGATCTTGTCACAGGGTGTCCCAGATGGTATCCCAATGTATTAGGCACGGGCACTGTGGAGCTGTAATTTTAGTCTGTACAAGATTTAACAATTCATTGCGACACCAAGCGACAATGCAGGCCAAGGCGCGACAGCGGCCATTTGGTAACAATGAGCAATGGTAGTACATTCAATAAAATCAATGCGTATGGCCAGGTATGTATCGAATATAGAGATCCATGGATCGATTGGGAACCAGACTTACTATACGAATGGGTATGGCAAGCAGGTAAAGTCGACAGGAAGTCCCAGCGCACATGCCATGAAGTATGGGGCGAACTTCCTCAATGCGCGGCTCAATGCGGCGGAATTCAAACGTGCTTCGGAGGCAGCGAAACTCTTTCGCCAGGCGATGGGGGCGGTGCTGGCTGGTGTGAACAATCAGCGATTGAGTAGCCGCATGGTTGGCTGGCTGCATGATGTGATCATGGGTGATCGCCTACATGACAAGGGCGAGCGGACGATGAGCGCGGGGGACTTTTCGGGGCTGGCAGGATTTGAATTCCATGTGGACAGGGAACTGGATGATGTGCTGCCTTTCAATACTGGTAATCATCTTTGCCGGGAAGCAGGTAAAGTGACAATTGATATCCCGGCATTCCGGCTACGGAAGAAGAAAAGCATACCGGCGGAAGCTACGCACTACCGGTTGGTAAGCTGCCTGCTGACAATCGATTTTGACAAGAGAAGGTTTACCCGGGACATACAGGAAGGGCCGCTTTGTGTGATGGGACGTGCGGCAGGGGCTGGCTTTTGTGTGGAGCAGGAAATTCCGCCAGTGGATGCGCAAGGCTGTTTCTGGCTGGTGGGCATTTCGTTTTACCAACTGGTGGGTGAAACAGTTAAGTTGGTGAAGGGAGGCGCCATGCGGGTGGTGGAGTGGATTGGCCTTTCTTATACTTTGAACTTCATCATATGAGATACGGGTTTCCGTAAGAATCAGCGATTTGAGGCTTCTACTTTTGGCCTGGCACTACATCTAATCCTACACTATGTTGCTTGGGTAAGTATCAAGGTTTACCATATTGGAAGGACCTTGGTTATTTTATCTCATCGATATTTATGTGGATGATGTATTGTCCGGAAATTTTCAGAGCCGATGGATAAGTCTGGAATCATTTTCAAATGGATCTTATGTCTGGAACTACAGGGCAAACCTGTCAAGAGAGTGGCATTTATAAATGCTCTCTGCATTCGTCTAAGAGAATATCCTTAAGCAAGGGTGAAACATTTCCTCCTTGCTCAGAAGGTGGCCATAGTGCGACCTGGATATTGGTTACGGCGTCTTAAATTAAATGGGTGGTGGAGGAGCCACCCATCTTTTTAACTTACGCACCATGGATGAACGAATAAAAGCCACCACGGGAATGGTTCCCTGTGGTGGCTTTTTTAGTATGGTGGTGTGGGGTGATGCCGGCGGGTGCTGAGGAGGGTGGCCTGATGTGTAACGGGGATGCAAAGAAATACGGTGGTGGTTGGTCGTGCCGGTATGGAATACGGTGAGTTGATCATCTATTTATAGGTGATAAGGAGCAATGAGCTGAGCGGGCTGTGTGGCAGCTATGTTCTACGGAGGATGTACCTGTCTGATGCGGAGGTTGGTCTCGAAGAAGTCCCGATAAGGTCTCGAAAAGGTCTCGGAAAGGTCTCGATAAGGGTCAATGGCAGGAGGAGCGAAATCCGGTATTCGGACGAGGCGTACAATGGCTTGAGTTTAATATCTTATTCATAATCAATTAAATCCAATTTTATGGCAAAAACGGTATCTCCCATCTTCAAGTTCCAGGGAACGATTGAGGATCTCACTTTCGTTAACAGCCGGCGTTATAAACCTCATGTACGCGCCCGGAAGAATTCCAAAACGCCCTTTGTGATGACGGCTGCGCTGGCAGAAAGCAAGGTGCGGCTGCAGCAGTGTAACCAGTACGCGAAGCCTGTTTTCCAGGCTTTGAAGGCAGAAATGCCAGATGGCGGGCTCTGGTCGCGCCTGGTAAGCAAGTTGTTTGCCGAGTTAAAAGGTGGCCGGCCGCTGGGCCTGGCCTGCCTGCAAGGACTTGAATGTAATTTACAACATAAGCTGGGGGAAGTGCTTCCCAAAGGCTATGATCTTTCTGCAACGGAATCGCAAAATCAATTAGGCATATACGTGCAGTTACATGGGCATCCGGCGGCAGATGACGAACTGCCGAGAACGGGTTATCAGGTACGTTTTGTACTGATTACACTAGATGCTGCTAATGGAACATTCCATAAGACAGCAGTGCTGGGTCCGCTGACGAAATATAAAGATGAGTTGAATACGCTTGACCTGCCGATTGAGCTGTCGGGGAAGGGTGCTCCTTATATATTGCTGATGGGGATCGTGCCGCATTTGCAGGGGGAGGGGGCTGCGCGGATCATGAGTGATTCGGGGATGCGGGTGGTGTGGGTGGGAGAACAAGCTGCGGAGGGAAGGCAAGCTGTGAGCTGTGAGCTGCGAGCTACGAGGGAAAGTCAAGCTTCGAGCGGCGAGCTACGAGCTGCGAGCGGAATACAGGAGGGGATGGAAAGACAAGCTGCGAGCCTTGAGCCAGGAACTGCGATCCCGACCTCGCTGTCGCCCAGTTGGGACAGGGCTACGAGCGGAATACAGAAGGGGAAGATAAGGGAGCAGGTTTCAGAGGAGAATCAAGCTCCTGTTTGCGTTGTAACGGGGCAAGTTGAGATGGGACAAGCTATGAACGGCGAAGGGCAAAGAGTGATCCTGGCTTCGCTGCCGGTGGGGCGGGACAAGGCTACGAGCGGGGAAGAGCTTGCGACGGTGGTTGTAGATGTTTCAGGTAATGGAATTGGGGGAGTAGCTGGACTGGCGATTGATGAGCCCTGTGAGATTGCAACACCTCTAGTGGTGGCAGCAGATGATGGTGGCGGCGCATTAGCGCATGGATTGGTGTCAACAAAAAAAGGGCCGGAGCCCTTAATGATAAACCTGGCCGGGAGCCTGCGGCAAGGCCTGCCGGCAGGTGCTGACCATGAGGATGCGGCCTTTGTACTGCCGCTCAAAGGCCGCCTGACGGGAGGGGCCAACAACGAAAACAACGCACTGCTCAATGCCTACCAGCGAGCAACCAGTGGAAGCGACGAGATAATACTTCATAACAAAACATTTAAAAATGAAAAAATAACAGCAAAAGCTGCCTGCAGTATTCAATGCGGCATGAGCGCAAGGCCAAAAAGGAATGCGGAATAAATGCGCGGATTGCATCCGCTGAAATTCCGGTGGAAGCTGGTGCGGGATGTGTCGATGAGGGTTTGTACTAAGGCTTTATGCCGAACCTTTTTGGCGGCCGGTGGGAGGGGGCTAGTGGCGAGGGGTGAATGGCGAGTGGTTTGAGGGGATGATATGGCTGCCGGGTTTAAGGATACATGCTGGTGAGGAAGTATTTTCAATGGAGGGATGAGTGGGGCGGCAGGTACGTTGGAGGAGAAGTTGTAGCTGTCTGGGTTTAATGTCACTAATTACTATAGGTGAATTTTCTATGGAGGGGTGAGTGGGGCGGCGTGGATGTGGGTTGGCGTGGGCGGGCATGCCGCATTATTTTGCTGGCAGGTTTTAATGTTTTTTGGGAGGAAGGGGATGGAGCCTGAGAGAGAAGGCTGGACAGGGTATAAAATTCGATATCTGCCAAAGCCGGGAAGTAATGACAAAGATTTGGGAATGACGCTCAAACCTTTTTGTTCATCACGATTAAGCAAAAAATAGCTTATCAAATATTTGAGTTGATATGTTGCAGAGTGTATATAAGTAGAGGGTCACATTTTTTACTGCTTTTTTACCTATAACATTAGGTAATCCTATGGGATTGTCTTAGTGCAATTGCCTCGAACCTTTCAAAAGTGGAGTTTTTCATATCCTTTAGTCAAGAATTAATGCGTGTTTTAACGGTGCGACATTTAATTTGTTATTAATACCTTTAGAGACAAAAAAATAGCAAAATGAAATATTGTTTACTCGCAATTGTATTTTTAGCTGCTCAACCATGTTTAGCTCAAAAGAAAATCTATAATACCTCTATTAGAAAAGCTGAAAAAGTTACAATAAAAGGAGGAAACAATTTTATTACCCATGCTGATACTGTTTATATAGAGACTGAAAAACGAATTGAGATGCTTTTTGCTGGAAAAAAGGTCGAAAAGGATACAAGTGGAATCTTTACTACTACTTACACATTTGTCCCCGGAGGAGGCGAGTTAAGTTTTCCGTTTGACATTGCAATGAAATTCGATAAACCAATTCTAAGGCGTTATTGCATCAGTGCAGTTAGCTCTTTGAGTCCAGGTATAATACCAATGACTGTTGATTGTGGCGATTATTGGATTCATGCTACAGGAAACACAACGTCAACAGGGATCACTATTACTTTAAAAAGCATGAAACCATTGACAGCTGACATATACGGTATTTCGACCAGTAAATAGTATTCTTATTGCCCTATATTTACTCGGTCGGCATGCCCAATTTGTGTATTATATATGATGGGTTGGTTGGTATTGCTATCTCTTAATATTTTATATTTCTTTTCAAGAGATATTAAAAATTCAGAAAACGAAGTGCTATCTTTTTTTCTTCCAGCGGTTAATTCATCAAGTGACATTTGTAGGTTATTGATGGTTTGATTATTGGCATTTTTTTCTTTACCGTCTCTTCGAACTTTATCTATTGTAAGACCGATAGTAGATAAACCAAGTATAATCAAAATAATTATGTAACCTGTAAACTTAAATCCGTTTGACTTTCTTACTTCATGAATTAAAGGAACAAGTGTTAATAGTAAGCCAAATAAGGCAAAAGAGTAATCTTTTATATTTTCCCACATAGTTATAGTGTTTAGAGGGATAAAAAAATTATGGATATTGTAACCTTAGCAAAAATACAAAGAACTAGCCCAAACAGATAAAGCTCGTCGGAAACAAGGATTGTTTGAGTTTTGGAATGTTTTCTACAAAAAATGGGGGTGTTTATGGAGGCAGGCACTAATGAGGAACAGAACGACATTTATAATTATTTTGATCCGTCAGAAGAAGCACCTTTTTGTTTGGTGATAGCATAGCAGAATATATTATAGTCCAAGTAAATTGTGCGAAAGTGTTGTTTGTACGCAAATGTTGACCGAAAAATGTGAATGATGCAATTCTTTCAACTTCAAGCGCTGGGTAATCATAATTTTATTTAAATTTATAAATATTGCTCTAGTCATTATTTCCGATAAAAAATATTATAAATAGAATATAACTTAAGGTTTTTAAATACTCCTTGATTTGACCGATACGGATAAATATTCTTCCCGAACAAAATCATTATACCTTAGAGAAGGATACAAGTGTTGAAAAAAGAAATTCAGTGCGACAGAGTTGAAAGGAGATGTCAAAGATAACCTGATAAGGGTTGCCAACAAACTACTTGCAGATAAAATAGTTGTATCATGTAGCATTGGTCTTTGGGAAGAGGTCATGCAATACAAAATTCTTTCTCCGAGTTATAAGTTTACTGGACTTTTAGAAATATAATTTTCGAAAGAGTCTTCGCAAGTGAATAAGTAATAATATGTAGCAGCTTCTTTGTTGAATTAATAAGGAAAAATAATCTAACTACTCTTATGGTAAATGCTTTAAAAAAGGGAAAATCGAAAGATTTGCTCACCGTGATAATCTTTTGTATTGGGATCGTTATTATAGTATTGGCACCTTGGATTATGGTGACTGCCATTAAACCGACTTCATTTAAGGACACCGGTCAAATTGGCGATACAATTGGCGGTATAACGGCCCCCATTGCCTCATTGTTAGGATCATTCTTGATATATAAAGCCCTTCAAGCGCAAATTGCAGCAAACGAAATAATTGTTAACCAGTTTGATGAGCAAAAGAACGATGAAACCCGAGATAGGATATTGGGTAATATTACGGATCGGATAAAATTTTTACGTGACGATATTCACGAGTTTTCATTTGGAGGATTTAAAGGCTTTCAAGCAATTGATCAAAGCTTACAAATATGGATAGCCTCCGGACCACAAAATATTAATAATCATTATGCCTTATATATAAGACAAATTGGCTCTATTTTGGCAATAATGAATGATACGATTATTTATTTGGAACGATCAGACTTAAAGGAATCTGAGAAAGAAAATTTAAAAATTATTATTAAAAGTACATACTATAAAATATTGCCTTACTTGTATAGAGAAAGAAAAAATTTGCCATCAGATGTTGCCTCTATTTATACAGAAATCAATGATAGACTTGAAATACTAAATCCAATAGAGGAGGCTGATGATTTATGGAGTAATTTTGAGTCTTAAAAAAATTTTGTTACGTCTACTCAAAAAAAGGCACTCCCGGTATCGCATATTTCTTCATGCCCGCTTCATTGATCTCCACACCGATGCCTGGTTTTTCGGATACGGTGATAAAGCTATCCTTCACCCACTCACCATCATAAGTTACGATCTCCTTGAACATGGGCTGGGTGTGGAAGTAAGATTGCCATTCCATGATCATGAAGTTGGGCACGGCGGCGCATACATGCGCACAGGCCATGGCGCCGAGGAAGGAAGCAACCATATGCGGGGCAAAAGGAACATAGTATAAATTGGCCAGGTTGGCGATGCGCTGTCCTTCGCCCAGCCCACCGCATTTTTGGAGGTCGGGCATCACGATATCCACAGCGCCCAGCTCCAACATTCTCCGGAAACCATAAGCCAGGTAATGGTTCTCGCCGGCACAGATGGGGGTACTGGTGGATTCGGTGATCAACTTGTAAGCTTCTACATTCTCGGCCGGGATCGGCTCCTCCAGCCACATGAGGTTCAAAGGTTCCAGCCTTTTCGCAATGGCCTGGGCAGTGACGGCATCATATCGCCCATGCATATCAGCACAAATATCAATATTGGGACCTACGGCCTCGCGGGCAGCGGCCAGCTGATCATACATGCGCTGCAACTCGGCTGGACTGGCAGTCCAGTTGTAGAAATCATATTTGTTGGGATCATTGGCCTGGTCGAGGTCGAACTTGATGGCATTGAAACCCATCTGCTTTGCTTTCTTCGCGGCTTCGGCAAAGTCGGCGGGCGTAGGCAGGTTGCGCTGGTACAACGCGGTATCGCAATACACCCGTACCTTATCGCGGAACTTGCCACCCAACAACTGGTACACAGGCAGGCGCAGGGCCTTACCTGCCAGATCCCACAAGGCTGCTTCAATAGCAGACAATACAGCCACGTACATCCCAGACTGGGCTCCCTGGAAGAAGCCTGACTTGCGGATGTCCTCAAACAGCCTGTGTACATTTAACGGGTTCTTTCCCTTGATGCGTTCCCCGAAATTCTTCACGAGGTGATAGGTGCCGGGAATGGCATCCACGCCCTCGCCACATCCCCAGATATCCTGGTTGGAGTATATCTTAACAAACAGGCTGCCGCGGATATAACCGCATTTGATATCGGTGATCTTTAGGTCGGAGGGAGCGGAGGGTTTTGGGGTATTGCCGATAGCGGTTTCGTATTGGCTGCCGAAACTGTTGAGGGCCGCCAGGGGAGACATGGCGGCGGCGATGGCGGCCTTGGATAAGAATGATCTGCGGGAATTTGACATACTATTTTGTTTATCGGATTTGCAATAAAATGGCCTGGGTTTGCTCTTTCACAATATCGTAAAGGGTAGGCCTTAAAAAGACATGAAATCAACTTTGATACGATTGCTACAAAGCGGTAGCCCCTCTGGGGCATGAAAACCTTTTGCTATGATCTCTTCTACAAGCTTCCCGCGGAGCGGGACAAGCTCTTTAGACACCTTCGACAGCCCTTCGACAAGCTCAGGGTGACAGCCGTTTCCAAAGCCGGCTTCGATAGCCCTTCGACAAGCTTCCCACGGAGGGGGGCAAGCTCTTTAGCCGCCTTCGACAGGCTCAGGCTGACATTTTTCATCTTTACCAGGTACGGTCTTTCAGGAATTGCTGAATGGTCTCTTTGGGTACGGGCAATTCATTGATGTGGTCATTGACCCATCTGGAAAAATCCTTTTCAATGTCGGCGGTCCAGCGGGTATCGATCTGGCCGGCAGTGTATTTGCCTTCGCGCAGTCGCTGGTGGCCAAACATATCGCGCAGGCGTACAATCTCTGACGTAGTACATACCTTCTCGGCCAAATGGGGCGGCACAAATACGACCACTCCTAATTTACCCAATACGACATCGCCGGGCATCACGGTAACAGTGCGGATGCGGGTAGGCCGGTTGATGCCCACGATCATGGTGTTGAGGTCGCCCGGCGGATTGTGATAAGAAGGATCATAACTGGTGTAATAGGAAGTAAAGCCACCAATTTCTTTGAGGCCCTCCACATCGCGCAAAGCGCCATCGTATACAATGCCGTTGCCGGTACGGGCATAGATGGCATTGCCCACATTATCGCCAATGGTGGGACCGTTGCGGTGGGCGCCAAACTGATCGGCCACGTATACATCACCCTTCACGAGTATATCCACGGGCCAGGTGTTTTGTCCGCGCCTGCCTTTCTTCTTACCCACGGTATCAATGGCTTTCCACACATCGGGCCGGGCAGGCATGAACATGGCGGTGACGGCCCTGCCCACGAGTACGCTATCGGGATTGATGACCTGCCATTGCTCGGCTACCTGGTAGCCATAGCCGGCATTTTTCATGGTGGCCCAGGCTTCTTCCACGCTCACCTGTTTCATGCGCTCCAATATCTTATCGGGCACTTTGGGTCTGCCATCGGGAAAGCGTTCGCCTTTCCATTCAGGTGTTAAGGCTATGAGTTCTTCTTTGCTGATCTGCACTTCCTGTGCCCTGGTGTATTGGGCAAGGAGGATCAGGAGAAATGCAGTGAGCAGGTTTTTAAATTGAAACATATAGATAGGTTTGACATGAGTATTTTTAATTGGATGGTTTCGGCAGGCTCCGGTTGACAGTCGACAAGGGTGAGCCGCCCCTTAAAGGGCGACCCACCCTTTGGATATTATGTAGACAGGCTTTTCGTTACGGCCTGTTCGTCTTCCTTCGGTGGATGGTTGTGCCACCAACTGGCGAGGGAAGAACCGCTGATGTTCATCACAGGGCCAAAGATGGCAGGGGCGAGGCCGGCAGTGGACAGTTTACCCATGGCCAGGGCCAGGCCGGAAGCGAGTCCGGCATTCTGCATCCCCACTTCGAGGGCAATGGTGCGGCAGTCTCTTTCGTGAAAACGCAATAGCCTGGCAGACCAATAACCCATAATATAACCGAGTACATTGTGCAGGATAGTGGCGATGAGCAAGAGGGCGCCTACCTTCAACAGGTTGTCTCTACCCGCCGCAGTAATGATGGTAAGGATAATACCAATGCCGGCCATGGATACGAGGGGCATGGCTTTATCCAGCCATTTGAATTTGCCGTGTATGAGGTAATGAAATGCCAGACCAGCTGCCACGGGCAGGATCACGATCTTGGTAATGTCCCATACCATACCCCAGAAATCAATGGCCACAAAACTGCCGCCCAGCAAGCGCATGAGCAAGGGGGTTAAGAACGGTGCCACCATGGTAGAAACGGTAGTGACGGATACGGACAATGCCAGGTTGCCCTTGGCGAGGTAACACATGACATTGGAGGCCAGTCCGCTGGGACAGCAACCCACCAGTATAATACCGGCAGCGATCTCGGGCGGAAAGTTGAACAGGTAGGCCAGGGAAAACCCGACCAGGGGCATGATGATATAATGGCATACCACGCCAACGATAATACCCTTGGGCATGCGGACGACGTTGGCAAAATCTTTGAGGCTTAATTCGGTGCCCATGCCAAACATGATAATCTGCAAGAGAGGGATGATAAGATCCGAGAGCTTAAAGCCTCGATAGGTTTTGAAATGCTGGGGATAATACATGGCCAGGCTTACGACAGCCATCACCATCAAGGTATAAGAAAGGCCTTTCAACAAACGGTGTTGGCGGAAGGCCAAAGCGAGGCTGAAGAAGAACAAGAGTAATAACCAGCCTCCCCATTGGTGTTGCTGCTGCAGAGACAAGATGATGTATATTATTAGAACAAGAGCCGATATCAAATAGTAAACTGTGGAACGATTCATGTGTAATAATTATTAATTAATAATTATTGATTATTGCGGTTATTGTCGACTTTAGACCTGACAGGTTTGCCCGGCTATAGCTCTGCAAAATCCCGCCGAGCGGGATAAACTCCGACATCCGACAAGGGAGACCTTCGACAGGGTCTTTCGGATGCGGGTGAGCCGCCCCTGGGAGGGCGACCCCCCTTTGTCTATCAACTATAGATCCTGTCGTGTGAACGAATAGCATTCCATTCGGGCGTCGGGGCGAAATAGGATTTGTCGGAGGCGTGTAAGTGTTGCTTCACGACTTCGTCATTCAATTCGATGCCCAGGCCGGGAGCGGTCAATGGGAGGTTGGCAAATCCTTTGGTGATGAGCTTTCTGCCGTCGGTTGTTTTAACAAGGTCTTCCCACCAGGGCAAGTCGATAGAGTGATGCTCGAGGGCCAGGAAATTTTGGGTGGCGGCGGCACAATGCACACTGGCCATAAAAGAGATGGGAGTGCCAGCCTGGTGCATGGCCATGGCGATGCCATTCTCTTCGGCATAATCACCAATGCGCTTGGTCTCGAGCAAGCCGCCGGATGAAGCGAGATCGGGGTGTACAATGTCAACGGCCCTTTTATCGATCAAGGCTTTGAAACCTTTCAACAGGAAAATATCTTCTCCGGTGAGGCAAGGTGTTTCCAGGGCGTCGCTCAAGGTCTTCCATTGATCGGTAAGCTCCCAGGATACAACATCCTCCAGCCAGGCGAGGCGGTATTTTTCCAAAGCCCTTCCGAGGCGTATGCCATTGTTTAAATCAAAATGGCCATAGTGATCAGAGGAAATAGGAGTCTCATAACCGACCATGCTGCGTACATTATCTACGATAGCGGCCAACTCGGCCAGGCCTTTGTCGGTAATCTGTATCTGTGTGAAGGGATGGAGGGTGTTGGCATAAGACATGGAATTGTTCATATCACCCCACTGAGCCAGATTGCCTTGTGCATTGCGCCATTTATCTGCATTGACGAGGGTGCCGGGCTTGTCCTTCAATTCATTGATGGAAATATCCATCTTCAACCAGGTATAGCCTTGTTCTTTCAGGCGGTAATTGATGAGGCGCTTTTGTTCTTCGGGAGAACTGGCTTCGGGGGTATCGGCATACAACCTGACCTTATCACGGTAGCGGCCACCCAGTAATTGCCAGGCGGGCACATTGTAGGCTTTACCGCAAAGATCCCACAAGGCCATCTCCACAGCACATACACCGCCGGCCTGCCGGGCTGGTCCGCCAAACTGTTTTATCTTTTTGAAGAGCATTTCTACATTGCAGGGATTCTCACCCAGCAAGCGGCTTTTGAGGAACAAGGCATAGCGTTCATCGGCGCCATCTCTTACTTCGCCCAATCCATAGATGCCCTGGTTGGTATCGATGCGTATCATGGCGGTTCTGCCGAGCACGGTTGTAACGCAATAACGCATGTCGGTGATCTTTAGCTCAGAAGGGGCGGAGGCGCGGTTGACGCGCTGGGTGGATTGGGCTACGAGGTCTTCCACCGGACTGAACATGAAGGCGCCGCCGAGGGCAAGGCCACCGAGGGAAGCGTTCTTAAAAAAGGAACGGCGGCTGTTGGACGGTGGGGTGTCCGGATGAAGAGGATTGTGGTGGAGGGGGGTAGGGTCGGTAAGGCCCAGTTTGGTGAGGAGGTGTTGTGATGGTGTCATGGTGAATGATTTTAATTGTTTTGATTGGTTGGGTTCATAAATTGTCGTTTAGCGGGGCGTCACCTAAAGGCGCCGCAATGCTTTTGCCCGGTTCGTTTGCTACAAAGCGATAGCCCCTATGGGGCATAATACCCTTTGCTTTGATCTGTTGTTACTGCCTGGATCAGGGTGAGCCGCCCTTCAAGGGCGACCCACCCTCTGACATTACCAGGTACGGTCTTTCATGAACTGGTCGAGTTCCTTTCGGCTCATGGGGAGTTTGCCGGGATTGGCATCCAGCCATTGCAGAAAATCTTTTTTGATCTCGTCGGTCCATTGGGTATCGATCTGGCCGGGGGTATACTTCCCTTCACGCAGTCGCTGGTGACCAAAGGCATCACGCAGGGCAATGAACTCGGCATTCAATACAACCTCTTCGAGCAAATGGGCCGGGATAAATACCACACCGCCTTTCTTCGCCAGCACAGCATCGCCCGGCAATACGGTGGCCCTGCCCATACGAATGGGCACATTGATACCGCCCAGCATCATCTGTTGTATATAAGAAGGATCATACCCTTTGATCCAGGCATTGAATCCTTTGATCTCTTCGAGGCCCTCCACATCGCGTACAGAACCATAGAAAATAACACCGCGGGCAGACTTCGCATAAATGGCATTGCCGAGGTTGTCGCCGATGAGGGTGCCATCTATCACCTTGCCATAGCTATCGGCAATGTAGATGTCGCCATTTTTCAATACATCAATGGGCCAGGAGTTGGGCGCGCCGATACGGCCTTCGGCCTTGCCTTTGTCTTTGATGAGCTTGTCGGCATCGGGCCGCAGTGGCAGGTATTGTGCTGTGACGGCGCGGCCTGTCATGGCGGAATCGGGATGCAATACGATCCAATCGCCTTCAAACTGGTTCTGGTAACCTTTGTTGCGCAGGATGCCCCAGGCCTCTTCGAGGTGAACAGCCTTGAGGCGCTCCAATAAGCGATCGGGTACGTGGGGGCGCCCGTCGGCGGATCGTTCACCTTTCCACTCGGGAGTGATGGCTTTGATCTGCTCGGGGGAGAGGGTTGTCTGCTGGGCGTGTAGCATGGTGCACAGCAGCAGGAGGATCATGGTAAGTGTGTTTTTTATCATATGGCAGGTTTTGTTTTTAGAAGGCATCGAGGCAACAAGGCAACGAGGCAGCTCACAGATTTCACAGGTTTGCACAGGATGCTGGTTTGTGGTTAAGAATTTGGCGAGTCCTTTAGATCGGGTGAGCCGCCCCGAAAGGGCGACCCACCCTTCGACAAGCTCAGCCTGACATTTGATAAACTAGCCGGACATTTTAACGGTTGTTTCGGTGGCGGCGTGCTTTTGCTGCAGGTTGCCGATGGCCTCAAACTCATCAAAGAGTTTGGTGCTCAGCTTTTCGAAGATGGCAAAGTAATCGGCATATACGGCGTGGTGCTGTGGATTGGGTTTGTACACATCGGGCAGCTGTACGGTTTGCGCAGCCTCCTCGAGTGATTTGTAAATACCCATCTCGGTGGCGCTTACTAACCAGGCGCCAAAACTCACGCTGTGAAACTGTTGCCGCAGGCGTACAGGCTTGTTGTACATGTCGGCAATCAATTGGGTACAGAATGGCAAGGTGCCAAAGCTACCATTCACGGACAGGCTTTTGATGGTGCGCTGCTCGCCCAGGCTTTTACCAATGCTGTATATTTCATACAGGATGCCTTCGATGGTGGCGCGCACAAAATGTTTGTGTTCGTGTTTGATGTTGAGGCCGAAATAAGCACCGCGGGCATTGGCATTCCAGATGGGGGCACGTTCACCCAACAGGTAAGGCAGGAACAACAGTCCCTCGGAACCCACCGGCACCTGGGCAGCCTCTTCGATCAGTTGCTGCATGCTGTGCTCGATATCGAAAGGATTGGTGAAATCGCCGAACTGGCGGGTGAACCATTCGAAGATATTACCACCGTTGTTGGTAGGACCGCCGGATACATAACTTCCTTCGGTGAGGAGGTAATTAAAGAAACGCATTTGATCGTCTTTTAAAACGGTGGGCCCCATGATGCGCACGGCGCCACTGTCCTCAATAGTGATAGTGGCATTGCCTTCACCATTCACTCCGTCGCCCAGGGTAGCGAGGCAACCATCGCTGGAGCCGATCAGTATTTTGGTATCGGCGGGCAGTCCCAGGGATTGCTGGTACGCTTTCCTCAATTTGCCCGCAGTGGTAAAGATGGGCGCCAGGGTGGGCAGTTGATCGGCAGTAATACCGGCATACTGCAAGGCATCGGGCTCCCAGGCAATGGTATGGATGTTGAGGAGACCGGTGGCAGAAGCAATGCTGTAATCGATCAGGTATTCACCGGTCAACTGGTGGATGATGTAGCTCTTGATGGACAGGAATTTACTGGTTTGCCGGAAACGCACGGGATCGTGCTCCCTGAGCCAGGCTATTTTGAGCAGGGGGCTCATGGGATGGATGGGGGTGCCGGTAGCATCGTACAATTTTTTGCCGAGTGGGGAACTGCGTAATTCCTGTGCTTCTTTTTTGGCGCGGTTATCGGACCAGGTAATGGCGTTGCCGAGGGGGTTGCCATTGTTGTCAACAGCCAATACGCTGTGCATGGCGGCGCTGAAACAAATACAGGCGCATTTATATTTCTTCGGATGTACGTGTTCGTTGAGCAGGTTCTTCAGTACGTAGAGGGTGGTAATGAATATCTGCTCGGGATCCTGCTCACTGTGGTCGGGTTCGGTATGAAAGGTGGGGTAGTAGCCTTTCAGGGAACCGATGACACGGCCATTGAGGTCGAAGGCAAACACCCTTATCCCGTTTGTTCCCAGCTCAATGGTGATGATACATTTCATGTGTATAATAATTATTTATTCTTCAAATGGTTTTTTCTGAATTCACTGGGTCTGTAGCCGGTCAGTTTTTTAAAGGTGGTGGAAAAATGTTGTGATGAATAGAACCCGGTATCGAGTGCTATATCGGTGACGCTGATATCGGGCCGCTTCAATAATTTAATGGCTTCTGAAATACGGATATTGATCAGGTAGTTGATGGGCGAAAACCCGGAATAGCTTTTTACTCTTTCAGTGAAAAGGGTGGTGCCGAGACCTACGAGGGCAGCCATCTCCTCCACTGTCCATTGATGGGAGAGATCCTGCCGCAATACTTCTTCGAGGCGCATGAATGTTTTGGGAAAATCCCTGCCGGGCTGGCTTTGCCGGGTCATGTGCCGGGTGGTTTGTATCATCAGTTCATCCAACTGGTGATTGATGCATGCCTGGAAACCAATTTCATGGTTGAAGAGTTCGGCCTGAATGCATTTGAGAATTTTGCCGGCTTCGGTGAACCTGGTTAATACAGGAGAACTGTTCAATGATAATATTTTGCCAATGGCAGCGCCTTCGCTTTCGGTGAGGCCGCTCCACTTGCCGGGCAGGAGGTGACCGTTGTCGAGTTTTTGAATGGCGAGGTGCAGCCAGGTGAAGGAGCCAATTTCCAGTATGCCGTTGTCGCTGCCAAATGGTGTGCCGGGTAGTATAACGGCTACATCACCGGGATAAAAGACATAGGACTGGTGGTTGATGCGCCATTCGAACTTGCCTTCTATAATATAATATATCCTGAGGCATTCGGTGGTGGTGGTGAGGAATGCATTGAGTTGGATAGCGCCATTCTTTTTTACGCCCACTTCGAGCAAGTGCGGGAATAACCGCAGTTCAGCAGCCTTGCCTTGTTGTAGCAGGAATTGATTCATATGGCGTTAGCTATGGGATTTTTGCAACCGGCTTTTGATCAGGGTGAGCCGCCCTTAAAGGGCGACCCACCCTTTGAGCCACCCTTAAAGGGCGACCCACCCTTTGAGCCACCTTTGACAACCCTTCGACAAGCTCAGGGTGACATTGCTCAGGGTGACAATTGTCAGCTTATATAAAGAAAAGAAATTTATTCGTGTCAGATGTACAAAATTCAACACAGTTCTATTTTGGAAGTTTTTGAGGGCAACAGGAAATAATTTAGCAGCTTAACGATTAATCACCAAAACAACTTGCCGGTATGAAAAAGTATTCCAGCGGCGGACCTTCCCGCTCTTCGGGACTATGGCTGCTTAGCTTTCTTCTCCTATTTATATCTGCGGCCCACGCACAGACGGTTACAGGAACTGTATCGGATGAAAAAGGTACGAAGCTTTCACGAATATCTGTACTGGTAAAAGGAACTTCACAGGGTACTGTTACCGACAATGATGGCAAATACAGCATTGGTATACCGCCAGCTGCCGGCAGCAATCCTACGCTTATTTTCAGTTCGGTAGGGTATAAGATCCAGGAGGTGGGCATTGGAGGGCGCACGGTGGTCAATGTATCGCTGGCATCGCTGAACGAGGAAATGGGTGAAGTGGTGGTCACTGCGCTGGGTATTAAAAGGCAGGCGCGCAGCCTGGGTTATTCGGCCACGAGTGTGAAACCGGAAGAGCTAAGTGTGAACCGCACGAGCAATGTGATGAACTCGTTGCAGGGCAAGGTGGCGGGGGTAAATATTTCTTCGCTGGGTACAGGACCGGGCGGTACCTCCAAGATCCGTATCCGGGGACAATCGTCGCTGTCGGGTCAGAACAACCCATTGATCGTTATCAATGGGGTACCGATCGACAATACGAATTTCAATGATAACACGATCTCGGTAAAAGGTGGCGGTGTATTTGCGGACGGCGGAGATGGGTTGTCCAGCATCAACCCGGATGATATTGAAAGTATGACGATACTGAAAGGGGCACCGGCCTCGGCGCTCTATGGCTCGCGGGCCAAGGATGGGGTCATTATGATCACTACAAAAACAAAAGGAAAGGTAAAAGGCATCGGCGTAACCTATAACCTGAACTATACGAATGAAACGCCGCTGGATTTTACGGAATACCAGAGTGAGTACGGGCAGGGAGAAAACGGGGTGCGGCCTACTACTCCTAATCCTACTTCGGGACAATGGTCGTTTGGTGAAAAGTTTACGCCTGGTGCTACCCAAGTGCTGTTTAATAACCTGACGGTTCCTTATCAATGGCAGGGAAGCCGGATCAAGGAATTCTACCGGCATGGACAGAATTTATCCAATTCGGTAGCCTTCGAAACCAGCAATGACAAGGGTGGCTTACGGTTGTCGCTGAACAATACGGACAACAAGGGGATCATGCCCAACAACTCGTTTAACCGCAAGACGGTGAACCTGGGCTTTAGTTATGACCTGACTGAGCAGTTTACGGTTGCAGGTAACGTTAACTATTCCCGGGAGTTCAATAAGAACCCGCCGAATATCACGAACCAGGATAATTCGATCACCACTACGTTGATGGGGATATCAACCTCTATGCCGCTGAGTGTGCTCAACGACAACAAATACAATGCGGCCGGTAATGAGTATCCCTGGAGCCGGTTTACGAACCGTACGAACCCTTACTGGGTATTGGCGGAGCAGTTCCATAATATTAAACGTGACCGGGTGTTTGGCAATGTGACGCTGCGGTATGAATTGCTCAAGTGGCTGAGTGTACAAGGCCGCATTGGACAGGACTACTGGTCGCGCGATGAAGATGTTAATAATTTCCCTACGGGACAGGCTTCGCGGGCAGCTGCCCCTCCGGGTTTTGTGAATGGCATCTATACGCAGGAGTCGCGCCGTTTCCGGGAAACGAACCTGGATTTCCTGGTGAATGCGAATAAAGAGTTTGGTGACCTGGGCATCAATGTCAATGCCGGCGGCAACCAGATGCGGAAGCGGTCGGACATCAATAATGTGGTAGTAACTGATTTTATCATCCGGGGATTGTATACGGTGCAGAACGGAAGGGCCAAAGACCCGGTGTATACGCTCATAGAGCAAGGGGTCAATTCTTTGTATGGATCGGCAGAACTGAATTGGCAGAAAACTTTCTACCTGACGGGTACGGTGCGCAACGATTGGTTTTCCACGCTTTCACCGGCGAACAGGAGCATTTTGTATCCATCTGTTTCGGGCAGCTATGTATTTTCGGAGCATCTGAAGACTGCCACCTGGCTGAACTTTGGTAAAGTGCGGGTGGGTTATGCAGAAGTGGGTAGTGATGGAGATGTGGCGCCTTATTCGGATCAACTGTTCTATACTGTCAATGCCAACTTCATTAATAACCCTGCCGGGATACCGGTGCCCGTGGGTACCAGCAATATCTTTAACGGCGCCAGCGGTACTACCTTGCCCAACCCCAATCTGAAGCCAGCCCGGGTGGCGGAAACAGAGATCGGGCTAGAGCTGCGGATGTTCAATAACCGGGTGAATATCGACCTGGCGGCCTACCGCAAGATCACGAGCGACCAGATCGTGTCGGTACAGATATCAGATGCATCGGGTTATCTCAATACACCGATCAACAGTGGCAAAAGCCGCAACTATGGCTTTGAGGGCATGCTGAACCTGGTGCCGATCAAGAACAGGTATTTTAACTGGGAATTTACAGCCAATACTTCTTACAATATTACCAAGGTGCTGAGCATCATTACGGACAAACCAGGTGAGCGTATCACTACGGGGACGCACGTATTCAATGGGGAGACGAGGCAGGTAGTGGGTGAGGAGATCGGCCAAATTGCCGGTTTTGGTTATGCGCGGAATGATAAGGGGCAACGGATATTCCAGTCGAACGGCTTGCCGCTGCGTACGCCCGACCTGGTATTGTTTGGCAGCGCGCTTCCCAAATGGGTAGGCGGCTTTCTGAACACTTTCAATTACAAGGGTATTCACCTGACGGTGTTCATCGATTACAAGCTGGGTGGTAAAATATTGTCGGGCACAAATTTCAACGCGGTGCGGGAAGGTCTGCACCAAATGACGCTGGAAGGCCGCGTGGGTGGTGTGAAAGGCGTAGGCGTTGATGCCAGCGGCAATCCCAACAATGCGGTGGCGGCTGTACAAACTTATTGGGAGCACCTGCGCACGCAGCAGATTGTGGAACCGGTGGTGTATAATGGTGGTTACTGGAAGTTGCGGCAGTTATCGATCGGTTATGACTTTACGAAACACGTTCCAGCCAAATGGCCTATCAAAGGTTTGAAGCTTGATTTTGTGGCCAACAATGTATTGGTGTTGAAGAAGTGGGTGGACAATATCGATCCTGAAACATTTGGTTTTGGTTCGGATAACCAGGTTGGATTGGAATCGCCCGGTCTGCCTACTACGCGGAGCCTGGGGTTGAATTTGAATATTAAGTTTTAAAGGGCAACGAGGCAACAAGGCATAAAGGCAACGAGTAAGAAAGGCAAAGTGAAAGGGCGATAGGCTGCCTGAGGAGAGGGTGACAGATGCATTCAAAAACATTCATTCTAACAATTTCGATTATGAAAAAGATACTTCATTATAGTTTACTCTTTTTATTCATGGCGGTGGCAGTGTCCTGTGAAAAGGGGCTGTCGGACCTGAACGTGAATAAAACAAATCCCACGGGGCTGGACCCGGCGTTGTTGTTGAACCAGGGCATCATCAATACTTCATTTCCTGTAAAGTCGCTGGTGTTTGACGTGGGTATTGTACAGCAAATGGTAACGCCCAACGGCGGTGTGCTGGCGGGGGCCAATTTCAACCAGGACAGCCGGGATGTGACCACGCAGCCCTTGTGGACAGCCTACTACCAAAGTGTGATCAAGAATACGAGTGACGCGCTGGCACGTGCCAAGGAAAATACAGCCAGGAGCAATATGTACCAGATGGCGCGTATTTATCAGTCGTATGTATTTATGATCCTCACGGATGAATTTGGTGATATACCGTATACGGAAGGCGGGGCAGGTATGACAGGTCATGTACTCTTTCCAAAATACGACCGTCAGCAGGATATCTACCCCAAGATCATCCAGGAGTTAACGGATGCAGCTGCGGCGCTGAACCCGGCGGGCATTATTGAAACGGGTGATCTGTTGTATGCAGGGGATGTGGCCAAGTGGAAGAAATTTGCCTATTCATTGTTGCTGCGCGCGGGTATGCGGCTTATTAAGGTAGATGCTGCTAAAGCGCAAAGTGCTGTACAGGCAGCTGTGGCCGGGGGAGTTATTACTTCCAATGCGGACAATGCCTATATCCGTCACGATGCGAATTTCACGCAGCCTATCGGTGGTACGCTTAACGGTCCTGAGGCTGCTAATTTCTACCTCACCAAGCCGTTTGTAGACCAGCTGAAAAATACCAATGATCCACGTCTGCAGGCCATTGCTATCCGGTATGTGGGCGCCACGAGCGGTGCGGAGCAAACGGTGGCGGTGGGCTCTACTGACCCTACGAAACAAATTGGTATGCCGATCGGGAAAGACAATGGCACGATCGGTGCTTCGGCCACCGCGGATGGCCTGCCCAGTTTTTATGGTTACAGCCAGGTGGACCGCCGCAGGATAGTGAAGATCTCTTCGCCGGTATTTCTGGTCACTGCTGCACAGACGAACCTGCTGCTGGCGGAAGCCCGGTTGAAAGGATGGGTGACCACGGGTACGGCGGAGCAATATTTTGCGGAGGGGATCCGTGCGCATATGGATCAGATGGTGGTGTACGATCCTAATTCGGCGGTGAGCGCTGCGGCCCGCGATACGTATGTAGCTGCCAATCCGCTTGTGGCGGGCAGTGAACTGCAGCAGATCAATACGCAATACTGGATCGCTTCATTTTTGAATGGTCCGGAAGCTTTCGCTAATTTTAGAAGGAGCGGCTTCCCGGCGCTGACGCCCAATCCATACGGGCAGCCTAATAATCCGGATGTGCCCAACGGTACTTTTATCAGGCGGCTTACCTATCCTACTTCGGAGTTGAGTGTGAATACGGAGAATCTGAATAAAGCGATCACGAACCAGGGGCCGGATAAGCTGAGTACAAGGGTGTGGTGGGATAAGCCGTGAGGAAGAATACAGAATACAGGATACAGAATACAGAATATAGAATACAGAATAATACAGAATACAGGGGGCGGATGTTGAGAAGTTGATAGGTTGGAAGGTTGATAGGTTGAAAAGTTGAGAAGTTGGTGAGATGGGAAGGTGGGGAGATGGAGTGAAAAGAATAAACGTACGAATATGAGTGACCAGCAAAAACTGAGGAGCCACGATTGGTTTGGCAGGAAAGACAAAGACGGCATTATTTACAGGAGCTGGATGAAGAACCAGGGTATGCCCAATGACCTGTTTGATGGCAGACCGGTGATCGGCATTTGCAATACGTTCAGTGAACTGACACCGTGTAATGCGCATTTCCGGGAACATGCAGAAATGGTAAAGCGGGGAGTGTTGGAAGCGGGTGGTTTTCCGTTGGAATTTCCGGTGATGAGCCTGGGAGAGACGCTGCTGAAACCAACGGCGATGTTGTTTCGCAACCTGGCGAGTATGGACACGGAAGAAAGCATCCGGGGCAACCCGATAGACGGGGTCGTACTGTTAACAGGATGTGATAAAACAACACCTTCTACGGTGATGGGGGCTGCCAGTGTGGGCCTGCCAACGATCGTAGTGCCCGGTGGTCCGATGCTGAATGGAAAATACAAGGGACAGGAAATTGGTTCGGGTACGCATGTGTGGAAGTTTGATGAGGACATGAAAACGGGAAAAATGACGGCCGAAGACTGTGAATTTGCGGAGAGTTGTATGAGCCGGAGTATCGGGCATTGTATGACGATGGGTACGGCAAGCACAATGGCCTGTATGGTGGAATCGCTGGGCCTCACTTTGCCTGGTGCTGCAGCTATACCTGCGGCGGATAGCCGGAAAAAGCAAATGGCGCAACTTAGTGGCCGGCGGATCGTGGAGATGGTAAGAGAGAACCTGACGATTGATAAGATACTTACGCGGGAGGCCTTTGAGAATGCGATCGTGGTGAATGCAGCAGTAGGCGGTTCCAGCAATTTCATTATCCATTTGTTGGCGATCGCAGGCAGGATGGGTGTACCACTGGCGCTTGAAGATTTTGATACGATCGGTAGCAAGATCCCCATGCTGTTGAACCTGATGCCCTCGGGTAAATATTTGATGGAAGACTTTTATTATGCGGGCGGACTGCCGGTGATCTTGAACGAGCTGAAGGATCACCTGCATAAAAAAGTGGTAACGGTTACAGGTAAGAACCACCATGAGAATGTGCGGGAGAACTGTAGCTGCTATAATGAACAGGTGATCGGTACTTTGGCCAGTCCATTTATGCCGGAAGCGGGTTGTGTGGTGCTGAAAGGCAACCTGGCTTTGAACGGGGCGGTGATGAAGCCATCGGCTGCCACGCCTGCGCTGATGAAACACCGGGGCAGGGCGGTGGTGTTTGAAAGCATTGAAGATTATCATGCGCGGATCGACAGCCCGGACCTGGACATTGATGAAAGCTGTGTGATGGTATTGAAATACGTGGGGCCGGTTGGTTATCCCGGTATGGCAGAAGTGGGCAATATGGCGCTTCCTAAAAAGCTATTGCAAAAAGGAGTTACGGATATGGTGCGTATTTCGGATGGCAGAATGAGTGGCACAGCGTATGGTACGGTGGTACTGCATGTGTCGCCGGAAAGCGCTATTGGCGGTACGCTTGCGCTGGTGCAAAACGGGGACATGATCGAACTTGATGTGGAGGAGCGCCGGTTGCACCTGGATGTGAGTGAGGAAGCGTTGTCTGCACGAAGGGCCGCTTGGGTGGCGCCTACGCCAGCGGCCAGCCGGGGGTATGTGAGCCTTTATATTAAACATGTATTGGGAGCTGATAAAGGGGCAGACCTGGATTTTTTACAGGGTAGTTCGGGATCGACGGTGACGAGGGATTCGCATTAGGGAGGCAACGAGGCATAAAGGCAACGAGGGGGCGACGTCCAGAGGAGTGCGCCTACAGCGCACAAAACCCTTTGATACGTTTCTCTCTACAAAGCTGTAGCCCCTAAAGGGGCAGAAAACCCTTTGACACAAAAAAGATTTAACACCATATGAAACTATATAACACCAAAGAAGGAGCAGTTATTGAAAAGAATGGCCATTATTATGCAGTCCATGAGCCCTGGGAGAAGCTGGTGAATGATGATGAGCTGTTTGATAAGCTAAGTAAACTTGCGGAGACATTGCCGAAAGGAGATAGCAGTTTGATCAAGGATGTGCTGGCACCTATGAGCAGGCACCAGGAATTGTGGGCCTGTGGGGTTACGTACCTGCGCAGTAAGATTGGCCGGCAGGAAGAAAGTAAAGCTGGCGGCGGCGCTGATTTCTATGCTAAAGTATATGAAGCAACGAGGCCGGAGGTGTTTTTTAAATCTACGTATCATCGTATCGTTGGTCATGGCGGGCTGGTGCGCATTCGCAAGGACAGTGACTGGGATGTGCCGGAGCCTGAACTGACTTTGGTGGTGACTACTTCTGGTAAGATAGTCGGCTATACGATCGGCAATGATATGAGCAGCCGCAGTATTGAAGGGGAGAATCCGCTCTACCTGCCGCAGGCAAAAACCTATGATGGGTGTGCGGCACTGGGGCCTTGTATCTATGTTACGAATGAACCGCTTAATAAGGATACGAATATCAACCTGGTCATTAGCCGTAAAGGCGCTAAGGCTTATGAGGGAGATGTTTTGATCAGCCAATTGAAAAGAACGCCGGAAGAATTGGTATCTTTCGTATTCAGGGAATGCAGTTTCCCTGATGGCTGTCTGATCATGACGGGAACAGGGATTGTGCCGGGCAGTAATTTTACTTTGCTAAGCGGCGACGAAATCGCCATTACCATTTTTCCTATCGGAACGCTCGTAAACACGGTACAATAACGCATGACGATACTGGTTATTCTGCTTGCCATTGCGCTACAGATATTCCTTTCTGCGAAGAAAGTAAGTCCGTTTATTTCCTTACTGATCGTAGCTATACTGGCTGGTCTATTTCTGGGGATGCAGCCTGACCAGTTATTGGCCTCTATCGAAAAAGGAGTAGGCAGTACGCTGGGAGGGTTGGCGTTGATCATTTGTCTCGGCGCCTTCCTGGGCAAGATACTGGAAGTGACGGGGGCTACAGAACAGATCACCTCCACGCTGATCAGGGCTTTTGGGCCGAAGCATATTCAATGGGCGGTATTGCTGACGGGTTTCTTAATGGGCATTCCGCTTTATTATAATGCGGGGTTTGTGATACTGGTGCCGCTGGTGGTGGCGCTGACGCGGAAAACGGGATTGCCCTTGTTGTATATCGTGATCCCCATGGCTGCTTCGTTAAGCACCACGCATTGTTTTCTTCCTCCGCATCCGGGGCCTGTGGTGCTGGTAAAAGCCTTTCATGCGAATATGGGCCTGGTGCTGATGTATGGAATTATATTGGCGATCCCGGCGGTGATCGTAGCGGGGCCTTTGCTGGGCAGGCTGCTGCAACATACAACAACGAAGGCACAGGACGAGGCCTTAACAGCAGTTGCGGGCAACAGCAAAATACTTCCTTCGGTGGCTTCCAGTTTATTGTTTGCGCTGATGCCGGTGCTGTTGATCGCGCTGGCGGTGGCGGCTGGTCATTTTCTGGAGAAAGGAAATGTATTACAATCGATCTTATTATTTATAGGCGACCCTGTCATTGCTTTGCTGATCACTGTACTGCTGGCGATCTTTGAATTGGGAAAGACGGCTGGTAAGACGATGACACAGATGATGCAGCTGCTGACGGATTCCATCGCCGGCATTGCTATGATCTTGCTGATCATTACTTCGGGCGGAGTTTTTAAGCAGGTGCTGGTGGACAGCGGAACGGGTACTTATATTGCCACCTTCAGCAGCAAGTGGGATATGCCGCCTTTGTTATTTGCCTGGGTGGTGACGGCCTTCCTGCGGGTGATGATCGGCTCGGCCACGGTGGCGGGCATTACGGCGGCGGGTGTGGTGGCGCCTTTACTAGCGGCGGGTAATGTATCGCCGGAACTGATGGTGCTGGCAGTAGGAGCAGGTAGTGTGTTTGGTTCTCATATTAATGACTCTGGTTTTTGGATGTTTAAGGAGTTCTTTCAGTTGTCTTTGCCCCAAACACTGAAATCGTGGACGGTGATGGAAACGGTGATTTCCATTATCGGTCTTGCTGGGGTATTGATATTGAATGCGATAGTATAACATTAAAAAATAGGCCCTTCTTTAGGGGATGGCGTAATGGGATTAACTGTACATTTGACAGGATAGTGATCCCGGGCTGTAGAATGCTATTTTTTAATGAACATGCGGAAATTCGTTGCTTCCATTTTTTGTGTCCTTTTGTTTCAGTTAGTTGTAGGAGCTGATCATCCAAGAATTATACGGCTGGGGGTAGAGAAAGGGCTGTCTAACAACTCGATACGCTGCATTTACCAGGACCGGGACGGCTTTATCTGGTTCGGCACTTTTGATGGGCTCAACCGCTATGATGGTTATGAGTTTAAGGTGTTCCGCAACAAGCAAAATGATTCCCTTTCGCTTCCACACAATTATATCTATTCCATCCACCAGGACCAGCAAAAGAAGCTGTGGGTGGGTACGGGCCAGGGCCTGAGTATTTACAATGATCTCACTTCCAATTTCTCACCTGCCTTTTTCTTCCCATATGGTTCCAAAACACGGCAAAAGATCACGGCCAATGTAAACCAGGTTGCTTCGGACGATAAGGGCAATGTATTTATTGCCACGAATGGGAGGGGGCTGATGGTACAACGGGCCGGCGCCAATACGGCGATCCAAATTCCGGTGAAAGGGGGAACGATACAGGGGGTTGAATATGGTGTGGATGTAGAGATCGATCAGCAGCAACGGGTGTGGCTGTTTGTATCGGGCGCGGGACTATGCCGGTATAATTATGGGACACAACAAGTAGAACTGGTGAGCAGCGCCATCAAATTTGCGAACACGTTTGTATCGGATAGCGAAGACCATCTTTGGGTAGGCAGCGCCAATGGGCTGCACCAATTTTCGATAACGGGCATGGGATATGTAAAAACGTACAGTGCGGAGCAAGGGAAACTTTCCTCCAACAATATTGCTTCGCTATCTTTTGATAAAGAAAGAAATCTATGGATCGGTACGGAGGGGGCCGGGGTCAACATCCTCAATCCGGCTACGGGACAACTTACCTATATTTTACCGGGAGAAGACAGCCGCTCGCTTTCCAGTGAGTCTGTTACGGTCATTTACCACGACAATGAATCGAGGCATTGGATGGGCACGCTGAAAGGAGGATTGAATATCATCGATCCGCAGATCAGCCAGTTCCGGACGATCGCGCATGATCCGCTCAATTCCAATAGCCTGGTCAACAATTTTGCTGCCTGCTTTTTTGAAGATGGGGGCGGCAACTTGTATATCGGTACGGATGGCGGGGGTATGAGCATCTGGAACCGGAAAACAAATCAGTTCGAACACTTCCGGCATAATGCTGCTAATCCGCATTCGCTGAGCAGCAATATGGTCACCAGTATCCTCGAAGACAACCGCCAGCAGGTATGGGTGGCCACTTTTGGGGGAGGGATCAATAAATTCAACAAAAGGTCGGGGCAGTTTGAACATTACCGGTGTGTAAACGATAGCACGGGTATTGAGAACAGGAATGTATGGAAGTTGTGTATGGACCACGAAAATACGCTGTGGGCTACGAGCTTTGGCAGTGGAAAATTATACCGGTATGATGAAAAGGCCAACCGGTTTGAAGTATTCGGCCAGGTGTTGTATGATCTTATTTCTATCCTGGAAGATAGGAATGGGGTGTTGTGGGCTGGTAATTCGCACCAGTTGATCAGGATCGACCGGCAAAATAAAAAGCACCAGTACTTTGAAATAGGGAAACCAGTGCGGGCTATTTATGAGGATAAACAGGGGAATTGCTGGCTGGGTACTGAAGGCGGGGGGATCGTACTGTTTGACCGGGCAGGGGGAAAGGTCATCGCGCGGTATGGTGATGCGGACGGTCTGTGCAACAATTCTGTATTGAACATTTCGGAAAACGGGCGGGGCGATCTTTGGTTGAGTACGTTCAATGGGCTTTCGTGTTTCAACGCGACGCAAAAGAAGTTTACGAATTATTACCAGAGTGATGGATTGCCGAGCAACCAGTTTATTTACAGTGCTGCGCTGCGGTTGCGTTCCGGCGAACTGGTCTTTGGCAGCATTAATGGGTTTGTGTTGTTTGATCCGGGCAATATTGCACCCCGCAATTTCATGCCGCCGGTACTCATTACGGGGCTGCGGGTGAACAACCGTCTTGTATCGGATGAAGATGGCTATATAAATGGCATCAGTGACCATCATATCAGCAGCCTTCACATACCTTATAATAAGGCGGTGGTGTCGGTTGATTTTGCGGCGCTGGAATATTCTTCGCCTGGAAAGATCAGGTACGGCTATTTCCTGGATGGATGGGATAAGGACTGGAACTATACGAGTAAGATCAGAACGGCCAACTATACGAACCTGCGGGAAGGCAGCTATACGCTGTATATCAAATCGACGAATGCAGCGGGTGTATGGAATACGCGGCAAACGATCATTCAGATCACGGTGCTGCCACCCTGGTATCGCACCTGGTGGGCTTTCCTGTTGTATGCCTGCATTGGGATAGGTGTTTTATACCTCTATTTAACTTATAAAGCGCGGCAAACGCGCCTGGAATACCAGGTGCAGATCGCCAGGCTGAACGGGGACAATGAACGTGCGGAAAGAGAAAAAAGTGAGGCCTTGCTGGGATTGGAAAAGGCGGAGCGGCAACGCAGTGAAACGGAACTGGAGCTGGCCAAAGCGGAAAAGGAAAAAGGAGAGGCTGAGCTGGAAGCGCAAAGAGTGATCAATGAAAAGGAGCGGGAGCTCAATCATAAAAAAGAGGCTTTTTTTACAAATATCTCGCACGAATTCAGGACACCGCTGACGCTGGTGTTGAATCCTATCAAGGACCTCATCAAGAACAAAGAGGGGGGAACGAATACGGCAGACCTGCGGCTGATCTACCAGAATGCGGGCCGGATGCTGCGCCTGGTGGACCAGCTGTTGTTGTTTCAAAAGGCTGACAGTGAACTGGACAGGCTCAAGATCTCGAAGATAGACCTGACGGCGCTCACGAAAGAAGTTTACAACTCATTTACGCAGGTGGCCAAGGCGAAAAAGATCGAATACCAGTTGTTCCTGGATGATGAGGAGGAACTGGTCATTTATGCGGACCGGGAAAAACTGGAAGTAATCTTTTATAACCTGTTGTCGAATGCCTTTAAGTATACACCCAATGAGGGGAAAGTGTGGTTTCATGTAACGGTGGAAGAAGGGTGTGTGCGGATCGAGATCAGGGACAGCGGTCCCGGCATACCGCGGCATGCGCGGGAAAAGCTGTTTGAAAGGTTTTACCAGGCCAATACAGCGAAGGCGGGGTTTGGTATCGGCCTGTTTTTGGTAAAGCATTTCGTGCAAGCGCATAAGGGGGTGATCGACTATACTACGGAAGCCGGGGTGGGAACTGCGTTCTTTGTGCAGTTGCCGTTGGGGGTGGAGCACCTGGCCGGCCAGGAGATCGTGGAAGAACGGGTAGAAAGTAATGCTATCATCGAGGAGCTGCCGGAAGCAACGGCCGGGGAAGAGGATGACGAGGAGTTGCAACAGGCTCATACGCCGCTCACTACGGAAAGCCGGAGTATCCTGGTGGTGGATGACAATGCAGAGATACGGCAATATATCCGGCAACTGTTCAAGGGACAGTTTTCGGTGTATGAAGCTCAAAGCGGGGAGGAAGCGCTTACAATGGCGCACCAGTACCAGCCGGATATTATTATCAGTGATGTGGTGATGCAGGAGATGACGGGCATAGAACTTTGCCAGCGGATCAAGGGAGATAGCGCGCTGGGGCATATTCCGGTGATACTGGTAACGGGTAATGCTTCCACAGAAGCCAGGCTGCGGGGGGTAGAAGGAGGGGCCGACGATTATATTTCCAAGCCCTTTGAGAAAGACCTGCTGATAGCCCGGGTAGCTGCGCTGTTGAGAAGCCGGAACAACCTGCAGAAATACTTTTATAATGAGATCACTTTCCAGCACAATCCTTACAAGATATCGACGGATTACAAGGAGTTCCTGGACAATTGTATCGGCATTGTGGAAGCGCATCTCGACGATGACCAATTCTCGATCGTGACGCTGGCCAGGGAACTGGGTATGAGTTATTCAAAAATGAACAAAAAGATCAAGGCAGTATCGGGGCAGCCTGCGAATGCTTTTGTGCGGTTCATCCGGCTGCGCAAGGCGGCAGAATTATTTATTAATACCAATTATAATATATCTGAGACAGCTTTTATGGTAGGGATCAGTGATATTAAACATTTCCGTAAGCATTTTACCAGCCTGTTTGGCATGAAGCCATCTGCCTATATTGAAAAATACCGCCGGTATATGGGCAAGCAATACCAGCTCAACGAGAAGGTGGTGAAACGGGACGAACCTGCCCGGTAAAAGATCCTATTTATTGATTGTCAATATTTTATAATATAATGACGTAGTTTTGAAGTATGTCAACAAGCAAGAATGCCCCCTTTTTATCAAAATAGCCCCCCTATATTCGCGTTTGGTTGCTATTAAATTGTGATCGATTTAACGATTGAATCGCATCTACACCTATGCTCTTCGGGACACCCCTAAATCGCTTGCGTATATGAAAAGATCAAACATATTGGATCGGCCCCAGCGCCTTTATCAACAACCCGTTTTTTACTCACCTTTTCTTCCTCCTTGATCAATTGGTCAAATCTTTTTTTCTTTTATATAAGTATATTCTCTGCCGGACCTGCCATGATAGCAACGATCCGGTCAACAAACGAAAACTGTAATTACCATTTTGAAAAAAACTAAATGCTTTATGCAAACGCTTGTTAAACCAAGACCCGGTATGATTGCCCTGGTCCTGGCAGCCTTGTTTTTAGCGCCACTGACGATGCTGGCACAAACGGACCGGCAGGTTTCCGGCACTGTCACAGATGCTTCTACCAACCTACCGCTGCAGGGTGTTTCTGTCACATTAGCCGGTAAAACAACGGGAACATCTACCAATGACAAGGGCCATTTTACACTGGAAGCTGCTGTCAACAGCAAGCTTTCCTTCTCGTTCACCGGTTATGTTACGCAAACTGTTACTGTTCCCGCTACGGGCGACCTATCGCTGCGGCTGGAGGTAACGAACCAATCGCTGAACGAAGTGGTGGTGATCGGTTACGGCCAGGCCCGCAAAAAGGACCTTACCGGCGCCATTACGCAGATACGTCCGGATAAGATTGCGGACCAGAACCCAAATACGGTACAGGATATCGTGCGGGGAACACCCGGTCTGAGCGTAGGCCTCGATCCCAACGGTAAGGGCGGCGGCTCTATCCAGATCCGCGGTCAGCGTTCGGTATATACGGATGCCGGGCACAATGACCCGTTGCTGGTACTGGATGGTATGATCTTCTACGGGGAACTGTCGGAGATCAACCCGGATGATATTGCGCAGATTGACGTGTTGAAAGATGCCTCGGCGGCTGCGGTATATGGCGCCAAATCGGCCAATGGTGTACTGATCATTACTACAAAGAGAGGGCAGAAAGGTAAACCGAGGATCAACTTCACGAGCAACCTGGGTATCTCTACCAAGGCCGGTAACCGGGACGTATTTGGTCCTGAAGGTTATATTCAGTACCGGGAAGACTGGTATAAGGCGGCCACCTTTGGGGTAAACGCAGCGACGGGTCAATATGAAGCCTACCAGGTTCCGTTATCTGGCTGGGGTACTAATAAAAGGCCGGGTTACTTTGAAAACCCAACACCTGAGAACCTGGCCAAATATGGCATTACGATCGACCAGTGGAGAGCCTATAGTACCAACCTGCCTACTGACAATGATGTTTCGATCTATGGCAAGCGCCTGGCGATGTCGGATGTAACATTGAACAATTATGTGGCGGGTAAGACCTACAACTGGCAGGATCATTCTTTCCGTACGGGCATCAACCAGGATTATAACCTCAGTGCCTCCGGCGCCAGCGACAATATGAACTATTATATGTCGCTCGGTTACCTCAGCAACCAGGGCCCGATCCGCGGGGATGATTATAAGGCTATCCGCGCCAATATGAAGGTGGAAGGCAAGATCGCCAAATGGCTGGAAGTAGGCGGTAACATCAACTTCCAGAACCGTACGGATGGCAACCTGGCGGTAGATTGGCAAAAACAATCGCTGCGCAATTCACCTTTTGCCAACTATTACCTGCCCGATGGCAGGCTGGCCTGGCATCCACAAGGTGATGGCAGTACGAATAACCTGGGCTATAACTACGACTTTGACCGCCAGTATATGGACCTGGATAAAGGATACACGGTATTCAATGCTATCCTGAACGCCAAGGTAAAACTGCCTTTCAATATTACTTACTCTTTCAACGCTTCTCCGCGGTACCAAACATTCCGTGACCGTTATTTCGAATCGGCCAGGCATCCTGACTGGACAGCGAACAATGGCCTGGTGAACCGCGAGCAGACGCAACGTTTCGACTGGTCGCTCAACAATACGATCAACTGGGAACACACTTTTGCCAAGAAGCACCGTGTAGCGGTGACGCTGGTACAGGAAGCGGAGAACCGTCAATCCTGGAAGGACCGGATAGAAGCACGCAATATCCTGCCGAGTGACGCGCTTGGACTGCATGAAACGCAGAACGGGGACAAGGCAAGAAGTACTTTTGATTCGGAAGACACGAAGGAAACGGCGGATGGTATGCTGGCGCGGTTGTTCTATTCATTCGATGACCGCTATATGCTGACGGCCTCTTTCCGCCGGGATGGTTATTCTGCCTTTGGTAATTCCAATCCCCGCGCCAACTTCTTTTCCATTGCAGGTGCCTGGACGTTCTCGAATGAAAGCTTCTTCAAATGGGAGCCTATGAGCACGGGTAAACTGCGTGCATCGTGGGGACAGAACGGTAACCGCTCATTGGCGGATCCTTATACTGCGGTGGCCAACCTGACTGTTGGTGGCGGCGGTACAATGGGCTACCTCGATAATGGCGGTAACCTGAAAGAATTCCTGTACCTGTTTATGAACCGGTTGGCGAACAACAACCTGACCTGGGAAAAAACAGAGTCATTCAACGTGGGCCTCGATTTCGGATTCCTGAACGACCGCATCACGGGTAGCATCGATTATTATATTACGCCTACGGTGGCGATGATCATGAACCGTACGCTGCCTGATTTCACTGGTTTTTCCAGCATCACTACGAACCTTGGTAAAGTGGACAACAGGGGTTTTGAGCTGAGCATCAATACGGTGAACATCAAGAACCGCGATTTCTCCTGGAATACGACTTTTGGTTTTTCCAAATACAAGAACACGATCAAGCACCTGTACTATGAGTACCAGGACATCCTGGATGGTCAGGGCAATGTGATCTCTACCAGAGAAAGGGATGTAATACCTAATAACTGGTTTATTGGTCAGCCGATCAGCACGATCTGGAACTACCGGGTAACTGGTATCTGGCAGAAAAACGAAGTAGCAGAAGCGGCTATCTATAACCAACGCCCCGGTGATCCCAAAGTAGCCAACAACTACACGGCTGATGACAAAGTAAATGCGACCAACCCAGCTCTCTCGTCTTATTATAATGACAACGATAAGGAGTTCCTGGGACAAACAGCGCCTCCGATCATGTGGTCGATGAGGAATGATTTCACGTATAAGAATTTCAACTTCTCGTTCAACATGTATTCTTATTGGGGCCATAAGAGCCTGGTGGGTATTTACCTGAACCAGGACAATGGTACTTCGCTGGTGACGAACCAGGCGAACCAATGGAAAAAAGAATACTGGACGCTGGATAATCCTACGAATAGCTATGCCCGTTTGGATGCGAGAGGTCCTGTAGGTACGGGTTCAAATGCACCCGGCAAATTGTATGACCGTAGCTTCATCCGCCTGGAAAACGTAACGGTGGGATACACGCTGGATAAAAAACTGTTGTCAAAGGTCGGCGTTGAGAAAATAAAGGTATTTGCCAGTGTGCGTAACGTAGCGCTTTGGACGAAGGAGAAAGATTGGCACTATGGCGATATGGAAACCTTCAATACGAGCGGCGATGCGGGACAGATCTTCCGGTCGGGTATGGCCCCCAGGATCTTTACTTTTGGATTAAATGCAACCTTCTAAACGATTTGAGCAATGAAAAAGAATCTATTTAAAATAATACTGTTCTCAGGTGTGATGGCGGGGCTGTCTTCCTGTAGCAAATCTTACCTGCAACCGGATCCGTTGTCATTCTACATTCCGGATGAAACATTCAATACAAAAGGTGGTCTGGATGCAGCCATGGCTACCTGTGACCGGCACCTGCGTTCTTACTGGACGTACTTTTCGTACCAGGATCTGGGTTTGCCCATCAGTACGGAATATATGTTTTCGGATGTGGCAGTGGCCAGTAAGACGGACGATGGCAATATCTATGCAGACATTGCTACGCGGTTGACGCCTAATGATTATGCAGAACGCAACTATTATTTCTGGAATGAGACGTACAACGGTATTAAATATGCCAATACGATCCTGACGTATATTGACAAAGTGCCGGACCTCGATTCGGTTACCAAAGTAGGCTATATTGGCCGTGCGCTATTCCATCGCGCCTACCGATACCTGGCGCTTGCTTTCGAGTTTAAAGATGTGCCGCTGGTAACGAAGATCCTGGCTTCGCCCAAGCTGAACTATAAGAGTACGCCACGTGAAGAGATACTGAAAATGATCACGTTGGATATGGAAAAAGCAGTGGAATATGTGCCTGCGCAGACGAGCGCCAACCTCATTGGCCTGGTCAACAAAGGGGCCTGCCGCCAGTTGCTGATCAAGTGTTACCTGGCAACGGGTCAGTGGCAGAAAGCGATCGATCAGGCTGATATCCTGATCAACAGTTCAGGTTATTCGTTGATGACAAACAATTTCGGTTCCTTCATCAATCCTTATCCGGCTGTATGGCCCATCACGCGCAATGTGATCTGGGACCTGCATCGCCCGGAAAACAAGGCGATCGCAGCCAACAAAGAAGTGATATTGGTGATGCCTAACCGAAATGGAACGCAGTCGATGGTGAAGATGAACTCGATGCGTAACTGGCTGCCCTTCCTGGACAATAACCAAACGACTACACCGGGTGGACAGCAGGCTATAAAATATATAGCTAAGAACAGTGGCAACTATCGGGAGGCTACGGATTATATGCGCGGGATAGGCAGGGGTATTGCGCATATTCGTCCTACTTATTATGCGACCAATGATGTATGGTTTGTGAACGGTGTAAATGATGCGGGTGACCTGCGCCACAACAGCACGGTGGGCAACTGGGCAAGGATGGATTCGCTCAAGTATAACGATGTAACAGTGCCTGCCTGGTATGGCAAGAACCTGCGGTTGTATGATGGTGCAAAGATCCTGTGCGCGGATACGGTTCGTAACTGGTTTGACTGGCCGCACTACAAATATTATATTGAAGATCCTCTTGAAACAGGGTCTCAGACTGAAGTGAACCACCGTGGCGGCGCCGGCGACCTCTATTGTTTCCGCCTGGCAGAAACCTACCTGTTGCGCGCTGAAGCCAAGTTTTACAACGGGCAGGCTGATCAAGCTGTAGCGGATGTGAATAAGGTACGTCAACGTGCCGGCTGTACGCAGCTGTATACCACGGTTGGCATTGGCGAGATCATGGACGAGCGTGCGCGGGAGTTGAATATGGAAGAATGGCGTTTTACAGAAATGAGCCGTGTATCGTATTGCCTGGCGCTGAGCGGCAAGGCGGACGAGTGGGGCAACACGTATACAGTACCCACGCTGGAGCAAAAGAGCTATTGGTTCAATCGCATAACGGCTTATAATAACTATTACAATAAGGGTAAAGTGGTGGTGAAGGGTCGTTCTTATACTCTTGCACCGCACAATATCAACTGGCCGATTCCGCAACAGAATGCGATCAATGCCAATAATGGCGCTAAACTGCACCAGAATCCCGGTTACAATGGGTACGACGCTACTGTAGAAATGTGGAAGACCTGGCAGGAAGCGGTAGCTGATGAGTCGAAGCAGTAGTCGAAGATGTCGGCAGTCGGCAATCGGCAATCGGCAATCGGCAGTCGGCAATCCTTTGCTTCGAAGGGGTTTGCTTCGAAGGCGTTTGCTTCGATAGCAGCTCTCTCACTCCGCTTTGCTTCGTTCGAAATGACAAAGAAGTAGTTAATAATGTACCAGCCTGTCATTTGGCAGGCTGGTATTTTTTCTGATAGTGTTCTATAAAAAAAGTCTACCCTTTATTATCATGGTCCTGAGAAGTATAGTATGTCTTTGTACCGCCCTGTTGTTGGGGACAGCAGTACTGGCGCAGTCCAACAACAAGGGGCCCTCTAAAAAGGCCGCTCATGAAGCTCCCTACGAGGCCTACCTCTTTGCTTATTTTACAGGCAATGACAAAAGCGAAGAACAGATCCGCTTTGCGCTCAGCAAAGACGGTTATCACTACCAGGCGCTGAATGGTGATCAACCGATCATCGCTTCCTCTGCTATTAGTTCTACCGGCGGTGTCCGTGATCCGCATATACTGCGTGGGGCGGATAACAAAACTTTTTACCTGGTTGCTACGGATATGGTTTCGGCCAAAGGCTGGAACTCCAACCGGGCCATGGTATTGCTCAAATCGACGGACCTCATTCACTGGACCTCGGCGGTAGTAAATATCCAACAACGATTTGCCGGCCATGACAGCCTGCTGCGCGTATGGGCGCCGCAAACCATTTATGATGCAGCAACGGACCGATACCTGATCTATTTTTCCATGAAACACGGGCATGATCCGGATAAGATCTATTATGCCTATGCCAATAAAGACTTTACAGACCTCGCCACGGAACCAACGCAATTGTTTGTGGAGCCGGGCAACGGGGCTTGTATCGATGGCGACATTGTGCACAAAGACGGTAAGTATTACCTGTTCTTTAAGACGGAGGGAGCCCGTACGGCGGGCCTGAAGGTGGCTGTGTCTGACAAACTCACAGCAGGTTATGTGCTGCGTGATGAATATATACAGCAAACGACGGACCCGGTGGAAGGGGCCGGTGTGTTCAAACTCAACAACAGCAACGATTATATTTTGATGTACGATGTGTACACGAAAGGAAAATACCAGTTTACGAAAACGAGTGACCTGGAACATTTCAAGATAGTAGATGAAGGAGTAACGATGAATTTCCATCCGCGCCACGGTACGATTATCTCGATTACTGCTGCCGAGGCGGACCGGCTGAACGCCCAATGGGGCAGTGTGCGCCTCCAGGGTGCGCACAACCCGGTACTGGATGGCAAGTATGCTGATCCGGATATCCTGTATTCGGAAAAGACAAAGAAGTATTATATCTATCCCACCAGTGATGGTTTTACAGGCTGGTCGGGCACTTATTTCAAAACCTTTTCTTCAACGGACCTGGTACAATGGAAAGACGAAGGGGTGATCCTTGACCTGCCCAGGGATGTACGGTGGGGCAACAGGAATGCCTGGGCACCCACGATCACGGAAAAAAAGATCAACGGCCAGTATAAATACTTTTATTATTTCACGGCGGCACAGAAAATAGGGGTGGCGGTGAGTGATGCTCCCACGGGGCCTTTTGTGGATGCGGGCAAACCGCTTATTGACCAGCGCCCGGAAGGGGTGAAGGGCGGCCAGCAGATAGATCCGGATGTGTTTACAGATCCAAAGACAGGCAAGTCGTACCTGTACTGGGGCAATGGCTATATGGCGGGGGCAGAACTGAATGAGGATATGGTTTCCATAAAACCGGGGACTACTCAAATACTGACACCGGACGGCAGCTTCCGGGAAGGGACGCATGTGCTGTACCGAAAGGGCGTCTATTATTTCCTATGGTCGGAAAATGATACGCGTGATGCTGATTACCGGGTGCGGTATGGCAGGTCGGATGCCCCGCTTGGGAAAATCACTGTACCGGCCAATAACCTGGTGATCGCCAAAGATACGGCGCAGGGTATTTATGCTACGGGGCACAATTCTACGATCCAGGTGCCTGGCAAAGATGAGTGGTATATTGTGTATCACCGGTTCTCCTATCCCAATGGCATCAACCTGGGCAAAGCGGCGGGGTACAACCGGGAGGTATGTATTGATAAAATGGAATTTAACCCTGATGGGAGCATCAGGCAGGTACAACCAACGCATAAAGGTGTAAGGCTCAAAAGCCCGGCAAGAAAACCCGCTGCACGACCAGGTGGTGCAGGTGATAGCAAGCAATAATTAAAGACCAGCAATAAATAAGAGACGTGTATGAAAATTACTTTGGCCAGAACGCTTTTCCTGGCAGGCATTTGCCTTTTTTCAGCGAGCGCTTTTTCGCAGCAGGCAAACAATGATTGGGAGAATCCCGGACTGTTGGATGTAAACAAAGAGAAGCCGCATGCGAGCTTCATGGTATTTGACAATGCGGGGGATGTAGTAACAGATGATTATAGCCGTTCCCGTTCGTATCAATCACTGAATGGCAACTGGAAGTTTACCTATACAGACCGGTATGCGGACCGCATTATGGATTTTTATAAGGAAGGACTTGATACACGGCAGTGGGCGGATATCGCTGTGCCTTCCAATTGGGAACTGAAAGGATTTGGTGTTCCTATCTATACGAATATCACGTACCCGCATCCTAAGAACCCTCCTTTTATTGGGGCTGATAACCCGGTGGGTACTTACCGCAAAGAGTTTGACATACCAACGCACTGGGATGGGCAGGAAGTGCTATTGCACTTCGGTTCAATAACTGGCTGTGCCTTCATCTATGTGAACGGTCAAAAAGTGGGTATGACGAAAGCGGCCAAAACACCTGCGGAATTCGATGTCACGCAATACCTGCGCAAGGGCAGGAACTTGCTGGCAGTGCAGATCTTCCGCTGGCATGACGGCAGCTACCTGGAGGACCAGGACTTTTGGCGCCTCAGTGGTATTGAGCGGGATGTGTATTTATATGCGCTGCCCAAACAAACGATCTGGGATTTCTTTTTGCAGCCTGACCTGGATGGGCAATATAAAAATGGCCTGTTCAAAGCGGGGGTAACACTCAGGAATTTTCAACCTGCAGCGTGCAGCAAAGGAACGATCACGGTGAGCCTGCTGGATGCTGCCGGCAAACAGGTATGGAAGCAGGAACAAAAATATGTGGCTGCCACGGATAGTTTCCAAACGATCCAGTTGCAGGGAAAGATCAACAATGTACTGAAATGGAGTGGAGAATACCCTAACCTGTACCAGTGTGTGATAGCGCTGAAAAATGAGGCGGGTACCAATCTGTACACGGGCGCTAAGATCGGTTTCCGTAAGGTAGAGATCAAAAATGCGCAGCTGATGGTGAATGGCGTGCCGCTGATGGTACGGGGTGTGAACCGGCATGAGCATGATGATGTGAACGGGCATGTGCCATTGAAGGAAGTAATGCTGCAAGACATAAGGCTGATGAAGGAATTAAATATTAATGCGGTGCGGTGTTCACATTATCCCAATGATCCCTTGTGGTATAAGCTCTGCGATCAATATGGCATTTACCTGGTGGATGAGGCCAATATTGAAACGCATGGTATGGGGGCTGAATGGCAGTCGTGGTTTGACAAGAAAAAACATCCTGCCTACCTGCCTGAATGGGCGCCTGCGCATATGGATCGTGAAATAAGAATGGTGGAGCGGGATAAGAACCATCCTTCGATTATCCTTTGGTCGCTAGGCAATGAATGTGGCAATGGTCCGGTATTTCATGATGCCTATAATTGGATCAAGCAGCGGGACCCCTCGCGGCCGATACAGTTTGAGCAGGCGGGGGAAGACTGGAACACGGATATTGTGTGCCCTATGTATCCTTCGATCAATAACATGAAACGGTATGCTGCGGATAGTTCGAAGAAAAGACCTTATATCATGTGTGAATATGCACACGCGATGGGCAATAGCAATGGTAATTTCCGGGCGTACTGGGATATCATGGCTACGTCTCCACGTATGCAGGGTGGTTTTATCTGGGATTGGGTAGACCAGGGGCTTAAAACAACAGATGGCAATGGGAAAACCTATTGGGCGTATGGTGGTGACCTGGGCAGTTTCTATTGGCAGAACGATGAGAACGGTGTGGCGGATGGTATATTAAGTTCTGACCGCAGACCGGACCCAGGCGCTTATGAAGTGAAGAAGGTGTACCAGCCGATCGAATTTGCGGCAGCAGATATTGCTACCGGTAAACTGAAGGTGCGGAACCTTTTTGGTTTTACCAATCTTGATCAATATGACTTCAAATGGGAATTGCTTGCTGATGGCAGGAAGATAAGGGAATCGGCTTTCACACTGGCGCTGGCGCCTGGCGAACAAAAGGAGATCACCTTACCTGCGCAGTTGTGGAAAGCGGAGGGTGAATTATCGCTGGTTGTATCGGCCACTGCAAAAAATGTTGTGGGCTTGTTGCCGGCGGGCCATATCGTTGCCACAGAACAGTTTTTAATAGGGGGTAATTTTTTTGCCAGCATCCCCAAAGCGGGCGGCAACCTGCAGATCAAGCGGTCGGATAGTAAACTTGAATTTGTGTCTGGTGATGTATCGGGTGAGATAGACCTGAAGCAGGGAACTGTGCGGAACTATCGTACGAAAACGGGTTCGCAACTGGATCGTTTTCCGGAGCCTTATTTCTGGAGAGCGCCTACGGATAATGATTTTGGCAATGATATGCCTTCAAGATTGGGCATCTGGCGGGCGGCGCATCAAAACAGGAAGGTGCAGCGTGTAACGGTTGGCGAACAAACCAGTGATGGTATTGCGGTGAAGGTGGCGTATGAACTAACCTCGATAGCTGTGCCTTATACGATCGAATACTTTATACAGAATGACGGCAGCATCCGCCTGACGGCTTCGATGGATATGACGGGACGGGAATTGCCGGAGTTACCAAGGTTTGGTATGCGTGTGCGACTGGATGGGCGACTGGACAGTTTACAATATTATGGTCGTGGTCCCTGGGAAAATTATAGTGACCGGAAAGAATCAGCTTTTCTAGGGGTGTACCAGGACAATGTGCGCAATCAGTATTATAACGGCTATATCCGTCCGCAGGAAAGTGGTTACAAAACGGATGTGCGGTGGCTGGCGCTGACGAATGTGCAGGGGAAGGGACTGTTTATTCAAGGGCTGCAGCCTATTTGCTTCAGTGCGCTCAACCACAGCACGGAAGACCTCGATCCGGGTCTTACGAAGAAGCAACAGCACCCTACTGATCTACCGCCCACACGTGGCGTGTTCTTGCAGATCGACCTCAATCAAAGAGGGGTAGGGGGCGATGATAGCTGGGGCGCGTTGCCGCATGAACAATACCGGTTATTGGATAAGAAATATTCCTACAGTTATATTATCCGGTTAATACTCTAAACTTATTTGATCTTGAAGCAACTATTTCAGATATTGGCTATTGCGGCGCTACCTGTGGCGATGGCGGGTTGTGGTAATACGCAAAAGGTGGCCGGCAAATATGCGGCGGATGGATACCAGCTGGTGTGGGCAGATGAATTTAACCACAATGGTGCTGCGGATAGCACTAACTGGGGCTATGAAAAAGGCTTTGTGCGCAATGAAGAGTGGCAATGGTACCAACCGGAGAATGCAGTGTGTAAGAACGGTCAGCTGGTGATCGAGGCCCGGCGTGAGCAAAAGCCTAATCCCCGGTATACGGAGGGCAGCAAGGATTGGCGGCGCAGCCGGCCTACGATTGACTATACGGCTGCCTGTCTGCTTACGCGGGGCAAACAATCGTGGTTGTATGGCCGCTTTGAAATGCGGGGCAGGATCAGCATCAAAGCAGGCATCTGGCCCGCCTGGTGGACGCTGGGCAATGATAAACCCTGGCCCGGCAATGGAGAGATCGATATCATGGAATATTACCGCGGCAAGCTGCTGGCCAATATTGCCTGTCTGGGCCCCGACCGCAAAGCGGAATGGTTCAGCAATATTTTTGCCATCGATTCATTGGGTGGTGAAAAATGGGCGAGCCAATTTCATGTATGGCGTATGGACTGGACAGCGGATCATATAGCGCTGTTCCTGGATGATGTGCTGCTCAATCAAGTAGCGCTGGACAAGCTGAACAATAAAGATGGCAGTGGTTTCAATCCCTTCCGTCAGCCACATTATATGCTGCTGAACCTGGCGATAGGCGGGATGAATGGGGGTGATGCTTCCAACACGGATTTCCCGCAGCGGTTTGAGGTGGATTATGTACGGGTGTATCAGAAGAAGTAAGTGATCAATAAAAAACGCCTCCTCTGCATAGGTACAGGGGAGGCGTTTTTTATTAGACGGCTTCGACAGTTCTTCGGCGAGATCAGGGTGAGCCGCCCCCGAAGGGCGACCCACCCTTAAGAACAGGTTATTTCTTTGGCTTCACCACCACCCATCTGTTGAGGGTGTTGTGATCTGCCTCGATGACTATTTTGTAGAAACCGGAAGGCAAAGCGCTTACGTCGATCACGGCTTTTTGAGCGGCTACAGGAACGGTGGCCAGTAACTGGTACTTGTCTTCCTTGCCTTCTTTAAAAGCATTGGTGGTGGATACCCAGATCTTTGCCTTGCCTTTGGTAGAAGTGGCTTTCCAGGTGACTTCCAGTTTTCCATTGTCCAATGCAGCTTGTGCATCGGTGGCGGAGATAGTGCCGGTTAAAGGAATGCCGTCCACTTCCATCAGTTGGGCACGTGGAATTTGCAAACCCAGGAAACGGGCCATGGAGGGCATAATATCTACAATGCCTGGATTGCCGGACTTGAAATAATCATTCAATCCTTTGGCATTGGTAACGATCCAGGTGCTGCGCTCGCGATCTGACTGACCACCGTGGCCTTTGCCTGTTTTGGCATCCCGGCCATGATCGGTGGTAATATAAATTACCCAGTCTTCTTTAAACTGCTTTTGCCGGTATTGTATGGCTTCCCATAACCGACCCATTTGCTTGTCCATCAGGTCTACGGCCCTGAAATATTCCGGACTGTCGCCATGGGCATGCCCCATGTCGTCTGTGTATTCCAGGTATACCCAGGAAAGATCGGGGGCTTCTTTTTTGATGTAATCGACGGCATTGTTCACTACGGCTTCATCTATCTGATGCATGTAATCACGTTTTTTGTCGTGCGGATATTGTGCGGTATCCAGTTCAAGCCCGTCGAAATGGTGTGTGAGCGTGAGGTTGCCGGTTTCCGGCATGTTCTCGCCCACCAGTTTGGTCCTGTTGTCGAGCCAGCTGGAGAAAACAGCAGTTTTCTTTTGCGGGAATTGTTGCTTAAAAAAACGGAAGATGGTCCAGTAATGGTAGTTGGGCGCAGCAATATCATTGTCCCACACATTGTGTTTGTTGACCCAGGTGCCGGTAAGCAAGGAGTTGTAGCCTACGGCAGAGATAGTGGGGGTTTGTGAGTAACCGCCTCTTTCTCCGCCTACATGTGCGCGGGTAAATCCTCCCACTTTTGCTATTGACTTCAGGAATGGGGTAGGCTGGTTTTCGATCACATCGGCGGCAATGCCATCAACGATCACAAACAACACTTTTTTACCCTGGGCCATTACGCCCGATCCGATGGTCATTAACAAGAGTACAAGCTGGTATTTCTTCATAATTAAACCGTTCATAATTGAAAGTAATATTTTTATTTGATCAGCCACATCACCTCATTGATGTTGTCGCCACCCGGAAACTGGCTTTTCACAGCATTCTCTACATTCACCCGGTTGTTGTTGAACTCGTCGGTGGGATACATCCATCTTTTAGGGATCTTACCGCCATTTAATACACCGGGCCCGGCGGTTTCAAAAACAGGAAAACCAGTGCGGCGTTGTTCGAAAAAGGCCTGCCAGCCTGTGTTCATGAACTGGCTGATGTATTTCTGGGTAATGATCTGCTGAATGGCAGTAGCTGGCTGCAGGGTGATTGCCGGCTGTGCCAGGTAATTAACAATGGCACTGCTTGCATAGGTATTATTAAAGTTCGAAAATACCAGGGCTGCTTCAATGCCTTGCTTGTACCAGGCATCGGCGTTACCGGTGATCCAGCCTCTTGTAACGGCTTCGGCCAATATGAACTGCTGCTCGGAATAGCTCATCAATACGCTGGGTTCGTTGATTGCTTCATAAGCATACCGCTTGTTGATCTGTGAAGCTTTGCCCTGACCTCTTTTGGCAGTATTGTAGGCCAATGCCTGACTTCCTACCAATCCATCATAGGCATCGAAATTTCCTTCAGGCAAACCGGTAGCGGTGGCAGGCAGGCCATATACAAATAACCGGGGATCCTTCAGGTCTTTCAGCACCTTTACAAATGAACTGTCGAGGTAATAGTCCGTCTTCATGGAATTGCTATTATAATAAGGGTACTGGTTACCGGTGATATTATAATACTTCAATTGACCATTATCGGCATTGGAACCTAATAAAGGATATTTAGCGGGGTTGGATACAATGTCGTTGAACCGTTGCTTAATGTTCAGCACGGTACTGCTTTCCTTCTTCGACAGGCTCATCAATACGCGCAGGGTATAAGCATTGATCAGCTTCTTCCATTTGTCAACACTGCCATTGTATATCAGGTCACCATTAATAGCCAACTGGTCGGCTGTTAAAGAGTCGCTGGCCAGTTTTAATTCATCCAGTACGCCTTTATAGATCGCCTCCTGGTTGTCGTAGAGGGGGCGTGTAGAAGCAGAATCAAAGGTGCTGTTCATCATTGACTGCATCATTTTTGAATACGGGATATCGCCCAGGCGCTGTGTCATTTCCAGGATAAAATGGGCTTTCAGGAACTTGCCGATATAACGATAGTTGGGTTTGCCGATCCGGACTGCTTCCTGTTCCATCTTCACCACCTGACTGATATTGCCATAACTCATGCCGCCTCTTTGCCAGCCATAATACTGGGCATTACTGGCTCCCTGTGTGTATACCAGGTAGCGGCTGGCAAGGGCTGCATCGGCTGAAATAATATTGAAGGCCTGTTGTTCTACTCTGGGCAGCAGCAGGGCCGGGTCGGCCACGGTAGGGTTGTTGGGATTCTCCTGGAAGTCCTCAAACTTTTTGCAGGCAGGGAGGGATATCGCCACTGCAATGGATGCGATAATATATATGTGTTTCATCTTAGTTTGTTTTGTATGCTTCTGTATGGCGAGGCATTAAAATTTAAGATTGATGTTTACACCCATGCTGCGCATGGACGGCGTTTGTAAATTGTCGCTTTCTGCATCGGGGTCTACATTGGGCAGCTTCGCCAGTAAGAACAGGTTATTGCCAATGAAGGATACAGAGGCCGCGCTGAAAATGCCACGGGTTATTTTGGCAGGCAGGTTGTAGGTCAACACCACCTCGCGCATCTTCAAATAGGTGCCGCTGTAATAAAAATAGTTGTTCAGCATCTGCCCGCTGGTGGTTTGCATAAAGCTGATGTAGTTAACAGGTGTGGTGTTGGGGGCAAACTTCCTGGTATCGGAAGTGATATTGCCGTGACTGTCATATTGAACCGTACCTGATTCTACCACTACTCCTGGTCCAACGTAAGTGTTTTTACCGGCATTGGCATCATCACGGTATTGTGTTACCGTGCCGGGTGCTGTGCCGCCCCACCACATTTTTTGGTTGGTAGTGGAGTAGATCAGTCCGCCTAAGCGGCCATCCACGGAGAAGGTAAGGGAGAGGTTCTTATAGCTGAATGTATTTTGCCATCCATAGATCCAATCGGGATCGTCATTGCCGAAATACTGGGCATAAGGCGAAGTGGCCTGCATACCATTGGAGTTATAAATAGCCTGGCCATCGGGTGTACGGGCGGCGGATATAAATATCCTGTCTGTACGGTCGCCTTCCTTGATATTACCAATATAACCATCGGGGCTGTCGGTTGCATCTTTCAACCAGCGGTGCACGCTGCTGAAGTTGATGGCTGTTTCCCACCTGAAACGTTTGTTTTTCACGGGTACGCCGCTTACTACAAATTCCCATCCACGGCGGATATACTCATTGGCATTCTTTAAGACAGAGGTGATGCCGCTGCTTTGTGATTGAGGTACGTTTACAAAGTTGTTATAATCGCGGTTCCGGAAAAAGGTAGCGTCCACACTGATGCGGTTCTTGAGGAAAGAAGCTACGATACCGTATTCACCGGATTGTACAGTAGCAGGCACCAGGTCGGGTGATATAGCGGTGGTGGGCCATGCGAGGGAAGGCACATTGTTCCATTTGTTGCCAATTGAATAGGTAGTAATATGTGCATACGGATCGCCTCCATCACCAATGAAACCAGTATTCACCTTAGCCCAGGAAGCGCGCAGTTTGAGGAAGGAAACTGCTGATGGCATTTTCAGTACATCGGATAACACAGCGGATACACCTGCGGAGGGATAGAAGTAACCATTGTTCTTTACGGGCAGCGTGGAGGTCTTGTCGTAGCGGCCGGTAAAATTCAGGTACAGGAAACCGAGGGTCTCGATGTCCACCATACCATAAGCGCTGGCTGTTCTGCGTTCCCGAAGGTAGTTGGAGGTCACAGCGGGGTTAATGGAATTGGTGAGGTTGTAGAAGCCCGGAATGGTAAGTCCGTCGGTAGAAGCATACACCGATTTTTCATTCCTGTAGGTATTGGCGCCGCCTGCTGTGACAGACAGGTTGAACTTGTCGCTAAACTCGTGTTTGTAATTCAAGATCAGGTCGGTGGTCAGATCAAAATAATTGGCCTGGGTGGTGGCATAATTGCCTTTTGAAATATAGTCATAGGCTATATAACTATAGGGTTCCTTCACATCCTTGAAGGTGGCAAACTGGTTGAAGCCGGTACGCAGTTTGGCAGAGAAGTCTTTGTTGAACTGGTAATCAAAGGACACCTGGCCGAAATTGTTATCGCGCTTGTATCCGTTGAGCAGTTCATTGGCTACAAAGTAAGGGTTGTTGTACCACGACAAATTATAATTGCGCTGTTGTAAACCTTCCTTGCCGGGCAGCCAGTATTTCTTCAGGTCGCGGATATCGATGTCGGGGCCGATCCACAGTAACAGGTTGTACAGGATATTGGGCGGACCATAACCAACAGTGGGGTAGTTGTTGCTGTACTCTTTGTTGAAGGTAAGTTTGGCATCTACACTCAGTTTTGATGTGAGCATATAATTACCACCTATGGAGAACGAGGAGTTATTTACGCCTGTATTGGGCACTACTCCCTTTTGGTTAATATGGGAAGCGGATACGCGGAAAGAACCTTTGTCGGTTCCTATGGATGCGGACACGCTATTGGTAGACAGGATACCGGTGCGGAAATAGTTTTTGATATTATCCCGACCCCTGGACACCCAGGGCAAAGGAACCAGTTTACCCGTATTGGGATCTACAGGGCTGTTGTATTGGGTGGTCTCATAAAAGCCACTTGGCGTGGTCGGATCGCGCTGGTCGAGTTTGGGTCCCCATATCCAGCCACCGCCTTCGGTACCATTGCCGGAGCCGTTTACGTAGGCATACTTGCCGGCATCGCCATTTCCATATTGGGTTTGCACCTTGGGCACTTTGGTGTAGCCGGTTTGGAACATGGTAGAAGAATTGACTTCCACATTCAGTTTTCCTTTTTTCCCTTTTTTGGTGGTATATAATATGGCGCCGTTAACACCCAGGGCTCCATACAAGGCACCGGCGGCGGTGCCCTTCAATACGCTGATGCTTTCAATATCATCGGCATTGAGCTTATAGGGGTCTGCATTGGGATCGGGAATGCCGTCAATAACGATCAATGGTGTTCTGCCACGCAGGGAGATACCGGGATTTTGAAAGAGGTCGGTGGTGTTCAGTACATTCAGGCCTGCCACTTTGCCGGTGAGGGCGCCTACTGCGGTGGCCGACTTTACTTTGGCCATTGTTTCGCCGCTCACTTCCTGCACGGAGTAGCCCAATGCCTGTTGGCGTTTTTTGATACCCAGCGCGGTAGTAACCACTACCTCATTCAATTGGGTGCCTTCTGATTGCTGCAGGTAGAGATCAATCGTTGACCGGCCGTTGAGGGCAATCTCCTGCTGAACAAATCCAAGGGAAGAAAAGACCAGCACGGCATTGGGTGCTGCAGAGATCGTGAATAAGCCTTCCGCATTGGTGGTGGTACCTTTTGAGGCGCCTTTCACAACGACAGACGCCATGGTAATAACGGTGCTGTCTGTGCCCGACCTGACATGGCCTCTTACCGTAATATTCTGGGCAAGACCAGTAGCACAAAGCACGAAAAAAAGGATCGCAAGTGAAGCAGCTTTTTTCATGGTTGAAATGATGTTTTGGGAATAAAAAATATCGTCTTTGATCCCTGCCGGGAATTCAGTCACAAATATGCAACTATTAAGTTCCGGCATAGATTAATTGAATGATCATTCAATTAATTTATTAATTTACTAACAAAAACTTTACAATTCCTTAATCCGGGCGCCGGTAGTGGAATTATTTATTTATTTTGTTGTTATCCATACGTTAACAATCGTTTGCGTGCCTATATTTGTCAGCTACAAAACCAACTACACAACTTTTATGGGAAGAAAAAGCCTGAAGGAAGAGCGCCAGCGGGAGATCATCAAGGCCTTTTATAAACTGGCTAAAAAAGAAGGTCTGGAGAATGCATCGGTCGCTAAAACCGCTGCCGTTATCGATATTAATCCCAGCCTGGTCATGCATTATTTTGAGACCAGGGAAGCGCTGGTGTATGGGCTGATCGAATACATCCTGGATAAATACCTGCTTATTTATAAATTACCCAAAGAATCAGAGGAGAGTGCTGAAACGGCCTTACTAAAGGTGATCGATAATATCTTTTCGCAGAAGTGGAATACGTTGTTTGATGACAGTGTTTCCTATAGCTGTTATGCGCTTGCCTTCCGCAATAAGACGATCAAAGAGAAATATAAAAAACTGCTGGATACGCTCCGGCTGAACCTGGCTGTCCTGATCGGCGAATGTAAAAGACAAGGGCTGCTGGAGATAGAAGACCCTGCGGTGACAGCAGACCTTATATTCGTAATGGTGGATGGCGCTTATTATTATCTAAGCCTCGTTACGGACAAGAAAGAATACCAGGTAAAACTGGCGCAATATAAAAACCAGGCACTGGCGCTGCTCAACTTTGTTTCCGTCGCGTAATAGACCAGATGGCCACTACGGCTATGACGCCCCAGGCTACATTGACCGCTATATTGGGGAAGTCCTGTAAAAGAATGGCATTGATCGTAAGGCCTATGGCGCCTGCCACATTCAGTACATGATAAGTTTTGCTGTCGGGTTTCAGTTTCTTCATGGTAAGCAGGAGATAACCCAGGAGATAGGCTATTGATCCTGCCCAGCCTACAATGGTACAAATTGCTTTTCCGAAGTAAAGTAAGGTAGTCGTTGTCATAAAGAAGGGTCGTGGCCAAATGTACTGTAAAAAGCCAATTCCCTAATATATACATTCTTTTAACTCTGCATCACCGGCCTATTGGGCCATTAAATATTACTTTGATGGGCTGGTTTGTATTCCCCAATTTACCTCGATATTATTTTGGGCGGCATATGCTTTTCCTGTGCTGATCAGTTTATTAAAAAGCGTTTCGTAGGTAGTGTAATAGTTGTCGTGGATGGACTGGGCCATGGCTTTAATTTGCGTGGCTGGGGCGCCGTCATCATATAACTTCGCCAGTTGTTGGTACTCATTTTTGTAAATGGCGATCACATACTTATTCAATGCTATAGCAGTTTGCAACATCTCTTTTGTTTGCGGCGTTTCTTTCAGGTCCTGCAGCTTTTCAAAGTTTTGTTCCAGGAATAGGATCTTTTGGTCCATCATTTCCTTGCGCTTCATCACCACCGTTTTATCTTTATTGCCATCAACCATTTTTGCGGAAGGATAGGTGAGCTCAGGCATAGTCCCATCATTGGATATACCGTTGAGCATGTTGGCATTTAGAACGGCCAGGTCGAAATATCTTTCCGGAGGGGTAGTCATACAGCCTCCTATTAAAAGGCAAAAGGCCAGGCAGGTACAATACCACAAAGACCGGTTGTTAAAAGGAGAGAACAACATGCTTATTATTTCCTGCTAAAGTAGTCCTTACGAGAGGCCTTACCTATTGGTGATGCGTAATTGGTAGTATTTATTCGATAAAGTGTATTAAAGGATTGATAAGTTGTAACAATAGGAAAAATAATCCCTTGCAAGCACCGCAGGGCGCCAGTAGCGGTCCGGGCCTGGTGTGCTGCAGGGGAAAAGAGTGGATGCAGGAATATTTAGGCTAAAACAAGCTTGATGCCTTTACCGTTGGTGATCAAACTGGATAAACTTTGCTGAATAATTTGCGTCCAAGACATTGAACAGCTTTCAAAGCACTCAATAGCAGGATTTAATCCAAAGTGAGTAAAACGGAGTTGAGTTTTATTATCCTTTTGCGTGATCTCAAAACTTATTTTTGTGCCAGTCCATTCCTTTTTGTCTTCCGCATAATTGATGGCACTTTCTGTAACCAGCCATACTACTTTTTGATCAGGGATCATTTCAATAACTCTTTGCTTTGACAGATGAAGGTCTTCATACTGGTAAGTGAATTCATCATGAAGTTTTGCTGCACTGCCTTTTATTTTTCCCGGCCACCAATGCAGGGGATTGTTGATGGCATTAAAAACCTGCGTGGGCGTTTGATCTACTATTAATGTAGTAGTGAAGTCGTGTTTTTTCATGGTTATACTTTTTAGGTTGTAAAACTACTGTCTATATGATTGAAAGAGCGGGTGTAATGTAGACTTTATGGCGGGTTGATCCGGACAGGGTGGTTGCTTGTCATCCCCTGTATCGGGCATATTTCCTGTTTTATAATAGCGCTACTTTCGATCTTAGAAACAGAGAACATGGAGATGTTCCTAATAATTAATTAACCATGAATAAAAAACGAGATAGTTATATGAAATTCATTTTATTGTCTGCCCTGTTGGCAACGGCCATGTTGGCCTGCAAAAAAGATAAAGAAACAGATACCCATCCACCTGCCTGGTATATTGCTGAAAGTGAGCAACTGGTGATCCCGGCTGCGATCGAGCTGCCTGATAACCTGCCTAAAGGCAATACAAGGGTAGCAACTTATTATGCAGAAGGTGTTCAAAAGTATAAGGCGCAACAAAAAGCAGGCAGTGATCCTGCTACGTATGAGTGGGTGTTTGTAGCCCCTGAAGCCGTACTTTATGATATAACCAATGCCAGGGTAGGCACACACTCCGCCGGCCCTAGCTGGCAACTGACCGGTGTAACGGATTCCATATACGGACAGGCATTCACACCTGCTAAAACGGCGGCGAGTCCCGACCCGGCGGGTATTGACTGGCTGCTGTTGATGCCTAAAACGGGTAAAGTAGCAACGGGCATCTTTGCCAACGTAGCTTATATTCAACGCATAGCCACGACAGGTGGAAAAGCACCGGCCCAATTACCGGTGAACGCCGGTGAGACAACCAATGTTGCCTACACGGCTATATACCGGTTCACAAAGAAGAATCCTTAATTCAGTCTGTAAATATTATCATCCTACTGCTACCTGTTCAGCTTCCTCTATGTCAATGGTTGCTGTATTGGTTGCTGTGACTTCCTCCTGCGCTTCTTCTGCAGCCGCCTTTTTCTTACCAACTACTACAAAGGTGAGGCCGAAGGTGATCAGGAGCAGGAGGGAGCTAACCCAGATCACTTCCTGCACACCGAAAGCAGTAATAATAAAACCGCCCAGCAGGGTGCCGAGCGTAACGCCGGCATTACCGAAAGATACCATCAGGCTGGCCGCCAGTTCAGGCGCTTCCGGCGCCACGGAGGTAGAGCGTGTTTGTCCGATGAGAAAGCCTCCGGTATGGATAAAACCCCATATGGAGATGATGATGGCCATGGGAACAAACAAACCACCAAAGGTGTAAGCAGCAAAGTGAATGAGGATGAGTGAAAGCAGGAACAGGCGGGTAGTCAGCAGCACATTTTTGCTCAGGGCAATACCGGTGAGCCAGTTACCCACAATACCGGTACCGCCAAACAGCAACAGCATGAGGCTGATCTGCCCACCACTCATGTGGGATATCTTCCCTAAATATTCTGCCAGGTAGCCATAGGTGGCAAACATGCCGGCAATCATGATGAGGGTGGCCACCAGGTTGACCCATAACTGACCTTTGCGCAGGATAACGAGCTGGTTTTTGACCGAGGTTTTTTCTGTAACGGGCATAGAGGGTACCAGGAAAACCAGGGCAGCAAAAGCCACCAGGTTAATGATACCGGCCAGGAAGAAGGATGCCTGCCAATTGAACAGATCAGCCACATAAGTAGTAATGGGCACACCCAGTACGGTAGCGATACTCAAGCCTCCTAATACCACCGATACTGCTTTGGGCGCATCTTTGGGATCTACCTGTTTGGAGGCTGCTACTGTGGCTACGGCCCAGAATACAGGATGCAGGAAGGCCGGCAAAATGCGGGCGATCATCAACATGGCAAAACTGGTAGAGAAGGCGGACAGTACATTCGATAATACAAAGATGGCCAGCACCAGGCACATGATCAGTTTACGATTGATTTTTGCGGTGAGCAGGGTAGTGAACGGTCCTGTCAATGCAATGGTCAATGCAAAGCCACTCAGCAGCCATCCCGCCGTATCGATGGAAATATTGAATTCCCTGGCGATGGCGGGCAGGATGCCGATGACGCCAAACTCAGTAGTAATAATGCCGAAGGCGCCCAGCGCCATGATGTAAATAGACCTTTTCATAAATAGGAGTAACTGAATGTTTTGATATATTAGTTCAGGCATGCCACGATGAGGTGCTTCAGGTGCAGGTAGCATCGTGTTGCAGCTGTAAACCAGGCAATAAGATCGTTGGGATTTTTGCAGCAGGGCGGCCGCCGTGACTGCGTTGCTGACTGCAAATATACATAGAAACATCGAAATGTATCAATATGTTTATGTTGCCCCGGATTTCTTAACATCATGATAAAAATAAGTAGGCGGGCATTAATGGACAAAGGGCATTAGTATTTATTTCAGGTGAACAAGCAAGCAGGCGGAGGCAGATCCTGTTTACCCGACAATCTGTTGGAGAAACTGGCCGGTGTGCCCGAATGGGACGACGTGCTATAGTTCGGTTTATGAGATTTTATGTATCTTATGGGCAAACCAACCGCATGAAGTTCCCTGCAACCCTCACCAGTCCCTGGGCCTGGTGGCAAAGAATAGTATTCCGCTTCTTCTTTCTGTTCTATTGTATCTTCCTGGGTCCCTGGAGTATCCTGAGCGTGGTGCCCGGCACCGATTTCATACGATACTACTACACCGCATTCAGGGCCACTGCGCTTTTCTTCAATACGCATCTGTTCCATATTCCGGCGGCTACGCTGCCACCCAACGGTAATGGCGATTACCCGGAGCAGTGGATGGAGGTTTGTATGAGTGTTACCCTGGCTATTGCCGGTACGCTTATCTGGTCGCTGCTGGACCGCAAAAGAAAAAATTATACCGTACTCAACTATTGGTTTTGCCTTTGGGTCAGGTACTTTATTATTATGACCGGCTTTATTTATGGCATCATCAAGTTGTTCTGTCTGCAAATGCCCTTTCCCAGTATCAGTCAGTTTGCCACACCATTGGGTGATTACCTGCCCATGCGTTTCTCCTGGATGTTTGTAGGTTATTCTACCACTTACCAATTCTTCTCGGGGGGAATAGAAGTGGTGGCAGCCGTGCTCTTGCTCTTTCGCAAAACAGCTACCCTGGGGGTATTGATCGCTACCGGTGTTTTCTTCAATGTGATGATGTTGAACCTGAGCTATGATATACCGGTGAAGATCAATTCCATGTCGATGGTGGTCTTGTGCCTGTACCTGCTGGTGCAGGAGATGCCCAGGCTGTACCGTTTCTTTGTGCAGCTGCAGGCTACCCCAAGCCCGGTGTTCCTGTGGCCTTACGAATCCAAAAGAGGCCGTATCATAGCGATCGCAGCCAAATGGATCTTTGTAGCGCTGGTGCTCTATTCGCAACTGGAGTATTCGATTACGGCCGCAGCCCGTCGTTCTGCTGTCACAAGAACGATACCTGTTCCCTCCGGCATCTACGATGTGGTGAAGCAAACCACCCTGGGAGATACGATCGACATCAGCAAGCCCGATTCTTTGTACTGGCAGAATATCGTATTTGAAAAGACAGATGACGGCAGTATCAAGACAACCGACAAGCGCTTCCGCCAGCGATATGGCCGCGGCTACTTCAATGCGAAGTTTGACAGCGCTACGCAGGTAATATCTCTGAGACGCAGTTTCTCCGACTCCACTTTTCTGGCGCAATTCAACTACCATATCAAAGACAGTATCTGGGTGGAATTAACGAGTTACCCCAATAAGGATTCGATGTACCTGTTACTGCGCAGGCGAACAGCTCCTTTTCCCTTGTCGGAGCGGCCATTTCATTGGGTAAGTGAGACCAACCGGTAATGTTGATCGGCAATCGGCAATCGGCAGTCGACAGTCGGCAGTCGGCAATCGGCAGTCGTTTGCTTCGATACCGGATAGCGGACATCGGATATTCAACTACAAGAACAATAGATTTGGCTACACCGGCTATTTTATTGCTGCGGAGCTTTGCTGCAATAAAAACAGCAAAAATGAAAATCATTGTTACAGGTTCTTTGGGGCATATCAGCAAGCCTCTCACCACAAGGTTGGTGCAGCAGGGACATGCCGTAACGGTTATCAGCAGTCAGCCGGCCAAACAGAAAGACATTGAAGCCCTGGGCGCCCGGGCGGCCATCGGTTCATTGGAGGACGAAGCTTTTCTTACGACCACTTTCACCGGGGCAGATGCGGTGTATTGTATGGTGCCTCCCAACAACTATTTTGATCCAAGCCTGGACCTGCTGGGGCATTACAGAAAGCTGGGTCACCACTATGCACAGGCCATTGAACAATCCGGTGTAAAACGTGTGGTGAATCTTAGTACCATTGGCGCGCATTTGGATAAGGACAACGGCATCCTGCTCGGCGCCCATGATGTGCAGGAGATCCTGAACAAACTGCCATCGGATATCTCCATTACCCATATGCGGCCTGTTTCCTTCTATTACAATCTATTGGCTTATATACCTGTGATCAAAGCAGCAGGCGTTATCTCAGCCAACTACGGGGCTGATCATGTAATACCATGGGTTTCGCCCATCGATATTGCTGAGGCAGTGGCTGAAGAGCTGGTGACACCGTTTACCGGCAGGCAGGTACGCTATGTAGCCAGCGAAGAGCTGACGGGTAATGAAGTGGCCCGTATTTTAGGTGCGGCCATTGGGAAGCCCGACCTGCAATGGATATTGATCAGCGATGAGGAAACATTAAACAGGCTGGTATCCATTGGCATGAATAAGCAAATTGCGGCAGGTCTGGTAGAAATGTATGCCAGCCTGCACAGTGGTTTATTGTCAGAACATTATAACCGCAACAGGCCGGAGCAGTTTGGCAAGGTAAAGATGACAGCATTTGCGCAGGAATTTGCCGCCGCTTTTGCAGGACAATAATTAAATTGTGCTATGGCAGATAAGCAACCTCTCAGGTTTAAAACGATCAGTGAGTTTCATCAATTCAGGGAATTGCCGAAGCCCGAGCATCCATTGATCAGTGTGATCGATGCCTCCATGGTGACCAGGTTAAAGGCCAATGAACCTGGTTATGTAAAGGACTTTTATTCCATTGCCATGAAGCGGGGATTTCATGGGAAGATGAAATATGGCCAGCAGGACTTTGACTTTAATGAAGGGGTTATGTTCTTTATGGCGCCGGGCCAGGTGTTAAGAATTGAGGGAGAAATGGATACAACTTTGAAACAATCGGGTTGGATGCTGCTGGTGCATCCCGACTTTTTATGGAATACACCCCTGGCCAAAGGCATCAAACAGTATGAATATTTTGACTACTCGGTCAATGAAGCCCTGTTCCTTTCGGAGAAAGAGGAAATGATCATTGGCGGCATTATGCAGAATATTCAGCAGGAATATCATTCAAACATCGATAAGTTCAGTCAGAAGGTGATCATTGCCCAGCTTGAATTGCTGCTTACTTATTCCGAAAGGTTTTACCAGCGCCAGTTCATTACCAGGAAGATCGCCAACCACCGGACGCTGGAACGCCTGGAGGAGTTGCTGACCGCCTGGTTCAGCAACGATGAGCTGGCGGGGAAGGGATTGCCAACCGTTCAATGGGTGGCTGAATCATTGAACGTTTCGCCCAATTATTTAAGCGGATTACTGAAAGCATTAACCGGGCAAAGTACCCAACAGCATATCCATGACAGGATCATTGAGAAAGCCAAGGAGAAATTATCGACCACCGATCTGTCCGTCAGTGAAATAGCCTATGAATTGGGCTTTGAACATCCCCAGTCCTTTAGTAAGTTATTCAAGTCAAAGACCAATGTATCGCCCCTGGATTTCAGGCAGTCATTCAACTGATTGGTAAACTCAGTGCCTGATCAAAAAAAGCCCCGTCCCGTGTGGTATACTGCACGGGACGGGGCTTTTTTAGGCCTTTACCCATTCGCCATAGGAATAGAGAAATTACCGTTTGGGAATAAAAAAATAGCCAGGCCTTGCAGGAATCCGGTTTTTGCATTAACTTTGAAATACAAAGTACTTTCAATGCAGGAAGACGAACAGGGTTATATCCAGGATATTGCGGAGATGCGCTCCATGATGGAGCGTTCTTCTAAGTTTATGTCCCTCTCAGGGCTGGCAGGTGTTATGGCAGGTATTTATGCCCTGGCAGGCGCCTGGATCGCCTGGCAGTTCTTTGGCTTTAATCCTGAACAACTAGATAGCAACTCGACGAATATAAGTGATCTGCCGCCCAACCTGTTGATGGTTATTTTTTTATCCATCATTGTATTGATACTGAGCATCGGCACCGCTGTTTTTCTTTCCTACCGGAATGCACATAAAAGAGGCGAGAAGTTTTGGAATTCTACCGCTAAGCGGTTGTTGATCAATATGACTATTCCCTTACTGGCAGGCGGGCTGCTGATCCTTATCCTGCTGACTAAAGGATTGATTGGCTTCATAGCCCCTTTCTCCTTGTTGTTTTATGGACTGGCATTGTACAATGCCAGCAAGTATACTTATGAAGAAGTAAGAAGTTTAGGTCTTATCGAGATAGCATTGGGGTTGACCGGCTGCCTGTTCGTGGAATACGGGTTATTGTGCTGGGCGGCAGGTTTTGGGCTGGTCCATATTATTTATGGCATTTACATGCATTACAGGTACGAAAGATGAGCATGCTAACCGATGGATTACATAAGGCGTTTGAACGAAGGATCAGGCTTGGCATTATGTCGATACTGGCTGTAAATGATACACTTGACTTTAATGCACTCAAAGACTATTTTGATGTGACGGACGGTAACCTGGCCAGCAACCTGAAAGCACTGGAAAATGAGAACTTTATAGGTGTGAAGAAATCATTTGTGGGGAAGAAACCTAATACTAAATATTTCATGACCAAGCCAGGCAGGAAGGCATTCAATGATCACCTGAAAGCCATGGAAAAACTCATTCAATCACAGAAATAGACATGAACCAGGATATAAAACAAACAGACAATAGACCTTTAGAGTCTGGAAGCAGGAATGCTTGTTGCTTTTCATTTGGAGAAGAGAGGATAACCTCTATTTTTTTGCCTTTGTACTTTGAAATACAAAGTTCTTTCAAAATAGAATCGGCAGCTGCTTATTTAAGACTGACAACATAACTTTTATTCACTGTATACTTTTAAAACACAACCATTATGACACAGAAAGATAACTCAACATTACAACTGCACCCATCCTCTTTAATTAAAAGAATGCTGGTAGGAGCGGGGATTGGCTTATTACTGATCTCTTTCTTCCTGTTTACAGCCGGAACGCCTGATCCAAACTGGCCGAGATTCTGGCGCATACAACCGCTGATCATCGTTCCCCTGGCCGGGGCCATGGGCGGTCTTTGCAACTATTTCCTGGTTCATTTTCACCACCTGATCAGGTTGAACAAGATCATCGCTATGATTTTAAGTGGGCTGATATTCATCATAGGATTATGGCTGGGGATTGTTTTGGGATTAAACGGTACTTACTGGAATTGACCTTCCCGGCACATAAGGACCTAAGCCTTTATTCAGGTAATAAAACAACACAGCATGAAAGATAAAATTATCAGGTATATCAACGACCCCCGGGAACTGGAACACTTGTACAGAACGAATAAGGGACAGTTTAAGCGGGATTTCAGCGCAGTGTACCCGGACTTTAAAGGATTAATACTGGCAGATGGCTGGTATGAAAGATTGCATTACCAAACCGATGAGGTCAATTGGGGTACAAAAGGAGAACTGATAGGAGTAATTATTGCTTGCCTGGTGGGAGGTGTGATTGCCAAAATACCGGCACTGTTCCACATCGACGAGGAGTTTTTCTATACCAGGAATGTCGGCTTTACCGTCTTCCCCCTGTTGGCGGCATACTTTGCCTGGAAGAATAAGTTATCAGCCGGTAGAGTGGCTTTTATAGCTGCGGCCATGTTGGGCGGGTTGATCTTTATCGGTACGCTTCCCAATGTAGCGAAGAGCGACACGTTGATCTTATCCTGCATCCATTTGCCTTTCTTTTTATGGGCGACCGTAGGATTTGCTTTTGTAAATGATCAGCGTAATGATGTTGAAAAACGGCTTGGCTATTTAAGTTATAATGGTGACCTGATCGTGATGACAACACTCATTGTGATAGCGGCCGGTATCCTGAGTGCGATCACTATCGGGCTTTTCTCCCTGATCGGTATTCATATTGAGAAATTCTATTTTGAAAATATTGTGCTGTTCGGACTTCCTGCTGCTCCCATCTTTGGCACTTACCTTATCCAGACGAATCCGCAACTGGTTGGTAAGGTGTCGCCGGTGATCGCAAAAATATTCAGTCCCCTGGTGTTGGTCATGCTGATCATATACCTCGTTGCCATTATTTATTCCGGTAAGAATCCTTACAACGACCGAGACTTCCTGCTGATCTTTAATGCCTTGCTATTGGGCGTGATGGCCATCATATTCTTTTCCGTTGCCGAATCAACCAAAACAACCAGGAGCCAGGCTGAAATGTGGATACTGACGCTGCTATCTGTAGTAACCGTGGTGGTAAATGGTATTGCGTTATCGGCCATTTTGTTCCGTATTGCGGAAGGAGGTATTACACCCAACAGGGCTGCAGTACTGGGCGGTGATGTGCTGATCCTGGTCAATCTTTTGTTGATCATTACCCAACTTTTCAAAGTGCTTTCAAAGAAAGCTGCTATCGGCAGCGTGGGGAAAGCTATTGCCGGGTTCCTGCCCGTTTATTGCCTGTGGGCCATCATCGTAACGTTTTTATTTCCCTTCCTGTTTGGGTTTAAATAAGGTATAGCCATGAAAACAGCTTTTAACGATATGAAAAACAAAATAATATTTTTGATACTGGTGGCGCTGTTGCAAATAAGCACCGGGTACACACAGTCTTTCGACAAGGCCAAAATCGACTCTTTTTTTGACCGGCTCGCCGAAAAACATAAAGCCATGGGAAGCCTGACCATTGCCAAAGACGGCCAGGTGCTGTACACACGTGCTATCGGCTATAGCCAGATCAATGAAACCGGCAAGAAAGCTATAACTGCAGCGACCAGGTTTCGCATAGCCTCCATCACCAAGATGTACACTGCTGTGATGATCTTCCAGCTGGTGGAGGAAGGAAAACTGAAACTGACCGATACACTCTACCAATTCTTCCCGCAGGTGGCTAATGCCCGCAAAATAACCATAGCGCACATCCTCGGGCACCGGAGCGGCATCCATGATGCGCTGTTGGACAAGAATTTGCGGCCCGCAGCTGGCTGGAACGCCATCACGAAGGATGAAATGTTCGCCATCATTGCCAAAGGCACACCGGATTTTGAGCCAGACGCACAGCATGCCTACAGTAATTCCGGTTATGCCATCCTGGGCCTTATTATTGAAAAGTTGACCGGTAAGCCTTATGAGGAAGCCCTCAGGGAAAGGATCACCGCAAGGATCGGTCTCCGGGATACCTATATCGCGACGGGTGACATTGATGTAAACAAAAATGAAGCGCTTAGTTATATGGACCTTGGGGGTAACTGGAAACAAGTGTCTGAACCCCCTTCGAGCCTTCTCTTCGGCGCAGGCGCCATTATTTCAACACCCACTGAGATGGCCCAATTCATTCAGGCCCTGTTTACCGGGAAGTTGATCTCTCCGGCGAGCCTTAATCAGATGAAAACGATGAGGGAGGGCGAAGGCCTTGGCATGGAGCCTTTCACGTTTGCGGGTAAGACCTTCTACGGCCATACCGGCGGCAGCTCCAGCAACGGAGCATGGCTTGCTTACCTGCCGGAAGAAAAACTAGCTGTTGCCTACACCACCAACGCGAAGATCTATCCCGTGCGCAATATCATGAGCGGCGTTATCGACATTTACTATAACAGGTCTTTTGAGGTCCCCGCCTTTGCTTCGATCGCGGTCAGCCTGGAAGTCCTGGACAAATATGTCGGTGTGTATTCAACTACCGCAGCTCCCGTGAAACTTACGATCACCAGGGAGGGCACAACACTGTTCTTTCAACCACCCGGAGAAAAAGCGGTCGCACTCGAGGCCACGGCGGATAATACCTTTACAATCGGAGGTGCGGTAGTCATTGAGTTTGATGCCGCGAAAAAACAAATGACCATAAAGCGGGGAGGAGGCATACGGATCTTCACCAAGGATAATTAAATACCACAAATAGAACAAGTGCAGTATTCTACCAGCGCCTTTTATAACCGCCTGTCTTTTCTTTACCCTGTCATCAACTACTTTTTAAAAGGGCAAAGAAAAACACTGATCAAAGAAGTGAATAGCGCGCTTCCCGGAAGACTGCTCGAGATCGGTATTGGCAATGGATCACATATACCCTTGTATGCCGCCCACCAGATCATGGGCATCGATATTTCGGAAGCGATGCTGAATAAAGCAAAACGGCATGCGGGTAAACATATCGAATTACAACTCATGAATGGTGAAGCGCTGTCGTTTGCAGAAGCCTCTTTCGATTACGTGGTGCTATCCCATGTACTGGCTGTTACAAAAGATCCGGATCAATTATTGGGGCAGGTACACAAAGTATTGAAGCCGGGTGGGCAATTGTTTATACTAAACCATTTTACGCCTGACAATTGGCTGCGCTATGTGGATTGGGCTTTTCAGCCCTTGTCTGCCCTCTTTCATTTCAGGTCCTCTTTTTACCAGCACCAGGTCAAAGGATTGCAACAGTTCACCTTACTGAAACAAACAGAGCTGGGAGCCTGTTCTTATTATAAACTTCTTATCTTTTGTAAGCCTTGAAAAAGCATATTCCCGTATTGTCTGTATCCTTATTGGTTTCACTCTTTATTTATGTTTTTTACCGGACAGAAAAGACCCTGGTAAACCAGGTTATTATGGCCCTGATCTCCAGGGAGCATTACTATGCTATTAAATGCGGAGTTACCACCGCATTGCTTTTACAGGATTACCTGGTCTATTCCCTGCCGGAAGGCCTATGGGTGTTTTGCATTACCATCACCTCCAGCTTTTTTTACCTCAAAGTGCGCAATCGTCAATGGAGCCTGGTATTTGTACCCATAGGGATGGCGCTGATCCTGGAAATATTGCAACTCCTGCACATCACCAATGGCCGGTTCGATTGGATGGATATTGTCTTTTCTGCAGGCTTTTGGTTACTGGCTTTATTGCTCACAAGTACTAATCGAGGCAAAGAGCCTCTCTTTCAATCTTTTAATGTTAAAACCTGCTGTTGTGTGGCCAGCTATTGCATTGTTTACCTGGCCCATGTAAGTTGGTAGGTGAATGAAACAGCCTTCGACAGGCTCAGGCTGACAGTTTTAAGGGGAGCACAAACAGGAAAGCTGTTCCTTTTCCCGGCTCACTGGTCACTGCAATGGTAACCTGGTGCAATTCGAGGATCTTTTTTACAATTGCCAGGCCGATACCCATACCTTTCTTAGGAGCCGATTGATCGGCAAACTGACGATACCGTTCAAAAATAAAAGCCTGTTCTTCGGCGGCAATACCAATACCCGTATCGGCCACCTGCACTTTGACCCCTTCGCTCGTTTGTATTAATTGAATGGTAACAGCGCCATCATCGGGTGTGAATTTGAATGCATTGTCGAGCAGGTTCTGTAAAACGCGCTCTGTAAGGGCAATATCGGCAAAGACCGGCGGCAGGTTGCCGCTTGCTTCCATTTGCACACGTATATTCCTTTCCTTTGCCTTCAACTGATAGGCGGCCAGGATATCGGAGGCCAGTTCATCAATGAGGAAGGATTCTTTTTGCGGGGTGATGAGGTTGGCTTCCAGTTTGGCATATTGGAAAAGTTGTTCTACGAGTACAGACAATTTCCTGCTGCTGTCAAAAACCACCGAGAGGTATTTGTCTTTTTCTGCTTCTGTGAGCTGTCCTTTTTTCATCGTGAGCGTTTCCACGTATCCCTGCATGATCGACAAGGGGGTGCGCAGGTCGTGGGATACATTGGCGATAAGTTCCTGACGGAATTTGTCGGTGGCAGAGATCTTGTCCATATTGCTCACGATCTCGTCGGCCATTTCGTTGAAGGTAGCAGTAAGCATACCAAGATTGCCTTTGGCATAACCGTCAATGCGGGCTGTATAATCGCCTTCTTTGAACCGTTTTACAACTGCTGCAATACGGCAGATACTATCGGTGATCAGGAAAAAGGTGATGATACCTACCATAAATGCGATGATGAGCGCAGCAAAGAACATATAGCCCGACAGCCGCATTTGCAGGTGGCTGCTGAGTGATTGCAGGATGGCCTTTTGTTTTTCACTGGCCAGCACCGCGTATACATAGCCGACCAGCCGGCCTTGCTCAAATACCGGTGCTGCGGAGAAAATGCTGGGTTCATCGGGTTGCTTCGGATTATCACCCAGTGGCCGTTGGCTATTGGCTGCTGCCAGCCAGGCTTTTACTTTTGCTATATCTACCTGGTGTATCTGTACGGTAGTATCGGGCACCACATAGTCTTTGATAACGCCATTGGTGTCGAGCAGGTAAACTTCCACACTTGGATTGGCCACCATGGTAGAGTGAATAATGTCGTGTGTGACGGTAGTATCGGGCTTGCCATTTTTAAAGGGTTGTGTGAAGGTGGCCAGGTGCCGGGCAATATCCCCATACAACTCCTGATGCGCAGTCATATAATAAGAACCGGAGAACCTCGAAGCGATGATCACAAATATGATCCCCAAAACGATCAGCAGCCCGGTAAATACGGCTGCAATTTTCCAGAAGAGCAGGTTGCCTTTGATGGTTCTTACCGACATGGTTATAATTCTTCATTAAACCTGTAGCCTACGCCCCAGGTGGTTAAAATAAATTGTGGGTTCGACACATCCGCCTCAATCTTCGCACGCAGCCGGTTGATATGGCTGTTGACAGTATGTTCATACCCTTCAAAATCATATCCCCATACCAGGTTGAGCAAGCGTTTGCGGCTGTAGCTTTTGCCGGGATTGGAAGCCAGCAAAGTGATGAGATCAAACTCCCTGGGAGAGAGGTCTATCCGTGCATCATGCAGCGTGACCCTTCTTTTGTCGAGGTCAATTGCCAGTCCGCCGTAACTGATGACAGCCGAAAGGGCCACACCGTCCTGTACAGTTGACTGCTCTTCGTTTCTACGGAAAATGACCTTTACGCGGGCGATAAATTCCCTTAGACTGAAGGGCTTGGTGAGGTAGTCGTCGGCGCCTGTTTCGAGCCCCATTACTTTGTCGATCTCTTCAGATCTGGCAGTGAGCATCAATATTGGTGTGTGGCGATCGGCCTGCCTTATTTTCCGGCATATTTCCATGCCATTGAGGTCGGGTAGCATGATATCGAGGATGATGAGGTCAAAGCGTTCCTCCCGGGCAAGGGATAGGCCTTTCAGGCCATTGGTTTCAGCCATCACTTTACAGCCCAGGTCGTGGAGATGAATTTTGAGCAGCTCCACAATGTTGGGATCATCTTCTATGATCAAAACAGTTTTACTATGCATAAGGTAATGAGCAAAGTTGCTGAATAAAATGAAGGGATGCGCACTGTGATACTTTTGTTACAATTCTGCCATGACTTTGGGATACCGTTTCTGTTGGTTTGTGTGATCAAAATGAAATACAAATGAAACGCAACTTATTCACTTCATGCAGTTTACTTTCAGCCATATTGTTGTTGGCATCCTGCCACAAAGACGATGATCCGGCCATGCATGCCGGTACCATCAGCATTGAAAACGTGTTGGACAGCAGGCCCCTGGTAGAATCGGGCACTTTTAAGGGAACGGGCACACCGCCTGTGATCCTGCCCGGCCAATCCACTACGATCAGTTTTTCAGCTGCCAAAAACCAGCGCCTGAGTTTTGCCACCATGTATGGCTGGAGCAATGATCTCTTCTTTGCACCCGAAAATCCGGGTATCAAATTATACATGGATGATGGAACGCCGATTACGGGCGATGTGTCGTCCCAGGTAAAATTATGGGATAATGGCACGCGGGTGAATCAGTTGCCCGGTGCATCCGTGGTCCATCCGGGTATTGCAGAAGCTGCGACTAAGAACATCAAAGAGGTAAACGGAATGGATGATTATGGTCACTCGTACCTGCCCGCTTCGCAATTGATGAAATTATCCCTTGCTTACAATGGCAATTCAGTCTTTACGCTAACAATCTCGAATAACTCCGGCGGCACCGCCAATGAAACACCTTTCAGTCCGGGTGTATGGGCTATATCTTATGTGGCTGGCGGCAATTTGCTGTTGCCCGAGCCTGTATACAGTGCAGGAAAACCAACGGCCAACGGTTTGACGAATATTGCAGAAATGGGCGATAATTCAGTTTTGAGCACTTACCTGACAGGGAAAACAGGCATATTTACCCCTCTGTCGCCCGTACTGGTGGTCGTGTACAATGGCCAGCAGAACCCTTTCTATCAGACAGGTGAAAAAGACCGTGGAGAAGGTTTGAAGGAACTGGCGCAAAAAGGCAACGCAGATATCCTGGCGGCAGCTTTGAAAACAAAGGCAGGCGTAAAGGCTGTATATGTCCTCAAAGAGGCCACCACCACGGTGTTGCTTCCCCGGAGCGGAGAGGCTGCCGGCGGTAAGGTATCGCAAATGATCACCGCCACTAAGGGCGACAGGATCGCCATTGCTACTATGTATGGTTTCTCCAATGACTGGTTCTTTGCCAGTAGTGGCAATGGTTGGGATGCTACCCAGCCAGGAGATCTCTCCTCCACGATCGGGTTATATGACAATGGCACTGCCATCAACCAGTATCCCGGTGCAGGCATTACCCAATTCAACCTGGCAGGTACGCCGCTCAATGAAAGCAAACCGATTGAGATGGTGCCCAATCCGAATGGATTTACCACCCTTCCTGCTATCAGCAATATTGTTAAAGTTACATTACAATAGTCCGGCGATCGATGTAAAAGCAGGCGGCAACGGTGGGTAGCCGCTTGCTTTTACTTTATAACCAATTGTTTTATAACGAATAAAGGAAGTTGTTTGGTCAGGCGCCTGTAAAAGCTCGGGGAGGGTGGGGCCCAGCAGCCAATGGTGCACCATCGGATCTAATTGTGTACCTTTGCACCATGAATAATTGGAATAGCGTAACAGAAAAGGAAGACTTTTACACCCTTTTGGAAAATTCCACCGAGCGGCCACAGATTATCTTCAAAGACAGCCTCACCTGCGGTATTAGCGCCCATGCAAAGCATAAATTGCAGAGCGGTTTTGGCTTGATAGAAGGAAAGGCAGATTTTCATTACCTCGATTTATTGGCTTTCCGTCCTGTCTCCAACCTCATATCCCAGGAGCTGCAGGTTACTCACCAGTCGCCCCAGATCATCCTGCTGAAAGACAAACAGGTGGTTTATACTACCTCACACCATGCTATTGATCCGGCTGTAATAGCCCGGCATTTATCCTAGGGCATGCCTTTCCGGTATAATTGAGACGCCTTGACCAACCAGCCAGGGGTTTCCACTGGCCTTGCCAGGCAAATGTGTTAAATTTACTGTAAGGGGCTACCCTTCTGTAGATTGCTCATCACTTACAAAACCATTTGCCATGTATTCACCATCACGCAGAAACGCGCTCAAAAAAATAGTGGCCGGCAGCGGCATTATTCTCTTATCACCTGGCTCCTTATTCTCCGGCCCGCGGAAAAAAGACCGGCTTGGTATTGCACTTGTTGGCCTCGGCTATTATAGTACCGACCTGCTGGCGCCTGCTTTACAGCAAACCAAAAACTGTTACCTCGCCGGTATTGTTACAGGCACTCCTGCCAAAGCAGAAGCCTGGAAGAAGAAATACAATATTCCCGATAAGAATATCTACAACTATCAGAACTTCGATAGCATTGCCAATAACCCCGATATTGATGTGGTGTATGTAGTATTGCCGCCATCCATGCACAAGGAATATGTGATCAGGGCCGCCAACGCCGGCAAGCATGTTTGGTGCGAAAAGCCCATGGCCATCAATGAAAAAGAATGCCAGGAAATGATCGATGCCTGCCGTAAGAACAAACGGTCACTGGCCATCGGCTACCGTTTACAGCACGAACCCAATACAAAAGAATGGCGCAGTATCATTAAGCAACAATCCCTGGGCAAGGTGAAAGCTGTAAACTGTGCGGCCGGCTACCGCGATAACCGTACAGACCACTGGAAGCAGAAAAAAGAAATGGGCGGCGGTGTATTGTACGATATGGGTGTGTATGCCATCCAGGGAGCACGCCTGGGTACGGGCATGGAACCCATCGCCATTGTGTCGGCCACTACCTCTACCACCCGGCCGGAAATATACAAGAACGGCCTCGATGAAACTACCGTAGCCAAACTCGAGTTTCCCGGCGGAGTGATAGCAGATATCAAAACGAGCTTTGGTGAAAACATCAACTTCATCGATATCACCTGCGAAAAAGGGATTATTAAAGTGAATCCATATTCTGCCTATAACGGGCAAAAAGGCAGCAGCCCCCTGGGAGAGATCAATCATCCTTACCAGGTACCTTTTCAGCAGGCCACCCAAATGGATGAAGATGCAATGGCCATTATGCAGGGCAAACCCATGATAGCGCCCGGAGAAGAAGGCCTGCGTGATATCCGCATCGTAGAGGCTATCTACAAGTCTGCCGGCAGTGGACAACGCGTGAAGTTATAAGCAAAGACAGGATGGATCAGTTTCTTGCCTTGCCTTCCAGCAAAGCCGTTGGCGCATAGCCAAACTGCTTTTTAAAAGCATAGGAAAAATGGGAGAGGTTCTCAAATCCCACTTCATAGCAAACATCCAGGGGTTTCTTATGTTTCTCCACAAACTGGTAATGCGCCAGTTCAAGCCGCTTTTGCGTAAGCCATTTTTGCGGTGTGGTGTTGAATGCTTTTTTGAAATCACGTTTGAAAGTGGTGAGGCTTCTTCCTGTGAGGTAACCGAATTTCTCCATAGGCATATTGAACATGAAGTTCTTTTCCATATACGTGGCCAGGTCGATCTTGCCCGGTTCATCAAAGTTGGCCAACACCTCATCTATATCTTTATCAATCGCCCTGAGAATACTGATCGCTTCCGTAATTTTCAGCGACGCAATATTGGCCGGCAGGTCTTTCATCTCAAAATAGGGGATCAGTGAAGCCAGGCAGCTTTCCAACAAGGGGTGGTTGCTGAAGCTGCGTATCTTTTGTGCGCCAGGCGTTTTGGGCATCACCCCCAGGTTGGCATAAAATTCCCGTAGCCGTTGCGTAGACAAATGCATGACCACCGTTTTATGTGGCTGTCCGTCTTTGGGGTAATTGATGATCGTAGCCAGCTGGTTCCGGGGAATTAAAAAGATATCTCCTTTTTTAAACAGGTAAGTGCCTTCTGCCTGTACAATTTTTGTTTCCCCGGAAATGAACCAAACCAGCATATGCTGCTCGAACATGATCTCCGACTTAAAGAGTTTGTCCTCATAGCAGGACAGCTTAATATCCTCCGTTATATATTTAGCCTGGTATTCCATACTCCATACGAATTTAGTTGATTTAATTGGCCTGGAAGGTTACTCCTGTCAATTGCTCACTTAACTTCCAGAGCCGCTTTGCATTTGTTTCATCCAATGAATAAAGTTGTACCCCGCTTGATGTCTGTGCATCATCAATATGGCCGGTAGGTGCAGGAGACAATGTTGCAATATTTACATCTTCGCAATACACACCTCCTATATTGTTGAGTAGCGGGCTGGTGGCGCACCAAACAGTGGTAGCTGCACCCTGGGGGATCGTTTTGAGATTGGCTATTACTTCGGGTAAAATATTGCCGGCGTCATCGCAGTAACCCAATTGCTGAAACAATTCCAGCGGTGCTTCCCTGGCCAGATCAGTACCGTGGATCGATCCGGGATGGAGAGAATAAGCGCGAACCTGAAAAGGCCTCCCTATATGGTCTAATTCAACAGCCATCAAATTGCTGGCCGTTTTGGATTGACCATAGGCTTGTAAGGTTTCGTATTCCCGGTCAAGAAAATTAGGATCATCGAAATTGAATGGGGCAAACTGATGGCCGAAAGAAGATACATTGATGACCCTGGCGCCTCTTGCTTTTTTCAAAGCAGGCCATAACCTGGCAGTGAGGTGAAACTGCGCTAAGTAATTGGTGGCTAATTGTGATTCAATACCCCGGCTATCCCTGCGCAAGGGCACCCACATGATGCCCGCATTGTTGATGAGCATATGAAGCGGCCTGCCCGATGCCAGAAACTTTTGTGCAAATGCATCAATGGAGGCAGGATCAATCAGGTCTAATGTTTCCAACTCTACATTGTCAATACCCTGTAGATTTTTCTTTGCTTTTTCAATATCCCTTGCAGGCACTATAACAGTGGCTCCTGCAGCTGCAAGTGTTTTGGTAGTTTCCAAACCAATACCTGCATTGCCGCCTGTAACGATGGCGATCTTTCCGCTTAGGTCGATGCCTTTGGTCACATCGCTTGTGGTGGAGGCAGCAGTAAATCCCGATTGTAGCGGTTGTTGCAACGCGCCCTGATAATTGTTCTGTGACATAGTAATTTGTTTTTGTTAGCACAAAAGTAGAGCGGGGCAACTCCCTCGACTTTGTTTAAAGGGTCGATTTTGCTTTGTTTTAAAGGCCGTATTTCTACTGAAATAAGTGGGAAAAAGTCCACCATTGGGAATGTTATATTTTGCCCGATTGCATACCTGTTGGGCGCTAAAAAACGTTTTATAAGACCGTGCGTCCGATAACCCTACAAATCCCTACCCGTGAAAAGATTAGCGTATGTTTATTTTAATATATACAGCTACTGTCAGGAACGTAGTTATAGCATGACCAGCCTTTCTGCACGATTGCAGGCTATGTATATTGTATCTTTTTCCGCCGGCGGATGGATACTGTTGATACAGGCTGTTTTTTTACGATTGGTACGGCGTGCCTGGTTCTCTACCCCCTCTCTGGCCATGTCCTTTGCTGTATCAGTATATGTGATCACTGCCATGCTCTTTTATTATATTTTCATCATCAACAGCTATGATGAGAAGATCTGCAATCAGTATGAAAAGTCCGGGAACAACGATCCCAATAAACGCAATGGTCAATTTGTCTCATTTTTCGTGGCCATGGTACCCTATGTATTGTTGCTGTCCCTAAGGGTATTCTTCCCGAGAAATCATTAACACTTGATACCAGTTAAGGCCTGATTGCAGGAGGCATTTGCGAAAAATCAGTTGAAATGTTTAACTTCAAAGGGGCGCTATCGCCCCGAAGCAATATTAAACATACAACGATGCGTAAACCTATCCTTGCCATATTGCCTGTGCTCCTTATCGCCAGTGCATTTACCTGGTTTCCTACTCCTGCTGATCATCACATACCTCCTCCCATCATCAATGCAGCCGTAAAAAGCCGTATTGACGCCACCTTGAAAAGCTTTCCTGATTCAGGAAAGATAGCCGGTGTATCTGCGTTGATCTTTGAGAAGGGAAAAGAAGTATACTACAATGCTTTTGGTTATGCCGATCGGGAAGCAAAATTGCCCATGGATCGCAACACCATTGTACGCATCTTCTCCATGACCAAACCCGTAACCGGCGTAGCACTCATGACCTTGTATGAAAAAGGTGCTTTCCAACTCGATGATCCCCTTTCCAAATACGCGCCAGAGTTTGCGAATATGAAAGTGTACAAAGGAGTAGATGCCAGCGGCAACCTCATCCTGGAGCCGGCCAAACGCCCCATTACCATTCGTGATCTTACACGCCATACGGCCGGGTTTGCCGGTAATGATATCCCTGCATTAGCGGCCCTGGTAAAAAAGGCAGATGTTACAAACCCTGCCAATACATTGACTGAAATGGCCACAAGACTCGCCAGCCTGCCATTGGAATTTCATCCGGGCGACCAATGGGCTTATGGCATCAGCGTAGATGTGCAGGCTTATGTGGTAGAACGGATCTCAGGCAAACCTTTTGATCAATACCTGCAGGAAACCATTTTTGATCCGTTGAAAATGGTCAATACACATTACCTCGTACCGGAAGCAGACAGGAAGCGCTTTGCCGCCCTGTATAACCGCAGCGATGCAGGTGTATTGACCCGGGTGCCGGATGAACAAGCTAATTTCTTCAATACAAAAGAACAGGCATTAAAGCCTGGTGGATGGGGCCTCACGACTACCCTGGACGATTATATGAAGTTTATACAAATGCTGGTGAACAAAGGAGCATTTGGTAAAACGCGTATCTTAAAACCAGCAACAGTGCAATTAATGGCTACCAACCAATTGTCCGACACCGTTTCAAAACGCATGTGGCTGCCCAGCAAAGGCCGCGTAGGATTTGGTATTGATTTCGCGGTGCGTACCCAGCCCCCTGCCAATGCTGCCGAGAACAATGGCATCGTAGGCGAGTATTTCTGGGATGGCGCTGCCAGTACCATGTTTTGGATCGATCCTGTAAACGAGCTTACCGCTGTACTATTTACCCAATTGGTTCCTTTCGACAAAGTGAAGCTCCATAAAAGTTTCAGAGATGCCGTGTACGGGCCTTATGTCCCTTGATCGCATAATAGCAGATGTACAGGTAGCAAGGCAAGGTACAGAGCGTGAAGGCTGCTGCATTGGGAAGCTGCCATTTGTCTTTCAGTAGTCCATACAGTAGCGGAAGGATGGCGCCACCGGCAATGCCCATCACCAGCAGGGCAGAACCCATTTGCGTATGCCTGCCCAGTCCTTTGATCGCCAGCGGAAAAATGGCGGGCCACATCAGTGCGTTGGACAAGCCCAGTAATGCGATAAAAACGATGGCCATATAACCACTACTCAAATAGATACCAATGCTGAACAGTATACCTGAGATGGCCGAGAGCTTGAGCGCATTTTGCTGGCTGATATAGCGCGGAATGGTAAAGATGCCGATCACATAACCCACCAGCATGGCGATGAGCGTAAAGGTCGTAAAATAGCGGGTGGTTTCGAGGCTGATGCCGGCGCTTTGACCAAATATCCCAATGGCGTCGCCGGCCATTACTTCCACCCCTACATACAAGAAAAGACAAAGTACACCCAGCCACAAATGGGGGAATTGGAAAATAGTTTTCTGTTCCCTGCCTGAGGTCGTAGCAGCATCATCACTCATGGCTGCTGTATCTATTTCCGGCAGGCTGCTTCGTTTTATAAGCACCGCCAATACAACCAGTATGGCAGCCATTACCAGGTAAGGCATGATGACCCGGCCCGCCAACTCGTTCAGGAGCACCTCTTTGGCGGCAACACCGGTCGTATCCGTGATCTCCTTTTCCAAAGTACCGGCATCCCTGAGGATCAGGGCGCCCAGTATCAGGGGACTGAGCGCTCCCGCGCCTTTGTTGCAGATGCCCATGATGCTGATGCGCTGTGCCGCACTCTCGTTGGGACCAATAATACTAATGTATGGATTGGAAGCCGTTTGTAGCAGGGATAAGCCCGTACCCTGTATAAAGAGCCCCGTGAGGAATAAGGCAAAGCTCCTGTTATGTGCGGCCGGAATGAATACCAATGATCCAATGGCCATGATGAGCAGACCGAGCGCCATACCGTTTTTAAACCCCGTAGATTGTAATATCCTTGCCGAAGGGATGGCGAGGAAGAAATAGGCCATGTAGAATGCGAAAGTGACGAAAAAGGCCTCCGTCACCGTTTCCAGCTGACAAACCAGCTTCAGGAAGGGTATCAGCGTACCATTGAGCCAGGTTACAAAGCCAAATACAAAAAACAGGATGCCGATCATTACCATGGCATTCCGGTTGCTGGTAGAATTTGTCATGCTGAAATTGTTTATGTTTAGGATGAAGTTAGGTCCGGACCGGCCATGGATGGAAGCCAATCGATTGCGCAAAAAAAGGGAGGGCTGGGAGAGAAATATTCCCTAAAGCTTGTCCAATCCAGTCAACCCGATCGTCATTAGTTTTTAATAACTAAAAATTGCAAACAACATGAAAGATTTCTTATTGGTATACAGAACAGATTATAATACAATGCCTAAGCCCGCCTCTCCCACGGAAATGCAAGCCAATACAAAGCGGTGGATGGACTGGATAGGTGGTATTGCTGCCCAAAATAAATTGACCGACCGGGGCAACAGGCTGGTACCCGACGGCAAAGTACTGAAAGCCGACAATGTAATTGCCGACGGCCCTTACACAGAAATTAAAGAATGTATTATTGGGTACAGCATCGTGAAAGCCGATTCCATGGAGGTAGCAACAGAACTGGCTAAAGGTTGCCCCATTTTGGCCATTGGCGGAAATGTAGAGATCAGGGAGATCAGCCCCATTGTACCTTGATAGCTTGCTATGGAACAAAGAGAGCTTATTCCACATTTATTCAGAACAGAGTACAGGAAGATCGTTTCTGTACTCTGTAAATTATTTGGCATTGAACATATTGAAATTGCCGAAGACATTGTAAGCGACACCTTCCTGGTTGCTTCTGAATTATGGGGCTTAAAAGGATTACCCGAAAACCCGGCAGCCTGGCTTTACCTGGTAGCGAAAAATAAGACCAAAGACTATCTGAAGCGTCACTCCCTTTTTGCACAGCATATTGCAAAAGAAATAAGCTATACGGCAACAGCTTCCGAAGCAATAGAGATTGATCTGTCTGTCAAAAATATTAATGATAGCCAACTCGCCATGATGTTTGTTGTTTGCCATCCCTGTAATCCGGCAGAAGCGAGAATTGGATTGGCCCTGAACCTGCTTTGCGGATTTGGTATTGATGAAATTGCCCATGCTTTTTTGACAAACAAAACAGTTATTTACAAACGCCTGCAACGCGCCAAAGAAAAGCTGCGGACGGAAAAGATCAGGATAGAGCAGCCTACCTTATCCGAAATAGACGACCGGCTGTCTACCGTTTTGATGGTGTTGTACCTGCTGTTTAATGAAGGGTATTATTCTTCCAGCCAGGATATTACCCTGCGGGAGGATATTTGCCTGGAAGCCATGAGGCTGACCTACCTGCTGGTCGAAAACGAGCAAACCAATACCCCCTTTGTCAATGCCTTGCTGTCTTTGATGTGCTTTCATGCGTCGAGGTTCAACGCAAGACACAATCAACAGGGAGAAATAATCCTGTACCAGGATCAGGACACCGATCTGTGGAACCAGGAATTGATTGCCAAAGGAGAATGTTTCTTAAACCAGGCCTCGCAGGGCACCAGGATATCAAAATACCATTTGGAAGCTGGCATCGCTTACTGGCATACCATCAAAGCCGATACCCAGGAAAAATGGGAAAATATTTTACAGCTATATAATCAGCTGCTATTGATTGAATATTCCCCCATTGCCGCTTTAAACAGAACCTTTGCACTGGCCAAGGCAAACGGCAAAAAAGAGGCGATCATAGAAGCGGAAAAGATAGGCCTTGCCGGTAATCATTTATACCATTCCCTGTTGGGAGAGCTCTACACCGGCATTGACAACGCCAAAGCCATCTCCCATTTTAAAATGGCGCTGGAACTTACCAAATCAACAGCTGACAAATTGCTTATTTCCAACAAAATACTGGCCTGCAAGCAGTAATCTCCCTTTTTTGTCATTTCGAACGCAGCGCAGCGGAGTGAGAAATCCGCTATCGAAGCAAACGCATTGCCGACTGCCGACTGTCGACTGCCGACTCACGTTCTGTCATTTCGAATGCAGCGCCAATACCCTTGGCTGTCATTTCGAACGCAGCGCAGCGGAGTGAGAAATCTTCTCCCTTTGTTAACAATCCCCCATTGCCTCCTCCCTACAGCCAAAAATAATCCAGCAAATCAGTCCAATTCTTACAAATCGTATTGCTGTTGATGCTGCTTTTTAATGGCCAGGCGCAGGAAACAAACAATGCCAACCTGGAAACTGCTAAAAAGGAAATAGCAGCGAGCAATGCCTTTATTTCCAGGCTTTTGTTAAAGGAGATTCTTCCATACTGATCGACCGGTATGCAAAGGACTGCTGGATCATGCCGGCGAATGCTCCCGCGCTTTGTGGGGTGGATGCGCCCCTCGAGTTGTATAAAATGGCCTACTATAAAGCGGGTCTTAGAAATGGTAAGTTTATTACGATCGATGTGTTTGGCGATGCCGTGGAGTATGTTACCGAAGTAGGATTCTGGCGCACCTTTGATGTCAACAATAAGGTGATCAATGATGGAAAATTCCTGGTGCTATGGAAGAAAACCCCGAACGGATGGAAGATGTTCAGGGATTCCTTCAGTAGCGACCGGAATAAATAAACCATTATTTGGCATAACCAGCAGCTTCCACAATGGCATCGGCGAAGGCCTGCGGCGCTTCCTGCGGCAGATTGTGGCCAACCCCTCCTGTTAAAGTGTGGTGTGCGTACTTGCCGGTGAACTTGGCTGCGTAAGCTGCGGGTGCAGGATGCGGAGCGCCGTTGGCATCTCCTTCGAGCGTAACAGTTGGCACCGTAATAACCGGTCCTGTAGCGAGCTTCTTTTCCAGCGCTTCATATTTAGCTTCCCCTTTTACCAGGCCCAGGCGCCAGCGGTAATTATCGATAACAATGGCTACGTGATCCGGATTGTCAAAAGCCGCAGCAGACTGTGCAAACTCCGCGTCGTTGAAATGCCATTCCGGTGAGGCTGTTTGCCAGATCAGTTTGGCGAAATCCCGGCGGTTGGCTTCATAGCCCAGGCGACCACGTTCGGTGGCAAAATAATACTGGTACCACCAGGACAATTCTGCTTTGGGCGGCAATGGGGCTTTGTTGGCTTGCTGACTGCCGATCAGGTAACCACTCACAGACACCAGCGCTTTTGTACGTTCTGGCCACAAAGCTGCCACGATATCCGCTGTACGGGCACCCCAATCAAAACCGCCAATAATCGCTGTTTTAATTTTCAGCGCATCCATGAAATCGATCACATCCACTGCTAATGCAGCTTGCTGTCCGTTGCGAGGTGTGGAGGCCTTGAGGAACTTCGTAGTACCATAGCCACGCAAGTAGGGAACCAGCACATGGTATCCTTTGGCGGCCAGCAAACCTGATACTTCCTTGTAACTGTAAATATCGTAAGGCCAGCCATGCAATAGAATAACAGGCTCACCATCTGCCGGACCGGCTTCTGCATAACCAATGTCGAGTAATCCTGTTTTCACCTGTTTGATCTGGTCAAAGGATGTCTGCGCTTCTGCAGATGGAGTGCTACCCAGAAAAGTAGTGGCGAGGGTGAAGGCGGCAGCGCTCAAAAAGCGACTGCGGTCGGTATTATTAATAGGTTTCATCTTATTTTATTTTTTAAGTTGTAATGATTCGCAAAGATAGGCTGGTTATTGATTGGAGAAACGACGATCGCTTTGAAAACCAACAGTGGCATAGGTGCCAGTATATAATCTCCGGAACATCGTATAGGTTACTGCTACCATCGCAAAGGCAATTATAGCATCGAGCGTAGCGGCAAAGCCAAGCACCGCCAGTTTGGAGAAGAAGGCAAAACTGATGTCGAAGAATACCCCTGCGAAGACCCATTCCTTTAAACGAAGTAACCTGTTGGGTGTTAACAATACTGCTACCCCTGCCAGTTTGGCCACCCCGAGGATATAAATAAAGTGCGCAGGATATCCCAATTGTAGTGTGATGTCCCATACTAGTGCATTCCTGGTCAATTCACAAACGCCGCTTGTGCCAAACCATAAGGAGGTTAATACTACCCCTGCCCAGTAAATTGCTTTTGTTGATTTTGTGCTCATGATATTATTTGTTTTGTATTATTTGATGGCACAAAGATGTTTGATCCCGGGGAGCTGGGTAAGTGAAAAACCTTGAAGTGGACAGTTTGAGGGGTGAGGCAGACAATAGGGAAGTGGGTATAAAGCCCCGGCTTTTGGCGTTTATGTTTGCTATAGCTGGTCGCCTTTTTTTCTAAAGCTAAGCGGCTGTATCCCAAAGGCTGATTTGAATGCCCGGCAAAATGCGCTGACATTCTCAAACCCGCATAACCAGGTGATTTCATGTACCGGTTTATCTGTATGCTTTAATAATTCAGCAGCCCGTTCGAGCTTGATACGCGTAAGGTATTGATGTGGTGTGGTATGAAAAACTGCTTTGAACTGCCTTACCAATTGGGGCACAGACAGGCAGGCGAGCGCACTGATCGCAGGCAGGTCGGGATTGTCCATATAGGAAGAGTGCAAAATGTCCCGTGCAATGCATAGTCGTTTGTATACCTCCGTCCTTGTATTGGCTTTAAGGGCATGTACGTTCTTAACCTGCTTTGACGCGGCTTTCTGTGTGTGGATCAGGTAGCGTAATAAAAAGACCAGGTACTCATCTACCATATTTTCGGAATATCCACTGCTGTCCAGCGCAGCAATGAGGCCCATCAACTGCTGTTGCAATGCGGGCGTTATATCGTTGAGCGTCTGAAAGAATTCAAGCGTTTTGCCATCATCGTTGAAAGGATTATCCAGCAACGTTTCTTCACTGTTCAGCGTATCCTGGAATACCGCAGTGGCGAATTCCTTTTTGAAGAAGACCGAGAGTACCTTTGCTTTCTCGCCATTATTAATACTGCAGGAATAATTTTGCTCATCATTCAGGATCAGGAATTGCCCTGGCCTTACCGCAAGCCGGTAATTGTTGATGCCATACCATTCTTCGCCGGTGAGCAGCGTCTTAAAGGAAAGACAACCCACATGATCATCACAATGACTATTGCTGCTGAAGGCATTGAAGATGATATTGTGTTTCCTGAATTTGCTGAAATGCAAGGCTTCATCAAATCCTGGCCTGGTATGATCTGGAAGGCTGGTAAAATACATATCCTGCTTAAATAAAGGGTCCTTCGGTCAAAGCCGAAAGACCCTGCAAGATAGCAATTATACTGCCACGCTCTCCAATCCTTTCTCCAGGGCCGTTTCCATAATCCCCGGAATGCCAGCTCCTTCCACCCTGTAGGTAGTAATATCTGTAAGCCCCATAAAGGAAAGAATAAACCGCAGATAAGGCTCCCCAAAATCATAAGGCTTCATGGGGCCATCCGAATAAACCCCATTGGAAGCAATGGCGAGGTATACTTTCTTCCCTTTGAGCAGGCCTTCTGCTTGCCCGCTTTGGTAGCTGAATGTTTTGCCTGCCCGCACTACGTGATCTATCCAGGCCTTGAGTGCAGATGGAATGTTAAAATTATACAAGGCGATACTGATAACAATAATATCAGCCTGTATCAATTCTTTTACTGCCAGGTCCGAGCTGTACAAAGTTTCTTTTTGTTCGGGTGAATGTTCCGACTCCGGCGTTTTGTACGCTACCGGGTGGATAGCATTGAGGTGAATATAATTTTTTGCAACCGTATCGTTGATATGTACATTGCTGCCGGGATAACGGGCGGTAAGCCGGTCGATAATGCGGTTGGCCAACCTGATGCTATGGGAATGTTCACCTCTTGGGCTGGAGGTGACATGCAAGATGTTCTTCATTGTATTGTATGTAAAGAAGTTAGGAAATGCTATAACGACATGCTCATTCCTGCGCAGGTTTGATGGTGCAAGCTATGTACATTTGCTGATCGAAAACGCAAGGTTACTGCAAGGATAGTGGTAACCTGTAGGATACCACCTCAATCACAGATTATGGAAACTCTTCAGGCTCATCTTAATAGTGGCAAATGCATGGAAGCGCTCGATGCGGTAGACGATGCGATGTATGTAATTGGCGGCAAATGGAAATTAAGGATCATCATTGCATTGGCCGATGGAAAGAAAAGATTCAATGAATTACAAAGGATATTGAAGGGTATCTCTGCCCGGGTATTGTCCGCCGAGTTGAAAGACCTCGAGTTAAATGGATTTGTTAAGCGGCTGGTTGATCCATCAACTGCTGTCGTATCCGTGGAGTACGAACGTACAGAATATGCCGATACCCTACACCATATTGTCAGGTCCCTTCAGGAATGGGGAGCTATGCATAAAAAGAAGATCACCCAGCGCTGAGCTATTTTGCCTGGTCTATTCGTTCCAGGTAGTAGTGTAACCTTTCTGTGATCAACTCCACCGGCAGGTCTTCCTCCGGATCAATTTGAAAAGATTCATACTGGTCTTTGGGTTTGATGCCAGGCACTACATCCTGCAAACTTTTGTCAAGGCATAACCCCAGCATGAGTTTTTTCCTGTTGAGCCACAGGTAGCCAAGTTTTTTGCCTTTGTAGGTAAAGAAGGGTATCTGGAATTTACGCTCGTGAACAATGGACGGGTTCGTGCTTAATATGAGTTGGCAAAGTGCCAGCAGGCAACCCTGGTAAGGCTCAGGTTTACTGAGGTAGTAATTTTCCAATTTGCTGTTCATGAAATTTCAATCCAAACAGGCGCGTGATCACTTGTTTTTTCCCATCCCCGTACATGACGGTCTACACCGGCCGCTTTCAGTTTGCCGGCTATTTGTGGACTTAATAAGAAATGATCAATACGTAAGCCCGCATCACGGCCGTAAGCATTCCGGAAATAATCCCAAAAAGTATAGATCTTCTCATTGGGGTGAAGCGTGCGTAAGGCATCTGTCCACCCTTGCGCCGCCAGTTTTGCAAATGCCGCCCTCGTTTCCGGTCTGAACAGTGCATCATCCACCCAGCGTTCTGGCTTATAAACATCCAGTTCCGTAGGCATCACATTGTAATCTCCCGCCAGTACTACGGGTTTCTTTTGCGCCAGTAGCGTTTTGGCATGAACAGCCAAACGTTCAAACCAGCTGAGCTTATAATCAAACTTGGGCCCCGGCGCAGGGTTGCCATTGGGAAGATACAAACAGCCAACTACAATACCATTGACAGTAGCCTCGATATACCGGCTATGACTGTCTTCCGCGTCACCGGGAAGCACCCTGGTTATTTCTTTGGGTAGCTCATGGCGGGCCAGGATGGCGACACCATTCCAACTCTTTTGTCCATGCCAGATGGCGTGATAGCCTGCATCTTTGATGGCCTGCTCCGGAAATTTCTCTTGTGGTGCTTTGAGTTCCTGCAGACACACTACATCAGGTGCTGATTCCTCGAGCCAGCGAAGCAATACCGGTAATCTGCCGTTCACTCCATTCACATTATAGGTGGCTATTTTCATAATTTAATTGGCTGGTGGTAAACTAAATTAAGAAACTTTTACAAGCCCATTGTCCTATTGTGCATGAGAGACTGATTTAAACCTGGCTAACGGAGCCATCCGCGCCTTGTTCAATACGAGATTGTCGGCCGAGATCGTGAAGTTATCCGCCAATTGCAAGGCATTCAGGAATTGTGATTCCAGGTCCAGCTGCGGGCAGGCTATTTCCGTAGAGACCATTTTAGAGAAGGTGATGCCGTTAAGCGGCCCTACCTCAAAGGTGCCTGAAAATCCGTTGCACCCGCCATTGCCTGTGATCCGGTTACCTGCATCTTTTAGCACGATATGCGGTTCCTTAATGAAAGTGCTGTCTACCAGTACTGGTTTGCCATTCAGTTCTACCAGCTTCCAATACCTTTCCAGGATGGCAAAATTTGATTTGCTCAGGATATAATTGGGGGCTAAGTTCCCCGTGATCTTTGAGCCACTCATATCCAGCTGTGTAAGCGTATTTTCTCCCACCAGGTAACTGATTGCCTGGCCAGCATCATTGAGCGTGATCGTATTGCCTGCTGTATTCCAGGTAAACTTGCCCGATAACTCAAAGGCAGTATCCGGCTTGCCCAGGTATTTTGTCTTTTTGAGGAAACTCAGGTCCCTGTTCAGATAGATCGTCGTTTGTATACCCGGACAATCTGCACAGGGCAATACTCCCCGGTAAATGCCATCCCAATCCAGCGCATTTTGACTATTGTGTGCAGTATCCGTAGCATTTTTATTCGTTGCAGGAGAGGGCGTATTACATTGGAGAAAAACAATACCGGCCAACACGAGCAGGTAGATGAACGTGATCTTCTTCATTATTTCAGCTTTGGAGTAAAATAATAACGATACGTTCTACGGATAGAATAGGGTGGATCCATTGCTTTTTTAGCATACTAAATATAAGAAAAATAGTCATGTCATCCTCGACCCTCTACCTTCCTTGTCATCTCGATTCCCCTTCCTTGTCATTTCGACCGCAGGGAGAAATCCGCTATCGAAGCATAACTTGTCCCGCTCCGCGGGACGCATTGCCGATTCACGACTGCCGATTGCCGTTCCTTATTCCTTCGCAAACCTTACCACCAATTCAACCACCTGCATGCAGCTGCGGGCCGGCTTTTTTTCACCCGGTACTACCAGGCGGAAAGGTCCTTTATCTGCTGCCAGCGGTTTGCTGTCCACTTCATACGCCAGGATCACCGTTCTGTCCGTAAAGGCAGAGTCCAGTTCGGCCAGCGAGAACACTACTTCATACCCGTCTGCACAACGCACCAGCAGGTATTTCGACAGGTTTTCTCCGCGCAACTCTTTACCCGTAGTTACGCCTGCCTGGTTGAGAATATCCTGCACTGCTATGCCTGTATACCTATGATCAATGCCATCCCGGTCTTTCAGCGTGGCCATAGTCGCTTTCATCTTTGTGAGGTCCGTCATCGTAAGCTGTAAGGGTGTTTTCACTTCTCCCGTTACTTTTATAAAAGCGGGAGCTTCTTTTACCTGTGCCTGTACCGTGTGCAAAGAGAAGCAGACAAGCAGCAGTATTATATAAAGGCAGCCAGTTTTCATATTTCGTTATTTAAAAGGATTGGAAAAACGTTGATCAGTGATGAAAGAAGAATCCGTGAGCATATGAAGAAAGGCGATGAGGTCTTTCTTCTCTGAAGCAGTTAAGCCCAGCTGACTGCCACGCATGCCTGGCTGGTTGTTTTGCAGGAATACACTCAACGTAGGGCTTTGCTGAATGTGTTCATTGTAATGATCCACCACTGCTTCCAGCGTGGTAAAGCGGCCATCGTGCATATAGGGCGCCGTAAGGGCTATATTCCGAAGCGTGGCTACCCTGAACCTTCCTTTGTCAATAGATTGGCCCGTGATGGTGGCCCGTCCGTCGTCTTTCGGCACACTGTCCAGCCCATTGTTGTGAAACAGTTCACTGAATGTTTTAGGACCACCATGACAGTGTGCGCAGGCCGCTCCCCGTACATTGGTGGCAGCGTTGGGATTCGTAAAAAACAGGTTGATACCATTTAATTCAGCCGCTGTAGGGTGGTAGCTGCCCCGCAGGTATTGGTCGTAGGTGGAGTTGGCCGAGATCAGCGTTCGCTCAAACTGTGCCAGCGCTTTGAGGATACGATCGCCTGTGATCACCGGAGTGCCAAAGGCCTTGCTGAAAAGTGCGGGATAGTTTTTAGTCTTTTGTAATTTTTCAGCAGCGGTTGCCAGCGGTTGTCCCATTTCATGCGTGTCAGTGAGCGGAACCTGCGCCTGTGCTTCAAGCCCCTGCGCCCTTCCATCCCAAAAGAAATTACGTATCCACAACAGGTTGGCCAATGACATGCTGTTGCGCATTGTTAAGGTGCCATCTACACCCGTGCTGAATGCCAGCCCATCTGTAAAAGCACGTTCCTGTTGGTGACAATGCGCACAGGAAATACGGTTATTGGCCGACAACTTTGTTTCATAAAATAAAAACCTGCCTAGCTGCACCCCTTCTTCCGTCAGCGGGTTATCTGCAGGAATAAATATCCGGTTGCCGAAATAGGAGGGATAGTCCGGTTTCAATGGTTTGGCCATTTGCCTGTGGACACTCATGGCCGACAAACAGGCCACCATAAAAAGAATGCATCCTGTATAAACAATGGGGCGCTTCATCAGGGTGTACGCATGTATAATGCGTTATATTTTCAAAGATATAACGCTTCTGCCAGATTCCCATAGCCCTTTACATAACCGCTTTGTAGCAAGCGATCGTATCGAACGTGTATTATGCCCCATAGGGGCTACCGCTTTGTTGCATGCATCTGCTGGTCTCCCAACGCCTTCGTCTCCTGTTCCAGAAAGGCCTGGAAGCGTTCGCGCAACTGGTGGTGATAAGCGATCATTTCTTTTGCTTCCGCTGAAATGGAAGAACCTCCCCCTTTCTCACCCCCCGTAGCCGTGATCACCACCGGGCTGGTGGTCATCGTGTTGAGCCTGTTTACAATTTCCCAGGCTTTTTTGTAGGACATGCCCATCTGTTTGGCCGCCTGGTTGATAGAACCTGTTGTTTCAATATGCTCCAGCAATTCTACCGGCCCTGGTCCCCAAAAGCGCGTGCCATTGCCTTCGATCCAAAGGCTGCCGCTTACCTTATAGTGCCCCTTTTTGAGCAGGGCTTTTATTGGCTTTTTCATGTGTACAACAAATGTACACACTTTGGTAGGCTTCCCGTTATGGTCAACAGCTTATGCGCGCTTGTATTGCGGTAATACAAACATCCTTACAATGCTGTGCGCAATCAGCGATAAGGCAAAGGCCAGCACGATGATCAGGAATTGTTTAAAGGGCGTGTCAAATACATCGATAACAGGAGATACGTCTTTTCCGGCATAGATCCAGGCGATCACGTAACCAAATATCCCGGTGAGCCAAAGCGTGAGGTGTGATAGGAAGTAGCGTTTTTTCTTAACGCCGCCAGCACCAAAGCTGGTAAACAACATCAATACATGAGCAATGAAACTAATAGCCATCAGCGAAAGCAGGATAGTGAGGATCATAACAGTGTTTTTAAGTGGTTACCCAGGATTATAATCGTTCAAGCCAGCAGGTTACCGTTTGGCACCCGGTTTGAATGACAATATAATACTAATTCTGTAAAAAAGGATAAAGCCAACTGGTAGGTCCCGCCAAAGGCCGGAGCCACTACTCATTAATTCCATGGGGCTGATGCAGCATGTCCGGCAATTGTTCTGCCAGCGTTTCCCAGTTATGAGCTTGTTCCTGAAGGCCAAGCGTCCTGCTGAGTAAACCATAAATAGCAGAAGAATTATTATGTCCTTTCCTGAGCGATTGAATGGAAGTATCTCCCGCTGACTTAGACAGCTTAGCGCCAGCTGCATTCGTCAGCAGCGCATGGTGAAAGAAAGCTGTTTGGTGAAAACTATTGGCAGGTAGTTGCGAGGCCAGGTAATGCTGGGCGATCGTGCAAGGCCACAGGTCGGCCCCTCGTACAATAAGGTCCACACCAAAATGCAGGTCATCTACGATCGAGGTAAGTTGATAAGCCGGCATTCCATCTTTTTTGCGTACCACAAAATCTTCCATAGAAGGCGGTAGGGTAGTGGTCATAGTTCCCTGCGGCAATGTCCGTATCTCCAGCGGCTTGCTATCACCCGTATACAACCGCCAGTTGGCCTGTGCTGTATCCAGCGGATAGTATTTATTGCGGCAGGTGCCGGGATAGGCGCTGTTGGTAGTAACACCGTGTATTGTGGAGCGCGAACAGGTGCAGGTATATACCGGCCCATGGTTGCCCAACACCTGTAAGGCTTCCTGGTAAAGCGGCAGGCGGTGTACCTGACTATAGTGCTGCTCAAAGTCAGTCAGGTCGCGTGGACCTTCATCCCAGGGCAGCTCCAGGAAATACAGCGTATCAAAGATGTCCTGCACGTACCGGGGTTGATACCTTTCGCGGTCAAGATCATCGATGCGCAGCAGGATGCTTGCCCCTGTTTTCCGTGCCCATGCTACCGTGATCACAAACGACAACACATTGCCCAGGTGTAAGAAACCACTGGGTGTTGGTGCAATCCTCGTTCTGTTGAAATGTAATTCCCCGGCCATTAGTATACAATAATACTTTCTTTTGGTAAATTTTCCTCTCAGTCGGTTGAGAATCTGTAGTATACTCTGTCTGAATATCCCCATTTTGGATAGTCATTTAAAAACGTAAATTTGTTAAAAATGAGCTTAATTATGAGGACAACAGCTATCAGGCAAAAGCTTCATCAATTTATAGATAATGCTGAAGAAAAGAGAGTGAAGGCCATTTTCACATTACTGGAAGATGAGATTACCCAGGGAGAATGGGAGTATACCGATGAATTCAAAAAAGAACTGGATAACAGGCATACCCATTATAAAAGCGGGGGAGAAATGGTGAGCGCAGCAGATGCAAACAAGCAGATCAGGAAATTGCTGACAACAAAAAAGAAGAAATGAAGTACCGGAATATCTATGATCCGGTAGCATTGGTGGAATATAAAGAGGCTGTGGAATGGTATAAAGACAGGAGTATAGTGGCAGCAGAAAACCTTGTAAAGGAAGTAGCAGAAATGATCGCCACCATCTGTAAAGATCCTTTCCGGTTCAGAAATGTATACAATGTTTTTAGGGAAACTGCATTAAAAAGATACCCTTACACGATTGTTTACTTCGTAGACGAAAAGAAGAAGAAGGTAATCATCACTTCTGTATTTCATAACAAAAGGGATCCCGATAAGAAATACCGTAAGCACTAATGTTGTAGAGTCTGCTACAATAACGGCAGGCTTTTTTCGTATGCATTGGCGATTCACGATTGCCGACCTCTTCTACTGCGTTTATTAAAGTATATTCGCTCCTAATTTTGTAATTAATCCCCCATCGAATGAAACGTCTCTTAATGATCGCCCTGCTTTTTGTAAGCATCTTTTCCTTTGCCCAGTCGTCCAATACAGAACTATTGCTGCCCGATTCCCTGGGTTGGAAACTCGGCAGCCAGGCCTACACTTTCCGCTTGTTCAGCCTGGAAGAAGCCCTTATTAAAATGAAGAGCATTGGACTGAAATATGTAGAACTCTTCCCCGGCCAGAAGATCACTAAAAATGGTACCGCCACTACCGCCTTTACTGCTACAGCAGAAGACAAGGCCCTGATTAAAAAACTATTAAAAGACAATGGCATCAAGGCCATCTGTTATGGTGTGGTAAGTGGCAAGAATGAAGAGGAGTGGAGGGCCATCTTTGAATTTGCCAAAGAGCTGGGCCTCGAGCACATTACTACCGAGCCCCCCATGAACCAGTTGGAAACACTTGATAAATTCTGCAAGGAATACAATATACGCGCTGCATTGCACAACCATCCTGTGCCTGCAGTTTACTGGCATCCTTCCATCTTGCTCGATCAACTGAAGAACCGCAGCAATATGATCGGCGTTTGTGGTGATATCGGCCATTGGGTACGCTCAGGACTTGATCCCATTGCCTGTATCAAGGCCTTGCAGGGAAGGATATGGGCTTTTCATGTGAAGGACCTCCATATATTCGGATCGAAGGCTGCTCATGATGTACCCTGGGGTACCGGCGTAAGCAATATCGCAGGCGTATTAAATGAACTGAAACAACAAGGTTTCAAAGGATATTTTTCGGTGGAATACGAATACCTGTGGGAAAACAACCTGCCCGTAGTACAGGAAAGCACCCAGTATTTTATGCGTGTTGCCAAAAGGATCAACGCCGGGAACTAAAGTGGCGGGGCACGACAGTCTGCTGATGGCAGCCGATCTTGTCTACTCATTTTCCTTGCTGGTCTACTGAGCCGGCAGTCGTAGCCACCAGGTAGTTTAGTTTTACTGTAGCACTTCAAACATCATTTGTATGAAAGTATCTACAGAAAGAAAAATTATCCGGTGGCTACATATTTTACTCAGTATCCCCGTAGTCGGTTATATCTATGGTCCCGTGGCCTCCCTGCATTTCGCAGCTCTTTTCACCCAAATAGTTTGCTTCCCCGTGATCGTACTCTCCGGATTGTGGTTGTGGAAAGGACAGCAGCTTAAGAAATGGCTCCGCCAGCGATCCTCCCGCACATAATTTACAGGTCCTTCCTCTTGCTGCCTTCTTGCTTTTCCTCCCCTCGCTGCCTTGTTGCCTCGCTGCCTGGTTGCCTCCTAAGCCTCTTTCCCCCGTTTCAATATCTTCCGCCCACTGATGGAAGGTGTTACCGTCTCTAATTTATACGGTCCGTCATAGCCCAGATCCATCGGAGATTTTCCCACCCAGGTACTTTGCCGGCCTTCAAAAGTGATCAGTGACCGCAGCGGATCGATTGTCATCGTGGTAAACAAAGGGTCCTGGTAAGGGCAGGTGCTGGCAATGAGTGGATGCGCCTGTATGATTTCTTTAGCGTAACTGTCGTGCGAGAATTTACCCCCTATCCAGAAGTAAGAAGCCGAATTGAGGTGTACATAATTGATATCTTTTACTTCATATTGTGCATCGATATGAGTATGCCCATTAAGCGCTACCAGTATTTTGTCTGCTGCTGTGCTGAGTATATCCTGTATCACTTCCGCATTGTCAACTGCTACAGGCCCCGCCAGCGGCTGGTGTGATACAACAATAATAGGTCCTTTAATCTCCCGCAGCCTTTCCTGTAGCCATACCTGTTGTTCCTCGTTGATATAAGCCGGGTAGCCGCTGGTATAAGAAGGGGAGCCCGTATCATTCCCATCCAGTACAATGAAGGTGATGTCATCTACCTTTTGCGTATAGTAGCGGTTGGACATACCCCAGGTGCTGATACATTGCGCTTTCGTAAAGCCGGCATCCGTATCATGGTTGCCGATCACATGCAGCCGGTTGCGATGCGCCTGGTTAAACAGGTCGATCACTTCTTTATTCTTATCGCCGGGAACAGCAAAGTCCCCCATTTGAAGTATGGCATCCGGCCTTACTTGTCGCATATGTTGTACGAAGGCCCTCATCCGCGTAATACCATCATGCATAATATCCTGGTGCAGGTCTGTGATCACACCCACTTTCACCGGTCTTGCCATGCCCTTCAGCGAGCTCAGGGCGCGGGCAGGAATGGCGAGTGCCATAGCTGCCGTGGCAGTAGTAGCAATAAAATCGCGGCGGGAGAAACGACCTGTTTTTTTAACTGACTGACTGCGCATATGAATTGGTTGATAGTGTGGGGCATGGCTGTAAGGACCCGAAACTGGTTGACAATGAAAATTAGCCTTATTATGGCGAATTCGCCATAATTAAGGGGAAAAACTACCGTTAGTCCTAAATCTTTGGGAGTATTACTAATAAATTAGGTGGCCTCCTAATTTATTAGTAGTATTGTTCTATAAAGCATCAACAATGGTAAAACTCGCTAAAAGGGAAGAGCAGATCATGATTGTTTTCTGGGACCTGAAAAAAGCGTTCATACGCGATATCATCCCCCACCTGCCCGATCCCAAACCCCATTATAATAGTGTGGCCACCATGGTGAAGATCCTCGAAGACAAAGGTTTTCTGAGCCATGAAGCCGTAGGCAATATGTACCAGTACTTTCCCGTGGTCGACCGGGAAGATTATCAGAAACATGCTATCAAAGACATCGTGAGCCAGTACTTTGATAATTCCTATCCACGCATGCTCGCCTTTTTTGCCAAAGAACAAAACCTTTCAGAAGAAGAACTCAGTGAAATAGTGAACATCATTAAAACCAAAAAGAAATGATGCATTATATTACCAACGTAGGACTCATCCTCGCAGGATGCCTCATCTTTTACAAGCTCCTCCTGCAAAAGGAAACTTTCTTCCGGGCCAACCGGTGGATCCTTCTCACCTGCCTGCTTACCTCCTTCTGGTTACCCCTGCTGCAGGTGCCCCAGCAATGGTCCTTCCGCAAGGCCAGTACCATCGTGGTGGATGACCCCGCTACAGAACAGCCCGCTGTCAACAACACGTTCATTGTACCACAGCAGTCTGCCCCTGTCGCGCCCGTTACTACCACCAATACCGCTACTACTACCAATAATATCCGGGAAGACAAGTCGTCTGCCATTACCTGGCAGCAGGTTCTTACCTGGGCCACCTGGCTTTATTGGTTTGGTGTAGCCGTATTCGCCATTAACTTCCTGGTACAACTCTTTACCCTCCTGTACCGTGCTTACACAAGGCCCGTCATCCGCGATGGCCGCTTCAGGATCGTAGAACTTGCAGGCGATAAAGCCCCCTGCTCTTTCTGGAACAATATCTTTATCAACCCCGAAAAGTATGACTGGGAAACCTATAACCAGATATTGCAGCACGAAAAGATACATATAGAGCAACGCCATAGCCTCGACCTCCTGCTGGCCGAACTCGTCATCATCTTTCAATGGTTTAACCCCTTTGCCTGGCAATACCGCAAAGCCCTGGAAAATAACCTGGAGTATTTGACCGACGATCAGTTGGTAAACCATATCCAGGTAGAAAAGACATCTTACCAGATGAGCCTGCTCAAAGTATCCGCCCCCCATTTCCCTTTAAACCTGACCACTAATTATAATCAATCACTCCTTAAAAAAAGGATAGCCATGATGAACGTTAAAAAATCAAATGTACACACCGCCTGGAAGTACTGCTTCCTGCTGCCCCTGCTCGTTTTCCTCGTATGCCTGCTCAACGAGCCCGTAGCTTATGCCCATGCACCCGTTGCAGATAAGAAAGAGAAAAGCAGCCCGATGCACAATGAGAACATTGATACCGAAGGCCTGTGGTTTGCCACGATCAAAAAGAATGAAGTATCTATCCAGTTTAAAAATGATGGAGATGATAATTCTACCAACAGCACTACCTTCCCCCTCAGTGATCTTGGTGAACTTCCCCGCGACAAAGCAGGTACTTTTACAGTGACCCGCGAAGCTGGCTCCGTGCAGTTCTCCGGTCGTTTTGAAGGCGACCAGGGCATGGGCCGTTACAAGTTTACCTCCAATGCCACTTATGCCGAAGCCATGCGCCAAGAGGGAATAGACCTGCGCAACGATAAGGATATAATGGTGTTCTTCCTTGTCAACATCTCCGGCTCCTATGTGAAAATGCTGAAGCATAACGGCTATACAGAACTGGACAGGAATGATGTCATTCCCCTGGCCGCACTGAAAGTAGATGAACCCTGGATACAGTCCATCAGGAAGAGCGGCATTGGAGAGTTGACGCCACAAAACCTCATCCCTTTAAAAGCCCTCAATGTTACCGGCGATTATATCGCCGAGATCCGCAAGGCCGGTTATCCCAATGTAACTGCCAGCCAGCTCATTTCTTTTAAATCCCAGGGCATCGATGGCAAATACATTGCTGATGTACGCAGCGCCGCCGCATTGCCCTCAAAAGTAAAACCGGGAGCGGGAGAAAAGCCCGAAACCAAAGAAAGAAAGGAAAAAGCCGAGGGAAAAGAAAAGGCTGAGACCGATGAAAAGCCGGAACGTGAGGAAGTTTCCGCCAATGATATCATCGCCATCAAATCCCTGAACATAGACCCTGCCTATATACGCTCCCTGAAAGAAGTAGGTTTTGATAACCTGGCCAATCACCAACTGATAGCCATGAAAGGCCAGGGAATTACCGCTGAATACATCAAAGGTTTGCAGGCATCTGGCTTCAAAAGCCTTTCAGCCAACGACATCATTTCCATCAAAGCGCTTAATATTAAGCCCGAATACATTCTTTCTATTAAAGAAGCTGGATACCCCAATGCTGATCCCAATCAGTTAATTGCGATGAAGTCCCAGGGCATCACCGCTGAATATATCAGGGGATTGAAGGCTGCCGGCTTTAAAGACCTTTCCGCCAATGATGTCATTGCCGTTAAATCACAAAACATTACCCCTGAATATATACGGTCTTTTGAGGCCCTGGGATACAAAAATATCTCAGCTACCGATGCCATACCCTTGAAATCCCTGCATGTAACCCCTGAATATGTTAAGTCCTTCCTGGACATGGGCTACAAGAATTTCTCCCTCAATGAGGCAGTCGCTTTTAAAGCGCAGGACATTACCCCTGCTGTGGTAAAAGAATATACTACGTTGGGTTTTGACAACCTTTCCCTCAATGATGTATTGGCGGCAAAAGCTACAGGCACTACGCCGGCATTCATTACTTCCATGAAACAAAAAGGGCATAACCTCAAAACCCTCAATAAATACATTACCCTGAAAAGTGTGATTGAATAAAGCCAACGTCCCTCATAGCCATGATAACAATGAAGCCCCCCGTCCTGCGGAGGGCTTCTCTTTTTCGATCCATACAACCAGGAACCAAAAACACAGGATGGATCATTGCCACAGAATGAATATCTTGCTATCATGATACAGAGATCCCTGCTAACCATCCTTGCCTGCAGCCTTATGACCACTTCCCTGTGGGCCCAACAGTCGCAAAAACTTTGGTATACCAAACCCGCCAAAGTATGGACCGAAGCCCTGCCCGTAGGCAATGGCCGCCTGGGCGCCATGGTATTTGGTGGGGTAGGGGAAGACCTTATCCAGCTCAATGAAGCTACCCTGTGGAATGGTGGTCCCGTGAGGACCAATGTCAACCCCGGCGCTTATGATCAGCTGCAGTTGGTACGCGAAGCCCTCTTCAAAGAAGAGAATTATACCAAAGCCTGGCAACTCACCAAAAAGATGCAGGGTTATTATTCTGAATCCTACCTGCCCCTGGGCGATCTGTATGTGCGGCAGCTATTGAAAGATCCCGTACCCACCACTTATTACCGCGACCTGGATATTGCCAATGCCATTGCCACCACACGATTCACCGTGGGAGGGACCACTTTCACCCGCCAGGTGATCAGTTCCGCACCCGATCAGGTGATCCTTATCCGCTTGACCACCGATAAGCCACGTAGTCTCAATATCATGGTAGGCGCCTCCTCACCTGTAAAGCACCGTTTAGCAGTTATCAGCAACAGTGAGATCGCCATCAGCGGAAAAGCTGCTTCCCATATTGATCCCAATTATGTACGGTCCGAACAGCCCATTACCCAGGATGATCCCACCGGCTGCAGGGGTATGCGGTTCAACTGGCGTATCAAAGCCACCACCAGCGATGGTATGATACAAGCCGACTCCACTGGCATTGGCATCACAGAAGCCTCCGAGATACTCATCTATGTTTCTGCTGCCACCAGCTTCAATGGGTTTGATAAATGTCCCGACTCACAGGGTAAGGATGAAACAAAGATCGCCACCCAATACCTGCAGGCCGCCCTTAAAAAGAACTGGAAAGCCTTGTTAACCGCCCACCAGGCCGATTACCACAAATACTTCAACCGCGTAAGTTTCTCACTTAATGCGCCCGCCGATAATAAGAATGCAGCCCTGCCTACTGATCAACGTCTGCTGGGTTATACAGAAGGCGCCAAAGATCCGGCCCTGGAGATGTTGTATTTCCAATACGGTAGGTATCTCTTGATCGCTTCTTCCCGCACACCCGGTGTGCCAGCCAACCTGCAAGGCATCTGGAATAAGGAAATGAGACCACCATGGAGCGCCAACTATACCACCAACATCAATGTGCAAATGAACTACTGGCCGGCAGAAGTGATGAACCTTTCCGAAATGCACCGGCCCATGCTGGAGTTTATTAAGAACACAGCTGTTACCGGCGCCGTTACTGCCAAAGAGTTTTACCATGCCCGTGGCTGGGCTGTTCACCACAACAGCGATATATGGGCCTTGTCCAATCCCGTAGGTGATATTGGTAACGGCGATCCCAAATGGGCCAACTGGACCATGGGGTCGCCCTGGCTGGCCCAGCACCTGTGGATGCACTACCAGTTTACCAAAGACAAAACCTTCCTGCAGCAAACCGCTTATCCCCTCATGAAAGGAGCCGCACAGTTTTGCCTCGACTTCCTGGTGGAAGATAAGAATGGCTTCCTCGTCACCGCCCCTTCTTTATCGCCGGAGAATAACTTTTATGATGATAAAGGCAAAACCGGCAGCGTGTCCATCGCCACCACCATGGATATGTCCATTATCTGGGACCTCTTCACCAATATCATAGATGCTTCCGCCGAACTGAATAGCGACAAGGAATACCGTGAAATGATCATTGCCAAACGGAGCAAACTGTTTCCCCTGCACATTGGCAAAAAAGGCAACCTGCAGGAATGGTACAAGGATTGGGAAGATCCCGAACCCCACCACCGGCACGTATCCCATTTGTTTGGATTACATCCCGGCCGTCAGATATCACCTATTACTACACCCGAATTGGCAGCAGCTTCCAAAAAAACACTGGAGCTGCGCGGTGATGAAGGCACCGGCTGGAGCCTGGCCTGGAAGATCAATTTCTGGGCGCGCCTGCTCGAGGGCGACCATGCCTATAAAATGATGCGCGATCTGCTGCGTATTACCGGACAGGAAGGAACCAATTATGCCAAAGGCGGCGGCTCCTATGCCAACCTTTTTGATGCACATCCTCCCTTCCAGATCGATGGTAATTTTGGTGGTGTGGCCGGTATGACCGAAATGTTGCTGCAAAGCCACCTGAGTCAGTTACACCTCCTGGCAGCCTTGCCCAACGAATGGGTCGCCGGCTCCGTAAAAGGATTAAAGGCGAGGGGGAATTTTGAAGTGTCGATCACCTGGAAGGAGCACCGGCTTAGTATGGCTACCATTACATCCATGGCTGGAAGCCCCTGCACCGTTCGTACAGCCTTTCCGGTAACAGTAACTGGCAATCAGGTAAAATCGGTAAAGGATGCTGACGGATACATTACTACCTTTAATACAGTAAAAGGTAAAACCTATACCCTGCGTGCAGCCAACCCTTAATTCATTAAAAGGAGGTGCATATGACTTTACAATTAAAGAGAGTATATGAAAAGCCCGCTAAGGAAGATGGCATGCGAATACTGGTGGATAGACTTTGGCCCCGCGGGTTGACCAAAGAAAAAGCAGCCGTTGACCTGTGGCTGAAAGAAATTGCACCCAGCACCACCCTCAGGAAATGGTTTGATCATGATCCCGCTAAATGGAATGAATTCAAGAAACGATACCGGAAGGAATTGATTGGCAACAAAGAACAGGTAGCCGTTCTCAAAGGTTACTTGTCCAATGGTCCCGTTACCTTGGTCTATGGCGCCAAAGATGAAGAACACAATGATGCTGTTGTATTGAAAGAATGGCTCGTGCGCTAACCCTTTGTTATTTTGACTCAAGAGAGAGCTGCTATCGAAGCAAAAGACTGCCGACTGCCGACTGTCGACTGCCGTTTGCCAACTGCCGCCTCATCACTCACTTCCCTGTCCCACAACTCCTACATCCTTAGGTAACAATACAGATGCCTTCACAGGCACAGCACTCAACTGATCGGCGCCGGTATCCAATGGCGTTTTGCGCAATTGCCCGTCCATGTCGAGCGTAATACCCCGGTAATCACTTTTGGCAGCGCCAATGGCAGGACTTCCCTTTTGCAGGTGATAGATGCCGGCAGCATCCTTGCTCAGCATGGGATCCGCCTTTGTATAGGCGCTATCCGGCAGCTGACCAGCACCCTTGGTATTGAAAATTATATTGCCTTTCCATATCGGATTGCTGTAAGGCCCTTTTACACTCACTGCTTCGCCACCACCCTGAATAATATTGTAGGCGATCGTAATCGAAGTAGAACCCAATCCGTTGGGACGTTCTGTACGCGTAATATTTTCTTCATTATTCACCAGCGTATTGAATACCACCAGCACCCGGTCAGGCCGGTCATGAGAACGCAGGTCAGCCCCATCCGCTACCTCTGCTCCGCCATTGCCGATATTGATGGCAGGCTTGCAGTTTTCAAAATAATTGCTGTGTATGATATGGTCATCGCCAAAAATGCGGAGACCCGGTGTGCGAAAAAAATAGTTGCCATACACTTCACAATGATTGCCATGCCGCAGCGTGAATTGCGCTTTGCAATCACGGATCGTATTGTACCGCACCGTTACGAAAGAGGCTTTTACAGAGATCAATTCATTCTCTCCGGCGCATTGCTCAAAGAGATTGTACTCCAGCAGGCTATGGCTCGAAGAAAGACTATAGCCACTCAGGCCAAATTGCAGCGCTTCTGCACCATTGCCCTTTTGTGGTAAGAAGTCCAGGAAATAATTGTGGTGTATCCACAGCCGTTCTGCTATCTGGTTGCCATCTCCCCGTACCCCGATGAATTTGCCCAAGGCATTCTTATGTTGAAAAGTGTTGTAATCTACCTGGTGGTCACTGCCATGAATGGTGAGGTAGTTTCCTTCTCCTATGGTTTGAAATACATTCCTTGTCCACCGGCAGAAGCGTGTGCCCGCTTGCATCACCGCTTTTTCCGAAGCATGTGTAAACACAAAGCCCTTGATGACGATGTACGAAGAAGGGCTTTCAATCGTAAAACCACCGGTTCCCTTGATCTCTGCACCGCCAATCTTTTCTGCTGTGATCGTGATCGGCTGCGATGCCGTACCACTGTTGCGGATACTAATATTGCCTGAGGTTACATATACCCCATTGGCTACCGTGATCACATCACCCGGCTTGCCGTTGTTGATGGCCGTTTGCAGCGCTGCCACTGACTTTACCAGGATGTCTTTGGCCGAAACTGCCTGTGTACCTGTTAGCAATAAAAGGAGCGATAAAAGTGCAATACCTGTCATTCTGGTGCCCTGGCGATGCATAGTTTGTCTCATTATATGGTTTTTCAATAATCTTGTTGTTAAACCACACAAGTACGAATAAATACTCCATCCTTTTGTCCCCTGTATTTGCTTTTTATGAAAGGATATTAACCTGTTACCTTTGATGCCCATGCCTGGACGGCTTCCTGATCCCTACCCACTGTTAAGCAATTGTAAACTCGTACCTTACAACCAGAGTTAAGCCTATTTTTAGGCGCTAATTGCCAATGCATTAAAGCTAATAGCTAAAGGTTAATACCTAAAAGCTAACTGCTAACACCTAATTCTTAACGCCTCCAACAATATGAAAGTCATTCTACAATTTGTTTACTGCCTCCTCCTTGTCTTCGTGGCCGGTGCCCAGAAAAACGACCAGCTTGAAAACGACCTGGATGCCAAAAGAGTACGCCTGCCCAATGGCTGGCACCTCTCACCCGCAGGGAGTTCCTTACCCCTGGGCGATCTGCCCCTCAACCTGGCCCTGTCCCGTTCTCAAAAATGGCTGGCAGTCACCAACAACGGGCAAAGTGTACAAAGCATTCAGCTTATCAATGCCCGTAAACAGGTCATTGCAGACAATATCGTGATCCCCAAATCCTGGTATGGCCTGAAGTTCAGTGCCGATGAAAAATTCCTGTACGCTTCCGGGGGCAACGACAACCGGATCATGAAATATGCCATCATCAAGGATAAACTGGTATTACAGGATAGCATTCAGCTGGGTAAACCCTGGCCTGTGAAAATATCCCCGGCGGGTATTGAAATAGACGATGCTGCCGGACTACTGTATGTGGTAACCAAGGAAGATAATTCCCTCTATATCGTCAACCTCGCCAGCAAAGCCATCCTGCAGAAGTTGCCATTGCGCAAGGAAGCTTATGCTTGTTTACTCTCTCCCGATAAGAGCGAGTTGTATATCTCCTTATGGGGTGGCGATAAAGTGTTGGTCCTCGATACCAAAGAACGGAAAATAACCGCTGAAATACCCGTGGGCGATAATCCCAATGAACTCTTGCTGACCAAAAAAGGCACTTATCTCTATGTAGCCAATGCCAACGACAACAGCGTATCCGTTATCGATATCCAGCAGCGCAAAGTACTGGAAGTATTGAACGCGGCCCTGTACCCGGCTGCCCCCGAGGGAACCACCTCCAATGGCCTGGCTTTGTCCACCAATGAAAAGACCTTGTATGTAGCCAACGCCGATAACAATTGCCTGGCCGTATTTGATGTAAGCGAGCCCGGTTCCACCCGCTCCAAAGGATTCATACCCGTAGGTTGGTATCCTACCAATATCAAAGTCATAGGAAAGAAATTATGGGTGACTAACGGCAAAGGATTTTCCTCTTTTGCCAATCCCAATGGCCCCAGTCCCCTGCGTCCAAGAGGCTCGGTTGTGAGGCACAAAGGAGACAGCACCGAGACCAAAGAAGTGGAATACATTGGTGGATTAATGAAAGGAACACTCTCCATCATCCAGGAGCCCAACGATGCTGCCCTGGCTATCTATTCAGGTGCAGTATATAAAAATACCCCTTACTCAAAAGAAGGAGAGCTGTCTGCCCAAGGCGAAAAAGGCAACCCCATCCCCATGAAAGTGGGCGACCCTTCACCTATCAAACACGTGTTTTACATCATCAAGGAAAACAGGACCTACGACCAGGTATTGAGCGATATGCCCGGGGGCAATGGCGATACCAGCCTACTCTTGTTTGGGAAATATGTAACTCCCAACCAGCATAAACTGGCTGGTGAGTTTGTATTGCTTGATAATTTTTATGCTGATGGCGAAGTGAGTGCCGATGGCCACAACTGGAGTACCTCAGCCCACGCCACTGATTTCCTGGAAAAGGATTGGCCTACTTCTTATGGTGGCCGGGGTGGCTCTTATCCTGGTGAAGGAAAACGCGCAGCCGCCAACCCTAAAAAAGGATTTATCTGGGATTACTGTCAGCGCGCAGGTGTTACCTTCCGTACCTATGGTGAATTTGCCGATGATGGTAAAGCCAATATACCCGTACTGGAAGGCCATTTATGTCCTTATTATACCGATTACAACCTGGCCGTAAGAGATACCACCCGTTTTTACCAGTGGCGCCGTGAGTTTGATTCCCTGGTGGCTGCAGGCGCCTTGCCACAATTCAACAGCATGCGCTTTGGCAACAACCATACAGAGGGATTGAGAACAGGCAGGCCAACTCCTTTTGCCCATGTGGCCGATAATGATTGGGCAGTAGGGCTGTTTGTAGAGCACCTCTCTAAAAGTCCCGTATGGAAAGAATCTGCTGTTTTCATCGTGGAAGATGATGCACAAAACGGACCTGATCACGTGGATGCACACCGTACCATTGCCTTTGTGGCCAGCCCCTATGTGAAAAGAAATTATGTGGACCATACCATGTACTCCACTTCTTCCATGTTGCGCACCATGGAGCTCATTCTCGGCCTGCCGCCCATGAGCCAGTACGATGCCGCCGCTATACCGATGTGGCGCAGTTTTACCGCTACGCCTGATTATACAGCTTATCAATCCGTGCCGGCCAATGTGAACCTCAATGATAAAAATACTGCCAACAATGCCACTGCCCGCCTGAGCAATACACTTGATTTCACAAAGGAAGACAGGATTCCCGACCTGCTCTTTAGCCAGATCATTTGGAAAGCAGTGAAAGGAGAGGAGAGCATAATGCCCGCCCCACGCCGCAGCTCCTTTGTAAAAACAGTGAAAGGAGAAGAAGACGAAGAGGAAGAAGAACGCGAAAGAGAAGAAGCCCAAAAGAAACAAAAACGCAAATAACTCCCATGTCAGCCTGAGCCTGTCGAAGGCGGCTTAAGGGTGGGTCGCCCTCGAAGGGCGGCTCACCCTGGTCTAAAGGAGCTTGTCGAAGCCGTATCCCCATATATCTTCACGCCCCCGGGAGCAAAATCATACACCTGTTTCCCGTCCCTGAACCACGTATCCTTCACCGCGCCTACGCCGTTGAACCGATACTGCAATCCAACAATGCCTGTAGCTTCATTGGGGAAAGCAAGCGAATAGGCTTGCACGCCATTCACGAAAAAGGTCATTTGTTTGTTGTGGCTCTCCACCCGCAAATGTGTCCATTGGCTTAGGTCGGCCCCGAATTTCGAGAGATCAGCTTCCTTGCTCGTCGCTGCTGCGCCGCAGGCAACCAGGCGCAGATCACCAATACAGGTTTTGGCTGCCAAAGGAATAATGATGATATCATTTTTACATTGTATCAGCACCTGAACCGATTGACAGGCGCCTGTGCCCGCGCTGAAATCATTTTTCAGCTTCGTCTCAAAAGTAAAATCGTTACTCTGTAAAGCCCCCAAATCCCGTTGGTTGAAGAAACGGATCTTCGGCGCTTGAGGATACAGCGATAACTGATAGGCTTTTAATGTAGCGGTGTCCACTTCTACCCGGTCGCTCTTAATAAATTCTTCCTTCTTAAAATAAAAGGGTATAGGAGTATTTTCAATCAGCCCAAGCCAGCCATCCGATGTGATCATCAGGTTCTGACTTTTTACTTCCGCTCCATCTACCATCAGCCTCGTCCTGAAATAGCCCGGATAATAATAAATGGCCGAATGTTCATGTCTGTCTTTGGGCACCAGCGTTTTGCGCGTGATATCCCAGGTCTGTTGGATAAAGACCGAATCCGTTGTCGCTGCTGTGGCATCATAAGTAAACACCACCGAATTGGGCACACCTTCCGACATCACTTTATTAAGCGCATAACTGAATTTCGAAGGATCAGGTTTCGGGTTTCTTTGCCTGGTCATAAATCCGATCAGCACCAACAGGACCACCAGACCGGCCAGTAGATAAATAAGCCGCTTGCGTTGGAAGGTGGAAGTGCGTAAACCAGCTACCGGTATCCGGTTTTCTTCAGGCGCTGACGCCATTGGTTCGGCAGCTTCCTGCAAAGGAGCAGGTACCGGGTTTACCACTGGCCGGAACTGTTGTTGGTAAGCGCGCCAGTTGGCATGGTCCAGAAAACGGGCCAGGGTGTCGAGCGTGGTGAGCGAAGGAGCATTGGTATAAGACACCTTGCCCCAAATTCTTTTGAGCGTCGATACACTCAGCTGCACCCCCGTCTTCGTAGCGATCAGATCTGCCAGCTTTTCAAAGTCAGCATTGCCCCAATCCACAGCACTACCCCAGTTGAGCCGCGTCTCTATTTCATACAGGCAAGCTTTGATATGCACTTGCTCATCATTTGTTGTCATATGATAATGAGCGATTTAACGCGTGAATAAAAATGAATACAATTTGAACATGCTTGAAATGCCACATCAGTCCCGCTTGATCCATATTTGGGCTATACAGCATTCATCAGAAAAATAAGATCATGAAAAAACACATCCATTGTACACTGCTCATCTTGCTTTTCATCAACAGTTTCCTCACCCTTCAGGTCCATGGCCAGCAACGGAAAATAGATGTTGGTGACCGTAACCTGTGGCAAATATATGACAGGGACCTGCAATTCACAGCCAAAGATACCATGGGGTTTGCCCCTTCAGATAGTATAGGTCAGTGGGTATTGAAAAATGAAGAATTGAGCCTCAGTGCCATCGAATTTGATGTGAAAGGAGAAAACAGTATGAACAACAATTTTGTAGGGATTGCTTTCAATATGCAGGACCTGCGAACTTTCGAGACCATCTATTTCAGGCCATTCAACTTTTTCAATCCCGATACCGTTCGCCGGCCAAGGTCCGTACAATATATGTACCTGCCCGACTATCCCTGGCCTCGGTTGAGGGAAGAACATCCTGGTAAATATGAGAACCGCATATTGAAAACCCCTGATCCCGACCAATGGTTCCATGTAAAAATCACCATCGATCATCCGGAGATAAAAGTATTCGTCAACAACAACCCCACACCTTCACTCGTGGTCAATAGCTTGTCCACACGGACAAAAGGGAAAATAGGTTTTTGGATGCAAGGTAAATCGCGTGGAAGTTTTGCCAATCTTGTTATTACACCGGCACAAACATCTAAGAAAGTTAGCTACGGTAACAATCCTGCCGCTGGTAAATACCTGCAGGTAGGAGATGCTTCACTCTACTACGAAGTATACGGTAAGGGCAGGCCAGTCCTATTGCTGCATGGCGGTGTCTATGGTTATATAGATGAATTTGAGCCTCTCATCGATGAACTGGCGAAGACCAACCTGGTGATTTGCCCGGCTACCCGCGGCCATGGAAGATCCCAGATTGGCAATACACCCTTCACCTGGCAGCAAAGAGCCGAAGATGCTTATAAGATAGTGCGCAGCATCACCAAAGAGAAGGTAGCCGTAATAGGATTTAGTGATGGGGCCGCAGCAGCATATAAGCTGGCAGCAATCCATCCCGAACTGGTTACCAGCCTGGTGGCCATTGGGTTTGGCAACAAATCCAAGGACAGTGCCAGGACAATTTTCAATTATACCCCCGAACTGCTGATGGGTCAGGCCCCCGAACTCTTCAATAGCCGCAAAAGCTTAATGCCCCAACCGGAACGGTGGGGGCAATGTCTTGCCTGGCTCAATCAATTGTACAACAACGAAATACTTAGCCAGGAGACTTTTACAAAGATCAAATGCCCTGTGCTGGTCATGACAGGTGAAAAGGATCAATACCACACCGTGGCTTCCGTTACATCCGTATCAAAAATGATCCCTGGCAGCAAACTGTCTGTCATTGAAGGATGCGGCCACGTAGTGATCGGCTGCAATTTCCCCGCCGTTTGGGGAAGCATAAAACCCTTTATAGCAAGCCCCAGGAGCGGCTCGTAACCCACAACTGACCACTCACAACTCGCATCTGACAGGCTGTTCGCTCGCAGCTCGTAGCTCACAGCTTGTCTTCCTCTACATTAACAAACCTTTAATCAACTCCAGCAATCGTTTGCCCGGTAATTGCTCGTATCCTGTTACATGAGCAATATCCAATCCACACCCGGGCCGGTTTGTTTCTCTACCAACCGGATAAGGCGATCACCCATCTTCTTTGTCGCAGCTGCACTATGTATAATGACCGTCATCAGTTGCAAGAAAAACGATTCGCCTGCCAGCACCATGCAGCAAGACCAGGAGCCTGCCTGTGAACCCGTACAGTTTACCAGCACTGCCATCGATGGCCGGTACATTGTGATGCTCAATGAGGCCGGTGCTACCGGTAGGCTCATCCAGTCTGCCGATCAGGCAAGGGTGGCTACCAACGTCCTTCGGCAAAAACACCGCATTGCAGATGCCCAGCTGGATGAAGTGCTCAGCAGCATCCATACAGGTTTTATTGCCAGGCTCACCTCAAAGCAGGCCGATGAGTTGAAGGCAGATGATGGAGTGCAGCTGGTAGAGCGTGATAGGGTCATCACCCTCGGCGTAGGATGCTTTACCGTAGTAAAACCATCTTCGGCACAATGGGGCGTACGCCGCGTGGGTGCAGGGGATGGCACCGGCAAAAGAGTGTGGATCATTGATACCGGTGTCGATCCCGATCACCCCGATCTGAATGTAGACAAGACATTGAGCAAGTCATTCATCACCGATGAAACATCTATTACAGACAACAATGGCCATGGCACCCATGTGGCAGGCATCATTGGCGCCCTGAATAATAATATCGGCACCCTGGGTGTAGCTTCAGGCGTAAGCATCATTGCTTTAAAGGCCCTTAATGGAGAAGGCTCCGGCAATACCAGCGGACTGATCCGCGCCCTCAATTATGTAGGCCAGAATGCACAAGCCGGTGAAGTAGTCAATATGAGCTTGGGAACCGATACCGTTTCATTGGCCCTCGACAATGCCGTACGCACCCTGGCAGCCCGGGGTATTCTCTTTGCCATAGCAGCAGGTAATGACCGGGTGAAGGCCAGTCTGAGTTCACCTGCCAGGGTCAATGCGGCCAATGTATTCACCGTATCAGCTATCGACAGCCTGGGACGCTTCGCCAGCTTCTCCAACTTTGGCAATGACGTGGTTGATTTTGCCGCTCCCGGTGTAAACATTGTATCTACCTACAGCCAGGGCAGGTATGCCAGGCTTAGTGGTACTTCTATGGCTGCGCCACATGTTGCCGGCATCCTGGTACTCAACGGAGCCCACATCATCGCCAAAGGCACAGCCTTGAACGATCCTGATGGAGTGCCCGATCCAATTGCAGCTGCTTACTGACCTGTATAACATCTCCTTTCTTATGCTTGCCCGCCTTGTGGTTCGTTCGTGTTAGCACGGATCAGTCGGCTAAGCAAGCGGCTCGTAGCTCGCAGCTCACAGCTCGGAGCTTTCCCGATTTAAACCGTAACTTTAAATAAAAAATGCCCCATAAAGGCCTGCTCTTCATTCCTGATATCAGTGGATTTACCCGGTTTGTCAATGAAATTGAAATAGAGCACAGCCGGCATATCATTCAGCAATTGCTCGAAATACTCATTAATGCCAACCAGGTAGGTCTTGAAGTGTCTGAAGTGGAAGGTGACGCGATTCTCTTTTATAAATTTGGCGATCCTGTTGAACTGGAAGCCTTGTACCACCAGGTACAAACTATGTTCACCGCCTTTCACCAGCACATCAATGCGTACAACCAGCGGCGTATTTGCCAATGCAAGGCTTGTATATCAGCCATCAACCTCAGCTTAAAAGTGATTACCCACTATGGAGAGTTCACTACTTACAATGTAAAGAACTTCAGCAAGCTGATTGGCAAAGATGTGATCGTTGCCCACCAGCTACTGAAAAATGATATTGACCAACATGAATACTGGCTGGTGACCCAAAACCTGTTGCAGGATGCTCCTCCCGTAGATTTCGCCGGTTGGATGCAATGGAACCGCAGCACCAAACAAACCGAGACAGGTGAAATACCCTTTCATTATACCCAGCTCAGCGAATTAAAAAATGAATTGCCTCCCTTACCCGCCCCTTACCTGGAGTTGGCAAAAAAGGTAAAGATGTTATCTGTTACAGAAGAGTATGATGTAGACATCAAGACCCTTTGTTATACGGTCGTGCACTTCGATCTTCGTCACCATTGGCAGAAAGGCATAAAGGCAGTAGATGAAGTGGAACATTTCCTGCCCGGTATTGGTAGCAGCCATCGTCATCTATACGAAAATGGGAAGGGTGTGATCATGTACACCAGTAGCTTTATGTACAATCCCGAAGAAAAGGTCATGTTCAGTGAAACCGAAGAAAAGAAAACCCGGGCCTTCTATTACACTATAGAAAAAATGGGTGATCACCAGGCCAGGCTCACCATTGATTTTTACCTGACAAGGAATTGGGTCAACCAGGTCCTGTTTACCCTGACGGAGAAAAAGAAATTGCAGCAAACCCTGCAACAGTCTTTGCTCAACCTCGATGCATTTGTAAAGACCATTGTACTGCCCCTGGAATTCTAAATAGGTATTAGCCCTTAGCTTTTAGGAGTTACCGAACAGCCAGGGACCAATACCTCAAGGCCAACAGCTAATAGCTAAAGGCTAAAAGCTATCCAAGTCGCAATTCCCCCAGCATTTTGTCCTTTTTCCCCCTGAGATACATTGACCGCGACAAGTAAATTTGTTACAGCTTAAATGTACCAGTATGGCAAAAACAGATTTTAAAACAGTAGATCAATACCACAGTACTTTTCCTCCGGAGGTAGTGGAAAGATTGGAAATCATCCGGGGCATCATTACAAAGGCAGCCCCCGATGCCGAAGAAGTGATCAGTTACCAGATACCAGCCTATAAGTACTTTGGCTTCCTGGTCTACTATTCTGCTTATAAATCACATATCTCCTTGTCCTATCCCTTCAGTGCTCGTTTCCTGGCAACTTTTAAGACCGATCTGGCCAAATACAATGTGAGTAAATCCGCTATTCAGTTTCCTCACGATGAACCATTACCCAAAGCTTTGATCAAGAAGATGGTCCAGTTCAGGATGAAAGAAAACAAGGAAAAGGGAGCCGTGAAGCCTGTGAAGAAGAAGGCGAAAGCCTAATAACCCGACTCCGTACTCTTTACTCCTGCCTCCCAACTCTTTATCCTGCCTTCTTATACACCCTGAGCAGGGGCACTGCATTTTTATTTTTGAGGTAATCAGAAGGAATATGGCCTGTAAACCGCTTGAAAGCTTCCCGGAACGAGTTGCGGTTATTGAATCCACATTGGTTGGCGAGTCCTTCCAGGCTCCAGTTAAAGGCCTGGCCTTGCCTGATCAGTATGATGGCGTGACTGATCCGGTGCAGATTCACAAAATCTGTAAATCGCATCGAGTATTCCTGGTTGATGAATCCCGATGCAGTGCCTGCCGCAGCCTGCCGGCATGAATACGTACACAGGCATCAAACTGTGGGTTAAAGTCCCCTGGCCGGCCCAGCGCCCGCGTGCCAATCGTGTATTCCTTGATCTCATTGACACGACCCGCAATGGTTTCCTCCACCACATATTCAAGAAAGCGGCACAACATCTCTTTGTTGCAGAATTCTTTACTCAGTCTGATGCGTGATAGTTGCTGATTGATCTCATGGGAAAGCGGAATTGATCCTGGCACAAGGTTTTCTGACATATTAGCAATAATTGGTTGATCTGTACGGTTTACGACAGACAGGGCATTGGAGCAATAGCGTAGATAAACTTCTTAGAGTCGTGGATTGTGTACTGCATAGGGGAAATAGCGGCTGCACTAAAATAACAAACATAAATCGATAAAACAATCAACATCATTGGCAACTTGCTAATATGAATTGGCCATTTATCCTTAAATTGTGTTACCACACAACCAAAAGCCTTGCTATGAATACACGACGCTCTTTCCTCCAAAAAATAACAGCAGCCTCCATCGCATTCCCATTATTATCTTTTGATGAATTAAGGGAACCCGGTCAGCGTGAAGAGCAGCCCTACGACGGGCCCGTATTAAGAGTGGCCATCATGGGCCTCGGCAGTTATGGTACCCGCGTAGCTGATGCTATGCAGGCCTCTCAAAAGGCCAAATTGGTGGGCGTTATTAGTGGTACCCCCTCCAAGGTCCAGGCCTGGCAGACAAAGTACAATATTCCCGAAAAGAATTGCTACAACTACGAGAACTTCGATAACATCAAAAACAATCCCGACATTGATGCTGTGTATGTTATTACCCCTAATGCCCTCCACCACGATCAGGTAATTCGTGTAGCCAAAGCCGGTAAGCATGCCATCTGCGAAAAGCCCATGGCCCTTACTGCCCGGGAAGGACAGGAAATGGTGGATGCCTGTAAAAAAGCCAACGTACAATTACTGGTAGGATACCGGATGCATTTTGAACCCAAAACACTCGAGATCGTGCGCATGCGTAAAGACGGTGAATTAGGAAAGATCCTCTTCTTCCAGGGGCTCTCTGGTTTCAGGATTGGTGACCCTACACAATGGCGCCTCAATAAACAACTCGCCGGCGGAGGTGCAATGATGGACATTGGTATCTATTCCATCAATGGCGCCCGCTACATGACAGGGGAGGAGCCCATTTGGGTTACTGCAGAAGAAACAAAGACAGACCCCGTTAAATTCAAGGAAGGCGTAGACGAGACCATACAGTTCCAAATGGGGTTTCCTTCAGGGGCAGTGGCCTCCTGCCTGTCTACCTACAGCATGAATAACCTCGATCGTTTTTTCCTTAATGGAACGAATGGATATGCTGAATTGCAGCCCTCCACCGGATATGGCCCCATCAAAGGACGTACACACAAAGGAGAGCTTACCCAGCCTCATAATACCCACCAAACCGTACAAATGGATGAGATGGCCGGCATCATCCTGGAAGGCAAACGACCCATCATACCCGTAGACGGAGAAGAAGGCGTACGAGACCTGAAAATTATCGATGCCATCTATGCTGCTGTCAAAACAGGAAAAAAGGTAACACTTTAGGGGGCTACTGCTTTGTTGCAAACGTTGCAACATTAATATTCCGGTACAGTTTATCGATACATTTCTTCGTACGAACGCTTGTTATTGTTGTTCTGATACGGTCGTATTCAGCCCTTTACATTGCCGCAATTGCCCCCCGGATATAAATTTTAATCAATCTACTTTTACCCTGCGAACTTTGTTGCCGCTAACCTTGTTAATAACTGCCGTTTACCGCAACGTTTCCAGGTAAGAAGTGATCAATACCCGGGAAACCAGTACCGGCGCACTGGAAATTGGTGTCAGACAATTTTTCTCTTAAAAAAACTTGCCGGTAAGGTAAACGTCGTTACTTTTGCTAACACTGTTAGAAAAAGTAACGATGGGAATATCAGAAAGACGGTTACGGCAAAAAGAGGAGGTACGCTCTAATATACTGGCTACAGCCTGGCAAATTGTAAAAGAGGAAGGGTGGCAGGCACTCTCCATCCGCAAGATTGCCGATGCTATAGAATACAGTGTCCCCGTGGTGTATGACCATTTTGTGAACAAGGAGTGTATTCTTATGGAGTTTGCCCGGGAAGGGTTCTGTCTCCTGGCTAAAAAGCTGCAACTGGCCAAAAGCAAGCATATGGATCCGGCCATGCAGTTGAAAGCGATGGCAGATGCCTATTGGAACTTCGCTTTTAAAAACAAGGAGTTCTACCAGGTAATGTTCAGCCTGGGTATCCCTTGCGCTGAAGTCGACGACTGCAGCTGCCTGCCGGAAAAGATCAGTTTCAGAACCCTTGTATCGGATTCCGTATCCGAAATACTGGTAAGAAACAAACGAACAGACATTAGTGTATGCCTTAAAAGTCACACGTTCTGGTCCGTTATACATGGCCTCATCTCCATCAAAATGATGAGAACATCCGATGTATCAGACGATCTTAATAAAATGGTAATGGACGACGCGATAGAAGGGTTTATTAAAAACCTCGCTTAATTCCATAAGGTGAACTTATCCTGTGCGTAAAAAAATAGGCTAATTTATTTAGTGGTCCATAACTAATTTAATTAGCTTTGCCCCACTTGAATACTGTGGGGAAATAATGGCGCAACATTCATTTGCCGGGATAAACAGTAACGAAAGGGAAAGAAGCCATGAAACAACAAATCCTCCTGCTCTTACTTGCAGGCAAAGGATCGGAATAATAATACCGGGATTTGTCTGTATTCGTCACATCCGTTCGTCATAGCTACGATCAGCATTGATTATCCTACCCGACTGATAGAAACTCATGTCGATTGCCATGCTTTTGCCATAAGCATATTGTTGAAATATTGACCTGTTTTATTATAAACCGGAAGCAAACCCTGCTTCCTGTAAACAACCTGTTATGCAATACATAAAGATGAATAAAAGAACAAAACAATCATTTACTGCTTCTGCTTACCCGGCCGCGCAACGCATCGCTGCCTCGCTGGGTCACGTTTTATTGGGTGCCGTTGTCATTATTTTATTATATAGCTGCGGCTCATCTGCTGCCCCCGGAGCAGGCTTTGGCGCACCGCCTCCGCCACAACTACCCGTTGTAGCAGTAACGGTAGCCCCTGGTACTACTTATAAGGAGTATTCCGCTACACTGGAAGGCAAGGTCAACGTTGAAATTCGCCCACAGGTAGAAGGCTTTCTCGAGAAGATCTTTGTAGATGAAGGCGCTTATGTAAAGGCTGGCCAGCCATTATTTAAGATCGATGCCCGCGTGTACAATGAGCAACTCAGCAGCGCCCAGTCAAACTTACTGGCTGCACAGGCCAATGTGCAAAAAGCACAGGTAGAGGTCGATCGCCTCATTCCACTGGTAGACAATAAAGTGATCTCCGAAGTGCAACTCAAGACCGCCCGTGCGGCTTATGATGCTGCCAATGCAGCAGCAGAACAAGCCAAAGCACAGGTTGGCAGCGCTAAGATCAACATTGGCTACACCTACATTACCGCACCCGTTAGTGGCTATATTGGCCGCATACCTTATAAGACAGGTAGCCTGGTAGGTAAAAGCGAGAATATGCCGCTTACTTTGTTGTCCGACATTAGCGAGGTATATGCTTACTTCTCTATGACCGAGGCAGAGTTTATTACTTTCAAACAACAATTCGCAGGTAATACTATCGATGAGAAAGTGAAGAAAGTACCAGGGGTTGAACTGCTCCTGGCCGATAACAGCACCTATACGCAAAAAGGAAAGATCAGCAGCATCGATGGCCAGTTTGATAAATCCACTGGTACCATCAGTTTCCGAGCTACTTTCCCTAATGCAGGCGGTATGCTTCGCTCTGGTAACACCGGTAAAATACGGATACCACAAAACTTTACACAAGCCGTAGTAGTACCGCAGGAAGCTACCTTCGAAATACAGGACAAGATCTTCGTATTCGCAGTGGGCGATAGTAATAAAGTAGCTAGCAAGCCAATTACCGTATCAGGTAAATCTGTAGGCTGGTACTTCGTGGAAAGTGGTCTTAAACCAGGTGAGAAGATCGTTTTTGCCGGTGCCGGTAACCTGCAGGATGGAATGGTCATCGTACCACAACCCATTTCTGCCGACAGCTTATTGAAAGCAAAACCATTGTAAGAACACTAATACAGTATTCAGTATACTGTAGATTAATGCCGTATACTGAATGCTTAAATTCTGTATGCTGAATTCTAAATTCTGAATTCTAATTCTCTTCCCATGCTTAAAAAATTCATTGAAAGGCCCGTATTATCGACGGTCATCTCCATCATATTGCTCTTATTGGGCGGCCTGTCGTTATATACACTGCCTGTTACACTTTTCCCGGATATCGCACCGCCCAGCGTACAGGTAACAGCCCTGTACCCCGGCGCCAATGCCGAAGTAGTGGCACGTTCCGTAGCCACTCCATTGGAAGAAGCCATCAATGGTGTGGAAAACATGACCTACATGACTTCCAATTCCAGTAATGATGGTAGTATGACCCTTACCGTCTTCTTCAAGCAAGGAACCGATCCCGATATCGCTTCTGTAAACGTACAGAACCGTGTATCCAAAGCTGTGAACCAGGTGCCTACAGAAGTAGTACAGGCGGGTATCTCCACCCAGAAAGTACAGAACAGTTTCATCATGTTTGTGGCCCTTTCAGGTGATAAAGAGGCGGGGTACGATGAACTGTTCCTGGAAAACTATATCAAGATCAACCTCATCCCCGAGATTCAGCGCGTACCCGGGGTTGCCCAGGCCCAGGTTTTTGGCGCCAAGGATTATTCCATGCGTATCTGGCTGAAACCCGATCGTCTCATTGCCAACAACCTTTCTCCCCAGGATGTACTCAATGCCATCAAAGACCAGAACCTCGAAGCAGCTCCCGGCCGTTTGGGACAGAACAGTGCAGAGTCATTTGAGTATGTATTGAAATACAAGGGTAAGCTGAACCAGGGTGAAGATTATGAGAATTTCGTGATCAAAGCCAATAGCGATGGTTCCATGCTGCGCCTGAAAGACCTGGCCCGTGTAGAATTTGGTTCCTATACCTATGCTTCCCAAAGCCGCATGGATGGTAATCCTGTAGCAGGATTTGCCGTACTCCAGACAGCCGGCTCCAATGCCAACGATATCCTTACCGAAGTAGAGCGGAAACTGAAAGAATTCGAACGTACATTGCCCAAGGGCGTGAAAACGACCGTGATGTACAACTCCAAGGAGTTCCTCGATGCATCTATTGACCAGGTAACAGAAACACTGGTAATCGCCTTTGTACTGGTATTTGCGGTGGTATTCCTCTTCTTGCAGGATTTCCGTTCCACCCTTATCCCGGCAATCGCCGTTCCCGTGGCCATCATTGGTACCTTCTTCTTCATGCAGTTGTTTGGTTTCACACTCAACCTCCTTACCCTCTTCGCCCTGGTACTGGCCATCGGTATCGTGGTGGATGATGCCATCGTGGTGGTGGAAGCCGTACACTCAAAAATGGAAAGGACCAAACTGCCGGCAAGAGTGGCAACCCTGCAATCTATGAATGAGATATCAGGCGCCATCATCTCTATCACCCTCGTAATGGCTGCGGTGTTCATTCCCGTAGGCTTCATGCAGGGCCCTGCCGGTGTATTCTACAGACAGTTTGCCTTCACCCTGGCCATCGCCATCTTAATATCCGCTGTCAATGCCTTGACCCTTAGCCCGGCACTTTGCGCATTGTTCCTGAAAGGTGGACATGAAGAAGAAGGACATGGTAAAAAGAAAGGGTTCGGAGCCCGTTTCTTCGGCGCTTTCAACGCAGGGTTTAATACTGTTACCAATAAGTATATCAAAAGCCTCGGCTTCCTGATACGTCATAAATGGATATCCATTACTGGTCTGGTAGCCATCGCTGCTATCAGTTTCTGGCTGGTAAAGACCACACCAACCGGTTTTATCCCTACAGAAGACCAGGGTTTCGTACTGTATGCTGTGAATACCCCTCCCGGTAGTTCACTCGAAAGGACCCGTGAGGCTACTTTAAAGATGGATAGCATTATCAGGAAAGATCCAGCAGCTAATCACCTTTATGTAATTGATGGTCTCAACTTCATCAGCAATGCCAGCGCTTCTCCTTATGCAGCAGGCTTTATGCGGCTGAAAGATTATAAAGACAGAGGCGCTGTAAAAGACCCCGATCAGATTGCCAATGGTATTGCCGCACAGGTGTCGCAGGTAAAAGGCGCCAGCGCCTTCTTCTTCAACTTCCCCACCGTGCAGGGCTTTGGTAACGTGAGTGGTTTTGAATTCATGCTGCAGGACAGGACCAACGGACCGCTCGATAAACTGGGCAATACCGCCTGGGGTTTCATCGGCGCCCTGATGCAAAGGCCTGAAATCGCGTATGCCTTCACCACCTTTGCTACCGGCAACCCGCAGTATATGATCGAAGTAGACAACATAAAAGCGAAGCAACTGGGTATCTCTATCACAGAGCTGATGCAAACCATGCAGATCTATTTCGGCAGTAGCTACGTGTCTGACTTCAACCGCTTTGGTAAATACTACCGCGTAATGGCGCAGGCCGATATTAAATATCGTACCAATACCGAATCACTCGATGGTATCTACGTAAAGAACAATGCCGGTGAAATGGTGCCTGCTAAAACCGTGGTTAACCTGAAGCGTGTGTATGGGCCGGAAACAGTAACCCGCAACAACCTGTTCAATGCCGTAACCATCAATGGTGTTCCCAAGCCTGGTTACAGTACCGGTGATGCCATCAAAGCCGTGGAAGAAACAGCTAAGAAGGCATTGCCCAGGGGATTTGCTTATGAGTGGACCGGTGTAACCCGTGAGGAGATCAAAACAGGAGGACAAACAGGTTTCATCTTCCTGTTGAGTATCATTTTCGTTTACTTCCTCCTGGCAGCCCAATATGAGAGCTATATCCTGCCGTTCGCCATTATCTTGACCATTCCTACCGGCGTATTGGGTGTATTCTCTTTCATTGGATGGGCTGGTGTAGAGAACAATATCTATGTACAGATCGGTTTGATCATGCTCGTAGGTTTGTTGGCTAAGAACGCCATCCTGATCGTTGAGTATGCTGTACAGCGCCGCAGGGCAGGTATGGGGCTCGTTGAATCAGCCATCGAAGCATCAAGGCTCCGGTTGCGTCCGATCCTGATGACCTCTTTTGCCTTCATCGTGGGGCTGTTACCGCTTGTATTTACACATGGCGCCTCTGCCAAGGGTAATGCATCCATCGGTACCAGTGCCGTAGGAGGGATGCTTACAGGTGTAATTCTCGGTATATTCATCATACCCGTACTCTATGTAATATTCCAATACCTGCAGGAGAAAATAACCGGCAGAACAGGACCAAGAGAGATCAGCCTGAGCGAATAAGCCAATTAATTCATTCCAGGTGACACCTTCCAAAAGCGTCACCTGGAATGTTCAGAATAAAAATTGTAGCACTTAAACGGATATAGTAATGCAATACAAGCATATTCCTATTTACACAACAGTTTTGGCCGTCCTCATACTGGCTGGCTGTAAAGTGGGCAAAGATTACCAGCGCCCACAGGTACAACTGCCACAACAGTTCGGCACCCAGGCCCAACAAAGTTTTGCCGATACCAGCAGTATCGCAGATATCGCCTGGAAGGACTTCTTTACCGATGCCACCCTCCGGGAATTGATTACCAGGGGTATCTCCTATAACAATGACCTGCAGGTAGCCATCAAGCGCATCGACATTGCAAATGCGAATACCAAACAGGCTAAGCTCCTTCAATTACCTACCGTAGACCTGCAAGCATCGGGTTCCATTAACCGGGTATCCGATAACAGTTTGAATGGAAAGAGCGTTCCCCTCTTTTTGGGTAAATCATACGTGGAGAATTACCAGCTGGTGGCTAATATTTCCTGGGAAGCCGATATATGGGGTAAGATCCGCCGGCAAAAGGAAACCACCATCGCCCAATACCTCCAGACACAGGAAGCAGCCAAAGCAGTGCAAACCCAATTGGTGTCTGACATTGCCCAGGGATATTATAATCTTCTGATGCTCGACAGGCAACTTGTTATTGCCCGTAACAACCTGATATTGAATGACAGCTTTGTGAATGTTACCCGCATCCTGCAACAGGGCGGTGAGGTGACTACCCTGGCTGTTCGCCAGGCCGAAGCACAAAAGCAGACCACCGCTTTATTGATTCCCCAGTTGGAGCAGGATATCGCACTCCAGGAAAATGCCCTGCAGATCTTGACAGGACAACTGCCAGGCAAATTGGCCCGCGCCACTACCCTGAACGATCTGACTATTCCTGATGCCTTGTCGGCAGGTTTACCTGTAGCCATGGTGAGCAGAAGGCCCGATGTAAGGACCACCGAAATGGCCCTTGTAATGGCCAATGCCCAGGTAGGTATAGCGCAGGCCAATATGTATCCCGCGCTTAATATTACCGCAGGCGGAGGTCTCGAAGCGTACGAATTCCTCAATTGGTTCAAAATACCCGGATCGCTTTTTGCACTGGGAACGGGTACCATCCTGCAGCCTGTTTTCAGAAAAAAAGAACTGAAAACCAGGTTTGAAATAGCCAAGATCGAAAGAGAACAGGCCGTGATACAATTCAAACAATCCGTATTACTGGCCACCGGAGAAGTAAGCAACGCACTCGTACAGGTAGAAAAACTGAAAGAACAGCGCATACTGGCAGGTAGCCAGGTCGATACCTTGAAGGAAGCCGTGGGTAATGCCCAGCTTTTATTCAAAAGTGATATGGCCAACTACCTTGAAGTGATCACTGCCCAAACCAATGCCCTTCAGGCAGAACTCAACCTGGCAGCCGTTCAGCGCAGCCAGTTGGGCGCAGTGGTTGAGCTGTATCGCTCCCTGGGCGGCGGTTGGAAATAAGATTAAGGAGAGAGTTTATCCATGAAAATAAAATGGGTCATTCCTGCTTCAGGCGGAATGGCCCATTTTTTGTTACCCTAAGCCTGCCCGCCCCAATCAACCCCTCTGCCTTCCTCATCCTTAAATTGGAGTAACTTAGTAATGGCATGAGAGCAGTGATCCAAAACAACTACCTTATCCGTTGCCTGTTGTTGTTCTTATTCGGTATAACTGGGCAGGAATGCCTGGCTCAAAACTATACCTTGACAATCCAGGTGGCGGACAGCGCACAGGTTCCTGTGGGCCACGCCACTATAAAGATCAACAGGCAAACCAGCCTGGTAGACTCCTCCGGTCGCACATCTACCAGTTTGCCTGCGGGGAAATATCGCCTCAGTATAACCGCTGTTGGCCATTATTCGGCTTCTCTTATCATCTCCCTCGCCGCCGATACCTCCATTAAAATTATATTGAACGCCCGCGAAGGCCTCCTGGACAATGTGCTGGTAACAGCAAACCGCAATGTACGACGTAACCAGATGAGCACACAATCCATGAACATTGAACAGATCAAAAGATTACCTGTGGTGCTGGGTGAAGTTGATCCCCTCAAAACCATTACCCTCCTGCCCGGTATTAAGAATGGGGGAGAGGCCAGCGCAGGCATTTATGTACGCGGTGGCGGGCCCGATCAGAATCTTATGTTGCTCGATGGCATTACCGTCTACAATCCCAACCACCTCCTGGGCTTTTTCAGCATCTTCAACGGAGATGCCGTTAAGAATATGGAGGTCATTAAAGGCGGCATCCCGGCCGAATACGGAGGCCGGCTCAGCAGCGTGATCTCCGTCGATACCCGCGAAGGCAATAAAGATTCCATCAAGGGCAGTGGCGGTATAGGTATCATTTCTTCCCGCATATCATTGGAAGGCCCCCTGGTAAAAGGAAGATCTTCCTTTATTGTAAGCGCACGCCGAACCTACATTGACCAGGTGGCCAGGTTAATTGCGCCTGATAGCATTGGCGACAATGGATATTACTTCTATGATATCAATGCAAAAGCAGATTTTTGGATCAATAAGAACAATACCTTATTCCTCAACTTCTATCGGGGCAATGATGATTTTACCTATGTAGACAATGATGAAAAGCGCTCCCCACGTACTTTCAATGCCAAATGGGGTAATACCATCCTGGGCCTTACCTGGAGACAACAGTTCAACAAAAAACTAAAACAGGAACTGGCCATCATACGCAATGACTTCAACCTCGACAGTCGCCTCTCCTTTGGTACCAACGGCCTGCTGTTCTCCTCCGGACTTACCGATTACCAGATAAAAAATGATTGGATATACATGGCCAGTCCCCGCATTAAATGGAAATGGGGCGCCCAATATATATGGCATAGCTTCCGGCCGGGCGCTGGCAACTCCAGTGCCGGCATTCAGGAATTCAAGACCAATATCAACGACCAGTACGCCCACGAAGCTGCTGCTTATCTCAGTGCCGATCTCAACATCAACCATTGGCTCAGCGTTGTATCGGGATTCAGGTACAGCTATTTCAACCAGGTAGGACCTACTGAATACGTGCAGTATGATCCTGATGGATCTCCTACCGGTGAAACCGCACGCTATACAAAAGGCCAAAGCATAGCCCGCTATCATTATCCCGAACCCCGTTTCAGCACTTTATTCAAATTATCGCCCACTGCCAGCATCAAACTTTCTTATACACGCACCATCCAATACCTGCACCTGGCTACTACCAGTGCAGCTACTTTCCCCAGCGACCTCTGGGTACCTTCAGGCAAGGTTGTTCAACCCGCCAAAGCCGAACAACTGGCAGCAGGTTATTTTAAAGACTTTGCCAATGGCGCCTGGGAATTGAATGTGGAAGCCTACTACAAAATCATGTCCAATCAGATAGAGTTCCGGCCCGGCGCCCGCTTATTGCTCAACCAGAATATGGAAGGAGAAATGATCTTTGGAAAAGGAGTAGCCTATGGACTGGAGTTTTTTCTGCAGAAAAAAACAGGCAAATTAACCGGCTGGATCGGGTACACCCTCAGTCGTACCGAAAGAACTTTCCCGGATATGAACAATGGCAGGCCCTTTCCCTACCGGTACGATCGTACACACGATCTGAGCCTCGTTACCAATTATACCCTTAGCAGGAAATGGAACCTCTCCGCTGTTTTTGTGTATGGCACCGGCAATGCCCTCACCATGCCTGCCGGCCGCTTTGTATACCGGCTGGGTATCAACGCCTATGAGCGTGAACCTATATTCACCAGCATCAACCAATACGATAAGATCAACGATTACCGCATGCCGGCCTACCATCGGATGGACATAGCTTTTACCTATACCCCCAGGCCTGATAAGAAGAAACGTTTTAAAAGCAGTTGGAATTTTAGCCTCTATAATGTGTATAACCGGTACAATCCCTATTTCATTTACCTGGATGTGGAAGAACAGGACCAAACCATCCAGGGCAAAAAAGTATTTCTTTTCCCCATTATACCAGGCGTTACCTGGAACTTTAAATTTTAATATATGAAAGCAGCACCTGCCTACCATATTGTCCTTCTCCTGCTTTCCTTCCTGGCGCTTACTTCCTGCGAACGGAACTTTGATATAGCACTTAAAAACAGTGAGCCCCAGCTGATCGTAGAGGCATATATCAACAACCAGATGCCCTTGTACAATTATGTGGCACTGAGCAAGAGCAAAGCATTCTATGAACCTGGTTTTGAGAATATACCCGTCTCAGGCGCACAGGTATCCATTACCGAAGGAATGCTTTTGCCCGATAAAACTTTCCAATGGGATGAAACTACTGCCACCAGGCTCAAAGAAACCCGGCTGCCCCAGCTGAACAATGGTGCCTTGCCCGGCTTCTATTTCGATCCTAAACTGGCTACAGATTCTGCCAATGCCCTGAAAGGAAAACCCGGAAAATATTACCGCCTCGATATTGAAGCAGAGGGCAAACACTATTCAGCCATAACCGTATTGGTAGAGCCTATTCCTATCGACAGCCTTTCCGTTGGTTATCATTTTACAGATATCGATGGCGATAAGAAACAGGACAAAGCACGGATTACCGTTCACTACAAAGACCCCGATACCATTGGCAATACCCAGCTTTATTACTGGTGGACTGGTGCCCAGCGCAATAGCTTTGGATGGGGGGCCTTCGGTAGCAGCGAGTACACCCCTGGCACCGATGATGCGGTGAATGGCCAGAACATTCATTTAACCCTTTCCTATGGCTTTGTATTGGAAGATACCGCTACCATCTATATGGCCAGCGTGGAAAGGAAGGTGTACAACTTTTGGGATAGTTTCAACAAGGCTGCCAATAATGATGGCCCCTTTGCCACACCTGTCACCCTGCTAAGTACCATCTCCGGCGAGAACGTGACCGGCTGTTTCAGCGGTTTCAGCCTCAGTTCAAAAGCCATATATGTTAAATAATATCAATCCTCAATCCTGGTACCTTTCCCCTGTAACTATTCTATATTTTTATCGACTCATGCTTTATTCCCATCCATAAAAACAATTCCTGATGGAACAAGCCATATTGCTGCACGTCAATGGTAGAGACTGGTCACTGAACATCGATCCCGAAATGCCCTTACTCTATGCCCTCCGCAACAACCTGGGGCTTAACGGCCCCAAATATGGGTGCGGTATGGCTCTTTGCGGGAGTTGCATGGTATGGCTGGATGGCAAGGCCCAGCCCTCCTGCATGGTGCCTTGTGCCACCGCTGCGGCCCACCAGATCACCACTCTCGAAGGTATCGGCAGCGTTGAACACCTGCATCCCATTCAGCAGGCTTGTATCGAAGAACAGGCAGCCCAGTGTGGCTATTGCCTCAATGGCGTGATCATGTGCGCCAAAGAATTGCTGGAAGAAAATAAGAACCCCTCAGATACCCAAATAAGAGAAGCCCTGCAGCGTGTACTCTGCCGCTGCGGCACACACACACGTTTCATCAGCGCCATCAAAAAAGCAGCCGCCCATGTCCATTCAACCCAATAATCCATTCAATACCAGCCGGCGTTCTTTCCTGAAGAATACAGGCAGGCTCGTCATTGGCTTCAGCATCCTGCCACTGCCATTTCCTGCACAGGCTCAGGACACGGGCGGCGTACCGCTTCCTCCCGATGAAGGCAATATCAACGCCTGGATCAGGATCGATGCGGAAGGGCACCTGACCGTACTCACCGGAAAAACAGAACTGGGCCAGGGCATCAAAACTGCTCTCATGCAGATCGCCGCCGAAGAGCTGGACATCAACATGAAAAACGTCAGCATCATTATTGCCGATACCGCCCAAACCGCCGATGAACGTTATACCTCTGGCAGCGCTTCCATTACAAGTAGTGGCAGCGCCATCCGGGCAGCTGCTGCGGAAGCCAGGAAAAGATTATTCGATATGGCCGCTGAAACCTTAGCTGTGCCTGTTCAGGAATTGGAAGTGAGAGAGGGCGTTGTGACAGCCAGAAGTACCGCCAAGTCTGTTAGCTACGCAGCTCTATTGAAAGGAAGGTCCATAGAAGGCGCCGTTACAGGCAAAGCACCCCTCAAAGATCCGGCAAAATATACCCTGGTGGGCACTCCACACCCGCGGGAAGAGATCAAAGCCATGGTCACCGGGCAGCCGGTTTATGTGCAGGATCTGCGACTGCCTGAAATGTTACACGCCAGGATCCTGCGTCCACGCATGTATGGCGCTAAGCTTACAGCATTGCCCGATCAGGCATTGGCATCCCTTCCCGGTATCGTGAAACTGGTACGTAATGGAAGTTTTGTAGGTATTGTTGTAAAGGAAGAATACCAGGCCATCAAAGCCCTGAAGTTATTACAGCAAGCTGCTATCTGGAATAAGTACTCCTTGTTGCCTGCCCAGGCCGGTTTATATGATCATATCATCCAACAAACAGCCAACAGCGAAGTGGTGGAAAAAAATGAGGCCGTAGCGCCAGCTATTGCGGCTGCCCCTACACAATGGGAAGCTGTATACAAACGGCCTTACCACATGCATGCTTCCATCGGGCCCTCTTGTGCAGTGGCCCAATGGAAAGAGGATCTCCTTACCGTGTGGTCACACACCCAAGGTGCATTCCCGCTCAGAAGCACCTTATCCGATCTGCTGGCCATACCCCAGTCAAAGATCAGGGTAATCGCTGTTCCCGGCTCAGGGTGTTATGGACACAATGGCGCTGATGATGTAGCGGCTGATGCCGCGCTGTTGGCCATGGCAGTACCGGGCAAACCCATACGGGTGCAGTGGATGCGGGAAGATGAACACAGTTGGGAGCCCTACGGCTCGGCCATGTTGTTGCGAATGAAAGCCGGTCTGGATGCACAGGGCAATCTCCTGGCCATTAATACAGAGATATGGTCCGATACCCACATCGCCAGGCCTGGTGGCCAGGCGGGCCACTTTATTGCCGGCCGTGATCTGGAGAAGCCATTTCCTTTTTCTAACAATCGTTATTCCGGAGCCAGTTACCGTAATGGCATACCCCTATATGATACCCTCCGCCAGGTGACCCTGTACAATTACAAAGGTCCCCTGCGTACCTCCGCCTTGAGAAGCCTCGGCGCTTACGCCAATATATTTGCCCTGGAATCCTTTATGGATGAACTGGCGCACAAAGCTGGTAAAGATCCTGCTGACTTCAGGCTGCAATATTTAAAAGATGAACGGGCCAGCGCAGTCATTGAAATGGTGATGGAGAAAACAAGATGGAAGGAGCGCATCAAAACAAAAGAAGTAGGGCTGGGCATTGCCTTTGCCCAATATAAAAATGACGCATCCTATTTTGCTGTGGTGGCAGAAATAAAAGTGGATAAAGCCACTAAACAATACCGCCTCGTAAAACTCACCGGTGTAATAGAAGCAGGCCAGACCATTAATGTCGATGGCATTAAGAATCAAACAGCCGGGGGAATGATCCAGTCTGCCAGCTGGACTATGCTGGAAGAAGTGCGTTACAGCGAAAAGGGTATCAGCAGCAGGGCTTGGGATACCTATCCTATTTTAAGGTTCAATGCCGTACCCGACACAGAGGTGTTTGTGATCAACCGCCCTGATTTACCCGCCGTAGGGGCCGGTGAATCAGCCCAGGGGCCTACAGCCGCCGCCATTGCCAATGCCATTTTTAATGCCACCGGCAGCAGGCTCCGTGAACTTCCCCTGAAGCCTTCTAAGATCGAATGGAAGTATTAGGAACAGTCACAACCGACTACGCACAATGCCAGGCAAACGGCTCGCAGCTCGTAGCTCATGGCTCGCAGCTCGTAGCTCATGGCTCGCAGCTATTCTTACCCCACACTCACCTTCATTACCACTTTCTTCACCGGTGATGCTTCCCTGACCCTGATATTGGGCATGTGCAGGTCGGTAGGATAGAAAATGGCAAACATACCTTGCTCAATTTTCGAGAAAAAGGAAGGCGCTTCTCCAAACAGCCAGTAATCAGCAGCTTCATCATAGGCTTTTGAAGGCGTTTGCCCTTGCAGCAGGTCATGACCGATCAACTCCTCGCCGCTCACGATGTACTGCACATCAATGTATTTCTTATGTGCTTCCATTTGTTCGCCGGAAGCGGGCACCGTATCATATTCATTGACGATGGCAATTACATCCGTACCATCAATTTCATATTTGCCCTTGGCTACCTGCGTAAAGTCCGTGTCTGTGAGGTAACGGAATGCTTTCACAAACTTAGGACCCAGATTATAATACAGGGCGGCATTTTCTAATGTGTCGATAACCATGCTGAGGTATAATTAATTGGACCGGCAAGATACTCCATTAGACTTACATACAAAATCCGGTAGTCCGGATCCCGTTTCATAATCAATTCCTTAAGCGCATTTTCCCCACCTCCTCAAAAATAATTATAGCTATTTGTATAAAACGTACGTTTTTTATCGTACCTTGGTTCTATGAAAGCCAGGAAAGACATGCAAACCAAAGAAGCGGTACCCACCAGGTCAGAGATGGACGTACTCCAGATCCTGTGGCAGCACGGCCCTTCCACCGTGAGGTTTGTCCATGATACACTCAATGAACAAAAGGAAGCCGTGCAGTACACCTCTACTTTGAAGCTCATGCAGGTGATGGCCGAAAAAGGCATGCTCACAAGAGATGAGTCCAACATGAAACATATCTACAGTGCAGCCCTGGAAGAAAAAAAAACCAAAGGTACCATCCTCACCAAGTTCGTTGATTCCATGTACGATGGTTCAGTGAGCAACCTGATGGTGGCCCTGATGGGCAATGATAAAACTTCCAAAAAAGAACTGGAAGTATTGAAGGAAATGTTGAAAAAGCTGGATGACAAGGCATAAACTTTAAAGCATTTAACTATGAATGGGCTTTTTGTAAACGGATCCATCTTCGAAAGCGGCTTGCAGTCATTCTGCTGGATGCTCATCCATTCCCTCTGGCAGGGTTTGTTGCTGGCCTTTATTACAGGCATCATAATGACCTTCACCAAAAAAGCCCGTTCCGTTACACGGTATGCTCTCATTACCGGTTGCTTGTTCACCTTTCTCGCTATTTGCGGCGTTACGTTTATGTATGAATGGAACCGTGGAAGCACTGCCACCAATGCATTGTCCATGACCGCCACCATTAGTGGCATTAGTGTATTGCGCGATTATGCTATCCGTCACTGGCCCGCTGCCCTGGCCCAGTATTGTTCTGAACATGCCACCGTTATAGTAGCCACCTGGTTTGCCTTCTTCTCCTTTAAGTGCTGGCAAATGAGTCGCGCCTTCGCATATGTACGCAGTGTAAGAACAAACCAACACCAGCAGCCAGGTTTGTATTGGCAGGATAAAATGACCGCGCTCACACAACAATTGCAAATAAAGAAAACAGTCACCTTGCTGGAATCCGGCATTACCAAAATACCCGTGGTCATTGGTCATTTAAAACCCATCATCTACATGCCCATCGGTTTATTGGCCCATCTGCCCGCCGACCAGGTAGAAGCGGTGTTGTTGCACGAATTGGCACATATCCGCCGAAACGATTACCTGGTCAATTGGTTGCAGAACATAGCTGAAAACATCTTCTTCTTCAATCCCGGTCTACTTTGGGTTTCCTCTTTATTAAAGCAGGAAAGAGAGCATTGCTGCGATGATGTGGCATTGGCCCATACCGGCAACAAGAAACAATTTATACAGGCATTGATCAGCTTCAAGGAACACATGCTGTATGCACCATCCTCGGGATATGCAATAACCTTTCCTGGTAAAAAAAGCCACCTGTTGCAGCGTGTTACCCGCATCATCCAAAACAGGAACAACGCCCTCAGTGGAGGAGAGAAAATATTTGTGTTGGGAAGCCTGCTCGTTTGTTTAATCCTGTTGGGCACCATGGCCAATAAAACCGGCGGCACACACGGTATCATCCTCCCTGTAAATGCAATGTATGCAGACATTCTACAGGAATACAGGTCCTCGGATGCTTTGATGACTGCAAAAGGAAAGAAGGCCCCAATACAGAGAAATACGGAAGTGGTGACCAGGCAAACACCTGCAACTGCTAAACCGCCCGTGGAGAAAATGGCCATACCCGTTCCCCCGGTAAACAACGAAGTAATAGCTGCCGTCCCGCCTGTTACAAATAAGATAGAGCCGAAACCCCCATGCACGGTACTAAAAGCTACTAAGTCATCAACAGAGCATGAACAGGCTATGAAAGATTACGAGCAGGCTGCCCGCGACCGTGAGCAGGCTGAACGTGATCGTGCACAAGCTGATATTGATAGAAAACAGGCAGAGCGTGACAGAGCCAATGCAGAACTAAATCGTCGTCAGGCCGACCACGACAGATTACAGGCTTCCAAGGATCGTGAACAGGCAGAGCGCGACCGCGCACAAGCCGATAGGGACCGCGAGCAGGCTGCCATACATCGGGCACAGGCAGATCGTGACAGGGCGGATGCAGAGCAAAGCCGCCGGCAAGCCGATAAAGACCGTCAACACGCAGAACGTATAAGGATACAACAGCAGGAAAAACAAAAAGCAACCGTCGTTATCTGATCACCACTCCCTGTAATGATGCGCACCTTACAGGTGGAGAAGAAGTCAGGTTGTAGGCTGTCAGCCTGAGTCCCGCAGCGAGGGACAAACGCTGTCGAAGCGACCAAAGGGTGGGTCGCCCTTTCGAGGCGGCTCACCCTGATCTAAAGGAGCTTGCCGAAGGCCGGTAACTGCTTATTTCACATTCCATATTGGCATTTTAAAAAATTCACCACAGGTGAAGAGTGAAAGTATTGCCCATTCTTAACACCATGTCAGGCCGGGCTTGTCGAGGCCGGCTAAAAGACATGGCATTCTTAACATCAAAAAAGAAAACATGAAAAACAAAGCGTTAACAGTTAAATGCATCCTTTTGGCCATGGCCGTATCAGTGACTACTGCTCAGGCGCAAACCAAAACCACTACCCGCAGCAGCACGTCCAGGTACGAAACTTCCAATGGTAATACCTGGATGAATATAGAATCTGAATCAGAGAATGATCCCAACAAAAAGATCACCTTGTATAAGAATGGGGATGTGTATAAGATCAAACTCACCAACGACAAGATCAATGAATTGTACATTGGCGAAAAGAAGATACCTGCAGAAGATTTCCCGAAATATGAGACCATGGTCAAAGAAATACTGGTTCAGTATAAAAAAGATGTAGAACAGGCTGCCCGCGACCGTGAACAGGCAGACCGCGATAGAAAACAAGCTGAGCGTGACCGTGCACAGGCTGAGCTCGACAGGCAGCAGGCCGGCAGAGACAGGGAGCGTGCTGATAAAGATCGTGCTCAGGCCGACAAAGACCGGGAGCAGGCCGATAGAGACCGCGAAGAGGCGGGCAAACACCGTGAGCAGGCCGATCGTGATCGTAAACAGGCAGAGATCCACAGAGCCCAGGCACAGAAAGACCGGGAGCAGGCCGACAAAGACCGTCATCAGGCAACATTAGACCGCGCCCAGGCAGAAAAAGATCGTGCACAGGCTGAAAAAGACAGGGCGCAGGCAGAAATCGATCGCAAACGGGCAGCCGAAGACCGCAAATTGATAGCAGACCTGATCGACGAGTTGGTAGCAGAAAAGGTAGTGGCAGACAGGGATGATGTTCACCGCTTACAGCTTACAGATGAATCACTCATTGTGAACGATAAGAAGCAATCGGCCGAACTGCACCAGAAAATGAAAGCTAAATACCTGAAAAAAAGCAATACCCGTATTAATTTCCGCAATGATTTCAACGGAAGAACTATCTCCTTGGAAAGGAACGATTAAGATACGACTATCAGCCTGTCGAAGGATTTTGTCAGGCTGAGCTTGTCGAAGCCGTCAAAGGAAGACTGTCACAGCTTATCTAAGGGTGGGTCGCCTTCCAAAGGCGGCTCACCCTTTAGATATTAACATACATTTATTTCCCCCGCGTGTGCGAAGCCCAGGTATGTCCTTGCCGCGCTATCAGCGCTTCAGCATTTTCAGGTCCCCACATCCCGGCAGAATAATTAGGAAATTCCATCGAGTTGTGCGATTCCCATGATTCCAGTATCGGTGTCACCACATCCCAGGCGATCAATACCTGGTCCGAACGCATAAACAAGGTGGCATCCCCTTGCAGCGCATCCAACAGCAAAGTCTCATAGGCCTCCGGTGTTTGCGCCGAACTGGTGTCATAATCAAATACCATTTCAACAGGGTTCAGGTTCATTTCCAATCCCTGCCGCTTGGCCGTGAAACGAAGCCTGATATCCATTTGCGGCTGAATATTAATGATAAGCCGGTTGGGCGTTACACTGTCATACAGGTTTTCCGGAAAGGAAGAGTGGGGGATAGGACGGAATTGAATAGTGATGGAAGAGGTCTTTTCCAACATTCTTTTACCCGTACGTACATAGAATGGAACACCCTGCCAACGCCAGTTATCTAAATAGAACTTGATCGCCACATAGGTTTCTGTATTGGAAGTAGGGCTCACGCCGGGTTCCTCTCTGTACCCTGGTACTTTCTTACCTTCTATCCATCCTTCATCGTATTGACCACGCACCGCATATTTGGCTACCTCATCAGGCTTTATAGGCCGTATCGCGCGCATTACATCCGCCTTGCGGTTACGGATCTCTTCCGCATCAAAAGATACAGGAGGCTCCATCGTCACCATACACAGCAGTTGCAGTAAGTGGTTTTGGATCATATCACGCAGCGCGCCCGCACTTTCATAATAACCGCCGCGCTCTTCCACGCCTACCTGCTCCGCTACCGTGATCTGTACATAATCAATGTAATTCCGGTTCCACAAAGGCTCAAACAAAGCATTCGCAAAACGGAAGGCCAGTATATTTTGTACTGTCTCCTTGCCCAGGTAGTGATCAATACGGTACAATTGGCTCTCCTGGAAAAGACCTGTCAACAGGTTATTAAGTGCTATCGCACTCTCTTTATTATGCCCAAATGGTTTTTCAATAATAATACGGTCTGTAACAGCATTGGAGGCGAGGGACAGCTTATGAATATTGACCGCCACCACTTCTACAAAACGGGGGGCAATGGACAGGTAAAACAACCGGTCGGCACGTACACCCCATTGCTTGTCCAGTGCATTTACTTTATCGGCCAGCTTCGAATACGTGACCTCCTCATTCATATTTGAAGGAATGTAGGAGATCCGGCTTTTGAAATTATCCCAGGTACCGTCTGTTGGTGTTCCTTTACGGGAGAATTGCGTTAATCCTTCTTTGATAAAATCCTGGTATTGCGCGTCATTAAACTCATTTAGTCCCAGGCCAATAATAGCAAACGTCTCAGGCATCCAGCCGTCGAGGAAAAGGTTGTAAAATGCTGGTAACAACTTTCTTTTCGCAAGATCGCCGCTGCCGCCAAATATGATAATGATAGTAGGATCTGTCTTTTTACCGGAGATCATATGGGGTAATTTAGGTAATTGGCGCAAAGATAGCACCTATTGTATTAAGCAACTATCAACCCGTATTGCTGCAACTCCTGCCTCGTATTCTCAACGCTGGTGTGTTGTATACTATTGATGCCCAGGCTGCGTGCTACCTGCACAAATAGCAGGCGGTCATCGAAATAAAGTGCTTCAGCGGGTTTTACATAGGCAATGTCCAGTGCCAGCGTATAGATCTCCTTGTCAGGTTTGCGCATGTGTACAAAAGCAGAGGACACGAAAGCGTCAATAAACTTATCCAGCCCAAAGGTCCGGATACGGTACTCATTCAGTTCCCTGCCTTCATTATTCAGCGCGATCACACGCAGGCCATATTGCTGTTTAAGCCGCTGCACAAATTCCAGCATATCATGCAGCGGCTGCGATTGCTGGTACATGAATTCCGTGAATACCTCCGGCGTAAATGACCGGGGAGTATAAAATACTGTTAATTGCAAATATTCAGGGAGCGTCATTTTGCCCGATTCATAAGCATCAAAGGCCAGCTTATGCCGCTCATTCAACTCATTAAGATCGAGGGAGAATTTTTCTGCTGCCTGCTTTCTGGATGCTTGTCCCCATCCGTTCGTTAAAATAACGCCTCCCATATCCAGGAACAACGTTTTAATTGTTGTACTCATAATGTATTAATTGCCGGTCTGTTAACCTGATCGTTTAATTGATAGAACAAAGCTATAGCGTAAGTTGCAATACACCAATGGACAAAACGGCACCCTTGTTGTACATTTTATCGCTCACCTATTTAAATATGTCATTTAGGACCCCTGCGAGCCGTACCCCACCTTTCAACAGGCGGTCATTGACCGTTTGTACATGGTCAAAATTATAGCGGTAGCTCAACTTTTGATTTGGCTCTTTGATCTCTTCGTACAATTTGTTGCTGATCGTATAGGACTCATATAGCCATTGACCAATCGACTGCCCCTGCCATTCCTTCCGCTGCTCCTTGCTGGTAAAGTTGATGGCCTTCACATATTCTGTGTAGCTCAGCTCCTGGTACTCGATCAGCTTTTCATCCCATACACTGTGCAGGTTCGCTGGTTGGTTAAACCACAATACATTTACCCTGTTGCCACCCAGGTCATCCGGCCGGCCGGTATGCATGGGTTGATGTGCATCGCCCACCAGGTGTATCAATACCCGCAGGTACAATACTTTTTTGTCCTGTTCCAGCGATTTGTTCTTTAATTCGCTGATCACAAAGTTCAGTTTGGTATAAATATCTGTAGCCGTATCCTTGGCCAGGTAGTCATGGACCTGCTGTTCACTCAGGCCCTCTTTGAAATTGATATAATGCCATGGACTTAAATAGTTATAGGAAGGGTCCGATTTAATGAAGTCGGGCCAGTTGGCGCTCATCGCCAGCGATTCATTACCCAGTATCGACATGATCTGCCTGCGGGCTTTCTTTGTCAGGTAACCATCGGCAATCTGTGCTACAATGCGGTGGCCGAGCATGCCCCACGCCATTGTCTGACAGGGAATATAAAACAGCAATCCTGCCAACAGTAGTTTTTTGATGATCCTCATATCAGTAAGTAATTGTTTGCCCAAATATAAGCAGACATTCCCTTGGCACAAGATTGGAACACCCAATACCCAAGGATAAGCGGGGAAAATCATCCCCGGTTAATAAAACCAGCGTTATTTATGGGCGGACCCTCCCAAAAGTCAGGCAAACAGGTATTTTCCAGGCAGTTGGATGCCTTTTTTATGGATATCTACGCCATAGGCCAATTCACCGGACGCTTCTTCAAAGAGGCTTTTTTACCACCCTATGAATGGAAGGAGATCATCAGGCAGTTTTACATGGTGGGTTATAAGTCACTGGCGCTCGTATCAGTTACCAGTTTCGTCACTGGTATAGTATTCACCAAACAGTCCCGGCCTTCCCTGGCCGAGTTTGGTGCTACCTCCTGGTTGCCCTCCCTGGTAGCCATTGCTATCATTCGCGCCCTGGCGCCTCTTGTAACCGCTCTTATTGCCGCCGGTAAGGTGGGGTCCAACATCGGGGCCGAACTGGGTTCCATGCGTGTAACAGAGCAAATTGATGCGATGGAGGTATCCGCTGTCAACCCTTTTCGTTTCCTGGTGGTTACCCGCGTGTTGGCTACTACCTGCATGTTGCCATTGCTCATGCTGTATATGTCCCTCATTGCTTTGCTTGGCGCTTACCTCAATGTCCACAACAATGAACAAACCAGCCTGGCAGCCTTTTTCCAGAATGCTTTTGAACAGATATCCTTCCTGGACATTTTCGCATCCACCTTCAAATCATTGGTTTTTGGTTTCACCATCGGCATTATAGGATGTTATAAGGGGTATTATACTACCCAGGGAACCCAGGGGGTTGGAAAGGCAGCCAATTCGGCCGTGGTTATTTCCATGTTCCTCATTTTCGTAGAAGAGATCATTATTGTGCAGGTGGTCAATTCGTTCAGACCTTAAATGACAGCATGAAAAAAAGCAGTAGTCATATCAACAAAGAAAAGGTGGTGGTCGCCGTCAGGGATCTGTATAAGTCTTTTGGTAATAACCATGTACTGCGTGGCATTAACCTCGATATCCGGGAAGGGGAAAACCTGGTCGTACTGGGCCGCTCGGGCACCGGTAAATCTGTTCTTATTAAGATCATGGCTGGCCTCCTAAAACCCGATAGGGGAATGGTGCAGGTATTGGGCCAAGAGGTGGATAAACTCTCCGTGCGGGCACTCGATGCATTGCGATTGAAGATCGGCTTTTCTTTCCAGCACAGCGCCTTATACGATAGTATGACCGTAGGAGAAAACCTGGCCTTTCCCCTCCAGCGCAATTCAAAGAACTTATCATCCGCCGAAGTGAAAAGACAAGTGGAACGCGTGCTGGACGCTGTTGGATTGTCCCAAACCATTCACCAATTGCCGGCTGAACTGTCCGGTGGCCAACGAAAGCGCATCGGTATTGCCCGTACCCTCATTATGCGTCCCGCTATCATGTTGTATGATGAACCTACCGCCGGTCTGGATCCCATCACCAGCATGGACATCAACAACCTCATCAATGAAGTGCAGCAGCAATACCATACTTCATCCGTCATCATTACCCATGATCTTACCTGTGCCAAAGCTACCGGCGACCGCATCGCCATTTTACTGGATGGCCAGTTTGCCCAAATAGGCCTTTTTGAGGAAGTGGTGCAGAACAGTACCAATGAGCAGGTGAAAAGTTTTTATGACTATAATTTTATTGAATAATGAGTATATCCAAAAATAAACAGGCGATCATTGTAGGATTCTTTATCACCCTCGGTACCATCATCCTGGTGGTGGGTATCTTCACCCTCGGTGGACAAAAGAAAACCTTTTCTCCTTCCCTTACTGTGTCAGCTGTTTTCAACAACGTGAACGGCTTGCAGAAAGGAAACAATGTTTGGTTTTCAGGTGTAAAGATCGGTACGGTGAAAAGTCTTGACTTCTTTGGCACATCCCAGGTGAAAGTGACCATAACTATCGATAGGAAGGCCCACGAATACATTCGCAAAGATGCCAAAGCAAAGATCAGTTCAGAGGGCCTTATTGGTAATAAGCTCATCGTTATTTATGGGGGAACCCAGCCAGCCGGCGCGATAATGGGAGGGGAGAACCTACAGGTGGAAGAAGCCATGAATCCCGAAGAAATGCTGGCCACCTTACAAACCAACAACAAAAACCTGGCAGCCATTACCACAGACTTTAAGGATATCAGCAAAAGATTGGTGGAAGGTAAAGGATCCATGGGCGCCTTGCTGCAGGATGAAACCCTGTACAAGAATCTGCAGGCTACCATGGCTACCTTACGCACCACCGTGGCCAACCTGCAAACCGCTGCCCGCAACAGTGAGCAACTTACAGGTAGTATTGCCGGTTATACGGCCAGGCTGAATAAGCCCGGTACCCTGGCCGGTGACCTGGTTACCGATACCGTGATCATGACCAACCTGCGTACTTCCGTAGAGCAGATCAACCTGGCCACTGCCCAAACGAATGCTTTCATGCACTCATTGCGCAATGCAGGCGAAAAACTGGACGAGGGCGACAATGCAGCCGGCGTTCTGTTGAATGATGAAAAAGTGGCTGGCGAATTGCGCAGCACACTGGAAAACCTAAACAGTAGCAGTCAGAAGCTGGATGAGAACCTCGAAGCCCTCCAGCATAACTTCTTGTTTCGTGGTTATTTTAAAAGAAAGGCACGGCGCGAAGCAAGAGAAGCAAAAGACAGCGCCAACGCCCGCAAAAAGAATTAATCCGCATCTGCACCCAGTTGCTTCTTGAATTCCGGATAAAGCGAATAGATCGTTTCCCGCTGCTCCTTATCGATCTTCTTGTAGTTACTTTTCTTATTGGTAACAAGCGCCACCGCTTTATCCGTTTCTTCAGCATCCAGGTAAGTGATCAGCAATTCCAGCGTTCCATCTGAAAAGCCAGGCATGCTGGCGTTGAGCGATTCAAAGTGTTCCAGCTGCTTGGCCTTATTGCCTGTCATTTTGTAGATCAATCCCCGGTAATAATCCAGGAAGGGATCTTTATTGATCAGTGAATCAAGTTGGTTCACAGCCTGAAGTGCGTTGTCATATTCCTCTTTCAATATATAGGCATCGATCATCAATAGATATACATTGGCTGCATTGGGATAAGACTTTTTATAATCGGTCATGGCCTTCAGGTATTCGTCATTGCCCAGTCCCGCAGCTATCTGTACATACATCATTTGAAAAAGCTTGGTTTGCTTTAAGACGGCAGGCAGTTCTTTATATAGCGCTTGCGCCTTGGTATATTCTTCCTGGTTGATAAGTTGTCTGATGCGCTTGATGTTATTCAGGCGGTTTTTGTCCATTTCCGTCAGGTTATCTAAATTCTCTGTCATCAACAGCGCCGATTCGGCCAGCGTAGCGCTCAGGTTTTCACCCGTCATGTAAATAAAGACATCACTTATTTTTACCTGGTCCTTTTTCTTGATCACTTCCAGATCGTGGTAGTTCAGTTTGCTGTTGGCATACATCCGGAATACCAGGTGTTGGTTTTTATCCTTCTCATATTGTTTTACCAATTGGTAGGTGCCTGTTTTACCCAATGCCTGTATGATCTGCGATCCCAGTTGGCCCGACTTCAATTCCTTCATAGCCCCATCTACAATGCGGGTGTCTATCTTTTGACTACCCGCCTCCTGTATCCTTTTTTGAAGCGAAGCAACGTCCAGCGCTTCGTTGAATTTGGCAGCACTTTTTTTGTTCATGCTATTTTCGAGCGACCGGGCAAGCTGTGCTGCTTCTTCTTTGGTAGCAGGTTTTTCAGGCTCTGTACAGCCGATAGCAAAAAGGGTTAACAGCAGGCTGGAATACAAAAGAGAGGCAGAAAGGCGCATAAAGGGATTGTTAGGTGATGATGAAAGGTACAAAATACAAAAGGAAAGAACGTCAGTCCTTTCCTTTTGTTGTTCCGCCTTCTTACGGAGCCCTACTTCCTGATTACCAGTGGCTGCGTACCCTCAAACACCGATCCCTTCACCTGTATAAAATATTGGCCTGCTGCCAGGTGGCCGGTAGGGATGGATTGTTGCCAGTAACCCGTTTCCTTATTGTATTGGTTAAGCTGTACCACCATGCCCTGTTGGTTAATGATCTTTACCGTCAGCCTGTCTTTGTCCGGATGTTGGAACCCTACAGTCACAGCTGCTGTAGCCGGATTGGGAAACAACACCAGGCTGCCCGCAGTAACATCGATGGTCGTTTTCAGGAGCGTATAGTAAGTGGTCTTACCATTCAGGTCTGTCTGGCTCAGCCGGTAAAAATTATTACCCCGGGCTGGTTGCCCATCCTTAAATGAATAGTTGCTGCCATTGGCCTGGTTCGTAGCTGCCACCTTGCCAATTACCGTAAAGTGGATACCGTCTGCCGAACGCTCTATGCTGAAATATTGATTTTGTTGTTCTGCCATGGTGGACCAACCGATCGTTACGGCTTCTTTACCAGATGATAGGATCCGGTAATTGCTAAGTGTGACCGGTAAGCTCAGTTCTTCCCGGCTAAATTGTAGCATCCACTCATAGATATTCTTATTATTCTCCTTATAAGATGGATTGTAAGTGCGTGTCCAGGCATCATGATCATTGGCTGCGAAAATTGATTTTTGTGCCAGGGGTGTAGGTGGCTGACTATTGCCATTGATCATGCTCACATAATTATTTGTCAGCGCTACCGGTACATTCGGATCACCCTGGTTGTGCGTGGCCCATATCGGCAAATTGGCGTTGGCCATATTCCGTGTAGTGGAAGTTGTTGCAGTCGAATAGCCGCACACCGGCACAATGGCCGCCAGCTTTTGAGCAGCCAACAAGGTGCTGCCGGCATATTCCCAGGTTCTGCCACCGCCTACACTCATCCCAGTAAGATAAATGCGGTTCGTATCTACCTTATAATGATTTTTGGCATACGTGATCACGTCACCAATGTCCACAGGCGAAGGCCACTGATCATATTGGGGCGATATCACCAGGAACCTAAAGGTTTGCCCGTTCACTGTATAGGATACAGGAAACAAACCATCATCAATATATTTAGGGAGCGCTTTAGTTAATAATTTGGCCAGGTCTGCCTGGGTGCCGAGTCCACGATCGCCGTCCCCATGCAGGTACACGATCAAAGGATAGAGTTGGCTGGCAGCTGCAGAATATCCCTGGGGAAGGTATTCATAAAAGCCCCCGATATTACTATTGATCCTTATAGATTGGGGCGTGTGTGTAGGTAATTGGACCTGATCTTGTGCAATACCTGGCTGATTCCATAACAGACATACCATTACCAGGCATGCTGTACAGAAGGAGTACAAATGCTTCATTCGTTACGTTTTTCAGGATGATACAAAAAAATGATGCATGTAACAGGAACTGCTACATACGTAGAAATCGGATCATATGGCAAGATGAATCAGAAGGTAAGCGATCAACAGAGGATAAAAATCATGCCTGCGGCATTTTTTATATGGGATCAGGTTTGGGGACCGCTCTATTCGGAAAATAGAGGTAAATCCTCCACAAGATATTGCATTCTCCTATGCGGCATTCAAATCAACTTATTTTTTTCTATTGGAAAAGTGAATACCAGCAGTGAGTACAACAGTGACTGTACGTACCCGGTAGGATCCTAATAAAAGCCGGCAAAATGCCAGTTTATATCTGTGAATAGCTGGTGGGTTTTAAAAATGTGCGGGTGATTTTGGAGATCAGTTTCTTATCCGAATATTCCTCCATGCTGGCAATCCTTTTCCATTCCGGATCACTGCCAAAGGCTTTCCAGTTAAGATCATGCTTTTCCATATTATCGAAAGTGATCATGTATGTCAGATTAGGACGTGCCTCCCCAATCAGCGTTTCTCCAAAGAATACCGGCGTGAGGCCTGTTTTTTTGAAGATATCGATCTCCCCGCCTTCATTGAACATCTCAATCTTCTTCTTCCCGGCATATTCAGTAGGGCTTTCATAACGGCGCAGCTCAAAGATCCTTTCCTTTCCGGCAGGAGCTACCAGGTTGGGCATACCGCTAAAAGACTTCAACAGCGAACTCTGAATACGCTCATAGGCCGGAGCATCTGCGGGCGCCATCAGGTAATCAGTGGCCGCCTGCTGAAAGGTAATATCCTTAGCGAGTGTTACATCCATGCCGGTAAAATCATCCAGCGAGGGAAAGGAGATCACCACAAAAAGCCGGGTATGCCCCGTTGGCTGCATTTCTGTAAATACCCCTACATGCTTGCAACCCATCCGGTTCAGCGCCGGAATGGCAGCCTGCGCCAGGTAAGTCTCCGTTAATTGTTGCTGGGCATCGTCCTTAAATGAATATACACGCAGTTCATAGTACTCCTGTTTCTTTTTGCCTGCATCGGCTGATAATACGGCAGCAGGCACCAGGGCAGTGGAGGCTCCTGTAAGTAAGGTGGACTGTATAAAGCGGCGTCTTTTCATGATCGGTGAGTATAGGTTGGAATAATTCCCAGTTTGTTGCCCCTGTAAATTAATAAAACCGGAACGATTTCGGATCAGAATTCCCGGTCAGGGCTGCCGCATGATCCCATTTGTCTTCCGGGGGCAAAAATAATAAGAAACCGGCAGGATCGAAATCACTGCCGGTTTTTTAGAAGACCATTGATTACAATCAATCAGCTGTATTTAATCAACATGTCCAAATCGCGGAGCCATTCTGGATTCTGAATTCTGTATTCTGTATTCTTCCCCTTACGTCAGGGATACCGTCCTCCGTTGCTTCCGCTTGTGAGAACGCCGGTAAAATATCTCCACGATCAGCGGAAATATCAGCAAGGTCAATATCGTGGAGCTGATCAACCCCCCGATCACCACAATGGCCAGTGGTTTCTGCGTCTCCGATCCGATACCCGTAGACACCGCCGCGGGCAGCAAACCAATCGCCGCCATCAGCGCTGTCATCACCACCGGCCTGATCCTCGAATTCACCCCCTCCCGGATGGCCTCTGCCAGGGGCACTTTCTGGTGCAGGTTCTGCTTGAATACCGAGATCAGGATCACTCCGTTCTGAATACAGATACCGAACAGTGCAATAAATCCAATACCTGCCGAAATACTGAAGATGGTACCTGTAATATGCAGCGCCAGGATACCCCCGATCAGCGCAAAAGGTACATTGACCAGCACCAATCCCGCATCTACTGCATTGCCAAATGTAATGAAGAGCAGGATGAAGATCATCACCAGCACCACCGGTACCACCTGCGACAGTTTTTTCTGCGCCCGCACCTGGTTCTCAAACTCTCCACTCCATTCCACATGAAAGCCTTTGTCCAGCTTTATCTGTTTGTCAACCTTTTGTTGCGCTTCCGCAATCGTACTTCCCATATCCCTTTCCCGGATAGAGAACTTGATAGCAATAAAACGCGTATTCTTGTCCCGGTAAATAAAGGCAGGACCAGTCACCGTTTTAATATCCGCTATTTCCCGCAATTGCACTTTGGCCCCATGGATGGTAGGCACCATCAGCTTGCCGATCTTGTATTCATTATCACGGTATTCCTCCGGATACCGGATGCGGATGTCAAACTTCCTTTCCTGCTGGTAAAAGGTAGATACCGATTTACCGCCGATCGCCATTTCTATCACCGCATTCGCATCCGCCGTAGTGACCCCGTAAATACCCATCTTTTGCTCATCCAGTACAATACTCAGTTCCGGCTGACCAATATTCCGCATAATACCCAGGTCTTTTACACCCTGAACCTTACCGAGAATATTGTATACACTATCTGCCAGTTTATCCAGCTTCTCCAGGTCATTGCCAAAGATCTTTACTGCCAGGGAAGCATTGATGCCCGCTACCGCTTCTGCCACGTTATCAATGATGGGCTGAGAATAATTATACACGACGCCGGGATACTGCCGTAGCCTGGCATCCATCTCTTCCACCAGTTGCTCCGTAGATATCTTTCGTTTCCACTCCTTTTTGGGTTTGAGGTTTACCTGGCACTGTACATAATAAAACCCCGAAGGGTCTGTACCATCATTGCTGCGCCCCGTTTGCGACAATACACCGTTCACTTCGTCAAAATCGTTGAGTATCTTTCTGAACTCACTTACAAAATGCGTGGTATTGCTAAGGGAACTGCTCATGGGCAATTTGGCTTCTACCCACAGCGCCCCTTCATTCAGCGTAGGCAGGAATTCACTCCCCAGGAATTTAAAGGAGAAAAGTACACCCCCCATAATGCCAAATGCTACCATCAGGCTCAACTTCTTATGTCCCATCGTGAAGTTGAAACCCTTATTCACGATCCGGTTGAAGAAATTAACCACCGGGTTATTCCTTTCCCGTACATTTTTACTCAGCAGTATACTGGAAAGTACAGGTACCAGTGTAAGTGTAAAGAGTAAGGCGCCCAGCAGGGCAAAGCTCAATGTCCAGGCCAGCGGCGAGAACATTTTACCTTCCACTTTCTCAAAGGCGAAAATGGGAATAAGGCTTGTGATAATGATCACCTTGGCAAAAAAGATAGCCTTCGCCAGCGAAGAGCCTGTTTTCCGGATCATGCTCAGCTTGGCCATTTTATTGTACTTCTCCATTCCCACTTCATGCGCCTTGTGTGCCAGCACCACAAACAAACCTTCCACCATCACCACCGCACCGTCTATGATTATCCCAAAGTCAATGGCGCCCATCGACAGCAGGTTGGCACTCATCCCTTTCATGCGTAAGCAAATGAACGCAAACAACAAAGACAAAGGAATAATGATCGATACAATGACCGTCGTTCGCCAGTCAAACATAAAGATGAATACGATCAGTGTCACCAGCAGGATACCTTCTACCAGGTTGTGGATGATCGTATCTGTACAAAAGTCCATCAGGTTGTCCCGGTCATAAAAGGTCACCAGTTGTACATCCGATGGTAATACATGTTCATTCAGCTCTTTGATCTTTTCTTTTACCCGCGCCAGTACCTCCCGCGGGTTCTCTCCTTTGCGCATCACCACAATGCCTTCCACTGCATCATCATTGTCGTCCAGCCCTACTTGTCCTACACGTGGTACATGACTTTCTACCACTGTAGCCAGGTTCTTTACCAGTATCGGCGTACCATTGATATTGTCTACAATGATATTGTCGATATCCTTGATCTTGTCCAGTAGTCCGATGCCGCGCACCACATAAGCCTGCCCGTTTTTCTCGATTACATCTCCGCCCACATTGATATTGCTTTTACTCACTGCATTGTAGATCTCCAGCGGCGTAATATCATACCGGGCCAGCATGATGGGGTCTGCTTTTATCTCATACGTTTTCTCTGCCCCGCCAAATGCTACCAGGTCTGCCACCCCCGGAATACTGCGCAGCTGCCGGTCGATCACCCAATTCTGGATAGTGAGCAGGTCCGTAGAGCTTTTCCCTTTACCCTGTATCGTATACCGGAATATTTCTCCGGTAGGCCCATATGGCGGCTGCACATCTGGTTCTACATTCTCCGGCAGGCTCACATTTCGAAGCAGGTTATTCACCTGCTGTCGCGCAAAGAAATCCTCCACATCATCATCGAAAATGATCTTGGTTACCGACAGGCCAAACATCGAAATAGAACGCAGCGTACTTTTCTTCTGCACCGAGTTCATGGCCACCTCGATCGGCACCGTTACAAATCGTTCTACTTCCTCCGCACTCCGTCCGGGCCATTGCGTCACAATAATGATCTGTGTATTGGTAACATCCGGAAAAGCTTCCAGCGGTGTTTTAATATAACTCCAGATACCGCCGATAATGATCAGCAGCGTCATGAAAAATATAAAGAACCTGTTCTTTAAAGAAAAGGTTACAATGTTCGAAATAAATTTATTCATAGTCCAAAGACATTTTGCAATAATTGTATCGTGTTGTCAGGCTGAGCCTGTCGAAGCCGCTCGTTGCCTCTATGCCTTGTTGCCTCGTTGCCCTCCCTAATCATTCAGCGCATCGTACACCAGCAACTGGTATTGTGCAATCACCTTTTCCCCGTCTGCCAGGCCACTTTTAATATAGGTGGTACTACCAATCGTTTTGAATAACTCCACCTCCCTGGTTTCTATATTGCATTTGTCTTTGTATACCATGACGAAATTCTTGTTCTTATCAAATATCACTGCCTGCGCCGGGATGGCCGGCATCTTTTCGTTACCCTCCGTGTATTCTATATTGATCTGCGCAAACATTTCCGGTTTCAGCAGGTAACCCGTATTGGGTATCCGTATCCTTACCTTCATAACCCGGCTTTGCGGATCCAGCATGGAGAAGATTCTGTCTACCTTTCCTTTGAACACCTTGTCTTTATAAGCGATCACCGATACATTCGCTTCGTAACCCGTTTGTATCTTGGGTATATCACTTTCAAATACATTCGCTATTACCCACACTTCATCCAGGTTGGAGATAACGAAAAAGGGCTGCGCCCCATCTGCCCGGTAATGCATCTGATCTGTTACATTCTTTTCTACTACAAAACCCGATACCGGTGCCGTGATCGTTTGTAAGGCATTGCCTTTGGACCCATAGATCGCATTTGTTTCCCGGATACGCTTTAGGTCCGCTTTCGCTTTCTCCAATTCCGTTTCAGCTCCTACCACATCTTTTTCCGTGGCCAGGCCCGCCGCAAACATATCCTTATTCGAAGACAGTGCCTTCTCGGCCATCTTTACATTCGATTCTGCATAGGATAGTTGCCCCTGGTAATCGGCGATCTCACTGCTCCGTATTACTGCCAATACCTGCCCCTTCTTTACATAATCGCCCAGTTGAACTTTCAGCGATTCCACCAGGCCCCCAACTACCGGGAATACCTTGATCCACTTATCCTCATTCGCTTCTATCTTGCCCGAAAGCGCGATCTCATTTTTCACTGTATCTGATTGTACCGTGGCGATCTGTATCCTTTTCTGTAAAGTATCAGTCAGGCAAAAAGTTTCTGGCGCGGCAGGGGTCGCTTCACTTTCCCGGCAGGAGGACAACTGTAGCAGCAGGCCACCCATCAGGATTATAAACATGCATTTCATATAATGATTTTAGGTTGTTTTAATTGAAAAGGGTTTTACCTACTGCGAAGTTCAGCGCTTCCATAGCCTGGTCTTTTTCATTCTGCAGCTGATTCCATTGCAATACATTGTCTTTCCATGATTCATAGAAATCAATAAATTCCAATAGGCTGATGTTCTTCTTCTGAAAATTGTCAGTAATGCCCTGCAGTAGCTTATCAAACTGCTTTTTGAAACCGGGGTCAAAAGATTGCAGCATCCTGTCTGTGTTCAAGGCCTTCACATAAGCTTTCTGAACCTCATTTTCTACCGTTAGCTGCTGTTGCTCCAACAGCACCTTGCTTTGTTCCACTTGTGTTTGTGCCGCCTTGATATGACCCTGGTTGCGGTTAAAAAAAGGAAGGTCGATAGCGGCAGTCAGGAAACTGGCATTGTTCACAAAGCTCCCCCGCTTATCAAATTCAACCCCCAGCGTAAGGTCGGGTGTGCGCAGCGCCTTCTGCAACTGATAGTTTTGCTGACTGTATACTGTATTGGCATTCGCTGCTTTCAGATCGTACCGGTTATTATAGGCACTGTCTACCAGCGCCTGCAAAGGGTATTGCTCCAGGGCTTCCGGGCCATCGCCCATCCCCATCGGCAAATAATAATGCTTGTTGTCACGCATCAGCAATTGCAGTTCAGCCTGCAGGTCATTCAACTGGTTTTGTAAACCCGTTTGTTCTGCCTGCAAGGTGTACAATAAGGATTTGATGCGCACCGCATCTTTGAGCGTCACCACTCCTTTTTCCTGCAATTCGCTATAAGCCTTGCTTAATTGTTGAAGCGAATTGATCTGTACCTGGTAAGCATCTTTTGATTGATGCAGGTGCAGTATGCTGTAATAATTGCTGCGTAGCGAATAGCGAAGCGTGCGGAGCAGGTCGTAAAAATTATACGCTGCGATCCTGGCGCTGGTAGTGGCCAGGCCAATCTGCTTGTTGCGTTTGCCGGCCAGGGTGATCAGTTGTTGGATTTGAATATCATATTGTCCGGTTTTGTTAGAGATGTCAAATGGTTTATGCAGGTCCGGGTTATAAAGGTTGCCACTTGCCAGCAGCGTTGGGTTATTGTACAGCTTTGCCTGTATAATGGCTGCCTGGGCAATAGTAATATCATATTTTGCTGCCAGCAGCGCAAGGTTGTTTTGAAAAAATTGTTGTTCGGCTACTTGCAGGGTAATGCGTAGCGTATCCTGGGCATTGGTTACAACGCCGGTCAGTAATACCGCTAGCACTACCATGCAATGCCTGAACAGAAAATAACTTCTGATCATACATTGATAATTTTAGTCAGGGACGGAAACGGGCCAGGCCCAACATGCGCATTGACCAGTCACCAGATATACCGGCGCCTGTAGCATGCTGTCTCGGAAAAACAATAAATAGGATACTACCTGGTCTATACACCAGATCAGTGGTTACTTATGCATTACACGCATCGGGAGGGGGCGAAACGATGTTTGAATAGCCTTTGCAGGTGGGGTACACCTGTTGACCGGCTTTTTGTGCATCCTTATCGGTCTTGTTGGTGGGAATAATAACTACTTTCTGGAAGAACTGGCAGCAAAGCGGGTTCCAGGAAAACTTTTCCAATCCATTGTTCTTTGGCATGCCATCACTATCATCATCATTGTCAGGAATGTACCCGTCATCATCCATGATCTGCTCGATCACAAACTCTGTAATACTGTCTATATCATCCTCATGGGCGCCGCCCGTTGAGCGTGAGCCCATGGCAAATGTCAGGTAGTCCAGATCGATACTCTGGTTGAGTATAGAAAAAGCGACTAATATGAGTATAAACCTTGACATTGCTTGTAAACAACAGCAAATATAGAATACACAGCCTGAAATTCATATTTTGTCGAATAGCAAGGCGTTAACACCGCGTTAAGTTACTGCCTGCAATAACCGACCACCACTTCCGGCAAATATTGCCAGGTTGCGGGTCAGCCAACAAACCCATCGTCCAGACCCTTCTTTTACAGGTGTTGTAAGTGGTTGATTATGAGTTGTATATTTATTTTTCCCGATAGCGTAACCCGTTTTTCCTGATAGGGCAGCATCTATCCTGTCAGATGAATTTCTTTTGCAAAAATTACTGACTGTGAAATGTTTACGCTTTGCTTTAGGAGTCTTGATGTTCGGAATAACAGCTGCTTACGCACAAACAGAAATAATTACCTCATCAGCGAGTTCATTACCGATAGATACCAGTGCTCAAACAGGTACTACAGGAACGATCAGAGGAAAAATAGTTACTACAGATGGCAATCCGGGCGCTTATGTAAATGTTGTCCTGAAAGAGATTAATAAAACAGTGGTTACAGACGAGACTGGATTATTTGCCCTCAGAAATATTAAACCAGGTGTCTATACTTTACAGGTTTCACATACAGGTTTGCAATCTCAGGAAAAGCAGGTAGAGATAGCAGCCGGCGATACCAAAGAATTTAATTTCACACTTCATGAAACCTCACTTCAGTTAGAAGAGGTGATTGTGGAAGGCCGCAGAAGCCTTAATTCCAAAGTAGTCACTGTAGGAAAAGCGCCCATTGCGCCCATGGATCTTCCGCAAAGCATTACAGTGGTAGGACAGGGGCTGATTAGGGACCAGCAGGCCCAGCGTTTAAGCGATATTATTAAAAATGTAAACGGCATATATGTCTCTACCACCCGTGGTAATACCCAGGAAAGCTTTTCCGGGCGTGGTTATGCTTTGGGCAGCAGTAATCTATTTAAGAATGGCACCCGTGTCAATTCAGGCGCCATGCCCGAAGTAAGCTCACTGGAAAGAGTCGAAGTGCTCAAAGGAAGCGCTGCAATCCTTTATGGCAACGTAGCGCCGGGCGGTATTGTAAATATGGTCACTAAGCAGCCTAAATTCAATTTTGGCGGCGAAGTATCTTTCCGCACAGGAAGCTACGATCTGTATAAGCCTTCTTTCGATGTATATGGCCCTGTTACCTCCAACATCGCGTATCGTCTCATTGGTACCTATGAAAGTGCTGGTAGCTTTCGCAATCAGGTAAGCTCCGAAAGATATTATATCAATCCTTCCTTGTTGTTTAAACTCGGTAAACGATCAGAACTGCTGTTACAGGGCGATTACCTGAAGCACGACTTTACACCTGATTTTGGCATCGGTACACTGGGTGGCAATAAAATACCAGATGTAGACCGTTCCTCTTTCTTCGGTACCCCCTGGCAGTATACTAAAACGGAACAAGCCACTGCCACCGCTACTTACCGCTACCACCTCAATGAATCCTGGAATATCAATTTCACCGGCTCTTACCAGCAATACAAAAGAGATTATTTTGGTGTGGAACGCATACAGGCCGCTGCCGATGGTAAATGGGCACGCCCCCTCGGCAGAAATAATACAGAAGAAAACTATTATATAGCCCAGGTAGACCTGACCGGAAAATTCAAAACCGGCAGGTTTGAACACACCTTGCTGGCTGGTGTCGATGCTGATCGTTATGAGATCACAAATCTTGGCTACAATACACCCACTAAGGCCTATGACACCATCAATATTCTCGATCCTGCCAGGTACCTGCCCCGTACAGATATGCCTGTAGTATCAGCTATCAGGTCTGTAAAAACACCTACGAACCGTATTGGCGTATATGTTCAGGACCTTATTAGCATCACTGCTCAGTTAAAATTACTGGTAGGTGTACGTTATTCCTATCAACGTGCTTTTGCTCCTGATTCTACCACTTTTGCTACCGGAGCCAAAACGAAAGGGCAGGACAAAAATGATGATGCCTTCTCCCCCCGTGTGGGGTTGGTTTATAAGCCATTTACCAATACTGCCGTGTTTGTAAGCTATGCCAACTCTTTCTCCGTAAACTCAGGTACGGATATTTATGGAAATGCTTTGAAACCGTCTATCATCGACCAATATGAAATAGGAGTCAAGAATGATTTCCTGAATGGATTACTCTCTGTTAATGTTACCGGCTACCGGATCGTGAACAATAATTTTGCTGTTACAGCACCATTTACTTCCACCGGTGCACAGAATAACAATACTTCCATTAAACAGCTTACCGGACAAACCACCAGTGATGGTATAGAACTGGATATCTCTGCTCACCCATCCAGCGGGTTGGATATAACTGCTGGCTACAGCCACAATTATATGAGGTATACCAAAACAGACACTACCACAGGAAGCTATGTGCAAGGGGAAAGACTGGTGAATACGCCTACCCATACGGCAAACGCCACTGTTTTCTATACTTTCACCAGCGACAAACTGAAAGGGCTGAAAGCAGGTATTTCCTTCCTTTATATTGGTAAGCGTAATGCGGGATGGAATAATCAGTATAAGCTGAATAATTATCCCAACGCGTCGCGCTTATTTGAAGTAGGCGGTTATACTACCCTTGATCTTTCAGCCGGATACTCCTGGAAAAAGATTGCTGTACTGGCCAAATTGTCCAACGTAACCAATACACTGAATTATCTGGTGCATGAAAATTACAGCGTTAATCCACTTGCTCCCAGACAATTTGCTGCAACTGTTTCCTACAGGTTCTAAGAAACCATTTTAATCATATCCCTCCTTTTTTATTATTATTGTAATACTGATCGATTGTCAGTATTACAATAATAATAAGCGATTTCAAATGCCTGCATCCTTTTTACCTTCTTGTTCAACCATACGCCATTTTACCCTTGCTATCCTGTTCCTGTTAATGGCCGCTTTGCCCGCCTCTGCACAAAGCACCATTATAAAATACCTCTCAGGTACCGATAAAGACCATACCGTATCCTGGGATTTCTTTTGTACTAAGGGAACGAACAGTGGTAAATGGACTACTATAGGAGTGCCCTCCTGTTGGGAACTCCAGGGCTTTGGCCATTATGATTATGGCCGCGTAAAGCTGGCCGACCAGTCTGATGAAGTGGGTAAATACCGTTACCGTTTCCAGGTCGATAAACAATGGAAGGGACAGCAGGTCAATATCGTGTTTGAAGGCTCCATGACCGATACCGAAGTAAAGATCAATGGCAAACTGGCTGGCGCCCTGCACCAGGGTGCTTTTTATCGCTTTGCCTATGATATTAGTACGCTGCTGCGTTATGGGTCATCCAACCTCCTGGAAGTACAGGTGAGTAAGAAATCGGCCAATCATTCCGTTAACCTGGCCGAGCGTGACGCTGATTTCTGGATCTTCGGCGGCATCTTCCGCCCCGTATACCTGGAAGTAAAGCCGGTTACCCATATTGAAAGAGTGGCCATTGCAGCTTCCGCCGAGGGAAATTTCAGCATGCAGGTGATCAAACGACAAGCCGATCCCGCCTATAAAGTGGAAGCCACCATCAGTAAGGTAAACAGTAATACGGTGCTGGCTGTATTGAACACCGCAACTTCTTCCGGCGATACGATGGACATTATGCAAACATTGGTATCCAACCCCGATCTGTGGAGTCCGGAGTTTCCCCATCTGTACAAAGTGCTTGTTGCTTTAAAAGATAAACAGGGTAAAGTAATACATACACTCGAAAAGAAATTTGGTTTCAGGAATGCGGAGTTGCGCCCCGGCGATGGCTTTTACCTCAACAATAAAAAAGTGATCTTCAAGGGTGTCAACCGCCACAGCTTCTGGCCCGAAAGCGGCAGAACCCTCAGCAAGGCCCTTAGCATAGAGGATGTGACCCTGATGAAGGATATGAACATGAATGTTGTACGCATGTCACACTATCCTCCCGATCAGCATTTTCTCGATGTATGCGATTCCATGGGTCTCATGGTCAGTGATGAATTAACCGGCTGGCAAAAAATGTACGATGATACTACTGCCCGCCGCCTCGTAAAAGAACTCGTGATCCGTGATGTTAACCACCCTAGTATCATCCTGTGGGCCAATGGCAATGAAGGCGGCTTCAATCGTACCGTGGATGGTGATTACAGTTGGTACGATCCCCAGCGCAGGCATGTCATCCATCCCTGGGAGAAATTCAATCATACCGATACCAAACATTACCCCGATTACAATTACATGGTCAATGCCTCCCTGTATGAAAAGGAGGTTTACTTCCCCACCGAATTCATGCACGGGCTTTACGATGGCGGTCATGGCGCCGGGCTCGACGACTTCTGGAACCTCATTCTCCAAAGTCCCCGGGCGGCAGGTGGCTTTCTCTGGGTGTTTGCTGATGAAGGGGTAGTGAGGCGTGACAAGAACGACAGCCTGGATACTTATACCAACAATGCACCGGACGGAATTGTAGGTCCGTATCACCAGAAGGAAGGCAGTTACTATACCATCAAAGAAATATGGTCTCCCGTATACATAGGCCCGCAAACGATCGGCCCTTTGTTCACCGGTCGCATCGCTGTGGAGAACAGGTATATGTTCACCAACCTTGATCAGTGTACGTTCAAATGGACATTAAAGCGCCAGGAAAAAGGAGCTATGACGATCGTCGATTCCGGTGCTGCGGCAAAACTGTCTGTACAGCCGGGAGAGCATGGTATGCTTAACCTGCAATTGCCCACATCATGGAATGAGGCCGATGCATTATACCTCACTGCAACAGATCCCTATGGCAAGGAAATATTTACCTGGAGCTGGCCCATTGACCAGGGAGAACAGCTGATGGCACCACTGCCCGATGACCTAAAACCCAATGGCACTATAAAAGCCAGGGAAGAAGGCAATACATTGATCGTGCAGCAGGATAGTATTGCTGTATACTTTGATAAGACCACCGGGTACCTGTCCAAAATAGTTAAAGGGAGTGCAGAGTTGTCTTTAGCAGTCGGTCCGGCATTGGCGGGATTTGACCAGCAATTGTCATCTTTCTCCCACACCGATATATCAGGTGGATATATAGTAAAAGCTGCTTATAAGGGCAAGGACAATTGGCTGAATGCCACCTGGACCTTCAGTCCCGGTTCACTCGTAAAGCTGGAGTATTCCTTTTCACAGCGTGGCGAGGCCGACTTTATGGGCATTACTTTTAACTATCCGGAGGAAAAAATAAAAGGTATGAAATGGCTGGGCAGAGGGCCTTATCATGTTTGGAAGAATAGATTGAAAGGGTTACAGTGGGGTATATGGGAAAAGGCGTACAACAATACCATTACAGGTGAGCATGGTTGGCAGTACCCAGAGTTTAAAGGCAACCATGCGGAAGTATCCTGGGTTACCGTGCAAACCAATGAATTTCCTTTTACCGTGATCCCGGCCGACAAAAAGATATTCGTGCAGATGTTGAAACCGGAAAGCCCCAAAGGCGCTTACAACAACAATACCACCGTCAATTATCCGGCGGGTAATATAGGGTTCTTAAATGCCATACAAGCTATTGGTACCAAGTTCCAACCAGCCTCCGTCATGGGCCCGCAAAGCCAGAAGAATGTGCAGCTCAATGCCCCTTACCAGGGTGTATTGTGGTTTGATTTCAGATAGGGGTAGTCCTTGTCACGCCGAAGAGGTATTTTCGATCTGTGAAAACGAATGCTTATGATCTCCTTGTCGGGTTTTTGGTCAACCATCATTTTATTAGGCATCGTGCAAGGCCTGATACTCAGTGGTCTCCTTTTTGCCTCCCGCAGACACCAACTGCCTAGCCGTATACTGGCAGTCCTGATAGGCCTCATTACCCTTGCCTGTCTCAATATCTACCTGTTGGATGTAACCTGGTATAATACCCGTACCATTTGGACGATACTCGCCAATGCACTACCCCTGGTAGTTATCATGCCCATCGGCCCGTTGATATGGTGCTATGTGCAGGCAAGCATGGACCCATCCTTCACCTTCTCCCGTAAATACTATATTCATTTTTATCCCGTCCTTATTGACCTCATTCCTTATACTCTGGCCTTTATGGCCGATATGGCCTTCCTTAATGGGATGGCGTCTCAACAACAGCGCTCCTGGATCAGTGGTTTTGCAGACTCCTGGAATGTGTACGCCGATATTCCCCGCTGGTTTTCCATTACCATTTACTGCTGGTTGTCCCGCCAATATATAATGAAGCGCAAGTCGGAACAATTGGATATAGCAGATGACACAGCCCGGTGGTTGCAGCAGTTCCTCTTCCTTTTCCTCGTATTCCAGGGCATTTGGTTGCTTTACCTGGTGCCATATATCATTCCGGCTACCCGTCAGCCCCTGCTCAATGCCGTAGGTTGGTACCCTATTTTTGTACCCCTGGCTGTATTGATCTATTGGCTGGGCCTCAAAGGTTACCTGGTCAACAGCAGGATCACTACCGTGCAGCAAAGCAATAAGACTGTTGCTCCGGCATCACGGTTGCCGGATGACTCGGCAGAAGCATTCATCCAGCGCCTCCAAAAATTAATGGAAGCAGCGCAGTTATACCTCGATCCTTCCCTCACCGTGAATAGCCTGGCGCAGCAGGCCGGTATGCCTGCCAAAACAGTTTCCGCCGTGCTGAACCAGCACCTCGATAAAAGCTTTTCCACCTTTGTTAATGAATACCGCGTGGCCGCCTTTAAAAGAAGGATCTTACAGCAGGATGCCAGCCAGCTCACCATCCCTGGTATTGCCATGGAATGTGGCTTTTCTTCACCTGCCACCTTTCAACGCATCTTTAAACAGCTTACCGGCACCACCCCCTCCCGGTTCATCCAGGAGGCAAAACAGGCCGAAACGCCCTAAAAGCCCCTCAAATCCGGAATTGAGCGACCGTTTTTTAGCCCGTTCAGGCAGTAAACAAGAGGTTTGTAAAAAAAACGATCCACGAATGAAGTCTATTCTCGTAGCCCTCGCGCTATTTATCCTGGTACCTGTCCTGACCCTCGCACAGGAAAAAAAGGCAGCCTATGACAGTTTAACCGATCGCGTACTTTCAATACAAGGGATGCAGGAAGACCTCCGGTACATGCGCCATGTAATGGAAGCAGTACATCCCGGCCTGTATCGTTACACGCCAAAGCCTGTTATGGACCAACGGCTGGATAGCTTCTATACCCAGCTCACCGGCGATTTACCTTATTACGATTATTATCGCCTGCTTTCCGCTCTTGTGGCAGGCGTACGTTGCGCTCATACCGCTATTACACCCGGTCCGGATTGGGGATCCCATTTCACGAAAAATACCTCTATGTTCCCCTTCACCGTACATGGTATCCACGACAAACTCTATGTTACGCTCAACCTCACGCGGGATACGACCATCAAACCCGGCTATGAGATTTTGACCATTAATGGCCAGCCCATTAAGGAGATTGTTCAATTCATATTCAACCATTCCTGGAGCGATGGTTACAACACCACCAACAAACAACAGCGGCTCAATAGCGGCTCCTTCGGCATGTTGTATTACACACTCATCGCCCGCCCCGATAGCTTTGTGGTGACCTGCAAAGACCTTTCCGGCAATGAACGGAAGGCAAAATATCCGGCCCTCACCTTTCAGGCCAGTATGGCCAACCTCCGCCAAAATCCTGTGAATAAAGAGATCATTCGCCTGTATGTGGATCGGAAACGGAAAGACCTGGACCTGGATATAAAAAAAGATATCAATACTGCCGTCCTTAATGTTCGCACCTTTGGAGGAAAAGCGGCTGGCGACATTGGCAGCTTTCTGCCAAAAGCCATGAAGGAGTTGCAAAAAAAGAAGATCGGCCACCTCGTCATTGACCTGCGCAGCAATCCCGGTGGGTGGGACAGTGCAGGTGTCATCCTCTTTACCTACCTTATCAATAAACCCTCCCGCTATTATATCCGCCAACATACAATTACCGATACCTCACAATACCTTAGCCTCAGTGATCTCTCACCCGAAGAGATCAAAAATGCAGCTAATGAATTGATAGCGGAGAAAGATGGCACCTTTTCACTCAAAGCGGCCGCCGCTGCTGGCCTTTCCCTGCAGCAACCCAAGCTCAATCACTACACCGGAAAAGTATACTTCCTCATGAATGGTGCCAGTGCTTCCACTACTTCCGAACTCTTAGCCGCTGCCCATGCCAACCAACTGGGTACCTTCATTGGCGAAGAAGCCGGGGGTAGTTATGAAGGGGGTAATGGTGGTTCTTTTATCGGCCTGGTATTGCCCCATAGCAAGATCAAAATAAGCATCCCCCTCGTATATTATGATAACATGACAAGGCCACCATTTAAAAAGGGGAGGGGACTGATGCCCGACCATGATGTGCCAGATAATCTGGATAATATACTCAAAGGCATTGACACACAAAAGCAATTTGCATTCGATCTCATCAGGCGCAATCCTTAGGCCGACCCCGGTACTTTACTGAATAAAATACACCTCCGCGATCTTGCCATTTTTGATCTTATAAATGGCGATCGCTTTCATCGGTTCTTTACTGCCCAGCCAGGTCACACTTTCATGGTCGATCACCGTGTCCCCTTGCACAATACGGTTTACCACCTGACAGTGAAGGTCCTTGGTCCTTTCAAACATACCACTGTATTGTTTGCGCATCGCTTCCTTTCCTTGTAATACAGGCGTATTGGGAAAGCCATAAATGCGTACACTATCACTATAAGGCTCCAGGAAGGCGTCAATATTCCTTGCATTGTAGGCATTCAGTTGCTGCTGCGCCAATATCTCCGGCGTTACCGGCAGCAATTGTTGTGCTTGCATGAGCGATCCCCGGTGGATAATTGTATTGATCTGGCTCAGGATAGTAATATCCTGCAAAGGATCTTTGTCCAGTAACAGCAGGTCGGCGATCTTTCCTTTCTCAATACTCCCATAATCCTTGTCTTTACCAAAGCCTTTGGCTGCATTGATCGTGGCGGCCCGGATGATCTCGGCATTGCTCAACCCTGCCTGCTTCATTACCAGCAATTCATCATAATAAGAAGAAGCATGGTGCGTACCAATATTGCCCGCATCTGTACCCGTTACCACCAATACACCGGCATCCTGTGCCAGTTTCAGGTTGATGAGTATGGTGCTGTCTTCTTTATCCGGTACCCTTAGCGCATTCCGCATTTTCTTATAGTCGAAGACCTGCTGACTCTTATCCAGGTGCTGAAGGTCCATTTGAGTTCCTAGCATAAAGGGGTCGGCATACCGGAAGTCGTGCCCTGTGAAGTTGAATTGCTGGGTGAAAGTGCGGTTATAGTTCTGCGCCACCAGCACCGTGGGTATGTATACCGTTTGTTTGCTTTTCAGCAATTGCAGCATGTCATTGTCCAGTACTTTATCATCCACACTGTGCACCAATATATCTGCACCTGCAGTCACCGCCAGTTTGGCCGTTTCATATTGCGTGGCATGTACCGCTACCTTCAATCCATTGGCATGGCTTTCCTCGATCGCAGCCTGTACAATGGGTAAGGTCGTTTCCGCCTTTTGACCAGGCAATACGATATACCATATCTTGATGAAATCTGGTTTCAGGGGGACCTGCTTTTTCACCAGCGCCCTCGCTTCTTCTGCGCTGGTCACCTTCACAATGGGCGGGTCTTTTTTATCCAGGTTGGGCGGCAGGTAGGTCGATACAAGCGGCCCGGTTACAAAGGCCGTCGGAGCAGTAAGACGAGCATTCACCGAATCGCGGATCGTGTAGTTGCTCATAGGGCCGCCCACATCGATCACCGTGGTGATGCCGCAGGCCAGGTAACGCGCCATCAGTCCATAAAGATTATCCTTCACCCATTGCTGGTCCTTCTCATAGGGAAATACCTTGTTAAGGTTCACCCCATCGGGCCTGGTGTACAAACCACCACTCTGGAAAAAGTGAATATGTGCATCCGTCATCCCAGGCATGATGTATTTGCCGGTACCGTCAATTACCGTGGCATTGACCAGTGGCTTGATCTTTTTAGAAGGGCCATAAGCCGTTATCCGGCCATCCTCGATCACAATAGTTTGATCGGCCTCCGCTTTTCCCGTCACCACATTGACTACATTCACTTTGCTGATCACAATAGGCCCCGAAAGCTTTTCTATTTTCCCTGTACCGGGATTGGTCTGTGCAAAAGAGGCAAGAGCAAGGCTTATAGTTAAGGGTAATAAAAGGCGGGATTTTCTCATGGAGCGGTTACTTTTAGTAAGTTTAAAGTTAATATAAATTGTCCCACAACCGCCAGGCGGCCATAGTCCTCCATTAGTATCCAATTGTGGAGCTTTGTTACACCGGCGCAGGCTGCCCGGCAGGTTAATTTAAAAAAATAGCGGGAATCCTGTAAGTTTTCAGCCCTTATTGCGATTAACTATTCAAATGGCATTATTGGAAGCAGAGTTTGTTGCCCTCATAAACCGGCATATCGGCATGATCTACAAGGTCTGTAACATCTATTGCCAGGATCCCGAAGACAGGAGGGACCTATTCCAGGAGATCGTGCTGCAATTGTGGAAAGGCTATGGCAGTTTCCGGCAGGAGGCGCAGTTTTCCACCTGGCTGTACCGGGTGGCTCTGAATACCGCCATATCCAATTTCAGGAAGGCCGTCAAAAGCCCCCACAAGGTATCCCTCGCCGAAGCGGGCATTGATATTCCCGACCCGGCTTCCCTGGGTGGGGATGATGAAAAAGTAAAGCACTTGTACAAGGCCATCGAACAATTATCCGCCATAGAAAAAGCCATGATCCTGCTGCACCTCGATGGATGTACCTACAATGAGATAGCGGCCATTGCCGGTATCAGCAACAACAATGTGGGCGTAAAGCTCAACAGGATCAAAAGTAAACTGGAAAAAATACTAACAGTATATGCAAACGAATTTTGAAGAACTACAGATGGCCTGGAAAGCCCTCGATGCAAAATGGGTCGCCCAAAAAACACTGAGTGAGCAACTCGTGCTGTCCATGATCAGCGAACGGTCGGGCTCCACATTGACAGCCATGAGTCGCAAGAACCTCGCCCTGGCAGCCCTCTTCCTGTTCTATACCTTCTTTTTTGCCGCCTGCATCGCTGGCAATGCTTTTGATTATGAACAGCCGGTGTTTTACATTCCTTTGTTTATACAGGGCATTACCTGCTTCACATTTGCCGTCTTGCTATGGAAGGTTTACAGGAATATCAGCAACGTACAACTTAGCCGCGACAACCTCGCTACCAGCCTCCGCAAAGTGATCCATGTAAATGACCAGCATTTGGTAATGAGCAGAAAGGTATGGTGGTGTTATTTTATCGCCGGTATCACTTTCCCTTTCACTTTCTTACCCAGGGTTATTGAACATCGGGGCCTGGCAGAAGGGTTGAGCCTTACAGTCATCCCCGTAGTGATCATTGCTGCACTCGTACTGCTGGCAAAAAAGCTACAACTCTTCAGGGACAGCAAGAATGACCTGTTGAAAAAGAACCTGCAGGAGCTCGAAAGCTACCTGGTTGAATTGGAGCAATAGCTCTACAGCTTTTCAAACTCCACCCGCCTGTTATTGGCTTTGGCTGCCGGGGTAGTAGCTTTATCTACAGGAGCACTTTCACCCTTGCCGTCCGTTTCCAGGCGTTCCACATCAATACCAAATTCCGTGGCCAGCGCTTTCTTTACAGCCGCTGCCCGCTGCTTCGACAGGTTGAGGTTATAAGCGGCCTCTCCATCACTGTCCGTATGCCCTGTGATCTTTACTTTCAGCGCGGCATTGTCCTTTAATACCCCGGCTATTTCTTTCAGTACGCCATAAGATTCAGGTTTGATGCGGTCACTGTTCACGTCAAATAAGATACCCGTGGTCGTGAATTTTCCTTCTGTCAGCAGTTTGTTGCGCATATCCGGGGCGCCCACGGCCAGCCTGATATTGGAAATAAAATATTGATCAGGTTCTGTGCGGGCAGTAGAGAGCGAGAGTACGAAGGCATTATAACCAGTAGCTGTAAGACCCTTGGCTACGTCAACTACTTTCTGCTCGTTGAAGTAGATCCGTACCCGCTGTTTCTGCCGCCAGATCGACACTTTCATAAAGTTCTTTGTCTTGCCATGGAACTGCGAAGTTTCCTGGTCCTGCAGGCGTGATATGGACTCCCCATTCACATCTGCGTCATAACCTGTTTTGCCCGTCTGCCCGTTGGGCGAATTGGGCAGCACCCAGGTAGTGAAACCTGTGCGCCCTCCCGATCCCTGCATATACCGCGTATATTGCTCCGGCGTTTTTAAAGCTGCTATAGCAAAAGTAAAAGGTGATGACAGGTAGCGGAAGTCAGGGTTACAACCCAGGTCAAATTCAAGGGTGAAATTATCCGGCAGCGTAGGGATGAACTCCGGCATATAGACCCCCGTTTTGGAGAGCGCCAGCCATTGCCCGGGATGCCCTTCCAGGGTTACGATCTCCCCACCCGCATTGGTATTCCATTTGGCCGGGAAATCGCCTTTGGCATCCTGCGAAAAATCTTCCCAGGCGATCACCTTGTCGCCTGGTATAAAGTCAAAGGCACTGTATACTTTCAGTTCACCGGCTGCCGGTGCGGCAGCAGTGCTGGCAGCAGCCGTTTTATCGGAAGTGGCTGGTGCTGGCTTCTTGCCCTTACCATCCAGGGCGCTGTCCATTACCTTACCCGATTCCTTCACTACTTTATTTTCTACTTTATCTTTTGCCAGGTTCTTGAGCTTATTCAATAATTGCCCTTGTGCGGAACCTGCTATCAACAACACGCCTGCTGCAATAATGTATTTCATGTTTTACATTTAGAGGGGGATAAATATTTTGATCGTTAACCCCACAAAATTAGCAGGCCCCTTATCCGCTATAGCCCGGAAAGCTACCAGTGCACCAATATGCAGACGAAGGGTTGGTAACATGATTGGCAGAACTATGTTGTATCTCGTCGGATTATAGCGTCGTCCGTCGGCCTGCCCCGTCGATGCGCCGGTAATAGCTGCCACTCATCGAAGCTAAACTCCATTTCGTCGGATAACCCGCCTCCTGAACGGCCAGGATATACTAATTTTATTGAATGAGCAGCATTGCCAGGGCAAACCTATTGTCGAAGCGCGTCCTCTGGACGATCACAGTGAGAGAAATATCGTTGTGGCTGTTATTCAACATTATTTACGGCATCCTTTTTTACATAGCCCTCCAAACCATCAGTAATGGTAAAAAGCATTTCGGCATTTATATATGGCTCCTGTTGGATGTATTTATACATATTTTCATACAGATATTGTTGACCATTCCGCTCTGGTGGTTGTTCTTTAAGAAACTAAATAAGAGGCCCCTGCCGGTGGTGCTGGGTGCCCACCTGGTGGTGCTCTCACTATTCCTGCTTTTCCGTGGATGGAGTGAAGAAGTGATCTGCCGGTTGACCTTTAAGGATTACGGCAATTTTTTCTATTGGCATGCTTACTACCTGCCCTTCTTATTTTACATTATCCAGTTCTCTATTTTCCATGCGTACAATTTCTGGTTAAAAAGCCAGCGCCAGTTGGAAAAAGAAAAGGAATTGCTTTCCCTGGCTTATCAAAGCGAGGTGAACGCTCTGAAAGCCCAGATACAACCTCATTTTTTGTTCAATACCCTCAATTCAATCAGTGCTACCGTACCACCGGAAATGGAAGCTACCCGGGTATTGATAGCCCGGCTGGCCGACACTTTCCGCTATGCCTTGCGCAGCTCACAAAAGCATGAAGTGACTTTGGGAGAAGAACTCGATTTCATACGCACCTGGATCGAACTGGAAATGCACCGTTTTAAATCCAGGCTCAAAGTGGAATACAATACAGATGAATCCGTTCTCCAATTATTAATACCGCCCATGCTGCTGCAACCCCTGGTGGAAAATGCGGTGAAGCATGGCATCGGTGGCAGCATCAGCGGCGGCACCATCAAGATCTCCTGCATCCGCGAGGGCCGTCATGCCAAGATCGTTATCAGTGATACCGGCGTAGGCTTTAAAGGCGATCTGCAGCAATTGGAGCGCACAGAAGGTATCGGGTTAAAGAATACCCGGCAACGCCTGCTGCGGCTGTACAATGAAGAGCTCTTTGTGGAAGCCAATTCTCCTTCGGGACTAACTTCGTATTTTTACATTCCGTTATAACGCTTATGGCAAAGAAAGTATTAATCATTGATGATGAAGATGCAGCACGCCTGGTGATACGCCAGTACCTCGGTGCTTTTGAAGAGTTGCAGATCATTGGCGAATGCAGTCATGGCCAGGAAGCCGTAACCGCTATTAACCGGCTGGAGCCGGACCTCGTATTCCTCGATGTGCAGATGCCAGGTCTGAGTGGTTTCCAGGTGATCCAGCAGATCGTACATGTACCCCAGATCATCTTTACCACTGCTTACGATCAATATGCCCTCAAAGCTTTCGACTCCAATGCCATTGATTACCTCCTCAAGCCCTATACCCTCGAACGCTTCAGGCAGGCCGTATCCAAAGTGTTGCTAAGGCCTGGTGCTGCCGCCATGGAAGCAGTTAAAAACCTGGTAGACCAGGCTGGCAGCAATGCCACCACCTATTCAGAAAGGATTCTGGTGGAGAGCGGTAATAAAATGACCAATATTCAAACCACTGATATCATTTACCTGGAGGCAGAACGCGATTATACCCGCCTGCATACCGAAAAGAAAAACTACCTCAGCAACTATGGCATAGGGGTGATCGTGCAACGCCTCGATCCCCGTTATTTCATACGCATTCACCGCTCCTATATTGTCAACATCAGCCACATTAAAGAAGTATACCGCGAAGACAATGGTATACTGGTAGTTACCTCCAACAATGTCTCTTTAAAGGTGAGCCGTAGCTATACAGACGACTTACGCCGCTTAATGTACTAAACCTCCGACGAACCACCCTATTTACCGATGAAATGCTATTGCTCATTTCGTCGATCTTGATCCCCATTGGTAGTTTCAGCCTGCCTGGCGTTTCCTCACCAGCCTACTTTTGTATTCGCAATCCTGCCAGACGAAAAAATGACAGAGGGTGGTAATTTTTTGCTGGCTGGCGGGGTTGCTTTTTTCTTTCTCCTTCCTAAAAAAGTACAGCTATGAACAGGAAAATTATTTTACCCGCCGTGATGTTGGTGTTGACCAGTATGCTGGCAACAGTGATAGAGGCTACAGCTAAGATGGGACATAACAACAAAATCGGCGTGATGGCTAAGTGGAAGTTAGTACCCATGGTACATGCTTCAGAAGTGGTACTCAATGACGATCCAACAAACGAGGAACCGGTATTGCAAGGTCAGGCGTCTATGCTCAACCTGCATGCCTTGAAGGCTATCAACGGTATCGTCAAAGAATTTCCTGACGATCATTCAACTTCTTTTCAGGGTACCAGATGATAAACTAAAGTTCGTTAAAAGGGTAGAGGCCGCCACCGTTTTCGGGGCGGTTTCTTTTTTCCAATTATTCATACATTTGGTCTACATCAAATGGCAGCGTAGATGTTACCACCTCCTGTGCAAAATACTACTGTACCCAATAAATGGATGGTATTGGGTACAGTAGCCTTTGGTTCCTTCATGGCCACCCTCGATAGCAGCATCGTTAATATAGCGCTGCCTACTATACGCAGGGAACTGAATACCGGCGACAATGTGGAATGGATCGTGCTCAGCTACCTGCTCGTTACTACCAGTACCCTCCTCATCATGGGCCGTCTCTCCGATATGTTTGGCCGGAAAAGGGTATACATGACAGGCTTTGGTGTTTTTATCCTGGGCTCTTTTCTGTGTGGCATTTCCTGGTCTTTATGGTCATTGGTTGTCTTCCGCCTGGTACAGGGATTAGGTGCTTCTATGATCTTTGCGATTGGTCCCGCCATTATCGGCGATGCTTTTTCACAACAGGAACGGGGTAAGGCATTGGGCTTACTGGGCACCGCCGTAGCGGCAGGCAGCACTACTGGTCCTGTAGCAGGCGGTTTATTGTTGCAGCACTTTGGATGGGAGAGTATCTTCTTTGTGAATGTGCCGATTGGCCTCATTGCTATCTGGAGAGCTTCCGTAGTATTACCGGCGAGTGCAGTGGCCGGCAGCAAGGGATTTGATATTCCCGGCGCTTTATTGTTCCTGGTAGGTGTCACCAGCTTGCTTACCGGTGTTGACTTCGGTGCATCCCCCGATCATGGTTGGGCACATCCAACAGTTATGTTCCTGATAGCGGCAGGTATCTTGTTGTTGGGCTGTTTTTTTTATTGGGAAAAGAGATACCCTGCCCCTTTGCTCCAATTGAAATTATTCCGGATCAAGCCACTCACCGCAGCCCTCGCTGCCACCGGACTGGCCTTTATTGCCAATGGTTCCAACCTCTATGTATTGCCTTTCTTCCTGCAACAGCTGCTGAGGCTTAGCCCGCAAAATGCGGGGTTTATTATGCTTGCCGGCCCCCTCACATTAAGCATTGCAGCACCGATTGGAGGATACCTGTCCGATAAAATGGGCGCACGATGGATCGCCAGTGCGGGTCTTCTTCTCATGGCCACCGGGCATTTCCTCCTTTCCTTCCTCCATGATCAATGGACCTGGCACGATGCCACCTGGCGTATTGCTCTCATGAGCCTGGGGTTCGGGTTTTTTCAATCACCCAACAGCAGCAGCGCACTCAATTCAGCACCCGTAGCAGAGCGGGGAATAGCCAGCAGCCTCATTGCCTTCATGCGCAACCTGGGCCTCGTATTTGGCATATCATTGGGCGCTACGGTCTGGTATGCTACACGGAATAGCTACTCCATGCACCACCTCGTGTCCCCTGAAAGTATAGCTGCGCAGATCGATGGCATGCAAATGGCCTATCGTGTTACTGCCGGACTTATTTTAATTACTGTTTTCATTTCCCTGTCGCGGGGCAGCAACCTCCTAAAACAATAAAAGGGGGCGTCCCGCATAGTAGCCGGGACAACCCACCTTTTTCTCATGTGACTTTGATAACCAAGAGGTGGATCGACTTTGAAAGACGCCTCACCTTCTTCACAATAGCTCCTGTTTATTTGGCCAGTTTGGCTGCTTCTGCAGGAGACACAGGAGCAGGTACCCGGTTTTTCACGGGGGGTAATGATTGCAAATAAGTATACACCGCTTTCAGGTCTTCATCCGTCATCTGACGTACCATTTGCCAGGGCATGGGCGGTAAAATATCACGGCCACCTTCCTGTCCCAGGTGTTTGCCTGTACGCAATGTTTTCACAAAGGTCTCTTCACTCCAGGCGCCCGTACCCGTGGCAGAATCTGGTGTAAGGTTGGCGGCATAACTAATGCCCCAGGGGCCTACGGCAGCAGTAACATCTCCCGCAAATAATAACCAGCCTCCTGGTGTCAGGGCCTTCGCATCTATAGGGGGTAACGGACTTCCCGCCGGGTGACCAGATAATAAACGTTCTTCATCCAGCGAAGGACCTTCCGGACCAAATTTCTTGGGCGAGTGACAATCATGACAAGCCCCGATCGTGGTCAGGTATTTTCCACGTGCTATCAGGTCCCCCTTCGTAGGGCCTGCATCTTTCAATACCTGCGTTGCATTTTTTTCTGCCTGTGTGGTACAGCTTGCCTGGAAAAGCACGGCAGTGCCAGTCAGCAAGCCAAGGATGCCCGTAAGCACCAGCTTCTTTTTCATTTCGTTTTTATTTAAAGTCCAATAAAATTCCCTGCTCCAGGTGGGATGTTACCTGCAGTATAGGTGATGAGACAGCCTTTTACGGCCTGGCAATAGCACAGGATCAATACAGGATGTTAATAGCGGTCAGAGACCGTGGGGATGAAGGAGCAACAAATGTACTTCGGGTTAAAAGCCTGCCCAATGGCGGTTTGTATGAATTGTAGTTCCGGCAACATGAATTGGGGTGATCAAAAAAAGGGACTTTAACGGCCTGGTCCTGCTTTGCCCACCATATACATGATCCAGCAAATGGCAGCCGTTATCAATAGTACTACCACCCATTTGTATTTGTCCCAGGAGGCGCGGCGTTTTCTTTGCTGTACCGCTGCTGCCACCTCGCTGATCATCGATTCGTCCTGCCCGGCCAGTTTCACCAGCAGCGAGGCAATGGGTTGGAGGTAGGAGAGGGGCAGCGGTTCTGCTGCTTTTAACAAAGCCTTGTTCACAGCACGCTTGGTGCCGGTATCATCAAATTGTTGCAGGATGCCTATATTATTATCACTCAGCAACTGGCGGATATGATAGCTCAACCCATCATAATCCACCTGGAAGATATTCATCGATACCACATACTGCTTCAGCCGTTCACATTCGGCCAGTATGCCGGCGGGTGTGAGCGCGCGTTCTGTAAAAGCTTCCCCAACACTGCGGTTGTACCAGCGTTTGTAATTGTATTCTTCCCGTTGCTTCGGGTCCGAAAGCACTTCCCAGGCCTCCTGCACCTCCCTGAAAAGTGCGGCCGACAGGTGGTCATCATTGTTCTTGTCGGGATGGTATTTCAATGCCAGCCGGCGGAAAGATCGCTTGATCTCCTGTGGGGTGGCCAGCGGCGTCACTTCCAGCGTCTTATAGTAGTCTTTTAGCTGCATATATAACCACGCGAAAATACTGCGTATTTGTCTTACAGAATGAGACAACAAAAACCTAAGTTTGCCGTTCTAAAAAACGGATTATACCCCATTCTCAAAACGCTATGAAAACCACAGCCCCCTATCTTTTTGCCAGGAATATTTCTGTAGTAGCTTCCATGCTGTTTGCAGTTAGCTGCCAGTCCGTACCCGATACCAATGTAGCCATTGCCGCGCCGCCGGCTGCCACCAGGGCCGCTGCTCCTGTTGCTGAAACGAAACCAGCTACGGTAACACCTGTTACTCCTGTTAAGGTGGACGCTGCTACTGTAATGGCCCGCAAGGAAGTGCCTATTCTTTGTTATCACCAGATCCGCGAATGGCGCGAAACAGATTCTAAAACAGCCCAGAACTATATCGTACCCGTGCAGACTTTCCGCGACCAGTTACAAATGCTGGCCGATAGTGGTTACCATACCATCCTGCCCGATCAGTTATACGCTTACCTCACTACAGGCGCGGCATTGCCATCGAAACCGATCATGCTCACTTTTGACGATACCGACCTGGAACAATTTACCGTAGCCAAACCTGAAATGGATAAGCATGGCTTTAAAGGTGTATTCTTTGTCATGACCGTTTCCCTGGGAAGGCCCCGCTATATGAGTAAGGAACAGGTAAAAGAACTGTCCGATGCAGGTAACACCATCGGGTCGCACACCTGGGATCACCACAATGTGAAGCAATACCAGGGACAGGATTGGGTTACACAGATCGAGAAGCCGTCCAAACAACTGGAAGCCATTACCGGTAAACCGATCAGTTATTTTGCATATCCTTTTGGCTTATGGAATCCACAGGCCATCCCGCAATTAAAGCAACGCGGCATGATCGCGGCTTTTCAATTGTCGGGCAAGCGTGATGTAAATGATCCCCTGCATACCATCAGGCGCATCATTGTACCCGGTGCCTGGAAACCCGCTACCTTATCATCCTGGATAAAAAAGAGCTTTTAAAACTGCTATAAAAAAGTAATACGGTTCATCCCCTGATTCATTCGGTTTATTCTTTCTGATTGACTGTTTATAACGTTCGACCTTTTTACCGCAAAGCGGTTCTCTACATTTGTCGGCCGTAGAAGGCTACGATATTTCTCAACCGATAAAGTGTAGAATCATGAAGGTATTAGTTGTAGAGGGAGAAAAGCGCGTTGTCAGGAAACTGGAACGGGCTTTGAAGAGGATAGATCAATCCATTCATATCATTGGCACCGTTCCGGCTATCTTTGCCTCTGCCCACTGGCTGGAACAGCATGGTGTTCCCGATATTATCCTGATGAGTGAAGACGCTGTAAAAGAATACCAGGTGGTTGATCTCTCACAGGGTAAAATGAATGCCACCGTCATCTTCACTGTACAGTCTGATCAATTTACTTTTTACGCTTTTCGCATCGGTCACCTGGAACACCTGTTGCCGGCGGCTTTTATGAACCGTTACCTGGAAGAAGCTTACACTGAGATATTACCACCCACACAAACTACTACTACTACCCTGCAAGGCATGACTACTGCCTGGAGAACCCGCTTCCTCGTGAAGCAAGGGCAGAAATTTGCTTCTGTTGAAACCGCCGCCATCGCTTACTTTTTTTCTGAAGGACGCTTTATCTTCTTTAAAACATTCGATGGGCAGAAATACCTGGTAGAGTATACCCTCGAAGAACTGGAAACCATGCTTGATCCCCAACTCTTTTTCCGCATTAACCGTTCCTTACTTATCGCTTTTAAATGCGTGGAACAGATACATCCTTATTTTGGTAACCGCCTGAAATTATTCCTCGATCCCACTATGGAAAAAGATATCCTCGTGAGCCGGGAAAAGGTCAATGAGTTCAAAAAGTGGCTGGGGCAGTAGGCCATATGTCGGGCTGAGCCTGTCGAAGCCTCACTACTCAATTTATTCAACTCGCACTCCCAATTGTTCAGCTTACACGGTTTTGCTTTCAGGCACAAGGGGCAAAAGGTATTTTGGCAGGGAACCTGATTACCCTGTAGAAAACCCTCAAACCCCTCAACCCATGCGTGCCCTTGCTATGCTATTCATCCTTGCATTCCTGCAACTAGTATGTCATTCATCCTTTAGCCAGTGTAAAACAGCGCCTCCCCTGGAAGCCTGCCTCGGCACAGAAGCCACTGTCAGTGACAATGAGATATTATTGAACGGTACCAAAAAATGGTATTATGGCCCAACAGCTACTTTCAGCCAGCTCACCATGCGTGGCGGTACCCTCATTGTTTGTACCGACCTTACCATCAATGTGCTCAATATTGATTCCGGTACCATTGTCATACGGCCCGGCGCTAAATTAACCGCCGGTGGTGGCGGAGGCGGTATGATATGGAGAGGCGGCTGCGCCATATACAACCATGGAAGGCTGGAGATCACTTCCAATCTTTCTTTCGAAGGGCCTTATGCTACTGCCGCAAGACCCAATATACTCATGAATGTAACTACCACTTCTTCCAGCAGGGCCTTTAACTATCTCGTGATCAATAATCCTTTTTCTTTCTTCGTCAACAATGGATTGGCTGAAGTACATGGTATCATTACCGACAACAATGCAGTGGCCGGCAGTGTATGCCTGGGGCACACCAGCCAGCTCAAACAAACCGTGCTCATCAATAAAGTGAAGGATACCTATGTTGCTCCTGATGGGTATGCCTGTGTGTCCGTATACCAGCTATCTCAGTTTGCCGATACGTTGACCGATCATCCCTATGTATTGGTCTGTCTTAGTGCCAGCCATTCCTCCGTTACCGGGGGATCTAATAAGCCCAATGCCTGGGGAGCCGCCAATGTTTTCCAGAATTGCAATTCCTGTGCAGAGATGACTTTATTACCTGTTCAAAATGCCAGTACCAAGCCATATACGCCTCCGGTGGTGCAGGCAGCAAACCTCACCATATATCCCAATCCCTTCGCAGATATCGTACGGATAAGCTGGGAAAACGGTAAAAAACCTCGTTCTGTCATGATCTGCGAAAGTACCGGCCGCATAGTTTATTGTAGGGACCTGGAACAGGAGCGCGCGGGTGTCTTAACAGTTTCGCTGGCTACCACCCTGGCCGCGGGTAATTATTTTGTGAAGATCACCTATCCCGGAGCAGTAATTGTACGTAAGATCATTAAAGCTGCCCGCTGATCATTACGGGCCAGCCTGGAATAAGTATAAGTGACTGTGAAATAGTGTGTTGCAGGCTTTTGGCAACCTTGGAGGGCGTTCCGAAATGTTGCTGTGGAAGCTACCCGTGCAACGAAAACCGATCAATGGTTGTCTTAATAGCCTACAGGAAATTCCGTATGCTAAAAAGCGCAATCTTTTCCTATTATTGTAGTCAAATAGCTGTCCTGTAAATAGTTGATCTGGTGATCAGTGAACCCAATTATTAAGATAAAAAACATTAAAACAGTGCAAAAAAGTAAGGCTAATATTTTATTATGGTGTGTGGTTGCTGTAGTGGGTATGTCCATAACAGGTTGTTTGAAGGCTACTGATCCCCAGCCGCAGCCGGCTAAGGCCTATATCTCCATCATGCAATTGGCTACCCAGCCACCTGCATTTTCGACAGATATCTATTTCAATACTACTAAAGTAACCAGCAATGCTTTTGGCGCAGGTGGTGTATCACAAGCCTATTCCGCCGTTGACAAAGGCGCTTTCTCTGTTTCTTTCAAGAAAGCCGGCGGCGACAGTGTAATGGCCAGTATACCACTATCCCAATACGATTCACTCGGTTTTTATACCATCATTATGTATAACAACCAGGGAACACCTGCTACTGCAGAAGCTATGCTGGTAGAAGACGATTTCTCCGATCTTACCCTGGACAAACCTTATTTCCGTTTCTTTCATGCAAGTCCCTCCGTATCTGCGCTTGGTCCTGTAGACGTGTATATCGATAACAACAAGGTATTCACCCAGCGTGTATTGGCAGATAATGAGTTCAGCGGCTTTTATAACCAATTCCAGCCTGCCACAACCGGTTCCCACATCTTTTCCGTCAAACTGAGCAGCAACGATAGCCTCATCGCCAAAACGGCTACTGATGTGAACCTGATCTCCGGCAATGCTTATACCATTTACCTGGCAGGCAATACCGGCGGCACCGGAGTCAACGCATTGACAGTGGGTGCCCTGAGAGCAGCCAATTAATCATACAATATGAACTTCTTTCCATAAACAAAGAGGATGTATTCTACCGGAATACATCCTCTTTGTTTATCGACCTGACAGAGTTTAATTTCCGATTAAAATCTTATGATTCATCGTAGACCTGCCTGCAAATGCTGAATTACCCTGTTGCAATACTTCAGCTACATATCGCTCACAAAGTAAATGAGGGTCATACCGGTTAAACTCCGCTGCCAGTTTTTTCACCTGCTGCTGGTAGTGCTCGTTCGACAATACTTCTTCCACACTTTCTTTCACTTTGGCAGGCGTAGGCTTTTCTGTTTTCATATCCACACCCAGCTTGAAGTAGCCCACCCTCGCATTGATCTCCAGTTTGCCTTCATGAATACCTCCTACCACCAGTGGCAGCAGGTGCTGAATACCCAATAATACCCCGCCGTATCCGCCATTCGTTACATACACATCGGCATACGGCATCACATCATCAAAGGGAATAAAATCTTCAATGAGGATGTTTTCGGCAGGAAATCGCTTCCTTAGTTCCGCCGTTTGTGATCCTCCTGTAGTAGCGATCACCAGGTGTTTTGTATGCTGGAATGCCTCCAGCGTAGGTACAATGATCTTTTCAGGATCTTTTTCTACAGTACCCTGCGTTACGAGGATCACTTTATCATACTGTTCCAGTTTGGGATGATACCAGCGTCCGTGCTTTTGAGGCGCCTGGTAGGGCAGTAAGGGGCCCATAAACCGGATATTGCTGCCGAGGTCACTCCGTTCAAATTCAAAACCGGGCGTGCCGCTTTGCAACAGCAGGGTGGCTTTACGCGTAAGCGTATCAAATACATTGGAAGTGCCGGGATCTATATCATGTGTCCGGAATAGGGAGCGCATCACTTTATTGGATTTGCGGAAGATAATATTGTCGGCGATAAAGCGCATCATATCCTGTTTACGCCTGCCCAGGAAACCCGTATTGGGTGTAAGGCCAAGCCCGGCAGGCCCCAGGTCGCGCGAGGCTTCCATTAAAGGAACGATGCCGATACCAAGCACCGGAATACCCATCTTCTCTTTCACAAACGGAATGGCTGAAAAGGTAATATCAGCGATCAGCAGGTCGAAGGGAAATGTTTGATGGATATCCTGGATGTCTTCATAATACTCTGTTGAGCGCAGGATGAAAACATTGATCAGGTCAAAGTTCAGGCGGCTCACCTGGCTTTTGTATTGCTCACGTTGCGGGAATATTTCTTCAATACTGCCCCCGCTGATGTCGAGCGCTCTTACAAAAGGATAGTGGGGGATGCCCAGCTTATTGATCTTCTGTTCATACGTGTTGGAGGTATACCACCTTACATCATAGCCAATGCTTTTCAAATGCATGGCCAGCCCGGTAAGCGGGTTGAAATGTCCGTCCGCAGGTACACAGGCAAACAGGATCTTTTTCCCATTGCCATTTTCTGTGTAACCGTAATACTTATTATTTTCCATGATAACCGGTTTAATATTGATTGCGACAACAATATTAAAAACCAGCAATCATGTTTCCGGTGGCTGCCTGCATGAACTGGCCTATCTGTATTCCCAGTTGACGAAAGCGCCGGTGGAATTACCCGGCAGTCACCCGGCTGAGGCCTTATTTTTCGTCATCTTCATTCTCTTCATCCACGCTGTAGGCATTGTTTTCTTCATCCTCCTCTCCGATAGCTTCATCAGCATCATCGTCCTCACTGCCCGGCACGTCAAGATCAGTGCCGCTATAAGCATTCCTGAATCCCTTTTCATTCAGCGGGTCTCCTTCCTCATCCGTGCTGTCAAGCGCTGTAGCCCGGATGATCTTGTCATCTTCATCTGAGTTATAATCTGCCGCTGCGGCTAATAAAGCGGCTTCTTCCTGCGATACATTCGAACCCCTGTCTGCCTGGATATCTTCATCTTCCGGATCGTCCAGGATACTGCCGCCTTCTTCGTCATCTGATGAGGCGGTAACATCCCCAAACTCGCGCATGCGGGGTACATGAATATGTTCCTGGCCAGGAATATCTTTTACTTCGGGAAGATCGAGCGTAGCTTCATCACCCTGCAGTTTAGCCTCCTCTTCCGGTGGATCTGTAAGGTCGGCGGAAGGCATGGCCTGGGGCCTGGCTGGTTGGGCGCGCTCTTGTTTTGCAGAGCTGGTTTTGGCGCCGGGCGTTGTTTTTTTCATACTGCTGCTTTTACAACAGGTGGGCTAAAATCTTGTGCCAAAGCCGGATTGGCAGCCTGGCTGCCAGCCAATGCACCGGGCTGTACATTGTACACAAAGGGACAGCCCCCAATTACCTCACTGTGAGGATGATATTAACCAGTATTTAGCAGGTATTTTTTTACGAAGTGATCGGTTAATTTCTTTTTTATTTATCTTTGGAAAGATCGAATGAAATTGCAGCGATATTTTCTTCTCCGTCAACATTGAGCGCCTGCCATATTTAAAGCTTCCCGATTTTTTGCCAAACGTATTGCTCCCGTGTCCCCTTAACTGAAAACTATGTGTCAGTGTTTTCCCTGTACACAGTATAAATCTGTTCAGTATTACGTCAATCTATAAAATCTAATGGCATGAAAAAGCTTCAATACAATTACCTTCCAGCTGACAGTACCAGCACAGGTAAGAGCACCAAAGGCAAAACACAGGCAAAAGCACCAGCAAAGAAAACCACACCAGCTCCTCACGACGAGGAAACGATTAGCCGTCTCAACGCAATTGCCCGTGAATATCCATTTTGTGTGCAATTCAAGCAATCAGGTATTTCATTATTATAAATAGCGCTAGCCGGATACCGTATACATGGTGCTGGTAACAGCACTATTTATACTGACCGGAAGTAACGAGGTCAACACCCGCAACAGGCAACTTGTGCCAGATCAAAACCAACTGCTACATGAGAAGAGGCCGGCTCAAAACTTTTGAGCCGGCCTTTTTCATTCTTTACCTTTGCCGGTCATTAAATATCGGCAGGATCTCATACCTGCTGTAAGCGGAAATTGTTATGAAAAGAATGATCATTGTAGCCCTGGTGCTCCTGGTGTGTGGTTATGCGGATGCACAGTTTAATGATTCCACCCATTACCATCTAAAATATACTACTGCAGGTATTATCAACCGGACCAATGATGCCCGGTCGTTTGTATTGAACAATGTGCTCGGCTTCCAGGTCAATAAAGAAAAGCTCACCATCAATAGCAGCAATGCCTGGGTGTATGGGCGGCAGGGGAGCAGGCTTACCAACAATGATTTTTCCACTGCCCTCAATATCGATTACCTCAAAAACCGGCAGCGGCTCTATTATTGGGGCCTGGTCACTTTTACCACCAGCTATTCCCTCAAGATCAACCACCAGTTGCAGGGAGGCGCCGGTATAGGATATAATTTCTTCAACAAGGAACAGGCCGAGCTGGTGGTCAGTGATGGTCTGCTGTACGAAACCAGCGATCTTACCCTGCCCCAGGGCGTTGATGATCGCTACCAAACCGTACGCAATTCACTGCGTATAAAATACAGGTGGGCCATCAATAACCTGGTCCTGTTGGAAGGCGTGCATTTCTGGCAACCTTCTCTGGCCCGATTCGATGATTACATTATCCGCTCGAATTCAGCCCTTTCCATCAAGCTTAGGAAATGGCTCAGCCTTACCACATCCCTTACCTTCAATAAGCTGAGCCGCACCAACCGCGAGAATCTATTGGTCAACTTTGGCCTGAGCGCCGAAAAGTACTTTTAAGCAGCCTTCCTAGAGTTTAGCAGGCCTGATCCTTCTCTTTAGATAGCCCCATCCTGGGGTCATCTTAGGGTCATCCTAGGGTTTTCTTAGGGTAATGGTAGGGATAAAACCTTAGGAAAAGCTTACAATAACCCTAAGATATACCTAGGATAGATGGAAGTTACGACTACCTTTAGACCACCTACATCGAAGGCAAATAAAAAGGCTGTCTTCAGTTGAAGACAGCCTCTTACGTATGTAATTATTTGAAAGTCAATAAATCTACTGCGCTTCCACTTCAGCATAGGAGCTTACCGGCTCACAGGTGCAGATCAGGTTCCTGTCGCCATGCGTATTGTTCACACGGGCTACAGAAGGCCAGAACTTGTTGCTGCGGATATAAGGCAGCGGGAAGGCAGCCTGCTGGCGGGTATAGCCATGTTTCCACTCATCGGCGGTGATCACAAACTGCGTATGCGGTGCATTCTTCAGCGCATTGTCTTTCTTATCGGCCTTTCCTTCTTCAATAGCGCGGATCTCTTCGCGGATGCTCAGGAGGGCATCACAGAAGCGGTCCAACTCGGCTTTGTTCTCACTTTCTGTAGGCTCGATCATAATAGTACCCGGTACAGGGAAGCTCAGGGTGGGAGCGTGGAAACCGTAGTCCATCAAACGCTTAGCCACATCTTCCGCTTCTATTTCAGCCGATTTTTTGAAAGGACGCAGGTCTACAATGAATTCATGTGCACACTGGCCATTGTGGTTGGTGTACAGGATCTCATATTCTTCCTGCAACCTCGCGCGCATATAATTCGCATTCAGGATGGCATATTCAGTAGACAATTTGGTGCCTTCCTGGCCCAACATACGGATATAGCCGTAGCTGATGAGCAGGATGGAAGCAGAACCATAGGGAGCGGCAGAAACAGCGTTCTTGCCTCCCAAAGAAACGTGACCAGGCAGGTAAGGAGCCAGGTGTTGTTTAACACAAATGGGGCCCATGCCGGGACCACCGCCACCGTGCGGGATAGCAAATGTTTTGTGCAGGTTGAGGTGACAAACATCGGCGCCAATGAGGCCCGGCGCTGTTAATCCAACCTGTGCATTCATATTGGCGCCATCCATATATACCTGGCCGCCATGCTGGTGAATGATATCGGTAATTTCTTTTACTGTTTCTTCATATACACCATAGGTACTGGGATAGGTGATCATGATGCCTGCCAGTTCCTTGCTGTATTGAGCAGCTTTGGCCTTGAGGTCATCTACATCTATATAGCCATTTTCCAGTGCCTTCACTACCACCACCTTCATGCCCGCCATTACGGCGCTGGCAGGATTGGTACCGTGCGCGCTGATGGGGATCAGCATCACATTACGGTGACTTTCACCACGGCTTGCAAAATAGTCCCTGATCACCAGCAGACCGGCGTATTCGCCTTGTGCACCACTGTTGGGCTGCAGGCTGCAGGCATCAAAAGCAGTGATCTGGCAAAGGTATTCGCTCAGTTCAGTGATGATCTGTTGGTATCCTTCTGTTTGACTGGCTGGTGCAAACGGGTGTATCTTACTCCAATGCGCCCAGCTTAAAGGGATCATTTCACTGGCTGCATTCAGCTTCATGGTGCAGGAACCCAGGGAGATCATGGAGGTATTAAGCGAAAGGTCTTTATTTTCCAGTTGCTTGATATAACGCATCATCTCAGTTTCACTGTGGTGCGTATTGAACACAGGATGCGTTAAGAAAGGAGAGGTCCTTGTCAGGCCCGTAGGCAGGTGGTACAAACCGGCATCTTCACTTACACTGAAGCCGGCTACAGTATGTTCATTGGGCTGGTCCAGCAACAGCAGGATATCCAGCACATCGCTCAGCGTGGTGCTTTCATCGAGGGAGATGCCTACCAGATTCTTATTGTAATAACGGAAATTGATGCCTGCTTCATCAGCCTTAGCTTGTATGGCAGCTGCATCGTCTACTTTGAACACTACGGTGTCGAAGAAATTGTCGTGCAGTACTTCGTATCCTTCTGCCTGCAGTTCTTCTGCCAGGGCATTGGCCAGTACAGTTACCCGCTTGGCAATGTCCTTCAGTCCGGCGGGACCATGGTACACGGCATACATGGCAGCCATATTGGCCAGCAATGCCTGTGCCGTACAGATATTGGAAGTTGCTTTCTCGCGTTTGATATGCTGTTCACGGGTTTGCAAGGCCATACGCAGTGCGCGGTCGCCCTGGGCATCGATGCTCACACCAATGATACGACCGGGGATATTGCGTTTGAATTCGTCCTTGGCAGCAAAGAAAGCTGCATGCGGACCGCCAAAGCCCAGGGGTACACCAAAGCGTTGGGCAGAGCCGCAAGCTACATCAGCACCCAGTTCGCCGGGAGGTGTTAAGAGCGTCAGTGCCAGCAGGTCGGTGGTCATCACCACAAAAGCGTCTGCCTCATGTACCCTGGCAATAAAGCTGCGGTAATCTTCAATCGACCCTTTATCGTTGGGGTATTGCACCAGCGCACCAAAATAGCTCTTGTCTATGGTGGCCGTTTTGTAATCGCCAAATACTACTTCGATACCTACAGGAACAGCCCGGGTAACCAGCACGTCTTTGGTTTGCGGGAAGGTCTCATTGTCTACAAAGAATTTGGCGCGCTCAATATGATCATGATCCCTGTTCAGCGTGTTGAAGAACATGGTCATGGCCTCAGCGGCGGCGGTAGCTTCATCCAGCAGGGAAGCATTGGTAAGCGGCAGACCGGTTAAGTCGGCTACCATCGTCTGGAAGTTCAGCAGGCTTTCCAGGCGGCCTTGTGATATCTCGGCCTGGTAAGGTGTATACTGTGTATACCAGCCTGGATTCTCAAATACGTTGCGGAGGATAACACTCGGCACGATGTTATCATAATACCCCTGACCAATATAGTTCTTGTAAGTCTTATTCTTCAGTGAGATATCTTTCAACAGCTGAAGGTATTCATGCTCACTGATGGCCGCCGGAATATTCAGCGCCTTACTCATGCGGATGGCAGGCGGTACTGTTTTATTGACGAGTGCTTCCAGGCTCGGCTCACCGATGGCCTTCAGCATTTGCCTCGTTTCAGATTCATGGGGCCCGATATGGCGATGGATAAACTCGGAGTTTTGCTTTTCAAACAGACTCATATATAGTATTAATTTCTAATTTTAAAGCAGGAGAGCCACCGTGTAAAGTTGGAGGTGCAGGAAAAAGACTACCCCGGAATCGACCTTAAACCTTATGGTAACCCTTCTAAAAGGCTGCAAAGTTACTACGATTAATCCAGACGAACAGGTGTTTGTGCAACCCGGTGCATTAAATGGGGAAAACCGTTGATAAGCAAGGAGGTATTAGGGTTTAGGTATTAGCTGTTAGCCATTTGCCACCAATGTGGGTCTGAGTAGTGCTGCTAAAAGCTAACGGCTAAAAGCCAGCAGCTATTTACTGGCTTTCACCGCCACAGGCTCTTCTTGCAGGTCGGTACTCATTTTTCCGTCTTCCACTTCCCGCATTTGTTCACTGGTAAGCCGGCTGCCATCATGGCTCCAGCCGGGAGGGCCGAAGATGTATCCCCATTTCTCTTTCCAGCCAATATCAGTGCGGGCCACATCCTTGAAGATGTTTTGCCATTCATGAAAGACCACCGTTACAGGCGTTTCCTTCTCAATATTGGTAGTAAGACCATATTTGATGGGCTGGTATTCTTCAGCCGGCAGTTCCGGCTGGAAAGTGCCAAACAGCTTGTCCCAGATGATCAGGAACATGCCCATGTTCTTGTCGAGGTATTTGGCATTGGATGCATGGTGTACCCGGTGGTGGGAGGGCGTCACCAGTACATGTTCCAGCCAGCCCATTTTGCGGATCAGTTCTGTATGTACGAATATGCCCCATATCTGGGTGGCAGAATAGACAAATGCTATATCGATCGGCGAAAAGCCCATCAATGCCAGCGGTATAAAATAGATAAAGCGGTACAAAGGCTGGAACACAGAAGAACGGAAACCTACCGTAAAGTTCATGTGTTCTGAAGAGTGGTGGGTAACATGCACCGCCCAGAAAAAGCGTATCTCGTGATCAAAACGGTGTAACCAGTAATACAGGAAATCTTCCAGCAGCACCAGCATAAACCAGTAAACTACTACATGACTGAATGAAAAAATATTATGCCGGTAAAAATAATCCAGTATCAACAGGTAGGCGCCCCTGAATAAAAGGTCGATCGTACCATTCATAAGCATCAGGTAACAGTTGATGCCCGTATCCTTCCAGGTATAGTTTTTACGGTGGCGCCAGTTGCTCAATAATACTTCCAGCCCAATGATGATAAGATACACCGGCGTACTGATAAGGATGAGTATTTGTTCCCGTAATGAATCCATGCGGGGACAAAAGTAAGCAACTGATGCTAAATGAATTGTCAAAAGTTAGTGACGCATTCTTCTTATCGTGTAAGCCGCCGGATAACATGGCGCCCCATTAAAACAGGCAGGGGCTACATGTTTGCTTTCTTTTATACGTTGCGGGTTATTGATCAGGTGCCCGTGTACAGCCCTGTAGACCTGTTGCCTTCCCCTTAATGCGGTGCTGGTTGTCTTTTTGCCATCATGACGCCAGCCGGGAGGCCCCAGTACATATAATAACTTCTGTTTCCAGGTAATACCGGGGTGTTGCAGGTCTTTGCGGATAGCAGCCCATTCGTGAAAGATGATCACCGGCAGGCTGTCATTTTGAGGTGGAGTAGTGAGCCCATACCGGATAGGTTCGTATTGCGAGGCGGGTAATTCTTCCTGGAAAGTGCCAAATAACCGGTCCCAAAAGATAAATATAGAGCCCATATTACGGTCCAGGTATTTCTCATTGGAGGCATGGTGAACGCGGTGGTGCGAAGGGGTTACCAGTACGTATTCCAGCCATCCCAGTTTCCTGATCTTTTCCGTATGCGTTAAAATGGCCCATATCTCTGTACAGGAATATACCAGCAATATATCCACAGGCTGAAACCCACACAGCGCCACCGGTATAAAAAAAGCAAACCGATACAAAGGCTCCAGTACACCGGCCCGGAAACCTACGGTAAAATTGAAGTGTGTGGAAGAATGGTGGTTTACATGTACGGCCCAGAATAGCCTGCAGGAATGGCTCAGGCGGTGCAGCCAGTAATGCATCATATCAACCAGCAGCAACAAGGCCAGCCAGTAAAAAAAGGAATGCCCCCATGTTAAAAAACTATAATGAAAGAAAAAGGCAAGAATGGCAAAACTGACTCCCCGCATCAGAAGGTCTACTGCGCCGGAAAAAATGCTGAGACAAAAGTTCTGGATCGTATCGCGACGGCTATAGCTATGTGTATGATGAACATTACTTAAAAGGATCTCAGCCCCTATAATGAAGGCGTACAATGGCGTACTGATCAACACCAGTAATTGCTGATGAAGTGTTCCCATGCTGCTCCCCCTTCAAAAAAAGTACCATGCAATCCTGCAGGTGTTCAGTAACTTGCAGGGGTAAATAATTCTAATCTGATTCTAATATTGTTTTAATCTCCATACGCCCCGCTAAGCGGCTCTGGTGGAATGTTTTAGCTGATGGGAAATCCGGTAAACGATAATTGGCAAAAGAAGGCAGCGGCTAATCAGAAACAGTACAAACAGTTTTTGAAGCAGGCTGATAAAAATAAAGTGTTGAAACAATTGCCCGATTTGCATGAAGAGGCCTTCAGCAATGTCGATTGTTTACAATGCGCCAACTGCTGTAAGAATTATTCCCCCCGCTTTAAAACACCTGATATAAAGCGCATCAGCAAACACCTGAGGATGAAAGAGAGTGTGTTTATTGATACCTATCTGCGCCTGGATGAAGAAGGCGATTATGTAGTAAGGTCCGCGCCCTGCCCCTTCCTCGGGGCCGATAACTATTGCAGCATCTATGAGCAACGTCCCTCTGATTGCGAACGTTTCCCCTATACAGATGAAGATGTATTATTGAAGCGTCCCAACCTCACTTTAAAGAATGTGAGTTTTTGTCCTGCTGTATTTTATGTCATGGAAAAGCTGTTGGAACAAACCAATAAGTGATAAAATTCAGGGCCTTTCTCAACAACTGAAGGATATTTTTTGTATAATTCAGCTATTGCGAGCATTGGAAATATTTCAAAGACGAGTAAAACAGACCGCCCATGCATTTGCCTAAACTTATTGTAGACCTTGCACTCCTGCTGGGTGTAGCCGGTGTAACCACGCTTATATTTAGAAAACTGAAACAGCCCGTGGTGCTTGGTTATATACTGGCGGGTATATTGATAGGGCCCCACGTTCCCTGGACACCTACTATTTCAGATGAAGCCAATGTGAAAGTATGGGCCGAAATTGGTGTCGTATTCCTGTTGTTCAGCCTCGGTCTGGAATTTAGTTTTAAAAAACTGGTGCGCATAGGCGGCACAGCTTCTATTACCGCCATCGTAGAAATTGTCGGGATGTTGATCCTCGGTTTCCTGGTTGGCCGTCTGATGGGATGGTCTACTATGGACAGCATTTTCCTGGGCGGTATCTTATCTGTTTCTTCTACCACCATCATTATACGTGCTTTTGAAGAGTTGGGTATCAAAAGCCAGCGATTTGCCGGCATTGTGTTTGGTGTATTGATTGTAGAAGACCTGGTAGCCATCTTGCTGATGGTGATCTTGTCTACCCTGGCGGTAAGCCAGAAATTCGCAGGTGGCGAAATGCTCGAATCCCTGATGAAGCTGGTGTTTTTCCTGGCCGTGTGGTTCCTCGCCGGCATCTTTATAGTGCCCACCTTTTTGCGAAAGGCCAGCAAGCTAATGAGTGAGGAAACCTTATTGGTCGTTTCATTGGGACTTTGCCTGGGCATGGTAGTGCTGGCTACACAGGTAGGTTTTTCACCTGCCCTGGGTGCTTTTGTAATGGGTTCTATACTGGCCGAGACGACCATGGCCGAACGCATTGAACACCTGGTGAAACCGGTGAAAGACCTGTTTGCAGCCGTATTTTTTGTATCCGTAGGCATCATCTTTGAGCCCAATACCCTGATAGCTTACAAATGGCCTGTATTGATCCTTACCCTGGTCACCATCTTTGGTAAGATCATCAGTACTACCGCCGGCGCTTTATTATCTGGTCAGCCTATGAAGCAATCCCTGCAATCCGGTATGAGCCTGGCGCAGATAGGAGAGTTCTCTTTTATCATTGCCTCCCTGGGGCTCACTTTGAACGTGACCAGTGGATTCCTGTATCCTATTGCTGTAGCTATTTCGGCCATTACTACTTTTACTACTCCTTACCTCATTAAGTTCTCTGAGCCCGTGTATCATTGGATTGAGAACCGGTTGCCCATGAAGTGGAAACTGGCCATTAATCAATACGGCACCGGTGCGCAGACCATCCAGGCCGAAAGCGATTGGAAAATAGTATTGCGGTCTTACCTCACAGTCGTGATCATCAATTCCGTGATCGTGATGGCACTCATCCTCTTATCAGAAAAATTCCTGTTGCCACTCATTACAGGTTCTGTGTCCAGTCCTACACTGGCAGCAGTGATCACTGGGTTTATTACCCTCATCGCCATTGCCCCTTTTCTGTGGGCTCTTGCCATCCGCCGGCTGCATTCCTTTGCCTATGCCAATTTATGGCTCGATAAAAAATACAATCATGGTCCCTTGGTAATGCTGGAAGTTGTGCGGAATATCCTGCTGGTGGTGCTGGTAGGATTTCTGGTCGACAGGTTGTTCAGCGCCATGATAGCCCTGCTGGCAGTACTGCCCGTGATCATCGTGGTGTTACTGATATTTTCCCGCAGGCTGCAGTCTTTTTATTCCCGCATCGAGAAACGATTTCTGTCCAACCTCAATGAACGCGAAGGCGCTACGCATGGATTGCCCGACCTTTCGCCCTGGGATGCCCACATAGCTTATTTTACCATCCAGCCCGAATCGCCCGTCATCGGTAAAACATTGCAGCAACTTGCCTGGCGTGAGCAGTATGGCGTAAATGTGGCTTCCATCGAACGCGGTAAGCGCACTATCTATGCGCCTACACGCACCGAAATGATCTATCCATATGATAAAATAGCAGTGATTGGGACCGATATACAGCTGGAGAAATTCCGGACGGTGGCCGAATCAGAAACTGTTTATGAAGAGGCAGCCGTGAATCGCGAAGACATAACCCTCAACAAACTGATCATTGATGAACATACCGATCTGCGTGGTAAATCCATCCGGGCATCCGGTATCCGGGAAACCGTGAAAGGATTGGTCGTTGGTATAGAGCGCAATGGAGAACGTATCCTCAATCCCGATTCTACCACCATCTTCGAGTGGGACGATGTGGTATGGATCGTAGGTGAAAGAAAACAATTGCAGAAACTGGTGAAGGAATAGGATCGTTAATATTCAAATTTCCGCAGCGTAGGCGCTTTGAACCACATGGCCAGCACCACCAGCAAGGTCATTGTGCCTCCAAAGATCACAGAAGGTACAATGCCCATCAGCTTGGCGGCAATACCGCTTTCAAAACTGCCGATCTCATTGGAGGAGTTGATGAACATCGAGTTGACCGATGATACACGCCCGCGCATATTATCAGGTGTTTTCAGTTGAAGGATAGTACCCCTCACCACCACACTGATGCCATCCAGTGCGCCGCTGGCCAGCAAGGCAATAAAGGAAAGCAGGTAAAATTGCGATAGCCCAAAAGTGATGATGCACAATCCAAAGCCTGCCACCACATACAGGAGGATCAGCCCCTGCTTACGACGAAGCGGGTAGAAGGTGAGGATGATAATACTCGTAATGGACCCGATATCTGCGGCCGCATTGAGCCAGCCAAAGCCAATAGGACCTACATGGAGTATCTCTCCTGCGAAAAAAGGGATCATTGCTACCGCTCCGCCAAACAACACGGCAAACATATCCAGCGTCAATGCCCCCAGCAGTTCCTTGGTCTTAAATACATATTTCAATCCTTCCTTTACACTCTCCCAGGTCTTTTGATCCGTATTCACATGCAGGATCGGTTTGGGCTTGATCAGCCACACACTTACCGTGGCAATGATCAGGTAGGTAATGATGATCAGAAATGAAGGCGTATACCCTGCATAGGCGATCAACAGACCCGCAGAGCCATGCCCCAGCACAGAGGCCGATAACCAGGTGCTGGAACTCCAGGTAACAGCATTCGGTAAAATATTTTTAGGCACCAGCTGCGCCATAATAGAACTGGAGGTAGGTCCGGAAAACGAGCGCGTAATGCCCGTGAGGAAAATGATCAGGTAAATGCCATATTGTACAAACCGTTTGCCCATAGTGGCTTCCACACTTTGCTGCGTAATGAACAGCAGCGCTGTTACGCACAGCAGGTAAAGCACGATCGTCTTAAGCAGCAGCGTGCGTTTATCACTCTTATCTACCACATGACCCGAATACAGCGCCAGTGAAATAGCCGGAATGGCTTCCGACAAAGCTACCAATGATACCAGCAGCGGATCTTTCGTGAGCAGGTACATCTTCCACCATACCAGCGTAGCCGTCATACGCATGGCCATGATGAAGAAAAAACGTTGCGTAATAAAGTAGCGGAATTCCTTGATGCGGACCGAGGCGAAGGGGCTATGCTGGCTTTGAAGATCAGGTTCCATGGGCGCAAAAATAGAGGAAAAGTCGTTTCGGGTTCCGGGTTTTGTGTTTCGTGTTGCTGCAACGCTTTAACAGTTCAGTTTACATTTAGTTAGCGGGTTACACACAAGAACCCGAAACCCGAAACTCCACACCCGAAACCGCTAAGGCAATGTCAGGTACCGTTGCCCGTAATCATGGTCCTTTTCCAGGGCGTCCGTGATCACCTGCAGGTGCTTTTCATTGCCCAGGAAGTCTGCATTGCTGGCATCTACAAACAAGGTCTTGAGATTGTGCTGTTTGATGTAATTCGTATACGTTTCCTGTATTTTGAACAGGTATTCATCGGGGATCGACTGCTCATAGGGCCGGTTGCGTTTCCGGATATTCGATTGCAGTTTGTTTACCGGCACATGCAGGTAGATCAGTATTTCAGGTTGTGGTATCTGTTGGTGTATGATCTCAAATAGTTTCTGGTACAGGCGAAACTCTTCTTCCGGCAGGTTTACCTTGGCAAACAGCAGGCACTTCGTAAAAAGATAATCCGTGACCGTCACACTTTGGAACAGGTCCTTGGTATGGATCAATTCTTTTAATTGTTTGTACCGCTCGGCCATAAAGAAAAGCTCCAGCGGAAAGGCATATTGCTTGGGATTTTCGTAAAACTTGGATAGGAAGGGATTGTCCGCAAAGGCCTCCAGGATCAGGCGGGCATTGTATTTCTTGGCCAGTAAATGCGATAAGGTGGTCTTACCCGCCCCAATATTGCCTTCGATGGTTATAAAGTGATAATTCATAAATGTATGCGGGAACGTCAACGCAGGCCAAAATAAAGGAAATGGCTACACACATAAAGGGTGTGAATACAATTTGTGGAAAACTTGAAAAGGTATTAGCTCTTAGCCTTTAGCAGTTAGCCAATAACCAATGCTAAAAGCTAACACCTAATAGCTAAAAGCTTATTCCTACTCGTTCCACACCTTCACTTCCAATTCATCCTTACATTCATCGAGCAGCTGGTGGACCGTCTTTTGCAGTACTGGATGCACAAGGTCTGGCGCCAGTTCATCAAGCGGGGTCAGTGCAAAACGGCGGTTCTGTACTTCGGGATGTGGGATCGTAAGGGCAGGTTCCCGGATGATATCATTATTAAAAAATAATATATCAATGTCGATGATACGGGGACCGTACCGTTCCTGCCTTACCCGGCCCAGCACGTTCTCTGCTTCCATGGTGTGTTGCAGTAGTTCGGGGCCTGTAAAGCGGGTGACCAGCAGAAGCGCCTGGTTGAGGAAAGGCTGCTGGTCTGTTTTGCCCCAGGCGGCCGTTTCATAAATGGCCGATTGGCGTACAACCCGGCCACAGGTTTGATTCAGGGCTATTATTGCCTGTTGCAGGTTTTCGGCCCTGTTTCCTACGTTGCCGCCTATCAGTAAATACACATTATTCATATATTGCAGGCTGTCAAAGGGTCAAATATCTTTGAATTTTGCATAAAACCAAGTTGTTGATGAATAGCTTTCTTAAAATATTTCTTGCTTCACTGACCGCCTTGCTGGTGTTTACCGTGGTAGCATTTTTTATCGTGCTGGGATTGGTGTCGGGACTGGCTACACCCCAAAAGGAAAAGACCGGGGCCAATGCTGTACTCATGATCGACCTGGCCCAGAACTATAAGGAAGTGCGCATAGAGAATCCCCTGGCTGCCCTGGGTGGAAAAGAACAATACAATACCCCTGCTTTATACGATGTGATCAGGCTCATCCGTCACGCCAAAACCGATTCATCCGTAAAAGGGATCTATATTAAATGTAATGCCAACAGCAATGGATTTGCTGCCGGTGATGAGATACGCAATGCCCTGCTCGACTTTAAGGCAGGCGGCAAGTTCATCTATGCCTATGCAGATGTGATCAGCCAGGGTGCTTACCATATAGCCAATGTGGCCGATAAAGTATACTGCAATCCCAAAGGGGGTATTGACTGGCGGGGCTTTGCCATGCAAATGGTGTACCTGAAAGGCACACTCCAGAAACTGGAGATAGAACCACAGATATTTTATGCCGGCAAGTTCAAAAGCGCTACAGAACCTTTCCGGGAAGATAAAATGACAGATGCCAACCGCCTCCAGTCATCCGTGATCCTCAATGACCTCTATGGTCACTTCCTGCAGCAAACAGCCGCTGCCCGTAAAACAGATACCGGCAGCCTGCACCAGTATGCCAATGAGAACAGTATCCAGTTTGCCGCAGATGCCGTGAAGTATAAGCTGGCCGATGGATTGAAATACGATGATGAGGTGAAAGATGAGATCAAAGACAGGTTGAAAGTAGGAAAGTATGATAAGATCAATTTTGTAAGCCTGGGTAAGTATGCCATGGCCGTAGATTATAAACAAACTGGTACCGAAAAGATCGCCGTGATCTATGCCCAGGGTGATATTGTAGATGGCAAAGGAGACCAGGAAAACATTGGGGGCGATACCTACCGCAACCTCGTTCGCAAGGCACGCCTCGATAAAGAAGTAAAGGCCATCGTTATCCGTATCAATTCCGGTGGTGGCAGTGCCATGGCCAGTGAGAATATCTGGCGGGAGATCACTATTGCCCGGAAAGATAAACCCGTGGTAGTAAGTTTTGGTGATGTGGCTGCTTCCGGTGGTTATTACCTTTCCTGCAATGCCGATAGCATATTTGCCCAGCCCAATACCATTACCGGTTCCATTGGTGTGTTCATGCTGCTTCCCAATATGGGATCGTTCTTTAAAAACAAACTGGGTATGACCTTCGATGGTGTAAAGACATCGCCCGATGCAGATGCCCTTTCCGTCACCAAACCGCTTTCTCCCGCACAAAGACAATACCTGCAAAATGATGTAGATACCATTTACCACGGGTTTAAACAACGCGTGGCGGATGGCCGGAAATTATCGATGGAGTTTGTAGACAGCATCGGGCAGGGGCGTATCTGGAGCGGTTCCAGGGCCTTGCAACTGGGACTGGTTGACCGCATTGGCGGACTCGACGATGCCATTGCCAGTGCTGCCCGCCTGGCCAAAGTAACCAGTTATAGCCTGAAAGAGTTTCCCGAACCGCGCAACATCTTCGATGTCATATTTGGTGATTACCAGCAAAATGCCAAAAGCAGGGCTATCCGCGAAGAAATAGGGCAGGAGGGGATGAAGACCTACAATACCCTCAAGCGTGCCAAAGCCCTCGTGGGTATTTCACAGGCCCGGCTGCCTTTTGACTTTACAATTGAGTAATACAAAAACTACTTACCGGCTTACGGACTTTCCGACTTTACCGACTTCCCGACTTAAAACCATAGTTTTGCTGCTTATTTAACCAGTCACTCCCTTATGCCGCAACCATACAATCAGTTCCGGGCTATGCTGGCCATCACCAAAGCCAGCCTGAAAGCTGTTTTCCGAAGCCCCAGCGCTGTGATCTTCAGTTTTGCCTTTCCCATGATCTTTATTTTGGTGTTTGGATTTATAGGCGGTGGCGGTGGGATCAATGTGCGGATTGCTTTTGATAAAAGATCGGATACCACCGCTGTATTATACCATGCCATAAAAAGCGTGACTGGTGTACGCACAGTACAAAAAGAGGAAAAAGAAATAATAGAAGACCTCGAAAAAGGGCGCATCACCGCCATTGTAAATATTCAGAAAAGCAAGGATACTCTTTCCGCTTACAAGATTAGTTTCAAAAGCTCCGGAGCTGTTAATCCGCAAAACCTGCAGGTGCTACGTTCCATAATTGAATCCATAGTCAAAAGCATGGATGAGGATAAATTTCCCGAAAGAAAAACGGTAGCTACCATCAGTAAGAACGTAGAGGAGATCCCTGGCCGCGTATACCGCACCATTGATTTTATCCTGCCCGGACAGCTCGGCTTCTCCCTCATGAGTGCCGGAGTATTTGGCGTAGCCTTCATCTTCTTCAACCTGCGGCAAACCCTGGTGCTGAAGCGCTTTTTTGCCACCCCCATCAAACGCTCCTACATTGTATTGGGCGAAGGATTGAGCCGCGTGATCTTCCAGTTGATCACCGCTGTAGTGATCTTGCTGGCAGGCCATTACTTTTTTAATTTTACCCTCATACATGGCTTTACCACTTTTATAGAATTGTTGGTGTTGAGTTTTATAGGATTACTTGTATTCATGGGATTTGGTTTTGTAGTGAGTGGTGTTGCCAAAAACGAAAGTGTGATCCCACCGCTGGCCAACCTGTTTACCTTACCCCAATTCCTGCTGGCAGGTACTTTCTTTTCCATAGACAATTTCCCGTCCTGGTTGCAGCCCATCTGCCGTGTCCTTCCCCTTACCCATATGAACGATGCCATGCGCAATATCGCTTTCGAAGGCGCCCACCTCACCGATTGTGGTAAGCAACTGGGCGTTTTGGCTATCTGGGGTGTAATTAGTTATGTAGCCGCTATCAAAGTATTCAAATGGGAATAGTTCCCGCTGTATAAATATCCAATATGCGTTTTGTAAAGTTAGGTTTGATCAGTATTGTAGGGTTGTTCGTAGTGATATTACTCATATCCCTGCTCATTCCTGCACATGTGCGTATCTCCCGGGCCATCAATATCAGTGCGTCCAAAGACAGCATTGTTGCCCACCTGGCCGATCTGCGCCAGTGGCAGCCCTGGAATGCCCTCACCAACGCCCCGCCCAGAACCAATCCCCATTATAGTAAGGATGCATTTTCCAGTGACGGCTTGCAGGTACAATTGCTGCATGCCGGTACCGATACCATCACTACCACCTGGCGCCTGGAAACCGGCCGGGAGATCGGCAGCGGATTTACTCTCTATACCGCCGACAATACCACTGTAATTCAATGGTATTTTGATTTTTATTTAAAATGGTACCCCTGGGAAAAGTTTGGTAGCATCATTTTTGATAAGCAATTAGGACCGCCGATGGAGCAATCTCTGGCGGAACTCAAAAAAAAGCTGGAAACTACGCCCTGATCCACTATATTCATTCCACTAAATAAACACGATAATATGAAAAAGCTATTGTTCCTTGCCGCCATAGCCATGGTTACTTCCACACTGTTTTCAACAGAAGCAGCCGCACAGAAAAGCCCGCATGAATCCGCTTTTGGCAAAGATGTAAGTGTCAGGTATGGCCGCCCATACAAAAAGGGCCGTGAAATATTCGGGGGGCTGGAAAAATTCGGGAAAGTTTGGCGTACCGGGGCCGATTCTGCTACCACCATTACCTTTGCCAAGGATGCTACCTTCGGTGGTAAACCGGTAAAAGCAGGTACTTATACCTTGTTTACCATTCCCAATGAAAAAGAATGGACTGTTATCCTCAACAGCCAACTGGGCCAGTGGGGCGCTTATGGTTATGATAAGGCCAAAGACAAAGATGTACTCCAGGTAACTGTACCTGTTAAAAAGCTGGACAAAGTGGTAGAGCAACATACCATCCGCTTTACACCTAAAAATGATATGATCATTGAGTGGGACCAAACGCAGGTTACTGTGCCCATCAAGTTATAAAGTAATAGATCATACAACATAAAAAGAGGTGACACCATTCGAAAAGGCGTCACCTCTTTTTATTGGCTGACTATCGGGCCTTGTATTCCGCTACGCCATTTCCACCATTATCTCCCTGATCACGTCATACACTTTATTCAATTCTTCTGCTGTAAAACAATAAGGGGGCATCAGGTATACCGTATTCCCCAGCGGCCGTAGGTAAACGCCCCTGGCCAATGCTTTTTCTGTGATCTCTCGGCTGATCGTATTTAGGTATCCATCCTTGCCCTGTACTATTTCAAAAGCAAAGAGCGTTCCCAGGCACCGGATATTTTTGGTGGAAGCCGGGAAGTCCTTAGCCAGCGAGGCGGCGAATGCCTGGTGCTGCCGGCTTATCCGGTCTATATTGTTCAGGCAACTCTTTTCCTCCAGCAGGTCAAGACTGGCCAGCGCAGTGGCGCAGGCCAGCGGATTGGCAGTAAAAGAATGGCCATGGAAAAATGTCTTTAGTTTATCCTCCTGCAGAAATGCTTCGTAAATACGGTGTGTGCAGGCCGTAACACCCAGGGCCATTGTACCGCCGGTAAGTCCCTTGGACAGGCAAATAATATCCGGCTGGGCCGACATATAAGCAGAAGCAAACAACTTACCTGTTCGGCCAAAACCCGTCATTACCTCATCTGCTATGCAAATAACCCCTTCCTGCCGGCACTTTTTCAACAACCCATCCAATCCTTCCGCATCATACATCAGCATCCCCCCCGCACCCTGCACCAGCGGTTCGTAAATAATACAGGCCACCTCCTCCCAGGGAATAGTTTCCCATTGCTGGCTGCCAGCAAATACTTCGGGACTATTCACTGCCGATTGCTCCCGCCCCTTGGCGGGACCGATTGCCGACTGCCGACTGCCGACTGCCGGTGCATTTACAAACACCACCTCAAACAGCTTCTCATCAAACGCCTTTGTAAATATGCTCCGCTGGCTCACACTCATGGCCCCAAAAGTGTCGCCATGGTAGGAGTTGTTGAAAGCCAGTATTTTAGTCCGTTTTTGGTAGCCATTGTTCCACCAATACTGAAGCGCCATCTTCAGGGCCACCTCGGTAGCCGTGGACCCATTATCCGAATAAAAGACCCGGGAAAAATGGCCCGGCAACACGCCCAGCAGCCGCTCCGCCAGCCTTACCGCGGGTTCATGCGTAAACCCAGCAAAAATTACCTGCTCCAGCGTTTTGGCCTGCTCATATAATTTTTCTGCAATATATGGGTGGGCGTGCCCATGGATCGTAACCCACCAGCTGCTGATCGCATCCAGGTAGCGATTGCCGTCCGCATCAATTAAATAACTTCCTTCACCTTTTACTATGGGAATTGGATCAGGCATGTATTTTTGTGGGGTATATGGGTGCCAGATCACCTGTTTGTCCCTGGCTTTCAATGAATTTGGCATAGGAGGACAAAGGTAAAGACTCTTCTGTCATCCTGCGCCGGTGGGGCTCATCCAAAAAAGCACCTCGGGTGCAACGTATAACCTTTGTAAACTGTCACGTGTAGTATATAGATGGACTATAATCGGCTGGTTAAAGAATGTTTAAAGGGGCGACCGGAAGCCCAGCGACAGCTCTACGAGCATTTTGCCGAGGGGATGCTCGGTATTTGCTACCGGTACACCAAGTCTATGACCGATGCCGAAGATGTACTACAGGAAGGATTTATTAAAGTATTCAAACACCTGGACCAATATAAGTTTGAAGGCGAGTTGGGGGGATGGATCCGGCGTATTATGGTCAATACGGCCCTCAATTACCTCAAGAAGAACAGCCGCTACCAAACCGACCTCGCTTACTTCGACACGAGCCTGCATCCAGTGTCGGCTGATAATCCTGAAGTAAAGCTGCTTGCCAAAGACCTGGCAGAACTAATACGACAGTTACCAACCGGATACCAGACTATTTTTAACCTCCATGCGGTGGAGGGTTTTTCACATGTAGAAATCGGGAAAATGCTCGGTATCAACGAAGGCACTTCCCGTTCACAATATGCCCGTGCCCGTGCTTTGCTCATCACCTGGTTGAGAAAGCAAAATATGGAAACAAAAAACGAAACGTATGTCCGACCATGATTTTGAGAAACAGGTACAGGTCAGGCTGGAGCAATTAAAATTGCGTCCATCCGATGCTGTCTGGACGGAGGTGGAGAAAAACATCCGAAGGGATAAACGCCGCCGCCGCATGATATTATGGCTGCCCATAGCCCTCCTGATGTTGGGCGCAGGTGGCTATTTTGCCATGACCCAATCTTCCGGGCCTGCAACACAGGATCTGGTAAAACAAGCTGTTCCTTCCTCTTCTGCCACACCAAATAATAAGCTATCGACAAAAGGATCTACACAAACACAAGCCAATACTGATTCACCAATAAATGAGCCGGTTACAGCCAGCAAAGCAACCACCGGCGAAACAACACCAACGCCTGATCCTTCTCATAACAGTCATGCAGCTGCCGGTCAACAGCCAGCTACCCAATCGGCTGCCAACCCATCGGTAAAGAGCAAAGACCTCAACACCGAAAACAAGCTACCAGCACCTGCGCTGGCGAAGCAGCCAATAAAGAAACCTGCCAGGATCAAACAACAACCATCTGCTGTACCCCTGGCTGTCAAACATAAACCGGCTACTCCGGTACAGGAACCGGTAGTCAACAAAGAGCAAAACACTGATATTGAAACAATAACCGGCAACGATACCAGGCAGCCTGTTGAGGATTCAACAGCCATGGCCACTATAGTGCCCGCCGCCGATAGCAGCCTGGCCCAGGTAATACCTGTTGATAGCCTGGCGAAAGACAGCACAGCAACAATCGCCGCCCTACCAGCTACACCAGCCACCGTTGTAAAAGCGAAACAGCCTGAAAAGAAAAAAGGAGCTTCCAAATGGCAGTTTGGTGTACAGGCAGAAGGTGGTTACTCAGGCGTTACCGAAGAAGGATTGTTTGGTTTCCTGAAAAGTGGCAATTCTCCTGTGGCTGATCTGGCATCACCCAATTTCAACAATGCTATTTCCATGGCCCCGCAGTTTCCGCGGCCAGTCAATAAAGCATCTTCCCTCTCTATGGGACCTGCTTATTCCATTGGAGGATTTGCCCGACGTACATTGTCGAAACGCTTAAGTTTATCAGTAGGACTTCAATATACCTACCTGAGCGCACGCCAGGTTGTTGGTACCAAGGTCAACAACAACAGGACCGTCAACCGGGCGCCTTCCACTTCGCAGCTGGTATCGTCCTATTATGACGCCAATAACACCCAGGAATACACTAACCGCTACCACTTTATTGAGTTGCCTGTAACCTTGCATACCCAGCTGAATAAGGGAAAACGTTTACCCATTACATGGGATGCCGGCTTCTCTGTTTCAAAATTGCTCAACACCAATGCACTGCATTATGATGGATTGGGTGGGGTTTATTATAAAGACAATACACTCTTCAACAAAGTACAATGGGTTGCTGCTACGGGTTTTAATGTGCAACTGTTTTCCCAGTCGGCCCATCCCTTGTCCATAGGCCCCGTTATGCGTTACAATATCAGTCCCTTGCTGCAGAAAGAGTATTCTACCGGTCAGCATTTATGGTCTGTAGGTTTACGTGCCACTGTATTATTGAAAAAATAAACAGAGAGGCAACGCTCTTTCCTGTTCCGCTGTCAGATACGAAACCCTTTTTTATGATGCGGAATAACCAAAGCGCGCTCTTATGGGCGATGTCTTTACTATGCCTGCTTTCGTTGAGCAGCTGTCTTAAAGACCATTGTACGCAAACTTACAAGCTCTATGCTCCGGTATATAAAACACTGAGCCAGGTAAGGAAAGAAATGAAGAGCAGTTCCCCGCAGCCATTAAAGGCGCCCGGGAAATTATATATCTACGGTAAGTATATTTTCCTGAACGAACAGCAAAAAGGCATCCACATCATTGACAACAGCGATCCTGCTTCTCCCAAGAACATCGCTTTTGTGAATATACCAGGGAATGTAGACCTGGCAGTAAAAGGCAATACTTTATACGCAGACTCCTGGAGCGATCTCGTCACTTTTGATATCAGCAATCCGCAGGAAGTAGTGGCTAAGAATTTTCTCAACAACGTATTCCCTCATCGCGCCATTTATTATTCTTCTGCAGGAAATATAAACCCCGATTCAATAAGAGTGGTGGTAAGTTGGCAGGAGCGGGATACTACCGTAGATTGCGAATCCTACAGGATGCTCTACGAAACCTATTATTCCCTGGCCAGTGCAGACAGTAAGGGCAATTATGCATCTCCCAATTTAGGCGGTGGTCAGGGAGGTTCTATGGCAAGGTTCACACTCATCAACAATTACCTGTATACTGTTTCCAACAGCACCTTGAATACGTTTGATGTAACTACTGCGCAGCAGCCTGCTTATGTAAATAAGATAAACCTCAATAACGGCGGAATCGAAACCATATTTCCATTTAAAGATAAATTGTTCATCGGGTCAACCTCCGGCATGTACATCTATAATGTAACGAGCCCCGTTGCTCCCACTGCACAGGGCACTTTCTCTCATGTACGTAGTTGCGATCCGGTTATTGCTGATGATGAGTATGCCTATGTAACCCTGCGTTCCGGCACCGCCTGCCAGGGATTTACCAACCAACTGGAAGTATTGAGCATTGTCAATCCTATCAGTCCTTCTATGGTGAAGGTATATCCCATGACCAATCCCCACGGACTGTCCAAAGACAATAACCTCCTGTTTATTTGTGATGGGCAGGATGGGGTAAAGGTATATGACGCTGCCAATGTAAGCGACCTCAAACTCCTTAAAAAGATAGAAGGTATCGATGCCTATGATGTGATTGCCTACAACAAACGCGCACTCGTAGTAGCTAAAGATGGATTGTACCAATTCAACTATGCCGATGTGAGCAATATTAAATTGCTGAGTAAAATCGTTCTTGATAAATAGTAACCGAATGTTCAGGAAATACACTTTGATAACGGCCATCCTGTGTAGCCTTGCAGCAAGCACCCTGGCGCAGTCTGATGCACCTGCAAAGACTAAAAAGAACAGCTCCTTTGGCTTTAGTTCCATCAATCAGTTTGGAGTAGTCACCGGAGAAAATGACAATGGTATCCAATTGCAAACCATCAACGGTGTTCGCTACAAAACATGGTCTGTGGGGGTCGGGGTAGGGCTGGATACCTATAGTGCCTTAACCGTCCCCCTTTTCCTGGATATACGCAAAAGCCTGCTGACAAAGCCCGCCACGCCATTTCTGTACGCCGATGGCGGCATACAATTCTCGGCAGAAAAAAAGTATAATAAAGATGATTATGCCTCGAAGGATTATGATCCCGGTCTCTTTTATGATGTAGGTGTGGGATATTATATTGGATTGAAAAATAAGAATGCCTTGTTGATGAGTGTGGGCTATAGTTTTAAAGGCCTCGATTATACTTATTATACAAGTACCTATAAATACAAGCTCAACAGGTTTTCCCTGAAAGTAGGGTACAAGATCTGATTTTACTTGCTATTCACTGCTATTGTTCTGTCGCAATGTCAAACCCCGGCTTAGGCGGTTAATGGTTTCGGCCAACCGTTCTATCCGGGTTTCTTCTTTTTTGGCGCTGTAGATCCAGTCTATATATTGCTTTTGTTTGCCCTCACCTTTATTTTTATTGACCAGGGCCTTCTCCATCGAAAGTGTTTTGTACAAAGGTCAGGTTACGTTGAATGCCCGAGAATTTGGATCGCTTGAGCGGAGAATGACGGAATATCTTTTTGAAAGCGTCTTCTGTCAAGGACTGCCATTCGGCAGTTGTAAAATGAAGCAATTCAGGAATGGGTGAGAATTCAGTCTCCTGCGTAGCCTGCGCAAACCGGTTCCAGGGACATACATCCTGGCAGGTATCGCAGCCAAAGAACCAGTTGTCAAACTTGTTCTTCATTTCTCCGGGGATCAGCTTATCTTTTAATTCAATCGTAAAATACGAAATACACTTACTCCCATCCACCACCTTATTGTCCAGGATAGCATCCGTAGGGCAGGCATCAATGCATTTTGTGCAAGTGCCGCAAAAATCCTTGGCATAAGGATCATCATACCGTAGCGGCAGGTCCGTGATCAGCGTAGCGATAAAGAAAAAAGAGCCTCCCTGCTTCGTCAGCAGGTTACCGTTTTTGCCAATCCATCCCAGGCCGCTTCGTTGCGCCCAGGTCCTTTCCAATACCGGGGCCGAATCTACAAACCCCCTTCCCTGTACTTCCCCGATATGGAGTTTTATCAGTGCCAGCAGCCGGTTGAGCTTTTCCCGTATTACTTCATGATAATCTTTCCCATAGGCATACTTGGCTACCTGTAGCGAATCCGGGTCCTGCTGTTCTGCCGGGTAGTAATTCAGCAATAGCGTGATCACCGATTGTGCGCCGGGTACCAGCTTGGTGGGATCTATCCGCAGCTCAAAATGGTTTTCCATATACCCCATCGAACCATGCATACCCTGCTGCAACCAGCTCTCCAGCCGCCGCGCATCCTCATCCAGCCGCTGCGCCCTGGCAATGCCACAATAATCAAACCCCAGCTGCGCAGCATAGGTTTTAATGAGTGTAGTATGTTGCTCAATAGTGCGCATAAATAAAGTCCGGATGTTGGTAAGTCCGGAAGTTCTTAAGAAACCTGCTGACAGCCGTACTGTCTTTCGGACTTTCTGACTTCCGGTCTTTCCGACTATTTCTCCTGAAGGTGCAATTTATGAAAGAATCGATGGATCACAGGCGCCAGTATAAAACCTATATTGGTGATGAACACTACCCCGCTGAACAAGGCATAGAAAGAAGAGAACCATATCCCTTTATCACACAGGTGATCCAAAACCGGCCCCATGCCCGATAATAACATCGAAGCATTGTGAAACGCATCCAGCCAGCGGATATGATCACACGTATAATGAAAGCCGAGGATGCCGATCAACAGCGAAATGCCAAGGATACCTGCACCGATCAACAGGTTATTGGCCACACGCAGGTAAAATACCCTGCGGGGAGCCAATGGCTTGTATTTGGGTTCGTACATAGCGAGAAATGTTTAAATTGTCTTTATCGTATCATTTTGCTCCTGCTCTCCCTGCTTCAGGGCTTATTTAAAGGTAAATTGTTTTCCCGGCCCGATAAATTGCCTAAATTGGCTACCCGGTAGAAATACCCCTTCTTTATTAAATAAAAAGTGATTGTGAAATACTTACTCGGTTTCGATATTGGCTCTTCCTCCGTTAAGGCCGCATTGATAGAAATAGCCAACGGAAAGCTGGCCGCTACTGCTTTTTCCCCGGCAGAAGAAATGCCCATAGATGCCCCTAAAGCAGGTTTTGCCGAGCAGGACCCCGACAGGTGGTGGAAGGAGTTGCAGCATGCCTTACAAAAATTGCGTCAGCAGGTCGCCTTTCAGGGCGATGAGGTGGCTGCCATCGGTATCTCTTACCAAATGCATGGTCTCGTATGCGTAGACAAAGCAGGTAAGCCTTTGCGCCCCTCCATTATTTGGTGTGATGGTAGGGCTGTTACCTATGGCAACAAAGCATTTGAAGCTCTGGGAGAAGATTTCAGCCTGTCCAATTTCCTCAATTCCCCCGGCAATTTCACCGCCTCCAAACTGAAATGGGTGAAAGAAAACGAACCCGATACTTATAAAAAGATACACAAGGTCATGCTGCCCGGCGATTACATCGCCCTGCGCCTCACCGGCGAAGCAACCACAACTATTTCTGGCCTGTCCGAAGGCATCCTGTGGAATTTTAAGACAAAGGCCATTGCCAAAGAATTGCTGAATTATTACGGAATAGACGAAAACCTGCTATCTGCCATTGTACCCACTTTTGGCGAACAGGGACGTATTACCAGCGAAGCGGCTGATCTACTGGGCCTGAAGGCAGGTACACCCGTCAGTTACCGTGCCGGCGATCAGCCCAACAATGCTTATTCGCTCAACGTATTGCAACCCGGTGAAGTGGCTGCTACAGCTGGTACTTCCGGGGTGGTATATGGTGTTACCGATAAAGTGGAGTATGATCCCAAATCGAGGGTCAACACCTTTGTGCACGTGACCCATACAGAAGAAAAGCCCCGCTATGGCATCCTGCTATGTGTAAACGGCACAGGCATCCTCAATAGCTGGCTGCGCAAGAATTTCTTTGCCAATGCTTCCTATGCGGATATGAATGCCCAGGCCGCTGCTATTACTCCCGGCGCCGATGGATTAAGTTTCTTCCCTTTTGGCAACGGGGCCGAGCGTGTATTGGAAAACAAAGACCTGGGCGCTATGCTGCAGGGCCTCCAGTTCAACCGACATGATCGTGGCCACGTGGCCAGGGCCGCACAGGAAGGCATCGTGTTTTCCCTCAAGTACGGTATGGAGATCATGCAGCAAATGGGCATGCAGTTGAAGACTATCCGGGCAGGCTATGCAAACATGTTCCTGAGCGATGTGTTTGGCAGCGTGTTTGCCAATACTACCGGTTGTACAGTGGAGTTGTACAATACCGATGGGGCTGCCGGCGCCGCCCGTGCAGCAGGTGTAGGGGCAGGCATCTATCCCGACTTCGCATCCTGTTTTGCAGGTATGAACGTCATCAAAAAACTAGAGCCTGAGAAAGCCTTACAGCAACAATATCAAGATATTTATGGCAATTGGAAACAAGCTTTGTTGAAAGAGCTATAGTTAGCAGATGGCTGAAAACTAAAACAGCGGCACAATCTAAAGTTGTGCCGCTGTTTTAGTTTTCGAACAAACATTCTACCTCTAAGCGCTAATTCCTTCCGCGCTTCTGTATTCTGTATTCTCATTTACACGGTCCCACCTGCTCATCCACCGCTTCTTTAAACTGCAGGTAGAAATCTTTCTTCTGTTCACCCAGTATTGTTTTTACAAAAATGATCGCAGCATAACCGCGGCATTTGTCTACATAGGGCCAGGTGCCAAAAAGACCAGGGCTGCTCACCACCGTGCTGTTGCCATTGGCATCCTTTTCCTGTATCCATTCCCCCAGTCCGTATTCAAATCCCTCCGCTACCTTCGGCGTAAACTTCACCGGCAGTCCGGGAAAATGGTTCTTCTGCATCTCGCCGATCGACTCCTCACTCAATATACGCTTGCCTTCAAATACCCCTTTATTGAGGATCATGATCAGGAAATTCATATAATCAAGCGCGCTCGATTGTGCCCCGCCTGAAGGATTGGGCGCATTGCCATTGTCATTAACGAAAGTCGTTGCCCGCATCTTCAGTGGACGCGTGATCTTTTCCTGCACCAGCCGGCTGAAATCCTTTTTGCTGACGATCTCCGCTACCCGGGCTGCCAGGTTAAGGCCGCTGCTGCCATAGGCAAACTCTTTTCCGGGGTTATTGGAGATCTCTTTGGCGGCAATGGCATTCGCTTCATCTGCCAGCGACTCAAATTTCTTGCGTTGTAATAAACTTGCCAGCCCGCCTTTTCCATCAATACCTGTCGTATGCGACAGGCACTGCCGGATCGTGATATATCCTTTCATGTATTTGTCCAGCACCGGGATATATTTACTGACCTGATCATCCAATGATATTTTTCCTTCATCTACCAGGGTCATGATAGTGGCCGCTGTGAGCCACTTACTACAGCTGGCGATCGGCGCCTGCGTTTTGGCTGTGAAATCCGTTCCGATCTCCTTCTGATAAATGACCTTGCCATCCTTCCAAACCAGGGCTACCACATTGTTACCCAATAATTTCTTGTTCTTTTCCAGCAATTGGTCCACCCGGCTGAAATCGGTTTGGCCCTGGGCAAACTGCAACAATAACAGGAAAAACAGGAATAGACTGAACTTTGGACAGGTTTGGGGGATTTTTACTGACATAAATGCCGGAAATTTTGGTTGGATTGTGATTTGCGATAAGGGGTAAAGTTATTGGAAGTTACGGTAACTGAACCTGAAGGGTTGGCACAATGTTGTTATAAATGAGAATTTTAGGCAGTTCAATGCGGACACTTTTCCAAAAAGGTGTCACCTTTGAAGTCCCGCAGCAACACCGCCTTGTAACCCTTCCCCGCTTAGTTACCAGGAACCAACATCTAAAAAGAAGAGACTATGAACTTGAACAATTTTACCATCAAAGCCCAGGAAGTGATTGCGCAGGCGCAACAGATCGCTTTTAATAGTGGCAATGTGAATATAGAAACAGAGCACCTGCTGAAGAGCCTCCTCGAACAGGAGGATTCACCCGTGGATTACCTGTTGAAGAAAAATAATGTGACCGTCAACCTCCTGGAGACGAAACTGGAGGAAGCTATTGATAAACTGCCCAAAGTAAGTGGCGGTGCGCAGCCGGCACAATCTATTGGCCGGGATGCCAACAATGCCATTCTGCGGGCAAGTAATAACCTCAAGCAGTTTGGCGATGAGTTTGTAAGCGTAGAACACCTGTTGGTGTCCCTGATACAAGGCAGCGATAATACTGCCAGGTTATTGAAAGATGCAGGTCTTACAGAAAAAGGGCTTGTAACCGCCATCAAGGACCTGCGCAAAGGCGATACCATCAAGAGCCAAACACAGGAAACGCAGTTCAACGCCCTGAACAAATATGCCAAGAACTTAAATGAGCTCGCACGCCAGGGCAAACTGGATCCGGTGATCGGGAGGGATGAAGAGATCAGGCGTACCCTCCATATCTTATCCCGCCGCAGCAAGAACAACCCCATATTGGTGGGTGAGCCCGGCGTAGGTAAAACAGCTATTGCAGAAGGATTGGCCATGCGCATCGTAAATGGTGATGTACCCGAAAACCTGAAAAGCAAGATCATCTACGCCCTCGATATGGGTCAGCTGATCGCAGGCGCCAAATACAAAGGAGAATTTGAGGAAAGATTGAAAGGCGTAGTAAAAGAAGTGAGCACCAGCGATGGCGAGATCGTGCTATTTATTGATGAGATACATACCCTTGTAGGTGCGGGCGGTGGTGAAGGCGCTATGGATGCTGCCAATATCCTCAAACCGGCCCTGGCGAGAGGTGAGTTGAGGGCCATAGGTGCTACCACCCTCAATGAATACCAGAAGTTTTTTGAGAAAGATAAAGCCCTGGAGCGCCGCTTCCAGAAAGTAATGATAGAAGAGCCCTCTGTGGAGGATGCTATTTCCATCCTGCGCGGCTTGAAAGACCGCTATGAAACACACCACCATGTGCGCATCAAGGATGAAGCCATCATTGCTGCTGTGGAACTGTCTCACCGCTACATTACCGATCGTTTCCTGCCCGATAAGGCCATTGACCTCATCGATGAAAGTGCAGCCAAACTGCGCCTGGAGATGAACAGTATGCCCGAAGAGCTCGATAAGCTTGAAAGACAGATACGCCAGTTGGAAATTGAGCGCGAAGCCATCAAGCGGGAAAATGATGAATACAAGCTCCGCGAGCTCAATACAGACATTGCCAACCTGAGCGTAGAGCGTGATACCTTCAAAGCAAAATGGAAAGCAGAAAAAGAAATAGTAGATAAAGTACAAAATGCCAAAGCAGCCATTGAGCAGTTAAAGCTCGAAGCTGAACAGGCTGAACGCAATGGCGAATACGGTAAGGTAGCTGAAATACGCTACGGCAAGATCAAAGAACAGGAGAAGATCATAGAGGATTTATCAGAGCAGTTGGACGTGATCAATGAAAAGCGTTTGTTGAAAGAGGAAGTAGATGCGGAAGACATTGCAGAGAATGTGGCCAAGGCAACCGGCATTCCGGTAACGCGTATGTTACAGAGTGAAAAAGAAAAACTGTTGCACCTCGAAGATCATCTCCACGAACGTGTGGTAGGACAGGAGGAAGCTATTACCGCCGTAGCGGATGCTATCCGCCGTAGTCGCGCAGGTTTACAGGATCCCAGGAAGCCTATCGGTTCCTTCATCTTCCTCGGTACTACCGGTGTAGGTAAAACGGAACTGGCCAAAGCCCTGGCCGAATACCTCTTCGACGATGAAAGTATGATGACGCGCATTGACATGAGTGAGTACCAGGAAAAACATACGGTGTCGCGGCTGGTAGGCGCCCCTCCGGGATATGTGGGTTATGATGAAGGTGGACAACTTACTGAATCAGTAAGACGCAAACCATACAGCGTAGTCCTCCTCGATGAAATTGAGAAAGCTCACCCCGATGTATGGAATGTGCTCCTCCAGGTGCTGGATGATGGCCGCTTAACAGATAATAAAGGCCGTGTGGTCAACTTTAAGAACACCATCATCATCATGACCAGCAATATAGGCAGCCACCTTATACAGGAAGCCTTTGAGGGCGTCAATGAACGCAACCTCGAGGAAGCTACTGATAAAGCAAAAGTGGAAGTCATGAACCTCCTGAGGCAAACCATCCGCCCCGAGTTCCTGAACCGGGTAGATGAGGTCATCATGTTCCAGCCATTGCTCAAAAAAGAGATCCGGGGTATTATCACTATTCAACTCAACAACCTGCGGAAAATGGTGGCCGACAATGGCATCGACCTCCAGTTCAGTGATTATGCGATCGACTTTTTGGCCGAAAACGGATTTGATCCCCAGTTCGGCGCCCGGCCCCTTAAAAGGCTCATACAAAAAGAGATCGTCAATAAGCTATCGAAAAAGATACTGGCAGGCGATATAGACAAAACCCACCCCGTACTCGTGGATGTATTCGATGGGGTAGTGGTATTCAGGAATGAAGTGCCCAACCACATCACTTCCTGACAGTACAACCTATGGGCCACTAAAATCGTCTATATAACATAATACCAAAGCCATTCTGCCGCGAGCGGAGTGGCTTTTCATTTATAGCGCAGGTAACCGATTGATTATCTGTGCATTTTCCTGTATCTGAATGCCTGTGCTTTTGTCAGGCTGAGCCTGTCGAAGCTTTAACGAATGTCAGGTTGAGCCTGGCGAAACCGTCTAAAGGAGCCTGTCGAAGGCGGTTTTAGGGTGGGTCGCCCTTTCGGGGCGGCTCACCCTGATCTCAAGAAGCCTGTTGAAAGGCACAAGAGATACATTTTAACCAGTAAATAAAGGATCTACAATATGGCAGTAAACAATAAACCAAAGGTCATCGAGATCATTTCACCCAAAGACATATGGCAGGGACCTGCCAGTGCACCGGTGAAACTGGTTGAATTCGGTGATTACGAAAGCGATGCCTGCGCCAAAGCCCATGAAGTGGTAAAAAAACTTCTTCATGCCTATGGCGATCAGGTCAGGTTCAATTTCCGGCATTTCCCCCTCACTCAGATACACCAGCGGGCTCACAAAGCAGCTGAAGCATCAGTGGGTGCTGCACAAGCCGGTAAGTTTTGGGAAATGCATGATATATTATTCCACAATCGCAAACACCTGGGCAGCGCAAGTCTGAAAGAACACAGCCGCGATGCAGGCGTTTCCGACAAGCATTTTTTGAATCGACTCATTGATTCGTTCTATGGCTGGACAGTGCGCGCCGACCTGATGGATGGCCTGGCATTAGGAGTAAGAGATGTACCCACATTTTTTATCAATGATCAGCTCTTTACCGGTAAGCCAACTTTCGATGCGCTGAGTAAGGCCATCGACGAAGCCCTGAAGGGAAAGCGTAAAGCGCCCGTCAAACAGCGGGCTTAAGTAAATATTTTCCCGTAAGTGTTCATAGTCTCAGGTCGCCTCCAAAGGCGGCCTGTTTTTATATACAGGCCTGTCGGCAAGACAATGACCCTTAAATAGGCAGGATTCTTAATGCTGTATTCTAAATTCTGTAGGCTGTATTCTTGAACCCTATTTATATTTACGCCATGAAATTCCTTCCGGCCTTCCTTTTCCTGAGTACTTTGTTTTTCCTGGCTTCCTGTGGCAGTTCTAAAAAAGCCGTTACCGCCACTGAGCCGCCTGCCCGTCTCTTGCCGGCCCTGCCTGTATCACAGATCAACATTCCCATCAAGGTATACATGAAACCCCTGTTGAACCTGATGGACAGCATGACCGCCAAAGAATTTACCAGTGAAAAATGGCCCAACTACCTCCAGAGCGGCTGCGATTTCCGCTACAAATACCGCTTTGTACGCGCTCCCTTTATCTTCACCTGCGTAAACAATAAAGTGAATATTGCTTTTCGTGGTAATTACCAGATTGCCGGCAGCCGCTGTGTCTGCGCGTTTGATAAACAAGTGTCCCCCTGGGTAAGCGGCAGCTGCGGCTTTGGCGATGAGGCCCTCCGAAGGGTGGATATCAATATCAGCTCTTTGCTCAACCTGCTGCCCAATCACCAGGTATCGACCACCACCCGCCTGGAAACACTCAAGCCCATAGACAAATGCCAGGTAACCCTGCTGCAGAACGACATGACCAAAGAGATCATGGACAGCATCAAAGCATCCGTCGAAACCTATTGCACCACCTTCGACAACTTTGTACAGGCCGTCAACAACAACGATTTCCTGAAACAATGGCGTAGCGGCGGTAGCCGCGTAATGCCCATCAGTCGTTATGGTTTCCTCAACCTCAACCCCTCCATGCTGCGCGTGAGTAAGTTCAATGTGAACAGAGACACGTTGTATTTCGCCATTGGCTTTCAGGGCGCCCCTAAGTTCTCGTCCGACAGCATCCGCCTGGTTACCAGGGGCCCCTTGCCCCCCATCACCGGTACCGACAATGCCGGGGCTATCAGCACTTACCTCGATGCCGTCTATGAATACAAGTTTTTCAATAAACTACTCAACGACAGTTTGGGTAATAAGCCTTTCGAAGTAGAAGGAAGGACTTTTGTCATCAAAGACGTGAATGTACGCGGCAGCAACGATGGTAAAATAGCAGTGGATGTTTCCTTCACCGGCAACCGCAAAGGCGTATTGCACCTCAGTGGCACCCCCGTTCTCGACACGGCCAAACAATTCCTTTCCATGCCCGATATCTCCTTTGCCCTCGATACAAAAGATATCCTCGTCAATATTGCCAAGGGCATGTTCCGTAAAAAGATCATGAAAGAGCTCCAGGGCAAGTCTGTACTGGACATTGCCGCCCTTATTCAGAAAAACAAAGCCCTGATCGAGGCCCGGCTCAACCAGCAGGTGACCGACTGGATGAGTACCTCCGGCCGGCTCGAAAGTATTAAAATAGTGGGCCTTTTGCCCCAGAAAGACTATATCCAGGTGCAGGCCTATATTAAGGGCAACATAGTTCTTATTGGCCGTCCCCCAGCTAACTTGTTGAGTATGAAACAGTAAATAAATAAAAGAAAATAGACAGCTAGGCAACCAGGCGGCAATGCAATCCGTATTATCGGGAGTTCAGTAAATATATTGTAACTTATTAAAGAAGTTTTACAATTGTAAACCAACCATCCCTTGCTCGCAGATAACCCGAAAATTTCTGCCCTGTTGAACGGCTGTCGCCAAAATGACCGTAACAGCCAAAAGGAGCTTTATTACCTGCTCCGCGGGTTTGCTATGAAAATATGTTACCGTTACACCAATGCCCAGGAAGAGTCTGAAGAGATCATGAACGAAGGTTTTGTCAAACTGTTTAAGAATGTACACCAGTTTGATGAAAATCGTCAGGAAGATACCTTACTTTCCCTCAAAGGATGGTTCAAGCGTATCCTGGTCAATACCTGTATTGACCATTATCGCAAAATGAATGCATCCGTCAGTGGGCATGTGTTGAATACTGAATCCGAATCCATTCCAGATCATGGCGAGACTGGTATCGACATTTTATCCTATAAAGAAATAGTAGAAGCTATCCGTTTATTATCACCCGGCTACAGAGCAGTGTTTAACTTGTTTGTGATTGAAGGATTGAGCCATGAGGAAATTGCTAAAGTGCTGGGTATATCAGTAGGTGCGTCAAAGTCCAACTTATCAAAAGCCCGTGATAACCTAAGAAAACTATTGTTGAATAAAACGCAGTACAACGTGTATGTATCCCCTCAATGATAACGACCTTGACCGGATGAGCAGGGAAGCTGCTGACCAATTTGATGTGGAGCAAAACACATCAGGCTGGGAAGCGCTTGAAAACCGGCTCAACAGGGAATTGCCCCTCAAAGAGGACAAGGAGCGCAGGCGCTTCCTGTTCTGGCTGTTCCTTATTGTACTGCTGGCAGGCGGTGGTTTGTTGTGGACTATGACCGGTAAAAGATCAGATACCAATCTTGCTGTAACCGGAACAAATACTGTACCATCTGCTAACAACAATCAAAATAATAACGAACCAGTAACGCCTGCTTCGACATCCGGTGTTCATACTGAGCAAGCAGCCCCAACAACTATACCTACAACAACCGCTGATGCACAGCATCAGGCAACGCCCGGATCAACACAGACCGATGATAACAGCAGCACAACACCTGCTTCGGGTAATCCTGCATCAACAGCCAGGGTACCTGCCAAAGAGCCCGGCACAGCGGCTGAAAATAATAACAACAAGTCCTCCGCTACCACAATTAAACAGCAAACCATAGCCGGTAATAAAAAGAACAAAGAACAACCCATCCGGTCAGCAATAGCTAAAACATCCTCTGCACGAAAAGGTAAACAGGGTCTTGCCAGCCAATCATCATTCAGAGAAAACAATCCCCTGCCGATCCCCGAAGAAACTACACAACAAGGACGTGAGCCCAAAGCGAGTATCGTTTCATGGAACGGTATAAAGGCAGGAGCTATTGGCTCCATCAATGCCCCTAAGCTTACTATTGCTCCCGATAGCAATGCCGGCCCTGGCCAAAAGACGGCCTCAAAGAAAAAAGACAACAAGCAAAACAAAGGATTTGAAATAGGTCTCGTAGCAGGTCCCGACATGAGCAATGTGAAATTTACCGACATGGATAAGGCCGGCTACAATGCAGGTCTCCAGATTGGCTATCGTTTCTCCAACCGCTGGTCCGTGAATACAGGCTTACTGTATACCCGGAAAAATTATACCGCTGATGGCAAGGACTGGACTAAGACCGGCTGGTTGCGAAATACTGATCTCCATTCCGTGTGGGGTTACTGCAAGATGTTTGAAATACCTCTTAATGTACGGTACGATTTCTCAGTCAATAAAAAACAACGTTGGTTTGCCAGTGCAGGTGCATCTACCTACATCATGACCGGTGAATCGTATGCCTACGATTATACCTATAATGGCAACCGTATGCAAACCCCTATGTGGGATAGAGATTCTACCAGCAACTATCCATTCTCCATCCTTAACCTTTCAGGTGGTTTTGAACGCGCCCTCAACAAGCGTTTCTCACTACAGGCCGAACCTTACCTGAAGATCCCGATGAAAGGATTGGGCTATGGAAAACTGGACCTTACCAGCTACGGCATCTATTTCTCCGTAAAGTATCGGTTCTATAAATAATCAGACAGCGAGGCAAACGGCTCGAAGCTCGCAGCTCATAGCTCGCAGCTGACAAAGGTGGGTCGCCTTCCAAAGGCGGCTCACCTTTGTTATGTTGCCTCAAACCACAAAGGCTTGCTGTCGTCCCAGTTACCATTATAGTTAATGAACAATTCTTCCCCTGCCTTGATAAAACGTACCGTTTTGATGGTGATGATCTCATGCGTATAATCCATCTCATACTCGCAGTTGGAGGTGTAGGAATGGTTATAGATCGGTACATAGCCCAATGCCATGCAGCATTGCTTCCGGTCATTGCCCCACTCAAAAATATAATCGTGCAGCACCGTTTGATCGAGCAATACACGATCTTTTTCACCCATTACGATCACCGGCGATATCTCAACAATACTGTCCGCTTCCAGACTCTGGGAAGTAAATACACCGCGGCCCATCTCCCGGGTAGGAGCAATAAATAAACATGGCAGGATCATATGAAATTCGAGGTATGAGGGTCTGGAAATGCTTACCCGCCCAAATTAGCCATTATTTTCGAACGCCCGCCGCCCTGCCCGATGATCTCAAAAAATTAATCTAAGACCTTCCTTACCTTTACACCCGCCTTTGAACATCGACTACTCACTATTGAGTATTCCCTTAAATTTGACCAATGAGCACTGACAACATCACCCTCCAGGAGCAGTTTGAAGAACTGATGCACAGTGGCAATGAAACTTCTATCCGGGAGTTCCTCAATGACCAGAACATCAGCGACGTGGCAGAGCTCATCAATGATTTGCCCGAATACGAAAGCCAGATCGTCCAGCACATGAATATGCACCGTGCTGCCAGCGTATTCAAGATCCTCGACCTCTCTACCCAAAAAGCCATCATACAGGAACTGCCGCCTTATAAAACAGCCGAACTCCTCAATGAACTACCAGCCGATGACCGTACCGCCTTCCTCGAAGAACTGCCCAGTGAAGTCGTAAAAGAGTTCATCAGGCTCCTGGATCCCGAAGAGCGCCGCGTTACCCTCGCCCTGCTCGGTTACCCCGAAGGCAGTGTAGGAAGGCTGATGACCCCCGATTATATTGCTGTGCAGGTAGACTGGACCGTACAGGAAGTACTGGAACATATCCGTGAAGTGGGAAAAGACAGCGAAACAATTGATGTGATCTATGTCGTGACCGATAAAGGTGAGTTTGTAGATGACATCAGGATCAGGGAAATATTACTCGCCGGTCCTGAAAAAAATGTGGGTGAGCTCATCGACAATCGTTTCATTGCCCTGCATGTGAACGACGACCAGGAAGAAGCCAACCAGGTATTCAAAATGAACAACCGCGTGGCCTTGCCCGTCATTGACGATAAAAATCTGCTGTTGGGTATCGTTACCATCGATGATATCCTGTGGGTGGCCAATGAAGAGTTCAGTGAAGACATGCAGAAAATGGGTGGTACCGAAGCATTGGATGAACCCTATCTCGAAATGCCCATCATGAAATTGTTCAAAAAAAGGGTGGTATGGCTCGTTGTATTGTTCCTCGGTGAAATGCTCACCGCTACTGCCATGGGTTATTTTGAAGATGAGATACAAAAAGCCGTCGTGCTGGCCTTGTTCGTGCCCCTCATTATTTCGAGCGGCGGCAATAGCGGATCACAGGCTTCCACCCTGATCATACAGGCCATGGCCGTGGGAGAGATCACCCTGATCGATTGGTGGCGGGTGCTGAGAAGAGAGATCATTTCCGGCCTCATGCTGGGCGCCATGCTTGGCCTCATAGGTTTTTTCCGCGTGGTATTCTGGAATACCATCTTTCATACTTATGGCGATCATACCCTCATGGTCGCCTTCACCGTAGGCTTCTCGTTGGTAGGCGTTGTTTTGTGGGGAACCGTGTCTGGTTCTATGCTGCCCATCGTGCTGAAAAAGCTGGGCGCCGATCCTGCTACTTCCTCTGCTCCTTTCGTAGCTACGCTGGTGGATGTAACCGGCCTTATCATATATTTTTCCACTGCTTATATCTTTTTGCGGGGTATTTTGCTTTAATTAATTCCAACACCCCACATATCACAAATAACATTCATGAGAAAATCAATGCTCGTTCCATTGGCCTTGCTGATGGCATTATCTGCAACCAGCCAGACCAGCCCCGGTACTGCACTAACCGTCGAAAAGATCATGCGCGATCCCAAATGGATTGGTACTTCTCCTTCCGAACCCGAATGGTCATGGGATAGTAAGTACCTCCTGTTCAGCTGGAATCCCGAAAAAGCAGTGTCCGATTCTACCTGGTTCATAACTACCACCGCCCTCACACCCCAAAAGACGACCTGGGCCTTCAGGCAGGACCTGCTCGATGAAAGCAGTGTACGCTACAACAACAAGCGCACCCATTACGTATTTACCCGCCAGGGCGATGTCTACCTGGCCGATGTAAAGACCGGTCTGCAGCGGCCCGTTACCCTCACCACAGAATTTGAGAGCAATCCCCTGTTCTCTTTCAACGATAATAAAATAGTATACACCCGTGGCAACAATGTGTATGCCTGGGATATCACTACAGGTACTACCACCCAGCTCACCAATTTTCAACAAGGGGGTGTTTCTGCACCCGTCACAGTGGCTCCCCAGCGCGGCGGTGGTCAGGGCGGGGGAGGAGGCTTCCGCGGAAGCAGGGCCGCCGCCACTGGCAATCCCCAGGAAAAATGGTTACAGGAAGAAGCGCTCGACAACTCACTGGTACTGCAAAGCCGGAAAGAAAAACGTGAACTGGCCGACTCTATGCGCAAGGCATTACCCAAGGAAAAAACCTTACGCACCATCAGCACAGAAGATAAATCCCTCTTTGGAACTGCTATCAGCGCCGATGGACGATTTATCAGCTACCGGTTGATAAAGACCGCTACCGGCGGCAAGAACACCATTGTGCCCAACTATGTAACCGAAAGCGGATTTACAGAAGATATCCCCGGCCGTACCAAAGTAGGCACGCCCCAAAGTACCCAGGAATTCTTTGTCTTCGATACCATGAAAGACACCGTTTTCCTGGTGAAAACAGATTCCATACCCGGTATCAGGGACCTGCCCGATTATGCAAAGGATTATCCCGCCACCTATGCCGAAAAAACAAAGAACCCTCCTGTAAGACCTGTTAGTTTTCAAAACGCATCCTGGTCCCCCAACGGAGCATATGCCGTAGTAGAGATCCGGTCACAGGACAACAAAGACCGCTGGCTGATGCTCCTCGACGGACCTACCGGTAAACTTTCCCTGCTCGATCGCCAGCGCGACGAAGCCTGGATAGGTGGCCCCGGCACCAGCGGCTTTGGTAGTTTCAATACCGGCTGGATAGATGCTGCTACCTTCTGGTTCCAGTCTGAGGCCACCGGCTATTCCCACCTCTACACCATCAATGTGCAAACCAAAGAGAAGAAGGCACTGACCAGCGGTAAATATGAAGTTCAACGCGCCATCCTCTCCAAAGACAAAAAATATTTCTACCTCACCACCAATGAGGTGCACCCCGGTGAACAACATTTCTACCGCCTGCCCGTAAATGGCGGCAAGGCAGAACGTATTACCACCATGACAGGCGCCAACCAGGTGACCCTTTCTCCCGATGAAAAATGGCTGGCCATCCTCTATTCTTACAGCAATAAGCCCTGGGAACTTTACCTCCAGGAAAACAAACCCGGCGGTAAGATCCGGCAGATCACTACTGCCGCCCAATCCGAAGAGTTTAAAGCCTATGCCTGGAAAGATCCGGAAGTGATTACCTTCAAAGCCAAAGATGGCGCAGAAGTATATGCCCGTTTATTCCGTCCCGCACAGCCACATCCTTCCAAACCAGCCGTCATATTTGTACATGGCGCCGGCTACCTCCAGAATGCCCATAAATGGTGGAGCAGCTACTTTCGCGAATTCATGTTCCACAACATGCTCGCCGATCAGGGTTATACCGTATTGGACATCGACTACCGGGGCAGTGCCGGTTATGGCCGCGACTGGCGCACCGGCATCTACCGCCATATGGGTGGCAAAGACCTGAGCGATCAGGTAGACGGAGCTAAATACCTCGTAGAAAAACTGGGCGTTGATCCTAAGCACATCGGCTTATACGGAGGATCTTATGGTGGCTTTATTACCCTGATGGCCATGTTCAATGAACCCGAAACATTTGCAGCCGGCGGCGCCCTGCGCTCTGTTACTGACTGGGCACACTATAATCATGGCTATACCGCCAATATCCTCAATGAGCCCTTCAATGACAGCCTGGCATACCAGCGCAGTTCCCCCATCAATTTTGCCGCTGGCCTCAAAGGACACCTTTTAATGTGTCATGGTATGGTAGATGTAAATGTCCACTTCCAGGATATTGTGCGCATCTCCCAAAAACTCATTGAGCTGGGTAAGGACAACTGGGAATTGGCTGTTTACCCCATGGAAGACCACGGATTTGTAGAGCCCAGCAGCTGGACCGATGAATACAAGCGTATCTATAAGCTCTTCGAGACACACCTGAAAAAATAAATAATGGTAATTAAAGTAAAGGTGGGCCGCTTTAGGGAAGCGGTCCACCTTTACTTTTTTTGAGCAGTTTAAAAAGTTCATCCCGCCAACGCAAGGAAAGCCCTTTTTTTTCGTTTGTTGTTTGCTGAACAAGCGCCATTTTGTGCATGCTACAACGGTTTACCATTGTTAGAACCTTGGATGGCTGGCATAATCTTGCATAATCGGCGTAATTTTCAATAAATTGCGCAAACGTTTGTTCTGTCGGAGAAAGCTGTCTGAATATTTTCAGGAACTCCGGTCAAAAGAACCCGAAACGCAAAACCAGAAACTCGAAACCTAATTATATGTGTGGAATTGTAGCCTATATCGGTCCTAAAGAAGCATATCCTGTTATCCTCAAAGGTTTAAAACGATTGGAATATCGTGGATACGATAGCTCCGGTGTGGCACTCCTGAATAGCGGCCTGAAGGTGTACAAGAAAAAAGGTAAAGTAGCAGAACTCGAAGAAAGCCTCGTAGGGAAAGACCTGCATGCCAATGCCGGCATTGGTCACACACGATGGGCTACCCATGGTGAACCCAGCGACCGCAACGCGCACCCACATATCTCTGCCAACGGAAAACTGGCCATGATCCACAATGGCATTATCGAAAACTATACACAACTGAAAGGCGAACTCCAGAAAAAGGGGTACACCTTTTCCAGCGATACAGATACCGAAGTCCTTCTCAAGTTTATTGAGGACATTCAGCTTAACAACGACTGCGGACTGGAAGAAGCCGTACGCATCGCCCTGAAACGCGTTACAGGCGCCTATGTGATCGTATTGATCGATCAGGACAATCCCGATACATTGATTGCAGCCCGCAAAGGAAGCCCCCTGGTGATCGGCATTGGCAAGGGAGAGCATTTCCTGGCCTCCGATGCTTCTCCCATTATTGAGTATACCAAAGAAGTAGTGTACATTAATGACTATGAGCTGGCGATCATCCGTCCCGATGAGCTCATCCTCAAAAACCTGGGAAATGAAAAGGTAACTCCTTTCATCACAAAGCTCGATATGGAACTCGCCGCTATTGAAAAAAGCGGTTACGACCATTTCATGCTCAAAGAAATATTTGAACAGCCGCACACCATTTTCGATTGCCTTCGTGGTCGCCTCGATGCTGCTGCCGGAACCATCACCATGGCAGGTGTTCAGAACAATATTGAACAGCTTAAAAATGCTTCCCGCATTATCATTGTGGCCTGCGGCACCAGCTGGCATGCCGGGCTGGTAGCAGAATACGTAATAGAAGAACTCTGCCGCATTCCCGTGGAGGTCGAATATGCCTCCGAATTCCGTTACCGCAACCCTGTTATTCATAAAGGCGATGTCATCATTGCCGTATCACAAAGCGGAGAGACCGCAGATACCCTGGTGGCTATTGAAAAAGCCAAAGAACAGGGCGCCACCATTTTTGGGGTGGTCAATGTGGTCGGCTCATCCATTGCCCGTATCTCCCACGCAGGCGCCTATACCCATGCAGGCCCGGAGATTGGCGTGGCCAGCACCAAAGCTTTCACAGCCCAGGTGGTCGTGCTCACCATGATAGCCCTCAAAATTGCCCATGAAAAAGGCAGCATAGATAACAAACGGTTTATGCATTTGCTCAATGAGCTGCAGGAAATCCCCGAGAAAGTGCCCGCTGCCCTGAAAGACAGCGAAGCCATCCGTAAACTGGCCGAAAAATACAAAGACGCCAAAGACTTCCTGTACCTGGGTCGTGGATACAATTTCCCCATCGCCCTTGAAGGCGCCCTCAAATTAAAAGAGATCTCCTATATACACGCCGAAGGCTATCCCGCTGCTGAAATGAAGCACGGCCCCATCGCCCTGGTAGATGAAACCCTGCCCGTTGTTTTTGTAGCCACCAAAGATTCCTACCACGAAAAGATCGTGAGCAATATCCAGGAGATCAAGGCCCGCAAAGGCAAGGTCATTGCCGTCATTACCGAAGGCGATGAGATCATCAGCAAAATGGCCGATGATGTCATTGTTGTACCTGCAGCCGACGAACTCATGGCCCCCCTGCTCAGCGTCATTCCATTGCAACTCCTGGCCTATTATATTGGTGTAGCCAAAGGACTGGATGTTGATAAACCGAGAAACCTGGCAAAGAGTGTAACAGTAGAATAACTGCTCGCAGCTCATGGCTCGCAGCTCGTAGCTTGCAGCTTAACCAGTAACAAGATCAGCTATGAATGTTATTAAGAAAAGCCCTTTACATACTTTAGGGTATCACTTTATTCCTGCGGAATACATTCCCAAAGGAAAAGATGAATATTACCTGCGCAACCAGCAAAATGAGAACGGTATTCATTACCGGCAGCTCACCGCCTACGAAATTGAAGTGCTGGTCCGCAACCGCAATACCTCTGACAACTGGAACCATATCCTCGTATCCAATGCCTTCAATCCTGAGTTGGTGCAGAATTGTAAGTTCTTTGGCCTCGTGCGCATAGGCAAACTGGAACCCTATTACCTGGAGTTTCATAACCTGCGCCGGCCGGTTGGCCTCTACAACAGTACCATTATCAGTTGCGACTTTGGTGACAATGTGGTCGTAGATAATGTCAACTTCATATCACACTATATTACCGGCAGTGAGGTCATCCTGGTCAATGTCAATGAAATTGATGCCACCGACCATGCCAAGTTTGGTAATGGTATCCTTAAAGAGGGCGAGGAAGAAAATATACGCATCTGGATGGAAGTGTGCAATGAGAACGGAGGCCGCCGCATCATTCCTTTCGATGGCATGTTGCCCGGCGATGCCTGGTTATGGACCCAGTTCCGCGATGATACCCTGCTGCAGGATAAACTAAAACTGTTTACCCAGCAAAGATTTGATACCCGCCGCGGTTATTACGGTTCCATTGGCGATCGCACCGTCATTAAAAATTGCCGCATCGTGAAAGATGTGAATGTTGGTTCTGATGCCTACATCAAGGGTGCCAACAAGATCAAGAATGTGACCATCAATTCTTCCGCCGAAGCTCCCACCCAGGTAGGAGAGGGGTGCGAACTGGTAAATGGTATCATTGGTTATGGCTGCCGCCTGTTCTACGGCGTTAAAGCAGTCCGCTTCTTCCTGGCTTCCCACTCCCAGTTGAAGTATGGCGCCCGGTTGATCAATTCCTATTTAGGCGACAACTCCACCATATCCTGTTGCGAAGTGCTCAATTCCCTGATCTATCCGGCACATGAACAACACCACAACAACTCTTTCCTTTGCGCTGCCCTCGTACAGGGCCAAAGCAATATGGCCGCAGGAGCCACCATTGGCTCCAACCACAATTCCCGCAGCCCCGATGGCGAATTGATAGCAGGGCGTGGATTCTGGCCCGGCCTCTGCGTTAGCATCAAACACAATTCACGGTTTGCCACTTTTACCATCCTGGCCAAAGGCGACTTTCCCGTGGAGCTCGATATCCCCTTGCCATTTTCCCTCGTAAGTAATGATGTTACCAACAATCGCCTTGTGGTAATGCCTGCTTACTGGTTCCTGTACAATATGTACGCACTCGCCCGCAATTCCTGGAAGTATGTGGACCGCGATAAAAGGATCGATAAAACGCAGCACATAGAATTCAACTTCCTGGCTCCTGACTCTGTAAATGAGATCATACAGGCACTTTCCCTCTTGCAACTATACACTGGCAAAGCATGGCTTACAAGAGAAGGCAACCACAAAAAATTAACGAAAGAAGACATTACTGCCATCGGCAAAAAACTGCTCGATAATAATGATCCTGTAGTACGTGAGCTGGAAATACTGGCCGAAGGTTTTGAAAATAGTACCCGTCCCGTAGTACTCATTAAAGTGCCCGCAGCTTACCGTATTTTCAGAGAGCTCGTGGCTTATTATGCAGTACAGCAACTGTTGGATCACACCCATCGTAATAATATCAGATCACTCGATCAGTTAACAGATTCTTTACCTGCAAAACCCCAGGTTGCTCCCTGGATAAATGCAGGTGGCCAGCTGATCGAACGTGCTGCCCTCGATAAACTCATCAAACAGATCCACACCGGCCGTGTTAAAAGCTGGAAAGATATCCACGCCTTTTATGAACAGCAGTCGCAGAGCTATCCACAGGAAAAATTGTCCCATGCCTTGGCTGCTTTAAAAGAAGTACACGGCATCAACCTCAAAAAGGCAACGGGCCCCATCCTGCAACAACTCTTGCAGCAAAGCATCAGTACCAAAGAATGGATGGTAAAAGGTATCTACGATTCACGTGCGAAGGATTACAACAATCCTTTCCGTAAAATGGTCTACGAAACCACAGCAGCTATGAATAAAGTGGTGGGAAAACTATCTGATAATACCTTTATCAAACAAGAGCAAGCCGGCCTGGAAGCCTATAAAAAAACAATTCAACAACTCTCTAAAAAATGGCAGCTGGGTAAAGAACTGAAAATGGCTTAATCTAATAGCAAACGGCTCACAGCTCGGGGCTTCTTCACGCATTCCCTTCAAACCTGGCTGCGAGCTCATCCACTGTATTTTCCACTCCATAAAAGGATGCCAACCTCCGTATCACTCCCTCCACCAATGCATCCGGGCAGGATGCTCCGCTGGTGATGAGTATGCGCACAGGCTCCTGTGCCCGGAGATAATCGTTAGACACTATTTCTTGTTTAGTGTGGTAATTGTAATGCAGGATATCCTTGCCGGAGAGCAGCTTTTCTTCTGAGTTGATAAAATACGTAGGCAGTTTTTCTTCACACAGTTCTACCAGGTGTGTCGTATTGGAAGAGTTATAACCACCTACTACGATCGCCAGGTCGGCGGCTGTGTGCAACATATGCGTAATGGCCGTTTGGTTATCATTCGTGGCATAGCACAACGTATCCCGCGTATCTGCAAACCGGTCCCCAATATTGGCATCTGTCAGCGCATAATGCTGCCGCATTGTTTGCTTGAGATAATCTGCGATCGCCTGCGTGTCCGTAGCCAGTTGCGTTGTCTGGTTCACTACTCCGATCCGTTGCAGGTCTTTCGTTACATCAAAGCCCACTGAATACCGGCCGGCAAATTCAGTATAAAAGCCAGCTGCTTCCTTCTCTCCTGTAATGTATTGTCCCAGTAAAAGCGTTTCCTGCATATCATTCACGATCACAGAAGGCGCATTTTGGGCAGCATGCGAAAAAGTCGCCCTCGTTTCTTCATGTTTCGGTTTACCATGGATCACGATCGTATAGCCTTTCTTCGCTATTTGGTCACTGCGGTTCCATACCTTCTCCACAAATGGACAGGTCGTATTGTATTTTTCAGTGGGAATGCCCAAGTTGTTAAGCTTTTCTTCAATCTCCAGCGTAGTGCCAAAGGCCGGGATGATCACCACATCATCTGGTCTCAGTTCTTCAAAAGCGATCAATTGCTTACCATACGTGTCCTGTAAGAACTGTACTCCTCTTGCCTGCAGATCGGCATTCACTTGTGGATTGTGGATCATTTCACTCAACAGGAAGATACGTTTGCCTGGATTTTCTTCGATCGTACGGAAAGATATTTCAATAGCATTCTCCACCCCATAGCAAAACCCAAAATGGCGCGCCAGGTAAATATGCAAAGCGCCCAGGTCCAACAGCGTAGGGGTGAAATCTTTTTTCATCTTATCCCCTGCCTTCCGTTTATTTTTAATAGCATTGATCAGCGGGCTGCGATAGATGATGGGGACGTTGAATGTTTTCATCCCTGCAAAGGTACAAAGTTGCCGTCGAATGCGCCATATACCGGCAGAAGCTATATATTCGTATCGTTTCCAACCTATAATGATTTTATGCTGAGACGCTTTACACCTGTAGCCTGGAGCACTGATACCAATATTTATGAAGTCAACATCCGTCAATATACCCCGGAAGGAACTTTTGCAGCCTTTGCTCAGCACCTTCCCAGGCTGGCCGATATGGGCGTAGAGGTCCTTTGGTTCATGCCCATTACCCCCATCAGCAAGGCCGGCCGCAAAGGCACGATGGGCAGCTATTATGCCTGTTCCGATTATGGCACCACCAATCCCGAATTCGGTACCGTAGCCGATTTCAAAAACCTCGTACAGCAGGCCCATGCTGCCGGCATGAAGGTCATCATTGACTGGGTGGCCAACCATACTGGCCTTGATCATATTTGGACCAGCACCCATCCCGAATATTATAAAAAAGACATCGACGGTAAGTTCTATGATACCCATGGCTGGGATGATGTGATCGACTTGAATTATTACGATCAACCCATGCGGCAGGCAATGATCGCCGATATGGATTTCTGGATCAGGGAATGCAATATAGATGGCTTCCGTTGCGATATGGCCCACCTCGTGCCCCTGGATTTCTGGCGGCAGGCGCGCACTGCCCTCGATCCCATAAAACCCTTATTCTGGCTCGCCGAAACAGAAGACCTGCTCTACCTCGATGTATTTGACACCTGCTATGCCTGGCGCTGGATGCACCAAACCGAAAAGTTCAGCAAAGGCCAGGTAAGCCTCCAGAGCCTGGATGATCTCCTGCAAATGTACCTGCAGGAGTTTCCCACCGGCACCTGTCCTTTATTCTTTACCGCCAATCACGACGAAAACAGCTGGAATGGCACCGAGTATGAGAAGTACGATGGCGCTGCCAGGCCCCTGGCCGTTTTCAATGCTACCTGGTTCGGCATCCCGTTGATGTACAGCGGACAGGAATTGCCTAACCTCAAGCGCCTGAAGTTTTTCGATAAAGACCCTATTGAGTGGACAGGCCGCAACCAGCTCCACGATTTTTATAAAGTACTCAATCGGCTGCGCAAACAACATCCTGCTATCAATACCGCCAGCGCCACACAACCCATCCGGTTGGCAACTACTCAAAACGAACGGATATTCGTTTTCCTGCGGCGGTATGAGAACAGGCAATTGCTCGTATTATTGAATCTCTCCCCGCAGCCCGCCTCCATCCAGTTACCGGATGGTCAGGTGCAGGGCTCCTTTACCAACATCTTTGATAATAGTCTCTTTACCATTACTCCACAATCTACCATCGACCTCAAAGCCTGGGATTACCTCGTTTTGACCGATCAATAGACTAAACCTGTCACCCTGAGCTTGTCGAAGGGTGGGTCGCCCTCTAAGGGCGGCTCACCCTGATCTAAAGGAGCTTGTCGAAGGGTAAAAGCAAAAGGGTGGGTCGCCTTCTCAAAGGCGGCTCACCCTTTTGCCAATAAAGCGGCGGGGCTCCTTTTGAGAGCCCCGCCGCACCTTTATTATGATGAAAGCTTAATTCGCGTTGTTCATCGGGATCACAATCGGATATATACCCTCATAACCAGGATACATCCCTTCCACTTTTACACTGCTACCTGCACTTTCCAGTACCTTGCGGAATTCATCAACCGTTTTCACTTCCTTGCCGTCCGCTTTTACGATCACATATCCTTCCTGTACACGCACCTTGCTCAGGGCTCCTTTACCACTGATGCCTTTGATCACCACGCCGCCGGCTACACCCAGGCTTTTCGCATCTTCCTTGCTCAGCGTTTCCAGTTCTGCACCCAGTTTGTCCAATACGGAAGTACGTACAATGTCCGTAGAGCCGGTTGCATTGCGCAGCGTTACAGCAGTGGTCTGCTCCTTGCCATCACGTTTATAGGAAATATTTACTTTATCGCCGGGACGGTAAGTAGCGATCTGTCCTACCATATCAGCACCGCTTACGACCGGTACACCATTGATCTTGGTAATGATATCACCTTTCTTGATACCGGCAGCAGCCGCTGCGCCTTCAGTACGTGCATTCAATACATATACACCTTCTCCTTCTTTGATGCCGTTCTGTTCTTTCACTTCATCACTCAGGTTCTCACGGGGATATTCAATACCCAGGTAAGCCCTTTGTACCGTACCATGCTTCATCAGGTCCGCTACTATTTTCTTAACAATATTCACCGGGATCGTAAAGGAATAACCCGCATAGGCCCCTGTGGGAGAAGCAATGGCCGAGTTGATACCGATCAGCTTGCCGTCTGTGTTGATCAGCGGACCACCACTATTACCGGGGTTTACCGCAGCATCCGTTTGAATAAAGGATTCTACCGGTGTACGGCTCTGACGGCTGTTGATGTCCAGCGTTCTGCCTTTGGCGCTCACGATACCCGCTGTAACCGTAGTCTCCAGCGTTAAAGGATAACCTACAGCCAATACCCACTGTCCTACTTTTACTTCGTCAGAGTTGCCATAGATCAGGAAAGGAAGACCTTTCGCTTCTACTTTGATTACAGCCAGGTCACTGCTGGGATCAGCAGCTACCAGTTTGGCTTTGAAAGATTTTTTATTGTTCAGCGTCACATTGATCTCATCGGCGCCCTCTACCACGTGATTGTTCGTAACAATGTAGCCATCCTCGCTGATGATAGCACCCGAGCCGGAGGCCATTTGAGGAACAGACCGCATACGATCACCAAATACATCATCCAGGTCCATGTCAAACAGGTCGCCGAATGGGCTCCTGCGCGGCAGGTTATTGCTGGCCGTACGCGTAGCTTTTGTTTTAATATGCACCGTGGCCGGTATCGCCGCATTGGCCGCTGGCACAAAGTCTGCCGGCGCATTCGTCAATCCTTTAAAATCCGCATAATTGGCCGGGATCTTACCGCTGTCATTATTGTCATTCTGGTAAACATAGGTGTCCTGTTTTGCATACCGTTGGTAGCCCCACATCGTAGCAAACGTTGTCGCAGCACTCAACAACACAATAGCTGCTATCTGTTTAAACTTCATATACTGTGTGATTTTATTTTTTGCTGGTGAAAAAATACAAATTCAAATTACATGCCCGGTCACAACAAATTAACACCACAAAACCTATAAGGATCATACCGGGGGTCCGGTTTAACAATTAATTTACTAAAGTCTTCGTACTTGGTGATACAAATTTAAAACATAAACTCGGAAATTCAACCAGTTAGGTGATCCAAAACTGCACGATGATCACAAAAGTCAAACCTTTTCTTGCCCCCTCATCTTCCCGACTTTTTGACTTTCCGGGCTTCCGCTTTTTCCGACTTTCCGTCTTCCCGCCTGCCATTCTTTCCTCATGCCGGCTTCCGGCTTTTTGGCTTCCGGATGATAGATTTACAGCGACATCAAAAATTCCATCGTATCCACACCGTCAGCATAGTCCGTTAGTCCGGGTTGTTGCGCCTGGCCAAAAGGAAGCCATTTTTTGCCCACCACACATTGAATATCGGCGTTTTCCAGTAAAGAAGCCGCCGTAGCCTGCTCATCCTTGTAAAATGTGTAATGCAACTGGCTGATGGGGGAGAAAGGCGATCCGTTCTCGTGCAGGATAATACTCCCGTTCGTCATATAATATTGCTTATTCAGGATCAGGATAGCCAGCTGGTAATCATAATTGTTCTTGTACTTGTGGTGATCAGCCAGCTCAGTGTATTTCCTGAACGTTTCCAATAGGGGTACAAAATCGTAGTCCTGCGGTACATACAATTGCGTCACATTCCGGCAGCCCAACCCAAAATACTGGTATACATCATCCGCCAGCAAGGCCAGCTCTTCCACCGTTTCATTCCCATCCAGGATCGCTACCGAAGTACGGTTGCGCCGGATAATATGCGGAAATTTCGCAAAGTAATAGTCAAAATAACGGGCCGAATTATTACTGCCCGTGGCAATATAGGCATCACACCCTTTCAACATCGGCTGCAGTCCGATCAGTGCCTGCGTAGCAGGCTCCCAGCCATGCAATTGCTCCACCAGGTGCCGTATCAGTACTTCGTCCTTCGACGAAGGTTTGATCGTTTGCCGGTGCCCACTCAGGAATACACTCAGGAAGTCGTGAAAACCCACCAGCGGTATATTGCCCGCCATTACAATGCCTACGTTTTTAGGATGCGCATTCTCCGCCGGAATACCGTATTGTGTCGCCCAGGCCAATAAGGCAGCCGGGTTTAAATAAGCATTGGCAATGCTATTGGCCGACAATTCTATAAAGGCAGGCGTAAACCAGCCATTTTCACGAAAAGCCTTTTCCTTGGCCGCTGCCCATTGATTATCAGTAGATAAAATATATTCGCCCAACCGCTTCAGTAAATCTATACGTTGTTGTAAATTCATTACAGCTTATATTTGTCGTGCAAAATAACTGTATTCGATCCATTAAAATTCAAGCAATATATGTCTATTAAAATAACAGAAGAATGTATCAATTGCGGCGCCTGCGAACCAGAATGCCCCAATAATGCTATCTATGAAGGAGGTGTTGAATGGGCTATTACCGATGGTACCAATGTAAAAGGCCCTTTTACCCTTCTCGATGGGAGCGTAGTGGATGCAGACCAGCGTTTTGCACCCATTAGCGTCGATATGTACTATATCACTCCCAACAAATGCACTGAATGCCAGGGTTTTCACGAAGAACCCCAGTGTGCCGCCGTTTGTCCGGTGGATTGCTGCGTACCCGATGAAATGTACCAGGAAACCGTCGATGAGCTTCTGGCCAAAAAAGAAAAGATGCACCTTTAAGTGCATTGTGCATAAGTAACCCTTCCGGAATTTGGAACAGGGTGTTTTTAAATCGTAACTTAACAGTATTCAAATAGTAAATGTAGTCCGAGTACTACTTCAAGCAGGCGGGTGATATTTCCCGTTGTAGAAAGGTGAAGTGACAAACGTCCTTCACCTTTCCGATTTTTACGCCGTTCTGCTACCCAAAAGCAGTTCGAAGCAAACGGCTCACAGCTTGTTGCTCGCAGCTTTTTCGCCGCACACTTACCGGCCAAATCTGCACACTTATACACCCAAACTGCGCACTTATTGGTTTGTCCTTTGCCGTTTGAAAATTTAGTCCTTACTTCACAACAACGAAAACGCCAATTTTGCCCCTGGCGGGCGGGCAGTTCGGAATCTTTTTTTGCTTAACCAAATACTGTGATCAATGCCACCGAACTGATCACCGGAACCCAAACCTTCTGTCTGTGAAAAAGCCCTGGCTATTTATATTGCTTCTGAATCTTGTCTGCCTGCAACAAGCAGCAGCCCAGGAACCTGCTTCCTTCACTGATAAGATCCTTAATTTTCCTGCCCGCTTTAATGAGCGAATTCAAAAAAAGACCGATAAGCTCGAAGAACAGCTTACCCGGCAAACCGAAAAATACCTCCAGCGGCTCGCCAGGAAAGAAGAGAAACTCAGAAAGAAATTAATGAAGACCGATTCCACTGCCGCCAAACAACTCTTTGATGGCAGTGCTGAACAATACGCCAAACTTTCCGAACAACTTAAGAGCCCCACCGCCATCACCGGACGTGTAGGTGGCCAATACATGCCCTACGTAGACTCATTGAAAACATCCCTTGCATTTCTGCAGCAAAACAGCGGCCTCCTCAATTCCGAAGAAGCCAAAAAGATCACTGGTTCCCTGCAACAGGTAAATCAATTACAAGGCAAGCTACAGCAAAGTGAGCAGGTCAAGGCTTTTATCAGGCAGCGCAAAGAACAGATCAAAGCCACCCTTAGCCGGTATACCACACTTCCCAAAGGCCTCACCAAAGAATACCAGGCTTTCAATAAAGAACTTTTTTATTACTCCCAGCAGGTACAGGAATACAAGGACATGCTGAACGATCCTGACAAACTATTGACAAAATCTTTGTCCCTGCTCAATAAACTGCCCGCTTTCCAATCTTTCATGCAACAGCATTCTGAGCTGGCTGGATTGTTTGCCGTGCCTGCCGGTTATGGCACCAACCAAAGCCTGGCTGGTTTGCAAACCCGTAGCCAGGTACAGCAGCTTATGCAAAACCAATTGGCTTCCGCAGGCCCCAATGCGCAACAGATGCTGCAACAAAACCTCCAGGCTGCGCAAGCCCAGTTAAATACCCTCAAAGACAAGATCAATAAACTGGGTGGCGGCGGCGCTGATATGGATATGCCCGATTTCAAACCCAATAACCAGAAAACAAAATCATTCTGGAAAAGGCTGGAATATGGCACCAACCTGCAGACACAGAAATCCAGTAATTTCTTTCCCACTACTTCCGATCTCGGGCTCTCCGTTGGTTATAAGCTCAGCGATAAAAGCATCATTGGCCTGGGCGGCAGCTATAAGGTAGGGTGGGGCAAAGACATCCGCAACATCAATATCAGCAGCCAGGGCGCAGGCCTGCGTTCCTTCCTCGATGTAAAACTCAAAGGCAGCTTCTTTGCCTCCGGCGGGTTTGAATACAATTACCAGCCACTATCCTATACCCAAACACTAACTCCCCAGGATCAGCAACGTGCTGAGGAATGGCAGCAAAGTGGCCTGGTAGGTATCAGCAAGATCATCTCTCTCAAGAGCAAAGCATTCAAGAAAACAAAAGTTCAGTTGCTGTGGGATATCCTCAGCTACCAGCAGGTGCCCAAAGCACAGGCCCTGAAATTTAGGGTAGGATATAGTTTTTAGCACTATTTCATCCTGATAACTATCAGGACTCGCTTTCTTCCATGCCTCCCAACGCGACCTTCCCACTTTGATCCCTGTTCCTTCCGTACTACATCCATAGTAAAGGCGCATTTTCATAAACATTGACACCATTCCAACCTCTCAATCACCCTCAAGCCAATAATAAGTAATTAATAATCAATTATGTACTGCTAATACCTGGCACCTTATAGCTAATACCTTGTTCTCCTACCCCTTAGTCATTCCGGTCAATATTGTCATTCCGGTCATTATTGTCATTTTGGTCATTATTGGTCATTATAGTCATTTCGGTCACCCTTATCCCAAAATCAACAAATCATCAGTAAATTTAATTATTCAAATCATCACTGCTATGGCCGAAGTATTGGGACCTTTATTTTTCGAGTGTACCTGGGACGACCTCACCTTCTACAAGATGGAGGGCCGCTACTTCGTACGCAAGAAAAGCCGCCTTACCCGCGAGAAGGTCCTCCATCACCCTGCTTTTGCCAAAACCAGGTTCTATGCCAACCGGCTGGCCGTGGCTTCTAAGATCGCTGCTGCCATTTACAGCGACCTGCCCCTCCACTGGCGACAGTTCTGGATGTACCGCGACTTCACCGGCGAAGCCATCAATAGGCTCAACCAGGAAGCCACCCCGCAGGAAGCTTATGATTACCTCTGGAAAACTTATGTAGAGTATTGGGTGCTGTACCAACAGGCTACCGGCATCCCCTTGCAAACCGGCCGAAAACAACAGCCCGTCAAAAGACCAAAGGATTACAAAACCCGCATCAGGCACCGCAACAGCAATCCCAAATGCTGCCGCTACCGCCGCCTCATTGGCCGCAACCATTGGAAAAGCAGTTATGACAACACCGCCGAGCTCCTCGAAAAGGAGCGCAAACGCCTGGCCCGCGAAAAGAAACGGCAATGGCTCGAAGACCAGCACCGCAAAGGCCGCTACAAAGCCCGGGAAGAACGCTGGCGTAAAATGCAGGCCAAACTATTGGAACTCCCACCGGAAATCCGCCTAATTCTACAATCCGCGTAATCCGCGTTTAAAATCTGGTAATCAGCGATACTTTTTTCGTTTATTTGCTGAAAATTCGAAACTTATCAATGAAGCCTGTTATTGCCTTTGTTACCGGTGGCTATTCTACAGAAGCCGTGATCTCCTATAAAAGCGCTGTTACCATTGAAAACAACATCGATACCAGCAAATTCGAGGTCTTTAAAATCGACGTTACTACCGAAGGCTGGTGGTATGAGACCACTACAGGTCGCAAAATAGCTGTCGACCGTAGCGACTTCTCCATTACAGCTGATGGCCGTAAGGTCACTTTCGATGCCGTCCTCATTGGAATTCACGGTACCCCCGGCGAGGATGGAAAACTGCAGGGATACTTCGACCTCATGGGCATTCCCTACACTTCCTGCGACGCAGCTACCTCCGCCATCACTTTCAACAAACGCTATACGGTGGCTGTGGCGGCTTTTGCAGGCATACATGTGGCCAAATCTTTGCATATTTTCAAACATAGTCCCGTTACCCCGGCAGAAATATTAAAACAGGTCAGTCTCCCTGTATTCGTTAAGCCCAACAATGGTGGGTCCAGCATTGGCATGAGTAAAGTGTACAAAGCCGAAGACCTGGCCTCGGCCCTCGAAAAAGCTTTCCGGGAAGACGACCAGCTCCTGATCGAAGAGTTTATTGCTGGCAGGGAATTTACAGTAGGTGTATTCAAAACCACCGAAGGCATCATTGTATTGCCGATCACTGAAGTAGCAACCGATAAGGATTTCTTCGATTATGAGGCCAAATACCAGGGTAAAAGCACCGAAACGACCCCGGCGAAGATAGAAGAGCACATGGCCGATATTATTCGCAAAACCGCACGGAAGGTCTATGAAGTGTTCAACTGTCGCGGTGTAGTACGTATTGATTTTATTTACAATGAGGCCAAAAATGCGCCTTATATGCTGGAGATCAATACTGTGCCCGGCCAAAGCGAAGCCAGCATAGTACCTCAGCAGGTGCAGGTAATGGGTTGGAGCCTCAAGGATTTTTATTCCTCCCTCATCGAAGATGCCCTCGACCGTGGAAAAAAGAAATAATTTGTTGCGAGGCAACAACAAAGGATAGCAATTAACTAATAGAAAGGAAGTTTAGACCGCGGTAGCCATTCTGTATTCTAAATTCTGTATTCTGAATTCTAAACGCTGTATTTCCAATGTTCAAATTCATTACCAAACGACCCCTCTGGCAGAATATCCTTTTTGCTATCGTACTGGTCATCATCATATTATTCCTTTTCCTCCAGTCCCTCAACCTGTTAACCAGGCATGGCGATACCCTCGTTATCCCTACTGTTACCGGCAAGTCTTTTGAAGAGGCTAAAAAAATACTCGAAAGCCAGGGGTTTGATGTGCAGATCCAGGATTCCGTGTACAACGATACCGCCAAAGCCCTGGCCGTGCTGCGCCAGTTTCCCGAGGGGGAGGATATCGTAAAGGTCAACCGTACCGTGTACCTCACCATCAACAGGGCTGTAGCTCCCGAGATTGAAATGCCAAACCTGGAAGGACTCACTTTTCGAAGCGCTGAAATTGCCTTGAAACAATACAACCTTAAGCTCCAGGATACTTCTTATGTGCGCGACATGGCTAAGAACGCAGTGCTCGAGCAACATTATAATGGCAAGCGTATAAAGCCCGGTACACGCCTTCCCATGGGTAGTGGTATTTCCCTCGTATTAGGCAGTGGTTTGGGAAATGAAGAATTTCCCGTACCCGATCTCATCGGCAAAACCTATACCGAAGCCCGCGTATTGCTGGAGTCCTATGGGCTTAATCTGGGTGCAACCGCTTTTGAGCCAGGCGTGGCAGACAGTGCCAATGCCTACATCCACGAGCAACAGCCCGACGCCGTGCTCCCAGATGGCCGTATGAACATGATACGCCAGGGACAGGTGATCAACGTAAGGTTACAGGCTCAGCGTCCGCCGCCACGTGCTGTAGATACCACTTCACCGGCGCCACAACAACCGTAATAATTATCAATACCCAGTATATGCAAAATATTACAGCAGAAGAAATAAAAGCACGTATCGATGCAGGTGAATCATTGAACCTGGTCGACGTACGCGAGCCGCACGAACATGCTGATTTTAATATCGGAGGCATTTTATACCCGTTGGGAAAACTCCAGACCATGCAGGTAGATGATCTGGAACCACTCAAGGAAGAAGAGGTCATCGTTTACTGCCGCAGTGGCAACCGCAGCGGACAAGCCGCCATGATCCTCGATATGCTCGGCTTCAAGAATACCAAAAACCTCGTAGGTGGTATGATGAATTGGGAAACCAAATACGGTAGGTAATTTGCGGGTTCAAAGCTCAAACCCATTGCAATCCCTGCTGGTAATCTAGGATCGCGGAGCAATCCTGCATCCTAAATCCTAAATCCTAAATCCTACATCCTACATCCTACATCCGGAATGGTATTAGCATAGGCACACTTTGCTGGTAAGCCCTGTAAGCTGCCCCAAATTCCTGTTGCAGTTTCTTTTCTTCCCACAGCGTTCCTATCCAGGTATACACCGTAATGCTGAGGCACGTAATAAGGTAACCAAGCTCCGGGAACACCAGGAAGAACGACCACAAAGCCAGTAGCGTACCAAAATAAAGTGGGTGCCGCACATACCTGTTCAGCCCACTTGTCACAAGTTGGGCCGTTGTTTTCCGCCGGGGATACAATACATCGATCCCACTGAGATAGAAAAAATACCGGCGTATGCAGATCCCCATGATCACCAGGCCGGCAAGTGCCGGAATACCGGCCAGTAGTTGTAACCCCAGCGGCATGTGCCATAACCAATACGAGCGTATTTGCAGTTCGTAAATAACAATAGTCACCAACAGTAATAAGGCAAAGAGAGAGTATAGAAGCCGGTAATACCGGAAAAACACACCCATGCTGCGCGCTACCCAATCTTTCCACCAGGTGGCCGCCAGCAGACTATGTGTAAGCCCGAATAATCCCCAAAGCCCTGTCAGATATAGGTATGCTGTCATTTATTAGATTCTCACTTCCAAAGTACATCCATTGCCCGGCGCCGACCGGATCTCCATTTCCCCATTGAATACTTCAATACGGTTGCGGATATTGTTCAGGCCCATACCCGGCTTCACCTGCTCCGGGTCAAAACCAATACCATTGTCCTGGATAGTAAGTTGCACATGAGGGCCGCGATGCGCCAGGTCTATAACTACCGTCTGTGCTTCTGAATGCTTCAATGCATTGTTCAATTGTTCCTGTATGATGCGGTAGATCACCAGCCGTTTGTTATCCGGTATCCTGGTTTCATCAAACCCTTCATGTTGCACCTTGAACTCGATCTCTTTGGCATGCCGTATATCTTCGATCAGTTGATACAGGCTATCCAGTAAGCTCTGCTCGTTTAAGGCAGGCGGCAGCAGCGAACGCGAGAGGTTCCGGATCTCTTCAATCGTTTGCGTAATATAATGCGCACTTTTTTGCAGCAGTTCTTCCCGCATTTTGGGGTTCACCAATGCGTGTTGAATATACAATTTTACCACCCCCAGCAATTGATTGATATTATCATGCAATTCTTCTCCCAGTTTCTTCCGCTCAGCTTCCTCTGTTTGCAGCACACTTTGCGCCAGCTCATCTTTATGCCTTGCTTGTGCCTCGAACAGCGTATCCTGCAATAGCCGTTGTTCTGTAATGTCCTGCATGGCCCCGATCAATCGGTAAGGCTGTCCCGCTTTGTTACGCATGATAAAGCCCCGGTCAAAGATCGACTTGTAATCTCCGTTCTTGCAGCGAAACCGGTATTCATCCTGCCACACCGTGCCGCCCCTGTCCAGTTTGTTATCAATGGTGTCCAGTACCCGGTCCTTGTCTTCAGGATGCAGATTATTCGTCCACCAATGGTAATTGTCCTGCAATTCATCTGCCGTATAGCCAAACATCTCCTGCAATGTACGGTTCGTATAACACTGTTTTGTAACGATATTGTAATCCCACACCGCATCATTCGTAGCCATGCCCAATAATTGATACCGCTCCAGTATCTCCTCCTGCTGTTTGCGCGCCTTCTCAATATTGCCATACAACTTACGGCTTACAAAATAGATCAGCAAGGCTGCCAGCACCATGAATAAAATGCCTTTGTAATGCTGCAATTTGGTGTACGCATCAAGATTGTGCCTCGTGATCGACAGCGTAATAAAGTCGGAAAATAATATCCAGCCAATGCCGAATACCAGGAAGGTAAGAGAAAGTTTTGCAGAGGAGGGCAGAGGATTTTTCATACAATAGGCTATAAACATACAATATTGCGAAAAAATTACTTGTATTCCATACCAATCATCGATTTCGTCGCAAAAAATAGGATAACCTGTATCCATTCATTTACCAGCTGTATCCGGCATCTCCCATTTCAGGCTCCGACTCTCGTCTGCAGCTGATATTTTCTCCAGCTCGCAGCTCATAGCTCGCGGCTCGGAGCTTGTATTCCTATTCCCCTATCTTTGCGCCATGCATTACGTTTCCGTTGAGGGACTTACCAAGTCATATGGCGTTAAGCCGCTTTTTCAGAATATTTCTTTCCATATCGAAGAAGGTGATAAGATCGCGCTCGTAGCCAGGAACGGTAGCGGTAAATCCACCCTGCTTAAAATACTGGCAGGGAAAGAAACACCCGAAGAAGGGAAAGCATGGATCAATAAAGAAGTGACCGTAGCCCTCTTTGATCAAGAGCCCGTCTTCCAGGAAAACCTGTCCGTGTTGGACAATATTTTCCACCACAACCATCCCATCATCAATGCCATCAAGGAATTTGAACTGGCCAGTGAAGAGGGTACCCCCGAACAGATGACCGATGCCATTGTGAAAATGGATGAACTCGGCGCCTGGGATTTCGATACCAGCGTAAAACAGATCCTTGGTAAACTCAATATCCACCACCTCAACCAGCCTGCCGGTACATTATCCGGCGGCCAGCGTAAGCGCGTGGCCTTAGCCAAAACCCTCATAGACATTGGCTTTGAACACAAACACGTATTGCTCATCATGGACGAACCTACCAACCACCTCGATGTAGAAATGGTTGAATGGCTCGAACATTACCTCAACCAGCAGCACGTAACCCTACTCCTCGTTACCCACGACCGCTATTTCCTCGATAACGTGTGTGAAGAAATATGGGAAATGGACCGGAGCAACCTCGTAGTATACAAAGGCAATTACGAAAATTACCTCGAGAAAAAAGCTGCCCGCATGGAAAGCGAGGCCGCCAGCATCGACAAGGCCCGCAATACCTTCCGTCGTGAACTCGAATGGATGCGCAAGCAGCCCAAAGCACGTACCACCAAATCCAAAAGCCGCCAGGATGCTTTTTATGTAGTGGAAGCAAAGGCCAAACAACGCCTCGAAGAACAGAAGCTCCAGCTCGAAATGAAAATGACCCGCCTGGGTGGCAAGATCGCCGAACTGAAAAAAGTGTATAAGAGCTACGGCGAAAAGGTCATCATGAAAGGTTTTGATTACACCTTCAAAAAAGGCGAGCGGGTAGGAGTGGTAGGTAAAAATGGCGTAGGTAAATCCACCTTTCTCAACATTCTCCAGGGAATGGAGCAGCCTGATAGCGGTAAGATCAATATTGGGGAAACAGTTGTCTTTGGTAACTATTCCCAACAGGGCCTTACCATCAAAGAAGACATGCGTGTCATTGAATTCGTCAAAAATATTGCAGAAAGTTTTCCCCTCGCCAGCGGCGGCTCTTTAAGTGCTGCCCAATTCCTCGATCTCTTTCTGTTCCCACCCGATCAACAATACACCTACATCTCCAGGCTCAGCGGTGGTGAAAAACGCCGCCTGCACCTCCTGTCCATCCTTTTCCGCAATCCCAACTTCCTCATTCTCGATGAGCCTACCAACGACCTTGATCTGCCTACCCTCGGCATCCTCGAAAACTTTCTGAGCGATTTCCAGGGCTGTCTTCTCATCGTGTCCCACGACCGTTATTTCATGGACCGGCTGGTAGATCACCTCTTTGTGTTTGACGGCGATGGTGTTATTACCGATTTCCCGGGCAATTATACCCAATACAGGCTTACAGACAAAGACAAGGACGACAAGCTCATCGTTCCTAAGCCGGTGCCCATAGTGGAAGCTCCCGAGCCAGTAGCAACTCCCGGTAAAGCAGTTGAAAAAAGGAAGTTGACTTTCAAGGAAAAAAGAGAGATGGAGACCATTCAGCAGGAAATTGCCGCCCTCGAAAAAGAGAAGTTGGCCGTCACCGAAAAACTCAACAGCGGAAACGCGCCTTTCGATGAACTTCAGCAATTGGCCGTGCGCATAGGCGAGATTGCTGATCAACTGGACCAAAAGGAGCTTCGCTGGCTGGAGCTCAGTGAAATTGAGTAGTTATTACCGCCATTGGCACCCAAAAGAGACCGCAAAACACGGCTCGTGGCTCGCAGCTCGTAGCTCGTAGCTTGTATTATTCCATCAATGGCAAGAAAATCCTATAGCCTTCCCTTACTTTTGGGCTCCTAAAACAAAAACACATATTACATGAGAAGACTATGCCTGGTAATGGCTTTGGCTGCTCCATGGGGCGTAATGGCCCAAAAAGCTGCCAACCCCGTTACTTACGCCAACAGCATTACGGCGGAAGATCTTAAAAAACACCTCTACATTGTAGCCGGTGCAGAAATGGAAGGCCGTGAGACCGCTACCGAAGGACAGCGTAAGGCCGCTGCCTACATTGAGAATTATTTCAAACAACTGGGCCTGGCTCCCGGTGTCAATGGTGGCTACCAGCAACCCTATCCGGTATTTCAGGATTCACTGGTAAAAGCTTCTATTGATATCAATGGAAAGAAGTTCCAGCCCTTCACCGATTTTGCCGCCAACCTGAGCAGTTCCAATTCATCTGCCTTCATGGCCAGCGAAGTGGTATTTGTAGGGTATGGTATCAGCGACTCTACCCGCGATGATTACAAGGGTATTGATGCAAGAGGTAAGGTTGTATTGGTGCTGGCTGGTACACCGCCCGCCACACAACAACCTGCTCCAGGCACCCGTCGTGGTTTTGGTGTTTCCCCTGTAATAGAAGCAGCCCTGAAAAATGGGGCGATTGCTGTTCTCCAGGTGCAACCCGGATTCCCCCGCAGAACAGGCTCTACCAGGGGCTTTCAATATGTAAATGGTTTCCGCAAGACCATTTACCCTAACCTTTACGCTGTTTCCGACCAGGTGGCAGAAGCCATCATGGGTACTGATTATGCAGCAGCTAAAGATGCTATGAAGGCTGGTAACCCCACCGCAAAATCTTATGCCGCCAATGTAACAGTCGACTTCAATAAAGTGGTGACTGAGCTCCAAAGCACCAACGTGATCGGTTTCCTCGAAGGCACCGATAAAAAAGATGAATATGTTTTCCTCACAGCCCATTACGATCACATTGGTAAGACCGCTGCAGGTGTTATCAACTATGGCGCAGATGATGATGGTTCCGGAACCGTTAGTATCCTCGAACTCGCGGAGGCTTTTGTAAAGGCCAAAGCAGCTGGAAAAGGCCCCCGTCGCTCCATCGTATTCATGACCGTATCCGGTGAAGAAAAGGGATTGTGGGGGTCTGCTTATTATGGCGATCACCCCGTGTATCCATTAGAGAAAACGACTGTTGATCTCAATATCGACATGATCGGCCGCATAGATCCCAAACGCAAGATCGGTGATTCTACCAACTATGTATTCGTAGTAGGCGATGACAAACTCAGTTCCGACCTTCGCCCCATCAGCGAGGCCATGAACAAAAAGTATACAAAACTCGAACTGGATTATAAGTTCAATGAGCCCAATGATCCCGAACGTATTTACTACCGCAGTGACCATTTCAATTTTGCCCGCAAAGGCGTGCCCATCATTTTCTATTTCAACGGTACCCACGACGACTACCACCGTCCCGGCGATACCCCCGATAAGATCAATTATGAGCTGATGGCCAAAAGAGCAAAACTGGTATTCTTTACTGCCTGGGATATGGCCAACCGCAACGACATGCTCAAAAGGGATATCCCCTTAGACCTGCCTGCGAGATAGGGTTCTTCCTGCTCCATAGGAGCAGCCGCTTTGTAGAGAATAAGTTATATCATATCTGCGGTCCCATAGGGGACGCCCCTAACGATAAATGGTGGATCGCCTTCGAAAAGCGACCCACCATTTGTATTTTCCCCAAAACAAAAACATCCCCCAGTGATGGAGGATGTTTTTATTCAGGTAATATATTTAATGCTCGTTCCTAGCTGCCAAACACCTTCTTCAGCGTCTCCGTTACACGGGCCGCCGGGTCTTTACGGATCTTTTGCTCCTCCGTGGCTACCTGGAAAAACATACCACTCAGTGCTTTATCCGTTACATAACCCGAAAGATCAGGATTCACTTTAGACACCAATGGTATCTTATTGTAGGCATCTATCACCGTTTTCCAATGTTTTGTCGCTCCCGTTTTTTCGAGAGCACTCTCGATCACAGGGCGAAAAGCACTGGTGAGAGCCGGGGTAGTTTTGCCTTTCAGGTAGCTCGTAGCCGCCGTATCACTGCCTTTTAAAATGCCCAGCGCATCCTGGAAGCTCATCGTTTTAACAGCATCCACAAAGATGGGAGCTGCACTCTTCGAGGCTTCTTCAGCTGCCCGGTTCATGGATAGGATGGCATCGTCTACCAACTTACCCATGCCTGCATTGCGCAAGGTCTTCTCTACTTTTTGCGCTTCAGGAGGCATCAATACTTTAATAGCCGCATTGGCAAAGAAACCATCTACCGAGGACAACTTGTTGGCGCCGTTTTGAGCACCCAGCGAAAGCGCCTCTTTTAAACCGGCAACAATATCATCATTACTGAGTGAACCGCCTTTGGCTTTATTCAGCAAGCCACCGGCTTTTTTCAACAACCCGCCACCGGAGTTTTGGGCAAAAGACATTACCGAGGTCAATAACAATAGGGGGAGTATTACTTTTTTCATAGCGACATTATTTCGTTAAAAGTAACGTCGGTTTCTATAAAAAGTTGTTAACCCTCAATTATTTAATGCCTTATTAAACCCTATTTAATCCAATGTCACACGGAGCCTGTCGTTTGTCACCCTGAGCCTGGCGAAGGGTTGTCGTAGCCTATTTGATCCAGTCAAACTGTTCCGCGCGGGGCATATTGTTAAAAACGTGTAAAACCTGCTCCGGAGGAGCCGATAACTTGCGCAATTGCGTGTTGATCCAGGCCCCTTCCACAGTGATCACAGCCGCCAGCACATCGGCATTTTTATAAATATGATGCTGGATACTCCATCGGGATTGATCTTCTTTTGCCTTCAGCAAATGCAGATCGATCGTCACCACATCTCCCAACCTTATTTCTTTGCGAAACACACATTCCTCTCTAAAGAGAATAGGACCCAGGTGGTTTTGTGCCATAAAAGCAGCACTTAGCCCATGCGCTTCCAGGAAAGCAATGCGGCAATAAGCCCCGTAATCGTAGTATACTGAATGACGCAGGTGGAAATTAGGATCAAGATCAGACCAGCGCACCTCTACTGTTTTAACATAATTGCTCATAAATAATTTTTATAAACCTTATTCATAAAATTATACTATACCATAATTATTAGCTAATTTTCATTAGCAATACGTGCCATGTCCATGCGTAAATTCATCACCGTCATATGCCTGTTGGCCTTCGTTGCCCTCCAGTATGGCAAGGTAGTGAGCTATTGGCATTGCCGGTTAACCGCACCTGTCAATTGCGATTGCCAAAAAACACTCACCGGCCATTCCGATAAAGACCACCCTGGTACTCCAGTAATGGTGGCCAAAGAAAAAGCAGAAGAAGTCTTCCTGGCCCATGAAGTAACCATCCACCCGCTCACAGTGATTTCATCCAATAATTGCAACCAAAGCCTTTACCAGGCACTGATCCCAGCCGATCATACCGTCTCCGTTTTCCATCCTCCGGGATGCTAAAATTCCATATAATCTATACAGCAAATTAAGCGATAGTCCATGTCGAAAGGCACGGTCTCAGTACAAATGCATTAAGCAGAGTTGTTCTGATGCCTTGATTTTTTGATTCTTTTGTCCCGCAATGCGGGGGCAAAAGAACAATAAAACCATTCACACAAAAAAATATCATCATGAAACTCATCAATACATCATTGATCATAACCGCTATACTCATAGCCATAACATCCTGTCACCGGCACACCGTAGCCACTGCACAGGATAGGATGCCCGTTACCGCCCCAGTCAATATAGAATATAAAGACGCCGCCGGCAACATTAACCTCCTGGGGAAAAGCTCCCGTCAACGGCTTGCTCAGGCTCCTTTTGACACCTGGTTCAACAAGAACTATGCAGATTATACTATCGACACCAATGCTGCCAATCAGCTAAAACCATTGCTGAAGAACAAGCAGTTTGTCATCTTCATGGGTACCTGGTGCGGAGACAGCCGCCGCGAAGTGCCCCGCATGTACAAGTTGTTGGATTATTGCGGTGTGAAGCCATCACAGATACAACTTGTGAATGTCAATAACCACGATACTGCCTACAAACAAAGCCCTGGCCATGAAGAAAGAGGACTGTATATTTTTCGCGTACCCGACCTCCTCGTTTATGAAAACAACAAAGAAGTAGGAAGGATCGTGGAATCTCCGGTTGCCACCATCGAAAAAGACCTGTTGTCCATAACCGGCAACAAAGCTTACGCACCCCGTTACCCGGGAGTAGCCTACCTGATCAGCCAGTTCCAATCACCCCAATGGATGTCAACACCAGCTGCCATTGAACAGGCTGCCGAACAACTCCGGCCAATCGTATCTTATTGGGGTGAGCTCACTTCCTTTGGAAGAGTATTGCTGATGAATGGTGAAACCGATAAAGCAGTAGATGCCATGCGCATCAGTACATTATTGTATCCTGCTGAACCGGCTACTTTCAATTACCTGGCCGCTGCTTATCAGAAGAAGGGCAATACCAATGCAGCGAAAGAATGCTGTCAGAAAGTATTGCAGTTACAGCCCGGCAACCAGCAGGCCATAGCCATGCTTGAACAACTCAACAGGCAATAACTCGTTATTCCTTGCTTACGGAAAACGGAGACAGTATAATCGCTGTTGCAATTGGTATAAATCATAGGTTTTCCTACATTTGAGCCCTTAAAAACAATGGAATGAAAAGAACAAGCTTGTTTATATTGACCACTTTTGCCGCCGCTGCCGCTATCGGGCAAACTACAAAGCCCGCTGCCGGTAAGCCAGCCCCTAAATCAGCCACCGCCAAGCCGGCTGCAGGCGCCAAAACCGCCGGTACCTCAGTGCCTATGAAGAACTCTGTGGATTCCTTCAGTTATGCAATTGGCTTAAGTATCGCCAATTTCTATAAGCAACAGGGAGTGACTGGCATCAATAACCAATTGGTGCTCAAAGCCCTCACCGATGCCAAGAACGGTAAACCTGCCCTGGACGAACAACAGGCCAATGCCTGCATTATGAACCACATGCAGGCAGCCCGCAGCCAGAAAGCCTCTGGTGCTAAAAAAGCAGGACAGGCATTCCTCGCGCAAAATAAAACCAAACCCGGTGTAGTAACCCTGCCCAGCGGTCTCCAATACCAGGTGATCCAGGAAGGTACAGGCCCCAAGCCTACCCCCAATGACCAGGTAAAATGCCATTATGTAGGCTCATTCATAGATGGAAAAGAGTTTGAAAGCTCCCGTACCAATGGCCAGCCAGCTACTTTCGGCGTTGGTCAGGTGATCAGAGGATGGACAGAAGCCCTCCAGCTGATGTCAGTAGGCAGCAAGTATAAATTATTTATTCCTTCCGAACTGGGTTATGGCGATGGCGACAATGGCCCCATAGCCGGTGGGTCTACCCTTATTTTTGAAGTGGAACTCCTGGAGATCATAAAGCCCGAAGGCGGAACACAACAACCCGGCGGTCAGCAATAGAGAGCAGGAATTTCAGATCGATCTTATAAATTAAAAGCAAAAGGCCCGAATGTCACTCATTCGGGCTTTTTGCTTTTATCAACGCTTCTGTATTCTAAATTCTGAATTCTGTATTCTTCGTTCTCCTACTCTTTAATGAACTTATATTGGTAAAGACCTTTACCTTGTTCATCCGTCACCACAAGCATATACACCCCACTCGCAAAAGACTTAACGTCCAACAACGTATTGCCTGCTGCCACTGGTTTGGTGATCAATAACCTGCCATTCACATCTACCACCTTAATAACAGACCTGGCGCTGGTGCCTGCTATATTCACATTCAGCGTACTAATGGCTGGGTTGGGGAATACATTCACTTTAAGAGTACCTGTATAGGTTGGCGCTCCTTCTCTGGAAGCCGTTCCCGTAGCCACCCGCAGCGTATAGCAGCTCGTAGCATTATTGGCCCCACTGTAACCGTATACCCGTATATAATAAGTACCCGCAGCAGCAGTGTAATTGATCGTCTCACTGCTGGTGCCTCCGGCCTGTGAAATACCGACCTGTGTTTGAGCACTGTTAAACAGCCGGATATCATAATCCGCAGGCAGCGTACTTAAAGTAATCGTGATGGTACCACCTGTAGTGATCACAAACTTGTAGTAATCATCATCCGCGCTCGGGCTGATCAATCCCGTAATATTCGTATTCAACGGAACCTGTGGAGCACCGGCAAATGTACCATTGCTGCTATTGTCATAAGTGCTGGCACAACCCGTAACCGTGGTAGCCCCGATATTCAGGCCATAACAAACCGTTGTGCTGAAAGCGCCGTTATAACCAAATACCTGAATATAATACGTGCCTGCAGCCGAACTGCTGCGCGTGATCGTTTCGCTGGTAGTACCACCATTTTCAGACCGGGCCAGTTCTGTACCGGCTGAATTATAGAGGATGATATCATAATCACCTGCCAGGTTCGTCAAAGAAATGTTCAGGTTGCTGGTTGCACTCAGCGTAAAGGAGTACCAGTCCTTATCCGTAGCACTGCCAATGGCGGCAGAAAGCGCCGTATTCGTAGTCACCGCTGCCGCTGTTGCCAGCGTTTCATTCGCCTCATACGCATTTGTACAAGTGATCGTACCCGTAGTGGTGAATTGAGCCGCCGTATACGTACTGCTGCCCGATGCACAATTGGCACGTACCCTCCAGTCGTAAGTCGTCGAAGCTGCTAAACCACTCAGGTTCACAGAAACACTGGTGGTACCTGTAGCTGCATTTACCCAGGTAGAAGAGGCTGTTGTCTTATAATCCACATCATAACTGTTGGCGCCGCTCACCGCTGTCCAGCTTACAGTAGCGCCACTGGTGGTGATCCCTGAAGAGGCCAGGCCCGCTGGTGCAGTACACGTTGGCGGAGTACCACTGATGGTAAAATTGGTATTCGAAATATCATAGAAGATATTGCCAACCCCTTCTATTTTTACCCTTGCCTGTGTAGTTACATTATTAGGTACCGTGATCGTTTCTGTACCGTCATTGGCCGTGCTGGCCAATAATACAATGGGGAAAGTATTACCTCCATCTGTCGATAAGCTGATCTTCACATTGGCGCAGTTTACAGGCGCTGCATTCGTGCTGTTTACACTCCAGGTAATCGCCTGAGAGGATCCCGGCGCCCAGGTTACTGCCGTGTTGGGGGCCGTGACCGCAAAAGGACCGGCAGCGGCAGAAACAATCACCTGCATATCGTCACTGTTATTGTTGCCACCACCAATATGGTTATCCCTTACTGTAAACCTGAAATTGAGCGTACGTGCTACAGAAGGCAATACTTCCCATTTATTCGTATTCGTTCCTCCCAATACCGAAGCCAGGTTGGGAAAACTACGCGATGGCGAAGTGGAATAAGTCACACTGCGGAACTGTGGCCCCGATGTGGCCGTAGCCGAAGGAACAGTAGAAGAGCCCGAAGCATAATTGTCATATTGCTCCCAGGTGTAGGTCAATACATCCGCTGCATTCGCATCACTGCCCGTACCGGTAAGTACAAAAGGGGTGGATTTGGGGATCGTAAAATTGGCGCCCGCGTTGGCAGTAGGAGTCGAGTTGCCTGTAATGGTTACTACCGCACAGCCACCTCCGGTAGTGCCCTTAATATAATCAGTTACCTGCTCCACACTCTTGGCATGAAAATAATCATCACTATGCGGCTGTACATCCGTGGTGCTGCCTGTAATGCCGGCGTAACCCATGATCGTGCTGCCGCTGCCCGGTTCCATATTGGCGCCCGTTCCTTCGGTCTGGAAAGAGAAGGTATGATTGGCTCCAAACTGGTGTCCCATTTCATGCGTCGTATAATCCACTACAAAGGGATCTCCTTCAGGCGTGGTATGCGAAGTAAAGCCACTGCCTTTGGATCCAGCCACACAAACACAGCCAATGCAGCCCGCATTACCATTATTCGAACCCCTGTGTACCAGGTGTCCGATATCATAATTAGCGCTGCCGATCACAGCATCGATCGTTTGCTGTGTTTTGGTATTGTATTCATTGGTCCAGGGATCAGTAGAAGCCGTAAGGTAAATAATGGCATCGTTGTTGGCGATCAGGTTCATGCGAATGCCGAAGTCACGCTCATAAATACCATTCGTCCTGGTCATCAGCGTGTTCATAGCGGCCAGCACCTTGGCTTTACGTTGCGCATCCGTGGTTTCTGTCCCATTCAGGAAGTAGGTGGAATATTCTCCCGTAGCAGCCAATGCCAGCCGGTAAGTGCGTAGCCTGCCATCATCGGCGCCCCGCAAAGCTTCTCCGGGAATACTTACCGATGGTTGCTGCAGCTTGTTGTTTTCCTGCGTGAAGCATTGAAACACATTACGGTAATCTACCACTTCCTGGCGCGAGAACACCACATAATATTGAGCACCCCGGTCTACCGGGTCAATATAGATCGTTGGCCGGTTGGACGATAAGATCATACCATGAAATCCCCTGGGCGACACATCAAAACGAATCGTAGACGTAGGATTATCAAGCCCTTGCCCTGCATACGATTGTATTTCCGGGTAGCGGGCTGCCAGTGCTGCATCCATTACAGGAGCTGCTACAACACTGAAACGTTCCAGCTGGCCATTGGCCACCGGCACCGAAATAACAAAGGAAGATTGTGCGGCCGATACTTTTTTCTCAGAAGGGGAGTTGCGCAAAGTGCGCGCTATCGATAATTCATCCAGCCGGTAGAGTTTGTAAACAGTAGGCTTAACGTGGACAGTGAATAGGTTTTTAGTGATGGTGGATTCATTCACAGGCGTCCAGAAATCGCTTTGTTGCGACAGGGCGCCATATCCGACCAACACTAATGCAAAGAGTAGTGTGATCTTTCTCATGAGACGTAGATTTTTGGTTCTTCCTAAATTAAGATAAAAAATAATCGTTTGCGCTAAGGCGTTTGGGTATATATATTAAATGCAACTGCGAGTCACAAGTGGTGAATGATGAACACAAAGTTCGTCCCTCACAGCTTGTAGCTCGCAGCTATTAAATTTGACTGTCAGTGTTTTCTGACGCTTACTTCTTAATTAGTATGACCGTTGGCCGTGTTGTTATTGCTATCTGCTTTTCTGCGCAATTGCTCCAGTAATTGCAGTCCTAATAACCCACTGATAGAGCCATTTCCATCACCGCCACCACCGATCAGTACGTCTGGCATGATCTTAATATGTTGAGCCCCTATCGCTTCCATCACCTTCAGTTGCGTAAAATTATCGCCTCCCATACCTTCTACTGCCAGCTTGTAAGATTCGGCCGATGACTTACCGATCGCCAATATCTTCTCCGCTTCTGCATTACCTGTAAGAGATATTTTTTCTGCTTCCGCCTTAGCCAGCCATTCGATCTTTTCTGCATCAGCCTTCGCCAGCAGCCTTGTTTTTTCGGCCTCGCCGCCTGCCAGTAACTTCAGCCTTTCCGATTCCGCAGTAGCCTGTATCCGCACACTGTTCGCATCACCCGTTGCTTTTTTCACCGATGCATCCGCCACCCGTTCCGCGATCAATACACCCTGGTCAGCTTTCACGATATCCTTTTGTATCTCAGCGATAGCCGTTTCTTTTTCCAGTGCCTGCCTCGTTTCCTGCGCCATCTTCTGCGTGTCATACGTTATCTTCTGCTCCTGCGCTATCTTACGGTCCGTCAACGTTTTCATCAACGAATCTGGAGGTACAATATCACCGATCAAAGTATCCACACCAAACACGTTGTATTGGTCCAGCACGTGACCGATGTGTTCCCTGGCCGATTCCTGCCTTTCCTTACGGCTCGTTAGGAAGTCGATCACCTCAGCACCCTGTGCCGAGTTACGGAAATAGTTACCGATCGTAGGCTCCAGTACCTGCGTTACCAGGTTGCTCATATTACCGAACCGGGCGATTACCTTCGGAGCTTCGTTCGTAGGTATATGGATGATCTGTGCCACGTCGAGGTTGAAGGTAAAACCGTCCTTACTGCGCACCGTGATCGTAGAAAGGTTTTTATCCAGCTGGTGTGCCTCACTGCGGGCGCTTGCCCAGTTCAATACCAGGTTGGTGGTAGGAACCAGTTCCACCTTCATAATGTGTGAGTTGATGGGGTATTTACCCGGCCCGAGCGGTTCCGCCCACACACCCTTCTGTTGCTTCGATACAATATTACCATGCTTGAATTCAGCACCACTCAGGTCCACACCATCCGCGCCTACATAAGAGATGACAACACCTACAAATCCGATCGGTATTTCCGTCATTTTTACCATTTCCACTTTAGCAAACCAGGGGTTCAGAAAGTAAGAGCCCGCGAGGATCACCTGTTCCTGTAAGCCTTTGTAGCCGCCATTCTCCAGGAAAGTGTCTACATCCTGGAACTTGTTGTGTACGCCGATCACTTTACCCGCTATCTGGCCTTCTTCCAGTGATTTACCTTCCAGTGTCGTTACAATACCCACCGCATTGTCCGGGATTGTTGTCATATCATAAACCTCGATCTCAAACAGGAACGTATTAATACGATAGGAACCAGGCGGTATCATCGCCGTTTGCCGGCCTTTACGCCCTCCATTGAGCAGGAAGCTCTTGGCATCCTGGAAAGTGTCACAATCTACTTTACGGGCAAGTACACGCCCACTTTCCAGCTCAACGCCATCCCGGGCCAGCACCAGCCCGATCTTTCCCGTAGGAACCACCGTAAATGGCTGGAAAGTAATTTCATACTGCCAGATCCACATCCAGAAGTAAACACCCGGAGGCAGCGTCTGCGCCTGGAAGCCCGCCTCGCCCTCTGTGGCGATGATACGGCCTTCCGGCAATTCCTGCTTCCCAAAGAGCACAAACTTTTTGGTCACCAGGCCGATACGGTCCTCAGGAACAATAACTAAACCGAAGAAAAAACGAAGTACAAACTTGTACAATACAAGGCAAATAAGGGGTATACCAATGAGCAGTGCCCATTTGATAAGTGTTGGGGTTTCCATATTATTTAATGATGATTAAGAATCCATAGTAGGTATATAATGAGTCGTGGATGCTACTGAAATGTAACAACCAGGGCTATAGTAATAAAGAATCATAATGATGATTTTAACGGGAACCGGGAGGCGAAGTGTTGTGGATCGTAAACCGGATAGTCTCGTAGAGAGAAAGGTAGTGATTGTTGCAGTGATCTTTTTCCATATTGGAAAATTGGTTGATCAAAGGTAGAGAATGATTTCTGAATTCCATAGCCGGCACAAAAAAATAGTATTGGCCTCGTCATAGGCCAATACTATTTCATATTAATCCAATATCCGCCACTCAATTCACATTCACCACCTTATCCTTAGGATACTTTACGCTGTAACTTACCCGGAACTTTTTCGATTCTCCCGGGGCCAATTCTGTAAGCCAATGCAGAAACCCCAGTTCAGCGTTGTTGTTGGCTCCGCTGACTTCGATCAATTCTACTTCAATATCCTTGTTGGTGGATAGAGGATATTGGTCCTTCAATAGCATTTGTACCTTTTCTTTCTTATTATTCTTCACCGTGATCTCGTAGGTAAAAACCTGCTTCTTGTTGCTGCCCAGGAACTTCACACTACTGAGGTCTTTCAGCTTTTCCCTGGTGACTACCACCCGTTTGTCCCTGCCCAAGGTGAAGTTAAGCGTATCCTGTGTAGAGTTAGGATCAATCCAGGTCTTACCGATATAGGTGCCTTCAAAAATAATATTCGCTTCTCCCGGTAACAGGTTCAGACTTTCCCAGTCCGCAATATCTGCCAGTAGGTAAGCATCCTTATCTACCCTTGGCGCTGTATAATATTTGAATTGAGCAGCTACCGTAAAGTCTTTCAGTGTTACCTGTTGTTCTTTGCCATTCGTAGGTACATCATAAGGTAGCTCAATGTCAAATGTCACATTCATTTCATTGTCCTTTACCGATACATAATCGCCCAGTTCATCTTTGAGCGTAATAACAACAGCTCCTCCCGAAGCACGGGAGCCATATATGGAAGTAGCCTCACTGTTCTTCAGCACTTTCATATCTTTAATGGCTTTGGCATCGATCTTGTTGAATTCTTTTTTGCTGATCATATTGCCATTCAATACATACAAGGGCTCCTGCTGTTCCTGTTCATCCGATATTTCTCCTTTGGAGCGTGATCCATAGCCCACCACTACTACATCATTCAGGGTGGAGGCGCCTCTGATGGATACTCCCGCCGCCTTACCGGCCAATGCCATGCCAAACGCATCATTTGTATTTTGATAAGCCAGGAACCAGCTTTTCAGCACAGGTGCATTATTATCCTGGTTGGGTATCGAAGTAGCCAGTGTGAGCTTTACATGCTGCCAGTCAATGCCCGTCGTTTGTGTGAGCTTCGCTTTGTAGGAAAGTTTCACCGGCTTATTGATATTCTCTACTTTCAGATCATAGTTTGGATACCAGGATGCGAGCGGTGTGATATAAGAGACCGTAAAGTTAAAACTGCCGCCCACCGGGCAATATACCTGCAGCAACAGTTTTCCTACCGTCTTTGCATTCTTCTGTTCTTCTTCTTTGATCTGTGCATTCAACTTGGCAAAAATGTCCAGCAACCTCGTTTCTTTCGCCCGGTACTGGCTGATCTCTTTTTGCAGTTCCAGCGTTTTCATCCGGTAATAATCTACCATTTTTGTTAACTCCGCCACACTTACCCCCGTTTGCGTGCCCCCGATCGTCTTATTAGATTTTAGCAATTCCAGTAATTCCTGGTCCGTCTTAATAGCTACCCCAATAACAGCCAATTCTTTATTAATAGACTCTACCGAATCTTCCAATCTTTTTAATGCTATTGTTTGCTGTACCGGCTTCAGGAAATCCGTAGAAAAACTAGAGGAAAGGATCGTAACATTGCCATCATTGCCAATTTGCAGACTGTTCATATTGATGCGGTTACTTACCCCATCGATTACCAGTTCATTGTTTCCTGACTCCAGCGTTACCCTGGCTGTATGCGTCAGTTCAGCGCCACTACGGTACACCGTGGCCGATTTCAAGGCTGCTGTCACAATGTTTTTCTCGTTGCCTGCCTGCGTTTGTATCCATGTACCCAATAGGAGTATCACTACAAAGGAAATATGCTTCATAATAAGATGTTTAGGTATGTCTTATTCCTGATGCAGTTCCTCACAGCTTTACACAAAAGAAAAAACCCGGAGTATGTTTTACTCCAGGCTTTAGATTTTTTTCGAGGTTACTACTCTCTTTTCTTACTTCCGGACTTTCCGACTTCCGGTCTTCCCAACTTACTTATACAGCAATTCATAATATTCCGTCGCCATCCGGCCTGCTTCAAAACGGAAGCGTACATCACGCATACCATTTTTAGCCACCTGGCGCCAGGTATCATAATTGTCATAATACAGCGGCAATACCTCTTTCTCTAATATATCATACAATTTGTTATAATCATAGTCATCCTGCTCCTGCACATTCATCCGTGCATAATCAGCTTTAGGAACTACAAATCCGTTGTGACCATGATCAATGAACTCAGGGATCCATCCATCATCCGTAGAGAAGTTTACGCCACCATTCATGGCAGCCGTCATACCACTGGTACCCGATGCTTCACGCGGTACACGTGGATTATTAAGCCATATATCAGAAGCTTGTTTAAGACGTTTGGAGAGCGTGAGCTCATAGCCGATCAAAACAGCTACATTCTTATAATTCTTGCTCAGGTGTACCAGGTTATTAAATTCATTGATAGCCGGGTAATCCATAGGGTAGGGCTTACCTGCCCAAATGATCTGCACCGGATATTTTGTATTGGACAACAACTTCTCAAAACGGGCTTTATCGCGTGTAAGGAATTCAGCCCTTTTATAACCGGCAAACCGGCGTGCCCATACAATCGTCAATACATTGGGATCAAATACTTTTCCCGTTTGATCCGCCACAATTTCAAAAGCCCGCTTCTTCAGGTATTTTTTACGGTCGTCCCACCAGCTGTCATTACTTTCATCCGAAGCACGGTACAATTGCTTGTCCGACCAGTAAGTCCAGTTCTGTGCATTCGTGATTGAAATAATAGGGCAGATGCCGGGGTATTTACTCCACATTTGCCGCGATACATCTCCATGTAAGGCCGATACCCCATTGGCCAGGTGCGCAAAACGCAGCGCTACCAGCGAGTGATTGAACTGATCGTCCTGCAATCCCGTCAGTTTGCGTACCTCATCCAGCCCCAGGCCACAGAAGTAGCTCATTTTATGGCAGAGGTTAATATCGTGCTTCTCATTGCCAGCTTCTTCCGGTGTATGCGTAGTAAAAACAAGCCTTTTTTTAACGTCTTCCACATTCCCAAACTTCTTATACAGGTAGAACACAGAGGAAACCCCATGTGCTTCATTCAGGTGGTAGCGGTCCGGATTAAAACCGAGCTCGTCGATCAACTTCGCCCCGCCAACACCCAGCAGGATGAACTGCGCTACCTTGGTAGCCACATTGGCGTCATAAAGGCGGTGAGTGATCGTTTGTGATACATAATCATTCTCCGGCAGATCCGTGCTCAGCAGGAACAACGGCGCTGTTTTGAAGGTTTCCGGGTTCAGGTAAAAGGCTTTCACCCATACCGGGTGATCATGTATAATGATCTGGAATTTAATGCCTGTATCTTCCAGGAAACTGTAATTTTTCTCCATCCAGGTTACCTGCAACGTCTGATCCTGGTTGCGCGCCTGGTCATAATAACCGTATTTCCACAAAATGCCTACCCCAACAAGATTTTGCTTCAGTTCGTAGGCACTCCGCAGGTGAGATCCCGACAGGAAACCCAAGCCTCCACTGTATATCTTCAACGGCTGGTGGATCGCAAACTCCATGGAAAAATAGGCCACCCGCTTGGCAAATCGTTCATCTGCCTGGTACGGTACTTTAAAATTGATAAAACTCATATGCTATAATACAATTATTCATGAATTGAGTTGGTATATGATCCCGCTGTTTGAATTGTGTACTTTAGACACAAAAGCGGTGCAATATAATGGTAAAAAACTAAATGTGTAGTTTTTTACAGGCAGTAGTTTAATTGTGTACCAACGCAATAGGAAGAAGCTTATTGTTTGCAAACCTACTATCAGCGCTTATCGGGTCTCTCGGCTGTTTATTCTGTATTCTGGCTTCTAAATGCTGTATTCTTACTTCTTCTTCGCTTTCTTTTTCGGATAAGTGCCTTCAAAGAAGCATTTGATATCACGATAAGTACCACAGCCACCTGTTTCTTTCATCACCACACGGTTATTGCTGAAGGTAAACTCCAGTGAGCAGGGATTGCCACTTTCCTGGAAAACAGCCATGGTGGCCGATACAAAACGGGCTGTACCCTTCAACTCACCGCGGCAATCGCTTTTTTCAAAGTGAACAAATACGACAGGCTCAGTGGCCCGCCGGCCGTCACGCACCGAAATAAAGTTCTTTTTGTCCTTCACATAGTCACCTGAATACTTGTTTTTCGTCGGGAAGGTATCAATAGGGTTGATGACATTTTCAATGATCTCCTCATTGGGTTCTGTCAGGATCAGCGTGAATTCATTGGCGCCGCTGTTGAAAATGTACACATTACGCTTAAAAGAGGTTTCATTGTTGGCCCGTTTCTTCTCGTAATAAGTGGTGATCTGGAACTTTTTGTCCAATACCCCGTAGGCCGATGAATATTGGTCAGTTCCAGTTTTTACAAGCGGCAGCATTTGCAGGAACTCATTCTTTTTACTGAAACAGGCCAGATAGGCAACCCGTTTAGCACCCGTGGTGGCTTTGATAAGCAAATACGTCTCTTTACCCTCTTCCCGGGTTCTTCCCAGCGGGAATATCTTGGGCGTTGCCCCCTTGCCAAAATCCTTTTGAATAAGACTGTCAGGGATGAATTGTGTAAATATCTTATAGCCGATTTGAAGCGAATCCGTCGACTTTTTGACCAATGTCGTGTCTGCTATGCGGATAGGCAGCGGTGTTTCGGGGAAAAATTCGATAAACTCCTCAACCGTCACGGGTTCATTATCCTGCAGGGATGTTTTCTTTCCTTTACAGGCTACGATCAATAAGAGAATGGACAGCAAGAACAGATATTGCTTCATATACCGGGTTAAATCATTCACGGTTAAAAGTAACACATCCCCCTCACTCATGCCAAATATTGTATTTTTAGTTTCACGATTTAATTTTAGATTTGTCTAAAATTAAATTTAGGTGCTGTTAAATGAGTATAGTTGTCAAATATTCCAGTAGTACAGAAAACTACCTCAAGGCCATCTTCCATCTCCAGAAGGCCGACGGTATTGTAACTACCAACGATGTCGCCAATGAATTGCAAACCAGGCCTGCTTCAGTGACCGATATGCTGAAAAAGCTCAAGGCCCAGAAGCTCCTGCTGTATGAAAAATACCAGGGATTTAAGCTGAGCAATGAAGGCCGTAAAGTGGCCCTGCAGATCATCCGCAAACACCGCCTGTGGGAGTTCTTCCTCGTGGAGAAATTAAACTTCGGGTGGGATGAAGTACATGAGATTGCCGAAGAACTGGAACATATCAGCAGCAAAAAGCTGATCGACCGCCTCGATGAATACCTGGGTTTCCCCAAGTCCGATCCCCATGGAGATCCCATTCCCGATAGCAACGGCAAATTTACCCTACCCAGGCAGGTAGATCTCCTCAACCTACCTCTCAACAAAGTAGCGGAAGTAAGCAGCATTGGGGATCAAAGCCCCGAAATGTTGGAATTACTGGGCCATAAAGGCATCGCCCTGGGCACCAGGGTCGAAGTGAAAAAGAAATTTGCTTTTGACAACTCACTGGAATTAAAATGTAAGAACCAATTGATCGTTACTATAAGCGAGCATGTGGCCAAAAATGTGTTTGTAAAGTATGATGAATAGACTAAAAAACGAGCAGTCCCTCAGCGAGGTACATGGATCTATAGATGTCAACAACAAAGCGATCGGCTGGAAAAGAGTGCTAGCTTTTTTCGGACCCGCCTATCTCGTAAGCGTAGGATACATGGATCCCGGCAACTGGGCTACCGACCTGGCCGGCGGTAGCAAGTTTGGTTATGCACTCGTCTGGGTATTGCTGATGAGTAATATCATGGCCTTATTGCTCCAAAGCCTGTCTGCACGGCTGGGTATTGTTCGGGGGCGTGATCTGGCACAGGCCAACCGCGAAACCTATCCTAAGACCATTAATTTCTTCCTTTACATATTGGCCGAAGTGGCCATTGCCGCCACCGACCTGGCCGAAGTGCTGGGTATGGCCATCGGTATCCACTTGCTCACTGGCATCCCCATCATTTGGGGCGTAGGTATTACCGTATTGGATACCCTCCTGCTATTGTACCTCCAAAAGCTGGGCATGCGCAAAATGGAAGTGTTTATCATCGGCCTCGTGGCTGTGGTCGGACTATCCTTTTTTGTAGAGATATTATTGGTAAAACCCAACCTGACGGAAGTCGCCGCTGGTTTTGTGCCCACTTTTCCTAATGAGGAGGCCTTGTATATAGCCATCGGTATTATTGGCGCTACCGTCATGCCCCATAATCTTTACCTCCATTCTGCCCTTGTACAGACCCGCAAGATCGACCGGACCAATAAAGGCATTAAGCAGGCCCTGAAATGGAGTTTTGTCGATTCTGCCATTGCCCTCAACATTGCCTTCCTGGTCAATGCAGCCATCCTGGTACTGGCAGCCACCGCCTTCTTTAAGAATGGCATTATGGTCGATCAGATCAAAGATGCCCATCAACTCTTATCCGGCGTACTGGGATCAAAAGTTGCTCCCATATTATTTGCCATCGCCTTAATTGCTGCCGGACAAAGTTCTACCGTAACAGGTACCCTGGCCGGGCAAATCGTAATGGAAGGCTATCTCCGTTTGCGCATAAATCCGTGGATCCGCAGGTTGCTCACCCGGCTGCTGGCCATTGTGCCTGCCATCGTTGTTATTTATATTTTTGGAGAGAAAGAAGTCGATTACCTGCTCATCCTGAGCCAGGTGATCCTGAGCATGCAATTGGGGTTTGCCGTGATTCCCCTTATTCACTTTGTGAGCGATAAAAAGACCATGGGTGCATTTGCCATAAAGCCCATTGTGCAGGTCGCTGCCTGGCTCATCGCCACCGTATTGGTGTACCTCAATATCCGCATGGTGATCAACGAGGCCGGTAAAGTATTTGAGCATCCCGGCAATCTTTTCTGGAAAGTGGTGATCATTACCGGAGGCATACTCTTCCTGCTGTTGCTGGTGTATACCATTTTCTATCCCTTATTAAATAGAAAGGCGAAGATTGCATCCATACAAATGCACCCCGATGTGGGTGGACTTAAACCCCTTATTGTACCCACCTATAAAAAGATTGCAGTAGCCCTGGAGTTTGGAGAGCATGATTCTGCTATCCTGGCGCATGCAATAGGGCAGGGGAGGCAGGATTCTGAATACGTCCTTATTCATATTGTAGAAAGTCCTACTGCCAGGATATTGGGGAAGGAGAGCGATGATTTTGAAACCCGGGCCGATGAGGAGCGCTTACAGTTCTACATCGAGCAGTTGAGCGAACGTGGTTTTGTTGCTACAGGTCACCTTGGCTTCCGCCATCGTGCCAAAGAGATTGTGCGGCTGGTAAAAGAAAACCAGGCCGATATGCTGGTGATCGGCGCCCATCGTCACACCGGCGTGAAAGATTGGCTCTATGGCGAAACCATCAACTCCGTAAGACACGAACTCTCCATACCTGTATTGGTAGTAAATTTTTAATAATACTTGTTGTTAGTTTGTACCTATTGTCAGACTTGTCGAAGACCCATGTCAGGCTGAGCCTGTCGAAGCCGCCTAAAGGGTGGGTCGCCCTTGAGGGGCGGCTCACCCTGATCTAAGAAGCCTGTCCAGGCATTTCATTATTTTATTATACTACACTTTCATCGTGTCATCTTCACGCGATCCATTCATCCCATAGATAAGATTCCAACCTATTCCTGCTCATTAATAATTATTGGCTGCGTTTTTTGCTGTCGGCGCATAGTGATTTTTCTAAAGATGTTTACAGTTCCTTAATTGAAACGTAACACTAAATTCATATGTAAAAGATTTCTGCATAACCTTTCTCTTTTTCTTCAAGAAAATTCAAAAACACCCGGGACAAAATACAATTCGTCCGTTCTATATCTATACAAAAGCACACTGGGTTATATCAACAGTTCTGAAAATATGTTTATCATCGCAGTTTATTTAACCCCTTAAACAACAGCATGCGGAAACCATTGCATCCAATATCGTCCCTGATTATAAAGCACCTGGAAGGAAAAGCCAGTGCGGAAGAAAAGCAGGCACTGGATAGTTGGATCAACGATTCAGCAGAGAACCAGGAATTGTTTGATGAATTGTGCGACGAGTACCGGATGAGTGAAGACCTCTCCACACACAGTGAAGACAAGAAAGCAACCTGGGCAAAGATATTAACCCTGGCGCCCGAACTGCAGGATGCACCAGTGAAGCAGATCAGTTGGATGCGTTATGCAGGTGTTGCTGGAATATTGTTGTTGATCGGATTGGGAGTTTGGTATTTTAATACAGGCAATAAGCCTGCCGGTCAACTGGTACAAACAGGTAATGGCAGGTTCAAGAATGATATACCGGCACCTGTTGGAACAAACGCAACCTTGGTATTGGCTGATGGGAAGCAAATTAACCTGGATGCGGTGAATAACGGACAAGTAGCAGATCAGGGAGCCATGCAGGTGGTGAAGCAGGAGGATGGAACCATTGAGTATCGTGGATCAACCCAGTCAACAGAAAGCAATCAGAATTTAGCTGTTCTTTATAATACTATTCAAACGAATAAAGGCGGACGGTATAAAATAGTATTGGCAGATAATAGCATCGTGTGGTTGAACGCTGTATCCTCTTTAAAATATCCAACTACATTCCCCGGAGAGGATCGTGTGGTAGAGCTAACCGGTGAAGCGTATTTTGAAGTAGCTAAGAGCCAATTGCCGAAAAAGCCAGGTGCTGCCGCCAAAAGAAGGCCCTTTATAGTTAAAGTGAACGGGATGCAGGTAGATGTATTGGGTACCCACTTCAATGTAATGAGTTATAACGACGAATCAGCTATAAGAACGACCCTGCTGGAAGGAAGTGTAAGAGTAACCCCTGTTCCCGTTTCAGGTGGTGGGCTTGCAGCCCAACGCTCTCAACTTCTTTCCCCCGGTCAACAGGCTACACTTAGCTTAAAGACAGATCAGGTGAAAGTAACCGAGACTGACACAGAAGAAGCAGTTGCCTGGAAAAACGAAGTTTTTGTATACAGCAGTTCGCCGATAGAAAACATTATGCGCGAAGTGGCCAGGAACTATGATGTGGAAGTGGTGTATGAGGGAGCCAGGCCTACCGATAAGTTCAATGTGATGGGTGTGCCGCGCAATGTACCAGTGAGTCAGATCTTGAAAGTATTGGAGCTGACGGATAAAGTGAGGTTTGAGATCGAAGGCCGGAAGATCACAGTTAAAAGAGCATCGTAAGTTATTGTATCATATACATACAACCATTAACCTTTCCTGTTATTAAAAACCTTCGCCGTTAGGCGGGTTAAGCAAACGTATATGAATTTAAGGCATTCATTGATTATGGCAGCAAAAGGTTACCCAATACTGAACGCACAGCGTACGGTATGGCCAGTAAAAACAACTATTGAACGGCGGCACTATTCCCGTAATGGGGTAGAGGCGGCCGTTTCTCTTTTATGCCTCCTATCCTGAAAACCTGAAACTGTAGAACTTATCCATGATCTGTGGAGATAGCGCAGTAGACAGGATGCAAGCCACAGTTGATTCTCAACATTAAGCAACACATTTATTGATTCTGTATCCTTTACAGTATTGACTGTTCAAAACAGCAACAGGGAATCTATTGCTATGAAAAAACCAGGGATCAAATAACATTAAGCTTTAGTACGATTGTTCAAATGACCTATCCGATGAAGGGAATGCATACCATATTAAAATGCACCATTAAACTGTTCCTATCATCTCCATCATTCTGAACAAATTATTTTGAAAATGCAACTCTCTACAACAACCGACCACCACCGACTGCAAGCCAGTCGCATCACCTGCTATCTGCGTAAGCACTGGCAGTATTTCACACTGGCCACTTTAGCATTGCTCCTCATTTTTAACGTTCAGGCAAGGGCAGGAGAGCTCCCTCCCCAGGATATCACCCTCTCTTTTCGTGATGCCACCCTCGACAAAGTATTCCGGGAAATACGTAAGCAAACAGGTTATAGCTTCGTCTATACCGAGAGTGAGTTGCAAAAGGCTTCCAAAGTAACCATCAATGTAGCCAACTCTTCCCTGGACAATGTATTGGGCCTCTGTTTCAAGGACCAACCGCTTACCTATACTATTGTAGAGAAAATAGTGATCGTTAAGCCCAGGGGCGACAAGCCAACAGCTGTTCCTGTGGTGCATAATATAGTTACTGATCCCAAAAAGATTACCATGCGTGGCAGGGTGATGAATGAAAAAGGTGATCCACTGCCTGGCGCTACTATCACGGTGCGCCGTAGTGATATGACTACTACTACTGACTGGGATGGTTATTTTAACCTCTCCGAGATTGAAGACGACGCAGTGCTCGTAATTAGCTCTGTAGGGCATGTGACCCAGCAAGTAAAAGTCAAGGCTTTGAATATGGAGATCCGGCTGCCCATTGCAGTAAAGGAAGAAGAGGAAGTCGTGGTAGCCTACAACAAAATATCTTCCCGTTCCAACACCGGCGCCGTGACCGTAGTCAAGGGCGAACAAATCGCCACCCTCCCCAACCGTAGCTTCGACAAGAGCCTGCAGGGCCTGGTGCCCGGCCTGCTCGTCACGAGCGGAAACGGCCAGCCCGGCGGCCCCACCAGCAATTTCATGCTGCGTGGCATTGCCACCGGTGGGCAGCCTACGAATGGCGAAACGTTCCGGAACCCGCTCATCATTGTGGATGGCGTGCCGGTACAACAGGAGCCGGCAAGTGCCCCTGCTAACTATACAAACAGAATTACAAATCCTTTGGCCCAGCTTAATCCTTCGGACATCGAAACCATCTCCATCCTGAAAGATGCTGCTGCTGTTGCGCTATATGGTTCGCAGGCTAGTAATGGCGTTATATTAGTAACTACTAAAAGAGGTAAAGCTGGCAAAACAGTTTTTAACTTCCGTCATCAGACAGATATATCTTTTGCATTGGAAGGAAAGATTGAAATGCTGAACCAACAACAATACCTGGAGTTATTATTTGAAGCCTATAAAAATACTAATCCTGCCATTACTGATGCAGCCATCTTAGCTGACCTACGAAAGAAATTTCCAGTGATAATAAAGGCACCAGGCGATACAAGTTTTTACCCCCAGTCAGACTGGACAGGAGCCTTGTTGAAGAAATCTGCTCTGACGATGAGCAATGAGATATCCATGTCAGGTGGCAATGATAAATCTAATTTCTATCTGAACCTTGAATATACAAAGCAAAATGGAGTAGTAAAGAATACTGGATATGATCGCAAATCGATTCGCTTTAATTATGAACATCGTCCCACATCCTGGTTTAAGCTCGGATTTAATACGGCCTTATCCTATAATATACAAGAATATTCAAATTCGGGCTTTAATAGTTTTCTCACTACAGCTGCTATTTCTCCATTAAATCCTATTAAAAATATTAATGGCGACTACATTTATCAATATCCGTGGGGCCTTGGACGCCCCGCTCGTATATTAGCTGCAAACCCCATTGCTCAATCTGAACTTGATATAAATAACAGTACCGCCTATAGAGGACTTAGCAGGTTAACTGCCGAAATTAAACTATCCCGTAATATTACCTTCAACTCTTCTGTCGGAGTGGATTATATGCTCAATGAGGCTAAAGAGAAAAATCATCCTCTTCTAAGTAGTTCAAAAGGATTTATTCAAGAACAATCTTTCAGGACAATTGGAATCATCAATACCAACCTAGTTCAGTTTAACAAACAATGGAATAACTCCCATAGCCTAAATGTCCTGGGGGGGCAAGAGGTTCGGATTCAGAATACCAAATTCTCTTTTATATCAAAAACTGATTTATCTGGTAACCCCAATCTAACTGAATTGACTGGGGGCAATGCTACCTTTGCTGAAGGCAATATCTCAAAACAAAATTTGGTATCCTATTTTGGCCAGATCAATTATGGGTTTCGTGAAAAATATTACCTCTCCAGTAGCCTTCGGTCAGATGGTTCTTCCCGATTTGGAAAAAATAATCGATTTGGAACTTACTGGTCTGTCGGAGCAGGTTGGGTAGTAAGTGCTGAACCTTTTATGAAATCAATAAATGGATGGTTAAATTACCTCAAATTACGTGGTAGTATGGGACCTGCTGGTAATTCTTCTGCTATTACAGATCAGTTACGATTTGACCGACTAACATTGGTGAATTTCATGAATGGGACTGCTGTTTTCCCGGCGGAGGGTAATCCGGGAAATCCAAGCATTCAATGGGAACAAACCTTTACTTGGGATGCAGGCCTTGAACTGAGGGTATTAAAAGATAGATTGAACATCACTGCTGATATTTATACCAGGAAAACAAAAAATCTGATAGCTTATAACATTAATGCTCCATTAGCAATAGGCTATTATCAGCTAACAGGCAATATAGGAGATGTAAAAAATAGCGGACTAGAATTGTCTCTTTCAGCGAACATTATGCAGCAAAAAAACTTTCGCTGGAACATTTCTGCCAATTGGAGCAGCAATCAAAATAAATTGACTAAGGCCCTTTTACCAAGGGCCGCAATCAGCGGAACAAACTTGGTGAATGAAGTAGGATATGAGTACAATTCATTTTACCTAAGGGAATGGGCAGGCGTAAACCCCTCTAATGGACGACCAATGTGGATAGATTCTATGGGTAAGTCGACTGAAAATTTATCTGCTGCTAAGCCTTCAATAGTCGGTAAAGCCCAGCCCGATGGATTTGGAAGTATTAATAACCTGTTCGCCTATAAAGGTATATCGTTGTCCATTTTAGTTTATTATCAATACGGTTCCGATGTTTATGTGGAGCCGAAGCTACAGAACGATGGGAAAGACCCCTATTTCAATCAAACAAAAAGTGCTTTGAATCGCTGGCAAAAACCGGGGGATATTGCCAGTGTTCCACGCCGACTCTTAAATGGTCAGGCCCTTACCGGATCGGGAACTATTATAGATCGAGGAACTGAAGCATCCACCCGCTATCTGTTGGATGGTGATTTTGTACGCCTCGCAAATATTGGGCTGAGTTATAATTTGCCCAGACAATGGTTGGAGCGCATTAGGCTATCAAATGTAAGAATATTTGTGCAAGGGCACAATTTAGCAACTTGGACAAAATATTCCGGTCAGGATCCGGAGAATGTCGGTCCATCAGGATTGGGGAGTATTCTTTATCCCCAAGCGAAGTCGTATTCCATTGGTCTTAATGTAAGTTTTTAATTCTTTTAGTCATATCGAGCTTGTCGAAATGATACAGCCAAACTTAAATCATGAAACAGTCAAAATATCTTCTATTCCTGCTAATTGCTATAACCATTGGTGCCTGCAAGAAAAGCTTCCTTGAAGTAACGGACAATAGCAACATCAATAGGCAAGCCTATGTTAAAGACCTAAATAGTCTGCAGGAATTTATGAATGGTGTTTATCTAATGTTAAGTGCCAAATATGAACAAGGTTCTGAAGAAGCATATCCGGGATTAATTGCAGATGAGCTTAAAGTATCTAGCATAAGTACGCCTTTGGCTATGCACAATAATTGGTCTCAAGTCAAAGACGCAATTCAAGCTGCCAACTTTACTTCCATGAACCTTTCCTGGATGAACTACTATAACATAATAAGGGCATGCAACTTTGTAATTGAAAATGTTGGAAAATATACATCAGAGAATCCAGATAAAGGCAATAGTATTAAGGGGCAGGCCCTCGCAATCCGGGCAATGATACATCTTAGGCTAGTAAATATATTTGCACAGAACTATTCTTTTACAGCTGATGCCTCTCATTCCGGCATCCCATATATCACCACCTCTGATATTACAAAAGCCTATAGCAGACAAACTGTTGCGGAAGTATACCAAAACATGATCACAGACCTTGAAGCGGCCATCCCATTAATGCCTATTAAGGTTTCCGACACCCGTTATATGAATGCCCCGGCTGCTAAGGCTTTATTGGCACGTATTTATCTCTACAAAGAAGACTTTGTTAAGGCAAAAAGCCTTTCTATTGAATTGATTAGTCAGCATCCTTTGATGAGTATTAACGCAGGTTATCCAGTGGACATGTTTAAGTATAAACAGCAGCCAGAACAAACAGAAGTTTTATTCCAGATTACACCTATTACCAATGATTACGCATCCAGTGATTTTATCGGTATTTACTTTGTTATAGATTACTTTAGGGCTACCGCCGATATTGCAACTATATTAATGGAAAATACAAAGGATCCTAGGAGAAGTTGGGTGACTCAATCTGGGGGGAATTGGATGGTGACTAAGTTTCCTGCAGGAGTCGCTGGAGGACTTGCTTATGACCCATCAATAGATTACTATGTTCCTGTGGTACGCTCTTCAGAAATGTTCCTTACTGCTGCAGAAGCAAGTGCGAAAACAAACGACGAAACCAATGCCAGATTATATTTAAACGCAATCCGTAAAAGAGCGGATCCTACGATTGCTGATATAGTAGTTGGCGGACCAGCTTTACTCGATTCCATTTGTAAAGAAAGAAGAAAAGAGTTTTGCTTTGAAGGATTCAGAATGTGGGACCTGCAAAGATGGAAGCTGGCAGTGCAGCGAACAGATGTAGTTGATGGCTTCCAAAAAACTCTACCTTATCCTAGCGAAAAAGCGATTGCTCCTATTCCCGGTCAGGATGTAAATTTAATGGGCCTGAACCAAAATCCCGGCTATTAGATGTCACGAACAATGATGAATCTTCGATTTAGCTTTTTGATTATCGTAATTGGTGTGCAGGCGCTGGTTGCAAACTGTCTCTAAGTTGCTGCGGTTAAGTAGTCGTGGTGAGAAACGTTAAAGGAAACGGCATTGTAAAAGTGTTAGGTGAGTTGCGGGAAGACGAACGCAAGTGAACCTCCGATGAGGTGTCGAAAGGGTTAGATGATGTCAAAACCGAGATTCAGTAACGCCTTGGGATAAGCAAGAGAATTGTCTGTTTATGCTTTTGCGACATCTGGGATACAGGAGGCGTGATCTTATAACAGGCTTTTTCAAGGAACGTGAGAAGCTATCGTCGCTATGTTAATGGAAAATTTCAAGCAGGTAATACCCTAATAAATTATGCAAGAAAGTAAACATTAAAACTAATGAAAACGAAGGACCTATTTTGCCTGACGGGTTGGCTATTATGCACTCAATTATGCTGGTCGCAAAGCAAGGCAATAAGCGAAAACAAGATTGTGATAATTGAAGGCCCTATTCAAACTCGGGCAGACCTTTTAACGCTAAATGTCAATCCATTTCGTTATGATCGTTTTGCCCCTTGGATAGTTAAGGAGATTAAACAGCCTTTAAAAAATGGATATGTCAGATGGGAAGTGAATACAAAAGTGCCTGTAGCCTTAATGAATGGATTCTTCTCCCGTAATATGGCTTATCTCGCCGAACCGGGTGATGCAATATACATTACTCACTGTGATAATAATATAAGTTTTTCCGGCAAAGGTTCGGAGAAATTTAGGCTTAGTAAAATGGTCGAAGCGTTTTTAGATACCATTAAAAGATCACCGGAAGGCCTTTCAGATGGGGATAGGGCACCTGCTTCATCATTAGATGATTACCTTGCTTGGAATGATTATTTGAACAGAAAGACTAAGGCTTGGTTAATATTGTTGAACAACGAAAGGAAAAATATTTCAGAGATTGCCTATTTAGATTTAAAAGATCGCGTACTTAGGCATATTGAAAAGATTAGAATGCATAAATTTCATTCTATCAGAAGATCTGCGATAATTGGACGAGTTAACCAGTATGGACTATCTAATGAAGACCTTTGTAGAATTTATGATTCTACTATGGACAATCCCTCATCTAAGTGGCTTCGATTCGAGCGTAATTACATTTTCCCTTCTGATTACCCCTGGGAAATGTTGCATGATGAAAATTATAGAAGGCGCGGGATTTTTTTTAATACGAATGAATCAGATACAGCCGTATTGGGCCGTGATCCTGCCGATGCGTTTGTTTCGATATATAACATGATAAAGGAGAAATATAAGGGTATTGTAAGAGAAAGCCTCTTAGCTTATACCTTTTATGATAATGGAGGTGCGCTTAAAGCATTAGGTTTTACTCCTAAAATAGAAGCTATTCTTGCGGATTATTATGCTCAGCCTGGATACCCTGACTTTAAGAAGTGTGTTAGAGAAGTTGAATTGGAACAAAGGGGAAAATGGAATCTTATCAATGCCCCTGCATTCAGGTTGACAGATTCCTCCGGGAAAATGTTCAATAGCAATCAAACAAAAGGTAAAGTGGTAGTTTTGGATTTTTGGTTTACTGGCTGTAGTGGTTGTGTGCAGATGGCGCCTGCCATGCGTAGAGTGGAAGAATATTTTTCGAAAGATACAAATATTATTTTTCTTAGCATATCCATTGATAAAAGGAAAGAGCAATGGAAAAAAAGTATAGCACAAGGGAAATATACAAGCGGCACCGGATTGCAGTTGTATACTGAAGGAGAAGGAAGCAGGCATGAAGTGATTAAAAAGCTGCTGGTAGAGAGTTATCCTGCACTGGAAGTGATAGATCAAAACGGGTTATTTGTCAAATCTGAAAAGCGAAAAATCGACCCCCGAAATGATAGCGGAAAGGCTATGATTGCGTTTCTGCAAAAACAATTAGCAATTTTAAAAGATGGCCCCTATATTTTTTATGAAGGGGAAAATGCAGTAGCTTATTCTATAAATGCAGCCGAATTTTCAAAACAATATTTTACAAAATCTAATCCGGCTCAATTGCAAGTACAGACTGATGGACCTAATACATTTACAGTTGTAATAAAACCATTTCTTGAAACGGAAGCAGCCGAATATCCCAAACCAGAAAAATTATTTGTATTGTCGGACGTAGAAGGAAATTTTGATCAGTTCAGAAAGTTGCTGCAATGCAATAAGGTGATCGATAGCAACTACAATTGGATATTTGGCAATGGTCACCTAGTATTTGCAGGCGATATGTTTGACAGGGGGCTGCAGGTAACAGAATGCCTGTGGTTGATCTATTCACTGGAAGAAAAAGCAAGAGCTGTTGGTGGTTATGTACACTTTATACTTGGTAATCATGAGATAATGAACCTTCAAGGGCAACATGATTATGTAAAAGCCAAATATGAAACCAACGCTATGTTGATTGGTAAGAGGTTGATTCAATTATATAATGAAGATAGTGAGCTGGGTAAATGGCTGCGTACAAAAAATGTAGTTGAAAAAATTGGGAATATTTTATTTGTACATGGAGGCATTTCCCAAAAAATAAATCACCTCTCATTGGGAGTTGCCGAAATTAATAAACTGGCTAGACTTTACTATGCTATAAACAAGCCTAAATACGAGTACAATAATCAAGAAATAAATAGCATTATGAACCCAAAAACCAGCCCTTTCTGGTATCGCAGTTATTATGATGGCAAAGAGGGAATGGAAGCAACTATAGACAGCACTCTTCTGAAATTTAATGTCAATCATATTGTCACAGGCCACACTATCGTTGCCGATACGATCAGTGTACATTATGGCGGTAAAGTCATCAATACCGATACGCATCATTCCGAAAGCAAAAGTGAGGCCTTATTTATTGACGGTGGTAACTATTATCGTGTAAATGACAAAGGCGCAAGGATATTATTATTTTCCGAAAACGGAAAAAGTTTATCTAATGTAGTTGCTGATTAGTTTCCCAGATAGATGTTAGGCTTGCGTATGGCAGAAATTTCTAAACCGAGCCTACCACCTTTTAACTAAAGTAGTTAATTCCAGTAAAAGTAATTTTCCACTGCACTAATAATGCAGCAGCTGATAATAATTTCGTATAGTAATTCAATGGCCAGTTGATTACCAAATCGATTATTAACAGTATAAATTATTATTTATGAAAAAAGTATCAGTAAGAAAATTCACAGTTTTAGGTATGGTTTTGATGGCAGCATCTGCAGTAACTGCTGCTGTGTTGCCAGGAAGATCAAACGACCTAAAACAGGACAATTCTGCAGATAATGCGACACTTCGTTCTCAAAGCGGATTGGGTAATGATGTAAATCAAAATATAGTATCCTGTGTAGCGGATAATACGCAAAACTGGTCATGCCATCTTTCACTTGCTGCAACTCTCACCAATGGCAATGGATCAAATAATGCAGGTAATGTTACAGTGGGAAATACTTCTCAGTCTACCTCAGCTACCGGGCATGAGGGCGATACAACAAGTGTACATCAATAGTTAAGTAAGGCGGTTTGAGAACAAACACCTTAAGAAATAACTTCCTTTGCATTAAGTAGGGGAAGTTATTTCTATACTACTTTCAAAACTGTATTTATGAAAAGAAAACATCTACCAACTGTGTTATCGTTGGTGTTACTGATTGCTTCATCAGTGACCGCTGCTGTTTTACCTGAAAAAATAAACAACATACAGGACGACAATTCTATAGATGATTGTACTCTACGCAGTAAAAGTGGACTTGGAAATGATATAAATCAAAATATTCCATCCTGTGTACCCGACAATACACTAAACTATTCATGTCGTTGTACTAAGAATACGCTCACCAATGCTAATGGATCAAATGTTGCAGGTAATGTTACAATTGGAAATACTTCTCTTTCCACTTCAGCTACCGGCCACGAGGGTGATACAACAAGCGAAGAATAATAAATTTATTTGGTGACACGAGTACCATCTCCTTCTTATGTAAAAAACTATCATCCAACCCCAAAAAGTAACATTTCACTGAACGAATGCTGCACCCAGGCTCATTAATTTTATCTACTGCTTAAATCAGCCCTATTAATAGCTGTCAAGCAATTGAGTCAACATCCTAAAACCATGAAAATGAATCGTTACGCACTTTATACAGGATTTATTATTGCGAGCTGCCTGGCCATCTGGGGCTGCCAGCCATCACCCGAACCGATGGCCAGCACCTACAAGTTTATCGAACCTTCGTATGACAATATTGAACTAGAGCCGCAGGGCGATAGCCTCCATTTTGCCTTAGACACCAGCTCCTATAATGAGATCAGGACCTTTAACTATTTTACCCATAAAGGAAAACCTTATATCGGCCTTTTTGACAAGAGAGCGAGGAATTTGGTGGTCTACGATTTTACCACCCAGCAACTGGTCGACAAGATCCATCTGAAGAGAAGATTTGCGAAAGGGTACACCTATGTGGTAAACTTCGACAGCATCTTTGTCGTCAACGATAAACAGCTCTTTTTACAGGATACCGCCAATTCCATTAAGGATACCATTGACCTGTTTGAGGCCCAAAATGCCAAAGCTATCATCAATAATGAAACACCGGCCGTTCTCAGGAACAATGTACTGTATACAGGCGTGCAACCAATCAACATGGAATCCTCCATAAAGGCTCAGCGGCGGTGGAATGTGGTATGTGGCTTCGACCTTTCAAACAACACTAAAAAACTCTACTATCAATTACCAGCCCTTTACTGGAAAGATCTATATGGCTATTCATTCCTTGAATACAGCTATTGTATCAACGACCGTGGCAATTTTGTATTTAGCTTTCCCGCCGATACGAATATCTATGAAACCAACCTGGCCGATTTAAACAACGCCTATTACGCCAAAAGCAAGTTTCAATCGGGGCCTATTTTACCAGTTTCCCAAAACGCCATTGACAGCGGAGAAAGTCGGAGGGAATATTATTTGAGAGACGCGTACGGCACTATTTATTATGATCCTTACCAAAAGAGATACCTGCGCTTCGCCAAACAAAAAATAACGAAGGCCAATTACCTCGCAAAAAAGAAAGAAAGAGAAAGAAGCCTTATTATTTTAAATGAAGACTTTAAGGTCATCGGCGAATCAGCATTGAGCGATGAGTTGGCAGCATTTAAGTCCATTTTCTTCACACCCGATGGTGGTATCTATATCCGAACAAAATCTGAAGATGAGCAGGCCATCCATTTTGCCCGCTTGGAATATTCCGACAAGCAACACCACGCAGGCCAGCTTACCCTCAACAAGCCACTACCCCCAAAGTGACAGCCATTATGAAAACACTATCTATATTTTTATTTGTTATTGCTATCATAGCCTGTGGTAAAGGCAAGAAACTGGAAAAGATAGACCTGATAACCTCACCCGGATTGCAGGATTCTGTCTTTAATGGCCTGCTGGCTACTACCAACTTTGGCATTCCCGAAGATAAATTGGCCGATTCCCTCACTTTTTTATTGCTCCCCATGCATGCCAGTTGCCCGGCCTGTCGCAATAAGACAATTGATAGCATCATGAAGCACCAAAACAACCTGCTGGAGAGGCACTATATTATTATCTCAGCCAACGGAGGCCTCAAGACCATCAACAGTTATTTTAAAGATAGGAAAGGGCAGCTCCCCACAATACCCCACCGGTTGTTCCTGGATAGTACCGCGCTGGCCTCCAAAAACAACCTGTACGATGATAACCCCCTTATTTATTATACCTACAATAAAAAGGCTTATAAAAAGATAACAGCTATCCCGATCACGGTAAAAGAAGACCTGCGGGAATTCTTTTCAGGATACCGGCTCAAACAAGAAGAACAGTAATGCTATGATGCCAAGATTCAAAATAGACTTACAGGTAGATTACCCGGGCAAACCAGACCGGTATTACTCACTGCGACTAAAACAGGCGCTGAAAAACGAACCAGTAACATACGCTATGCCTAAACGTCTATTTGTAATAGCAGATATAGAAGGACATTTCCAGCCTTTTTGCAAGCAATTGCTGAAAAGAAGGATTATTGATAAATACCTCCAGTGGACTTTTGGTGAGGGGCACCTGGTGATCCTGGGTGATTGCTTTCTTGATAGTGATGCCCAGGCAGCGGAGTGCCTTTGGTTTATTTACTCTCTCGAAGAGCAAGCCCGTAAGGAAGGCGGCTATGTACATTTTATCCTGGGCAACCACAAGATCCTTACCAGTGAATGGCGTTCCACCCATCCCCGGTATGCCGAACAAAAAGCTAACAGCAGAAAACCCATCACCGCATTGTACAATGGCAATACAGAATTGTGGCATTGGCTTCAAACTAAAAATGTGATCGAGAAAATCGGACCCTTGCTATTTGTGCATGGTGGTATTCCACCTGCAGTCAATAGCCTTCCTCAATCCCTGGCAGAAATTAACGACCTGGCCCGGGCTAATTATACGAATACGGGCAGTTCATTTACAGATACCGCCCACACCCTGCTGTTTACCGCAGCGGATAGCCCTTTTTACTACCAGGGGTATTATGATGGCACTGCAACCAGCGAACAGGTAGATGCCACCCTTGCCAAATTCGGCGTGCATACCATTATTACCGGCCACACCCTGCAACCAGAGGCAACTGCTTACTTTGACAATAAAGTTATAAGTGTGAATATCAATCCCGAAAGTATAAATGCAGAAGGATTATTCATGATGCGTAAACGCATTTATAGGATCACGAAAGAAGGGAGAAGGGAAAAAATAAAAAAAGGGTAGAGGTCATATTTCTATAAATTCACTCTTCGGCTTTTCCCCCACCTCCGCACTCATCCTCCTCGCCCCACACCAATCCACCATGGTGAGCTGAAATGTACTAATCACCTGCATAAACTCATCATCCGCGCTATCAAACTGCGTAAGACAAAGCGTTTGGATCAGCCCTTCCCTTACAATGCCATAATAAGTATAACCCTCAGACCGGATTGCAAAACCATCCTGCACAAGTTCATTATTAGCCAGCGCTACATTCCCCAACACAGGATTGGGCACCAGCCCACAAAATGCATCCCAAGGAATGGACAACCCTGGTTGGCCAGCATCATGCCTGCTGTATTGTTGTTCATAACCCAGCAAGGGATTGGGTTGTCCGGTAAGAATGGCCTCAATCAATTTAATGGCTTCTTCTATCTCTCCGGATCGGCTGAGTGGTAAGAATTCTACCTGTCGCCAATCGTCCTGATCAAGCTCCAGGGTAAAGGCCTGGAACAAACTGTCTGCACCAGTTACCGGCAATTCCTTACAAATCGAGGGTAGGTTAAACTTTAATTCGAGCGCGTCAGCACTATCTGCACGCCGTACCTCCAGCATAAGCCGCTTGCTAAACAGGAAATCATCCGCCAAAATAGGATCCGCCTTCAACACACGCCAGTTAGAATTATCAATGTTTAGTATAGTAGGTCTGTTGAACGCCCCTGGCAATTGCGCCGCCGGAATGGTATGTTTACCCAGGCTTTTTCCCGTAACAGCATCAATCAACGTAACCTTGATCTTTTTGGGAAACAGTTGCAAGGCCGAGCCTATCACCTTTGCATAGTTCATACAATAAGTTTTGTAGAATGATTATTTACACCGATAGCGGAAAACCTATCTCGTCCGGATGGCAAAACCTGAGCAGGAAATGCATCACACCGCTATTGCCCAACATAAAATTGGCTACCGGCTGCCGCTCATGTTCCACCAGCCAATAATTGCCATGTTTGGGATGTTCCTTTTTCAGCTGCATGATCACCTGCGCTATCCAACCTGCCCGGTCCAGCCATTCCTGGTCCCTCAACACCCGGTAGGCTTCCAGGTACACTTCACCAAGGCCGCTTAGCCCCTGCCATTGGCTGATATTCGTGTCGGTAATAGCCACAGGAATACTGCGTAAAGCACCGAGTGCATATTCTTTATATTCTTGCCTTCCTGTATACTCATAGGCTTTAATAAAGGTCAGGGCTATTCCACTACTGCCATCAGACCAGCCATAATTCAACTCTTTATCCCGGGAAGAACGCCATTGATAAGTATCCTTCTTCCGGGCGGCCTTTTTCATCAGCCACCGAAGCCCCTGCTCCGTCATTTCCTGTACAACAGTATTGTCAGGATAACATTTTCCCAACTCCAATAGAAAGTAAAGGGTGCCGGCCATACCAAAAGCAAAACCCGGACTCACTTTTTTCTTATGATTCTTGCTATACTTCTTTTTGATAAACCCATTCGTCCACGAGCCATCTTCCTCCTGTTTATCCGATAAGAACTGCGCATAGCGTTCCAGGCGCTCCCGTAACGTAGCAGGACTAATAAACGCTTTGCACACCATATTGGCCAGACCCTGACCGGCCACACCACCAATCATATTGGTAGTATCATTTTTCTTCTCCAGCAATTTGTCGATCCATTCCAGGTGCTCCTCTGAGGTTTCTATTAGCCCATGTTTTACAGCGGAAGTCAACACCGCTGCAATACCATCCGACGCGTAATGCAGACCCCCGGATGCCTTCCTGAGCCGTTTAATGTATTTGATCCTTACCAGTTCGAGCGCCTTGTCAACAAAAGGAAGCGTAACATCTACATCAAGCCCTGCTTTTTTAGCCTGCGCCAGCAGGTACACAACCCCTGTAACACCCCGGTTGTAGCTGGCATACCACTGTTTGCGCAGCTTATGCTTGTCATCACCGGTGGGTGGTGTCATATCATCCGAGAACCATCCTTTTTCTTCATCCGCCAATAGGGGAGAAGCCAACGTATGGATCGTAGCTTGCAGCGTAGCCAATATATCCTCCTTGCTAAATAGCCCGGGTTGGTTCACGGGTCTGGATACTTTCTTCTTCAGGTCTTTTTTATACTGCAGTATTACTTCTTTAACTTCCGCAGCTGCAGGTCGGGCAACATCCTCCGGAGCAAGACAGCGAAGCACTACCGCTGCTATCGCCTTGTCGGGAATAAAGAAGGCCACTTTTTTCCGCAATACCTCCATGGGCTCCCGGGATAGCTTGCCCGGCGCCACCCCCGTCCACATTTGTAAAATAATAGCCCCCAAAGCAAAAATATCTTCAGCCTTAGTAGGCGTTTGGATCGCTTCCTGCTGGGTCGACATATACCCATGCGTACCCAGCGGAAAAGGGGGCGTAGGAAACTGCGTATCCAGCGCATAACACATTTCCATATCGATCAATGCCACCTTTCCACCAGGAGTTACCATATAGTTGTTAGGCGTAGCATCCCGGTGCACAATTTGCTGCCCATGCAGCACCGTGAGAATATCAGTAATTTGTATTAAGTAGTCCAAAAGTTGCTTTCCCAACTTATTACCCGTAATGACCGATTCCCGTATTACCGTTCTGTTTTCCGAACAAACCTTCTGTAAAGCCTTTCCCTTGATATGCTCGATCACCAGGTAATAATTGCCACGCTCTTCAAAATGACCCAGCAAACGTGGTATACGTACTTTAGCCTGTAGCTGTTCGTGCAATTGTTTTTGCCATTTCAGCCGGTCAATAATATCACGGCCCTCTTTATCCTTTGTATCTCCATAACTACCTTCCTTGATCACACAAAAACCCCAATTCGTGAGGCTTTTAATATACAGGCATTTCACCACATCATTTTTCTGGCTTTCCTTATAACTTTTTACAATGATATAGTTATAGCCCACCCGCTTGCCGGCTTTTTTTTCTACTTTTCCCTTGGGCTGCGCCTCTTGTTCGGGACCTTCTTCTGCAGGAGGAACCTCAGAAGCCTGAGAGAAGATTACTTCTTCCTCGACCTTTGGTTGCAAAATTTCTGATTTCATGGTTTCAAGATTCTTGATGAGCAATAGCATGATGACCCACTGCCAATACCAGCAGCAGCAGAATACAGCATGTATTATACATACTGTATTCCGACTACCGGTCGCTGTATTCACATTTCTAATTTACAGCTGCTCACTGCACCCATTTTGCAGTACAGTATTATAATTCAGAAAGGGCTAAGCTGATTTTTTGATGACTGGTGTAGTATCGTCTTTTACTTCCTCTTTCTTGATGTCCGGCTGAAAACAAATAATAAATTGCCCCTCTTCACTGTAATAATAAGTTTCCCGGTAAGGATCAAATTTGATAGGTGCGCCAAGATCCCGCATGAGGTTGAGGTACTGATAAATATTTCTTTCAGACATTTTTAATCTGGCCGCCAATTCAGCCGGGGTACCGGTTCCCTTGATTCGGATAAGGCGGTCTATGCGTTCCAGACGTTCCAGGATGTTCTTACGCATGACACAATGGTTTAATGGTGAACGGTTTTGTGGATAATGAACAGTCGATAATAACAAGGATGGCTGATGAACAGTACAGCCTTCACACTTAAAATACCAGGGGAGAGTAAGATGATCAATTTAATACAGGGGGCGACGCTGCAGAGGAGTGCAGGATCGGTGGCCGTCGTCGGCGTTTTTTTTCCAGCATGATGCCCCAGGCACTAAGCAATACAAAGACAAGGTTGAAAGCAATGTGCACGCCCCACGACATTTCTTCCAATACTCCCCCGCAGGAGCAGGGGATGTCATCATAAAAAGACAACATCACAATAATGTACAACGTAAACAACAACATCAACACAAAGGAGGCATAGAACCCCGCCAGGCGCAAAAAAGGCAAAGACAGCATCACGGCAATTAGAAGCTCCGTAGCCGGCACGGCCCATTCCAATATACCGGCAAAAGGAGCTATGATGGGTGATTCACCAAGGCCGAATCGAAAGTTGTCGTAATCATTCAGTTTGGCCAGTGCAGCATAGACCATCAGTAGGATAAGGAGCAGGGATACGATCCCCACTATAAAGGTTTTCTTCATCACTGTAACAATTTCTTAATGTTAGGGTCTTACATGGGCACAGCAGGGATCACCCGCCTGTTAAGCATGTTCCAATAGTTAATGCAAGTGAGCCAAGGGTACCAGGATGCTAATCAGTGAGCCTGTAGCAGTGGTTATAAGGGTTAAAAAGAGAGGGTCAGTATATATATTGACAAATACCTCAACCAGTGGCTTTTCAGCCCTACAACAATTTCAGATAACCCGGACCGGCGAACATCAGCTATCGTAGCATTCCCGTTTTTGAAAAGGAAAAGGCCCGGGTTATTGAAATTGCGTAGTTTTTCTCATGATCATGTGGACCTTCTGGTTTCCAGGTCCGTACTATAAATTTCCTCTATTATTCACCATCTTGTTTTAGATATCGGGATCAAAATTTCCATATTTGACCACTAAGCCAATTGTTAACATTGGGTTAAGTGTTTTCGCATACGAATTTTGCGGAAAACAGCCTCCAAATGCATCATCCATGCCCTGAAATCGAAGGGCAAAAGCAGGAATACTGCAACAAAGATCGCAGAAACCACTAGCAACGGGCCTATTGCCGATTCACGATTGCCGGTTGCCGAAATTATCCACCTCCTGTTATTAAGTTAATTTGACCTACCCCGCCATGAAGGTTAAGTTTGTATTCGCTCTTTTACAAAGTATTGTACCGGTGCCTGCTCTATTACTCTCATAAACAGGAGGTTAGACAGGATTAAAAGGGAACCATGTGAAAATCATGGGCTGTTGCGCAACTGTGAATTCCGTGAAACAAAAAACGTGAAACGTGAAAAAGACCAGCGTCAAAAAACGCCTCCTTGCCACGTCTGCCGTTTGTTTGCTCACGTAAAAAGTCAGATACCTGCCGTACAATTAGTGCCTCACCTTCGCATCAAAGGTTATTGCACTGCTATACATGTCACACACTGACCAGTCACCCCTTCGGACAGTGCCGTGACCAGGTATTGTGTTGTTCCCTTTTGTAACGGGTGATTTTTTGGTTCCATCCATGGAATGCTATTCTATTGGAGGGGAATCGTCGTCGCATACATTAACCAAACGGTTCTAAAAATATACCATGAGCAACGAGAACGAAATATTACTGCAGGAAAACAAAGACCGCTTTGTTATTCTGCCTATTAACTACCCCCGCGTGTGGGAGATGTACAAAAAGCATGAGGCCAGCTTTTGGACAGCGGAAGAGATTGACCTCAGCGGCGACCTGCAGCACTGGGCCAACTTAAACGATGGGGAACGTCATTTTATTTCACATGTCCTGGCCTTTTTTGCGGCAAGCGATGGTATTGTGAATGAAAACCTGGCCGTCAACTTCATGAGCGAAGTCCAACTGCCCGAAGCCCGTTGTTTTTACGGATTCCAGATCATGATGGAAAATATCCATTCCGAAACATACGCCTTGCTCATCGATACCTATATTAAAGATCCACAGGAAAAACACCGTTTATTCCACGCCATCGATACAGTACCGGCTGTGAAGAAGAAGGCAGAATGGGCCCTGCGTTGGATCGAGAATGGCAGCTTTGCAGAAAGACTCGTAGCCTTTGCCGCCGTAGAAGGTATTTTCTTCAGTGGTAGCTTTTGCTCCATCTTCTGGATGAAAAAGCGCGGCTTGATGCCCGGCCTCACCTTCAGCAATGAACTGATCAGCCGCGATGAAGGCCTCCATTGCGAATTCGCCTGCCTGCTGTACAGCATGCTGAGCAACAAAATGACAAAGGAAGAGGTGTATGCCATTATCGGCGATGCCGTAAAGATTGAAAAGGAATTCATTACAGAAGCCCTTCCCGTAGACCTGATCGGCATGAACGCCAAACTGATGCAGCAATACATTGAATTTGTGGCCGACCGCTGGCTGGCTGAACTGGGGTATCCCAAAATGTTCAACAATACCAATCCATTCGACTTCATGGAGATGATCTCCCTCGAAGGAAAAACAAACTTCTTCGAAAAGAGAGTAGGGGATTACCAGAAAAGCGGTGTGATGGGCAGCAAAGAATCACAAAGTTTTTCTTTGGAAGAAGACTTCTAAGAGAGGTATTGCTAAAACCTAATACCTAAAAGCTAACAGCTAACAGCTCTAAACTTATACTTACTAACCATAAAAGATTTTATCCATGTTTGTAATAAAAAGAAACGGCAAAAAAGAACCTGTCAAGTTCGACAAGATCACTGCCCGCATAGAAAAACTATGCTATGGGCTGGACAGAAGGTTTGTGAATTCCATCGACGTAGCAAAGAAAGTAATTGAAGGCCTGTACGATGGTGTTACCACTACCGAGCTGGATAACCTGGCCGCTGAAACAGCAGCCTCCCTTACCGTAAAACACCCCGACTATGCATTGTTGGCCAGCCGTATCGCGGTGAGCAACCTGCATAAGAATACCATAAAGAGCTTCTCCGGCACCATGGAATTGCTGTACAACTGCAGGGACAGCAAAGCTGGTAAAGCCGCGCCGCTGCTGGCTGATGATGTGTGGGAGATCATCCAGCAACATGCTGAACTGCTCGATTCTACCATCATCTACGACCGCGACTACAGCTTTGACTATTTCGGGTTTAAAACACTCGAAAAATCATACCTGCTCAAAGTAGAAGGTCAGGTAGTGGAGCGCCCCCAGCACATGTTCATGCGGGTATCTGTGGGTATTCACAAAGAAGATATTGATAGCGCTATCAAGACCTACCACCTCATGTCTGAACGCTGGTTCACACATGCTACGCCTACCTTGTTCAATGCAGGTACCCCCAAGCCTCAAATGAGCAGTTGCTTCCTCCTCACGATGAAGGAAGACAGCATCGATGGTATTTATGATACCCTGAAACAAACAGCCAAAATATCACAGAGCGCTGGTGGTATCGGTCTGTCTATTCACGGCATCCGTGCTACAGGCAGCTATATCGGTGGAACAAATGGTACCAGCAACGGTATTATCCCCATGCTGCGCGTATTCAATGATACTGCCCGTTATGTAGACCAGGGTGGTGGCAAACGCAAAGGCGCTTTCGCCATCTATTTAGAGCCCTGGCATGCTGATGTATTTGAATTCCTCGACCTGCGCAAAAACCACGGTAAGGAAGAAATGCGTGCAAGAGATTTGTTCTATGCCCTGTGGATTCCCGATCTGTTCATGCAGCGCGTAGAAAGCAATGGCGAATGGAGCCTCTTCTGCCCCCATGAAGCGCCAGGTTTACATGAGTGCTGGGGTGCTGAGTTTGAAGCCCTCTATGCAAAATACGAGCAGGAAGGAAGAGCCCGTAGAACCGTCAAGGCACAAGACCTCTGGTTTGCTATTCTGGATGCACAAATTGAAACCGGTACACCATATTTGTTGTACAAGGATTCAGCCAATCGCAAGTCAAACCAGCAAAACCTGGGTACCATCAAGAGCAGCAACCTGTGTACCGAGATATTGGAATTCACTTCCGAAAATGAAGTAGCTGTATGTAACTTGGCGTCCCTCGCATTGCCCCGCTTTGTCACCAATGGCGTGTTCGATCACCAGACTTTATACGATGTAACTTATCAGGCCACCAAGAACCTGAATAAGATCATCGACAATAACTATTATCCCGTAGAGGAAGCCCGCACCTCCAATCTGCGCCACCGTCCTATCGGATTGGGTGTTCAGGGCCTGGCAGATGCCTTTATCCTGATGCGCCTGCCTTTTGAAAGTGCTGAAGCTAAACAGCTGAATAAAGAGATCTTCGAGACCATCTATTTTGCTGCCATGACCGCCAGCAAAGACCTGGCTAAAGCAGAAGGTCCTTACGAAACATTTGCTGGTTCTCCTGCTTCCAAAGGTCAGTTCCAATTTGATCTCTGGAATACAGAACCTACCATGCGTTGGGATTGGTACCGACTGAAAGATGAGGTAATGAAACATGGTATCCGCAACTCTTTGCTGGTGGCCCCCATGCCTACAGCTTCTACTTCTCAGATCCTCGGTAATAACGAGTGCTTTGAACCCTATACTTCCAACATTTACGTACGTCGTGTACTGAGTGGTGAGTTTGTAGTGGTAAACAAGCACCTGCTGAAAGACCTGGTAGAGTTGAACCTGTGGAACGATGACATGAAGAACAAGATCATTACACACAATGGTTCTATCCAGAAAATTGATGGTATCCCTGAGAATATCAAGAACATCTATAAAACAGTTTGGGAGATCAAGCAACGTACACTGATCGATATGGCTGCTGACCGTGGCGCCTATATCTGCCAGTCACAATCCCTCAACCTGTTTGTGGATACACCTACAACCGGTAAACTGACCTCCATGCACTTCTACGCCTGGAAACAAGGTTTGAAGACCGGTATGTACTACCTCCGTACAAAGGCAGCTTCACAGGCCGTACAGTTTACCGTGGAAAAACAAGGCGGTAAAATGACCGAGCCACTTACCGATAACCATTCCCTGAAAGTAGTGGAAGGTGCTGATGGAGACGTGATCCCTGTAGGAGCTACTTGTACCATGGAAGAAGGTTGTGTAACCTGCAGTGCATAAGAGTTAAGAAACAAATGTCAGTCTGAGCTTGTCGAAGACGACTAAAGGATAATAAAAAGCGCTCTCTTTACCGGGAGCGCTTTTTTGTTTCATCAGCCAGGAGTATCACTGACCACTCACGCTTACCACCGCCATCCCCTTGTGTTGCGGCAGATCGTAGAATTCATCTTTACGGCAGGCATTGACCCCCATAAACAGTATCCAGGGTGCATCGGGTGAAGGCATGGGTAATTGGAAGTGTAGTGGCTCCAATGCATCTTTAAAAAGGATCAAGGGTGTTTTCGCCATGGCCTTGCTCACAGTATCTTCGTTAAAATCGGGATACACAGCAACAACACTCAACTGGTATCCATCCAGGTAAGGCTTTTTTGCCCATTTGGGATGCTGTAACAAATTAACCGTTACATCCAGCATACTATCAGTGCTCACCGCATCAATGGTAAATTGGTCATGCAGCAAAGTGTCCAGCTTATGCGTCTTGCTGCACTCCAGCTTCAACAATCCTTTAAAGCTAAAACCATTGTCCGCTTTCAGTTGTTTTCTAAAAACAGACAACAGGTCAGGCCATAGACCACCATCTTTATGCAGATCACGTACCGCATTAAAGATCAGCTTAGCCGGTTTATTGCTGTTGAGCAGTCGTTCTTTACTTTGTTGCAATTCTTCATTAATGGAGATAGGAGTGTAAGTACCCCTGGCAGCACGGGCATGTTTGCCATATCTTTTACTGTTGACGAAGGTCACCCCCATCAGGGTTCCCTCGAACTTAATAAGTGAAGGACTTAACTTGGCCATAAGGATCGGATTTTGTAAATTGATTAATAGGAAATGATTTCATACCTAATTTAAGATTTTTTATCATATGTCCTGTATTTTGCATCAAAAAAACTTCCCTTCCAGCGTTGTTCCAGCGCCACCACAGCGACATTCTAACGACCTCTAAGCGACCTTCCAGCGACCTTGTAGCGACGTTATAGCGACCTTATAGCGACATACCTTCGCTGATCCTTCATATACAAGCCGTTGTACAGCCGTATATCACCCATGTCCAGGTTATTTCTCAGCCAGATTTTCCTGCTTTTTTTGACAGACCGTTCATTATCAATTACTTAATTTAAGACCTCCCAATTTCCCATTCCGGGAATTTTGTACGCATTCACCTCCTACCTCTTCATCTAAAACTTTCTTACTTCCTATATTCCACTTTCCCCATCGAGGCTGCCTTTCGCTCACAGCTCGCAGCTTCCTTTTTCCTCATCCCGTAACCGTATTTCCCGATTGCGAATGACAGCCTTGTTAAATTGTGGCCATGTCCTTTAAGAAGATCATCGGGAAAGTTCACCTCTGGCTCGGCCTCACATCAGGTCTCATTGTAGTTATTATCGCCCTTACAGGATGCCTCTATGCTTTCCAGGAAGAGATCCAGGACATGATGCAGCCTTTTCGGTACGTAAAAGCCGAAAACAAGTCCTTTATCCAGCCGTCCAGGCTAAAAGCGATCGCTGAAGCAGCCTTACCCGGCAAGCATATCCATAGCGTGGGCTACGGCAGTAAGACCGATGCCGTAAAAGCCTCCTTTTATGCCGCCGAGCCCGGGGAATATTATTATATGGTCTACATCAACCCATATAGTGGTGAAGTAATCAAGGTCCTGGATATGGAGTCAGGTTTCTTTCCCTGGGTGCTGGATGGACACTTTTACCTCTGGCTGCCACCCACTATTGGCCAGCCCGTAGTGGCCACAGCTACCCTCATATTTGTGGTGATGATGATCTCAGGCATTATTCTCTGGTGGCCTAAGAATAAAGCTGCCCGCAAGCAGCGATTCAAAGTAAAATGGAACGCCCGCTGGCGTCGCGTGAACTACGATTTGCACAATGTATTTGGCTTTTATATAACCTGGGTGGTTATCTTCATTGCATTGACCGGCCTGGTGTGGGGATTCCAATGGTTTGCCAAAGCAGCTTATTGGGGCGTAGGAGGGGAGAAAACAACCGAATATATAGAACCCTTGTCTGATACCACACAAAAAGCAATGTATGCACAGCCCGTAGATGTTATATGGAACCGCCTGCAACCCGAAGCCGCCAATGTAGCTACCCTGGAAATGCATTTTCCCACCTCCGACTCAGGAGCGATTGAAGCAGCGCTCAATGCAGATAAGAAGACTTACTGGCAAACAGATTATCGCTTTTACGATCAATACACCCTCAAAGAAATACCCGTATCCCACATATGGGGAAGGATTGACCAGGCTAAAACCGCCGATAAAATATTCCGTATGAATTACGACATTCATACCGGTGCTGTCCTTGGCCTGCCAGGCAAATTCCTTGCTTTCTTTGCCAGCCTCATTGCCGCCTCCCTGCCTGTCACTGGCTTTATCATCTGGCTCGGACGGAGGAAAAAGAAGATAGCCCACAGCCCAACCACTGTACCTGCGGAAAGCCGCGTCTTATCGCTCAAGTAAAATGGAATGAAGTAAAAGTTATAAACTCTTGGTATAACACCTGGGAATACAATGGGGCATACTACAACAACCCCGCCGGCATAAAGCAAACCAGTATAGATACTACACGCAGATGATCAAACAAAGCAACACGCAGTAATTTTTTTGCCAATACCTTTTGGTTGCGCACCGTTTTGTCTGTGATCTTAAGCAGTTCAGCTATTTCATTATTCTTGCGGCCTTCCAGGTAGGAGAGCGTGAACACCGCTTTGCACTGCTGGGGGAGTTTTTCGATCTCTGTGTAAATATGGTCCAGTACATCTGCCTTGATCTCATCCCGCATGATCACACTGTCTGTCTCCGGCATCAACTGGTATATAAGCTCTTTCTGATGACTGTTTTCCTTCGCATTGTACTTCAGGTAATCATAGCAGGCATTACGCGCCGTCACAAACAGGAACGCGCGGATCTTTTCATGCGAGGAAAAATTGGGGTGCAGGCGCCAGAGCTTTACAAATGTTTCAGCCGTGATATCCTGCGCTTCCTGGCGGTTTTCCACCATCCGCTTGGCAAAGTTGAAAAGACGGGGGTAATAGATATTATAGATAGTAGTAAAAGCACGGGTATTTCCCTGTGTAAATTGGGTCACTAAGTCTTGTCCCAAGTGCTTCATCGGAGCCTGTACTTTTTTGGAATTACGAATTAAAAATAGCTACTGAATTAAGGATGGATCCTGGTTAACGCCAGCCCCCTGGCGGTAATCTGACAGCAATGGTAGCAGCGATAAGGTTTAATGGAACGTCAACATACCACAGTAAATACACAATAGGACCGTAGCAATCTATGATAGTGTTTCTTTAGCACCCCTCCACCTGGGCAGGAGATTCCTGCGCCCGGGAGGTCTCTATCGATTTCGGCATGAAAATAAGAAGTTCAGGCGGGATATTCCAAAATTCGTGGATTACTATTTTAAGAAATCTCTGCACATATTGTAGCAAGACTGGGATGGTTGTTGAACCATTAACACAAAATGGCTTTAATCAATTGACACCCATAGCGATTGAGGTATCACGCTTTTTCCAGATATAATAAAGACCGGGCACCTGCCCGGTCTGCCTAATCGTACTTATGCCCTTTACTAAACAAAAATTCTCGTAGCGAAAGCGTCAGCGTAGCCTGTACATAATTCTCTTTGATCAGCCCATTGGTGATCGTTCCCCGCCGGCCCGCCTCTACAGACAAGCCATAGAACAGGCTCCCACTCAGGTAGCCACCATACCCAATACTGCCGCCGATCTCATTGATAGGCGTATTCCTGATACGCAGGTAGGAATTGGTGGTGAAGAAACCTGCCTGTACATAATTCTTCTCATACCGGCGGCCCCAGCGCTCCACCTGGTTCGAAAACTGAACGCCCGCCGACAACCGCCGGCTATCGATCAGCGAATAACCCTGCCCCTTCTGCTTCAGGTCCGTCCAGCTTTGGTAATTGTAATCCACCGCCATCGTCAGCCGGTCCTTATGTGTAAAGGAAATGCCGGCGTCATAAGCCACCGGTAAATAGAAATCTGAACTCTTTACCGACTCATTGTCTTTGATAACCGTAGTACCTTCAGTGATCGACACCGTACGGTCCGAGTTGAGCCTTGTTTTCGTGGTGAGTTTACCGCCTAATGCCACTTTCCAATTCTTGGTAATATTAGTAGAATAGATAGAACCCAATTCAAAACGGAAATTGTTATAATAATCCCTCGTCTTGGTAACGATCGAAGAACTGAGCACCTCTCCCGTCAATGTTTCCGTATGGTTAAGCGAGCCAAAAATAAAAGAGCTCCGTATACCTACCGAAAAATGCTTGCCAATGGCAAAGGCGTTATTCCAATACACATTGTACAATCCGCCATCCCCTTCATAATCGCCGCTGTACGTATCATCCGATCCCTCAATGCTTTTCGTGGCCCCATACCGGTAGCCCGTATAGCTTACCGGCATAAAGCCAACACTGCTGGCCCAGAAATTATTGAGCTTCGTGGCTACCGAGAAACTCTTGATAGAAAAATCCTTCGTTTTGCTGTTGGCCTCGTCAATGGGTGTACCGGCATAAGTAACCGTTTTACCCGTCATCGCCATATTTACATAAATATTACTTCTTTCCAGCCCGCTCAGCGAGGCAGGGTTCTTCAGGAACTGGTAATGCGGACTGCTCACCAGCGAGATCGAGCTATTAGCCATCCCGATGCTGCGATCGTAAAAACGTTGTTCCAGGTCACCCACACCATAAATAGAGTAGGGCGCGTTATAATCCTGTGCACTCGTATGAATTCCAATGATCAATAATAAAATAGTAAGATGTCTACGCATAAGTATCTTTTTACGTGGATCGTTGATCGGGCCGCGGCAACCTATCCGGATTTTACATGCTGCCTTCTGTCTCCTGTATTCTATATTCTGTATTCTGTATTCTTCTTCCTCACTCCACCGTCATTACCGTCAACACCAATTGCGTTTTATATTTCGGATGCGTACGGATGCCCATGAGTCCCCGGTTTAGTTTTTTGGCCGATCCCGGACCTTCCTCCAGTACAAATACGCCACCTTCCGAACTGCCAGCCGTATTCAACAGGTAATTGATATACGATGAAACATCAAAAGTGTAATTCGTATTAAGCCGGTATATATAATCAATTGAAGGAGCACTGTACATCGTGGCCGATCCCCCGGCATCCGGCAACGCGCTGCCGATCGTATTTGTAGCATCTGTCTGTGCCAGGAAAAGCGTATCCGGCAGGCGGTAACCATAACTATCAAATGTCTGTTCTACAGGTTTAATGATCACCTTCGCGTTCAACAGCTTCACTACACTGCCAATGCCCAGTATATTACGCAGCGTAGGGAATTTCATTTTCATCATCACCCCCGTACCTGCCTGCGTAAAAGCATAGGGATATTGTGTGGAAGGGAAGAACTCTTGCTGCCCGGCGAATTTGCGTTCCAGCGGTGTATTCCTACGGTCGCTCAATACCTGGTTATATTGATATTCAGTCCGTGTAAGCGCAAATTCAATCACATGTTCCTGGTAAACAGGGATCGTAGTGTGGTAGTAGAGTTTCATCATTACACTGCTATCCGCAGTAAAGCCAAAGATTGCTCCCTTGTCGTTGTCATTTACCTGGAGGCAAAAACCCCGCAGGTAATTCCGGAAATTATCATCCGTTTTTATTTCCCCTGCCTGCAGTTTGATCTTTCTGAAAAGCTCGTCTCCTTTGCTTTGTGGTAGCCTGATCTGGAGAGAATCATTCCTGCTGGGCCTTATCCGTTGCGTAACACTTCCCAGCACACCTGCAATTTTTGCAGTCGATGAAGTATTGTACAGGTAATTCGAATACGTATAATCCGGTTGATAGGCCAGTTCATAGACCGAAAAGGTCTGCGCCTGTGATGTATCCCCATAATATTGCTTATTGGGCCTGAGCGTCATCGCCAGCGAATCATACACCGCATCATTGGGAAACGTCATATTGGGTACATCAGCAGGCAGCCCCATCTGGAAAAAGCTGCTTGCCCTGGTAACACCCATTACCGGATCTTCCCAGCGCCCCACCAACATGATCTTATTATTGGAGGTAGGAAACGAGTCCAGTACGTATGTTGATATCACCGGTGTTATCGTATCGATCGTAATGATCCGGGTATAACCATCAGTGCCCATGTCTCCAAACTTTATTTCATCTTTATAACAAGCTGTTAACAAACTCAGCAGTAGACAAAGGCCTGGGAGCACAACAGAGGCAGGTTTCGGAATATTCATACACTAATCTGGAATTATGATCAGCGCAATATATTAGGGTAAGCCTGGGTGAGTTTGTTATAATATATGGTTTTGATCGAATAATCGACGAACAGCTTATTTAGGTCTGTGAAGCAGATAAGCGGTAAGCGATGAGCCATTGGTCATTAATGTATTGTTACGAAGGCCTCCGCTATTACTGGCTCTTACCAACAGTTCAGGTCCCCGGGCATTCGTACGCACCCATTCTGTATTCTGAATTCTGTATTCTGTATTCTGTATTCTTTCTCCACCCCCCTCCGCCGATTATAATGAGAAGTTCGTCGATCCAGCCTACCGGCCTATCTATTTTACCAAGATGTTTGGAGATGCTGTAAATACTTTTATCGAAAATAAAGTTATGATACCGGCCAGGTGTGCGGGGAGACCATTCAACCGGCCCTTCATAATAAAAAACTAAAAATGATGAAACAAATTGCTGTTTACGCTGCTGCTTTATTAATTGTATCTACCCCTGTTTTGCTGGTGCCCGGCTGTACCAAGAGTACAAATAACGACGATGACCTGATTGGCAACTGGTCTATAAGCAAAGACTTTGAAAGCGATGCCAGGAGTGAAGCAATATTGTTTACCATTGGTGATAAGGCTTATATAGGCACCGGCGTATCTGCCACAAAACGTTATAATGACCTGTGGGAATACGATTTAGATCGCGATTATTGGACCCGCATGAAAGAATTCCCCGGTGTTGCCAGGAACTCCGCCATTGCCTTCGCGGTGGGCAACAAAGGCTATGTAGGTACAGGTACAGATGGGTACGATGAATTTAACGATATGTATGCATTCGATCCCGTAGCCAATACCTGGGCCCCTGTTAAACCCTTCCCCGGGTCAGCACGCTACAATGCCGTAGCTTTTACCCTCGGCGATAAAGGGTATGTAGGTTCGGGGTATGATGGCAGCGATCTGCAGGATATGTATGCCTATTCACCCGGTACCGACACCTGGGAGCAGGTAAAAAGTATGAACCGCAGAAGATCCGCTGCTACCGCATTTGTAATAGACAACAAGGCTTATGTGTGCAGTGGTAATAACAATGGTACCGCTTTGAATGACCTGCTCGTATATGATCCCGGTACCAAAGACTGGACCGAAAAAAGGAAGATCACCAACGTGTCAGATGAAACCTATGATGATGATTATTCAGGCATTGCCCGTTACAATGCCGTCAGCTTTGTAATGAACAATAAAGGCTACCTCGCTACCGGTACCACCGGTGGTTACGCATCTACCGTTTGGGAATACGATGCCACCGCTGACCAATGGACCCGTAAAACTGATTTTGAAGGTAAGGTGAGAGAAGGTGCATTGGGTATGACATTGAAAAACAGGGGGTTCGTACTTACCGGTCGCAATGGTTCCGAATATTACTACAACATGTTTGAGTTTCATCCCGCCGATGAACAAAACGACGATGACAACCAATAAGGCGCGCCGCATCATAATAGCTGCCGTTGTTATAGCGGTAGCTATTACTTGCACCAAATGGTACTGGTATAAACACCACCAGGCACAAAACCAACTCTCTTATCAGTGTTTCTCCAATGGACAGGGTTGGGGATATGATATCCTGCTGGGTAAAAAAATACTGATACACCAGTCCATCAATCCTGCTGTGAAAGGCAGGATAGCCTATGATAGTAAGCAAGCCGCTGAAGCCGATGCCCGAATTGTTATAGGAAAGATAAAATTGGGTGAAACACCCGTATTTAATTCCCATCAAATGCAGCATACCGGTACCTTGCCTGCTCAATAATATGATGACTAAAGAGAAAGCCCGTGATAGCATAGCCTATATACTGGGATTTAAACCCGTGAAAACTGCACGTCATCGTGTGCTGGTAATCGTGTCACATCTTTTTTTGTGGGGACTTTTTCTGGCTATGCCCTTGCTTATTTACCGTATCAGGATATTGGACATTACATTCTTTTATCGTGAGCTGGTAACAAAGACTTTCCTTGTCATCTTATTCTATGTAAACTATTATTACCTGCTGCCCAGGTTTTTCCAGCGCAGGAAGATTGCTAACTATTTTTTATCCATTACCGCTTCTTTGCTGGTATTGTGCGCCTTAAATATTACTACAGAATATTTTTTCCGGGAGCACCTGCGTGCAAACGCCCGCCATTATATACTGGCCGGTAGAACGGGAGCCGGTGTGATGGCTATCAAAGACTCCATGGTAACTACCGCCTCTGGCATACCAGGTATGCCTCCCGTGGAATTGCGGATGGAAGGAGGGACCATGATACACTCCGGTGCTGTCGCCACACAGGTGGGATTTGTAACAGCCACCAATGAGCTGGATAACGATTCCTTGCGCCGCCGCATGCGCCTCTGGAAAAGATATTTCAATACCCGCCATCCCAATGATACCATGGCTACAGCTGTTGTACGGGCCGAACCTGCCATGCCCTTTTTCAGAACAGGCCCAGGCCCCTTTAACGATAGAAGTATTTTTTGGATGGGCTTTTCGATGGTACTCATGAATACCCTCTCATCGGGCGTCATCATCTTGCTCATCAGTGGTTTCATCAAACTGGCCAATTCCCTTATCATCAGCGAAAAACAGAAAAAGGCACTGGAGAATGAAAGACTCAATGCAGAATTGAATTTCCTGAAGTTGCAGATCAACCCCCATTTCCTGTTCAATACCCTTAATAGTATTTATTCACAGGCCCACCTCAAGTCAGAACAAACAGAATATTCCATTCTCAAGTTCTCTCAGATCATGCGTTATGTATTATATGACAGTACTACCGAAAAAATACCCTTAACAAAAGACCTGGAGTACATCCGCAATTATATTGACCTGCAGAAATTGCGCATCTCCAAAAATATAACCATTCAGTACGAGGTAGCAGGTGTCACCAATGACCTGCTCATTGCACCATTATTGTTGATCACCTTCATTGAAAATGCATTCAAGCATGGCATCAGTTATTCAAGTCCTTCCGCCATTGACATCAAAATAGGCGTTATAGGCACCGACCTTAGACTTACCGTTGGCAATACCATCATCCGGCGACCACTGCCAACCGGTGAAGCAGCGGGTGGGGGAGTAGGCCTTGTCAATGCCCGGCGGCGGTTGGATGTATTATATCCCGGCAGGTACCTGCTTGATATCAATGACAATAACAGTATTTATGTCGTAAACCTCAAGATCAACCTGGACCATGAAACCGAACCTGACCAGATTGCACATATTTGAGCCGCTGTAAACACCCGATCTGTATAAAACAAAAATCTAAACGATGAACCTCAACTGCATCATCATCGACGATGAACCTTGGGCTTTGGACCTTATGGAAGATTTTATCCGCAAGATCCCCTACCTTAAACTGGTGGCCCGGTGTGAAGGGCCCATGGCTGCCCTGCCGCATTTTGAGAAAGAAGAGATCGACCTCGTATTCCTCGACATCAAGATGCCTGACCTGTCTGGTATCCAGTTCCTGAAGATCCTGCCCAGGAAACCAGCCGTCATATTTGTAACCGCTTACCACGAGTTTGCTGTGGAAGGATATGAGCTCGATGCCATCGATTACCTGCTGAAACCTGTTCCCTTCGACCGTTTTGTCTCCGCTGTCAACAAAGCCTGGGAATACATCGGCTACCGCAAAAACAAATCACCCCAGCGCAAGGATGACTTCCTGTTTATCAAAACAGCCCATAAGATCCAGAAATTGTTCTACAATGACATCGTATACCTCGAAGGATTAAAAGATTATACCCGCATCCACCTTACAGACAGTAAAAAGCCCGTGGTCACCCTCCAAAGCCTCAAGTATTTTGAGAGCAGGCTGCCCAACGAAGATTTCATACGCATCCACCGGTCCTATATCGTGTCCCTCCGGAAAGTAGATACCGTATCCCGTAAAACCGTTTTTCTGGGCGATACAGAACTTCCCTGCAGCGAACACTATAAAAACCTGCTGTATAATATAATTGGCGAGAAACTGTAAAATACAGCCATGAGCCTTGAGCTACGAGCTGCGAGCTGCGAGCCGCCTGTTTGTAGCTAAAACCGGGGCCATTTCAACTGTATTTGCTCGCAGCTCGCAGCTCACCGCTCGCAGCTTTTCCATTGAAAGTCAGGCACCTACCGAAGTCTTATCCTCCTTATTAGCCCCATTTTACATTCAAATAGTTAAAATGTGTTCTTCCGGCGTAGAAATAGTTGGCAGAATAGTAAAAACCGCTATTTTCGTGATCGTCCAAAAATATCCGGATTGTCGATAAAAAAGACAATTTTATTTCAAGTATTGCGTTGGTAATGAAATCATTGATCAATCATTCATCCCTTCATAAAGGTTGAATTTATGAAAAAACCGAACAAGGCAAGAACCCTCCAGTTGATAAGTGCACCCCTTTTAGGTTTAGCAATTCTGTTGCAATGCGCTTTTATACCCGCACCAACTTCAGTATATCCCGTTGCTTTTAAGGTTCGTGGTACTACTGCCCCCCACATAAAAAATACCAGTAAATCTGCAGCTTTTTCTTTTCTGCACAGCATGGAGATATACGATAGTCTCCACCTCGAAGACCTGGGTTTATCCAAAATGGTATTCCGCATGGCCGTCAAGGGAATGGAAAAATTGTCCAATGCAGGCAGGCTGAAAGGAAACCTGATCTCTATTATCGACTTTAGCCAACCCAGTACCAGCAAGCGCTTATATGTTATAGACATGGACAATTACGAGTTGCTGTATAATACCTGGGTCGCCCACGGCATGAAATCAGGAAAGACCATGGCTAAACTCTTTTCCAATAAACCTTCTTCCAATAAAAGCAGCCTGGGATTTTATGTAACCGGCGAAGCTTACCAGGGTAGCAATGGATATTCTTTAAAGCTCCAGGGAATGGAAAAAGGGATCAATGACTTTGCCTACCGCCGCGCCATTGTAATACATGGAGCCGATTATGTAAGCGAGCAATGGATCTCCAGCCAGGGATACATTGGCCGAAGCAAAGGATGTCCTGCTGTACCCGTTGATGTTTGTCAGCCCATGATCGACCAGATCAAAGATGGCACCTGCCTCTTTATCTATCACCCTACTTCCACCTACCGGGCAAAGTCTCCTTTATTACGTAAATAATTTTTGTTACACCGGAGCAGCCCTTAGCTGGTTTCCAGCTCCCGTAGCTTTGTATTTCAGTGCTCGCAGCTCGAAGCTCGTGGCTCGCAGCTTTCTTTCTCCACATTGTTTATAAAAACCTACAAACAAACCAATTACACAGTTTATCTTTGACCTTTAACTCATTGTAACTCACAATACCTATGCTAAAGGTTGGCGTATTCGGCGTTGGTCATCTCGGAAAATTCCATCTCAACAACTGGAAAGAAATTAAAGACATAGAACTCGTAGGGTTTTATGATCCCGACGATGTGGCCGCACAGGAAGTCACGGAGAAATACCAGCTGGCAAGGTTTCTCGATCCTGAACGCCTGATAGAAGCCGTAGATATGGTGGATATCGTAGCACCCACTACTTACCATTTCAATCTTTGTAAGCTGGCTATCCGTAAGGGTAAGCATGTATTTGTAGAAAAACCCCTGGCCAATACCATGGAGGAAGCCCGCGAGATCGTAAAGCTGGTGCGGGAATCAAACGTCAAACTTCAGGTAGGTCATGTGGAACGGTTCAACCCTGCTTACCTCGGTATTCAGCACATGCAGTTACACCCTATGTTCATAGAGGTCCATCGCCTGGCTCAATTCAACCCACGCGGTACCGAAGTGAGCGTGATACTTGACCTCATGATCCACGACATCGACATTATACTCAGCATTGTAAAAAGTGAAGTAAAGTTGATCTCCGCCAGTGGCGTGGCCGTCATGACAGATACCCCCGATATTGCCAATGTGAGGATAGAATTCAACAATGGCTGCGTTGCCAACCTAACCTCCAGCCGCATTTCTATGAAGAAAATGCGAAAAATGAGGTTATTTCAGAAAGATGCTTATATTGGCGTAGACTTTCTCAATAAAAAGTCCGAAGTTATTAAACTGAAGACTCCCCAGGATGTAGATGCCTTTTCCTTTGACCTGGATACCCCCCATGGCAAAAAGACCATAGCGGTTTTGAATCCCCAGGTTCCGGAAGTCAATGCGATCAAAAAAGAACTGGAATCATTTCGCGATGCGATCCTTAATAATACCCCCACCAGGGTATCTGAAGTAGATGGTTACAGGGCCATGGATGTAGCACACCAGATTTTGCATAAAATTAAAAATAATAGTATTTCCGCGTAACCCTTACATGTCAGCTAATAAACGTATCCATAGTGCCTGGTATCTCCTCAGCGACTATATTGCTGCCGTACTGGCCTGGATCGTTTTGCATTTTGCACGCCGTTATTTTTTGCATGAGACCATTTACACCCATGAACATGGATTAGTCTTTAGCCAGCCATTCTGGTGGGGGTTGTTGTTCATACCGTTGGCCTGGCTTGTCTTATTTACCCTGGCCGGGTCTTACTACTCCATGTATAAAAAATCCCGGCTCAATGAGTTTACCAATACCATCATCACCTGTATCATTGGTTGTACCATTATCTTCTTCAGTATCGTCATCAACGACCCACAGCATAAGTACACCTACTTTTACAAGGCCTTGTTCACTTATATATGGGCCCAACTCTTTTTTACCTGGATAGGGCGCAGCCTGCTCCTGGGTCGCGTAAGGAAACAATTGACGAATGGTACTGTACAATTCAATACCCTCCTGGTGGGAGGACATTCCGTGGCCAGTAAGATATACAACGATACCAGGGCTGGCCTTCGACTGGCAGGCTTTCATTATACCGGATTTGTGGCAGTGGCGCCCGAAACCAATGGCATCAGCGCTTATTTACCACAATACGGATACATTGCAGACATTGAAAAAGTGATCCGCGAGCACCGCGTTCAACTGGTGGTGATCGCCCTTGAAAAATCCGAAAAGCAACAGGTAGAAAAAATTGTATCCGTCCTCAGCGAAGAAGATGTCGACATCAAAATAGCACCCGATATTCTCGATATCCTTTCCGGGTCAGTGAAGACCAGTAATGTGTTTGGCGCCGTGCTCTCTGATCTGAAGACCAACCTCATGCCCGATTGGCAACAGAATATCAAACGCGTTATAGATGTGGTCATTGCCTCCTTCGGATTGATCCTCTTATCCCCCTTACTCCTGTATGCAGCTATCCGTGTTAAAGCTTCTTCACCAGGCCCCGTTTTTTACAGGCAGGAAAGAGTGGGTTACCGTGGACGTAAATTCTCTATCATTAAATTCCGGTCCATGTATCACCCGGCTGAGCAGAATGGACCCCAATTGTCTTCATCCCACGATGAGCGTATCACGAAATGGGGCAAGACCATGCGCACCTGGCGCCTGGATGAACTGCCCCAGTTCTGGAATATTTTGAAAGGAGAGATGAGCCTTGTAGGCCCCCGTCCCGAGCGGGCATACTATATCAGCCGTATCCACCAGCAAACCCCTTACTTCAAATACCTGCTTAAAGTGAAACCCGGTCTTACCTCCTGGGGTATGGTCAAGTTTGGTTATGCCGAAAATGTAGAGCAGATGATCGAACGTATGAAATATGACCTCATGTACATCGAAAATATCTCCCTCGCACTCGATCTGAAGATCATGGCTCATACACTGAGGATTATTTTCATGGGACAAGGAAGATAATTATTGAATAGTACTGTTTTTTGCTCGTAGCTCGCAGCTCAAAGCTCGCAGCTTATATTTAAACAATTATGAATAGAAAAGTTGGCCCCCTTTTAACGCTTATCCTGGTATGTAACACCATCCTTGCCCAGGACTACTGGCAGCAGGAAGTACATTATTCCATTGATGTTTCACTCAACGATAAACTACACACCCTTCAGGGCAACCTTTCTGTGAAATACATCAATCATTCCCCCGATACCCTCACCTATATATGGTTCCACCTCTGGCCCAATGCTTATAAAGACGATAATACAGCCCTGGCCAAACAGTTGTCCCAGGATAAGGAAGGCAGAAAAAAATTAAGGAATAAGAAGAACGAAGGATATATTGACGGCCTCGCATTTACAGTAGATGGTAAAGCCGTAACCACCGGGCAGGACAGTGCCAATGATGCAGATGTGGTCAAACTCCTGCTACCTTCCCCATTATTACCTGGCCAAACCACTACCATTACTACTCCTTTCCATGTAAAATTGCCCTTTTACTTTTCCCGTTCCGGCTACGATGGTGATCAATACATGATTTGCCAGTGGTATCCAAAACCCGCCGTATACGACAAAAAGGGATGGCACGCCTTTCCCTATCTGGATCAGGGAGAGTTTTACAGTGAGTTTGGATCCTTTAAGGTCAACATCACCGTACCCGCTGCCTATGTGGTAGGTGCTACCGGTACTTTGCAAAACACCGAAGAACTGGACCAATACAAAACCATCGGCGCTCAAAACTACCAGGCCAAAGCTGCTGTGGCAAAATACAAAGCCGCTCAACCCGATGCGCCCAAAACATTGCAATACGTTGGCGAGAATATCCACGACTTTGCCTGGTTTGCCGATAAGGATGCCGTTATTCAATACGATACTTTGCAATTACCCTCCGGTAAGATCGTTGATGTATTTGCCTGGTACCAGCCCAATGGCAACAAAGAATGGAGCAACAGCATTTCTTTTATTGAAGATGCCGTAAGCCGTTATTCCGGATGGATAGGAGAGTATCCCTGGCCCGTGGTGCAGGCAGTAGAAGGACCCAAAAACCTTTCTTCCGGCGGCATGGAATACCCTATGATCACCCTCATTACCAGTCCTGAAGCCGGTGCAGAGGAACTGGATGCCGTGATTACCCATGAAGTGGGGCACAATTGGTTTTATGGCATCCTGGGCAGCAATGAGCGCGATTATCCCTGGATGGATGAAGGCATCAACAGTTTCTACCAGTTCCGGTATGAAGCCGAAAAGTACAGGGCCAACAGTATTTTTGGGAGATCCATGCCCAAGGAAATAAAGGCTTTGCCTGCTCCCGAGCTGCTGAGCCGTGTGTACAATGCCCTCAACAGCCTGCCTGCCAAAGAACCCGTAAATACAGCCTCAACAGGTTTTGCCAATAAAAATGATTACGGTATCGTTGTATATGTGAAAGCAGCTACCTGGCTATATTTGTTGGAAATGGCTTTGGGACGGGAAGTATTTGATAAGGCCATGCAGGCATACTATGCTACCTGGAAGTTCAGACATCCCTACCCCGAAGACCTCAAAGCAGCCCTGGAAAAGTCCAGCCAGGAGAACCTTGATCAGAACTTTGAACTGTTGAATAGGGAAGGGAATTTTTAAAAACGCTATGCCTTTTAGTGGCTAAAGCTTTGTAGGATGGCGTATCAAAGGTGTATTTGCCCCTTTAGGGGTTATCGCTTTGTAGGATCGTGTATCAAAGGTGTATTTTGCCCCATCGGGGCAACCGCTTTGTAACAAATGGTGCGCCGTAGGCGCCCCCTTGCATCCGTAACCGTAGAGAACATTACGGATTTAATCATAGATGTATGATGAAAAAACTGCTGCTGCTTCTGCTTATGGCTTCAACCAGCACTGCTGCCTGGTGTCAATCTGCCTATTGGCAGCAGGAACTGCATTATACCATTGATGTGAGCCTCGACGACCAGCAAAACAGCCTGCAGGGTTTCCTCAAACTCCGGTACACCAACCATTCTCCCGATACCCTCACCTTCATCTGGTTCCATCTTTGGCCCAATGCCTATAAAAATGACCGGACAGCTTTTAGTGACCAGTTGCTCCTGCAGGGACGTACCGACTTTTATTTTTCCAGCCGTGAACAGCACGGGTACATCAATCGCCTTGATTTCCGGATCAACAATGCCACACTGCCTACTGAAGATCATCCCCAATACATTGATATTGTAAAAGTATACCTCCCCACGCCATTGCTGCCCGGCGCACAAACAGAGATTACCACCCCCTTCCATGTAAAGCTGCCAAAGAATTTTTCCCGCGGAGGGCACACCGGCCAGTCATACCAGGCCACCCAATGGTACCCCAAACCCGCCGTGTATGACAGCAAGGGCTGGCATCCTATGCCTTACCTCGACCAGGGTGAATTTTACAGTGAGTTCGGTACTTATGATGTACGCATTACCGTGCCCCAGGATTATGTAGTGGCTGCCACCGGTGAACTGCAGAGTGAAGAAGAAAAGCAATGGATGCGGAAAATGAATGCCGCTTATAGAGAACAGCATGCCCCCCCGTGATCCAAAAACCAAAATTCCTGAAACCCCCTCCGAAGAAACCTGCTGCAAAACCTACTTCCAATAAAGTGCCTCTGAAAGGTAAAAAGACCATAAAAAAGCCCGTAAACAATACCCCCCGGCAAAAGAAAAGGAGTACGTAGCCGAGCCTAAAGAATCCGAAATCCTACATCCTACATCCGGAATCGTTAAGACCTTACAATTCAAACAAACCAACATCCACGACTTTGCCTGGTTTGCCGATAAACAATTTGTCGTTAATTACGATACCATACAACTGCCCTCCGGAAGAGTGATCGACGCCTGGACCTTCTATGCACCCAACGATAAAATGTGGAAGAGCAGCCTCCCCATGACAAAAGACGCCATTCATTTCCGATCCCGGCTTATTGGCGAATATCCTTACAATGTAGTGAGCGTAGTAGAAACCAATACAGGTTTCGATGGCGGCATGGAATATCCCACTATTACCAATATAGGTCCCGTGAAGGATACCCAAACACTGGATTTTGTGATCGAACATGAAGTGGGCCACAACTGGTTCTATGGTATCCTGGCCAATAATGAACGCGACCATCCCTGGATGGATGAAGGCATTAACTCTTATTATGGCAATCGCTACAAAGAATGGAAGTATCCCAATAAACCGGCGAGAGGCTGGTTTGAATCCAAGATACCCGAAGACCAGACAGCATTGATCCTCGCAGCCCTTGCCAAAGAAAAAAAAGACCAACCCATCAATACCCCTTCGGCCGCTTTTACCGAAGATAATTACGCCGTGATCGCTTATGCCAAAGCCGCCAGCTGGATGAAGCAACTGGAACAAACCATTGGCCAGCCCGCCTTTGATGCCGCCATGCAACAGTATTACCAGCAATGGAAATTCAAACATCCGGCACCCGAAGACTTTCAACGGCTCATGCAGCAGCAGACCGGTAAAGACCTCAGCGCCTCGTTCCGGCTGCTCGATACCACCGGTGTGTTGCCCGGCGGATATACCGGCCCTAAAAAGATCAGGCCTGCCTTCCTCTTTTCTATGAAGGATTATGAGAAGGTAAATTATGTGAACTTTTTACCGGCCATCGGATACAACATGTACGATAAGTTCATGCTTGGCCTGGTGCTGCACAACATCAGCATGCCTTCCCATAATTTTCAATTCATAGCGGTACCCGTATATGCAACCGGCAGCAAACAAATCAATGGCATTGGAAACATCAGTTATACCTGGCATCCCAATAAGCATTTTCAATCCATCGAATTGGGACTGACCGGTGCCCGGTTTTCCACCCTGGAAGGAACAGACAGCAATGCCACCAAGGTCTTTGGCGGCTTTCACAAAGTAGTTCCATCCCTGCGTTTCACTTTCAAAAACAAGTCATTGCTCTCTACCGTTGAAAAATGGATAGAATGGAAAACTTATCTGATAGGAGAAAAGGGATTCAAATATGTAACAGATAGCGATGATTCTATGACTTATCCGGCACCGGGTGTCACACGCAACCGTTACCTCAACCAGCTTACGTTCAACATTACCGACTATAGAAAGTTGTACCCCTACGATGTACAGATCCAGTTACAACAGGGTGATGGTTTCTACCGGGCCAATGCTACCGGCTACTACTTTTTCAATTATGCCAAAGGAGGAGGGATGCAGGTAAGGCTATTTGCTGCCAAATTTGGCTACATCGGAGGAAAGACCAGCGAGAAGCTTGGACGTACCTTTTTGTATCAACCAAAACTCACTGCTGTACGGGGCGATGAAGATTACACCTACAGCAATTATTTTATTGGTAGGTCTGAATTTGATGGAGCCGCCAGTCAGCAGATCATGATGCGTGATGGCGGGTTGAAATTACGTACCGACCTTTTTGCAGGATTACAGGGCCGTTCCGATAATTGGGTGGCCTCCGCAAATTTCAATACAACACTTCCTCAAAAGCTGTTCCCTGTAAAGTTGCCCATAAGGATATTCCTGGATTTGGGTACTTATGCTGAAGCCTGGAAAAAGGATGCCGAGACCAGCAGGTTCCTGTACGTGGCAGGTTTACAATTGACCCTGTTCAAAGACCTGCTCAATGTCTATGCGCCCCTGTTCTACAGCAAGGAATTCAGGGACAACCTCAAAACCACGCCCGAAGTAAATACATTTGGCAAACGCCTCTCCTTCAGCTTTGATATACAACGTTTCAACCTGAGGAAGATCATTGGCCATTAAAACTCGGTGGGTCGTCCCGTACTTCAGTCGGGACAGCTCACCGGGTTTAGATCAGCAACATGTCAAATCATTCCATTCAATACCTGCAGCGTGCACAGATTGATACTGTGAAATGGGACAACTGCCTGGCTGCCGCTCCCAATGGATTGATCTATGGTTATTCTTTTTACCTCGATAGGATGGCTGTCGATTGGGATGCCCTGGTGCTGAATGATTATGAAGCCGTAATGCCCTTGCCATGGAAAAAGAAATGGGGTACCAGCTACCTCGCTCATCCGCCGATTACCGCTTCCCTGGGCATTTTTGGAACAGCTGTTACCCCGGCATTGACCGGCCTGTTTATTCAGGCCATCCCGCCACGTTTTAAATTGGTCGACCTGTTATTGAATCCCGCTAATTTTCTGCCCACTTCCCAGTTGCAATCCATTCGCAATAATTATGTGCTGGACCTTCAAAGCACCTATGCGGATATTTACAGCCATTACCGGAATAATGTACGTCGCAATATTAAAAAAGCCCAACAATTAAACTGTCGTTATGCAGTAGGTATTCAGGTAGAAGAGGTGATCAGGTTGGCACATTGGCAAATTCAGCAGCAGGCAACCAATATTGGAGAGGAGGATTATGCTCATTTTAAAGACCTGTTTCATTACCTGCTGTCCAATCAGGCAGCGGAAGCCTGTGGCGTGTATACCCCTAACGATGAACTGGTCGCATCCTGTGTGTGGTTTTATTCAAAAGCCAGGGCCTATTACATTTTGGTGGGCAATCATCCCAATGGAAAGACCCTAGGCGCTTCCCATTACCTCATTGACCGGTTCATTGAGGCCCATGCCGGGCAGGAGCTTATATTGGATTTTGAAGGATCAGATATTGCCAGCCTGGCATTTTTTTACAGCAGTTTCGGAGCCGTAAATGAAGCCTATCCGGCCCTTCAGTTCCAGCGGCTGCCCTGGTGGCTGCAGTGGAAAAGCAAAGGTTATCCTAAGATCAACTCCTGAATTTACCCTGCCACACTCCTGTCTTCTAAATGTTGAGTTCAGGCTTCTGTATTCTAAATGCTGTATTCTTTTCAGATCCCCATCTCCCGTTCTTCCAGTATCTTCTCGGCAATCAGTACATCAATGGGGTGCGTGATCTTGATATTGGTCGATTCTCCTTCGATCAGGTGGATCTTTACTCCCAGCCTTTCTACCACACTCGCCTCATCCGTAAACGATTCCTCATATTCCTGTTCAAAAGCCGCTTTAATGATATCACTGTAAAAAGTTTGCGGTGTCTGGATGATCCGCACCTTGCTCCGGTCGATGAATTCATTGTGATCAAAGTGCTCAATGCGGATAGAATCTACCGCAGTGATGGCCGGGATTGCATTGCCCCGTTCCTGTGCCATGCTGAAACAGCGCCTGATCAGTTGGGGAGTCAGCAGGCAACGTACCCCATCGTGTACAAAAACGATCGAATGCTGGTGAATATGCGACAGGCCATTCCGTACCGAGTGAAAGCGGGTTTCACCTCCTACTGCCATCCAGATGCGATCCGGGGCATAGGTGGAGCGTAGGATTTCCTGCCCCGTCTGGATATGCGCCTCCGGCAATACCAAAATAATGTCCAGGTCGGGAAAAGAATCCAGGAATGCCGTAAGCGTATACCACAATACTGGTTTCCCCTGCAGGGGTAAAAACTGTTTGGGCACCACCGTGCCCATGCGCATCCCTGATCCGCCGGCTACAATAACTGCGTATTTTTTCATGTAAGGGTTAACGTCAACTTTATGTAATGTACTGGTTAAGAGTACAAAAAGATTTATTTAGCTGCAAATACCTGGAAAAGTTTATGGTTTATCCTGGAAACCGGAGGTCAGGAAATCCCTATGCAGCTATTTACAACCGCAGCAACCAATTCGAAACCACAAACACGGGACCCGGAATGGCATTACTCTCCTCCCATCAACTCCCGCTCGATCTCTTCCAGTTGCACAATATCCCAGGCCTCACTTTCCGTGGGCGTCACATTCATCATTTCCAGAATGCCCGCCCGGTCCAGCGCATCTTCCACCGAAGGCTGCAACTCGCAGATTACAAACGATGCACCTTGCTCATAAAAGGTTTGTTGTATCTTTAATAGGTATTCTCCCGCAGCATCGTCCAGCTCGTTAATGTCTTTAACAATTAGTATCACGTTTTTAACGTCATTTTGGAGGAAGGGAAGTAAACATTCATCCAATTCTGCTGTCATATTAGCAGTTAAGACCGGCTCAATGAGCGTTATGGCATGGAATTTTTGCTTGGTATCAATTTTGACCTGCATACACACTTAATGTTTGTTAACAGCCGTTAATAATAAGGCGGGAACATAAGTCAAAAATATTTGTTATTATTGTATAACACAACAAATTATAAAAATGGATAACAATTTTTCAGCCCAGGTAAAGGAGATTATTTCGTTTAGCAGGGAGGAGGCTTTACGGCTGGGGAATGATTTTATCGGTACTGAACATTTGTTGCTTGGGTTGATTCGTGAGGGTGAAAATACGGCAGTTCGGATATTGAAGAGTTTCAATGTTGATCTGTATGAACTGCGGAAAGAAGTAGAATTGGCTGTCAAGGACAAGACCGGTAAGAACATCGCCAACATAAACAGCTTACCCCTGACCAAACAGGCAGAGAAGGTAATTCGTGTTACGGTACTGGAGGCGAAAGCCCTCAAAAGCCCTACCGTCGAAACCGAGCACCTCATGCTCTCCATTCTTAAGAACAAGGAAAACATAGCTACTCAAATTTTAAATCAGTTCGACGTGGATTACGATTTATTTAGAAACGAGTTAGGCGTAGTGAAAAGCAATGATGTTCGTAGCGAGTATGCAGATGAGAACGAAGACGACTTCGATGAAGAAAAGAAATACTCCCAACAGAAATCACGCGCAGCAGGAAATGCTAAAAGTAAAACACCCGTATTGGACAACTTTGGTCGTGATATCACCCGGTTGGCCGAAAGCGGAGCACTGGATCCTATCGTAGGAAGGGAAGAAGAGATCGAGCGGGTATCACAAATACTCTCCCGTCGTAAAAAGAATAACCCCATCCTCATTGGTGAGCCAGGTGTTGGTAAAACAGCCATTGTAGAAGGCCTGGCATTGCGCATCGTTCAACGCAAAGTATCCCGGGTATTGTTTGACAAACGTGTCATCTCCCTCGACCTCGCTGCACTGGTGGCAGGAACCAAATACCGTGGACAGTTTGAAGAACGTATGAAGGCCATCATGAATGAGCTGGAAAAGAACCGTGATGTCATCCTGTTCATCGATGAGATACATACTATCGTAGGTGCCGGTGGAGCCAGTGGTTCACTCGATGCTTCCAACATCTTTAAACCAGCTCTCGCAAGAGGAGAGCTCCAATGCATTGGCGCTTCCACACTCGATGAATACCGCATGTATATCGAGAAAGATGGTGCCCTCGACCGTCGGTTCCAGAAAGTGATGGTAGAACCACCAAGTGTGGATGAGACCATCCAGATATTGAACAACATTAAGTCCAAATACGAAGACTACCACAATGTTACTTACAATGACGAAGCCATTGATGCCTGCGTGAAGCTCAGCGATCGTTACATCACCGACCGTCTGTTGCCCGACAAGGCTATCGACGTAATGGATGAAGTAGGAGCCCGCGTGCACCTGAAGAACATTAATGTGCCCAAGGAGATCCTGGATCTCGAAAAAAAGATCGAGGATGTGAAAGTAGAGAAGAACAAGGTAGTCAAGAGCCAGAAGTTTGAAGAAGCTGCCTCCCTCCGTGATACCGAAAAACGGTTACAGGAAGAGCTGGAAAAAGCCAAAGCAAGCTGGGAAGAAGAAAGCAAGCACAAACGCTATCCCATAGATGAAGAGGCAATTGCCGAAGTCGTCAGTATGATGACCGGTATACCTGTCAAGAGAATGGTGCAGGCCGAAACAGAGAAGTTACGGAACATGACCATCGACATGAGCAATGTGGTCGTAGGACAAAATGATGCCATCACCAAAGTAGTGAAAGCTATCCAGCGCAACAGGGTAGGGTTGAAAGATCCTAAGAAGCCCATCGGTACCTTTATCTTCCTGGGTCCTACCGGCGTTGGTAAAACCGAGTTGGCCAGAGCCCTGGCACGGTACATGTTCGATTCAGAAGATGCACTCATCCGCATCGATATGAGTGAATACATGGAGAAATTCACCGTAAGCCGGTTGATTGGTGCTCCTCCCGGATATGTTGGATATGAAGAAGGCGGTCAGCTTACCGAGCGTGTTCGTCGTAAACCATATTCTGTGATCCTGCTCGATGAAATTGAAAAAGCACACCCCGATATCTACAATATCCTGTTACAGGTACTCGACGATGGACAATTGACCGATGGCCTGGGCAGAAAAGTAGACTTCAAGAATACACTCATCATCATGACCTCCAACATTGGCGTACGCCAGTTGAAAGACTTTGGTGATGGAGTAGGGTTTGCCACCGCATCACGTACACAGAATTCAGAAGAGAACAACAAAGCAGTCATAGAAAAGGCCCTCAAACGGACCTTCTCTCCCGAGTTCCTCAACCGTATCGATGATGTAGTGATCTTCAATAGCCTCACCAAGGAGCATATCTTCCTCATCATCGATATCCTGATGAAGGGTGTCATGAAGAGACTGTTGAGCCTTGGATTCAGCCTTGAACTCACCGAAGAAGCCAAAAACTTCATCGCTGAAAAAGGATATGATCAGCAGTTTGGTGCACGTCCCCTGCATAGGGCGATTCAGAAATACCTGGAAGATCCCCTCGCAGAAGAGATACTCAACCTGCACATCAAGCAAGGTGATATCATGATCGCTGACCTTGATAAGGAGAAAACCAAGATACAGTTCTCCCTCAAGGAACCTACTAAAGAAAAGTCTGAAGCGTCCTAAGTACGTCACAGTCTAAATACTCAAACCCCTCCCACGCGGAGGGGTTTTTTCTTACCTTGTCATAGCTTGTCGAAGCCTTAACGGATGTCAGCCTGAGCCTGTCGAAGGCGCCTAAAGGGCGGCTCACCCTTTAAGGGCGGCTCACCCTGATCTAAAGACTTCATTGCATTGATGCCTTTTTGCCTGGTTGCCTTTTTCTTGATCTCGATCATACACTAATGGATATGAAAACCCGTTAATACAATAAGTCCCTCTGTTTTATATGCTGTAACTGGTCAGGGTATTTTCGCAATGCCAATTCCCCCTTACAGACAATGGAAAATCCAATGCTTATGATAACAAGGTGACTTACGCGTAGTAGGTCCGGAATCGTCCCCACTACATTATTAATGCCGTTCTACCTGTGTGGAGCGGCATTAACTTTTTTCTTAGTTTTGCACAGTTCACCATGGAAAAAAAGATCATCATTACCATCGACGGCTGGTCGTCATGCGGCAAAAGTACCCTTGCAAAACAATTGGCACGCGAACTGGGCTATGTATATATTGACAGTGGCGCCATGTACCGCGCTATTACCCTTTATTTCCTGCGCAATCACCTCGATTGGACAAAGCACAAGGCCGTAGAGGATGCCTTGACGAAAATAAACCTCGAATTCCTTTCTAACCACAAGAATGGACAAAGCGAAATTTACCTCAATGGAGAAAATGTGGAGTATGTGATCCGTGACCTGGTAGTGGCCGAAAAAGTAAGTGAAGTAGCTGCTATCAAGGAAGTGCGTCAGTTTGCCGTCAGACAGCAGCAGGACATGGGCCAGAAAAAAGGTATCGTCATGGATGGACGCGATATCGGTACCGTCGTATTCCCCGATGCAGAATTAAAGATATTCATGACCGCTGATAATGCCATCCGGGTGGAGCGCCGCTTCAGAGAACTCTACGAGAAAAACCCCAACATTACCATTGAAGAAGTAAAGGCTAACCTCGAAATGCGGGATTACATCGATTCACACCGCGAGGTAAGCCCCCTCCGGCAGGCAGAAGATGCCCTCCTGCTTGATAATTCCAGGCTCACCATGCGCGAGCAGTTGGACATTGCCCTTAAATGGGTGCACGAACGCCTGAAAATGGCCTGATTCCCCAAAACGGGGAATCCCCCCTCTGCATAATCCTCCCTGCCCTCAATGCCTGTACCCCTTGTTGCCCTAATTATAATAAATTTTCTTATTTTGACGTTTAACTGGGTAATTTTCAGGGGGCAATAAGCTTGCTCATATCCTGGCCCTTCCGGTTATGGACTGATTTGCTTTACTTTGCCCCGGTTTTCACTATTATACCCTTAAGCTAAGCCAGGATGGTATTCAACAGCATTACATTCTTAATATTCAGTGGCATCTTTTTCCCGGTTTACTTTCTTACTAAAGGAAAAGTACGCCTGTGGTGGATCTTATTGGCCAGCTATGTGTTTTATGGCTGGTGGGATTGGCGCTTTCTCACCCTCATCATGATCTCCACCTTCATGGATTACAACTTCGGTAAACTCATCGGAGCCACCGAGGAAAAACGCAAACGCCGTACCTACCTCATCTTTAGCATGATCATGAACCTCGGTTTCCTGGGGTTCTTCAAATATTTCAACTTCTTTATCGATTCCTTTGTCAGCATGATGCATGCCTTTGGGTTCCAGCCCTCCGTCAGCACCCTGCAGATCATGCTGCCCATAGGTATCTCTTTCTATACCTTCCAGAGCTTGTCCTACACCATTGATATTTACCGCCGCGAAATACCCGTGGAGCGCAACATGCTCAAGTTTGCAGCCTTTATTGCCCTCTTCCCGCAATTGGTGGCCGGTCCCATCGTGAGGGCCCGCGACCTGTTGCCACAGATGAATACCGATAAGAAATTTGATTGGGACAATTTCAACTCCGGCATGGGCCGTATACTTTGGGGCTTTTTCAAAAAAGTAGCCATTGCCGATTCCCTGGCTCCCTTTGTAGACCAGTGTTGGGCCGATCCTTCCAAATTCTCCTCCTCCCACCTGTTGGTAGGAGTCGTATTTTATTCCTTTCAGATCTATTGTGATTTCTCCGGCTATTCCGATATCGCCATAGGCCTGGCCCGCATCATGGGTTATCGCTTTGTGGAGAATTTCAAAACACCTTATTTCTCACAAAGCTTCAGCGAATTCTGGACACGTTGGCATATCTCCCTGTCCAGCTGGTTGCGTGATTACCTTTACATCCCTCTTGGAGGCAACAGGAAGGGTAAACTCAACACCTACAAAAACAACATGATCACCATGCTGCTGGGAGGGCTGTGGCATGGCGCCAACCTCGCCTTCATATTCTGGGGTTTCCTGCATGGTATATACCTTATTCTCCAGCGGTTCACCACCCCCATCTGGCGCAAATTCGTTCAGCTGGTGCGCATGCCCGCTTTCATCAACTCTGCCATTTGTATCCTAGTCGTGTATATATTGACCGTCCTGGCCTGGATCTACTTCCGGTCAGGCAGCATGGGCCATTCCAGTTTCACCGTTGCCAACACCATTATTGGTCGCATCTTGTCTTTCGAAGACTTCACCTGGTACAGTGTGCTAAGTAAATACCAGGTATTGAAAGGCTTCTTATTATTGTTTATCATGTTGTCTGTAGAGATCACCAACCAGCGTATGTCATGGAATGTAACACAGTTGCGCCGTCCCGCATTGCGCATAGCACTCTTTGTGTCCGTTCTATGGCTGATCGCCCTGTTCGGAACCTTCTCTGCCAACTCATTTATATATTTCCAGTTTTAACCTGAATAGCGAACCATGAAGAAAGCAATTTGGATCCTGGCATTTTTAGCCATCTTGTTTGTTGGCGACCGCCTCCTTGGTTGGATATTCCAGCAACAGATCACCCAAAGCCAGTTCCGCTATTCCCGTATGTACCGCGGCGGAAGCCAGGCCGATATCCTGATAGTAGGTAATTCCCGTGGCCTCAATTTTTACCAGCCCAGCGTAGAAAAGGCTACTGGCCTCACTACCTTCAGCCTTTGCTATTATAGCATGCCCTGTGAAATAGCCACCGTACTCACAGAAGACTACCTCGACAGGTACCCCAATGTAAAGACCGTTCTCGTAGAAACCACCATCGTCGAAATGTCCGACGATAAACTCCTGCCAGGCTTTACTACCTATATGCCTTATTCCAAAAGGATCGATTCAGTCCTGAAAAATAAGAACAAGGAAACCTGGAACTATGCCCAGTTTTCCCATATTTACCGCTTCAACAATGAAGTATTCCAACGGGCCATGTACTATCGCAATAAACTGGATAATGACTGGTATTTCGACCACACCATTACCCAGGACCTCATCGATCAGGCGCCGCACCGCAGCGTGGAGTTTAAAACGCCCGATAAACATGTACAGGACCTGAAAGCGTTGGCCGATTATTGCCGCGCCAGGAATATCAACGTACAGTTTGTAATAGCGCCTATTTTCCCTACCTACACCGTTAAAGGGCTTGACGTCTTCAAACAAAAAATAGAGGCTGCTACAGGCTATCCTGTGCATGATTACAGCAATACCATTAAAGACAATTCCTCCTTTACCGACTACCTGCACGCCAACCTGAAAGGCGGTGCTGAGATTGTCGACATTATGGTAAAGGATGGAGTACTTCCCAAGGCCCCACAGGCGGCTGCCATCATTAAATAATTCTCTCATCTGTCCCTATTTGGAGCTCTTTTCCGTCCGTGGGAAAGTTTATCGCTCTTTTTTGTGCCTTATATAAGTCATTGGAAAAACTTTTGTAGCAAATTCTTCTATTCATAAGTGGGTGAAAGCTATCGGATTATACCTTATTGTTAACCTGTTTTCATAACAGTATTGTAGCCTGTTCATTGGTTTGGCGCACTGTTGGTCATCTACATGCCAACAACCCGACCAACGAATATGAAGCATCTGTACCCTAAACCCTTTATCAGCAGTTTGCTGATCTTTATTCTTACGATCATCACCTTCCAGCCCGTAGCCGCACAATGCCCCGCAGGTAGTGTGTCCAACGCTCCTGGTGTTTATGCCAATGGCAATGTAGTTTGTATTTCAACCAACGTCTCCGGCAACATCAAACTCAACAATGGCGCTAAAATGGTAATAGTGAGCGGTGGTAATTTCACCGGTGATTTTGATGGTAACAGTGGATCAATTATAGAAGTTAAGGCAGGTGGCACCTTCAAGCCAGGTAATGCCAATAATCTGGCTTCTGCCATCACCGTTGATAAGAGCGGTACCGCCATCTTTGGTACCGGTGGCCTGACCTTAAGCAATGGTTTTTCCCTCAGTAACTTTGGTACAGCAACCTGGTCCAGCAGTCCCACTATTGGAAATGCCATCACAATTACCAACACTTCATGCGGCAGCATGAATTTCAACCAGAATGTCACCCTGCAAAATGGTGCTACCCTCAACAACAGCGGTATCCTTACTATTCAGAACCTCATTACCGATGTAGGCAGTAAAATTGACAATCGCGGAAGATTGACTGTAAAAGGCGATTTTGCACCCAAAGGCTACCTTAAAAATCAATGGCAGGCTGTTTTCCTGGGTACCAACAATAATATGAACTCAGGCGCCGATTCTATCATTAACCTGTACACCATGGTGTTTAAGAATGCGATCAATGGTACCATGTACGTGCGTAATGAGGGCCTTTTCTGGTTCGGTGGCTCTTTACAACTGGGTACCGGCAGCGGTATTAAAATGACCCGTACCAATGCCCAACTGCGTGTAAGCGGTGCTTTCACCAACAATGCGGCTGTCAGTGGTAATGGTAAATTGCATGTAGCTGGCGGCTTTGCCAATAACGGCACCCTTACCGGTAAAAGCGCCTCTGAAAAATTATCCCTTAATCAGAACATGGCTACAGGTGTCACCAATACACAATACAATGCTGCCATGACTGCAGACGATACTACCGGGTATGCCGGCGGAGCCGGTAACCCCGATGTTTCCTGCGCCACCCTGCTCCCCATGGTGGTCTCCTCCCTCAAAGGAAATTATTATGACAATGCCGTAAACCTTACCTGGTATACCCTCACAGAGATCAACGGTAAAAAATTCGATGTAGAGTATAGCACCGATGGACTTTCCTTTACAAAGGCAGGTGAAGTAGCTGCCAAAGGGAATAGCGTAGAACGTGTCAACTACCAGTTCCGCTTTACCAAAATAACAGCTAATACACTCTATTTCCGGTTACTGATGGTGGACCTCAACGGTCGCACCGAATACACCAATATGATAACGGTAAAAACAACTGCCGGACAGCAGATCACAGCCAGCGTATACCCCAACCCTTTTGTGGAAACGCTGGATGTAACATTGATCCTGCCCAAAACTTCCCCTATAACTGTGAAGCTGATGGATATGAACGGCCGCACTGTAAAAACTCAGATGTATACCGGCCAGGCTGGCAGCAATAAATTCTCCCTTACCGGCCTCGGTCAATTGAATAAAGGGTTGTTTGTAGTGGAAGTTGCTGCCGGCGAAATAAAATGGATGCAAAAAGTGCTTAGGTAATACAAGGTGGTTTAATTTTCATTGAATGAATGGTGAAAGAGGTCCCGTCGAAAGACGGGATTTTCTTTTTGGGTAGCCATGAGCACCACTTTTATTGGTCTGCCGACGGGTAAAAAGATACACATTCCCGGAATATAGCCCGAAGCTATCACCTGGTATATACCGGATACCAGTAAAAAGACAAATCATTGCAGCATTGATATAATAATATAATGCCCGATGCCGTTAATGAAATCCACTGTTATTGAAACAAACAGTGAGGTCGGTAGAGTACTGAAAGGTATAACGATGCGGATCTGTGCGTGTTTTTGTAAGGATGATTTTACGTAATAAACACTAATGGGATTATAATAAAGCATTGTATTAAACCTTTTCCTGTGAAAACAGGCTTAGCTCTGAAACCTGCGTAAAGAAGCCCGTAGCATTTGCCGCCACCTGGCGCCCTATGCTCCGGGCTTCGCCAATTATCTCCAGCCCATGGCACCAAAGTTGAAGCATAGCCCTTAAACAAGACTTATGTACACTACAGAGATTAAAACACAGGATCAGGCTTTGTGCCATTTATTTTTTCATTGCATTCTTAAAGACGGTGAACTGGCTGATAAAGAATTGGATATTGTAGCCGATAAACTCGTGACAGCTGGACTCAACAAAGAACTGAATTTTAAAGATGAAATGATTAGTTACAAGGATTACCGCCCGACCATTACACATGAACAACAATACCTACAGTTTTTAATAGAACAGATCAATCCAGTAAATGAATTGGCCCTTTACTCCTGGTGTGCTGAATTATTACTCAGCGATAATATATTGACAAGTGAAGAAGAATTGTTGTTGAAACAGATTGGTGATGTCCTTGGTATAGATGACAATGAACAATCTGTAGCTAAGAAAATAATGATCCAGAGAAAAGTAGTGGAGACCGAGAAGATCTTCTGATACGAAGCCCGGACAGTTTTATGATACACATCAAGTTTCATAGAAGGCAATACTTGTAGAAACTGCGCAGATATATATAACATTAATCTACACATAGGTATATTTCATAGTACAATCCAATACACAGTTCCCCTAATTGTTAAAGCCATCCCAAAAGGCTGTTATCGAAGACGCTGATTGTCAAAGTTTAAATAATTATTTAATGCCAATTCCTACACAAGTGGCACAGGCATTGAATAACTATGGTTGTAGAACAGCATTGTTAACTAAACAGCCAGGCTATGAAACAATCATTCAGCATTAATTTTAAGTATCCTTTTAAGGAAAAAAACATTTCCATTGAGCTTACTGGAAATGTCACACCCCATCATTCAACCCCTTACTATATCATCAGCAACATACGCTTTAAGAATCACCCGGAAGGTCCCTACGATGCATTCCCGGAAATAAGGATTCAGAAGCGGGAACTACACGGTGAGAATGTATGGGTGCACATGGATACGCAGAAGGAAAGTGAGTTAAGCCATATAGTGGGGCAGGCCATTGATGATCACTTGGCACGATCCACCTCTTAGCAGGAGGTATAAAATATTCCTATGGACTATACCAATAAGTGAAACCGATATCCAAAGACCGGAAGTCTGATACATCAGCTTCCGGTTTTTATTTATTCTCCATGTAGATAATCATCAATATTTTCCAGCGCATCATCCTGGATAAATTCTTTGCAGGTGCAATATTCACCCAAAGGGCAGGAGGGAGGGTCATAACTGCACAGTTCAAAGGTGGTAAGAATGGTATTGTTGACCTCAGTCTTCATATCCAATGTACTGACCAGTAGCTGATACTTCTTGCTCAGCGGCACATCATCCGGAATATCGGTGTCCAGATTCCAGGTAAACATCATTTTGCTAAAGGCATAACACAACCTTTCCATTTGCAAGCTGCTCAACATATGGGCTGGTGGAAAGACCTCCTGCTTAAGACCACAGTAATACCCAAAAGTATACAAGGGGTCATTCTCCGGCCACCGATCATATTCTTCAGGGAAGTCTTCCACAAATTCAGGGTAAACATAGTTGAGTGTTGGCTGATCCGGCCGTTCGGCTTCCAGAATGTCTGACAAAAGGTGTGTTACATACGCTTCCATGCTGGTGAGCATTTAAATAGCCCTATAGGGATATACGAGAAATTCCGGTAAAGGATTTCCTGTATAATCACTTAGATTAAAGAAAGTTGCATAAAGTTCTAAATCTATGATTGCTTGTTGCAGATATAATTAAATTGTTAGATACACACCAGTGCATCGGGTTACAGCAGTTTTAAAACAAATAGAGGCTGCTAAGATCACAACATTACTACCAAACAGGCAGGACCGGTTTCTTGCTGCTCACTAAGGTAGGTATGAGTTTAATTAAATATATAATATTCTTGGAGAAATAGATCGCAGGGCTTGTGGTGCCCCGATAAAAGAAATGATAAGCTTGGTTGCACGTTATTACTTTGATCCTAAAAAAGCCGTCTACATTCTTTGATAAGAACTGTTTTCGGTTGACCAAGTGGTTCGGATGGGGTAAAAAAAAATCCCCGCCCAATAAAAGGCGGGGGTGCTCCCATTCATATGCGTTAACCATTAAACCTTATCCTATGGGTATAGATACGAACAATCATGCCTAAAGGATTTATAATATGTAAAAAAAGATCGTTTGTGAACTTATTGTGCATACCATAGCAGAAATGCACATTTATTTTAGTATTTTGAACTGATCCGGGCATGTTTTGGCCTGTTCCGGCATAGAAAAAAAACTACCTCAAACCTGCAACCAGTAAGGGCTCCCCAATCTGCATATAAACTGTAGAATCCCCTGCACAAATAATTTACTCAGTACACAGTCCCCAGCCATAACCTGCAAAAGTGCTACTCTTGTTGATCTTTTATTCATAGGCATCCGCAATAAAATTCATCAGTTGTCTATTCAATCATTTAGGTAGTGTATTTCTTTTCCCACTTTATATCATGTATTCTATACACCAAAGATTATATACCCCAACATAATTAGACTTGCCCTTACTAACGGTAGGCCTATACTTTAAGCTACCGGCCTGCACTAAAATAAAGAACCCCTCCCGTAACCGGGAAGGGGCTCTTTTGCTTGTCATGTCAGTGTACCTTCTTTAATATTATAATCGATAAAAAAGCGGATGGTCCATCGAAACAAAGACCTGTTGCCTTTTGCCTCGATGTCTTGCTACCTTTTACCTCAGGAATAACATTTCGCGGTATTTAGGCAGTGCCCAGTAGTCATCAGCTACCAGCAGTTCCAGCTTATCAACGCTGTAACGGATATCATCAAAGAACGCATCTTTTACTTGGCTTTGGTAAGCGATGGCCTTGGTACGGGAATCAGTCATGGCATTGGCTGTCTTTCGCGCCTGGATCATTTTTTCTACCAGGTCACTTACTTTGCTGATATGCTCAGAGATCTTCGCAACGATCTGCTTTTGGTTGGCATAAGCCTCTTCTTTCAGACCGATCTCTTTCAGACCCTTGATATTCTCGATCAATGTATTCTGATACTTGATAGCAGCAGGCAATACATGGCTGGTGCAAAGCTCACCCATGATACGGGCTTCGATCTGTACGCGCTTGATGTACTTCTCCAGCTCGATCTCATGACGTGCTTCCAGCTCAACGTGGTTCAATACGTTCAGTTGCTCAAACAGGTGCTTGGAGCTGTCAGTAACCATTGCATCCAGCGCCAGCGGCGTGGTACGTACATTGGGCAAACCGCGTCTTTCAGCTTCATGATGCCACTCATCGCTATAACCGTCACCTTCAAACAACACCTTCTCGCTGGCTACGATATACTCACGGATCACGTGCATGATGGCGATCTCTTTCTTCTCGCCTTTGTCGATCAGCGTATCTACATCTTTCTTGAATTGCTTCAGGGTAGCTGCCATGATGCTGTTCAGTGTGGTCATCGCGTTCGCGCAATTCGCACCGGAACCTACCGCACGGAACTCAAACTTATTACCGGTAAAGGCAAAAGGAGAAGTACGGTTACGGTCAGTATTGTCGAGCAGCAGTTCAGGAATGCTGCGGTGCAGATCCAGCTTCAGGATAGCTTCATCCTGCTCGTCAAACTTACCACCAACTCTTTCTTTCACATCAGCCAGCACCTTGCTCAGGTATTGACCAATGAATACAGAGATAATAGCAGGAGGAGCTTCATTAGCGCCCAGGCGGTGATCATTACCAGCAGAAGCGATAGATGCTCTTAAAATTTCAGAATAATCATGTACTGCCTTGATGGTATTAACAAAGAAGGTCAGGAACATCAGGTTCGTCTTCGGTGTTTTACCGGGAGCCAGCAGGTTTACACCTGTATCCGTAGCCATGCTCCAGTTATTGTGCTTACCGCTACCATTGATGCCGGCAAATGGCTTTTCATGAAACAGGGCGCGCAGTTTATGACGGCGGGCCACACGGTCCATGATGTCCATCAGCAGCGTGTTGTGGTCAACAGCTACACTCACCTCTTCAAAGATAGGAGCGCACTCAAACTGTGCAGGTGCTACTTCATTATGACGCGTACGTAAAGGAATACCTAGTTTGTAAGATTCAGTTTCATAATCACGCATGAAAGCATACACCCTTTCAGGAATAGACCCGAAATAGTGGTCTTCCAGCTGTTGGCCTTTCGCAGGCGCATGACCAAATACAGTACGGCCGCTCATCACTAGGTCAGGGCGGGCGTTGAACATAGCTTCGTCAACTATGAAATATTCTTGCTCCCAACCCAAAGTAGCAGTTACTTTGTTAATATTCTTATCGAAATAGTTGCACACCTCAACAGCCGATTTATTCAGGGCTTCCAGAGACTTCAGCAACGGTGCTTTATAATCCAGTGTTTCACCCGTATAAGAAACGAAGATCGTAGGGATACACAGCGTTTTACCTTCGCCGATCTCCATGATAAAGGGAGGGGAAGAAGGATCCCAGGCAGTGTAACCACGTGCTTCGAAAGTAGCACGGATACCACCGTTAGGGAAAGAAGATGCATCAGGTTCCTGTTGTATAAGCGCATCACCATCAAAGGTTTCGAGGGCACTGCCATCGCCTTTCAAAGTGAAGAAAGAGTCATGTTTTTCAGCAGTCGTACCTGTTAAAGGTTGGAACCAGTGTGTATAGTGAGTAACTCCTTTGCTTTCAGCCCATTGGCGTAAACCGGCAGAGATCTGGTTGGCCATAGCCCTGTCAATTTTCTTACCACCCTTGATAGACGTCAGCAGACTCTTATAAGCCTCATCACTTAAAAATTCACGGGCTGTTTTAAGAGTAAATACATTCTCCCCGAAGATGCCGGTAATTTTGGCAGACCCCTCAACGGCTGTACCGTTGGAATGTGTCAGGTCATTGATAGCTTTAAAGCGTAATGATTCCATTTCTTAATTTTTTGCGTGTTGTGCAAATAAACAATAAATGGAGTGGATAAAAAACTTTTTGGGTTCAATGTGCGTTTTTTTAAATAAAATGTGGGAAAAGCTATACTTCTATTGAATGAACCACTAAAAATTTCCCTAAAATCCTGCTTAAATTAAATATTTTTCTTTTTACTAATTTAACTCATTAACAACCCCTTAACGACGCCTGCCCGACCATGATAAATTAAAAGGGATCCGGATAACCAGTAAGGCCAATAAAAGCAGTTCCGGAATGATCTTATACCGCACAATAGCCCCTGGAAAAGGGGTGACATAACCTATAAAAAGATAGAGCGATAAGCTGAAGCACAACATGACCCATATCAGGGAACGGGATTGCTCAGAAGAATTGCCTTTTTTACCCCGCACCAGCACCAGGACCGCCAATCCCCAGAACAACAGCAGCTCCACCGCTGCCATCACCTGCAGCATCCCCCGGGCTTCCCACAAAAATGGGCGCAGGAAGGTATTACTCACCGCTTGCGGCAGTACTTTAATAAAACTGCCTGGGCCAGGCTCCAGCGGGGTGAGCGCAAACCGCGTATTGCCCTTCAGCGCCAGGAATTCCTGCTGGCGCTCAATCACTACCGAGGGTAGGTTAGGAACGCCAGGCACATAAGCACTGGTAAAAAAAAGCAGAATAGATATGCCATACACGATCCCCAATACGACCGGTGGACTTCGCCGATACCTTACAGCCACATACCAGCCGGCCAGCCCCGGCAGTAGTAGCAATACCATCACATCCCTCAATATAAGTATACCAGCCAGGCCAAGGCATATGTAGACCAGCGACTTCTTTTGAGCCAGGTACAGCCACTTCCAGGTTTGTAACAATAATAACGACAGGAACATTAGTAGCAACCCATCAGCCCGGATACCGCTTAACCAGAACACCACCGGTGGAAAGAAGAAGATTAGCAGCAGCAATACCTTTCTTTTTTGCGGAAACAACCCTGTCAGCAAGGTAAATAGCCAGTAATGCCCCCAGAAAGTAAAGAAGCTGAAAAAGACCGCATTCGTATAATAATTTCCCCGGCTCAGGATATTGAAAATGCCCAGGGACTTAGCGATCAGGCTATATTCCAGGTCCGCCAGGTACAGGCGGAATGCCAGCCAGCCGTTGCCATTCGCATTGCGCCAGGCCGTTGCGGGTGTGATCTCCCAAAAGAATTCACCGGGATCCTTCATCAATAGCGCGTGCTCATGCTGCCCGGCCACATTGAGCTGCCAGGTATCATCACCTCCATAATAATGCAGGAAAACATAACCATAGGCACAGGCCATTAATACCTTAAAACCAAAGCTGAGCAGCACTTCTGCTTTGGTAAAACCCGAAGCTGAATGCCGGGTGAGCCGGACAATCAGGAAAGTAAACAGTAAGAAAAATAGTAACGTAAAGATCATGGGCAAGATATCCTGTTTATGGCATTTGCAATCAAATCTATACATTTGATACAATATTTGCCAATGTCCCGAATCGCAGTGTCACATAAAAGTTGCATCGCCTTCGTATCCAACAGTGCCTGGTCGGTCTATAATTTCCGGCTGGATGTTATTAATAATCTCCTTACACAGGGGTATGAAGTGATCGTGATGGCGCCCGATGATGACTATTCTTCCCTGCTTCGTGAGAATGGCTGCCGTTTTGTGCCACTGAACTTCGACAACAAAACAAAAAATCCCTTTCACGACCTTTCTTTTTACAGGCAATTGAAGCAACTGTACCGGCGCCACAAGCCCGATTTCATTTTTCATTACGTAGCCAAACCCAATATTTATGGTTCACTGGCCGCTGCTGCCAACGATATCCCTTCTGTAGCTGTTATTACCGGGCTGGGGTATGCCTTTGCCAAAACTAACTGGCTCTACCAACTCATGCGTTTGCTGTATAAAAAGTCGCTGCGCAAAGCACGTGAGGTATGGTTCCTCAATAACGAGGATGCTCGTGTGTTTATTGATGAAAAAATAGTGAACATTGAAAAAGTGAAAGTGTTGCCAGGCGAAGGCATCAATACAAGTTACTTTGCTCCCTTCAGCACCCCCCGCAGCAGCAGTAAAACATTTACCTTTCTCATGAGTACCCGGTTGTTGAGAAGCAAGGGTATTGGTCTGTATGCTGATGCCGCCCGTATCCTGAAGAAGAAAAACTACGATGTACGTTTTGAGCTCATAGGCTTTTTTGAGAACCATCACCCCGATTCCATCAGTCACGAAGAACTTGCCCGCTGGGAAAAAGAAGGGCTGATCCATTATGGCGGTTTTGCCAAAGATGTGCGTCCCTTTCTGGTAAGGGCCGATTGTTTTGTATTCCCCTCTTTCTACAATGAAGGGATTCCCCGTTGCCTGATGGAGGCTGCCGCTATGGAATTACCTGTTATTACCTCCATGAACCGGGGATGCAAAGAAGTGGTGCTGAATAATTCTACCGGCTATATCTGTAACCGGCACGATCCTTTTGACCTGGCCGATAAAATGGAGAAAATGATCAACCTCTCACCCGAAGAACGGGCCCGGATGGGGAAAAATGGGCGCTCCCTTGTTATCCGGAAATTCAGCATCGATGTCATTATCGATGAATACACGGATACGCTTCAGCAAGACCTGCCGGATTAAGACTTGCCTTTGAGCTAAGTGTGATAGGTCTATTACCTGAGTGTTATAGGAGTGCGATATGCCAGAACCCTTCCGGAGCTATGCCGGAGATAGGGGAGATATAGGGCAGGTATATAGATGGAATACGGGTAATATCCGGGTAATGTATGGATAAGGTATGGGTGACATTCTCTGTACGTTCTCTGTAGGTTCCCTATAGCGCCCCTATAGTTTTCTCCATTTTCAGGAACTCCAGCACTCCCGAAGCGCGTATTTTCCGCTCCCAGGTCCAAAGCCGCATATCAGGACTTGAATAATTGAACCCGCAAATGCTTTCCCAGTCCATGGAGGACAGGTCGGGTGACAGAAAGAAATAATCACCTCCATATTGATGCTGAAAGTCCCGCACCCATTGATAATCTGTAGATACCACCGGCAGACCGCAGGCCAGATATTCCAGGAACTTAGTGGAAGTTTGTTGATTGAAGGGTTCCTTATCTGCAATGTAATTGATTCCAAACCGGGCTTTGTTTAAATAATGCCTGATCTCCCGGTGCTCAAAGGGGCCTTTGAATACAATATTCTCATGCGCCGCATATTGCGTCTGCAATCCTTCATAATGATGGCTGATCAGCAAAAGACTTCTGCCTTTCATGCTCCCCATACTGAAATGGTCTAATAATCGTTCCGGGTTGCGGGATTTGTCCAGGCTGCCCGCATATACAAAGTCATAGGCTTTCATCACCGGGCGGGTAGGAGAGAACAACCACTCAGGTGGGATGCCCATGTCACGGTAGCCAAAAGGCACTTTGTCCCGGAAGTTGAAGGTCTTCCGTACATATTCATTCAAAAACAACCGGAAGTCAGGCTGCGCATTAAACAGCGATTTACGCAGGTTCTTGAAATACCGGCCTGGCGGAAGCGATGCCGAAGCATATTCATGGATCTTAGCCACCCCGGCTCTGGGCTTCGAACCATCAAAACCCATCATCCGCCACTCTACTTCCGGCCGAAGCCTGTCCGTTTCCTCTTTGGTGATGGCAATACATTCAACTCCCAAATTCGTAAAGAAGCGTGTATATGCCTCAATTTCAGGAAGAAAAGCCTTATTACGATGTACAAACGCAATAGTCATAGTGGATAGTAAAACAACAATAAATGTACCCCTTTCCTGCCATCCCGGCTCCTTAAAATATCATGGGGAATAAAGTAGCCAATCTGTCAATCAGCCTTTTGTAGTCATTTTTAGAACGCCGGAACTTACTTTTTATCAACCTTTTACCAAAAGAATACCAAATCCTAAATCCGGAATCCGAAATCAATAGTACTTTTGCGGCACCATGGAAATAACAGTTAAAACAGCGCAGCAATTACGCCTCACTTCCGACGAATTTGAGCTTATTAAACAAAAACTTGGCCGCACTCCTAACTTCAATGAACTCTGTGCTTTCAGTGGCATGTGGAGCGAACATTGTAGTTATAAGAACTCTATTAAATGGTTAAAAACCTTGCCTCGCGAAGGCAAAAAAATGCTGGTTAAAGCCGGGGAAGAGAATGCCGGTCTGATGGACATTGGCGACGGTTTTGGCGTAGTATTTAAAATAGAATCACACAATCACCCCTCCGCCATCGAGCCCTTTCAGGGCGCCGCTACCGGGGTAGGGGGTATTCACCGCGATATTTTCACTATGGGCGCCCGTCCTGTGGCTTCCCTCAATTCTCTCCGTTTTGGCAACCTGAAAGATGCCAAAACCCAACACCTTCTTTCAGGCGTAGTACACGGCATTGGCCATTATGGTAACTGCTTTGGCGTACCTACTGTGGGTGGAGAGATATACTTTGAAGGCCGTTACCATACCAATCCCCTGGTAAACGCGATGAGCGTAGGGATTGTAAAAAATGGCGAGACCGTTTCCGCCACAGCAGAAGGTATTGGCAATCCGGTATTCTTTGTAGGGTCAGCAACCGGTAAAGATGGTATTGGCGGTGCTTCTTTTGCATCAGCTGATATTACTGCCGAAAGTACACAGGAGCTCCCGGCCGTTCAGGTGGGTGATCCTTTCCAGGAAAAGAAGCTCCTCGAAGCCTGCCTTGAAGTTATTCAAACCGGTGCCGTGGTAGGTATGCAGGATATGGGCGCTGCCGGTATCATTTGCTCTACTGCCGAAATGAGCGCCAAAGGTGGTGTAGGCATGCGCATCGACCTCGATAAAGTCCCTACCCGCCAGGCCAATATGAAAACATGGGAACTGTTGCTCAGCGAAAGCCAGGAACGTATGCTCATGGTTGTAGAAAAAGGGAAAGAAGAGGCTGTTAAAAAAGTATTTGAAAAGTGGGATCTCCCTTGCTCCAACATCGGTGAAGTAACCGGCGATGGCCTCCTGAAATTCTACATGCATGGTGTGCTTGAAGCCGAATTGCCTGCTGAAGAGCTGGTTTTGGGCGGCGGCGCTCCCCAGTATACACGCGAGTACAAAGAACCCGCATACATGGAAAAGATCAAGGCGTTCGATCCAGCTGCCATTAGCGTACCAGATGATCTCAAAGCTATAGCAGAAGAACTCGTTACAATTCCCAATATTGCTTCCAAGCGCTGGGTATATGTACAATACGATAGTATGGTAGGAGCAGGCAATGCTTCCACCAATCAACCCAGCGATGCAGCTGTTGTGATTGGTAAGCCTACCGGCAAAGGGCTCGCTTTAACGACCGACTGCAACAGCCGCTATGTATTTGCAGATCCTTATAAAGGAGCCATGATAGCCGTGGCCGAAGCTGCACGGAATATTGTTTGCAGTGGAGGTCAGCCCCTGGGCGTTACCAATTGCCTCAACTTTGGTAACCCTTATGATCCTGAGATCTATTATCAGTTTGTACATGCCATTAAAGGTATGGGCGAGGCCTGTACCAAATTCGATACCCCTGTTACAGGTGGCAACGTTAGCTTCTACAACCAAAATCCCGATGGTGCCGTATACCCTACACCAACCATTGGAATGGTAGGGCTGTTGGACAGTGTCAACGATAAAATGACCATGTATTTTAAAGCGGAAGGCGATGTCGTATTCCTGGTGGGTAAGGCCCGCGGCGATATCAATTCATCCGAATACCTGCACAAAATAAAAGGCGTAGAGTACAGCCCTGCTCCTTATTTCAATCTCGATGAAGAGTTTGCCCTGCAGCAAAAAATAGCCGAGCTCATCAAAGCTGGCGCTATCGAATCTGCTCATGATGTAAGCGAAGGCGGATTGTTTATCACCTTACTCGAATCAGGTTTCCATGGAAACCTCGGTGTGGATGTAGTAGCTTCCGATAGCGATATCCGTAAAGATGGTTATTGGTTTGGTGAGGCGCAGAGCAGGGTAGTGGTGAGCGTGAAGCCTGCTAAGGTAGCAGCGTTCCGTAAACTCCTGGGCGATCATCCTTTTGAAGAGCTTGGTTTTGTTACCAATGGTTCAATCGAAATAGATGGTATGAACTGGGGTAATATCATATCCTGGAAAGAGAAGTATGATACTGCCATCGAAAACCTGCTGGCAGGCACAGCTTCCGAACAGGCCCTGAGTGCATTATAATAATGAATCATCAGCAGTAGTGCCTTCTGGCGTCTATTGCTTTATCGCAATGCAGGTCAAGCGTGTATTTAGCCCCATAGGGGCTACCGCTTTGTAGCATTATATTGATAAAAGTGAACAAATGAACAAAGCATCAACCATAGTAGTAACCGGAGCAGCAGGATTTATAGGTAGTTGCCTGGCAGGTTTTTTAAATGAGCATGGATTCAACAACCTGATCCTGGTAGATGAATTCAGCCGTATAGACAAAGTGCCCAACCTCGAAGGCAAGACGTATAAAGAGAAAGTGGAGCGTGATCTTTTCTTTGAATGGTTAGATCAACAGTCAGCACCCGTTGATTTCATTTTCCATATAGGTGCCCGTACCGATACCACCGAGTTTGATTATGCAGTACACCAGAAACTCAATGTGGAGTATTCTCAAAAAGTGTGGAATTATTGCGTACAACGCCAGGTGCCCTTGGTATATGCATCATCTGCTGCTACCTATGGTGCTGGCGAATTGGGCTATAATGATGATCACGAAGTGCCGTATCAGCTCAAGCCTCTGAACCCCTATGGTGTGTCGAAGAATGAATTTGATAAATGGGCTTTGCAGCAGTCAGCACAACCTCCTTTCTGGGCAGGCCTGAAATTCTTCAATGTATACGGTCCCAATGAATACCACAAGGGTCGTATGGCCAGTGTGATATGGCATTCCTTCAACCAGATCCGAAAAGATGGCCTGGTAAAACTGTTCAAATCACACCGACCTGACTTCAAAGATGGTCAGCAATTACGTGATTTTGTGTATGTGAAAGATGTACTCAATGTTTGCTACTGGCTCATGGAGCAATACATTGTCCGCCATCAAACAAAGGTGACCAATGGCCTGTATAACTTAGGTACTGGTAAGGCCCGCAGCTTTGACGACCTTGTAAAGTCGACCTACGCCGGCCTCGACAAGGCGCCCAATATCCAGTACATCGACATGCCCGAAGACATTCGTGATAAATACCAGTATTTTACCGAAGCCAATATGCACAAGCTCGTCCAGGCTGGTTATTCCAAACCTTTTTATTCCCTGGAAGCCGGGGTAGATGATTATGTGCGCAACTACCTGGCTGTTGGTAAGTACTATTGATTCCAAACTCTTTTCCCATGAACAATAAGATTGCCATCATAGGAGGCGGAAACCTTGGCACCGCCATTGCAGAAGGATTGATCAATAGTGGTTTTTCAAAACCTGAGCATATCCTCATTACCAAACGCAATGTCAAAACCTTGCACGCACTCGAGCAGAAAGGGGTATTGGTGGGTGATGACAATGTAGAAGCCGTACGGTTTGCCAACCTCGTTATCCTGGCTGTAAAACCCTTCCAGGTCAATGATGTGCTGGGCAAACTCAAAGAGGCTCTCGATCCGGCAAAGCACGTATTGATCTCTGTGGTAACCGGCATTACTATTGAGCAGCTGTTGAAAGCGGCAGGTAAAAAAGTTCCCGTTATCAGGGCTATGCCCAATACCGCCATTGCCATCCAGGAAAGCATGACCTGCCTGGCAGCCCATGAAGTCAACAAAGAACAGGTAAGCTACACAGAAGATCTTTTCAACCAGCTCGGCAGGGTAGTGTGGATTGACGAAAAACTCATGGATGCAGCTACCGTATTAGGCGCCTGTGGTACGGCTTATGCCATGCGTTACATCAGGGCCAATATACAAGGCGGTATTGAGATTGGTTTTGATGCAGCTACTGCCACACTTATTGCAGCACAAACTGTAAAAGGGGCAGCAGAATTATTGCTGAAGAAAGGTACCCACCCCGAACAGGAAATTGATAAGGTGACCACTCCCAAGGGATGTACCATCGCCGGTCTCAATGAAATGGAGCACCAGGGATTCAGCTCATCACTTATTAAAGGTATCGTAGCGAGCTACGATAAAATAGCGAAGGATTAATAAAACTTCCCGTTCTCCATATCAACCTGGAAGGCTCGTAAGTTTACCAGTCGCTTTTCATACTGTGTAAATTCTGTAACGCCTGCTGAAGCAATCATCATGGGCAATCCGGCTCCCGGTAAAATGGGCATGCGGGGAGCCCTGAACTCCATGGCAGCCGTGCCATAGAATTCCCAGGTCTTTTCCTGGTTGTACAAGGGAAAGAAGTTAGAGCCCATTCTGATAAAGACAGTTTCCCCATCACTGAATCCCCATACATTCCTTTTAGGATAAACCACCCCGTCAGGTGCTTTCACATAGATAATATCGGCAAGGGATTCAAACCGCACTTCATAATCTGTACAGGAGGGACGTCCGTTCTTGAATTCATCAAAAGAAACATATACTCCCTTTGCAGGCTTGGGGAAAGCAGTGGTGGCCACTGCAAGGTTATTGAACGCATCGACAGATGCCTGATCCAGCTTCCTTTTCTGTATTACTTTCGCAAAATCCGTCCGGTCAAGTACCTGCAGCGCATTCAATAGGGTAGTGCTGATAAACCCGCCAGAGGTGTAGCCATTATTTTTCCGGGCATAAGTCACCGAATCAAACCGGTAAATGGGATAATAGGCATCCTGTGATTGGAGATATATTTCCGTTTTCAGGTAGAGCCAGGCATTCCGCACATGCGTATTGTGCAAACTCAATTCTGCAGAATCGAATTCCGACAACCATAATTTCTTGATATAGATCACCAGGCGATTATTGGACCCAGGCGTAAAGCTTTGCTGAAAATGATCCGTCAGAAAGGCCGTAAGCTCATCGGCTGTATTCGTGGCAAACCGGTATTTGTAAGAATGCCTGTCTTTCGTAGAGCGATAGAAACCCAGTTTCGTTGTATCCGGACGGATATCCCTGATCTCGATCCCCGAAAAAGGAAGTAATGAAGGGTGGTCATTCTTAACAGCCACCGGATAAATAACCTTATACCTGCTTTTATTGGAAGGCGAGAGCGCTGTTGATACTTTGGTTTGGGAGAAGCTGCTTGCATAAGCCATCAAGCACCCAATAAGAAAAAATACACGCCTGTTCATGCGGAAAAATTAAGCAGTTAATTAATGAAATGAGTGGTGGGCTCATTCACAGGCTATGATTTTGAACAATATTATATAAGGGGATCAATCAACAGGGGTAGCTGGGGCTATCTGCAACTAAAGTACAGAAAACTTACTGAAAACCCTCTTTTGCCCGGCCTCAGATACTTAAATATAATACAGGCCATAGATATCTGCGGTATCATGCAAATGCGTCCCATAATAGCCATTTGTTATTCGTAAAAATATCGCTGCCAACCGCGTATTCATACGAATATGTCAATAAAAACCGCCTCCAGACTTGCATATGAAATAAAAAATGCCTTCCTTCGTTTAAGAATTACTTTAATTCCCAGATCCAATTTTACTATGAAAAGTGAGAGGTTTACTTTATTCGTCTTACTGGTGGAAGTTGTGGCAATAGGTTTTTTGCATACCGCAAAAAGTACCCGGCCCCAGGCATTACCACCCCAAACTACTGTTACTGCTGAAAAAAAGCAGCCCGCCCAGACTACCTGGCAATGGAATAATAATTTTACCCTTATTCGACTAAAATAGCACCTCGGCCCCTTACAATTTTGTAACATTTCCCAGTTTTTCCACATTACTATTTTGTGATTTTTATCAGCCAGAAAATTGCTGTATCTTTGCATGACCTTCAGGAAATAGTATTCCCCTAACGTGGTTTTCCGCTGGTCATAACCGGACTGGTACAATAATCAAGCAAAAAGTAGTACGCCAGATAATGCAGACATCGAAGTAACCCTGTTCCATCCATTTGGCAGGGACCACCAACGATGTGTGTATGGCTTATTGTTTTATACCTGATCCTATAGCCATGTTCAACGCTTAACATTGTAAACTGATTTAACCATATATTATGGCCAAGTACATATTTGTTACAGGAGGCGTAACTTCTTCATTAGGAAAAGGGATTATTGCCGCATCATTAGCTAAGCTATTGCAGGCAAGAGGATTAAGGGTAACTATTCAGAAGTTTGACCCCTACATCAACGTTGATCCGGGTACACTTAACCCCTACGAGCACGGTGAGTGCTATGTAACGGAAGATGGAGCAGAGACAGACCTGGATTTAGGACACTATGAGCGTTTCCTGAACATCTTTACCACACAGGCCAACAATGTAACTACAGGCCGTATCTATCAGACAGTTATTAACAAAGAACGCGAAGGCGCCTTCCTCGGAAAGACCGTGCAGGTAATCCCGCACATCACCGACGAGATCAAGCGCAGAATGCTCGCACTGGGCAAAAACAATGAATACGACGTTATTATCACTGAGTTAGGTGGTACCGTAGGTGACATTGAAAGCCTGCCTTTCATTGAGGCCCTGCGTCAGTTGCAATGGGAGTTGCCCGAGGAAGATACTGTGGTAGTACACCTCACCCTCATTCCTTATTTGAAGGCTGCTAAAGAATTGAAAACCAAGCCTACCCAGCACAGTGTGAAAATGCTGAGCCAGGAAGGTGTGCACCCCGATATCATCGTTTGCAGAACCGAAAGACCCCTGTCGCCCGATCTGCGCCGCAAAATTGCCCTCTTCTGTAATGTGAAACAGGAGGCTGTAATAGAAGCAGCCGATGCGCCTACCATTTATGAAGTGCCCCTGGCCATGATGCGCGAAAAGCTGGACCTCATTTGCATGAAAAAGCTCAACATCACCCTGCAAAATGAGCCAGACCTCCATCGCTGGAAAGAGTTCCTCGATAAGCTGAAATACCCCAAGAGCCAGGTTACCATTGGCCTGATTGGAAAATATATTGAACTGCAGGATGCCTATAAATCCATCCTCGAAGCCTTTGTGCATGCAGGCGCCATTAACGAATGCAAGGTGCAGGTAGTCAATGTACACAGTGAATTCATTACCGATGATAATGTAGCCGAAAAACTGGCCAACCTGGATGGCTTGCTGGTGGCCCCTGGCTTTGGACACCGCGGTGTGGAAGGAAAGATCGTCGCTGTCAAATATGCTCGCGAAAACAACCTGCCATTTTTTGGTATTTGTCTGGGCATGCAGATGTCGGTTATTGAATATGCACGTGATATCCTGGGATTGCCTAAGGCCCATTCTACGGAAATGGACCTCAATACCCCCGATCCTGTTATTGACCTGATGGAAGAGCAGAAGAAGGTTACCGCCAAAGGTGGTACCATGCGTCTCGGTTCCTATACCTGCCATACCCTCGAAGGCAGTCTTGCCCGCCGGATCTATGGCCGGGAGGTTATTACGGAACGCCACAGGCATCGCTGGGAGTTTAATAATCAATATCTTACGCGATTTGAAGAAGCCGGCATGATAGCCAGTGGCAAGAATCCCGAAAGCGGCCTGGTAGAGATCGTAGAGCTGCCCCGCCATCCATTCTTTATTGGTGTGCAATACCATCCTGAATTAAAAAGCACCGTAGAGAATCCCCATCCTTTATTTGTACACTTTATTAAAGCCGCCAAGGAATACGCCGACCAGAAAAGCGCCGTCAAAAATCCTTTGCTGCAAAGTGAAATGATATAACAAAAACCGCAGCTTTCACGCGGCCCGTTGAATAATAGCTACTTACTATTATGCAACGGGCCGTAATATTTTGTGCCTTTTTCCGACCTATTACCAGTCTGTTAACCTTTTTGGCAAGCCAAAACCAGCATCAGAAACCAATATCCAGCAACCAGAAACCCCCTATCTTTGCACCTCCTCTAAATTTTGTACTAATGAACATGGATCGCAATACGATCATTGGCTTTGTATTACTGGCGGGATTATTATTCGTTTACCTGTTTATATCCACCAAAAACTCGCATGAGTTACAGGGGCAGCGGCAGCATTACGAAGACTCTGTTGCCAGGGTTAAAAGGGCAGCGGATTCCCTGGCAGCTATAGCCCAAAAAGATGCTACCATTAAAGCTGTGCTGGGTAATGATACTACCCTGAATAATGAGCAGGGAGTGGAAAAACTGGTAACCGTCGAAAATGAAGTTATTAAGGTCACTTTTACTACCAAGGGTGGTCAGCCCGGTAAAGTGGAACTGAAGAAATATAAATCAGTTGATAGCAACCTGGTTGTATTGAACGGTACTTCCTTCGACAAAATATCATACGCTATCAATGCTGCGCCCAACCAGGCCATGCAGGTGACTGATCTGAACTTCTTAGGTGGAGACATAGTGAAGAATGCTGATAATAGCCAAACAGTCACTTTTCAACGTCCCCTTCCCAACGGTACACTCATACACAAATTCACACTGAAGCCCAACGATTACCTCATCGACTGGAATGTACAAATGGGCGGAGCAGATAAACTCTTAACGCAAGGTGCTTTCAACATTACCTGGCAAAACCAGCCCGTTCAACATGAAAGCGATGTGAAGTATGAGCGTCTTCAATCCAACATCTGTTATTACGCTGATAATGATTTTGATTACATCATGTCAAAGTCTGAAAGGAAGTTTGACAAACAGGTACAATGGATAGCCGTATCACAACAATTCTTCAATACTACCCTGGCAGCGAAGAATGGCTTTACTACCGGCGAAGTAAGGTGGTCAAGACATGCTGATTCTACCAATAGAATTGCCGATGTAACCACTACGCTCCAGGCAAAATTGCCCTTGGGTGCCGACGCCCTTGTTCCATTGCAATTGTACTATGGCCCCAACGATTACCGCATACTGAAGACGCAGCCTGTTCCCGAGATGGATAAGATCATCAACCTGGGAAGGGATATGTATGCTTTTGTACGGCCCATCAACAAGTACATTGTTATGCCCGTATTTAACTTTTTCCACAGCTTCGTGGGCAGCATGGGTATCGTAATCCTGTTACTGACCCTGTTTATCAGGTTAGGTACTTCTCCCTTAATGTATCCTGGCTACCTCACCAGTGCCAAGATGAAAATATTAAAACCTGATTTAGCTAAACTGAAAGAAAAATACCCTGATCAGCAGCAGTTTGCTATGGAGCAAATGAAGTTTATGCGTGAGGCCGGAGTTAATCAGTTTGCCGGTTGTTTACCCAGCTTGTTACAGATCCCTATCTTCTTTGCCCTCTATAGCTTCTTCAACTCCAACATTTCATTGCGGGGTGAAGAATTCCTGTGGGCGCATAACCTGGCTTCTTATGATATTCTGTTCAAGTTCCCATTTGAAGTATGGGGATTGGGTAACCACATCAGTTTGTTTACCCTTACAGCCTGTCTTACCAGCTTCCTGATCTCTTTCTACAACATGTCATCGACACCCGATCAGGGCAACCCGGCATTGAAATACATGCCTTATATTTTCCCTTTCATCCTGTTGTTTGTGTTCAATAAACTGCCGGCGGCCTTAACATGGTATTACACGGTCTCTAACATTATTACCCTGATCCTGCAGTTTGTGATACAGAACTATATCATCAACCATGATAAACTGGTAGCAAAGATTGAAGTGGCCCGTAAAAAGCCCAAGGCAAAATCAAAGTGGGCAGAGCGATTGGAGCAGATGCAGGAAACACAGAAGAAAATGGCCGAAGCCAAGGCAAAACAGCAGGGCGGGAAGAAGTAGTTGACAGGTTGAAAAGTTAACTGGTTTATAAGGATAGAAATATTGTTCAACATATATAACCGGCTGGTACTTTCCAGCCGGTTTTTTATGGATGGATTTACTGTGTTTCCAACCTGTTAACCCATCAACTTTTCAACTTTCATACTTTCCTGCAAAGTATTTCGTTAAAAATCAAGCCAATAGTATCTTAAATTGATTGGTTGTTGGTATTTTAGGCAACGGTTCACATTACTTATCGCGTCTTTAGGTCAACGCATCAACCCGGCTTAACATGAAAAAATACATAGCTCTCTGCACATTCAACCTGCTCCTCCTGCTGACTGCTGTAGGGCAGAAGAAAGTTTCTGAGCTGACCCTCGTATATGATGCTTCTATTTCATCCGGCAGCAAAGAGCCCAAAATGGCTGATGCCCTGGATGGCGCCACGACCACCGTATACCTGAAAGGCTCCATGAGCCGCACAGAAATGGTTAGCGCCCTGTTTTCTTCCACAACCATTCATGATTCCAAAGCTGGGACAGCCGTCATTTTGCGGGAAGTAAGCGGCCAGAAAATACTGATCAGGATGTCGTCCGATAATTGGACTGAAAAGAATAAACGGTACAATGGAATGACATTTACTGATACGAAGGAGACAAAAGTTATTGCAGGATACAACTGTACCAAAGCCGAAGCAAAACTGGCCGATGGTACCACCTTTACCGTATACTATACTTCAGAAATAATCCCGGAGAATAAAGACTATGACTCCCAGTTCAAAAACCTCAACGGGTTACCCCTCGAATATGAACTGGTACAGGGAAAACTCACCATTAAATACACCGTGTCCAAGATCAACCTCAATCCGGTGCCTGCTTCCAGGTTTGACATACCCAAAAGTGGCTATCGTGAGCTGACTTACGACGAAAGCAAGAAGATGAATTAACCTGAATTTAATGATCTTTTAATGCTAAAGCCTACTTATGAAGCTTTATTTTAAGATCTAAAAGGTTGAGATTGGTCTTAAACGTAGGTTTGATAGCACTCTTCACCTGCTGAGGCAATATATAAACAGTATTGCCTTTTTGGTAAGTGACTACCGTACTGTAGGTGATGAAATTCCTGCTACGTTCGCTGCTGAGAATATGGCTTCCTGTGTAGGAAGGACCGGCTTTTAATGTAAAGCCATTAGTCGTTCTGATAGGTGTGTAGATGGGCTTTAGCGGCGCCTCAGACTTCTTTTTACCACCACCGCTGCTGGCTACAGCAGCAAGTGCAACCGCCCCGATCATCGCACAACTGATGAGGGTCTTTTTTAACATGTGGTCTAATTTAAGAGTAGAGTTTGCCTTCATAACTAACGCAAAAATATTGAAAAAATTTTAGAAATCTTTAACCGATTGTCACAAAGTTTAGTATCTCTTTAACGATTAAGGATGCCCAAATGTTACAGATTCCATAAAAACGACACTCCAATTTTAACAAATGTTGCACGGCCCTTTTAAATTATTCAAAATCAGTTCCTTTGAATAGTACTTATGCACACCTGTCAATAAGAAAAAATTGGTATGCATCCATGAAAAAGCTATTTTACATAAACCTTTACTTAATTACATGAGAGACAATCCATCACGCAATGACAACGAGGAGCTCAAGGAGTTAGTGAAGCAGTTTCAGAACCTCAAATCTGGCCGCAGTCACTCCTTCCTGGACGAAGAGGCCTTTGAGCGCATCATAGACTACTTTGATGACCGGGAAGACCTGCAGCAGGCATTGGAAGCCGCTGAATTGGGTATTGAACAATATCCCTATTCGGCCATGTTACTCATCAAAAAGGCCGATCTCCTGATCGCTACCCGCCATTACCAGGAAGCCCTACGGATATTGCAGCATGCCGAGCTGCTCGATAGCAACGATATCAACCTATACATTTTAAAGACTGATGCCTACCTGGCCCTCGATCAGCAGGAAAAGGCCGTAGCCTTACTCGAAAATGCCCTCCAGCTCTTTGAAGGGCAGGAGCGTATCGAATTGCTTTTTGAACTGGCCGATGTATACGATGACTACGAAGAGTTTGATAAAATATTTGATTGCCTCAAACTCATCCTTGAGCAGGAGCCCAATAATGAGGAAGCACTCTATAAGATCTGCTTCTGGACCGACTTTACCGGGCGCAACGAAGAAAGTATCCGCCTGCACCAGCAGATCATCGAAGAATATCCCTACAGTGAACTTGCCTGGTTCAACCTGGCTGCTGCCTTTCAGGGCCTGAAACTCTACGAGAAAGCTATTGATGCCTATAAGTATGCTATTGTGATCGATGAAAAGTTCGATTACGCCTACCGTAATATGGGCGATGCCTATATCAGGATGCGCAAGTACAAAGATGCCATTGAAGTACTGGAAAAAGTGCTTGAACTCTCAAGGCCTGAAGATGTGATCTTTGAAGCTATTGGCCATTGCTACGACCGGATGAAGAACTTCGCTCAGGCCAGGTTTTACTACCGTAAGGCATCCCACCTCAATGTGGAAGACAGCAAGCTCCACTATAAGGTGGCCTGCACATACATCAACGAGGCCCAGTGGTCTACAGCCATCAAACACCTCGATACAGCCTTGCAGATACACCGCATGCAGCCTGAATACAATATGGCGATGGGCGAGTGTAAAATGCAGATGGGCGAATACAAAGAAGCCATTCAATATTTTTCCAATGTAGTACGCCAGCGGCCCCGTAATATATCCAGCTGGGAAGCGCTTATTCGTTGCCTCTATAATGGCGAGTTCTATGAAGAAGCCCTGGAACAGGTCAAGGCTGCCATTAAGATGACCGAGGGGAAACCATTGTTTCTCTTTTATCTCGCCGGCGTATACTTTGCGTTAGGTAAGATCAAGGAAGCCCTTCTCCAGTTGGAAAATGCAATGAATATTGCTCCCAAAATGGTTAAAAAGCTGGTACAGCTGAATCCGGCTATCCTGCAACACCAGATGGTAGTGGATGTGGTAGCCCGCTACAAGAAGAACAAACCTCAATAGGATCAGGCAAGCCGATGCAGTTTTCTGAAGGGTAAAGAATTTTTAATCAATACAGGATGTTAAAAACCGCCTGTGTTGGTCAAATACTATAACCCATACGCCTTTTATCTAATATTCTGTATATGACCTCTTGCATCATTTCTCTTTTTTCTTCCCTATTTTTGCGGCGGCTTTAGAAATTGTAATAGTAAAATCCAGCGAATGAATTTCAACCTCACACAAATTCCTGATAGAAACCTTAAGCCCCGTACCAATGGGATTACAATGGTAATGGATAAGGGCCTCAGTATTCCTGAAGTACATAATTTCATGAGTGTATCAGGGCCACATGTAGATATCGTAAAGCTGGGATTTGGTACCTCCTTCGTTACTCCCAACCTGCGCGAGAAAATAAAAGTGTATCAATCCTATAATGTACCCATCTATTTTGGCGGTACTTTATTTGAAGCTTTCCTGGTGCGGAACCAGTTGAATGATTACATCGCCGTATGTAAAGATTATGGCATTGAATATATCGAAGTAAGTGATGGTTCCATTACCATTCCCCATGCAGAAAAGTGCGGGTATATTGAAAAACTTACCAAGCACGCCACCATCCTCAGTGAGGTGGGAAGCAAGGACGCTGCGCACATTATTCCTCCCTACAAATGGATAGAATTAATGCGGGCTGAGCTCAATGCCGGCGCTACCTATGTGATTGCCGAAGCCCGGGAGGCGGGCAATGTGGGCATTTACCGTGGCAGCGGTGAAGTACGCGAGGGGCTTGTACAGGAGATCCTTACGCAGATACCAGGGGAAAAGATCCTCTGGGAAGCCCCACAAAAAGCACAGCAGCTCTATTTTATAGAATTACTGGGCTGCAATGTAAACCTGGGTAATATAGCCCCTACGGAAATGATCTCCCTGGAAGCCATGCGTATTGGGCTGCGGGGCGATACCTTTAGTCTATTCCTCAATAAAGAAGAAGCATAATGAGACATTTTGGGCTGATCGGTTACCCGTTGAGCCATTCCTTTTCCCAAAAGTTCTTCACAGATAAATTCCGGGAAGAGCATATCACCGATTGTGTATATGAGAACTTTCCCCTGGAGAATATAGATGCATTGAGGGCTGTGCTGGAGCAATATCCGCACCTGGCAGGCCTCAATGTCACCATTCCTTACAAGGAAAAAGTGATGGCTTACCTCCATCACCAAAGCGACGTAGTGAAAAAGATCGGCGCCTGTAATTGCATCAAGTTTGTCAATGGAGAACTCCATGGCTACAATACCGATGTAACAGGGTTTGAAAATTCCCTGCGTCCTTTGTTGGAGTCCCATCACCAGAAAGCCCTTGTATTGGGCACTGGCGGAGCCGCCAAGGCCATTCATTTTGTGTTGGAAAAACTGGGCATCATATTTCTGGAAGTATCCCGCAACCCCGTTTCTGGCCGCCAGATCAGCTATGAGCAACTAACCCCCACTATCCTGGAGCACCACACCCTCATCATCAATACCACTCCCGTGGGCATGTATCCCAATGAGCATGACTGCCCCCCCTTGCCTTATGCATCACTTACCCCCCGGCATTATCTTTTTGACCTGGTATACAACCCGGCCAAAACACTGTTTCTTCAAAAAGGAGAAGCACAGGGTGCTGTGATAAAAAACGGGGCCGACATGCTCGTCATACAGGCAGAAGAAAGCTGGAGAATATGGAATAGCTGAAGCAGGAGCTATATTCTAAATTTTAATCCCTCCGGAACAGCAGCCACTTTTTTCTTTGCATAATCAAAACAGACCATCCCGGTTTTAGCAGTAGCTACCAATATCGTTTTGCCCGCTGTTTCTTTTTCCAGCTTATAATATAGATCAAAGGATACTTTGGAAAAATCATTAGCCGTAACAGCTACTTTCACCTGGTCCGCATAAAAGAGTTCCTGCTTGAATTCAATCGCCGCATCACTCATAATAAGCCCTACACCTTCTATGTTCAACTCACCATAACCATAATGCTGCAGGAACTGCACCCTGGCTTCATGGATAAGCGAAAGTACCGTATCATTGCCTACATGGCCTCCATAATTGAGGTCGGTAATACGAACAGGGATAATAGTTGAAAAAGAGAACTGATCCGGGAGATCAACTTTAATACGTGCCATGAGGAATTGATTGTTGTTTTTCTCGTTGCCTTTATGCCTTGCTGCCTCGTTGCCTTTACTGTTTTTCCTCTATGAGCTCTTTCAAAGCCATAATGTCCAGGAAATTGGTAGCCGTAGGAGCGAAAGAAGCCTGCTGCATTAACTTGTACCGCCATTGACTGAAGCGGTTTTTCCAGATACTGCTTTCCCGCATCATCGTATCAAAATATTCAGCGGGGTCCATCGTAGCATTCAGGTCCAGCAGCAATGGAAGGAACTTGGTGGAAAGCCGTGTTTGCTCACCATTGGGGCAAGTTATAATGATATAGTTATTATCACGTGAAATAATAAGGCTATTGTCCATAATAATATTCCCGTTGGCATCCTTGATAAGCGGCGCTTTAATACCCTTGCGTGAGGTGGTCACCTGGGCGCGCATGCCATCAACTTCTGCATAAGGAATATCCGTTGTGTTTTCTTCTGCTAATGCGTTACTGATATAATCGTTCCGCATGAGCGCAGTGGCATTTACCCGGCGGGCAATATTGATAGCGGTGCGCCGGTGGCCTCCAATAGAGGCGTCAACAACCGGAAGGGAAGGTTGTACTCCCGGTTCAACATTATCAGTTATCGTATTCGAAGGAACTGTTGGAAGCCTGTTATCGGCAATAGGATCTCCCGAAGCCCGGTTTAGAAAATTCCAGGTGGCAAACCCCACAATACCCAACACGGCAGCCGCTACAGCCAGTCTGCGAAAGGGCAGGCGGATCACTTTGGCCGGCGTCTCCTGCGTTTCTCTAGATTCATTTACCCGAATAGCAAGGGCTATATTTTCCCAGGTGCCCGGTGGGGGAGGCGCCTCCCAATCATATAATTTTTCAGCGATCTTTATTTCCTGTGTATTGAACTCTGCATCCAGCCGCGCACTGATAGTATCCCATACACCGGCAGGAGGTGCCGCTTCAAGGTTGAGGAGGATATGTTGTACGTTGGCTGACATATTAGCGGGTAAAGGACTTTTTGGTATCGCTTAAATACTGGGTTACTTTCTTTTGCAAAATGGACTTGGCCCTGGCCAATTGTGACTTACTGGTACCTTCACTGATTCCCAACAACTCACCGATCTCTTTGTGGGAATATCCTTCCACTACATACAGGTTGAATACAGTCCGGTAACCGGGTGAAAGCTCCTGCACAATATTGATGATATCTTTTTCGGCCAGGCTGTCAAGCGCTGTGATATCCGCATCTTCAATGGTGTTCTCTTCCTTTTCGCTGACGCTGGATAGCTGGGCCGATTTCTTGCGGAAGTGCTCTATAGAAGTGTTTACAAATACCCTTCTTACCCATCCTTCAAATGAACCCTCTGCCCGGAAGCGATGCAGGTTTTTATATACCTTGATAAATCCCTCCTGCAACAGGTCCTGGGCGTCATCTGTATTGTTGGCATAACGCAGGCACACAGCATACATTTTGGGTGCAAACCTGCGGTACAGTTCTTCCTGCATTCGCCTGTCTCCCGCAATACTGCCTTTTATCAAGTCGGATTCAGAAATGGTATAGTTGCTTTTTTGATCCAAATTTTTTATTAAGTAATATGAAATGGTCGGGTGGGCACTTTTTTCAGCTGGCTTGTACCACTCCCTGCAAAAAGGAAACCAGCTTATCTGCCGCTTTTTTACGGTGACTGAACTGTCCTTTCTCCGTCAGGCTCATCTCAGCAAAAGTACGGGTACTTCCTTCCGGAACAAAAACAGGATCATAGCCAAAACCTTCCTTACCTCTTTTATCTCCGGTAATGGTACCATCGCAAATGCCCTCAAACAATATTTCCCGGCCTTCCCACAACAGTGATATCACTGTACGGAACCTGGCACTACGGTTAGGATTATCCCCCAGTTTGGTAAGCAGTTTCTCTATATTCTTATCAAAAGCTTTGTCTTCCCCGGCGTAACGGGCGCTTTTAACGCCAGGCTCCCCATGCAGGGCATCTACTTCCAATCCTGTGTCCTCACTGAAGCAATTTACTCCCGTTAACTCCCGGATAGTGCGTGATTTCTCCGTAGCATTGGCCTCCAGCGTATCGTGTGGCTCCGGGATATCGATATCAATACCTGCTTCCTGAAGGCTGATCACACGGATCTGGTCACCAATAGCTGCCTGTATTTCCTGCACCTTGTGTGCATTATTTGTAGCGAAAATCAGTTTGATCATATAGAACGTACCGGATTTTGTGTTTCGTATTATTTAAGCAATAGCCTACACCCCGAATATCTTCTTCAGGCTTTCCCACAACTTACGTTTCAGCATCTTTCCTTCCTCTGTTTCCTGGTTCAATTCATCGAGGGAGGGCGTATACAGATAGGTTGAACCCGCATATTCCTGGTCTTTGAAAGCAGGGAAATTAAGGGGAAGGCCTGTTTCCTCCGGTGTTACGCCAAACAATAAAATCCGTTTAGGCGATAGTTGATCTTTCAGCACATTGATGTTTACCCGCTGGGTGGCATCGTTTACAATGGCCACATCGCCCAGGTTCAATTTGCAGGCTCCGATCATTTTCGTCAGCATCTGCAGGTGGTTTTCCGGCAGAAAGGCTTCCCTGGGAAACCGGACGATAACCGCCACATGCTGGCGGTTATTGCCCAGGACCTTATAAGCAGAGGCGGGGGCCGCTGGGGCTGGCGGTGCTGCTACAGGTGTGGGGCTGGCCGGTGCAGGTACAGCGGGTTTTGCTGGTTCCGCTGCGGTCTTAGCGGCTGCAGCTGCTATAGGTGGCGGTGAAGCTGGTAGGTCCGGTTCGTCGGTTACAGGTCGCGGGTTCGGGTCCCGTCCGGTCCGCACAATTCCTCCTTCTACAGCCTTGCCTTCCCCTTGCACAATAGCTTTCTTAAAAAGCCCCGCAATCACTACCCCCGGTAATTCTATATTATATGCCGACATATTATAATTTGTTGTTCCGGACGCCATTAGCTTCCGGCTGTTATTATCTTGACACTAACAATTGTTAGTAAAATATGCCTGGATTTTTTGCAGGCAAAAACTTTAATTGTTTCTTTGTGGCTCAAAAATACTGGATTATGATTGATGCATATAGCATACCTGTGACAAAAATTGATCGGAGCAAATTGAATGATATTCCCCTGGAAAACATTCCTTTTGGCAAGTATTTTACCGACCATATGCTGGAAGCCGATTACGAAAACGGAGAATGGAAGAATGTGGAGATCAAGCCTTACCAGCCACTGGTATTGAGTCCCGCCCTTGCTTCCCTGCACTACGGTCAGGCTATTTTTGAGGGCATAAAAGCCTACCGCAATAAAGATGGGGAAGCCTGTATTTTTCGCCCGCTGGACAATTACAAGCGCTTTAATATCTCTGCAGCACGTATGCAAATGCCTGAAGTGCCAGAAGAACTGTTCATGGAAGGCATGCGCCAGCTGATCAATCTCGATAAGAACTGGATCCCGGCCAAAGAGGACCATTCTCTGTACATCCGTCCGTTTATGTTCTCTACTGATGAGGTAATTGGTGTAAAAGCTTCTGATACATATAAGTTTATGATCATCCTCAGTCCCACAGGCCCCTATTATGGCGCTCCGATGCGGATCTATGTGGAAGAGAAATATACCCGTGCGGCCCCCGGAGGCGTAGGATATGCAAAAGTGGCTGGTAACTATGGCGCCAGCATGATGGTGACTGCCGAAGCCAAAAGTAAGGGCTACGACCAGGTGTTGTGGACCGATGCTGCCGAGCACAAATATGTACAGGAGATCGGTACCATGAACGTATTCTTTATCCTGGGCAGCAAGGCCATTACTCCTGATCTCAGTGCCGGAACCATCCTGGCGGGGGTGACAAGGGATAGCGCCATTACCATCCTGAGAGACATGGGGCTTACTGTGGAAGAACGGCCCGTCAATATTGAAGAAATGATCGAAGCTTATAAAGCCGGCCAACTACAGGAAGTATTTGGAACCGGTACAGCCGCTACTATATCACCCATCAAGGAGTTGAAGTACAAAGATTTTGTAATGACCTTTAATGTAGACGAATGGAAGGCTGCTCCGGAGATGAAACGCCGCCTGAATGACATCCGGGAGGGTAGGGCTGCTGATAAATATGGCTGGATGTATAAGATCTAGCTGTTAGATATTTTGAATTAGCTTTTAGCGTTGATGCCCAGCAACTTGCGTGATAACAGGCTAATAGCTGAGGCAAAATATTAAACTCTTCGAGTGGATATATTCAGAACTTTTCCACACCGACAGAGAGATTTCTATAAAATCTGTGATTAAGATTTGGTATTTAACCGGCTGGGTTCTACCTTTGCCGTCCCAAAAATAAAAGGTTCAGAATGCCTACAATTCAACAATTGGTTAGAAAAGGAAGAGAGATTATCAAGTCCAAGAGCAAGTCAAGGGCTTTGGATAGCTGTCCGTTCCGTCGCGGTGTATGCACCCGTGTATATACAACTACTCCCAAAAAGCCTAACTCGGCTTTACGTAAAGTAGCCAAGGTACGTTTAACAAATAAAGTAGAGGTGATTGCCTATATACCCGGTGAAGGTCATAACCTGCAGGAACACTCCATTGTGTTGGTTCGTGGCGGTCGTGTGAAGGATTTACCAGGTGTACGTTACCATATCGTTCGCGGAAGCCTGGATACAGCTGGTGTGAAGGATCGTAAAAAGAGCCGTTCTAAATACGGTACTAAACGTGAAAAAGCTAAGAAATAGTCTTAGTATTTACGGATTACGTAATCTCACCGCATTCCGCGGATAACAACTAAAGTAAGATAAAACTGGATCGGCAATGGCTGGTCCAACTTATAAACAAGCGATAACAATGAGGAAGACTAAAGCCAAAAAAATTGCCCCGGCGCCAGATGCAAAATACAGTGATGCCCTGGTAACACGTTTTGTGAATAACCTGATGTGGCAGGGTAAAAAGAATACGGCATTCACCATTTTCTATGATGCAATGGATCGTATATCCAAGCAAACCGGTGAAAATGGTTACGAAGTATGGAAAAAAGCTTTATCCAACGTTACACCGGCTGTTGAAGTACGCAGCCGTCGTATCGGTGGTGCTACTTTCCAGATTCCTGCTGAAGTACGTGCAGACAGGAAAATATCACTGAGCATTAAATGGCTCATTCGCTACAGCCGCGACAGGAATGGTCGTAGCATGGCAGAAAAGCTGGCCAACGAAGTAGTTGCCGCTGCCAAAGGCGAAGGTGGTGCTTTCAAAAAGAAGGAAGATACCCACCGTATGGCTGAAGCCAACAAGGCTTTTGCTCACTTCAAAGTATAATCTCTCTCTGCAGAGCAATATATTAAAAGGCCATCCCGCTTAGCGGGATGGCCTTTTAATATATTGGATAGGGTGTAAAAAATACTACCAGACATAGGAATTATGCACATTTATCAGCCCCTCCCGGGAAATTTAATATCCACATAAGTTATTATAACAATCTGCCCTGAAGCATCTGTAAATCAACTGATCTGTGCATGGATAAATACTGCCATGTATCTTCTGGGTCCCTTAAATAGGGGCTATTTTTATTATGAGTTATCCAGACAGGCTTGCATTAATGGCCAAAACCTATTTACTTTATCCCCTGTAATAGAGAACCTATATCCTGTAGAAAAATAATCCGAAATCGTACCCCATGAAGAGCCTGTTGATACTGATGCGAAAGGGGATCCTTATGTCCCTGCTTTACCTGCTCCCCCTGATTGGGTGGGCCCAGGATTGTTCTACTCTTAACTTCACATTTACCACCAAAGAATCGAGATGTATCGCTACCGGAAGTATTAAGGTGAATATCACCGGCGGTACAGGTAGTTACAATATCAAAGTAACAGGGCCTGTTACCACAGCCTACACTTCATCTACCAACATTACCGGTCTTTCTGCCGGCACCTATGTAGTAAGTGTAAAAGATATCAATACCGGTTGTGTTACCGAGAAATACAATGTCATTGTTCCGGGATCCTATAGCGATCCCCGTTTTACATTGAATAAGACTGATGTTACCTGTATGAATGGCACAGATGGAACGGTTAGTGTAACCGGCTTGCAAAATGGAAGATCACCTTTTATTTATACCATCGTAGCTCCTTCACCAAGCAAAGTAGGTACCACCAATTCCACCGGTAACTTTACTGGCCTGGTAGCAGGAGAATATGCTATAGAATTAAAAGACTCCTGCGGTGGTCAGCAAACACGGCGTGTTACCATCCTCAACTATCAATGGTGGGTAGATGGTGTTACCGTAGGCCGGGTTGGTTGTGATAGCGCCCAGGTAACTGTAAAACTTAAAGACAGCAAAGGCAATACAACCATATTTAATGGTTTCAAATATGGAGTGGTGAGAGGTACCGGCGATACCGTATGGTCTACCAACAGCAACTTCCGCTTTTATATCGGTAATAAACGTTCTGTGAAAGTGGTTGTTAAAGATCCCTGCGGTACCACAACCGTCACTAACTGGGTGGATCCGAACAAACCTACGGTGGCTGCTACCATTACAACTTCTAATTTCCTGTGTAATAAATTCGATGCAAAAGCTACCGGCCAAAGCAACCTGATCAATCCGGTGTATGATTTATACAATAGCAGCAATGTAAAAGTAGCCTCCAACAATACCGGCACTTTTACAGGTCTGGCTTATGGTAACTATTGTATGCGTATAAAAGATAATTGTTACGATACCACCATTGAGCGCTGCTTTTCGCCAGCAAGACCCAGGCCGGCAGTGGCCAGTAACGTAACCATTTCGAATAGGGGATGTAATAACTTCACGGCTTCCATAACCGGACAAGCCAACCTGACCAATCCTATATATACCTTGTTCAATAGCAACAATGTGGAGATCGCAGGTTCCCCAGATGGTACATTCAATAATATTCCTTATGGAACTTATTGCATCAAAATAAAAGATGGATGTTATGATACCACCATCACAAAGTGCTTTACTGAAAGAGCGCCCAAGCCTGAAGTGGCGCTTAATATCTCTACCAGCAATCTTGATTGTAATAATTTTACAGGTAGCGTAACTGGCCAGGCTAATCTTTCCAATCCACAATACTGTTTATACAACAGCAGTAATGTACAGCTTGCCTGTAATACCAGTGGCAATTTTGGGAACCTGCTGTACAATACCCGCTATTGCATACGTATTAAGAACGATGCCTGTTATGATACGACCATCGAGCGGTGTTTTATCATCCCCAGGCAAATACCGTCTGTAGCGACCAATGTTGACATTACACAGAATTGTAACAGTTTCAACGCTAAAATTACCGGACAAACCAATATCACGAATCCCAATTATTGTTTGTACAATGCCAACAATGTACAGATTGCCTGTAATACAGATGGTATATTTAATAACCTGCCTTATGGTTATTATTGCGTTACCGTTAAAAATAGTGCAGCCTGTTATGATACTGTGATCAAAAGATGCTTTGAGCCTGTAAGGCCCAGACCTTCGCTTTCGTCCGTTGTAAATATCAGCAATAAAGGTTGTGATGTCGTTACTGCTAAAGTAACAGGTTCCAATCTCACCAACCCAAAATACTATTTATACAATGCTGCCAATGTAGCGATCGATAGTAATACTACTGGCACCTTCAACAATGTACCTTATGGTTATCATTGCATCAGGGTAAGGAATACCTGTTATGATACCCTTATGGAGAGATGCTTTACTGTCAAAAGGGATGTGCCTTCCGTAGGTAGTATTGCCATCAGCAATAAGGCCTGTGCTACCTTCACTGCTAAAGTGAATGGCCAGACCAATCTGAAGAACCCCCAGTTCAATATCTACGATACCCTGGGCAACTTTGTGGCCAACAGTACCAATGGTACCTTCAACAACCTGCCTTACGGATATTATGATATAAAGATCAAAGATACCTGTTACGATACTGTCATAGTTCGCCGTTTCAATGCCGATCCGGTGCCTATTAGTATTGCTGTAACGGCTATGGAGTCCTGTACTTTTGGAACCACCGACGTTAAAGTAACCTTTAACACCGGCAATGCACCGTACAAGATTGAGGTATTGAACCCGGTAGGTATATTGGTAACTTCTGTTACTTCAGCTACCAGTCCGGTTATGATTAATGCATTGCAGCCGCTCACAGGTGGACAACAATATACCGTCATAGGGATCGACAATTGTAATGTAAGAGATACCGCCAAAGTAACGCCACGCCCCAGCATTGTGAACAAGACCAAGTTTGTGAAGTCGAAATGTCCTTCCGGTGTTTGGGAAAATGGTGCTACCGATATTGATATTGATGTTAATTCCAACATGGGTGTGGTGACACCAGTGATCATCAAAAAGAACACAAATACTGTAAATATTACCTTTACTTCCAACGTAGGTTCTACCTTCAAGTTCGTAGACCTGGAGCCTGCTACTTATATTGTACAGTACAGCGTTCCCAATTGTACCGGAAAAATATATGATACCATCGATGTGGTTCCGTATAGTTTCCCAGGCCTGCAACAATCTGCCGCTTATCAGTGCGATAACAATAATTTCAGTGTGGGAGCGGTGGTAACTGGTGGAACCGGACCTTTCGCCTACGAGATCATCGGCAGTATTCCTGCTTCTCCCAGTATCAATACAACAGGCCAGGCCAGCCCCGTATTTACCATCACCAATGGCGTACAGTACTCATTGGTACGTTTGCGGGCATTGGATGCCTGTGGTAATGCAACCTTAAATGACGTAAACATCCTGCCACTGGCCAATACCATCATCTATGCCAGTTCGGATTGTTATTACAGCGATATCTCATTACACGTGGATTCTACTGCCAATGCTACTTATAAGTGGTTCAAGAAGACCTCTGCTGTAGACAGCGTGCTGGTAAGCAATACCACCTCGTATAAAATACCTTACCTGCTGCCGTCCGATACCGGTGTGTATGTATGTCATATGTCAGTGAATGGTGGATGTTTAACCAAACTTTCCTATTTCCACGTGACAGGGATGTGTAGTGGTACCCTTCCCGGACAGGTTAAGTTATCGGGCAAGGACATAAATGGCGCCGTACAACTGAACTGGGCAGCCCAGCAGGATGTAGATACCAAAGAATACATCGTAGAACGCAGTGCGATCATTAATGGTAGCTACGCAGCTATCGGTAACCTGAATTCCCGGCAGTCCGGCGGGTCTGTCATGTATGCTTTTACGGATGAGACACCGTTGACGGGGACCAATTACTACCGTTTGCGAATCGTAGGCAAGGATAATAAAGTTACTTACAGCAACATCATCCACGTCAAGATGGCTACCGTACGGGCTGTTTCACTGTACCCCAACCCGGTACAAAAAGTGTTGAACATCTCCTTGTCCGCCAGGCAGCCCGAAAGCTATAAGCTGTCTCTGGTCAGTGCCACCGGTCAAATAGTGCACGAGCAGTTGGTGCAAAAAGTACAACAAACTACTGTACAATACCACCGTGATGCCCGTGTGAAGAGTGGTATCTATATGCTGCGTATTACTGCACTCAGCAGCCAGGAATCATTTGTTTACAAAGTAATATTTGAATAACTCTTTTTTGAGGTTTAAGAACATTAAGCCCCGCGCAAGCGGGGTTTTTTGTTTGCCTGCCCCCCAATACTTAATAAATAACAATGCTGCCCGTCTGCTCTTTCTGCCCGTCTTTCCGGATTAGGTAGAAGTAAATGCCCCTTTGAAGTGCTAACAAGGACAATTGCTCATGCATTTCTGTTAGCTTCTTTTGTAGTACCTGCTGACCTGTTGCATTGAACAGTATAATGGAGTTGTTGCCTGGAATGGCAGTAAGGATATGCAGCATAGCGCCTGCGGGTACAGGGTTTGGGTAAACGATATAACCTGCATCTTGTAAATTATACACTGTTTCCGGCTGGCTATAAATAAAGGAGTCGTCCGTGCGCTGTATTTTCAGGCGATAAGTATTTACCCCCCAGTGCAATGTATTATCAGTTAACTGGTATTGTAAAGAATTTACCGGTTCTATTGATTGCAGGCGATTATAACCTGAAATACCCAATTTCTCCACTGTTATTTTTTGTACCGCATAGCGGGTTCCCAACTCAATCATTAATTTGACGGTATTGTCTACCAGGTCCGCCAGGAAACTTTTGATGTAACACCCTATTCCCTGTGCAGTATAATTGAAGGAATAAGCTTTCATACCATTATAGTCGTTGGCCAGTACTGGTGATACGGTATAATACAAGGCGGGATGAGCTGCTTTGCTCAAAATAACGTTCGTATCTGTAGTCGTAAGCAATGGGCTGAGGTAATTGCCTTTCAGTGCATAAACTACAAACTGGCTTACGCCGGTCGGTCTGTTCCAGGTAAGGAGGAAGGAATCCTGGCAGTTGAATCCTGTATTGGCTTTAATTCTTGCGGAAAGATTGAAAGTATCAGATAAAAAGGAATGATTGTCTGTGGTTATTTTCAGCAGGGCCGTGGTACAGGTATCTGGCGCCGTCCATTGGTAATACCCCCTGGTCAGGTCTGCATTGTTGGTAATCAGCTTCCATTGATGTCCGCCATCTGTAGAATATTCGAGACGGGCCGGATCATTGCTTGAGAAAGAGGAAGCCCACCGGATAATGTTGTTATCACCTGCACGTACCTGGTCTGCTTTAATGGGATAATACCAGCGAAAGCGGCCGGCAGTATCCAGGTGCCAGGCCAGTGAAAATGCCTGTGGCCCTGAAGGGATAGAATAACCTTTTACCTGGATAATATAATTGCCGGGTGCAGGATTATTGAGCGTGATTTGTTCATTGTTATTCAGGCTATCCCTTTTTCTAACAGGCTCTTTTACCAACGAATCTATATGTGCAGCATGGCTTAATACCCATGGTTGCCAGTGTTGCCCCGTACTTGTATTGATCAACTCCAGGTCTACATCGTTGATCAGTGCTTTGTTGGCGTTGGGCGTGGCTGGCACATCATACCAGCAAAGCGTAAGTTTGACCTGCTGTATATCTGCAGGAATGGTAAGTGCGGTGGTATATGTTTGCCCCTGGGCAATATAACCGGAAGCATAGGTACTTTGTTGTACCGCCTCCACTGCTTTGAGTGCATTGACCTTACCATAGCCTGTTTGGAAATCAATGCCTGGTGTGCCTATATCATCTGCCGTGGTAAGCAGGATGGCCTTTACCAGTGAAGCAGCCGGTAGTTGGCCGGTAGTATTTTTAAAAGCCTGTTGTACCAGCACGGCTATGCCTGAAGTGATCGCAGCGGCGCCTGAACTACCGTCTTCCCCAAATGCTACCAACTCCGGTTTTACCCGCCCATCATAAGCAGGACCTTTTGAACTCAGCGCCTCTACCTGGTAAAAGCTATTGATGGCCCCAGTGGTGATCATATTCTTGCCCATCTTAAAACTGCCGGTGAGATTGGCATAACCCGCTATGCCGGCGTAAGCGCCCTGTGTGCTGGTTTGGTTGCCTGCATTGCCGGCCGAAAAAACGTGCAGCAAATGAGTATTGGCAATACTGCTGGCGTCATAAGCGGCGGCATCCGCTCCATAATAATTCTCTACCCCCGTACCATAAGAATGATTCTGAACCGTGATCTGATATTGCTGATAGGCGGTGTTGGCATCCGGCAGCAGGCTGGCAAAGTCGGAAGAGCTTAGGGTGACACCCCAGGCCGCTCCTTTGCCGGAATAATCACTATTGCCGCCGCCGCCGATGAGTGTGCTCATAATGCCGGCGTGCTGCGAAATGGTAGGTGAGCTGAGGGGAGTGGACAGGTACCTGCCTTTAAGATCAATATCGGTGGTATCGGGCTTATTTTCCTTGACAGATACGGTAAGTCCATTGCCATTGAGGGCAGGGTAGAGGCCATGGACCGTATTTATCTGGCTGGTGGTATTGTCGTGGCTGCTCACCACCTGTTCTTCTCTCGGAAGACGGGGTTGGTCGGCAAAAATAACCCAGGGGGTCTTTAATAATTTATTTACCAGTGTTTTATGGGAAGTTTGTACGATCAGCAAGCGGGTGGGCGCATATTCACCGGTGATAATGACCGGCAGCCGCTCCTTCGCCAGGAAGGCTTTAAACTGTTCTTTATCAGAGACGACAACCCACCATGTACCAGGCCTGTCATCGGCCAAACCGGCTTTTGACCTTGCTAATGCGGGTGCGAGTTTTTGGTGCAGCAAAGCACTGTCTGACTCTTGGGCATTGATAGTCAGGCAGTAACAGCAGCAGATGGTTAGCAGGATACTGTATCTCATGGACGTAGGCTAATGGTACTTAAATGTAACCAATTATTGTCTTGAATGCCGCTGCCGGCTGGTTTTCCACATTTAATCTTTTGATCTTTTGCAATCTGCATTTTCATGGAGAATTTGCTTACCTTTGCGCACTTATTTTCAGGGAGTTCCCTGCACTACATTAAAAAGAAAACAACAACAAAGTCATGGCAGACTTACGATTACAGAGAAACTTTGGTATTGCGGCACACATTGATGCCGGTAAAACCACAACCACGGAGCGTATCCTGCGCTATACCGGTATGATCCATAAAATAGGAGAGGTGCACGATGGTGCAGCTACTACCGACTGGATGGAGCAGGAAAAAGAAAGAGGTATCACCATTACCTCTGCTGCGGTTAGCTGCCAATGGAATTTCCCTACCGTAAAAGGTAAGGCCGATGCTAACACTAAAAGCTATTATTTCAACATCATTGATACTCCGGGCCACGTGGACTTTACTGTAGAAGTAGAGCGTTCTATGCGTGTACTGGATGGTCTGATCGCCCTGTTCTCAGCAGTTGACGGCGTAGAGCCTCAGTCTGAAACTGTATGGCGCCAGGCTAACCGTTATAAAGTTCCCCGTATCGGTTTCGTTAACAAAATGGACCGTTCCGGTGCTGACTTCCTGATGGTAGTTAAGCAGGTAAAAGAAATGCTCGGCGCTAAAGCCGTGCCTTTGCAATTGCCTATCGGTGCAGAAGATGACTTCAAGGGTGTGGTTGACCTCATCAAGATGAAAGGTATCATCTGGCATATGGAAACTGAAGGTATGACCTTCGACGAAATTCCTGTTCCTGCTGATATGCAAGCTGAAGCTGAAGAGTGGAGGCAAAACCTGATCGAGGCTGTTGCTGAATACGACGACAAATTGTTGGAGAAATTCTTCGACGATCCCAATACCATTTCTGAGGAAGAAGTGCATGAAGCCATCCGCAAAGCTACGATCGATCTGAGCATCGTTCCGATGATGTGTGGTTCTTCATTCAAGAACAAAGGTGTACAAACTGCCCTGGATGCCGTTTGTCGTTACCTGCCTTCTCCTGTTGATATTGAAGATACTGTAGGTACTGATCCTGATAGCGGTGAGCAGATCACACGTAAGCCTGATCCTAAAGCTCCTTTCGCTGCATTGGCCTTTAAGATCATGACCGATCCTTTCGTAGGTCGTCTCGCGTTCTTCCGGTGCTATAGCGGTCACCTTGATGCTGGTTCTTATGTATTGAACGTAAGAAGCGGTAAGAAAGAGCGTATCAGCCGTATCATGAAAATGTTTGCTAACAAGCAAAACCCCATCGACTTCATCGAAGCTGGTGATATCGGTGCAGCTGTTGGTTTCAAAGAGATCAAGACCGGTGATACACTCTGCGATGAGAACCACCCGATCACTTTGGAAAACATGTTTATCCCCGAGCCGGTGATCGCGATCGCGGTAGAGCCTAAAACACAGGCCGATGTGGATAAAATGGGTATGGCCATCGCCAAGCTGGTAGAAGAAGATCCTACACTCCGTGTAAATACAGATGAAGATACCGGTCAAACCATCCTTCGTGGTATGGGTGAGTTGCACCTGGAGATCATCATCGACCGTATGCGTCGTGAGTTCAAAGTAGAAGTAAACCAGGGCGCTCCCCAGGTTGCTTATAAAGAAGCATTCCGCAAAACTGTTGAGCACCGTGAGATCCTGAAGAAGCAGACCGGTGGTCGTGGTAAGTTCGCTGACATCATTTTCGAGCTCGGGCCTGCTGATGCTGAATGGTTGGAAGCAAATCCAAAAGATAACCTTCAGTTTGTGAATGATATCTTCGGCGGATCTATCCCCCGTGAATTCGTTCCTGCTATCCAGAAAGGATTCCAGAACTCACTCGGCACTGGCGTATTGGCCAGCTACCCTGTAGAGAATGTGAAGGTCCGCGTATTTGATGGTAGTTTCCACCAGGTTGACTCTGATGCCATGTCTTTCGAACTTTGCGCCAAGCAAGGTTTCCGGGAAGCAGGCCGCAAAGCACAACCCGTATTGTTGGAGCCTATCATGAAAGTGGAAGTAATTACGCCCGACCAGTACATGGGTGATGTAACAGGTGACCTTAACCGTCGCCGTGGTATGCTCGAAGGTATGGACAGCCGCGCAGGTGCCCAGGTTATCAAGGCCAAAGTGCCCCTGAGTGAAATGTTTGGTTACGTAACACAATTGCGTAGCCTAAGCTCTGGCCGTGCTACTTCTACCATGGAGTTCAGCCATTACTCTCCTGCACCTAACAACATCGCTGAAGAAGTGATCGCCAAGGTGAAAGGAAGGCAAAAAGTGAGCGAATAATTTTAAAAGTGCATTCCTTATAGAGCCCCGCCATTTGGCGGGGCTTTTTGTTGGTGAGATAAGCAGGATATATTCAATAAATATAACCTGTCACCTGCACACTTATCCGCCAAAACTGCACAGTTATGTGCTTATTATGCACACTTATTAGTTTGTATTGTAAAATGCGCGAACCTGTCATATATTGCAGTGTAGCCCCTAAACTACACGGCTTTTGATTAGTGCCGCCCTATGTGGCTGCAACTCTCCCCCAAGTGATTTCAAATAGCAATGATGAAACTCACGTAAAAGAGCCTCTCTTCGGAGGGGCTTTTTTATTGCCTTTTATTAAAGAATCATTAAAAGGCACCCCTTCATTAAACCTTCGTTTTAGGTAATTGTCAAACAACCACGGCAACGGATATTCCGTAGCTGTGCAGATCTACCCACTACTTATTTCAGGTCAAAGGATACACACGCCTCCCATTTAAAAAAGGAAGCTTAGGTTAGCAAGGTCCCGGCTTACGCCGGGATTTTTTATGTATAAATACCCCGTGATCCGGGTAGCAAACCACCGCATTGCGGTATTAGGTATGGTCCACACTTTATTAAATAGGTTAATACCGGTTTACTGGTATTCAGACTTTTGCTTTAATTTACCGCCCTAAATTTTTACGTATGGATCGTCAGTCTGCCTTCTTTACCAGGTTGCTTTGTTTATGCCTGGGCATCTTTACCGTACACCTGCTCCAGGCCCAGGGAGCAGTAAAATGGACCAAAGATGGCAATGGTTATTATAGTGTGCAGGGTGGGGAACTGGTACAGTTTACCCTTCCGCAAAACACCAAAACGGTATTGTTGTCCAAAGAGCAGTTAACGCCCCAGGGACAAAAGCCGATCACCTTCAGAAGTTTTTCCTTTTCCGAAGATGATAAGAAGATCCTACTCTTTACCAACACCAAAAAGGTATGGCGACTGAATACCCGGGGCGATTACTGGGTATACGACAGAAATACCAATAGCCTCAAACAAGTAGGAAAGGCCCGTCCAGCCTCCTCCCTCATGTTTGCCAAATTCTCTCCCGATGCTTCCAAAGTAGCGTATGTTAGTGAATACAACCTTTATGTAGAAGACCTGGCCAGCGGCACGGTAAAACAACTGACTACAGATGGCAACCGCAAGCTCATTAATGGCACATTCGATTGGGTGTATGAAGAAGAATTCTTCTGCCGCGATGGTTTCCGGTGGAGCCCCGACAGTAAGCAAATTGCTTATTGGCAGATCGATGCCAAGAATACCAAGGACTATCTGATGGTGAACAATACCGATTCTATTTATCCCTTTGCTGTGCCGGTGGAGTATCCCAGTGCTGGTGAAGCACCCTCTCCCTTTAAAGTGGGTGTAGTGGATATTTCAACTGCCAGCACCAAATGGATGGCCATCCCTACCGATCCCGTATGGCAAAGTTATGTGCCCCGGGTAGAATGGGCTGCCAACAGCACTGAACTCATCATCCAGCACCTCAACCGCAAGCAAAATGAAAGCCAGCTCATGCTGTGCAATGTACAGAGCGGTGCTGCCCAAACAATCTATACCGAAAAGGATTCTGCCTGGATCGATATTTTACCTCTGTGGGACAATGACTATATCTGGGGTGGATGGGATTGGCTCAATGCCGGTAAAGAATTTATCTGGGCTTCCGAAAAAGACGGCTGGCGCCACCTGTACCGCGTAAGCCGCGATGGTAAGAAAGAGACCCTTATCACCGCTGGTAACTACGATGTGATGGAAATTACCTGTATCGACGAAAAGGGCGGCTTTGTGTATTTTATGGCCTCTCCCGATAATGCCACGCAGAAATTCCTATATCGTACCAAACTAGATGGTAAAGGCAAAGCCGAACGTGTATCTCCGGCCAATCAACAGGGCACACATGATTATGATATATCGCCCAATGCCAAATTTGCCCAACATGTATTCTCCAACTACTATACCAGCTATACCAATGAAATGATCTCCCTGGCCGACCATAAAGGCCTGAACGGAGAGAATAAAGTAGCCGATGCAGTTGCCAAGGCCGATAAGACAAGCTCCAAAGTGGAGTTCTTCAAAGTAAAAACATCCGAAGGAGTGGAAATGGACGCCTGGATGGTGAAGCCGGATAATTTCGATGCTACCAAGAAATACCCGGTTGTATTTTATGTATACACCGAGCCCTGGGGCCAGAATGTGAAAGACCAGTTTGGTGTGGAAGGCAATTTCCTGTACCAAGGCAGCATGGCCAAAGATGGTTATATCTACATTTCTATTGATAACAGAGGTACCCCTGTACCCAAGGGCAGGAACTGGCGTAAGATCGTATACCGCAAGATCGGCCTGGTGAATATCCGCGATCAGGCGCTGGCTGCTACCGAGATCCTGAAATGGCCTTATGTCGATACCAGCCGCGTGGCCGTATGGGGATGGAGCGGCGGTGGCTCGGCTACCCTCAACCTCATGTTCCAGTTTCCCGAGATCTATAAGACCGGCATCTCCGTAGCAGCCGTAGGTAACCAACTGACCTACGACAATATCTACCAGGAGCGTTACATGGGACTGCCCCAGGAAAACCGGGAAGATTTTGTGAAGGGATCGCCCATTACCTATGCCAAAAACCTGAAAGGCAACTTGTTGTATATCCACGGTACAGGAGATGACAATGTACATTACAACAATGCCGAAATGCTTATCAACGAACTGGTTAAGCACAACAGGCAGTTTCAGCTGATGTCCTATCCCAACCGTACGCACAGCATTTCGGAAGGGCCTGGCACATACCAGCATTTGGCTACCTTATACACCAACTACCTCAAATTGCATTGCCCTCCGGGCGGAAGATAAGGCTAACGGGCTGCGGCCCCTTCGAGTGGCCGCCAACCGCACTGTTTTTGAGCAATATTTCAACGAGGACCGGTAAATCATGGTTTCATGGTTACCGGTCTTTTTATTTTATAGTCTCTTGATTGTATATTCAACCTCTAATAAATCATTCTAACTACATTATTTCTTCATTGATTCTCCATTCATCCTCCATTACATAATGGAGAATCTATGAAGAGTCAATGGACCTTTGTTGCATATATAATATAGGTTTATTGATCTTAGTAAGGTGCTATCGGCCAGGATCATAATAGCAAATCCCTGTTACCCGGCGTATCAGCATGCTATCAGGCCAAGCCTGATTAATAAATAGTCGTGAATTCAGTTTTCATTAACATAAACACCTGATAATCTGTGTTAAATTGATATCAAAACCTACCAATGAAGTATATTCTACCCACCCTTGCCAGCTGCTTGCTCGTTTTATGTGTCGGAGCTGGTGAAAATGGCTAATTCGCCGGAATTGTTGAATGGCGATAAGCGCGGTGATCGCTTTTATGTGGTGCAAAGTGCTGCTACAACTGATAGTGCAGCAGTTGGTTATGGAATTATCAATGGTAGGGCAGTGCTTCAAAGAAGGCCCCAGGCCTTGCGCTGATACTGGCCCGCAGCCGGGCCTCATTTAACAATCCTTCAACAATGGATGTATTAAATTCAAGAAAAGTTTATGCGCCTACTTATACCCACTCTAGCTTTCCTTATCCTGCTGGCTGGTTGCAACAGGTACCAGTATCTCGGCATTAGCAGTGATCAGCTTCAAAAGAATGAACACCAGGAATTTACCATTGAAAATGATACCCTGCAGATGGTGTATAATTTCAATGGGCAAAATGCGCCGGTAAACCTACTGGTGAGGAATAAACTAGACAAGCCTATTTTTATTGATTGGAAGCGTTCTGCATTGATCATCAATGATAATGCTATTAGTTATTCTCCTGATCAGGTGTCCGTCCATGGAGTTGTGAGCGCTTCCTCCATCAGCTGGACACAGGGCTTTAGTGCCACCGACGCCAGTGTGTACGGTACGGCCAACCTGCCACCCGGCATTCAAATGATCCCTCCCCAGTCATTTATTACTAAGACCCCACTGGGCATTACCAATAAGCTGTTGAAGAATATTCCTGATTCAGCCCTGCGCAAGATCAAGATGCATATGGCCGACGGCAATTCGGCCTATGCAGACCAGGCATTTTTTGATGCCGGCAACTCACCCCTGCGATTCAGGAGTTACCTGGCCATTGTAGTAGGCGATTCAACGCTGGTACCTGTAGCCTACCAGCACAGTTTTTATATATCTGAAGTGTACCGTACGGGTCTTAATCCCAAAAAGTTTGCCTACAACAGGGAGAAGGCAGGTGAGTGGGCTTATGTGCAGGAGGTAACCGGATTTGGAAAATCGGCAGCAGTGGGCTTTGGGGTATTGGCCGGCGCGGCTGTTTTGACCACAGAAGCCTGGGCAGAAAGCAAAAACAACCAACCCAATCGGAAAAATTAGGAAAAGGGCTAAGTTATTATCAGAGATTGTACTTATAAGTATTTGTATGTTAATGTTTTAAATGACAGTTGGTTACAAGTTACGAATTGGAATAGTCCAGGTAAGGACCTGGCATTTGTGTCCCAATGCTGGAAAAAGCAGGGCCAATGAACGGATAGAGACAGATTTTTAGTGTAAGAATGCAAAATTTCTCTTCAAATCTTTTGTAAGTAATCAAACTACACTTACCTTTGCATCCCCATTAGAAAAATGGGATTGAACTATGTCTCAACGAATCAGAATCAAATTACAGTCTTACGATCACAACCTGGTAGATAAATCTGCAGAGAAAATCGTGAAGACAGTGCGCAGCACCGGAGCGGTAGTAACAGGTCCTATTCCTTTACCTACCCGTAAGAAGATTTTTACCGTTTTGCGCTCGCCGCACGTGAATAAGAAAAGCCGTGAGCAATTCCAGCTTTGCACGCACAAGCGTTTGCTGGATATTTATACTTCTTCCAGCCGTACGGTGGACGCCCTGAGTAAGCTCGACTTACCCAGTGGTGTAGAAGTTGAGATCAAAGCCTGATGAGCATTTGATGAACCCTGTCAGGGTTCTAAAATCCTGACAGGGTTTTTTATATAACACTACGATCACAAGTAGTTAAGTTCTTTTAAACCTATCTGCAAACTTTGTTGCCGTTGGCAACAGATAAAGTAGCGCTGGGTAAATCATTTAAAATATTCTGACAGGGTTAGACCTGTCAGGTTCATTAACAAATTAAATATGAACTAGCCCTTCGAGGTTAGTTTACTATCGGTACTTCGAATGCCTGTGGTTTTCATATAAGGTGAAATAAAACAGGCAGCAAAAGAAAAGGTCGATAGCAAACGGGGATTGAAGTTGCCATGGTTGTGCCTTCTCTGTCCTCCCGGACAGCAAGGTTTGTGACAATCATACCGCAAATGTCTCTTAAACCGAGAAGGCAAAAACGAACAACGATGAAAGGAATTATTGGCAAAAAAATCGGGATGACCAGCATCTTCAGCCCTGATGGTAAGCAAACAAGCTGCACCATCATCGAGGCCGGTCCCTGTGTTATAACCCAGGTCAAAACAAAAGACACTGATGGTTATAGCGCTGTGCAGTTAGCGTTCGGCGACAAGAAAGAAAAGCACACACTCGCTTCAGAAAAGAATCACTTCGCAAAGGCCAATACAGCCGCAAAAAAGTTTGTAAAAGAATTTCGTGATTATTCCATAGAGAAAGCTCTTGGAGAATCTATTACTGTTGACATTTTCACAGAAGGTGAAAAAGTTGAAGTAGTAGGTACTACCAAGGGTAAAGGTTTCCAGGGTGTTGTAAAACGCCACGGATTCAGTGGGGTAGGTGAGCAATCTCACGGTCAACACGATCGTCAGCGTGCTCCGGGTTCTATCGGTAACTCATCTGATGCTTCCCGCGTATTCAAAGGTATGCGCATGGCAGGCCGGATGGGACAAGACCGTGTGAAGGTGAAAGGACTGAAGGTTATCAAGATATTCCCTGAAAAGAACTATATCCTGGTAAGTGGTTCAGTACCCGGACACATCGGATCAATTGTATTAATTCAAAAATAACAACTTCAGAAAACCGGCAACTGTATAAGAAGTCAACTTTCTGAACTGAAAAATAGCGTACGATGCAAGTAGATGTATTTAATATAAGCGGTAAGAAAACAGGTCGCTCAGTAGAGTTACCTGATGAGATCTTTGGTACTGAGCCAAATGATCACGTGATCTACCTGGCTGTGAAGCAATATCTGGCTGCACAGCGTCAGGGTACTCACAAAGTGAAAACGCGCTCTGAAGTACAAGGTTCCAGCAAGAAGCTGCACCGCCAAAAGGGTACTGGTGGTTCCCGTAAAGGTAACCTGCGTGCTCCTATCTTCAAAGGTGGTGGTACCATCTTTGGACCTAAGCCCCACGGTTATGATTTCAAACTGAACCGTAAGGTAAAAGACCTGGCCAAGATCAGCGCCCTGTCTTACAAGGCTAAAGAAAATGCCATCGTGATCATCGAAGATATCAACCTGGATACACCTAAAACAAAGACTTTTGTTGGTGCACTGAAAGCGTTGAACATCGCCAATAAAAAATCACTGGTTATTCTGCCCGAGTACAACGACAACCTGTACCTGAGCCTGCGCAACGTGCCTGCTGTAAATGCTGCACTGATCGCCGACATGAATACTTATGATATCGTAAATGCCAATGTACTGGTATTGACTGAAAGCGCTGCCAAGATCTTCATCGATGATGAAGCTGAAGTAGTAGCATAACAATTTTCAAATTTTCAAACTGAGTTATTATGAAACTCTCAGAAGTACTGATAAAGCCGATCGTAACTGAAAAAAGCAATAAGCTTACTGACAAGAGCAGGACTTATGCTTTCAAAGTTGGTCGCAAAGCCAATAAGCTGGAAATTAAGAAAGCGGTAGAAGGTTTTTATAGTGTGACTGTTGTAGATGTGAATACTTCCGTTGTTCCAGGTAAGGCAAAGAGCCGTTTCACTAAGGCCGGATTTATCTCTGGTGTGAAACCAGCTTACAAGAAAGCGTATGTTACTGTTGCAGAAGGTGAGACTATCGATCTGTACGCTAACATCTAATCTTTCCCGCTTCGCGGAATAAGGATTGATAAGAATGGCGCGTCAAACGCCGCAAAGGATTGACAAAACGATTTTTAACACAGAATAAGACTTAAAACATGGCACTGAAAAAGTATAAACCAATTACGGCCGGAACACGCTGGAGAATTGGTAATGCATATGAAGAAGTGACAACGAATGTTCCGGAAAAGAGCCTGGTAGAAAAAGTAAAATCTACAGGTGGCCGTAACGTACAGGGACGCCGCGCAATGCGCTATATCGGTGGCGGTCACAAGAAAATGTACCGTATCATTGATTTCAAGAGGAACAAGAAAGACATCGAGGCTACTGTGGTTTCTATTGAGTATGATCCAAACCGTACTGCTTTTATCGCCCTGCTGAATTATGCAGATGGTGAAAAGAGATATATCCTGGCTCCCCAGGGCTTACAGGTAGGTACTACTGTAATTGCTGGTGATGCTGTGGCGCCTGAAATCGGTAATGCGCTTCAAATGAAGAACATGCCATTAGGTACCAATATTCACAATATTGAAATGCAACCTGGTCAGGGTGGTAAACTGGTACGCAGTGCCGGTACTTCTGCTCAATTGACCAATAAAGAAGAACGTTACGCTATTTTGAAAATGCCTTCCGGTGAGCTGAGAAAGGTATTGATCAACTGCTTCGCTACCGTAGGTATCGTGAGCAATGGCGATCATAACCTGGAGATGAAAGGTAAGGCTGGCCGTAATCGTTGGAAAGGTATTCGCCCCCGCACCCGTGGTGTAGCGATGAACCCTGTAGATCACCCGATGGGTGGTGGTGAAGGTAGAGCATCCGGTGGTCACCCACGTTCAAGGACTGGTAAGTACGCTAAAGGTCTGAAGACACGTACACGTGGCAAAGGAAGCGACAAGCTGATCATCCAACGTAAGAATGGTAAAAAATTAGCTAAATAGTCAAACGCTGATTTTAAATCTTCAAATTTTCAAATTAAGTATATATGGCTCGTTCGATAAAAAAAGGTCCTTATGTAGCCGCGAAGCTGGAACAAAAAGTATTGTCTGTAAACGAAGGCAAAGCCAAGAAAGGTGTTATCAAAACCTGGAGCCGTCGTTCTACCATTACACCAGACTTTGTGGGGCATACCTTCGCCGTGCACAACGGTAATAAATTCATCCCGGTATACGTGACTGAATTTATGGTAGGCCATAAGCTGGGTGAGTTTGCACCTACGCGCAACTTCAAAGGACACTCAAGTAAAAAAGTAGCATAATTTAAAATAGTTGCTGGAGTTTGTTGCTGGTTGATCGGATCAGCAACAAACCACCAGAAACGAGAAACCAGAATAAAATGGAAGCAGTAGCTAAACTCAGAAATTATCCCACATCACCCCGCAGAATGCGTTTGCTGGCTGATGAGATCCGCGGTGTTGAAGTGGAGAAAGCCCTGGCTTTGCTGGAACACCATCCACAACATTCCGCCACTCCTTTGTACAAGCTGTTGAAAAGCGCTATTAACAACTGGGAGCAAAAGAATGAAGGCAAAAGTGCTGCGGATGCTGCACTGGTGGTAAAAACAATCTTTGTTGACGGTGCACGTACCCTGAAAAGGATGTTGCCCGCTCCTCAGGGAAGAGCATATCGCTTACGTAAACGCAGCAATCACGTAACGATCATTGTTGATACGAAAACTGTAAAAGCGTAATTGAGCGCTTACTGTTATAAATTATAAAATTTTCAAATTATAATAAATGGGTCAGAAAACAAATCCTATTGGTGCCAGGTTGGGGATTATCCGCGGTTGGGAATCTAACTGGTATGGTAACAAAAGAGATTTTTCTACTAAGTTGATCGAGGATAACAAGATCAGGACTTACCTGATGGCTCGTATCAACAAAGGTGGTATCTCTAAGATCGTTATTGAGCGTACGCTGAATAAACTGATCGTTACCATTCATACCTCTAAGCCCGGTATCATCATAGGTAAAGGTGGTGGCGAAGTAGACCGTATTAAAGAAGAGTTGAAGAAGTTGACCGGTAAGGAAGATGTACAGATCAACATCCTCGAAATACGCCGTCCTGAGCTGGATGCCATGATCGTAGGTGATACGATTGCCCGCCAGATCGAGAACCGTATTAACTACAAACGCGCTATCAAGATGGCGATCGCTTCTGCGCTCCGTATGGGTGCTGAAGGTATCAAGATCAAGGTGGGCGGCCGTTTGGGCGGTGCTGAAATTGCCCGTACGGAAGAAATCAAACAAGGTCGTACTCCTTTGCACACACTGCGTATGGATATTGATTACGCCAATGTGTTTGCATTGACTGTGTACGGTAAAATAGGTATCAAAGTATGGATCTGTAAAGGTGAAATACTTGGCAAACGTGACCTGAACCCCAACTTCGTTGGTGGTAAGAGTGATGTTAGCGACCGCAGAGACAGGCCAGGTGGTGATGATCAGAGAGGTGGAGACAGAAGAGGTGGAGAACGCAGAGATGACCGCAGAGGCGGAGGTGGTGGAGACCGCAGAGGTGGCGGTGGTGGTGGTGACCGCAGAGGCGGTGGTGGCGGTGGATTCCGCGGTGGAAACAACAGAAGAGGTTAATGAACGCCTGGGGAGTAGACGCCCCGCTGATCATGAAACCTTCAAATTATCAAATTTTCAAATTGTTAATAGATGTTACAGCCTAAAAGGACGAAACACAGGAAAGCGCAAAAAGGCCGCATCCGGGAAGTAGCAAAACGCGGAACTACCATTTCTTTTGGTTCTTTCGGTCTGAAAGCCCTGGAACCAATATGGTTGACCAACCGTCAGATCGAAGCTGCCCGTCAGGCGCTGACCCGTTCAATGAAACGTGAAGGTAATGTGTGGATACGCATTTTCCCCGATAAGCCAATTACGCGCAAGCCACAGGAAGTGCGGATGGGTAAAGGTAAAGGTAACCCCGAATTCTGGGCTGCTGTAGTAGAACCAGGCCGTATCATTTTCGAATGCGATGGCGTAAGTGAAGCAACAGCCAAACAAGCGCTTGAACTGGCTGCACAAAAACTGCCGATCAAGACCAAGTTCATCGTTCGCAGGGATTATCAAGCGTAAAACATACTGTGTAAGCTGAGCATTTGAGAAGGGAGAATAGGGTAGGTGCGTTGTTTTTTTCAAATGTTCAAATTGCCAAACTTTCAAATTGTATATCATGTCTAAGAAAATTGATTTTGTAAAAAGCCTGAAAGATCTGAGTGCTGCTGACCTGAAAGCCAGGATCCAGGAAGACGAACTGCGCCTGAAGAAGCTGGAGTTTGCTCATGCAATTTCTCCCCTGGAGAACCCCATGAGTATCCGTGCCGTTCGCAAGGATCTCGCTCGTCTGAAAACAGTGCTGAAGCAGAAGCAACAAGCTGTATAAGGCTATTAGCAGTTAGCTCTTAGCAGTTAGCTGTACAAGATAAAGAGAACAAACTATATAAGTTGAGCGCTAATAGCTAAGTGCTAAAAGCTAAAACCTAAAAAAATGTTAGATAGAAATTTGCGTAAAACAAGAACTGGTGTTGTAACCAGCAACAAGATGGCTAAAACCATTACCGTTGCGGTAGAAAGAAAAGTAAAGCACCCGATCTATGGTAAGTTCGTAAAGAAGACCACCAAGTTCCATGCTCATGATGAAAAGAATGAGTGTACTATAGGTGATGTGGTTAAGATCATGGAAACCCGTCCGCTCAGCAAAACTAAACGCTGGAGGCTGGTTGAAGTAGTTGAGAAGGCTAAGTAACGAATAAGCCGTTAGCTATTAGCGATTAGCTTTTGGCTGACAACTCTAGGAATATATATTTCATCATTAGCTATTGGCTAACTCCTAATAGCTAAAAGCTTAAAGCTTAAAAAAATGATTCAGCAAGAAAGCAGATTAAACGTAGCTGATAATAGTGGTGCCAAAGAAGTATTGTGTATCCGTGTGTTGGGTAATAGTGGCCAGGATTACGCGAAGATCGGCGATAAGATTGTTGTTACCGTAAAGGATGCAATTCCTGCCGGTGGTATTAAAAAAGGTACTGTTGTTAAAGCCGTTATTGTTCGTACCAAGAACAAGCTGCGCCGCAAAGACGGATCTTATATCCGCTTTGATGACAATGCAGTAGTATTGTTGAATGCTTCTGATGAGCCCCGTGGCACCCGTATTTTCGGACCCGTTGCACGTGAACTGCGTGATAAGGGTTACATGAAGATCATTTCACTGGCGCCTGAAGTATTATAGTTGGGTGGTGAATAACGATTTATTCACACATCTACTGTCAACAAAAGCTTAGTCAATAATTCTCTGTAAGAGATAAAGTATAAGAAAATGAGCAACAGATTTAAACCAAAGTTCCACGTTAAAAAAGGTGACACCGTGGTGGTGATCACAGGTGACGATAAAGATGTTAAGAAGCCCCGCAAAGTGCTGGAGATCTATCCAGACAAAGAAAGGGTGCTGATTGAAGGAGTGAACATCGTTACCCGTCACACCAAGCCTTCTGCCCGTGATACCAAAGGCGGTATCGTGAAGAAGGAAGCACCTATCCACATTTCGAATGTGATGTTGTGGGATGCCAAAAAAGGCGAAGCCACCAAGGCAAAGCGTACCCGCGAAGATGGCAAACTGGTACGTGTTTCCAAGAAATCCGGTGAAGTTATAAAGTAAACCAAGCTGCCGGCTACGGGCTATAAGCTACGGGCTGCAGCAATTAAGATAGATTATTGCAAACGCTATAGGCTCGCAGCTCGCGGCACATAGTTCAAAGCTTTAAAAAATGAGCACAACAAAATATTCTCCGAGATTAGCAGATAAGTACAAGAAAGATGTTGTACCTGCCCTGATGAAGCGTTTTAACTACGACAGCATTATGCAGGTTCCCCGTCTGGAAAAGATCTGCCTGAACCGTGGTGTGAACGGTGCTGTAAGCGATAAGAAACTGGTAGATATAGCAGTAGATGAGCTTACACAGATCACTGGTCAGAAAGCGGTTACTACTATGTCCAAGAAGGATATCTCTAACTTCAAACTGCGTAAGAACATGCCAATCGGCGCCCGTGTTACGCTGCGTGGAGTGAAGATGTATGAGTTCCTGGATAGGCTGATCGCTACCGCTTTACCTCGTGTACGTGACTTCAAAGGTGTGAATGAGAAGGCATTTGATGGTCGTGGTAACTATACTCTCGGAGTTACAGAACAAATCATTTTCCCGGAGATCGATATCGATAAGGTAAACAAGATCACCGGTCTTGATATCACTTTCGTTACAACGGCAAATACCAACGAAGAGGCTTATGAGCTGCTGAAGGAAATGGGTATGCCGTTCCGTAAGAAAGACTAAGTACCTCAGCGTACTAAAAACGAAGTACAAAATACAAATCCGGGATCTGATCGTACGACTTTCTGGTCCCGATATTCAAAATTCGAATTTGTAATTATTATGGCAAAAGAGTCAGTTAAAGCCAGACAAAGGAAAAGAGAACACATGGTAGCTCAGTATGCTGAAAAGCGTGCTGCTTTGAAAGCTGCCGGAGAATGGCAGGCATTGGATGAACTGCCGAAGAATTCTTCTAAGGTTCGCCTGAAAAATCGCTGCCAGTTGACTGGTCGTCCCAAAGGATACATGCGTTATTTCGGTCTCTCCCGTGTTACTTTCCGTGAGATGGCCCTTAACGGTAAGATCCCGGGTGTGCGTAAGGCTTCCTGGTAATAAACTGCTGCAGGATATGGGTTACGGTAACTATCAGTCCCGTAGCAGTGCATCCTGTAGAATAGATTCAATAATATTTAGAACTGATACATAACTTCTATAAAAATGGTAACAGATCCTATAGCAGATTTTCTGACCAGAGTTCGTAACGCACAATTAGCAGGCCACCGTATCGTAGAGATCCCGGCTTCTAACCTTAAAAAGCGTATTACAGAAATTCTGTACGATCAAGGCTACATCCTGAAATACAAATTTGAGGATGACAACAAACAAGGTGTGATCAAGATCGCCCTGAAGTATGATGCTCAATCAAAAGAACCTGCCATCAGGTCTTTGGAAAGAGTAAGCCGCCCGGGTTTGCGTCAATATGCTACCCCTGCTGAGTTCAAACGTGTGAAGAATGGTTTGGGTGTAGCTATCCTCAGTACTTCTAAAGGAGTAATGACCGATAAGCAAGCCAAAGTGCAGAACGTAGGTGGTGAAGTTCTTTGCTACATCTATTAATCTTATGAGCCATTCTTATGGCTCATACATGTTACTGATACATTAAGCCGGGCCTATACCAGGCTGACCGGTCGGTAGCAGGAAACAATAAACGGTAATAATTAAACTGATTTTTTATGTCTCGTATAGGTAAACAACCCGTAGTACTGCCGGCTGGCGTTACTGCCGCGATAGGAAAGGACAATGTACTGACTGTAAAAGGCCCTAAAGGTGAATTAAAACAGGCTATCGATCGTGATATCACTGTAGAAATTAAAGACAACACAGTCACTTTTGCACGTCCAACTGACCAGATCCGCCACCGTGCTATGCATGGTTTATACCGTGCCCTGGTAGCCAACCTGGTAAAAGGTGTAACAGAAGGCTACAAGAGAAATCTTGAGCTGGTGGGTGTGGGTTACAAAGCTTCTAACCAGGGTAACCTGCTCGACTTGTCGCTCGGTTACTCTCACAATATAATTTTCGAAATACCCAAGGAACTGAAACTGGCTACTTCCCAGGAAAAAGGGGAGAATCCTAAGATCAGCCTGGAAGGTATTGACAAACAACTGATCGGTCAGGTAGCCGCTAAATTGCGTAGCCTCCGTAAGCCAGAGCCGTACAAAGGAAAAGGTGTTAAATACGCTGGTGAAGTTATTCGTCGTAAAGCTGGTAAGGCTGCTGGTAAATAATTTGAAAATTAACTCCCGGCAGTATCGGGGGATATAAAATAAAGAGCAATGAATAAATTAGTAAAAAGACAGAAAATCCGCTACCGGATCCGTAAGAAAGTATCCGGCACAGCTACTAAACCAAGACTGTCCGTTTTCAGAAGCAATCAGGATATCTATGTGCAACTGATCGACGACGTTACTGGTGTAACACTGGCTGCGGCTTCTTCTAAGGATAAGGAAATTGCTGCTCAGAAAGGTACCAGGATTGAAAAAAGCAAACTGGTAGGTTTGGCAATTGCCCGCAAGGCTACTGAACTGGGACTCAGCGCTGTAATATTCGATCGCGGTGGCAACCTGTATCATGGCCGTGTGAAGAGTGTAGCTGATGGTGCACGTGAAGGTGGTTTGCAATTCTAATCCCTTAGGATATTTACAATTAAAATCGTCAAATCGAAATAATGGCAAAAGTTAATTTAAACAGAGTTAAAGCCGGCGATCTTGAGCTGAAAGAGAAAGTGGTAGCCATCAACCGGGTGGTAAAAACCACTAAAGGTGGTCGCGCCTTCAGTTTTTCTGCCCTGGTAGTAGTAGGTAATGAAAACGGTGTGGTAGGACATGGTCTCGGAAAAGCCAAAGAAGTACAGGAAGCAATTACCAAAGGCATCGAAGATGCTAAGAAGAACCTCATAAAAGTTCCTATTATGCATGGTACTGTACCCCACGATCAGTGGGCGAAAGTTGGTGCAGCCAAGGTATTGATCAAGCCAGCCGCTCATGGTACCGGTGTAATCGCCGGAGGCAGCATGCGCGCTGTATTGGAAAGCGTAGGTATTACCGACGTATTGGCCAAGTCTCTCGGTTCTGCTAACCCGCACAACGTGGTAAAAGCTACTTTTGCTGCACTGGCGCTGTTGCGTGAGCCGATCACTATTGCCAAACAACGCAAACTGAACCTGAAGAAAGTATTTAACGGATAACTTTTCAGTCGAAAGCCGGGAAACAGGTGTCGCAAGACAACTGTTGACTGGTAAACGGCCGATCATAATGATTAAATCATGAGCAAGATCAAGATCACTTTAATAAAAAGCGGAATCGACAGACCTGAGCGTCAAAAACTGACCTTGCAGGCACTGGGATTGAACAAACTGAATGCTACTAAAGAAGTAGAAGCTACACCGCAGATCCTGGGTATGGTTCGCACTGTAACCCACCTGGTAAAAGTAGAGCAGGCCTAATTAATTTGATGATTTGATAATGTGCTAATTTGATGATTATTATTACATCCGATTGCATCATTTTCAAATTTTCAAATTGACTAATTAACACATTAAAAAGCGAGGGGAGATTCCCCGTTGAGTAAAAATCAAAAAACATGAAATTACATCAGATCAAGCCCGCAGAAGGCGCAACGCATAAAGAGAAAAGACTTGGCCGTGGTGAAGCATCCGGTAAGGGTGGTACTTCTACCAAAGGTAACAAAGGTGGACAAAGCCGGGCCGGTTACCAACGCAAAAACGCCCATGAGGGTGGTCAGATGCCAATCCAGCGTCGTTTGCCAAAACGTGGATTTAATAATATAAACAGGGTTGAATACAAAGTATTTAACCTCGGTCAGGTAGATCATCTGGTTGAGAAATATGAACTGAAAGAATTCTCCCTGGAGAACCTTTACATCAACGGACTGATAAGCCGCACCGACCTGATAAAAGTGCTGGGAAATGGCGAGCTGAAAACTAAAGTAACTTTCAAGATAAATGCAGTGAGCGACAAAGCTAAAGCTGCTATTGAAGCAGCCGGTGGGACTGTGGAAATTGTAAAGTAATTTTACGTAACTTGCACAGACGCATCCTAGCATGCGTCTTTTTTGTTAAAAACAGATTAGTAGTTAACCGGTTTTATATAACGGTACAGCAGGTTTGCCATAAGGATTGAATGGTCTTTTCAGCAAACCTGTTTGTGGTTTTCAAAACAGAGGCCATCATAAAAAATTTCTGGATTCCGTGAAAAAATTCATACAAACCCTGAAGAACATCTGGAGTATTGAGGAACTGAAGAGTAAGATCCTGGTGACCATTACCCTGATAGCCGTATATCGCCTCGGTACACATATCGTACTGCCAGGTATTGATCCTACCCGGATCAATACAGCCGCATCAGGTGGTGGTATTCTTGGCCTCATTGATGCTTTTGCCGGTGGCGCCTTCTCACAGGCTTCCATCCTGGCATTGGGTATCATGCCTTATATCTCCGCTTCGATCTTCATGCAGCTGATGACCATTCTCTACCCACCATTCCAGAAAATGCAGAAAGAAGGGGAGAGTGGACGTAAAAAGATCAATCAGTACACCCGTTACCTGACTGTAGCTGTTGCTATCCTGCAGGCCAGTGCTTATGTGGCCTACCTGCACCAGACCAACAAGGATGCAATGGTGGAAGCATATGCTGGTTATTTCTGGCTTTCAACAACTGTGATCCTCAGTGCCGGCACTTTATTCGTAATGTGGCTGGGTGAAAAGATCACCGATAAAGGATTGGGTAATGGTAGTTCTGTGATCATCATGGTAGGTATCCTGGCTCGTCTTCCCCAATCATTGATGCAGGAATGGAGTGCTAAGACTACCGGTGGAAGCGGCCGTGGTTTGTTGCTCTTCGTTATTGAGATTGCTGTACTGGTTGCCATCATCATGGGCCTGATCATCCTGATCCAGGGTGTACGCAAAATACCTGTACAATATGCCAAGCAGATCGTTGGTAATCGCCAGTTTGGTGGTGCCCGCCAGTTCCTGCCTATTAAGGTGAACAGTGCTGGTGTAATGCCGATCATCTTTGCCCAGGCAATCATGTTCCTGCCTACTTTGTTGTCTAACTTCGATTCTACCCGTGGCCTGGCCAAAATATTCGGTGACCACAGTAATTTCTGGTATATGTTGATCTACGCAGTGATGGTGGTAGGTTTTACCTTCCTGTATACTGCCTTGATCTTCAATCCTAAGCAAATTGCTGATGACCTGAAGCGTAACAATGGTTTTATCCCCGGTGTGAAGCCTGGTCAACCCACAGCTGATTATATCGGTTCAGTAATGGACAAGATCACCCTGCCAGGCGCCGTATTGCTGGCGGTAGTAGGTATCCTGCCCGGATTTGCACAACGCCTTGGCGTTCAGCAGTCTTTCTCTTCCTTCTTTGGAGGAACATCTCTGCTGATCATGGTGGGTGTAATCTTGGATACTTTGCAACAAATTGAAACTCAACTTTTAATGCGTCAATACGATGGTTTGATGAAGAGTGGGCGCGTACAAGGCCGTCAGACAGTATCGCCTGCCTCCTTGTAATACATCATTTTACAACTTTAAAACCTGGCAACTGTTATAGTAGTTGTCAGGTTTTGTTTTAAACAAAAGATACAAACGATAATGGTCTATATTAAAACACCGGCTGAAGTGGAACTTATGCGCCATAGCGCTTTACTGGTGAGTGCCACCTTAGCAGAAATAGCTAAAATACTTCGTCCTGGTATTACTACCCTTTCACTGGATAAAACCATTGGTGAAATGATAGCGGATCATGGCGGCGTACCATCTTTTCTTAATTTCCATGGTTATCCGTTCAACTCCTGCATTTCGGTAAACGATGTGGTGGTACATGGTTTTCCCAATAAAACTGAGTTAAAAGATGGCGACATTATCTCTGTCGATATTGGCATTGTAAAAAATGGCTATCATGGCGACCATGCCTATACATTTGCCATCGGTGATGTAAAACCTGAAGTATTAAAGCTGATACGCGTTACCAAAGAGTCGTTGTACAAGGGTATCGAAAAGGCAGTTGCCGGCAACCGGGTTGGTGATATCGGCTCGGCCATACAGGAGCATACTGAAAAGAAATATGGTTATGGCGTAGTGCGTGAACTGGTAGGACACGGATTGGGCAAAAGCCTGCACGAAGATCCCCAGGTTCCAAACTATGGCAAGCGTGGTTCCGGCGCCAAACTGAAAGAAGGTACGGTACTGGCTATTGAGCCAATGATCAATATGGGTAAAAAAGAAGTGTATACCGAATCAGATGGCTGGACGGTGCGTACGGTAGATCATTCTCCTTCTGTGCACTTTGAACACGATGTGTGTGTGCAAAAGAACGAAGCAGATATTCTGTCTGATTATGGTATTATTGAAGCAGCAGAAAAAGCGAATGCTCACCTGGTCACTGATCAATCGGTGCTGGTTGGCTAAGGATTGGATACGTGAACAAACTATTGTAACTCATTTATAACCCTCTTCCCGGAGGGTTTTCTTTTACCGGGATCGACTTAACAATAGCGTATGGCGGAAAAAACGAAAAGGCTGGTGGTAATAGGAGGCGGAGCTGCCGGTTTTTTCTGTGCTGTAAATGCTGCCCGCCTAGCCCCCCATCTGGAAGTGATCATCCTGGAAAAAAGTAATAAGATATTATCCAAAGTAAAAGTATCAGGTGGCGGGCGTTGTAATGTAACCCATGCCTGCTTTGAGATAGGGGACATGGTACGCAAGTATCCCCGGGGGACCAACTTCCTGAAGAAGACATTTCACCAGTTTTTTACAACGGATACGATACAGTGGTTTGAGGAGCGGGGTGTAAACCTGAAAACAGAAGCAGATGGCCGGATGTTCCCGGAAACAGATTCCTCGCAAACGATCATTGATTGCCTGCTGCGGGAAGTGAACAAGTATGGGATAGAGATCAGGATGTCATCAGAAGTGAAGAGCGTGGAAGAGGATCCAGCATTTAGAATCCAGAATCCAGAATTCAGGAGTGGGGAGATAGGAGAGGCGAGTCAATTATTGACAGCAAACAAGTTTATCATTGAGCTATCTGGCGAGCGGCAACTAACTGCGGACTATGTATGCATCGCTTGTGGGGGATATCCCAAAACGGCAATGTTTGACTGGTTAAAACAGTTGGGGCATACGATCGAAGAGCCGGTTCCTTCGCTGTTTACTTTTAATATGCCGGGTAATAATATTACACAGCTGATGGGCGTGTCTGTGCCGGATGCACAGGTGCGTATTATGGGTAGTAAGCTCAACGCCAATGGACCTTTGCTGATCACCCATTGGGGCATGAGTGGTCCGGTGGTACTCCGGCTATCGGCCTGGGGCGCCAGGGAGTTGGCCGCCGGTAATTATCAATTTACCATTGCCGTCAACTGGCTCACTGGGTATAATGAAAACAGTTTACGGGAGGCGATGCAGGGCTGGCGATTTGAGCTGGCTACGCAAAAGATCGCCAACCGCAATCCTTTTGGCTTGCCGCAACGGTTATGGGATTATTTCCTGCTGCAAGCTGGTGTCAGCGAACATATGCGTTGGGCGGACCTGCCTGCTAAAGAACAAAACAAGCTTATAAAGTATCTCTGTGCGCAGGAGTTTGCTGTAAGTGGGAAAACTACTTTTAAAGAAGAGTTTGTAACTGCCGGTGGTATCAGGCTATCGGAAATTGATGCCAATACGATGCAGAGCAAACAGGTTCCCGGGCTTTTCTTTGCCGGTGAAATACTGGATGTAGATGGAATTACGGGTGGATTTAATTTTCAGCATGCATGGACCAGCGGGTTCATTGCGGCTGCTTCGATAGCGGGGATGTCGGCCTGAGCTTGTCGAAGGTGGCTTCGACAGGCTCAGCCAGACATAGCTTTTTACGCGGGCACCTGGGCCACTAATCTTCTGTGGTAATTGATCTGACCAATATGGTAGTTGAGGTGAGCCAACAGGTATACGAGGAAGTATTCAGTATTGACCATTTCACCATTGATGGGCAGGGGATAGGTCTTATCCAATACTTTTCTGCTTACCTGCTCAAGGGTATCCTTAACAGCTGTTTTGGTCTCTTCTATTTCATTGAGCAATTTGGCTTTCACGATATTCTTCACTTTGAATTCGGCATCGCGGTTACGTACATAACCCGAATCATTCAATACAGCTCCCAAAAAATGCTGGAGGTTGCCAGTGAGGTGGAGGCAGAGATTGCCGCCAGGGTTGTTGATCCCTTCCTTGGTTACCCAAAGGCTTGCATCGTCCGGGTAGGCGGTGATTTCTCCTGTTAGTTTAGTTAAGCCTTCCTCAAATAACTGAATTAGAACCGGTGTGATCATTGTATACGCTTGGTGTAAAAAGGTTTCAAAAATAGCAGAAAACTGGTTGCTTTGAAATGTTTTGCACAAAAATAATAATCAACAGGATGCCTGCATTTATAAATTAGTATAAAAGGGATGGCAGGAATTGACTTCCCGGGGCTATTTTCGAGGGCATTATAAAAGCTTGCGGATGAGCGTTTTATTCAGGCAAAAAAACAGTAAAAACCCACTGCTGTTCAGCATTTTGACGTATCTTTGCCTCCCGAATTTAAAAACCTTCGGGATTCTATCATGTTTGAAAATTTAATTGTTAAACAACTAAACGCTGATGCACAGGAGTCTTCTTCTGCACCTGTGGAAGAGGCTACAGCGACACCAACTGCACCTGTGGCAGCTGCTCCGGTTTATGAAGATCCGGGCGCTCATGATGATTTTGACTGGAGCATTGACAAACGCAATGTTGCTTCTTACAGCAAAGAAGAAAAACAGAAGTACGATGCTGTTTATGAAGGTACTTTCAAAGCCGTTACTGACGGAGAGCTGGTGAAAGGCCTGGTGGTAGCCATGACCAAGACTGACGTGGTTATCAACATTGGTTTCAAAAGTGATGGTCTCGTTTCCCTGAACGAGTTCCGTGACCTGGTTAACCTGAAAACAGGTGATGAGGTAGAAGTGATGGTTGTTGAGAAGGAAGACCGGGATGGTCACCTGAACCTCAGCCGTAAACAAGCTCGTATTACCCGTGCCTGGGAGCGTATTGTGGAAGTACACAAAACCGGCGAAGTTATTACCGGTACTGTTACCTCTAAAACCAAGGGTGGTCTTATTGTGGATGTATTTGGTATGGAAACGTTCCTGCCTGGTTCACAAATTGACGTTAAGCCTGTAACTGATTACGATCAGTTTGTAGGTAAGACCATGGAGTTCAAGGTAGTGAAGATCAACGAAGCGATCAAGAACGCTGTAGTATCTCACAAGGCCCTCATCGAAAGCGATATCGAAGCACAACGTGCAGAGATCATGAGCAAACTCGAAAGAGGTCAGGTGTTGGAAGGTACTATCAAGAATATCACCGATTTCGGTGCATTCATGGACCTGGGTGGTCTGGACGGCTTGCTGTATATCACCGATATCAGCTGGGGACGTATCAGTCATCCGAGCGAAGTATTGAAGCTGGATCAGAAGCTGAAAGTGGTGGTACTGGATTTCGACGACGAGAAGAAACGTATCAGCCTGGGTCTGAAACAACTTACTCCGCACCCATGGGACATTTTACCAGAAAATGTGCATGAAGGTTCTGTAGTGAAAGGTAAAGTAGTAAACATTGAAGATTACGGTGCATTCCTGGAAATCATGCCAGGTGTAGAAGGTCTGGTTCACGTAAGTGAAATTACCTGGGCCAATACACCGATCAACGCCAAAGAGTTCTTCAAACTGGGCGATGAGTATGAAGCCAAGATCGTTACGCTGGATAAGGGTAGCCGCAAAATGAGCTTGTCTATCAAGCAAATGAGCGAAGATCCCTGGAGCACGATCGAAACTAAATTCCCTGAAGGAAGCCGTCATACCGGCCTGGTGAAAAACATTACTCCTTACGGTGTATTTGTTGAACTGGCTCCTGGTATTGGTGGTATGATCCACATCAGCGATCTGAGCTGGCTGAAACGTTTCAACCATCCTTCTGAGTACACTAAAGTTGGTTCCAACATCGACGTAGTGATCCTCGGTATCGATAAGGAGAACCGTAAGCTGCAACTTGGTCACAAACAACTGGAAGAAGATCCCTGGAATGCACTGCAAGACACATTTGCTGTTGGAACAGTGCACGAAGGAACAGTTATCCGCCGTGATGATAAAGGTGGTATTGTTCAGTTGCCTTATGGCCTGGAAGGATTTGCTCCTAACCGTCACCTGACCAAGGAAGATGGTAAGAGCATGGGTGCTGATGAAACATCGCAGTTCATGGTGATCGAATTCGATCGCAATGAAAAACGCATCGTTGTATCGCACACACGCATCTGGGAACAATCTAAGGTAGAAGAGAAGGAAGCTGCCCGCAAGGAAGCAAGAACTGAGGCTGATAAGACGAAGAAAGCTGTGAAGAATATTCAAGGTAAAGTAGAGAAAGCTACCCTGGGCGATCTGGGTGCTTTGGCTGAGATCAAAGAAAAGCTGAAGCAGGAAGAAAAGCAAGGTGGCGACGCTGCTCCCAAAGAGTAATTAACAACAGTTATTACCTGATACAAGCGTTCCGGTTTACCGGAACGCTTTTTTTATGCTTTGTCTACCCCCGCGGCAGCATGAATTAAGAATAATTTTCATTGGTATGAGGTTTATGTGCAGGAATTTCGTACCTTAATTGTCCCTTTTTAGTAGCAAGTCAGACCTATATCCCCACGGACCTCTATCCCCGCGCTGATTATTAGCCCCCACCGGTAGCATGTTATTTCATTTGGAAGGTCACAACTAACTATTCAATCATTCCATATGAAAAATGAAAAAATGCAGCCTTTCTATTTATTGATGGTTATCCTGATGCTGATCTGTTTTTTTCACTGCAGTGCATAACCTCTGTAAATGGTTACAGGTCGTCCAATACTTCCTCATTCAGCTGAAGCAGGGAAGATAATTTCCTATCAGCAGCATCCCAGCAGGTTTGGTGTTGTTGATGTTTCGCAGGTATTACTATACACTTCATACGGGCTGCCTTTACGGCGATCATCCCATTAAACGAATCCTCCAGGCACACACATTCCAGTGGTGATACCTCCAGCGCCGCTGCACAATCCAGGTATACCTGTGGGTGCGGCTTGCCGTATTTTAATTCCTCAGCAGAAGCGATAGCCTGCAGGTAATCATTGATCTGCAACTTTTCAGCCACCACTTTCACCAGGGCGAGGGGAGAAGAGGTAGCCAGACCTATCTTAAAGCCTTTTTCTTTTAAAAGGGAAAATACCTCATGTACGCCGGGCATGGCAATACCACGTGCTGCGATCTTTTCAATGGCTTTCTGCACAATGGCGAGCTCGGCCTCCAGGGCATGTTTCTTATCTATATTGAACCAGGTAAACCACCAGTCTATCCATTCACGCGTGCGTAAACCAGTACTGAAGTGGTATTGCTCATCAGTGAGGCTAACACCAAACCCGGCCAGGGTTTCTTTACCGGCTTCCTCCCATAAAGGTTCAGAGTCAATGAGAAGGCCGTCCATATCAAAAATAACTGTAGTGGGTTTCATGATTCTTGTTCTTACTTGTTTTCAAAAGGAGCCGCAAAAATACTACTAAAGCCTCTTACCTTTGCGGGATGCGCAAATTGAGCATGGATGAACTGAACCGTAAATCAGTAACGGACTTCAGGGAATCGGATAAAATACCCATAATCGTAGTGCTGGACAATATCCGCAGCATGCACAATGTTGGCAGCGTATTCCGCACAGCAGATGCCTTTTTACTGCAGGGGATTTACCTATGTGGCTATACACCACAACCTCCCCACCGGGATATCCATAAAACAGCCCTGGGTGCTACAGAAACGGTAACCTGGAAATACTTTGCGTCCACACTGGAAGCAGTACAGGAATTGCGGGATACGGGGTACCAGCTTTGGGCGGTTGAGCAGGTAGAGAATAGTGTGCCCTTAAACCAGTTTGATGCCAACCAACCGGCTCCGCTGGCTGTTGTATTTGGGAATGAAGTAAGTGGGGTGGAGGCGGAGGTCATTAAAGCCTGTGATGGTTGTATTGAGATACCCCAGCTGGGTATGAAACATTCACTGAATATTTCGGTAGCTGCCGGTATAGTATTGTGGGAACTGGTACGTGCAAAATTGAATCATGAACGTTGAAAATTATCCCATGTCAACAGTTAAGAACTATCTCTCCCTGGTCAAATTCTCCCATACGATCTTCGCCATGCCTTTTGCGATGATCGGGTTTGCCCTGGGGCTCTACACGCAGTTTGCAGGGGTTTTAAAAGAAAGCACGATTGGCCAGGGTGAGTTTATTTCCTCCTCCTGGAAGGTGGCAGGGAACTGGAAGGGGAGCATTGCTTTGTTGTTGCTGCTGGTGATCCTGTGCATGGTCTTTGCCCGTAGTGCCGCCATGGCCTTTAACCGGTACCTCGACAGGCAGTTCGATGCCAAAAATCCCCGTACAGCCATCCGGGAAATACCTGCAGGCATCTTAAAAGCTGATCGTGTATTGCTATTTACCGTTGTCAACAGCTTATTGTTTATCATATGCTGCTGGTTTATCAACCGGCTTTGTTTTTTCCTTTCTCCGGTAGCTTTATTCGTCATCCTTTTTTATAGTTATACCAAACGGTTTACGCCACTGTGCCACCTGGTGCTGGGAGTAGGCTTATCACTGGCGCCGATCGGGGCCTTCCTGGCGGTAACCGGTCAGTTTGCGCTCTTGCCCATACTGTTTTCTTTTGCTGTTATCTTTTGGGTCAGTGGTTTTGATATAATCTATGCGTTGCAGGATGAAGAGTTTGATAAGTCGCACCAATTGCATTCTATCCCTGCCTGGCTGGGTAAGGCCAAAGCATTGCGGGTATCGGAAGTATTACATCTGTTAAGTGCCGGTTGTGTGATCGCTGCTGGTGTTTATGGGGGCTTTCACTGGTTATACTGGATCGGGATCGCTGTGTTTGCCGGCATGCTGGTGTACCAGCATTCGATCGTAAAGCCCAATGATCTGCGGCGCGTCAATCTAGCTTTTATGACAGCTAATGGTATTGCCAGTGTGGTGTTTGCTGTATTTGTGATCGCTGATCTCTTCATGGGTTGGAAGATCTTAACTGCTTCTTTTAATTAGAATTAATCAACATGCCCCGAATCCTCGCTATCGATTATGGTCTTAAGAGAACCGGTATTGCTGTGACAGACCCCTTGCAGATCATAGCCACAGGGCTTACTACGGTCGAATCTCCCAAACTCATCCCCTTCCTGAAAGATTATTTCTCCAAAGAGATTGTTGAGCTGATCATTATTGGTGAACCCAAGAATTGGGATGATACGGATACACACGCCACACCCCTGGTAAAGAAGATCATCGAAAGGCTGAAGAAAGAGTTCCCTGCTATACCCCTTACAACAGTGGATGAGCGCTACACCTCCAAAATGGCTTCCCAGGCCATGATCGATATGGGGATGAAAAAGATGCAACGGCGAAATAAGGCGCTTGTAGACGAAATAGCGGCCACCATCATGCTGCAGGAGTATTTGCAAAGAATGTCCTAAAGCGGGCCCAGGCGTCCGTCCCCTTGCTGGCCAAGTTGCTTTTTTGCCGTATATTTGCAGGCAGAATTAGAATTTAACAATCGACTAATCAAGCATTTAAGCATACAAGTATGATCCTTCCTATAGTAGCTTACGGAGCACCAGTATTACGTGTTGTAAGCAAGGATATTACACCCGATTATCCCGGTCTTCCCAAGTTGATAGAAGATATGTGGGAAACCATGTACGCCAGTAATGGGGTAGGGTTGGCTGCTCCGCAGATCAACCGGGATATCCGTCTTTTTGTAATAGACAGTGCCCAGATATTTGATAACCAGGATGAAGATGAAAAGGGTAAATATCCTGACGAGCCTGGCACGAAGCAGGTGTTCATCAATGCCCATATCAAAGCGCTCAATGGTAAGGAATGGGCTTATAATGAAGGGTGCCTTAGCATACCCAAAATAAGGGAAGATGTAACCCGTCATGAAGAAGTAACACTTGAATACGTCGATGAGCAATTTGTTGCCCACACCAAAACTTTTAATGGTATAACCGCCCGCGTTATACTGCACGAATACGATCATATTGAAGGAAAGTTATTCATTGACTACCTTAAACCGCTCAAACGCAAGCTGCTGAAAGGGAAACTGGATGATATTACCAAGGGCAAAATAAAAGTCGATTACAAAATGTCCTTTCCCAAATAACAGGTTGATCACAAATCATAAAAGCAGCTTAATAATTACTACCGTTCGTACACCATTACAGCGAAATAATTATATTACGGGTATGAAAGCAATGGCTTTTATACCCGTACTGTTATTGGCATATAGTGCCTTCGCGCAAAAAGACTCAGCCGTCACTGTCAATAAAAAGGCTATTACCCTGAAAGAGGTAGTGGTCAGAAGCAACCTGAATGTTCCTGCCTTCATTGACCGGGTAAAAGAAGACACCACGTTTTACAAAGCTTTCCGCAACCTGAAAGTATTGGGCTATACAGCGCTCAATGATATCCGCATGCTGGAGAAGAAGGGAGATGTGAAAGCCACGTTGAAAAGCCGCACCAAGCAGGTGGTGAAAGATTCCTGCCGCTGGATGAAAGTGCTGGAGGAAACGACCACGGGTGATATGTACGACAAGAACCACAACTTCAACTATTATACGGCCAACCTCTACGCGGGTTTGTTCTTTGCCCGAGATACCATCTGTGGAGAATCGAATATTGTGAAAGGAAATGAGTTCAGTACCAAAAACAAGAGTGGTATTGAAAAGCACAAAGAGCAATTGAAGATGCTGTTCTTTAACCCTGGGAAAAAGATACCGGGTATTCCCTTCATTGGTAATAAAATAGCGGTGTTTGATGAAGAAGTGAGCAAGCTGTACGATTATATAATAGACATGAACACCTTCAATGGTCAAATGTGTTATATATTCAAACTGGTGCCCCGTGCTGATCTTAATGCCGGCGAAAAAGGGAAGATCGTTATCAATGAAATGACCACCTGGTTCAATATCGACAATTGGGATATTGTGGCCCGTAACTATGATCTGAGCTACAATGCCGGTGTATACAGTTTTGATGTGAGCATGGAAGCTGAAATGACCAGGTTTGAAGATTACCTGGTGCCCAAAGTATTGCGCTACAATGGTAGCTGGGGAGTAGTATTGAAAAAAAGAGAAAATGCGACTTTTACAGCTACGTTATTTGACTTTACGAAATAAGAAAGGGTAAGCCGCTTTGGAAAAGCGACCTACCCTTGACTACAAAAAGATGACACCTTTCCTTTGCGATGCGGGATAAAGGGGGCACCTTTTTTATGATCAGATAATATTCTTCACCTGTACGTAATTCCTCCATTTGGTGATCAGTTGGGCCATATCATTGGGGATCTCGCTGTTGAAAACAACTTCCTGGCGGGTGCGCGGATGGATGAACCCAAGGGTCTTGGCATGGAGGGCATGCCGGGGGCAAAGGGCAAAGCAGTTATCTACAAACTGTTTGTACTTATTGAATACAGTACCTTTTACGATCCTGTCGCCACCATATACTTCATCGTTGAACAGGGGATGGCCAATATGTTTCATGTGTACGCGGATCTGGTGTGTGCGTCCTGTTTCCAACTCACACTGTACCATGGTTACATAACCAAAACGCTCCAGTACTTTATAATGGGTAATGGCCTCTTTACCATATTCACCATCGGGATAGGCATCAAATATTTTGCGGAAACGCTGGTGCCTGCCAATATGGGCATTCACGGTGCCGCTGTCTTCGGCCACATCACCCCATACCAGGGCTACATACTGGCGGTGGATGGTATGGTTGAAAAATTCCTTGGCTAAGCTGCTGACGGCTTTTTCGGTCTTGGCCAATACCATCAGGCCGCTTGTATTTTTATCAATGCGGTGTACCAGCCCAAAGCGGGGCAATACTTCTGTGTTCAGCTCACTGTTTTGCTGCAGCAGGTACCAGGCCACGCCATTGATCAGGGTGCCACTGGGATTACCGCTGGCAGGGTGCACTACAAGGCCTACGGGCTTATTGATGATCAGGATATCGTCGTCCTCGTATTCAATATTCAGCGGCATCTTTTCGGGTATAATGTCTTCGCCCTTTACCTCTTTATCGGAGTATACCACGATCTCTTCACCCGGTTTGATCTTGTGGTTGGACTGCACCTGTTTGCCATTAATGAGTACGCGGCCGCTTTCGATGGCCTGCTGTACCTTGTTACGGGAGGCATTTTCAATGCGTTGTACCAGGAATTTGTCCAGGCGCATGGGGGCCTGCCCACCGTCTACGATGAGGTTCATTCGCTCATATAGCTCCTCGGAACCTTCTGAACTGTCTTCCAACTCATTATCCAGCTCGTTATCCTGCTCAATGTCTTTTTTACTCATGACTGCCACTGAATTTGGCGCAAAGGTAAGATATCGGGAGGAGTAGTCATAAACACGTAAATTTGCCGTTGCTATGGCCAATTCAGACAAACAGCGGGTACTATTTGAAGACCTGGGCGCCATGCCCTACCAGGCAGCCTGGGACTACCAGGAAAAGCTCCTGAAAGAGAACGTGAAGAAGAAGACGGAAGCCAGGGAGTCGGCAATCGGCAGTCGGCAATCGGCAGTTGAAAGCGCGGATTTTCAGGGTGCTTCGGATAATCTGAGACCGGCCACTACTCACCACTTATTATTTGTAGAGCATCCGCCTGTGTATACGCTGGGCAAAAGCGGGGATATGGCCAATGTGCTGATCACAGAAGAGGAGCGGGTAGCGCGGAATATTGAGTTCTATGCCAGTAACAGGGGGGGCGATATTACTTTCCACGGGCCTAAACAGCTGGTGGGTTATCCCATCCTGGACCTGGAAAGGTTTTATACGGATCTGGGTAAATACCTGCGCAACCTCGAAGAAGTATTTATCCTTACCATGGCCGAATACGGACTAAAAGGAGAGCGTTCTCAGGGCGAAACGGGTGTATGGATGGACACGGCTATACCGGGCCGGGCACGTAAGATCTGCGCTATGGGCATTCGCTGCAGCCGTTGGGTGACTATGCACGGCTTTGCTTTCAATGTCAATACAGACCTTACTTATTTTGATTACATCATTCCGTGTGGCATTCGCAACAAACAGGTGACTTCCCTGGAAAAAGAATTGGGCTACACCCTTGATATGGAGGAAGTAAAAGCGAAAGTAAAGGCCAATTTTGAGTACGTATTTAATGTAGAGTTGAGGGCTGAGGAATTAGCTGCCAGCATATAGTTTTAGCTGTTAGCTTTTAGGTGTTTGCAAAGCAAAGGTCCTAAAAATGCAAATTGCTAACCACTAATAGCTCTTCTATTTAATCTTTAGGAATAAAAAACTTGTGCGTTTCCTTCACCTTTCCGTCATCATATAGTTCAAAGCGGAACCAGCCTGCATGCAGGAAATTGGTTTTATCAACTACTAGGTAGGGTTCCTTTATTTGTTTGACCTCAAACAGGAAGGTCTTGTCATCTTCATAAAACTTCACGGCATAATTACCGTTTTTAGCTTCAGGGAGCATGATCACGACATTGCCGGAATTGTCGGAATACACGAATTTGGAAGCTTTGAACACTTCCTTGGGTACAAAGGGTTTGATCAGGATGGTGTCGACACTTCTGAAGGTCATTGTATCCCTTGTTTTCAGTACGATAGAGTCCCTGAAACTTTTAAACCCTTTTTCCGGAAGCTGCATGATCACAGTATCCCGTTTCTTGATAATAAAAAAGCGTTCCGGTTCGGGGGCGGGTTTGGGCTTTTCTACAGGTATCGTTGTTTTGGGCTCGGTCTTCTTTATAGCTTCCTGTATCTTTTCTTTCAGCAGTTCGGCTTCTTTGGGCGCCATGTTTTCAGCGATCACCACGCGCTGCCGGGCATTGTTCTCAGGCATTACTTCCGGCTTTTGGGAATCCATTCTGCGGGAAGTATCCCAGAAAGGGCGCTGGGACTGGGTGAATACATACTTGCCATTGTCAAGTACGATAAAAAGGCGGTAAAACATCTTGGGATTGGTGCCTTTGGCATCCAGGTAACCGTTTTGAGGAACGGTAGGGTCAGGTACCGTCAATATGGTTTTAAACAGTTTTAAACTATCGTAGGACCGTTGAATACTGATCTGGGTAACGATGGGGTAATTATTTGTCCAGCTGATGATGACCTTATCACTACCCCTTGTGTAAGCGGTAAATTTAGGCAAGGTATCCTGTGCAAGGGTATTGAGCGAAAGCAATAGCAAAACAACTGATACAGTCCTTGTCATGAGCCTATAACGAATTAGTCGGTGGATCTATTTTAGTGTCGCAAAGATAGGGCATGATGCGCTACGGGCTATTGCATAGCTAATTTTATACCGTTTTATTGCGGGGAGCCAACTATTATCGCATTAGATATCATGGGATTAGAAATTCAGGGTGCCGGGCAGTAAGGACCGGTTGCCTTGTAAACCACCACTGTGAATGGCCAAAATACGGGCCTCACCGGTAAAATAATCATTATGTATAAGGTCATTAATACCATACATTAATTTGCCAGTATAGACAAAATCAGTTTTTAGGCCCTGGGCCTGGAACAGGTCGTTCATAAAGGCTATCAGGGTACTGTTTTTGCGGGCATAACCGCCAAAATGATAGTTGTACAGGAAAGTAAAAGAACGGGAAGGCGTATGAGCTTTTACAAGGCTCAGGAGGCTGTTATCTGCCCGGTCGGCGATCTTAAGGCTGCTAATCCCCAGGGCATGTTGATGGGGCAGAAGACTCTTTACAATACCTGTAAACATGGTTCCGGTGCCTACTGCACAGGCTATATGGGTATAGGGAGCCTGATCGGTGAGGGATAATATTTCAGCAGAGCCCCGTATGCCTGCTTCACTTTGGCCACCAGGCGGAACTACCAGGTAACCGGGGTTTGCCTGTTCCATTGCTGCCATCATTGCCTGTTCATCGATAAACGCAGCACGGGATAGAAACTGCAACTGCATGCCGTAATCCTGCGCTTCCCGGAGGGTATGGGAAAGTGGAGCGGCCGGTTCTCCTCTTACAATACCGATCGCTGCCAACCCTTCCAGTCTGCAGGCAATAGCAGTTGCCACCAGGTGATTGGAGTATGCTCCGCCAAAAGTGAGGATGCCTTTCTTTTGATCCTGCCTGGCTTGTTGCAGGTGGTATTTCAGCTTGAACCATTTATTGCCTGATAGCACAGGATGTATAAGATCCAGGCGCAGTACATCCACAAAAACATCCTTATCGTGCCAGGCCTGGTTAGGTAATGGTTGCACAACAGCCCTGGTATAATCAACAGGTTGATATGTATTAATCGTTGACAAGGTTTCTTTTGATCGCTTATTTTTATATTTTCGTGCCCGAATCTTTAAAAATACGATAATGCAACCAACCTTATTAATATTAGCAGCCGGTATGGCCTCCCGCTATGGAAGTATGAAGCAGATCCAGTCTTTTGGTCCCGGTGGCGAAACGATCATGGATTATTCTATCTATGATGCTATCCGTGCCGGATTCAAAAAAGTAGTATTTATCATCCGCAAGGACTTTGCCGAAGACTTCAAAGCAATTGTAGAGCCAAGGCTGAAAGGCCGTATTGAAATAGATTATGTATACCAGGACCTGAAGGCCTTTACAGAAGGTTATGAGGTGCCTGCCGACCGTACGAAGCCCTGGGGTACTGCCCATGCGGTGTTGTGCGCTAAAGATGCGGTGAAAGAACCATTTGCGGTGATCAATGCGGATGATTTCTACGGCCGTGATGCTTTTGAGAAGGCTTACAAATTCCTGACTACTGATGTGCGAGCTAATGTATGGTCCATCATAGGCTATGAATTGCTGAAAACCCTGTCTGATAATGGAACGGTGAACCGTGGTGTATGCCAGGTGGATGTACAAGGTAATCTTGCTTCCATTGCTGAGCGCCTGAATATCGTCATGAAGGATGGTAAGATATTGACAGATGATTCTTTTGTACCGAAAGAATTGCCCAGGGATTCCAGTGTATCGATGAACTTTTGGTGTTTTGATCCTGCTGTATTTGATTACTCACTGGGTCTTTTCAGGACCTTCCTGAAGGAAAGTGGCACACAGGCTAAGTCGGAGTTCTTTATCCCTATTGTGGCTGATCAGTTCATTAAGGATAAGGCTGGTGTGATCAAAGTGATTCCTACTTCGTCTGATTGGTTTGGGGTTACCTATAAGGAAGATGCGCCTGAAGTAAAGGCCAACCTGGAAAAGCTGGTAAATGCCGGTGAATATCCTCCTGCGTTGTGGAGCTGATTACACGGAGTAAGTTGATTACGGGGATTCGAATTATTTTAAACGGATTATATAGGAAGCGCTCCATATGGGGCGCTTTTTCATGTTGTCAGCACAGGGTTGTGGGCAAAAAGAAAGCTCCGCGGTTGAATGCGGAGCTTTCTTGTCAGCGAAAGTGCGATTGTTGTTTAGTAACGTATCACCATGAACATGCAGTCTTCAATCTTCTTGATCTGCTGTACACGGTCAAGGCCTTTAATGGAAGAGGGCAATAACAACTTAATGCGGTCTTCATTGGTACTGTCCTTCCTGATCTCATGCAAGGCCGTAAAGATATTCTTCGTACGGCTGGAGAATATGACTCCTTCTGCCGTGGTTTGTTTGCCACTGAGAATACCGATCACTTCACCACTATGGTTAAAGATGGGGCCACCTGAATTACCAGGGTTGGCAGAAATGGCCAGCTGATAGGTAGTGGTATCGCCATTATAACCTGTTTTGGCGCTCAGGTAACCTTTATTGTAGACGATCTCGGAACTGGGACGTGGAAAACCCATGGTAAATACTTCTTCGCCCAGGTCTGCGGTGTTCTTTTGCAGGGCATAGGGCAATGATTTGACAGGTTGATAACGGCTGTCTACAATTTTGAGTACGGCTATATCAGTCAGCTTATTAATATACAAGGTAGATACTTTGAAATAATCGCCCTTGATATTTTGAATATATACGGAGTCGGCATCTGCCACAATATGGGCGCTGGTAACGAGGTATCCCTTGCCATCGATCAGGAAACCGGTGCCGCCACTTTTAGGATTGGCTACAGGCCTGTAGGGCGCTGATTTTTCCATAAGTGCGGTGTTCACTTTCTGATCGGTGCGTTGCTGGGAAATTTTTACCTTATCAAGTTCCTGTGACAGGAGGCGGATCTCGGAGACAGGTTTGGGAGCGAAATAATAAACGATGGCGCTGATGGTAAGGGCAGTAATGCCGGCAATGGACGCGGCTACGGCTACCACGCGCTGATATTTCTTCCAAAGCTGAACGATGGTGGCTTTGGGCGCTTTGTCTTTGATGGAACCGGTATCCACCAGGTGGCTATGTACTTCGTTGAGGGTGGATCTGTATTGTTTCCAATCACTAAAGCGATCCATCTGTTGGAGGAACATAGAGTGTTCTACCACCATTTGGTCTACTTCCGGATTGGTTTTGCGCAATTGTTCAAAGAAATTCCGCTCTTCAGCAGGCATTTCATTGGCCAGGTAGCGCTCTACAGCATCCAGTAATTGCATTTCTTCCATTACGGTGTATTGTTTTTGTAGGCGGCAAAGAATAGCTTCTTTAACCGCATTAAACATTTGTATTTCTGGTTTTTGGCGTTATCGGCATTAGTGTACCCGAAATGGCCCGCAATGTCAAGCATATTCCTTTTTTGGATATAGAAAGCTTCCAACAAGCTCCGGCAGGGTTCGCCCAGGTGTTGCATGGCTTTCTCCATCATCTGGAATTCGGTATTTCGCTGTCCATGCATCTCCAGTTCTTCTTCTACCGCTACGGTTTCGCTGAGGCTATCCATTTCCGGAACGAATTTTTGCTGCTGTTGAAGCCGTTTGAGCCACAACCGGCGGCAAACGGAATAGATATAGGTCTTTAACAGGCAGTTGAGCTCAAAAGTTCCGGACCGGGCTTTCTCATACAATACGATCATGGCTTCCTGGAAAATGTCCCGTGCATCGTCTGCTGAACCATTGTTATTGATTATCAAGGCCTGCACCATATTATAGTGCTGCTTGTAAATGGTCTCAATGGCTTGTCGGTCATCTTTTGCCAGTCCTTCCAATAAAGCTATTTCCCGGGGATCTGTTTTCACTTAAAACCGTATTATTAATACCCAAATTAATGAGAAGTAACCCAAAAATCCGGCTAAATGCAGGAATAGCGGGTCAATCCTGCGCAAAGTACTGTGTTCCCGGGGTTTAAAAAATATTTACAAATTTTTTTAAAGGGGGAGGTTACCTTTTTCTCTTTCGCGTATTAATCCTTAAATCATCTGTTAACAAAACAAAAAACGGTACAAATGAAAAAGCTCCTGTTAGTTTTAGCAATTGGCGCATTCGTAGCATCTTGCAATGACGGTGGAACTGGTACAGAAACTAAAGATACTACTGCAACTGCACCTGCTACTGCAGATACTACTGCTCCTGCTCCTGTAGATACTACTGCTAAGGCTGTAGATACTACTGCTCATGCAGTGGACACAACGAAGAAATAAGTTTTTTTCATATGGCAAGCAATCGTTAGAGGCCGTCCTGTTCCCAGGAGGGCTTTTTTCTTTTTAGCAATGAGAGCAGTCCCTGCGGAGTGGGGGCAATCTTTTACTTCGATAGCAGATTTCTCCCTTCGGTCGAAATCGAAATGAAGGTCGAAATGATATTAAAAAGGTAATGGAATAAAAAAAGGCACCACAAACTGTGATGCCGTCCAGAAAAAAGTATCTTTCGAAGCTGATTGCTTAGCGATAGCCAACCATTCCTTGTGTTGATTTGCAGCCGCCCTTTGAAGCTGTGCAGGAAGTAATGGTTACACTGATTGCAATGATCAAAGCGACAATAGTCAAAATCCGTTTCATTTTTGTGGTATTTAGGTTTGAGAATAAGCCTGATGAATGGGAGATTCAAGGGATAAAAAAACGAGGATCATCAGGAAATTCAGAGGAGCGGATTAGGCTACTTCAGAGGAGGGGATGAGTACGGAAATTGATAGGGATTGGAGTGGGTAAGCGTGATTGCGTTTGATGGGTCAAAGAAACAAACTAAATTCGGTTCTTGCAAGTGGGGGATGCAAAAAAATAGGAGTCTTTGCACAATAAAAAGACCGGAAACCAGCATAATTTATTGTTACATAGATAGTAAAATATACCAGATAAGGTATAAAACGATTAAAATCTTATCTTTCGGCTTAGCATATGAAAGTACACTTTATAGCCATCGGCGGTAGTGTGATGCACCAACTGGCCCTGGCGCTCAAAAGGAAAGGATATATTGTTACTGGCAGTGATGATGAAATATTTGAACCAGCGCGGTCTAACCTGGCCAATGCAGGCATCTTGCCGGAAGCCACAGGCTGGTTTCCTGATAAGATTACAACAAGCATTGATGCCATTATTTTGGGCATGCATGCCAAAGGTGATAACCCGGAATTGCAGCGGGCCCGTGAATTGGGACTTACTATTTACTCCTTCCCCGAATACATTTACCAGGAAAGCCAACAAAAGACGAGGTTAGTGGTAGGCGGTAGTCATGGTAAAACGACTACCACTTCCATGATCATGCATGTACTTAAAAACACTGGTAAAGCATTTGATTACCTGGTAGGGGCCAGGCTGGAAGGGTTTGATCAGTCGGTGAACATTACAGATGCTCCCGTTATAGTTTGTGAAGGGGATGAATATCCTGCGAGCACCTTGGAGAAGAGGCCCAAGTTCCATTTCTTATTTCCCCATATCGCTATTCTCACCGGGATAGCGTGGGATCATATCAATGTATTTCCCACCTTCGATTTTTACCTGGAACAATTCGTAATTTTTATCAATAAAATAGAGCCGGGTGGCTTACTGATCTATAATGATACCGATCCGGTATTAAAGAAACTGGTAGAAGAAAACAAGCGCCAGGATCTACGTTACCAGCCCTATAATATACCTCCTCATACCATCGAAAAAGGTATAACAACCGTTAGTATCGGTACACATAGTGGAGCCCTGCAGGTTTTTGGTGATCATAACCTCATGAACCTGTATGCAGCCTGGTATGCTTGTCGTGAATTGGGTGTTGATGAAGTTGCCTTTGTACAGGCAATGGCCAGCTTTACCGGCGCATCCAAGCGGTTGGAGTTGTTGGCTAAAAACGACCAGACGATCGTATACCGCGACTTCGCCCATGCGCCTTCGAAAGTAAAAGCCACTATGGAGGCCGTCAAGCAGCAATATCCTGAGCGTAAACTCATTGCGGTATTGGAGCTGCATACCTATAGTAGCCTGAATGAGCAGTTTATGAAGGAATACAATGGAGCTATGGATAAAGCGGATGCGGCTGCTGTTTTTTATTCGGGCCATGCCTTGGAGTTGAAACGTATGCCACCCTTGCCCAGGGAAAAAGTGGTGGAAGGATTTGGTAAAAAAGACCTGGCGGTATTGAATCAAAAAGAGGAACTGGTACAATGGTTGCAGTCACAGTCATACCAAAACGCCAATTTGCTTTTGATGAGCTCAGGTAACTATGATGGGATAGATATGCTTACATTTGCAAAAAAGGTTACGAATTAACCCAATATCAAAATTGATGTTACAATTATCAAAGCCATTAGCGATCATCGACCTGGAAACCACTGGTATCAATCTTAGTACTGATCGAATCGTTGAGATTGCCATAGTGAAAATTGGAACTGACGGAAGCAAACTGGTAAAGCGCAAACTGCTGAACCCTGAAATACCTATTTCGGTTGTTTCCAGCGATCTTCATGGAATTACCAATGAGATGGTAAAAGATGCACCTACTTTTAAGCAGGTGGCCAATGAGATCAAACAGTTCTTAGAAAATTGTGACCTTGCGGGTTATAATTCCAACCGTTTTGATATTCCGATGCTGGCAGAAGAATTTCTGCGGGTAGGGCTGGATTTTGATTTCAAGGGGCGCCGCCTGGTAGATGTACAGAAAGTATTTCACCTGATGGAGCAGCGTACCTTGAGCGCCGCTTACAAATTTTACTGCAATAAGACCCTGGAAGGCGCGCATGGTGCAGAAGCAGATGCCACCGCTACCTGGGAAGTGCTGGAAGCACAGGTGGTCAAATATCCTCAACTGGGCAATACGGTGGAAAGCATCCTGAAGGTAATAGGAGAGGATAATACGGTGGATTTTGCACGCCGGATGGTATTGGAGAACGGGGTAGAGGTGTTTAATTTCGGAAAACACAAGGGAAGGGCGGTAGCTGATGTGCTAAAGGCTGAACCTCAATATTATGATTGGATGATGAAAGGAGATTTTCCTATGCATACCAAGCAGAAACTCACCGAGATATTCAATAGGACCTTGTTAAAGAAGGGCTAAAATCCTTATGTGGGGAATTTGGGTAAAAACCAGCCCCGTAATTGTCGTAAATTTGTGAATCTCATTGATTGCCCGATTTGGAAAAAATAGTAATCATACCCACTTATAATGAACGCGAAAATATTGCGCTGATCATTGACGCAATATTTGCCTTGCGGCAGGATTTTCATGTACTGGTCATAGATGATGGATCTCCAGACGGTACTGCTGCTATTGTAAAGGCATTGCAATCAAACTATCCCGGGCAGTTATTCCTCGAACAAAGAACCGGTAAATTGGGTCTGGGTACGGCCTATATTCATGGTTTTAAATGGTCTCTGGCACGCGGCTACCGTTTCATCTTTGAAATGGATGCCGACTTTTCCCATAGTCCTGCGGATCTGCAACGTTTGTATGAAGCCTGTAAGCAGGGTGCTGACATGGCTATTGGCTCCCGCTATGTAGCGGGTGGTGGTACGGTCAACTGGCCGCGCAACCGGATCTTACTTTCCAAAGGAGGCTCTCTGTATACCCGGCTGATCACCTGGATGCCGGTAAAAGATACCACAGCTGGCTTTGTTTGCTATCGGGCTGAAGTATTGGAATCCATCAACCTCGACCAGATCCGGTTCCTGGGTTATGCTTTCCAGATCGAAATGAAATTTGCTGCCTGGAAACTGGGCTTTACGATCAAAGAAGTGCCCATCATTTTCGAAGACCGTAAGTTTGGCGCTTCCAAAATGCACAAGGGCATTGTCAAAGAAGGAATTCTTGGCGTACTCAAACTCCGCTGGTACAGTCTCTTCAAAGACTACCGCAACCGCGTTAAAAACAACAGCTCTACTTCTGTGTTTCCCGCCATGCAACGGGATGATCAAAAAATCAAATGGGTTAAGTAAGTCCGGAAGTCGGAAAGACCGTAAGTCCGGAAAACGCAAGTTTGAAAGACCGGAAGTATGTTCAATTTAATCGAAGATACTTACTGACTTTCTGACTTTTTCCGACTTTCAGACTATATTGCCGCATGCGTAAAGCGTTTCTTCAGTTACATGGTGCTGTGCTCCTGGCAGGATTTACTGGCATCCTGGGCCGCTTAATTACCTTGAATGAAGGATTGCTGGTATGGTACCGCCTTCTTTTTACCTCCCTTACTTTATGGGTCCTGTTCTTTCTCCGGAAAAAATTACAGCGGATTTCCTTTGGGGAGATCATGAAGATCACGGGTGTTGGCGCTATTGCTGCGCTGCATTGGGTCACTTTCTATGGAAGTATCAAATACTCCAATGTATCTGTTGCCCTTGTTTGCTTTTCTGCCATCGGATTTTTTACAGCCATCATTGAGCCGCTTATTGTACGCAAGAAAATGAACTGGACGGAACTGCTGCTGGGACTCATTGCCATTGTGGGCATATCTCTGATCTTTCACTTTGATCCGCAATACAAAACCGGCATCATCGTAGGGCTTATTTCGGCCTTGCTGGGCAGTATCTTCCCGATCTGTAACCGGCAGTTGTTGCAAAGGCATACTACGGAAACGGTGACCTTGTATGAATTGAGCGGGGGCTTTCTTTTCCTCAGTGTATTGCTGCCCTTTTATTTACAATATTTTCCACCTGATCATATATTACCTACGCTCAGTGACCTTGGGTGGCTGCTGGTGTTGGCCTGGTTCTGTACGGTGCTGGCATTTAACCTGTCGATGAATGCGCTCCGGAAAATATCGGCCTTTACTGTCAATCTTACCTATAACCTGGAACCGCTGTATGGCATTGCGCTGGCTTTTGTCGTATACCGGGAAGATAAGCTGCTCACGGGCGCTTTTTATATTGGCTTATTATTCATTGTGCTATCGGTGTTGTTACAAACCTGGCTTGTATACCGCGAACATAAAAAAGTGCCCCAGGTAGCGAGCGTATAACTCAAGGGATTGGCCTGGCTGGTGAGCCAGCCGGCATTGCTGTTTCTTTATGAGCGGCCACAATGCCTGATGATAAAAACCGTCCAATAGTACTTTAGCCTAATTTTATTCCCAAACCAACGCAAAAAAATGAGACGATCCTACTACCTGCTACCGGTTTTGCTATGCTCCCTTTCGGTCATGGCGCAAAAAAAGCCGCTCGATCACTCTGTATACGATGGCTGGCAAAGCATCGGTGAGCGGGCCATCAGCAACAATGGAAAATATGTGGTTTATGCTGTAACACCCCAGGAAGGGGATGGTACGCTGGTGCTCCAGGCTGCTGACAATTCCTGGAAGAAAGAAGTGCCCCGTGGCTATAGCGCCACCATTACGGAAGACAATCGTTTTGCCATCTTTAAGATACGCCCGCTTTTCAAGGATACGCGCGACGCCCGGATCAAAAAGAAGACACCCAATGATATGCCTAAGGACAGCCTGGGCATTGTGGAGTTGGGTAAGGACAGCGTAACAAAAATAGCCCGTGTCAAATCGTTTAAATCACCAGAGAAAGGGACTGGTCAATGGATGGCCTACCTGTTGGATAAGCCGCTGCCTGAAGCAACGAGGCCTGCAGGAAGACCGGATTCTCTTACTCAACTGAATAATCTTATGCGTGCGGCAGATAGCCTGGCGCGTGTGGCAGACAGCCTGCGTAAAAAGGTGACTGAAGCGCAAACAAAGGGACTGGCTGTTTTGCAGCCAGCTTCCAGGAGAGAAGCTGGTGCAGGAAGCAATACCGGCAATAATAATGCAGCAGCAGGTGCACCGAATGCCGGGAACAGGCCAGCTGCCGGCGGCGGTGGCGGTCGTGGTGGAGGCCGCTTTGGTGGTGGCGCCAGTTTTTCAGCTGCCAGTGATGGGGAAGAAGGAACTGAACTCGTATTGCGTAACCTTTATACCGGGGAAGAAAAGATATATAAGCTGGTAAGTGATTATTATTTCAGTCAGACTGGTAATGTACTGATCCTGAAAACAACGCAGCAGAATGGCAATAACGCATCTGCTCCGGCCTTGTTATGGACCAGCTTGCCCGATGGTAAAGTGGATACGATCATGCGTAAATTCAATGACCTGAAAAGTGTGTCACTGGATGAAACAGGATCTCAACTTGCATTCGTAGCAGAAAGGGATAGTGTGACGAAAGCGCTGCTCAAATTCTATAAGCTGTGGTATTATAAGCCGGGGATGGACAGTGCCCGTATACAGGTAGACCGTTCTACGGCTGGTGTAAGCAAAGGGCTTAGTGTGAGTGAGAATTACGTGCTCACTTTCAGCAAAGATGCTAAGAAACTATTCTTTGGTCTGGCAGAAATAAGAAAGCCTAAGGACACTACCCTGGTTGATTTTGAAACGGCCCGCCTGGATATCTGGCATTATAATGATGATTACCTGCAGCCGCAACAATTGGTACAGTTAAATAATGATCTGCGCAGAAGTTATACCTCGGTATTGAATATTGCATCGGGTAAAGTGGTTCAACTGGGAACTGACAGCTCTGAGAATATTCAACTGGTAGATGAAGGAAATGCCAATTTTGTATTGGGTACTTCCAGCAAAGGCAACCGGGTAGAAGCACAATGGCAGGGATTTGCCCGTCAAAGGGCCTATATCATCTCTACGGAAGATGGTTCGAAGAAACTGGTGAAAGAGAAGCAAAGAGGATTCTTTAGTGTATCTCCCAAAGGCAATTTTGTGATCTGGTACGATATGCCTGGCAAACAGTATTTCACTTACCAGGTAAGTACGGGTACCATCAGGAATATTACGCAAAAAGTGCCAACGCATTTGTATGATGATGAAGATGATCATCCGGATGATCCCTCTTCTTTCGGTACAGCGGGCTGGCTGGAGAATGATGCCGCTGTATTGATCAACGATCGTTATGATATATGGCAGGTAGATCCAACAGGTGAGAAGCTTCCCGTGAATGTAACGGGTGGCTATGGTAAGAAGAATAGAACGGTATTGCGTTATGTGCGTACTGACCGGGAAGCACGTTTCCTGAAAGCGGATGAGCAAATACTGCTGGATGCCTTCAACCGTACCAATAAATACGATGGTTATTATACCAAGAAGATCAATGTTGCTGGTGATCCTATCCAGTTATCAATGGAGCCTTATTCACATATACCTCCGGTTAAGGCAAAGCAGGCTGATGCTTTTGTTCTTGGACGTATGAATGTGCAGGAAGCTGCCAATGTATTTACTACATCGGACTTTAAGAACTTCACGCGGCTCAGTTCCATTAATCCACAACAGAAGGATTATAACTGGCTCACCTCGGAATTGGTAAAATGGAAAATGTTTGATGGTAAAGAAGCAGAGGGATTGTTATTCAAGCCTGAGAACTTCGATCCTAAAAAGAAGTATCCGGTTATTTTCTACTTCTACGAACAGGACGCGGATGGCTTGTATAACTATCGTGCTCCTGCACCCAGCGCCTCTACGGTAAACATTGCTTATTTTGTCAGTAACGGATACCTGGTATTCGATCCCAATATTTATTATAAGAACGGAGAGCCTGGTGAAAGCGCTTATAACTCAGTAGTATCGGCTGCCAAACACATGGCTAAAATGCCCTGGGTTGATTCTACCAAGATGGCAATCCAGGGACAAAGCTGGGGTGGCTACCAGGTAGCTTACCTGGTAACGCGGACAAAGATGTTTGCTGCGGCAGGCGCCGGCGCTCCGGTGGCCAATATGACGAGCGCCTATGGTGGTATTCGCTGGGGAACAGGCCTGAACCGCCAGTTCCAGTATGAGCATTCGCAAAGCCGTATTGGTGCTACGTTGTGGCAGAAACCAGACCTGTACCTGAAGAACTCTCCTTTGTTCAAGGCTGATAAGGTGACGACTCCCATTCTCATTATGCACAATGATGCAGATGGCGCCGTTCCCTGGTACCAGGGCATAGAATACTTTACTGCCTTGCGCCGCCTGGGTAAGAAAGCCTGGATGCTGCAATACAATGGAGAAGACCATAACCTGGTGGAAAGAAGGAACCGCAAAGACCTCAGCATCCGCCTGGCGCAGTTCTTCGACCATTTCCTGAAAGGAGCACCGGCTGCCAAATGGATCGCGGAAGGTGTACCTGCTACGGATAAAGGGATTGACTGGGGTACGGAGCTGGAAGAGAAGAAAGGATTTTGAGGAGAGAATACAGAATATAGAATACAGAATTTAGAATAATACAGAAGGCAGAAGTCCGGAAGTCGGTAAGACCGGAAGTCCGTAAGACCAGAAATTCGAAAGTCAGTAAGTATCTTCGATCAAATCGAACATGCTTACTGACTTTCGGACTTTACTGACTTCCCGACTTCTCTTATGCCGCCGTGGAAATATACCTTACCAGGCTACGTTTTGCCACGGGTAGTAAGGTCTCGTCCACGGGGAAGGTAAGTTCGGTCTCTATGGAATAGACGGCCGGGTTGGGCAGGTCTCTTTTGTTGCGGATCAGTTCGGCCTTAATATTCTCGTAGGTGTTGACGATATTCCTTTCCCATTGGTCGATATAGTCCGTTTTTATAGCCCTGTATTTCTCATCGTGCTTTTCAAAAATACTGAGGCGGTATTGGTACACACGAGTGTTGCGGTGGGTACCTTCACTCAGGAAGAAATAACCCTGTCGAACATCCAGGGGAATGAGGCCTACGGGGAAAATGGTGAGTTTATTCTCCACAAACTCGTAGATCTCTGTACCATTGCTGATGGCGGTTTTCATCTCGCCGGTAGAGTAATTGATGATGTCTTCCAGTTCCTGCATCATTTCATCATCTTCGATGATCTGTTCGTATAATACCTGCAGCTTTTCGAGCTGGATACCGGTGAGTTTTTTGGGGAACTGTTCCTGGAGGTATTTCTTGTTTTCGCGGAAGGCTACCAGGTTATTATAGTGGAAAATAATGTCTGCCAGCTGGGGATAGAGCCTATTGGCGTCAAAATACTTGTTTACTTCCTGTAAATAAGCCAGCAGGGTGTACTTTTTGAGCTCAAAGTCAATGTAACCATCGGCAAACCAGGTTTCGGAGAGTGTCTTCATCTGGTAATAATTTAAGATCAGATGAGGTGGCCGGTGCTATCGGGTACTGCTAAGCCTGTTTCTAGTCGTATGGTGCAACAATCGGGCGATAGCATGGTCAATTCATCAGGTAATTTGGTTTAGCGGTAAATTGAATATACGAAAATAGACGGCTGTTACGAAATGACGTTTAATTTTAAAATGTTAAAACCCCATAAATGAAACCAATTCTCACTGTTTTAGCCTTGTTCTTATTGCTAACGTCCTGCGGCCATACTTATTATGTAGTACGCCATGCGGAAAAGGCTGTTGCATCTCCCGGAACCACTATGTCTACGCCTAATGATCCCCCGCTCAGCGAGGCCGGACAGGAGCGGGCGCAGGCTTTGAAAGAGGTATTACAGGATAAAAAAATAGAATATATTTTTTCTACCAACACGGTGCGTACCAGGACCACGGCAGAGCCCCTGCGGAGCTTCCGTTCGCTGAGCATACAAACTTATGGCCCCCTGCCTGATTCGGCCTTTATAAGGCAGCTAAAGGCCATAAAATACAATACGCTCATTGTTGGCCACAGCAACACGGTAGACAATATTGTGAACGGGCTTACCAATGCAAATACCATTCCCGCCGATCTGCAGGATAGTGAATATGATAACCTGTTTGTGATAAAGTACAAGCGTTTCTTTGGCACCAGGATCAGGTATGAGCGCCTGAAGTTTGGCGCTCCGTCTAAATAATCATGATCAGGCAAGGTGAGCCGCTTTGGAAAAGCGACCCACCTTTGGCCCTTGGGAAAGCGACCCACCTTTGGCTCTTGGGGAAGCGGCCCTACCGTATTACTGAATAAAATAAGAAAGCCCGGGCTTGCGCCCAGGCTTTTTGCTTAAAATAGCCAGCAACACAACACTAAATTTCCCTGTCAGGGTTAAAATGTTCGAGTTCTTTGGCAACGGCATTGAGGAAGGTGGCTCCCAGAGCGCCGTCTATAATTCGATGATCGTATGACATAGACAGGTACATCATATGGCGGATCGCGATAGAATCTCCCTGATCTGTTTCAATGACTACGGGTCTTTTCTTGATAGCTCCTACTGCTAAAATGGCTACCTGGGGCTGGTTGATGATGGGTGTACCCATCAGGCTACCGAAGGTGCCTACATTGGTAAGGGTGAAGGTACCGCCTTGTGTATCATCTGGTTTCAATTTTGCATTGCGTGCATTATTGGCCAGGGTATTTACCTGCTTGGTGAGGCCTACGAGGTTGAGCTGGTCTGCATTTTTGATCACGGGTACGATGAGGTTACCGGAAGGCAAGGCAGCCGCCATACCGATATTGATATCTTTTTTGATAATGATCTTATCTCCATCCACACTGCTGTTGAGCCAGGGGTATTTCTTGATGCATTTGATCACGGCTTCAATAAACAGGGGAGTGAACGTGAGCTTTTCACCCTCGCGTTTTTCGAATTCTTTTTTCACGCGTTCTCTCCACAATACCATGTTGGTTACATCGGCTTCTGTGAAACTGGTTACGTGGGCGCTGATGTCCTTGCTATTCACCATATGGTTGGCAATGGCCTTGCGCATGCGGTCCATTTCAATGATCTCTACATTGCCGGAATAGGAAGATACAGCTGCGAGCGGCTTCTGTTCCTGGACGTTCACTACCTGGGCCTGCTGCTGGGCCGATGTTGGCTTCTGCTCGTAGCTGGTAACTTTTTCAGTATAGGTGCCGACTTTGCCAGTGCGCTTTGCTTCTACATATTGTAAAATATCTTTCTTCGTTACCCGGCCTTCATTGCCTGTGCCTGGAATGTTTTCCAGTTCACTCATACTTACGCCTTCGCCTGCGGCAATGGTGAGTACGAGGGGGGAATAAAAGCGATTGGCGCTGGTGCCATTCACAGTGGCCGGCTGGCGGCTGGCAGTTACGGGCTGTTCCACAACAGGTATGGCAGGCTGGCTGCTGACTGTTGGCTGCTGTGGCTTTTGTGCCGGGGCGGCTGGTTCAGCGGCTCCTGTGCGTATGCGGGCGATCACGGTGCCAATGGGCACCACATCGTTGACGTTGAACAAAATTTCTTCTATTACGCCTTCGGCGGTTGAGGGTACTTCACTATCCACCTTATCCGTGGCTATTTCCAGCACGGTCTCATCCATCTTCACAGTATCGCCGGGTTGCTTGTGCCACTTTAGAACCGTGGCTTCCATAATGCTTTCGCCCAGCTTAGGCATCACCAGGTCAACAACTGCCATAATGAATTTCTGGTTTTATGATTTTAGTTTTTGTTCCCAAAGTGCCAAAGGTAATGATTTTGCTAACAATCGTTCGCCTTAGCCTTGTTCTGCAATAAATTTTCTTAACAGGTTGAGGCTGTGGTTGGCAGCTATTTCAATATTCCGCATCCGGTCGAAGCGGAAATTGAACTGATGGGTCACTGTTTTTTCCCGGTTACCAATGGCTACCCAAACCAGCCCGACTGGTTTTTCAGGAGAACCGCCATCGGGACCCATGATGCCGGAAATGGCCAATGCATAATCGGTATGAAGGGCATCCAGGGCGCCTTTGACCATCTGCTTTACTGTTTCTTCGCTCACAGCGCCTGCTGTGGCGAGTGTGCCGGGTGTTACTTTCAGCAGGTTTTCTTTCACTTCATTGGCGTAAGCCACCACGCTTCCTTTATAATAAGCACTGGAGCCAGGTATGGAGGTGATGAGATGCGCAATATATCCTCCGGTACAGCTTTCAGCAGTTGACATGGTTTTACCCTGTTCTTTGAGCAGCTTGCCTACCACCATATTTAAGGGGAGGTCCTCATCAATGACCATCCATTCTTTTGCCAGCACTTTTACTTTGGCAAACTCTGTATCCAGGTCGCGGTCCAGTTGTTCTTTATCGGCCCCGGAGCCGGTGATGCGCAAACGCACCATTCCGTAATTGGGCAGGTAGGCCAATTTCAGGTGGGCGGGCAGTTTTTCTTCCCAGGGCTGGATGATATCGGCCAGGTAACTTTCCCCGATCCCTGCAGTGAGCATGGTGCGGTGGGCAATGAACGGCATGGTAAAATGCTGTTGCAGCCTGGGTAATACCTCTTCGGTCATTATTCCTTTCATTTCATGAGGTACACCAGGGAGGGATATGAATATTTTTCCGTCTTTTTCAAACCACATGCCGGGCGCAGAGCCGCGTTTGTTGGGCAGTACGGTACAAACATCCGGCACTTCTGCCTGCAGCAGGTTGCGATCGGTGAGGGGGCGGCGGTATATGTTGGCAAACAAATGCTGGATATGGATCAGTGTTTTTTCATCCACTACCATCTTTCCGCCGAAGTATTCGTTTAACACAGGTTTGGTAATGTCATCGGCGGTGGGGCCTAGTCCGCCTGTCATGAGGATGATGTGGGTGTCGCGCGCCTGATCTTCGAGGGCATTGATGATCTCCTGTTTGTCATCTCCTACTGCTACGCGTCGTTTGAGCCATATACCTGCTTTGTTCAGTTCCTGGGCCATCCACGCGCTGTTGGTGTCCACTACCTGTCCAATCAATAGTTCATCGCCAATGGTGATAATCGATGCAAAAACGGATTCCATAATTTGGTAATTGGGGAACAAAGGTAGGGGATGTGGGTGACAGGTTAACAAGTTGAAAAGTTGATAGGGGCGGAGGTGATGCCAGGCACTTCATTGCCGGTTCGGAAATTTTGCTTACGTTGGCGAACAATTAAATGGAAGCCGTTCATGAAGCAGATTCTCTTTCTTTTTGCCTGTGTGATCAATACGTTCCTGGTTGCAGCGCAATCTCTTCCGCAGAAACTGGCAGAAGCGGTGAGGCAATTGGAAGCTGACTCTACTATGAAATATGCCCTCTTCAGTCTATATGTGGTAGACGCGCAAACAGGTAAGCCTGTGTATGAACACAACCAACATGTGGGACTTGCGGCTGCCAGTACGCAGAAGTTGTTTACCAGTGCGGCAGCTTTTGAACTATTGGGCAAGGGGTACCAATACAAAACAGTGATAGGGTATAATGGAAAGATAGAAGGAGGTGTGTTAAATGGGGACCTGCATATTAATGGGTATGGTGATCCTTCCTTCGGTAGCTGGCGGTGGAAGGAAACAAAACCTGATACCGTGCTGCAAAGGATGGTGGCTATTCTTAGAGAAAAAAAGATTAGTAAGATCAGTGGCAGGGTATTGTTGAATGATTCGGCTTTTTCCATTCAACCTATTCCTGGTGGCTGGATATGGGATGATATCGGCAATTATTATGGTGCGGGATGTTGGGGGATCAATTGGCGTGAAAACCAGTATGACCTTACACTCAAGCCCGGCAATGCGGAAGGAGAGCCAACCACAATAATTGGTACCAGCCCTGAGCTGCAGGAGGAGGGATTATTGAACCTGATCACCACGGGTAAAAAGGGTAGTGGTGATAATGGGTATATCTATCGTGCACCCTATGCACAGCAAGGATTTACCCAGGGAACAGTGCCGCTGGGAGAAGCCTTTAGCATTTCAGGGTCTCTGTCGAATCCACCTATGCAATTTGCCCGTGAACTGGGCAATGCCTTCCTTGTACAGAAGATCAAACTGGAAGGAGTCATGAAGCTCTTTATTGACAAAACAACCAATCGGGAAACATGGCCTGCGATGCAGCAGCAGATAGGGGTATTGCTTTCGCCGCCCCTGGACAGCATCAATTACTGGTTCCTGCGCCGGAGCATTAACCTGTACGGAGAAGCGCTGGTGAAATCCCTCGCTTATGAAAAGGAAGGATATGGCTCTACGGAGAAAGGAGTGGAAGTAGTACGCAACTTCTGGCAGCAGCAGGGAATTGATAAAGCTGCTATTCATATCCAGGATGGCAGTGGTCTCTCGCCGCAGAACCGGGTGACTACGGGCGCCCTGGTACAAGTGTTGCAATATGCCAAAACAAGACCCTGGTACTCCTCTTTCTACAACTGCCTGCCAGAATACAATGGCATGAAGATGAAAAGCGGTTCTATTGGCGGCGCCCGGGCTTTTGCGGGTTACCATGCTGCCAAAGACGGAAAGTCGTATACGTATGCTATTATCGTCAACAATTATGACGGATCATCGAGTGAAGCGGTAAAGAAAATGTACAAGGTGCTGGATTTACTGAAATAAATGTTAACCTATTGTTGAAAGTATTGAACAATTGAGGCTGACGAATGGAGAATAAGCCTGTGGATTATAACGGGGATCGACCGATGGTATTAGCGGGAATGGTGTTTGCATGTGAGTAGCATTATGCAGCAAAATATCATCTGGCAAGGAATTGAATACCATTCTTTGGAGAACTGTATTTTAAATACCACAGAGAAGGGGGTAAGTGTTAAGTCTGTCATTATTGGGCATTATGAAGGCATTATCTACCAGGTAGCCTATCAACTCTATGCCAATAGCAGGTGGGAAACGGAACGGCTGGATGTTATGTACCAGTTGGGTAACAAGGTAAAAAAGGTCCATTTGCGGAGTGATCTGAAGGGCCACTGGTCGTTGAATGATTCGCCTGCTCCCCAATTTGAAGGGTGCATGGATGTGGATATTACGCTTACCTGCTTTACAAATACTTTGCCTATACGCAGGCTTGATTTTACCCACCAACCAACGCATCCCATAAAAGTAGTGTACATTGATGTGCTTGGTGAAACAGTAAGGCCGGTATCACAACAATATACCTGGCAAGGCAGTGGTCTCTATAAATTTGAAAATGTACCTAATGACTTTGAGGCGCTTATTAAAGTAGATGACTCCGGACTGGTGATGTTTTATCCTGAGTTGTTTGAAAGGTCGGCCATGGCAATAAGTGATTATCCTCTTTAGATCTTTGTTAAAGGATTATCGCTACGGTGTCACGACAAATGAATTTGCTTCAAAGAGGCCAACAATACGCCAGATTTATATGCTTCGCTTGTGCTGGTCTTCAATATTTTATAGCAATCTAAAAAAATATTAGCTCCCTCCTGTCCAATTGGTCCTGGCCCGGTCATTATTGATATGTAAACACAAATGTTCAACATTATTTAATTTACATTCATGAAAGAATTTATGTTATTATTTCGCCAGCCCAGTTATGACTATAGCAAAACATCACCCACTGACATGCAGAACCTGCAAAAGAAATGGCAGTATTGGGTAGGTGGTATCAGTACAGGAGGCCATTTGATACAAACAGGCATTCGCCTGGCAGAAGAAGGTAAGGTATTGAGGGCTGATGGGGTGATCACGGATGGCCCTTTTGTGGAGATCAGGGAGCGGCTGGGCAGCTTTATGATCGTTAAGGCCGAAAGCCTGGAAGCAGCTACTGCTTTAGCCAACGGCTGCCCTGCATTGGATACAGGTGGAAGTGTTGAAATACGACCTGTTTATCAATAATAGCAGTTGAAGTAAAAGAGGCGAGGCGTACTGATCAGGATCAATACGCCTCGCTTCTTTTATATATTTAGCATCGGGTGCTATGTTAGAAGCCCATTATGGCAGTCGTTCTTTTAATTCAGGAGCTCTGCCAGTTTCTTTTCGAGGTCTTCGCCGCGCAGGTTGCGGGCGATGATCTTTCCGGAACGATCGAGGAGTACATTGCCGGGGATGCCCCTGATACCATACAATTTTGCCGGGCCGCTTTCCCAAAACTTAAGGTCAGAGACCTGCGGCCAGTTGAGTCCGTCTTTTTGGATGGCTTGTATCCAGGCATCTTTTTTACTGTCGAGTGAGACACCAAATACAGAGAAACCTTTGTCTTTGTATTTATTGAAGACCCTTACAATGTTTGGATTCTCTCTTCTGCAGGGACCGCACCAGGCGGCCCAGAAATCCACCAATAGGTACTTGCCAAAATGATCGGATAGTTTTACCAGTTTGCCATCGGGGGCGGGTAGTTCAAAGTCGGGCGCCTGTTGGCCAATAGCTGTGCTGCGCAAAGCAGTGGGCAGCTCTTTCAGGAGTTTTACGTATTGGGTTTCTGCCAACGATTTATCCAGCAGGTTGGTATATTTTACTACCTCTTCGGCAGAAAGGCTGGGAGAGAAATAGCGATACAAAACAAAGGCAGATACAATAGAAGCAGGCTGCTCCTTGATAAACTGCTCTATGTTGGTATTCCTGGCATTCTGCTGGTATAGTTTGTAACGGTCTGCTGCCGGTGAGCCAGTGATGGTTGAATTGCGGCCTCCCCTGGCAGTATCGTAGCGGATGGCCAATTCATTCTTTGTATCAATAAAAACGAAGAGTCCGGACAGCTCTGTGGGATCATCGGTAATGCCGTATAGCTCGGGTATTTCGAGTTTTGCGGAGAAAGAGAACTTCCCGTCTTTTACAACGGATGAATCAATCACAAAGAACATCTTGTTGTAATAGCGCTGGAGATAGATCTTCTTTTCGTTGGCGAAACCCACCGCTTCGCCTTTTATTTTGATGAGCTCCTTAGGTGGATAGGCCAGGGCTGTTACTGAACTGGCAATAAATGCCAGGAGGCTGAGCAGGGCCAGGGAGGTCCTGGTAGTTGGGTTTATCGACTGTTTGATCATATACACTGTTTTATTGTTAGAAGATGATTTACGAATAATGACTGTTTATTCGGATGCTTTCCATCCTTCATTGGGAGCGGTAGCTACCTCTCCATAACTTCCCTTTTCTCCAAAGAAGGCTTTGCCGCCGTAGGTATACACGTTGTTTTTGGTTAATTCCAGTTGCAATTGTGGAAGGGGGTATTGGGTAGGCGTGCCACCGATGAGCAGGTTATTCCTGCGCATGAAGGTGAAAGGAATAAATGCTCCACCTGCATCATCGATCTCGATGGCATATTCATAATGCAGGGTTTTTTTAAGATCGGCTTCTGTGGCTGCCACGGGAGGCAACTTGCCTTTTGCAATACGTGAAGCGGTAGCTGCATTGAGCTCACTGGCGGCGCCTGTATAGTCTTTCAGCCAGTATTTTGATTCAGCTTTTAAAAGACGTATCTCTTCCAACAGGAAATAAGGATTGATAGCACCTGGTGTGTTCAGGGTATTACGGGTATTGTACCAGCGAATACGGTAATAATTGGTGAACAGGCCCCTGCCCCGTGATTCCAGCATAATGCCAAAGCTGGGGGTATAACCAAAGTATTCGGCAAAGCGCTGGTCATCGGAGGTGATGGGAGGCAACACGCCCGATGATGGATAGAATGGAGGGGTATTGCCTGTCTTATCGGCCAGGTAGGCGATCTTCAGATCGGGCGCCAGCCAGCCTGAACCATCGGTGTTGCGCTGTACGAGGTTAGACACAAGTTGGTTGTAATAACCGCCTGTTACGGTAGCGATGGTATAATCGGCAGTAACACCTTTGGCCGCATAAGCGAGTACTTTGTTCCAATGTGCATCGCCCAGGGCGGCTGCTTCTACTTTATCACGTGGCTGGGACGAAAGTATTCTGGCAGCGAGTGAATTGGCCAATTGAATAAATGTTGTTCTGGTGATAGTAACACCTGTCAGGAAGTCAAATTTAAGATTGGGGCTCTCTTCGGCCAGTTGAATGGACTTATCGATCAGCTTCAGCCCGTTTGCGATCAATTCCTTGTAGGAATTGGGAAAGGCGCGGGTTGACAGGTTGGCTTCATCCACAATAATCCCCTTGTCGAAGATGACACCCAGGTAGCCTTGCGCCACACCTTTAGAGAAATAAGCAGCTACCTGACAATCTTTGGTGCGGTCGTTGCCGAGGTTGTCGAGGATGTTTTTTTTCTGTACTTCTATAATGTCGAGTGCAATGGTAGCATCGAGATTGGCCTGGTAAAAATTGTTATAGAAAGTATTCCAGGTGGTGGCTCCGCGATAGGAAGCATTGTTGTTGAGACGCAGGCGCGGCTCATTGGCAAAATCCCACCAGGAGGAATTACCATTGGTATTGGTGGTTTGATCGGCCAGCAAACTGAAATGTGTACCGGCAGCGCTGGTAGTGGTATTGAATGTGTTTTGAATGCTGCTGGTTACTAATTTGTATCCCAGGTCACGAATGAGGGTATTGGCTTCCTCATTGGTGAAAGAGGAGGGATCGTCAAAACTTATTTTTTTGCAGGCACCCAACAAGGAAACAGAAAGGGCTATATAGATTATTTTTTTCATGGTCTTTTATTTAAAAGTTAAGCGTGAGTCTTCCGCTGAAGGTGCGGAAAATGGGATAAGCATAGAAGTCGATATCCCAGCCTTCTGGTGTAACACCGGTGAAATCGGTCCAGGTATAGAGATTGCGGCCGATGAGGGATAACCTCGCGCCCTTCAGCACGCGGCCTACACCCAGTTTTTGTACGGGCAACTGATAACCCAGGGACACTTCACGCAGTGATACATACCCACTGTTCTCTATCCAGTAATCGGTGGTTTGCTGGGCATTGAATACTGCGGTAGTGAAGGGCAGGGGTAGCCCGGCTGCTACGGCTCTATCGGTGAAGGTGGACCTGTATTGGTAAGTGAGGTAGTTGACGGTCTCATTGTATTTTTGTCCGCCTTGTTTCCAGTCGAGTACTGCGTACAGAGAGAAAGGTCCCCAACTTACGGTGTTGCTAAAGCCTACCTGGAAATCGGCTTGTGCATCACCGATCACTTTGTTGTTGCCGGTAGCAGCATTTTGATAGAAGACAGGTGTTTCTGCGGCGGTACCGATCTGGCTTTTCAATACCACAAATCCCAGCTTGTTTACGGTAAACTCATCAGGGCGCAAAGTGCCGCCAGCTGCATTGGATACAAAGCCTTTGTCATCCACCTGCAATTGGGAAAGATTGGTCAGGATGCTGTAGCCATAATAAGAGTAGGGGCTGATGCCGGCTGCTTTCCGGAAGTCACCGGAGGTAAATTCGGGCACATCGCCCAGGGAGGTGATCTTGCTTCTTACGCGGCTAAAGGTGGCGCCGGCATTCCATTGCCATTTTCCTTTGTTGATCACATTACCGTTTATTTCCAGTTCATAGGAGCTGGACCTTACTTCGCCCAGGTTGTCCCATATGCTGGCAGTGCCGGTAGTGGGTGGGAATGGCGGTACGCTGATAAAATCATTCTTGCTGGTAGCGCGTGCATAGTTTGCCTGGATATTGATGCGGTTGAAAAGCACGGCATCGATACCCACTTCCACTTCAGATGTGACAGCCCGGGTAAGGTCGGTATTGTCTCTCCTGGTGTAACTAACGCCTCCTGAACTTGACAGGGAGACCCGGCTTTCTTTGGCGCCGAAGGAGGGCAGGCTTCCAGCTTGTCCATAGGCTGCGCGTATTTTAAGATCGGTTACTACGCCGAGGTCTACATCTTCGGTGATGCGATACGCTACGGAGGCTCTGGGGAAGAAAGCAGTGGCTACATCAGATCCGAAGCGGGAGCTTAAGTCCAAGCGGCCCAATACATCGAGGAATACTTTGTTTTTCCAGGCAGACTTGATATTGAGAAAGTAACCATAGTTCACCAACTGGCTCCAGGAAGAGGAGTTGGAGCGGGTAGCTGCTTCCACTACATTGAGACTTTTTACGGGCGCACTGAGGTTGTAACCTGATGCGCTGATGCCGGTCACGCGTGATTCTTCATATACGGATTTGAGGTTGACACCAAAATCAAAATCACCAAAGTGATCATTGTAATTCAATTGTAGCTGTCCATTCTTTGAAGCAATACGGTCGTTGGACAATCCATAATAACCATTGTTCCTGGTGACCTCGGGGGTGAGTGTCTGGTAACCTACGGGGTAGTAGTCTTCTGTTTCAGCATATTCATTCTGGAAAGCGCCGCTCACTTCGGCAGATAGCTTCTTAGAGAACTTGTATTTTAATCTACCGCCGATCAGGAAGTTGTTGCTGATGTTGGAGTATTCGCGGTAGCTGAGCTGGTAGAAGGGATTGCCTACATTGAATTTCTGGATATCGAAGCCAAATGGCTTGAAGGCATATTTCCCATCGGCCTGTCTTTCGGTAAGGTCAATAAAAGGCTCATACAACAATGCTGAATACAGTACTGATCCTGCACCGCTGGAAGAAAGGGAAGAGGAAGGGGTATTGCGGTTGAAATACTGAACGGTCACTTCTGCTTCAATATTCTTGTTGGGCTTGAAGCCAACATTGAGTAAGGCTGTCCTTCTGGTGTCGGGAGAAATGGGGCCGGCTATACCTCCTTTGGATTGGTTTTGGAAGGAGGCATACAGGTTGTATTTTTCGCCGGCAGTGGATACGGAAATGAAATTGGTAAAGTAGGGGTTATTGCTCAGCATATTGTTCACGTTGTCGTTGTACTTCGTGTAGGGGTGCTGATTGAGGGAAAAGCCATTGTCCTTCAGGTCGAGGGTCCTGTTGTTGCCTGAGCTCAGGACAAAAGAACCATCGGCATTGACTTTATAGAAATGATATTGTGAAGTGGGCGGAGTGCGTTGTACATTGCTGATGCCGTATTCATTGTCGATGGTGATATTGACCTTATTGAGGCCTCTTCCTTTTTTGGTGATCACCTGGATAACACCGCCTTCGCCACGGGTACCATAGAGGGCAGAAGCGGCGGCTCCTTTTACCACCTCAATGGATTCGATGTCCTGCGGGTTGAGGTCGGAAAGGCCGAGACCGGTCACAAATCCATCCACTACAAGCAGGGGAGCAATATTGCCATTGATGGATTTGGCGCCCCGGAGGTATACAGTGGCGCCCTGGTTGCCAGCTGCCTGGTCAATTTGCAGGCCTGCTACTTTGCCCCTGAGTGATTGGGAGGCGTCGGTGGCCGGAACGGTATTCAGTTGTTCGGTACTGACCTTGGTGAGTGCAAAGGACAACTTTTTGCGGCTGGTGCCTTCGGCTACGCCGGTTACTACCACATCTTCGAGCTGGTTGGCCAGTTCTTCGAGTTTTATCTCCACATCTTCAGCAGCAACGGTAATGGTTTGGGGTTTGTATCCGATATAAGTGACAATAAGGATATAGGGCAGCTTCTGACCTGTTCTGAAAGTAAATTTACCCTGCCCATCGGTGACCACACTGTGGGTGGTGTTTTTGATACTGATACTGGCGCCTGCCAGGGGTGTACCGGTCTTGAGATCTGTGACCCTGCCATGGAGCACAGAATTGATGGTAGAGGTGGCATTCTGGGAGAAGATGTGCAATGGCAGCAATAGAATGGCCATTAGCCACATCCGGAGACGTTGCTTCATTCGGTTTCGTTAAAAGTTTAAATAATGAGGGTGCCCGCAAACACCGGCATGCGTATTGCGGCCTGTTTGTCGATATTGACAGAACAGCCATACGCGCTGGCTTTGTTGACCCGTGGGTGGGCTTGTGCTTCGCTAGACGTGTGATTGGATTAACAGCGATACACTGAGCCGTGCTGATAAGCACTGATGCTGCGGTGGAGCAGGTAGTTGGTTGTTACGGAATACATAATTGTTGATTTGGTACAGGTATTAAGTATAAGTCTACTTATTTAGTAGACAAAGATAGTAGACTGTTAACATCTACCCAAATTTTTGATCTGCTGTACTGATTAAAATCACAGTATAAGGACCTCTTTTCATCCTGCTTATGCTTCTTCTTCCTGCTCTCTGTGAATTGTCTTGTTACATGTAAAGAAAGTATATTTGAAATCCCGAACTTTGTGTTCATCAACGAAGCCTGTTGTTGGACAAGCAAGGTTTTACAATGTATATGGAAAAGCAATACGAATCGATCAAGCAATTATTTCAACAGGAGTTTGCCAAGATGGTAGCTGTTATCAGTAAGCAATTCGGATTGCAGCATATGGAGATCGCAGAAGATATTGTGAGTGAAACATTTTTGCAGGCGGCAGAGTCCTGGGGTATGAAGGGGATGCCAGCCAATCCAACGGCCTGGTTGTATGTAGTAGCCAAGCAAAAGACATTGTATCATTTCCGGCGCAATAAGATACTTGAAAAGAAAGTAATGCCTGTGATCCGGGCAGAGCAGGAAGCGGAGGAAGTAATGGCTGAGCCGGACTTCTCGGGGCAGAATATCAAGGATAGTCAGCTGCAAATGCTTTTTGCTGTTTGCAATCCTGTTATTGCAGGAGAGGCGCAGATAGGATTGGCGTTGCGTATTTTGTGTGGCTTTGGCATTGATGAGATTGCGGAAGCATTCCTGAGCAATAAGGAGACGATCAACAAGCGTTTATTCAGGGCCAAAGAAAAGCTGCGGGCCGAAAACATTAAGATGGAACTGCCAGCAGAAAACGAGATCATCAGGCGGCTCGACAATGTGCTGCATGTGATCTATCTGCTGTTCAGCGAAGGATATTATTCCAAAACACAAAACCAGGTATTGCGGAAAGACCTTTGCCTGGAGGCTTTGCGGCTGGGCTGGCTGCTGACGGAGTTTGACAGTACGAACCTGCCTAAAACAAATGCGCTGATGGCGTTGATGTGTTATCATTCATCGCGTTTTACAGCGAGGGAGGATAGTACGGGCAACCCGATCTTATACGAACAGCAGGACGAGGAGTTATGGGACCAGGAACTGATCCTCCAGGGCGATCATTTCCTGAACGTATCGGCAGAGGGGTTGGAAATAAGTTCCTATCACCTGGAGGCGGGCATTGCGCGCTGGCATTGTCAAAAAGAAGATACACAGGAAAAGTGGGGCAGCATTTTGCAATTGTATGACCTGTTGCTGCAAGCAAATTATTCTCCCGGGGTGGCGCTCAACCGGGTATTTGCGTTGTACAAAGCACGGGGGCGTAAGGCGGCGCTGGCAGCGGCAGCACAATTGGATATGCCGGATAACCATTTTTACTTTATCCTGCTGGGTGAGTTGTATAGCACGATCGACAATAAAAAGGCCGGTGAGCATTTACAGAAAGCCTGGTCTTTGGCCAAAACACAAACAGAGAAAGATACGATCCGGGAGAAGATCGACAGGCTGGGCTTATGATCTGTATTTGTTGCGGTAATCGATGGGGGACAAGCCGGTGTATTTTCTGAAGACGGAGCGGAAGGCGTTTACATCAGAATAACCTACTTCATAGATCACTTCGTTGATGGTTTTCCGGTTTGTTTCTAATTGTCGCTTGGCGGCTTCTACTCTTACACGCTGGATGTATTCGATCACAGAATTGCCGGTGGACTTTTTGAATCTCCTTTCAAATGTTCTTCTGGCAACGCCATTCTTTTCACTGAGCTCATCAACAGTTAGTTTTTCCTGGTAATTGGTCTCTATAAATTCCTGCGCATTGACGACGGCCTCATCACCATGCTGCTTTTGACCTACAAAGATCGCAAACTGTGTTTGTGTCTTTCGCTCAATATCTATCTGAAACATCTTTGCTGCCAGTATGGACATCTCCCTGCCCAGGTGCTTTTCTATAATGTACAAGAGGAGGTTGAGGTAAGAGTAAGAGCCGCCGCTTGTATAGATGCCTTGTTCATCGGTAATGATCTTATCGGTAATCAGGTTTACTGCGGGAAACATGCTGCTGAACTCGTTGGCAGCTGCCCAATGGATGGCGCATTTCCTGCCATCCAATAAGCCGGTAGATGCTAAATAAAAAGAACCTACGCATAGGCTTACGATCTCTGCTCCTTTATGGTATTGTTGGATGATCCAGTCGCTGTAGTCTTTGTTGGCGGCAATGATCTTGTTGAAGTCGCCGCAGATGGTGGGGATGATCACCACATCGGTATGAGTTACTTCTTTCAACAGCTTATTGGCTTGTATGGTATACAAGCCATGGTTAATGGCTGTCTGACTTTCCAGTGCCACCAGTTCAATGGTATAATAGGGCGGTTTGCCCTGGTACTTTTGAAAGTCATTGATGCGTGAGAGTATCTGGAATGTACCATCAATACTGGTTACGGTGGCATCGTTCAGCACAAGTAGTGATATATGTTTCATAGTCTAAAATTAACCTAATTGGCTGTCGCAATCAACATGCTAGATTGTCGCAATTGCTATGGGCCCGGGCGGGGTATTGCTGCTAGGTTTGTGTGATCATAATAAAACACAATACCATGGCAACAACAGCAAATGCTTACTTAGGCTTCAATGGCAAGTGCCGGGAAGCAATGAACTTTTACAAAGGATGTTTTGGTGGTGAACTGACCCTACAGACGGTGGAAGGGTCGCCGATGGAATCACAATGTCCGGCAGCTATACACCACCATATTTTGCACAGTGCGCTGACAAAAGGGGAGTTGGTCATTATGGGCACGGATATGGTGCACCAGGAACATGTGCATGGCAACAATATCAGCATCTGTGTAAACTGCAGCAGTGAGGAGGAGATTGAGTCTTTCTATGGGGCTATACTGAAGGGTGGGGAAGTGCTTGACCGGTTGGAAGAGCGATTCTGGGGCGCGATGTTTGGCGTGGTGGTGGACAAATATGGGATCAGGTGGATGTTCAACTACGAGAAAAAGAAATGAAGCTAAATGCGAAACCGCAGGGGCCGATACGATGGCCCCTTTTTTAGGGCCGCTATATAGATTTGGTTTTCCGGAATAATATTTAGACATTTGTCTAAATATAAAAATAGACAGGCAGTAGCATGAATGATGTTTTCAAGGCACTTAATGATCCTGCACGCAGGGAGATACTCAAGTTGTTGAGGAAGCGGGATATGACTGCCGGGGATATTGCTGCGAAGTTTGACATGACGGCTCCCAGTATTTCGCATCACCTGGACAAGCTGAAACGTGCGGGGCTGGTGACAACAGTAAGGAAAGGGCAATTCATTCTCTATTCGATCAATACGACGGTAGTTGATGATCTTATCCGGTATATACTCACCCTTAAAAAATAGACCATGAATAAGTACATAAGGGAACTGGTGTTGTGGGTGTTGATAGCATTACCATACGTGTACCTGGCCAGTATCTGGAAGGAGCTTCCGGAGCAGGTGCCTACACATTTTGATCTGGCGGGAAAGGCGAATGACTGGTCGGGTAAGCACACGCTGCTGTATATTCCAGGTGCGATGTGCCTGGGCACCTACCTGTTGATGCTGGTCATTCCTGTGCTTGATCCCAAAAGGAAGCTGCGGCAAATGGAGGGAAAATACCAGGGACTGCGTTTTATGCTTACGCTTTTTATGAGTGGATTATCGGTGTACCTGCTGTACATCAGCAAACAAGGTGGTATGGAGAATCCGCAATGGTTGATCGCATTCATTGGATTGATGCTGGCCATGATGGGTAATTATTTCCAGGCATTGCGGCCCAATTATTTTGTAGGCATCCGGACGCCCTGGACGCTGGAGAGTGAGGACGTGTGGAAGAAAACGCATTGGCTTGGCGGGCGGCTTTGGATGGCAGGGGGTGTGCTGATCATTATACTTTCTTTTATCATCCGGAATCATATGCCATTGCTGATAGTGGCGGGCTCTATTTTATTCATACTGGTAGTAGTGCCTGTTGGCTTCTCCTTCATTGCATTCAGGAAGGAATCATCGGCGCAGTAATTATTTTCCTTCACATCAAAATACAGGTTTATGAAACAGTACATCCATGTGTGCCTGGTATTGTTATGGCTTGGCACGAGGGCGCAGGTATTAGCAGCGCAGGATACTTCTTTTGTTGATACTAAGGTGACATTGGAAACGAAATCAGGTAATATAGAGGGGGTATTGAGTGTGCCTGTTAAGGGCAAAGGTATGCCGGTGGCGTTGATCATTGCGGGGTCGGGCGCTACAGACAGGGATGGTAATGATCCGGTGATGAAGAGAAATTCTTTGAAAATGCTTGCAGCTGCTTTGCTCGTGCGGGGTATTGCCACGTTGCGGTATGACAAAAGAGGTATTGCAGCAAGCGCGGCAGCTGGTAAATCAGAAGCTGACCTGCGATTTGATGATTATGTAAATGATGCAAAAGGGTGGATCGAGTTGCTGAGAAAGGACAAACGTTTTTCGAAGGTAGTGGTGATCGGGCACAGTGAGGGATCGCTGATCGGGATGATCGCCGCGAAAGGGGCCGATCAATTTGTTTCGATAGCAGGCGCGGGGCAGTCTGCGGATAAGACAATACATGAGCAATTGATGGCGCAGCCCAGGCAGGTACAGGATCTGGCATTTCCCATATTGGATAGCCTGGCTGCCGGGCAGCTGGTGAAAAATGTGCACCCGATGCTTTTTTCGCTGTTCAGGCCATCGGTACAGCCTTATATGATCTCCTGGTTCAGGTATGATCCGCAAGCGGAGATAAGGGCGCTGTCAATTCCTGTGCTGATCGTACAGGGGACGAGTGATATCCAGGTTGGTGTGGAGGATGCGCGGAGGCTGGCAGCCGCTAATCCGGGGGCAAAGTTGGTAATCATTGACAATATGAATCATGTCTTCAAAGTGGTGGAGGGGAACCGGGAGGCCAATTTAAAAACCTATAGTGATCCGGTCTTACCCATTGCGCCGGAATTGGGAAAAAGCATTTCCGATTTTATATTGAAATAACCTGGAATACTGATAATCATTAACTTAAAAGATTGCCTGGGCTTGGGAAGGGTGATCATTGGTTTTTCCGGGGGTGAGGGAAGGACGGGGCGGTGTAGGCTGATACACGGCTGTACAACGGCTTGTATATGAAGCATCAGCGAAGGTATATCGCTATAAGGTCGCTATAACGTCGCTAAAAGGTCGCTGTAATGTCGCTGGAAGGGTGCTATGACCTCACTATGAGGGCGTTGTAAAGCCGCTGGAATGAGGCGCCGACTAACGCTGAAATTCGGGATTGACCCGAAAAGGTGTAAATGCGCCAAGGGATTGAAAGAACTATGGTGTACTTAAAGATACGACATGAAAAAAGAAAAACATCCGCTGTGGATGTTTTTCAAAGGACTTGTGGACGGAAGTGATTTTTCTTTCCGCATTGGTTCCCGGGTGGGAATTGGCGGTGGGAATGGATGTTGGACCTGGTTTTTCTTTGGACTTTGGACTGGTTGGTTTTTCAGCGATCAGGATCTGTTTGGTTTTACATTGATATCTGGATCTATTGGTTTTTCTGGATTGGAGCACAAAGAAATAGCTTTAAGCGGCTTCTGCTAAACTTTAGTGGTTAAGGAATTATTAAGGAAAAGCCGGGAATTCCGAAAGTCTGGAAGTCGGGAAGAAGAGCAAGGCAGCACGTAGTGGGGCGGCCTGGGCGGTAGGGCGGGTTTCAAGCAAAGAAGGGGGTGAGGCTTTCCCGCAGGGCAACGGGCATGGTGGTTTTGGCCCTTGTTTTAATATCCAGAAAATACAATACAACACGGCCTACGGTCAGCAGTTTTCCCTGCTCATTATACACCTCCTGGTGAAATTCGATGCGGTGATCGGCCGGCAACTCCCTTAGCATGGTTTTTATAGTAAGCAGGTCATCATAATGGGCTGGTCGCAGAAACTTGCTTTGGAGTTCTACGATCGGCATCATGACGCCATTTGCTTCCATGTCCTTATAGCTAAGACCCAATTGACGGATAGCTTCTACGCGGCCTACCTCAAAATACTGGGCGTAATTGCCGTGGTAGACAACGTCCATCTGGTCTGTTTCTGCATAACGTACACGTATGTTGGTCTCGGCGATAAACATGGGGCGTTGTGGGTTGTGAATGTTTGTTTTGGGAATCCGGCAATCGGCAGTCGGCAATCGGCAGTCGGCAATGCGTTTGCTTCGAGGGGCAATCGGCAATTCGTTTGCTTTGAATCTTTTGCTTCGAAGGGGAGTGCGATAAGTTGTTAAGCTTTGTTCAAAGCTTAACAACTTACCGGCCTGGGTTATTTGCCCATTGCTCCGTCAACGCTGGCTTTGCCAGGTCCGATGATCACTATGACGAGGAAGCCAAACATGAATAAAGCTGCATGTTCTCCTTTGCCAAAAATATCGAGGTTGTGTCCTTTCCACAAGGCTACAAACATGGCAATGGCGGGTGGTATTGCTGCCAGGCGGGAAGCAAGGCCAAGGACTACAAACAGTGAGCAAAAGAATTCTGCAAATACTGTAAGTGCCAGTGACAGGGTAACACCAATTCCCATGAAATTGATGAATTGAGTTTTGTACTGGGCAAAATGGATCAGCTTATCGTATCCGTGTGGTAATAACAGGCCTCCCATAGCGAGGCGTAGTATCAGCGCGCCGAAATTAAAGGCACCGCTGGTGTAATTGGTGGATAATAGTTTACTCATACAGTTGGATGTTTTTTCAAAAATAATGGATTTGTTTTTGCTATGCATAATCAAAAAGAATTGTTAATCCTTGCACTTATCCACAGTGTTAGGAACGATCTTTGGTTGAACATAAAATAATTAGAAACTTTACCACGTTAAAAACCCAGCAGGAGAGCCAACAGAAGTACTACGAATGTCGAACGGGAAATAAGATCAGCACCACAAATCCGATTCGTTATTCGTAATTTTTTTTGCTCCCCCCAACAAAATAGAATTGAATTAAAATGCAGGGAATGAAAAAATCGACAGCTATTATTGCTCTTCTTGGTCTTTCCCATTTTTCTATTGCCCAGCAAACGCGTTTCATCAACGACCCCCAGGCTTCTTATAAGCAGGCGAAAGAGTATTTTCAGCGGGAACAATACAGCCTGGCTTATCCTTTGCTCAAAGACCTGGAGTTGAAACAGCGGGAGCCGGACATTACCAACCAGGCCATTCCTTACCAGGAGATAAAGTATTATACAATCGTTTGCGCGCTCAAACAAAATGAAAAGAGTGCGGTGGAAAAAGCAAAGAACTTTATAGACCTGGAGGATAATGAGGTGCGTACGCAAATGATGGGCTTTCACCTGGCAGAGTATTATTTCCGCCAGCAAAACTACGGGGAAGCGATCCCTTTATACGAGCAGGCAGATATTGCCAACCTCACCAACCGCGAAATAGCGGACATGAAATTCCACTTGGGCTATGGTTATTTCACCAATAAGCAGTTTGACAAGGCCAAGCCGATGTTTGACGCGATCCGTCAAATGAAGGATGATCCCAACTATATAGATGCTAACTATTACTATGGTTTCTTATCCTTCTACGATAAAAAGTACCGGGATGCGCTGGATGCTTTTGCGGTAGTAGAAGACCATCCCAATTATGGTAAGGTGGTGCCTTATTATGTGGCCAATATCTATTATTCGCTGGGACAGAAGGACAAGGCGCTGGAATACGCAGAAAATAAACTGAAAAGGGGCAACCTGCACTATGACCTGGAAATGCGCCAGATCGTAGGGCATGCCTATTTTGAAAAGAAGGAATATGCCAAAGCATTGCCCTACCTGGAAACCTATGTAACCAGGTCGGACAAGGTGCGCCGGGAAGATGTATATGAACTGTCCTATTGTTATTATAAGGCTGCCAACTGGACAAAGGCAATTGATGGTTTTAAGCAGGTGAGTGGTAAGGAAGATTCGCTGGCCCAGAACGCCATGTACCTTCTGGGGGACGCCTATCTTAAGACGGGGCAAAAGGCCAATGCGCGTAATGCCTTCCTGATCGGGGCTTCGAACAACAGTAATGCCAAGCAGAAGGAAATTTCGATGTACAATTATGCCAAGCTTTCTTATGAACTTGGCTACCAGGATGTGGCTTTGACGGAGCTGCAGAAATTCACTCAGGCTTACCCGCAATCTGAGTACAACAATGAAGCGCGGGAACTGATGGTGAGTGTGCTGGCGAATACGAACAATTATAAAGATGCGCTGGCCTTGCTGGAAAGTGTAAAATCGCCTTCGCCCAATGCCCGGCGGTTGTATCCTAAAATATTGTATGGCCGTGCTACGGAGTTGGCCAATGATGGCATGCTGGTAACGGCCATGGAGTTGCTTACCCGGGCAGAAATTGATCCCAACAATACGGCTGTACTGCCTTTTGTGCTGTTTTGGAAAGGAGAGATCTCCTACCGGTTGAATAAACTGGATGATGCGATCAAATATTATTTTGAATACCTGAAGACACCGGTGGTAAACGGAGAGGTGAACCCGGTCAATGCGAAATACAACCTGGGTTATAGTTTCCTGAAAAAAGAGAATTACAAGCAGGCGCAGGGATTCTTTGAGCAGGTAGCATCTGCCTCGCCGAAGATCAATGCACCGGCTATTGAGCAGGATGCTTTTGTACGGATCGCAGATTGTTATTATATGAGCCGCGATTACAAGAAAGCGGAAACGATGTATAATAAGGTACTGGACTATTCCTGGCCGGCCAGTGATTATGCTACGTTCCAGAAAGCGATGATCGCGGGTGTATCGAATGGTAAAGAAAAGATCAACCTATTGTCTACGATCAGCCGGAAGTATCCTACCTCAGGCCTGGTAGCGGATGCCAATATGGAGGTGGCGGTAACGCTGCTGGCCAATGAGCAGTTCCGGGAAGCGATCCCTTACCTGAAAAATGTGGTGAGTGATCCCAATTCCTCGCTTAAGCCCAAGGCGCATTTGAAAATGGGTATCGCCTATTACAACCTCGATAATAATACAGAGGCTTTGAATCAATATACTGCTATCCTGAAGCAGTTTCCCAATGCTCCGGAAGCGGATGCTGCGCTGGAGAATGCGCGGATCATTTACATCGAGCAGGGGAAAACGAGTGAGTACGTGAATTTTGCGCGTACGATGGGTAAGGAGATCACGGGTACGCAGGAAGATGAGCTGGCTTACCAGGAGGCTGAAGTGCAGTTCAACAATGGGAATTTCCCGGCTGCTGCGAAGAAGTTTGAAGAATACCTGGCCAAGTTCCCTGAAGGTAAAAACTCGCTGGAGGCGCTTTATTATAAGAGTGAGATCTATTTCAATCAAAAAGACTGGGCCAAGGCTGCTGCCGGGTATGAAATACTGGCTGACAGGGTGCCGCATAAATTTGGTGAGAAATCACTGGTCAATGCTGCGCGCCTCAATTTCTTCGATCTGAAAGATTATGTGAAGGCTGAAAAGTATTTCAGCAAGCTGAAGGATTTTGCTTCTTCGCAGGAAAACAAGCTGGAAGCGATGCGTGGTTTGCTGCGTAGTCAGTATCAGTTACAAAAGTGGAATGAAGCGGTAGCCAATGCGCGTGACCTGCTCAACCAGAAGGGTATTGGTACGGACGATAAAGTGCTGGCCAACCTGGCGATTGCCAAATCGCACCAGAATGCCAAAGAATACGAACAGGCTATTACGGCTTATCGTTCGGTGGTATCGCTCAGTAAATCGGCCTATGGTGCAGAAGCGCGGTATGAGATCGCCAACAGCTTTTTGGCACAGAACCGTCTGAAGGATGCTGAGAAGGCGGCTTTTGAAGTGATCAACAAGGCGGGTTCTTATGAAAACTGGGTAACGAAAGCCTATATCTTACTGGGTGATGTGTATTTCAAAGAGCAGGATTATTTCAATGCGAAAGCCACTTACCAGAGTGTGGTGGACAATGCCAAAATAGAAGAGCTGCGGCAGGAAGCAGAGAGAAAGCTGAAAGAAACAGCTGATGCGGAGAAGAAGGGGAGTAAAGTGGAGTAGGGGAAGCTTCGAGCCGTTTGCCTCGATAGCAGATTTCTCGTCCTGTGGAATGGTTGGAGGTACAGCGACGTATGGCAGGACTCGAAATGACAAGATCAGGGTATCAAACTTAACAACACAGAATCAATTTGCAGATGAATCATACATCGGTTTTTAAAGTAGTAGCGATCAGTGCTTGTTGCCTGGGAGTGGGGATCACAGCCCTGGCGCAGGATACTACCAAACGTAAAACGATTGATATTACATCCACCTTTAAGCCTGTATTAAGGGAAGCTGCCAAGATCAACTTCAATGCGGCGCCTCCTTTGGTAGATACGACAAGGCCCGCGCTTACTTATAATATTCCTGTACAAAACTTATACTTCCAATACCAGCCTGCGGAACTTAAACCGGTAGCGCTGCAAATGGATTCGCTCAACAACTGGCAGTACAGTAACTATATCAAAGTAGGCATTGGCAATGTGCACCAACCTTATGTAAAGGCAGGTTTCAGTTTTGGAGATGGCAAAAGCAGCTTCTTCAATGTATTTGCCAATTATTACAATTCGAAAGGGGATAAGGAATTTCAAAAGAACAGCCTGGCCAGCGTAGGTGTGGCAGGTACTTATAAAACATCCAGCAACCTGGAATGGAATGGTACGCTGGGTTTTAGCAGCAATGATTATTACCTCTATGGCTACCAGCCGGAAACGCTGGTATTTACGAAGAGTGACCTGCGCCAGCGTTTTCAGACCATTGAAGGCAAGGTACATTTCCGTAACCTGGAGCCAACTGAATTCGGTCTGAGTTATCATCCCAGTTTGCGGGTGAGTGTGTTTGGTGACAACCACAATATCAAGGGGCGTGAGGCTAATACGGTGCTCAACCTGCCGCTGGAAAAATCATTTGGAGATGAGTTTGCTTTCAAGCTGGGTGTTACGGCAGACCTTACGAATTACACGGTAGATAAAAGCGGCGGCAAATTCACAGACAATAATAACCTGTACCAGGTGGCAGCAGCCGTGCTGTACAAAACGCCCAACCTGTACATCCATGGCGGTGCGATGCCCAGCTGGCAAAATAAGCGGTTCAACCTGCTGCCCAACCTGATGGCTGATATCACTACCAACGACAAGCAACTGACGTTGCAACTGGGGTGGATCGGTTATTACCTCAAAGGTTCCTACCAGCGGCTTGCTTCTATGAATCCCTGGCTGGCGCAGCCCGATTCTTTAATGAATACACGGGTGGAAGAGCGCTACGCTGGTTTTAAAGGATCGATAGCGGGACATTTTACTTATTCAGCGAAAGTGGGGCTGCAGAAGTTTACGGACATGGCCTTATTCGTGAATGATACGGTAGATGGCAAAACCTTCAATACGATCTTCGAACCACAGATCAATGCGGTGAACCTGCATACGGAAGTGGGCTATAATATAGGAGAGAAATTCAATGCTTCTGCGGCTGTTAACTTCAACTGGTTTACGAAAGTGGAGCAGGAATTAAAAGCCTGGGGATTGATACCGATTGAATTAAATGCGGGCCTGCGCTGGCAAATGATGAAAGACCTGTGGTTCCATACGGATATCTGGGCCTGGGACGGGCCAAGGTACCGTGCTAAAAACGGCGATGCCTATAAAAGCAGCGCTGGTTTTGACCTGAATGCAGGGGCTGAGTTTCGCATTACGAAAAACTTCAACCTGTGGCTGCAGATGAACAATATCCTCAATAATAAATACGAACGCTGGAACCAATACCAGGTATTCGGATTCAATATCCTGGGCGGGATCACGTATTCCTTTAATCAGAAGTAGGTTGACGAGTTGATAGGTTGGGAGGGTTGAAAAGTTGAAAGGCTAACAAGGTTGGAAGGGTGAGTAGATCTGACCGGTTGGGAAGGGAGACCTGGAAAGGGGGTAAAGGACCCGGCGGATAGTAATTTTTCTTTGTTTTTCCCATGGAAAAACTGTTGCTTCGCAACGCTAAAACCTGCGGAATATGACAGAAGCGCTGACCAGTTATTTGCTACAACATAAAAGTATAAGTATCCCGGGCCTGGGGACTGTTTATATTGAACGGATCCCGGCGCAAACGGATTTTATCAATAAGCAGATACTGCCGCCTTCGTACCATTTCCGGTTTGATAAGTACTTTGATGCTCCTGATAAAGAGTTCTTTACCTACCTGGCGCAGCAAAAGGATATAGCAGATTATGAGGCGATCAAATGGTACAATGAGTGGGCGTACGACCTGCGTAACCGGCTGCGTACAGATGAGGTGGTGGAATGGAAAGGGGTAGGAGCGCTGAAAAAGGATGTTTCGGGAGATATTGTTTTTGAAGCTTCAGGGGCCATTCCTTCGGCGCAACAGCCAGCGCCGGCAACGCGGGTGATCCACAGCAATACGCAGCATACGATGCTGGTGGGCGACCGGGAAGTAATCCGGGAGATCAATACGGAAGAAACAGCCAATGCCTGGCCCGAAGAAGAGGCCGTTGAAAAGAACACCTGGTGGATCTATGCCCTCATTATTGCCGCCATAGCCTTGAGTGTGATCTTCTTTCACTTCTATAATAATGGCTTTTCTCCTTCGAATACGGGGAATCAGCAACATATAGATGTTGCACGCTGATCAGTTGAAAAGTTGACAGGTTGAAAAGGCCGTAAAACCTGGCATCCGGCACCTGATCGCTAATTCTGTATTCTCTATTCTGTATTCCACATTCTTTTGCTTTCTTTGCAACCGTGGAAAAAATGGAAACGGTTCACTATACGCAATGCCCGGCCTGTAAAGCCTCTGCCATACATAAAGTACTGGCTGTAAAAGATTATACAGTATCCAAGGAGCTTTTTGAGGTATGGCATTGTGATGCCTGCTCCCTGCGGTTTACGCAGGATATCCCGGCCGAAGCTGCGATCGGTAAATATTATCAGTCAGAAAATTACATCTCGCATACCAATACGAGCAAAGGGCTTGTCAACAGGCTTTATCATATCGTACGGAATTATACACTGAACAGTAAGAAAAAACTGGTGCAGTCTGTCTCCAAACGCACAACGGGCAACCTGCTGGATGTAGGCGCTGGTGTGGGGGCTTTTGCCGGCTTTATGCGTGCGGCCGGCTGGCAGGTAACGGGATTGGAACCGGATGGGGAGACCCGCAAACGGGCGCTTGAACAAAACCGGATCGCTTTGCAGGATACGAGTGACCTGTTTAAGTTGCCTCCCGGCCATTTTGATGCTATTACGATGTGGCATGTATTGGAACATGTGCATCAACTTCACGAATACCTCGATCAACTGAAAGTATTATTAAAACCTGGCGGGGTATTGTTCATTGCAGTACCCAATTACACTTCGCACGACGCTGCTTTTTATGGAGAATACTGGGCAGCTTATGATGTGCCCAGACACCTCTATCATTTTTCTCCGGCTTCGATGCGTACGCTGCTTTCTCCCCATGGCCTCACAGTAAAGTCTACGATACCTATGTGGTTTGATAGCTTCTACGTAAGCCTGCTGAGTGAGCAATATAAAACGGGTAAGTCGAGCATGGTGAAAGGTTTCCTGCGCGGATTGATCTCCAACTCCAAAGCCTGGAGCCAGCGGGAAAAATGCAGCTCGCTGATCTATGTGATCGGGAAATAAACGCCTTGGGTTAAGTAAAGACAGCTCACAGATTTCTCCGATTTGCACAGAATTTAACCGCTTCGCGGTTAAAGGTTTCGACAAGTCCCTTTAGAGTTGGGAAGAAAGACAGGCTTCGACAGCCCTTCGACAGGCTCCAGGGTGACATTGCTCAGCCTGACAGAGGCTATTGTATTTTGATCTCATACAGGAAAGGCCATTTCTTGCCGGTAACATAGAGTTTGCCGGTGGTGCTGTCATAGGCAATGCCATTTAATTCTGCTGCACCGGGATATACGGCTTTTGCTTCCTTGTCGAGGTTGGAAAGGTCCAATTGGCCCAATATCTTTCCGGATACGGGGTCGATCTTAAGAATGTTGGTATCGCCCCATTTGTTGGCATAGATCACACCATTTACATACTCCAGTTCATTGATGTTGCCAACCGGACTGCCGTTGTGAATTACATTGACGGTGTATTTCACGCGCAGGGAATCGGGGTCCAGGAAGTATAGGTTACTGGTGCCATCGCTCATGATGAGGGAAGCACTGTCGTGTGTCAATCCCCAACCTTCGCGGGTAGGCAATTTGAATTCTTTGATGAGTTTGAATGTATTAACATCATATACAAACCCTGCTCCGCTCTGCCAGGTTAACTGATAGAGCTTATCCTTAAATACGGTAATGCCTTCTCCAAAATGTTTGGACTTGTCGAGCTTTGCTTTGGTCACCACTTTTCCCGTTTCCCTGTTTACCACACCAAATTCTGAAGGGTAGGGACTACCATCGTCATTACCGCCTGAACTTTCCAGCAACTGGCCGTTGTGAAACTCGAGCCCTTCGGTGAAATAGGTGGTATCGTGGGGAAGCTTGTTAACCACACTAAAAGGAATAACGGGCGGCGGGGCCTCGTTTCCAGTATTGGGAACATCCGGAGAGGGAGTGTCGTTATTACCACAAGCTGAGGCTATAATGGTGATCGCAAACGCTATGTAGGTGATTTTCTTCATAAAAGACTGTCGTGAAAGCCCCAAAAATACAATTTGAGGCTACACGAAGGGGCATCTGCGGTTGAAAATTTTGGTAAAGTGCTTTGATTTACAGAAAACCTTTGCTTACTTTACAGTAGCTTATCGTCTGAATACCACTCACTACGTACCTCCTTTCCTATTTCTACACATCCGGAGTGGCTCAATGAATAGGTAACTCTGTGGACCAGTTAGTCTTTTTTATCCTTTATTTCGATTTACTGTTGTGTTCCAATATCGTTTGATGTATTGTAATTGACCGGTGCATGGTCATTACATACGGATGCGATCTCATGGCATGTGCTTTATACCTGTTTTATATCCTCCAATCTTCCTATCGGAACAATACCGCCCTCTTGTTAGCAAGCAAGTCCTTATGAAGACGACTTCCACCTCCTATGTAACGGCCACAAAGAAAGAACGTCGTTACCATGAAACATTTTGTACTTGCTTACTTAATGCTGTTGACCTGCCTGGCGGTTACCGCGCAGCGCAACTGCGCTTCTTACGAATACCAGCAACAACAATTACAGGCTGATCCATTATTAGCACAAAAGATGGCAGCGCTGGATGCTTATAGCAAAAGTGATATCATGCTCAATGGCACGGGCTCGCCGATGCCTGCGGTGATCAAAATACCGGTAGTTGTTCATGTGTTGTACAATACGCCCTCTCAAAACATCAGCGACGCGCAGATCAAATCGCAAATAGATGTATTGAATAAAGATTTCCGGAAACTGAACAGTGATACGATCAATGTTCCGGCTGTATTTAAACATCTGGCGGCAGATTGCCTGATAGAATTTGAACTGGCTAAGATCGATCCTTTCGGCAAAGCCACTACGGGCATTACCAGGAAGAGTACCTCGATATTGATGTATGGCCTTGATGACCGTATTAAGTTTTCCAGTAAAGGAGGAGCGGATGCCTGGGATACTGACAATTACCTGAATATATGGGTAGGCAGCCTTGCAGGAGGACTGCTGGGCTATGCCAGTGTGCTTGGTTGCGACAAAGCAGTAGATGGGGTAGCTATTACGCCAGGCGCCTTTGGAACAGTAGGTCCTGTAGGCGCTCCTTACAATAAAGGGCGTACGACTACGCATGAAATTGGTCACTGGCTGGGCCTGCGGCATATATGGGGTGATGCTGCCTGCGGGGATGATCATATAGATGATACGCCGCCCCAACGTGGCGCCACACGCAATTGTCCTACGGGGGTGGTGGTGACCTGCGAAAACAATCCTTATGGCAACATGTACAGTAATTATATGGATTTTACGGATGATGCCTGCCTCAACCTGTTTACCCTGGGGCAACGCAACAAGATGAGAAGCCTGTTTGAACCCGGTGCTGCGCGTTATTCGCTCTTGTCTTCCAAGGCGCTTACAGGCACGCCTGTAACAACGCCACCCACCACCAGACCAATAGAAGAACCTGCTGCTATTGCAGAGATCTCCATCAAAGTATACCCCAATCCGGCTACTACCTTTATTACGATCGATGGCGGAACTGCCGGGGAGCTGACAGGTAAAATAGTCTCAATACGCAATCACCTGGGGCAATTGGTTATGCAGGTTAAGGTCACTAAAGGTAATATGCCGGTCAATATCGGGCATTTACGGGATGGCATGTATTTCCTCCGGGTAGAAGGATCTTCCCAAACGATCAAGGTGTTGAAGACGAAGTAAGAAAATCGCAGTCGGCAGTCGGCAGTCGGCAATCGGCAGTCGGCAGTCGGCAATCTTTGCTTCGAATTGATTGCTTCGATAGCGGATCTCTCCCTGCGGTCGAGATGACAGTTATGCGGTTGAGATGACAGTTATGAGGTTGAGATGACAGTTATGCGGCCGAGATGACAATTATCCCTTCATCATATTAGCGACTTTCTCTCCCACAATGGGAGCCAGGGCTACGCCCATGCCGCTCATTCTTACGGCACAGAAAATATTAGGCGATAGTTCCTGTACGATGGGCATCTTCTCGGATCCCATGCTCATGATACCGCTCCAGCGGTCGGTAATGGCATATTCTTTCCCCGGTAATATATAATGAGCCAGGAAGTGCTCCAGTTCTTTCTGGATGGTGGCCGTGGTGTCCATTGCTGTGGTCCGTTCTTCCTCGAAGGCCTTGTTGCGGGCGCCGCCGAGTAATACACGGTTGCCAATATTGCGGAAATAATAGTACCCTTCATCGTAATGAAAGGTGCCATTGAGTTTTAAACCGTGAATGGTGGAGGTAACCAACACCTGGCCGCGGGCGGGCACAATATCCAGTTTGGGCAACAGCTCTTTGGCAAAAGCATTGGTGCAGATGAGTATCTGGGAGGCTGTAAAACGTAGTTGGTGATTGGTGTACAATACGATCTTGTCGAGTATCTTTTCGAAACGGGTGATCTCTACGCCATTGAATACAATAACGCCCATGGATTGTACCAGTTGCAGTAAGGCCTGGCATAGCTTACCGGAATGTAAATATCCTTCGAGTTTGTTTTCCAACAGGTGAGCAATATGCTGAAAGCCGAATTCACTGATCTTACTATCTGATACTTTGAAGGTCTGGCTGGTTTTAACAGCCCGCTTCAATTTCTTATTCACGCCCGCTACCATTTCTTCCAGGGCCTCCATGCCGGGGTCGCTTTGAGCGGCAATGAGCTCGTAGCCGCCACACAATTCAAAATCTATTTGTTTTTCGTCCAGTACCTTGCGTATACGTTGCAGTCCCTGGTATCGCATGCTAACCAACTCGAGGGTTTTGTCTTCTCCCATCTTGTTGAAGTCTTCCTGTAATTCGGTCACGCTGCCAAAACAGGCAAAGCCGGCATTGCGGGTGCTGGCGCCGGTGGGAATAATACCCCGGTCAACGATGGCAACAGAACACTTAGGATTTTGTTTTTTAATATAATAAGCGCTCCACAATCCTACCAGGCCACTGCCAACAATGATAATATCTTTAGGTGCGTAAAAACTCTCTTTTTCCCAAATGGAGATCTGCATAACGGGATTTTTATAGAATACTGGTACTAAATTTGGAATTATTAACCGCAGGCAGGACTAACAACACATTGGCAGGCACTACAACGTCAAACGATCCTGGTAAAAACCGAGCTTCGGAACTGCTCATTAATTTGCCCACACAGATACGGAAAAAGCAACCAGAATATTGTACGTTTGTGCTTGACATAAAACAAAATTAATCGGTAATCTGTACGCCCTCAAATTATTCCTGATGAAAAAATCGATCTACGCTTTAATCCTCTGCACTTTTTTATTAAACAGCTGTGAAACAGCCCAGCAAATTATTAAAGATTACGGACAAAATACCGGCGCATTGACAAATGCGGATATTGTTTCGGGCTTAAAAGAAGCATTATCGGTAGGTGCGCAGCAGTCTGCCAATCAATTGTCATCACTGGATGGTTTCTTTAAGAATGCAGCCATCAAGATCTTATTGCCCGAAGAAGCGCAGAAAGTAGAAAAAACACTGCGGGATGTAGGATTGGGCAGCTTAGTAGATAAAGCCATTCTTTCCGTAAATCGTGCAGCAGAAGATGCTGCCAAATCAGCTGCCCCCATTTTCATCAATGCGGTGAAGACAATGACTATCCAGGATGCATTGGGTATTCTGAAAGGAGGCGACTTTGCCGCCACTAATTACCTTAAAGGAAAAACAACGGCGCAACTGACGGAGGCATTCCGCCCGATCATCGAACAATCACTCAGCAAAGTCGGGGCTACCAAATACTGGTCGGATGTATTTACGAACTACAACCGTTTTGCTGCCAATAAGATCAATCCCGACCTGAGCGCTTTTGTGACCGGCAAGGCGATGGACGGTATTTTTTACCAGGTAGGCCTGGAAGAGCAAAAGATCCGTAAAGATCCTGTTGCACGTACTACTGAGATATTAAAGAAAGTATTCGGCAGTAAGCAAGCGCAGGGGAGTTAAGGTCGGCAAGCGGCAAGCGGCAATCGGCAGTCGGCAGTCGGCAGTTCCCGCTGTGGCGGGACAAGCTGTGAATCGGCAATCGTTTACTTCGATAACGCCCTTATAACTGATTTTATATTTTTCGTTCCAACTTCAACCAGCAAGACGGCTTTCGTAAGAGGGCCGTTTTTGCATTTTGGGGCTCACTTGCTGATCATCTTCATTAATTCTTCTCTGTGTGTTCTGCTTATGGGCAGGGTATAGGTACCGATGGTAACTTCATAACCCTGGATGCTTTTGATCATGGCAGTAGAGATGATGTAGGATTTATGGATCTTCAGGAACCAGGGGGCGGGCAGACTGTCCTGCATCAGCTTCATGGATGAATAGGTAATGATCTTTTGGGTGAGGGTATGGATAACCACATAGTTTAGCCGGGCTTCAATAAAGAGGATCTCTTCAAAGGCTACTTTTTGCAACTGGCGATTTGTTTTTACAAAAAGATAATGGGCGGGAATAATATTATTGTTGTCTGGGGGCTGCTGCATTGTCAGTGCAAAATATTCCTTTGCCCTGTTCACAGCTTTCAGAAAGCGGGATAATGTAATAGGCTTTAACAGGTAATCCAATACATTCAGGTCATGGCCGGCGATGGCATATTCAGAATAGGCGGTGGTAAAGATCACCTTGGGTGGCCGGACAAGGCTTTTAACGTAATCAACGCCATTGACGCCGGGCATCTGGATATCGAGGAAGAGGAGTTGTATGTTTGTTTGGGAAAGGTGATTGCTCACTTCTGTCACATCTTTGGCCATGCCAACGAGGTGCAGGCAGGGAGCCTGCTGTACCAGCTTTTGCATACCTATTCTGGCAATAGGCTCATCGTCGGCAATAAGACAGGAGATGATCATATTGGTTGTACTGTCAGCCATACCTCATACAGGTCTTTGCTTTTTTTAATGGTCAATGAATGACGATCGGGATAGATCAGTTCAAGCCTTCGTTTCATATTGGTGAGCCCGATGCCCCCGGCTTTTGCCGTTACCCGGTCGTCGTCTCTGGTATTAATACCATGAAAAGTTAACTGATTATTGCTGTAACTCAATGCTCCGCTGATGATGGTGGGGGTGCCTTTGTTGGAAGCATGTTTAAACATGTTCTCAATCAATGGGATGAGTATAAACGGAGCGATGATAAACCCTTGTAAGCTGGCTTCATAGGTAAAGGTTAGCTGGTAGCGTTCGTCCAATCTCATCTGCTGGAGGCCCACATAATGTTGCAGGTAGGCTATTTCTTTTTCGATGGGTACTTTCTCCTGATTGCATTCATAGAGCTGATAACGCAGCATTTCGGAGAAGGAGCTCAGGGTATGTTTGGCCGCCTCTGTGGATTCGTCAATCTGTATATAGACGGTATTGATGGCATTGAACAGAAAATGGGGATTGACCTGGGTTTTCAGGTACATTAACTCTGTAGCTACCCTGATCTTTTCGGCTTCTTCGATCTTCCGCCTGGCCTGGAACCACTCAACAGACAATTTGCCAATAAAACCGGCCAGTGCGCCCAGTAAAGCTATGATGTAGCGGTTGGCCACCAGGTCGCTGTAATTCCAGGAAAAATTGAAGTAAATGGGAACGAGGCGGTAATGCAGGAAATACTGCATGGTGTATACGAACAGCACACCCACCACTAAAACGGTAGTCAGTAATACCGGCAGGAAGAGTATCTTATTCCTGCGGGAAAATAATTGGGGGGTGATGATAGAATAGGTAAGGTAAAAGAGCAGTATTACCTGGCCTACATCAAAAGCAGTAAAGAGGAGGCGGTTGGTAACATTGTCGACATAAAAATACACCACCCGTTGCCAGCTCAGGAAGAACACGATCCAGAATACTGTTTGCAGCACTGCTTTACGCATACTGGTAAAATACAATTTTAAGCAAATTGGCCGCTGTTTTTTTATATGTAATGACCTGTTTACGGGATTAACTGCTGCCAGTTGCAGCAGATATAAATAAGGACAGCTTTGCTATAATAAACTTTTTGGACAAGGCTGTAGTACCAAACTTTGCAGGAAATAATCGTATGAAGTATAGCTTGTTGTTCCTGCTTGTTGGAGTGCCCGGTATGCGGGCGGCAGCGCAGCCACCTGATAGCATGCTGACACGGGTACAAGGGTATTTTGAACTTATCCGGACTGTTTGTGCCACTCCGCAAGCGAAGTTGTGGAATAAGGACCTGGACGGCCCGGTTTTGTTTGTAGAGCCTGCCACGCGCAAGGCTTATGCCAACAGACCCGATACAACAGGTATACTGAGGGCTGCAGGAGGTATTTATACAGGTGTGCTGCCCCTGACTGTTAGTATTGCCAATACGGCTACTACATGGGCAGGTGTTAAATGGACGATGATGTTGTTGCCACTTCCTGCTGATAAAGACCGGGCTGTGACGCTAATGGCGCATGAACTGTTCCATCGTGTGCAGGATGAGCTTGGATTGCCGACGAAAAGCCCGGTTTGCGATCACCTGAATACGAAGGAAGGGCGGATTTATTTCAGGCTGGAACTGGAAGCGCTTAAAGCGGCATTGCGCCAACCGGTGGGCCGGGAGCGTCAGCATCACCTGCAACAGGCTATTTTATTCCGCCAATGGCGCTACCGCTTATTTCCGCCAGCGCAGGCATTGGAAGAGGCCCTGGAGTTCAATGAAGGGCTTGCGGAATTTACCGGGGTATATGTAAGTGGTATTGCCAGGAAAGACACGGGATACCTGTCGGCTATTGTAGATAATGCCACTACCAGTTACCCTTCTTTTGCCCGCTCCTTTGCCTATTTGACGGGTCCTTTGTATGGTATGCTGCTTTCGCAAAAGCAGGCCGATTGGCAACGGGGTATCACAGCAAAAGATAATTTCCCGGACCTGCTGATCAAAAACTACCAGCTGCAGGCGTCGGCTGCTCAATCCGGCGACCCGCAGCAGACAATGCAGCTGGCTGTGACAAAAGCAACGCGGGAATACAGGCCATCTATTCTACAGGAAGAAGAAGTACGGGAACAACAACGGATAGCGAAGCAAGCGGTGTATATGGCCAAACTGGTACAAGGCCCGGTGCTGGAATTGAAGCTTAGTAAAAGCATGCGGTTTTCTTTTAATCCCAATACGCTTTTTCCTCTGGGTGAGGAAGGAACGGTATATCCTACGATGACACTTACCGATGATTGGGGGCGGCTGGTGGTAACGGGAGATGCCCGCATGAAAGACTGGCGATTGTTGTATGTAGCTATGCCTGCGAACACCAATAAGGATAGTAAAGTTATTAAGACCGCGGAATGGGAACTGACGCTCGCAGATGGCTGGCATATAGCGCCCGGGAAAAAGGCAGGAGATCAAATGATAACAAAAACTCAATAATCATAATAAAGGTGCATAATCAAAAAAAGCGATCCCTGGTTGGGGATCGCTTTTGTATTTTGTACTGGTATGTTCCTTACAGGTGTATCGCTTCACCGTAGGCCACTTCGATAGCGTCTTTTACGCTTTCGCTCATGGTCGGGTGGGGGTGAATGCTGTTCAATACTTCGTGGTAGGTAGTTTCCAGTTTGCGGGCCACTACTGTTTCAACGATCACTTCAGTTACGTTGTAACCGATCATGTGGGTACCTAACCATTCGCCGTACTTAGCATCGAAGATCACTTTGGTAAAGCCTTCGGTATGTCCTGCGCCTACGGCCTTGCCGGAAGCACTGAAAGGGAATTTACCCACTTTAACATCATATCCTGCGTCCCTGGCTTGCTTTTCTGTTAAGCCAACTGAAGCAATTTCAGGTGTGCAATAAGTACAACCCGGTACGTTGTTGTAATCCAGGCCTTCTGGCTGGTGGTTGTATTTCTTTTCGTTGTAACCGATGTTCTCTACGCAGATAATACCTTCTTTGGAGGCTACGTGCGCCAGGGCCTGGCCGGGAGCGCAGTCACCAATGGCATAGATACCGGGTACATTGGTCTGATAATATTTGTCCACAGCGATCTTGCCTTTCTCAGTTTTCACACCGAGTTCTTCCAGGCCGATGCCTTCGATATTGGCGGCAACACCTACGGCGCTCAACAGTACGTCGGCTTCGAGGGTGATCTCACCATTGGCAGTTTTTATTTTCGCTTTCACACCGCTTCCGCTGGTATCAACGCTGGTTACTTCTGCATTGGTCAGTACATCGATACCTTTCTTCTTGAAGTTCTTTTCCAGTTCTTTGGAGATATCTTCATCTTCAACAGGAACGATCCTTGGCATGAATTCCACGATGGTTACTTTAGCGCCTAAGCTGCTGTAGAAATAACCAAATTCAACGCCAATGGCGCCACTGCCTACTACGATCATGCTCTTGGGCTGCTGGGGCAACACCATGGCTTCGCGGTAGCCTATTACTTTTTTACCATCCTGCTTCAGGTTGGGCAGTTCGCGACTGCGGCCACCGGTAGCTACGATGATGTGTTTACCTTCTACTACTTGTTTACTGCCATCGGCAGCAGTTACTTCTATCTGGCCTTTGGCTTTAAGTTTACCAAAACCCATCACTACATCGATCTTATTTTTCTTCATCAGGAACTGAACGCCCTTGCTCATTTTATCGGCTGCTCCGCGGCTACGCTTGATAACAGCTGCAAAGTCGGGTGTACCTGAGGCCTCAATACCAAAATCTTTGGAATGGTTGATATAGTCCATAACCTGGGCACTCTTGAGGAGGGCTTTGGTAGGGATACAACCCCAGTTAAGACAGATACCTCCCAGGCTTTCTTTTTCAATAATTGCGGTCTTAAAACCCAGCTGCGAGGCACGGATAGCTGCCACGTATCCACCGGGGCCGCTACCGAGAACTACTACGTCGTATGCCATATGTGATGTACGATTTTAGATTTCAGATTTCTGAATATGAACACTTTATTGCTCAAAAGACCAGCGAAGCTACTCGAAAATGCTAAAAAAGCCAAATGAGCACATTCTATAACAGCAGATGGCATTCAGATGTTTATTCTGTAACTTTCTTCTCAAAGCCCTCGCTTTATGAAAAAGGTTGCCCGTTATTTTCTATATACCATTTTGCTGATCGTTGCTGTTTTTTCGATCTATGCTGTAGCCAGCGGCAGAACCTACCTGTTCAAAGCAGTGTGGTACAACTTTGCAGATATCGATGATTATAAGAAGTTCACCAACAATACGGTAACCACCAATGTGCACCAGCCCTGGGATACCGCCCGGGCTTACAATATCAATATGCCGGATAGCCTGGGGCAAATGATGCAGGAGCTGAAGACGGTGGCGGTGCTGGTGATCAAAAATGATTCCCTGCTGTTTGAACGGTATGATGAGGGATACAATGATTCGTCGTGGTCGGGTTCTTTTTCCGTGGCCAAAAGCATTACCAGCCTGCTGATAGGTGCTGCTATCAAAGAAGGGAAGATCCACTCGGTGCAGGACCCCGTAGGCAACTACCTGCCTGAGTTTGCCACAGGACCCAAAGCGGCTGTCAGGATCATCGACCTACTCACGATGAGCAGCGGCAGTGACTGGGATGAATCGTATAGCAATCCGCTTTCTGTCACCACGCAGGCCTATTATGGCAGTGATATTTATGCCACGGCCACCGGGGTTAATATTGTCCATGCGCCCGGCACGCTCCACAGCTATAAATCCGGTGATACCCAGTTACTTGGACTCGTTGTAGAAAAGGCCACGGGCAAATCGCTCAGTGCTTATGCTGCTGAAAAACTGTGGCATCCATTGGGGGCGGAGCACCCGGCACTCTGGAGCACAGATCATACAGGAGGGCACGAAAAAGCGTATTGCTGCTTTAATTCCAATGCCCGGGATTTTGCCCGGCTGGGACAGCTGATGCTGGACAGCGGCCGCTGGAAAGGCAATGAGATCATAACCCCGGATTATTACCAGGCTTCGATAAAACCTTGTCTTATCAATGATGAAAGCGGCCACCCCTGCGATTATTATGGTTACCAGTGGTGGATCGTTCCCAACCAGCCGGATATATTCTATGCCCGCGGTATCCTGGGGCAGTATATTATCGTGATCCCGCAGAAAAAGCTGGTGGTGGTGCGGCTGGGTAAAAAACGCTCATCCGTTCGCATCAATGGCGCCCCGGCAGAAGTGAACGCTTTAATTCAGTGGGCGCAAACCTTTTAGCTTCTTTTGCGTTTTACTACTTTTGTCGCTTTAATTGCAATAATCAGGTATGAAATTAGACATTCTCGCTATCGGCGTACATCCGGATGATGTAGAGCTGGGCTGTTCCGGAACACTGCTCAATGAGATCAGGCTGGGTAAAAAAGTAGGTATCCTCGACCTTACACAGGGTGAATTGGGTACCCGTGGCACTATCGAAACCCGGTATACAGAGGCGGCAGTGGCTGCCAAAGTATTGGGGGTGCACATGCGGGAAAACCTTAAAATGAGGGATGGTTTTTTTCGCAATGATGAAGCCCACCAGTTACAACTGATCCAGGCGCTCCGCACCTACCAGCCGGAGATCGTAATTGCCAACATCCTCAATGACCGTCACCCCGATCATGGCCGCGCAGGACACCTCATTGCCGACGCCTGCTTTCTTTCAGGGCTTATTAAAATTGAAACAAAGGACGCGAAGGGTGAACCGCAGGCACGCTGGCGCCCGAAGTATGTGTTGCATTATATGCAGGATTGGTTTCATGAACCGGATATCCTGATCGATATCAGCGAGGTGTTTGAACAACGCATGAAATCGATCGAAGCGTACTCCACGCAGTTCTTCCCTGGCGGGGCCGACAATAAAGAGCCACAAACCTATATTTCCTCTCCCGATTTCTTAGACAGTGTCATCGCACGGGCGCGTATGCTGGGCAAACGTATTGGCGTAAAATATGCGGAAGGATTCATCAGCGAAAAGAAGATCGGTATCCGCAACCTGGATGCGCTGGTGCAGGTGGAAACTTAGAAGGAGTTCGTGTCCAGACTCTTAACTCCAGACTACTGACTGTTCATTTGTCGGGGAATTGTCATCAAAGTTAGCGTCTCGCTAAAATTCCCAAATTCGGCACATCAATTGCACAATTTTACGCGTTTATTAGTAGGTTAAACGTAACTTTGCCAACCTTTTATATTAAATAGTCTTTCATGTCAGTGCCTAAGTTTGCAAACGTTCCACATTCTTTTCACGCAGAATTAAAAAAGCGTATCGGTTCTTACTTTGAAGAAGTAGGAAAATCCACCACCGGCGATTACCCCATCTTCATGAAGGCGGTGATCCTGATGGTGACTTTTATGGTGATCTACGTGCACCTGGTATTTTTTACTCCCGGTGTAGTGATGCAAATACTGGAAAGTATTTTGCTGGGTGGGGTAGTAGCTGCCATCGGTTTTAACGTAATGCATGATGGTGCGCACGGCAGTTTCAGCAAATACAAATGGATCAATTCTTTTGCAGCGCTTTCGCTCAATATCCTGGGTGGTAATAATTTCATGTGGAATGTAAAGCACAATGTGATCCACCACGCGTTTACCAACGTAGACGGTGTAGATGATGATATCGACATCCAACCCTGGATGCGCATGAGCACCACGCAGAAAAAGTATCGTTTACACAAGTATCAGCATATCTATTTCTGGTTTCTCTATTCCTTGCTGTATATCTTCTGGATATTCGTACTGGATTACCAGAAGTACTTCAAAAGCAAGATCGGTAGCATGCCCCTGAAGAAAATGAAACTGTCTGATCACCTCGTGTTCTGGGGTTTCAAAGTGTTCCATCTGTTCCTTTTTGTGGGTCTGCCTATCTACATGGTAGGTTTCACCTCCTGGCTTATCAGCTTTTTGATCTTCACGCTCGTTGCCGGCCTGGTACTGAGCCTGGTGTTCCAATTGGCGCATACGGTAGAGCATACCGCTTTCCCCATGCCCCATGAGACAACCGGTAAAATGGAAGACGAATGGGCTGTACACCAGATCAAGACCACGGCCAACTTTGCTACCAACAATAAACTGGTAAGCTGGCTGGTAGGCGGATTGAATTTCCAGATCGAGCACCACCTGTTTCCCAAAATTTCACATATCCATTACCCTGCCATCAGTAAGATCATCCGGCAGGCATGCCAGGAATATGGCATCGTGTACATCGAATACCCACGGGTACGGTACGCCGTTGCTTCGCACGTGGCTTTCCTGAAGCAGATGGGTAGGGCAGCGTAAGGGAAGAATACAGGAGACAAAATATTGGGGTCCGTAAGTAAATACTACTTACGGACCTTTTTTTGGGCTATAAACAGCTTGTTTCCTGTACAGGTTTTCAGGCGCAACTATTAACCCTCATTTTACGTCTTGTTCCCGGCTAATAAACTATTTTTGCACTTCATTTTTAACGGAGCTAACATGTCAACAGTAAAAGTAGGATTGGTGCAAATGAGTTGCACCGCAAACAAGGAAGAGAACCTGCAAAAGGCGATCGAAAAAGTAAAGGAAGCGGCCGCCAAAGGTGCGCAGATCGTGTGCCTGCAGGAATTGTTTACATCACTCTATTTCTGTGATGTGGAAGATTATGACAACTTCAAACTGGCTGAGCCCATTCCAGGCCCTTCTACCGAAGCGCTGGGTAAAGTGGCAGCAGAAGCCGGGGTGGTGATCATTGCTTCATTATTTGAAAAAAGAACGCAGGGTATTTACCACAATACAACCGCTGTGCTGGATGCCGATGGCAGCTACCTCGGCAAATACCGCAAGATGCATATTCCCGATGATCCGGCTTATTACGAGAAGTTTTACTTCACACCCGGTGATCTCGGTTACAAAGTATTCAAAACTAAGTTTGCCACTTTTGGGGTGCTGATCTGTTGGGATCAATGGTATCCTGAAGCAGCCCGTATTACTTCATTGATGGGTGCCGAGATACTGTTCTATCCTACAGCTATTGGCTGGGCCACGGCGCAGGATGAAGCTACCAATACAGAGCAATACAATGCCTGGCAAACCATTCAGCGCAGTCATGCGGTGGCCAACGGGGTACACGTAGTGAGTGTGAACAGGGTGGGCCTGGAACAAAATGGCGCTATGAAATTCTGGGGAGGTTCTTTTGTGTCCAATCCATTTGGCACATTGCTGTACAAGGCATCACACGACCAGGAAGAAGTAACCGTACTGGAACTGGATCTGGCAAAAACAGATCGTTACCGCACGCACTGGCCTTTCTTGCGCGACCGTCGTATCGACTCTTACCAGTCGATCACTAAACGGTTTATTGACGAGGACTAATCTATTCAGAACTGATATTAAACTTGTAATGGAATCAACTACGCCTAAAAGCTTAGGTTATTATTTCCCCGCAGAATTTGCACCGCATGTAGCTACCTGGCTTAGCTGGCCACATAAGGAAGCAAGCTGGCCGGGGAAAATCGATGCTATTTATCCCTATTACAGCTTATTCATCCGGGAACTGGCACTCAGTGAAAAGGTACGCATTAATGTGGCCGATGAAGCGATGCAGGCATTCGCGCTTAAATACATCCGCGAAGCCGGCGCCGATCTGAGCCAGGTGGAGTTTTATATCCATCCCACGAATGATGCCTGGTGCAGGGACCATGGTCCGGCGTTTTTGATCAATCCGAAAGCTGATATAAAGAAGGTGATTGTGGACTGGGGTTATAATGCCTGGGGTAATAAGTATCCGCCATTCGACCTGGATGATGTGATCCCTACCTTGATCGGTAAAGCATTTAACTTGCCGGTATATCATCCCGGTATTGTGATGGAAGGCGGCTCGGTAGAATTCAATGGTAAAGGCACGCTCCTTACCTCAACGGCCTGCCTGCTCAATCCCAACCGCAATCCACACCTGAACCAGCAGCAGATAGAAGAATACCTGGTCAATTATTACGGTGTTGAACAAATACTATGGGTAGATGAAGGCATTATTGGTGATGATACGGATGGCCATATTGATGATACCGTTCGGTTTGTAAATGAAGACACTGTATTGACAGTAATAGAAGACAATAAGCAGGATGAGAACTACGACCTGCTGCAGCATAACCTGAAACAGTTGAAGGGCATGCGCCTGTTGAATGGCAAGCAACTGAACATTGTGGAGTTGCCCATGCCTGATGCGGTGGTGTATGATGACCAGCGCTTACCGGCCTCCTATGCCAATTTCTATATTGCGAATAAATCGGTGATCGTGCCTACTTTCCAATGTGATAAGGATGATAAGGCTTTACAGATCATCCAGGAATGTTTTCCTGACCGTAAAGTGGTGGGGATTGACTCTACGGAGATCATCTGGGGCCTTGGCAGCTTCCATTGCCTGAGCCAGCAGGAGCCGGCGGAGTAAGAATACAGAATACAGAACAAGAAGTATTCATTCAATATAAAAAGAGAAGTCCGTAAGTGTTGATCTACTTACGGACTTTGTATTTTACCAGACTTCCGGACTTCTTATCCCTTGGCTGGCGCCTTGGGAGGAGCGGGAGCTGTCAATTTAGCGATCAGCTTCTTGTTCAGTGCCACGTAATCATCGTTCTTAGCCTCTGTGGCCAGTTCAATGGATTTTTTGGCGCTGGCGATGGCGTCGGTCTTTTTGCCCAGCTTAGCCTCGCAATTGGCCTTTTGGTGCAATACCCAGAAAGCTTTAGGGTTCTGGTCTGCCGCTTTGGTAAACCATTCGAGGGCCTTATTCAGGTCTTTACCATTTTCCAGGTAATAGAGCGCTGCATTGAAGTAAGGCTTCTTGGCTTCGTCGCCTGAGCCATTGATCTGCTCGTCGATCTGTGCCATGATCCTGGTGTCGACGTCGGTCTTGATCGGCAGCTTTACCACTGTCTTATCCCATTGCAACTGCAATTCGCAGGAGCTGGATTTTACATTCACAAATTGCATGGTGAAAGATTCAGCAGCAGTACTTACCAAAACGGGCTTTACTTTTACCCTTACTACATCATTCTCCTGCTTGTAAGCTGCGGGAGAAGTAATGTCCAGTTGTTTGGTAATGATAAATGTCCAGCTGCCGGCTTCGGGAATGCTTACGAGACCATATTTCCCGGCGGGTACTTTGGTGCCACCAATGATTACCTCATCACCAAAGGTGAGGGTAGTAGCCTGGTTGGCTCCGGTACGCCATACCTTTCCATAAGGAACCAGATCGCCCATGATCTTACGGCCTTTCATAACAGGGCGGGAATAGGACAATTCAATGTTGGCCAGTCCAAAGTCTTGTTTAATGTTTTGTGTAGGAGAAGGCGCCGGGGTTTTTAACTGTGCATGACCGGCATACGCTGTAATGAGCGTGATAGCTAATACGTTGATGATTTTGCGCATGGCAATTAATTTTCGCAAAGGTAACCGATAATACCAGTGAAGAAAGTTTAGTTATACAAAAGGTTAGAATTGTACCTGTACAGTAGCTTTTGCCTTGCGGCCCCGGGTGAGTTTCCAGGAAGGACCGGCCTTGATAAGGCGGATGGCTTCCTCATCATATACTTTGCCCAGGGATTGCTCTATCTTGAAATCAGACAAGGTTCCTTTTTTAGTCACCTGGAAGGAAACTACTACGGTGCCTGTTGCTTCGGGCGTACCGGCAGGGAGCCTTTTGTTCTTTTCCAGGTATTGCTGGTATTTCAGCCAGCCATATTGGGGCTGTACAGCAGCCGCAGCCAGATCTACATCGACGCGGCTAAGAGAAACAGCCTTTGCCCTATCATCTGAATCCTTTCCTTCTACGGCTATACCTTGTACCGTGCCCTTTAGGGCATCGTTTAACTGCGGATTAGGTGCTTTTACGCCCAGTTGGTTAAGCGCAATATTGTTATCGGTATTATTTTGTAACTGTAAGTTCTGTGAGTAATAGCCGGTATAGCCAACGGCCACATTCACTACAGAATCTTTGACAGGTATTTTGAATAGCCCTTGCTGATCGGTATAGAAAACCTTGTTATTGTTGTCTACCCGCAGTAGGGCATTGGACAACGGGTTGTTGGCCTGATCAGTTACCTTGCCACTGATAAAGCCACTCAGTAAGGCGTCGGGGTTCTTTTTAGCCTGCCTTTCAGACAATTCCTTGCGCGACCGGTTCATTTCCTGCTCACGCGGCTTGGTGTAGAATCCCAATCCAGTGGTATCCCTGGCAGTTTTGGCGATGACGATCTGCTCATAATCAACCACCTTATTTTTAATGGCTTTGTCCAGGCTATTGCTGTAGTTATAAACCTTACTGGCATTGTTATCGGAAAGCTTGTTATTATTGGTAACAATGGCATTGTCCTTTTTTAGCTGACGAAGCGCCATATTCAGCCTGGTGCTATCTATTTTGCTTTCCGATAAGCTGTAGTTGCTAGTCACCTTGTCCATTGCGCTTGCATTTGCCTTCCAGGAACTGGTACTATCGGGTGTAAAGGCGTACTGCTTCTTTACCACGATGGGCGCCTTCTTTGTTAGTTTATAGTCCGGCGATGGAATCGCTTTTTCTTCCTTCTGCGTTAGACTATTATTGGTATTCGATTCCGGTGCCACAGCCGAGCCGTCGGCCAGGATGTTGCTATCAGCTGCTGCCGGAGCTGCCGTTTCAGGTACTGTTGCCGAAGCTGCAGGCGGGGTAGTGTTCCTGTATGATTCCTGCTTGGCTACGACCAGCTGGTGGTCTATTGCAGATACATTTTTTTCCTGTAGGAAATAATTATACCCCCACAAACTACCGGTCACCACCACTACTGCCGCTGCGGCTACCTGCCACCAGCGGAAAGCGATCACCGGCGCCGCCTTTGATTCTTTGCGCGTCCTTTCATCGAGTTGTTGGCGTAGGTCCTGCAGATGCGTATCTATGAGGGAGCTGCTGTGTTGCGTGAGTGTTTGCTGCATGCCTTCCATGGCATCAGCCAGGAATGGGTCATCCAGCGCGGCCTGTTCCAGGGCATGCATCTCAGCAGGCAACATCTTGCCATCCAGGTATCGTTGGATATCTGCTGCTGAATACTGTGTTATATGGTCGGTGCCGGGCATGAATGAACGACTAACTTTTTATTTTTATCAACTTATCGACTTCTTCTGTTTTTTCCATACAAATTTTCAGGTTTCTTCGTCCATTTTGTATGTAACTGCGCACTTTATTCCAATCCAACCCTGTTATATCTGCAATTTCTTTGTAACATTTATTTTGCAGGTAAAACAGCTCCACACTCACTTTTTGTTCTGCTGACAGGGTTTCCAGGCAGCGCTCCATTTTCTGGAGATTTTCCTCCTTCAGCATTACACCATTCAGATGCGTTTCTTCCCCGGATTGCATACTGTCGGGGTTAAATTCAGTGGTTTTCAGATTTTTGGGTGTTCTGAGCTGCATCAGGCAGTAATTCTTGGCCAGGGTGTACAGCCAGCTCTTGAAATTGTCTACCTGGTGTTTGGGCAACTTCTGTACCAGCTCCTCAAATACCTGCATAACAGCATCTTTGGCAGTCTCCGGCTCTTTCAGGTACTTGAGGCATACGCCATACAAAAGGTCCATATAACGTTGAAACAGAATGGCCAACACTTCCAGATCACCGGAAGATTTAAATAGGTCTACCAGGTCTTTGTCTGGCAGGGCATTGTCGTGTATGTTTTTAAGGAAGGCCACTGGCTGATAAAATTAGTAAAAGATACTTTAACGGAATGTGTAAATATCAGGAACCCAAAATGCTGGGTTTCAGGAGCTAGGACTGTCTTTTCCGGGGCAATGCGTGAAGGGGGTGACCGGGGCAGGTGACGCCGTTTTTGACAAGGCATAAGGGTATATTGTTCAAGGCGTGTTTATACATAGCAGGTTATACTCCTGCAAACCATTTTGTAAACATAATAGCCGCTTGAAAAATGAAAACCAGGATTCTTTTATTCATCATGGCTGGTATTGCCCTGATGGTCTTTATTGTAGAATCGTGCAGCAAGCCGATCGATGACCCGGGAAAAAACGACCCGCCAGGTAATGGCGAAGGTCCCAGCCTGCCTGCTACGCCTTACGACTATGTAAACGGAACGGCCGGCATGCCTGTTTACCTCCGGAATTACCTCGACAACCATCCCGGCGTAGACAATATGCCCGCAGGCAATGCGGTTACCAACCATGGCGCTACGCTGGGGCGGGTGCTTTTTTACGACAAGTCGCTTTCTGCCAACAATACTATTTCCTGCGCTTCCTGTCATCACCAGGACAAAGCGTTTACGGATGGGGAAGCTTTTTCCAAAGGGTTTGCGGGTGGCCTCACCAGGAGAAACTCGATGCCGGTCGTGAACCTCCGGTTCTTTAAAGCCAAAAAAATGTTCTGGAACCTGCGGGCAGCCGACCTGGAAACGCAGGTATTGATGCCCATACAAGACCATATTGAAATGGGCATACCTTCTTTGGGAGCACTGGAGACCAAACTACGAGGCATTACTTATTATCCTGCGCTGTTCAACGCTGCTTTTGGAACTACGGATATCAATTCGGACAGGATATCCCAAGCGCTGGCGCAATTTCTTCGCTCGATCACTTCTTTCAATTCAAAGTATGATCAGGGGCTTGCTACCAACCTGGCCAATTTCACAGCCCAGGAGAAGGCCGGGCTGGTAGTATTGCAGCGATTAAATTGTGTGGAGTGCCATAGCGATCTCTCCACGGTATTTCCGCGTCAGAACCCTACTTTCTTTATTGCCGACAATTCAGGGGAAAATACAGGCAATGGCTCCAACAATGCACTGGATGAAAATTATGCAGATAAAGGCATTGGTGAATTGACGGGCCTTGCCAAAGACCAGGGCACTTTCAAGATCCCCACGTTAAGGAATATCGATCTCACGGCTCCCTATATGCATGATGGCAGGTTTAAAACGCTGGAAGAAGTAATGGAGCATTACAGGGTAGGAGCGAAAGCGCATCCCAATAGGGGTATCCAGATTCCCAACGGTGGTTATAAGGGTTCTTTGACGGAAACGGATAAGGCCAATGCGATTGCTTTCCTGAAAACGCTGACAGATCAAAGCCTGTTTATAGACCCTAAATTCTCCAACCCATTTCAATAATTATCTGCTTGTTATGGGGAGTAGTAAGATTACGTACTTATAAATTTAACAAAAGATATTAACGGCAAATTGTGTAAACAGTAAGGTGGCCACATCTCAGGGTTTTACAGGCGGGCGTTCCCACTACATGGAAATGTCCGCCGGTAAAACATTTTTCCTTCACCAAATACATCGTGGCCATGACACAACAATCCAAGCCAATGGTGCTCCTGTTATTGTGTACGGTAGTCGTATGCATTGCTCTCGTAGCTTTTGTTCCCCGTTATGAAAATAACAAGCCAATCAAACCGGTGGTAGCCTGTGCTACGCCTGAAAAAGCCTGTGTGTTCCTGACGCTTACCGGGCTTGCCCCCTTCGATACGAGCCAAGTAATGGTTAATAGTAAACTGATAGATGCTTCCCTGCGCAGCGGGCTCAGCTGGCTGATGCAGGCGCAACAACAAAATGGAGGTTGGGGCGCCGGTACACATGCGCGGCAGAATGAGTTTGATCCACATGCCGTAGAAGCCGACCCTGCTACCACTGCCCTCGTGGGCATGGCTTTATTGCGTACCGATGAAAAGCCCTTTGATGGCAGTCATGCGGCGCAGTTGAAGAAAGCGGTTACGTTCCTGTTAAACGCAGTTGATAATACGCCTGCTCAAATGGTGAACATCACTACCCTCACCAACACACAACCGCAAACCAAGCTGGGAAAAAATATTGATGTGATCCTCACGGCGCAGTTCTTCAGCAATGCGCTTCACTACATGGGTAAGAATAATTCGCTAAAAGACCAGGTAAGCAATGCCCTGCAAAAATGTGTGGGGAAGATACAGCAGGCGCAGGATAACGATGGCGGTTGGAAAGATGGTGGCTGGGCGCCTGTACTTCAATCGGCGTTGGCCAACAATGCACTGGAAGGAGCCAGAGATATGGGCGCCAAAGTAGATGATAAAGTATTGGACAGATCCAGGAGCTACCAGAAGCAGAATTATGATGTGAAGACCAATTCAGCAGTAACAGGTAAAGCAGCTGGCGTAATGTTGTATTCCGTGAGCAGTTCTGCCAGGGCGAGCGCCCAAGAATCAAGGGTAGCAAAAGAAACGATAGACAAAGCCAAAAAAGAAGGCACGCTGGATCAGCAAGCAGAAGTGAATGAAACCAACCTGGAAAAAGCCGGCCTCAGTAAAACAGAAGCACAGAAGTACGCTACGGCCTATAAGATACGCGGCGCGGCAGCTTCCAAGGCGCAGGAAAATAATGTAATGACAGGCTTTGGTAATAATGGAGGAGAAGAATTCCTGAGCTACCTCATGACAGGTGAATCATTGATCATTGGAGATAACAATGATTGGAAGAGCTGGTATGAAAAAATGAGTGGCCGCCTGGTACAGATTCAGAATGGCGATGGCAGCTGGAATGGTCACCATTGCATTACCAGTCCTGTTTTTTGTACCGCTACCTGTTTACTGATCTTGTCTATTGACAAGGATATAGAATTCCTGATCAAAACGAAGTAGAGAAGCAAGAAGGTGTTAGGTATTAGGCGTTAGGTATTAGCTAAAACCTAACGCCTAATAGCTAATTCCTAACGTCTCTCACCTCGTTTATGCAATTTCCTTCTTCCCCGCATCTATACATAAAACCTCCTGTTTATGGCTACACCTGTACACCTGAACATCCCCGACCCCTGTCATGAAAACTGGCAACAAATGACGCCCAATGAACAAGGCCGTCATTGTATGTCCTGCCAGAAAACGGTAGTCGATTTCACCCTCATGAGTGACCAGCAAATACTCGATCATATTTCCCGTGCCACGACTTCGGTCTGTGGCCGTTTTAATAATGATCAGTTGGATAAAACCTATGCGGAGAAGAAAGTCAGGCCTGCGTTCTCTTTCCGCTATGCCTGGAATATGGTGGTCGCTACCTTTCTGTTGACTGGCAATGCAGCAGTAGCACAAACCAGGAAAAGCGATCCGCCAAAGGAAATTGTGCGGGGAGGAAATAATACGGATAAGGATAAAGACATCGTTTTTGGTGGCGTTGCTGCTGTGATTATCCCGGATAGGCGGATCTCCGGAGAGATACTGGATGACAGTACGGGCCAGCCGGTGAGTTTTGCTTCCATAAAGGTAAAGGGAGCTAAGTCCGGGATATCTGCTGATGGATCGGGCAGCTTTAACCTGGTGGCGCCGGGTAAAAAGGGCAAAGTTATATTGGTGATTAGCGCTATAGGATATGAGACCAATGAGTACGAATTACCTGTAAATAACGGCAACTTGTATAAGATCATGGTGAAGCCTGAGGCGCAAACGCTAAAGCCTGTAGAAGTAAGATCTTATTCACGTGTGTGTCGCACAGATAGGGTTGGGGGACTGCGGATCACTACCCGCGTAACCAAACTTGAGAGAGTAAAACGGGAGATCAACGAATGGCTGCCCACTAAAAAAGATGTACGCATCTATCCCAATCCGGTAGCGCCTGGCAGTGCTTTTAACATTAGTTTGAACCTGGATCAAACCGGCGAATATAAAATGGAGCTGATCGATGCTGCCGGCCGGCTGGTACATATACAGGCCTTGCAGGTGGAGCAAAAATCGCAATTAGTTAATGTGCCTACGCAATCCACCTGGAGCAGGGGAGTGTATTGGTTGCGCCTCTCAAAGGTGGGGGAGAAGAAGGTATACCAGGCTAAAGTGTTATTGCAGTAAAGAGGCGCAGCTTGACGATTTTCTGCTAACAGCTAACGCCTAACAGCTAATACCTAACTCCTAACCGCTAGCGCCTTACTTAAATGCCGGATGAAAGCGCTGCAGCGTATCGCGCAGGAAATCCCGGTCGAGGTGGGTATAGATTTCCGTGGTGGTAATACTTTCATGGCCCAGCATTTCCTGTACGGCACGCAGGTCGGCGCCTCCTTCTACCAGGTGTGTGGCAAAAGAATGCCGGAATGTATGAGGTGAAATATTCTTCGTAATTCCGGCTTTCTTTACCAGGTCTTTCAATAGCAGGAAGATCATGACGCGGGTAAGTTTACTGCCCCGCCGGTTGAGGAATAGAATATCTTCCTGTCCCTTTTTAATGGGCATATGCACCCGGATGTCATTGCGGTAGATGGTGATGTATTTGGAAGCGGATGACCCAATGGGCACCAGCCGTTCCTTGTCGCCCTTGCCCACCACACGGATAAAACCTACATCGAGGTATAGTTGAGATATTTTTAGATTCACCACTTCGCTCACCCGCAGACCACAACTGTACATGGTTTCGAGGATGGCTTTGTTGCGTCCGCCTTCTGGCTTGCTAAGGTCTATTTGTTCAATAATACTTTCAATCTCTTCTACACCCAGTACATCGGGCAATGCGCGTTTTAGTTTGGGCGCTTCCAGTAAAACGGTGGGGTCATTGGTCACGATCTGTTCGAGGGAGCAGTACTTATAAAAAGCCCGTATGCCGGAAATGATCCTGGCCTGGGAGGTGGCTGTCATACCCAACTCTGCTACCCACCTGATGAATTTCAGCAGGTCGTCCAATTCAATGGCGGCCGGGTTTTTCTCTATGCCGGCTTGCTGCAGGAACTGGGTTAGCTTGTCAATATCACGGCCATAGGCTTCCACAGAGTTGTCGGACAGCGATCTCTCCAGTTGCAGAAAAGCCCTGAATCCTTTTTTATATGGTTCCCACATGGTAAAACAGGAATTAGCTTTTAGGAGTTAGCTTTTAGCGCCTTTGCTCCGCTAACTGCTAAAGATTCTAACTAATTGCTTTATTTGGAATTTACCTTATCGATCATCTTCTCCACCAACTTATAGGTGGCCGGACAGTATTCCACATTTTGTTTGAACACGTGCATGTATTCGGTCATATGCCGTTTGGTGTGATGCGGAAAGCCGGAGCAGTCGCGGGGACGTACTTCATAGATGGAACACTTATTGTCCTTCAGGTTGAGGAACTGGCAGGGCTGTTGTTTATTGATCCAATCTCCGTTGCGGTCTTTGTACAGCCACTTCTTGCGGAACTCATCGGCCGACATGTCCAGGTGACGGGCAATACGTTTAATGTCTACCTGCGTAAAAGTAGGGCTCATCGTCTTGCAGCAATTAGCGCAGGCCAGGCAATCCATTTCCTTCCATACTTCTATATCCGTTCGGGCAGCCAGTTGATCCAGGCCCCGCGGTGGATTGTTTTCCAGTTTGGTAAGAAAGCGCCTGAATGCCGAGCGATTGGCAAGCATGATCTTTTTGAATGAGCGAAGATTGAAAGCCATCTGTTATTACCTGGGTTAGATGTGTGAAATAAGTGCAATATAAAGAGAATACAGAATACAGGAGCCAGAATGCAGAAGCCGGCGCCCGAAAGGCTCCCATGGTACTAAAATCCCCTCTTCTGTATACTGAATGCTAAATTCTGTATTCTTTGTTTTACAAATATACGTCCTCAATAAAGAGGTACTCGGGCGTCTCCTGACCGGTGATCACGATGGAGAGCACATCGTATTGCACCCGTTTCCAGGCAGGATACTGGTACTGGAAAGCAACGCCAGCCGTAACAATACTCCTTATTTTTTTGTGGGTAACACTTTCTTCCGGCAATCCATAGGAAAGCGATTGGCGCGTCTTTACCTCAATGAAATGAAGGATATCGCCTCGTGTGGCGATAATATCTATTTCATATCGCTGGTGGCGCCAGTTGCTGTGCAGGATGGTGAATCCCTGCTGTTGCAGGTAGTCGGCAGCCAATAGTTCTCCCTTTTTACCGGTCTCATTGTGTCGGGCCATGACAAGCTTTTTGTATTATTGTGCCCTTAAACAGGATTATGGACAATAGTACAAAAATAAGCAAGCTACAGGGAAAGGTTCAACCGTATACATGGGGAGGGTCACAATTTATTCCCGCTTTATTGGGACAAAGTAACCCGGACAACAAGCCATTTGCTGAATACTGGATGGGCGCCCATGTCAATGCGCCTGCCGACCTGATCGGCGCCAATGGACAAAAGCAGGCATTGAATGAGTGGGTGGCACAGGCCCCTGCTGCTTTATTGGGCAATACGGTCAATGACCGCTTTGGCAGGTTGCCTTACCTGTTGAAAGTGCTGGATGTAAAAGACATGCTGTCTATCCAGGTGCATCCTGAAAAGCAAGCCGCGGTAGCCGCTTTTGCTGCAGAAAATAAACAAGGGGTAGCACTGAATGCCCCCAACAGGAATTATAAAGATGATAACCACAAGCCCGAACTCATGCTGGCGCTGAGTGATTTCTGGCTGCTGCATGGATTTAAGCCTGCCGGCAGACTCCGGAAAGTATTGCAGCAAACACCGGAATTGCAGTTCCTGTTGCCTGTATTTGGAGAAGGCGACTATGCAGCTTTGTATAAGACCGTAATGGAGATGGACCAGCAGACGGTGAATCATCACCTGCAGCCTTTGCTGGACCGTATACTGCTGTTGTATGAAAAAGGAGCTTTGAAAAAAGAGCAGGAGGATTTCTGGGCTGCCCGTGCCTTCAATACTTTCTGTGAACCTGGCCGCATAGACCGGGGTATCTTTTCCATCTACCTGTTCAACGTGGTGAACCTTCATCCCGGGGAGGCTATCTTCCAGGATGCCGGTATCCTGCATGCCTACCTGGAAGGACAGAATATGGAGATCATGGCCAATTCGGACAATGTATTGCGGGGCGGCCTGACCAATAAGCACATTGATGTGCCTGAACTGATGAAGCATGTGCGTTTTGAGCCCATTGTACCTACCGTGATCAAGGGAACGCCCGGAAGGGTGGCAGGAGAAGAGGTGTTCCTTACGCCGGTCAATGATTTTGAATTACACAGATTGAACGTTACTGCTGGCGCACCAGTTACGGTAACGGCTACTACCGCCGATATTTATTTCGTGTATGAGGGCAGTGCCGAAGCTACAGCAGGTAATGATAAGATCGCACTCGGTAAAGGGGAGGCATTGCTGGCCAAAGCGGGTACTCAGGTACAATTCACCAGTGGAGAGAAAGCAGTGATCTTTACGGCTACTGTGCCGGCATAAGCCCTGACAAGGCCGGGCAATTGCCATTTTGTCAATTCCTGCCCTTTAAAAATAAATAAATTACTTTTGCATTATTAATTTTCGATATGAAACTGAACCGTTCAATTGTCATTTACCTGGTGGTGCTCATTGCAGCAGCTTCACTGTACCGTGCTTTTGATAATCGGATGTGGGGTTTTGCACCACAAATTGCCATGGCGCTCTTTGGCGGTATGGCCATCCGCAATAAAGCCTGGGCTTTTGCTTTACCGCTTTTTTCGCTGTTTATTTCTGACGTTATTTATGAGGTATTGTATACCAAAGGATTAACACCCATCCGGGGATTCTATGACGGTCAATGGGGCAATTACCTGATCATGGGTTCTGTAACCCTGATAGGTTTCCTGTTCAATAAGGTAAATATTAAGAACATAGTATTGGGTTCACTGATAGCACCTGTTTACTTTTTCCTGGTTTCCAATTTCATGGTATGGGCAGGCTTGGGTGTCTCCCTGTATCCAAGGACCTGGGCAGGACTTGTTGAGTGCTTTACACAAGCCGTGCCTTTCTTCAAGGGCTCTGTATTAGGCACCTTCTTTTTCAGCGCTATTTTCTTTGGCGTATATTATTTCGTAAACAGGTCTGCGAGGCACAAAGTGCAGCAGGTGCCTGCCACAGCCTCCTAATGTATTTCACACCACATGTATAGGCCCGGTTATCTGCAAGGATACCGGGCTTTTTTTATGCAGGAAGTCCTGCCGGCAGGGGGCTGATGAAGCTGCCCGAGCATGGCCTGGATACTTTCTCCGGATTGCCTACGCCCCTTAGAACAATGGCCCCTTTTCATTGAGCGGTCAGGCAATACGGAGGCAATGCGTAGACCATGCGCAGGCCTACCGGGGGCCTATAACTACCAATTGCAGAAGCTACAGGTAGCAATATAAACCCATTGGAAAGAGGGAATCGCATTAAAACGCATTAGAGGGCGTTTCCCCCCGCTATTGTGTTTGGGAGAGTATTGTGTGCAGGTGGTTGGAGATCGGGGCCAGATGAGGCTGTAAAGGGGCTATCCGGCCTCCCCCGATTCATAACCATGGTCCACCTGCAGGTTCCTGCCATCGGCGGCGGTGGTAGCCAATACGTCGCAACGGTTGTTGTAGACATTTTCCGCATGGCCTTTTACCCACACGAAACTGATATTATGTTTTTGGGATAACTGGTGATAACGCAGCCACAGGTCTTTGTTCTTTTTGCCGCCGGCGAAATTGGTGGCGATCCACTTTTTGAGCCAGCCTTCTTTTACGGCTTTCACCACATACTGGCTGTCGGAATAAATGGTAATTTTTAAACCATCCCGGTTCAAGGCTTCCAGCGCCGCTATGACGGCCAGCAGTTCCATCCGGTTATTGGTGGTACGGCGGTAACCCGCTGATAATTCTTTGCTTTTGCCTGCATACATCATAATGGCGCCATAGCCGCCGGGGCCAGGATTGCCACGGGAAGATCCATCAGTATAAATAACGAGTTCTTTGTTGCTGGTCAAAATGGAAATGGATTAAAGAGTTTGGAAAGGGTAACGTTTTAACACCGTGCACCAGGGATTCAGGTATAAATGATCAATAGGAATGATATCCCGGGCTACGATCTGCTTTTCGGTCAGTTTAAAGTATCGCTTGATGAGCTTAAACTTGTTGCGGTCGGTGATGCGGTCCGTAGCGATCTGTATCCTTTTATTGGTGGCGGCAGCCAACCCTTTGTAGATCATTTCGGAGCAATACATTTTATCGTCGGTGGCGAGGTCAAACTTGATATCGAAAGCTACTTGTTGTGCTTGCCGTTGATTGAGGTAGTCCAGGAACTTCTTTTTTTCTTCATCGGTCAACGTATAGCGCGCCACCGCAAAGCCCAGGTTTTTGGCAGGATTGCAAAAACTGTCGAGCGGCTCTTTCTTCACCTTATTGGTGATATGGAAATAATCTGTTTCTACATGGCATACATACACCACGCCACTGTCAACAAAGGCAATACCGCCATGTGAGTAGGTGGCATCCTGCTTTGATAAGGCTTTGATCTGCTCACTGGAATAATCAGTGCCCGTGCGCAGTACCAGGTCGCCGGATTGAATGATCTTCCGGGCATCATCGAGCATGGCTTTATTTTCGGCCTTTACCTCTTTTATTTCCTGGGCTACCACATCGGTGGAATTACCGGCAGCCTGTTCCGTGCCATTGCAGCCTGTGAGGGCCCATAGCATCAGGGAGCAGGAAAACAACAAGGTAAATGGTCGATGTAGCATACTGCGGATTACATGGCGGCAATGATCGGGAAAAATAAACAAATAAAAAAAGAAAGTCGGTAAGTCCGGAAGACCGAAAGTCCGTAAGCAGCTTCGACGCTGATCGAAGATACTTACGGACTTTCTGACTTTACCGGCTTTCGGACTATTCTATTTGCTTACAAATTCAAAATCATCTATACCCACCTGGTCTCCATAGGAGCCGCCGGGGCCGCCATCTTCTATAAAATAGCGGAAGGCTATTCTACCCTTTACATTGCCGGTGATGCCAGCGAGGGTGATGGTATATTTTGTCCATACAACTGGGTAATCAGTGCCCATATCGGGATTAATGTCCAGTAGTTTGGTGGTGAAATCACCTGTACTAATGGCTGTCTTGCCTACAAAAGCATTGCTGGTTTGGGTATTGAGCCAAACCTGCAACCTGTCGGCATAATCACCCTTGGTGCGGGTATAAAAAGTGAATTGATCTCCATTTTTCATATCTGTGGGGGGCGAGATCAGCCAGGCGCTGAGCACAGCTGCGCCTTGTCCGCAGTTCATATCCACACTTACATATTCATTCTGGCTGAAGGTGGCAGAGTAAGCCGGGAAGCCTACCACTTCATCACCCAGTTTGCCACCATATTCAAAGCGGCCCTGGCGCCAGGCCGTGGGGCCAGCCGGATCGCTGTTATTGATGATTACCCAGCCTTTTTTAGAGGCATTGGCTACGGTATCAAAAGCTTCTTTGTATGATTTGGATACTACCGGTGGGGGAGCCGGTTTTTCATCGGCCTTAAAATCCTTCTCGCAGGAGATGATCAACAGCACCAGGGCTGTGAGGCCAGTTAAGGAAAGGTATAATTGCTTATTCATAAGAATAATTTTTTGAGGCGCGGGAATTATGGTTTACTAACAAATGCTACACTGTCAATGCCCACGGCGCTGCCATTACCGGTGCTGCCTGCATCAAGTGTATAATAACGGAAGGCAAATCTTCCCTTGGCTGGTTTGGTAAATCCGGCCAGTGTAATTTCAAACCTGGTCCAGTTGGCAGGATAGGCCTTGGGGTTAAATGCAGTGGGATCGTCTGTAGAATTAGCATAGTCAAACCAATCATCCACCAGGTTGTACACGGGTGGGTTGATAGAATGTATCAATTCAAAATCGCCCCGGTCGGCAGTATAATTAAATGCAGGATCACGGGGATCGATTGAAGTACCTACATTAACACCATCATTTTTCCGGTTGATACATACTTCCAGGTTATTGCCATAATCCTGGGCTGTTCCGGGTGTTCCATACAGGGCGCAGCGGGTATAAAAAATGATCTTATCGCCATTCTTCATCCAGATGGCGGGAGAGATGAGCCAGTTGCTGGCTACAGAAGCGCCACCGGAAGTGACTTCTGCATCACATACAATATAACCTGCATAAGAACCTTTGGAAGACCAGGCAGGGAAGAAGGGCATGGGAACGGGTGCGCCGCTTTCTGTAGCCAGCGGGCCGCTGCCTTGTATCCAGATATGCGTGCCTTTGGGATTGCTGTTGTTAACGGGGATCCAACCGCGGTGGAAAGCGTTGGACACAGTATCAAATTCTTCTACAAATGATTGATCTGGAATAGGTGGTGGAATAAGCGTAGCCGGATCGTCTTTCTTACAGGCTGTTACACCTATAACAACGACACATAGGGACAAGGTAATCCTGGTCAAGGTAGATATTCTCATGATGCGCAGTAGTTTGGTAAATGATTAAATGAAAATAATCATTTTTTAACAAAATTTCAAAAACAACTTGCGCTATCCTTATGATAGTTATTCCTATTTATAAAGACTGTAAAACCGGTTACTTACAGGGGTTAGGAAACAGGGGAAACCCTCATGGCAATTGGGTATAATTGGTGGTGGATGCCTTTAAACCTGTATGACACCAGTATTAAATGGAAGCATATGCGGTTGATGATTAGCGGCAGCAAGTCCTTCAGAAATCACCTGACGCGTATGCATGGGGTCTATGATGGCATCTACCCATAAGCGTGCGGCAGCATAATAGGGACTCGTTTGCTGTTCGTACCGCCCTTTTATTTCATTGAGCAACTGCTGTTCTTCTTCGGGCGTCACCTCTTTTCCCTTGGCCTTCATGCCTGCTACCTGTATTTGCAGAAGTGTTTTGGCGGCCTGTTCGCCCCCCATCACGGCTATTTTGGCCCCTGGCCAGGCATAAATGAAACGCGGATCGTAGGCCTTACCACACATGGCATAGTTGCCTGCGCCATAAGAGTTACCTATTACAATGGTGATCTTGGGAACCACTGAGTTGGCTACAGCATTCACCATCTTGGCGCCATCCTTAATAATACCGGATTGTTCGCTGCGGGAGCCTACCATAAAGCCGGTCACATCCTGCAGGAACACGAGCGGTATCTTTTTCTGGTTGCAATTCATGATAAAGCGTGCGGCCTTGTCTGCACTGTCATTGTAGATCACACCGCCCATCTGCATCTCTCCTTTTTTGCTTTTTACCATTTTGCGCTGGTTGGCTACAATGCCTACGGCCCATCCATCGATGCGGGCATAACCACAGATAATGGTTTTGCCATAATCCTGTTTGAACTGATCGAATTCAGATTTGTCTACCAGCCTTTCAATAACATCCAGCATATCATAAGCCCTGGTAGCATCTGCGGGGATGATACCATATAGTTCTGCAGCGGGTTTTGTTGGTTCGGCAGGCGTAATGCGGTCGAAGCCGGCCACCTTCGACTGGTGGCCCAGTTTGGCCATGATCCTTTTTACCTGGTCCAGGCATTCCTGTTCGGTATCGAACTTATAATCGGCGATGCCACTGATGGCCGTGTGGGTAACAGCGCCGCCCAATGTCTCGCTGTCAACATCTTCTCCAATGGCAGCTTTCACCAGGTAAGGACCTGCGAGGAAGATAGAGCCATTGCCTTCCACCATGAGGGTCTCATCGCTCATGATGGGCAGGTAAGCACCTCCGGCAACACAGGAACCCATAACAGCTGCTATCTGGGGTATACCAATAGCGCTCATACGGGCATTGTTGCGGAATATGCGGCCAAAATGTTCTTTGTCGGGAAATATCTCATCCTGCATGGGCAGGAAAACGCCTGCACTATCTACCAGGTATACCACTGGCAGGTGGTTTTCCATGGCTATTTCCTGCATACGCAGGTTCTTTTTGCCTGTTATGGGAAACCAGGCTCCGGCCTTTACGGTTTGATCATTGGCCACGATCACACATTGGCGTCCGCTGATATAGCCAATGCCGGCCACGGTGCCGCCGGAAGGGCAGCCCCCCTGTTCCTGGTACATTTCCCAGCCGGCAAAAGCGCCTATTTCTGTAAAAGGGGTATTTTCATCCCGCAGGTATTCGATCCGTTCACGGGCCGTGAGTTTTTTCTTTTCCCGTTGCTTTTCAATGGCCTTCTTTCCGCCACCCAATGCCACCTGGTCAAACCGCTGGCGCAGTTGACTCAGGGCTAATTTCATCACATCTTCATTCTTATTATGTTCCAGGTTCATGATGCAAGCGTTTGTATCGCAAAATAAGCTTTAATGATACAAGTTTAACGCAACAGGTAGAGCGGCCAATAAAGATTTCATTATTTTTAGAGGGTATGTGGAAGAAAAATAAGACACTGGTTATATTGTTAGCGGTGGCCATCCTGATCAAACTATTCTCCCTTTTCCCGGATGCAGTAGAACGGTATTATACGCATGGCTTGTATGGGGTGACCTCTTCTGTTCAACGGGCCCTCTTTGGCTGGATACCCTTTAGCATCGGTGATCTTTTTTATGGGATAGCCATCCTGTTCCTGGCCTATAAATTATTTGACCTGATAAAAAGACTCATCAGGAAGCAAACCAATCGCCAATATTGGATAGGAGGGGCACGACTGTTTGCCGCCATTTTCCTATGGGTATACATTTCGTTCAATGGCCTGTGGGGGCTGAATTATAACCGGCATGGCATTGCTACCGATCTGGGCCTGCAGGTACAGCCCTATACCAAAGACGATCTGCTGGCGGTGATGCAAACCATTAATGACAGGTTGTATACCCTTGATTCAACAGGTCGCATCAATCGTGCTTCCCTGCACAAAAAAAGGATACTATTCGCGGGGGCCATCAATGCCTATGACAGTCTTGCCCTTCACCATCGGGGCATCAGTTATTCCTTTCAATCGGTAAAACCTTCTTTGTATAGTTACCTGGGTAACTACCTGGGTTTTTCAGGATACTATAATCCTTTTTCCGGGGAAGCCCAGGTCAATACGACCATGCCTTTATTTGTGCAACCTTTTACTACCTGCCATGAGATAGGCCATCAGTTGGGATATGCCAAAGAGAATGAGGCCAACTTCGCTGGTTACCTGGCAGCCAAATCGTCTTCCGATGCCGCTTTTCGGTATTCCGTTTATTTTGATCTGTATTCTTATTCCTGGTATTATCTCTACCGGCAGGATTCGGTATTGGCCAGGCAGTTTACGGCTGCTTTACCGGTGGGCGTGAAAAAGGATTATGTGGAGCTAAAGGAGTTCCTGCGCAGGCACCGCAACCCGGTAGAAGCGGTGATTGATAAATTATACGGGCAATACCTGAAGGCCAATCAGCAGCCTTCAGGAAAACTGAGTTACAATGAGGTGATTGCCTGGCTCATTGCGTATTACAAAAAGTATGGGGCAGCAGCTATTTAGAACTTGTTCTTCCACATCATACTTTCTATGGGTCTGTTGGGCTGACCACTGTATTTGGCGTTTGTCTTCTGGTTGTACTTCACTTTGATCTCGCCTTCCACCGGGAAGTAGATCAATTGTCCGATGGGCATCCCCGCATATACTTTTACAGGTTGCTTTACGGAGATCTCCAGCGTCCAGTTACCACAAAATCCAACATCTCCTTTGCCTGCTGTAGCGTGTATATCGATACCCAACCGGCCTGTAGAAGATTTTCCTTCCAGGAAGGGCACATGGGCATGGGTTTCTGTGTATTCCATAGTAACGCCCAGGTAAAAAACGTGGGGGTACAGCACAAATCCATCATCGGGGATCTCAAACGATTCGATGGTATTGTGTTTTTTGGCATCCAGGATATGCTCCCGGTAGGTGGCCAGTACTTTACCAAGATGCACATCGTATGAATTACTGCCGAGGCATTCTCTTGTGTAAGGCTCGATCTTAATGGTCCCTTTCTCTATTTCTTCCAATATGCGGCTGTCCGACAAGATCATGTGGTATGCTTATTTTATATTTGAGGCGAAATTAGCTCAGGGAGCGAAAGTAAATGCTAAAATTATACAGTGGCGCTGTTTTATCAACATAATATCAACGAGCACACCAAAGTGGGTATCTGGCGCATCGAAGAGCCTGAATCCTTTTTCCTGGAAAAAGTGCCGCTTAAGCGGGATGTTTCCCATCCTTACAAGCGATTACAGCACCTGGCGGGCCGCTACCTGCTGCCTGCCCTGTACGAGGATTTCCCCCTGTCGGAGATCCTGGTAGCGGATACACGCAAGCCTTTCCTGGAAAATGAGCGATACCATTTCTCTATTTCCCATTGTGGTAATTTTGCCGCTGCTATTGTCAGTGATACTTACCGGGTAGGGGTGGATATTGAGTTGGTGACACCCCGGTTACGGCACATTGCCGGGAAATTCCTGCATCCGGAGGAAGCCCTTTTCCTGGAGGATTGGGAGGCGTTGCCACAGATGCACCTGGAACTGACCACCCTGTTGTGGAGCGCCAAAGAAGCGATCTATAAATGGCATGGAGAGGGCATGATGGACTTTAAGGAGCATATGCGGCTTTCCGGCGCTATCAAAGCTGGTTCCAATGAGTGGATCACCATGCCTTTTGAGTTCCGCAAGGGCGCCGTCATACCCATGACCGTCACTGCCCGCTTATTTGATCAGTTGGGACTGGCCTGGGTGGTGACCTGATTAGACTTGTTGTTAAGAAGCTTTTTTAACCTTATGAGTAGGGGAGGCGGTACGAGCCTTGCGAAAGATCTCGCCCGTTTTTCGTTCATGATTTTTTTGAGCAAGAGGTGATTTCTTTTCCTGATTGCCTATAATCCGAACATCATCCAATTGATAGTATTTCTTTTTGTCAGTCATCGAAGTAACTTTCGTAATACGAATTTACTAATATTTTCGCTTCTTTCGTAAAAATCCCCATCCTGTTGTTCCCGTAAAGTATTTGAGCGCCAAGTGTTTTGATATAGTGATCAATAAGTTTCGTTTTGGCGTTAAATGCCACAAAGCCATCGAATCCTGATTCAAAACTAAGTTTACAGGCAAAAGCAACCAGGTTACCTGGAACTCCTAAAAAATGCTTTTCCGATCCAAAATTATGAGGGGCAGTTTCAATCAGGTGCAACTCTATGTACTGCTGACTCTTTATTGGTTCCAGACTTATCAGACCTTGTATTTGTTGGCTACCTGCTACCAATAATTTGTACACCTGGTGATTGGCTTGCTGGTATTCCGTTTTCCAGTTAAACAGCCACCCATCTTTTTTGTGCACCTTTTTTATTTCTTCCTGGGTGACCAATAACAGTGTTGTTTCATAGGTTCTGCCGGTAGCTTTTTCTTCAATACAATTAGTAATCTTATCGATTAGGAATTCCTGATAGAGCATCAGGCAAATTACAAAAATGTATTATAAATATAATAATATGAGTTGGGGAGATTTTAAAGCGGTGCCTTTTGCAAAGCCCTAATCGCCCGCCAGGAAGGCCGTGATCTGCCATTTGCCTTTTTTCTTTTCCAGCAGCAGCCTGTAATCGCAGATATCCCAGGTAAGGTCGTTTCTAACCCAGCCGGTGATCTTGCTATCAAAAGTCTGGATATACACCCAATTGTCTGAGCTGCCTCCCCTGTTTTTGGACACAGGTTCTTCGATCACCTTTACTACATCGTAATTCAACTGACCTACAGAGGCCGATAAGCGGTCGGGTTTGGCTCTCACATTGACATCTGGTGCAATAATGGTAAGGCAGCTTGCACAGCCATCACAATAATCTTCCTTGATATCCATTTGGGAAGCATATGGAAAAATAAACAGCCCCTTTTTCTTATCCCCCCAAACGCCACCCAGTGTGATCACTGTCTGGAGGTTTTTCCACACGGATGAAGAGGGATAGACCGGAGCATACATTTCTTTAAACCCTTTGATCGTATTCATATTTCCATCAAAAGAAATTTGAACAGTGGGACTCAACAGCTTCAGTAGCGACGGTGCATCCTTACGGGCCACTACGGCCTTCAGCGTATCCACAAATACTTTCAGGGAACTATCCTGGTTTACTTCATTGCGGGGTGCGAACCGGTGAGTTTGTCCAATAGATAATAAACTGTTCAATGCCAGTACGAGAGCCAGTACATATTTCATATCAAATCCTTAAAATGGGCGCAAGTATACGGTATTAATGGTATTTAATCAACCATTTTAAAGGGCGACAGCAACCCGACACTTCAAACGCAAAACCCAACACTGCTATTCTTCCAGCAAGTCCGGTTCGTCCATCAGGTCCAACTGGATATTATCGTTGCCGGCAATCCCTTCAATGGACCCTTTTATATGGGCTGCATTCAGCAATACCTTTTCCAATTGCTTCTCCCGGGCTTTCCACAGTTTTTCCATGGCGTCGCGTTCCTTCTGAATGGAATACTTCATGGATTGAAAGCCTTCCCGTATGGCCTTCCATTGTTCTCCAAATTCATTGCTGGTGAGGTAATCATATAGCAGGTGCATTTTATCACCCCGGTTTTCCTGTGAGCGGGTGGCATTGGCTATCCGGATGATCCCATCGCGCAATACATGGGAAAGGGCCACCACTTCGCCAAAAGAGCAGACCCAGATACCTTCTACCTGGCCAAATTTGCTCAGTTGTTCCGGCATGGCCTGGCTTACGATCACCGCTACATCGGCCGTGGTGCTCCGCATGTCGGCTTTCAGCTTTTCTATCCACGACCTGTCAAAATGCTTGGTGCGTTTGCTTTCATATATAATACGGCCGCATTCCTGGCCAAACTGGTTGCGGATGGTTTGTATGCAGTCGGCTCCCCGGATACCTTTCCCCACTTCGCTGATCATGTCGAAAGGAAAGGCCGTCCGCAGCATTTCTTCCAGCGCCAGCTCCTGGATCTCTCCCTGCAATTGCATGGAGCCTTGTTCAGCTTTGCGTTTCATTTCTTCGATCAGCCGTTTTTGGTCCTCCAATTGTTTTTCCAGTTCCTTCTGTTTCAGCTGGTGCTCTATTTCCCGGGTGGCTGTTTTCTCTTCTTCCAGTTTCCGGAGTTCTTCCGATAGCCTGGCCCGCTCTTCCTGCAGTTTGCGCTGTACCGATAATTCCAGTTCGGCCTCCCTGGTTTGGAGGGCTTGCTCTTTTTGCAGGAATTCCAGTTCCTTCTGCCGGGCCAGTTTTAGCTTCTCTTCATTGTCTTTATTGCTCTGTATGAGGAGGTTGAGCTGGTTTTCAAAGTCGGCGCCGATGCTTTTACGCAGGTTTACCTCCAGCGATTGCTGCAGTTTTATCTTTTCTTCCTGTAATTGCTGGTTGTATGCTGTAGCAGCTATCTGCGCCTGTTGCTGGAATTCCTTTTCTTTCCGGGCAAACAGCTCGGCCTGCTCCCGTTCTTTTTTGGCCGATTCTTCCGTTACCTGCTTCTTGTAAGCTACCATCTGTTCGCGCAGCTCCTTCTTGTATTCCTCCGATACAGCGTCCTCTATATCAAACTGATGCCCACATTTGGGACACTTTATATCCGTTGCCATCCTGGTAGTTTTGGCGCAAGTTAATTAAAAAGGGAGTGGGTTGTAGCACAGGGTTTTGTGTCAGGGGAGCGTGGTCTTTGATCCCTGGTGCCAGGTTGGTGTCTTTAGTTTAGGGCAATTGTGTCCCGTACTTTACATCCTATGTCCAAAACGCTACATATTCCATCCTAACTCTCACGCTTATACTTTGACCTGATCCGGGTATCTCTACAGGACCGCAAACGTAGTACTACCTAATTTTGTTATCATGATAAAAGAAAATGGTCCGGTAGCTGCTGTTAATTAGCACTGAATAGATTGATGGATAATAACTTACGGTTAAGAACGTATGATTTTTGCAGCAATGCTTAAAAAAAGATACGGTTTGCAGTATATTATCAAATTTGCCTATTTTTATAACGACTACTAACACCGCACCATCACTGTTTTAATCCGTCCCGGTAGCACACTGACTCCATTCTGAAGCGATTTTCTATTTTCTTATGCTGTACGGTTATACAGCTTGTACCCACTTGGCTTTATCCGGACCATTATCCGGTTAATGTTACTGATTACGTTGCGCATTGCTGTTAAAGAAGCATTCCTTTTTTAGCATGAAATCATTATTGTCATTATATAAAACCTAAACATTCAGTTATGCAAGGAACTATGGCTGTTGTTACCTGCTTTGCCGCCGACTTTGCACCCAAATACTGGGCGCTTTGCAATGGGCAGATATTGGCGATTGCTCAAAACCAGGCCTTATTCTCCCTGTTGGGCACAACCTATGGTGGGAATGGTACTACTACTTTCGCATTGCCCGACCTGCGGGGCCGTTCTATTGTAAGTCAGGGTAACGGGCCCGGCCTGCAGCCTTATACCCTGGGACAAAAAACAGGTACAGAAACCATTACACTCAATGCCAACAACGTACCACCGCACCAGCATGTGGGGAATACTAATTTTTATTTGCAGGCTGATAACCTGCCGGGTGGAGATGGTAGTGCGGAATACAATTTTCCGGCCGGTTACGATAACGCGTATGCGCCTGCGCCTACCGCCAATGTGAATATGCTGCAGCCTGCTTATAGTGGTACGATCAATCCGGCCGGTGGCGGTCAGCCAATACCTGTATTGATGCCCTACCTGGTTATCAATCATATCATTTGTTTGCAGGGCATTTTCCCCAGCCGTAATTAAACTCTCTATCTATCATCCTTAAAGCTTATTATCATGTTTGTGGATCAATACTTAGCGAATGTTACCATTTTTGCCGGCAATTTTGCCCCACGGGGTTGGGCTTTTTGCCAGGGTCAATTAATGTCTATATCAGAATATACGGCGCTCTTTGCCCTGATAGGTACCACCTACGGAGGAGATGGCCAGGTTACTTTTGCCTTGCCCGATCTGCGCAGCCGCGTAGCCGTTCATGCCGGTCAGGCGCCGGGTCTTTCCACTTATATTATTGGACAGGCAGCAGGTACAGAAAATGTAACCATATTGACTACGCAATTGGCGTCTCATACCCATACTTTTGTGAGCGCAACCGGTAAACCAACCGCCAATAGCGCTGTAGGCACAGTGGCCGATCCTACCAATGCGGTGCCGGCTGCTTTATCCATTAATGCCTATAATAGCGCTTCATCTGGATCGGTGATGGGAACAGCTACCTGTACTGCCACCACAGCGCCTACAGGCCAAACTAATCCGACGCCCATTATTTCACCATTCCTGGCGATGAATTACATTATAGCCCTGGAAGGTATTTTCCCATCCCGCAATTGATCGTACTACTCAATTATTAACTACCACATTATTAAACGCATATATTATGGAAGGAGTTCTTGCTTATGTAACCGCCTTTGCCGGCAATTTTGCCCCCCGGGGCTGGGCCCTTTGCCAGGGTCAGATAATGGCTATTTCTCAAAATACGGCGTTGTTTTCCCTGTTAGGTACTACTTACGGCGGCAATGGTCAAACTACTTTTGCATTACCTGATCTGCGTGGCCGGACTGTTGTAGGTGCTGGCCAGGGGCCGGGTTTATCTCAGTATTCCCTGGGTGAATTGGCCGGAAGTGAAACCACTACCATGACAGTGGCCACCATGCCTTCACACGGGCATACTGCTACCATTAAAATTGTACCCGGTGCAAATACTACGGCAGATGCTACTACACCTGCCAACGGTGTATATGCTTCACCGGCTGCCGGCGAACAACTCTTTGGCCCTGGTGGTTCCGTTAACATGAAACCTTATCCCGGCACATTGACAACGGGTTTAAACGCTGGTGGACCAATACCTTTTTCTACCCTGCATCCTGTATTAGCCCTTAATTACCTGATCTGTTTACAGGGTGTATTCCCTGCGCGGAATTAAGGAGGGTTGATTATTCATTTTTAAACCGATTGTATGTCCCTCGTAGCAGGACTTTTATTACCCCGGTCTACCGATTACCCTTCCCTGGGTTTTGATATCCTGGATGGATTACGTTATAGTCTCAAAAGGGCCGGGCAGGATAATGCCCGGTTCATTACAGAAAATATTGGGTTTGGTGAGGATCATGACCTCAATTATGCCAGGGCCGAAAAGCTGGTGTTGCAGGAAAATGTAGATGTTATGATCGTTTATTGCAATGCTGGCAATGCAGAACCGCTGTACAAACTGGCTGGTATAGCCGGTAAACCATTTATTTTTTTGGATCCCGGCATGCAGCTACCGGAAGTAGCCGCACCTCCCCATTGCTATCATATTTCGCTGCAGGGCATTCATGCCTGCCGTATAGCGGGTTATATGGCTGGTGAGCAAAACCGGAAGGTGCTGATGGCTACTTCGTTTTATGATGGTGGTTATCGTGGCCCCTGGGGTTATACCCGTGGTCTGGCGGCCGCAGGCGGTACGGTATGCGGCAATTATGTGAGCGGCTATAAAGAGACCGAATTCAATATAGATAACTATATGCAGTTGCTGCAGCATTCCGGCGCACAGTCTGTGGCTGCCTGCTTCAGTAGCTACCTGGCCAACCTGTTTATCAAAGCACTGAAAGAAAGAGATCCCTCAGCTACTGCATTGCCTTTTTATTGTTCTCCCTTTATGGCAGAAGAAATATTACTGGCGCAATGTGATTTTCCGGGCGGCACATTCCATGCTATTGTGCCCTGGAGTACGACCCTGCAGGGAGAGGAACAGGATGTATTTATGCAAGTCATTCGCCGCGAGAAAAACAAACAGGCTAATATTTTCCACCTGCTGGGCTGGGAAGCAGGTCTCCTTAGCCTTCACGCCGGGAAGGAAGGTGCAAGCGCCCTGAATGGCTTTTCTTATGATAGCCCAAGGGGCACGGTCACTATTCATCCTGCAACCCGCCAAACCTACGCGCCTTTGTATAAAGGAGTGATTGTTGCCGGGGATCAGGGTAAATGCGCCTTGAATATACTGGAAATGATCCCTGTATCGGCATCCGAACATGAAGCAGTACTGGATGATAAACCCGAACAAGGGTCGGGCTGGAAAAATAATTATTTATGTATCTGACCTATGCGTATAGCTATACTTTGTAATGACAGAATTGCATTGCCAGCCCTCGACCAGTTGTTGGCAACCGGCCTGGTAGTTACCGTAGGAGTGCCTTTTGGAAATCATGCTATCCGCACGCTTATTGAAGACCGTTGCAAACAGGTAAACGTATCCCTGCAGGAGTTTCATAAAAAAACTATCGGAGAGGAGTTGCACCGATGGATAGTACAGTACAAACCTGATGTGGTGCTGGTCAAAACATTTCCTTTCCTGATCCCTGCCGAAGTGATACGCCTGCCACGGTTTGGCTTTATCAATTTTCATTATGCACCCTTACCAGAGTGGAGAGGTGCCAATCCCTTGTTCTGGATGATCCGCAACCGCGAAACGGCCGGCGCCGTCACGGTACATGAAATGAACGAGACCTATGATGCGGGCCCCGTATTGCTGCAACAGCCAGTACCCCTGGCCCCTGATATGAACTTTGGATTGTTCTATACCCAGCTGGCTTATGCCGGCGTACACGTGACCGGTATGCTGCTGAATGGATTGCTTACCGGCACCCTGCAAAAGAAAGAGCAGGATCATTCAAAGGCGAGGTGGTATGCGCGGCCATCACCCGCTGATCTTTTTATCAATTGGGCCGTGATGGATGCCGGTGAAGTCAATGCATTGGTCAATGCCTGTAATCCCTGGAATAAAGGCGCCGCTACGCGGTGGAACAACTGGTTGTTTGGCATCAGCCATGCAACGGTCCTTCAGCAAAGGGGGAATGGTAAAGTACCCGGCACAGTGATTTCCATTAATGACCGGGAGGGATTGACCATTGCCTGTAAAGATGGCCATGCCATCAGGGCCGAAGTGGTGTATTGTGAAGAAGGCTTTTATCCCGGCCATAAACTCGCTGCCTTTGGACTACAGGAAGGACATTGCCTTTCCTGAATAAAAGATAACATGTAAAACTATCCAAATGAGAAGTAAAATACTCAATGTATTTCCGTTATTACTGATGATTGTTCTACTGAATTTACCTGGCACCCTGCTTGCGCAGCAATGGGGTTTCCGGAATGGTTGGGGAACCTCCACAGCCGGACAGGAAAGGGGGGTGGCTACCGCCACCGATGCTGCTGGCAATGTGTATGTGGCCGGCGTTTATGTAGGATCGATCAATTTTGGTACAGGCCCTTTGCCTTCTACCGGCGCCAACGAAGGCTTTGTGGCTAAATTTAACACGGCCGGCGTTTGTCAGTGGTCGATTGGTTTTGCCTCTACCGCTGCAGGCAATGATGTAGCTGCTTCCATCACCGTTGATGCAGCCGGCACCTCGGTGTATGTGGGCGGATTTTTTAATGGAGATATAACGATCGCTCCTTTGCCAACTGTAACCAAAACGGGTATTACCGGTTATATTGCCAAATTGAACGCTGCTACCGGCGCCGGGTTGTGGGTCAACACCATTGATGGTACCGGCACAGAAAATGTGCAGGGCCTCTGCCTGGATGCTTCGGGCAATTTATATGCATCGGGAAATTTTCCTACCGGTGCTGTTTTTGGCGCATTGGGCGCCCGCACGGCCAATGGAGGCACGTCTAACGATCTTTTTGTAGCCCAGTTGAATCCAACGTCAGGCGCCTTTAACTGGGTAAGTACCGGGGGAGCATTGAATAGTACAGATAATCCCCAGGGCAGCGGTATTGCTTATGTAGCTGCCACTAATGAGATAGTACTGGTGGGTAGTTATAATGCCGCCGCCGCTACCTATGCTACTACATCACCTGTATCTTCCTTTACCATCAACAATGCAGGCTCCCTGGATATTTGCTTTTTAAAAATTAATGCCGCCAATGGTGCTTTTACCAATGCCATAGGAGTAGGCAGTACGGGACTCGATGATGGTGTGGCGCTTGTGTATGATCCCTCTACCCAAGATATTATGGCGGCAGGTTATTTTGCCAGCCCCAGCATCCAATTCGGCAGCAATCCGGCACTGACCAATGAAGGGAATAATGATGCCTGGTATGCACGATACAATCCTGCTACTAACGACTTTGTCTGGTCCAAATCAGCGGGTGGCAGTACTGGAGGCGCCGACCGGGCTTATGACATCACCACCAATGGAGCAGGTTCTATTTATGTGGTAGGCACTTTTCGGGGTGTATTAGACATTCCCACCACGCTCCCTGCATTCACTATTACCAATAATAATACGGCCGATGATATCTTCCTAGCCCGTGTTGCTGCTGCTGATGGCAATGGCCAGTTGCTGGGGCATGGGGCTGGCATTGCAGGAAACACCATCAGCAATGTAGGGTTTTCTGTAGCGGCCGGTGCTACGGGAAGTATATGGGTCTCCGGTAGTTATGGCAATACCATTACATTTGCACCATTACCTGATTTACCGCTTGCAAGCACGGCGTCCGATGTATTTTTAGCCCGCTATATTGATCCTGCTGCGCTTACAGCTACCCAATCGCAAACACCACCCACCTGTCTGGTAGGGTGTAATGGTACAGCCACGGTTACACCATCGGGTGGAGTTACGCCATATACATATGTATGGACTGGTAGTACAAGCACTACCAATACAGCTACAGGTCTTTGCCCCGGCGCTACCCTCAGTGTAACGGTAACAGATGCTATTGGCAATACCGTAACTAAGAATTATACGATCACGCCGGCTGGCCCACTGGCATCTGCCAATACCACCAATACGACATTTGTGGTTTCTGCTACCAACAACAATATCTATGACGCCAGCTGTAACCTGATCGCTACGGTGGTTCCTACACCAGGCAACCCTGTAGCAGGTACATTGGCGGCACGGGTATGGTTTGAACCGAGTGTTCCGGTCTATCCGGCTGTTACCGGTAAACCATATGTTCAAAGGCATTATGAATTGATGCCGGCATCAGGAGCGGCTACTGCCACCGCCAAAATAACCCTGTATTTCACACAGGCGGAATTTACTGCCTTTAATGCGGCGCCGGGCAGTACTTCCAACCTGCCAACAGGTCCCGGGGATGCTGCAGGCAAGGCCAACGTGCGCTTTAGTAAGTTTGCAGGAGCCAGCAATAACCCGGCTACCGGCCTGCCAGGCACGTATACAGGAACTTCCGCATTGATCGATCCCGTGGATGCAGACGTTGTGTGGAATGCTACCCTTAGCCGTTGGGAGATCAGCTTTACTACAGTTGGTTTCAGTGGCTTCTTCTTACAAACATATACAGCCGTGTTACCTGTTACCTGGCTCTACGTGAATGGATCGCTGAATGCACAAGGCAAGGCGAATATCAGCTGGAAAGTACAGGAACAACAGGTAGCGTCTTACACCATCGAAAAATCGTTGGATGGACAACCGTTTGTAGCTGTGGCAGACATCCTCTCCAAAGGCAATGGTGAAAACGAATACAGCTTCCAGGAGGCCCAGGCCTTGATAGGAAAAGGCACCTACCGCATAAAACAAACAGATATCAACGGACGCACTACCTACAGCAAGTCGCTGTTGCTGAGAAGTGACCGCCAGGGATGGGTGACCTTATACCCCAACCCTGTTAAGAATGCAGCTGTCCTGAATGTTACGGATAAAGAATTGCTGAATACCACCGCTCACCTGTACGATGGTACAGGCAGGGAAGTACAACGTATACAAATAACCCAAAGCGTAACCACTATCCATATGGATCAGTACAATGCGGGTGTGTATACCCTGAAATTAAGGAACGGTCAAACGATCAGGATACTTAAAGAGTAAAGCTAACAGGTCGTAGTTTGGAAATACAAAGCTGTGTACTGTAATGGTACACAGCTTTTTTATTTAGGCTATTCGGGCTTTTTCATATTCATGTATTCGGTAGGAGTAATGCCAAATTGCTTGAGGAAGTTGCGGCCGAAGTTATTCTGCGAGTTATAGCCTACCATGTCAGCCACCTCGTATACCTTGTATTGTCCTGCTGCCAGCATTTCAGCCGCTTTTTTGAGCCGGGTAATGTTGATCAGTTCATTGGGCGTAAGGTTGGAGATAGCCTTGATCTTGCGGTATAAGGTAGGGCGGCTCATCGTCATGATCCTGGCCAGCTTTTCCACATCCAGTTCCGTATCTTCCAGGTGCTGCCGGATGGTTTCATTCAGTGTTTCCAGGAATTGTTCATCGGCTGTGGAATAAGCCATACTCTTAATGTGCACGAGGGGGGAGTTGGCAAAGTATTCCCGTATTTTATGGCGGTTGGTGAGCAGGTTGGCGATCTGTACCTGCAGGTGTTCCGGCGAGAAGGGCTTCTCTATATAAGCATCAGCGCCCAGCTTAAGTCCTTCGATCTTCGATTGAAGGGTATTCTTGGCTGTAAGCAGGATGACAGGTATATGACTGAACTCGAAATTCGTTTTGATGAGCCGGCACAATTCAAAGCCATCCAGCACCGGCATCATCACATCACTGACCACCAGGTGAACAGCCTCTCTGCCCAATATGGACAATGCTTCATCACCATCAGCAGCTTTCAACACCCTGTATTGGCCTCCCAGTTCATCCGCCAGGAATTCTATGATCTCTTCATTGTCATCAACCAGTAATATAGTAGGTGTCATAGCGTGCAGGTTTATGGATTTACCGATTGGATCGTATTATCATTTTGTTCACGGCTTGTGCTGGCGCCAGTACTGGCCATTGGTAATGGCAAACTGATCACAAATGTATTCAGGCCATTGTGGGTTTCCTTTAAATACAGGTCACCCTTGTGCAGATGCGTTAGTGAGCGGGCCAGGGCAAGACCAATACCTGTTCCTTTTTGCTTCTCCATACGCTTTAACCGGAAAAAGGGCTCAAATATCTTTTCTTTCATATCATAAGGGATCAGGTCGCCATCATTGGCTATTTCAATCGTAAACAAAGAGGCACCCTCTTCAACAGGCAATAATTGTACCTGCACCTGGCTCCCCGCATACTTGATGGCATTGCTGAATACATTGCTGAAGATCTTGTTCAATGCATCCTGGTCCGCCATAGTATGCAATGCCTGTGCCGGCAGGTCCATGGTGAACAATAAATTACGTTGTTCGGCCAGTGGTTTGAAATTGACATATGTCTCCTCCAGTAGTTCCGATATATTGATGGGCGTAAAGTTAAGGCTGAAGCCTTTTGCCTCTGTTTGCCTGAAATCCAATAATTGATTGGTGAGGTCTATGAGCCGGTCGGTATTACGTTCCATGATCTGCAAACTGTTGCGCAATTCCGGCAGTTGATCTGATTTTTTGATCACTTTCTCCAGGGGCCCTTTTATCAGGGTGAGCGGTGTTTTGATCTCATGCGCCACATTGGTAAAGAATTCTATTTTGGCCTGGTACAATTCTTTTTCTTTTTCATGTTCCAGCAATTCCATTTTACGTTTATTCTTCTCTTCCGTTCGACGGTGGTAATTGCGGATAATATACAGGATGATCGCTATCAACAAGACAGCGTAGAGAGAATAAGCCCAGCTACTGGCCCAGAAAGGCGGAAGGATACGGATCTGTAATTGGGCCGGCTCACTGTTCCATTTACCGGTACTATTCGCTGCTTTTACAATGAACCGGTAGGTCCCGGCAGCCAGTCCGGTAAAATATACCTTCCGGTTTGCTTTCAGAATAGTCCAGTCTTTATCCAGTCCTTCCATTTTATACATGTATTCCGTACTTTCCGGTGCGGTATAGCTGAGTGCGGCGAAGTCAATGCTGAAAGTAGATGCCGTATAAGGTAGCGTAATACGTTGTGTTTGTATAACAGAGTTGGCGAGCGAAGATCCCTGCGCTTTAATACCAAGCTCCTTGTTGTTTACCTGGATGCCCGTAATATATACCGGTGGCATAAAACTGTTTTGCGTAAACTCATCGGGGTTAAAACTGATGAGCCCTTTCACACTGCCGAAATACATGCGCCCTTTCTTGTCCTTATAAGCCGAATGATAATTAAACTGGTCACTCAGCAATCCATTACTCTTGGTATATACCTGGACACTTCCTGTAACCGGATTAAGACAACAAAGTCCCCGGGTAGTACTTATCCATATATTGTGATGGCTATCTTCCTGTACCATGAATACAAAGTCGCTGGGCAAACCGTTTTTGGTGGTATACCGCTTCATCGATTTGGTGGTATGATTATACTGGCAAAGCCCGCCATCTTCTGTGGCTACCCATAAATTATGATAACTGTCTTCAAACACATTATTGATCAGGCCGCTGGGGAGGCTATTGCTGTTGCCAGGATCGGGCAGGAGATTGCCGTGCTCACCGGTGGTGGGGTTGTAGTAGAACAAACCTTTTCCGCCTGTCGACAACCAGATAGTACCTGCATGATCTTCCAGGATACTGGCTACGAAGATGTTTTCCTGTATAGCCACAAAATCGTCGGTTTGCCGGTCATACCGGTACAACCCCAAAGGTGTTCCGGCCAGTAACTCACCGGCCCTTGTCTGGTAAAAAGTGATCACAAAACTGGCCGGAGAAGTGGAAGGGGCGCTGCGCCGTTTGGAGTAATGCCGTATGATCTTCCCGCTGGGAATATCCATTACATTGACACCATGTTCAAAGGTGCCTATCCATAATTCGTTGCCGATGGCTGCCAGGCCATGGATATTGGTGTAAGAGATAGTAGAAGGGGTACCGCCAGGCAGGTATTGTGATATCTTTCCTGTAGACTGCTCCAGCTTATTCAATCCGCCGTCCTCTGTACCGATCCAAAGATTACCGTACTGATCCTCACACATTTCCCGCACCGCATTGCCGCAGATATTGTTGTAAGTACTGCCGGGGAAATATTTCTGAAAGGAAGTGTATTGACGGGGATAATAATTGACGCCTCCAAAGAAAGTGCCCACCCACATACCGCCTTCCTTATCCCTGCAAAGCGCATACACCGCATTGTCGGCCAGGGAGTAGGGATCATTGAAATGTTTGCGCAGGTTCTTCAGACTACCGTCCTTGATATTGTAAATATATACGCCCGACTCCGTAGCCATCCAATACTCATCACCGCCATAGTAGAAGAGATCACGTCCATATACCACCGAATGATCAGCGTTTTGCGTAAGGATGTCTTTGTATTGATGCGTGGCTATATCGAAAAGCTTGATACCCTGATGGGAAGTGGCTGCCAGGATATGCCCTTTGCCGGTAGCATAAATTTTTCCTATCCATTTAGAAGGAGGAGTAACTGATTCATTAAAAAGATCATAACCGGAAAAGCGTCCGGTGGCGGCGTCATACTGCAGCAGCCGGCCATCAACGCTGGATACCCATAACTGCCCGTCGGCTGTAATGGTGATAGCAGATAATTCTTTTTGATCATAATCCACCAGTACCGGCAAGCTGTCTTTTGCTTCGTTGTACCGGTATAACCTTAACCCCAGTATAAACCATAGGTTGCCATGCTTATCAGAAGTGATGTCGCGCACATCTGTCCAGCCGGTACTTTTTATAAAGCGGAAACACTCTGTGCTGGCATTGTACTGGTACAACCCCTGGCGGGTACCTACCCATAAAATACCCTTTCGATCCACGTGGAGACTGTATACGAAATTATTGCCCAGGCTGGTACTGTCCGAAGGATTGCGACGGAAGACTTTGAAACTAATGCCATCAAACCGGTTGATGCCATCTTTTGTACCAAACCACATAAATCCTTCCTTATCCTGCGTAATACAATTGACCGTATTGTGAGAAAGACCTTGTTCTACCTGGTAATGCCTGAAATAATACCCCTGCCCATACAATTTACAGGTACAGGCCATGAACAGGACAATCGTTATGCAAATGACATTACTTTTCAAGCAGTTTGTATGGTCGTTTGCACAAATATAGTAAGAACTATTGCATAACGACTGCCGGCTTTAAGGCTGCAGGAGGGTATTTGCTGTCTCTTTGAGACGATTGAGCGAAACAATGAGACGAATAGATGGCTTTCTTAAAAAGATTAATTCAACATTTACAAACAGATTGTTTGCGAATGATCATTTTAAGAAGATCAGGTTATGCTGTGCAATCGTTTACATTGATTTTTAACTAACAATTACTGCTGTATGAAATCATCAATCAGGCGTCTCATGCCGGGTAATAACTGCAACAGGCTTCTCTTGCCTGTAAAAGTAAAGCTCCTTCCTTTTTTGCTGCTGCTATTTACCTTTTCGTATACCAGGGCCCAGGAAAAGATCAGCGTATCGGGCACCGTCATCGACAGTGCCGGCAAGGGCATTCCCGGCGTTAGTATTGCTGAGAAGGGTGCAAAGAATGTAGTAGTATCTGCCGATAATGGTCTCTTTTCCATCAAGGTGGCGAATGATAAGGCTGTACTGGTCTTTAGCTCCGTAGGGTATACTGCCAAAGAAGTGAATATAGGAACCCAAACCAGTATTACCGTAAGCCTTCAGGCCACCAATACCGATATGGGAGAAGTGGTGGTGATCGGTTATGGCGCCAGAAAGAAAGAGTCACTCACCGGTGCTATTTCTACCATCACCAGTAAGGACTTCGACCGCGTGCATGCGGGCTCCAATGTCAGTACAGGACTGGCGGGCAAACTACCCGGGGTAACATTTCGTATGCCCGATGGCCGCCCCGGCGCCTCGGCCAATATCCAGATCCGGAATATGGGTACACCATTGTATGTTATTGATGGTATCCAGCAGGATGAAGGCCAATTCAATAACCTCGCACCAAATGATATTGAAAGTATCACCGTATTGAAAGATGCTTCCGCTGCTATTTATGGTGTGCGTGCAGCCAATGGAGTAGTGGTGGTCACTACCAAAAGAGGCGCTACGGGCCGTAATAATGTAAACCTGAATGCATATACCGGATGGCAAACATGGTTCCGCTTTCCACATGTAGTTAATAATTCATACGATTATATGCGCTACCGTGCTGACGCGGAGATGAACAGCAATGGATCAACCAGTATTACGCCGGAAGAACTGGAAAAATATAAACAAGGTGAAAGTGCAGGCCCGCAATACCGGAGTTTTGACTGGCGCGATTATATACTGGCAGATCCTGCTCCCCTTACCTCCGCCAATATCAATATCAGTGGGGGCTCCGACAAAGTATCCTATTATGTGTCTGGCACCAACCTGCTGCAAAGGTCCAACCTCGGTAAAGAATACAGTTTCAACAGGTCCAATATACAATCCAATGTAACAGCTAAACTGGCCTCTGGCTTAAGGGTGGGCATGGACATCAACGGGCGCATCGAAACCAGGCGTAACCCTGGCGTGCCGGGTGGCGATGATTACTTCCTGGCCAGGCTGGCTGTTTTAAGGAATACGCCCCGGGAACGGCCTTTTGCCAATGATAATCCCGACTACCTGAATGATATGGGCGAACACCTCGAATCCAACTATGCATTTCTTAATGAAAAGATATCGGGTAAATTCCGCTCAGACTGGCGCGTGCTCCAAACTAATTTCAATGCCGAATGGCAGATACCTAATATCAAGGGCCTTACCCTGAAAGGAGTGTATTCGTATTATATAGCAGACCTCCTGCTGAACAACCAGGAATACACCTATAAAGCTTATACCTATGATCCGGCGACTGATAAATACAATGTTACTGGCGGCAGCACCAATCCCTGGCGCGAACGCGAACAGATAAAACAGGTCAATACAACCGCGCAGTTACAGGTCAATTACAACAGGGCCTTCGGTGATCATACCGTGGGAGGCACCCTGGTGGCAGAACGCCTGGAAACACGACGTCTTCGCAATTGGACCCACACCTCGCCCATATCCAATAGCCTGCCTTTATTGTATTTCCCCACCATGGACCAATACCAGGATTCGGACGATAAACAAAGCCGCATAGGCTATATCGGCCGGATCACTTATAGCTATGCTAACCGTTATTTCCTGGAAGCTTCAGCCAGGCGTGATGCATCTTATCTCTTTGCGCCAGATAAAAGAGTAGGTTATTTTCCAGGCGTGTCAGCCGGATGGAGAATTACAGAAGAACCCTTTTTCAAAAGCCTGGTAAAGGATTCCCGTATTATAACAGATATCAAGCTGCGGGCTTCTTATGGCCAGTTGGGTGATGATAATCCCAACAATAACCCCATCGTTCCGCCCTATGCCTATCTCGCAGGATACAATTATAACCAGGGCACCGCTGTCCTCGATGGCAATGCCGTTACCGTTTCAAGGGAAAAAGGCATTCCTACTACCAATATTTCCTGGCTTAAAAGCACCATCACGGATATTGGCCTCGACTTTAGCCTGCTGGATGGAAAATTATCGGGTACCATCGATTATTTCTACCGGAAACGTACGGGATTGCTGGGCAGTAAATACGACGTAATTGTGCCCGTTGAAATTGGCTATAACCTGCCTGCTGAAAACATTAACAGCGATGCTCAGCAGGGCGGCGAAATTTCGCTGGCCTATAGTGGAAAGGCTGGCGCCCTCACCTACAATATCGGCGGAAATATTGGCTACTCAAGGGCCAAAACCCTCAATTCCTACAAACCCCGCTTCTTTAATTCCCTGGACGAATACCGCAATTCCACCGAAAACAGGTATGCCAATATTGATTGGGGATATATTGTAGAAGGACAATTCCAGTCTTTTGAAGAGATCAATAATTATCCCGTAAACATCGATGGCAAAGGAAATCGCACACTAATACCGGGTGATCTGAAGTATAAGGACCTCAATGGCGATAATAAGATCGATAAGTACGACGAACGCCCTATAGGTTTTGGATATGGCAGACAACCCAATTTAAACTTCGGCTTTACCATGGGCGCAGCCTATAAAAATTTTGACTTCCATGCCGATTTTTCCGGAGCAGCTGGTTATACCTGGTCACAGTCATGGGAATTAAGGTGGGCTTTCCAGAACAATGGCAATTTAGCCAGCATTTTTACCGACAGGTGGCACCGGATCGATCCGCTGGACCTCAATAGCGCCTGGGTGCCGGGTAAATATCCTGCCAACAGGTACAATCCACAGTATACCCATAGCAACTACGAATTGAACGGACAACGCAATTCCTCTTTCTGGCTGCACAGCGTAAAGCAATTCCGCGCCAGGACCATCGAACTGGGTTATACCCTGGCTCCCGACCTTTTGAAAAGGATAAAAGTACAAAGGGCACGCTTTTATATCAACGTGTATAACCTGTTCTCAATAGATAATTTGAAAGAGTTTGACATTGATCCGGAAGTGATAGATGACAATGGTATCCAGTTTCCCCAGAACAGGGTTGTCAACATAGGTATTAATCTCTCTTTATAAATAGTATCCTCACACAAATGATTGCAATGAAAAAGATATTATCTATAACCATAGTTGCCCTGCTGCTGGGCGTGGCAGGTTGCAAAAAAGACAGTGAGTTCCTCGATATTCCACCCATACAAATATTACCCACCGATGTAGCTTTCTCTGATCCCGCCCTTGTACTCTCTATCCTGGGAGATCTATACAACAGGCAACTGGATATTTCAAGCCTCGACAATGGTTGGGCCAGTTTTACGGATTTCAGTGAAAGCTTTCCCTCTGAAAATGGGGCCGCTTATTTTGTGCAGCGCAATGGCTGGGGTTATGGAGAATGGAGCACCTGGGATTATGGCTATATCCGTGAACTGAACCTGTTCATCGAGCGGGCTACTGCTGCCACGGCGCTGACAGATAATGATAAAACACGCTTTATAGCCGAGGCGAGGTTCCTGCGCGCCAATTACTATTTTGAAATGGTAAAACGCATGGGTGGCGTACCTCTTATCACTGCCTCACAAACATATGATCCCAAAGGTGATGTTACAGCGCTGCAAACAGCGAGGTCAAAAGAATCGGAGATATATGATTTTGTCATTGCGGAGGCTGAGGCCATTAAAGATAAGCTACCCGCGGATGTTAATACAAAATCGAGGGCTTCCAAAGCTGCCGCACTGGCCATGGAATCAAGGGCAGCGTTGTATGCCGGTTCCATCGCAAAATATGGAGCCACTACCCCCGCTGTTTCATTGCCCGGCGAAGAAGTGGGTATCCCCGCTGCCAAAGCCAATGCCTATTATACTACCGCATTAAAAGCATCCAAAGAAATTATAGAGGGGGGTGCGGGCACTTACCAGTTATACAAGGTATCGCCCGATCTGTCTGATAATTTTGCCGCCATCTTCCTGGACAAAACGACTATTAACCAGGAATCTATTTTCATTGAAGATTTTAAAGTAGGTACCGACAAGGTACATAGTTATACCACCAACAACCAGCCTTACTCTATTTCTGATGAAGGAGGCGATGCCGGCCGTCTTAACCCATCACTCAACCTGGTAGAAGTATTTGAAAAGCTGGATGGTACTTATGCGCCCATTCCAACAACGGATGGCGGCGGTAATCCGATATACTACGATAACCCCTTGGATATTTTTGCCGGCAGAGATGCCCGCCTCGCTGGTACTGTACTGTTGCCCAATGGCCTGTTCAAAGGGAAACGGGTAGATATATGGGCCGGTTACCTGTTGCCAGATGGCAGTATCCTGAGTAGTGATGAAGCAGGTCAGTTGAAACCTTTACCGGGCACCACCACACCTGTACAGGTTGTAGGTAAAGATGGACCGGTAAATGGACTTGAGTTCAGAACACAATCTGGTTTTTATATACGCAAGTACCTGGACCCCGCCACAGGATCGGGCCGCCGTGGCCGCCGTAGCGATGTGGCATTCATCCGTTATCGCTTTGCTGAAATACTGCTCAATGCTGCTGAAGCCGCTTTTGAGTTGGGACAACCGGATATTGCTGCTGGCTATATGAATCAGGTACGCGCCCGTGCAGGATTGATCATACCACTCACCCCTGCCCAGATCACTTTTGACCGCATTGTTCATGAGCGCCGCGTGGAACTGGCATTTGAAGGCCATATCCTCTTCGATAGAAAGCGCTGGAGATTGGCCCATAAGGTATGGGACGGATCACCTACCTCCAGGACCGACCTGATCAGCAATATTGGTGTTGCCACCCAAAAGAGCACCCAACCCTGGGGCCTATGGCCTTATAAAGTATATAACCCGGCTGGTCCCAACAACGGTAAATGGATCTTCCGGGAAGTATTGCCTTCCAAGGTCACCGCCTCCAACCGGTTTCAGTTTGGCAATTATTATTCCTTTATCAACGACAATATAAGGGCGGCCAACCCCAAAATAGTAAGACAACCCAACCAGTAATAGTCTTTTATCCATATAATCATTCTGTTATGAAAATCATATTTCAATACATAGCGTTCATCCTGATCTGTGTTGCAGGAGTATCTTGTAAAAAGGATAACTATGATGAGCCTTCTTCCAGACTAACGGGCCGCATAGTATACCAGGGCGTAGCAATAGGTGTCGAAAACTACCAGGTACCCTATGAGCTCTACCAGTTTGGTTTTGGAAAAGTAGGGCCTATCGGATCTTCCTTCGGACAGGATGGAACCTTCTCTGCCCTTCTTTTTGATGGGGAGTACAAACTGATCGTTCCAAACGGACAGGGCCCTTTCTTATGGAAGAAAACTGCAGGTGGTGCGCCTGATACAATAACTATTAGCCTCAAAGGAAACCAGAACATGGACATTGATGTAATGCCTTATTACATGATCCGGAATGCTCAGCTAACCGGCGGAGCCGGACAGGTAAAAGCAGCGTTTAAAGTGGAGAAGATCATTACCGATGCCAATGCCAGGGATATTGAAAATGTTACCCTCTTCATTAACAAAACACAGTTTGTTTCCCGCGCTGATAATGAAAATATAGCCACAGCAGGTATTGATGGACCGGCCATTGTTGATCCCAACAATATTTCCCTTACCGTAACCGTACCTGGCATGACCCCGGCGCAGAATTATGTATTCGCCAGGATAGGGGTTAAGATTGCTGGTGTGGAAGACAGACTATATTCACCCGTTCAAAAAATCACATTCTGATAATTTCGGAATATATTTAAAGCATCAACCAATTTATCACTTTTATGCAAAGAGTACCCGTCCTCTTCTTATTGTTATTCCTCGCAGGTTACGTACAGGCACAGCAAAACTGGCAGGTAGTGCCGGGGCATATTACTACCCAGTGGTCTGCCAATGTAGATCCTGCCAATCCATTACCGGAATACCCACGCCCCCAACTGGTGCGGAAGAATTGGCAAAACCTCAATGGCCTCTGGCAATATGCCATTCTGCCCAAAGCCCAGGAAGAGACCATCCCGGCTTCTTTTGCCGGCAATATCCTGGTGCCGTATGCAGTGGAGGCAGCATTATCAGGTGTAGGAAAAACGGTAGGAAAAGACAGCGTACTCTGGTATAAAAAAGTGATCACCTTACCCGCTATTAAAAAGGGTCAGCAACTTATCCTTCATTTTGGCGCGGTAGACTGGCGCTGTACCGTATATGTAAATGGTAAAAAGGCAGGCACACACCAGGGAGGTTATGATCCTTTTTCTTTTGACATTACTGCTTTGCTCAAAAAAGGAAAAGAGCAGGAGATCGCGGTATCCGTATGGGACCCTTCCGATGAAGGTCCCCAGCCCCGTGGCAAGCAGGTAAAAAAGCCCAATGGCATCTGGTATACACCAGTAACAGGTATCTGGCAAACCGTATGGCTGGAAACCGTGCCCACCACCTATATCGTATCTACCAAACAAACCCCCGACATTGATACCAGATCACTCAGCGTTCAAACCAAAGTGGCCAATGCCCAAACCGGCGACCTGGTAAAAGTGACTGCTTTTGATGGAACAGCCAAACTGAGTGAATACACCGTTACTGCCGGTGAAGAGGTGAAAGTGGTGATCAATGATCCCAAATTATGGACGCCTGAAAATCCATTTCTCTATACACTTAAAGTGGCCATCCTCCGTGCCGGTAAGGTGGTAGATGAAGCAGACAGTTATTTCGCCATGCGCAAAATATCGATGGGTGTTGATGGCAATGGCGTGCAACGTATGTTGCTCAACAACCGTTTTGTATTCCAGTACGGCCCGCTCGATCAGGGCTGGTGGCCTGATGGATTGTATACCGCACCTACCGATGAAGCACTGAAGTTTGACGTAGTGCAAACAAAGGAAATGGGCTTCAACATGATCCGCAAACACGTGAAAGTAGAGCCTGCCCGCTGGTATTACCATTGTGATCAACTGGGTATGCTGGTGTGGCAGGATATGCCAAGTGGTGATCTGGGCGCCCGTTGGGAACCACGCCCTGCCGTAGAGGGTATTGGTTACGATATGGAACGCTCTGCGGAGTCGGAACAGATTTACCGTACCGAATGGAATGCCATTATGGAAAGCCTGCACAATTTTCCTAGTATTATTGCCTGGGTACCTTTCAATGAAGCCTGGGGACAGTTCAAGACCAAAGAGATCGTAAACTGGACCATGCAGAAAGATCCTTCCCGCCTCATCAATACCGCCAGTGGTGGTAATTTCCATGCAGCAGGACATATCATTGACCTGCACAATTATCCCCTGCCGGCCATGCCCAGTGTGGAGCTGTTTGGCGCTAAGTATGTCATTGTATTGGGAGAGTTTGGTGGCCTGGGACTGCCCCTCGAAGGACATACCTGGCAGGATAAGAACAACTGGGGATACCGCAGCTACAAAAACAAGGAAGAACTACTGACCAACTACTCCCAGCTCATTGATAAATTCCCTGCTTTGATCAAAAAGGGATTGTCGGCTGCTGTTTACACCCAAACTACCGATGTAGAGGTGGAAACCAATGGACTGATGACCTATGACCGGAAAGTATTCAAAATACCCGTGGCGAGCCTGAAGCAAGTGCACAATAAGCTATATGATATTAATCTCGTGACTATGAAATAAACGTTTGTCAGCCTGAGCCTGTCGAAGGCGTCTCAAGGGTGGGTCGCCCTCTAAGGGCGGCTCACCCTGATTTAAAGGAGCCTGTTGAAGGTTATTCTAGTGCGCCGTAGGTGCACCCCCTAAATTCCCGCAATGGACGTTGCGAAAAAACAAAAAAGGACCTTATAATGAATTTGAATACATGGCAAAAGAGTAAGAGACAGATTACCGGTTACTTGTCAATGATGGGCGTTGCCTTCACTACAATTGTACAGGCCCAGACGGGTTTGAAGGTAGAAACCCTGGACCGCCCTGATAATACCGCCCGCAACAATTTTTATGTGAGCAACAAAGCGCCTTTACAGCAACAGTATTTTATTAAACTACCTGTCACAGCGGTGAAGCCCGGCGGCTGGTTGAAGAAGATGCTGGAATTACAACGCGATGGCCTTACCGGCCACCTGGGAGAGATCAGTATCTGGTTGTCGCGCGAGGACAATGCCTGGCTGCACAAAGACGGCAAAGGAAAATATGGCTGGGAAGAATTACCCTATTGGCTCAAGGGATATGGCAACATTGGTTACATGCTGCGCGATGAGAAAATGATCACTGAAGCAAAGTTCTGGCTCAATGCAGCATTGGACAATCAACGGGAGAATGGCGACTTCGGCCCGCTGGTGACCCGCAATGGTAAAAGAGACCTATGGACCAATATGCCCATGCTCTGGTGCCTGCAATCTTATTATGAATATGCGAAGGACCCACGCGTACTGGCCCTCATGACAAAATACTTCAGGTGGGAACTTTCCCTGGCCGATGACCAGTTGCTGGAAGATTATTGGGAAAACAGCCGGGGTGGCGATAATATCTACAGCGTTTACTGGCTGTATAACCGTACCGGTGAGTCCTGGTTGCTGGACCTGGCTACCAAACTGCATAAGAACACCGCCAACTGGACGCAGAAAAATAACCTGCCCAACTGGCACAATGTAAATGTGGCCCAATGCTTTCGGGAGCCCGCCCAATATGCCATGCTCAGCCGCAATGAAAATGACCTGCGCGCCACCTACGACAATTTTAAACTGATACGTGATATCTATGGACAGGTACCCGGTGGATTGTTTGGCGCTGATGAAAATGCCCGCAAAGGATATGATGATCCGCGCCAGCTGGTAGAGACCTGTGGCATGGTAGAGCAAATGACATCCGATCAGTTCTTACTCTGGTACACAGGCGATACCAAATGGGCGGAGAATTGCGAGGACATTGCTTTCAATACGTTTCCGGCCGCCTTCATGCCCGACTACCGGTCATTGCGTTATTTAACAGCACCCAACATGGTGGTGAGCGATAGCAAGAACCACGCACCCGGCATCGACAACAACGGCCCCTTTCTGATGATGAATCCTTTTAGCAGCCGTTGTTGCCAGCACAACCATGCTGCGGGTTGGGTGTATTATGCAGAAAACAGCTGGATGGCCACTCCCGATAATGGATTGGCCGCACAGTTGTATGTAGAAGGAACAGTAACAGCCCAGGTGGGCAATGGCAATAGCGTTACCATCGTCGAGAATACACATTATCCCTTTGAGGAATCGGTGGGCTTTACGATCAGGGCAGCTAAGACCACTGCCTTTCCTTTATACCTGCGTATTCCCGAATGGTGTAAAGCGCCTGTGGTAAAAGTGAATGGCAAATCGGTCACGCTCCAGGCTTCACCGGGCGGTTATGTAAAGCTGACCAATGCATGGAAAAATAATGACCGCATTTCCCTGGAGCTTCCCATGGAATTACAACTCCGCACCTGGGATAAGAATAAGAACAGCGTAAGCATTAATCGTGGGCCTATTACCTATTCCTTGCAGATCAAAGAACGGTATGAGCAAAAAGACAGTAAGGCAACAGCTATTGGTGATTCCAAATGGCAGGAAAATGCCGATCCTGCGAAGTGGCCTTCATTTGAAATATACCCCGCTTCCCAATGGAACTATGGCTTGCTATTGAATGAACAACCTTTAGACAAAACATTTACAGTAATAAAGAAAAGCTGGCCGAAGGACAACAACCCTTTTACGCTTGGCGGTGCGCCTATCGCCCTGAAAGCAAAAGGAAAGCAGATACCTTCCTGGACCATCGACCAATATGGACTTTGTGGCCTGTTGCCGCAAAGCCCTGTGGCGACTACTGAACCGGTTACAGAGCTCACCCTGGTTCCCATGGGTGCCGCCCGGTTAAGGATTGCCTCTTTTCCGGTAGTACAATAAGATAAAGCATCAGTACATGAGCAGCAAGATCGTTTTCATATGGTTATTCGTTTTCGTCGCAGGTAGAGGAGCGCTGGCCCAATCAACCAGCGCCTCCTTCTCCAATCCATTATTGCCTTCCGGTGCTGACCCTTTTTCCTTTTACAAGGATGGCTTTTACTACTACACCCATACTACCGGTAACCGGGTGGACCTGTGGAAGACACAAAACCTCGCAGACCTGAAGACAGCCCAACGTACCATTATTTTCAAGCCTCCACCCAATACCGCTTACTCCAAACAGCTGTGGGCGCCGGAGATACATTTCCTGCAGGGAAAATGGTACGTGTATTTTGCAGCAGATGATGGACGCAACGAAAATCACCGGATGTATGTATTGGAAAACGAGGCTGCCGATCCCATGCAAGGCAGCTGGACCTTCAAAGGTAAAGTCGCAGACCCCACTGATAAATGGGCCATCGATGGCGATGTATTTACCTGGAAAGATCAGCTGTACATGATCTGGTCCGGATGGGAGGGAGATACCAACGGACAGCAGGATATCTATATTGCAAAAATGAAGAATCCCTGGACGATTGAAGGCAACCGGGTCAGGATTGCTGCGCCACAGTTTGACTGGGAAAAACACGGCGATCTGCACGATGCCAATAATCCACCCCACGTAAATGTCAACGAAGGACCACAGGCATTGATACATGGCAACCGCCTCCACATTATTTTTTCTGCCAGTGGCTGCTGGACAGATTTTTATGCATTGGGTGTACTCAGTTTCACCGGTACAGACAATTTACTCGAAGCAGCCAGCTGGAAAAAGCACCCGGAGCCTTTCTTTAAGCAATCAAAAGAAAACGGCGTGTATGCGCCGGGACATAATTCATTTTTCAAATCACCGGATGGTAAGCAGGATTGGATCCTGTACCATGCCAACAATGCACCGGGACAGGGTTGTGGCGGGCATCGCTCACCGCGAGCCCAGTTATTTACCTGGGATAAAGATGGTATGCCTCAATTTGGAGAGCCTGTTCGCGAAGGCATACCACTTCCGGTGCCCACAGGAAGTAAATGACAATACCTAATAATTACAACAGGATGAACAATATGAAAAAAGCACTGGCAATTGGTTTAGCAACGATACAGTTAAGCAGTACAATGGCACAGGAAATGCGTGCACCTGCATACCCGCTGATCACACATGATCCTTATTTTAGTGTATGGTCTTTCTCCGATCAGCTGAATACTTCCCCTACCAAACATTGGACCGGCGCCGATCAATCCATGTTGGGATTGATTGAAGTAGATGGCGTCGTCTATCGTTTTATGGGTGCTACGGAAAAAGTGTACAATACCGTACTACCTGCGTCGGACGAAAAGCCCTACCAGGTGACTTATACAGAAAGTGAACCATCCGGCAACTGGATGACTACTGCTTTCAATGACCAGTCATGGAAAAAAGGCGGAGCGCCTTTTACTGATGATAAAAGCAGTGCGGCTACCTTGTGGAGAAGCAAGAACTTATGGGTACGCCGGGAGTTTGTATTGGATCAAACCAACTTCAATGATCTCCTGCTGAAGATCAACCACGACGATAATGCAGAAGTATACCTCAACGGTGAAAAGATATACAGCTATGTCGGCTGGCTGAATAAATTTCAATACTTCCCCATACCCGAAGCTGCTAAACGCAAACTGGTAAAAGGGAAAAATGTATTGGCCATCCATGTAGCCAATACAGCGGGCGGCGCCTGGCTCGATGCAGGCATTGTCAACGAACCAAAAGTACAGCCGGGGGGAAATATTAAGCTCGCCACCCAGGAGTCTGTTACAGTAAATGCTACGCAAACCATTTATCAGTTTACGGCAGGTAAGGTAAAGCTTGGTCTTACTTTTACCTCCCCGCTGCTGCCGGACAACCTCGATCTCTTATCAAGGCCTGTTACCTATGTTACCGCAAAAGTGCAATCCAATGATAAAGCTAAACACCGTGTACGATTGAATTTTGGTGTTTCTTCCTCCCTGGCTACCAATACAGGCGCCCAGGAAGTAAAGGCAGAGCGATACAATGCCAATAACCTGTCTATTCTTAAGACGGGTACTATTGAACAACCAGTGCTTAAAAAGAAAGGCGATGACCTGCGCATTGATTGGGGGTACCTGTATGTAGCTGTGCCCAGCGATTTCTCAACCGGGCAATTTGTATCGACTTCCGGTGAAGCAGTAAATGCATTTAATATTACCTCTGCAAGGTTGGGTGCTCCGGTGAAACGGGAAGGCAAACAACTTATGTTGAACACCCTCCTTGCTTATGGTGCTGTTGGTAATACTCCCGTAGAAAAAATACTCCTGATAGGGTATGATGATCTGTATGCCATACAATACTTTGGCCAGAACTTAAAAGCCTGGTGGGCACAGGATGGAAGGACCATCGACCAGGAGCTGGCGCAGGCCGCAGCCGACTATACAAGTGTGATGGAACAATGCGATCAGTTCAATAAGAAATTATACAATGAAACCCTGAAAGCAGGAGGTGAGCAGTATGCCCAACTCTGTGAACTGGCTTATCGCCAAAGCGTGTCAGCCCATAAAGTACTGAAAGACCCCCAGGGCGAGATCCTTTTTTTATCAAAAGAGAATTACAGCAATGGCTGTATCAATACCGTAGATGTTACCTACCCGTCTGCACCCTTGTACCTGGCCTATAATCCTGAGTTATTAAAGGGAATGCTCAATGGCATCTTTTATTACAGTGAAAGCGGCAAATGGGCCAAGCCTTTTCCCGCACACGACCTGGGTACCTACCCCCTGGCCAACGGGCAGTTGTATGGGGAAGACATGCCTGTGGAAGAAGCAGGTAATATGATCATCCTTACAGCAGCTATTGCCAAAGCGGAAGGCAATGCCAATTATGCAAAGAAACATTGGAATACACTCACTACCTGGGTGGGCTACCTGGTGAAGGATGGTTTTGATCCTGCCAACCAATTGTGCACCGATGATTTTGCCGGTCACCTGGCGCGCAATGCCAATCTTTCTGTAAAAGCCATTATGGGTATTGCCGGTTATGCTATGCTGGCAGAACAACTCGGCGATGCTGCAACCGGTAAAAAGTACCATGATACAGCTGTGGCCATGGCCCAACGCTGGATGCAGCTGGCGGACGATGGAGATCATTATACACTGGCATTTGACCGTAAAGGTACCTGGAGCCAGAAATACAACCTGGTATGGGATAAATTACTCCGCCTGAATGTATTCCCAAAAGAAGTATATGAAAAAGAAATAAAATATTACCTCGCCAAACAGGAAGCCTATGGATTGCCCCTCGACAGCCGCAAAACATATACTAAATCCGATTGGATCATGTGGACAGCTACCCTGACCGATAACCAGCAGGATTGGAATGCATTTATACAGCCTTTGTATAAATATGCTGCTGAGTCCTCCAGCCGGGTACCCTTAAGCGATTGGCATGAAACGACCAACGGCAGGCAGGTAGGTTTCCAGGCGCGGAGCGTAGTAGGCGGCTACTTTATTAAGTTGTTGGATAAGTAGGAGGTAGTACTTATATTGAGCGTTGGGAATGCCCAATAAAACATCATTATTTATGAAGAAGTTACTGCTCCTGCCCTTGTTGATGGTTGGATTATATGCTGCCGCTCAAACGCCCAACCAGATACAGGGTGTATTCGTAACCCACTATGTGTTTGATAAGTTTTACCCGGGTAAGGTATACCTGAAATCAGGCGAAGCGTCCGATCGTTCACTGAATTATAATGCACTTACCCGCGAAATGATCTTTGAGAATGGCGGTAAATACCTGGCTATAGCCAATGTTGAAACGGTTGATTCAGTAGTTATTTCGGGCCGCCGGTTTATTGTCGGAGATAAAAGATTCTATGAATGGATCGCTGGTAAAACTTATCCATTGTTTGCTGATTATGTAAGCAACCTGCAGGATGAGGGCGTCAATACTGGGTATGGTAACAGTAACACTGCGGCTGGTCATTCCCTGAAAGCGATCATCGGCAGTGGTATGGTGTATGCCCTGAAATTGCCGGAAGACTACAAGGTTATTTCAAAAGTGATTTACTACGCTTATAAGGATAATGAATACCATAAGGTCAACAATGCCCAACAGCTTAGTAAGCTTTATCCCGATAAAAAGGCCATCATCAACGAATTGGTTAAGAGCAACCGTACTGATTTTTCAAAGCGGGAAGACCTTGCCAGACTGATAACACATCTTGAAACAAGCCATGAGTGAACCTGCGATCAGAACAACGATCCTTGATATCGCACGCGCGTTGAATGTGGCAGCAGCTACCGTATCAAGGGCGTTGAATGATCATCCGGCCATCAGCAACGCTACCCGCGAAGCGGTAAAGGAGGCTGCCAAAAGGATGAATTACCAGCCCAATAAGATCGCTTCTTCCCTGAGGCTGGGCAAGTCAAAGATCATTGGCGTCATCATTCCCAGTGCAGAGATCAATTTCTTTGGTTCTGTGATCCATGGCATTGAAAAGGTGGCCAGCAAAAATGACTACAATGTACTGATCTATCAGTCCAATGAATTATATGAACTGGAAAAAAAGGCCGTACAAACATTTCTCCGTTCGCGGGTAGATGGCGTATTGGCCTCTATTTCCAAAGAGACCATCAACCTGGGACATTATGCCGATCTGAAAGGAAAGAATGTTCCCCTGGTATTATTTGACAGGGCCAATGATTCCCTGCAGGTTCCTGCGGTGGTAGTCAATGATTACCAGGGTGCTTTTAATGCTACCCGGCATCTTATTGAACAGGGCTGCCGCCGCATCGCCCATATCGGCGGCCAGCAGCATGTGACCAATTTCAACCAACGCCTGCGTGGTTATATCGACGCATTGAACGTACACAATATAGCCGTGGATGATGACCTTATTGTATATGGAAAAGTAAGCATAGGGTCAGGCAGGGAATGTATGAAAGGACTGCTGCCCAGGCAACCGGATGCTGTATTTGCTGTGGAGGATTTTACTGCCCTTGGCGCCATGCAAACCATCAAAGAGGCTGGCCTCAGCATTCCCGGAGATGTTGCCATTATCGGCTTTGCCAATGAACTATTTAGTGAATACCTTACTCCGTCCCTGTCTACCGTAAATCAACAGACCGTGCGCATGGGCGAAGAAGCCGCCGGACTGTTCTTCGAAGTGCTGAACAAAAAAGTATCCTCCAGGGTCCCGCCCCGTAAACTCATCCTGGAACCGGAGATCATTTGCCGCCAATCCACTGCACTGCCTGCCAATTATCGAAGGCCCTGAGGAGCCGCCAGCTCCATAAATCGGGAATATTACTTATCTCTAAATGACTGTCTGTTTGTTTGTGACGCTCCTCCGTATTGTTTCCAGCCGTTCCCATTTGTAATCCTCTTTCCTTCCAATAATCCGGCATATCGTCTTTGGCTATACCCGGTTTGTTTATGACTGCGCCAATAACAATACAAAACTCAACTTTTAAACCCCGTAATCTTTTCGGCATAACTGTTCTTATATTGCGTTCCAAAATCACGCAATAGTGGAGCCATTCAAGAATATTTATAACGACACATTTTTCAACCAGTTTACCGCCGTATTGGGAAAATGTATCAAGGGGTTTGATAAAAAGCGGTTTCTGAAAAAGATCTATGACGATGCCTGGGAAGCACGGGAACTGAAGCAGCGTATGAAGCATATTGCGCAAGTGCTCCACGAATTTTTGCCGGGTCAATATGATAAGAATATTTCCCTGATAAAGGATATCATCATTGCCCTCCGTAAAGAGGGCATCAGTGGGGGATTGGAATACATGGTCTTCACCGAATATGTAGAGGCCTATGGGCTGGAGCATTACGATATCTCCATGCAAGCCATGGAATTCATTACCCAGTTTATCAGTTGCGAGTTTGCGATCCGTCCCTTCATTATCCGTTATCCCGAAAAGGCCATGAAACAAATGCTCCTGTGGTCAAAACATGAGAGCCTGCATGTACGTCGCTTTTCGAGCGAGGGCTGCCGTCCCCGCCTTCCCTGGGCCATGGCATTGCCGGCATTGAAAAAAGATCCGTCAGCCATCCTGCCCATATTGGAGAATCTAAAAGACGATACTTCAGAGTTTGTGCGTAAGAGCGTAGCCAATAACCTCAATGATATTGTCAAAGACAATCCTGATATTGTATTGGGGATTGTAAAGAGATGGCAGGGCGTGTCACCCCGTACTGACTGGATCATAAAACATGGTAGCCGTACCCTGCTGCGCAAGGCACATCCGCAGGCCATGAAGCTATTTGGTCTGGCCGTAGCAGATCAGATTGTGATAGATAAATTGAAGATCACCGACAAAAGTATTGGTATCGGCGATACTTTGCATTTCAGCTTCGACCTTACCAACAGTGGCAAAAAGCCCATCAAATTGCGTGTGGAGTATGGGATCGATTATATGAAATCCAATGGGAAGGGCAACAGGAAGCTGTTTAAGATCACCGAAAATACCTACCAGCCCGGCCAAACCTATTCATTCAAACGCGCCCAGTCATTCCGTAACCTCACTACCCGGAAACATTATGCCGGACAGCATACCCTGGCCGTAGTGATCAACGGGCAGGAACTGGCTGTTAAGAAATTCACCGTTACAGAATAGCTTGTTAAAAGAAAGTAAAGGCAATAAAGTCCACCGGTTAAAAACTTAATTTAGGGAACAGGAATTCCTCTCTTGCTCCCTAAACCAGGTATCATTGAAAAGAAACTTTACCAGATCAGGCTGGCTATTGATCCCACTTGTTGGATGTAGCCTGTTTGTTCTTTTATACATTATTGCAGCCTGTTTGTATCCCGGCGGTTCCAATACCGATAAAACAGCCGGTGGGTTTGATGTATTGCACAACTATTGGTGCGACCTGTTGGGGCCTGTAGCTAAAAATGGAGAGCACAATCCAGGTTGGCGGGTAGCCATGTGGGCGATGGGCGTACTATGTGTGGCCCTGGCTGTATTTTGGTGGATAGTGCCCAGGCTATTTGAGCGTAGCCGTTGGTACAAGATCCTGATCGCCTATCCAGGTATTATTTCCATGGCCATTGCTCCTTTTCTGTTCACACAATACCATGATCTCATCATCAACCTGGCCAGTATTCCTGGTATCATTGCCCTGGCCACCACGTTTACCGCCTTGTACAGGTATCGTTGGTATAAGCTGTTTGTCTTTGGCCTGGCTTGTCTGTTCCTGATCGGCGCCAACAATTATATATACTATACCGGCCAATGGTTATATGTATTACCCGTTCTTCAAAAGATCACCTTCCTGCTGGTCATGACCTGGATGGGCATCATCACCTGGGTGATCTACACCAGGGCACTACAGAAAGGAGCAGCCCAACCTGTAGCGGCAGGGGCTGGTTATTAAGATTTTTGCAATTTCTCAAGTAGAAAGTGTTGTAATGTGAATTTTGCACGCACTGCGTTTACAATTCAAAATGACCGATAATTTGGCGAAATGCCGGCTTCAAGTCTTGCTTTTTAAATTACGAACGCAGTGCGTTCGCAATTGGAGAGATCGTTAAGCTGATCGAATTTGAAGCGTTTTGAATTGCGAACGCACTGCGTTCGTAATCTAAGTAATGAAGCTGATTTTTTTATAAGTAATTGATTATTAGATATATGCAGCCTATGTGTTACTGGTTTCCTGATCCAGTTTTTCTATTTCCTTTTTAACCTCCTTTACTTCGTCAATGAGCTGCTGTTCAGTGGGTAGGTACAACTGATATTTGCTGGCAATTATGTTTTTATTGTTTTCCGGTAAGGTAAACTTTACAACTGCGTCGTTTTTATCGGCGCATAATAAAATACCTATGGTAGGGTTTTCGTAAGACTGTTTCTCCGTACGGTCGTAGTAATTGACATACATCTGCAGCTGGCCAATACTTTCATGCGTCAATTTGGTGGTTTTGGTCTCTATGATTACAAAGCATTGCAGTAACCTGTTGTAGAGGACAAGGTCTATAAAAAACTCATCCCCTTCAATGTGTAATCGTTTTTGCCGTGCTACAAAAGAAAAGCCGTTACCCATTTCCAGTAAGAAATCCTGCAAGTGTGTAATAATGGCGCTTTCCAGGTCTTTTTCGTAGTAAGAAGTCTCCCTTTTTAACCCTAAAAACTCCAATACCATGGGGTCTTTAATGATCTGTTTAGCCTCAGATGGTAGTTTTTCTTCTCTGGCTACTGCTAACACCTCTTTTACATTACTGCTAACCAGCAGCCGTTCGAAAAGCTGGCTATTTACTTGTCGCTCCAGTTGCCTGGCTGTCCAGTTATTTTTCTCCGTTTAAGCAATGTAAAACTCCCTTTTGTGTTGATTATCAATTCTTAATAAGGTCCTATAGTGTGTCCAACTGAATTGCGAACGCACTGCGTTCGTAATTGGGAAAGCACGATAGAACTGCCGGCACATTTCCAATTGGCGAATAGAAAACCCGCTGCCAAACTGGGGCTGCAAATGCTCTGAAAGTGATTTGATCAAAAACTCGCCGTATTCCGCCCTTTCCTTCCCTTGCTGTTCTTCCTCAAAGATCACTTTGCCAATTTGCCAGTACATAAGTACCCGGTAAGTATCTACAGAACGGATGGCTTTTTCTCTCGCACTGGCAATAATGACCTGGATCTCAGAAATGAGTTCTTTTCTTATCTGCATATGGTAAATGCTGATTTATTAATGACAGAAGATGGACACCCATGTAGCAGGTGCTTAAAAAGGTAAGGCAGGAATATCTCAAATATATAAATAAATAATATAAATTATCCTGCTGGCTGGTCTTTTTTGTGCTACTCCCAGTAACAGGGTTCTATAAACTATAACGGATAGCTATAAAATAATCAGGCGCATAAACAGCCCTCGCCATTTATGCGCCTGATTAAAATTATTACGCTCTCACTACTCACCACTTGCCATTCACCCCTCACTCCTCCGCACTATTCTTCATCTTCATGAGCAAGGTATACGCATTCTTCACTACTACAGCACGATCCGCCGGGAGAGTACTCCTGATCTCTGTAAATCCTGCGGCTGACACCCCTGTTTCCACTGGAAAAAGTTTATACCGGTTGCTGCCTTCCGCACTGAACACATAATACTGGCTATTCCACTTCACTACCGCCTCTTCCGGAACCGCCATCACCTGCGCATTGTTCAACTCGATCGACGCATTCATAAACATGCCGGGCATCAGCCCTTTCACATGCTCGTCCAAATGGCAATGCACTTCAGCCGCTCTTTCTTCATTCACGGCAGGCGTAATGAGCCTTACCGTGGCCTGGTACTTTACTTCCGGATGGCTATTCGTATAACAGGTAACCTTTTGACCGATAGAAAGGTTAACCGCATTGTTCTCAAACACCGTGAGACTCAAATGCAGATCATCCGGACTGATCAACTCAAACAATACATCCGTAGGACTTACATACTTACCTGTATTCACATTTACCTTACTCACATAGCCGCTGATGGGCGCATAGAGGTAGATGCTGCGGGAGATATTGTTCTCGTTCAACGACTCAGGGTTAATACCGATCAGCCGCAACTTTTCACCCAGGGAGCGCAGTAGTATCTTCTGGCTTTCAAATTCACTGCGCGCCTGCTGGTATACTTTATCACTCACCGCCTTCGTCTCATTGAGCCCTTGCTGCCTGTTGAAATCGGCTTCTGCATACTGCAGCCGGCTTTTAGCCGTCAGATAATCCTGCTGCAGCTGGATGTATTGCTGATCCTCCAGCGTAGCCAATATGGCGCCCTTGTTTATCCTGGAGCCGGGTAGCAGGGTTGTTCTCTTGACATAGCCGCCGAGCGGAACACTGATCGACACAATATTTTGTGGCGGCACATCTACTACACCACTCACCTGTAGCGCCGTATGCATTTCCCTTTTCGATGGAGTGCCCGTAGCAATGCCGGCATTGGCCGCCTGTACAGTGGTAAGGGTTACGACATCATCCTGTACTTTCAGGCTATCAATGCCTGTCCTGGCGCCTGGAGCGGCTGCTGTTGCTGCAGCAGGCTCATCTTTACATTGGGTAAAGAGGCTGATGAAAACAAGTGCTGTTATTATTTTGTGCATCATGATCATTCTATTTTGCTTAATGGGAAGCAGTTATTTTTTCTATTTCAAAAGCAGCTTCATTACGTTGCTGTACCGCATTAAAATAATCGCTGCGTATCTGTAAGGCCTGGTTTACCAGTATTACCCAATCGAGGTAACTGGTTTCGCCGGCCTGCAATCGTTGGCTGGCTGTGTGGATAATGGTAGTAGCATTGGGCAATAGCAGTTGCTGATAATCCTTTACCAGCTCACTGCGCTGAAGGTATACCTGCGTGGCAGCGTCGAGGCTGGCATATAGCTGCTGCCGGGTAGCCGCTGTTTCCTGTATCCGCTGCGTTACCTGCACTTCTGCTGCTTTGATCCTGGCCCGTTGTGCTCCCGAAAAAATAGGGATGCCTACGCCTACATTCACAGAAGAGAAGCGTTTGCTGCCTTCAAAGTACAGGTCCTGTCCTCCTTTCGTTGTTTGCCATCCAATTATAGAGGCATTGTTATACCCCGCACTGAAGGTGGGCAGCAACTTGCTTTTCTCCAGCTTGCTTTGTGCAGCTGATAGTTGCACCTGTTGTTCATGCAGCTGAAGCACGGGGCTCGATTGTACCAGGCTGGTATCGGGAAGTAATTCCAGGGAGTACAATACCGTATCGGCAACCGGTTCCGGTTTATCCGGACTATTCAGCAAAAGCTTTAACTGTGTTTGCAACACCTGGTAATCCGATGCCAATAGCCGCAGCTGACTGCCGATCTGTTGCCGTTGGTTTTCCACCGTTGTTTTTTCCAGTACGTCAATATCACCTGCCTGGAAGCGCTGGCGCGATCTGCCGAGCAGGCTGCTATAAAGCGTATCTGCTTCCTGCAGCAACCGGCGCTTTTGCTGCAATACCAGCATTTGGTAAAACACTTCCTTTACCAACGCCCTTAGTGCTACCTGCTGTTGTTGCCGGTTCGTCTCACTGATCAATACATGCGTATTGTTAATAGTGCGCTGGTGTTTATAGACCGATGGGAACTGTATACTCTGCGAAAGCGAAAAACGGTTGTCGTTGGCCAGGCTGTTAAACCGTCCATATTCCACATCGAGCACTGTCTTCTCCAGGTCAAAGCTGCTTTTTTGTAAAGCCTTGTAATAGCTGATCTCTGTATTGGCTATTTGTAAGCGTTGGTTGTTCTTTAAAGCGCTGTCAATAGCAGCCTCCAGCCGGATAGGCTGTTGTGCCTGTACAGCCGTGTTGGCTAACATCAACAGCACAACTGCAGCTGCCAGCTTACGGCCTGGCCTGAAGTAGCCAAAGCCTTTCTCAAACAAAATATAGAGTACCGGCAGCAAGAAGAGCGTGAGCAGGGTAGAGATAATAAGACCGCCGATCACCACCGTGGCCAATGGCTTTTGAACTTCACCACCTGCTCCCGTGCTGATGGCCATGGGTATAAAACCAAGCGAGGGCACCAGCGCAGTCATCAATACGGCCCGCAATTTCGACTTCGTGGCATGGATCACAATACGCCGTACATCATGCCAGCCTTCCTGCTTCAACCGGTTAAATTCACTGACCAGTAAAATCCCGTTCAATACTGCCACGCCAAAGAGCGCAATAAAGCCCACCCCGGCAGAAATGCTGAAAGGCATGTCGCGTATCCAAAGCGCTACAATGCCGCCAATAGCCGATAGCGGAATGGCCGTATAGATCAACAAACCCTGCTTTACAGAATTGAAAGCAAAATACAACAGCAGGAAGATCAGTAATAAGGCCACCGGCACCACAATGCTTAACCGCTCTTTAGCCGCATTCATGTTCTCAAATGAGCCGCCATAAGCGATCGTATATTCCTTGGGCAGGTTTAGCTGTTGCTGTGCTTTCTGCTGTAATTCCTGTACAATGGATTGTACATCACGGCCGCTGACATTAAAACCTACAATGATGCGGCGGCGCGTATTCTCCCGCTGCACCTGGTTTACCCCTTCTATTTCCTGTATAGTAGCTACCATCGATAAAGGTATTTGTGGGCCCTGTTGCGTGGGGACCAACAGGTTTTGAATATCCGCTATGTTTTTTCGTGCATCACCTGCCAGGCGCACCACCATATCAAATCGTTTTTCTCCTTCATATACTTGTCCTGCCACCTGGCCCGCAAAAGCAGTATTCACCACCCGGTTAATATCACTTACATTGAGCCCATACTTGGCCATGCCATCACGATTGTATTTGATTACTACCTGAGGCATCCCCGTCACCGTTTCCTCGTATACGTTAATGGCCCCGTCTACAGATTGTATGATCTCATTAAGCCGGTGCGCATAATGGCTCAGCGTATCCAGGTTTTCCCCGAATATCTTACACACAATGTCCTGCCGTGCCCCGGTCATCAGTTCGTTGAACCGCATCTGCACCGGAAACTGGAAACTCACCGTGATGCCGGGCACTGCCTCCAGTGCAGTTGTCATCTTAGCGCTTAGCTCGGGAAAAGTGCTGGCCGATGTCCATTGCTTTTTGGGTTTCAGCACTACGATCATATCTCCTGCTTCAAAAGGCATTGGATCAGTAGGGATCTCTGAGCTGCCAATTTTCGTAACTACTTTCTCCACTTCCGGAAATTCCTTCAATAGTATCTTCGAAGCCTGTTGCGTGGAGTTAATGGTATTATTCAAATTAGTGCCGGTGAGCAACCTGGTCTCTACCGCAAAATCACCTTCTTCCAGCAGCGGTATGAATTCGCCTCCCATGCGGCTCAGTATCATCAAAGCCCCTATGAACAAGGTGAGCACAACGGCGATCATGGATTTGGGATAATGCAACAAACGACCCAGCATCGGTTGATACCTCCTTCCCAACCAGCCCACAAGCCTGTCTGTCATCGTGTCTTTATGGTTGAGTTTTTTACTCAGACACAAAGCAGCCATCATCGGTACATACGTCACCGACAACAGGAAGGCCCCCAATATGGCAAACGCAATCGTAATGGCCATCGGCTTGAACATCTTGCCTTCAATGCCCTGCAGCGAAAGAATGGGCAGGTATACGATAAGGATGATGATCTGGCTGAACACCGCACTCTTGATCATGGCGCCCGTGGATTTCGTCACCTCTTCATCCATTTGCTGCTGGCTGATGCGCCCCACTTGCCTGAAATGTTTGGAATGCGAAAAGCGGTGCAGGATCGCTTCTACCACAATCACCGATCCATCCACGATCAATCCGAAATCAATAGCGCCCAGCGACATCAGGTTGCCTCCTACGCCAAACTTGTTCATCAATATGATGGCAAACAGCATGGAGAGCGGTATCACAGAAGAAACGATCAGACCCGCCCGCAGGTTACCTAAAAAGAATACCAATACCAGTATCACGATCAGCGCGCCTTCCAGCAAATTCGTCTCTACCGTTTCAATAGCATTGTTCACCATCTTGGTCCGGTCCAGGAAGGGCTCGATCACTACTCCTTCAGGCAGCATTTGTTGTATCTCTTCGATCCGTTTCTTGACCCGCTTAATGACTGCCGAAGAGTTCTCTCCTTTCAGCATCATCAGCACCGCGCCTGCTACTTCTCCTTTATCATTATACGTCATAGCGCCATACCGGATGGCCGCGCCGTATTGTACCGTAGCTACATCGCGCATGAGCAGCGGCACACCATTGCTCAGCGTTTTTACCACTATCTTTTCAATGTCTTCCAATGCTGCCGTAAGCCCTTCACTACGGATGTAAAGCACCGTAGGCCCTTTTTCAATATAAGCGCCGCCCGTGTTCTGGTTGTTTTTCTCCAGCGCGTCATACACATCGGCAATCGTAAGTTGATAGGCTTTCAGTTGTTCCTGCCGCACCGCAATTTCATATTGCTTCAATTGTCCGCCAAAGCTCGATACCTCGGCCACACCCGGTGTGCCCATCAGTTGGCGCCTTACGATCCAGTCCTGCAGCGTTCGCAGCTGCATCGCATCATATTTTCCTTCATATCCGGCTTTGGGCCTTACCACATATTGGTATATTTCTCCCAGTCCCGTGGATACGGGGGCCATTACCGGCGATCCAATCCCGGCGGGTATTTCCTGTTGTACCTGTTGCAGTCGTTCGCTGATCTGTTGTCGCGCCCAGTATACATCCGTGGCATCATCAAATACAATCGTCACCAGCGAAAGGCCAAAGCGCGAAAAACTACGTACCTGTTTTAGCCCGGGTATATTGCTGCAGGCCTGCTCAATGGGGAAAGTAATGAGCCGTTCGATATCCGGTGCCCCCAGCGAGGGAGAAACAGTCAGCACCTGTACCTGGTTGTCCGTAATGTCGGGCACCGCATCAATGGGCAGCCTGGTTACTTCATAGCTACCCCAGGCAACAAGTGCAATAACAAATAATCCAATGATCAGCTTATTCCTTACGGAAAAGCCGATGATCTTATTCAGCATAATTGATTGGGTCTTGTAAAAATGATCAATAAAGAAATTGGAAAGCAGCATGTATGCTGCGTTCCAGTAATCCTATATATCCAATAGATCGTGGTTCAGACAGCTATTTTCGGCGGCCTGAATAAAGAGCCTAAGGCAGGCTGGGGGAGAAGATCATTGTTGAATACCGGTTGCACCACTACCGAGGAGAGTACCAGGTGTTTTTCAATAACCGGTCTAATAGTTGGGATCACCGGGTGATCAATTGAGTGGATGTCTACTTTCTTATAGGGCAATTGCGCATCCCGGTCATTATCATTGTCATTGAGATCCGTGCCCCAGTAATGCATGGCGAGAAACTGGATAAAGCCTATCTGGCTGTCCCGCTGGCGGTGTTCTGTAAAATGCGCCAGCATCACCGGCAGTTTTACAAACTGGTTCAGTGAGGTGTCATTCAGCAGAAGAATGAAAAATAGTATGTATAGGCACCCTTTTTTCAACAAGGCAAATATATTCAAGTATTTCCAAAATCAAACCCGGCGATCATAGCCATTGCTAATGAATTGATTAACTTTAATTATGAACTATCCTATTGATGCGTCCAGGCATTTATTTGAATTGGAAGAAGGCATTACCTACCTCAATTGCGCCAATATGTCCCCCATGCTGCATACCGTGCGGCAAGCCGGCTTGCAGGCCCTTGATACCAGGGCCGCTCCCTGGAAAATTGCCGGGGCCGATTGGTTCACCCAGGCAGAAATATTGCGGGAACTGGCAGCCACTGTATTTCAAACCCATGGAAACAATATCGCGCTGGTGCCATCCGTGAGTTATGGCTTGGCCGTAGCCGCTAAAAACCTGCCGATGAAGCCTGGCCAGTCCATCATGGTACTGGAAGATCAATTCCCTTCTAATTATTATGTATGGGAACAACTGGCGCGCCGGCAACAGCTACAGCTGATCACCATTCCGCGCAGCCAGGAGCAAAATATCACAGACAGCATATTGGCTGCCATCAATAACCAGACGGGCCTGGTAGCCATTCCTAATTGCCATTGGATGGATGGAGCCCACATCGACCTGGAGGCAGTCAGTGGGGCTGTTAGAAAAGTGGGCGCCAGCCTTGTATTGGACCTGAGTCAGTCCCTGGGCGCACTGCCTGTTGATATAGACCGGATACAACCCGACTTTGCCGTAAGTGTCGGTTACAAATGGATGTTAGGGCCCTATGGCCTGGGTTATATGTATGTAGCTCCCAAGTGGCAGGCACAGGGAGATCCTTTGGAATATTCCTGGCTTACCAAAAATGGCGCTGAGGATTTTGCAGGCCTCACCAACTATAAAGATGGTTACCGGCATGGCGCCCGAAGGTTTGATATGGGCGAATTTCCACAGTTCAATCTGCTGCCCATGTGCATTGCCGCATTACAGCAGATCATTCATTGGAAGCCGGCAGCAATTCAGCAACAGTTAACAACGCTTACAGGCAGGATCGTGGCGTACAAAAAAGAAAAGGGCATCGGCTTAAATAAAGAACACTTTGTAGGGCATATGTGTAGTATCCCCCTGGGTGATAGGGATGTAACATCCCTGAAAAAACGTTTGGAGCAGAACAAAGTGATCGTTAGCTTCAGGGGTTCTTCCATACGCGTGTCACCGCATTTGTACAATGATGTTCCCGATCTTGACAACTTGCTCGCCTGCCTGGAAGCATAATTATTTTACCAAACAACAGTTCATGCCTGTTCCAAACGACGATTTACCCGTCAAAGCTTTTAAAACAAGCGAACTATTTGAAGCCTGGGTAGCTAAAAACCAGGAAGGCAAAGGCCTTTGGCTGCGTGTATACAAGAAAGATTCAGGTATACCCAGTATCACCATCACCGAGGCATTGGATGTAGCACTCTGCTACGGATGGATAGATGGGCAGCGCAACAAGTATGATGAGGAGTCCTACATTCAGAAGTATACACCGAGACGACCTGGAAGTCTTTGGTCAAAGAAGAATATTGAAAATACCGACCGCCTCATCAAAGCTGGGAGAATGACAGCCCGTGGACTGAAAGAAATAGCCGCTGCCAAAGCAGATGGACGATGGGCGGCTGCCTATGATTCACCAGCCAATAGCCAGATACCCGAAGACTTCTTAAAAGCCGTGAAGAAAAATAAAGCTGCCTGGGCATTGTTTCAAACCCTTAATAAGACCAACCTCTTTGCCATTTCCTGGCGCTTGCAAACCGCCAAAAAGCCGGAGACGAGGGAAAAGCGGATGCATGCCATCATAGCGAAACTGGAAAAGGGAGAAAAGTTTCATTAATGCGTCTTGACCGCTTGCTCAGGATGTTTTGCTTTCAGCTGCCTTACGATCCAGGGAAGCGTAAGCCCTTGCCCTACAATAGTGAACAATACCACCACAGTGGAAATAAAAATGATCTCTGCACGCATAGGAAAGGGTTCCCCATTTTTCAATTCCTTGGGTAAACCGATGGCAATGGCGAGCGATACAATGCCCCGCATGCCCGACCAGCCAATGATCATGCATTCCTGGAAGGTCAATAAAGCTGCTTCAGTTATTCTCCTCTTTTGGCTGCTGAAGGCTTTTTGAAGGTTTACCTTTTGCAGGAATACCCTGGCCATACGCAATACCAGGGCGGCAATGGTGATAAGTAGTGCATAGCCAATATAGGGCCATATCATGCCCTTGCCAATAGACTTTATCACAATGGGAAACTCCAACCCGATCAGGATGAAGATAAAGCCATTGAGTAAAAAGATGATGATGTCCCAGATGTTTTTCGATTGATGCCGGATGCTTTCCGGAAATCGCATGGCGCTTAATCGCGAAATACTCAAACCCAGCATCACTACTGCGATCACACCCGATACATGAAATTCCTCTGCTACCAGGTAAGTGATAAAGGGAGCCAGCAAGGTGAAGCTAATAGCTACCAGACTATTCTCCCGTACAGTCCGCAGTATAAAGCCCAGCATTTTGCCTGCCAGCAGGCCTATCAGCACGCCACCGGCCATCAGCCCCAGAAAGATCAGAGAAGCTTTCCATATCACGAAAGCAGAGCCTGTTACAGCCGCTACTGCAAACCGGTAAGCTACCAGCGCCGAGGCGTCATTGACCAGGCTTTCACCCTCCAGGATGGTCGTAGTTGTGTGCGACAAGCCCAGGCCCTTGGTGATACTGATTGCTGCTACAGCATCCGTGGCCGAAAGGATCGCGCCCAGCACAAAGGCCAGCGGCCAGTTCATACCGGGAATAAAAGAGTACGCCAGCGCTGCAATGCCCGTGGCTGTTAGGAATACCAATCCTACCGCCAGCGTGGCAATCGTATTGCTGTTGACCCGGAAGCTTTTGAAGGATATATTGAATGCTGCATCATACAAAAGAGGCGGCAAAAAGAGCAATAGTATTATTTCCGGGTTCAGTTCGATCGGTGGCATACCGGGTATAAAACCAAGCCCTATACCGGCTACGATCAGTATGATGGGTGATGATAGCTTTATCCTGTCTGCTACGGCAGAAAGCGCCATCATAATGCCCAGCAGCAATAAGACAATGCTGTAATTTTCCATATATCCAACAATATCGGAAATAGTTCCATTTGTTGGAAATCTTCATGCCGTATGTTTCGTTTATTATAGCTTCTTACCGCTTGTGCGATAACATCCATTCATAAATATTCATACCATTTTCCTTGTAGGCGGGATCGGTCGCCTTTGTCCAGCAGTCATGTTTAAGGTCTGCATTGGAGGTGGGAAAAATAGTTTGCCTGGCTGGTATAGCCGGGTTGAAGCTGTTGATAGCAGCTACAAAATCTTTGGTCTCTTTGGAAGGGATCGCCTGGTCTTGTTCATTGTGAAAGCACCAAACCGGAAGTTTGTTATCGGCAATTCCTATTACCGTACCGGGCAGGTTGTACGTGAAAGCGCCGGCCATCGTTACGATAGCGGCAGGCACCGTGGGTTCCAGTGCACCAAATTCTGCCGTTTGCCGGCCGCCCAGGCTAAAGCCTGTAAGGTAAAAATAGGATTTATGGATCCGGTATTTTGAAAAAGCATAATCTATAAAAGCCCGCAGGTCCGCATAGCGGGGCTCAGTTTTAAATTGTGGTACCAACACGATTAGCGCAAAATTTTGACCATTGACCAGAAAATTGGGCGGAAACTTTTGTTGTCTTAGCCATACAGGGGTGCCTTCCGTCAGCACCTTGGCCAGATCTGCCGTGCTGCCCGTGCCGTATTGCCCGGCTCCCGGCAGGAAAATCAGCAACGGATACTTGGCGTCGTTTTGTCCATACTGTGCCGGCATAGCCTCGTAATAGCCTCCTATATTGTTGCCAATACTTTGGGTGACAGGTGTTAAGACAGCGGGTTGTGTTTCAATCGTAGTGGGAAGTTTGTCGGAATCATCATCTTTGTGGCAGGATACAGCCAGGATCGACATACAGATCCATGCTGTAAGGATACAGTGTTTCTTATTCATATCAGGGTGGTTGATTTTCAGTACAGACTAACCCTAAATACGAATTTTATGCCCGGGTAGGTGAGGAAATACTGACCCATTAACCAGTAAATAACCCGTTCCTCTGGATAAGACATATCGATGACCGGATAAGGAACTCAGGACCCCTTCGAAGCAAAGGATTGCCGACTGCCGATTGCCGACTGTCGATTGCCGATTGCCGATTGCTTAGGAGGGAGTGCCTGGCAGGAATATCGTTTTCAGTAAAGCGTAGAGCTCCGGGTGTTTCTTTTCCATTTCAGCCGGCTTCTCAAAAAAGTATTCAGATACGACCGCTAAAAACTCAGCTTCATTGGTGGTGCCATAATAGTTAATGTCCGACCGGCCTTCCCGTATCAGTTGCATTTCTTCATGTATCCGTTTAAGCCAGGGCTGGGCATATTGGTGGGGGATGAGCGCTTCCGGCAATCCATCTGTAGCGCCATCCGATTTATCGACCAGGTGTACAAACTCATGGATCGCCGTATTGTGCTTGTCTGAGCTGCCCGTGAAACCCTCCCGCACATTCTGTTGCGAAAGGACCATTACATTTTGCATAGGCCCATTGCCTACCATGCCCAGGATATTGCGGTCCTGCCCATCCTGCCCAAATTCCTCGTTAAATGATCCGGGGTACAATAATACTTCATGAATGTTCCTGTATTCCCATCCCGGAAAAGCAAAGATGGGGATAATGGCGCCGGCGCCTACCAGCACCTTGTCTACATCTTCTACCGTGGTCTTCACACCCGTAATAGGCACTTTTTGAAGAAACTGCATTACCCGTTGCTCAAACGATGCTTTTTGCTCATCATTGAGTGCACGGTAAAAAGCTACATACTGTTGGAGTATCGATTGCAGGTTTTGAGTCGATAAAGCCGGTATTACCTTTTTCTTCCTGAAGGCAAGAGAAAGCAATACACCCATAATAGCTAAGCCGGCAATACCTATAATTGTTTCCATACCGTACAAAACTACTGTATTGTGATGCGATGGCCAATTAGGTGATTGCTGCCCATTGTAAAAAAAAGAGGGCGCCTCCTGTTTTTTGCAAACATAGGAGACACCCCTTTGTACACCTGGTACAATCATTATTTCTTTATCCTTGTCTTATGATATAAATTTTATCGTTTAAAAATTGGATTCAGTGAAATGGGTTACGGTTAATAGCTGATTACTAAAACTATCCTCCAAATCCTGGCCTTCGTCTTCCCTTACATCCTGATCTCCATTTCTCTTTACCTGGTGGCTGGCGTTCACCGCAGATGTCGATCAGTATTGGTAAGGTAACAGCCAGTGGCAATAGCCCTCAGCTGATAGTATAACCATCAGCCAACCAATAACCACGAACAGTTAAATTGCTAACAGCTAACTCCTAAAAACCTAAAAGCTAACTGCTAACTGTTCTTGCCTAAAGCTCGCAGCTCGAAGCTCACCGCTCGCAGCTTGTATTCAGTGTTGCACAACACTTCGTCTTCCACCGACCATGCTTAGGGGCCCCGTCCACACAGTCGATCTGTTCACAGCAAACATACAACACCGATATACCCGTTTCCAAATTTAAAATGTCTGCTGTTGACTGCTTTTGGTTGTTTTGGCGTGAAACGGTTGTTTTTCTACACTTTTTTAATCTTGTTATTAAAATAGCTGATGCAGTAAAATAAAATTTGGATTTGGCATACCACAGATTGTATGTTTGTTCGGTTTGAGAATGAATGGAAGGATGCATAGCTTGGTCAAAGGTCAACAAAAAGATCAGTCAGTTACCAACAGGAAGGAAAGTACAACGCACGGAGTAATTCTAAATCCGAAATTCGTATTCCTTCAGTATGGCTACAGTATAGCTTCAGTATACCTTCAGTATGGATAGAGTATGCTAATAGCATCAAACGCCAAAACAGCCACTTTTCGCCAAGACTGTCAGGGCAGCTGGCGCCCCTGCGGCCCGAAAAGTAAGATGCCTACGCCGGCTGAAACCACAATAAATTGAGGAGGTCGTCCTTCGATAGCGATGACAGTAAGGAGGAGCCTGTTTTCACCAGGTCATCTGCCAGTATCTTCTTATGCTCCTGCATTTTCATCATCTTTTCCTCTACCGTTTCCGGGCAGATCAGGCGTACCGCGATCACCTTTTTATCCTGGCCTATGCGGTGTGCCCGGTCAATGGCCTGGTTTTCCACCGCAGGGTTCCACCAGGGATCTACCAGGTATACATAATCTGCTTCCGTGAGGTTGAGCCCCGTACCGCCTGCTTTCAGGCTGATGAGGAATACACGGCTACCGGGATTCGTTTGGAAGGCATTGACCACCGTGCCCCGGTTGCGCGTACTGCCGGTGAGCATTTCAAAACCAATACCCCTTTTGATCAATTCCTTACTGATGAGTTCCAGCATCGACACGAACTGCGAAAACACCAGTATCTTATGATTGGGTGATTTGTTTTCGATCTGCTCCAGCAGTGTATTGATCTTGGCAGAGGTGCTGCCTGTAAGGGCATCATCACCCAGCAAAGCAGGCGCATCACAGATCTGCCGGAGACGCGTAAGCCCCTTCAATACATTCATGGGACTCTTCTTCAGCTCATCCGCCGTAGTAGCAGAAATATACTCCCGGAACTCTTTTTCATAAGCCTGGTAGATGCCCCGCTGCTCCTCATCCATCTCACAGTACAATACCATTTCAGTTTTCTCCGGCAGTTCCGGCGCCACTTCTTGCTTCGTCCTTCTCAGGATAAATGGTTTTACTTTCCGGTGCAGTTCGATCGCGCGCTTGCTGCTTTTGAACATATCAATGGGAATAGAGTAGATGTCTTTAAAATACTGCTTGCTGCCCAGCAGCCCCGGACAGGCAAAGGACAACTGGCTAAACAGGTCGAAGGTATTGTTCTCTATCGGTGTACCCGTAATCGCTATCTTATTGCGGGAGGTCAACAGCCGTACTGCCTTGTACCGTTGCGTTTCGGGGTTCTTGATGTTCTGCGATTCATCCAGGAATACATAGTTGAAAACATAATCTTTCAGGAACTGGATATCCGACAACAGCGTACCATAGGTCGTTAGGATGAGCTCGTATTGATCAAACGCTGCTGTGTGCTTTATCCGGCCTGCCCCATGTACCGTATAGATGTTTATAGAAGGAGCGAATCGTTGTACTTCCTGCTGCCAGTTGAAGATAAGCGTGGAAGGCACTACCAGCAGGTTGGTATTCCTTTTCACCTTGCTTCTTTGTGAAAGTATAAAGGCAATGATCTGGATCGATTTGCCCAGGCCCATATCATCCGCCAAACAGCCTCCAAAGTTGAGGTCGTCCAGGAAATTGAGCCAGTTCAATCCTTCCCGCTGATAGGGGCGAAGCGTCGCCTGCAAGGTATCGGGTACTTCAATTTCTTTGATGCGATCGATCTGCTGTAGCTTCTCCCGGTATTGCTGTACTTCCTGCATCACCGCTTCATCCACCATCGCTTCGTCATACAATTGCTCGATCGTAGTGAAGTTGATCTTATCGATCCGGATGGTCGATTCATCGATGATCTCGGCATTGTTGAAGTAATCCGTAAACTTAGCGATCCATTCTTCCGGAAGGATCCCCTTCGTGCCATCATCCAGCTGCACATATTTGTTCTGGTTGCGGATCGACTTATAGACCTGTTTTAAGGAAGCCTTTTTCTTACCAAACTTTACCTGTACATCCGCATTGAACCAGTTGATGCCCGAATGTACCTTGATATCGATTTTTACTTTATGCGGATTCAGTTTATTCCCATCCAGCTCATTGAACCCTAATACCGTAATACCTGCTTTGTTCCACTCCTCAAACGCATGGAGAAACCATTCTTCTGATAAGAAACGGTCCCGGTGCAGGTACCAGTAGTGCAGGTCGTTTTCCAGTTGTTCTTCAAAGTGTGGATGCTGGTGTACAATCAGCGCGTTGAATGCCTTCTCTGCCTGGTCATCACGCTTTACCAGGAATTCTTTTCCCTTCTCATCCGTCCCATGCACCAGTCTTAAAGTGCGGATAGGTATCTCGATTTCGCCATACCTGATCACCGGGATGATCATCACATAATTCTTCAGATCGGATAAATAGATGATGCGTTGCGGCCTGTTGTTAAATCCTTGCTGCTCCAGTTGCCCAGGCGTTGCTTCCTGTATGTATTCATAACCGATCCGGATCGTGTCTTCCAGCTTATCCAGCAATTGTAATTTGAATTCCCGGTATTTGCTGGCATGGATCAGGAACTGGCTCTTTTTTTTCAGCAATTCAATAACGCCGAGTGCCTGAAGTTGATCTACCAGGTACAGGGTATCATCCGCCTGCACAAACCAGTTGTACCGCAGGCTCACATCCCCCAGCGTATAGTCTTTGTCATCCAGCGATAGGCGCCCCCCTATGGCATAGAATTCCCCTTCCTGTGTTACCGTAAGCGTTAGATTGCCCGGTATCAGCGCTGCCTGTACAGGTACTATAGCCGTGGACGTAATATTGTCGGATACTGCAGGATTGTGATAATAGAAACGATAGCCCGCCGGATTCTTAACAATGGCTTTCAGCGCCGCCAGGTCCGAAGGCGATCGTTTGGCCGCCGGATGGTTTTGGAATTTATGAACAGCCGTATAGAACTTCAGGTGCTCCGGATCATCGAGCGTCCAGGCCAGGTCGAGGGGCGGCACCGGCGTCATAGGATTTTTTATTTTCCCTTCTTTCGATACCGGAGCGCTGTACAATTCGACCAGCAGGTGCTTGTGGTATTTGTGTTGTTTCAATACCACACAGATCGTTTTGCCATCGGCTGCAACGTCTTCCTGCGGAATGCTATCAGGTACCGGATACAGCACCTGGTTCATGGCCTGCAGGGTATCCTGGTTCACCGCCAGCAGCGAAGGCAGCCGGGAACTGATGGCTAGCTTATTGTGCTCAAAATGGATGGCGAAGTATTCGTCCAGGTTGGTAGTAGCAGAAAGACCATAATCAGCGGCAAACCTGGTCAGTTTTTCCTGTCGCAGCTTTGCATCGAAAAAGATGCGCAGCTCTTCCCGGCGTACCAGCGCCGTCAATACCTGCGCTTCATGCACACACAATTTATCAGCAGTTTGGTGACAGGTGCAGGAGACCAGCAATTGTTGTTCCTGCCGTATGACAGTAACCGGTGGAAAGGGAGGCACCGCATATTGGCTGAGGAAAATGCCGTTGTCGATATCCAGGCTATGCGGGGTGATGAGCTGGTACTCCCGGGGTTCCACATACACGCCTGCCTGGCTATGTTGTGCGATAAAAAGCTCCGTAAGGCTTTCCAGGGGAATCCTTTTAAAGCCTGTGCCCCGGGGTCCGGAAATAGATGCCTCATTGCCTGCTGCCTGGTCCATAAGCCTGCAAATATCGGCTATTTAGTAGTATATTTAAGTATCATGAAACGCCTGCTTCCTGCCATCCTGCTGCTTTATACCGGCCTTGCCATGGCCCAGTCCACCTCCATTGGTATTTTCCAACAACAAGCTGATATTGGTAATCCTGCCATCAAAGGCGGAGTATCCTGGAACAGCCAGACACAAACCTACCAACTCAAAGGAGGCGGGTATAATATCTGGTTCAACCGTGATGAGTTTCAGTACGCCTGGCGCAAAGTAAATGGCGATTTTATATTGACGGCTAATGTGAAATTGTCCGGTACAGGCAAAGATCCCCATCGCAAAATAGGCTGGATGGTGCGTGCCGGTGAGCAGGCAGATGCTGCCCATATGAGTGCCGTGGTGCATGGCGATGGACTTACCGTATTGCAATGGCGTCGTTCCAAAGGCGCTGCCATGCGCGATCCGCAGGATGAACTTTTTACGACGAAGAAACACGCAGAGATCATCCAGCTGGAGCGCATCGGCAAAACCTTCATCATGCGTGTGGCCAACGCCGGTGAGTTGTTACAGGAAGTAGGCAGGACAGACAGTATCGAAATGCCCGATGAGGCGTTGGCCGGTTTGTTCATTTGCAGCCACAACCCCGATGTATTGGAAGAAGGCATGGCCTGGAATGTGCGCATAGAGAAAACAGTACCCGATACCCACAATGGTTACCGCGATGGTATCTTGGGGAGTCGCCTGGAATGGCTGGATGTATTCAATGGCAGGCGTACCCTCATCCATGAAGAGACTGGCCGCCTGGAAGCCCCCAACTGGATGCCCGATGGCAAGCGCTTATTATTCAATAAGGGCGGTTCACTGTATACTATACCTGTTACGGGTGGAGTGCCTGAAAAACTGTCTACCGGATCCGCCAATCGCAACAACAATGACCACGTAATTTCTTTTGATGGAAAAATGCTCGGCATCAGCCACCATCGCGATGGTATGCCAGGTGGAGGTTCCACTGTTTATTACCTGCCATTAACCGGGGGCGAGCCTGTATTGATCACCGATAGTACACCCTCTTATTTGCACAGCTGGAGTATCGATGGCAAGGAAGTGCTGTATACCGCACAACGGTTAAGTAAAAGCCCCGCCTATAATATTTACAAAAAGCCCATCAACGGAGGGCCGGAAGTAGCACTAACGAAACATACTACAGGGCTGGCCGATGGGCCTGAATATGCACCCAACGGACAATACATTTATTACAATGCCAATCATTCCGGCACCATGCAGCTATGGCGTATGAAGTCCGATGGCAGTGCACAGCAGCAACTCACTCTTGATGAATTCAACAACTGGTTCCCCCATATTTCTCCCGATGGTAAATGGATAGCCTTTATTACTTTTCCTGCAACAGTCGATCCGGGCGATCATCCCTTTTACAAAAGGGTAATGTTGCGCCTCTTGCCTGTGGAGGGCGGTACGCCCAAAGTGATCGCTTACCTGTATGGCGGTCAGGGTTCCATCAATACACCGTCCTGGAGTCCCGACAGTAAGCGGCTGGCCTTTATCAGCAACAGCGGCGCCTTTAAGTAGCTGCTACAATAAATGGCTGTTTTGCATCACCCATTTTAGCAAGGCATTGTTCCCTTCATCCAGTTGTAATTTCCGGCAAATATTGTGGCGGTGGTTCTTGATCGTATAGGGACTCAGGAACAGGCTTTGAGCAATTTCCTTGGTGGTCTTTTTATCGCGGATCTGTTGCAGGATACTGAGTTCAGTGGTATTGAGCAGCGAGGCCGGGTGCATGATCTTTTCTCCGGCTGCTGAATGGTGCAGGATCTTGTTCATCACCAATTGTACCCCGGCAAATAACTGTGCTTCATCTACCGGTTTAATAATATAGTTGGCCGGGTTGGTAGAAGCTGCCTGTGCGATGATGCCCCGGTTTTGATAGGAAGTAATATAGATCACTTCAAAGGCAAAATCATGGCGCAGGCGCGCAATAAGCTCAATGCCCGATTCCGTTTCCTGGAGGTTGATATCACACAACAGGAGGTGTGGCAGCATCTCCGGCATGGCAGTCAGTGCTTCGTTGACCGACAAAGCAATGCGGGTAGTGCATTGAAAGGAGGACAGTAACTGCTGTTCAATAAACCGGGCTATAATGATCTCATCTTCTATTATAAGTACGCGTACCATAATTACACGGGAATTAAGAACTGATAAGTTAATCCGAGGCCATTTGTTACGTTAATTTTACCATTCATTTGCCGGGCCAGGTCATGCACCAGCGAAATACCCATCGTCACCTGTTTTTCCTGCTCCAGGTGATCCATTCCCCTGCCGTTGTCGGCATAGATAAACTGCACGGTGTCTTTATCTGCAACTTGCATCGTGATCCGGATTGTCGGATCGCGGTGCTCAGGAAAGGCGTATTTAAAAGAATTGGTGAGCAGCTCTGCCAGGATCAGGCCAAAGGAGAGCGCCTGCTTACCCTGTAATTGTATGCCGCTCCCAATATCCTGGAGAATGCGGATCTTGCCTTTGCTGTCATAGATGCGTTGCAGGTGATCCGCCAGCTCCGTGGTGAATTCCCGTACATGAACAGCGGATTGCTCCTCAAACCGGAACAACTTTTCATTCACCAGCATCATCGCTTTGATCTTGCCCATATTGCCCCTCATGATCTCCCGGGCCGCTTCATCATTGACCATCGGCACCTGGAGACTGCTAAGGCCATAGAGTAGTTGCAGGTTATTCTTTACACGGTGATTCAGCTCATTGATCAGCGTCTCAATTTTGGTATTCCTGTCCGCCAGCAGCGCTTGCTGCTCTTTGAGGTGGCGGTTGGATATACTGAGTTCTGAAGTACGGTTTTCTACTTTCTTTTCCAGTATCGCATTTTGGAATTGCTGCAGGCGGTTGAGCTCCTCCAGTACCGCATGTTTATCTATTTCATGCTGGCGGAGGTCTTCTTTGAGACCCGTGGCAAACAGGAGGAAGACTGCCAGTGTGGTGAAATTAGAAACATAGGGAGCACTCAGCAATGACCTTTCCTTCAGTAATGCCGAGCTGAGTAGCACATAAATGGCCGAACCAAAGAACAGCAACAGACCATAGGCAAGGTACCGCTGCGCCGTGGTGAGCCGCCGCCAGCATAACCAGAGGGAGGCTGTAATAAAGCTTAAAGGAAATACAGACAGCCACAAATTGATCGTATTCACCAGCTGAAAATTACCCGTAAAGTAGTTGATGCAAACACCGGCCAGCGATAACACACCCAGCTCTATCACCAGCATACGCCCTACATTGTATAGGATGGGGTTGTGTAGTTTCATTTGCCAGAAATCCATCATCAGCATATAAATACCTAAGCTGCCCAGGTGAACAAAGACGAGGTTGAACAGCCAGCCCATGGGAGGTTGATGTGGAAATGCCCACTCAATAAGATAACCGCCTGTACAGATACCATACATGCCAATGCCGCCTATATAACACAATAACCACAGGTAAGGCCTGAACCGGCTTACCGCCCAGGATACCAGCGCATATACAAAGAACAGGCAAACCGCCCCCTGCGCAAACGCATCGATCAGCCTGCGCTGGTGCAGTTGCTGCAGGAATGGCTCCTTTTGCTGCAGGGTAAAGTTGAAGACCGGCATATAGCCCTTGCTATGGTAAACCTTTATTAATAGTTCATACGATTGCCCGGGCTGAAAGATCAGCGAACTAAACAATCGCCCATCGTAGGGTACAATAGCGCTTTGTTCCCGGAAAGCACCTGCCTGCTTATGGAGTATACACTGATTATTGTGATACAGGTACACATCCACCAGCGTGAGGCTGCTAAAGGAAAGCATCAGGTTAGCCGCTGCACCGGTCTCATTGCTGATGGGCATACGCAGCCAGTAAAAGCTGGTAGTTGTTTGTTGCTGCAACTGATGGACAGGCACAAACAAGGCTCGGTGGCTATTGACCGTGCTGGTGTCGGAACTGCGGGAAGGATCTTCCCAGGCAGTGAGGTAGTTGGTCAGCTCCACTTTTTGTACCGCCTGGGCGCCCGGGCGAAGGGTCAAGGTATCTGCCTTGCAGGGTAGCGCTGCAATAAAAAAAAGGAATAACCAGCAGATGCGTTGGCGGGCTAAGGGGTTGATCAACATGTGCACAAAAAATGCAATATAGTATATCCCGCTTAATAAATGCACCTAATAAAATAAAGACCCCGGGGTCTTTATTGGACGCTGCCATCCGGTTGCTCCATTGCTCCGTGGAAGTTGCAGATATTCCGCCCCCTATGTAGTGGTGTTGACAGGATATTGATCGTAAGAACAAGAACCATTTCTGTGGTTAATGGGGATCATGTATGAATTGCAATAAGTAGTATATGGATTGATCGAAAGAGAGGCCGAACAGACCCAGGATGCCCACTGAATGCTGTCTACAGGAAACCCATAGATAAAAAACCTTCCTAAATTAGGACTTTATAGCTATGTGAAACATGATATTACCCGCGGCAAACTTTTCCTGCAAAAAATGGTACCTGGCATTCCTGTGCCTGTTGCTGTACGTAACTGGCTATTCCCAGTCCTTGCAGGCTGTCCATGAACGATACCGTCCGCTGTCAGGGGAGCCAAAGAAGATACCTTTCTCATCAGGCAGCTGTTGAAGTACGGGAGCGATCTGATGGACTTTAATAATGATACCGCCCTGGTAGTATTGGAACGGGCTGCTAAATTGAGCCAGGCAAAAAATGACACCTATGGAAGAGGCAAAAGCGCGACCCTTATCGGCATTGTGTATGCAGACAAAGCAGACTTTCCCACCTCCAAAAGTTATTATGATCAGGCGGCCATTCATTTCTCGGCGCTAGGCAATTACCTCGAACTGGGCAAGGTCTTCAACAATACCGGTAACCTGTATTATTTCCAGGATAGATATGATGAGGCGATTATCTGGTATCTCAAAGCCGTCGATGTCTTCGAGAAAGCAGGGGCTCATCATTTGATGGCGCAAGTCAATGATGGGATCGGCAATACTTTCCAGGAGTTAGGCCAGCACGAAAAAAGCCTGCATTACCTCAGGAAAGCAGAAGCCATAGCCAGGCAGAATAAAGATACTTTAACGCTTGCGCGTGCCTTAAGTAATTTAAGTGTTACCTATAGCTCCATGAATAAACGCAAGGAGTCATTACTGCTGGCTTTGGAGGCATTGAAAATGGCCGATCATACCAATGACCAGGTGTTACCGTTTATGATCAGGTCCAATATTGCCGATACCTACATCGATTATAAACAATTCGATTCTGCTGCCTCGTACCTGCGGGAGGCGGAAAGGTTGGCACTCAAGGCCGGTACACCTTATTACCTGCTGCAGGTATATTTGTGCTACTCCAAGATCTATGAAAATACCAAAGAATACCTTAAAGCAAAGGATTACCTGTTTAAGAGTGTAGAGATCGCTGAACGGATTGGTAGTAAGGAAGGCCTGTTCAAAGCTTATGGCAAATTGCTGCAAGTGTATTCCGCCCTGGGTATGCATGAACAAAGCATGGGTGCTTTCAAAAAGTTTGTACTGTACAATGACAGCCTTGCCAATGAGAAAATGGCCAACCGCGTCAATGACCTCGAAACAAAGTACCGCACCCTGCAAAAGGATAAAGAGCTTTCAGATAAACAGCTGGCTATTGAGCATCAAAGATCAGCCTTGAAGAAGAAAGACATGTTCATTGTGTTTTCCATTATTTCCATGATCACCCTGCTGATCATCGGTGTGCTGATCTGGCTGGGCTTCCGGCAGAAACAAAAGCTGCAGTGGCTTATGATACGCAAGGAGCATGAATTGCTGGCCGTGAAAGCCATGATGGAAGGGGAGGAGCGCGAGCGCACGCGTATTGCCCGCAACCTGCATGATGGGGTAGGGAGCATCTTATCGGCCGCCAGGCTAAATATGGATTCCCTCGGCCGTCAGGTAGGGCAATTGCCGGCTATTCCTGCCTACCACGAATCACTTACCCTGCTAAAGGATGCTACCTCAGAGATCAGGGAGACTGCCCATAACCTCCTGCCCGTCATTTTGCATGAGCAAGGCCTGTATGATGCCGTTCAGGCGTTTTGCCTTAAGTTCAGTAACAACCATCAGCTGGGCATAGATTTTCAATCCTACGGGACGCCCGTGCGCTTTAATCACCATTTTGAATTGATGATATACAGGACCATACAGGAGCTCATTAACAATGTGGTCAGGCATGCCGAAGCCAGCCGGGCCCTGGTGCAGCTGGTGTTCAATACAGACATGATCACCATCACCGTAGAAGATAATGGAAAAGGGTTTGATCCTTCCGGCATCGGTCAATTGAGCGGACTGGGCATAAACAGTCTTCATGCACGCATGAAAGCTTTCCAGGGCAAGGTAGATATCGACTCCTCTCCACGCGGCACTTCCATCCATATTGAATTTAAGACCGATCCTTTGTTGTATGTGGCCTGACCTGTTGATCATCCAATGCCCCTGACGCTCCAATACGATACACTATCGGTCAACATTACTGGCTTAATCCCTGAATTTGAAAGGGGGACTTGTCTTAAAAGAGGCAACAGTATTGCCGGCATATACTTCCCCTTGTGACAAGCTCAGTTTCTTAACAGCAGCTTTTTCGGAAAAATCGACTTCCTTCAGGTTGATTCAAAATGTATTGGGCGTTAATACCGTTTCGAAATAATACACCAGGTTTTTCTGGTCTGATACCGACCTCCACCGCTTCCGTATAGAAGGAAGCCCTTACGGCGAGTTGGTCATTATCAGGGAGCTTTTGTCATGATGGACAACCAACTTGCCATGCACATATTCGAAAATAGCATTGTCGCCCGTGGCATCCGAAATAGAAAGATGGAGGCTACCCCCCAAACGGGAAATCTTGTCTATGCCTGTTCTATTCACACAGACTTAGCGTACTGGTACCTTTGGTGCTGAATTGTATCAGGCGCACTTTTTTTGCTTTGTTGTAATGTAATACCAGGGTGCCATAGGAGGTTTGGAAGGCATCCCAGGTATCGTCTTTCATGAGTGGATTTCCCAGGTACTTGAATAAGCTGCCACGGCTGGCACCGATAAGAGGCATACTTATCTTGCCTTTGAATTTTTCCCCGATCTCGATATAATCCCGTCCTGTGTAAAAGCTAATGTCCTTGTCTTTATAATAAATGGCTTCACCACATTTGGCGCTATCATTGGTAGCGCTGGTAAAGCAGGGGAATTTGTTTTTTAATTCGCCGATACCCACCGTGGCTTTGTAGCCATTTACTTTTCCTTCGAGAATATCTACATCGAATGCAGGGCAAAGAACTTTGGCTTTAAGCTGGGCCATGGACATAGTACTGAAGGCGAGGCACGCAAGAGCGAGACAAATGGTTTTCATAAATAGTTGATTTTAAGGGGTGAGGACTGCTATTGGGCAGCCTCATGGTTTCTATGCAAAATCCTTGCTAAAAATGCAGGGCAGGGGTGGGGATTGGTAAATAATGGGATGAATAGCGCTGGAGCAGGCTTTGTGGGGAATATTTTCAGGTAGAGACATTTTTTCAAAGAAGTTTGTTACATATCATCGGCTTTCCTTACTTTTGCAATCCCTTTTACGATTTGGTTTTGCAAAGGCAAAACAGGTATGTGTAAAGGAATAGACTCCCTAGCTCAGTTGGTTAGAGCTACTGACTCTTAATCAGTAGGTCCTGGGTTCGAGTCCCAGGGGGGTCACAAAATAAAACAGGTTCGCATTTGCGAGCCTGTTTTATTTTGTCGTATTCCCCAAATCGAATGGAGCCCTATTATCAACTGGAAGCATCAGGCTATGAATTTTCAGAGGTTCCTACTGCCGAAGATTTATCGAACCGCAGAGACTTGGTACTCTCCAAAATTTGATAGGCTAATCACACCCTTGTCTTGTCGCGAATGCACCGCATGAGGATTCCTGATCCCAACTAAATTTGGATAATAATTAATCAAATTAAACAAAATGAGAAAGATCAGGATCTTCGAACACATATCGCTTGACGGTGTAATCGAACACGACGGAGACTATACTTATGGCGCCTGGACAACACCCTATCGAAGCCCCGCAGGAGCGAAAATGCTCTTTGAAGCATACGGACCCAATTTCGACCTGCTCCTTGGCCGCCACACCTACGATATATTTAGTGGCTTTTGGCCCAATGCCGGAGATTTCCCCATGGCAAACGCTATAAACGCTGCAACCAAATACATTGTGACCCACAGGCCCGACAGCTTGGAATGGGGACCTGTAAAGGGCCTGGGTGGAGATATTATAGGAGCGATCCGCGATCTCAAATCAACAGACGGCCCCGATCTGATTGTCGTGGGAAGTTCGACCTTAACATCCTTGTTGCTCGACCAGGGACTGGCTGATGAGGTGGTACTCATTACCTATCCGGTTTTGCTTGGCCGTGGTAAACGCTTATTGTCAGACAATATTGATGCCCGGGAATTGGCTTTTGTTGATTCGAAGGCAACGCCCACCGGTTTGCTCATCAACACTTATAAGCACATTGGATCGCTAAAAAAATAATAGCAGTCAATTTATTCGCGCTTCAGGACCGTCACCGGATTATTTCTCGCTGCCTTCAGTGTCTGCGACCCGATCATGATCAGCGCGATCAACAAGACCGCCAGTAAGCCAATGAACAGCTCGGGGATCTGCATGGATGTATGATAAGGGAAATTGGGGAGCACAATGGTTTTGAAGAAAAAGTAGGTTGCCGGAAGAGCAATAAGCGCCGATACCGACAGTAGAAATAGAAAGCCACGGCTCAGCAAGTATATAAGGTTGCCGATACTGGCGCCCATAACCTTTCGTATGCCAATCTCCTTTAATCTTGTTTCGGTGGTAAATACTACCATGCCAAACAGTCCCATCGACGCAATAGAAATGGCCAAAAACGAAAGGAAGCCGATGATCTTGATCATGGTGGAAAATTCGCTGTAAGCATCTTCTATTGCCTGGTCATAGAACGCTGCCTCCAATGGATGGACACGATCGATCTTCTTCCATATCGACTCGATCTTTGCCAGCGTTGCCGGCATATCGGCGCTTTGAATTTTGGCGCTGATAATGGCCCTGTCTTCGGGTGTCCAGAACGTAAATGCTACCGGTCCGATGAGGTTCTCCACTGTACCATAATGAAAGTCTTTCATTACGCCAACGATCGTCATTTTACGTCCATTCATGATGATTTGCTCCCCGATAGCCTTCCCGGGGTTGCCAGTGCCTATATTGAATCGCTTTAAAACCTGTTCGTTGACGATCACTTCACCCGTTGCCTGGGCAGTGGTGGGGCGGGCAATAAAATTCCCGCCGGCAACAAGTTTATAATCATGCAGCGGCAAATAGTTTTCGTCAACGTGGTTAGTCATAACCAGCACAGAATCCCGTGAATCTTTGTATTTCATAGTGCTGCCCCAGGCGTTCCCAACGCCGGTGGTGATCAGCGACCGGGAGAGTGCAGTTACTTCCGGCAGCTCACCAAGTTCCTTGAGCAATACGTCCGGTTTGTTATCCTGCGTATTGATGTTCAGAATGTTTGCCGTGCTGAATCCCAGGTCAAATGTCAGTATGTTCTTATACTGAACATAGCCGATAGCAGTCGTTGTAATAAAGATCAGTGTAATGGTGTATTGGATCACCACCAGGGCGCGCCTGAGCGACAGGTGTTTGAACATTTTTACTGATGAAAGATTGCCCAACGCATGGATCGGTTTTACTTTCGAGAAGAAGATAGCGGGTACAAAGCCTGCAATAACACCTACTGCGACTGCAAAGACGATGAAAGCCGCAATCATAATTGGCGTGAGATCGAGCTTTACCAGGCGCTGCATCTCAGGCGCCATATTGATCAGCAACGGCCGCAATAGAAGAAACAGCAGGAATGAAAGAAGAAGAGCTGCCAGGGATATAATAACCGACTCTGCCAGGAATTGTAACCTCACCTGGCCCTTTCCGGCGCCGATAGTTTTCCGAAGACCTACCTCCTTAATGCGGCGCATAGCGCGCGCTATCGAAAGATTGGTATAGTTGAAACAGGCAGACAATATCACCACAAATGCCAGTCCCCCGAGTATCCATAGTACAACAGGGGGCATATGCGGCCCCATAAAGCCAGGGCCGCCTTCGGATTGACGGAGACTCTCTCCAACCACGATGTTGTATAGAGGAAGTAGTTCCAGTTGGATCTTAGTATTTTCTTCGGCTTGGTTTTCTTCCCTGGCAATAGCGTTAAGCTGCGATTGGATTGATGCCATGTCGGCATGTTCAGTGGGCAGGAGGTACACCGAGTTGGACCACATATTTGTCCATGCCCCAAAAGTCCTGTCGCTTTTATTGGCTTGTTCAACCGTTGACAAGGATACCAGCGCTTCGAAACTGATGTGCGAAAAGAAGGGGACATCCTTTATTATACCGGTCACCTGGTATGTCAGTGTATCGATCTGGATTGCCTTGCCGAGCGCAGGTTGGTTGCCAAACAGCTTCCTGGCTGCTGTCTCCGTGAGCACCACTGAATAAGGATCTTTCAGCGCCGTTTCCGGATTGCCTTCCGCCATCGGAAAGGTAAATACCCTGAACAGCGAAGGTTCTGCCCAGTATCCCTTGATGGGTAGAATATTATCGCCCACCTTCGCATCGCCCGAAAAGTTGTTGCGCATGGTAGTCACTGCTTCAATGCCCGTCACCTTCTCCCGGATAAGCTTTCCCGTCTTTATGGAGGTAGACGCAAACTTGCCGCTTTGCTCGTTGTTGGAGCTCATTATATTGGTGATGCGATAGATCCGGTCCCCATTTTTATGGAACCTGTCGTACGATCGCAGGTCAAGTAAAAAAGCGATCAGCAGTAACCCAACACACATACTGATGGCGAGGCCAAGGATATTGATGAAGGAGAATACCTTGTTGCGCATGATATTGCGCCCTGATGTTTTGACATAGCTTCCAATCATGATCTGTTTCATAAAAGGGTTGACAAATATGGGTCTTCGTACCGTATAACTTCTGAAGAACTTGAAGGCATCAATGATGTAGATAAGCTTTGCCCGGCGTGGCCCGATGGAGTGGACGTTCCGCTCAAAGCATTCGTTGAGGTCCCCCATAAGGTCTTCTACAAGCCCGGGCTTACAATACCATGCTACAAAGCGCTGCGCCCAGGAGGGTGGATGGTGTTGCCGTTGTTCCTTCATGCTATATTTTTTTCCAGGCAAGTGGCGGTATCCTGGCCCACAGCTGATCGCGCATCGCCTTTGCATTGACGAGTGCTGTCTTTCCTTGCATAGTGAGTTCATAGAACCTTTTGCGTTTACCGCCACGTGCCTTGGTTGCTTCGCCCAGCTCACTTTTCACAAGTCCTTTCTCTTCGAGACGGTTGAGCACCGCGTGCACTACGCCTAGTTTCACTAAGCGACCGGTATGGTCCGAGAGCTCGTCGCATATCGCTACGCTATACGCTTCATTCCCCAAAGCGGCAATGGTGAGTAACACCAGTTCTTCAAATTCTCCGAGGTTGGTCCCTTTCATTTTCGGTATTAATTACGTAAATGTATGTATTAAGGTTGTATTATACATACAAAAGGTGAATAATTAATTTAGTCAGGCATAATGTGCTAACTTTTACCGATGAAAGACGAAGTTATACATCATACCCCCGGTCTTTTCCAGTGGCCGCATTTTGACAAGATCATAAGCTCCTTTAAACCGCTGAAAGTTAACCGGAATAAATCCTATGAGATGCTGGATAGTGCGGGCAATCTAAATTTGGTCTCAGTGACCACATGGGCAAATCAGGAAACCTATGAGCATGCGGAAAAGTCCCTTAAAGAATATTACAAAAGCATACATTTTAATCCGATGACTTACAGGGAGAGATTAAAAATAACTGCTGAACACGGGTTTATTCCATACACGATTATTGACGAAAAATGAATAGAGCCTGACATGGCCAATCGTACCTCCGGGATAACAATCAAACAAATTCAAAGCCTTCAAGTCATCAGACCTGAAGGCTTTTTTAGTTCATCCGTTGTCTATTAAGATGGGACGGCGCATGTGTTGCTGAGCCGTCAAAGCAAGTAAATTGAGCTATAGGAGAAAGCTGCTGCCGTGGTTATGAGCTGATCTTTGTATTGTCAAACTATAAATAAATACCATGACAACAATATCAAAGATCGCTTTAGGCAATAATGGACCACTTGTGTCGAAGATCGGATTAGGCTGTATGCGCATGTCTGCTGTTTGGGGAGGCCAGGCAAACGATGAAAATGAAAGTATTGCTACTATTCAGATGGCCCTTGACAGCGGCATCAATTTTTTAAATACAGGAGATTTTTATGGCGCAGGGCATAATGAGCTACTGGTAGGCAAAGCTATCAAAGGCAGAAGGGACGATGCTTTTATCAGTGTCAAGTTTGGTGCGATCTTCTACAATGGTCAATGGCTGGGGTTGGACCTGCGCCCTGTAGCCATTAAGAACTTCATCAATTATTCCCTGGTTCGTTTAGGCATAGATACCATTGATCTGTATCAGCCTTGCAGGCTTGATGGCAGTGTTCCGGATGAAGAGGTGATTGGAACAGTGGCCGACCTCATCAAAGAAGGAAAAGTGCGTTACCTGGGCGTTTCTGAAATTACTACCGATCAACTGCGCAAAGCACATAGCATCCACCCCGTCACTGCTCTGGAAATTGGCTATTCATTGGCGGATCGCCAGATTGAAGCTGACCTGCTTCCTGCTGCAAAAGAACTGGGTATTGGCGTGGTGGCCTTTGCCAATACAGCCGAAGGGTTACTTACTGGAGAGATGAAGGTGCCGCTTCCTGCCAATAGCTACCATAATCACTTCTCCCGTTTTCAGGGCGACAACCTGGTAAAGAACCTGGAAAAGGTGGAGCTATTAAAGCAAATGGCAAAAGAAAAAGGATACACCCCTACGCAATTAGCGATTGCCTGGGTAAATGCACAAGGTGATCATATCATGCCATTGGTGAGCATGAGCCGGAGATCAAGGTTGCCGGAAAATATGCAGGCTATGGAAATCCGGTTCACACCCGAAGAAATGCATCGGCTTAACACTCATTTTGCACAAGGATCGATATTGGGAGGCACCTACCTGCAGCGGTAGGGGAGGCTTCACATAGCCGACTGTTTTATACCTTTATACCATGACAAATCCAACCGAGATAATCCCGGGTGTCCTCTTTTATTCCTATTACTCCTCCATGAGAAAGGAAAAGGTCGCATTCATGGAGCATAATACGCTGATATTGCAGGTGTCGGGCCGGTTTACACTGGTAACGGCCAACCAGACTGTGTCCATGGAGAGTGGTCAGATGTTGCTGGTGCAGAAAAATCAATTAGGAGAAATTACCAAGACCCCATTGGAAGGAGGGGACTATCAAACCATTGTCATCATGCTGAAAGAAGACCTGATCAGGAAGATCGCGCTGGAGGAGGGGATAGAGACAGGACAAAAATATACGGGTCCTTCCAATATACTGATTCCCGGAAACGATTTCCTGCATGCCTTCTTTCAGTCTGTACTTCCTTATGTCCGGCACCCGGAGCATAAGATAACCAATACCGTGGGTATGTTAAAGGTAAGAGAAGCTGTATACCTGCTCCTCAATACCATGCCCGAACTCAAGGCCATGTTGTTCGATTTTTCAGAACCCTATAAGATAGACCTGGAACAATTCATGCTGCTTAACTTTCATTACAATGTGCCTGTTGAAAAGTTTGCACGGCTCACCGGGAGAAGCCTCGCAGGATTCAAGCGTGAGTTTCAAAAAATATTCGGGATGGCGCCCCGGCAATGGTTACTGGAAAGGCGACTGGCGGAAGCCCGCCTGCTGATAGAAAAGAAGCATAAGAAGCCATCTGCCATTTACCTCGACCTGGGTTTTGAAAGCCTCTCTCATTTCTCCCATTCATTCAAAAAGAAATTCGGTAAGGCCCCCACTGAATGGGCAGTATAATAGTAGACCATATGAAATTGAGCATTTTGGCATATGCCCTTCCGGACAGGCAGAATAGTTTTGGGCCTCTTAAAATGCCGCAACTTGAAAAGTACCTTAATCACCCTGGTTTTAATGTCAGTAGGCTATTTTCTCTGTGCACAGGAAAAAGCGATCCCCTTGTACGGTAAGGATATTCCCAACTCCAAAAAAGCACCGGCAAGCTATGTGCAGTATACTGATACTTCGGGCCTCATCAGGAATGTGACTAATCCCAGCATCACTCCCTTTTTTCCAAAGAAAGGCACGGCTTCAGGCACGGCAGTTATTATCTGTCCGGGTGGTGGTTATGCCGTGCTGGCATCAGCCGAAAAAAGCGCGCTGGTAGCCAAAGCATTCAACCAGGCGGGCATAGCAGCCTTTGTACTCAACTATCGTTTGCCCAGCGATGAGATCATGGTCGATAAGACCATTGGTCCCTTACAGGATGCTCAAACTGCCCTGCTGCTCATTCGTAAAAGGGCTGCCGAATGGGGCCTCAACCCCCATAAAATAGGATTTGTAGGTATTTCCGCAGGTGGTCACCTGGCTACTACAGCTGCCACCCATTTCGATCAGCCGGTTATTGACAACAAAGAACAGATCGACCTGCGCCCCGATTTTATGGTGCTGGTGTATTCCGTCATTCTCTTTGACACCGCCATAGAAAGTGGCACCCGCGAAAACCTCATTGGTGCGGCAGCGCAACCTGCCCTCCTCAATCAGTTCAGCAATGAAAAACATGTGACCGCCAATACGCCGCCTGCCTTTTTAGTGCACGCTGCCGACGATGATGTGGTGCCAGTCAAAAACAGCCTGGTATTCTATAACGCCCTGCTGGCTGCCAACGTAAAGGCCAGCATGCACATTTTCCAGTCTGGCGGACATGGATTTGGTTTAGACAATCCCAACAACAAAGACAAATGGTTCGACTCCTGCAGAAATTGGTTGCGGGAGAACGGATTCTAAAAATATCCAGTATCTTTTGGTGGAATTCGCTCAATAGCGAATCGCCTGGGCGTGAAAATATTCCTGGAGATATTTCCCTTCAAAGCCAATGCAAAGAAAGGCATCGCCGCCACAGATATCCCTGCTGCGATCGATACCTGGCTGAAGAAGTTCAAACACCATTCCTGTATTGCCGGGCTGGGCATTGAGCTGGAGTATTTCGGGAAAGCGACAGACTCTGCAGCGGCCGTCTGGGATGCGCAGATGAAATCACACCGTCCTGCCTATCGTTTATTCCTTCGTCATTATAATCCCGATTATATGCCACCCGTATACCGGGGCAAGGGCGATCTCATCTTTATCAATGATGCATCGGAGGGTACCATTGAAGAGTTGAATAAAGGTTTTGCTGCCTGGGCCAACCATTTTTCCCCTACAGCTTGTGCCTTTTAGTTAGGCTATCCTGCCTTTAATAAAAGATACCAAACAGGAATTAGGTTATATATGGGTAACGGCACATCCGGAAAAACCTATCATCCCCATTGGGGTCTGACCAGGGGCGCCAGGCTGCCTGCACTCAAATAAGCTGGCGCCAATCGTTGATCACACGGTAATGGTGCCTTTGCCTTTCTCCAGCGCCAGGAATTTATTGACACAAGAAGGTATCTCTGCCCGGTAATGACTTACATATACCAGGGTGGTAGAGGATTGCGCGCAAATGGTATCCACCAGGTGACGGAATAGTTCGGTGTGCGCAGCATCCAGCCCCTGGCAGGGTTCATCCAGGATCAGCAGGGCTGGATTTTTGATCAGCGCCCTTGCCAGCAACGTGAGTCTTTGTTCGCCTGCTGATAACCTTGATAAGCCATGATGCGCTTTTTTATCCAGCTGCATAACCTTCATCCATTGATTGACCAGCTCTTCCTGCTCTGCATTCAGCGTGCGGAACAGGCCAATCGTATCAAATAAGCCGGAAGCAATGGCCTGAAAACAGGTGGCTGTATAATCAAAGTAAAGATGCATCTCAGGCGATACGTATCCTATCTTTTTCTTGATATCCCAAATGCTTTCCCCGCTGCCGCGTCGTTTGTCAAACAGGTATATCTCATTGGCATAGGCCTGTGGGTTATCGCCGGTAATGAGACTCAATAGGGTAGACTTGCCCGCCCCATTAGGACCTGAAACACTCCAATGTTCACCCCGCTTTACTTCCCAGTTTATATGGTGAAGAATATATTTTCCTTCGTATTGTATGGTTACATCTGCCATTCGGATGGCGGTCATAAAATCAGCTTCCGGCGCGCCGGCCAATGCCTGTAAGCCAGCGGTGATGGGTAGTGACAGCTTTTCAGGGGCGGGCGGCTGGTATTGTGCTGCGGGAACAGCCTGCGTCAGTACGCCTTTTTGTAAAGTAGCTACATGGGTAATGCAGGGCGGTAATTGATCGGGAGTGGTGATCAGTAATAGGGTGATACCTGAACTGCTGATCTTTTCAAGAATAGTATTGAGTATGGCCCGGCCGTTTACATCCAATCCAACAAAGGGATTGTCCAGCACCAGCAGTTTGGGTTCCTGTAATAAAGCAATGGTGAGTTGTAGCCTTTTATTCTCTCCGTTGGAAAGTTGTATCAATGGCTCTTCCAGCAGGCTGTCGATCTGCAGCATGGATATCCATTGCGTGGCTGTTGCCTGGTTGGCGGGTGTGATGTAGTTGGCCAGCTCCTGTGCTACGGTGGCTGTTTGTTCTGCATCGAAGGAGTTGAAGCGTTGCTGGTAATAGAAATCACTGCGGTTGGTAAGGTCTTTAAACCGGTGTTGTTGTTCTACCACTACAATAGACTGGTGAAATGTTTCCGGTGTATCGAAAGAGGCGCTGATATGGCCGCTGAAGAAATGCCTGCCGGCCAGGGTATGTGCCAGCACTGTTTTGCCGCTGCCCGATTGACCGGTGACGGCCCATTGCTGCCCTTTATAAATAGTTAGATTAATATTTTCTAAAACCTTTTGTGCGCCGAGCTGTACAGCTACCTGTTCCAATTGTAATAAAATATCCGCCATATATCCTTGCTTAAGATCTGCCGCAAAGATAGGGTATAAAAAAGCACACCACGGTCACAGGATATAACTCCTGTCCGTGGCGTGCTTTGAATGAGGATCAATGACTATAGTGTATAGACTATTGTTCCAGTTTGATTTCGCCTATATCTGTAGGTTGTCCGTCTACTACTGTTACACCATCTTTGGCTGCATTCTTATAAGGCGGTTTTGCCTCAATGATCACACGATAAGTACCAGCTTTTGCACCGGTAATTTCAAATGCGCCTTTATCGATAGTCGCTTTCAGCGTATCCGTGCCAGACAGGGCCCATGCACGTACACCGCCATCAGCGGGTGATACAGTACCTTTCACTGAACCTGTTTGAACAGCCTGGAAGGCGAATAATCCTGCAGTGGCGGCAACAATGCTCAATCCCACCAATCTTGACTTGATGCTTTTCATACAACGAAAAATTATAGGTTAATAAAAATGGTTACTAAATAAGACTAAATGATTCCTGCGGTTATATTGGTTTGTCGGAGTTACGATAGTGTAGACAAGTACTATGCCATAATCTTTTTCAATTGATAAAAAATAAATTAACAAGTCTTTTTCGGCTATAAGCCACGGTAGCCTCTTTCATGGCACGATTGTTTTAATAGCCGGCGATTTTTTGTTGTATAGTTGGTGAGCAAAAAAATCTACACTGGCTGATTGATAATTTATTTTTGTTAGCCTCCGTAGTTCATTGAATAGAAGTACATCAGCTCCAACGTATGCGTAAAGCATATGGTATAGGTAGACTGATACAGCGGGTGCTAAACCGTATTTCATTAAATACATTTTAATTTTTGGCGGGCCTGTTCCGGCATTCGGATACGGGTATTCATAGTCCAGCTGATCCGCGTACTCCACCTGATCCGCATATTCCGCGATATAACATTCCCTTAAACCTTCGGTCATATGGAGGTAATATAACAGTTGCAACTTTGCGGCGACAAAAACAAAACAAGTTCGTAAACCAATTTTCAGACTATGAAAAGTATATGCCTTATCATCGTTTCCACTTTGTTATTGATCTCCTCTGTAAGTGCCACCGGTGGCTGTACTTCAACAGAACCTGTTGAAAAGCCAAGCCTGGAAGTAGTATACCTGGGTGTGGAAGGTGAATTTCTCCTCTTTACCGTGAAAGCTGAGAAAGTGATCCCCAAAACAGTGTTTTCCATTCGCAACGAAGCAGGGGATGATATCTATCGTGAGTATCATAATGAGATCAGCAGTATTCGCCGCATCCGTATCCCGCGGGCTGCAGGCCATACCATCCGCTTTATATTGGGCAATAGAAAACAACAATGCAGCAAAACATTTACCATTGATACCAATATCGTGGAAACCGTCCAGGTCAAGGAAATAGGCCAGTAACCTTTTACCGATGTATTTTGCCGCCTCACCGTTATTTATACGGTGAGGTTTTTTTATTTCAGTAATTTGGGGGTAGAAACTGGTGCCTTAAAAAGGCAGGTTGGCAGATAAAATACCTCAATCCCTCTATTTTACGCCCCGGCAACCAACAGTTTTGAATCAACATACGTAGTCATAATAAACATTTACAGCATGTTGGCCGCCAACCGATCCTTACTGCCTACCGTATTTTTATTGCTGGTTTATTGTACCGGCATTGCCCAGCAAAAGCAAAACGTTGACCGTTGCGCAACGGTAGAGCTGCTTCAAAATAACTTAGAACGCAATCCCGCTTTAAAAGTCAATTTTGAACGATCAGTCCAGGAAATGCGCCAGGCGGCAGCTTTGCGCCTCACCCAGCCTCAGACGGCCCTGAAAGAAGAGGCCGAGCCCGTTTATGTACCCATCGTATTTCATATTGTATTGCAAAATCCCAACCTGGTATCAGATGCCCAGATACAGGCACAGCTCGATACCCTCAATATTGACTTTGCCGGGCTGAATTCAGATTCTACCAAAATACCGGCCGCTTTCAAGCCCCTGTTTGGAAAAGCAAAGATCCAGTTCAAAATGGCCCAGCGCACGCCAAACGATGAGCCTACTACCGGCATCAACCGGTATGTAACCACCCGTGCTTCTTATGCTTATACCGATAATACCCTTAAATATGCCTCCTCCGGAGGTGCAGATGCCTGGGACCCTGCCCGCTATCTCAATATATGGGTTACCAATATCTCTGGCGGCATTCTGGGTTATGCCACTTTTCCCCAGGGAAGCGTAGCGGCCGAGCAAGGCGTGGTGGTATTGTACAGCAGTCTTCCGGGCGGCAGCGCTGCTCCTTATAATAAGGGCCGCACCCTTACCCATGAAACCGGTCACTACTTTTTCCTCTACCATATCTGGGGCGATGACGGCGGCGCCTGTTCCGGCTCAGATGATGTGAATGATACGCCCAACCAGACAGATAAGACGGGCGGTTGCCCCAGTGGCGTGGTGACCGACGCCTGTTCTCCGGTTGCTCCGGGCATTATGTACCAGAATTATATGGATTATACGGATGATGCCTGCATGGTGATGTTTACACGGCAGCAGGCCACCCGCATGGAAAGTGCTGTTGCCACCTACCGGGCTTCACTCCTTACTTCCAACGGCGCCGACCCCGTAGTGCTCAAAAATGTCAATGCTGCTCTGCGCAGCATCAACGCACCTGTTTCCCGTATTTGTAATGCCTCTTTTGCGCCGTCCATTACTTTGCGTAACCTCGGGTTGCAGACCCTCACCTCTGCTAATATTTATGCTGCTATAGATGGCGGCGTGCCCGTGCGCACCCAATGGACCGGCTCACTGGCCAGCCGCGCCACTATGAATGTGACCCTCAATAACCTTACTGCTGTGGCCGGCAAGCACACCCTTAAAATATATGTGGCCGATCCCAACGGTACCGTGGATGGCGAGCTTACCAACGATACGCTGGCAACTTCTTTTGAATATTATCCCCCGGTCGATCCACCCCTTACCGAGGGTTTTGAAGGCAGCACCTATCCTCCGCAAGGCTGGGATATACTGAACCCCGATAGCTACCTGACCTGGGAAAGAGTAACCGGCGTGGCCAAAACCGGCAATGCTTCCGTAGTGATGCGTAACCTGCAGTATGAACAGAATGGCCCTAAAGATTACCTGCGCCTGCCGCTGGTAAATATTGGTACCGCCGATTCTGCGTTCCTTACCTTCCAGGTAGCGGCGGCTGTACAAACCGATCCTTCCACTCCCGGCAATGTATGGGATACCTTGCAGGTGCTGGTCAGTACCGATTGTGGTAATACCTATACCAGTCTCTATAAAAAATGGGGCAATTCACTCATTACCCGCAAAACCGCTACCACCCAATCCTTTGTGCCTGCCTCTACAGAATGGCGCAAAGATTCTGTGGACCTTACAGGCTATGTAGGCGCCGGTCCCATTATGCTGGCATTTTTGAATAGTTCGGAATATGAGAACAATATCTACCTCGATGATATCAATGTCTATAAAGTTTCCATCAATCCCAACCTGAGGGCCAAAGGGGTGCTGGTAACTCCCAATCCCACCAGCGGGGCCATAAGCGTTCAATTTTACCCCAATCCAACCAACCTGAAGGGGATAGCTATTTACAACGTAGCTGGCCAGAAAGTAGTCGAAAGGCTCGTAGGTAATAACAACGCTACCACCCGGTATGATTTTGACCTGAGCGCCTTTGCCAATGGCCTGTATTCCGTGCGGGTGGTATTCACCGACCGGACAGTAGTGCAGAAAGTGATCAAAAACAAGTAATCGGTTATTTGTGTAGAATAAAAACCAGCCCGGTCGTCCTTTGGAGGAACCGGGTTTTTTATTGACCTGACCGGGAGAATTAATCTCGCTGAATTAAGCTGTCACAGGGAGCTTGCCAAAGCGGCTCCGGACCGGAATGGGTCGATTCTATTGTAATTAGTTCATCATCAACCTCTTTTTTCCACAAATCGTTAATATTTCCGGGAAACACCTTGTGATGCGCTTTTGCTATATTTGCCCGTTCCGGAAAAGGGGCAGGCTCCGGCCTGCTCAAAAAATGAACCGGTTACCTGTTGTTTTTTCTGGTATTTAGTAGTTTATTGCCTGGAAGATCAAGCCTCCGGCTTACTTTTACCAGGAATTGGGCCACGCCAATAACGGGCGCTAAATCTGTTGATAACCAATATTGTATAGAGAACCTTAGATTGATAACATTAAAAAAATGATCCCCCTTCACCTGGCGGGGAGAATGGATATGGCAAAAGAAAAAGACAGCAACCTGTTTGATTACAATGAAGAATCGATACGTAGTCTTGACTGGCGGGAGCATATCCGCCTGCGCCCTGGTATGTATATCGGAAAACTGGGCGATGGCAGTAGTCCCGACGACGGTATCTACGTATTAATAAAAGAAGTGATTGATAACTGTATTGATGAGCATACCATGGGTTATGGTAAGCACGTCGACATTACCATTGAAGGTAAAACCGTTACCATACGCGACTATGGCCGCGGCATTCCTCTTGGTAAGGTGGTGGATGTGGTGAGCAAGATCAATACAGGCGCTAAATATGACAGCAAGGCTTTCCAGAAAAGCGTGGGCTTGAACGGAGTAGGTACCAAGGCCGTCAATGCCTTAAGTACCTATTTCAAAGTAACCGCCTACCGGGAGGGCAAAGAAAAGACCGCTGAATTTGAACGGGGCGTATTGACCAAAGAACACAAGGAAACCAAATCTTCCGAAGAGAATGGTACCAGGGTGGAGTTCATACCCGATGATACCGTATTCAAGAACTTTCATTACATCCATGAGTACCTCGACGGCCAGTTGTGGAATTACTGTTACCTCAATGCCGGACTGGTCATTAACCTCAATGGCAAGAAATATGTGAGTAAGAATGGTTTGCTCGACCTGTTGCAGCGAAAAACCAATGAAGATGAATTGCGCTATCCCGTTATCCACCTCAAGGGAGAAGATATCGAAGTAGCCATTACCCACGAGAACCAATACGGGGAAGAGTATTATTCATTTGTAAACGGGCAATACACTACCCAGGGAGGTACCCACCTGGCCGCCTTCCGGGAAGGATATGTCAAGACCATCCGCGATTTTTATAAGAAGGATTATGATGCGGCCGATATCCGTGCCAGCATCTGTGCGGCGGTATCTGTACGTGTGCAGGAGCCGGTGTTTGAGAGCCAGACAAAAACGAAACTGGGCTCACAGGTAGTATATGATGGCGGACCTACCATGCGGAACTTTGTAGCCGACTTCCTTTCCAAGGAACTGGACAATTTTCTGCACCGGAATCCTACTACAGCCGAATCATTAAAGAAGCGTATTGAGCAAAGTGAGCGGGAGCGCAAAGAGCTGGCAGGTATCAAGAAACTGGCCAATGAGCGTGCCAAGAAAGCCAATATGCACAACCGCAAGCTGCGTGATTGCCGCTTTCACCTCAATGATGAAGCTACCGGTAAGGACAAAGACAACATCATAGAAAAGCAAAAGGAAAGTACCATTTTCATTACCGAAGGTGACTCGGCCAGTGGCTCTATCACCAAGGCCCGCCAGGTAGAAACGCAGGCGGTATTCAGCTTGCGTGGTAAGCCACTCAACTGTTTTGGGCTTACCAAAAAAGTGGTGTATGAGAATGAGGAGTTCAACCTCTTGCAGCATGCCCTTAATATTGAAGAAGGATACGAGGGATTGCGTTATAACAATATTGTAATAGCTACCGATGCTGATGTGGATGGTATGCACATCCGGTTATTGCTCATGACCTTCTTTCTCCAGTTCTTCCCCGACCTGGTAAAGAACCAGCACGTATACATCCTGGAAACGCCGCTGTTCCGTGTACGCAACAAACAGGAAACCATTTATTGCTACGATGAGGGTGAAAAGCAAGCCGCTATCAAGAAACTGGGCGGTAAGCCAGAGATCACCCGCTTTAAAGGATTGGGTGAGATCTCGCCCGATGAGTTTGCACGCTTTATTGGCCCGGAAATGCGCAAAGAGCCAGTTATTATTGAGCATGGCGAGCACATTCAGCAGCTGCTGGAATACTATATGGGTAAGAACACCCAGGAACGCCAGGAGTTTATCATCGACAACCTGAAAGTAGAGCTGGACCTGGTAGAGGAGGAAGAAGAAAAGAAAGCGTAATGATGAACAGGAGTTGACATTAATCAGAAGCATTTGCCCTATCTATGTTTGAATTTCATGCCGACCGGAAACGATATTTCGATATCCAGCGCGATAATGCTGAGCGTTTTGTCATACCCTTTATAGAGGAGCGGTTTCCGATCAAACCGGGACAGCGGGTATTGGAAATCGGCTGTGGCGAAGCAGGCGTACTGTTGGCTTTCCTGGAAAAAGGTTGCACGGGCGTAGGGGTAGAGCTTGATTCTCCACGTCTGGTAAATGCAGCAGCATGGACCAAAGAATACCTCGATGCAGGCAAGGTAATATACATCGACAAAGACATTTATAAGGTAGATGTAGAAAGGGAGCTGGGCGGAAAGTTTGACATCATCATCCTGAAAGATGTTATTGAGCATATTCACGATCAGCCAAAGCTGATAGCCGAAATGAAACGCCTGTTGAATCCTTCCGGTTGCATCTTCTTTGGATTCCCTCCCTGGAAAATGCCATTTGGAGGTCACCAGCAGATGTGCAAAGGAAAATGGCTGAGCAAATTGCCCTGGTACCACCTGTTACCGCGTAGCCTGTACAGCTATATTTTAAAGCGCAATGGAGAGCCGGTAGAGGCTCTGCTGGAAATAAGGGATACCCGTATCTCTATCGAAAAGTTTGAAAGAATTGCTAAAAAGACCGGGTATAAGATAAGTTTAAGCAGACATTACCTGATCAATCCGATCTATGAATATAAATTTGGATGGAAGGCCCGCAAACAGTTGGGGGTTATCAGGCATATTCCCTGGCTGCGCAATTTTGTAACGACCTGTGTATACTATCTCATTACACCTGAATAGAAAAATCTTGCAATGATCCATATAGTTTTTAACGAAGCTGATGTAGATGTTCTGAAAAAAGCCATTGAGCTGGATGAAACCATGCAGGGCGATGTGGTGCAGATAAAAGACGATTATGCAGTGGGCCCGCTCATGGGCATTTATACCACCGAAGGCATGGAAGCCCGCAAGCAATGGTGGCGTGATGTACTGGCCGGTGGGGATTATGATGGCAGGGTAGAAACGGGCCAGATAGATGATAATGCAGTAGTGATCGATTTAATAGAAAGGTTAAAAAATGAGCCCACTGAACTGGTATGGATATGGGCTGCCCAGAATAAACATGATGTGAGTGGTTATTACTGGCTTATGAGCCAGTTGAAAGATTTTCAGGGAAGGTTGTATATCCTGTACCTGAATAACCTGCCTTTTATCAATGAGAAAGGATTAATCTTTTATCCTGAATGGCTGCATGTAATTCCACCGAAAGAATTCCTGAAAGCCAAAAAGCTGGCCCGTCCCATTACACTTAGTGAATTTGAGGTTGACCCGGATGAATGGGCCAAACTGCAACAGGAAGATAAAGGTGTGCGCCTCCTGGAAGGAGGTAAAAAACTGGTGCAGCAGGGATATGATTATTATGATGCCGACCTGAAAAAATACATCACCGGCGACTGGCAGAAAGCGTCGAAGATCATTCACCAGTTCCTGAGTAAGAATAAGCAAACCACGGGCGATGCCTACATGCTGTGGCGACTGAAAGTAATGCTGGCAGCCGGTGAATTTGATGTACAGGGTGAAGTGAAGAACATGAAGGAGTTTGAAGTGAAGAACAAGGTGGCACAGGGAGCAGAAACAACCAACGCCTAAGCATATCATGAGACAGAAACTATGGCTGATCGTTGTGGTCATACTGCAGCTTGCCTGCAGCAGCCATACAGCCTCCGCCCAAACCGATGCCGACAGGATCAATGAACTGGTCACTGCCTATGTCCGCCAATACAAGTTCAACGGAACAGTACTGGTCGTTAATAAAGGACAGGTAGTATTCAGTAAAGGGTTTGGCTTTAAAAGCGTAAAGGACAGCACCTGGAATGATGTGAATACCATATACCAGCTGGGTTCTGTCACCAAACAATTTACAGCTGCCGTTATCCTGCAGTTGCAGGAGCAGAAGAAATTGTCGGTGCAGGATAAACTGGGCAAATACTTTCCGGAACTGCCGGGCGCTGATACGATCACCATTGAACACCTGTTGACACATACATCAGGTATATTCAATTATACCAACGATGGTACCTTCATGGCCACCGAGGCTGTTAAATCAGCCACACCGGAAAAGATCATTGCCTTGTTTAAGGACAGGCAGTTGGATTTCCGGCCGGGTACCAAATGGAGCTATAGCAACTCTGGCTATATGTTGCTGGGCTATATCATTGAAAAAGTAATGGGCCAGCCTTATGAACAGGCAGTACGGGAGCGTATCTTCAAACCATTGGGCATGACGCACAGTGGATTTGATTTTACCCACCTGACCAACATAAATAAGGCCACCGGTTATACGGTCTATAAGGAAAAGATGAAAGTGCAGGCAGGTATTGTGGATTCTTCTGTTTCTTTTGCAGCAGGCGCCATCTATTCTACCGTAAATGACCTGTGGGAATGGCACAAGGGGTTGCTGAAAAACACAGTGCTGAAAGCAGCCTCCCTGGAAAAAGCCTACACCCCTTATATGAATAAGTATGGCTATGGCTGGACAATAGATACCGTGTTTGGAAAAAAGATCATGCAGCATGGCGGCGGTATTTTTGGTTTCAATACCAATTTTGCCCGTATACCGGCCGATGACCTTTGTGTGGTGCTGCTATCCAATATGAATACCGGCGCATTGGGAGCCATCAACGAAAGTATACTGGCCATCCTGTACAATCGCCCTTATGAGGTGCCTAAAGAAAAAGTGGCTATTAAAGTAGATGCCGCCGTTTTGCAGCAATATGCAGGCGAATATGAGCTGAAACCGGGTCTCACGCTTACTGTACGGGTGGAGAATGGTGCTTTGAAAGGATTGGTCACCGGACAACCTGAATTTGACATGTACGCCGAAACAGAAAACAAGTTCTTTTTAAAAGTGGTGGATGCCACTTGCGAGTTTGTAAAGGATGCCGATGGAAAAGTAAATTCCATCACCTGGAAACAGGGCGCTACCATCCAGGCAAAGCGAATTAAATAACAATGATCTATGGCAAAATCAAAAATAAACGAACAGGCATTTAATCTTGACACCGGGTTAACCGGCCAATACAAAACCTGGTTCCTGGACTATGCATCTTATGTGATCCTGGAAAGGGCGGTACCTGCGGTGGAAGATGGGTTGAAACCCGTACAACGGCGTATCCTGCACGCCATGAAAGAAATGGATGATGGCCGGTACAATAAGGTGGCCAATATCATTGGACAAGCCATGCAGTACCACCCGCATGGTGATGCCAGTATTGGAGATGCCCTGGTGAATATGGGACAAAAAGACCTGCTGATCGATACACAGGGTAACTGGGGTGATGTGCGCACCGGCGACGATGCGGCGGCAGCCCGGTACATTGAAGCACGCCTGAGCAAATTTGCCCTCGACGTAGCCTTCAATGCAAAGACTACCGAGTGGGCCTTGAGCTATGATGGTCGTAAAAATGAGCCGGTAACCTTGCCCATGAAGTTTCCCTTATTGCTGGCACAGGGTGCTGAGGGTATTGCGGTGGGCCTCGCTACTAAGATATTACCACATAATTTCATCGAACTGATCGAAGCAGCCATTAAATACCTGCGTGGAAAGAAGTTTGAATTGTTGCCCGATTTCCAAACAGGCGGTATGATGGATGCCACTAATTACAATGAAGGCAAACGTGGAGGAAAAGTGAGGGTGCGCGCTCATATTGAGGAATTGGATAAAAAGACATTGGTGATCAGGGATGTTCCTTATGGAGTAACTACAGCCCAGTTGATGGACTCCATTGTAAAGGCCAACGACCAGGGAAAGATCAAGATCAAGAAAGTGACCGATAATACAGCCGCTGAAGTGGAAGTGCAGGTAGACCTGGCTCCCGGCATTTCACCGGATATTACCATCGATGCCCTGTATGCCTTCACCGATTGTGAAGTAAGCATCTCGCCCAATGCCTGTGTGATCGTTGACCATAAACCACAGTTCCTGAGCGTGTATGAACTGCTGCGCCTGTCGGTAGATAAGACCAAGGACCTGCTGAAGCGTGAACTAGAGATCAGGTTGGGTGAACTGCAGGAGAAATGGCACTATACCTCACTGGAAAAGATCTTCTTCGAAGAAAAGATATACAAGGAGCTGGAGAAGAAACATGAGACCTGGGATAAGGTATTACTGGCGATCGCCAAAGCATTCGAACCATTCAGAAAGCAACTGAAGCGCGATATTACCCGGGAAGATATTGTAAAGCTGACCGAAAAGCCTGTACGTCGTATCTATAAGCTGGATATTGATGAGCTGAATGATCAGATCAAAGGCCTGGAAAAAGATATCAAACAGGTGAAGCATGACCTGAACAACCTGGTTGATTTTGCAGTAGCCTATTATGAAAACCTGCTTGCTAAATATGGCAAGGGCAGGGAACGTAAAACAGAAGTAAAGCTGTTTGAAGCCATTCAGGCCAAGCAGGTGGCCATTGCCAATATCAAGATATATGTAAACCGCGCTGATGGATTTATTGGCACCAGCCTGAAGAAGGATGAGTTTGTAGCCGACTGTTCAGCACTTGATGATATTATTGCCTTTACCAAGACTGGTAAGATGAAGATCGTGAAGGTATCCGACAAGGCCTTCATTGGAAAAGATATCATCCATGTGGCATTGTTCCAGAAGAATGATGAGCGTACGACCTACAATATGATCTACGTGGATAGTAAGTCCGGCATCAGCTTCGCCAAGCGATTCAATGTAACCGGTATTACCCGTGATAAAGAGTACGATCTTACCAAGGGCGATGAAAAGAGCAAGGTGCATTATTTCTCTGCCAATCCCAATGGTGAAGCGGAGATCGTGAAAGTTGTACTCAATCCCAACAGCTCTGCACGCAATAAGGAATTCGACTTTGCCTTCGAAGAGCTGGAGATCAAGAACCGCACCAGTATGGGCAACCAGGTTACCAAATACCCCATCAAGAGCGTTAAGTTCAAAGAGGCAGGTCGTTCTACACTGGGTGGCCGTAAGCTCTGGTTTGATGACCAGTTTGGTCGCTTAACCACCGAGACCAAAGGCGAATACCTGGGTACTTTCCAGCCCGAAGACAAACTGCTGGTTATGTATCATGATGGAACTTATGAGATCACCGATCAGGAGTTGACCAAGAAATTTGATGTAGACAGTGTGGTCGAGATTGAGAAGTTCAATCCTGAGAAGATCGTGACCGCCATTTACCTGGATAATGATAAACAGCAATTTAATATTAAGCGGTTCAAAATTGAGACCACTACGCTCAATAATAAATTTATGTTTATCAAGGAAGGAGATGGCAACTACCTCGATTCTGTTACTACCCACCCGGAGCCTATTGTGTTGATTAAATCGGGCCGCGGCACACAGGCACGTACACAGAAGATCAAGATCCATGGCTTTGTAGAAGTGATGGGTTGGAAAGCGGTAGGTAATAAACTGGCCGACTTTACCAAGAGTACCGAGTTTGAATGGGCCATGAAAGAGATCAAAGAAACAGAGAACGATCAACCTGAATTATTTTAGAGCAATCGGGTAGGGGCCAGTAATGGCCCCACCTTTTACTACATATACCCTCAACCCTCCCCCTCCCATAACATGAAAAGGATTTTAGGTTCTTTATTGGTGATAGCATTATTGGCCACCAGTTGCGGCAAGGAAATCAGCACAGAGACCAATGGCGCCGGTACAGCTCCGGGACCCGGCCCGGGTACAGGCGGCAGCGGTACACCAGTTACTGGTACCTACCAGCCTTTTTCAAAGAACAGTTACTGGAAATATAAACAGACGGGTGCATTTCCAGGTGAAATGACCGTTACCAGCACGGGGCAAACGCGTACAGTTAGTGGCATTTCCTGCGGCGTATTCAATAATACCAGCACCATCACCAACCCACCGAGCACAGGGGAAGGTTTGTTTGGAATTAAAGATCATAATTATTATTCGGTGATAAAAGCTGTTTCTCCCAATACAGGGGCGCTCCTTGATATTACTTTCCTGTACATGAATGATACGGCATCAGTAAACTATGATTGGGATCATGTAGCTGGAACAGGCAATGGTTTTAAAATCATTACTTCAGGTCTGGTGCTTGAAAAGGGGATCATCATGACGGTAGAAGGCAAAACCTACACCGATGTGATGCATACCGTTGTTCAACTACAGTATGAGTTGCCCGGTGTTGGGTTGGTTCCATTGACCGACTATGATTACTACGTTGCCAAAAACATCGGCATTATTAAGATAAAAACAATAGCCGATGACCCAATGGGCGGTGGTGATATAAGGACGGAAATGAACCTGGTCGAATATTCTATCAAATAACAATCGCATTCGCAATACTCTTTTTATATCTATGTATCAGCTAAATGCTAAAAGCTAATGGCCAATACCTGCTTATTGCTTCTTCTTTTTCCTCAATCGCACCAGTGCATTCTGCTTAAGGCTGCTGGAAAGGTACATCTCATACCGATGAACGCCGTCTGTCACTACCATCAGCGCAGTATTGGGAGGGTATTTACCTAAGTTTTCAGCAAACATGCCAATTTCACTCACGGGTCTTTTATCATCCAGTACGATATAGATGGTCATGGCCCTGGAGCTCAGTTCCTGCTTTACGATGATCGGTGTCTTGTTCAGTAATACACTCACTGTATCGCCATCTATATCTCCATTATCGTAAAAGCTTACCCGTATGGAATCGCTTTCTATTTCCAGGTCCTGCATATAGATATTCTTCCTGCCCTCAAATTGATTGACCAGTTTGGCGCTTACCGATTCTTCTAATTTGGCAGGTTGCAATACCAGCGAGTCAGGCGTTATCACTGCTGTAGCAGCTACAGGCTTGCTCTCGGGTGTATTGGAATTGGTGGGATTAGTAGGAGTGGGATTGAATACGATCACATCTTCCTGTTGGGGTTGCCAGAATTTACGGCCGGTGGTGGCGCTGGCCAACAGGTTATCCTGGTTTTGTTCATTGTCGAGGGTAAAACTGGTGCGCAGTTCCGGACAGGTATATTTGTATTTAGGCTCTGTTATGAAAGAACCGCTCAGGGTGCTTTGGGCCTGACTTACCATCAGTTTGCCATAGAAGCTCATGGGGCATTCAATGCCGCCCCGGGTGGATGAACTGTAATGGAACATGGATAGGTTAGGTATCAGCACCTCCCGGGTAGTCTTATTATAGGTGCCCCTTACAAAAAAGCTTTGGTAACTATCCTTGAAGTAGTAGCCGAATATACCTTCTACTTCATCACCCTTTTGCTTCAGTATAAATTCTGTTAAATAGTTGTTCTGATTACCCTGATCCACTACATCGGCCCTGCCAAACCAGGCGCCGGTTACAGTTTGAGCACCCACCTGGTGGGCTGCAAAAAGCGATAACAGGAGGAGTGTCTTTTTCAGCATACGTGAAATTAAGGAGAAAAAATCAAGCCAGAAACGGAAGAGGGGAGGGTATTGAGTCTGGAGTGCTGAGTCTGTAGTCCTGATTTCAGCGCTTGCTACTTCATATATCTTTTCAGCTCACGGTCATTGTCCCGTTGTTTGATGGTCTCACGCTTATCATACAGCTTTTTACCCTTACCCAGGCCAATTTCCATTTTAGCCAGTCCGCCTTCATTAAAGAAGATCTTCAGGGGAACGATGGTATATCCCTTTTCCTTGACCTTGGCCTCAATTTTACGCAATTCCTTCTTTTGAAGCAGCAGCTTTCTTTCACGTACCGGGTTGTGGTTATTGCCTATTCCATGAGAATATTCTGCAATGTGGAGGCTTTTGATCCAGAGTTCCCCTTTCTGAAAATAGCAATAGCTATCATTGAAGCTGGCCCGGCCGGCCCGGAGCGATTTAACCTCCGTTCCCATCAATACAAGTCCTGCATCGTATTTGTCTTCGATGAAAAACTCATGATAGGCCGATTTGTTGCTGATTGACATGGGAAATACAAGGATCCAGAAGTCAGAATTCTGTATATAGAATCCGGGTACCAGCACGGGGCGCCCTTCTGAATTCTATATACTAAATTCTATATTCTAATATTCTTTTAGTTTTTAAACAATGAAAGTACAGTAGCCAGTTTATCTTTTAACTCTTTGCGGTGCACAATGAAATCGAGGAAACCATGTTCCAGCAGGAATTCACTGCGTTGGAAACCTTCCGGCAGGTCTTTTTTGATCGTTTCCTTGATTACCCGGGGACCGGCAAAACCTATGAGGGCCCCTGGTTCTGCGATATTCAGATCGCCCAGCATACCAAAGGAAGCTGAAATACCTCCGAAGGAGGGGTCCGTCAGTAAAGAGATATAAGGAATACCGGCATCGGTAAGTTGCGATAGCTTACCCGATACCTTGGCCAGTTGCATCAACGAAAAAGCGCTTTCCATCATCCGCGCGCCACCCGATTTACAAATGATCATCAGCGGGATGCGATGCTCCAGGCACAAGTCGGCAGCCCGGGAGATACGTTCACCCATTACACTGCCCAGCGAACCGCCAATGAATTCAAAATCCATACAGCCGATCACCATGTCCAATGACTTCACCGTGCCCCTGGCTACGCGGATAGAGTCTGTAATATCCGTTTTGGCCCAGGTTTCCTGCAGGCGTTTGTCGTATGATTTCAGGTCCGTAAAGTGCAGGAAATCTTTGGAACGGATGTTCTCATAGAGAATTTCGTACTGGTCTTCATCAAAAATGATGTCGAAATACTCTGAACTGCCAATACGGTGATGGTAATTGCATTTGGGACAAACAAAAATATTCTCCCGGAGCTCCGTTACTGTACATATATAACCGCATTCCGGGCATTTGCTCCAGAGTCCTTCAGGTGTTTCTTTTTTTTCGGCGGTACTGGTGAGAATCCCCTTCTTGATCCTTTTGAACCAACTGCTTTTTGTCTCTTCACTTTGTCCTTCTTCTCCTGCCAGATTGGCCTCAAAATCCTCTTCTTGCTTCATTAGGTCGATTTTAAGGGGGCTAAGATAGGTATTTTACAATAAGTGCAAGAAGTACAATCTAAAGTGCGTTCTGAATGGATGGGATAAATGAGGTAAATGGCGGCTGGTTGATGTGCCATAATAGCAGTGTTATATATTACCTCCAACCAACAATTGTGTAATCGCCACATGGTGTAACGAAATGTTGCAAAGAAATGTATATATATCAGGAAATTTTTTACCGAAATATGATATTTCACATTGCTGCGTTATTTTTGCGTCGAAATCAGTCGAATAGATCAATTTACCTCACGATGAAGACTTTAGCTCATCCTGAGACTTGCCAAGAATCATAAATACTAACCAATGAAATGGTCTGCCTTCTTTACGTCCTCGATCGGCAAAAAACTGGTAATGAGTTTAACAGGTATTTTTCTGATCACCTTCCTGGTGGTCCATGCGGGGATCAATGCCTGCATTTTTGCCGACCTGTTTGATCCCACCGATGATGGTGAAATGTTTAACCGGGCAGCTCATTTTATGGGATCAAGCTGGGTGATCCGTGCCGCAGAAATTGGCCTGTTTGCGTTTATCATCCTGCACGTGGTACAGGGATTTATGGTGGAATTCCAGAATCGCAGCCGCCGTGGCGTAGGATACCAAAAGACTATGGGCAACAAAGGCAGCAAATGGTACAGCCGCTCCATGGGCTTGCTGGGCACCTTGTTGTTGTTGTTCCTGATCATGCACATTTCCCATTTCTGGGTACCTTCCCGCATTACGGGTTTGCCCGAAGCTTCTTATAATCCTGAGCACCATGACCTGTTTGGTAAAATGGCCCTGGTATTTGAGAACCCTTTCATTGTGATCCTGTATATACTGGGATGTATTTCCCTGGCTTATCACCTGGCACATGGTTTCCAGAGTGCTTTCAGGACCCTGGGCGTATACAACAAGCGTTACCTGGCCCTCATCAATGGCTTAGGTCTTGGATTTTCTATCCTGATCCCATTGATCTTCGCCCTGATGCCCATCAGCATGCATTTTCAGTGGGTAGGTTTACAGAACTAAGCAAACAAAAAGTTATTCCGGAGACCTGCTCCGGATAAATTAAAAACCATAAACTGGTTATATGTTGAATTCAAAAATTCCTGCCGGTCCTTTAGAAACCAAGTGGACAGATTATAAAGGTCATTGCAAGCTGGTAAATCCAGCCAATAAGCGTAATCTGGAGATCATTATTATAGGTACTGGATTGGCCGGAGCTTCGGCAGCGGCAGCACTCGGTGAGCTGGGTTATAAAGTAAAAACCTTTTGCTTCCAGGATTCTCCCCGCAGGGCGCACTCCATTGCTGCACAAGGCGGTATCAATGCAGCCAAGAACTATCAGAATGATGGCGACTCCGTTTTCCGTTTGTTTTATGATACCGTAAAAGGTGGTGACTACCGCGCCCGTGAAGGGAATGTGCATCGCCTGGCCGAAGTGAGCGCCAATATTATTGATCAATGCGTGGCCCAGGGGGTTCCCTTTGCCCGCGAATATGGTGGTTTGCTCAGCAACCGTTCATTCGGCGGTACACAGGTACAAAGAACTTTTTATGCTGCCGGTCAAACCGGTCAGCAATTACTCATAGGCGCTTACCAGGCTTTGGAGCGTCAGGTAGCGTTGGGCAACGTAATACAATACTCCCGCCATGAAATGCTGGATATTGTAAAGATCGACGGCAAGGCCAGAGGCATCATTGCCCGCGACCTCATCACCGGTGAGCTGCAGCGCCATTTTGGTCATGCCGTATTACTGTGTACCGGTGGTTATGGCAACGTTTTCTACCTCTCTACCAATGCCATGGGCAGCAATGTAACCGCTGCCTGGAAAGCCCACGTGAAAGGCGCATTTTTTGGTAACCCCTGCTATACACAGATCCACCCCACCTGCATACCTGTAAGTGGTGATCACCAGTCCAAGCTGACCCTCATGTCCGAAAGCTTGCGTAATGACGGTCGTATCTGGGTGCCCAAACAAAAAGGCGATAGCCGCCGGGCCGATGAAATTCCGGAAGAAGAAAGAGATTACTACCTCGAAAGAAGATACCCGGCCTTCGGTAACCTGGTACCCCGTGACGTAGCTTCCCGGGCCGCCAAAGAACGTTGTGATGCAGGATATGGCGTAGGAACTTCCAAGCAGGCCGTATACCTCGATTATGCAGATGCTATTGAACGTTATGGAAAGATAGAATGCCGCAAACTGGGTATCAACAATCCCGATGCAGCAACCGTACGTAAGCATGGTGTTGCCGTGGTGAAAGAGAAATATGGTAATCTCTTCGATATGTACGAAAAGATCACCGGTGAGAATCCCTACCAAATACCCATGCGTATTTATCCTGCCGTGCACTATACCATGGGTGGCTTGTGGGTGGATTATGAACTGATGACCACTGTACCTGGTTTATATTGCCTGGGTGAGGCTAACTTCAGCGACCACGGTGCGAACCGCCTGGGCGCTTCTGCCCTGATGCAGGGATTGGCTGATGGATATTTTGTAATTCCTTATACCATTGGTAACTACCTGGCCGATGAGATCCGCACCAAAGCGATTCCCACTACTGATGCTGCTTTTGTAGAAACAGAAAATGCAGTGAAGGCCCGCATTGAAAAACTGATGGGCATTAAAGGAAAGCAAACCGTGGAAAGTTTCCATAAACGCCTCGGTAAGATCATGTGGGAGAAGTGTGGCATGGCCCGCAATGAAAAAGGTCTCCAGGAAGCCATTGTAGAAATACAACAACTCAAGAAAGAGTTCTGGAGCGATGTACGCATCCCCGGTATCATCAATGAAATGAATCCCGAGCTGGATAAAGCCAACCGCGTAGCTGACTTTATTGAACTAGGTGAGCTGATGTGTAAAGATGCACTCAACCGCAGAGAAAGCTGTGGTGGTCACTTCCGCGAAGAATCACAAACCGACGAAGGGGAAGCACTGCGCGATGACAACAACTTCCAGTACGTGGCTGCCTGGGAATACAAAGCCGATAGCCAGTGGGAGTTGCACAAAGAGAATTTGGAATTTGAAGTGGCCAAGCCAACTCAACGTTCTTATAAATAATCAAGCAAAGACAATTATACCCGGTACTTAATAATATACTATGGAGCATTATAACATGAATCTGACCCTCAAGGTCTGGAGACAAAAGAATAAGGATGACAGGGGACAATTTGAAACCTACCAGGTGAAAAATGTTTCGTCGGAAATGTCCTTTCTGGAGATGTTCGACGTCCTCAACGAAGAACTTATTCGGGAAGGGAAAGATCCCATCACTTTTGACCATGATTGCCGGGAAGGGATTTGCGGCGCCTGCTCTATGTATATTGATGGTCGTCCACATGGTCCCTGGCAAGCCAACACTACCTGCCAGCTGCACATGCGGGCCTATAAAGATGGCGATACCATCGTGGTAGAACCCTGGAGGGCAAAAGCCTTCCCCGTGATCAAAGACCTGATGGTAGACCGTACCGCTTTTGACCGCATCATCCAGGCGGGTGGTTATATCTCCGTAAATACCGGTAACCCAGTGGATGCCAATGCCATTCCCATTGAAAAAGACAAGGCCGATCTGGCATTTGCCAATGCAGCCTGTATCGGTTGCGGCGCCTGCGTAGCAGCTTGTAAGAACAGCTCTGCCAGCTTATTCTTATCAGCCAAAGTAAGTCACCTGGCTTTACTGCCCCAAGGTGATCCTGAACGTAAGGACCGTGCGTTGAACATGATCGCTCAAATGGACAAAGAAGGATTTGGTGGTTGTACCAATACCGGCGCCTGCGAAGCCGTATGTCCCAAAGAGATATCCATCAGCAATATCGCCCGCCTCAACAGCGAATACCTGCGGGCTGGCCTCACCATCGATAAGTAAGTTTCATTGGCTTATAGATCATTTTAAACCGGCTGAATGGCCGGTTTTTTTTGTGTTCTATGTTCTGAGTTGGTGCCCCCTGGGACTCGAATCCAGTACCTACTGATTAAGAGTCAGGGCGCCCCTTGCTAAAAGCTAATACCTTACCCCTAACAGCTAACACCTCTTTTCAACCTTTGCTCCTCAATTGTTGTTAATTTACCTGATGGAATATAAAGTACCTTCTCAAACCCGCATCGGGCATGTACACCTCAAGGTGTCGGACCTGGACAAGTCGCTGGCCTTTTACCGCGACCTGCTGGGCTTTGAAGTAATGCAACGCTATGGTTCCCAGGCAGTTTTTATCTCTGCCGGCGGTTACCACCACCATATTGGCCTCAATACCTGGTACAGTCGCAATGCGCCTCCGGCGCCTCAAAAAGCGCCGGGCCTGTTTCATACGGCGATCCTGTATCCGACCCGTAAGGACCTGGCTATTATCCTTAAAAGGCTTATAGGGGCACAATATCCATTGACCGGTATGTCGGACCACGGCGTCTCAGAAGCCATTTACCTCGATGATCCTGATGGCAATGGGGTAGAGCTCTATTGGGATAAACCAAAAGAGCTATGGCCGTTGGATGCTGCCGGCGAGCTGCAGATGGTGACAGAGCACCTCGATGTGCAAGGCCTCCTGGCCGAAGCAGAATAATTTTCACCCTTTACACCAATGGTTGTACCAATCGCCTCAGAATGAGTATTTTCAGCACAACTAAACATCTGCTGCATGAAAATTATATGCTTATTGCTGATGGCTGTATGGATCACAGCCTGTAATCAAAGTTCTACTACTATGCAATCGTATCAATGGCCCAAAGATATTAAGACCCCTGTTGTGGCAAAAGAGCCTAAAGAATTTAAAGCACATGGAGATGTGCGTACAGATGAATATTACTGGCTCAACCAGCGCGACAATGCCAAGGTAATAGATTACCTGAAAGCAGAGAATGCCTACCTCGACACCATGATGGCCGGCACCAAAGCCTTCCAGGAAAAACTCTTTGCCGAAATGAAAGGCCGCATCAAAGAGAAAGATGAATCATTGCCTTTCAAGAGCAATGGTTATTGGTATTACTCCCGGTTTGAAGAAGGGAAGCAATATCCTATTTTCTGCCGCAAGAAAGAAACACTCGAAGCGCCGGAAGAGATCATGCTCGACCAGAATCAAATGGCCGAAGGATTTAAGTATTACTCCATCGGTGGAAGGTCGGTCAGCGATAACAATGAACTGCTGGCCTATACTGTTGATTCTGTAAGCCGTCGCTTGTATGGGTTGCGGTTCAAAAACCTCAAAACAGGTGAGATCTATCCCGAGACAATTGCCAACGTAGAAGGCAACGACCTGGCATGGGCAGCAGACAACAAGACCTTCTTCTACATCAAAAAAGACATCACCACCTTATTGGGTTACCAGGTGTGGCGCCATGTGCTGGGCACCGATCCCAAACAGGATGTACTGGTATATGAAGAAAAGGACAACCGCTTTTACATTAATGTATTCCGCAGCAAATCAAAAAAATATGTAGGCATTGTAGCCGATATGAACCAGGTGTCTACAGAATACCGCCTCCTGGAAGCGGCCAATCCCACAGGTTCCTTCACTGTTTTCCAACCTAGGCAGGATAATTTCCAATATACACTTGAGCATTTCAATGACAAGTTCTATATACTCACAGATTGGGAAGCGCCCAATTTCAGACTGATGGAAACACCGGAAGGAAAGACCAGCAAAGAGAACTGGAAGGAAGTAATTGCTCATCGCAAAGATGTTTATCTGTCCACCCTCACCGTTTTTAAGAATCACCTGGTGTTGGGAGAAGTAAAAGATGCCCTCAATCAACTCAGGGTCATCAACCAAACCGACAAAAAGGATTATTACATAACATTTGATGAAGCAGTATATACCTCTTTCGTCAATGTAAATCCCGATTACAATACCAATATATTACGGTTTTCCTATGCCTCCATGACTACGCCCAATTCTATCTATGACTACAATATGGATAGCCAGCAGCGTGAGCTGAAGAAGCAGACCGAGGTATTAGGTGGCTTTAAGAAAGACGAATATACCTCCGAGCGTTTATGGGCTACTGCCTGTGATGGCGCCAAGGTACCTGTATCGTTGGTATACAAGAAAGGGATAAAGAAAGATGGCAGCAATCCGCTCTTGCTGTATGCCTATGGCTCTTATGGCTCCAGCATGGCCCCGGGTTTTAATGGTAATGTGATCAGCCTGCTTGATAGGGGATTTGTGTATGCCATCGCCCATGTGCGGGGCGGACAGGAAATGGGCCGGCAATGGTATGATGACGGACACCTGTTCAAAAAGAAGAATACTTTTTATGACTTCATTGATGTAGGCGAATTCCTCATCAAAGAAAAATACACTACCAAAGAGCACCTGTATGCCAATGGAGGCAGTGCCGGTGGCCTGTTGATGGGTGCAATTACCAATATTCGCCCCGATCTCTGGCATGGGGTAGTAGCCGATGTGCCGTTTGTGGATGTGATCACCACCATGTCCGATCCAAGCATTCCCCTTACCACGGGTGAATACGAAGAATGGGGCAATCCTGCCGACAGTGCAGAGTATTTCTACATGAAGTCCTATTCTCCCTACGATAATGTGGAGAAGAAAGCCTACCCCAACCTGTTGGTCACTACGGGCCTGCACGACTCACAGGTGCAATACTTTGAGCCGGCCAAATGGGTCGCCAAACTCCGGGAGTTGAAAACAGACAACAATGTAGTGCTGTTCAAGATCAATATGGAGGCAGGACATGGCGGCGCTTCAGGCCGTTTTGATTACCTGAAAGATGTGGCTTTGCGGTATGCCTTCTTCCTGGCACTGGAAGGGAAAACGGAATAGGTCGGAAAAGATCAATCAAGGTTTAACTGAATAAAAAGGGGCTGTATCGATCATTTGATACAGCCCCTTCGTTTTGGAAGCTATTGCTTATTCAACAGTTCAACTATTTCCGGGCGCTGAATGATCCGCTGATCTCTTTTGTCTTGATGGCGCAACCCGAATCATCATAAAGAGTAGCCTGAAAATCTCCACCGATAATTCCACCACTTTGAAAACGCCCAAGGCTTAAACTTCCACTGGCATATTTAGTGATGGAAGGCGGCCCGCATTCCGTATAGACCGTTTCATATACATCTCCCGAAATATTACACCTGATCTCCGATTTACCGCTTTGCGTGGGATTGCCATAGGGGAAGCTGCCTACATCGCTTCCATTAATAAGTAGCAATACACTTTTACCTTGCGCAGTAACACCCTGGATCATAATATTGGCCCCCGATATAAGAACGCTCACGCCTACGCAGCTAAATGGTTGCCCATCGTAGGTACCGGCCATGTAGTTCTCTTTTACGATGTGGATCTTTCTCCGCAGCAATATTTTTTTATTGACTAAACGCGAAGGCCGGCGCATATTTTTTAAGGTTACCCGTATCTCTGTTTCTGATGCCTCCGTTATGGTGGAAGGAGCAGTATAATCAACTACCACTTTCAGAAAATCATCAATATTTCCAGGCCCGGTGATCTCCCACTTTTCAAATCCGGCCTCATTGGTATATTGGTTGGCATGGCCCAGCGGTGTTTCGTCTCCCTGCTCTTCCGTAGTGGGTACAGATACTCTTTCCACCAGTATCCTGGTAGATTCACCCGCCATTAAAGTGGACTGCAGTGGCCTCAACAGGAAATACCCTGTAATGCTGTAATCATGCAGGCCAGTGGTCTGTACAGTTAGCGTATGTGCTGTTGTATCCTGTACGGTCTTGTTGAGTGCTCTCCAGGTACCTCTATTGTCCTGGTAGGCAATATCCAGCGCTTCTTCTTCCCTTCCGTCCAGTATAGCATCGTTGTAGGTGAGGGTGATTGTAGCAGGTTTGCTGAATGCTACGTTGTCCGGCAGCAACCGGAAAGATGGACCTGCACCCAAGGGTACTGTATTGCTGATCGGTTGTATAGAAAAATTAGTGGGCGCTGCTACCGCACCAGCAGGGATCGAAAGGCTGATCTTCCCATCTGCGCTGGTGATCGTCCCGCCTGCCGGCCCAATACTTTTTTGGACCACCGCTCCTTCCGGGGTACCGGCGGGGTAGGTCATAGGGATATAGGGCTCATCAGTCCCGGGATTGCCGTTATCGTCGATAGGTTTCTTACAGCTGCCCAGGGCCACGAGGACAGCCATAGTACAGGCGATAGATAGTTCTTTACACAAGATTTTCATGACTGGCTGGTTGAATAAAAGGGTAAACTTAATCAGGCCGCTGCCAGTGTGAAACAGTGTACTGTATGGGTAGTCCTAAAACCCGCCTGAAATGCCCGAAAAGGAGGCTGAAGACCAGTGGCGTGGAGGCTGGTTATCTAAAACTGGCTTGTTTGCTTTATAGATGATTGATTATCAATGGCACGCAACGGGTTGGGCAGCTGTCGGGAAAGCACAGATTCTTAATCCTGTATGCTAGCTACACAAGCTATTTTATCGTACCTTTGCGCCCTGAAATTTAGTTGTAAAATATGATATCGGTAAATAACGTAACACTCTCTTTTGGCAAACGGGTTTTGTTTGATGAAGTAAACCTTTCCTTCAACAAAGGCAATTGCTATGGTGTGATCGGCGCCAATGGTGCTGGTAAATCCACCTTTCTTAAAATATTGTCTGGCGAGATCGAGCCCAATAAAGGCACAGTAGACATCACGCCCGGTGAACGGATGGCTGTTCTGAATCAAAACCATTTTGCGTTTGATGAATCTACCGTATTGAATACTGTCATGATGGGGCATACCAAACTCTGGAAGGTATTGCTGGAGCGTGACGCTATTTATGCCAAAGAAGACTTTACTGAAGCCGATGGTCTCCGCGCCGGTGAGTTGGAAGGCGAATTTGGCGAAATGGGCGGTTATACTGCCGAGAGTGACGCGGCTACCTTGTTGAGCGAACTGGGTGTGGAAGAAGAAGTACATCAAACCCTGATGAAAGACATCAGCGGCGCCCTCAAAGTACGTGTGCTGCTGGCACAGGCACTGTTTGGCAATCCCGATATACTGATACTCGATGAGCCTACCAACAACCTTGACGTGATCACCATCTCCTGGCTGGAGAACTTCCTGGCGAGCTATGAAAATATTGTGATTGTAGTATCACACGACCGTCACTTCCTCGACTCCGTTTGTACACACGTAGCCGATGTGGATCGTCAGAAGATCAAGATCTATACCGGTAACTATACCTTCTGGTACGAGAGCAGCCAGCTGGCAGCCCGCCAGGCAGGCGACAAGAACAAGAAGATGGAAGAAAAGCGTAAAGACCTCATGGAGTTCATTGCACGATTCAGTGCCAACGCTTCCAAATCCAAACAGGCTACTTCCCGTAAGAAAGCCCTGGAGAAACTGGTTATCGAAGATATTACTCCTTCCAACCGTAAGTATCCTGGCATCATCTTCAAACAATTGCGTGAAGTAGGCAACCAGATATTGAATGTAGAAAAGCTTTCCAAGTCTTTCGATGGCCGTGTATTGTTTGGCAATGCCAGCTTCACTTTGAACAAAGGTGATAAAGTGGCTATCGTAAGCGATGACCAGATGGCCGTTACAGCTTTCTTTGAGATCATTAACGGACAAGCAACTGCCGATAGCGGCAAGTATGAATGGGGCACCACCGTATCCAAAGCATACCTGCCCAACGACAACTCACAATTCTTTACCGGCCAGCTCAACCTCATGGATTGGTTGCGTCAGTATGTACCCCCCCATGTAACCGATGTGGATGAACCCTTCCTGCGTGGCTTCCTGGGCAAGATGCTGTTCAGCGGCGATGAGATCATGAAGAAAACATCCGTATTGAGCGGAGGTGAAAAAGTACGTTGCATGATCAGTCGTATGATGTTGCAGGACCCCAATGTGGTGATCCTCGATGAGCCTACCAACCACCTCGACCTGGAATCTATCCAGGCTTTCAACGAAAGCATGGAAAACTTCAAGGGTATTGTACTGATCACTTCTCATGACCATACCTTCCTGCAAACAGTGGCCAACCGCATTATTGAATTAACACCCACAGGTGTTATCGATAAATTGATGACCTTCGATGAGTACCTGGAAGAAAAGCAGGCGCGTAAGCTGAAAGTAGCCTAAGTGGTGAGGAGGAATGCTTAATACTTATTCGTTAAATATATTCTATAGGCTGGCATGATTGCCGGCCTTTTTCATGTTGGAAAGCCGCAGACTGGCGCCCACTTTACAATCGAATGCATAGGAGCCCAGGCTGAATGCGCCATAGAGCGTGGTAGTGCCAAATGTAAAATGCAGGGTTTGTGAAAGATAACCAGGGTGGTAGTTTTCGCGTCCAAAGTCCTGACCGATCCCTCTTTCGTCATGGACCTGGTGGGCTGCCGCTATCCAGGCAACCTTATAGCCGAGCGTTTGGCCGGCTCCGACAGGCCCCAGTATCTCGGTAAAAAAGCCATAGGTGAAATAGTTGCGGTGCCGGTCTACCATCGTGGCCATACCCGGGGGCAGCTTACGGCGATAGGACTGATACTCGCCAAATTCGTTGTTCCAGGTCAATTCAGTTCCCAGCACCCTCCATTCGCCTTTGCCCACATCTGTCCGTACATTGATGCTGCCGGTAAATCCCCAGGCGCCGAAAAATTTGTTGCCAGCACGGCTGTTGATACCTGCTATATCAAATGCGGCGCGATCGGAGAAAGGAATAGAGTCCATAATGTTAAAGCCCCTTACAGAATAGTTCCCCAGTATCAGGTTGGTGCCATAAGATGCCTGGAAATTGCCGAAATTATGACTCCGGTGTAAAGTGCCGGCAAAACTGTACGTGGGATCATGCCAACGGTGGTTGGCGCCGCCAGCCGCAAAGTGGAAGCCGGCATAGGTGGCCGCAGGAGTGCCTTCCTGGTGCATGGGAGTGGGCCTGTATTGGTTGGTGTTGATGTGTAACGGGCTTTGGTATATAGCGTATCGCGTACAACTGGTAAGCAATAGTATGAACAGGGTAAAGGGTAAAATTTTCCTCATGTTATAGGGTGTATGGTTAAGGGTTGACAGAATAGGCGGCTTTTGCGTTGCATGCCCACGGCGGCTATTGATAAACAGCATAAAAGCCTGTGTTGAGGCAATAAAATACTAATTTTAAGCGCTATAACCTACAAGAAATTTCACCTGTTGATCGGGAGGATCCTGATACTCGCTTTATTGAGTCTACCCTTACTGCAGCCGGCTTTTGCCCAGGCTCCGCGGACGGAGAAGCCCTTGTCCAACCTTCGCAAAAAGACCATTCTGGCCAGTCAGCCCATCACCCAATTGGATTCGGTAAGCATCGTCCCCAAAACGGTATTTGTATTGGGTGCCCCGGACAGCCTCTATACCATCGATTATGTGAATGCCCTGCTCACCTGGAAAACAAGGCCGCCACTGGACACCCTGGTCATCTACTACCGCGTATTCCCTGCCAAACTCAATGCTGTGGTCAACAGGATGGCCTACGACAGCATCATGAACAACTTTATCGGGCAGCCTTTTGCACCCAATTATGCCGGTGTATCGCAAGCCGAAGGGTTCTTCAACTTCGGTAATATCAATTACAATGGTAGTTTTGGCCGGGCTATCTCTTTTGGCAACAGCCAGGATGCCGTGGTCACCTCCAACCTCAACCTGCAGCTGAACGGCTACCTGGCCGATAGCATTGAGATCGTAGCCGCCATCACCGACAATAATATTCCCATCCAGCCCGATGGCACCACCCAGGAGTTGAATGAGTTTGACCGCATCTTCCTCCAGTTCAGGAAAAAGAACTGGTCATTAAGCCTGGGGGATATAGATATTCGTCAGCAGCAGAGCTATTTTCTTAATTTCTATAAACGCCTGCAAGGAATCTCCTTTGAGACCAATACCGCCATTACCCCTTCTATCAGCAACAACCTGCTGGTGAGCGGCTCTATTGCCAAAGGCAAGTTTACCCGCAATGTATTCAATGGCCAGGAAGGCAACCAGGGTCCTTACCGCCTGCAGGGCGCCAACAATGAATTTTTCTTTGTCGTGCTGGCCAATACAGAACGGGTATACATCGATGGCGAACTGTTGCAGCGCGGGGAAGACCAGGATTATGTGATCAATTACAATACTGCTGAAATTGCCTTTACACCCAAACGAATGATCACCAAGGACAGGCGGATACAGGTAGAGTTTGAATATGCCGACCGGAACTACCTGAACTCAAACATCTACCTGGCCGATGAGGTGAAAATGGGGGAGAAGTTAAAACTGCGCATCGGTTTCTTCAACAATGCCGACGCCAAAAGCTCGCCCATCAACCAGTCATTGGATCCCAAACAAAAGCTATTCCTCAATACCATTGGCGATAGCATATCAAGGGCTTTTTATCCCACTGCTACCCTCGATACCTTTGCTGCCGGAAAGATATTGTACAAGAAGATCGATACCACCTGGATTGGCGCCCCTGCCCGCGACTCAATCTATGTATACACCACCAGTCCCGACAGCGCCCGCTACAGCCTCTCCTTTATCGATGTGGGGGTGGGTAATGGTGATTACATTCCCGACCTCAATGGGGCCAATGGAAAAGTGTACCGCTGGGTGGAACCGGTAGACGGGAAAAAGCAGGGACAGTATGAGCCGGCGGTATTGCTGGTAACGCCTAAAAAACAGCAGCTCATTAGTGTAGGCATTGATTACAACATCACCAAAAACACCGTGCTGAATACCGAGGTGGCCATGAGTAATTATGATGTCAATACTTTCTCGTCGAAAGATAAGGGTAATGATAAAGGATATGCCGGTAAAGTGCAGTTGAAAAATACCATACCCTTTAAGGCATCCAAAGTAGGCCTTCAATTGGTGACAGAAGGTGGATTTGAATATGTGGAGGCTAAATTTAAACCCTTGGAGCGTTTAAGGAATGTAGAGTTTACCCGCGACTGGGGATTGCCCCTGCAGGTAACACCCGAAAATGAGGCCATCGCCACCGGTGCGGCTCAACTGGCAGATGCAAAAGGCAACTCCCTCAAGTACCAGTTTACCCACTATAACCGCGGTACCGGTTTTACCGGTATTCGTAATACCATCAGTCATTACCATACCATCAAAGGCTGGAAGCTGAACAATGTATTTATGTATTCCAACGTGAACAGCATCACGGATAAAGGATACTTTCTACGCCCTACCATCGACGTGTCCCGCGCTTTCCCGGCGTTGAAGAACTATACCCTGGGCCTTAATTATTCCATTGAGCATAATGAGATCCACAATAAGATATCCGATTCTGTACAGGCGCAAAGCTTCTCCTTTGAGAATTTCCAGGTCTCCGTTAAATCAGATGTGACCAAACCCAATCGCTGGGGTGTTATTTACTTTACCCGTACCAACGCCTATCCATTAGGGAAAGAGCTGGCTACCTCCGATCGCAGCCATAATGTGAATGTATTTGCTGAGCTCCTCAAAAATGAAAGGCACCAGTTCCGTTTCAATGGTACTTACCGTACACTTACTATCCTCAATGATAAGGTAACTACCCAGAAGGCCGATAATAGCCTGTTGGGAAGGGCCGAATACCTGGTGAATGAATGGGGAGGATTGGTAACCGGCAATGTATTGTATGAAGTAGGAGCAGGGCAGGAGCAGAAGCGTGATTATGCTTACCTGGAAGTGCCCGCAGGACAGGGTGAATATACCTGGATCGATTACAATAACGATGGCATCCAGCAGCTCAACGAGTTTGAGGTTGCCTTATTCCAGGACCAGGCCAAGTACATCCGCATTTTTATCCCTACCAATCAATTTGTGAAAGCCAATTACAATACCTTCAATTACACCGTAGGGCTCAATCCCAGGTCTATCATTAACCTGACCGATGCTAAGCGTTTCATGAAGCTATTGGCCAATGTAAACCTTCAATCTTCCCTGCAGCTCAACAAAAAAGAAATAGCCAGGGGCATTGTACAGTTCAATCCCTTTAAAGCGCCTTTAAGCGATACCTCCCTCATCACGCTGAACTCTATTTTTATCAATACGTTTTCTTATAACCGGTTCAGCCCCAAATGGGGGTTTGATGTCAACAATTCCCGCAATAGCAGTAAATCATTACTCACTTATGGTTATGAAAGCCGTAAACTGGATGAATGGAACCTGCGCGGCCGATGGAATATTACCCGTCTGTTCATGTTGGAAGTGAGTGGCAAGACAGGCATCAATCAACTCACCAATTCCAATGTTAAATTCAGCAACCGCAATTTCAAGATCGATCAGTATGCAGTAGAGCCCAGGCTTACGTTTACAAAAGGGGCCGGTTTCCGCGCCATGGTAGGATATAAATTTACAGAGAAGGAAAACCAAACGGGAAGCCAGGAAAAATCAATGTCCAATGCACTGACCTCGGAAATTAAATACAACATCCTGCAGAGCACGTCTATACAAACACGATTTACTTACAACAATATTACTTTTAGTTCCCTCGATGCTGTCCCCAATACCAATTCACCTTCTGCCTATATCATACTCGATGGGTTGTTGCCTGGTAAGAACTTCCTCTGGAACCTGGACCTTACCAAGCGCCTGTCCAACAGCCTGGAAATAAATATCCAATACGAGGGCCGTAAACCAGGCACTTCAAGGGTAGTACATATTGGAAGAGCAGCCATCAGGGCATTGCTATAAGGCATAAAAAAACCGCTCCGGTATAGCCGGAACGGTCCTTTTTATTTCTTAAATATCTGTTAGTGATTATCCGAAGATGCCACCTTTTTTCAGCTCACGTACACCTTCTCCGATCTTGAAGCCATTGTGGTAAACCTCAATCTTGTAGTTACCTCTCTTGAAACCGCTGTTTTGTTTCCAGGGATATTCTACGTGTACTTTCTTACCAGTTTCGATAGTAACAGGCATTTTGAAAGTGTAGAACTTGTCGCCTTCTTCACGGGTAGTGAAAGTACCGGAACCCAGTGCTTCAACAGTTACAGGCTTTCCTTCCGGATCAGTTACTGCTACATATACGTCGGTTGCACCGCCGGCAGCAATACGATTGTCAACATCGAAAGAGATAACCAGTTTGTCTACGCGTTTTGCAGTAGTAGTTACTTTTTCTTTGCCACCGCTTCTTTCGTCGATCGGTGTGATAGCGATGCTGGAAGCATTCAGGGTAGAAGCTACGTCTACTTTCTTCTCCAATTCCTGCTTGGCAGTATTGGTGGTTGCGAGGTCAGTAGAGAGCTTTTCTTTGTCAGCTGTTAACTGAGTCTTCTCAGTAGTCAGCACCTGATTCTCTTGGGTCAGACGGGCAACTTCCTGCTCCAGGTTATTGATCTTGCTATTCAGGTCAGTGATCTGTGCAGCAAGTTCTTTTTTCTCTCTTTCGGTCAGCCTTTCTTTTTTCAGTTTGGCAGCGATGTTATTTTTCATCTTCTGGATCTCGCTGTTACGCTCGCTTAATTTACCTTCCAGTTCATTGTTATAACCGGTCAGTGAATCCAGGCGGATAACCGCTGCATCAAAGCTCTTTTGCAATTCATTCTTGGAAGAATCTACTGCAACATATTGAGTTTGCAGAGAAGTGATCTGTTGGTCAGATTTGTTTTTGTCCCACAGAAAATAACCCCATGTACCAAGGATACCAACGGCCAACAGACCGATGATCAGATTTTTAGAATCCTTTTTAGGAGGCTGATTTTGAGGACTAGCTGATGGATAATTGGTTGTGCTCATAGTTAATATGTGTTTTCAAAAGTTTAAAATTTGGGTTCTAACCCCTTTATTAGGTTTACGATAATGGGTTAGTCCAAAACCATGCCAGAATTTCCCAAAGGGAGGTGGAATGGCGGGGTGAAAAACGCTGAAATGTAGTATAGTATTGTGTTATAGCTGTGTATATTTACTCCCCAAACAAGACCTTTTTTGGTGTAATATTGCACCAATTTCAAATATTCTACGTCCCCATGTCTGCTGAAAAAATACTATCTGATTGGAAGAAAAAGCAATTTAAACCTATCTATTGGCTGGAAGGAGAGGAAGATTTCTTTATTGATAAGGTTGTTAACTATGCCGAGCACCATATCCTGAGTGAGGCGGAGGCTGGTTTTAACCTCACTGTATTTTATGGTAAGGACGCCAGCTGGCCTGATATCATCAATGCATGCCGCCGGTATCCCATGTTTTCAGACAAGCAGGTCGTATTGTTAAAAGAAGCCCAGCAAATGCGGGATATTGACAAATTGGAACCTTATATAGAGAATCCTTTAAAGTCTACCATCTTCGTTGTATCATATAAAGAAAAAAAAGTAGATGGCCGTAGCAAGCTGGCAAAGACCCTCAAAGAAAAAGGGGAGATGCTTACAACCAAAAAGATGTATGATAACCAGCTGCCCGACTGGACCAACGAACTGGTGCAGTCAAAAGGTTATTCCATGTCTCAGAAAGCTTTGTTGCTCCTGGTGGACCATATTGGGAATGACCTTAGCCGCATCAACAATGAGATCGATAAGATGCTGGTGAACCTGGGCGAGCGCAAGAATATTACCGAAGATGATATTGAAAAATATGTAGGTGTAAGCAAGGAATACAACCCATTTGAACTGCAAAGCGCCGTTGCTTCCAGGGACCTTGCCAAAGCCATGCGCATCATCCAGTATTTTGAGGCTAATCCCAAAGCAGCGCCTATCCAGCTGGTATTGCCCGCCCTGTACAACCTGTTCAGTAAAACCTATATGATCTTTGGGCAGACTGCCAAAGATGATAAAACAATTGCGCTGAATATCGGTGTTAATGCCTGGTTTGTGAAAGACTACCTGCTTACCGCAAAAAATTACGGGTACGGGGGTACTGAAAGCGCCTTGCTATTATTACATCAATACAACCTCAAAAGCATTGGTGTGAATGATGTGGGTACATCAGACGCTTCCCTGTTGAAAGAGATGGTGGCTAAGATGATGAATTAAGGCCAAAATAATGAAGCGTGTCTTCCTTGTCTTTGGCCAGTTGCTCCTTCAGTGCTTCCAGGCCATCAAACTTTTCTTCCGCCCGCAGGTATTTCTTTACGTATACCCGAAGCGTACGTCCATAGATGTTGGTATTGAAGTCAAACAGGTTTACCTCGATGGTTCGCCTGTTATCCGTGATAGTAGGTCGTATGCCGATGCTCATCATGCCTTTGATGGTTCCCGGGAGAGCGATCGGCGAATCAAAAGATTGCCGATTGCCGATTGCCGATTCACGATCCATGATCTCCGCTTCCACCACATAGATGCCATTGCCCGGTACCAGTTTTTCCTCGTTTTCCATGCGCAGGTTGGCGGTGGGATAGCCCAACACCCTGCCCAGTTTATTACCTTCCACTACCGTGCCTTCGAAAAAGAAATCATAGCCCAGTAAGCTATTGGCCTGTTCGATCCGGCTTTCCAGGATGGCCTGCCTGATGCGTGTAGAGCTCACTGTATTCTCGTCAATGACATGCGGCGGTATCTCCATTAGCCGGAAGCCTGAACGCGCGCTATAGACTTCCAATAGTTTATAATTGCCTGTACGGCCCTGTCCAAAGCGGTGGTCGTATCCGATGATGATCGTATGCGGATGGAACTTTTCTATCAAAAAATGCTCTATATAGGCCTCCGGCGTCTGCTGCGCAAAATCAGCGGTAAAGGGTACGATCACCAGGTGATCAATACCACATTTTTCCAGCAATTCAATCCTTTCCTCAATCGTATTGAGCAGGTGAAAAGCAGGCTGTTCAGCCGAAACCACTTTGCGGGGGTGCGGATGGAACGTGATAATGACCGTTTCTCCGCCTATCCGCCGGGCTTCTTCCTGTAATTGCTCCAGTATTTGCCAATGCCCCAGGTGTACCCCGTCGAATGTACCTATGGTGAGCACCGCCCGGTTAAAGGCAGGTATATTGTCTGTAGAATGGTAAACTTTCATAAATGCGGTGCGAAAATACTCTGAAAGTCCGGAAATTCCATAGTCTGAAAGGCCGTAAGCCCGGACTTTTCACGCTTTCCAGGCCTGTATTTTCAGCTTTCCGACTCTCGGACTTTTCCAACTTCCGGACTTCTTTCTTAGTTTTGCCCCCATGAGTTTATATTCACAGCGGGGCGTGTCTGCTCAGAAAGAAGAAGTTCACAAGGCTACCGAGAAACTGGATAAGGGTTTATATCCCTACGCTTTTTGCAAAATATACCCCGATTACCTCACGGGCGATAACAATGCAGTCAACCTGATGCACGCCGATGGCGCCGGTACCAAAAGTATCCTGGCTTATCTCTACTGGAAGGAAACGGGCGATATTTCCGTTTGGAAAGGCATTGCCCAGGATGCCATTGTAATGAACCTCGATGACCTGCTTTGTGTAGGTATTCACGATAACCTGCTTTTCTCCTCTACCATCGACCGCAATAAATCGCGCGTACCAGGTGAAGTGCTGGAAGTGATCATCAATGGCACACAGGAATTCTTTGATGAATTAAAACAATACGGTGTCAATATCCATTTCCTGGGCGGAGAGACTGCCGATGTAGGCGACGTGGTGCGCACCATTGCAGTAAATGGAACCATGACTGCCCGCTGGCCCAAACAACAACTGGTGACCAACGAAAAGATCCAGCCTGGTGATGTGATTGTAGGTTTTGCCAGCTATGGACAAGCCGTTTATGAAACCACTTACAACAGCGGTATTGGCAGTAATGGCCTTACCAGCGCCCGGCACGATGTGCTCGGCAAATTCTATGCACAGCAATTCAAGGAATCATACGAAAACTCATTGAGTGATGAGGTGGTCTATATCGGGCCACACAAAATGACCGATTCTTTAAAAGATGCAGGTTACGACCTGGAGGCTGGCTCGCAGCTCACAACTCACAACTTGTCCCGCCATAGCGGGAGCTCGCAGCTTACGATTGGCCAGCTCTTGTTAAGTCCCACCCGTACTTATGCTCCTTTGCTAAAAGAATTGTTCAACAAGCATTTTGATGCCATTCATGGGTTGATCCATTGCAGTGGCGGCGGGCAAACCAAATGCATGAAATACCTGCCCGGTGATTTCCGCATTGTAAAGGACAACTTGTTTGAACCACCGGTGATATTCAAGATCATTCAAAAAGCTTCCGGCAGCGACCTGCGCGAAATGTACCAGGTATTCAATATGGGCCACCGCCTCGAAGTATTTACGCCAGAAGCATCTGCCGCCGCGATAATACAAGCGGCAGAAGCCCTGGGCATTGAAGCAAAGATCGTGGGTAGGGTAGAGGCCGGTACCAAAAAAGAACTGGTACTCAGGACCGCCGGTGAAGAGATCATATTTTAGTTAAACAACTCATCTGTTAATACAGTCTGGCAGTTGCACACCATACGATGATAACCCATCAATGGAGTGTGGCTGCCAGTTGTTTTTCCAGCCCTTCTCCCCGGAGGTTTTTGGCTATGATCCTGCCTTCCGGATCTAGCAATAAATTGGCGGGTACAGACCCAATACCATATTGCCGGGCAATTGCATTATCCCAGGATCTGAGATCGGAGATATGCGTCCAGGGAAGCTGATCCTTTTGAATAGCTTTTAACCAAGGCTCCTTTTTATCGTCCAGGGAAACACTGAGTATCGTAAAGTTCTTGTCTTTGTATTTCTGCCAGGCCGCTATGAGAGTGGGATTCTCTGCGCGGCAGGGAGCACACCAGCTTGCCCAAAAATCGATCAATACGTATTTACCGCGAAAATCCTGTAGGGTCACCGGCTTGTCGGCTGTATCATTTTGTACAAAGTCCGGGGCTATTTTCCCGATCGCGGTAGCTTTCCATGCTTCTACTTTTTGCTGGAAGTACTTGCCCGGTGCATTATTCCTGGCAGCAGTGGATAGCTTGTTCAGCAATTCTTCCATTTGCTGCATATTGTTGGGCATACCAAGGCTATACAGGGCAAAGCTGCTCACGGGAGAGCTGCTGTGTTGAACGGCCCATTGTTGGGCGGCCGAATTCCGCAAGGCAAGGAGTTGTTTACACTCCTTTTCGAGTACAGTTTGGGTAGCTGTATCCTTATTTTTTTGAGCTTCCTGTAATTTTTTACCATTGACTGCTATCTTTTGGTGAAAATTGAGCTGGTCTATGCGCGTATAAAAATCCTGTTGATCTTTTGCAAAAGAACCTCCTGAAATACGACAGTTGTAAAATACCCCCTGTTTGATCTCCAGGTTGAGTGTACCTTCTTCCAGGTAGAACTCCCGGAATTGGCCGTCAAGATAGGCGCGCGTAAGCTGCATGGTATAGGCGCTGCCTTCCGGTACGGACAGCTTGAACTGAAACCGGTCATCTTTTACCAATGCTGAATCGCGCCAGTCCTGATGATTGGAGATCAGGAAGACCTTATCGCCTTCTTTCAGGCCCGTGACCCTGGCATTGATGGTCACTTGTTGTTGCGCACGGACCATTAACATGCTCAATGAGCATATCATTAGAAACAGGTATTTCATACTTAATTAGTTTATGTGTGGGAGTTGTTAATGGCAGCTTATACAATAAGAACAGAAACGTCCTTTTTTTTCAGTAAATTGAATAAATAAGGAGGGGCAGGTGGAAACCCGCCCCGTAGTTAACGAAGGTTAACTTGCGTATAGAAAAAAAGTAATGTTTTGAAGTAGATAGTGGTATATGCCATTCATTTCGAGTCAAGCGGTGTGCCACTTTGCTAATCACTGAAAACCAGTAGTTATGACAATAATAATTACTGGATAAGTGATCGGTTTTGATACAGCGTGTGCGCATTTCCGGACGCATCATTCTCGACAAGGTAAGTTCGTTATTACGCGTCATGAATAGTTGGGATATTATTTCCCTTTTTCAAGCCTGAAAGTCGCTTTATAAAAATAACGGCCGGGGGTTACTGTATGAGGACCAAAGATAGAAGCGTTTTTTGCTGACAGGTTCTTTACTTCCGCATTCATCAACTCCCTGATCCTTTCTTCGCTTAATGGAGAACCCGGCACCTTGTCTTTATGAACAAATCCTACGATCACAATAGGCTGCACATGGCCTTGCGCAGCAGCCGGCGCCGATGGGTATATTTCATAATCCTTCAGTTTACCTGTTTCATCCAGTGAAACAGCATACCAGATCGATCCTTCTCCGCCATGATCCAGCATTTCCACCGGATACCGGAAGTTCTTATTGAAAAAGCGGATAATTGTTTTTTGTACCGTGTCTTCAGCATACAGCATCCTGGGGTTTTTGGCCAGCTCTATTTGGTCAAACTCCAGTCTTTCTTTCTTCCGCGCTTGGGCTGCTTCCAGTAAGGCTTGTTCCTTTTCGAGCTGCAACTTAAGCGCATCTACTTTTTGCTTTTGCTGGAGCTCCGCTCTTTCATATTGCATCTTGGTCTCTTTAGCCACATGCGTCTCAAGCTGCTCCGCTGCTTTCTTTTGCAGTACGAGGGCTATATCTCCTTCCGTCTTTAATGCCTGGTCATACACGTGGTCTTTGGCGGCCTTCTCTGTATAGTCCTTTTCCTGCAATACCTTTTCCTGGACCTTCAATTCCTGCAGTTCCTTTTGCAAGAGGGTATTTATGTTTTTATCTGCCTGTGTCTCTTTCTTCTTTAAAATTTGTGTCAGCACTTCCTGCCTGGCACGGATCTTTTCGAGCTCCGTTCCTTTTACCTTTTCTTCATAGAACATTTTTTCTTTGTTGTGGTACGCTTGCTCTTTATTATCGTTATAATACATTACAGAATCCTTAATTCTTTCTCTCAGTTCCGCCTCGTATTTTAATTCCTGCAATTTTTTCTCCATGTTGTCTTGCTGTATTTTTTCGAACAAGAGCTGTTGGTTGCGGTTCTGTTCCATTAGGGCCTCTTTGGCTGCTTTCAGCTTAAGGGTGGGTGTGGTGTCCGTACGGTAAACGTCATTTTCCTGGTTCACAACAGTAGTGTTATCAGGAGATCCGGCTTGCTTTTCTTTTTGCTGCCCGGCATATAAGGTTACCGAAAAGAACAAGAGGAGCGACACAGGTAATACCATTACCCGGCTCCAGTATCCGTATTTGGATTGGTTGAGTTGAGTGATCATAGCAATGCGTCTTTTTAATTGATTTTGAAAAAAGTGATGCGGCAACGATTGCTGACGATAGGTCAGCACCTGCTGCACCAGTAGTTCTGCATATTGGTACTGGTTGCTGCCCGAGGCTGCATATTGATCCGCCAGGAATTCATGAATGGCTTTCAGTTCCTTTTTAATGAGGTAGAAAAAGGGGTTGAACCATCCAAGCATCGTGATTGCCTCTGCCAGTAATATATCAGCCGTATGCTGCTGCTGCACATGAAACAATTCATGGCGGAAGATCTGTTGACCTTGTGCACTGTTGAAATTCAGCTGATCATTCCAGAAGATGGAGCGGAAAAACGAAAAAGGCGTTCCCGGTTCCCGGGTTTGGTAGAACTTTAATTTTTCCACTACTTCAAAGGAATAACGTCTCGATATTTTCCGGATATACCACAGGCCGCGTACAAGGGTATATAATAGAAATACCAGACCAATACTGTACAGCAGCCACAACAGGTTGGAGAGTGTAAACAAAGTGGAAGACTGCAGTTCCTCCAGAGGTTTACCCTCCGGTTGCGCTACCGGTGGCAGTGTCACAATCCTGGCTGTATTATAAGCTACCTGGTTCAGCATGCCGGGGTCTTCGAATACCGGTATCCTGATAAATGGCAATACAATGGACAATACCAGCGTAGCCAGCAGGTAAAACCGGTTGTAATGGTGGAAGCGCCTGTTGCGCAGGAAAAGCCAATAATAACCCAACAGGATGCCGGAGCAAAGCACCATTTTTCCCAGGTACGTTATAAGTATCATGGCTGGTTGTTTTTAATCTCATTGAGCTGTTGTAACAGGCTTAGGCCCTCCTCTTCCAATCCCTTCACATATTCGTCCAGGAGCTGCAACTCTAATTCCCGGGGCAACCTGCTTTTATAGCCAGTACTTTGCATCTTGTTCATCTTCTTGATCAGCAGATACTTTTGTTCGGCTATATTTTCGACAAGTGCCCGTTCAAATCCTTTCTGTACATCTGGGATTTTTGCATAGCTCTTGTATTTTTTATCTCTTTTCTCTATCTCTATTACCCACCAGTTAGTAACCAGCGATACATCGAGCTCGCTGCCTTCATTATGGATGCGTTCCCTGAATTGAGCAACAGGTAATCTCAGTACTTCACCTACCACCACCTGGCCCTGCTTCTTAATTTCTTCGTAAACTTCATGGGGAACCACCGGCTCTTCCCCCTTTACATTGGCTGTTGTCCGTTCAGTATTGCCCTTATCCCGTTTCCGTTCCTGGGCGTGCAGGCTCACCGATAAGAAGAGCACCACCAGGATGGGCAATACCATTACCCGGCTCCAATAGCCATATTTTGATTGATTGAGTTGCGTGATCATGGCAATCCGTCTTTTCAGCTGGTTTTGGAAAAAGTGATGGGAGACAGACAGTTTGCGGCTGGTCATTACCTGCTGTACCAGCAGTTCGGCATATTGATAGTGATTGCTCTCAGAAGCTGCAAATTGATCGGCCAGGAATTCATGAATGACCTTCAATTCTTTTTTGATGAGATAAAAGAAGGGGTTAAACCAGGCTGCGGCTGTGATCAATTCGGCCAGCATTATATCGGCGCTGTGCTTTTCCTGTACATGGAATAACTCATGGCGGAATACCTGTTGTTCCTGCGGGCTGGTGAGGTTCAATTCCTTATTCCAGAAAATAGACCGGAAAAAGGAAAAAGGAGTACCCGGTTCATGAGTCTGGTAAAACTTTATTCTCTCCACCACTTCATAGGGGTAGCGTTTCGCTATTTTGCGGATATGCCATATAGAACGCCCCAGTATGACCAGCAATACCAGTACGCCGGTGCCATACAATACCCATAGTAAGTTCGTAAGCGTAAAAAAGGAGGAAGTTTCCTGTACCGGTATAGCTACCTGCTGTACGAATGGCTGCAAGGTAACCGCCCTGGCCGTTTGGTAGGCCACCTGGTTCAGGGTGTCGGTAGCTTCATTAAACACCGGTATCTTGAACAAAGGCAACACAAAAGAAAGCAGGAGGGTAGCCAGCAGGTAAAACCGGTTGTAGTGGTGAAAACGCCTGTTGCGCAGGAAAAGCCAGTAATAGCCCAGCAGGATGCCGGAGCAAAGCACCATCTTCCCCAGGTAGGATAAAATGAGCATATTGGTTGTTTTGGGGTTATTGGTTGTTTTGGGCGTTTTTGATCTGTTCCAGCAGTTTTTGCAGCTCTTCCTGGCTCAGTTTGTTGTCACTCACAAATTGCGACACGAGCTTTGCGGGAGAACCTTCAAAATATCCCTTCACCAGCTGGTTAACACTTTTCTGGCCATAAGCCGCCTTACTCACCCTGGGTTTGTACAGGTTATTACGGCCCTGCACCTCATATTCCACAAACTCTTTCTCTATCAGGATTTTTAACAGCGTAGCCACCGTATTGGAATGGGGCTTTGGTTCCGGGATATGCTCCATAATGTCCTTTAAAAAGCCCTGGCCCAGGTCCCATACGACCAGCATAACCTGTTCTTCTGCTTTGGTGAGTGGTTTCATAACTAAGAATTTAGTTGTACCCCAAATCTATAACTATTTTCTTAGTTACAAAATCTTTTTTTAAGGGTTATCCACAATTAATTTGAGCTTTTTTTATTGCGCACAGGAATTGAATAGTTACGGCGTCTATAGTAGTGTTGGCGCAGATTACAGCTTACTATCACCCCCTATGGACAATCGTTTGTGCTGACATTCAATCCGAAGTATACCCTCCACAGCTTTGTTTTTATCCACAAAAGCTATGAGATTTCGGGATTGCGTGTTATTTTTGCAGACGGTTCTGGACGGATCGGACACATTAACAGCTCATTTGCAGTTGATTTGCAACCTGCCCTGAACTTTCTCAGTCTATTTATTGTTGATACTGTACCCTGCCCTGAAACAGTTATTTTATTACTTAGAAATTTGATATGAGACAGCTCAAAATTGCTACCCAGATAACTAATCGCGACTCGCAGGCAGTAGAGAAATATCTGCAGGAAATCTCTAAAATTCCAATGATCACTCCTGAAGAGGAAACTGTACTCGCCCAACGGATCAAGATGGGCGATCAGAAAGCATTGGATAAGTTAGTACAGGCTAACCTACGTTTCGTGGTATCCGTGGCTAAGCAGTATCAACACCAGGGCTTATCCCTCAGTGATCTGATCAACGAGGGTAACCTCGGTCTGATCAAAGCTGCTCAGCGTTTCGATGAAACCAAAGGTTTTAAATTCATCTCTTACGCCGTTTGGTGGATCCGTCAGTCTATCCTGCAGGCTTTGGCCGAACAGGGTCGTCTCGTACGCCTTCCTCAAAATAAGATCGGAACTTATAATAAGGCCAACAAAGCTTATATGGCTTTCGAACAGGAGCATGAGCGCGAGCCCAGCACCGAAGAACTGGCCGAGTTACTTGAAATGAGCGAAACCGAGATCAACAATATTTTCCAGAGCAATACCCGTCACACTTCCCTCGATGCCCCTGTGCATGAAGCAGAAGATGTGGCCATGGGCGACCTCCTCGAAGGTGGCGATGATACCGATGATGATGTGATGAAAGACTCCCTGCGCAATGAGATCCGCCGGGTACTGAAGTCCCTCAGCCCCCGTGAAGCAGAGATCGTAAACGCTTATTTTGGCCTGGATGGCGAAAATGGTGTTACCATTGAGCAGATCGGTCAGAAATACGATCTTACCAAAGAACGTATCCGTCAGATCAAGGAAAGAGCGATCAAACGTTTACAGAAAGCCCGTTACAGCAACGCGCTCAAAGCATATTTAGGTTAGTATAGTACGTTAATCAACATAAAAGCCCGGTATGGTGAAAGCCAGCCGGGTTTTTTGTTGCCATTCTATTCTATCTTTATAAGGTATGCTCAAGCGCCTGGTACTGGTAATACTCCTGGTAGGAACCTTGGTGTCCTGCGAAAAGGCTATTTCTTTTACACCCCGCAATGCAGAGCCGGCTGTGGTGATAGAAGCCACTATTGAGAACGGGCAGCCGCCCATCGTCATTCTTTCCCATAGCCTCCATTATTTTAGCAAAATATCACCCGATTCATTGGCCGCCTCCTTTATTCACCAGGCCGAGATCAATATTTCAAATGGCAGCAAGACCCACCGCCTCAAAGAATATGCTTTACCAGCCAATAATGGCTATACCGTCTATTACTATTCCATCGACTCCGCCAACCTGGCCACCGCTTTCCCCGGAGAATTCAACAAAAGCTATTCCCTGCAGGTAAAAACCGGTGGGAAAGAATATACCGCCGTAACTACCATTCCCAACCTTACCAAAACCTTTGATTCTCTTTGGTGGCTGCCTGCACCCAGTAATCCCGATACCGGCAAGGTCATTATCATGGGGCGCACCACCGATCCCCCCGGTTTTGGTAATTATATCCGGTATTTTACCCAGTCCAATGGAGACCCTTTCCTGCCAGGGCTCAATTCCGTGTTTGATGACCAGATCGTAGATGGGAAAACCTATGAGGTACAGGTGGAGCATGGTGTAGACAGGAATGAGTCCATCGACCTGGAAGACTATGCCTTCTTCAACCGGGGCGATGTGGTGAGTGTGAAGTTGTGTAATATTGACAAAGCAACCTTCGATTTCTGGCGCACCATGGAGTACAATTACACCAGTATTGGCAATCCCTTTTCTTCTCCCGTTAAAGTGCTCAGCAATATACAAGGAGGCGGGTTGGGCTATTTTGGCGGCTACGCCGTGCAGTATTCTACCCTGGTGATCCCCCGGTGATAGGTTTACAGGTTGACAAGTTAAAGGGTTGAAAGGTGGTCTCACCCCCTGTCAACTTTTCAACTGATTAACTGTTTTACTATACGCAAGGTTATACACAGTGAATTAAGGTCTTAACTGACTTGACGCATTGTTAACAGTTTTGGCGTTATTTTGTCAAATTTTCTTTAAGAATACAGATTTATGGAAAGCGAAAAAGTACATTGTTTGATTATAGGATCCGGACCGGCAGGATATACAGCCGCTATCTATGCAGCACGGGCTAATATGAAGCCCGTATTGTACCAGGGTATTCAGCCCGGCGGTCAATTAACCATTACTACCGAGGTGGAAAACTATCCGGGTTATGCCGATGGTGTTCAAGGCCCTGAAATGATGATCCATTTCGAAAAGCAGGCTACCCGCATGGGCGCTGATATTCGCTTTGGACTGGCTACAAAGGTTGATTTTTCTCAACAGCCCTATAAAGTGTGGATCGATGATGAAAAGCTGGTAGAAGCAGATGCCGTGATCATTGCTACCGGCGCCTCCGCCAAATGGCTGGGCCTGGAAAGTGAAGAGCGCCTCAATGGTTTTGGGGTGAGCGCTTGTGCTGTATGTGATGGCTTTTTCTTCCGCACCAAGGAAGTAGCCATTGTGGGCGCTGGCGATACAGCTGCCGAGGAAGCCCTTTACCTGTCCAAGCTGGCTTCTACCGTGCATATGTTTGTGCGTCGTGATTCCATGCGTGCCTCTAAAGTAATGCAGGACAGGGTGCTGGCTACCCCCAATATCAAAGTATATTGGAATACCGAAACAGATGAAGTGCTGGGCGAGAACAAAGTAGATGCTGTTCGCATTAAGAATATCAAGACCGGCGAAAAGCAAACCATTGCCATCAGTGGTTTCTTTGTAGCCATCGGCCATGAGCCCAATTCCACCATCTTTAAAGGAGTGATCGATATGGATGAAGCCGGTTATATCAAAACCATTCCCGGTACCTCCAAAACGAATATAGAAGGTGTTTTTGCAGCCGGTGATGTGCAGGATAAGATATACCGCCAGGCTGTAACGGCTGCCGGTAGCGGCTGTATGGCTGCCCTGGATGCAGAACGTTATTTATCGGCCAAAGGACTGGTCTGATCCTCCCTGGCCGCTTGGGTAACAATGCTTTCTGTGATACCGAAAAAATAATATTACAATTCCTTACTTCTTTCTAATTTGGCCCCGTCCCGAAAAGACGGGGTCCAAATTTCACTTATGGTTACGATTGAGTTACACAACATTCGGTTACAGGCGTATCACGGTCTTTATGAAGGAGAACAAAAAACAGGAAGCCTTTACGAAGTGAGCCTGAAAATAACGTATGATGAGGGCCACGTTAAGTTCGACGACCTGAAGAATACCATCAATTATGTGGATGTATTTGACATCGTAAAACAACGGATGAAGGTAGCAACTCCCTTGCTCGAGAAAGTAGCCGAAGGCATTATCCGCAAACTCAAACATCAATATCCCTTCTCCACCGAGATCATCATCTCCATCTACAAGTTGGAACCTCCCATCGAGAACATCCAGGGCAAGCTGGGCATTACCATGCACAAGAAGTATGATGTTTAAATTTCCTTTTTCTTCCACTTCCCGCTCCGGATATACCAGTAGGAAAGTGAGAACAAGGTAGTCCAGTACAGCCATTCCGACATCCAGCCCCAGGTGATGGACCATTTGAATACTTCCAGTACCAGGTAAATGTAGCAGCAATAGAGCGTAATGGCTGCTGCTTCAATGGCCAGGTTTACCGTAGAGTTGCCTGTGCCGGTTACTGCATTCAGCCATACCGTAGAAAATGACATCAACACCAGGGCGCTCGAAACCACCCGTACCACGGGAATGGCATCTGTTACAAAGGAGGCATCCTGTCCATAAACGGAGAGCAGTACATGCGGAAAGAAATTCAGCAATAGGGCGATGACAAGGGCTATGCAGAAGCTGATGCGTACAATTTTCTGAACCAGTGATATCACCAGGTCCTTCCTGCCCTGACCAATCACATTGCTGACCATCGTATTGGTAGTAGCCGCAAATGACCAGGTGAATACCCCAAAAAAGCCGAAGAGGTTACGCATCGTATTGGAGATCGCCAGGTCGCGGTTACTATGTCCTTGTGAATAGCCATGTCGCTCTACCAATATGTAGAAGAATATCCAACTGATCACACTGATGGCATGTTGGAAAATAAGCGGAGAAGATTGTACCAGTATTAGTTTGGAGATATCCTTTTGGTAACCAAAATGCTTGTACAGCGAAAAACGTTTGCTGATCCCTTTGCGATGGATCACCGCAAATACCACCAGCATGCCCGTGGCCTCTGCGATGACCGAGGCGATAGCTGCCCCGTTAAAACCCATTGCCGGGAACCCCAGTTTGCCATAGATCAATGTATAATCAAAGAATATATTGGCTATTGTTTCCGCCAGCGTGCCGATCACCAGGTATTTACTTTGGTTAGTGCCTACCAGCAGGGCATTGCGCATTTGGTAGATGTACAGGAAGGGCAGGCCCCAGATGCGGATGTACAGGAAGTGCACAGATTGCTGCAATACCTTTTGATCGTGCAGCGAATACTTCAATATAGTGGGCGCCACCAAAAAGGTAAGCGCAATGCCAATGGCAGCAATGATGAGCGCGATCCGTACTCCTTGCGAAAACAGCTTTCCGATCTCATCCACGCGGTTTTCCCCTGCCCGGCGGGCGATCAATGCCTGTAACCCATTGTTCAGGCCAAAACCAATCGCTGCGAAAATGAGGTAATATACCCCCGTAAGGCCGGCTGTACCCAGTTCCTGTTCCCCCAGGCCCCCCAGGAAAATGTTGTTGGTGATGAAATTGATCTGCGGTACTAGCAATGCAAAGCTGATCGGCAAGGCGATCTTCAGTATCTGTCGGTTGGAAACTTCTACCCTTAAATCATTCGGTATAACTGTGGCCATAACTTTATTAACTACCCCCCAATCCTCATGGTGCTGTTGTAGAACCTGCAAATTTAATTCATTACCGGCAAATGGCCCTCCCCACATTGCAGGAGGCCGTCATGCGTGTAATTGGTATAATTCGTGTATTATTGCACCTCTAAATAATATGCTGAAAGCAACATTTGATATTATTCCGGAAAATGCCCGGCAGGAAGAAATGCAGAACAGCCTGTTACTCATGGAAGTGGGTGAAAAGGTTTTTAGTTATGTGTTGTACAACAAGCAGGAGCAGCGTTTTATGGGCCTGCGTCAATACAACCTCGATTTTATGCCTGGCAAGCCGGTGATGGAAGCATTGCAGGAGATACTCGCCGGTGATGAATTGTTGCAGCTTTCCTACCGCGAGGCATTCGTTATTTATCATTATACTGATAGCAACCTGTTGCCGGAAAAACTCTTTCATATTGAACTGAATAAACCGGTGACCGAACTGGTTTTTGGCAATGCCCACAAAGGATTGCTGCTGAGCGAAAAGATACCCGGCTGGAACGTCTATAATATTTACCGCATTCCCCGGGAAGCCCATGCCCTGATGCAGCACAAATTTGCCGCCGGCAAATACTGGCACTACTATACCATCATGCTTTCCGGTATTGAAAAAGAATCATCCGGCGATGGCGTATTGAAAGTGATAGTAGCTTCCGACAGGATCATTGTAGCTGTGTTTAAGAAGCATGCCCTGCAACTGATACAAACCTACCAGTACGATACCCCCGATGACGTATCTTATCATTTGCTGGCCTTGTGCAACAGGTTTGATCTTGACAATGAACAGGTCATACTGAAAATATCAGGCTTACTGGATGAGCAATCCATCCTGTACCAGGAGTTGTTCAAGTATTTCCTCCACCTTGAATGGGAGGAAATCACTGAAAGCTCACGCCTGCATGAAGCATTTGAGTCCTATCCGGCGCACTATTTTTCACCCTTGCTGAACATGGCCTTATGCGTATAATCAGTGGCGAATTGGGAGGACGACGTATCAATCCACCGGCTAATATGCCGCATACACGTCCTACGACCGATATTGCCAAAGGAGGTCTTTTTAATATCCTGCAGAATAACCTGGATTTTGAGGCCCTCAAAACACTCGACATATTCGGCGGCACCGGCAGCATCAGTTATGAACTGGCTTCCCGCGGCGCCGAAGATTGTACCATCGTAGAGAAAGATCCCGTGATGTATGAGTTCATTAAGAAAACAGCCCAGGACCTGAAGCTCACCAATTTCAAGGTCATCAAAATGGAAGTGTTTAAATTCCTGGACCAGTGCACCGAACAGTTTGATTTTATATTTGCCGGTCCGCCCTATGCCCTCACCACTATTGATGAGCTGCCCAAAAAAGTGGTGGAAAGGCAATTGCTGAAGCCTGGTGGCTGGTTTGTACTGGAACATACACCCCGCAATAAGTACGAGAACTATCCCCTCTTTGTTACTGCCCGCAACTACGGAACCACTATTTTCAGCATTTTTGTAAATAAGTAAAGAATAGCTTCGGGCTTTGAGCTTCGAGCTACGAGCTTTTAGGCACATGTTGCTGTATTTGCTCGCAGCTCGCAGCTCGTGGCTCGTGGCTGAACAACCGCAGCTATGAACAAGATATTCATTACCGGTATCGGCACCGGCGTAGGTAAGACCCTCATCTCAGCCATAGTGACCAAAGCCCTGGAGGCGGATTACTGGAAGCCCATTCAGGCTGGTTACGAGGAAGGCACCGACAGCGAATATGTGCGCCATGCGCTAACGGATACTACATCGGTTATACATCCCGAAGTATACAAACTGAAGATGCCCGCATCCCCGCATATTGCCGCCAGGGAGGAAGGTATTACCATTTCTATTCAAAAAATTTGTGAGCAGGTTCCACCAATTAGTCGTAATTTGATCATCGAAGGCGCCGGAGGATTATTGGTCCCGTTGAACGGATCGGAATTTGTGGCAGACCTTGTAAAGGCCCTGGGAGCTGGCGTTATTTTGGTAAGTCGCAATTACCTGGGGAGTATTAACCATTCATTATTAACCGCCCGTGTGTGCAGGGAGATGAATTTGCCGGTATTGGGATGGATATTCAATGACCAGTATCTTCACTACGAAGAAGAGATCGTACACTGGAGCAACTACCCACTGATAGCATCTGTACCTTATACGAAAGCAGCAGACGGAAAATTTATCGAGGCGCAAGCGGCCACCCTTCAAAAGCGACTGAAAGGATTTCTATGATAAAAAGAACCGTTCGAAAGGAATACCTGCAACGCAGGATGGACATTCCCGAAGAAGATCTCCAGCAACAAACTGCCCTTATGGCGTTTAACTTTAAGAAGTTATCCTTCCCACCCGTTAAGTTCCTGATGTCTTTTTCACCCCTCCTGGCAAGGCGTGAATTCGATGTGTCTGTTTGTGAGGATATGCTCAAACAGCAAAATCCTTCCATGCAAACTGCCTGGCCCCGCATTGAAGAACATTCTTCCGAAATGGAAGCTTCCCTGGTGCAAAGAGGAGGCCTTTTTATCAAGAACAGGTTCAATGTACTGGAGCCCATCAGCGGCCATATCATAGAGCCCGAAATGCTGGATATGATATTTGTACCCCTGGTGGCATTTGATGAAAAAGGCTACCGCATAGGCTATGGCAAAGGGTATTATGACCGTTACCTGGCCCGTTGCCGCCATGATATCATACGCGTTGGATTCTCCTTTTTCGAAGCCGTACGGGGCATTGAGGACATCAACCAATTTGATGTACCTTTAAACTTTTGTATCACACCGTATCGTAATTATGAATTTTAACGCTCCACTGCTACGGCCCATACGAATATTATTATTCCCTTTTTCATTGGTTTACGGCGCTGTAATATGGTTGCGCAACAGGATGTTTGATAAGAATATTCTTAAATCATCTTCCTTCAACCTGCCAGTTATTTGCGTAGGCAACCTGTCTGCCGGAGGTACCGGTAAATCACCCATGGTAGAGTTTTTGCTGAAGATCCTCCATAGCCATATGGAAGTAGCCGTATTAAGCAGGGGATATAAACGCAAGACCAGGGGGTATGCCCTGGCCGGTGCAGGTACCACTGCCCTGGAAATAGGGGACGAACCTATGCAATTCCACCTCAAATTCCCGGAAGTGAGTATTGCCGTGGGAGAGGAGCGCGTAGTGGCCATTCCCCAGCTGCTCCATGATAAGCCCGGTACCCAGGTGATCGTGCTGGATGATGCTTTCCAGCACCGTACTGTGAAGGCAGGTCTTAATATCGTATTGACGGATTATAGCAACCTGTTTACCCGCGACTGGTTTCTGCCTACCGGTGACCTGCGCGATGAGAAGAACAGCTATAAAAGAGCCGATATACTGGTCGTTACCAAATGCCGGCCCGATCTTTCGCCGGAAGAAAGAAAGGCCATCCTGGAAGAAATACGCCCCCTGCCACACCAGCACGTATTTTTTTCTGCCATACGGTATGGCCTACCTTACCATATCCTTCACCGCAATGAGCTGCCGGTGAACGATTCCATGGAAGTATTGCTGGTAAGTGGCATTGCCAATCCTGCCCCCCTCAAAAGGTACCTGCAGGAAGTATCTAAAACCTACTATGAGATCCCGTACAGCGATCATCACATCTTCTCCATTGATGATCTGAAAGAGATCGTAAAACGGTTTGACAACATGCAAACCACCAACAAGATCATTCTCACCACCGAAAAAGATGCTGTACGGTTGGTAAAATTTGAACAACAATTAAAAGAATTGCCTGTGTATGTAATTCCGATAGAAGTGCAGTTCCTGTTCAACGAAGAACAGGTATTTAGTGATTTAATCACTACATTCATTAAGGAATTTACATTCAGGCCTTAAACACTTGCGATGAGTAAGAAACAATCAAAGAAGAGTAAGAACAAGCCTAAGAAGAAAAAAGGGTTTACTGATCAGGATTCCCTGAAAGGGGTATTGGATATCACCCGTTCCGGAGTAGGATACGTGGTCATACCCAACAATGCCGGTGATATACTGGTGCGCCCCGGCGATTTTAATACAGCCCTCCATGGCGATACCGTGCGTGTAAGAGTGGTCAATACCGGTGGCCGGCAAAGCAGCCGTCAGCAGGGCAAGATCGTGGAAGTAGTACAGCGTAAGCAAACCCAGTTCATGGGCAGGATAGAAGTGGGAAAGACCTTTGCGTTTTTCATTGCTGATGTAGACAAGCCCATGCCCGATATATTTGTGCCCCTCACCAGCCTCCACGAGGCGAAAGACAAGGACCGGGTGATCGTACGGATTGTGGAATGGCAGCCCAACAAAAAGCCTGTAGGCGAAGTGGTGCAGGTGATGCAGCCAGGCGATGACAATGACATTGCCATGAAGGAGATCCTCATGCAGAACGGGTTTCCCTTGGCCTTTTCCGATGATGTACTGGAAGAAACAGCCCGTATACCCGATATCATTCCCCAGGCGGAGATCAAGAACCGCAAGGATGTGCGGGAAACACTCACCTTCACCATCGATCCCGTAGATGCCAAGGATTTTGACGATGCTATCTCCTTCCGCATACTCAAGAATGGTAACTATGAGATCGGCGTGCACATTGCCGATGTAAGCCATTACGTAGAACCGGATACCGCACTGGACAAGGAAGCCTACGAAAGAGCTACCTCCGTGTACCTGCCAGACAGGGTACTGCCCATGCTGCCCGAAAGGATATCCAACGAATTGTGCTCCCTGCGTCCCAAAGAAGACAAGCTCACCTTTTCAGCCATCTTCCAGATCACCGACAAAGGCGATGTAAAACAACACTGGCTGGGCAAAACGATCATTCACTCCGATCATCGCTTTACCTACGAGCAGGTGCAGGAGATCATTGAGAAAGAAGAAGGTTTGTACAAAGATGAAGTACTTATTCTCAATACCCTGGCGCAGAAGTTTCGCAAAGCACGGTTCAGGAAAGGCGCTATTAATTTCTCTTCCCAGGAAGTGCGTTTCAAACTGGATGAGAAAGGGAAGCCCATTGGCATCATGATCAAAGAAAGCAAAGAGGCCCATCAATTGGTGGAGGAATTCATGCTGCTGGCCAACCGAACCGTTGCAGAGAGCGTTGCCAGGATCAAGTTCAATAAAAAAGAGATTCCCTTCCCATACCGGGTGCACGATACTCCCGATGAAAAGAAGCTGGAGCCCTTTGCCGCTTTTGCCCGTAAATACGGCCACGAGTTTGATACCAAATCACCCGAAGGCATTGCCAGGTCTTTCAACCAGATGCTGAAAGATGTACAGGGCAAGCCGGAGCAGCATGTGTTGGAACAACTGGGCATCCGCACCATGGCCAAAGCTATCTATACAGCAGAAAATATCGGTCACTATGGCCTGGGCTTTAAACAATACTGCCACTTCACTTCACCCATACGCCGGTACCCCGACGTAATGGTGCACCGTGTGTTGTTTGATATCCTCAATGAAAAGATTGAGCCCGATAAGAAGATGGAGCAGAAATGCAAACACTGCAGCGAAAAAGAACGCAGTGCCATGGAATCTGAAAGGGCAGCCAATAAATACAAGCAGGTAGAGTACATTCAGAATTTCCTGGGCGATGAGTTTGAAGGCGTCATCAGTGGCGTAGCTGCCTTTGGATTCTGGGTAGAGACCATCGAACACAAATGCGAAGGGCTGGTAAGCATCAACAGCCTGCTGGAATACGATGATTTCCGTCTTATAGAAGGCGATTACAGCCTGGCTGGTATGCGCAGTGGCCGTAAGTTCAGGATGGGCGATAAAGTGCGGATCAAAGTGATCGCAGCCAACCTCACCAAACGCCAGCTGGATTACGAGTGGGTGATCACCGCCACCGCCGGTGATGATAAAGTAGAGGCGGGTCTGCAAAAGCCATCCTATCCGATACCCAAAAGGGGCAAGGGCGGCAAACGCAAAAAATCATAACAGAAGGGACTTCCTTCCATGTGATCAGCTAATACCGAAGCAGTGGCCTCCAGGTCACTGCTTCATTTTAATATAGATCACATTGGGCTTTTGTTGGGCAGTACTACACTGCGCCAGCGCACCAATAAAGAATAGGAGCAAGCCTGTTTTTTTCATCCCGGTAATTTAGACAATGATATTCATTTTTTATCATTGCCAGCTACCGGCCACCGTGCAACCGGTTGCGCCGGATTGGCTCCCTTCTCCCTTCCCTTATTTTCTTTTGTTGAGCCAGATACCAAAACTGATACGCCCGGGAAAATAAAATTGATTGTTGTTATAGCTCGCTATTCCTTCATCATCAGTATACCTGCCTTCGATCATATAACCCAAACCTATGTTCATGTCTAAACTGAAGCGGCTCCTGAAATTACGTTGCAGGCCGAAGGTAGCACCGGTGGCATAGATGGCTCTTCGCTTCCGCTCAAACTCTCCGGAACTGTTGATATAATTTCTCCTGGGGAAACTACTCCTGAAAAAAGGCGCTATATAATTCAGGCTATTCATCGCCACCCGCTTGCCGCGTTCCTGCCGCCTGCGGAAATTGTAGTAATACCGGTATTCCAGCGAAAAGGTGGGGTCGAGATAAAGGAAAGAAAGAAAACCCAGGGAGGAAGAATAACCCACCCCTCCGGATATATCTAAAAATCCCTGGAGGTAGAGCGATTGGTATTTGGCTATCCGCTTTTCATAGCCGATACCAGGGCTTAGGATAGTGACTTTTGTAATGTTGGTGATGTCGGTAACTTCCGCATCCTGTGAAAAACACAACAGGCTGCTCAGCAAGAGCAGGATCGTGAAGGATAATTTTGATCGCATGGGTGGGGTTTACAATTTCAGCAGCAATAATAAGCGTGATTGTAAACAGCGATCTGTTAAGAAGCGCCTAAATGCCGTAAAAGCAGATGAATTGCCTGTTTTCCATGCTGAGTAGTAATAGGGCGCGAGCCGCCTTGGGCTAGTGCGAAGCCTGGTAATGCTTCTTCAGCACATCCCCGCCAAATTCGTTGTTCTTTTCCCGCCAGATCGCATGAATATGATTGCCTTCGTGATTGAATCCGCTGTTGTCAAACTCTATCAGGAAAGTAGGGCCATTGAGTACAAAGTAATGCGCCTTGTGTTCATCATAAGGGCCGATCCAGCCAAAATAAACTTTATCAATGCCGGCTTTGATGATCTTATCATATTCCACCATCGCTTTTTCATATTCCATGTTGAATACAAATTCCCGGATGATCTGCTTCAATACTTCCAGTTGTTGCTTATTCAGGGCGCTGCCTGGAAGACCCCAATAATCGATCAGCCGTTTGCCACTCTCGGCGGAGGTGATGATATCGCCCGGCACCGCCTGGCTCAGGGTAGCTTTTTGCTGCTGCGCCGGCGACAATAAATAGATCAGTTTAACGCCCAGGTCCTCTTCCTGTCCCAATATACGCCAGCCGGCATAATCTGAAATACTATATTCAGCCGGATCGCTGCCAATGAAAAATGGGGTAACTGCCAACTGCTGTTGGTGGAAGGTAAAGTTCAGCGAAAGGTGATGGCCTTCCAGTTTAAAACCCCAGGTGCTGTCTGAAGGATGATTGAACACTGCCAGGTAAAATTGCTGGTGGCTCCATTGCAGCGCCCGCATCCTGCTGTGCAGGTCTTCGTTGATCTCTTTCCGCTGTAACAAAGTATCATAATACATATTCAGCAGGTTGTCCATATGCATTACACCTGTAGCTTTCAGGTATCCTTGTGAACTTAAGGCAGCAGAAAGGATACGGTGTAATGATTTTCGCTGTACATCAGTGAGACTGCCGATATTGATACCTACCCGGGGCCGCAGGCCCACCGGCAGGTTATTCCATTCAGTACGCATGGTATCAGCAAAATCAACCAGCGCCCTTTTCTTTTGTAGAACGGTAAGGCCATCCACAAAAGAGGCGACTGACTTTCTTATCTCCGTATTATTATCCTGGCTATAACAATGGGTTACGATCAGCGAAGCAAGAACAAATAGCAAGCATTTTAGGGGCATATGGTGGGTTGATTGCTTACTAAATTAGTGTATTTATCACCATGCGCCGTAACCATTAAAAAAACACAGCCTGTCCGGGTTATCCGCACAGGGTGTTAGGCATTATCGTAGGCAGCTTGCAGGTCTTTAATAACGATCTTACTCATTCCCATCATCACCTTCATCACACTGTTGGCTTTCTTTTGATCCTTATCCATTAATAGCTTCGGTAAGAGACGTGGTGTAATTTGCCAGGACAAGCCAAACTTGTCTTTCAGCCAGCCGCACATACTCTTTTCTCCGCCTTTGGATAGCTTTTCCCACAAATCATCTATTTCTTCCTGTGTATTCGCATTCACCATGATGGAAACAGCTTCTGTGAATTTGAATTCCGGACCACCATTCAGGGCAACAAATTCCTGCCCGTATAGGTAAAAGGTGGAGGTCAATACGGCGCCTTTATGACCCGGTTTTTCCTCTGGCCAGCGCATTATGTCACCCTGTTGCAGGTTATCCTTAAAAATAGACGCATAGAATTGAACCGCTTCTTCGGCGTTGTTGTCAAACCACAGGCAGGTGGCCAGTTTTTGTTCGTTTTGATTCATAGCTATTCGTTTTTTGTTTTGTAACACAAACTTACCCCCTTGAAACAGTATCCAGGAGGTGTTGGAATGCCTTTCTTAAGGGGCAAATGCGACAGGCGAATGGCCTCCCACGGTAGTTAAAGGCCCCCCATTGGCCTGCGCATGGCCTACGCATGGTCTACGGCTTGCCTCCGTATTGCCTGACCGCTCAATGAAAAGGGGCCATTGTTCTAAGGGGCGTAGGCAATACGGAGAAAATATGCAGGCCATGTTCAGGCAACTTCACCAGGCTCCCCCTTCCGGCATGGAATTTAATAGAACCAAGACGAAAGAAATGGCGCTTTCGCGTTAGAGGTAGCCAGGAGGCGTTTTAAGAGCAGCTAGGGGCGATGCAAGGGTTTGTGTGGCGGGAGCGAGATCGGGGCGTAATGAGGCTGTAATTCGGTTTGGCAGATCAGTAATGACCATCCTGTGGTGTGAATTTACTTATTTGTGGTGGCAAGCGCCCGGTATGATTTTTTCATATACTCCGGTACTCAAACCAAACCCCATTTGTTATGACTGCTAATACAACTCAAGACAACAAAGTGAAGAAAGCGCTAATCATTGAAGATGAAGGCGATATGTGCCTGTTGCTCAACATCCTGCTGGATGGAAAGGGAATGGAAGTGGATCATGTACAAAGCCTTTCAGCAGCTGAGGAATATCTTCTACAGGAAAAACCAGCGATCATTTTATTGGACAATCGTCTGCCCGATGGTTTCGGCATTGATTTCATCAGTCTTTTTAAAGAAAGATCGCCTGCATCAAAGATTATTATGATATCCGGAATAGATGCTTCTGCCAAAGATGTAGCGCTGGAAAACGGAGCAGATATCTTCCTGGAAAAGCCTTTCACCAGGGCCCAGCTTTATGAGTCCGTCAACGAACTGCTCAACTAGTATTCCCTGTTTTATTAATCGATAACTAAAGTTCAACGCTGTATGGTTTGAAACAGATCCGTACAGCGTTGCCTGTTTTTAAGCTTAAGGGTGCACACACTTATACCAGTTGCCCGGGCGCAGGTATTTAATGCCCCTGCGGGTATAAAACCGGGTGAGTATCTGCCGGCCTGTGGCATCATTGATCTGGAAATGTAAATGCGGGAAAGCTGTATAACCGGTATTGCCGGAGGCGCCGATCACTTGTCCTTGTTGTACCGTATCACCCACCTTAACAAATACACCATCTTTTTCCAGGTGCCAGTACTTGGCAATGCTGCCATCGGTATGTTGGACGATAATATAATTGCCATCATGCAGGTTCTCTTCTTTGAGACCGCCTTTATCACTGTCGCCACGGGCCGAAGTAACGATGCCGCCACGGGCGGCACAGATCTTACTACCTTTCTTCATTTTAAAGTCCAATGATAATTCCTCTTTATGGCTTATCTGGCTATTCGATGCCTGGATCAGCAGGAAGCTCTTTTTCTCAGCATAAGGTAGCCAGTAAATATAACTGGTGTCCTCTTTCCTGCGCCCCGTTTTCAGGTCCATGATTTCCCGGTCCGATAACTGGGCCAGGCCGGTGTAGAACAAAAGCAGGAATATACAGGAGGTGAGCAACTTCATGTTTGGGGTTTTGCGCAGTAAATGGTTAATATTGTTCCCGGAACAAATGACCACAGACCAAATAATATTTTCAATTTATGAAATGTTCAAAAGCGGGCCAATTTTATGGTAAAACCAATGAAACGGTTTTCCTCGACGGACTCATTTTGAACGATGCAGATTACCTGCACGACAGGGTAGACTGGCATTACCATGAGAACGCTTACTTTACTTTTATCCTGCAAGGGAGTGTGCTGGAAGGCAATAAAAAAGCCATTAATGAATGTACTGCCGGCAGCCTGCTCTTTCACCATTGGCAGGATGCACACTATAATGTCGGATCGAAAGAATTTACCCGTGGTTTTCATGTGGAAATAAAGCCCTCCTGGTTTGCTGCTTTCGATATCCCGGCTACAGTTACCGAGGGTAGCCTCAATATTGCCGATCCGGCCGTGAAAATATTAATGTACAGCATTTTTAAAGAAACCAAACTGGCCGGTAAAGCAGGGCAATTGGCCATTGATGCTTTACTGATCGAAATCTTTGGATTGCTATCAAAGGCCACAAAAGATGCCGGTAAAAGAAAACCGCAATGGGTGAATAAGGTCAAAGATGCTTTACATGCGGCGCCGGATAGCTGGCAATTGATCGACCTGGCCAGGCTGGGGAATATCCATCCTGTTCACCTGTCGAGGGATTTCCCAAAATACTTTCATGCTACCCTGGGCGATTATATACGATCCATTAAAATTCAGCGGGCGCTTTCATTGCTTCCCAACAAAGACCTTTCCCTCACAGATATTGCCATTGAATGTGACTTTGCCGATCAAAGCCATTTTATCAGGTCTTTCAAAGCCTCCCAGCAACTTACTCCATTACGCTACCGGAAACTATTGTTAAAAAAAGAGCCACGTTAAGAACGTTCTATTTTTCGCCATGTACGGATAGTAGTTTTGTGCCCAGCCATGAATAAACACCTCCTTATGCGCCTGCAAGTATTTGTTTTTTTATTACTGCAACTCACCGTTTTGAAACTGGATGCCCAACAAAGTCTTTTTGTTAAAGACCAGGGTATCACCTCCCGTGTTCACCAGGACAATATGGGTAAGATCATTTTTACTTCCAGGGATATTGCTTTGACAGAGCTGACAGAAAAGGATTTCCTGAGCAACTATCAATTGACCAATAAAAGCAACCTGTTCATCACCGTCTTTATGCCTCATTCGCTCACGAATTACATGCATCAGCTGGCGCCTGCACTAACTGCCGACAGCCTGGTAAAGGTGGGCAATTACCAGTTCGCTTTATTGGTTGACAATAACCTGGTGTACCGGAGTAATTTAATGCCTGGTGCTCCTTATGCCCAAATACAAGATACGGTAACCGCATTTTGCAAGCCCCTCATCAATGACAAGGGATCACTCTGGAGTCAATCCTATTGGGGGCGTTTTATGCGCAATGGGGGAGACAGCGCCCTGACGGAAGGAAAACATGTATTGAGTATGGAGATCAGGCCCTATGTGCAATTGGCCGGCAAGACAGTGGTAGGCGATATCATTGCTGCAGGAACATTACCCATGCAGGTATACAGAAAACCCCGGATAGATATTACCCGCATTCGCTTGAATAAGATCAGGCCTTATGATGGGTTTGATGTGTCGAAAGAAAAGATTGACAGCAATAAGATAAAAACACTGATCGGGAATATCAATGAAGGCGTGTTTAAAGGCATCAACGGCATCGTGGTGATCGATAAAGGTAAATTACTTATCGAAGAATATTTCAACGGCGAGGACCGGAGTAACCTGCACGATCCCCGGTCGGTAGGGAAAACTTTTGCTTCTACCATCACCGGTATTGCTATAGAAGAAGGTTACCTGAAAAATGAGCAGCAGCAGCTCAAAGAGTTTTACAACCTCCGGTCATTCGCCAACTATGCCATTCAAAAGGAAGAAGTTGCCATAAAAGACCTGCTTACCATGAGTTCTGTTTTCGATGGTGATGACAATACCGACTCTCCCGGAAACGAAGAAAATATGTATCCTACTGATAATTGGGTAAAATTTACCCTGGACCTGCCGGTAAACCTGGAAAGACCTAAAGAGCAATGGCATTATTTTACGGCGGGTGTGATGTTGCTGGGAGATATTTTGCACAAAACTGTTCCCGGCGGGCTTGAAAAATATGCTGATGAAAAGCTTTTTAAGCCTTTGCATATTACCCATTATCAGTGGCAATACACTCCTCAGCATGTTGCCAACACGGCTGGCGGCATACAGTTGTGTGCATTGGATTTTGCCAAATATGGCCAGCTGTACAAAAATGAAGGGAAGTGGCAGGGAAAGCAGATCATCCCCCGGGAATGGGTACATAAGTCATTCACCAAACAAAGGGTACTTCCCAATGCCAGCGATGAATATTATGGCTACCTGTTCTGGAATAAAAAGTATACGGTGGGAGGCAAAAGCTATGAGGCTTTTTATTGCACGGGGAATGGCGGAAATAAAATATTCGTTTTTAAGGATCAGCCTTGGGTCATCGTCATCACAGCCAGTGCCTATGGCCAACCCTATGCACATCCCCAGGTAGATAAAATGATGGCCGAATATATTTTACCCGCTATTATTAATAAGGATCAACAATAGCTGGAGAATCGCTCTCCCGGACCCGTCAGTTTTTCAATTGTTGAACGCTTTCCCCTCTCAACTTTTCAGCCTATCTTGCATTCCTTACTTCACCACCATGCATGCATTTGAAGAGTTGTCCAAAGAGTTTGCACAAAAGTTCAGCGTCCGGCATTTTCCCGAGCAGCCTGCTTCGTTGTATGATCCCAATGAGTATTTCCTGAGCCTGGGCGGTAAAAGGGTGCGGCCCATCCTCTGCCTCATGGGTAATGAACTCTTCGATGAAATTGTACCCGATGCCTGGCATATAGCTACTGCCATCGAACTCTTTCACAACTTTACCCTCATCCATGATGATATCATGGACAAAGCGCCCCTGCGTAGGAATATGCCCACCGTGCATGAGAAATATGGCGACTCAACCGCTTTGCTGGCTGGTGATGTAATGTTGGTAGCCGCTTATGACTACCTCAACAAAGTGAAGTCAGAACAACAGCGAAAGATCATCAGTCTTTTCAATAGAACAGCGAGAGAGGTATGTGAAGGTCAGCAGATCGACATGGATTTTGAGAAACAGGAAACCGTGCACCTCGATGAGTACCTCCGCATGATAGAGCTGAAGACCTCCGTTTTACTGGCTGCCAGCCTCCAGATGGGCGCCATCCTCGGCGGCGCCTCCAGGGGCAACCAGGACGACCTGTATGCTTTTGGGCGCGAGCTGGGCATCGCCTTCCAGGTGCAGGATGATTACCTCGATTGTTTTGGTGATCCGGCCAAATTTGGTAAACAGGTGGGCGGCGATATCCTCGCCAACAAAAAGACCTTCCTCGTCATCAAAACCCTGGAATCAGGTACGCCCGCCCAGGTAAAAGAGTTGAAACGCCTGATGCAGGAAAACCCGTCCGATAAAGTGGCGCGCGTACTGGCCATTTTCCAGGAGGGTGGGGTGGACAAATGGGCATTCGATCTCAAAGAACAATACATCACCAGCGCCTTTCAGCACCTCGATAATATTGCTGTACTTTCCGGTCGCAAGGAACCTCTAACCAAACTGGCCCATTTTCTGGTGCAACGTGACTATTGATGTTAGACCTGCCTCATTTCCTGTTTTTTCCCTAATTTCCACCCCTTAAACCCAACACCAGCATGGCCAATTCATTGTTCCGTACTAAGAAAGTCGATTCTATTCTGGCAGAAGGAGGGGACGGAGAGCATGCATCAGGATTAAAGCGGGTATTGACTGTAAAAGACCTTACTTTCTTTGGTATAGCCGCCATTATCGGTGCCGGCAGCTTCAGTAGTTTGGGCGAAGCCTGCTTTAAAGGAGGTCCCGGTGTAGTGATATTGTTTATCATCTGCGGTATTGCCTGCGGATTTACCGCTTTTTGTTATTCTGAATTTGCCAGCCGCATTCCGGTGGCGGGTAGTGCTTATACCTATGCTTATGCTTCTTTTGGGGAGCTCTTTGCCTGGATCATTGGCTGGGCCCTGGTGATGGAATATTCGATCGGCAATATCTATGTGGCATTTTCCTGGAGTGATTATTTTACTTCCCTCATGCACAGGCTGCATATTCATATACCCGATTATCTTGCCTGCAGCTACCTCGAAGCCAAAAAAGCAGTCCTCAACGGTTCTTCCAATGCCGAATTGATCGGCGCCTGGAATACTGCCCCCATGATCGGGAGTCTGCGTATCATCCTTGACCTGCCCGCGCTTATTATTAATATATTTATTACTATTCTCGTTTATATTGGCATCAAAGAATCGCGCAATTTCAGCAATGCCATGGTGATCCTGAAACTGGCTGTGGTGGCCCTGGTGATCATTGTGGGTGCTGCCTATATCAATACCGACAACTGGTTCCCGGCCAATGATGCCGGTGTGCAATCTTTTATGCCCAATGGATTTGGCGGGGTGATGGCTGCTGTATCAGGTGTATTCTTCGCTTATATTGGTTTTGATGCCGTAAGTGTACTGGCCGAAGAAAGTAAGAACCCCCAGCGCGACCTGCCAAGGGGCATGTCCTGGTCATTGATCATCTGTACCGGTGTATACATCCTGCTGGCATTGGTATTGACCGGTGTGCTGAACTACCGCCAGTTTGAAGGCGTAGGTGATCCCCTGGCGAAAATATTTGAAGTAAAAGGAGTGGCCTGGATGCAATTCCTGGTGGCCATTTGTGCCGTCATAGCCATGACCAGCGTATTGCTGGTATTCCAGATGGGCCAGCCCCGTATATGGATGAGTATGAGCCGCGATGGATTGCTGCCCCCCGTATTTCAACGCATTCACCACAAGTTCAAAACGCCTTCTTTCGCTACCATCCTTACCGGCCTGGTAGTAGGTATACCCATACTGTTTACAGATAAATCTTTTGTACTGGACTTTACCAGCATTGCCACCTTATTTGCTTTTGTACTGGTATGTGGTGGGGTATTGTTATTGCCACGCAGGGAAAAGACCCCCGGCCGTTTCAATATGCCCTTTATCAATGGCCAGTTTATTTATCCTGTAATAATAACAGCAGCGGTGACTTTTATAGGAATTGGAACTGATAGCGGAAATTGGCTAATCAAAGGTTTGATCCCCGCTATATTAGTGGCGATTTATATTGCATTGCCTGCGTTAATAGGCTCTTTGAGGAAATGGTTTTATCCTATAGCAACATTTATTGTACTTGGCATTGCATATTCATTTGCATGGAGTTATTTTAATTCTTTATTTAATTTTGATTTTTCTTATGATCCTGCCTATATAAATCATGAGATGTCATTTATGGACCTGGCTATTCCCAAAATATCGTTGATCATTTTTTGGCTCACCTGCCTGGTTCTGAGCGTAATCACCGCCTTCAAAAAATACTCTTTGATCCCCCTGATGGGTGTTACCACTTGTCTGTACCTCCTTACCGGCATGACCAAAAGCAACTGGGCATGGTTCCTCGGCTGGCTGGCATTGGGCCTTGTTATCTATTTTACCTATGGTTATAAGAAAAGCAAATTGGCCAAAAACTAAGTTATGCCGGATGAGCTGAAGCACGTATGGCTGGCATTATGCGCCCGCTATTCCAAAGACCTGACCCTGCAAGAAGGCCTGTACGAAGAGTTGTATAAAAAGTATACCGGCACTGCCCGCCATTACCACGGCCTTCAACATCTCACTGAGTTGCTGCAGCTATCAGGGCAGTACGGGCAATTCCTGGAGGATAAAGACCTGGTGTCCTTTGCTATCTTTTACCACGACATTATTTATAATGTATTGCGGAAAGACAATGAGCCCCGCAGCGCTGTACTGGCAGAAAAACGGCTCAGGTTACTGGGCGTGCCCGTAGAAAAGCGGGAAGCGGTAAAGTTTTTCATCGAAGCTACCCAAACCCATACCATTCGGGATACTGCTCCCAACAGATCAGACCTCGCTTTCTTCCTCGACTTCGATATGGCCATCCTGGGCGCTCCCTGGGAGCAATATGAGGCCTATACCCGCCAGGTGCGTAAGGAGCACCGGGTGTACCCCGATATCCTCTTTAAGCCCGGCAGGAAGGCCTTCCTGGTCAAAACCCTGCAAACGGCCTATATCTTTCACACGCCCCCTTTCAGGGGCCAATACGAAGCGAAAGCCAGGGCCAATATGGAAAGGGAACTGCAATTATACGCTTAGCCGGTGCCCTGTTTTCCTACGCCATATGGGCAATGCCATTAAGCCAGCCGCCCTTTTAAGGTGAGTCGCTCTGCCGCCCGGCGTATGCAGCGCTGCAGAGCGGCCCACCTTGGTACCTGGCAAAAGCATTCTCCGTCCAACCCGCCCTTGCCAGATATCAGCGAATTGCAATAATTTTGCCCCATGAAATTTCAGATTGGCGATAAAGTAGTGGTGTTGCATTCCAACGACGATGGGGAAGTAGTAGATATTATCAACGAGAAAATGGTGATGGTAGATGTGCGGGGCGTGAAATTCCCGGCCTATACCGATCAATTGGATTTTCCTTATTTCAAAAGGTTTACAGAGAAAAAACTGTTCCCCGATAAGAAGGAAAAGAAGGAGAAGAAATTCATTGACGACCTGCCCCGTGAAAAGAAGGTGATCAAAGACAAAGTAGTAGATGGCGTATGGCTCACTTTTATTCCCATCATGGTGCCCGACGAGTTTGGCGATGACGTAGTGGAAGAACTAAAAGTGCACCTGATCAACAGAACACAAACGGGTTATAAATTCACCTATAAGCTCAACTATTTTGGGGATTCTTCCTTCGACCTCATCAACCAGATACATCCCTTTGAGGACTTTTACCTGCACGATGTGCCTTTTGAAAACCTCAATGACAGCCCTAATTTCTCTTTTGAGTTTTCCCTGGTCACGCCCGATAAGAACAAAGCGGAATATTATGAAGCTTCCCTCAAGCTGAAACCAAAGCAGGTATTTGCCCGCATCGAAGAACTGAAGAAAAAAGGTGAAGCTACTTTTTCCTATAAATTGTTTGATACCTATCCGCCACGGGTGGAAGACCCGGGTATGGACATGAGCGTGCTCACTTCCAAAGGCTACAAAGTGTATGAAGCTTCTCAAACAAGGCAGCACCTGGAGCCCGCCAAAAACGAAATAGACCTGCACATCGAAAAGCTTACACCCGATCCCGATGCGCTGGACAACCTCGAAAAGCTGGACCTGCAGTTAAGGACCTTCGAAAAATACCTCGATCTGGCCATCCTGCACCACAAGCCCGCCTTCATCGCTATTCACGGAGTAGGCAGCGGCAAACTGCGGGATGAGATCCATGAGATACTCCGCTTGCGGAAAGAGGTTAAAAGCTTTTTCAACAAATACCATCCCGCCTACGGCTATGGCGCCACCGAAATCTATTTCCAATACTAAGGTTTGTAGGGTTGATGTTCATTGGTGGCTGATTTAGTCATTTCAACGCTAAAAAACGGCATTCCAGCGGAACCTGCAGCATGTCCCAACAGGTATAGGATATTTTTACTATCCTAAAAACCTGTTATGAATAAGCTATTAGCTGTGATGATCCTGCTGTTGCCAGGTGTAGTGATTGGCCAGACGCCAGAAGCCAAGACCACAAAAATGAAGATCGGCATCAAAGCCGGTCTCAACTTTTCCAATATTACAAAGGCTTCCTCCATCAATGCGCAAAGCCGCAGCGGCTTTATGGCGGGAGCTTTTATAGCTGCCCCGTCGCGGGGCATTATAGGCTATCGTTCAGAAATTATCTTCTCTAAACAAGGGTATGACTACAAAACAGGTCGGACCAGTGGTTCTGTCGATCTCAACTACATCCTGTTGCCACAACTGATGTGTATCAATATTACAAAGTATGTGCAATTGCAGGCAGGAGGTCAACTGGCGTTCCTGGTGGGTGGTAAGATCGATAGTGTCCCAAGCCCTTCGTCAATTCCCGCCTTTCAAAAGAAGATGATGGATTATTATAACAAGGTCGATTATGGCGCTGCGGGTGGCATTGAGGTCTATCCCTTTGCAGGATTACTGATCGGCGCCCGGTACAATATCAGCCTGGGCAACCTGTACAAGAGCGACGCCGGTACGCCCAATCCCAATTTTATTCCCAAGGTCGATGTGAAGAATAATGTACTGCAATTATTTGTCGGGTATAAATTCTAATCCGGTTTGTAAAATCAGCTCCGGTGAAAGTAAATGAGAAAAAACTGCGGGTGGTTGGCTACCTGGTGATGACCGGTATGTTCTTCATTTTCTTTATGCTGGAAATGTTCTTTTGGTGGAAGGACGAAAACATCCTCCTCAAAACGGCTACCCTTACTGTACTGTATACATTGGCCATCTGGGAACCTACCCGGTTCATCATCCTTCAACTAAGAAAAAAATGGCAGGGCATTGCCTGGGTAAAACGAAGGGTAGTGCTGGCTGCTGCTATCTTGTTGCCCTATGCTTTCCTGGTGGGCTTTGGCAGGGTATACCTGGAAGATTATACAAACATGTGGGGCATCCGCGTAGCGCACATCTCCGTTTATTCCAACATTATAGGCATTACCATGCTTTTTGTTTTTCTGCAGGTAGCCGTCTATGAAAGCATTTATTTCTTTTCGGAATGGGACAAAACAAAAACCGAAGCAGAGGAGCTGAAACGCCTGAACTTCCAGATACAATTTGACTCCCTAAAGGTACAGGTACAGCCTCATTTTCTTTTTAACTCCCTTAATACCCTTATAGGGTTGATGGAAATGGACACCTACCGGGCCCGTCTGTTTACCGAAGAGCTGGCTTATATATACCGTTATTTTCTGCAAGCCAATGAACAGGAGCTCATCAGCCTCGAAGAAGAGCTCCGGTTTGTGAAAGCCTATTTCTTCCTGCTGAAGACAAGGTATGCCGAAGGGCTTCACCTGCAGGTGATGGGAGAGGAAAACATGCATCTATACCTCGTACCGCCCCTCAGCCTGCAGCTGCTCCTTGAAAATGCGGTCAAGCACAATATTGTAACCCAGTCAAAGCCCCTATACATCGACATTAAGTTTGAACACGATCACCAGCAAATGACCGTAAGTAATAACCTGCAGCGCAAAAAGAATGATATCAGGTCGGGCAAGGGGCTCGTTCACATGCGGAAAAAACTGCGACTGCTTGGGTTGCCTGATATCGTTATCAATGAAAGCAAAAACCTGTTCATGGTAACCGTTCCTTTTATTAAATCAAACGAATATGAAAGTAGTGATCATTGAAGATGAAGAAATTGCTACCCGGCACCTGAAAACAATGCTCAAGGAGATCGATCCCGATATTGAGATCGTTGCTGCGCTGGACAGTATTGAATCCAGCATTCATTTCTTTAGCAAAGCATCCTTGTTGGATCTTGTGCTGGTGGATATTGAACTGGGCGACGGACAAAGCTTTGATATTTTTACCAAAGTAAATGTTGAAGCGCCCATCATATTTACTACTGCTTACCAGGAGCATGTATTGAAGGCCTTTAAACTCAATAGCATCGATTACCTGCTCAAGCCGGTCAATAAGGAGGAGCTTACTTCGGCTATCCTGAAGTATAAGAAAATACATGCCCGTCCAAAACAGCCATTCCATGAGTACGATCTGTCCTCCATCAGTAAAGGCAAGGCCGAAGCCAGGGAAGGCATATTCAAGACCAGGTACCTCGCCAAAAACGGCACCCGGTTGATCTCCATTGCCCAGCAGGACATCGCTTATTTTTATACCAAAGACAGGTTGCAATACATCAAGACAAAAGGGAACGATGATTATGTGATAGACAAACGGCTGGATGAAATAGAAACAGAGATAGATGCGCAGGTATTCTTCAGGGCCAACCGCCAGTTCATCATCAACTATGAGAACATAGAGAAAGTGCATACCTGGTTCAGCGGCAAATTGAAAGTACAGGTAAAGCCCCTTTCTTATGAAGAGATCATTGTAGGCCGTTTGAAGGCTAATGATTTCAAGAAGTGGCTGGGCGACTGATTATTACCATTTGAGCACCTGTACCAGCAGTTTCCATCCTGTGGAAGTATGGGCCCAGATGCGTAAGTAATTGTCTGTTCTCTCCTTATTCGTCACCATACCGTATACATAGGCGAGGTCTCGGCTCCTGGCCATGCCACTGGCTACCGGTGTAAATACCAGATCAGCGGGAACTTTCAACAAAGCCTGTTCTATAGCAGGTAAAGTATGGTGGGGGTGCTCACGGTCCATATTAAACCAGGACCCTGGCATGATCACTTCCCGGAAGGCCATCGTTCCCCGGGCTGCATAATCTATTACGAACTTCTTTTCAGTAAGCAGGATGCTTGTTTCTTCCACCGGAGCGGACGTGAAAGCGGGCGCCTGTTGCAGGGATTGCTTATCATACAGCGATTGCTTGTAGTGCGTACCCAAGTCTACCAGGAATTTCCATTCTCCGGCCTTATTCTTTACCCAGATGGTAGTGTACTGCCCGGCGTCCAAAGCCGTATCTTCCATGGTCTGGCGTAGTTCATACGGCCCTGTGGTAAAGCCCATATCACCGGAAGCAGCCATGGCCGCGAAAGCGGGCTGCCATAGCAACTTCATGGAGGATTCCGGCGTTGCCGTCCATTGCTCTATCCCGTTCCTGATAGCCCCTCTCCGGGCAAATACAACCCCCTGGCTATCGAGGTATTGCAGGAAGGCCTGGCGCATACTGTGTGTAATGGCGTATCGGGCAAAGGCCCGCTCCGCAGCCACCACATCCTGGTCAGCCTGGCTGTAGCTGCTTTGCGTCACGATAAATGCCATCATTACCAACAGTAGTTTTCTCATATCTATTTTCGATAAAAGTAAAAGCATTCCCATACGATCGCGTTAAAAGCCCGACGAACTGCCATATTATCCGCCTTAAATGTTGCTAAATGCACCTGGTGTGCCTAATTTCATGCGTAGGAATCAACTGATCTCCCCGAAAAGTATACGCTATGAAATTTGTCGTGTTGGTGATGTTGACCTTTCTTGGGATACTGGCTTTATTTACCTGGAAGGAGCCGAAAGAAAAGCCGGCTTTGAGACACGTCTCCCGTTCTACGTCTCCCGATTCATTTATAAAGCGCAAAACCATATTAAAGGTTCCCGGTTCTCCTTACCCCATTCCTGCCAGCAGGCACTAATGGGAAAAAGGTGTCACCTCTAAAAAGGGCATAAAAGCGTATTTTTGCAGCAACTACAAACCGGGTTATCGCTTCCCGACCTTTGGACGGGAGGAGGAAAGTCCGGACAGCGCAGAGCAATGTACCGGTGAAGAGCCGGGTTCGAAATGGTGGGTGGCAACATCTATCATGGCGAAACAGATAGTGCCACAGAAAATAACTGCCGCACTCCGGTGCGGTAAAGGTGAAAACGTAGGGTAAGAGCCTACGGTGTTGTACAGTAATGTACAGCAGGGGTAAACCTTATATGCTGAAATGCCATGTATACCAACGGTCGAGGGCTGCTCGTCCAATCCTGGTCTAACAGCCGGGAACGTTGGGTGGGTAGGCAGCAAGAGCCTGTCAGTAATGCCAGGCCCAGATAAATGATAACCATATCCGTTGCGGTGAAAACCGGGGCGGGTAACAGAATCCGGCTTACAGGTTTGTAGTTATTTTAAAACATAGCCCGCCAGCTCCATCAGCCAGGCGATACCCAGGTGCACGACGAGTCCACCCCAGATACTCCGGGTATGGTACACCACCACACCCAATATAAGTCCACCAAAATAAGAAGTGATACATTCAAACAGCGGCTTCCCGAAATGGATACAGCAATAGAATGCCGCCATGGGCAATATGGCCTCTTTGCCGGCATAACGTGCAAATGCCAGCACTAAAAATCCGCGGAAAAAGAATTCGATCGTAACAAAGTCGATACCATAGGAAAGCTCATACAATAGCTTCCAGGGCCAGGAGGCAGTTACATAGTCATCGATAAAAGCAATGCGCTGCACTTTGGGATAGGTATGCTGGAAATCGGCTTGTGTGCCTGCCAGGGCGATCAGGGGCACCATAAAAAACAATAATAAAAAGTAAGGTCTCAGATCAAATCCTTTCAGCTGCATACCCGCTACCGGCCATTCATACTTGCCGGCGCGCCATACCCCTGTTACCAGCAACAAGACCAGCAGGCATTTTACAGGCCAGTTAAGCGCCCGGTAACCATATTCGTTCCAGGGAATGGATAAACCTGCGGTCATTACCCGCGCAATATCATCGGCAGATACCTTGATCGCAAATATCAGGGGGCCTGCCAGCAGCAACACATAGAAAAAGAGGGGAGGATGGCCTGCTTTTTTATTAAACAGCCATTGCAATAGCCAGGCGCTGCCAAAAACAAAGAGGTAAAGGCAAAAGAAACCAACAAGCCGGGGCAGCGTATCCTTGCCCATGATGGTGGCCTCCAGGCCAGCGGTGTAATTGCAATAGATCAATACCGCCATCAGCAGGCTTACCAGCAACCATGCTTTTATATTCAACTCACGAACATATACCCGTAAATAACCGAGAATAAGTTTCATTGTAGAATAGTGAGGTAGATCAGGCTTCGAAGCTGGCCTTCATCTTGTTCATCAGGTCGGCCTCGATCATCTTCTGCGCCACCTTGATCATATTGCAAAATGCCCTGGCATGGGATATACCATGACCAATGATCACCGGCTTGGCTACACCCAGTACCGGTGTACCGCCATACAGCTCAAAGTTGAAGCGATCGAAGTATTCGTGCCTGATCTCTTTGCGGTGGGTGATGTCGTAGATCGATTCAGCCATTTTCAGGATCACATTACCGGTAAAGCCTTCGCACACCATCACGTCGGCTTTATCTTCCAGTACATCCCGGCCTTCTATATTGCCGGTAAAGTTGATCTGGCTGTTTTCTTTCAGGAGGGGGTAGGTGTTTTGCGCCAGGATATTGCCCTTACCTTCTTCCTCTCCAATATTCAGCAAAGCTACCCGGGGATTGGAAATACCCAATATATGCTGTGCATACAGGGAACCCAGGATGGCAAACTGGTTCAGGTGCTCTGGTTTACAGTCGGCATTCAGACCAACATCCAGTAACAAACCCGTTTTACCGTTTTCTTTGGGAATAATGGTGGAAATGGTAGGGCGCTGAACGCCTTCTATGGCTTTAATACTGTACATGGCGCCTACCAGCATAGCGCCGGTATTGCCGGCACTGATAAACGCTTCTGTTTTGCCAGTTGCCAGCAGGTGAAACCCGATGGCAATAGAAGATTGTTGCTTTTCTTTCAGCGCTTTGGTGGGATGTTCATGCATGTCAATAACCTGTGGTGCATGCACTACTTTCACCCGGTCGGCCGGAATATTATATTCCTGCAGCAGGGGATTCAGCTGGGCTTCATCACCGGTTAGAAACAATATTGCCGGACTATCAGTTTCCGACAAATATAGCTGGATACCTTTCACCGCTTCCAGCGGTGCAAAATCTCCACCCATCATATCTAAACCAATTATCATCCGGCAGGTAAGGTTTGTATGTAAAGGATTTATTTAATGGGAGATTTTTCTACCACCACTTTTCCTTTATAATACAATTTACCTTCGCTTACGTGAGCGCGGTGACGTACATGGATCTCACCAGTAGTGCTGTCCTTGCTCAATGTAACCTTCTCAGCTTTATAGTGAGTTCTTCTCTTCGCACCCCGTTGTTGGGAGTGTCTGCGTTTCGGATTAGGCATAACCTCAAAATTTATATACTACTAAAAATCAATTGTCTCCTAAGTCTTTGAACTTTTCCAACCCTTTCCATAAAGAGTTTTGGGGTTCGTCGTGCTGGGCGTCGGCGTCCAGTTTTTTCAGCATGGCCAGCACTTCTTTGTTACAATGCGGGCCTCCCATCTCTTCTACCGTACACATACGCTGCATGGGAATGCTGAGGTTAATGAACTCATAGATCCAGTCTGATATGCGTAAGTGGCTTTCGCCCCTGGATATATAATATACATCCGGATCTTCTTCCTGCTCATTCATCACATCCGGTTCTTCCACCATCTTTACTACGATGTTGAAATCGTCCCAGAGTTCCAAAGGCAGGTTATTACCACAACGGTCGCAGGTAACTTCCAGTTTTCCGCCTACTTCAAACTTCAGCAACATAAAGCCTACCTTTTTATCAAGCGTCAGCTTTACCTGTGCAATACAGTGGCGGAAATCCTGCTCCTGGTAATCTACAAAGAACTTATCGTCGATAGCATACTCAAACTCATGGATCCCCGGCTTTAACCCTACGAATGCAATATCAAAAATCCTGCGGCTACTCATGAGCATCCCTTTTAAAGAGTTTGCAAAGGTAGGGATAATCCACTAATGATTAAGCCCTAAGAGCAAAAAAGGCATAAAATATTCCCACAATTGTTAATTGGGGTCTATCAGCTTGTAAATCAGGCAGGCAGGAATAGTTTTTCCGCTTTCGTAAGTGAATCTGGACCTATTTCTGCACCTTTGTAGTCTAAAATTAAACAAGGAGCTATAATATGAAAAAGCTTTTATTATTAGTGGTAGCTGCCACTACCTTATCCCTGGCGAAAGCCCAGCCCCCCAAAGGCCCCGCCAACCCCGGGGACGTATTCGGCGCCAAAACAACCTCCAAAGGAGCGGTCGATATCGCTAAACTGCCCGGCGCCCTGGAAAAGAAAGACAGCATTGGCCAAACCAAGGTTATCGCCAAAGTATTGGACGTATGCCCCAAAAAAGGCTGCTGGATGAAAGTGCAGGTCAATGATTCCACCACCGCTTTTGTAAAAATGAAGGACTATGGTTTCTTCGTACCCATGGATATGATCGGTAAGACCGTTGTACTCGATACCGAAGCAAAACTTAAAACTACTTCTGTAGATGAGCTGAAGCACTATGCTGAAGATGCCAAAAAACCACAGGCTGAAATAGACGCCATTACCCAACCCAAAAAGGAGATCCGCCTCCTGGCCAATGGGATATTGGTGATGAAATAAGTAACTATAGTATTAATATATTATACAGCGCAGGAATGCCCGGGTGATCGATCCGGCGCTTCTGCGCTTTTTCGCAATTATAGGAACTCCTTATAAGATGGAGCGGCCCCAATTGCCACAATAAAGAAGCCTGTATTGGAGTACCTGGTTGGCATTGCAGGATTTATGCGTAATATTGACATTCATATTGAACGATGCTTATGAAACTCATGTACGCTTTAGTCGGCTCCTTATTATGCACTGGCGCATATGCGCAAACTATAGATAGCCTCGATGCCATTGTGGTAACGGCACAAAAGAAAGAGGAAAAATTACAAAAGATACCGGTGAGTGTTTCTGCCATTACATCCAGGCAGGTGATCGACTACCGGTTGTGGAATACCAAAGAAATTACAGCCATCGTGCCCAACCTGTATTCAGCCGATCCCGGCGACAACAGGAATGTAACTTCCATTCGCGGCATTACCACTACTTCCTATGATCCCGCAGTAGCTACTTATATTGATGGTGTAAACCAGTTTGGCCTGGATACCTATATCTCACAGCTGTCTGATATCGAGCGCATAGAAGTTTTGCGCGGCCCCCAGGGCACCTTGTATGGCCGTAATGCCATGGGCGGGGTGATCAATATCATTACCAAACAACCCGGTAATCATATCACCGGATTTGCGGAAGCCAATGTCGGCAATTATGGGCAGCAACGTTATGCTGCCGGCATACGCACCCCGCTGATAAAAAACAAACTGTACCTGGGAGTATCCGGTATCTACGACCGTCGTGAAGGCTTTTATACCAATCTCTACAACAACAAAGATTTTGACCGCCAACATAGTTTGTCCGGTAATTATTACCTCAAGTATATCGTTAATCCACGCTGGTCGGTGACCTTCAACCTGAAACACCTGGCCAACCGCAATAATGGAACTTTCCCATTGGTGAATGGGGTAGAGGACGCGCTGGAACATCCCTTTGAGCTGAATCAGAATGCTGTGACAGAAATGGTGGATAATACATTCAATACTTCCTTATCGGTGAATCATACAGGCCATGCTTTTAACTTCAGCTCTCAAACCGCCTGGCAATCCAATCACCGGTATTATAAAGATCCCATAGACGGTGATTTCTCGCCTATTGATGGTGTGACCATCATCAATGATTATGGAAGCAAATGGAATAAAGTAAAAGTATTTACACAGGAATTCAGGTTCACCTCACCCACTGCTGCCGCATCACCGCTTAAATGGACAGCTGGTACTTACCTGTTCATACAGAATAACCCTGTTAAGCAAACTACCCATTTTGGAGAGGATGCCGAACTGGTGGGATCACCCGATAAGAACTATGGCCTCATCAATACTTCCACAGGCAAAGGGTTTGGCATCGCTTTGTATGGAGAAGTCAATTATGCCCTCAATAAACAATGGGAACTGATCGCGGGTATACGTTATGATTATGAGCACAAAAAACAGCAGGTACGGGGTGAATACAAGCCCGATGCTTCACCCGATCCTATCTTTGATTTTCAGCCCGATACCTCAGCTACCGCCCACTTCAATGCATTCTCACCCAAAGTGGGACTATTGTATCACGCTGCTGCCAACAACGACCTGTATGTTACCTATAGCCGCGGATACCGGGCAGGTGGTTTAACACAATTGGCCGCTGACCCTTCTACCCCGCCATTGTATGCTTATAAGCCGGAGTACAGCAACAATATTGAATTGGGTAGCAAGAATACCTTCTTCAACAATAAGCTCCGGGTAAATGTGGCTTTGTTTTACGCTACTATTACTGACGCACAAGTGCCTACGCTTGTATTGCCCGCTGCTATTACCATTACCAAGAACGCCGGTAAACTCACCAGCAAAGGAGCGGAGATAGAACTGGCTGCCTTGCCCGTAAGAGGGTTGGAAATAAACTACCAGGCAGGGTTCACCGATGCAGAATATAAGACCTTAAAAGTACCGCAGAATGGGGCAGAGGCCGACCTTTCCGGCAAGAAGCAACTCTTTACGCCCGATATGACTTCCATGCTGGCCCTGCAATACCAGTTTGCTGTATCCCGCAAGCCCTATATTCAACTCATGGCCCGCGGTGAATGGCAATACCTGGGTGAACAATATTTTGACCTGGCCAATAACATCAGGCAGTCTCCTTACAACCTGCTCAATACCCGCACCGGCATCATTACACGCTATGTGGACCTGCTCTTCTGGGCGCGTAATATCGGCAACAGGAAATACATCAGCTATGCCTATGACTTTGGCGCTGTACACCTGGGTAATCCGGAAACCTGGGGTTTTACCTTGCGGGTAAAATGGTAAACCATCGCTCTCCATCCAATATCCTGCTTGCCTAATGAGCCAGGGTACGTTTTTTGTATAATTATTAAAAACAGATGGACATGGCGGATAAAAAGAAAGGTGTTGATTCTGATAAGCCGCGCAACGAAGGGAAAACCAGCAACAACAATATGGATGATGCCGGCAACGCAGCTTCCACTGGTGCTGTATTACCCGATCCGGAAGAAATAAAGCTGCCTCCATTGCACAAAACAGAAGAAGATCACCGGACCGTTGCAGATGTAAACAAACCCAGGGATACCAATGAAGAGCAGGAGGATCATGACTCCTGGGATTTCAGGAGAAACAAATAAATTAATGCGTTCCTCACCCAGCGCATTGTATATTTACAGCTACAACCACGTTCTCCATGAAACATACGCTGCCATTGCTTTCTATCGCTTCTGTTGTTGCAATTATTCTCCTGTTTTCCTGTAAAACTGCGCAAAAAATAACTACCTCTGCTCAGTTTCCCGCATTCTATAAAGAAGGCCACCGGGGCACCAGGGGACTGATGCCGGAAAACACCATCCCGGCAATGAAAAAAGGGCTGGAGGTGGGTGCCAATATTATTGAGGTAGATATCTACATTACCAAAGACAAGCAGGTATTGATAGCCCACGACCCCATGGTCAATATCAACCACTCTTTATATGAAGATGGTAAAGAGATAGCCAAAGCAGATGCCAAGAAGTATATATGGCATCAGATGAACTATGCCGATATCCGCAAATTTGATGTAGGTTCCAAACCATACAATGGCTGGCCCCGGCAGGAGAAAATAAAGACCTACATGCCGTTGCTGGGCGAGTTGATCGATTCTGTAGAAGCATTCACGGCCGCACGCAAACTAACTCCTGCCATTTACAATATAGAAGTAAAAACCAGTCCACAATACGATAGCCTCGGTTACAATGCCGGGCCCGAAGAAATGATCAAATCGGTAATGGATGTTGTCAAGAGCAGATCCATTGGTAATCGTTTCTATATTCAGTCATTCGATGTACGGCCGCTACAGGAAGTACATAAAAAATATCCTGGTGTAACCATTGGTTTCCTCACCGGTTCAGCCAACATTACCCTGGAGAACAACCTGTCCCAACTGGGTTTTACCCCCAACATTTACAGTCCGCACTATAAAATGGTAACACCTGAAATGGTAACCGCCTGCAGGCAGCACAAGATGAAGCTGGTGCCCTGGACCGTCAACACCGTGGAAGAAATGAAAGCCCTTGTAAAAATGGGTGTAGATGGCATTATTACCGACTATCCCAATTTCTTCAGCCAGTTGTAGTCTTGTCTGTCAGCCTGAGCCATGTCACCCTGAGCTTGTCAAAGGGCTGTCGAAGGCGCTTGAAGGGTGGGTCGCCCTCCAAGGGCGGCTCTCCCTGATCTACAGGAGGCTGCTATTTCCCATTTCCGTAAGCACCTTTTACTGAAACCGTAACAGGTTTACATCTGTTGCAACGCACATTTGCGTGCAAATAGCTCTTTCTGTGCTGGTGGGGCTCTCCGTAATGCTTTTTAGCGTTGACTTTGACGGATATGTGGACCTGAATTGACATCATCATCGTCCCACCTCTTTTTTATAATGACTATTAAATATACCAAGTCCTTTGAACAGTTCCATTGACCTATGAAAGTTAAACCGGTTCCTTTAAAGGCACTAATCATGCACAAGCCCCCGATTACCTGGCGGGCTTGTGTCATTTAAGGCTTTAGTAGCTTGCATCTTTCTATTCGTCAGGAGGTTATAGGTAGGATGGGATAGCTCAGATGAGCGAAAAAAGGTCAGTATTCCAGTCTGAACCAGCCATTGTGATAAAAATATACCACAAAGAGGGAATTTTTTTTATTTGAAAAAGTCTCTATTTTTATACCGGATTAAATAATTCCCCCTGAATCGATCCAACCGTAGTATACCCCATCCATGTTTAATGTAGCGTCCGTTGGCATGGAATAGATCAGCATTCACTCAGCCTGTAGTAGCATTGATATCTTCCTGCGGTTTGCACCTTTCTCCGCAGATAATGGATCCTATTGGATAATGACCTGCCATGCATACCCGGTAGACACTTATACCTTTTAGCACCTGCACTGTTTTGTGCTGGTAATACTGTCACTGCCATATGGCAGTGAGATGACTTGTATTCTCTTGTATTATCTATAACCTTTAAAATACATCTTCCTGCTTATGAATAAACTTTACCAAGTTTGCCTCCTGGTATTGCTGGCTGGCAGCACCAGTCAGGTAACAGCGCAGACGATCAAGCCTTTTGTCTTCAATGTCGCCGGTGGCTATTACAACGATCCTTCCTCCTATTTTCGCTTTGAATGGAGCATTGGTGAAATGACAATGATCGAGTCACTGGCCCCTGCCGACAGCATGATCCTCCTCACCCATGGACTGTTGCAGCCACTTACAGAAATTGTAGGCAAGTCAAATCTCTCCCTCATTTTTGGTTCCGGCGAATACCGCCTCTTTCCCAATCCCACACCAGGAAAATTTGAACTCGACTTCTTCGTAAGGGAAAGCGGCTTTTTGGAAATACAATTAACAGATAATAACGGCGCTATCCTGGAGCGGCGCGAAGTTGATTATAACAACTGTTGCCGCATCCATTACTTCGACCTGTCGCGCTATCCAGCCGGCACCTATTATGTGGTGGCCCGCTTATCTCCCGACAGAACCCGCAGCGACAACCAATCCGTTATCAGGCGCAGCGCCTTCAGGGTTGTTAAAATAGACAACAAATAGCACCAGCATCTCTCTAACCACAAAACAAATCAAACTATGAAGCGATTTTTATGCATACTCCTTGTATTGCAGTTGATAACGATCATTACTATAGGCCAGGCCCCTGGCATGCTAAACTATCAGGGCGTAGCCCGCAATTCCGTTGGTAACGTTTTACCCAATAAAGCCATTAAACTGCGTTTGAGTATCCGCGAAGGATCGGCACAGGGCGCTATTGTGTATTCTGAAACAAGATCAGTGACAACCAACGCCGTTGGTTTATTTAATGTACAGGTGGGAAGCCCGGGTGCCAGTAACGTAACCGGCACCGTGGTTGGTGTCAACTGGGGAGGAGGCGCTAAATTTATGCAGGTGGAAGTAGACCCGGCAAATGGGACCGCATTTACCTCCATTGGTGCATCCCAGTTGTTGTCAGTACCCTACGCTTTGTATGCTACCGGCGGAGCGCCAACAGGCCCTGCAGGTGGCGACCTTAGCGGTACTTATCCCAATCCGGCCATCGCTGCCAATGCGGTAGGGAATGCTAAAATTGCCAATAATGCAGTGACCACTACCAAGGTGGCCGATGCTAATATCACGACTGCTAAATTAGCCGATGGGGCTGTGACTACCCCTAAACTGGCTGATGGATCGGTTACCCAAATTAAAATAGGGCCCGGTGTAACCCTGCCTCCCAGTGGGCCGGCAGGTGGCGATCTTACAGGTACCTATCCCAATCCTACCATCGCTGCCAATGCAGTCGTAACAGCTAAAATTGCCAACAACGCAGTAACAACCGCCAAAGTAATGGATGCCAATATTACTACAGCCAAGCTGGCTGATGGCTCCGTCACTACTTCCAAACTCGCCGACAATGCAGTGACTACTGCTAAAGTAGTTGACGCCAATATCACCACAGCCAAGCTGGCTGATGGCTCAGTTACAACTCCAAAGATCGCCGACAATGCAGTGACTACTGCCAAGGTAATGGATGCCAATATTACCACAGCCAAGCTGGCTGATGGCTCCGTTACGACTCCTAAGATCGCTGACAATGCAGTAACAACTGCCAAGGTAATGGATGCTAATATTACTACTGCCAAGCTGACTGATGGTTCCGTTACTACACCGAAGCTCGCCGACAATGCAGTAACCACTGCCAAAGTAGTGGATGCGAATATTACTACTGCAAAACTAGCAGACGATGCAGTGACTACGGCTAAAGTAGTAGATGCAAACATTACAACAGCAAAACTGGCAGATGCTTCTATAACACAAATTAAGATAGCTCCCGGTGTGACCCTGCCGCCCAGTGGTCCTGCGGGTGGCGACCTGAGTGGCAATTACCCCAATCCCGGCGTGGCAAAGCTCCAGAATGTAGCCGTATCAGCTGCGGTACCGGCAGCCGGACAGGTCTTAAAGTTTGATGGTGTTAACTGGGCTCCCGCTGCCATTGGCGGCGGTGGCTTCACCCTGCCCTATGTTACAACAGAGAACAGTGCAGCTACATTATTTTCCATCACCAACGATGGCGACGGCACATCTGTAGAAGGTGTGAACAATACTACTACCAGTAATATCAGTGCTGTACGGGGTATCGTATCTTCTACTTCTCCGGGTGGCTTTTCTTCAGCCGTACGCGGTATTAATAATGGTACCGGTGGACTGGGTGTAGGGGTATACGGATCGCAGGCCGGTTCGGGTTGGGGCGTATATGGCACTACCCCTAACGGTTTGGGTGTTTACGGAAATGCTACGGCCAATGGTTATGGGGTATATGCCAACAGTAATACCGGAACTGGTTTGAATGCTACTTCCAACAATGGCATTCCTGCCAACATATCTATTTTCAATAATGCCAATAACAATAGCGTACTGGTTGCCAATACGGTGGGTAATGGTACCGTGATCAATGTAACTACAACAGGCAATGGGGCAGGGGTAAGAAGCTCCACTGGTGCAGGATTTGCCGTGCATGGGATTTCAAGTCAACAAACTTCGGCAGGTGTAGTGGGCGACAACAACGGCGGTGGTGAAGCCGTTGTGGGCCGTACCACCAGTGATATAGCAGGCGCCGTAGTAGGTCGCAATGATGGCGGCGGTTATGGTGTACGAGGTTTTATAGCCACCAATACCAGTAATACCGGTATAGGTGTACTCGGACAGGTTGGCCTCAATAACAGCACCGGACGTGCCGGCCGGTTTGAAAACTTCAATCAGACCAATACCGAAGCCAATATCCTGGAGGTAGCATCCAACAGCAATGGTAACATCCCAGACAATACACTCGGTAATGCTTCCTCCTTCTTCCTCGACAATACCAACAGCGTAGGTGCTGCAGTAAGAGCGGAGGTAAATACCATCTTCGGCAACTTCGGTGCTGCGGGTGTATTTGGTATTTCTTCCGGAACTGGTGGTCGTGCAGGTCTCTTCTATGCATCCAACCCGGCCGGTAATGGTGCCTCACTGATAGCCCTGACAGATGGCAACGGTAATGCCATCACCGCCAATGCCGGTAAAGACGGAAATGGTGTAGAGACCAATATTGATGGAGCAGGCAATGCGCTGTATGCATGGGTTCCCACCTTCTCTACCGGCCGTGCCGGACGCTTTGAAATCTTCAATGAAAACAATACCAACGAGGTGATCACCGTGAAAACAGTAGGTAATGGTACGGCCGGTAATTTCAAGGTAGATCGTACTACAGGTACCTCTCCGGCAGTAAAAGGGGAGGTAAATTCCATGTTCGCCAACTTTGGTACGGCAGGTATATACGGCCAGTCATCTGGTACAGGTGGTTATGCAGGTCTGTTCTATTCTTCCAATCCTGCTGGCAACGGCCCGGCCGTACTGGCCCTCACAGAAGGTACCGGCAATGGCATCACCGCCAATGCCGGTGGTACAGGCGATGGCGTAGAAGCCTCCTGCGATGGTAGTGGAAATGCTATCTCTGGGTTCATACCCAACTTTGGCACGGGTAAAGCTGGCCGCTTCGCCAACTTCAACAATGCGAACTCTCAGCCTGTTGTACACGTTACCACCACTGGTACGGGAAATACCCTGCTCATTAATCACCAGGGTGCTTCGGGAAGTGTTGCGGTATTTCAGAGCGCATCTGTCAACGTAGCCCGCATCAACAAAGCAGGCAGAGGATTCTTCAACGGCGGTACACAGAACAGTGGCGCCGATATTGCAGAAGCATTTGATGTTACAGGCACTACTACTCAATACGAACCGGGCGATGTACTGGTGATAGCTACCGACAAAGACAGGGCTGTTGAAAAATCTGCCGGTGCTTACTCTACGCTCGTGGCAGGTGTATATGCTACCAAACCCGGCGTATTGCTCACGGAAGAAGACATCGACAGCGATCTCGTAGGCAAAGTGCCCATGGGCGTTGTAGGTGTCATTCCTACCAAAGTATGTATGGAGGGTGGCGCCATCAAAAGAGGCGACCTCATCGTTACCTCCTCCCTCAGCGGCGTAGCTATGAAAGCCGATCCCGATAAAGTAAAGATCGGCCAGGTAATAGGCAAAGCCCTGCAAGATTACAACACCCAGGGTATAGGTAAGATCAATGTATTGGTAAGCATTAAATAATCGCTAAAAACAACAAGTATGACATTCAAACATCAATATAAAGTACTGATCGTAATGATGCTGTTGCTGGCCCACGCCTGCATTGCCAATGCCCAGGATGAGGAGAAAAAAAATACCGGCGAAAGTCTTGGAAAACAGTACCGCGACAACCGCGTACCCGGCTTAAAATATGCACCTGAGCAACCAAAGGCGCAAAAAAGGGCCACCATTGCGGAACAACAGGAGAACCACAGCGAAAGCAGCGGCATGCAACTGAAAAAAGGAACCATCAAAGGAATGCGTTTTGCCCCCGGAGCCGGTTCTGCAAGGAGTTCATCAGCCGCCCGTAGTTTGGCCAGAACACAGCCTGCCAGCGGTACATTGCCCAGCGATCAAAAAGCTGTTAACCTGCCGCCGGCGCCTGTTAAAATAGCTCCTGTGCCTACCCAGGATGGCGGTACCGTGCCAAAGGAAGTGAAGCAAGCTCCTGCCGGCACAGCACCTGCTCCTGTACCAGCTGGCACGCCTGCAACAGAGAAGAAAAAGCAAGCTCTCCGGAAGAACCTCAACTAAAAATGTAAGCAGCTACTCTCTAATAAGAAGAGGTGATACCTTTCGTTTACCACGAAAACGAAAGGTATCACCTCTTCACTTTTTATTATATCTTCAAAGGGATACTTCTGTTCTATACCACTTCCATCCAGGTATGGTCTGCCAATAATTTCACAGCCGCTACAAAACGTTTATAAGGACCAGCCCCGCCGCCCCATTCCCGCGGACTTACCAGCGATAAGAGGTGACTGCTATCACTCTTCTCATACAGGTAATACGTTTGCCCGATCACCGGGGCAAAATTGAGCTTGGCTGTATAGATGATCAATGATAGTTCTTTGCGCTTTTGAATTTCCTGCGCCTGCAAGGCCAGCAACTCAATTTGCTTGCGAATTTGCCCCAACTGCATATTCGTTTGCTCTTCCATAGCAGTAAGCGCTTTGTGACGGATCACCCCCTCCTCTGTTGGCTTGATGAGCGCACCCGATACAGAAGAAGAGTAGGGCAGTACACTCATCTGTTTGTGATAGTATTCTATATTGGTGTACTCCCGTTGCGCTGGCGTCCATCCCTTCTGGGTGATCTTGAGGTACCCATTGGGCATCAACTCATGCACCACCTGCAATACAGGTTTACTATTCTTATAGAACTGCGTTTCAAACGTAATACCATCAATAAAAGTGGCTTTGCTGCTGTCTGCTATCTCCGGGTTTTCAAAACTATGCTCCTGCCCATCCGGCACCAATTGGTATTTGGACTCAAAAGCCTGGTTCTCGATCGTTACCCAGTTCATGCTCACCGATAATAGCCGCTCATTCTCCACCGCTTCCATCTTATAGATGCCCGACCTTGGGCGCTCTCCAAACTCGTACACCCCTTTCTCGGGAAACAACTGCCAGCTGGCAAGGAAGTTATATGCTTGTACCATGCACCAAAAATATAAAACCTGCCAGTAAAAACCTGACAGGTCTTGCCTGACACTGTGCTGAGTAAGATCTGTCAGGTTTCAGCAAGAGAACTTGAATTATCAACGACCATTGCCGACTGCCGATTGCTGAGTAACAGCTTGTCCCGTCACAGCGGGAGCTGCCGACTGCCGACTGCCGATTCACGATTGCCGACTGCCGACTGCCGACTGCTGATTGCCGTCATTGCAGATACAACGCTTCAAAGCTGGCCAGCAGGTCCTGCCCTTTCAGCAATTCAAGCTTTGTGCCTGTAATGCGGTAATGACTGGTCGTATTGAGTGCCTGGAAAAGCTTGTTCTCTGTTTCCATACCTTCCTGGCAAAACATTTTGGTGCTTCCTATGCCCGTAAAACTGAGCGAAGAGCCACTGGTGCTATAACCTCCAAAATAATTGTTACATCCCGCAAAACCTTTGATACGGCCTGTGTCCAGTTGCAGGAATACATCCTTGGATAATCGGGGCAATCCATTGGGCAGGCTGCTGAGCCCTGTCAGTTTCCAGCGCGTATTCGTAAGCGTACTGTTGGCTGTTCCATCTTTGGAAGGCCTGTTTTTAGGCGCACAACCTGCCAGCATGCCAATAATAGCCAGTAATAATAATGCCTTTTGCATAATGTATGTTTTGTTCGGTGAATAGATGCTGCTTCCGCAACCGGTACACACCACGGCAAAGGGATTAACAATTTATTAGGGGCATAAAAAAAGCTTCTGCTCAGGGTAGGGCAGAAGCTGGGGATGATTTTAGTTGGAATAGCGATTAAGCTGCGTCAAATACTACGAGCAAAGCGTACACAACACCAGGGATCCAGAAGATCAGCGTAAGAATAAGGCTGATCCAGAATTTACTGTTGATAGCGCCTTCTTTCAGGTAAACAGCCAGTGGGGGCAGCAAAATTGCCAGGATTGCCAGCAATACCTGGTCTGTTTCCGCTTCCCTGCCGGCTTTTTTATCAGCCTTGTACTGCTTAAACATCTTTTTAGCCTCCTTCAGGCGCGACCTTCTTTCGCTGCGGGGAAGACTCTTGAAATCTTTCATCGCAGCTTTTACAGCAGCCGGATCGGGTTCAGAAGATGCAGGAGCAGTAGCCGGTACAGGCTCAGATGTGGTAGCAGCCATGCTGGCAGGAATCACTGTACTGATCATGATCAACAATGCAAATAAGTGGATAGTAAGTCTTTTCATAGTGATTAATTTTGGCATTTAATGCGGTGAAATTAACATATATTTCTGATTTTCAACCATCATTTTGGTTAATGAGCCGTAAAGCGTAACGGGTACTTCCCAATTTCAACGATTATATTTCCACTAAGTCGCCGGCGACACTTGCAGAACAAAGCTTTTATAACTATCTTTCCTTATATCTCTAAAACCACCCAACCCTGATACGCTTCTATAAATTCAATCCTTCGAAATTGTCCGCCGTCCAACCATTGGGCCAGGCTTTGCTGCACTATTGGGATTTCATCAAATCCGTGGGCATTACCAGTTCCATGGAGGAGTATGAAAAGCGCAGGTTGAGTATTTTTAATCAGTTAAACATCTTCAGCATGGTGGCTGGCCTGGTACTGACCCTGGCCGGACTTTTTAGTAAAGACCATTTACCACCCCTCGTATGGTATGTTGTGTGTTCCCCCCTGGCTATTGGCATCATTATCTTGTGGCTTACCCATGAACAATATTACGAGGCTTCCCGCCTGGTTTATTTCAGCGTATATCCCATTGTCACCTGCCTGGTATACCTGGGCAAGGTAGATGCAGGCGTATCCCTGTTCTTCATCCTTTATGGAGTAATGGCCGTGTTCTTTTTACAGAAATTTACCAGTATCATATTTGCCTTCTGCTGGTCCGCCGCCTGTTATATACTGGCCACCGTTGTACCGCATGATTATTACTTCAGGCTGGCTTCCGTCAATTACTGGCTATATGTATTCCATCATATCACAGCATTGGGCTTTATCTTCTATACATTATTCCTGATCAAAAAGGAAAATGCCGATTATCAATTCAGCCTCATGGGTAAAAGCAGGGAATTGCACCGGCGCAACCTGGAAATAGGAAAGCAGAAACAGGAGATTGCTGAAAAAGCAACCTTGCTGGAGCAGCAAACGCGGGAGTTGACAGAACTGAACCAGGTAAAGAACAAACTGTTCTCTGTCATCGCCCACGACCTCAAAACCCCCATGTATGCCTTGCGCAACCTGTTTTACAATATGCAACGGTATAAATTATCATCGCAGGAGATATTGGAAATGGTGCCAGGTATTGCTACTGAAATGAACTATACCACCAGCCTGATGGAAAACCTGTTGCAATGGGCCAAAACACAGATGAAACATGCCACCGTGAACCCCGAAGTACTGGATGTGCAAAGGATGGTAATAGAGGTCTTGCAGCTGTTGCAATTACAGGCAGAGAATAAACAGGTATACCTGGAGTCGCAGTTGGATGAACCAATATATTGCTATGCAGACAGGGAAATGGTGAACCTGGTGCTGCGCAATCTGTTGTCCAACGCCATTAAATTCACACCTAAACATGGAACCGTATACGTTGGTGCCACTGAAAGATCCCGGCAAATAGAGATCTTTGTACAGGATACCGGTATTGGTATGAGCCACGAGAACATGCAACGTATCTTTGGAGACAACTACTTTACTACCAAAGGTACCAACCACGAGACCGGCACCGGCCTGGGTCTCAAATTATGCAAGGAATTCCTGGAAAAAAATGGTGGCGACATTACCGTGCAGAGCGAGCCTGGCAAGGGAAGTACCTTCTCTTTTACCCTGCCACGGTATGATAACCAGGTAGCCTAGGCGGATGACACCTGATGTTAAAGAATAGCCTTCACCCCCAATCCATAATATTTTCTGTTGCCGCTGATCTTAAAGTCTTTGTCCTGTTTGGGATTCCTGCAATCCGCATAAAGTTCCAATCCCTTGGTGCCCTTCAGGTTGAGCTGATAACCTACATACACATTTTGCAGCGACAGCGCATCTACCTTGCTATCTCCGGGAATGGTAGGCAACTGATCGGGATTGAAATAATAAAGTAGGTCTAAGCCTGCTGTAAACCTATCCCAGGAAAATCGGTTCACCCATCCCCCTGTCCAGGAGGCTTTATCACTATTAAGATCGCCCACTACATTATGGTTCGTATAAAATCCCAGGTCTTTATCAGTCTTGCTTTTTATGCTGGTAGCATTGATGCCCGTAAGCCAGTAGATCGAATGCTTATTGATTAGCGTAGCATTGATAGCTAAGTGGTGGGTGCTTGAAATGATATCAGGATAGATGATCCGGTAGCTGGTGGCGATCTGTTGGTATACTTCGGCCGTAAAATTCCGCCGCTCAAAAAAGTAATTCACAGTCAGTAAATTATTGAGTATACCCAGCCGGGTGCCCGTTTGCCATATCCAGAAGGAGTTGTCGGGAGGAAAACCTGCATAAACGGGAAGGCCCGGTGTTGGTCCGAAGAAGGCAAAGGAGGTGACCGCAGCAGCATTCTCCAGGCTTGGCGATAGATCACCCAAATTGTCTGCCTGCGCTATAGAACCAAAGAATTTCAGGCTGGTCGGATTGGCAGCATTGGCCAGTCTCAACACATCAACACTGGTGGTGACAAAGGGTAGTGCTTTCCTTATTTTTTGTCCATATGTTTTGGATAGATTGGCTACCAGGCCGCCCTGTATATTGAAACTGTTTTTATAATACAGGTTGAGAGAAGGCGTGAGTAAATAGATCCTTCCTTCCTGGTTGAAAGAAGAGGTATTGATAGATGTAACATTGCCATTAGTAGTAGATGCCTGGTAATAGTCATTGTTATTCTTCAGGTAACGGAACATCATATTCACAGATGGCTCCACCGACCAGTTATTGCCCAGGGAACCATGATAACTCAACTGGTCCATCAGCAATACTTGTTTGAGGGTGAGAGTAGATTGCTGTTCCTGCGCATACTTGTTGGTCGGGCTATAGATTGTTTCTGATTCGTTCTTGCCTTTTACCCTGGAAGAGCCATAGCTGGCCGTAAATTCATTGGTAAAACCGCCTCCCAACCTCGACCGCAGACCAATGGTAGGGTTAAACAGCGTTTGTTTAATATGTTCTTTGCTACGACTGGTCAAATTATTCGGAGGTAAATTGATGCCATAACTCCTGTCGTAATCGGAGACCTGAGGCGTGGCATTTACGCGGATCGTGAGGTCATGCGCACTTCCCAGTTTGGCAGCAAACCAGCCATTGATACGGAAGCGGTCCGAATTAGTAGGAATGTTCGTCTTGTTACCCGGGTTTTTGGTGACAGGAATTACATCCCGGAGATAATTGGCCGATACACCATATTGAATCTTTTCTCCTTTCTGGTAGGCAGCGATTTGATATTGATGGAAAAAGTTCGTTTCCGATTTAGGATTAGTCCCACCTGAAATTGGCACATTATCCCCTCTTACGAGGAAGCTTTGACCGGCAACCATCATACCTTGCTTATCCTTTCCTCCTTTCCGGGTAGTTATTAATGCCATTTGTTGCTGACGGGTGGCTCCGCTTGCCTGTATCAGCGCATTTTGTACCAGCGTCACTTCCTCGATATCATAAACACTGTATGCGTTTACATCATTGACCACAATGCCATCTATGACATAAACCACACTGGTCCTGTTGGTATAATAGCCATATGACCAGGCATTGATCGCCTCATACAAACTGGTAAATGGCATCTTCTCCAGCTGTTCACCTTTGATCGTAATGGATTGCGTAAAATCTTTTTTGAGCTTTATTCTTCCCAGGTTAAGATCAGTAACAGAGGTATCGGTTTGCGAGAAGCTGCTGAAGGAAATACAGATTGCTATAGCAATCGTTAGTAAGGGTTTGGGCGTATAATGCATGCTTGGGTAGCGTTTAGGGTAGAAAGATAGTAGAATCTGGCAGCTACACAAAGCCGGGAATGTTAAAATTAGGCGTATAAATGACAAAGGCTATGATCACAGTATGTTAAACTGTTACCATAGCCTTTGCGCTATTATAATAGCAGAAAGTATTATTTGAATATCCTGCCAAAGAAATCCTGCATGTCTTTCCAGGAGGCAGTATCTGCCGCCGGGTTGTATTTAATAGGCATATTAAAGCGTTGTCCCGTTGCAGTAGCTCCCGGGTTGGTAAAGGCATGCGTAGCATCGGCGTATGCTTTAAAAGTATAATCCGCGCCAATAGAATCCATTTGCTTCTTGAAGCCATCTACCTGTTCCTGCGGAACAAAACTATCCGCTAAGCCATGGCACACGAGTATTTTGGCCTTCAGTAACTTCTTATCAGCAGGCACGCCACGCAGGTCGCCATGAAAGCTTACCACACCATTGAGCGGTGCCCCCATCTTGGCGGCATTCAATACGATCGATCCGCCAAAGCAATAACCAATGGCAGCTATCTTGGTCGTATCCGCCTGCGGATAGCTCTTCAAAATATTCAGGGCAGCCATGAAGCGGGAAGCAGCCAGCCCGGGGTTCGTATAAAATGGGGTGGCCAGTTTTCCGGCGAGAGAAGGACTATCCGCTACCATACCATTGCCATATATGTCCGCCACTAGCGCGATATACCCTAGTTTGGCCAGTTCCCGGGCCCTCATTTTGGGATAATCAGTCATTCCCCACCATTCCGGTATCACCAGCACCGCAGGCCTGGGCTGGCTATTGGCCTGGTTATAGGCCACGAACCCTACCAGCTTAGCCGTATCGGCCGTATAGTTCACATTTTCTTCTTTCAGCACCACCGAATCAGCCTTGGGTGTGTTCGTACCAGCGGCCGGCTGGTCACTACAGCCAGTCATAAAACCATTGATTGCCAGCATTACAACGAATAAAGAGACATATTTCATAGTTGAAACGATTTTGATGGTTAAATCCACTTTTTGCGGCTCCAAGTTCGTGCAAAAGTTAAATATCCCCGTTAATTTATCCCGGATTAGTCAATACTTAACCATAATTATTATGCCTGCTTTCCCGTTGCGGGCCAAATAAACTATCCTTATCTTTGCGCCCTTATGACACAAGAATCAATCAAGGCTATGAGGGACCGTGTAGTGGTCCTGAGGAGGTTTCTTTGACGTCGATAACAGACGTGATAAGATAAACCAGGATAAACAATTGTCTTTATCTCCCGGTTTCTGGGACGATAACAAGCGTGCTACCGAGATTCTCAAGAACATCAAGCTGAATGAATACTGGGTAAAACTGTATGAGCAATCGGAAGCTTCTGTAGAGGATTTTGCCGTGCTTTTCGACTTTTGGAAAGCCGCAGAAGCCTCTGAGGAAGAGACCCGGGAAGCTTATCAGAAATCCCTGCAACAGCTGGAAGAGGCAGAGTTCAAGAGCACCCTCAATCAACCCGAAGATGAACTGCCCGGCGTATTGCAGATCAACAGCGGCGCCGGCGGTACAGAAAGCCAGGACTGGGCAGAAATGCTCGCCCGGATGTACCGGATGTATGGGGAAAAACAGGGCTGGTCTGTGACCGAGCTTGACTGGCAGGATGGGGATGGGGCAGGCGTTAAGAGCGCTACCCTGCAGTTTGACGGGCCTTTTGCCTACGGCTTCCTGAAAGCCGAAAGCGGGGTACACCGGCTCGTGCGTATCTCACCTTTCGACAGCAATGCCCGCCGGCATACTTCCTTTGCCTCCGTGTATGTGTATCCCCTGGTAGATGACAGCATCGAGGTGGCCGTTAACCCTGCCGACCTCGAATGGGAGTTTTACCGGAGTGGTGGTAAGGGTGGTCAGAACGTAAACAAGGTTGAAACCGCTGTAAGGCTGAAGCATATTCCCAGCGGCATCATCGTTGAATGCCAGAAAGCCCGTACCCAGGGCGAGAACCGTGAAATGGCTTTGCAGATGTTGAAGAGCCGCCTGTATGAAGAGGAAATGCGCAAACGGGAAGCCCTGAAGAATGCCGCTAATGCCAACAAAAAGAAGATCGAGTGGGGGAGCCAGATCAGAAGTTATGTATTCCATCCCTATAAGATGATCAAGGATCACCGGACCGATTTTGAGGTCGGTAATGTACAGCCTGTGATGGATGGAGAGCTCGACGGATTCATCAAGGCATACCTTATGATGGAGAAAGAAACACAGAGTTAATTCATGATAATCTACTATAATAAACTACGTGAACTATGAGCTTAGGTTATTTTTCCTATCCGATGCCTGTCAATGAACCAGTGCTTAATTATGCACCCGGTTCGGCTGAAAAGAAAAGATTGAAAGAAGTGTTGGCCGAATTGAAAGGCCAGGAGGCAGACATACCCATGTATATAGGTGGAAAAGAAATACGTACCGGCAATAAAGCAGCCATCCATCCCCCCCATGAAATAGCCCATACCCTCGGGTATTTTCACCAGGGTGAAGAACAGCATATCAAACAGGCTATCGATGCAGCCCTCGCTGCCAAAGAAAGCTGGGCAGCCATGAGCTGGGAAAACCGTGCTAATATATTCCTGAAAGCAGCCGACCTGATAGCTACCAAATACCGTCCGTATATGAACGGTACTACCATGTTGGGCCAAAGTAAAAATGCTTACCAGGCAGAGATCGACAGCGCCTGCGAGATCATAGACTTCCTGCGGTTCAACGTTCACTTTTTAAGTGAGATTTATAAACAACAGCCCATCAGTGGTCCTGGTATTCACAACAGGCTCGAATTTCGCCCCCTGGAAGGGTTTGTACTTGCCATAACACCTTTCAACTTCACCGCCATTGGTGGCAACCTTCCTACCTCTGCAGCCATGTGCGGCAATGTGGTAGTATGGAAACCCGCTAATACCCAGGTATACTCTGCACAGATGTTTATGCGTATCATGCAGGAAGCAGGTTTGCCCGATGGTGTTATCAACCTGATATACGTCGACGGTCCTACACTCGGAAAAGTATGTTTTGGTCACCGCGACTTTGCAGGCGTACACTTTACCGGTTCTACAGGCGTATTCAACAACATGTGGGAGACCATTGGAAAGAACATGGCTTCTTACCGGTCTTACCCAAGAATTGTAGGAGAGACCGGGGGTAAGGACTTTGTTGTTGCCCACAAAAGCGCCCTTCCCGATGCCGTAGTTACTGCCCTGCTCCGTGGTGCTTTTGAGTTCCAGGGCCAGAAGTGTTCAGCCGCTTCACGTGCTTATATTCCTTCCAATATAGCTGCCGAGGTAAAGCAAAAGCTGATCGATGGTGTAAAGAGTTTTAAGGTAGGTACCGTAGAAAACTTTACCAATTTTGTAAATGCGGTGATCGATGAAAAGAGCTTTGATAAGATCAAGTCCTATATCGACAACGCAAAGGCTGATAAGAAAGCTGAAATATGGGTAGGAGGTGATTGCGATAAATCAAAAGGTTACTTTATTCAGCCTACTGTGATAGAGGCCAAAGATCCCCAATACGTGACCATGTGCGAAGAGATCTTCGGACCTGTATTGACGGTATATGTATACGATGCAGAGAAGTATACGGAGACCCTCGACCTGGTTAACAATACTTCTCCCTATGCCCTTACCGGTTCTATCATTGCGCAAGACAGGGCAGCAGTAGAGCAAGCCACCAATCAACTACGCAATGCGGCGGGTAACTTTTATATCAATGACAAGCCCACCGGTGCAGTGGTTGGTCAGCAACCTTTCGGTGGAGCCCGTGCGTCCGGTACCAATGATAAGGCAGGTTCCATTCTGAACCTCTATCGTTGGTTAAGCGCCAGGACCATTAAAGAAACTTTTAATCCTCCAACAGATTATCATTATCCCTTCCTGGCAGAAGCATAACTGTCCGGTTTTGATACACATTTGATAAATATTAAATAAGCTGTACTGATGAAGTGCAGCTTTTTCTTTTGTGGCCTCCCTGAAAACCGGTAGAAGTCAACTGCACGCGTTATTGAAATAAAACATATTTCATTTTAGCTATGTGATATTTTTTTTGCGGTTATACAAACTTGTTTATTTTTATTATAATATTGTCATTATCAATAGCAATTTTGTTTAACCCTAACCAGCAACTCTACCATGGAAATAACATTTATAGCACACCTAAGCAGCTTGTTTGATAGCGGTCAATTACCACTCCATTAGTTTATTCGTATCGGTTTGTTCCTGAAAAGGTACAATTCATACTGATTGCTATTTTCTACTTAACACACCCTCGTTATTTTGGTCTTTGGACAATAATATTGTTCAGGAAGCCATTGTATAGTATACAATATCGTTAAGACAATCTATCAGATAGATCATTTCTTAAGGAGAACGCCGAAATCCTAGAAAAGTCAGGCGGAGGATGCTGAAAATCCTAAGAGTAAGCGCAAACCTAATCATCTCTTTTTATGAAATTGTTTAAACCCTTTGCATTGCTTGCGATTGCTGCTGCTTCCGTAGTTATGCTGACTTCTGCTGTGCCTTACAGCGAGAAACCTGCCGACAAAACGCCTGTTAACGTACAGAAAGCTACCCTGGCCTGGGAAAAAGCTGCAGCCGATGGCAATGTTTCAACCAAAGAATTGAAAGGTATTGTTACCGAATTGAAAGGTAGCAAGCTGACCCTGAAAGAAAAGGTTGGCCTGAAACTTTTTGGTAAGAAGATCACTTCCAAGATGAATGCAGTACCCCGTGATGGCGACAAATCACAGGTAATTGCCCTCATCCTTTGTATCGTTGTAGGTGGTCTTGGTATTCACAGGTTCTACCTGGGTTACACCTGGCAAGGTATTGTTCAACTGTTGACTTTGGGTGTTTGCGGTATCTGGACACTGATCGACCTGATCCGTATCATCACTGGCGACCTGCAGCCTAAAAATGGCACTTATACCACCACTTTATAATTTTTGATGGAAAGGTTCCGGCTTTGCCTGGAGCCTTTTCTTTTATTTACTGAACAATGCAATTCCGTTATTTATATACTATTGCCAAGCTGGTCTTTATTGTTGCAACCCCCATCGTATTATTAATACTGCCGGCCGATTTTTTTGATAAAGGAGAAGCCGTCTGCTTATCCAGGGTACTTTTCAATGTAGAATGTTATGCCTGTGGGCTCACCAGGGCCTGTATGCACCTCATTCACTTTGAATTTGAAGAAGCCTATGCATACCACATGCTATCCTTCGTCATTTTCCCTGTATTGGCTGGATTTTGGGTCTTCTGGTTCTTAAAAGAGCGGAAAGTGTTCTTAAAGATGCGGGCGGCGTTGCGGCAGGCACAGCCCCAGCCCCAGGCATAGGAATTAGCGGGATCAACAATAAAAAAAGCAGGCCATCGAAACCGATAGCCTGCTTTTTTATTAAGAGATTCTTATACTTTACTTCTTTCCGCCACCCAGGTGGATCTGGAAGCCCACTTTAAAGCCGAAAGTGTTCAGGTTGTCATCAGCATATGCATCTCCGCCCATTGAACGGTACTGAACTGCTAATTCGAGCGCTGTGTTAGGTGTCAGGAAGATAGCAGGACCGGCAGAAATAGCGAATCCATTCTGGCTTGCGCTTTCACCTCCATCCTTCACAGAACCAAAACCATAACTGGCATCAGCAAAAACGTTGACTTTTTGTGCTGCTTCGAGGAAGTAATAACGAACGAATGGTGAAATTAAGAACTCACTGGAAGCGTCTTCGCCTTTGTACTTTAAACTGGTCAGGTCTACACGAAGACCACCCGCCAGTTTATCGATGAAGAAATATCCAGCATTAGGGCTGAATGTAAATTGTGTAGCTTTAACTTCCCCTCTTTTGTGTGATTCAAAGCCAGCACTACCACCAACTAACCATTGGCCTTTGTTTACCTGTGCGAAAACTCCTTGTACTGCAATTGTCATTAATGCTGCGAATAAAACCTTTTTCATTTTGCGGTTTTTTAGGTTAATTAGAAATGAATGTAAAAACTACTAGTAGCAATTCGACTATAAAAAAGGTATAAATGACATTTTTATTGTGTATGTATTTACAATTTTTTTTATTGGCAACTGTACTGGGTAGTTAGTGTACGTGAAACATGTTATACATTGTATCCGGGTGGTATTAATGAATCAGGCATCTTCATCTTATTGGTTATACAATACACGTATGCTTATTAACCAGTATTTAACAGGCAGCCTATTGCTGATTATTGAATGCTAACAGGTATCTGTATGTATAGAAATTAACTGACCCGGTACAATAATAAATGGCTTATTGCTGCGTTATGGTAGACTTAAATCAATACCGTTGATAAGATCACGTTATTGTTGTAACAAAGGAAAAACTAAAAGTCATGAAAAAGATTTTCTTAATGGTCCTATGTGCTGCTTCCTTCCTCGCAGGGCAGGCGCAGGTTAAGCTCGGCGTAAAAAGTGGATTTAATTTGGCTAATATTTCCGGCGATGTAAGTAATAACGACATGAAGCTTAGTTTTCATGTTGGTGGTTTCGCAAATATCCCCCTGGTAGATCGTTTTAGTTTGCAGCCTGAATTCGTATTCTCCAGGCAGGGCGCTAAGTTTGACGATGAAGGCGATGATACCAAGCTGCGACTGAATTACCTCAACGTACCTGTGCTGGGCCAGTATAATGATCCTTCAGGTTTTTATGCCGAGACAGGCCCTCAGTTTGGTTTCCTGATCAATGCCAAGGTAAAGGAAGATGGTAGGGTACACGGCGTCAGCAGTGCTTATAAATCCCTGGATATATCCTGGGCATTTGGTGCTGGTTACAGGGTCACCAACGAAGCAAGCATAGGCCTTCGCTGGAACCTGGGCTTAACCGATGTTTCAGACTATGCAGGCAAAATACGCAACAGCGTATTACAGATAGGCGTTGCTTATACCCTCGGAACATTCTAATAAACAGGCCCCGATGGCCTAAACATATTCTTTAGGAGAAAACCACTGTCATTGGCAGTGGTTTCTTATTTTTATGGAAATTTTTCTTTGTAGAGGATCCTGTTAAAGATCCAGGTGGCCTTGAAGAGACTAATATTATTTGCATGAAAACGGTATTGAACGAACAGCAACTGGCTATAACTATCAAACGCCTGGGCCACCAGATACTGGAAAATCACGTCAACCTCGAAAATACAGTACTGATTGGCATACAACCCCGGGGCATCTTCGTCTCCGACCAGATCGTACGCGAGATACGTGAATTAGTGCCCGCCAACCTGGTTAAATACGGAAAACTGGACATCACCTTCTACCGGGATGATATCCGCAATTCCCTGCAGTCACCCAACCATACAGATATCCCCTTTAGCATAGAGAACAAAAATGTGGTCATCATCGATGATGTACTGTATACCGGGCGTACCATCCGGGCCGCTCTCGATGCCTTGATGGGCTTTGGCCGCCCTGCAAAAGTGGAGTTGTGTATCCTCATCGACCGCCGTTTTAGCCGGCAGCTCCCTATTCAGGCCGACTATGTAGGCAAATCCATCGATTCCATCATCTCCCAGAAAGTAAAAGTATTTTGGAAGGAAAGGGATGGAAAAGAAGAAGTTGTGTTATTGTAAGATGTTAGTATCCTGTGCGATACCTTATTTTGTACCTTATTGTATTTTGCTATAATTTTGCTGCCCGACATGCAACTTTCAGTTAAACATCTGCTCGGCATCAGGGATCTTACCCGGCAAGACATCCAGCTTATCTTAGATACTGCTACGGAATTCAAAGAAGTATTGCAAAGACCCATCAAAAAAGTTCCTTCCCTGAGGGATGTGACCATCGTCAATTTGTTTTACGAGAATTCTACCCGTACCCGTATTTCCTTCGAATTGGCGGAGAAAAGGCTCAGCGCCGATACCATTAATTTTACCGCCAGCGGTTCTTCTGTTTCTAAAGGAGAAACCTTGCTGGATACTGTTAATAATATCTTGTCCATGAAAGTGGATATGGTGGTGATGCGGCATAGCGCCAGCGGCGCCCCTCACTTCCTGGCAAAGCATATCCCCGCTGCCATCATCAATGCCGGCGATGGGATCAATGAACATCCCACACAAGGCCTGTTGGATGCTTTTTCCATGCGCGAAAAGCTGGGCAAGCTGGAAGGCTTGAAAGTGGCCATCATTGGCGATATCATGCACTCCCGCGTGGCCATGAGCAATATCTACCTCCTTAAGAAAATGGGCGCCGAAATAATGGTGGCAGGCCCGCCTACACTGATACCAAAGTATATCAAAGAAGCCTTCGATGTACGCGTGGAATACAACCTCAAAAAAGCATTGGAGTGGTGTGATGTGGCCAATGTATTGCGTATCCAGCTGGAGCGCCAGAACCAGGTGCTTTTTTCTTCCCTGCGCGAGTACAGCCTGGCCTATGGTATTAATAAGCGCCTGTTGGATAGCCTGAATAAAGAGGTGGTGATCATGCACCCCGGGCCCATTAATCGGGGCGTGGAACTGGACAGCGATGCGGCAGATAGCAAACAGGCCATCATTCTGCAACAGGTGGAAAATGGAGTAGCAGTACGTATGGCAGCCCTTTACCTGCTTTCAGGCGGACGGGGAACCATGAATTAAGTATATTACGTCTTATTCCTGCATATTGCGCATTAAGCCTTGTTCCTTAAAATCCTCTTATGCAACGAATTGCCTTATTTCCCGGGACGTTTGATCCTATCACCATCGGTCACCTTGATATCATCAACCGGGCCTTGCCTTTATTTGATAAACTGGTGATTGGTATAGGACGCAACATCAACAAAACACCCATGTTTTCCGATGATCAGCGTATCTCCTGGATAGAAGAGATCTACAAGGACAACCCCAAAGTAAGTGCAGTATTATATGAAGGACTGACCGTTGATTGCTGTCAGAAAGTAGGCGCCAACTTCATCGTACGCGGCATCCGCTACGTAAACGATTTTGAGTACGAAAAGGCGATCGCCGACATGAACCGTAGCCTGGATAACAATATCGAAACCGTTTTCCTGACCTGCCTTCCCCAATTCACGTCTGTAGCATCCACCCTGGTACGCGATGTATTAAGGAATGGAGGCGATGTCATGAAATTCCTGCCCGATGTAGTAGCCAGGTCACTCGAACAACGGAAGAAATACGAGGTCTGATGCAGGAAGCCAGCAGTTTGTAATGAGCGTAATAAACAAGGTTCGATAATGCAGTAATTGAGTGCCTTACGTCCTATTGTCGACTGCCGATATACCTTCAAAAATCACTACATGATCTGGTTCCACAAGTCTGTACAGGTAAACGATATTCAACCTTTAGGCAAGAATACCATTGGTGAACTGATTGGTCTCGAATTCACCGAAATAGGCCCTGACTTTCTGAAAGGACGTATGCCTGTTGATCATCGTACACATCAGCCTTATGGCCTGTTGCATGGAGGTGCCTCCTGCGTATTGGCCGAAACATTGGGCAGCGTAGCTTCTGCATTGGTGATCGATCAATCGAAGTTCATTTGTGTAGGACTGGAAATTAATGCCAACCATATACGCGGCGTACGGGAAGGATTTGTAACCGGTACCGCCACGCCCATCCATATTGGCGCTTCTACCCATGTATGGGATATCAGGATACAGGACGAAAGAGACAAGCTCGTATGCATCAGTCGTCTTACAGTAGCTATTTTGCCCAAGAAATAATACCCCTCCATGAGACTTCTTATCCTTTTCCTGTTATTCAGCACCATAGGAACTTGTCTGGCCCAACCTACAAGACCGGCTGATTATGGATTGAAAGCATTTTCTATCCAGCATAAAAAATTGGGCACTATCAATTTCTATGTATCTGCCACAGGAATTGACTCCGTTAAACCATTATTAATAGCACTCGATGGCTCCGGCCATTTTCCCCTGACCACCCTTGTACAGTTGAAAAAGCATATGCTGGTATACAATTCATTTGACAATGATATACTACAGCTGGCCGATAAGTTCCATATTGTACTGATCAGCAAACCAGGCGTTCAGTTTTGTGATACCGTAGTGATAGATGCAGACAGTGTAAAGGCTGGTGAGGTGGCTGAGCACATGAAGCCGCCGGCAGAATATGTAAAGCGCGCAAGCTTGTATTGGCGTTCAGAGGCCGCTTCTGCAGTGATCAATTACCTGTACAAAAAGATACCTGTCAATAAACAGAAGGTAATCGTGTATGGGTATTCTGAAGGCGGGCAGGTGGTGCCCAGGCTGGCTGCTATTAATAAGAAAATTACCCATTGCGCCAGCATCGTAGGAGCGGGCTTGAACCAGTTTTATGATTGGATCACCAAAGAGCGTGTGGCCGCTGCTAAAGGAGAGATTTCCCTACAAGAAGCACAACGGCGAATTGATTCCCTGATGTTGGTGTTTGCTGATATTTACAAACATCCAACGGCTACAGACAAAGAGTGGGAGGGCCACGCTTATCAGCGCTGGGGTAGCTATTGCAAGGATATTCCCCTGGAGTCCCTTACCAAACTTACCATTCCCATATTTATGGCTGTGGGCAGCAATGATACCAATTCACCCATCTATGGACTTGATTACGTGCCCCTGGAATTCCTGCGGCTGGGAAAGCAAAACCTAACCTACAAAGTATACCCCACCGATCATTTTTTCAATGAGGTAAAGCCATCGGCTGGAAAGGAAGAAGTGATTAGCCATAAACACGAGATGATTGAAGACCTGCTGAAGTGGCTGGGGCAATGAGTTTACAAATAGCCGCCTGCCTGTAGCACATCTATGATCGAGGGGAAAGTATTATTCGTATACTGCTTCACATTTGCTGCAGGCACCCATTTCAATTCAGTGATCTGTTCTTCCGACTGAGGTACCAATGCCTGCTGACCTGGTGCTTTCAGTAAATACCAGTGTGACTCCTTCAATATATGCTTGCCGCTTTCATCATAAGTATGGTAAGTAACGATCAGCGGTTTTTCAAGGAGCACGGTATGCAATCCTGTTTCTTCTTCTACCTCACGCACAGCACAGGTTTCCAGCGATTCTCCGGGGTCCAGCTTCCCCTTGGGAAGATCCCATTTACCACGACGCAACATCATTAATATCTCCCCCGCGTCATTCAATACCAGCCCACCGGCTGCCTGCACCAGCGTAAACTTCTTCCGAAACGTCTTTTCCAGTTCAGCCAGGTTCGAATGGAGGAAAATGCCGGCATGTATTTTGGCCAGGCGCATTTCATGGATCATCGAATTAACGCCCGGAGTAGAGAATTCATCGATCAATATGGCATCATCATGATGCGCATACGGCTCTATTTCCGGAGTGATCTCATCCGTCAGGAATAAAGGTTTGTCGTTGAAGTAGATCTTGATGTGCATAAATAATTTTCCATTTTCCCGGCTCATCCGCCAATTTCGCCGGACTGAATAAAATCACTCTATGTCCCAGAACGAAAAAGCAGTAGCCGAAAAGCTATTACAAATTAATGCTATTAAATTAAATCCCGGAGAACCTTTTACCTGGGCTTCCGGTTGGAAAAGCCCTATTTATTGCGACAACCGCAAAGTATTGTCTTTCCCCTATATCCGTGATTTCATTAAATCAGAGATGTGTAATGTGATCTTTGAACAGTTTCCCGAAGCCGATTTACTGGCCGGAGTAGCTACTGCAGGTATTGCATGGGGCGCCATGGCAGCCGATCAGCTGAAACTACCCTATATATATGTGCGCCCCAAGCCTAAGGAACACGGCATGGGCAACCAGATTGAAGGAGCTTATACACCTGCCCAGAAAGTGGTGGTAATTGAAGACCTGATTTCTACCGGTAAAAGCAGCCTCCAGGTAGTGGATGTATTGAAGGCAGCCGGGCTGGAAGTGATCGGTATGGTGTCTATCTTTACCTACGGTTTCCCGGTGGCTGCGGCTGCTTTTGAAAAAGCCGGTATTCCTTATCGCTCCCTCACCAATTATCCCGTTCTCATTGATCTGGCCATTGAAAAAGCGCTTGTAACCCTTGATCAGCAGGAGGTTTTGTTAAAGTGGAGCCAGGACCCTGGCAACTGGACAGGGAAATAGCTATATTTGAGAAAACTATGTCTGTATGAAGAAGCTATTTCTATTGGCTGTAGCCATCACCGGCATCCTGACCACAGGATTTGGACAAGTTAAGAAAGGAGTCCAGACAGTCGCCATTAAAACCCCTACCGTTCAGTGCGAAAGCTGCAAAAAGCGCATTGAAGAATTCCTGAAGCGCGAAGACGGTGTGCAAAAAGTGAATGTGGATTATAAAAAGAAAGTGACCAAGGTTACTTTTGTCGCTGAGCGCACCAATGTGGAGAATATTAAAGCAGGTATTGCCAATGCAGGGTATGATGCGGATGATGTAACTGCCGACGCAGAAGCGTACAAAAAGCTGCCCAAATGCTGTAAAAAGCCGGAAGATGGCGGCGGCGGGGAGCACTGATATTAGTATTAAAAGACCTGGATACAATAGGTTTGAAACGACCATTTTCTGCTGGAAAATGGTCGTTTTTTTATGTCCTGGAATGCCCCTGGAAGGCTGGCAGTTTGGCAGATTTTGGAGGATCCTGCCGGGAATCAATAAAAGGATCGACGCCTGTCTGGTAATAGTAGCAACCCCATAGATCAGCCTACCATCAGCCGTATATCAGCCGTGGACTAGCCTACCCGGGAGTAAACCGAACGTAAACCTGAAGTAAACTTAAAGTAAACCGAAAGTAAAGTGAAAGGGCTAAACGGAGCCCGAAGGAGAGCAAACAGGTGAATAGACCTGCCGCGAAAGGGAGTAAAGAAAGACCTGCATCGTCATCATCTGGGTCGCTTTTGGGGATGATCTGGAGGCCGCTAAAGCCTCTATAAATTTACTGTTATTATGGCTGAATAAGCGGAAAATGATTGCAGCTCCGTTCCATTTTTCTACCTCAAAACTGCACATGTTAAAGGCCTCTGCAGCTAGTCATATTTGCCCGTAGAAGGTGAGCCCGCCAGGTAAAATTCCATCTGCTACATCAGGACGTAATTGACTTATTTTGAAGAGTTGCTGACTGAGGCAAAAATGCCCTTCGCTGAGGGTGCCGTCTTGAGTCCCCGTACGGCAGCAATCCTGTTAAGATAGGGTAGTGCTGGCTTCTTTAATTGCACCGTCTTTACTGGTCAAAAATGCCCTCCGAATTCCGCTTCCCGGACAGTCATAATTGCCCGGAGGCGGGAAGCCTGCCAGGTAAATTTCCTCTTTCTAAAACAGGGCGTAATTGACTTACTGTAATGTGCCGTTGACTAAGGCAAAGATGTCCTTCAGCGAGTAGCCGTTTATGCCTCCTGCATGGTAATAAATCCTTTCAAAATAGGGTAAGTTGCTGCCCCAACTGTCCTTGCCAGCCTGGTCAAATATGCCCTTTGGGATGGGCTCCCCAGAAAGTCATAATTGGCCGGGGGGCCAGCGGTTGCCAGGAAGGTTTCCTGGCGCTGAAAAAGGGCATAAATGACTCTACTACCCATAGCCCGGATTAACCCTCCCAATGGCGACAATGAAGCCTTTATCCTTGGTTTATACCGGAAATAAAACGACAAAATTTGTTCTGAGCGGACTATTACGGCTGTCTAAAATGCCCTCTTAAAGGGTATTTTCCGGGAGCTAAAAAGGGTAGACTGGGAGGTTTACAGGCAGATTTCTCCTTTCAGTAAAGAGTCAAAATAGCCTTAATCTGGAAGGTTTCCAGCTAGATTTTACCTTGTCAATATTGGTCAAACATGACCTGATAAGACGGCTCTTAGGCAGGTCAAAATTGCCATTCTAAATGGGTGCCTGAAGCCCTTATCCTTACCGTTACCGGGAAAAATGAGGCAGGATTTGATGTAAGCTACCTGTTTGCTTGATGTCAAAAACGACCTTCCAAGTCTTTTCCCCAAGAGTCTAAAATGACCTGTCGGGTGACGCTTTCAGGAGACAAAAAAAGGGTAGGCCGGGAGGTTTTCAGGCAGATTTCCCCTCTCTCCAAAACGTCAAAATAGACCTCCGTCGCCCTTCTCTGCTCGCCCATCTGCAGGTCAAAATTGTCCCGCTCACCAGGCCCTTCAAAGCTCTAGTCCCGGCAAAAATGAAAGAGAATTTGCGCAGGACGAGCCGTTTGCCACTGTCAAAAACGACCCTTCAGGTCCCTTTTCCAAAAGTCAAAGATGACCTTTAGGAGCTGCTCTCCAAGAGTCAAAAAAGGGCCAAGGTCAGAAGGTTTTCAGGCAGATTTCCCCTCTCTCCAAAACGTCAAAGTAGACCTCCGTTGCGCGTCTCTGCTAGCCTATCTATAGGTCAAAGTTGTCCTCTTCACCAGGCCCATTAAAGCCCTTATCCTTGCCGTATACCAGAAAAAATGAGTGAAAAATTGTTCTGAACGAGACGTATATGACTGTCAAAAACGACCTTTCAGGACCATTGGCCAAAAGTCAAAGATGACGTTTAGGAGCTGCTCTCCAGAGTCAAAAAAGGGATAGGCTGGGAGGTTTTCAGGCAGATTTTCCCTCTCTCCAAAACGTCAAAGTAGACCTCCGTTGCCCGCCTCTGCGAGCTTATCTATAGGTCAAAGTTGTCCTCTTCACCAGGCCCATTAAAGCCCTTATCCTTGCCGTATACCAGAAAAAATGAGTGAAAAATTGTTCTGAATAAGACGTATGAGAATGTCAAAAACGACCTTTCAAGCTTAAATCCGGGAAGTCATAATTGCCTTAGGCCGCTGGTTTTTAAGAAGATTCTGTTCTCCTGGACCGGGGCAAAATAGACCGTCGTCAGCTAAGACAGATAAAGTCAAAGTTGCCCTTCAGAGGTGCCGCTTTCAAAAGCTGCTAAATATCGGACAATGAGAAAAATATCCCCGCCGGGCGATCGGGAGACCTTGGGGTAGCTGTCGAAAATGACCTTTTTTTGTCGCTCCGCCAAAGGTCAAAATTGCCCTGCTCAGTAGCCCTTTTGAAGCCCTTATCCCTCGCGTATAACAAAAAAATAAGGGAGAGATCTGCTTTACGCAAGCCCCAAAATGATGTCAAATATGACATTGGCATAGCACCCCACCATGAACGAAATGGACCTTCCAACCGGTGATCCGGAAAGTCAAAAATGACCCCTCCCGGCCTTCCAATACTCCATCATCTTTAAGGCAAAATTGACCTCCCTACTGCCTCTTTTAGATCAGCTATAATTTTACAATCTGCCGATTCCTGGTCAAATCGGAGCGTCAAAAATGACCGCCATTCTACAGCCTTTTGAGGGCCAGAATTTGAATAATGCATCTCCAAAGAGGATGTTTTTTCGACCAGGCTCATTTTTGAGATGAGTCAAAAATGACCACACCTCAACCTGCTTATCTGGGGCTATTTAGACCTGGATTTTTCACCCGAAATGAAAATTGAACGGTTTAACCAGCTCCTTTCTGCAACCCCTTTTTGCTGAAAACCGGCCAAAGGGCCATCCATAAGAATGCCCCATTTTATAAAAAATGGGGCATTTCAATTTTGAAGAATATCTTTTTCCGGCAGTCAGGTAGGAGCAAAAATGGGTAGTTTGAACTTCCTGAAAACAATTGAACAGAAATTAATATGACCTGCTTTTCGTATTGTGTACGTCTTTTGTGACCTGATTGGTGCGCCCTTTTTATCAACTTGATTAGGTCTTTTTAGACCTTTGGTCGAGAAATTTAAAACTGCAATTTTTGCTTCCCTTCATACTTTATCGGGTAATTAATGAAAATTCCACCTCGCCCAATTCTGGCTTTTCCATCCAATTTGATGAGCACCTCATCCTGGCCGCCACCAAAACTTTGCAGCAAACTCATCGCCGTTGTTGACATATTGACAGTCAAAGTGACCGGCAAATAGAAGGTATCCTTCCGCGGGATCTTGATCGTTGAGTCCAGCAAACTATGCCCAAAATAGCTGTTGTTGACATAGACATCCACCTCCGCCCGCTTCATCGTAACCGGGTATTTGTTGGGATTATAGTAGCCAACTTCTGCCGCTACGGTCGATTCCTTAAACCCCAATTTGACCACTTTAATGTTCCGGATACCCAGGTAATCGAACCCGGTTGGCTTGGCACAGGCGATCAGCAGGATGGGGAAGAAGGCTATTAGAAGCGTTTTTTTCATGTCTATTTTTTGTGGACACAAAGTAGGGGATAAATTTTTCCTGCCAAAAACGGGGTTGTACATTTATGAAAATCTTTGCTAAAAAGTTTAGAGATTTTGTGCGACTATTTAGGTGAAAGCATTCAATATCAATACCTAATTTGTTTAGCTTACAATTTATTCTTTATTGAACTAGTCTAAAACATTTTATGCACGGTTATGTAAAATTTTTGTTGGACTAAAATTGCACATCAAACAGTTGTTTTACAACAAAAATAAAATCTTGATAAACGGGCTCTATCATCATTTGTTTATGAATACTATTGTAGTTGAAAGTCAGTATTTTGCACCTTGTATCTTCTATAAAAATGTAAATAAAATTTCACATGTTGAGTTTGACGTATATGAGACATGGCAAAAAATGAGTTTTCGGAACAGATGCACCATCATGGGCGCCGGCGGGCCGGTTACTTTGAGCATCCCGCTCGAAGAAGGCAGAAGTCAGCGGAGGTTAATGAAGGATGTCCGGATCGCCAACCGGTACCCCTGGCAATCCCAACATTGGAAAACGATCATGTCCTGTTACAACCGGTCGCCCTGGTTCGAATTTTACCGCGATGAGCTCGAAGTCCTTTTCCAAAAGCAGGTCAATTTCCTGGTCGACTGGAACCTGGCATGTTGGGAATGGACCCTCAAAAAATTGGGCTGGGAGATTTCCACGGAAACCACCACGGAGTATATAGTGCATTATGATATGACAAAATGGCTTGATCTCAGAAGTAAGATATTACCCAAATCTATTATGCAAAATTTCCCCGAACCGGTGGTTTATCGGCAGGTTTTTGAGGACCGCACCGGGTTCGTTCCTCACTGTTCCATTTTGGACCTGCTTTTTTGTGAGGGCAAAAATGCCCGGGTGATCCTGGCGAAGGAAGGAAGCTAGGATGATGAGTACCCTAAACTAGCTGGCAACTTTTTCCGGACAGATAGAGAGGTATATTTCTGCCGATCCAATTATTTTACTTAAAGTAGGATTATTTATCATGCATGCTGGATATCCCAAAATACCCAGTTAAATCAACTAAGGCCACCCGTTATTTTCTTATATTGCAATAACACCCTTCCTCCTAAAACGGGGGGACTTCATGAGAAAAATTACACTGCTTATTTGCCTGGTATTTTTAACCTCCTTATCCTGGTCGCAAGACTTTACGAATAAAGGGAAAGAGTTTTGGTTGGGCTATGGTAACCACCAGCAGATGTATGCCGACCGGTCCGCTTACCCCGGCATGGATGTCTACGTTACTTCCGATGTCAATACCGAGGCCACCCTCGAACTTCCGGGATTGGGCACCTCCCAGACTTATACAATCAATGCCAACCAGCTTACCAGGATCACCATTCCTTCCCAGGCCTTCCTCGACAATGAAGGCACTTTTGATAAAGGCATCCACCTTACCTCCCTCAAGCCCGTGGTGGTGTATGCCCACATTTATTACTCTTCTGTTTCCGGCGCCTCGCTCTGTTTGCCCGTATCTACCCTGGGCAGGGAATACTACTCCGTCAATTTCAGGCAGGAAGCCCAGGCCGATGTGAACGCCAATTCCTACTCCTGGTTTTTTGTAGTGGCTACAGAAGACAACACCGATATTGAAGTGACCCCCTCTGCCGATACACGTACCATGACCGCCGGACAAACCTATACCCGCACTTTACAAAAAGGACAGGTGTACAATGTGCTCGCCCGGACAGACCTTACTGGTTCCGTCATCAAGTCTGTGGATAATGGAGCAGGGTGTAAAAAGATTGCCGTGTTCTGTGGCAGTGGTCGTATTGGAATTGGATGTGTACCCGGGGGAGTCAATTCATCCGACAATCTCTTTCAGCAAATGTACCCTTCCAGTACCTGGGGTAAAAAATACCTGACCGTGCCGAGCATGACCCGGCCGCTCAATTTTTACCGCATCATCAGGCCCGACCCTGCAGCCGTCGTCAGGAGGGATGGTATCGTAATTCCTGCCGCCAGTTTTACCAATAATTTCTACTACCAGTTTTCCGATGGCTTACCCCATGTCATTGAATCCGACAAGCCCATCCTGGTGGCCCAGTATTTTACTACCCAGAATTGCGGGGAAGCTACCAACAATGGCGATCCAGAAATGATCTACCTCAGCCCCGTAGAACAAACCATCAACAAGGTTACCCTGGCATCCATGCGCCTGATCAATAACCTCGACAATTCGCATTTCATCAACGCCGTGGTGAAGAACAGCCCTGCCGCTATCAACACCTTTAAAATTGACGGCGTTTCCTATGCCACCAGTTTTATACAGCATCCGACTGACCCTGCCTACGCCTATGCCCAGATCCAGGTCAACGGACCTTCCACCCATACCATTACCTGTGATACCGCCTTCAATGCGATCGCTTATGGTTTTGGCCGCACAGAGTCGTACGGTTACTCCGCCGGCAGCAACCTGAAGGACCTGTACCAATTTGTCTCTGTTCAAAACCCATATGGCGTTGTCCATTTCCCGGCGGGTTGCAAAAACACTCCCTTCCGGTTAGCGATGACTTTTCCCTACCAGCCCATCGAGATCAAATGGATCTTTGGACCCGCCCTCAATGCGTTGGGTTTTACAGATGTCAACATCCCGGGCCCCGTAGCCGATTCTTCCTGGGTGGTAGATGGCCGCACCCTGTATCGTTACAAACTGCCCCAGCAATTTACCATTGCTACCCCGGGCACATACCCCATCATCATCAAGGCGAATAATCCGACCGCCGATGGGTGCAACGGTGAGCAGCAGATCGATTACGACCTCGAGATCTTCGAGCGGCCCAAAGCCGATTTTACCTTCACCGCAAAATGCCTGGGCGACCCGGTCAGTTTTACCGACAAGATAGATGGTCAGGGCCGCGAAGTTTTTAAATGGTTCTGGGATTTTAAAGATGGCAATACCAGCCCCCTCAAAGATGTTACCCATACCTATGCAGCAGCCGGCATATACGACGTGGCCCATTGGGGAATCACAGACGTTGGATGCCTGTCCGATACCGTTAAAAAAATGGTAGAGATCGCCGCATTGCCCAATGCCGGTTTTACCATCTCGCCCATCCACTGCCAGGACTCCCTCATCACCTTCACCAACCAGTCAACGGTGGTAGGAGGTACCCTGTCAAAATGGACCTGGTCCTTTGGCGATAATTCGTCCGTGGTGGCAGCCAATGGCAACCCCATTACCCATGCTTATGCTGCCCCCGGAAATTATACCGTTGGCCTGGTGGCCGAAACTACTTTTGGATGTAAAAGCACGATCTTTGAATTGCCCCTCACCATCCACCCAAAACCGGTGGTTGATTTCAGTCTTCCGGGCGCCATTTGCCTGCCCGCAGGTACGGCCACTTTTGGCAGCCTCTCAACCATCGCAGATGGTACCCAAAACCTCTTTACTTACCTATGGGATTTTGGGGATGGCGTCACCGCTACGGGAAGCAATCCTGTGCACCAGTTTACCGGGGTAGGTCCGTACGATATTAAACTCACCGTTACTTCCAATAACCAATGCGTAGCCAGTAAAGTAAAACCCGTCAATACCATTTACCCGCAGCCTAAGGCCGACTTTACCGTGAGTAGCGAAGTGTGCCTGGCCGCCCCCATCCAATTCACCGATAAAAGCGATGGTAAGGGAAGTGCTGTCAACGAATGGCATTGGGATTTTGGTAATACGCAGGCCTCCCTCCAGCAGAACAATACCATCACCTATGCGGCAGCCGATACTTTTGAGGTAAAGCTGTCCGTGGTCACAGATAAAGGTTGTAGATCCGATACCGCCACCCGGCAGGCCATTGTTCATCCATTGCCGATGGCTGCATTTACCGTTGCTGCTCCCACCTGTGAAGGCGCTCCCGTACGTTTTACAGACGCTTCTGCTCCCGGCGTGGGTACATTGGCCCGGTGGCAATGGTCCTTTGGAAATGGTAATACAGCCACAGTACCTGATCCCGTCACCACCTACGCAACTGCCAATACCTATACTGCCAGCCTGAGCGTGGAAAACAGCAAGGGTTGTGTGAGCTCCCTGGTGTCGCAGCAGGTAGCTATACACCCCATGCCCGTGCCCGATTTTACTGCACCCGAAGTGTGCCTGCTGGATGCTGTACAGTTTACCAGTACCGCCACCATCGCCGACAATAGCCAGGCCCAGTTCAATTATCTCTGGAGCTTTGGGAATGGCAATACTTCTACCCAGGCCAGTCCCCAATACAATTATGGAGCTGCCGGTGATTATTCCGTCAGCTTGGCCATTACTTCAAAAGATGGCTGTACCAAAAGCATCTCCCATCCCCTTACCGTCAATGGCGATGTGCGGAGAGGAGCTTTCAGGGTGGATAATGCCGCCGCCCTTTGTGCCAATAAAGAAGTGCTCATCCAGGATAATTCAGATGTGGTATCCGGCAAACTGGTGAAAGTGGAGATCTATTGGGATTATGCCAATGATCCCACCATCAAGACCGTGGATGATGATCCCGTGCAAGGAAAATCCTATACACATAAGTATCCTGATTTTGGTTCACCTGCTACCCGCAACCACCAGGTGCGTTACATAGCGTATTCAGGCGAAATTTGCTTCAAAACAGACGTGCAGGTGCTTACCCTCAAGGCAAGCCCGGTGGTGGAATTTAATGCCTTGCAGCCCGTTTGTGAGGAGGTGAAGCCGTTCGCCATTCAAACTGCCCGCGAAATATTTGGATTCAGCGGCTCAGGCAGCATCAGCGGCCCGGGTATGGCTGCCGATGGAATTACATTTAGTCCCACAGCGGCAAAGCCCGGTCTCCATACCCTGCAGTACGATTTTATGGCCAATAATGGCTGCTCCGCCTCCACTGAACAAACCATACGCGTGAATCCTACACCGATAGTAAATGCCGGTCCCGATAAAGGGGTGCTGGAAGGTGGTTTTGCAGTCTTGAATGGACAGTCAACAGGCACCAGGCTGCAATACCTGTGGACACCCAACCTGGGGCTGGACGACAATACCAAAGCTACCCCCAGGGTTAGCCCTGTGCAGGATATGACCTACACACTCACCGTGGTAACCGGTGATGGCTGCTCGGATAGCGATGCAGTGTTTGTACAGGTGTTGAAGAACCTCATTGTGCCCAATACATTTACACCGAATGGCGATAAGATCAATGATACCTGGAAAATATTGTACCTGGAATCTTATCCGGGCTGTACCGTGGATGTTTACAACCGCTATGGTCAGCGCGTATTCAATTCCATTGGCTATGGCCGCGAGTGGGATGGTACCGTCAATGGCAATCCGTTGCCAATAGGTACTTATTACTGGATCATTAATCCAAAGAATGGCCGGGCGCAAATGAATGGATCTGTGACGATCATAAGATGATGAGGAAAATAAGCCAGGGTGTAATACTGTAAGTGTGTTTGCAACAATGGCTCGCAGCTCACCGCTCGTAGCTTGCAGCTGTAATTTTGAAACCAACGTAAACCTGTGACATGAAGAACATAATTGCCTGCTTTTGTGGCGTAATGCTTTGTGTGGGTGCGCAGGCGCAGCAAAAGCCGCATTACACCCAGTATATACTGAACCAGTATATACTCAATCCTGCCCTCACCGGTATTGAAAATTATATTGATATAAAGGCCAGTCACCGCCACCAGTGGGTGGGTTTTGATGGAGCCCCTGTTACCACCTATGTCACCATTCACGGGCCTATTGGCAAAAAAGATTACCGCACGTCTGCTACTTCTTACCGGGTGCCCGGTGAAAATCCACGGGGAAAAAGCTATTGGGAAAATTATGAAGCTGCAGCCCCTCACCATGGTATTGGATTACAGATGATCAACGACCGTACCGGGCCCCTCAATAACTTTTCTATGTATGCTACCTATGCCTATCACATCGGCATCAGTGCACGCACCAGCCTGGCGGCGGGTTTTGGAGCAGGGTTTACCAATCTTAGCCTTAATACCAATAAGGTATTCCTGGGTATACAGGCCCCTGTTGATCCCGCTGTGTATACCAGCGGAGAGATCAATAATTTTAAGCCCGACTTTAATGCCGGCTTATATCTCTATTCTGCCGATTACTTTGTAGGCATATCTGCCCAGCAACTTATTCCGCAAAAGGTCAATTTTGCCAATAGCAGCGTGGTGGCACGCGATGGTAAGTTTGTGCCTCACTTGTTTGGTACTGCCGGTTACCGATTTCTGCTGGATGATGATTTTAACCTCATCCCTTCTATATTGGTAAAATACATCAAACCCTTACCCGTGCAGGCCGATCTCAACCTCAAACTGCAATACCAGGACCTGGCATGGATAGGCGCTTCCTACCGTAGCGGCGAAGGTTTTGCCGGTATGATCGGTATGAATATTTCCAACACCCTCAACGTAGGTTATGCCTACGACTATACTACTTCCAACCTCAACACCGTCAGTAAAGGCACCCATGAGATCATGATCGGTTTCCTCATCGGTAATAAATACGGCGACTGGTGCCCGAAGAATGTGTGGTAAAAAAGATATAGTCTACAAACTTGATTGTTTTCCACCATTTGTTAAATAATTCATTAATCGGTTGCGCGGCAGGTGCAGGCTCAGAAAAGGCGCGGGGCAATTCCTATATTTGAACAACCCCTAACCCAAACCAGATAACTGCATGCCGGCAGCACACCGCCTTTTCAAGACCTGTATTGGCTTCCTGATATTGATGATCGTTACCTTACCTGCCCTGGCTCAAAAAAACGTACTCAAAGGAACCGTACTCGATACCGCCGAAAAGAAGAAACTCAACCATTCCATCGTTGCCCTGATCAGTAAAACAGACAGCACCTTGTACCGGGCCATCCGCACCAATGAAGAAGGCGATTTTGAACTCACAAAGATTCCACCTGGCAAGTATACCGTAATGATCGCTTACCCCAAAATGGCCGATTATCTCCATGATATTACCGTGACGGATACTTCAAAGATCGACCTGGGTAAAATACCCATGATCACCGAAGCCCAGCTACTGGAAGAGGTAGTGGTGAAGGCCGGGTTTGCCATCCGCATGCGGGGCGATACCCTGGAATACAATGCCGATAGTTTTGCCGTAAGGCCGGGTTCCAATGTAGAAGAACTATTAAAACGCCTGCCGGGCATTGAAGTAGATAAAGATGGTAAAATAAAAGCCCAGGGACAGGATGTACAGAAAGTATTGGTGGATGGCGATGAGTTTTTCTCCGACGATCCGGGCCTGGCCCTGAAATACCTGCAGGCTGGCGCCGTGGATAAGGTACAGGTGTATGACGATAGAAGCGAACAGTCGAAATTCACCGGCATGGACGATGGCACCCGCAACAAGACCATTAACCTCAAACTGAAGAAGGATAAAAAGAATGGTTATTTCGGTAAACTGTCTGCCGGGGCCGATGGCAAAGATTATTACCAGCATGAGGCCATGGGCGCGTTATTCAGCGGCGCACAAAAAATATCCGTATTTGGTGTGTCGGCCAAAACAGGCAAGCAGGGACTGGGTTATAGCGACATGAGCAAATATGTAACAGAGGATTATGAGATGATCAGTGATGGCGCGGGTACGGTGTATTATTACAGTAATAATAATAACGATATCGATAACTATTATGGAAATGGGTTGCCATCCGTCTTGTATGGAGGCGCCCATTTTTCTGATAAGTGGAATGGCGACAGGGGTAAGGTATTTGCCAATTACCGGGCAAAAGAGGTGAACGCCAATGGATGGGGCAACAATACCAGTACCAATGTACTGCCCGATGGTACCAGTTTTACCAGTATCGGGGAAAGCCGCGACAGGTCGCACAGCTTTATGCAAAAGGGGAGTGGCAGCGTTACCTTCGGGCTCGATTCTTTTACCCTCATCAAGGTCTCGCTCAATGGAGCCATTGGAGAGCAAAGCGCTAATAACTATTCCACTTCCGGATCAACCAATGAAAAAGGCTTCCGCGTCAATGCCAATGACCAGCGTGGCAGCAATGTCAATACCAACAGGAAATTTGGCAGCAATATCAATTACCAGCGCAAATTCAGGAAAGAAGGCAGGACATTGTCTTTGACCTTTCAACAGGACTATGCGAAAAGCAATTCAGACAGGTATAATTTTGCAGCCACCAATTATTATGATCCCAATTCGGGCAATTACAAAAATGCCGATACCCTCGATCAGCTTCAGCAAACAAGCACCCCGCTTCAATCCTATGCAGCGAAGGGTGTTTACACCGATAAGTTTACAAAGGATTTTGGTTTCTCTGTGGAGTACGGTTGGAAAACCGTCCAATCGTCCAATGTATTCAACACATTTAATAATGCCAACGGAAAATACATAGACCGGATTGACAGCCTTAGCAACAATTACGATTTCACGGTCAATACCCATATTACAGGGGCTACGCTCAACTGGGCCAGGAAAGGCATCAGCATCAATGCCGGCAGTAAACTATTTCTTACCAGCCTGGAGCAAATGAATAATGATAAAAAGGAAGGCGATACGCGGCGTTTTATCAACGTGGCGCCACAGGTGGTAGTATCCTTAAGGCTTCCCAAAAATACCAGCCTGACCGTGAATTATTCAGGACAAACCGAACAACCTACCATCGAGCAATTACAGCCACTGCGAAGAACCAGCAACAGGTTGTATGTGCAGGTGGGTAATCCCGATCTTCAGCCGGGGTTCAGGCATACAGGAAGCCTGAATTTTAATAAGTACAACATGATCAAACAAAGCTCGTATAATGTGTATGTTTCTGTTAATTATACAGGCAATGCCATTACCAGCTCGAGGGCTACCGATGCGCAGAACCGCATTGTAAGCCAGTTTATCAACCTGGATGGTATTGTTGGGATCTATGGATACATGGGGTATAACTGGCAATACAAAAAATGGCACCTGCGTCCATCCATCAGTACCAACCTGGGCAGGAGTGGAAATTACTCTATCCAGAATGGCAGTAAAATAAAGAACGAATCCCTGAACCTGGGCACACGTGCATCATTGGCCCATGACTGGAAGGATGTAATGACAACGACGTATGCTGCTTCCATCAATTACAACCACGGGCGTTCCAATGTGGCCGGCAACAACTCCAACCGTACCTTTTCACATACCCATACCCTCAACAACAATTTTTACTTACCCTTTAAGATGGAACTGGGATCAGATTGCTCGTTTACTTTTCAGCCTAAGAACAGTTCTTTTAATTCGAGCATAAACATCATACAATGGAATGCATTGCTGAAGAAAAAGTTCCTTAAAAATGATGCGGGCGTTGTGCAGTTTTCAGTGAACGATATCCTGAACAGGAATACGGGCTATACCCGGGGCGTTTCGGGCAACAATACCTATGAAAGCAACCGGTTTGTATTAAAGCGGTATTGGTTGCTAACCCTTACCTGGAATTTTACCAGGCCGATATAAACGCGGATTCCATAAATAGCTTAAGATTGAAATTATATGAAACAGTTGATTGCTTTTGCGGTGTTGCTTTTCCTGACGGCGGATATGACGCATGCACAGGATTTTGTTACCCGTGGCAAAATAGAGTATGAGGTCAAGCGCAATAATAAGCGCATGTACGATGAGGAAGACCGTGCCAATAGTTCTTATATTGCTTCCCTGCCGGAATATGATGTGAGTTACCGGGAGCTGTTGTTTGCCTGGGACCGCTCCGTTTATCAGCCCGGCAGGAAGGCATTGAACCCTTCCCGCTTTTTGAGCGAAAATGAGGTGTATATGGACCTGGAGAAAAAAGAAGCTGTTTCCAAACGGCGTATGTTGGATGATTACTATGTGCTGGCCGATAGTATACACGCCATCAAATGGAAGCTTGAAAATGAGACCCGCAAAATTGCCGGCTGGCAATGCCGTAAAGCAGTAGGGCGTATCTATGATAGCGTGTATGTGGTGGCTTTTTACTGTCCGGAGATCATTCCCCAGGGTGGCCCTGAAATGGTTGCAGGATTGCCCGGCATGATATTGGGCCTGGCCATTCCCCGTTTCTATACTACCTGGTTTGCTACCCGTATCGAAATAGCCAATATTGACGAGTCGAAGATCGTGCCGCCCACCGTCAAAAAGGGCAAACAATACACCAGGCATGAACTGGCTGAGGTGCTGCTCAAAAAATACAAGGAAGCAGGGTGGTGGAAGGATGTTACACTGGAGAAAGTAGCGGCAGATATATCAGATTATCTAATATATTAAAATACCGCTTCGAATATTATATTTGCGGCTAAACTTTTTTACATGCGTTTATTCAGTATTGTTTTTAGTGTGGTAATGGCCCTGGCTTTGACGGGGTGTAGTAAGAAAGATAAGGGTGGATGTACGCCTACCTCGGCAACCGAAGATGATGCCAAAATGCAGGCTTATATCACTGCCAATGGGGTTACAGCTACCAAAGATGCCAGTGGCATGTATTACCAGATCATCGACCCCGGTACAGGTACTGCGCCTACAGTTAGTTCTGTGGTAGTGGTGAAGTATGCCGGTAAACTCACCAACAATACCGTTTTCGACAGCAACAATAGCCTTGAATACCCCCTCAACCGCTTGATCCTTGGCTGGCAGATCGGAATTCCCAAGATCAAGAAAGGCGGTAAGATCAAACTCATCATCCCCCCCTCATTGGCCTATGGCTGTGATGACATTAAAGATGGCAATACAGTAGTGCTGCCCGGCAACTCCGTATTGGTATTTGATGTAGAATTACTGGATGTGAAATAAGCGGCAACCGCAAGGTTCGATTACAAATAACCAGCGCAGGCCAGGGAACTCCCTGGCCTGCGCTTTATAACAAAAATGTCGCCCTTATGGAGCGACATTTTTGTTATAAGTTGTTCTAAGCAGTTTTAAGGGAGTTAATGGCTAACACCTGATTCCTAACAGCTAAAAGCTAATACCTAAAAGCTAACGCCTTCTTAAATGATCACGATCTTTTTCTTCTTCACGTTCTTTTGCTGATTAGCCGGCTTTTCCTGATCGCAGGTGCTGTTCTTGTCGTTTTCACCCAGCCTGTCCATCAATATCCGGTATTGCACTTCATTGATCTTGTCCTGTTTTTCCTGGCGTACCTGGTTATAGCGTTCCAGTTGTACCCTCATCAGCGCCTGTTCTTCCACCAGTTCTTTTCTTGTTTCCTGGAGCGCTTTTTCTGTTTCTGTGTTGATCTTTTTCCAGTCTACTTCTTTGAAAGCTTTTTTGATCTCGTTTTGCAGTTGTTGTATATCCACCGTACCGGCGGCTGCATTGAGTTCTTTTTCTACTTTTTTCCAGTCGATTGCCTGCAGGGCGATCATGGCTTTGTCCATGGCCTCTTTAGCCTGCTTTTCAGATACACTCATGGTGTACTTTTTGGGGAGCAGCGTATCTTCCAGCGCCTGGATCAGGAAACTGTTGCCCGGCACATAAGGGTGGGTAGTGACTGATCCTGCGGAGGCCACCGCTGCTTCAGCAGCTTGCATGGAGAAATCGCGTATCACCGGTGCACTCACATACGATGCCATCTCCGTGGTGAACTTTAAAGAAGAGTACAGGTTCTGCCCGGCAGCTGCATTGTCATCTTCGTCTTTCTCTTCGTCATTCCTATCGTCGGCATCAGGCAATACAATAGCTACTGCTTGTCTGATCAGCTTTTCTGTATGAGGAACCACTGTTTCAAATGGCTGTTCCCCGGGGTTGGCTGCCGGTTGCGGCGCCGGGGTGCTGATATCGGCGGAAAATTCATTTACAGGGCTTTCCGGTGCATTTACAGCCACTTCCCGCATGGTGGTGACGATGGCCCTCCCCGGATTGTACAGGCCAATAAAACCTATCAGGATGGCTGATAACAGCCATGCCATCAGTTTCTGGTTCAGCGGGGCCGTGACAGGCTCATTGGTGAGCATCCGTTTTACCCGGTTGAGCAGGAGGGTATTGCCTCTGCCGGTAGCAGCTACTGCCAGGGCAGGAGCGGTGCAGGAACGGCTTTGTTCCAGCAGGAGCAATGCCCGGGCATATTGGGAGGCGTCGTACCGGAACTGTAATACCAGGTCATCGCAGCTATGTTCCCGTTCCCGGCGGATGATGCCGGAAAACAATTGTGCAAAAGGATTGAAGAATAAAACGATATCAGAACAGGCAATGAGCAGGTTGACCAGGTAATCATTGCGCCTGATATGATTCAGTTCGTGTAGTATAATAGCTTCTGTTTGTTCAATGGAGAGGTTATTCACTGCAGCTATGGGCAATAAGATAATGGGTTTCCAGAAACCGATCGTCAGCGGTGTATCGACCATGGAAGATAACCAGATGGTTACTTTCTTATGGATGCTCATATGCTGGACCGACTGCTGCAGGAATACCCGCCATTCGGGATTGATCTTTTGAAGCCCCTGGTGAAACAATTGACGTGTATAACGGTATTGACGGTAGAAACGAAAGAAGAGCCAGGCAGTCATCAGCAGGTAAGCTACCGAGAGGAAGGGGAGAACCAGTTCCAGCCAGCCAGCGATATTGCTTTTGAAGGAAGCGGGCGTGTTGATCGCTTCACCGGCATTGACCAGCAGGGTAACGAATTGAGGCGTGGCGGCTGCTTTATAAAAGTTGATCACCAGCGTAATGAGGAACCAGCAGGAACCTCCCGCCAATGATAGCAAGGCCAGTGTATGGCGTTGACGTGCGTTGAACTTTTTTCCATTGGCAGTCAGTAAAACATAGATCAGCCATAAAACACCCATTTGCCACAAGCTGTCTAATAGTGACCATCCCAATGCCTTCAGGAAAGCAGATTGGTTCACCAGGTTCATCGGCTACTGTTTTTTTAAGTTGTCTAACATTTTCTGTATAGCTTCCAGTTCATCAGCGGATGCTTTATGATTACCCAATGCCTGAATGACCAGTTCAGTAGGGGAACCTCCGAATAAGGAATCGATCATTTTACCCAGCAAATGTTTTTGCGTCTTTTCCCTGCTTACAGCGGCCTGGTAGAAATGCGTTTTGCTTGAATCATCACGCCTTACCAATCCTTTTTCAAACATGATCTGCATCAGCTTCAGGGTAGTGGTATAACCAGCATCCTTGATCTTCAGCAGCTCTTCATGTACTTCGCGAACGCTGGCAGTCCCCTTGATCCATAATACCTGCAGGATCTCCAGCTCACTCTCAGTGGGTTTTATGCTCTTGGTTGTGGACATAGTGGAACAACATTTGCCTTAAAAATACGACATATTTCGTAATGAACTGTTAAAGGAAGGTAAAGAAGTTCCCCTTTTTAATCACGCCTTAATCAATGAGTGGGGATAAAAAAGGCCAGGCGGTGAGCCGCTGCTTAAACCTAAGATTTCATTCTTTTCGTACATTAATGAGTTATATTTATCTCACTTACAACACCACCTACTGTGAAAAGAGGCTTGCTTTACACCTTCCTGGTCCTCCTTGGAGCTATGCGGGTTGCTGCCCAGTCGCTGCCAGCCATTCAACTTACCGACGATGCCCCTTATCAGCGAATTGCCACACAAACAGGCTGGTATGTCGACACCAGCGCCCGCCTCACCCTGTCCGATGTAGCCAATCCGTCTTTTCAGGGCCGTTTCCGGCCTGCCAGGCACGAAATGGGCGCCTACGGCCTTACCGATGCAGCCGTGTGGGTACAGGGCAGTATCCGGTACACCGGTACAGATAAAGTATACCTGCTCATCGAATTTGCCAATATAGACAGCATCACCCTCTATTACTATGATAAGGAGGTGTTGAAAACCGTACAGTCTGGCAGCCTTACCCCCCTGGCCGCCAAGCCCATCAATATCCCCGGCTTTCTCTTTGAGATACCGGTTGCCGCGGCCGAACCACAGACTTTTTGGCTGCGCATCCGGACCGGCAACGCCCTCATCGTTCCCCTTACCCTGGCCACCTCGGGCGGTTTGCCACAATCCATGGCCGGCATGTATATCATCGCCCTGCTGTATGCGGGCGTGGTATTGGCGTTGTTTTTCTATAATCTTTCCCTGTATGGCTGGATCAGGGACCCCAGCTATTTGTATTACCTGGGTTATCTCTTCTTCCTGGCAGTGTTTATATTCCTGTACTGCTGTGGGTTTCATGTGTACCTGGGGCAAACCCTTTCCACCTTTATCAACCAGTATGCCGGTATAGGTTCCGTGTCCGTGGGATATATATTCATGATCCGGTTTGCCATTAGTTTTTTGAAGGGCGAACAATATGCCCCGCGGCTTACCAAGGCGTTGCGCATCCTGGGCTGGCTGCTTTGGATTCCCCTGATCTGTTGTGCGCTCGGCTGGCGTCACGCCCTTATCCGCCAGCAGGAACTGGTGAGCCTGGCTGTACCCGTGGCATTTATATGGATGGCTATTACCGCCTACCGGCGCCACTACAAGCCCGCTATTTATTTTATCATCGCCTGGGCTTTGCTGCTGTCGTCGATCGTGTTGTTTGCCATTACCAATATGGGCTTCCTGCCTTATGGCGGATGGACCTTCGATATTTTGCCCATCGGCTCGGCCATGGAGGTGATCCTGCTATCCCTGGCATTGGGTTATGGGTACTCATCCATGAAGAACGAGCAGAAAGCATTGCTGGAAAAGACTGTGAATGAACGTACCAAGGAGTTGCAGGATGCCCTGGGGCAGTTGAAGGAAAGCAACCAGGCCAAAGACAAACTGCTCAACATTATTGCCCATGATATCAGAAGCCCGTTGAATAACCTGTCCGGTTATCTCGAACTGGCAGAAAAGAAGGTGGTGGCTGCCGGGCAGATACAGCAGTTCATCCAGGTACTCCGGCGAAACATCAGCCATATTTCCCGGTCGATGAACAACCTGCTCAACTGGTCCCTTACCCAGAAGAACCATATCGAGACCAATATTGCCAAGGTACCTCTTTCTCCCATGACCCGCCAGATTTTGGATACTTATCGGTTTTCGGCCGAGCATAAGGGCGTTCACCTCAAAAAGAATATGCCGGAGGAATTATTCGTACAGGCAGATAGCCATCAGCTGGAACTCATATTGCGCAACCTGCTCGACAATGCGATCAAGTTTACACCCGAGGGGGGAGTAGTCACTATTGGCTGCAGGCCACGGGCAGAACAGGTGGTGATCTATGTAGCTGATACAGGTGCGGGGATGTTGCAGGAGGAGGCGAACAAGTTATTACAAAAGAACAGCTTTCATTCAGCAGGTACCATAGTACCTGAAAAAGGTACCGGACTGGGTTTGCAACTGTGCCGCGAGTTTGTAGCGAGCAATGGCGGCGTACTACAGGTGAGAAGCAATCCGGGCGAGGGGACAGAATTCTTTTTCAGTCTGCCCGGCAGCGTTGAGATATAATAGAAAGAATACTTACTTAAATAACTGGGTAGTAATAAAAATGAAAGACCCCATGTGGAAACATGGGGACTTTGGTATTTGGTATGATATAGTGCCTTTAGTTATGACTGCAAATATATGTGCTGCAGTGGAAATAATAAGGGTTTTCCTTTAAAATATTTCCTTAGTATTTTCCAGTCGCCTGAATGCTGCCGGTATTGTCATTGGTGACCACCACTTGCTCGGTTTTCTTCAGCACCGGCTTAAATACTTCAGGAGCCGGATTGTGCAATTCTTTCAGGGTAGGAGCTATTACCAGCGATACGATAGACATCAGTTTGATCAGGATGTTCATAGATGGTCCGGAAGTGTCTTTGAAAGGATCACCTACCGTATCACCTGTCACAGACGCCTTATGCGGATCTGATTTCTTATAATACATCTGTCCGTTGATCTCAACGCCTTTCTCAAAAGATTTCTTGGCATTGTCCCAGGCGCCGCCGGCGTTGTTCTGGAACATACCCATCAGTACACCACTTACTGTAGCACCTGCCAGGAAACCACCGAGTGCTTCGGGTCCAAACAGGAAACCGATCACCAGGGGAGAGACGATGGCAATAGCGCCGGGCAACATCATTTTCTTGATAGAGGCGCCGGTAGAGATGGCCACACATTTGTCGTATTCAGGTTTACCGGTACCTTCCATAATGCCGGGAATGGTACGGAACTGCCGACGAACTTCTTCCACCATCGCCATGGCCGCCTGTCCTACAGCGCGGATAGCCAGGGAGGAGAAGATGAAGGGGATCATGCCGCCTACAAAGAGACAGGCCAATACATCTGCCTTGTAAATATCGATACCTGTAATGCCGGCTACACCTACGAAGGCGGCAAACAGGGCTAATGCAGTAAGGGCAGCAGAAGCGATGGCAAAACCTTTACCGGTAGCAGCGGTGGTATTACCTACTGCATCCAGTACATCCGTTTTCTCACGCACTTCTTTGGGCAGTTCGCTCATTTCAGCAATACCACCGGCGTTATCGGCAATAGGACCGAAGGCGTCAATGGCCAGCTGCATCGCAGTGGTAGCCATCATACCGGCAGCCGCAATGGCCACACCGTATAATCCTGCACAGTAATAAGAACCGTAGATACCAGCTGCCAATACGATGATGGGCAGGAAGGTAGATTCCATACCTACCGCCAGACCACCAATTACGTTGGTAGCATGACCGGTAGAAGACTGGCGGATGATGCTCATTACAGGGCCTTTACCCATGGCAGTGTAATACTCGGTGATGATGCTCATGAGGGTACCTACAGCCAGGCCTACGCCAATAGCGCCCAGTACACCCCATTTGGTAAATTCAGTACCGCGTAATTCCATTGTTTCGGGAAGGATATAATAAACCAGGCCTACTGAAGCAGCAGCGGTTAAGATGATAGAACCCCAGTTACCCATGTTGAGGGCTTTCTGTACCACACCGGTGCTGATGCCTGCTGTATCGCTGATGCGAACAAACAGGGTAGCTACGATGGAGAAGAGGATACCTACGCCGGCAATGAGCATCGGCAGCAGGATGGGGGCAAAGCCGCCAAACTGATCTACGGAGATCGTTTCCTGTCCCAGTACCATGGTGGCCAGTACAGTGGCTACATAAGAGCCAAAGAGGTCGGCGCCCATACCAGCTACATCGCCTACGTTATCACCTACGTTGTCGGCAATGGTGGCGGGGTTGCGGGGATCATCTTCGGGGATGCCGGCTTCTACTTTACCTACCAGGTCGGCACCTACGTCGGCAGCCTTGGTGTAGATGCCACCACCTACGCGGGCAAACAGGGCAATGGATTCAGCACCCAGGGAGAAGCCCGTGAGTACTTCTATTGTTTTGAGCATTTCGGCAGAAGAAACTTCTGTGGCGCCGAAGTATGCTTTTAATAAGATAAATAAGCCACCCAGTCCCATTACAGCGAGACCGGCAACGCCTAATCCCATTACGGCACCGCCGGTAAAGGATACATTGAGGGCTTTGCTTAAGCTGGTTCTGGCAGCTTGTGCAGTACGCACGTTGGCTTTGGTGGCAACCTTCATACCGATGTAACCGGCAGTAGCGCTAAATACAGCGCCAATGGCAAAGGCAATCGCAATGGACCAGTGTGAATGGGGGTTGGCTTGTGCCATCACACCGAGCAGGATACCCACGATCACCACAAAATAACCGAGCACTTTCCACTCCGCTTTCAGGAAGGCCATAGCACCATCTGCGATGTAGGTGCTGATCTCCTTCATGCGGTCGGTACCGGCATCTTGCTTGGATACCCACTTAAACTTAGCGAGGGTGTACAGCAGACCTATGACTCCCATCACAGGGACGAGATAGAACAATTTGTCCATAAGTAGTTGATTCTTATTCGAGTTGAATTTTTAAGGATGGCAAATATAGGGCAAAAGCCCTCTAAATCAATGTGGGAGAGTGTTTTTTTGGGGATGAGTACGAATTACACGAAATAAGTGGGAGGCCGAAATTGGGGGGAATGACATTCGTCAAGGCGGGCGGGGCTGGTTTCAGGTCGCCTGCGTATCGCCTACGCATTACCTACAGATTGTCTACGTATTGCCTGGCCGCTCAATGATAAGGGCCAGTTTTCTAAGGGGCGTAGGCAATGCGTAGGCGGTATCCAGGCATGTTCAGGCTGTTTTTGAAGTTGCGGGCTGCAGGATGCCTGGGCTTTGGCATATGCACTTCACAAATTGTATGGCAAGAAGGTATGAATGGCTGGTGCGTCTTTATTTTTTACCCTTTGTAGCCACTTTCTTTACAGGCACTTTTTTAACCGGGGCCTTCTTTGCCGGTGCTTTCTTCTTTACTACTTTTTCTACCGGGGGCATCAACCGGAAAGGGATCCCGCGGCAGGAAATCTTTGGGCGACATGCCAAAGTAATCGGCCAGGGAATTGATATGGCGGAGATTGTACTTCGCTCCAACAGTGTTGTTTAATGGTAATTGAAATAATTTACAAAGTTTACATATTAATTTACAATCCTATCCCTTCAGGCTGAAAGGATTAATGTAGGTTCGCCGTATCTCTTCCCGATAATTAAATAGAAAAAAACCATGAGATACGCACTCCTCTATACTTTGTTCTTAATGTCCGTTTTTCACCCCTGCTGTGGACAAAACCAAACAACCGTACCACAAGATAATATCAGTAAAGGACTTTACTCCGAGTCTCAACTTAAAGAGGAGGCCGCCTTCCAGGTGCCCATGAGTATGGTTCGGCATGTGAAGCAAGCCAGGAACGGGGACATTTTGATTGCTTCTTACCTAGGCGTATATCGATACGATGGAAAATCGTTTACCAATCTGACAAGTAAAATAAGTTCGCCCCGCATCTCCAGCTTCTGGGATGTCCTGGAAGATCGGAAAGGAAATCTTTGGTTCGCTTCCAAAGATTCAGGTGTTTATTATTACAATGGGAGATCCTTTCAGCATTTTACAACAAAGGATGGGCTTGCCAGTAATATGGTTCTTCATCTTTATGAAGATAAAGCCGGTAATATCTGGTTTGGATCAAGCCGTTACGATGGGAGATCTTTTCGAAATTTTACTACAAAAGATGGATTTCCCAGTAATAGTATTCGTTTACTCCTTGAAGACAAAACCGGCAAGCTTTGGTTTTGTGCACAAGGAGAAAATATGTTCGTTTATGATGGAAAAACATTTACCGTTTTAAAAAACAAAGATGGCAAAACGTTTAAAAACGTTTGGTCAATAATCGAAGATAAAAAAGGAAGTATCTGGTTCAGTGACGTTGATGGTCTTTGGCGCTACGACGGCAGTACCTTTACCAAGGTATCGCAGAGGGTGGCTTATACAATAATCGAAGATAAAAAAGGAAATCTCTGGACTACAGGTAGCATGGATCCTCTTGGTGGGCCAGGCTGGGCGCTTTCCCGTTATGATGCAAATTCCCTGTACAGTAAAAAGCCAGCTGTAACCGAAATAAAGTCACAATCAGCAATGCTTTTGGGGATTTTAGAAGATGCGAAAGGAAATATTTGGTTTGGCGCTGGTGGTGGCGTGTATCGTTATGATGGAAAGACTATCACAGACTTTAAAAATAAAGAGAATCAGCAATAAAGTAATATCCTGACCCTTCAAGCTGAAAGGATTAATGTAGGTTGGCTGTGTTTGTTCCCAATCATTAAATAGAAGAAAATCATGAAATACGCACTCATCTGTACTTTGTTCTTAATGTCCGTTTTTCACACCTGTTGTGGACAAAACCAAACAAACACGCCGCAAGATAATTTCAGTAAAGAACACAATGGCTACTCCGAGTCTCAAATTAAAGAGTTATCTACCTCCAGGGTGCCCATGAGTATGGTTCGGCATGTAAAGCAAGATAGAAACGGAAACATTTTGATTGCTGCAGCATGGGGTGGTGTTTTTCGCTACGATGGAAAATCGTTTACTAATCTCACAACTAGTAAAATAGGTTTGCACAGGTACTGGGATGTTCTGGAAGATCGGCGCGGAAACCTTTGGTTTGCCACTTCTGATTCCGGAGTTTATCATTACAATGGAAAAATCATTCAACATTTCACTACCAGGGAAGGGCTTGCCAATAATCGGGTTATGGCTATTTATGAAGATAGAGCCGGCATTATTTGGTTCGGCACCGGAGGTGGGGTAAGCCGTTACGATGGAAAATCTTTTCGAAATTTTACAACGAAAGACGGACTTTCCAATAATGACCTTACTACTATCATAGAAGACAAAACCGGGAAATTATGGTTTGGCACAAGGGGTGAGGTTTGTTTTTATGATGGAAAAACATTTACGGTTTTAAAAAACAAAGATGGTAAAGCATTTAACAACGTTTGGTCAATAATCGAAGATAAAAAAGGAAGCATTTGGTTCGGTGACATTAATGGTCTTTGGCGCTACGACGGCAGTACCTTTACTAATGTATCGCAGAGGGGCGCTTATGCTATCATCGAAGATAAAAAAGGAAACATCTGGACTACTGGTGACGTAAATCCTCCTAATGGGGATGTTTGGGCTCTTTCCCGTTATGATCAAAAGTCCTTATACAATAAAAAGCCTGCTGTAACTGAAATTAAGTCAGGAGGAAGAATGGATTGTTTGGCGATATTGGAAGCCAATGATGGAAGTATTTGGGTGGGCTCTGGTGGTGGCGTGTATCGGTATGATGGAAAGACCATCACGGACTTTAAAAATAAAGAGGGTCAGCAATAAAAATCCCCGACCGGGTTGGTCAGGGATTAAATATTGGAAGGTTCTAAAGACGTAAGCTGTAAATCCACAAAGCATTTAATCAACCACTCATTGCCGACTGTCGACTGCCGTTACTGCCGACTGCCGATTCCCGTCTCTACTGCTTCACGGTATCGGTATCCTTCTTCTTTTTCTTGAGCAGGTTATTGAGCAGGCCCTTGCCGGTCTCTTCCAGGCCCTTCTTCACATCTTTGGTGCCGCCCGTGCCGGTGGTATCTTTCTGGCCGGAGAGTTGCTTGCCCAGTTCTTCTTTAAGGCCCTTTACCACCTGGTTCTTCGCAGAAGCGATAGAGTCCTTGGTAGCCTGCTTGGCAGCGGCTACGGCACTGTCGGCTGCGGCTTTCTTGGCTTCTACAAACTGGTTGGCCTGGGCCTTCATATCCTGGGCCAGACTGCTGCCGGCATCCTTCAGGTCGGTTTTGATGGTTGGGCTGGTGATGCTGCCGCCCAGATTCACTTTCAGGTTTACGACGTCACTCAACTTCACAGGCACGCCCTTGCTATTGGCCTGGGCTGCGAGGTTGTTGACAAAGGAGTTGGCTTTTTCACCCAGCTTGGCGCGGGGTACTTTCAGGTTCAACACATAATCCAGGGATTGGTCCAGCCCGTGCATACCGCCCACTTCCATATCCATATCCTTCACCTTTACGGTAAATGGTTTGACAAGCACTTTGCCATTCGCAAATTCAAAATAGTTCTTGATGTCTTTCACAGAGAATGACTGGAGTTCGCTGATGTTGAGGGTAGAGGCCAGCTTTTCCAACGGCTGGAACTTGGCCAGGAAACCTTCCAGCAAAAACAGGGTGCCATCACCGGTAAGGGTGGTCAAATCAGGCATCATGTCTTCACCCAGTTTACCCTTCATCGTCATTTTGGAAGTGAGCTTGCCGGCAATGAATTTACCAATGGGCATCAGCTTCTGTACGGTATTGAAAGCATTGAATGTTTTCTGTACATCCAGGTTCTGCACATCATAGGCCAGGGTAATATCGGGTTTGGTTTTACTTACTTTGGTAGAGTAGGAGCCATTAAGCCCAATGGTGCCATCGAGTGCATTCATCTTCACATCCTTCAGGGCTACGGTCTCATCTTTCAGTACCAGGGTACCATTGATATTGTTGTAATCTACTTTGTCATACTTTACCTGGTCTACCTTGGTATTGAGGGTAAGCTGAATATTTTTGGGAACAGCAAATGGGGCTGTAGTGGCAGCTGCTGTAGCAGTATCAGGAGCGTCGCTGGTAGCGCCCATCAGTTTGTTGAGGTCTACCTTATCGGCCGACACATTGAGGGTGCCCGTAAGTGGCTCATCCTTCATAGCATAACCTATGAGGTTGTCGAAACTGCCATTGGCATTGAAGTTCGTTTCCATAAACTTACCCGCCAGGTTATTCAGTGTCACATTCTTTGGTGTAAAGGTCAGGCCGGTATTGCTGATGTTAACACCATCGGGATAGTCTTTGGATTTATACGATACATTGGAAGCCTTGATCACACCGCTTGTCTGGAAGGCTTCGTACTGGCTCTTGTCAATATAGGATTTCTTGCCTTTGAATGCTACATCGGCATTGAGCAATCCTGCCAGGGAAGTGCCGGGCTCAAAAGTATAGAACTGGGCAATATTGGCCAGGTTGAGGGAACCTTTCACGGTACCATCGAAATAAGGGTCAGAAGCGGGTGTTTTAAGCAGCAACGTAATGTCGGCTGCGTCCTTGCCTACTTCCACGTGTGCGGCCGGAATTTGGACGGTAGTATGGTCTGGCACGCCATCGGGATTGTCGATATTGATGCGGGCGCTGGTATTCTGAATAGGTTGTGGGAAGTCTTTGGAAGAATAGAACAGGTTGGCGATCTCTACAAAACCTTTGGCGCTGAACTCGCCGGGTTTTTGCTGACTGATCACGGCCACATTGCCCTTGGCCTGTACATCGGCACTTACCTGGCCGCTCAGTTTGGTATCGGGCAATTTGACAAACTGGGTAATGCTGGCCAGGTTGAGCTTGCCTTTGGCAGCTGCATCGATATACTGATCGGTCATGGGCTTTTTGAGCAACAGGTGGAAATCAAATGGATCATTGCCAAATTCAATATGCGCCTTGGGAATGTTGACCACGGTATTGTCGGTTACACCATCGGGATTGTCCACCTTCAGATCGAGATTGATGTTCTTAACCGGCTGGGGAAGATCGGGGTACTGGAAAAAGCCATCCTGTATGCCCAGGTTGATCTTGTAGGCAGGCATCTGTGTGGGGCTGAAAGTGCCTTTCACAAATCCGTCGAACAGGGTCTTTCCACTGGTCTTGATCTTTGAGAAATCCTGTGCGTATACGGCCGGCACCAGCGACAGGATGCTTTTAAAGTCCGTAGAGGGCGCTTTGAAAGTAATATCCATGTTGTAGGTGCTGTCGTTCACCAACTGGAAGAAACCCGCTGTGCTGATCTTGAGGTCGTTGACGGCTATCTCATCGGTCTTGAAACTATACTTGCTGGCCTTGTTGTCGATCTCGAAATCGGCATCAATGGATGTCTTTGTTTTGGACAGGTAGGGGATGCCGCCATAGCTGAACGTGATGGCATCGGCGGTGGTATTTGTTTGCAGGGTAAACAGGTCGGCGGTAAAGTCGCCGCTGCCTTCGTGGTTGAGGTTCACGATCTCACTGCTCATACCGGCACTGGCATCATCGTAGTAGATATAGCCGTTCTTAATGGCATATTTTTGCAGGTTCAATTTGAAAGGACTGGCTGCCTCTTCGGGCGTAGCCGCAGTAGAGGTATCGGGTTTGGCGATATCCCAATTGGCCTTGCCTTCCTTGGTCACCAGGGCATGAATGCGCGGCTCGTCGACAGTGATGGAATAGACCTTCATGTCTTTGGCGCTCAAAACGCTGAAAAGGTTTACGGCCACATCAATTTCTTTGGCGCTGATGAGGGTGTCTTTGGCAAATTCGCCCAGGCCGGTCACCTGCAGCTCTTCCAGTGCCACGGATACCCGGGGGAACCGGCGGAAGAAAGACAGGCTCAGGTCTTTGAACTCGGCCTTCGCATTGATATTTTTATTGATTTGTTCTTTAGCGATCTTCAGGATCTTGCCTTTGAAGATGAAAGGGGCGGTAAAGAGTATTACGATCAGTACAAGGAGGGTAATACCGGTGACCTTCAAAATTTTCTTAAGCATAGGTAATCAGGGTTTGCGGTGGTTTACAGGTTGCAAAAATAGTTTATTGTACTTTAGCATTCAATACTTTACAAATATGACGCCAGAAAGACGGGAAAAGTTGTTATCTGTACTCAATAAACGCCAAAATGACCTTACGATTGTCCTAGAAAATGTATTTGATCCGCATAATATCTCAGCCGTGATGCGTACCTGCGATGCCATTGGCATACAAGAGATCTTTGTCCTCAATACCCGGATACCCAAACACAAGAAATGGGGGGCCAGGAGCAGCAGCAGTGCCGCCAAATGGCTCACCATCCACCAGTATACGGATGCAGAAGAATGCTTTCAAAAGATCCGGGCTTCCTATAGCCGTATTTTGACGACCCACCTCAGCAGTGATGCGGTTGATCTGTACAGCATCGATTTTACCGGTTCTATTGCCCTGGTATTTGGCAACGAACATTCGGGGGTAACGGATGAGATCAGGGCCATGGCGGATGGCAATTTTATTATCCCGCAGCAGGGTATTATTCAATCGTTAAATATATCGGTAGCTTGTGCGGTAACCTTGTACGAAGCTTACCGGCAGAAAAAGAATGCCGGGCACTATGAACAGCGGAAGTTGGCGGGAGAGCAATTAGGCACACTATTGGATGAGTGGGGCTTCTACGGAGAGGAGAAGGAGATTTAAGAATACAGAATACAGAATACAGAATATAGAATACAGAATATAGAATACAGGAGCCGGAATACAGCAAATAAAATATTTGAAGAAAACGGATATATGGAACAGGAAAAAGATATTGTACAAGCAATTGCCAAGTACCAGTTTGCAGATGTTTTTCAAATGATCGCCAACGGCGAAAAGATACCAGAATCTGCCAACTACTATGCAGTTCGGGCACTCTACGAAAAGATGGTGGAACAAAAGCGCTTTGACCTGTTACATTTGCTGATCGACCGGAAAGAAATACCTACGGACCTGTATGAATACGATACATTCAAGGACAGTGTATTGGAAACGGTGATCAAAAGGATACCGGTTGCGGAAGATTCTTTGAAGGAATTGGAAAAGCTGGTGGGCAGGTTCACCAATATCAACGAGGAGGTGACGGGTCAAACTTTATTGGGTTATGCGGTCAACGAGAAAGTGAAGCCGGGTATCATACAAGCCCTGATCAATGCAGGCTGTGATGCCCAATGGAAAAACCTGGCCGAGAATAACCTGGTTGCACAAACGGTCAACCTCACGATGATGCCCCAGGAAGACCAGTTGGCCTACCTCCATATTTTTCTCTCGGCAGGAGTTGATCCGGCAGAAGTGAATGTGGAGAAGAAAAATGCCTTGCACCTGGCGGTGGAACGCCATAAGATCGAATTGGTACAGCTATTGCTCGATGCAGGCGCCAGGCCCAATGAACAGGATTGGAAAGGCAATACGCCCTATTACTATGCTATTAGTCATACGGGTGGGGGAGAAGAGTTTTACAACAAGATGGCTGCGATAGAGCCGCCCAATTTCTCCCTGGTGAATAATGCGCGGGAAACGCTTTTAAGCGCCTTCCTAAGTTGCATGCAAAGCAGCGAAAAGCAAATCGCTATGCTGGCACGGATGATCGATGAAGGGGCCAACCTGGACGAAGCGGCTGATTATTACAGTAAGCCCAAGACGGGATGGGCCTGGATGGCGGAGAAACCTGTGGCGGTGTTGCAAGCGGTGTTGAACAAGACCGGGCGCGATGTAAATACACAGGACAATGAAGGCAATACCTTATTGCACATGATCTGCCGCATTGACTGTAATTACTCGCATGAGGCAGCAAAGGAAATGTACAGGAAAGTAAAGCTATTACTGGAAGCAGGCGCTGATGTTTCGATCACCAACAACAATGAACAAACAGCCATGATGCTTGCTTCAACCGATAACCTGAAAGGAAAGATCGTGGAACTCTTATTGTCCGCCAAAAAGCAATAAACAGCTCAATATGTCGATGTCATTCATCATCGCCTGCGAAAGCGGCAAACGGAAAATTGCAGAGATATTAATTGCGAATAAGGAAGTAGATGTAAAATATACGGATGAGAAAGGCCGTACTGCTTTGCACTACGCAGCCCATCGTGGGTACCTGGACATTGTGAAGTTGTTGGTGGCTGATGGAGCTGAACTGGATTACGAAGATCACGAAGGGGAAACGCCCTTGTATTTTGCCTGTTTGCAAAAGCAGAAACAAACGGCTTTATACCTGCTGGAACAAGGTGCACGTACAAATATCAATGACTTCAAGGGGAATAGCCTGCTGCACGTGGTTGCGCAGAATGGTCAATTGGAGATTGCCCGGAAGTTGTTGGATAGGGGGGAGCCTGCAGACGCCGCTAACAACGAAGCGGCAACTCCCTTGCAGATAGCCGTGGCTCACAGGAATATGGATATAGTGCAATTGCTGTTGGATAAACAGGCGAATGTTAATGCCAATGATAAGCTGGGCAATACAGCCTTGCTATCGGCCGTTCGCAATAAGCAGTTGCCCATGGTGGAACTATTGCTGAATAATGGAGCCTCGATCAACCACTTTAACCAACAGGGAGAGAACGCACTGTTACTGGCTTGCTATGACAACAATAATGCCCTGGTAAAATTATTGGTAGGCAAGGGGGCAGATGTTACTGTTGCTTCGCGTGAAGGTGTTTCTCCGATATGGTATGCCTGCGGTCATAATCAAAAGGAAATTGTCACCCTGTTCCTGGACAACGGACTGGATGCGAATTACAGCAAACCGGTGAGTGGTAACGATGAATCCATGAACGCCTATATGAACTGGGTGGAAACTGCCAACAATATTGCCATAGAAAGCAGTTTCAGTTTAAACAGCAGTTATTCGTACGGTGGCGAAAGTTTATTGCACATAGCTGCGAAGAAAGGCAATCTGAGTATGATGAAATTGTTGGTAGAACGCGGCGCCCGGGTAAATATACAGGATGAATCGGGAAATACGCCCTTGCATTATGCGGCAGCAAATGGTAAAAAGGATGCGGTGAAATACCTGTTGGAACAAGGAGCAGATCCCACGCTGGTAAACGTAAAAGAGCAGAAGGCTGTCGATTATTCCAATATCAGGGGTTTTAATGAGATCACCCAGTTCATTTTGCAAATGAGCCCCAGGGGCACCACGGTGCAGCCTGTTGCTGAAAAGAAACAGGATGCACCACCCCCGCCTGTTGTTGATAAAAAGCGGGCCTTGCTTGATCTGAAAGAATTGCTGGATGCAGGGGTACTCACACAAGCTGAGTTTGACCAGGAAAAGACTAAAATATTAAATGGATAAGAAGAGAATCCAGCATATAGAATCCAGCATTTAGAATAGCGGTCTTTTGAATTATAGTTTGATCTTACTTTTGAATATGTCTATGAAACGAATTTTGCTGACTTTGAGCTTCGTATTGCTGACTTCATTGCTGTTTGCACAAGTGAAGAAGGTGAAGATCACCGACCTGGAAACTTACATACAGAAGAGCGATCATCCGCTGATGATCAGTTTCTGGGCTACCTGGTGTGTACCTTGTGTAGAAGAGATACCCTGGTTTCAGGAAGGGGTAGCGAAGTTTGCCGATCAGAAAGTAGAATTGATACTGGTAAGCCTTGATTTTGCCAGAGACTACCCCTATAAACTGGAAACCTTTATTAAAAAGAAGAACTGGCAGGCCAGTTTCTACTGGCTGGATGAAACGAATGCGGACTATTTCTGTCCGCGTATACATCCCAAGTGGGAGGGTGGTATCCCTGCCACCTTATTTGTAAATAACAAAACGGGCTACCGCCGCTTCTTTGACCGCGCTTTGACGGATCGCCAGGTAGAACCGGAGATCAAAACCATGTTGAAGGAAGTGAAGGTCAACGGCCGGTAATCCATACTCCATTTCGCATTATTATAATACTGGCCCTGATAATTTATTTATCAGGGTTTTATATTTACGTGCACAAATACCACGAAAGTGTAATAGAGGAGTTCAATCTACTGGCGTAGCTTTACATTTCTACTCCGTATACGGCGCTGCTACTATCTGGTATCCGATTTCCAACATCCTGCATTCGCATCCATTAAAGCTATGGCTATCCTGACCGGATGGCAAGGACCTTTTATTCATAAACCCCAAACTTTCCGTTATGCAGAAAATGTATCGCTATTGCCTGATGCTGTGCATCGGCTTTGCCACGATTGCTTTTGCCGGTTGTAATAAACTGGAGGATTACATCGAAAATAACCCGCTGTCCACTTATGACCGATGCCGTGTAAGCTCCATGACCTATTCGTTTCTCTCTAATGTTATCGGTGTTACGATTAATTACAATGCCTATGGCGATCCTGTAAGTATTGTACAAACACAGTCGGGAACCGGTCATCCGGATGGTATATTCCGGTACGACAATAAGCGCCGGCTGAAGGATTATATTGGTGTGTATGCCGGTGGCGGTAGCTTTGAATTTTGGCACAAGTATTATTATGATAACAAGGGGCGCATCGTTCGCGATACTACGTATACGCTGGGTAATATTGTAAATGATGCCCCGGCTGATTATTATGGTCAATCAGTAACTACCTACGAGTATGATAAATATGGCCGGGTAAGTTATACGAAACACGTATGGTTAGACACGCCTGAATTTCCCTACGAAACAATTTATACGTATGATGCCAAAGGCAACCTGGCGAAACCCGGCCTTGTCTACGACAATAAGATCAGCATTAACCGTACGCACAGGATATGGATGTTTATCACCCGCAATTACAGCCTCAACAATGCCTGGGCCACTGCCTGGAACGATGACAAGCTGCCCACGGCTATGACGCTCAACAGTGAGGGGGGCAACTTTGCAGGATTTTATTATGGCAACCTCGACAACATCGCTTACCAATGTAAAGGCGATTCACCTTTCTAATAATTTGCACTGCTTAGTCCCCGATAGCCCTGCTGTGAGGATTTTGATACGCAAAATTATTTGGTTGACCGTGGCCTGACATTTGATTTCGGGATGTATTAAAATTGCATGAAAAAATTATACGATGGTTGCCTGCTCCTCGGGCTGGGGTATGCAGTGATTGCTTTTACCGGATGTAATAAACAGGAAGCTGACGAAGAAGTCAACTTGCGCAAAGATGCACTGGCGATTAAAAACGAATGCCAGGTAAGTTCCATGACCTATTCGTTTTCTTCCGAACCCATTGGGGTGAACATATACTACAATTCCAAAGGCGATCCTATTAGCATGGTACAAACCAAGCCAGGTACAGGGCATCCCAATGCGATCTTCCGGTATGATAAGAAGCGTCGCCTTACCGATTATATTGGGATCTATGAGGATGGTGGATTTGAGTTCTGGCACCGCTATGTATATGATAAAAAGGATCGAGTGATCCACGATACCAGCTTCTTTTTTGGCGGTATGACAAATGATGAGCCTGAATGGTATATGGACGCGGCTATCGTAAAGTATGAATATGACCAGAAAGGCCGTATAGTGCACACTTCACAGGATTGGTTCAGTACGCCGGGCATGCCCCTGGATACCTATTATTCTTATGACAGCAAGGGCAACCTGGTTGTTCCGGGCGTTGTCTATGACGATAAAGTGTGTATCCATCGCACCAATAAGGTATGGATGTTCATCGACCGGAATTATAGCGAGAATAATGGTTATGCTACTACCTGGCATGATAATGGGCTACCTGCCAGTATGAATTTGAGCGACCAGGGTGGTCAATTTGCAGGGCTTTACTTTGGTAAGCTCGATGGTATCAGTTATCGATGTAAGGGAGATTCTCCGTTTTAAGGAGAAGGGTGAGCCGCCTTTGGAAGGCGACCCACCCTTAAGAAAAATAAAAAAGGTGGGCCACTGTTTAGTAGACGGCCCACCCTTTAAGATTTTAAAAACGGGGTGCTTATGATCTAAGTCTTTTAATAGCACATCCGACCGAACGGGATTGCTTTACACTCACTTCTTTACCGGCACTTGCTTCATTGATGGCTTCTTTCAGGTGTTTGCGGCTTACAGCATCTGCATCATTGGGATTGTCGTCAATGGCGCCATGGTACACGAGTTTGCCTGTTTTGTCAAACAGGAAACACTCAGGTGTACGGGTAGCGCCAAAGGCGTCGGCCAGTTCATTGTTCTTGTCTTCCGCATAATACCATTGAAAACCCTGGCCTTCAGCATACGATTTCATGGCCTCTACAGACTCTGAACTATTACGGTTACCTTCATTTGAATTGAGCAATACCACGCCTACATTTTTGTCCTGTGCGTACTTACATATTTCATTGGTACGGGATTGATTGTTGATCACCACGGGGCAGGTATTACAACTAAACATGACCAATAATCCATTCTCCTTAGCTGCACTTTTTAAGGTGATCTCTTTTCCGGATATATCTTTCAGTTTATTTTCTGCCTTGGGGAGTGGAGCGCCAATAGGAAGCGGGTCATTGTAAACTGAGAAAGCCAGCAATGCTATGACCGGTAGCAACAGGCTTGCCGCAAGCTTTTTCATGTGAATGTGTTTTTATACTTACAAGTTAGCGAAAAAATCACTTCACCAGTTCACCGCCTGTCTCGTGTTTGACCCTTTCGTCAGCCAGGGCCTTGAGGGAGTGTATACTTACATTGAGCTCATAGCCGATCAGTAATACCAGTGAATTGATGTATATCACGATCATCAGCACAATGATGGTGCCAATGGAGCCGTAGAGGGCGTTGTATTTGCCAAACATGCTCACGAAGAGGGAAAAACCAACGGTAGAACAAATGCTGAGAAAGGTAGCAATGATGGCGCCCGGCGATATGATCCGCCAACGCTTCTTGATGGCCGGCGCATATTTGTAGATAAATCCATATGCGTAAAAGACTAGGGCAATTAAGAATCCCCAGCGCAGGGTGCGGATCACCGTTTTAACGAAATCGCTGTTGATGCCCAGCCAATGTAATACAATGCCTTGTAAAGACAGCAGGACCAGACAGGCGAAGATAAGTCCCATCATGAGCAAGGTGAGCTTGATGGCTGTCCAGCGGGTTTGCAGGCCGGTCCTGCGTTGAAAACCGATATAGTTCTTGTTGAAGGAACGCATCAATCCCATCATGCCATTGGAAGCAAAGAAGATGAGTAATACAAAACCAAAGGACAGTAACCCGATCTTGGTATTATCAAAAAAGCTGTCGACAAACTCTATAATACCCTCATTGTATTGGGGCGCCGGGATCATTTCCCGGATAAGGGACCTAAGCTGCCAGCGGATGGATTTCTGCCGGATAAACGGAAGCTGTGGTATGAGGGTGAACAGGAACAGGCAGGTGGGGGGAATGGCCATGATAAAGTTGTAGGAAACGGCCGATGCCCTTTCTGTCAACCCCACTTTATGCATTTGCTGGAAAAAGAAGACGCCCACATCGTACAAGGGCACCCCATCAAAACCTGGCAACACAATGTGTTTACATTTTTCCGTTACGAATCGAACGGGTGGTAAATTCAACAGTATGCGCTCCAGTTTGGTCATAGTAAACCTGGAAAAAGTTTTATTGGTATAAGGTGAGTTGCCCTTGCCGCGCCGGAAAGCAGGGCTGCGGGGCGGCCCACCTTTAAGTTATTTTATTCCGCTTTCTTCTTTCGCCTTCCTGATCGCCTGTTGTGTATCCAACGCTTGCTGAAAGGCTTTGGCATTCAACAGGTGCTGCTGGTAGGTCTCACTGAACACGTGCCGGCCTGAAAAGTCGGGACTGGCCACAAAGTACAGGTATTTTGTTTTAGGTGCGCGTAATACTGCATCCAGTGTTTCCAGGGAAGGGGTGCAGATAGGGCCGGGGGGCAGCCCGGTAACGCGATAGGTATTATAGGGCGATTCCACCATCAGGTGCTTTTCGTAAATACGCCGTAGGGTAAAATCATGCAGTGCAAACTTTACGGTGGGGTCGGCCTGGAGGCGCATGCCCGTATTGTACCGGTTGAGGTATACGCTGGCCATGGTACCTTTTTCCTCTAAGGCGCGGGTTTCTTCCTCCACGATGGAAGCAAGGGTATAGGCTTTCACCGGGGTGAGGCCCAACTGGGTGGCCAGTTCTTTGCGTTCGGGTGTCCACACAGATCTGTATTCGGCATAGAGTTTCTGGAAGATGGCCGGGGGCGTGGTATTCCAGAAATAGGTATAGGTATTGGGGTATACCGTGGCGATGATGGTATTGGTATCAAACCCATAGGTGCGCAGGGTATCTGCATTGAGCATGTACTCCATCACGGCGGCTGAGTCGCACTCAAATTTGCGGCCTATCAGGGCGGCGAGGTTTTCTTTGGTGCGCAGCTTGGTGATCACGAGGTTGACAGGCGCCTGTTTGCCATTGCGGAGCATGCGTACAATATCAGAAAGGCTCATGCCATTTTTGATCTCATAGCGGCCTGCTTTGATCTTTTCCGGCAGGTCCATCCGGTGAGCCAGGAAGTCGAAGGAACCGGGGTTTTTGATGAAATTGCTGTCCTGGATGGTTTTAAAGGCATCCTCATAGGTAGCATGGGCGGTGCGGATATAGAGGTATTTGCTTTTTTCACTGAAATTGGTGTTGGATAGAAAGAACCTCCAGCCAATAAAAGCAGCGCCTGCCAAAAGGATAATTAGGATTATGAGTATCAGCTTCTTCCACATAGGTTATATAAGATTGACACTGTAAAATAGGGAAAGAATACAGAATTTAGAATACAGAATACAGAATGGCTGCCGCGCTTTGGGCAACCTTTGGCTATCGGCGACTCACTGTCTGGCGCAAAGGGTAGTACCAGTCGAAGCAAACGCTTCTGTATTCTGGATTCTGTCTTCTATATTCTGGTTTTCACATAACAAAAAACCCTGCCATATTATTGACAGGGTTAAATATGTTGAGTAAGGAACTGCTTATTTGGTTGCAGGTACCGTTGTGCCGCCGGGTGCGGGTGGGGTAGCTGCAGGTGCTGTTTGTTGTGTAGAAGGCCTGATGTTGGAATCTTTCACATCGCCGGCAGAAGAACTACCGGAAATGAAAAAAGCTGAACACAAACTCAGCACGGCAATGGCTACTGCCATGATCCAGGTGCCTTTTTCCAGTACATCCGTGGTTTGCTTTACGCCCATGAACTGGGAATTGAAACCGGCAATATTACCAGCCAGGCCACCGCCCTTGGGATTCTGGATGAGGATGAACAGGCCCATCGCTATACTCGCTACAATGATCAGGATCAGGAACAAAATCATATCACAATGCTTTTATTTGGTCAATTCGGGCTACAAAATAAGGGCTTTTGGCGGGATTGAGCAAACTTAATTTCTCATAGATCGCAATTGCTTTTTGCTTGCTTCCCTGCTTGAGCCACACTTCGGCCATGGCTTCTGTAAGTACTTCTTTACCTTCTACGGAATGCCCGGCACTTTCCTGGATGGATTGCTGCAGGCTTTCATCAAACGGGTTGGCAACCGGGTCAATCGCTATGGGCGCTATCCGCTTCATGCTGCGCAGCCATTCGGTAAAGCTTTTCAGCTGTAAGCCCAGTTTATCCTTAAAGTCTTCCTGGCGCAGTTTAATGCCCTGGGAAGCAAAATAATCAATGGTATGATAAGGCTCAAAAATGGGCTCTTCGGTTTCGCTGATGACGGGTTTGAAAGTGCCTGTCAGGGATGCCACGGGGGAAACAGGGGATGGTTCAGGAACAGCAGGCGCTTCTGTTGCCTGTGCTTCTATAGGTTCAGGAGGCGCCGACGCTTCAATCGCTTCAGGCTCAGGTGCTGGTTCAAGGTTCGCCTCAGGCGCTGTCTCTATCTCGGGTTCGGGCACAGGAGCAGGAGCTACTTCAATAAGGCTCACCGGTTCCGACACGCCGGGTATCATGATCTCTGTTTCGAGGAGGTCGTCCTCTTCCACCGCCACCTGGGGCGCGAGAGTATCTATAATGGCTTCGGGCGCCATAGTTTCCTGCATCCTTTCAACTACTTCCGGTTCTGCTGGTGCAGGGGGGGCGGGTTCTGTGATCTCCGCAACACGTGCTACAACGGGTTCTTCTTTGTGGGTAGCAGGGATCAGCAGGGTTTCTGTCACCAATTCATGCTCCTGCAGGGCCCAATGAAGCCACAGGGGATTGGTGAACCAGGCTACGGCATTGGCCGATTGCGCGGAAGCGCGATCCGGTGCGGTATCGTGTACCTTTTTGGCCAGCAGCCAGTGACCTACGGAAGAGTAGGGATGGTCTTCTGTAAACTGCTGCAGTACCTGTTCGGGCACCTCCTGCAGGGAGTCTTTCTGGAAAAAGTGCTTGACAATCGTGTGAATATGTTGTTGCATCAAAAGGATTACCAGTTTGAAAAAATACGATTGAACATTTCATCCACCATATTCTTGATGATGGTTTCATTCAATTGTGGTTCGGCCTGGGTGAGCGATAAATTCGCGTCGTAGTCGAAGTTACGGGAAACACTGGCTTCAAAATTCGTCTTGGGATCATTCGGATCCAGGGTATTTTTTAATACGACTTTAATACCTACCGTCAACCGGTTGATAGAGGCTTGTTGCTGTCCCTGGTTATTGGGAGAGATACCCGAGGTGCTCACGCTGTAATCGGTAATGACACCTGATATTTCATAGTGGGCGCCCTCCCGCACGGGCGAAAGCCTTGTCTGGCCTACGATCTTTTGCCGGAGCTTATCGGTGATCTGCGGGCTCAGCTGGGGGTTTACATAGCGGGCTGTATTGGTGATCAGGTCCACCTGGAATGTTTTAACAGCAGGCGGAATACTTACATCCTTGAATGAATAGCAGCCGGTGAAGAGCGCAAATACAGCTACGAGCCACGAGCTGCGAGCTGCGAGCTTCAATACAGTTACGAGCTGTAAGCCACGAGCTGCGAGCCTTCCGTTGCTGGTTGCTTCGCTAAGAGCTACTGTATTCTGTATTCTATATTCTGTATTCTCTATTCTATTACTCCTTAATGTCATATTCTTTAAGCTTACGATATAAGGTTCTTTCGCTGATGCCCAGATCGGTGGCGGCATCTTTACGTTTTCCTTTGTGTTTCTTCAGGGCTTTCATGATGAGGTCTTTCTCCATGTCCATGATGTTGAGTGAATCTTCCACTTCTTCATGGTGGTGAATGGCATCTTCATGGTGAAGCATTACGGGTTGTGCATTGCTTCCTGCAGGTTGGGGCATGATGGCCGGCGACATGATCTCTTTATTGTTCTTGAGCTCATTGATCATCGCCTGGTTTTGGGCCATGCCGGGATTCTGCAATATCTCCACAAACATCTTCTTCAGCTCGGTCACATCTTTCTTCATATCGAAGAAAAGTTTGTACAGTATCTCGCGTTCGTTGTTAAACTCGTGTCCATTGGAGCTTCCGCCACTGTTTACCAACACCGGTAACCGGTTGGAGACATCGCGGTCTGGTAAGAAACGCCTCATCTCCTGGGCCGACACCAGTTTATCGCTGGCAAGAACGGACATTTGCTCTGCAATATTCTTCAATTCACGAATATTTCCGGGCCAGCCATAGTTAATTAACACATCTTTCGCCTCCTCATCCAGCTGGATAGGCGTGGCCTTGTACTTCTCCGAAAAGTCAACTGCAAAGCGCCTGAACAGAAGGGGAATGTCCTCTTTACGATCACGCAGGGCAGGTACCCTGATGGGTACGGTACTTAAGCGGTAATAAAGATCTTCCCTGAATTTGCCATTCTGGGTAAACTCCAGCAGGTCTTTATTGGTGGCGGCGATTACGCGTACATCAGTTTTCTGCACTTTGGAAGAACCCACGCGGATGAACTCACCTGTTTCCAGCACCCGCAGCAAGCGCGCCTGGGTGCCCAGGGGCATTTCACCAATTTCATCGAGAAAGATAGTACCTCCGTTGACAGTTTCAAAGTATCCTTTGCGGGAATCTACTGCACCGGTGAAAGAACCTTTTTCGTGGCCGAATAATTCGGAATCAATGGTGCCTTCCGGAATGGCCCCGCAGTTTACCGCAATAAAGGGGTTATGCTTACGGTTTGATAAAGCGTGAATGATCTGTGAGAAGGCTTCTTTTCCGGCGCCGCTTTCACCGGAGATCAAAACGGTAAGATCAGTGTTAGCAACCTGGCCAGCCACCTGCAGGGCAAAATTCAATGCCGGTGAATTACCAATGATGCCAAAGCGGTTTTTAATTGATTGGATATCCATAGTCACAATTCTTTTAACTCAATTAATCTGGTTTCTCAATTCCTGCCATCATCCTGTTTATATCGTAGCCGGTAGTTACCCAACGATCCTGCCCAGCAGGGTACCTCCGGTACAATCGTCTACTGTAACCATTGCATAATCACCTTTGTTCAGTGCATGCCCGGCTTTTGGAAAAACTACTACTTTGTATTGGCTGGTGCGGCCCATCCAATCATCATCACTTTTTTTGGAATTACCTTCTATCAATACTTTCACGGTGTTGCCAATATCTTTCAGGTTACTCTCGTGGCTCAGTTTCCGTTGCATATTGATGATCTCATCGAGCCTTCTTTTCTTCACATTTTCCGGAATATCGTCTGCATAGCGGCGTGCTGCCAGGGTGCCGGGGCGTTCACTGTAAAAGAACATGTAGCTGTAATCGTAGCCACTGTATTCCATAATGCTGAGGGTATCCTGGTGGTCTTCTTCGGTCTCGGTGCAAAAGCCGGCAATGATGTCGGAGCTGATGCTGCAGTCGGGGATAATGGATTTGATGCGGTCTACCTTGGCCATATACCACTCCCTGGTATAGGTGCGGTTCATGAGTTGCAGGATCCTGGTGGATCCGCTTTGAACCGGCAGGTGTATGTATTTGCAGATGTTCTCGTATTTGGCAATGGTGTGCAGCACCTCGTCGGTAATGTCTTTGGGATGGGAAGTGGAAAAGCGCACCCGCAGCAAAGGGCTGATGAGGGCTACTCTTTCCAGCAGTTGGGCAAAAGTTACTGACTCGGCTCCCTGCTGGCCATTGTTCCAGTAATAGCTATCCACATTCTGTCCCAGGAGGGTTACTTCGCGGTAGCCCTTGTCAAAGAGGTCCTGGCACTCGCGGATGATGGAATCGGTATCCCGGCTTCTTTCCCGTCCGCGGGTAAAGGGCACTACGCAGAAAGAGCACATATTGTTGCAGCCCCGGGTAATGCTCACAAAGGCATTGATGCCATTGCTATTGAGCCTGATGGGGGCAATATCGGCATAGGTCTCTTCACGGCTCAGCAGCACATTCACTGCTTTTTGGCCATCCGTGGCTTCTTCAATGAGGCCGGGCAGGGTACGGTAGGCATCGGGGCCTACCACCATATCTACCAGCTTTTCCTCTTCCAACAGCTTGGATTTCAGGCGTTCTGCCATGCATCCCAATACGCCGATGAGGGCGCCGGGATTTACTTCCTTGGCTCCCCGCAGGTATTGCAGGCGGTGGCGCACGGTTTGTTCGGCTTTTTCCCTGATGGAGCAGGTATTGATCAGTATGAGGTCGGCTTCTTCGAAGTTCTTAGTGGCGCCGAAACCATTCTCATTCAATATGGAAGCGACGATCTCACTATCGGAGAAATTCATGGCGCAGCCATAACTCTCTATGTAAAACTTCTTGCCATAGGTAACAGGTTCATGCACAAATGGGCTGTAGGCCTCTCCCTGGCGACTTTCGTCCTGTTTGGTATGGGTAATCAGATCCGGCATCAGTTGTTCAAAATTTGGAAGTGGCAAAGATAGCTAAAATGAGGGATAAATGATGACAGGATGGCAGGGTAATACCCCCGAAGGAATGTATCCGGAAAAAGCGTCTTAAGCTTTGCCGGGGAGAAGGGACGGTGAAAAGGAGGTATTGGGGCCTTTATGGGAACGGTCCCAGGCCGTTCATACCAGAAAACGACTGTTTTACCCACTAAGCTGTTAGATAATTTTTACGAAAAGTTAACTTTACCCTTACATGACCCTTCTATACCGATCCTTCTTATTGATATTTTTCATTATAATGGCGTTTTCCTTGCAAGCGCAGGAAAATGGGGCGGCCAGTGCGCCGGGTATTATCACCGGTAATATCCTCGATGAAAAACAGAAGGCGGTAGGTGATGCCACGGTGGAACTGCAGTTCCTCGCAGATACGCTCACCAAAAAGACCACGATCTCCGATAAGAACGGCAATTTTACGCTCTCCAATATTGCTTTTGGCTGGTACCGGCTCCGGGTCACCTATGTGGGCCTGCAGCCGCTGATCATTGATAGTCTTCATTTCCGCACGGAAAGGTTCGACTTCAACATGAACGACCTGCTGATGAAACAGGGGGGCAAGGACCAATTGGATGAAGTGGTGATCTATGCAGAGAAGCCATTGATCCAGAGTAAGGATGGGAATATCACTTTCAATGCGGGGGAGTCGGCCCTCAGTGCCGGCGCCACGGCCAGTGAGTTGTTGAAAAGTGTGCCACTGGTGGCCAATGATCCCGATGGAAAAGTGGTGGTGCGTGGAAAGGAGCCTAAGATACTGATCGATGATAAACCGGTAGACCTGAATGCGCAGCAGTTGCAGGACTTCCTGGAATCGATGCCAGGCAGTATGATCGAACGTATTGAAGTAATGACGAACCCGCCGCCCCAATATGCCAATGAGCAGGGTGGGGTGATCAATATCATTACCCGCAAAGGCAAGGTTGGCGCCAGCGCCCGGGTAACCGTTACTGCCGGCACCAATGGAGAAAGGAATGTGAGTGGCAACCTCAATTACCGCAAGAAGGGACTGGCCATCAACCTCAACCTGAATGCAGGAGCCAACCGGGTAAATGGTTATGGTTATTCCAACCGCGAGAATATTTACAAAGACTCCTCCAACTATTTCAACAGCACGAATAGTTATCGCAACCGCAATACAAGACCAGGGGCGCGGCTGAGCATTGATTATGATATTGACCGCTACAATATCGTGAATGTATTGCTGCTGTTTAACCACAATGATTTCAGGAACCGCAGTGAGAATGAATACACGAACCTGAATCGTAATGAAGAGATATACAAGCTGAGTAACCGGTATGTGGAAACGGAAGGACAGAATGTAAACCCCGCCATGAACCTTACGTATACCCACCGGGGTAAAAAGCCGGGGGAGACGCTGCGGCTGATTGCGGGAGCCAACTATTCTTATAACCAGAATGACCGCACCTTCTTCCAGCAGTTCCTGAAGCCAGATCGATCGCCTACGGGCATTGATTCTACGCAACAACAATTGAATGATAGCTGGAACCATGGGTACAGCTTACGCATCAACTATGATAAACTGCTGGACAATAAGACCACTTCTATTTCGGCTGGTGTGGCTACGGTAACGGATGTCAGTCATGTGGTGTTGAATACGCAGTACATGAAAAAGCCGGAGAATGAATATGTAAAGAGTGACCTGTTGAGTAATGATTTTGGATTTAACCAGGCAGTACACAGTGGCCGGCTCTCTATGAAACAAGTGATCACGGAACAGATGAGTGTTACGGCCGGTATAACGGCGGAGGTAACAGATATCCAGTTTGACCTGAAAGATAAGTCACAGGTGAAGAATGATTATACGACCTGGCTTCCCTTTGCCAATTTCAATAAGCGCTGGGAAGAGGTACTTAACCTGAGTATTGCTTATCGCAAAACGATCCGCCGGCCGGGTATTGCACAACTGAACCCCAGTATTGATTATGGCGATCCTAACAACCTGCGGTATGGCAACCCGGAACTGGCGCCTACTACGGCGCATAATTTTGACCTGGTGCTGGGCCGCAATGGCGATAACTATTATACGAACCTGGGTGTTGGCTATAATATTGTACAAAGCATCTTTAGCCAGATCAGGAACCTGCAGCCGGATGGTAAAACGGAAACTACCTGGCAGAATATTGATGACCGCCATGAGTATGAAGTAAGTACCTGGAGTGGGTATACGGTATCCAAACAATTCCGTATGAACTTCAGCGCCAGCTATACGTACAATAAGTATAGCCTGTATGATAAGACGAAGAACAAGTACCGCGATGGCGGCACGTTCACCACCAGTTTTAATACCAATTATTCACCGAAGGATGTGTGGAACTTCAATGGCAACTTTACGCTCAACCGGTTTGCCAATCCACAGGGCACCGTAAGGAGTAATATCCGTATGAACCTGGCGCTGCAACACAAAATGTTTAACAAGCGGCTGGTGCTTACGCTCAATGCTATTGATCCTATCTTCCAGCAGAAATATACCAGTTATACTTTTGGTCCCAATTACAATATTGAATCCTTCAGCAATGCGCGCACGCGCAGTTACCGGTTGACGGTAAGTTACGCCTTTACGAACCTGGCGGGGGGGAATAAAAAGAAGCCGTTGCCGGGTAAAGCGACACAGGCTGTGCAGAAGAAGAAAGGCATATAGGCAACGAGGCAACAAGGCAGCGAGAATACAGCTTCGGGCTGAGGCGGCGTGCTGTAAATAATCGTTAAAAAGGGTATACAGCTTGTATCTCCGCAAGGGGCAGGGTATTTTTAGTACATGAAGCACCTATTCATGGCTGCAGTAATGACCATGGCGATAGCCGGTACTGCCTCAGCACAAACTCCCTGTTATAAAAACCTGGTATTGGAAGGCGGCGGCGTAAGGGGTTTTGCCTATGCCGGTGCTTTCCAGGTATTGGATAGTCTGCATGTGCTGGCAGGTATAGAAAGGGTAGGCGGCACCTCGGCGGGCGCCATCCAGGCCACCTTATTGGCCGTGGGCTATACTCCCAAAGAGATATTGGAGCTTACGGCTTATATCAAACCCCAGGAGTTCAATGATGGTTCCTGGTTTGTAGGCACCGGCATGAGGCGCCTGAAGAAAGAGTTTGGCTATTACAAAGGACAAAAGATAGCGCAGTGGATTGAAGAATTGATTGCGCGTAAAACAGGCGATGGCAATATCAGTTTTGCCCAACTGCACCGGCAGCGTACTGCCAAAGGCTACAAAGACCTCTATATAACGGGTACGGATCTTACCTATCAAAGTCTGCGGATATTCTCCCATGAACAGTATCCCGATATGCGTATTAAAGATGCGGTGCGCATATCGCTGTCCATCCCGCTTTATTTTAAACCGGTATTGATCGATGATAAAGGGAAGGTATATGATAAAGCAGTGAACGGGGTCAACCTGCACATGATGGTGGATGGCGGGGCACTGAGTAATTACCCGGTATTTATGTTCGATTCTTCCCGGTATGTATCGGGTATTGCGCTGGCGCGCAATGTATATATGGAAAACCCGGAAACGCTGGGACTGATGATGGAAACACCGGAACAGATCGCCTACAATAAAAGACAAACAGGAAAATCTCCTATTGCCATCAAAAGCATCAAGGACTATTTTAAAGCAGTATACATTACGCTGATCGATAAGGCCAACCCGGAAGCGGATGGCAATAGCCAGTGGCACCGTACGATCACGATCAGTACCCTCCATTATTCGGGTAGGGTGCGCAAACTGCCTAAGAAGGTGGTAGACGATCTGCTGGAGAGCGGACGGGAAGGGGCGAGGCGTTTTTTCCAGGAAGTGGGGGCTGGTAAATCACCTTCGTTTATCTTACCCGCTTGAATTTACTGGCTACAGGGGCCCTGCCATTGAGCACGTAATACTGAAGGGTGGTATGGCTTAATGTTGTTACGGCCAGTTTGAGGGTATCGTTGTTATTTTCCCTGAGCAGCAACAACACATTGTCCTTGAAAACGTACCTGGTAAAGGAACTGCCGGTACTCTGGGTGAAAGCCCCATTGTCGAACCGGATGGTCGTTTTGGAGTTGTCTGGTTGCCAGTCAAGGACGACGTCGGCCGGGGCCGGGGTATAGGCGATCATTTCCCATTTTCCTTCGATGGAGGCCGGCGTAGAATCTTTTTTACAGGCAACTATACTTGCGATCAAAAATAATATAAGTGCAGCTTTATACATGTGACTGGGTTTGATATGCTGACCAATCCTTGCGGTCATACGTTGCATGGAACAAAAAGGTGGTAGGATAACTCCTGTTCTTATGGTGCTTTTTTAGCACTGCCCGTGGCATACTATTTAATTTTATATCTTTATAGGAATAAGCGGAAGTAGCTCATCTGGTAGAGCGACAGCTTCCCAAGCTGTAGGTGGCCGGTTCGAGCCCGGTCTTCCGCTCCAGGTAACCGGCAATTGCCGGTTTTTTTTATGCCCGTATGCTTACACCTGGCTGGGGCATATAATAGCGCTGGTCAAACCTGAAAATCTACAACTGATCGGAGTATATACCAATTGATCGAACCTTCATTTCTTTATACCTACACCTGGTATACTTTTACGGCCAATCCAATAATTTTTTAAAGATGCTATTGTCGCATGGTGGGCTATTGGCCCGCACAGGATCGCTATTGCCTGTATGCGCTTAATAACTGAACTCATACTGAACAATCTTTCTATCATGAATACTACACTGAAGGCCGTTGCTTTTTTCCTGTTCCTGCTTTACTTGCATGGCGGGCCTGCTGCAGCACAAACGAGTCAACGCAACGCCGCATTTGACGCTGCTTATAAGGTTTTAAAGCCACAATTGATAGAAAAGATAAAAAGTAAGCAGCAGGCCATCAGCCCCAACAGCAGCTTTAAAGGCAATGCGAACCTGGGACAATCACTGGCTGCTTCTGCTTGTTTTATCCCGGTGGATGCTTCGTATACCGCTTTGCCGCGCAGCAATGACGGCAGTACAGCGTTGATCAACCTGCCTTTTACCTTCAACCTGTATGGCACCAGTTATAACCAGGTGTACATTAACACCAATGGAACGATCTCGTTCCTTGACCCGGAAGAGTCGGGCTTTTCCGCCGGATTACCCGGTTTTGTTCCGCTGATCGCACCTTTCTGGGCAGATGTGGATACCCGTAACCCTGCCAGCGGACAAGTATATTATAAAATAACACCCACGCACCTGATCGTAACCTGGGACGGGGTAGGATATGACAACAGGGCTGCGGATAAGCTCAATACTTTCCAGGTGGTGATGGGGGTGCCAGGTGATGAAATACTGGGACCGGATCATAACCTGCAATTGAATTACGGGGATATGCAATGGGCCTCTTCTTATGGATTTGGACAATGGGGCAGTACGGTAGGTGTAGATGGCGGTGACATCCTGCACTATATGCAAATAGGCCGCTTTAGTGAAAATACCAGTGATTATGATGGACCCGGCGGTAATAATGACGGGATCAACTGGCTCGATAATAAATGCTTTGCTTTTGATGTATCGACGCTTACAAATATGCCTCCACGGTTTGACTTTGGTTCTCCGGTGCGTGTGATCAATGTGCGCGTAGGAGAAACGGTCGTGACAGAAGCGGAGTTTGCAGCGCCTGAAGCAGGACAAATGGTAAGCACGATCATGGAGCCGAGTACGATCTGTAACCTTTCGTTTAGTGCTACAACGGGCAATGTTTCAAAAGTGAAGATCACCATCACAGGTGCTGCCTGCAACCTGGGCGGGGCTGTATTTTATGTAGTGGCTGCCGACAATGGCAATCCACAGCAAAGTACTACAGTGCCCTTTGTGGTCATCGTGACGGCAGATGCACCGGAGCTTAGTTTCCCGGTGCCGGAGGATGAGGATGGCGATGGTCGTTATCCACTGCAGGCTACTTCCAGCGGTGGTGAACGGATCTATTATGAGGTGATCGGAGGGCTGGCCTATATAGAAGATGATACGGTGCTGGTAGCAGATGGAGTAGGGTTGGTAAAGGTGAGGGCGTATGCGGAGGGAGATGGCACTATGCCCGATGTGTTCAAAGATGTGGAGTTATGCCTGCCTGCCAAACAACCGGCCGCTATTACCGGTGATGCCAAAGGCTGTCTTGCTTATAAATCAACCTACGAAGTACCTTATGTTGCCGGAGCCAGTTATACCTGGTCGGTCGACGCAGGTGCAAGGATTGAATTCCAGGGTACGCTTGCTACGGTAACCTGGCTTACACCAGGCACGCATACGGTATCGGTATCTTATAAAGGAAATTGCGGCGGCGAAGGGCCTGTGCGTACATTGACAGTGGAGGTGATCGATAAGCCACTCACGGGAGCGATCACCAAAATGCTGCCTGCTGATGGCAATATGAATGTTTCTTTTCCGCTTACTTTCTCCTGGTTCCCGGTGGAACAAGCGATCGGCTACGATATCTATGTATGGCCTGAAAATGGCGTAAGACCCGATAATCCGCTCATTCAGGATGTTACAGACATCAGTTATACGCTTTACTACAATGGTGAACTGGAATATGGCAAGCACTATCAATGGCAAATAGTGGCAAAAGGGGAGTGCGGTATTTTAAACAGTCCGGTGCAACTATTTGGACTGCGTGTATTGCCTGACCTTACCGTGCGGAATATACAGGTGCCGCCGGGAGGGTTTTCGGGTCAGCCCCTTACGGTGAAATGGGAAGTAAAGAATATTGGTTCGGGTGCAACAGCCGACCGGCAGTGGCTGGATAAAGTGTACCTGTCGCTGGACCAGGTGCTGGATGACCGTGACCTGGAAGTTGCCTACGCACAAAACACCAGTGAACTGGGTGCGGGCAGCAGCTATAGCAATACCGCTACTTTTACCTTGCCCAATGGCATCAATAACAAGTATTATATTTTCATAGAGGCAAATGCTTTCCATGCTTTCCCGGAAAGTAATGAAACAAACAATACGGGCATCAGTGCCAGTACGACCAATATACAGCTCACTCCGCCTCCCGATCTGCAGGTAACCCAGGTGACGCCTCCCAATAATGCCTTCTCAGGCCAGCCGGTAGAGATACTATGGACGGTAAAAAATGCAGGCACGGGTAAGGTGACTGGAAAAGTGTGGTGGGATAATATTTACCTGTCGAAAGAGCCGGTATTGAACCTGGTGGATGCGATCAGGCTGGGTATCTACCGTGAAGCGAATGACCTGAATGATGGCGCGAGCTATACCAAAACGGCCACGGTAAAGATACCCGATACGGTATTTGGCAACTATTATGTGTTTGTGGTGACGGATGAGTCGGACAGGGTATATGAGCATGCTGCGGAAAACAATAATACAGGCAGGAGTGAAGTGGTGAATATTATTCTTACACCACCGGTAGACCTGGTAGTGCCGAAGGTAGAAATACCGGCTACGGCGGTTAGCGGAGAAAAGGTATCCATCAGCTGGCGGGTAGAAAATGGTGGCGGCTCCACTACAGGAGGAAACTACTGGCGGGATGATGTATTCCTGTCGCCCACAAAAACATTCAATGATAAAACGGCGATCGCATTAGGTACAGCAACCAGCCGTATGGCGTTGGCGCCGGGAGAGGGCTACAACACCTTTATTGAATTTGTACTGCCTGCAAAAATTACGGGTGACTATTATGTGATCGTACAAGCCGATGCTACAAAAAGAATATATGAGTACACTTCCGATGATAACAATACAGGCAGTTCGGTGCAGCCCTTGCATATTACTGCGGCTGACCTGGTGGTAGGTGCTATCACAGCGCCTGCAACAGGTACTTCAGGCAATACGATGGCGCTGGCATGGACGCTCAAAAACAATGGCAATGGTGCGCTGAAGAATACAAAAATTACAGACCGGATATTGCTGTCGGCCAGTGCTACCTGGAATGAGGCCAATAGCAAAGTATTGAAAGAAGTGGTGTATCAAACAGGCGTAGTAGCTGCCGGAGATGATACGCTGCAGCACGCTACTGTGTTGTTGCCCGATGGAATGGCCGGCAATTACTATATATACGTACAAACCGATTATAAGGATACGGTGTATGAAACAGGCGGTGATAATAATATACGCCGCAGTACGGCGCCTGTAGCCATCACATTAGGTCCCTGGGCCGATCTGCAGGTGAGCCAGGTAAAGGCAAAGGATACGGCTGCTGCTGCCGATGCTACGATTATCTCCTACACGGTGATCAACAAAGGCAATAAAGCTACAAATGACAGCACGTGGAAGGATAAGGTCTATATCTCACTGAAGCCGGTATGGGATGCAGCAGCCAGCATCTTCATCCGGGATATTCCTCAAAAAAGAAATATTGGTAAAGACGGTACCTACCAGGTAGAGACGCCCATCAGGCTGCCGGGCAATATCGGAGGGGCCGATTATTATGTATACGTATTTACCAATGCGGAAAAGACGGTGTATGAGCATAGCGATACTACCAATAATACAGGCAGGAGCAATAAGCTGTATGTACATAAATATCCACCGGTAGACCTGGTGGTGACTTCGGTTACAGCGCCTGCAACGGGTAAATCAGGTAATGCTATTGCGGTGAAATGGTCGGTGAAGAACGAGGGGGAAGCGATCACTTTGGAAAACGAATGGAGTGACGCGCTGTACCTGTCTGCTGATACGGTGTTTGATAAAGATGACCAACTGGTAAAGGCGTTCACCCACCGGGGCAACCTGCCTGCAGGCACGGGATACATCGACGAGCAAAACTTTGTATTGCCCAATGGTGTATCAGGCAACTATTATTTGTTGCTGGTGACAGATGGACAGCATGTGAACTATGATGCTGATACAACCAATAATTATGGCATGGTAAGAAAAGCCGGAGGCGGTAATAATGATCCCGTTCCCATCGGCATAGAATTGACTCCGCCTGCCGACCTCGTGGTCAGTTCTTTTACTACACCTGAGGAAGGTTTTGCCGGTCAGCCAATCAAAGTTAAATGGAAGGTGAAGAACAGTGGTGCTGGTATCACAGCTGCCGGCAACTGGACAGAACGGGTGTATTTATCAAAAGATGTGTTGTGGGATAAAGATGACCGGGTAATAGGTACTTATAACCGGGCCGGGGTATTGGCCGCTGGTGGGGAATACCACGACAGTCTGGAGGTTTTTCTGCCACAGAATGACCTGGGCAACCATGTGCTGATCTTCAGATCGGATGTAAACAACAACGTGTATGAACACGGTGCGGAAGAAAATATCTCAACGGCGCTGATCACGATCATTAAGGATGAATTATCTGACCTGGTGGTGACGGATATAGAAGTGCCTGAAATGGCGATGGCAGGCGGAGAGGTAATGGTACAATGGACCTTACAAAACAAGGGTACAAATCCTTCGAGGGGCTATTTGCAGGAGGGTATTTATCTTTCTACAGATACTTCCAAAGATGCGCAGGATATACTGGTTGCTTCGATCCCTTCAAAGATCAACCTGGCGCCCAATGCTACACTGGCCAGGAGTCAAAAGATAAGCTTAAAGGGTGCTTCGCTGCGCGATTACCATGTACTCATCCATGCGGATATCCTGAATAATATAGTAGAGATCAATGACAATAACAATATCACTCCTTCTGGGCAGGTGATGAAAGTAACGGTTGATGAGTTACCGCTGCACGTACAAAAGCAACAGTCTCTGCCCGATAATAAAGAGGTATACTACCGCATAGAAATTCCTGATTCACTGGCTGGTGAATCTTTGCTGGTGACCTTGCAAGGGGATACGGCACATGCTAACAATGAATTGTTCCTGCGCCGGGGAGAAATGCCTACGCGGGCGGTACATGACTATGCTTTTGGTGAACCTTTCAAAGCCAACCAGGAGATAACGGTCCCGGCATTGGAGGCGGGTACTTATTACCTGCTGGTATATGGCAAAACAACACCCAATACAGTACAGCCCATCGGCCTGCTGGCAGAGATACTACACTTCGAGGTGAGGTTGGTAGATGCTGCCGAAGGTGGCAATACGGGGCAGGTGACGGTGCAGGTTAAAGGTTCGAAGCTAGGTACGGTGAAGAGCGTGCGACTGCGCAATAACGGAGCCAGCATTGAGGCGGATAGGATAACGGTGAGCAACCCGGTGAGTCTGTTTGCCCAATTCGACCTGGAAGGCGCTGCTGCCGGTGTGTATGATGTGGTAGCAGAAAATGAGGCAGGGGATACAGCGGTGCTGGCAGGGGGCTTTAGGATCGTAGCAGGCTCGGGCGCCGGCCTGGAAACGAATGTAGTGACACCGCCCAATACAAGGCCTTCGAATGTATTGAGCATCCAGGTACAGTTTGCCAACACCGGGAATACGGATATCATCAACCCGGTATTGACACTGACTAGCCTGGGCGGCGCACCGATCGCATTGCAGCCGGCCGAACTGGCGCAGGCCAACAAGGCGCTGAAATTAGCGCTACAGGAAGTAAATGGACCTATAGGGCGGTTAAGGCCTGGTGCGAAGGGTACGATCATCGTGTATGCGAAGGCGACAACGGTGCTGGGCTTTATGCTGGAGGAAGAAAAGCTGTGAGCTGTGAGCTATGAGCTTCGAGCTTCGAGCGAAAGGCATTGACGCAACGAGGGGAGAAGACTGACATTCAATCAACATATTATTATAAACGATCAGTGATGAAAACAGTAAATATCATACGCTATTGTGTCCTCCTGCTGGCAGGATTGTTATCAGCGGCAGGTGTGGTAGCTCAACAGGTGCCGGGTTTCCAGGTGCTCGGACGTCAACCACTTGCTGCTGATAAAGGCGGTAGGATCGCTTTGTCGGCAGGTACCGATGCGGTAACCATTAGCAATGAAGTACGTGCCGGTAAACAATTTTACCGGGTAGAAGGCAATGGTGTGCAGGCAACGGTACCGGCACTTACCTATGTGGAAACACCCGCAGGTAGTGGCAGGATATGGGTGTACGGCGATTCGGCCGGGCGACATATTGTGGACAATGTATACGCCAGTGTGTATTCAAATACGGGAACGTTGGTAAGGTCTGTTGGTAAACTGGGCAGGCAACCTTATGCTGTTGCCACTGCCAACAATGGTTCGCTGGTCTTTGCCGGTAATTCGGGTAAGGATACGGGTAGAATAAACCTCATCCTGGCTTTATACGACTTTAATGGTAATCGCACATGGCAGGTGAACCTGCCGGAAGGAAGGGCTTCACGGGTATTCATTAGTCCTGATAACAAATACATCGCGGTCGTTCATTTCAACAACAAGAAGTATTTGAGCAGTACGCTGGTATATGATGGTTCGGGCCGCCTGGTTCAAACGTTGCCGCATAATGCTGATGGTGTTGACTTTCTATCGTCTGGTAAACTGGTTATTTCAGACGGGCGCAGCTGGTTCTTGTATGATGGGGCGAAGGGCTTTCAATTGTTGCATCAGGGATCATTGCCGGGCAATGCCATTGGCAAGTTTCCGGTTACGTCGCACCCTTCCCGGGATATCTTCTTTATCATGACTGCCGACGCAGCTGTGAAGGGAGTGCGTTTGCAGGCTTTTGATGCGCAGCAGGGAACCTTGCTGGCGCAAGGTAGTTTCAAGGGAAAAGATACCTGGCAACCTTACCGGCAGGTAGCTGTGAACAATGCGGGCAGTATTCAGCTGACCACCGGGGATGAGGTGATCACATTAGGTATGAAATAAACATTATTCAATTAAGGATCTATGAGACATATATTACTCATTCGGTTATTAGCAGGTGTTTTATTCACCGGTATGGCGCTGACTGGTACAGTGGTGCAGGCCCAACCTGTAATGCGGGGTGCACAACCGTATCTGGGGCAAAAGTCCATGAGGGTATTCTGGACCAATTCGCCGGGGGCAACGGAAATAGAAGTACGCACCAGGAAGGATGGCGGCGCCTGGTCGGCCTGGACCAATATGGGATCAGGCATTAATGAGTTTACGGATATAGGCCTCTCGGAAGGGAGTAAGTATACTTACCAGATACGGGAAAAAGTAAATGGGGTGTGGAGCGCCCCCTCCAATGAAAAGGGCAATAGTTTTCAACGGTTATGGCCTGTCATGAAAGCCGGTGATCCATCGGCCGAAAGTGTGGAGATATTACACGGTTTCGGGCAACCGATCGAAGCAGATGGTGATTTTTATTTTCACGAAGGGGTGGATATCCATGGTGAGACAGGAGTAGATATGGAATGGGTGCGTGCCCCTATTGGAGGGATCGTTAAAAACCATGGCGGTAGTGGCAGTGATATCAATGTGGACCTGGAGGTCTCTATTGGCGGCGGTACTGTGTTCATTCAGTTTAATCACCTGCAGGACCTGGATCCCAACCTGAAAGACAATGAAACGGTGGAAGCGGGACAAATACTTGGCCGTATTTACAAAAGCCCTGTGTGGAAGACGGAAAACTCCCACACGCATTGTCATTATTGGGGTACGGAGGGAAATATGTTTGGCAGTACGATGAACCCTTATAATATCTGGCTTTCGCCCACCTATCGAGACCCGCAGGGTGGCGCGCCGGTGGTGATGGATGTAAACGGGGATAGTAAGGATATTACGTTCCGCAAGGCGCCGGACTCAGATGATTTTTTCGAGGATGATAAGGTGCATAACGGGGTTGATATTATTGCAGAAGCAGTGGATAAACAATCTACGGATGCTCCCTGGCAGAACCCAGGTTTTGTAGGTTATTTTATACAAAAGGAGAAAAAGGGTTCCTGGGTGCAATCGGTGAAGGATGTGGAGGACCCCTATTGTGTGTTCAACAGCTCGATATTTTATCATACGGATGCAGACCATAATAACCCGCTGATCACGCAGAGCATCATTTATTACAAGCCGAAAACGCAAAGTAAAGACCCGACGACACCTGGCTTTTATTTTTGGAAGCAATGGTTCAGCTACCAGGTGACGAATACCAAGAGCACTACGGGAGAAGAAGCGGAGATCACTGATCAGGCCCGTTGGTGTACGGATGCACAGAATACGGTGGGTGAGGACAATGGTTATGTACCAGGTTATAAGAAAGCGAGGATCATCGATGAAGCCAAGTTTGAAGATGCCAGGTACCGGGTAGGTATTGTATTGAAAGACCTGATCAATAAAGCGCCCACCAGGTTCAAGGAATTCAAGGTAGATAATTTCCGTCCTTATGTAAAGGCGGTATCGATAGAAGGGGGCAAATTCAAATATAAGGCTGAGTGGGCATGGGAGCCGGGCCCGGGACAACTGACGCTGACGGAAGAAAAGAACGATGAAAAGGCCTGTGGGGTGATCAGGATCAAAGTAACAATGAGTGAGCCTATGAAGGATGTGACTGTGGAAGTACCTGCGCTTGGCTTTAGCAAGAACAAAACGGCAGCGGTTGGTGGTTCTGATGGAAGGGTATTTGAGTTTGAAATACCTGCTGATCTTACCAAGGATGGTCCGGAAGGTCCGCATAAACTGGAGATCGACGGGCATGATGTGAATGACAATGCGGTACAGGGATTTGCTGATAAGGGAGCAAAGGGAGAGAATGATTTTCACAAGCGTGAGCTGGATGGTTCCTGGAAGCCGGCTTCGGTGCGTGTGGGCAAAGACATTATCCATGAATTCAAGCTGCTGGTGCTTACGATCGATGTAGTGGCCAAGCCTGCTTCTTCCTGTGGTAAGAAAGACGGAGAAGCCACGATCAATGCATATGGTGATGAAGGCCCGTTTGAGTACAGTGTGGATGGATCAAAATTTCAGGCTTCGAATGTATTTAAGAAACTGGCGGGCGGCTGGCACCAGGCCACGGTGCGTAAAAAAGATACGGAGTGTGAGTTCAACCAGGATTTTCACCTGAAGGATGGCAAGCTGGAAGTAGACGTGTCGGGCTTTGGTTCTATAGAGTTCTGTGAAGATCAACGGCCCACCATTACTTTGGCAGCTTCTGCCAGCGGTGGATCGGGTGATTATGAATATAGCTGGCCGGGTGGTGTATTGACGGTAAGCGGCTCAGGATACTATACGGTGACAGTGACGGATAAACAAACAGGTTGTAAACGTACAAAGGGTGGTAAGGTTACCTTCATTCCCATTGTATGTTCGAGAGATCCCAACGATATTGTAGGACCGCAGGGATATGGTCCGGGTAAGATGATCGCCAAATCGAAAAGTCATCCCTATATGGTGCGCTTTGAGAATGATCCCGCATTTGCTACGGCGCCTGCGCAGGTGGTAAAGATCAATCATCCGTTGGATAAGAATACCAACCTGTTCTCTTTGCGGCTGGGTGATTTCGGATTTGCTGGTATGACCTTCTCTGTGCCGGCGGATAAAACCTATTATGCAGCCCGGCTGGATGTGATGGACTCGCTGGGTGTGGTAGTGGATGTAACGGCGGGTATTGATGTGAACAAAAAAGAAGTGTTCTGGATATTCGAGTCGAAGGACCCGGCCACGGGGTTGCCTCCTGCCGATGCGTTACTGGGTTTCCTGCCGGTGAATGACTCTACCGGCAAAGGGGAAGGGTTTGTGTCCTATACGATCAAGGCCGCTAGCCATACGCAGACAGGTGATACCATTCATGCGAAAGCCAGCATTGTGTTTGATGTGAACGGGGCTATTGAAACACCACAAATATTCAATACGATCGATGCACTGCCGCCGGTGAGCAAGGTAAAAGCTTTACCGCCTGTTACCAATAATACGGAGATCAGGGTGAGCTGGGATGGCGTTGATGACGCTGGCGGGTCAGGTGTCCGTGATTATGTATTGTATGTGTCGGAAAATGGGGGCCAATTCAAGGCGGTGCAGCCGGCCTCGGGTGATACGGTACTCCTGTTCAATGGTGCCAAAGGAGATACTTATAGCTTCTTTACGGTGGCTACGGATAATACGGGCAATGTTGAAGGGATGAAAAATGCCGGGGAAACGACTATTAAAATCAGTGACGATTGCAAGGATGAAATATGTAATGGGGTAGATGATGATTGTGATGGGGAAGTGGATGAAGGATTTATCGTTACTTATTACCGTGATGCCGACGGAGATGGCTTTGGCGCCTTGTCGCAGCCAAAACAGGGCACTACCTGTAATGTGCCGGCAGGCTATGTATTGAACAGTACGGATTGTAATGACAATGATAAGGAGGTGCATCCCGGCGCCACGGAGGTCTGTAACGGGAAGGACGATGATTGTGATGGCCTGGTGGATGAAGGTTGTGGTATACAACGGTACTATATGGATGTCGACAAAGATGGCTATGGCCGCAATGAAGGCTCGCGCCTGTCTGCTACGCCCATTCCCGGCTGGGTGCTGGTGAATGGAGACTGTGCAGACTGGGATGCTACGATCTATCCCGGCGCTCCTGAACTGGCGAATGGCCGCGACGACAACTGTAACGGCCAGGTGGATGAAGGGTTGCCCATGCAGCGGTATTACCTGGATGTAGATAAAGATGGTTTTGGCCGCAATGAGAACTCCAAGCTATCAGCGATACCGTTGACAGGCTATGTATTGGTGAATGGTGACTGTGCCGATTTTGATCCTACGATCTACCCTGGTGCGCCTGAACTGGCCAATGGCCGTGACGACAACTGTAACGGGCAGGTGGATGAAGGGCTGCCGATGCAGCGGTATTACCTGGATGTAGATAAAGATGGCTTTGGCCGTAATGAGAACTCGAAGTTATCAGCGATACCGTTGACAGGCTATGTACTGTTAAACGGTGACTGTGCCGATTTCGATGCTACGATCTATCCCGGCGCGCCTGAACTGGCCAATGGCCGTGACGACAACTGTAACGGGCAGGTAGATGAAGGGTTGCCGATGCAACGGTATTATCAGGATGTAGACAAAGATGGTTATGGACGTGAGCAGGGTTCCCGATTGAGTGCTATTCCCTTAGCCGGCTATGTATTGCTGGGCGGCGATTGTAATGACTTTGATCCGAAAGTATACCCCGGCGCACCGGAAGTGAAGAATAACAAGGACGATAATTGTGATGGTCAGGTGGATGAAGTGCCACGCATCAGTGTGACGGGTGGTGCGGCCAGCAATAGCAAGCTAAGCACAGAGCCGGTTGTGGCGGGTAAATTCGAGGTAGTGGTATCTCCGGTGCCCAGCTATTATGACTTCACGGTTCACCTGCAGCAGGGTGATCCGGTTGAGAAAGTGCGCATCCGGGTGTATGACCAGGTGGGCCGGTTGGTGGAAGGGAAGGACCAGCTTTCGATTGGTTCGAAGATCACGATTGGCGGTCAATATGCGAAAGGATATTATACGCTGGAAGCGGTGCAGGGGAAGAACCGGCAGGTGGTGAAGTTGGTGAAACTTTAATAGCAATGCGCTGGCTTGAGGTATTTCAAACTGCCCTCAAAAGTGTCTGACTTTTGGGGGCAGTTCTTTCCTACCTGGCAAATCTTGGGCACAATGCCTGCCGACGCTCTTTCTGGTTGTAGTTTAAAAAATCTCTAAATGAAAGTACCAGTTCAAACCCTCCCCGGTAGCGGGCCGCGGCAGCTAGCTTGTCGATATTGATATCATAGCTGGCGCCTATAATTAATTTGGACAGCTGCAATTGAACAACGGGTATAATGGCATCGTTCAGGCGATACAACAATCCCCCGGTGATGGTTTGCTGGGCATCGCCTAAAACAAAAAGGTCATGGCTGTACATGATACCAGTCTGAAGTGTGCTAATACCTACAGGTTTAAAACCCTCTTTGAACTGCTTGAAATAATCTGCATAAAAAATAAACTGGTCGGTTTCGCTGGTGGGTGCGGCAAACCCAGCATTCAACGCGAGTTTCTTATTGAGCGTTATTGAGTTGCCTTCATAAAATCCCACTTTGGGTTTTGTAAGGTGGAATATACCGGCGCCAATAAAATAATTAATATCATCTCTGATCACACCATTATAACTTAAACCGGCAGACAGGTCAAAATAGTTGACACTGGTATTGTTAAAGACTTGTCGCGAGGAAGGAAGAATACTGAAACTCCCATTGCTTCCGGATACAAACTGATCATTCAGTACCAGCTTCGTCGGGTCAAATCGTTGTTGCATCAAGCCACCCATAAAAGCTATCGACAGATAGGAATTGCTGGTGGGGCTCAGGGGCAGGCTGTAATTAACCGCTGGTAGGATCTGTAAAGTGCTGAATTCGGAAGTGCCGGCAACATCTCTGATCAGCTGTAAGCCTATTGTGACATTGTCATCAGGGGCGATATTGGCCGGTATTTTAAACTCTCCGCTAAATCCAAAGGTTCGATAGGGAATAGTGAGGCTTTGCCACTGATTTCTATAGGAAGCAGCGAGTCGTACATCGCCTGTAAAAATGCCTGCCAGGGCAGGATTGCGCAAGAGGGGCTGATCATAGAATTGAGAAAAGCCAACATCCTGGGAAAAAGCCGTGAACGTAAACTGACTTACTATGAATAATAGCAAAAGTGATCTATAGTTGCGTCTCATAAATAAATTGTTTTAGAGCAGGGTCACATTGCCTTTATAAGAATAAGGAACCCCGTTTTCACAAATAACATCTACAGTATAAATGTATACGCCGGTATCAGCCATCTTACCGTTTACCCGTCCATCCCATCCAAAGCCTGGCGTATTGGGTGGGAAGTTGCTTCTTTCAAATACCATCTTGCCCCAGCGGTTAAAGACCCTGAAAGACTTAATCGTTCCAATGCCTGAGGCCCTTACCATCAGTATCTTATTTTCCGGAATATTGCCAAGTGGTACAAACGCATTTGGAATAAACACCTGGGTGTTTTGGCAAAAGACCTTCACACATATAACATCACTTCCACTGCAGCCATAAATATTCGTGGCCTTTACTGAATAGCATACATTGTTTTTAATAGTGGCCATGGGTGAAGAGCAGATGGCATCATTGCATTCAATATCCTGTGATGGGGCCCAGGTGTATTCTTTCATGGGCAAAACACCGGGAGTAGTCGCATTGGTAATTACTGGTGCGAGTTTCAACAGGTATCCTGTAGGTAAGGTCAGCGTGTCTTGTGCAAATTGTACAATGGGATAAGCGCCCACCTGTATCAAAGTGTCGGTGGTAGCACTACAGCCTGTTTGGGGAGAGGTCACAGTAATAGAGTATATGCCTGCATCTTCCACTTTTACCTTGTCTATGGTTACATTAGGTGAGGCGACCGGAAATTGGCTGCTCGGCCCTTTCCATAAATAATTCAATCCTGCATTGCCCGGGATAGTGCTAAATGCCTGTAAAAAGAGCTTGTCTCCCACACACAAAGGTGTTCTTGTATTGATCACGGGTTTGGAGGGGGATTGTTTGATCGTAACCTCAAAGCTGGTGGGCAGGGAGATACAATTATTTTGGATAGCATACACAATATAGGTACCTGCATCCGACATTTTTGCGGCGGGGAAGGTAACCACTGAATTGGGTATGGTATCAGCAAAAGGACCAAAAGCAGGACCTGCCCAAACATAATCAATGGGGCCTGCCTGTGTGCTGGTGGGCGTAAGAGCTGTCAGCGTCAATAATTGCTCACTGCATATGGGAGGGTTGTATCCTGCCACCGGTTGTTCGGGAGGGGTAGGGTCTTTTAAAACAAATACGTCGGGTATCTTCTGAGAGGTACATCCGTTGGTGGTAGCTACATATATATTGGAATAGGTGCCTGCGGTGAGCGGGATTGTAATCTTTCCGCTGGCATCTGTGCTGGCAGCCGTAGTATAGCTGGTTTGAAACTTATTATAGTGAACAAAAACCGGCATATTCGGAATGGCATTGTTGTTCAGGTCAAGCACATTCAAGACAATAGATCCTGATGGTACTCCACAGATGGTGGGGTTGGCATACGACGAACCAACAATCTTAGGAGTAGGATGAACAAAGGCGAGGATCTCAGTTTTCGGACTTTCGCATCCATAACTGTTTGTCTGGCTTACATAATATATAAACCTGGCTGGCACATTGGTGCTGATAACTGGGGCATTAGCCAATAATACCAGATTAGCATCATACCATTTAATAGTAGTGCCTGGTACGGGGGCAACCTGTAGAGCGGCAGGAGGTACACCCATACAGAAATGAGTGGTATCCTTAACCGGAGCGGGAGGTATGGGGTTTACAATCAAGGTGAGGGTATAGGGCGCTCCGGCGCAGGGGCTTTGGGTAGGGTTCACAGGTATTACCTGTATCGTTAACGATTGACTGGTAGTACCGGTATTGGTAAAAGACAGGGATATAGTGGCATTGGCTCCGGAGGCAGTTCCTGAACTTATGCCGGAAATATTGGGAGGTAATGAACCGACAACGGACCAGTTATAAGCGCTGTTGGCTACTGTGGAAGAAGGTACAAAAACAGCTGTTGCACCAGAGCAGATCTTTTGCGTAATAATGGGAAAGCTTACAACAGGGCTTTCATTGATGGTTACGTTGGTGGTAGCCACATAGCCAGGGCAGGGTGACGATGGAGCAATAGTATAGGTTACTGTATAAGTGCCTGGTGTGCTTAAAGACGGGTTGATAGCGCCCGTTGTCGGATCAATAGATAGCCCTTGGGTGGAACTGAACGTGCCTCCCGTAGTTCCTGAAAGAGAAACCTGTCGGGGCGTGTTTAGGCTGCCGCAATAAGGGGCGCCGGGGTAATTGATGGTCGCAACAGGTGCGCTGCTTACGGTAATTGTTGTCTTAACAGTATAGTTGGAGCAACCGCCTGCGCCGGGGATGGTATAGTTGATGGTATAGGCGCCTGCTGTAGCACCGGAAGGATTGATCTCTCCTGTTGCATTATTTATCGGCAAGCCTGTAGCAGGAGCTATTGAATAAGTACCACCTGGAGTGCCGGATTGTGCTACAGGCACCGGCGGGTTGGGTGTAGTGGCAGTATTAACTACATTACACAGGGTGGCCGGGTTGTATGCAATAGCAGCTAATGGCGCCTGTGTTACTGTTACAGTGGCTGTGGTTGTATAGCCGGGGCATGGTGCAGCGGGCAAAACGGTATACGTTACAGTATAATTGCCAGGTGTGCTGGTACCGGGTGTAATGGTGCCCGTTAATGCATTAATGGTCAGGCCTGGGCTAGATGTAAATGTACCTCCGGAAGCTCCTGCAAGGCTTACACTGGTAGCGCCATCTGAAGTGCAAATGCCGGGATAGGTGATAATGGCAATGGGCGTACTGCTTACAGTAACTGTTGTGCTGATAGTGTAGTTAGCGCAACCGCCTGTTCCGGGGATGGTATAGCTGATGGTATAGGTTCCTGCTGTAGCACCTGAAGGGTTGATCTCTCCTGTTGCAGTATTAATTGGTAAGCCTGCTGCCGGTGCTATGGAATAAGTGCCACCGATGGTGCCGGAATGTGCTATAGGTACCGGCAGGTTGGGCGTTGTTGCTGTATTAACCACATTACACAAGGTGGATGGGTTATACGCAATAGCGGCCGATGGAGCCAGGGATATGGTAACATTGGCTGTGGTTGTATAGCCAGGACATGGCGCAGCGGGCAAAATAGTATATGTTACAGTATAACTGCCGGGTGTACTGGTACCCGGTGTAATGGTTCCGGTTGATGCATTGATGGCCAAGCCTGGGTCGGAGGTAAATATACCTCCGGAAGTTCCTGCAAGGGTTACACTGGTGGCAGCATCTGATGTGCAAATGGCGGGGTACGTGATGGTGGCAGTGGGCGTACGACTTACCGTAACAGTAGCAGTAGTGATATAATTGGAGCAGCCACCAGTACCTGGGATAGTATAGCTGATGGTATAAGTGCCTGCTGTAGCACCCGAAGGATTGATCTCTCCTGTTGTTGCATTTATCGTTAACCCTGTTGCCGGAGCTATCGAATAAGTACCGCCCGTAGCACCGGTATGTATTACAGGTACCGGCAGGTTAGGGGTAGTGGCAGTATTAACCACATTACAAAGCGTAGTGGGGGTATAACTAATAGCAGCGGATGGACTTGCGTTCACATTCACTGTAATGGAAGCTCTGGGACCTTCTCCGCATCCTGTGGTTTGGCTTACATAATAGACCGTGCTTCCAGCCGTAGCTGTTGATGGAATGGGCGCAGCAGGTGAGCCGATACCTCCTGTGGCACTTGTATACCATCGTAAGCCGGTTCCGGTAGCAGTTAAAGGCACTGCAGTTTGATTCTGGCAATAGGTAACAGGTGAGGTGACCAGAGGAGCTCCGGCTAATGTATTCACTGTAGCTGTGATAGATGCCCTTGGCCCCTCACAGCCATTAACTGTTTGGCTCACGTAATAAGTTGTACTACCTGTGCTGGCAGTAGATGGGGTGGGAGGAGTGGTGAATCCTGTGCCGCCTGTGGAGTTGGCATACCACAATAATCCCGATCCTGTGGCTGTAAGGGGAGCCGCAGCTTGGTTTTGGCAAAGTTGTATTGGTGAGGTTACAATGGGCGCTGGGGGCAAAGCATTCACGGTGACGGTAACCGGCATTCTTGCACTTTCACAATTATTGGGTATGGTTTGGCTTACGTAATAAGTAATACTGCCTGGCGTACTGGTGGATGGGGTGGGTGCAGTGGCAGCGCCTGTTCCCCCGGTGGCGGATGTGTACCAAAGTAATCCTGTACCTGTTGCAGTCAGAGGAACGACAGGCTGTCCCATGCAATAAACTACCGGGGTGGCAGCTACCACTGGTGGTGGGGAGATTGCACGTACAGTTACCTGTTTTGTTTTGACATCATTTCCGCAGGCTGGATTGGAGGCTGTGAGGGTTACTGTATACGTACCAGCCGATGGATAGGTATGGCAGGGAGGGCTGGCAGCGGTAGAGGTAGTGCCGTCTCCAAAATCCCAGAGAAAAGTAGTGGTGGTGAGGCACGAGTTGCCGCTGAAGCCATTCGTTGACTGGTTTGTAAAACAAACAGGTGTATTGATACATAAGGGGATGGTCGGTGTTAGAAAATCCGCAACAGGCTTCTTTCTTATAATGATCTGGTTGAGTGTATAGGTAGTGGTGAAGCAGCCATTACTGGCTTTTAGCGTGGCTGTAAAATCGGGGTTTGGACAGGAGGATGTTGTATAGGGGTGCGACAATAGCTGAGTGGTATTTGTTCCATTCAGGGGATGTGATAAAGTAGTATTGGGGCTTCCATCACCAAAATTAACCTGGTAGGTAGTGCCGGCTGAGTTATTATACCAGTTGCCAATCTGGAATTCAATAGCAGCGGGAACGCACAACCCGGTAGTAGAAGTGGTAGTGGTAAAGCTGGCCAATGGGTTCTGGCCATTATAAAACCGGTAGGTAACACTTCTTGTACAGCCATTGGTGGGTGTAATAGTAAAGACCACGTTATAGTATCCCTGGTTCGTATAGGTATGGGTAGTTTGTGCGCCCGCCGGCCAATCTGTTTGTGTAAAAAGGGCTGTATTATCTCCCCAGTTGATCTGGAAAATATTGCCTGTGCCTGTTATAGTAGAACTGTTGCTTACCATGAGTTGGTAAACCGCATTGCCATCGCAATTGGTAAAAGGAGCATCCTTCGTGCCTATGTCTGTTAAAGCGGGCCTGGACGCAGGCAGGATAGTTAAAGCACCAGTGCTGGTAGCTGTACCGGCGGGAGTGGTTACTGTTATTGTTCCGCTTGTAGAAAGATCAGCCACCGTGGCTGTGATAGTGGTAGCACTGGCGACCGAGAAGCTAGCTGCATTATTACTTCCCAGTTTTACACTGGTGGCGCCTGTAAAATCGGTTCCGGTTATAGTAACTGATGATCCCTGGCATACCGTTGTTGGAGAAAAGGAAGTAATGGTTGGCGTCTGGGCCCGGGCGGAGAAAAAGCATCCAAACAGCAAAAATGCTATAGTATAGCAAGTAATTAAGGCTGATCTGCCCGGTCGTAAACAAGCATAGAAAGAATGTGGATGCATATAGGAGATAGCAGTTAGGGTTAAATAAGTAGAACCAGGCCTTCATCTGGGATATACCAATAGCAAAGGATCCATTCAACCTACAAGGTTAATCAGGATTGAATCATGAGATAGCTACTAAATCCCTGTTTGTAAAAAGGAGAGAAATGATATTAACGAGTACTGAGCCTTGGGAAGCTTTACATAGGTCTGGATGATCTGAGAATCAGGTTACGTTAACGGGTATTGCTAATGTACAATCTAATTTGGTCAGATCAAAGCCAGGGAAGGATAAATTAGAAAAAATAATATTGCATTTTCCGGAAAGCCATAAAATGGAATAGCTGGTAGAAAAATGCCGGGCTTTTGGTAAAGCCCGGCATTCATGCATTTTATAACTTAAATGCTGTAAGAAGAATATGATTTTACCTGCTACTGGTAAAGCATTTTCCCTTGATAATAATCAAGGATCTTGGTGCGCAGTACATAATCGTACCGGGCAATGATGAGGTTGATATTGGCGCGGTCCATGTTATTTTTAGCGATCACATAATCTACAGAAGTAGCAGCACCTTCGTTGAACCTTACTTCGGCCACACGGAAAGATTCGGTATAAGAAGCCACCTGGTCTACCAGTGCATTGTACCTGTTGAGTGATGCTTCCATGTTCAGATGGTCGCGCTCAATGTTTTGTTTTAATTGAATACGCATGGTCTGGGTGAGGACGTCGAAATCTTTCAGGTTGATCTTTGCCAGGGCCACATTGTTCCTTACCCTGAAGTTGTTGAGGATAGGGATGCTGATGCCCACGCCAAAGTTGGTACGGTAGTTATTGCTGAGCTGATCATAATATTTGATCTTCACATTGTTGGCATCCTGGGCAAGGCTGGAAAAATTGGTATTGATACCAGCTCCAAATCCGATAGAGGGGAAATAACCTCCCCGGATGGCTTTCACATTTTTCTCTGCACTTTTTACGCGCAGGTCGGCAGCCTTTACAATCGCCATTTGTTGGAGGGCTACGTTATAAATATCTCCTGCTGTACCGGCATAATCCTTCGCAAACTGTTCTGCTGTGAGTTTTTCCACGGTCAGGTCTTCGCGATAGGGTTGGTTCATCAGCTGGGCCAGGGTTAGTTTAGCCCTGTTGAGGGCATTCTGGTTGTTGATGAGGGCTATTTTGTTGTCGGCAAGCTGCCCCTTCAGATCATACAGGTCAGAAGGCTTGATAGCTCCTTCTTTGTTCAGGATATCCAGGCGTTCTACCTGTTTGCTGCTTACTTCCAGTTGCTTTTTGGATTGCTCTACCAGGTCCTCATTGGTAAGGATATCGAGGTAGGCCAGTATCACATCCAGCATCAGTTGATCTTTCTGCTGTTGCAATTCCAGGCGGCTGGCTTCCCAGGCATATTGGGCGCTTTTGATATTGTTGATCAAACGGAACCCGTTGAAGAGGGTTACATCAGTGCCTGCGCTATAGCCTGCAGACGTGTAACTTTGTTGCACGTAGCTATTGGTAACGGGGTCAATACTACGGCCCTGGTAGGCGGTGTGATCGATATTGCCGCCCAGGGTGGGGATGAGGTTGTTCCTGCTTTGTTTCAGGGTGATGCGTTCGCGCTGGCTTTGCAGGTCTTTCCGTACAACATCTACATTATTGGCAATAGCCGTATCTACACACTGCTTCAGTGTCATGGGCGTATTTTGTGCCAAACTGTTCAGCGACATGCTTACTACCGCATAACAGATCATCAAGGCTTTACCGGGTTTCATTCTATTCTCTTTTTTGTAAATTAAGGTTTGGGGATTTTAACTATCTATCCTTCCATCCAGGAGGTTAATGGTATGTGTTCCATAACCTGCATTTTTTTCGGAGTGGGTAACCTGTATGATGGTCACACCTTCTTTATTGAGTTGTTTGAAAAGGTCCATAATGTCTTCTCCCTGTTTAGAATTGAGGTTGCCTGTAGGTTCATCGGCCAGCAGCAACTGTGGTTTGGCGATCAGGGCGCGTGCAATGCCTACCAGCTGTTGTTGTCCGCCGGAAAGCTGGGTAGGGAAGAGGTCTTTTTTACCTACTATCTGGAAACGGTCGAGGATATCTGCTACCATGGCTTTGCGCTCAGAGGATTTAATATCCTGGTAAATGAGCGGGGTTTCGATATTCTCGTATACGGTGAGCTCATCAATGAGGTGATAAGCCTGGAAAACAAAGCCAATATGTCTTTTGTATAACTGGGAACGTTGTTTTTCTTTCATGCTGTGCACGGCCTCGCCGTTGAAATAGTATTCACCTTCATTGGCATCATCGAGCATACCAATGATGTGGAGCAGGGTAGATTTACCGGAACCGGAAGGACCCATGATGGACAGGAATTCGCCTGCATTGACAGTGAGGTTAATGTCTTTTAGCAGAAAGGTAGGTTTGCCGCCTACATTAACCCATTTGGAGATATGTTTCAGTTCTAACATTCTATTTGTTTTAGTTTACTATTTGTTGTTTATCGTTCTAAGTTCAGCTACGAGCTGTGAGCTTCGAGCTGCGAGCCTTCCCGCAGAGCGGGACAAGTTATGCTTCGAATTTCTTGACTGTATTTAGCTCGCTGCTCGTGGCTCGTCGCTCGCAGCTTGCCTTCCTCCGCTATTCGCTTCTCAGGCTATTGACGGGATTGGCTGCTGCCACCCGGTAAATTTGCGTAATAATAGTCATTAATGCGATCAATAGCATAACTGCAAAGCTGATCAGTAATATGTCTACGCCTATGGTGATCCGGTTTGCAAATATGTTTAAAAAGAAGAAACCCAGCAAGTAGCCAATAGGTAAGGCTATACAACCGGCAATGAGCAGCAGTTTCAGGAAGCTCCTGCTCAGGAGGGCCATGATGATGGCGATGCTGGCGCCCATTACTTTGCGGATACCGATCTCCTTGCGGCGGGTTTCGGTGCTATAGATCACCATACCCAATAAACCCAGGGAGGCAATGGTAATGGTGATCAGGGTAAGGAAACCCAGCATACCCACGGTACCATTGACTTTGTTGCCGCCTGCCCAGTCTTCGCGCAACCATTTTCCTTCAAAAGGCTGGTTGGGGAATTGTTTTTTCCAGGTGCTTTCTACTGATTTGAGAAAGCTGGCGGGTAAGGCAGTGGCGGTACTAACCACCAGGTAATGATAAGCTGCCGGCTTTTGGCGCATCACCAGGGGTATAAAGGGTACGGCCAGGCCGCGATGAGAAAAGTTTTTCATTACACCGGCTATCTGTACCTGCACGCTATCGTCTATCCAGATGCTTTTGCCGATGGCTGCCTGGGGGGATGTGATGTGCAGGGGCTGCAAAGCCAGCTCGTTGAGGACAATGTATTGCTCGGCCTGTGCACTATCGGCCTGCTGTGGAAAGCTGGTACCCGCCAGTAATGACAGGTGGAGGGTATTGAAGATACCGGGATCGGCAAAATAATAGTCCATGGCAATGGGTTCGGCGCCGGGTTGGGACCTCACCCTTGTGCGGCCGGTCACTTCCCTGCCAGGCAGGGTGGAAATGGCTGCTACGCTGGTTACACCGTTCAGTTGCTCCAGCTCATGCTTCAGTAAAGGCTGACCGGCTGCGGCCAGGGGAATGGAGATGACGTGATCCTGCCTGTACCCGGGATCGGCATTGTCCATATAGTCGAACTGGCGGAAAAAGGTAAGTGTAAATATGGTGGCCACGAGTGACAGGGTGAACTGTACTACGATGAGGCTTTTCCGGAAGTTATTGCCCAGGAATAATTTTACGGTAGAGAGGTTCTTTAATACCTCAACAGGTTTAAAGGAAGAGAGGGCCCAGGCGGGTAATACACCTGCGAGTAAGCCCGCAAACAGGCTGAACAGGAGGAACCACACGCAGGTGCCTGCATCCAGGATGAGCTCATCGGCGGATGTTATTTCACGGGCGAAGGGTTGTCCCTTCATGATATTGAGCATCAGCCAGGCCAGTACGAGGGCCAAAAAGGCTGTTAACAGGGATTCAATGACGAACTGGGTAAACACCTGTGAGCGGACGGCGCCTGATACTTTGCGGATGCCCACTTCCTTGCCTCTTTTGAGGGAGCGGGCTACGGACAGGTTGGTATAATTGAAACAGGCTGATAAGAGAATGATTAAGGCAATCACTATTTCTGCTATCACTTTGCCGCGTGAGCCGGTATTGCCCAGGGGCGCGTTCATTTCCTCGCTCAGTATGATCTTGTTGAGGGGCTGTACAGAAAAAGCATAGTTCTCTTTTCCTGTGAGGGTGCTTTGTTTTACCAGGTCTTTTGAAATGGTAGTAACGGCCTGGCTAAGCTGCTTCTCCTTTACCTGCGGTTTAAGCACCACGTAGGTATAGGCATCGGTGATATTGTTCCATTGCCGCAGTTTGGCAGACAGTTTACCTGTTTTCTCCAGCAGGGGAACGGAACTCATGGACAGGTAGGCGTCTTTCTCCACATGTGATTTGCCGGCTGGTTTATTCATGACACCGGTAACCCTGAAATCGCCCAGTTCGCTAAAAGTCAATACCTGTCCCATGGCATTGGAATTGCCAAAGAACTTCTCTGCTATTTCTTTGCTCAGTACAATGCTGTTGGGTGAGGTTAAAGCGGTATGGCTATTGCCGGATTGCAGGGTATAGCCAAATATGTTGAAAAAGTTGCTGTCGGTAAAAGCCTGGTGTAAGCGCAATTCCTTGACGCCATTGGTTGCATTGGCATCAACGGGATAGATCCGGGTGAGGTGCTCGATCAGGGAAAAGTCGGTCGCCAGCTTGTCTGCAAGAGGCAGGGGTGTGCTGGCAAAGGTACTGGTATTGCCTTCCTTGTTGGTGATATTGCTGATGATGCGATAGGTGCGACCGGGCTGCGGGTGAAACTTATCATAGCTCAGCTGGTCTTTCACATGCAGGATCACCAGCAGGCATACAGCCATGCTAAGGCCCAGGCCAAAGATATTGATGAAGGAAAATACTTTGTTCCTCATCAGGTTGCGGACCGCTATTTTAAGGTAGTTACGAATCATTTGTTTATTTTTTAGCTTCGAGCTTCGAGCTGCGAGCCCTTTGCTTCGAATGCCTTTTTTGTATTTAGCTCGTAGCTCGAAGCTCACAGCTCGCAGCTGGTCTTCCACTACTCGCTTCTCAACGCCTTCACCGGGTTGGCCAGTGCGGAGCGGAAAGTTTGTATGCTGAGTGTTATCAATGCAATGATGAGCATAATGGCTCCGCCGGAAGCAAATATCCACCAGGGCATTGACGTACGATAAGCAAAATTTTGCAGCCAGGTGTTAACGGCCCACCACGACAGGGGCGCGGTGATCACGAAGGCTACAATAACCAGCACTATGAAATCTTTAGACAGCAGGGATACGAGCTGAGTTACAGAAGCGCCCAACACTTTGCGTACGCCTATTTCCTTTACCCGCTGGTGGGTGGTATAGATCACCAGGCCCAACAGTCCGAGGCAACTGATGAATACGGCCAGACCGCTGGCCCAGGTCAATAAGCGGGAAGTGTTTTGTTCTGTCTTATAGAAATCGGCTATCTGCTCATCAAAGAACTGATATTCAAAAGTCCTTTCGGGAAATACTTCTTTCAGGGCCTTGTCTAATTTGGCAAAAGCATTCTTCCAGGTATTGCTGCCTGCTTCCTGTGGAGGGAGCAGGATATGGAAGGTATTGCATTCCTCGCTTTTGGCCGTAAATACCAGGGGGGCAATATTGGTATGCAGGGACTTGGTATGAAAATCGGCTACTACACCTACAATGGGCAGCAATGTTTTGTCGCGCCGCTGGATGTGTTTGCCAATAATATCAGCAGGATTGGCAAATCCCATCTCCCGGGCAAATGTTTCATTGACCAGGTATTCTTTACGAACGGTATCGCTGGGCTGCAGCATTTGGCCGGCCACCAGTTTGATCTTATAGAGGTCGAAGTAGGCAGCATCCCCCAGCCTGATCTCTGTCATTTTCTCGATGGCCTTTTTGCCATCATCGAGGGTGAGGGTAGAGGAGGTGGTGCCTTTTGAAGCAGGTGGAATACCGCTGAGGGTAACCATTTGGATTTCGGGAATGCTTTTCAATTTCTGGAGGAGTACCTGCTTTTTAGAAAGGCTGCTCTCGCGCCAGGGAATGGTGAAATTAACAACGGCGTCTTTGCGGTAGCCCAGGTCTTTGTTGAGGGAAAAATGTATTTGTTTGGCTACCATCAGGGTGCCGATGATGAAGAACTGGGCTATGATGAATTGAGATACGGTCAATGTTTTGCGCAGCCAGGCGCTCCTGGTCTTGCCGCTGTTGCTGAAAGCCTGGTTTTTCAATACCAGTACAGGTTTGAAACCTGATAGTACCAGGGATGGGTAGAACCCGGCCAGCAGGCTCACGACGAATACCAGGGCAATCATGAAGGCTATAATATTGGGCTGGAACAGGCGGCTGAAGGTGATGGCTTCGGGGATATTGTCTGAAAATGCTTTCAGCAGTAAAGGGATGAGGGCAATGGACAGCAGGGTAGCAGTGATGGTGAGGGCCAGTGTTTCACTCATGAACTGGGCTATCAGTTGTGTCCGTGTGCTGCCCATGGTCTTGCGGATACCTGTTTCTTTGGCCCGCTGAACCGACTGTGCGGTGGTAAGGTTGATAAAATTGATGCATCCTAATATCAGCAGGAAGGCTGCCACCACCAGCAATCCGTAAAGGGTAGGCTTGTGGGCCCGGCGCTCCCCAAAAATATCGTACTTGTCGTTGAAGTGCAGATCATTCAACGGCTGTAAAAGCTGCTTTGTGCTGACGCCGCTGCTATTGGGTGCATGGCTGGCTACCAGGGCGTTGATCTGTGCGGCTGTTTGTTGGGGCGAGACTCCTTTCTTAAGCTTTACTAATAGCTGGGAGTTGCCAAAATAATTGTTCCAGGTGGTCCAGCTATAGTTGTTCTCCAGCTTGCTGGCAGGAATGGTAGCAGTAGCAATAAATTCTTTAAAGTTAAGGTCGGTGGTTTCCTGCAGGTCTTTTACGATACCGGCCACGGTTACCTCAATGCTGTCATCATAGCTCATTAGTTGTCCTACAGCGCGGGTAGGATCGGCAAACGGGAAATATTCTTTGGCGCGGCTTTCGGTCAACACTACTTTGTAGGGTTCCTTGAGCACATCGGGCGAGCCGGCCATCCATTGGTAGGTGACCAGGTTAAAATACTGCTGGTCGGTAAAGACGACGCCTTTCCTGGCCTTGAATACTTCGGGCTTTTGGTTGTTGCCTTTGCTGATGCTCACCTTAGGATCATACGTGGTAAAGATGGCCGCGGTGTTTTCCAGGCCGGTTATACTGGTGCCGGCCGCCGCCGCCAGGGGAGCAGGCACGGAACTGTTGTCGTAATGCGCGCCTGAGAAATCGAGGCTGGAAACGACGCGGTAGATGCGGTCTCCATCCTTGTGAAAGCGGTCGAAACTAAACTCATACTGAACGATCAGGTAAATGACGAGGGAAGCGCTGATGCCAACGGCCAGCCCCAAAATATTGATCAGGGAGAAGGCTTTGTGCTTCCTGACATTACGAAAGGCCAATTTTAAGTAGTTCCTGATCATATAAGTTTTTCGTTTAAATAGTTTAACAATGTTAAACTAATAGGCTCCCCGAACGGCTTTATGTTGCATTAAGGGCGGTATATTTTCATGGCTATACTTTCCCCAGCCGTTTGGGAGCCTGCGGGTAGTATGGCAAACACATGCCAGAACGTAGGAGCATGATTAACAACGGGCTATGAGGTATTCCCCATACGAAGTAGTTCGTTTCCGATACAAAAACTGTCCGGTTTTGATACAGAAGAAAGCCCGGAAGACGGGAGGTCGGGAAGATGGGTTTGAAAGCGAAGGCTGGTGGCTTGTCGCTGTTTTAGGATAAAAACGTATCTTTATGGTGCTAAAAAGTTCTTCGCTTACATATCTCATCCCAGATGGGTGTTGCCAGTATTGGCACGGGGGCGACAGGATTTTTTAGTTTTTTATATCCTCATTATATAGATCCACAATTGTTAGGAATTTATCTTTCACTGCGTTAAAAAAGCGATTTTCACCTTGTAATAATTTTCGTTGTATTGCCCATATGAGATAATCAATGATGCTGAATTCCGGCATTTCGATAGCTGGTACAATCTCAAGATGGCAGGGCATGTTGACATAGGTTTTAGTTTCATCTGCATGCAGCGCTTTGGCGACAGCATTTTGAAAACGGTGCAGCGTATTGTTGCCTCTTTGTGAAAGATATAAGTTATAATGATGGCTGCTGTTATTTAGCCGGCCGTTAAGTAAATGGTGTAAAACATCAAAATAAAACTCAGCAGGGTTATTGTTGTGCTTTCGGTTGAATATGTCAATATTCTTTTTGGCTATTACGACATGAGCCTGATATCCTTGCAGGTTACGAAGCAACTCAAAGAATTTTGCTCTGATTTCAGGGTGATCTCCCCGAGCATGAACATACCAGCCTTTTTCATTTGTGACCGAAGCAATTGAGTTATAAAGATTGTCGGCCTTAATATTGTCCATAAAGTTTACGACAGACTTGCGTAAAGATTTCCTATCGACAGTCTCAATCATTCCAAGAATGAGATAGGGCTGAAAACCTGTTGTACCAATCAGTAGTTTCTTGCGGTTGCCATAAAAAACCGGATCACCACTTTCGTCGATGAACAGATAACGCTTAATAGCTTCAGTCATTAATAGTATATTGGTTATAGCATTTTTATGTTGCAGGAACGTCTGCAACGACAAGAATTCAATATTAGTTTGATCCGGGGAGACTGTTAGCTGGTGGTTGGTGCGAATGGATAGCAAATATAACGAACAGGCTGATATTATAGCGATTGTGAGCAATAGTCAAAATCAGAACTTCTATTTTTAATAAATAAGCCATTCACAAAAACTCCTTAGTTCATAATAAATGCCTTATTTGCAGAATCTAAAACTATTGTTATGGCTAAAATGAATCCTTATTTAAACTTCGACGGTAAAACCGAAGAAGCCTTTAATTTTTATAAGTCTGTATTTGGCGGGGAGTTTCCGGCTATTCATAAAATAGGGGAAGCACCGGGTACGGAGAACCTTCCTGATGATGAGAAGAACAGGATCATGCATATTTCCCTGCCGATCGATGCGCACACTACTTTAATGGGTTCAGACACGATGCCTTCTATGGGCCATAATCTGGTGGTAGGAAATAATGTGCATATTTCGCTGCATCCGGTAAGCAGGGAAGAAGCGGATCATTTGTTTAATGGATTGTCTGCCGGAGGCACCGTTGAAATGCCCATCGCAGATATGTTCTGGGGTGCTTATTATGGCAGCTTTACGGACAAGTTTGGGATCAAGTGGATGGTGAATTATGATCCACAGCAAAAATAAATAGCTTAACTTTCTACTGCCAATCTATCGACTTCACGATCAGGGCCGGATTACGGTCATTCCTGCAGAGAATGATGTCCTTCATCTGATTAAAACAGGAATGGCATGCAAGATCAATCTATTAAACAGCAGCTTCAGCAGCATTTTGTATTACTGGTTATCGGGCTATGGCTGGTGAGCCTATCCGCAATGGGAGTGTGCGGGCTTTTCTTCGGGTCTTGCGTGGGTCTGCGTCGTACCTTGTTCGGGTCTCATTCGGTACCCGCTTAGGCCGCCCCAAACCATACTCAAAACCAAAACAAGCCAGGCCAGCATTCAATTCATTTCACAGGTGCATAAAATGCGCTTTATCTCCGGTGTTGGTACAAACATGTCCCGAACAAGACCCCTGTCAAACCCGGTCCTGAGAGGGTACCGGCGCTTGTTAAAATGTGACTTTAAATGGCTGTTTTTAACTGAATATGACAGAATATAACAGAACTTAACCGTTTGTGTTAGCTGCCTGTTGATCACCCAGGCCAACGCTCTATCTTTAGGAAAAAGAATATTATGGCAAGGCTTACTTCCGCACCTTCTTTTATTGGCACTTACGGGCCTATAACAGTATACTTCATGTTTGGGAGGTACTATATACGCTCCCGCAGTTCGCTGACCGGCAAGCGGGTGAAGAAAGATCCCGCCTTTCGCAAGACCATGCAATATGCCGCCTTGTTAGCCAAAGCTTCGCCTATTGCATTGAAGGTGTATGCATTGGTTCCACTTCGCTATAAAAAACATACACTCCGCTGTAAGATCACCGGAGAGGTAATGACCTGGTTGAAATATGGGTGGAATGAAACGGACATCATCGAATGGCTTGCCCAAAAATATGTCCCGAAATACGGAGGGATGCAACTGTCTGTGGAAGCTCCTTCAACGGTATTAAGGCCATCTTATCGTCGGGCAAGGCCAGCGGTGGGATCCACCGTCAAGGGTTTATTTAAAAATATCCCTGCTGAACAGCCATCTTTTGAATTGCTCCTATGGCGGAGGCGGGATAAGGTCTTCAGGCGGGAGTATCACAAAGAATGTCAACAAGGTAAGCAAGGCGTACCTGGGCTACGGATGCCTGGGAAGTAGGTTTGCTGCCGTTATGGGCTTAGTCACTCAGGTTTTCCAGGGCTGTTTCGATCAGGTACAAGCCGGCGAAGAGAGCCATTTTATTGTTGCTGTTGAATTTAATGGAGCCTTCGAATGGCAGTGAGGGGCCAATATTGCCAAGGCTAAAAAGGGGATACCTGATCTGGAAAGTATAGGTGATTTCTTCTGTGTTATTGGTAAGGGTGAATTTGTATCTCCCCCAGGTAATTTTGCCAAACAGTGAATATCCGTCCGGACGGTGTCTTTTGAAGGAATGTATCTCATCATGGAGATGCAACTTATGGCGGTATCCGTTAAATATGGTCCAATTGGTTAATTCATAATGCCCCAATACCATGTTGGATATGTTGTCGGTGATCACTACTTTGGGTTTGCGAAAGAACCTGTGAGTGGTGTCGATCCTGACGGAAATCTTATCAAAACTGAAGGAACATTTCTTTGAAGAATAGTAGAACTTACCTAATAGGCTTTCGTTTACGAAGAGACTGTATACATTGTAGTATGCGTTCATGTAATTAACGTTCGGTTCTTTGGAGAAATGCACATCCATTAGTGATCAGGTAAGGGTGGTGATTCGTGAAAAATAGGTAGAATTTCCGGCAAGCCAAAATCCTTTTCTCATTTATTCACTCCGCAAATTCCTGATCGGATTGGTGAGGGCCCTGACAATGGTTTGTATGGTAACGATCACGGCAATGAGGCCTGCTACAACGGCCGCTACGGTGAAGAACGGTATCCAGTTGATATGAATACGGTACACAAAATTATCGAGCCATTTTTCCAGGGCTATATACGCCAGGGGCCAGGCAATGATATTGGCGAGCAGGATCATCCAGGCAAACTCTTTCAGGAACAGGGCAATGATCTGAAGACCGGAAGCGCCCAATACCTTACGGATGCCTACTTCCTTCATGCGCCGGGTAATACTCAGGGTTACAATGCCCAACACACCCAGTAATACAATGAGCAGGGCCAGCAGGGTAGCGGTTTGTGCCGCTTTTTTTAGTTGTATCTCTGAACGGTACATATAGGTGAGCGTATCATCCTGAAACTTATAATCAAACGGCGCTCCCGGCAATACGGTAGCCCATTTGCTTTCCAGGGCAGCAATCGTTTGTGACAGGTTACCTGGCTTTACCTTAAAGGACAGGTAGCGATAGGCGAGGGTATTTTTTACATGGAGAATATAGAGAGGGACAATAGCGGCATGTTTACTTTCGAAATGAAAATCTTTGATCACGCCTGCAATGGTAAAGGTTTGGGGATTGCCCATTATTTTAATGGGCTGTCCCACGGCGCTATGGGCATCTTTCCAACCAAGGGCTTTCACAGCCGTTTCGTTGATCACTATAGCAGTTGAATCGGTATCGAGGTATTGACCGGCTACCATTTTCATACCATAAGCGGCAGTATATTGGTTGTCTGTGGTTAGGCCGGTAGCATTGACGGCCTGACTGGAATCTGCTGCTTCTTTATACAACTTACCGCCACCACCGTTCCTTCCATCGGGTATCTCAAAAGAGAGACTGGCAGCAGCAATGGCAGGCAGCGTGGTTATCTCGTTGCGCACCATTTCCATATGCTGTACGCCGGCTACAGTCCAGTCGCGGGGTACGGCCGCCGTGATCACCTGTTCTTTATCATAACCAAGGCCGCTATTGAAAGAAAAGGCGATCTGTTTATCGATAATGACCGCACCTACAAAAACGACAATGGCTGTTGTGAATTGCAGCGCGATGAGCGAACGACGAAAGACCACTTTTTCTTTGATGGTCTTCAGCTTTCCTTTCAGGGAGTCGACAGATGGTTGTAAAGAAAGTATAAATGCAGGATACAGCCCTGCCAACGCGCCGATCAACAGAGACATCAGTATAGGTACAGCAATAAAGGGTACAGGCAGTGTAGTGAGTGAGGGGAGCGGTTTGCCCAGCATTTTGCCGGCAAACGGGATCGCACATTGGTAGACGGCAAGCGCCAGTACGACACTTAGGGTGGCCAATATGACTGACTCTGTCAGGAACTGGAGGATGAGCTGGTTCCGGGTGCCGCCCATTACTTTGCGTACGCCAATCTCCTTAAGCCGGGTAGCCGAATTGCCGATAGTGATGTTGATAAAGTTGATCACCGCCATGAGCAGGATAAAGAGGGCTATCAATGATAGTGTATACACCATCCGGCGGGCAAGGCCATTATCCCGTTGCAGATAATATTCATTCAGTGGCGCCAATTTCAACTGCAGGTCGGCGGCCATGTCTGCAGGTGCATGTAGTTTCAGCAGCTGCTGCATAGGCTGCTGCAGATCGGATGGCTTAATGCCTGCTTTGAGTTTCACGTAGTTGATAATGGCTGTGTTTTGCCATGATTGAAAGCTATCGTACCTGCCAAAGAAGCGTAGGCTTTCTACGGGTAAAAAGATTTCGTTGGATGTATTGGTAAAGTTGGTGATGGTATTAAAAGGCAGGTCTTTCAATACTCCTGTTATTATGAAGTCCTGTTTACCACCGCCCGCAAAAGATTGCAGGGTGAGGGTCTCGTTCAATACATCTGTTCTGCCAAAGTACTTGCGGGCTTTGGCAGCCGTGATCACCATTGAATTGGGGTTATTGAGGGCTGTGCGCGCATTGCCGTATAACAGGGGGAAACCTGTGATGGAGAGAAAACTGGCATCGCCGGGCTGTAGCCCTTCTCTAAAGTATTTGTTGCCTTTGGAAACAATAGAGGTGATGCCATCATGGTGATAATAATCTTCCACCAGGTCGGGAAAGTTTTCTTTGAGCGCCTGGGCCATCGGGGCGGGGGTGGTAATGTCCCCGCTTCCGCCTTTCTTCCATTTGCTTTGCAGCATGAACACCCGGTCGTTATCATGGATAGAATCGTTCACGCGCAACTCGCCCCATACATAGGCCCCGATCAGGAACACAAAAGCAATACCTGCGGAAAGTCCCAGTATATTGATAAAGGAGAAGGTCTTGTGCTTTACAAGGTTTCTCCAGGCAAGCAGGATGAAGTTCTTAATCATAAGAATGATTCATTTATTTTCAAAACTTATATTCTTTGTCGAGTTTAACCACTGAACCCCAAAGCTACGAGCCACGAGCTATGAGCTGAGAGCCTTCTGCTTTGAGCTTACTTTATTGTATTTAGCTCGCCGCTCGTAGCTCACAGCTCGCTGCTTTCATTTACTCACTTCTCAGACTCTTCACGGGATTGACCACTACGGCCTTTGCAGCCTGCAATACAATGGTGAGCAGGGCAATGAGCAGCGCCAGGACCCCGGCAACGGCAAATATCCACCAGCCAATATGTATGCGATAGGCAAAATCCTGCAACCACTGGTGCATAATGTACCAACCAACAGGAATGGCCAGCACCAGGGCCACTATGATCAGTTTCATAAAGTCCCTGGACAAGAGCAGCAGGATGCTTTGTGCAGAAGCTCCCAGCACTTTACGAATACCGATCTCCTTGGTGCGTTGAATAACATTGTAGGCAGATAAACCCAACAAGCCAAAACAGGCAATCAGGATAGCAAGAAAGGCAAATATGCCAAACACTTTTCCAAAGAGAATATCGGCCTTGTATTGTTCACTAAACGTTTCATCCAGGAAGGTGTAGTTGAACGGATCGGCCGGGAAATATCTGTCCCAGGTTTGTTTGATCGCTGCAATGGTAGCAGGCACCTTGCCGGAGGCTACCTTGATGGAATAGTAACTCCTGATATTGGGCGAGCACCGGAATATCATGGGTTCAATAGCTTTCTGCAATCCCTGCTGGTGATAATCGGCCAGCACACCCACCACGGTATTGGTATCCCTTCCGCTGTTGATCTTTTTGCCGATGGCAGCGGCCACGCTGGGAAAACCCAGTATGGCAACGGCCTTTTCATTGAGGAGTACATTCTTTTTTTCGGTGCCAAAATCGGTGGAGAAAGGCCTGCCGGCTTTCAATTTCATATCAAACAGGGATATGAAATCATAATCCACCCCCAAATTGTATAGAGTAATGCCGGTTTGGTTTTCTCCATCCACCTGCTTATAGGTATTGGTCCAGTAAATTTCCTGGCCCATCACATTGGTGGAAGCAGCCAGGTTCTTTACACCGCTTAATTGCAAGATATCGGTCTTGAAAGGCTGGAAGGTCCCCTGGTAGGTAGAATCTGTGGGGGATACGGCACCTTCCAGTACCAATGTCTGATCAATATTGGCGCCCAGCTTTTGGTCGCGCATAAAGCTTACCTGCCTGTATACGATGATGGTGCCTGCGATCAGAACCACGGAAGTGGTAAACTGCAATACGATCAGGCCTTTGCGCAGCAGCAGCCCACTGGTTGAATTCTTAAACATGCCTTTCAATACCTTAATGGGCTGGAAGCCGGACAATACAAAAGCGGGATACATACCAGACAATAAAGTGCCTGCCAAAAACAGGATGGTAAACAGGCGCCAGTAATGTGGTGACAAAGAGATATGGGTAGCCGGGTGACCGGTAAACTGATCGAACGGCGAAACGAGCAGGAAGAAAATACCTATAGAAAGGGCCAATGCAAAAAAGTTGAGCAACAGGCTTTCGGTCAGGAATTGTTTGATCAGATCGGTACGCAACGCGCCCAACACTTTTCGAACACCTACTTCCCGGGCGCGCTCTACTGAACGGGCAGTAGCAAGGTTGATATAATTGATCCAGGCAATACCAATGATGAATATGGCTACCAGGAACAGGAATCCCACGGCCTGGCCGTTGCCATTCACTTCAGCTTCCTGGTTGAAGTTGGAATACAGGTGAATGTCCTTCAGGGGCATCATATGTATTTCCGTTTTAAAATTATTCTTCAGCGCCCACTCTGTCTTGTTCATGTACTTGTCGCTGAAGGCGGGAATTTTGGCAGCGAACTTATCCTTATCAGTGCCGGGCCTCAATTGGATATAGGCGTAGAAATCGTACCATCCCCAGGCATTATCAGCGGGGTTGCTGTTATCGTGCCAGACAGTTAATATAACCTTCTTAAAGGCATCATAGGATGCGAGGTACTGGATATCGAGGTGAGAATTGGATGGATAGTCTTTGAATACACCGGTAATTTCATAGTTCTGGGGATTACCGTCAAAACGTATGTTTAATTGCCTGCCCAGTGCATTGGGCGTCCCAAAGTATTTGGTGGCCAGGCTTTGAGAGATGATCAGCTTATCGGGGCCGGTGAGGGCGGTGGCCGGATTGCCCTGGACTAAGGATATATTGAACATTTTCAAGGTAGATGGATCGGCAAAATAGCCCTTGGTTTCTTTAAACTTTGCCTGGGTAGCCTCATTGGTGATGAGGAAATTAGCATCTATGAGCCGGCAGAAATCCTGTACTTCAGGGAAGTCTTTTTTCATCGTGGGCGCAATGGCCGGGTATACGGTCGCAGATTTCCAGCGCAGGTTTCCTTTGCTATAGCTATCGATGCGCAAACGCACAATATCATTGGCCTCCTTATTAAAATCATCGTAGCTTTTTTCATAAGATACGTAATGGAAGATGAGGAGACAGCAGGTCATGCCAATGGTAAGGCCAGCAATGTTCAGGAAAGTATGTCCCTGACGTTTGCGCAGGCTGCGGATAGCGATCTTGAGGTAGTTCAGTATCATGATGAGGGCGTTGTTACAATGTTCGAATTAATTATTCTATTCACTTCTCAGGCTCTTCACAGGATTGGCTGTCGCGGTTCTGATACAATGGTAGCCAATGGTCAGGACGGCGATGGCCAGGGTAACGATGGCCGACAGCAGGAAGACGGTCCAGCTGATATGGATCTTGTACGTGAATTCCTGCAACCATTTATTGGCGACATACCAGGCAATGGGCCAGGCGATCAGGTTGCCTGCCAATACCAGGAGCACAAAGTCTTTGGATAGCAGACCGAGGAGATTGGCCATGCTGGCGCCGATCACCTTACGGATACCGATCTCTTTGGTGCGTACTTCCGCAGCATAGGCTGTCAATCCAAACAGGCCGAGGCAGGAGATCAGGATGGCGAGTACTGCAAAGACCTTCAAGATGGTGCTCATGTTATTTTCCTTCTTGTACAGTCCGGATATTTTGTCGTCGAGAAAGCCATAACTGAACATGGAATTGGGCGCCAGTTTTTTAAATGTCGATTCCAGGAAGCTGATGGTGGCAGCTGGATTGCCTGGTTTTATTTTGATAAACATACTACCCGTCCACTCGGGTTTGTACTCCAGTACCAGGGGCTCTACCTGGTGGTGGAGGGATGCAAAATGAAAATCTTTCACCACGCCTACGATCTTTCCCTGCACACCCATTACATTGTTGACGACGGCGGCACCTATGGGGTCTTTAAAGCCCAGCAAAGCGGCGGCTCTCTCATTGACGATAAATGAACCTGAGTCGTTGAAAGCACGGGAGAAATTACGGCCACTTTTCAGGGTAATATTCATTACATCCAGGTAGTGTTCATCAACCCGCATGAATTGTGAAGAGGGGTATTGTTTTTGTGGATCGGGATTGAGGGGGGTAATGTTTTCTACGCTCAACCCATCGCCGATCACATTGGAAGCTTTGGCGATGCCCAGTACATCAGGGTTTTTCAGTAAGGCCTGCTCCACTGCTTCGGAATGTTTTACAGCTTGTTCCTGAAGATTACCATAGAGTCTGGCAACGATCACATTGTTGCGATCGAACCCAAGTTCTTTGTCATGGAACAATTTCATTTGCTGGTAAATGAGTATGGTGGAAATGATCAGCAGGCCGGATACCACAAACTGGAATACCACGAGGCCCTTGCGTACGAGGGAGGCAGATGACCTGGGCAGTTTGTTGGATTTTAAAGAACCGGCAGCATCAAATTGTGTAATGTATAAAGCAGGGAATAGTCCAGATAATATACCTACCAAAAGCACCATGCCAACGATGATCATCATATTGACGGGCCTGAACAACTCCCACATCGATACATCTTTGCCGGTAATATTGTTGTAGAAGGGTATGGCCAGTTGGTAGAGGCAAATGGCCAGCAGGGCGCCGAGGCAGGTCAGCATAAATGCTTCGCCCATGAACTGGAGTACCAACTGCCCTTTGCCGGCGCCCAGTATTTTGCGGATGCCTATCTCTTTGATCCTTTTCAGGGCCTGGGTAGTGAAGAGGTTGATAAAGTTTACGCAGGCAATCAGGAGTATGAGCACTTCCACGCCTATAAAGATGTAGATGTAAATGATGCTGCTGTTGGGACCCATTTCCTGGATCAGATTGGAATGGAGGTGGATATCAGTCAATGGTTGAAAGCGCCATTTTTGTGCTTCAGGCCGTATTTCTTCTGCGGTACCCCAGCCTGCATAGTACTTCATGTAAAATTCCTTCAGCTTTGCGTCGGCCTTCACAAGGTTCTGGTCTTCTTTAAAGGCCACATAGGTCCAGCCAAACATCCAGCCGCGGTTGCCAGTCCAGTCGGGTGACGCGTTTTTGTAAAAGGTGGACATGGAAGCCAGGTAATCAAATTGAATATGGCTGTTGGAGGGGAAATCTTCTATGACGGCTTTCACCCACATCTCTTCTTTATCGTTGAATACCAGTTTTTGGTTCAGGGGGTCTTTGTTGCCAAAATATTGTTTGGCCATGCTGCGGGTAACCACGATGGCATTGGGTTCGCTGAGGGCTTCTACAGGCTTACCGGCTACTGCTTTGAGATCAAACACATCGACCACGGATGAATCGGCAAAATATCCTTTGCTTTCGCCCTGCACATTGGGGCCTGCGCTTACAACGGATCTGCCCCTGTCGGAAAAGCGGGTGATACTTTTGATCTCCGGGAAATACTTCATCATTTCGCCTGCCAGGGGAGGGGAAGACTTGGACCATTCATCATTGACAACCCGGTATATACGGTCATGTTTGGGAAAGCTTTTCTCATAGCTCAACTCTTCTTTGATATGAAGGGTGAGCAGGAGCCCGCAGGATATTCCAATGGCCAATCCAAACAGGTTGAGTAAACTGTAAGTCTTTTGGCGAAACAGGTTGCGCCAGGCGGTTTTGAAATAGTTCTTAAACATGATCAGGATTTGTTTTTAGTCAAAACTAATATTCTCTGTCAGGTGTAACTATTGAGTCAGAAGCTACGAGCCTCGAGCTGCAAGCTTCGGGCCCTTCGCTTTGAATGTACCCAATTGTATTTAACTCGCAGCTCAAAGCTCACGGCTGTATTCTATTCACTTCTCAAGCTCTTCACCGGATTGGACAAGGCTGCTTTAATAGCCTGGAAGCTCACGGTAAATAAAGCGATGAACAAGGCTGCGCCGCCGGCCACCAGGAATACCCACCATTGAAGTCCTACCTGGTAGGCGAAGTCCTGCAACCATTGGTGCATGGCCCATGCGGCAATGGGAAAGGCGATCACGGCAGCTACCAGCACCAGCTTCAGGAAATCTTTGGAAAGCATGGAGATGATGCTGCTAACGCTTGCACCCAATACTTTGCGGATGCCTATTTCCTTGATGCGTTGTTCGGCCGCATACGTAGCCAGACCAAATAAACCAAGACAAGCAATAAGAATGGTCATAAAGGCTACGGACAGGAAGATGACTTCCCGTTTCTTGTCTTCCTGGTAAAACAGGTCCCACTGTTTGTCGAGGAAGTTATATTCAAACAGGTGGGTGGCATCAATGGAATGTAAAATGCCTTCCATTTGTTTGAGTGTCTCGGCCATATTGACGGGATTCACCCTTGCGGTGAAATAATCAATACGGTGTACACGCAGGCGCGGACTGCCAATGACCATGGGGGCAATTTTTTCGCGGAGAGACTGGAAGTTAAAGTCGTTTACAATACCTATTACACGAACACGCAGTGGAGTGTCATAGGTATTGAGGCCATCACCAAACAGGGCTGCAGGTATCTCAATAAGTTGTTCGGAAGGCTGGCTGATGTTGAGGGATTTTGCAGCTGTGGCATTGATGAGTACGTATTGTGAATCGGCCAGCTCATTACCGGGTAAGAAGTTCCTGCCACTGAGGAGTTTTATCTGAAAGGTGTTCAGGAACTGGTCATCGGCGGCTATATAATACATGTCCTGCATGGAAGCTGGATTAGCGGCAGTGCTGACTTTTATCTGGGGAATGGATTTCCATTCGCCTGGTACACGGGAAGTGACGGTTACATTTTTTACGTTGGCTAAGCGGGCATATTCGTTTTTGATGGTGGTGGCAGCGCGGCGTACATTGGCGCTATTGATATCAACCACTACCAGTTGTTCTTTATTGAAGCCCATGTCTTTTCCGTCAACGTATTTCAACTGTTGGAAGACGATGATGGTAGCTACCATCATAATAATGGAAATGGAGAACTGGAAGATTACAAGCACCCTTCGAAAAGAAAGATGTCCATGGCTCAGCTTCAGTTTGTTTTTAAGTAGCTGTAATGGTCTTAATCCCGATTGGAAGAGGGCAGGGTAGATGCCTGCCATCAGGGCTGCCAATGCTGTGACAGACAATACACCCAACCAGATACGGTAATCGCTATGCCAGTCTAATGACAGTTCTTTACCGGTGAAGGCATTGAAGCCAGGCATCAGCATTTGCACGGCAGCAAGTGCTATGAAAAGCGCAATGACGGTAATAAGCAATGCTTCGGCCAGGAATTGAACGATGAGGCTATTGCGCATAGCGCCAGCCACTTTGCGTACGGCAATCTCCTTCGACCTGCCGGCAAAGCGGGCGGTTGTCAGGTTCATATAATTGATGCAGGCAATGAACAGTACAAAAAGAGCTACGATGCCAAATACGTACAGGTGCATGATACCACTTTGGGCTCTTTCGTTATCCTGGCCATCGGGATAGAAATGTATCTGCTTTAATGGCTGAAGACTAAAGGTACTTTTCCTCGTATCGGCAGAGGCGGGTCTGTTCTTCATTACCAGGGTACCCATCCTGGCTGCTGTACTGTTGGCCGTTTTGTTGTCTTTCAACAATACGTAGGTGGTAAACAGGGTAGAGGTCCAATCGCTGGACGAAAATTCTCTAAACCGGGGGTTAGAGAAACTGGTGGCCTCGGAAAACAGCACATTAAATTGGATATGGGAATTACCGGGGATCTTAACTACGGCGGTAATGCGGTACGGTAAACTATCATCTTCCACCCTGATGGTCCTTCCCAAAACATCCTGGCGGCCAAAAAGCTTCATGGCCATTTTATCGGTTACAGCTGCCGTAAATGGTTCCTTCAATGCTTCCCGTGTGCCTTGCAGCAGGGGGAAATCGAACAGGTGAAAGAAGGTCTCATTGGCGGTGGTGTAATCATTGTAGAAAACAGTGGTATTGTTCTCTGCACTTACATTGACCCTGCCAAATGTGGTGAGGCGGGAAGTGGCCGCTACTTCGGGCATGTCCTTCAGTACAATCGCCGATGTGTTGAAAGATACAGAGCCGGCTGTCCTTTCCTTACCGGTTGCGGTGGTGAATTTTTCCACTACACGGTACAAAGAGCCTGCCTGGGTGTGAAACCCATCAAAGGTGAGCTCATCGACCAGGAAAAGGGCAATGAGCAAAAAGCAGGTAAGGCCTGCCGAGAGGCCAAAGATATTGATAAAGGAAAAGGCTTTGTGCTTTAGCAGGTTGCGCCAGGCGATCTTGAAGTAGTTTCTGAACACAGTTGGGTGGTTTTAGTGTTGGCTATTTGATTGACAGCGATACGCGACCGCCATTGCCTCTTACCGTGACTGGTATCCCGCCGCCGTTGAGCTTTCCGTCGATGGAGTCATCTTCGATCTTACCGCTGAAATTGCTGAGGCTGCTGGCCTTTACTTTATCACCGGTGATCCGCAGGTCAAGACCTTTATTGCCCGGCAGATCGAGGTTGATATTGCCTCCGGAGTTGGATAATTTTACAAAACTGCCCAATTCTTTCAGGCTTACGGTAATATTGCCACCACTGGTAGAAGCGCTGATGCTGCAGGAAAGTTCGCTCATGGTTACATTGCCGCCGGAAGTAACGGCATACAGTTCGCCGGTCACTACATTACCACGTACGGAGCCTCCGCTGGTAGTTGCATCAATATTGCCTTTGAGTTCTTCGAGGGTTACGTTGCCACCGGAAGTAGTCAATTTCAGTTTGCCGCTGCTGTTCCTGGCGTCGATATTGCCACCGCTGGTAGAGAGGGTGATATCATCTTTGGAATCTTTCAGGTGAATATTGCCACCGGAGGTAACTCCTTTTATCTTACCAGTCAGGTCATCGATCTGGAGGTTGCCGCCACTGGTCCTGAAATCCTGTGTACCGCTCAAATGGGCCAGGTCAAGATTGCCGCCACTGGTAGTGAGGTTGGTGGCCACATTGCGGGGCACATATATCCTAAAGGAAATAGAAAGGGCTTTTTTCCAATCAAACCTGCCGAAGCGGTTTTTAGGTTTTGCAATAGCAGTCAGTTTATGATCGGCGGTACCAATAGAGAATTCATAGTCTTCGCTGATCCTTTTTTCTATCTCTTCTTTTGATAATTGGCTTCTGCCGTTATTGGGCCTTACATATACTTCAATCCTGGCTTCTGCCGCCGCATCGCCGGTAATCGAGATATTACCACCGGATGTTTCTGCCAGCACCTGTTCAATGCCTGCATCTTTGAGCGATTTGGTGAGGTAGGGAGCATCGTTCTGGGCTTGCACGGAATAGGTGATGCTGCCAGCGAGGAGAAGGAATAGTATTTGTTTCATGGTATTCAATTTAGTATGATGATTATTTAATGCAGAGACGTTTGTCTTTTGTATTTGTTACAGACAGAATGCATTTTTATTCATTTTTCAGGCTTTTTACGGGGTTTGTCAGGGCTGCTTTAATGGCCTGGAAGCTAACGGTCAATAAAGCGATCATCAGAGCGGCTACGCCGGCTGCCAGGAATACCCACCAGCTTATATTCACCCGGTAGGCGAAGTCCTGCAACCACTTGCTCAATACCAGCCAGGCAAGGGGCCAGGCAATGAGGTTGGCAATGAGTACCAGTACCAAAAAGTCCTTTGACAAGAGGCGTACAATGTTTTGAACGGAGGCGCCCAACACTTTGCGGATGCCAATCTCTTTCACCCTTTTTTCTGCGGCGTAAGAGGCCAGGCCGAACAGACCCAGGCAGGAAATAATGATGGCCAGGCCTGCCAGTATGCCCACGGTCTCACTTACCTGCGAATCGGCATGGTATAGCTCCTTGAAGTGATCGTCCAGGAATACATATTCGAGGTCCTGGCCGGGGTTGATCTTCTTCCAGGTGGTTTCAAGATACGCGATAGCCTGTTGTGCTTTGGCGCCATTGATACGGACAGACATTTCGCTGTATCCCCAATCCTTCTGGTCAAAGATGGTGAGTGTTTCTATTTTATGGTGAAGGGAGTTGAAATTAAAATCTTTGGCAATGCCTACTATATGGCCGACAGAGTCGAGACCACCTAAGCCAAACTGTTTACCGATCAGGGAACTGATGGGTGCTTTAGGGTGCTCTTTCAACAACTCTTTGGCCATGGTCTCATTGATGATATAGGCTTTGCCATTATCGGTACCATAATCTTTGGAGAAGTTCCTGCCTGCTACCAGGGGAATATTGTATACGGTAAGGTAATCGTGGTCTACCACCACTTGTGAAGTGGCCATATTGCGCATAGGCCCGTCACCGGGGTGAAAGGTGATACCGGTTTGGTGCAGGTTATTACCCAGGCGCTGCCAGGAGGCGGTTACGCCGGTGATCAGGGTATTGCTGAGCAATTCCTGTTTAAGGGACTCATATTTGGGACCGGTGCTGAAATTAAGGGTGACTGCGATTACCTGATCTTTTTTAAAACCGGGGTCTCTCTTTTGCATGAAGTTTAACTGCCTTACTGCAAAGAGTGTGGCGATGATGAGGAAGATGGCGCTGGAGAATTGTCCTACTACGAGTATATTCCGGAACAAGCCCTTGCTTTTACCTGTCTGGATAGAACCTTTCAATACTTTGATGGCCTCGAAAGAAGACAAGTAGGCGGCAGGATAGAGGCCAGCCAATGTGCCTACGATGAGGGTGCCGGCCAGGGCACTCAATAAGAGTCTGCCATTGGTAAATATGGGCAGGTTCATATCACGCTGACTGAGGTTAGATACCCAGGGCAAGGCCAGTTTTACGAGGATCAGGGCCAATATCAAGGCAATGAAACACAAGAGGACAGATTCTCCAATGAACTGTATACCCAGCTGGAAACGGTTGGCCCCAACTGACTTACGCACACCCACTTCTTTGGCCCTGCCTGCTGAGCGGGCAGTAGACAGGTTCATGAAATTGATGCAGGCTATGATGAGCACAATGATGGCAATGATGGAGAACAGTTTGGTATAGGTGCCATCGAACTTATGATAGTTGTGGTAATCGTGGGTAATGTCGGTTGAGGCAGCATGTACGGCTGCAAGCGGTTGCAGGAAGAGTTCATAAAAGGTAGGACGATCTCCTTCCATATGTCGCTTCAGGTACTCCGGGAACTTCTTTTCCAGGGCTGCCTGATCGAAATTGGGCGCCATTTCAAGATAGGTGTTGACCCAGTTGCCGCCCCAGTTTTCCATCAGTTGGGCGGTGTTGCGTGTATTAAAAGAAAGCAATCCATCAAACTGCAGGTGGGAATTGCCGGGTATATTGGCCAGGACGCCGGTTACCGTATAAGAAAGGGTATCGCGATCGGGAATAGTAACTGTTTTACCAATGGGGTTTTCTTTGCCAAAAAGTTTTTCGGCACTGGCCTGGGTAAGCACCATGCTGTTGGGCTTTTGCAGGACCAATTGGCTGTTGCCTTCCAGCAAGGGAAAGTTGAAGATGTCGAAAAAGGTAGAGTCGGCCCAGAATACTTTGGACAGGGTTACTTTTTTTTCTTTCCAGGCAATGGGTGGCTTATCAAATGAATTGATGCGGGTGTACTGAAGTATCTGGGGAAACTCCTGCTTCAGGCTGGGGCCCATGGGGAACATAGAGAGGGCTACCTTCTGTGGCGCCACCATGCCCGGGAATTTCTGTACTTCATCGAGCCGGTAAATATTTTTGGTATGCTGTTTATCAAAGCTCCTTTCATATAGCACAAACAACATAATGATGATACAGGCGGCCATACCAATGGAGAGTCCAATGATGTTGATGGTGGAATACGCTTTGTTCTTCCAAAGGTTTCGCCAGGCGGTCTTGAAATAATTTCTAAACATACGGAGGGTGTGTTATTGTTTGTTTACTTATTCACTTCTTAAACTTTTCACCGGATTTGCCTTGGCGGCACGGATAGCCTGAAAGCTGATGGTGATCATGGTGATCAGTAATGCGCCCAAACCACTTAACAGGAATATCCACCAGGGTATGGCAATGCGGTTGGAATAATCCTGCAGGAAATGGTGCATGGTATAACCTGCTATTGGTGCTGCTATGACAAATGAAATGACAATGAGCCAGATAAACTCCACGTTCAGCATGGCCATAATATCCAGGAAGCCGGCGCCCAGCACTTTGCGGATGCCTATTTCTTTGGTCTTGCGTACGCATACAAATGTTACCAGTCCGTATACTCCCAGGCAGCCGATCAGGATGCCAATGATGGAGAAGAGGGAAAGGAAACTGGCCAGTTTGCTCTCATCGCCATAAAAGGATCTCAGGTCATCATCGAGGAAACGGTATTCAAAGTAGTATTCCGGGAAAATGGCTTTCCATTCTTTAGCTACCAATTGCAGGGCGGCTTCCTGCTGGAGGTGGTTGATGCGTATGCAGGCGGTTTGAAAGCGCCTGTTATAGATAAATACATGGGGTGTTTTGCCCGATTTAAGGCTCTGAGACTGGTAGTCTTTGGCAATGCCGCCGATGGTGTATTGTTCTTTGCCCATGTAGATCTGCTGTCCCAGGGCCTTGGCTGCATCGGCAAATCCCATGTCGTGGGCCGCCTGTTCATTGATAAGTACGGTGGCGTTGGTACTGTCGGATGCATTGAAGCCACGACCTGCCAGCAGTGATATTTTGAAGAAGGACAGGTAATTGGTATCGATGAATTGTTGCCGCCATTGCTGTTCACCATCTTTGAGACCATGGTACCTGACATTGGCCCACCACCAGTTGTTGGTGCCGGAGGGAGTGGTCAAGCCAAAGGTTACATCGCTGATGGCCGGCGACTGTTGAAGGCCGTGACGGAACCTTTCCCGGATGGCGCTGCTTCTGCCATCGGGCATATTGACGGTAATAACAGCGGCCTTATCGAAACCCAGTTCGGTGTGGTAGAAATAATTGATCTGCTTTACACCGATGATGGTGCAAATGACCAGCACGAGCGCAATGCTGAATTGGGTGACTACGAGGAGGCGGCGCAGGGAGAAGCCTTTGGTTGGGATGGAAAAAAAACGGGCTCTTAGTAATTGTATGGGCTTAAACCCGGACAGCATGAAGGCCGGATAAAGCCCACTGAGGAAGGTGAGCAATACACCAATGGCGGCGAGGAATAAAATGGTACCAGCATTCCAATTGTGTGCTTCGGCTACCTGTGTATGCAATAATTTTCCGGTATAGGGCAGGAGGAAATAAGCGAATAAAGCGCCGGCTACAATAGCGCCGGTGACTATGAAGGCTGTTTCCAGCAGGAATTGGCCAATGAGCTGAATGCGGCTACTGCCCAATATTTTGCGGATGCCGGTGGCTTTGTTGCGCTGCATGGCCTGTACGGTAGCCATGTTGATAAAATTGATACAGGCAATCAACAACAGGAAAATACCGATACTGGTCAGGGTATACAATAACCAGCGGGGGATGGCATAGTTGAAGAAATCAATATCAGGAAGGGGATTAAAGTGTTGTTGGGCCAGGTTGGTCAGGCTGAACCTGCTATAATTACTACGATTTCCCTGTTGTGCTGCAACCTGGTTGAGGCTGGCTTCTGCGGCAGCAACACTGGCGCCGGGTTTCAGCAGTACGAATCCCTGGAAGTAAGAGTCTCCGCCACTCCAGTAGTCCTCGTCCTTATACCAGTTCATGTATTGAAGCAGGGAGGCATAGGAGAGCATCATGGGCATGCGGAACTGTGTGTTGGCAGGCATTTCTTTTACAATACCGGATACGGTTAAGGGAAGGGTATTGTCATAGAGGATACTTTTACCGATCACCTGCTCTCCGGGTTTGAACAATCTTTGGGCAGTGGGCTGATCCAATACTACCTGACCGGGTTGGCTTAAAGATGTTTCGGGTGATCCCTGTATCCATTGCATATCGATCATGCGCAGGAAATCGGGTTGTACGAAAAAGGTTCGTTCCTGTTTGAGGTTCTCTCCGTTGACGTTGATCACAGCGGGAGTATACCCATATACGGTGGCGGCTTTCTCAACGCCCGGCACTTTTTCTTTTAATGCTTTGATGGCGCCCTGGGGAATATGGGAGTTAATGCCATCAAATTTATCATAAGCAAGCACCTGGTAGAGGCGGGGGGCATTTTTGTGCCAGGAATCAAAGCTTCCTTCAAAGCGCAGGATCATGAAAATAACAATGGCCACACCAATACTGAGGGATAGACCCAGCATATTGATGAGGGTATAGGTTCTGTTTCTTTTGAGTGTACGTAAAGTTGATATGATGTTATTTCTCAACAAAGTGTATCAATTTAAATTTTAAAGCTTCGAGCCACGAGCTTCGAGCTGCGAGCCTTCCCGCAGAGCGGGACAAGTTATGCTTCGAATAGTCTTTACTGTATTTAGCTCGCTGCTCGTAGCTCACAGCTCGCTGCTTGTTTTCCTACTCACTTCTTAAGCTCTTCACGGGGTTCATCATTGCTGCGCGGATAGCCTGGAAACTAATGGTAAACATGGCTATCAATAAGGCTGCGGCAGCAGACAGGGCAAATACCTGCCAGCTGATCTGAATGCGGTAGGCAAAACCCTGTAGCCAGGCGTGCATGGTCCACCAGGCAATGGGAACGGCCAGTACAATGGCAATACCTACGAGCTTCAGGAGGTCGACAGACAAGAGGGCAACGATGCCACCAATACCTGCGCCCAATACTTTGCGGATGCCGATTTCTCTTACTCTTTTCTGGGCTGTATAGATGATAAGGCCCAGTAAGCCGAGGCAACCGATGACTACTGACAGGCCAGCGGCGATGCCGAAAAAGCTGCGTAGCTTGTTCTCCCTGGCATACTGACGTTGGAAATCCTCATCCATAAACCGGTATTCAAGGGGATATCCTTTGTATACATCATCCCACACGGCTTTTACATCGGCCACGGCCTGCGCAGGACTGATGCCTTCATAGCGCAGGGCAAACAGGACATAAAATGGCACAGGGCTTAATACGACGGGAGGGATCTTTGTTTGCAATCCATGCTGGTGGTAATCTTTCAGCACGCCTACCACGATGCCATCTTTGCCGGAGGTAGACAGTTTTTTGCCCAATGCATTTGTAGGGCTGCCCCAGCCGAAGGTCTTTACGGCTGCTTCATTGATGAGGAAGGCTTCTTTCACATCGGCTTCACTGTTGGGCAGGAAATCCCGCCCTGCTATTAGCGGAAGGCCGATGGTCTTTACATAATCCTGGTCGGTGGCGATATACTCAACGATGGTAGCCTGTTCTTTGGTCTTGCCTTCGGGATAGGCAAATTGTCCTGCCCAGCCCGATCTGCCTGGCACGGCGCCGGCAGCGGTCATTTGGGTGATGCCTGTTTTGCGGAGTAGTTCGGATTTGAATACACCGGCTTTGTCATGGCGCAATGTCCAGGGCACTTTTATGGCATCGATCACCAGCATGTTGTTTTTATCAAACCCCAGATCCTGGTCCTGCATGTACCTCATCTGCTTCCACATGATGAGTGTACACATGATGAAGCCGGCGGATATAACGAATTGTAATACGACCAGTGATTTTCTCAGCAGGGCGCCGGAGGCGGTATGAGAAAAACTTCCTTTTAATACTTTGATGGGTTTGAAGGATGACAATACCCAGGCGGGATAGAAGCCTGCCAGGGGTACGAGTGCCACGATGATGCCCGAGAGCAACAAAGCATTTTCCAGGGTAACCAGGGAGGAAACGGTAAATGATTTACCGGCAAAGGTGTTGAAGGCCGGCAGCAGGGCAATCATGAGTACGATGCTGATGATGGCGGCGAGGGAACACAGTACAGCAGCTTCGGTAAGGAATTGAACAATGAGCCGCTTGCGATCATTGCCCAATACTTTTTGTATGCCAATCTCTTTGGCGCGTTCTACGGAACGGGCGGTAGAGAGGTTGATAAAATTGAGGCAGGCAATGAGCAGGATGAAAATACCAATGGCCAGGAAGAGCTGGATGGTCTTAAAGTTTCCGACGGTTCCCTGGGCTGTAGGCATACCAGAGTACAGGTAAATATCTTTTACGGGGCGCAGGGACAGGTTTGTTTTAAAACCGGTTTCTGCTACGGCTGCTTTACCGGCTACCTGTACCAGGTTTTTGATCCTGGCGGTAGTGGTGGCCACGGATGTATTTTTGCCCAGGCGTACATAATTGTATACGTTCATATCAAACCAGCCACCTGCAAATTCTTCTTCACACATCCCGGGATTGAGGCTGCATGCTGAAGCAAAAGAACCGATCATATCAAAGCGCAGGTGAGAGGCGGCGGGCAGTTTGGCAAAGACGCCGGTCACATTGTAAGGAACGGTATCGTTGACCATCAGCACTTTTCCCAATGCTTCGCCTTTGCCAAAGTATTTCTCTTTAATTTCCCGGGTGATGACTACACTGTAAGGCTGCCTGAGGGCAGTGGCAGGATTGCCTTCCTGCAGTTGATAACCAAATACGGCAAAGAACTGCTCATCGGCAAACAAGGCGTCTTCATAAAAGCGTGTCTCCTTCAATTTCACAATAGGATGCCATTCCCTGAGATAAGTGAGGCTTTCTATTTCCGGGTATTGGGCTTTTAAGGTGTTGCCCACAGGCCAGCCTACAGCGCTCATTTTGCTGACCTGGCCATCGGGCCGGATCATTTCGCTTTCCAGGCGGCATACCTGTTGCTGGCTGGCAAATGAGGCATCATATCCCATCTCATCTTTCACCCACAGGCTGATGAGGAAGAACAAGGTAATTCCCAATACCAGGCTGCCCAGGCTGATGGCGGTGAAGCTCCGGTTGCGGAGCGCGGTACGCCAGGCTATTTTGAGGTATGTCTTTATCACTGGTTGTTTATTATAATGTTCATGACAATACTTCCGATGATGCTTTGTTTACAAATAGCTACGAGCTGTGAGCTTCGAGCTGCGAGCCTTTGGTTTGAACGGCGCTCCTGTATTTAGCCCGAAGCCCGCTGCTCGTCGCTCGAAGCTTTTCTTCCTATTCGTTCTTCAAACTCTTCACAGGATTTGTGAGCGCAGCCCTTATTGCCCTATAGCCAACGGTGATCCAGGCAATGAACACGGAGCCGGCGATGGCCAGCAGGAATATGCCGGCGCCCAGTTGAATACGGTATTCGAAATCTCCTAACCATTGGCTCATGATATACCAGGCCAGTGGTGCTGCGATCAAAAATGAAATAAGGATCAGCACGGTGAACTCACGGGAAAACAGGTAAACGATATTGGCTACGGAAGCGCCCAATACTTTGCGGATACCTACTTCTTTCACACGCTGGGTGGCCATGAAGGATACGAGACCATACAAACCCAGGCAAGAAATGAATATGGCGATGCCTGCAAAAATGGTATAGAGTTGTGACAGCTGTGATTCGCGGCGATAGAAACGGTCTATCTTCTCATCGAGGAACTGGTATTCATACACAAAGTCGGGGTAGGCGCTGGTCCATAGTTTTTCAACATAGGCGAGGGTTTCCTTTGCTTTCTCTGGCCGTATTTTAGCGCTGAACATTTGGTAGTTAGAGCGCATGGGGGCCATAATGATGGGATCTAAAGGTTGACGGAGTGAGAGGGTATGGAAGTCCTTGATCACACCACACACGGTGGCCACATGCTCTCCACCCCAAAGATTTATCTTTTTACCTATGATGTCCTGTGGACTTTTAAGACCGAGTTTCTTGACCAGTATTTCACTTACAACAAACTCACGTATGGTATCACTGGGATAAAAAGGACGGCCCGCCACAAATTGCAGATCGAATGTTTTAAAATGTTCTACATCCACCCATTTCAGGTTGGCTTCAAAACCACAGCTTTTGGTAGCGTTGTCGAAATTGAAATCACTGCTCCAGTTGCCATTTTCAGCTGGGCTGCCAAAGCTAAAGCTCACATCGCTGATGCCGGGTTGTTGCAGCAACTGCGCGCGCAGGTAATCAATCTTGGCCCGCCCTGCACTGTCGCCCGGTATGGGTACAGAAAGTATATGATCCTTGGTAAATCCGAGGGAGGCATTTTTAAAGAAGTTCATCTGGCTTACGACTACCAGCATACCAATGACAAGTACCTGTGCAATGGCAAACTGGAATACTACGAGGGCTCTTCTGAGTGAGAGACTGCCAGTTTTAGCGGCGAGCTTGCTTTTGAGGGCGGTGATCGGATTGTAGCCGGATAATACCAGCGCCGGATAAAAGCCTGCGAGCAAGGTTACGAGCAGGGTGATGACGAGCAGGAAGGCAGGTATTTTGAGGTTGTTGAAAAAGTTGGCGGATATGCGTGTCTGCAACAAAGTATTCAGTGAAGGCAAGACTATCCACGCGAGGCCGGTAGCCAATACAACAGCAAAGAGGGTGATGAGCAAGGTTTCGCTCATGAATTGGGTAATAAGGTTTTTGCGGCTGCTGCCCAATACCTTGCGTACACCTACTTCTTTGGCGCGGTTTACTGCCTGGGCGGTGGCCAGGTTGATGAAGTTAACACAGGCGATGATGAGCAGGAAAAGGCCGATCAGGGATAGTGCAGTGATCAGTTCTTTGCTAAATACCTGGCGGGAGAAAACATTAAAACGGGTATCAAAGTGCATTTCCGTGAGCGGTTGTAAGGCCATGCCATCAGTAGCGTTTTCGGCTGGTTTGTGTTTTTTTACAAAACCTGGCAGTAAGGCGCTCAATCGTGAAGAAGCGTAATTTTCCGGCAAGGCAATATAAACCTGGTTTGAACTATAGATGCTCACCCAGTCATCGCTCTTTGAATTACTATAAGCTTTGAACGGAGCTACTATTTGCAGGGGAAAGTCGGTATTAGGGGGCAGGTTTTCGAGTATGCCGGTTACTTTCCATACATCGGCATTTTCATATTTAATGGCGCGACCCATGGCTGCATGCCAATCGCCAAAATACTTCTCTGCGATATCCCGGGTAAGCACCACGTTGTTTGGATCGGCCAGGGCTGTTTTGGGATCGCCTGCCAGCCATTTATAATCGAAAATGTCAAAGAACTGGGATTCTGCAAAGTACAGGCCTCTTGCTTCTTTGAATTTTTTGCCGGGTCGATTCTGTTCATCCAGTACGGTGATCTGGTCATTACCGCTTCCGAATATGCCGGCCACTTTTCCTTGCAGTTCAGGAAAGTCGTTCCGCAATCCCTTTGCAGTAGGAATAGGTACGCCCGCAGAGCGGGAAGTGCCGGTACCGGTCCCAATGGATTCGCTTACGACCCGGTATATGCGGTCCTTCCTGGTATGGAAGTTATCAAAACTGAGGTGATAGCTGGTGATAAGGTATATGAGCAGGCAGGCTGCTATACCTACAGTGAGTCCGGTAATGTTGATGGCTGCATAACTCTTGTTGCGCAGCAGGCTGCGGAAAGCAGTTTTGAAATAGTTTTTGATCATGAGCTATAATATATAGTTTGTACTTCGTTCTTTTCTTAATTGGGCGAGTGGCTGATTGTAAATGACAAGCGGGCCTTACTCGCTTCTTAAACTATTTACCGGGTTGGCCAATGCTGCCCGGATGGTTTGCAATCCTACAGTGATCAGTGCAATCAGGATCATCATCACAGCACTGAGTCCGAATACCCATATACTGACCCCGGTGCGGTAGGCGAAATTGTTCAACCATTGGTGCATGGCTAACCACGCCAAGGGCGTAGCGATAAAAAATGCCAGGATCACCAATAGCATGAAATCTTTGGATAAGAGGGTCACCAGTTGTGTGACCGTGGCGCCCAGTACCTTGCGTACACCTATTTCCTTTACCCTGAAAGCGGTGGTATACATCACCAGGCCCAGCAAGCCCAGGCAACTGATGAAGATGGTGAGGCCTGTAGCCCAGGTGAGCAGGGTAGACACCTGTTTTTCACTTTCGTAAAACTTAGCTATCTGCTCATCAAAAAACCTGTACTCAAACTCTTCTTCCGGGTAAAGGGCTTTCCATACCTTTTCCATTTGTTTAATGGTGGCAGACCAGTTGGCGCCGGCATTGGTTTTAGGCTGCAGGAGGATATTGATCGTAAGGGCCCTGTCGGTAGCATTGGCAATGGCCAGTGGTTTAATGGATTCGTGCAGCGAACGCTGGTGGAAATCGGCTACCACGCCTACGATGGGCAGTTGCTTGTTACTCCATCCAATCGTTTTTCCAATGGCGTCCTGTGGCTGCTGAAACCCTAGTGTATGGGCAAAGGTCTCATTGATGATGAGTTGGGTTGCCGTATCACTTTGGGTAATATTCCTGCCTGCCAATAGCCTAAGCTGGTATAGCCTGATATAATTAGAATCGGCATGTTTGATCTGTACATCGGTTTGTATGTCCTTTTTACCGTCTTTATAGGTGAAGGTGCTGGACCATACGCTGTTGCCCGAAGGCGGATTATTGGCAAGGCTTACCATGGCCACGCCCGGCATGGCAGCTATTTTATTTAGCAGCACCTGCTTGTTGCTGCGCACGGTATCGTAAAAGTTGGTCCGGAAATAGACAATAGCATCTTTGCGGAAGCCCATATCTTTATTGATCGCATAATGGATCTGTTTGCTCACCAGCACAGTGGCCATGATGAATACCTGGGCGATCACAAACTGCGATACGGTGAGTGTTTTGCGCAACCAGGCATTGCGTGTTTGGCCGGTATTGGAAAATGCCTGGTTCTTCAATACTAATACGGGTTTATAACCTGCCAGTACCAGGGCCGGATAAAATCCAGCCAGCAGGCTTACTACGATGAGCAGCACCAACAGGAACAGGAGAATACCAGGGTGGCTGATGAGGCTGAAGTGTAATTCTTTGGGAATAAAATCGGCAAATATCTTTAAGAGCAACGGAGTAATAAGAACGGAGAGGGCGGTGGCCAGCAGTGTGACCAGGAAGGTCTCGCTGAGGAATTGAAGGATCAGTTGTATTTTCTGGCCGCCCAGTGTTTTGCGGATACCTATTTCTTTGGCCCGTTGGGAAGCCTGGGCGGTAGCCAGGTTGATAAAGTTGATAGCACCTAACAACAATAAAAAAGCGCCTATGGCCAGCAGGCCATAGAGGGTGGGCTTATGAGCTGTACGCTGATCAAAATTGCCATAGTCTGTATTAAAATGAATATCCCGCAAGGGTTGCAGCAGGTGTGCTGTTTTTGTGTTATCGTCTTTGTCGCGTTTATGGTATTTGTTGTACAGGTTGCGGATGTCTTTTTCCGCTTTGGCTACGGTAGTACCGGCCGCCAGCTTTACAAATAATTGTGAGCTGCTGGTGGTATTATTCCAGGTCTCTGCATTTCCATTCGACAGGTTTCCCTTTTCAAGGGTGCTCCAGGAAATGAAAGTTTTGAAAGTAAAATCAGTGTTTTGGGCAATGTCTTTTACAATACCTGTTATGCTGGTTCTGATGGTGTCATCAAAGTATATTTCCCGGCCGATCAGCTCAACTGGTTGTATGCCCGGGAAATACAGGGCTGCATTGGCAGTAGTCAATACTACCTGGTAGGGTTGTTGTAATGCTGTAACGGGGGAGCCGGCTACCCATTCGTAGGGCAGTAGGATGAAATAACCTGGATCGGCAAAAATAATGCCTTCCTGTTTTTTATAGGTGACGGGTTTGCCTTCCTTTGCCGTTGGTATGGTTACTTTACCACTTCCATCCCAGGTGTAAAATGGAGCGACCACATCGAGCCCTGCCATTTCGGTACGTACAGCATTGCCCATGGGAACAGGCACGCCGGAATTCTTGTATTCTTCTCCATCCGGAGAGGTGAATTTGGAGACTACGCGGTGGATACGGTCGCCCTCTTTATGAAATTTATCAAAGCTGAAATCGTATTGTACCAGCAGGTAGATGACCAGGGAGGCGCTGATGCCAATGGCCAGCCCGGCTATATTAATAGCCGTAAACACTTTGTGTTTCCAAAGTGTTCTCAGGGCTACCAGTAAATAGTTTTTCAGCATATGGTGCTGGTTTTAAGATTGTTTATTCATTTCTCAGACTATCGACCGGGTTGGCAAGGGCAGCCTTGATGGCGTGAATGCTGATGGTGGCAATGGTGATCACCAGGGCCAGTATACCTGCCAGGCCGAATACCCACCACTGGATGTCTATGCGATACGCAAAGCCCTGCAGCCATTGATCCATGGCCATCCAGGCAATGGGTGTAGCGATCAGGATAGCGATGGCCACCAGTTTAATGAAATCCTTGCTCAACATGGTAATGATGGATTGTACGGAAGCGCCCAGCACTTTTCGAATGCCGATCTCTTTAACCCGTTGTTGTGCTGTAAAGGCTGCCAGGCCAAACAAACCGAGGGTGGCAATGGAAACGGCCAGCACAGTAAAGATGAGGCAGAGTGTTTCCTGCTTTTGTTCTGCTGAATACTGGCGGGCAAAGTTTTGGTCGAGGAAATTAAACTCTACGGGATTGCTCTTGTCAAATTGCTTGTATACTTTTTCGATCCAGGCCAATGCCTCTTTGGTGTGGCTGGTATTGATCTTTACATACAGGTTGTCTTCCATGGCAGCTACGGGCGGCATCAGCATCACCATGGCCTCTACTTTATGCTGCAGGGAATAGGTATGAAAATCTTTAATAACGCCAATGACTGTTCTTTCGCCGATCTCTCCTTCGCCAAACTTAAACCTCAGGCGCTTATTGATCGCATCTTTCCAACCCAACTCATGCATTAATGTTTCGTTGACAAGGGCTGCACCATATTTGTCTGATTCTACTGCTGTAGAAAAGTTCCTGCCCTGGGTTAATTTGATATCGAGAGCAGGGATATAATCTGCATCCACCATCAGTTCCTGCGCCATCTTACTGCTGGTGGAGAAGGAACCATCATTTTTTTCAAAGTTAAATCCATGGGCACCCAGGTCATTATTGCCGATAGGATTTCCGGCTGCGGATACTCCCAGTATATTGGGGTTTTTAGAAAGCTGGTCTTTCATGGCGGCCACCTGCTTCCTCACTTCACGGTCATGGATATGAAAAGTAAGTACCTGGTCCTTATTAAACCCAAGGTCTTTTTGGCTGGTATATTGCATTTGCCGGTAGATGATGAGGGAACCGGCAATCATGATCACGGTGATGGTGAACTGGAAAACTACCAATGATCTTCTGAACAGGATATTGTTGGCCAGGTTGCCCATTTGTCCTTTCAGGGCGGGAATGGCTTTGAAGCGTGACAGGAAGAGGGCAGGGTAGAGGCCGCTCATACAACCGGTGAGCAGTGCAAAGCCCAGCATGACCAGGATGGTGGTGAGGGTGCCAAAGCGTCCGATGGTGAGGGTTTTGCCCGACAGATTGTTGAACAAGGGCAACAATACAGTTGCCAGGAAGAAGGCCACTATAGCGGCCACGATGGTCATTACGAGGGCTTCTGCGATGAACATGCCAATGAGGTGGCGGCGGCCGGAACCTATTACTTTGCGTACGCCTACTTCGCGGATGCGGGTAGAGGAGCGTGCGGTAGACAGGTTGATATAATTAATGACAGCAATGATCAGTATGAGGGCGGCAATAGCTATAAAGATGTAAATACGGGTAATACTGCTGTTGGGACCGATCTCTACCTGGAGGTCGGAATGTAAATGGATAGCCGTAAGGGGTTGTAACTCCATACGATAATCATTGACCTTCATAAGCTTTTGAATGGTCTTTGCCGCAAATTCGGGCAGGTGGGCTTCGAACTTTTTATAGTCGGTGCCCTTGTTCAACAGCAGGTAGGTGTAGGCGTTAAAATTCTGCCAGTTGTCAGTATAGTTGGTGGGCAATGAGCGAAGGCCGCTGAAACGCAGGTGTGTATTTCCGGGAATATCTTTGATCACACCGGTTACGAGGTTAGGGTAGTTGTTTGAAAAGTAAACGGTTTGGTTGAGTGCTTTTTGGGGATCTGAAAACAGTTTGCGGGCAAGGCTTTCTGTCAATACAATGGATTCGGGCCGGGCAAGCGCGGTAGCCGGATTGCCGCTGATAAAAGGGAAAGTGAATACCTTAAAGATATTGGCATCCGCAAACATGATATCCTCCGCCTTGATGGGCTTGTTGTTGTAACTAATGATGCCGCCACCTTCGGGCAAAATACGGGTAGCCTCCTGTATCTCGGGAAAACTGGCTTTCAGGGCGCCTGCGAAAGGGGAGGAAGTAGTTGCCTGGTGCATATTACCGCCATCCCAGGTGGTATGCTGGGCTACACGGTAAATGCGGCCGGCGTTGCTATGAAAACGATCATAGCTCAGCTCGTCGGCTACATACAGGGCTATCATCCAAAAGGCGGTCAGCCCGATGGCAATGCCGGCTATATTGATGGCTGCATACGTTTTGTTACGGAGCAGGTTGCGGAGAGCGGTTTTGAAATAGTCCCTTAACATATATTACAGTTTAAACATTCAGGTGATTGGTACGGGTTTCAATATAAAACAGAAAGCATACCGCCTTTACCTAAGCTGTAAATCAATTGTTTATGTATAAGGCACTACGAACATGTTCGTTAACAGTACAGGAACCGTCCGTTTTTGATACAAGCTATTGATGCAACTATTCACTTCTCAGGTTCTTCACGGGGTTCATCAGGGCAGCTTTAATGGCCTGAAACCCTACTGTGACCAGGGTAATGGCTACTGCTAATACACCTGCCAGTACAAACATCCACCATTGTATATGGATCCTGTAGGCAAAATCTTGCAGCCAATTGTTCATGGCCCACCAGGCCAATGGGGTAGCCAGCAACAGGGCTGCCAATACGAGGTAAACAAATTCCTTCGACAACAGGGATACAATGCTGTGCATACTGGCGCCCAGCACCTTGCGAATGCTTATTTCTTTATGGCGACGTTCGGCACTGAAAGCTGCCAGTCCATACAATCCCAGGCAGGAGATGAAAATGGCCAGCAGAGAAAAGGTCCAGATCAGCGAGGCGGTTTTATGGTCTTCGCGGTACAGGTGGTCAAATTCATCATCCAGGAATTTGTACTCAAATATGGACCCTGGTACCTGGGCTTTATAGACCTGTGCAATGGCTGCCTGGGCTGCTGAAGCCTTGCCCGGTACGGTCTTGACCAGGAAGGAAAATGCATATTCAGCATCATTCTTAATCACTACCGGATCTATCTTTTCATGCATGTTCTTATAATAAAAATCTTTTACCACGCCAATCACCACGCCGGTATCGCCACGGGCTACAAAGCGTTGTCCGATCACGGGCTTGCGTATGCCCAGTTCGCGTACGGCAGTTTCATTGAGGATGGCGTTGTGCGCATCGGCTACACTGTTGGGAATAAACCAGCGTCCATCGGCCAGTTGCAGGTTTAGTATCTTGCGGAAATTGGTATCTGCACTAAAGAAAGTGATACCTGGATCAAATCCTTCCACCCTGCCGTCCCAGTCTGTGCCACCGGAGGAAAAGCTACGGTAATCCAGCACTGATCCGCCATTCATAATGGATACGTTCTCTATTCCGCTCTGTGAACGGAGGGCCTGTTCTATATTTTTGGCCAGCCCCTCTCTTTGAGGTTTCTTCATTTTCATGGCGTCGGACCAGGGAATGGAAAAAGTCAATACCTGTGATTTGTCGTATTGGTCGTTTTGCTGTTGGATGAATTGCATTTGCCGGTAGATCACAATAGTGGCCACGATCAATACAATGGATATGGTAAACTGGCATACGACCAGTGTTTTCCTAAGCGAAGTATTTTTTACCCGGAAGATGCCCGAGCCCCTGAATACGGCAATGGGTTGGAAGGACGACAGCAGTAAGGCCGGGTATATGCTGGTGAGTAGCACGCTGGCTATGAAAGTACTGCCCAGGATGGTCCATAACGGAGATGATAACAGTGGTAAGGTAAATCTTCTTTCTGTAACCTGGTTAAATAAAGGCAGGCAGAGCTTAATCACCAATAAAGTTAAGCCAAGGGACAACAGGCTTATCAATGCTGATTCCAGTACAAACTGGCCGAAGAGGTGTTTTCTGTCGGCGCCTACGATCTTGCGCACACTTACTTCCTTGAGGCGCATGGTGGCCCTGGCAGTGGTAAGGTTTACGTAATTCATGCAGGCGATCACCAGCAACACAATGCCCAATATCATAAAGATGTTCACCACCTTCCGGTTGCCATGTCCCAGTTGTGAGGATTGCAGACCTGTTTCGAAATGCATATCGCGCAGGGCTGTTAGCTGTACAGCAGTATTGTCTTGTTGCCTGTTCTTTTTGTAAATGGCCCTGAGCCTGGTGGCAGTAGTTTGTGGATTGGCCGAGGGGTTCAACCTCACGAAAGTGAGGTAGTTAAAGTTGCTCCATGTTTCATCATCCTTCAGACTTTTGGCATTGGCATGTTTGGCTGCCAGGGGGATGAACATATCATAGGCAAAACTGGAATTGGTAGGGTAATCCTTTATCACGCCCTGCACCTGGTAGTCGAGGGTATCTATATGAATGATCTTGCCTACAGCGTTTTCGGTGTCGAAATATTTCCTGGCGGCTGTAGCTGTCAATACCAGGCTAAAAGGGTGGCGGTTGAAGTTATCTGCACTGCCGCTGAGAAAATCATAGTGAAAAACTTTGAACCAGTTTGCATCGATGTAGGCTGCCGCTTTCTCTTTCACCAGCTTGTTGTTGACGGTGAGGGCAGGTCCGTTATTGGTCAGCGACCACAGGCGGGTGACCAATTGTATTCCAGGTACCTCGGCTTTTGCCTTTTCACCCAGCATATACGGGGAGGTTTCCCAGGTCCAGACGCTTGTTTTATCGACGGATAAAAGGTTCTTGATCCGGTAGATATTTTGTGCCTGGGGATGGTAATTGTCGAAACTCAATTCATTGCGTACCCACAGGAATATGAATACAGCGGCAGACATGCCGATGGTCAAGCCAAACAGATTGATAATGCTGCCTGCTTTATGCTTCAGGAGATTGCGCCAGGCTGTTTTGAAATATGTTTTGATCATGTGTGCGCTTTATGGAGGGTTATAGTTCTTATAAGGTTCGCTGTTTGTTTTCTACTCACTTCTCAGGCTCTTCACCGGATTGGACAATGCTGCTTTGATGGCCTGGAAACTCACGGTGAAAGCAGCTATCAGCAATACCAGCAATCCGGCTACGCCAAATACCAGCCAGCTTACGTTCACGCGATAAGCAAAATCTTCCAGCCATTTATTCATAGCCCACCAGGTGGCGGGTACAGTAATGGCAAAAGCAATGAGCACGAGCTTCATAAAGCCTTTTGATACGAGCAGCAGTAATTGTGCTACTGAAGCGCCCAGTACTTTACGGATACCTATTTCTTTCTGGCGCTGCTGAATAGCATGGTGCGACAATCCAAATAGTCCCATACAAGCCAGCACGATGGCAATGGCTGCAAACAGGTTCATGATCTTCCCCAGGCGGATCTCGGCATTGTACATTTTATTGTAATCCTCATCGAGGAAATGATAATCAAAAGGACGATGGGGAACCAGGGTTTTCCATTTGGCCTGGAGCGCCTGTATGGTTTGTGCCATATTATTGCCGGTTACTTTTACCAGTACATTCCTGCCCCATATTTCAGGAAACAAGACCAGGGGCTGGATGGCTAAGTGGAGGGATTGAAAATGAAAATCCTTTATTACGCCCCTTACCGTGCCCGGGCGTGTTGCGTCGAGGAACATTTTTTTGCCGATGGCTTCTGTAGGTGTCCAGCCAAGTGCTTTGGCGGCTGATTCATTGAGGATAAAATGGAAATTCCTCACGGTATCATCTTCCCGCGATATATCGGCTACATCCTGGCGAGTGAGGTTACTGCCGGCAATGAGCTCCATGCCCATCGTTTTGATATAGTCTTCATCTATCAGGTCGGCGGTTACCGACATATTATCGGTCTCGGGCATCGTAGAAGAACGCATATTGTAACCGCTCACAATGGAAGTAGGCGGATTACCCGAACGGGATACATTGACAATGCCCGGTATCGTTTTAAATTCTTCTTTAATGGTATTGAAAGATGTTAGCATTTTGCTATCCAGTGGCAATACCAATACCTGCTGGCGGTCGTAGCCCAGCTTTTTGTCCTGTATATAACGCATTTGCTGGTGTATCACGAAAGTGGCGATCACCAGGAAAACGGAAATGCCAAACTGGAAAACGATCAGTGTTTTGCGCAACCAGTTGCCGGAGCCATTTTTGTTCAGGGCACCTTTCAGTACTTTGGCAGGTATGAAGGCGGATAATACCAGGGCGGGATAGCTACCTGCGAGGAAACTGATGCAAGCCACCATAATGGCTATAAAAGCCAGTATGGCAGGAGACAGTAAGGATCGCATAGAAAGGCCGGTGCCGGCCAATTGGTTGAAAGCAGGCAATACCAGCATCACCACGAGTGCGCTGAGCAATACGGCTAAGAAGGACAGCAACAGTGATTCACCAATGAACTGGCGGAATATCTGTTGCCTCAGGGCGCCTACGGCTTTTCGGATGCCTACTTCTTTTCCGCGGTCTATGGAACGGGCGGTGCTGAGGTTGATATAGGTAAAACAGGCAATGGCCAGTATGAGCAATGCTACCCCGGTAAGGATATACAGGTAAGTGATATTGGTATTGGGCTCAAAGCTGTCAAAATCAGAATGGAGGTGTATCCTGTTGAAGGGATCGAGGATGAATTCTATGGAAGCATTGGTGCCTGCCATTTCTTTCTTCATATATGCGGACAGGCTGGTCTGCAGGGTCTTACTGGCTGCTTCGTTCTTCAGCAAGAGGAAGGTGGTGTAGTTGGCATTCCACCATGTTTTTTCCTGGTTGGCTTTCAGTGATGAGAAGGAGGCCAGGAAATCAAATTTCATCTGTGAGTTGGAGGGACAGTTCTGCATCACACCTGTTACCTCAAAAGGCACAGCATCGCCACCTACCAGTAATATTTTGCCCAGCGGGTTTTCTGCACCGAAATACTTTTGTGCAGTAGCGGTTGTTAGTATTACTTTATTGATACCAGACAATGCCTCCTTGGGATGGCCCTGCAATAATTGAAAAGAGAATACATCAAAGAAGGTCGAGTCGGCAAACATAAAGTGGTTCTCTGTAAACTGCTTATCGCCCAGGGACACTACGCGTTTGCTATCTGACATACGCACGCCTGTTTCCACCTGTGGAAATGTTCGTACAAAGACAGGCAATACCTTGGTACTGGTAACGCTTACCTTTTTGGAGTCGCCACTGGAAAACCGGTATTCCATCAATACCCGTGCAATACGGTCGCCCTTTTGCTGAAACCGGTCATAGCTGTATTCATGCTGGATATACAAACCGATCAGCAAACAACAGGAGATCCCCGTCATCAATCCCAATATGTTGATAAACGCCATGGTTTTATTCTTCCACAGATTCCGCCAGGCGGTTTTGAGATAATTCTTGATCATGATCTGTATGAGATTAGTCTATAGAATTTGGTTACACTTGTATTCTACTCACTCCTTAAACTCCTGACCGGATTCATCAATGCTGCTTTAATAGCCTGGAAACTGATGGTGAAAACGGCTATGCACAGGGCGATGATGCCGGCCATTACAAATACCCATGCATTGATATTGGTACGATAAGCAAAGTCCTGCAGCCACTTGTTCATGAACCACCAGGTAGTGGGGATGGCAATTACAAATGCGATCAGCACCAGGTACAGGAATTCTTTGGATACCAGCAACAGTACCTGTTGTACGGACGCGCCCAATACTTTCCGAACGCCAATTTCTTTGGTGCGTTGTTCTATGGTATAGGCTACCAGGCCAAACAGGCCCAGGCAGGCGATCACAATGGAAATGAGGGCAAATATGGTAAAGATCTGACCGCTCTTTTCTTCGGCTGCATACAGGGACGCAAAACGATCATCCAGGAATGTATAGCTGAATGGTGTGGCGGGGCTGAATGATTCCCACTTCTGTTTGGTATCGGCCAGGAAGCTTTTGATATCAGTAGTCTTTATTTTAGCAATAACAGATCCGCCATTGCCGCCGGGCAACATAATGAGCGGAGCGATCTTCTGTTTGGCGGAGCTGAAGTGGAAGTCCCGCACAACACCTACAATATTAAATTCCTGCCGGCCTGAGCGTACAATGGTACGGCCAATAGGGTTGCCACTGATGCCCAATTCCCGTACAGCTGTTTCGTTGATGAGTACGCCAGACGAATCGGATGGATAATCCAATGAAAAGTTCCTGCCTGCTATGATCTTCATACCCAAAGTGGGTATGTAGTTATAATCAATATTATAAATGGAGGTCTGGATCTCTTTATGGGGATCGTTCTGCTGAAGCGGTTTGGCGTAGATCTGCGTACCATTGATACGGCCTCTTACGGGAACGGAGGCGGAAATGGAAGCATTTACTATGCGGTTATCCTGTAACAAGCTTTGTTTGAATGCCGGTTCATTGTTACCCAGGCCATCATAGGTGTCCTGGATGATGAGTACCTGCTCCTTATCGTATCCCAGTTTTTGGTTTTGCATAAAATGCAATTGCCGGTACACGACGATAGTGGAAATGATGAGTGCGGTCGATACTACAAACTGGAAAACAACCAGGCTGCCGCGCAGTAAGCTCCGGCGGGGTTGTATTGACAAGGCCCCTTTTAAAACTTTGATAGGCTTAAAGGCCGACAGGAAAAAGGAGGGATAGATGCCTGCAAGGATACCGGTGAGCAGGCTTACGCCCAAAATGGTCAATAAAGAAGTGTACTGCAGGAAAAAGCGGATATCGATGTCTTTACCGGAAAGATGATTGAAGCCTGGTAATACGGCGTAGACAATGGCCAATGCGATCACCGCAGCCAGCAGGCTCAACAGGATGGATTCGGCCAGGAACTGGGCTATCAGCTGTCCCTTTAAAGAACCCATTACTTTGCGGATGCCTACTTCTTTGGAGCGTTTGCCGGCGCTGGCAGTGGAGAGGTTGGTGAAGTTGACACAGGCCAGTAATAGAATGAAAACGGCCAGGGCCCCAAAGATGTAGAGGTAATTGATGTCTCCGTTGGGCTCCAGTTCATATTTTGTATTGGAGCGCAGGTGAATATCCGTCAGGGGTTGCAGGTAAAAGCGGAAAGTGTTCACCGATTTTTGTGCTTCAGCCAGGGAAACACCCATATCGTGTTGTATTTCCGGTACAACAAATTTCGCTACCAGCTGTGGCAGTTTGGCCTCCAATTGTTTGGGGTTGGCGCCAGGTATCAGCGTGAGGTAGGTGAAGTGCGAAATATTGCTCCAGGTCTCCGTGCGTTGGCGCTGGCTCGACATGCTGATAGCTATATCAAAATGGAAATGGGAATTGCCGGGTATCTTTTCAAACACCCCGGTCACCTTATATGCCCGGCCATCTGACACCAGCAGTTTGCCGAGTGCCGATCCTTTGTCGAAATATTTAATAGCGGTAGCCCTGGAGATCACAATGGAAAAAGGATCGGTAAGTGCGGAGTTTACATTTCCTTCAGCCAGTGGAATAGAAAAGGTTTGCAGGAAGTTGGAATCAAGGAAAGCTATTTTTTCTTCCTTGAACTTTTTGTCATTGTAGTTGATGTACATATAACCTGCACCTGCATACCGGGTAACACTGGAAACTTCAGCATAGGCATTTTTGATGCCTTGTCCTACGGCCGCATCCACAATGGGAAAATCGGTGGAGCCGCCATTTTCGTCGAGGTGTAAACCCACCCGGTATATCTGGCTGGCATTGGTTGCATAACGGTCGTAGCTGAGCTCGTCATATACAAAGGCGGCGATAAGCATAAAGCAGGCCAGGCCTACAGACAGGCCAAAGACATTGATAAAGGAAAAGGCTTTATTCTTTACCACATTGCGCCAGGCGATCTTGAAATAATTCCTGAACATGGTGTTTAATGTTTATGGTTGTTATTACCAGCTATTTACTACTCACTTCTCAAACTCTTCACCGGATTGGTTAGTGCTGCTTTAATGGCCTGGAAACTGATGGTGGTCAGGGCGATAACGAGTGCTGCGATGCCCGCTACGGCAAATATCCACCAGGTTATCGGTGTTCTGTAGGCAAAGTCGTGCAGCCATTGCGTCATAAAATACCAGGCTGCCGGTGCTGCTATAAAGAATGATATAACCACCAGTTTCAGGAATTCTTTTGACAACAGGTTAACGATGCTTGGTACGGAAGCGCCCATTACTTTGCGTACCCCAATCTCTTTGGTGCGCTGCATGGTGCTGTAGGCTGCCAGACCCAGCAGGCCAAGGCAGGAGATGAAGATGGCCAGTACGGCAAAGTTGAGGAAAAGTTTTCCAAACCTTTCTTCGGCGCGGTATTGGCGATCAAACAGGTCGTCCAGGAACTGGTAGCTGTAAGGCCGGTTGGGCATGGTGCTTTTCCATTTGCTCTCAATGGCGGCGAGGGTAGCTGGTACATTGCCGGCGGCTATTTTAACCGAGGCAAGATTGCAGCCACCAGGCTCTATACGCATGGTGAGGGGTTTGATATCCTGCTGCAGGGAACGGAAATGGAAGTCTTTGATAACGCCGATGATCTTTCCTTCCCGGCCCCATTGTTTGAAGCGCCTGCCAACGGCCTCCTCCGGGGAGGAATAGCCAAACAGTTTTACTGCTGTTTCATTCATTATCATGGCCTGGGTGGTATCGGTGAGGAAATCACGCGAGAAAGCGCGGCCTGCCGCCAATTTGATATTATACAGTGGAATATAATCGAAGTCTACAAAATAGAGGTCGAGGTTGGCTACCTGGAGGTCACCTTTTTTGTTCTCAATTTCTGAATAAGCGGCCGGGTTGCCGGTACCGGGTGCACTGGAAGAAAGCGATACCGCCTTAACGGAGGGGATGCTTTTAAGCGCCTCTTTGAAGGCATCTTTGCCCTGGTCGCCGTCGGTAGAAAGGATCACCGTTTGGTCTTTGTTGAAACCAAGGTCGCGGCTGCGCATAAAGTTCATTTGGCGGTATACGATGATGGTGCCAATAATGAGGGCTATAGAAATACTGAATTGAGCCACTACCAGTCCTTTTCTCAGCAACAGGCCACGCACACCGGTAGCAAAACGGCCTTTCAGTACAATGATCGGTTTGAAGGAAGACAATACGAGGGCAGGGTAGATGCCAGCCAGCAAGCCGATGGCCACCGCTGCCAGGAACAACAGGCCTATATATTGACGGTTGCTGAATATTCCCTCACTTACCTGCTTGCCCGCAAGTTGGTTGAAGAGCGGTAGTAATAAGGCCGCGAGCCCCAGGGTGAGTAAGAAGGAGATCAGGCAAATGATCACCGATTCGCCAATGAACTGCCGGATCAATTGCGGTTTGCCGGCGCCTGCTACTTTCCGGATACCTACTTCTTTGGCGCGCTCAGTGGAACGGGCCGTCGTGAGGTTGATAAAGTTGATGCAGGCAATGAGCAGGATAAAGATGGCGATGATCGAAAAAATATACACGTTATTGATATTGCCCGACCCTCCGCGGGTAGAATACAGGTATACTTCGCGCAGCGGCTCCAGTAGAAGGGTAGCATACATCTGGCTTTGCTGCTCTTCCTTGCCATTGCGTTTTTTTATAAAGGCCGGCAATTTGGCTTCCAGCGCTTTGGCATTGGTGTGTGGTTTCAACAGGATATAGGCAGAAGAACCATAATTGCCCCATTGTCCATCCAGCCCGGGATTAAACCTTCCTGTAAGGGTACTCATGGATACCAGTATATCGGCCCTTACCTGTGAGTTCTCGGGCATATCTTCCATCACGCCTTTTACCGTAGCGGGAATGCCATCATTGGTAAACAACAAAGTTTGTCCTACGGGATTGTTCTTGCCGAAGTATTTTTTGGCAGCCGTTTCCGAAAGCACCACACTCATCTGGTCATTGAGTACTTTTTTAGGATCGCCCTGCAGGAGCCTGATGTCAAATACCTGGAAAAAGGCTGAATCGGCAAAGGCTGCATTTTCTTCCTGGAACTTGATGTCTCCTTTTCTTACGAGCATATCCTGGTTGCTGATACGCACAAAAGCTTCCACTTCGGGAAACTCATCTTTCATGTTAGGAGGTACGGCCCAGGCGGGGCCGCTGGCCTTGAGGACCTCCGATGGTGTTTTGATATCCGTTACCACCCGGTATATGCGGTCGGCCTTGGTATTAAATGCGTCGTAGGTCAATTCAAACCTAACGTAGAGGAAGATGAGGAAGCAGGCTGTCATGCCCACTGTGAGCCCCATGATGTTGATGAAGGAGAAAGCCTTGTGTTTCCACAGGTTCCTGAATGCTGTTTTGAAATAGTTTCTATACACTTTATTACGATTAGTTGTGATTGTTTACCGTTCTTTAAAACGGCTCATTGTTTGTACTCTATTCACTCCTTAAGCTCTTCACCGGGTTCATCACCGCTGCTTTGATAGCCTGGAAGCTCACTGTGAGCAATGCTATAGCCATGGCGCCAAGACCCGCTATGGTGAAAATCCACCATGATATGGAAGTGCGGTATTCATACTGTTGCAGCCACTGATGCAGCACATACCAGGCTATCGGAATAGCAATGATGCAGGATATGATGACCAGCGATAAAAAATCCTTAGACAGCAATTGCCAGATGTTCATCACGGATGCTCCCAGCACTTTGCGTACACCGATTTCCTTGGTACGTTGTTCTGCCACGAAAGAGGCCAGCCCAAACAATCCCAGACAGGAGATGAAGACGGCGAGAATGGCGAAGAAAGTGGCGAGGTTGCCTATACGTTCTTCGTCTGAGAACTTTTTGGCGTATTCCTCATCAGTGAACTTGTATTCAAACGGGCTGCCTGGATTGTATTTTTTGAATACGGGTTCCATTTTAGCGAGTGCTTCCCGTACAGGCGAGTTGGGCTTGATGCGTATGGTAATGATATTGGTCCATCCATAGTCAAGGCAAAAAACAGTAGGTCTCACGGGGGTATAGGGCGATTCCATGATCATGTCTTTTATCACGCCTATTACCACCCGGTCTTTGTCGTTCCACTTAATGACCTGGCCTACGGGGTTTTTGAATCCGGTAAGTTTTACACCGGCTTCGTTCAGTATGAGCATGCCGGTATCGGTGCCATAATTCCTGGAAAAATCGCGTCCCTCTTTTATCTGCCAGCCAATGGTCTTACCAAAATCATGCGTTACCGCTATGGTGCCAAAGAGCGGTACGGCGTTGGGATCTTTTCCCTTCCACTCGAAACCGATCTGGTTGCTCCATACGTTGGTCGCAGGACTGGATGATTCGGCCATGTTCTCTACGACGCCGGTTTGTAACAGGTCGGACCTGAGCGCGTCATAGTGACCAGACAGTTCAGGCGTATTGATATTCACAGCGATGAGCCCTTCACGGGTATAACCTACAGGGCGGCTTTTGGCATATTGAATTTGCCTGAATACAATGATGGTGCCTATGATGAGGGCAATGGATACGGTAAACTGTATTACCACCAGTATTTTGCGTGGCAACGCTGCGAAGCGCCCGGTACGGAAGGTGCCCTTCAGTACTTTCACCGGTTCAAAACGCGAGAGGTAGAAGGCGGGATAGCTGCCCGATACCAGGCCGGTAAATACAGTGAAAAGCAATGCCAGCAGCCAGAAGAGTGGATTACTCCAGGGCATGCTCATCTCTTTATCGGCGAGGCTATTGAAGAACGACAGCGATAACAGCGTAAGGCCAATGGCCAGGATGAAAGCGATGAAGGCTACGATCACAGATTCTCCGAGGAACTGTGCTATAAGCTGGCCGCGCAGAGAACCCATTGTTTTACGGATACCTACTTCCCGAGCCCGTTTTTCGCTTCTGGCGGTTGAAAGGTTCATGAAGTTGATGCAGGCCAGCAATAATACAAATACGCCAATAATGCCAAACAGCCATACAAATGTTATACGGCCGCCATCTACTTTACCATTGGTGAATTTGCTATAGAGCCGCCAATTGTCCATGGGGTGCAATACAGCATGTTCATCCCCTTCCTTTACATGCTGTTTGGCTATGTCTTTGATCTTGGCTGTCGTTTTATTAACATCAACGTGGTCGTTGAGTTGTACGAATAATTGCCAGGAATGATTGTCCCATTGGGTAAGGGAATTCTTCAGCCAGGGTTCGGTAGTGATATATTTGTCCCAGGAGATCAGGAGTTTGGTATCGAATAAAGTGGTATTGCGGGGAAGGTCTTCAAATACACCCGCTACCTTCATGTCATACTGGTTATCAAATTTCACCACCTGGCCCATGGGGTCGGTATCGCCAAAAAGCGCTTGGGCAACCGACTGGGCGAGCAAGGCAGAGGAGGGATCTTTTAAAGCATCCTGGTTACCTTTCAGCATTTTCAGGGCGAACATGGAAGGGAATTCCGGTTGTACCCACATGCCTGCCTTGTTGATCTTTTTATCGCCTACGGCGAGGATATGATCAAAATTCCAGGAAGCCAGTGATACGTTCTTAAAGTCTTTGGTATACTTAGTGCGTAATTCCATACCCAAAGGAATGGATACAGCCGAACCGGTACCCGTTTCGCCATTGAAGGTTTGCGTGGTCATCACCTGCGCCAGCCGGTCATGGCTGCTGTGGTATCGGTTGAACGACATTTCATCCCATATCCATAAGCCGATCAATAAAGCAATAGCCATTCCGGTAGCGAGACCAAGAACATTGATCAACGAATACATCTTGCCTTTCAGCAGGTTACGGAATGCGATGGTGAAATAATTTTTAAACACAGCTTGTCATTTAATTTTTTGTTTTTATTCCAATGGCCGTGAGTTGCCACCACTCACCCAATTTATTCACTCCGTAAGGCATTCACGGGATTCTTCATCGCGGCTTTCACGGATTGCAGGCTGAGTGTAATGAATGCGATCAATAGGGCGATTACGCCTGCCAGGGCAAATACCCACCAGGAAATATTGATCCGGTAGTAAAATGACTGGAGCCAGCTGTTCATGGCATACCAGGCAATGGGAGTAGCAATCACAATAGCTGCCAATACCAGCACGAGGAAGTCTTTGGATACCAGTCCCACAAGGTGCGGCACGCTGGCGCCCAGCACCTTCCGGATACCGATCTCCTTGGTGCGTTGCAGGATAACCAGCAGGGCAATGGCAAACAGACCCATGCAGGAGATGAGGATGGCCAATACGGCGCCACTCATAAATATTTTAGACAAGCGGGTTTCTTTGTTGTAGGTACGATCGGTATTCTCGTCGAGGAAGGAACCCAGGAAAGGCGCTTTGGGATTTACTTCCTTCCAGGCATTTTTGATGACTTCGATGGAGGCCGGCAGGTTATCCGGTTGGACCCGCACGAAAATGTAAGAAACCGGCCAGTTGGGCCTTACCATCATGGTCAGTGGGGCCAGCTCACGGTGCAGTGATTTGAAATGGAAATCTTTTACCACGCCCAACACCTTTAATTGGGAGCCATCGAGGTTAAGCGTTGCTGTGAGCGGATCTTTTTCGTCGAGCTGCTTAGCCATGGTCTCATTGATGAGCACACCAGCAGTGTCCATGCCATAGCTGCGGGAAAAGTCACGGCCCGAAAGCAGCTTGATGTCCATCGTTTTCAGGTAATCATAATCAATGCGCAGCCAATGTGTTCTTACCCCTTTGTTCTTATAATCGAATCCCATCATAGATGTCGTGGAAGAGCCATCCCGGCCGCGGCCTATATTCATATCGGTACCTGTAACACTTACAACACGGGATTCACGGGCAAGGCGGTCACGCATCAGGCTCAGGGCCCGCTCACTGTCCATGGTGCCGCCAATGGGCAGGCTGATCACCTGTTGCTTATTGTAGCCCAGTGGTTTGGTACGCAGGTAATTGATCTGCTGCCAAACGATCATGGTACAGATGATGAGTAAAGAAGACAATACAAACTGCACTACCATCAGGGTATTGCGCACGCGGTTTGATTTGCCCACCGGCAATTTGCCTTTTACGGTCATGATCGTATTAAATGCCGACACCATCCAGGCGGGATAACCTCCGGCAAAAAGAGTAACCAGTAAAAAGCCTCCCAATATATAAGCAATGATCAGGGGCGAACGCAACATGTCGACCGACAAGGCCTGGTAAAATACCTGTTTATAATAAGGCAATAACAGGTAAGCGATGGCAAGACCTGTTATGAGGGCAAACAAACTAACGATCAATGCTTCGCCCCAAAACTGGGTAATGAGCTGCCAGCGCCGGGCGCCCATTACTTTTCGGATACCTATTTCTTTAGAGCGTGTAAAGGAACGGGCCAGCGAGAGGTTAACAAAATTGACACAGGCAATGAATAGGATAAAGCCGCTGATGATGAGCAGCATGTAGGCATAGAACCTGCTGGCGCCTGCGCCAGTGTTGCTCTCTGTTCTGAAGTGTATATCCGTGAAGGGAATGGTTTGCAGCCTTACTAATTCGCCCGTTTTATCGGGCTGAGCGCCATCCCGTTTTAAGTTGGTAAGTTTATCGGTATAGTATTTATGGATAAAGGAAGGCGTCTGCTTTTCGAAGGTCGCCTGTTTCACATCGTCTTTCAATTGTATAAATACCTCGTGGTTGTCGGAATCCCATACGTCTTTTAATTCCTGGTAATCGTGGAAATGCTCAAACCGGGTGAGGATATCGAAAGTGAGGCTGGAGTTGTTGGGAAAATCGCTGGTTACGGCTGTTACGGTAAATGCCGACCAGGTATTGCCTGATTTCAGTTCGATGGTCTTACCGATGGGGTCTTCCTTATCAAATAACACCTGCGCACAATGGGCGGTGATCACCATATCGTTGAGCTTGCCCAGGGGGGTATTGGCATTGCCGGCTGTGATGGGGAAGGTGAACATGCGCAGGAAGTCGGGGTCTACCGTACGCACACTAAGGTCCATCTCCTTGTTGTTGTAGCGCACCATATCCGTGGCGCTGCTGCCATAGCGGGAAATGTATTTGATGGCCGGGTACTCTGCCTTTAGCGCCGGAGCAAGGGGAACCGGCATGGTAGAGCTGGTCTCATCGCCTTTGGCATGTTGCTCATGGAAATAGAGCTGATACAGATTTTTTTTGTGCTCATGAAACTGATCGTACGACAGTTCATGATAGGCTGTAAGGGAGAGGAGCAGCGACGCTGCAAATGCAATGGCCATACCGAAGATAACAATCACGGCAAACACTTTGTGTTTCCAGAGATTGCGCCATGCGATCTTGATGTAGTTGCTAAACATACTCTTTTGATTGGTTAGGTAAAGAACTTATTGACTGAGGGTGGTATGGCCAATGTAGGGTAGATGGATCTTATTTGCCGGCGTTGTCGGGAATATTGAGCGAGTCCATAATTTGTTTTGCCATGGCTTCCCGCTCTTCTTTATCCATGCCGGCTACATTGTATTCTTTTTTAAAGTCCTGTACTTTCCTGCCATCGATCCTTGCGTATACTTCTATGCGCATTACATCGCCCTGGTAGCTGACGCCTTTCTTAATAGTGGTGCCCCGGTTGCAGGCTGCCAGGGTGATCAGTATGAGAGAAATGAGGAACGTTGTCTTTTTCATATTTGTTATTTAAGCCAATAATCAATAATTATTAATTAATAATTATTGATTATTGGGTCGTTGATTAGGTTTTGAGAGGTGTCACCTCTTTAGTTTTATTCACTCCTTAAGCTCTTCACCGGGTTGGCCGTAGCCGCTTTGATCGCCTGGATACTAATCGTCACCAAAGCAATGATGACTGCAATAATACCTGCTGCCAGGAATATCCACCAGGGCATATTGCTCCGATACGCAAAATCCTGTAACCAATTGTGCATAGCATACCATGCAATGGGGAAGGCTATGACGGTAGCAATGGCCACCAGCTTCAGGAAATCCTTGGATAGCAGGGTTACAATGCTGGTAACAGAAGCGCCAATCACTTTGCGGATACCGATCTCTTTGATGCGCTGGGTGATGGCAAAGGCCGACAGGCCAAACAAGCCCAGGCAGGCAATGGCGATGGCTATACCGGCAAAGATGGTAAAGATGGTACCCTGTCTTTGTTCTGATTTATACAGATTCTCAAAACGGTCGTCCAGGAAGGTGAATTCGAAAGGCGTTTCCGGTAAGAACTGTTTCCAGGTGCTTTCGATATGCGCAATAGCCGCCGTCATATTGTTGCCGGCCACTTTTATGGATATCCTGGCATAATTGCCCTTTTCTTTCGGGATACCCATTACCAGGGGAATGATGCGCTGGTGTAGTGATTCAAAATGGAAGTCATTGAATACACCAATGATCTTTCCCCTGTCACCACCGTAGCTGAAGTTTTTGCCAATGGCCGCTTCGGCAGAAGGCAGGCCCATGGCCTGTACAGCTGCCTGGTTGACCATATAGGCAGAAGTATCCAGTCCGTAATCACGGGAGAATGCCCGTCCGGCTATCACCTTTACACCATAGGTGCTAATAAAATCCTGATCAGTAGCCAGGCCCTTGATATCACTGGTAACCGGCGCCAATGAGTCGCCCTGTTCCAGCGAAGCACCCTGGGAATCCAGCAGGCGTCCTGTGGGAATGCGGGAAGAGCGGGCAGTATTTTTAATATTGCTGTTGGTCAGTAAGGCCGTGCGGAAGGCATCGAACCGGTCGTTGAGACCATCGTTGTAAGACATCGTTACAATATGCTCCCGGTCGAAGCCCAGTGATTTCTCCTGCATATACCTGAGCTGACGGAACACCACTGCCGTACAAATGATGAGCATAATGGAAATGGAGAACTGTGCGGTTACCAGCACCTGGCGGAAAGAGATATTGGCCCCGCCTGTTTTCAAAAATCCTTTCAATACTTTCACTGGTCTGAAGGAAGACATGAACAGGGCAGGGTAGATGCCGGCAATGGTGCCTACCAGGAAGGGCGCTATCAATACCGGTAACAATATTTGCCACCGGTACAAAGCAGTGATAGAAAGCGTTTGGCCCGATAGTTTATTGAGGAAGGGTACCAACTGCCAGGTGAGCACAAAGGCCAGCAGCATGGCCATCCAGGTAATAAGGACAGACTCGCTGAGGAACTGGAAGATAAGTTCTTTTCGTTCGGCGCCTACTACCTTGCGGATGCCTATTTCGCGGGCACGCAATACAGAACGGGCGGTAGACAGGTTCATGTAGTTGATACAGGCGATCAACAATATGAACAAAGCGATGGCCGAGAATACATATACCCGTTTGATATCGCCATTCTCGTCTAATTCCGAATCGAGGTGGGAGCGTAGATGGATATCGGTGAGCTTTTGCAGATAGAGCTGCGTCCAGCGGGAAGCTTTTATCGCATCGCCGGGTTTTGACATGTGCCGGTCGAGGAATGCGGGGAACTGTGCTTCCAGTTTAGACGCATCATAGTTGGCCGGCAGCAGCATGTAAGTATAAAAAGCATTGTTGCCCCAGTTGGTGCGCAGGTTCTTTTCTCCATAAATGGTAGAATCCCTCAAAGTGTTGAAGGATACCAGCAGGTTGGGGTGGAAATGAGCATTGGAAGGTAAGGGCTTAAAGATGCCGGTGACCTTAAAACTAAACCGGTTGTCGAGCCGGATCATTTTGTTCATGGGGTCTTCCTTCCCAAAATACTTTTGTGCCAGCTCTTCCGTCAGCATTACCGAATTGGGCTCTTTCAGTGCGCTGGTTTTATTGCCGCTGCTTACCTGTACGGTGAAGAGGTCAAAGAATTGTTCATCGGCAAAAACAACCTCGGGTTCATTGAATACTTTGTCCTGGTAGCGAAGCGTCATAGTGCCTGCCGGCAGAATGCGGGTGATCTTCTCTATCTCCTTGTAATCATTTTCCAGTAAAGGGGCAAAGGGAGGCGCTACAGCGCCCAGGTGCAGGTTGGTGACACCTGTTTCGGAGCTTCGGAAGAGGCGGGTTACCCTGTAAATGCGGTCAGCCTTGTCATTATACTTGTCATAGCTTACCTCATGTAGTATATAGACAAAGATGAGTAAACAGCAGGTAAATCCTACGGTTAGGCCAAAAAGGTTCGTGAAGAAGATAAACCTGTACTTCAGCAGGCTGCGAAACGCAATCTTCAGATAATTGTAGATCATGGCTATGTATATTTTAGCTGCGAGCTATGAACTGCGAGCAAATACAGCCAGAGAGACCCTTTCGAAGCGAAGGGCTCGAAGCTCAAAGCTCGTCGCTCGAAGCTGGCTGTTAAACCATTATGTTTTCCAGCACGGCCTGTCCATCCAACATACGGATAATGCGGTGGCTGTAACGGGCATCATGCTCAGAGTGGGTAACCATCACGATGGTAGTACCTTGCTCATTGAGGTCGGTAAGCAATGCCATTACCTCATTACCGTTGGAGGAATCCAGGTTACCCGTGGGCTCATCCGCAAGGATCAGTTTGGGATTGTTTACTACTGCACGGGCTACGGCAACACGTTGTTGCTGACCACCAGACAACTGTTGTGGGTAGTGGTTGCGGCGGTGCATGATCTGCATTTTGTCGAGCGCTTCTTCCACGCGCTTTTTGCGGTCGGCCGATTTAACGCCGGTATAGATCAAGGGCAATTCTACATTTTCAAATACAGTAAGCTCATCGATCAGGTTAAAGCTTTGGAATACAAAACCGATGTTGTGCTTACGCAGGTCGGCACGTTTGCGTTCATTGAAATGGGCAATCTCCTGGCCATTGAATACAAAGCTGCCGGCATCGGGATCATCCAGCAAACCGAGGATGTTAAGCAGGGTAGACTTACCGCAGCCGGAGGGGCCCATTACGGCTACAAATTCTCCTTCCTTTACTTCAATGGATAATTTATTCAACGCCACAGTTTCTACTTCTTCTGTACGGTAGACTTTCTCGAGGTCTGTGATCTTGATCATGTTATTTGTTTTGTTTGTTTATCCGGCCATGGGCTCCGGCAAAGAATTATGACTAGTTCATAAAAATAATACTGTATCCGGGCAGGTAACCGGTGATCGATGCTTCCTGTGCACCTGCTTCCGTATTGCTCTTTTCCAATGGCAGCACTGCGCTACCTGTACAGTTTTTCAACCCATCGCAGGTACAGTTGGCGGTGTTCTTGTTGGAAGAAGCGCCCAGCGTGCAGCAAAGCAGCAGTAACAGGGCATAGGTGATCTTGATTTTCATGACGTTTGGTATTGTGAGTTGTCAGTGATATGTCCCTTTTGACGTTTAACGATTTATATATGTTACTTGGTTCTTTATCTATTTTTCAACATTCACTACTCACTATTCACCACTCACTGTGTTAGTTTTTCTTCAGCACCAGTTCCTGCATATCCCCATAGTTCTCATAGCTGGAGGTTACTACTTTATCACCGGGTTTCAAACCTTCCATTACTTCAAAGTAATCGGGACTGGAGCGGCCCAGGGTAATATTCACTTTATAGGCCGTATTGCCGTTCTCACTTACTTTAAAGATCCAGTTGCCACCCGTTTGCTGGAAGAATCCACCTTTGGCCAGGAGGATTGCTTCGGTTTCATCACTGAGCGCCAGGCGTATCTGCAGGGTTTGACCACGGCGGATACCTTTGGGCACTTCTCCTACAAACAGCATATCTACCTGGAACCGGCTGGCGGTGATCTGAGAATAAACCTTCACAATGCGCAGCTTATACGTCTTGTTGGCAAATTCGAAAGTGCCGGTCAGGTCATTGTAGATGCGGGAAAGGTAATGTTCGTCAATATCGGCCCTTACTTTGAATCCGCTTAATACGTCGATCTGACCCAGGCGCTCGCCTTTATTCTTATTTTGGCCCAGCTCGGCATCCAGTGAGGTCAACTGTCCGTCTACCGGTGAGCGCACGATCAGGTCACCTACCTTTTTGCGGGTAAGGTCCAGGGCGTTTTGTGATCCTACATAGAGCTGGCGGGCCTGGGTTATTTGCTGATTGGTGGACACTGAGTCCTGGCGCAGGATCTCGGCCGTCAGTTTTTTCTTCTGTATCTGGTAATTGTAGGCATTTTCAGACTGGCGGAATTCCTGTTCGCCGATCACTTTCTGGGCAAAGAGCTTTTTATTCAGGTTGTACACCCGCTCTGCTTCTTTCAGGCTGTTTTCTACATCTGTCATCTGGTTGAGCTTGGTGACGGTATTTTGCTGGGCATTGTTGTTGGCGATCTGCATCTGTGTGAGCAGGTTGTACACCGATGTTTCCTGGTTTACCAGGTTGAGGGCCAGGTCGGGGTTGGACAAGCGCAGGATGGGCTGGCCTTTTTTCATCACCGTGCCATCTTCTACGTACTTTTCTTCCACCCGGCCACCTTCTGTGGCGTCGAGGTAAATGGTGGTGATGGGCAGTACCACGCCATTAACAGGAATGGTTTCCTGGAAGGCGCTTTTCTTTACTTCACTGATCGTAATGCGTTCTGTATCTACATTCAGGCGTTTTTTGCCGGAGGTAAAATAAATACTGGCGGCAATCAAACCCGCCAGGGCTACGATGCCCCCGATGGTCAGTAACTTCTTGGTTGTCCATTTCTTTTTGGCAATGACTCTATCCACGGTATAAACTTTTTAGAATTTAGCTTTTTTAAAAAAAGTCATCCGGCTGGCTGATGGCCGGATGACCACAATAACAATCACATGAGAAATACCTAATTGCCGAACTATGAAAGCAACAACGTGCCAGAATGCAATGCCTATGATTTCCAGAACCTTAGCCCACTGATATGTACGAATCTGTTCGTTACCGCTACAACTACTGTCCGCTTTCGATACAGTTGGCTTTGGACCGTCTTTTTGCGTAAAAAATTGTTTGCCATGCCTTTGTATTTATGGTATAATTGTAGTTGGGTTTTGTTGCATCCAACTCAATATTTATTTTTTCCAATTATGTTACTTAAAAATGCCAGTGTTTTAATTATTGATGATGATACCGATGTTTTGACAGCCGTACGGTTGTTGTTGAAGACGGAGGCCAAAGAAGTGGTGACAGAAAAGAACCCCGAAAACCTGCGATGGCTGTTATCCAAACAAACTTTTGACGTGATCCTGCTGGACATGAACTTCACCAGCTCCATTAATACGGGCAATGAAGGGCTTTTCTGGCTCAATAAAGTGAAGGAATTCAAGTCTGAAGCGGCTGTGATCATGATCACAGCCTATGGAGATATAGACCTGGCCGTGCGTTCCCTGAAGGAAGGCGCTGCCGATTTTGTGGTGAAACCCTGGCACAATGAAAAGCTCATCATTACCATCAAGGAGGCCCTGAAAAGAAAGGGTACGGGTAAGGCCGCTGCCGGCCCGTCTATCAATAATGATTCCATCATCGGCAAGGAATTGCTGGGCGAATCGGAGATCATGCAGGATATTTTCTATAAGATCGAGAAAATTGCACCTACCGATGCCAATATTCTCATCCTGGGGGAGAATGGAACGGGTAAAGACCTGATAGCCAAGGCTATCCACCAGCAATCACTGCGTGCCGACAAGGCTTTTGTAAAGGTGGATGTAGGCGCTTTGACGGAAAGCCTGTTTGAAAGTGAACTGTTTGGTCATAAAAAAGGGGCTTTCACCGATGCCCGGGAAGACCGGGTGGGACGCTTTGAAGGAGCCAACAACGGCACCCTGTTCCTGGATGAGATCGGCAATATTTCCCTGCACCAGCAGGCCAAATTATTGAGCGTACTCCAAAACCGGCAGGTTACCCGCCTGGGAACCAACGATGCCGTTCCTATCAATATCAGGTTGATCTGTGCCACCAACGTGCCCCTGGCAGAGCTGGCCAATGAGAACCGTTTCCGGAAAGACCTTATTTACCGGATCAATACCGTTGAGATCATGGTACCACCTTTGCGCAAACGGGAAACTGATATCATTTTGCTGGCCAAACATTTCAGCCGGCTCTACAGTAATAAATACCTGAAGCCCGTGCTGGAATTTGATACCAAGGCGATGGATAAGTTGCTCCAATACCATTATCCCGGTAATATTCGCGAACTTCAATATACCATCGAAAGGGCGGTGATCATGGCCGATGGCAATGTATTGCAGTCTAGTGACCTCATCTTTTCGCCCATTGAATCCTCTGTTGTGGTAGATTCGGAGCCCGATGAACTCAAACTGAGCTCGGTGGAGAAAAATACCATTCTGCGCGTGATCGAGAAGCACAATGGCAATATCACCAAAGCGGCAAAGGAACTAGGGTTAACGAGAACAGCTTTGTACAGAAGGCTTAGTAAATATGATATTTGATGTTTCGTGTTTGAGGTCTCGTGTTTCGTGTTCTGAATGTCAGAAGTCGCTGATGAATAGCGGTTTTGACGATCAGATTGCGGAGCAACCCAAAACGCTGAACGCTAAACCCGAAACGGATTTATGATGGATTTCAGAAATATAGAATGGCGCATACTGAGCCGGGTATTTTTATTGCTGGTGAGCTTAACTGCTACGGCGTTCCTGATCGTGAACCAGCTGTTTATTTACCTGGTGATCATGTTGCCGGTGATCATTTACCAGGTGATAGAGTTTTATCGTTTTCAGCGCAAGGCGCACGATGAGCTGGACCAGTTTGTAGAGTCTGTGCACTACCGTGATTTTTCCCGCTATTTTGATGTAAAGCATGCTCCGGTGGAGTTACAGCCTCTCCGGAAAGGGTTTAATGAGATCAACTCCACCTTCAAAGTGATCAGTAAAGAAAAGGAGACACAATACCAGTACCTGCAAAAAATACTGGAACTGATCGATACCGGTATCCTGATGTTCAAGGAGGATGGGGGAGAAGTGGTGTGGATGAATGAGGCATTAAAAAGGATGTTGGCCTTGCCTTACCTCAAGACCATTCACTCCTTATCCAAGCGCGATGGTGATCTATACCGGCAGGTGCTCATCTTAAAACCCGGTGATAGCAAGATCGCTACGGCCCACCCGGATAAAAATGCAGTGAAGATATTGCTCTCAGCTACCGCCTTTCAAACCGAAGGGATCAAGTATAAACTCATTGCTTTTCAGAATGTGAATGAGGCATTGGATGAAACAGAATCCAAGGCCTGGCAAAAGCTGTTGAGTGTAATGACCCATGAGATCATGAATTCTATTGCGCCTATTTCTTCCCTGGCGGCTACTTTGAAACTGCGTTTGCAGGAATCCGTGGGGTCGATGGATAACCGGGGTGGTCAGCTGGAAGATCTTGAATTGGGCATTGATACCATCAAGAGAAGGAGTGAAGGCCTGCTGAAGTTTGCAGAGACCTACCGTAACCTCAATAAGATCACGGCGCCTAATGTAAAGAAAGTGTATGTGCGCGACCTGTTTGAGAACCTGCACCAACTGATGGAACCTACGCTGAGCCAGAAGAACATCGAGATGGAGATCATCCTCAAAGATCCCGACCTCATGCTGGAAGCTGATACCAGCCTGGTAGAACAGGTGCTCATCAACCTGGTGGTGAATGCCATGGAAGCAGTGAAGGACCAGGCCGAACCAAGAATTATTTTATCTTCTTACCTGGCCTCCAACCGTAAAACGGTGATCAAGGTGGCCGATAACGGCATCGGTATGCCGGAAGAACTCATCGATAAGATCTTCATTCCTTTTTTCAGTACCAAAAAGAGCGGCAGCGGTATTGGTCTTAGTTTGTGTAAGCAGATCATGATGCTGCATCGCGGTCATATCCACGTAAACTCGGTAGAAGGCGAGGGTACTGCGTTTGTGTTGCAATTTTAATGTGAATAGTGAATAGCGAGACGCTTTTAAATAAGGCTCAGGAAATTTTGGTGAGCGACCCTCTTTTCTTCCAAATGGGTGAACAATTGAAGCAAAGAATTGTAGATCTGCTTTGTCTGGAAAGAATCTTAGCAAAATCGATCAATCATATTTACCCATGGCCACCTATACATCCAACATTAATATAAAAGCACCTGCTTCCAAAGTTTTTGATGCGCTTACACAACCCGAACTGGTAAAGCAATGGCAATATGGAAAGTTGTTGACCACCGACTGGCAGGTAGGAGGCGCCATCCGTTTCAGTGCAGAATACGAGGGGAAAATGTTGGAGCAATGGGGCACCATCTTGGACCTGCGCCCCAATGAACTGGTCAAATACAATTTATTTACACCGAGGCCCAACCAGGAAGACAAAATAGAAAACTATACCATCACCAGTTATGTGCTCACACAGCAAGACGGCATCACACATATTCAAATTATACACGAAGACAACCGTCCACAGGTCTTTGCGCCACAATCACTGAAGGGTATCCTGGTGGCACTCCGGAATATCGCGGAAGCGGATTGAGTGGGCGTCATTTTACTTCACCAGCGTCAATTCCTCCGCCAATGCCCCATGTTCCATTACCCGTAGGCTGGTTACTTTTTTCTTAGTGTCGCGGATGAATTCAAAAACAATGGGGCGCTCTTTCATAAAGAACGTATTGGCCGATTCGGGATAGATAGTGGTCTTTTTATTCCTGGAGATCATCACGAGGACTCCCTTTTCGTCGCGGATCAGCAGGCTATCTGTTTGTGGACCTTTGTACAGGCCCGCATATTGGCGAAGCACAGCAGCAGGTAGTTTAATGGGTGTTTTGGCATCAGGAGCCGCTTCATGGTGATCATAGCTCAGGATGCGCTCCATTTTCCATTCTCCATCCTTCTTTAACCACAGGTGATTGAAGCTGGCATGGCCATCCCGGAATTCAGGTTTGCCGTTTTTAGTGACGTAGAAGTAGTGCTCACCCACCATAATGGCGCCATAGATCTCGTTGTTTTTGGCAAGGGGATATACTTTTACAGTGCCTGGTATGGCTTCCCTTCTTAACCGGTAATTGTTGTCGCTGCACAAGTTCTTTTTAAGGCTTTCCTGCATGGCCTGCCTTCCCTTGGTAATGCCTCCCTTGTCGTGGAAGAATTCTATTTCTGCTGCCAGGAACTGGCCTGTGAGGGAGGTGTCACAATCATTATAACCTTTCCAGAAGAGACTGTCTTTTTGGAGGATCACTTTGCTCAATTCTTCTGGTGTAGATTGGGCTTGCACAGAATAAATGCCGGATAATGATAGCAGTCCGGCTAAGACGATACGGATACAAACAATACTTTTCATGTTTTGATGGCTTGTTTAAAACAGTGGAATAAATGAATAATTGTAAGTGGGGCCTGCGCAGCAGAGCGCTCCGGCAGGTTGAGTGGTTGGAAGGCCATAAAGATAAGCATAAAAGAAATACATCAGTGATCGGAGCCGCCAGCCTGCCCGCGTACCCGATTCCCTGCTCTTCTTGTTTCAATGAATAGTACGATAGCGCCCCCTGCTGTATAAGCGATCAGGTCGATCCATTGAAAGTAATTGCCAATAATGGTCATGGCCACTTGAGAATGCTCAAGTCCAAGGCGATGCCCAATCTGAAAGTATTGTAAGGTTTCTATGAGGTAAGCAAAGAGTAATACCGCGATGGCCGTTGGGACTACCGGCGTTTTCAAAAAAGACTTTACCAGGCAATACAGCAGGATTACCACCAGCACATCCCCCACATAGGGACGCACAATCGGGTCATGTGCATACAGTGCGATAAGCACTTCTATTACAAAAAGCAGCAGCGCCAGGAGGAAATATCTTTTATTGAATTGGAACATGGGAAATAATATAAGTGTAGGTCGCTTGCAAAATAATAAAAGTAAATCTATGATTACATGGCCGTTTACAAACGGTTAACTCAAAATTATTCACCTTTGCAGGGAAAATACAAAATCTATACTTATGCCCACAGACGATATTAAGCAGGTAGTACTTCGCTTCAACAGGGAGTTTTTGGAGAAGAATAACGTGGAAGTGCTGAAAGAGCTGGTGGCTGATTCTTTTGTGAACCATACTGCCGCACCCGGCGTAGCCAAAGATGTAAGCGGACTGATCCATTTTATTGGCATGCTGCACAAGGGATTTCCCGGCTTGCGCATCGAGATCCATGATATGATAGCGGAGGGGGACCTGGTAGCTACCCGCAAAACCTTTCATGCCACGCATACTGGCGAGATCATGGGACATGCGCCTACCGGGAAAAAGGTCACTTTCAACGTGATGGATTTCGTACGTGTGAAGGACGGTCAATACATAGAGCACTGGGGCCGCAATGACGTGATGCAGGTAATACAACAATTATAAGCGTAAGGCATATGGATCATTTGATAGGGGGAGACCATACCCTCAGTTTTTCCGTAGAAGACTGGTGGACCAGTGACGCACATACCAGGCAGCTGCGCGAGTTTGTTTGATCATACCACGATAGCCATGGATCATAATTTGACCAGCCGGACAGGACTGGTTTTATCCAGCTTGCCCTCGAAGTACAGGAAGTAATTACCAGCGCCCATGCCGTTGAGGTCGGGCCGGAAATTATTAGTGCCCGTTGTCAGGGATACCGGTGTTTTCTTAACGGGCCTTCCCATATTGTCTATGATCACCAGGTAGCCCAGCTGACTTTTTGCTACTGCGATAGATACCTCCGCATAGGATTGGGTAACAGGATTGGATAAGATAGTGAGTTGAAGCCCTGTCGTAGTGGCCTTCAACCTGACAACAGAAGATAAAGTGAACCTGCCATCGATGTCCACCATTTTCAACCGGTAATAGCCATCACCGTGGATGGGTGAGGTGAAAGTATAGGTGGAAGGTTGATTGTGTGCCTTTACTTCGCCAATGGAATTAAAAGCCTGGCCGTTCTCACTGTGTTCAATAATGAAAGATCGAAGGTGCTCTTCCCAGGTCGTTGTCCATTCCAGGTAAGCCTGTTCTGTTGTGTACCTTCCTTTGAAGGATAGTAATTTCAAGGGAAGTACGCTTAACAAGCTTGAGCAGGAGGTACAGTTGGCCGTAATGATGGCGGCGCCTGGCACTGCAGGCACCGGCGCACTGGCGCCGGGCATCTGGCAAATTTTTAAGCTGGAAGTAGCTGTAATGGGATTATTGCCAGTGAAGCTGTTGCTGTAGCTTACACAAGCCGTGCCTGTTGGCACCGTCACCACATTAGTTTGGTTATTGGTAATACTGGCAGTATGTGAGGTTGAATTGGGCCCCAGGCATATGGATGCGCCACTGTTGATGAGGATATCGTTGGCGATGGCGGTACCGTTGTTGATGAACAATCCGCTATTGAAAACGGCCAGGGTTCCATTGATGGTTATAGAACCAGTAGACGCATTGTATACAAATGTATTGGTTCCCTGAACAGCCACGTTAAGATTGAATACGACAGTTCCTGCATTAAAGAAATTATTGGTGCCCGCATTGAAATTGCCGTTGAAGGTTACGGAAGCTCCGGCATTGATCACCACAGTACCACTGTTGACGTTGACATTCGTAATGGTCACAGAACCGCACAACAATAAGGTTCCACCATTGACAGTGATATTGGAGAAGGAGCCGCCCACACCATTAAAAAAGTAGGTTTGCCCGGCATTGATACTTACACCATCAGCCAGGGGAGTCCCTGTGCCGCAGGCAATAACGGGTGGCGGAACAGGCGGTACACATTGGCCCATAGTCTGAAAGGTCGTTGCCAGGTACAACAAAATGGCGGAAAGGAGCGGCCTCATAGCAAGCTGTTTATAGTTGATGTATATACTATATACGTTGCCTGCTGTAAAAGGGATTGATCTGTTTTACTTTTTGATGAAGCGTATAGACTGGAATTTTGGATGCCGCCTGGAAGTCCCTATTCAACAATTGCTGGTTGTTCTTCCTCTATGGACAAGATGCGGCTTTTTATTTGTTCCCGGTTGGCTAACCCCCACTTATCAATGGCGGTGATCACGGGTAGTATGCTCTCGCCCAGGGCAGTAAGGTAATATTCTACTTTGAGGGGTATGCCGTTGTATATCTTCTTGTAAATAATGCCATATTGTTCCAGTTCCTTCAACTGCATGTTAATGACTCTGGCACTGGCAGTAGTGAGGTAGCGGTGCATTTCGCTGGGGCGCCTGATGCCGCGGTCGATGGCATCGATAATACAGGGTTGCCATTTGCCGCCCAAAACCTTCATGGTAAGGATGATGCCACAGTCCAGGTCTTCCGGTATTTTGCGTTCGTACATAGGTCGCCTATTTGATATAAAGATAGAAAATCGGCAGCTGCCGGCACAGCAGGAGGATAGGGAAAAATTTATCCCTGCCCGTTTATCCCTGATCAATTGTTAATGCGGGAAACTGACCTGGTAAATATTGTTCCATAGTTTGCCCGTAACGTAGATATTGTCCGTCACAGCGCCCCAGCCAATTTCAAACAGCTGACCATTGTGTACCAACAAGTTACCGGTAATAAAAGCTATGTTTCCTTTGGCCACTGGCAATGGGTAGCATCCGCTCCAGGGGCAGGTCATTGATATTGTACTTGTATTGCCAGGTATAACGGAATTGGCCATCATCCCAGGTGAGTACATTATCGGTATTAAATACCGTAGCATCGCGGGTGGCCAGGTAATACGGTACGCCGAAGCCCCGCAAGGGATTGCGGCGGGTATCGTAGGTATAAATGACCTTGCTGCTGTCCCTGAGGATCCCGTTTACCAACAGGCCGGTCCTTTGGATAGCCAGATTGCCATTTGCATCCCATGTATAAGTAGAAAAGTTTATGTCCCCATTGGCAATGGTGCGGATACTGTCGCTGATGACGCGTTGCAATTTATCCAGTATCACCTGCCGGGTATAAGCTGGCGGCAGGAAGCGATAGATAGTAATGGTCGACACAACGGTGTCAGGGAGCTTCCTTCGATAGGTATATTCTTCTATATTGTAGGCGCTGTTGCCTGGCTCTGCATAATAAGACCTGAGGAGGTAGCCTTCCTGGTTCATTTCTATCACCAACGCTTCCTTGCGTTCATTCCGCTCGCCCGGGTTGGTCACCATATGTAACCGCACCAGGTCATGTCCTTCATTGTACACATAGTTGGTGGCTACTATTCCGGTGCTTGGCCGGTCAATTACTGTTTGTCGAAGGATGGTGCCATTGTTGGGATCATGTCGTTTCTGGCAGGAGGAGGTAATCAATAACAATAGGCCGGCGGTGACCGGTAACAGGTAGAATTTTAGCATATGGATGGGTTTCCATAAAGCTACAATGCCTCCTTCTAAGGTTCTGTTAAGGTAATTAACAGCCCGTAGACTTTAACAATTAGTAAGATGTTTGTATGCTACGCCTTGATAGCGATCCGGCGGGTAAGCCAGCTGTCCTTTACCGGTACCATCCACTTGTTTTCCAACTCTTCTTTGGTTTGCACCAGGTTGTTGAAGTAAAGCGTATCGGGGGTGATAAAGTTGTTGTCAACAGCATGCTGCAGTTGGGGGAGGGGAAGGAGCTGTACCTTTTCTTTTACCTGGAAGGCCAGCAGCTGGCGGTCAAACAACTGTACTTTATAGAGTTCTTCAATTTGCTTGATGAGGCGAACAGAGCTATCTGTGCTGCAACCACTCACGCCCGTAGCGTTCTCATCGGCCATCAGTACAATAAACTGACCGAAAAGGAGCGTACCAAATCCTTTCACAGGAGTGCCATGTGATTTCCAATGGCTTACAAAATCATTGAGCAGGTCTTCTATCTGCAAAGCTTCGCTCATCGCAAACAGGCGGCTGCTTTGATAAATCCAAACACGGGAATCGGGTGCAAAATCCTCGGGTAACATTGATTGATAATTCCAGTTCATGCCGTAAAGATACGAAAAGCTGCCACTACATGGATTGGGCTATCAGTTCGGCCACATCCACTACCTGTACATTTTGTTCCTGCTCTTTGTTCTTTACGCCATCGGTCAGCATGGTATTGCAAAAAGGACAGGCAGAAGCGATGATACTGGCGCCTGTGTCGAGGGCTTCATTGCTGCGCTCGATATTGATGCGGATGGTGCCTTTTTCTTCTTCTTTGAACATCTGGGCGCCGCCGGCTCCGCAACACAGGCCTTTGCTGCGGCAGCGTTTCATTTCCACCAGTTCAGCATCCAGGGCTTCCAGCACCTTGCGGGGCGCTTCATAAATATCATTGGCCCTGCCAAGATAGCAGCTGTCGTGGTACGTAATGCGCTTGCCTTTGAAAGGCCCGCCACCCTGCAATACGATCTTGCCCTCATCCAGCAATTGCTGCAGCAGGGTAGTGTGGTGGATCACTTCATAAGTGCCTCCCAATCCGGGATATTCATTCTTGAAGATATTGAAGCAGTGGGGACAGGTAGTAACGATCTTTTTAATGCCATAGCCATTCAGCAACTGGATGTTCTGGTAGGCCATCATCTGGAACATGAATTCGTTACCGGCACGGCGTGCAGGATCGCCGGTACACATTTCTTCCTTGCCCATAATGGCATAATTAATGCCCACTTTAGAGAGAATGGTGGCGAAAGCCTTCGTGATCTTCTGGGCGCGTTGATCAAAACTGCCCGCACATCCTACCCAAAACAATATATCCGGTGTTTTTCCGCTGGCCATCATCTCAGCCATTGTTGGTACCTGCATGCCAATGATAATTTGGGTGTAAATCTACTGCAAAACTCCGAACCCGGAACATTCACTACATTTGAATTACAATCCCCGCTTTTCATGCTGTCTGAAGATCAATTATTGCTGATACGCCGCTATGACCTATGGCGCCATGTTTCTGATGAAGAATATGAGGCGCTGAATGTAGTGCATAATTTCATTGAAGCGAAGAAAGGAGAGTTTATCTACTTTGAGGCCTTTCATCACAATAAACTCTATTTTATTAAAGAAGGCCATGTTCGCATTGGTTATATCGACGAACAGGGCAATGAAGTGATCAAAGAGATCATCGAAAAAGGAGAAATATTCGGACAGCTTACGCTGGAACGCAACAACCTGCAGGGCGAATTTGCCCAGGCCTATAAGCACGATGTGAGCCTTTGCGCCTTTACCATCGAATCTTTCGGGCAATTACTGGCCAAAAAGCCTGAGCTGGCCCTCAAATACACCAAACAGGTAGGCTCCAAGCTCCGCACCATTGAAACCAGGCTGGTCAACTTGCTGAACAAAGATGTGAAAACAAGGCTGGTGAGTTTCCTGTGGCAACTGGCCCTGCAACACCAGGATGAGCAGTCCGCGGGGGCCCTCCATATTCCCAACTACCTTACCCACGAAGACATTGCACAACTGATCGGGGCCAGCCGCCAAACCATTACCACCCTGATCAATGAACTGGCTGCTGATGGCCTGCTGGTCTATAACAGGCAGGAGATATCATTCCCGGATGTGAAAAAATTGCAAAAGCTGGCAAATGTCGGGTAGTTGACAAATTGGCCGCAGCAGGCGCAGGTAATTTTGGTATACAAATAACAAAATACAACTCGTCATGCAAAAGCTTCTACTATTAATGGGCATCTCTCTGCTGGCTCTAACCGGTTTTTCACAGGATGCCACTCCCGAACGGAAGAAACAATTTAACATAGAAGATGGTCTGGCTATCCAGGGGTATGATCCCGTAGCATATTTTACCCTGGGAAAGGCAGTGAAAGGGAGTAAAGACAATTCCTTGTATCACCAGGGCATCACCTATTATTTTTCTACTACAGGCAATAAAGAAGCTTTTAAGAAAGACCCCGCAAAATACGAACCCCAATATGGCGGCTGGTGCGCTTATGCTATGGGCGCCAAGGGCGAAAAAGTGGAAGTTGACCCCAAAACCTTCAAGGTGCTGGATGGAAAACTGTACCTCTTTTACAACAGGTTTTTCAACAATACCCTCACCAGCTGGAATAAAGACGAGGTGAACCTCAAAAAGCAGGCAGACAATAACTGGACGAAATACAAATAAGTATACGACAGTAAGAATAGCAAAACAATGTCTTTGTATTCCTTAAAACGATCATCATGAAACCGCTCACTATAGTCACCTGGGTATTACGCCTGCTGGCTGCCCTGATCATGTTACAAACCCTTTATTTTAAGTTTACCGCACATCCTCAGTCCGTAAAGTTATTCACCGAATTAGGTATGGAGCCCTGGGGGCGTATTGGTACAGGTGTGCTGGAGCTCATCGCCTCCATGCTCCTGTTGGTCCCACGTACCACGGTATATGGGGCAGGGTTGGGGCTGGGATTAATGGCCGGCGCCCTTTTCTTTCACCTCACCAAACTGGGTATTGTATTCGATGGTGATGCCGTGTTGTTTACCTATGCGCTGATTGCTTTTACCTGTTGCCTTCTCCTGCTATTTATTTACCGGGCACAGGTTTTTCAGTTGCTTAAGTTAAAACAACGCTAAGAAACAGGTTGATGCGGCCGTGAGGCAGCCTGATCCCCTCCATCTTCCGTATATAGATAAAAGACGGATATGAAAAAAAGATTATTACTGATAATTGGGATGTTGGCAGGACTTTTTCTTTATGCCCAGGAGTATATACCGGCCGATAATGGGTCGAGTGTTAAGTTTAAGGTCAAAAACTTTGGATTGGCCGTTACCGGTACTTTCACCGGCTTGCAGGGTGTCATTGTGTTTAATGCAACCAACCCGCCTTCCAGCAATTTTAATGTGAGTGTGGATGCTGCTTCTATTGAAACAGGCATCAACCTACGCAATAACCACCTGCGCGGAGAAGATTATTTCGATGTAAAACAGTATCCACGCATCAGTTTTGCCAGTAGCCGGGTCACTGCTGCAGATCAGACCGGTAGCTTCTACCTCGTGGGTAAGCTAACGATCAGGAACGTGACCAAAGATATCGGCTTCCCTTTTACAGCAACAGCCACCGAAAATGGATATGTATTTGACGGAAATTTCAGGGTCAACCGACACGATTTTAAAGTGGGAGGCAGCAATACCATTGCCGATAGTGTGAGCATTATCTTGCATGTGGTGGCCCGGAAAAAATAAGAGAGGGGCCATGATTATGATGAAAGGTATCATCACAGTGATCTTTGATGGATATTTTTATTGAAACAGGAAAGAGTTGTATGGTCAGAAAGATAGTTGTGTTATTGGCGGGCATTGTTTGGTTTACAGTGCTGCATGCGCAAACATATGTTCCGGTTGATGATAGCTCCAGCATCAATTTTTCCATTAAGAACCTGGGCATAAAAGTCAAAGGTTCTTTTAGCGGGTTGCAGGGTGCGATTGTATTTGATCCCGCTCAGCCTGAGAAAAGCGTATTTGAGGTGCAGGTAAGTGCTGCTTCAGTGAATACCGGCAATGAGAAGCGGGACGACCATTTACGCCAGGAAGTCTTTTTTGATGTTAAGAACTATCCCCACATAAAATTCGTATCTACGAAAGTTGTGCCTGGCAGAAAGGCTGGCACATTTTTTATGGAAGGTACCTTGACTATCAAGAGCATATCCCTGCCGATTTCTTTCCCCTTTACCGTTACACCCACCACTGGCGGTTACTGGCTGGAAGGAAAGTTAGGTATGCGCAGAAAACCTTTTCTTGTAGGCCGCACGAGTACTATCTCAGATAAACTGACGGTATTCCTCCGGGTGCTTACCAAAAGGGTGTAATGTGCATGAGGTGTTGATTAAAAATCAGTTAGAGCGATGGGCCGTTGCTTAAATAGTGTTAATTTGTAACTAATAAAACCGACCGATGCAATTACAACAAGCTGTCAATACGGTATTCGTACAGCTTGCTGAGTCATTAGAGCAGATCTCTCAGCAAGAGTATGTTCAGCCATGCAAAACATTGTTCAATAATACCATTGGGCAGCACGTGCGTCATGTGATCGAATTGTACCAATGCCTGGAAAAGGGCTATGATCATGGTGTGGTGAACTACGAAAAAAGAAAACGCGACCAGTTTATTGAAACGGATAAGGCCCTGGCCAGTAGTCTGCTGCTGGAAATACACAATGGCCTGGGAAAGCCCAATAAGGAACTCATCCTGGAGGCTACGTATGATGATCACTCTGCCGAACCCATTACCATCGCTACCAATTATTTCCGGGAAATAGCTTACAACCTGGAACATACCATTCACCATATGGCACTCATCCGCGTAGGATTAACAGAGGCTACCTCTATTACCCTGCCCGACAATTTTGGAGTTGCTTCATCTACGGTCAAGTATAAAAAGCAATGTGCACAGTAACTTTTATTCCGGCGCCCGGTAAAGTATATCTTACCTCCAATCGTGATGAGAAACAGGGGCGTTCCCCTGCGCTGCCGCCAGCTGTGTATGATTTTCCCTCCGGCAGAATTTTATTTCCCAAAGATGCTGATGCAGGTGGTACCTGGATAGCTGCCCATGAAAATGGCAATGCCATTGTATTCCTCAATGGCGGCTGGGTAGCACATGCCCCGCAACCGCCTTATCGCAAAAGCAGGGGACTCATTCTGCTGGAATTGATCAACAGCACCATGCCTTATCATTACTTTCTGACCGCCTCCCTGGAAAATATAGAACCGTTTACTGCTATTATCTGGGAAGACAGCCGTTTGTATGAATGCCGCTGGGATGGCGTATTGAAATATGAACAGGCCCTGGATGCCCGGGTTCCACATATTTGGTCATCGGTTACCTTATACAATAATGATGTGATCTTAAAGCGACGGAACTGGTTTGAAACCTGGCTCCGGAAGCAGGGGACACCCTTCCAGGAGGATATCTTACACTTTCACCAGTTTACCGGCGATGGCGATGAAAAGAATGACCTGATGATGAACCGCGATGGCAAAGTATTTACCGTAAGCGTCACTTCCATGGCCATTACCGACCACTCCTTCACAATGAATTACCTGGATGTAAAAAATAACCAGACTTTTGCGCAGGAATTAGCAATTGAAAAACCAATGGTAGGCCGATAATGAATGTTTTCCAAAGAATCCTGCACCGACCTTTTTTCATAAGACTGTTTAACTGGGAGTACTGGAGTTTTCCGGCAGTTTATATATGGATCTATCCTGTCTGGTTCTTCCTTTGTTTACGCGCCCGGTCCCTGTTTTTCTTTGCCGCCTCCAATCCACGCATTAAGAATGGCGGATTTCTCAATGAATCCAAAGAGGAAGTGGCCAACCTCATACCTGATCAATACCATCCAAAGACCGTTTTTTTTGCCATCCCTGCCAACGGGCATATTGTACTCAATGAATTGATGCGCCATGGACTGGCATTTCCCCTGATTGGCAAGCCCAATGTAGGCGGGCGTGGCCGTGGCGTAAAGGTGCTGGCAGACGCAGAAGCTGTACTCAATTATGTAGCGAAGGCCTGTCTCGACTTCCACATCCAGGAATATGTGCCCTGGAAAAATGAAGTGGGTATATTCTATTGCCGTTATCCTGATGCGCCAACGGGTTTTGTAACTGGCATCGTTAAAAAAGAGTTCTTATCCGTTACCGGCGATGGGCGGCATACCATCAGCCAGTTGTTGCGCCAGGATAAACGGGCTTTGATGTATATGGACAGCCTGGAAAATATGCATGGCGAAGGATTGCAGGAAGTGTTGCTGGCAGGGGAGAAGAAGATCGTGTCGCCTTATGGCAACCATGCCCGGGGTTCCCTCTTCCTCGATCATTCCCATCTGGTGGATGAGGCATTGCAGGCAACCATCGATGCTATTTGCCAGCAGATACCCGAGTTTTATTTTGGCCGCCTGGATATCCGGTATGATAGTTTGGAAGATTTGAAACAAGGACGCAACTTTGCCATCATTGAAGTAAATGGCGCAGGCGCCGAGCCTACTCATATTTATGATCCCCGTCATTCTTTGTTTTTTGCCTGGAAAGAAATAATCCGGCATTGGATTATCCTGGCACGTATAAGCCGGATGAATCACCGGAAAGGGCATCCTTATCTTAGCTGGAAAGAAGGGGTACAAATGTTCCGGGAAAACAAAGAGTGGTCCGTGAGGCTGGCGGCTATGCCCAAGTAAGTAAGCGCACCCTATTCCCTATATTCAACATTCGAAATGAAATTGCTACGCATCCTTGGCACAGGCTTATTTATAAGTTTCCTGGGCACTTTGCCCTTAGGTACCCTCATTGTGGCTGCCATGCAGATATCAGTAACCGATGGCGTACGGCCGGCACTCTATTTTGCCCTCGGCGTCTTATTGGTGGAGATGGTCTATGTGCGACTGTCGCTGGTAGCGATGGATTGGGTGCGGAAACAGAAGAAATTATTCCGCTGGCTCGAATGGCTCACCCTGCTCATTATTGTGGCATTGGCGGTTACCACCTTCATTGCAGCCGCCCATCCTTCCGGTGAAGGTAAGAACGTTATTCTCAGCAGTACCATGCACCGCTTTTTACTGGGCATGACCATGAGCGCTGTTAACCCCATGCAGATACCTTTCTGGTTTGGCTGGAGTACCGTATTATTTACCAAAAAAGTATTGCTGCCCCGCAATGACCATTACAATGCCTATATCCTGGGCATTGGTATCGGTACCTTTATTGGGCATTGCGTTTTCATCTTCGGCGGCCATTTGATGGTTGACCGCCTCAATGCCAACCAGCATGTATTGAATTGGGTGATCGGCGGCATCTTTACCTTAACCGCCCTTATCCAGGGATGGAAGATGTGGCGGCATAAAGATCCGGCGGAACAGCTGTAAACATTACTCCATATAAGCGCCAGTCACCGCGTCGCCGGTTGTTTCTACAAAAATATGTTCCTGCAAAGTAGTGGCTACCGACAAACCTACATAATCAGTGCTCACCGGAAAGGTTTTGTGCGTACGTTCTACCAGTGCAAGCGTCTGTATTTTACGGGGATGAAAGGCCAGTAAAGGTTTCATGGCATACAGCAGCGTCTTACCGCTGTTGGCTACATCGTCAATAATGATCACCACTTTATCGGTAAAGTCTATGCTAGGGGTGATCAGCACTTCTTCGGGTTTCTTTTTATCCAGCGATATCGTGATCAGTTCTGTGGGTAGGTTACTGATCTGCTTCAGCAGTTGCTGTATGTTGCGGGCTATCACACTGCCGCTTTCCCGGATACCGGCCAGGATCAACTGGCGCTCATCGAGATTATTCTCTACAATCTCGTAGGCCATCCGTTGCATCTTCCTGTTAGCTGTATCTGCATCCAGGATGTAGTTCTTTGCCATGCTGAAGTTTTGCCAAAACTAATAATTTTATGCTTCTCGCCCCACACATTACCTAATTCGCACATAAGGCATATCTTAGCGGTGACCAATCTATCAAATGCATGTCTTACCTGCAGCAGATCTTGTTTGTTATTGCGGCTGTCGCCACCGTTTGGCTGTTTACGCGCAAGGCTATGGCCATCCGTAGAAATATTCTATTGGGTAAGGAGGAGAATTACTATGATCATCCTGCCGACCGTTGGAGAAATGTATTCCTGCTGGCCCTGGGTCAGAAAAAGATGTTCCGCCGCCCCCTGGTGGCCCTCATGCACTTTATTATTTATGCAGGTTTTATCATCATCAATATTGAAGTACTCGAGATCTTCATCGATGGAGTAGCGGGCACCCACCGCCTTTTTGCCGCCCCCCTGGGTAGCTTTTACATCTTCCTCATCAATGCCTTTGAAATATTGGCCATTGGCGTGCTGGCTGTTTGTGTGGCCTTCCTTGTGCGCAGGAATATCATGAAATTAAAACGTTTTATCAGCCATGACCTCGATGGATGGCCCCGGAGTGATGCCAACTACATCCTCATTACCGAGATCATCCTGATGACCCTTTTCCTGACCCTCAATGCTTCCGATACCTTATTGCAGGCCCGCGGTCATGGGCATTATGCGGAGCATGTGACCGGTAATTTTGTTATTTCCCAGTGGATTCAGCCCCTGCTGAATGGCTTCAGCGATGGAGCGTTGGTAGGCATTGAACGTTTCTGCTGGTGGCTGCACATCCTGGGTATCTTTGCTTTCCTGAATTATCTGCCTTACTCCAAGCACCTGCACATATTACTGGCTTTCCCCAATGCTTATTATACCCGTTTGTTGCCCAAAGGCGAGATGCGTAATATGCCTGAAATACAAAATGAGGTATTGTATGCCATGCAGCCCGAGCTGGCCCCTACAGAGGCAGCGCCTCCCGGTAAATTTGGCGCCAAAGATGTGATGGACCTTAGCTGGCGCAACCTGATGGATGCTTACAGCTGTACAGAATGTGGCCGTTGCAGCAGCGCTTGTCCTGCCACTCAAACAGGCAAACTGCTGTCGCCCCGTAAGATCATGATGGATACCCGCGACAGGCTGGAAGAAGTAGGCCGGAACATCGATGCCAACGGAGAGTTTAAAGACGACGGGAAATCTTTACTGCACAATTATATCACTACCGAAGAATTAAGGGCCTGCACCACCTGCAATGCCTGCGTGGAAGAATGCCCCGTGAGCATCAGTCCCCTGGAGATCATCCTCGAACTGCGCCGTTCCCTCGTGATGGAGGAAAGTAATGCGCCCCAGGAATGGAACGGTATGTTCAGCAATATCGAAAACAACTTTGCCCCCTGGAAATTCAGCCCCGATGACCGGGATAAATGGGCGGAGGAATTGAAGTCTTAGTAAATCCCTTTCTTTGTAGCGACGCCTCACAGCGGGTACCTGACCTTTAAAAATAAAGAAGATGCCCCTGTAGTTTCCCCTTCGTGCTCAACCCCAGCGTAGGGGCGGGGATTTTGATCATATTCAATATAAAGAATGCTGATCGCAGGAACTTGCTTTTCGTTCTTATCCTGGTGAGGTCAATATCCGGGCTCAGGTAGAAATGCCGGGTGCGGGCGATGTCGGGCCTGTTATGCGCTATGCCCCCTTTGTCCACCCACTTGTTTTCATTTCCGCCCAACATCCCTTCGGCAGAATAACCCACGGCCAGGTTGAGCCATTTGGGAAGCCTGGTATCGGGAAAAAAAGCATGGATATTGGCACTGAGCCAATAGGTTTGTGAATTATAGTCCTTCAGTATTCTTTCCTGTATGCTTTTCCCAAAGAGCTGATCGCGCCGGGCTTTTAGGTCCGGGCTATTATAATCATAAGGCCAATAGCTCAGTTTTACCTGTAATCTTTGTTCATGCCATAGCAATTCCTGGGTAGTATAAAGGGCCGAGCCGGTAATATTCGCGGCCATATCGCCCCAGCTAAAGCCCCATTCACTGGAAAAACCATCCTGTATCTCGATAATACTTTGGTAAGCTACGCCGCTGATTCCGCCCAGCCAGGCGCTTCTGGAGGCACTAAAACCGGCCCATTTCCACAGCGCACCCGATGCCCGGCTCATCTGGTAAGCCGTCCACACATGGCCTGCTTTGTCCATTTGCTGCCATTCACTGTTGTCGTTGAAAAAGTGGAACGATTCTTTAGGATAATCCGCATACCAGGCCTTGTTGAGGGCAATATAGGAGCCGCCCCAGAGGGCCACGTGGGCGCCGGCTACCAGCCATTTCCGGCCGGAATACTTATGAAACGAAGAAGAGTCGATGGTATGGGGAACCGTGTCTAAGGAAGCAGGTGTTGCCGGAGCTGCAGCTGTTGCACTTTTAAGCGTGGATGGTTCCTGCGCGGTCAACATGCCTGTGACCAATATTCCGATCAGGACAGCCGGTATTTTAAACATGGATATTTTGAGGGAAAGCACAGCCAAATTTAATGATAACTTATTGGCGGCTAATTTACAATAAAAATGTGGCCCTGCTTTGTAATATTGCCAATTGTAACGATATTAGTCCCCCAACTATAAAAAGAACCATTATGGATGCAGTAATAAAGGACAAAGTGAGTGCATGGCTGACCGGTAATTTCGACCAGGCCACCAAAGAGGAGATCAGGAAAATGGAGGCAGAGAATCCCAATGAATTAACCGAAAGCTTTTACCGGAGCCTCGAATTTGGTACCGGAGGTTTGCGTGGTATTATGGGCGTAGGCACCAACCGTATGAATAAATATACGGTGGGAATGGCTACCCAGGGTTTTGCCAACTACCTCAAAAAAACATATCCCGGCGGTGTGGTACGAATTGCTATCGCGCATGACAGCCGCAACAACAGCCGTTTTTTTGCCGAGATCGTCGCCAATGTGATGGGCGCCAACGGTATTAAAGTATTCCTGTTTGAAGCTTTGCGTCCTACGCCTGAATTGTCTTTCGCTATCCGTCACCTGGGTTGCCAGGGTGGAGTGGTATGTACTGCTTCCCACAATCCCAAAGAATACAATGGTTACAAAGCCTATTGGAATGATGGCGGGCAGCTGGTGCCGCCGCATGATAAAAATGTAATTGAAGAAGTAGAGAAGATCGCTTCTGTAGATGATGTGCAATGGGAAGGCGGCGAAGCCAATATCTCTGCGATCGGAAAAGATATGGATGAGGCTTACATCAAGATGGTGAAAAGCCTGAGCGTCTATCCGGAAGTGATTGCCAAACAGCATGACCTGAAGATCGTATACACCCCGATCCACGGTACTGGTATTACCCTCGTGCCCGAAGTACTGAAACGTTTTGGATTTACCAATGTAACCATCGTTCAGGAGCAGGCCGTACCGGATGGTAACTTTCCTACCGTGGTATACCCTAATCCCGAAGAGAGCGAGGCCATGAGCATTGGCCTGAAGAAAGCCAAAGAACTCGATGCCGATATATTACTGGGTACAGACCCTGATGCCGACCGTGTAGGCATTGCCATTAAAGACAACAAGGGCAACTGGGTGCTCATGAATGGCAACCAAACCGCTGTACTGGCATTTAACTACCTCATCGAAGCCCGCAAAGCCAAAGGCATTGCACAGGCCAATGATATGGTAGTAAAAACAATTGTAACCACCGACATGATCGATAATATTGCTGCCCAAAGCAATATCAAATGTTACAATGTACTTACCGGCTTCAAATGGATAGCCGAGCTGATCAAGGAAAAAGAAGCTACTGAGAATTATGTAATAGGGGGTGAAGAAAGTTATGGTCTCATGATCGGTTCACAGCTGCGCGATAAGGATGCTGTATCTGCCGTGGCCTTCCTGTGTGAAATGGCTGCCTATGAAAAAGATAAAGGTCATACCTTATATGATAAGCTGATCGGTCTCTATGTGAAATATGGTTTCTTCAAGGAACACCTGATCTCCATCACCAAGAAGGGAATGAATGGCCAGAAAGAAATTGCTGATATGATGGAGACCTACCGGAAGAATCCGCCACAAGCCATCAATGGCTCACCCGTGGTGCAACTGCTGGATTATGAATTGAAGAAAGGGAAGAACCTGCAAACAGGAGAGGAGTGGGAAATCAAATTGCCCAAATCGAATGTATTGCAATTCATCCTGGCCGATGGCAGTAAGATATCTGCACGTCCCAGTGGCACAGAGCCCAAGATCAAATTCTATTTCAGTGTGAATACCAAACTGGATCACGCCGGCAATTTTGATAAAGTGCATGGCGAACTAAATGCCCGTATTGATGGTATTATAAAGGACATGCAACTAAAATAACCGGTACCTCATCTGTGGTAAAAAGCAGCGAAAAGGCTATTTTTAATGACTTACATAAAAAACAACTACAAACAACTAACATGCAAAAGCGTTTTTCTCTAGTGATCGTGGTACTTGCACTGGTGCTCTCTGCCGGCAGCGTAAGTGCACAGAACAAAATTGGATACATCAGTTTGCAGGAACTGATCGTGGCGATGCCTGAATTCAAGAAAGCCAATGCAGATATGGCTGATTATCAAAATGCACTGCAACAACAAGCCAATGAATACCAGGAGTCTTATCAACGCCTGGACAGCATGTTTGTGGCGGATTCAGCTAAATGGACGCCCGCTCAAAAGCAGGTAAAACGCCGCCAGTTGAATGAGGCTTACCTCAAAGCTGCGAATTTCAGCCAGCAGGAAGCGCCCAAAATGCTGCAACAAAAAGAGCAGGAATTACTCGGACCTATTCAGCAGAAAGCGATGCAAACCGCTCAGGCGGTAGGCAAAGAGAATGGCTTTACCTACATATTGAGTAAAGAGCAGCTTATTTCTTTTCCTCCCGGCGACGATATTTTACCGCTGGCAGCGAAGAAGCTCAATATCACGCTGACCAAGCCAACTGATGCGCCGGCGCCTGCTGCCACGCCACCAGCTAAAAAGCCATAAATATTGAGGCAATAAATAATGTATTGATCCCGGCACCTGTTGTGCCGGGATTTTTTTGCTCCGTTGAAAATCGTTCTAAAAACCAGTGTTTCCCGGCAGCGGATGGCCCGGTTTTATTGACTTAGGTAAAATAGCTGATATGCAAAAGCGCTATTCATTCATCGTTCTTATCATAATCCTGCTGATGGGAACAGGCAGGGCTGGCGCCCAATATAAGATGGGGTATATTGACCTGCAGCAACTGATCACCCTGATGCCGGAGTATCATAAAGCCAATGAAATGCTGGATGAATATGAAAAGGCGTTGTTGCAAAATGCCCAGGACATCAGAGATGCTTATTTTAAAGAGGTCGACAGCGCTTTTAATAAGCAGGGGCATGGTACAGGTAGTCAGCACAACGAAAATATGCGTCGTTTGCGGGAAGCTTACCTGAAGGCTGCTCAATTTGGTCCGGAGCAGGCACAGCAAATGCGGAAGGAGAAGGAACAGGAAATAATGGAGCCCGTTCGTCGCAAAGCAGTACAGGCCATTCAGGCCGTGGCCAAAGAAAATGGGTATACTTATATACTTTCCAGGGAGTTGCTTATTACTTTCCCTTCGGGCGAGGATGTGCTGCCATTGGTAGCAAGAAAACTCAAGCTTACGCGCTCCGGTCCAGTTGATCCGTCGGCGCCTAAATAATAATTAAGTTAAACGACTACTTCTTTTCAGGCAATGCAAATGCCATATAAGTATCTCCGGAAGGAGTGCCCAGTTTTCCACCTCCACAGGCGATCACCACAAATTGCCGTCCGCCCGCTTCATACACAGAAGGGGTAGCAAAGCCCGGTGCCGGCAAATCGTATTCCCATAATAGTTTCCCATTGTATTTATTGAAAGCTCTCAGCTTACCATCACGGGCAGCTGCAATAAACAACAAACCTCCTGCCGTGACAACAGAGCTGCCATAGTTTTCCGTGCCCGTAGGCGGTACGCCTTTGGCTGTCAGTTCGGGATATTCTCCCAGCGTGGTCTTCCATACATGCTCGCCGGAATGCAGGTTGATGGCCGTTATAGTACCCCAGGGCGGACTGATAGCCGGATAACCTTCCGGGCTCAGGAATTTGTAATAGCCCGTCATGCCATAAGGCAATTGAAGGAAGCTATCCACTGGTTTAGGAGCCAGCTTAAACACTTTCTTTTGCCGCTGCCTGGCTTCTGTGATAAAGGAAACGATGGCTTCTTTTTCTTCGTTGTCTAATTGTCCAAAGGCTGGCATCATGCGACGGCCCGTATTGATAAGTGAAAGAATATCGGGCTCTTTGTACCGCGCCTGGATATTGAGCAACGAAGGGTTATTGCCGCTGCCTTTGCGGTCGGCGCCATGGCAGGCTACACAATGCAATTCGTATAAGCGTTTACCTGCCTGCTCATGCGTTTCTATCTGTACCGTAGCAGGCTTATTATCCCGCATGGTGAGCAGCCAGGCCATCTCATTGGCATTTACATAGAGGTTACCTGTTTCCGGATCATAAGAAGGCCCGCCCCATTCTGCCCCGCCATCCAGGCCGGGCAACAATACCATCGTTTGCTTGCCCGGCGCCATAAACATATTACCATAACGATAGCTGCCCAGGGCTGTTCTCAATTTAGCTAATGAGCTATCTGGCAAATAGGGATTGAGGTCATCGGCGGTGAAGCGTTGCCGTACAAATGGTTTTGGTATAACAGGAATAGGTTGCGTAGGCCATATCTTTTCGTTGACCAGTGTAGTATTAGTATCAATGGGCCGCTCTTCGATAGGGTACAGCGGTTGGCCCGTTTCCCGGTTAAAGATATATACCATGCCATGTTTGGTAGTCTGTGCCACCGCATCCGTGGCAACACCATCTTTGTTGATCGTCACCAGCGCCGGTGGTGCTGGCAGGTCGCGGTCCCACACATCATGGTGGATGAACTGAAAATGCCATTTGCGTTTTCCCGTGGCGGCATCCAGCGCCAGCAGGCAATTGGCAAAGAGATTCGCCCCTTTGCGCTTGCCCCCATAAAAATCGAAAGAGGCAGAGCCCGTAGGCGCAAAGAGAATACCCCTTTGTTCATCCAGTGAAAAGCCGCCCCAGCTATTGGCGCCGCCAATATGTTTATAAGCGATCGGATCATCCCAGGTATCAAAGCCATATTCTCCGGGTTGGGGAATGGTGTGGAATATCCATTGCAGTTTTCCTGTGCGCACATCATAGGCACGTATATGACCCGGTGCAGCGGCCGCGCCTTCATCCACCCGGGAGCCTAGTATGTACAGGTCTTTGTAGATAATACCTGGCGTAGTAGCCGTAACATATAGGTCTTTTACTTCCCGCCCCAGGCCATCGTGCAGGTCTACACGGCCGTGTTGACCAAATGAATCAATGAGTTTCCCCGTCACGGCATTGACTGCCAGTAAGTAGGACCCAACCGTATAGAAAATGCGTTGATCATTGTCGTGCACCCAGTAGGTAACCCCACGGTTATTGTTGAGAATAAAACGGAGCACACTGTTTTGCTGTGTGGAGTCAGCCGGATCAAAGGTCCAGCGGTGCTGGCCCGTAGCCGCATCAATGGCAAATAACTTCAAGGTAGGGGTGGTGCCATACAAAATGCCATTCACCACAATAGGATTGCATTGTATCTGTGAATGGTGAACCGTATCTGCATCGCCGGTATGATACGACCAGGCTGGTTGTAATTGGGAAACGTTGCTGGTATCGATGTAGGTTAAGGAAGAGTAATGGATATTGTCTTTCCCGCCACCATAAGCCGGCCAACCGGTATGTGCATCAGGAGGATGGCTGCACCCGGCTAACAGGAGCATAAGCAGGAATACACCGACAAGTAATCTATTCGTTGATTGTATGAGCGAGGGAGGAGAAAACAGCCAGCATCGTTTCATACCTATAAGGTAATAATAAAACAGGGATGAAGCAAGTTTACCTGCCTCGTCCCTGTTCCTTTATCCCTGAATGGAAAATTATTCTAATGTCTTCTCCGAGATCTTGCCTGTCACCTTGTTTTTGATGATCACTTTTTTAGCGCCGTAGTGCGTCACCTCCTCTTTTACCAGGTAATGATCCGCATCGTACTCCGTGAGGTGACTGTCTTTGGACACCCCTTCGCGGCCACGCCAGATGTCCAGCTTCACCGGCTCCCACAACTTGCTCTTGGCACTGCGGTAAGCCGCATCGAGGATACAGTTGACCACATACCCGTCATAAAAAGATTCCTTGGGCGCCGTGCCTGCTTCCATGGCATCAAACATATCCATGAACATATGGTTGTAACCCAGTTCATTCAGTTCATCACCTACCGGGAACAGCCAGCCTGTATTGCTTTCTGCTTTCTCCGCTACATAGTCGGCCCCTTTACCGGTAGTGAACATATCAAAGCCCGTGCGCAGGAAACTGTTGATCCAGATCGTGCCTTCCGAGCCCATCACTTCATCGCGCAGGTCAAGACCGCCACGGAAGGTCCAGCTTACTTCAAACTGCCCAATAGCCCCGTTCTCATATTTTACCAGGCCAATGGCGTGGTCTTCCGCATCTATGGGCTTTACCTGTGTATCTGCCCAGCACATTACTTCTACCGGCTTGATATCTTTGCCGATATAACTGCGGGTGATCTCTACACAATGACAGCCCAGATCGAGGATGCAACCTCCACCGGCTTGTTCAATATCCCAAAACCAATCGCTGTGCGGGCCAGGGTGCGTTTCGCGGCTCTTGGCCCACAGAATACGGCCCAATGCGCCATTCTTTACACTTTCCAGCGCCTTGATAAACTTGGGGGTATATACCAGGTCTTCCAGGTAACCATTAAAAATGCCGGCCTTTTCTACCGCTTCGAGCATGCGTTTGGCTTCTTCACCATTACGTCCGAGGGGCTTGGTCGTGATCACTGCTTTCTTGTGTTTGCAGCAAAGCATTACCGCCGCTTCGTGCAGGTTATTGGGCAGCGAGATACATACCATATCCACTTCGGGGTGGGCAATGGCGGTTTCCATATCCGTAGTCCAATGCGAAACCTTGTAATCTTCGGCAAACTTTTTAGCGCTCTCTTCCCGGCGCGAATAAATACTAACAATCTTGTCCTTACTTCTGTAACCTTGGATCGAATCCGCATAAAAGCGGCCGATAAACCCTGAGCCTAACATGGCAATGCGTTGCATATAAGTATGTTTATTGTTTGAAAGTGTTGATGTATGTTACCCGTCAATCATCATTTCCCAATGACAGGCAATTTCTTCTCTTTAAAAATGGCTATAAAGAACAACAAAACGCCGGCGGCAAAGATAGCAGGCAGCCACCAGAAACTCTGCCATTGACCCAGGGTAAGTGTTTTGGCATTGCCGAGGTAACTGTTATAGACCATACCTGCTATTTGAGCACCTACCAACATTCCTACACCGTAAGTAACAAATATAATAAGTCCCTGCGCTTGTCCCCTGATCTCTACATTTGCTTTTTTGTCTACATATATTTGTCCGGTAACAAAGAAAAAGTCGTAACAAATACCATGTAAGGCAATGCCTGCGAAGATCATCCAGCTTGTCAATTCCGGCGCTCCAAGAGCAAACAGGGCATAGCGCAATACCCAGGCTCCCATTCCTGCTACGAGCATCCATTTAATACCCAGCCGGGCAAACATGAACGGCATCACCAGCATAAACAGGGTTTCCGATGCCTGTCCAAGTGTTTGCGTCGCTGAAATATTGGGAAAATTCCCCTGTTCGAGGAACTGTTGTGTATACGTATAATAAGCTGACAAAGGAATACAGATCAGGAAAGAGCTAAGAAGGAAAATATAAAAAGAAGGGCTTCCCAGTTGTTTAAAGGCATCAATGCCAATAATGCTACGGGCAGATACTTTTTTACCAGCTGCAGGTGGCGGAGTGGTTGGCAATGTGAAACTATAGAGACCCAGCAGGATACTGGCAACCGCTGTCATATAGAGCGGTAAAGCAGTTTCCTCAGCTTTTAGTCCCGGGGTTACAAACTTTACCAGTACAAAACTGATAATAAGCCCGGCAACGATCCAGCCAATGGTCCCAAAAACCCGGATGCCGGGAAATTGTTTTTCCTGGTCGTTCATTTTATGGAAACAAATGGTATTGGCCAGGCTCATGGTGGGCATGTAGCATATATTATAAGCCAGCAGGAGCAGGATAAATGCAACCGGATTACCGGCCATCGAAGGTGTAAAGAACATGAATAGTCCACCGAGGATATGCAGCGTACCCAATACTTTTTCTGTATTAAAATAACGATCAGCTATCAAGCCTACAAAGAAAGGGGCTACAATAGCTGCTATAGGATTTACGGTAAACGGCCAATGGGTTAATTTTTCCATTCCGTTTTTACTCATAAACACGGCGATCATAGAATACCATGCTCCCCATATAAAGAACTGGAAGAACATCATCACGGACAGTTGGACCCTTAAGCCGGTTTTCATATTTCTACGTTTAAATTGAAGTATAACGATTTAGCTATTTGGTAAAGAAGGCTGGAAATTACGAACAAATCTTATATAAGCTTCCCTTTTTTGTCATCTCGAACGAAGCGCAGCCCAGTGAGAGATCTTGCCGCTTCGATAACCGATCCAATGGTTTGCGCTGCCTGCCTTCCTGTCAACAAATTACCCTGTCAACTGCTCAACTTTCCCGTAAATTCCTATATTTGTATAAGTACTTATACAATTTATGAACTTCTACGAATCCCTCGGTTTTCTCGTCTTCGGCAGCCGCCTGCGGCGCCTCAGTGAAACATTCCTGGGCGATGTGAACCGCATTTACAGCGCCCACGACCTGAAATTTGACGCCGCCTGGTTTCCCGTATTCTACATCCTTTCCCGTAAAGAATCCGTTTCTATCAGGGATATCGCCGATGAACTGGTCATTTCCCATTCTTCCGTCAGCCAGCTGGTAAGCGCCTTGCAGCAAAAAGGACTGGTTAAGACCACCACCGCTGCCGACGATGCCCGCCGCAAAGTGGTGGAGTTTACTGCCAAAGGAAAAAAACTACAACAACAGATAGCCCCCGTATGGACCGCTTTGTCGCAAGCCATGGAAGAACTGGTAAATGAAGGCCGTCACAGTAAAGTATTGCTAAAGGCCATTGGTGAAGTGGAGGCAGGCATCGCACAGCAAAGCCTTTTTGACCGGGTAGAACGCATTATGAATCCTTAACGATCCTTAACTATTGATCATGGCTACAGCATTTGAATATGGTATTGATACATTAACAACAGGCAAGGCCCTGGCTCTTGCCCAGGGTACCATGAAAGGCATCCTGAGCACAGCAGCGCGCAAGCGCATCACCGCCAGCCAGCAGCAGGTACAGCAAATTGTAGACGAAAATAAAACTGTGTACGGTGTCAATACCGGCTTTGGCATCCTGGCCAATGCGAAGATATCAGAAGAAGATACCCGTACCCTCCAGCACAAGATATTGCAAAGCCATAGCGTAGGCGTCGGCGATCCCATTCCGGCGGAAATCGCCAAGCTGATGCTTATCACCAAAATGCAGGCATTGGCCAAAGGCTATTCCGGTGTACAATTACAAACCCTGGAGCGTATCAACTGGCATATAGAACAGGATGTAATTCCCATCGTGCCTGAAAAGGGTAGTGTAGGTGCTTCCGGCGACCTCGCCCCCCTCGCTCATTTATTCCTCCCCCTGATCGGTCTGGGAGAAGTCCTGTACAAAGGCGTGCGGTACAAAGCAGCCGATGTGCTGCAGCAGTTTGGCGTGGCGCCCATCCAGCTGGGCCCCAAAGAAGGACTGGCATTGATCAATGGCACCCAGTTTATTTTATCCTTTGCCATAAAAGCGGTGGAGCGTATGCACCATTGCCTCGAAGTAGCCGATATCATTGGCGCTATGAGCCTGGAAGCCCTCACCGGCACACAGGCCCCTTTCGATGAGCGCCTGCACCAGCTGCGGCCCTATGCGGGTACACAACTGGTCGCTCAGCGCCTGCGTTTGCTGCTCCATGATTCCGCCATCATGCAAAGCCATGTGGATTGTGGCCGCGTGCAGGACCCCTATAGTCTGCGTTGTATGCCCCAGGTACATGGCGCTTCCCGCAATGCCTGGTTGCATTTGAAGGAACTCACGGAAATAGAATTGAATTCAGTAACCGATAATCCCATTATCCTGGCGGCTGATGATACCATCAGCGGGGGCAACTTCCATGGCCAGCCCCTGGCATTACCATTGGACTATGCCTGCTTTGCCGCTGCGGAGATCGGTAATATTGCCGACCGCCGCTGTTATCTCCTGCTGGAAGGCAAATGGGGCCTGCCCATGTTGCTTATGAAAAATGTGGGCCTCAACAGCGGTTTCATGATCCCGCAATACACCACCGCTGCCCTCGTCACAGAAAACAAAACCCTGTGTTTCCCGGCCAGTGCCGATAGCATTCCTACTTCCCTCGGGCAGGAAGACCATGTAAGCATGGGCAGCATCAGCGGCAGGAAGCTGAATAAAGTACTGGACAACCTGGAATACATACTGGCTATTGAATTGTTGAGCGCCTGCCAGGCCATAGAGTTCCGCCATCCCCTCAAGAGCAGCGCCATCCTCGAGTTTGCCCATGATCAGGTGCGCAGGCAGGTGAGCTTTGCCGAAGAGGACAGGATCTTTGCCGATGATATCAACAAGATCAAGGCCATCATCACCGATTATTCATTTGTAGAAGCCGTGAATACCTATACCCACCTGGCCGGTGTGGAATTGAATAAAGGATACGAAGCCTTTGGAATTTAATTACCGATAAAACGAGTCATATGCAACATACAGCAACACGCAAATACGATCCCGTGAAGTATAAAACGCCCACGGGTGATCAACTGCATTGTAAAGGTTGGATACAGGAAGCGGCCCTGCGTATGCTGCTCAATAACCTCGATCCGCAGGTAGCCGAAAGACCTGATGACCTGATCGTATACGGTGGCCGCGGTAAAGCAGCCCGTAATTTTGAGGCCCTCGACCTCATCATCAAAGGACTGAAAGACCTGGAAAATGATGAGACCCTCCTCATCCAAAGCGGCAAGCCCGTCGGCATACTCAAAACACATCCAGACACTCCCCGCATATTGATCTCCAACTCGCAACTGGTGCCCCGCTGGGCTACCTGGGAACACTTTGATGAACTGGAAAAGAAAGGCCTGATGATGTATGGGCAAATGACCGCAGGCTCCTGGATCTACATCGGATCGCAGGGCATTGTGCAGGGCACGTATGAAACTTATGCGGCAGCTGCCCACAAACATTTTGGTGGTACCCTCAAAGGGACCCTCAATGTTACGGCAGGATTGGGTGGCATGGGTGGCGCTCAGCCCCTGGCCATTACCATGAACGAAGGCGTGGCCCTTATTGCCGAAGTGGAGAAATGGCGTATTGAGAAAAGACTGGAAACAAAATACCTCGATCTGCTGATGGAAGATATTGACGAGGCTATCGATCGCGCCCTGGCTGCCAAACAAAAAGGCGAAGTGCTCTCCATCGGCGTATGTTGTAACGCCGTAACCTTACTGGAGAGATTAATAGAAAGAAAGGTCATACCTGATACACTCACCGATCAAACTTCGGCACACGATCCCCTTATCGGCTACTGGCCGCATACGATCAGTTATGAACAGGCGAAAGTGCTGCGCGAACAAAACCCCAAGCAATACACGGACCTGGCCTACGACTCCATGTGCCGCCATGTAGAACTGATGCTGCAATTGCAACAACTGGGCGCCATCACCTTCGATTATGGCAATAATATCCGCGCAAGGGCGCAGGAAAGAGGTTTGCAAAATGCTTTCGATTTCCCGGGCTTTGTACCCGCTTATATACGTCCCCTGTTTTGTGAAGGCAAGGGACCCTTCCGCTGGGCTGCGCTTAGTGGTGATCCGGCTGATATTGCCGTGACCGACCAGGTGATCAGTGAAATGTTCCCCGGGAACAAGTCCTTACAACGCTGGCTCAAACTGGCCAAAGAAAAGATCGCTTTCCAGGGATTGCCTGCCCGCATTTGCTGGCTGGGACAAGGCGAGCGTGAAAAGGCAGGACTGGCTTTCAATGAACTGGTAAGGACCGGTAAAGTGAAAGCACCCATTGTCATAGGTCGTGATCACCTCGATACCGGTTCCGTAGCATCACCCAACCGTGAAACAGAAGCGATGATGGATGGCAGTGATGCCGTGGCCGACTGGCCATTGCTCAATGCCCTGGTCAATACAGCCGGCGGCGCCTCCTGGGTGAGTTTACACCACGGTGGTGGGGTAGGGATGGGCTATAGTATCCATGCCGGTATGGTCATTGTGGCCGATGGTACAGAGGCTGCCGCCGCCCGTCTGAGCCGTGTATTACGTAACGATCCGGGTATGGGTGTTATCCGTCATGCCGATGCCGGTTATGATACCGCCAAAGAGACAGCGGCTGAACATGGATTGGATATACGAACACGATTAAACGACACGGAATAAAATCTCCAAAATAGGTAGTTAGAGAAAAGTTAAAAGATGCAGAGCCCCTTTTAAGGGGGCTTTTGTATTTGTTACAGCTCGTAGCTACGGATTTCTGTCATAGCAAACGTATTGCCGATTGCCGCCTTACGATTGCCGTTCTGTCCACAATCTTCCACATTTTAATAGTATTGTAATGTCATTATAAGACCCGCCTAATACCCTCCTTTTACTTTTGTCCCCGGCGGGATTATTTCCTCACATCCCTACTGATGCCTGTTATCAACAGGTTGGGCCATATTATATTAAGCTGTTGTATAGCAATTTGTTGGTTTGCGGTATCAATTACCCAAACTGGCCTCTTTTTTGAAAACCTATTGAGTAATCATTTCATTTAATCCGCACCCCTAATTTTTTTTCATATGGGTAGACTTATAATTGTTTCAAACAGGTTGCCGTTTTCCGTTGATCGCGACGGAGAACAGGTGACGATACGGCAGAGCTCCGGCGGGCTGGTATCTGCCATTAAGAGTTATTTTGAAAGCGATCAATCCGCTAATAGCGCGATTACTGAAAAAGCATGGATGGGCGTAGCCGATTTCTCCAGCGAAGATTGGGACTCGGAAGTAGCGCCCCGCATGGCCAAATATGATTTCACCTCCTATCCCTTATTTGTGGACAAGGCAGTGTACAAAGATTATTACAATGGGTTCGCCAATTCAGTGTTATGGCCCCTGTTCCATTATTTCCCTTCCTTGGTGGAATACCAGACGCATTATTATGAAGCATTTGTGCAGGTAAACAAAGCATTTGCCGACAAACTGGATGAAATTGTACAGCCCGGGGATACCGTATGGATACATGACTACCAGTTGATGTTGCTGCCCGAAATGTTGCGGGCAAAACAACCCGATATCAATATTGGTTTTTTCCTTCATATACCATTCCCCTCTTACGAGATCTTAAGACTGATGCCGGCAGAATGGAAAAATGCCATCCTGAAAGGACTGATGGGCGCCGACCTGATCGGTTTCCATACGCATGATTATGTACAGCACTTCATGCAAAGTGTAAAGATGCTGCTGGGCGTAGATAATTATTTCTACACCATGCAGTACCAGGACAGGCTTATCAAAGCCGACCTGTTTCCCATTGGCATTGATTACAAAAAGTTCCACAATGCGGCCTATGACAGCGAAGTACTGGAACTGCGCAATGATATCAAAAGGAATTTTGAGAACAAGAAGATCATCTTCTCTGTAGACAGGCTCGATTATACGAAGGGATTGATGGACAGGCTCAATGGGTTTGAATACTTCCTCCAGCAAAACCCGGAATGGATGGAAAAGATCGTCTTTGTATTGAATATTGTGCCTTCCAGAGACGAGATACCGGCTTATCTCGAAAGGAAGCGCAACATCGAAGAAAAGATCGGCACCCTCAATGGTAAGTTCTCTTCCATTAGCTGGCAGCCCGTGATCTACCGGTACAATCACCTTCCGTTCAATGAACTTTGCGCTTTGTACCAGGCTGCCGATGTGGCCCTCATCACCCCATTGCGTGATGGGATGAACCTGGTAGCCAAAGAATACGTAGCCAGCTGCACTACCCAGCGCGGTGTACTGGTATTGAGTGAGCTGGCAGGCGCTGCCAGTGAATTGAATGAAGCATTACTCGTTAATCCTACCGATGTGGTGGATGTTTCCAATGCCATTGTCAAAGCATTGAATATGCCCCTGCACGAGCAGAAGAACCGCATGGCCCTCATGCAAAAAAGACTGGCTGATTATGACGTGGTGAAATGGGTGAATGATTTCCTGGAACAACTTGTCAACATCAGGAAAGAACAACAGAAACTGGCGACCAAATCATTGGACGATAAAATATATAAACGCATACACCAGCATTACCAGAAGGCCCAGAAACGTTGCCTATTGCTGGATTATGATGGTACCCTGGTATCCTTCGCAAGGGTGCCGCAGGAAGCTGTACCCAGCAAGGAATTAAAAGAATTGTTGTACCGGCTGGCCAGTGATGAAAAGAACCATGTGGTGATCATCAGCGGACGCGATGCCGAGGTATTGGAAAAATGGCTGGGCCACTTGCCCATTACCCTCGTAGCAGAGCATGGCGCCAGTGTGAAGATGAAAAACGATGTATGGCAGCAGGCTATTCCCTCTTCTGAAAAATGGAAAGAAGAAATTCGCCCCATTATGCAAATGTTTGTAAGCAGGTGCGTGGGCTCTTTTGTGGAAGAAAAGAACAATACCATTGCCTGGCATTACAGGAATACGCCCCCCGACCTGGGATTTAGCCGCTCCCGCGAATTGATCAACAACCTGTCACTGATGGTGCAGAATACCATGCTGCAGGTGATCGATGGCAATAAAGTGATTGAAGTACGTATGTCGGGTTTTGATAAAGGCGTAATGGCCCTGCGGATCGTCAATGATCTCAACCCCGATTTTACCCTGTGTATAGGCGATGATACGACCGATGAGGATATGTTCAAAGCTTTAGGCAACAAAGCCTATAGCATTAAAGTAAGCAATGGCATTACAGCCGCACAATACACTGTGTTTTCTCAAAAGAAAGTATTGCCACTGTTAGATCAATTGATGACCCCTTTAACGGAAAATGAATATGCCGGTGCATAAATACAACATGGGCATTATAGGTAATTGTTCTTACCTGGCCTACATCGATAGCAAAGCAGACGTGAAATGGATGTGCCTTCCAAGGTTCGACAGCAGTTTCCTGTTTGGATCATTGCTGGATGAAGAAAAAGGGGGGCATTTTTCCATTGTGCCTGCTGCAGAAGATTATACCAGCCGCCAATATTATGTGCCCAATACGAATGTATTGTGTACAGAGTTTACCGCGGCCGATGGTAGTTTTGTAGTAAAGGATTGCGCACCCCGGATGACCATCCATGAACGCCAGTTCAGGCCATTGATGCTCGTGCGGAAAATAGAGTTGTTGCATGGTGATCCCGCCATCCGGGTCACCTGCGATCCGCGGGGTAATTATGGGCAGATCGTTCCCGAGACCACCACCGGCAGCAACCATATCCGTTATATGAACCTTGGCCAGCAGGTGCGCATTACCACTGATATTTCCCTGACCTATATCCTGAACAAGCAGTCATTCCTGCTCGACCAGGACCGGTATGTGGTGCTCACCTATGGCGAACCCCTGGAAGCCCCCCTGAAGGAGACCTGCGAGGAATTCCTGCGAAAGACCATTCAGCATTGGCAGTTGTGGATCAAGAGTTGCTACCTGCCCGATATTTACCAGGATGAGATCATCCGTTCGGCCCTGGTGCTCAAACTGCACCAGTATGAAGATACCGGCGGCATCATCGCATCCGGCACTACCAGCTTACCGGAATTTCACGACAGCACCCGCAACTGGGATTACCGCTTTTGCTGGTTCCGTGATGCTCACTATACATTACGCGCCTTTAACCAGATCGGTCACTTCGAAGAACTGGAGAAGTATTTCGATTTTGTGCACAATATCCTGACCAATGCCGGCGCTTCCCTGCAGCCTTTGTATTCAATAGCAGGAGAGAAGGACCTGGAAGAGATCACCATTGACCTCAACGGATACCTGGGCAATAAACCTGTGCGTATTGGCAATAAAGCCTACGTGCAGGTGCAGCATGATGTGTACGGACAAGTGTTGGTAAGCCTGTTGCCCCTCTATACCGACAAGCGGCTCACCTTCATGCGCAAAAACAGTTACCGCAGCATCGTACCCTGGCTGCTGGACCAGATAGAGCGCACCCTTACCATGCCCGATTCCGGCTTGTGGGAATTCCGTAACCAGGTGCAGGTGCATACCTATACCTTATTGTTTCACTGGGCGGGCGCCAAAGCAGCCTATAAGATCGGCGCTGTCTTCAATGATATGGCACTCATGCGGAAGGCGCAGGATATTGCCACGGCTGCCAACAAACTCCTGGAACAGGCGTACGATAAAGAGCGGAAAGTATATCCCCAGGCTATTGGTACCCCCAACCTGGATGCCAGCACCCTGTCCATGGTTACCATGAATTACCTAGATCACAATTCGCCCAGGGCCAGGGATCATATTGCCGCCCTGGAAAAAGAACTGCTGGCCGATCATGGTCTTTTTTACAGGTATAAACACTATGATGATTTTGGTTTCCCCGAAACGACCTTCCTGGTATGCGCCTTTTGGTATGTGGATGCCCTGGCCTGCGTGGGTCGTACAGACGATGCCATCAGGAACCTCGATAAATTGTTGGGGTTTAGCAATCACCTGGGCATTTTCAGCGAGGATGTACATGTCGATGGTTCTCAATGGGGCAATTTCCCACAAACCTATAGTCATGTGGGCCTGATCAATGCCGCATTCCGCATTGCCAGGAAAGTGGATAAAGTGGATTTTCTGTGATAGTCGGATTCCCCTATTTTTACAACCCAATGCGTAAACTGGTGACCATATTACAGGTGATGTGCTTCGGCTTACTGCTGACGATAAACCTGTATCGCCTGGTATCGGCCATCAAAGTCGATTGCACCGATATGGAAACCGTTGTAGGTTTTGCAGATACAGAAGAAGTTAAAAATACGGCTGATACCAAAGCCTTTATGGTGGAGCAGGAATTCCACACCAATATCGTTGGCCTGTTGATGCCGGAAGAAAGTGCAGCCTGGTATATCCACCATACCACCGAATTGCCCTGGCAACATGGTGACGCTCTATTGCTGCCTCCGGAATGCCCTTCCCGTCTTTCCTGACTTAGTCGGCTATCTCTCAATATCGTTTATCATTTCAATTATCGGATGTCGGCGTTTATTCCGTTCCACGGTGAGCCTGCCGGCTGTCAGAGCCTGTCGAAGTCGTCTAAAGGAGCTTGTCAAAGGATATCGAAGCTACGCTCGTTGCCTCATTGCCTTATGCCTCGATGCCTTTTTGTCTTCATTAAATAATCAATAAAGAATCATTTACAATGAGAACCCATAGCAAAGAAACACAGACCACCACCACACCACAAATGGCATTACAGTTTTTAAAGGAAGGCAATGCCCGGTTTATGAATAACCTCAAAATGAACCGCAATCTGTTGGAACAGGTGAATGACACCAAAGAAGGCCAATGGCCTTTCGCTGTCATCCTGAGCTGCATCGACAGCCGTACTTCGGCCGAACTGATCTTCGACCAGGGCCTGGGTGATGTTTTCAGCGTGCGTATCGCAGGCAATGTGATCAACGAAGATATCCTGGGCAGCATGGAGTTTGCCTGCAAAGTAGCCGGTTCCAAATTGATCGTGGTGCTGGGACATTCCAAGTGCGGTGCTATCAAGGGGGCTTGTAACCATGTGGAACTGGGAAACCTCACCGGGTTACTGGAAAAGGTGCAGCCTGCCATCGAAAAGGTGAAAGAACAACAGGGAAGCGATGACGTAAATCCACAATTCATCGAAGCCGTAGCACATGTCAATACTTTGCATACAATGGATGCCGTGTTAAAACGTAGCCCCATATTAAAAGAGATGTATGAAAATGGGGAAATAGGCATTGCAGCAGGGTATTATAGTGTTGAAACAGGAGAAGTGAAGTTCATCAAAGAAAAGGTATTAGGCCCATTGGCGGTAGCCACTTATTAATAGTAGCAATAACATCGCACAACAATAGATCACCGGCCAGGCTGCAACAGTAGCCTGGCCGGTTGCTTTCATACATCTTACATCTTTATTATCTTTAGGCCATGGCTTCATTACTCATTACAAATATCCGTCAGCTGGTCAATGTCCGTGAGCAAACGGCCGTATTGCGCGGTAGTCAGCTGGCACAGCTTCCCTGTATTGACAACGCTTACCTCATCATAGAAGACGATACCGTGGCTGGCCATGGCCGCATGGAAGACGTGCCCAAAGGAAAGTTCTCGTCCACCCATACATTCGATGCTGCAGGCGGCAGTGTTTTACCGGCCTGGTGCGATAGCCACACCCACACCGTATTTGCCGCCAGCCGGGAAGAAGAGTTTGTGTACAAGATCAGGGGTATGAGTTATGCCGACATTGCTGCCAAAGGCGGTGGTATTTTAAACTCTGCCCGTAAACTGAACGATGCCCCCGAAGACCTGTTGTTTAACCAGGCATGGGCACGCCTGGACGAGCTCAGTAAACTGGGCACCGGCGCTATTGAGATCAAAAGTGGATATGGGTTGACGGTGGAAGGGGAATTGAAGATGCTGCGGGTAATCAAAAAACTGAAAGAAAGATCAGGTTTATCCATCAAAGCTACTTTTCTCGGCGCGCATACCTACCCGCAGGAATACAAATCCAATCACCAGGGATATATTGACAGTATCATCAAGGACATGCTGCCCGTGATCGCCCGGGAAAAACTGGCCGATTACATTGATGTCTTTTGTGAAGAAGGATTCTTCTCTCCCGAAGAAACAGCATTGATCTGTAAAGCTGGCATGGCCCATGGACTGAAACCTAAGATCCACGCCAATCAACTACACCTTTCACAAGGCACACAGGTGGGGGTAAAACTCGGCGCCATCAGTGTGGACCATTTAGAAACAATGGATGAGGATGCTATTCAGGCATTGGCCCATTCCAATACCATTGGCACCTTGCTGCCAACTGCTGCCTTTTTCCTGCGCATGCCTTTTCAACCGGCACGCGCCCTCATCGATGCAGGCTGCGCCATTGCCCTGGCCAGCGACTTTAATCCCGGTTCATCACCCAGTGGCAATATGAACCTGGTGGTGGCCATGAGTTGTATCCAAATGAAAATGCTGCCTGAGGAAGCCATCAATGCCGCTACCCTCAACGGGGCCTATGCCATGGAATTGGGTCAGGAACTGGGGAGTATTACCATCGGCAAAAAAGCCAGCCTGATCCTTACAAAGCCCATTCCTTCCCTGGCTTATTACCCCTATGCTTTTGGCTCCAACCTCATTGATAAAGTAATGATAAAAGGCGAATGGCTGTAATTTGTTGTATATTCATTTCCAATCTCAGAGCTTGTCCCTGCTATGGGCTGAGCCTGTCCAGGCAATAGAATTGCCGACTGCCGATTGCCGATTGCTGATTGCTGATTGCCGACTGCCGATTGCCGACTGCCGACTATGAACTACTTATGGCAATCTTAAAGTTGAAAAAAATCAGACTATTTATACTATCAAATGAAGATCCGGAAGAAAAAGAAAGTCGATCCATTTACCCAGTTCCTGGAAAACAAAACATCGGTCTCGCTCAAAGACCGGGAGACCGCTTTGGATTACCTGGTCGCCTTCATGCGCCTTATTCGTCCCAAAACCGATAAGCCCGGAGAGGCTGTACAAAACTTTGGCAAGACCGTGTTCTTCCTCCAGGAAAATCCTGCTGTAGTGAGTGAACTGCGTATTGCCATCCTGGCACAGCTCATCAATAGCAACCTGCTGCCCCTCCTTACCGAAAGCGGCATCACCGTGTCGCGGGGCGCCGGCCGCGAACTCTATGCCCGCTTCAAACATAAGCTCCTGCCTGCCTTGCAGGACCCCAATGATTTCCTATATGCAATGGACCGTATGTTTTACCGCAAGAACGATTATGAATGGGTAGAACAAATTGGGCACAACCTTTGGGTGCAATTCTTCGAAATGATAGGATTATCGTTTCATGGGCGCGAGCCTGTGATCACCCGGCAGGCATTGGTTGCCTTGCAGGTCCTGTCGGCAGGGGTGGCGCAACTGGGTTGGGAAAATGCCATTGTAAAAAATGCCCCTTTCAAAGAAGCACAGGATGACAATCCCTTTGCTGTGCAACAATACCTGGTGTATGAGTTGAAAGAGTTATTGCAGAACAATGGTTCACACGAAGCTGTGCGTACCTTGTTGCAACGCATCAGGCAGGTGTTTGAGGAAGATCTGCAAGTGGTACAGTACATCCGTGATCAGACCGCCGAAAGAGGCGCCAGCCTATCCCAGACCTTTATCCTCTTCCAGCTGGAGCAGAAACTGGACCGCATGCAACTGGTGCTCGAAATAGTAGATGTAGACCAGCAGATGGATACTTCCCGTCTGGCCAGTCTCTTTATGAAGGTGATCCGCTATGAGAACCGGAAGAACAGTGTGTGGGAGTTCCTTTCGCAGACCACTGGTTACCTGGCGTACCAGATAGCCGAACATAAAACAAAGAAGGGCAATAAGTATATTACCTCCTCTCCGTTAGAATACTGGAAAATGATCGGGAGCGCCATGTGGGGCGGCTTCATAGTGTGTTTTGTGGCCATCTTCAAAATATTGCTGGGCAAGGTGCATATGGCGCCTTTCTGGCATGGCTTTGTATACAGCGTTAACTATAGCGTGGGTTTTGTGGCTATTGAAGAAACCAAATCTACCCTGGCTACCAAACAACCCGCTTTTACTGCCAGTGCGGTGGCCGGCACCCTCGATACGCGCAAAGGCGATAATACCCCCAATCTGTACAATCTGGCGGTGACCGTATCCAAAGTATCGCGCAGCCAGATGGCCTCTTTCATAGGCAACCTTATTATCGTATTTCCGGTTACCTTTCTGCTGGCATGGCTCTATGATATTTGCTTTGGTAAGCCCATGGTAGGTGGTGAAGTTGCCATGAAACTACTGGAGGCCCAGCATCCCTGGCATAGCCTTTCCCTGTTATACGCCTGCAACACCGGTGTATTCCTCTTTCTCAGCGGCATCATTGCTGGTTATGTACAGAACAAGGTCAACTATGGCCGTATTGGCCGCCGGTTAACAGCCCACCCTTTCCTGCGGCAGTATGTTTCGAAGACCCGCTTACAGCGTATTGCCCATTACCTCGAGGGACATGCCGGTAGCCTGGCAGGAAATATCTCCCTGGGTTTCTTTCTCGGCATGGCCACTACCGCCGGCGACCTGTTTGGCATTGGCTTCGATATACGGCATATTACCATTGCCGCCGCCAATACTTCCATTGGTTTGTATGGTGTAGGCTGGAATAATGTATCTTTCAGTTATATGGCCATCGTGGTATGTGGCGTACTGGGCATTGGCTTCCTGAACTTCCTGGTGAGTTTTTCACTGGCATTCATCGTGGCTGTACGTTCCAGAGGTATCAAACTGCGGGATTACCCCGAATTTCTGGGAATATTGTGGAAGTTTTTCCGTTCCCATCCCCTTGATTTTTTCAGACCGAGAAGAAGATTAACGCCCAACTGATAAACCTCCCTGCCAGCCATTCCAGCAGTAGGAAGTCTGGGGCAAACCGGCTGTTATATTCTGGATTCTGTATTCTAAATTCTCTTCCATGAAGCACTTCAAGTTTTACGATAAGCAAGATGTACTGTCTCTTACCAAGCTGCGAAAATTCGAGACCAGGATGGGTGAAAGTATACAGGTGATCGTCGATAAATCGCAACTGGAAACTTCCCTCGCACAATCAACTGCTGCCTATGTATTGATCGGCATTCCCGAAGATATTGGCGTGCGGGCCAACCATGGGGTAGGGGGCACCGATTCTATCTGGATTCCCTTCTTGTCGGCATTCTTAAATATCCAGAGCAATGATTTTCTCCTGGGCGATGATATCCTGTTACTGGGCCATTTTGATTTTGGCGACCTTAAATACCTCATCGAACAGAATGCCCACGGCTATGAAGAAAAAGTGGATGCCTACCGCCATGCCGTGATCACCATTGATGAAGAAGTAGAAGAGTTGACCAAAATAATTACTTCCCACAAAAAGGTACCTATTATAATCGGAGGAGGCCACAACAATGCTTATCCCCTCATTAAAGGCGCTGCCAAAGGATTGCACAAAGCCGGCCTTTTGCCGCTTGCGCAGATCAACAGCATTAACCTCGATGCCCATTCCGATTTCCGGCCCGCAGAAGGCCGCCACAGCGGTAATGGCTTTCGGTATGCCGAAGAAGATGGCTACCTGCAGAAGTATTGTATTGTGGGCCTGCATGAGAGCTACCTGCCCCAGAACGTATGGCTCGACATTGTTAACAACCCTTTCCTCGACTTCATTACCTACGAAGATATCTTTGTGCACGAAAAGCGCAACTTCATACAGGCAGTAGCCCATGCTGCCGGTTTTACGGATGACAATTATACCGGCATCGAGCTCGACCTGGATTGTATAGAACATACTTTGTCCAGTGCAATGACCCCCTCGGGTATCCTGCCCCTTCATGCCCGTCAATACCTCACCTTTACCGGTGCCAATTGCGATGTAGCCTACCTGCATATCTGCGAAGGCGCTACCCAACTGGCCGATGGCCGTAAGGACGATAGTACAGGTAAGCTCGTGAGCTACCTGGTAAGTGACTTTGTAAAGGGTCGTAACAACGCCTGATAACGGATGTCAGGCTATTAATGTATGTCAGGCTGAGTCCCGCAGAGCGGGATAAACTCTGTCGAAGCCGTCCAAAGGCGACTAACAAAGCTGTATTTCGCTCGTAGCCCGCAGCTCGTAGCTCGCAGCTTGTATTTTGTCATCTTCTAATATTTGTCTATCTTTCAGTGTAAGCAATCCCCGCCGCGCACTTCTCCTTTTTTATGGCTATCTGTACCCACCGGTTAATGATGTGATCCTGTACCTGGAACTTTATCAGACAGCCTATGTACAAAATCTTCAAGCCGCTTTCCGATTTCTTCGGACAGTTTATTAAGCGTTATGCGCCAGCCTTTATAACGTTGATCGTTATTGCAGGGGCTTTTTATTTTTACTCGAATGTCATCATCAAACAAAATGAACGCACCATCCGCGAAAGGTCATTCCGTGGATTGAATCGCATGGGAAGCAATATCCGGGAGAAGATCCAATTGTATGCGGAGAAGAACAGCATCAACTTTCTGAAGGAGGTCAAAGATATGCCCGATAGCCTGCGTAAGCGGGCCATCGATCCTGCTATTACCCGTATCGAAGAAGAATATGGCTTACGGCAGTTCAGGGATTCCGGTGTGTCGGGTAAACAAGCTGATTTTTCCCTGGAGCACTTGAACGAGTGGGAGATCATTTTTAATACCGGTGCAGCTATCCGGGCAGGTGCACCCGTCACCGGCTTTATCAGGTCTTTCCTGCGCCGCGACCTGTTTAATCATTATTTCCTGGCCCATAATGATACCGTATTGTTCGACGAGATCAACCTCTCCCATGATACCCTTACTACCATTGCCAGGGGAAGGTTGGTGAAGGATACCCTTAGCAAACAAACGACCAAAGAGTTCGGTGCTATTGAGCAGGTGGAAACCGGCGGTAAAAAATATAAGTTATTCATGGTTCCCTTTACCGTAAAGGGCGATCATCATTTTGTGATCGGCGGCTATATGCCCGTGGAAGATTACCTCGATGAGAGCCGTTATATTCCCGGCAATGCCATCTTATGGCTGGTATTGGGCATCGTGCTCGTGATCCTCATGTTTCCCTTGCTGAAAGTGTTTTTGATGACCCGGGCCGAGCCACTCCTGGCCAGGAATGTGCTTACTTCGCTGATCTCTGTGCATCTTATGGGGTCCATTGTCATTATTATCCTGGTCAACCTATATGCCTATTATTTCCTGATCAGGAAACCTGCTGATGAACAATTGAGAACCCTCACGGCCGGTATACAAAAAACCTTCCTGTCGGAAATAAAAGATGCCCTGGCCGAAATGGACCTTGATGAGCGTGAATTACTCAAGCTCATCAACCAGCAAGGTGGTTTGCCAAACAATCATTACCCCGATCTCTATGTCCCGCTAGGAGCATCGGACTACCGGATAGACCATACCGGTACTGATCAACCTTATAAGGCCGATCTGCCGTATAAGCCCGATTCCCTGGGAAGCAGGTACCGTTATTTTGAGCAAATTGTATGGACGGATAGCAACGGAATGCAGGCTATACGGTGGACCAACAATCCCTTTGTGCCCAGTAAAGTGGATGTGCGCAACCGCGATTATTTCCAGGCAGTAGACCAGGGCGCCTTATTGCGCAGGGATAACCAGGAATATTTTTTGACCGCAGTTTCTTCCTGGGTATCCCAGCAAAAGCTGGCCATTATTGCCCGTCCCAGCCGTTTGAAGGAGTTGCTGCAAAACAGCGGTATCATTAAAGATTCCGCCCTTCGCAAAAAGCTCTTACCTACCCTGGGTAGCATGCAAATGATCTCCATGAGCACCCCCCTGCGTTCCATCTTCAACCCGTTACTTCCTTATGGGTTTGGCTTTTGCCTGGTGGATGCACGCGGCAATGTGCTTTTCCATTATGATGAGAACAGGAGCCTGAATGAGAACCTGGTGGAGGAGTCCAACGATAATGTAAAACTGTCTTCCCTGCTCACCACCGGCGCTGCCGGTTATTTCAATGCCCATTATACCGGGAGCAACCACCGGTTTTATGCCCAGCCCGTAGACCGCATGCCTTATTACCTGGTTACTTTTTATGACATTGAGAACAACTGGAACCAGGATCTCGATATCATGAGCGCCAGCTCCATCCTCGTATTGATCAATATGGGTATCATATTGCTGCTGGTACTCATTACCCGCATACTTAGTTTCAGGAGGCTGTCCAGGTCCATCCTTTTTATCTGGGTAGAGCCTAAACTTCACCGGGGCAATGCTTATCTTAAAGCTGCTGCCTCTTTTGTGTTGGCTTCCTTATTGCTCTTCCTGTTTTCCTTTTATTCCAATAAGCCCGATGAATTGTACCTGCTGGGCATTTCCCTGGGCTTCACCCATATCCTCATTGTCTATTCCTATTATGTCTATACCAGGGCCGATATGGAAAAGGACAGGATAGCCGGCACCATGGCCGCGCGGTTACGGCGCCTGGAAAAAAATAACCTCACGGTACTGATATTGATCGTCTTGTACCTGTTGGCCGGAGGACTCTTTCTGAAGCATCTTACAGAAGGCGAAGGCCAGTTTTTCTGGTCGCAGGTTGTATTGGTGATCGGCCTGTGGACCATCTCCAGGTACCTGCCTCCCAAAGGGAGAACGATCGGTAAAGGGGCTTATCGCCAATATTATTACTATTCACTTTTTGGGTTCATCCTGGCAACCGCTATTGTGCCCACTTTGCTGTTCTTCTCCCTTTCCTTCCGTGAAGAACAGAAGCTCGCCGTTAAATACCAGCAGTTGGATTTCGTCAATACACTTCTGTACAAAAAGCCTTACCGCTTTTATAAACATGACACCTCCTGGGATGTATCATATCGTTTCCCTTTTCATTACAATTACCTGGCCGATACCATTGTGCGCGATACGGTGACCGATACGCTGAAGAGGGCTATTACGGGCTTTGGCAAACTATACAATGTTATCAAGCCCTCATTTTCCGTCTATGCCAAAAGGATCGAATACCTGAATGGTGAAGACTCTATGATGGGCAATTTTACCTGGGAGGATTCCTTGTATGCCAATTCCCTGCGGTTCAGGATCGATATCTTGAAAACCAAAACCTATGCGGAAGGTGACCACCGTATTTTGGCCGTCAAGAAAATGCATCCCGTTTCTCACCTGCTGGCAACCCGTTTTGCCCAGGACCCTGAAATACATATCCTGCTTATATTGATCATGGGGCTCATCCTGGCAGGCATTTACTTATTGCTGGTACAACTCATCCCCAAAGTGTTTTTCTTTAATAAGACCGACACCGCAACCCGGGAAATGATCAGCAAGACATTTATCAGGTCCCTCAATCCCGTCAACCATGTGTACGTGCTGGGGATCATCAACTCGGGTAAATACAACCTGATCCGCGCAAGCCTGCAGGCAGAGAACTATACCATCCTTCCCCTCGATATTGCTTTGTTGTTTGCAGGAGATGCCGGCAGCAAGGAGGGTAGCCTGTTTGAAAAACAATGGAAGTCGATCGTTGCTTACCTCGATAATCATAAAGACAACGAACCGGCCCTGCGGAAGACAGCGGTCGTGATCCGGCATTTTGATATGAAGATGGATGATCTGGAAGCGACAGAGCAAAAACTCAAAAGGCTGGAAATATTGCTCTCCTATAAGTACGTAAAAGTAGTAATCTCTGCCAGCAAGCATTTTGAGGCCATGCTGATCAAAGAGCCTGAAACAGCCGACAACGCCAGCAAACCAAAGAAAGATTTTACCGACCGTTGGTCCAATGTCATGAACAATTTTTGCATGTTCTACCACAAGTGGCAGTATGATGAGGAAAAGTCCGGTGCAGTGGATGCAGTGGGAGACAGGAACTATGATGTGTATTTCCTCGGCAGGAGATTGAATGATAAACTGTACAAAGAGTGTGCACACAGCGAATTCTTATATGGGTTGCTGTCACCGCTCAGGCAGTCTTTGGTGCGGGAATGGCTGGCCAGGGCTACCGTGCTGCGGGATGGACAAAGAGCCGTCAAACCCGATACCGAAGCGCTCTTTGTATCCTTTTGTGTGAAGCTGCGCGCCCTGGCCCATCATTATTACCTATCCCTTTGGCAGTCCCTCTCGGCCGAAGAGCAGCGTACTATTTATGATATTGCCAGCGATGGCTTGCTCAACCAGCGTAACCAGGATGTGGCCGATAACCTCTATGCCCTGGGCCTGTTGAGGATCAATGCCAGTGGTACCGGCTATTGGATGATGAATGAGAGCTTCCGGGGATTTGTATTGACCCGTATTGATAAGAAGGAGATCAGCAGACTGCATGATGGCACCGATCCGGGTCATAGCTGGAACCGCTTTCAGCTGCCCGTGATCCTGGTGGTGGTGGCCGTAGCCCTTTTCCTGTTCACTACCCAGCGCGACGCCTTTAATAACCTGGTCACCTACCTGGCCGCCGCCGCCGGTGGTATTGCTGCCTTGCTGCGGATACTGGATATATTCTCTGCGCCCAAAGTACCGGGGAATTAAAACGGTATTCCCAGGTTCACATACGATTGTATCTTCCGCGTTTGGTCGCAATACATCGCGCTTATTTCCAGCGGGCCCAATGCAAAATTATAAGAGAACGTGAGCGCATAACCCGAGAAGAAGTCGCGGACAGCGAAGAAGCTGCTGCTTTCTACAAAATTATTGAACAGCACATTGGCCCTTCCTGTGAGGTAAGTATTGTTGAATACCTGGTACCGGAGCCCTGCCTGCAGCGCAGCTGTGCTGGCAGAATACTCAGCTCCTTCCGGCAATCCCGCAAAGGTGATCTGGTTGCGGAATGTTTTCACCAATCCGCCGATCACAAATTCATTCAACACATTGTCCGAGTAGTTAAAATTGGCACCTGCCTGTACACTGAACAGTACCGTTGTACGCTTAGCCAGCGGTGTATAACTTTCCAGGTTGACCGTGGAACGGTAAAAACTTTGATCGCTCACCGGAATGAGGTCAGGCGGTATCTGTACACCATTCTCATAGAACCTGATGCGCGAATTTTGCGGTGCTACCCATCCCGCTTCTACATCCAGTTTAACACCCCGCTTTGGAAAAATGCTTTTGTCCAGTGAATTATGCGACAGGTAAGCAAAAGGCGTGAAGAACTTCTTACTGCCCTTGAACTCTGTTTCTGAGGATATCTTGGGGTTGTATTTCACCCATTCAAAACGGCCCCCTGCACCCACCGTGAAACTGCGCTTGGCAGAGAATTGCAGTTTGGTGCCAAGCTTAAAAAAGTTCAGGTTGTACAGCCCATCCTGTTTCGATTCAGAATAAGTACCGATGTCGAAGTTGTCGTACTGCGCATCCGTGATCACGGCTACGTTCTTGAGCCTGCCGAGGTACTGCAGGTGTTCGCCCCTTATACGGAATGTTTCTCCGATATTGACCGATACAAGACTTCTTGAATTGGGCGTAAAAAAGTTGCGGGCAGTAATATTAGCGATCAGCCCAACCCCTGTAAAACGGTTGTAATGAAGCCCCAGTTTGGCAAAGGTGAGCGGGTATTCCGTTACATCAAAGATGATCTTGGAACTGCCATCAGGCTGTGGTACCAGCGAGTAGGTGACGCGGCTGTAATACCGCGTGCCATAAGCCTGTCGCACCATATTGGCCAGTTTACGGGCTGTATAGAATTGATTGAGTTCGAAATTCATCGTATGGATAAAGAACTCAGCCGAGGTCCTGTCTACCCCATGCACTTCATGCGAGGAGATCACTACCCCATGTACATTGGGCAGGCGGTTGACCCGGGGGGGAAGCGGACCATAGATGGCATTCAGCGAGTCGGCCAGGTGTTTAAAACGGGGATATAGTTTACGCCCTTCTTCGATGCCCAGTTCCATCAGCTCTTTGGAGTCTCCAAAGCTGCCCATGGTGAACTTTTCCATTTTGAAAGGCACATAGATATCACACTGCGCCACTTCTTTTTTATTGTCTTCCGCTTCGCGGAAAAAAGCTACCTGCAGCAATATCTGGAGCGCATTGCGCACTTTTTCCGATGGCATAAGTCCCGTGGCTACATTGCTGCCGATCACAAAATCGGCCCCCATCTCCTTTACATCCTTTACCGGGAAATTGCGTACCAGGCCACCATCGATCAATTTTTTGCCATTGAATTCCACGGCCGTAAATACCGAAGGGATGGCCATGCTCGACCGTATGGCGCTGATGATCTCACCCTGGTGCATGACTACCGCCTCGCCGGTGCCTACATCCGTACCAATACACCGGAAGGGAATGCTGAAGTTGGAAAAATCCTTCTGGTTGTAAACGGGGAAAAACAGTTCGGAGAATTTAAGCCATAGTTCCTGCCCCTGCAATACCCCGCTGGGTAAGCGGAACCGGTGGTTGACCCAGGGAAGCTCGATCACATATTTGGAATACTCTTCTTTTTCTTCCATGAAGATGCTGCGCAGCGAGGATTGATTGCTGAGCAACAGGTCCCAGTCAATGCTGCTGGCTATTTTTTCAATAGAATCAGCCGAATAACCCACCGCGTACAAACTGCCGATGATACTGCCCATGCTGGTGCCGGTGATATAATCCACGTTGAGCCCCGCCGAGTCAATGGCTTTCAGGATGCCGATATGCGCCAGGCCTTTTGCTCCACCGCCGCTGAGTGTTACCCCTATCTTCGGCCGCGCAGAAGGGGTAGGTGGCTGTGCCTGGGAAAAAAGCGTGAGCAGTAAAAGGATACAGGCAAAACTGTACTTCATTGAAACATTGGGTTAGAGTGTAATTTACAATTTACGACCGCTTCTATTACAAAATAAAAGCCGTTCCGTTTAAATGGAACAGCTTTGTTTGAAAGAAAAGTTAAAATACGAGGCAACGAGGTCCCGACATTCGTCGGGAGCAAAGAGGCAACGCGTAAAAATCACCTTGTTGACTTCCCCCGGGGCCTTGTTGCCTAAAAAAGAAGGCAGGCACTCCCTGTTGTGCGGTCTGCAGGGGGCCTACCTTTAAAAGTGCCAAACGTGACTGGTTTGATCCAATCGCCCAAACCTGTCAGGTTTTTTGCTCGCAGCTCGTCGCTCGCAGCTGTATGCTACGCTTTCCTCGGTATCTTCAACTTAGCGCCTACTTTTATGAGGTCAGGATTTTTGATCTGGTCTTTGTTTGCTTCGAAGATATCTTTCCAGGGGATACCGAACTTCTTACCGATCTTCGTCAGGTTATCGCCCGCTACTACTTCATATTCTTCCGGGGTAGCCGAGGCCGATACCGTAACATTCAATACCAGGTCGCCTGCCCGGTAATCCGGATCTATTTTATCATAGATAGCCCATAGCTGGTCTTTTATTGCATAAGTGGGCGCTTCGCCGTCAACATACAGCACATTGTCCTGCTCACGCACCTGCAGGTTGGTGACGCCGGACCCTTTGGCAGCATCCACCAGTTCTTTGTATTTGTCTTGCAATGCCATGACGTGGTTCCTCCATTTATTTTTTAACGGTTAGCTTATTCTCAATTTTCTTTGGCTTTAAAGCATGCAGCAGCGGCATCAAGGTAGTGAGTTCAGCTTTCTTGATCTCACCCGTAAGCGTTACCACGCCGTCTTTTACATCAGCTTTTACACTGTTGTAGGATTTAAGCACATCATTCACCGCGTTTTTAAGCGTTTCGTCGGGTGAAATAACAACCGGCTCCGTGGTTACCGGCGCTGGTGCTACGGTGATATTGTTGATCACCTGTTTTACCCCCGGAATGGTTTTGATGGCCGATTCATAAGCTACTTTGGCTGTTTCGTCCGTAGCCTCTCCACTGAGCGTCACCACGCCGTCTTTTACAGAAGCTGTGGCCGTGCCCAGGCCTGTAATGGTTTTTGCTTTGTCTTCAATAACTACCTGGAGATCGCTGTCTTTTACCTTGCTTTTACAGGAATACATCAAAAGCCCGCTTACTGCTATCAGGAGCGAGAGCAGTGTAAGCCTCGTTGGAATTGTTTTCATCATTGTATAGCTGGTTTATATGAAAAATACAGACCATGCTACGGCAGGGGAGTAGGCTGCAGGACAAATGGGGGGACCTATTACGCGGATAAGGGAACTTCCACGGAATTAGCGGTAGGGGGGAATCGGTTATTTCCTACTGTGATTCTAAGTCAATAATACTTTCAAATACTTTCTCGTACTCTTCCGAAGCTTGTTTAAGGTTTTCAACGGTGCTTTTATACGATTGCTCCGCTGCGAGGAACTTATTCTTATCAGAAAACACATCAGGGGAAGCCAGTGATGCCTCCAGTTGATTTTTTTGTGTTGTTAAGGTAGTTATTTTTTCTTCGAGTTCTTTAAAAAGGCGTTGTTTTTTTTGCAGCTCCTTCTTAGCCTCTTTGTTTACAGGCTCCTGTTTGGCAAGCACAGGTTGAGGTTGCGCCACCGGCGCAGGCTGCGATTTGGGCTTCTCTTCCGTCTTCTGGCCTTTCGTGTCAGATGCTTGACTTTTCCCGCCTCCCTTCTGTATTCTGTCTTCTGTATTCTGTATCCTTTTCTCCTCGTCCGCCTTCTTCTTCATCCGTTCTTTCCATTCCACCCATTCTTCATAACCTCCATTAAAATCCTTGATCTGATGATCGTCTATTTCCCAGATCTTATTGGCTACTTTGGAGATGAAATAACGGTCGTGACTCACCAGGATGAGGCTGCCTTCGTATTTATTCAATGCCTCGATCAACAGGTCTACCGTATGCATATCCAGGTGGTTCGTAGGCTCATCGAGCATCAGGAAGTTGGCCTTGCTGATGATCGTCTTGGCCAATGCCACCCTGGCTTTCTCACCTCCGCTCAATACCTTGATCTTCTTATCCGCATCATCGCCGCTAAACAGGAAACAACCCAGTATCGTGCGCAATTCCAGTTCCGTTTTCTGGCTGCCTGCATTCTTCATCTCATCCAGGATCGTATCGTTGATGTTCAGCGCTTCCAGCTGGTGCTGTGCATAAAAGCTCTCATCCACATTATGGCCCCAGCGACGCTCGCCCGTAAACGATTCTACCCCGGCTATAATGCGCAGCACCGTAGATTTACCCTTACCGTTGGCCCCGATCAGCGCGATCTTATCACCGCGGTTGATCTCGGCGCTTGTATTTTCTATGATCTTGTTATTGCCAAAACTCTTGCTCAGGTGTTTCAATTCGCACAATACCTTGCCAGGTACCTTGTCTACCTGGAAGTTGATGCGCAAACTGGGACGTTCAATACCGATATCTTCCAACCGGTCCAGTTTATCCAGGCGCTTCATAGCACTCTGCGCAGCTGCTGCCTTGGAGGCCTTGGCCTTAAAACGTTCAATAAACCTTTCCTGCTGACGAATATAGTCCTGCTGGTTTTCATAAGCCCGTTGTGCCAGGTCCAGCCTCAGTTCCTTCTCTGTTTCATAGAAGGCATAGTTGCCATTGTAAATATGCAGCCGGCGTTGGTACAGTTCAATGATCTTCGTCACCATCCGGTTCAGGAAGTATTTATCGTGACTGATAATAACTACTGAGCCCTGGTAATGCGTGAGGTATTTTTCCAGCCATTCAATCGAGGGAAGGTCAAGGTGGTTCGTAGGCTCATCGAGCAGGAGCAGGTCGGGCGCCTGCAGGATCATCTTTGCCAGCAATACCCGCATCCGCCAGCCACCGCTGAACTCTTTATAGGGACGACCGAGATCCGCGTTGGCAAACCCCAGGCCCTGTAATATTTCTTCTGTTTTGTGGTGGATATTATAGCCGTCCAGCGTATCCATTTCATGCAGCATATCCGTATACTTGATCAACAGGTCTTCATCACCTGTTTTTTCCAGTTCCTTGCCCACTGCTTCCAGTTCCACTTCCAGCTGTCTTACTCTTTCAAAAGCGCCCAGCGCTACTTCCAGTATCGAATCATTTGTATCAAAGCTCAGCAGGTCCTGGTGCAGGTAACCAATCGAAGTGCCGCGGCTACGCTCTACCGTACCGGCCGAAGGGAGGTATTCACCTACCAGCAGTTTCAACAGCGTCGACTTTCCCGTACCATTGTACCCGATCAGTCCTATTCTTTCGTTGGGCTGAATATGCCAGGTTGCTTCTTCCACAATAGCACGCGCACCAAATTCAAAGGTCATATTCGTAAATCCTGCTAACATATATTGTATTATTTCTAATGCCTTTAATAGTCCGTAAGTCTGTAAAGTCCGAAAGTCGGTAAGTAAAACAACAGCTCATCCGTTTTTCTTCCGGACTTTCCGTCTTACCAACTTCCGGTCTTGCTTTCCGACTTCTCAGAAACCCCGCAAGTTACGCATTATCACTCAAATCGGGGCCCTGAAATTGCGATTCCGGGACCAGGAATAGGTTAAATCTTTTAACTTTGCCAAAACTTTCAACCCCGTGGTCCGAAACTGTCATTGGGCCCTGATAAACAAGGAATTTACTATAAAACTACTCTAATGAAAAAGTTGATCATAGGCGTGTTGTTGCTGGCTGTGGTAGGATTGATTGCCTGGAAATTATTGGCTGGCAAAGACGAAACACCCCGCGAAAAACAAAAACCGGTGGCCCTGGCTGAAAATACAGGCCCTTTCAATCAGTCATATGCCGAATTATTAAATGCCTATTATGCTATAAAAGACGCCTTGGTGGCCAGTGATACAGCGAAGGCTTCTGCCGCCGCGGGCAACCTGCTAAAAGCCTCTGATGCATTGAAAATCAATGAAATACAGGGCGATTCCACCGGCATGATCAAAGAGACCGCTAAAAGTTACACTGCCAATATCAGCACCACCGCCAAAGTACTGGCCGATAGCAAGACCCTGGATGACAAACGCAAGCAATTTGAAATGATTGCCGATGCCATCTGGAGCCTCACCCGCACCGTGAAATACAGTGGTCAGAAAGTGTACTGGCAATATTGCCCCATGGCTTTCAACGACAAAGGCGCTTATTGGATGAGCAATGATTCTACCATTATGAATCCTTATTTTGGTAATGACATGCTCCATTGCGGAACGTCGGAAGACTCGTTGGATTATTCCAGGAAATAAAATTCAAAGGTGGGTCGCTCTGTAGCCCGGCTTACGCAGCACTGGAGAGCGGCTCACCTTTATGGCCGGGATCTACAATGAAGCACTGCGCCACAACCATACTTATCCTGCTGTTCGTTTTTCCTGCCCTCGCGCAGCCCAGATATACCCTCAGTGGGTATGTCAGAGATTCCTTGTCCGGTGAATCCCTCATCGGCGCCACCATTGCGGTGAATGGCCAGGGCAAAAGCATCAGCAGCAACCAGTACGGCTTTTATTCAATTACTTTACCCGAAGCTTCCTACACCTTCTACATTTCCTTTGCAGGCTACCAGCCTTTGCAGCTGACCCTGTCCCTCGACAGGAATATCGTTCTCAACTTCCAGCTGGTACAGCGTTCCCTGTTGGAGGAAGTCGTCGTCTCCTCCCGTCGCCGCGATGGCAATGTGCAGCAGGCCCAGATGGGCAAGATCGATCTTTCTATGAACCAGGTAAAGGCCGTGCCTGTATTACTGGGTGAGGTAGACCTGCTCAAAACATTGCAGTTGATGCCCGGTGTACGCAATGCCGGTGAAGGCAATACCGGTTTGTATGTGCGGGGTGGGGGACCCGATCAAAATCTCATCCTGCTCGATGATGCCATTGTGTACAATACCGGTCACCTCTTTGGCTTTTTCTCCATCTTCAATGCCGATGCTATTAAGAATATCTCCCTGATCAAGGGAGGTATGCCTGCTCAGTACGGTGGTCGTTTGTCTTCCGTACTCGATATTGCCATGAAAGAAGGCAATATGAAAAAGATGGAAGTAGAAGGAGGCATCGGGGCCATTGCCTCCCGCTTATCAGTGCAGGGGCCTATCAAAAAAGACAAAGCTTCCTTCATCATCTCTGCCCGCAGGACCTATATCGATATGCTGATAAAACCTTTTATCAGGAAGGACAATTCCTTTTATGGATCAGGTTATTATTTCTATGATCTCAATATGAAGGTCAATTATAAGTTCTCCGAAAAAGACCGCCTCTACCTCAGCGGTTATTTTGGCAGGGATGTATTTGATTTCCGCAATGCGAAGCGCTCTTTCAACGCCAGGATACCCTGGGGCAATTCCACCGCCACCCTGCGTTGGAATCATGTGTTCAACAGGAAACTCTTTGCCAATACAACTTTTGTGTACAATGATTATGGTTTTTCCTTTGGCGCTTCCCAAAACGATTTTACCATCAAGTTATCTTCCGGCATCCGCGATCTCAATGGGAAAATAGATATTGATTATTATCCCGATCCGCGCCACAAACTTCGGTTTGGCGCACTCTATACCTATCACACTTTCACACCCAATGTATTGAGCGGCAACCAGGGGTCTACCACCTTTGAACCCAATAATGAAAGTAAAAAGTATGCACTCGAATCCGGCCTGTATGTACAGGACGATTGGGAGCTGAGCCGCAAAATAAAGATACACGCGGGCCTGCGCTACAGCAGCTTCACCCAGGTGGGCCCTTATAAGATATTTGACCGCGATGAAAATGGCAATAAGCTCGATAGTACCGTATTCGGCCGGGGCAGCCGCGTAAAGACCTATGGTGCCTGGGAACCCCGTTTTACCTTCCGCTACATCCTGGATGAGGAGACTTCCCTCAAAGCCGCAGTTACCCGCAACAACCAATACATCCACCTCGTAAGCAATGCCGGATCAACCTTGCCGACCGATCTGTGGGTGCCCAGTACCTACCGCGTGAAGCCACAGATCAGCTGGTTGTATGCGGCTGGTCTTTTTAAGAACTTCCGCGACAATACGTATGAGACCTCCCTGGAGCTGTATTACAAAACGATGGACAACCAGATAGAGTACCGCGAAGGATATACCCCTTCCCTGAAAGACCCTGAGGAGGAATTTGTATTTGGCAAGGGCTGGAGTTATGGTACGGAGCTTTTTGTGAACAAAGTAAAAGGCAGACTCACCGGCTGGATCGGTTATACCTTATCCTGGACCTGGCGCAAGTTTGATGCCATCAATGGTGGGGAGAAATACCCGGCCAAGTATGATCGTCGCCATGATATGTCCGTGGTAGCCATGTATGAGATTAATAAGAAATGGAAGATCTCTGGTCTCTTTGTGTATGGTACAGGTAATGCCACTACCTTGCCCGAAAGGTTTTATGTCATTGGCGGCGTACTTACCCAGGAGTACAGTAAAGTGAATCAATACCGCCTGGAGTCCTATCACCGGGCTGATATATCCGTAACCCTCACGCCCCGGCAGAAGGCCGGTCAGCGTTGGCAGCAGAACTGGGTATTCAGTATTTACAATATGTACAGCCGCCTCAATCCCTATTTTATTTACTTCGACCAAACCGGCAGCCCTTATGACGGCACGCTGAAAGTGGAAGCCCGGCAGGTGTCGCTCTTTCCCATTATTCCTGCGGTGACATGGAATTTTAAGTTTTAGTGGCGACAGGAAGACTACATGTGAGGCATTTCTTCACAGGAAGTAACACACGCACAGAACGTTCAAATTCCCCACCCGCATCAACCGCCTCCCAAAATGCTTCCAAAACCAAGGCTGTTGTGTCAACTGTCTTCACATCCATTTCTACCGACGCCACTGTATCCAATTCTTCAACCATTGCTGAAAGGGTATCTGTGTGCAAACTTTTCTCCGGCAGGCCCTCCTCAACAACTTCCGGAGCCACTCCGGCATACTCAGCAGGAGAGGTTTTCCCAATCCATTCCATGATACGCAATGCCCCGCCTTTTACCAGTTTCGGTTGCTCATTCACCATTGTATAAAACTCGATCCCCAACAGCCAGAAACAGCCTTGTTCAGTAGCAGCCGGTATCACTTGTTCTACGTTAAAGGCAGTTCCTGCTGCTCTTCCCATCGCTTGAAGCTCACCCACTTCCTTGTCCAATCTGTACTTTTTCTTCTCAAAATCTATCCATACCACTCCCGATACCATCCGGTAATGAGTGGCTGTCTCAGGTAAACCTTTTTTCTTGCGCAGGCGGAAAGCCGGGATATTCACCACCACCTTCCCGGCAGCTATCGAATAACAATGCGCAGGATTCACCGGCAGCGCATCATCCAACGACAGCTTGCCGTTAAATTCGAAGTCTGTTAATGTCGAGAGATCACCCGAACTGACCACCCGCTCACCCCAATCATGTAGCTGGTCCGACCTGAGTATCGAAAAAAACTGACCATTCATACGACTGCTAAGTCCCATGTTTTTTACCGAAGGAAGCAGGCTGCTGATAGCGTTTCGTGCCAGCTTGGAGGCTGCCGTGATGCGCTTCCACTCCGCCGCATTGTGACGGGTACGGGCAAACCTATCCAGGTTTTTCACCTGCCAGGCTGTAGGCCCGCCCTTCATCTTCATATGCACCCCAAAATCATTTTTACAAAAAGTGGCATCACCTACGGAGCCACTGAGTTCAAAGAGTGATATTACTTTAGCCATAAAAGTGTTTTACACTAATTTACAACTACTCATAAACATGCCAGGTCCGTTGTGTCGTAAATGTCCGGTTTTGTCCTAAAATGTCCTGTTATGTCCTGCGGAATGGCGTTTTTTGAGAATGGCTGTTGAAGGAGGATAGAAAGCGAAAATACCATGATACCCTGTAGGCTCATCTGGATTCCCCCGGGTAGTCCCGTATCAGTCCCTGGGATATTCCTGAGCACACCAATATTTGAGGTAAGGTAATAGTAACGGAGAAGTAACGAAGAGGTAAAGTAGTAGTAAGCGAGCGATGGTCAAATGCAGACAGAGCGCGGGTTTGTATTGTTTTCGATTGGCAGATCAGCCACCCGGGCGGGTTTGATCGAAATGAATGCTTTAAAGTGGTGCTTCCAATACATAAAATAAGCGGTTAAAAGCTCGTTCCTGTAATTTACCAAAAAGGCCGGCCTTTGCCAAAAGTTGTTCCCGGAAATAAGCGCCTCTTTCTGCCATCTCCTCCTCCGGACTTTCCTCTTTCAGACTACTCTTCCAGCAGCGAAGGCCTTTCTGTGATCTCGTGGTACTTGATCACGTCTTTTGCATAGTAGTGGATCACCATGCTTTTGCGTGTTAGCGTTTTATTGAGGATGGGCGCTCCGCCATGTACCAGGTTGGCATGCCAGATCAGTACATCCCCCTTTTTAGCCAGGAACTCCTTCCTGGTATAGTGTTGGGTAGCTACCAGTTCCTCCAGCATATCTTCATAATCAGGATAGTCTTTCTTACCCAGCCTCAGCGGCGTAGAACCTTCATTAAAATCATTGTTGAGCAGGTAGGGTAATTTATGGCTGCCGGGATAATAGAACAACGGACCATTATCAGGTGTCACATCTTCCAGCGCTATCCACACTGCAATGAGGTAGCCCAGCGGATAGGTCGTCATATGGATGCTGTCAGAATGCGCCCGCTGACCACTGCCTTGTATGAAGTTGATGGTTTGAAAGGGAACCACTTCCTTGTCCAGCAAAAACTGCAGAAGGGTAGTAAGGGCAGGGCTGAGGGTAATGCCTTTGATGAGTGGTGATTTCTTATTGGCAAACATGAGCTTATTGCCATAAGTAAACGACAGCTTACCTTTCTCCTGTAGCTGGTCAATCTCCCGGTTCACCGCATCGCAGGTAGCCGTATCGATCAACTGCTCCAGTATGAGGTAGCCATTGGCACTCCAGTCCTTTATTTTTTGCTGCACGGCGGGCTGAAATTGACGGAAGCCCTCTTTCTGCAGAGCCAGTACGGCTGAATCGCCCGTGTCCAGCCAGGCGCGTGATTCCTTATCGGGAAAGTCCTTGCTTGAAATAGATGCCATGAGCGGCTTGTGAATACCATACTTGCTATAAGCCGCTTTGTTGTGTTGCAGCGCCTTATAGTGTAGCAGATTATATATCCAGTGCAGTGGCTTGAATTGCTTGAGGTTCATGGGATAAAGCTATCAATTGTGCGTAAGATATTTCGTAAATAAAAATGCCACCTGTAGGGTGGCAAATGGTTATTTTACATATAGTGATCAATTCATTTTAAGCTTGCCGATTATTTTATTGGCCTTTTCCAGTTTTTCGGGGAATAAGACCTTGCCTGAAAGCTTTTCCAGTGATTTGGATACTTTCACTTTCACACCAATTGCCTCGGCTCCTTTCATTTTTCCGGTCTTTTTCATAAGCTCAAAGTTACGTCTTTTTTCTTTTAACCATAAACCCGAAATAATCTACACCTTTACGAAAAGCTACTCTTTCAAATGTGTCCATTCCCCTGAGAACTCCATAAATATGAAAATCATTCTTTAATGCTTCCATATTGATTGTCAGGGCCATTCGATAAAGCCTGGTCCTTTGTGGTGTAGTTCCACAAAAGAAGATGAATCTCTCAGGATATCCAGCACTAAATTCATAAACAGTTCCGGCAACAGTTGCTAATATCTTATTCCGATCTCCATTATCGTTGGTTGTTTCATCATCAACAGAGCCGTCATTCCTTAAATTTCCGAATGCGAGATTATAAATATTTTCGTTCAATGTTTGTGTAAATTGGATCATTTTGGTGACTTTTCCTTTCGGCCCTTCGCTAACAAATTGGAATTCCAATTTATCAGGCGAAGCTATAATATTCTCATACCTTTCATAGTTCATGGCTTCAGCTTTGTATCCTACTAACGTGTATCACATTTGTTTAGATTTCGTGCATATTAAAAACGCTTCTTCTTCCGGTTTTACTTTGATGTAGTGAACGGGATTAAAGCCTTACCGGACAGTTAGCCTGGCCTGCCTTCCCTTGCCGCCCATCCTCTATTTGAACAAATTGTCTTGTTACCCCTTCACTTTATAGCAGGAAAGCCATAGTTTTCCCGTCCAACCAATAAATTTATCGCTCATGAGAAAACTGCTATTCACCTGTGCTGCTGTATTGGCCGTTTGTGTGGCCACAGCCCAGGAAGAAAAACTGGATGACGCCATCGTACAAAAGATCCGTGCCGAGGGCCTGAACAATTCCAAAGTGATGGACATTGTATTTTACCTCACCGAAGTAAGCGGCCCCCGGCTCAACAATTCCCCCGGCTATTTACGTGCCGCCAATTGGGCTAAGAACGAACTGACTAAATTTGGAGCAGAAGGCGCCCAACTGGAATCCTGGGGCGAATGGGGCAAAGGCTGGGAACTGGAAAAATCTTATGTGGCCATGACCGCACCTTACTACAGGCCCCTGATCGCGTTCCCTAAAACCTGGACCTCCAGTACCAAAGGATTAAAGAGCGCAGAAGTGATCATCTTAAATGCCAAAGATTCCATTGAATTGCTGACCTATAAAGGCAAACTGAAAGGCAAACTCATCCTGTTGCCCCGTACAGATACATTGAAACCAACTTATACTGCCGATGGCAGCCGCCGCACAGAGGAAGAGCTGAGCAAGATGGCCGCCTACGATCCAAAGAGCGCACCGGCTCCCCGCGGACCAGGTGGTCCCGGAGGCCCCCGTGGCGGGTTTGGCGCAGCCCAGGCCCTGCAGGCCAGGATCAGGGAAATGGCCAAAGCCGAAGGGGCAGTAGCCTTATTGAGCACCAGTCCACGTGGCCGTGATGGTACTTTATTTGTACAAGGCGGTGGCGCTTACATAGGATCAGCCCCCGAGAACTTTCTCGATATCATGCTGGCCTATGAAGATTATATGTCCCTGCAAAGACTGGTTACTGCGAATATACCCGTGAAGGTTGATGTAGACGTAAGATCAAAGTTCTATACCAATGACCTGAAAGGATACAATGTAGTAGCCGAGATCAAGGGCACTGATCCTGCACTGAAAGATGAACTCGTGATGCTGGGCGGCCACCTCGATTCCTGGCATGGATCAGTAGGCGCTACCGACAATGCGGCCGGTTGTGCCGTGATGATGGAAGCCATCCGTATCCTGAAAGCGTTGAATATAAAACCACGCCGTACCATCCGCATCGCATTGTGGGGTGGGGAAGAGCAGGGCCTACATGGTTCCCGCAATTATGTACGCAATCACTTTACCGACACTACTACCCGCCGTTTCAATGCCGCTGGTGATAAAGTGGCTGCTTACTTCAACCTCGACAATGGCACGGGTAAGATCAGGGGTATTTATACACAAGGCAATGAAGGTGTGAAGCCCATTTTTGCACAGTGGCTCAAACCCTTTAACGACCTGGGCGCTACCACCGTTACCCTGCAAAATACAGGCGGCACCGATCACCTGTCATTTGATGGCATTGGCCTGGCCGGATTCCAGTTCATCCAGGATGAGATTGAGTACAATACCCGTACCCACCATACCAATATGGATTCTTATGATCACCTGCAGGCCGACGACCTGAAGCAGGCCGCTACCATTATCGCTTCCTTTGTATACAACGCCGCCCAGCGCGATGAGAAATTGCCGCGCAAAGCGCCAACGGCTGCAGGACAAGGAAGACAAGGATTTTAAAGAAGACAAGAATAGAGAATCTAGAATACAGAATATAGAATGCAAAAAAACACAACGGCCGGAAGATCATTATCTCTTCCGGCCGTTTATTATTTTAAAGTATCACCATTGGCAGGCGGCTTCCTGGCCCCATGGGGGCCATAGCTTTGTAGAACCCATATCTACGGGATTTTATTTGCCCTGTAGGGGCTACCCATTGCCGATTGCCGACTGCCGATTGCCGACTGTCGATTGCTGATTGCCGATTGCCGACTGCCGATTTTCGATTGCCGTCCCGTCATTGCGTAAACTTAAACTTCACCACCGCGCTCTTTTGTTCGCTGGAAGACAAGCGCACTTCGTAGCGTTTTTTGCCCGCCGTGATCACCATCAGCGCTGTATTGGGAGGAATGCGGCCTAGGTTTTCAGCATACATCATCAATTCATATTCTGTATTGGGGAAGGCACTGAATTGTAAAGTGAGCGGTCTGTCAGTAAGGCGTTTCTTATGCAGCAGCAAAGAGTTATTCAGGAATACACTTACCGTGTCATCATCGATCTCTGCATTGTCGTACAATTCGATCTTGATGGCCGTGGTATCGATGACCACTGTTTGCACCACTTCCTTTTCACGGTTCTGCAGTTTGAGGTGCTTCTGCAAATTCAGCAGCGTGTCACTTTGATATACGTCTACCGGAAAGGTGGGTACTTTTTCCCGGTTGAGCGTGATCTTGCCGGGAGGACAAACATTGTTATTGCCCATTTCATGGCCAGTCCAATCGCCCAGTAATACTTCCTGGGGACCGGTTTTTGACCAGGTAAGGTCATAGGTTTTGATGCAGGGAATACAATTGGCGGGAACAGTATATTGCAACACCGCGCTTTCTGTGAGCACCATGCGTTTATTCAGCGGATTGTACCGGCCTGTAAAATTGACCTTCGTGAATTGCTTATTGTCAACATAGCTATAGGCATTGCCCATGATCGAGGTCTCGTTGGACCAGGTGATATGCAATTCGAGGAAATATTCGGGGAAACATCCTTGCGGACCCTGTGTGCGTTTGCCACGCCATATACCAGTAAGTGATTGTGCTGCCAGCGAGCCGCTACATATAACCAATAAAGAAAGCAGGAGAAAACGCATCAGGGGATTTTAATGGAAATTAACAACTACTGGCATACAGCCAACACGAATTTATGTGAACGGTATCACAGATTATAGGATTGAAAGGATTGTGCAGATATGTCAATAAAGCGTGCCCTTTATTACTTACGGCCCGGGTTTATACTTGAAAACGATCACTGCATTTTTTTGCTCTGTGGAGGTAATACGCACTTCATACTGCTGTTTCCCGGCATCTACGATCATCAGTGATGTATTGGGAGGGATCTCACCCAGGTTCTCAGCTACCATCACCAATTCATGGTAATTCTCATCATCATCCAGCTTCACCGTCAACGTGATTGCTTTTTCTGTCAATCGTTTTTTGGAGAGTACCAGCTTTTTATCCAGGTATACAGAGATCGTGTCGTTGTCAACAGCTCCATTATCATAGATCCTTATGTTGAGTTCTTTGGCGCTGGTGGTAATCGTCTTTACCAATTCATTTTCCCGCGTAAGCAGGATCTTAGGCACTGGTGCAGGTGGCGCAGTGACTATTGGTTTTTCTACTTTTTTGGCAGAGTCTACCAAAGGTTTGGTCGCCAGGTTGGGCTCCGGCACCTTGGTGGTTGGCGGTGGTGGCGTCAGCGTGGGTTTCTTAACCGCAGCATTGTTTTTCGCCGTGTTATTGGCAGGAGGAGTGGTAACCGGTTTCTTCACCGGTGGCGTTGTTTTAGCAGTACCTGTAACCGGCTTCTTTACCGTGGCCGGTGGTTTGGTGGCCGGGGTAGTTTTCTTCACGATCGCAGCACTGTCGATCTTTTTGGCAACCGGTGGCGGAGGATTCTTTTCCGCTTCTTTTTCCTTCTCTACGAGAAATGGCTCCTTATAGAAATCCGAGGTAGGCACCTTACGCAGGAACACCGTGCCTTTACCGCAATCCGTAGAGTCACTCGTTTTCATGCTGGAGTAGGTGCCTTCCAGGAATTCTTCTTCACCCACTTTGGAATATTGCAAAAAGAGCGTCATGATGCAAATGCCGCCGCCGCCGCTCATGCGCTGCTCTACGATCTTGATCTCCTCCAATAATACTTTGTGGGTAGTGGGGTTCACTGTTCCCTCGCAGGTGGCTTTGCCATAAAAAACCGTGGTCAGGTAAGAGTAAGTAACGCCGGAGAAACGTTTATCCTGCTGGTCTATCTGTACTTCAAACTTGTACCGGTCATCCTGTCCCAGCATTTCCATCAACCGGTTCTTGGCTGTCGACCGGAAGCCTCCCCTCCAAATGCCTGTCAGGTCCTGGGCCGATACGGAAATACTGATGCAACAAATCGTAAAAAGTAAAAATCGCTTCATGAATAATAACCTCACGTTGGCAAATTAGTTAAATTCTTAGTTTATTACGACAAATATCGTATGTGATCGTCTGCAAAAGTTCGTTAAATTTGCGGTCTTTCGGATATGAGATGGCAGGATGCGGGCCCAAGATACGCGTTTCACCGATACGATCATCTACCACGCATCCCGGAAGCAGCATGAACAGTTCACTCATACCGCATGTTAATAATCAACAACAGAAACGGCAATAATAACCAATGATCAAAATTACATTACCGGACGGAGCAGTGCGGGAGTATCAAGCAGGCGTAACTGCTTTGGACATCGCCAAATCAATCAGCGAAGGGCTGGCCAGGAAAGTATTGGCGGCCAATGTGAACGGACAAGTATGGGACGCCACACGGCCCATTACGGAAGATGCTGCCCTAAAATTGCTTACCTGGGATGATGATGGTGGTAAGAGCACCTTCTGGCATTCCTCTGCCCACCTGATGGCCGAGGCCGTGGAAGACCTGTTTCCCGGCGCCAAATTCTGGGTAGGACCAGCTATTGACAAAGGATTTTATTACGATATCGACCTGGGAGGCCGCCAGATCACAGAAGATGATCTGCGCAAACTGGAAAAGAAGATGAATGAGCTGGCCAAACAGAACAACAGTTATGTGCGCAAAGCCATGCCCAAAGCAGAGGCCGTACAATACTTTACCGAAAAAGGGGATGAATACAAGCTCGACCTGTTGAGCAACCTCACCGATGGCGAGATCACTTTCTACACCCAGGGCACTTTTACCGATCTGTGCCGCGGACCGCACATTCCCACTACAGCCCCCATTAAGGCTATCAAACTCACCAATATCGCCGGTGCTTACTGGAAGAACGACTCCAGCAATAAGCAGCTTACCCGTATTTACGGGGTTACTTTCCCCTCCCAAAAGGAATTGGATGAGTACCTGGCGATGCTGGAAGAAGCCAAAAAACGCGATCACCGCAAGTTGGGCAAGGAATTAGGGATTTTCACCATGGATGATGATGTAGGTCCGGGTTTACCCCTGTGGATGCCCAATGGTACCATCATTATCGAAGAACTGGAAAAACTGGCCAAAGAAACAGAAGTGAAGGGCGGCTATAAGCGTGTGGTAACACCCCATATTGCCAAAGAGAGCATGTACCTGACAAGTGGTCACCTGCCTTATTACCAGGATAGTATGTTCCCGCCCATGGAACTGGACGGTACCAAATACTACCTCAAGGCCATGAACTGCCCCCACCACCACAAAATATTTGCCGCAGAACCAAGGAGTTATAAGGAACTTCCCCTGCGCCTGGCTGAATATGGCACCTGCTATCGCTACGAGCAGAGCGGTGAGCTGTTTGGCCTGATGCGCGTGCGCTGTTTGCACATGAACGATGCCCATATCTATTGTACCAGGGAACAGTTCGCACAGGAATTCAGGGCCGTTAACGATATGTATATCAAGTATTTCAACATATTTGGGATTGATAAATATGTGATGCGCCTGTCCCTGCACGAGCCTTCCAAACTGGGCCAGAAGTACATCAACGAGCCTGAATTGTGGCTGGAAACCGAGGAAATGGTGCGGCAGGTGCTGAAAGAGTCAAATATCCCTTATATAGAGGTGCCGGACGAAGGTGCATTTTATGGCCCCAAGATTGATGTGCAGATATGGAGCACCATCGGGCGCGAATTTACCCTGGCTACCAACCAGGTCGACTTCGCCCAGGGACGTCGTTTCAAGTTGGAATTTACCAATAAGGAGAATTCCCCGGAGACTCCGCTGATCATCCACCGGGCGCCTTTGGGCACCCATGAGCGCTTTATCGGCTTCCTGCTGGAGCATTACGCCGGTAAGTTCCCGGCCTGGCTGGCGCCCGTACAGGTGAAAGTTTTGCCCATCAGCGATAAGTTTTTACCTTACGCAAATAGTATTTTAGAATCCCTGAAAAATGCTGATATTCGTGGAGAGGTCGATGACCGCAACGAGAAGATCGGCAAGAAGATCCGGGATACAGAATTGATGAAAGTGCCTTATATGCTCGTAGTGGGAGAGAAGGAGATGAATGAAGGCAAAGTGGCTATCCGCAGACAAGGTAAGGGCGATGCAGGTGTAAAACCCATTGAAGAGTTCATCGCCGAACTGACTGCCGAGATCAAAGCGAGAAGAGGAGAATAAGAAATTACAAACCACTTTTCTCTGTCATTCTCACTGTTCTTTGTCATTTCGTCTTTCTTTGTCATTTCGACCGCAGGGAGAAATCTGCTATCGAAGCGAAAGTATCGAAGCAAAAGCAATAAGACGCAACGATAATAGAATAAACGTACTCATAATTATCCCGGTTATTGCCGGGCATGCAGTTCGCCACCGGCAGGCGGATGCAGGGAAAACAAAAAACAAACACGCCGGTAATTTTAAAATTATTCACGTAAAAATTGTAAATGGCATTTCCACCGAGACCTCCGAGAGGTAATTTCAATCCACGTTTTAGAAAAGAACAACAACAAGAACACCGTACCAACCACATGATCCGCGTACCACAGGTACGTTTGGTTGGCGACAACGTAACAGTAGGTGTATATTCTACCCAGGAAGCGATGAAGATGGCACAGGAGCAAGGGCTGGACCTGGTAGAGATATCTCCACAGGCTGATCCCCCGGTATGTAAAATCATCGATTATAATAAATTCCTGTACGAGAAGAAGAAGAAGGAAAAGGAGATGAAGGCCAATAGTAAAACGGCTGAAGTAAAAGAGATCCGGTTTACTCCTGGTACAGATGATCACGACTTTGACTTTAAAGCCCGCCATGCGGAATCTTTCCTCAAGGAAGGCAACAAAGTAAAAGCTTATGTACAGTTCAAAGGACGTGCTATCATGTTCAAGGAAAGAGGAGAACTCGTACTGTTGAAGTTTGCAGAGCGCCTGGCCGAAATAGGACAACCCGAAGGGATGCCTAAGCTGGAAGGTAAGCGTATGCTGATGATCCTGGCACCGAAGGGTAAGCAAAAGAAGCCGAAAGACGCAAAAGAATAATCTTCCCGAAAAGTCTTTATAGAAAGCATCCTGTATTGACGGGATGCTTTTTTATTGTAAGGGTTCTCCTTCATTGCTAACCCCTAAAAACCTAACGCCTAAAAGCTAATACCTGGCTATATGAAACTCTTCAACCTCCTTTTTTGCCTCCTGTTTGTCATCAGCGCCGGCCTGCAATACAATGACCCCGATCCCTATGTATGGATCCCAATATATGGTTATGGAGCAGTACTTTGCTGGCTGGCCTTTCGTGGTAAATTCTATCCCAAAGCTTATCTCATTGGCCTCACTGTGTTTACGATCTACGCGGTTTTTCTTTTCGTTGCAAAGGATGGTGTATGGGAATGGCTAACGGAACACCAGGCCGAGAATATTGCCCAAAGTATGAAAGCCTCGACGCCCTGGATCGAAGACACCCGGGAATTCTTCGGGTTGATGATCCTGAATATCGTATTGATCATCGACTATATTTATGCGAAAAGGATGATGGCCGCTCTCCGCACCAGGCAGTGATCAGGCTCAAAAATTACAGGCGGTCACGACCCTTATTTTTCGTGTATATATTTCCATACTGCCGAATGCTGCTATAAGTAAAAACATGTACCTGAGATTAGAATGCGATTAGAAGAAGTCTCTGTATACTGAAATGAACCCCGGGGTCTACCATGGTGTAGTGAATAATGCTGATCTTACTTCCTGAAATTCAAATTTGGAAAACCAAAATCGAAACCTCGATACCAATCCAGGAACTATGAACCCTTTTTACCTACCCTTGGGCAGGTGCCGTACAGTTGTACGGACCTGTACAGTGATCATTGCTTTCTTTCTGTTTTTTTCTTACCAGCTTAATGCACAAACACTCTTATCAGCACAAACCATTAGTGCTGCAACAGCAACCGGCGGCGACACACAACCGATAGCCAACTTGTTGGATGCGGCGGGTAATCACTACCAGGTTGGGGTGCTCCGGGCAACAGCCGATCTTGATCCGGGGGCCGGCGTTTCCTACTTTGTCAGTAATGGTGTGGAAGACTGTTATATTGCGAAATACAGCGCAGCCGGTGCGTTTATCTGGGGCCGCTCTTTTGGGGGCGGGGGGCAGGACATCATCCGTGAGGTGGCGCTTGATAACAGTGGCAATATCATTGTAGCCGGTTATTTCTCCAACGTGGTCGATTTCGATCCAGGCCCGGGTGTTACCAAATTTACCAGTAATGGAAACTGGGACATCTTTTTTGCCAAGTTTACCGCTGCAGGCGATTTTGTCTTTGCGAAGGCCCTGGGCGGTATTACCAACGATTCACCCACGGGCATGGCGTTGGATGCTTCGGGCAACATTTACCTGACGGGTACCATCACCAGCCCTACGGTCGACTTCGATCCTGGGCCTGGGGTCGTCAACCTTACCAAAAGTGGTTCGGTAGATGCTTATGTTGCCCGCTATGATAACGACGGTAATTATGTATGGGCTTTTAATATCGGGTCCGCTACAGCGGGGACGCAGGTTACATCAAACAAGGTAAAACTGACGACTGGGGGCGCCTTATATATTGGTGGCTACCTGTCCGGGGGAATATCTGATTTTGATCCAGGTGCGGGTGTTGGCAACCTGGGCCCGGTCAGCACCGGCGCCGATCTTTTTTTGGCGAAATATGACCTGGCGGGCAATTATAGCTGGGGGGTTGTGGTGGGCGGCACCGGTACGGAGGTGGTCTATGGAATGGATCTGGATGCAATGGGTAATATCTATTTGACAGGTACATTTAGTACAACGGTCGATTTCAACCCTGGCGCGCCTGTAAACAACCTTGTAGCAGCAGGGGGGACCGATATCTTCCTGGCGAAATATTCTCCGGCAGGCGCTTATCTCTGGGCCTCCGGTATGGGTGGTACGAACAGTGACTACGGTTTGACTGTAAAAATAGATGCTGCCAATAATCCTATTGTGGGCGGGTACTTTCTCGGTACAGCAGATTTTGATCCGTCAGGCACGGTTGTCAACCTGGTCAGTGCCGGTACTACAGATGGTTTTGTTGCCAAGTATACGGGGACAACAGGGGCGCTCACCTGGGCCAGGAGACTGGGTAGTACGACCAACGACCAGGTAACCTCAATGACAACAGATGGGAGCAGCAATGTATATGTGGGCGGTTATTTCACCGGCACAGTCGATTTTGATCCGGGAGCTGCTGTCTTCAACATGACTGCGCCAGGAACACAAGCCATCGGCTTTCACCTCAAACTCAGTAGTGCCGGTAATTTCGTATCGGCCTTTTCGCCTAATATACCGGTCAACGCGACCTCCAACCAGTCGGTGGGCGCAACCTGGATGGATGGGAATAACAATTACTATATAACGGGCTCCTTCACCCGTACGGTCGATTTTGATCCCGGTCCCGGTACAACCACATTGACTGCTACCGGATACATGGATTGTTTCATTGCCAAATACAATGCAAGCGGTCAGTTGTTATTCGTAAAAAGGCTTGGCAATACCAGCGGTGTGCAAGGAAAAGGGATCTGTACGGATGCGGCCGGCAATATCTATGTTACGGGTAGTTTCACGGGTACCCTCGATGCGGACCCGGGCGCCGGGACTGTGAACCTGACCGGAGCGGCCAGTGACGATATTTTCCTGTTAAAACTCAACAGCAGCGGCAATTATGTGGGGGCTATTGTGATCGGTGGTGCCAGCTACGAAGTGATCAATGCCATGACGATCGACAACGCAGGCGCCATCTACCTCACCGGATCTTTTAGTACTACGGTCGATTTTGATCCCGGTGCAGGTACCGCCAACCGGACAGTCAAAGGCGGTTCAGATGCTTTTGTAGCCAAATACAACTCCTCTTTGGGTTTTGTCTATGCATCCGCATTTGGTGGCACCAGTTCCGAAGCAGGCATGGCCATTGTGGTCGATGCATTGGGCAATGCCTATAGTACCGGCAACTTCTGGGCTACAGCCGATTTTGATCCGGGCGTGGGTGTCGTAGATCTCGTAAGTGCCGGCACCAATGATATCTATTTTTCTAAACTTGATGTGAACGGGAATTATGCAAATGCTTTTCGGTTAGGTAGTACGACCTCGGATGCCGGCAATGCCCTTGCTCTCGATGCAGCGGGTAATGTTTACCTGGGGGGCCAGTTCAACGGCACGGTAGACTTCGATCCTGGTGCCGGCGTTGAAGAACTGACAAGTGCAGGTACACTCGATGGTTTTATTGCGAAGTATGATGCCTCGGGAAATTATATCAATGCCATCTCCTTTGGCGGAACACTCAACGAAATGGTGCAACGACTAAAGCTGGATGGAAAGGGTATTATCTATGCTTCCGGACAGTTTTCCAGCCCGGAGCTAAGTTTTAGCCTTCATGGCACTCCACAGACCTTTGCCAATGAAGGAAATGCTGATGTATTCCTGGCTGCCTTTGATCCTGCCTTGAATTTCAAAGGGGGCCGATCAGTGGGTGGCGGCCAGAACGAACAGGTAGGCGCTATTGCCTTTGATGATCAGGATAATATCTATCTGGCAGGCACCTTCCTGTCTGCTGCGACGATTGATAACCTCACCGGCACCAATGCCTTCCCATTCAGGTCTATCAATGCCAGTGATGTCTTCATGGCCAGCTTCTCTATGCTTAGCACGCTGCCCATCAAACTGGAATTGTTTACCGCGGTGCAGCAACAATCGGAGGTAGTTGCCAGGTGGTCGGTTTCTGCACAAGTCAACAACGCGTATTTTACGCTGGAAAGAAGCGCTGATGGCAGCCAGTTTACGGCCCTTGCCCGCGTTGCAGGATGTGTGGATTGCCCGACGCGTATGGACTATCAGTTCATCGATAAGCAACCGCTGGCAGGTTGGTCCTATTACCGCCTCAGGCAAACAGACCTCGATGGCAGAAGCACCTATAGCCGGATCGTGCGGGTAAACTACAGCGATGCGACAGGTCAACTGACCTTGTATCCTACTGTGACCGACAATGAATTCACGCTTTCTTACAACAATAAAACGAATAGCAGTCAGCAAGCCACGATCCGTATTTTCAATGCAGCTGGTAATACGGTGCATACGGCCAACATCCTGTTAAAACCTGGGATGAATACTGTGCCGCTGACGCTGGTAAAGCAAACTGCCGGCATTTATTATGTTAGCCTGGTCATTACCCATAGCAATACGGTTCGTACTGCTACGGTGATCAAGCAACGCTAAGAGAGTTTTAAAGAAAACCGGGGCCATCCTAATAGAGGTGGCCCCGGTTTTTTTATGTCAGGTCTGTGACCGGCTACAAACAATTGATCTATTTGAAGGTAATTGTTGTCAATCCTACCTCGTTAGGCTCAGCTGCATCGGTAGGTTTGCTTACAATATAAAGATTATGCTTCTTGCCATCTGTTACTGCTTCAAAAGCAGCGGTCAGTGCTTTGCTGATAAAGGGTGTTTGCTCATTAGCTGCTTGTCCGCCACCAGGCAGGGTAAAGGCGCCAAGCTTTTTGCCATCGGGTGCATCCAGACGCAGCTCAAAGCTGTAGCCAGATTGTGCTGGTTTTTCCCACACAATGTTCAGCGTAGCAGCGGTAATACCGGTAAGGTCGATCGATTCGATCACAAACCATCCGGCTGATTTGGGCGCGATCAATAAGCGCATACCATTTTTATTCTCACCCCGGTATTTATCCATCTTGCGTACCCTGCCCAGGTTCACCTTAGAGCTGCGCAGCGTAACCACATAATTATCCGATAGCGGTTTGATATTGTTGCCGCCCTTATCCGTATAGCTGGCGCTCAGGTACAATACACCATTGTCTTTTTCCGGCTTACCAAGTGTAGGTTGTACACTGCCCGAAGCAGGTAAAGACTTTTTGGCTGCGGTGGCATTGAGCGATTGTATCCAGGTCACGATCTGGCGGGCATCTGCTTCTTTCAGGTTGGGGTGGGCCGCCATGGCCACTTCTCCCCATACGCCGCCGCCTCCTTTGATGATCTTGTTTACGAGGTAAGAGACCGCATTGGGATCTTTCTCGTACTTTTTGGCAACATCCACAAAAGAGGGCCCGATAGACTTTTCATCGACTTTATGACAGGTCTTACAATCCAACGATAACATCAGGTTTTTGCCCATGGTAGCTTCTGTAAGTACCTGGTGCCCCTGGGATGCAGCCGCCCTGTCAGTTCCTTCCACATAGTCAGCAGAAACGATCAGGTTGCTCAGGTCTTTTACTTTGGCCGTATCATCCTTGTCTTCAATATTCACGCTGTAGATGACAGGTTTGCCGGGGAAATAGAAGCTTTGATTGCCCTGCAGCGCTATGCTCACAACTGGTGCTTCATTGCCCGCATAAATATTTTCTACATTGCTTTTGGAAGAGGCTTTTTTATCGTCTCTCACTTCTACGGAGATAGCATAATCACCGGCTTTGGTGATCGTATAAGAAAGGTTGGGTTCCGTTGTTTCTTTGGTAGAATCACCAATATGCCAGATATAGGTGAGCTTGTCTTTTTCGGGGTCCACGGCTTTCACGGATGCCACCAGGCCGAAGGGGAGGGTGCCGGATGATTTATTCACCTGCAGGCTATCTACTTTCGGTGCCCGGTTACCGCTATTGTAATCAACCCGGGAAATACCGGCATCAGCGTTTTTGCTAAACCAGCCCGTACCATATTCCAGCATGTATAACCGGCCATCAGGTCCTACTTCAAAATCGATCATCGAATGGAGCTTTGTATTCTCCATGAAAGGCTCCATCTTATCAAAGTCCCCATTCGGTTTTAAGGTTACTGCTTTGATCCATCCCCGTATCCAGTCATATACGAATACCTTGTTGTTGTAATAATCCGGCAGGCGCGTAGCTTCCGGGAACATTTCAGTATAATAGGCAGGCCCTGCCATCGCATTGCGGCCACCTGTACCTACCTGGGGGAAGTCTTTGGAAGTGCCGTAAGGATACCAGATAAAGGCCGGCTGTGCTGGCGGTAATTCCTGTAAGCCCGTATTGTTGCGGGAATTGTTGATGGGCTTGGCTGGATCAAAGGCCGGCCCCGAAGTGCCTGTTGCATAATCGTAAGCATGGTAGGGATAGTTGTTGCCCACAAACAAAGGCCAGCCAAAATAACCCGCTTTGCGTGCCTGATTCACCTCATCATAACCACGGGGGCCGCGCGTATCCAGGCTGTCATTATTGGCATCCGGGCCTACTTCACCCCAATACAGGAAATTGTTCTTCTTGTCTACAGAAATGCGGTAAGGGTTGCGGTTGCCCATTACATAGATCTCTGGTTTTGTATTCGGTGTTCCTTTGGCAAATAGGTTGCCTTCCGGTATCTCATACGTGCCATCTGCTTTCAGTTTTATCCGCAGGATCTTACCCCGCAGGTCATTGGTATTGGAAGCAGAGCGGCGGGCGTCGTATTGCTCATGTCCCGGGCGGTCATCCAACGGGCCAAAGCCATGGCTCACATAAGCCTGTTTGGGCTCGTCGAAAGGAGTGGAGTTATCGCCTGTAGACAGGAACAGTTCATCCCCATCACGTCCAAAGGCAATGGAGCCCCCCGTATGGCAGCATATATTACGTTGCGAATAAAATTGTAGAATGATCTGCTCCGACTTCATGTCCAGCGTATCATTTTCAAACTTGAAACGCGAAAGCCGGTTCACTGAAGTGTCTTTCGGACTATAAAAGGCGTACACAAAATGATTCTTGGCAAAATTGGGGTCAGCCTGCAATCCCATAAAACCTTCCTCGGCATTTACATGCGGTGTTTCTGTTTTGTGGTATACGTCGAGGAAACCTACCTGTTTTACCGTTGAGCCCGAGTCAAGGCTCTTGTACAGCAACAATTCACCACGGCGCTGTGCTACCAGGATGTCCAGGTTGGGCAGTATCGCCATTTCTGTAGGCTCAAAGAACATCCCCTGCGCCAGTACCGTTTTGGTAAAACGGTCTTCATCGGGCGTGCGAAGCGATTTGGCCTTTGAGTAATTGAGCTGATCATTTTTGCCGATGGCGTACTGAAGGCCCCCCAACAAATGCTTAAGGTAGTTTTCTTCTGTAAAGGACTCTTCCGTATGTCCCAGCTCTGTATAAAAAGCGCGGCCGCCATCAAAATCGTGGTACCAGGCCATGGGATGGTTGTCGCCATTCTTCCCACCCTGGTAGCTCTTTTCATCGATCGTAAGGAGCACATGAACATCGGGGTTCAGGTTCTTGAAATTGTACCACTCATCTTTCCGCTGCCACACATGGGGCAGGTGTTTGGTGGCAATATTGGTGCTGTCTTTTACCAGTATGTTGGCTATCTGCTGTTCGGGGTGGCTTTCAAACCAACCACCTGCCAGCCGGCCGTACCATCCCCAGTCATATTCTGCGTCAGCTGCGGCGTGAATGCCTACATAGCCACCTCCTGATTGAATATAACGTTCAAAATCAGCTTCCTGATAATGATTGAGCAGATCTCCGGTGGTATGCAGAAATACGACTGCTGCATATTTGGCCAGCGAATCTTCATTAAAATAACTGGCATTTTCAGTGGTATCTACTTCAAAACCATTCTCCTGTCCCAGTTTTGTAATGGCAGCAATGCCCTGGGGGATCGAAGAATGCCGGTATCCGGCCGTTTTGGAGAAGACAAGGATCCGGGGTTTACCGGAGCGGGAACTATTACAACTGAACAGATTGAATATCAATACTGGAATAGCAAGTAACCAGAGCGTTTTTTTCATATGCGTAGGGGATGATCGATAAAGATAAGGGTTTCAATAAATTCCGGACGTTAAGGCTGATAATAAATAACGGGAAAAGAACTTAATTGCCAGTACTATAAGCATTTAGCTAATAAAAATTGAGACGCACTATTCTTTACCGGGTTGATTATTAACCTATTATTACTTCTTCTCATAGTGTAAGTACGGATCAGCAGATAAAAACCAGGCATTCAGGCCCGAAAGGCAGCAAACGGTTTTCTGCTGAATTCTGTCTTCTATATGCTAAATTCTGTATTTCTTTCCCTACCTTTGCGCTCCATTTTCAGGTTTTTATCAATTATGTTGGTAAAAGCTTTATTGCCCACAAGGCCCAAAAAGTTCCCCGGAGGATCGGGGGCGCCAGCAGGGTGTAACAATTAAAGGTGTAAAAATGCCTAAAGTTAAAACAAACTCCAGTGCCAAGAAAAGGTTCAAAGTAACCGGCACCGGTAAGATCACTCACCAGAAGTCTTTCAAACGTCACATTCTTACCAAAAAGTCTAACAAACGTAAACGTGCCCTGCGCATGGATGGTACTGTTCACAAATCCAACGTTGATTTCGTAAAACGTCTTTTGAGGCTGAAATAAGCTGTAAGCCGATAGCGAAACCAAGGGATCTGTAAACATTCAACTTTAATTTTCAAACTTATTAAGATATGCCACGTTCAGTAAATGCTGTAGCAAGCAGGGCACGCCGCAAAAGGATTTTAAAACAAGCCAAAGGTTTTTATGGCAAACGTAAAAACGTATATACCGTTGCCAAAAACGTATTGGAAAAAGGTCTGCAATACAGATATGTAGGCCGTAAACTGAAGAAAAGAGAATACCGCTCATTGTGGATCGCGCGTATCAACGCCGGTGTACGTGCAGAGGGGTTGACTTATTCTGTTTTTATGGACAAGCTGACTAAAAAAGGTATCACCCTGGATCGTAAGATGCTGGCTGATCTGGCCATGAATGAGCCAGAGACCTTTAAGTTGCTGGTTGCTTCTGTAAAATAAGCCGCTTAGCGCTATAAGATACGGCCGGGTGTGTCACACACCCGGCTTTTTTTATGCCCCCCATGTCCGGATGTATAGCTTTTTCGTAACAAAAGGATAATACAGGTCAACAAGAGGGGCACATCTGCGTTAAACAGCGGTGCTTTACACGGAAAATAAGCCTGTCAAACCGGGATAATCCCGGCCAGGCCTGCAAAGTCCGGGAATGTTTTTGTTTGTAAACCCCTGCAAACTATTACTTTTGTATACTTTTTTTGAACGGTGTTTTTTTGCTAACTATTTAAATTCACTGCCATCAGCCAGAATCAGTTCATGAACAACTCGTACACCGACCTGGTGACGCAAACCTTTAACTTTCCGCAAGAAGGGTTTGAAACGAAAGACAACAATCTTTTCTTTAATGGTCTTGATATCAAGGGCCTCATTGACAAGTATGGTACGCCCATGAAGCTTACCTACCTGCCCAAGATCGGTATGCAGATCAAAAAGGCCAAGAAGATGTTTGCCAATGCCATTAAAAAGCATCGGTATGAAGGGGAGTACAATTACTGCTATTGTACCAAAAGCTCCCACTTCTCTTTTGTAGTGGAAGAGGCCCTGAAGCATGATATTCACCTGGAAACATCCTACGCCTACGATATCGAGATCATTAAGAAGTTGTACGAGAAGAAGAAGATCACGAAAGATACCTTTATCGTTTGTAATGGCTATAAGCAGAAAACCTACACCAGCCGCATTGCCAACCTGCTCAATACCGGATTTAAGAATGTAATCCCCATCCTCGATAACAAGGAAGAGCTGCAACAATATAAGAAGTCCGTTAAAGTGCCCTTTAAACTGGGTATCCGCATAGCAGCTGAGGAGGAACCCACCTTCCCCTTCTATACTTCCCGTCTTGGTTTCAGACCCAGGGATGTGCTGGAATTCTATGTAGATAAAATAGAGGGTAATGAAGACCGTTTTCAGTTGAAGATGCTGCACATCTTCCTCAACAAGGGGATTAAAGATGATATCTATTACTGGAGCGAATTGAATAAGGTGATCAACCTCTATTGCCAGTTGAAGAAGATCTGCCCCGAACTGGATTCTATTAATATTGGTGGTGGTTTCCCTATCAAGCATTCTTTGGGTTTTGAATACGACTACCAATTCATGATCAATGAGATCATTGGTAATATCAAGAAAGCCTGTAAGAAGAACAATGTACCGATGCCCCATATCTTCACCGAATTCGGCAGCTATACAGTAGGGGAGAGCATGGCCCATATTTATAGTGTGATAGGTCAGAAAATGCAGAATGACCGGGAAACCTGGTACATGATCGATTCTTCTTTTATCACCACTTTGCCCGATACCTGGGGTATTGGAGAAAAGTTCCTCATGTTACCCATCAATAAGTGGGACCAGGAATACCAACGCGTAGTACTAGGGGGTATTACCTGTGACAGCCATGACTACTATGATTCGGAAGAACACGTAAATGAAGTGTTCCTGCCCAAGATAAACAATGGTGAACCTTTGTACCTGGGCTTTTTCCATACAGGCGCCTACCAGGACCAGATCAGTGGTTATGGCGGTATTAAACACTGCCTGATCCCTTCGCCCAAACACGTTATTGTAGGGCATGATAAAAACGGTAAACTGGTGGATTGGGTATATGCTAAAGAACAAACTGCCCAAAGTATGCTGAAGATACTGGGGTATGTAAAATAGATTTTACATTGAATGAAGCTGATAGGGTGAGGCGCCTTCCAATGGGCCTCACCCTTTTTTTATTACTCCCTCAGCTGATACTTTTTTATCTTTTATTGGTGTTATTTTAACACGTATTAACTTCGGTATATAGAGGTGAAAAGAAACCCTAAACAGGATGATGTTCAGAGTGAAAGACGCTTATTTTCTCCCGTATGCAAAATTGGTAAAATAACGGTCATCCTTATAAGTGTTAATGCCTATGCTGGTTTTCGAATTGGTTTTATGCGTTAATATTGTAACATTACCCGGTCGGACAACCGGTGTATGCCGCTACTAAATCAAGTGATTGCTAATGCCTGAGAATGACGCACATGCGGACCAAAACTGGCTGCAACAACTACAGCAAAATGATGAGCAGGCGCTTGCCGCGCTCATGAAAAAATATTATGCATCCCTGAAAAGCTATGGCATCCGGTTTACACAGGATGAAGCACTGGTAAAGGATTGTATACAGGAGGTGTTTATTAGTCTCTGGCAAAGAAGGGATAATATCACTACCGTGCTCTCTCTCAAATATTACCTGTTGCGGGCCGTTAAAAATAAAGTCCTCAAATCTCTGCATCAGAAAGAGTTACAGGCAGATATGACTGAATTGCAGGATAGGTATAATTTCTTCCAGGAATTTTCAGTAGAACGCCTGATCATTGAAAAACAGGTGTCGGAAGAAAAGGCCGCAGCGTTACGCAAGACCCTGTCGCAACTCTCCCCGAGACAGCACGAAGTTATTTACCTGAAGTTTTACCAACAACTTGATCATGGGCAAATTGCAGATCTTATGAATATCTCCCGCCAAAGCGTATACAATCACCTGCACGACGCATTACAAAAACTGCGCGGCCTGTGGCGGGCAGAATACCTCACGAAATAAGTCAGGAGCCTGCCGAAGCCGTTTTAAAGCACCCTTCTTAAAGCTATAACACAGCCATCTAAAAAAACTTTCCATTTCTACAGTAGATTTTCTTCATCCGCGGAACTTATGATTATAACACCGCCAGGAATGAAAGATTTTCGCTTGTTCGATATTACGGATTTCGTTATGGATGAGGACTTTGCACGCTGGGTATACGAACAGCGGCCGGAAGATGAGGCGGCCTGGCATGCCTGGCTTACGAAGAATCCCGATAAGCACCTGATGGTGGCCGAAGCCCGCAGGATACTGGAATCTATTTACATAGCGCCCCCTGTCATTTCAGCGCAGGAAATAGAGGACGAAACAGCACGGTTACTGCAAACCATTCACCAGCAACCTTTGCCCGTACTTGCTAAAGTAGCCAGGATGAGGTTCCGTGCCTGGTACATTGCTGCGGCTATCCTGGTAGCCTGTATTATGGGTGCGCTGTTCTTTTTTACTAACCTCCGGACCGCGAAAGAACCATTTACCTGGGAAAAAATGACCGCCTCCCGCCAATTGATCGAGCAGATGAATACTTCCGATAAGCCCGTCACGATCGCTTTGCCTGATGGCAGTTCATTGGCACTGGCGCCTGGTAGCCGCATTGGATACGCCAACCATTTTGATAGCAGTCCTACCCGGGATGTATACTTGTCGGGGGAAGCTTTTTTTGAAGTGACTAAAAACCCCGATCGCCCGTTCAGGGTATTTGCCAATGAGATCGTTACCAAAGTACTGGGTACCAGCTTTACCGTCCGTTCTTTCGAAAATGATACCACCATCCAGGTCATTGTGCGCACCGGTAAAGTAACCGTGTATTCACAGGCCGTTACTACTACCCGTCGCAGTGCTACTGACCATAAGCCCGGAGAGGTGATCCTGACCCCCAATCAGCAACTGGTATATGAAAAGGCTGCCCATAAATTTCAAAAGGTTTTACTGGACGATCCTTTGCTGATCGTATCACGTGTGGCAGAACAGAAGATGGAATACGAAGATGCCAATCTCCTGAGTGTATTTAATGAGTTGAGTAATGCCTATGGGATCAGTATTGTGTATGACAGTGAGTTGTTGGAGAAATGCACCGTGACCGCCGACCTGAAGAATGAGACCTTTTACCATAAGCTGGACCTGATCTGTACCGCTATCGGCGCTTCTTATGAAGTGATCGATGGGCAGGTAGTGATCCAGTCCAATGGATGCCAATAAAAATATAAGCCACCAAATAAAAAGGGCCGGTATTGCTACGAACAATATCAGCCCGGAATGTTCCCCACAGCGTGTGATGAATGCGGGGGATCAGTGTTGATTAAACCGATTTGCTTTAACCAAACATTACAAAAATATGAAAAAAGAGCTCGTTAACCAGTTAATTTACGGGTTTATGAGAATAGGATTGCTCCCATTACTATTGATTACGACACTAACGGTAGTCATTCAGGCAAGCCCCACCAACGGCCAGGAGGTTTTGAATAAAAAGATCAATCTCATTGCCGAACAAAAGGAGGTAAAAACTGTCCTCGGCGAGATCAGTAAACTGGCCGGGATCAAGTTTGTATACAGCTCCCAGCGCATTCCAACCCGTCAAAAAGTATCTGTTGTAGCCAGGGACCGCCGCCTGGGCGATGTACTGGATGTACTGCTCCAGCCCCTCAATATCTGTTACCAGGTATCCGGCACCCAGGTAGTGCTGATGCGCAGGGGCGATGGTGGTGGGGTAAACCTTGCTTTTTATGAAGAAGGAGCCCTGGACAGATCGGAAGATATCAATGAAATTCCTTATAAGGTCATTACGGGTAAGGTATCCAACGAAAAAGGCGATGGCCTGGCAGGCGTTTCCGTAGTGGTAAAAGGTACTGCCAAGGGCACCTCTACCAACCTTGATGGCGTTTTTACCATCAATGCAGAAGTAGGGGAGACGCTCCAGTTTTCGATGGTAGGATATAAGTCATTTACTGTAGTCGTAGGGCAGGAGAATGAGATACCAGTTACCCTGCAGGCCGAAATGGTCAATATGAATGAGGTGATCATCGTGGGATATGGCACCCAGCGCAGAAGTACCTTAACAGGGGCTATCTCTTCCGTAAGTGGCAAAACCCTGGCCGAGCTGCCGGTGGCCAGCGTGGAGGGGGCTTTGCAGGGAAGGGTTGCCGGACTCACCGTTACCAACAACGGCGAGCCTGGTACTACACCCATCGTACGTATCCGGGGTATCAGTTCTATCAGCTTTGCTTCTGATCCCTTGTATGTAATTGATGGATTTCCAACAGGCAACCTCGGCAATTTCAACAGTCGCGATATTGAATCCGTAGAAGTATTGAAAGACGCCAGCGCCGCCGCCATCTATGGGTCCAGGGCTACCAACGGCGTAATACTGATCACCACCAAAAAGGGAAAACGCGAAGGTAAATTGCGCATCAATCTCGATAGTTATGTAGGCACCCAAAGCGCCTGGAGAAAGATCGACCTGCTCAATACCGCCCAATACCTGCAATACGAAAGAGCCCTCAATGGCAACGCAGGCATCGGATTGCCACCCCGGTTGGAAACGGCCAATTTCAACAAACCTATTTATGATGGAACCACTCAAACTTATGCGCAAACCAATACTGATTGGCAGGACGCCTATTTTAAGAGTGGTATTATCACACAACAAGACCTCTCGCTCGCGGGTGGCAATAATGTTTCGCGGTTCTTTGCCTCTGCTGGTTATTTTAAACAAGATGGAATTGCCCGCGGTGTAAATTATGAGCGCGGTAATTTTCGCCTTAATTCAGATCACGTCATTAGTAAAGTTTTTACTTTTGGAGAGAACCTGTTCATCTCTTATTCCAAACAGCGGTATGACAATACATCAGGCAACAGAACACGCCTGGTGAATGTGATACGCAACCTGCCTTACCTGCCGGTATATGATCCTACTACGATTGGTGGATACCGGGGTGCAGAGAACAGCGTCGATGGCGCCGATCCTACCAACCCCGTAGAAGATGCTGAACTGCTGGGTAACGCTACCAATAAAACACTGAAGTTATTAGGTACTGCTTTCCTGGAGATCAACTTCACCTCTTGGCTTAAATTCAGGTCCACTTTTGGGGTGGATTACGTAAACCTGTTCCAGCACCAGTTTATCCCTATTTATAATGACAAAGGCCGTAATTCACCGGTAGCAACTATCAGGGACCAGAAGAATTCTTCCACTACCACTTTGTTTACAGAACAGTTGACTTTTGATAAGACCTTTGGTGATCACCATATCAACGCTATTGGTGTTTTTGAAGTACAAGGCACCAAAAGCGCTGCTGAGAATGCCTCCGGCAACCAGAACAGTAATGACATTGAAGTATTACGCGGTGCTACCAACGTAAGTTATGTGTCTACCAAAAGCGAGAATTTCCTCCAATCCATGGTGGGCAGGATCAGTTATGAATATGCCGGAAAATACCTGCTGAGTGCAGCTATTCGCCGGGATGGATTATCCGTATGGGCGCCAGGTAAGAAATATGCCAATTTCCCCTCTGCTTCAATAGGATGGCGTATAGACCAGGAGCAGTTTATGCGCACGGCTCCCTTTATTTCTGAGTTAAAAGTGAGGGCAGGTTATGGTATTACCGGTCTTAATGCTGTCGCAGCGCTAAACAACGATTATCCCTGGCAGGTAACCGTGGCCGCCAATGGCGCTACCTATCCATTCAATAACGTGAACTCCACCGGTAATGCTTCCTATTACAACGCACTGGGTAATGCTGATCTGGAATGGGAAAAGACCAAGCAATTGAATATTGGCCTTGATCTGGGTGTGATGAACAACAGGCTCACCCTATCCGCAGAATATTTTACCCGCAAAACAGATAACCTCATCCTGAATGTACCTACTCCGCCTTCCTTTGGTTTTGCAGGTACCGGTGTGCTGGCCAATGTGGCATCGATGGAGAATAAAGGATTGGAGTTTCAAGCTGGGTATAACAAGAACCAGGGTGAATTTACCTGGAACCTTACCGGCAATATCAGTTTCATACGTAATAAGGTGCTTAGTCTGAATACCGAAACAGCTACTATCGATCAGGGTGGCGACCAGGATTTTGGGGGTGGTGGCGCTATTACGCGTACCAGCGCCGGACAGGCTATTCAATCTTATTACGGCTATGTAGTAGCCGGTATATTCCAGACGGCTGATGAGATCAACAAAAGCCCCACACAGGCGCCTGGTACAGCCCCCGGCGACCTGAAATTTGCCGACCTGGATGGCAATGGAAGCATCACAGATGCCGACCGTACTTTTATCGGCAACTACCTGCCTAAGTTTTCCTACGCACTGAACTACAGTGCCAAATATAAAGGCTTTGATGCGTCACTTTTTCTACAGGGTGTTCAGGGCAATAAGATTTTCAATGCGGCCCGTATCATCAGCGAAGGAATGGCTCGTCTGTTTGGCTCCGGCACAGCCGTGCTCAATGCATGGTCCCCTACCAATAAAAATACAAATATACCCCGCGCTGTGAGCGGTGACCCTAACCAGAATGTGCGCCCTTCCACCCGGTGGATAGAAGATGGTTCCTATCTACGGTTGAAGAACATCATTATTGGGTACACCATTTCCAATAAAGTATTACAGTCTGTAACCAAAGGAGCCGTCAGCAGTTTCAGGTTATATATTTCTGCCCAAAACCTCTTGACCTTCACCGGTTATGATGGTTGGGATCCTGAAATTGGTTCCAAGAACACCACGTTGACCAATGGTATTGATTATGGTCAGTACCCGGCAGCCCGTTCGTTCCAGTTTGGTCTGCAGGTGGGATTTTAGAGAATACCGGACAATAGATTGAACAAACGCTGAACAATAAAAGTGAACCTTCAATAAGATATTTCTAAAAATGCTACATATGAAATATGCAGTTGTATATAAAGTAATAACCCTGGCCTGTGTCATTACAGGAGTGGTGGTTGTTGCCTGTAATAAAGAGTTGAACAAAACCAATCCCAATTCTCCCACAGTAAACACCTATTTTAAAAATAGTACTGAATTGTTGGGAGGTACCAATGCTATTTATTCTATTTTTCATTCGGCATCACTGATAGGAAGGGAATGGTTTTTTCTGCACGACACACGCAGTGATGATGTATCCGCAGGTGGCGGGCAGTTGGAGCCACCCCGGGCGCAACTGCTCAATGGGGCTACCACCGCTACCAATGCGGTGATGAACAGTGTATGGAATGGCTTGTATACTGTTATTCATCGCGCCAACACAGTCATTGATAATGGGCCAGAGGTGAAGGACAATACAGCTTTGCGCGACCGTTGTGTAGCTGAAGCCAAATTCTTCCGGGGCTGGGCTTATTTTGAACTGGTATCCTTGTGGGGCGGTGTACCATTATACACCAAACAAGTGACTTCGCCAGATCAATTTCAACCCCGGGCTACTGTGGATGCTGTGTATGCCCAGGTATTCCAGGACCTGAAAGATGCTGCTGCGGGGCTCGATGCCGTAACCACCGATCTGGGTCGCGCCACCAAAGGAGCTGCCAATGCCATGCTGGGCAGGGCCTACCTGCAAAAAGGCGATTATGCCAATGCCAAAGCGGCCTTGCTGGCTGTCAATCCGGGCGGCAGTGTTTATAAACTGCGCGACAATTACATGGATAATTTCGATGAAGAACATGAGTTCAATAATGAATCTATTTTTGAAGCGGTATTCTTCGACCGGGGAGATAATAACTTTAACTGGGGTTATACCGGCGATGACAATCCCAATGCACAACCCCAAAGTACCGTGCGCAACCAGGAGTATTCTCCCATTGCCTGGCGCAACCTCATCCCTTCCAACAAGTTCCTGAACGAATTTGAGCATACTGCTACCGGTGCTGCGAAGACTGATCCACGTTTTGCTTTTTCCGTGTATCAGACCGGAGATAAGTATAACAACAATGCCAATACACTTACCGATGCTGAACAGAACGGAAATACCTCTGTTTTAAATGGCGTTACCAAAAAGATAAGCTGGCGCAAATTTATGCTCATATATAAAAGCAATAATACTTTCCTGCCGGGAGGCATTAATCAACGTATCATTCGTTATGCCGAAGTATTGCTCATGCTGGCTGAATGTGAGAATGAACTGAACAATACGGGCGCTGCAGTGGGTTACCTCAACCAGATCAGGGATCGTGCCAGCGTAATGATGCCTCATTATCCTACCGCACAATTTCCCACTTCCAGTAAGGCAGAGGTAGCCAAAGCAATTATCCATGAGAAGACCGTAGAATTGGGTGGTGAAGAAGTGCGCAACCGGGATATCCTGCGCTGGCGTAAGAAAGGATATTTTGGCCTCAACGATCCCATATCTTATTTCAAAGCAAGGGATGAATTATTGCCGATCCCACAAGCGGAAATAGACAATAACCCCCGTCTGTCCGATGGAGGAGTTGACAAACAAAATCCGGGATATTAGATCAAATACCATCAACAGAGGGCCTTTTATCCTCGCTTTATATTACCAGGGGTTGTGTAACAATGACCCCTGGCTATTTAGTTTAATAATTTTAACAGTGTACCTATGCCGCATGTAAGGCGCTTATCAACCTATAGCATTTATGTCCTGCTATTTTTTGCAATGGCCTGTAAGCCAGACAAGCCTTCAGCGCTCTTCACGCAGCTGCCTGCATCCAAAACCGGTATACATTTCAATAATGAGGTGCAGGAAAATGATTCTTCTCAATCCTTTATCAACGAGTTTGGCTATATGGGTGGTGGAGTAGGTATTGGGGACTTTAACAACGATGGATTACCTGATATTTTCTTTACCGGCAACCAGGTAAGTTGCCGCCTGTACATCAACAAGGGTAATTATCAGTTTGAAGACATCACAGAAAAGGCTGGCATAGGTACCCATGTATGGGCTACGGGTGTAAGTGTGGCAGACATCAACAACGATGGTTACGATGATATCTATGTATCAGTGTTTGGCAAGAACCTTTCCCGGCGGGCTGCCAATTTATTATTTATTAACCAGCATAACCTCAGTTTTAAAGAGTCAGCAGCGGAATACGGATTGGCTGATACCAGTTATTCTACCCAGGCTGTTTTTATGGATTATGACAGGGATGGCGACCTCGACATGTACCTGGCCAATTACCTGCTAAATGGCGCCAACGCCAATACCATTTATGCACGTAACCTCACCGGTTCTTCACCTGCCAACGACAGGCTGTACAGAAATGAAGGCATACCTTCCGGGGGCACTCATCCTATATTTACTGATGTAACCCTGGCGGCAGGTATTAAAGACGATGGATACGGCCTGGGTGTAGTCGTAAGCGATTTCAACAACGATCACTGGCCTGATATTTATGTGGCCAATGATTTTTTATCGGATGATTTATTGTGGCTCAACAACCACGATGGAACGTTTTCCAACGTGATCGCCCGTGGCGTCCGGCACCAGAGTTATTCCAGTATGGGCGCTGATGCGGCAGATATTAATAATGATGGCTTGCCCGATATTGTAACACTGGATATGATGCCTGAGGTCAATCAGCGCCGGAAGACCACCTATTCTTTTATGAACTACGAGCGTTACCAGGCAGAGCGGGCAGCAGGCTATGAACCCGGCTTTATGCGGAATATGCTACAGTTAAACAATGGCAGTTATAAAAAGGGAGATACGAGCATCCCTTTCTTCAGTGAAATAGGGCAGTTGGCAGGTATTGCTACTACAGACTGGAGCTGGAGCGTGCTAATGGCCGATTTTGACAATGATGGCTGGAAGGATATACATATCACCAACGGTATTGGCCGGGATTTTATTAATGCCGATTTTATTGAGTTCAGCTCCACCGTATTTGCCAATAAGCGAAGCCCGCAGGAACAAAGGCAGCTGATCAATGATAAACTATCTTCCCTAAATCATATTACCCTTGGCAATTACCTTTACCTCAATAACCATAACTACACTTTTAGAGATGCTTCTGCGCCGGCAGGCATTGATGAAGCCTCCATGTCCAATGGCGCTGCCTGGGCCGATCTGGACAATGATGGCGACCTGGACCTGGTGGTGAACAATATTAATAAAGAGGCATTTGTGTTTGAGAACAATACCCTTCAGCCTGGTAAGCCGGGTGCTGCTCATTTTATGGCCGTCACCCTGAAAGGTAATCCTGGAAACCCGCACGGGCTTGGAGCAAAATTGACACTATACGATCAGGGGCAGGTTCAGATGCAGGAACAAAGTCCTGTGAGAGGTTACTTTTCATCCGTTGACCAGCGGCTCTTTTTTGGATTGGGTCAGGATCGTAAACCGGGGATTAGAATAGACTCCGTAGAAGTAATATGGCCCGATGAAAGAAGACAGGTGTGGAGGAATGTTCCGGCAGATACGATGCTGGTGTTGTCCGTCAAAGAGACACAGCCAGCCGTAGAGCATCTGGTGGTTGATCAACGGGTGCCTGTTTTTGAAGAGGCTGCACTGGGTACCCGTATTGAGTATAAACACACAGAAGGTATTCAGAATGATTTTGCCAGCCAGCGCCTGCTGCCACAGAAATATTCACAATTAGGGCCTTTTATTACTACCGCTGATGTGAACAAGGATGGCCTGATGGATTTCTTTGTGGGTGGGGCATTTAATTTTTCCGGGAAGTTGTTCATTCAACAGCCCAACGGCACTTTTTCATCCCGTTCTATTACAGATAGTATTAAGATGCAGGAAGACCAGGATTGTGTATTCTTTGATGCCGACGGAGATGGTGATCAGGACCTGCTGATCACCGTAGGCGATATTCGTTTTGAAGAAGCGGCTGCATGCAATCAACCTTTGCTGTATATCAACGATGGTAAAGGTCATTTTGCTGTTCGTCCGGGAGCTATTCCTGCCCAGGTGCGCACCATTGCCGGTTGTGTAAGTGTAGGCGATTATGACCACGATGGATTGCCTGATCTGTTCATTGGCGGGCGTGTGTCGCGCCGGTATCCCTTGCCGCCCAGGAGTTTTATCCTGCATAATAACAAAGGCTCTTTTACAGATGTTACAAGCACTGTATGTGCTGCACTGCAACAACCAGGTATGATTACAGGCGCCGTGTGGACCGACCTGGATAATGATCAGCAAACCGACCTGGTAATAGCCGGTGAATGGATGGCCGTTCGGTTCTTCAAAAACGATAAGGGCCATTTGCGGGAGATTACTGTTACCACTGGTTTGCAGCAGATGGAGGGCATGTGGCGGAGCTTGGCCGTGGCCGATGTAGATGGCGATGGTGACCCGGATATCGTTGCAGGTAATATGGGGCTCAATTGCGACTACCGGGTGAGCGGGGAAGAACCCATGCATTTATATGCCAAAGACATGGATGGCAATGGTAGTATTGATCCCATACCGTTTTATTACTTCAAAGACAAAGATGGCAGGCGAAAATCCTTTCCGGCAATTAACCGGCGGCAGTTTGCTGACCAGGTGCCTGCCATCAAAAAACAGTTCTTATACCATAAGGATTATGCACAGGCTTCTTTTTCAGATATCTATCCGGGCAAAGCAAAAGACAGTTTGGTGCAATTAGTTTGTGACGAAACAGCCAGTTGCTGGCTGGAGAATATTGGCAATGGGAAGTTTGTAAAACGCTACCTGCCCATAGAAGCACAATTTGCCCCGGTAAACGCCATCGTGTGCGCAGATATAAATGGGGATGGGGTAGCCGACCTGTTACTGGGCGGGAATGAATACCAGGCTGAGGTGATGACGGGCAGGTATGATGCCTCCTGGGGCTGTTACCTGCAGGGGCAGAAGAACAAACAGTTTAAAGCAGTATCTCCTGCCGCGAGTGGCTTTATACTCCACGGTGATGTAAAGGACCTGGCGCTGGTGAAAATGGGCGATGGGCGCAGGTTGGTAGTGGCCGGCATAAATAATAATAAACTTCAGGTATTGAGCGTCGGTGCCGGCCTGAAAGCGGCAACGGGCAGCCTGGCAGTTAGCCGGCCAAAGTAAACCAGTGCCTGTTACCGGTTTACAATTTCCAGCCGCTTAACGCTTTTGTCACTCCCCTGTTGGATGAAGAAGTAATACATGCCAGAGGAAAGATTGGATAACGGAACTTCCTCCTTTAGCTCGAAACTGGTTTTGGTTCTTTGTAATACCAATACCTGTTGACCGGTAGTGTTGTATAATACGATGTTGACGGGGCCGGTGTAGTTGTTTTTCATGGATATAAATGCTTTTGAATAGGCTGGATTTGGATACAGGGTCAGCGATCCGGCTACAGGCTCTCCGGGAGGGGCGGCTGCAACTGCATCAGCTGTTGTATAGTACATATGCCCTTCACCGTATTCATCCTGTGTGTTGCCGGCAAGTATTATTTTGTCTCCGGCTCTTAATACTTTTTCTACAGTTGTCTGAACGCCCGCTGCTCCAAAATATTGTACACTTTCTTTGCGCCCATCCTTATTTAGTTTCATTAGAAAGCCATATTGCTCCAGCCTGCCTGCAGCCGGCTCACCAGTACTGCCGGCTACCAGTATGGTGTCTTCCGCTGTATAGAGCACAGCCAAACCTGCATCCCGCAGGTGTAGATCATACGTTTTTTCCCATAACACAACCCCTTGTTTGTCCAACATAATGACCAGTACGTCTTTTTTATCGGAAAGCAAGGGGGAGGAACTGCCCGTCATCACGTAAGCTCCTCCGGCTGCAAGGGCTACATCATTCAATACACTAATACCGGCGCCCATAGCAATGGTCCTTGCCCATAATAAATGACCGTCTTTATTAACCTTTACTACATGGGCATCAGATGCCTCACCAAATGCTTTCTGTGAACTGCCGGCAATAACAAAATCGTGATCCGGAGTTTCCTTGATACTGCGTCCCAATTCCCATTGTGCAGCAATGCCAATTTCCCTCTTCCACAATTCTTTACCGGCAGCATCCGTTTTGATCAATACGAGATCAGGATTAGCCAGTGATCCATCATCTTCCATACCGGTTAGCAGGAAGCCTCCGTCGCTTACCCCGATAATATCACGCAGCATGGTGGTACCTGTATAGGTGGTTGACAGCGAATCACCATTGACGTTGAATTTGGTCAGGGTATAATGTTTGCCGAAAAAACCTTTCTGTTCTACCAAAGCCATGTAATGGCCATCCAGGGTTTGGGTAATGCCGATGATAAGTCCGGAAGCTTTTGTCAATTGTTTATTCCATACTACCTGTCCGGTTTTATCGGCCTTCAGGATAAAAGGATAGATCAGGTCATCATTGGGATTCTGCAGGTTAGCGCCGGCTATAAACGCTTCATCTGCGATCAGTGTCAACTTTACTAATTTTTGTACAGGAGATCCATTATATACAGCTATCTTTTTAAAAGTGGCTGGCTGCACCGGCTGAAAGGGAAGCGTCACTGATAGATTGCCCTGGTTGTCTGTTTTGCAAAGCATAGGTAGGGGGGCGATCTCAGTAGGGGAGGATACCTGGCCTCCGATCAATATACTGTTGACGTCGGGGATTAGTAACCGGGTGGCGAAATCTGCTTTGGCGCTGCCCATTGCTTTCTTCCATTGCACATTTCCCTGCTGGTCGGTTTTTATCAACACCAGGTCTCCGTCAATGCTACTCCCCCAATTTTCAGTAAACCCTGCGTTGCACAACAAAATAAAACCATCGGTAGTCATGGCGATGGCTGTATTTCGATCGCCCCTGTTGATATTGATCTCCTTTTTCCATTGCAGGTGGCCATCCTTATCGGTTTTATATAACAACGCATCGCCCATGTAGGACGATTCGACAGTTTGACCTGAGAATGCATAGCCGCCATCAGGTGTATTGCAGAAATCGTTGCTGTGCAGTTTAAGATTTGCCGGCTGCTGTAGCAATATTTCTTTTTCAGTAAGGTTGCCTGCCAGGTCTGCTTTCGTTATCCAGGTTCTATTATCACCCTGCGTCATAAATAACAGTTCAACTTCGCCATTGGGTGCTGTGTGTGCAGCAAACTGGTTGGTTATATCACGGGACAATGTCTTTTTCCAGAGATCTATCCCCTGGTTATTGAGTAGGTGCAAGGTGAGGTGTTGTGATGGACCGGGCATCAGATAAGCAACAAAGAAATGGTCGTTGGGAGCCGGTAGGATACTGATCTTGAAGGGTGAACCCATTGAGAGTACTTTTCTTAATAATAGCTGTCCACTGCTGGTCATCTTGTAAACAACTATTTCGGGCGTAGAAACTGTAGTAAATACCTGGGCGGCAATATAGAAATTGCCTGTATTGTCCACCATTATAGACTCGAGGTAAGTATATTGCCCCTCCTTCATATCTTTTTTAAATAATACCCTTCCATTTCCGTCTACGCGGTAGAAGAAAGTTTCAGTGATAAAAGCATATTCATTGGCCGATACCTGTACCATGTCCTTGAAGGATTCACGGTCGTTGGGATTAGTGTACAGTTGCAGGAATGTACTTTGCGGCGATGCATACAGGGGTAATGCCAATACCAATAGCAGCCATTTGCCTTTCATGGGAGGTGTTTTGAGTTTACTGTAATAAAAAATGAAGATTTCCCACTACAAAGGACCGGGAGGATGGTGGGCTGGTCGCTTTACTGTGTGAAGAGGGTGTATTAACTATACACGATTGCTAACAACGAAAAACCGGCAATCGTTGCACGAGGTCAAAAATAAAGAAGAAGGGCTATAATATAAGTCCGGATAAAAACATTAGCAGGTTAGGTTAAGAGGCAGTAGCCCGGCTCATGGGCCGGGTTACTGGTATAATAAAGCTGATTGTAAAGCGGAGAGACATTAGGCCAATACACTGATCAATCCCTTGATCACGGCGCCCAGCTTCACTGCCTCAAATACGCGTGATTCGCTGCTGCCATGCTGCAGTACGGATTGTTCGTGTGAAGTAACACACATTTCGCAACCATTGATGGAAGATACTACCAGGCTTACCAGTTCAAAGAATTCTTTGCCCAACACCGGGTTCATCATGATGCTCATCTTAATGCCGGCCGGCTGGTTATTGTAAAAGTCCTTGCCCATGAAATGGCGGAAACGGTAGAATATATTGTTGGTATTCATCAGGGAAGTGCAGGCAGTGATCTCTGCTATTTCCTCATCTGTAGTTCCGGCCTCTTTAGCCAGACCGGTGAAGCTTTCTTTCAGCAGGTCATACTTTTCGTTGATAGCAACCGCCAGTGCCAGCAAAAGGGCTTCTTTGCGGTTCAGGTGCTGACTATTGTTCAATACATTGCCTGTATTGATCTTGATATCCTTGATAAAACGGGCATTTACATTCAATAGAGCCTGGGCATTGGCCGAAGGAATATAATGCGGAATATTCAGGTCGTTGAGGAGGTTCTGAAATGTTTCGTTCTGTATGGTGGCGGTTGCGCTCATAATAATTTACGTAAAAGGTGAAACGATAGAGGTGAAATCAGAACGTGAGAAGCAGGACGCGTAATAGGGCCACGTCTCACTTCTCACGTTTCACGGCGATTGTACTAGTTCAGGTTCAACTGGGCGGTCAGGGTTTCCTGTCCTTTGTTCCAGTTGCAGGGACACAATTCATCGGTTTGTAAGGCATCCAGTACACGGATCACTTCCTGCACGCTGCGACCTACATTCAGGTCGTAAACACTTACCCAGCGAACGATTCCTTGTGGGTCGATGATGAAAGTAGCGCGGTAAGCGATCTTTTCTTCATTGTCGAGGATACCCAGCTCTTCAGCCAATGATTTGGACGTGTCGGCCAGCATAGGGAATTTCAGGTCGCGCAGGTCGGCGTGGTCCCTTCTCCACGCAGCGTGCACGAATTCAGAATCAGTAGAAGCACCGATCAGTACGGTGTCGCGGTCGGTAAACTCGCTGTGCTTCTTGTTGAATTCGGCAATTTCTGTGGGGCATACAAAGGTGAAATCCTTAGGCCACCAGAACATTACGGTCCACTGACCGTTGGCGCTCTCATTGGTCAATTCTGAAAACTCTTTTCCTTTCTCGATAGATACTACTGCTTTCTTCTTAAAGGCAGGGAACTGGCTGCCTATGGAAATAACTCTGTTGGACATATTAATTATGCTATTTATTACTACAATAAAAAGGGATAAACTTTCGCAGGCAGGCTGATCGTGTGTGTAAAGTGGTGCAAATATAGGGTAGGGGACGATAGAGGTTGATCACCCTTTTCTATTAGTTAATAGATTATATCTATCAGGCCAGAATAGAAACATTATGCCTTTGTCTCAATCGCCTCCAGCAAATAAGCATTCAGTGATACTTCACCCGGAATGCCCAGCTTTCGGCGCAGGCGGTAACGACTGGTTTCGACGCCGCGTACGGATATGCCCAGTAACTGAGCGATCTCTTTGGAAGTTAGGTCGATATGCAGGTAGGCACACAGTTTCAGATCGGTAGTGGTGAGAGAGGGAAAATGCTTCTTTACACGCGCCAGGAAATTGCTATGTACCTCATCAAAGTGACGGGAGAAATGTTCCCAGTCCTCTTCATTGTTCTCTGCTTCTTCAAATAACCGCATTACCCTTTTAAAATGATCCTGGGTTACAGTAGGTTCCAGCTTTTTAACAGTTGTAGTGAGGACTTCCTTGATATTGGAAAGCACCCGGCCGCGGTCAACAAGGTGCATGGTGACTGTAGCCAGCTCCCGGTTCTTGAAATTGACATCGGATGCCAGCTTATCGTTTTGTACTTTGATCAGTTCTTTTTCATTTCGTTCCAGTTCCAGTTGGTGCAGGGAGATCAGGTGTTCCTGCTTTTGCTGGTATTTTTGCTGTTGGTTGGCAAACTTCTGCTTCTGCCTTCTGTACAATAAGTACATCAAGCTGATCAATAACAAAGTATAAATAGCTTTAGCCACATTGGTTTGATAAAAAGCGGGCAATATGGTAAAACTGTATTTGCCTTCATTCGATTCAATCCCCAGGTTATTGCGGGCTTTTACTGTAAACGTGTAATTGCCATAGGGAAGGTTGGTGTAGTCTTTTTCTGTTTTGGTTGTCCACTCGCTCCAGGTATTGTTGAATCCTAGGAGGCGGTAACTGTATTCAATACTACTGCCCTGGTCGTAGGAAGGAGAGGCATATTCAAAATGGAAATCATTGAATCCATGCGGCAATTTCGCTGTTCTGTTGTCGGGCTGTATGGGTAGCAGGGTACTGTCATTGGCAAAATAGCCGCCAAAGAGCAGGGTGTCTGATTTGCCTATAGCTTTTACAGTACCTATTGAAATGGCCGGGCTGGCAGCCGATTGAATGTATTTACGGTAGTTCAGGTGGTATAATCCTTTCTCTGCTGCCAGGAAGACATTCTCATCATCATGGGGATAAATGTATTCAAATCCATTGACGATCTTTTGCTGCAATTCAGGAAAATTAATAATGGAATAAGGTTGGGTATCCGAAGGTTTATGGAAATCAATGATGCCTGGCCGCCGGTTGGAGGTAAACCAGATATTACCATTTACATCTTCTGCCAGGAATTGTACTGCCATATCTGCGAATACCGGATGCAGCAGCGCCGATTGTACAAAGCGATTGGTGACAGGGTTGTATTCGTAGATGCCATGGCGGGTAGCTATCACTATCCGGTTTCGGATCCGGTAAACGAAGTTGTCATAATCAGATGGCAACCCATCCTTGCTCGTGTACAAGGTATAATGGAGTGAATCGCCCGGCAGGCTTATTTTATAAATACCGCGGTAGGGATGCGATGCCCAGATGGTATCATCATTGTCCACTGCCAGGAAACGAAGGGATTCTTTCAGTCCATCCAGGTGAGCCGGGGCAGAGAAGCCCTGCGCGCCGGTTTTTGCACCATACAAGCCGTTGTAGGCGCCGATCAATACATTATAAGGTGAAGAGGACGAGCTGTACGGTTTGTAAAGCCAGCAGCCCTTTTCGGTCATTAATTGAGTAGCGTTGTTCTTACTGATCACAAAGGCGCCTTCATGGTGACCCATCAATAACTGATTATTGATCACGGAAAGGTTCCAAACCTGTCCCTTGCTATTGGCTACCTGCTGAAAGCGGTTATCAGAGAAGCTTAGATCGCTGGTGCTGCACAAAGGAGTACTGTACAGCCCATCTGAAGTACCAACAAAGAGCTTATTATCAAATATCTGGGCAGCATAAGTAGTGAGCAGGTTCTTTTTGTTGGGATAGATCTGCTTAATGAAAGTATTGTACCGGATAAAATCTATCCCATTGTCCAGCGCCAGCCAGATATTTTGACGGTTGTCAGCAAAGAGCCGGAGTACATTATTGTTCTGTAACCCTTCCTCCATGCTGAAATGCTGGATGATCTTTCCCGTGGCTTTATTCACAATATAACAGCCATCTGAAGTAGTCCCTACTGCCATTTCCGTGTCGTTCAGGGCAATGGCACTATAAATACGACTGGCGGCAAAAATACCATCGGCTTCCGTTTTTTTGGGTATCAGTTGGTTGCCGCTGATGGTAAACAGACCATTTTTATTAGTAGCGATCAGTAAGTTCCCTTTTTCATCTTCCAGTAAACCAGTCACCAGTATATCCTGAAGGGAAAAATTGCCGGGAATAGCTTTCCAGTGTCCTAGTTCATACTTCATTAGCCCTTCCTGCAGATCCTGGGCATACAAGCCTTTGTTGGTTTTAAAGAGCTTCCGCCATTCTCTGGGGGCCGGATGCACCTTCATGCGTCCATCCCTGTATTCCAGTATCATGTTGAATACCCGGAAAATAACAGCGTCTTCGTACAGTTCGATGTCCCATACGTCCGCCACTTCCTTCCAGTCTGGTGGCAGCAGGTGCTTGAGCGAGTGGTACTGAAGGGTACCGGTATGATCGGGGAAGTAATACCCCAGTTCATCCTGAGCGCCGACATATATATAACCCCGCTTATCCACTTTTACGGAACGCAAACGGGTATGATTGGCAATAGGATATAGTTTCCAAAACTGTCCATCAAAGGTGAGCAGGCCTTCGGTATTGGCAAAGTACATCACCCCACGGCCGTCGATGGCCAGGTCCCAATTCTGGCCGCCTCCCCGGTATTGTTCCTTGGGGTAATTGATGATATCCGGAAAACCGATGGTGTTTTGGGCCTCTGCTGAAAAAAGGAATAGAGAAAAAAACAGCACTAGCAGCAATCTCATACAGCAATCGTTTGCGTAAAAATAGGGGAAAATTATCTTGTAGTAGTTCTGGCGTAAAGGGCACACATTGACAACCAATATATTAATTTTTTTTGTAGTAGTAATGACGTACGCCTGAAAGCGGTTTGGGAATAGTGTTAGGAGTAAATTGGATATGCCCTGCTTGCTAAGGGTTAAGACCTCCATTTTATTACTAACTGATTCTTAAACTGCTTGTGTATGAAAAAAACAATTGCTTGCACCTTTCTATTACTATGCCTGTTACTATCGCCCACCGTCTGGGCCCAGCAACAACAGGTAACCGGTAAGATCAACGACAAAGACGGTACGCCCATCGCCGGCGCTTCTATCTCAGTAAAAGGCACTACCCGCGGAACATTAACGGATACCAATGGCAGGTTCACCATAGCCGTTTCTAACGGTGACGTACTGGTATTCAAGCATATTGGATACGGTGAACAGGAATATGCAGCTGATAAAGTGCCTGCTGTTATCCTGTTGGCTGCCAAAGTTGCCGACCTGGATGATATAGTAGTGATAGGGTATGGTACACAAAAGAAAAGCGTAACTACCGGCGCCATCTCCCGGGTAAAAGCTACCGACCTTGAAAACATGCCCATTAACAGGGTGGAAGATGCCTTACAGGGCAGGGCATCGGGTATTACCATCGCGTCCAACAGCGGTCAGCCGGGATCGGCAGCTACGGTGAGGGTGCGCGGTATTACCACACTCAATAATAACAACCCGCTGTGGGTGATCGATGGCGTAGTGGTGGATGCAGGCGGTATTGGTTTTCTCAACCAATCCGATATCGAGTCCATTGAAGTACTGAAAGACGCTGCCTCCCAGGCCATTTATGGCTCCCGCGCTGCTACAGGCGTTATCCTGGTCACTACCAAAAAGGGTAAGACCGGTAAGATGAGTATTGCTTATAACGGCTTTTATGGTACATCGGCGCCGGCCAAAAAGCTGAAGCTCCTGGATGCCACCCAATACGCCACCCTCCGGAATGAAGCAGCTGTGAACGCCGGTAAGCCAGCGCCTTATGCCAACCCTGCCTCCTTCGGTAAAGGAACAGACTGGCAGGACCAGATCTTTAATAATGATGCCCGAAGGCATAACCACGAATTGAGTATCAGTGGTGGCAGTGAGAAGTCTACCTTTTATATGTCCCTCGGTTTCCTGAGCCAGGAAGGTATTGTGGCTACTGATATTTCGAAGTACCAGCGATTGAATGTGCGTATTAATTCTACCCATAAGATCACCCCTTGGCTTAGCCTGGGAGAGAACATAGGATATGCGCATGATAAATCAGTTGGTTTGGGTAATACCAATAGTGAGTTTGGCGGGCCCTTATCGGCTTCCATTAACCTCGATCCCATTACGCCCGTGGTGGAAACAGACCCCGCAAAGATTGCAGCGGCGCCTTATACCAACAGGGGGGTACGACTGGATCCCCAGGGCCGACTCTATGGGATATCTACCACAGTAGGGCAGGAAATGACCAACCCGCTGGCATTTATACAAACCCGCCTGGGCAATTACAGCTGGAGTGATAATGTGGTGGGTAATATGTATGCGGAAGTATCACCGGTCAAAGGATTAAAGATCAAATCTACTTTTGGTCTTAAACTGTCTTTCTGGGGTGATGAAGCATTTACCCCGGTATTCTGGCTCAATGCTACCAATAGTACCACACAGACCAATTTCCGCAGAACCAACAACCGCCGCTTTGACTATAACCTTGAAAATACCATTGTATATACCCGCAGTTTCGGGGATCATAATATATCGGTACTGGCCGGACAAGGCGCTTACCTGGAGAACAATACCAGGATGACAAGTGTAACCTTCTTCAATATTCCGGCCGATAACTTTAAGGAAGCTTCACTCAACTTCAAAGTGCCTGCCGATCAGCGTAATACCGATGGGTCGGAAGGGATTGAGCACATGGTGACCTCCCTTTTCGGACGGGTGACCTACGACTACCAGGAGAAATACCTGGCGCAGGCCCTGGTAAGAAGGGATGGTTCTTCCCGCTTTGGTCCTAATAAACTCTATGGTGTATTTCCCTCCTTCATGTTGGGATGGGTAGCTTCCAAAGAGGATTTCTTCCCTGCCAATTCCGGTATCAACTTCTTGAAATTCCGTGCTGGTTATGGTGCCGTAGGTAATGATAATATTGGTGACTTTGCCTTTGTTTCAACTGTGGGTAGCGGCCGTAATTACACCATTGGCACCTCTGGTAGCTATTCGCCCGGTTACAGTCCCAATGCCCCTTCCAATCCCAACCTGAAATGGGAAGAAACACGAACTACCAATATCGGATTTGATGCTGTAGTGTTTGATAATTTCAATGTGACTGTTGAATGGTTCAATAAGAAGACCGTGGATATCCTGCAAAATCCCCGGATCCCTGGTTATGTAGGTGCGATTGGTAATCCCGCCGCCAATATCGGCAGCGTGAAAAACTCCGGTATTGAACTGGAACTGGGCTACCGCAAACGTATGGGTGAACTAAATTTCTCCGTGAATGGTAATGTATCGTGGATGAAGAACGAAGTGACTTTCCTGGGTAATAATATTAAGTTCCTTTCAGGTGGCGCCGGATTTCAGTCTATGAACTTTGGATCTATTACACGTACACAGGTTGGCGAGGCCATTGGTTCTTTTTATGGCCTTAAGACTTTGGGCCTCTTCCAAACCCAGGCCGATGTAGATGCTTATGTAGGCAAGAGTGGTGCTAAAATACAGCCTGATGCCAAACCAGGCGATTTCAGGTGGCAGGATACTGATGGCAGTGGTTCTATTGATGAAGCTGACCGCATATTCCTGGGCAACCCAACACCCACCTGGACCTATGGTTTCACCATCAACCTCGATTACAAAGGTTTTGATGCGGTGATCTTCGGTCAGGGCGCTGCCGGCAACAAGATATTCCAGGGACTTCGCCGTTTGGATATTGGCAATGCCAATTGGCAGGAGAAAACACTGGGCCGCTGGACAGGGCCAGGTACTTCCAATAACAATCCCCGCCTGAATGTTGATGATCCCAATAAGAACTATAATAATCCCTCTGACTTCTACCTGGAAGACGGTGGTTATTTCAGGTTGAAAACATTGCAAATAGGTTATTCTTTAACCGGCAACATTATTAAGAAAGCGGGATTGAATAAAGTGCGCTTTTATGTGATGAGCCAAAACCTGTTCACCATTACAAAATACACCGGTTATGACCCTGAGATCGGTGGTGCTGTACTGAGTATTGACAGGGGCATTTATCCGCAGGCGCGTTCCTTCATGCTAGGTATCAACCTCGGCTTCTAATCACCTTTAAAACCAAGTAAAATGACAACAAAACAAATAACATATAGTATGCTGGTGGCTGCTGGTATTTTCACAGCAGCCTGCGACAAAGCATTCCTGGAAGCAGAACCGAAAGGCCAATTCCTGGAAGATAAGTATTACCGCAATGAACAGGAAGCCTACAACGGCCTGGTGGCTGTATATGATGTGGTAGGCTGGCAGGCCAATGGTTATGTAACCAAGATCGGCACCATGGACGCTGCCTCAGATGATCATTTTGCCGGTGGCGGTGGTCCCAATGATGTAACACAGTACCAGGTAATATCCAACTATACCCTCACGCCTTCCGTTGGGCCGCAGGCCGATCTTTGGGCTAAAGGCTTTTCTGGTGCTTTCAGGGCCAATACGCTGCTTCAAAAACTGCCTAAAGTACCCATGGATGAGAATAACAAAAAGCGCTTTGCAGCAGAAGCCAAATTCCTGCGGGCTTATTTCTATTTCGACCTGGTACGTTTCTTTAAAGCTATTCCCCTGCTTACAGAACCCGTGTCGCCCGAGAAAATGTATGACGTACCACAGGTAACATCCGATGTGGTATACGCGCAGATCGAGAAGGACCTGAAGGAAGCGTTCACCGATCTGCCGGCCAGTCTTACTTTGTCTACCCAGGCTGGCCGTGCTACCAAAGCGGCTGCACAGGCTTTATTGGGTAAGGTATACCTGTGGCAGAAGAAATATCCCCAGGCTATTACAGAGTTTGCTGCTGTAAATGGCACTCCTGGTGGTACCGGCCAATATGGTAACAAGTTATTCTCTTCTTTTGCCGGTTTGTTTCAATTGGCCAATGAATTTAACAGTGAGTCTATCTTTGAGATTTCCTATACCAATACTTCTGCTGGTGGCTGGGGTTGTGTATCCTGCACAGAAGGCAATGTGCTGAACATTATGACAGGCCCCCGTGGGTATAACCGCAAGGACCCGGCTGCACCTGATTATGTTTCAGGTTGGAGTTTCCTGCCTGTTACGGAAGATCTGTTCAATGCCATGAAAGACGATCCCCGGTTGAATGCGACGATTGCCAACCTGAAACAATTGGAAGACGACGGGAAAGTTACTTACCAGAAAGGATACATGAATACAGGTTATTTCCTGGAAAAAACAGCCGGCCGCGAATCGTTTAAATGGACTGGTGCTGGTAATATGGAGTTAAACTTTCCCAAGAATATGTATGATATGCGTCTCGCTGATATTTACCTGCTGGAAGCAGAAGCGCTGGTAATGACCAATGGAGATCTTACCCGGGCAGCTGCGTTGTTGAATGCTGTACGTGACCGTGCATACGGTGATAACCTGCACCATGTAGCCGCCACACTGCAAAACATCAAGCTGGAAAGAAGGCTTGAACTGGCCGGTGAAGGTCATCGCTGGCTCGATCTGGTACGCTGGGGTGATGCACCTGCTGTATTGGGGCCAAGAGGATTTAAGGCTGGCAAACACGAATACCTGCCGATCCCATTATTAGAACTGGAAAACACCAAGATAGAACAACTGAAAGAGTGGGGAGGAACCAAGTAATCTTGTAGACCTGACAGGTTTGTTTGCCTCGGGGGGCGAAGCCTGTCAGTTCTCTTTGAATGATATTTACCTTTTGATACAGGCAGTTAGCGTTATTGATAGATAACGCTTCGCGTTTCGCAAGCAATCACTTAAAGGTGGAACGCATTTACCTTTCCAGGTTGAATGCTTCCACTTTTTTTCTAATGACTGTCAGCCTGAGCCTGTCGAAAGCAGCTTCGATAAACTCAGTCCCGCGAAGCGGGATAAACTCTGACATTTGTATCTACTCTCCACGCAACATTCGCAACACTCCATCAGGGTATGCCTGAGGCATGCCTTCGTGAAAACCGTTTGTTCATTAAAAACATATATGTCATGAGATTAAACCTACGGAAAGTAGTCAGGCTGCTGTATGTATATGGCAGTCTCTTAACGATGCTTGTTGTGTGCCATACTGCTACAGCTCAATTATCGCGGTTGCGGGCAGATGGACAACGTATTGTAAATGCCAGCAACCAGGAAGTGATCCTCAAAGGGGTAGGCCTGGGAGGTTGGCTTTTACAGGAAGGGTATATGATGAATCCCAACTCAGGTGGTACCCAATGGTCTTTTAAACGCATCCTGTATAATCAGGGGCAAACAGATGCGCAGGTAGATGCATTTTATCAAAGCTGGCGCAACAACTTTATTACGCAGGCCGATATCAACTGGATAGCCGACCAGGGTTTTAATTGTGTACGCATTCCCATGCACTATGAATTGTTCCTCACTGCTTCCCAAATGGCAGTACGGAATACCGTAGCGCGTAATTCGGCCAATTACACCAATTATGTGAACTCCATGCAAACCTGGTATAATAATAACCAGTTATTTACCGATCCCAATACCGAAGGGTTCAGAACATTGGAGAATTGCCTCAATTGGTGCGCTGCACGTGGTATGTATGTGATCGTAGACCTGCATGCCGCGCCGGGTGCGCAGGGTTCTGATGCCAATATCTCCGATGCGCTGGTGGGCAATGATCTTTGGAACAGGAGCCTTTTCCAGGATGTAACGGTAAGGCTGTGGCAGGCAATTGTAACCCGCTATATCAACAACAATACAGTAGCATTCTGGGACCTGCTCAATGAGCCCAACAATGTACCGGGCGGCGGGCCTGCTATCTTCAATTTGACCAACCGGCTGGTCAATGCTGTACGCGCTTTAGGCGATTCACACCTGATCATGATCGAGGGCAATGGATTTGGGAATAATTATGATTACCTCGAACCCAATAATTTCACCAACCGTACGAATCTTGTTTACAATGCACACCGCTACTGGATACCGGAAGGCGATGACAATATAAGGGATGGCAATCCCAACCAGATCAACCGCCTCATCAACCTCACTGAGTTCCGAACCCGCTGGAACGTACCGGTATGGGTAGGAGAAACAGGAGAAAATTCCGATGCCTGGCTGCGGCAGAATGTAGACAAACTCAATGGCGCGGGTATCGGCTGGTGCCACTGGACCTATAAAAGAACGAGCTCCAGCGCCAATGCTGCCTTGCGCAGGATCGTAGGACCGCCCTATCTTACCGATGGCGTATCGGCCATGAGTGGTGTATTGAACAATATACAGTTTGCCAATACCGTCGTGAACAGTGGGCCACTGGCCGCCGTCGATCCACGCAGGGGTGGTAGTACTACTACCTGCACCGGCAACTACAATGCTGTGCCCGGCACCTTGCAGGCAGAAGCTTATTGTGCGATGAGTGGCATACAAACGGAGACTTGTACAGATGCCGGTGGTGGACTGAATGTAGGTCATATTGAAGCCGGCGACTGGCTGGGTTACCGCATCAATGTCCCTGCGGCAGGTACTTACACTATTCAATACCGGGTAGCCAGTCTGAATGGTGGCGGTAACATCAGGCTGGAGCGCTTTGGCGGCAGCACCGTATTTGGTACGATCGCCGTACCCACAACCGGTGGCTGGCAAACCTGGCAAACCATTTCCCATACGGTCACCTTGCCAGCGGGTCAGCAGGAGATTGGAATAGCAGCCGTAGCCGGTGGGTTTAACATTAATTGGTTCAGCATCACTTCCAATATATCCTCTGCTGCGCCCATTGGACAGATCATTACCCTGCGCGGCATTAATAATATGTTCGTATCCGGTGAAAACGGCACACAGGCCATGCGTTGCAACCGGGCTACTGCTGGCGACTGGGAAAAGTTCTCGGTACTGGATGGCGGCAATGGAACGATCATGCTGAGAAGCATGGCTAAATATGTTTCTTCTGAAAACGGTGCAGCTGCCATTACCTGCAGCCGGGCTACTCCGGGCACCTGGGAACGTTTTGTATGGGTAGTGAACACGGATGGCACGATTTCACTTCGGGGGAATAATAACCTGTATGTAAGTTCTGAAAATGGTACCACAGCCATGACCTGCACACGGGCTGCCATCAGTGGTTGGGAAGCTTTTAACTGGACCTCGGTCGGTACCGTAACCAATGCGGGTGTTGAACTGGCAGTTGCATCGTCACCTGGTGTAGAAAATGGAGAGGCTGTTTTGCAGGTGTATCCCAATCCCTCAGCCGGCGCTGTTACTATTAAAACAACAGGTCCGGGTAAGGTTACCATTTTTGATCTAGCCGGCCGGCCTGTATACCAGGCTACCATCAGATCCATGCTGCAGATCAGTCACCTCAAACCCGGTGTATATACTGTGCGGGTAACAGGAGATGATCAACAAACGGCTACGAAGAAATTGATCGTGGGCGGAAAGTAAGGTACTGCTGTAACACCATTTTATAGTTCTGCGAAGCCTGCCAGCTTCGCAGAATTTTTTATTCTATCTTTATTTTAAACAATTACCCTTGAGTCATTCATTTTCCAGGAGACGTTTTATTAAGACTTCGGCAGCAGGCAGTATTGGATTGCTCGGCACATTGCAAGGAATAGATCAATGGTGGCCGCCTGGTACACAGGGGTCCGGAGAATTGTACCGGTTATGCAATCAATTGGTCACCTTATGGGGACAGTCATTGCTGAACCTGCAGTTGTTGGGTGCTGCGGCCAAAGATGACTATGGTGGTATTTATTGCCCCACCAATAAACTGGTGCACGGTAGGGTAGGGGATGCGATTTATCCCTTTCTGAGGCTAGCCAGGCAAACCAACGACCAGCGCTATGTGGATGGTGCAGTATTGTTATATCGCTGGATGGAAAGAAGGGTGAGCCAGGATGATGGCTCCTGGCTCAATGAGCCGGTGAAGGGCGCCTGGAAAGGTACCACCATCTTTTCGATCATTGCGTTGTGTGATGCCCTGCATTACCATGGCGATCTGCTGGATTCAAGATTTAAACAGGAGGTAAAGACCCGGTTGAAGAAGGCTGGCGATTATGTCTATAATAATTTCTCCATTGATTATGGCAATATCAATTATCCCATTGCAGCAGCTTATGGTTTATCCTTATTGGGTGAACTGCTGGACATTCAGTCATACAAAGTGAAGGGAAGGGAATTTGCCCAACTGGCGCTTTCTCATATTACGAAAAAAGATGGTTTCCTATATGGAGAAGGGGATGTTTATCAACCCAGCGCTAAGGGGTGTTATGCTATTGACCTTGGGTACAATGTGGAAGAGTCACTTCCTAACCTGGTATTGTACGGTTTGTTGACAAAAGATGAGGAAGTATTGCAGGCTGTTACCAGGTTATTGCAGACGCATATGGAATTTATGCTGCCCGATGGCGGTTGGGACAATAGCTGGGGTACGCGCAATTACAAATGGACGTACTGGGGTAGCAGGACTTCCGATGGATGTCAGCCTGCCTATACCTTACTGGCCGATCGTGATCCACGGTTTTATAAAGTAGCGCTAAAGAATACCCAATTGCTGCAGCAATGCACGCATGACGGCCTGTTGTATGGCGGCCCCCATTATGTATCGCACAAAGTGCCGCCCAGTGTGCACCATACGTTTTGTCATATCAAAGCGTTGACCACCATTCTCGATCAGGCGCCGGTAAAGCTCACAACAGCCGAAGATAAACTAGTGCTGCCAAGAGAAGTTGCTTATGGCAGTCGCTTTTTTGCAGATATACAAACCTGGCTTATCAGTAAAGGAAGTTTCAGGGCTACTGTGACGGGTTATGATAAAGAATACAAAAAAACGAAGCAGGGCCATGCTACCGGCGGAACCCTTACCATGCTATGGCATGAAGCCACCGGACCACTGGTAGCTGCCAGCATGAATGAATACCAGCTTTTTGAAGCCGGCAATATGCAGGTGGATACCGATCCTGTGTCGATGACCTTAACCCCACGTATAGAATGGCGGTCCGGTGAAAACCTGTACATGAATATCAGTGACCTGGGCGCATCTATCCAGGAGAAAACGAGCCATGGTGTGATAACGGTGAGCAGCCGGTCGAGGCTTGTTAATAAAGACCAGCAGGACCCTCCAAAGGGACCCGTTATGTGTACGGTGCAGTATACTTTCACCAACAACATGGTGGCCTGCAGGTTTCGGTATGAGGGCACTGTGCCGGATGGTATTATCAGTGTCATTTTTCCTGTCATTTCTAGAAGTACTGAGCAGGTAAAGGCTGTGAATGATCACACATTTACTATCGACAAAGGAAATGTAACCGTAAAGGTGACTTCCAACCAGGATATACTGCTTTCGCCTACCACAACAGGGCGGGTGTTCAATTTTGTACCGGGCCTGGAGGCCATCCCGCTGGCTATGGAAGGCAGGGATGTGAAGGTGGAACTGGCGATATTAAAAAAATAAGGCTCACCTACATGGGCGCAGTTGCGGATTTGCTTATTGGTTGTCAGTGGACCTTGAAAAACAGGTTGCTTTGGGACATATAGAGGTAAGAAAGTAAAGACGCAATCCATGAGTTTGTCCGAACTGAAAATTGCATTGGATAAAGCCGGCACGATTAATAAAACCTCCTTAAATGACGTTCAAACTGAAGAAAATAGGGCAAACAGTGCTGTTCTACGGTGTCTTGATCCTTGCAATAACCATTGGTCAAAGGATTGACCCGGGCGGCCCTTGTGAGCCAGGACTCGGTATGATGTTGACTTTTTTGTTCTTTCCAATATGTATCATCCTATTTGTCTGGAACTTTTACCAAAGCATTATAAAAAAAAGGAAAGACTATTTACCCTCTTTTATTATTCATGGGCTCGTGATCATTACTTTTTGTGTTGGTGTAGCCATTAGTTAAAGATTACTTGTACAGGTGCTGATCCCTCATATAATCAATTCCATGTTTCTTCAGGTAATCGATGCCCCATTGGCTGACGAATTCATAAAGGGGCGCCATCGATTTACCGTCTGCTGATAGATAATATTCCACGCGGAGGGGCTTCACGGAAAGGACTTCCTTTTCTATAAGTTTATCCCGTTCCAGTTCCTTCAATTGCTGACTCAGCATCTTTTCTGAAATACCGGGCAGGTTTTCCCGGATGGCGCTATAGCTTTTCCGGTCAAACTGATGCAGGTGGGAGAGTATTAGCAATTTCCACTTACCACTGATGAATTCAAGGGTAACATCTACAGGACAAGTATAAGTCTTATTGTTTAATTGTATCATGGCTTCGGGCTTGTATAACGGGCCTACTTTTTGGTTAGCTATTGTTACAGCCAATACTGCACCCCAATTTTGAAGGCATAAAAATAATACAATTTTATGCTTACAAAATCCTTATTCGCCCTGCTGCTGCTGGTTAGTACAACAATAAATCATTCCTTTCATTCCACCTCCACAAATCAGAGTATGAACACCAAATCGTATGTGGTAGATCCGATACAATATTCCCCAGGATAAAAGCGCCGATTTTGAAAAAACGTATGCTGATGCCGGCAAACACTTGCAGGCTTCTCCTTATTGTTTGGAATACAAAGTGCTGCATGGTAATGATGAAGTGAAGCCTTTTTATAATAATATTGAGGAAATGAAACATTACGACCAGACGGCTACCGCCTGGTCGAAATAAATAACAAACGATATGGAGAAGCAGATACCAACACTGTATGAATGGGCCGGAGGCCAGGAAAAGTTTGAGCTGCTGACAGAGCGGTTTTACGAAAAAGTGCAGGCGGATGAAGTCTTGTCGAAGGTATTTCAACATATGTCGCCAGCCCATGCAAAACGTGTGGCGCATTTTATAGCAGAAGTATTTGGCGGCGGTAAACTCTATACAGAAGGAGACCAGGGCAGTCATGCAAAGATGGTGCAACACCATATAGGTAAAATGCTGACGGATGATCTTAGAAAACGGTGGCTGCAGCTCTTACTGGAAACAGCCGATGAGATCGGCCTGAAAGATGACCCGGAATTCAGGTCAGCCTTTGTGGGCTACCTTGAATGGGGTAGCAGGCTGGCGGTGATCAATTCCCAGCTTCCTGAAAATCCCATTGGGCACACCGAACCCATGCCCAAATGGGGTTGGGGAGAGACGGGTGGGCCGTATATACCAGGATAATAAGTGTCCTGGTTCTTGAGCGGGAAGGAAAAATAGCTATCTTGTTTTGCATATGAGAATTCTTTTGATCATCATTGCATTCATCAACGGCGGTTATATGCTGCTGGATGGGATCTATGTCATGCTAAAGGGTAAATATATTGGACCGGAAAAGCCAGGTCCCTGGGCCAACCTGTTTAGTAAATTGGCGGTAAATATATTCAAGCTGGGACCTTTGTTTGTCGTGTATGGACTGGTGTGGCTGTTGTTCCTGTATGGGTTGTTTACCACCCAGACATGGGCTTACAAACTGGGGTTGGCCATTTCCATATTGAGCCTCTGGTATCTGCCAGTAGGTACAGTCTTATCGATTACCGTATTTATAGTGCTGATCGTTGCCAAACAAAAGATTGGCTTATAGTTGGCTCTTCAACTTGCCCGGCAGGTGGCCAAAATACTTCCTGAAAGCTTTCGAGAAATTGTAGGGATCATGGTAGCCTAACGTATAGGCTACTTCATAGATGGTGCAGGTTGACTCCAGCAGCATTTGCCGGCCATATTCCATTTTTAATTCATTGAGGTAGCTAAATACAGTTGTGCCAAATAGGTCTTTAAATCCTTTCTTCAGTTTAAAATCATTGAGCCCGCAATGCCTGGCGACCTGCAATAAGGTAATGGGCTCAAACATGTGGGCTTTGACGAAATCACGGGCCGCATACAATCTTTCCTGGTCAGCGGAAGTGAGGGCTTTTGTTTTATTGTTTTCCAGCCTATCGGCCTGCTCCGCCTGCAACAAGAATAATTCAATGACCTTCGACTCAAGGTAAAGGTCTTTCATATGACCACTGAAAGAGCAGCGGCGGATATCGGTAATAACCTGCTGCTGTTGCAGTGTAACCTCCATGGGAGTGGGGGAGATCTCTGTGGACACCTGGCGCTGCGCTTTGTCCCAAAATCGTTTCAAACATTCCACATCTGTAACCTGTAAACGTGCCATATAGCTGGCGTCCATCTCTATACAAAAACTATCTACTTCCTGGCCACCAAGCGCATAATACCCATTAAAGTGAGGTGTATATATAATGCCGTGATGCATACGGTCTATTTCTGAAATTGCACCGTCGTTATTATTGACGGCCTTACTATGTCCCTGCAGCGAAAAATACATATCGAGTATGGGTATAGCTCTTTCTTCTCTGAACTGGGATTCACGCTCTTGCAGAATATTTGCCGAGATAACTTTCACCCCTGGCAAAGGGGTGATCATAATATCCGTTTGTGCAGTGTTCAAGGCATTATTTTTTTACAAGTTAAAGCGGCAAAGTGAATATGCACAAATCATGCCCGATAAATCCTTTCAGCAGGGTATTAAATCCGCCTGCACAGGAAGGGTAAATGGCAAATTGTGCAATTTGCTGGAACTAAATCATATGACTATGCAGCAGGAGTATATCCATATCAAGGGGGCAAGGGAACATAACCTGAGAAATATATCTTTGTCCATTCCCAAGCGTAAGATCACCATTTTTACGGGTGTATCAGGGTCTGGTAAATCATCCATTGTATTTGATACCATTGGAGCGGAAGCACAGCGGCAGTTGAATGAGAATTTCAGCATGTTTATCCGCAACCGCCTCCCCAGGGTTAGTCAGCCCGATGCTGATGCAATAGAAAATCTTTCTACTGCGATCGTCATAGACCAGAAACGGCTAGGTGGCAATTCCCGCTCCACTATGGGAACCATCACTGATATTTATTCGGTACTTCGATTGTTGTTTTCAAGGATCGGTCAGCCTTTTGTGGGTTATTCCAACGTGTTTTCCTTTAATGACCCGGCAGGTATGTGTCCGGAATGCAAGGGAGTGGGTTATAAAGTAGAGATCGACCTCGATAAAATGCTGGATACCTCTAAGTCGTTGAATGAAGGGGCGATCCTGTTCCCTACATTTTCGGTCGGTTCCTGGTATTGGAAAACCTTTGTTTATTCAGGGGTATTGCCAAATGATAAGGCATTGAAAGATTATACAGAACAGGAGTGGAATAGCTTATTGTACGGACAGGCGAAGTTTGAAGTGACGTTGGACAATAATGTTCCCATCAATGCCAAATTTGAAGGGCTGGTATCGCGGTTCAACAGGATGTATATTCAAAAGGACAGTGGTGAGATGGCAGACAATACACGTCAGTCGGTAGAGCGATTCCTGAAGACAGGGCCCTGTACTTTGTGTCATGGGGCCAGGTTGAGCCAGGCTACCCTGAGCTGTAAGATCAATGGGCTGAACATTGCTGACATGGCTGCCATGGAAGTGAGTGCCCTGATCGGTGTGATCGATACCATAGAGGACAGGGTGGCAGCGCCCATGGTGGATTCTCTGGTGATGCGGTTGCAGCACCTGGATGATATTGGCCTGGGCTACCTGAGCCTTGACCGGGAAACAGCTACGCTTTCGGGAGGGGAATCGCAAAGGATCAAGATGGTCAAACACCTCAACAGCAGCCTGATCGATATGCTGTATATTTTTGATGAGCCCAGTATCGGATTGCATCCACGTGATGTGCACCGGCTCAATGAGCTGCTGATCAAATTACGCGATAAGGGTAATACTATCCTGGTGGTAGAGCATGATCCTGATGTGATAAGGATAGCTGATTACATTGTAGATGTGGGTCCTTACGCCGGGGAGCATGGAGGTCGTATTGTGTATGAGGGTGATGTGAAAGGATTGCTGAAGGCCAATACGCTGACAGGACGGTTCATGAACCGGCAGGTAGAGATCAAAGACGAATTTCGGGAACCTGCAGGATGGATACCTGTTAAGAACGCGCAGCTGCACAATCTTAAAAATGTATCGGTAAATATCCCGACGGAAGTACTTACGGTGGTAACTGGTGTGGCGGGATCGGGCAAGAGTTCACTCATCAATGGTGTATTCCTGGCGCAACATCCCGAAGCAATCGTCATTGATCAATCGGCTGTAGGTACTTCTGTTCGTTCTAATCCAGCTACGTATACAGGTATAATGGATGATATCCGGCAACTATTTGGTAAGGCTAATAAAGTAAGTCCTTCTCTTTTCAGTTTTAATTCCAAAGGGGCTTGCCCGGAGTGTCACGGACTGGGTTTTATTTTTACTGACCTTGCTTTCCTGGAGCCGGTTCGCACCACCTGCGAAATTTGTAATGGGAAACGCTTTAAGGAAGAGGTATTACAGTATACGTACAAGGATAAAAATATTACCGATGTATTGGCGATGACGGTACACCAGGCCTTGCAGTTTTTTGAGCAGAAGGAGATACGCAGGAAGGTGAAAGCCATGCATGATGTAGGATTGGATTACCTTACGCTTGGGCAGCCCCTAAGCACCTTGTCAGGCGGGGAATGTCAGCGGATCAAACTGGCCGGGGAACTGCACAAGCATGGAAGTATTTATGTGATGGATGAGCCTACTACGGGATTGCACATGTCGGATACGGGCCATTTGCTGGAGATCATCAATCGCCTGGTAGATACCGGCAACTCGGTGATCATCATTGAGCACAATATGGATATTATAAAGCAGGCAGACTGGATCATTGACCTGGGGCCGGAAGGTGGTTCCAAAGGTGGGCAGGTCTTGTTTGAAGGCACACCAAAAGGTTTGATGCAGGCCAGCCATTCCCTGACGGGCAGGCATATGCAACAGCAACAGACGGTGGCCTGAGAAAGTTATTTCTTCACTTTCTCAACATCCTTCACCGTAATGAGTTTTCCTTTATTACCCCAGGTATTGAGGATATAGGTGGTCACATCGGCTATTTCTTCATCGCTGATGTTTTGCGCAGCCATGGGCGTACTGTATTCAACACCATTTACTTTGATAGGATCATTCAAGCCATATTTGATAGCCTGGATGGCTTTTGCAGGGTTCTTTAAGAAATAATTGGAACCAGCGAGGGGTGGGATGGCGCCGGCCATGCCTTTCCCATCGGCCAGGTGGCAGGTAATGCAGAGTTCTGCATACAGTTCCTTTCCCCGGGCCTTACTTTCTTCTAATTTTTTATCCTGTGCGGGGGCCCATGCAAGCCCTGCAATGGCTGCCAGCAGGGTACCTGTGATCATTATTTGTTTGCTGAACATGGTTGAATTTATAGCTATTTAGACGCTAAATATAAGGGCATTCAATGGTTTATCACAGCCATTGCTGTAAAATATTGATAAGAAAATGCCCCTTCAGCCAAGGCCTTTTGTGGCTTTCCCGCCGTACTATAAGGATTTTGCAAAAAATTAACTGATATTTACGGCCATGTCCGCACTGCCTGACGATATACTGCTTGCCTGGCAACAACAGATTGCCCGGGGTGATGAACGCGCCTTCGATAATCTGTTCCGTCACTTTTACGGGCACCTGGTCAGTTTTGCGGTGGATATTGTAAAGCTGCGGCCGGCAGCGGAGGAGATTGTTTCGGACGTATTTGTGAAAATATGGCAAAAGAGAGCAGAGATATTGCTGATCGAAAAGCTACGGGTCTTTCTTTTCGTGGCAGTAAAAAACCAATGTTACAACCATTTGCGCAAGCATTCTCTTTGGAATGTAACGATAAGCCCTGATAATATCGCCACCCTTTCCAGCGCTTATAACCCGGAAGAGGACATGGCTTTCCGGGAACTGCAGCACCAGCTCAACAAAGCCATCGAACAACTGCCTGATCAATGTAAGCAGGTATTTAAGCTGATCAGGGAAGATGGACTTAAATACAAGGAAGTGGCGGATATTCTCGGTATTTCTCCCCGTACGGTAGAGACCCAATTGTTCCGCGCGGTGAAAAAGCTCCGTAAAGTATTGACCGAAGAGGCTGATCCCCATCAGCCCGACCTTCCCGATGTGTTGCTGCCGGTGATTCTGGTAAGCTGGTTTTTGGCATCGTGAATACGTGAGACGCAAGAAGTGAAACCTGAGCCACGGGGTATTGTAAAATATTTTTTCAGGGCTTGTACGTAATTGCTTTTAATTCTGTGTCCTTATAGTACCGGCTAACGATTTTTACTTCCGGCTGCTATATGATGGACAAAGACAACTTCCTGCTACTGGTCACTAAAGTACTGTCGGGCAATGCGTTGCCCGGCGATGAGGGGTTACTCCAAAACACCCTGACCAATCAGCCCGATCTCCAACCATTATATGATCAATACAAACGGTATTGGGAACATCAACAACTGAACCAGCCGGCCGATGTGGAACAGGCATTGGCGGCCACCTGGCAAAAGATACACCATGCCCCTGCAGTGGCTGTTGCTGCTATGGAGGCGCCTGTAAGGCGGTTGTTTACTGCCGGACGTATAGCTGCGGCAGCGGTGCTGTTGGGCATGGTATTCATGGCCGCCTGGTTTTGGTTGCCGGGTCGCCGGCAGCCAGCCCTGGAATGGGTAGAGACCTACAATCCGAAAGGAACACATTCTGCTATTGTATTACCTGATGGAAGTAAGGTATGGCTGGCTGCAGACAGCCGCCTGAAGTATCCCCGTCATTTTGCCGGCAACCGCCGGGACCTCTACCTGGAAGGCGAAGCTTTTTTTGAAGTAACACGCAATCCGCAGAAACCTTTTGTGGTGCAGCTGGAAACGGGCGCCGTAAGAGTATTGGGTACCTCCTTCGATATTAAATCCTATAAGTCAAATCCTGAGATCACTACTTCCGTGGCTACCGGCAAAGTAGCCTTCATACCACCACACAGTGATGGGCATGATACGGTATTCCTCACACCCAATAAGAAAGCTATCTACCATACGAAGTTGGGCAAGACCACCGTCAAAGAAACGGATGCACTTGCCGACAAGGCATGGATCGATGGCATCCTGTTGTTTGATGCGCTGACGCTGGAAGAGATTGCGGTGACACTGGAGCGATATTATGGGAAAACAGTTCAATTTAAAGACAAGCAAGTAAAAGGCTATCGTTATACCGGCAAGTTTGCCAACAACTCGCCGGCGGAAATATTGCATTACCTCAGTAAAACCAAAGTATTTACCTATACGGTCTCAGACTCCCTGATCGTCATTGGGAAATAATTGATTGAACGATTGTATTATTCATAAACAAATGTTTGCGTATGAAACTGCGACTGCTGCTCGTGGCTGCCATTGCCTGTATGGCATTCTCCGGTCTGTATGCCGGTACCAGGGGTACTCCACCTGCCTGGAAAGATCAAAAACAAAAAGTAAATGTGGTCTGTAAAGACAAAGACCTTAAATGGATCATCAACCTGCTGGAAAAGCAAACAGGCACCTTGTTTGTATACTCCAATGATGAGCTGGATCTCTCCCAAAAATTGTCGCTGCGTATCAGGGATACGGACTTCGACCAGGCACTGCAAAGGATCTTTATGCCGCTGCATATTGTATGTGAACTGGCCGGTAAAAATGTATTGTTGAAGCCGGAGAAGCGGGAAAACTTCAATGCTGTACCTGTTACAACAGGTGCTATTGGCCGGGAAGTAACCATCACGGGTAAAGTACTCGATGAAAAGCAACAACCGGTGGCCGGCGCTACGGTGCAACTCAAGGGAACCTTTCTCGTAACAACCACGCGTGAGGATGGCAGCTATTCATTAACTGTTCCTGAAGCAAAGGGTACACTCGTGATCAGCTATGTGGGTTACCGGCGCGAAGAAGTGGCCATTACTGGTATTAGTCAGCAAGTAACCCTCAAGCTGATAGATGCCAGTCTTGGTGAAGTAGTGGTGATCGGCTATGGTACCCAACGGCGTGCCAGTGTAAGTGGCGCTGTTGACCAGATCCGGTCTGCCGCACTGGAAGGAAAGCCCAGTGTAAACCTTACGCAATCATTACAGGGTGTGTCGCCCAATCTTATTATCCAGCAACGGAATTCAGAACCCGGAGCAGAGATCAACATCAATATCCGCGGGGTAAGCACGCTCAATAACAATTCACCCTTGATCGTGATTGATGGTATTGCGGGCGGTGACCTCAATCAACTGAACCCTTCCGATATTGATAATATATCTGTGCTGAAAGATGCGGGCAGTGCTGCTATCTACGGATCACGTTCGGCCAATGGGGTGATCCTTATCACCACCAAAAAAGGAAAAAAGAATGCCGGTGCTGCCGTTACCTATAATGGCATGGTGGGTATACAACAGCCAAAGAATTTTTACAAGCCGGTAGAAGGATACGAAAATGCTATGCTGCGCAACGAGGCATTGGTCAATGCCGGTTTGCAACCCATGTATACACCCGATCAGATCCGGGCTTTCAAAGAGCAGGGGAGTGAAGAGTGGATGCTGGATGGGATACAACAGAATGCACTGCAGCAAAACCATAACCTCGGCGTATCCGGCGGCAATGATAAAACTACTTACCTCCTGTCTCTGGGATATGTAGATCAACAAAGTAACCTGGTTGGTCCCAACTTCGGCCTCAAACGTTACAATGCCAGGATCAACCTGGGTACAGAAGTGGGCCGTTTGAAAGTAACGGGTACACTGGCTTATTCCCGCCGCGACATCAAAGAACATTCTTCCAGTACCTCCACGCTCATTGTAGATGCGGCCAGAACCCCCAGGCTGTATAAAATGATCGACGACCAGGGGCGTTATCTCACCAACGATGTGCTGGCAGAATTCAACCCGCTGGGCATCCTGGAGCAGGGCGGTTACCGTACGCACAACGATGATCATCTCTTTGGTAATATCTCCGCAGAACTGAGTATCATAGATGGGTTGAAGTTAAAAGGTGTTGCCGGTGGCAATTTATCAGCCTTACATACCTATGAACGTGTAAGGCAAGTTAATTTCTTTCCCAAGGGGATCTATGGCGCCGATCGCAATACCAACGACCGGTGTGCCAAGAACCTTTTCCTCAATACCCAGCTGATGCTGGAATATCAGAAAGCATTCGGGAAGCACCATATTAATGTACTGGCGGGTTATTCCAATGAGTCAGTGACCAATAAGGAGCAAGCTTTGTATACCAAGTACAATGACAACGAACTGGGAACACCGGTCACTGGTACTGTAATAGACCCGGCAAATTCTTATAATACCAATCGCCGTACTGCAGAAAGCAGCCTGAATTCTTTTTTCGGCCGGGCGGGTTATTCTTATAACGATAAGTATTTCCTGGAGTTTAATTTCCGGTATGATGGTTCTTCCAAGTTTGCTAAAGACCTGCGCTGGGGTTTCTTCCCTTCTGTGTCGGCCGCCTGGCGCGTTACAGAGGAGGGCTTTATGGAAGATTACCGGGCTAAGTTCGGAACGCTTAAGGTGCGTGCTTCCTATGGTGTGCTGGGCAACCAGAGTGTAGACAATTACCAGTTCCAGACTACATACGATATTAATACCCGGAATGTATATGGCTTTAACAACAGCCCGGTGGCGCTGGTCGATTTTACTTTTGCCAATCCTAACCTGCGTTGGGAAAGAGCAGCTACTTTCGATGCCGGTGTGGATGCCACTTTCCTCAAAGACAGGTTGCAGGTAACATTTGATTATTTCAACAAGCTCACCAGCGATATCCTCATTACTCCCTCTATTCCCGGTTTGTTTGGTGGCTCTGTATCAGCCTACAATGCGGGCAAGGTAAGGAATGTTGGTTGGGACCTGAGTCTCAGCTACCGTATTCCCGGCAGGCAGTTTAACCATACCGTCGGCTTCAATATTGGTGATTCACGGAACGAAGTGGTGTACTTCCAGGGAAGTGAACGCATTACCGGGGCCGATGAAATGCAGGTGATACTGCGGGAAGGATTGCCTTTTAATTCCTATATCGGCCTGAAGCGTGATGGGTATTTCCAGACTATTGCTGATATCGAAAATGGTCCTACGCCTACCGGCATTGCGGTGGTGCCGGGTGATATCCGTTATGTAGACCGCAACAAAGACAATGTGATCGATGACCAGGACAAATTTGTGTTGGGCAATCCATTCCCCCGCTATACCTATGGCTTCAACTATGCGGTGAGCTGGAAGCAACTGGATCTATCGATCTTTATACAAGGGGTGGGCAAACGGGATATGTTCCTGCGGGGCGAGCTGGTAGAACCTTTCCATTATAATTATGGACAAACCATGTACCAGCACCAGCTTGATTACTGGACGCCGGTCAATCCGAATGCTAAGTTTCCAAGGCTGGCTGCTGTAAACAGCCCTTCCAATACCAATAACTTCCGCCGTGGCTCTGATCTCTATTTGTTTGATGCGGCCTATGCAAGGCTTAAGAACCTGCAGATCGGTTATTCGCTGCCTGCACAATGGATCAATAAGGCTGGTATGCAAAGAGCAAGGTTCTTCCTGGTGGGGCAAAACCTGCTTACGATCGCAGGGGTATCCTTTGTAGACCCGGAGATATCAGAGTTTAATAGTAACCTCAGCAATAGTGGCGCCAACAGTGGCCGTAATTATCCTACGCCCATCTTTTACGGTATTGGTTTAGACATCACTTTTAAATAACGCTGCCATATGATACACAGAACAATCTTCAAAACTGCTTTTGCACTGCTGATGTTGCTTGCAGCAGCGTCGTGCAAGAAACTGGACCTGGCGCCCACCGACCGGTTCACTGATGCTACTTACTGGAGCTCTCCGGACAAAGCGGCCATTGTATTGAATACAGCTTATGCGCAGATGTTTGGGACAAGTACCTTCTTTTATAACGAAGGGCTTTCCGACAATGCCTATAGCGGCCGTGGAGACCAGGATGGTGTGACCTCCATCTCTTCGGGCCTGGCCGATGCCTCCTTACCCCGTTTCAAAAATGAATGGAACGACCGTTATAAATGTATTAAGACCTGCAACATCGTATTGGAGAATATAGACCGGGTGCCCAATTTCCAGGAGGGGCTTAAGAACAGGATGAAAGCAGAGGCCCGTGTGATCCGTGCTTTTCAATACTTCCAGCTTTATACCTGGTATGGAGATGTGCCGTTGTTTGACCACGATCTGTCTGTACCGGAATCTCAAACGATTGCCCGCTCCCCGCGTGCACAGGTGGTTGATTTTGTGTTGAAAGAATTGGAGGAGTCAGCCGCCTTGTTACCCGTCAACACACAATACCCGGCAGCAGACCGCGGACGCATTACCAAGGGTGCTGCCCTCGCTCTGAAAGCGCGTGCGTTGTTGTATGAAGGCCGCTGGCAGGATGTGGTCAACGCCACCGAACCTTTTATAACAGGGAATACGCTGGGTACTTATAGCCTGTTCAACAGTTATGAAGGATTGTTCCTGCCACAGAATGAATACAACAATGAAGTGATCTTCGACCTGCAGTTTGTACCGGAATCAAAGACCTTTAGTGTGTTCTTTGACCTGGTGCCCTTAAGTGTAGGGGCACGCCTGAACGCCATGGCCCCCACGCAGGAGCTGGTGGATGATTATGTGATGCTGAACGGAAAAGGCATCAAAGAAGCGGGCTCAGGCTACAATGAAAATGATCCCTATGTGAATCGTGATCCACGCCTTACCAATACGGTGGTGTACCACAATTACAAATGGAAAAAGCCGGATAACAGTCTTCAGACGATCTATATCAAGCCGGGCAGCGATCCCAATAGTACTAAGCTGGATGAGTATGTAGCCGGCGGAGTAAGTTCCCCCACCGGTTATTATACCCGCAAGTATTATGATCCCACCTCCATCAACAATTTTAATTCGGGGCTCAACCTGATCCTCATCCGCTATGCTGATATTTTATTGATGTATGCGGAAGCCAAACAAGCGCTGGGCCAGTTGACGGAAGCTATATGGAATCAAACCATCCGGGCATTGCGGGTGCGTGCAGGCTTTACAGAGGCAGAAGCATTGAACTTTAACAATGGCTGGACGGCAGATCAACGTACAGCCATTATACGCAGAGAGCGGCGTGCAGAGCTGGCGTTGGAAGGTCTGCGCATCTTTGATATCCGCCGGTGGAAAACAGCTGAAACGGTATTGAATGGATGGGTGCATGGCGCCAAATATGGAGAGCCTACAGTAGACAATGGCTATATCCGGGTGAACCAGCGCAGCTTTGATCCCGCCAAACATTACCTGTGGGCAATACCACGCGATGAACGAAACCTCAACAAGAACCTTAGCCAGAACAATTCCTGGTAATCAATCATGAACTCATAAACGCTTCAATATGAAAAAGAATATACTGTCAACTATAACCATGGGCCTGGCGCTATTGGCCTTCCTGGGTTGTAAGAAAGATAAGAACATGGACCATACAGCAGTAACAGCTGTGAAAAATATCTTCACACCTGAAGACAACCGCTTTGTAAAACTATTGCCGGCTACATCGGCCAGCGTGGTATTTGAGTGGGAGCAGGCCAAGGCGGAAGATGGCGGACTGGTGATGTATGAGATCGCTTTTGATAAGGAAGGCGGTGATTTTAGCAAGCCGGTCTATAAAATGGTTACAGACAACGGCGGCGTATACAATAAAGCCACGGTGACCCATAAAACCTTGAACCTGGTGGCCAACCTGGCGGGCATCCCTTCGCTAGGTACGGGTAAATTGAAATGGACGATCTATTCTTCCAAAGGGATCAATGAAGTAAAGGCCGATGCCAGCCGCACCATTCAGGTACAACGCCCGGCAGGTTTTGCTACCGTGCCAGCCGATGTATTCATAACCGGCTCTGCTACAGAAGCAGGAGCCGACCTCGCCAATGCAGGGCAGCTTAAGCAGGTGTCCAATGGTGTATTTGAGATTTATACCTCTCTCAAGGCCGGTACCTACCAATTTGTCGACCGCAAGTCAGGCACGCCGGTTGCTTACTCCATCAGTGGCACAGACCTTAAGGAAGGTGGTTCTACCACGGTATCGGGCGCCACCAAAGTGTATCGCATCAACCTCGACTTTAACAATGCTTCAGTAACCCTCACGGAGATCAAAGAAGTGGGATTGTGGTTTGCTCCCAACAATACGATCTACTTCAACCTTAATTATACAGCCAATGGGGTGTGGAAAGCCGAAAATCAATCTATTGTTTTCAAACAAGAGAGCTGGGGCAGGGATGAGCGCTATAAGTTCCGCTTTAAAGTGAGTGATGGCACTACAGATAGTTTTGAGTGGATGGGAAGCAGCAATGCAGATAACCAACGTCCAGCGCCGGGCACGGCAGCTGCTTATTGGTACCTCATCAAGATAGTCAGCAATGACCAGTGGAACTACTGTTACAAGTTTGCGACGGAAGCAGACAATAAAAATTGTGATGTGTTGGTGAGTTTCCCTGCGGGATCGCCCTATACGCACCAGGTAGTGGTGAAGTAATTTGAAGGCAACGAGGCAAAGAGGCAACAAGCCAGCGAGGAAAAACTTTCGACAATTGAAGGTGAGTTAATAATGATCAAATAAACGAATAGCATGAAGCTTTCTATATTGTTGGCCTGTGCAGGGCTATGGCTGCTGCCGGGCTGTGTAAAGAATTATGATGATGTGGTGATCACCGGCGATCAGTCGGGGATCAACAAGTATGAGGTTAACTGGGCGGCGGCGGCCGACAGCAGCAGCGGTTCGCTGGTGCTCAATTTCTGGAATCCTTCGGGTAAGTATTTTAACCGTACCAGCAATGGCAATACTGAGTTTCACTACTGGCCGCAGGCGCATGCGCTTGATGTGCTGGTAGATGCTTACGCCCGCACCAACGACAATAAATACCGTACGCTTATGGACGATTGGATGGTGGGCGTAAAGCAGAAGAACGGGAATACTTTCCTCAATGAATTTTATGATGATATGGAGTGGAATGGCCTGGCGATGCTGCGGGCCTACACCGCTACCAACGATGGCAAGTTCAAAACCGGCGCCGACCAGGTATGGGCTGATATCAAAAATGGGTGGAATACCAATATGGGCGGCGGCATTGCCTGGCGCAAAGCCCAGCCTGCTTATAAGAATACACCAGCCAATGCACCTGCCTGTATATTGGCTGCCCGCCTGTACCAGCAATTCAAACAGCCGGCAGACCTGGATTTTGCCCGGAAGATCTACACCTGGCTGAAAGATAGTTTGTATGAAGCAGGTACGGGTTGGGTGTATGATGGCATCAATGCCAACGGAGATGGCCTGCGCAGTACCTGGAAATTTACTTACAACCAGGGTACTTTTATTGGCGCGGCCCTGGAGTTGTATGATATCACCAAAGATCCCCTGTTTCTGAATGATGCTATGAAGGTGGCCAATTTCACCTTGTCAGATAATACCCTTACCAATGGGGCCGACCGCTTGCTGCGTGATGAAGGTGGTGGCGATGGTGGATTGTTCAAAGGGATCTTTGTACGGTATTTTACGGCCCTGATCCTGCATCCCGATCTGCCCGACGCTTACCGCAAGCGCTATATTGCTTACCTGAAAAATAACTTTGAGACGCTGTGGTATCAAGGTACCCGCAAGCCGGTCGTGTTGTTTGGCAGCTATTGGAAAACCAAGCCCGGCAACGAAACGGAAATGCCGATCCAATTAAGCGGGGCTATGCTGATAGAAGCGGCGGCGTTACTGAAGAAGAGTAATATGTTCTAAGATCAGATGGGCTGCGAAAAAAGATGACAAGGCTGCCTGTAAAGGTGGCCTTTTTTGTTGTTGGCCTCGCCTCAAAACCGTTTGCCTATTGATAAGGCTGCCTGGGGTATGAGATCGCCTTCGGTATCTGTTTGGATTCCTCCTTTTATGCCCAGTAGCAGGTTGTTGTTGAAGGTAAAGTTGTAATGGAGTTGGAACAGCAGGCCTGCGGAGATCGTATTTTGTTTATTCCAGTTGTAGAAGTTGAAAAGAAACTCGGGGTTGCCTGATGTTTGTGGGCTGGTGACGCTGTACCCGTCTGGTGAAGCCGATTGGTATCTTCCAAATCCGCCCAGGCTGAACATGATCTCATGATGTATGCTCCTGAGTGCACTTAATTGAGCATTGATGCCTAGCTGAGCCCCGGCAGTAGTAAAGGGTACGGATGCATCTGTGCGGATATGGGTAGTTGGATTGGTGTAGGTATAGTCATCCTTGTCATGATTGATGGTGCCGCGGATATTGACGTTCAGCGAGAAGGCATGGCTCAGGTACCTGGTATAGTCTGCACCAAATACGATCCCATCCATATCGCCGCTGCCATGCCTGCTGTACCCTGCTATTAGCTGGAAGGCTTCATCGGCCGGTTCGCCTGCTGGTGATCCCTGAGGGGCATCTCTTCGGGATGGCAATGGTGTTGGCGGATTAGTGGAGTTGGATGGCGCTGCCTTTTTGGTTGAAGTTGTTTTCTTCCGGGTAAGGGCCTGTGCGGTAGCATTTGCAGGGCTGACTGGCGGGGCAGGTTGTTGGAAAAAGGTGTCCTTTTGTGAGGGCTGACTACTATCGATGAGGATGGTCACCGGGGTGGGTGAGGGCTTCTGGCTGGATTTACCCGTTGCTTTGGGGGGTATGATACGGGAGGTCCCTGTGGTGGGCCGCTTATGGGGTGTAAAAACTCCACTTTGGTTGTTTTCAAACAGGATGATGTGGTTACTTACCACTTTGTGCTGTATGCCTATGTCTTTCCTGAGTGTAATTAACCATTGGGAGAGTGTTTGCTGCTGCTTTGAAACAGTAAGTGTTTGGGAAGGGCTGATCTTATTGGTACTGAAGGAAAATTCAACGCCGGTTTGCCTGGAAAATGATTTGAGCAGGGAATCGATCCGGATGGATCTGCCGGTGATGGTAATCGGTTTGTCAAAAGTGACATTGCTTACCTGTGCGGCAGCGGTTAAATGTAAACAGGTTAGTATGATGATGATAAAAAAGGATGGCATGTGCTTTACAGTTTTTGAGGTTGAACTAATGGCAGCCATTTCCACTGATGAAGATGGTATTGCCTTGTTGCCGGTAGGTGGTATTGAGCGTAGCATTGATGATATTGAGTATATAGGGTAATGACTTGTTGTCGAACTGGGCAGAGAGCCGGCAGCCGTTAAATTGTTGTGTATCGAGGTTGATGGTCACGTTGAAAGCTTTTTCCAGGTACCGGCAGGCATCGATGACAGCCATATCATTGAATGAAAAGGTCCTGGTGGCATAGCCGATGCTGTTGATATCGAGTGAATCCCTTACATATAGTGCCTGTCGCTGCTTATTGTAGATGCCGGTTTGACCTTTATTGACGGTGATCTCTTTTTGTGGTGTATACATTTTTACCACGCCCGATTGCACCTGCACTTCTATGTTTCCAGACGGCGTAACGTCCCTTACATTAAAAGAAGTGCCCACCACTTTGATGGTCAGATCATATACGCTGATCACGAAAGGTTTGCTTTTGTCGGGGACTACGTTGAAATAGCATTCGCCTTTCATGGCTACCTGGCGATCCGATTTGTTGAAGCCGGCCGTATACACTACTTCGCTGTTCTTATTGATGGTGATGGTGGAGCCGTCGGGCATGGTATCTGTTCTTAACGCATTGGTGGTGGCTTTGGTAATTTGGTTGGCCCCACTGTTTGGATGTTCCTTGGTACGGGTAAACCAATAAACAGCAGCCAGGATCAGGAGGCCGATAACGGCGGCCGCTGCGTAGTGGTTACGGAGCCGTCTTATGATAGCGGCCGGCCGGTTAGCTGTCAACAGCGGCTCCAGTTCTGCCCAGGCCTGCTGAGGGGCTGGTGGCTGGGGGATTGCTGTGCCGGGTAGCTGGTTCCAGAGGGCGGCGATCCGCTTGAATTCCCGGGCATTTTCCGGCGCTGCCAGCCAGTCGTCCAATAACATGGCTTCGGCGGCGTTGGCTTCACCGGCCAGGTATTTGGAGATGAGTTCGGAAATGGATGGATGGTGGTGTGCATTCATTGGTTGTGCATTATTCCGGGGTTCAAATAAAAAGGTACATGACCCATATCATGGCCAGGTCTGTCAATTGTTCTCTCAGGGCTTTCAGGGCTTTTCCCATCTGTACTTCTACTGTTTTGACGGAGATATTCATTTCGGCGGCGATGGTGGCATATTTTTTCCCCTCCAGGCGGCTTTTGCAAAAGACTTCCTTACAGCGAGGAGGGAGGCCGTCAATAGCCTGCCTGATCCTTTCCCTGATCTCCTTTTCCTCGGCGGTGTTGCTGTTGCTGATACTATCAGTAGCTGTGATATGTGGATGATGGCTTTCCCGCACCTTGCGATTCCTGACGGTATTGAGCGAGAGGTGATAAACGGTTGTGTATAAATAAGCGCGGGCAGCGGCGGCAACATTCAATGTTGAACGTTTCTCCCATAATTTAACGAAGGCGGATTGAACAATGTCTTTTGCCTCGGCATTGTCTTTAACAATGGTAAAGGCATAGCCAAATAATTTCTCAAAATACTCCTGAAAGCATTGTTTGTAGTGGTCTTCCACTGTAGTAAATACCTGTTTATGGTTAAAGGCGCTTTTGGTAAAGCTTGTCTTTGGCAAAATGAGTATCATATTGCTTAGACACGCGAATGATAAAAAGCCCTTATCTGCTGCGGGCGGATATTGGGCTTAATGTAAGCTGTTTTTATGAATGGCGGTTATAAACAGGACAGACTACCGGTTCCGTCCCATGAAAGGAAGCAGAGGCAGGCGCTGGCTGTTCATTCGGGAGGGGTAAAACAAAAGGGATGCATCAAATTAATGATGCACCCCTTTCTATGTGCGCCCGAAGTATCCGTGGTTGTTTAAGTGGCTATATCAAGTCTACAGTTGTATTTTTCTTGACAGTTTTTGTCCGTCCACTACATAGTGTATGACATAGGTGCCCGGGATAAGTCCATTGATCTCACATTGTTGGCTGGCCACATTACGTGTTTGCAACAGTTGTCCCTTCATATCGTATACCTGTACAGTAGTGGGAGCTGATCCACTAAAGTAAAGCAAAGTATTGCTGCCGCTGCGCATAACACGCAGGCTGGAAGCTGCATTGTTGTTGTGTACGGTGACAATACGGGAGTATACGCGGTCTCCGCTGTAGTCTACCCCTGCCACCCGATAATACCGGGTAGTGAAGTTCATGTCATTGTGCTGGTAACTAAAGCTCTTGCTGCCTGGCGTGGGCGTGATGGAGGAGGCCACTGACCAGTTACGTCCATCATTGCTGTACTCAACATCGAATGTGTTTAGTCCATCGATATCGGCCATTTGCCAGTTTAAGAGTACATATAGCTCTTTGGCGGTGGCTGAAAATCCCGAATAGATAATGGGAAGGGCCACGCCGGCCGAAGTGGCTGTTACCCTGTCGAAGGTAAGGCCTGCGGCCTGGTAGCTTACGTAATTTGCTACCGTATTTACGGTGCTGGTGGAAGTGGTTGTCCAGGTGCCATTCCGGGTGGCTATCTGCAACAGTGTTTCTGTATTGCCGGCCAGTTCAGCATCGCTGTATATAATGCCTACTTCGCCTGAATAAGTAATAGACGCAGCGAAGTCATATACGCGGGCAATGCTGTTGGTGCCGGGTGTAGCACCTGGCATGGGTGTGTAACCGTGTGTGAGCGTGTTGGTGTTGATGGTAATGCCTACAGTGGGTATGAGCACCAGGCTATCGGCTGTGAAGGTGGTGCCAGCCGCAATAAAGATCGTGCCTATACCAACCTGGCTCTTGCCCGGAACGGCCAACAGCAGGCTGCACATACAATATAATAAGTATCGCATTGTTTGAATTTTAGGGTGAACTAATAATTTTGTGAGTACCAAAAATTATTCAACCCTTTGTATGGTCATAAAAGCTCCCTGGCTGGAAGGAAGAAGCACTACGGCTCCCAGCAACCCAAATAGCTCGACACTGATAGTTGAGCCAGCTGTTAAGTTGAGAATTACTTCAGCTGATAGGCGGTTAACTGATAGCACGGGTGCAACAGTACCAGCAGGGCTAACTGTACCGTTGATCCTCAACTGGGAACTTACCAGCAAAGCGGCATTCATGTTGATGCCATAAGCGATCCTGTATCGTCCCGCCTGGGCGACGGTAAACACGGTATTCGCTCCGTTAACGGTAACGTTTGATCCCAGGCTTTGATTACTGGGCAGGGGAATGGGTGTACCACCCAATATTACGGCAATAACCGAGCCCAATGTATTGGAGGCAAACCCGGTTGAGGTGCCAAAAGAAATGTTGGTAAGATCTGTAGTGTTGGTGAGTCGTATCCACGCGCCTGAGATATGCATCCATAAACCTGAAACAGCGTCAGTTTGGTAGACTATCAAACCATCGGCCGGTGTGGCAATGGCAATTCTTTGTGCGCTGGTCATACGGGGAAGTAAGACACCCCTGGTTGTTGACTGAACATCCAATGCTGCACTGGCATTGGGTGTTGTAGTTCCGATACCTACCTGGGCTTGTGCAAACATGGTTGAAGCCAGGATAAATGCTGCAAGGATGATTAGATTTCTTTTCATAGTCTGTATAATGATAGTGATTAAATAAAATGAGATGTTGAGTTATAAGCAATACATTATTGAATCAGCACTTGTCAAATACAAGCTGAGCATAAGAAACTCAATAATGGTAATAACATACCACTACACGAGTGTCGTATAGGTAATTAATGTGAAGCTTTTCGCATAAACTGCCATAGCCGGACAGGCCAAGGCACCATGCGTACATGGGACTGTTTTAATGAAATGGTGAAACCCTGTGATTTGGTTGGGACTTAACGTTGCTGCTTGTGCAATAATCAGATCCAGCTAGTTCAGAAAAAAAGGAGAATCGGTCTATCTGCTTCCTGGTACGGTGCTCATGAGAAACGGAGGAAGCAAATTCTACTAATCAGGTGTGAATGATAAGGTCTTGTAAAAATAAAGGATTTGATTTGAATAAATACTTTAAATTATTTTTTTAATCGTCTATGCATAAGGTATTTTTTTCCCAGTTTAGGAATGAGTGAGGAGAAGCCGTTTTTGGATAAACAAAAGGATGCCAGAAAGCCTGGATTTGGTCGGATTCGGGTATATGTTAAAGAGAGAATGGAGAGGAATGTTCTTTTTTATACTCATTGGGTGTTTTGCCGGTGATCTCCTTAAAGTAACGATAGAAATTGGTGATATTGTTGAAGCCACTTTCCATGCAAATTTGTGCCGGTGTTTTGTCTGTCTCTATCAATAATTTGCAGGCATCTCCTACACGAAGTTCCTGTAAAAGTCTCGAGTAGTTTTTCCTGGTCCTTGATTTAAAATACCGGCAAAAAGAGTGGGGGCTCAGGCAAGCTACTTTTGCAATCTCAGCCGTAGAGATGGGTGATCTGAAGTTGGTTAGTGTGTAAGCATAAATATTGTTGATACGGTCATTCTCTTTTTCCTCAAAGTCTGGTTGGAATCCTTCTGTGCACAATAATTCCGGTCTGGCAGTCCGGGCAATGAGGTCCAGGCATTGCAGCAGCAGGATGATCTTTGTGGTGTCGGTAGCAGTGAGCATCAGATCAAGCAGCCTGATTATTTCTCCTTTTATTTTGGCGGCTATTTTAATTCCCTTCCTGGCGTTTTTGAATAATTCCTTTAAGCGCCGGTTCTCCGGCAATTCAAGAAACGGACGTCCCCAAAAAGTCTCCTGAAAATGCGCCACTGTGGCTTTGGCTTTTAACTTAGGACTGCCAGCAAAATACTTATCGTCACACCGCCAGTAGTGGGGGAGGCCTGAGCCTATGAGCAAGACATCCCCGTCTTTAAACCTTTTGATACTATTACCAACAAACTGGGTTCCTGTACCTTTTTCAATGTACAGCAGTTCAATTTCCGGATGATAATGCCACCTGTTGTAAAAGAATGGAGTTACGTCTTTTCTGATGCTAAAAGATGCTTCAGGCTTGAGCGAAACTTTCAGGAGATGGGGTTTCATTGTATGATTTTTGCTATAATCGCTCTAAGTTAGAGCATCGAAAGCCAAAATAGTACAAAAGGATGCTCCTTTTTTGAGTAGAGCCATAGTGGAAAATGAATAATTTCATGTTTCCGGGCCAGTGAGCAATCAACCCCAAAGCCCGCATGGATAAAATAAACAATTACATGGGATCAACTAGTTATTTGCAGATACATCCGGCCGACAATGTACTGGTAGCGTTAAAAGACCTGCCTGCCGGCAATGAGATCACTGCTGATGAAGTGTGTTTTACCTTAAAGGAACCTATCAAAGCAAAACATAAACTGGCTGCGCGGGATCTTTTGGAGGGCCATGATATCATTATGTACGGCGTTCTTGTAGGGAGGGCCGTGGCGCCCATTCCACAAGGTGGTTTGTTGACCACCAAAAATATTGTGCACGCCAGTAATAGTTTCTCTGTGCAGGAAAGGAACCTTGCCTGGGAGAAACCGGATATTGCAAAGTTTGCAAACCGGACCTTTTCGGGTTTTCACCGGGCCGATGGTAAAGTGGGGACTGCGAATTACTGGTTGGTGATCCCGATGGTCTTTTGTGAGAACAGGAATGTGACAATTCTCAAAGAGGCGCTGGTCGAGAAACTGGGGTATACCAGGAAAAGCATTTACCAGGAAAAAACAGCAGTGCTGGTAGAACTTTATCAACGGGGAGCGGGCATGGAAGCTATTTTACAGGCAGATATTAATACCAATAGCATAACCGGGCAGGTTACCCCCCGGTTGTTTGAGAACATAGACGGTATCAAGTTCCTGACGCATGACATGGGTTGTGGTGGTACACGGTCGGATTCCAACGCCCTGTGCGGATTGCTGGCGGGTTATATTGCCCATTCCAATGTAGCGGGGGCCACGGTGCTTAGCCTGGGATGTCAGCATGCGCAGGTGGATATCCTTAAAGAGGAGGTAGAAAAACGCCTGGGCGTTTTTAAAAAGCCGTTGCTGGTGTTTGAGCAGCAAATAGAAGGAACGGAAGAGCAATTGGTCAATGAGGCATTGAAGCAAACTTTTGTTGGTTTGGTAGCAGCCAACCAGCAAAAAAGAGCGCCGGCTAGGCTGGATAAATTATGTATTGGATTGGAGTGTGGGGGCTCGGATGGGTTTTCGGGTATTTCGGCCAATCCTGCTATTGGGTATACTTCTGATCTGCTGGTAGCATTGGGTGGTTCGGTGATCCTGTCGGAGTTTCCTGAATTGTGTGGTGTAGAGCAGGACCTGAGTGACCGCTGCCTGGATGAAACGAAGGCGGAGAAGTTTATTCACCTGATGAAGACCTACAATGCCCTGGCGGAAGCCGGCGGCAGTGGTTTTTATGCCAATCCTTCGCCCGGTAATATAAAAGACGGGTTGATTACCGATGCCATCAAATCGGCCGGGGCGGCCAAAAAGGGAGGCAGCTCGCCGGTGGTGGATGTGTTGGACTACCCGGAGTTTGTGACCAAACCAGGTCTGAATTTATTGTGTACACCCGGCAGTGATGTGGAAAGCACGACGGCTGAGGTAGGGGCGGGGGCCAATATTGTATTGTTTACAACCGGATTGGGTACGCCGACAGGCAATCCCATCAGTCCGGTCATCAAACTATCCACTAATACTGCCTTAGCACAAAAGATGCCGGATATTATTGATATTAATTGCGGGACGATCATCGATGGACAGGAAACCATTGAGCAGGCAGGAGAAAGGATATTGAACTATGTCATTGACGTGGCCAGCGGTAATGTGCGGCCAAAGTCAGTTGAATTGGAACAGGATGATTTTATTCCCTGGAAACGGGGCGTGAGTTTATAAGTGACGCTGGTTTGAACTATTAAACATTGTCACGGGGGGGAAGCTCGTTTAGGTTATTGCAGTCTACTCCTTAATGGCGCCCAATTTCAGGCTTTCGGGGATAATATTGGTATGCCTTCTAATTTCATCTATCATTCTTTCTGGTGTATTGAAAATAAATATACGATCAGAATTTGGGTCGGTGCTAACAATGCTAGGTATCAGCATATTGAGGCCTTGGAATACATGTTTTATTTGCAGTGCAGAGGGATGACCTTTTTGCCCTGAAAGGTCACGATATTTCTGTGCGATCGTACTACATGTGAATACGTCCGGGGTTTCAGGCGTCATCAGCTGCGTCAAGGTCTTTGCCAGAAGTGGAAGATTGACTTGACTTCTTTGTTCCATTTCAGCACCTAAGTCATTAACCCATTTATCGACTTTGCCTGGATCATATAGTTTGAATAGCTCCTGCAGCTGGTTTAAGTTAATAGGGCCGAAGCCGATACAAATCGATAGCAGCTTTGCCAGGGTTCGCGCGGTCATAGGAGTAATCTGATTGTTCTCCATCTCTTTTTCCAGTGCTCCTTCCTGAAAGGCCGGGGCAACAACTAACGTATAATTAGCGTTGTGGTCACGTTTGTGCCTGGATAATCCTGCTGCATGTACATTTCCAGTTTGCACAGCATTGTGTTTGGTCGCTTTGGTATCGTAGGTTAGTTTGTACGTGAAGTTTTGTTGGTCGGCAATTGGGCTCAGGTATGCGGTCGCTACACCTTCCGGCTGCCCCTTCTGTCCCATTCTCGTAACCTGTAGCCCCAGGTATTCTAATGCGTCTCCAACAATTTCTTCAAACGGTTTTGCCTGATCTTTCCATTCATCTAAAGCATGGATGATTGAGGGGGCTGAATTTCTTCTTATCTGGGCTATAAGACGTTGCGAACGATCGCGATGCATAAAGTAGTCATTGCATGCTTCCATTGGTAACCCGGAGCTTAAAAGATAGGAGTCTGCAATAAGCTGTGCAGTAAGTATATCCTGAAGAAGTTGATTTTGTTCCTTTGTCGTGGAATTAGCAACTGCAAATGGGTGATTTTTATTGATAATAATCTTTCGTTCTTTGACATCGTACTTGGACAACAAATCTTTAGGATCTTTTTCCTGGAACTCAATGTTTCCGAGGGTGTCGATAGTGCCATACTTCGTGTTTTTTAACCACTCATTTATTAAATTACCTGTATCCGGCCTTACTTCAAGGTCTATTATAGAGGGGGGGATGCTAGCCTCTGTGAATGATTTGGATATAACATTTGCTAGTGGTGTAAGTGGGAGACCCTCAAGATTGTCTTTGCGTGTTTGGGCCAAGGCTTTAAATGTGGCATCTTGCTGGTTGCTTTCTTCACGTCTGGCCATGTTAAATATTTCATGAAGCAGATTTCTAACAAGCTTTACCTTATTGCCTTCAGCTAAGGTTTCACGATTGACAGAAATGTGCTCGTCGAGTTCATCAACCCGAATAGCTACTCGAAGTCTGGCAAATACTCCATGATTAAGATTGGGGAGTTTGAATTGGTTATCCTCATAGTTTACCACCCGGCCCAGCACATTCACAAAAAAGCCGTGTGATACGCCCATATGGTCGCTCTTTCGGCCAGATAGGTTTTCTTTAAAAAGTGTTATCGTCCCGGTTACTTCTCCCAAACCTGGTACTTGTATATGAGGATAAGGTTTTTCATTTCGGGTAATTGATAAGGCATTGCCATTGGTGCCGGAGATCGTATCGAAAGGTAGCTTCGAACCAATTTGCCAGGATTGGGAAATTGGTGTTTCGTACTTGGATGATTCTACTGGCTCTTCATTAACCTGTATTGCCAGCGAGGCGCCTAGGGGAAGTGCGGTGCTTAGCATGTATCTGACCCAGCCTTTTTTTATTGCTTGGCCTTTTGGTTTTAAGCTGGTAAGTATTGCCAAGGTCCAAGTGTCGCTGTTTTGTTGCAAAATAGGATCTGCTCCGCCAAATTCATTGACGCTGTCATTTCTGACGTTTATTTTCGGAATCCCATCCTTGATGAGTTGGAAAGCTGCTTTTCCACCGGCGTAGCTTTCCAAAATAGATTCCAAAGCACTTTCGTTTGGAATATGCCTCACAGAGAGCGGGAGTTTATCAAGGTGTTTATCGGTAGCCTCGTCAATCTGGCGATAGTCCATAGTAACGATGCGGATGACGCCATCGGCCGCTTTACAGATATAGGTGAGTTCATTACAAAGCACATAGGTTGAGAGCTTGCCCACGCCGAACTTACCGATTTTTTTTCGTCCAGATTTTGTATGGCTAGTTCGCTTATCCGATTCTGCTACAGTCCACAATTGTTGGAAACCGTCGATATCCATCGAATTACCATTGTCCAGTATAGCAATGGATGCGTTGGTATGTGAAGGACTATCGGGCAGGCTTACATAGACTCTGGAGGCCTCCGCATCCCAAGAATTAGTTACCAACTCTTCAAACGCCTTATTGGGAGAAGAATATAGGTGTTCGCTCAGCAAAGACATGAATTGCGGACTGAATTTAACTTGGATATTTTGTATATGTTCTCCAGCAACTGCTATTGTACTTTTATTCTGTGGAGGAGCGGGAGCCATTGTTGGCAGATTATCTTCCATTTAGATAGAACGAACAAGCCAACTTGGTTAACCATTAAAAAATAGTAAAAAATGAAGTAGAAATGAGTAAAAATACGTTTTTATATTGTTAAGTGGTTGATACTCTTGGCAACTTCAACAACCTGCTTTTTTAAGCGATTTATACAATTTAAAAGGCTGACCATTGTTTAATTGGTCAGCCTTTGTACGTTATTTGTTGGGAAGTTTCTGGCCATTTATGATGGCATACAACAGGGCTACACAGACACAGAATTCGCCCCAATTGTTTTTCTCCTGAACATAATGAACCATGATCAATACCAGGATGATCACGCAAATCATCTCTGGCAGGTTTTCATTTTTGAGTGGCATAACATACAGGGAAGATTGCTCTATCCCCTGTGGCCATTAATGCAATAGCCATTATGCAAAGAAGTGTATAATGTTGTCATTGAGTACTTTCTTTGCCTCGAAGCTGTATTTAAATTAATGGCTGGTTATAGGCAATCTCACTATTTAGGGAAGTGACCCCTTTAAATGATTGAGTTGCCTACTCTTTTAATACAGGTTTTCGGCTTCGCCTGAAACTTTTTTACAGAAGAAATAGATCGGCTTTGCGACATCCTATTTAATTAACGTATAGCAGATAAAAATAACCATTCCTGGATTGGGGAGTCATGTTACCAGTCGTTGTGTAGGCAGGCATTTTTAGTCGGTCCACGGCCCAAATTGGATTGCCTGCGGTGATCCTGTTGAGTGGTGCTTACCCAAAGCCTCTGCCCCCGCTAACGCTTGGGCGGGCATTTTTATTGGTCCGCAGCTTCAAATTGGATTACCTGCGGTGATCCTTGTGGGAGGTGCTTACCCAAAGCCTCTGCCCCCGCTATCGCGTGGGCGGGCATTTTAGTTGGTCCACGGCTCAAAGCAAGCTTTGGCCGTTCCCCAACTAAAATGCCCCGCACTATCGTGCGAGGCATTTGTGAACCGGATTGGATTCGAACCAATGACCCCAAACTTAGAAGGTTTGTGCTCTATCCAGCTGAGCTACCGGTCCCTGACCTATCCGCCCATGGCGGCTTTCTTTTCGGAGCGCAAATATAGATAATTATTTGAACTTTAACATGCTAAATAATTGTATTCTACCCGGTTGCAATACAACTGCTTAGGAGCAATAAAACCTGCTATGGCCAAGGCGGTCTGGCTGGATACGGTCTGGCTGAGCCTGTCCGGCAATCCCATCGCTATCGGACAGATCAAAAAAATGAACCATTGAACCGGATGCATCAAAAATGAATTAAATTACATACAGCAATGATGAAGCCCCGTTAATTCCCTCCTTTTGATAAACAGGTTCCTTCCCTTGTACAACGATGCGGGCTATGTATTTTTTTATCATCAAAAACCTGTTGTATGAAAAAGATCAGATTCTTTCTCATTGCTACCGCCATTACAGTGGCCGTTGGGGGCGCTCTTGCTCATGAGGTTAACAAGAAAGCCTATTGCGATTATTTTCCACAGTACGTTCGTCAGCTTGACGGTACTTTCGTTCCTGCCGGGCAGATCGGCGTTAATTATTTATGCCTCACAGCTTTCACTACCTGTACCTATTATCAGCCAACGCCATGGAGTCCCTTTGTTCCTTGCCGCACAGGGATTTACCTTCGATTGTATTGATGCCTCCTACGGTTGCTACCGTGGATTTTGCTGCAATCCATTTTCCTTTACTGCCTGCGGGGGTATGGGCAGGGTATACTTTGGGTCATTGGGAGTGAGGGTGTAAAGAGTACCTTTCACCCTGCGGGTAAAGTAAATCTGTTTGCCTTCTTTGTTCAGCCGCCGGATATCGGTCCACCGTTGTCCGTGCAGCACGAGTTCCTTTTCCCTTTCTGTACGTATCCAGGATAGCACGGTATCAGGATGGTTCGATTTTCGGGGTATATAATAACCGGGCGCAAAGCGTTTCATGAGCAGGGTGTCGAGGTCGTTGAGGGCGGCGGCTGTTTGTCCCATTTTAGCGAGGCTTTCTGCGTGCGTGAGATAAACCTCGTTGGTCGCAAGGCCTGTGAAGGGATAAAATGTGCCGGCATAACTGCCTTTGAGTTGCGCCTGCGTGTCCACGCCTTTGAAGAAGAGTTGTCGCCGGAGATCCCCGGGAGTATACTTGCTGTACAGATCTGCATTGATAAAGCCGTTGTTGCCGTTCACCAGTCCGCCCAGGAAGCGCGTGTCTTCCTGCATCCGGCTTTGATAAATGATCTCTGGATGGTTGCCTGAAAAAGGTATGCTTGCTGTCGTGTCGGATTGCTGATAGTCGGTGAGTGTCTTGTACAGTTGCAGGCAATTGCCGGCAGCTATGGCTGCCTGTTGGTAATTGCGCATGCTGAGGTATACCCGTGCCAGCATAGCCCAGGCAGCAGCGCGGGAGGGACGATTGGGATGTGCTTTGTCGATGGTTGCAGGCAGAAGGTCCGTTGCCTGCTGCAGATCGGTGCAGATCTGCTGGTAAGTTTGCTGCAAACTGGCCCTGGTGATGGGGGCATTCAGATCGGCGGTAACGGGGAGCGGAATACCGGGTACCGAATCTGCCTGAAGGCTGTCGTAGGGTTGGGCATATAGTTGGGCGAGCTGCCAGAAAGCCCAGGCGCGAAGAAAACGGCCACTCCCCAAAAGAGGTCCATAAGCAGGTCCTGCAGTGCCATTCGACAGTTGTTCAATGGCTTCAATGACCTGATTGGCGCAGGTGACCTGTTCATAAGAGAGGTTCCAGTCCGACACGGTTTCCCCTTCGCTGTAGATGGAGGATTGCCAGGTGTACAGGTTAAGTTCAAAGGGTAGCAGGAAATTGCAGTATTCATCGGTAAGGGAGAAAGACTCGCCGGAGAGAATGCCGGCAGCAGGGGATTGACCAAATAACCAATCATTGTCAAGCAGGGCTTGCAGCGCTTCCGGTGAGCGTGCTACATCGAACGCCGTGCCCGGTTGTCGTTGCAGATCGCCTTTGTTGCAGGCAACAAAAAGAAAAGCGGACAGCAGTAAGCTTATGAATAACAGATGTGTCGGACGGTTCATTGTTGTTGTTTTATGGTTACAGGTTTATGCTAAGGCCAATGGAATAACTTTTGGGCAGCGGCATGGCCGACGGGGAGTCCGGATCGAGGGAATTATGACTTGCTTTCCAGAGAATGCCAAGGTTGGCGCCGTAGAGAAAGATCGTAGCGCCCGACAGGCCCGCTTTCTTGCCTATTTTCTCGTTCAGCATATAAGACAGTTTCACTTCGCGCATGCGGATATTGTCTGCTTTTTTTACCAGCACATTACTATAGCCATACACCTGATCGCGGAATGGATCGATGATCGCAGGGAAGGAGGGGACGGTAGTGCGGGTTTCATCACCCGGTTGCTGCCAGCGGTTGTCGTAATCGGGATGCGGGAGTTTTGTACCTGAAATGAAACCATGGTAGTCCATAGAAGATTGTCGGTAGTGGTAGCCAAACCGGCCAATGAGCAGGAAAGAAAGCGTGATACCATAATAGCTGATGCTTTGGCTGATGGCCGCTGTCCATGGCGGCGTGCTATGCCCCATATATTGCAGGCTGTCGCGTGGACCATTAAGGATAGCAGGGTAATCATTACTCGGCTCCCCCTGCAGGTAAGCACGTGGATCACCGTTGGCAGGATCAAGCGGGGCCTTGTGCAGGGCATAGAGGGCATCCGATGGCCGGCCAACAAGCAGATTGCCGGCTGAAGGATCGAGGTAGTCTATGGCTTTTTGTTTCGAGGTATCAGTATGAATCACTTTATTGGTGGTATAGGCCAACAGCAGGCTGCCATTGTATTGGCATTTGCCCAGGGGCAAACGGACATTCAGCTGTAATTCCACACCGTGGCCCCTGAGTGCGGCCGAGTTGTTACGATAAGGGGTGGCACCTGCGGTAGTGCGGGTGATCTCGTTGTTCAACAGATCCTTACTAAAGCGTCTGTAGTATTCCACCGTGCCGGAAAACCGTTTTTTTGAGAACTGGAAATCGAGGCCTATGTTAAAGAGCCTGCTGGTTTCCCATTGCAGGTTGGGATTGGCAGCATTGAGGATGGTGCGGGTTTCGGCGCCATACTGGTTGATCACCGGGGGAGTAGTGGTGAGCAGGGCCGACAATGATTTGTCGATATTACCGCTCAGGCCAAAGTTGGTGCGCAGGCTGGCCTCGCTAAGCCAGGAGATATTGATGAATGGCTCATTGGTAAATCGCCATTTCATGCCGGCGGACCAGAGCGGCTGTGTCAATGCGTTCGTTCGGGCGCCAAAGAAGTTGCTTTGGTCAATTCGAAAGCTGCCCGTCATCATGTAGCGGCCATGTAAGGCCAGGCCTGCAATGGCAAAGTATGACCTGAAGTAATCGAAAGCTTCCCGTGTATATGGTTTACCGGGTAGGGCCATGGGTGGGAGGAGTGCTTCATACATGTTGTAGAGCGTATCGAAATTGACAGTTTTGCTGTAGTGACGGCCCCGGCTGGTATCTGCTGTTGTTCTTGCGATCTCTGCACCTGCAACGGCAGTTAGCTCCCATTTGTTGTCGGGCCAATTGTGGTTGTAGTCTATCTGTCCCCTTATATTGGTAGCACGATAGTGGGTCTGTTGTATATCTTCCATGGGCCCTTGTGGCACAAGAGAGGCTATGCCAAACCCATGCAGATAGCTGAAGTTGTTGTATAAATCGCGATACGCATAGGATGCTATGGGATAGCGGGTGGTATGGGTCGTATTCTCTACAAGGTTTTGTGCGGCGATCTGTAATTTAAGGCCCTTGACGACTGTATAGGCCAGGTTAATGAAGAGGCGCGTTTGCAACCGGTGAAGCGAGTCGTCACGAAGAGATAACTCGTCAAGCGGGCGGTAGCTCCAGTCAGGCATGCCGTTGAGGACCTGTGTGTCTTTCCACACCTGCGGGCGGTCGCGGTTTACCACGGCAGCAGTACCATCGGGGTTGGCCAGCATGGCATAGGTGTAAGCTATTCCGGGGAAAGGGATATCGTTGCGGGCGCCTGTCTGATTCAAGGCTGCACCCAGGTTTATTTCAACTGTTTTACGCGGTTTGTAACTATAGTTGGATGTGATGCTATAGCGGTATTGTGTGCCCTGGGTGAGGCCGTTATTTATTTTGTCGTATCCTGCCGACAGGTAATACCGGCTTTGTGTATCGCCGCCTTCCAGGCTTAAGTGGTACTGTTGGGCTGTCGTACGCCGGTAATAATACTTGTCCAGATCATCACGCACATCGTGACCGGCGAGGGCCTGCAGCAGGGAGGCCGCTTTTGTTGAGTCGATCATGCCCAGCCTTAATTGTTCGAGTATCTCTGCGCCTGGTGGTACTGATCCGAAGCCGCTTAGCAAAGCAACATCATAATACCCCCTGTGGAAAAAGCTGTCTTCGAGGCTGAGCGTAGATGCCGCACCAAGGAGGGGCAGGTAGCGGCTGTTGTATTTGTCCAACAATGTGAGTTGAGTGGAAAAGGATAGGCGGGGCCCTTGATTATGTTTGCCCTGCCGGGTGGTGATCACGATGACGCCATTGCCGGCACGGGCGCCCCAGATGGAAGAAGCAGCAGCGTCCTTCAGTATAGTGATGCATTCGATATCATTGGGATTAAGCTGGTTGAGGTTGCCATCGTATGGAAAACGATCAACTACGAAGAGCGGTTGGGCATTGGCCAATAGGGTACTGACGCCACGAATGGTAATTGCAGGAAGGGGACTGGTGAGTCCGATGTCGGTATTGAACACCACCATACCTGGTACAAGGCCATCAAGCCGTGGACCGAGGGTAGGGGAGGGCCTTGCGATGAGTTGTTGCAGCCCAATATTACCAAAAGAACCGGTGGCTCTTTCGCGTGGTTTGCGGTTATAACCATCGCAAACGGTAACGCCGGTGGAATCGCCGTATATGGTCACTTTTTCTTTGAGGATGAGATTGAACCAGACGCTGCCATCAAGTATAATATGCTGGGATTCATAATTAACCGCAGAAACATCGAAGAAGGAATCGAGTGCTGCCTGGTACAAGGTAAATCGCCCATCTTTGCGTGTGACAAAATGCTTATTGCTGCCGGATGATACTACCGTGATGTTGGCGAGCGGTTCTCCTCTTTCATCGGTTATCCGTCCTTTTACATCCCTTGGTTCTACTATAATAGCTTCCTGTTCGATGCGACAGGAGACAGGCTGTTTTTTGCAGGCGTCTTCCAGCGCCTGGTATACCTCCACTTTGGTGAAGTTTATTGTTACGGGTGAGCATTTCCGGAAGCGTGCGGCATTGGTTGCACAGGTGAGTCCTGCTGAATCGCTGATATCCCTGATGACGGTCTCAAGGGGGGCGTTGATAAAGGTACGGGTGATGGTTTTCTGTGCATGGCCTTTTACTGCCAGCAACAGGGTGCCAACAGTCAATACTAATAATTTGCTTTTCATTTTATCACTGAGCCTTTTAACCGGCGGTGGACCGATCCGCTTGTTTACCAACGTTCGTTATTACCTGGACGGAACATGGCGCTACTAATGAATGATACCGCGGTTAAGATTTTTTAAGGGTGAGTGTTTTGGTTGCCAACCTGCACCGGCCCATAAGCATTTGCTGTTTATGGGCCGGATTCGGCGATTGTTGCCTCTTACGGCGCAATGAGGGATAAGGCAATGGTGCTGGAATTTGATCAATGCTAAAGGAAAAGGACTAGTGTCGAATGGGGGGCGTTACGTATATCGTGTTGCCTTCCATTTTGATGGCTATATTGCTGTTGTTCTTTTTCATAATGTCGACCAGGTAACCGATCGGCTTGTTATAAAAACTATGAAGGCTGATCTTTTCATCAGCTACCTCAGGCGCGACAGCGATTGAAATGTCATCGTAGTGGCGTTTCAGGTCGTTCATGATGGTAGTTACATCTATGTCTGTAAAAAGTATGCGTCCTTCACGCCAGGCGGAAGCCTCTCCAGGTTTTGAGATCTGGTGTTTTTCTGTTATACCCGTACTGGTGATGGTAGCTTCCTCTCCCGGGTGTAATTGTATGCGGGTGGTGTTCTTACAGATCTGCAGGCTTCCTTCGTCGAGCGTAATGCGTGTCCTGGTGTCGTTGGCATAGGCCCTGATATTGAAGCGGGTGCCTAAAGCTTGTACTTCTACTAAATGTTGCGGCAGTGTATCAAGGGCATTTTTTACGATAATTACCCTGGCGGTATCTGCATCGGTTAGCTTATGTTTCACTTCAAAATAGCCTTCTCCGCTGATCTCCACTACTCTTTCTCCTTTATTGAAATGATCCGGAAACTGCACAGCTGACCTCTGGCCGAGGGTTATTCTGCTACTGTCGTGCAACAGGAGTGTATATATTGCATGCTTTACAAATAGCCGGATATTTCCGGGCTTCTCTCCTTCGGTATACGCTGCCTGGCAGATCAGTTCGTTGTTGTGCCGGGAAAGCAAGGCATTGCCTGCTTTGGTAGGGCGATCAGTCAATGATCCCAGTTCGATCTTTTCACCGCCAGGTAGCAGGAAGAAACTCTCCCCGTCTTCTGTAACACCGGCAATAGCTCTTGACTGTTCCTGCGAAGGTTGCCGGTGGATCCATTGCCAGATGCCCAGGCCCGTGGCAATCACCAGTACGGCTGCAGCGGCCCATCGCAGGCTCCTGTGAAGCCGGCGGCGGGACTGTTCTTTCCATTGTTGCCGGGCATTGGCTTCCCATTGTTGTTGATATTTCGCCAGGTCTTCTCCCTGAGCAAAGGCCATGGCTTCCGCCAGTTTCAGCGGGTCCAGCATATCCCTGTACCATTGTTGTTTGGCCGGTGAGGCTTGTGCAATGAGGTCTTCCAGTTCTGCCTGCTCAGCCGGGGTGATCTCACCGGTGTATTGCTTTATCATGAGTTCAATCGTCCTTTGAGTAGGTGCTGTCATGGAATGATGTTAGAATTAAGAATGAGCCTCTTGTTAGTCATATGCTGCTGCCTTTCTTTTTAACCATTGGGCTACCCGATTTTTTTTACCAAAGTAGCCAGAGCAGTTGCAGCAGCCCCAGCCTGGTCAGTTCGTCCCGCAGAATATTGATGGCATTGGTCTTCGTATTGCGTACTGTTTGCTCGGTGATACCCATTTTTTCCGCTACTTCCCTCGTGGTGTAGCTTTCGCGCAGCAGTTCAAAAACCTCGCGCATCCGTGGTGGCAGTTGCCGGACGCGTTCATTGAGTTGTTCCATTAGTTCCCGGTATATCGCGGCTTCTTCGGGGCTTTCCTGCCATTGTTCTGCGTATAACATCTCATATCCGGCTTCTTTGCGGTCGTTGCTCTTTTCTTTCCGCAGCATCATGTACCATTCGTTCATTGCCATCCCAGCGAGATATCCCCATGCCGGCTCTGCTATATGCCGGCATAGTTTTTCGTCAGCATATATTTTGTAAAAGACAGCCGACACGATCTCTTTGGAGAGCATGCTATTCTTCGTTATGGTATACATGTAGGTCTGCAGTTCCTGAAAATATTTGTTGGAAAGTGCCTGAGCCTCTCCCCAATGGTTGTTTTTCCTGCTCATAGTCAGAGTTGGGTGTTGAGTGATGGTTAACCGGCAGGATAAGGTTTATAGTCGGCAGGGTTTAAGGGGGAAATAGTCTGCCAACTCAGGTATGATACCTTGGAGCGATGGCAAGTAGTAGGGTCTGGCGGAAGGCCAGCGCCTGGGTGGAACATGGCGTGCACTTCAAACACATAATTGTTTTTTTTAAATCGTTAGGCTGCTTTTTGAGCATCACAGGAGAAATATGCTTGTCCACTCCTGTTCAACCATCATACCGGCAACAATATTTATTACTGTCCTTACACCGAAAATGCCGCCGGTAACTATATAACAACTGGGAACCACTTGCTAACTATCCCAAACGGCTATTTTATTTACCCAATAGGGGAAAAAGGCGCCCGCCCACTACTCACATTTTTCTTATATTGCAATTGCTAAAACGGTATAGTTAGACCGTTGGCACAACATTATTCAAAGACCACCACACACTTGCAGTTATGAAAAGAAGCACATTTCTTCAACAGGCGGGCCTCGCCGGGGCCGGCTTATTACTGGGTCCTTTAAAAGGTTTGAGTCTTTCCCCGGCCACGGGCGCCGACCAATTCCCGGTAGTACGGGTGCCTGCCGACAAGCGGCATTTCACCAGCGCCGCAATAGAAAAAGCCATCACGGAGTTCAAGGCCAAGGTGAAGAATCCCGAACTGGCCTGGCTGTTTGAGAACTGTTTTCCCAATACCCTCGATACGACTGTCTATCATACTACCAAAGAGGGGCGCCCCGATACCTATGTGATCACCGGCGATATCGATGCCATGTGGCTGCGGGACAGCTGCGCACAGGTCTCACCTTATCTGCCATTCGTGAAGCAGGACCGGGCTTTGCAAGCGCTGATAGCCGGTGTCATCAATCACCAAACGGCTTGTGTATTGAAAGATCCCTATGCCAATGCTTTTTACAATGATCCCAATAAAAGAGGTGAGTGGACCAAGGACCATACGGATATGAAACCCGGCGTGCATGAACGCAAGTGGGAGATCGACTCCCTCTGTTATACCATCCGCCTGGCTTACCATTATTGGAAGCTAACGGGTGATACCGCGCCGTTCGACCAGCAGTGGCAAAATGCTATCAAAGCCATCTATACCACTTTCCGCGATCAGCAGCGCAAGACGGGCAATGGTCCTTATAAATTCCAGCGTACCACTTCGAATGCTACGGATACCCAACCCATGAGTGGCTATGGTTATCCCGTGAAGCCGGTGGGGCTTATCTGCTCGGCCTTCCGACCCAGTGATGATGCTACGGTATTTTCTTTCCTCATCCCTTCCAATTTCTTTGCGGTGGTGAGTCTGCGGCAGGCGGCCGAGATGATGACGGCGATTGCAAACGATACCAAAACAGCGGGGGAGTTAACCGCCCTGGCTGCTGAAGTAGAAAAAGCCTTGCAGCAACATGCGGTAGTAGAGCACAAGACCTATGGCAAGGTATATGCCTATGAGGTGAATGGCTATGGCAGTTACCTGCTGATGGATGATGCCAATGTGCCCAGTCTGCTGGCCCTTCCTTACCTGGGCGCGGTGAAGGATACCGATCCTATTTACCGCAATACGCGTAAGCTGGTATTGAGTGGGGAAAATCCTTTCTTCTATAAAGGCAAGGCGGGAGAGGGTATTGGCGGACCGCACGTAGGACAGGATATGATCTGGCCCATGGCGATCACGATGCGGGGACTTACCAGTCATGATGATGCGGAGATCAAAGCCTGTATCCAGCTCCTGCAAAAGACCCATGGCGATACGGGTTTCATGCACGAAGCATTTCACAAAGACGATCCGACAAACTTCACCCGTAAATGGTTTGCCTGGGCGAATACCTTGTTTGGAGAGTTTCTGTGGAAGACTTATAAAGAGAAACCATCACTATTAGTATAGCCTACTTAGGAAGAAGCTGTGAGCTACGAGCTTCGAGCTGGAACAGCCAGTTGAGAGGTAGTGATCAGTAAGCAGTGGACTTCTTACTGGTAGCTATGGAGCCTGCATCATAAGATACTGCCAGCAATAATCAAAGCAGCACCTGGGGTGGCGCCGGCCGCCAGGCTGCGCGGAGCGATCAGGCCTGGCTGATTTTTTGGTTCTTTTGCATCAAGGCAAAAGAACAGAAGATGATGAACCAAAGAAAAGAGAATAGATTTTAATAAATAACTCATAATTCCCATGAACGCTAAAAGTCTTTGGCTGGGCAGCCTCCTGCTCGGCATGATACTGCCATGTTTTGCCCAAAAGAAATACAGCCTGTCTTCGCCTGATAAAACCATCCAGGTAAGTATAAGTATCGGCGACAGCATTACCTATGCTGTTAGCCTCGATGGCAAAGCACTGCTGACAGCAGCGCCCATTGCTTTCCAAACCAGTGCAGATAAAAATGCTCAGTGGAAAGTAAGCAAAGCGCTGACCACTGCCAAAGATGAGCTGCTGAAACCCGTGGTGCAGCAGAAAACAGCGGAGCTGCGCGATCAGTATAACCAATTGCATGTTGATTTTGCCAATGGGCTGAGCCTCGAATGGCGGGCCTATGACAATGGCATTGCCTGGCATTGGATCACCAACCACCAAACAGCTTATACCGTGCTGAAGGAGCAAGCCCTCTTTGGCCTGGAAGCGCATGGCCGTGCCTGGTATCCGCAGGAAGATGGTTTCTTCAGCCACAATGAGCGGCAATACCGGAACTACCGGATAGATAGCATTGATGACAAGAAGCTGGCCAGTCTGCCGGCGCTCTTTGAGTCGCAGGGCGCCAAGCTGCTGATCACCGAATCCTCCCTGTTCAACTATGCCGGTATGTGGTTGCGGGGTAAGGGCAATGGCCAGCTACAGGCCGTATTTCCGCATTATCCCAAAGAAAAAAAAGTGACCAGCGACCGTGATGAGCGGGTGAATAGCCGGGAGGATTTTATTGCCCGTGTGAGCGGTCCGCAGGCCTTTCCCTGGCGTATTGTGATGATTGCGCGTACTGATGCAGCCATTCTTACCAACCAATTACCCTATCAACTGGGGCGACCTGCTACGGGTGACTACAGCTGGGTGAAGCCCGGTAAAGTGCAGTGGGACTGGTGGCATTACAACAATATCTATGGCGTGGATTTCAGGGCGGGGATCAACAATGATACGTACAAATATTATATAGACTTTGCCGCTAAATATGGTATTGAATACGTGCTGCTGGATGAAGGCTGGTGCGATACCCGCGACCTCATGAAGCAGGCGCCTGGTATTAATGTGGAAGAGCTGGCCAGGTATGCCCGTGAGAAAAAGGTAGACCTGCTGTTGTGGACCAGCTGGCTGGTGCTGGACAAGCAATTGGATACCGCGCTGAAGGTATTTGCCCAATGGGGTATTAAAGGCATCAAGGTCGATTTTATGCAGCGCGATGACCAGGATATGGTGAACTATTACGAGAAGGTATCAAAAGCTGCCGCGGCCCATCATATGCTGGTGGATTTCCATGGGGCGTATAAGCCTACCGGCTGGTTGCGCACCTATCCCAATGTGATGACTTCCGAAGGCGTGTTGGGCAATGAGATCAGTAAGTTTGCCGGTTCCATCGATCCGGAGCATACTACGACCATTCCTTTTACCCGTATGGCGGCAGGACCGATGGATTTTACACCCGGCGGTATGCTCAATGCACAGAAGAATGCCTGGGCGGCTGTGCCCGGTGAGCCCCTTACCCTGGGTACCCGTTGCAACCAGCTGGCCATGTATGTGATCTATGAGAGCCCGCTCCAGATGTTGTGCGATATGCCCACGCATTATTACCGTGAGCCGGAGGCCATGGAGTTCCTGCGGGCCGTACCTTCTGTGTGGACGAATACCGTGCCCTTACAGGCGAAGGTGGGCGACTATGTAGCGATAGCCCGCCAGGCTGCGAATGGCGATTGGTTTGTGGGCGCCATGACCGATTGGACGCCCCGCGACCTGGCGCTGGATCTTTCTTTCTTGCCGGAAGGGAAGTGGCGCATGCAGGTGTGGAAAGATGGTCCAAATGCCGACCGCAATGCCAAGGATTGTGCGGTGGAAACCACCACTGTTGACCGGACCAGTAAGCTGATCATGAAACTGGCTAAGGGTGGGGGCTATGTGGCGCGGATCGTTCGTTTGTAGTTTCCTGTTTTTGAATATAGCGTTAACCCTGTGGGTTTGCTGGCGGCGACGCTGGCAGGTTCCAGGGTTTTTTGATTAAAAGGCAGCGAGGCATCGGGGCAACAAGGCAAGAGGAAGGCTAGCTGCCAGCTGTAGAAAACAAGCTACGAGTTTTGTTTTTTTTCAGGCCTGCGGTGCTTTATCCAGCCTGTTTTCGTATATTACTGTATATCATCGTTCTTATGACAAGTATCGCGCTTTTTATTTTCCCGATTTCGATCAAACCCGCTACGGGGGCGGGTTTGCCAATTCAAAACAATATAAACCCGCATCCCGCCTGCATTTGACCTCTGTTCTGTTACTATTGCTTTACTATTGCGTTGCTGCTGCCTTACTATTCCATTACTTCTGATGGGGGATTACCCGGGGAGTGCCATGGGATTACCCCGGGAGGATCCGGGGAGGGATAGGGGGCAGATCCCACAATGACCAGGGACTGATCCAGGGATCATCAGGGGAATATAGTGTCGCATTTGGCCCGTGGCGTGCCATAGTTAGCTTTTCTTCGGGTCTTGGCTGGGTTTGAGTCGTATCTCATTCGTATTTCATTCGGTACCCGCTTAGGCCGGCTCAAACCATGCCCAAAATCAAAACAAGTCAAGCCAGCATTCAATTCATTTCAAAGGCGCCTGAAAGGTGCAAAAAATGCGCTTTATCTCCGAACATGGCCCGAACGAGACCCGAATGAGACCCCTATGAAACCTGGCTGTTTCTTCAAGACAAACGGCTGCCTGTTGGCCTACCTAGTGCTTCCGGATTGCCTACGCTCCTTAGCACACTGGCCTCTTTTCATTGAGCAGTCAGGCAATACGTAGGCAATCCGGAGGCAAGCAGTGTACGCTGCCAGGAACACCCGGATCATTGAGGGGGCCGGCCATCCCGATCTCAACACTTTCGTTCATATTGCTTCATATACAATGCGTTGGGGCAGGATTGATGATTTACGTCATTGATCTTCAGCCGCTTTTGATGTATCTTTGTGCTGTTTATGAGAACTTTCGAAGATACATACAGGCACAAAGGGCTCCGCATGCAGTTGGTAAAGGTGCTGAGGGAAAAAGGTATTACCGACGAGCGGGTGCTTACTGCCATCCAAAACATCCCCCGCCATTATTTCATGGATTCGGCCTTTGACAAGATCGCTTATGAGGACCGGGCTTTCCCTATCGCCGAAGGACAGACCATTTCCCAGCCCTATACGGTCGCTTACCAAACTCAGTTATTGGAACTCAAACCTTACGAGAAAGTGCTGGAAATAGGCACCGGAAGCGGTTACCAGGCCATTGTGCTGGGGGAGATGCAGGCCCAGGTGTTTACCATCGAGCGGCAGAAGAAGTTGTTTGATGAGCACCGGAAGTTTGTCTTACGCAATAAATATCCCAATATTAAATACTTCTATGGCGATGGCTTTGAGGGCCTGCCCACTTTTGGCCCCTTCGACAAAGTGATCATCACGGCGGCAGCGCCTTATATCCCGCCTAAACTGATCCAGCAAATGAAGGTGGGCGGCAAAATGGTGATCCCAGTGGGAGAGGGCCATGTGCAACGCATGCTGCGGCTCACCAAACAGGCAGATGGGACAGCCAAAGAAGAAGTGTTTGAGAACTTCTCCTTTGTGCCCATGGTGGAAGGAAAGAATAGTTAAGCGTATTATTACTTTTAATTATCATTTTTGATTCCCAAACCGGGACAAATAAGCTTTTCATTCGTTTTAGTAGAAGTATCCTAATTGTACGGATCAATTATCCTTACAGGTAAGGGTTCAAATTGACTACTAACTATTATGAATAGCAACTTGCCTCCTTCTGGAATGCCGGATGATACCCGGCTTGTCCAGATCTACCAAAATGAATTTGTCCCATTTAAAGCTTACGCCACAAAAAGGGTTCATAATGAAATAGAGGCTGAGATCATTGTGTGGAAGAGCTTTGAAAAACTCGAACAGCAACTTACTCAAAATCCTCAAAAATTTACTTCCCTTGCACATGCCAAGTTCTACCTGGCTACAATCATCAGGAATGCCTGCACTGATTTTCTACAGCGTACAGGCTTTGTGAGCAATCTGGACAGCATCGAAACCTTGGCTGATGAGCAGTTGATATTGAGCATATTAGAAAAACGTGATCTCCTGACAAAGGTTAAGTCCTTGATAACGGTGCTGCCTCCAAAGTTGCAGGAAGTAGCGCAATTGTTTTTTATAGAAGGGGTTACCATGGAACAGGCTGAACAACGCCTGCACCAGTCCTCTGAAGTTATCAGGGTCAATAAATCAAGGGCGCTCATTAAATTACGGGAATTAGCGATAAGAAAGAAGCAGATCATTAGCCCTGAAGACCTATTGCTTTTACTCTGGTGGCTCAGTACAATGGCATGACAAAAAAAATATTTTTATAATGATGTTAATGAAATGCCCCCTTTTGAGTATTAATAATATAGGCTTAGCCTCCATTAAAACCTTATGATATGAAAAGCCATCAACCTGACCTATTATTATTAATATACTTTAAACTGAAGGAAGGAATAGAGCTTGCACCGGACGAACAACTTGCCTGGGAGGAATATAGAACAGCGCATCCGGTCAATGAAGAAACATTATTTGATGAGGATGCGTTTACTAAACTGGCGCGTTACCAGCGGCAAATGTTGCCCTGGCAACAGTTCCGTGAAAAATATGATACCGCTTTTCCCATTGCCTTTCCTGTTGAGAAGCAGCAGCCTACTGTGCAAACAGTGCCTTCGCCGCATCGTTACCGCTTGCTGACAGTAGCTGCTTCTCTTTTATTATTGGCAATGACAGTATGGTGGTTTTGGCCTGCTGATAGTTCGAAACCAAAGCCAATAGTGCAAACAGAAAATTTGTTACCTGTTGAGCCAGGATATGCGAGGGCCATGCTTACCTTATCCGACAACCAGGGCATCGCCCTCGATACGATAGTACAACGGACTTTACCGGAGCAGGGTAATGCTGTAGTAACGGTACCAGAGCGAGGTTGGCTCACCTATACATATAATAGCGCTGCAGGAGCAACTGGAAAAGAAGTGTTGTATAACCGGCTGAAAACACCTGTCGGTGGATATTACCAATTAAAACTGACTGATGGTACTAAAGTCTGGCTCAATGCAAGTTCTGAATTGCTTTATCCTGCTGTTTTCGGAGAAGGGCCAAGAACGGTGGAACTGACCGGAGAAGCCTACTTTGAAGTGGCCAAAGATCCTGCCAAGCCTTTCAAGGTGAAATATAATGGCAACCTAATAAAAGTACTGGGCACTCATTTCATGGTCAACGCTTATAAAAAAGATTCCAGTTATACGGCCCTGGCAGAAGGCAAAATACGCGTTAGCCGGGGTGAGGAGCAATATGTACTTCGACCGGGACAAAGAGCGTTGACTTATAAGGAAAAACTTACTGTGTCAGCGGTAGATATACGCGATGTTATGGCCTTGAAGAACAAATATTTTTCTTTTCACAATACCCGGCTCTCCGAAATCCTGGAGCAGGTAAAAAGATGGTACGATGTAGAGATCATTTATATGGATTTTATCGACGATGAAAAATTTGTCATTGAAGAATTTCCTCGTAATTATCCGTTGAAGGATTTACTGGAAAATCTGGAGAGTACCGGACTTATCCATTTTGAGCAAAGGGGACGCAAGGTCTACGTGACACGATAACCATTTGCTTCAATTACAGTATTCATGGTTCATCATTATAGTGGAAAAAACAGAAACTGGTTAAGGCTCGCACCGTTGACAAGGCTACTGTACACACAGGTAGACCTTAATTCCCACCAGTTTCTACGGTGATTAATTTTCCTGTCTATGCTTCATTGATACATCCTTACAGGTTACTTATCCTTCCTGTATACAACCCCCAAAACCTTTATCTGGTCAATGGAGATACCATTAGCCGATGCCTTGCTATGCCTTATCCGATTCAAAAAAAGCATGTAATACCTACGTGATGGATTACAGATAAACCCTATACTTTAAACTAAATGATGAAGCATGCAAAGATGTTTATTCAAATGGCAGGTCCTGTCGTTTGGAATCCTATGCTTAGTGGCTATTGCCAATACTACACTGGCCCAGGATACCACGATCTGTCTTTCGATGCAGATGAAAGACGCAACCCTGGAGCGTTTTTTTGAACTTGTCAAAGATCAAAGTGATTTTAAACCCGTGTATGGTACGACGCATGCAAGGGGTCTCCGGCTCATCACCTACCAGGCAAATAAGGTGCCGCTCTATAGAATACTTGATACTGTGTTGGGTAGATTGGGGCTCGGTTACCGATTCAATAGGAATTTTATTTGCCTGCACAAAGACAGCCTTAAGGTGGCTCAATTCCCGGTCGTGTTGTGGGGTAAGGTAACTGACCATAAGGGTGAACCCCTTGGTGGCATATCTGTGCAGAATATCAGTACCAATCAGTACGTTATTACTTCCCAGGAAGGGTTTTTCGAACTGGCCTGGCCACCAGGCAGTTTAGTTGTTGGATTCTCGGGCAAAGGCTGGGAGGGCAGATCGATGAATATTGTAGAGGCGGGTCAATTACTTCAGGTACTACTTGATCCATTGCCGGCTACACTCCAGGAAGTAGTGATAAAAGGGTATTACGAAACTACACGTCGCGACAATACAGGTTCCGTAATCAAAGTAAAAGGAACAGATCTGCAGGCTTCAGATGGCAACGTCCTTGCTGCCTTACAGGGAAGGGTGCCAGGCTTGCTGATAACACAAGTGAGTGGAGCACCAGGCAGTAGCGCCATGCCTCGCGTGGGGGGGCGTGCAAGTATTGGATCGAAGCCAGGGTCCGATAACCTGCTATTAAATGAACCCCTGCAGGTATGGAACAATATGCCCCTGTCTACTGGTAGCAGGCCAGTTACCCACACTTCCTCCGCCGCAGGCGATCCGCAGGCCGGTTCCGGGGGATCAGTTGTCAAAATTTCACTAACCCCGATGATATTGAATCCATTGAGATATTGAAAGATGCCGATGCTACCAGCATATACGGTTCTCGTGGAGCCAATGGTGTCATTCTCATCACTACCCGGCAGGGGGCGGTAGGAAAACCCACATTAACTCTAAAAGCAGAGCAAGGAATCGTACAAAGTAGCTACCAGCCGGTTTTGCTCAGCAACCACCAATATGTTAACATGCGCCTCGAAGCGATCCAGGCGATCGGTGCAGCTGCTACAGCCGCTAATGCACCGGATCTCCATTATCTCGATCTCACCGATTACCAGGATATTCCTAAGTTGCTGATCGGCGGTACAGGTAGCCTTACCAATCTTCATATGTCCGTGAGTGGAGGAGATACTGTTGTACGTTATTTTGTGAGTTGCGGCCTGTTTCGGGAAGGTACGGTGCTTCCCGGTAGTTTTGCCCGGAAACGTATGTCCAGTTATGGTAATATTCAATACCAGACCCCCAACCGTCGTTTTCGTTCCGATCTGGCATTTTCGTTTAGCTTCATGGATCAGATATCGCCCGCTGCCGACCCTATGTACAGCATAAAGCTAGTACCCATGCTCCCTCGCTTGCGGGATGAGGCCGGGAACCTGGTTTGGAAGAAGGGAGATTTTCATTTCCCGAATCCATTAGGGCAATTCTATAATACCAATTCGACGCAAATGAAGTTTCTCATTGGGAGTTGGCTGCTCGAATATCGGTTGTTCAACGAGTTGACTTTGGGCACCAATCTCGGGTACCAGTTTGTACCGGTCGATGAGCAACAATTGTTAACAGTGGCAGCCCAGGATTCTTTCTTCTCGCCAACTAGTGAAAGATCCGCTGGTATTAATACCTACAGATCATGGCTCATCGAGCCCCAAATTTCTTGGTTACACAACAAGGGTACCATTATAGCAGGTGGTCTGCTCGGCGCCACTTTTCAGGAAGAAAACAATGACTGGGAAATTATGCGGAGAATGGGGTACGAGAGCGATGCTATGCTGGACATCCCAGGTAAAGCTAAAGACAGCATCAAGACGGAGTATGCTTCACGTTACCGCTATCATGGCGTGTACGGAAGGGGCCATTTTAGTTGGCGTAACAGGTATTTAGTCAATGCAACTGCCAGGCTGGATGCCTCTTCCCGCTTCGGAGCTGCACGTCCCTGGGCTTTCTTTGGTGCGATGGGTACTGCCTGGGTTTTTTCACAGGAACAATGGATGCAGGATCTGTTACCCCGTCTGACTCATGGAAAACTGAGGGCGAGTTATGGTTCCTCAGGCAATGACCAGATCGGAGATTATACCTTTCTCGAATTGTGGATGAGCAACAACCGCCTTATTCCTTACGGTGGTACTACAGTACTAAGCCCTGTGCGGGAGGCTAATCCATGGTTGGGCTGGGAAAAAAATGTGAAAGCAGAAATTGCGCTCGAACTCGAATGGAAAGGCAAGATTTTTCTCAACGCTGCTTACTACCGCAATATCTCGTCCGATCAGGTGGTGTCTATTCAAATGCCCGATCAGGTAGGTCCGGCCAGTTCTTTACTCATCAATGCACCAGCGGCTGTGATGAATAGGGCTTGGGAGTTTTCGCTGCAGTCTACCGTAAAGTGGGCTGAGTTCAACCGCTGGACAAGCAGCTTCAATCTTACCATACCTCACAATGAATTGTATCGTTTCAAAGGCCTGGCACAAACAACTTACGCCAGTACGCTGGTGGTAGGGAAATCCCTCAGCATACTCCATGGGTATCCTTTTTTGGGGGTAGATACGGCAACTGGATTGTTCATTGTACCAGCTGGAAATAGTATGGGATCGCCGGCAACCTGGCCTGTTATTATGGCTGGTGACAGCGACCCACGTTGGTATGCCGGCTGGTCCAATGAATGTCAGTTGGGGCAGTTCCGGTTTTCCGTACTGCTGGAGGCCAGGGATCAACGGGCAATAAATCCACTGTATAGTGCATACGCAACCATGCCGCCAGGACGCTGGGAGGCCTCCATGCTTACCAATCAACCGGTTGAAATGCTGCAACGCTGGCAAAAGAAGGGTGACCAGACCTCGCTTCAACGATGGACCATAGCCACCGACGAGGCAACGAACAGGGCACTGCAATACTATAAAGGTTCCACGGACTGGATCACCAACGCTTTTTTTCTGCGTATCAGGAATATCGATGTAAGTTGGAAACTGCCTTCCGCGTGGATAAAGCCTTACCGGCTAAAGGACATCAATGTCTATGTAAGAGGTCAGAACGTATGGACATTTACGGGATACCGGGGTGGCGATCCAACCTTGCAATCTCCATTTAAACTACCCTCGCTGCGCATGCTTACCATCGGCTTACAGGTACAATTTCAATAAAATAGCAAATGTGTTATATGAAAAGCAACATCACCAATTCCATCCTTTTCTATTTAGGGAGCACCATTCTTTTATCTTCTTGCAAAAAGTTTGTGCAGGTGGGAGACCCTCCTTTAGGTATCGTAAGGTCAAAAGTATTCGATAACAGGGATACAGCCTATGCGGCTGTCGCAAACATGTATTCGGAAATGATGAATGGCCTCAAGCTTACCAATGGGTACCTTAGTAAATATGCTGGCCTGTGTAGCGATGAGCTGGTACGAACGTCTGCTGCCACCAGTGTGGCCGATTGGCCATTTGTCAAAGATAGCCTGCAGGCTGCCGATCCAACGATAAAACGCATGTGGGCTGATGCATTCAGCATAATATACCTTGCCAATGCTGTATTGGAAGGAGTGGCGGGATCCCGGGCTTTGAGCGATTCGCTGAAAGTGGAAATGGCCGGTGAGGCACGGTTTGTAAGGGCATTGAGCTATTTCTACCTCGTCAACATCTTCGGTCGGGTCCCGTTGGCGTTGTCCACCAACTACGAGGAAACAAGGTATTTGCCGCGGCTTCCGGAACAGAAAGTATATCAGCAGGTGATCACCGATCTTCAGATGGCCGCAGCCACTTTACCGGTCATGCGTAGCCAGACCGATACCTTGTATGCCCCCAATAGCCGTGCTACGCGATGGGCGGCGATGGCCTTGTTAGCCCGGGTGTATCTATACCAGCACAACTGGGCCGCAGCGCATGATATGGCTGAAAAGGTCATTACATCAGGCAAGTTTACTATGCAAGGCAACCTCAGCGAGGTCTTTTTAAAAAAGAGTACAGAAACAATCTTTCAATTGCAGCCTGTGACAAGAGGGTACAACAGCGGCGAAGCTGCGCTGTTTTTACCCACCACAGGTAAGCCCCCTTATGCAGTCTCAGCCACCCTGTTCAACAGCATGGAGACCGGCGATGCAAGAAAAAATGCCTGGTTGGGTAAGGATACAAACGGTCCGGATACTTTGTACTATCCAAATAAATACAAAGCTAAACCCGGTAACTCAGGTCAAGAATATAATATCGTCTTGCGTTTGACAGAAGCATTCCTTATCCGGGCAGAAGCTTCTGCACAACTGGGACTACTGCAAGGGCCGGATGGTGCGATCAGTGACCTGAATCGTATCCGTTCCAGGGCACTCCTTCCCCTGAAACAGGAAACAATGGACCAGGCCTCAGTCATAGAGGTGATCGTGCAGGAGCGACGTATCGAATTCTTTGCTGAATGGGGGCATCGCTGGCTCGATCTCAAAAGATGGCCGTCATTGGCACAGCAGGGTGCCTCCAGGTTGCAGGAGGTGATGTTGATACATCGACCTTCCACCTGGCAGCCTTTCCTGGCTTTATGGCCCATCCCCGCTGATCAGTTATCGCTCAATGATCAATTGAGCCAAAATCCCGGTTACCATTGATCTACCAGGGCATATTGGTATAAATGACTGCGGCGGGGTAATAGGAGAAATATCCAAACTCAAACTCCCTTAATCCCATCGTGGGTGTGCTGGTAAATACATAGCCGGAATAGATCTCTCTCAGAGATTCTACCTCATCGCTGATCGTAGCTAAGGTGCCGGTAGGGTCGGTGCCGCCTTGATCATAATACCAGCTGTAAACGAATAGATTGGTTAACTGCCCATTGGACTGAGAATAGCGGGCGGAGGATGTATTGTCCGGATAGAAGAACAATACGATGGTGGCTGCTGCCACTAGCATCCTTTTTTTCATAATAGAAGGTTTTACAGTGTGTAAATGAGAGAGCACCTTCCATCATTGCGTTGGATACAAGTTACCAATTTTTAAGGAATCAGAAAATACATGTTATACAATCAGTCAGGGCCATCAGGTGCTGAGGATGCCTTACGCTTATTAGGGGCTAAATTGCCACCGCATTGGTTCGTCCGGATCATTACAGAAGGGGATGACCGGCTTGATTGCCTGTTGGAAATAGCAGAAGACGGTGATGGTCTAAACGGTGCCACAGCATGGTTCCGCGTGAAATGGGTGCAGCGCATCGAATTTGATGAGCAGGGCCTATGCAGGCTTACTACTATTCCCAGAGCCTTGATGACCAATTCGCGGGTAAGCGAAGCGCCGGTTTTTATGTTCCTCATCAGTCTGGGCTCCGGCGAAATTTTTTTTCTGCCGGTGGAAGATTATATCCAACAACATTTTTTGGCTCTCCTGCAAAACAGTCGCTTTCCGTTTTACATTAGCAAATACTACCAGTTGGAAGGGGAGAAAGGCTTTTTTCTCTTGCATTGGCATTTGCAAAAACAGTTGCGTTACAGAGAGGTTGAAAATGAAATTACTTTTTTCCTGACCAATTATGCCAGTCCCTGGAGTCACTCAACAATCGCCCTCCACCGTAATTTATCTTTCCTGTGCCGATATTTTCAGTTGTACGATCCCATAGCACATACAACCAGGGCAGTCGGAAGCATACAGCTATATGAACACGCAAAAAGAAAGATCCTTTTTTGCATTGCATCCATGTTGCAGGAAGAACTGGCCTGGCTGTGTATTACCAGGCCAGTTCTATATTATTATTGTAATAGTCTTATCCGGGCCAACATGCCCCGCTGAAAAAGTGGCTTGGCCTAACATCTGATCTGTCCCCAAGGGTGTTATTTCCTGGCATAGACTCCTTTCACCTGCCAGGTTTCACTTTGTGTTTCCTCCGATTTCTTGTCGATATTCAATTGTTTGCCATCTGCAGAAAGGCTTAAAGTCTCTATACGGGTGAAATCTATTTCAGTGGGATTACCGACCCTGTAAAATACGGTGGTCAGGATCAACCCTTTTTTGTCTTCTGTCCATTTGATGCTTCTGATCAACCTTCTTTGGCTGGGGCTTACTCCAGTCACAGATTTGCCATTGATAGCAACTGCTTGTTTGCTGGTAACATCCTGCCCCTCTGCGCCCATATTAACGCTTTCAATGATCAGGGAATCTGCCTGTTTGTTAATAGTTATTTGTTTGGGAAGCGCGTTGGCGTAGTCAGGTCCTGACACATGTTGTTTGTTTTGTAAAGCCCAGGTGCCCGACAGATCGGATTGTGCAAAAGCAGTGGTAGCCTGCATAAAAAATACAATAGATAAGAGGCGGATAGTCATAGTCATTTGTTTTAATTGCGCTGTTTTTTTAACAATGGTAATAGGTGGAACGAATAAACAAGGGCTTTAACTATCCTTTCAGCATTTAGTGTTAACCGGCTGTAATAATTCGGATTTTTGGGCGTCAGTATAGATCATGACGGGTTATATTGCAAGTGATATTCGGTTTTTCTTTATCGTTATATAGCAGGTATATGCCTGGATGTTGAATGCTGGTCGGGCGCAGCGTTTCCTGCTAAGGTTATCCACATATAGTAATTAAAACGTTATAAAAAAAATTTGGAAATGCTGTTAATGGTTTCATAACTTGCTGGAATTGCAAAAGTTGCTAACATCTGTTAGCAAGCGTGATATAGATCAAAACTAACTCCCTCCCATTGTTCAATGCGCCTCATCCTAATATGGATACAATTAACCGGCTTAATTGTACGTTCTTCTAACCAATGTTTATTTGATAAAAGAAAAGTCTTTGTTCAAGTTATGTGTCATAGTTACACAAAATGTGGCTATGCTTCGAGCTCCCATTGTATTGACTCGCTGATAAATGTATTAATAAAGAATAGTGATAAAGTAAAGCCTGGTGATAAATTATCATACGGGCATGAAGTTTGTGCCCGTATGATCAGAAAAGTGCCAACCCGATTTTTCAACGAAAAGAAAGTGGCATGAAAATCCAATCCAATCCTTCGAAAGAAAAAGACAGTAATCAACATTCGAAAAACCATTCAATCGCCAAGCGATGTTTGTATCTACTCTTCTTCTTATCCGCTTCTCCTAATCTTATAGCGCAGCAACCTGATACCAGTGTTTTGCAGAGGCTCACCGCGCAGCTGGACCGATATGCCACCAGCCGGCAACAGGTTGACCTCTATCTGCATGTGGACAAGAGTGTTTATTTGCATAATGAGAACATCTGGTTCACAGCTTATGTGCTGAATAGTTTGCCCGGTACTGTAGAACAAAATACCTTATATGTCTTGCTCGTAGAAGAAAGTTCCAAAAAAATTGTAGCCTCTGACCGGTTTGTGCTGGATCATGGACTTGGCGGCGGCAGTTTGTTCCTGCCTGATAGTCTTCCCGGATCTCTATACCGGTTACTTGCCTATACAAATACGTATTCTACCCACCAGGACCATTTCGTATTCCAGCAGGCCATCACCCTCAAGACTGCGGACCCGCCTTTGTTTAAGTTGGCAAAGGTTGCACCTTCTAAAGTGGACATTGAACCCCCTTTACCTACTCCCAAAGTGAATTCCGTTGATGATAGGCTGGCAAGCGGTGGTCCATTCCTAAATACAAATACAGAGGAAGTAAGATCGAATGGCGATTACGATAAAAACTACTCGTTCGGAGAAGCTACTGCTGTTGCAAAAGATGTTCAAGCCGGCAAGCCGGCCTCTTTGCCGGCAATTGTTGCGGGGCAGGGAGAACAACCGGTCATAAGACATGTTGTGCCGCAGCGTAATGATTCGGCTTACGTATATCTATACCCTGAAGGGGGGGCATTGGTTAATAATAGCAAGAGTTATATAGGTGTTGAAATAAAGAATGCCAATAATGAACCTTTAGCTACAGGAGGACAGTTGCTGGAAGATGATCAGCCAGTCTCTTCTTTCATTACCGATCGCCTTGGGACTGGTATCATAGCATTTACTCCATTGTATGGTAAAACATACACGCTTAAATTAGACGATGCCTACGCTGGAGTAGCTTATAAGTTTCCAAAGATAGAACCAGCGGGATTTAGTGTGCATGTAGGTAATGCGGTTGTTAAGAACAATACTATTTCCGTTGAAATAGGTGGGGCATCCGGGGATACTTGTCATTTACTGGCCCATAATTACCGGACTGTCTTTTATGCTGCCAGTGTTGTACTCCCCAACAAACCGGCAAGCTTACGCCTGTCTGCTGCAGATATGCCAGAGGGGGTTGTTACGCTTACCCTTTTCACCAAAGATGGTGTGCCTAAAGCTGAGCGTGCGGTATATATCCAAAGGTCTGAACCGCTGAGGATAGCCATCAGCGTGGACTCCACTACCTATCACCACCGGTCGAAGGTGCAACTGAATGTGAAGGTGACCAATAGTAAAGGGCAGCCAGTACAATCCTTTTTCTCACTTGCCTGCGTAATGGCTTCCCGCCTGGATAGTACCCGTGCGATGGATATTGTACGTTTCAACCAGTTTGATCGCTTCCTGCCGGGTATGAGCGCCATGCCTGGTGGCAGGTGGTTTGATGAGGCGGAGCAAATTGAACGGGTATTACTTACCAGGTACTGGACAAAGTACAAATGGGAAAGTGATATCAATACCGCAAAACAGGGTCTGGTGGTGACTGCCTTGAGCAATGACACCGGCATTGTATATTTTAACAGGCAGCCGGTAAAAAAGCCCGTGCGGATGGCATTGATGAGCGGCAGGAACAGTCAAACTTTTGTAACAGATGCTACAGGACGTTTCGAATTGCCCTATGATCTGTTGAAGGTCGATCCGGGACAAAAGGTGACTTTGCTGCTTTGTGGCAGTACCAATAAAAGCAAGAATTATGAGGTGGAGATACATCCAGGAAATGAAAATATTGACACCCGTTTATCCAGGGCTGATTATCCTGCTGCCAACTATATACCAGCTGAACTTTCTTACCTGGAGCAACAGCTGCTCAAAAAAGCCATGCCGGCGGTATTTGTAACGGCTAAAAAGAAAGATGACCTGGAAGCCATTCCTTTTTTCAGGAGCGTTACCTGCCGGGATTGGGTATGCATGAATAATATTCTCAATTGTAATAACCATCCTATAGGCTATGCCCCGGTAACGGGGGCCAGGTATAATTACAACAACGGGTTCCCGGTACGGTATATGGGTTGTGAGTTGAATGGCCCTGGCGAAGCGGGCAGCTTTGTGAAACTGGTGAATGGCATCAGTTACCCCAAAGAATTTTACGTGGCGGATTACACTAAATTCAATCCTGCTGCGCCCGAAGTATTGTCTACACTGTTTTGGTCCTATAAAACCATCACCAACGAAAAAGGGGAGGCTAGCCTCCAGTTCTCCACCAATGACCTCGATGGCCGGTTTACCTGCGTATTACAGGGTTATAGCGATGAAGGCCCCCTAAGTGCCAGGACATCCTTCAGGGTTATCGAGTAGGTGAGATATAAAAAAGACTTCCCATAGTAACTAAAGAATCTCACATATATTAATTTTCCCAAGTAGGAAGTCCTCTTTTCATTTTTTCGAGGGCGATATGTATTTCAGAATTTTGCCTCTTCATAAGCGACGCAGCCTTTTCCTGAATCGGAATGGCTTGTTTTTTTCTGCCAAGCTTGTATAATAAATTAGCCTTGGTATCCAGCAAGCCAGGATCATCCTGTTCCTTCAATTTAATTGCTTCGTCTACCCAAATTAAGGCTTTTTCCAAGTGGTTTTTATCATGACTATATAGGAACAGATCCCAGGCAAAAGTATTCAGCTGAAAGATCTGTAATTCCTTGGAAGATATTTTGGTAAGATCAGTCTGATTGGCCCGAATAAAATAATAATGAGAATACTTAACCCAATTTTTTTTTGTTGCATACCAATACAATTGAGCATCCAGCAATATGTCTGCTGTTTTCACAGAATCAACCTTCTGAACAACAGCCTCCCTTATTTCATTCCAATCAGGTTCCAAGTTGCTTTTTTTCGCCAATTCAATGGGCGGAACTACATTTTCATTTATAGTTATGCTTTTAATAATTTTACCCGCGATTCCTGCGCCAAAGAAATACAAGACACTATCAATTAATGCAGGTTTTTCCTTAGACAAGGAGTAAATCCTGTCTTGCGAAGTCAACATCTGTTGATTCTCAATCAAGAAAACCTGATTCGACTTTGCTGCAAACAAATTTTCCGGCAATTGTTCCAGGTAATTTTTCATATATGATCTTGCCTGTTCAATGGCCAGGTCTTTATCACCTAGTTCCCGAAATTGTTTAATGACCAAGGGGAGCAAATTATAATCTATCCTTCCTGCTCTGCTGTCTTGTATTAAGGTATAATTCTGCATCGAAGGATTCAAAGCATTTTGCACCAAACTAATGAATTCACCAACTTTCTTAGCTCCGGCATCTTTATGAACGATCTCTCCATCTGGTGAAAAAAAGAGGAAAGTAGGCACTCCAGTTACTTTATATTGCCTTTCAAATTCTCGGGCAGCTGCATACAAATTGCGAGTCGTAGCATCGTCATTTTTGCTTGTATCAACCTGGACTTTTACGGCAAGGAAATTGTTATTGATCAGGTTTGCTATCGTATCGTTTGGGAAAACATCCTTGTCCATTATTTTGCAAGGCTTACACCAGGTAGCATTACAATCTACAAAAATGTACTTGTGCTGGGCTTTTGCCTGGGTTTTAATTTCCTGCCAGTTCATATTTTGTACCCACTTGACCCCTGGCTCATGCTGTAGGAAGGTGTTGCCGCCCGATGCCATTTGAGCATTGGCCAATAATGGAAGCATGAACAATAAAAAGAATACATGTTTCATAGCTCAAATTTGTTTTTAATAGTCGTCTAGATTATTTTTTTGCCTAGGTTCTTTACCTCTCAGGTTTCTTTTTAAACTGATATCTCTTAAAATGAAACGTATAGCCATGCACAATAACCATACAGATAAATTTGGGGGCGAGGTTATGCCTTTTTAATGTAAGTTTTTGATATTCAATCCCTATTGAAAGCATTGGTAAAAAAGAGCGGGTAGATTTCTCAAATACGGTTTTTTCGAGTAACATTGCTTGCCGTGAGTCATTTCCTCTTAGGATCAACCATTAAACCTACATCATACTGAATACGATCCCCCTGCTAAAAGCCCGTTGATTGGCTATTATGTTCTTTTGCCCTTACGGTGAAGGAAAAAGATAGACGCTATCCTTTTTATGTAGTACAGCGGCTCTGTACATTCAATTATCGTTTTTTTTTAATGGTTTAGATTAATAGCTGAGAGAGAATGATGATTCCTTCTGAGATCAATAACGAAGTGCAATTGGCAGCCGCTTTTAGGGATGAAGAGCAGGTTGCGCAAGGCGCCCTTGGGTTACTTTGGAAAAACAACTATAAATCCCTGGTCTATTTTGCCAATCAGTTGGTAAAGAATGACCTCCTTTCAGAGGATATTGTATCGGAAACCTTTGCCAAGCTATGGGCACTGCGGCACAATTTTGACAATGTACCGAGTATCCGTTCCTTCCTGTATGTGACGGTCAGGAATTCCTGTTACGATCACCTCCGCAGCCAGGAGATCCATACGCGCATCCACAAGGAGATCCTCTATACCTCCGATTACGTACATGAGATGAACCGCGACGATTATGACATGATGTACGCGGAATACATTCAACAGCTCTACGTGCAGGTGCGTGAATTGCCTGAACGGTGTCGCCAGGTTTTTAATTTATATTTCTTTGACCGCCTTACTACCCGTGAAATAGCTGAAGCATTGAATATCTCCGAACAAACGGTGCGCAATCAAAAGACGAAGGCCGTGGCGATGTTAAAATCGGCGTTGCTGAAAAAGAATATCCTGCCAGTAGCTTTATTGCTACACTTTTTTGCGGTGCTGTGTGCGGTGGAAGATTAAGATTGCAGCTTAAGCTTCTGTATTTACAGTAATGTACTTCTTCTCATACTTATAAAATGCCCTGATCACCCTGGCCGGGTTTTTCCATTCAAACAGGTGAATGATCCACATGGTGATGCGGATAAGGCCTTTAGGTTTTAAGAGGGAGAGCCCTAGCTTTTGGATGATGCCATCGCGGTTGTTGATGCATTGCGTCCATTCCCAGGTTGGCTTGCCGATCTTGCTGCTGAGGTCTTCCGCAAAACTCCAGGCGCCATCGCGGGCATTGGTAATGCTAAACTGGATGAGGATCGATTCGTTGGTGGCATGGAAGCCAAAGAGGGAGAGTAGGGGAGATACGCGGTTGATCTCGTTCATTACTTCAAAGATCAGGGAACCCAGGATGGTATTGATGGCGTTGAAATCATTGCGGATGCTGCGCAGGTCATTTCGGTTGGCGGCTTCTACGGCGGCAATGCCCAGATCAAGGTTGATATGGGCATTCATACCCAGTAACAGGTGTTGCAGTACCAAGGTGCTTCTTTGTTGGGTGGCATCAAAAGCTGCCTGCCAGGAGCCGGAGGGCGCTTGCTGATTCCTGTATTGTTGTACAGCCCATAAATAGCGGTTGGCAAAAATGACATCCAGTCTTTCCATGCGAGCGCCATTGTCAAACTCCTGGTTGAGAATGCCTTCTCTCACCCGCACGGTAACCTTGTGATAGAGCGCCGCGAAATAGCCGATGCGGTCATTGGTGTCGATACATTCCGCGATCAATTGTTCCAGTTGCTGGATTACCTCGTCGATGGTTTGGGCCGGCCTGCCCGGGATAATTTTGGCTAAAGGCATAAGCGCTTGCAATGGTTAGTAGGGGACTAAAGTACACCAATTCCTTTATCCTGCTTGTTTTTAAGTAAGCATACCTGTTACCGTACGCTGAAAACTTTTTTTGCAGATTTTAGAAAAAAGATATTTTTGTATTAATACAAAAGCAACACGCGCCGCCCGGCGCTCCTCGTTGGCTGTCACCTGCTCAGGTAGAAGCCTGGCTACAACCGGTCTCTAAGTCTTTGAGACCTGTAGTTTTGAATTGTGGTTCATCTTCTTAATGGAGAACACTAAGCAGTGTTGCTGATTCCCAGGAGGCAGCACTCGTCAAGTACCATTGGTCATTAAACCTACGCTCTCCTATGGAGAAAAAACGGGCTCTTTATGTCTGTACAGGTTTGTATAGCATAAGGGGTAATATTTATCCATTAACGTGCGTAGGTATATGGCATTTGTCTGTATGCAGCACAATAAATATGCATTATGAGTAAGGCTCCACAAACCGGGCGGGAAGTGTCGCGTCCGGACAATACGGGTAATGACCCACAAAAAACGTCCTTTATCATTCATTTGATCAATGCTATTGAACGGTGCTTAAGGCCACCCAAACGTAAAAGATCTATTACCTGGAAGACCCGGGAGTCTAAAACAGACGGCGTTATTGAAAAGGAGATCACTTACAAGGATGAGTATTGAATAGCAATGCTTTGCAGGGTTCCGGGAAATCTTTAGCCCGGGTAATGGTTGGTTTTGAGGGTTTATACGTTCCTATTAGGGTAAATACTGATCTCCTGCCCGGAGCTTCGGTTATACCTACACTACAGCAAAGTTCTTAACCATAACCTATTCAATGAAATATCATGCATGAAGCAGCTATTAACAGTATTGTAGCCTTGTTGCTGAAACAGCAGCAAGGCGAAATAACCGCTATAGAGCAGCAGGAACTGGATACCTGGATCGGCGCTTCGGCGGCTAACCGGCAATTTGTGGAGCGCTGCCTGGACCGGGATCAGGTAGCAACCAGCCTGGAACAACTGGATACGGTGGATGAAGCAGCAGCCTGGCAACGGTTCCTGAAAAAAAACAACTTGCCTACTGCTCCGGTAGTCCCCATCCGCAAAAGGCCCTGGCGCTGGTTAGCGGCAGCGGCCGTAGCAGGCTTGTTAGCCACCGGTGCCTGGTTATACCTTAACAACCGTAGCCAGCCAGCCAAGCCCGACATAATGACCGTTAACAAAGGAGAAAACATTCTTCCCGGTACCAATAAAGCAACCCTTACCCTGAGCGATGGGCGCATCATTACCCTAAGTGACCAGCAGGATGGGGTATTGGCCCAGGATGGCGGCGCTGCGGTGAATAAGAAGGGGGATCTGCTGGAGTATGATACGAAAAGCGATGCCGGCAACAACGACAATACGCCGGTTACCTATAATACCGCTCAAACACCCCGGGGGAGTACTATATCCCTCACCTTGCCGGATAAGACCAAGGTATGGCTCAATGCGGATGCCAGTTTGCGCTTTCCCACCAGTTTCGCTGGCACAACCCGGCAGGTGGAGCTGACCGGCGAAGCCTATTTTGAAGTAGCTAAAAATGCGGCGAAACCCTTCATCGTCACGACCGGTGATGCCCAGGTAAAAGTGCTTGGTACCCATTTCAATATCAGGAATTATGCAAGCGAAGCCCTGGTAAAAACTACCTTGTTGGAAGGCAGTGTAGAAGTGACTGCTATACAGGACGATAAAAAAGTAGTGCTGAAGCCCGCCCAGCAGGCATTAATTTCCACCCGGTCCAATATCTCTCACCTGATCCCGGTGCAGACGGTGGATGTGGAAAATGTAGTGGCCTGGAAGAGCGGCTATTTTGATTTTAAATCTATGCCATTGCCCGATATCATGCAGGAGGTAAAGCGCTGGTATAGTGATATTGAAGAGATAGAATTTGAAACACCAAGTACTGAACGTTTTTCAGCGACTTTATCCCGCAATGTACCCCTGTCTACCTTGCTTAAAGTGCTGGAAGAAACGGACAGGGTGCATTTTGAAGTGAAGGGCAAGCGGATCATCGTGCGTCCATAAAGACATTGTCTCATCCATAGATACCATTAAACCTCCTTTAGGTTACAAACCAGGCAACATCCATTGTACAAGATTAGTACGTAAGTCGTGTTAGAAGGCAGTTGGCTTTCCAACACGGCTTTTTTGGTGATGCTATACTAAGCTGTTGGTTCTAAGTGCGATACGCTACCCGGCTATCCCTCTGATTGGTATAAGACCCTGAGTCCTGGAAAATAAGATGGGGCTCAAAAATAATAATGCGAAAAGGATAGTTGCCTTTATTGGGTAGTTCGTTATTATAGGGATACGAAACTTAACAAATAGTTTACAGAGATAAGCCGGGACGGTCCTTCTGCCAGATAATGAACAAGTGCTGTTAGCGTTAGGTGTCCTTCGTGAATATAGGAATACACACCAGTTATAGGAGCAGCGTTTTTTACGCTAATGCAATGAGGCTACTATTTTCAACGGAGGAGCGATCTCTCCTCCGTTCATTCAAATTGTTTTTCCAACGTTCTGTATATACAAATACCATTAAACCTCATACATTTTATGATGCTATTCAATTCCATTAATCATTAAACCAGCGCCACCGCAAGCCAGGGGCCGATAGCCATGAAAACCTGTTGAAACCACCTGCCTACAGGCAGTTCCGTCCCATGCGGAAGAAAAGAATCCATCATTGAAAAACATTCCCTGGCTGCGCGGTTAGCTGTACATGATTTTGGAAGGAGTAGCTTGTAATGAAGCAGCAAGTAGTTGTACGCTCCATGCCCTCTCTTTCCCGGGAACATGTTGTTAGTCAGAACCTTTGCCTTCTCCTGTGAATCATTTTTCTCATCGCATTCTTGTCAAGTCAGGTACAAAACGGGCAACGGTTTTATTGATGAGGGCTTAATGATTAGTAGCCCACGTTAAGGTTAAAGCAGTTGCCTTATTGTTAACAACATTAAGGAACTAATTATGCAACGCTCTGCTTATGGTAAAGGCTTGCATTGTCATGCACGGAATGTGGCAATGCATTTTCAGCGATCGGTTTCAATTGGATTACTCCTCCTCCTCAGCATTCAGTTCCTGGCCTTCAGGCCGGCGGGGGAGTCGCAGGTGGTATCCCTCAATTTCAAGAATGCCCCTTTGCAAAAGGTATTTAATGAGATCCGGAAACAGACCGGTTATACCTTTACTTATAGTGAAACCGATCTTTCGAAGGCCAAACCTGTCAACATAAGCATTAGCAATATACGTATCCTGGATGCCCTGACCCTCATTTTCCAGGAACAGCCGCTGACCTATACGGTGATTGAGCGTATTATCATTATTAAAGAAAAGGCTGAAAAAAAAATAAACCAGGAGCAACGCTCCTTACAGTCGTTGGTGCCTATGGATGTACATGGGCGTGTGCTGAATGAACACAATGATCCGGTAGCGGGGGTTACTGTGCGCGTAAAAGGTAGTGAAAAGATCGGAACCTATACCGATGGAGAAGGGGAGTTTGTATTGAGAAATATAGAGTCGAATGTAACGCTGGTGCTTACTGCCGTCAACATCACTTCCATTGAGGCAAAGGTGGATGGACGTAAATACCTGGATTTGAAAGTGATGGGAAAGACAGCTCCATTAGATGAAGTCCAAGTAATTGCCTATGGAAAAACTTCTCAGCGCTTCAATGTGGGCAATTCGGCTACCGTAAAAGCAGAGGATATTGAAAAGCAGCCGGTGAAAAATCCTTTACTGGCCCTTCAGGGCCGTGTGCCTGGCTTGGAGGTGACACCAGCAAATGGGCTCAGGGGAAGCGGTGTTACTATCCGTATTCAGGGAACGAATAGTTTGTATAGTGGTAATGATCCTCTCATACTGATCGATGGGGTGCCTTATGCATCTCAGACACTTCGTACTACCTCTGTGGGTACAATATTGTTGGGCAATTCCGGAAGTCCAACAGGAGCAGCCGTTGGAGGTGCAGGAAGCCCATTAAATTATATCAATCCCTCGGATATTGAAAGTATCGATGTTTTAAAAGATGCCGACGCTACCGCAATTTATGGTTCCAGGGCAGCGAATGGCGCGATCCTGATTACTACGAAAAAAGGAAAGGCCGGGAATACCCAACTGGATTTAAACCTATCCCAGGGTTGGGGTAAAGTTGGCAAATTCATGAATGTGCTCAATACAAAACAATATCTGGAAATGCGGAGGGAAGCATTTAATAACGACGGAGTTCCTATTCCATCAATTATTACCAATCCTTCCAATACTAATTATGATGTGAATGGTCATTGGGATACTACCCGAGATGCCAACTGGCAAAAAGAGTTGATTGGAGGGACTGCTCAGTACAGCAATGTTATCTTAACTGTTTCTGGTGGAACTGTCAATACTCAATTCAGGCTTTCCGGAACCTATAATAGGATGACAACAGTGTTTTTGGGCAATTCAGGAAATCCTTCAAAAAATTTAAGTTTTTCCCTGAACAATGTTTCCCTGAACAAACGTTTTACCTTACAGTTCTCAGGTAGTTATATGGATGACCTAAATACATTGCCTGGAGTAGATTTTACAAAAAGTGCAATCACTCTGCCTCCTAATGCGCCTGCCTTATATACATCAGATGGTAGCCTAAACTGGGCACCCAATGCTGCAGGGCGATCCAGTTTTAGTAACCCTCTGACCCAATTGGATGTTAAATATAAAGCTCAAACCACGAACCTAGTTGCAAATCTAGCGATGGGATATAAACTAATGGATGGGTTGGAGCTAAGAACCAGCCTGGGTTATACTAATCAGCAACTCAATGAATATATGGGTTATCCATTGAGTATATATGCTCCTGAGAATAGATTGGTTCCCGATCCAAGCCTGCTAAGGGCTGCAGATTATTCTAACAGCAATATTAACTCTTGGATAATCGAGCCACAATTGAATTATCAATGTTCCTTTGGGTACCACAAATTTAATGCGTTAATAGGGGGGACTGCTCAACAACGGAATAGCAATGGGTATAGCTTGTCAGGCAGTGGTTATACTACAGATGCCTCCCTGGAGGATCCCAAAGCCGCAGTTTCAATACGAGTAGGCAGTACTGTTCCTGTAACATACAAATATGTAGGCGTCTTTGGACGGTTGAGCTATTCCTTTAAGGATAGATTCCTATTTAGCTTGACAGCCCGAAGGGATGGTAGTAGCCGGTTTGGGCCAGCTAACCGGTTTCATAACTTTGGGGCTATAGGAGGTGGATGGATCTTTAGCGAAGAAGGACTAATCCGAAAGAAACTTCGTTTTCTTAGTTTTGGCAAAATAAGAGGAAGCTATGGCACTACTGGTAATGATCAAATCGGGGATTATGTATATATTCCTCAATTTGCTCCATATAGTGTAGCTGTACCTTATCAAGGAACGGCTGGTTATTCGCTCGGGGGATTATTTAACCCGCACTTGGAATGGGAGGAGACCAGAAAATTGCAGATAGGAGTTGATTTGGGTTTTTTTAAGGATAGAGTATTGATCACTGCCAATTATGCTCTTAATCGTTGTTCCAACCAATTAATGGACTACAATCTTCCATATATTACTGGGGCTGATCGCATCAATTATAATTTCCCTGCTACTTTGCAAAATAGGTCCATTGAATTAGCTTTCCGTTCTGTTAACTATAGAAACGCTAATGTAGAATGGACTTCAAATGTTAATATCACTTTTCCGGAAAATAAACTGTTGTCTTTTCCTAATATTGAAACCTCTAGCTACGCACAGTTTTTGATTATAGGAAAATCTTTTAATGTCTTACAACTTCGCAGTGTTATCGGTGTTGATCCACTTACTGGCATTTTTCTTTTGCAAGGTAAAAATGGTCCAACTTCAAATCCCTCAGAAGTATTGCCTCGTGTTGCAATTATTGAGCCTCAACAAAAATATTCTGGAGGGTTCCAAAATAACATTCGCTATAGGCAACTTCAATTTGGGTTTTCTTTCCAATTCGTTAAGAAGCTTGGGTTAAAATATTTTGCTGGCCAGGTTCCTGGACATTTTAATAGGGGGAATGGGAATCAACCAACGTCTGTACTTGATCGTTGGCAAAAGCCTGGTGATATTGCCGAATATCAAAAGTTTTCTCAAAACTCAAGTCTTGCTTCGATTTACTCTTCAGTATTTTATAGTGATTATTCGATTACTAATGCTTCCTTTATTCGGTTGAATAATGTTTCCCTTTCTTGCCAGTTGCCTAGTGAATGGATGCATAAAATTTCTTTTCGGAGTGCAAACCTTTACTTGCATGCACAAAACTTGTTCACGATTACGCCATACAAAGGATGGGATCCTGAGAAGCCAGGCACAGTTGCTTTACCTCAGCTTCGATTGATTACAGTAGGTATTCAGGCCACCTTATAAACTAAACTACCATGTTCATTAAATTTATTTTTGTCAAAAGAATTATGATTGCTTTGGTGGTAATCAGTATGGGATTTATTGCTTGTAATAAATTAGTGGATATTGATCCCCCAGTCGCGAATTTAACTACGTTAACCGCCTTTTCCGATGACAATGCAGCCATTGCTGTGATGACGGGTCATTTTTCGGCGCTAAGCAATGAATCTTTTTTTACAAGTTTTACTGGCGTGCCAATATTTACCGGATTATCATCTGATGAACTCACCTTGTGGGAAGGCTCTTCAAATGAGAGTCTGATTTCTTATTATAAAAATGCTCTTTTTTCTAATGCTGGCGGGTCTGCAGGGGATGAATGCTGGCCTTTTCCAAAAATATATGCTTGCAATACGGTTATCGAAGGTGTAGCTTCTTCTAACAGTTTAAGCCTGTCTGTAAAAAATCAGTTATTGGGGGAGGCTAAGTTTATGCGAGCGCTTTATTTTTTTTACTTGGTCAATCTTTATGGAGATGTTCCGCTCCCGCTTAACACTGATTTTGAGGTGAACAGGTTATTATCCAGAAGGTCTAAGAAGGATGTGTACAAACAAATAATCGCAGATTTGCTTGATGCACAATCATTATTAAGCATTGATTTTCTAAATGGTGGATTGAAAAAATATTTACCTAATGTAATTGCAGAACGTGTACGACCCACCAAGTGGGCTGCAGCTGCTTTACTAGCTCGAGCGTACCTCTATAATGGTGATTATGTCAACGCTGAATTATCTGCATCCTCTGTTATTGATAATACATCTTTATTTGGATTGGTCACGCTTAATGATGTATTTAAGAAAAATAGCCGAGAGGCCATTTGGCAATTACAGCCAGTAGCAGCGGGGATGAATACCTGTGATGGTGCTGTTTTTATTTTATCTGATGCCGGGCCTACAGAATACAGCCCTGTGTATGTTAGCAAATTTTTGTTGAATAGTTTTGAGGCAGGAGATAAACGGAATGTAACAGGTAACTGGATCAATAGTGTAACTGTTTTGGGTACTACCTATTTTTATCCTTATAAATACAAGTTGGGTTTAGGATCAGAACCAGGTACTGAATACCTAATGATGCTTAGGTTGGGAGAACTGTATCTGATAAGAGCAGAAGCTAGAGCGCAGCAGAACAATATTCCTGGTTCGGTGGCGGATATAAATATGATAAGGGCAAGGGCTCGTGCTGCTGCTACCGTTGATGTACCTGATCCATTACCCAATCTGCCTGGCGCATTAACCAAAGAGCAACTGATGGCCGCCATAATACATGAACGACAAGTAGAATTGTTTGCTGAATGGGGGCATCGTTGGTTTGACTTGAAAAGGACGGGTAAAGTAGATGCCATCATGAGTGTGGTTACGCCTTTAAAAGGTGGAGCTTGGGAATTAACTGATCAAGTGTATCCTATTCCCAACTTTGATATATTAAGAAATCCTAACTTGGTGCAGAATGCGGGGTACTGAGTGTCTTGGAGGAACATTTGATTCATTGACTCTTTGAATGATCAATTCAATGCTCGGCAAAAGATGATAGTAAAACCTTCTGGGGTGGTTTTTAGGCACAAGTTTCGATATATCTTTTAACTGCTTCAATTCGGAATTGCAATAGTTAATATTATGTAGCAAGTGAGTGATGGCTTGATTAGTGATTACGAAATACAAGAGTAATTTAATAAATAAAAGAGCATATTTACCGTTAATGATAAGTTCATGAGTTACATTTAAAACATAATTCAAATAATAGAAGAATATATATACCTCTATTATTTGAATTATGTTGAGATTACTTAAAAGATTGTTTTTACTCCTCTATAGTTGTAAGCGTAATAACGCAACGGGATGTAGGGGTAAATGTTGGAACATCACCGCAGAGCGTTAAGGTTGTAGTAATTGACTCAGCCTTAACTCCGCCTTGATTAACTGGCGTAACAAAATATTGGCCAAATGTCTTGCAAGTTTGTACTGCTGGATCACCTACTTTTGTAGTGGTTAAAGTAGTTTTATATAAGCAGAAACCGCCGATTTTTTTTGCTTTAAAAGCAAGAGCGCCAGCTACTACTGCCATTACCAAAATTGCTGAAAGCATGATTTTTACTCTTTTCATAATTAAGGTGCTTTTTAGATCAAAAAGCTAAACTTGTATTGAAAATTATGCCTACTCTCTTCTGATGGTTTTCGGCTGCCCCATAACGCCGTAAGAATACGGCCCCAGCGGCCGGACTGCAGTACCGACTCTGGCAAATTACCCGCACGGGATGTATAAAAGTTTGTGTTTATTTATCGTACATGCAATGGTTTATGTACATGTAGGTGTAGGTGTAAATATTGATTTGTTTTTTCGCTAAACCTGTATGCAATTTAAATACATAAAAAAATGAGAATGGTAAAAAAAATGCTGTGATAGGTAGTATTTCAAAAGCTGCTTAAATTTATTCTATCATTATATTGTTACCTACATGATTAAAAAACTAGCATTGTTTTGTTTGTATATTGCTACTGCCAGAGGATATGCTCAAAGTAGAGTTACCGATGTACTACCAATTAAAATAAGCCGGACTGTTACCTTTAGTACACAGACAGGTAGTAATATGAGTGTTGATATTTCACCGGATGGAAAGCAGGTTGTATTTGATCTGTTGGGTGACCTGTATATTGTTTCTGTGGATGGAGGTTTAGCGAGGCAACTAACCAGAGGGTTGGCCGTTAACACGCGGCCTGTATGGAGTCCAAAAGGAGATAAAATTGCATATATAAGTGACGCAACAGGGATTGATAGGCTGACAGTCATAAATACTACGGGGGGGCAGAGTCAATCTTTCGGTACGAAAGAGAGGGGTGTTCCTATTTGGGGTACCGAAGGGGACTGGATAGCTAGCAACTCAAGAAATCCAGCAGGTGACTATTTTATGTATTATCTGGGTGGAGGTAGAGTTAAAGTGACGCCTGATATTAACAGAATAACCAATTTTTCGCCTGATAGTAAATTTATTTATTGCGATCACATAAAGATGACTGGCGAAAGATGTATAATGAAGTATGATATTGCTTTAGGTATCCAAAATCAATTCTTTGAATTTGACTCTGAAAGTATCGAAAATTTGCAAAATATTAAGGTGGCTCCAGACGGTAGTTGGCTTAGTTATTTAGTATTGAACAATGTTGAATACAACTTAGTGGTGATTGATTTGGTTGGAAAAACGAAACGAGTACTTGCACAATGGTATTGTAAGGTGCCGGATCCAGGAAGTGGTGCATTTCAATATGGCATTTCGGCTGATTCAAAAAAAATAGTGATTGGTTATGGGGGGAAACTGCATTTGATTGATGTGCCTAGTGGTAAAAATGATACCATCTCCTTTCTGGCACACGTTAAGGTTGATATGGGGAAACTAAATGATAACCATTTTAAGTTAGATCAGAACTCATTGGTTGCAAAATACATTCGCTATGCACATGCAAGTCCTGATGGAAAACGGCTGGTGTTTGCTGCTCTTTCCCGCATTTATATCATGGATTTGCCTAACGGTACCCCTCGGTTATTAGTAGATCAGCCGGTGAATCAATTTCAACCTGCTTGGTCGCCCGATGGTCATTGGGTTGCCTACACATCCTGGAGTGATAAAACATTCGGTCAGGTGTGGAAAGCAGGTATGAATGGAGCCCCCCCAATTCAGATAACCAAGGAGCCTGGTGTTTATCATAACCCTACTTGGTCGAATGATGGAAAAGATATCGTTGTGGGGAAAGGAGGACGTTGGTTCGAAGATAAACCATGGATTGGAGGGCGGGATGGGCCAGGATATGGAAAGTTACTTATAGTAGGTGTTAAGGATGGTGATGCAAGAATAATAGCAGACAGTATACCCTTGACCAGTAGGCAAGTATTCTCATTAACCGGAGATAGCCTAATCTATACTTCTTTACATAATAAAAGTATTGGGGGTACTTATCCTTATTTGATTGTCCAAAGTTTAGGGAATGGTACTAGGGTTATTGCTACTGGGCAACCAAGTGGAGCGGACGAATTTTTTATACGACAAATCATCGTTTCTCCTGATAGGAGGTTTATAGTGTATTTACGCCAGGAAAATCTTCATTTGATACCTTTACTTCGAAGCGGTCAACCTTCCATTATCTATGATGAAGAACAGCAATTACCAGTTATCCGGTTTGCCCGCGGCGGTTTTGATCCACACTGGGAAAAGGGCGGAAAGATATTAAGCTGGTCATACGCCAATAAATATTATCAGGTCGATCCTGAAAAAATAGTCAACGCTGCTTTTCTGGCCGTTAAGAAAAGAGTTAAAGGTGAAACGGTTGATCCTGCCGTTTTGGATGTGAGTATTGTTCCCGATAAAACTATCACTATTAACTTAAAAGTGCCCAGAAGGGTGTCGACAACTCTGGTGGCGTTGAAAAATGCCAGAATTATCACCATGCAAGATAATAAGGTGATAGAAAAGGGAACCTTGTTGATTCGTAATGGTAGGTTAGTGACAGTAGAGAAGAGTGATCACGTAAAAATTCCAGATGGGGCAATCGTTGTGGATTTATCAGGTAAAACTATCATGCCAGGATTAATTGACCTCCATGACCATTTGCGTCTCACTGCAGAAATTTTCCCTCAACAGAAATGGGAGTTGATGGCCAACCTTGCATATGGAATTACTACTGCGAGGGAACCTTCAGGTAGCCATGATTCTTTTGGATACGAAGAGTTGATTGAAACTGGTAAAATGATCGGACCAAGGCTTTTTAATGTTGGGCGTGCTGTAAGGGATAAACCTTATTATGAAATAAACAAGCTGGAAGATGCGCGGATCATTGTTCAAAATCGTGCACGAATGGGAGCTGTCTTGGTTAAACAATATCTACAAGAAACACGACAACGTCGCCAATGGCTCTTATTGGCCTGTGAAGAAGCTGGCCTGAATATGACCAACGAAGTAGAAATGGGTATGAGAGGATTTTTGGGTCATATAAAGGATGGAAGCTCTGGTATTGAACACAATCCTTTATGGGGAGAGGCTTTTGAGGACGTATACAAACTGGTGGCAGCTTCTGGTACCTATCTTACCCCTACTTTACAAGCTACACACGGAACATCTTCTGCAAAACTTCAGTTTGACAGCCTGTTTTGTAAAGCTGATAAAAGATTAACACATTATTTCCCAAATGAACAAATAGATCAACGGTGTATGCAATGGAAAGAAATGAAAGATAATTCCGGCCTTCAGTTTTTGCAATCTTTTTTGAACCATTCAAGGATCAACGCAGAGATTTATGCGCGGGGGGGAAAGATAACTATGGGTAGTCATGGCGAAAATCCCGGTATTGGTGCTCATTTTGAGATATGGGCTTTGCAAATGGGTGGATTGACCAATTTGGAAGCATTGCGCACAGCCACCATTTTGGCGGCTGGTGCTTTGGGCATGCAAAAGGATTTGGGTTCGCTAGAGGCCGGTAAAATTGCAGACTTGCTCATCCTGGATAATAACCCACTTGATGATATTCAGCATACGATCGATATACGCTATATTATGAAGAATGGCATCTTGTACAATGCCAATACTTTAGAGGTTTACAGTCCTTAAAACATTAAGGTAAAATAGTTACAGTATAAATATTATTACAATATTGTATTGGAGTGGTAGATGGAAGGTCCCAGCAAAGACTTGATATAGTATAAGCTGAATGGAACACTGTACCATCGGGAAAATCAGTCAGGTCGACATGGCCGAGTGTTTTACAGACCGTATTAAACGGCCCATTCGGCGTAGCCCAAACGACAGTTGTGCGATAAAGACAATATACATTGAAGTTCTTTGCCTTAAACGCTAACGCACATGCAATTACACCTGTTATTGCAATGGAAATCAACATGATTTTCACTCTTTTCATAAAAAAAGATTAAAGATTTAAGAGGGCAATTAGTTATTGAGTAGGGCTTATATAGGCTTGTTTCTGCTTTTTTTATATTGATGCTCGCCGCTATCGATCCTTGTCTTACTCTAAACAAAGTGTTTTTGTTAAAACGAAATGTATAGTAGGCGTGAATGTTGGAATGTCCAACGCGGAGTTAGCGTAATGAATATACTTTTGTGTACTGCTCCTTCATCTAGTAGTCCACACGTAAAATATTGGCCCAATGTTTTGCAAGTATGTACTGCTGGATCGCCCACTTTTGTAGTGGTTAAAGTAGTTTTATATATACAGGATCCGCTAATTTTGTTTGCTTTAAAAGCGACAGCGCCAGATACTACTCCTATTACTAAAATTGCTAGGAACATTATTGTTACTTTTTTCATTGAAAAGAATTGAAGTGTTGAGATTAATGTTTATTAACATAATTCATTAGGTGAACGTATTTTGGAGATATTGGTATGGTGTTTGGAGTTATCAAGCCGAGTTATTCAATTGCCAATGTAAGAGTTAACGTGCATTTGAAAATTGCGTTTAGAATAGATATATCTACACACGATGTCTGGGTTGTAAATATCGATTTAAAAGTTGTGCCGTTTGGGAAGGGGCTTAGAGTATATTGTCCTATAGCAATGCAAATACTAATTTGTATTTCTTCGTCTAGTGTAATGAATTTTGTTTGATATACACAAAGTCCTTGTTGCTTTTTTACTTTAAAGGCGAGTGCTCCGGCTAAAATTGCCATAGTTAGAATGATGTAGAACAAAGTCTTTACTTTTTTCATAAAATATTTATGAAAGGTTGTTATGCTACTATTTTTCATTACAAAATTAGGGAGTTAGAAAAATTAGATAGGGAATACAATTGCTGCGAACCGAAGTATTTGTTGTTGGATGTGCCGCTTAAATGGTAGTGATGGGATATAACTTTCGAAGCACAGATCGATTACTAAAGGTCATATGCTCCAGGAGACGCAAATACAGCGTAACAGTTGGACCTGTAATTGTTGATATTTAATATGATCAAGTGAGTTGCTACGGTTAAGAATGAGTTTTCAACGCGTCTTTTATTTTCTGGATTTTGATGCTGCCATAGTATGCTTTTACCAGCTTGCCATTACTATTGTAAATGGCTGTGTAAGGGAAGCCTACAATGTTTAAAGAAGTGCCAATGGTATTAGCGGTATCTGAGGCAGTAATAATGTTTTTGTATTGGCTTAATTTGTGGAAATCATAAAATTGATGCATGGCCTGGTAAGGAAAGGGCGTGATCAGATATACACGAATATTTTTAAGATCTTCCACATTGTCTAGTATCTCTTTAACCTGATGTTTGGAATAAGGGCAGTAAGGTCCAAAGTAAACCAAGGCAGTTGCCTGGCCCTGTGGAATGTCTTTTGCTGTAATCCAAGTTGTACTATCAGCTAGCTGGGCATTAAATGCTGGTATATCCATGCCTGCGGGTACCGTAGTATCTAATTGTTTATCTTCACTTTGACAACTTGCTATAAGCAGTATTAGAATAATAAATGTATATTTCATTGAAGTAGTATTTGTTGTTATTAAACATTCACCGGTATTTCTGTTGGCACCGGTTCCATCGTTTTTTGCAGCTTAGCAGCAAGTTCTGTCTCTGTAGCTGTTTGCCATAGCCAGTTTAGTAATACAAGGGCAAAGGCAGTTTCCAAGATCACAGGGAATGCCTGGAGCCGTATAGCGGCCGGCGATGCTATGATGGTAAAAGTTGCATTTAGTAGCCAGATGGCAATCACGATCAGTATGGTTTTCCTTAAAGGGGATTGTTTTTTAAATCCATGTAGTATATGGAAACAAACAAAACAGCATAGTAATACTACATTCATTACTCCTGTTAATATGGGATATAACTCCAGAATATTGATGTTAGGGTCTTCAAACCGAGACTTTATCCTGGCTGATTTGTAGCGAAACCAGGATTGTGCCCATAAATTAACGCTATCTTTCCCTTGGTTGTATACTTCGAGGAATTCTGCAGGTGGTGCATAGTATTTGATGGCATTGGGCCATAAAAAATGCTGGGCAAAATGTAACGGATACTGGCGGATAATATAAGAACCATATTCTTTGTAGAAGGGACCCATTATGGCCCATTTTTGTAATTCGGTGGCTGTCGAATCTTGTTTTCCCAATACCTTTTTCCTATATTGATATAAAGGTGAAGTAGGTGTCCACATATAGGCCGTACTGGCTTTAATTGCTTCGAATGGATATTTTCTGAAATTTCTGGTGGAATCAAAGTATTCGCGGATCATATTGTCTAGCACCTTGAACTTTTTAGGTACTGGCTTACGATCGGCGCTATCTACCCAGCGATAGGTATACATGGCATTATTGGCGGCTTGCCAACCACTGAAGGGACTGAACTGCCAGGTACCGGCCAGGGCCTTGTATTTGTTGCCCGTGTACCAGATGAATAAACCGCAAAGTATTATAGGGGCGGCAATACCAATTATCCTTTTGCCCCACGACATTTTGCCGAGCAACAGGGCTAGGGCGGCAATAGCCGGATAGACCAGCGCATTGTATCGAATAGTGAAAGCCAGGGGCAGAATGAGCGCATGCCAGAATAAAATGCGGGTGGATGGGCGGTGAATGATCCACAACAAGAGGCCGAACCAGGTAAGACTCAACGCCAGGAAAATACAATCGGTGGAAATGAGGTTAGCCATGTGCAGGAAGAGAGGATTGATAACCATAAAACACAAGAGGATGATCTGGGTAGTTCTGCTAATTTTATGGAAATAGAAGAGGCTGAACAGAAAGAACAATCCTGCTACCTGTGTAGCCAGGTACTGGAAGGCTACCAATGCTGTATCCGAGCTGCTAAACACGCTGAACAGTCGTAAGAAGCGGGAATAGCCAATGAGGTGTACATTGAGGTCTGCATTTTGGGAAGCAGCCAGGATATAGAAAAAGGAATCCCCATGGATATAGTTGGCAAAAGGATAAAAATATTTGAATGCCACAAATTGAATGATCAGGGCGATGGCGGAAAACCACAGAAATCGGCGGTTCCATTTGTTGTGGAAGAGAAAGGATTTGAAGCTAAACGCTGGTTCAAGCCCATTGCGCAAAGCAGGTTGATGTTGACGGACTAATTCACTCTCAGGTGCTGTTGCTATGGCATCTTCTTTCTTTTCTTCGTGGTATTCCATCTCGGTATTGATAGCCCATAGATTGTCTTTGCTGGTAACGCCTGCCGCAATATTGTCTACCGCCACCATGGCCGTGAGCATGCTGTGATCGCTGTTATTATACTTGTGCATCCCATTACGGCCTACCAGGAAAAGGTTTTGCAAAGTATTGGTATAGGCCTTAATCTCTTCAAAGCGTTCATAAGCGCCAAAGTAAGCCGGGTAGGTTTTTTCCACGCGCAGTACGGTGCTGTCCAGCACATCTTCCACAGAGATTAATCCTATTTTTTCTAACTCAGATATGGCAATGGTTTTGATCTGGTCGTCGGGAAGTTTCCAGAAGGCATCGGTTTCATTGCAGAAGAATTCCATACCGATCCATACATTGTTGGGATCGGCCACCATATGCGGACTCCAGTTGTGAAACAATTGAAGGCGGCCAACCTTGACTCCTGCATCCTGCACATAGATCCAGTTGTCTTGCAGGTTCAACTGCTCCCACTGGCCGGTACGTTCATGTTGCGTGGCCATGCGACGCAGCAAGATGCCTACGGTGATGAAGTCGCGGTACAAGAGACCACCAGCTATTTCCCGCACATTGTTGGGCACCGGCCCCTGCATACCCGCTACCAGGTCTTTGATGGGCATGGTACTGAAGAAATAATCTCCTTCCAGATAAAGGGATTCGCCGGTTTGGCTATTGCTGGCTACGACTGCGGTCACCTGGTTATCCGTAACATGAATATCTTTTACGTCCTGGTGCATATGGATGATGCCGCCCATGGCTTCTACCTGTCTTGCTACTTCTTCCCAGAGCTGACCTGGTCCCAACTTGGGATAGAGAAACTGTTCAATCAGGCTGGTCTCGGTATCTTTCTGGGCCAGGTCGCCGGATGATTTGTTCTTCTTGCGGGTGATCTCTTTTACGGCATGCGCAATGGCTTTGCTGATGCTGACCCCTTTGATGCGCTGGGCGCCCCACTCGGCAGAGATTTCGTTACACGGTACCCCCCATACCTTCTCGGTATAATCGCGGAAGAACATCTTATACAATACCTGGCCGAAACGATTGACCATAAAATCTTCGAGGTTCTTCTCTGGCTTGCGGGGCAATAACTGCGCCCGCAGGTAGGAAAAGAGAATGGCGAGCGTGCGGCCCAGGCCCAGCTTGCGCAAAGTATCGATAGACAGGGAAATGGGATAAGTGAAGAATTTGCGCAGGAAATAAATGCGGGATAGCCGCTTGCGCACCAGCATGACTTTATCAGGATCTTCACCGGTCTCTACATCGGTTGCTGAAGGGGTAAAACTGGCCTCCTGGTTTTGGTATTTGAGGGTGATGCTTTTGTCGGCACTGGCTTCCAATGGCAGGATGCTGAGCCACCATTTCATGACCCGGTCACTTTTCGAAAAGAAGCGGTGGCCGCCAATGTCCATGCGGTTGCCTTTGTAATTGACGGTTTTGGAAATGCCGCCAATATCGCCGCTTTTTTCCAGGATGACAGGGATGATGTCTGTACGTGTGAGGAGTTCGTAAGCGGCGGTAAGTCCTGCCGGCCCGGCGCCGATGATAATCGCTTTTTTTTGCATAAGGATGAGGTGTGTATGACCCACCCGCGTGCCTATACGAACTACGTATACCACGTGGCGGTTGCGTGAGTAAATCAATCGTTAATGGTACGAATGCCGGTAATGAATTCGAATGTTGTTGGTAGTTGTGTGTCAGGGGTTATGATGTACTGCCGGTAGTAAAACCGGCCTATCTGTATGCAATGTACTTTGGTGGGGTGATGAGAATGGAATGATGGTTGCTGCGAGTGGGAGTATTTTTGCTCCTGGAAACAGTCATCATTTTCAGTAGGTAAGTTTGGTGTATCATGTCACGATGAAAAAAGCAATCACTTTATTATCAGCCTTATTTTTTCTGCAAGCAGTAGCTGCACAGCAAAAGCCGCAGATCGATACAGCTATGCTGTATACCTGGCCTTACCTGCTTCCGTATGAGAATAATGTTGTGATCAGTAAGAGTGGACATTATGTAGCGTATATTATTTACCAGGTGCAACCAGGCCTGCATAGCCTGACTATACAGGATTTGCGAGGCTCCTGGAAGAAGACCATGCAGGTGCGCAAACCGGCGATCCTGTTTTTTGATGCACAGGATAAGCTCCTGTTGTGGAAGGATGGTGACACGGTATGGCAACAGGAACTGGGAAAAGATCGATCGAGGGTATTGGATTCTGCGGAGCAGCTGACCGACGGAACACAAGAGAAGCGACCTTGGATAGATTTATTGGCAGGCGATAGTGCTATTCAGCGAAAAATACGCACAGCGGCATTCAAGTACCTGAAGGGGGCCAACGTGGGAGAAATGATTGGTTTTAGTGAAGATGGATGTCGTTTATTTTTCCAGGTGCGGCAGCCTTTGGCCTTGTTGAAGCGAGATACCGGTGTGGTACCGGTTGATATCTGGAGCTACCGGGATGAAATCATTTATCCGGCACAGCAGAAAGTTATAGACTCCTGTAGGACTTATATCGCTGTAATGGATGTTGACAGCGGGCAGGCATACCTATTAGAAAAGGAATGGGATGAGCACTTATTGTTTGATAGCCGGTGTACCTACCAGCTCTTGCTGAAAGGTGGTACGCGTAACCCAGACATAGCTTCCTGGTGGCCCCATGCCAACCCGGCAAGTGCCTGGCTGGTCTCTACAAAAGATGGCTCCAGGCGGGAGGTGATGGTGCCTGCAACGGGTATACAATTTTTTTATTCGCCGGCAGGGCGATGGATCTATTACTGGGATCGGGCCGCGAAGCATTATTATAGCCTTGATCCTAATACAGGCATATCAAGAAATATCACATCCAATATTCCCGTAAATGTACTGGACGATGTAGATGAGCTCACCGAGCCGGTACCAGCCGGTATAGCTGGTTGGCTGGTGGGAGATACTGCTGTATGGTTGTATGATTGTTATGATATATGGCAGGTAGATCCTGCAGGGGCCAGGCTACCGGTGAATCTGACAGGTGGTTATGGGCGCAGTCATGGTATCAAACTAAGGCTGGTGGATGAAAACCAGTTGCCTTTTGAAGAGAAGGAAGAATTGCTCTTATCAGGATTCGATGTCAATACGAAGTATAATGGCTTTTTTCAAATGCTACCCGATGTCCCCGGAGAACCTGAAGTGCTGATCATAGGGTCCTATACTTATTACCAAACTACCATCATGAAACAATCTTTCAGCATTGGTATGCGGCCTTTGCAGGGCGGAACTGGTAAGCACAAACGCTGGATCGTGTGGCGGGAAAGCGCCACGGAATACCCGAACTTGTATGTGAGTAAGGACTTGCGATCTTTCACGCCCTTGACCCAACTGGCTCCTCAACGTGCTTATAACTGGTTGCATACCGAATTAGTGACCTGGACCATGTTTAATGGCGCCACAGGAAGCGGCGTCTTGTACAAGCCCGATAATTTTGACCCAAAGCTGCAATACCCGGTGTTGTTTAACTTTTACGAAAGATATGCGCAGCGTTGCTACCAGTTTCCCATGCCTGGCCTCACCACTGATAATATCAATATACCCTGGTTTGTAAGCCGGGGCTACCTGGTCTTTACACCCGACATCCGGTTTAGTATACCGGGCACAGACAGCGTGCTGGCAGTAGAGGATGCGGCTTACAATACAGTAGTATCAGCAGCGCAATGGCTGGCAACGCTTCCGTATATAGACGGGAAGCGGATGGGCATACAGGGACATAGTTTTGGCGGACTGGAAGTTTATAACCTGATCACCCGTACCGGCCTATTTGCTGCCGCTGCTACTGTGGGGGCTACTTCTGATCTGATCAGCAGCTACCTGGGGCTGGTAACAGGTGGTGTACAGGTGGCTGGCGCGCCGGAAAAACAACACAAGCAGGATCACCCGCAGGCCAGGATAGGAAAGACCCCTTGGGAAGCGCAGCAGGTGTACCAGCAAAATTCTCCGGTATTGAACGCCAACAACATTACTACACCACTCATGATCGTGCACAATAAGCTGGATGGATCGATTAATTACCGGCAAGGGGTGGAAATGTACATGGCTATGCGGCGGTTGGGAAAACCCTGTTGGTTGTTGCAGTACGACCGCAGTGGACATACACTCAGCAACCGGCAGGACGCTATCGATTACACCCTGCGGCTAACTCAATTCTTTGATCATTACCTGCAATATAAACCGGCACCCCGTTGGATGACGAAGACCAACCTGGCCGGGTATAAAGGCGTCAATGACCTCTATGCTCAAGACGAAGTTGGTCAATGTGCACCAGGGTGCCCCATATGCAGCCACCGAAAATCATTACCGTAGTTTGGTAGATATTATTCTTCTACCAATAATTGTTTAGCGCGGTTGCAAATAATTTCGGCAGGGCAATCACCAACGGATGGCTTGGGAACTGTAGTGGCATATTGGTTGACAGCAGCTCCCTGGGTGGTTGTGTAATAGTTGCCCACACCAAAGAACGGACACTTGGTGGCTACGGGCCCATTGGACAATAACCGTTCGTAGGCGCATACATCCGGGGATTTGACCTTGAAAGCGAGGGCCCCTGCAACAATGGCCAGTATGCAAATAGCAGATAACATGATCCTTACCTTCTTCATAAAAAAGTATTTAGGGTTTAACAATAATATTTTGAGGATAAGCCGGAGAGCCGGTTCAATAAAGGGCAGGTATTGCAATGTACAATGGTGACATAATGGAGATGGATTTATTAACGATGCGAAAAGTACTATTTATCGACAGTTGGCTATAACGCCGAAGGATGGCTTAAATTGGGGTAGAGGGAGCCGTATGCGTTGAAATAAGCAGTCGTCCTTGATGTAGGTTTCGATAAGGAGATAAGGCCTTCGATTGGCTCCTTAAACCCGGGTGAGCCGCCCTTGAAGGGCGACCCACCCTTTAGGCGGCTTCGACAGGCTCAGCCTGACATTCGTTAAGCCTTCGATTGGCTCCTTAGGCCCGGGCGACCCGCCCTTTAGGCGGCTTCGACAGGCTCAGCCTGACATTCGTTAAGCCTTCGATTGGCTCCTTAAACCCGGGTGAGCCGCCCCGAAAGGGCGACCCACCCTTTGACCACTGACAAATAGATGGTTAAAGGATTGTGTTATTCGTTCTATAATATTCTGATCAATGATCTATAAAAATCCATACAATGAGCCATACGAGAAAATTAGGGATAGCGCTTTGCCTGCTGGCAGGAAGCCTGAGCCAGGCCCAGACCTGGAAAATGCAACCCGTAGCATTGCAAACACGCTGGGCGAAGGAGGTAAAGGCAGATAAGCCCTACAATGAGTACCCGCGTCCCCAGTTGGAGCGCACTCAATGGACCAACCTCAATGGGTTGTGGCAATATGCCATTACATCGGCCGAGGCTTCCACACCCACGGCCTGGGAAGGCCATATCCTGGTGCCTTACCCCTTGGAGTCGGCCCTCTCTGGTGTAAAGAAAGCATTGATGCCTGAGCAGCGCCTTTGGTATAAACGCAGCATTGTAGCACCAGCCATGAAGGCGGGAGAAAAATTACTGCTGCATTTTGGCGCGGTAGATTACCAATGCTGGGTATTCCTCAACGGCAAGCAGGTAGGTACCCACGAGGGGGGCTATACTGCTTTTGACATCGACATTACCACTGCTTTAAAGAAAGGCGCTAATGAGCTGGTGCTGAAAGTATATGACCCATCCGATGCCGGCATTGGCCCCCGGGGCAAACAAGTATTGAATCCTAAAGACATTTATTATACCCCCAGTTCCGGCATCTGGCAAACGGTGTGGCTGGAACAGGTGCCTGCTGCTTACATCAACCATTTGGAGCTTACGCCCCAATTGTCTGGCGCTTCGCTGGAAAAGGGACAGCTGACCCTCAACAGCCAGGTGATAGGCGATTGCAAGGGATGTACCATTGAAGCCATAAGTGGCGTTGCTACTGCCACGCTTAAACCAGCTGCCGGAGGCAACTATACCGGCGTATTGGCAATCGCGCAACCAAAATTATGGTCGCCCGCTGATCCTTACCTCTATGACCTGGTGGTGAGGCTGAAAAAAGGCAATGCCGTGATTGACGAAGTGAAGTCTTATTTTGGTATGCGGCAGGTAAGTGTGCAGAAAGACAACCAGGGTGTAGAACGTATATTCCTCAATGGCAAGCCCTACTTCAACCTCGGTACGCTGGACCAGGGCTTCTGGCCAGATGGGCTACATACAGCACCTACCGATGCGGCCCTGCGGTTTGATATAGAAGCCATTAAAAGCATGGGTTTTAATACCATCCGTAAGCATATCAAAATAGAACCAGCACGCTGGTACTACCATGCCGATAAACTGGGCATGTTGGTATGGCAGGATTTTGTACAGCCCAATCCCGGCTTGCCTGCAGGCGCCAAACAGATCTTTGAAAAACAAGGCAAAGAGATGATGGAGCAATTGCACAACCATCCCTGTATTACCACCTGGGTGCTCTTTAATGAAAAATGGGGGCAATACGATCAGGAACGCCTGACCAAATGGATAAAAGCCACGGACCCCTCCAGGCTGGTAAATGGGCACAGCGGGGAGATATTGTATGTGAATGAAAAACTGCGCAGCCCCAGCCCGAATGCCTACGTGGCAGCCGATATGACGGATATACACAGTTACCCCGACCCCATGAACAGCATGAAAATGCCGGGCAAAGCCCAGGTGTTGGGGGAGTTTGGTGGTATTGGGGTATTCATTCCCAAACACCAATGGCTCACCAACAGCGCCTGGGGTTATGTAAATGAAAAGCCAGCAGGGCTGAAAGCCAAATACAGCATCATGAACAAACACCTGCAGCTGTTGCAAAAGGAAGGGCTGAGCGCCAGCATCTATACCCAGCCTTTTGATGTAGAGGGGGAGCAAAATGGGCTGATGACCTACGACCGGGAAGTGGTGAAAATACCTTTTGCCGAATTGAGGAAGATACACCAGGCACTCAATCCGCAAATGGGCAACCTGCCTGCCATTGCGGCCCTTGATACCGACCTGACGGAGCCGGGTGAGCTCTATGCTGCCATGCTGGAGGAATATATGAACGGGAAGACCGATCCGGCCTTTATCAAAGAACTGGCCATGACCGCAGCACAGGTAGGTGACCGGGCCGGGGTAAACCGGTTTAATGCTCTATACGTTGGTACGCTGAAAGCGCCTTACTCGGAAGATGACCTGGTATTGATCGAGAACAACACCAAAAAAGTAACCGACCCTGGTTTTATCTTCCTGCAGCAACAACTGCAAGCTAATCCCAACCGGGCCTTGCATACCAAACTGATGAATATTGTGTATGTCGACGTGATTGCACCCTATGTACCCAATGCAGCGGCTAAACCCAATTGGGAGGAGATTGCCATGAAGGTTAAGCCTTATGGCGCACCAGGTGAAGAGATTTTATTGCGGGCCAAAACGATCCAGCTGATGAACCAGCAGGATTGGGAACACCTGAAGCCGGTGGCCAAAGAGTACCTGTCGAAATATGGGCAATACCTGCAGCCGGAGGAAAAGAAAATACTGGAGGAGAAGATATAGGGAGTAGTTGATCATCTTAAGTATTCGTTTTAATAAAAGGACTTCCTAAAAGAGAAGTCCTTTTTTATGATTAGAACAGCTTGTTTATCAGCTTTTTTGCTTGCCTGCGCGATGGGTGTTGGCGCCCAACAAGTGATCCCCCTGTATACAGATAGTATTCCCGATAATTTAGGCCCGGTGCCTAAAGAGGAGCAGCCTACCATTACGGCTTATATCCCCCCGGTTGATAGGAATACCGGAACAGCCGTTGTGATCTTTCCGGGCGGTGCTTATTCCTTCCTGGCCACCAAAGAAGAAGGTACGGTGATTGCTGAAGCTTTTGTAAAAAAAGGGATTGCTGCTTTTGTAGTGAAATACCGCTTGCCCAAAGACAGTGTGATGCGCGATAAAAGTATGGCGCCCCTGATGGATGCGCAACAGGCTATCAGATTGGTAAGATTGCGGAGCAAAGAATGGCATATTGATCCTTACCGGGTGGGTGTGGTAGGCTATTCTGCCGGTGGCCACCTGGCTGCTACCCTGGGCACTCACTTCAATAAGAGCTACATACCCAACAAAGAAGAGATCAGCCTGCGTCCGGCCTTCATGATCCTCGTGTACCCGGTGATCAGCATGGAAAATGGACTGACGCATGGCGGTTCAAGGATAAGTTTACTGGGTGAGAAACCCACACCTGAGCAGCTGCATTTCTTTTCAGCAGAGACCAACACTAACTGGCAAACGCCGCCTACTTATATTACCCATGCCAGCGATGACCAGGTGGTGACTTCGGAAAACAGCGTGGCATTTTATCAGGCCTTGAAGAAAAAGGGTGTTCCCGTGGAATTGCACCTGTATCCCGAGGGCAACCATGGCTTTACCCAACGTCAGGCGGTGGATGAATGGCTGGAGCCCATGCTGCAATTCCTGAAGCGGAATGCCTGGTATTATGAAATAGCCGCCAATGCTAAGTAGCTTGTGGTAGGGGAGGTGCCGGTATATCAGTGGTCTTGATGGTGGCCGGTTTGGCAGGCTTCTGCAGCCATTTGAGCAAAGGTCTTTCCACCCACCAGTAAAATGCAATGCTGACACCCAGCGCTACGAACAGGTGGAAGAAAATGGCCAGGTCGGGTGGCAGGAAAAAGCCGGTTTTGGAATACAATATATTGAGCAGGGAGAAGGCACTGAAATGCACCAGGTAAATAGAGTAGGAGGCATCACCCACCAGCCGGGATAGCCTGTTGCTCCAGAGCCAACTGAGCTTGCCACTCTTCTCCAGGAATATACAACCCGCGAAAATAAAGCTGCTGGGAATACCCCAGTGCAGGAAGCGGTCCATACTCAGCTGGCCGGTCAATATAGGACCAATGGCGGCGATGAGTGGATTGGTATCAAATACCAGGTACACATACCAGGCAAGGCCAGCCACCAAGAGTGCAGCAGACAGATAGACCGGTACTTTCTTCACCTGCAGGTACAACTGGCAGATGATCACACCAAGCAGAAACTCCAACATGATGGCATTGGTGAGGATCGTTAATCGTACATCTTCTGGTTTAAAGATATAGCCAAGTGCGATCAAGGCTGCAATCATGCCCGACAACACTAATATTTTTCTTTTTATCCCGGAAAGAATGGTAGCGAAGAACATAATATAAAATAACCACTCGAAGGTGAGCGTCCAGCCGATCATGAGTAGGGGCGCAAAACTGTTGGGACTGAGTGGTAAGATAATCAAGGTGTCGATGGCGGAGTCGATGAACTGGTCGGAGCCGAGGTCGTAGTTACGGCCCACCATCCAGAACCGGATCATGATGGTAAAAATGAACAGGGCAGTAGCTATATAATAGATCGGGTTGATGCGGTAAAAGCGCTTTTGCAGAAACTTTACTCCTTCTTTGGCTCCGGTGTACTTACCCGCCACATAGGTGATGATAAATCCCGAGATCACAAAAAACAGGTCTACCCCAATACAACCCACATCGCTCAGGAAATGAAAACCTTCCTGGAAGGATTTGCCGCCATACTGCTGGCTCAGATCAATAGAGTGGGCATACACCACCACGCTGGCAGCTACGGCACGCAGGAACTGGATGGAGTCGAGTTTCATATAAATAATTTAAGTAGAAGCAATCGAATGAGCGCGGTGAGTATCCCGCCAGATCTTCCTTTCCAGCAATATGCCCACAATACCTAATAGGATGTACACACTGTTAAAAATAATATGGTCTCCCCAGGATAGCTGCGCCAGCACACCACCGCAACTGCAGGGCAGGTGATCGGAAATATTCATCAACACAATGATATAAACTGTAAAAGCCACCATGAGGGCGGTAGACGCATACAGCGCCCTTAAGCGCCAGCGCGGTATCACCAGCGCGGCTACCAGTAAAAACTCGAATGCCGGCAAGCCAACAGCCACCAGCGGGGCCGCAAAACCCACAATGGGTGATTGCTTTAGCTGGTCCTTGAAGATGTCAAATTCCATGATCTTACTAATGCCTGTATAGAGGAACAGGATGACAAACAAGGCGGTAATGATCTCTACAATAATGGCGCGTTTCATACAAAATTGATAGTAAGTGCAACAATAAGATCCGGGGGCCTCCAGCCTCCCGGATCATGGGATGTCTTGCATCATAGAGGTCTATTTTAAAAGAGGGGTTAAAGCCATGACCTTCAGCGGTCATACTCCCTGTAAGTTATTGTACGCCCATGATGCGGACAGGATAATCCATAATGCACACAGTATTATTTCCCGGTCATTTCCCAACAAGCAGGCGGATACTTAAAAAAGCATCCGCCTGTAAAGGGAGATCATCCGTCCAATAAAATTATACGGCGCTGCGCACCCCCTCGGGTATGCTCTTCCGGTAATCGGAAGGCCGGATATGGTAACGGCGGCGGAAGGCCGCACAGAAATTAGTGGGATGGTTGTAGCCACAGCGATGGGCAATTTCCCCAATGGAATAGTTGTTGCTTTCCATCAGTTCCATGGCCATCTTCATGCGGTGCTCGGTGAGAAAATCAAAGACAGGCTGTCCGTACAGGGCTTTAAAACCGGTCTTCAATTTAAACTCATTGATGCCTGCCGTTTGTGCCAGGCAGGGAATGGTGTAGTGATAACGCAGGTTCTTGAGAATGGTCTCGCGCACAAGGGCCAGTCTCTGAACATCGGCATCCGTAAGTTGAACTTGCATAGCAAAAGGTTTAATGATGAATGGATTACAAGGTGCCAGGGAATAGGGACATAAGGGTTAATGTGTTTGACAGATTAAATGGGTTCAATAGCAATAGCTACCACAATGTGTTGGAACCCCAAGGGGCGCCATTGCCGGCCTGTGCCACGGACAGCAATGGGGCTGACCAGGGATAGCTGCCACATTGCGCGCAGCTTTGCCATTTAACCATTAAACCATTAATTTCTCCAATACAATTGCTTCATGATGCGTTTTAGCTGTTCCCGAAAAGGGTACATGTTATAGTGTTAGCGACGTAGAGGGCATCGCCGGTTTAGCTATCATTAGCTATTCCTGTTGAGTAAATGGTGAGTTTGCACGTAAATGAAGATCGAGAGCGGTTCATACCTGTCCAACCGTGAGAAATCCTGAACCTGTGTGCAATTTAGTGGATACGACTTGTCGAATTAGCACAAAAAGTTATGCGATTAGCAGTTTTTTGGGGAAAGCTGCGAGCTGTTAGCTACGAGCCCTGAGAAAACAAAAAGGCCCTGGAGGGGGCCTTGGATTATGTATTTCCTTGGTTTTACAAAATATTGAACCGCGAACTGCCGCGCCGTACCAACTCGCCACTCGAAGCTCGTAGCTCGCAGCTGTTTTCTTGTAGCTGTTTTATTTCTGCAGTACCATTACTCCATTCATCATGAAGGTGTTACCGCCATCGGCCACAATATTGTACACAGGCTGGAGGCCACCGGCTGATTCCGTTTTGTGCCATACTTTGAAGGTTTCATAACGGCCGGTTGATTTATCCAGGCAAAGGATCTCATCACCCACGGCTATTGCTCCCATCTTTTTTTGTCCGCCCTGGGTCAATACGGGATGATTGGGGGTGGCTTCTACAGTTTTGCCAGACAGCCATACCTCGGTCCCAGCGGTGGTGCTGGTTTCCCGGGCAGCCAGCAAAGTAAGCCTGGTGATGGCATAATTCTTTGCGGTATGACTGGTGAGTTCTTTGACGGTCACTACATTGGTTTGCTGGGTAGCGGGATCCAACGTAAGGATGCGATCACCAGGCCGGATAGCTGCCAGGGCTTTGCTGCCACCACCGGCCATGCTCACCTGCATGGTACCCGGAAAGCAAATATCATTGCCATAAGTGCCGGATTCCTTGCTGAGGTCCTTGCCCTGGTTGGCGGCCTTGTACAACTGGAAACCAAACTCCTTCGACAACACATACGACAACTTCAACACAAAATTGGCTTCCTGCTTATCGATGGCATGAATGTCCTCAAAATACTTTTCCCATACCTTGGCATCGGCGGTGAAATGGGGCATGCAGGCTTTGTACAAAGTTCCTTTTTCATTGGTATAAAAGATCATAATACCCAGGTCGTGCATGCCTTCCTTGGCCAGGAGTTTGTAGATGTCGATGCGTTTCTTTTTGCCATCATCGCCGGTAATGAAATAAGGTTTGCGGCTTTCGTACCGGTCGAGGACATAGGTGTTCTCAAACTTTACATAGGTATCATTGTCCAGGTCTTTGACGGCAAAGGCCTTTGTTTTTTGGTATTCATCGAGGGTGAGGGTGCGGGGTTTGTCCTGGCTGTAGGAAAAGACCACTAATGAAGAAAGGGCTACGGATAGGATGAATTGTTTCATTATGTTGACTGGTTGAATGTGTGAGTCCTGAGTTGTGAATGTGTTTACTTTGATAATGTTTCAGTCTTGGTTGTCATTTCGAACGCAGCGAAGCGGAGTGAGAAATCCGTTTGCTTCGATAGCGGATTTCTCCCTTCGGTCGAAATGACAAAGAATGTAGAGTCGTAATGACCTGGAAGGGATATTCGAAATTGCAACTAAGAAAGTGTTGACAACTTACTAAGAAATCTCTTTAAACGCTTTTGCAAACTCCTGCATCTCGTCCATGGTACCAAGACTGATACGGCACCAGTCCTTACCCACAAAACGCCAGGTACGGATGCTGACGCCCCGCTTCATCATCTCATTGCTGAACTTGCCGGCTTCCATCTTAATGGGAAACATCACAAAGTTGGCCGAAGAGGGGATCCAGGTATAACCTTCTTTCTCCAGCAACTCATACAGGAATTTCTTCGAAGCCACGGTTTTGGCCTTGGCCTCATTGAGGTATTCCATATCGAGGTAAGTGGCATTGGCCGCCTGGATGGAAGTAGCTGAAATAGACATGCCGCCGGTGGAATACTGGTTGAGGGCAAGGATGATAGCAGTCGGCGCTACGGCATAACCCACCCGCAATCCGGCAAAACCATAGAGCTTGGAGAAAGTACGGGCAATGATCACATTTTGCCCCTGGCGCACAGCATCCATCATGGAAGCGCCCTTGGGATCATCGAGGTAATCAATATAGGCTTCATCAATAAAAATGGGCACTTTGGGCGATACGCGTTCGCAGAAACCTTTCAGCCTGGCCGTATCCAATACGGTAGCCGTAGGGTTATTGGGATTGCAGATATAGATGAGTTTGGTATCGGCGGTAATAGCTTTTTCCATCGCGTCGAGGTCCAGTGTATAATCGACCGTGAGCGGTACCTTAATGATATTGGCTTTGAACTGGGCAGCTTTTTCGGCCAGGTCATGGTAGGAAGGATCGCCGGTAATAATGCTGCCACCCTCTTTGCTGAAGTACATAGCGGCGGCCAGCAGCAGGGGAGAGGAGCCGGCGCCCAGCATGATCTGCATGGGTTGCACGCCTTCGTACGTGGCTATTTTGGTAGCCAGTTCACGGCCAACGGTAAAGGGATAACGGTAGCTATCGGCAATGGCGTCCTGGATGGCCTTGCGGGCTTTGGCAGAAGGGCCAAAAGGATTTTCATTGGCAGAAAGCCGTGCCTTGATCTCGGGTGGTGCGGAAAGGATGACGGATTCATCGGTTTCCCAGGTCTGTAGCGGATCAAATACCTGGGCAGGCGGATGGACCAGTAATTTGTTGGCGAAAGATGGAATAAAACCGAGCGAGCCAGTGAGCAGGGCGCCGGTTTTAAGCAGTTGGCGGCGGTTGATGTAGTTACTCATGTTTGTTAGTTTTGTTTACTCATATGGCTTAACTATCGTGGATAGGTGAGTCGTTGTTCTGATACCCGGCCATGAACGGCCGTAGCAGCTACCCGGGCGGATTCAAAAGCCCCGGCCATCCAGGAGTTGAGGTAGGTGGTATGCTCCCCAGCAAAATATACGTTTTTATCCGGTGCCAGCAAAGCTTTGTAAAGGGTTTGTCGCTCTTCTCCGCTATAAACCGCCCAGCCGCCCAGGTTGTATTGGGTCTTGTGCCAGCTTACGGAAAAAGCCTGTTCAAATTCCTGGTCATACTGCGGATGGATGAGCCGGCCTTTTTGCAGGGCCAGCTGCTGACGCTGTGCAAAAGAGAGATCACCTACCAGTTTCGCTTTTTCATTGAAATTATAATAACCGATCAGGATACCTTTCTTACCCAGGTAATCATTGGAAGGATAAAAGAGCTGCGTCAGCTCGTTATTGGTATGGGTAATGCCGCCATAGATATTTTCATCTTCTTCCCAGAAACGCCGCTTGAACTGCAGGCCGATCTTACCGGTCTTGATATAATTGGCGTAATCGATGGCCCGGCTTACCCCGGATGAAAAGTTATGGTCTATATTACTCAATACGGGCAGGGGAATGGTACAGATACAGTAATCTCCCTGCAGGCTTTTATCGCCAGCAGGTGTTTTGTAATTGACCTGCACGCCTTTCTCTGTATTGCGGATGGCGGTAACAGCTGCGTTGAACTGAATGAGGGTAGTCAGTTTCTTTTCGAATGCCTTGGCGATCATGTCCATACCACCCACCGCCTGGAACATCGTCATCTGTAGTTCGTAGGTATACTCGGCCACATTGTAAAAATCGGGATCGAGCAGTCCTGAACTCACAATGGCGGATAAGGTATGTGGATCGGCAATACGGCCTGCTTTTTCACCCGCCCCCGGTGCTTCTACATAACCACGCCGGGCGGAGGCTTTGTAGAGTTTATCGAGGTCGAGCCCGCCTTCGGCCCGCAGGTATTCCACCACCTTTTGGGCATCTTCCTTGGTGAGGGCGGCATCCACCTGGTGACTGTCCACGGCTTTGGCCAGCAGCTCGCTCAGGTAGCCGCGCACATCATTGTGTACTTCACGCACCCTTATCTTTTTATTACTCAACGGCCCTTTGCCCTCACTGAAATAATAGGCGGATTCATTGACATTATTATACACCTGCAAAGGCACATTGAGCTCTTTGCAATATTGTAAGGTGATCTGGTGGTGATGGGGAATGCGGGAAGGTCCGGCATTGAAATAAAGCCCTTCTTCAAAAGCTGCTTTTTGTGTGGGCTGTCCGGTTTCGGTGGTTACCGATCCCTTGCGCACACTCCAGCAGCGTCCGCCGGCCCTTTCCCGGGCTTCCAGGATGGTACAGCGATAGCCCAGTTTCTGGAGTTCATAAGCGGCGGTGAGTCCGGCCAGGCCTGCGCCTAAAATAATGATGTGTTCACCTTTGGCATCGCCCGGCAGGTGAAAGGGATGGGCGGGCGCTTCTTGTAAAAGACCCATGGCCATCATGGCGGGATAGGCGCCGCCAGCCAGCCGGCTGCTGTGCTGCAGGAATTTTCTCCGTGAGATCTGGTTCAAATGATAAAAAAAAATAATCGTTGATGAAACTGGTTTCAATATAAGATTTTTAGCCTTTCAGGCGGCAGGAATATAGATGAACGTTAAAATGATATGATCTTTGGATAAAATTGGATAGTGCTTTTGTTTTGCGCTGCGCGCTAGCTTGTTTTGACACTGCGTGTCTGGCTTTTTCTGTTCTTTTGCCTTGACGCAAAAGAACCAAAAAGTCAAGTCAGGCCCGATCGCTCCGCGCGGCCTGACGAGCCACTCCTCCCCAGGTTCGGTGGTGCTTATTTATTACTGGCAGCCTTAGCTTTAAATGGTTGATAATTGGCGGCTTACTTTTTTGGGGAGCTAAAGCACAGCTACACGCTCGCACTGTGGCTTGGAGGCTTTTATATGTTTCTTCAATTTTAAGCCTCGTTGACAGTTATTGCAGCAATTTACCGATAGTAGGCAGACGGCCTCAGAGAGAAAAGCGTTAAGCAATTCCCCCGCGGACGCGTTAAGCAAAGAACGATGATGATATAAGCACAAAAGCTGAGCGGCAGAATCGATCAGAGCAGTACTAAAGCCTGGCTTTAGACTTCGTTCTTTGTAGCGTCAGTCGGGGAATTGTAGCTTTTATCTCTGCAGCCTTGATCTTTTGGTTCTTTTGTATCAAGACAAAAGAACAACGAAGAGCGACGCATGCAATGCAAAAAAGTGTTATAAGAACTCAATAACCTGTTTCACAACCTTGTTGTCGCGATAAATCGCCCGGTGCCCCAGCCCGTGGGTAATGACAAAGGAAAGATGGGGATGCTGGTCATCCCGCACCTTCAGGGCATCGGAGAGGGGCGTAAGCTCATCCTGCTCATCATGGAACCACAGTACCTGCGCCTGTACCTGCTGCATGGCCCGGCGTATGGAAAAATGAGAAGGCCAGTAGCCTGATCTATCGAAGATCAGCTGGTCGAAGTCTTGGCGGATGGCCGGCCGGAGGTCGAGGAATTTGAAAAATGAGTCGATGGCGGTGGTGGTTTCGGTGGCCGGGGCTATGAGGGCCAGCCGGGTATGGGCATCATGCGGGATGGTCTCTATAAAATGCACCAGGGCGAGGCCACCCAGGGAATGGGCCATAAAATGTTGTATGGGACCATACAGCCGGTAAATTTCCTGCAGGGTGCAGATGTACAGGGGTAGGGTGATCTGTTTGCCCCCGGAGTTGCCATGCGCAGGCGCATCAAAGGCCAGCACCTCATAACCCTTGCGGATAAGGGGTGTAATATAGCGATCAAAGTTTTTGGAGGTAGATTCAAAGCCGTGAATGATGAGGGCTTTATGGGGCTGTGGATGGTTCCAGCGATGGCCCCGAACGGTGATGCCTTCCAGGGAAAAAGACAATTGTTCGGCCCGTTCAAATATGGGCGGCGTTTTCTTCTTTGATTTGCGCAGGGGCGTGCAAAATAAGTCGAATGCCTTTCGGGCTGCCCGCTTAGTGGAAACAAGCGACAGCATGTTGAACCTTGCCCGGATATAGTTGACGACCAGTTTTTGTGCGAAAGTCATGGGAGGAGGAGAATGTAGAATACAGAATTTAGAATATAGAATGGAGTGCAAGTTAGTTGATATGTTGGCAGGTTGAACGGTGCATTTTTGCACCTTTAGGTGCAATAGCTTTGTAGCAACATGTTGCGTGTTCAATGCGGCGCCGTAGGTGACGCTCCTTAAGGGGTGCGCCTACAGCGCACAAAAACCTTTGAATATGTTTTCTACAAAGCGGTAGCCCCGATGGGGCTAAATACACGTTTGCCTGGAATGTTTCACAGTGGTAAACGATGCACAGCTTGTCCCGCCATAGCGGGAACTGCCGACTGCCGATTCACGACTGCCGATTTGTCGATTGCCGTTTTTCCTTAGCTTGCAACACAAAGTAAATTATGCGCATAGGATTGATCGGTACGGGTAATGTGGCTACGATACTGGGCCGGAAAATAACAGCAGCAGGGCATGAAGTGGTGCAGGTATATGGGAGGTCAGCGATACATGCCCAACAACTGGCGGCTGAACTGCAGGCTGCTTATACCACGGATATGGATCACCTGGATCCCCATGCCGATCTGTACATCATTGCCGTGGCCGATGCTGCTATAGCATCTGTGGCGGCTTCCCTGCCTCTGCAAGATAAACTGGTGGTGCATACTGCCGGATCGGTATCGAAAGAGGTGTTGAAAGTTGCCAGTACACGGTACGGTATTTTCTATCCTTTACAAAGCTTGCGCAAGGAAATGGAGCAGTTGCCAGACATTCCCCTGCTGATAGATGCCAACACACCGGACGACCTTGCCTTGCTGCGTGACCTGGCGCTAAGCCTTTCTACCCAGGTGGGTGTGGCCAGTGATGAACAGCGGTTGAAACTGCATGTGGCAGCAGTGATGGTGAGCAACTTTACCAATCATTTGTATACGTTGGCGGAGCGGTACTGCCAGGCGGAGGGCGCCGATTTCTCCCTGTTGCATCCGCTGATCGTGCAGGTGGCAGAACGGTTGCAGTATATGTCGCCCCAGGATGCTCAAACCGGACCGGCCATACGGTATGATACACCTACCATTGAAAAGCATATGGCCTTGCTGGAACAGCATGGGGAAATGAAGGAGTTGTATGCATGGTTTACGAAAAGCATTCAAAAGCAAGCTGCGAGCGGTGAGCTTTGAGCTACGAGCAAAAGGCAATAAGATTTCGTATTCAGGGGAGGAGTTAGCTGTTAGGAATTAGCATTTAGCCATACAAAAGACATGAGGCTGTTAATCGCCAATAGCTAACCGCTAAGAGCTAAAACCTAATCCCTGGTTCTTTTTGCTTCCTTTCTTCTTCACCGCCTTCTTCGCGGGATATTCATTCAGGTAACGTTCTTTAATGATGTTCATATGATGGGCTACATGTCCGGCACAAACGAAACCGAGGCCGACAACGCTCATGGGATTGTTGTTGGCAGTGCCGGTGGCCAGCAGCTGGTCTTCATCGAATGATTGGAAGAATAGCTCCGTAGACACACGCAGGGCAGTGAATTCATCTACCAGGTCGCCCCAGCTGCGTTTGGGCGCTTTGGCGGTAATGGCCCATACATTCTCGTCGAAGCCGGGCAGGGGAACGGTGTCCTTTCGGGCAAAATGCAGCGCCCGGAACACGAACACCCTTTCGGCATCGACAATATGCTGCAACAGCTCTTTCAACGTCCATTTGCCTTCCGCGTAGGCATAGTTGATCTTCTTTTTAGGAATGTTCTTCAGCATTTTGCGAAAGCGCCTGGTATTCTTTCGTAAGGCATCTTCCAGGTTGTTCTCAGCAACAGCGTTGACATAACGCATAAAAGATTCCGGCATCGAGACTTCTTTCCGGCTGACCATAGTTGGATTGTTTAGCTAAAGCTATTGAAAAGAGTTGACAAGAAAAAAGCGTTTACCATGTTACCGGTAAACGCTTTTCAAACTTATGATCTATTGACTGCCTTACCCCTTCTTATTCTGCAAAGTAGGTTTGGGTGTCTTCTTCTGCGGAGCTGCTTTGGCAGGCTGCAGGGTGGCTGCAATCTTGGCGGCTTCGTATACATTGATCACACCACCGGTCTTGCTGATCTCAGACAGGTTTACTTCCTCATCAGTACCGGGTTTATTTACCTTGTCAGGAGGAGCCTGGGCTGATTTTTCCAGGCAGTATTTGATCTGCTCGGGGGTGAGGTAAGGGAAATATTCCAGCAGGAAGGCCGCTGCGCCGGCTACTACCGGTGAGGCCATGCTGGTTCCCTGTGCATTACCATAGGTGGTGGTGCCGGGAATGGTGGAATAGATCTTTACACCGGGTGCAAACACATCTACTTCTTTTTTACCATAGTTGGAGAAAGAAGCCGTGATGCCACCTGCTTTGGGGTCGCCACTGGCCCCAACGGTGATCCAATTGGTAGCTTTTGTCTTACCATCCACGGATACGGGATTGGGAAAGTTGTCGGCAGTATCTACATTCTTGGCATCGTTACCTGCCGCATGTACCAGTAATACACCTTTGGTATCAGCATATTTTACAGCCTCATCGATCCATTTCTTCCGGGGAGAGAAATCCTTACCAAAACTCATGTTGATGATCTTTGCGCCATTGTCTACCGCATAGCGGATAGCCAGGGCAATGTCTTTATCGTGCTCATCACCATCGGGCACGGCACGGATCATCATGATGCGCACATTGTCGGCTACACCGTCCATACCCTTGCCATTGTTGCGCACGGCGCCGATGATACCGGCTACGTGGGTGCCATGGAAGGGGGTAGAGGCCATTACATCGGGATTGCCGTAATATTTATCATTGATATCGTCTTCGTTATCGCCCACAATGTCGGCCCGGTAGCTGGGGGGCACTTTGTCTTTGGCTTCTGCTTTCCTTTCTTCACCGCTTACAAATTCATCAAAATCACCAATGAGGTCCTTATTGGTTTGGTCCATACGCTGGTTGGCGCGGAAGAGATAGAGCAGGTTTTCACGGGCTGCTTTGGCTACAGGATCGGCAGCCGTCATGGTATCCAGGTCGTTGCCGGTGAATGTTTCTTTGCTTAAAGCTACCTGCAGGATGCTATCGCCTTTCTTGGCGCCTTTGAGCAGGCGTTTCAGCAACCCCAGATCGATCTGTGGTTCGCCATCGCCGCCTTCAATGCGCGACTTTGCTTTGAGCCACATATGGTATTCGGCCAGGTCATCACCTTTTAAAGTAGCAGGATCGATTTTCTTGCCGTCGTACTTGGGTTTCAGTTTGTGGTACACACGGGCGCCTTCATAAGAATCCTGCTTAAGGTTGCGGCCGTCTTTGTTACCGATAAAGTTCCAGCCATACACATCATCTACATAACCGTTGCCGTCATCGTCGATGCCATTGCCCGGTATCTCTTTGGGATTTTTCCACAATATATCTTTCAGGTCTTCGTGCAGGGTATCCACACCGGAGTCGATAACGGCTACCACTACTGTTTTGCCTTTTAATTTCTTGGACTTGATGAATTCATAGGCCTTGTCTACACTGATGCCATAATAACCATCTTTCGCCTTATCCAGCAAATGCCAGCCTTTGGGTAATTCTTCTGTTTGCGTATGGTTATCCTGTTGAGCCTGCGAGATGAATCCTGTCAACACAAGGGCGACAGCCAGCCCTGTAACTTTTACCGGTTTAATCATTGTGATTGATTTATTACTTACTCTCAGATGTTTTTCTTACCTGATGCGTTTGTTGCAAAGTCGCAAATATCTTGTTTTTTACTATTTATTAACGTTATTTATTCGGCGATGAGCCGGCAATCGGCAGTCGGCAGTAACTTCCTGCTGTCTCAACTAATCCTGTGCCCAAAGTATAAAAAGAAGGCCATTCATGCCGGAAGATTACATGAATGGCCTATGAATATTTCGTAGCAGCAGGTTATTCGACCAGTTTGAGTTCCACACGCCTGTTTTTGGTACGGCCTTCCTCGGTTGAGTTATCAGCAATAGGTTTGGCCGATCCATTACCGGTTGCTTTCAGCCTGTCGGCAGCAATACCCCTGTCGGTCAGGTATTTCTTCACCATATCGGCCCGTTTCTGCGATAACTGCAGGTTTTTAGCCGCCTGACCGCTATTATCGGTATACCCATCAATGGTCAGGTGAAGCGCCGGGTTCTTTTGAAGGATGGCGATCACATCCAGCAATGCTGTATGGGAGCTGCCGGCCAGGTTTTCACTGCCTTTCTGGAATAATATGTTGCGGGCTGCATAGTTTACTTTTTCAATGGCTTCCTGCCGGATCACCGGACAGCCATTATTGGCCCTGGGGCCAGCTTCTGTAGGGCATTTGTCTTCCTTGTCGATCACGCCATCGCCATCGGTATCCGGCTCAGGTTTGGGCAGGGGACAGCCATTATTGGAGGCAGGACCGGCTTCTGTAGGACACTTGTCTTCCTTGTCATTCACACCATCCTTATCTGTATCGGGTATGGGGCAGCCTTTATAAGCCGCTACACCGGGTATTTCGGGGCATTTGTCTACATGATCGGCAATACCATCCCCATCTTTATCCGGGCAGCCATTGGTGAGCGCTGTACCGGGCAGGGTGGGGCAGGCATCCTGGTCGTCGGGTATACCATCCTTGTCCTTATCCCTGGGTTTGGGCGGGGCAGGCGGTTTTGCCTTGCTGAGCCAGAAACCGATGGAAGCGCCGATCACCTTGTGTTTGAAAGTGCCATCATAATCAGCTTCGAAGAAATTGCTGAGGCCCTGACTGTAGAAGCCAGAGAGGATGACGTTGCCCAATTCAAAGCCCGCCCTTCCATTGATACCAAAATCGAAGGTTTTTGCCTTGTTCTTACCCTTACCTACTTCGATATCATCTTCTGCCTTGCTAAACTTGAGCGTGGTATCGGTGGGCGCCACCAATAATTCCGATTTGGTCTTGCCATTGTAGAAGAAGCTGATATAGGGGCCTGCACTTACAAAGAACTTACCCTTTTTACCAAGGGGCATTTTATACGTGAGGTTGATGGGGATATCGATGTAATTGAGAAAGAAATTGCTTTTAAGGGATAAGGTGTCCGTATGGACTACGGAAGTATCAAAAGCCTGCTGGAACTTCCTGCCCTTGGACATATAAAAGAAACCAGGCTGCAGGGCCAGGTTGCCGGTGCGGTTGAGAGGTATTTCTGCCAGGAAACCGGCATTAAAGCCGCCACGACTGGTATAGAAGGGCTTTACTTTGGCATCCCAGCCCGGAATACTGTTCTTTTCATCAATGGAAGCGGAATGGGGACCAGCGAGCACGGCCAGCCTGAGCTGGGCAAAGCCGGAAGAAACGATCACCAAAAAGGATAACAGGGTAAACAATTTTTTCATAAAGAGGTAGCTTTCCAACCATTACTAACGAATTGGACGACAAAATAGTATGGGGGAAAAGAGACAGAATGTAGAATACAGAATCCAGTATCCAGAAGCTTTTGCGGGTTTGCCTGGTCGGCCCCTGTATTTCTTCTGTATACTGGATTCTAAATTCTGTATTCTTTTCTTATAGATCGAATTTAATGCCCTGTGCCAAAGGCAGTTGGGTGGAATAATTGATGGTATTGGTTTGCCGGCGCATATAGGCTTTCCAGGCATCACTGCCGCTTTCCCGTCCGCCACCGGTCTCTTTTTCCCCTCCAAAAGCACCGCCGATCTCTGCTCCTGAGGTGCCAATATTCACGTTGGCAATGCCGCAATCGCTGCCGGCATAGGAGAGGAATTGTTCTGCTTCGCGTAGGTTGAGGGTCATGATGGAGGAAGAGAGCCCCTGCGGTACGCCATTCTGAATAGCGATGGCTTCTTCGAGGGTCTTGTATTTCAACAGGTATAAGATCGGTGCAAAGGTTTCGTGCTGTACAATGGCATACCCGGGTTGCGCTTCGGCAATACAGGGTTTTACATAACAGCCGCTTTCGTAGCCCTTGCCTTCCAGCACACCGCCTTCCACAATGAAAGTGCCGCCTTCCTTTTTGCAGGCTTCAATGGATTGACTGTAGAGGCGTACGGCATCTGTATCGATGAGGGGGCCTACATGGTTCTTTTCATCCAGGGGATCGCCAATGCTGAGTTGCTTGTAAGCACTTACCAGTTTATTCTTTACTGTATCATAAACAGATTCGTGGATGATGAGGCGGCGGGTGGTGGTACAACGTTGTCCGGCCGTACCTACCGCACCGAAGATTGCGCCACGCAGGGCGATGTCGAGGTCCGCATCTTTGGAAATGATGATGGCATTGTTACCGCCCAGTTCCAGCAGGGCCTTGCCCAGGCGGGCGCCTACGGCAGCTCCTACTGCTTTGCCCATGCGGGTAGAGCCGGTGGCTGATACGAGGGGTATCCGGCCGTCGGCAGCCATCCATTCACCGGCATCGCGGTTGCCAATGATCAGCCCGCTTACACCTTCCGGTACATTATTTTTAGCAAATACTTCGGCAATGATATGCTGACAGGCTACTGCGCAAAGGGGTGTTTTTTCTGATGGTTTCCACACACACACATTACCACATACCCAGCCCAGCATGGTATTCCAGCTCCATACCGCCACGGGGAAGTTGAAGGCGGAGATAATACCTACAATACCCAGGGGATGCCATTGCTCGTACATGCGGTGGGCGGGCCGCTCACTGTGCATGGTGAAGCCATGCAACTGGCGGGAAAGTCCTACTGCAAAATCGCAGATGTCGATCATTTCCTGTACTTCGCCATATCCTTCCTGCAGGCTTTTGCCCATTTCATAAGACACTAATTTGCCCAGCGGCTCTTTGTATTGACGGAGGGCTTCGCCTATCTGGCGCACCACTTCCCCTCTCTTGGGGGCGGGCCACTGGCGCCAGGCCAGGAAAGCTTCTTCGGCTTTGGTGATCACGGCTTCATAACCTGCCCGATCGGCGGGTTGTACGGTGCCGATGAGCTTACCATCCACCGGGGAATGGGATTGAATGGGCGTGCCTGTCGTATTGATCCATGCTTTGCCGGTTGACACCCCGGCATTATTCGCTTGTATTTTCAGCGAGGCAAGAAAATCCATCATGTTTTTTTGTTAAGAGGGCAAAAGTACGAAGACGAAATAGAATGCAGACTATAGAATACAGAATATAGAATCCAGTATGTAGAATACGGAATAACAGCCGGCATCATAGAAAAATGAAGTTGCAAAGGAACTGCCTGGGCGCTATGCTGTTTTCAGTTTCTATTATTCGGGCTCTGTTCCGGGCTTAAATTCTGTATTCTAAATTCTGTATCCTGTATTCTATGTTTTTAGAACGTAAAGCTCAGGCGGGCAAAATAGTGACGGCCGCCGAAATTCATTTGCACAGAATCCCACAGGCCGCCTTCTTCGGTATTTTCCTGGTCCTGCTTATCGGGATATACATTGAACAGGTTGTCGGCGCCGGCATACAGCGCTATATTCCTGGAAATACGGTAGCCCAGCGTGAGGTCGGTGGTCACTTTGGGATCGTATACATTGGGTTTGTCATCGTAGCCCAGCAGGGTCACTTCGCCAAAGCGTACCAGGCGAGCCGTGGCGCTGAATTTTGCGATGGTATAGTCGACAGTCAGGTTGATCTTGCTTTTGGGGGCAGAGGCGATAATGAATGATTTTTCCCGGGCGCTGAGGTAATTGTCTTCTTTGCCCACCAGCTTGGGGCTGGTATGAATGCTTTCGATGGTGAGTTTATTGAAATTGCCTGCCAGGGTAGTGGTTAACCGGCCATCACCCAGTCGCCCGCTGTGTGTAATGATCACATCCAGGCCAATATTGCGGGAGTCGATGGCATTGGTAAAGAAGTTGGCGGCGCCGACACCCAGTGCTGCCAGGTCGCTGCCAATATCCGGATCACTCTGGTCGAAAGTGCCGGTGAGCACGATGCGGTCTTTTACATTGATGAGGTAACCATCCACGGTAAGCGTAAGGTTGTTGACGGGTTTGGCAGTAAAACCGGCGCTCAGGTTTACTGATTTTTCTTCTTTCAATGGTGGTATGCCCAGCGTGCGGGTTACCGTGCTGAGGTTGTTGGCCAGTAATATCTCGATGGGAACTCCTTGCTCGAAGTTGGTATAAATGGTATTGAAATAGGTTTGCTGCAGGGAGGGGGCACGGAAGCCCGTACTCACGGATGCGCGCAGGTTAAACCCCGGCGCTACTTTGACGCGGGTGGCCAGTTTGCCATTGAGGGTGCTGCCAAAGTCGCTGTACTTTTCATACCGCACGGCGCCGGATAACAGGAAGGCCTTGCTTACATCCAGTTCCACATCTACATAACTGCCAAAGTTGGTGCGGCTGGCATTGACCTCGTTGCGGGGCTGGAAGCCGGGAAAGCCTTGTGAGCCGGCAGGTCTTTCCAGCTTATCATATTTTACCACCCGGTTGTTGATCACCGTATCGATGATCCCATAGTTTTGCCAGGAGCCTTCTTCACCGGCAAAGATATTGTAGCGGTCTACCCGGTATTCTGCGCCGAAAGCTACGTTGAGCCCGGCCGCCACATCAAATGGTTTAGAGAAGTTAATGCTGGTCGTATTTTGAGAGAACCAGAATCCGCCTGCATCGAAATGCGTGGGCGATTTGGCCAGCAGGGTAGCATTGAGGGTACCATCTACATAATAGTGCATCTTGTTTTTGCCATAGGTATTGTTGAGGTCGATATTCCAGCCATCGTGCATGGTGCGGATACCTACGGAAATAGAATTGTCGTCGATGGCCGATTGTATGCGTGGGTCGAAGCCATTGGGATAGATCTCTTTTACATTTCTGTTGTCATCGGCATCGCGCGACCAGGCAAAAGCATCTGTAAAGCGATGCGTGGTACCACCAAAGGCATATATGGAGGTATTGGCGGCTACGGGAATTTCACTGTTGAAGAAGGCGCTGAAACTTTCTGCAGAGGCATCGCCAAACTCCCGGCGATAAGTAACGGCTCCGGGCGGCGGCACCCGGTTGGTCTTGGCATTGGTGAGGTAATCCGCTGTGAAGTTCACAAATCCTTTCTCGCCAATGCGGGTACCGTAGTTGGCATTCAGCTGGAAGCTTTCGCCATCGTACTTCCTGTCAGTGCGGTATTTTTTGGCATCGTATACACCTGAATTGATATTGGCAGAAAATTCATTGACCGATGATTTGAGGATCACATTGACCACACCTGCGATGGCGTCGGAGCCATACTGGGCAGAGGCGCCATCGCGCAGCACTTCCACCCGGTCGATAGCGCCAGCGGGGATAGCATTGAGGTCTGTGCCGGTATTGCCCCGGCCGCGGGTACCAAATAAGTTGATGAGGGAGCTTTGGTGCCTTCTTTTTCCATTGATCAATACCAGGGTTTGATCGGGACCCAGACCACGGATGGTGGCGGGATCAATATGGTCGGCGCCATCGGAGCCGGATTGTTTGTTGGCATTGAAAGAAGGGGTGGCAAACTGGAGCATATTATTGATATCGAACTTGCCGGTTTGCCGGGCAATGCTTTTGATATCGATCACGTCGATAGGTACGGCGGTTTCCATAGCCGTGCGGCCTAATCTGCGGCTGCCCACAATGGTTATTTCTTCGAGGTTGCCGGCACCTGCCGTCAATTCAATATCCAGTGTTGCCTGGTTGTCTACCGTTATTTCTGAAGTGGCATAGCCGATATACCTGATAATAAGTATGTCGCCTTTTTTAGCGGAGAGGGTGAAAGTGCCTGTGTTGGAGGAGATGGTACCCTGGTTGGTGCCTTTGATGTTGATGGAGGCGCCGGCGAGTGGTTCTTTGGTCTTGGCGTCTTTTACTGTTCCGGAGAGGGTGTTTTGTGCGGATAGCAGATAAGAGCTGGCAATTAATGCCAGCAGCAAAAATAGTTTTCTCATGATAGTCCTGTTTGGTTACTCCTAATTTAACGGATTTATCGGAGAAAGCCATGGAATGTGGAACACAAGAAGGCTATATAGGCATATCTCCTTATACCCACGAAGTAAAGGATTGCCGATTGCCGACTGCCTGCGAAGCAAAGGATTCTATATTCTATATTCTATATTCTGTATTCTGTATCCTGTATTCTCTTAATACTGTTCTTGCTCGTTGGGAAAATCTCTATCTTTGACGTCCTTAATGTAGTGTTTAACGGCGTTGGTTACCTGTTCATGCATATTGAGGTATTGGCGCAGGAAGCGGGGTTTGAATTCTGTATTGATGCCTAGCAGGTCATGCATCACCAATACCTGGCCATCGCAATGGCGGCCTGCACCAATACCAATGGTGGGGATGGCTACACTTTCTGATACTTCCTTGGCCAGGAGGGCTGGTATCTTTTCCAGTACCATGGCAAAACAGCCTGACTCCTGCAATATTTTAGCATCGCTGCGCAGCTTATTGGCTTCGGCCTCTTCTTTGGCGCGCACGGTATACGTACCAAATTTATAGATCGACTGCGGCGTTAATCCCAGGTGCCCCATCACGGGTATACCGGCTGCCAGGATGCGTTTGATGGATTCTACAATTTCTTCGCCCCCTTCCAGTTTAACCGCATGGGCGCCTGTTTCCTTCATGATGCGGATGGCCGAGGCCAGCGCTTCCTTGGAATTGCCCTGGTAGGTACCAAAGGGAAGGTCTACTACTACCAGCGAGCGTTCCACTCCCCTGATCACCGAGGAGGCGTGGTAGATCATCTGGTCGAGGGTAATCGGTAAGGTGGTCTCATGGCCTGCCATTACATTGGAGGCAGAGTCACCTACCAGGATCACATCGATGCCGGCGGCATCGAATATTTTGCCAAAGGAAAAGTCATAGGCCGTGATCATGGAGATCTTCTCGCCCGTGCTTTTCATTTTCTGCAAGGTATTGGTGGTGATCCTTTTTACTTCCTTATTAACAGACATGGGAGTGATTTTTTGTTAAGCGGGCGGAAAGGTATGAAATTTCGGGTATCGTGTTACGGGTTTCGGGTTGCTGCCGCGTTGTGGGAAAGTTTCACCTGCTTTAACCCGCTGGTTACCGAAGCAGCGCTACGATAGCAACAATTATTTAAACAATTAAGTTGTGACACCTAAAGAACCCGAAACACTAAACTCTAAACCCGAAACTATAAAGCAGACAACTTTTGCTTCGTTTTGAGTTCTTCATACAGGTGCTGTATGAGTCCATCGGCCAAACCGATCTTGGGTACAAATATTTCGGTGATATTGGCCCAGCGCATTACATTGATGTAGATCTGCAGGGCGGGTACGATCACATCAGCACGGTCTTCCCGCAGCCTGTACAGCCGCATCCGGTCGGCCAGGGTAAAACTGCTGAACTCTTTGTAATAATCTTTGAGTAGTTCCAGTTGAAGGGGTTTACCTTCCTTACGTTTGGAGATGGAGAATATTTTATTGATGTTACCACCCGATCCGATGGCCACCATATCATTGTAATGACCCCGGGTTTCGCGTTTGATCATGTCTTTCATTTCCTCCCATTGGGCATCCTCTACCTGTTTTTTGAGCAGGCGGATGGTACCAATGTTGAAGGAACGTTTGAATACCAGTTTACTGTCGGCAAAGAAGGTAAGTTCAGTACTGCCACCGCCTACGTCAATATAGAGATAGGAGTGGTCCTTATCAAGGTTTTCGGCAATATGGTTCTCGTAGATGAGGGAGGCTTCTGCTTCGCCGGTAATGATCTCAATGTCGATACCTGTCTCCTCTTTCACCCGTTGAAGGATACGATCGGCATTGGCGGCATCGCGCATGGCGGAGGTGGCAGCGGCTTTCAGGTAGGGTACTTCATACGCATCCAGCAGGTGCCGGTAGGCCTTGAGGGTATTCATGATCATGGCTTCTTTCTCCGGGGATATCTCCTGCTGTTCAAATACATCAAAACCCAGGCGAAGCGGTACCCGTATTAGATTGATCTTCTGAAACAGGGGTTTGCCATTATCCTGCATACTCACATCGGAGATCAGCAATCTTGCCGCATTACTTCCTATATCAATAGCCGCCAGTCTCATGGATTAGTTTAAGAATGAATTTGCCGGCCTGCATCAGACTGCTGAAGCCGCCTGTACCACAGGCGGTTGCACAATGCCCAGCACAGCGCTGGTTTTCTGATGCAGGTAATTATAGATCTCTACCTGCGACCGGACCTTCTTCTGTTTTCTGTCGCGCACATACCGGTTGCTCAGATCATTGTCCAAAATTCTGGCTTTTACATTATCACTCAATTGAATTTCAAGGATATTTTTCAACACTTTCTTAATATTCTCATCAACTATAGGGCAAGTGGCTTCTACCCGGTGGTCGAGATTGCGCACCATCCAGTCGGCTGAGGAGATAAATACTTTTTCATCTCCATTGTTGTGGAAGATGAACACCCGGGCATGTTCGAGAAACTCATCAATTATGCTCACTGCCTTTACAGGCTGCTTGAATTTTTTGCTTTCGGAGTACATGCAGAAGATACCGCGGATGATGAGCTTGATCTCCACGCCGGCCCTGGCTGCATCATAGAGGCGGGTGATCAGTTCTTCATCAGACAGGGAATTCATCTTAAGTGTAATGCCGGCCGGTAAACCGGCACGTGCATTCCTGATCTCTTTGGTGATGAGCTTATTCAGTTCGCGGCGCAGACTGGTAGGGCAGGGGATCAATGTTTTACAGGCTTTCAGGAACCTGATGCCTTCCCTGGGCTTTTCCAGGTAATTGAAAAGGCGGTTCACATCTGCCATGATGAAGCGGTCGGCTGTCAGCAAACAATGATCGCCGTATACAAAGGATGTTTTCTCATTGAGGTTGCCGGTGCTTACAAAGCCATAATGAATGGTATGATTGTTCTGCCGCTTTTTGATCAGGCAGATTTTGGCATGCACTTTCATATTGGGAATACCAATTACAACTTTTACCCCTTCCAGTTCGAGGCGTTCTTTCCATTCGATGTTGTTCTCTTCATCAAAACGTGCTCTCAGCTCGAGCATCACGGTTACATGCTTGCCGTTACGTACAGCATTGATGAGGGCATTGATCACCTTGGAGTTGGATGCCAGCCGGTAGGCGGTGATCTTGATAGAGGTAACATCGGGATCGATGGCTGCTTCACGCAGCAGGTCGATCACGGGATTGAAAGAATGATAGGGGAAGTTGAGCATCACATCCGTCTGCAGGATCGTATCTGTCACCCGCATGGTATTTTTCAGCAGGGGATGCTGGAAGGGTTTCTTCCGCTGGCCTTTGCGCTGGAATACATCGGGGAAGTCCATAAAGTGGCGGAAATTGTGGATGCGCCCGCCGGGTATTACACTTTCTTTCCGGGAGATATTGAGCTTTCTGATCAGGTAGGCGAGGAGGCCGTCGTCCATTTCTTTGTCATACACAAAGCGTACGGGTTTGCCCTTGCGCCTGTTCTTGAGGCCCTTTTCTATTTTTTGGATCAGTGAGGTAGCAAGGTCGGTATCGAGGTCGAGCTCTGCATCTTTGGTCACTTTAAATACCCAGGATTGGTAGCGGTCGTAGCCAAAGTAGGAGAAGATGCTTTTCAGGTTGTAGCGGATCACATCTTCCAGCAGGATGATATGGTGCTCTCCGTCGGGGGAGGGCAGTTTGGTGAAGCGGCCAATAGCTTTGGAGGGCACTTCTATGACAGCATATTTGCGTCGCAGAGTGGCATCCTTGCGGGACAATACCACGCCCAGGTAAATAGATTTATCGCGCAGGTAGGGAAACTGGGGAATACTTTCCACCATCAGGGGGATGATATTGGAGCGTACTTCTTCCTCGAAATAGGTCTGCACAAACTTCTGCTGGTCTTTATTCAGCTGTTTTTCATTGACCAGGTAGATCTTTTCGCGGGCGAGGTCTTTGCGAACGGTTTCCCATATCTGGTTGAATTCCGCCTGCTGTTCCAGTACGATCTGCTGGATCTGGTCCAGGATACGATCGGGAGACTGCTCCAGGTGCATATTCCGGAGTTTGCTGCCCATTTCCGTCATGCGTTTGAGGGTGGCCACCCGCACCCGGAAGAATTCGTCCATATTATTAGAGAAGATGCCCAGGAATTTGATCCTTTCGCGGAGGGGCACGCTGGGGTCGGCTGCTTCCTGTAATACCCTTGCATTAAATGATAGCCAGCTGATATCTCTTGCAATGGTTTTCCTTTTCATTAGTGTCATTTAGAATAGCCTTTTACCAAAGATGTGTCAGGTAAAAGGAACTTTAAATTAAGGAATTATTAATTATCAGCCTGTTTTTCATAGACTTGCGGGTATAGATATTTTACTTATGGTGATTTTTATAAATACTAAAATAATGTTATGTTTGTAGGGTAAAAGGCTTTAATCGTAAAATTGGACTAACTTTATGGGTACAGTAAATCTCAGGTTATACGATATTTTTAGGAAGGACCTAAAATTGCAGGAAGCAGAAGCGAAGGAATTGGTAGAGGTCATTCATGAGGTAGTAAAAGAAGAAGTGGCTGATAAACATAAACATATAGAACAAATAGTGCAAAAAGACATAAAGCATATTGCTGAGCATATGGATCAGGAATTTGGACGTATGCGGGAGTATATGAGACAGGAGTTTTCCCACCTGGATACCAAATTCGCCACCAAAGAAGAATTAGCCAACCTAAAGGCTGATCTGTCGAAAACCATTTATTTTACTTCCCTGGCCCAGTTAATAGCCATTATCGCTTCGGTGATCTCTTTGGTCCTGATCCTCAAAAAATAATTTCGACCCACTAACCCCCTGATCCTGACAATTTTCCCCGAAATTCACACTGTGGACAATCTTTATTGTAAAAACATCAATTTTCTTTTTAAGTATTCACTGCTAATCGCTACCTTTGCCGTCCTAAATTTTTGAAGTCATGGCAAGAGTATGTCAGGTAACAGGTAAAGTTCCAGTGTCTGGGCACCGCGTTTCCCACTCGAATATCAAATCAAAGCGCCGTTTTCTGCCTAACCTGCAGACCAAACGTTTCTTTTTCGCTGAAGAAGACAAATGGATTACCCTGAAACTGTCTACTGAAGGTATCCGTACCATCAACAAGAACGGTCTGAACAGTGTGGTAAAAGAGTTGAGGGCCAAAGGCGTAAAAATCTAACTTAACGTAAAAGTCTATAACAATGGCAAAGAAAGGAAGCAGAGTACAGGTGATCCTGGAGTGCACTGAGCACAAAACCAGTGGTCAGCCCGGTACCAGCCGCTACATCACCACCAAGAACAAAAAGAACAATCCAGAGCGTCTGGAATTGAAGAAGTTCAACCCGATCCTGAAGAAGGTAACGGTTCACAAGGAAATTAAATAAGTGAGCGAATTTGCTAAATGTACGGTTGTGCGCAGGCTATCCGTGAATAATGCAAACCCGTCATTTTCAAATTTTCAAATTAACATATTTTCAAATTAAAGAATCATGGCAAAGTCAGCTAAAACCGCGATCAAGAAGGACCCCAAACTTGCTGCAGAAGCAAAGAACTGGACCAAAGTGATCCGTGCGGTACGCAGCCCTAAAACTGGTGCATATACTTTTAAAGAAGCTATTGTGCACAAGGATAAGGTAAAAGAATACTTAGCTCAAAAGTAAGTTGGATTTGTAAGTACAATATTAAAAGCTGTTCTGTAGTCAGAACAGCTTTTTGTATTCATTAAACCTTTACAGCAGTATGGGCCTGTTCAACAAATTATTCGGCAAAAAAGAGAAGGAAACCCTCGACCAGGGACTGGAAAAGACCAAGTCAGGTTTTTTATCAAAGCTTACCAAAGCCATTGCCGGCAAGAGTTCTGTAGACGATGAAGTACTGGATAACCTGGAAGAAGCGCTGGTAAGCGCCGATGTAGGTATCGAAACTACGGTACAGATCATTGACCGTATTGAAAAGCGGGTGGCGAAGGACAAATACCTTAACACCAGCGAGCTCAACGGTATCCTGCAGCAGGAGATGGAAAACATATTGGTAGATGCCCCCGAAGCGGAATCCTACACGTTTGCTTCCACATTGCCTGCCAAACCTTATGTGATCCTGGTAGTAGGGGTAAACGGTGTGGGTAAGACCACCACTATTGGTAAGCTGGCCTATAATTTCAAGAAAGCAGGCAAATCTGTATTACTGGGAGCGGCTGATACCTTCCGGGCCGCGGCAGTAGATCAACTCACCATCTGGAGTGACCGCGTAGGTGTACCCATCGTAAAACAAGGTATGGGGGCCGATCCGGCTTCTGTGGCCTTCGATACGGTACAAAGTGGTGTATCCAAAGGCGCCGATGTGGTGATCATTGATACAGCCGGCCGCCTGCACAACAAGGCCCACCTGATGGACGAACTGAGCAAGATCAAACGGGTAATTCAAAAACATATTCCCGAAGCACCCCATGAAGTATTGCTGGTGCTGGACGGATCCACAGGACAAAATGCGCTGGAGCAGGCGCGGCAGTTTACGGCTGCTACGGATGTGACGGCCCTGGCCATCACCAAGCTGGATGGTACGGCCAAAGGTGGTGTGGTACTGGCCATTGCCAACCAGTTTAAGATACCAGTAAAGTTTATCGGCATGGGCGAGAAGATGGAAGACCTGCTGGTGTTTGATAAACACGAGTTTGTCGATAGCCTGTTTAGCCTGGAGAATAAGTAAAAGGAATTAGCTGTTAGGTTCGTAGCCTTTAGCTGGAATTAAATAAGAAAAGGGTGGGTCGCTTTCCAAAAGCGGCTCACCCTTTTCCTTGCTACATTATCAGCAATGAGCTGATGCTTAGAAGGTAAACCTGAAAGCCAGACCTGCCCAGAAATCAAAGTCGGTAGAAGGCGCGAGGTTGAATACCGGGTTGAGGTCAAAGGATACGTTAATAGGTGCGCCGGTGAATTTGTAATCGAGGCCCAGTGTACCACGGAGGGCAAATACTACATCATCGCCATATTTATCCCGTGTTGGGAAAAAGATCAGGCCACCGCCACCCACATACCATTTCAGGCCCTGGGCGCCATTGATATTGTCATGCCATTCGTACAACCCTTCCAGGCCCAGGAAGCCTCTTTCAAACAGGAGAGAGGCGTCAATAGCCCCCTTGTTATTCAGGAAATGTTTAATGTTGATACCACCGGTACTGCCATCTCCAAAATACATTTTGGCGCCGAGGGCTGTGCGGTAAGTGCTGCCGGTTGATTGGGAAAAGGCTGTTTGCGTAAGGGTGAGCAAACAGATCATAGCTACTGCAATAATGGTTACTTTCTTCATGCTTTGTTCATTTACAGGAGGATATATAAATATTGTGCCAAATGTTCCACACCCGGCGGCAACACCCCAACTTAATTACCCTATTCGCCATATCCTTCCTACCTTTGCCGGCTTATATTATTATGAAAACGAGGTCACTAAAAAAAGATAAGGTCAATATTATTACCCTGGGCTGCAGCAAGAACATGGTAGACAGTGAAGTGCTGAGCGGGCAGCTCAAAGCCAATGAAATTGATGTGGTACATGAGAACAGCCGGCTCGACCACAACATTGTAGTGGTAAATACCTGTGGTTTTATTGACAAGGCCAAAGCGGAATCCATCAACACCATACTGGACCAGGTAGAATTGAAGCGCAAAGGCAAACTGGACAAAGTGTATGTGACGGGTTGCCTGAGTGAACGCTACAAGAACAACCTCGAAGAAGAGATACCCGAAGTGGATGCCTATTTTGGCACCATGGAACTGCCCCTTATCCTGAAGCAATTTGAAGCTGATTATAAAGCCGAATTAATAGGAGAGCGCCTCCTGGCAACTCCCAAACATTATGCCTACCTGAAGATATCGGAAGGCTGTAACCGCACCTGTTCTTTCTGCGCTATTCCGCTGATGCGTGGTACGCATGTAAGCAGGCCCATAGAGCAACTGGTAGCAGAAGCCGAGCGGCTGGTACAAATGGGTGTGAAAGAAGTGATGCTGATAGCGCAGGAGCTTACTTATTACGGACTTGATATTTACAAAAAGCGGATGTTGCCCGAGCTGCTGCACAAGCTGGCCGATGTAAAAGGGCTGCAGTGGATCAGGCTGCATTATGCTTATCCATCCAAATTCCCCCTGGAGATACTGGATGTCATTCGTGAAAGAGACAATATCTGCAAATACCTCGATATGCCGCTGCAGCATGCCAGCGACCCGATGCTGAAGGCCATGCGCCGCCAGATCACCAAAGCTGAGATGGATGAACTGATCGTTACCATTCGCGAAAAAGTGCCCGGCATCTGCCTGCGTACTACGCTGATCACCGGATTTCCGGGCGAAACGGCGCAGGATGTGGAAGATGTAAAAGACTTCCTGCGGCAGCACCGGTTTGACAGGGTAGGTATCTTCACTTACTCACACGAAGAAGGCACATCGGCCCATGGACTGGTAGATGATGTTCCCCAGGAAGAAAAGGAAGCTCGTGCGCAGGAGATCATGGAAGTGCAGCAGGAGATCAGTTTTGAGAAGAACCAGGAGAAGGTGGGGCAAACCTTCAAAGTGCTTATTGATAAGAAAGAATCAGGCCGCTACCTGGGCCGTACAGAGTTTGATAGTGTAGAAGTAGACAACGAAGTGATCATCAATAGCACAAAACGGTTAACTCCCGGTGAATTTGTGTATGTGAAGATCACGAAGGCCTATGACTATGACCTGGAGGGGGAAGTAGTAGCTGGTTAGTTTGGAGAATTTTGTACTAAAACTGATTAAATACCGCAAAATAAATCAATCTGTAGCGCCGTAGTTTTGTTATCAAATTTTTAGCCCATGCATTTTGAATGGAAAGGTGTTTTTCCTGCACTAACTACACAGTTTACACCGGAAGATGAATTGGATATCCCTCTTTTTGAAAAGAACCTGGCTTTCCAACTGGAGGCCGGTGTTGATGGCGTTATCCTGGGAGGGTCACTGGGCGAAGCCAGTGTGCTGACTACCCCTGAGAAAGAAATACTGGTTAAAACAGCGCTGCAAAAAACGGCCGGGCAGGTACCTGTGCTGATCAATATTGCAGAAGGTTCAACCCGTGAAGCCGTACAGCAGGCTGCCCTGGCAGCCAAATGGGGCGCTCATGGATTGATGTTGCTGCCTCCCATGCGCTATAAAAGCGATCACCGGGAAACAGTAGCTTACCTGAAAACGGTAGCCCAATCTACCGATCTGCCAATCATTGTGTACAACAATCCGGTGGATTATAAAATAGAGATCACCCTGGATATCTTCGAAGAACTGGCCGAATGCCAGAACATCGGGGCTGTAAAGGAGTCTACCCGTGACGTATCGAATGTAACCCGGATGATCAATCGTTTTGGCAACCGGTTCAAAATATTGTGTGGTGTGGATCCGCTGGCTATGGAAGAGCTGGTGATGGGCGCCGATGGCTGGGTAGCTGGCCTGGTAGATGCATTCCCCCGCGAAACAGTGGCTATTTACCGCCTGGTAAAAGCGGGTCAGCTGGAAGAGGCTGCGGCCATCTACCGCTGGTTCATGCCATTGCTGGACCTCGATATCCATCCCAAATTGGTTCAGTATATCAAGCTGGCCTCTACCCAGGCAGGCATTGGCTCTGAATATGTAAGGGCTCCACGCCTCCGGTTGATCGGTGAAGAGCGCGAAAGGATATTGGAGATCATCAATGAAGGTATCCGCACAAGACCCGTATTGCCGGATTATTTGAATCTTACGCTCGTAAATAATTATCTTTAAAGCTTAGTACATGATGGGCCGCCTTACTGAGGCGGCTCACCTTGTACTGATCGTATCATTTTATACTTGCCTGGCAGTATCCTGACTGCATTAGAGAATTTTGTAAGAACTTCACTGGCCTCCTGGTGCGCGGTTGCGTACCGGGCAAAGATTTTTGTTAGCCTGATTCATGCATAAAGCTATTTATTATGTTTAAAGATGCTACTGTAGCGGAGATCAATATAGTGATGGAAAAGGCCTGGAAGGCTTTCCATGCCTACCGGAAACTATCCTTGAAACAGCGGGCCGGCTTCATGCGGGCTATTGCTGCTGGTTTGGACAATGCTCCCGATGACCTGATACCTACCGCCATGCAGGAGACCAACCTGCCGGAAGCCAGGTTGCGCAATGAGAAAACACGTACGGTATTCCAGTTGACCAGTTATGCTGATGCCTGTGAAAGAGGGGAGTGGCTGGAAGCGCGTATCGATACCGCCAATCCCGACCGCAATCCACCCAAGCCGGATATCCGTAAGTTATTGCTGCCGCTGGGGCCTGTGGTGGTGTATGGCGCCAGTAACTTTCCTTTTGCTTACTCTACCGCCGGTGGCGACACGGCCTGTGCCCTGGCAGCCGGCTGTCCTGTTATTGTAAAAGCACACCCGGCCCATGCGGGTACTTCGGAAATAGTAGCCCGGATCATTCTGGAGGCTGCAAAGCAGTTGCAACTGCCGGAAGGCATTTTTGCCCATGTGCACGCTGCTTCTTTTGAAGTGGGAAAAGCATTGGTTACCCATCCTTATACCAGGGCCGTAGGTTTTACCGGTTCTTATATTGCCGGCAAAGCCCTGTTTGACTGGGCCAATGCCCGGAAAGAGCCCATACCCGTATTTGCGGAGATGGGAAGCATCAACCCCGTATGGTTATTACCCGGCAAATTGCAGCAGTCGGCCGTTGATATTGCCAAAATGTATGCAGGTTCCATCACCCTGGGCGTAGGACAATTTTGTACCAACCCCGGTTTGATCATCGGTATTGAAGGTGAACCGCTGCAGCAGTTCATCACTGCCCTGGGCAATGAAATAAAGCAGGTAGCGCCGGGCACCATGTTGCATCCCGGTATTGCCAAAACATATGCTGAGAAGAAGGCTACTGCGTTGGCTCAGCAGGATGTCGTTACGGTGGCAGAATCTGCCACAGCACCCGCTGCCAACCAGGGCGTACCAGTAGTGGCTTCCGCTTCCGGCAAAGCATTTCTGGCCAACCCGGTATTGCACCAGGAAGTGTTTGGCCCCTATTCACTGGTGATCCGCTGTACAGATTTGCAGGAGATGCTGCAGGTAGCCCTGCACCTGGAAGGACAATTGACCTGTACCTTAATGGCTACCGAACAAGATGTGTTGGAGCAGGAGGAGTTGATCGGCGCCATCCAGAATATCTGCGGACGGTATATCATGAACAGTGTACCTACCGGCGTGGAAGTATGTCTGAGCCAGCATCATGGCGGACCTTTCCCGGCAACCACCGATGCACGCTTTACTTCCGTGGGGGCCGATGGCATTAAACGTTTTGCCAGACCCGTGGCTTTCCAGGGCTGGCCCGACAGCCTGCTGCCTGCTGAACTGAAAAATGGCAATCCCGCAGGCATCTGGAGAACGGTCAACAATCAATTGACAAAGGACAGTCTATAAGAAGATCATAACCTACCTCTCAGAAATAAAGAATGCTAATTAAGGTGAGTCGCCTTGCAGGGCTGCCACTGCCGCGCCGCAAGGCGGCCCACCTTACAGTTACAACCCAATAGTTTTTATGACGAATACCCCCCTTACAAAACATACTTCCACACTGGCCAAACCCCTCCGGGGCGCGGTATTTCATTGTGTGGATGCCCATACCTGCGGCAACCCGGTGCGACTGGTAGCCGGGGGCGGCCCTGCCTTAACAGGGCGTAATATGAGTGAGAAGCGACAACATTTCTTAAAAGAATACGACTGGATACGCAAAGGACTGATGTTTGAGCCAAGGGGGCACGATATGATGAGCGGAAGCATCTTGTATCCACCACACGATCCGCAAAATGATGTAGCCGTACTGTTTATAGAAACAAGCGGCTGCCTGCCTATGTGTGGGCATGGCACCATCGGCACCATTACCATGGCGGTGGAAGAAGGATTGGTAGTGCCTAAAACGCCGGGTATTATCCGTATGGAGGCCCCGGCTGGCCTGGTGCTGATCGAATACAAGCAGGAAGGCAGCAAGGTAAAAAGTGTTAAACTGACAAATATTCCAGCGTATCTTGCGTCTGAAGGGTTAACGGTAGAATGTCCTGAGCTGGGTGAACTGGTGATAGACGTATCTTATGGCGGTAATTTTTATGCCATTGTGGATGTACAAAAGAACTTTAAAGGACTGGAACATTATGCCGCGGATAAACTGATCGCGTGGGCGCGGGAACTGCGTAAACGCATCAACGCACAATATACATTTGTGCATCCGGAAGATCCTACGATCAATGGCTGCTCGCATATCCTGTGGACGGGCGCTGTGCTGGATAAGAGCTCTACTGCCCGTAATGCAGTGTTTTATGGCGACAAGGCCATCGATCGCTCACCTTGCGGCACGGGCACTTCGGCCAGGATGGCCCAGTGGTATGCGAAAGGATTGCTAAAAAAAGGGGATGAATTTGTGCACGAAAGCATAATTGGCTCTAAATTTATTGGCCGTATCGAGGAAGAGATACCCAACGCTTTCGGTACAGGAAAGCCGGCTATCAGGCCAAGTGTGGAAGGATGGGCCAAGATCTATGGATACAACAGTATATCCATTGATCCCGATGATGATCCCTATGCTTATGGGTTCCAGGTGTTGTAGTGGGCGGAGCGGCTAAGATGGAAGGGCGATGGTTATTCAGGTGCGGCGAAACGTTTCAAAACATAAACCAGCTATATGAAATCAACACGATTGATTACGAGTTCCCTGATTTGCATTGGCATGGCCACTGCCATGGTAAGTTGCAATGACAATGCCGCCAACACTTCAGAAAAAACACCAGATTCAACAACAACAGCCGCAAAAATGAGCCTCACACAAGCGCCCTTTGGAACTACTGACGGAAAAGAAGTCATCGAATACACCCTTAAAAATGCGAATGGAGTAAGTGTAACGATCCTGAATTACGGAGGTACCATCACGCACCTGATCACACCCGATAAAAATGGTACAGCCGGTGATGTAGTGCTGGGGTATGATTCATTGAGTGGTTACCAGCAAACCGGTAATCCTTATTTCGGTTCCCTGATCGGCCGTTATGGCAATCGTATTGCCAATGGTAAGTTTACCCTCGATGGTAAAACGTATACACTGGCCCAAAACAACAATGGCAATTCACTGCATGGTGGATTGAAGGGGTTTGATAAAGTAGTATGGACAGGCACACCCGTCAGCGACAGCAGCCTTAAACTCACGTATGATGCAAAGGATGGGGAAGAAGGCTATCCGGGCAACCTGCACACTGAAGTGGTGTATACCTTAACCGGTAACAACGAATTGAAAATTGAATACAAGGCCACTTCAGATAAAGCAACACCGATCAACCTGACCAACCATGCTTATTATAACCTGAGCGCCGGCGCCGATTCTACTGTGCTGGACCACGAGCTGATGCTGAAAGCCGATAAGTATACAGCTGTAAATGACAAGCTGATCCCTACAGGTAAACTGCCGGATGTAAAAGGCACACCGATGGATTTCACTACCTCCAAAAGGATTGGTAATGACATCGCCAAAGTGCCCGGTGGCTTTGATCACAACTGGGTATTGAACAAAGGCGCGGGCCTGGAACTGATCGGTGCTTTGTACCATCCTGCCAGCGGCCGTTATATGGAAGTATTCACAACAGAGCCAGGCATCCAGTTCTATTCCGGTAATTTCCTGGATGGTACTTTGAAAAATACCAAAGGCGGTAAAACCTATGTGAAACATGCCGGTCTTTGCCTGGAAACACAGCATTTCCCGGATTCACCGAATCAGCCTTCTTTCCCGAACACGATTCTGAAGCCGGGCGAGACGTATACGCAAACAACGATCTATAAGTTTTCAACCAAATAAACCCGGAAAGCCGTCCGGGTAGCTGATAAAGGCTCACCCGGACGGCTTTTCTATTTCATAATCTCAAGGGACCTCTGTAAAATTATTATGAGCAAGCAAGTAGTTATTGTAGGTGGTGGTGTTATCGGACTGAGCAGCGCCTTTTATCTGCAAAAGGCCGGTTACCAGGTAACAGTTATCGATAAAGGAGACATTACCGACGGCGCTTCTTTCGGCAACGCCGGTTATGTATCACCCAGCCACTTTATTCCATTGGCCACGCCGGGTATAGTAGCCCAGGGCATGCGGTGGATGCTTAGCTCTACAAGTCCCTTTTACATCAAACCCCGTTTCAACTGGGACCTGCTTCGCTGGTTGCTGGCCTTTTATAAGAAAGCCAATGCTGCCAATGTAACACATGGCGCCCCGCATTTGAATAATATCCTTCAAATGAGCCGTGAGTTGACGGTGGATATGCGTGATCAACTGGGCAATTCCTTCCGTATGCAGGAAGTGGGTTGCTTTATGTTATACAAAAATGCCAATACCGAGAAGCATGAACTGGAGCTGGCCGAAGAAGCCGCCCACTTCAAGGTAGAGACCAAAGTGTTCAGTGCACAGGAAGTACAGGCTATGGAGCCGGATGTGGAAGTGAATGTACGGGGTGGAATATTGTATCCTTCCGATTGCCATATGCACCCCGGTGATTTTATGACTACCCTTAAAAGACATTTGGAGCAGGCTGGTGTAAAGTTGCAATTGAACACAGCGGTAACCGGTTTTGAAAAGAATGGCTCAACAGTAACGGCTGTTATTACCGACAAAGGAAAATTCCCCTGTGAGGAACTGGTACTGGCCAATGGATCCTGGCTGCCGTTGACCGCTAAACTGCTGGGCGTGGACCTGTTGTTACAGGCAGGCAAAGGATACAGCATGACCTATCAGAACGTATCCCATAACCTTCGCCATCCTTCCATCCTCGTAGACGACCGCGTAGCTATGACCCCCATGGGCAATGACCTGCGCATGGGCGGCACCATGGAGATCAGCGGACTGGATAGTCCCACCCTCGTTAAAAGGGCACACGCCATCTTTAAAGCCGTTAAAAACTACTATCCCAATCTCCAGGTAGAATTTGCCCAGGAGAAAATATGGAGCGGATTCCGTCCGCTGAGCCCCGACGGATTGCCTTATATCGGCCGTCACACCCAATACGCCAACCTTACCATGGCCGGTGGCCATGCCATGCTGGGCGTATCCCTTGCAGCCGGTACCGGTAAGCTCGTAGAGGAACTGGTGGGCCGGAAAACGACCAGTATCGATGTGTCGGCTTTTGATGTAGAACGCTTTAAGTAGTTTTGTGTTTGGAGTGTAGGGTTTCGTGTTGCTGCCGCGATTGCAATCTGCTGACAGCAGTTTACTCGCTGATCTTTAAAATAGTTGTTGCAACAACAGGCTGATAATATTTAGTTAGCCTGTAGCACCGTGAAGAACCCGAAACGTTAAACCCGGAACCCGAAACGTAGAACCTTTTCGCTTAGACTTTGTTAAAAATGACCGGCGGGCTGATTTGCCGCCTGCAAGTTGTACTTTTACGATCGTTTAAGCACTTATGAATTGTAACACTACACAATTACCTTACATTGCTACCGGTTATTTCTCGAAGATCGTTACAGATTACCTGCAGCAATCACCTTCTTTGCGTCCATTCTATCAGTATGAACCTACGTTGGAGGGTATAAAAGAAGCTATTACCAGGCGGCAACAATTGCCCTTGCACCGTTCTTTATTGTCGGCTGCCCTCAAAAAGCAATATGCCAACATTACTACTTCGGAAGCGGTGCATAAGAATATTGAACTGCTGCAACAGGACAATACCTTCACCATTACTACGGCACACCAACCGGCCATCTTTACCGGTCACTTGTATTTCATCTATAAAATAATGCACACCATCAGGCTGGCTGAGCAGTTCCGTAAAGAACTGCCTCAATACCAGTTTGTACCTGTATTCTGGATAGGAAGTGAAGATGCTGACCTGGATGAGCTGGGTAATATCTGGCTAAGTGGTGATAAACTGGTATGGGATACCAAACAAACCGGGGCCGTAGGCCGGATGAATACAAAGGGACTGGAGACGATCATTCACCGCATTGAGGGCGAATTGTCGGTGCAGCCGCATGGTAAAGAATTGGTACAATTATTAAAAGACGCCTACCTCAACAGCCCGGACATACAAACAGCTACCTTCAAGTTACTGAATGCCTTGTTTGCTGAATATGGATTAGTGGTGCTACTGCCGGATAATGCAGACCTGAAACGGATCATGCAGCCGGTATTTGAAGACGATCTTTTTAATCAAACAGCTTCGTCTATCGTTGAGAAAACCATTGCGAAGCTGGGAGAACATTATAAAGTACAGGCCAATCCCCGGGCCATCAACCTGTTTTACCTGGAAGGAGGCATCCGTGAGCGTATTGAAAAACAGGGAGAAGAATGGATAGTAGTAGGACAGAACATCCGCTTTACAGCTGAAACACTGAAGCAGGAACTGGAGCAGCATCCCGAACGTTTTAGTCCCAATGTCATATTGAGGGGGATGTACCAGGAAACCCTGTTGCCCAATATCGCTTTTGTAGGCGGTGGTGGTGAAACAGCTTATTGGTTGGAACTGAAAGACCTGTTACAGCATTATAAAGTATCCTATCCTGTATTGGTATTGCGCAATTCCTTCCTGATCGTGGAAGAGAAATGGGAAGACAAGATCAGTAAGTTAGGATTTACCGTAGCCGATTTCTTTCAGTCTGAACAACAGCTGCTGACCGCGTTGGTAACCAGGCATTCAAACGGACACCTGAAACTGGAAAATGAATTGCTGGCAGCCGAGCAATTGTATAAGCAATTGCGGGAGAAGGCCGGGCTGATAGATGAAACCCTGGTGCCACATATCGAAGCGCTGGAAGTAAAGACATTGAAGCCTATACAGGAACTGGAAAAGAAGATGCTGCGGGCTGAGAAGAAGAAATATGAGAACGAGCAACAGCTGATCCATACCATTAAAACGGCGCTGTTTCCTGCAGATGGATTACAGGAACGTATAGAGAACTTTATGCCTTATTATGCACAATGGGGCAAGTCCTTTATCGATTGTGTGTACAAAAGTTCACTGGCTTTGGAGCAGGAGTTTGTGGTATTACATCAGAAATAGCCGCTATAATTTAACGCGTACTTTGAACAGGCAGCTTACGCCATTGTCATTATCAGCCACCAGCTGGAGTTTCAATCGTTCATTCTTTTCTGTTTGAATACATACAGACTCCATCTTATATCCTTTCAATGACTTCTCCGATTCACCCAGGTTGATGTATTCATTGACCTTCATGTCCTTTCTTCCAATCTTACGGGAAGCATTTTCAATGATACCCAGGAAACTGTCGCCAATAGGGCCATCATCCACCGGGTTATCGGTCAATTCCGTAGAAGCGGTAAATACCAGCCAGTCATTTATAGTAGAGTAGGCGAGGCCGGAGATGCCTGCCTGCTTTAGTTTGTTGTCTTTGCCGGGAAACTTGATGGGCAGAATAGACAGCTCACAATCTGCCTGGTGTTTCCAGAAAGTATTTTTGGTAATAATGAGGTGATTATCGGGGTTCTTGCCGGTGCCCCGGTTGCCCAATACAATATAATCTTCTACCAGGGTAGCAGCGGATTCAATATTCAGGTCGGTGATGCCGGCTGCTTTGATACGATCATAGAAAACAGTCATGTCAAATTCATCCTTCAGGTAACTATCGAGATCGAGCAGTACAGCTTTATTGCGGTGTTCCTCTTTGGAACCGGAGCCCAGGATCAGCAGGCGGGGAATGCTGTTTACGAGCACTACTGTCGTTGCTTCCAGATCGGATTTGATCTTTTTGGGGATGCGTTCTTCCTTTGATTCAAACAGGGGAATGCGTTCCAGTTCTTTCCAGCGCTTGTTCATGACCAGCACCTCTTTGGCATCATCACCCACCACAAATACTTTTTCATCGTGAAACTCAATGCCTGAACCAGAAGGAAAAGAGGTGAGTTCTCTAAAGTCTGTCAACGTCAATTTCATATTATGTATTTATACTACCTGCACAAGCGCCTGCTGCCCGGTTATTAATGTAATTGTCACTGCAACAGGTTATTGGTCAAACTGGTTTTGCCAGCCTTCTTGCTTCAGTTTGTCTGCTTTTTTCAACACTTCGGCTTCCAGGTTCTTTTTATACGTAGCTACTTTAGTGCCAATAACCGGGTCGAAGGCGCCTATGATGGAGGCGGCCAGTATGCCGGCATTTTTAGCTGCATTCAGGGCTACCGTAGCTACTGGAATACCATTGGGCATTTGTAGGATGGATAATATGGAATCCCAACCGTCTATAGAATTGGATGATTTTACAGGGACGCCAATTACGGGAAGGGGGGTTAGGGAGGCGACCATACCTGGCAAGTGGGCTGCACCACCGGCGCCGGCTATGATTATTTTGAGTCCTCTTTCCTGGGCTTTGGTAGCATACTCCACCATACGCATAGGCGTACGGTGGGCCGAAACTACTGTTAGTTCGTATACTATACCCAGTTCCGTAAGTATATCAGCAGCAGCCTGCATGATGTTCAGATCACTATCGCTGCCCATTATTATGCCTACCTGAGGACCCATGCAAGGATTGATTTGAACGGCAAAGAAAGGGAAAATTTATAAGTAATACTACAAAAGAATACCCCGGATAATGGTATTTAATATTGGGATTATTGTACAAATTATAGTAAGGGGCGGCAGACAAACCCGCTTGAAAGGGGGGCTGTCTGGTATTTTATTTTACCAGGTCTCCTTTCAGCCGCAATAATTCTGTTTCCGCCAGTTTGGTATTGTACCGGGCCGCGATCAACCGGTTATAAGCATCCTGGAGACTGATCTGCGCTTCCCGCAATTCCAGAAAGGTAGATACCCCCTGGCGAAACCTTTCCAGGGCGATCATTACATTTTCCTTGGCCAGGGCTATATTATCTTCCTCCAGCGCCAGCAGGCGTTTCTGCAATTCATAATCTTTAAAGGAATTGCTGAGTCCTACATCGATCTGAGACCGCTGATTGGCATACACCAGCTGTTGGTACCGGATATCCAGTTCTGCCTGTTTGATCAGCCTTTTGGTATTGAAACCATTCAGGATAGGTACATTCAGACCAAAGCCATAATTGAAACCTTTGTTGCGGTTGAAGAAAGGCTGGTTGATATTTACCGCTACACTGTTGTCACTTTGTGTGAAGTTGTAGGCCGAATTAAATGATAATATGGGAAACAGGTCGGCTTTGCGTTCCCTGAGGGTGATGCGGGCTATGTCGATATTCTTTTTGGCAAACAGGAGCGAGGGGTTGGTCTCTTCAAACTTATTGGCAAGCTCGCCAAACTGCAGGGTAGTGTTAAGAGGAATACTGTCGCTTACATCATAAGTAGCGCCCGTGCGGAAACCAATCAATTGATTGAGGCGGTCACGCAGCTGGTTGATGAGCGTTAACTGGGTTAGTTGGGCGGCTTTCTGTGCATTGAGGTCTACCCTTGCCTGCAACAACTCTGGTTTACTGCCAAGGCCTACCGATAGTTTTTTATCGGCCAGCTTAACGCGTTCTTCATTGATGGATATCTGTTCTTCTATCGCTTTTAATTGTTGTTTCTGCCGTACAATGATATAGTATCCATTGACAACACTGGCCACGGTATTGACTACCTGTGTTTTCACACCCAGTTCGCCCAGTTTTTCCAGCTCTTCCAGTTTATTGCGGGTAGCAAACATTTTAAGACCATCGAACAGGGTCCAGTTGAGGTTCAACGCATAATTCGTGTTGTGTGTCTTTACCGCATCCCTGGTTACGCTGCTATCGCCGCCGCCGTTGCGTTTACTGAATTTTAACTGCTGGTTGTTCCTGTTCCAGGTAGTGCTGGCCGTTCCATTCAACTGGGGCAGGAAAGCAGCCCAGGCATATGAATTATCCAATGCATAGGAGGCTGAATCATTACGGGTAAGCAGGATATCATAATTGTTTTTCAGGGCTGCCATGATTGCCTGCTCCAGGGTAAGGGAATCCTGCGCCAGGACAGGCGTGAGTAAGGTCAACGAAAAAACGAATACAAGAAGACTTCTCATAATGAAATGCATTTATGCATGGTGAACGGCTGGTTGAGGTGTTGTTTGCGCCGCTTCATCCATCAGTTCCATTACACCTTTTTTCTTTTTACGGGACAGGAAAGTGTACATCGCCGGTATCACATACAAGGTAAGGATGAGGGAGAACATGATACCGCCCACAATTACAATACCCAATGGTATCCGGCTGGTGGCCGCTGCGCCCAGTGACAAGGCAATGGGGAGCGCGCCGAGCGACATGGCCAGGCTGGTCATCAGGATGGGCCTTAAACGGGCCTGTGCTGCCTCCGTAACCGCCTGCCGCTTGGGCAAACCTGCCAGTTGTTTTTGATTGGCAAACTCCACAATGAGGATACCATTTTTGGTCACCAGACCAATGAGCATGATCATACCGATCTGCGAAAAGATATTGAGCGTCAGATCAAAGAGCCAGAGTGATAATATTGCACCGGCAATGGCCAGGGGTACAGTGAACATGATCACCAGCGGGTCAATAAAGCTTTCAAACTGCGCCGCCAGTACCAGGAAGATCAATATAAGCGCCAGGATAAAGGCGAAGCTCGTATTGCCGGAGCTTTCAGCAAAGTCCCGGGAAGGGCCCGATAAAGAAGTGGCATAAGTATCATCCAGCAACCGTGCAGCAATATCCTGCATGGTCTTGATACCTTCTCCCAGGGTGCGGCCGGGAACCGTGCTGCCGGAAATAGTGGCCGACTTATACCGGTTGAAATGGTACAGGGTGGGAGGGGTGGTTTCTTCCCGTATACTTACCAGGTTATCCAGTGAAATGATCTCATTGCGGTTATTGCGCACATAGATATTCTTCAGATCCGTAGGATCATCCCGGTCATTACGCGCCACCTGGCCTATCACCTGGTACTGCTTGCCTTCGCGGTAGAAATAACCCAGGCGCAGGTTGCTCAGCGCCAGTTGCAGGGTTTGCGATACATCGGCAATGCTTACGCCCAGCTGGCTGGCTTTGATACGGTCTATATCTATATTCAGTTCGGGCTTATTGAATTTAAGATCGGCATCCACATTCATCAGCACACCGCTTTTATTGGCTTCTTCCAGGAACTTAGGCAGTACATCCTTTAGTTTGTCGAAGTTGTTATTCTGAATAACAAATTGTACCGGTTGGCCGGAGCGGCGGTTCACGGAAATGGTTTGTTCCTGCACCGCAAAGGCCCGGCCTTCAGAATATTTGCCCAGGTTGCGGTTTACCATGTTTACGATATCTTCCTGTGAGCGGGTGCGGTCTTTAGGGTCTACCAGCGTGACCCGTACGTTACCGCTATTCACCGAGCCCGCACCACTAAAACCAGGGGCGGTGATCGTGAGTACGATACGGCGTTCTTCGGGTTTGATAGAATCCAGCATCAACTGGCCCAGCCGGTCCATGTATTTATCCATGTAATCGTAGGAAGTGCCTTCTGGTGCAGTGACCTGTAAACGGAACTGACTGCGGTCTTCCATGGGAGCCAGCTCTGATTTAAGCCCGCCGCCTATAAAGTATATAATGCCAAAACAGGCTACGATCAGTATCAGGGCTATCCAGCGCACCCGCATGAAACCTTTCAATGAATTGAAATAACCTCTTTCCATTCCTTCAAAGAAGGGTTCTGTTTTGCGGTAGAACCAGCTGTGGGTATGCACTTTGCGGGTGAGCTTGACGTTCAGTACCGGGGTAAGCGTAAGTGATACCAGGGCTGAGATCAATACCGCGCCGGCTACCACGATACCAAACTCGCGGAACAGCCTGCCCACAAAGCCCTGCAGGAAGATGATCGGTAAAAAGATAACCGCCAGGGTAATGGAGGTGGCAATGACGGCAAAGTAGATCTCTTTCGAACCTTCTTTGGCAGCCCTGTATTTATCCATGCCCTGCTCCATCTTCTTAAAGATGTTTTCCGTCACCACAATACCATCATCCACTACCAGTCCCGTGGCCAATACGATACCCAGTAAAGAGAGTACGTTGATGGTAAAGCCACTGAGGTACATGATGAAGAAGGCGCCGATCAGCGATACAGGGATATCGATCAGCGGGCGCACGGAGATGATCCAGTCGCGGAAGAACAGGTAAATGATCAATACCACCAGGATCAGCGATATGATGAGGGTTTCTTCTACTTCCGAGATAGATTGTTTGATGAATCGTGTCTGGTCCAGTGCGATATTGAGTTTGATATCGGCTGGTACTTCTTTTTTGAGCTGTTCAAATCTTTTATAGAACTCATCGGAAATAGCCACATAATTGGAACCTGGCTGTGGTACCAGTGCCAGACCGATCATGGGGATCAGGCCTTCCTTCAGTACCGTCTCTTCATTCTCAGGTCCCAGTACGGCTTCTGCCACGTCTTTGAGGCGGATCTCATTGCCATTGACGGTTTTGACGATCACATTATTGAAGTCCTCTTCGGTGAATAAGCGGCCGTAGGTGCGGATCGATAATTCCGTTGTATTACCGGATATTTTACCCGAAGGCAGTTCCACATTCTCGCGGGCCAGCGCGCTCTGCACATCACCAGGTGTGAGGCCGTAGGCACTCAGTTTGGCGGGGTTAAACCATACACGCATGGCCCAGCGTTTTTCACCCCATACCTGGATGGCGCTTACACCAGGAATGGTCTGTAATCTTTCTACCAATACGTTGTTGGCATATTCTGTGGTCTCCAACTGGTTGCGGGTATTGCTCTGCACCGTCATGGAAATGATGGCATCGGAGCTGGCATCTGCTTTGGATACTACAGGAGGCGCCGGAAGGTCATCGGGTAGGGAACGGGAAGCCTGTGATACTTTATCGCGTACATCATTGGCGGCAGCTTCCAGGTCGATACTGAGGTCAAACTCCACATTGATACGGCTGGTGCCCTGGCTGCTGGTGGAAGTAATATTCTTTACCCCGGCAATACCATTGATGGCTTTTTCCAGGGGCTCTGTGATCTGTGATTCTACAATTTCCGCATTGGCGCCGGGATAGGATGTACTTACCCCTACGTTGGGCGGATCAATAGCGGGATAATCGCGCACGCCCAGGAAGGTGAAGCCGATAATACCAAACAACACGATCACGATATTCAACACGGTAGCCAGTACCGGTCGCCGTAAACTCAGCTCAGAAATATTCATGACAAGCGCTTATTGAACTTTTGTTAATTTGATTTTGCTCTCCGGGCGGATGGCCAGCAGGCCGGTGGTGATGACTGTATCTCCCAGCTTCAGCCCGTCGGTGATCTGCACATAGGAAGAGTCGCGGATACCAGTAGTGACTACCTGGTATTTAACTGCTCCATTGGAATAAAGCGCCACACGTTTGTTCCGTGCCTGCGGTATGATAGCCTGTGTAGGTATGATCAGTGCCTTGTCATTTTCATCCAGTTTTAAGCCCACCTTGGCAAAAGCGCCCGGTACCAGCAAGGGATCACTGCCTTTTACGATCGTTCTTACTTTCAGGGTACGGGTATTGGCTTCAATGGCCGATTCGGTAGCCAGGATGGAAGCGTTGAATGTTTTGGGGGTACCGGCAATCGTAAAAGTTACCATCCTGCCTTTGCGCATGATGTCGCTGTATTTTTCCGGTACAGAAAACTCCATTTTCAATTGCGCTACCTGGCTGATGGTGGTAATGAGGTTGGTAGGGGAGATATAGGCGCCGTCGCTGATGGCTTTTAAACCAATACGGCCATCAAAGGGGGCGCGGATCTCGGTTTTGCTGATGCTTACTTTCACCAGGTCTATATCGGCTTTCAGGTTATTCACCGCCAGTTCGCTCAGGTCATATTCCTGCTGACTGATACCGCCAATGGACAGCAATTCTTTTTGCCGCTCAGCAGTTTTCGCATTGATCTGCAATTGTACCTGTAATTTCTTCAACTGGGCCTGCAGGTCTTCATCAAACAATTTTACCAGCACGGTTCCTTGCTTTACGAAGCTGCCTTCCGGGATGTTGAGCTTTACAATACGGCCGGAGATCTCCGGACGTATCTCTGTTTGTTCAAAGGGTAGTAAAGTACCGGGTACTTCAAGATTTTCACTAAGGGATTGCGTCTTTACGATAAAGGCTTCTACCTGCAGGGGAGCGTTGCGGGGGGCGCCAGTTGCCGCTGATCCTCCACCATTTTTCTTTTCCTCTTTACAGGCTATAGCAAATGCGAATAACAATAATACAGCTAACCGGCTTTTACCTTTCATGTACGTTTGTTTGGCTTTCAATGACCATGTATTACCTCGCATATCGGTAATTAAAAAAGTGGGCATGCTACGTCTCATGTGCTTAGGGGCAATTGGGTTTATGGGTGCGCGGCTAAGTTACTGTTTTAACAATGCTGGCATGTTAAATTGGGTATGAGCGGTAGGCATAACTTCCTTAACTAGTGACTTTTAACGTGTTTTTAATGCGATGTGCTTTATAGGTCAGATCGTGTTTGTCTTTACTGACGATAGTTACATGCCCCATCTTGCGGCCGGGCTTGGTTTGTTTTTTTCCATAGATGTGGACAAACACATTGTCCATCTGCAGCACTTCTTCCAGTCCGTCATATTTGGCATCGCCGCTGTAGCCTTCAGCGCCTAATACATTTACAATAGCTGCGGAGATAATATGGTCAGGATTGCCAAGGGGATAATCGAGCATGATGCGCCACAGCATATCAAACTGTGAGCTATAGTTGGCCTCAATGGTATGGTGGCCACTGTTGTGTACCCGGGGCGCTGTTTCGTTGACAAATACATCCCCCTGCTTGTCTATGAATAATTCGACGGCAAAAAGACCGGGACTCTTGAGGCCTTTCACGACAGCCAGGGCCATGGCCTCTATTTTCCATAAGTTCTTTTCGGGGATATCGGCCGGACTTATCTGGTAATCCAGCAGGTTGAGCGATGGATCAAAAACCATGTCTACTGCGGGGTAGAGGGCTGTTTCGCCTTTGGCATTAATGGCCACGATGATAGCGATCTCTTTGTGAATGACCACCATCTTTTCGAGCACGGCCGGTGCATCAAATCCTTTGTCGAGCGCGTCGGCTGTTTTGATCACCTGCACACCACGCCCATCATAACCTCCCAGTCCGATCTTATGGACCGCAGGCAGGAAGGCGGTCTGCTGGCGCAGGTCGGCCTTGTTTTGCGTAATGACAAAAGGGGCAGTGGGGATCTGCAGGTCTTTATAGAATTGCTTTTGTAATATCTTGTTTTTGATGGTGCGAAGGGCAGAGGGCCTGGGATAGATCTTCACCCCTTCCTGCTCCAGCTTTTCCAGGGCATCTTCATTAACTGCTTCAATTTCAATGGTCAGGGCATCCAGTCCCTTTCCAAAATTATATACATCATCAAAATTCTGAATATCGCCTTTGGTGAAATGATGGCAAAGATGGGCCGCAGGACAGGCGGGATCATTTTCCATAACATATGTTTCAACCGGATAATTGGCAGCTGCCTGTAATAACATTCTTCCTAACTGTCCGCCGCCGAGAATACCAACTTTTTGCATGCCTGTGGGTTAAGGCGCAAAGATAAGGGGAAGAGAGTTTCGGGTTAAGAGTTTCGGGTTTGGAGTTGCAGCCTCACTTTGGGGTGGCTGCCTGCCATCCGCCAGCGGCTTCTGTAGGAAGAACCCGAAACACTTAACTCCAAACCCGAAACGGTATTAGCTTTGCTTATCCACAAACTTCCAGATACCGCCTCCGATCAGACCGCCAATGATGGGGCCAACAATAAATACCCAGAGATGGGACAGGGCGGCTCCGCCTACAAAAACAGCTGGTCCGATACTTCTGGCCGGGTTAACAGAAACGCCGGTAACAGGTATTCCTACGATATGTATCATGGTCAGGGCCAAACCAATGGCCAATCCGGCAAAAGCGGTATTCCCGTTGTTCTTGCTGGTGGCGCCATGGATTACCAGGAGAAAAACAGCTGTAAAAGCTATTTCTGCTACCAATCCGCTCATCAGGGAGTAGCCATCCGGTGAACCGCTTTCTACGCCATCCTGACCCAGACCATTGGCGGCAAGTGTATAATCAGCCTTGCCGGAGGCAATAAGCCATAACAGGGCGGAACCTACTATGGCGCCTGCTATCTGAGCAATGATATAGCCCACGGCGTCTTTGGAAGGGATCTTGCCGGTGGCCAGCATGGATATGGTAATAGCGGGGTTGAGGTGACAACCTGAAATATGGCCGATGGCATAGGCCATGGTAACGACCGATAAGCCAAAGGAAAAAGCAATGCCCAGGAAACCCACATGCGTGCCGGCCAGTACGGCAGCGCCGGTTCCCATGAATACCAATACAAACGTGCCGAAGAATTCTGCCATGCATTTTTGTGTCAACGAGAATTTCATAACTGATGAAGTTTAATTGGAGATTGGTTATAGATTGCCGGTTATGAACCGGGTTCATTTCAAATCAGGGGCGCTAATCAGAGCAGGTGAGGGGACATGCTTTCCTCAGGAACAATAAGAAGCTATAGGCATCCGGTCAGTAACGCAGCAAAACAAAAACAGCACTGTATAAATATACGATATATAAGGTATTGGGACCTAAAACCTTGCCCGATAGTTAGCAACATTTGTGCGTAACCTCAAAAAAATTATCTTTGTGGTCATGCGTCCCGACTACGACCACAAATTATTCAGCGACAAGAGAATGGGCTATTGCCTGCTCATGGAAGCGCTGGCTATGGATTCCCTGTAAACTGCTGTTTGTTTTCCGCTTTATGTGACTCGCTTTCACGGATTGACGACTTTATTTATTGACTTTTAAACTTTCGTATATGCCTGGTCAATTGGCAACAGCCGCAACTATTGGTACCACTGCAGATTTTTTACCGTTGCAGGGAACGGACTATGTAGAGTTTTATGTGGGTAATGCAAAACAGGCCGCCCATTTTTATAAAACAGCTTTCGGTTTTCAGTCCCTGGCCTATGCAGGCCCGGAAACCGGCATTAAAGACCGCGCCAGCTATGCCATCCGGCAGGAGAAGCTCACTTTTGTCTTCACCACACCGCTCCGGGCTGGCAATGCTATTGCCGATCATATTTACAAGCATGGAGATGGAGTAAAAATGCTGGCCCTGCGGGTAGATGATGCTACCAGCGCCTGGCATGAAACTACCCGGCGTGGCGCGCGCAGTTATATGGAGCCACTAAAAATGAACGATGCAGCGGGTGAGGTGGTCATGAGTGGTATTTACACCTATGGTGAAACAGTGCACCTGTTCATTGAACGAAAGAACTACCAGGGCGCCTTTATGCCAGGGTACAAACCCTGGATATCCACCTACAATCCTCCTCCTACAGGATTGCTGTATGTAGACCATTGTGTGGGCAATGTGGGTTGGAACCAGATGAATAAATGGGTGGGTTTTTACGAAGAAGTGATGGGGTTTCGCAATATCCTGAGCTTTGATGACAATGATATTTCTACGGAGTACTCAGCGCTGATGAGTAAGGTAATGAGTAATGGGAACGGGTTTGTGAAGTTCCCGATCAATGAGCCGGCAGAAGGTAAAAAGAAATCGCAGGTAGAGGAATACCTGGACTTTTATGATGGGGAAGGATGTCAGCACGTAGCCCTGGCTACTGCCAATATCGTGCAAACAGTAACGGATTTGCGTGATCGTGGCGTAGAGTTCCTGCAGGTGCCTACCTCATACTATGATGATCTGCAGGATCGGGTAGGGAAGATCGATGAGGACATAACCCCCTTGAAAGAACTGGGTATCCTGGTAGACCGGGATGATGAAGGATACCTTTTACAGATATTTACCAAACCCGTAGAAGACAGGCCCACGCTGTTCTTTGAGATCATTCAGCGGAAGGGGGCCAAGAGCTTTGGCAAGGGCAATTTCAAGGCCTTGTTTGAAGCCATAGAACGGGAGCAGGAATTGCGGGGCAATCTTTAATGTAAGTCGGACTTTCTCCGTATTTCTACCACGTGTTTTCACTTAGTTTTTCACATTGTTAACAAACTGGGCTGATTTTTGCACACCCATTTGTGCTAATTTTAATGCCGGATCTATCCTTTTTTTCAAATATCCGGTCTTAAAATACGTTATAATAACTGTGGGATTCTACCAGATGAAATACGCACTGATAGTAGCATTGGTTCTCTGTACCGGAGAATATGTGTGGTCGCAAACTTCCGCCGCTACCTTCAATTTTGTTGAATACCAGAAGACTTTTCCCCGTACAAGTGATGCGTGGAAACGCAAAGAAGATACACTCATGAAGCAGTTCATGGAAAAAGGACTGGCCTGGCCATTCCGGTACATGTACCTGCGTTCATTCAAGTACGATAGTCAGCTGGAAGTGTGGGTGAAGCATGAAAAAAATGAACCTTTCAAATTATTCAAGACCTATAAAGTGTGCGCATTGGCCGGAACCTTAGGTCCCAAGCGTATGCAGGGTGATTACCAGGTGCCGGAAGGGTTTTATTACATCAATGAGTTCAATCCCAAAAGCCAGTACCATTTGTCATTGGGCCTCAATTATCCCAATACATCCGATCGTATACTGAGTGATTCCCTGCAACCCGGCGGAGAGATCTACATTCATGGCAGTTGTGTGACCACCGGTTGTATTCCCATCACCGATCAGCAAATTGAAGAGTTGTATATCCTGGCTGCCAATGCACGCAACCAGGGACAGGATTTTATACCGGTCCATATATTTCCGGTCCAGTTCAAGAACCAGAAGAGTAGTGAATACCTGGCCAAACATGTAAAGGATTTTCCGGAATATGCGCCCATGATGGAGGAGCTAAAGCATGCTTACCTGTATTTTGAGAGTACCAAACAGCTGCCTGTGATCATGACATCCAAAAAAGGTGGCTATGTGGTAGAAGGGGTTATTCCGCCACCCCCTGAAAAACCGGTAAAAGTGGTCAGGAAAAGAGAGCCCAGGCCGGTGAAGGAGTTTACCGGGGAAATCGTATCTGTCGTTAATAAATTGCCTGTATACCCAGGTGGAAACCCTGGTTTTCAAGCATTTATTGATAAACTAAGCCATGAAATGGCGCAATACCTGGACGAAGACCAGAAGAAAGCCTATGTGATGATCGAGTTTGTGGTGGACAAGCATGGTAAGCCGGGTTTTGCCAAAGTGCTCAAGGGCGGCAATGACGAACTGAATGACAAACTCATGGACGCTTTTGATAAAATGCCCGACTGGATACCAGCCGTACGCCTGGAGCAGAATGTAGCGGTGAAGCTAAAACAATCCCTGTATATAGAACGCCTGGAAACCTCCTCTACAAAGACTGCGGGCACTGCGAGCGGGACAGCTGTTAGCAATTAACTATATTTGATCCTTAATAGATTGTGAGCCACCATCATTGGTGGCTTTTTTTGTAGGGGGCCATAAAACAAAAAAGCCACCCGCAAAGGATGGCCCATATAAAAAGTTGGAATGATCTTAGATGATGTCCAGCGCTTTTACAAAAGATGTGCAAACGATGGGAATGATCAGGGTCAGGTATTCAAATTGACTGGCAATTGCCCATCCGAGGCCTGCAGTAGAGAGTAAAAATATGATCCAGGCCAGGCCTGTGTTTTTTTTAGTCGCTGTCATGGTACAAAAGAATTTGCGCAAAAGTAGGACGAAAGCGTTAATTATGAAAGGGTAAGCAAGTTTTTTTTGTTAACCCCGCCGCTAGGGTAAACCTGACAGGTTTTGGCAAGTTGCTGTCAAATATCTTATGGCGACTTAAACCTGTCAGGTTTAGGCTGAAAGGTAGTGCTGGCAAACTTTACCCGGTTTTCAATATACCGCATTTCACTAACATGTTTGTAAAACGCGGACAGGAGAATAGCGTAATTCATACACTTTGTAATAAATTCGCCCTACCTAACCAGTGTGGGAGGGCGCTGTTTGGAAAACACCTAATGATGACAATTCACTTTTACGTTCGCTTTCATACCCAATATGGCCAATTGCTGGCGGTTACCGGCAATATGGAAGCCCTGGGTAATCATGATGTAGAAAAAGCTTTTACGCTGACTCACCTGAATAATGAATTCTGGCATGGGACCATCGAGACCGATTTCTCGGAGTCCGGAGCCCTTCATTATAATTACATATTAAAGAATGAGGACGGTTTCCGCGTTTTTGAATGGGGCGACCGGGTGATCGATGGAGATAAGCTATCCTCCGTGACGGCCCTTCAACTGGTTGACACCTGGAACCATGCGGGAGAATATGAGAATGTCTTTTATTCTGATCCTTTTCAACAGGTACTGCTCAACGACCACACGCGCAGTAAGATCAAGCAGCCTAAGAAGTTTACCCACCTGTTTAAAGTCAAAGCGCCCCTGCTCACCCGACACGAAGTGGTTTGTTTACTGGGTAATACCAGTGAGACCAGCAATTGGAATGTGGAGGCGCCGGTACTGTTGAGCCGTGACAATGGCTGGTGGACGGTCAAACTCAGTTTGCCCAGAGAAGATTTCCCCCTCACCTATAAATATGGGGTGTACGATACGAAGGAGCAGCGCTTTGTGCGGTATGAGTCAGGCGAGAACAGGATATTGTACGGCGTGCAGGGCCCTTCGGGCGATGAGGCAGGTGAGCACATGCTGACGATCCTGCACGATGGTTTCGTACACCTGCCCAATGATACCTGGAAAGGAGCAGGAGTATCCCTGCCCGTCTTCAGTTTGCGCAGCAGGAACTCTTTCGGCACCGGCGAGTTTACCGATCTTAATCTGCTGACCGACTGGGCCAAAAAGACCGGCCTCAAACTGATACAGATATTGCCGGTCAACGACACCATTGCCACGCACACCTGGGTTGATACGTATCCTTATGCCGCCATATCGGCCTTTGCCCTCCATCCCCTGTACCTCAACCTGGAGCAGGTAGCCGGCAAGCAACACGCAGATATCATCAAGCCATTGAAGAAAAAGCAAAAACAGCTCAATGAGCTGCCGGATATGGATTACGAGGCGGTGATGAAGCTGAAATTGGGCGCTGTCCGCGAATTGTATGCTTTACAGAAAGAAGATTGGCTGAAAGACAAAGATTACTACCTGTTCTTCGAGAACAATAAACACTGGCTGGTTCCTTATGCTGCGTTTTGTTGCCTGCGCGACCGTTACAAAACCTCCGATTTTAACCAGTGGAAAACACATAACAAGTACAGCAAGGAGTCGATCGATAAGTTTGTTTCGCCCCGGTCGAAACATTATGATGAAATAGCCCTGCATTATTTTACACAATACCATTTGCACCTGCAGCTGAAAGAAGCGGCTGAGTATGCCCATAAGAACGGGGTTATTCTGAAAGGGGATATTCCTATTGGCGTATACCGCTACGGATGTGATGCCTGGATGGAACCGGAACTGTATCACCTGGATGTACAGGCAGGAGCTCCGCCTGATGATTTTGCGGTGCGTGGTCAGAACTGGGGGTTCCCTACTTACAACTGGGAGCGCATGGCCGAAGACGGATTTGAATGGTGGCACCGCCGCTTTGTGCAGATGAGCAATTACTTCGATGCTTTCCGCATAGACCATATCCTGGGCTTTTTCCGCATCTGGAGTATTCCACTTCATGCTGTAGAAGGCATTATGGGGCATTTTGTGCCCGCTATAACGGTGCATCAGCATGAGTTTGGGCAAAGAGGTATCTGGTTTGACCATTACCGCTATTGCAAGCCCTGTATCAATGATGCCATCCTGTGGGAAATGTTTGGCCCCAATAACGACAAGTTCAAACCCTTCCTGCATGCGATTGGCGATGGTACGTATGAACTGAAACCGGAATTTGCCACCCAACGGCAGGTAGAGCATTATTTTGCTGCCCTGGAACTTACGGAAGACAATGGCCGCATCAGGCAGGGGTTGTATGACCTGATCTCGAATGTGATCTTATTTGAACAGCCGGGGTCCAACGGACAGGAATTTCATTTCCGGTTTGGAATCGATAATACCGCTTCCTTCCGTTACCTGGATGGGCACACCCAATACCTGCTGAAAGAATTGTACATCGATTATTTCTTCCGCCGGCAGGATGATTACTGGATGAAAGAAGCGATGAAGAAACTGCCTGCTTTGAAGCGGGCTACCAATATGCTGGTCTGCGGAGAAGACCTGGGCCTGGTGCCGGGTTGTGTGCCGCATGTGATGAAACAGCTGGGTATCCTGAGCCTGGAGATCCAGCGGATGCCCAAAGACTCCCTGCATGAATTCTTTAACCCGGCCAATGCACCCTACCTGTCGGTGGTAACACCTTCCACGCACGACATGAGTACGATCCGTGGCTGGTGGGAAGAAGACCGTGAAAAGATACAACGCTTCTACAATACTGAACTAAAACAGTGGGGCGAAGCGCCTGTTTTTTGCGAACCCTGGATCAACAAAGCCATCGTGTTGCAGCACTTGCATTCACCCGCCATGTGGGCTGTATTTCAGTTGCAGGATATATTGGGCACCAGTGAGGGCACGCGCCGGGAAAACCCGCAGGAAGAGCGTATCAATGTACCTGCTACCTCCCAGCATTACTGGAGATACCGGATGCATATACCGTTGGAGCAACTGATCAAAGAAAAGGCATTCAATGAAGACCTGAAAGAACAGGTAGTGGCGAGTGGAAGATAATCCCGGATTTAGCATATAGGATTTCGGATTCTTTATGTGCAACTGCGCACACAACTACATCCTACATGCTAAATTCGAAATCAGGAAAAACGTAACTACAAAAGAAAATATTACATTATTCAATGAAGGTCTCCTATAGAACTTACAACCTCCCATTCCGTCATCCATTTACGATCTCAAAAGGTACCAAAACACACCAGCCTTCGCTGGTAGTGGAGTTGGAGCACCGGGGCGTGACCGGTTATGGGGAAGCGCCGGCCATTGCTTATTACAATATCCCGGTAGAGAAAATGATCGAAGACCTGGAGCGTAAGCAACTGATGGTAGAGAAGTTCGCTTTTACCGAGCCGGAACGTTACTGGCATTACCTGCATCACCTCTTTCCACAGAATAACTTTTTGGTTTGTGCGCTGGATATCGCTACCTGGGATCTGTGGGGTAAACTTTACCGCCAGCCCTTGTACCAATTGTGGAAGCTGGATGCTGAAAAAGCGCCCCTAACGGATTATACCATCGGTATCGACACCATTGATAAAATGGTGGAGAAAATGAAGGAGAAGCCCTGGCCCATCTATAAGATAAAACTGGGTACTCCGGAGGATATTGCGATTGTGACCGCTTTGCGTAAGCATACCGATGCTACGCTGCGCATAGACGCCAATGCTGGCTGGACGGTGGAAGAAGCCCTGGAAAAGATACCTCAGCTGGCAACCCTGGGCGTAGAATTCATTGAACAGCCCCTGGCCAAAGACAACTGGGAGGGGATGAAGATATTGTTTGAAAAGTCTCCGTTGCCTTTGATTGCCGATGAAGCCTGTGTGGTACAGGGCGATGTGGAGAAATGTTACCAGCATTTTCACGGTATTAATATCAAGCTTACCAAGTGCAGTGGTATTACACCTGCACGATTTATGATAGAGAAAGCCCGCTCCCTGGGCATGAAGGTGATGGTGGGCAGTATGAATGAAAGTACCATTGGTACAGCAGCCATTGCCCATTTAGGTCCCTTGCTGGATTATGTGGATATGGATGGTCCCTTGTTACTGAAAGAAGATATTGCCACGGGATTAGACTTTAAAGCGGGGAAAGCTATTTTCTCCGGTAAGCCTGGTCTGGGTGTGGAGTTTACAGATGTATATGAAAAGTCCGAAAGTCTGTAAAGACCGGAAGTCCGGAAGTAGATAACTCCGGACTGGTTTTGCTTTCCGACTTGCTGACTTCCGGTCTTCCCGACTAATAAACGTATTCCGGTGGCTCAATACCCTGGCAGCGCAGGTGTAATACCGCCTGCCCGCGGTGATGCGTGATGTGATCGATGGTTGTATGAAAACCCTGCACTGCATCGGCCGATAGTTTACCTGCTTCTATTGTTTCCTGCAATCCATCGTAAGCGCCGGTGAGGTAGGTAATGATCTCCTGCTTATTCTTTTTGGTGGCCGATGGCGACCAGTCGGTTTTGCTGCCCTTGATATAATTGTCTTCCCACCATTGAATGCCATAAGCAATATGGTGCAACAATTCCCTGAAATTCCAGCCGGCCCCTGCTGGTTTGGAATCATAGGTCTTTTCCGGCATGGCTTCCGCTACACTGAGCGTGTAATTTCTTGAATTTTGTAAGGTCTTCATCAATTGTGCTTGCATAACAACTGTTTTGTTTCGCACAAAGCTAGAGCGCTCCTTTCCGGAAGACTTAAGGAATCTTGCTGTATTTTGGCGGTTTTTGCACCGTTAGGTGCAACAGCTTTGTAGAAACGCATCACGTTGTTTAATGCGGCGCCGTAGGTGACGCTCCAGAGGGGTGCACCTACAGTGCACAAAAAACATTGAATACGTTTTCTACAAAGCGGTAGCCCCTAAAGGGGCGTGATGGACACTTGTGTACGATACCTGGCAGGCGGGCACTTGTATTTTTGACGGAAGGCAGTGGTGAAATGTTCAATGCTGTTGAAACCCGAGGAGAAGGCGATATCACCTATCGGCAGTACAGTATCTTTTAATAACATTTCTGCATGCTTCAGCCTGATGGTGAGCAGGAACTGATGGGGTGAGCTTTGTGTGAAGGTTTTGAAAATGCGGCTGAAATGAAAAGGACTTACATGGCAGTGGGTGGCAACCTCCTGCAGGGAAATATCATCCGTATAATGTTCGGTGATGTAATGCTTGGCCAGTTCGATCGTGCTCAGGTGCTGTAATTTGAGACGCGGGTGTAGGGCGTCTTCCGGCGTATGATCGGTAATAGCGCCCAGCACCTTGTGGATCATTTCCAGCACCAGGTTGTCTACCTGCAACCTGGTGCCGGTATTGGTGAGAATGAGCCTGGCTATATAAAAGTGCAGGAATTCTGTTTCCGGATTGGTCTTATATAGCGTAGAGTGCAGGTCATTGTTGGTAAAGAAACCCGTCTTCCCATATCGCTCCAGTAGTACGGTATAAAAACCGGCCGTAAATTCAAAGATGGTGCATTCATCCGGCACACTGTGCGCATGCGTGACCGTACGTTCGTAGCCGGGTTTGGTAATGAGTACACAGCCCGTATAGGAATCCAGTGAATGCCGGAAGATATTGAACAGAAAATTGCCCTTGCGCACAAAGCTGATGCAGAATGCCTCATTGTACTCCGGTTTGGAAGTACGGCAGTCTACACACCGGCATTTGAAATCCAGTATGCGGTAAAAGCTGGAGGTATACAAGGTATGTATATCGGCATCCATGGTACTAAGGTACGAAATCGTAAAATAGTCCGAAAGACGGGAAAGAAAGACCATCTGATTTTGACTATATATAAGGTGTCTGCTTAAGCACTGATAGATCAATTTTTTTTGAGATGTAAATTGACGCTTCACACTTATTGCCGATTTTAACACACTTATCAGTCAAAACTGCACACTTACGGGTTTGTGCTAGGTGATTCAAAGCACTTTCCTTTATTTGCACTGGTTTAATGCATCACCCTTTGTATCGCTTACTATAAAGATCCATATCCAGGTAAAAACCTGAATTAACCTCTATTTGTGAACCCAGCCAAAAACCTGACTGCGTATATGGGAAAGCCATATCCGTACATACCTTCCTATGCCGTTACTGTAGTATTGGTCCTGTTGATGGCCACTGCTTCAGCCAGCGCTCAGTTACCCAATGCTGCCAGGGACACTGCCCAACCGGCCAAAAAGGGTTTACACAAGCTCCCCGATTCCCTTCGTTCCGTTACCGATACCACTGTTAAGAACGTCCGTTGGCTGGCCCAGTACCGCCAGGAACAATGGAAGAACAAGCTTACTTCAAAAGGCGCCGCCCTCAAAGGCATGCTGCCCGGTAAAAAGAACTTCCTGCCACAGGACTCTCTGAAGTTTGACTTCAACAATCCATTTAAAAAATTATTGCTTACTAAGCCCCTGCTGAAGGTCAATGGCGGTTATATCAGTTATCAGTTCAACTACCGCTCCGCCATCGATACCCCTTATGTAGAGAAGGATATCGCACAACACAATATTACCGGCAACCTGTTCCTTACCGTGGCTGGTCACCTGCCCGTAAGACTTACCTGGTGGTCACGCCAGAGTAATTCCCGCGTGTTCCGCGATATCACCGATGTGCAGGCCTCCTTTGATGCCCCTGCCTTTCAGCAGCAGCTGCAAAATTCCTTACGCCAGCGGCTGCTGGCCATGGCGCCCAACCTGCGCGATTCGTTGACCGAAAAGCTATATGGCTTAAAGAAATTGCAGCTCGATGACCTGCGGCAATCCCTGCAAACTACTTTTTCGCCCCAAAGCCTGGTAGAAGCCAATGAAACTTTGCGCGTACCCCGCATCACCTGGAGCCCCGGCCTGCCCGATAGCGTGAACAGCCGTCGGGAAGATTCCCTGAAAAAAGCAGCCGGCTTTTTCCTGGACCTCTACGCGAAGACCAAAGGCGAATATGACCGGTTATCAAACCAGGTAGACTCATTGAAAGCCGTTTACCAACAGAACGAAGCTAAAGTGCGACAGTTTAAGCAAATGGTCACCGGCAAATGGGATGACCTGGTCGCTTCCCGCAACTGGACCGAAAAGTTGCAGGAATATGGGATGAACAAGGTGGAAGTGCCCGCCAAATACAAGTGGCTGATGGGGTTGCGCCAGTTCAGTGTAGGCAGGAGCGTCACCAATTACAGCGAGCTCACCGTGAAGAATACCAGCGTCAACGGTATTAATTTCGAATACAACTCCTGGTATTACCTGGCAGTAAGTGCGGGGTTGGTAGACTACCGCTACCGCGATTTTGTGGTCAACGGATCCAATAAAAAACCGCAGTACCTCTACCTCGTAAGAGCAGGTATCGGAAGACTCGAAAAAAATTACTTTATACTGTCTGCCTTCCGTGGTGAAAAACAATTGTTCCCTTCCAATGCGTCCAGACTTTCTTCCATTACCGTTACTGGTTTCAGTGCCGAAGCCAGGATGCAGGTAAACCCAACTACCCATATTACCGCCGAGGTCGCCAAATCACTGGCGCCCGACTTCCGCAACAATCCATCACTGGGCAATACCAAGTTCACCTTATCCGACCATAGCAACCAGGCCTACGCCATTAAAGTGTATTCCTTTATACCTGCTACAGCCACACGCCTGGAAGGATTCTATAAACATACCGGCGCCAACTTTCAATCCTTCAGCAGTTTTCAAACCAACAACGCACTTGAAAGCTGGACCCTGAAAGCAGACCAGGGATTCTTTAAACGCAAACTGCGCCTGGCCGCTTCCCTGCGCAAAAATGAATTTACCAATCCTTTCCTGCCCCAGGATTATAAGAGCAATACCGTGTTCAAGAGCCTCACCGCCACTTTCAAAATGCGCAAGTGGCCCGTGATCACCGTAGGTTACCAGCCCATGAGCCAGTTAACCGCCCTCGACAGCCAGGTGATCGAAAACCGTTTCCAGGTATTGAATGCCAGCATGTACCATATTTATAAGATCAATAACCTGCGCACCGCTTCTACCGTGGTATTGAACAGGTTTTACAATAGCAACAGCGATACTGGTTTTGTGTATTTCAACGCGACCAATGTGTTCTGGGCGCAGCAGTTCTTCTTTAAGGCCTTCACTACACAGGTAGCTGTTTCCTATACCCGCAACCCGGGTTATAGAATGGTGGTAATGGATGAGGGCATACAGCTTAACCTGAAACAACTGGGCTCCGTAGGCTTGGGGGTTAAGATCAATAGCCTCAACGATGACCTGGTAAAAACAGGTGGTTATGTCAATGCCAACCTGCGCGTATACAAACAAGATTTTATTACCCTGAGCTATGAATCAGGTTATTTACCGGGATTTAATAAAGCACTGATCAAAAATGAAATGGCCACCGTGCAGTTTGTGAAGAGCTTTTAATTGGTTGATCGATTTTCGTTGTCATTTCGATCTTCCTTGTGATCTCGATCCTTCCTTCCTGTCATCTCGAACGGAGCGCAGCGGAGTGAGAGATCTGTTATCGAAGCAGAGGAATCGAAGTAAAAGAATCGAAGTAAAAGAATCGAAGCAAAGGATTGCCGACTGCCGATTCACGATTGCCGATTCACGATGTAAGAAATAAGAACTATGAAAAAGATATTATTCATCATTGCGTTTTTCATACTGAGTTGGAGTTCCCACGCCCAGGTAGTGCTCAACCTGCAGTTGCCGCCCATGGGGCTTACCATCAAACCACAGTTGTGGAACCTGTCCCTCATCAATACCTCCGCACAGGATATGCAGGTGCGTATTGAAATGGTGATGACCGATGTGCGCAACAACCAGCGTGTGCTTACCGGCACTTCCAAGTTGATCCTGTTGCCCAAAGGTATTAAGCAGGTACAGCTGAACGATGTACTGCCCATAACCTACAATTCCGGCAGCCCCGGGTATGCAGTAGATCCTTCCCCCGAGGGCTTTTTGCCCATTGGCCTGTTCAATATCTGTTATACCGCCATCAAGGTGGGCAGCGATTATGTAGACAGGCTGGGAGAGGAGTGTGAAACCATCGAGATAGAGCCCATCAGTCCGCCACAGTTGATGATACCATTGGATGAAGAGCAGGTGGAGATCACCCGGCCCTTCTTTGCCTGGATACCCCCATCCCCGTTCAATACCCTCAACAGTCTGTTGTACGATTGGGTCTTGGTGGAAGTGCAGGCTACACAAAGCCCGGCAGATGCCCTGCAACAGAATGTACCCGTGCTGAGCCGCCAGAATATTTCCTATACCAATTTTCAATACCCCCTTTCCTCACCCGAACTGGATACCAGCAAGCTGTACGCCTGGCGTATCACCGCCAAGAATAATTTGGCGCCAATCGGCAATAGTGAGGTATGGAGTTTCCGGGTAAGGCAAAACCAGCCGGATACCGTCGTGGGGATGGGTACCGGTTATTTTGCCAAACTGCACCGCGAAGAAGACGCCGCTTTTACCATCTGTACCGGGGTGTTACGGTTTGAATACATCAATGAGCTCAACAGTGCGGCTGTTAACCTCCGCCTGTTCGACATCAGCAGCGCCAGCCGCAAGCCGGTCACCTTGGATAGTACAGCACAGCGCGTACGCATTGGACAGAATTTCATCCAGGTCGACCTGCGCGAAACCAGTAATATGATCAACAAACATATGTACCTGCTGGAAGTGGAGAATGTGCGGGGAGAAAAGGGATACCTGAAGTTTGAGTATAGGGAATAAATATTACCGGAAATAGTTGCAATGGATTTAACACAGGTTGTTGACGAAGGAATTTTCAACAACTATAAAGGTTACGAACTCCTTGCCGATTGCCAACTGCCGATTCACGATTTTGCCGATTCACGACTAAAATAATATTGCATGTTAGTTTCTCTGGCGCGTTATCATAAATGTATTGCCTGGTTTTTTATGGGCCTTATCTACCTGGAACTGGTATTGATACCAGTGGCTGCAAGAAGTGAAGGAAGAATGCCCCTGGCTTTCAAACCAGTCAGCTCATATGGGCTCGATGCTCCTTATTTGAAAAACCGGGCAACCTGGTCAACTGCCAACCAGCCTGTAAATGGGTTTGATCCACCAATGGCATCAACCCCTTTGGCATACAGTGCTTCACCACTTAACATGGCAGCGCCCCGCTTGCACGTGGCAAGCCCTGCCAGCGTAAAGGGCACCGGCCCCGGGCAACCCGAAATGGCGGCTTTTTCATCCGTCAACAATACGAACCTCGTAGACTTGTTTTCCGGCGACTTTTCTTATAATATTCCCCTGCTGGATGTAGGCGGTTACCCTGTCAACTTGTCTTATCGGGCTGGTATCTCAATGGACCAGGAAGCAAGCTGGGTGGGCCTCGGGTGGAATGTCAACCCCGGCACAGTTACCCGTAACCTGCGCGGATTGCCCGATGACTTCAACGGTCAGTATGATTCCATCAGAAAGGTGATAAGTACAAAAGAGAACAAAACAGTAGGAGTGACCGGAGGAGCTGACCTGGAGATAGCGGGTTTTCCTAAAAAAGAAGGAGGAGGAACAGACACCGCGTTTGGTGGATTGAGTCTCGGGGCCAGCCTTGGTGTAGTGTACAACAATTATCGTGGCTGGGGAATTGAACAAGGGATCAACGCCAGTATCAATTCGGGCAAAGCAGGTAAAGGACCTTTAACAGGTGGATTGTCTATCACCAATAGTTCCATGGATGGGCTATCCATCACCCCTTCCTTGTCGATGAAGCTATTTCAGACCGAAGTTGACAACAACGGTCTTTTCTCCGGTAACCTGTCTGTATCTGCACCTTATAATTCAAGGGCCGGATTAAAAGCCCTGCAAATCAGTGCAGGCCTGCGGCAATCGGGTGTCGACAAAAAAAATCAATCTGGCAGTTATGGCGGCTCCATTTCAAGTGCTATTTCATTTGCTTCTCCATCCTATACACCTTCTATCACCATTCCTTACACAAGTTCACAATTCTCATTTACAGGCAAAGTAGGGTTCGAAGCTAAAGTGGTACATCCCAGCTTTTACATCAGTGGTTACGTTTCCAGACAATACATCGCAGCCCGGGATAGTTCCCTTTCACTTCCTGCATATGGCTATTTGCATTACCAGGATGGCGCTAAGAATCGTGCTTCATTGCTCGATTTCAACCGGGAAAAAGAAATGCCTTATCGTGAAAAACCGGCTGTGCCGAATATCGCGATCCCCAGTTATACCTATGATGCCTTTTCCATTACAGGCGAAGGAACAGGTGGCATGTTCCGTGCCTATCGCAGCGATATTGGTTTCATACATGATCACTTCATCAGGACCAAAGACGAGTCCGACAAATTGAGTATCGATGTGGGCTTGGGCGATATGGTACATGGTGGCGTTGATCTCAACATCAACAGGGCGTTTACCCAGAATGGCCCCTGGCTTGAGCAGAACTCACTTCAGAATATTATCAATTTCCGGAAAGATTCTGCCGCGTTCCAATCAGTATACTTCCGTAATCCCGGCGAAAAAACCGTCAACGATAAAAGCTTCTATGAGACCGTAGGCGGTGATGATGTAGTAACAGTAGGCTTGTACCAGGCTAATAGCAGTAGTGCCAATATCCTGGCCACCAATTACCTGCGGCGCTATCGCAACAAGCAGTACGTAGGAAGCAACCCGCTTACGCGCGACAATGCCGTGCGGATCGCGCGTGATAAACGTACACAGGTGATCTCTTATCTATCGGCAAAAGAAGCCCAACATGCCGCCTTATCCAGGTATATAGAAAGTTATACCCCGAATAAGTTCAGTGCCGGTTTGTGTACAGACGTAATGGTAGATGTGGAAACTGGAAAGGGAACCGGCCTTGCTGCGTCCTATTACCGGACGACCGATCTGACCGGCGCAGGTTATACACGGGTAGATAAAACGATCAATGTGGATTGGGGCAAAGGAGCACCCAATATACCTGTTTCTCCCCCCTTTACAAATGGATTTCCCGATAACTATTTTTCCATCCGTTGGTTGGGTAGGGTGAAAGCCCCCGCCACCGGGAAGTATACCTTCATTACAGAATCGGACGATGGGATACGTCTTTGGGTGAATGATTCCTTATGGATCAACGACTGGCGCGACCATGCTGCACACAAGGACAGCGTGCACCTGAATCTCATTGAAGGCGAATTCTACTCCATCAAGGTGGAGTATTTTGAAAGAAAAGGCAAGGCCTCTGCCAGGTTGAGGTGGTCGTATCCCGGAAGAACAGAACATATTATTCCTGATACCTTTCTATATACCCCTGCCACCATCGATACCTATACCATCAATGATTTCCTCGTAAGGGAAAAGCGGGTCAACAGGTTCCGCAAGGAAAATCACCTCTCAGAGATCGATGTATTGAATAATGACGGACGCCGGTACATCTATGGCATCCCCGTCTATAACCTCAAACAGAAAGAAGTTACTTTTTCAGTAAATGGCGAGCAGCACCGTGGTAATAAAGAGACCGGCCTTGCAGGCTATAACCATGGCTATGACAACACGCGTAACAATACCAATGGGAAGGACTGGTATTACAACAGCGAAGAAGTGCCTGCCTATGCACACTCATTCCTGCTCACTGCAATCCTGTCGCCCGATTACTCAGATGTTACCGGCAACGGAATTACAGAGGATGACATCGGTGATGCCGTAAAATTCAATTACAGTAAGATAGCAGGGATCACGAACCCTTTCCAGTGGCGTGCGCCGGGTGTTGCGGATAGCGTATCTTATTCGGAAGGATTGAAGACCGATCACCGCGATGATAAGGGCAATTATGTGTACGGTGAAAAAGAGTTGTGGTACCTGCATTCTATTGAATCCAAGACCATGGTCGCCACATTCACCGTGGAGGGCCGTAGTGATCTGCCTGCCAATAATGAGCAGGGCACGCGGATCAACAATGGCTACTCCAAACGCCTGAAAGAAATTAATCTGTACAGCAAGGCCGATTTCGCCCGCAAGGGAACGGCTGCCCGTCCGATCAAAACAGTTCATTTCAGGTATACCTATGAGCTGTGCCCGGGTGTATACGGACCCGGCACAGGAAAACTTACACTCGACAGCGTTTATTTTACTTACAATGGCAATAAGAAGGGCAAGGAAAATCCTTATGTCTTCCATTACAATTCGAAGAACCCTTCGTATAACGGTAAGTCGTACGATCGTTGGGGCAATTTCAAAGACCCGCTGGAGAACCCCGGTTCCACTGCCGGCAATGTGATCTCCAATATGGATTATCCATACGCACTGCAAGACAGTATAAAGGCTGCGCGTAATGCTGCTGCCTGGGCGCTTGACTCTGTCAAACTTCCTTCCGGCGGCTCGCTAAAAGTGGATTATGAAAGCGATGATTATGCTTATGTGCAGAACCGGAAAGCTATGCAGTTATTCCGGATCATTGGTCTGGGCAATTCTTCCACCATGCCGGCGCAACCTGGCAACCTGTTACATACACGCAGCAGCGATCAGCTATATGTATACATACGCGTACCAACACCAGTAACCGACGCAGCGGATGCTTATTTCAAATACCTGTATGGTGTAAACAAATTATATTTTAAACTAAACGTTGAGATGCCGGGCGACAATTATGGCTCGGGTTATGAAACCGTGAGCTGTTATGCAGACCTGGCTGTCACTGGTGGATTTGGCAAAGTGAATAACAATGTAATATGGGTCAAGTTGGCCGGCATTTCCCTGAAAGGTGATGGAGATGGCAGTTACAGTCCGCTGGCGAAGGCCGCCATCCAGTTCCTGCGGCTCAACCTGCCTTCGAAAGCATATCCGGGATCCGAAACGGGTTCGGACCTCGACATGGCCGAGGCGGTGAAGATGCTCTTATCGATGGCTACCAATATCGTGGGCGCGTTCAGTTCCTTCGATGCACAGGCACGTAACCGTCGTTGGGCTACTAAGATCGATACCTTGCGCAGTTTCGTCAGGTTGAATGATCCCCTGGGTAAAAAGTATGGCGGCGGGCACCGGGTGAAGCGCATACTTACCTATGACAACTGGGATAAGATGACCAATCAGCGTGCAGCAGTATATGGACAAGAGTATAGTTATACCGATCAAAAAGAAGTGAACGGAAAGAAAGTGACCATCAGTAGTGGCGTGGCGGTTTACGAGCCGGCCCTGGGGGGTGAGGAAAATCCATTCCGGGAACCGATCGAATACGTTGAAAAGGTAAGTGCACTAGGCCCCGTGACCCTGGGTTACACCGAAGAACCCCTGGGAGAGACCTTCTTTCCATCTCCGGGCATAGGTTACAGCCGCGTACGGGTGCGTACCATCCATCATAAGAATAAGAAATCGGCCAATGGTTATGAAGATACGAGGTTTTATACGGCCTATGACTTCCCGACCTATACCGATCGCACGCTGATCGACAATGAAACCAAGAAGAGATACAAGCCGGCGCTTGCCAACCTGCTGCGCGTAAATGCCAAACATTATATTTCACTGTCCCAGGGTTTCAAGGTAGAGCTGAATGACATGCACGGTAAGATGCGCTCAAAAGCCGTGTTTGCAGAAACAGATCCGGAAAACCCGTTGAGCTACAACGAGCAAATTTACCGCGTGGAAGATCCGAAAGCCGAGCACAAGCGCCTGAGCAATAAGGCCATGGTAATAAACGCCAATGGAGAGATCGATTCAAATGCCGTGATCGGTAAAGATGTGGAGTTGATGGTGGATATGCGGGAGCAGTATTCCATTACCAATGGCTATAATGTGAACCTGAATACGGAAATGTTCTCAGTTCCCTTCCTGCCTCCGTTCTTCCTGATTCCTTCCTTCCTGAACCTGGCGCAACGTGAGGAGAATATATACCGGTCGGTTGCCACAACGAAGGTCATCCAGCGATATGGTATCCTGGATAGTGTGATCCAGATCAACAAAGGCAGTAAAATATCTACCAAAGATGTCCTGTACGACAGCGAGACCGGAGAAGCTTTGCTTAACCGTACCCAGAACGAATACAATGACCCCGTATACACTTTCAACTGGCCATCGCATTGGGCCTATGACGGTACGGGTATGGCTTATAAGAATATCGACGTGGTATTGAATGGCATTACCATCCGGGAAGGAAAGATAGAGAATGGCAACGCCCGTCTTGACAGCTTGTTCAGTAGCGGCGATGAAATTTTGGTGGCGGGCAAGCAAAAGACCGGGGGCGCTAATTGCAATGACGAATTTTCAACCTTCCCCACTTACAATAAGATATGGTCGTTCGATAGTAGTGTGGCCAATGGAGGCGCACGATCCCTCTATTTTATTGATCGCGAAGGGAAGCCTTATAATGGGTTCGACATCCGGTTGAAGATCATCCGGTCGGGCCGCCGGAATATGGCTGGTTCGGTGGGCGCAGTCACAACGCTGAAACCGCCGATCGTCCGAAATGCATCGGGTGATTATGAATTACGGATAAACACCGCTTCGGAAGTAATTGCGGCAACTGCTGCGGAACAAAAGCAACTCTGGAAAACAGAGGACAGGAATATATTGAAGCGAACAAGATTGATCACACCGGGATCATGCCCTCAGGGATATAGCTATTCGGAAGAGCAGGGAGGATGTATCAAGGATACGGCAGTTCAGATAGGCCAGACCTACACTGTTTGCAAAGCACCAGGCAACGCCCGCTACTCAACTTGTGGAACTTATATTTATCAATTGTACGGTCAAAATAATACTCCCTACATTAGGTCACGCATAAACCCAACGGACAGTTTCTGGATCAACTATATCAGTACAAATTGGAGCGGATATTGCCAGACACCACCTCCCTTAGCATCTCCGGGTGCTCCGGTTAATACCGCCTTAAAGATGGCGACGGCCACAGATAGTACGACCAGGCGCACGGCCATGAAAGCAATGGCAGTCCAGGCTATGGCTATCCAGGACTCATTAGGACCGCTTAATCGTACGGTGGTGTGGTCATGCAATCCGGAACAGATACCCCCCAATGGATGGTTTGGTTTTACAGCACCTGTCTATTTCCCACATGATGGATTGTATTACCTGGGATTTGCGGCAGACAATTTTATTAAGCTAACCATTGATGACTCATTGTTTCACCAGGATAACGTCTTCAATACCGAATTGGAGAACTTTCAGATATGGCACGTGTTCCCCCGTAGCTTTAAGAAAGGGTACCATACAATTAAGATTGAGGGCCGCGATGCCCAGGGAACCATCACAGGGTTTGGATTGGAGGTATATGATAATAGTGAAGGCGAGTTAATTGCAGCAAAATCTTATGCCGATCTGAGCCTCATCTTTTCAACAAAAGATGTTGTCGATAGTACCTTCCCTGTTTCCTATAGTTGTCCGCTCGGCTATTCACTGGCAACCGGGGAAGCTTCACAATTTGTATGCCGCCAAACCATACCGCTTCCCATGGATACTTCGATCACCGAAACCTGCTACAGTATGGTAAAGGATACCGCCATCAATCCGTATGTGACCGGCATACTTGGCAACTGGCGCGGACACAGGGCCTATACCTATTATGGACAAAGGGCACAGAGCAAGCCTGCCGTGGCTACCAACATCCGCAAAGATGGCATCTATAATGAGTTCACCTCCTTCTGGCAATTTGCTTCCGGAATACTTAGGCCACAGTACGATACAGCCCATTGGGTATGGAATGAAGAAGGCACCTTGTTCAGTCGTAAAGGGTCTGAACTGGAAAACAAAGATCCATTAGGACGTTATAATTCCGGACAGTATGGTTACAACCAAACACTGCCTGTATCCGTGGTTCAGAACAGCCGTTTCAGAGAAGCAGCATTTGAAGGTTTCGAAGATTATGGTTTCGTAACACAAACCTGTGATACCGCCTGTCCCATTGGCCGGCACTTCGACTTCTCGGTCTATAAGAATTATATCGATACCCTGCAAAAGCATAGTGGTAAGAGCAGCTTGCACATACCAGCAGGTAATTCGGTAGGTGTAGGCTTCAAACTGGCCCCTGCTTCGGCCGACACGGCAGTGCCAAAACTAAGCATCGGTACTAAACCGGTTTGTTCTTCAACGGCGCTGGATAAGATCAAAACCTCCGAACAGGTATTGTTGCCTGTATTTACGCCGGTACCTGGCCGCAGGATGGTCATCAGTGCCTGGGTAAAGGAAGCACAGGAGTGTACAGGTATTTCTTATATAAATAACCGCATCCTGGTAGTGTTCGGTGAAAGCAGCAGCTCGATAGAGTTTAAACCCAGCGGCAATATCATCGAAGGATGGCAACGCTACGAAGGCGTATTCACCATCCCGGCAGATGTAAGCTTGTTGAGTGTAAGCCTGCAGGCCACCGCATCCACAGATGTTTTTTTCGACGACTTGCGCATCCATCCTTTCAATGCCAATATGAAGTCCTTTGTATACCATCCCGTGAATCTGCGCCTGATGGCAGAGCTGGATGAGAACAATTATGCTGCGTTCTATGAGTATGATGATGAGGGTACATTGATCAGGACTAAAAAAGAAACGGTGCGTGGAATTAAAACGATCCAGGAAACCAGGAGCGCTTTGTTAAAACCCTAAACTGAACCCGTGATGAAGAAAATAATATTATTTATCCTGTTGGTACCCACCCTTTCGATAGCCCAATCCCGGGAAGATGCCAAAGAAGCGGCGATCAGGGCCATCGGGCAACTGGTATCGACCTACAGGCAGCTGCCACAGTTAAGTTTTGCAGTTAACTACCGCTATGCAGCAGCCGATAGACCGGGGGTGTACCTCGACTCGATGGAAGGACGGGTAATCATCAGTGGCCAGCAATATTGGTACAGTATGGCCCAAACAGAATGTGTGCTAAATGCAGATTACCAGATCATGATCTTCAAGGAGGATAAGTTGATCTACCTCGCCAGGCCCAATAAGGACATGGCAGCTTCAATGGCTATGCAGGCAATGGGGCCGCAGGCTTTGCACGCCTTCGATAGCCTGATCCGGAATGGCCAGGGCATCCATTCCACCATCTGGGAAACTAATGCCGAACAAATTGTTCAGGTCGATTTTACCGGGCATCCCACCTACAAGAGCCTGTCGTGGTTCATTAGTAAGGAAACAGGACTTATCGGCAAAATGGTGACTGTGATGAAAGCCGGGCAATTGTATGATGCCTCCGTGCGGAGCCAGGTAGACGATAAGGATACCTACGCTATTGTAGAGACCCTGTATACTGCTTATCAGAAAGGAGGTGTAGATGAAAATATCTTCAGGAGCGACAGGTATTTCAACAGGCAGGGTACAGCCTATCAACCATCAGCACAGTACAGCAATTATAAAATATTCTTAGGCAGCCAGGGGCTTTAACCACCCTGGTTCACCACACATTAGATGAACTATCTATGAGAAAGCTATTGTCTATTAAACGGCTAACCGGTATTCTACTATTCCTCAGCTCCTGCCTTACCGCGCTGGCGGGCGGAGATCAGCCAGTTTTAAAAGTCCTGGACGGCAGTACTGGACAGTTGAAGGTTGATTCAACGATCCTGGTAGAGGATGCCAAATACTTCAACAGTGCCTACGATGCGATCCTGGTCAAGCCGTATGCAGTGCAAAACCTGGTATCACTGGAGATCAATGAAGGCCTTCCCGTGTATCTGCGCAGTAGTTTTACCGCCACCGCGCGGCTGCGTATCTATTTTACTAGGGCCAATGGCATACGGGACTCCGTTGACCGGGACCTGACCATCAACTACGATACCGCCAATGCTTATAAGGCACGCAGCACCTACCTTTTCAACGATGCTTATCGGGTGGAGGTAAAAGTGTTGCAGTTGACAAAGAATGTTAGCTGGAACGTATGGAGCGCATTGAAAGTAGTGAACCAGTTACAAAGCTTCCCACAATACCAGTTTTCCTGTTCAGCACAGGTGATCAACCAGGTGAATGATTCCGCATTGGCCGCCAATACCGATCTTGATGAATTGCCAGTTTGGTGGCAATCGGTCACCGGCGCCGATGAATATGACCTGGAGTGGACATATATTGATGCTGTAGCCCTTACAGATGGACTGTACGGCAATTCCCAATCGCCGGATGTCGCCCGCATTTTTGAGAACAATGCAACACGGGTGACCATAAGGGGAACGAGCTACCGTATTCCTTTATTCTACGATAACAAAGGCCATTTGTTTTACCGGGTGCGCGCAGTACAACAGGAAAAAGGGGGAGCCAGGAAAGAGGCATACTGGAGTTCAAATGTGGGAGCCGGATTGGGCAGGTTCAATTATGATGGGCACCAGCGGGATCTGAACTGGCAGGCAACGACATCCTTTGCAGAGGAAGGTAAACGAAAGACCATAGTAAAGTATTTCGATGGCAGTTTGCGCGAACGTCAAATCGTAACAAAGGATAATACGACCAACCGGACAATTGTTGGAGAGACCTTATATGACTACCAGGGCCGGTCGGCTATCCAGGTATTGCCGGCTCCAACGCTCAGTTCGGTGATCGGCTATACCCGAAACCTCAATAGAGGATTGAATGGCGTGGCTTATGATAAGAGTATCTATGATACCTTGCCCAGTCCCGACCTATATTGTACGATGCAGGGCATTGCCATGGATACCTCATCCGGCGCATCACGGTATTATTCGCCAGCCAATGAGCTGCGTGATTCGGGCATCTATAAATTTATTCCGAATGCCAAAGGTTATCCGTTTATTGAAACGGAATATACGCAGGATAATACAGTCAGGATTGCCCGTCAGAGTGGTGTAGGGGAGAATTTCCGGATCGGCAGTGGCCATGAAACCAAATATTATTACGGTACACCCGATCAGCGCGAGTTAGATGCCCTGTTTGGTACAGAAGTGGGCGATTATACCCACTACACCAAAAACATGGTGCGTGATGCCAATGGTCAGTACAGTGTAAGTTATCTGGATATGAAAGGGCGTACGATCGCTACGGCCCTGGCTGGTACACCGCCAGACAGCATCAAGCTGGCGAAACTGCCTTCCAATATTCCTGTAACCCGCACTGAAGATCTGTTGGACCGCAAGTCGCCCGTACTACGCGGTAGTTTACTGGAAAGCAAAAAGGGATTGCTGGTGCCAATGGCAGGTAATCATACTTTTACTTACAAGCTCGACCCGCAAACCCTGCAACTGGAGGGCGCCAACACATCCAACTTCTGCTATGATTGTCTGTACGATCTGCAGATCACCATTACCGACGATTGCAATAACCAGAAACTCGGCGGGAAGGCATTCGACACCCTGGTGCGAAACTTCTCCCTCAGTCAGATAGATACCACCTGCTCAAAAGACAGCGGATTTGCCGTCACCTTCACCAAATGGTTGCAGGAAGGTAGTTATGAGGTGACCAAAAAATTATCCATCAGCAAATATGCAATGGATTTCTACCGCGACTCTGTATTTAAGAAGAACAACCTGGTCAAAAGCCTGGAAAACTTTATTACAGAACAACGGCAAGTCGTGATGAACCAGCTGCAATGTAAGCCAAGCTGCGCAACCTGTGAGCTAAACCTCGGTAGCTGGGACACCTATTGGCAGGAGTTTAAAGATAAGTCCGGCGTAGGTGCCGACTCTGCCTTGTACCGTACCCAGGCCGAAACGGCTTATCAATATGCCCTGCGTGAATGTGCCGAGTTGTGTGATCCCCCGAATGAAGCCGGTGAGATCAGAAAAGCCATGATGATCGATATGATCCCGTCCTCAGGGCAATATGCCAATGTGGATAATGCGGAAGATATCTATTCCGTATTCTTTAATAGCCAGGATGGAGAGATGCCGGATACCGCTGCCGCCTATACCCTGATCACCGATTACCGCGATGAGAATGGCAATTTGGATATGGTCTATGATGAGGGCGCTGGCAAGCTGGTACCTCCGGGTCAATTGAGCCCTGCTCTTTTTGCGCAAAAATTTAAGGCATCCTGGGCCGAAGCATTACTGAGCAAGCATCCTGAGTATGTGAAATTGCAGAAATATGACCTGCTGAAAGAAAGCCATGTCTGGGATCGTCGTTTTGAGGCTGTGGAAACCTATGCCGAAGCAAAGAAACGGGGTTATCTCAATCCAGGCAATACCGGTACCAGCCCTTACAACCTTTTCTCTGGCACCGTGGGTTCGATCGAGGTCGATCCACTCTTTTCATTGCGGAATGATACATTTAAGGCCAGGCTACTTGATTCCCTTGTCAAATACCGGAAGAAAGACGGTGTATTTGTAAGCATGTGGGGAGTGGCCTCAGCCGCCGCCATGTGCGATGGTACCGTCGGCTGTTATAATATTTACTTAAACAACAACTATGCTTTCCTGCCAGACTCCATGTGTGTGGGAGAACTGAATATGGCCTGGCTGTCCTTCCGTCAGATGTACCTCGATGTGAAGCGTAACCTGGTAAACCAGTGGATAAAGGCAAATTGTAACAATTGTATTACTACTGCCACCATCATGCAGTCGGGACACCAGCCGCATTTTAGTGATGCATGGGAGTCCCTGGCCTTGAATGATGTTGACCTCCCGTCGGATGCGGCGGGTGCTGCCGCCTGGCAGCAAAAGAATGAAAATGCTTTGGCCGAATATTATGATGGTAATTGCCGGGCGTATGCTACTCAATGGCTGGAACAACTGTTAAAATGTACTTTATATAACCGCGACACCCTTGAACAGGTCATTATCCCTAAATTGATCGATGTTTGTAAAGAAGGAGCGGACGCCAATCACCAATTGGGATCCAGCTCCGTGAAACCTTCCAGCACCTCGCAGTTCAGGAGTTTTGAGGAAGTGATGAACTGGTTCAATACCAGCAGGGGGATCGTCGATCTAGGCAATTGTAATCCTTTTGGCATTGTTGCACCCATGCCCTACGATCGGCAGGTAATGTATAGCAATAAGCCCCTGTTGAACAAACCAGACACCTGTGAGTGCAGCAATATCTCGCGCATCTACACGAAATACCAGCCCGTTGCCGCCCTGTTCCCCTCTTTTTCGGCTTACCTGAAAACAGTGCACAAGACCAATATATCTGATTCCGTAGTGAATATTTTATTGAGCATGTGTGGCGTAGTTGGCAGCAGTTCAGACTGCCGGTTTGCAGAAGCCCCCATTTCCCTGCCGCCTTTATTCCAGTGTTACGCAGGAGATGTGTGCGTGAGTTGTGATCAATTCAGGCAGGTTGATGCCGCTTTCAGGAGCCGTTACCCCAATTTGCTGCCTGCTGCAGAATTTAGTCCAAATGATTCAGTGCAGATCAAAGCTAACCAGCTGTATGAGCAGTTCCTGAATTATAAGCTCGGGTTCACTAAAACAGTGTTTGATTATCTTAATTTTTCACAGGAATGTCATGCAACAATTACCACCAATAATACCCCCAAACATGATCTTGAGAGATTTTATGATTACTACCGGGCCTATCGGAAATCACTGACCAATGAATATGTCAATTCTTATACGCAGCTCTGGCGTGAAACCTGGAGAATAGGTTCTTATCTGTCTGACCAGGTATTTGCAACTGTAGAATTAGCCAGGTTCATTGATACCCCAGGAGTGATAAGGTTGAAGCCCTTTAATGGAGGCGACAAGCTTGGTATGGAAATATATTATCAGTCACAGCGGGACTTTTGTTTTGATGGAGAATTTAGCGGCGAGATCAGGATAAAAGCAGAAAACGATTATTCCAATCCGGGTGACATTTCCATCTATCCTGAAATGATTGAAGGCGACTCCTGGAACTATCCATTCTCTGTTACTATTCAGCCTGGCAGTGGTTATAGCTATTTTGTGCGCGGTCAGCAAACTGTCGTAGTATCAGATGCAAGGGTAAATACTCATTTCTTTGATACCTGGAAAAACATACGTTATACCGTAACATCCCAGAAGTACAGAGTATATTATAATGACACCTTACTTTTTGAAGTTGCCCGGCCGTCAGGTCATCTGCAATACGCAAAACTGGATAGGTTTAAGCTTCATTTTGATTACCTGAAATCGGTGGAGATGGACTGGTTCAAACTGTATGACAAGAACAATCAGCTTGTCTTTAACGAACAGTTCAACACAACATTGGAGCGTGCCAGGCCCGACACAAACGCGCTTTGCCCTTTACCCGATTGCAAAACACTCTTTAGAGACTATTTCAACTACTATTATTTTGGCGATGAATCATGGGGATATGCAACATTCGATGAGATCAACGAAGACGAATATATAGCGAAAACAGGCCGTCCTATTGAAGTATGTGATGGTGAGCTATGCTATAAAGGACCTGCTTATATTACAGGATACCCCATGACTGAAAACGTAAAGACATCTGTTGTTTCCAGTATGACAACTACGCTCGATGGAGGACTGATTATTGCTGGTGGAGTAGCTGATACGGCAACCAGTGCTACTACTACACAGTCAGCCTGGCTAATGCGTACAGATCATAAGGGCGATGTTGTCTGGAAGTCTAATTACAGAGACAGTATCAACATTATTAAAAAGGTAATTACGGCCATGGACAACAGCTTCATCGCCATTGCCTCTTCCAGACACCAGGGGGCTAATAAAACAACTATCCTAAAGGTTCCTGAAGATGGGCAGAGCTGGTTGGCACGGCAAATAGAAGGAGTGTCCGCCGTAGACATTGTAGAGTTAGTTAATGGAGAGTATGCCGCACTGGTAAAGACCTCGACAGGCTGCCGGGAAGGATTTGGTGTTTATTACTTTTCCCAGTGGCCGCTCACTTATGTCAACCACATTTTCGTTACCACTAAAGCTTGTCCGGATATTAATCCACCTGCAGGAACGGTATGGGACGACGTTACCGTTAGTGCGATAACGGAGGAAGAGGACTCCCTGTTGATATTTGGTACTAAGTCAACATCCAATATTCCTGGAGAATCAGGCTTTAGCGGGTGTATCTATAAGATTCCTAAAAGGCAGCTTTTCAATCCGTCAAACCCTGCAACTGGTGCATATTTTCCAAAAGTGTATAAAATTGGCAACGGAACGCGCTTTTTGTCTGCCACCACCAATACAACCGGAAGCGTGGTAAATGCAATGTTTACCGACCCGTCAACCGGGAAAGAGTATCCCTGCATTATTGAACTTGATAATCAACAACAGGTTATTAAGGTGTTAAAGCCGGTATTTCAGGATGGGGCACTGGTCAATCAGGTGGTCACACCTGTTAAACGTGGTGGATTTGCCGTAGCCTGGCAGGATACCCTAAGCGGTGATAAACACCTTCTGAAGTATAACAATGGCATTCAATGGCAAAGAAGATTTGGGATGACAGATTCCAGCTCACTGATAGGTATAGGTATAGATCTGGACAGAGAGTTTTCTATTGTATCGGCCAACCCGCAAGCTGATGCCAATAAGAATGATGTTTGGGTAATTCATACCGATTCTATGGGATTGGTTTCCTGTGATTCACGAAACAGTGAAATAAGTTTTGAAAACATTGCGCACAGGCGGGTCACCGATGTTGCTGCACTGTATAGCCAGATCAATGCCGCCACAAATGTTACCAAATCGGTAACCCAGGGTTGGTCTGCAACACAGCATTTGTGTTCCGACAATACCTGTGCAACCGGATCGTTGACCCTCTGCGGCCGCGCCGAACCTGTACTGCAACCTGCAATGCTGGAAGAGATCACCAATTGTAGCGATTCGACTTTCTTTATTCTTAGTTCCGCGAAAGAGCTGTATAAGGCATATACCGATTCCGTAATGGGTAATTTCGATAGCAACTATCGTGCGAAATGCCTCGATGCCTATAAGTATGAAAGCTTCTCCGTAAGGCATACCGTGAGCGAATACCATTACACCCTTTACTATTATGACCAGGCAGGTAACCTGGCGAAAACAGTCCCTCCGGCAGGGGTTCGCGCCAATTACGATTCCCTGTGGCTCAACAGTATCGAAACAGCCAGGCTGGCAGGTAATATCAAAGTGCCGGCACATGTACTGGCCACAGAATATCGTTATAATACCCTGAACCAGGTGGTGGCCCAACGCACGCCTGATGCCGGTGGATCGGAATTCTGGTACGATCGTCTGGGCAGGCTGGCCCTTAGCCGGAATTCCAGACAAAAGGGCATGAGCACAACCGGAAGCCGCTTCTTTAGTTATACCCGGTACGACGAGTTGGGACGGATCACAGAGGTTGGGCAGATAAGGGATACCTCGGGTAGCGTGATCAGCGATACGCTTACGCGTAATGAAACAATCCTGAGGGGATGGCTCGACAACCTGGTAAAATACCGTGGCCAGGTTACCCAGACTGTTTATGATACCGCCTATATTGGATTTGGAGCAGGTGACCAACGACTTGTGGTGCAACAACAAAACCTGCGAAACCGGGTGAGCTATACTACGTATGCAGACTCACCAGGCGTCACAGCAGCGTTTAACCAGGGGACATTCTACAGTTACGACCTGCATGGTAATGTAGATACTTTGCTGCAGGATTACGGACAGGCTGGTACTACACCCAATATGATGAATAAAAACGGCAACCGCTGGAAGAAAATGGTGTATGAATATGATCTCATCAGCGGAAAAGTGAATAGCGTTCATTACCAGCCTGGCTGGGCCGACCAGTGGTCGCACCGGTACACATACGATGCGTCAAACAGACTTATATCAACAGAAACCAGCACCAATGCTGTGATCTGGGATAAGGAAGCCCAATACGAGTATTACCTCCACGGCCCTCTGGCCCGGACAACGATAGGCGCCCAACAGGTGCAGGGGCTTGACTATGCCTATACCTTACAGGGATGGCTGAAAGGCGTGAACAGCGTGGGCATGAAGCCCAACCTCGATATGGGTAAGGATGGATCAATTGGTGGTTTGAGGCAGTATACTGCCAGGGATGTGTTTGGGTTTGGGCTTAATTACTTCGGAGGAGATTATTTCCCGATCAGCTCCCTGGTATCACCATTCCCCGGGTACATGGCCTACCTGCCCGACAGCGCCTACCGTCCATTGTTCAACGGCAATATCAGCAGTATGGCAGAAAGCCTCGATTCGGCACATATTCCCGGACTTGCTTTTGGCAGTACGCTGCTCTATAATTACAAGTACGACCAACTGAACAGGGTCAAACAATTGGACACCTATAAGGGCTATAATGGAAGCACCAACAGTTGGAGTGCCTTGAAAATGTTGGAACAATATAAAGAACGTGTTTCCTATGACGCCAATGGTAATATCCTGCAATATAAACGTACCGGAAATCTAAACGGACCCAACGCCCTGATGGATGATCTTCAGTATAGCTATTATGCCAATTCCAATAAATTGAAGCAGATCATTGACAACGCTCAGGCAGGCACTTACAGCAGCGATATAGACAACCAGGCGGACCCGGAGAATTACAAATACGATTCGACTGGAAACCTCGTCAAAGACAGCGCTGAAGGGATACGCGAGATCAAATGGACGGTATATGGTAAGATCCGCGAGATCATCCGGAATCCAGGTGCGGCCAATAAGGTGAGCAGGATTGTATATGCTTACGACGCCCAGGGCAACCGGATAGGCAAAATGACAGAACGCCAGGGAACAACCAAAAAAGAATACACCTGGTATGTGCGGGATGCACAGGGAAATACACTCGCAGTGTATACTGACAGCACCAGTTCAGCTGATCTGGCCCAATTGGCGCCTTCCCTCACAGAACGGTCCATTTACGGCAGCAGCAGGCTTGGCGTATACACCGCTGTACAGCCCGTGGATAACGGACCGGCTGATACCAGACAATCCGATACCGCTATTGACAGAAGAGGGTTGAAATTGTATGAGCTAAGTAACCACCTGGGAAATGTACTGGCAACCATCTCCGATCGGAAGCAAGGCATAATTACAGCTTCGGGAGACACCGTTGCGAGTTACTATTATGCAGACGTACGCAGTGCACAGTCCTATTATCCCTTTGGTATGATCATGCCAGGCAGAAATGCTACTACCACTGACTGTAAAGAAGAATTGCAAAACAATGTGGTAGAACTGGTGACGAACGATCTCAATAGTGGTGTAACCATCAATGGAACAGATATCTATCAGAACGGCGTTCGATGGGCTCCATTGAATACTGCAACCATTTCGTACACCAACAATGCCATTAGGGTCGATAATGGAGGCGGGTCCAGTGATGGGGTAGTGGCTTACCTGCCGGGATCAGCCGTTGAAGCCAATACCACCTACGTCATTGAATTTGATATAACAGATAAGTCATCCGGCATCACTTATTTTGGTTGCCAGGCACACACTCCAACCAATGATGTGTACAGGGTTACAACGCAAAAGTTTGGAACAGGGCATCACGCTATCCTGTTCACCAGCCCGGAAGCGTTACCAAACTACATACGATTGCGCATCACTTCAAACTCAATTGCCGTAGGCTCTTATTTTGTAGTAGACAATGTGAAGATCAGGAAGTTTAAAGCGGTTGATGAGACAACGGAAGTTGCTACTGATTTTGATCATTCAACCATCAGTGGTGGAGTGATCAGCGGTGATGGAATGATTTGGAAACCGCTCAATAATACAATTACAAGCCTGGGATTGATTGGCGAAAATGATAAAAAGATCCGGGTAACCTGTTCAAATACCGATCAGGCATATCTCAAAACGGAGATAAAGTTAGCAGGCGGCAACAATTACCTGATGCGCGTAAATGTTGCACAGGATGCGCTGGACAAGCGCCTGGGACTTCGGATATATTCAAAAACAGGTAGCACCTGGACGCAGAACGAGTCGCAAGGCGTATTCTTCGTAGGGGCGGGTGATTTTGCACTTAATTTTGCCCAACCAGCGGGGGCAGACTCGGCCCGCATCGAATTTATCCGGAGTAATAATGGAAATACCTATGATGGGTATAATACACCTTATGTTATAGACAACTTCAACATCAGTCGTTTGGACACCTTATCCCTGAGGCCGGTGATGGTTTGTGGAGGCTGCAGGGAGCAGGAGGTGAGCCTGGTGGAAACGAAAGTGGAAAGTAATCTCGATAGCGGTGTAACCACACTGTCCAATAACCGGTACTTGCACAAAGGACTAACCTGGCAGCAGCAGGCAAATGGCATTGTTTCCCTTGTGAATGGCACATTCAGAGTAGAGAACAGCGGAACATCAAGTAGTGATGGCATGCTGGTGGTCGTTCCATCCTCCATGATTGAACCCTTTACTACTTACCAGATGGAATGCGATATCCTTGAGCAATCGCCAGGTATCACGGAGTATAATATACAAGTGCTTTCACAAACCAACGACGGATACCGTGTAAGCATAATACAGTCCGGCACAGGCCATCGTTCAATAGTGTTTACCACCGGGGCAACCGTAGGCACCTATGTTGCGTTCAGAATTTCAGCAAGGCCTGCTACGGCTGGTTTGAGTTTCCTTGTCGACAATTTCTCATTAAAAAAATACACAACCGTAAATCAGGTATTGGTACATGCTACCGATTTCAATTCCGCAGAAGTGAGTGGAACTAATATTGTCGAAAATGAACATATATGGAAACCAACTGATGGCTCAGGAACAAGTTTGACATTAATAGGCAGTACCGACAAAAAGATCCAGGTCAATGCTACTAATTTGACAAACTGCAAGTTATCTACTGATTTGCCGGTAGAAGGCAATAAACGATATTTGTTGAAGTTTTCGGCCAGTCAGCCCAATGCGGAAAAATATATATTCATACAGTTGTGGGCAAGAACCGGTGTCGGGCCCTGGACGATCACCGACCAAAGAGGCTTCTTCTATATTGGCTCGGGTGATTTTCAATTGAATTTCACTGCACCGAGTGGGGCAGATGAACTACGGGTGGAGTGGGTGCGAGCTAATTCCGGCACACCAACAGTAGCCCAGGATTGGCCATATACAATTGACAACTTCAGCCTGCACCGGGTTGATCTGGTGACCAGTGTGAAAACAATGGTGTGTGATAGTACTGGTGGAGAGCAAAAGGGATTGTACCGGTATGGGTTTAATGGTAAGGAGAATGACAATGAAGTAAAGGGGCTGGGTAATCAGTCAGACTTTGGCGCAAGGATGTACGATGCGAGAATAGGAAGGTGGTTGAGTGTTGATCCGTTACAAAGAAAATACACCGATTTATCCCCGTATCAATATTGTGCCAATTCCCCAATTTCTGCAAAAGACCCTGACGGTAGATTGATAATTTTTATTAATGGAATGTGGGGGTCTGCATTTGGGATAGATGAACCTAAAGAAAAATATTGGGGAAGTTCCTGGGTTTCTGCTGTTCAAAGGCAAATTGAAGGAGCAGGCAGTAAAACTCCCCGTTTTTACGATGGTTCAATGGGGGGAGTATCAAGCATAGTTCAAAAACCCTTTCAAGACAAAACATCCAACACAAAAGAAAACCGTATTTTGGCAGGAGAAAAAGCAGGATACGCTGATGCCGCAGCCATCATTGGCGGACTTGATAAAGGGGAAACAATAAAAATTATTACTAATAGTATGGGTACTGCGTTTGAAAGAGGATTTACAAAAGGAATTCTAAAATATCAAACTGAAGAAAATGAGAGAAGGACAACATTAAATGCCTACATTGACAAATTGTTAGCCCCGGTTCAAGAAGAACTAACGTCATTAACTGAAATGAAAGCTTTCACTAATTTCATGACAGACGAAACAAAGAAAAAACTCGATAAGGATATAAGTGCAATTAACACAAAGATCAATGACTTAGTAGCACGAAAGAAAGAAATACTAAATGTTAAAATCGAAATGGTTATTGATTTAAGCTCTCACGAAATTGATTATCCTGATCCTAATGCTGCGAAAAGCTACTTTATGAAGGCTGCAAAACTCAATAATTGGGAAAAGGTATTTGTCGAGGAAAGGCCAATTGGAGCTCCTGCGCAACAAATAGGATTAAACTCGGATGGCACGACGCAAATGAGATGTCATTATGGACCATGCGCACCCCCTTCGGCGATGCCAGAAAGCTCGACTAAACCTAAAGAAAAATAGATAATTATTATTACCCTATGATGAAGTATTCTTTAAGACATTTCAGGCAACTATCTGTTATTTTATATATTCTAAATACCCAAAGTTGCACTTTGGGAAAGCAGCCCAATATTTTAAACTGTGATGCCTATAGACTAGCGACGAAAACGACAAGTCAATATAAAAAGGATAGCACCTTTTTAAGTTACACAGTTTATAACTGGATTGACAGTTGTTATGGCTGGTTTGGTCATTACAATAGACGTAATGCAGCAAATGGATTTTATAAAGTGCACGTCGGCGACATATTTTGTGATTCAGCCAGGTTGAAGCTTACAGCCTTTATTTATGTTGAATATAGCACAGATTATATTGACACTGTTTATGAAAAGATAAATGACATGAACGCTCATCTGTATGACTCTCATACAGTAATGGGCTACCGAACTTCTTTAAATAAGCCATGGACCCTTTTCGAGCTGGGGGAAATATTTATGGGTATCCGTGGAGGGGGGCTGAAAAGTGCTGAAGAGTTTCATACTTCGGTTTTCTTAAATAGAAAGGAAATGGAAAAAAGAACCAACAAAAAGTATTACTTGCCATGCGAAGAACCTTTTTGGACTTCTCAGCCTTTCTGGAAAATCGGCGAGCGCATTCCAGGGTATTATAATTTTGAAACAGCCATGAATGCCACACCATTAAATAAGGATTTACGTCCTGTTTGCAAGATCAATTATCCTGATTCTTTATTAAACTTGTATAAATAAGGTAATCTACGCCTCCTTGGCGCGTATGCCGTCCGGCCCTGTGCGGAAGGGTACTTGTATTTCATTGTAATGCTGTCATAACAAACAAATGCCCGGAAAGGAGACCATGTTCTTCTCCTTCCCGGGCACCCTTAAGATCCTCCGGATCCAATAGATCCTGGTTCAGACTTTACCAGATCTTCACCCGCAGGCTATCGGGACGGTACAGTTTATCGCCTGGTTTTATATCGAATGTTTCATAAAAAGCATCCACATCCGCCATAGGGCCATTCACACGATACTGAGCCGGCGAGTGTACATCTGTCATCAGTTGATTGGCCAGCAATTCCTTGCGGGCATGCCCCAGCCAGCCCAATGAATAACCCAGAAAATACCGCTGGGCAGGGGTGTAGCCAGCCAGTTTTTCTCCCTTCTTGTATTGCTCCGTTTTGCGGAAGGCATCCCATCCCAGCAGGATACCGCCCAGGTCGGCAATGTTCTCACCAAGGGTAGCTTTTCCATTGATCCGTAAGGTATCCACTACTACATACCCATTGAACTGATTTACCATCACCTGCGCCCGCTTGTTGAACTTGGCTTCATCCTCTTTCGTCCACCAGCTTACCAGGTTGCCATTGGCATCAAACTGGCGGCCTTCATCATCAAACCCGTGGGTGATCTCATGGCCAATGGTAGAGGCGGCAGCATAGCCATATACCACTGCATCGTCCAACTGTTCGTCGCGGTAACCGGGCACCGTAAAAATGCCAGCCGGCAATACGATCTCATTGTTGGAAGGATTGTAATAGGCATTGTATTCCTGCGGTGGCATATCCCATTCTGTGCGGTCAACCGGTTTGCCCAGTTTGTTGACCGTGTACTGGTGCCACCAGGCATTGGCCTGCTGCATGTTGAGCACATAAGGACCACGGCCTATCTTCATCGCAGAAAAATCTTTCCATTTATCGGGATAGCCAACTTTCTTTTTCATAGTGGCCAGTTTGTGCAAGGCCTTCTCCCGGGTGCTATCACCCATCCATTCCAGCTTGTTGATCCGGTCTTTCAGGGCCGAGCGGATGGCCTCTACCATATCTGAATAGCGCTTCTTAGCTGTTTCATTGAAGTATTCCTTCACAAACAATTGCCCTACCAATTCGCCCATGGCGCCTTTTTCGGAATCGAGTACTCTTTTCCAACGGGGTCGTTGTTTCTTGGCGCCCCGCATGGTTTTGGCATAAAATTCAAAATCCTGGTCTACAAAAGGTTTGCTCAAATAGTCGGCTGAGCCATTGATCAGGTTCCAGCGCAGGTATACTTTCCAGTCCTTGATCGGAACAGTTGTAAGGGCTGTTTCCAGTTCTCTGAAAAACTCCGGTTGTCCGATAATGACAGAATCAACCGAGCCGGCGCCAATATTGGTGGCCCATGTTTTCCAATCAACAGATGGAGCCAGACGCTTGATATCCGTTACCGCAAATTTATTGTAGTTGGCATAGGGATCACGCAGGGCTTCAAGCTTGCGTGAAACTTTAGCCAGCCTTGTTTCCAGCTTCATGATGGTGCGGGCATTATTGGCGGCCGTGGTGGTATCATCACCCAGCAATTCCATCATGCGGGCCACATGCTTTACATACGCATTGCGTTTGCTGGTGGTAGTACTATCCGTATTGAAATAATAATCCCGGTTGGGCAGGCCCAGGCCGCCCTGGTAGAGATAAAGCGCCATCTGCTCACTGTTCTTGCTATCCTGGTAAATGAACTGGCTGAATGCCGGGGAAATACCTTTTACCTGCCAGCCGGCGATCAATTGAAGCAGGGAGGGAACGTCTGTAATGGCATTGACCTTATCCAGATCGGATTGTAAGGGTTGAATGCCGGCTTGTTCTATGGATACCGTATCTATGGCGCTGAGCCAGAAATCGGCCAGTTTTTTAGAGACTCCGCCGGTGTTGCTATCGGCTACTGCTTTCTCATTAATGGAAAGTACTCTTTTGTAGATCTCTTCATTCACCAGCTGGCCAATATCCCACCGGGTTTCTTCATCGGGTATGGGATGCTGTTTGATCCAGCCACCATTGGCATAGAGGAAGAAATCATCACCCGGTTTTACCGTAGTATCCATATTGGCGGCTACCACATCAGGGGCAGGAGCGGGGGTGTCATTGTTTTGACAGGCCATGAGGCCGCAGAGCAAAGCAGCCGGAAGCAACACTTGTAATTTCATACTGACAGGAGATTTTAGGTAGGACTAAAGATACCGGTTGGCGCGCTAGGGCAAGTAGGTATAATGTATGAATGAAAGGAAACCGGGATGAGCCGCTACTTTAGCTCTGCGCATCATGAAAGATGATACCCAGGGTGTGGCGCTGCCCGCTGTGTATTTCACTTACACCATGTTTCATGTTCACCCGGTAATAGCCTTTGCTGCCTTTCTGGGGGCGGAAGTTGGTGGTAAATAACAGGAAGTCGCCTTTGCGGGGCGTGAGCACCGTGGCCTTGGATTGCGCCCTTGGCACCTGCTGGGTTATGACAAACTCGCCGCCGGTATAATCTTTTCCAGGCTCATCGAGGAACATCACCAATTGAATGGGGAAGAATATATCACCATATAGGTCCTGGTGCAGCGTATTGTGCCCGCCCTGTCCGTATTGCAGGATCAATACCGTAGGATTGACCTGCTGGTGCTGGTGACAAAGCTGGTGTAAGCCAGCCAGGGTGGGAGGGTATTGCTGATCAATGCCCAGCACTTTCATCCAGGTATTGGCCACGCCGGTAAGCTTTGTATAGATCGTTTGCCGGATATCCTGTATCAGTGAGGGCAGCGGATATTTGAAATACTTGTATTCTCCCAGGCCAAAGCGGTAGCGTTCCATCACGATGGTTTTGCGGTACAACCCGGGCTCCTGGTATTGCGCCACCAGGCTGTTGCATTCGTTCTCATTCAAAACACTTCGTAACAAAGTGTAACCATTGATATGCAGATCATTTTCGGCGGCCGACCAGTCTTGTGCCAATATCCTGCTGATGATATTTTCCATGCACACAAAACTACCGGGCGCAGACTGTGCCGGAAACCCGATTCTTGCGGAATGAGGACAGCAGGTTACTTCTTTTTCTTTTTGGAGGCCTTGGCTATTTTGTTATAGGCCAATGCTTTGCTGATCCACCAGGAGAGTTGTTTATTGGTGGCCAATACATCAAGGTCTACAAATACATAGCCTTTCATCACTTTGCCCGTAAAATCCATGGGTGTACAGCCTTCTTTTTCCAGGGCTTCTTCATAGCCGTCAGGACCAATACGCAACATCATCCGTTCCTCTTCTATACCAGCCAGCATTTTATCGTTGACCATAAAGCAGAGTCCGCCAAACATTTTCTTCTCTTCTATTTTGTTTTCCGTGGCGGCGATGAGTTCTCTTACCCGGTCGGCAAGTTGTTCGTTGTAGGACATACAAGATTGATTGGGATGATGAATTATTGGCCAATAAAAATAGAAAATTATAGTTGGCTGGGCAATAAATACCCCGTAGGGGTTAGACTTCTACCACCCGGTGGAAGGCATGTCCTTTTTGTTGCGCAGTACATGGACCTGGCAAATATGATCGTTGAACGTATCAAACGGGAAGGGCCTATTTCCTTTCATGATTATATGGAAATGGCCCTTTATCACCCTGTACTTGGTTATTATACTTCCACACGTACGAAGATCGGAAAGCAGGGAGATTATGTTACCAGTCCTCACCTGGGCCCTGTGATGGGTATGGTGTTGGGCAAGCAACTACAGGAAATGTGGCAGCAGTCGGGCAGCAAAGATTTTACTATTGTGGAGTATGGGGCAGGCGAGGGGTATTTATGTTATGATATACTCAACTTTCTGGGATCAGCCTGTAAGCACCTGGACGGGCTGCGGTATTGCATCATTGAAAAAAGTGCAGGGATGCGGGAGCGTCAACAGCGCCACCTGGGGGGTAAAGTGGAGTGGTTTGATGCCATTGAGGCTATTGGTGGATTTACTGGTTGTGTTATTTCCAATGAGCTGGTCGATAACTTTGCCGTTCACCGCGTAGTCATGCAGGATGTGTTGCAGGAAGTGTTCCTGGATTTCACGGAGGGATTTGTGGAAATATTGAGGCCGGCTGATGAATCACTTACGAATTACTTTGCAGAGTTGGGAATACAGTTGCCGCGCGACTTTCAAACGGAAGTAAACCTGGAAGCCACTGAATGGATGAAAGCCATTGGAACAAATTTAGAAAAGGGGTATGTGATCACGATAGATTATGGGTATTCTTCGGAAGAGCTTTACCGTGCGTGCCGGCGCAACGGGACTTTGCTTTGTTATCACCAGCATCAGATCAATGATGACCCTTACCAGGCCATTGGGTTGCAGGATATTACTACACATGTTAATTTCTCTGCCTTGAGCCATTGGGGGAGTAAAAGCGGGTTGACCAGTGCAGAGTTGATCAACCAGGCCACTTTTCTGCTGGGCCTGGACTTTAAGGATTGTTTACGGAAAACGCTTGCTGCCGGGCAGGACAAGCTAAAAGCGATATGGCAGGAGGCACTGCTTACGCGGACCTTGTTATTGGATATGGGCATGCGGTTTAAAGTGCTCATCCAACACAAAGGTATGACGGGTAAGCGGATAGCAGGGCTTACCTATGCCAAATAAAGCAGGCATACCCGTATAGTTATTTTAGTAAAGGACAATCCTGTTCAGATACAAAAATGGCCCCGCTCTCACGAACGGGGCCATGGCATATAAACATCAGATCAATACAGGTGATTACATACTCCCCTGTACTTATCATTCATTTAGATGTTTAAAAATAAACTACACAACCGTTAGACCCTAACAGCTTCGACTTTTAAATCGTGGCTCCTCATCCCGGCCAAATCCTGCCTTCCATTTTCCACTGCATCCGGACCCTTGTCGTATAGTCTGGTGGCTGGCGCACCAGGCCTTCATAGATCACAGCCATAAAAACGAAAACCAGTGGCAATAGCCCTCAGCCGGTAGCTATCTGCAAGAAGCAAATAGCAAAGAACTGAAATTGTAAAAGCTACTGCTAAAACCCAACCGCTCGTAGCCAACAGCTAAAAAACCAGTCCCGCCACAGCGGGCGCTCGCAGCTCATAACTTGTCCCGCCATAGCGGGAGCTCGTAGCTCGAAGCTTGCTTTCAGTGTTGCACAACACTTAGTTCCATCAACCATGCTTAGAGGCCTCGTCCACATGGTCAATTGCTTTGGTAACTGTTCAACACAAACATACAACACCCAGATACCCCTTTCCAATACCCCATGGTATATTTTGTAATTTTTGTAAAAAATCGACGTAATGTGCGTCGATTTTTTACAAAAATTACAAAAATGACGATTTATACAACAACACATTTGGAAATAGCCTGGCCGTTATAGTAAGTTTGTGAAGTGTTGATACCGAAAGAGGAATCAGAAAAAGGTAGAACGGGATAAAGAGAACCAAAGAAAACAACAGAAAGGAAAAATCAAAGCACGGAGTAATTCTACATTCTACATGTCTCGTTCCTGAAATCTCCTTACATAAATGGGTAGTAAGTATACAGAAACCTAAATTTACCCATTATGAGTTCAAACAACAAGGGCGGTCGGGATCCTGTCCATGACAACATCCTCAAGATCGCAGTAGCCCGTGAGTATCTAAGTAGTGATCTGGGCTATATGAAATTGGCTATCAAGTATGGTCTTCCTGGTCCAAGTACAGTCCGGCATTTTGTAAAATGGTATAAGGCAAACTATCCCACGGGAGAAATACCACCTGTCCAGCCGACACAACAATCGCAGCAGCCTGCCACAACCAGTGAAGTAGAAGAACTCAGAAAGCAATTACAACAGGCCAATCTCAAAGTAGCAGCCTGGGAAATGTTACTTGAAAATGCCGGTAAGGAGCTGGGAGTGGACATTGTAAAAAAGTTTGGTACCAAACAGTCCGGCAAGTGAAACAGCACTATCCTCAGGCAGCGATAGGCACACTTTGCGCATTGTTTGGTAAAACAAGGCAGGCTTATTATGAACATGGATGGCAGGCGGCCAACGGGCAGTTGCGGGAAGAACTTGTATTGGACCTGGCAACACAAGCACGCAAAGTCTTAAAGAAAGAAGGCGCTGTGAAATTGCTGGGCTCTCTGCGACCAGCGCTGCAGGCGCATAACATCAGGATGGGCAGGGACCGTTTTTTTAAGTTACTCAAAAAGCATAACATGTTGCAAAAGCGCAAAAGGAGCCATGCACGTACCACCTGGTCCGACCACCCTTATAGAAAATGGCCCAATCTGATCAAAGGACTGGAAGTACTAAAGCCTCAGCAACATTGGGTGAGCGACATTACCTATCTGCGGACAGAAAAGGGATTTATGTACCTGTCGTTGATAACGGATGCCTATTCCAGAAAAATAGTCGGTTATCATGTAAGCCAGAACCTGCGGGTCCAGGGATGTCTGATAGCCCTGAACAAAGCTATCAGGTCCTTAAAAGACTATGTACCCCAAAGTCTTATCCACCACTCAGATAGAGGGATACAATACTGCTGTGACCAGTATGTAAGTGTATTACAAACAAATCAGATCCGCATCAGTATGACCCAGACAGGGAGTCCGTATGAAAATCCGGTTGCAGAAAGGGTAAACGGCATCCTTAAAACAGAACTGGATTTGGATAGGGTTTTTGAAGGCTATAGCCAGGCAACAAGCGTTACCCATAACGCCATTGACCTGTATAACCGGCTGCGCCAACACATGAGCTGTGATAACCTTACACCTGATCAGGCTCACCTTAGAGAGGGAAAATTGAAAAAAAGATGGAAGCCCAGGAAACGTAAAAACAATCCGGGTGACCAACAAAGTTCCTAACCTGTAAAGCGATATCCGTATTATTGCCTAAGCATGTAAAGTAAAAACCGTATTGACCTGCCCAACTGTAAGGTTTTTTCAGTACAAGACAACATCCTAAATCCGTATTCCTTCAGCATGGCTACAGTATAGCTTCAGTATACCTTCAGTATGGATAGAATATGCTAATAGCATCAAACACAAAATCAGCCACTTTTAGCCGAGACTGAGAGGGAAGCTGGCGCCTCCCACCCAAAGCAACAGTGGATGTAGATAGGTTGTACCGCCACACCAAGCGAAAGGAAAACTGCAGGAGAATACAGCAGGGTAGAGGGGTAGCGGTTATAAACTCAAATGCTGCCAGCAAGGTGGCTGACAGCATTTGACAGGTATGTGTATAGTCGTTATGATCAGGACTTGATGAAAGCCAACAGGTCTTTATTGATCGTGGCAGCTTCTGTGGCTGGCATACCGTGAGGAAAGCCCGGATAGGAGATAAGTGTTCCTTTTTTGAGCAGCTTGATAGATTTTGCCCCTGTAAGCGGAAAAGGAACGATCTGATCATCTTCTCCATGCATGATAAGAACCGGTACATCCACACTTTTAAGGTCTTCGGTAAAATCGGTTTCAGAAAAAGCCTTGATACAATCATAATGGGCTTTGGCCGATCCCATCATGCCCTGCCGCCACCAGTTATCCCGGATGCCTTGTGATATTTTGGCGCCTTCCCGGTTGTAGCCGTAAAAAGGAATGGTAAAGTCCTGGAAATACTGGGCCCGCCTGGTAGCAGTTCCTTCGCGTATTTCATCAAATATCTGCATAGGAATACCATCGGGGTTATTGGCTGTTTTTGCCATGATCGGGGGAACAGCACTGATGAGAACCGCTTTGGCCACGCGGCCTTTGCCGTGCTTGGCAACATAGCGGATCACTTCTCCGCCGCCGGTGGAGTGGCCCACATGTATGGCATCTTTCAGATCGAGTGCTTTGGCCAGTTCTGCCACATCGGCTGCATAGGTGTCCATTTCATGGCCGTTGGCCGTTTGGGAAGATCTTCCATGTCCCCTGCGGTCATGGGCAATTACCCTGTATCCCTGGTTGAGGAAGAAAATCATTTGGCCATCCCAATCATCAGCCGATAAAGGCCAGCCGTGATGGAAAACGATGGGTTGTCCTGTACCCCAATCCTTGTAATAGATTTCTGTACCGTCGCTTACTGTGATCTTGCTCATGGTTTTAATTTTATTTTAGAGAATGACTTTGCTTGATTACGTTCTGGTGAAGGGGAGAAAGCAAAAGTAGCCTTATTCCCTTTCTTCAAAAATGTAGAATTACAGGAAAGTCTTGTCTAAATCATGGTAAGCCCGGCGGTTTGGACAGTTGATGTATATGTGTTGAAAGAAGAGACGCCTAATGTTCCAATATCCTCAACGTTTCTTGTATCCAATCTGCTTCTTCTGCGAGGCGGTATTTGGGAGCGATCCCCACATTGTCTATACCCTGGCCCATATCCAAACGCCGGCTGCGGGTAGTGGCATAGGTCAAAGTATAGGGATAGCAGGAAAACGGAACCTCTACGACATTTGAATAATCGAGGTTGCCAATGGTATTTTCACCCACCAGTATGACTTTCGTACTTTGCTGTGCCGCCAGTAAGAACTCTTCCGTAGCACTGCCGCACCAGCGGTTGATGAGGATGACCACCTTTTGGGGAAATGGTTTTGCCGTGAAAGAGGAGTTTATCTCATCTTCATTGCCTCGTATCCATTTCCCTTTTGCTGCTTCCATTTTAGCGATCTTGCGAAGGAGGCGATCCCTGTTTGCCTGGGGTAAGTTCTTGTCTTCAAGGTATTTTTTATAGCCTGCAATGGTTAACTCCGTTGCCCATACATCAGCTCCAATCTCCTTAATGGGCTGTGTATAGAGATAAGGGATGAGGGGCGCCCAGGTGGCATCGGCTCCACCGCCATTGTCGCGGAAATCCAATACGAGGTTGGGGATCGAATTTAATAAACCCTCATTAGCTTTCAGTATGGAGTCTATAGCAGGTTTGTGCTTAAGATCAGAACTGCCTATTTTAAGGTAAAAGGTATTGGCCGAAAGGTTTTTGGCATGAATGGTGGGGATGCGCTCCCCCGGTGAAGAATTGGCAGCAGCTTGTTTTACAGGCGCCGGCGCACCTTCACGCCGCCAGTCGCCGCTTATCATATTGTTGTTATCATGTAGCCAGAAGCCTTCGAATTTAGGCCGGTGATTGCGCATGTACAATAAACCCGAGAGGATACTATCATTCTCCAATTTGCCTTCAAACTTGATGAGGCCTTTTTTCCAGGTTGGCCTGGTAGATTCTATGGTTACGCCTATATAGTCATGTATATCCGTCGGGTCTTTGATCACCGCAATTTTAGTGGATGAATCATAGGTGAAATAATAAATACCTTCCCACGACCTGGATTGCTTCAACCGCGCTATCTCCTCATCGGTGATGTTGTAAACCGGGCGGTGATTTACAAAATCAGTATCCGTTTTAGCGGGATCATAATTGGGAGCGAAGCCCAGGTGATGGCTTTTGAAAATTTTAAGGTATTGATAGATGATGAGCGGACAATTGTCGCTGGAAAATTTGTTGCGGGTGAGTTGCAGTAATTGATGGACCTTTTTTTCATAGCCTGCTTTTGAAAGCGCTTTTACCCGGTCGGCATATCCTGCAAAATTATGCTCGACTATGTTCTTTACATGTAAGAACTCTTTTTCACAGGCACAGGTTTGAGACTTTACACTTGCAGCCAGGCATAGCAATGCCATTACCATCATATACTTCATAAATCAGGGTTTAGTTTTGTTGGGGAAAGCGGGTTCGATCTCCCCTTATTGATTGTTGTTATTGGGTCTTGCGGAGATAGATCTTACCGAATTTTGAATTAAGCCAGAGGTCTGTTCCGCCGCCATTCAACTTGCCTGCAATGGAGGTGGCGTGACTGCCCACCGGCTCTGGTTCATGTTTCTCCATCTCTATTTTTAGATCAGGCGAGGTCATAATGGGGCTGTGGATGCTTTTGAGTTGCATATTGGCTTTTGTGGCCACCGGTATGGCAACATCAATAGCACCATAGATGGTAGCGATGGATACCGGTCCTTTGACAGGCCCTGTAAATACCACATCGATGGGGCCATAGAGCGACCGGGCTGTTAAGGGGCCTGTTACATGGTCGAGCAAAAGAATATTGTCATAGGCATCGATCTCTATTTCATTGTCCATATTCCTGAAAATAACTTTTGCGCCTGCCGTTACTTTGTTACATACAAATGACAGGATCATGCCTTTGGGCACCAATATTTTTATGTCAAGGTTTTCGATCACCTCATTTACTTCCACCGTATTTCCTTTTTCGACCACACTGATACCCAGCCCTGAGTTGTCCAGGTAACCAGCTGTATTGATCGTTTGAAGGCCCACTGCTTTGGGATCGATCTCCGTTTCTTTGGGTTTGGAACTGAATACGATTTCGTTGCCGCTATACCCTTCAATGACGACCGCAGGAAGGCTCACAATGAGTTTGCCGGTCGATCTTTTGACCCTGTATTCCTGGCCCCTGGCCCCTATCATGGCTGTAAGGCTGCAAGCAACTAATAACAAGTATTTTTTCATATAAGTATATGCTGATTTGATTATCGATGACGAAGCTGTAATATCCCGGCCCAGGCAACACCCCTGACAATTGTATTGGTGTTTTCATCATTGGCCATTTTTTCGAGACCCGACAGGGCGCTTACCTCCTGCATACCGGCGAGCAGGTCGATCAGGTTGATCTGTACCACCGGGTCCTGTTGATTATTGAGCGAAGCCACCAGCTTTCTTCTTACAGATGGCTCATTATGGTACCTGGTCAGTCCATCCAGTGCGGCCAATCGTACATTGGCATTGGGATCATTGTTGAGGGTTTGCACCAGCGCATCCGCCACCTCTTTGCTGTTGTATTTCATCCTGGATGCAGCAAAAACCGCATTGATCCTGCTGGCTGCTGATTGCATATTGCTCAACCCTGCTAATAATTCCGTCTTTGAGGACTTTACTACAGGAACAACTGTTTTTTTGTACCTGGCCACATGTTCCCTTGGTATAGTAACAGGCGGCTGCACTACCAGCTCCGTTTTTGGCACTGGCTGAGGACGTATGGGGGGAATATTGGTAGTACCTGCATGGGTGGGTTGTGGTTGCTGATTATAATACCAGGCCGCGATGCCGCCGGCAGTCACCAGCAAGCAGGCAGCCGCCCATTTCCATAACCGCATGGAGCGCACCGTGGCGGCAGGTTTCTCCTGTTCTGCGGTTTTCATGGTTGCCAGGATACGACCCAGTACCGCATCATCTGGCCTTTTCTTATCCAGCTCATCCAGGTTATTCCGTATATATTTTTCCAATTCACTGCTCATACTAACCTCCTTTGGTGAGAATCATTAATAATTTTTGTTTGGCCCGGTGGTATTGGGTTCTGGCAGTTGTATTTTCCAGTCCCAGCAGGTGGGCAATTTCTCCATGCGGTATATTTTCTATGGCATACAGGTTGAAAATAGTGCGGTAATGATCAGGTAGTAATTCAATGGCTGCTGCTATGGCATCCATGGTATATTGAAAAGCAGCCTCGTCTATCCCCGCATCTTCTGATATACCCATGAAATGCGATTCCAGTTCCACAAAGCTTATTTTCTGTTTCCGTATCCAGTCGATGGACTTATTAATGGCAATCTTTTTAACCCAGGCCCTGAATCCTACTGTTGGAGTAAAACCAGCAATGCCCTGGAAGGCTGCCACGAAGCTTTCCTGCAGGATATCTTCTGCTTCCGCCGTATGGCGTACCAGTCTTATAATGGAATTATATACTGCCCCGACGTGCTCATGGTACAGCTCAGTATAAGCTGAGGGATCGCCCTGTTTGCACCTGGCTATTAATTCTTCCTGTTTATTCATTAGTAGCAATTCCCCAAAGGCATGGTGTTTTTAACCGTGTATACTATCTAATCGTACAAACGGGAAGAATGTTACAGGGAATAGGTGACTTTTTTTAAATTCATTGGATGAAACCTATCCCATCCTTTCTGCTCCAGCGGTCAATACTGGCCATTTTCCTTTGCTTCATAGGTACGATACCATCTCCTGCACAGGGGGTGGTCGATGATTATCAACAATTTATGACTGCCTATAATGAAAAGAAATATGAGCGCTGTATCCAGTTGGGAGCACCACTGGTAGCCGTTACCAATCACCCGGGCATTCAATACAAACTGGCGGAGTGTTTTTGTCAGGCTGGTCAGCCCGTGCCCGGTCTGGAGCTGTTGGGTATACTGGCCAAAAAAGGCCTGCCATATCCCGTGGAAGAAAATAAAGGATTTTCGTCCCTGCCGGTACGGGCGATATTTATTTTACCGACAGCAAGGCCGGAAAGGTGTACCGGAAATTGCCGGGCAGTGATACATTGACTGAATATGCTACGGGCCTTGTGTATCCCAATGGGATAGCTGCCGATGAGGTCAACAAGGTGTTGTTTGTAGCTGATTTTACCGGCTTGCATATTCTGGATCTGGTCACGGGAAAGCAGTCATGGCTCAGTGATGGAGGAGGGACCTATCTGAATGGGATCGACGGCCTTTATTATTACAAAGGAACATTGATCGGCATACAGGATTCGGGCAACCAGGGCGACCGGGTTGTGCGGTTTTATTGCCTGTTATTCAATGTTGACCGGTAATTGGTGGGCGTAACCTTGTATTTGTCGTGAAAGCTTTTGGTAAAATTTGCCAGGTCATTAAATCCACACGCATAGGCAATATCCGTAATGCGATTGTCTGAGGCTAACAGTAGTTCTGATGCTCTTTCCAGTCTTTTGTTTTTAATGTAATTGGCCGGAGAGTCGTTGTACAGTTTTGTAAATTCTCTTTTAAAGGAAGAGACGCTTAGGTTGGCTTTACGGGCCAGTTCTTCAATACCAACCGGTGAAAACAGGTGTGCTTCTATTATTTGCTTGAAAGTATACGTAGCCGGAGAAAAAAGCTGGGATAGTATTACTTGTATGGCTGCTGCATTTTGGGTTTGCGACAGCAACAGGATGATCTCCTTCAATTTTAAGATCAATATGTCATCATTTACCAAAGATGGGTTTTCGAAGTAAAACAAGAGGCCTTCAATGTATTTCTGTATCAGGAAGTCATTGTTTACTTTTTCACTTGACAGGTTAGAAACTGTATGTTGTGGTTTTTGGAGCAACAGGGGAAGCTCCCGTTCGTATATCTTCTTTAATATATCCGGATGGAAGGTGACGATGACTATTTCACCATTACTATTTGAATGGGTGTTGTGTATTTGTTTCCCGGAGTGGATACAATTTAGAAATAATGAATAATTAGTTGGAATATTTACCTGCTCCCCATCGAATTCATACTGCATTTCACCCTGATACATATACAAGAAGCAAGCTTGCTCTGCCACTGGAAAAGCAAATTCAAAAGGTGGTTTTAGTACCACTTTTTGAATGAATGATTTTCCAAACAAATCAATTTTTTTATAGTCGATTACCATGCGCTGAAATGCTTAAGCAAGGATAGGCTGTTTATCCATGCTGTAAAAATAATACTTTGTTCCAGTTTGCCACTTACCCGCAAACCGGTCCCGGGCCCCGGAAAACAAAACTGTTTGCTGATCCAAATTGCCAAAAGACTGGACTAATTCACAAAAACCGCCGCTGTTTTACCTGATATTTTTGCAAGGTCAATAATGACAAAACGAATTAAACTAAAAACGATGGGACTATCTAACCTGGGGCTCTTTCATACAGCCATTGGCATTATTGCCATAATTGCTGCCCTCATAGGATTTGTACAACAGGGTAAAATCGATTTCACCCGGATTACCGGCAAAGTCTATTTTTATGGTACGCTTATTACTTCCTTCACCGCATTAGGTATATCCAGGCATGGCGGTTTTAATGCGGGACATGTTTTATCAATAATTATCATTGTGCTGATAGCAGCAGCTTATTTTCTTCATTCCCGGAAAAAAGGAAATACCAGGGCACGCTATTTTGAAAACTTCTTCCTGTCCTTTAGTTTTTTTCTGTCTATGCTCCCGACAGTCAATGAAACCTTAACCCGTATTCCAATTGGCCACCCTTTGGCGAAGGGTATCAATGACCCCATAATAGGAAAAACACTACTCGCTATTTTACTATTGTTTATTGCTGGTTCGGTGTATCAATTCAGGAGTCAAAGGACCATTAACAATTCGGCCAGTAAATGATAGCCTCCTGGAATAAATGGTTGGGGCGTCTGTATTTTTTGCTGGAATGCCGGGCGGCAATTAATTTTGTGATCACCCGATCACTCCCTATCTATTATTTCGGGATGTAGCGCAGCCCGGTAGCGCGCGTCGTTCGGGACGACGAGGCCGCAGGTTCGAATCCTGTCATCCCGACCAACAAGTAACCCGCAGCTATTGCTGCGGGTTTTATTTTACCGGCAGCGAACGGAGGAGCGGACGGTAAAACAAAACTGCCCGATGGAATCGGGCATGGTTTCTTGGGTAATGCAGAGGGCAACAGGACAGCCGGAGGCAATCTTTATTCATTAATTACTGTGTACACTCATTACTGGGTGTACAAGTCGCACCCTGAGCAACCTGAAGCAGACCGGAGTTTTCCTTCTTCCATTCCGCATAAGCAGTTTGCAGTACTTTGAGCATTTCAGTACCAGACTGAGCGCCAGCGATAGCATACTTGCGATTTATCACAAAGAAAGGAACTCCTTTTGCCCCCAGCCTATATGCTTCTGCCCCATCTGCTTCCACCATATGTTGAAAAACAGGGTTGGTTAGGGCTTCTTTTACATCAGCATTCGTCAGACCGATATCATTTCCCAGTTCCGTCAAAACAGCATCATCAGAGAGATCCTTACCCTCTGTGAAGTATGCATAAAACAGGCGCTCTTCTGCATTTTCTCCCAGTCCTTTTGTCTTTGCAATCTGGATCAGGCGCTGAGCTTTCAGCGAGTTAGTGACAAGCATTTTATCAAAATGATATTCAAGCCCCGCATCCTTAGCCATCCTTACTACCTGTTGATGCATGCCAACTGACTGCTGATAGCTGATTCCTTTCCGTGCAGCTACAAACTGGTAAATGTTTTCCCGATGCTCTGGCGCTTCAGGAATGGTAGGATCAAGCTGGAAACTTTTCCATTCCACCTCTATGTTTTCCCTGTCGGGAAATTGCGTCAGAGCAGCTTCAAAATTCCTTTTGCCGATATAGCAAAATGGGCACATCACATCACTCCAGATTTCTATTTTCATTTTTTTTCTGTTTTTCTATTTTTACGGTATCATTATTTTTCTTTTCATTGATTCCGGTTATAGTGTTGGCCTCACCGAATAGATCAGCGACAATCAATGTCAACAGAAAGGCTGCGATTACTACAAGCGTTTTATTTGGCATAGTGTAGTTTTCTGAAATAATAATAGGATACACATAGTATGGCAAACGGAATCAACGGTGCGATACCTTTTGCAGCACCATCTGCGAGCCAATGTGCCAGGCTTGCAGAAAGCAGCAATATTCCGAAAGCGGCATAAGCCCATTCTTTAAACATACTGGGTATGGCAGGGATAAGGATAATTACCGCACCAACGATCTTACAGATGTCTAATTCAAGATTGAAATAAGCAGGGAAGCCAAGTCTGTGTATGGATTCGATTAAATATGCCCGCGGAGCAAAATAGGATGGAAGCACAATCAAAGCCATTCCAATAACAGTAATTATCCAATAAATTCTTTTTTCTTTCTGCATGGTTCAAATATTAAGACCCAAAATTATTTTGAGATAACTTTACAATTGTTATCTATTACCTTTTAGAAACCAGTTTCCTTTATGAAACCAAGTGGCTATTGATAAACCGATTGTAGTAATTTTGAATTATATGAATGCAAAAAAGCCAACCCCGCAAGTACCTGATTGTAAAGAGCAACTAATTGCGATAAGGGATACTATGATCTTATTATCAGGGAAATGGAAAATTCAGATTATTGGATGGCTCCTGCTATATGGCAAGGTGCGTTTTATGGATATGCTGCGTGGGATAGAAGGTATTGCTGCTAAAATGCTCTCTAAAGAGTTACAGGAGCTTGAGCAAAATGAAATAGTGTCCCGAACTGTGATGCCTACGAAACCGACAACTGTGGAATACGAGCTAACGGAACATGGTAAGACTTTGAGCGGGGTAATTGACGCTATTTCGGCCTGGGGAGTTACGCATCGAAAATTCCTGTTTAAAAAAGAAAGCTAATAAGATTATCCATTTTATGAATACTGGATTCAAACTAAGCTTGCGTTAGACAAAAAGCGAAGAAAATTTCTTTATACTCACCTCATATATCGAAAGTGCATCATTTAACTTTGGAAACACAAAACATTTGGAGGTTGTGGGTACATGAAAAAGGCAGGGCTTCTGCCCCGCCTTCTTCCCTGGAGCCTGCTTAATTTTTTTCCAGCTTCACCACTTTTACTTTTCCATCGCTCCAGGTAATCACCAGCAAATAGCTGCCAGGCACAAGACCGTTCATGGATAATGCAAACTGGTTATTACCCGCTTGTAAAGCTACCGTCTTCCCCTGCATCAGGGCACCCCGACTATCGTACAAGCGCAGCATAACTGTGCGGGAAGTTTCTGATTGTATGCTTACCCAACAATTAGTTTGCACGGGATTGGGATATACATGGATCCTTTCCGGTTGCCCGCACCGGCTTATCAATACCTTTGAATAAGATTGTCTGCCATCCAGGTCACGTTGCATGATCTGGTAATAGCTGGTGGCCGAAGGCGGTTGTGGGTCGGTATACGCATAGGACAATATAGTCTGACTGTTGCCTGCTGCCGGTACACTGCCTATTGCTGTCCAGGTAACGCCATCAGTACTGCGTTGTACCACAAAAGAAGCGGTATTTTGTTCTGACTGTGTTTGCCAGGATATACGGGTGCCGCTGCTTATGCATTTGGTGTTGAATGAACCCCATACCAGGGGAAGCGTGTTGTCGAGTGATGAAAGCGTCCACCGTGAAAAGTCGGCCAGTCCTGCCTTGCTAACATAGTTAGTGGTGGTATTGCGCGTATCTACCCCCTGACTAATCCATTGAACATTATCCGCACTTTTCCAAAGCACCAGGCTGTTTTCATCGAGCCCGTTCACTTCAGCATCTAAATAGTTTAGTTGCAAGGTAGCGTTGAGCGAAACATTATTGGTTGGTATAATATCGTAATAGCGTAATATACTGTTGCCCCCGCCTGATCCGTTGGTTTGGGATGTATGCCCCCGGCTAATAATGGTGCTGCCCAAATTTTGTGTAGAGGTAATGACAGCCCCCAGATTTCCGGGGTTCACCAATGAAGGTGCGTTGAGCGTATTGGTGATCTGGACATAACCGCCATTGGCCCCTGTTATATGGCTGGTTTCCGATTCGCCATTCAGCAATGCTGCAGGTTGCAGCAATATATTCTGCGCATTCAGGTCAATGATTCCCGAAGAAAAGGTAATCCCCGAATTTATTTGTATACCCTGTTGCAGCGTTATTTTGGCACTGCCGGTTTTGGCAATTTGCAGGTTATCAAACAGAGGAGTGGAACTACCGGAAATAGTATTATTGGCGTTGCCGGTAAAAATAAAAGTGCCCTGTCCGGCCGACAGGCTAATGGTACCATCGTTGTCGAGATCAGTATTGCTCAGCGTGATCACAGCGCCTCCTGTACATGAAAGGGTAGCTCCGGATTGTACTTTCAATTGGGCCTGCGAGCCGGTAACGATAAAGCAAACCATGCACAACAGGGTCGTAAATTGAATGGCATATATTTTTAAATTCATAGGATTTATTTTTTCTCCAATTGCTCCAAACGTTTGAGCAGGTTGGCCATTTTTTCTTCCATGTCCGCTTTCAACTGTAGATTTTCCGCTTTCAGTGTTGCTATTTCTTTTATCAATTGCTGCGTAGCGCTGATGTTCAGTGTGGTCAACGCATCATAATCCACATTCAACAGATCCTTTACTTTTTTACCATATACAAACACATTTTCAGAGATTATAGCGGGTATGGTGAAACTATCGGGCGCAGTAACTGTTATGGTATACGTTTTTTCACCGCTTTTATCCAGGATCAGTTTCACTTCGTCGCCTGTTATAAAACCGTGTGGTTTACTGGTGGTAATGGCTGTTGACTTGTCGATAATTTTTACCGATTTCGCCAATTCCAATACGCTGGGTATAGCTCCGGTGCTTTGGCTCACCGCAACAGGATATATTTCTTTTACCTGTTGTGCTATCACCTTTTTTTGCCTGCCGCTGCCCTGGCTTATTTCATCTTTGTAGGTATAATCCGTTACCTGTATCTGCTGAAGAGTGGCCAGATCTGCCTCGTTATTGGTAATCCCTGTAATGTTTTTGATCCTCGCGTCAGAGGTAGCTAAATAGCCGCCACCATTCGACCAGAACCAACCATCGGCACGTACTACAATACCACCAGATGAACTAACATCCTGAACAATACTTGAAGTGTTTACGTGAAAATAAGAACGTTGCTGGCTGGGCGCTCCGGCTGTTGAGCCGCCTGTTACATGTAATTGTGCTCCAGGGCTGGCGGTGCCTATACCCACCCAGCCATTGTCGGTAATGGAACTGTTCACCAATTGACTGCCATTCCATTTAGCAACCTGGTTGCCACTCATACTACCTACTTTGGGATCTGTTTCCAGCGTATTTATAGAGGCCCAGTTTGCGTTGCCTGCTGCGTCTGACCTTAATACATAATTATTAACAGCCCCCGATGTCATCTGGAAGTTGGTGGTTCTGGTAGTACCTGCTACATCGAGCTTGGTAGCAGGAGTGCCGGTACCTATTCCTACATTACCTGCACCTGAAACATCGGTGTTGATAGCATAAATCACATTGGCTATGCTTAACTGGTTGCTTCCTGATCCATTCGGCACCTGAGCGTTGTGTCCGACAGCGGTATTGTTTGAACCGCCTGCAGTAAGCAGTTGCCCTGCTTTGTTACCTATCGCAGTGTTATTATTACCGGTTAAGTTGTTAGCTAATGTTCTTTCGCCGAAAGCGGTATTGCCACTCCCTGTTGTATTTAAGCTTAAAGCTTCAGTACCCATCGCATTGTTATTACTTCCTGATGTATTGGCATTTAATGCAAAACCGACAGCAGTATTATTAATGCCGATTGTATTACTCAGTAATGTAGCACCGCCAACAGCAGTATTACGGTAACCTGTAGTATTGAGTTTTAATGCTTCCGCACCGATGGCTACGTTATTCCAGCCGGTAGTATTGGTGAGCATTGTATTATATCCTACGGCAGTATTGGATTCTCCGGTAGTTGTAGCTTTTAAAGAATTTCCCCCTGTTGCAGTATTATACCTCGCGGTTGTATTGGCGGCTAAGGCATCTGCTCCGACAGCTACATTGTACCAGGCTGTAGTATTGGCTACCAATGCGCCTGCTCCAACGGCTGTATTGAACCCACCTGTAGAGTTTAATGCTAATGCGTTTGCTCCCAGTGCCGAATTGGAATTGCCATCGACATTCGACGACAAAGCCCTGAATCCTACTGCTGTGCCCGACCCGCCGGTGGTGTTGGCAGCCAATGCCCACATGCCGGTGGCCGCATTGTTGGTTCCTGTTGTATTGTTAAGCATGCTTTCGTAACCAATGGCCGTATTCCCCGAAGCAGTAGCGGCTCTTAAACTTCTTACACCCATGGCAGTATTTTGCCCACCTGTAACATTGCTCAATAAAGTCTCAGCTCCCACAGCAGTATTGTCATTGCCGGTTGTAGTATTCGTCAATGACCTTGTACCCATTGCTGTATTTGCACCACCACCTCTGTTGCTGTACAGTGAACGGTAACCAAAAGCTGAATTCTCCGAAGTATTCAAAGAGTTATACAGGGCCTCATTACCCACGGCAGTGTTATAGCTTCCCCCCTGGTTGTACCTTAATGCAGTATTACCCATGGCGGTATTATAGCTACCTCCATTCCATTCCAGTGACGCGTTACCGACGGCCACATTTCCCAATCCATTAGCATTATAGTACAAGGCATATGACCCTACGGCAATATTTCCGGCACCATTTGTATTGGAAAAGAGGGTGCGATGACCGAGTGCCGTATTTCCAGACCCATCGTAGTCTGAAAACAAGGCATTGTATCCGACAGCCACATTGTTAACGCCATTCCTGATAGTGGCCATGGCATCGGCACCTATAGCGGTATTTTCCGCAGCGTTACCGGGGTTTAGAAATGATCCTCTGCCGTATGAAGTATTTGACCAGGAGAGCCTGCCGGATAATATTCCGTTTCTTTTTAAAAAGAGATCCTTGTCATCCGTAGTACCGATAAAATCTGCACCTGCACTGGTACCTGCGTTTCCAGTAAGATTCCACATGGTACCACTGGCGGCACCTGTGAGCGATACCCAGCTTGTACTGATATTGTTCCAGTAATAAAAACCAGGCTGATTGGCCCCTGCTGCAGTGGTGAGGTATACCATCATGCCCTGTTGTAGTACCGTGGGATTTACTGCCGGAAAGGCATCTATCCTGGGAATGATTATCCCATCCGTATTGGAAGGTGAGGCAGGGTTCGTGGCCCTGATATCTAATACGGAATTGGGTGTGGTGGTTCCAACGCCTACATGTTGGGCAAAAAGACCGCTGGAAAGCAGTAAACTGAAAAGAGATAAGATCGCAGAAAATGTCACCCGGGTTAGTCGTGGTTCTTTCATTTGTATTTGTTATTGGTTTTTTCGCACTCCAATCATCTTCAAAAAATGACTGCAATGCGCTCAAAACTAATGGATGAGGTAAACCCAGGTGAATTTTTACGGTGGACAAACAACCCAAAACCGGTGGACAAACGGAATTTTCACGGTTGAGTGGACATTTTTCCGCTTTATCCTGCTTTATCTTTGAGAATGTCCACCAGCTGCCTGAAAAAACAACTACCCTTATTTACTCCTTATGAAATGTATAAGCGGCATTGGCTATCAGCCCTGCTGATCCTGGTTATTTATTTGCCGGCCACTTCCCAAACCCGACCCGCCTCCACTCCTTGTGCCATGTTGACATATCACCCCGGTGATTACGACAGCGTCTATGCTGTCTGCAGGCAGGCAGCGCCCGACAATGTACATCGCATTTGCAATGCTTTTTTAAGCGGTCATGGTATCAGAAAATGTCCGGAAGAGTTGGCCAGGTTTTGCAAACATGTAAAAGACCGCTGCCAAAAAGAAGATAACCGATCGCTTTACCGGCGAATGGCCCTGGTAGAAAAGTCCATACAACTGAAATGCCAGAAGGTACCCCCGGAGAAGGCAGACAAAGAATTTGAAGCCCTGTATAAGGATTACACAAAGGAAGGAGATCTTTCAGCCGCCCTGGAAGCCCTGTTTGAGCTGGCTCAATACCAGCATCGTACCTCACGCAATATCCAGGCAATTAAAGTTTTGTTCTTTGCAGAAAAAATGGTGGTTAGGTATGGATTGCAGCAGGATATCTCCTTCCAGGCCATCCTGCACAAGATAGGATATATTTTGTGGGAACTGGACAAACCGCAACGCTCCATTGAATATTTTAAAAGATCATTGGCAACAGGCAGGAGTATCCTGATGGATTCTCTTGTATCACTGAATGGTATTGGTATCAATTACCAGAAAATGGATAGCCTGGCTGAATCGATGCGCTATTTCAATAAAGCATCAGTGACCGCTCTTGCGGCAGGCAATACCGATTTCAATACTGTAGTGTTGGGCAGCGCCGCTGTTACCTTATACAAAATGGGCAGGTATGATGAGGCCTATGACAATATAATGAAGGAAAAAGAGCTGAGCTTTAAGGAGAAACTTTGGGAAAATGCGTCAGGGGCTTTTTACTGGCTGGCAAAAATTGAATTACAGCGCAATCGTTTGGCAAAATGCAAAGCGTTGCTGGATTCATTCAGCGCCATCATGCCTTCTATCCGGCCAGATGATTATGCTTCCTTTAAGAAAAGACATGAAGCAGCTTACCTCTATTACGAAAAATTGAAAGACCATAAAAATGCACTGAATGCCTACAAAGCATTTGTACATTATGATTCCCTGTTCCTGGATCATGGCAATAAAAACAAGATATCAGAACTGGAACTGGATGCGGCAGTCCGTGTGTATGAAAGCGAGATGGCCTATATAGAAAGGGCAAGAAAAACAAGATCTGTATTGCAGTTCATCATTGTCACTGCTGTAAGCATTGTCATCGCGGTATTTATTTACCTCCTTTATAAGAGAATAAGAAGAATAGAAATTGACAAAACCAATACGGAAAAGATAAGTCATCAACGAGCAGCCGAAATTGAAGTGCTTAAAACACAATTACTCTCCCAATTGGAATCAATCAGAAATGATAATACTAATTTCCAGGCGCCTCCTATATTAAAAAGTAATGCCGGTTTCAGTAAAGTTTCTTTTGATGAAATGCCTGCTGAACTGCAAGAGGGGGAGCTTGAAAGTAACTCCGAAGGCATTCATTTCCTCAGAGAATTTAATCTTACACAAAAGGAACAGTGGAATGAATTTAAAAACTCATTCATTAAGGTATACCCTGATTTTGAAAATAGCATTGTTGACAAGATCGGCCCTGTATCAGGTGCCGAGCTCAGGTTAATGATGCTGCATAAACTGGGGCTAAGTAACAAAGAGATAGCCCAGACATTACTTATATCACCCGATAGCGTGAAGAAAGCGAAATACAGGTTATATAAAAAGATCGGTATTAATTCTGCAGAAGAGCTGGATGCTTTTTTGGCATGACAATGGAGGAAAGTTTGATATTCGCCCCGTCATCCCGACCAACTAGTCACCCGCAACAATAGCTGCGGGTTTTGTTTGGCCGGCACGATATTACTTTTTACCTCTTTTCCGGTTTTCAAGCATGGCGGCTATATCGATTGACGAGCAGTCGGTGATCAAAGCAGCCACTATTGCAGGCGGCATGTCAGCCGTACCGGTAAAATTGATACAGCCTTTCTGGAATTTGGCTGCTGGCAGCAATCCGGCATATTTAGCATGCAGCTGCGGGTTCATATAAATAGGCATGCAATGCAGGGACATATAAGCTTTGCTATTGGCCAGCCCGTATTTCATATAAGATCGCTCTTCGTACAGGATCATTTCCTTGCCCATCATCGGTTTAATGACAGGCTGCACACCAGGATCATGGGTCACGATCAGGTCATGGAGGGCAGTTAGCAGGGCCTGCCTGTCGGAGGGCACACTGAGAATGTATTCGGAAATTGTCATATCATCAATTTGAAGATCTAATGTACAATATTTATCCTTTTGTCTATTGGGTGAGAAAACGTTCCTATTCAGACCGCTCTTTTCAATTCTTCCCGCTTATACTCGGAAAAGCTAATGCCACACATGCTTTTAAAAAACTTGCTGAAATGGGATATATCGGTAAAGTTGAGGTAATAGGCAATCTCTTTCATACTGAATCCTGCATATTGGGCTTTTTTCCTGGCCTCCTGAAACAATCGTTGGCGGATATGATAGCTTGCCGGATAGCCCGAGGCCCGTTTTATCATGTGATTCAGGTAATTGGCCGAGACGTTCAACTCCCTGGCATAATATTCCACATTCTTCTGTGTTTTGAAGTCTTTCTCTACCAGCCAAAAATATTGTTTCAGCAAGCTGTTCATCTTATAAGTGCAGGAAGGATTGGACAACAATTCAATGTGCTGCCTCAGGTACAATTGAAAAAGCTGGAGACATTTGCTGTTGATCTCGCTGTGCAAAGAACTGTATGCGGCGGATTCCTGTTCCATCAGCATGATGAGGTTTTTCATTTTGTCATGCTTACCGGCATCCAATCTCAGAACGGGTGTCTTTGAAAAATAGTAATACAACCAGGACTCATTGATCGTATGGTAATCGCTGTCTACCTGGTCTGGACGGGAGGTGTCGAAACGCACAATATAACCCTGGGCCCCGGGGTTGATCAGGAGTTCGTGGTAATCGCCCGGCAGTGCGACATATACCGCGTTTTGTGATAATGAATATTGTTCTCCATTAATAGTATGTAGTCCCGTGCCTTCCAGGATCCAGATGATCTCAAAGTCGTTTTGGATATGCTTTACCCATACAGCGGTGTTTCTGGCGTCTGATTCGATCTTGCATACCTTAACGGGTAAGCTTTTGGGAGTATTCATTAGCATGTTTAAAGATTGGGGGTTTGAGCTGTAGTTACGCCCTGCTGATCTTTCCAGGACTTTATATGATTGAGGAGGGCATGCCGGCTGGGGCTTATATTGTGCTGTGTGATGAGCTCATAATAAATAATGCCCAGGATGATGCAAAGCGCGCTTTCCAACTGCAACGAAAGCCCCAATGAGTAACCATTGATAAAATTATTTCTTCCATTGGGTGCGTTTTCAACGGGGACAGTCATAACCCGCCGTGTTAAATTGAACTGTTCCTTCCTGGAATACAGCGATACCCCATTGAGGGCGTACACGACCAGTTTGTGAACGTTCATGGTGTTGAACAGCGACTTGTACCTTTCTTCGATATCAAATGGCCATAGATCGTTCCTGGCAGTATTGACCCCATTCAGTGCTTCCCAGAGCTTCTTCATTTCCTGTTGGTCCATGATAAAAGTGACCTGGCCATACCGGGCAAAATCGCCCATTATATCGAGCATTTCATCGACCATGAACACCGGGCGGGAGGAAATGTTACCGAGGTAAAAGATAAACTGCAGCTCTTTTGTTTTAAGTGGTTTGATCACTGCTGTAAGTAGTTTATCCCAGTAGTCCGATGCATTTGCGAAAAGAGACCAATCTGCAAAGCCAATGGTAGTGGCCTGTTGGAAAATGGTTTGGAAGTACCCGGCAAAGGAGCTGTGGTGAAAGTAATGGTGCGGCGTGCCTCCAATTTGTGCAGCCATGTTGGAGGCTGTTGAGAGCAATGTTTCTATATTGGCCGGATCATGGAGGGTCATACTGCGGATACCTAATTGTTGGAGAAACTCAGGCAGCTTTTCCTCTCTCCTCCGTAATTGACCGGCTGGCAAGGTGGAACCGGTCACCTGGTCCCTTTCCTGCATGCTGTCGAGGTAAGTTAATGGCAGACTGTCATTTTGTTGCAGGATATCGGCCAGGCGATCCAGGATGTCGGGTATATTTTTGTTTTCCATGGCGTGTTGCTTTTTGTTGAATGGAATCCGTTATACCCGCCAATAATCCAATTAGCATACCAATGCATTTGGGTGTTGACTTATAAGGAGTTATTACCCTCGCCTGGCACGACTGGTCACGATATTTCGTGGATTGACTTAAGAATTGACGATATTAAGTGACGGTGCTGTATGTAAAAGGGAGGGGGAAGTGGTCTAGGGATTTTAATCGTTCTTTATCCATTCAAATGACGCTGCCTCTGCCTCCAGCACATCTTCTCCATCTTTGGTGGTCTTAAATTGTAAGCGCAGGAACGCTGTTGCACGGGGGGACACGCGATCATCCGAATGATGGGTATGAATAACGTAATACAGCTGCCCTTTTTTATCCGTAAACACATCGCCATGGCCAGGTCCGTTGTGTCCAACGGTATGCCGGCTGATGATCGGGTTACCGGTATATTTCTTCCAGGGCCCTGTTGGGGAATTGGAGGTAGCGTACCCCACTGCATAATCCTTGTTGCGGAAATCATTGGCCGAATAGATAAGGTAGTATACCTTTTTATGCTTTAGTACTGTGGGGCCTTCAGCTACCGGCCAGGTGGATGCTGACGTATTCTCCCATCCCTCCGTACTTGATATACATTCTTTTTCAGTGCCGGGGAGCACATCCGACAGATCGGGTTTCATTTCCGATACAAAGATCCGGTTGCCGGCTTGTAGTTTCACATGATAGAGGTATATCTTACCGTCATTATCAAAGAAGACAAACGGGTCGATCTGTTTGCCGGTGCCACTCAATGCAACCAATGTATCTTGTTTGAATGGACCTGCGGGACTGCTGGCTTTGGCGATCGCTATCTGTTCATTGGCTGTGTAAGCCATGTAATAGCTGTCCTTCCAGGCAAATACCTGGGGCGCCCAAAAGCCGCTGGTTCCAAAGGATTCGCCGCGTTTCATGGCAAATTGCCGGGCGCTGTCCTGGGGGTGCCGCCAGGTTTTCAAGTCAGCAGATTTGTACATCAGGAAACCCTGGTTGCTGCCGGTGCCATACAAATAGTATGTCCCTTTGTCTTTAAAGATGGTTGGATCTGCCAGGAATATAGCTGGTTGCTGAGCCAGGGTTGCTATACCAGATAAAATACCTGTCACCAACAGCGCTGCCCGGAAAATAATGGTAAGGTTTGCCATACGGGCTAAATATAGAGAAATATTCAATAGAGTAGGCTACTCCTGGCAGGTGGTAAGTTTTCTGTCGTTAATCAGTCGCCTGTATGGATAAGGCATGATGAAATATGTTGAGTGGGTCCCAATGGGCTTTCACTTGCTGCAGCCGTGGATAATTCTCCTTGTAGTAAAGGGTATGCCAGGGAACGCCTGATTGATTCCAGGCGGGGTCGGCAAGGTCTGTATCCGGATGGTTGATCATGCACCCGTCGGTTTGTTCATTGGGTACGGGTACACCGCCTGAACCGGGAAAGAGATCTTTGTAAAAATTACGCACCCAGTCCAGGCTGGGCCCTGCACCATTCGGATCGATCCACCCCGTATTGCAGGCCACATCCAATATGGAATCCCGTTGTGGTGATGCGGTGGCATCCGGAGTCACAGTATTCACTTTCCCTCCATAAGTAGCCATGCCCAATCCTCCGCCTATGGGTGCATCGGCAGTGAGGTATTTATAGGCTGTTGCTACCTGGCTGTCGATAAAGGGGCGGCGAAAGAAAGCATCCTTCACTTTTGCCTGTACGTTGTCAAAGCCTGGTTGAAATAATTCAGGAAAGGGATTGAGCGCAAAACGCAGCCAGGAACTTTCCTCGATCTGTTTTGTATAGGGCAAGCCAATGGGGCCTGCAATGGCTGCCAGGTGTTCTTCAATAAGCCGGGCCGCATTGGCCCCTGTAGCAAGCCCTTTCATTTCCAGCCTGCCTATATTGCGGTGATTCAGGAAAAGTATGCTGAATAATGGTGTGTAGGGAGAGTCGGGCCCACTGTGTTGCAGTGCCCATATTCCAAAGTTTTGCATAAGGCGGGAAAAAGATGTTTCATCAACATCTTTCCAATCCCAGGCAATGCGGAAAGTGGTAATGGATGCCGGCGCTTTGGGCAGGGCTATGTAAGGATCGGTGCCCGTGACATCCGGAGAACGCAGCCAATAGCGGGTTACGATGCCAAAGTTACCACCGCCGCCACCGGTATGTGCCCACCAAAGCTCCCTGTTGGGATCGGTTGCTTCCCGGGTAGCGATCACACTATGGGCTTTGCCCGAAGCATCGACTGTCACCAGTTCTACGCCATACAAGTAGTCTGCTGCCAGGCCGTATTCCCGGCAAAGAAATCCGAAAGCGCCACCCAATACATGGCCGCCCATGCCTATGCCTGGATGCTCTCCCGCAGGAAGTACTACGCCCCAGCCGAGGAATAGTCTGCGGTACATCTCACCAACTGTTACACCGGCCTCTACGGCAAATGCCCCCCGCTCAGCATCATAATAAAGACCTGTCATCAATGATACATCGATCAGTACCTGTGCGCCAGGGTCCGATACGAAACCTTCCAGGCAATGTCCGCCACTGCGCACCACAGGGCGTCGTTTATTGGTCACCGCCTCCTGTACAGCTTCCACTACTTCCTGCGTCGAGGTTGGCAGGAGAATATATTCAGGTTTGCCTGTAAAGCGTTTGTTGAATCTTTTTCCTGCAAGGTCAGCATAACGTGTATCGCCGGGTGTGATCTTTTCCATGTACTAAATTTAAATAAAAATGTCCCCGAACGGTGCTTTCACCCGGGGACATTTTCTAATTCTTTATAAAGAAATTATTATTATAAAGTAGCCATGTCTATAACAAACCTGTAACGAACATCGCCCTTCAGCATCCGGTCGTATGCCTTATGGATATCTTTCATGGAGATCATTTCTATATCGGAAACGATATTGTTCGCTGCACAGTAATCAAGCATCTCCTGGGTTTCTTTGATGCCCCCAATACCGGAGCCTGCTAAGCTTTTTCTTCCTCCGATAAGGCTGAATGCTGCTATCTCGGCCGGTTTGGGAGGTACGCCTACACAAATATGGGTACCGTCTGTTCTCAGCAGGGACATGTACATATTGAAATCATGTTCTGCTGAGACAGTATCAAGAATAAAATCAAAGGTTCCTTTTGCCGCTTCCACTTGTTTAGGATCGGTAGTAACCACAAAATGGTGGGCACCCAGTTTCTTTGCATCTGCCTCTTTTTTAGGAGAAGTGCTCAGTACGGTCACTTCTGCACCGAAGGCCACCCCAAATTTTACACCCATATGCCCAAGTCCGCCAAGCCCCAATACTGCTAATTTATGGCCCTTGCCCACCTTCCAGTGACGCAATGGGGAATACGTGGTAATGCCGGCGCATAACAAAGGCGCCACTGCTGCCAGGTCTAATTTGTCGGATAGGTGCAATACAAACTCTTCGCGCACAACGATGGTATTTGAATAGCCGCCATAAGTGGGCGTTTTCCCGTCGCGCTCCAGGCCGTTATAGGTTTGGGTATTCCCTTCAAGGCAATATTGCTCCAGGTCATTTTTACAGTTCTCACATACCTGGCAGGAATCCACCATACAGCCTGTACCAGCCAGGTCACCTACTTTGAATTTCTTAACATGGTCGCCCACCTTTACTACCCGGCCTACAATTTCATGACCCGGTACCATGGGGAAAATACCAGGAAACCAGTCGTTTTTGATCTGGTGAAGATCTGAGTGGCACACGCCACAAAAAAGTATTTCAAACTGCACGTCATGAGGCCCCACTTCCCGGCGTTCAAAGTTCCAGGGAGCAAGATCTGTGGTAGGGCTTTGTGCCGCATATCCTTTTGTAGCTATCATTGATTCAGATTTAAAGTATTATAATTATTGCGAAAGTAAACCAAAGACGTAAATAAATATTACGCAATTCAAACAATTGGTTACTAAATTCAAACAGGAAGCACAGAGAAATTAGCGGGCTGGTGCCATCATCGAAATATTTTTTTTCAATCTAAATAATGTATATTCGTTATCGTGAACATTGATATCGACCTAACCTTATTCTATAAAACAAAAATCCCGCTAATCAACTTCTGAGAAAAAGTACCACCCTCTTCAATTCCATTACTGTTTATTTTATTTGTTGAACTATCACTGATAGATCAAGTGATATTTTAATCAATTTAATCATGCTTTAAAAATGGTATGAAAGCTATACTATTGTCTATAACCTTGCTAACGTTTATCAGTGACTGCTGGTCTCAGGACGAGAAACCCATGGATAGTCTTCCAGTGGTGGACAAGCTATTAGAGCGCATGGGCGAACCCCAGGAAAAGTTAGTGGCAAAGGTAGAACGTCAGCAGCAGCAGCTTTTGGCAGGTTTTTACCGCCGGGAAGAGAAAATAATACAGAAGATCCGAAGGTCGGATAGTGCAAAGGCCCGGTTGCTGGAAACAGATCTGAAGGATCGATACCAGAAGCTGCAAAATAAATTAAAACAGCCATACCAAAATACAGGTGCTTCGTCCCCTTACATACCGCGTATTGATTCCCTGGAAACAATGCTTAAATGGCTGGGACCTATAAGTAATAAAAAAGAAGAATTGGGGAAAGCGTTACAAGCGGTGGATGGCCTGAAAGCTCAGCTTGCCCGTAATCAGGAGATCGAAGAGTTTATAAAAGAACGGGAACAATCACTTAGGACTTTATTGTCTGCCGATGGCGTACAGGCGAAACTTCCCATCCATGGTTTAAGTAATTCCATTTCCCGCTACCGCAAAGAATTTTACTATTACAAGGAAAAAACGAAGACGTTTAAAGAAAGCCTGCAGGATCCGGAAAAGATGGAGCGGCAGGCATTGGCTATTGCCCGGAAAATACCTGCTTTTCAAAAGTTCATGCAACAGAACAGTCTGCTTGCTCAACTGTTTGGGCCTGGCGTTTCTGATGGCGGCACTGCTAATCCTGCTGGATTGGCTGGGTTGCAAACAAGAGCTGCTGTTACACAACAAATTCAACAACAATTTGGGCAATCGGTCGGTGATCCCCGGCAATATATACAACAGCAGGTAGGCGCAGCTCAAACCGAATTGAACAGGATGAAAAATAGACTGGAGTCCATGAGAAGTGGGGGGCATGGAGATGTTGACATACCTAAATTCAAACCCAATAGCCAGCGATCCAAGCCATTTCTGAAACGGTTGGAATATGGCCTTAACCTGCAAACAGGCAATAAAGGAGCTTACGATTTTCCCGCTACAAACGATCTGTCTTTAACGCTGGGATATAAACTGCACGATAGGCTGGCGGCAGGTGTAGGAATGGCCTACAGATTTGGTCTTGGCAAGGGATGGAAAAACCTTGACTTTACCCATGAAGGAATAGGGCTTCGAACCTATGTCGATTTCAAACTATCCGACCCACAAAAAGGCCTGCGTGCTTTGTTTGGCAATTTTTGGTTGAGTGGAGGATATGAAAAAAATTATATGAGCCGCTTCAAAAACGAAGCTGCATTGCGTCATGTTGCCTGGCAAACAAGCGGACTGGTAGGTATTTCGAAGAAATTGCGGATGAAAAAGAAAGAACTGAAAGTGAGTATGCTATGGAATTTTTTAAACCGGCAATCACCCATTGGTCAACCGTTTATTTTCAGGTATGGGTACAATTTTTAACCCGTCAGTATGCATGTAAAATTTCGGGTATCCAAACCCACTGATTTAATACTAAAAATAACTGCTGCAAAAATGAAGAGAATATCAGCCGTATGTCTTTCTCTGTTTATCGGCTTGCTCCAACCTGCAAAAGCCCAAACTATTAAAGACCTGAATGCCTCTATTCAAAGCCCTGCAGTCTCTAACCTCGGCCTTTTTAAAGAGACGCCTGTTTCTTTGTTTACCGGTCTTCCACAGGTAGAGATCCCATTGTACAACCTGGTAGAAAGGCAGTTGAATGTGCCAATGAGGTTGACCTATCATGCCAGCGGCTTCCGACCCGATCTTAAACCAGGTATTATTGCTCCCAACTGGGCGTTGGAAGCTGGAGGAGTCATTCAGCGGAAAGTACACGACCGGCCCGACGATATGAGTTATGCCGGATATGGCAGCAATCCTCCAGGTATAAGCCTCACCCAATATGAAGTAAAAAACTATAATTTTTCCGGTTACTATTTTAATAATACGGAGTTACGAAACGCTGTAGGAAACAGGTGGGGGCAAATGGCCGTTTTGGAAGAGATCGCATTTCCCAATTCTTCTTCATTGCCGCTTACCAATACGCTGCTTGGTTACAGAGATACAGAAACAGATGAGTATTCGTTTAGTTTTCCTGGCGGTAGCGGAACGTTTTTCCTGGATATATACGGCAACTGGGTAGTTCAGGCAGACCAGGATATAAAGGTCGAGTTGACCGGCGATTTTTTAGCGGTGCCTTTTTCTTTGCCGGTAACCAACCTCGATAAATCGGGTGGCATGTTCAACAATGCCCCAGGTAATAACTGGCGGGCCCAATATGGAAGTTACAGGACTTTTGCAGGATTCACGATTACGGATATTAATGGCGTCAAATATGTATATGGAGGAAGTGCAAATTTTATAGAGTATAGCATTGATTTTACAAACCAGGATAGAGATTTTTGGCAAGCAGATGCCTGGTGCCTGAAACAGATCATACATCCCGATGGGGGAGTAGTCAATTTTGAATATGAGCGGCATACCTTCAGTGACCAGTTAAATGATTATAAATACTGGAATATTTCCACTACTTATAATAATACCAATACATCTATCGGCAATTATTTGGGAACTATTTATTGTGGTGGCAATCTCTCATCACTTCAGTCTACCTATACAGGCAGGCTCTTGTCTCCCCTGTATTTATCTGCGATAGTAACTACTGGCAAAAAGATAAAATTTAATTATGGCATAAATGCTTATTCCCGTTACGCGGCAACCTGGATAAATCCAGGTGTTCTTTCCATGAGTCCCAATCCTTATCAAAGTATACATACCTACTATTTCCAAAATATCAACCAACAGGCGTTAAGACAAACCGAACCGAACCTAACCAACGACTTTCCTTATTATTACAACACGCTGGCATTCCCTTATCTGGTTGAATATTATCGAAACAGCCCCAGCAATTACACTACAGCGGGTACAATCCCGTTCAATTTTTATTCTGCTGATTTCAGTAAGTTCTACGCCAGCTTCCTGGAAGACTACAGGCTTAGCAGCATAGAGATCTATAATAATATAAATAGTGAGGACTTACCCGATGCTGCCCTTTATCCACATGGGGCATCCATCAACTTGCAGGCTGATATTGCCCTCCTGCAAAAAGTAAACCTTGAATATACCGTTTCATCCATCAGTAGCAACAGGTATAATTTGACAGGTGTGGTCTTTAATAGCGCAAGTGATGAGCGGATCAATGCCTACAGTATGGATTATTTTCCGTTTGATGGGAATTGTTACTTTTTTAGTGGCCGAACCGATCACTGGGGGTTCTATACGACAAACCAGATATACAGCGTGACCATACCGGATATCCGCGACAATCATAGCGTTTATTACAATGCAAGGAATCCCTCTTTGCCACATACACAAATGAATATGCTCAGATCTATTACTTATCCTACAGGCGGGAAAGCAAGTTTTGAGTATGAGCTGAATACGGCCTACAATTCGGTTGATAAAAGCAGAAATAGTTTGAATGTCTGGAATAAGGCCGTAGGCGGATTAAGAATTAAGAAACTAACATTCCATCCATTGCTGGGAAGCCAACAGGTAAAGAAGTATCACTACGTTACTAATTTTGGCACGAACTTAACGCAGCGGTCCAGCGGCATTCTTGCCTATGAACCTCAATACTTATTCCAGAATTTTAAAACAAAGGCAGCGCAGGGAAGTGTGTATGTAACCAAGACAATATTCTCCAATAATTCATTTATTCCCTCTGCGAGCAGCAGTATGGGGAGCCATATAGGCTATAGCGAAGTGGTGGAAGAGAACGGTGATGGTAGTTATACAAAGCATTACTTTACCAATTTCGATAATGGGCATATGGATGTAAGTGAGACTGCCTTGATCTCAGATCTCAGTCCTTATAACCCGTTTTCTTCCAAGGAGTCCGAACGAGGTAAAGAATATAAAACAGAGCTCTATAACAATGCTAATACGTTGGTAAAGAAAATTGAAAAGGAATTTACCAATATAAACCCTTCCCAAAATATGGTGGGAGCCATTTTTGTTGACAGAAATAAGTTGTGTGCCGGAGATTGGTATGAATCCACTGCGAAGTATTACACACATTATACCTATGCAGTATTACCCACAAAAGAAACGAGTACGGAATATATTACTACTGTTGCCGGAGCAGATCCCATTGTCGAAATGAAGACCATTCAATATTACCCCAATAAACTCGTCAAAGAAACGGTTGCGTATAATAGCAAAGGGGAAAGTATTAAAACCGAATTTAAGTACACCGCCGATCTCGAAGATCAGGCGTATACAGATGCGTTTGGAACAACAGTTAATGCCTTGGCACAAAAGCATATTTACGTTCCGCTGGAAGTCCTGATCTCCAAAAATGATGTGCCTGTTAAAGCAAAAGTATTTGAATACAAAACATTCAGCGGATTGAATAACAATACCCAGTTGTACAAAGAGCTTCAGTGGAAAAAGGGGATGACCACTACTTATAGCGGGCTTCAGAAAAGCGGCACAGTACTGTCAAAAAATACAACACTCGACGAGCTTGCTTATATCGGCACTTATAATAAATTTGGCAAACCCACAGAAGTGGTCTTTAAAGGAGATGATCACATAAGTTATTTATGGAGTTTTTATGATCAGCAACCATTGGGTGTCGTAAAAGGGGTGAGTTATGCTGCCATTAGCGGCATGTTTATGCAGAAATTGACTGATATCGAGCAATATTATGTAGGCAGCACAGACATTAACACTTTTGCATCAGAATTGAGAAATGCATTTACCAATGGACAATTTTCTTTTTACACCTATAACAATGTAGGACTCATATCGAAGATCAGTCCTCCCAATGAGATCAATACATTTTATAGTTACGATAATGCCTTCAGGTTGGAAGATATATATGATGTAACATCCAATCTTATTAATCACTACGAGTACTATACCGTCACTAAAGATAATAGTCGTTTTTATACAAATGAAGCCCAGACACTTACGTTTAATAAAACGGGTTGTCCTGCAGGATTCTATGGGTCCAGATATTCTTATGTAGTGCCTGCAGGTTCGGTAGTTTCCACCGTTTCGCAGGAAGATGCCAATAGCCGGGCCATAACGCTCGCCAGCCTGAATGGTCAAGCCGCAGCTAATGAGCATGGGGATTGTTTGCCCAATGGAAGGTATGCTGCTTTATGCTCCACGAATTGGCGAACGGAGACAATATCAAATTACAAATACACTTATGCCACCTATAGTATTTCAGTATACAAAGACCCGGACGGCACCTTTTTGAACCCGGCCCCGGTAGATATTTCTTACGAACACGGTAACAATATTTATACCGTGTCGGTATCGGGCAATTACTCAATTGGAGAGCTATTGATCTCAAGAGAATATGTAGGTCCGATCCCGCCGGGTCAAATGGGCGAATATCTTGATTATCTGGTAGGACTCAGGTATAGTCTTACTTATGATATCATTTGGGTCACTACTTGCGGCTCAGGACCGGTAGATGAGCCGGTAGGTGGGGCTGGCAGCCTGGTACATGCGTCCAATAATTCGGTAGTGAGGTACCAGACATTACCTGAAATATGTGCTTATGGACCGGACACAGATGCAGATATCTTCAATTTATATTTCTATGATGACCCGCAGGCATTGGTGAAGTGTTTTACTGATATCACCATGCAAACAGCTGTAGCGGATGGCTATTACACACTTTTCAAACCACAAAACGGGTTGCCCCAGTTACCGAATAAATGGTATCAAATCTATAATGGTGTAATAATTAATTCAGGAACCTGTCAATAAAGAATATTTTATGTGTGAAATCTATATATCACGCCGTAGGATCTTTAAGGGTTATTACAAGGCCCGGATGCTGGTTTTGTTGATGCTGATCACTATGTTCTGCGGTGCTCAAGAGTCTGTACCATCACCCGTTTATGGTTCAAATATTCCTTTGAACTATGTACGAACCTGGAGTGCGGGATACTCAGTGAATAGCAGTGCTACCTTAAAGCAGGGAACTCTTTTGCAGGTGAAGCAATCCACCCAATATTTCGATGGCCTGGGCCGTATTTTTCAAACGGTGAGTAAACAGGGTGCCATGGCTACGGTGACCTCTCCAAATGGTACTTTTGAAGATATAGCAGCAGCTGTTGATCTGGTACAGCCGGTATTGTACGATGCGCTGGGACGGGAGCAATATAAATTTGTTGCTTTTGCGGCAAATAACGCAGGAGGGAATGTTTCAGTAGCAGATGGGGAATTAAAGCTCACACCGTATGCCCAGCACCAGCTGTTTATGGATGGTTATTTCAGTAGCCAGAATGAAGCTAACTACTATAGCAAGTCTATTTTTGAAATTACCCCTTTAAGCAGGGCAATGGAGCAGTTTGCTCCCGGTAAAAGCTGGGCAGGTACAGCATCGCAATTGAATGCAAACGACAGGCATAGCCAGAAGTTTAAATACTGGTCCAATACGGCTGCAGATGCGGTAAGGATATGGGATATCACTGATGGAACAGCGGCTAATCCCTTAAGCAGCGTGTATGCCACCACTACTGCTTATTTACCTGGCACACTGTTTAAGACGGTTAGCGAAGATGAGCATGGGAAGCAAGTGATTGAATTTAAAGACAAGGAAGGGCAGGTCATTCTAAGAAAAATACAACTAACAGCAGCTGCTGATGATGGAACCGGTAGCGGGTATCTGGGATGGCTATGTACTTATTACTTGTACGACGATCTCAATCACCTGAGATGTGTCATCCAACCGGAGGGTGTAAATGCCCTCTACAATGCTGGCTGGGATTTTTCGCAGGTGGCGCCAACTGGCGGCGGAGGTGGCGCGATACTACTGGAAGAACAATGTTTTCGTTATGAATTTGATTTCAGGGATCGTATCGTTGTAAAAAAAGTACCCGGTGCTTTCCCGGCATATATGGTATATGATAATCGTGATCGCCTGGTGCTGACACAAGACGGCAATCTGGCCGCACAAGCTACTCCCCAGTGGCGGTACACACAATACGATAACTTCAACCGGGCTGTGGCTACAGGTATTTGGACAACCAACATTCCCCTGGCTACGCACATAAGTGCAGCTAATGGTGTACCCACTTCCTTACAGGACAATTATCCTGCAGCAAATGCAGCCGGGTTGGAAGAACTTACCCGGACATTCTATGACGATTATGGTTTTTTAAGCAATACCGCCTATGCAGGGCATGGTCTTCCTATCACTGCTTCTACAGCTTATGCCAATGCTTATTTGGAGCCAGTCAGCAATACTACCTGGCCTTATGCCCAATCGGTGGCCATCAATAATAATGTCAAAAGCATGGTTACCGGTGGGCGTGTTAGAGCTTTAGGTACAAACACCTGGTTATATAGTGCCAACTATTATGATGGGAAAGGCAGAGTTATACTGGTGCAGCAGAAGAACCTGACTGGGGGAACAGATAATAAAACTACCCAGTATAGCTTTTCAGGTGCTCCGTTCCTGGAGGTACAGCAACAGGAAGTGGTAGGGGGCTCCGGTACAGAAACTACAGTTACGGTAACAAAATTTACTTACGATGCATTGGGCAGGATGGTGAAAACAGAGAAAAAAGTGAGCAATAGTTCGGTTGCTGCCAGCATGCCTGCTTTCAAAACTGTTTCTAAGATTTTTTACAATACCCTTGGCCAGGTGAAAGAGAAAGCGATTGGCACAAAACCGGGCAATTCGTCCCTGCCTTTGGAAAACCTGCACTACGAGTACAATGTTAGAGGCTGGCTGTTAGGGATCAACCGTGCTTTTACATCCCCTGCTGTTGATGCGGTACCTGGTACTTCCAGTTGGTTTGGCTTTGATCTTGGTTATGACAAACTGGCCAATGCTTCGGGAAGGAGTTATACGGCTGTCCAGTATAATGGCAACCTCGAAGGCATGATATGGAGGAGCGTTGGAGATGGTGTTAGCAGGAAATATGATTTTGGATATGACGCAGCCAACCGGTTGCTGAGAGGTGTTTTTGAGCAACGCAATGCTGACGGTAATTGGAACAATAGCCAGGTAAACTATGGTATGATGATGGGCGACGACGGTTTTGATGTAGCCAGCGCATACGACCTGAATGGTAATATTAAAAGGATGCAGCAGTGGGGACTAAAGGCCGGCGCCAATGCGCAGGTCGATGATCTGCGTTATACTTACAAACAGAATGGAAAAAGTAACCAGCTGCAAAATGTAATAGACCTGGCCAATGATGCTGGTACCATGCTGGGTGACTTCCGTACAGCTTCTACACACCCACAATATACAGCGAAGCTGAATCCTTCTACGCAGGCAAATACTATTGCTGATTATGCTTACGATGCCAATGGAAACCTGATTACAGATCTCAATAAAGCAATTGGCACACAGATACCATCTCCGGGAAATGGGGGAGCTATCACCTACAATCATTTGAATTTGCCATGGGTAATTACCGTGGCGGGTAAGGGGACTATTACATTTGCTTATGATGGCTTAGGCAGAAAACTCAAGAAAACAGTGGCAGAGGGAGCAAATATTACTACTACCTGGTATATAGGCTCCGATGTTTACGAACAGAAGAATAGTGGACCGCTGGTACTTCAGTTCGAGACCCACGAGGATGGCCGCATACGCAATGCTACCCTCAATGGAGGAACTGGCCTGGTATATGATTATTTTCTTAAAGATCACCTGGGGAATGTCCGGATGGTGCTTACGGAAGAACAAAAGGTCTTGCGTTATCCGGCTTCAACGCTGGAAGGAAGTACAACTATAGGGATAAACAGCCTGATCAATACCGAAAAGAATTATTTTACGATCGATGAGAGTAAAATTAAGCATGAGATAAACATTCCTGATTGGGGTAACGCCATCGATAATGTGTATTATAACCATAATGGAAATCCTCCTGCCAATGACAACTACCCCCAGGGAGTAACGCCTGCCAGCACCATCGAAAGCGTGAATCTATATGAACTCAATGGCGCTTCTAACAGAACAGGTTTGCAGTTTATGATAAAGGTGATGGCGGGGGATAAAATTGATATTTTTGGAAGAAGTTATTATAAGAATACAGCCACCATCAACAATAGCAACAGTACGTTGCTCGATGTGGCGACCATCTTAGGCGGCATGTTGCAGGTGCCAGGCAGTGCAGTAGCAGCCAAAGGGGTTACGGGTACACAACTGGCCGCTATTAATAATGGGACTATACCTTCCTCCTTTATCAGAGGTAATAACAATGAAACTACTACTGTTCCCAAAGCTTATATTAATTATCTTTTCTTTGACGATCAGTTTAAATATGTCGGAGGCGACTTTAGCCGTGTTGGGACCAGCGATATCGTAAAAGACCACTGGACTGTCGATCAGGCCAATCTAAAAGGCGTTATGGTTCCAAAGAATGGCTACTTGTTTGTATATGTAAGTAATGAGAGCAATGTCAACGTATATTTTGATAATATCCAGGTCATTCGTACACCGGGCCCATTGCTGGAGGAAACCCATTACTATCCATTTGGTCTGGCTATGAGCGGGATATCCAGCAGGGCCACCAACGGAATAGCGGGAAATAAAATTAAATTCGGTGGCAAAGAATTGCAGAGTGAAGAGTTTAGTGATGGCAGCGGATTGGAATTATATGATTTTGACTTTAGGACATTAGACCCGCAGATAGGGAGGTTTCACGGTATTGATCCTTTATCCGACCTGGATAGAAGGTGGACGCCTTATAGATATGCTTATAACAATCCTTTACGTTATATTGATCCCGATGGGTTATGGGAAATAGAAATTGGAGAAAGAGAGATCATGAAAAAAGGAAAAGGGACCGGTAAGTTTGAAAAATATATTCAGTTTGTTGCGGAAAAAGGCGATGATATCTCAACATTAGCAGAACAAACCGGATTGAGCAAAGAAAAACTTGAAAAAGGTCTTCAAGGGGTTGAAATAAAAGAAGGTACCAAACTGGACAAACTGGGAGTAAGGGCTGCTGATAATATAATTAGTGAGGGGAATTATTATCTGAATAATCAGGGGCGTGCATGGAATTCCAATTGTTTTGGGACAGCATTATCCTTGTCTAAGGATGGTAGGATCAATTTTGATATAGACAATAGCAGAACCGGAACGATAGGAAATCCACAAGATGCAGATCAGAAGCTGCAGGAGAATTTCAAACAGACTGAAAAACCTACCTTTGGAGATGTTATTAGGTATGCTTTTGCCGATGGATATAAGGGGCGGGACGATTTTGGTCACGGGTTGCCTGATAAAGGCAATGAGGCTGGCGGTACACAACACTATGCAGTCTTTCTACTTAAAACAAAATCAGGCGACGTGTATGTGTTTAGTAAAAACGGAGCAGGAGAAAAAGGGCCGTGGGTGGTGACGAAAGACTCAAGCTTTACTTCAAGTTATGGGGAAAGGACTCCTATCGGAACAGGAAGTCCGTATTATACAACAAAGTGATGTTTGATGAAAATAGGTAGTTTAATTAGTGTTTTACTTTTAATAGCCATGGTTGGCCATAGTCAGAAATTGAAGGACATTTCCTGGTATTTTTCTCATTATGATACTGCCAGCAGTATGAACTACTTTAAGGTAGGGAACCATATTTTGGGTTTTGATAGCGATGCGGTTTACGTAGACCGGAAAGCGATTATTAAAAAAGATACGGCTACGTTCTTTTTTCTGGAAGTCTATTTAAAGAAAATATTGATCGTTAGTTATTACCCCAATAACCAGGCATCAACTGCCACAGGTCCTCAATTCAGACCGAAACAGAAAGTTGAATTTATTTCACTGGCCGACCCTAAGCAGAAATGGCTTTTTGATCTGAAAGGGGCGTTTAATTCTGAGGCTATTGATAGTTTTAATATGCTAACAGGTGAGCTGGAATTGAAAAGGACAATAAAAGGCCAAAAAATGTAATAAGTGGTTTTCCAGTAATAACAACCATCGCAGGTGTTTAGTAAAATGAATCATTTTAGCTCTATTTTGATCAGATTGAAAGAACCCATTTTTAAGGGTTCTTTAATTTTGTTATCAAATTGACTGACTGCTATAACGATTGAGTATGAATACTAACACTGCCTGTGAGCTCAAATGGGGCATGCTATGCGCTGCCCTGATCTTTCTTCTATTGGGCGCCTGCTCCGATAAGGACGCCATCGACACAAGACCCTCTTACGATCCTTCCAAGCCGGTCACCATTAGCCGCTTTGCGCCCGACAGCGGCGGGGTCAACACCCAAATGATCATTTATGGTTCCAATTTTGGAAGCGACACTTCGCAGATCAAAGTGTATATCAATGGACACCTGGCCCGCCTCATCGGGGTGAATGGTACAGCCTTGTATGTTTTAGTGCCCTCGAAAGCCGGCACGGGCGAAGTAAAAGTGGTCATTGGCAATCCCGCCAAAGAAGTGGTGGCTGCCGGTCCGTTCAAATATATTTTCCTGCCCTCTGTGAGTACCCTGGCCGGTTTTACAGATAAGGACGGGAGAACAGCCATCGTAGACGGCCCTATTGAAAAAGCACAATTTGAAGAGCCTTACTGGTTGTGCTTCGATGAAAAAAAGAATATTTATGTGCTGGAGGAGTTCCGGGGCATGCGCTTTATTGATGCCGACAAAACACAGGTGTCCACCAGGTTCAGAACAGGCAATGGACTGGACCGTCCCCGCACGCTTTCCTTTAACACTACCTACGATACGCTTTATATTACCAACGATCAGGGATCATGGACCGGCCTGAGTACCGCCGTGGCCACCAAGGCAGATAACTTTACCCGGTGGACATCCCTCATCTATAGCCTGCAGACCAATGGCGGCGCCGCACAACCTCAAACAGGCGACTATTTCTACAACTCCTATTCTAATGGCGCCATTTTTAAATGGGACCGGGTAGCGAAAGTATCCAAAGAGCTGTTCCGTATAGGTGATGTAAGCTGGGAGTTCAATATCCAGTTTGCGCCGAGCGGCGATTTCGCCTATATCGTAGTAGTCAATCAGCATTATATCCTTAAAGCCAATTTTAACCGGGAAACCAGGCAACTGGAAACCCCCGTACACTTTGTGGGCGGAAGAAGGAGCGCGGGCTATCAGGATGGAGTAGGTATTGATGCCCGGTTTGATCAACCCCACCAGGGTGCTTTTGATGAAAATGATAACTTCTATGTGTGCGATATCTTCAACCATTGCATCCGGAAAATAACACCTGAAGGAGTGGTGAGCACCTTTGCTGGTCGCCCCAGGACTTATGGGTATGCAGACGGAGCTTTAAGAGATGCCCAGTTCGACCGGCCCATGGGCATTATTTATGACAAGGAATCGGGGACCTTTTATGTAGCCGATCAAAAAAACAGGCGCATCAGGATCATCTCCACCGAATAATACACCTATCTACCTTAACGCTTCACAGAGCAACCAGAATATTGTTACAATGAAAAGATATATAACATTACTAGGGCTAATGTTGAGCTGGTTTATGACCGCTCATGCCCAGGAAACCATACAGGTAAGAGGTACTGTAACCGATGAGACCAATGCTGCCCTTGTTGGCGTAAGCGTTTCCATAAAAGACAAGATAAGCGGCGGCGTTATGACGGATCAAAAAGGCCAGTATGTGCTGAGCGCAGAACCGTATAGCACCTTAATATTCTCCTATGTGGGTTTTGCCACGGAGGAGATTAAGATCGGGAACAAGACGCTGCTGAATATTAGACTGAAACGGGCCGATTCAAGCGCCTTAACACAGGTGATCGTCACGGCAGCCGGTCCGCAGAAAAAAGTATCTGTTGTAGGGGCCATCTCTTCCATCAATATTGATGAGCTGCGCACGCCCACAGCCAATATTACCAATGGACTGGCCGGTAATGTTCCGGGTATTATAGCCATGCAGGGTTCTGGCGAGCCGGGCAATAACCAGTCCGAATTTTGGATCCGTGGCATATCCACCTTTGGCGCCAACCAAAGTGCCCTGGTGCTGGTGGACGGATTTGAGCGGCCTTTCAACGAGATCAATATTGAGGATATTCAGTCTTTTTCGGTGCTGAAAGATGCGTCTGCTACTGCCATATATGGTTCAAGAGGCGCCAATGGCGTGGTGTTGATCACTACTAAAAAAGGTAAGGCTGGTAAGGTGAATATTGATGGAAAAATAGAATATGGCTACCTGACCCGTACACGCACCCCCAAGTTTGTAGATGGCTATACTTACGCTCAACTGGTCAACGAAGCAAAAGTAACGAGAAACCAGGAACCTATGTATACTGCTAATGAGCTTGAATTGATCAAGGAAGGCCTGGATCCCGATCTGTATCCAAATGTGAACTGGCAGGATAAAATGCTCAAAGATGGTGCTAATATATACAGGGCCTCCCTTAATCTTTCGGGCGGTGCTTCTATTGCCCGGTATTTTGTGTCCGCCAGTTATGTAAATGAAGGCGGTATGTACAAAACCGATCAGGGATTAAAGGATTATAAGACCAATGCACACCTGTCGAGGTGGAATTACCGCCTGAATTATGATCTTGATATCTCCAAATCAACCACCCTGGCCCTGGGTGTTTCAGGATTCCTGGAGAAGCAGAACTTTCCCGGCCTGAATAACCTCAACATCTGGTATTCCCTTATTGGCCAGTCGCCCGTATCGATCCCTTTTATGTATTCCAACGGACTGGTGCCTGCTTATGGTACAGGCAACAGGACGAATCCCTGGGTATTGGCCACTCAAACAGGCTACCGGGAACACTGGGAAAACAAAACCGAATCCAATGTCACACTCAACCAGCGGCTCGACATGGTGACCAGGGGGCTACGCTTTACAGCCAGACTGGCTTTTGACGCCAATAGCCTCAATGATATTAACCGTATTAAATGGCCCGAACAATACAATGTGGAACGCAGGCGCGACAGGAATGGGAAGCTGATCATGCATCGGTTGTCCCCGGAATCCTTAATGACACAGGAAACAAGTTCCTGGGGAGAAAGGGTTTACCAGGGCGAGATAGAATTGGGCTATAGCAGGAATTTTTCCAACAAGCACAATGTGGAAGGATTGCTTAAATCCTTTGTGCGTGAGCAAAGGCAAACCCAAAACCTGGGTACCGATATCAAAAATGGCTTACCCCGTCGCAACCTGTCGGTGTCAGGCCGTGCTATGTATGGTTACATGAACCGGTATCTGGTGGAATTTAATTTTGGGTATACCGGGTCAGAGAATTTCAGAAGCGGCCATCAGTTTGGATTCTTTCCGGCCGTTGCTGTGGGTTGGAATATAGGAGAAGAGAAATTCATCAAAGACAAGGTTGATTGGCTCGACCTTTTTAAGATCCGTTATTCCATAGGAGAGGTCGGTAATGACAACTTTGGCAACCTGCGGTTTGCTTACCTAAGCACCATTGAGAGTGGTGGTGGCTTCAATTTTGGTGAGCCAGTAAGCCCCAACAATTATACCGGCCTGTATTATACCCAGGTGGCATCGGATGCACTTACCTGGGAAGTGGCGAGGAAGCAAAACCTGGGCTTCGACATCAATATCCTGCATAATACTTTGTCTCTTACCGTTGACTTCTTCCAGGAAACACGACGGAACATTTATGTACAAAGGAGCCAGCTGCCTGCCATGGTGGGCATCAGCAGCCAACCCTGGGCCAATGTAGGTAAGATGGATAACCAGGGTATGGATGGCAATGTGGCCATTAATAAAAAGATCAGGGGTATTGATTTTACCCTGCGGGGCAATATTACTTACTACAAAAACAAGATACTGGAGCGGGATGAACAGCTCAATAGTTATCCTTATTTAATGCAACAAGGTTATCGTGCAGAACAAACCAGGGGATTGATCGCGCTGGGATTGTTCAAAGATTATGAAGATATCAGGAACAGTCCGCGGCAAACATTTGGCGCCTACATGCCCGGCGATATCAAGTATAAAGATGTAAATGGAGATGGCCTTATCGACAATGATGATGTGGTAGCTGTAGGGGCAGGCTGGAGGCCTTCACTTGAGTATGGTATGGGCCTGTCGGCCCGCTGGAAAGGACTTGATGTCAATGTTCATTTCCAGGGAGCAGGGCGCAACTCTTATTTTTTGAATGGCCCCACTGTGTATCCATTTGTTGAAGGAGCCTGGGGAAACATATTAACGGAAGTAGTAGACCCGGGCAGCCGGTGGGTATCCGCCGATATTACAGGAGGTCATGGTGTTACAGAAAACCCCGCAGCAAAATACCCGCGTTTAAGTTATGGCGGCAGCGCAAACAACTACCGCCCTTCTACTTTTTGGCTGAGGGATGGAGCCTATCTGCGCTTCAAAACATTGGAGATGGGCTATACCATACCAGCCAGTCTCTCCACGCGGCTACGCCTCAGAAGTTTGCGGGTATACCTGGTAGGGCAAAACCTGATGGTATGGGATAAGGTGAAGGTGTGGGATCCCGAAATGGCTACCACCGATGGTACCCGGTACCCATTACCCAAGACAATCACCGTGGGTATGACTTTCAAATTTTAATCAACTACCAAAAAGTTTGTCATGAGACCTTACATATATATCAGCTTATTGATTGTTGTTGTTGCCGGCTCCCTGCATTCCTGTAAGAAGTTTATGAATATGGACCATTTCTTTAAGGACAGGATGAATATAGACACCCTGTTCGTTAGAAAAGATTATGCAGAACAATGGCTGGCCGATGTATACACCCACTTACGGGGAGAGAACCTGGATGTCGCCAGTAAAGATTATGCCCCTTTCAACCTCATATCGGACGATATGTTCTTTGGCGACCGGGGCGATGAACTGGATGGCAGAAGTTATAAGAATTACAAGAATGGTGAATATACAGAAAGCTGGATACAGGGTTCCTGGGGTTCGTGCTACCAGGGCATTCGAAAGGCATCTATTTTTATTTATAATATTGACCGCAACCGTGAGATGAGTAAAGAGGAGATAGCAGGTCGTAAAGCGGAGGCCCGCTTTTTAAGGGCTTATTATTACTGGTTGTTGCTGAGGAAGTATGGGCCTGTGCCCTTAGTGCCCGATGAAGGTATTGATTATACCTTGCCATACGAATCGCTGGCCATTCCCAGAAGCCATTATGATACCTGCGTGAGTTTTATTACCAGGGAGCTGGCCATCGCAGCGAAAGACCTTTCCCCCGACCGTACCAACCGGGATATGGCACGGCCTACCAAAGGAGCAGCCCTGGCTGCCCGTGCAAAAGTGTATTTGTATGCGGCCAGCCCTGAGTTTAATGGCAATACCGAAATGGCCGACCTGGTAGATAACACGGGTAAACCACTTATTTCACAGACCTATAGTGAAGAAAAGTGGGCAAGGGCCGCTGCAGCTGCCAAAGATGTAATGGACCTGGGCATCTATCGCCTTTTTACGGCCCCCTTTAATGCGGAGGACCAGGGGCCGGCCCAGCCCAAAACAATCGTACCGCCTTATAATCCCCGGTATTCAGATGCGGCTTTCCCCAATGGCTGGAAGGATATTGATCCATTTGAATCCTACCGCCAGCTGTTCAATGGGGCTGTGACTGCTTCCGGTAATCCTGAACTCATCTTTTCACGCATCACGGAGTTAAATAATGTGGGACCCGAAGCATTGGCCAAACACCAAACACCTTATTCTATGGGAGGATGGAACGCCCATGGTATTACCCAAAAACAATGCGATGCTTATTATACCAATGATGGGCATGATATTCCTGTCAACCCGCGTGTAGCAGGCTTTACCACCAATGCGACTGATAATCTGCCCTTACCGGCAGGTGTTTCCTTACAGTATGCTAACCGCGAGCCCCGTTTTTATGCCTCCGTTTCCTACAATGGAAGCATCTGGTACCGCCTGAGTGCGCTGGATGTGGGCTTAAGGAGTAAACAGATCTTTTATTACCGGGGTGAACCGGATGGCAAACAGCCTGCCTCTCCCCAGTTTCATGTAAGAACAGGACTGGGTGTCAAAAAATATGTAAATCCTACCGATTCGCACGATGGAAAAGTATTGGGGTCTTTCATCGTACCCAAATATGAGCCCGCTATCCGGTACGCAGAAGTACTGTTGATCTATGCAGAGGCTCTGAATGAATTGAGTGGGTCTTTCAATATCCCTGATTTTACAGGTGCAGCGACACATGCTGTTTCCCGCAATGTACCGGAAATGAGCAAAGCCATTAGTCAAATACGCATAAGGGCGGGTTTACCCGATTTCGACGGCGGCATTTACGGCTCCAAAGAATCCTTTAGAAAAGCACTCAAAAGAGAAAGACAAATTGAGTTGCTGGGAGAAAACCACCGGTATTACGATCTGCGGCGCTGGAAAGATGCGCCCGTGGAAGAAGCCACGCCGGTCATGGGCTGTAATATGGACATGACCGCGGCCCAGCGCGAGCTGTTCCATACACCCGTGGTTATTCCTTCTTTCCCCACCATATTCGTTAAGAAAATGTACCTGTGGCCCATCTCGCATGAAGAATTAAGAAGAAATAAAAAGCTAACCCAAAACCCAGGCTGGACAACGCCTTATTAAAATAGCACGCTTATGAAAAAGATCCATTTGTTTATATTATCAGGCCTGCTGCTGGGCCTGGGCTGCACCAAAGAGTGGACAAAGGAATTGTATGTGAAAGAGGTCTCCTTTGTGAAAAGCGGCGTTGTCAGGTTAAATGCCCTGTACAAAAGCCAGGGTGGGGGAGTAACTGTGAAGGTGCCCGTTGTACTTAGTGGCTCTACCAACAATAAGGAAGACATAGAAGTAACCATTGCTTTGGACAAGGATACCCTCAATAACCTGAACTTTGACAGATTCAGGTTAAGGAGCGACCTGTACTTTCATGAACTGGCTGAATCCAATTATTCTTTTAAATCCATGACCACTACCATCCCTGCCACCTCCCTGCAAGGTTCTTTTGAGTTAAACCTGAAGCTGGAAAACCTGGACCTGATCGACAAATATATCTTACCGGTAAAAATAGTATCCACTTCAAAAAACAATGTTTCAGCCAAAAGATGGTTTGGCAAATCCCTCATGCAGATCATCCCCTTCAATGATTATTCAGGCAGGTATTCCAATGCCGGCCTCATCTGGAACCGGGATGTTCCCCAAAACAACCAGACTGCCCTGACCACTCCTTATAGAACGGCCTGGGTAGTGGATGAACATACCGTTTTCTTCTTTGCGGGCAATGTTGATGAAGAAGCATATGACCGGAAAAAGTACAAAATAATAGCAGCTTTAAACGCCGACAGCACAGTGACGCTTACTGCACCCGATGCGTCTATCAAATTTTCACAACAACGGGGCACTTATTCCATCAGGAAACGAAAGGATGAAGTGCAGCCCTACCTGGAGAAAACGTATATCACCATGGTCCTGGAATATTGGTACAGCGATATTACCAACCCGGCTTTTCCCATCAATTACCGGTTCGTGGGGCCGTTAACACTCGAAAGGGTCAGAAATACGCAAATTCCGGATGAAGACCAGCAGGTCCTCCTTGAAAATTGATCGTCCGGATATCGCATTTGGAAAAACGAAGGTTATTGCGTAATTAGCTAAAGGGTTGCAGCATACACCCCACAACCAATACTAAACGCAATGAATACGGCCAATCCTGTGATCTTACTGGTGGACGATAGTGAGGAAATATTGGATTACCTGTCACAGGACCTTACGGGTAAATACGAGGTCCGCACGGCAATGGACGGGTTGGAAGCATTGGACATTTTACAGCATCAGCCAATACACCTGGTTATCAGCGATGTGGTAATGCCTGGAATGGATGGGCTGGCACTTTGTTCGGCGGTCAAATCAAGTCCCGACCTGAACCATATCCCCGTTATTTTATTAACTGCCCAAAATGCCCTTCAATCAAAGATCCAGGGGCTTAAAACAGGCGCAGACGCCTATATCGAGAAACCGTTCTCATTAGACCATCTCTACGCGCAGATAGACAACCTATTGGAAAACCGGTTGAAATTAAAAGAATCCTATGCCAGGTCGCCCTTCCTGCCCATCAATAGCACCACCTACTCAAAAGAGGATGAGGTCTTTTGGAAGCAGCTAACCGGTGTGATCCTCGATAACCTGCGGGATACAGCGTTGGATGTGGAAAGAATAGCTGTTTTATTGAATATGAGCAAGTCTACCTTGTACCGCAAGATAAAATCACTATCGGGCATGTCGCCCAGCGATGTCATTAACCTGGCGAGACTGAAAAAGTCTGCCGATCTGATGAGTGCAGGCAATTTCCGGATCAATGAACTGGCCCGGGAAGTAGGTTATAAATATCCGTCCCAGTTCAGGCGCAATTTCCAGAAACAGTTCAAAATGTCTCCGGCTGACTATATTGAAAAGGTCAGGCGTGCGATCAGTATTTAAAATAATGCAAAAGGGCAAGGCGGTATGATCTCCGCTTTGCCCTTTTGTATTATTCGATTACACAAAAAGAAAGAAATGTACGTCCCTTGATTCGATCATTAAGGATCCTTACCTGATCAATGGCTCTCCATCTTTCAGCACCTTGTCAATACGTGCGATAATGTTCTGCAAATGGTCTTTGGCAAGTCCTTTTTGGAAAGGGATAGCCTGTGTAATGTCCTTCTTCAAGGACAGCAGGTGTGTTCGCATCAGGCCTTCCACATCAGCACCCGTAGGGTCGGGGTTGATGTATATCTGTGTCCCATTGCCATAGTTGCGGCCTACAAGCTCATTTACAGCCCGGAAAGCATGACAAGCTTCGGTGATATACATCCTTTGCAAGCCACGTCTGTTGACGTCTATTGGCTTGTGCGAATACAATTCACTCCATACACTTTTCTTGAGGTCATCCAGGAATTCGGCGCCGGTATACAGTTTTTTGTTCCTGAACCGGGTTTCATTCTTGATAAAGTTGATCAGGTTGCCCGATCCCAGCAGGCGAGAAAGGGCACCGGATTGCGCTACCTGGAAGTAAGGGTCAGGACTGGAACCAGTCAGGTCGAAGGAGTTATCGCTGGTCAGCCAGTCTGGAATATTAAACAGGTTGTTGTCCAGGAACTTCATAGCAGCTTTCTGTTTCTCATAAGGTACGGGCTCAAAAACGGGTCCATGTTGTTCTACACTCTTAGGCGTGGTGTAAATACCTCCTACACTTTTCCATACGTGTGCCATGTACAGCATGTATTGACGGAAAACCTGTGTACTGATTTCCCGCAGGTTTTCGTATCCTTCATTAGGCTCTTTGGTCCACTCAGCCAATTTAGGCAGGATGCGTTTCAGGTTTTTGAGGCCATACGTACTGGCCAATACAGCGTCATCACCTAAGTCTTCGCTTTGGTAACGGGGATCATAAGCGTCCATTTCAAAACCAAAGATCAATTGCTTGTTGCGGTTGAGGCTGTCAATGATCAGCTTGTTGAGGTAGGGCGTTTCCGCAGCAGGGCTGTCGAACTGTGGCAGCCAGCGGTAACCCCATTGGATGGCCCACTTGTCGTAGGCGCCGATACGCGGGAAAATTCCTTTTTCGGTGATATTGTCTTCTGGCTGCGCCACATAGTTAAAACGGGCATAATCCATGATGGAAGGGGTGTGCCCGTTCTCCTCTACGTACTTCTTGTCGCGCAGCTTTTCCACCGGAACAGTAGAACTGGAGGCAAAGTTGTGCATCAGGCCAAGGGTATGCCCCACTTCGTGGGAAGATACGAAACGGATCAGCTGTCCCATCAGTTCATCATCGAACTGCATGGTACGGGCTTTGGGATCGATAGCGCCTGCTTGTATCATATACCAGTCGTGAACAAGCGACATGATATTGTGGTACCAGTTGATATGCGTTTCGATGATCTCTCCACTGCGGGGATCGTGTACGTGCGGACCGCTGGCGTTGGCAATGGCAGAAGGTTTGTAGACGATCACATTGTGCCGGGCATCGTCAATGCTCCAGGTACTGTCGTTCTCCGGTGCACGTAATGCTTTGATGGCATTCTTAAATCCGGCCTGTTCAAAGGCTTTTTGCCAATCGTTCACACCAGCTATCAGGTAGGGCACCCATTTCTTGGGAGTAGCCGGATCGATATAGTAAATGATCGGTTTTTGTGGTTCTACCAGTTCACCACGCAGATACCTTTCCCGGTCTTCGGGCTTCGGCTCCAGGCGCCAGCGGGTGGCATAGTACTTTGACGCCACACGCTGTGGCTCGGCATCAAAATCTACCATACCCCTTGAAAAGAAGCCTACCCGTGCATCCGCATAGCGGGGCTTCATGGGCACCCTGGGTAAAAGCAGCAGGGAGCTGTTGACTTCATAAGTGGTAGGCAACAAGGAGGTGGGCGTGGCGGGCATATAAGTGCGTACCATCTTAACTTCCACATTGAGGGGAAAAGCGTTGAGACCGGCTACATACGACTTATCTGTTTGCACGCCGCCCAGCGATAGTCCCTTTCTTGCTTCCGGTCCAAAGTGGAAGATCTCATTTTCCGTTTGCAGGAAGGAGCTTACATCGATCACATACGTTATCCCTGCAACTCTGTCCCCGCCCAATGCTTTCACGGGAAAAGCGGCTACGATCGGTTGAAGACTGGAATTAACGACCGCCCTGTACAGGCCGTTTTCTGTACTGTCGGCCGACTTTTCGCGGAATATCATGCGCTTCATGAAGAGCCGGTTGAAAGGCCCCCTTTCGAAACGGATCACATTTTCGGCGATCTGGTCACCGGCATACACATTTACATAAGGCCTTAGACCGGCTGGCGCTTTCGAAATACGGTTCACTACCAGGATGTCGCGGTTCAGCAAACTGTCGGGTATTTCAAAGAAATACTGCTCTTCGATCTGGTGCACACGGAACATGCCGTTCTTTGTGATCGCTTTTTGGGTGATGACCTCTTCGTACTTCTTCAACTGACCGGGAGCGTTCTTTGCGGAATCAACTTTCGGAATGGTGTCTTTCACGGCTACAGCCTGCGCAGGTGTGTCTTTCTTTTGTGCAAGGCAAAACACGGGTACTCCCATCAACAGGAAGACGGGGATGAATTTGAGTTTATACATATCTATTATTAATGAGGGAACAATGCTTGTAATTTTTGCAACAAAGCTTCTCCGCGCAGGTTGGCCGCCACGATCTTTCCCTGCGGATCGAGCAGGAAGTTTTGAGGGATGGAGCGGATGCTGTACAATTTCGCGATGTCGCTTTTCCAGAATTTCAGGTCAGATACATGCTGCCATACCAGGCCATCCGCGTTGATCGCCTTTACCCAGGCATCGTGTTTGCCAGGCTGATCGAGAGAGACACCCAAAACAGTAAAACCTTTATCCTTGAATTGCTCATAAGCTTTTACCACGTTGGGATTCTCTTCGCGGCAGGGACCGCACCAACTGGCCCAGAAATCAAGCAGTACATATTTGCCCCGGAAGTCTTTCAGGTTTACCGTATTACCCGAAGTATCAGGTGCGGCAAACAGGGGAGCCTTCACGCCGATGCGTACTGCCATAAAACCGTCGATCGTTTTGCGAAGCGCCACCCCTTCTTTGCTGGTGCGTACTGGTTTATCCAATCCCTTGAACAGCTTGTCATAAATAAGGATGTCATTGGGGAGGGGCCCGATAGCATCTTGCAATGCCTCGATACTTACAGCATAATCGGGATGCGCCTTGATAAAGGCGATCTCCTGTGCCCTGCGTTCATCTCTGAGCTGCGCCCATTCATAGCGATATTGCCCCAGGCCGATCGTATCGTACTTCAGCTTTTTACCCTGTACCTCCAGGTACAGTTTTTGGCGTGCCTCCATCTTTTGATCTGCCGCTGCCAGCGCTTGTTTCAACTCCGCCTGTTGCTTTTTCACCAGCACAGAATCTATAGGGTCACTTTGGGCCAAAAGACTGCCAGTGCAAAGGCAGCAGGCTGCCAATGCAGGAAATAAAATGCTCATTGAGTTGTTGTTTAAAAAGAAGTAAGCAAATTAGATCGTTTAAGACCTGACAGATTTAGCATTGGCAATGTAGCCTGGCAAAATCTGTCAGGTCTCTCAGACTATATCCTGAATTCTATTCTGTATTCTGTATTCTGTCTCCTGTATTCTTCTCTCTAAAAGATCCGCGTACCGGCGCCTTTTTCCATATACATCATCGACGACACACGGCCTTCACCTTCAAAGTTGGCCTGTGGCAGTCCGGAAATAGTACCTGTTCCATTGATCGGATGCAGGTATATTTTATACCGCCCGTCCTTATAAGTAGCAATAGCGATCCTGCTTAAAGTAGAAGCGGGTGGCGGGTTACCAAGGGACTCCGGAAATTTGATATGCTGAATAGCTGTCACCGTTTCACCGGCAGGCAGCGTAAACAACAGGGTCTCCTGCAGAGAGCCAAAATCCGTCATATAGATCTTATCACCTACAGCATAGTAGATCACGTCATAATCATAATTGCCCCCAATAACGCTGGCCGACATAAGACTATGTTCCGGTTTCAGCGTATCCACTGCCGTAATTAAACCGGTGGAATTATAAAGCAACTGACCAGTCATGACATTTAGCTTGAATAAATAACCGGAATCCTGCGGATTGCGGAATAACAGCAGTGCTGCACTACGGGAACCTGCATAACCGTTCATCCACTTCAGGTCGGCCTTCATATTGCGTAGCTGGGCGCCATTGTTACCCAACTCTGTCAAATTGCTCCCGTCCAGGCAGAAAATATTTTTCGCCCGGGCATTCCAACATATACCTGCAGCGCCCACGGCAGTAATAGGAGAGATGTTGTCGTATACCTGGTTGTTGATGTTGACAGGCATGTTGCCGAACAAGGTGCCTTTACTCAGGAAGTATGCTTTATTATCATTGATCACGTAAAGCTGCGTGTTGGCCACAGGTTGGATCACTGCTTGCGGCTTACGGGTAGCAGGTTTAGTAAAGAACATATTGTCGAAGTTCATCACCATCGCACCATTGTCTATCCGGTAGATGGCAGCATCATTGGCCGAAAGCACCATAATGGTAGGAAAATAAGCGGTTGAAGTGGGCGTAGTTCTGAAAGAGGGCACAAACGACATTTTCACCGCGTTGCCATCCAGGCTTTTACCATTATTGAAATTAGCGATCCAGTTATCGATACGGCCCGTGCTGTGAATAAAATCCATATCCGTTTTACCGCCATTCTCCTTCAGCAGGTACCATCCATTCATGGTGAGTGTAGTGATGTTGGCCACCTTCACTACCTGCCTTACAATGCCTGTACTCTTCTCTTTGGCATTGAACACCAGGTAATAAACGCCTGGGGACTGCAATACTTCGTAGTTCAGGTCTTTGCTGCGGGCCAGTGTGTCAAACTTTACTGCTCCTTGTCCTGGAATAAAATCAGTAGACGCGAGCGTCCAGTAGAAATCGAAATTTTGTTCGTTTTCCACCACAGGATTGATCTTCAGAAAATCCTGGTGCGTAAATACAGTAAAGGTATCCTTCAAACCGCTCACTTTCAATGTAGCTATCGGCCCGGTAGTCCCGGTGCTGTCATCTTTATTACAGGCGGCCGCCAGCAATAACAGCAAGCCGGCTGCCAGGATATATATTGTTTTCATTGTTGTCATGATGATTGGTAATTAATTAGGGGAAAGTAACTAACGGACTGTTAGGGTCGCTCGTTTCACGCATGGGTGCTTTACCCGAACTGATATTGGCAGGATCGGTATTGAATGCTACCAACGCATCCTTCAATACAGACTTGTAATGTGCTGTTGCCCCTGCCGCAAGAATGGCTTGCCACCACGCTTCATCGATCCTTACCTTCAGCACATCAATTATAAATTGGTGCTTGGTTGTACTGTATTTCCCCAAAGTACCATAAGCGGTCGAAGAGTAACTATCCGTCAACCAGGAGGCAAAGCGTTCCAGCCGGTCAGAAAATACAAGCGTTTTTTGGATCGCTTTAGTTTCGCCGATACCAAATACGTCATTGGCTACCACCTTTAATCGCAACCGGTAAGAATTACTTTTCAGATCGGCATCCCGTAATAATATGATGGGTATACTATCATAGGCTTTATTGGCCCTGATCACCAGCAATGATTGCATAGCAGGATCATCGAACCCTATATAATGCTTGCCAGCTACCGCTTTGAAAGGTTTTTCTTTAACAACAGAGTCGGTGATCTTATTGGTTACGGGATCGCGAACATAGGTCACGTCATATTCCGTTACCTGCTCCAGTTTTACCTTTCTGTCCTTGTCGGTAATACCACCAATAGTATTCAGCCTTACGTACACTGTATCTCTCGTAACACTGGGTGCTTCATATACAAAAGTGATGCTCGCAGCAGCGGTATCGGCCATTTGAATGCGGGCTGTGTCCTGGTAAAGAAGGTAGTCGGCTTTTTTGCATCCTGCCGCAACAGCCAGCCCTATAATTATAATGCAGCTATATTTTTTCATCTGTAGAGTGATCACTTGTTAAGATAATTGTATTCACGATCAGGTTTGGGCACGATGTACCTCGCTACTGTAGCAGTATAATAGGCTGCCGTCCAGCTGGCGGGTAAGGTGGCTACATTGTAGCGCTTGTACGTAAAGAAGGTTTGTCCTTCTGCATAGAACTCACGTACATATTCCCGTATCATTTTGTTCTTCCGGTCGGCTTCCCACCCCGCGGCACTAAAGCCAGCCGTGAAAGGAATACCTTTCTTACTGCAATAGAAGCTATAGTAGCCTTCTGCATCGGCTTTGTTTTGCGCGCACTCTGTTAATATCAGGTACATTTCGCTCAGACGCAAGAGCGGTATCTGGTTGGTAGCGTCTAGGTCTTTCTGAGCAAACTTCTTGAGCCTCACGTAACTGGTTTGGCCCGTGCTCGTTTTGTATGCCCACATATTTACCCACCGGGCATCTGCCACTCTTTCTGCTACCGGAAACAGGTTGTTGAGGTAGTAATACCCATCCTGATAATTGAAATCCGACCGGGCCAGTAGACCAGGTTCACCAAGTACAGCCTCAGCCACAGTTTTCATATTATAAATATTTACAGCAGCGATATGCTCTGAGGGAAAGGAAGGATTACCCGCCTGCACATCGCTCAATCCCCCAAGTCTGAAAACAGGTTGACCGAAATGGTCTTTGGCGTCGATCACCAACTGTGCATATTTGGCCGCATTCGCGCGGTTAGAGGCGTCACGTGGGGCCAGCCAGTTATATACACGCGCCTTGAGCGCCAGCACTGCATAGTAGTTCATCCGTATCTGGCGGTACATATAATAATCATCCGAAACGGGTGGTATAGCGGAACTATTGAGTACCGGATTCAATTCCAGCAACGAATACAGCCTGATGGGATCTACATCTTTCAGCAGCGCTTCCGCTGCGTCCAGATCTGCCAGCACCTGCTTCGCAAACTCATCATAGGGCAACAGGACAATGATATCCTTTGATACTGCTTTCGCATAGGGTAATATCGGGCTGGTACCGGGGTTATCGGGCATAGTGCCGAAAAGGCGCAGTATGTCGAAATGGGCAAAAGCACGTAAAGTAAGCGCTTCCCCTTTTATCAAGGAGTAATTATCCTCCTGGAAGATATCTTTCTTTGCGTCGATCTTTTCCAGGATGCTGTTTACATCGGCTATTACCTTGTACTCTTTGGCATAGATCTTCTCGATCATGCTTTTTACGCTGGCGTCAGTATACGTGGCATTCACCAGGCTGTTGATATCGGCGTAGTTGCCCGTATTATCCCAGTTGCGTGCCAGGTATTCAATAGTGCTCCACGTCATCGACCGGCCATAAGCGTCATCACTTTTCAGATCGATGTAAGCACCTGTAAGCGCATCGCGAAAGCCCTTCTGGGTTTGGAACATTTCGTCTTTGGTGGTCTGGCCTTCAGGTTTTACATCGAGCCATTTTTTACAGCCTGTAAACAGCAGCGTACCTGATATGAATATGGTTAAACTGATCTTTTTCATGTGCATTCAAATTAAAAGGTTGCAAACAGGTTGAAACTTACCTGGCGGGTGAATGGATAGTCGAGACCGCGTTCCTGGCGTACAGAAGAGAGATAGAACAGTTCGCCCGTATTGACGGACAGGTTCAGGGCTCTCATGCCAAGGTTACGCAACAGCGCCCGGTTGGTAACGTCATAGGTCAGGCTCACGTTTTGACAAGTGAACGTACGCTCATCCTGTACAAAGCGGGAAGAAGGATTTACGGGCGAAAAATCATTCAGACCACGGAAAGCGACCTTATCGCCCGGCTTTTGCCAGCGGTCTGTATACACGCGGGAATCCACATTCAGCCATTTGTCGGCCTCCTCTATTTTATTGATCAGTGTTTCATTATAGAGCTGTCCGCCAAACCGGTAGCCGAAGGAAGCATTGAGCGTAAACCCTTCGTAGCGGAAAAGGGTGCTGAAATTACCCCGGTATTTTGGTTGCGATAGACCTACATTAACACGGTCGGCCGCATTCCACGTATAGGTCACTTCTCCAAACCTGTTGAGGAATAATTCCTTTCCGGTGCTGGGATCGATGCCTAATGAAGGCACCGCATAGATAGTGTTCTGCGAAGCACCCACGCGGATGATCTTATTAGGCGTATTGACAGTATAATCATATTGCAGCGCCAGCTTTTCATTGGCAGCTTTCAGTGCTTCCGACAGTTGCACGATCTTGTCTTCGTTATGCGCAATATTGCCGGTCACCGACCACATAAAGCGGTGACGGTCGTTGCGCAGGATGGTCACGCGCGCCATCAGTTCCCAGCCGCGCTGCTCCAGCTTACCGATATTTTCTACATAACTGGTAAAGCCATTGGAGTAGGGAAGCTCGATGGAAGAAAGGAGGTTATCGGTATTTTCTTTGTAATAATCGGCCTGGATGAATATACGGTCATTGAGAAAGCCGGCCTCCAGGCCAATATCTATCTTATTGGTTTGCTGCCATTGAAGGTCCGGATTACCAAGTGTTGACTGGGTAGCACCAACCCAGTTCTTGTAGCTGTTGCCGATCAAATAAGCATAGGTTGCCAGCGGCTGGTAGGCCGAAAATGACTGGTTACCGGTAATGCCATAGGATCCGCGCAACTTGAGGCGATTGATATAGGTATATTGTTTAAAAAATGCTTCGTTGTGGATGTTCCAACCGGCTCCTAATGAATAGAAAGGAGCAAAGCGTTTGTTGCTGCCAAATTGGGAGGCGCCATCTGTGCGATAGGTAAGATCAGCAAAATAACGGTTGTCGTATACATAGTTGGCCGTACCCACTACACCAACCCGGCGGGTAGTAGATTCGCTTCCGGCGGGAGCGCCACCCTGCTGGTATTGAAGCGCCCTGCCCAGGAAGTCGACCGTTTCATCGGGGAAGCCTTCTGCAGCGATCGAATAATTGGTGAATTTGGCTTCATTGATCTCTCCGCTAACGCCGATGGTCAATCCGTGGACGCCTGCAAACAGGTTGTAATAGTTAGCAGCTAAACGACCGCTAAAGTTGTATTCCTTTCCGGTGCTGTAGATATAACTTCCTTTCCGGAAAATATCTGCGGCAGCATATTGAGAGAAAGCAGAGTGGGAGGCTGGTTTAAAATTATCGCCCGTACTCTGCGTAGTGTTGATGCTGAGCCCACCGTTGAACGTGAGGTGCTTCACGGGTCTGTATTCGATCAGGAAATTCTCATTGATGTTGGTATAGGCGCTCTTATTGAAAGTATTCAACGTCGCATCGTACATGGGGTTGGCATAAGGCCGCGCGCCTTTTTGAGCTTGCTCCCAGTAATCGTAGCTGTAGGGTTTAAAAGTTTGAACGATATTCCCTTTCTCATCATAAGGGCTCCAGTAAGGGTTCAGCTTTGCATAATCAGCAAAAGAACCCCAGGGGCTTTCTTCACTTTTGGTGCTACCGATGCGCAGGTTATTGGTAAAGTTCAACTTATTGAGGCGATAAGAAATAGTAGCCGTACCATTCACTGTTTCACGGCCCGACCCTTTCATTACACCATTGATCTTGTTGAACTGTCCTTCCAGTGAGTAGCGAAAAGCAGCATCGCCCCCTTCCAGCCGCAGCGAATGGTTCTGATCGGTCTGTGTTTGTAATGGTTTATGCAGCCAGTCGGTATTCAATCCTCCTTCCACCAGGCCCAACACCTCATTGTAATATTTTTCTATCGCCAGCACCTGGTTGGGATATTTTGTAGGGTTTGCAAAAAAGCCGGAAACCTTTTCCAAAGCCAGTTTATCACGGGCATTCAACAAATGATAGCTGCTCAGATCGGGCAGGTTGAGGTTCACGCCACCCCTGTAAGTAAGCCTCAGCTTGCCGGCCTGGGGTTGCTTGGTGGTGATCACAATAACACCATTGGCTCCTTGTGAACCATATAAGGCCGTTGCAGAACCGTCTTTCAGCAACGTCACATTTTGGATCTCATTGATGTTAAGGTCCATCATGCGTTGCAGCGTGATAGGGAACCCATCCATAATGACCAGGGGCGCATTTAAAGCAGCCGACTGGTACTGGAATTGCTGATCGCGGATGGCCAGGTCGCCCGTATTGGATCCTGCCTGGAACTGGTCGATATTGGGCAGGTTCCTGTTACCACGAAGCTGTATCTCAGGTATCCTGTTCGGGTTAGAACCGGCCGCGTTATTGGTCACTACATAGAAAGAAGGGTCGATATTACCGAGGGTAACGAAGATATTACGTCCCTGGAATTCCTTTATTTCCTTTTCCGATATCACGCGCGTAGCACCTGTATAACTTTCTTTGGGCTTGTTAAAGATACCTGTCACTACTATTTCATCTATGATGGCAACAGCATGTTTCAGTGAGAAGGTAACCACCTTTGTATCCTTTTTCACCCTAAAGGAGGAAGGAGCGTATCCTACAAAGCTGGCCACCAGTACATCACCCGGCTCCGCTTCAATGGAGAAGGCGCCGGTTGCATCTGCCGTTACTGCTTTTTTGCCTTTGATAGTGATGGTTGCTCCCGACAGGGGAACGCCGGTACTATCCGTTACACGGCCTGTGATGAGCTGTGCCTGCTCAACGGGAAGAGCAGGCGGCTCATCACTTAAGGGTGCCGGAATAGCTGCTTGACGGGAAAGATGGATCGTCTTGCCCGAAATAACGTATTGCAATGGCTGGCCTTTCAATACAATGTTCAGGAAATCGCGCAAAGGCATATCCTGTACGGCAAAAGTTACCGGCTTCGTTTCCAAAAGCGTTCCCTTCTTGCTGAAGACAACATAGCCGGTTTGCTTTTCGATGGCAGCAAATACCTGTTTTAAAGTAAGTTCTTTGCCGGAGATCGTTACGCTTTGGGACAACCCCGTAGCATGGGCATGCACCAAAACAGTTGTTAGTAAAAAGACAGTCAATCTCATAATCCGCAGAATTTTCGTGACGTTGTGGCGTCCTCTGCGCTTAGGACCCCCGGAGGGTGCATAAGCTGGCTGGCCGTTGGCCGCAGCCTGAAAGGACAGGCCACAATCAGCAATTTTTTGCATAAATTGTGAACAGTTTTGGTTGTTAAAAAATGATAATACACACTCATTTGGATCGACCTGAACATCGCCGGAGGTGGAGCAAACACTTCCGGTTTGTTTTTATCAGGTATATCCATTATGTAAGCAGGGCGGTACTACAACTGCACCTGGGTCATTCATTGGTATTATATCAAGGCAATACGATCCCCTATTGGCTGTGTGTGGGTACACAGGCCATAGTGTCGACTCATAATGACAAGGGTATTTGTTAGACCAGGATAGGTTAGATTAAGATAGGATAGGTTAGGGTTATATTTTTAGGGAAGAACGATCAGCTTCCTGTTGTCAATGCGAAAATGAATATCAGATCTTTCGAGCATTACCAGTAAGTCTTTCAAAGGAACATCTTTGGTCATCTTACCTTCAAAGGAAATATCCGGTATGCCTTTTTCATAGGTGATGTCGATATTGTACCAGCGTTCTACCTGGCGCATCACCTCGGCCAGTGATGCCCCTTCAAAGTTGAACAACCCGTTTTTCCAGGCCATGATCTTGTCAATATCGGCATTGTTGATCACCTTGATGATTGCTTGTGTTTTTGAGGAAACAGGTTTTGGGGCAAGTGGTATCTGTGCCTGCTGGCCGGGTTTCAATACCACCATATTTTGATCCGGGTTAATGACACGTACACTGCCTTTTAATAAGGTAGTATTGATGGCCTCTTCATTATCATAAGCATTCACATTGAAGTGCGTACCCAATACTTCTATAGCAGCTTTTCCATTCACACTCACTTTGAAGGGCATATTGGCATTGTGCGCTACTTCAAAATAGACTTCTCCTGTTATAGCTACCCGTCGTTCATTGCCGGCAAAGCGGGTAGGGTATTTGATCGAACTCCCTGCATTGAGCCAAACACCCGTACCGTCGGGTAAGGTTAACTGGAACTGGCGTCCATGGGGTGTGGTCATGGTGTTGTATGTCAATTCCGAATCGTTATGCTGCACAGGTTTATAGGCCAGCTTGCCGTCCTGTAATATTACCTGTGTGCCTGTTTGGTCCGCTACTACACCATTGCCCAGGCTGTCCAATACTACCTGCGAACCGTCGGCCAATGTAAGCACCGCGCCGCTTTTTCCCGGGGGAATATGCGTGTTTTGAGCAAGGGTAGGGCTAGACCTTGTTTCCTCTTTGGCAGAGCGAATCCATAGATAAGCCCCTGCTCCCAGCAGCAGGATAATAGAAGCCGCTGCCCAGCCCCACCTGCGCAGGAAATGTACCCGGTGAACGACAGGTATGCCAGTTGGCAGATCAACTACAGCATTGCCGGTTTCCATCCCCGCAGCGCCGGTAATTTTCTGTGCGCCTCCTTCCAGCCGGCTTTTCCAGAAGGCAATATCATCTGCAGTAGAAGGTTCAAATGTTTTCAGATGGTGCTCTATATAAGAAACCACTTCTTCATCGTGGTTGCCCGCCCGCAACAGGGTAAACAGCTGGTCTACCTCGCCGGAACTGGCCTGGCCGCTGGCATATTTTTCCAATAATGCAATGATATGTTGACTATTTGCAGCCATAGATAAAGAGGGGTCGGTACAACCTCCTGTGATAATAGACGATCGGGAAGGAGGGAAGTACCAAAAGATTTAAGAATTATTTAAAATTAAACATAGCACCAGCAGGCCGGTGATATCTCCATGGTCCAATAAATAAGTGCGGATATTTTGTAATGCGAGGTTGAGCTGGTTGCGGACTGTATGGCGGGAAAGGCCCAGCTCACCGGCAATCTCTTCATAACTCAGTCCCTGTTCATGGCGCATCCTGTACACCAGTGCCCGCTGCGCCGGCAACTGCTCTACGGCTGTGCGGAACAGCTTTTCGCTCATTTGATAATCTACCTGCTCCTGTGTGGTATTGGTATTTGCCTGCTCTAAATAGCGGGCCATATGTTGCTGCAGTTTGATCTCATGTTCCTGGCGTTTGAGATGATCTTTGGCCCGGTTGGCGATCATGCGGTACACAAATCCTGCCGGGTATTCGATCTCTCCGATCGTTTCCCGGATAGACCATAGTTTCAGAAAGGTATCCTGCACCAATTCTTCTGCCCAGAGATCAGAACCCAGAAAACGGGAAATATAGAGCGCCAATTTAACCGCATACGCTTCGTAAAACGTAGCAAATGCCTGCGCATCGCCTTGGGCAATGCGCTGAAAAATCAATCTATCGCTTTGTAAGTCGCTATTCTCCAATACTTTAATATTATTATCAGGGGAGTCGTTTGTAGGAATAAGGAGACTTAAAATTAATCAGAGTTGTGAATATTATACTATCAAAGATGAAAAAAGGCAACTGTAATGCCGTTTACTACCTCAGGTGCGCATGTTACACGAATAATTCCGCCATTTACTACAAATTGAGGCAATACTACCATGCGTTCTATGTATTAGTGGTATCTTTTCGCCTGTAATGTATTCATTTACACATAATAATACCCCCAGAAGAGTTGGCGTTCCTGCCTTGGTATTCTTTTTTGCGCTCTATGCCAACGGGGTTTTAGCACAAAACTCCGATTACCTGTTTAAGCATATTACCACCACCAATGGATTGGTAAGTAATCAGGTCTCCGCTGTTATACAGGACAGCAAAGGCTATATGTGGTTTGGAACGCAGACAGGGTTGCAGCGATATGATGGTAAGCGCTTTATTACTTACCTGTCAGATGTGCGTGATCCCAATGCTATGCAAAGTGATTGGATCAGCACTATTTTCGAAGATAGTAAGCACCGGTTGTGGATCGGATCATCCATTGCCGGGCCATGTGTGTTAAACCGGAGTACCGGAATAGTATACAATTTTAATTTACATCTGCCTGCAGGGGGTAAAAAGATCAACGGCGTCTGGCAGTTTTTAGAAGATATGCAGGGCCGGATCTGGCTATCCGCTCACGATGGCTATTATAGATTTGATGAAGGGAGCCAGCAGTTTCAGTCAATGAATACATGGCTGAATATGGCCCCCAATGCCGCCCCGAGTACTATTTCATTGGATAAAAAGGGCAACCTTTGGTTTGCAACCACCAAAGGTATTAAGCAATTGATCGTTCATACCAATACCTTGATCGATGCGGATCATAATGCTGAACAGCTGCCCATTTTCAATAGTAAAGACGCAGTAAGTCATATAACTTTCGATGATAGCAATAATATATGGATAAGTACCGGGTATGATCACTATATCTACAGATACTCAGCGGCAGGGTACAAGATAAAGACTTATTCCTTTACAAGGGTAGGCCAGGATCATAGGAAGGGGTTGCCCCGGCAGAAGGAATTTCTTGGTGGACTCTTCCGTTGTAGCAATGGCCTGCTTTTGCTGCCTTTGCTTTCCCGGGGATTGGCCATCTACGATCCTGTGGCTGATAGCTTTACTGTCATAAACGCTTCCAATCAAACATCCGGGCACTTGCATGTGCAGCCCAACGCCTTTGGTAGCATTGTACTGACAGAAGACAAAGAAAAGAATATCTGGATAGCGACGGATGCAGGTGTCAATGTATTTAATTTACAAAAACCGCCTTTTATTACTTACGGGCTCAATAATCCTTCTGCCCTGGTACCCCAATCTGAAGTGTCTGACTTTTTGCAAACCAGTAACGGGGATATTTATTGCAGTAATTATTATGTAAACGGAGGTATTACCCAATTCGATCAGTACATGCATGTGAAGCGGCATTTTTTGTGGAAAGGGAAAAGTGATTACAATGCCGATGCCAACCAGTTATGGGGTATTTTCCAGGATAAGGAGGGGATTATATGGGCGCCTAACCAGGCAGGACATATTTTGCAGCTCAACACAAAGAACAACAAGGTTACCATCTTAAAAGACAGCTTGCTATTCGGTTCCATAAACCAGATAAAACAGGATGCTGAAAACAATATATGGCTCGCCCACAATCGAAAAGGTCTTATCAAAATTGATGGCAGTACCAGGAAGATAAGCCTGTTCGATGGTTTTTACAAAGTAGAGCCAGGTTCAAAAAGAAGAGTAATGTGCCTGCTCTTCGACAAGGAGAAAATATGGGTTGGTACTTTACATCATGGCTTACAATTGTTTGATAAAAAGTCGGAAAAATTTACAGAAGCCTATATGCTGGATGAGAAGAACAGGCAATCCATCAGCGATAACAATATTATCGGCCTGCTTGAGTATAATCAGGATACTTTAATTATTGCGACCAACGGAGGCATTAATTTCTTCGATAAAAAAAAGAAAACGTTTTCCGCTTTACTGAGTAAAGATGGACTGCCGAATAATCTCGTTCAATCGATCATACTGGATGATAACAGAGATCTGTGGGCTGCATTTGCGGGAGGGTTGAGTAAAATAAACATGCAAACCCTTAGCATTACCAATTACGATGCCAATGATGGGATTGTAAATGACAGGTTTAATCACTCTTTCTTCAAGTTGAAGGATGGGCGGTTGATGATCGGGGCAGAAAAAGGGTTTTTAGTTTTCGATCCGGCAAAGATTACAGCGGCAAAAGCGCCTGTCGATGTAACGATTACAGGATTTAAGGTTTTTGGAGAAAATGTATTCGTCGATTCATTGATCAATACAAATCATCCTGTTTCCTTGTCCTATCTGCAGAATAGCTTTCATATAGAATTGGCGAGTTTACAGTTTAATGCATCCAATAGGATAAAGTATTATTACCAGTTGGAGGGGATTGATAAGAACTGGGTGCCCGTTGATGAAAGCCATACCGTGCATTATAACCAATTGCCTTCAGGTAATTTTCGGTTTAAAGTAAAATGCGCAAATCCGGATGGCCTTTTTAGTAAAAATGTCACCACCTTGAATATCCGTATCATTCCTCCATTCTGGAAAACATGGTGGTTTATATGGATAGTAGCTTCCGTTGTTATTATTGGTTTATTTGTCATTATTAAATGGCGGGAAAAGAACATAAAGACACTGGAAGCCGGTAAAACACAATTGCAGAAGCTTACCGCAGAGAATTATAAAGCACAGTTTGAATCCGAACAGATCAGTAGCTTTTTCACCACGTCGCTCCTGAATAAGACAGAGGTAGATGATATTTTGTGGGATGTTGCCAAAAATCTAATTGGTAAACTGGGGTTTGTGGATTGCATGATCTATTTATGGAATGATGATAAGACCAGGATGATCCAAAAAGCTGGTTACGGGCCCAAGGGTTCCCTGGAAGAGTTGGTTAAAAACCATTTTGATGTATTGCCAGGACAAGGGGTAGTAGGCGCCGTGATCCAATCTGGTGAAGCTATATTAATACCTGATACTTCTATTGACCAGCGGTATCGTGTAGATGATATGAAAAGATTTAGTGAACTATGTGTGCCGATAAAATACAATGAACAAATAATTGGCATCATTGACAGCGAGCACTATGAAAAGAACTTCTTTACAAGGCAGCATCTGCAGGTTCTTACCACCATTGCTACCCTGGTAGCCAGTAAAATAAGATCCATTCAGGCAGACCAGCGTCTGCGTTCCCAAAGAGAACAGCTGGCCCACGTGAACGACCGGTTGGCAGAAGTGCAGCTGGCGGCCTTGCGTGGGCAAATGAACCCCCACTTTATTTTCAATGCGCTCAACTCTATAAAGAAATTTATAATAGCCAATGAGCCAGCCAATGCAGAAAAATACCTGGGTAAGTTTTCCAAATTAATTCGTTCTATTTTAGACAATAGCCGTTCCGGTATGGTAACTATAGATAAAGAACTGCAATTGCTGGTATTGTACCTCGACCTGGAGCAGCTTCGGTTTGGGACAAAATTAACGTACAATATTACAGTAGATAAAAACATCAGGGCTGCGGATATCCAGATTCCCTCCATGATCATTCAACCTTTTGTTGAAAATGCCATGTTGCATGGTATCATGCACCGGGAAGATGGAGGGATGGTAGATATTCATTTTGTATTGCATGGGGAATGGCTTGAAATCACCATTGAAGACAATGGGGTAGGCAGGGCTAAGTCGGCATCCTACAAAAGCAGCAATAGCGAACCTCACCATTCTATTGGCATTGAAGTAGCGACGAAAAGGCTGGAGGCATTAAAAAGAAATGAAAACACGCCTGCCGGCATTTCTATTATTGACCTGGTGGATGAGGCAGCGGAGGCAAAAGGAACAAAAGTGGTGATCGAAATACCTATTTATTAAGATATAATCATGATACGAGCTATTATTATTGAAGACGAACCCGGTAGCCGGGAATTGCTGGGATTAATGCTTGACCGGTATAAAGAAGACCTTACAGTGATAGCGGCCTGCAGCAATCCGACCGACGGTATAATTAGTATTGCCGAACACAAACCCGACCTCATTTTCCTGGATATTCAAATGCCTAAAATGAATGGCTTTGATATGCTGAAGAGCATCGGTAATATCAATTTTGAAGTGATCTTTACCACGGCTTATGACCAGTATGCCATCAATGCCATACGTACCAGTGCACTGGATTATTTATTGAAGCCCGTGGATGAAGAAGATCTTACTGCTGCCATAGAGAAATGCAAGGAGAGGATGGTGGAGAAAAGAACAAAGCTTCAGTTTGAGACCTTATTCAATAACCTTAGCAATAAGAATCCATTGGATAAAACGATTGCCTTGTCTGGGTTGGATGGTATTAGCTTTGTTAAAATGTGTGATATTTTGAGGGTGGAAGCCAATGGCCGCTATGCTAAGTTTCACCTGTTGAATAAGGAAACGATCGTAGTCAGTAAGACCCTGGGTGATTTTGAAGAAGTATTATCGGCCAATCAGTTTTTCCGTATTCATGACTCTTCCATTATTAACCTTAACCACGTCAAAAAGTACATTCGTGGGGATGGAGGTACCGTGCTGCTTTCCGATAATACAGAATTGGATGTAGCAAGAAGGAGAAAGGAAGAATTCATAAAATTGATGCCCAAACAGTAAACTACCAATTACCGCTCACTACGCTACCTGCCCCGGCTAACTATTTTCATCAGCCTTAGAGTACATGCCTCTTTTTTCAACACCTGCCATCAATAGCTTTGTTGAAATTATAAAGAGAGAAACATGTTTAAGATGAAAAAAAATATACTTTCCCTTGCACTGATGGTAGCAGGCTACAGCGTTTCCTTTGGGCAGAATGTAGGCATTGGTACGCTTACTCCCGATGCCTCCGCCTTATTGGAACTGAATACGACCACCAAAGGGTTTCTGCCTCCCCGCATGACCGCAGCGCAAAAAGCACTGATCCCATCGCCCAAGGCAGGGTTGATCGTCTATCAAACGGATGCTACCCCAGGTCTGTACGTTTACAATGGTACTGCCTGGGTGGCTGCAGCCGCCTCCGGCGTTGCATTGACTGGTTGGTCCACAACAGGTAATGCAGGTACTATACCCGCCACCCATTTTATAGGTACCACCGATAATATTCCTTTAAAATTCCGGGTCAATAATATCCCCTCAGGGGAATTGAATGCTACCAATGCCAATATGGCTTACGGAGTGTATGCATTAGCAAGTAACACGACAGGTGCAGAAAATACAGCTATTGGTTATAATAGCTTAAATAAAAATACACTTGGCGGTGCTAATACGGCTGTTGGAGTAGCAACGCTTTATAGCAATACAGCTGGTTCCGACAATACTGCATTAGGATTTGCAGCATTATCAGCAAATACAACGGGGATTGAGAATGTGGCCGTTGGTTTTTACTCCTTGAATTCAAATATAACGGGTAATAACAACGTGGCGCTGGGTAAGTATGCTTTGTTCTTAAATACGGCAGGATTCTCTAATGTCGCGGTAGGAAAAGGCGCCCTGCAGTATAATACCAAGGCCTCCAATCTGGTGGCTATTGGCGATTCTGCTTTATTCAACAATGGAAGAGGTGGCGCCCAGGGTACTCAGGGAGAGGGAAATACAGCAGTTGGTTCTAAAACTTTGTATGCAAATACGATTGGTACGGCCAATACAGCCAATGGCTACCAGGCGCTATATTCAAATACTTCTGGCATAGAAAATACAGCCATTGGTTATAACAGTTTAGGTAAAAATACGCTTGGCGGTGCTAATACGGCTGTAGGCGTAGCAACGCTTTATAGCAATACAGCTGGTTCCGACAATACTGCATTAGGATTTGCAGCATTGTCAGCAAATACAACGGGGATTGAGAATGTGGCCGTTGGTTTTTACTCCTTAAACTCAAATATAACGGGCAATAATAACGTGGCGCTGGGCAAGTATGCTTTGTTCTTAAATACGTCAGGATTCTCTAATGTCGCGGTAGGGAAAGGCGCCCTGCAGTATAATGCAAAGAGCTCCAACCTGGTGGCCATTGGAGATTCCGCTTTATTTAACAACGGTAGGGGTGCGAATAACCCCGGGCTTGCTATTCGAAATACTGCAGTGGGTTCAAAAGCATTGTACCAGAACACTACAGGCTTTGCTAATACAGCGCAGGGCTTTGAAGCGCTTCATTCTAATAGTACAGGCTTTAATAACAATGCTTTTGGTTTTAATGCGCTTGGCGATAATCAAACAGGCAGCTACAATGTAGCCGTGGGACAATCTACTTTGGCTTTCAATATTTCCGGATCTTATAATACTGGAATTGGGCAATATGCGCTCATTTTTGGTGAGAACGGTAGCTTTAATTCAGGCATTGGGGCACTTACCAAGGTCGCTGCTGATAATTTAACAAATGCCACAGCAATAGGAGCTCAGGCAGAAGTGGCTTGCAGTAATTGTTTAGTGCTTGGTTCTGTAAAAGGGGAAAATGATGCTGATGCCAATGTTAAGGTGGGTATCGGCATTACCGCGCCGTTGGCCGATCTGCATATCAAACAAAACAAAGAAACATACCCGGTAAATGGTGGCGGACTCAGGTTGGAAAGAATGAACACTACAGATCATTGGGATATTGCTACAGATAATACAAGCGATCTTGATTTTACCTACAATGGCGTTGCCCGGGGATACATTCATCATGTGACGGGAGCATATACAATGACATCTGATAGCAGGATGAAAAAGGATATTAAGCTAATGACTCCTGTACTTCCGCGTATCATGCAATTACAGGCTAAAACTTATCACTACCTGGATAATAAAAGTGATGATATACTTTCCTATGGTTTTATGGCACATGAAGTAGAAACAATATTCCCTGATTTTGTTACCACAAAAGGCAAGGATGGCTTTAAAGCAATAGCCTATCAAAATTTTACGGTGATAGCTGTCAAGGCCATTCAGGAACAGCAGACGCAGATAGACCAGTTGAAAGAGGAAAACAAAATACTCAAAGACAGGCTGGATAAATTGCAAACTGCCATGGAGAACATGCAGCAGAAATAGCCGTATCCTGAACCTTACATACAATTAAAAACAAATTCATTTGTTAGTTATGTCAAATATCAAAACAGTTATTGAAGAGTGGTCCGTAAAGGACCTCGAAGATGGTTCCGCTATAAATGTCAGCGTACTTGGGTGCACCGAATTGGGAAACGAAGCCAGGCCCGGTGTGCAGGTTTGTTACATGGGCAATATCATCAATTTTGAACCATTGGCCGTAGAGCGTTGGGCGTATCAGGCCCATAAAGCAGGCGTTACTGCTTATTTGCTGGAGGCAAATAGCTGGATGGTTCATGAAGATCAGTATGTAAAAATATATTTACTGACAGAGGCGCCGCTGAAGGTGAAAGTTGAAGTCAAAACCCGTAGTTCAAAACCCGTCATTAAAGAATATTCGCTTCCCTTTGAAACGGGCGAGTAAAACAAAGTCACATGAGAAAAATCAGTTATGAACACGTCTAATTTTGAATTGGTCAGGAAGAGTTGGATCTCCATTTCCAAAATAGATTATGAAGTTGTTTGCGGTACATTTTATATCCGGCTTTTTCAAATAGCACCAGAACTAAAAGGGATGTTTAAAAATACATCGATGACCGAGCAGTCCATTAAACTGGGCTGTATGCTGTCCTATATTATTTCAAAGTATGAAAGCATGGATGATGTATTGCTGGAAGTAAAAGCACTTGGCGAGCGGCATCAAAAATACGGCGTAAAGGATGAGCATTATAAGGCGGTTGGAGAGGCATTGTTATGGACATTAAAGGAAGGATTGGGCGAGTATTGGAATTTCGAATTGGCCAATGCCTGGAAAGAGTTTTATGAAACACTGGCCGCTAAAATGAAGAGTGTATCACTAATCAATAGCCATTAAAACAAATTATATGAAAACAAATAACATTGACTTGGTAAAACAAACCTGGTCCCTGGTTGCTCAAATAGAAATGGAGACCGTAGGCGGATTGTTTTACAATCGCCTTTTCGAACTGATGCCTGAAGTAAAGCCTATGTTCAGCAAGACCCCGTTGCCTGAGCAATCAAAAAAACTATTGACCATGCTGTCCTATGTGATCTCCAAATTGGATAAGCTCGATGAAATAATGGATGAAGTAGCAAAGCTGGCACAGCGGCATACCAAATACGGTGTAAAGGACGAACATTATGCCGCGGTAGGCACTGCTTTGTTATGGACCCTGGAAAAAGGGTTGGGTGACCAATGGAATGATAGTGTCAGGTTAGCCTGGACGGAAGTATATACAACCCTGGCAAATGCTATGATGGAAGTGCAGCAAGAAGAAGCCGGAAGGTTGCGGGCATAGGCCGTTTTTCATTTATTGTCAATTCTTAATGTCGTTTTACATGAATAGAATTTTAGCCTCAGTTGTATTGTTTTTGGGGGTACAGGCGATTTGCCTGGGCCAGGATATGATGAAAGTCACCAGCGGAGCCGTTGTAAGCGTTCAAAATGGTGTTGGCTTATTGGTAGCGGGCGGAATAGTTTTGGACAATAACAGTACATTCAAAAATGAAGGTGTCGTCACGATTGAAAGGAAGGCAAATACCACTGCTGATCTCACCGATAATAGCACCGTAGCTTATCAATACGGATTGGGAAAGTTTGTATTTACAGGGCCCGGGGCTCAAAGTCTTAAAAGCATTAACCAGTTCGAAAGGGTAGAGGTGGATAATATGGACCTGAACTTATTATCGAATATTAATGTCAACACATGGTATCTGAAAACCGGAAAGGTAAACACAGGTTCGTTTTTAGCCATCGTAAACAACGCTTCGGCTTCAGCAGTGCTGGCTGATGCAACAAACACCGGTTTTACAAAGTCCTGGATAAACGGTGTCCTGCGCCGTTATATCACGCCTGCTGCAGTAGATAATTACCAATTCCCCGTTGGCGATGCTGCAAAAGTAAACTTGGCGGAGATGGATAACCTGACAGCCAATCCAATCACAGGGGTGACTTATGTTACTGCAAGTTTTGGAGCCAAGGCCGGTAATGATGTAGGTCTGAATGTTAATGAAAGTGGCAATGCTTATGCCTCCATCAATAACACAGGTGTATGGCATCTGGTAGCTGATGCAAATCCCGCTGGCGGCAAATATGATCTAAAGTTGTTTTTTAACGGATTTGCAGAACTGGCAGATAACGGTTTTGGTATCCTTCGCCGGCCAGAAGCTTCTGTAAATGCCATTGATTGGGCGGCGCCATCCGGGAGTGCATTGCCGGCAAGTGGAATGCCAGGCAGACTGGTAGCCGATAAATATGCCCGTAGAAACAGTTTGGCAACTTTTGGTCAGTTTGCCATTGGCAGTACCCTCACCACATTGCCATTGGAATTGCTCAGTTTTTCAGCTGTCAAAAAAGGCAATACTGTTGTATTGAAGTGGACAACCGATAATGAAATAAATACCAGTCATTTTGAGCTCTACAGGGCTGGTCAATCCGCACCCCTGCAATACCTTGATAAAACCACTGCGGCAGGTTCCGGCGCCAGGCAGGATTACAGTTACACAGATAGGAAGCCATTGAAAGGAGTAGGTTTTTACCAGTTAAAGATGGTGGATAAAGATCTCAGGTATACGTTGAGTAAATTAGTGAAGGTTACCGTAGAGGAAATGACAAGTTTCAATGTTTATCCAAACCCTGTTACCGGCAATAGCTTATTTGTGGATTACAGTGGCGGAAAAATAACCAGCATAAAGTTAATAGCCATGGATGGTAAACAGGTGGCATGTACTTACACCAATCAAAGCGATAGGCAGATAAGAATTTCCATACCTGTTCTGCCTGCAAAAGGAATGTATAGCTTACAGCTAATTACTGAAGAGGGTGTAAGGAGTGCGATGGTTTCCATACAGTAATAAGGTAAACTTCCCGGTAATGATAAAGTTAATATGGTTGCTGATTGGTATTAATACTGCTGCCTGGTTATTTTTTATTGGGGCTTATTTTGTGATGAACAGTGGTAAAAATGTTGACCGGATGGAAAGCAGCTGGACAATGGTGCTGGCGGGACTTGGTTTGTTAATTATCCTGCTGGCTGCTGTTCCATTACGCTTAAGTCAATCGACCGGTACCCTTATCTTTTCCGGGTTGTTGGCAGCATTGCCGCTTATAATTGGGTTGGGCATTTTTATTTCGAACAAATGGCCTTCCTTTCAAAGAAAGTCAACCTTTGCCGAAACATACTATAAAGATAAAGACCAGGTAGCTATTGCAGCGGCCATTGAAAACAATGATACCGTATTGTTGCGGGAATTGGTGAAAGGGAAGGACTTGAATATACAAGGGGTCAGGGTGTGGGATTGGCCCGGATTAAATTATTTACAGTTTGCCATTCGCTTACGGAGTAACCCCGCCAGCTTTCCGTTTGATGAGGCCGCCAATAATGTAGCCATTCACATCTTGTTGGAGAACGGCTGTGCTGCCACCCCTGCATTGGCAGAAGCTACTAAATACCTTGCTCCTCATATGGTGGCAGCATTGATTGCCGCAGGTGCCGACCCCAATGCTGCTTGTTTTGCAGGTGCTAATTCTCTTTTGTTTGAAACTATGGGTGCCACTAAAAAAGAAAATGATATGGCCATCTTATTGATAAAAAGTGGCGCCAACGTGAACGTAAGGAACGACTATGGTATTACGCCTGTAATGGCAGCAGCCTTATCCGCTAGCACCTCACCAACATGGAGTGATGTCTGGCGCCTGGTATATTATTTATTGCAGGATGCACAAGCAGATTATGCTTATACAGCTCATGATGGACGTAGCTTTGCCGGCATTATCAAAAATATCCGGGCGGAAGCGGCAACAAAACAGATCATTATGCCTCCGGCATTTAATAAGATAGTAGCGTGGTTGAAACAAAAGCAAATCGATACAACGCCGGATTGATGCAACGGGAATTTGAAATATTTAAAACTAAAGATTATCTGATCATTCTCACAATATTGCTATTGGCCCCACCGTTCGCATGTCGTTCGCAATCCAAATCAGCTGTTCCATACGAAACTCCTATTGATAAAGTGTGGTGGGAAGGATTGAGCAATGAATGGAAAGCTATTTTGTTGGTGAATCAACAATTTCAAAAGCAGCAAGTAGACTTTTTTGCCCTTCAGGAAAATTACATCAACAGGATGCAGGCGGAGGGGGAAGCGGATTATTCCCCTATAAATCTATCATTGCATGAGCTGAATGAAAAGCAGCGGTTTAGCCTGGGATACCCCGATTTCTATGCAAGGGCGCTTCGGATGAAATGGATGATCCCTGGCGATACTATCGATTTGGAGGCCCTGAAAGACCTGGATAAAATTTACATGGTCAATGGGCCGGGTGATCTTACCCCGCTTAAGAAATTTACCAACCTGAAAATATTGATCATTAATAGCTGCGGTATTGATGTAAATAGTCCGGTAAGGACACACAATTTGGATCTTGGGCCATTACGCTATTTAAGTAGTTTAGAGATGTTGCAATGTTCCTCTCCGGCTTTGATCTCTCTGGAACCCATAAAAAGATTGACCAATTTGAAACAACTGGATTGCGGTATAAGCGGTGTAACAGACCTGGCGCCTTTGAAGGACCTGGTTAAGCTGGAAAGACTTTCCTGTAGAGGAAATTTAAAAAATGAGGCAGTTATATCGAAATTAACAGCTCTTAAAGAGCTATACTTGAATGGTTGTAGCAAGATGCCAGACATTTCCCGGCTCAAAAAAATAGAAAAGCTGGCCGTCGGCGAAAGCGAAATGGCGATCGGACGCGCCGGCTACCGGATAACCAATATTGATATTTTAAGACAACTGCCGGCGCTGGAATTTTTGGACTTGGAACTCACCAGTTATAAGGGTAGTTTAGATATATTAAATGGACTGCAAAAGTTAAAAGCGATCACCTTGCCTCCCGTAAGTACTTCAACAATGTTGGAGTTTAAAAAGCAACACGAAAGTTGTGTCATTATCAACGCATATAAATATGAAAGATAGTAATATAGTTATTGGTTTTAAAGTGATGCGATGGGTCTTCAGGACCATATTGATGATCCTGGGTGTTATCCCCTTCTCCAGATGTAGTTCCGGGTATAAGCAAAAGGACGGGAAAGTGACTTTTAACGGTAAAGAAATTGGTGGCAAAGGATTTATAGTACTGAATGAGTCATTTGCTAAGAACGATACCACCGTTTATTATAAGGAGAGGGCCTTTGAGTATGCTGATGTGGCTACGTTTGTAGCACTGGATGAACACTATGCCAAAGACAAGGACAAAGCCTATTACTGCGACGAATACAGGGAGGGGCAAAGTTATTATCTGACAAAAAAGCAAACCATTGTGACCATCGACAATGCCATGCCGGCATCTTTTGAATCCATACAGAATGATTATGCAAGAGATGGGAGGCAGGCTTATTACAAGGGCATAGCATTTGCCGTGAAAGATGTAGCAAGCCTTTCCGTGATAGAAGGAAGGTTTTTAAAGGACAAATACCAGGTTTATTTTGAGAAGAAGCCGGTTAAGAATGCCGATGTAAATAGTTTCAGGATCCTCAGCAGTAATTACGCAAGCGACACCAATCGTATTTATTATTATGGTTTTCACAATGACAGGTACAATGGCATACATGAAGTTCCTTGTAACAGAGCCACGTTCACCTTGCTGGAATACCCTTATTCAAAAGACGATAGAGCAGTATTTTATATTTATACAACAATAAAAGGGGCCGATGCCAATAGCTTTACTGTAATAGGAGATGAATTCTCTAAAGATAAACATCATGTTTACAAAGGGACAAAAATACTCAAGGGGGCCGAGCCGGCCACTTTTAAGATCCCTCCTCAGGCAGATTCCCTGTCTGATCATTTTTGATATGGATCTTGGCAATATCCTTCAGCCATTTGAACTCTGCACCCGGGAGCTTTTTTAATTGTCGCTTATCGAGATCCTTGATACGCTCTATAAATTGCTTTTGCTTTTCATTAAGAAGGCCGGAATTAAGTGCCTTTATGGCTTCCTGGTGGTAGATTTCAAGACTTGTCATGGTATGTTTTCGCCTTTGGTGTCGAAATAGAAGGTATGGTTAAACCCGTTAAAAGTAGACCATTTTAATGTCTGCCCCAAACTTTAAAAAGCAGTAACGTCTTCTTCTATGTCAGTTTTGCTACAATCTCCACATTTCAACTAATTTGCTGTCGCAAATCAATGCTCATGCAAAATACCCTCACGGATACCTTCGGCAATATTGACATCTACTTGTTCGACCAATTGTTAAAAGGTCGTTATGACAACGCCCGAAAAGTGTTGGACGTAGGTTGCGGTGGCGGGCGAAACCTGTTTTACTTCCTGCGCAACGGCTTCGAGGTATTTGGCGTTGATCCCAATCCACAGGCCGTACAAGCAGTTAAGGAATTATCAGCAGCCCTTGCCCCTGCTAATCCACTTGAAAACTTTACAGTATGCCCTGCTGAAAAATTGCCGTATAACGATGGCACATTTGACCTGGTTATTTGCAGCGCTGTATTACATTTTGCAAAAGATGAGCAGCATTTTGATTCCATGTTGCAGTCAATCTTCAGGGTGTTAAAAACAGGAGGATACTTCTTTGCGCGGCTGGCATCGGATATCGGGCTGGAAACATTGGTGCAGCCAGTAGGCAATGGCCGCTATTTACTACCCGATGGCTCTGAACGTTTTTTAGTAAATGAACAAACGCTGTTAAACTATACAGCAGAAATGGGAGAATTGTATGAGCCGCTAAAAACTACTAACGTACAAAATACACGTTGCATGACCACCTGGTGTGTACGTAAAAAATAGTACAGTTCGTATTAAATGAATATTACCAATCGCATTAATCCCATCCAGCTTCAGTAGAACTACCCGAAAAATCGGGTATATTATATGTTTCCTTTTTTAAACAGGAAACTTAATTTCGATCCTTCATTCAAGTAAGCTCTCTCCAAATTGTAGCTTGATCCCTTCCCGACGGAAAATAAACCTGGAAAAGGCAAACTGATCTTGTTGTAACAATAGCTGTTGATAGCAGCTATAGCACCGACCCCGATACCCCGGGAACTCTCCATTTCACACCCGTTAGTAGTAAGCACTTAGGCAGGCTTAGTCTGTCTGGCTGATTCCTTATTGTCATCCTCAATTAATTACCATGAAGATCGTTTCCTGGAACCTGAAGAATATTGGGCAAACCAAACTGTCGAATGCCTTCGCTGCTACCTATAGAGCTTTCGGCCTGGGCAATAATGTGCTCGATTTTATGATGGGCCTCGTGATGGGCAGGCCACGCTGGAATGCTGTTGCAGGACTGACTACCAACCCTGCAGATATTTTTGTTGTTATTGAGTTGAAAACAGGCGGTACCGGCAAAGGCCAGGGTGTCAGTGGCACCTGTCTTCCTACCCTCCAAGGGATCAGGTCAGCCATGAATACCCTTGTTGGTCAGATATATCCCAATAATAATAACCCGCCTTATACATACGATTACATTACACCGCAGATCGTAGGCTATCATGAAACAGTCGGCATCCTCTACAATACCAAAAGACTAAAAGTATTATCGGCCCAGGCTTTCCGCGATCACGCTTCCCAAAAATGGATCAACCCACGCACGCCCTATGGCGCGTTGTTCCAGGTACTCAACAGTACCGACAGTTTCCAGGTAGTAGGCATCCATGCTCCGCCACCAAAAGGCGCCAATGGCGTCAAATACCGTCCCCCTATAGAGTATTGTGTTAAGTTGCCCGGCATCAGTCCGGCCTCCATGACCAACACCTTCATCATGGGTGATTTTAACTGTAACCCTGCTTCCTATTACGTTAAAAATATACCCGGTGGTACCCAGAACGTGTTTCCCTTTACAGGATTGCCCGCCTATGGCACGCTGGTACCCAATGGCACCCTGTCGAGTGTGCGTACCAAGCCGGCCAATACCCAGCCGCCGCCGGCCAATTACCTGAGCGATGCCTATGATAATATTATATACAACGCAGCCCTGCCCGGCGCTCCCCAGGAACTGGTAGTGGATATGATCGGTAAGGCCCGTGATATGAATACGTTTGGTTATCCCCTGCTGGTGGGCACCAACCTCGTAGCCTTGGTAAATGCTTACAACAAAGTAAGCGACCACATGCCTGTAGTGATAGAATGGTAACACAAAAAAACAACGACTATGTCCAATTGGAAATTCACCGATCAATATGGCAGCACTTACCCGGCATTGGCCAACAGTATACTCAGCATCCTGGTATTTGACATTACCGGCACATCGCCTGTCACGGGTACGGCATTCAGCGCTAACCTCGACCTCACAGCCACCGGCAATGCCATGAATGTTTTGGCCAAATTAACCGGCGTCACTACCATTGCTATGACGGGCACCGTGACAACCGATAACAATACCCTTTCCGTAAACCTGCAGGCATCCGATACAACTGCCCTGACCACCGCCCTGGCTGCCTGCATTCCGATCATCGGCGGACAGCTATTAAAAAGCGCCGGCATCAGCATTGTGACTGTTACCACCACCCAGCAAACCAGCAGTGATGACCCCACAACAGATGAGATAGACCTGAGCATGACGATCGCCCTGGGTAGTGGGACGGGCACCCTCACGACGCAAATACCTATGTCGGATGGATTCTTTCATATATCCGCCACCTTTACCAATTTCGGCATTGGTCTCAGCGACCTGAATTTCCTGGTACCAGGCAGCAACGATTTCAGTAGTTGTTTCCCGGCTACACAATTAGGGCCTTATTATAATAACCAAACAAAGCTGGAACTGCTGAGCCTGGGCGTTACACTGTACGTAAGTACTTCTCCTTCGCTTAGCGTGGTAGTAAATGGAGTTGATATTTCTATTGGTATTACCAATATACCTATTTACAAACAGGCCCTCTACCTCGATCCGCTGGCTGTATGGATCAACGTGGCCAATGTAAATACAACCCCTGCGCCTACCTGGGGACTGGAAGGCAATTTTGTGTTGTGTAATTACAACCGGCCGGGTGATACCGCCAATCCTGATTTCAGCTTCGACCTGCAAATGGGATTCCCCAACCCGCCCAATGAACCAAACTTCAGCCTGTCGGGCAATTTCGATAATCCCTATAACCAGCCGGTATCACAGATCGTGTCAGACCTGTTGGGACAGGCTACCGATCTGGGTATCGGTAATAACATTACCCTGCAGAAGTTTGATTTCTATTCCGATGCTGATGTGACTACGGGCACCATCTCCGATTTTGGATTTGAGATCGCTATGTCGGGGCAGTTTGGCATATTCGAGAATTTCTCACTTGAATCTTTCAGCCTTTCAGTTGCCTATTCGGCCTAACTGTACGGCGTAAACTTTATACCATGAGTAGTACCGCTATTAATTTCAAAGCCACCTTGCTGATCGGCGAACAAACTGTGCCGCTGGCCTCGGAGATCGCTTTTGGGGATGACCAATCGCAGGACGGTGTGACCAATGGGTTTCTCTTCAAGCTCGACCTGCAGCCCGGCGATCCGCCGGTGACGGTCTACCTGGGGGATGTGATCAATTTCATCGAGACCAAACTCGGTGCTTCCGACCTGTCCCAAAGTCCTGATATGGGATTGATCTCACAGGCTATTCCCTCCCTTACGCCGGCCAATTTCAATTCGACCAACCAGGCGATGGTGAATGTATATGAGTTCTCGATCAACTCATCTACCAAAGAGTTCCTGTTTTCCTTCAACCTCGATGTGGAAGGCACGGATCCCTCAACAGGCCTCATAGCCCTGCCAGGCGACCTCAATAAGTGGTTGAAGATTGAAAGCCTGTCCATTGCTTTCTCTGCCACTTCGGGCTCGTCTTCACAAACCCAACAAACAGCATCCAATTCTTAAGCATTCCTCAACCTGTAACTATGTCCACCAACGTAGATCTCAAAATAGGCGTCAACCTGGAAATTGGTTCTATTCCCGTGGCGCTCGCCGCCGAACTGACCACCACCAATACGGCCACCATCTATACTTTTAATGGCTGTGTACAGAACGCGGTGATCGACATCGGTTCGTTCATGAGTTTTGTAGGCCAACAGTTTGGCCTCGATGTGCAATTGCCGCCCGAGCTCAACCTCGAAGCCATCATTGATTATGTGGCAGGACAGGTGATCTATACCTCGCCCAAAACGGGAGCAACCACCACTGAACTGGGTGTAGCCGCCAAGTTCGACCTCGTATATTCCAATGGCGGCAACACGGATAAAGTAACCCTGACTTTCTATGCCGATACCGTCATGCAATCCGGCTCAACCGGCACGAACCCGTATGTGGTAGGCGCCGCCATTGATACTGATCTGGCCTTTAAGAACCTGCCGCTGGTGGGAAGTATTCCCGTATTCAATGAATATACACTGAAGCATATCGGCTTTTCCTATACCAATGCCGATCCCAAAACAACGGGCAAGCCGGTCACCTTTAATATTCCCAAGGTAGACACTTCCGCCAATCCGCTTTACACCCGCACCATTGGTGATGGTAAAGAGAAAAACAATTATTCCGTAAGCACTACAGGCGATCAAACATCCTTTTCACTAGGGCAGGGGGGCTTCTCGCTTACTGCGGGGCTCATGCGCGAGGGATCGGATACGGCAGAAAATAACTTTGCCCTGCCCATGTCCCTGCCCAAAGCAACACCCACGGCTAATCCCGCGCCCTATTATAACAATCCGCAGAATACCGTACAAACCAGTCCGCCGGCCAGTCCTGCGCACTGGATCAATGTCAACAAAACCTTTGGCCCCGTCAACCTGCAGAAGATCGGGCTCAACTATTCATCGGGCGAAGCTACATTCGGTATCTCCGCTGGTATGTCAATGGGCGGTTTTACCCTCGATGTACAAGGACTTTGCATCACCTTTCCGCTGCCATTGCCCGGTATGCCTGCCGGCAATTCCGTGAGCTTCGATATCCAGGGCCTGGGCATGGATTTTAGTGAACCAGGTTTGGAGATCGGTGGCGCTTTCCTTAAATCAGTTGATCCCAAAACAAATATTACCAACTACTTTGGAGAAGTGATCGTGCAGGTGGCTGAGTTTGGTTTCAAGGCCATCGGTGGTTACGCGCCTGCGCAAAACAGCAATCCGGCAGCCTTCTTTATTTATGCCAACCTGGAAGTGCCCCTGGGCGGTCCGCCCTTCTTCTATGTATCGGGCCTGGCTTTTGGCTTCGGGGTCAACTATGCCCTGGTACTGCCCACCATCGAAACACTGCCCACCTACCTGTTGCTGCCCAATATGGCGCCGCCGCAGGGCAATGCGCAAAATGCACTCACCAGTGTGATCAAACAATTGCAGGATGGCAGCGTGATCAAGTACGAACCCGGTGAGTATTGGGTAGGCTTTGGTGTACAGTTTACTTCCTTCGATATGGTATCTGCTTTTGCCATGCTCACTTTCTCCTTTGGAGTAGACATGCAGATAGCCCTGCTGGGTAGTTGTGCCATCGTATTGCCGGAAGGCTCACCCGATGCATTGGCCAGCATCCAGGTAAACCTGGTAGCGGCCATCACACCTTCTACCGGCCTCATCAATGTAGCAGGCGTTATTACCCCCTCTTCTTATATTTTAGGGCCTTTTGTAAAACTCAGCGGCGGCTTTGCTTTCTATCTCTGGTTTGCCGGCGAGCACAAAGGCGATTTTGTGGTGAGCCTCGGGGGTTACCATCCGGCTTTTGTAAAGCCCGACTGGTACCCGGCAGTACCGCGTATCCGTGTTACGTTCAACCTGGGGCCCTTCCAGGCTTCCGGTTCAGCTTACCTGGCCCTCACACCTTCCATGTTCATGGCCGGTATGGCCGTGTCTGCCACCTTCGATGCTACCGTGGTGAAAGTTTGGTTCAACCTCGGCGCTGATTTCCTCATCGGCTGGTCACCTTTCCAATACGAAGCCGATGCCTACGTCAATATCGGTTGCAGCCTCAACGTAGGCCTGTTTACCATCAAGATACATGTAGGCGCCGACCTGCAATTGTGGGGACCACCATTTGGCGGTATTGCCAATGTGGACCTCGACATCCTTACCATCACCATCAAGTTTGGGTCAGATGCAGCAGCGCCGGTACCCGTTACCTGGCAAAACCTGGAACAAAACTTCCTGCCACCGCCTGTAAGCGCCAAACAACCTGCACCGCAGCAACAAAAACTGAAAGCTTCCCGCGGCATCAAAGCCATGAGCCTGGCGGCTGAAGCACCTGCGCCGCTGACCGATGAGCCCGCTACCACTGCCAACGTATCGGCTTCCGTATCAGTAGGTCTCCTGGGTAAAGATGCTACCAGCCAGGATGGTGAAACCTGGGATTGGTTGGTGGATCCGGATAATTTCAACATTGTTACTTCCACTACCATCCCGGCCAATTTTGCCAACTGGTCTTCAGGCGCCAGCACTACCGCACCTATTCCCAATGATCCTACCCAGTACAACAGCGCCAGCATAGATACGAGCGTCCATCCTTATCTCGAACTGGCTGCGGGTACCAAAACTTATTCGGACACACAGGTGTGGAATCCGGATATCAATGTGAAGCCGATGAAGATCACCGACGTACAGTCGGTACATACCATTGCCCTGCGCAAACGGGCAAATACTGATGGGAAGGGCCAGTTTAGCAACTTCATCAACAATGTAACGATAGACCCTGTGCTCGGCAGCAGCAATACCGCACTTTGGGGCGATCCTAAGTTATCAACCAACGATGCCAATACGCCCACGCTGCTTCCGGAGACCTTGTTGGGCTTCAACATTACACCCGTACCGCGCGATCCTGATACGGTAAACAATGTACCGCTGATCGACCTGCTGTTTACCGGTGGTGAAGAAACCAATTTTAGTTATACGTCTGCTCAGCCCGATACCAGCTATACCCTCCAGGTGAAAGAAGACGATCAGGCGCAGACGTTTAATATCACCGTGAGTGGCGCTAGTTCACAAGTACTCGACAATAGCGGCTACGTGCTGTCGGCCCTCACACAAACCTGGGTAAGTGGTCAGCGCAATGCCATTCTGAACGACCTGAATGCCAATGGCTGGGATACCTACGCTGCTGCGGAAGTAACACTTACCAATATGAGTAGTACCGAAATGCTGACCGACTGGCCCATGGTAGCTGTACTCAGCGCCAACAATGCCGCATAAGATCACTTCATTAAAATAATTGAAACAATGCCAGATACCAATAGCGAACAATACCTGCTGAATGAACAGGTTTCCTTTGTGCAGCATGCTTTGCCGGGCCTCGATGCCGGCATGTATGAGTTGCAGGTAAACCAGCAGATATTTCAAAGCGATGGCAAAACACCCATAAGTGGTGAAGCCTACAGCAACAGTTACACCTTTGCCGTAACGGCCGATCGCTTCAGCCTGTCGAGTCCCGGCAGCGTGATCAGCAGCATTTTTCCCAATGACAATGCTTCGGGCGAATTCTCCAATGTATTGCCGCATGTGGTGTTCAAGAAAGAAACCTTTCCCTGGACCCGTTATCCTACCATTGACGAACCTTATACTCCGCCACAGCCGGGTAAGGATGTAGATGCCGATGTGCCCACCTGGCTTTGGGTGCTGTTGCTCGATGAAGATGACCAGGCTGCTTTTCCGGCACTCACCAATAGCATAACGGTTTGCACCACCGGCGACCTTTTCCCGATAGCAGCTTACTCCGGTAGTAAGATACCTGCCAATACTTATTCTTATTTCTATGATGCAACAGACCTGGCCGACCTGGAGCCCGGTCAGCTAACTACCGATACTATTAACGTAGTGGATATACCAATGGGATTGTTCTGGCAACTGGCCCCTTCGGTAGAAGACCTGGAACTGATGGCCCACGTGCGCGTGGTGAGCCTGATCAACCAGCCTACCAATGGCGATTCAAACGGAGAACCTACCGGCAGCTTTTCCATCGTGTTCGGCAATCGTCTGCCCAATACACAACGTAAGACAAAGGCTTACCTGGTATCCCTCGAAGGGCTGGAAGCGTTTCTGCCCCAGGCAAATGGTTCCATTCCTTCCAATCCACCTGCTACAGCAACCGATACTATACGCCTGGCAGTATTGGCCAACTGGACTTTCTTCAGCACCGGCCAGCCCGCCACTTTTGTACATACCCTCGAAAGCCTCAATGGCTGTACACCCGGCAGTGGTGTATCTGCCAGCAATACCAATATTCGATTGCCCTATGACGGTACCAATAAAGTGGTGGCAGGTGCTTTCAATATGGGTTATGTTCCCCTCAATGAGACCATGCGCACCGCCGAGAAAAACGTAGCCTGGTATCGTGGGCCCCTGGTGCCTTATTCAAATGCCGGCGCTGCCCCCCTCAAATTGCCCATTACTTCGCCGGATGCCGCTACCGTCTTTGATCCTACAACGGGTATGCTGGATACTTCTTATGCTGCCGCCTGGACCATCGGGCGAATGGTAGCCTTGCAGGATACTTCCTTTTCTACCGGCCTGTATAATTGGAAGAAAGGCCTGGGACAACAGGTCAACAACAATGTGGAGAATACCGTGATGATGCAGCATTTCAATGTACTGCCGCCTGTCACGCTGCAAGGAGCCCGTACACATACTGCCGCCCCCTTAGGCAGCATTTTCAAACAAACTGTGCTGAAGCTAAAGCAATAAATGCATTATGAAAAAGACATTGACCAGAAAGCACCTGCAAAACGCACTGGCCACCACCTATGCCAGTCCCAACGCCATCATGGCTTCACTCAACGATCCCGACTTGCCGGATGATCTTGCCAGCTGGCTCAGCCGACTGGCCTTGCTCAATGGCGTGCCCTTCAACTACCTGGTACCCGACGAACGTATGTTGCCGCAGGAGTCCATCCGCTTCTTTTACCTCGACCAGAATTGGGTAAGCGCTTTGAGCGATGGTGCTTTCAGCATTGGGCGCAACCTCACCGCCGATACCGACAGCGCCATGCTCAACCTGGATACAGCCGTAGCCCCCGGCGTCCATCAAAAGAGTTTTGCATTCACCACCAAAGTGCGGTCTAAACTATTGGGTACCGATCCACCGCCTGTACCTACCATCATCACCGGTTTCCTGCTGCGTTCTTCCCTCGTGCTCGATTATCCCAGCCTGGGCGTGAATGCCTATCCTGTAAATGGTACCCCCGATGATAAGAACCCCGTGATGCTCGATATCCTCCGGCTGGAGCAACTAGGCCCCAAATCCGATACCATGATCTGCCTCATTGCAGGCGATGCCTGGCGTATCGACATCCACGAAGCTCCGCAGGCCCTGCATTATGGGATCGACTGCTTTTTGGATAGCTGTCAGGTGCAGACAAAACCTGTTGATGCCGTCAAGAACCTCCACACATTTACCATCACCACCACTACTAATCCTAATGGTACCAAGGTGCAAAGTGTCACCATGAGCGATACCTCTACACCCACAGATATCAGCAGCACCTTTCGTTCGAAGAAAACGCGGGTGCTCAATATGCAGGCCCTGGCCAGTACCATTTCAACCGTCAACAACGGGGCCACTGTCGATGCCGCTATCATGGGTTTTGAAATGACAGAAGGAGTAGGGATGGTAAGTTTTATCAATCAATAAAAGCAATGAACTTATGAACGCAATCGTTCCGCTCAATATAGCCGCGCTGCGCGCCAATAAAAATGATTACAATAAAGTCGTAGGCAACTTCCAGGGCAAGACCGCTTTGTTTGAACAGATGCCCTGGGCCGATCCCCTCGACAGCTATGAGAATATGGCCAGCACCGGAGACAAGATCTTCCAGCCCCTGGGTGTTACCAATAGTGGCGGTCCCCTCATCAGTCCCACCAACTCATTGGGCACAGGCATACACCTGCACTGGGAATTGCCGGATTATTTCAAAAAGGGACAACAGCTTCCCGGCAATCCAAAGATCATTTTTCCCCATGCGCCCAACCGTTGGCTGGTAACGCGTTACCTCAGTATTCTCAATCAACAAACCAATACTTATGGAACGCCCACTGCCAAAAGCTGGGTAGTGGAGAGCGATTATATTACGCAAAATAAACCGACCGACGGGCGCCCGGCCATCACCGTGCCTCTGCCTGCCAACCCAGTCTATCAGCAACAGCCCTTCAGCTATATGGGCCGTGTGGTAGACCTCAGCAGTTGGAACCCTTCCACCGAGCCTGCTTCCAACTACCTGCCTTCTCAAAAAGGCGCCGATGGCGATTACTGTTATCTTACCTCCATAGGTTTTGTGGGACCCTATTTCAGTTCTTACTATCCGGAGTGCTGCAGTGTATTTGGCTTCTGGGATAATTTCAGCGATGAACCCAATGTACAAACGGCCATCCTCAACAACAATCCAGGCATCCAGTTCCGCTGCACCTACCAGGTGATCGGCTGGCTCAGCGATGCCACCACCGATCCGCTCAATGATATCGATGCACAGGTAACGCAGCAGTACAATGATTATGTACAGCGTACCTTGGCCAACAAGGCCGTGCCCGAAATGACGCCCGTGGACTTCTTCAACCAGATCACTTCGCAAATGATGAAGTGGACCTTCAACCAGGGCGATCTGTCGGCCAGTGTGAACAACCAATACCAGATCACCCAGCTCAACCTGCCTACACAAACTCTTTGTGCCGGTACGGTGCAGGAAGTAGTATGGAATATGGTTACCAATCCCGGCACTACTTATTTCCTGTCTTCCGGGCAATCCAATATGTCTGTGTGGAGTGCACCTACCGAGATTGCCATCGGCAACTCTACTGAAGAAGCCCTGGCAGCTTTACTGAAAGTGGATATGGGACAGGATACCGATGATCCCAATGTGCTCACCAATTACGAATACCTGCTGGATGCCCTGCAACTGGGGCTGCTGGCCAATATTGAAAAGACCCCCAACAAGCTGATTACTCTCGAAGAGGCGCTGCACAATAATGGTTTTGAAAATGTGTCCGGTGGTTTCAACTGGCTCATTACAAATACCAAACAAGGCACCAGCGATGGCAATACCGAAGCCGAGGAAATAACCCTGCCACTTACCCTGGCCGAGCAATTGTACCTGCTCAACAGTGCGCAGAAGCAATACGATATGGGCCGTGGGGCATTGAGCCTGCGCCGCAAGCAACTGTTCATGGATTGGGTGCGCTTCGTAAAAATGTTCCAGGGCGAGGCTACCGACAGTTATATTCCGCAGAGCACGATGAATAATTTTATCTGGACCTCTACGGCCGGTGAACTGAATGATGTGATCAACTACGGCAATACCGTTAGCCTGCTGCAGTATACCACCGACGCCGCCAGCGGACAGGTAACCGGCATCGTGCCACCGGGGGCCAGTGTTGGCACTGGCAGCCTGGCCTATGCCGTGTACAACAATTATAAGATCGTGTTGGACGCCCTGGCAGCTATTAATGAGCAAACTACCGATGCTGTGTGGACCTTGCAATGCGATATTGCCGATTACTTCCAGTTGCCATCCGAACCTGTGATCCTGATGGAAGGAGCGATGATGGAACCCTTGCAGCGTAACGGCGATGGAGACACTACTTTTGTGCGACTGAGCCAGGAATTACTTACGCAACTCCTCTTCAATTACAATTCCAACAACTTTACTGTCAATGCTGCCGCTGTACCTGGTGTGCCGGCAGTAACTGCGAATATGCCCGCTGCCATCCAGGCCGATGTGCAGACCCTCACCGGCGAAGCCTTCCTCATTACACCCATGCTGGCCGGCCAGGTGGCATCCGCTCTGGCGTCGGCAGGCGGCACCGGCAATCCGGCGGTAGCATCAGCAGCCAACTTTACCATTTCACTCATGTATGCACAGGGCGGGCTCAGTCCACTCGATATTGCCCCCAACCTGGGTGGTGTGCCCACCCCGCCAGCTACCAGCCTCTTTGCGCTGGTCAACAATGATAATTATAAACCCACTGCTGCACCTGCTGTTAATGTTGCCGGACCGCAGGCCCTAACGGTTACCTGGACCAATGCTACCAATGATGGCTACTCCAGCGGCGGCGTAGGCTGGAACACACAAACAGCCCTGCCCGAATTTACTACCAACCGGGTAGACCCCTTCCTGCCCATCTTTATGATCTGGAATGTGAACATGGAGCCCCTGCAGTGGGGCAAGGATCACAGCAACCAGCTATATGCGCCTACCAATATCACCGACTATTTCAACCTGGATGCTGACGGGGTGGATTATTTATACAAGATGAACGGCAATACCCCTGTTCCTTTTACTTCCGCTACTTCCGTTGGCTATGAAGATGATGCCACCATGCGCTCAGGCGCTACCGGTGTACTCTCTTACCAGATCACCAATTATATCAACAACAATCCCAACGATCCCGAAAATGCCACCTTGCAGGAGATCGCTACCCTGTATGATGGCCGCAAGATACTTTCCCAGGCCATGAGCGGTTTCAATACCAATCAGGTGCTTACTGCTTATGTAGCACAGGTGCCCGTAGAGAACCTCGTAGCCGGACGCATGGATAATTATACACCAAAGGTGAATGCGGCGGCAGGCGCCACACCCAATGACAACTGGTACGATGATGCCTTTACCAGCCTCGAACCTATTCCTGTCGGCCTGCTGGCCCAGGGCAATTTCGGTCCGCTGCGCGCCGGCTTTATGGATATTGTGAGTATCGAGATCGTCGATGCATTTGGACAACGCATGGACCTCACTACAGCTACACGCAGCCCGCAGGGCGGTCTCAGTTGCATTACATCTTATGCCATGACCCCCAATCCCAATGACCAGCAAAACCAGGGTAGGGTATACCTGGCGCCGCGTATTGTAGCACCTGCAAGGGTTTGGTTCAAATGGCTGTCGGCCGAACACAACAATGCGGTATCAGGCGTAAGTGATGACTTTGTAGAAACGAATACGCACCCGGCTACAGCCCCCATCTGTGGATGGGTAATGCCCAATCACCTCGACAATGACCTTTTCTTCTACGATGCTGATGGTACTGCTATCGGCACTTTCGGTGTAGAACACGGTGCGAATGTGTACCGCACCCGTGCCGGCAATATCGCCAACAGCGGCACCAGCGAACAGCAGCTCATTACCGATATTGGCCAGCGTGGAACACCTACCGTCAACGCGCATGTGGCCAATTACATGTGGTACCTTTTTGACCAGACCGGCGCTTTCCTGGAAGACATGATGACGGCTATCCAGGATTCAGAAACTTTTGTGAGCCCGGCCAATTATGCGCAGGACAATTCACTGGCCGTACTCATTGGCCGGCCCCTGGCGCTCACACGCGCAGTGCTGACCCTGGAGACCCTGGGCAACCTGCTGCCGCTGAACCAGGCAGACAACAATGTGAATAGTCCCTTTCCACAGGATGTGATCAATGGACGTACGAGTTACCCCACCCGCATGCCCTTTAGCAGCGCCAACCTGGGCAATGTGTTATTCCCTGCCCGCCTGGGCGACCTGGCCAACCTCGACGATGGCCTGGTAGGTTACATAATCGAAACCGGCAGCAGCAATCCCTATACGGGCCAAAGCCTTTACATGCCTGCCGCCGATGACGCCTGGACCAATGGGGTGGCCCAACCCACGGATACCACCATCCAGGTGACGCTCAATCAACAGCCCATGAGTATTACCATGCTGGTAGACCCACGGGCAGCAGTACATGCCACCACGGGTGTACTGGGGGTAAGTGAAATTTCCATACCTCCCGATCAGTATTCAGACATCGTGAACAGCCTGGCGGTGAACTTCATTACCCGTCCGATGCTGCAGATGGCCCAGGGCATGAGCGTGCCACTGCCGGCAGAAGCGGGTTATGCCTGGTCGTGGATAACACCCGGCGCTGCCAATGAAACGCCACTGGCGGCCAACGCCGTCAATGAAACACCTGTGTATGGATACTCGATACAGACCTTGCAGGAGGGATGGCTGGCGCTCAACCCGCTGCCGCCAAACAATAATGCTTCGTAAAAAGATCCTATTTCCTATATACTTAACTCACTAATTGCATGAGTACATATACCGCTTCTGCCGATCCTGTTTATTTTTCCATGGCCAATCCTGCTGCCGATAACCAGCCGCAGATATATGTAGGGGTAACCGCCACATTGAATATTACCATCGTCAACAATACCGGCGCCGATATTACCTTACAAACCGGCGATTCTAATAGTGCATCCGGTATCGAAGTATTTATGCCCAGCTTCTTTACGTCCGATCAGAAAGCTGTGATGACCATTTCCAATATATCGCAGCCGGGCTGGGGCTTCAGTTATGATGCGCCTTATAAAGGGTTGCTGTTAACCTACGGCAATGCTTCCGGCACCTGGGCCGCAGGCACCAACCTCACGTTTACCATCAATCTGATTACTGCCACCGCATCACCTACCATTGATGCTGTAAAGATGAACTTATATAATCTCAATGGCACCAATGTGCCGGCTAGTCCCCAGCCGCAAAACCTGGCCCTCAATTCCAGCGCCCCTCCGGCGGCAGTAGACCTTACCACGGTACTGCAACTGGGCCTCGACAACCAGGGCACCGTGTATGTATCCGTAGCCACCGATCCGCTGAGCAATACTATTTTTCTCAACATTAAGAACATTGGCGCCAATCCCCTGTACAATGATTCCGTACCCTGGACCGGCAATCCAACCGTCACCGTCTCTTTTGTATACGGAGATACAGCCGGGGCATTGGCATCTGACGATGATTCCGGCACAGCCTGGTCTATTGGCGCCAGCGTGGTGACCGACCAGGCATGGGGATATAAAAACCCTACCAATACCCACACCGGTACTAACCCGGTATGGACACTGTACCCACAACAAGGCAATGCAGGCATCATCGGTACGGGTGCAGATGCCAACCTCACTTTTGCCTTCAGCAATATCAATTCGTTTACACCAGCTGGTCATACACAAATGATGGTTACGTTCAATAACTTTATGATGAACAGTACCACCGCCTACAAGCCGGCTACCTTTATTCTCGATATCTCCAAGCAGGATGCGCCACTTACCCGCGGCCTCTTCGGTTTCTTTGGTGTCAATGGTTCCATTATAAAATTGACGGGCCCTACACAGAATATCTCCATTCCTTTGAAATGGTCCATGTTCTATGTGGATAATATCAAGCTCTTTTGCAGTGTGCCGGGCATACCCCAGCTGGAACGGAATTATTATAAGAAAGACCAGACACCGAATATCCAGCCCCTTGCCTATGATACGTTTTCTCTCACCCTGCCAATACAGGTAGCGCAGGATACGGCCGTATTCCTCACCTTACAGGCTTTTGACAACAACAACAATTACCTCAACAGCCTGCAGTTTACCATATTCATATCTGCCAGCTTCTTTGTTGATCCGGGAGGGCAGGTATATCCCACCGTATTCCTCAATAACCAAACCTGGCTGGCCGCCAATTACAATTATGGCACGGGTTGCATAGCTTATGGCAACGATAACGGTAACCGTACTACATATGGCCTGCTTTATTCGGCCGCCCAGGCTGTGGCCAACACACCGGCAGGCTGGCGTATCCCCAGCCAGGCCGATTGGAACAACCTCATCACATCGCTTGGCGCCAATGCTTATGCAGCATTGATAGCAGGCGGATCCAGCGGTTTCAACGCACAGGGCGGCGGCATGGGTGATGGGCAGGGCAATTTCAACAGCATGGGCGCTACAGGTTATTACTGGACGGGCACGGCCAACAACCAGCAACCTGGTAGTAATTTCGATGCCCTGTTCTTCCTGGCACAGCAAAAGGTAAATGTCTCCAATTCAATTGCCATCACCAACTTACTTTCTGTACGATATGTCAAGAATACCTGATCGTTCCATCTGCCTGTGCATGATGGTAAAGAATGAGGCCCCCATTATCGGGCGGGCGCTAGGATCGGTGCTGCCCCATATTGACTATTGGGTGATCTGCGATACCGGTTCGGAAGATGATACGCCGGCTGTAATTGCTGAAGTAATGAAAGGTAAGCCCGGTGAGCTGCATCATACTGCCTGGAAAAACTTCGGGCATAATCGGGGTGAAGTACTGGACCTGGCGCGTAGCCATGCCGATTACCTGCTGATCATGGATGCGGATATGACACTGGAAGTAAAAGCTCCGTTCAGGCACAAACTGCAGCATGATGTGTATGAGATCCGTTATGAAGGTAGTCTCGATTACACGCAACCCATGCTGGTGAGTAGCCGATACCCCTGGCGGTATATCGGGGTTACGCATGAATACATCCATACAGAAGCTGCTACGGAATGGGCCTTCCTGCCCGAAGTGAGTCTTACACATCATGGTGATGGCGGCTGTCGTTCGGATAAATTTGAGCGCGACGTACAATTGCTTACAGAAGGATTGAAGACAGAGCCGAATAATGAACGTTATATGTTTTATCTGGCCCAGTCGTACAAAGACCTGGAACAGTATGAAGCAGCGCTGCATTGGTATGAAAAAAGGATAGCAGGAGGTGGCTGGGAAGAAGAGCATTGGTATGCCCGTTTCCAGCGTGCAGAAATGCTGCGGCTGCTGGGCCGTGAATGGCCCATTGTGCAGGCCGCTTATATGGCTGCATTCGATGCAAGGCCCTTCAGACTGGAACCCCTGTTGGCCATGGCCCGCTATTACCGCGAAAATCACCAATACTTCCAGGGATACTGTATGGCAGCAGTGGCCTTACAGGACCCTCCTTATCCTGTAAATGATAAATTGTTTATTGATAAACCAGTTTATGAGTACCAGTTACTTTTTGAGTACATGATCTGCGCCTGTTCCTGCGGCCGCATTTCAGAAGCCATCGAAGCAGCCAACCGCCTGCTAAGACAACATAACTTACCGCCAGCTCTGACCGAATACGCCGTGCTGGCCCGCAAAACGGCTTTTGACATGATACGGGGCAAGGACCATGCTATAGCTGATACCTTCAACCGGCTGGTCGTCATCGTTCCCTTCCATAATCCAGGTCATTTTCTCAGGGAATGTGTTAATAGCCTGCTGATGCAGGATTATCCATATGTGCAAGTGATATTTATCGATGATGCTTCTACGGATGCCAGCTCCCGCTTTGAACCACCGGCAGCACTCAGTGCAGTAATGTTGCGCAATGAAGAAAGGATGGGTACGGTGTATAATGTGCACCAGGCTATCACCAATTATTGTAGTGCTGATGATATTGTAGTTTGCCTCGATGGAGATGACCAACTTGCCTGTAGCAATGCGCTTTCTCTCATCAATGAGCAATATGTACGCCATGATTGCTGGATCATGTACGGGCAATATATAGATGCCGACGGATACCTGGGCGTATCAGCCCCGTATGCTTCACCGAAAGACCTTGCCAGCCTGCGACAGGGTTGGCGCGTATCACATATCCGCACCTTCCGTGCCGGGCTCTTCCTGGCCATTGCGGACCAGGACCCTGCCTACCATTGCCTCAAAGACAGGGAAGGGGAGTGGTTACAGTCAGCAGCAGATGCTGCCATCATGTTTCCCCTGATGGAGATGGCCGGCTTTTACCGTATAGTTTTCAATGAGACCATTCTTTACCGGTATAATAACCGCAATCCGGTGAGCCATCATTTTGTGGACCGGCCGGCACAGCTCCGCAATTTTGAGTGGGTGTGCAGCCTGCGTCCTTTTGCGCGTGTGACCAGTTATTATCCTTCCACCATATTAACCGATGTTTTATGATCGCTACACATCCAGTACAAGCGGCTATGCCACTTGCTGAACAATCCATGCAGGAGTTCCTGCACAAAGCCTCGCTGATGGATCATGATCATGGGCCATTACTTGCAGGAGAAGAGATCACTACTTATTTCCATTTACACAATTTTGATATTGCACGCCAGGTGCTCAGCAATGCTACGGATGAGCAACACCAAAAACGCCTGCCCTTTTTTTACAGTCCGGCGCATGAACTGCGTGCCAAACTGGGGCAGGGTAAACACGACCGGGGCGAAGCCGTAGTTTTTGCCGGGGCGCCAATATCGGAGCATGATGCCAAAGGCATTCACCGTCATTTCCCGGTATGCGTGAAGGGTGTTTCTGTGTTGCACAAGGTAGTACGGAAAGGAGAGACCTGGGACCTGACCATGCCACAGGAAATATGGAACCTGGGCGAGATGGAAGAATTATATACCATCGTAAATATTGGCACGCTGGCGCTGGAAGAAGGCGCCAGGGTAGTGATTCGCGGCAATGTGTTTTCCATGCTTTGTCAGCGGCTCATTACCCTGGGCGATCCCGGTAAGGGATTGGATTACCAGATAGGCGTTTTGCCTACCCCTTTTTCGGTAGACTTTGGACATGGTCCGCAAAATGGGGTGCATGGCAAAGCGGGTGTAAGCGGACTTAATGGCCTTGATGGTATACCGGGTTTTGCTGAAACAAGTATCCTTGGCCGTTGGATACCCGAGCAGGTGTTTGATCGCCTGCCGGGTACGGATGCTACGGATGCTGAAGATGGTGCCGATGGCGGTAAAGGACGTAATGGGGGGATGTGCAAGCTGGCCGAGATCACTATCCGCGAATTGAAGGGACGGCTGCATGTGTATTCAGCCGCGGGAGCCGGGGGCGATGGCGGTGATGGGGGAGATGGCGGGCATGGCGGCGGCGGCGGCAACGGTGCACCCGGATTAGACGGCTTTAATATAAAAGTACCGGGAGGTAATGGCGGTAATGGGGGGCATGGCGGCAACGGTGGTCGTGGCGGCAATGCCGGGCATGGTGGCCTCAGTTCGAATATTTATCTCAACGTGCCCGAAACAGCGGTTGACCAGGTGAATATGACGGCGCCCGGATCTATTGGAGGTATGAGTGGTAAAGGTGGTAAGGCGGGATTGCCTGGTAAGGGTGGAAAGGCTGTATCCATGGATAATGCCACACTCAACGGCCTGCCAGGAACAGATGGACAAGCAGGAACGCCGGGGAGGAATGGGCTCAATGGCCGGGGACGGCCTGCAGCGGTATGCTATCTCAACGATCTTATTTATCAATCCTCATTTTCTTCACCTAAACATTTATACAATGAAATTAAGTTTCAGAGAAAGAGCTGAACGGCTCGGTCACTCTCTTGAATTGCTGGACCAGGGCATTCCCATCACCTCTTTAATTACGGTCAAAGATGTGGAACAGTTGAAAGCACTCACGAATGTATTTGCTGACCGGGAGAACAATCCCGACCTGTGCAACCAGCTTTTTGGCAATGTGCCATTGACCAGTGTGCAGGATGACCGTTCGGCTGCGGGCACCCTCCGCCGGGTCAATGAATACATTTATGGCGATGCCGAGCTGCATCCTTCTGACCGGGAGCGTATCAAGAGCGCTTTCCCGATGCAGATACAAGCTACCTCCGCTGATCCCTACACGCCTACAGCGCCGGTCAAGATCAATAATCCGGTAACTCCCCAGGTGTTCAATTACGGTACGGTAACCCTGAACCAAGGCATTTATATCAATTTTTACAACACAGTGGTCACTGGCTTTACTATGGACACGCTGATCCGCAATGGGACCAATGGCAATCCCAATATTGGTGATTTCAATATTTTTGGTGCTACGGGTAGTAATGGGGCTGTTGTTACGAAAGGTGCAACCGGTACCAATGGTGGTGGAGGCAGCGGCGGTACCTGTACTGTATCGGGCTCCGAACCTGGCGATAATGGTGGCCCTGGTGGCCCCGGTACACCCGGTGCCACTGGTAGCCCGGGCAATCCTGGTGGTCCGGGACTGGCCAGTTACAGTGCAGTATTTACCATCAACACTTCGGTGGTGAGCAATAGTAGTCATCCTGTGCTTTTCTTCACTCGCTCCGGTACAGGTGGCTCAGGTAGCAATGGCGCCAATGGCGGCGTTGGCGGCAATGGTGGCAACGGCGGTGGAGGTGCCAACTGCGAATGCACAGGCACCAGTGGCGGTAATGGTGGCGCCGGCGGTCCGGGCGGTTCCGGCGGCCGTGGGGGCGATGCAGGTAATGGCGTAAATTCTGCCGGAGGTATTGTGCTTAATGTGCCCACTGCCTCGGCTAACCTGGTAACCACTAATGGAGCTATTGCTCCTCCAGGTGGATTTGGGCAAGGTGGAGCGCCTGGAGCCGGTGGTTCCGGAGGTACGGCCGGTGGTGGCGGTAAAGGCCATGGTGGCGGTACAAACGGTTCCAAGGGTGCTACCGGCTCTCCGGGAAGTCCCGGATCGGCCAGCCAGGTAAGTGGTACTGCGGCTACTTTTACGATCAATAAAATGTAGTGTAGGATTACTGTCATCCAGATACAGTCCCGTGCGCCAGCGCACGGGACTTTTTGTTTTTTGGACATTGTACAATCCCGCTATGCTACATAATGGATTTATTAGGAATAAATTGGCTATATTCAAGTCCTGCTACCTATCATCTTCTAATTTTGTTACAACTATGGGTTTATTTAATTGGTTTACACAGGAAATTGCGATGGACCTGGGAACTGCCAACACGCTTATCATACACAACGACGAGATAACAGTAAATGAACCTTCCATTATAGCCCTCAACAGGAATAACCCCAAAGAGGTGTTGGCCGTGGGTAAAAAGGCCTTGATGATGCATGAAAAGACCCATGACGATATCAGGACCGTTCGTCCCTTGAGAGATGGTGTAATTGCCGATTTTAATGCGGCTGAATTAATGATCCGCGGATTGATCAAGCAAGTGTATCCCAAAAAGACGCTGTTTCGTCCATCCTGGCGCATGATGATCTGTATCCCTTCTTCCATTACAGAAGTAGAAAAGCGGGCAGTAAGGGATAGTGCGGAGCAGGCAGGCGCTAAAGAAGTATACCTGGTGCATGAGCCCATGGCAGCCGCCCTGGGGATCGGCATCGATGTAGAAGAACCGGTAGGCAATATGATCATTGATATAGGCGGTGGTACCACCGGTATCTCGGTCATTGCCCTGGCGGGCATTGTATGTGACCAGTCCATTCGTATTGCGGGTGATGAGTTTACAAGTGATATAGCAGAATCATTGCGGCGCTACCATAGTTTATTGATCGGTGAGCGCACAGCAGAGCAGATCAAGATACAGATCGGTTCTGCGATGAAGGAGTTGGATGAACCGCCGGCCGACATACCCGTCAATGGCCGTGACCTGGTGACCGGTATCCCCAAGCAGATTTATGTAAGTTACCAGGAAATTGCCGAAGCCCTGGACAAGAGCGTATTTAAGATCGAAGAAGCTATCCTGCGGGCTCTTGAACAAACGCCGCCCGAACTGGCGAGTGATATTTACCGTCGTGGCTTGTACCTTACCGGCGGTGGCGCCTTGCTGCGGGGCCTGGACAAACGGTTGAGCCAGAAAATGAAGTTACCCGTCCATGTAGCCGACGATCCCCTTAAAAGCGTGGTGCGTGGCACCGGCCTGGCCTTGAAACGGTATGATGATTATCCGTTTGTGATGCGGTGATAATAGAGATATCGAATGCCTGAAAATATTGTTAGCTAAAGTGGTATGACCTCTTTCAATCTCTTATTCCGTTATTTGCTTTTTGCGTATTCAGCTATTTCAACAAAGGGCGCCACCCACACCTGTGATTCCTGCTGTTTGAGGAATTGCAGCAATTGCCGGTGCGCCGCTGCCGATACATTGATGTTATGGTCTCCGCCCACACCATGGAAAACGAATACAAGCAGGGCGTTGGCCTCCATAGCCTGCTTAACGGCTGCTATCAATTGATCACCTGTATTATCAAAGACAGTTACCCACTGTACGGTCACTTTGGCAAAGGGGTTTACGGCATTGGCATCAGGAGTGCCATCGCGAAAGCCCACAAAATTATTTTTCAGGCCGTACAGGTAGCTGGAGTCCTGCACTTTTGTGTCGCCGCAGGGACAGGCCAATGTCCTTTTCTTTTTGCCATCGGTGGCTTCCAGCAGGACACTATTCATTTTGATCTCATCAGTCATCCGTTGCAACGTATAGTTGTTGAGGTCACGCTCCGGCCTCACCCACTCGCGGCCGGGCCGTTTTCCATAACAGGGATGGAACAAGGTATGGTTGCCCAGTTCATGACCTTTGGCAGCTGCTTTTCTCCAATCGGGAATGCGTTTGGTGAAAGCATCGGAAGAACCGATGAGGTAGAAGGTGGCTTTCAATCCAACTGAATCGAGGGCAGGGATCACCTGGTCGAGGTGGATGTTCAGCGCATCATCATACGTAAGCGCTACGGCGCATTTCTTATTTTTCCAGTTGGTGTTGTTCTGTGCGCAGGACAATAGGCTGTTGCCTAAAAGGCAGGCTATTAAAATGAGTTTGACAGGTTGCATGGTCGTAAGGAATGGTCTTTGGAAGGTTTGTTTAAAGATACCCCAAATTGTATTGCTGACCCAATAACGCGGTAAGTAAGTTTGGTCAATGCATCTCCTTTATTTGCTGGTCAGTGAGCCGTAAAAACCTGGCTGCATTGTTGAACAGTATGTCACGCTTTTGGGCAGCTGTCAAAAAGGGGGCCTTGTTAATGGTTTCTATGCCCCGGGCAATGGCCTGCGGCCATACCATGTTATCGGACCCGAAGAGTATGCGCTTGCCAAATCCTGCATTGACCAGGCGTTCGAGGTAGTAGTAAAATTCTTTGGTGGGTATCATATAGCAGATGGCCCCGAGGTCCACATATAACTGTGGATGCGTGAATAAGGTAGCCAGCATATCGTCGAGCAGGGGCCAGCCCGCATGCATGGCATATACGCGTAATTTGGGATGACGAAGCAATGCTTCTTCTAACACGAAGGCACTGTGCAATCTTGCCCGGTAGTTGACTGCGCCTATATAAGGCGCCCCCGGCGGACCGTTCCCTACGTGAATAGCTACCGGAATATCGAGGCGTTCTGCCATGGCAAGGTAGGGTTCAAAAGCCGAATCACTGGGCGATATACCCTCATATTGAATAGATATTTCACCAAATACCTTGAACTCGCCTGATCGGAACAGTTTCTCCAGCGAATCGACAGTAAGACCCGCTTTGGCTGCCAAACCAAAGGTCCAGTCAACGCTGTTGATGATGCGTTTCGGCGCGGCCTGCTTCCACTGCCGCACAGTCTCTATTTCGCCGCTGGTGACGGCGTAGACATTGTTTTTTTCCAATGCTGCCAGCGTGAGGATCCTCATTGAATCGTCTGTAAGTGGGGAAGTAAGAGAATGATCGGCCCATGATCTTGTTTTCAGCGCCTGCATAAAAGCCTTCCTGTAATCATTCGCGGGGTCATGTAGACCAAGGTCCCGGAAAGGCGCCCCCACACTGATGGGGGCAGGCCCCTGGTCATCGGCGTGCAGGGCATGCACATGCATGTCAATAACAGGTAAGGGCTTTTTTTGTGCAAATAGGTGCTGAACCAGCAAACTCAATACAATCCAGGTACTTATTTTCTTCATGATCGGTAGGATGAACTCTGTAGATGCATGAAGGAGCTAATTCCATATGGAACAACCGATCTGCTTTCAAAAGGAGTGTGTGCCTTCAGTCGCCAGCCTCCGGCTGGTGACGCCTATTTCAAAGCCTCTGGCTTTGTAGAGATCAACTATTGATCCGTCCGGAACGGCCCTGCTGGCAATCCTTCCTTGTTGTACAAATTTGCACCATCCGGATTATCGGCCCAGGCATACCGCACATAACGCGGCGCTGGTACCCGTTCACTCCACACCACCACCTTACCATCTTCAATACGCGCCTGGGCCCATACAAATTTCTTGTCGGCCCCTGCGATGGCAAAGGAGGTAAGCGGTTCGCCATCGATGGCAACCAACCCGCTGCCGGTATGTGTGAAGGCAATGGTGATCTTATCCCCATTGATGGAAGCGGATTCGTATAATGGTCCGGAGTATTCGAGGTTCTTTTCGCCGTACAAGATCGCGCGTGCCGCGAGGGCGAGGCGATCACCCACGGACTTCTTATTGTCGGGGTGAATATCATTCCATTCGCCCAGGTCGATGGCAACAGCCATGGCTGTATTGGGTACCAATAAAGTTTTGGCTTGTGCTTCGCGCAACTCGGCCCACTGACTTTCAGACGGCAGGTAATTCACATCCATAAAGTTGGGCAACTGCACATACAGGAAGGGGAGTGGCCCCTGCTGCCATCGGTTGCGCCAGTCGGCGATCTGTGCAGGCTGCAAGCGGGCATATTCAGTGGCGCGGCCGGTATTGGCTTCGCCCTGGTACCAGAGGAACCCCTTCAGGGTATAATTGACAATGGGGGCGATCATGCCGTTGAACAATGCGGCGGGTTGGTATTGTGGGTTAATGCCCGGAGGGCCAAAACCACTGCTGCGCGGCTCGTATACTTCACCCACTCTGTAGGTCCAGGTTCCTTTGAGGTCGATGGTATCGGTACCGGCAAAGAGGCAATAGGGTTTATCGGGTACGAAACCGCCCTTGCCGTTTTGGTTGGTAACCTTTACCACAACAATATTTTTACCGGCCTTCAGCAACCCTGCGGGAACATTGTATCGCCTTTGCGGATACATGTACCCGGTGCTGCCTACCTGCCTGCCATTGATATACAATACATCGGCATCCACGATCCTGCCCAGGAATACGCGGGCGGGCTTACCGGCCATGCTGGCAGGCACTTCAATTTCTTTTCTGTACCATACTACGCCGTTGAGGTCGCGGATACCCTGGTCTTCCCAATAGCCGGGAATATTGATCGTGCGCCAGCCTTTGGGTGAATAGGCTGTATCGTACCAGCGCAAGGGACCACTGAGGCCTTTGTCGCCAGGCGGAGTATAATTGGAGGCATTGTTGCTGTTGGCAGGCCTGCGTTGCAGGCCGTTGATATAGGCAGTGTCCTTATTGCGCTGGATGGTAGTTTGAATAGCCGGAAATGCCTTCATGCCTTCTTCGCTGATCCACGCTTCAATAGGGGTACCACCAATGCTGGCATTGATGAGGCCGATGGGTACCTGGTATTTTTGATAAATGTCTCTCGCAAAGAAATAGGCCACGGCAGAGAAATTTCTTACATCTTCAGGATTGGCAGATTTCCAGTTGCCGCCAGTAAGATCATCCTGCGGAGCATTCATATTGGGCGTGGGCGGTATCCAGAATTGCCGGATGGCGGGATAATTGGCGGTAGCAATATCATTGGCATAAGTAACATCGTGGATGCCCATCTGGTGCACCATATTGGACTGGCCGGAGCAAAGGAATACATCACCCACCAATATCTCTTTCAGTGTGATCTTATTGCTGGCAGTAATGTCCATGGTATAAGGACCGCCTGCTTTGGTAGGAGGCAGGAGTAGCTGCCACTTGCCGTCTACACCCGCTTTGGTTGTGTATTGTTTGCCATTGAAACGGATGCTGATCTTCTCAGCTTGCTTCGCCCATCCCCATAGTTTTATCTTTTCGTCTCTTTGCAATACCATACTGTCGCGGATGAGGCGCGGCAATCTTACCTGGGCAAAACTATTGGCGAAAGCAAAGCAGGCAAGGGACAGGAGAACGAATTTCTTCATATGGGCCTTATTGAATGGTGAGTTGCTGGCTGAGCACATTGCTGGTAGTGGCATTGGTAACACCTGGCTGTCCGCCACCTACGCTGATGCTGATCTTTCCCTTGGGTTGATACAATTGTCCATTGGCTTCATTGACCAGGGAGAGGTCTTCGGGTGTAAGGGTAAAGCTCACCTGTATGGTTTGACCTGCTTTCAGAAAATGACGCTGGAAACCTTTGAGTGCGCGGATGGGTGCTTTCCCTTTGGTGTTGGGGTGAGCAATATATAATTGGGCCACTTCTTCGCCATCGCGGGTGCCCGTATTGGTGAGTTGAGCCGTTACGCGTATTTTATTGCCGGTGCGTATAGTAGTGGGAGCCTTTAGTGTTGCATAACGGAAGTTGGTATAACTAAGGCCATATCCAAAGGGATACAAGGCTTTGCCGGTGAAATAACGATAGGTGCGTCCCTGCATGGTGTAATCACTGAATCCGGGCAGGTCGCTGTCGCTGCTGTAGAAGGTCACAGGCAGACGGCCGGCAGGATTGTAATCGCCAAACAGCACATCGGCAATGGCTGTACCTGCGCTTTGTCCGCCATACCAGGCATTGAGGATCGCCGGAATATGGGCGCTTTCCCAGGGAGTAGCCAGAGCGCTGCCGGTCATCATTACAAACACCACTGGTTTGCCGGTGGCGTTCAATGCTTTCAGGAGTTCGGTTTGAACGGCTGGCAACTGGATGGTGGTTCTGTCGCCGCCGTTGAAGCCCGGTGCATTCACGGGCATTTCCTCGCCTTCCAGTTGAGGAGAGATCCCGCCTGCAAATATGATCGCATCAGCCTGTGCGAGCCTGGCGGCCAGGGCTGCATAATCAGTTTTCATGCGCTGACCGGTGCGCAAGGCCACATTGGCATTGTCATCACCCTGCCAGTATTCGAGTACAATATGGTAGGAAGAATCTTTTACTGTATTGAGTTGATAAGCGCGCGCGCCCCAGCGATTGCGCAGCCAGGCATTGATCACTTCTTTTCCATTGATGAGCAAGCGGTATCCGTCGTCTGCTTCCAGTTCGAGCATGGTGCTGCCACTGGCGGTGGCCGTGAAGCGCGTGGTATAGCGGGCAGAGAAATTGGTAGCGGTAAGTCCATTGCCGATGATATCACCACGCTGCCAGGTGTGGTCCACATGATCGTCGGTGGTGGTGAATACAGGCTCGCCTTTTAATTCGCGGTTATTGTAATACTCTGCTTTGAAACCTTGCTTACCATCCCAGGAAAACTGGTTTTTCAGATCAGTATAAGCGAGTAAGGTGTCTTTGGTAAAGTCGACTCCCTTTTCATACATGATCTCCACACCGGCGCCGAGCTTTTCTTTCAATCCATCCAACACGGTTACAATGCGGGAAGGAATACCATTGTAATTGCCCAGTACAGCAATGCGGTTGTTTGCATTGGGGCCTACTACGGCTATTTTCTTAATGCTGCGGCGGAGGGGCAGGGTTTGCTGTTCGTTCTTCAGCAGCACGATGGATTGTTGCGCCATCTTCAAGGCATGTGCCTGGTGGGGTGCACTCTCCAGTTCGGTAGCGGGTGTTTGTGCATATTTCACCATGGCCACCGGATCAAACATGCCGAGGCGGTAACGGATCGTAAACAACCTTTTCAGCGATATATCGAGCTGCGCTTCTTTGATCTGTCCATTCTTAACGGCATCATATAAGGTCTTGTACACCGTTTGTCCGCATTCCACATCCGTACCATGCACTACTGCATCGATGGCGGCGCTGGTAGCATCCGGATGAGTCTTATGGTATTTGAAAAAATCATCTATCGCCCAGCAGTCGGAGGTCACATAGCCGTTGAACTTCCATTGCTTTCTCAGGATATCATTCATGAGCAGGTCGTTGCCGCAGCAGGGTTGTGTGTTGACGGCATTGTAGGCGCACATCACACCGGCCACATTGGCATCGACGATCAGTTCTTTGAAAGCGGGCAGGTAAGTATCCCACAAGTCATAGGTAGTGGGATTGAAGTTGTCCGCATGCCTGCTGGGTTCGGGGCCGCTATGAACGGCGAAGTGTTTGGCGCAGGCTGCTGCTTTCAGGTATTTGGGGTCTTCGCCCTGGAGACCACGTACAAAAGCACGGCCCAGCATGCCGGTGAGGAAGGGGTCTTCGCCATAAGTTTCCTGTCCGCGGCCCCAGCGGGGATCGCGGAATATATTGATGTTGGGTGTCCAGTAGGTGAGGCCCAGGTAGCGTTCGCTGGTGCGATTCTGTTCGATGGCTTTGTTGTGAATGGCCCTGCCTTCGAGGGCTGAATAATCGGCCATGCGGTAGAGGGAGTTAGTATCCCAGGTAGCCGCCATGGCGATGGCCTGGGGGAATACGGTGGTGCGAAAAGGCGTACGCGCCACGCCATGCAATACTTCATTCCACCAATCATACGCCGGGATGCCGAGCCGTGCAATGGCAGGCGTAGCATTGAGCATCTGTGCCACTTTCTCTTCCAGGGTGAGGCGGCTGACCACATCGTTGACCCGCTGCTCTATGGGCAGGGAAGGGTTCCACATGGGGTAGGACTTAAAATCCTGTGCACCTGCGCTGGCAGTGGCCAACAGGAAGGCAATCCCAAGTATCTTGTGCATTTGCTTTTGGTATAAAGTTATTGATAAACCCCTTTTCTGGTTGCGATCACTTTGTAGAAGGCAGGTTTGGGATTGAAGGCCCGGTCGAACAAGAGGGGATAGTTGGTCCTGCCTCTTACGGGCCAATCGTTGAGCCAGCTTGCTCCATCGTTCACGCCCCAGAAAGTAACTCTTTCTATTTTATCCCTGTGTTTGAGGAAGAGCTGGAACAAGGCTTCGTAATCACTGGCCAGTTGCTGCTGTACATCATCGGGCAGTCCGCTGGTATAAGGATTGAGCGATGGATCGGCTTTCATGCGCTGGCCTACATCGGCGCCCTGAAAATTGCGGGGCAATACTTCAATGTCCAGTTCGGTGAAGGCCAGCTTGAGGCCGAGTGCACTGTACTGCAGGATACTTTCTTCAATATCTTTCAGGGGTACTTTCCCTACCTGCCAGTGGCCCTGGATGCCTACGCCGTCTATGCGAACACCCGCCGCCTTTATTTTATTGATGAGGGCTATGCAGCCTGCGCGCTTGGCCGGGCGTTCGTTGTTGTAGTCATTGTAATACAATTGCGTGTTGGGGGCTGCCGCCTGTGTAAGCCTGAATGCTTCAGTGACATAATCCTCACCCAGTTTGGTAAAGAAAGGTGACCTGCGCATGGTGCCATCTTCATTTAATGCTTCGTTCACTACATCCCAGGAATATACTTTATCCCGATAGCGGCTTGCCACGGTGGTGATATGATCGGTGAAAAATAACCGGAAGGAATCGGTGCTTTGCAGCCTGCGGGCGAAGGCCGGCATCTGGCTATGCCATATAAGCGTGTGCCCATTGATCTGCAGGTTGTTTTTCTTTCCGTATTCGATGAGTTTATCTGCCCACTCAAAATTATAGGTATTCCATTGCGGGTGAATGATCATGGCCTTCATTACGTTTTCGGGCGTGACCGCATTGAATTGTTGTGCCACCAGTCTGGAGGCATTGGTATCCCGCTCCATGATCTGTTGGGTATTCAATGCTGCACCGATCATAAAGTCGTTTTGGAAAGTCCTCTTCAGGGAGGGTGTTGTTTGTAAGGAAGTGTCAGCGGAATTACTCATCCGGCTAACCGAACAGGTAGCGGATGCCAATGCAAGGATGAACAGGATGATGTGTACGGTAGATATTTTCATGTAAATGCCAGGTGGATGTGCAAGGCAAGGTCGAAAAAAAACTCAAATATGAAGGTCAATTCCAATGGTTCATTTGTATCAATTTTAGTTGGTGCGCCGCTTTGCCGGGCCTTAATTATTGTTGCCTGTTTGGCTCTTCCTGATCTTCGATATGAATTCAGAAGGCAGCATGTTGAATTTTGTTTTGAAAGAGCGCGCGAAATAGTTGGGGGTGGAGAAGCCCACTTCATACGCGATCTCAGCAATGCTCATATCGCTCTTTTCCATCAGGCCGGCAGCTTTGTCGAGCCGGTAGGAGCGGATGTATTCTACGGGGGTTTGCCCGGTAAGGTCGAGCACTTTGCTGTAGAGTGAACTGCGGCTCATGCCTACTTCCTTGCTCAGGCTTTCTACAGAAAGCTGTGCATTGGTGAGGTTGGCTTCGAGGTAGCTCACGATCTTATTTAAGAGTTTCTCATCGGCCGACTCCATGGTTACTTCCGGGGTGAGCACTTTTATTTGCCGGGTGTAGGTATTCTTCAGTGTATTGTTCAACCGCAGCAGGTTCCTGATCTTGGCATGCAGCACTTCCACATTGAAGGGCTTGGTGATGTAATCGTTGGCCCCGGTGGCCAGTCCGGCGATCTGTTGTTCCTCTGCCGTGAGGGCAGTGAGTAGTATAACAGGAATATGACTGGTCCTTTTATCGGCCTTTAGTTTTTGCGTGAGGTCGATGCCATCCATTTCGGGCATGCTGATATCACTGACGATCAGTTGCGGGTGATAGGCGAGTGCTTTTTGCCATCCTTCTTTGCCATTGGCTGCTTCCAGCACTTTGTATTGATGGCGGAGATTGTCTTTGAGGTAGAACCTGAAATCTTCATTGTCTTCCACCAATAGCAGGAGGGGCAGGTCGGCGGTGTTGTCTGTGGTTGGTTCTTCGAACGGGGTTTCTATCGAAGGTACAATGAGCGGCTGTACGGGCGCCTGCTCTGTTACCGGCGCTGGTTGCAGCGGAAGCTGTATGATGAAGGCAGCGCCCTTACCGGGTTCACTATCCACGAATATGAGGCCTCCATGTAATTTGATGAACTCCCTGGTGATCGATAAGCCAATTCCGCTGCCCTGGTTGAGCACGGCTGTGGAGCTGTTGTTCTGAAAGAAGCGTTCAAATACCTGCTCTTGTTTGTCTTTGGGAATACCGATGCCGGAGTCCCTTACCTGGATGGATACCCATTTATTGATCGTGTCGGCAGGATTGTTCATTTCCTCCACTTCAACCGTCACGGTACCACCTTCCAGGGTGAACTTAAAAGCATTGGACAAGAGATTGAAGAGGATGCGTTCTATTTTGTCGTGGTCAAACAAGGCTTGCAGGGCAGGCAGGCTGCTCCTGAATTGGAAATGGATATGTTTGCGATCTGCGAAATCCCGGAAAGAATCGGTGACCTCTTTGACAAAGGAAATGAATTCTCCATTGGATACCTGCAGGCTGATCTCGAGTTCTTCCATCTTCCGGAAATCCAATAGCTGGTTCACGAGGTTGAGCAATCGCCTGGCATTGCGTTTGACCATGTTGAGTTTGGTAAGTCTGGCGGTTGTGTGTTCTTCCTGGATCAGTTGATCTACGGGACCCATGATGAGGGAGATAGGGGTGCGGAAATCATGACTGAGGTTGGTCAGGAATTTTATTTTCAGGCGGTCGAGCTCCTGTATGCGTTTGGCTTCCTGCCGCTCCTGCTCCAGCAGGAATTTCTTCCTGATCCGTGTAATGCCCAGGTAGCGACTGTACAGGAGCAGGGCGCCAATGGCTACCGCATAAAACAGGTAGGCCCAGGTGGTGCGCCAGAAGGGAGGGCGCACATATATCTTTATCACGGTGTCCTTGGTGCTCCAGATGCCATCGTTGTTGCTGGCTTTCACACGGAAGGTGTATTCGCCGGGATCGAGGTTGGTATAGGAGGCGGTATTGTTGGTGCCGGTATAGTTCCAGTCTTTGTCAAACCCTTCCAGTTTGTAAGCATAGTGGTTTTGCTTGGGAATGGTATAATTGAGGGCTACGAAGCTGAGGGCGAAATTCTGTTTGTAAGACAGGCGGATATCGTTGGCCACAGAAATATGTTCTTTGATGGGTGCGTCTTCGCCGGGTACGGCGGATTTGTTGGCGACGCGCAGATCAGTGAGCAGTACCTGCGGCACATTGCGGTTGATGGTGAGTTTGGCAGGATCGAAGTAGTTGAATCCTTCCAGTCCACCGAAGATCAATCCTCCATCGGATAGGCGGATGCCCGCAGCGTGCGAGAAATTATTGTTCTGTACCCCGTTGTAACTGGTATAATTGCGAAAGGTATTTTTAGTCTGGTCAAAACTGCTGATGCCCGAGTTGGTACTGAGCCAGATGATGCCGCCCTGGTCTTCCACTACCTGGTAGATGGTGGCGTTCTGAAGTCCTTCTTTTTCGGAGTAATTGATAAAGTTGTGGGTTTTACTATCGTACAGGCTCAGCCCTTCTCCAAAAGTGCCCACCCATATATTGTCCCGGCTGTCACGCAGGATGGCCTGCACCTTATCACTGGGCAGTTTGCTGTTGCTTTGCGTATAAGTGATCCATTTGCCGTTGTGGGGGTTATAGATATTAACGCCTCCGCCATGCGATCCGATCCAGATATTACCGGCACTATCTTCTTCGATGGCCCGTACGTACCCGTTCATGGGTAGCAATGTTTCATTGCCAACATCCGGCCTGGGGCGGGGAGTAAACTTGGTAACCACCTTTCCATCCCGCAGCAGGTTAACCCCTTCACCATTCGTGCCGATCCAAAGGTTGCCCTTGCTGTCTTCCTTTATACAAAAGATATTGTTCGAATTGAGATCAGTAGTGGCCGATCCTTGTCTGAGGTATCGACGGGCGCCCGTGGTAAGATTGATGATGATCAGCCCCCAGGCATAAGTGCCCACATAGAGTTCGTTGCGGGCGTTTACGTGCAGCGTAAGAACCGAGAGCGGGTGCGTGGCTGGCACAGGTAATCCAAGATCCACCGCAACAACTTGTTCCGTCTTACGATTGTACCGGAACAATCCTCCTCCATCCGACCCAATAAACACCGTACCATCCCTGGCCTCTGCAAAACTGCTCACGATGGCGGTGGTGCGCTGTTGGGTAAAGAACTTATTACTAAGCTTGATATCAAAAAGGTTGAGGTTCTTGTCGTATTTGTTGATGCCGCCGCGGAAGGTGCCCAGCCAATAGATGCCCTGCTTGTCAATATAGGCGCACTTGATCCATTTGTTGGTGAGACTGTGGATATCCCCTTCCTGCGATACATGGGTACTAACCCGTTGTGCCAGCGGGTCAACGATGTTCAACCCTTCCGATGTACCTACCCAGAGATTGCCTCCTTCGTCGGGCGAGATGCAGAATATTTCGTTGCTCACCAGGGCGTTGGTGGGGCCGCTGAGGTAGGGATAGGTATTGAACCCGCTGCCATCGGGGCGCCAGGTGCAAAGTCCGGCAGAGGTACCGATCCAGATATTACCGTATTTATCTTCTGCGATGGCCCTGATATAGTTGCTGATCAGGCTACCTGGTTGCCCGGGGTTATTCTCAAACCGCTTTACTTTGTTGGTGTTCCTGTCGTAGAGGTAGAGGCCATTGGTAGTGCCTGTCCAGACCCGTTGCTTGTGGTCTACATATACGCCCACCAGTATTTTGGGAATGGCCTGCTGGTTGTCGGCCGAAGCGAGGTCGATCCGGGTGATCTGGTTGGTAGCGGGATCGAGCATAAAGAGGTTTTCATACTGGGCGATCCAGATCTTACCGGTAGCGTCGCCCGCGATGCCCCTGATGACGGCATTGGCAGGGAGTGCGGGTGTTTTGCCATCGGTGGGGTAATGGATAAAAACGTCTTTTTGCCGGTCATAGCGGCTGAGGCCACCGCCGCTGGTGCCGATCCAGAGGTTGCCTGCCAGGTCTTCGTGCAGGGCCAGCACCTCATTGGCCCGCAGGCTGGCCGTATCGCCGGGAATATGGCGGTAAACGGTAAAGTTGGTTCCGTCGAATTTATTCAGTCCGTCGTCGGTGGCAAACCACATCAGTCCGTATTGGTCCTTAATAATGGCGTTGACTGAATTGGAGAGCAGTCCGTCTTTGGAGGTAACGGCGGTAAAGTTGATATGGGTAGATTGTGCGGCTGCCAGGTGAACAACCAGCAAAAAGCAACAGCCAAGAATATAGTGGTATCTAAGCATATGTAGGGCTATCGTTAGGGCGGATATGCCGGCCTTTTTTCCGGTTATAAGCGTATGGCCGACAATTATTCCTGACATCGAATGTAACGATTGTCGTCCATACATAATGCCCTCAACCTGCTATAAATAAGATTAAAAAGGAGGGTGGGCGGGCAGGTCCTTCCTAATCAATATGCTCCAAACATTCGTGCTATCAATTTCAACAAATGAGCCATCGGCTGCCGCAGTGGCCGGGTAATTTTGTTTTGGTGTAATACTGACATTTAATGGTATTGCCAGCTAAAAACGATTTTTGCCATGCCCAGTAACATGCAGGAGAAGGAGTATATCATACAGAAGCTGAACGAGTGTTTGTACGAGCATGTGCAGGACAAGGGCCTTAATGTGGAACTGCTGGCGCGGCTGATGTATATGAGCCGTCCCACGCTGTACCGGAAAATGAAAAGTGTCACCAATCTTACCCCCAATGAGCTTATCAACGAGGCCCGGCTAAAAAAAGCGGCTGCCTTGCTGGCCACCGGTGACTACCGGGTTTTTGAAGTGGCCAGAATGGTAGGTTATACATCCCAAAGCAGTTTTGGCAAATTATTCCTCAAACAATTCAAGGTAACGCCCGCCACTTATCAGCGGATGAAGAAAATGATGGATGCGGCGTGAGGATTAATTGCTTATGTTCGCCCTGTGCCGTGCCATGGCAGGGCTGAACTGAAATGTATGGAGTTATTTCAATTGACCTTTGTGGCTAATGATACCACCTGGCTGGCGGAAGTGGAGCTGGAAGGTATTGGTGATTCCTGGGACGCGCATGTCAGGATCCCCGGTTACCAGGACCTGCAGGAGCTGCGCGTGAAGTTTTGGATGGGTGATTTTTTGAAGCCGGTATTTTCTTCCAGGGCTGAAGCGAAACTGTTTGAGCCATTACTGGAGGCCATCGATGAGCAGGCTAAATTGCGATTGCCTGCCACTTTTAATGATTGAGGTTGTCATTAAGGGCATTTGGCAGAAGGATGCAGTCCTTCCTGATCTATGGCCAGGCGGGCTTTCCCTTTCTTACTGAATGTAATGATCCAGATACTGTCGAAATCATCAGCGTCCCAGTTCAGCTCTTCTTTTACACCCAGTTGTTTGGCGATGTCCACCAGGCTCTTGTGTTCCCACACAACGAGCACTGTTCCTGTTTGCTTCCGGATGTTTTTGGCAACCCCCTTGATGTCGCCCACCTTATAGTCGTCGTTCAATGGCAGGTGGTATTTCTCCGTAAAAGGGAGGATGGTTTGGCGCATCCTGGCGTGTTGGGTGGCACTGCTTTGCGGCACATAGATGATGACAGGCAGACCGATCTTTGCATGCAACACAGGAGGTAATGCCTTCGAGCGGTTGATGCCCTGGCAGCTAAGTTCCGGTCCTGCTGATGCCTTTTCGGCATGACGGATGAGCACGATCCTGAGGTCGTTCCCTTGCTGCCGGGCCTGGGAGTTAACGGTGAACAGCAGGCAGAAGAGCAGGACCAGGGGATGAAGCAGGCTTTTGGGATACACTTTCATACATAGCAATTTACAGCTTAGAATAATATCCGGATGGGGGCAGGGGGCTGTGTGGATACTATCTGATACGGCTCTGGTAGGAAGCTGATGAGGAGCTGGGTCTCGATGAAGTCCCGATAAGGTCCCGATAAGGTCTCGATAAGGTCCCGATAAGGGTATCAATTTTGGTAGGGCAGTGAGCCGTTGGAGCTGGCAGGGAAGAAGGCGTATGTAAATTGAGTATCATTCATAATCAATCAATTGCGATTTCCAGGCGGAATCAGGGGATTATTGACAGAGACAGACCTGACTACCGGTGACTGGCCACTTTTGCCTTATTAAATTTAACCTATTTCCGCCTTCCTGCCTACCGTTTTTTCCGGTTATGTGTAAATATTCAGGAGGCTGTTGGTTATCGTTGTAGGTAGCATTGTCCGAAGTGCTATTTTCCAGGGGCCGCCATTTTTACGCTTTTGCAGAGCTTATACTGGGTATCGACAACGGACTGATTAAATCCATGAGCTGCTTTGGGCAGCAGGATATATTCCTTGAGGGGCGCCCGCAGTTGATCAAACCAGGCTTTGCTGGCTGTTTTGGGGGTGAGGATGTCTTCCTCGCCCTGGATGAGGTAAACTGGTATTTTGAGCTCAACAATATCTCTCCTGAAGTTGATCCCGGCACGGATGGATGGGACGCCGAGCACTTTGTCGCCTGCATAATTCACAAAGGAATAATCATCTCCGTCATTCCTGTCCTGCTCGTCTTTGGGATTGTTGTAGCTGGCTGTTTCGACAAACCAATTGGGCGGTGGTGGTGTTGAACTGGCTTTTTCATATTTTTTGACGACCCTCAGCAGCTGTCCCACGTTCCTTGCTCTGTCATAAGGGGGCTTTCCAAGCGCATTTAATATGCGCAGGGATGCCGTGTCATTGTGTTGTTGGGCAAGCCGGTATACTTTATCATACATAGGCCCATCGTTGGATGGATCTACGATCTGTGAATGCCCGATGTAGGCATAGAAGAGATCAGGACGTTGGCTAATGATCTTAACGGACAAGGCGGAACCCCAGGAAGTACCCATGATGATCATTTTGGGCTTGCCGAGGTATTTTACCAGGTATTCGGCCAGGGCAATGCCATCGGCCGCCATCTGTTCTATAGTGAGGAGATGCGACTGCAGGTATTCCGGGGTGAAGGTTACAGGCGCTTTGCCATATGTTCTTCCTGTGCCGCGCTGGTCCCACTGCACGAGCAAAAAATCCTTTTCCCATTCTTTGTAGACATTATCAGCATAGGGGGTAATGGGACTGCCGGGACCTCCATGAATAAAGAGGATCATGGGTTTACTCTTATTGCCTTTGATCGTTATCCATTGTTCGATGCCATTGAGCTGCACAAATTTTTCTTCGGACATGGTATCCTGACGGGAGGAGGGGGACTGTGCACTTAAGGGTGTTATAGGTAATAAGTAAAGTAAGAGTAACATCACACAGGGGTACAGGGATCTGAGAGGCATAGATCGAAAATTGGATGATTAAAGATCGAATGTACGCTGTTTGTCTAAGTATGCTTGCCCATTTTTGCAACAGGTTTTGGGAGGTTCCGCATGCTGCCAAAACTTTTGCCATATCTGCATCGGTCAATGCCTTAAGCGGCTGGATATGCCCGCCCGGCAAAAAATATCCGCATTTCGTAAACGGTTTTCCCGATCCGGTAACCTTGCCTGGCTGAAAATCATTGAATTTCGTACTCCCGATGAATGTAGCATTTTATCCCACGCAAATTTTGGCCTGTGCCTGTTAAGAATAAGACCCTGAAAAAGGTAGCCAGTGTACTGCACCTGTGGCTGGGGCTGGGATCGGGCCTGGTGATCACCATTGTAGCCCTGCTGGGCGCTATTTATGCCTTTCAACCCGAATTGACGGAAGCCTTTCAACCTTACCTGCATGTAAAGCCGGCAGAGCAGTCCTTCCAGCCTGTATCGGTCCTCAAACTGAAAGCGGAGGCACAGTTGCCCGGTAAGGGAGTTACCCGGATCAGTTTTGCAGGTGCCGATCATTCGGTGGCTGTGAGTTTCAATGATAAAAAGAAGGGCTATTACTACATCGTATACCTCAATCCTTATACCGGCGATGTACTGAAAGTGAAGAATATGGACCGGGATTTTTTCCGGCAGGTCCTCAACGGTCACATGCACCTCTGGCTGCCTGACCCCGTAGGCGGCGCCATTGTGAAATACGCCACTTTGATCTTTGGCCTCATCATCATAACAGGGCTCGTGCTGTGGTGGCCACGCAAATGGACCAAAGCCATGCGCAAGCAAAGCTTTGCGATCAAGACCAATGCTTCTCCCAAACGATTGAATTATGACCTGCACAGTGTGCTGGGTTTTTATGCCAGCTGGTTTATGTTGTTTACGGTATTGACGGGCCTGGTATGGACCTTCGACAGCATCCGTGATGCGGAATACTGGATATTCAGTGGCGGTAAGAAATTCCCGGCGGCAGATAAAGTGAAGTCAGTGAAGCCTGCACAGGCAATAGCAGGCAATCCGCTCGACAGGATCAGTGAACAGGTGAATGCCCGCTATCCAAACTTTGCACGCATTCAATACCTGATCCCTGCAGCTCCCACAGGTGTAGTGACGGTACGCCTGTATCCCGAAAAGAAACGTTTCTACAATGGTGACGTGCTCACATTCGATCAATATACTGCTTTTGAGCTGGCGGGTGGTGTGCGCGGCAAATATGCCGATGCGAACAACGGAGAAAAGGTCAACAAGATGAATTATGATATCCATACCGGCGGCATCGGCGGTCTTCCCCTGCGTGTAGCGGTATTCTTCGCGGCACTGATCGCAGCTTCCCTGCCCATCACCGGTTTCTATATCTGGTGGGGTAAAAAGAAGAAAAAGGCAACGAGACAACCAGGCCTTGAGGCAAGGAGTTCCCTTCAGGCTACCAGCCACGAGTTACAAGTGGAGAGGGTGAATGCCCAAAAGGCCGCTACAGTCTGACGCCATGCTTCCATAAACGATTATTGAATTAACTATGAATGCTTACAAATACAGCATATGAACAGGTCATTTTTACTGGTATTGATTTTTCTGTGTATTTCCGGCTTACTCATTGCCCAGGATAAACCTGGTGGCGTTATACGCGGCAAGGTGCAAACGGAAAAAGGGGAACCCCTGGCGCATGCTACGGTAATGGTAAAAGGCGGCGCCACTACCACCACCGATGTTACCGGTGATTTTTTATTGCAAGGGATAAAGGTGGGCAAACAAGATATCACCATCAGTGCTGCCGGTTTTGCTACCCGCACTTTAACGGTACACGTACAGGACGGCAAAGTAGCAATCGCCGACCTGGTGCTTCAATCGGAAGGCTTTCTCAATGAGGTAGTAGTAACAGCGGGCCGCAAGCTGGAAAGCATCCGGGAAGTTCCTTCCTCCGTTACCATCGTGCAGGCAAAGCAGATCAGGGAGCAGGCGGCTATCAATCCTTCCATTACTTCTATCTTGGGTAATACCGTGCCTGGCCTCGGCACCTTCACGAATAAAGCGACCAACGCAGGCCAAACCCTGCGTGGCCGTTCGGTACTGGTATTGATCGATGGTATTCCGCAATCGACCCCACTGATGAATGGGGCCCGCGACCTTCGTTCTATCGATCCGGCTGTCATAGAGCGCGTGGAAGTGATCAAAGGAGCTACTTCCATCTATGGTAATGGCTCAGGTGGCGGCATCATCAATATGATCACCAAAAAGCCCGATGGCAACAAGCTGATCAGCGGCGAAACAAGGGTAGGGGGCGATGGCAATGTTTTTCATAGTGATAATACCCTGGGGTATCGCTTGTCGCAGACCTTGCATGGCACCATCAAAAAGTTCTCTTATGTGCTCAGTGGTGTATACCAGCGCAGCGGTGCGCAGAAAGATGCCGACGGCAATGTGATCGCGCAGGCCGACGGATTGAGTGAGACCAGGCTCTTCAATGGCTTTGGTAAATTGAGTTACCAGATAGCCGCGAACCAACAGGTAACTTTCTCCTATAATTTTTTCCGCAGCCAGCAGTATGCGGAGTATGTAAATAAAGCGGGTAAATATGGAGTGACACCTGCCATCGGTATACCCGGCGTAGATCCCGGCGATCCGGCGGGTACACCCCACAGCCACAATATGTACCTCAGTTATCGCCTTACCAACCTGCCTGCCAAAAGCAACCTGGAAGTGCTGTTGTACGATCACCGCTTTCAATCACTGAACCGCTATGTGGAGAAATCCAATAGCTGGTACGGTCCGGGGCAAACCTATATCCAATCTTCCAAGAAAGGTATTCGTGCCAACTTCAATACGCCCTGGAAAGCGAAGACCATTTCAGGTGATGTGACTTATGGTGTGGACCTGCTCAAGGACCGTACGAACCAGGTGCTCACAGATGGCCGCGTATTTGTACCAGACATGAATATGTTGAACTTTGCACTCTTTGCGCAGGTGAAAGTAGATTTCCATGAGCTGGTGTTGAAAGGTGGTATCCGGTATGAAAATGCCCATATCAAAGTGAAGGATTTCAATACCATTGCCAAGGGAGCCAATGGTGAGGGCAGCATTGCTATCAAGGGCGGTACCCTGAATTACAATGCCACGATGTTCAATGTAGGCTTGCGTTACAATCATTTCCCGGTATTCAGTCCCTTTGTGAGCTTCTCACAGGCATTTGGCTTGAATGAGCTGGGCAGGGTATTGCGTACGGCCACCGAAAATACGCTGGATAAGATCACGACTGATCCTGTGATCACCAACAACTATGAGGCTGGCTTCAGCAGTCAGTGGGGACCGCTCAACTTTTCAGCTTCTTATTTTGTGAGTACATCCAGGCTGGGCGCCAACCTGGTGGAGGAGAACGGCATTTTTGTAACCCAGCGTGAGCCCGAAAGGATCACGGGTTATGAACTGGTGGCCGAAGTACGCATCAGCAAGACATTGAAAGCAGGCGGTAGTTACTCTTATGTAGAAGGAAAATCTGAAAACGCCGCAGGCGACAAAGTATACATGAATGGAGAAAGGATTGCGCCTCCCAAAGGCACCGGCTTTATCAATTACCAGCCTATCCCGGCGCTCAACCTGCAACTCTCAACCGTCTACACCGGCAGTCGCGACCGCTTTGCTGTGCGTAGCAATGGGGTATATGGATTGAGTGAAGGACCGGTGAAAGATGTCACTTACTTTAACTTCAATGCCGGTTATAATATCAACTCTTCTTTCAACCTGGCGGTGGGTATAGAGAACCTTTTCAACCAGTCTTATTATCCACCCCGCAGTCAATACCGTGTGCAGGACCTGGAATACGTGCAGGGCAATGGAGCAAGGTTGAATATGAGTATTGGATACCGGTTTTAAGAGGCTGTCGCCGGCGCATTATTGGAGGCAGGAGAACCGGTACATGGTGTTGTAGGATTACCGCAACCCGCTAGCTGCACCAGTCCATAATATTCCTGAATGGCCTGGTCGTGGTGCCAGTAAATATCAGTCAGCTTCTGCTGCGGCTCTTTAGCGGCATCCTGTGGTTGGAAAAACCATTGCTGCTTATTGTAGTACCGGAGCTTGGGATCAATTTCTTTCCCGGTTTTTGCCATTACTTCTCTTCTGAAACTTTCATCAATAGCGATCGTATTGGGTGGTGCAATGGGAAGCCCATAAGCGTAGCAGGCCGGATCATAGATGAGGTGGTCGAGGACCTTGGGCAGCCAGACAACCTCTTTGTACTTTGCAGGTCTGTCATCTGTTGCCTGTAGGTATACCCTGTCTTCCAATGTGCCTTGTAATTCGCACCTGTTACCCAATGTCCGCCACTTATCCTCATCAAAATCTGTGAGGTTGGCCGATACGGAATGTAAAGGTGTTGACGGGCGTTGCTGCTCGTCGAACACCCTTGTTCTCATCGATGTATTGGTGCCGTTCACCCCAAGGCCACCGAGGTCTTCTGTATATAGTATAGGTTGTACAACTTTGTCATAATGGGTGCTGTAGTTTTTCCGAATGGCAGAGGGTAATGAATTAATTTTATTCAGGCTATTGAGGATCAGTTGGGTTGAACTTTCCAGGTCGGAAGAGGATCTTTTGTAGGTCACAAAATAGTTGTGCAGGCTTTTGTCAAACAGGGTGGGTATCAAATAACCAGGCAGGGCTGCTGCCGGCTTTTTTACCCAGCCTGACAGGTTCAACATCGGAGTTCCCATCATTATAATTGCCCCATCTTTAAGCAGTTCTCTGCGATTCATTGTCTTTGGTTTTTAGTATTATAAAGCTGTCCTCAGGGTCATATACGGGTTATCTTTAACGTATAGATTTCAACAGGCAACTACAGGACAGCTATTTTTTATACAGTAAAACCTTCCCAAATGGGGAATGTCGCCATCTTAACTCAGAAGCTCATGGCCGCTCTACTAATTGATAACCAATCCTGCCCGCCTGCCGCCACCACCGCGACAACATCTCATTAACAAAATACTCCTCCTTGACCTTTTTAGGTGAATAATTATTCATTTATCTTTGCGGGGTGAAACCGAAAGACGAAGGTAAAATTGCCGAAATATATGCCGCTACCCTGGCCCTGGTGAAGGAGCAGGGGCTGGCGGGGATTACCATGAGCATGATCGCCAAGAAGGCTGGTTTTGCCACGGGCACCGTGTACATCTATTTTGCCAATAAGGAAGAGTTGCTGGTGAAACTGTTTGACAAATGTATCGACGATTATACCAATAATTATTTTGCGGGTTATAATCCGGCTGATCCTTTTAAGGTGGCTTTCCATACCATTTGGATGAATATGCTGCGGTATTCCATTGAGCATTTCGATGAACAGGTCTTTATTGAACAGTGTTTCCATTCTCCCTTTATTTCAGACGAAACGAGAAAGGAAACAAAAGACCGGCTCATGCCCTGGCGTGAGTTGATCGAGCGGGGAAAAAAAGAAAAGCTCATCAAGCAGCATGATGCTTCCTGGATCATGCTTTTTGTGCGCGGTGGTGTGAAGGACCTGGTAAAACATTGCACCTACCACCAGCTGAAGATCACCACCGAGTTTAAAGAAGCGATGTTTGAAATGTGCTGGGACGGCATTAAGGACTAATTTTTTTGCCAAAATGGTGAATATATATTCATTCAAGAGGTAATATTCTATAGTTTTCTCTGTTCACGAATGCTGCCCTCGATTGCCTGTCACCGACCTGTTTATCAGGTAAACTTTTTCAATGAGTGTTTTTAACTAAATGACTATGCACCCAATATCAAATAAGGGTTTTATGGCACTGTGCCTGGGATTGGCCATGTTTTGCTCCCTCGCCGTGCAGGCCCAGGAACCGATGCCCCTGGCATTGAAGCAGGCAATAGACCTGAGTTTGCAAAACAGCAAACAACTGAAAGTAAACAAAGCGAAGATCGAGGCCGCTACCGGCCAGTTGAGACAGGCGCTGGATAACCGGCTGCCTGATGTAAAGATCAGTGGCGCTTATCTATTCCTTACGACTCCCAACATCAACCTCAAAACCGGCGGCAAGGATAGCAGCGGCAGCGCATTTCCGCAACCCAACCAGGCGATGTATGGTATGGCTTCCGTAAACATGCCGCTGTATGCAGGTCTGAAGGTGCGCTATGGCATTGAATCGGCCAGGTACCTCGAAAAAGCGGCGGAAGCAGATGCCGGTTACAACAAAGAGCAGGTGATCTTCAGCTCCATCAATGCGTATTGCAATCTCTACAAATCCATTGCAGCCGTGAAACTGGTAAAAGAAAACCTGAACCAGTCCAAACAACGCGACAAGGACTTCGAGAACCTGGAGAAGAATGGTTTGCTGGCCCGCAACGACCTGCTGAAAGCCCAGTTACAAACCGCCAATATTGAACTGGCCCTGGTCAATGCTGAGAACAACCTCAAGTTGGCCATGGTAAGTCTGAACCTGATCATGGGCCTGCCGGAACAAACCACCCTGCAGCCCGATACCACTGGTTTCGATCAGTCGTTCACGCCCGCCACGATTGAAGCATACGAACAGCAGGCTTTCACCAACCGTAAGGATATAGAAGCGCTCAACCTGCGTAAAAAAGCCGTAGGAGCCGAAGTACATGCCGCCAAAGGTGAGCTCTATCCCAGTATAGGTTTGACCGGTGGTTATATCGCTGGTTATATTCCCAAACTCGTTACCGCTACCAACATCGTAAACGTAGGGGTAGGTGTACAGTACAACCTCAGCTCCCTGTGGAAAGGCAAGTCTTCCATAGCTATTGCGCAGGCCAATGAGCGGGAAATTGCAGCCACCCAGGATATGCTGAACGATAACATCCGGTTGTCGATCAACAAAGCCTATCAGAACTTCCTGTCGGCCCAAAAGCGCATCGAAGTACAGGGCAAATCGGTGATCAACGCTGCAGAGAACTACCGCATCACCAAGAACAAACACGACAATAGCCTGGTAACTACCACGGAGTTGCTGGATGCAAATGTGGCCTTGCTGGAATCGAAGATCGCCCTGGAAGAAGCCAAGGCCGATATCGTGGTAGCCTATAATTCCCTGCTGGAAGAAGCCGGCATCCTCACCAATAATCAACCCGTAAAATAACAAGCACCCTTAAAGGATAAAAATATCGTTATGTCAACTAAAAGCAATGATCAAGGCGCAGTAAAAAAGCGTAATTATACATTCCCCATCATCCTCACCCTGCTGGTGGTAGGTGGTGGCTGGTTTGGTATCAGCAAATACATTCATTCACTTCACCACGAAGAGACCGATGATGCGCAGATAGAAGCTAATATCAGTCCGGTGATTCCCCGTATCTCTGGTTATGTGACCGAAGTACGTGTGAAGGACAACCAACTGGTGAAGAAAGGAGATACCCTGCTCGTGCTCGACGACCGGGATATGAAACTCAAACTGGAGCAGGCCCAGGCGGCCTTTACTACTGCTCAGAGCAACCTCGATGCAGTACGTGCCAACGCCGGCGCGGCTCATGCCAATATTGCCACTACACAGGCTTCTGTATCAACCATTGATGCGCAGATTGAAACAGCCCGGGTGAATGTATGGCGCGCTACCGAAGATTTCAAGCGTTTTGAAAACCTGATCAAGGACCATTCTATTACCCAGCAGCAATACGAGCAGGCGCTGGCGGCCAAACAAACCGCCGAAAAGCAATTGCAGGTATTGGAGCAGCAAAAAGGACAGGCTTCCCACCAGGTAAATGCCGTTAGTTCCCAGAGCAATGCTTCTGCTTCACAAATTGGGGTGGCTGCTGCCGCTATCAAAGAAAAGCAGGTGGCTATCGATGATGCGCAGCTCAACCTCTCTTATACCGTAGTAACAGCTGCTGCTGATGGTAAGATATCCAAAGTAAATGTGCGTGCCGGCCAATTCGTGAATGCCGGTGCTGCCTTGTTCAGCATTGTGCAGGGTGAGGATGTATGGGTAGTAGCCAACTTTAAAGAAACACAGGTAGGCAAGATCCGAGAAGGACAAAAAGTAGTAGTGGCCGTAGATGCTTTTCCTGGTCATGAGTTTGAGGCCAAGGTAGGATCTTCTTCTCCCGCTACCGGCGCCCGATTTGCCTTATTGCCTCCGGACAATGCCAGCGGCAACTTTGTGAAAGTGGTACAACGTCTCCCGGTGCGTATCGAGTTTACGAATACCAGCGATTCACTGATCCACCTCTTGCGGGCGGGCCTCAATGTCGATGTGGATATTCACCTCGATACCTATAATTAATCTATTACAAGATGCAAGATCAAAATTCACTGGTAGAGTATGGCAGCCGCCGGGTGATCATCACCATTACGGCGGTGGTCTGTGCACTACTGGAAATTATCGATACCACGATCGTGAATGTAGCGATCAGCGATATGCGTGGCTCCCTGGGCGCTACACTCAATGAAGTGAGCTGGGTGATCACTGCGTATGCCATTGCCAACGTGATCATCGTACCCATGACGAGCTGGCTGGCCCAGCAGTTTGGACGAACCAATTATTTTGCTGCCTCCATCATCCTGTTTACTGTATCTTCTTTTTTGTGCGGTAATGCCTCCAGCATCAATGAGCTCATCCTTTTCCGTTTCTTACAGGGATTGGGGGGCGGCGCCCTGCTGGTGACTTCCCAAACCATCATTACCGAGATCTTCCCGGTAGAAAAACGCGGCATGGCCCAGGCCATTTATATGTTGGGCGTGATCGTGGGGCCAACCCTCGGTCCGCCGGTGGGTGGTTATATTATCGAGCACTACGCCTGGCCCTATATCTTTTACATCAATATCCCGGTAGGTATCCTGGCCACCCTGCTTACCATCCGGTATGTAAAAAGTCCGAAGTATGCCGACAAGCGCAAGCCCAGTGAAGTGGATTGGCTGGGTATTGGACTGCTGGCTTTGGCCGTTGGTTGTTTGCAATATATATTGGAGAAAGGGCAGGAAGAGGACTGGTTCAGCAATTCTACCATTGTGGTGCTGGCTGTGTTGGCCGTATTGGGTTTCTTCTTCTTTATCTGGCGCGAGCTCACCTTTAAATATCCCATTGTTGAACTGCGGGTGTTGAAGAACAGCAACCTGCGGATTGGGGTTATCCTGTCTTTCATCATGGGATTTGGTTTATATGGTTCAACCTTCGTGATACCCGTCTATACACAATCCCTCCTGGGCTGGAATGCCCAGCAGACGGGTATGCTGATGGTGCCCAGCGCCCTGATGATTGCCTTTATGATGCCGATCATAGGACAACTGATCCAGAAGGGCGTTTCACAAAAGTTACTCATCACTGGTGGGTTTATTATCTTCTTTATCTTTTGTATGGGGTGTTATTATATCATTACTCCTTCTACTGGTGGTGAGAACTTCTTTTGGGTGCTGATGATCCGTGGTGTGGGCCTTGGTTTTCTGGCGGTGCCTGTTTCTGTGATGTCGCTCTCTACCTTAAAAGGACAACAGATAGGGCAGGGGGCTGCTTTCTCCGGTATGATGCGCCAGCTGGGTGGTTCTTTTGGGGTGGCGATGATCTCTACGTTTATCTCCCGGCAGAACATGGTGCACCGCAGTACCCTGGTGTCGAAGCTGGATATGTATAACCCCGATGTGCAGCAGCGCGTGGAGCAGTTGAAGGCTTCTTTTATCGCCAAGGGGCAACCGGTGAATATAGCAGAAGGTTCGGCTTACAAATTGCTGGACGGCACCATTGGCGTACAATCTACCGTGCTGTCATACATGGATGTATTCCTGTATGTGGGTGTGATGTTCCTGCTTTGTGTACCGATTGTTATCTTCTTTGTTAAGCGTTCTAAAAACAAGGTGAGTATGGCGGAGGCGGCGCATTAAAGGGGGATTGTCGGATTGTTTAAATTTGTTGAAAATGAGCCTAGTTATGGAAGTAACAATTATCCGTCAGAAGCTACACCAGTATGTAGATAAAGGTGATGAAAAACTGCTTAAACTATTGTATGCTATAGCTAAAGAATACACAGGAGATGACGATTTTGAATATGAATTTAGTGAGGAAGAAATAAAACTTTTTGAAGAACGAAGAACCAAGCGATTAAGCGGACAGAGTAAAACGCATACCTGGCAAGATGCTAAAGCCATCATTACTGGAAAAAAGAGCCTTTAATAGAATTATACGCTGATATTACTAGTGCATATCTAAGCTGCATATTTAATAATAATGGTGATCTTACTCAGTAATGATTACGTTTGGGTTATGCCTTAATATAGTTGCCTTCACCTTATTCCACAATTCTATATTCTGTTCAGCAACCTGAAAATGGCGACTGCGTTCTACTCCTGCGTGGTCTATATAGGTTATTTCGTATTCCATGTCATTATTATAGGCCCCATCGTCCGGGCTGTCCTCTTCAGTAATGTCCAGATACCGTGCAATGCTGACAATAGCTGTATAGGAAATTTTTTCCTCGTCCCATCTAAATCGGTCTACATATAAGTATTGTTCATCGTAGCTTACGACTATTGAACTTCGATAGCCTATAAGAATAAGAATACCTGCCAGGATGCCTGTCCAGATAAGATCAGTCCAACGATGTATGGTAAAGATTTGAATAAGAAGTATTACTCCTACGAAGAGGAGGGGAAAAAGCTTACCATTGGACGTAGCAGATAACCGGGTCTTCATAGAGCAAAGGTTGCGAAATTATATTTACTATTAACAAAACTACCCTCCATCCTTTACGCATAACAGGAAAATTTATCACCAATCCCGGCCGTCAGGCAATTTGAACATCCCGACCCTTACAATCGTCTTAAGCATATAGCGTTGTATGCTGACCGAAAAGATCAAAAGAATTGAACGCGGGCGTAAAATGTGTGTAGAGTTTGAATAGCAACTTTGCCCTGTTAATCCCTTCGTTTAACAACCAAATTATTGATGTATGAGATATGTGAAAATTTCATATTGGGCCACGACTGCCTTAGTGTCGTTGATGATGGTCTATTCTTCTATAGTTTATTTCATCGATTCCGATCTGAAGCAGGCCTTTTTACACTTGGGGCTTCCCGATTATTTCAGGATCGAGTTGTCAATTGCTAAGCTTCTCGGCGTAGCCCTGTTGTTGTTACCTGTGTACGGGTGGTTGAAAGAGTGGGCTTATGCGGGATTCTTTATTGTTTTTATCTCGGCTATTATTGCCCATACGGCATCAGGTGATCCACTGATGGTGCGGATGATGCCGCTGATCTTTCTATTCCTGCTATTGATATCTTACTTCTGCTACCGGTTACTGCATTACTCGCCTCCCGCTGACGTGTGACCTTAACTGTCTTCACTTTATTTCACCTGCTACACGTTGTTGCGCCTGTTTTCTTTCTACCGCTTTTCTTGACAGGCGCTGGCCTGTATGGCGCGACAGCGTGTAGTGGGTTTCTTTGGCTATTTAGCTGGGATAATTCCTTCACTCACCCTAAACCAATCAAACTCCACCCATCCGCCGGCAGTAGCAGTGGCCCAATTAAACAACCCAAACCTATATCCCATAAAATGGGGCAAGGTATATTCCATCTTCAAAATACCTCCGATAGCCGTCCAGATTTTGCCATCCAGACTGTAATAGAACTGTCCTTTATCAGTCCGCTCGCGGAAATCACATTCCGCTTTGAGGTAAACGATTTGTTGATCCAGGGACACCCGACCCAGTTCTATTGCTGTACCTGTTGCGCCACTGACCATGACGAGGGATTTCTTACCGCCTTCCATTTTCACACCCACCCAGCCATACTTTTTTTGCAGGAGCGCCAGCCCGGCGCAATCACCATCTTTCATATTCGATACATCAATAGCGGTTGTACCGGCGCTTGTAGGCCCAAAGGTTCTTTGCGTGAGCATATTCCTGGTCAGCAGGAGAGAAGTATCCACGCGGCCCGTAGTGATCTGCAGCCATCCTGGGTGTGCAGTGAGCGACCAATGCGCATTGTCCGGATTGTGGTTCCATTGCCATACCAGCGGCAGGGCAGGGGCGCCCTTCTTACGGGTAAATTCATCAGAGGCTACAATGCCGGGTATCAGGCCCTTGCTGGCGGGCAAGTTGAGTGTATCAGGTACTTTGCCGTTGATGCCAATTACCGGCCAGCCATCTTCCCATTTCACCGGCACCCAATAAGGGATGCGACCCACCGCACCATAATCCCGGAAGAGGTAGGCAAACCATTCACCCTTCGGGGTACTGATGAGCCCGCCCTGGGCTATACCCTTATCCTGCAGGCCAAGCCGACCTTCATAAGGCCCGGTGATTGTAGAGGCCCGATGAATGGTGACCGTGCGCATACCGCCACGCGGCCAGCAGATGTTGAACAAATAGTACTTGCCGTTCTCTTTGAACAATTGAGAGCCCTCGGCGGGCAAGCCGACATTAGGCCCTCCCGGTGCGCTGGCATTTTCTATCAACACTTGTGGCGTGGTACCTGGTTTAATGCCGCTGAGGTCATCCGCAAGCTCGGCGATCATCAGTTTGCCCGCGCCGTAGATCATGTACACTTTGCCATCGTCGTCGAAGAAGAGGGAGTGATCATGCATCATGGGTTTGAAAGCAATCTTTTTCCAGGGGCCTTTTTCAATATTTTTCGTGGAATAGATATACGTTTTGCCAGTAGTACCTGCAAATGTGGAAACATAATAAGTGCCATTATGATACCGCAGACAGCTGGCCCAGGAACCACTGCCATAAGCGGTCTTGCCATTGTCGAGGTTCAGGGCATCCACACTATCAAGTATATCGTACGCATAACTCACCAGCTGCCAGTTCACCAGGTCCTTCGATTTCATGATGGGTACACCCGGGCTCATATGCATGGTGGTACTGCTCATGTAATAAGTATTGCCCACCCGGATGATGGACAGGTCCGGCACATCTGCATGGATGATAGGATTGGTGGCCTGCTGTGATAAGGCAGTAAGTCGGGTAGCGGTTGTAAATACGATGGTCAATCCAAGGACGGCAATCAATTTATTCATGGTATGCAGGCTGGGTATTTCGTACAAGTTACTATAAGTGTTCAAATGACAACTAATCAAATGTACGAAATAGCCCGACGCTGAGAGTGCCGGCCAGGCAGGAAACTTTGATCTATTCGTCTCAATTATTCCAATTCGGACTACCGCGAGCTATTGATATTTCCGTTGCAGAATTGCTTTGAAAAACAGTAAAGGTGGAATATCTTCACCCCATATGAAAATTTGTAACCCATGCGGAACCCCACCATTTTGATCACCTTGTTGTGTTGTGTCCATATGAGTTGGGCACAAAATGATACACCGGGCTGGCCATCGGGCAAACACCCGGAGCATTGGGAGCAGGTACAGGACAGCGTGATCAAACAGGAAGTAGCACAGTTTAACCACAAAGGAGCGCAGAAAGGCAGCACCCAGGCAACTGCAGGCGGCAGGCTGCAACCGATACCGTTGAAACGATGCAATGATACCTTTGCCTATTTCGACAAAGGCACCATCTATGCACTGGAGGTGTTGGTGCATATTTTTTTACCGGCAGAGCGCCTGATAAGCGGATAGAGAAGATAGACCTGCTCTTTATAAAACACCATTGATCCTGCCCGATAGCGCCTTGAAGGGCATCTATAGCCCGCAGGGATGTACCGAATTTACCGGAAAGAACAAGCCTGTGAAGGCCGGATGTAAGGCTTTCCGATCGGCCGATAAGCAACGCGTATACATCTACATGGTGAATGGAGAAGGAAAGGACCGGTATGAGGTCACCTGGGTAGTGCAGGGCAGAAAATACCTGCGCCGGATCGTTGATGGATTGTGACCATAACAGGGCTGGCACATCATTTATGCCAGGATGGGCATGGACCAGACTTCCTCTCCGAACGATAACAAAAAACTTCTCACCAATGAACACCTCGCCAATGAAAGGACCTTACTGGCCTGGATCCGCACGGCAGTAGGGATCATGGCTTTCGGTTTTGTAGTAGTGAAATTCTCCCTTTTCGTCAGGCAATTGACCATCGTGTTGGGCAAACCACCCGTGCAAGGACAAACTCATGGTTATTCCGGTCTGGTGGGCATGCTGCTGGTGATCCTGGGCTCGCTGGCCCTGGTGACGGGCATGATCCGCTACCGGCGCACGGCCCGCCAACTGAGCACCGGCCAGTTCCAGGAACGGTCTACCTGGCTTTACATCTTTGCAGCCGGCATGTTGCTGGTAAGCATTGTGCTGATCCTCTACCTCGGCAATATTTTGTAACATTTCCTTCCAGAAACCTGGCTTTACCGCGCGTCACCCATGCCAAATTCATGGTTAGTATGTTGATTATCAATTGAAAGCACAAGCTTAATTGCACTGAACATTTTCGCTCAAAACGCGAATATGGCTATAGTCTATTGATATTCTGCCTGTTATGCAGTCCCTGCTTGCACCCGCATTTTATTCCGACTTGCACTGTATAGGCTAACTCAGTGCAAGTCGTAGGCTATTTCAGTGCAATTACAATTGGGCGATTGGGCAGTGTGGGGCCTTCGACGCTTTTACGCCTCAGCCACCACTGGGGTTACCCTCGTTGCCTCTTTGTCTGGTTGGTTCGTTGCCTTTTCCCCGCCTTTCCACTTCGTTCCCAACAGGGTTGCAAAAACGCCCAGCGACAATACCGCATACGCAACTCCCAGGACGGGCTGGTTGCTAATCGTGAGGGTATTGGACAACAGGGAACTTAATATGAATGTTACTACGGCAAAACCACCGCCCACCAATCCGCTCGCTTTACCCGCATACTTCGGAAAACGGATCAGGCAATAAGACATCAGGTTATTGAAAATAAAGCCGCCTGTGCTATGCAACAGAAATACATAGACGAGCAAGGTAAACAGGTTGTGATAATGCATCGTAACAGGTATCATGATGGCTACGGTAGCAAGCTGAAGGCCACTGGCCATTAATAATTTTTTGAGAAAAGGCCGCTGGATCAACATACGGGATACCGACCCGCCAATGAATACAGAAACGCCGGAGAATAGTGCACAATAGCCCGTAACAGTAGGGGGGTATTGCAGGCGTTGCTCAATGAGAAAGGGACTACCCATACCATATACCAGGATCATCGCATAAGCGAGGCCGAGAATAACAAGGCCCGCCGTAAAATCTTTCGCTTTTATCATGTGGGCATAACTACTGAGGATGTCACGTGCACTGAAAGGCTGACGCGCCTTCATCGATTCTCCACCGGTCACTAATTCTATCACGAAGAAGACCAGGCCAAAGTACCCCAGGAACATGAAATTGGAAGCCCAGCCCCAGGTGGTTTGAAAGAACCCGCCCAGGAAAGGCGCCACGATAGGCGCAATGGCCCAGATAACAGAAAACAGGCTGGTATATTTTTTCAATTGTTCACCCGAATACAAGTCCACAAACAATGCACGCTTGCTGACCACGATCATCGCTACCGTAAAGCCCTGCACGATCCGCAGGGTATAGATCAGCTGCAGGTTGTTGGTATAGGCGATCATAAAACTGGCGGCGCTGAACAACAACATGGAGAGCATACTGGGCCAGTAACGTCCATACGTATCAATGATGCCGCCGACGATCAACTGGGACACACCGTAACTGATAATGAATAAGGAAAGGGTGAGTTGAATGGCGGCCGGCGTGGCATGTAGCTTCACGGCCATATCGGGCAATGAGGGAATAAAAACATCCATAGCAAATCCGGACAAGGGTATGAGACTTAATGCAACAATGGTATTCAACCCCACCCGGGATTCTTTGATTCGTTTCATGGCTTAACTACTTTACTTTTTAAGGTTGTAAAGGTACTCAGCCCCGGCTTCCCGGTTATTATACGATTCAAAGTGATGCTTATACCAATCAAAGGTGGGTGGCCGGCTTCAATTGCTGCCCCGCCCGGAATTCCATGGGCGTTTCCGTTGTGAAATGCTTAAAGTATTTGTTGAAATGGGAAGGGTATTCAAAACCAAGGGCATAGGCGATCTCTGCGATATTCCAGTTGGTATTGCGGAGGAGGGCCCTGGCCTCTGTCATTACCCGTTCCTGGATAATGGCCCGGGTGGTTTTGCCGGTATGTTTCTTTACCACACTGTTGAGGTGGTTCACATGTACATGCAGCTGGTCGGCAAAGTGGGCAGGCGTCAGCAGTTTCAGTGAGCTTTCGGGAGAATCGACCGGGAATTGCTGGTTGAGGGTGGTAAGAAAGACATTGACAAGCCGGTCGCGCACCATGGTTGGCGGAGCTACCTGGCCTTGCTGCAGGCGGATGCCTTCGTGAACAAGGAGCTGCAGGATATGGCGGATCATATCCCATTTGAAAGGATAGTCCGATTCGCGCAGGGTCTTCATCTCAGCGAATAGGAGGCTGAGCCGCTCGCTGTCCTTTTTAGTAAGTATGATGACCGGATGCAGGGTGTGATTGAACAGGGCGCTTGCATATTGCACATCGGGCGGAAGATGACCTTCTATAAATGGCTTGTTGAACAGGCAATGAAAACGGTTGATGGAGCCGGCCCTGATCTCAATGGAGGCCGGTACGGAAGGGTGGGTAAAGATGAGGCAGGGCTGGTCGAGCGGTATTTCCTGGTCATTGTACACCAGCATGCCATCGCCGCGGCCCATATTGGGGCTAAGGCAGATCTTGTAATAGTCCCTTCTGTTGAAGGGTGTCTTGGCCGTACCGCAGTTGGTGCCCCGGATATTAAAATGACCTTTCGCGTCCGGGCCCTGCAGTTCGGCCGGCACACTCAGGCCCACCCGTTGATAGTACTGCTGCAGGCTTTCGGTAGGTATCTTCTTGTCCATATAACACTTATATAATTCAAAGGTAGCTTTTTTTGGGAAAGGCAAGTCGGGAAGACGGTAAGTCCGGAAGTCTGCAAGACCGGAAGACAATCGGCAGCACAACAACTGTATTACTTACCGTCTTTCGGTCTTTACTGACTTTCGGACTTTCCTGACTTTCCTGACTTTCCTCTTTCCGCGCAAACGGTTGTGCAATTGACACTAATCATGTCCTATAAAATTTGCGCATTCGGTTGTACAGGCTAATCAAACGATTGCATAAAGGATGTACGATTTTCATCATGCATGTTGAGCAGGTTTATCTTATAAATTCAGGGCTGAATTAACAGAATAACAGCAAAAAACGGAATTCATCAACAGGGCTGTTAGCCAAACAAAAAAGCTTATGAGATTACAATCGCTCATGCCAGCGAAAAGCATTGCTTTTTGCGTCTTACTGGGTATTACCTGCGGAAACACTGCCTATTCCTTTTCCGGCAACCAGGTGTCACCTACAATTGCTATCCCGGGCAGGGATACCATTCCGGGCAAAAAGGATACCACATTGGCCCATGCAGCAGCGCCCAAACAGGTAGCTGCGCAAACTACGCTCTCCAAAGACGGCAAGATCAACATCCGGCCGCTAAGCTTTACTCCTTTCATTACAGCACAACAGTATGTAAAAGGCAACCTCGCCGGTGTATATGTACAGGAACCCTCCGGTGAGCCTGGTACGGATCAGAACCTATTTGTACGCGGTATTGCGATGCCTTTACTGAGTAAAAGAGAATTGTTCGATAACCAGGCGGCTGTTTATCTCAATGGCATTCCGCTGGCTACTGAAAATCCCTTCGCCTATGAAATACAACAATATGATTTCAACCGCATCGGGCCCGCTACCAACCTGCTGGCTACGCTCAATATAGACAATGTGGAATCTATTGAGGTGATCAAAGATCCCGCAAAACTGGCGCTCCTGGGGCCCGTGGCTGCCAACGGCGCCATCTGGATCACTACCAAAGCGGCCAGCTCAGGCTTTCGCCAGATCAATGTGAATGCCTACTTTGGTTTTGCACCACAGGAAAGAGTGACGGCCATCAATGGTGTTTATGAAAACAATTTCCGTCTCCCTTTTTATGATAAGTATGGCACGCTGGCCGACCGGTTCAACTACCCGGCCTACCTGAAAGATTCTTCCAATGCCGATTATTATGGCCGTTCCAACTGGACGGACCTGTATTATAAGAACCAGGCCTTGTACAACCTCGACCTCAGCCTGACCGGCGGATCGGACAGGGCCAATTTCCGTTTCTTCGGCGCTGCTACCCGCAATGCGAATTCGGCCGACGAAACTTCCCTGCAACGGTACAATGCTTCCTTCTCCATCAATGTATTGCCGCTGAGCTGGGTCACGGTTTCTTCGATGATCAATGGTACGCATATGATCCGCAACCGCAACCGCAATTTTGTGGACCGGCTGGCAGAAGCACGTTACCTGCCCGATGTATCGAACCCGCTGCCGCCCAATAAGAGTGTATACAGTAATTATTTGTCGGAGTTTGATGAGAATGTAAAGGATGATAACAAGACGACTGCTGTGCAGGGTTACTTCAATATCCTGGCGAAGATGAAAGGTGTTCGCTACAATGGCGGCATTTCCTTCGACTACAATGAAGGCACACGGGATGTATTCTATCCCACGCAATTGCTGGAAGGCAACAACTTTGTGAGCAATTACTTTGGGTTTAACCAGCGCTTTATTTTCAACAATACGCTCGGATATACTTTCAGGATCAACGATGACAATAAAATAGACGTGGAACTGGGGCAGAACTACCAGACCACGCTCAATAAGTTTGAATATGCCTATGCCTACAATGGGCCTAACAATTTCATCAAGCTCAATATCGTAGAAGGAGATATCAATAAAACGAATTACCTCCAGTCACAGGGCTTCGATGTTTTCTATCATCCTTCCAACCAGAAAGCGGCCGTAGCTTCTTTCTTTGGCAAAGCTGCCTGGAATTACAAGGAGCTGCTGGACGTTACAGCCGTGGCGCGTCGCGATGGCTCTTCTGTCATGCAGCAGGATAACCGCTGGTATACAGGCTTCGGGCTTTCGGCTTCCTTTGATCTGTACAAAGCCTTGTTGAAGGATAGCAGGGCGCTCAGCGCACTCCGCGTGTCAGCGTCTTATGGCAGGAATGGCAAACTGTTGTCGGACGACCGCTTTGCCGGTGGCCCCAACTACCGCTCCGATCTTTCCTGGACCGGTGCGCCTTCCATTGGCAGTTATGCGGGCCTGCCTGGTATTTCCCGTCCTTACACCGCCGGCTGGGTAGGATATGGCATTCCCTGGGCTTATGTAGAGCAGGCAACTGCGGGTGTGGAAGCCAGCTTGCTGAAGGACAAACTACAGGTACGGCTTGATGTGTATAGCAAAACAGATAAGGACATGCTATTGCCTGTACCCGTGCCGGCAGAATATGGTTATAAATCTGCTTACGCTTCAGGCATGGATGTCAACAACAGCGGGGTAGACCTTACGGTACAAGCGGCTGTGTTGGCTGGTGGAAAACACAAACCAGCGCTTAGTCTGCAGGCCAACCTCAATTATAATAAGAACGAACTGAAAGCCCTGCCCAAGGGTCTGAACCAGGTAGTGATCAACGATCACCTGCTGCAGGTGGGCCAGCGTATAGATGCATTCTGGTTATACAAAAATGAAGGTATCTACAACAGCGATGCCGAAGTGCCGGTAAAGCCGGGTACCTCACAGCCGCTGACTTACCAGGGTGTGGCGCTGAAGGCAGGTGATGCCCGCTGGAAAGATGTGAATGGCGATTTCACCATCAACGAAGATGATAAAGTATTGTCGGGCCAATCACTGCCCAAGGTGACCGGTGGATTTGGCGGCAACCTGGCTTATGGCTCCTTCAACCTCGATTTCCATTTCTACTTTGCCCTGGGGCATAAACTGCTGAATAAATACGCTGCCCAGCGCCTCGACTTCATCAATACGGATGCTTCTTCCGGTATCGATGGGGTGAAAGAGATCACGTACTGGGAAAAGAAAATGGACCTCTCGGGTTATCCGATGTACAATCCCTGGAGCAATGCGATCCCTTATCGCCTTGACCAGGACCTCTTCCTCGACGATGCTTCTTTTGTAAAGCTGCGTTCCGTAACCCTGTCGTATAACCTCATCACGGGCTGGAAAGGCATGGGGAAAAGCCAGGTGTTCAGGGAGGCGACTATGTATGTGACCGGCGCCAACCTCTTTACTATTACACCCTTCAAAGGAGATGATCCTGAACTGGTGCAATACAATGGCCTGTATACCGGCGCGGGGTTGCCGATCCAGCGTTCCATTATCCTTGGTTTCAAAATAGCGTTATAATCATTCAACATCATAATCTCCCATAGTATGACCGGGAAAAAAATAATAACTGTTTCACTCACGGCCCTTCTGTTTACTGCTTCTGTGCCGTTCAGCGCCTGCAACAAACAGCTGGACATCAATTCTACCCGTCAATCGGATGAAGCGAACAGCTGGAAGAGCATTGACGATGCCCGCTCGGGCCTGATGGGCATCTATGGCCTGTTCCGTGCGGCAGTAGCCGACAACAATACCCATTGGCTGATGGGAGAGTTGCGTAATGGCGACTTCACTTCGCTGAAGCGGCCCGATCTTAAAGCGATCATCGAAGGCAAGCTCAATGCCTCTTATCCCGTGATCGAAAGTATTACCAACTGGCGCCGGTTCTATGCCGCTATCAATGCCTGCAACCTGTTCATTGAACGTTCCGGAGAAGCCATGGCAGATGCCCGCTATACCGGTGTCAATCATAAGATCGATGTGGCGCAGGCCCGTGTGTTGAGAGCTTTCATGTACTACTATATTGTACGCATCTGGGGTGATGTACCCTTGCTTACCAAATCATACGACAACGGCAGTTTTAAAACCTTCGCCCGCAGTCCTCAGCAGGATGTACTGGGCTTTGCCGTACGGGAGATCGAAGAGGCGGCCCCGCTGCTGCCTTATGTATATGGCAATGGAGACCCTGTATTGCCCGGTCTCGTATACCATACCAAGACCTACGATCAATGGAGAAATACACTGATCAATAAAGTATCGGCCTATGCTATCCTGGCGCATATCACCGCTTTGCAAGGCAACTATTATGCAACAGCCGGTTATACCGATTTCGTGATGCAAAACTATAGCAAGATCGGCATCAACTACCTGTCGGTAGCGGACCTCACGGGCAAAACGGGCATCTTCAACGAGCTGGCCGGCGACCTGGCATCGGATCAGAACCAGTTTATCTCGTTCAATTTTATCAAGGGAATGGGGGAGTCGTCCGTATCAGGCCATATTGAACAGCTCACGCTGGCCTACCCGCTGGTGTCGAAGCAATTGCCCGATATCTATATCACCAATGATACACTGGCATCGATGTTCCCCACCAGCAATGGGCAGGACCTTCGCTTTGGTACTGATACTTCCAGCGTAGACCAGGGAACACCCACGCTCTACCGAAATGCTTATATCACCGGTTATGGTGAGGAGATCCCCATCTTCAGCAAGATCAAATCCATCAATGGTGGTATTGCCGGCGAGCAACAATTCAACGTGTTTACATCAGCCATCCTCTTCACCCGCCTGGAAGAGATCAGCCTGCTGCGCGCAGAAGCGCTGGCAGTACTGGGACATGTGGACGATGCGGCTGCGCTGCTCAACAATATCCAGTCAAGAAGAGGGGTGAAGGCTTTTGATCCGGCGGTGCCTGGCGCCGATCTGATCAAAGAAATATTTGAAGAACGCCGCCGTGAACTGGTGGGTGAGGGCTGGCGCTGGTACGACCTGGTACGTTATCACAAGATCAAAAAAGACAGCCCCGCCTTCAATGCACTGATCAGCAATGGCGGTATCTACTGGCCGGTAGCCAGGGAAGTGATCAACAACAATCCCAATATCACACAGAACAGTTACTGGAAATAACGGCCCGGAAAATCACTACACCAAAAAGAACATGCACATGCACATTCATCATAAAACATGCTTACTGGCCGGCGTAATCGCCCTGGTGGTCCTTGCCGGTTGTAAGAAAGACGACACGTATTACAACTACGATAAGGAGACCAGTGTATTCAACGGCAATAGTTATGAGTACCTGCAAAAGGGCGGTGGTCTATTTGATTCCATGCTGCTGGTCATCAACCGTTGTACCGGACTGAAGGATTCGCTCGTGCGCGGCAAGGTTACCTTATTTGCCATCAACAACAACAGTTTTAACCTGGCCATGAAAAACCTCAACCTGCGCAGGGCTACGATGGTGCCGGCAAGGCCGCCGCTTTCACTGGCCACGCTCGATTCTACACAACTGGATACACTGACCTGCCGGTACATCCTCAGCGACCTCTATGCTACGGATCGGGTAGTGAACAATGCAGACGGTATCCAGGCGCCGGCCATCAAATACGGCTACCGGATGAACCTCCTGTACGAAAGGATCAATGCTGCCGGTTACCAGGGTGGGGGACCACAACAATTGTTCTTCAGTGATCCCAAGCAAACACCATTTGAAGTATTCTGGGTGACTACGAAAACACAGATCGTGAATGTGAAGACCACCAATGGCATCGTTCATGTGCTTTCTTCAGGTCACGATTTCGGATTCGGCAATGAATTCGTGGAAAGAATGAACCGGTAATACAACAAACCTTCAACAGCCAAAACAAACGACTTATGAATTATACTCCATGGCGGCGCTGCTTTTACATCCTTGCAATGGGCATCCTGGTCACTGGTGCCGGGGCCTGTAAAAAACTGGTGCCTGAATACCGTGAAGCCCTTAGCCCGGAAGCCGGCTTTGCTCAGACTACCTTCGAGCCGGTGACAGGACGTACCACGATGTACTCCAACGTATTTTCCAATCCCAACAACAGTACTTCTTACCCGATCGATTTCAAGATCGTGAATGCCCGCCGTTTCAGTGGCGAGGCAGCACCGGAACTCACGGATATTTTCCCGGTGCAGGTATGGAAGGAAGCTTATACGGGCAAAGAGGCTTCACTGGCAGAGATAGAAAAGAAAAGGGCTACGGAATACCACAACGTATTTGAGGTAAGGAAACATTCCGGTGATTTCGTGATGTGGTCTTCTTCCAACTCAAAGATCCTCCGCTGCCAGGCCGACTCGGGTTATATATTCGACATTGAGATGAGCAATGGGGGAGGGCGCCGTTATTTCCGCAATATGCGCCTCATGCCATACCGCGAAAGGCCCTACGAACCCTCCAACCTCAATGCGGTGACAGGGCAGTCTGTATCCAACGGGATATTTCCCTCTGTGACCACCAATATCAAAGGCGACTCTACCAACCTGTCGCTGTCGCCAGCCGACATCGATGTGTATATCCGCAAAGCCAATGATGGCAAGCCTGGCGGCAATTCCATATCCTTTATGTTCCTCGATAAATATTTCCAGCCTATCAATCCCAACAAGTTTGCTTTGACGGACTGGAACAACCTCCTGCACGGCTTTAACATGCAGAAGACGGCTACCAAAGTTACTTATGACGTAGCTTATCCCATGCCACTCGTTCAACTGCCTACGCGCTTTACAACGGCCGATGGCAGAAGGTGCAGTGTAAGGTTTTCCTGGGCGCGCATCGGCTTTGGCGGTATGCAGCAGGTGGCTATACTCGGACTGGACTTCGCCATCTTCGAAGGCGGCAACTGGGAGATCGTGTTTGCATTTAAAAAAGACAACCCCAAATTCACCAATGACTAATCCAAACACTTTAACAAAGAAACTCAATACCAACGTTATGAGACCATTCATAGCTATACTCCTGTTGTTGTTGCTGTGTGGCATTAGCCCATTGGGGGTATTGGCACAGCAGGAGAAGATCAAAGTACAGGGCGTGGTGACCAGCAAGGTCGATAACACTTCCAAGGCAGGGGTTACCATCTCTGTAGGTAAGAAAGTGATCGGTACCACTGATAAGGATGGTGCTTTTACGGTGTCAGTAGAACCCGGCGCCACCCTCATCTTCACCTTCAGCGGATTCGGCGCCGAGAAAAAACTGGTAACGAAAACTACTGTCCGCCTCGAAGTGGTGATGGCGCCCAAAGATGAGGCCATGACGGAGATCGTGGTACAGGGTTTTAAAAGAGCCACCCGGGAAACGACCACCGGTTCTACTGTGGTGATCAGCGGTAAGCAACTCCAGGACGTACCTGTTTCCAACGTGATGGAATTGCTGCAGGGTAAGGTGCCCGGTTTAAATATCCAGAACAATACCGGTTCTCCCGGTTCTATGGGAACCGTCAACCTGCGTGGTATCTCCAGTACCCAGGTAAACAGCAGCGGTTTCTTAACACCTACTTCTCCGCTTTTTGTAATAGATGGTGTGCCCGTGGATGCCAATACCAATTATGAGTATGGCTTTCAGGGTGGCGGCCCGGGTATCAGTCCCCTGGCGCTGATACCTCCCGAAGACATTGAGCAAATGGAATTCCTGAAAGATGCAGCAGCCACTTCACAATATGGTTCCCGTGGTGCTTATGGGGTGATCATCGTGACTACCAAAAGAGGCCGCTCCAAAATACCGATCGTTTCCTATTCAGGTTCTTTCTTCGTCAACTATGCACCGCCTCAGCGTAAGGTGATGGGCGGAAATGAAGAGCGCCGCGCCAGGATCAGCCAGATCCTCAATTACGATACTTCGTATACCAATGCGATGCGGCTAATTAATTCCACCTCTTTCCTGTCAGATTCGCTCAATCCTTATTACAATAATTCGACTGACTGGCAGGACCTGTTCTTCCGCTCAACGAGGAACCAGACGCACAACGTGAATATTTCCGGGGGCGACCAGACCTTCAACTATAAGACGAACCTCAACTATTATTCAGAAGAGGGGATCATGCGCAATACCGGTTTCAAAAGATATACGCTTGGCATGGACGCCCTGTACCAGCCTTCCGAACGTTTCCGGATGGTAACCAACCTGAAAGGATCGATGGGACAGCGCAACAATGGCAGCGGGCTGGGCCTGGAGCAGGTGGATATCAAGAAAGCATCCAACCTGTCATCGTTGTTGTCGCCGGCGTATTATGCCGACTTCAACCAGGCAGCAGCGGGTAAGGAGGTAAAAGATGATAACAAAAGCATCAACCTATCTACCTCGCTCGATATCCAGTATGAGCCGATTAAAGGCCTGCGCCTGTCCAACCTGTTTACCTATAATATCATTACGGGCAGCTCCAGCAAGTTCAGACCTTCTTTTATCAACGACAATATTCCGGAATACTATAGCTACAACGACAAGACCTATACTTTGTACGACCGGGCGGCCATCAATTATATCCGCTCCTTTGGCCGGCACAACCTGAACGTCTTTGCGTTTAATGAATTATCCTCTTATGGGTTCCGGGCAAATGCGATGCTGCTGTCACAAACAGCCAATGATCAGATCGAAGGACCGGTGGGTTACAACTGGACCCGTACGAAGGGAGGAACGCTGAACAATGCAAAGGATACCCGGATACACGGTTATGGCGGAACGATCCAGTATAACTTCGATACCAAATACGTGATCGACTTCAGCTACCGACTGGATGGAACTTCAACCAATGGTCCTTCTACCGGCTATACCCAGAACCCATCTATCAGCGCCCGCTGGAATTTCAACCGGGAGAACTTCTTTGCGGATAAAGCCTGGTTAAGCTACGGATCATTACGTGCCAGCTGGGGCAAGAACATTGTACCTACGGGCAGCATCTTCGATGTGTTCGGTACTTACCGCGTGGGCAATAATTATAACGATGATCCTACGGTATATATCGACTGGGGCAATATTCCCAATGATAATTTCAAACCGCAAACCAAGACGAAGTTCAACCTCGGTGCGGAAATAGGCCTCTTCAACAATGCCATCAACGCCACCTTTGAGACCTACTACGAATCATTGGACAATGAAGTGGTGGATGTAAAACTGTCGACAGAGAATGGCTTTTCAACCATCAAGTCCAACGCCCGCAGTATCGTTAACTATGGTTTCGAGTGGATGATCACCGGCCGTTTGTTGCCACAGGGTAAACCCCTGCAATGGACAATTGGGGTGACCGGAGCGTACAACAATATGGTGCTTACCCAACTACCCAATAATGGACGTCAGCTGATCCAGCCGTTCACGGATAATGACGGGGCTCAGGTGCCCCTTGTATACAGGCTGGGTAAAGCGCCTTTCTCCAACCTGGTATACAACAATGAAGGGGTATATGCCAGCACGGCCGATGTACCGGTGAATCCGCAAACGGGGCTTCGTATGCAGAATGGCCGCAACAGTGGTGTATTCTTCCAGGGAGGAGATCCTATCTGGACAGACATCAACGGAGATTATGTGATCGACGAGCAGGACCTCGTATCGGCTGGTAACCCGGTGGCAAAGATCAACGGGGGGATCAATTCGATGCTCACGTACAAAAACTGGACGCTCGCGATCAATGCCAGCTATACCTTGATGAGGGACCTGCTGAATGTGACGCAGGCCAAAACCTTCCAGAATTTTTATAATCCTACCTCTCCCAATGCACTGGTACCGATCAGTGAATATGATTTCTGGAAACCCGGTGCGGACAAGACCTCCGGCAATGTGGCCAAATATCCCAATCCGTTTGATTTCAGGAGAGCAGCGGCTATCAACCCTTATCGCGCGGATCAGACGCTCTTTATGGAAGACGGTTCTTACTGGAAGATCAACAACGTTACGTTCAAATACAATTTCAACCGCAACTGGACGAAGAGAATGGGTATTACATCAGCCAATGTGTATGTGACATTCAATAACGTGTACACATTTTCAAACTACTCAGGACCCGATCCCGAGCTGGTCACGCAACTGGGCAGGGACAACTCCGGCGGCTATCCCAATCGCAGAAGCATGGCGCTGGGAGCCAATATCCAATTCTGATAAAGGCTGAATAGTATCAACGAAAACAAGTAAATGCAGAACATGAAAAAGACGCTTTTCCTTTCCATTACGATACTGACACTGCTGGTGGCAGGAGCCGGTTGTAAGAAATTCCTCAACCTCGATCCGCTCAGCAACCTGTCGGGCAATAACTTCTGGCAAACAGAAGCGGACGTTGACAATTATACGAATGGCCTTTTTGAATTATACCGGGCGGCTACTTTCCGCAGCAATATGAAGGCCGAAGGCGGTACGGATGAATTTCCATTCTTCGCTTTTTCCGGTGATATGCGCTTTGCGCCGATCTATGAGCCTTCCAATAGTCCATGGGGGCGTACTTATGTGCAGTTCCTGCGCACCAATAACCTCAATCCCATTGTGCGTGGTACCTATAACTGGGGCGGTAATAACTGGTCGGACATCTTTACCACAGAGCGTTTCATGAACTGGGACCGCCTTTTCAAAGTAGTGGCTTCTGCCAATATCCTGGTGGAAGAAATAGAAAAGGTAAAGGCACTGACGCCTGAGAAAAAAGCAAAGTACAGGGCTGAAGGGGTGTTTATGCGCAATATGGCGTATTTCACCATGGTGCGGGTGTTTGGTGACGTGCCTTATTACACCAATGCCTACAATTCGAAAGCCCTGCCCCGGACGCCCATGGTAGAAGTGTTGAAGAACTGTGTGGCTGATATGGCTGCTTACGAAAAAGACCTGCCCTGGACCTATGATGATGCTGCCCGCCGTGCAGTACGCGGTATGCGCGGAGGTGCACTGGCACTGCTGATGCATATGAATATGTGGCTTGCCTCTTTCGATGGGGGTAATGCGCTCGCACACTACAACGATGCCATTGCTTTTGGTGAAGAACTGATCAAACAGAATGGCGGCGCCTATGAGCTGATACCCTATACCAACCGCCAGTTCCGGACGGTATTCCGTGGCCGTTCGAAAGAGGGGCTGTTTGAGATGCCCCAGAACTCCAACTATGGGGAGAGCTTTGGCTGGTCTTTCTTTTCCGATCATATTACGCGTTACCGCATCAATGCGACGGAAACAAGGAATACCTATCTCTATTACGAACAAAAATACCTGGATGAGATCTATCCTGTGGGACAGCCCGATATACGCCGCAGTGAATGGTACGAAGATATCTATTCCACTACCGGCCGGTTTTGGCTCACCAAGTACAGTAATATATTCCAGACAGAGAATAACTCCAGTTATGTAGATGATAGCCAGATCGTATTCAGGCTCGGCGAATCTTACCTGCTGCTGGCAGAAGCATATGCCAATGTGGGTCGTTCACCAGAAGCGATCACTGCCCTGAATACCATCCGTACGCGGGCAGGGGCAACGGTATATACCGGTCAGCCGGGCGATGACCTGAAGAAAGCCATCTGGTATGAGCGCTGTAAAGAGTTGATCGGAGAGGGGCATTTTTCTTATGATATGATCCGCACTAAAAATGTGCTGGATCCCAAACTTTCCTTTGGCAATTCAATATCAGTGGAAGACTATAAGAATGGCGCCTGGACCTGGCCGCTGAGCAATGCCGTACGCGCCAATAATCCTTCCATCATTTTAAATAACTACTGGAACTGATCCGGCTCAACAGCAATACTATGAACGTCATTAATAAAATACTACCGTTTGCCCTGCTGCTCTTTGTGATGAGCAGTTGCAACAAGAGCAATTACCAGGATGGGGGCACACTGGACCCTGTATTCAAAGGTTCTACTTTTGATTATCTCCAATCAAGGCCGGATATGTTCGACTCCCTGTCGAAGGTGATCCGCCTGGCAGGTCTCGAACAAACACTGAAAAGCGAGGAGGTGACTTTCTTTGCTCCACCGCAGGAGACTATTGGAAAGACTATACGGATCGTCAACCTGCTGTTAAAATCCTACGGCAAGGATACTGTGTACAACCTGCGCCAGATAAAACCGGCCGTATGGAAGAAAATGCTGAACCGGTATATCTTCAAACACAAAAAGTCGCTGACGGATTATCCGCAGGTTGACTTTTTGAACGTACCTGTTTTTCCTGGTCAGTCGTATGTTTCTTACGGAGGCGATATTATGAACATTGGGGTAAAGTATGGTGATGCCGGCGGTGTGCAGTATGCAGGGGAAAGGAGTTTGTATCTTTCGTTCATCGCCTCACTTTCGTCGCCCACCAATTCCTGGATCAACGCCCCTGTGGCTACCTGCAATGTGACCACCAGCAATGGTTATGTACATGTACTCAGGTTTGCTACCAATCTCAATATTACTATTACAGGAGGTATTATCGTACTCGATTTTACGGATCATTATTTTGGGTTCGATCCTTTCCTGTTTTACAACGATGCGCTGGACTATGGTATCGATCCGTAAAGACCCTTCAACAACTAACACATTCAATGGAAGCTTATGAAAATAATGCATCAACGATATAAGAAAACAAACTGGCTGCTGCTGCCGGTACTGGCCGGCTTACTACTGGCAGGCTGCAAAAAAGATGACGAGAACCGCGTGCAACTTTACCCCGATGGCCCGAAGGCAGCTATCAAATTCCTCGATGGACTTCCTTCTCCTTCACAGGGAAGGGCGGGTACCATTGTTACTTTTAAAGTAATGGGCTTAAAAGGCAAGGAAAGTAAATTCAAATTCCTGATCGGACAACTGGAAACAGAGATCATGACGGTGGGTGACAGCAGCATTTCGGTGCGTATCCCTGCCGATGCCATCACGGGCGGTGCAGCGGTGGAATTTGACAACCAGTATTTCTTTGGTCCGGAGTTCCGTGTGCGGGGTAACCTGATCATCGATCCTTCTTTTGTAGCCTATAATGGCGCGCGGGGTCCCATTCTTGATATTGTGAACGCTACCAGTGTGGCCGGTTCCTATATCATTGCGGGTTCCTTCACCAATTATAATAGCCTGGCTACTCCTGCTGCTCCGATCTATGATATTGCCAAGATCGACAAAACGGGCACCCTCACGGCTTCCAATAAAATGCTCACCCGTACCGGTACCGAAGGCGGTGTTATTTACTCCATCACGCCACTGGCCAGTGGTAATTACCTGGCGAGTGGCTTCTTTACAAAATACAACGAGCGGGGCGGCATTTATTCCATTACCCGTATGTACCAGCGTGCACAATTGGATTCGATGACGGTTGACCTGGTGAACCCGGATCCGATCAATAACCCTAATGACAGCAAAGACACCGTAGCTTCCTTCAATGGCGGCGTAAATGGCGCCATCCTGTATAGTTATGAAACGGATGATGAACAGATCATTGCCGTGGGCAATTTTACGGAATACCGGAGCAACTACTATACCCGGTCTACCAAGGCCAACAAAGTGGCCAACCGGGTATTGATGCCCCAGGTGCTTAAAATGAATGCAGATGGTTCGCTCGATTCCAGTTTCAATTACAACCTCACCCTGCACAAAGGCAATCCCGGTGGCAATGGTCCTATAGTAGCAGCCATCCGCATATCAGGCGGTCGTGTGTTGTTAGTAGGCGCCTTTACCACTTTTAACGGACAAACGGCCAGCCGGATCGTTTGCCTGGATGAGTGGGATGGAGCGATCAGTGCCGATTTCAATACGGGATCAGGTGCGGACAATGTTATTTCTTCGGTGACCTATAATGAAGAGACGGACCGCATTTTATTGACAGGCGACTTTCACTCCTTCAATGGCATTGCGGCCAATGGCGTGGTGATGCTAAAGCCGGATGGCAGTGTAGATCAAAGTTTCCAGTTGCGGAGTACGACCAACGGTAAGGTGACCTATGCTGCACAACTCAACTCCGGTGATGTGATCGTGGCCGGCACTTTCCAAAAGTACGATGAGAAGGTGCGCCCTGGTTTTGCTTACCTCGGTCCCGACGGTAAGGCCATTACAGGTTACAACAATACCGGTACGTTTACCGGAAGGATCTATAAAATGATAGAAAGGACCACCGACCTGGGTTACCCGGGCGTGATACTGGTGGGTGATTTCAACAAATTCGATAATACGGACGTAAGCAATATTGTATACCTGGAGATCAGGAAGTAAACCATAAACGGACATTCAATTTAATACCATGCGTGCACAAAAGACGAAATACAGCAGCCAGGGCAGAAGAGGATGGGGACCTATGGTCTTGCTTGGCTTCCTGGCAGTCACGGCTGCTTTTATTGCCTGTAACAAAACATTCGACAATACCCTTCAACAGGATTATGGAGCTGATGGGGGAGCGGGTAAGAAACAAAAAATGCTGGTCATCATTGTCGACGGAGCCGTTGGCGGCGAAGTACAACGTATGCAGGCACCCTTCCTGACGGTGTTGGCTGATAATGCGATCTATTCCTTTGACGGACTCACTGATACCTATAAGGACCCGGTAACCAATGCCCTGGGATGGACCACCCTGTTGACGGGTGTTACAGCTGCCAAGCACAAGGTGACAGGAGAAGACTTTACGGGCAACGACCTGCAAAACTATCCTTCTTTGTTTACCCGTTTTAAGCAGCAAAAACCCAACCTGAGAACAGTAGCCCTCGGTGCTTCCAATGACTTCATCCAAAACCTGGCGACCGATGCCACGGAGAAGAAAACACTGGCCAGCGATGCTGCGGTGAAAGATGCGGTGGTAGGCGAACTAACCAAGGGTGATGCCGACCTGCTCGTAGCGCAATTCCACGCGGTAGATGTGGCAGGCATGGCAGGCGCTTACAATGCAGATGATGCAGGGTATAAAACAGCGATGCTGAAAACGGATGAGTATATCCAAACGATCGTGGAGACGCTTTCCCACCGGTCTACCTATGCGTTGGAGAACTGGATGGTGATCGTTACTTCCAATAAAGGTTCTGTACTGGCATCTGATCCGGTGGCTGCTGATAAACTGGCTTATGATGATTCGCGCCGCAATACCTTTTTCATTTGCTATGCGCCCAATATGAAAGTATCCTATAAGCCCGGCTCCTTGCCCTTTTCCGGCACCACGCCTGTATACCAGGGGGGCTCAGCTGCAGCAACCAAAGCAGTAGGTACCAATGCCGGTAACCTGCTTGATTTTGGCGCATCAGGTAGTTACACGATCGAGTGTAAGGTGAAAATTCCGTCCGGTAATTATTATTATCCCGCCATCCTGGGGAAAAGGGCTTCTTTCTCGGGCGGCGTAGTGGGCTGGGTATTTTTCCTGGAAGCGGATTACTGGATGATCAATTTCGGACAGACTTCCCTGGGCAACCGGCAGATCCGCGGCGCTTCTATTGCTGATGGCAAATGGCATACGCTCACCGTGACCATCAATCAGCAAAATGCCACCACCCGCCGGGTGGAGACCTTTACCGATGGCGTATACTGGGACGGAGGTATAAGCGATAATACGCGCAATATTAATTCCTATGGTAACCTCAATAGTCCGGCGGCCTTCAATATCGGACAGCTGGCAACTGATAACGTAACAAACCTGGCCAATTACAGCATTACGGATGTAAAGATCTATGATACGGCTTTTGGCCGTGACTATATCCTGGCCAACAGTTGTAAAACATCGCCTGCTCCGGAAGATCCTTATAACCGCAGGTTGGTTGGCTATTGGTCCTGCCGGGAGATCAGCAACCTGTCAACCCCTTCTGGTCAAAAGAAAGCATTGACAGCTATCTCCGGTAAATACAAAGCAGGTGATCCCGCTTATCCCGGTTATACCAATGATAAGCTGGCGCTTTTCCTCAGTGGCAATTACAGCAGCAGCAGTTTTGTGGAAGTTGTGAACAATGTATGCCCCACACCCGATGCCAATTCCTTTAAGGTGGTTCCCAATTCGGTGGATGTGGTGACGCAGGTATTGGGCTGGATGGGTGTCAACCCCAGTGCCTCCTGGAAACTTGATGGCAGCACCTGGTTAACTTCTTTTATGAATTTATAATTACGAAACAGTAGAACTATCGATATGAGCAAACAATTATTCCTGATAGCCTGCACTGCTGTACTGCTGGCGCACTGCGTCAAGAACAAAGAGACTTTCAAGGACGGCAGGGATGAAGGCGGTTTCCCGGCTCCTTCCATCACGGTAGATACCAACAGTTCGGTGATCGATGTGAGCAAATATGCACAGGCACGGGTATTTCCCGGGCTGGTATGTAATACGGAAACGCGGTTGAAGAACCAGGCGGTGACGATGAACCTGAACTACAATTATGTGAAGGAGCACCTGCGCATATCTGTACCACCGGAACCGCAGTTCAGTACCGGCCTGTATGCAGCGCCGGGTGAACTGGTAACCATTGATGTGCCCGCCGATTATAGCTTATCAGTACAGGTGGGCGCCTGGGAGGATAACCTTTCTTCGGTATTGAATGCGCCACGCGATCCATTGATCTATACACGCATGCAGCTGGCGCCCGGCCGCAACTATGTGCGTAATTTATACGGCGGCCATATTTACATCTTTGCTGCGCGGCCGGTAGCCACACCGGTAACGCTTACTTTCAGCGGCGCTGTGAAATCGCCCGATTTCGAATTGGGCAAAACCAACAATGCCGCCTGGACAGCTGCGATCAGAACCTCCTGTGTACCTTACCTGGAGCTCAGGAGCAAGAATATTGTATTTGTAGTGCCCCGCGACTATTGTGTATCCCGCAATATACAGGACCCGGAAAGCATTATGAAAGAGTGGGACAGGGCCATCGATATGGACTATTACCAATGGGAAGGCCTGGCTGAGAACGCCACGGAAGCCTATGACCTGGCGCCTGTATTGCCCTGGCGTGTGGTACAGGATATCAAGCCATCATTAGGATATGGACACAGTGGTTTCCCGGTGGTTACTTATAATGATTATGGCTGGTTTGATGAATTTACCGACCTCACGGCCATCAAAAAAGGATGGGCCTGGGGCACTTTTCACGAAATTGGCCACAACAACCAGCAAGGGGATTACTGGAGCTGGAGTAGCCTGGGTGAAACGTCCAATAACCTCTTTTCCTTTAAGGTATCCCATCGTCAGAGCGTGGAGAAAAATGATCCTTCAGCCTGGCCTCCTTACCATCCCGCAGTTAACTCTATGTTTCCTCAAGCCCTGGCATTTGCTGCGGCTACAGGAACTAAAGATTTCGATGGTACAGATGTGCGTATCAACGATCCTTTTGCCCGCATCACCCCTTTTGTACAAGTGTTTGATAAGATACCGGCCAACTGGGGTTATCCCGGTCAGCCCGATGGCTGGTCTTTCATGGCCGAGCTCTATAAGAAAGCGCGTCGTGCGGTGTATCCTTCCAATAATGACCAGGACAAAAGGGATTTCGTATATGAAACGCTCTGCGATTTCACGAAGACAGACTGGAAACTTTTCTTCCTGGCCTGGGGTATCAATATCAGTTCTGTATCGCTCAATGCGATTGATGCCAAAGGATACAGGCTCCTTACGCAGGAGATCTGGAAATATAACCCCATTACCCGCACGGGCGGTGATACCTATGTAAATGTGTACAGCAGGACCAACTGGACGGTCACTGTCAATTCTGTAAACCCCGAAGGTGGTGGTAAAGATGCGGTGAAAGATGGGAACCTGACTACTTACTGGCATAGCGCTTATGGCCCTACCTCGCCGGTGATCGCTACGATCGATATGGGTATGAAACTCGATATCAAAGGTTTCAGGTTTACTCAACGGCAAGGCGGCGCCCGGAATATCAAGAACCTGAAAGTAGAGACCAGCATTGATAACAGCAACTGGACGCCGGTAGATGGCAGCCCGCTGTTGCTGCAAAAGATCGATGCACAGCAAAACTTTACCCTGCCTTCTGTAGTACGCGCACGGTATTTCAGGCTCACGATCACGGGTCCTGCAGATACCTACAATACTGATGGCAGCATGAATACCAGCATGGCGGAGATCGACGTGATACAGCCATAAACCAAACAACTTTCCTTTACTGAATCATACATGAATATGAACAACCGGAAACTAATTACAGGGGTCTCTTTGCTGGCGGTGGCTATTGCAAGTGTCATTACGATACCTGCCTGTAAAAAATATGCTGATCCGCCTCCCTTCTTTGAGCAGGATGATTCTACCGTAGTGCTTACCACGCGCAAGACCTTGCTGGTGGTGATCGACGGTGGTGTGGCAGATGCTTTCAAAACGATTGCGCCGCCTACCATTACTTCCATGCTGGAGCACGGTAAATATACGTATACGGGCCGCACGGAAGATGTGTCCACTGATGGCGCTTCCTGGAAGTCACTGGCTTCGGGTGTTTCGCAAACACGGCACAGCATCTCAGATAGCACCCTCGTATTCTCCGCGCCTGTAGGTGGCAACGAACATGATGCACCGGCTAACTATCCTTCTTTCATGCAGTACATCCTTACTTCCAGCCGGGCGGATATTGAGACCACGGTGATCAGTCCCTGGGGATATATGATCAACAAGTTATTTCCCGAAGCGGAGAAGCCCATTGCCGTAGCAAATGATGCAGCGGTAAAAGACAGTGCGGTAGCGCAACTGAAGAATGGCAATCCCGATCTCATGATCGCCCATTTCAATGGTATCAATATCGCGGGCAGGGAATACGGATTTGACGCTGCGGTACCCGAATACAAAGCAGCGATCCTGAAAGTGGATGCTTATATCGGTGAACTGATGACGGCGCTCAAAGCCAGGAAGGAATACAATAAGAAAGAAGAATGGCTGGTAGTGGTGACTACCTCCCATGGCGGGATAGGTAAACAATATGGGGGCAGTTCGGCTGCAGAGACGAGCGTATTCACCCTGTATTATAATGAGAACATCAAAAAGCAGGAGCTGATCCGCGGCGGCTTTGCCGGTGTACAACTGACGGGTAAAGATGCCACAGCTATTTCAGCGCAACTGGCTGATGGCAGTGCTTATAATCCGGAGAGGAACCAGCAAACCATACAATTGAAAGTGAAGGGAACATCGGGTTCTTATCCGCATTTCTTCTCCAAAATGGAACGCTGGCCTTCCACATCCGGCTGGTCCTGCTTTGCCTCTGGTGCGGTGTGGGCTATTTCTATCCGGTCTACTACCAGCGGCGAGCGGCGGATACAACCAGGTTCTCCGCCTGTATTCAACAACCAGTGGCATACGCTCACGATCGTATTTGCGGACAGTGCTTCCAAAAAATGGTTGAGAAGGTATACGGATGGCGTGCGTCATGACCAGACGGATATCACCACGAACTATGACAATGGCGGTTCTATTACCAGCACTTCACCCATCAGGCTTGGCTTTGGAGCGGACCCCACCTATACCAGTACTAATTTTTACGCGGCTGATGTGATGATCTTCAATACGGCGCTGAGCGACGACGAGATCAAAAACAATAGCTGCCTGAAGAATGTGAGCCAGCATCCCAAATATGCCAACCTCGTAGGATATTGGCCTGCTGCAGATGGATATGGCGGTCAGTTCCTAAATAAAGCGCCTGCACAGACGAATAACTTTGTACTGAAAGGCAGTTATAAATGGGAAGGACTGGCGGATGTACCTTGTTCAATAGATCCGCTGGGGGCTAACCAGATAGCCGTGCAGCCGGCGAATGTGGACATCGTATCGCAGCTTTTCTACTGGATGCGGATCAATATCCGTTCTGACTGGAGCCTCGACGGCGGCGCCTGGATCAAGACCTTTGAAAGAGAGTTTATTAAGTTGTAGGAAGAGAATTTAGAATACAGAATACAGAATACAGAATACAGAATTCAGAAGAATACACGTTTGCTTCGTTCAAAGGGGTGCACCTACGGCGCACAATACTAAATAAACGTGTTTTTCTGCAAAGCTTTGGCCCCTAAAGGGGCTTTTGCTTCGATAGCCGATCAACCCTAAATAAACGTGTTTTTCTTCTGGAGCGTTTCACCCTTCTTTGTCATCCCGAACGCAGCGAAGCGTAGTGAGAGATCGCTTGCGACACGAACGTTCACTTCGATGCCAGATTTCTCCCTGCGGTCGAAATGACAACCAAGGGTGGTACGTTTCTTCCTTCTTTGTCATCCCGAACGCAGCGCAGCGTAGTGAGAGATCCGCTATCGAAGCAAACGTGTATTCTTCTGAGTTCTGTATTCTGTCTCCTGTATTCTTCAAATTCCCGCACAATGATTGGCAGAAAGCTTTCCATACTAAACATTTTCCTGCTGCTAACAATAGGCAGCCAGGCCCAAAAAAATAGTCAACCACTATCCTCCGCTGTCAATCCGGCTCCCTTTGTGATCCCGGCCTTGCGGGAATGGAGTGGCGCATCAGGCAATTTCGTATTACACAACAAAGCACGGCTGGTAGCAGATCCCGCCTTTGCCCCTGTATTATTGCCGGTTGCCAACACTTTTTCGGCAGACCTGAAGGCCGGTCCGCTCAGGCAGGCATTTGCCATAAAAACCGGTAAGCCCCGCCCCGGCGATGTTTACTTCACCCTTCATCCGGAGGATACGACGATCAAAAAAGAGGGCTATCGATTAACCATTGGTGAGGTGATCACCATCGAAGCCCGGGAGCCGGTGGGCGCTTTGTGGGCCACGCGCAGCCTGCTGCAGGTATTGGAGCAGGATAGCGCCTATCGGCATATCCCCAGAGGACAGGCCATCGACTATCCTCAGTATGCTGTACGGGGTTTTGTACTGGATTGCGGCCGTAAGTTCTTTTCCATTGATTTTCTCCGCCAGTATGTACAATTCATGTCTTATTACAAGATGAATGATTTTCACCTCCATCTCAATGATAATGGGTTCAAGGATTTTTTTGGCGGCAATTGGGACAGTACCTATGCCGCTTTCCGGCTGGAGAACAATACTTACCCAGGATTGACAGCTAAAGACGGTAGCTATACCAAAAAGGAATTTATTGAATTACAGCAACTGGCCAGGTCATATGGGGTTACCATCGTACCCGAAATTGATGTGCCGGCGCATTCCCTGGCTTTTACCAAAGCCGTACCGGCCATTGGCAGCAAGACCTACGGCATGGATCATCTCGACCTCGACAATCCGCTTACTTATACGGTGATCGACCAGGTGTTTAAAGAATACCTGGAAGGGCCGAACCCGGTATTTATAGGTAAGGAAGTGCATATTGGTACAGATGAATATTCAAAAAAGGAAGCCGAGCAATTCAGGGCTTTTACCGATCACTATATCAGGCTGGTAGAAGGCTATGGCAAAAAGGTGCGTATGTGGGGCGCCCTCACGCATGCACAAGGCAAAACGCCGGTGAAGGCTGAAAACGTCACCATGAACTGGTGGTATAATGGGTATGCCGATCCAAAGAAGATGATGGAGCTGGGATATGATGGCATCAGTACACCCGATGGCTGGTTGTATATAGTGCCGGCTGCTGGTTACTACTATGATTATCTTAATACCAAAAGACTATATGAGAAATGGACGCCCAATATGATCGGTGACCAAACTTTTCCGGAGAGCGATCCGCTGGTAAGGGGAGGGGCGTTTGCCGTGTGGAATGATCATGTGGGAAATGGCATCACGGAAAAAGATGTACACCACCGGGTGTTCCCTGCCATGCAGGTATTGGCAAAGAAAATGTGGAACGGCGCAGATTCTTCCATACCCTATCAAACATTTCTTGAAAAAAGCAAACAACTGGGCGAGGGACCGGGACTTAATATGATGGGCAGGATACACAGTAAAGACTCTCTGGTGTACTCCTACAAGAATATATTGCGGTTGAAGGGCGGTAACAGTTTTATCCAAACACCGCTGCAAGGCATAGGTTATGGTTACACGGTGGCCTTTTCCATCTATCCCGGTGAAGACAATCCCGATAATGCCGTGTTGTTCTCTTCCCCGGATGCTGTGGTAAAATTGAAGCAGTTATCAACGGGGCGACTTGGTTTTTCAAGGGAAGGCTACGATTACACATTTGACTATACGGTGCCGGTAAAACAATGGAGCCATATCACCATCACCGGCGATCATAAAGGCACCAGCCTTTATGTGAATGGCGTGCTGAAAGAGCGATTGGAAGGTGGGAAACACCGTTTTGCCAACGGCAAAGAAATGGCGAAGGTCCAGACCTTGTTTTTCCCGCTTCAATATATTGGTGATCCTCAGCATGCTTTTACAGGAAGGCTTGGTAATATTAAAGTGTTCAATTGCATCCTGACCGGTGATAAGATCAATGCACTGGCACAGGTTATTCCCAACAGTATTCATTAAAAGGTACAACCCACTTGTGAAAGCGGGTTGTACTGTTCATTAGTCCCTGACCTTGCCGTAAATAAGCATATTGGTCGAGCTGAAACTGCTCCAGGGTTGAATGATATCCTGGTATCCCAGGCCGTTTACGTCGCCAATAAGGTAGCCATCGGAACCGCTGCCCTGACCCATATCATGATAACCCCATGGCAGAATTGTTATAGCGCTGCCCGACCAGCCATAGGCAACAAGGCCCAGTTGTCCACCATTGTTCTGTACCTGGATGATCTCCATTTGATCATCTTCATCTACATCACCTATCAGCCACTGTATGGCATTGGCGTCGTTGTTGATGGTATCGTTGCTCCATAAGCGGGCGATTGCCTGGCCATTCCACTGATAGATTACGATACCCAGTTGACCGTCGTTATTCCTTAGTTGTATGATCTCTTCCAGCCTGTCGTCATTGAGGTCTCCCATAAGCCAGCTTATTGCGTTGGGTGTTTCATCGATAAAGTCGCCGCTCCATAGAATGGATATATCATTGCCGTCCCAGTGATAGACAACCATGCCCAAATGGCCGTTGTTGTTCCAGGTCTGGATGATCTCTTCCTTTCCATCCCTGTTGATATCGCCGATGATGAAATGGCATTCATTGAGGTTCCGGGCGGCAAATTGATGTGCCTTTAATACGGCGATGCCCTTACCGTCCCAGTGGTAAATGACGATCTCCAACTGTCCATCGATGTCTCTTAATTGAATGATCTTCATTTTTCCATCCTCGTCAAGATAGCCGGTGAGCCATTGTATGGCAGCGGGCTCCTGGTTGGTGTTTCCACTCCAGGAGACTTCCATTCCGGAACCGTTCCAGCCATAGACGATCATATAGAGGTTATTGTCTCTGTCCCATACTTGTATGATCTCTGCCTGCATGTCTTTGTCGATATCGCCGGTGAGCCAGGCATCAGCATAAGATCCCTCTTTCATGTCGCCTCCCCACATTAATTCCAATCTTCCTGATGACCAGCCATACACGACCATGCCTAACCAGCGAGGCCCCCATAATTGTATCAGTTCATCGCGGCCATCATTGTCGATATCGGCGGCGAGCCAATGACTGGATTCTTTGTAGGTGCCTATGGGGCCGTTCCACACTGTTGCCGGAATAATACAGCCGAGATGCCAGGGTGTGTAAGCGCACATTTCCCAGCTATTTCTTTTCATCACGCATAATACTCCTCCACCCGGTGCACAGTTCTCACAGTTGCCGTTTACTACATGATAATAACCATAGGTCTTGGTGCACGAGCAGTCATCATACTCGTCGGGAGCACCAAAAATATGACTTGATTCATGTGCGAATACACGATCGATACCGACAGGCTTCCAGCCATCATTGTCATAGTTCATAGCCAGGTAGGGGCCACCTATCATGGCATAGGCAAAATGCTCCATGCTATATTTGATAAAAAATGCACAATAGGCCCAATCGGTCGACATCTCTTCCCTTATTGCCAGTACATAATCCAGCGCTGTAGCATATCCTAACTGTTCCATGGTAGGGTCGAGCCAATAGTTATCGTTTTTGGGCTTGGAAGGATCATCCGGCACAGTGAGTTCCACCTTGCGCGGGAGGGCAAAGTGAAAACTTACGGGCGTTCCTGTCTGGACGCCCAGCCAGCTCAGGCCATTTTGCACCTTGGCATCTACCGTGGTTATTTCTTCCGGGGTAAATGCAAGGGCGTCAGGCCCTGATACAATGATGATGGCTACGGCCACAGAGCCTTCCATTTGGGAGCTGGTGGGGGTACCGGTATAATCCGGATAAAGTTTATGGTCTATCCGTTTAGGCGTTTGCAACCCGGGGATGGTCTTATCATTCCAGGCAACACCGTCATGGGGGCGATTGGCACAGTCCTTCCGGAACTCCTCCGACTGGCGAAGCTGAAAGGCTGCAATGCCCCGCTGGCCCACCGGATCGAGGCCTTCTTTCAATTGTTCAAGCTCCTCTGGTTCCATGGGAACATAATCGGGGTACACTTCTGCAATGGTAACGGAGGGGCCATAGTGGTGAGTAACCCTGCCTGTTGATTGCTCGCCAGGCCGTAGAATGGCTTCGTAAATGTGTAGATCTGCACTCTTTTGCATAGTAATGGTTTAAGGTGGGGTATAATATTTAATAGAATGAGCGATAGATGGGGAGGATTAGAAGGGCAGGAATCGACAAAAATTACGATAAAGAGCGCTGTGATAAATGGGTTAAAACACCTGTTTTGAACATTTTTGTTCTGCTTTTCACCATTTGTGCTCCCCTGCGGAGATGTAGGATAATACCTTGGCGGTACAATTCATTAATGTACTTGCCAGATGATGCTTAGAACCATTGCTATTGGACTGCTGTGCTTTGTTTATACTAATTTATCCTTATACGCCCAACCCGGAGCCCCTAACCCTGGACCTCGTGCTGCCGCGGCAGCGGATGCTGATTCGCTGCGTTTTTATGGTGCTGTGAATACCTATATTAACCCGGTATTGCCGGGCGATCATCCGGACCCTACTTTGCTGAAGGTGGGGGATGACTTTTACCACTGTGGTTCTTCTTTTCATTTTACCCCTTACTTACCCATCTATCATTCCAAAGACCTGGTGCATTGGAAGATTATTGGGCGGGTGCTGTCGCCGGAGAAAGCGGCAATGGTGACCGACAAACCCTCCAATGGTGTGTGGCAGGGAGCCATCACTTATTTCTATGGCTCTTACTGGATCTATTTTTCTTCGGGCGGTCAGTGGTTTTCCAAAGCCGATTTACCAACCGGTCCCTGGACGGCCCCCGTGCGGGTGACGGAGAATCCGAAGACCGGCCCGCTAGGCTACGACAACTCCATTTTTGTAGACGATGATGGCAAACCTTATATGGTGATCAAGAATGGTCAAAAGGTGAACCGCCTGCAGGCGCTGGGCCGGGATGGTCAGCTCACCGACTCGGTGATCAACCTCGACTGGATCAATGCCAAACTGCAATACAGCTGGGCAGAAGGTCCCGTGATGTGCAAGCGTAATGGCTACTATTATTATTTCCCCGCAGGTGATGTATCGGGTGGTCAATATGTATTGCGCGCCAGCGCCCTCACCGCCGATTCCACCAAATGGGAGAGGCTGGGTAATTTCTTCAAGCCAAGTCCCGACCCTGCCAATACATTTCCGCGTCCCAATCATATTGCTGCTCCGGTTCAGCTGGCCGATGGCAGTTGGTGGACGATCGGGCAGAGCTATCAGCACCATGGCAAAGACGACTGGAGCGGCATGGGCCGGCAAACTTCCTTGTACCAGGTAATATGGGAAAATGACCGCCCCTGGGGCATGCCGCCGGTGAGTACACCTGTTGTAAAACCGGCGTTGACCAATAACAAAACCCCCTGGCGTAGTGTACACTCAGATCATTTTGAGAATGATCAGTTGGGTGACTGGTGGCATTTCCTGACCAAGGGGGCGGCTGCGGGTGTTTCACTGACGCAACGCAAAGGGTGGGCACGGTTGACGCCAGATAGCGGTCGAACGCACCTGGTACAAAAAGAAACGGATCATTTCTATTCGGTAGTTACGCGGCTGGAACTGAATACCAAGGACAGCGCTGTGCGTGGCGGCATCTACCTCACCAATGGCAACCAACGGGTATTCGTGCGCCTGTTCAGTGAATTGACTACCAACAGGCGTATTGTATTGCAATTGGATACTGCCATCAGGAGCGTACCGTACCCCCAGGGAAAAACGGTATGGCTGAAACTGGAGCGGTATGAGCACCAACTGTCGGGTTATTTCAGTACGGATGGAAAAAAATGGCAGGCGGTGGGTGCGCCCATCAGCGCGGTGCCGCTCGATAAAGTACAACCCAATTACAATAGCTGGGTGGGCACCAGTGTGGGCTTGTTTGCCGAGGGTGGCCTGGTCGATTTTGATCTGTTTGTGTGCAAGGATGGCTTTTCACTGCTGCCGGCGATCGGCAACAGCAACCATTACGGCATCCAAACCATCCATGCAGATGGGGATCAGCTCGTAACGAACAGCTCGCTGCACGGTGGCTGGCTGATGATATCGGGTGTGGACCTTGGCGCTGCCGGAGCCGCTAAAGCAGTCGAGGTAATGGCCAGTTCCACCAAAGGTGGTGTACTGGAAATACTCCTGGACGATCTGGAGCAAGGAGAGCGGATCGCAGCTGTGCCGGTAAAAGCAGGTAAAATAAGCAGCCATGTGTACCGGCTACGCAGTGCTTCGGGTAAGCTGTCTGGTCAGCATGACCTGTTTGTACGGTTTCCGGCCGGGACTTCGCAGGATATTTTACTCAAAAGTATCCGCCTGTTGACCCGGTAGGACTTCTATCTAAGGAATAATGAAAACCAACATCTTATGAGGAGCAGGGTATTGTGGAGGCAGGCTGCTGAAACATTTTTACCCTACTTTTGGAGATTCGTGCCATTCGTGTCAGTATGACAATTGTAGTTTAGTGCGTTGTTTATTCGTGTTCAGTGCCATGTGATTCGACTTTCTGATTAACGCTTTTGAAAAATTGCTTAATAAACTCTAAATGATTGCTTATGAAATTTGAACGACTTCCGGGTCGACATCTTCTACTCCGACCCCTTTTTACATTACCATCACTTTTAAGTAGCAGCCAGTAAATCTCTGTAAGAGATCCGGCATATTGTTGCCTGAAGCATGACCATTCAAGGTGGTTTTGCCTAATCTCTTATTGCCCTCACCTTAAATATTCACGTTCCAATGCTTAACATGAATTTCATACAAAAGCCAGGGAAATGGCTTCTTGTGACAGTGGTAACGCTGTCGATCGTTCTTGTCTATTCGCCCCTGCGGGCCCAGGACGCCCGCGTGGTACAAGGGGTGGTGCTGGATGAGAAAAAGGTGCCGATCCCGGGCACCACGGTGCAGGTGAAGCAAACCAATATCAGCACAAGTACCACCATGGATGGAAAATTCTCCCTGCGTGTGCCCGCTGATAAGCATATCCTTGTTTTTACTTATGTAGGGAAAATTGCGCAGGAGATCAATGTCCGCAATAGCAGCAATGTGATCGTAAACCTAAAGGACAGCGTGATCGGCCTGGAAGATGTGGTGGTGGTTGGTTATGGCCGCCAGAAAAAAGAAAGCGTGGTAGCGGCCGTTTCGCAAACTACGGGTAAAACGTTGGAAAGAGCCGGCGGTGTATCGAATATCGGTGCAGCGCTCACGGGTAATGTGCCCGGCCTCATTACTGCACAAAGTACGGGCCTGCCGGGTGAAGAGGACCCACAGATCATCATCCGTGGCCGCAGCACCTGGAACAACAGCAGCCCGCTGATACTGGTCGATGGAGTAGAACGTGCCATGACCAGCGTGGACATTGGTTCCGTAGAGACCGTGTCGGTGCTGAAAGATGCTTCTGCCACGGCGGTATTCGGATCACGCGGCGCCAATGGCGTTATCCTCATTACCACTAAACGTGGTAAAACGGGTAAGGCTTCTATCAGGGGTACTGTTAATACCATCATGAAAGTGCCTTCCAAATTGCCTGGCAAAGCGGATTCGTATGAGACCCTGCGTGCCATCAATGAGGCGATCGAATACGAACTGGCTTTGAAACCTGAAAGCTGGAATAATTATTACCCACAGGACATCCTCAATAAATACCGTAACCCGGCGAACCTGGAAGAGGCGGAGCGTTATCCCAATGTAGACTGGGAGAAAACCCTTTTCAAGGATTATGCGATGTCGCAGAATGCCAACCTCAATGTGAGTGGGGGTACGCGCTTTGTGAAATATTTTACCAGTGCCGACTTCCTGCACGAAGGGGATCTTTTCAAGACCTACGATAATAACCGTGGTTATAAACCCGGTTTTGGTTTCAACCGGCTGAATACCCGTACCAACCTCGATTTTCAGCTTTCACCCTCTACGCTCTTTAAGGTAAACCTTTCCGGCTCTTATGGCGTACGAAAAAGTCCCTGGGGCTTTACGGGTAATCAATACGGGCCCTGGATCGATGCCTATACTACGGCGCCGGATGTGTTCATGCCCGTGTATTCAGACGGTTCCTGGGGATTCTTTGCACCCAATGAAGGACGGGCGGAAAACTCAGCCCGTAGCCTGGCCATCGGTGGCATTCAATACCAGACCACCGCGCGCATCACTACTGATTTTGCGCTGGAACAAAATTTAGACATGCTGGTCAAAGGCTTACGCTTCAATGGTACTGTTTCCATGGACAATACATTCGTGGAAAGCGACCGGGGTGTGAATGATCTGTACAATGGCGTGCAACGCAAATGGATCGATCCGGAAACCGGTACGGTGTTGTATAAGGAGAAATTTGACGGCGTATCCAACTTCGATTTCCAGGAAGGAGCCAAGTGGTCGCCGGCAGGGGGAGCCGTTTCGGGCAACCAACGCCGACTGTTCTATCAACTGCAACTTAATTATGCCAAAACCATTGCACGCAAACATGCGCTCACTGCCATGGGATTGCTGAACCGCAATATTACCAATAACGGCAGCGCCATTCCTTCTTACCGTGAGGACTGGGTATTCCGTACTACGTATACCTACGATAATAAATATACCATTGAGTACAACGGTGCTTACAACGGTTCGGAGAAGTTTGCACCACAATACCGCTTCGCGTTCTTCTCTTCCGGTGGATTGAACTGGATCGTGTCGAAAGAAAAGTTCCTGCAAAATGTTAGCTTCCTCGACCTGCTGAAGGTGCGTGCTTCCTATGGTCAAACGGGTTTTGACGACGTGGGTGGCCGCTTTTTGTACCTGACAGACTGGGCTTATGGCGGCAGGGCGCGGATAGGTGTGACCGGCGAAGCTGCCGAGCAAAGTCCGTATAACTGGTACCGGGAGAATTCCGTGGGCAATCCGAATGTACAGTGGGAGCAGGCAGAGAAGTTCAATATAGGCGCCGACTTTGAACTGTTCAAAGGCTTTATCAGAGGTAAAGTAGATTTCTTCCAGGATAAGCGCAGTAAAATATTGTTGGGCAGCCGTACTTCCGTGCCTTCTTATTATGGTGTTACGCCTCCGGTGGCCAATCTGGGCCGGGTGAATTCACAAGGGTATGAATTGGAATTGCATTTCAATTATGCAACAGCGCGCAATGTGCGGCTTTGGGCTGATCTGAATATGACGCATACGAAGAACAGGGTGATCGACGGCGACAACCCTGCGCTGCTGCCAGACTACCAGAAAACGGATGGCAAGCAGATCGGACAGGCTTATTCGTATGTAAGCCAGGGTACTTACAATACCTGGGATGAACTGTATGGCAGCACGATCCATAACACGAACGATAACCAGAAATTGCCCGGCAATTATTACATCGTGGATTATAATGGCGACGGGGTGATCGATGCGCAGGATAATATTCCCTATGGTCATAGCGGCTGGCCGCAGAACACCTACAATGCAACATTCGGTGTTGATTGGAAAGGCTTGAGTGCTTTTGTACAATTCTATGGGGTGAATAATGTGACCCGCCAGGTAGTGTTCAACAGTTTGGGCTCTCAAAACCATGTGTTGTACGACGAGGGCAGTTACTGGTCCAAAGACAATCCCAATGCAGATGTACCCATGCCCCGCTGGTTGTCGACCCCTGCTGGTTATTATCGTGGTACGCAATACATGTACGATGGTTCCTACCTGCGCCTGAAGAACGCGGAGATCGCTTATACATTCAGCAAAGGATTGGTAAAACGGGTGGGACTGGAATCACTCAGGATCTACCTGAATGGTAATAACCTCGCTGTCTGGAGCAAGATGCCGGATGATCGGGAATCGAATTTTGCCGGTACAGGCTGGGCTTCGCAGGGTGCTTATCCTACTGTAAAGCGTTACAACCTCGGTGCTAACATTATTTTCTAAACAAGCTCTTTATGAACAAGTATATTAAGACATTGCTGACGGCCATGGTGGTTGCTTCCCTGGTGGGGCAGGTATCCTGCAAGAAATTCCTTGACAGGGAGCCGCAATCGATCGTATCTGCAAAGGATGCTTTTAAAAATTTTACCAATTTCCAGGGCTTTACAGAGGAGCTCTATCATTGTATCCCGGATTTTTCGAATGCTTACTGGACCAATTGCTGGAACTGGGGCGAAGATGAAATTACGTCCACCTCCTTTGATTTCCATTTCGTGATCAAGATCGACAATGGTGATTTCTGGGGCTGGCAATCGCAATTCGATGGCTGGCAGGCGGGCTGGATGGACCGTAACAACACGAATACCAACGACGACCGCATGACCAAATCGCTGTGGAAGCTGGGTTGGTATGGCATCCGCAAAGCCAATATGGGACTGGAAAACCTGGATAAACTGACGGATGCCACGCAGGAAGAGAAGGACCTGATCAAAGGCCAGTTGTTGTTTTTCCGTGGCTGGTTCCATTTTATGTTCATCCAGTATTTTGGCGGTTTGCCTTATATCGACAAGGTATTGCCCGGCGACGAAAAACTGACCTTGCCACGTCTTAAATACAATGAATGTGCGGATAAAGCGGCGGCTGATTTCAGAGAAGCAGCCAACCTGTTGCCTGTTATCTGGGACAATACGACTGCCGGAAAAAGAACCCTGGGTAAAAACCAACTGCGCATCAACAAGATCATGGCGCTGGGATACCTGGGTAAGAACTATCTCTGGGCTGGAAGTCCATTAATGAATTATGTGGTGACAGGGAATAAGACCTACAACACGGAGTATTGCAAAAAGGCTGCTGAAGCTTTTGGCGAGTTGCTCCAATTGGTGGAAGGCGGCCAGACGGAATATAAGCTGGTAGAGTTTGCAAAATACTATACCAATTTCTATTCTACCGGTCAGAACTGGTTAATGCCAGGAGGTACAGAAGCTATTTTCCGCGGACCCTATTATGGGGCCAACGGAACGAATTACAATACGAGCAAGCAATACCAGCCTAATCCTATTCTGTCGCCAGAGGCCATGAAATTCCTGCCTACGGCGAATTATGTGGATTATTATGGTATGGCCAATGGTTTACCCATCAAGGATATTACGCAGGCCGATGCAGAATCGGGTTATGATCCTTCCTATCCCTGGAAGAACAGGGACCCACGGTTTTACAATGATATAGTATACGATGGGGTAAAATGTGTGCAGGGGGCTACGACGGATGAAGGAAACCGTTATGCCAAACTACATACAGGTGGCACTTACCGCAATATAAGCACGGGCAGCCGTACAGGTTACCTGCTGTATAAATTCATTCCCATCACGGCGAATGTATTTGATAATGGCTGGAGTTATGACAGAGCTTTGAATATTCACCTGCCGTATATGCGCCTGGCAGATGTGTACTTAATGTATGCCGAGGCCGCCGCGCAAGGATATGGAGCACCGACTGGCAAAGCCGGTAATTATGGCAAGACGGCGGTGGACGCGGTCAATGTGATCCGGAACAGGGCAGGTGTGGGCCAGGTGGCCGCTCAATTCCTGGGATCACTCGATGCTTTCATGCCTGAACTGCGGCGCGAACGCGCAGTAGAGCTCTCTTATGAAGGACATCGTTTCAATGACCTGCGCAGGTGGATGTTGTTGATCCAAAGCCCGTATACCTTGAAGAAATCTGTTGAATTTGACCGGGCTCCCGGATTCAATGCAGCCGATCCTAAGAACAACAAGGTGCTTAACCTGCGGGAGGTAACGATCCTGGAGCGTAAGTATACAGAGAAGCATTATTGGTTTCCGTTAAAAAATGCGGATGCCAATATGTACCTGGAGTTTGCACAGAACCCGGGATGGTAGGGGAGAGAAGACAGCATTTAGAATACAGAATTCAGAAGCTTTTGAGTAGGCTTTTATACAGATAAACAAGAAATCATGAAGTATATAAAAATAATGTGCATGTGCGGAGGGCTGGCGGTGGCCATGCCGGTAGCACAGGCACAGGATAGCACGGCCACGGTGGCACCCAAAGCAGGGGACAACGGGGTACAGGTAGCTTTCCGCAAGGTGAATAAAAATGACCTGCTGGGAGGCGTGTCGGTCGTTGATGTGCCTGCACAAATGAAGCAAAACTATATGACCTATAGCCTGGAGAATATGGAGGCCTGGGCCAATGGTTTTAATGGCAACAGCATGTGGGGTATGGGCAGTTACCTGTTGGTGATCGACGGGGTACCCCGTGAGGCGGGCAACGTATTGCCCACGGAGATCGCGCAGATATCCTTCCTGAAGGGTGTCAATGCGGTGGCGCTCTACGGAAGCCGGGCTGTTAAAGGGGTGGTGTATATTACTACGAAACGAGGTGAAGCAGGCGATCAACAGATCCATGTAAGGGCCAATGCGGGCATGCAAGTGCCCAAAGTGTATCCCAAATACCTGGGTTCGGCTGAATACATGAGCCTGTACAATGAGGCCAGGCGCAACGATGGTTTGACGGAATTGTATAGCCCTGAGACGATTTATAACTACGCCTCGGGCAAGAATCCTTTCCGTTATCCCAATGTAGATTATTACTCTGATGAATACCTGAGCAAGGCCTTCGGCCGCTATGATGTGACAGCGGAGATCTCAGGGGGTAATGAAAAAGCACGTTATTATACGAATGTAGGATACCAGACTTCGGGGTCACTGCTCAATTTTGGCGAAGCCATTAAGAACGACCGGGCCGACCGCCTCAATTTGCGTGGCAATGTAGATATCAACCTCAACGATTATATCACGGCTTATGTAGATGCCACGGCCATTTTCTATACCGGCAAAGGGGTTAATACCAATTACTGGGGTAGTGCCGCCACTTTACGCCCGCACCGTTTTGCTCCGCTCATTCCCCTTAGTATGATCGAACCGGAAGATGAGGCTTCGCAGGTGTTGGTGAAGAACAGCAACCACATCATTGATGGCAAGTATCTGCTGGGTGGCACACAACTGGATCAAACGAATCCATTTGCCGCTATCTACGCCGGAGGCAATAATAAATATACCAGCCGCCAATTCCAGTTCAACACGGGAGTAAAGGCCGACCTGCGCCATGTGCTGAAAGGACTTTCTTTCCAGTCGACTTTTGCGGTGGATTACAATGCTTCCTACAACCTGGCCTATAATAATAATTACACGGTATATGCACCCACCTGGAACACTTATTCGGGCGTAGACCTTATCAGCAACCTGACCCAGTACGGCCAGGATGCTACTTCAGGGATACAGAACGTAAGCAATAGCTGGTACCGGCAAACGGTCTCGGCAACAGGCCAGTTCAATTATGTAAACGCTATCCGGAACACGCACAACCTCTCTGCCGTGTTGCTGGTGAACGGCTGGCAACAATCGGAATCGGCCGTGTACCATGCTACCAGCAATGCCAACCTGGGCTTGCAGTTGGGTTATAATTTCAAGCAGACCTATTATGCCGACTTCAGCGGTGCGGTGGTGCACAGTGCCAAACTGCCCGAAGGCAAGCGCCAGGCTTTTTCGCCCACGGTATCACTGGGCTGGCGCATCAGCAATGAGTCTTTTCTGCGCGGAAGTTCCGTGGTAGATAACCTGCGCCTGACAGCATCTGCCGGCATCCTGCACACCGATCTTGATATTGCGTCCTATTACCTGTACCAGAGAACATATACACCACTGGGTAGCTGGTTTGGCTGGAAAGATGGTACCGGTGTCCAGGCTACAGAGTCGAGGAGAGAAGAAAATTTAGAGATGACCTTTCCCAAGCGCGAAGAGATCAGTATAGGGGTGGATGGCTCTTTCTTTAAAGGGCTGGTGAAGCTGGATGCTAATTTCTTTGTGAACAAGATCACGGGCAATATCATTCAGCCTGATGTATTGTACCCTTCCTATTTCACCACGGGTTGGCCTGTTTCTTCTTTCGCTCCTTTTGTAAACTATAATGACGATAAACGCATCGGTTTTGACTTCAATGTGAGCCTGAACAAAAAGCTGGGGGAAATAAACTGGACGCTTGGCGTGGTAGCTGCTTATTACAAAACCACGGCTACCAAACGGGCTGAAATATATGAGAACAGCTACCAGAATCGCCAGGGCAAACCGCTGGACGCGATCTGGGGACTACAAAATCTCGGCTTCTTCAAAGATGCCGATGATGTTAAAAACTCGCCGGCGCAATCCTTTGGCAAAGTAAAACCAGGCGATATCAAATACAAAGACCAGAACGGAGACGGGACGATCGATGCACGCGATGAAGTGTTCCTGGGTCGTGGCGGCTGGTATGGCGCCCCCTTAACGCTGGGCATCAACCTGGGCGCCCAATGGAAGAACTTCTCCTTCCTGGCATTGGGTGTGGGCCGTTACGGCGCCTATGGCATGAAGAACAGTTCTTATTTCTGGGTAGATGGGGAAGACAAATATTCCATCGTAGTACGGGATCGCTGGACGCCGGCCACTGCTGAGACTGCCAGGTACCCCAGGCTTACCACTACCAACAGTGATAACAATTTCCGCGCTTCTGACTTCTGGTTGTACAAGACCAATCGTTTTGACCTGGCCAAAGTGCAGGTGTCCTATGACCTGAGTGGGGTGCTGGGTGCGAAGAAATTTGTAAAGGAATTAGGCGTGTATGTAAGTGGCTTCAACCTGCTTACTATTTCTACCGAGCGTGAGATCCTGGAAATGAATATTGGCAGCGCGCCGCAAACCCGCTTATATAACCTGGGTGTGAAAGCATTGTTTTAACGCAATGCTGAAATACCCAATCAAGTATACGTAACATGAAGAGAAATATCATCATCCTGCTGGCTTCTGTCTTGCTGCTGAGTAGCTGCAAGGACCTGCTGGAGCCGGCGATCGAAAATAACCGGGACCTGAACCCGGATGACTTTACTGCCAATGACGCCCGTTTCCCGTTTGGTGTGCTGCTCAATGGCTACAACCGTATACCGACCAACGGCTGGTCGTTCAACGATGTAGCGACAGATGATGCAGTGACCAACGACCAGACCAATGGTTTCCTGAAAATGGCCAACGGACAATGGGCAGCCAATAACAACCCCCTTAATCAGTGGCAGAACTGTTATGCAGCCATTCAATACCTCAATATCATGCTGCGTGATGTAGATTCGGTGCAATGGGCATCTGATGCGGCCACGAGCAAGCTGTTTGGCATGCGGGTAAAAGGGGAAGCCTATGGTTTACGCGCCCTGTTCTTCTATCACCTGTTGCAGGCGCATGCAGGGGTAGGAGAGAGTGGCCAACTGATGGGTGTGCCGCTCATGCTGGATGTGCAGAACCCTAATACGGATTTTAACCAGCCCCGGGCCAGCTTTGAAAATTGTATGAAGCAGATCTATAGTGACCTGGACAAGGCTGATGCTTTGCTGCCGCTGGATTATGAAAACATTACCAATACCGCAAACCCCGTACCTGCCAAATATGGTGCTATTTCCAAAGAGCAATATGACCGGGTATTTGGTACACTTTTCAGAGGCTTGCTCACTGGCCGTATTGCAAAGGCCATCCGTTCGAAAGCGGCTTTGCTGGCGGCGAGTCCGGCCTTCAGCACAGGTAGCTCCACCACCTGGGCCGATGCAGCCAATTATGCTGGTGAAGTACTGACCCTCAAAGGTGGTGTGGGTGCATTGGCGCCCAAAGGCCTTACGTGGTTTTCAGATGGCGCTGAGATCTCGGGACTGGCCGATGGCGCCAATCCTCCTGAAATACTCTGGAGAAACAATTACGGTGATAATCGCGACCTGGAGCAGGCCAATTATCCTCCCACGCTGTTTGGGAACGGCCGTATCAACCCAACACAAAACCTGGTGGATGCTTTCCCAATGCTTAATGGGTATCCCATTTCCGATGCTGCCAGCGGGTATGTAGCTTCCAACCCTTATAATAACCGTGATCCCCGTTTGAAGCAATTCATTTTGGTGAATGGTGGAACAGCAGGCCCCAATGCTACGGTGATCAATACAGCAGCCGATGGCGCCACTAATGATGGGTTGAATAAAGTAGAGACTTCCACACGGACAGGATATTACCTGCGCAAATTGCTGCGCCAGGATGTGAACCTCAATCCCAACTCGGCCAATAACCAACGTCATTACAAACCGCATATCCGGTATACAGAGCTTTTCCTCAATTATGCCGAGGCTGCCAATGAGGCCTGGGGCCCCATGGGTACAGGCAGTAATGCTTTCTCTGCCTATGATGTGATCAAGGCCATCCGTAAAAGAGCTGGTATAGGGACTACGAACAACGATGCTTACCTGGAAACAGCGAAGGCAAGCAAAGAGCAAATGCGGGAACTGATCCACAACGAACGGAGGCTGGAACTTTGCTTTGAAGGTTTCCGCTTCTGGGACCTGCGCCGCTGGAAAGCACCTCTTACGGAAACGGCAAAAGGAGTGAGTATCAGCAATAACATTCCCACGATCATAGATGTAGAGAGCAGGCAATTTCAGCCTTTTATGATCTATGGTCCTATTCCATACCTCGAGATACTGAAATTCGGTGCCCTGGAGCAAAACCAGGGATGGAGGTAGGAGTGAGGAGGGACTTAATCAACGATTAGTATTCAATTGAAAATAGTAAAGATGAAAAAGATTCTGTTACCGATCATAGGACTCTTTGTGCTGGCGGCCTGCAACAAAGACGTTGAATTTCCGGATTACAAATACCAGACGGTGTATTTCGCCTACCAGTATCCCGTGCGTACCATCACCTTTGGGGAAGATATCTTCAATACCGATCTCGATAACCAGGGCAAGTGCAGGATCATGGCCACTACGGGCGGTGTGTATTCCAGCAAGAAGAACCTTAACATTGGGATCGTAGCCGACAATTCCTTATTGGGTACGGGTCTTTTGTTTGGTGCAGGCAAAGATGAAGTGTTGCCCATGCCCAATAATTATTATACACTGGCTGCCAATAGCATTGTGATCCCGGAAGGGGAGCTCACAGGTGGGGTAGATGTGCAACTGACGGAGGCATTTTTTAATGATCCCAAAGCGATCAAAAACACCTACGTGATCCCTTTAAAAATAGTTGACAAATCGGGTGCCGACTCTATACTGAAAGGCAAGGACTTTATTCTGTATGCGATCAAGTATGTGAATACCTGGCATGGTAATTACCTGCGCCGGGGTAAAGATGTGATAACGGGCGGTGTGAACCAAACGATCGTACGGCACATGCCCTATGTAGAAGATGATGAAGTGAATAAATTGTATACCCGCACACGGAAAGCGCTTGAATTCACCGTGGTATTTAAGGACAAGAACGGGGTGAATGTTAACTGCCCGCTGGTACTCACATTCGATGATGCCGGTAAATGTACCATTGCTGCTGCCAACGGCAGTTTCACAGCTACAGGCAGCGGCCAGTTTGTGAAAAGGGGAGAAAAGAACAGTTGGGGCAGCAAAGACCGGGATGCGCTTTACCTGAACTACAACGTTACCTTGTCCGATATGCAGGTGGCATCTACGGATACGCTGGTGATGCGCGATCGTTCTGTAACGATGGAGACCTTTACGCCAGTAGCCAAGTAATTTATTCTGCCATATTTAATTTACGTAAACGTTATGAATAGTCTACACAAGATTGCAGCCGGCTTCACTGTTTTAGTGGCGATGGCTGCCTGCAACAAATACAAAGCGGCTGAGTTCAGCGTGGACAAGCCGGCAACGGTTGCTGCGCAGGAAGATATCGATGCTTACCCGGCATTGAAAAGCTATATCAACCGCGCGGCGCATCCCAACTTCAAATGGGGGGTAGCGCTTGGATTGCAGGAATACCTCGATAAAGGAGTAAAATACAGGTTGGCCAATAAGAACTTCGACGAAATAGTGCTGGGTTATGAAATGAAGCACGGTGCGGTGGTGCAGGCCAATGGCAACCTGGAGCTGACAAAAGTAAAAGCCCTGCTGCAAACAGCTGGTCAGGCAGGCATGTCGGTGTATGGTCATACCCTTGTATGGCATGCCAACCAGAATGCCGCTTACCTCAATGGGCTGATTTCACCACTGGTGGTGACCTCTCCGGCCTATGCCAATGACCTGAACCTGGCGGGATTGAAGGATAAAAGTTTTACCGGCTGGAACCGGGCCAGCGTTGGTGCGGGTATTACTGTAGCAGATGCCGAAGGTATGGGAACGGGCAATAAGGCAATAAAGCTGGTATCAACGGGGAGTTCAGCTGCGGCTACGGACCTGCAATTGATCACACCTTCCATTGCGGTGAACAAAGCACACAAGTATGAAGTAGTGATGTATATTAAGTCGGACATAGCCGGCGAAGGCCGTATAGCTTTTGAAGGGTTGAATAACAATACGCCTTCCATCGACTGGACCAAATCGGGCACTGCTACGGCTACTTTTACTACAGGCATCTCCTGGAAAGAGATCCGTTTCCAGATCAATGATTTTGCCGGTGATAATATCAAGCTGCATATTGACCTGGGGTATAAACCGGGCGTTACTTATACTGTCGATGTGAACAACCTGTATGTGTTTGACACGCAGGGCACGCCTGCGATCAATAACCTGGTGGCGGGTGGTGATTTTGAGACCGGCACGGGCTGGGGAGGCTGGGGTGGTGCTTCTACCCGCGGCATCACGGCCGATGGTATGGGCGTGGGTAATAAAGGGAAAGCATTCTTTGTGACCAATCCCACGAAATCTGCCAATTATTGGGACGTGCAAACGAGTTATCCTTTTGCTGCTAACCTGAACAATGGGGAAACCTATGAACTGAGCTTTTGGGTGAAGGGTACGGCTGCAGGCATTATCCGGCCAGAGCTGCAAAGTGCCGATTATTCTTCCAATGGGTTTGGACAGGTGGCAGTAACAACGGACTGGAAACTGGTGACGATCGCTACGCCCACTACGTCGGCAGACCGGAGCCGGTTGATATTCAGTTATGGTGAATTTGCTGGTACCGTGTATATCGATGATGTAGTACTCAAAAGCAGTAAGGCAACAGGCGGCACAACGACAATAGCAGAAAAATCACCCTTTGAAAAAACGACTATCATTACGGGGGCGCTTGATAAATGGATGAAGGGCATGCTGGAAGTGAGCAAACCATATGTGAGGGCCTGGGATGTGGTGAATGAACCGATGGATGATGGTAAACCCTATGAACTGAAGACTGGTGTTGGCAGAACGCTGGCTGCCGATGAATTTTACTGGCAGGATTACCTGGGGAAGGATTATGGTGTTATGGCCTTTAAGCAGGCCCGCCTATACGGCAATGCCAATGATACGCTCTTCATCAACGATTACAACCTGGAATACAACCTCGATAAATGCCGGGGGCTGATCGAGTATGCGAAATACATTGAAAGCAAGGGCGGTAAGGTAGATGGCATTGGAACGCAAATGCATATCTCCATCACTGCTGACAAAAATAACATTTCGGAGATGTTCAAGCTGCTGGCTGGTACGGGCAAACTCATCAAAATATCCGAACTGGATATTGGTGTAGGCGTAAAGACCACGGCTGCTACTGCTGAGCACTACAAGGCACAGGCGGAGATGTATAAGTATGTGATCGATAAGTATTTTGAACTGATCCCTGCCAAACAGCGTTATGGCATTACGATCTGGAGCCCGCTGGATAGCCCGGCCAACTCGAGCTGGCGCGCCGGTGAGCCTATCGGTATCTGGACAGAAGCTTATGTACGCAAACTGGCTTATGCTTCGGTGGCCGAATCACTGAAGGCAAATACGAAGTAAGGCACAAGGCATATCCAACTCGATCCTATGATGTTGATCAGAATTGTATGTTTGTTGGCATTGCTGGCAGGGATAACAGGTGGCTGCAACCCTGCCAGCTCCGACGACACGGTGCTGCAGATCGGTACCTATCGACTGAGCCGTACGGAATTTGAATCTATAAGTCAGGGTGCTACCTATAAAGCATTAACGGATGAACAGTTGCGAATGAGGCTGGTGGAAGAAGGGAGCATACTGTCTTATGCCCGGGAACATGGGTATGATACTATTGAACTGCTGAACCGGCAACTGGACTATGCTCTACGTTATTATGTATCGTCGGTGGATGGCTATCTCTGGAATAAAAAAGTGAAGCCTTTACTGCAGGTCTCTTCCGAAGATATCCGAAAGGCGCAGGCCATGCGTACGCAGGAATATCAATTAGAGTCCCTTTATTTTCCCAATGAAGCATTGGTGAAGAAATATTGTACCGCTAACCGGCCGTTGGCTACTGCCCGCGATTTTTATGCTGTCCGGGAAAAAACAAAGGCAGATCCGCAGGTTAACTTTTACCGTGGTTTTCGTCGCTATCCCTTTTTTCCGCTTGGTGTTTACCTTCCTTCGTTGGCAGAGGCCCGTGTGGGGGAAGTGTGGGGTCCCATTGAAACCTTATCGGGGTTTTTCCTGGTGCATGTGGCAGATAAGAGAGCTATAACGCCAGGGCCTGTTGAACAGGAACAGCAGGCTATCCGCGAAGAACTGCTGCTTGGTTTAAAGGAAAAGTATATCCGCGAAAGTCAGCAACAGGTGTTGCGGGAAATGAAACCTCAATTACAGGAAGAGGCCATTGCCCAAATAGCAAGCAAAGCGGATGTGAAGGAAAGAACATGGCGGGGTGTGGATCCCGATCTGCTGCTTATGGAGTACGAATTTGCTGGTACACATAGCAGGTATAAGGCAGCTGATCTTATGGAATTTGTTCAATGTCAGCCCATGTTTAGCGGATCTCTTTCCAAACCTGATGATGTAAAGAAAATGCTCCATGCCCACCTGGTCGGTATCAGTTTGTTTGCCCAGGCGCAACAAATGGGGATGGATACGGATTCGGCTTATCAACAGCTCAAAAAGCGGTATCAGCAGGGTATTTTCATACAACACTTTAAACAAGAGCAAATTTATCCGAAGATATCCATTGGAGAGGCAGACCTGGAAAGGTATTACCAGGAGCATCAAAAGGAGCTCAACTGCTTTGCATCCGCTGAGTTGTTATTATATAAATATTCCAATAAGCAGCGTGCTTTTGAAGGCCGTCAACTGATCTTAGATCACCATACGCACAAGATGGACGGGAAGGGGAAACCTTTGCCAATAGGAGAAAGGGTAGCGGTACAGGTAAAAGATACCCTATATAGCAAAGCTGTTATTGATGCCATCGCCCGGTTGGGGCCGGGAGGCATATCCATACCCATTGAGGAAAATGGGCAGCACCTGGTAATATACCTGGTCTCGAAAAGTGGTTCCGGACCTACACCTTACAAATATGCCAAAGAAGGGATCAGGGAACTGCTCTTCTCCCAACAAGAGCAAGCACTGATAACCGCACTTGAAAAAGTCTATCCGGTAAAAGTGGATCATATAAAAACAACCCTGGAGCAATCGAAGCAATAAATAAGTTATACCATTAATTGATGACTGGTCAGATCCTTTGTCGCTAATCATTAAATCATTCAAATTCCATCATTATGAAAAAGATCCTTTTAGCTTTTGCCATACTTTTTACATCCGTGACCAGCAGTTTTGCTTACCAGGAAGTGATTTATTGTAATCCAATGGTAGGTTATGCCGGAACATCGGTGAGTATCAATGCGACCTGCAGTTATATAAAATTTGATTGTTCCTGGTATAGTTTTACAGGTAGTTCCAGCGCCGGCAGTGCGGTTGCTTATGGCGATATACTTATTGGCGAGTACAGCTGGTGGACGGGTAATAACTCACCTTCCTATAGCAGTGGCGCCTTTTACAGCCGTTATTGGGGATCCGTTCAAATGACCATGAGCGCTACTAATTGTTACGGTGAGTCGAAGCTTGAGTGGATGCCTTAATCGTCTACTGTTATTTTCAGATCGTTAAATAAGACCAGGATCATCATTGATGGTATAAGCCCGGCTAAGCTGTAAGAAGCTTGTAGCCGGGTTTCTGTATTTGTCACGATAAGCGGGTTGGCCGCCTTTTTACTATTTTTGCCAGGATGCATGAGCACTTTATTACTGCCATTGAATATTTTATCCGTCTTGATACCGCGGAGAAGGAATTTATATCCTCACTTTGTGTTGGTAAAACCTATCAAAAGGGAGATTATTTTTTACGTGAGGGACAGGTATGCCGTGAAGTAGGCTTTATTGAAAAAGGCCTGATCCGTTATTGCGGTACCAAAGACAATGGGGAGGAAATAACGCTGCATTTTGGAAAGGAAAATGAATTTACCAGCAACTACCAAAGTTTTTTGGATCATTCGGCATCACAACGCAGTATACAGTGCCTGGAGGACAGCGAAATACTGGTGATATCGTATGATAACCTGCAAAGGCTCTATACGGAAGTAAAAGAAGGACAAAAGTTTGGCCGCCTGATCTGCGAGCACCTTTATTTGCAGGCCCTGGCTCAAATAAGCTCTATCTATACCGACACACCAGAACAGCGCTATCTCCATTTTGTGCGGGATTATCCCGATCTGCAGCAGCGTATTCCCCAATACTATATTTCTTCTTACGTAGGTGTGAAACCTCCTTCCTTAAGCCGTATAAGAAAAAGACTTTCCCTGTGATTTATTAACCCAGGTGAATGAACTGGCCAAAGCCTGTTTTTACCTTTGTTGCCTGCCCGGCCTGATGCCGGGTGATCATCTTCTTTTACATGCTTTAAACAATTTGCTCATGTTACTCTTTAATGTGATCCTGTTGATCCACTTTATTGCTTTTGCTGTTTATCTCTGTACGCTGCTGGCTCAATGGCGGGATTATGATACGCGTGTGCGGGGCGCGTTGGGGCTTATATTGGGTATTGTACTGCTGGTGAGTGGTATTGTGCTGGTGATCATGAAATACCCGCATGTGAATTACTACAAGGTGGTGCCTAAAACGGGGTTGTTTGCCCTTGTGACGATCCTTAATATACGGTATGGTGGTAAGGTCTATAGCCGCTGGGCCTACTACACATTGATCGTGGCCACGCTGCTTGCTGCCTGTATTGCTGTTGTGCGGGTATAAAGGTATTTGTCCCTATTACTCAATTTTTGTTACTCATCAGCATGATGGCTGCCATGGTCTCTATGCCGTCGAATAAATTGCTTAACCGGATATTGCCATTACCGGGGAAAGGAAGTGGGAGGCACTCTTTGTCTATATTCTTTTGCAGGCCGGCCGGGTCTGCTGCCACATTGGGGATTGTCAACAATTCGACAAATTCATGGATCGTATTGACGGCATTCTTAGCTGCGTATTTCCTGACGGTAAGGATATCTGGTGATTGGGCTGCCGCTAATTGAACTACCAGGGCACCGGTAAGGCAAAGTAAGAAGGGCTTTCTCATAAAAGGTAATTTAGTCTTTACAGTCAGATTGGTTTCTCATGGGGAAATGATTTAGCTGACTACAAGATTCATGGACCTGGCTCCAAGATAAGTCAATCCAGCTTATGTTTTTGCCAATCATGAAAAAGGAGGGGTCACTTATTCGAAGTAAATTGTTTGTATATCGCCAGCTATGGCAGGCGATTACGGTAACTTATCCTTCATGAATAAAAACAATGTATGAAAGTATTTCCCGCCTTTCGCCGCTCAGTTAGTTCCAGTTCGTTTTTGAAGTTCTCTGTAAGAGTGTTGGTGCTGGCCAGCATTTTCCTCGTGTCCGTCAATATTGCCAGGGCGCAACATTGCCCCGACGGGTGTACGGTTAATATCAATGGGCCCACTTACGTTAGAGTGGGGGATACGGCTACCTATACGGTAATGCCCAGTGCACCCTATATCTCTTACAACGCCCAATGGGATGACCTGGGTTTTATGCCGGGTTATGCCGATGTTATTGATCAGGGTATCAACGGATCAGGGGAAGAATATATAACCTTGCGCTTCACCAATACAGGATATCCCTGGTTTACCTACCTGGGATCGTATTCCTGTTGTCATGGTCAGGATTTTGACGAGATGTCTATCTGGATCGCACCCTGATCTCATGGGGAATAGTATAAGCAGGCCCTTCAGGTCATTTGAGCTGAAGGGCTTTTTATTGGGGCAGTGGTAAAGTAAGAGCCCTTTGATGTGATCGCCTCGGTGGCCAATATAGGGGCTTTGGCCAGCTTTTGTGCCAATGCAAGGTTGTCCATACCCTTGTTGTATTTATATAACAGAAGTTCATGACCGGACAAAAAAATGAAAGCATAGAGTATATTTACCCGTAAATAATCCATATGAAATTTGTTATAGGGCTGATGACAGGGATTACTTTATCAATTATCTTAATTCAATCCGTTATGGCGCAAGAGTCTCCTGCGGGCAAACCCGATACAACATTTCATATTTATCTGTTGATCGGTCAATCGAATATGGCAGGAAGGGGAGCTGTAGATTCGATCAGTAAAGTACAGCGGCCGCGTATCCTGATGCTGGATAAGAACAGACAGTTTGTACCTGCTACAGATCCCTTGCATTTCGATAAAAAGGAAGCCGGGGTAGGACCGGGCATCAGCTTTGCGGAAAGCATGTTGCCGGCGGATGGGGCTGTCAGGATTGGCCTGGTGCCGGCAGCTGTAGGCGGCACTTCGATCACGCTTTGGGTGCCGGGGGCATATGATTCGATCACTAAAACGCATCCTTATGATGATGCCATGGTCCGGCTAAAAGAAGCCTTGAAATACGGTGTATTGAAAGGGATACTCTGGCATCAGGGGGAATCCAATTCAGGGAGTTTTTCTGTCAGCCCCACTTATATGTCACAACTGGAAGCTCTCATAAAACGAATAAGGGTGGAGCTTCATGTCCCCGATGTACCAGTGGTAGTGGGAGAGTTGGGTTATTACCGGCCGGCTTTCTCCCACTTCAATGCGATGTTGAAGCAGGTGCCGGACAGTATTGCATTCAGCGCTGTGGTGAGTGCCGAAGGATTGGGGCATAAGGGCGATAATTTGCATTTTAATACAGCTGCTGCCAGGGAACTCGGTAAGCGATATGCCGTTAAGATGAAGGAATTGCAACAGGCGGCGCAGGGGCTTTCGAAATAGGTGAAGGGGGTAATATAACCAGGCAAATGTTTCAGGGTTTAAAATTATTTTTTACTTTTGTTCCTATGAGGATGTCTCCTACACTTTAATACTTCTTGATCAAGTCACCCAGACTTATCACCTCTCCCTGGGGCGGGGTTAGCGTGTCATTATTATCATTATACAACTACAGTCTAAACGTAGGTCTTCACTATTAAAATTAAGTATATGCAAGCATTGCTGGATAGCGATCAGCTGGAAGCATTTATTCATACCGGCTTTATTCGTATTAACAACGCCTTTTCAACAACCATAGCGGAAAAAGCCCGGCAAATACTTTGGCAGGACACGGGCTGCGATCCGAACGATCCGCAAACATGGACAAAGCCGGTAGTGCGGCTTGGCATGTACACACAGGAACCTTTTATCCAGGCAGCCAATACGGCCATTCTTCACCAGGCTTTTGATCAACTGGTAGGTAAAGAGAGGTGGGTGCCCTGTACAAGTATGGGGTCTTTCCCAATACGCTTTCCATCTGCTGTTGATCCTGGAGACGGGGGCTGGCATGTAGATGCCAGTTTTCCGGGAGCTGATCCGGGTAATTACTTCGACTGGCGTATTAATGTACGATCAAAAGGGAGGGGACTGTTGATGTTGTTCCTTTTTTCGGATGTTGGAGAACGGGATGCTCCTACGCGGATACGTGTGGGATCGCACCTGGATGTGGCGAGGATGTTGCAGCCGGCCGGTGAAGAGGGGCTTTCGTTCATGGAACTTGCACAAGGGTTGCCTGCATTACCGGCCAGGGAAGAAATACTGGCCACGGGTGAAGCAGGCACGGTTTATTGCTGTCATCCATTCCTGGTACATGCTGCACAACCACATCATGGTACTGTGCCCCGGTTTATGGCGCAACCGCCGCTTTTACTGAGGCATGATCTGGTGATCAGTGGGCCTGAAGAGGGCGGCAGTCCTGTGGAGCAGGCTATACGTATGGCCCTGGAATGAGGATGTTTTATGATTGATGAGGTAACGGACTGTTAACCTCAGGTGGCCGGGCTTCAATTGATTTATTGGTAACTTCAGGGACTAAAACGGAAAACTATGGGTAAAAAGAGAATCCTTTTCCTCACGGGCGATTATGCCGAGGATTATGAAACGATGGTCCCTTTCCAGATGTTGTTGATGGTAGGTCATGAAGTACATGCGGTATGCCCAGGCAAGCAAAAAGGGGATAAAGTGCAAACGGCAATCCATGATTTTGACGGGGCACAAACCTACAGTGAAAAGCCCGGCCACCTTTTTGAATTGAACTATTCCTTTGATGAGGTAGACCCCGAGAATTATGATGCGATCTGTATAGCAGGTGGACGTGCGCCTGAATACCTGCGGCTGACTCCCCGGGTAATTGATCTGGTACACCATTTCAATCATTTCAATAAGCCTATTGCGGCTGTATGCCATGGTATACAGATACTTACAGCTGCCAATGTAGTAAGAGGACGTAAACTAACGGCTTATTATGCAGTAGGTCCGGAAGTAACGCTGGCCGGCGGAGAATACATGAATGTGGCAGCTACGGAAGCAGTAGTAGATGGCAACCTGGTAACCTCTCCGGCCTGGCCCGGCCATCCAAAATGGATCGCAGCTTTCCTTGAGGTGCTGGGTACGAAGATTGAATTATAAGACTGCTGGTTAGATGTCTGTATATTTTTGTTTGGCCAGTTTGTTGGGTTTCAGGTAAACGTATTCCCGTTGAGCATCAATAATGATGTTGAACCGTTTCAGGATGTCACCGCCCATGACGCTCATCTTTTGCCGTCCGATGGCCCCCTGAAAGAAACCCACGGGCACATCAGATAAAGCAGCATTGCCTATCTTCAGTGTGGGCAGGATAGCCTTTTGTGTCTTCAGCACATTACCGTAAGAGTCCTTTAATTCTTTCGTGCTGATAATGGGTAAGTTTTCTCCAATATTGGTCTCGCTGGCAAACTTGTCATCGAACAGTATTGCTCCTGCATAACCTGAGTGGATCAGGAACTTATTCTTAAATGTTGCTTTACCGATCTGGCATTCAGCTTCCAGGAATAGCATGTCATTGTCGAATGTTAGTTTGAGCTTTTCATATTTCCGGGTATTGGCAGGAAGTGCAGCAAGCACTTTGATCACTCCTTTTTCGAAATCTATCTCTATGACCTTGTTTTGGAAAAGGTCTGTTCCGAATTTACCATCAGTGAATTGCCCTGAGTTTTTGTTTTCCCCAATGGGTACACCCGTCCATTCCATTTGTCCTATCTGCAATACATTGTTTCTGCTAAACCTGGAAAAATTACTGGCTCCTCCCCAGCTTTTTACCGTATCGGTGCCTTCGAAGTGCAGGCTGTTTAAACGTTGGGTGGTTACTTCTATTAGGGTAACGGCACTGGCAGCAGTATGGAACATTAAATGAACGGTATCTTTTTTGTTCAGGACGGCCTGTACGGACATATTATTATAAGCTGTTAGTTGAAAAGGGATATGGTAAACAGCTGCTGGTTTTGAGGTTTCTCTTTGCTCCTGCGCCAGGGTTGGCTGGCAGGCAGAGATCAGTAGGGCGGATACGAACAATTTAGATAGTGACATAAGGGTATATAGCTTTTGGACCTCCTAAATGTACAACAGTGGCTGTCAGGAACCAATTTAAGGGATGAAATCGGGAAGTTTCCCGTAGTTTGGGTTATCTTCAACGCTTTAACCTGAAGGATCAAACCAACAACTTATAACCATTCCATATGGTATTAAATTTTCTGTGGATCGCTTTTTTCCTGATCGCCTTTGTAGTGGCCCTGATAAGACTGTGTATGGGAGATGTGGTGGTGTTCAAAACGATCATTGACGGGGTCTTTGAAACGGCCAAGACGGGGGTTGATATCTCGCTTGGACTGATTGGTGTAATGGCGCTGTTCCTGGGTTTTATGCAGATCGGGGAAAGGGCGGGCGCAATCAATGTATTGTCGCGGATCGTAGGACCTTTTTTTAGTAAACTGTTTCCGGGGGTACCCCGTAACCACCCGGCGATGGGGCATATGATGATGAACTTTTCGGCCAACCTGCTGCAGCTGGACAATGCGGCCACGCCGTTTGGCCTGAAGGCGATGGAGAGCCTGCAGGAGCTGAATAAGGACAAGGAAACGGCTTCTGATGCGCAGATCATGTTCATGGTGCTGCATGCTTCGGGATTGAGCATTATCCCGGTAAGTGTGATCGCGCAGCGGGTGATCGTGGGTTCGAAGAATGCTACGGATATCTTTATTCCCTGTGTGATCTGCACTTTTGTAGCCACGATGGTGGCGATGATCATTACAGCTTTTAAGCAGCATTTCAGCAGCCGGCAGTGGATGGCCATTATTATATTCAGCCTGGTGGGTTCGCTGGTCCTTGGGGGACTGGCTTTCTTCCTGCGGCACCTGAGCACGGAGCATGCTACCATCTTTTCAAATGTATTGAGTACGGGGCTGATCTTCCTGCTCTTTGTGGTGTTTATCCTGGGCGGCATGTATAAAAAGATAGCGGTGTATGATGCATTTATCGATGGCGCCAAACAGGGGTTTGATGTGGCGGTGCGGATCATTCCTTACCTGGTGGGGATGCTGGTGGCCATTAGTGTATTGCGCAACAGCGGAGTGTTTGATTATATTATGCAGGGAGCGCGCTGGTTCTTTGCGCAACTGGGTGTCAATACTGATTTTGTACCTGCTTTACCCACAGCGCTGATGCGGCCATTCAGTGGCAGCGGCTCGAGGGCGATGATGATCGATGCGATGAAAGCCAACGGGGCTGATAGTTTTGTGGGCCGGTTGAGTTGTATGTTCCAGGGATCATCGGATACGACTTTTTATGTGGTGGCCTTGTATTTTGGTTCGGTAGGGATCAAGCGCACGCGGTATGCGATCCCGGCTTCTTTGCTGGCCGATCTGGCGGGTATTATTACGGCGATCATTGTGGCGTATAACTGGCCCTGGGGGTAAGAAAGGCATCAAGGCAACCCCGCCATGCGAGGGGGCAAGAGGCAACGAGGGGATTGAAGCGAAGCGTTAATACAGGTCAATTGTAAAATAGTAAAAGGGCTGTCAACTTAAAGCTGACAGCCCTTTTTTCGTTATCGGTTTTCGTAATCTGCGCGATTGTTACTCCTTCAATTAAAACTCGTAGGTCTGGAACCTGGAGGTATAGAAAGTGAGCCTTGGGTTGCGGGTGCCTCCTTTACCAATTACGCCATAGGTGAGCAGGGTGTACATCCTGCCAGCCACGGGAGTAATGCTTGAGGTGCCCAGGTTGACCGTACTGCCGGGCAGCCTGAGGGCAAAGCCCCGCGCTCCTGTTCCTACAAATATCTGTTTGAATTCGCTGGCTGCCTTGTAAGGTACAGCAGATGCCATAGTAGCGGCGTCTGTAGTACCATACAGGTCAAGTGCAGGGGCACCCATGGTTGCATTGACCAGGCGTATGAAATACTTTCCTGAATCTGCCACCTGTGTAAAATTCTCTTCCACCAGGAATAGGGAAGGGGTGGGCAAGGAGTCGACCATAAAAGCAGTATAGGTCTTTTGATCGCCCAATGGTAACTGGACGTCTAACACTGGTATTTCAGGCCTGGTGCCGCCAGCAGGTATAACAGCTTTCAGGGTATTTGTGCCGGCAGGTAAAAGGCTATATTCCAGTCCGGGAAATACACCACCACCGTATGTTACATTGGTAGCCCCGGTTATTTTATTGCCATTCACATACAGTTGCAGGCCTCCCTGTGCAGCTGTGTCGGGAAGGGGGTAGGCATTGGGCACTACATGTACAAATTTAACTTTGGCTTTGTTGGTCTTATCTTCAAAAGTATAGATCGATTTGTATTCTTTCTTACAGCCTACCGCTGCTGCTATCAATATAAATAATGCTAGTCTTTTCATGTTAGTTTAGTTTACGGTTTAACAAACCACATTTTGTCGGTATGGTAATTATCCCTGGTGGCTCCGATTGCTTCTAAGGCTTTTACGTTGTAGGAGTATTCCGTTGTCTGAGGTCTATACCTTTGTACCAACAGACCATCATTGCTGCTGCTCATTTTATTCAACTCGGGGATTACATATCCTTTGAATACAGTAGTATCGTAGTTATATCTTCTCAGGTCGGCCCAAGTCTCTTCAAATCCCCAACCCCATAATGCGATGTACTTCTGGCACATGATGTCTTTGAGGGTAAGGTCTGCATCAGTCTGTGCTACAGCAGCACTGCCCAGGTAGGTAGATTTCTGGGTGGCTGTGATGGTGCTTGATCCAAGGCCGCTCACGAAATCCATGCTTTTATCGATACCTTCTTTATAAGCTGTATAGGCTACGCCCAATTGAGTAGCTTTTAAAGCAGCTTCTGCTTTGATGAACTGGATCTGGGAATAGGTCATGATGGGGAAGGTGATGGTATCGCGGTAGAGGTATCTGCCGGGCCAGGGAGCTGCAAATCCACCGATTATAGCAGGAATCCTTTTGGTATTGGTGGTGGGTGTGGCATTGGGATCACCGTAGGTAGGGATGGCCCCATAATAGTTGCCATCAGCGCTTTTCTGTAACATGTTGCCGATCCGGGGATCAGCAATGGTTACACCCCTGTAGTAGCCATTGAGCATGTTAAGGATCACCGATGACTGTATATAAGAAAGGGAGGTGAGATTGGCGCGTTTAGGACCTAAAACAAAAGCATCAGAAGTGGTAGCTGACCCACCCACTGTACCATTGTACTGGATACGTGCATTGTCGGTATTATCAGCCATTGATTTATTGGCATATTCAATTACTTTGGCCGGATTGTAGGTGGATTTATTGGAGATGTGATTGGCATTGATGGCCAATACACCATAAACAAATTTTACCCAGCGGTCTTTGTTGCCTTTGAAGATATAATCACTGGAAGCCAGCATCGGTTTGTTGGTTTCCTTGGCGAAATAATCCAATGCTTCCAGGCATAGTCTTTCTACTTCCTTGTAAATTTCCTCCTGGGAGTCGTAATCAAATACAAACCGATTTGGTGCCCACGCCTGTTTCAGGATCATTTCTCCGTAGTGGTCGGTACACAATTGCCAGCTCCAGGCCCTTAAAGCATTGGCCACGCCGGCATAGTGCCATTTTTCGTTAATAATGGCATCAGTTTTCATTTGGTTGATGGCCAATCCCAATTTGGTATAATGCATGGTCCACATTTCAGTACCACCTGCAGACGCATGCCCTTCTACTGCATCGTTGGCAGCATTGCTTACCCAGTTTTGAACGTATTTACCTGTGTAGCGACCATCCAATCCGAGGGCATGTCCCATATAGGACTGTATGTGTGGAAGTAATGCTTCTGCAGTAGTTTGCTGAGGCGTGCGGGGATCTACATTGACATCGAGGTATTTCCGGCACCCTGTGATGGTAAAAAGTAAGATTGTTATATATAGAACCTTATATTTTTTCATATCCATTGATTTTGATAATTAGAAAGAAACCCTGAGACCAAAGTTGATACCTACTGGCAAAGCCAATGCGCCATAATCATAACCCTGGCCACCATAACCACCAGCAGAAGCAGTCAAGCCGCTTACGTTGGGATCTACGCCTGTGTAATTGGTGAGTATGAATAAATCTGTACCGGTAACGAATATGGAGCCGGATTTAAAGAAGGAATTCTTTTTGGTGAGCCAGCTGGTAAAATTGTAAGAAAGGGTGGCATCTCTCAGTCTGATCCAATTAATATCCCTCTCAAAATAATCTTCTACGTTGTAGATATTGTTGTAATACCCGTTTTGATAATAAGGAGTAACGCTGATGGTGTTGGCAGTGGGATTAGCTGTATTTTCCAATCCATCTTTCAGTACACCTTGTATTACACGGGGTGTTTCTCTGTCGGCAGTCCTTTTGCCCAGGCCAATGTTATTTAATACCAGGTCGTTGGCATTGAAGATATCGCCACCTTTGCGGATATCGAAGTTAAAGTTTAAGCTCCAGTTCTTATACCTGATGGTATTGATGAAGCCAATTTTAAAGTCGGGATTTCTATCGCCCAACATGCTTCCAACTGTGTCTCTGTATGGCAATCCACTGGATGGATTGATGAGGATCTGGCCTGCATTGTTTCTTTGGAAGGCGGTAGCACCACTTGCTTCTACACCGAGCGCGCTGATAGAGTTGCCTTCGCGATACATTGCTTTTACACCACCAAAGGGTACCATGTCATAATCGGCAATGTAGAACATGGGCAAACCAACGGGCATTGCGGTGATCCTGTTGACGTTCTTATCAAAGTTTACGGTCACATCCCAGTTAAAGTCTTTTGTTTTTACGGGAGTACCTGTGAGCATTACTTCGATGCCTCTGTTGCGGATAGTACCTCCGTTGAGCCATTTGAGAATGGCGCCTGATGCGTAGCTAACACGGGGGGCTAATATCTGGCTTTTACTTTCTACATGGTAGTAGGCTACATCGATACCCAACCTGTTTTTCAGGAATTTCATTTCCGTACCAACTTCATAGTTGTAGGTAAACTCAGGGGTGAGTTGTTCGTTGCCGGCATACACACTGAGTGCAAAACCACCACCTGTGGTTTGTACAGGTACATAGCGGTTGTCTGTTACATAGGCCGACTTGGCTGTTTTACCGGTCTTACCGGCGGAAAACCTCAGTTTACCATAATCCAGCCATGACATGGATTTGAATGGCTCCAGCTCTGAGAAGTTGAAGGCTAAGCTGGCTGCAGGATAGAAGAAGAAGGCGGGGTCTGTCCTCTCGGCCAATGTTGTCTCTGGCCTTACCGGTCTTACGAGGGTGGAGGCGCCATCATACCTGGCAGAGAGGGTAGCGAAGATGATGTCCTTATACCCGGCCTGTGCCTGTCCAAACCAGCCTACATTCCTTACCCTGTTGAGGGTACTTTTTGAACGCATAGTAGTGGGATCGGTATTGTTGATACTGATGTATTCAGGAAGGTAAAACCGCTCACCACGCATGGCGTTTACTTCATATTCTTTCTGGTCGAAAGCAAAACCGGTAACGAATTGTGTACTTACATCGCGGAATTGTTTGGTAGCTATCGCTGTAAACTGACCAGTGTATAATAGATTGGTCTCTGTGAAGGTTTCAATATTACCACCGGTGGAAATACCTGACCTGGATTGGGGGTTGATAAAAGTAAACCCAGTAGTGGTTTGCTGGTCAACACCCAGGGTGGTCTTCAGCAAGAGCCATTTGAAAGGCTTGAAATTCAGGTTTACATTACCGATAAAGTGATTGGTCTCATCCTCGCTTCTGTTTTTTTCCACATCCCAATAGGGGTTGTCGATCTCGCTGGTAGACCCTTCGCTGATCTCCCTGCGGGAGCCATCGGGATTCAGGTAGTTTTTGATGTTGTCATCACTGGGCCAGGTAAGCAGGCTAAGCAAAAAGCCAAATTGACCTTTGGTAGCTTTCCGTGTTTTAACGGTTACATAGTTCAATGAAGACTGGATGTCAAATTTGGGAGAAAGGATCGCACTACCGGTCAAGCGTGCAGAGAATCTTCTGTAGCCAGTTTGGGGCACGATACCATCCTGGTCAACATAGTTGGTAGACAGGCGGTAAGAGTTCTTCTCGCTGCCTGATTCAACAGACAGGTTGTGTTTCTGTGTGAAACCGTTTTTGAAGAAACCTTCAATATTGTTGTAAAGGGTTGCTGTGTCGGCAAACTTGGGACCGAGAAAGGTTCTGGTCAACAGATCTCTGTTACCAGCTGTTCCTCTTCCATATATCTGTTGAATTTCGGGGAAGCGTGTCACTTTTTCAACTCTAAAGGCATTGTCATAAGAGGTGAGGCTGCGACCGGCTTTTGCTTTGCGGGTAGTGATGATGATAGCGCCGGAAGCTCCTGCATTACCGTAAAGGGCGGTAGCTTCAGGACCTTTCAGTATGTTGATGCTTTCAATATCATTGGGGTTAATATCACCCAACCTATTGGTATAGTCGTTATTGCGGTTGGGCCCATCTGATACGAGGGCGCTTTGGTGAAAGGTGGAGTTGTCAACGGGCATACCATCGATAACAAATAAGGGCTGGTTACTGCCATCCATGGATACAGCGCCACGCAGCATGATGCCTACGGAGGCGCCCGGCAACCCTGTAGTGGTAGTGACGGTAACACCGGCCACCCTACCTGCCAGGGCAGTGAGCAGGTTTTCCCTTTGTGCTTGTGCGAGGTCTTCCCCTTTTACCTGTTGGGTAGAATAACCGAGGGATTTTTTGCTTCGGGGTATACCCAGGGCGGTAACTTCCACGGCATCCATCTGGTTTTGAGATGAACTGAGCTTGATAGTGATCTCTGCATTGTCACCAACTGTAACTTCCTTGCTGGCATAGCCAATATAGGAAATAGCGAGTACCTGTCCTTTTGCGGCCTGGATGATGAACCGGCCGGAAGGATTTGTTACTACTGATTTTTTGGTAGTCTTGTTGGTAACAGTGACGGAAACGAGCGGGGTATTGTCTTCGGAATAAATGGTTCCGATGACGGTTCGTTCCTGCGCGTACGATACGGTAACGCCTGGCAGTAACAGGAACACTGCCAGCAGCAGCCGAAGGGTCTTTCTCATAAGCTGAGTTTTTTAGCTTTTAAGTTATAAACAGTCGTTGTATACAATGAGTTGCACAAGGATAAGGCCGCTGGTTACAGAGAATACGGTTATTCAAGAGGTATTGCAACCTCCCGGTATAGGATTATTGACTTAATAAAGTTTAGAGTACTTCAATACCTGCATCACGATAGGGCTTTAGCATCGGATCGTCCGGTGATAATTCAGTGATGAGTGTATGGATCTTATTCACTTCACAGATATGGATGGGCTGAAGAGAGTTGATCTTTTCAGCAATGGAAAGGCAGACTACTTTGCGGGAAGATTCGATCATTGCTTTTTTAAGGTGAACCACATCCCAATCACTGTCGGTGATGCCGTCTTTAATGCTGATGGCATTGACACCGAGGAAGCAGACATCGGCGCGGATGCGTTTTATCTGTGCGATAGCCTCACTGCCCACGGTTATTTTTGAGTTCTTAGACACTTTGTCGCCAATCAGGATCACTTCAATAGTAGGGTGGTGCATGTATTCGAGCACAGCAGGGATACTGCCTGATATAAAGGTGGCTCTTAACTGTGGTGGTAATGCCCGGGCCAACTCAATGATGGTAGTGCCGCCGGTGGTGAGCACAAACATGCCATCTTCTACGAGAGATGCGGCTTTTTGCGCTATTATCTTTTTATGATCATGTGAATAGACGTTGTTGGAGGGATAGTACACCTGGTTGAAAGAGTGGGAGAGTGCTCCTCCGTGTACTTTGATGATCTTGCCTTCATCGGCCAGTTCCTGTAGGTCGCGGCGGATGGTATCTTCTGATACACTGATTTCCAGACTAAGGCTGGAGGACAACACTTTGTTATGGAGGTTGACCTGGTGTAATATATAAGCCTGTCGTTCCTTCTTAAGCATCGGTTAGTGGGTTAACACGCACAAAGTAGGTAAATTACCGCATAAGCTGGCAGGAGTTGCAAATTAAATTTGCAAGATGTTGTAAATATTCCTGCAAATACCTGATATGGAGGCTGGTTGTTATATAATTTAGTTCACATGTAGGCTATTTTTGCAGGACTATGCGGAAATAGGAAGGTAGAAAGTCCGGATAATCGCTGATTACCAGATTTTAAACGCGGATTACGCGGATTGTAGAATTAGGCGGATTTCCGGTGGGAGTTCCAATAGTTTGGCCTGCATTTTACGCCAGCGTTCTTCCTGGGCTTTGTAGCGGCCTTTGCGGTGCTGGTCTTCGAGCCATCGGAGTTTCTTCTCGCGGGCCTGACGCTTGCGCTCTTTTTCGAGGAGCTCGGCAGTGTTGTCATAACTGCTTTTCCAATGGTTGCGGCCAATGAGGCGTCGGTAGCGGCAGCATTTGGGATTGCTGTTGCGGTGCTTGAGGCGGGTCTTGTAGTCCTTTGGTCTTTTGACGGGTTGCTGTTTACGGCCGGTTTGCAATGGGATGCCGGTAGCTTGCTGGTAAAGCACCCAATACTCCACATAGGTTTTCCAGAGGTAATCATAAGCTTCCTGGGGTGTGGCTTCCTGGTTGAGCCTATTGATGGCTTCGCCGGTGAAGTCGCGGTACATCCAGAACTGTCGCCAGTGGAGGGGCAGGTCGCTGTAAATGGCAGCAGCGATCTTAGAAGCCACGGCCAGCCGGTTGGCATAGAACCTGGTTTTGGCAAAAGCAGGGTGATGGAGGACCTTCTCGCGGGTGAGGCGGCTTTTCTTGCGTACGAAGTAGCGGCCCTCCATCTTGTAAAAGGTGAGGTCGTCCCAGGTACACTCGAAAAATAAAGGTCCCAATACTTCGGCCATAGCGGCGATGATTTGAATAATTAAATTTACTGATGATTTTTATATTTTGGGATAAGGGTGACCGAAATGACTATAATGACCAATAATGACCAGAATGACAATATTGACCGGAATGACCGGAATGACTAAGGGGTAGGAGAACAAGGTATTAGCTATTAGGTGCCAGGTATTAGCAGTACATAATTGATTATTAATTACTTATTATTGGCTTGAGGGTGATTGAGAGGTTGGAGGGGTGCCAATGTTTATGAAAATGCGCCTTTACTATGGATGTAGTACGGAAGGACTATGGATCAAAGTGGGAAGGTCCCGTTAGGGGTCATGGAAGAAAGCCTGAACGTAACAATTGCGTCATAAAAAATAGGATGCCTTTTTGAGGCATCCTATTTTTTATGGAAAAGTTACTATTTAAATAACTACTCCCAGCCTGGATTCTGTTTGAGCACACCAGCAGGATACAGGGATATCTGTCCTGTAGGAACAGCCGTCAGGTAATGTTTGGGATCGATAAAGACGCGCTTGGTAGCTGCCGTATAGGTCATGATATAACCAGCAGCATTCCGCAATACTTTGCCATTGTCGGGCACTTTAGCACCCAGGAAAATATCAGGATTCTTTGAGTTGTCCAGGTATTCGCCTTTCTTCCAGCGCATGAGGTCCTGGTAACGGAAACCATCCATCATCAGCTCAACGCGCCTTTCACGACGTATTTCCCAAACAAGGGAGGTTACGTCAGCATCTTTCTTCGGATCGGTGAAGGTGGCTCCGCCCACACCCACTGTCTGGCCACCCATGTATTCGAGCTTGGCTACGCCTGCACGGGCACGCAACAGGTTGATGGATTTATCCAGGTCGGCCTGGCCAAAGGTGTATTTACCTAACTGGTCCAATTCTGCCACTGCCTCTGCATAATTCAGTAATACTTCAGACAGGTAGAAGATAGGGGCATCGGTCTCATTGTTCGGCGCCAATTGGGTAGCTGCCGGATTCAGGAACTTGGAAGGACGGTAGCCTGAACTGGAACTAAGACCACTTACGAGTGTACCATTGTAGCACAGGAAGGTGTCGATGGTTACCAGCAGTCGTTGATCGCGGTTGGCGCGTACTTTTTTGATATCTGCATCACCCTGGTACAAGGGCGACAGCCCGATGGGTAAACCATCGGTAGCCACATAAGATTCAACGGCCGATTTGGTAAGGCCATGCATCTGGGTGGAACTATTGGTGTAACCGATCACGGAGTGTGTCATAGCACCGGGCACATAGGCTTTGTACAACAGTACTTCTTTATTGCCAGCCAGGTCCATGGAGCTATACAGGTCTTTATAGTTGCCGAGTTTAAAGCCGGCAGCCATTACGAGTTCAGCTGATTCTTTGGCGCCCAGTAACCATTTGTCAGCATCAGGTAAGGCGAGTTCTGTGTGGTACTTGCGATAGGTACCTTCAAAAAGGCAAACCCTTGATTTGAAAGCCAGGGCCACATTCTTATTGACGGTATTGGTAGCATCGGTCCGGAGATTGGCAATGGCATAATTAATATCCTCCAATACGCTGTCCATGATCAGTTTTCTTGGATCGCGTGGTTTATAAACGATCGCGGTATCGGTAATCACCAACGGTGTTCCGATCCAGGGTACATCACCAAAGGTCTTTACTTTATTGAAATAGTCAAATGCGCGAAAGAAACGGGCTGTTGCACGCCAATGGTTCTTGGCTTCATCGCTCATGGGAACAATGTTGACCCGGTTGATCATGATATTGGCCTTGCGGATCAGGGTCCAGTCCCAGGTGCCATTGGTAGCAGCAGCTACGGTGGGGAAAGTATTCAACCCTGTGTTGGCTTGGTCATCGGTAAAAGTGGAAAAATAGAAATCGGCCGTTGTACCAGTACCAAAACCGGTAAACAGGTTATAAAATTCCCAGCTAAACGTTTTTACGTTGTTTTCGCTGGTCCAGTAATCTTCATCGAGAAACTGATCCGGCACTTTCGTTTCTAAGTATTTGGAACATCCGGCCAGCGATAAAGCTGCTGCGGACAGTGCAATTAATCTATGTGTAAGTTTCATATTTCAGATTTTAATGCTACACAAATCGGTTAAAGTGTTACCTGTAAGCCAAAGGAGAAATTCCTTTCGAAAGGGAAGGTCCTTCCCAGGAAGTTGAAATCACCACCATCGGTAATTTCCGGATCGAGGGGAAGCCCTACGTTGGAGATCTCTGCCAGGTTTTGACCACTCACGTAAATGCGCAGTTTCTGGATCTTATATTTTGTAACGAGTGCAGCAGGCAATGTATACCCGAGGGTAATGTTCTTCAGGCGACAATAAGCCAGGTTCTGCAGGTATTTGGTTTGCGGATAAAAGTTGTTGGCGCCATTGGCCAGGCCGCTGATCTTTCCGGTAATATTACCGATAAAGGGGCGGGGATAGCGGGCATCTGTGTTGGTGGGTGTCCAGTAATCCAATTGGTGTGCATACAGGATATCAGCACCCTGGTACATGGGGATGGCGATATTGCCAATACCCCAGTAATCACGTTTGCCTACGCCCTGGATGTAGATGTCGAGATCAAATCCCTTGTAAGTACCACCGAGGCGGGCACTGTATTGATAACGTGGCTGGCTGTTGCCGATCACCTTCATATCACCCGGATCGAGTGCACTGGCCTTGCCTCCATTGATCAGTTTGTTACCATCGAGGTCTTTGTATTTGATATCACCAGGGCCATACACGAATTTATCTCCGGCAATGCCTGTCTGGCTGGGCGAATTGGTTACGTCATCAGCAGACTGGAAGAAACCATAGGTTTCAAAGCCCCAGATCTCACCCCATACTTTGCCTTCATAATTTTGGCTGATAAGTTTGGAAGGGTTGTCCCATTTGGTGATCACGGCTTTGTTATCGGCCAGGGTAAGTACACCATACAGGTTAAGGTCTTTGCCTACATTCATATTACCATCGATGCTAAGTTCCCAACCACGGTTGCGCAATTCTCCGGAATTGATCTTGGGAGCTGCGGTACCGAAAGTGGCCGGTATGGCCGGATTGATGAGCATGCCGGAGGTAGTACGCTGGTAGTAGTCGAAAGTAACACCTACTTTATTGTCGAGTAAACGGATATCGGTTCCTAAGTCGATAGTGGTTACTTTTTCCCAGGTGAGGGACTGGGCTACGGAACGTGGCGAGAGGATGGTTGGTACACGGGTGGTGGTACCTGGTGTGATCCAGCTGGCTGTGGAGTTGCTCATGGTCTCCAGGTAAAAGTTGCCGCCTACATCCTGGTTACCCACTGATCCGTAGGACGCCCTGAATTTCATATCAGAAACAACAGGCTTTAAAACGTCCATGAATGCTTCTTCGCTGATGCGGTAACCTGCAGAGGCAGAAGAGAACCAGGCCCAGCGATCATCGGGAGAAAAGGAAGAGGATCCATCATAACGGCCATTCAGTTCCAACAGGTATTTGCCCTGGAAATCGTAGTTGATACGACCGAAATAACCAGCATAAGCATTTTTAGAATGGCTGCCACTGGCGAATTGGTCACCTGTAGCAAGACCGAGTTCATCCTTGTCAGGATCGAGCAGTGACCTGCGCTCAGCCGTAAAGTTGAGGTACTCGTTCTGTTCCATGTTCACACCAGCGGTTACTTTCACATTGTGGTCGCTAAAGAAGGTCTTGTTGTAAGTGGCGTAAGCATTGAGGGTATTGACGAGGTACCGGCCGGTACCATAGGAGGTGCGGTCCTGGGAAACGGTGGCCACATTGGCCAGTTTGGGATATTCGGTAGCCCAGAAGTCGTAAGCCATTACGGGACCGCCTGCTTCATGGCGTAATACGTTATCGCGGCCAATGGTATAGTCGGCGCGGATATTGAGGTTTTTGGTGATCTTAAAAGTAGCGCCCAGGTCAATACGGCTGTAGTTGTCCACTACATTGTTGGTATTGGCCTGTGCCATATAAGCGGGGGTATGGCGGAAATAATTGCCATTGTAAGTACCATAAGGGAAATAAGAGCCCCAACGCCAGAAGTAGTACCAGTAATCCTGGTATTGGAAAGGATACTCGTATTTGAAGTTGCGGTACATCATTTTGGCATCCACATCCAGCCAGGGAGTTACAGAAGCATTGACAGCTGCAGTAATGTTGTACTTCTTCACATTATCGGGGTTCATTTTCAGGATACCGCCTTCATTGCTGTAGCCTGTAGAAACGTAATAACCTACTTTCTCACTGCCGCCCCTGATGCTGAGGTTTTGTTGCATTTCACTGCTGTAGTCCTTCAACATGATATCCTTGGCATCCCACACCCGGTAGAAATACATCCTTTTATCGGTGGTGTTGTATTCAAAGTCTTCGCCTTCTACCATTTCATTGCTCTTCCTGTTGTTGGCATATTTCTGTTGCCAGTTCTTGATCCCTTCCCTGAGGGTGGTCAGTTTCATACCGAAGATCTCCGGATTGGTAATGTTGGAGCGCTGGGAGGCTTCATCGAGTGCTGTGAGCTCGGGAACGGGATCGGCAAAATCGGGTAAGGTGGTGGGTTTATTCCAGGAAAAGTTGTTGGAGTAAACGATGGATGTGCGCTGGTTACGCTTGCCCGATTTGGTTTTGATCAACACCACACCAAATGCGGCGCGTGCACCATAGATAGATGTAGAGGCGGCGTCTTTTAATACGGAAACGCTTTCTATATCATTGGGGTTGATGATGGACAGGTCGGGAGTTTCTACATTGTCCACCATGATCAATGGTTTGCTGGTACCACTTACGGAGCCAATACCACGGATATTGATACCGGGGCCGGCGGTGAGTCCTCCATTGCTGTAGGTGATGGTCAATCCGGGCACCACGCCTTGTAAGGCTTTGGCAGGATCATTGACGGGCCTGCTTTGCATGGTCTTGGAAACATCAACTGTGGTAACAGCGCCGGTAAGGTTGGCTTTTTTCTGTGAACCGTAGGCTACCACCACTACCTGGTCGAGGGAGGAGTTGGAAGGTTCCAGTTCAATGATATAGTTAATGGCATTCGTTATTCCTACTGTTTGTGCGGTATACCCTACATAGGATACTTCGACGCTTTTGTCGTCGCTTAATTGAATAGTGAATTTTCCGCTGGCATCGGACACGGCGGTTTTTTTGCTTTTGCTACCAGTAATGGTAGCAGCGGCAATGGGGGTCCGGGTCGTTTTGTCGATGATTTCCCCGGTAATCGTCTGCCCGTAAGCAAAGCCGGTCAGGCAAAGCAACACAAGCAGGAATAGTGGTTTTGTCTTACTCATAAAATGGTATTTAAAGTGTATGGAGCCTCGCTGATGTTCTTAAGGGACCGGAAGGATAAGGTAGAGTGGAAGGGATCAAAGCACCTCTATGCCGGCATTGACATAAGGTTGTAAAAAAGGATCACCTGGTGGTAATTCGGTGATGAGTGTATGGATGCTGCTTACGGGGCAAACATGTACGGGTTTTACGGCATTGGTCTTTTCGGCAATGCTGAGACAAACTACTTTTTGGGAGGATTCGATCATGGCTTTTTTCAGCTGTACTACATCCCAGTCGCTATCGGAAACGCCCTGTTGTACATGGATCGCATCTACACCCAGGAAGCAGAGGTCGGCGCGGATATGCCCGATCTTGGAGATGGCATCTCCTCCTACGGTAATGCGGCTGTTCTTTGATATTTTATCTCCGATAACAATGACCTCGATATTCGGATGGTGGAGATATTCAACAATGGCGGGCAGGCTGCCGGAAACAAAGGTGGCCCTGAGTTGAGGTGGTAATACCCGGGCGAGTTCCAGGATAGTGGTGCCGCCGCTGGTTAGTACATACATGCCGTCTTCAATGAGTGCCGCGGCTTTTTCGGCTATTATTTTCTTATGGTCATGGAGGTAAATATTGCCGGCCGGATTGTAGATATCGTGAAAAGAGTGGGAGAGGGCGCCGCCGTGGACCTTGATAATCCTGCCATCTTCTGCTAATTCGTGCAGATCTCTGCGAATTGTGTCTTCCGAAACATTGATTTCGTTACTCAGACTGGAAGACAATACTTTATTATGCAGGTTTACCTGCCGGAGTATGTAAGCTTGTCGTTCTTTTTTAAGCATATCGGCCTTGGTTGATGGCCCAAATTAGGTATAATATCGCATAAAGCAGCAAAAAAATGAACAAAATGACATATATTACATCAAAGCTTGCAATGTTTGCGTGGAATTTGCGGGTTTTGTATTGAGGCTGAATCCTTTCCGGAAAAACAGGACCCGGCAACGGGTGAAGAACCGGAAGCGGAAATTTAAAGAGTTGATGGCTGGATTGGGTATATAAAATAAGCGCTACCCGGAGAAAACTGCAAAATAGTGTGGAACCAAAAGGGCGAAGGTGAATTTTAAAAAGTGATTACCTATTGTGTTTTCATTTTGTTAATTGATCAATATCGTTACGGTTAGTAACATCTATTCAGTAGCATTGCTCGTATACTATCACCGGTTAGTAGTATTATCATCTTTATTTTACCGTAAAAATTATTTGATGAGTTTTGTATAATAATATTTTCTGTAAATTTAGAAACGGTCTGCGTTTTACCTGGTGACTTGCGTCCATGTAAAATGTAGCAGCATAATCAGGGCACGCACAAACCTTACCTATGATATTAGATACAGTGAACGTTGCGCTAGTTGACGACCATACTTTATTTAGAAAAACGCTAAGAACCTTTCTTTCAGAGCAAAAGAACATTAATGTACTTATTCACGCCAGCGATGTTTTTGAGCTGGGGACGAAACTGGGAGGAACGAAGGTTGATGTGTTGATCATGGACCTTTATCTTCCGCAATTAAGCGGGGAAGAAGCCTTAAAATTTATCAGGGATCAATTTCCCGACCTCAAGATCATTGTTTTGTCTATGTGCACAGATGTTGTGCTGATCAATACCCTACTGGACATTGGGATCTACGGGTATGTTTCGAAGGCCGACGAACCGGAGAGTTTGATCCTGGCGATCAATTCGGTTTCCGAGAATCGTATTTACCGAAGTAAGATGCTCACGGAAGCGCTTTACTGGAGCGCCAAAAAGAATGTGACGGGCAAAAGTGTGATCTTCGATATGCGGGAGCGCAATATACTCCAGTTGTTGTGGGAGGAAAAAAGCAACCGGGAAATTGCCAGTGAGGTTTTTCTCAGTGTCCGGTCGGTGGAAAAGATCAGGCAGGATATGAAAGAGAAACTAGGTGTAAAATCAACGATCGGGTTGTTGAAATACGCACTGACTAATAATATTATTAAGAATCAACAATCTACAGACGTAGGATTATAAACGTACCTCATTACGATGTATACTTTTTTGTGGCCGGATCGTTCGCGATCCGGTTTTTTATTTTAACGCCCGCTTCCATTTTTCGTAATACCCGTATTTTGATTTAGCAGGAATACCCAACGGGGAACTGATTTTTTTTGATTTATTTGTGCTGAACCTTGTCCTTGATCTCTTGTAAAACCATCCTTTTAGTCATACCCATATCGTTGAGTGCAGTATAACCGTACTTGCAGTAGCGATAGCTTTATTGTTGTATTAACTGATGTAAAAATTTCCGGGTATGGCAAATTTTAACACTGGATGGTATTTGATGTACACCAGGCCCCGTCATGAGAAAAAAGTAAAAGAACTGCTGGAAGACCTGAAAATGGATTGTTTTCTGCCGGTCACGCAAAAAGTGGCGGCTTACCGCAGTAGTAAAAGAACGGTGGTAGTGCCGTTGTTTCCTTCCTATATATTTGTATACCTGCGGGACCTGTCGGATTATTACCAGGGGATGCAGGTGGAGAGTGTATTAAATTATGTAAAAGTGGGCAAGGTCATTGCCCGGGTGGATGGATCGATCGTGGAAAACATAAAAGTGGTCACGGAAAAAGCGCTGGAAATCGATGTTTCGGGCAGTTATTTTTATCCGGGACAGCAGGTGGTTATCCATGAAGGCCCGCTGAAAGGGCTTTCCTGTGAAATTGTACAGTTGAGTGAAAAGAAAAAAATACTGGTGCGGGTACATTTATTGCAACGTAACCTGTTGTGTAATCTTCCATCAGAAAGTTTATTGATCGCATCCTGATAAAATAAAATCTGGTTACGCAGGCAACATTCGCATAAACGGCCTGTCTATAAACAAACCTGTTTCTTATGTTGAAAAATTATTTTAAGACGGCCTGGCGTAATATTCTTAAAAATAAAGGGTACAGTGCTTTAAATATACTGGGACTGGCTTCGGGAATTGGGGTAGTATTGATCATTTCACTGTGGATCTACACGGAATATTCCTATGACCGGTTCCTGCCTCATTTTGACCAGTTGTACCAGGTTAAAATGAACCATATCAGGGACAAAGGGGAAGTGAATACGATGGATGCTACCTCCTTGCCGCTGGCAGATGTGCTTGCTCATGATATTCCCGAAATTCAATACGTGGCAGAGTCGGACCAGGTACACGAACATGGGCTGATTGCCGGAGAACGCAAACTGCTGCTCGATGGGCAGCAGGTGGGCAGTGATTTTTTGCGTCTGTTCCAGTTCCCGATGCTGCAGGGAGATCGCGCAACCTGTCTTAAGGAACCTTTTTCGATCGTGCTTACGATCTCAACAGCCAGGTCTTTGTTTGGCGATGAGGATCCGATGGGCAAGATCGTGAAACTGGATAATAAAGACGGTATGAAAGTAACGGGGGTACTGAAAGACCCTCCGGGCAACAGTGCTTTCCGCTTCCATTACCTCGTACCCTTTAGTTATTTTGAACAGGCCAAGGACTGGATGAAAGAGGCTCGTTCACAATGGCTGAATAATTCATTCCAGGTATTTGTTGGACTTCGGGAAGGTGTGCGGTATGAGCAGGTGGAGCCTAAAATAAGAAATCTTGTACGGCAGCATACCAAAGAAATGAATTCGGATGTGATGCTGCATCCTATAAAGGACTGGCGCCTGTATTCAGAATTCAAGAATGGCAAGGCGGTAGGTGGTTTTATTGATTATGTGCGGATGTTTGGCATTGTGGGTATCCTGGTGTTATGTATTGCCTGTATCAATTTTATCAACCTGTCTACCGCGCGTTCTGAGAAACGGGCCAGGGAAGTGGGAGTGAGAAAAGCAATTGGCTCAGGCAGAATGGAACTGATCCTGCAATTCCTGGTGGAATCGGTGTTGCTGACCTTTATGGCTTTTGCTGTTTCGGTATTATTGGTACAATTGGTGATTCCTTCTTTTAATACACTGATCAAAAGTTCAGTGCATATTCCTTACGGAAGTCCGGTGTTCTGGCTTATTATGATCGGGTCTATCCTGATGGTAGGGTTGCTGTCGGGCAGCCGGCCGGCTTTTTACCTTTCTTCTTTCCGTCCTGCCAAGGTATTGAAAGGGTCTATAAAAACGGGTAAGGAAGCGGCATTACCCCGCAAGATATTAATGGTATTGCAATTTTCCTGTTCTGTGGCATTGATCATTAGCACGATGGTGATCTATAAGCAAGTGAATTATGTAAAAGAAAGGCCGGTAGGCTACAGGCCTGAAAACCTGATGATGACAAAAATAACGGACGATCTGCAAAGGAATTATGAGGCGCTTAAAACTGAACTGGTGGGGAGTGGTCTTGTGGAGAATATTACCAAAGCGTCGAGTCCGGCTACAGATATTAAGTCGCATACGGTCATTGAGGACTGGCCGCTAAAAACTTCTACAGACAAATTATCGGTAGGGGTGATCTCCACTTCAGATACTTATTTTAATACATTGGGAATCAAATTAAAAAGCGGCCGTTCGTTCTATGAGAACTGGCAGGCTGATACTTCGCGGATAATTATCAATGAGTCGGCTGTGCGGGCTATGCAGCTTACTGATCCTATAGGACAGATCATAACCTGGAATAAGACGCAACGTGCCACGATCGTGGGGGTAGTGGAAGATGCTATTATGGAGTCGCCTTTTACGCCGGTGACCCCTACAATATTTGTGCATGGTCGCGGCGGCAACGATATCATATACCGGCTTAAGGCATCCACCAGGATGAATGAAGCGATAGAAAGAGTAGCAACAGTATTCAACAAATACAATCCTGCTTACCCTTATACTTACTTGTTTGTAAGTGAAGAATATGCCCGCAAGTTCAACCTTGAACTGCTTATTGGCAAGCTGGCCGGGGTGTTTGCGGGGCTGGCTGTTTTTATTTCCTGCCTGGGATTGTTTGGCCTGGTTGCTTTCCTGGTAGACCAGCGGACAAAAGAGATCGGCATCCGCAAAGTGCTGGGTGCTTCGGTGCCTCAATTGTGGTTCCTGTTATCAAAAGACTTTTTCCTGTTGGTACTCATCAGTTGTTGCATTGCTTCACCGATCGCCTGGTATTTTTTACGGGGATGGTTGCTGCAATACGAGTACAGGATATCCATTGGTTTTAGTGTATTTATTGTGGCAACATTACTAGCGCTCCTGATAACATTTTTCACCATCAGTTTTAAATCGATCAGTGCTGCTCTGGTGAGTCCGTCGAAAAGTATGCGGAACGACTAATGTAGTACACTAAGGTTTCTCCCCACCATCTAAGGGACCTGTGAGCGTTGCTGCGCACATGGGGTTTCCTGCCATTTAAAAATACTGTAACATGGGAAAAAGTATCCCTGGCCAACTGAGTTTGGCGTGGCTTGTTCTCTGTATATATATATTGGACATATTCAGGATGTCGAAGATGGAAGCCATACTGACCTCCCGGCTTTGTACGCGGATGGGAAGCTGGCTTGGTCTTGGCATCACGGTCAAAAAGATCAGGATCAGCATTACAGGGAAATTGTATTGTGAAGATATAAAGGTGTACGCCGCTGCTGAAAGAATGGTGATCACGCTCTCTTACCTGATCATAGTTGTGAATTTGCGTGCAATGCTGCAAAGGAAGGTGGCTATCCGGCAATTGCTGGTGGGTAACCTGCATTTCTTATATCGTGGTGGAGTGGCGTCCGCTGCAGTGCCCGGTGGCCGGCCTGCGGCGGGCAGGTCTGAAAAAAGCAAAGAGCTATGGATACAAAGAGGATATTTATTGATGCGGAGCGGATTGAATAGGATGTTCAGGTACCTGCCCGAGCAACTGGTGGTACAACAGGTGAAGGCGGATATAGAACAGGGAAGTGTGTGTGAAGTGGCTGTCTTCGATGGTCTCGTTGTTCGTGATGGTGTTTTTTGTACCATGATGCGTTTTCCTGACCTGGTGTCCCTGCCAATAAAGATGAAAGGCCATATTGACCGGGCACAAAAACGGATTGCTATCGAGGAATTATATCCGTTTGGAAAAGAGAAGGTGCTGCATATTACGCATGGAAAGCGATCGCTCCTGTTGGGGTATAGCTTTTTTTCATGGGAACTGACGTTGACAAGCGCCAGTTTCTTTACTATGCGGATGACGGTAAAGGATGCGGAGGTGCACAACAGCCTTGTGGCCGCAGAAAAAGTATCGTTTTCTCATTTACGCATGAAGCTGGATTGTAGCGTGAACAGGGGCTTTTTTACGATCGAGGACAGTTCGGAAATGGAATACAATTTACTGGCCTGTAAACCCTATGTGCGGTATACGACGGCTGACAGGTCTTTTGCGATCAAGGTAGATTTCAGGAATACTGCTGTGCGGGAGTTCCTGGCCTCTTTCCCTTCTTTCTCCTGCCAGGACCTGTACCAGGTTGATTGTGGTGGTCATTTATCCTTCGATGCATTTTTATCTTTTTCATTGAAGCATACGGATAAGGCTGTTTTTCATACAAGGCTGGTGAAAGACAAGTTTACGATCCGGAAAATGGACAATACCTGTTTTTATCACCTGCATGGTCCTTTTGTACACCATGTATATGACAACGGCCGGTTTGTGAAAACGATCGAATCAATGCCCGGGAAGGAATGCTTTAGCCGGCTGGATGAAATGCCGGAAAAACTGTACAAAACGATCATCAATACGGAAGACCCTAATTTCTTTGTACACAAAGGCACTGATATTTCCTTTATTGGCTATGCGCTGCTGCAAAACCTGCAGCAAAGGCGGGTGGTGCGTGGTGGCAGCACGATCACGATGCAACTGGCCAGGAACCTGTACCTGAATCACAAAAAAAGTGTATACCGGAAGATCGAAGAGATCGTGATCGCGTGGTTACTGGAAACGGGATTAACGCTGCCCAAGAAGCGGATCCTAGAGATCTACTTAAACATTATAGAGTTTGCGCCCGGCGTATACGGCATTAAGGAAGGCTGCCGATATTATTTTTCGAAGATACCCCGCGATCTGTCTGTTACGGAATGTATTGTGCTAACGTATATTATTCCCCGGCCGAAGCATTTTGATGAGGCCTTGTTAATGGACTCGGATCAACTCAAACGCAACCTGAAGAAACATATAGAGACTGTTTCGCGATCAGTGCTCTCCAATGGCATCATCAGCGCAAAAGATTTTTCAGAGATCAATTACGTATTGCCTATCCGGAACAAGGTGGTTGATATGTCCATGCTGGAAAGCGCCACCACTATTTACTAAATAATCATCGCTTATAATTATGGCTATTATTGCTTTTCTTATCGATAATAAGGAAGGACATATTATTCCTTCGATCAAGCTGGCTTTTCATTTGAAAGAAAGGGGACATGACATTGTGTACCTGAGTGTAACAGATAATGAAGCTATTATAAAAGAGCAGGGATTTGCTTTTCATGCTGTGTTCACGGATGTATACCCAAAGGGATTTAACGAATCGAATAAAAGGAATATGGATGAGGCGTTTGATGATGCGGAGATTAAAAGCCGACATTTGTATAAGCTCATGGAAGGAGAGCTGGATACGTTCTTTGCTGCCGTAAAACCAGATCTGTTCATTATAAGCAGTTTTCTGAATATTGAGATCCTCTTATTGCATTATAAATATGGGATCAGGCCCTTGTTGCTGACCACTTATTTAAGAAAGCCGGGAGCGGGCTTTGTGCAGGAATGTATCGATACGATCATGGACCTTCCCGGAGACACGGCCGGGGATATTATTGGTTTTGCAGAGGGATTGGGGATTGATTTTACCTCCTTACAGGACCTGTTGCTGCCATTGAATGAACTGCATGAGCTGATCCTTTGTCCCGCGGAACTGGAGATGGAACTGATAACGCCCAATGACAAAGTACACTATACAGGGCCGTCGATATGGACAAACAGACGAGGAGGGGAAATTCCTGACTGGAGCGCCATAAAGCCAGGGGCCCATATCATCTATGGGTCGCTCGGATCTTATGCGGTGAGCTATGGGGCAGCCTGCGCACAGTTCTTTGTTATTATGATGCAGGTAATGCGGCATAAGGACCTGCAGGGACATCATTTAATACTTTCGGTAGGAAACGAGTTTGATACCAGGGAACTGGGTATTGTTCCGGACAATGTAACGCTGATGCGATGGACCAGGCAAACGGAGGTGTTGCAACGGGCTTCGCTGGTAGTTACGCATGGAGGGCTGGGCTCTATCAAGGAGAGTGTTTATTACGGAGTGCCGATGATCGTTTTTCCCATCCGGTATGACCAGGTACGAAATGCTACGCTGGTTGACTACCATAAGTTGGGACTACGCGGCCATATCGAGGCATTATCTGAAGAAGATATGCGGACAAAAATACTGTATGTATTAAAGAATGATACGATCAGGCGGAATATCAAAAAGATGCAGCTGGTATTTGAAGAAAAAGAAAAGGAGCAGATAGGGGTTGCTGTTGCGGAGCGTATGTTACCGGAGCTTGTGGCTCCGCACTACCGATCGCATGTTTCGTAAAAACCGAAGCAGAATTGCGTAAAACCTTTACTGCAATAAGGGTTGTTTGAATTTACCTTAGATACCTGGTTTTAAGTATAAACGATTTCCAGCAGTATGTACTACACTTTACCGTAGCGATAGCTATGGTCTCAACCGCCTTACTGCCGGTTGGTATAATACATTACCCGATCCGGGTGTTTCCAGATACTATTTATTGCGGTTGTTATTTCTTCATGCTGATACGTTTGGTTCATGCAACAATACAATCTTACTGTTTCGCAAAAGCTGATATGGCTTGACCAGCTTATTGCTACGGGGTCTTCAAAATACAATATCGGGGGATATGCCTGTTTACAAGGACCCCTTAACGAGGTACTGTACCATCAGGCGATCCGGACGGTGCTTGCTTCGCAGGAAGTGTATGCTTCGCAGTTTTTGGATACGGCCAACGGCCCTTCTTGTTATATGGGGGATGTGCAGGGCTATTACCAGGATGAAACGATGGACTTTTCCGCATCGGCCGATCCGGCAGCAGCGGCAATAGACTGGATGACAAAGGATTTTGGTACTGCCTTTGAGATTGAGCACACGTTCTTATTTACTTTCCGCCTTATTAAGATAGATGGTTCCACTCATTTCTGGTATGCCAAGATCCATCACCTCATTAGTGATGGCTGGTCGTTCAGGTTGTTGCTGAACCAGGCTGCGGCAGCGTACAGGGAGTTGGGAAAGGATACTGCTTATACCATGCCTTCGTACCGGTACAGTGATTATGTATTGGATGATGAAGCGTATTATGGGTCGGCAGAGTCTGCAAAGGACCGGGACTTCTGGTTGCAGGAGTACCGGCAGGTTCCTGCTGAACTGGTGCCCCGGCATCCTTTTTCAATGGAAGGGGATGATGGGTATACGGGTTCAGGCAGCGAAGTACTTTATCTTTCGGGCGCCACCAAAGAGGGGTTGAAAAAGATTGCGGACAGCAACCGGGTGTCGCTCTTTCATGTTTTTATGAGCTTGTTCCTCATTTATTTCAGCAGGACCAGGCAACAGCCGAATATGGCGTTTGGCACTCCTGTACTGAACAGGGGGAAGAAAATATACAAACAAACGGCCGGGGTATTTATGAACCTGCTGCCCATCAGATTTGACCTGGGAGGCGCTGGCCGGTTTGGTGAAGTGTTGCAGGTGGTGAAACAAAAAATGCTCGCGGTACTCAAACACCAGCGTTATCAATATGGCAACCTGGTAAAGGACCTGCGACTGCCGGGCAATAAACCATTGTATGATGTCAGGGTATCGTATGAGGATTTTGACTTTGCGGATGATTTTGGCGGGTTGAAAGCAAATGCAGTGGCTTTTTCCAATCACGAAGAAACAGATAAGCTGGCTATTTACCTGCGGGATTACCATGGCGAGGGGTTTGATGTACGGTTTGTATACCGCAAAGACCATTTTACGCAAGCGATGATCAGGTCTGTTTGTGAGAGCCTGCAAGAGCTGGTGAACGCTTTATTGGTGGAAGGGGATCTTGTTGTGGCCGAAGCAGCCCTTTTGGGAAATCCAGAAAAAGAAGAATTGTTATCTCATGCGGTAGGTCCGGTAAGAGAACAGGATACACAATGTGTGTGGGAGTTGTGGAACCGGTCGAAGGTGCTGAACAGGGATCGTATGGCTATTTCCTGCTGCAACGGTTCATTCACGTATGGGGAAATAGACAGGCAGGTAATGGACTTATTGCCGCGCTTACAAGGGAAGGCAACAGGCCATGGGGGGAAGATTGCCTTATTACTGCCACGTTCTCAACAGATGATCACCGGGATCCTGGCGAGTATGGGTGCAGGTCTTTGTTATATACCATTGGATATAGAAACGCCTGCCCATCGTATTGAATTGATCCTGCAGGATGCAGGATGCTCGCTGGTATTGACAGCTGCAGGTGTATTGGAAAAGAAACCCGGCGGCCAGGGGGTTGAGGTGCTTGAGATCGAGGCATTGTTGAAGGAGGAATTACCGGTCAAGCCTGTGGAGCAGGTAGCGCCTGCAGGCAACGCGCCCTGTTATATTATTTATACGTCGGGTACTTCGGGTACACCGAAGGGAGTGGTGATCCCGCATGCTGCCATGGCGGATTATGTGGGCACTTTTGGAGCCTACTTCCAACTGACAGCCGCTGATATCTTCCTGCAGCAATCTTCCATCAGTTTTGATACTTCGGTAGAAGAGATATTTCCCTGCCTGGTTTCAGGGGGGCGCTTGCATGTCCTCGAAAACCGCCGTGATCTTGCCGGTTTTGTAGAGGCTATTGAACGGGAAGGAATAACAGTGATCAGTACTACTCCCTTTGTGGTGAAGTGCTTAAATGAACAGCCATTGCCTTCCAGTGTACGCATAGTGATCAGTGGCGGCGACGTTCTAAAGCGGGCTTATACAGACAGGTTACTTCAGCAGGGAATAGCTGTTTATAATACATACGGGCCTACAGAGGCCACGGTGTGTGCTACCTATTACCGGGTTAATAGTGATGACACGATCATACCTATCGGCAAACCTATTGCCAATAAAGAGGTCTATATACTGGACGATAATTTACAGCCGCAGCCATTTGGTGTGGAGGGTGATCTATTTATTGCGGGTATGGGCCTGGCGCTGGGGTATGTAAATAGCGAAATACTTACGCGGGAAAAATTTGTGGCGCATTTTAGGACGCCAGGAAGGAAGATGTACAGGACAGGGGATAAGGGCATGGTATTGCCTGATGGAAATATCCTTTTCAAAGGAAGAAAGGATAGTCAGTTGAACTACCGGGGTTACCGGATCGAATCGGCTGAAGTAGAAAGAGCCGTGCTCAACTTGCCAGGTATTACAGAATGTATAGTTGATATCAAAGAATTACAGGATACGCCGTTGCTGACGGCTTATATCAAAATGACAGATCAGTCAGCCAGCTCGCCTGGGGCCTGGAAACAGGCGTTGCGGAAAGTGCTGCCTGCTTATATGGTGCCCGATGTGTGGGTGGTGATGGAAGAATGGCCATTGTTGCTGAATGGAAAGGTTGACAGGAGAGGACTGCCAGACATAGCACCTGATATGCTTCGTTCTTCGGAGGAGTCACTGAGTCTTCCACAAACAGCGGTAGAGGAAAAAATGGTGGCTATCTGGAAAGAAGTACTACAACAGGATATTATTGGTACCAATGAATCCTTTTTTGACCGGGGCGGGCATAGCCTCAACATTATGCAACTGGTGAATCAGTATGCCCTCGCCTTTGAGGTGAAATTGTCCATTGCCGATCTGTTTCGCCATACCACCATTGCAGCACATGCTTTGCTGGTCGATGGGCATACCGGAGTTGATAATACTGTTATCACGCTGGCTGAAACGGCGGCTGACTATCCGGTTTCGGACGGGCAGCGCCGGTTGTGGTTATTGAGCCAATTGGAAGGGGCTTCGCGTGGTTATCACCTGGCGGGTTCTATTGACCTGGGCCATCAATATGACAGCACATTCCTGGAACTGGCTATCAGAAAAGTGATTGCCCGTCATGAAATATTAAGAACAGTGTTCAGGCGCAATGAAGAAGGGGTATTGAGGCAGGTTATTTTGCCTTATGTTGATACGCTGTTCACCCTGGTCACCGACAACGTGGGAACACCACCACCGGGGGGCACGAATAGCTGGCAACAGTTGTTTGTGGCAGCTCCCTTTGACCTGGAGAAAGGATTGTTGTTCAGAGCAGGTGTAGTGAAAAAACAGGATGGAGACTACCAGTTTCATTATTGTATGCACCATATCATCAGCGATGGGTGGTCGATGGAATTGCTGAAGGAAGAAATATTCGGCTATTATCAAAGTTATCATAAAGGGATAGAACCCGTTGCGCAGGCACTTCGGATCCAGTACAAGGATTACGCGGAGTGGCAGCAATCGGAGTTAGGAACAGCAGGCATGCAGGTGCATAAGCAGTATTGGCTGCAACAATTGTCGGGCAAACTGCCAGTGCTTGATCTGTCATTTGGAAAAAAGCGGCCTGCTGTCTTTACCCATCGCGGGTACCGGATAGCCAGGGTTATTCCGAAAGGATTGACGCAGGGGCTTCATCACCTGTGCAGGCAGCAGGAGGGTACCTTGTTTATGGGATTGCTGGCGGTACTCAAGGCCTTGTTATTTCGATATACAGGACAGGAAGATATCATTGTGGGGGTGCCGGTAGCGGGCCGTTTGCAGGCAGCGCTGGAAAACCAGATTGGCTGCTATATCAATACCCTTGCTTTGCGTACGCAGCTGGAGAAGACCAGCACACCGGAATCGCTGATAAAAAATATTCGCGCAGTGACCTTAGCCGCGTATGAACACCAGGCCTTTCCTTTCGACAGGCTGGTGGAAGAACTGGGTGTTGCCCGCAACCTCAGCCATGCGCCGGTATTTGATGTGATGGCTGTATTGCACAACCAACCCGGTGGAGCTGCTGCTGCCATTCCGCAGTCTGTGGAAGCGGATATCGAAGAAGGTCCGGTAGGAGTGAACTTCGACCTGCTGTTGAATTTCAGGGAAGGTGAAAACGGCTACCAGTTTTGGATCGATTATAACCTTGACATTTTTGATCAATCATCGATTATAAGTCTTACGGAGCATTATCAGGCATTGCTACAGCGCTTTGTTGAGCATCCTGCCATGCCATTGCAGCAGCTTGATCTTTTGCCTGCCGGAGAAAAGGCGGTGTTGTTGACGCAATTCAATAATACAGCTACTGATTACCGGCGGGATGTGACGATGGTGGGCGTCTTTGAAGAAATGGCCGACAGGCAGCCGGATAGTCTGGCGGTGCAGGATGACCTGCAACAACTTACTTACCGGCAACTGGATGAACAGGCTACACGCCTGGCCCGGTGGATTACTGAGCAGCTAAGACATGATGGATCGCCCATACCGGTGTGCATGGACCGATCGGCGGACATGGTCATTGTCTTATTAGCGATCCTGAAAACCGGCGCAGCTTATATACCGATCGATCCTGCTTATCCGCCGGAGCGTATCGGGTATCTGCTGGAAGACAGCGGAGCTAATCTATTGATCTCTCATAGGCGGTACGTTGACCTGGTACCAGCGGTAAAGGGGATTGATCTTATATGGTACGATGAGGCGATCAGCGGTATCAATGCGATGCCTGCCACCCGCCTGGAGAAAGACATTCAACCTAATGACCTTGCTTATATCATTTATACTTCAGGTTCTACCGGACAACCCAAAGGGGTAATGATCGAACATACTTCGGTCATTAATCTAATTGAGTGGCATATCAGGAAATACGATGTATCGCCCGGATCAAGGTCTACAGTAATGGCGGGTGTAGGATTTGATGCCAATGCCCTGGAGATTTGGTCGGGTCTGTTGTCGGGATCCTGTTTGTTTGTTATCGATAACGAGATGCGGCTGCAAAGTGACCAGCTAGATGCCTTCTATTGTGGGCATAAGATCACCCATGCTTTTGTGCCGCCTGCCTTGATACCCGCATTGGTAGCCAGCCGCGGAGATGGCGATATGGCATTACAGTATATATTGATAGGGGGAGACAGATTGCCTTTTGTGGATGTGTCTGGTTTACCCTATACACTGGTGAATCAATACGGTCCCACTGAGTGTACGGTGATGGTGACGGATTATCCCATAGCCAGGGATAATAAAAAGATACCGCTTATAGGTAAGCCAATTGCCAATACGCAATTGTATATATTGAATGGGGCGATGCAGTTATCGCCTATTGGAATAGCCGGAGAAATATATGTAGGCGGTGCAGCGCTGGCCAGGGGCTACTGGCATAAGGAAGCATTGACGGCAGAACGATTTGTAGCCAACCCTTTTGCTCCCGGAGAAAGATTATACCGTACGGGCGATATGGGCCGTTGGCTGGAAGATGGGAATATAGAATACCTGGGCCGTGCGGATGAACAGGTGAAAGTGCGTGGTTATCGCATCGAGCCGGGAGAAGTAGAATATGCATTGGCGGCAATAGCTGGCATCGATGGCGCACTGGTGGTGGCGGTGGAGGCTGCTGATGGTCAGAAATACCTGGCAGGCTATGTAGTAAGCCAGGAATTGACTGATGTGCGGTCGATAAAGGAATTGCTGGGCCGTCAGCTGCCCGGGTATATGGTGCCCACTTATATCATTGTATTGGATGCCTGGCCCTTAACGGCCAATGGCAAGATAGATAAACGGGCGCTTCCTGAGCCTGGTGTGGAAGGAACGCTAACAGAGGGATATGAAGGGCCGGCCAATGCTACAGAAGAACGTGTAGCGCTGATCTGGCAGGAGGTATTGCACCAGGCTACGGGTATTGGTGTGCTGGATGATTTTTTTATGCGGGGCGGTCACAGTCTTCGCATGATGCAGTTGTTGAATCATTATTACCAATGGTTTGGTGTGAAGCTAACGATCGCAGAATTGTTTGCGCATACAACGATCCGCAGTCAATCGGCATTGATAGCGGGTAAACAGGTAACCGGTTATAGCAACATTGCCCAGGCGCCGCCTGCAGCAGACTATCCTTTATCGGATGGGCAACGGCGTTTGTGGATGCTTAGTCAACGACAGGATCAGGCATTTGCGTATAGCATGCCGGGCCAACTGCACCTGGAAGGGGATCGATCCATTGATCACCTGCAACGTGCCATCCATGCGGTGATAGCCCGTCATGAAATACTGCGCACAGTATTCCGTGAAAACGAAGCGGGAGAAGTACGTCAGGTAGTATTATTGCCGGAGCAGTCAAACTTTACGCTGCTTTATGAAGACCTGACGGCAAGGACTGCAACGGTGACGGCTTATATCCAAAACTTGTCTTCCCTGCCATTTGATCTGCAACAGGGACCGCTACTTCGTGCCACACTCCTCAAGACAGGTGATCAGCAGTATATTCTTCATTACAATATGCACCATATCATCAGCGATGGGGTGTCGATGGAGGTATTGGGCCGGGAAGTGCTGGGGTATTATGAAGCATTCATGAAAAATGACAACCTGGTATTACCTGGTTTACGGATACAGTATAAAGATTATGCTCACTGGCAACAACAGCAGTTGGCCACTGAGTCGTTCAAGGCGCATCAATCGTACTGGCAGCAGCAACTGGGAGGTGAATTGCCGGTATTGGTATTGCCGGCCGACAATGCCAGGCCGCCGGTGTTTACGCACAATGGGTATTGTTTGGCTACCACCATCGATGCCGAAGTGATTGAACCATTCCGTCGTATATGCCAGGATGCAGGAGCTACTTTCTTTATGGGATTGGTAACGGTATTGAAAGCCTTGTTTTACCGCTATTCAGGACAGGAAGATATTATAATTGGTACACCGGTCGCGGGGCGTGAGCATCCGGAACTGGAAAACCAGATCGGGTTTTACCTCAATACGCTGGCCTTGCGTACCCGATTTAGTGGGGAAGATGGGTTTCTTACCTTGTTGGATAAAGTAAAGGCCACCACACTGGCAGCTTATGAGCACCAGGCCTATCCGTTTGACAGGCTGGCAGAGGAAGTGAACAGGCGGCAGGATACCAGCCGCTCGGCACTCTTTGATGTGATGCTGACACTGCAGAACCAATATACAGCAGGAGATACCAGGAGTGCAGATATTTTGGTGCAGGAAGGTATTACAGAGAAGGGCGATACGCCTGTGAAGTTTGACCTGTTGCTGAGCTGTACGGAAGTAAAGGAAGGGTTGGTGATGAACGTACGCTTCAACAAAGACATTTATGATACCGCAACGATCGGCCGTCTGATCGTTCATTTTACACATTTCCTGAAGGCGGTGTTGGCGGCGCCCGGGTTGCCGATTAGCCGGCACCAATACCTGTCAACGGAAGAAATACAGCAATTGACGGCAGGCATCAACATCAATGAATCGACCTATCCACGTGATAAGACAATGGTAGATCTGTTCAGGCTACAGGTACAGCAAACGCCGCATGCGATTGCAGTGGCAGGTGATACGGAACAACTGACCTATGTGGAGCTGGATCAACGAAGCAATCAATTGGCCCGTTACCTCGTGCAGCAGGGCATTGGCAGAGAAGACCGGGTGGTGATCTCCGCCAAAAAAACAGCGGGCCTGATCGTTGGGTTATTGGGTATTATGAAGGCGGGCGCTGTCTTTGTGCCGGTAGATCCTTCTTTTCCTGCAGACAGAAATCAATATATTTTTAACGATACGGGCTGTAAGCTGATCCTGGCCGAAAAGGAATTGCCGGGACTGGCGGGTATTGCAGCCGACATCAGAGTGGCAGATATACATCATGACTGGGCCACCATTGGCCAGGAGGCTGCAACAGCCCTGGATATTGACATCCATCCTGAGCAACTGGTATATATTATTTATACATCAGGGTCTACCGGACGGCCCAAAGGGGTAATGATCGAACACCGATCGCTGGTAGACCATGTGTATGGCATTATACCAGGAGCCCGGCTTGCCGGTTGTGCCTCCTTTGCTTTGCCGGCTTCGCTGGCAGCGGATGCTTACCATTCGATGCTATTTGCAGCGCTTACGCTTGGCAGCACGGTGCATGTGCTCACGGATGAAGTATTGCATGATGGCACAGCACTGGTCAATTATTTTAAAGAACATAAGATCGATTGTCTCAAGATATTTCCTTCCCTGTGGCTTTCCTATGCCCGTGAGCAAATGCTGGTACTGCCTGTAAAACGGCTGCTGTTTGGCGGGGAAGGTTTCTCTCAAAAAATAATGGGACTTCTCAAAGACCAGGGATACAAAGGAGAAGTGTATAATCATTACGGACCCACAGAAACGACCATCGGGGTATTGTTGCACCCGGTAGATGCGAACAGGTCATATAGTAAAGTGCCTGTTGGAAAACCTTATTCGCATACCAGGGTGTATGTGCTGGATAAGGCATTGCAGCCTTGTCCTGTAGGTGTTACAGGCGAACTGTTTGCCGGAGGAGATGGGGTGGCGCGTGGATACCTGAATAACAGTGCACTGACCGCAGAGAAATTTATAGAAGATCCTTTTTTACCAGGAAGCAGGGTATACCGTACTGGCGACCAGGTAAAATGGCGGTCTGATGGTAATATTTACTATGAGGGGCGCATCGATGACCAGGTAAAAGTAAGGGGTTACCGGATCGAGTTACCGGAAATTGAGTTTGCGTTACAGCAATTGCCCGGCATCCAGTCTGCAGCAGTAGTGGTGCATACAGATGCAGCGGAAGAAGAAAAAGTATTGGTGGGTTATTATACCAGTGCGGAAGGGAAAGCCCCGGCGGATATCAGAACGCAATTGGGCAATTTATTACCTGACTACATGATACCGGGGAGGTTGATCCGGCTGGAAAAGATACCGCTTACAGCCAATGGAAAAACGGACAGGAAACAATTGCCTTTAACAGCTGCCACAGAGCCAGTCAGTGAAAAGGTATTCAAAGCGCCAGAAAATGAACTGGAAGCCTTGTTGCTGGAGATCTGCAGCAAAATATTGAAAAAAGAAATTGCCGGTGGTATGGATGGCAGCTTCTTTGAGTCCGGCGGCGATTCGATCAAGGCCATTTTGCTGGCCAGCCGTTTGAAACAAAAAGGATTTACAGTAACGATCGGCGATATCCTGCGCTATCCGGTGCTGCGTGAACTGGTATTGCAAATTCACAAGACAGGGAGCCATGTTGTAAAAGATACCAGGGAAGAAACTACTACAGACGGAGAAGTACCATTAACGCCGGTACAGGCCAGGTTTTTCGATCAATCGTTTACCAACAAACAACATTATAACCAATCGGTGTTATTATACCGGAAGGGAGGCATCGATGAAGCGTTGCTGCGTCAATGCCTGCAGGAAATAGTGAATCGTCACGATGCTTTGCGGATGGTGTACAGGCTCACAAATGATGAATGGAAGGGATACAGCCGGGGAACAGTGGAGCATGGCTATCACCTTGCCATACACCACCTGGAGCAGGAAGGCAATAACGAGGAAAAGCTGAAACAAATAGCAGAGAGGCTGCAGGCTTCTATAGACCTGGAAAAAGGACCGCTGTTGAAAGCTGCGCTGTTTCACCGGCAGGATGGCGACCGGTTGTTGCTGGTCATTCATCACCTGGCAACGGATGGAGTGAGCTGGCGCATATTACTGGAAGATATCTCTACGATCTATACACAGCTTAGCAAAGGGGAAGGCCTGCCACCGGCCGGGGATGGCTCCAGTTACAGGCAATGGGCCTTACAGCAAGCGGCCTATGCCAACAGTGAAGAGGTGGAACAAGAACTACCCTACTGGCTGGCTACGCAGGAAGCGGCGCCCCAAAGACTGCCGACGGATCATAGCGGCGGTGCGAATAGGGAAAAAGATGCGGGGCAGGTGGGTTTCGAGTTGGACGAGGTGCAAACGGGGCAGTTATTGTCAACCATTCACCATGCGTATAATACCCGTGTAAATGATGTGTTGCTTACTGCTTTGAGTATATCGGTAAAGAAAACATTTGACAGATCAGCCATACTGATCAACCTCGAAGGACATGGTCGTGATGGGTATTTGTCTGGCATAGAGGTGCATCGTACGGTAGGCTGGTTTACTAATATATACCCGGTAGTAACGGATATCAGTGATTGTGATACTGATATAGACAGCCTGATCGCTATTAAGGAAACGATCCGGAAAGTACCCGGAAATGGGGGCGGATATGGCTTCTTGCGGTACAGACAAGGAAAAGGAGTTTCTCCGTTGGTGCAGATGCCGGAACCTTCCATCCTGTTTAATTACCTCGGCGATTTTGGGACAGGAGCGGCCACGGTTTCGGGAGAAGCTGCTTTTGATTTCTCGACCGGTTATACCGGTAAAGAAGTAGATGCAGCTCATGAACGTAAAGAGTTGTTAACGGTTACGGGTATCGTAATAGGCGGGAAACTGTCTATTACGATCCGGTACAGTCCTGACTCGTATGAGGAGGCCACGATGCGCAGGTTGCTTCACCAGTATGAAACCAGCCTTAAAAGCCTTGTTACAACACTGCACGCTGTAAAGAAAAGTTTTGTTACGCCCGCTGACCTGATCTACCAGGGGTTGACGAGGAAGGAATTGCAGCAACTGAATGAAGATGGACCCGTAGAAAATATATATGGGCTATCACCGCTGCAGGAAGGTATTTATTATCACTGGCTGGCGCAGCAGGATGCCGGCGCCTATATAGAACAGCTTGCCTATAGGTTGAATGGAAAGCTTGATATTGGAGTATTGCAGAAAAGTTATGGCTACCTGGTCAACCGGCATGCGGTGTTGCGCACTTCCTTTCACCATGAATATGGTGCGGGCACGCTGCAGGTAGTGAGAAAAGAAGTGGCGGTGGATTTCAGGCATAAGGTATTGCCCGCCACAGCCGACAGGGACCTTTGGCTCATGCGCTACAAAGAGGAAGACCGGCGGGAAGGGTTTGCCGTGGATAGCCAATCGCAAATGCGGCTGACGGTGCTCGACCTGGGGCAGGAGCAATATGAATTTATCTGGACAAGCCATCATATCCTCATGGACGGATGGTGCAGGGGCATCCTGATCAAAGAATTGTACACGATCTATAAAAGTTTTCTTAATGGTGAAACGCCATCGTTAACCAGAGTAACTCCTTATGCTAACTATATTCAATTCATTGCCCGACTGCAGGATACGGTCAGTAAAAATTACTGGGCGCATTACCTGGCTGGTTATACTACCACCGCCACAGTGCCTTTCAAGGCTACACACCAGGGGCCGGTCAATTATGTAGCCAGGCATCAATCACTTTATTTCAATGCTGAACAGGTAGTTGGCATCAGGCGTTTGTGCCGTGGGTGTGGTGTAACGGAGAGTGTATTTGTGCAGGCAGTTTGGGCATTCTTACTGAGCCGGTATAATAACAGCAAGGATGTTGTGTTTGGTTTGGTAGTATCGGGCCGGCCGGCAGAACTGGACGGTGTGGAAAACATGATCGGGTTGTTTATTAATACCTTGCCTGTACGGGTGCAATTGGAAGCAGGCATGACGATGAAGGAACTGCTGCAAAAGATACAGGCTGATGCCATTGCTGGTGTACCGCATCATTATCTGCGGCTGAGCGAACTACAAACGATCAGCGGCTTGGGCAACCAGTTGTTCGATCATATCCTTACCTACGAAAATTACCCGGTAGAGCAGCTGATAGGAAACAAGGGGCCTGACCTCGACGGACTGGAAGGGTTGTCCTTGCTGGGCGCCGAAGTAAGGGACCAAACGAACTATGATCTTACGGTAATGGCTGTTCCCGAGGGGGAGGGCATGTACATAAAGCTGGGATATAACGGGGCATTGTTTACTGATGAGGCTATCCTGCGCATAAAGACGCACCTGGAGCAGGCGGTCAACTTTATAATCAGGCATGAGGAGACATCCTTGTCGGCCATCGAATACCTGCCCATGCGGGAAAGGCAATTGCAGGTCGAACGTTTTAATACGGCAGTTGCCGGATCCCTGGCAGGCAAAACGATCATCGACTTGTTTTATGAACAGGTAGATGCTATGCCGGATGATATAGCGGTAGTGTGCGGTGGATCGGTGTTGAGTTACCAGGCGCTGGATGCACTGAGTAATCAATGGGCGCATTACCTGGTAGGCAAGGGCATCAAACCAGGTACGCTGGTACCACTTTGTACCAGGCGGTCAACGGGATTCCTGGTGGCCATACTGGGCATCATCAAAGCGGGTGCTGCGTATGTGCCCATCGATCCTTCTTATCCGGCAGAGCGCATTGGCCATGTGCTGAATGACCTGGCTGCGCCTTTTGCTATTGTTCATGAAGACTATACATCGTTATTTACTATATCGGATAGTGCTACTTTCCTGTGCACAGAAAACAACAATGCAGAGGTGTTGGCATGTGCTGAGAGCCGGATGGAGTATAGGCCACAGGCGAATGACCTGGCCTATGTGATCTATACATCGGGTTCCACCGGAAGGCCCAAGGGAGTTATGATCGAGCATGGCGGCGTGGTGAATTTAAGCCGGGGTCAAGCTGTAGAGCTCGGCATCACCAGGGGTTCGGTGGTGCTGCAATTTGCTTCCCCTGCCTTCGATGCTTCCTGTTATGAGCTATTCAATACACTGCTTAATGGCGGAAAACTGGTAGTGGCCACGGCAGAAGAGATCCATTCACCCGCCTTGTTGGCAGATATGGTGAGGAAAGAAGCTGTAGAGGTGGCCGTTTTACCGCCGTCCTTGTTGCCGGCTATCCGGGAAGGCATCGGCTCGCTGAAGACTTTGGTGTCGGCAGGAGAGCCCCTGAACCGGGAACTGGCCCGTTCGATACAGTCGCTGGGTATTCATCTTATTAATGCTTATGGTCCTACGGAAAATACAGTATGTGCAACTTTATCGCATGACCCTGTATTGGCAGATGGTAAAGTGACGATCGGCAAACCCATTCGCCAGGTCACTATTCATATACTGGATTACGAAGGAGGCTTATTGCCGGTAGGTATTGCCGGAGAAATATGTATTGGTGGCGCACAGGTAGCGAGGGGCTATTTTAACCGTGCTGATCTCACAGCGCGGCAATTCATCAAAGACCGGTTTAGTGAAAAAGAAAATGCGAGGTTGTATCGTACGGGCGATATAGGCCGTTGGCTGGAAGATGGGAATATAGAATACCTGGGCCGTGCGGATGAACAGGTGAAAGTGCGTGGTTATCGCATCGAGCCGGGAGAAGTAGAATATGCACTGGCGGCAATAGCGGGCATCGATGGCGCACTGGTGGTGGCGGTGGAGGGTGCTGATGGTCAGAAATACCTGGCAGGCTATGTAGTGAGTCAGACATTAACCGATGTGCGGTCGATAAAGGAATTGCTGGGTCGTCAGCTGCCCGGGTATATGGTGCCCACTTATATCATTGTATTGGATGCCTGGCCCTTAACGGCCAATGGCAAGATAGATAAACGGGCGCTTCCTGAGCCTGGTGTGGAAGGAACGCTAACTGAGGAATATGAAGGGCCGGCCAATGCTACAGAAGAACGTGTAGCGCTGATCTGGCAGGAGGTATTGCACCAGGCTACGGGTATTGGTGTACTGGATGATTTTTTTATGCGGGGCGGTCACAGTCTTCGCATGATGCAGTTGTTGAATCATTATTACCAATGGTTTGGTGTGAAGCTAACGATCGCAGAATTGTTTGCGCATACAACGATCCGCAGTCAATCGGCATTGATAGCGGGTAAACAGGTAACCGGTTATAGCAACATTGCCCAGGCGCCGCCTGCAGCAGATTATCCTTTATCGGATGGACAACGGCGCTTATGGGTATTGAGCCAGATAGAACAGGCATCGCAGGCTTACCACTTATCGGGTCAGCTGCTGGTGCAGGGAGACCAGGTAAATGATCACCTGCAACGTGCCATCCATGCGGTGATAGCCCGTCATGAAATACTGCGCACAGTATTCCGCGAAAATGAAGCGGGAGAATTGAGGCAGGTTGTTTTACCAATTGAAGAAGCTGTTGTTACCCTGCATTTCTTTGATGCCCGTGAAATGCCGGCTGCGGCGCAGGAAATATATGTACAGCAGGAAGCAGCCAGGCCGTTCAGGTTGTCGGAAGGTCCATTATTGCGTGCGGGATCAATGCAGGTAGGGGAAGGGCAATATCTTTTTCACTTTACGATGCACCATATTATCGGTGATGGCTGGTCAATGAATGTGCTGGCAAAAGAGGTATTTGACTTGTTCACTGCTTATCAGCAGGGTGTAGAACAGGCGCTTCTTCCCTTGCGTATCCAATACAAGGATTATGCGGTATGGCAGCAAAGTCAGGCTCAAACAGATTTTGCTGCGCACCGGGCTTATTGGCTCCGCCAATTGGGAGGCGTTCTTCCGGTATTGTCCTTACCGGTGCGTAATGCGCGGCCGCCTGTATTCACTTATCGCGGACATAGCTACTCAACGATCATCGGCCCGGCACTCACGCACGCGTTGAAGAATTATTGCAGGCAGCACCAGGCTACTTTATACATGGGATTACTGGCCGGCATGAAAATGCTTTTATACCGCTATACCGGACAGGAAGATATTATTGTAGGCAGTCCTGTATCGGGCAGGGAACATATAGAGTTGGAAGGCCAGCTGGGTTTTTACCTCAATGCGCTGGCGCTGCGCAGCAGCATTAAAGGGCAAGACGACTTCAGTAGTTTATTGGGTCAGGTACAACAAACGGTACTGGCTGCTTATGAACACCAGTCTTATCCGTTTGACAGGATCATTCATGAAATGGACCTGAAGCGCGATACAAGCCGCTCAGCGCTGTTTGATGTATGGCTGGACCTGCATGCGGATGTAACTGCTGACAAGAACGATACGCATCGTGATGAACAATCATCTTACGACATCATAGACCAGGGAAGCCGTCCGGCTAAGTTTGATATTACTTTTATCGTAGAAGACCGGGGCGATGACCTGCAATTGAATGTGGAGTTCAATGTCGATATCTATGGCCATGAAATGATAAAAGGATTTATTGGTCATTATATTAGCCTGTTGACGGCTGCGTTGAATGATCCCTATAAACCAGTTAACCAGCTGGATTATTTGTCAACAGCCGAACTGGTCCGGCTAACGGATCAATTCAGTGGAGGGCCTTCGGCTTATGCAGCTGATCAAACGATCATCGGGTTGTTTGAAGCCAGGGCCAGAGAACATCCGGACACCGTGGCTGTTTCTTTTGATGGAGAGTCTCTGACTTATGGGGAACTCGCCGCGCGCAGCAACCAGTTTGCGCATTACCTCCTCCGCAAAAAAGCAGGTGCAGGAACCTTTGTGGCGGTGTGCATGGACCGGAGTATCGACATGATGGTGGGCATACTGGGTATATTAAAAGCCGGGGCTGTTTTTGTACCGGTGGACCCGGCTTATCCTATTGAGCGGATCAGGTATATACTGAAGGATGTGCAGGCCGGATTGCTGGTTACGCATACAGATCATAAAGAGCAGCTGGAGGAAGTGACAGGGATAACAAAATTCTACACCGACAGGGACTGGATCGCCATTGAAATAGAACCTGCAACACCTGTTCCTGCTACCGTGTCGGCAAACGATCTGGCTTATATTATTTATACTTCAGGTTCAACGGGTGAGCCCAAGGGAGTGATGGTACAGCATGACAACCTGGGCAATTACCTGTATTGGGTGAGGGAAACCTACCTGGGCAATGCGCCGGGCAATTTCGGATTGTATAGCTCCTTGTCATTTGATCTTACGATCACCAGTTTGTTTGGCGCGCTGATCAGCGGCGGACGATTGCACATCTTCCCACAAAAAGCGGAAACAAGTGAGGTATTGTCAGACTACCTGAAGGGTAAGCATGCACTGGATATTATTAAATTAACTCCTGCTCATATCAGTTTAATAGAAGCCTTGAACCTTTCCGCCACTTCGATCAGGACGGTTATCACTGGTGGGGAGGCATTGCTGGACCGGCATGTAGCGATATTGAGACGATTGAACAAGGATATCGTGATCTACAATGAATATGGTCCTACAGAAGTTACCGTAGGTTGTATTGTAGCTAAGACGGGGCATGTGGGCGAGCGCATCACGATCGGCAAGCCCATAACCAATACCAGTGTATATATATTGGATGAATGCCGGCAACCGGTGCCGGTAGGTGTAACAGGTGAACTCTACCTGGCAGGAAGTCAGCTGGCCCGTGGCTACTGGAATAAAGAAGTTATCACGGCCGAAAAATTCATTGACCATCAGATCGGGCAAAGCACGCGTTTGTATAAGTCGGGCGACCTGGGCAGGTGGCTGCCCGATGGCGCTATTGAATACCTGGGTCGTATAGATGACCAGATCAAGATACGCGGCTACCGTATTGAAGCGGGCGAGGTAGAAAATGCCTTGTTGCAGTGGGCAGGGGTAGAGGGGGCTAAGGTGGTGGTGTACGAACCGGTGCCAGGCAATAAAGAACTGGTCGCTTACCTCACAGGCAATAAGGATCTGTCGGTTGAAGACATAAAGGTACACCTACGAAGATACCTGCCCGGGTATATGATACCTGCCCAGTTGGTATTGATCGAACAATTTCCCCTTAATAAGAACGGCAAGATCGATATGGGCAAATTGCCCGGTGTATTGCCGGTTGCCGCTGTAAAATATACTGCGCCGGTTACTGATACGGAAGTAAGACTGATCGAGATCATCGCTTCTGTACTTGGCAGGAATGCCACGGATATTGGTACAGAGGATAACTTCTTTGACCTTGGCGCCAATTCGCTGCTGTTGGTAAAAATGGCCGGTCTGATCAATGAGCGGCTTCAGCAGAACCTGAAAGTGGTCACCTTATTTGAATACGCAAACGTAAAAGAGCTGGCCCGGCATGGTTTTACAGAACCAGTCTATGTTTCACCCTTTGCGCAGGTGGAAGAAGAGGCCGGGCAACAGCTGGACGATGCACTTACGCTATTTGAAGAATAATTTTCATGGTCACCTTATGAGCAAGAAGGATATTGCCATTATTGGAATGTCTTGCAGGTTTTCTAAATCCGGCAACCTGGCCGCGTTTTGGGATAACCTGCGGCAGGGGAAGGAGCTTGTCCATTTCCTCACTGCAGAAGAAATTTTGCAATCGGGCCTTGATCAACAAGCCATGGATGATCCGGCCTATATTAAGATCCGTTCTGTTATTGACGGGAAGGATTCTTTTGATGCACCTTTTTTCGGGTACTCGCGCGAAGAAGGGGCGCTGATGGACCCGCAGATCAGGCTTTTTCATGAAAACGCCTGGCTGGCGCTGGAAGATGCAGGATATGATCCCTTTGGTTACGAGGGGAAGATAGGGGTGTTTGCAGGAGCGTCGGATAACCTCAACTGGATCGCACACAGTATTGTAAAAGCGGCGGAAAGTGATGTGGCGCCTTTTATGGCGGATAAGATCTCTTCAAGACACTATGTAGCCAGCTTACTGGCTTATAAACTAAACCTGAGAGGTCCGGCTTATTTTATCGACACGGCTTGTTCTACCTCACTGGCAGCGATCCATATTGCCTGCCGTAACCTACTGATGAATGAATGCAATATGGCCATTGCCGGCGCGGTGCGTATCTCAACGCTTACAGAGCCGGGCTATAAGTACTATGAAGGAATGATCGCCTCACGCGATGGGCATTGCAAGACCTTTGATAAAGATGCCTCGGGTACGATGGCAGGAGAGGGTGTGGGTATAGTGGTATTGAAGCGGCTGGAGGAAGCCTTGAAAGACCAGGACCGAATCTATGCGGTGATCAAGTCTTCGGCTGTTAATAATGATGGCAGTCGCAAAGTGGGTTATACAGCGCCGGGCATACAGGGACAGGCTGCCTGTATCATGCTGGCGCATAAACTGGCGGGTATCGATCCCGGTACGGTCTCCTATATAGAAGCGCATGGAACAGCTACCAAACTGGGTGATCCTGCCGAAATAGAAGCATTGAACCATGCTTTTGGCAATCAAACGGAAAAGTATTGCGCTATAGGGTCCGTAAAATCAAACATAGGCCATCTGGATACGGTGGCTGGTATTGCAGGACTTATTAAAACAGCCTTGTCGCTATGGCATAAAGAGATACCGCCAAGTCTGCATTTTACGGAGGCCAATCCGGACATCAATTTCAACAACGGACCATTTTATGTAAACAATACCCTGCGTTCCTGGAAGGGACAAGCAGGCATGCCTTTGCGGGCAGGGGTAAGTTCTTTTGGAATAGGAGGGACGAATGTACATGCGGTGTTGGAAGAAGCACCGGAAGGCAGATCTGCAAAGAAAGAACAGCGGCATTTTTTGTTACCCTGTTCTGCCAGGACCTTGTCGTCGCTGGAAAAACAAGTGGCTCAGTTAGCAGCGCAGTGGCCACGCTACGAAAGCAATATAGCCGATGCAGCTTTTACGTTGCAGCAGCGGCGAAAACATTTTAAATACAGGCATTGCTTCCTGTATGACAAGGATACGCTTACCATTAATAGTATTCAAAAAAACGATGGGGCGCTGGTAGACAACGGCGCTAAACCCGTTATCATTTTTATGTTCACGGGCCAGGGGGCCCAGTACCGGGGCATGGGGAAGGGGTTGTATGATCAGTTTCCCGTTTTTAAAGTGGCGATGGAGGAAGGGTTCAGCCAATTGAAAAAGCTGACGGGTGAAGACTTCTTCCCAATCCTGTTTGGAGAAGAAAATGATACGATCAATCATACGATCTATACGCAGCCTGCGCTATTCATCTTTGAATATGCGCTGGCCAAATTGCTGGCCCATTGGGGCATACAGCCGGATCTCATGATCGGCCACAGTATTGGAGAGTTGACGGCTGCGTGCATCAGTGGTATGTTTTCTTTTGAAGAGGGCATCCGCCTGGTAGTGGCGAGGGCGCGTTTGATGGGTGCGCAAGCCGGCGGAGCTATGCTGGCCATTGGATGCCCGGTAGCTTCGATCACTAACTACCTGCAGGAGGATATAGCCGTGGCTGCCATTAATACGCCTGATTCCTGTGTAGTGGCGGGCAGTTATGAAGCTATACAAGCACTATCGGATACACTGGCGGCGGCGGAGATCCCTGTTGCCAGGCTCAGAACATCTCATGCTTTTCATTCAGCAATGATGGACCCGGCAGTAGATGAATTTACAAAGACGGTGACGACAATGCGACTCTCTGCACCACAAATCCCCTTTGTATCCAATGTGTCGGGCAATATGGCTGGTGAAGAAGTATTGGAACCTGCCTACTGGGGCAGGCATATCAGGGAAACGGTCCGGTTCAGTGAAGGACTGCAAGGGATATTGGCCATGGGCAACCTTGTTTGTATTGAAGTAGGGCCTGGTAATACGTTGGCCGGATTTTGCAGGCAGATCAGTAAAGCCGGTGGCCATCAGTATGCACCCTTCAATTTGGTGAGGCGTTCACCCGAAAGGATTGCCGACGACTATTTTTTCCTGGAGAAAATGGGCCAGTTATGGATGCAGGGTGTTGCTGTGAACTGGGATGCTGCCGATCAAAAAGAAAACAGGCAGGTCGTCTCTTTGCCGGGCTACCAGTTTGATCAATACCATTTCCCGGTTGCGGTCAATCCATTAGCGCATAATAATGCCAGGCCGGTAATGGCACAGGGTACAAAACAAAAAGATATAGCCAGTTGGTTTTATATACCCTCCTGGAAAGAAAGTCCATTGCTGGACAATCAAGCTAAAAAGGAGGCAATCAAAAATTACTTGTTGTTGACGGATGAAAGTGAGGGTAGTATGGCGCTAAAACGGCTGCTGATAGAAAAGGGCCATGCCGTGATGGAGGTAAGAAAAGGCCGTCATTTTGAAACACAGGAGCCTGGTATTTGCATGATCAACCACGAGGCCAGGGAGGATTATGAGCAGTTGGGAAACTGGCTGCTTCAGCAGGGCTTCGTGATGGATCAGATCATCTATACCTGGAGTAGTCCGGATGCCTGGACAGATTACTTCAATTTGCTGCATTTATACAAAGGATTAAGTATTCATGGTACCTCTACACAGGCTGCCCTTTATTTCATTACCACTGATATGTATGCTATTGGTAATGCCGCCGGCAACAGGGAGGTAGGTGCCTCAACGGCCATTGGTCTGCTAAGGGTTTGGTCGCAGGAGAATCCTTACTTTTTCTGTAGTCATATCGATATATCACCGGAGGACGGCGTAAAGGCCGTACCGCTTATCTATAAGGAACTATGCTGTAATGAACAGGATATTACGGTAGCACTCAGGAATAAAAGACGATGGGTAAATAGTTATCAACCTATGCCTCTTCAAAGGAATGGCACGAAGGTGATCAAAAAGAAAGGTACGTATCTTATAACAGGCGGATTGGGACAAGTAGGTATATGCCTTGCCAGGCATTTATTGACACAATATGAAGCCCATGTAGTACTGATTGGCCGTAGTGAGCTCTCCCTGAAAGGATCTTTCGACCCGGTGGCAGGAAGCGATTCCGCATTGACCCGGAAACTACAGGACCTAGAGGAATTGCAGTCACTACCCGGAAGCGTAGCTTATTATGCAGCTGATATTACAGACCAACCGTTATTGGAAACGGTGATCCGGCAGGCAGAAGCAACCGCAGGTCCCATCAATGGAGTTATACATGCGGCGGGTGATACGGCCCGCGAATACTTCTCGCTGATCGAATCCACAGACACCGCACAGGTGCACCGGCTCTTTGCTGCGAAGGTGACAGGCACGATGCATTTACAAAAGATATTCAGAGATAAAGCGCCCGACTTTTTCTGGGCCACTTCCAGCCTCTCTGTAGCAGTGGGGGGACTTGGCTACAATGCCTACGCATCTGCCAACTGCTTTATGGACCATTTTATCGACCTGCAAAATGAGCAGCAGGGAAATTGGTTGAGTGTGAACCTGGATGGACTGGCATTGGGTGGGGCGCATGGGGACAAAGGGATCAACCCGGTTGAGCTGTGCGAAGTATTTGAGCGGTCATTGCAAACCCTTGGCCAGGGCCGTCTGGCTGTTTCGGTTTATGATCTTGAATACCGTCTCGAAAAATATATGGGGAAAAACCGGCAGATGCCTGCGGTGGTAAAAGATGCGGAGGTATTTGATACCGGGCGACCAGCTTTGACAGTGGACTATCTGCCTGCTGCCACAGTAGTGGAAAGAAAGCTGGTGGGATTGTGGTCCGAGGTGCTGAATATCCGCGAGATCGGTGTGCTGGACAATTTCCTGGACCTGGGCGGTGATTCCCTGAAAGCAATGACCTTATCGCGCAAGATCCATAAGGAATTTGGCATTGAGCTGCCCATCGACTTTTTCTTCAAAAATCTTACGGTGCAATCATATGCTGCAGAGATCCAGCTGATCGAAAGCCTTAAGAAGATCAATACGGTGCATACCGCCGACAAAGAACTGAAAGTGATTACCATATAAACGATCCTATATGCTTGAGTTAATAAACAGGCTTGCTGAAAAAAATATATCGCTGGTAGTAGCCGGTACGGACCTGCAAGTGAGTTTTACGGATACAGGGGCTTCAATCCCCGACGAGATCATCCAGGAGATCAGCCTGCATAAAGCAGCGCTTATCCATTACTTAAATCAATATGGCGGACAGCGTGCTTATCTCCATATACCGGCAGTTAAGGAGGCCGCTGACTATGCGGTGTCAGACGGACAACGCAGGTTATGGATCGTAAGCCAGCTGGAAGAAGCTTCACGCGCTTACAATATGCCCAACCGGGTAGTGCTGAAAGGAAGTTATACCCCCGCTGTTTTTGAAGCTGCGATACGGAAAGTGGTTGACCGGCATGAAATATTGCGGACAGTATTCAAAGAAACGGAAGGCGGAGAATTGCGGCAGGTAGTGATCCCTTCAGCCAGCTTCACCTTTACAGTAGGATACCAGGAGTTGACAGATGCTTCACCTGCGGATATTGATGTTTATATAAGCAGCCGGTCTGCAACAGTATTTGATCTTGAAAAAGGCCCCTTGTTTTTGGCTGACCTGATCCGCACGGGTCCTGAAGATTATATTTTCTTTTACAATGTACACCATATCATCAGTGATGGTGTATCCATGGAAATACTGGGCAATGAGGTATTACATTACTACCATGCGCAGGTGCAGGGGAATGCAGGTGCATTGCCAGCCCTGGCCTTACAATACAAAGACTATGCTGCCTGGCAGCAGGCAGCTTTACGGACCGGTAAACTAAAAGGCCATCAGGCTTATTGGCTGTCGCAGCTGGAAGGAGAACTGCCTGTACTGGACCTGCCTGCCAGTCATCAACGTCCGGCGTTGTTGTCGTTTGATGGACACCAGTTATCAGCCGTTATCAATAAAGATCTTACAGAACAGCTCCGTACTGTATGCCATGGGCAGCAAGCCACCTTGTTTATGGGACTATTGGGCGTGCTCAATACTTTATTTTACCGGTATACCAGCCAGGAAGATATTATTATAGGAACACCGGTTGCCGGACGTGAACATGCTGATCTGGAAAACCAGATCGGTTTTTACCTCAATACCTTACCCTTACGCACCCGTTTCAATGGTAAGCATAGTTTCACAGAATTATTGCAAGGCATTCGTACAACAACGTTGGGCGCTTATGAACACCAGGCCTATCCATTTGACAGGCTGGTGACCGATCTTGGCTTAAAACGTGATAACAGCCGGTCGGTATTGTTTGATGTGATGATGGTGTTGCAAAGTCAGCAGGGCAAAAGCACGCCGTCAATGCAGGAGCCCGGTCACATCCTTACACCGGAAATAGTTGATAAAGGAGCCTGCGCTGTTAAGTTTGATCTGCAGGTCGTTTTTACCGAGCAGGCCGATGGCTTGCGCATGGATATTGATTTCAATACATCCATCTATACAATTGAAGACATACAAAGGTTAATAACCCATTACCGTCAGTTGTTGCTAGCAGCGGTTTCGGACCCGGTATTACCGCTGTATGCATTGGATTATTTGCCGGAAGCTGAAAAGACTGAGCTGCTGCAATGGGGCACAGTGACGAAAGCGTATCCCGTGGGCCATACGCTGGTTGACCTGTTTAAAGAGCAGGTATTGAAAAGGAGGCATGAAATTGCCCTGGTTTTTGAAAATACGGAGCTGACCTATGAAGAGTTGGACAAGCGAAGCGATCAATTGGCAGCGTACCTGCGTTTACTGTCTATTCCCGGCGGTTCGCCGGTGCCTGTTTGTATTGACCGGTCGGTCGACATGATCGTAGCATTGCTTGGCGTCCTGAAATCCGGATGCGCCTATGTGCCTGTAGATCCGGCTTACCCCTCCGACCATATTGCTTATATTTTAAAAGATACAGCCTGCCAGGTGGTGATTACAACAGCCGATCACCAGGGGCGCATACAAGATAGCGGTACGGGTGTACAGGTCGTACTGCTGAGCGATGCTGATCATTTAATAGCGGTACCTGTTGATGGGACCGCAGCTGTGCAGGCCAATGATCTTGCCTATGTGATCTATACTTCAGGTTCAACCGGCAGGCCCAAGGGAGTGATGATGGAACATGCCGGCGTGGTCAACCGCCTGCGCTGGATGTGGGAGCATTATGCATTTGACCATACGGATGTCATTCTGCAAAAGACATCCTTCACTTTTGATGTATCGGTATGGGAATTATTTATGCCACTATGCCTGGGATGCAAAATGGTGCTTTGTAATAAAGAGGTGGTGAGTGATCCGGGCAGTATTGCCGACCTGATATTCCGGCATGGTGTTACCTGTCTGCATTTTGTGCCTCCTATGCTGGATGCCTTTATGCATGACCTCTTTGACCGGGCGTATAATATCCGGTTCTTATCCTCTTTAAAAAGAGTGATCGCCAGCGGAGAAGCCCTTTCCCTGGCATCGGTTCAAAAGTGGTATAGCAAAATGCAGGCGCCGCTGTGTAATTTATATGGACCTACGGAGGCAGCTATTGACGTAACTTATTTTGATACCGACGCCCGTATTGATAAGGTGTTTATTGGAAAGCCGGTAGCCAATACTTCGCTGTATGTATTGGATGATCATATGAGGCTGGTGGGCACAGGTGTACCGGGTGAATTATATATAGGTGGCATCCAGGTGGCCAGGGGGTATTTGAATAATCCCTTATTGACGGCTTCGCGGTTTGTGGATGATCCTGTCAAAAAAGAGGGTAAGTTATACCGTACAGGTGATCTGACCAGGTGGGATAGTAGCGGAAATATAGAATATATTGGCAGGCTCGATAACCAGGTAAAGATACGGGGCTACAGGATCGAGCCGGGTGAAATAGAGCAGGTGATGTTATTGAGCGGTTTGGTAAAACAAGCCGTTGTAGTACCGCAAAATGACGGTAGCCAGGGAAAATGCCTGGTGGCCTACCTGGTGCCGCAAGGAGGCGAAGGTATAGCGGTCATACGGGATTACCTGCTGTCTAAGTTACCCTCCTATATGGTGCCTGCTTATTTTGTAGCCATGGACAGTTTGCCGGTATTGCCCAATGGCAAGATCAACCGTAAGTTGTTGCCAGCTCCGGCCATTACAGGTGTGCCTGCTGCCGTGTCCTATGCAGCGCCGGCTAATGATACGGAGCGCGTGTTGCTCGAAGTGTATCAACTGGTGCTTAAACGTACACTGCCAGGCGGTGTAAAAGACAGTTTTTTTGAATCGGGCGGCGATTCCATCAAAGCGATCCTGCTGGCGGGCAAGCTGAAGCAACATGGATATAAAGTATCCACCCGCGATATATTGAAGTATCCTGTGCTGGAAGATATGGCCAAATGGGTGCAGCGTTCCGGCCAGGAACAACCGGCACAGGCAATCATAGAAGGAGATAGTACCCTGACACCCATACAGCAATGGTTGCTATCAAAGTCCTTTGTCAATAAACATCATTTCAACCAATCTGTATTACTGCATAGTAAACTGCGCATCGATGCAGGTATAGTGCAACAAAGTTTACTGGAACTGGTGAAGCACCATGATGTATTGCGCAGTGTTTTTGTACAGGACCAACAAAGATGGAAGCAATCTATAAAAGGAGTTGAACGGAATTCAGTCACTATGGAGGTCCACGATCTCGTCTCCGTTGCTGATCCGATAGCTGCCATGGCTTCGCTCAGTGAACAACTGCAGGCATCGATCAACCTGCTGACCGGACCATTACTGAAAGCGGCGATCTTCCGTTTGCCGGATGGCGACCGTCTGCTATTGATCATTCACCACCTGGTGGTAGATGGTGTAAGTTGGCGTATCCTGCTGGAAGACCTGCCTGTGCTGTATGAACAATTGAGCAAAGGGGATACCATACAGTTGCCTGCGAAAACTGTTTCTTTCCAGCAATGGGCCAAACAACTGAAACTATACAGCGAAAGTGAAGCTATTACACAGGAGTTGCCTTATTGGTCGGCGGTGGCTGAGTATAGGACTGATGGGCTACGGGCTGATTGGCCGGAGGGCAGCAATTTGTCGAAAGACAGCAGTTCGATCACTGTACGGTTGAATGAAACATTGACAACATCATTGCTTACAGAGATCAACCAGGTGTATAATACCAGGGTAGATGATATTTTACTAACAGCATTGGCGATGGCCGTGAACGCCAGTTTTGAGAAGCCGCACCTATTGGTGGGGCTGGAGGGCCACGGGCGTGAAGAAATAATAAAAGAGGTAGATATAAGCCGCACGGTGGGATGGTTTACCACTCTGTATCCCGTGCTGCTGGATATTCACAGTGCTAAAGATATTGTGAATGGCCTGGTACTGGTAAAAGACCAGCTGCGTAAGGTGCCCAACAAGGGCATTGGTTATGGAATAGCGCGGTATTTGCTTGCAGAGAAACCCGCTGCTTTGCAACAGGAGGAACAAAGGTTTGATGTACTGTTTAATTATCTGGGCGATCTGGGGGCAGGCGTCAGCAATGCTACAGGAGCGGAACTATTTAGTTATGCCAAAGAAGGAAAGGGGCATGACGTGGATGGAGGGTATGAGCAGGAAAGCCATATGACAGTAAATGCTGCGGTGATCCAGGGCAGTTTACAATTGGGCATCCGGTATAGCCGGGAGCAATACAAGCGGGAAACGGTGGAGGGTTTTGCAGCCAGCTACGAGCAGCAACTTAAAAAGTTAATTGACCTGCTCCGTCATACACCTGATCGCTATTTAACGCCGGGCGATCTCTCCTTCAAGGACCTGAAGATGGAGGACCTGATATTGCTCAATGCGCATAAGGACGTAGAAGATGTATATGAATTGTCGCCCTTGCAGGAAGGTATTTATTACCATTGGCAAAAGGAGTCGGATTCTACGGCCTATGTAAACCAAATGTCTTTCCGCCTGTCAGGACAGATCGATATACTGCTGATCAAAAAGAGTTATGAATATTTAATGAGGCGGCATGATGTATTGCGTACCTCCTTTCACCATGAGTATGAGAACCGTCATCTACAGGCGGTGAGAAAGGTTGCAGAGCCTGACTTTCATTACCTGGAAGTACCGGTGCATGCAGACAAAGAAGAATTTATAGCCGACTACAAAACGCAGGACAGAAAAAGAGGGTTTGACCTCGCCAAAGCATCACAAATGCGGCTTACGGTAGTGATGGCGCCGGATAATGCTTATGAATTTGTATGGAGCTTTCACCACATATTAATGGACGGTTGGTGCAGTGGTATCCTGATCAAGGAATTCTTTATTATTTATAAAAGCCTGCTACGTGGAGAAGAACCCCGGTTGGGCAAAGTGTTTCCTTATGTAAATTATATAAACTGGCTGGCAGGCCAACCCCGGGAGAGTACCTTATCCTACTGGGGTAATTACCTGGCGGGCTATGATGGCCTGGCGGAAGTGCCCTTTAAGAAAACGCTGGCTAAGAAAAGCACTGCCACGGTGGAAGAAGTACAGTTCACACTTTCTCCGGAGGAGGTGATTGCTATGCGGACCTTGTGCAATGGACTGCAGGTAACAGAAAATACTTTTATTCAATCGGTATGGGGCTATTTGCTTAGCCGGTACAATAATACCAGGGACGTAGTATTCGGAACAGTGGTTTCGGGCCGGCCCGGTGAACTGGAAGGCATTGACCAGATGATCGGCTTGTTTATCAATACAGTACCCGTTCGCCTGCAATATACAGGTACAGAAAGCGTGAAAGACCTTTTGCAGGCCATGCAGCAGCAGGCCATTGGAACCATGCCGCATCATTATGCACCATTGCCCGACATACAATCGCAGGTGCGGGCAGGCGGTCATTTATTCGATCATATTGTGGTGTTTGAGAATTTTCCCGTGGAAGACATTATTAAGAAAGGGGTGCATGAGACCCAGTCGGGTGAAATAAGGTCTTTGTCTTCTAAAGTGATCATTGAATCCAACTACGCTTTTACCCTGCAGGTATTGCCGGAGGCATCAGGTATGAAAATATCATTTATCTATGATCCTTCGGTACTGGAAAAGGGCTCGATAGTACAGATAAAGAACCATTTTGAAAATGCGATCAGGAATTTTGTTGCCCGGCCCGATCTGCCTGTGAGCAAGATAGATTACCTGTCAGACGAGGAATATAAAACCTTGCTGGAAGTGTATAATGACAAAGTGGTAAGTTATCCCCGGCAAACGATCCTGACCGATCTTAAACAGGTGACGGCAGCGCATACCGCAGCCATTGCGGTAAGTTATGGTGCTACACAGCTCAGTTATGGAACATTGGACAACCTGTCCAATAAAGTGGCCCATTGTCTGGCCACTGTGTATAACGTGCAACCTGGTGACCTGGTAGGCATCTTGATTGACCGGAGTGAATGGGCGGTTGTTCTTATACTGGGCATCTTAAAAGCGGGGGCGGCTTATGTACCTATTGATCCTGCCTATCCTGAAAGCCGTATCGACTTTATTGCCCGTGATAGCCGTTGCCGGATGATCATTGATAGCGGCAAACTACAGGACATCAGGCAGGCTTTGTCCGCTTATCCGGAAGATACAGTGGTTGCCAGGGAGGTGACGGTACATGATCTTGCCTATGTGATCTATACTTCCGGGTCTACCGGTAATCCCAAAGGGGTGATGATCAACCACGGCAATCTGTACAATTACCTTTCTTTCAGCCAGGAGAAGTATTTTAACCGGCCAGACAAAAGATACCTGGCTCCTCTCTTTACGTCGCTTTCATTCGACCTGACGGTAACGAGTTTATTCGGGCCGCTGTTGTGTGGCGGCGAACTGGTCATCTATCCTCAGGCCATGAATGTACTGGATATACTGACAGATATTTTTTATGGCAACCGGAAGATCAATTTCCTGAAATGTACACCTGCTCATATTTTCTTATTGCACAATGTAACAGGCTTTCATACGGCCATTGATCAACTCATTGCAGGTGGAGAAGAATTGACGGCCACGCATATTGCGCTATTGAAATCGATCAACCCTTCCATTGAAATATACAATGAATATGGACCTACAGAAACGACAGTAGGCACAGTCGTGGCTACAATACCTGCCGCCGCAGGGGCTATGGACTATCCCCCGGGCGAGGCCATCCCTATTGGCAAAGCCATAACCAATACGCGCCTGTATGTGGTGGATCAGCAGGTTGGGTTATTGCCGGCCGGCATCAAGGGCGAGTTGTGTATTGGAGGAGCCAGTGTTTCGAAAGGATACCTGCACAATGAATTGCTTACGGCCAGGAAGTTTATGGAAGATCCTTATTGGCCCGGAGAGCAATTATACAGGACGGGCGATGTCGTAAGCTGGTTGCCGGATGGGAATATGGCATACCATGGACGTATGGATGATCAGGTGAAGATACGTGGATACCGGGTGGAGCCTGGCGAAATAGAACAGGTGCTGGCCAGCTACCAGGATGTGTTGAATACAGCCATACTGGTGCATACCGCTGCAGATGGCGAAAAAGAATTGATCGCTTACCTGGTAGCTGCGGAAAAACTCAATATGACCCAGGTCAGGGAATACCTGTCGCACAAACTGCCTGCTTATATGGTACCCGGCCGCTTTATGCAGCTGGATAGTATTCCGCTTACCGTCAATGGCAAAGTAGATAAAAAGAAACTGCCCGCGCCTACGGATGAGGCAGTGCCTGTAACTGATGAGCAACCCGTGCAGCCCATGAATGATGTGGAGAAACGGCTGGTAGCCATCTGGCAGGAGCTATTGGGCCTGAAGGGCCAGGAGATCGGCACCAGGGATAATTTCTTTGAACTGGGCGGCCATAGTATCAAAGCCATCAAAATATTGTCGCGCATATCAAAAGAATTTGGTGTGGTGATCAGCATTCAGAAAATGTTTGAAAAGCCTACGATCGAACACCTGGCCAGTGAGATCATGAATGTAACCTGGTTTAAGGCCGAAAGAAAAGCCGACACACAAACCACCAACGAAAGGATCAAACTTTAATAATCATTAATAACCTGCCATATGCAACCGGATATCCAACCTGTTAGTTATTCGACAGATACTTTTTTTAATGTAGCCGACCATGCTGTACAGGCAAGGCCGCTGCACGAAGAAGACCCGCAGCTATTACCATTGGTCATTGAGCCTGCCCACAATGGCGTTCGGCTTGTTGAATGGATCAAGGCGCATAAGCCGGCTTTTGAAAAAGCGCTGGTGAAGCACGGAGGTATTTTGTTCAGGGGATTTGGCATAGATACCGTGGACGCCTTCAACCAGTTTATGAATTGCTTTGATACAGCACCACTACCGTATATGTTCCGTTCCTCGCCCCGCACAGAACTGGATAAATCGATTGCGAATATTTACAGGTCAACCATTTACCCCAGTGACCGTAAGATCAATATGCACAACGAATCTTCATACAGCAGGGTATGGGGCAGGAAGATCGTTTTTTGTTGTATCCAGCAAGCGGAAGAAGGCGGGGAAACGCCTATTGCTGACTCCCGCAAGGTGCTGCAGGCCATTCCGCCGGAACTGGTACAGGAGTTTAGGACGAAGGGGGTAAAATACAGGCGCAACCTGTTGCCTGACCTGGGAATGCCCTGGCAGGAAGTATTTCAAACAGTAGACAGGGCGGTGGTAGAAGAAACCTGTAAAAAGATCAATGTGGACTATACCTTCCGCAGCAATGACCATTTGGTGATCGAGTGGGTGAAGCCCGCGGTCTATAAACATCCGCAGTCGGGTGTTGAGACCTGGTTCAACCATGCTTTCTTCTTCAACAAATATTCCCGGTATGAAGAGCTGGATATGGACCCGGAAGATGAACTGCCTGATGAATACCTGACCTCCAATACCTTTTTCGGAGATGGGAGCGAAATATCCTTTGACGCATATTCAGCGATCAAAGCCGCTTATGATCAAAACCTGGTGGTATTCCCTTATCAAAATGGCGATATCATATTCCTCGACAATATGCTGGCTGCGCATGGCCGCAGCCCTTATAAGGGCGACAGGACCATTGCTACTGCTATAATTGAAGCAGCCAGCGATGCCGATGATGCCTTTAAGACCGGCCTGTAAACCTTGTCAGCTATTTCAACTTCTGCTTATGTTAGACCAGGATCAGTTTTTGTCTGCACTCAGGAAATCGAATATTATCCTGGATGTAGATCATGATGGGGCGCTTTCCATAGAAGCGCCGAAAGGTGTACTTACGGATGCTATTATTGAACAAATAAAGATCAGGAAGCAGGATCTGCTGGTGTACCTGCAAGGTGGGAAAGGCCAGCGTGCGATGCCTGGAGAGATACGGCCGGTTGCCACAGCTGCCTCTTATCCGCTTTCTTCCTCGCAGCTGCGGCTTTGGATGGTGCATGAGCTGGATAGCCAGTCGGTAGCTTACAATATCCCTGTTATATTGACCTTGTCCTTCCCTCAAACCATCGATATTGAAAAATACCGCCAGGCGGTTGCCGCAGTTATACAAAGACATGAGATACTGCGTACCGTATTTAAAAAGGATGAAGCAGGGGAGGTAAGGCAGTGGGTACTGGAACGCGATGCCATAGATGGTGACATTCTCTATATCGACCTGAAAGAGATTGCACAACCCAGGGCGGAAGCCAATAAATATATTGAAAGAGATAAGCAACTGCCTTTTGACCTGAGTGCAGGGCCGCTGCTGCGGGGAATGCTTTTTCGACTCAGCGCAACGCAATACCTTTTCTATTATAACATGCACCACATCATCAGTGATGGATGGTCGATGGAATTGTTGTCGAAAGAAGTATTTGTTTTTTACAATGCCTTATTGAACAACCGCGAACCTGAACTACCCCCATTGAGTATTCAATATAAGGACTACGCGGTATGGCAACAGCAGGAAGTGAGGTCGGGTAGCTTACAGGGGCACAAAGCATACTGGCTGCAACAACTGGGAGGAGAACTGCCCTTGCTGGCCCTGCCCGAAGACAAACCAAGGCCATTGGTATTGACGGCTAACGGACATGCCCTGGCCACCGTGATCGGACCTGCCATCCTGGAGCCGCTCAGGCAGTTTTGTGCCGACAACCAGGCTACTTTATTCATGGGTTTGTTGAGTACATTGAATGTGTTGTTCTATCGCTATACGGGGCAGGAAGATATTATTATCGGCAGCCCGATCGCAGGGAGGCAACAGGGGGAACTGGAACATCAGATCGGCTTTTACCTTAACGTGCTGGCGCTACGGTCCCGTTTTAGCGGGCGTGATAGTTTCAAGACCTTGTTGCAGCAGGTACGGCGGGAAACCCTGGCAGCTTATGAACACCAGGCCTATCCGTTTGATCACCTGGTGGGTGAACTGGAATTGAAACGGATACCCGGGCGTTCAGTACTATTGGATGTGATGATGGTATTGCAAAACCAGCGGCACCAGGATACAGAAGACAATTTCTTCGGCAACCAGGAAGGGATTATCGATGAAGGACCGGTAAGCGTAAAGCTCGACCTGAACATTGATTTCTTTGAAGTGAACAATGGCCTGTGCATGCGGCTTTTTTATAATAGTGACATATATGAAAAAGACACGGCTGCCAGGTTCATGCAACATTATATTAGCTTATTGAAGCTGTTGGTACAACAGCCCCAGGCAGCTATTAACCGGATAGATTATCTGACAGCCACTGAAAAAGATTGGTTGCTGCAGGCATCCGGTATTAATACAGCATTTCAAATGCCGGTCAAAACGGTAACAGAGCTGTTTGAGGAGCAGGTGGATGCTGTGCCTGATCATATAGCCCTCATTTATGAGGAACAAGCAGTTTCATTCAGGCAGCTGGATGAGCTGAGCAACAGGATGGCGAATTATCTTATAGACCGGGGCATAGAAAAGGGATCGGTCATTCCTCTATGCCTTGACCGGTCTATAGAAATGATGGTGACCATCCTGGGGCTGTTAAAAGCAGGATATGCTTATGTGCCCATTGATCCGGCTTATCCGGAAGAACGTATCCGGTATATGGTCCGGGATAGTGCAGCGGGCCTCATCATTGCCAATAGAAAATATCAAACCCTGTTTACAACAGGCGAAAAGCCTGCTGTATTGGTCATAGAGGATCATTGGGAAGCTATCAACCACTATTCAGCGGAGCGGCTGCCTGCCAAGCCTGGTCCGAACAGTGTGGCGTATATCATGTATACATCGGGCTCAACGGGGCATCCGAAAGGGGTGGTGATAGAGCACGCAGCATTAAGTAATTACCTCCATTGGGTAAAACAGGAATACCTGTCGGATCCAGATGGGGGCAACATGGGCTTATACAGTTCTCTTTCCTTTGATCTTACGGTAACCAGTTTGTTTGGTACACTCATACGGGGTACCAGGCTGGTGATATTTCCCGCTTCGATGATGGTGGATGAAATATTTGCAGCCTACCTGCAGGGCGATCAGGGGCTCGATGTAATTAAAATGACGCCCGCGCATAGTAGCCTGCTCGAATTCATAGACCCCCACGCTTGCACGATCCGGAAAGTAATTATAGGAGGTGAAGCCTTACGCACCAAACAGGTACAGGCATTGCTTGCACTTAATAAAGACCTGGTTATTTATAATGAATATGGCCCTACCGAATCAACCGTGGGTTGTATTGTAGCGGCTATCCGAAGCGAAGAGGAACGGATAACCATTGGCAGGCCGATACCCGGCACTACTGCTTTTATCCTGGATGAGCAGGGAAACCTGGTGCCGCCCGGTGTGTCCGGAGAACTGTACCTGGGCGGAGTGCAATTGGCACGGGGATATTGGAATAAAGAAGCACTTACTGCAGAGCGATTTATCGATAATCCCTTTACACAAAATGAACGGTTATATAAAACCGGTGATATGGCCAGGTGGCTGCCGGATGGTGCCCTTGACTACATCAACCGCAAAGACGACCAGGTAAAGATCAGGGGATACCGGATAGAATTGGGAGAGATCGAACAGGCTTTGCTGCAGTTGAGCGGTATTGATTCGGCGGTGGTGATTGCGCAGGATGATCATGCTGGCAACAAATTCCTGGCAGCCTACATTACCAGTGAACAGGAACAGGATATGGCCCTGCTGCAACAACAACTGAGGAGCAGGTTACCGGAATACATGGTGCCTGCCAGTATTTTGCAACCCACCCGTTTGCCTTTAACATTAAATGGTAAAGTAGATAAAAAGGCATTACAACTTTCAGTTACGGCAGCTATGCCCGCCGCCTACCTGGCGCCAGGCAGTCCACTTGAACTTTCAATAGCTGCCATCTGGCAGGAGGTGTTATTGCGCGATGTTCCATTGAGCGTGAACGACGATTTTTTCCTGCATGGGGGGCATAGCCTGCGCGTAATGCAACTCCTGAACAGCTACCATAAAATATTGGATGTAAAGCTATCGATGCTGGAATTGTTTCAGCATACAACCATAGCTGCACAGGCTGCCCTGATAAAGGGCAGGCAAGCCGCACCCTACATTCCTATTGAACGGGCTGCGGAAGCAAATGATTACCCGGTATCTGCCGGACAATGGAGACTTTGGGTACTGAGCCAGCGGGCTGAGGTATCGCAGGCTTACAAAATGATTGGCCAGCTACCACTGGTTGGTGAACAAGACCCCCAACTGCTGGAACAAGCCATTCAAATGGTGATCGAACGGCATGAAATATTGCGCACGGTGTTCAGGGAAAACGAGACCGGCGAATTGCGGCAGGTGATCCTGTCGACGGCTGAATTGAACTTCCGGATGGAGTATGCAGACCTGGAGCACGCTGATCAAGCGCAGAAAGATATGTATTGGCAGCAGGAGGGATTTGCTTTTGATCTGGCCCATGGCCCGCTACTGCATGCAGCACTCGTTAAATTATCACCCGGTAATTACCTGTTTAATTATTGCATGCACCATATTATCAGCGATGGCTGGTCGATGGAATTAATGTATAAAGAGATTGCAGGGTATTATAATGGGTTAATGAATGGCGTGGCCCATCGTTTACCTCCTTTGCGCATACAATACAAAGACTTTGCTTCCTGGCAGGCCCGGGAATTAGAGGGCGAGGGGTTCAGGGAGCACAGGAAATTCTGGCTATCACAATTCGAAGGAGAATTACCTGTGCTGGAGCTGCCTGCCGCTTTTCCCCGACCGGCCAGGATCACGTATAACGGACGGCGTTTTTCTTCAGTGATCAGTGCAGCGCACACAACAAAACTTCGTGACTTGTGCCGCCGGCAGCAGGCCACTCTGTTTATGGGCCTCGTAAGCGTGTTAAAAACCTTATTCCACCGGTACACCCATCAATCGGATATCATCATAGGCACCTCAGTTGCCGGCAGAAAAGATGCAGAGCTGGAAAACCAGATCGGCTTCTACCTGAATACCCTGGCCTTACGTACTTCCCTTAGCGATAGGGATAGTTTTGAAGAGTTGCTGGTGAAAATACGGAACAGCACCTTGCTGGCTTATGAATACCAGGCCTATCCCTTTGATCGTCTAATAGAAGAAGTGCAGATAACGCAGGGGGGCAGCAGGTCGCCTTTATTTGATGTGCTGGTCTTATTGCAAAATTACCAGGCGACCACGGCGCAGGAAGGGACGGATGCTGAAGTTGATGAAACGGCCATAGTAGACGATGGACCTGTGGCAGCCAAATATGACCTTACGGTATTGTTCTATGAGATAGGCAGCAGCTTGAGGATGGAGTTGAGTTTCAATAGTGATATTTACAGCAAGGAAGGCATGGAGCGGTTGATGCTTCATTTTAAACAATTATTGGCGGCTGCAACAGCGCAGCCTGAAAAAGAGATCGGGCTGCTGGATTATCTGCCGGCAGCTGAAAAACAAAATTTGTTGGCAGGAGCCAATAACAGCCGCGTTGATTTTCCGGAACAAACTTCCGTTATCAGCCTCTTTAGCATACAGGCGGCTAAAACGCCTTCGCATACAGCCGTCGTATTCAACGATGCCCACCTTACTTACCAGGAGCTGGATGAGTTGAGTAACCAACTGGCACACTATATCCGCAGTAAAGGCATCGGTAAAGAAGATAAGGTAGTGGTATCCACTGAAAAATCACTGGAACTGGTTGTCAGTATATTGGGCATTATGAAATCCGGGGCTGCTTTTGTACCGGTAAACCCTTCTTTGCCAGCCGACAGGATACTGTATATGCTGGAAGATACTGCCTGTAAAATGATCATTGCGGGTGATGAAATGCAGCACGCAAAGACCCCGGATAATGAGGCCCTGTGGTTTGATTGGGCTCTGGACAAAGGGTTTATCGATGCCATGCCTTCAACCGCGGTGACTGAAAGGATATTGCCCGAACAATTATTGTATATTATTTATACTTCCGGATCTACCGGCCGGCCCAAAGGGGTAATGATAGAAAACAGGTCGTTTGTCAATCACCTGTACGGCATGATGAACAGCTCCAGTGTTGCCGCCTGCCGGTCTTTTGCTTTGCCGGTTAACCTGGCTTCGGATTCCAATCAATCTATACTGTTCATTGGTCTGTTGACAGGAGGTGCAGTCCATGTGATCAGTGATGCTTTGCTGTTTGATGGAATAGCATTGGGTGATTATTTTAGTCAATACCAGATCGAATGCCTGAAAATATTCCCTTCTTTATGGGCTGCCTATGGGAACAACAATATAGTGCCCCTCAAGTGCCTGATCTTTGGTGGAGAAGTACTTCCGCCAACTGTTGTAGACCAGTTGCAACAAATGAATTACCAGGGCGATGTCTATAATCATTATGGACCTACCGAGGTGACGATTGGTGTGATCATGCACAAGGTAGACCTGCATTATCCTTATTATAAAGTACCGTTGGGTGTACCTTATTCCAACACCTGCTTATATGTACTGGATCACCGGCTTCAGCCATGCCCCGTGGGCGTGGTGGGCGAATTGTACATTGGTGGAAAGGGTGTAGCAAGAGGCTACCTGAATAACGCCGGGCTCACCAGGGAGAAGTTCATCCACGATCCCTTCCTGCAAAGCGGCCGGATATATTGCACAGGGGACCTTGTACGATGGACGGAAGAGGGCAATATCGAATACCTGGGCCGTAAGGACGATCAGCTTAAAATAAGAGGCTATCGGATAGAGTTGGGTGAAATTGAATTCGCATTGCTGCGCGTACCGGGCATTGATGCGGCGGTGGCTGTATCCCTCCAGGAAGGATCCAATCTCTATATCATCGCTTATATAACAAGTCCCCAGCCACAGGATAATACGGTGTTGAGGCAGCAACTGGGTGATCTGTTGCCAGATTATCTGGTGCCTGCTTTCATTATTCAGGTCGACGAAATTCCCCTGTCGCCCAATGGAAAAGTAAATAAGAAGGCTTTGCCCGTACCCGACTTTACACACACAGCCGGAGAGATGGGTAGCCAGTTGCCACGTAATATAATAGAAGCAAGAATAGGGGAGATATGGCAGGAAGTGCTCAACAGCCCAATGCCCATCGGTGTCACGGAGAATTTCTTTGCTCATGGAGGACATAGCTTACGGGTCATACGTCTCATGAATGCCTATCACCGCCTGTTCCAGGTAAAGGTCTCCATGCAGCAGTTGTTTGAGCATACGACCATCGCTGCCCATGCGGCCCTCATCAATAGTCAGGTGCGTATAAGCTATGCACCGGTGAGTAAGGCAGCAGAAGCAGATGACTATCCCGTATCTGACGGCCAGCTGCGCCTTTGGGTGCTTAGTCAGAAAGAAGAAAGTTCCCGGTCTTATAATACCAGGAGTCAGTTGTTGCTTAAAGGGCCAAAGGTACAGCCGGGGCTTTTATATGCGATCCAACAGGTTGTTGAACGGCATGAGATACTACGTACTGTTTTCCGGCAAAACAATGAAGGAGCAGTAAGACAGGTAGTGATCCCCATGCAGGATTTCCATGTTGACCTGTATGAAGAAGATTTTTCCGGTCGTCCCTATGAGCTGATCAAAGCACATATTGACAGGGAGGCAGCACAGATATTTGATCTTGAAAAAGGCCCCTTGCTGAAAGTCGGTCTGCTGCATATCGGAGATCACCGGTATATGTTTTATTACATAAAGCACCATATTATCAGCGATGCGGCTTCTATTGAGGTGCTGGAAAGAGAGCTGTTGCATTATTATAGCAGCTTCATCAATGAAGTACAACAGGAACTTGCTCCCTTACATATCCAATACAAGGATTATGCTGTATGGCAACAGGGCATGCTGGCAGGTGACAATTATAAACAGCACCAAACCTGGTGGCTGCAACAGTTCAGCGGGGAATTGCCCGTATTTGAACTGCCTGCTTCCAGACCCCGTCCTGCAGTCTTCTCCTACAATGGGTATAGCCTGTCGATCCTGCTTGACAGGGCATCGACCGATGGACTCCGGGCGCTTTGCCGCCGGCAACAAGGCACCCTCTTTATGGGATTGCTCACCGTGCTGAAAGCCTTGTTGTATAATTACACGGGGCAGGATGATATTATTGTGGGTACACCGGTGTCGGGAAGAGAACATGCTGACCTGGAACACCAGATCGGCTTTTACCTCAATACCCTTGCTTTACGTACACAATTCAAGGGGAATGATTCTTTTAATGAACTGTTGCAGCGTGTACGCGCTATGATGGTGTCGGCTTATGATCACCAGAGTTATCCGTTTGACCGGTTGGTACGCGAACTGGAGGTGAAAAGAGACCCAAGCCGGTCGGTGCTGTTTGATATTATGGTGGTATCCCAGAACCAGACAGACAGTACACATAGGATGCCCGGTAACCAGGTGACCGACGAGGGAGAAGAGTCCGCCAAGTTTGATCTGATGGTTGATTTCCAGGAGCATGCTGACAGTGTACACATCAAGATCAATTTTAACCGCGATATATATGATAGAGAACTGATCACCCAATTATTATTGCACTATCGGAATTTTGTACGCTCGGTGGTCAGTCATCCATCAATACCCATCAGCCAAGTTGATTACCTCACGGGTGAGGAAAAACAACAATTGCTGGAAAGATTTAACCAGACTGCCAGGCAATACGATCTCAGCAAGACCATTGTAGACCTGTTTACAGAACAGGCTACGAAAACGCCTGGGGAAGAAGCGATATGGTTTGAAGGTATAAGCATCAATTATGGAGAATTGGAAAAAAGGTCCGATAGCCTTGCTTATAAGTTGGATGAAGCCGGGGTGGCGGAAGGATGTTTTGTACCGTTGCTGATGTCGAGGGGCATTGATTTTGCCGTTGCATTTCTGGCTGTATTAAAAACCGGTGCGGCGGTTGTACCGCTCAGCATTAACTGGCCGGTACGCAGGCTGCAATTGTTGTTGTCCGAAATAGCGTCGCCGGTAGTGCTGTTGAATGAAGAGGGATTACGCAGAAGCGAATTGTCGCCGGCAAACAACTTCCTGGTAGTGGATCACGAAGCGCTGACCGACGACAGGTTATTTGTTGCGCGTGCACACGTAGCAGCGCCTATTTACATGTTTTATACTTCAGGCTCCACCGGCATGCCCAAGGGCGTAGTAGTGCCCCACAAGGGTATCCTGAACCGGTTCTTATGGATGAATGACTATTTTGGAGCGCAGGCGGCCAGGTCTGTATTAAGAACTACACGTCATATATTCGATAGCTCCGTGTGGCAACTATTCTGGCCATTGATCAATGGTGGAAAATGTATTATCCCTTCTGAAAAGCAGGCCTTTGGCCTGGAATATTTTACAGAATTGGTACGTGATCATCAGGTGAGCATGACTGATTTCATTCCCTCTTTGTTTAACGAGTTTGTCAGCGAGATGCGGGAAAATAATACGCAATATGATATTGGTTCATTACGCGAAATAGTGATCGGGGGAGAAGAGATACATGTTTCTTCCGCCAACTACTTCAGGAAAGCATTTCCCGGTATCCGGCTCACCAACCTGTACGGCCCTACAGAAGCCAGTATTGGCTGCGTGTACCACGCATTGACGGATCATGATTATACTAAGATCCCTATCGGACGGCCCATCTCCAATACCCGGATATACATTACGAATCCGGGCGGCAACTTACTACCGGTAAATGTGACGGGAGAGATCATGATCGCTGGCATTGGTCTGGCCAACGGGTATTATGGCGACAAAGTAAGAACAGCCGAAAGATTCATCAGGAACCCGTTTGTCAACCGGGATGAGGGCGATATATATAGCCGCCTTTACCACACTGGAGACCTTGGGCGGTGGTTGCCGGATGGTACCATAGAATACAGGGGCAGGGCCGATGCACAGGTAAAAGTGCGGGGATACCGGATCGAACTGGGCGAAATAGAACATGCCTTGCTACAACTAAGTGATGTAGATACGGTGGTGGCTGGCGTTAGAAATGATCACCTGGGGCGGGCCTGTATAATGGCCTGGTTTACCAGCGCACAAAATACCGACACGGCTTCCATACGACAGCAATTAATGAAGTACCTGCCGGATTATATGATGCCATCCTACTTCATAAGGATGGAACAACTGCCGCTCACAGATGGTGGTAAGGTAAATAAGAAAGCATTGCCCGACCCCTCTTCAATAGAGGATATGGACGATGCTGTGGTATATACTGCTCCGTCCAATACACAGGAAAAGCTTTTGCTGGAATGCTGTGAAAAAGTATTGAAACGGGAAGTACCGGGCGGTATTAAAGGAAGTTTCTTTGAGGCCGGTGGTGATTCCATCAAAGCTATTATGCTGGCCAGCCGGTTAAAGCAACAAGGCATCCAGGTAAAGGTGACGGATATCCTGGAGTTTCCTGTCATTGAAATATTAGCTACCAAATTACAAATGGGCGCAACACAGGTTGCGGGAGTAGGCAGCGAGCAAGGTGATGTACCGCTTACTCCTGTGCAGGCCCGGTTCTTTAATAAAGCGAACCAAAACAAGCATCATTATAACCAATCGGTGCTGTTGTATAGTAAAAGCAGGATGGCAAAAGCGGTAGTGGACAAATGCCTGCAGGAACTCACCAGACACCACGACGCTTTGCGCATGCGGTACCAGCAGGAGAACGGGCATTGGATCCAATACAACCGACCCGTAGAGGATAACTTGTATTACCTGGAAGAGCACGACCTTATTGCTGAGGGTACGCCATTAATAGCAATGGGGCAGGCGTGTGAAAGGCTGCAGGCATCCATTGATCTGCAGCAAGGTCCTTTACTCAAGGCCGCTATATTCCATGCACCCGACGGAGATCGGTTTTTACTGGTAGTACACCACCTGGTAGTGGATGGTGTAAGCTGGCGTATCCTATTGGAAGACCTTTCCACTTTGTATAGCCAGCTGGAGAAAGGAGCCCCCGTGCAATTGCCGGCCAAATCTGATTCCTTCCGCCAATGGGCCTTACAACTGCGTCAGTATGCTGCGGGCGATCTGTTGTCAAAAGAACTTTCCTATTGGACAGGTATCGCCAGGCAGCCGGTCAGGGATGTTCAGCCCGACTTTTCGGATGGCGCCAATCTTATCAGCGATGCGGTGGCTATGGAGCTTTCACTGGATAAGGAACTAACCGGGTTATTACTGACCAGGGTAAATACCATTTATCAAACAGAAATAAACGACATCCTGTTGACGGGCTTGCTACTTGCCGTACGCGAAGTATTTGCTCTTGATAAGGTAATGATCGCACTGGAAGGACATGGCCGGGAAGAGGTGGTGAAGTCGTTGAGCATCGGGCGTACCGTAGGTTGGTTTACTACGGTGTACCCTGTATTACTGGAAAGTGAAGAAGGGAATGATTGGGTGAAAACCCTGTTGAAAGTAAAAAAGTGTTTGCGCGGGATACCCAACAAGGGCATCGGCTTTGGCATATTGCGGCACCTGAGGGAACCGGCTGTGGAGGAATTACGTTTGATGCCCGATCCTTCGATCATGTTTAATTACCTGGGTGATTTTGGGTCTGGGGTATCCGGCGATACCGGGGAAGAGGTATTCAGTTATGTGAACGAATACAAAGGTAGTGAGGTCGATACAGGTAATCGCAGGGATAGCATACTGGCTATCAGTGGCCTGATCGTTAACGGATCGCTCAGGTTCAATATTCAGTATAGTAAACAACAATTCCGTTCCGGTACAATGGAAAGGCTGGCATCAACCTATCAGCAATGGCTGGAAGGGATGATCAAAGACCTGTGCGAAAGGCAACCGGGCAGGAAGGTGCAGGCATATCCTTTGTCATATAATCAGCAATCCTATGCCAGGGATGGATCGGTGGCCCATGCCCAGGATGTTATTGCTTTTGAGATCGATCATTTCGACCAGGAGCGTTTTACGGCGGCCTATAAACAACTGATTGCAGATATCCCCGTGCTCAGGATGCGCATTTACCAAGCAGAAAATGGTTGGCTGCAGCAGGTACTGCCGCCAGGTCAATGGCCGGATACCTTGCAGATCATAACAGGCGGAGCCCTGGGTATGGAGGACCCTGCCATAGTAGCGCTCGGAACAACAATGATCAACAAGCCCTTTGATCTTGATAAGGGGGAGGTGATCAGATGCGGTGTCTTTCATAAAGAAGGCCGGGCGCACGTATTACTCATCATTCACCACATTGTAACAGACGGGTACTCTAATGCACTCTTGAAAAAATACCTGCTCAACAGGTATGCCGGGAATAATATTGCTTCTGAACATCGTAGCGATTACCTGCATTATGTACAGGTACAGGAAGATTACCTGCAGTTGGGAGAAGCCAGGGAAAAGCTCACTTATTGGGAATCGCAGCTCAGACATATAGCAGCCCAAAACAATCATCAAAACGCAATTGAACAGTCTGCTGCGCTGCAGGAGTTTATAACAGCTTCATGGGTGATCAGTGGTCCGCTGTACAAACAGGTACTGGACTACTGTAAAAAACAAAAAATATTGCTGAGTAGCTTTCTTTTGACCGCTTTCAGGTTATTCAACCACAGCGAAAGGCCCGGCCAGGAAGCGCTGCTGTTGGGGGTGGTGGTCAATGGCCGCGACGTAGCGTTGCCGGGTTTTGCTATAGGCGAAGCGATCGGCCAGTTTGTGAATACATTACCCCTGGTATTTACCCACGACAGCAACAGCAGTTTTGCAGAAGCAATACGTCATACACAGCAGGCATATCTTGAAGGAAGACAACACCAGGAAATTCCGCTCGCAATAATTGACAGTTCATTCAGGCGCCAATCGGGAAAAAGCATTTATGCCTGTCTCCATGCTGAGTTTAACTACACCGATAGGTCGGGGCAGGGAATGCCTGCCGGAACCGGCACCAGTATAAAGAAAACGAAGGCCGGAACTGGCGAAAGAAGATACTATTGGGGTGCCCAGTGTAGCGAATACCAGGATGGCATCCATATGGAATGGAAAGGATGGTGTGCTCCTGCACAGGCAGCCACCAATTACTATACAGAAAAAATGGAACACATTATCAGGTGCATTGTCAATACACCGGGTGGGCCCGTTACCATGTCAGCTATACATCATCACAAAAACTTATTATAATGAATATTCGCAAGGGCCATCTTCGGAACTACGTGCTGTTTAGCTTTTTAAGTATGCTGGCAGCTGTGGGAAGCATGGGGGTCATCTATATGATCAACCAGATCATTAATAAATATTTCACCGGTACAAAAGTGGCTGCCAGCAGCTATTTTATCTATTTTCTGGGGGCGCTGGTGCTTTTTGTGGTAAGCAGGTGGCTGGTGTCCATTGCCATTATCGGGTTTACCCAAAACCTGCTTATTAAAACGAGAATGAATGTCCTGGAAATGGTATTGAGGTCTCCATTTCAGAATGTATGGAAAAGCAAAGAAAAGATATTTACAGCCCTCACCAGGGATACGGATATTATCGTAGGCGCTTCTGTGACCATTGTAGATATATTGACCAATAGTGCTATTGCACTTATTTGTTTTATCTATATGGGCATTATCGCCTGGCAACTATTGCTTTGTATGCTTGTCTTATTGATAGTCACCCTGGCCATTTATTTCTTCTACGTAGGCCGGGCAAGAAAGCTGTTTATTAAAGCCATGACCTTCCAGGATACTTTTATCAAGTACTTGAATGAGATACTTTCCGGGTTCAAAGAAATAACCCTGGAAAAACAAAAAGGCTTTGATATAGCAGACAGGCACGTGAAGAGATCGATCCTCAGCGCTTCTGCCCTTTACCGGAAGGCACATGTAACTTTTCTGAATAACCGGATCATCGGTATCATGTCATTCTATGTATTTATAGGCCTGTTGCTGCTTTTCCTGGGAAATGTATTTAATATACAGGACAGGGTAGTGGTGAACTTCATTTTTCTGATCCTCTATGTTTTTGGCCCCATTGAGACATTGGTGCTTATGATCCCTTCTATCACGCAGGCCAATGCCTCGCTCAAAAGAATAAATGTTATCGAAGCGCAGATGGATGTTGTTGATTCGGACAACGCCCAGGGCCGGCCTTATCCTTTTTTTGAGGAACTGAGGCTGGAGAATATTTGCTATCAGTACCGGCAGGAAGAGGAGGAAGGCGACAGGCCTTTTGCCATTGGGCCTGTTGGCCTGTCCCTGTCACGCGGTGAGGTGGCATTCATCAGTGGCGGCAACGGTAGTGGCAAAACCACCTTCCTCAATATCCTGGTTGGTTTGTTCCGGGCCGATGAAGGCATCGTATACGTAAACGGCGACCGGGTGGAAAAGGACCGGTGGATTGATTACCAACGATTGTTTGCTCCTGTATTTAATGACTACCATTTGTTTGATGAGTTTTACGGGATTCCTGTAGTTGATGTGGAGAAAGCACAGGAATACATCAGGGTATTCGAGTTGGAAAGAAAAGTATCCGTACAAAAAGATAAGTTCTCTACAGTGCACCTGTCGGCTGGCCAAAGAAAACGCCTTGCCCTTATTGCAGCCATGCTGGAAAAGAAGCCCATCCTGGTGCTGGACGAATTTGCAGCCGACCAGGACCCTCCGTTCAAACGAAAGTTCTACACAGAGATCATCCCCTATATAAGGCAGGAAGGATTTTCGATGATCGCTATCACCCATGATGATACTTATTATGCAGCAGCAGACAAATTATACAAAATGGATACCGGCAGTTTGCATACGGTGATCGCTGGCCAGGAAAAACCCGTTTATATACTATCCTGATGATGAAACCCCAGCTTTTCTTATTGCACTTTGCAGGAGGCAACGGTTACTCCTTTGAATTCATGCGGCGCTTCTGGCCCGACTTTGAGTTCATCCCCCTAGAGTTGCCTGGTAGAGGCAAGCGCATCAATGAAGCCCTGTTGTATGACCTGGAGGCGGCAGCGGCTGATATTTGCCAGCTGATACTAAAGCGCCTGCATACTGCGCCTTTTCTATTATTCGGTCATAGCATGGGATCTATATTGGCCCTGAGGGTCACCGCATTGCTGGAAGGGTTGGGTAAGCCTCCCCTGCACCTGGTGGTGAGCGGCACTTCAGGCCCCAAAGAAATAATTACCCGCAAACGGCACCTGATGCCCCGACAGGAATTTATGGAAGAGCTTAAAATAATAGGAGGCATACCCGATGAAATACTCGGTCATGCCGAACTGTTTGATTTCTTTGAGCCTATTTTGAAGGCCGACTTCCAGGTAGTGGAGACCTACGATTACAGTGCCTTCCGGCCGGTACAAACACCCATCCTGGCCATGATGGGAAGCCAGGAAGAGAGCGCAGGCAACATCGGTCACTGGAAAGCCTTTACACTTTCCTCCTTTGCTGCTGAAATACTCGAAGGCGGTCATTTTTTTATCTATCCCGGAGTCGAAAGACTTTGCCAGATCATAAGGGCCTGCTACAAACCCGTACGATCAGCCCTTTAATCCAGTCTATACAATTCATTCTTCATCACTATCAAATTTTTGAAATGAGTACTAATGTCATTGGTATTGCCGCATTTTTCCATGATTCCGCTTGTTGCCTGCTGCAGGATGGTAAAATAACTGCGGCTGCCGAAGAAGAACGTTTCTCCCGTATTAAAGCCGATCCGACCCTGCCCAAAGAAGCTTTTAAGTACTGCCTGGAACAAGGCGATATCACCATCGCCGATATAGACTGCATTGCTTATTATGAAGATCCGGAAAAGAAACTGGCCCGGCAGTTCTGGAGTGGTGTATTGGGTAATCACCCTGATCTGCTGCATCAGATCAACCCTTCCATGGTGGAAGATCAGATACGCGAAGTGCTGGGATACGAAGGTCCCATAAAATATTATGATCATCATAGCTCCCATGCAGCCAGCAGTTTCTTTTTCTCCGGATTCAAGGAGTCTGCTATCCTCACCGTCGATGGGGTGGGTGAGTGGGCCACTACCACCTACGGCATGGGCAAGGGCAATACGATCGACCTGTTTGAGGAAGTACATTTTCCCGACTCCCTGGGCCTTTTATACAGCACCATCACCAGTTACCTGGGTTTTGGTGTGAACGATGGAGAATACAAAGTGATGGGACTGGCGCCTTATGGCAAACCTTTGTATGTAGACAAGATCTATGAACTGGTACAGCAGGGTGCCGACGGGCAATATACCCTGGATATGAAATACTTCAATTTTATCAGGGGAAAGACCATGTATTCCGAACTCCTGCCAGCTCTTTTTGGACAACCCGTACGCAGGGAAGACTCCTCCATGGACCAGTTCCATAAAGATGTGGCCAAAAGCATCCAGGTGGCACTGGAAGAAATACTCCTGCAAAAAGTAAACTACCTGCATAAGAAGACCAATACCAATAACCTCTGTATGGCAGGAGGAGTAGCCCTCAATTGTGTAGCCAACGGGCAAATATTGCGTAAGGGACCTTTTGAAAACCTGTTTGTTCAGCCTGCAGCCAATGATGCAGGTGGAGCGATTGGCGCCGCAGCGCTGGCGCATATTGAAATAACCGGTGAGCGGCCGGCAGAGAAAAAACTGCAGCATGTGTACCTGGGACCTGCTTATTCTTCCAAAAGTGTTGACAGGCTGTTGCGCTCAACATCCATTCAATACAAGGATTGTCGCGATGATTATGACACCTTGCTGGCGCTGACAGCTGAGCGGCTGGCCCAGGGAAAAGTAATCGGCTGGTTCCAGGGCAGAATGGAATTTGGACCGCGTTCATTGGGAGCAAGGTCTATCCTGGCCGATCCCAGAAATGTGACCATGCGCGACAGGATCAATGCCATGGTCAAGAAAAGAGAAGGATTCAGGCCCTTTGCGCCAGCCGTATTGGATGCGAAAGCTGCAGAGCATTTCGACCTTGATCATCCCTCACCTTTTATGCTGGAAACCTGTCAGGTAGTTTCGGGATTTGATCTGCCTGCAATTACCCACGTGGACGGATCGGCAAGAGTACAAACCGTACACAGGGAAACCAATCCACGGTTCTACGATCTGATCAAGGCTTTCTATGAATTGACCGGGTGCCCCATCTTGCTCAATACCTCTTTCAATATCAAAGGTGAGCCTATTGTATGCACACCCGAAGACGCTACAAGGTGCTTCATTACTACCGACATCGACAGCCTCGTGATGGAAGACTTTATCATAGACCGTGACGGAAATAACCTGGAGATTTTGAAGCTGTTACTGACCAGCCAATCTGCCAGGCCCGGAGGCATCACACACGATGTATACACATTTGTTTAAAGCTCAAACACATGATGACCTACAGACCATTAGCATCGTTAAAACCCATAGCGGCAGAATTAGCTGCACTCCTTACTGCCTCATCCGTTGATGAGGAAAAAAAAACAGCGGCTCCTGGCCATGTTATTGCCGGAACAGCCTATACTGAACGGGCAACCGTCTAAAGCGCCTCAGCAGGACGACCCGTCCACACGGGTGGGTATTTGGATACCATCTGCCAGGAACAATCAGTCCTTTGTGCGCGACCAAAGTAAAAGAGCAGAATGGTTGCTTTGGGCCGATGTACGGGAAATACCTGCAAAGAGTACCAGGAAGCGGATCGTGCTGTTGGGTGAATCGGTTGCCAGGGGCGCATTCTACGATCCTTGTTATACTGTTGCCGGCGAACTGGAAGGCACTTTACAGGTGGCAGGTATGGAGGATGCCGAAGTGATCGATCTTGCCAAAACCGGCATGTTTATTCATGAATGGCCAGCACTGATAAAAGCATGTAAACTACTGCAGCCCGATGCCGTAGTGATTTTGGGTGGCAATAACCTGGTATTTACCATGCAGGGAGGAGAAGATCACTACCAGGAGATGTATGAACGATACAGGCAGGAGGGGTTTGCAGGTGTTAAAGCATTCGGTGAAAATGAACTGCGGAAAACCATGACTGCCATCCTGGAGGAAATACAGGCCAGCCTGGTGCAGGCAGGCATTCCGGTTATTTATGTAGTACCGGAATTTAACCTCCGCGATTGGAAAAGCAACACGCATGAACAGGTTGTACCCTGGCTGGAAGACGATCAGGCAGCCCAATGGAAAGAAGCCCGGGATATAGCCCTGAACACGGGCAGTACCAGGGAACCTGAAGCCGTGCGGCTGGCTGCCGAACGCATGATCATTATTGACCCTTCCAACCCATTGGGGTATGAAATATTGGGAGTCCATTACAGTGAAGCACAGGAATGGGATAAAGCAAGGACATACTATGAACAGGCCCGCGATACAGCATTTATGAACAGGGGTATCGTAAGTAAACCCCGTTGTTTTAAAGTAATACAGGATACCATCAGAACAACAGCTCCCGGTTATGGTATCCGTGTGGTGAACCTGCCGGCTGTTTTTAGCAGCCATTTGGATGGCCTGCCCGACAGAAGACTGTTCCTCGATTATTGCCACCTCACGGTTACAGGTATTAAGCTGGCCATGCGTTACACGGCGGCTGCATTGATCGAACGTCTAATAGGTACCACCATCAACGTTGACCTGATCGGCGATTCCGGTATATGGCCCGACAACACGGTACAGGCCGTGGCGCATGCTTGCGCAGCCATCCACAACGCTCACTATGGGCAAACGGCCGATATACTGGCCTGGCATTGCGATAAAGCAGTTGCCTGGTCGGCCAATGTAAAAGACCTGATGGCACGTTTTGCTGATTTCTCCACCAGGAGCACTTCCTCACTCTTCTGCCAGTCTTTTGAAGAGTTGATCACCGAAAGCGAAACACAGCAAAGCCGGAGTATATTTTCACTGGTGCATCCCAGGGGCCAGAAGTTGATGGATATTGAACTCGTAGACTACATCGTACAGTCCCTCAATACCATCCATATAGCGATCGGCGACAGTATCAGGAAAATAAGGATGGAGGACCACGTGGTAGGTCCGCAAAAGAAAAACCTGTTGACCTCTTTTTACACCGATACTTATTACAGCGATCACCTGCCTGGCCTTCAGTCTGCTTATTTCCGGTCGTACCAGGCTACTTCCTCCTTCTGCTTCATCGCACAAAAAGGAACGCTTGGTTTTGAATGGGTATATAGAACGCCTGCTGCAAAACAGGGCGAAAAAAAATTGACCATCTCCATTAATAACAGGCCAATACCTGTAGCAGATTTTCCTTCATCACCTACCTGGTCCAAAGGCGTTTTCGTCATTGAGGAAGACTGGTTGACAGAAGGGGTCAACAAATTATTGATCAACTGGCCCACTCCCGATGCTCCTGTGAAGGAAGTAGCCGGAGCTCCGGCTACTGGTTTTTTCGAGGCAGTATTTCCTGTCAACGGTGAAATAAGTTCTTTCACAGCGGTAGTTACCGTTAAAAATTCTATCATGACGCATAGACCTTCTTCTTCATTAAAGTCTGTAGCCGGGAGCCTTGCTGCTCTCATGATGTCAAAAAGTACTGACCAACAGCAAAAGCTTGCTTTGTTGGAACAATTGGCCATTGAGAAAACAAATACCCCTGATGTTAAGGATACCGGATCTCAGGCACGAAAGCAGGAAAATAATCCTGTAGGCATATGGAAACCTTCACTTACCAATGATAAACTTGTGTATACGCGTGATATGGCAAGAAGACCCGAATGGCCTTTGTGGGCCAATGTGCACGAGATCAAACCCAAAGGCAAAAAGAAGAGGATACTGCTGTTGGGAGAGTCCGTGGCGCGTGGTTACTTTTATGATCCGTATTATACAGTGGCCATGGAGCTGGAAGCTACCATGAATAAAGTAAGTGGCATCCATCCCGTGGAAGTAATTGACCTGGCGCGAACGAGTATGAACCTGCCGGGATTGATCAATATGATCAAAGCCTGTACGGTCTTACAGCCCGATGCGGTGGTAGTATTTGCAGGCAATAACTGGCGTACAGATATTTCCCTTACGGCAGATGCCATGTTTAAGCAAGTGTATGAGATATACAAGAAAGAGTTCTTTACCGGCACACTTTCTTTCCTGGAAGAGAGCCTGAAAGAAAGAGTATTGGAATGTTTGGATACCCTCAGGGAATCGCTGATCAAAAAGAGTATTCCGGTATTGTTTCTTATACCGGGTTTCAACCTGAAAGATTGGCGCAGTAATGCCGTGGAGCAAATGTTGCCCTGGTTGCCCGGAGACCGTATTGGCCAATGGCTGCATTGGAAGGAAGTGGGAGAACAGGCCCTGCAGGATAGCGACCTGCAAACCCTGGAATCAGCGGCGCTTCAGATGACAGTCCTTGATCCCTCCAACCCCCTGGGGCATGAATGGCTGGGACAATGTTACGACCGGAAAGGCTTGCTGGAGCAGGCCCGTGCAAGTTTTGGCGCAGCCCGCGATACGGCGTTGATGAGCCGGGAAGACAGCAAGCCCAGGTGTTATGGAGTAATTCAGCAAACACTGGTGGTGGAGGCCGCCAATTATGGTATAAAGCTCATCAACCTGCCGGTTATTTTTGAAACAGAGCAAGGCAAGCTGGAAGATCGTGACCTTTATCTCGACTATTGCCATCTTACGGTTACGGGTATTAAGATCGCTGCCCGCTATGCAGCGCAGGCGCTGGCGGAAATGATGGAAGGCTTGAAGCTCCGCATTGAAAATGTCCCTCCTTCCGGTCTGCAGCCAACCGCCGGGGTAATGGCTACCGCCCATTTTTGTGCAGCCATTCACAATGCGCACAGTGGGCAGCATCCCGACATTATTCAATACCATTGCAATAAGGCAGTAACACTTGATCCCAATGTAAAAGAACTGATGGTGAGGTATGCCGATTTCTCTACCAGGAAGGCACTGACCTTATTGTGCAGCGCATTTGAAGAATTGATCCTCGAAGGGGAAATGCGTCAGTATGAAGGCGGGTTGGGCCTGGCCCATCCCAGGGGACGTAAACTGATGGATATTGACCTCGTAGACCAGATCATACAATCAGTCAATAGCCCGTTGGCCAATACCATTAACGAGATCAGGCTCAGTGAGCACGGGGTGAGCCAGGGAAAAAAGAACCTCCTGGAATCGTTTTACAGCGCTACTTTCTATCATAATCCCGTACCGAAGCCGGGAGCTGTTTTCCTGCAGGCACGATCCACAGAGACACGTTTTCAATTTGTGGCCGACAGGGATCATATAGACCTGTCAATGGTGTACCGCACTCCTCAAAGGAATTATCCCAACAAAAAGATCAGGATCTGCCTCAATAACAAGAATACCGTGATTGCTGAGATCCCTATGGCCGATAAATGGACCAGCTATTCTTTTTCGATCGCAGACACCCGGCTGAAGAAGGGCGTTAACCACCTCATTATTGACTGGCCCTATACCAGCGAACCACAGTTTACCGAACAAACAGCTTCGGGCCATTCCATGTTCAGGGCCATGTTTCCTGTACTGGGCGAAATAGCTGTTTTTACAGCAATAGCCAATGAGAAAAGCACCGCTTTTGCTAAGAACCAGGATAGCCTGATGAGCCTGGAAGAGAATTAAACTGCCTTTGATCAAATACAATCATATGAAACGAATAATTTTCACAGCCATCTTTTTCGTATTGGCCGGGGCCTGGATCTATTTTACGTCCCTGCATTATAGCGGACTCAATTCATTACAGAACTTAGCCAATTACAATGCCGGTTTATTGAGCAAAAAGCCACTGGATCTGCACCACCCGCAAACGATCAAAACTTCTTTTGAAGGCGCGGAACTGAGCATAGATACATTGGGCATTCCCCACATTTTTGGAAAAGACATGAATGCGATGGCCTATGCTATTGGATACATGCATGCACGCGACCGGTATTTTCAGATGGAGCTGATGGCCTATTCTATGATGGGCCGGCTGGCTGAAATACTGGGAGAGCCGGGTGTCAGATCGGACAGGCATTGGCGGCCCTTCGAAATGGAGACCCGCGCCATGGCCTTGTTTGATAGCCTGAAGCTGACCAACCCCGACTTGTACAATTATCTCAATGCCTATGAAAAAGGCGTTAATGCTTATATAAGTGCAGAGAAGGTTCCGGAGCGTGATCCTTTGTATACCGTATGGCATTATTCCCCAGGAACCTGGAAAGCCTGGTATGTGTTTCTTATTCAATGGTACATGAGTTCCGACCTCACATATTATGATGATTATGTAAACAGGCAGGAAGTATTGGATAAGGTACCGGATTCCGTAAGAAAGGCTTTGTATCCTGCTCAAACGGTAGAATACCCTTATATTATTCCAGTAGCAGGTGGAAGCAAACGTACCCCCTTGCCGGCGAATGGCGTGGTTAGTTTGTTTCAACCATCCCAGGTCAATAATTACCAATCCGCCCCGGTAAACAGAAGCCTGGGCAGTAATAATTGGGTGGTTGGTACCTCCCGCACCCGTTCCAAAGTAGTGCTGTTGTCAAATGATCTGCACCTGATGCTTGTTTCGCCCAATATATTTTATGAAATGCAGCTGGTATGCAAAGAGGTACATGTGTATGGGTATTCCATACCCGGTGTGCCCGTGATCGTAACAGGGCATAATGGAAAGATCGCCTGGGGCATTACCAACGGCGAATGGGATGTTACCGAACAATATATGCTCAAAATTGATTCAGCCAATAAGAACAATTACTGGCTGGATGGGAAGTGGCAGACCATGACTACAAAAGATTTCACGATCAATGTAAAAGATAAGGCCCCTGTAAAAACCACTGCCCGGTACACCGTTTTCGGACAGTACAAGGAAAAAGAAGGGATAGGCTATGGACTTAAATGGCATCCCCTTCAATCGGGTGGCGCTGTGCAGGCCTTCTGGAAATTGATCAGGGCTGCAGGTTGGAATGACTTTCGTGATGCGCTGCGATTGTATGACTATCCGGCCCAGAATTTTGTATATGGTGATCTGGACGGAAATATAGGGATCATCTGCGCGGGTAAAATGCCCATAAAACCCGCTAACTATGCGGGAGGTTTGTTGGATGGGAAAGTATCACCTGGAAGGGATTATGTTCCGTTCGACTCCTTGCCGCAGGCATTCAACCCCGCAAAGGATTATTTGTTCTCTGCCAACCAGGAACCAGGCCCCGATCAATATTATTTTTCGTCCCGCTGGTTCAGCGACCTGTATCGGCCCAGGCGCATCGACGAGTTATTGTCAACAGGAAGTCAGTTGACCTGGGAAGATATGCGCACTATGCAGCTGGATGTTTCGGATATATCAGTAGCCGATTGTAAAAAGCTGCTGGTGAAGTATGGGAAAGAAAAAAGCTTTGGTGCCAATTGGGACCTCCTGATGAAATGGGATGGCAAAATTACACCTGGTACCAAGGAAAGCACTTTCTTCAGGTCATTCAGGCAGGCCACCCGCGCCATTGCAAAAGAAATGGCTGTTCAACTTGGCGTAAAAGCCCAGCCCTCTTTTGATCAAACCATTAATTTCCTCTTGCATACCGATACCCTTACTTACACAGGTGGCCGGCTGGATGCACGGTATTATTTTGAAAGACTGGTAAAAGCGGCAGATTCAATATATGCCGGTAATAAGCAGTACCAACAATCCCCCGCACAGGCTTATAGTTTTAATATCCCCCAATTGACCTTCTTGCCCGGCTTTGAGAAATCAGTGAATGGCATTGGAGGCAATGATAATACGATCAATGTGAATTATGGAGCCCATCCTGTTATCCGGACGGTGGTGGAATTAAAAGCAGGCGCTATCAGGTCCTGGATGGTAAATGCCACCGGCCAGACCGGAAGGATGAATGATAACAGGTACTTTCAGCAACTGCAGGCCTGGAAAGAAAACCGCTTGCATGAAACCCAGTTTGTAAGCGATCCTTCAAAACTATCTTCCATACAACAAAAAATAGCTTTTTCTCATGAATAACAACACACCTATACAAAACAGGCGGTATACGCTGTATGCTATAGCCTTCCTGCTGCTGCTGGCCAGCCATTTTTTCTTAACCGGTTGGCTTAGTATCTTATTCTATGCCATCCTTGGTATAGGGCTGGCTGTCTTGTTGCCTGCAGACCGTTACGTCCTCGTGAAAGTATTGCTGGCCGAGATCATCATTGCCGGTCTGTTTGCTGTAGTGATTTGGAATAAAGAGCAGTTAAAGGCTTTTTCTATCAACTTCTCTCTGTCCCCGTTCCTGATCATATTGGGGGCTGTTGTGGTAAATACCGTGACTGCTTTTTTATGTACAGGCGCTGCTTTTCATCTTACCAAATGGATGGCACAGTATGGCCGCGGCCGTAAACACAGTCAAAGCAAAGAGAAGGTGAAAACACCTATGCCCGAAACTGCCTATGAAGTTTGATGATAAATAAAATATTATGGATAATCGTGTAGTATACCTCAAGCCCAACGTGGTTATAGAGCCACTGGTAGATTCCTGGTATGCCTGGCCACACCTGATATCGCCCGCAACGGCAGCTATGAATGTGGTAAAGCGGCATATGGATATCATGGAGTCTTACCTGGCCAATCCCGAGGCCCATGCACAGGCAGTATTAAATGCAAAAATGAGAGGCGGCCCCTTTATGGATTTCAATGGTGGCCGCATTGAAGAGGTTACCGCCTTGATGCAAAATACCCATACAGAAAGGGCCGCCATGTTTGAGCTTACCAAAGCCATCCGGGCGCTGGACACCCTGTTGCAGAACGAAGCAAAGGGTTATTCAATGGAAGAGTTGTATAAGAAAGTGCCAGAGCCCTTACAAGGGTATGTAGAACTGTATTATGACCTTCACAATAATCCTTCCTTCAGGTTCTTTGAGTCCTTGCTGTACAAAAGCAAATATTATGACCAGTCGGCGCAAAGCATAGCTTTATGGATCACCAATAACGACCATCGTCCCTTTTGCCTCAGTACACCCAGGCTGGCAGAGCCGGATGTGCTACGGTTGGATATACCATTTAGCCATCCAGGTATAGACGAACTGGCCAAAATGAAACGATCGCCACAACCGATTGGTTATATCAAATCCTTATTGGGTATATCTCCGAAGCAGGAGCCCTTGTTCGAAACCCTTTTTACAGAGGAGACACCGGCTGCCTATAGCAAATATACCGGCGATAAGGTGCGCATGCGTTATTTCGGCCATGCATGCATCCTGGTAGAAACCAAAAACCTGAGTATTCTGCTCGATCCCGTGATCAGCTATTATGGCTATCACTCCGACCTGGAGCACTTTTCCGATATCGACCTGCCCGATACCATCGACTATGTAATGATCACCCACAATCACCAGGATCATATTCTGTTTGAGACCTTATTGCCATTGAGGCATAAGGTCAAAAATATTATTGTACCACGTACCCGTGGCGGAAGGCTGGAAGACCCCAACCTGAAACTGATGTTTAACAATATTGGTTTCAACGACGTAATAGAACTGGATGAAATGGAAACCATCCAGTTTGAAGATATTACCATTACTGGCCTTCCCTTTACTGGTGAGCACAGCGATCTCAATATCCTGTGTAAACTTTGTTACCATGTACGGGTAGACCAGTTCAGCCTGTTATTCATGGCCGATTCAAGAGTTATTGAACCTGCCTTGTATAAACACATACATAGGGAGATCGGCAATGTGGATGTGGTGTTCCTGGGCATGGAGTGCGATGGAGCGCCCCTGAGCTGGCTCTACGGGCCACTGATGCCGAAGAAAATCCCCCGGGATCAGGATGGCAGCAGAAGACTGTCAGGGTCTGATTACAACAAAGGCATCGTGTTGGTCGACCTGTTCCAGCCGGGTGAAATTTATGTATATGCCATGGGGCAGGAGCCCTGGCTGGAATTTATCAGCAGTATAAAATATACAGAGGAATCCAATCCCATTATCCAATCCGATAAGCTGATAGCCGAGTGCACTTCGCGCGGTATGATCGCAGAGCGATTGTATGGAGAAAAGGAGATATTATACGATAAAAGGAAATTCGCCTGAGTGATGGCGACTCCATTACTGTATTATACTGCAGCCGTCAATAGTCCGGATGCAGTGCCCTGGATGCACAGCGTGTTGCCCTTTTTTCCGGAAAGTGTGCGGGAAGGGATAGTAAGGTATAAGTACGATGAAGACAGGTTGCTTACCTTTTCAGGCAAGCTATTATTGCTGAAGGCACTGAAAGAAACAGGCCTGGATCAGCATCTCTCCCTGGCCGATCTTCAATACACCTCCTTCAACCGGCCTTATTTTAATTACCCCGTTGACTTCAATATTACCCATTCGGGCAATTATACCTTGTTGGCATTTACCGAAAGCGGAAAAATAGGGGTTGATATCGAGATCATGAAGCCTCTGTATATCGACGATTATTCCAATGTATTCAGCGGGCGGGAGTGGAATGCTTTGCAGGAAGCTAAGGATGACGCCTTGTTTTACAGGTTATGGGCAAGGAAAGAAGCTGTCGTGAAAGCAATAGGGAAGGGGCTATCCCTGCCGCTTGCTGCTATAGATGTAACGGATGATATAATAGCTGTAGAAGGAGAACAATGGAGCATTGTATCCATAGAAATGGATAGAGCATATGCCACAGCCGTCGCCTTTACCGGCCTGGCAGACACACCGCCTGCACCCAGGTATATCAACCTCCAGCAATGTATTGGCTCTTTGTTTCCAGGCTTATTGACTAAGTCTATTTCCCACTAACCGACTTTCATAATAAATACCATGAAGAGAATTGGTGTTTTAGGAGCAGGTATTGCTGGTTGTAGCTTTGCTAAACTGGCTGCAGGTCATTTTGACGTTGAAATACTGGAAAGAAACCAGGTTCATGGTGGCATCGCCAGAACAAGGACCGTGGAGGGTGTTACCTGGCATCCTACAGGAGGGCATTGTTTTAATTCAAAGTATCCTGAAGTCCTGCGGTTTGTCTTTGAGCAGGTACTCAGTAAAGACCAATGGCATAGCGTGCAAAGGCGCGCTGTAATAAAGCTGCTGGATCATGAAGTGCTATATCCTATCGAATTTGCTGTTAAGCAGATCCATGCATTTGCACCCGATCTCGCTTTAAACATCACAAAGGACTTTCTGAACGCTGTTGATGACAGGTCTTATGCTTCCCTCGAAGACTGGTTCAGAAAGATGTTTGGCCATACCCTGGCCGAAGCCTACTTCATACCCTATAATACCAAAATATGGAACAGGCATCCCCGGGAAATGAGCCCGGCATGGGTGGAAGGGAAGTTACCCCTGCCTGATAAACAATCCTTTTTCAAAGGATTGATCGGGCAGGCCAATGATCAGATGCCACATGCCAGCTTTTATTATCCCAACTCTAATGACCAGAATACATTTATTGATGCATTGGCCGATGGGTTAAATATTGAGTACGGGTTCAACGTAAACCATATCCACCATGATAAAAGCCGTCGGCAATGGATAGTTAATGGCTCCAGGACCTATGATATGATCGTGAGCACACTGCCGCTCGATATTTTACCCGGCTTAATAACAGGTACTCCGCCCGGCATCCTGGAGATGGCCGGCCAACTCAGGTATAATAAGGTGACCACCATGCTTTGGGAAACAATGCCCACCAATAATACCTGGACTTATATTCCCTCCCCCGACAGCCTGTTTCATCGGTATATCCATATCGGGTCGTTTTTTTCGCCCGCCAGGAACTTCTCCATTATCGAAGCCGTAGGCGAAATATCCCGGGAACGCATGGTGAAAAGTGCCGAACAGGATCCTTTTTTGATCCGTCCGCTCGACTACCATGTATCCGATCATGCTTATGTAGTATTTGATGAAAATTATGCTGCTGCTACCCAACGCATACAAGCCTATCTGCAGCAAGCGGGCATGGCTACATTGGGAAGATTTGGTGAGTGGCAATATTACAATATGGATGTTTGTATAAAACGTAGTATGGACCTGGTAAACCAACTGAAGCAAAAAATGGAACTGGTTAAAGAAGTAAACTAAATCTTAATTATGAAGATCAATATATGTGGTATTGGTAATCCGCATAATCCCAAAGTGTGGTCAGGTACACCCTACAACATTTTAAAGGTTTTGGAGGCCAATGATAACCTCGCCTCCGCTTTTTCTTCCGATGAGAATACCCTGCTGAGCCGTTTCCTGAAATTTACCGGCGCTTTGTATTACAATGTCAAGCCGGGCTGGGAGAGAAGAAGCAGGACCGTAAGGCAGATAAATGCTGCCACATCTGTCAAAAATACCCGCAGGTCAGTCTCAAACCATACATTGCATTTTGGCACCGGCGACCTGCCATTCAGAAAGCTCCCCAAAGGCCAGTATCATTATATTTATTGCGATTCTACCTGGGATCTGTGGTCTACACATTCCACCTTCAGGCACTTGTATTCCAAACGGATCATAAAGCTGTGTGAAGAACTGGAACAGCTTTCGTTTGCACAGGCTACACATATTTTCCCCATCAGCGAATATGTTAAAGAGAACCTGATCAATCATTACCATGTCAATCCTTCCAAAATTACCGTAGTGGGTACGGGGCCTGGTGTTATCAAACCCTTTTTTGGTCAGAAGGATTACAGACAGAAGAAGATATTATTTGCCGCCAAGGGTAGGTTTGAAGATAAAGGAGGATTCATAGTCCTGGACGCATTTAAAAAGGCCCTCCGCGAACATCCTGATATGCACCTGTCCATCGTTGGGCAAAAGAAGTACCAGCAAATGGCCAGTCATCCCAATATCACTGCCTATGATTTTCTGTCCATTGGCCAGTTGCAGGAGCTTTTTAATAGCCACAGCTTGTTCCTGATGCCTGCTATCAACGAGCCATGGGGATTGGTGTATATAGAAGCCATGTTGTGTAAAATGCCCATCGTAGGTTTGAACCGCAACAGCTTTCCTGAACTATCCCATTACGGTAAGTTTGGTGTAGGGATCGATTCACCCGATGCGGAACGGTTAGCAGGCGTATTGAGTAATTTGATGTCCGATACCGGCAGGCTTACTGCCATGGGGGCCGGCGCGCAATCTTTTGCCTTGCAGCAATTCACCTGGCGAAATACCGTGCAGAAGATTATTGATCAGATTACCCTGATCGATAAAAATGGGGAAGCCCCTGCCAATTGACTTATTTCAAAGTGAAGCGTACCGTAAGTGCAAAGGCGTCGGGTACAAAATTGATGTCCGGCATAATGTCGAGCTCCGGTTTCCAGTCGAGCGACAAATTGATAGGCGCGTTGGAAAACTTATAGTCCAGTCCCAGTGCGCCCGTAGGCCCCAGGTACGTATCACCATACTCCCAGCCCACATAAGCGCCTACACCATAGAACCAGCGCAGGCCCGGTGCCGAGGCAAATGGCTGGTGGATCTCCAGCAAAGCGCCCATACCAAAGCGGCTGCCAAAGGATACCAGTCCTTCTACAGCACTGCGATCGGTAACGAAATATTTGCCACTGAATGAACTGTTGAGTGTGGGCGTGGAGTTGCTGAGTCGTAGACCCAGGCCAAGGCGGTAATCCTGTGCAGAGGACTCCTGGCCAATGAAAACAAAGAGACAGGTGATGGTGAAGAGCAGTGCGATACGTTTCATGATCCGTCTGGTTTGTTACTTATGAACGAAAAATAGTGCCACTGTATTAAAGGGGTGTTGTTAAAGTTGAGTGAAGAAACTACTCCTTCTGTCATTTCGAATGAAATCCTTCCTTTTGTTTATTTCGAACGAAACCCTTCCTTCTGTCATTTCGAACGAAGCGAAGCGGAGTGAGAAATCTGCTTTCGAAGCAAAAGGCCATCGACGCAAAAGATTGCCGATTGCCGATTGCCGATTGCCGACTGCCGATTCACGGGGCTAATTCTCAAACATCTCAAACTTCGACTTCGGCCTCCTGGCTTCCAGCCAGCGGAAGCTGCGCAGCACCTTATCCTGTTCTGTAGCTTGTTTGGCGGGGAACATGGTAGCTTTAGGATCACTGATGACCACTACCTTATTCAATTCTTTATTGAGAAAACGCAGATCAATAATATCCCCTTCGGCTTTATTAACGCCCACCAGGGCGCTGTCACTGTCCATCACATAAAACACACTTTCGGCATTGCCTTTGGAACGCATATAATCAATATTGCCATCTATAAAGTAACCATTCATCCTGTTTCCCCTTAACTGGTTGTACATATCCTTGCCTACTTTATTGACCGCAAAGCCATTCTCAAATACATAGAGTCGTTGCGGCTTTTTATTTTTGGTATACAGGTACATCGTATCGCCTGTTATCTGGCTGTTGCTGGCCCAGGCTATCGGATCAGTGAATAGCTGGAAAACAGAGTCAATACCTGAATAGAACATGCTGTCGGCTACCGCCTGCAGCGAATCTGAATAAATACGCACATGGTGATAGCCCTGGAAATACCGGTCGGCACTGTCATTTTGGGGTCTGTCTTTGGTATTGATCGTCAGTGCTCCTTTGATCGTATCCGTTTTGCCCGTCAGGGAATCTTTTTGGGTGAGTACCTTCATCTTACTGAGTCTGCCGGAGAACAGCGTGTCGGCTGTTACATAGATCGAATCATTGTCCTGCTTGATGATCATGAGAGGATGCTGCGTGGCAAAGAGCGTTTCCTCTTTCCGGTTCGTGATGATCAGGTTTGCCAGTAAGGATACCCCTTGCGCACTGTCGATGTGCACTGCCTGGCCGATAAGCGTAGTGATACCCGTTGAATCATCCGTTTCCACAATATCTGCGATCGTCTTTGTTCTGGCCTTGGTGTCTTCTATAATGGGCCGCTTGCCAAAACTGGCATTGCGGTGCTTCAGGTCATAATATCCTTCCCGTGTAGTGATCTTACGTTTGGCGCTGTCTTCGATATACGTTTTCGTAATGAAGGTGGCTGTTTCCGTACTGGTATTGTATAAAAGAGAGTCCGACTTGAGGTAGTACTTGGGGTCTTTAAGTACCACATCTTTTTTGAAATAAATATCTTTCAGTTCGCCGTAATAGGTGCCTTCCTTGCTGGTTAATACCGATTGGTTGTTGAGTACACGCCCGCCGTTGAAGTATTCCCCGATTTTCTGGTTGGCGTCATAATGCAATTCATCCGTCAATAGCGTAGTCTTGCCATCCGTGAGCTTTGCATTCCTGGTGAGCGTGGCCAGTTTGGTATCTACGTGGTAGAGCAGGTAATCCGCATAGGTGTGTACACTGTCGGCATCGTTGATGTGCACATGGCCAAAAGCTTCCACGATCTTGGTGTGTTTATTATAGACAGCGCTATCGCAGTAAAATTGGGTTTTGCCCTGCTTCAGGTGTACCTTCCCCGCCAGCGTCTGTACTTCCGTAACCGAGTCTTTTTGCTCTGTCCGTAAGCGATCTGCATAGATCAGCTCCACTACCTTCATGGTATCAGCGCCCGGCTGCGGGGTACTGGTTACCTGGGCAGAAACACTGGAAAACGCCAGTGCGAAAAATACAAACAGGCAGATAAACCTTCGCATCTTATTGTCTTCAGGGTTTCGACGTAGAAGTAGAATCATATATAGGCGACATCAGCGGCCCTTTTTTATCTTTTCTTCCAAAAACAGATATGTTAACATAACGTTTTGGGTTAGTCCGCAAGTCGTCGAGCAAGGTAGTCAAACTGCGATTCGTTTGTAATAACTGGTCGTACAATTTGCGATCATTTAACAGCGCACCGATGGAGCTTTGGTTGCTGTTGACCTTATCTACAGCAGCCCCCAGTTTGGTGAGGGTGCCTTGTAAACTGGCTACCGCTTCATCCAATTTTACATTGGCCAGTTTGGCTGTGGCTTTTTCGAGGTTGTCTACAGTAGCATTGATCTTATCATTGTTCTTGGCGAGGTTGCCCGTCACCGATTCTGTATTGGCCAGTGTTTTGGCCAGCATACCCGTTTGCGCATCCAGTAATTTCTCCAGTGACCTGGAAGAAGAGGTGAGGTTGGCTACAATACTTTGCAGGTTGTTTTTAGTATTGGGATCGAGTACACTGTTCAGGTTTTGCAATACCACGTCGAGCGAGCCCAGTGTTTTATTCACACTGGCCAGCGTAGGGTCAAGGCTGCTTTGCAGTTTATCAGCCAGGCCCAATGTTTTGGCCGTTTGCAAAGTATCTCCATCTTGTATATAATCGCCGCCGCTGCCCAGCCTGATCTTGATAGAAGTGGTGCCCAGCAGTTCGCTGCTGATCGTGGCTACAGAATTTTTGGGGATATTAATGTCTTTGGTAAGGCTGATCGTCACGACCACCCCACTCAGGTTTTTGTCTTTTTCTACCATTCCGTACACCTTTCCTACCTGGAGCCCGTTAATAAAAATGGGATTGGAAACCTGCAGGCCATCTACCGCGGGAAATTCTGCATATATCTTGTCACTCCGGTCGGCGAGGTTTTTTCCTTTCAAAAAATTAAAGCCCAGGATCAGGATTACGATAGCGATAGCAGTCAGCGATCCCACCTTGGTTTCATTCGAAATTTTCATTACAGGCTATTTTGTGAGCAAATAACACTTTTTTCAGCAGTCTGTTTGAGACCACCCCCAAAAAGTATATTATCAACAAAAATAAGGAATTACGAGGGGAGAATACAGAATACAGGAGACAGAATACAGAATCTGAACCTTGGAGGCCATGGTATAAGGCAGGATCCATGAATTTAGGGCTTCTGCTTTCTAAACAAAGGCTTCTGTATGCTGTATTCTGTCTCCTGTCTTCTTATTTGCCTTCCGAACCTTCTTTGTAGCGTTTGATGGCTGCCAATACATGGCCCGCCACTTCTTCCTGCCCCTTGACGCTATTGAGGTAGTCCTCATCAGGCCGGTGGGTAATAAAGCCCGTTTCTACCAGTATACTGGGCATCGCTGTGGCCTGGAGCACCCAGATGCCCTTCTCATTCCGTTGTTTTACACCCCGGCTTACCCGCCCGCCATTTACAAACTCTTCTTCCACCATGGTGGCCAGCGCCAGGCTTTTGTCAAAATAGCGTTTCGTCCACAAGAGCGATTTGGCCTTAAATTCAGGATCATTGATATCCGGCGCATATTCCGTGGAGTCATTCACTTCTTCCGACATACGCTCTGATACATATTCTCCTTTGGCATCGGCGCGGTCAGCAGCCCAGATATAGGTTTCAGTCCCATTGGAAGGATTGTCTGTATAGTAGATAGTGTATTTGGGTACCTTCCGGGTCCTTTTCTTCCGGCTTTTGCCTTTGCCTGTATAGTAGGTTTCTGTGCGGTAGCCCGCAAAATTGGAATGCTTTATTTTGGGGCCGGCGTTTACGTGGATGGATACAAAGAGATCACCTTTATTCACATTGGCAAAGTCGGCCCTCGACTTAATGGAGGGGTATTCGTCTTTCGTACGTGTGTACAGTATTTTGATCTGGGGAAATTCCTGCTCCAGTTTTTTACCCAGTTTAAGGGCTATGCCGAGGCAAATGTCCTTTTCAAAGGAGTAGTCTCCCCGGGCTCCATTGTCCGATCCGCCATGGCCGGCATCTATGATAATGGTCTTAATCACAGGCTTTTGCATTACCCCGGTAGGCTCAGTATAAAAGGCCGTCAATACTGTAAAAACCGTAGCAATCAGCAAAAAACAGGTGATCTTTTTAATCATATTATAATCCGGTTCTGTTTAAGATAGCTGGTGATATATAGGGCAAGATGCAAAAATAACGGATGAAGATGCTTATTAATACGTTAAAATAGGACCGGAAGTCCAAAAGTCCGGAAGACCGGAAGAAAAACGGATAGCCTCTACTGTATTACTTTCGGACTTTCGGACTTCCCGTCTTTCCGACTCACTTCGTGTTTTCCAGCGAGGCTTTATACTTTTTGAGACCAGCCACGATCGCTGCTACCACTTCGTTTTGCCCCTTTTCGCTGTTCAGGTATTTCTCTTCCTCCGTATTGGAAAGAAAGCCCGTTTCTACCAGTATACTGGGCATTCCCGTGGCCTGCAGCACCCAGATGCCTTCCTGGTTCCGTTGTTTAACCCCATAACTTATACGCCCGCCTTTATCGAATGCTTCTTCCACATGATTGGCCAGCAGCAGGCTTTTGGCAAAATATTTCTTTTCATACAGCTGGGCCCTGATACGGGACTCCGGTGAACTCATATCGAAAGTGATAGAACTATCTGTTTTCTCTCCACTCTCTTCCTGCCGTTGATTAATAGCCTCTCCTTTAAACCCTACGCGGTCCGCGGCCCAGATATAGGTCTCAGTACCTTTATGCGTATTTTTTACGTAGTAGGACTTGTATACCGGAACCTGCTTCGTCTTTTTCTTTTTACCCTTGCCTGTGGTGACATTTTTGTAGGAAACGATCTTTTTCTCGTACCAGCCCCCCGGCTTTTTGCCGATGGCGTTACAATGTATGCTGATGAACAGATCGCCATTCGATTGATTGGCAAAATCAGACCTATAATAGTAAGACTCTTTTAGCGTTCTTTGTCCGGGCAAAATGTCCGTAGTGCGGGTATACAGCACCTTGGTATCAGGAAAGGCAGCCTTAATGGCTTTACCCAGTTTGAGGGAGATCGCCAGGGCCACCCTCGATTCCCGCGAATAGCTGCCCAGGGTGCCGGGGTCCATGCCACCATGCCCGGGATCAATAATAATGATACCTAATGCAGGCTTTTGTTTATGTGGTACCGGTTGCTTAACGGTGAAAGCGATCAGCATAGAGAGGGAAACAGCCAACACCACTATCCCTGTAAACCTTTTGAACATATTTCGTTATGATTTTATGGGCCAGCCAATCTTCACATAATCTTAATGCATTAATAACTATTTTTGCCCACCACTGCATATGATTAACGGACGCAAAAATAGCCTAAAACAACTTTCGTTGCCGATATTACTCGTCTCATTGTTATTATTAACGATGAATATGCACGGTAATTATTCTGCTGCTACCGGATTTGGCATTTCATTAACGGGTTTCCAGGATACCACCAAACCCAGGACTGATACTATTCCCAACAAAACAGATACCATCCCTGCAGTCAGGGATTCTGCTTCCATCAGATCAAAAGATTCCGCCGCTATAAAGTCAGACACCTTTGATGTAAAGATGTCCAAAGACTCGCTCGATGCTCCCGTACATTATGCTGCTTCCGACTCCATCGTGATGGATGTGCCTAGTAAGAAGGTCATCTTGTATAGTAAGGCCAATGTGAAGTATAAGGATATGGACCTTACCGCCGACAGTATTGAAATGGACCAGCAGAAGAATGAGGTGGTCGCTACCTTCCGCCGCGATTCAGCGGGCAATATCATCGGCAGACCTAAGATGATCCAGGCCGACACGAAGATGGATGCTGATCTCATGCGCTTCAATACAAAGACCCAAAAGGGCATCACACAGAGTACCATCACTGCCCAGGGTGAAATGTTTGTACAGGGAGAAAAGATCAAAAAGATATCACCTACTGAATATTTCGCTGCCCGGGGTATTATTACTACCTGTAACCTCGATACCCCACACTTTGCTTTCCGTACACCCAAAATGAAGATGGTGAGTCAGAAACTGGCCGTAACCGGGCCTATTCACCCCGAATTTGAAGGCGTTCCTGTGCCCATATACCTGCCTTTTGGATTTTTCCCCCTTTCACAGGGAAGGCATTCCGGTTTGCTGCCCCCTCAATTTACCGCCAGCGACCAGTTTGGATTGGGATTGGAAGGGCTGGGTTATTATAAAGTATTGAACGATTATTTTGATGTGATCCTTCGCACCAATATCTATTCTTATGGTGGTTGGGCGGCATTTGTAACACCATCCTATCGCAAACGCTACCGGTACAATGGTTCCATGAACCTCGCTTATCAAAGCACCCGTATCCTGAGCAATGACGCCAAACAGGAGTTTACGACAGCCCAAACCTTCAATATTTCCTGGAGCCATACCGTAGACAGCCGGGCCAGGCCGGGGCAAACCTTCTCGGCCAACGTAAATGCGGGTTCTTCCAAGTACAACCAGTATGTGACCAACAACCCCATGCGCAATGTGCAGAATAACCTGAACTCATCTATCACTTATTCCAAGACCTGGGGTACCCGGTACAACCTGACGGCCAGTGCCAACCACAACCAGAATAATAATGAACCGGCGCTGATCAACATGAACCTGCCCAATGTGGCTTTTACAGTTAATACATTTTACCCTTTCGCACGAAAGGAATTGATTGGTGAATCTAAATGGTATGAAAAACTAGGCGTGGGATTGAACACCAATGTGGCCAACCAGATCAGTATCTATGAAAAAGATTTTAGCCTGAGCAAGCTCATCGATACCATGCAATGGGGCGCTCAACACAATATCCCTATCCAGCTATCACTGCCTTCGTTAGGCCCTTTACAGGTATCGCCCGGCATCAGTTACCAGGAAAAATGGTATTCCCGGAAATTTAGGCGCAACTGGAATAAGCTCACCAATCGCATGGATACCAGTATTCAGAAAGGGTTTTATACCGCCCGGGATCTCTCTTTCAGTCTGGGATTGAGTACCGCCATCTTTGGAAAGTTTGAGAATTTTGGACCCAACAGTCCCATTACCGCTATCCGACACGTAATAAGGCCTACTTTCTCCATCAGCTATAAGCCTGATATGGCCGCAAAGGATTATTATACAATGCAGGTCGATTCTACGGGTAAAAACTTCTATCGTTTCTCTTATTATGATGGTACCATCTTCGGTCCATTCGGCGAAGGCCAGTTTGGTGGTATCAGCTTTGGCCTGGATAATAATATAGAAGCAAAAGTGCGGTCTAAAAAAGACACCACAGATGGGGGTATTAAAAAGATACGCCTCATCGATGGTTTTGGTTTCAATGGTGGTTATAACTTCCTGGCCGACTCCTTCAAGCTGTCTACGATCAGCCTTTATTTCCGCAGCACCTTGTTTGAAAAGATCAATATCACTGCCGGCGCCAACCTCGATCCTTATAAGGTCAATGATCGCGGATACCGTATCAATGAGTATGCCTGGAAGGGAGGACGGTTCTCACCGGGCCGTATCACCAATGGTAATATAGCTGTTTCTACCTCTTTCCAGAGCAAGCCGAAGGATGACAAGAAAGCAAAGGAAAAAGAGGATCAGTTCAATAACAATAACCTGCCTCCTATGACCCCGGAAGAACAAATGGAGCAGATGAATTATACACAACAGCACGCCGCTGAGTTTGCTGATTTTAATATCCCCTGGTCATTGAATATTTCTTATTCTTTCAGCTTCAGCCGTAATTTCAAAGCCGACTATTCCGGTTTCGAAACAAAGACCAATTCCAACATGAGCCTGAATGGGGATTTCAACCTCACCCCCAAATGGAAAATGGGCATGAATACCTATTACGATTTTAATACTTCTGCGATACAGATGTTCACCATGTTTATTTCGCGCGAAATGCACTGCTGGCAATTGTCTATCAATGTGACCCCCGTAGGACCTATCCGCACCTTCAATTTTACCATCAATCCCAAATCAGGCATCCTTCGCGACCTGAAGGTCAACAGAACGCGGTATTTCTATGGGCAATAAAGATGTGGAATGTAGGATGTAGGATTTAGAATGTAGGATTGCTCCGCACCTTGAAACGGCTGACTGTTTTTAATTTATTGCGTTGTTAGACCTGAAGAATCCTAAATTCTACATCCTACATCCGAAATCATTGCCGGTTTGCTTCATAGTAGGCTGCCATTACACCATGCACCCTGTTTTTTAAGGTCTCCACTGTATCATTGGGCTCTACAGGAATGGGTGCCAGGAAATGTATGGCCAGGCGGTGCGGCATCAGGAAAAAAGGTTTGCTGGGCGGTAATACCTTGCGTGTATTGAAGATAATGCCGGGAACCACCGCCTTATTCGTATCGATGGCCAGCCGGAAAGCCCCATCGTGAAATGGTTTCAGGGGTTGATCCGTTTTATTGCGGGTGCCTTCGGGATAGATACACATGTGTAAGCCCATGCCCAGCACTTTCTTCATTGTTGTATAACTATCCTTGCGGCTTTTATCACTCTTCCGGTCTACCAGCACACTGCCTGTCTTATAAATAACACCAAATACAGGTAGTTTGGCCATCTCACTTTTGGCAATGGTCTTATTGCCACCGGGTATAGCGGGAGAGGAAATGGGCACATCCATCAGTGAATTGTGGTTGCATACCACCACATAATTTTTCCCCGGCTCAAAATTTTCCTTGCCACGTACCCGCAGGGGACAGCCGATCAGCGGCAGGTAAACACCCATCCATACCCTCGATTGCGCAATAAAACGGAATGTCTTTTTGGGATCGGGCAGGTAATAGGTAAACAACAGGAAAGGGATCATGAACACCAGGAGGGTGAGGATAAACATAAGGATTGCCCACACGGCAAAGAGGCGACCCAGTATCTCTTTGATGAACTTCATAGGCGCAAGATACGGAAAACAGCTCCCATCATCCATCCTTGTCATCTCGAACGAAGCGCAGCGGAGTGAGAGATCTGCTATCGAAGCAAAGGACTCGCAGCTCGTGGCTCACAGCTGGCTGTTCTACACCGACCAGTCGATAGGGTCCAGTCCTTCCTTCATCAGGTATTCATTCGTTTTGGAGAAATGGCGGCAGCCAAAAAAGCCGGCATCGGCAGAGTAGGGGGAAGGGTGCGCTGCTTTCAGCACCTGGTGTTTCGTTTCATCGATCAGCTCCTGCTTAGCCTGGGCAAATTTTCCCCAGAGCAGGAATACCACTCCTTTTTTCAGATCCGATACCTTGCGTATCACCGAATCTGTAAATTCGGCCCAGCCGATCTTGGCATGGCTCATGGGTTCACCGGCACGTACAGTAAGGGAAGCATTCAGCATCAGTACCCCTTGTTCCGCCCATTTGGTAAGGTTACCATGCGTGGGAATGGGGAGACCGATGTCCTTGTTGATTTCTTTGTAGATATTAACGAGGGAAGGAGGGGGCTTAATGCCATCCTGTACAGAGAAGCACAGACCATGCGCCTGTCCTTTTCCATGATAGGGATCCTGTCCCAGCAACACCACTTTCACGTTTTCAAAAGGCGTGAGGTTAAAGGCATTGAAAATAAGACTGCCCGGAGGATAAATGGTGTGGCCCGCTGCTTTTTCAATGCGCAGGTGACCAACGATCTGATTAAAGTATTCTTTGTTGAATTCATCTTTAAGAACCTTCTTCCAGCTTGCATCTATTTTAACATCCATACTGGCATTTTGCGTAAAAGTATGGAAAAACTTCCTACCGCACCACCAGCACCTTCTCGCGGAAATCTTCCCCACTGCCAAAGACATCAGGGATGCTCACCACATAAGTGCCTGCCACCAGTCCATAAATATTGACCGGTGTATTTCCATTGATCGTTAACTGCTGTATTATCCTGCCATTCATATCCGTAATCGTGGCTGGTAGTTGTTTCGTATTGCCATCTATCCGGATGCTGAACTGCCCTTTGTTGGGATTGGGCCACATCAATACCGTAACACCCCCCTGGCCGGTCCCTTTCACCGCTTTGATAAGTGTATAATGGTTCCTGTTATCGAGATCAATTTGGTTCAACCGGTAATAGGTAACTCCCTTGTATGCGTTGGCATCAGCATATTGGTAGCGCAGCAGCAGGTTGCTGTTGCCTCCTGTGGCCAGCGAGGGTACAAAACCAATGACCTTGAAGGCCGTCTCCGTTTGCCACCTTCTTTCTATATCAAAGCCCCGGTTGTTTTGCTCCGTAGCTGTTGCCCAGTTCAACTGTACGAGCCCTGCATGGAGCCGCTGTGCCCTGAAATCAACAAGGGTTACGGGTAAGGAGGTGGCCGTGAGCCCAATGCCCAATTGTCCAAAAGTAGTAACGTTACTACGCATCGCATATCCACTGGCCACGGTTCTGCCCGGAGTGCCCGTTGGCTGAATAGTACTGCCCGTAGGGCGAATCCAGTCAGCCCCATTCGTACTGCCCGCGGGGCGTTGCAGAATGGCAAACATATTATCCGTCAGTCCCGAAAATCCGTTGAAGTAAAGTTGCAGATCATACTGGCCGCCTGTAGGGGAAGCATCGGCGCTGATGTTCCAAACTCCTTCGGGGGCAACAGATACATAGGTGGCGCCGCCTTCTGTCACCACCAGCCCTGCATCGGTGCCGGGTTTGGGTACAAAGCGCGCCTCTATATAACTGATCCCTGTAAGCGGGTTGCTGCTCAGGTTGGTCAATACAGCCAGATTGGAACGTACCGTATTACCTACGGGAAAGGGATAGCCGCTTACAGATGCGGGTGTTATATACCGGCGCAGCGCCCCATTGATCCAGCTTTGCGTAAAGCCCGGATTGGTTGCATCTGCTTCCAGGGCCGTAGCAGAAGCATCCGTCACAATGGCTGCATAAGCACCCGTGGTCACATATCCTTTTTGCAGGTACCATTTCTGCGCACTGATATTGCTGTGTAATTCAAGGCTGCTGCCATTGATGTCGAGGCGCGAAAAAGTATAGGGTGTACTGATCTGCTGGTTGATAGTTCCATCAAACACAAACCGGCCCGTGCCATAAGTGCCGCCTGTTGCAGAAAGATCCGTCCAGTGACCGGCTCCCAATAATGCGCTGCCCCCCACATAAATGATCCCCTGGTTGTTCAGCATACTGCCATTTTCCAATGTTACATTGCCCTTCACTGTTATAACAGCGCCATTTTGAACAGTAATACCTGTACCGTTCTTAATATAAAGTGCATCCTGCGCCTGGAGACAACAGGTGCAAAAGATGAGCAGACCGGTAAATAAGTTAGTTTGTTTCATGATCTTAATTGATAAGGGAATGGTTGGGTCTGTATTATTTAACTTTGGCGCAGATGGCATAGATACGCAAGGCCCTTGAGCTGCCCGATGTATTCTGGGCCATGATGCGCCAGAAGTTAAGGTTCTCAGCATGTGGACCGCTGTAGGCAAGTTCAATGTCACTTACTGCGCTGTTCCAGTCACGGTGACCGCCTCCACCCCCTATCAATTTTGTGCCCGTGGGGCAACCACAATTATAATCCCCTCTGCCGTTACCTGGAATAGAAACGTCCTTGCTCACTATTTGAATACCCATGTCCAGTGTGCCGGTGTACGTGATATTACCGGCTACATCCAGTTTTTCTGTCGGGGCTTTTCCGATGCCCATTCTGCCGGCTGCATCAATGTCTATAACGGCCTGGGGCCGGTCCCCTGCATGGAGGCGGTAACCATTTTCAAACCGCATGACCATCTGGTTATTGATGCTGTTGCCAGTGGGGGCCGTAGTGTGGTTATCACCCAAAATGAAAGAACCTGCCATGCCATTGGTTGATACATTCGAACCCAGGGCCACCGAGTTCAAGGCATTGGCCGTTACATTCATTCCCATGGCGATAGTGAGGGGCGCTATGGCGCGGGCATTGGTGCCTATAGCAACGGAGCCCGATCCTGCTGCCTGGGTATTATAACCCATGGCCACAGAATAAGAACCAATATTAGTTTCCTGCAGCTCATTGTTTGCGAAATAGCCTGCTCTGAAAGCAGCCTTATAAGGCGCCCAGATCATTTTAGCGCCAGGTGATGGTGATATACCTCTGTTGGTGCCGGTAAGAGGGCCGCTGGCCTCCACAAAGCCATTTTCCGCCACCTTGATACCGGCATCGCTGCCATCGCCTGAAATGTATTTTCCGTTCGTGTTGATGTTTTGCTGCAGCTTATAGGCGCTCAGGTTGAGCCAGTTGGGTGCAGCCGGTGTGCCGGCATTATAATAGAAGCCAGGTGTCCCATCCGTTTGTATCACCAGCAATCCTGTTGCAGGATTGGCAATGGCTGTACGTTGTACAGCTGTCATTTGTGGGATCAGCAATCCCTTGTCTATGGCCGAAATATCTACCGCTGCACTTGGGTTGGGGGTCGTGGTGCCAATGCCTACCTGGGCATACACCGGCGCCTGAAGCATCAGCATCAGACCTGCAATGATCATCTTTCTCATAATAATAACTTGTGGCAGCTAAAGTACTATGGGCCAATGCCGGATAGGGGAACTTGTATGTGAACTACGGAGTTTTGTATGTGAATTAAGCCCGGAAGTCCGTAAGTCAGAAAGCCGGAAAGATCCGCTATCGAAGCTAAAGGCTAACTGCTAACCCCTAAAAGCTAATACCTAAATAATCTCCATTTTCCCCATCAGGAAAGAAGCATTCCTGTTTTTCGCAACCCCTCGTTGCAGCGTATAATCAAAGATCAGTTCCCCATCCCGGATAATACTTTCAAAACAATAATTGCTCAGCTGGCCGGGGAGTTCCTGTTCCAGTACACTCAGCGAAAGGTCGTGCGTGGCAAACATCGTGAGAGAATTATATTGCAGCAGTTTCTTGATGAACTGCTCCGAGCCATGTGTTTTATCTTCTGAATTGGTACCCCGCAGTATCTCGTCGATCAGTACCAGCGCAGGTGTAGCGTGTTCCTGCAAATGACGGATGATCTGTTTCAGCCGTTTCAGTTCTGCCATAAAATAGGAGGTATGCTCTTGCAGCGAGTCACTTACCCTGATGGAGGATAAGATATTCATGGGCGTAAAAGAAAAGGCTGTAGCGCATACCGGGGCGCCGCATTGCGCCAGCAGCAGGTTCACACCTACCGTTCTTAAGAAAGTGGTTTTACCACTCATATTCGATCCGGTGACCAGCGCCAGGCGTTCTTCCACACCCAGCGTAAAATCATTGGCCACACATGCTGCGGCGGGGATCAGGGGATGTGCCAGCCCTTTTCCTGCAATGGATACCCCGTTGTCGTTCACGGCCGGCCAATGATAGGCCGGATTATTAAAGGCAAAAGTGGCCAGTGCGTTCAGCATTTCAATAGCGCCCGTACAAGCTATCCATTTATCAAAGCGGTCTTTATTCCTGGCTTTCCAGTTTTCCAGCGCCCACATACATTGCAGGTCGTACAGGAAAAAACCATTCAGGAAGATCAGCACCAGCAAATTGATGCGTTGGTCAAAGAGGCCCGAAAGCTTGGACAGTTTCCTGATAGCCTGATGCGCTTCACCGGCAGTGGCTTGCTCACGTTGCAATAAAGTGGAGCCGCTTTTATCCACCCCACTGAACAATTGAAGGATCCTCGCATACTGGCCAAGGATCGATTCTTTTTTGCCCAACAGCATATGCTGCTGCGTAATTTGTTTGGCGAAGGCCCCCACGATGCACCAGCCAATAAAATAACCGGCCAGCAGCGGCAGGTAATTACCCGTGAATGCCCAGAATACTATGCTTCCGATATTGAAGGCCGGTACCAGCAGCCGTAATGTATTGGGCCATCGTTTGCCTTGTATGATCGAAGGCCACCGCAGCCAGTCGGCCACATCATGCAGGTTCCCTGCTTTTTCTTCGTGCAGCAGGCCATGTGCCGTTATCAGTTGGCGTAATTCTTTTTGTGTGCTAAGCCCTTTTACCGCTGCTTGCTGTTCCTCAATAGCTTCTTTTGTCAGCAAAGATTGTTGCAGTAATCCCGCCAGCGCCTGTGTGCCATGATGCGTGGTGGTCCTGTTCAGCAGGTGATAGACCGAGTTGGCCCCAAAGATGTCCAGGTCCCCCGAGTAATTGTCGTTGCTCGTAAATGCCAGGCCGTTGTCAAACCGGTTGGGTTTGTATTGCAATATATCCAGCTCATTGCGGTTCACGTATAGCAGTTTCTCCAATAGCTTTTTCCGGTCCCCCAGGTTAAGCGCAATGCGGATGAACAGAATGAAGAGTACCAGGAAACCAACCGTGGCAATTTTATAGATACTATCGTCTTCTTGCTTCACCCATTGCCAGATGCTCCAGGCCAGCGCCAGGAAACTGGCGAGGCGCGCGCCCGATACCAGCAGGCTGCGTTTTTGTACCTGTTGTAATTCCGTGCTGTATTGATTGATCTTCTCTTCGTAAAAAGCCGTGGGTGTTTGCATCATGCGAGGGTTTTAACGGGTAGGTAACATCAATACCTGTACGGTTTCGGGCGATTGTTGCCGGAGTTCTATCGTGTGGCCGGCAATCATTTTTTGCAGGATCGCCTCGTTGTAATGGCGGATCGTAAGCAGCGTAAGCCCTTTTTCTACTTCCACTTCAAAGAAGGCCGAAGCTGCCAGCGCCAGCTTTTCTATTTTCTCAGGCCGGTCGTCCAGGCACACCTGGATCGAAACAGCCCCTGTTTGCATCAGGTTGGGTTTGATCCGGATCTCCGCCAGCAGCTCATACAGATCCGCCACCGGTTTTTCGCCTACAAAAGAAAAGTCCCTGGAGTGCAGGTGTATCAATGCCTGCTGTGGTTTCACCACAATAATAGGAGGGAGGTTCTTCACCGGTTTGTTGTGGATGATAGTGCCCGGCAGCGTCTTATCCAGGAAACATTTTACCTGCAAAGGGATGCCTTTATTCTGCAATGGCTTGATCGTTTTGGGATGTATCACCTGCGCGCCATAATAGGCCATCTCGATCACTTCCGTATAATTGAGGTCGCTGATGAATTGTGCATCGGGAAATGCTTTGGGGTCCGCATTCATCACCCCTTCCACATCTTTCCAGATCGTTTGACTGTCCGCATCCAGCATATTGGCAAATACAGCCGCTGTATAATCACTGCCTTCCCGGCCCAGCGTGGTGCTTTCGTTATCGTCCGTAGCACCGATAAAGCCCTGCGTGATGACCAGGTTGCTGTCCTCAAACAGCGGCAGTATCTCGCTGTTGACCTTTTGCTGAGTAAAAGTCCAATCGATATTGGCGTCGCGGAAGTTATTGTCCGTGCGCACAATGTCCCGTACATCGATCCAACTATTGTCGATGCCCACTTCATTGAGATAGGCACTTACAATACCCGTCGATAACAATTCTCCCGCGCATACGATCTGGTCATAGTAGTAGTCAAAGTCACGTACCGGTTTATCGTGCAGCAGCCATTCCACTTCCGTAAAGAAGTGGCTCAACCGTTCCAGCGCTTCATTGTAATGCGTCACCAGCAGGTATTTGGCTGTAGTAAGATGATTTTGTTTGACAGCTTCAAACAGCTGCAGCGCCTCCTCCTTATGATTATTAAAGAATGCTTCAGCTACTTTTTCCAGCGCGTTCGTGGTTTTGCCCATCGCTGAAATGACGATCAGTATCTTTTCATTGGGATAACTCCGCAGTATATCTGCCACCAGCTGGATCCTTTCAATGCTTTGCACGCTGGCGCCCCCGAATTTAAAAACCTTCATGTAAGTGGATAGTTAGTAAGTTGATAAGTTGACAGGCCAATAACCTTCAACGGTGGCAAAAGTCGTTAAAAATATGATAGTATGATGCCTTTCCACCCGGTTCAGGTGCATACGGGCCCGAATACTTTATAGGAGGCTGCCGAAGCCTGCTGCCCGGTGGATAATAAAAAAAAATAACCTGTTTCTCCTTCAGCTATACCGTTTTTGCAGGCCCGGCGGGACTTTGCGGATTCCGGCACGCTTTGACTTTCAGGCCTTTCGCCTTACTTTTGGCACCACTTAACCTATTACACGCAAAAACAGCCCACATGAGTACGATTAACCGCCAAGTAATGACCCTGGATGAGTTCACCATTCAACAGCTAAGGGATTTCCCCCATGCCACCGGTGAACTGAGCGGCCTCCTGCGCGATATGGGCCGGGCTGCCAAAAGGGTGAATGTGGAGGTCAATAAAGCCGGGCTGGTAGATATATTGGGCGATGCGGGCGCCGTGAACGTGCAGGGAGAGGATGTGAAGAAACTGGACATATTTGCCAACAACCAGTTTATGGGCGTGTTGCAACATGGGGTGAGTTGTGCCGGTATAGCCAGCGAAGAACTGGATGACTTTGTGGCTTTTGATGATGAGATCAGCTGTAACTCCAAATACATCTGCCTGTTCGATCCCCTCGATGGCAGTGGTAATATAGATGTAAATGTGTCCATCGGTACCATTTTCAGCGTGTACCGGCGCATCAGCCCGATCGGCACACCCGTTATCGCAGCCGATTTTCTGCAGCCGGGCCACAAGCAGGTAGCTGCCGGTTATATGGTATATGGTTCTTCTACCATGCTGGTGTATGGTACACGCCGGGGCGTAAATGGCTTTACCCTCGATCCTTCCATTGGTGAATTTTGCCTCAGCCATCCTAATATCAAATGCCCCGGGTTTGGTAAAATATATTCTGTCAACCATGGCAACTTCTTCCAGTACGCACCCGGTGTACAGAAGTATATCGACAAATGCCAGAAGAAGACAAAGGACAATGGCGGACCTTACACACAACGTTATATTGGCAGTATGGTAGCCGATGTACACCGCAACCTTATTAAGGGCGGCATCTTTATGTATCCGGGCACTATCGATAAGCCCAAGGGTAAGCTGCGTTTGCTTTATGAGTGCAATCCCTTTGCGTTTATAGTAGAAGTGGCGGGTGGTAAGGCTACCAATGGCAGCCAGCGTATTTTGGATGTCGATCCTACCGAACTGCACCAGCGTTCGCCCCTTTTCATTGGCAGCAAAGGCATGATGGAAGAATTTGAAGCCTGCTTATAAAGCAATCTCCCTTTCTTGTCATCTCGAACACAGCGCCTCTCTCTTGCTTGTCATCTCGAACGAAGTACCTCTCCTTTCTTGTCATCTCGAACGAATGACCTCCCCTTTCTTGTCATCTCGAACGCAGCGCAGCGGAGTGAGAGATCTGCTATCGAAGCATAACTTGTCCCGCTCTGCGGGACGTGTATTCATTGCCGACTGCCGACTGCCGATTCACGATTCACGCCCCCTCCACAAACGCCGCCAAATTTTCCAGCGTAGACCTGATCCCCTGCTGGTGGTCTTCCTCTTTTATACCATAAGGTACATCCGTACAGGCAATGGCTACTTCCGTACCACCTTCCACTGCTGTGAGCGTGGTAGCGATCGTCATCGTGCCGGCAAAGGCCGGATCATCAGACTCAAATACAACCGCTTCCACCACACGTTTATCTGGCACCAGTTCCACAAACCTGCCTTCGAATACATCAGCATTATCAGCGGTTTTGCCCGCAATTGCTGTGTCCTCATAGATAAAGGCCATCTTGTATTTACCTCCTTCCCGGGGTTCGAAAGCATAGATTTCGGCTTTCATGCCTGTTGGCGGACGCCAGGCTGCTACTGATTCAGCGTTCAGCATGGCCTGGTAAATGCTGTGGGGAGATGCCTTGATAACCCTTGTCCCCCGGTCGGTCCTTTTTTGATTAGATTCAAATGCCATAACGATTTCCTCCTGGATGATGAATGTAGTATGGTTGCCGATGCAAATACAGCACCAGGGCAATGTCATGAAGTTAGGCTTGCCGTCCTTTTTAAGGTGAGTCGCTCTGCCGCCTGGCATATGCAGCACTGCAGAACGGCCCACCTTGGTGGCGCCAGGGTATTTTCCTGGTTACCGGATTTGTTGTATCTTGCCGGTCTACTCACTGGTCCTTCTAAAACACAATGCCTTAAACAATGCACCTTTTGCATTGGGCAGCTATTTCAATGTACTTATTTTATTAATAAACCTTAAAAAACGGTTGTATGATCTCTATTGTGTTATACGAAGACAAGTATGCGCCTGAATTTAAAACACTTAACCTCGAATGGCTGGATAAATACAACCTGACCGAGTCCCATGACCTGATGGTATTGGACGATCCACGGGGTACCATCATTGACCGGGGCGGTATTATTTACCTGGCAATGGCGGGCGATGAAGTAGTTGGCTCCGCTGCGTTGATGAAAGAAGGAGAGGGCGAATATGAGTTTGCCAAGATGGCCGTTACACCGGCCTGGCAGGGGAAGGGCATCAGCCGGCTGCTGATCGACCGCTGCATGGAGACCGCAAGGGAGTGGAAGGCCAAAAAACTCTCCCTGTTTTCCAATAGTCAGCTTAAAACCGCCATTTCCCTGTACGAGAAATATGGTTTCCGCCATGTAAAAGTGGAACATTCACCTTTTGCCACTGCCGATGTGAAGATGGAGCTGGAACTGGAAAAGTGAGCCTGCCCACCAACTCCCGACTCTGAACTCCGGGTTCCCGACTCGTATTTCTCTTTCCTTTCACCAAAGCTGGTATAAAATTAGTAAGGGGATATATTAAATTTATAAATTCATGCATAGGGGCATTTCTTACACAATTGTATTGTATATCAGCGTTTTTATTATCGCTTTTTCTTCCTGTTCCAGCAGTAAGCCGGCTGCAGATGCTTCAAAAACGACTACTACCACCAAGTCTTCCAGACCAGTTTTGCCCAAGGCATCTACCGCTACTGTGGCGCCTGCGCTGGAAGACCAGATATTGGTATTGATCAACCAGCACCGGAAGAAGAAAGGATTGCCTGCCTTGTCATCTAATCCCGTGATCGAGGCTGAGGCCCGCCGGCATACTATTGCCATGGCCTCCCACCAGTCTCCATTTGGCCACGATGGTTTTTCTTACCGCAGCAAGGTGATCACTTCCAAAGTAGCCGGTGTCACCGCCACCGCCGAAAATGTTGCGTACGGCAGCAGGTCAGCCGAAGAAGTGGTCAATGGATGGCTCAAAAGCTCCGGCCACAAAAAGAACATTGAAGGCAAGTACAAGCTTACCGGCATTGGTGTAGCAAGAGATGAGAAGAGCGTCCTGTACTTTACACAGATATTTGCGAATTAGGGGTAATAGCCTTTCTCCTGAAACTATTTCTGGCCAGGTTGTGTATCATTACTTAATAGCTTAGATTACTGGTTTTATTGAATGCCTAATTTATATATCATAGCTGGCTGCAATGGTGCAGGTAAGACCACTGCGAGTTATACCATATTACCAGAGATCCTGCATTGCCGGGAATTTGTCAATGCGGATAGTATTGCAGCCGGATTATCTCCCTTTAATCCTGAAAGTGTGGCATTGGAAGCTGGCAGGATTATGCTTCAAAGAATTCACCAATTGATGGAGGAAAAGGCTGACTTCGCATTTGAAACAACACTTGCTACAAGGAGTTATGTGTCGCTGGTGAAGAGGGCGCAGGAGGCTGGCTATAAGGTGAGGTTGGTTTATTTTTGGTTAGACGATCCTAAGCTGGCTATAAAAAGAGTTGCTGAAAGAGTAAGTGAAGGAGGGCATAATATTCCAATTGAAGTTATCAAACGAAGGTATTATCGGGGAATTTACAATCTGCTGAATTTATATATTGATATTTGCAATAATTGGATGGTTTTTAACAATGCGACCTATCCTGAAATGATTGCCAAAGGAGGCATTGGTGTTGATGCTGTCATAAAAAAGGCGGATATTTGGGAGATTATTTTACAACAAAGCAAGCAAAGTGATTGATAATTCTGCATATGATATTGACCTGTCAGAAAAGATTCTGGAGGGAGCGAGGGAAGCCATGCGAAAGCTAATTGAAAAAAGAGCCGCTAATAATGGATCTTTGGTTATCAGGGACAAGGACGGTGAAATAAGAGAAGTCCCTGCGAAAGAACTCCTGGAAACACTTCCTAAAAAGTAATAAGACATTCTCCGATAAGAGTATTGATTGATGCGAGGCTCCCTGCCTCGCATTTTTATTTTCCCCAACCTCCCGGCTTACCAGAATAGGCTAAAAAAGTTTACCACCATGTCCAATCCTTCTTACCTCAGTCCTTATTAGAGTGTAATTCAACATACACACTAAAAACTACACAAAATGGATACCTTTCTTACTCCCATCGAGAAACCTAAGGGATTGACAATGAAGCTGGCATATTATTTCACCCGCAAGCAGTTTGGCAAAGTGCTGGCTCCGCTCAAAGTGCATTCCGCCCGCCTGCCCGCCGCTTTTGGTATGTTTTATGGTAAAGTGTCCAGCCTCGACAAAAAGCTGCTACTGCCTGCTGAGACCGTCTTCCTCATCCGGCAACAGGTTGCACGCATCAATATCTGCCTGTTTTGTATGGATACCAGCCGCTGGGCTGCCATCAATGCTTCGATGAATGAGGCCCGGTTTGATGCCCTGGCCGAATATGCCACCAGTCCGCTCTTTACAGAAGCTGAACGCGCAGCACTCGACTACGTAACAGAACTCACAAAAGACAAACAGGTAAACCCCGATACCTTTGCCCGTATGGCCCGCCATTATTCCGAACGGGAAGTGTGCGAGATCGTTTGGCTGGTAGCCAGTGAGCACCTGTACAACCTCACTAATATCGGTCTCAATATCCATTCAGATATGTTGTGCAAGATTAAGCGATAGGACACGGGCGTTATACAGGTAAGAACAGGGCAAAAGAGGCATATTCACCAATGGGCCTCCTTTTTGCTATCACGGCATAGCTTATGGATGGGAGTAATTTTTTGATTACTTTACAGTCGCTCAAAAAATGATAGACAACCAAAATCTATAGGTAATGCCCCGCTTTCATATGATCAAAGCTGTTGTAAAGGGTAGCTTAATATGGATATTCTACATATCCCTGGCTGCCTGCGCACAAACCACTGCTGTGAAACCCCAAAGCGATACCACCGCTTTACAGGTATTACCAGCCACTGCAAAAATGGATACTACCTACTTCTGGGAAATAATGGATGATGCTTTTCGGAAAGGTGGGTTTAATAATAAACGCAAGGAGGATGCGATCCTGACTGCACTCACGCGGTTGACGCCCCAGCAAATCATGGATTTCGAGATCATATTCCAACAGAAGATAGATGAATCCAATACCTGGAACAATATGGCTGCTCAAACAATTATTGAGGGTGGTTCTTCCGATGACAGGTTTTATTATTTTAGGTGCTGGTTAATTTCATTGGGGAAAAAGAACTTTTATGAAACACTCAGGAACCCTGATCATTTGGCAAGCCTCGACATTCCGGTAAATAAGGAACATCACTATGGAGAAGTATTGTTCGAAGAACTTATACCCTTGTCAGATCAGGCTTATGGCATAGTGACCAAAAAACAGGTGGCAGACGATAGTTTTCCCAGGGCAAATGCCAGTAAAAAAGGATTGTACTTTGACAGTGGCGGAGAGACCAAAGGAAAGGAATGGGAAGATGACAAGGAGTTGCTCAAAATAGCTCCCTTGCTTTCCGGAAAATTTAAAATTATTTGATTGGGAAGCCTTTCCTCCAACCACTGCCAGGCCGGCTACAATGCAAAACAGTTGACTGCAAATAAAATAACGACACACGTATGAAAAAGAATGGATTCCAGATCATGAACAGATCGATGATGAATTGGTTATTGGCCATCCCGGTCTTAATAACCTCCCTGCACTGTTCTAATAAACCTATCAACTCATCGGGCAGAACGGCTGATACCACGGCCGTAATAAGCGGTGAGGTCTTTAAGCCACGCTACATTAAAAAGACCATGCAGCGCGTGACCGACTGGCAACTAAGCAATCCAAAGCATACGCCGACTGATTGGACCAACGGGGCTTTTTATGCCGGTGTAATGGCTGCTTATAAGACCACCGGTTCACGAAAGATCCTGGACTCATTAATGGCCCTGGGACAACGTACGGCCTGGCAGCCAGGGCGCCGTTATGATCATGCAGATGATATCGCCATTGCACAAACCTATATCGATATGTACCGTATCAAAGGCGATCAGCAAATGATACGCGCCATTATTGATACCGTGCAAAAGCTGCGTACCGTACCCGGACCTGAATCAAAAAAAGGCCTGATGTGGTGGTGGTGTGATGCCCTGTTTATGGGACCGCCCGTTATTGTCAAATTGGGCGTTACCTTAAAAGATCCTGCTTATTTTGCGTTGAACGATTCCCTGTTCAAACAAACCTACGACCTGTTGTACAACAAAGAACAACACCTGTTTGCCCGCGATGCCAGCTACCTGATCAATGCCAATGGTGAAGGTAAAAGAGAAGCCAATGGGCAGATCGTATTCTGGTCAAGAGGCAATGGATGGGTAATGGGTGGTCTGGTACGTATCCTGGAAGAACTGCCGGCCGATTATCCCAATCGTTCATTTTATGAGCAGCTATACAAAGAGATGGCAGAAAAAATTGTTTCCCTGCAGCAGGCCGACGGATTATGGCGGGCATCCCTGCTTGATCCGGCTTCCTATCCGGGCGGCGAAGGTAGTGGTACCGGATTTTATTGTTATGCCCTGGCCTGGGGTGTTAACCATGGTCTGTTGGATAAAGGAAAATACGAACCTGCGGTACGCAAGGCCTGGCTGGGATTAAATACGCTGGTATCGCCGGAAGGGCGTGTAGGCTGGGTACAACCCATTGGTGCCGATCCCAGGAGAAATTTCAATGCCGAGAGTTATGAAGTGTATGGGGCAGGGGCCTTCCTGCTGGCAGGTGCTGAAATAATTAAATTGAAATAGTACCATCACAATTATTCTTTTTACATAAAAAGCCCGGCTCAAATGAGCAGGGCTTTTGTATGCTTATAGTAAGATAAACGGTATAATATACCTTCCGGATGCCGGCAGGCCGCTGCACAGACACGAATGTCCACATCAATGCCGCCCGTTACCCGTCAGGCGCCGATCGAAATAAACCAACAACCAAAACCTGGACCCAACTCTTTCTGTTTGGTAACCTGTGCTCTTTGTCTGGTAGTCGACGTTCACCATGATCAGTAAGCACACGTATCAGAAAATTTCCCCAGTGGCAATAGCCCTCAGCTGACAGCCGATAACCATCAGCCCACCGCTAATCGCTATAACTAAACAGCGAAAGCCAATTCAAAAGATTCGAAGCAAAGGGCTCGTAGCTCGCAGCTTCTCTTCAGCAAGTGTTGCACAACACTTCATCGTCATCATCAACCATGCTTAGGGGCCCCGTCCACATGGTCGATTGCTTTGGTAACTGTTCACAACAAACGTACGACATTCAGGTACCCGTTTCCAAATGCCCAATTGTCGATTTCGTCTATTTTGTATAAAATGTAAAAAATCGACGCACATTACGTCGATTTTTTACAAAAATTACAAAATTAACCAAACCGGCCATGACACTTTTGGATTTGGCATAGTAGATGTTGTATGTTTACTGAGCTATTTGAAGTCAGTATGACAGAGGCAAGCTGCCAATAACCGTAAGGAGTACAAAACACGGAGTATTCTGTATTCTAAATTCTGTATTCTGTGTCTCGTTCCTGAAATCTCCTTACATAAATGGGTAGTAAGTATACAGAAACCTAAATTTACCCATTATGAGTTCAAACAACAAGGGCGGTCGGGATCCTGTCCATGACAACATCCTCAAGATCGCAGTAGCCCGTGAGTATCTAAGTAGTGATCTGGGCTATATGAAATTGGCTATCAAGTATGGTCTTCCTGGTCCAAGTACAGTCCGGCATTTTGTAAAATGGTATAAGGCAAACTATCCCACGGGAGAAATACCACCTGTCCAGCCGACACAACAATCGCAGCAGCCTGCCACAACCAGTGAAGTAGAAGAACTCAGAAAGCAATTACAACAGGCCAATCTCAAAGTAGCAGCCTGGGAAATGTTACTTGAAAATGCCGGTAAGGAGCTGGGAGTGGACATTGTAAAAAAGTTTGGTACCAAACAGTCCGGCAAGTGAAACAGCACTATCCTCAGGCAGCGATAGGCACACTTTGCGCATTGTTTGGTAAAACAAGGCAGGCTTATTATGAACATGGATGGCAGGCGGCCAACGGGCAGTTGCGGGAAGAACTTGTATTGGACCTGGCAACACAAGCACGCAAAGTCTTAAAGAAAGAAGGCGCTGTAAAATTACTGGGCTCTCTGCGACCAGCCCTGCAGTCCCATAACATCACAATGGGCAGGGACCGGTTCTTTAAACTACTCAGAAAGCATAACATGCTGCAAAAGCGTAAAAAGAACCATGCCCGTACCACCTGGTCGGACCACCCTTATCGAAAATGGCCCAACCTGATCAAAGGGCTGGAAGCACTAAAGCCCCAGCAACAGTGGGTGAGTGATATTACCTATCTGCGTACCGAAAAGGGCTTTTCGTACCTCTCATTGATAACCGATGCCTACTCCAGAAAGATAGTCGGTTATCATGTAAGTCAGAACCTGCGGGTCCGGGGATGCCTTATAGCCCTGAACAAAGCTATAAGGTCCTTAAAAGACTATGTACCCCAAAGCCTTATCCACCACTCTGACAGAGGAATACAATACTGCTGTGACCAGTATGTAAATGTTTTACAAACTAATCAGATCCGCATCAGTATGACCCAGACAGGCAGCCCCTATGAAAATCCGGTAGCAGAAAGGGTAAATGGAATACTTAAAACTGAACTGGACCTGGATGGAACATTTGAAGGCTATAGCCAGGCAATAGCAGCTACCCATAAGGCCATTGACCGCTATAACAGGCTGCGCCAACATATGAGCTGTGATAACCTTACACCTGATCAGGCACATCTGAGAGAGGGAAAATTGAAAAAAAGATGGAAAACCAGAAAACGAAAAACAAAACCAGATGACCAACTAAATACTTAACCTGTAAAGCGATATCCGTATTATTGCCTAAGCATGTAAAGTAAAAACCGTATTGACCTGCCCAACTGTAAGGTTTTTTCAGTACAAGACACTGTATTCTTTTTGCCCCTCTTCAGCATGGCTTCTCCATAGCTTCAGCATACCTTCAATATGGATACAGTATGCTAATAGCATCAAACGCCAAAACAGCCACTTTTCGCCGGGACTGTGCCTGTTGCGCGTGCCCCAAAGTGAAAAGAAGACAACAAGACCTTGAAGTAAGACCCAATCAATATCTTTGCTGCCTTTTAATAACCCAACAGCCCTGTTTCATGAAACCCAGGTTCTACCCCCGACTAGCCATCGCCCTATGTACTTTATTCTTGACGACCTTTTTCGGGGCTGTGCTATTTTCCTATAACTTGCGCGAAGCAGGCAAAGGAAAAATGGCCTGGCCCATCGTTCTGTGTAGCCTGTTCTGGTATAAATTCATCGAAACCTTAGGGGGTAACCTATTTCCAAAGTACTCACTTTTTCCGCTGATCATTGCCAACGTATTGGGAGCGGTCATCCTTGCTTATCCATTATGGTATAATTTGCTGGATGATGTCCGGGAGTATGAAAAAAGGCCCGTATGGAAGCCCGTATTGATCTTTTTGGGTATCTGTGCAGTACTGTTATTATTCCAGATCGCCGTTTCCAGAAGATGGTTCGGTGAGTAACGATCCTGCATCGTCCTTCAATTCCACGCCCGATAATTGTAATCGAAGAGCTTCTTGTATCAGCCAAAACAATTTATCAGCTGCCGCCTGGTAGGACAACCCACCTGGCCGCACATTAGAGATACAATTGCGCGCTTCATCCGTAAGGCCCACCTGCGGATGGTAGGTAAGATAAATGCCCAGGCTATCGGGCGAGCTCAGTCCGGGCCTTTCACCAATCAGTACCACAGTGAGGGTGGCGTTGAGTAATTGGCCAATTTCATCACCGATAGCCACGCGGCCTTGCTGTACAAGACTTAGGGAAGTTAATTCAATGCTTGCCTGCCGCAGCAGGGGAAGTAATACATCCAGTAAAGGGACGGCATTGCTGTTCACGGCCTTAGCACTCAATCCATCGGCCAGTATAATAGCAATACCTTCCTGAGTACCATTATCCCCCGGAGAAGATAGCAAGCCCGCCGATGCCTCATTCAGTCTTCTTCCTTTATCCGGTCTTTGGAGATATTCATGCCGGTCGCTCGCCTGGCTGTGCAGCAGGTGCACCGGTAGAGAAAAAGCTTGTAGCTGTGATAGCAAAGTTTCTGTTTCCAGCAGGGAATGCACTGCGTCCCGCGCATGGGCATGCGCCATCCTGAATTGCAATACTTCCTGCAAAGGGATGGCTGTACCCGTTCTGCCCAGCGCAATACGCGCCGGCGTAAAAGCCCGCAGCGATGCCCAGGGATCAGGCTGAATAATGCTATGTTGGATATTATTATCGTTCATTATTCTTGTCTGCTCACAACTTACATTAAGATCCGTTATCGAAGCATAACTTGTCCCGCTCCGCGGGATGCACTGCCGATTGCCGATTTACGACTGCCGACTGCCGCCCCTCACCATTCACTACTCGCCGCTATCAATGTATGCCCCGCACCCACCTGCAGCAAATTCCCTTCACTGCTCATGATCCCCTGCTTCACCAGCCATTGCTCAAACTCCGGCGCAGGCCGCAGACCAAGCACCTTGCGCACATACAAGGCATCGTGGAAGGAGGTAGACTGATAATTAAGCATAATGTCATCAGCACCGGGGATCCCCATAATATAATTACAGCCGGCCACACCCAATAAAGTGAGCAGGTTGTCCATATCATCCTGGTCCGCCTCCGCATGGTTGGTATAACATACATCCACACCCATGGGCAGGCCCAGCAGCTTACCACAAAAATGATCTTCCAGCGCTGCCCGGATGATCTGCTTTCCATCATACAAATACTCCGGACCAATAAAGCCCACCACCGTATTCACCAGCAGCGGGTTGAACCGGCGTGCTACCGCATAGGCCCGCGCTTCACAGGTCTGCTGATCCACGCCAGCATGCGCATTGGCCGATAAAGAACTGCCTTGCCCCGTTTCGAAATACATCACATGGTTACCAATAGTACCGCGTTGCAAAGAAAGCGCCGCTTCCTGTGCTTCCTGCAATAGCGCCAGGTTCACACCAAAACTGCTATTCGTTTGTTCAGTACCGCCAATGGATTGAAACACGAGGTCTACCGGCGCTTTTGGCATAATAGACAAAGCCGTGGTCACATGGCACAACACACAAGACTGCGTAGGGATTTTATATTGCTGGCGCAGCTCATCCATCATTTGTAATAACTGCACCACCACAGCCGGACTATCCGTTGCCGGATTGATACCGATCACGGCATCTCCGCTGCCATAAAGCAATCCATCCACCATACTGGCGGCAATGCCTTTGGGATCATCCGTGGTATGATTGGGCTGTAGCCTTACAGAGAGCCTTCCTTTCAATCCCAGTGTATTCCTGAATTGCGTGATCACTTCCACTTTCCGCGCCACACTGATGAGGTCCTGGTTGCGCATGAGTTTCGACACCGCCGCTGTCATTTCAGGAGTAAGACCCGGTGCCAGGGCTTGCAGGGTGGGGGTATCTGCTGCGTCACTTAACAACCAATCCCTGAACTGGCCCACCGTAAAATGGCCAATGGGAGCAAAGGCGCTGGCGTCATGCGTGTCCATGATAAGTCTGGTTACTTCGTCCGTTTCATAAGGAATGATGGCCTGTTGCAGGAAATCCCGGAGCGGAATATCCGCCAGCGCCATCTGTGCCGCCACACGCTCCTCATAGCTGCCCGCTGTAAGGCCTGCCAGTGCATCACCCGAACGGAAAGGCGTTGCTTTCGCCAACACCGTCCGCAGGTCCTCAAACCGATATACGAGATTGCCTATGGTTGTTTTGTACGACATTTATTAATTAATATAGCCCGGTCTGCCAGGTCATCCCATCCGCCATCAGGCGGAAAGGCAAACGGCTGCAGAGGTAACAAGTGATGTTTTTTTATATATTGATTCCTGACATAAATCTAAGCGTTGTTTGTTAAATTTATTGTATGAAATATGCTTCTTTCCTTCTTACAGGTGTGTTTTGCTCGATTTCATTATTGTCTTCCCCGCAAATAGCTCCGCTTGATAAAAAGGTCAGGCAGATCTTGCAACAGGTAGACTCTAATAACATCAAAAGGGATATTACTTACCTGGCCGATGACCGGCTAAAGGGGCGTTTGCCCGGCCAGCCCGGTTACCAGATAGCCGTTGATTATGTAACAGACCAATTTAAACAGATCGGACTGTTGCCCGGTGGAGAGAATGGTACATTCCTTCAAAAGCTTGTATTACGTAAAGCGACTATTGATGATAGATCCGCAACCGTTGTATTAAAAGACCAGTCGGGCAATGAAGACATGCTTGTAGTAGGAAAAGAAATTTATATTGTTCCTAATCCTGTACAACCGTCTGTAAAAGTTGCCGCGCCCCTCGTATTTGCAGGGTACGGGCTGGATATTCCTGGCAAGTATTCTGATTATGCCGGCATGGATGTGAAGGGCAAGATCGTTGTTATACTTGCCGGTACCCCGGCCAAACTGGTACTGCCCTCCACCCTGAACGCGCATTTTGCCAACCTGGGTTCCAAGATTAACATCGCTGCTGCCAAAGGCGCCATCGGTGTTATTTTCGTGCAGCCCGTCCTTTCACCCGGTAGTACAACGACCGTGGCGATGGACCCTGAAAAGACCACTGCTTACAGCCGTACTGCCAATAATGACATCGCTGTGGTAGCCCGTATCTCACGTCCCGTACTACAGCGCCTGTTTATGTACACCGGCAAAAATCTCACTACTATTTTTGCCGACCTGAACGAGGCCAAACCTTCTTCCTTTCCGTTGATGGGCGCTGCTGCTTTTCAATATGCCAGCACCTATGAGGATATAGAAAGTTATAATGTGGCAGGAAAGATCGAAGGCAGCGATCCCCGGTTGAAAGATGAGTACGTAGTACATACCGCGCACCTCGACCATGTGGGCATCGGCAATCCTGTGAAAGGAGATTCTATTTATAATGGTGCCCATGATAATGCGTCTGGAGTGGCTTCTTTACTGGAAATTGCGCGTACGTATAAACGCCTGAAGACAAAACCACGCCGTTCGATACTGATCGTGATGGTCACCGCTGAGGAAATGGGCTTGCTGGGCTCTGCTTATTTTGCTGCCCATCCTACCGTACCACAGGCAAAGATCGTGGCTGATGTAAATACCGATATGCCTACCCTCATTGCCCCGCTTTTATCCGTAGCACCATTGGGTGCCGAGCATTCGAGCCTGGAACAAAATGTAATTTTTGCCGGTAAGGAACTGGGCATTGAGGTACAAAAAGACCCGATGCCCGAAGAGGTGCGTTTTGTCCGCAGCGATCAGTATAGTTTTGTACTACAGGGCATTCCCGCGCTGCATACCAAGTACGGTATCAAGACTGCCGATCCTGCTTTTGACCTGGTGAAGTATACCAAAGAGTGGCGCGATGCAAATTATCACAAACCTTCTGATGAGATCACCAACGGGTTTGATTTTACCGCTGCCAGAAAGTATGTACAATTGAATTTCCTGATCAGTTATTCTATTGCACAAACAACTGCCCGGCCAACCTGGAATAAAGGTGATTTTTTTGAGCCGGCTGCAAAGTAGATAGGCATCTGGCCCGGGGCGAGCGGCAGGGCTAAGCAAGGCTATGCCTTTAAAATTACGTTTTTCCCTTCCACTTGTTTGTGTTTGCCCATTCCTATAAAAATGCACAAGGTTAGCGCCAGTCCGCCAAAGAACAGCAGGCTGAGCCTGGGATTATAGTATACGATGGCCACCAACGCCACAATTGACAATAGTAAGGCAATAGCCGGAAACCAGGGATACAAAGGCACTTTGAAAGGACGGTGCAGCCCAGGTTCTTTTTGGCGCAGCACAAAAAGGCTGATCATGCTCATGATATACATCAATGCAGCGCCCAGCACAGAAAGGATCACCAGCTGATCTGTTTTGCCCAGGCAAAGAGCAAGGATGCCAAACAGTCCTCCCACCAGCAATGACCAATGTGGAGTCTGGTATCTCTTGTTGACAGTGGCCAGTATACCCGGCAGGTAGCCGCTGCGGCCCAGCGCAAACATCTGGCGGGAGTAACCAATAATAATAGAATGGAAAGAAGCGATCAGCCCAAACAACCCAATCCCGGCAAAGAGTTTCGTAATGCTGTTGTTTTTGCCCAACACGATGCCAATAGACTCCGGCAGGGGATAATCAATGGCTGTTAATTGTTGCCAGTCCGTGATACCACCTGTTAACACCATTACCCCAATGGCCAGCAGCATCAGCGTGAGAATGCCGGAAATATAACCCGCAGGGATCGTCTTGGCGGGGTTCTTTACTTCTTCCGCCACCATGGCTACCCCTTCAATGCATACATACAACCACATGGCAAAGGGCAGTGCTGCAAATATCCCGCCCCATCCCGCCGGCATGGCATTATGGAAAAAGTTGACGCTCTTAAAGGAGGGCGCTACAATGCCCATATAGATCAATAGTTCTCCCACTGCCAGTAAAGTGACTACCAGCGTGAATATCGCCGATTCTTTAATGCCGAGCAGGTTGATGCCCGTAAACAGCACATAGCTGCCAATAGCCGTCCACAATACAGGCAGCGAGGGATACAGGAAATGGATATAGTTGCCCAGTGCAAAAGCAATTGCTGGAGTAGCCAGCAGGAACTCCGCCAGGGTAGCATAACCAGCCACCAAGGCGCCCAGGGGGCCGAATGCCTTGTAGGAATAAGCAAAAGGACCGCCCGCATGGGGTATCGAGGTCGTGAGCTCCGTAAAGCTAAAAATGAAAGTGATGTACAGAATGGTGATGATGAGCGTAGCGATCAGGAAGCCGACCGTTCCGGCCACTCCCCAGCCATAATTCCAGCCAAAATACTCCCCCGAGATCACCAGCCCCACCGCAATGGCCCACAGATGGATAGGACGTATTGCTTTTTTTAACGAGGTGACGGATTCGCTCATATTTTGCCTGTTTTTCTAAAAATAAGATTTAAACCTGTAGTTGTATCAGCTTATATGCCATTGGTTGACAATAATTGGCAAAGCCAGCATGAAAAATATAAATAGTGAATATTTTAATAATGCATCCATTTTCAGCCTCTCCTTGGAGGCCCTGTTATTTGGACAAATTGGGATTAAAAATTAAATTTGTTGAAAATGGTGAGATTATGTCTAAGGCGATAAATCAGGAAATGTATAACTACTTTATGGAGTTAAATGATGCAGAGAAGAGATCTGTGGTGCAAATGATTAAGACCTTTTTGCTGGGTAGAAAACAACAATCAGGGCAGATTAGCATCGATCAATATAATAAAGAAATTGATGAAGCTATGAAACGTATGGATGAAGGCAGGTTTGTTTCCCAGGAAGATCTGGAAAAAGAAGCCGACAAATGGTAGCAAAAAAGCGAAGGGTGATCTGGGACGAAGAAGCCCGTGATTATTTTAAAGAAACGATTGCTTATATTAAGAAAGATTCTGTACAAAATGCAGAGAAGATAAAGCAGGAGATTTTATTATCTACAAGGGAATTGGCAAATGAGCCGGAAAAACTCCATGCACCTGATAAGTACCGTGTCAATAATAACGGAAGCTATAGGGCCTATGAATTGTACCACTACCGCATTTCTTATTTTACCTCTCCGGAATATATACGTATTGTAAGAATGCGCCACACAAGTATGAAACCAGAACAATACTAGCAAATACCCATACGGATCAAATGTGCATTTGCCCTTTCGGGCCTGCCGCTTTGTAGCAAATAATCCAATCAACGTGTATTCCTGCCCCATCGGGGCTACCGCTTTGTAGCAAGCGTTTCATAGCATACGTGTATTCTGCCCCTTTAGGGGCTACCGCTTTGTAGCAACCAATCCAATCAATCCTCCATTTTGCCCCATAGGGGCAACACTCCCCGGGCACCCACAAAAAAGGCCCGGCTTCCGCCAGGCCTTGAAAAGAGCGATCAGGTTAATGATTAATGTTTATTACTTCTTATCGAGGTAGATCAACTGCCCCAGGTGGTAAGACTGGTGGTTCGTTCTGTTGATCAAAATATTCAGCTTATTCCTGTGCGGTTCTTTCGCAAAGTCTTCCGGAGAAATAGAATTGTGTCGCGTAAACCATTCTTCTGCAGGCAGCGCACTAAAGTATTCAGTGAGTTTTGCATTCAGCGTATCCCACTGCTTTTTCAACTCAGCCAGGGGAGGAGTGGCCACGCCAGGTTTATTGGCTTCACCCGTAAAACCAGCTTCCAGTTCCGGGAACAATCTTTCACCCAGTCCCAATAAAGAGATCATACCGTCATTCACAGCGATCAGATGCCCCAGTATCCATATACCCGTATTCCTGCCGGGCGCTGTAGGCGTGGCCATTTGTTCATCGGAAAGTTTAGCGATCAGTTTGCTGACCCGGATATTCTGCAACTCCCAGTTAGAGATCACCATTTTAATGAATAGTTCTTTCTCTGCAGTTGGCTTCGTTGATGTTTGAGCTTCCATGATAAGAAGTTTTACTTTATTTATTGTGAGATAAAACCGTAATTGGCTGCCCACTTCGCTTTGATACTAGCCCGGGCTTCAACAAACTCATGGTCTGCACCCTGGGCTACAGCGTCTAATGGATAGCGCAATGGACGGGTTCCTTTTTCCATATTCACCAGCGCCAGCACGCCATCTGCTATTACCTGCGGGTCCATCTTGAATTCCTCCATCTTTCCAAACAGCATCTGACCCATGCCTTCAAATTGTTTGGCGGCGATATCGCCATAGGCAGTCACAATGTCCTGTCTGTCGGCGTTGATGCCGGGTTTGCTACCATTGTTCATTTCAGTAGGGTAAACCCCGGGCTGTATAGTAACGTTTTCGATCCCGAATTGTTCAAGCTCCATTTGTAAACCTTCCGTGATCGTTTCCACCCCAAATTTCGACATTAAATAAGGGACCATGAATGGCACCGTAAAACCACTGGCGCCCGAAGTAAGGTTGATGACCAGTCCGTTCCTGGCTGCACGCATGGAAGGCAGCACTGCCTGGTAGGTGCGCAATACACTCAGTAGGTTTACATCCAGCATGTTCTTAACCTGGTCGATCGAATACCCTTCCAGTAAACCAAAGCCCGCCACCGCGGCATTGTTGACCAATACATCGATCCTGCCATGTTTGGCAAGTGTATTACTGATCGCCTGGTTGACCGAATCATCACTGGTAATATCTATTTCTTCTACAAAAACATGAGGAAGGGCAGCCAGTTCAGCAGCTACCGCAGCATTCTTACCGGTGGTGCCTCTCATGCCGGCAATTACCGTATGACCTGCTTTGGAAAGCGTAATGGTCATCAGTTTGCCAAATCCTGTGCTGGTGCCTGTAATAAAGATTATCTTTTTCATTGTTTGTCTGTTTACAATTTTGTATTTGTTGTTTCCTTTGTTTGCTGATACAAAATTGCTATGCAGACAGCCCCTGTTCCATTGAGGATTGTTAAGAAATGACGTTGACCTTTATCAATACCGCTTATTTTTTGGTAGCCTGGTTCCGGAGCCTGCTGAGTGTTTCGGCAGTTACACCAAGGTAAGAAGCGATCATATGTTGGGGAACACGGTTCGCTATGCCGGGATAGCTATGGAGGAAGTTTTGGTATTTTTCCTCCGTGCTATAGCTGATGGAAGCGTGTATCCTGTTCTGGGCGGCAATAAAACTCTTTTCCAGGATATTGATGACCATGCTATTGAAAGCCGGTATTTCTTTGCAGATAGTGGCAAATTGTTCCTGCGTAAACAGCAGTATGACCGAATCTTCCAGCGCTTCAATATTGGACTGCGCTGGATTGCCTGTAATCAAACTTTCCCGGTCGCCTGCCCACCAGTTCTCGATGCTGAATTGAAGGATATGCTCATTGCCTTTATCATCTATCCGGTAAGTACGCAGGCAGCCTTTGCACACAAAAGCATTGTACTTCCACACCATTCCTTCATGCAGGAGGAATTGTTTCTTTTGCAATTTCTTAAGCGTGCCCAGTGATTGGATAAGTGCAAACTCCTCATCCGTGATGCTAACTTTATCCTTGATATACTGCTTGAAAACCTCGTACATGGATCAATGATTAAAAGAAAAATAGATCCACAAGGTAAAAGAAAAGAAGATACCCGGATCAAACCAATAGGGCTGTCCGGGTATCCTGGTTTTCAAAGCTGGAATGGCGGTCTTTCCCGACTACCTTGCCGCCAGGTATTGCTTCAGCCCCCTGCTTTGCAGGAAAGCCATTAATGCTACCCAGCCTGCTACCGCTCCGATCAGGAAGTAGCCCAGGAACGACAACCCAAATAACTGGGGTACCACAATGATAAGACTCTCGATCACCCAGATGATGTCCAGGGCAATGATGAGCTTGATCCATCCCTTTTGCATCACCTGTTTGCGGCTTTGCACAAACACCAGCGCAGCAAAAACGATCAGGAATAGGCCTGCGGCCACAAAAGGCCACGTGAGGGTAGCCCCACACAGTCCGGCTACCAAACCGGGAAATAAGACGAGCAATACACCGGTTGCACCGGAAGAAAGAGCGTTAATGAGCAATACATTTTTAAGCATATTCATTGTTTTAATTGTTTTGTATAACACAAAAGTAGATTGGCCAACCAGCGGGGAATTGATAAATTGCGACAATATGAGGATCCTTGCCTTACATCTTGCCCACTTTATGGATTATGCCCGCGTAAGAGGCATTGCCTGGCAGGATATGCAGGCATTGGTCCAACTGCCACCTGCCCACTTTACAGATGGGCTGGCCACCGTAGAAGAAGCAGAGGTATATGCCGTATTGAAGTTGATCGATGACCAGCTTACAGACAAAGCCTGGGGTATCCAGTGCGGACAATTCATCTCCATGAAGCTGCTGGGGCTTATTTACAAAATATCCTTACAGGCCACCACCATACAGGAGGCTTTGCATTACCTGCAATCTTACCTGCACGCTGCCATGCCCCTGGTAAAAGCCGAAACAGCCGTAACGGCAGAAGCCGTCACCATCAACTTCTCCATCGATAACCGGGAAACTAAGCTCAATCGTATTATACTGGAGTACGCCCTGGCCGTGGTGGCACGGGAGCTAAGGCTGATGGCAGGAGAGGGGGCTACTATTCAATTGAGTTCGCCTTGTTATGAGGAGAATTACCCTGTCTTATGGCATCTGGGCGAAACTTATAGCGTAGTATTTGAACCCGTCATATTGAAAGCCGCTTTACAAAACAAAAGCCATTTGCATGTTGATGTGCTGGTGCCCGAATACCTCAGGATGATCGGGCAACTAAAGCCCGATGATAGTTTTGCCGGCAAGGTGAAGTTAACACTCCTGTCCATGTCCGATCCGCAGTTGCCCGATATCCAAACAGTATCCGGTGCATTGCACCTGACACCGCGTACCCTGCAGCGGCGGTTGGGTGCCGAAGGCATCACCTTCCGGGAACTGCTGGAGGAGATCAAGAAACAACTCTGTTCCTTCCTGCTGCGCCACGACCGCTATACCGTTGCCGGTATTTCCGATATACTGGGGTATGCAGAACCGGCTTCTTTTATTCATTCCTTCCGCAAATGGTTTGGCGACTCTCCCGAGCGCGTGCGCAAGGGCCTCCGGGATCAATAACGTATCAATATTGGTTGTCATTTCGAACGGAGCCATTAGGAACGTTGAATTGGTTTGCTGTGGCGGCGTAGTGAGAAATCTGCTATCGAAGCAAAAGCAAGCAATCCGTATCAAAGGTGTATGCTGCCCCATCGGGGTCATCGCTTTGTAGCAAAAGAAACGTCTCATGTATTTTGCCCCTTTAGGGGCTACCCTCTCAACCTTTCTTCAACAGCAACGTCAATATTCTCGGGATCTCCTGCCGGTCCCCATTATCAAAATACTCTTCCATGTCAGCCAATAAGAGACCATGCTTTTTGCCGGCATCTATAAAATCAGAGATATGATGCGTAAAGCATTCTACTACTTGTATGCCTGCTTCCGTTTCAAAGCGGGCTTTGCTGCCGCTGTATTGTTTAAAGGGATGTAGTTCTCCGATGTATACATATCCGCCAGGCTTTAGTACGGCAGCAACTTTTTCGAATACAGCCGGCAGGTTCTCGATATGCTCCAGCACCAGGCTAAAGCCCACCACATCATACAATCCCTGGGTAAATGTCCAGGGTGTGGTTATATCGGCTTGTATAAACTGAACGGTGGGCGAATTGATCTTTGCTTTGGCTTTGGCCAGCATGGCTTCCGATAGGTCAACCGCTGTTATTGCCTGTGCACGGGTAACCAGCCATTCCGTGTTTTTTCCCGTACCACATCCTATTTCCAGGTAATGCTCCATGGGAATAGGGGCCAGGGTAGCGCGCAATGCCTGCGCCTCCAGATCCCTTGTCTTATTGAGATTGGTATCATACTGCGCTGCCCAACTGTTGTAGGCCTGTCTTGTATCCATAGCTCACCGTTTGCTGAATGTGGTTCTTTAAAATATCGCACACAAAGATATTGTTTTGATGGTCTACTGTTAATACTTTAGCATCTGTTAGGCCTTCAATAGTCAGATTAAAGTTTAGTACAACCTGCTTTCCAAGGTAGGTAATTTTTTACAGGCCGCTAAACAAAAAAGCCCTGCAGGATAATGCCTGCAGGGCTTTCTGTATGGTGATAAGATCTTACTGTTTTGAATAGATGGTATTGTTGTGGAAGCTGAAGCTCGATACCGGATAAGTGAGGGGATGATCTATTTCGATACTGGGAAAACCCGGATGCCAGAAGCCACTTTCCCAATAATAATACCGGCCATTGTTATAGACGACATCCCAACTCATGCCAAACTTCTTCCCGTCTGGCCAGGAGGGGTTGTTATATACAGTGTAATAACCCGAACCATCTGCCTGCGGATGACAATAAGTACTGCTACCTACCGGGTCAGCGGGCGATTTAAGGAATTTGGCGCCGGCTATCACCGCTTTATAGATCTCAATAGAATCAAGCCCTGCTTTGAAGATAAGCGGTGATCCTTTTACATGGCTGCCATCCGCCCTTTTTACACTCACCGTTACCTGTTGAGGTGTGCCCGAGCCCAGCTTCCATTTGTTGGATGCAAAGCCGCCGTCCTTGGTGGTAGTCCTGACCGAATCCACACTGCCCCCGCCTGAGGTAGCAGCCCAATCTACCTTTACACCATTGAAGGGCCGCCCTTCTGCATCTTTCACTTCTACCCACAATAAACTGCTCAGGTATTGATTGGCCTTGCCCAACTGGTTATCGCCTGCTGATATATACAGCGTATCAGCACTCCTGAGCCAGCTGCCTTCCTTGATCGTTTTATCAACCAATGGGATCGAGATAGAAAATTCATTCTTTTCACCCAGCCATAGTTGGGAAGATATCTTTCCCGTGACCGTAGTGGAAAACTTCAATGCGTATTGTGGAATGCTGGTGGGCTTGAAGTCAAACTTCAAGACATTGGGTATTTCCACCAGCGCCTTTAATACATCGGAATTATAAGGAGCTATCTCGTACACCGGTTTAAATACCGTGAAACTGGCATTTATATCCAACAGTGTATTGAAATTATTCTGCATCAGTGAATCCGCTGAAATATTAGAGCTGAGGGAACTGATATTCTGCCAGCCATGCTGGCCATATTGAGCACCAAAAGTGACATTGATCTTAGGACTTATTTTGAAAGCTGCTTTACTGCTCACCGTAATGGGCAACCATTTCAATATCACTTTCTGGTGTAGCGGTACCGGCAATGGAAATATGCCTACAGGGGTAGTGATCGGGATGGTTAACCGGATAACAGGCAAGGGGATTTCTTTCAGAACACTTTCCTCTGCCAGCTTGACCGGATTGTTGCTTTTATTGGTGATCTCCAGGGCGCTGCCATCGGTATTCATATCCGCCTGTATTAATACTTTTTCCGGCATCAGGGAACCCTCTTTTTTAATGTATTCAATTTTCACGGAAGGGATATTGATCTTCAGGGCGCCGCTCACCCTGATGCCCGGTATGGTAGTGCCGTCGCTGGAAAAATTAAAGCCCAGGCTCACCCCTTTGGCGATGCTGCTATTGGAGGCAAAATCACTTTCATAGACCGTATTGATATCCAGCTGACGAAAAGCTTCATTCAAGCCGGCCTGTTCTGTGGTTACTACATACTGCCCCGCATTTTCAGTTACACTTACTACTTTTCGTAACAATCCATCCGGATTACTGATGGTGGCAGCTGCCACTATAATATCGCCCGCTTTAGGTGGGGTAGTGATGTTTGCTTTGGAAAGCGATACCGTGATGGCCGTTACGGCTGTTATAGCGGCGGTATCAACGATAGCAGAATTAGAGGTCAGGTAATTGCCGGTAGCGGGCAGGGTAGGCCCATCCTTATTTTCCTTTTTACAGGCGTATAGGGAAAAAGTGGCTAAGATAACCACCAGGGATCGTCTCGTCTTCATGTTGTATGTGGGTTGTAGAGGTTAACAATTAATAAGTCTGGGGATATTGTTCCAGGTATATTATTGGTAACACAAAGTACAACCGATTCTCATAGCTGATTGTAACGTTTTAGGGGTACAAGTTTGCCAGGTGCATCAGCAAGTCCACCACTTTTTGTTTTTGAAATCGATAACAGTAGGGCCATCACTGCAGCCACCGATTTCTTTGGCATGCCGGTCTGCGGGTGAATGCCCAATGATCCATTGGCCCGTAGGTTGGTGTTTAATAATAATACCCTGGTCGAGGATGTCTCCTTTTTTCACTGAAAGGTGGCCGATGCCATTGTAGATCACTTTTATGGAATCACCTTTGATCACAACAGTACAGGTTGCTCCCAGTGATTTGCCTTGCCATTCGGCAAAGGCTACCGCATAGGTATAGGTTCCGTTCCCAGGCTTTTGAGCATGGGCACAAACGGCGAAGGTGCAAAGCAATAATGCAATCGGCAGGCTTTTTAGCATAGTAATAACCCTTTAACAGGTCATGTACCAAGTTAAGCAATTTGTTCCATTATAAGGTTCCTGCATCGCCTGTTTGAGCCTCGCCCCAGGAAATTATGCTTTATCCTGGTCTATGCGTGACAGTATCTTCCAGTCAATATAAAATGTACCGAAAGGAATAATACAAGCCACCAATACCTTCCAGGTAGTTGTTTTAAATGGCCAGCGCTGTTCTACTCCTACACTCAGCGCGTTAAATACAAAGAGTAAGAACAATAGCCCATGCACGGTGCCAACAGCTCTTACCAGCGCAGGATTACCATACAGGTATTTGGCCGGTACGGCAACACACAACAGGAATAATAAGGAGCTGCCTTCCAGGAAACCGATCAGGCGAAGCCTGCCAATTTTTGTACGCATAAAATGTATCATGATTAAAAGGTTCTGATAAAAGGTCTGTGCGCAAATGGGGAAAACGGCCAGGGTATAGCCAGGAAGATCAGCAATAAGGCAATGGCATAATAACGCATCATGGTGCGGAACTTATCCCTGTCGGTTACCTTTCGTTTTGCCAGCGCTGATCCGATCGTGATAATGACGATCGACAGTAGCATCACCAGTATATGGGCAATGGCAAAGAAGGCCATTTCCGGTTGCTGTAGGCCCAGTTTTGTCCAGGTAAAGAAGTATTTGACCTGCGGACTTTTGACGTATAAAGTAAAGCCAATGATCAATTGTATATGCGCAATCGTGGCTGTCCAATGCCGCAGTGCATTATCGTTTTTTGTAAAAGGCCGGTCATTTTTATAACCTTGCCAGCCCCGGTAGATCGAGAAAAGTAAACCTGCCAATACCAGCCACCTGATAATCGAATGGAAAGAGAGAAGAAGAAAATACATGGATTATTACTTTGCTTTCGGAGGGCAAAGTTCACTACAGCATCCTGCAGGATATAGGACAAACTGGGACAGTTTTAGGACTTTTCAATCCTTTTACGGAATGACAAAGGCGTAGTGCCTTCATACTTTTTGAAGAGACGCGTAAAATAGGAGGGATCATCAAAACCCAGTTCGGCCGCTATCGCACTGATGGATAAATTGCTTTGGTACAACAGTACTTTAGCCTCCAGTACGATGGCTTCATCGATCCACTTGCCGGGCGATTTACCCGTAACCGCTTTTACCGTCTTGTTCAGATGGTTGGGCGTAATACTTAATAGCCTGGCATAGTCCGATACCTGGTGTTTGGATCTTACATGGGCAAACAGCAGTTTCCTGAACCGGTTACTGATAGTCGCCGAAGGCGCAGGAATTTTACCTGCATCCTGCTTGCCAGCCTTGTTAAGTTCGCAGAGCAGCGCTATAAAGTAGGATTGCAGTATATCGGGATTGTTGAGACCATGGGCGGTATAGTCCAGCAATAAACGTTTAAAAAGCATGGCTACAAAACCGGAACTTTGTTTGTCCAGGCTGATGCGGGGATGGCTCCATACCTGTAAGAATTCCATATCCCTGATCAATTCCTGCTTGCCAAACCTGCTGCTGATCATGTCATTTTGAAAATGACAGAGATAACCTTTGTTGATGTCAAGGCTGGCGAATGCGTATACCTGTCCTGCTGGTACTACCAGGCATTCATCTTTATAGATCTTGTAGGTGTCGCTGCCGATCGTCATGATCGCTTCTCCCGCTGTGAGGTAAATGAGGGAATGACCGGTTGCCCTGGTAGGAGGGACGGGTAGCTTGATGAGGCGGATCATGTCTTCCACCTTTACAATAAAGAATTTACTGAACTGCGGCTTCAGCAGCTGGTCCAATTCCTGTTCGGGATACATATACCTTTCCCGGAAGGAAACAGTATTATGTGTTTTTATCTTGCTTTTGCTCACCATGCGAAGCTACATCACACTTTCTTATCCGGCCGGAATATAAACCGCATGGCCACATCTTTGGTAAACCAGGCAAAGCCCCAGTTGAAGAAGGTCTTGAACTTGTTGCGGTAATTGATCAGTGACCAGATGTGAATGAAACCCCAGATCATGGCAGCAATAAATCCCTTAAAATGCAGCTTGCCAATATCTGCCACCGCCTTCGTTTTTCCAATGATCGCCATGGTGCCCTTATCGTTGTAGATAAAAGGTTTCAACGGCCTGTTGTCAGCTATCATCTTCAGGTTGTGCGCCAGGTTCTTGCCCTGCTGGATGGCCACCTGGGCCAATTGAGGGTGACCGTTGGGGAAAGCAGGATCAGTGGTCATGAAACAGCTATCGCCAAGCGCATAAATATTATCAAATCCCTGTGCTTTATTATAGGCATCTACCAATACCCTGCGTCCCCGGCCAATGCTTTCTTTGGGCATACCGGGCAATTCAGTAGCGATGACCCCGGCAGTCCAGATCAGCGTATCTGTGGCTATCTTTTCTCCGTCGGCAAACACAACGCTGTCGTCTGTAAAATCGTAGTCCTTTACCTGCTTGCTCAACAGGATTTTGATACCCATTGCCTCCAGGGATTTATGCGTATAATCCTGCGATTTGGCGCTCATGGGTCCCAGTACTTTGGGACCGGAATCTACCAGGTAGATATTGCCGGGCTGCCCTATCAGTTCCGGATAATCTTTTTTATAAATACCGTTCTTCATTTCGGCTAGTATGCCGGAGATCTCTACGCCACTGGGGCCAGCACCTACCACCACCATCGTGAGTAGCTTCTTGCGCTCAGCCGGATCAGTGGTGATGGTGGCTTTTTCGATCGTCTGCAGAATATAATTGCGCAATTCAATGGCGTCATTGATCGTCTTCATCGGTACCGCTTTCTTCATTACATGCTCAATGCCGAAGAAATTGCTTTGTGTGCCCGTAGAAAAGATCAGGTAATCATAGTACAGGTCGCCGGAAGAGATTTCCACCTTGTTTTCTTCAGGTATTACCCGCTTGAATTCGCCCAGGCGGAAAGTAATGTTCTTTTTATGATGGTATAACTTTCGGAAAGGATAACTGATATTGGAAGGTTCCAGGAAGCCGGCAGATACCTGGTAGATGAGCGGTGGGAAGAAATTGTAGTTATTCCTGTCTACCAAAGTGATGTGGAACCGTTGATCTTTGGCCAATTGCTGGATCAGGTGCACACCGGCAAAGCCGCCGCCGATGACTACCACCTTTTTTTGATGTCCGTCCATAAAATATATCCATTTAAAGGTTCAAAAGTAGTTCAAACTGCAAATAGCAGGCCTGTGCTTTGTTTGCTAAATGCGGTATTTTCTTGTATGGCTACAGGTCTCTTCCCGGGCGGCACAATGTTGGGGGACAGGACTTCCTCCAGCTCTTATCCCGCAGGGCGGGATGAACGCTGTTGTCATTTCCCATGTATAACGCGTGACGATACTTTTTTGTTTACAATTCCAGGATCAGATCTGTTTCAGCGTACCCTACACAGGTAAGGATCAGGCCGTTTTGGAGATCTTTTTCCGTCAATACCTCATTCATGTTCATTTTTACCGTACCACTCAGGCAACGGGCTGTGCAGGCCGAGCAGCGGCCCCCCTTACAGCTGTAAGGCAATTTGATGTGCTGGTTGAGGGCTGCCTGCAAGATCGTAGTGGGGTAGGCGACCGTAAATTCATGGTGCTGCTCACCCCGTCTTACCTGTACCCTGCGGGGAGCCATATCGATTGTGAATGCAGGTGGGGGAACAGTTTCAACAGTGAAGTTTTCTTTGCGTATGTATTCTTCCTCCACACCCATTACCCGCAGGGTAAATTGTACCATGCGCATAAAGGAAGCAGGACCGCAGGTATAGTAAAGCGTGGGGTGGGGACCGGGATGCAGATTCCTGTTGATGAGGAGCTCAAAAAGACCATTGTTCAGTCGTTGATGGGGCAGATCAGGCAAAATAGGATGGCTTAGCAGGTCAATACGCGTAAAGCGGGCAGGGAATAGCATCTCCAGCTGCTGTATGGCTCCATGATAAATGATGTTGTTTTCATCATGGTTCTGGTACAATAATACTACCTGGCTATGGGATTCATCCCGCAGCAACTGCTTCAGCAGCGCAAACACCGGTACTATGCCGCTGCCGGCGGCTAAGAAAAACACCTGCCGCCTATGCCCGGGATCGGTAGATAGGGTAAACCGGCCCGAGGGAGGAAGACTGCTGACAAGCGTGCCCACATGCCAGTGTTCCAGGATATAACGGGAAATAGCGCCATTCTCCTTTTTCCGGACGGTAATGAATGGTTGTTCGTCGATGCCAGGTGTGGAGCCCAGCGAATAAGAACGCCTGATCTCCTGTCCATGATAATCCAGCAGGAAGGTCAGGAACTGCCCGGCTTCATAGGTTACAGGCGCACCACTTATTGCTTCCAGTACATAACTGATCGTATCCCTTGCTTCCGGGATCACCCGGATCACTTTCCATTCCAACAGGTCCATAATACCTAAAGTTAAATCATTGCCTGTACACCCTCGTGCCCTTCTCGTTGCCTCTATGCCTCGCTGCCTTTACCCCCTCTTGCCTTTCTCTCGTTGCCTCTATGCCTTGTTGCCTCGTTGCCTTTCTTCACTTCTCCCCAATCTTCACAACGATCCTGCCCATGATCTTGCCTTGCAGAATGGAATCAATATAGGTGAGGTTCAATTCCTCCAGCGAAACTTCTTTGGCAATCGCATTCAGTTTATCCTTGATATTCCATACGTCCTTAAGCTTTTCCCAGATCAATAAACGCGTGGTCATGGGTGTCTCTGCCGATCCTACACCCAGCAGGCTTACACCATTCAGTATAAAAGGATATACCGTAGCATCCAGTTTGGGGGAGGATACCAGTCCTGTGCTTACCACAGCCCCCTCCGGTTTGCAGGCTTTGAGCAGCGTAAGCAGTGTGTTGCCGCCTACCGTATCAATAGCGCCGGCCCATTGCGGCCGCAGCAGCGCTTTGCCTGAAGTATCGTTCACAAAGTCGCGGTTCTCTATTTTTTGAGCCCCCAGGAATTGCAGGTATTCATCGGCATGACTTTTACCCGTCACAGCGATCACTTCATAACCCGATTTGGCCAGCAGCGCCACAGCAATGCTGCCTACGCCTCCCGTAGAACCCGTGACTACGATAGGACCCTGTGAGGGATTGATGCCCAGTAATTCCATTTTGTGCAGACCAAGGGCTGCCGTTACACCGGCTGTGCCCAGTATCATGCATTCTTTAAGTGTATAGCCATCGGGCTTACGTACTACCCAGCTGGCAGGCACCCGGATAAACTCACCATAACCTCCGCAGGTATTCATGCCCAGGTCGTTGCCCGTGATGATCACTTCATCACCTGTACCGAACAGCTCACTGCGGCTGATCTCTACGATCCCTGCCGCATCAATGCCTGGCGTATGCGGATATTTACGGGTAATGCCTTTGTTGCCTGTAGCCGAAAGGGCATCCTTGTAGTTCAGGGCAGAGTACAATACCCTGATCACTACTTCACCTGCGGGCAGGTCATCAATTACTCTTTCTACAATATTCCGTTCAAACTTTCCGTCGGCGGTCTCTGTGATCCAAAGTGCTTTAAATGGCATATAATGTTACTTTCTCTTTTTTTCATTTCGAACAGAGCTTCACCTCCTTTTGTCATTTCGAACGTAGCGCAGCGTAGTGAGAAATCTACTATCGAAGCAAACGCACGCACATTTCACACCTCACCTTTCATCAACTCCTCATACAATCGGAAATTCTCATCATCATAACACACAAAACTGATCTCTTCCAATGCATCCGGGTGGCTGGCCACAAACGCCTGTACCGCTTCCAGCGCCAGCGCGGCCGCTTCCGCTTTTGGGAACCGGTAGATGCCCGTGCTGATATTGGGAAAGGCCAGGGTTTTAATGCCATGTTCAAGGGCTAATTCCAATACATTCCGGTAGCAGTTTGATAGCAATTCCCGTTCCCGGTTACGGCCCCCCTGCCAAACAGGTCCTACAGTGTGGATCACATACTTTGCCGGCAACCTGCCCGCAGTGGTGATCACCGCTTCTCCGATCTTACAACCACCCTGTTTATTCCTGATCTGTATGCATTCCTCCAATATCGCCGGGCCGCCGGCACGGTGAATAGCGCCATCCACCCCGCCGCCGCCCAGTAAAGAGCTGTTGGCCGCGTTGACAATGGCATCGGAAGCTATTTTGGTAATATCGCCTTGTATCAATGTGAGCTTGGTGGACATAGATTAAAACAAAGTTTGCACCCCATGTGCTATCTTATTTTCATGCGTCAATAACCATTTTTTCCGGGCAAGCCCGCCCCCAAACCCCACCAGGTCGCCTTTAGCGCCTATTACCCGGTGACAGGGCACAATGATCGCAATATGATTTTTCCCATTGGCAGTACCCGCCGCACGGATGGTTTTCGGATCACCCAGCCGGCGGGAGAGCTCCTGGTAACTGATCGTCTTACCAAAAGGAATATTCATCAGTTCATTCCACACTTTTTCCTGGAACCCCGTACCTTTTTGGTAAAGCGGTAACTCAAATACCCGGCGGTTGCCATGAAAGTATTGTATCAGTTGCTCGGTAGCCTGGATGGCCATGGGAGGCAGGGGAGAGGTGGCCGTTGGTGAGGCTGCCTTTTCTTCCTCATTCATGAAATGTACTTCACTCACATATTGATCAGTGCCGGAAATGCGCAACAGGCCTACGGGCGACTGATAATAGGTAGTAAAAACATCAGACATATTAGCCGATTTTCCACCCGTTGGAGACCTTTCTTTCGGGTTGCAATAAAACTACATCTTTTTTATCAGTATAAACACCCAGTACCAGGCATTCACTGAAGAAATTAGCGATCTGTTTGGGCGGAAAGTTGACGATGGCCACTACTTGTTTGCCCATCAATTCCTCTTTATCATAGATAGCTGTCACCTGTGCAGAAGACTTTTTAATACCCAATTCACCAAAATCAATAGTAATTTGGTACGCCGGCTTTTTGGCTTTTGGAAAATCGGTAACTTCCAGAATTGTTCCGACACGGATGTCGACCTTTTCAAAATCATCCCAGGAGATCGTCATGGCGTAGTATGTTTATTCAAAAATAATAAATTAGCAATCTTATTCATCCAACCATTCATTTGCACTATGAAAAGTAACAAATCATCGTCCCGCAGAAAATTTATCCGTAATTCCTCGCTGGCTGCTGCGGGTTTCTTTATCGTACCCCGTCATGTATTGGGTAAAGGGTATATAGCACCCAGTGATAAACTGAATATCGCTGCTGTTGGGGCAGGAGGAAAGGGCCAGGTAAATATTGCGCTTGCCTATAATAATGGTGCTGAAAATATTGTGAGCCTCTGCGATGTGGATGACCGCCAGGCGGCAGATTCCCGCAAGAAGCATCCCAAAGCATCCTACTACCGCGATTTCCGCGAAATGCTCGATAAAGAAGGCAAGAACATTGATGCCGTGATGGTCAGCACGCCCGATCACATGCATGCCGTAATAGCCCTGCCCTGTATGCAATTGGGCAAACACGTATACGTAGAAAAACCACTTACCCATGATATTTATGAAGCCCGCATCTTAACGCAGGCCGCTGAAAAATACAAGGTCGTTACCCAGATGGGCAACCAGGGCAGCAGCAGTGATGGGACCAGGAATGTAGAAGCCTGGGTACAGCAAGGGGTGATCGGCGATGTGCATACCGTACATGTGTGGACCAACCGGCCTACCTGGCCGCAAGGCATTCCTACTCCCAAAGGCCAGTTTGCCGTTCCCGCCGAAGTAGATTGGGATCTCTGGCTCGGCACAGCGCCTTACCGCGATTTTAACCCTGCTTATTTGCCCGCCATCTGGAGAGGATATGTTGATTTTGGTACTGGCTCCCTGGGCGATATGGGCTGCCATTTTATCGATGTGCCTTACCGTGCCCTGAAACTGCGGTATCCTATTTCTGTAGAATCGAGCGTAACCAGGGTATGGACAGGTTTCTTCCAGGAAGCATTTAATACCGATAGCTATCCGCCTTCTTCCAAATCCCATATTCAGTTCCCTGCACGCGGCAAGATGGTGCCCGTAGAAATGATCTGGTACGATGGAGGCATCATGCCCCGCCGTCCGGATGAATTATCGCCCGAAGAAGCGTTTGGTGAAGACAGCGGCGGTATCCTGTTTGAAGGCACCAAAGGCAAGATCCTGGCCGGCATCTTTGGAGAACATGCCCAATTGCTGCCCGCCAATAAGTTCAAGGGTGCTAAATTGCCCAAGGCTGAACGGCCTTATGTGACCCGCGGTCCTGAAGGTCACCAGACCCAATGGACCGACGCCTGCAAAAAAGGCCACGGAGCTTATACCAGCTCACCTTTCGAAATGGCTGGCCCCCTCACAGAGACCGTATTGATGGGCAACCTGGGCATCCGCAGCTTTTATTACAGTGAAAACGACAGCAAAGGCAATAAGAAATTTACCGGCCGCAAAAAGCTCCTCTGGGATGGCGCCAACATGAAAGTGACCAACTTCGATGCCGCCAACCAGTTCATAAAAAGGCAGTACCGCGGCAATTGGAAACTGGAACTTTAATGAGATAATTTGATAATGTGGTAATTTGATAATTTGAAAATGGAAAGGCGTCGGTGTTGATGCGTTTGTGGTTTTCAAGTAATTACGTAGCTAAACACTGGAAAGCTCCTTCGGCAGCGCCCATTTTCAAATTATCAGATTTTTAAATTATCTCATTGTTTTTTGTCATTTATCTATTCATAGTGAGGTCTTGTTAAAAATTATTTCAGCGTCTAATGAGGAATCCTTAATTTGGCTGCTAAATCGTTATATTACTGCGATTCCAAACAAATTAATCTAAAACCAAGTTTGTCATCATGAAAAAGAAGCAAACGACTAAACCAACGCGCCGCGATTTTATCCGTAATAGTTCCCTGGCAGCTGCTGGTTTTTTCATAGTACCGCGCCATGTATTGGGCAAGGGCTTTATTGCTCCCAGCGATAAACTCAATATTGCCGGTATTGGTGTAGGGGGTAAAGGACAAAGCGATCTGGCAGAGTTTGCCAAGAGTCCCAATGCCAATATAGTAGCCTTGTGTGATGTAGACGACCGCCAGGCCAAAAAGTCACGTGAACGTTTCTCCAAGGCCAATTACTACAAGGACTTCCGTGAAATGCTGGCAAAAGAAGCAAAGAATATTGATGCCGTTTCTGTATCTACACCTGATAATACCCATGCCGTAGCCGCCCTGGCAGCTATGCAACTGGGCAAACACGTGTATTGCCAGAAACCCATGACCCACGATATTTACGAAGCCCGTGTGCTTACAGAAGCCGCTAAGAAATACAAAGTGGTTACCCAAATGGGCAACCAGGGTGGTTCCGGCGATGGTGTACGTAAAATGAAGGAAATGGTAGATGCCGGTATGATCGGTGATGTACACACGGTACATTGCTGGACCAATCGTCCCGTATGGCCACAAGGCGTACCTACGCCTACTGGTCAGTTTGAAGTGCCTTCCGAACTGAACTGGGACCTCTGGCTCGGACCAGCCAAAAAGATCGATTACAACCCCGCCTACCTGCCCTTCAACTGGCGTGGCTGGTGGAACTTCGGTACCGGTTCTCTCGGTGATATGGCCTGCCATATCATGGACCCTGTGTACCGCATTCTGCCCATCGATTTCCCTTCCAGTGTAGAAGCCAGCGTAGCCACCATCTGGAAAGAGATGTGGAATGATTCGGTTAATACCGATAGCTGTCCCCCTTCTTCTATTGTACACCTGGTGTATCCGCGCAAAGATGGCAAGGGCAATATCAGGGTATCCTGGCATGATGGCGGCTTGTTGCCTGAGCGTCCTGAAGAACTGCTGCCCGATGAAGCCATGGGCAACTGGGATGGCGGTACCATCTTTATCGGTACCAAGGGCAAGATCATGTGCGACTGTTATGGTGCTAACCCACGTTTGCTCCCCACCATCCTCATGAAGGAGAAAACAATGCCGAAGGAAACCATCAAGCGTGTACCCGAAGGCCATTATGTACAATGGGTGAACGCCTGTATTGCCGGTTATGGTAAAGGCGAGACCAGCTCTCCTTTCTCCTTTGCAGGTCCTTTCACCGAAAGTATCCTCATCTCCAACCTCGCTATCCGGAGCTTCCTGATGAAGAACCCCAATGGCAAAGGATGGGATGACAAATACCTCGGCCGCAAGCGACTGCTGTGGGATGCAAAGAACATGAAGATCACCAACTTTGACGAAGCCAACCAGTTTGTAAAACGCGAATACCGCGATGGCTGGAGCCTGTCATTGTAATTAAATATTCACCGGTTATTTATTGCCGGTCCTGGAAGAGGAGACCCCTTACCAAAGGCGTCTCCTCTTTTTATTTCCTCAATTTGTCAGGCTGAGCTTGTCGGCTGTCAGGCTGAGCTTGTCGAAGCCTCCCTCGTTTGCCTTCTTGCCTCCCTCATGCCTTCCCCTCGTTGCCTTTATGCCTCTTTGCCTTGTTGCCTTTTAATGCCTTCAATTAGCATTTCATTCACCTCTATATGCATCCTTAAGCTCGATATCATGGAAAGTTTGCCAATATAGATTAGTGGCAAAGGGTTTGTCTCATAAAAACGATAAATTGTTATTGAGCGTACGCTGAGCAACGAACCGCGTAGCTGATAACGACCAATTATCAAATGGGATCCTGCTGACTGCCTCAACAGCATCCTCTTAATGTTAACTGCTGTATGAAAAAGAATTCATCATTCTTTTGCCCGGGAGTGTTTTGCTCCTGCTGGCACTACTACTTGTATTATCCCCACCTTTTTACTGTTCGAGTGTATACACTTTCTACCATCATCACTTAAAATCGATTGTTATGAGAAAACATTTCTTCCAAAGGAGTGCCCTATGGTGCTACTACCTGGCGGCTATCCTCCTCATGCCTGTATGCCTGCAGGCACAGCAAACTGTTATTCACGGTACCGTTACCAACCAAGCCACCAAAGAACCCCTGGTGGGCATCTCTGTTCAACTGAAAGGCGCTGCCAGCGGCACTTCAACCGATGCCGATGGGAAATTTACCCTGGCGGTGTCCGACGCCAAAGGCACCCTGGTATTTAGTGGCGTAGGATTTGAAACAAGGGAAATACCCTTGAAAGGACAAACCAGTGTGGAGGTAAAACTAAATGCCGCTTCTATCAACCTCAATGAAGTGGTGGTGATCGGATACGGCACACAAACCAAAAAAGACCTCACCGGCGCCGTGGCGCAGGTAAAAGCCACACAATTGGAAAATGAAAACCCCGGCAGTGTGCAGGATGTGCTGCGGGGTAATGTTCCGGGGCTTAATATATCACAGATCAATGCTGCCGGTGCGAAAGGTGGCGGCGATCTGTTGGTGCGTGGTAAGTCATCCATCAATGCCGGTACTACACCGCTGATCGTATTGGACGGGGTGATCTACCAGGGACAGTTGAGTGATATCAATCCCAATGACATCAACACCATCGATGTATTGAAGGATGCCAGCTCTGCTGCAGTATTCGGCGCCAAAGCAGCCAGTGGCGTAGTACTCATCACCACCAAGCGCGGCACTAAGGGCAAGCCCACCATCACCCTCAATACCAACGTAGGATTTTCCGAGCTGGCACAGAACGAGCCTTTATATGATGGCCCTGGCTTTGTAGCCTGGCGTACAGATGTACAGAAAAGCCGCAACAATACCTCTACCAAACTGTACACCTTCGATGATCCCCGTAACCTGCCCGCTGGCATTACGATGACCCAATGGCGTGATGGTCGTACCGGCGATTCCATTGATATCTGGCTCGACAGGCTGGGTCTGAAACCCGTGGAGATCGCCAATTATAAGAATGGCAAAACGGTCAACTGGTATGATATGATGTTTCAGCGCGGTTTCCGCCAGGACCATACCATAAGCCTGTCTGGTAAAAAAGAAGATTTCACCTACTACTGGTCCCTTGGCTATACGGATAATGAAGGCGTTGTGGTGGGCGACCGTTTTAAGACCTTCCGCACCCGGGTAAATATTGAAGGCAGGGTGGCTAAATTCTTAACAGCTGGCCTCAATATGCAGTTTGCCGATCGTGATGAAAGTCAGGTGCCCGTCAACTGGGGCCAGATGGTCAATGCTTCTCCCTATGGAGAAATATACAATGCCGATGGGACCACCCTGCGCGATAGTCCCAATGACGATATTGGTAATAACACAAACCCCTTTGCTGATAATACCTATACCAACCGCCTGCAGAAGAACAATACCTTGTTTGGAAGCATCTATGCCAAAGGCACTTTGCCTTATGGCTTTTCTTACCAGGTCAACTTTACCCCCAGTTTTGATTTCTACCGTTATTTCAATGGCGTTTCCTACATGCATCCTACCTACCGGGTACGTAAAGGCGTAGCTACCCGCACTACACAGACGACTTATAACTGGCAGGTGGATAATGTGATCAAATGGGATAAGACATTTGGTCAGCACCAGTTCAATGTGACCATGCTGTGGAACGTGGAGAAATTCCAATCCTGGAGAGAGCAGATGGACAATGAAGGTTTTGATCCCAAAGATGTGCTGAGTTACCACAATATTGGTGCAGGTATTAAACCCATTATTAGCAGCGACGACCAGGTAAGCACCGGCGATGCCCTGATGGCGCGGTTGAATTATACATTCAAAGACCGTTATATGCTCACCGCTTCTTATCGCCGGGATGGCTATTCTGCCTTTGGCCAGCAAAACCCAAGGGCCGGGTTTCCCGCTGTTGCCCTGGGATGGGTATTCTCGGATGAGGACTTCATGAAGGATGCCAAATGGCTCGACTATGGTAAACTGCGTGTATCCTACGGTATTAATGGTAACCGGGACGTAGGCCGTTACCAGGCCATCTCCAACCTCACCGGTGGCAAGTACCAATACGTCAATGCAGCCGGGATTATCTTCCCGGTATCGCAATTGTGGACAGACAGGATGGCCAATCCCAACCTCAAATGGGAGAAGACCACTTCCCTCAACCTGGGTATTGACTTCGGTTTACTCAACAACCGCCTGAGTGGTTCCATAGATGTGTACGATAAGTCAACCCAGGATATGCTGGTGCAACGCGCATTGCCTACCGTCATCGGGTTCGATTATGTAATGTTCAACCTGGGCAAAATTGAGAACAAGGGTATGGAGATCGCTCTGAATAGCATTAACATCAACAACAAGAACTTCTCCTGGAGAACCAATGTGAATTTCTGGTTCAACCGCAATAAGATCGTGCGGCTCTATGGCCCTGTAAATGTGTATGACCAGGATGGAAAGCTGATCGGCCAGCAGGAAAAAGATGACCTCGTCAATAAATGGTTTATTGGAAGGGATATTGATGTGATCTGGGACCAAAAGGTATTGGGTGTATGGCAGGAGAGTGAAGCCGCTGAAGCCAAGAAATATGGTGTATATCCCGGCGACTTTAAAGTGGAAGATGTCAATGGGGACTTTAAATATTCCAATGACGACAGGCAGTTCCTCGGATACCGGTCCCCTCGTTTTCAATGGACCCTCCGCAATGAATTTACTTTCTTCAAAAGCTTTGATTTTGCTTTCTCCCTCTATTCCAACTGGGGACAGATGAGTGATTACAACCAGGCCAAGAACAACAGCGGTTTCCAGGACAGGCAAAACTCCTATAAGTTCCCTTATTGGACAGCCGCCAATCCCATTAATGATTATGCCCGCTTGTTCTCCAGCAACGGAAGCGCTTCCTACAGTGTGTACCGGAAGACCTCTTTCATCAGGCTCAACACCATTTCCCTGGCCTATACCTTGCCCAGGAACCTGCTGCAGAAAGCACATATTGAAAGCCTGAAGGTCTATGCCAACGTATCCAATGCGGCGATATATTCTCCTGACTGGACCTATTGGGATCCTGAGTTCAGGAACAGGGCAAGCGATGGAGCCATCTCTACCGCTATTCCTCCGCGCACGTATACTCTGGGAATGAATGTTACTTTTTAATCCAATCAATACTTATATATGAATCCGATCATAAAACGAACGCTCTCTATACTCTCCGTAGCCGGCCTGGTTGCCGCCGCCGGTTGCGACAAAGGTTGGCTGGAGCCTAAGCCGCAATCCTTCTTCACGCCGGAAAATGCTTTTAATGATGCCGCCGGTATGCGTGCGGGCCTGGTAGCCTGCGCACGGAATGCCCGTATTGAATATTATGGTGATAATCCGCCCATCCTCACCGAAATGTTGTTTTCTGAAGTAAGCGTGGAAGGCATTACCGATAAATCGGGCCCTGCGCAAGACCTCAACCTGCTCATCACCCCCGACAATACCGCCTTTGATGATGCTGATCACTCCAGAATTGGTTATTACTGGCGCGAAGGATACAGGGGTATCAAATATGCCAACTCCGTGATCACCTTTATCGACAATGCCAAATGGAATTCGCAGGAAGAACGTAATGCGATCTTAGGATCAGCTTATTTCCATCGGGCATTGCGGTATTACCGCCTCGCCAACCAGTTTGGCGATATCCCCGTGCCCCTGAAAGAATACAATTACCCCAAGCTGGATTTCCAGACCGTAAAAAGGGAAGTTGTGTTGAAGAAAATAAAGGAAGACCTGGAATTTGCAGAAAAATGGGTATCCGACAATGTGAACAGGGGAGAGGTGACCAAGGGCGCCGTACGCCACCTGCTCACCAAAGTGTACCTCGCACTGGGTATGTTTGATGAAGCCATTACCATGTCTACTACCCTTATCAACAGCGGCACCTATAGCCTGATGCGCAATCCTTTTGGCGCTACCAAAAAGAACGTGATCTGGGACCTTCACCGGCCGGAGAATAAATCCCTGGGTGAAAATAAGGAAGGTCTGTTCATGATCATCGATCGATTTGGCGATGGCCAGTTTGATGGCGGCATTCGCATCATGCGCCAGGCCGTTCCTTATTGGGGTACTTATATCACTACACCCATTGGACGGAAGGGTACTGCCGATGGCGTAGCTGCCAATATCGAATATGTGCAATCCAATTTTATCGGCAGGGGTATTGGCCGTTGCCGTCCTACACCGTACAGCCAGTATGAGATATGGGACGATGCCAACGACCTGCGCCATGCCAAAGGCAACTGGATGAATATGGAAGACATGGTGTATAATGACCCCGATCTGAAGAAGCCATCAGGCACTAATCCTCCGGATACTTCCTATATGAAGAACCTGCGCCTGCGTCATCCCGTAACTGGGGCACTCCTTTGTTCCGATACCATCCGGAGTTGGTTTGGCTGGCCGCAATACAAGATCTTCATTCCCGATGCTGAGAACTCACCCATGCAGGGTGGTCATACAGACTGGTATATGTTTCGCCTGGCTGAGACCTATCTGCTAAGGGCCGAAGCTTATTTCTGGAAGGGAGAACTGGACAACGCACTGGCCGATATCAACCAGGTAAGAACACGTGCCCAATGTGCCGCCTACCTCGATGCCAGCCAGGTGAATATGGACATGATACTGGATGAGCGCGCCCGGGAGCTCTTTTTTGAAGAGCCGCGCAAAACAGAGCTGACCCGTATCTCCTTCCTCTTTGCCAAAACAGGCAAGGTGGCAGAGAACGGCAAGACCTATAAACTCGACAACTTCTCCGATGACAATTATTTCTATGACCGTATCATTGCCAACAATGTCTTTTACAGAACAGGCATTGTGACCAACCACGGTGATAAATATACCATCAGCCCTTACCACGTATTGTGGCCCGTGCCTTCATCGGCTATTCAGGCCAACAGCAGTGCCCGCATGAACCAGAATAAAGGGTATGTAGGCTTTGCCGGTAATGTACCTGCACTGGATACGATACCGATCGATAAATAATCAGGGCAATAAGAGGGATTGATCAAGTTGTAAAGGTGAAGCTTCGGCTTCACTTTTTTTATAGGAAAAGGGGAGGCTGCAGATGGTTGATGATGTTTCCGGAAGGCATCATTCTACTGCTAAAATAATTCAGTGACAGTTCCGATATTTAAAGGTTATAAACAACCTTATACTTATGGAACCTCTTACTCCTTCTACCCGTATTTTGCAGATCATTGCGGGGCACTGGTTGTCCTGTAGTGTGTATGTTGCTGCTAAGCTGAATATAGCCGAGCTGTTGGCTAATGGGCCACAAACTGTAGAGGCCCTTGCTGCAGCCAGCGGTAGTCATGCTCCTTCTCTCTACCGTTTATTGCGGGCCCTGGCCGCCGAAGGTATTTTTGAAGAGACCTCAAAAGGCGTCTTTTCTATTACTCCAGCTGCTACAGCTCTTCAGGAGGATGCCCCTGGCAACGTAAAGGCCTTTGTCCTGGCATTACTTGGAGAACATTATCATGGCTGGGGTGAATTGCTCTATAGCGTACAGACCGGAGGGATTGCTTTCGATCATCACTTTGGCACCGACATCTGGTCCTGGTATAGATCGCATCCTGCTGAAGGGCTTAATTTCATGAAGGCCATGACTGCCATGACGCAATACGTGGATAAGGCCATTATAGCAGCTTATGATTTTTCAGGATTCAATACCATCGTGGATGTGGGCGGCGGTAACGGCGCTTTACTGATGGCCATATTGAAAGCAACGCCTGCCGCCACAGGTATTGTATATGATGCCCCATATGTAATAGAAAAAACAGCGGAAGCCATTGCAGCGAATGGTCTTACAAACAGGTGTGGGGTAAAGGGAGGCGACTTCTTTAAAAGTGTTCCTCCCGGAGCTGATGCCTACATCATGAAATACATATTGCATGACTGGTATGAGGAGGATGCGATCCGTTTGCTGCGCAATTGTAGCGAAGTGATGAAGCCGGGGGATAAATTGCTGGCGTTTGATGCAGTGATCCCTGAAGGCAATGGGCCGCATCCGGGAAAATTGTTTGACATCACTATGCTGGTTGCTACTGGTGGCCGTGAACGTACGGCACAGGAATTCCAATATTTGTTTGAACAGGCAGGGTTACAATTCAACCGCGTAATACCATTGGCACTACCCGATGTTAGCATAGTGGAAGGGGAAAAGCTGTAAAGCATATTCCTGCACGATATGTGCTGTCAGGTTGGTCCGGCAAGAGGTTTATTGCGCATCCCCCAGTCGTTTGAGTTCTTCCGCTTGTCTGCCGCCTCCTGACGGTACACCCTTCGTGCCTTTACTAAACCGGTAACTCAGCGCCAGGGTAATGCTTTGTGTATCCCAGGTACGTTTACTGTAACCGCTTACATCCTTTACATGACTGAGGTCCTGGTTATCCTGACGGGTATAAAACATATCCCGGAAGTTGAGTTTGATAACAGCATTGTCCTTCCATATTTTTTTGCTGATGCCCGAATGGATATACCAGGTGGGGGCCTGTACATATTGTACGTATACCTCCCGCGATGAATAGTCGGGCGCTAATTCGATCGTCCAGCCTTTGGGAAGACTGAGTTGCGTGTTGGCCGACAGGTGCCAGTTGCCGCCCCGTACACGCAGGTCCTGGTTATTTAGCTGTGTAGCCAGCAGCGTCCAGGTATATTGTATCACCGGGTTGATTATCCAATCACGGGTGATGCGGATGCTGCCGTCGAGCGAAAAACCCATCACCTGCTTGCTGCTTACATTATTGGGGCGCCGGTAAAAAACATTGTCCCTGACTTCTATCGTTTCTTCAATACCATTTTTCAAGTGATTGTAGAAAAGAGAAGCCGAATAATTATTCCTGAATAGCCAGGCAAGTTCAATATTGTCGGAAAGCTCCGGACGTAAATAAGGGTTCCCGATCCGGTAATTGTATTTGTCCAGGGGTGTTTCAAACGGACGCAGGGAGGTATAACCCGGCCGGTCGATCCGCTTACCATAAGAGAAGGTCACCTGGTGATTTCCTTTCTTACCCGGTTTGTACGATAAGAATACAGTGGGAAACAGGTTGAAATAAGTTCTTGTAAAGACGGTATCCCGGCTTTTTGCAGCGTCCTGCTGGTGCCCTTGCAGTGAAGTGTGCTCCATTCTGCCTGCTACCTGTATCGCCAGCTTTTTCCACTCAGTGGTATAATTCACATAGGCCGCATGGATATCCTCCCGGTAGTTGAACCGGTTGTTGACCGAATATTCCGGTATGGTCACCTCGTTGATAGTGCCGGAATAAATAGCGGTATTGCTGGCCCGGGTAAAGGAAGATTTATAACCCATGCTCCATTTGATGCCTTTGCGCACCGGCAGCACATAATCGGCCTTGACCGAATAAATATCTATTGTAAAAGGTTGTTGGTAGTAGCGTGCCTCCCGGTTAGCCACCGAGCCATCGCTTGCTGCCAGGGTGGTAATATTCAATGCCCCATAACTTTCCCCATACCGTATATAATCAACGTCTGCCGTTAGTTGCCTGCCCGCACTGTCGTACAGGTGCTGGTAGTTCAACGTGAGGCTCGTGTTGCGGGTGGCCGTGCGAATGGTATTATTCATATCGGTAACACTGTCCGTCGCAGCAGGCGTGGCATACGTTTGCCGGCCTGCAAACAGTCTGTACTCCGTAGCCTTCCAATACATATGACTGGCGCTGAATCCCCAGGTAGTCCTCGGGGAGGCATACAGGTCTATGCCCGATTTAAGAAAGATCCTGTCGTTGCGCACCGTGGCACGGCCGTTTTGCGTAAGGCTGTATAAGGTATTGTTGTTGTCGGGGGCGTAGGTTCTGAGACTGTTGGATTGTGCAACCCCTTCACCATTATAATTCGAAGCATTGCCGTATATATTGAGCTTATTGGTCCGTAGGTTGAGGTTAAGACTTTGCGATAGCCGGGTTCGCCGGCCCCGGATATTTTCCGACAGTATATTGCCATTGAATCCTTTGATCCTGCTTTTCTTTAACCGGATATTGATGATGCCTCCATTGCCTGCCGCATCATATTGCGCGGGCGGATTACTCATGAACTCGATCTTGTCGATGATGCTGGCCGGTAAAGACTTGAGGTAACTGGCCAGGTCATCACCCTGCAGGTAGGTGGGCTTGTCGTCGATATAGACACTTACCCCCGACTTGCCTTTCAGGCTGATCTGGTCATTCATGGTCTGTATACCCGGCAGTTGCTCCAATGTTTCCCAGGCATTGCCACCGGCATTGGTGATCAATCCGTCTACTGTGATGATCGTCCGGTCGGCCTTGCGTTCAATCGCTAATCGCCGGCCGGTGACGGTAACGCTCTTTAAGGTATCGTCCTTCATCCGGGCGACAGTTGTGTCAGCTGCCCTGGGCCTTGCCTGGGTAAATGCCGGAAGAGGTTGTAAAAGGCTCCAGAGGAGGATCAGCAGGAAAAAGGGTCGTAAGGCTGACTGAATGAGGTAATACACGGGTTACTGTTTTGCTTCCTGCAAATGAACCGGATAATAGAAGCCGTTTTTGTATTTATCGGCCAACTACTCACCCGCAGCCCGATAAGACTGATTTTGGCACGGCAGGCGGTAAACGGGGCCAAAACTGTCGAAACCTGTTGTACAACCGTCATTCATCTAAAAAATGAAGCAGTATACTGTGCTAATCCCTAATTTGAGCGGGTGAAAAGCTTTTATATAGCCAACAACCGGGTACTTACCCATATTCTTTTCTGGGTAGGGTATATGGCCGTGTACACCGGCGTACATACGGGCGATGATGACATGATGGAGTATTTCCTGTATGAAGTACAGCGGCTTCCCGGCGCCATGCTGGTGGCTTATGTTAATATGTACCTATTGTATCCCCGTTTCTTCGTAAAGCGGCAATATGCTGCTTATACCATTGCTGCCATCGTATTGTTGTTTGTCAGTTCTGTTATCTGTCGCATCATCACCGAGAAATGGTTTGAACCCTTATTCTTCCCAACTACTACTTATCGTGAACCCATTTTTGTGTGGTACATGCTGTTTAAGAGTATGGTGTGGTTCCTGAGCCCCGTATTGTTTTTCACCCTCATCATTAAAATACTGCAACAATGGTTCCGGCAGGAACGCCGGCAGCAACAGGTAGAAAAGGAAAAGCTAAGCGCCGAACTTAATTTCCTGAAAGCACAGGTGCATCCTCATTTCCTGTTCAATACACTCAATAACCTGTATGCACTTACCCTGCAGGCATCGCCTGCGGCGCCCACCGTGGTGTTGAAGCTCTCTGAACTCATGAGTTATATGTTGTACGATTCCCAGGCAAACCTTATCTCCCTGAAAAAGGAAGTGCAGCATGTAAAGAATTATATTGAGCTGGAAAAGCTGCGCTATAACGATCGGTTGGAGGTTTCCATGAATGTATCGGGCGACATAGAGCAGGTAAGCATCGCCCCCTTGTTGCTGATCCCTTTTGTAGAAAATGCTTTTAAGCATGGGGTAAGCAACGAGACGGACAATGTATGGGTTACCATCGACATCAAAGCATGGGCCGGCTGGCTGAGTATAAAAGTGGAGAATAGTTATAACGATACTTTGCCTGCTGCCGGGGAGAGTGCGGATAAAAATGGCATCGGCTTACAAAATGTAACCCGGAGATTGAACTTAATGTATCCGCAGGCCCATGAACTGGTCATCGATAAAGAGCCCGGCCGTTTTAGTGTAGACCTGAAAATAAAAATGCCCTGAGTGATATGGAAAACAATAAGATCAGGTGCCTGGTAGTGGACGATGAGCCCCTGGCTGCTGAAGTGCTGGAAAAATACATCAGCCAGCTGGATTCCTTAACCCTGGTGGGTAAGTGCAGCCATGCTATCGAGGCCCTGGATTTTTTACAGCAGCATAAGGTAGACCTTTTGTTCCTCGACATTCAGATGCCCCGTTTATCGGGCATCGACTTCATCCGGACCTTGCAAAGAAGACCAAAAGTAATCCTTACAACTGCCTTTCGTGATTATGCCGTAGAGGGGTTTGAGCTCAACGTACTCGACTACCTGGTAAAGCCGATTCCTTTTGAACGGTTCCTGGGGGCCATTAATAAATACCATGCTGCCCGGGAAACGGCCGTTGCGTTGCCAACTGTCGTCACGCCACCGGTAAGCGGTATTGCGCCCGATGCGTTTATTTACCTGAAGGCAGATAAGAAGATGGTGAAAGTGTTCCTGAAGGATATACTATATATAGAAAGTCTGAAGGATTATGTGAAAGTGAAAACCGTAGAGAAAGAGATCATTACCTGGCAGCGCATCAGCTACCTCGAAGAGAAGTTGCCGGATGAGAATTTCCTGCGCATCCATCGTTCCTATATCGTTGCCATGAATAAGATAAAGTCCTTTAATGCGGCCTTCATTGAAATAGGCGACCAGGAATTACCCATCGGCCGCCAGTATAAGGCAGGGGTTATGAAAGCCCTGGGCTTTAATGAACAGGCATAATCATTTGTGATCTATCTGCAATTTATCAGAAATAATAACCGGCTTTTAGACCAAAGAACCCATTGGTGCCGCTTTTCATCCAGGCTTCATACTTTGCCTGAAAATCGAATTTCAACAACCTTACCCCAACCCCCGGCGCCAGGATAAAGGCCGATCCGTCTGCGCCATCGCCTGTATAATTGGCTGCTCCGGCTTCCGCTTTCAAATAAATGATGGGAAGCGACCGGAATATCAATCCAAAACGCACCGGGATCGCTTTCAGGTCAGGGATATTCGATTCACCACTGAACTGCATGTAACCCACAGAACCTGTTACAGCCAGTTTCGCCGGCAAATTGATGATGGCGCCTATGCCGGCTCCCCAGCCCGTATTGTATGCGTCGGAAAAACTGCCTACCGGTACGCCAGACTCCAGGTATGGACCGATCCCAAATCCTTTGAGTTGTGCCTGCGCGGGCGCATAACAAAGCCCCAATACCAGCAGGAGGGCAAGTGTATTAATTCTCTTCATGGTCTGATGATTGGAAATGGTTTGTTGTAGATTGCAAGGCTATTGTGGATCAAAGGTGGGCCGTCCGGCATTTGCAGCACTGCAGGGCGACTCACCTTAGTTCAGGTATGTTTATTACTTCAGGTAAGAGCGCAGCATCCAGGCCATCTTCTCATGTTTCTCCATCAGGCCAGTGAGGAAGTCGGCGGTACCGGCATCTTTCAGCTTGTCCTGCATTTCATCTACCTGCTTGCGCAGATAGCGAATAACCGTTTCATGGTCATCCAGCAGGTTACGTACCTGCTTTTGCTGATCAGGCGTAGGAGCAGGCTCTTCCAGTTCGGTAAGTTTCAGGTATTCTTTCAGGCGGCCTTCGGCAAAATGGCCAATGGTGCGGATGCGTTCTGCTACCTCATCGATCATTTCGGCAAGCGCCTCATATTGACCTTCAAAGAACTTGTGCATTTCCATGAAATTATCACCCACATAATTCCAATGGTAGTTGTGTGTTTTGGCATAGAGGATGTGCTCATCCGCCAGTATTTTGTTTAAGGTGAGGGCGATCTGCTGGGCGTTTTTTTCAGTAAGACCAATATTGGCTTTCATACTTGTTGATTTGGTTTATAAATGGAACTGTATTTATAACTATATAAATATATAAAGGCTAACAATGGGGGGTTAATGATCAGCACCATTGCAAATCCGATGCCTGAGGAAAACAGCTGCGAGCTCCCGCTACGGCGGGACAAGTTATGAGCTACGAGCCGCGAGCTAAAGCCTCGCGCCAGGCTACTTGTGCAGTAGGAATATGAGTTTTGTAGCCAAGGGTTTGTTGGATAGGAAACGGGGCTATAGGTGCTGACCGTTAAACAATAAATGGAATCAGGTGTAAAGGATTTGACTTACAGCTGTTTTGGCTGTTCGATGCTCGTAGCTCACAGCTCGTAGCTCGCAGCTATATTCGTTGCTTACAGCTTATTCAGGATCTGTCGGTGGAGGCGGATCAACATCTATATTGGGATCATCTTCCGGCTGCTCCACGATCATTTCGGCCAGGCCCATCAACTCCTGTTGCTTGTAGCGGGTTTTGTCCGTGTCAAAGCATTTGCTGAATTCTTCCAGCAGGGTTTGAATGATCCGTTTGTTGGAGAGCGGTTTAAAGTAGGAAGGTACCGGTGGTACACTAATGCGCTTGAAATAGTTCTCTACATCTTTATGGGTAAATACCTGCCCACTCATAGGGTCTATAAAGAATTCCGCCTTGTACAGGGAGTCCGTTGACTGGCGGGTGAAATCATAATCCGATTTGAAATAAGCCAGCACAAACTGGCGGGGGATATTGATAGCCCGGATAGGTACATCCAGCAATTCACTCAGGATGAGGTACAGGATACCGTTGGCAATGGCATTGCCTCTTTTGGTTTCCAGTTGCTTGTTGATGAGAAATTCTTCGGGATGCTGGTAGCCAACTTCTGCACCCCGCAGGCTGTAATAATTGTACAGGATGCTGGTGAGTACATTCACCTGTTCCAACGGCGTGAGGTAGTTATTCAGCTCGAGCCAGATATTGCGGCGCAGCTTTTCAATCTCCTGGTATACAGTGGCTGTAGCCAGTTCAGGATATTGAAAGCGGGCAACCAGCAGCGCGCCTGTAAGAAGGTCCTGGTGTGCATTCTTATCCCATTGCACTACCTCTTCTGAAAGATCGCGGAGATGAAGGCGGTGGATCAACACTTCGATCCTTTCCTGTACTTCCTCGCTGATCGTATTCTCCCACAGGTTTTCCAGGTTGGGGATGATCCCTTTACCATAATCAATGATGCGGGTAGATACCACGTTGTACACCTCTGCGTCAGGATCGTCTAACAAATGAAAAAGCGCCGATATTTCCTTATTTTCTTCCATGGTATGCTATTACTGCTTCAATATCCTACACGCAGATATGGCAGTCAATTTCGGGCAAACTGGTATAATATACATGAAAATGTTTTCCACAAATCCACAAGAACAGAATTTAGAATACAGAATACAGGATACAGAAACCTTTGATTAGCAGTGTTGGCGTCGCACCCAGTAAGGGATTGAGCTGCCTTTTTGCTCGCAGCTATTTTCACCGCTCGCAGCTTGCTTTCCTCCCAAAATTAATCTTCTTCTTTGCTGAATTCCGAAGTGAGTGAAAGGTGCTGGCTTAGCATTCGCTCCAATTCCTGTTTGTCGGCCGGATTGCGGATAGCCCGCTTAGGTATAACGATGGCATGGTAGGAGTTGGTATATAAAAAATAACAGGACGGCGTTTCTGCTTTGCGTACAATGGCATCCCAGCTGTATTTGGATTCTGCCGCCTCATCTTTGTCAATGATGCCCGTATCCATCAATATCACCTCCGCCTCGCCCAGTACATGCTGATTTTCGGGTTGGCGCAGGATATCTTTCACCCGGCGGCCAATGGACCTCCGGATAAGCCAGGGCACCAGCAGGAAATAGGTAATGGCAATGATGCCAAAAATGATAAAGTCCCACAGCAGCTGCTTGCTGTGCCGGCTGATGATAAACAATACGGCCACACCTGTATACAGGAGGAATACCCGCAGGTAATAGCGGATCCGATAGCCTTTCTTCTCTGGCGAAGCCCAGGCTGTGAAGTAATTGTAGTCGAAGTATTCTTCTTCGGTAAGATGGTATTTGAGAACTAACATTCCGGATCTCGGATTTAGTATTTAGGATTGCTGCCGCGATTTGCAATTCAGGACTGTTTGAATACAACGCACGTTGATGAGCTTAAAGGATCCTAAATCCTACATTCTACATTCGAAATTACTTCTTCTTCGGTGCCGCCTTCTTTTTAGCCGGTGCTTTCTTGGCCGCGGCTTTTTTGGCCGGCGCTGCTTTGCCTTTTTTAGCAAATGCATTGGGAACCTGCAGCTCGATCATCTTCTTCACCTCTTCCAGGCTTACCCCGGCCATCTCTTCGGCGGTGTATTTGGTGTCATCGGCTTTCTTGCCCAACTTCAGCATTTTCTTGCCAAAGCGGAGGAAAGGACCCCAGCGGCCATTTTCGATAGCGATCTTTTCTTCCGGCCAGTGCTGAATATAACGGTTGGCTTCCTTGCTTACCTTGGCGTCGATCAGTTCTTTAATATCTGAAGCGCTCAGGGCGTCGAAGTTGTAACGGCGGGGTACATTGATAAACATATCGTTCCACTTGATAAAGGGACCAAAACGGCCTTTACCCTTGGTAACCGGTTTATTCTCGTACGTGCTGATAGGGGCATCAGCCGTTTGTTTTTCTTTGATCAGTTCAATAGCGCGGTCGAGACTCACTTCCAGCGGATCTTCACCCCGGGGGATGGAAATAAACTGCTCGCCCAGTTTTACATAAGGACCAAAACGGCCTATATTGACCGCCACTTCCTGTCCTTCGTATTCACCCAGTGTACGGGGCAACTGGAACAGCTGCATGGCTTCTTCCAGCGTGATTGTCTCAATGCTCTGGTTTTTTTGGAGGCTGGCAAAACGTGGTTTCTCCTCGTCATTCACATCACCTATCTGCACCATGGGACCATAACGTCCCATACGGGCCACTATTTTCTTGCCGCTTGCTGCTTCTATACCCAGCTCTCTTTCGCCTTTGATGCGTTCTGCATTCTCGATCGTATTGTCTACATCCTTTTTGAAAGGAACATAAAAATCGTCGATCATCCGGTTCCACTTCAGCTTGCCTGCTGCCACTTCATCAAATTCTTCTTCCACGCGGGCCGTGAAACCATAATCCATAATATCATCGAAATACTGTTTCAGGAAGTCTGTCACTACCAGACCGAGGTCCGTAGGGAATAGTTTCGACTTCTCTGCACCTGTATTTTCCTGTTCTGTTACTTTGGTAATGGCGTTATCGGCCAGGCGAAATACCCGGAAATCGCGCCTTACCCCGTCCTTATCTCTTTTCTCTACATATCCTCTTTTCTGGATGGTAGAAATGGTAGGAGCGTAGGTAGACGGGCGACCGATGCCCAGTTCTTCCAGCTTCTTTACCAGCGATGCTTCCGTATAGCGGGGCAATGGCCTGCTGAAACGTTCGATCGCTTTCATTTCCCGGAGCGGCAGCTGTTGTTTCACACTCAATGGGGGCAACATGCCTTCGTTCTGCTCCTCTTCCGTAATATCCTCATCATCCCGGTCTTCCCGGTATACTTTCAGGAACCCTTCAAACTTCAGTACTTCGCCGCTGGCCGTAAGCTCTTCTTTATTGGTAGATACCTGTATTTTGGCAATCGTTTTTTCCAGTTCAGCATCGGCCATCTGACTGGCCATGGTCCGTTTCCAGATCAGTTCATACAGTCTTTTGGTATCCGGATCATCTACTGTGGAGTTCTCCATATAAGTAGGTCGGATAGCTTCGTGCGCTTCCTGTGCCGATTCGTTCTTGTTCTTGTATTTACGGGGCTGGAAATACCGGTCGCCATATTGGCCCGTCACCTGGTTGCGGATGCCATCCATGGCTGTATCGCTCAGGTTCACACTATCCGTACGCATATAGGATATATTACCGCTTTCGTACAGCTTTTGCGCCAGCAACATGGTCCGGCTTACGGAATAGCCAAACTTACGCGAGGCTTCCTGCTGCAGGGTAGAAGTGGTAAAGGGAGCCGAAGGAGACTTCTTGCCTGGTTTTACCTGTATGTCCGTCACCGTATAGTCGGCGCCAATACAGCTTTGCAGGAACTTTTCTGCATCTTCTGCCTGGTTGTATTTCTTGCCTTCAGCACCAAATGTCACCTGTTTGCCGGTGGTATCTTTGGCGGTGAAAAGGCCTTCTATCTTAAAGGAGCTGACAGGTGTAAAAGCATTGATCTCTCTTTCCCGCTCAGCAATGAGACGAACAGCCACACTTTGTACACGGCCTGCGCTCAGGTTATTCTTCATGCTCATCTTACGCCAGAGCACAGGACTTAATTCAAAACCCACAATGCGGTCCAGTATCCGGCGGGCCTGTTGGGCATTCACCAGGTTCATGTCTACCGTGCGGGGCGTATTGACTGCCTTGACAATGGCAGGCTTTGTAATTTCATGAAAAACAATGCGTTTTGTAGTAGAAGGATCCAGGTTGAGTACTTCGCAAAGGTGCCAGCTGATGGCTTCTCCTTCACGGTCCTCATCCGTTGCCAGCCATACTTCGTCAGATTTTTTAGCCAGCGTTCTCAGTTCTTTCACTACTCTTTCCTTCTCATCCGGTACTATATAACGGGGTTGGTAATTGTTCTTAACATCAATACCCATCTCGTCTTTCTCCAAATCACGGATATGACCATAGCAACTTTTCACCTCGAAATCTTTGCCCAGGATCTTCTCAATAGTCTTCGCTTTTGCAGGGGACTCTACGATCAATAAATTCTTCGCCATACGTTGATTAAACGGTTTAAAATAGGCCTGTTGGCGTGCAAGTTTAGTGTATAAGCATGAAATCAACAAATTGATGCCTGCACAAGCCTGCATAATTAAAAGAAAATCAGTAGGAAAGAAGATTCGTAGATAATCGTTCCCAAACCGGGAATTGCGGTTGAGTTTTACCCGTTTAGCACTCTTCTGCCAATCCTGGCCGCTCTGCCGTGCAGGTGCCAACCCTTAGTAAATGCGCTTTAAGTGCTTACCTTGAGTGAACCTTAAGCCTACCTCAGCCCCTGCACTGATCGGGGCTTATGCCCCTTTCGTCTACCAGTTGCACTATCTATTGCTAGATTCAATATCTTTAACGGATAGCATATCCTGCAGCCTGTCATTGAATCAATTGCCCAACATATTTTCAATGGGCGATGGGGCCGTCACCATCGACCTGGGTAACCAGCTTAGCGAATCGCTGAATGGCAAAGTCCTCGCTATGTACCAATGGCTGCAGCAGCACCCCTTTGAGGGCCTCAAAGACATTATAACCGCTTATTCCTCGCTTACCATCATATATGATCCTTATTTCTTAAAGACCCATTACCAGCCCGCTAATACGGTATTTGAATGGGTACAGGAAAGGATCATCACCGCTTACCACCAATCCGGCCCCCAGGTCTCGGGCACACCGGTAAAACATCGTATCCCTGTCCATTATGGGGGAGAGAACGGGGCCGACCTGGCTTCCCTGGCCCGGGAAAAGCAGCTTACACCCGCCGAGGTGATCAGTATCCATACCGGCAAATTGTACCGGGTATACATGATCGGCTTCCTGCCGGGATTCTCCTACATGGCCGAGGTAGACGAACGTATAGCCCTGCCACGAAAAGAAAAACCTGTACCCGTAACAGCCGGTAGTGTGGGCATAGCCGGCTCACAAACAGGTATTTATCCCTTTAATAGCCCTGGCGGGTGGAATATCATCGGCCGTACCGCCGTTCCAATGTTCAACGCTCAGGCTCAAAATCCCGTACTATTAAAGGCAGGTGACGAAGTTGAGTTTTATAATGCGAATAGCTAAACCCTGACACTCTTATGTCGTTATCAATTATCAAACCCGGATTACTGGATACTATTCAGGATATGGGCCGGTATGGCTACAGCAGCTGGGGTATTAATCCCGGCGGGGTAATGGATGGCTATGCTGCCCGCGTAGCCAATATGCTGGTGGGCAATGACCCGGGCGAGGCGGTAATGGAGATCCATTTTCCCGGCGCACATATCCTGTTTGAACAGAATGCCCTGATCAGTATAACGGGGGCCGATTTCACCCCCACGCTCAATGAGGATGAACCGGTAAGCACCTGGCGGCCCATCGTGGTGCGGAGGAATACCCTCCTGCATTTTCCCAAATGGCAATCCGGCAGCCGTTGTTACCTGGCCGTTCATGGCGGTTTTTGTGTGCCACGCTGGCTCAATAGTTATAGCACCAACCTCAAAGCAGGCGCCGGCGGTTTCCATGGGCGCAAGCTGGATAAAGGCGATGAACTGCCTTTTAAGGAAAATTCCATCTACTTCGCGGGCCTGTTGAAAGAAACCCGGGAATACCAGCCATTGAACTGGCGGGTAGATACGGGCCGGACGTATCACCTGCCCCACGAAATATTGTTTACCATCGGCAATGAGTGGCCCCAGCTCACCCATTCTTCCCAGCGGGATATGCTGGAGAATAATTTTACGATCCATCCTTTTTCCGACCGCATGGGCTACCAATTGCGTGGTGTGCCTTTGAAACGGCAGCATACGACCGAGTTGGTATCCTCCGGTGTAAGTTTTGGCACCATTCAGCTATTGCCCGATGGACAGTTAATTCTACTGATGGCCGATCATCAAACCACGGGCGGTTATCCCCGGATCGGTCATGTTATTTCCTCCCAATTGCCCAAACTGGCACAGTTGAGACCCAGCGACAGCATACAATTTAGTATGGTAGATATGCCCACTGCCGAGGAATTGTTATTTTCACAGGAGCATGAGCTCAATATTATTCAAAGAGCCTGCTATGATCACCTGAATCAACTGGTATGCTAACAACCGATATTAACTGTGACATGGGGGAGAGTACCCATCTTTGGCCGTATGATATAGAAAATGACATCGCTTTATTACCCTGGGTCAGTTCCATCAACATAGCCTGCGGATTTCATGCCGGCGATCCATTTACCATGCATGAACTGGTAGCGGCCGCTACAGAGGCGGAGATCGCTATTGGCGCCCATGTGTCCTTTATGGACCGGGACAACTTTGGCCGCAGCAATATGAACCTGTCGCCCGAACAGGTTTATGACCTGGTCGTATACCAGATAGGCGCTCTGCAGGCTTTCCTGAAGTTGTATGATGCCACCTTGCACCATGTAAAACCACATGGCGCCTTGTACAATATGGCGGCAGCTGATCCGGCATTGGCCGATACGATCTGCAGGGCGATTAAAAACACCGACAACAATATGATCCTGTACGGCCTTTCTGGCAGTGAGTTGATCACAAGAGCGAATGCGGTGAAACTGATCAGCTATAGCGAAGTGTTTGCCGACAGAACCTACAGGGATGATGGAAGTCTTACCCCGCGTACCGAAGCCAACGCCTTGATCGAGGACGAAGCAGCTTGTATTAAACAGGTATTGCAGATGGTGCAGCAGGATACGGTAACTACTACCAGTGGCAAAAAGATACCGATGGAAGCTGAAACGGTTTGCATACACAGCGATGGCGCCCATGCACTGGCATTTGCCAAAAAAATTAACCAGGCCCTAAAAAAACAAGGTATTGAAATTTCAGCTTAAGCGATCAGGCAACTCCTCCAACAACAAGCGTATTGTATTTGGCGGCGGCGGCGCCGTACTGGGTGCAGCTTTCTTAATGGCCAATTCATCCATCGGGCCGGGTTTCCTCACACAAACCACTGTTTTTACCAGTCAGTTACTGGCCGGAATGGGCTTCGTGATCCTGGTATCCGTATTATTGGATATCGGGGCCCAGCTCAATACCTGGCGGGTGCTCACAGTGAGTGAACTGCGGGCGCAGGACCTCGCCAACAAACTATTGCCGGGGCTCGGTTACTTCCTGGCTATACTGGTGATCATCGGTGGCTTTGCGTTCAATATTGGCAATATTGCAGGTTGCGGCCTGGGTATGAATGTGCTTACCGGTATGTCTTTTGAGACCGGGGCCATCATCAGTTGCGTAGTCGCGTTGGCCCTTTTCTGGTTGAGTGAGATTGGTAAAATGCTGGATGGCTTCACCAAGACATTGGGCGTGATCAAAATACTGCTTACCTTATATATTGCCTTTAGTGCCCATCCGCCTTTGGGCGAAGCCCTGCGGCAAACCATCCTGCCCGAAAAGATCAGCACCGTAGCTATTGTAGCCCTGGTGGGGGGTACGGTAGGCGGTTATATCACTTTTTCGGGTGCTCACCGCCTGCTGGATGCCGGTATTAAAGGACAGGATCAATTGCCGCAGGTAGACCGCAGCGCGATGAGCGGCATCGTGATCTCCAGCATTATGCGCTATGTACTGTTCCTGGCTGTGTTGGGCGTAGTAGTACAAGGTGTAGTGCTGGATGCCAATAATCCGCCGGCCAGTGTATTTAAGCATGCGGCGGGTGAGCTGGGCTTCCGCATTTTTGGCGTGGTACTGTGGAGTGCTGCCATCTCCTCGGTGGTGGGGGCGGCCTATACTTCTGTTTCTTTCTTCAAGACCTTTCACCCGGTTTTTGTAAAGCATGAGCGCTTGTGTATTTCTGTGTTTATCATTTTGTCTACCGTCATCTTTGTATGGATCGGCAAACCTAAGCAGTTACTCATTGCTGCGGGGATCGTCAACGGGTTGATACTGCCCATCGGACTGGCCATTATACTCATTGCTGCCATGAACCGTACCCTCATGAAAGGATACCGGCATCCGGTATGGATGCAGCTATCGGGCTGGGCGGTGGTGATCGTGATGGGCATTATGGGCGCCAAGGCCATCGCCGGTGACCTGCCAAAGTTGTGGAGGTAACCATTTTTATATATTTTAACCCTTTCCCATGGCAGCATATTTTGAATACTTAATCCCACTTTTTATTGGCATACTTTGTATCACCAGTTCCAAAACCCTGATCAGGGACAGTGATGCTAACTATATGAAGAAAGTGTCAACTATACGAAGGGCAGGCTGGGTGTTGGTGGGAGTGGGGGCTATTCTTGCCCTCGCTAAGTACTTCAGTCATTGAGTCATTCCTGCTGATTTTGAATCCTGCGTAATTGGTATTATTTTAATCCCCGAATTATTAGCAAACCTACCATGAAGAATTTTGATGCTATTAAAGCCGAATACCTGGCTAAAGGTGTTAAAGAAGACAACCTGGCTTATGCCATTCAATCTGTAAAAGATGGTTCCAAAAGAGAACATATCCTGGAAAGCCTGACAGCCGATTACCGGGGTATGGATGATATACAAGCTACCCAGCTATTGGAAGAGCTTTTTGCTGCCAATGGGGGAGAGTTTAAAAAAGAGAATAGGGGCGGTTATCTATATGGCAGCTTCTTCCTGCTGTTTGGCCTGGCGGCTGCTTTTTACCTTTTTTATGTGTATACCTATGGTGGGGTGCTCATCAGGCCTGTTCTGATTTGGATCGTGGCGGTGGGTGGTACATTGGGTGGCATTGGTTATATCGTCACATCCATGGCCGGCAAGTTCCGCGATACGGATGAACCTTTTAAAGATTAACTCCCGCTAGTATGCGTAGAATAATACTACTTTGTTGTTTACTGTTTACGGCCTCCCTCGCCTTCTCCCAAAAATACATTGGGCTTTCCAAAAAGGCCGTCTACCGTAACCTGAAAACAGCTGGTCTGGCGAACAGCCCCATTGAAACGAACGATCAGTCTGTGGTGATGCATGTAAAAGACAGTGCTTACCAGCCAGCCTCTTTTTATTATTACTTCGATAAGGATGGTAAATGCTACCAGGAAAAGAGCGTCACATTCTGCGATACCTGTTATATTAAGTACCGGAACCGGTTGCTGGACCGGAAGAAATATGAATGGGTCAAGGTCAATGATACCGTCTATGTTTCCAAATTCTCCCGGAAACGCACCCTGGAGCTCCATCCCAATCAGCACGACAGGACCATCAACCTGTTTAAGACCCCCTGGCAAAAAGAGGAATATGAGCAACTGCTGGCCCGCCGGCAATAAGGTAATACCCCTCTCGTTGCCTTTTTGCCCCGATGCCTTATTGCCTTTACAATTCTTTCACGTTTCATTTGCAATTAATACGTTTATTTGCCGTTGTAATTCTGTTCCCACTTCAACCGCTATCGCTCAATTTTTTACATTTTATTCATTAAAGCATTTGTATGGCTGCTCAAGAACCTGTGCAGGGCAATGACCTGTACGCCTACGACTCCTTTAGCGGGGGAGGCGGTAAAAGATCCGACAATAATTTTCTGTGGTGGTGTGCGGGCGCGCACCAGCAATTACTAAAGCAATTTCCCTCCGAACACAGCAAGTACGGCGGGCTGGGAGGGGTAATACTGGCCACTTTTGTGCTGGCCGCTATTTCTTCGGGGTATGCTATTTACAGTATCTTCAACAATGTTGGCTGGACCATTCTCTTTGCTATCATCTGGGGCCTTATCATCTTCAACTTCGACCGGTTTCTCGTATCCACCATGCGTAAATATGGGGTAAGCAGACGCAAACAGTTTTGGATGGCCCTGCCCCGTATTGCACTGGCTTTGCTGATCGGCGTTACCATTGCCCGGCCACTGGAGTTGAAGATCTTTGAAAAGGAGATCGATACCAAGGTGGTGGAGAATATTCACAAAAAGATCCAGCTCAATGATAGTTTGCTCCAGGCCGAAAATACCGCCCTCATGCAAACCACCACGGCCGAGCGCAGTCGTTTGGAAAGCAGGAAACTAGCCATTGAAGATACCCTTCACCGGCTGCAGCAGGCCTATGTGCAGGAAGCCGATGGCACCGGCGGATCGGGCCGGCGGGGCATTGAAAACCTGACCCGGTTAAAGATGGATGCCTTCAACAATGCCCGTCAGCAATATGCGCCCGAGCTTGTGCTATTGCAGGGCGACCTGGTAAAGCAGGACAGTATCCTGGCAGGCGCGAAAGCCTCCATGGAGGAGAAGCGTAAGCAATACGAAGCCTCCGCCAAAGCGAATGTGGGCTTCCTGGAGCGCAACAAGGCGCTTACCGACCTGGCCGATGAAGAAAGCAGTGTATTCTGGACTAGCATGCTCCTGTCGCTGCTGATCATTTTAATAGAGGTAGGACCTATCCTGTCAAAGCTCATTATGCCCGTAGGGCCTTATGATATTGCGCTCGCCAAAGAAGAACTGACCCTGATGGCTGCTTCTGAAAATGATATGCGGAAGGATAAAGAGCTTACCTCCGAAAAGAAGAAAGCATTTTACCGCAAGCAGAAAGAAGTATCGGACCAGTTGTCTGAAAAGCTGAGCGCCTTACAGCAAAAGCATATTGATGAGGAACTGGACAAGTGGGAGCGGGGTGAATGGAATCCCAAAGACCACCGTGCTTCCATGGATGAGGTGATGCGCAAGATCAAGGAACGTTACCAGGTAGATGAAGGCGATCTATTGTAAGAAAAAGTAGATACCAACAAGGATCAGCAATAAAACCAGGGTCGGCAGGTAAGTACGCTTGCTGACCTTGTATTTTAACCTTGCCGAAGGAAGCAGCAAAAACAGTAAAGCCAGCAGCATTATAAAGACCACCACACCACCGGCAATTTTATTGGTCGTATCTGTGAGGCTAAAGCCCTGCACCATCAGGATGATGGCAATGCTGTTTAACAGCAGCAGCAGCGTAACACCAATTATCCAGCCGGCCTTCTTACCTTTTAACAGTAACCAGCCGCCAGCCAGTGCCAGCAAAATGCTGAGTATCGAACGTGCATGATTCAGGAGTTCGGCCCTGCTGATCTGGAAATTCCCTTCCTTTACAGCGTATGCATCTGATTTGGAGGACATAAAATCAGCCACCTGCCACAGGAGGTAGATAATGCCAATGATCAGCACCAGGATGCCGGCAAATTTTTCTCTCCAGCTTAATTTGAGAACAGGGGGCTGCATTTGTTGCGTTTCCATACAAGAACAGGGGGATTGAGCACGCAAGTTTAGGGTAAAATCGGGAATTGGCAATCAAGAGGGTGTATCCACCTGTCTCAGGAGGTTATTCAGCGCCGGTGTAATGGCCCGGGCATGCCCACACATTGCTTACGGCTTGCCTACGCATTGCCTACGCATTGCCTACGTATTGCCCAAACGCCTCTATAAACCCCTGTTTAGGCCATATGGCGGCCATTCGGGTATCTGTCTGAGGCTATGTGCAGGCAATTAGCGGCTATCACTACCATTGTTAAAGACCTATAGCTGCTTTAATGCTATCCGCCAATTTAGCTGCCCAGCGACCATATTCTTTGCCGGAGGGGTGTAAATGGTCGGTAGTGACCAGCGAAGGGTCAGTAGTTGCTTCCCGTGTGCCGGGTGTAATGTCAATGTAATGCACGCCGTATTCGTCGGCCAGGGATTTGTTAATGGCATTGAAGCTATCAATTTCCTTCGCTATCTGTGCGCGGTCGCGCCCTTCTGCATAGGGTGTGGCGCCCCAGTCGGGGATGGACAATACAAATACATGCTGAGGATGGCGACCGGCAAAGGCAATGGCTTGTTGTAGCAGTAATTCAAACTGTTCGGCGTATTCCGTACTGCTTCGGCCACGGTATTGGTTGTTGACACCTATCAGCAGGGAAACTATGTCATAGGTACCATCAAGTGTGGCGGCGGCAATGCCCTGCTGCAGCTCGTCGGTGGTCCAGCCGGTTTTGGCTACAATAGTGGGCTTGCCAAATGAAAGGCCTTGCTGGTTAAGCAACTGCACTGCCTGGTGGGGAAAATTCTCTATGTCGGGCACGCCTTCACCAATGGTGTAGGAATCGCCCAGGGCGAGATACGATCGGTTGGTTGGGTTCATATCCTGTGCTGTTGAAGGGTAGAGCATGGTCACACAAAGGTATATGAACATTGCTACTTTGTTCATAATCAGAATCCTTGCTATTATATACGTAATAGGCGCGGTTTTGTATTTATATAGGCACAGTCAATTGTAATCAACCTTAAACCGAACACTGCCTGTATCAAAACCGGACAATCGGTGCCGTGATTTTGCCAGGTAATTGCTTCATAAGCAGGCTGTTAAATTCTGGCATTTTCTTAGGTGTATTATTGCCATTATTTCTTACCACCGGAAAAAAGCTGTTATGATCAGGAATTATTTCAAAATAGCGTTTCGCAACCTTTCCAGGCACAAAGGACACTCGTTTATCAATATAGCCGGCCTTTCTGTGGGCATGGCGGTGGCCATGCTTATTGGTCTGTGGATCTATGATGAATTGTCTTTCGACAAGTATCACCAGCATTACAACCGCATTGCGCAGGTGATGCAAACCCGCAATTTCAGCGGCAATGTTCGCACCGATCAGGCTATTCCTCTTCCTTTGGAAACGGAGTTGCGTAAAAGCTATGGCAGCGATTTCAAGCACATCGTCCTGTCATCCTGGACCTGGGGCCATATCCTGGCCATTGGCGATAAAAAGATCATGCAGCCCGGCAGCTTTATGCAGGCTGGTGCACCCGATATGCTTAGCCTCCACATGCAAAAGGGAACAAGGAACGGATTGAATGATCCATCGGGCATATTGCTTGCTGCTTCCGTAGCTAAGTCTTTGTTTGGTGATGCCGATCCCGTGAATCAGGTCATCAGACTCGATAATACACTCAATGCAAAAGTGACCGGTGTATTTGAAGACCTGCCGGCCAATACCACTTTCAAAAAGGTAGCTTTCATTGCTTCCTGGGACCTCTATGCCTCCAACAACGATTGGGTGAAAAATGCGGGTGATCAATGGGAGAACAATTCTTTCCAGTTATTTGTGCAGCTGGCCGACCAGGCGGATATCGCCAGTGTGTCAGCCAAAATAAAGGATTCGAAATTAAAGCACCTCGATAAGGAAGGCACGAAGACCAAACCCGCTCTTTTCCTGCAACCGATGAGCCGATGGCATTTATACCAGGAGTTTAAGAATGGCGTCAATACCGGTGGGCGTATTGAGTACGTCTGGCTCTTTGGTATCATAGGCGTATTTGTATTATTGCTGGCCTGCATCAACTTCATGAACCTGAGCACCGCCCGCTCTGAAAAAAGGGCGAAGGAGGTTGGTATACGCAAAGCCATCGGTTCTATGAAATGGCAATTGATCGGCCAGTTTTTTAGTGAGTCGTTACTGGTGGTGGGCTTTTCATTTGTGACGGCGATCTTACTCGTATCTCTCATGCTGCCATTTTTCAATGATGTAGCAGCCAAAAACATTCAGCTGCCGCTTAGCCTCCCTGCCTTTTGGCTCATGGGCCTGGCCGTGGCATTGGTCACCGTTTTGCTGGCTGGTAGTTATCCTGCTTTCTACCTGTCCTCCTTTCAGCCGGTTAAAGTATTAAAGGGCACTTTCCGGGTGGGCCGTTTAGGTTCCATTCCGCGCAAGGTATTGGTGGTGGTTCAGTTTTCCGTTTCCGTTGTACTCATCGTAGGTACCCTGGTGGTGTTTCGCCAGGTACAACATGCCAGGAACCGGCCTACCGGCTATGACCGGGCCGGTTTGATCAGTGTTGCCGTATTGACAGCAGAAACACATACCCATTTCAATGCTATGAAGCAGGAACTCCTGCAATCCGGTGCCGTATTGGATATGTCCGAATCCACCAGCCCGCTTACGACCGTTAACAACAATTCCAGTGGACTGGAATGGAAAGGGAAGGACCCCACGGTAATGGACGACTTTGCTGTTATTGGTGTGGATCCGGGATTTAGCCATACTGTAGGCTGGCAATTTGTAGCCGGTAGGAATTTCAATGCGCAATCCCTGGCTGATTCATTCACCCTCATTTTAAATGAGTCGGCTGTTAAATACATGGGCCTGAAGAATCCTGTGGGTGAGATCATACACTGGGGCAGGGACTATACCATCATTGGGGTGGTGAAGGATATGATCATGCAATCGCCTTATGAACCTGTTAAGCAAACCGTCTTTGCGTTCCTGGATGGTATGAGCGAGGTCGTTAATATCCGGATCAATCCTGCCAAAAGCACCCGCGAGGCATTGGCGGCTATAGAACCTGTTTTCAAGAAATATGCACCTGGTGCGCCGGTTGACTACAAGTTTATTGATGAGGAGTACGGCCACAAGTTTGCTGATGAAGAACGAATTGGTAAGCTGGCTGGTTTCTTTGCCGTGCTGGCTATTTTTATCAGTTGTCTCGGCTTGTTTGGAATGGCTTCTTTTATGGCAGAGCAACGTACCAAAGAGATAGGTGTGCGGAAAGTATTGGGTGCTTCCGTATTCAATTTGTGGCGACTGCTCTCTAAGGAGTTTGTGGTGCTGGTGTCCATATCCCTGGCCATTGCAATCCCCTTGTCCTGGTACCTCATGTACAACTGGCTGCAGAGTTACCAGTACCGTACGTCCGTAGCCTGGTGGATCTTTGTTGCTGCGGGTGTGGGTGCCATGGTCATTACCTTGCTTACCGTAAGCTTCCAGGCCATTAAAGCGGCACTGGCCAATCCCGTAAGAAGTTTACGATCAGAATAACAGGCTGGTTTATCTTTTGATCACCACCGCCTGCGTATCGGGATAATAGTTTTCCATTAAAACTGCTTTGACATCGGCCTGTAACTTGGCGTAATTGATCTTCCTGTTGTAGGTGTATCCATACAGGGTACCGCTTACTTCGTTTTGGGCGTTCTCCAGCTGTTTGATCAGTACATAATTCAATTTTAAAGCATTGTCATTGTTGTGTGATCTTTGAACGTGCAGGCGGTAAAGCTGTTCTTTATCACTGCCATCCTCGTTAGTACTGTATACATAATAGATGATCTTTGAATACCTGCCTTTCGCATCGGGGTCACCCGGCTCGGGGTACCATTCATAACCCCACACATTCTTATCTTTCCATTTGAAGTAGGTAAAATTGTAATACTGGTCCATCCCTTCCGGTAGCTTCTTGTTTTTATACGCTTTATACAACAGGTGCTGGTACTTTTTTGCCTGCTCTGGCTTACCTGCACCAAAAGAGGAGACCACCAGGTTTTTATACATCCAGTATTTGCGGTTGACAAATGTTTCCTTAAAATAAGGCGCACCCTTTTCAATGAGTTGTAATGATTGTTGTCCAAAATAGAAGGAACTGTCAAACTTTGCCTTCAGCCTGTAATACAATTCCAGCCTTGTAGTAGTGCTTAACGAATTCCAAACGATATAGGGGTAAAGTGTATCCGTTTTATCACAGGTGGACTCTACATCTTTCAGTAGTCTCCAGGTATCTGTCAGTTTGTTGGCCTCGAGTAGAATTTCTGAGGCGTTGTATATTCTGATCAAAGAAGTTTGTCCATAGGTGTTGACTGTAATAGCCAGCAGTACGATGAAGAGTTGACTTTTCATTGTCGGGTATTGGATTATTGGATATTCCCAAAATAGCAAAAGTGCCAGGCAATGTCAACCCCATATATGTCAATAAGGTGAAGGAGCAGACTATAGTGTTCTCTTCGGTGTGATAACCAGGTTTTTAAAAGAGATTAAAATTTGGAGGCCGCCTGTTTCAAAGGCACAAAAAGACTACTTACTTAATCCAAATAAAAAGAGGTCGTTTCCAGAAAGGAACGACCTCTGTGCTTATGTAATAGCTTATAGTTCGAACTGGCAGGCTGCTTATTGACCCATACCCTGCATACCGTTCTGCATACCTTCTGATTCGCCCTTCATGTTCTTGCGTTTGAACAGGCCGATATCAAACTTACCAAAACGGTAGCTGAAGTTCACCCGCACGATCTGTGGGTCCCTTCTTCTCCAATCCGTTTGTGTAAAGCCGAGGGATTCAGAGAAGGCATAGTAACGGCGTGTACGGAAGATATCATTCCAGTTAACTGAAATGGTAGCAGTATTCTTCTTGATCATGAACTCTTTTCTAAGGCCCAGATCGGCGCCATAGTTGGCATCGATAAACCCTTGTACTGAAGAAGGTGCAGCGCCCATGAAGCCGCCACCGCCGCCCATACCACCACGACCACCGCCGCCGCCGCCATTGCTGGTGCTTACAGGCAATGCGCTCTTGGAAATATAGTCACCGCTCAGCTGGATGCTCCAGCCTTTAGCGATCTTGAACGTGTTGTTTACTTTGGCCGACCAACTTGTACGCTCATTCGTCAATTGTTTGGTCACATTATCTCCGTTGATCTTGGAATAATATACGTTGGTGCTGAAGTTCATATCCCACCACTTGGTCCAGTTGTTGCGGAACACCAGTTCAAGGCCGGCAGCATACGCATCAGAAGCATTGATCCAGGTAGATACAAAAGCCGAATCATTTTCTACTTTCTGCCAGCTTTGGTAACGGGAGATCAGGTTGGTTGTGTACTTACCAAATACAGTAGCCAGGAAAGTGTTGTTGTTCTTACCATAGGTCTTTTGGTAAGACAACTCCAGCGAATGCGTAAACTCTGGCACCAGGTCGGGGTTACCAGTTGAATAACTCAGTTTGTTGGAGATATCATAGTTGGGCATCAACTGGAAGAAGTTGGGCCGGTTTACCCTGCGGGAATAGTTTACCTGGATATCCTGCTTATTCTCAAACGAACGTGTTAAGAATACGCTGGGGAATAAGCTGATGGGAAAGCTGTTGGAATAGTTGTCTTTTCCGATTTGCTTGCCATCATAATTAGAGCTTTCTGCACGCAGACCCAGTTGGTAGCTCCACTTGTCCTTTATCTTTTGAGAGAAAGTAGCATAACCGGCATATACATAATCCGTGTACTCAAAATTGTTGCTCAGGCCCACATTGGCGCTACCATTGGTAGAGATGAGCTGAGAGCTTTCAGATTTGCGGATCTGTGCACGCAGGCCCGCTTCCCATTTCATGGTCTCGGTGATGGGGTTTACAAAGTCTGTTTGCGCTACAATAAATTTGTTCTCACCATTGCCAAGCGTGCTTTGCAATTGCTCTGGTCCTTTGGGATTTGTTTGATCTTTATCATCAAAAGAACGGAACATGACGTTGCTATTGTTCTCATTCTTACTCAGGTTATAATTCACATCCGCTGTCCATTCTTTACCCGCTTTGGCAAAGAGGTGCTTAAAGCTCAGCTGCGTACCGTAGTTGCGGAACTCAAATTCACCCAATGTATTGCGGTATTGGGTTTCATAAAAATTGCCGGCAGTGTCAATATTGTAATTCTCCTGGTTGTTGTTCTTAAAGGTACCACGTACGATAGATTGCGAGATAGACAACGTGTTGCGGTTGTCTACGAAATAATCCAGCCCAAAGCGGCCAAAGGCAAAAGAACCATTGTTCACCTGGTCATTATCCTGGTGTTGGAAAGTGTTGGGTTTGGTCAAGGTATTCAATTGGTCCGACCAACCCCAGCCTTTTGATTTACGCTGGTTGTACATGGCATTGGCAAATACGTTGAGCTTGCCCTGGCGTATGTTGAGGTCGCCACCGGCATTGATCTTCGCACGGGAGTCAATACCGGCGCGGATGCTGCCGTTATAACCCGCTTTGCGGTTCTTTTTCAATACGATGTTGAGGATACCCGCCTGACCACCACTGGCGTCATACTTGGCCGAAGGGTTGGTGATCATCTCCACACTTTGAATGGCATCCGCCGGGATCTGGTCCAGCGTGAGGGTAGTGGGGCGTCCGTCTACAAATATTTGAGGAGCTGCATTGCGCAAGGTCACATTGCCATCGATATCAACATTGAGAGAAGGCACATTACGCATTACATCTACGGCTGTACCGCCGGCGGAAGTAATATTCTTTTCTACGTTGAAGATCTTGCGGTCAATGCCCATTTCGATCAAGGGTTTGGAGCCCGTTACCGTCACTGCTTCCATCACCTGTGCATCCTGCTCCAGTTTGAAATTGCCCAGGTCCTTATCTACGGCATTCATAGCCTGGCTCATATCGCCCTGGCCAAACTTCAGTTCAAATGCTACCTTTTGCTCGATGGTTTTATAACCAATGGCGGTGATCTTCAGGCGGAACTGGCCAAAGATGGGCAGGTTCTCCAGGCTAAAGTCGCCATTGCCGCGGGTAAGCATACCACCTATAATAGTATCCTTTGGTTTTTTGGTTGTAACATCCATTTTGGATTGGATCAGCTGCACAGAGGCCGCTTCCACCCCTTTATTGGTCTTTCCGTCCACAATACGGCCGTAAAAGTGGCCAATACTGGGCACTCCGCCACCGCCGCCGGGCCGGCCGCCACCGGGCGCTCCGCCTCCGGGAAACTGGGCCATGCTATGGCTATACAAAGCTGCACAAACAAGAAATAGCAGAAAACTTCTCATATCCTGGTTAATTAATTTGAGGGGTTAGACGCAAAAGTCCCTTAGAACTTGTGACGCCGGAATGACATTGTGATGAGTGGCAAGGCTTGTTAAAAGGACACCGTGGCCAGCACTATACCCAACTGAACAAGTCCAATAAGCAATCCCAGCAGAGCCGCCAGCAGCGCTGCTTTGTTGAGGTCGGAACCTATAGCCTGATAGACAGATACTTGTATCTTATCAGTTGGAATAGCAGTTACTTTATCGATGACCATTTGCTCCAGGTTGAGGTCTTCCTGGAGATTTTTAACATATCCTTTCATAACAAGGGGGAAGATCGTTTCCAGTTCTTTCAGGAAGATCTCCTTCAACTGGTTGATGGTGCGCTCGCCGATAAAGGCGCTGATCATCGGGAAAGATTTAGGCAGTCCTTTGCGCAGGAAATCGTCAATATGTACTTCTACCTGCGGCATGATCTTTTGCAGACTTTCCGGGCTGGTGATCTTCGTTTCCAGGTCGGCAAAGGAAAACAACTCTGTGCTCACCGTTTTGGCCAGTTGTACCGTCCATTGCTGGCGTTTGCGGGGGAAAACGAAGCCAAAGAACAGTTTTACGAAAAGCTGGATCGTTAACCAACCTAAAAATGCAGACAGTATGGGGATCATTAACCACCAGGGGCTCATTGCAATCAATTGAATGATAATTAAAACGGGAAATTGAGGGCGCAAGGTACGCTTATTTTACGGGCCTGGCGATTCCGGGGACTGCCCGATATTAGCCAACCTTATACCAAGCTGGCCTCATCCTTGTACCAACCATGTGTCAAACAGGGGTGTTCTCGAATGAACGGTACTAGTTTGACACATGGTTGACACATGCTTTAAAGAAGGTTGACAGATTGTTCACTTTTCTGAAAATATTTTTTGAAGGAGCATGTCATCTGGCGGCCGGGCAGGAGAGGAGCAGGGTTTGCCTGTGATTATCAGGGTTATCTGTGGACAAAAAAAGCAAACTATCTAAAAAAAGAGAACCTGATTTTTTTGGCGGGAAACAGATTTACTTTACTTTTGCACTCCCAATTAACACGGTGGTTGTAGCTCAGTTGGTTAGAGCATCAGATTGTGGTTCTGAGGGTCGCCGGTTCGAACCCGGTCATCCACCCGGAAAAAAGAGGCAGGTAACTGCCTCTTTTTTATTGCACCTGGCGCCCGCTTCAGCCATACCGGTAAATCGAATAATTGACCTGTATGCCGTTTATCCTCCGCTCTTTTCCGATCTTCCCGAATTGCAGGATTTTACGCTAAAGCGATTGTTAATATTCATTTTGAATTGCAACAACCCTCCTTATTTATCGTTATTTTTGGAAGCAATGACTAAAGTATTAAGTTATATGGTTAAAAGAAAGAATCTACCCGTAGTGTTGATTATCCTGGGTGCCGGTTTGTTTCTGGCCTTCCGTACCCTCGGAATTGTAGGAGGCAATAAACCACCCGATACAAAATATGACAAGATCCTGCATTCTGTAGGTGAAATGCTCGAAGAAAACCATTACAGTCCTAAAAAGATCGATGATAATTTCTCCAAAGAGGTCTTTAAAAAATTCCTCACCAACCGTTATGTCGACGAAAGCAAGAACATCCTGCTGCAGTCAGACATACACCAGTTGAAGAAATTTGAAACCACCATCGACAATGAGATACTGGGAGAGCCGGTGCAGTTTGTACCTGCCGTTTCTGAGATCGTGAAAAAGCGTATCCTCGAAACGGAGCTGGTCTACAAAGACATACTGAGCAAGCCCTTCGATTTTACCAAAGATGAATCGGCCAACTTCAACACCGATGAACTGGATTTCCCCAAAAATGAAGCAGAACGTAAAGAGGCCTGGCGCAAAAGGCTGAAGTCTTTGGTGCTCGACCGTTATGCCGACCTGCTGGAAGCCCGTGATAAGAACAAAGGCAAAGACAGTGTGAAAGCGAAAACAGATGCCGAGCTGGAAAAAGATGCCCGCGATCGTGTACTGAAGATCATGGACAGGTTGTACGAGCGTCTCAAAGTAAAGGTGTCTGATGATGACCGCTTCAATGAATTTGTAAAGACCATCACCGAGTCGATGGATCCCCATACCACCTTTTTTCCTCCTGTTGACAAACGTTATTTCGATGAGCAAATGAGCGGTACCTTTTTTGGTATCGGCGCCTCCCTGCTGGATGGCGAAGGCGGTATCAAGATCGCAACCCTTATCACCGGCAGCCCTGCCTGGAAGTCGGGCGAAATAGCCGTGGGTGATCTGATACAGAAAGTAGGACAGGGATCTGCCGAACCGGTAGACCTGGCTGGTTTCTTTGTAGAAGATGCTGTGAAACTGATCCGTGGCAAACAAGGTACAGAAGTACGCCTGACATTGAAAAAGACGGATGGTTCCATTAAAGTGGTGACCCTTATCCGTGATAAGATCGTGCAGGATGAAACTTTTGCCCGCAGCGCGATCGTTAATACCGTGAGCGGTAAGATCGGATTTATATACCTGCCGGAATTCTATGCCGATTTTGACAATCCCAAAGGTCCCCGTTGTGCGGAAGATGTGCGCAAGGAGATCATAAAGCTGAAAGAACAGAAAGTAGATGGTATCGTAATGGACCTGCGCAACAATGGCGGCGGTTCACTCTACGATGTGGTGCAAATGGTGGGCTTCTTTATTGAAGGTGGCCCCGTAGTACAGGTGAAAGACCGCGATAGCAAAGACCCCATGGTGTATTATGACCGTGATAAAACCTTGTTGTACGATGGTCCCCTGGCGGTAATGGTCAATGAGTTCAGTGCTTCTGCCTCTGAAATATTTGCCGCTGCTATCCAGGATTACGACCGTGGTATCATCATCGGTAGCACCACTACCTATGGTAAAGGAACGGTGCAACGTAACATTGGCCTCGATAAAAACCTGGGTATGCTCAATCCCAATAGCGACCTGGGTACTGTAAAACTGACCCTCCAGAAGTTTTACCGCATCAATGGCGGTTCTACCCAGCTGCGTGGTGTAAGTTCTGATATTCCATTGCCCGATCTGGCTGAGTATTCCAAGCTGCGTGAAAAAGACAATCCCGATGCATTGCCCTGGGATGAGATCAAGAAAGCTGATTACAGCCGCTGGAAATATGGCCTCGACCTCGCGCCTATCAAAAAAGCCAGTGATGACCGTCTGAAGAGCAATGATGCTTTTACTAAAATAAGGGCCAACGCCGAGTGGTTGAGCAAACTGAATGATAAGATCACTCCTCTCAACCTGAAGAAATTCCAGGAAGAGCAAAGGCAGTTGAAAGCTGTAGGCAAAGAAATTGATTCGATCAATAAATCTGCCAAGGAACTGGATGTGGAAGCCATGCCGGAAGACCTGAAGAAGTTTGAATATGATACCGGTAAATCAGAACGCTTTAAGCAATGGATCAAAACCCTGCGCAGCAGTGATATTTACCTGGGCGAAGCCGTGAATGTGATCAATGATATGATCGTTCAAAAGAACCTGGTATATAATACCAACGGTAATCCCCGCAAGAATTAAGAGGATTTGTCAGTCTGAATTCCTTGTCACCAGCCTGTCGAAGGCGGCTAAAGGGTGGGTCGCCCTTTCGGGGCGGCTCACCCTGATCTAAAGGAGCTTGTCGAAGGGGACGAAACCGGCAGATTGAATAAGATATTATCGAACGCTGAATGGGACTACACCATTCGGCGTTCTTTTTTAGGTATTCCCTATTTTTGTTATTCATTACTACCCATTGCCATGAGTATTTTAGACCGGTTTAAGCAGATCACTACGTTTATATTTGATATGGATGGCGTACTCACCGACGGTACCGTATATGTGCTGGATGGTGGTCAATACCGCCGGATGAGCATTAAAGATGGCTTTGCCCTCCAACTGGCTGTCAAGAAAGGATACCGGATAGCAGTTATCTCCGGCAGCACCAGCGACCCTGCTGTAGAAAGGCTCCACAAACTGGGTATACAAGATGTGTTTATGGGCGTAAAGGATAAAAAAGCCCGTTTGAACGAGTACCTGCAGCAGCACAAGCTGCAGTATGCCGAAGTGTTGATGATGGGAGATGATATTCCCGACTACGATGTGATGCAAACGGTAGGGCTGGCCTGCGCTCCGGCCGATGCCGTCAGTGAAATAAAGGAAATGGCCCACTATATCTCCCTCTACCCGGGTGGTCTGGGTTGTGTACGCGATGTGATCGAAAAAGTACTGAAACTGAATGATCACTGGGACTTGCATACGAATACTACCAGCTCTTAGTTTCGCGTTCCGCGTCTGAAGTTTCGGGTTGCTTCCGCTATTCAGGCTGGTGGAGTAAAGCCTACCCGCAAAAAGGCATATTATATTTATTTGTAAGTTACTTCTGAGGAACCCGAAACCCGACACTCAAAACCCGAAACATTTAGAATTCTGTGATTATCTTAGCGCATTCATGAAACTACTGGTAGCATTTTTAAGGCTGGTAAGAACATTGAACCTGGTGTTTATTGCATTCACCCAGTTATTATTCCTGTATTGCATAGTGATCCCTGTATTTCAGCAGGCCAATATGCCCCTGATCATTCCCATCTCTCAGATTGTGATCCTGGTGGTGGCTTCTGTATTGATCGCTGCCGGCGGTTATATCATCAATGATTATTTTGACCTCAATATTGACCAGGTAAACAAACCGGGCAAGCTGGTGGTAGAAAAGCACATCAAGCGGCGCTGGGCCATTGTATGGCATTTTGTATTATCAACAGCAGGCATTCTGCTTAGTGCCTGGGTAGCCTGGAAGACCCGGATATGGTGGTTGGCTCCTGCCAATGTATGTTGCGTAATAGCACTGTGGTTTTACTCCACTACTTTTAAGCGAAAGCTCCTGAGCGGCAATATTATTATTTCCCTGCTTACGGCCTGGACAGTGATGGTAGTAGGCTTTATGGTCCACTATAAAGTGATCAAAACGCCCGGCCTGTCTGGCCTGGTACAGGCTTCCAAGATCATGCGCATTACCTTCCTGTATGCCGGCTTTGCCTTTATCATTTCCCTCATCAGGGAGGTGATCAAGGATATTGAGGACATGGCAGGCGATGCCAAATACGGATGCCGCACCATGCCCATCGTTTGGGGGGTGAATGTATCCAAGGTATTCACCGGCACCTGGATCGTGGTACTGGTAGCCGCTCTGTTCATTGTGCAGGCCTATGTGCTCACTTTTGAGTGGTGGGGATCGGCGCTGTATTGTGTTTTACTCATCATTATCCCGCTATTATATATATTGCGTAAGCTATATACCGCTCAATCCAGCCGGGAGTTCCATGTCCTGAGCAACTGGGTCAAGCTGGTGATGCTTACGGGCATCGTGTCGATGATCTTCTTTAAAATCTATTTTGCATAATGGCTAGTCAACGCGTAGTATTGGCTTCACAGAGCCCCCGACGGAAACAATTGCTGGAATGGGCCGAGATCCCTTTTGATATCATCGTGCGCTCTACCGATGAAACTTATCCGCCCGGCCTGCCCACCGATGCCATTCCCGTTCATATAGCTCGTCAGAAAGCCCTGGCAGTACAACACTGCGATGAATACAGGCTGTACAAAGCCAATGCTACTATTGTGGCTGCCGATACCGTGGTGGTGCTCGACAGCAAGATCATTGGCAAGCCCACCGACCGTGAAGATGCCATCGACATCCTGAGCGCCCTCTCCGGCAAGAAACACCTGGTGATCACCGGTGTGGTTATCCTGCATGAGGGAGAAGAGATCGCTTTTGCCGATACTACTGAAGTATGGTTCCATCCCATTACTACCGGTGAAATTGCCTTCTACGTCGATAAATACCGTCCCTTTGATAAGGCCGGGGCCTACGCCATCCAGGAATGGATAGGGGTAACCGGTATTAAACGCATCAACGGCGATTTCTACAACGTGATGGGCCTGCCTGTCAGCAGGGTAGTACAGGCGCTGAAGACCCTTGGGTAGGAAACAAATATGACACCTGCCAATACAGGTGCCCGAAAGTTTCGTATATATCCCAAATTCCAATAGCCATGACCGAACGGCTACTCCAGTTTATCTGGCAATTCCAGTATTTCAACAACAAGCACCTGCAGCTCCCCGGAGGGGAATCTTTCGACATCGTACATCCCGGCCTGTTAAATGCCAACCAGGGGCCCGATTTCCTGGCTGCCAGAATTAAGATGGGCGATGCCCTCATTATTGGCCCCGTTGAACTGCACATCAAAACCTCCGGCTGGTACAAACACGCCCATCAGTTCGATCACCATTACGACAAGGTAATCCTGCATGTAGTATGGGAAGACGATATGGATAGTTCCCAAAGCCCCATACCCGTATTGTCCCTGCGCGACCGCGTATCGAAGTTATTGCTGCAGCAATACGAAGACTGGATGAACAACCGCTGGTTCATTGCCTGCGAACAACAAATTACACAGGTGTCCGACATTACCTGGCTTTCCTGGAATGAACGTTTACTGGTGGAAAGGCTGCAGCGGAAATCGGCTATCGTGTGTGAATTACTGCAGCAGAATAACCAGCACTGGGAAGAGACTTTCTGGTGGCTGCTGGCCCGCAACTTTGGTATAAAAGTCAATGCAGAGGCTTTTGAGGCCGTGGCCCGGAGTATTCCACTCACCGTACTGGGCAAACACAAGAATCGACTATTACAACTGGAAGCATTGTTACTGGGGCAGGCAGGATTACTGGAGAAGGACTATGAAGACGGTTATGCCCGGCAGTTAAAAGAAGCTTATCAGTTCTACCAGGCCAAGTACAAACTCCAAAAGGGTCCAAATACCACTCTCTTCCTTAGAATGAGGCCGGCGTCTTTTCCCACCATCAGGCTGGCCCAGTTGGCGATGCTTATTCATAGTTCAGGTCATTTGTTCTCAAAAATTAAAGAAATCATTTCAGTAAAGGATGTTAAAAGCCTGCTGGATGTTACTGCCAGCGCCTATTGGGACCAACATTATACTTTTGATAAGATTTCGCCGGCAAAGCCTAAAAAACAGGGGGATAGCATGATCAACAATATCATCATCAATACCGTGGTGCCGGTTCTTTTTGCCTATGGTTATCTGCGGCAGGAGCAGGAGTACAAAGACCGGGCTTTGAAATGGATGGAAGAAACGGCGGCTGAAAAGAATACGATCATACAGGGATTTGCCCAATGTGGTATTAAAAGCCGGAATGCTTTTGAATCCCAGGCACTCCTCGAATTAAAGAATAGATATTGCGATCCTAAACGATGCCTTGATTGTGCAGTAGGGAATGGGCTGTTGAAGGGAAGTAGCAAACAGTAAATAAAAGCTGGTTGCAGAATGGCGTAAACAGATCAGCTGCCATGCCGCAACCAGCAATATGGGTTGTATTCATTAAACCTTCAGGTCGATGGTCGCCGGATTCCAGTTGAACGTTACATTCACCACAATGTCCGGATGGATGCTATACATTACCGGGCAGGTATGAGCGGCGCGTTCCAGGATCGTTTTTATCTTTTCTTCCAATACCAGCGTTTCCGGAAAATGGAATGTTAAATTTATGCCACTTACACGGCGTGGATCAGCTGCCATGATCTTTTCTACCTCGATCTTTGTATCCACCAGGTCAACCTCCAGGTCCCGGGCTTTAATACCCATGATCGTCAGCATGCAGGCCCCCAGCGAAGTAGCCAGCATGTCCGTTGGAGAAAAGCTTTCCCCCTTGCCCTGGTTGTCCGTTGGCGGATCTGTGATTATTTTAGTACCTGATTTTAAATGTGTACAAACCGTTCTCAGGTTTCCTTCGTAAACAACTGTAGAGGTCATTATCTGTAATTTTGCCTTAAATTTACGTTGAATAATTAAATCACAGCCGGTGAAGAAACTTGTTTTGTCAATCATCATAGGTCTTATAACGTGTTCAGCCTGGGCTCAAAATAACCCAAGCGCCAAATCTCCCACAGCTAAAAAGGATAAAAAAGCGGCAAAACGCGAGCAGGTTGCCAAACTGCTCAAAATGGAGGAAGAAGGAGAGATCATTTTCAATAAACAGAGTGTTTTTGGTCTGAAACTCGCTACAGACGGCTACGGACTGTCGTACGAATGGGGCAGGTTCAAAAGCAACCGGGTGGCTACTATTTTCCAGATCGAATTGAATGAAAAAAAGCACCCCAAAGAGAAAAGAACTTCTTATGCCGTAGGCGCTTTCAATGTAAACAGCGTGATCTATGGCAAAACCAATAACTTTTACCAGTTGAAATTTGGCATGGGCCAGCAACGGGTTATCGGCGGCAAAGGCAATAAGAACGGCGTAGCTGTAATGGCAGTCTATGCAGGCGGCTTGTCCCTGGGCCTCCAAAAGCCTTATTATGTGGATGTGGTCACCAAGACCGATGAGCGCATCCGTTCTACCTACCCAACGATTATCGACAGTAATTACACCGAAATAGGTGCTTCCGGCTTCACCGTAGGCTGGGGCGACGTAAAGATCCGCCCAGGCGCCCAGGTCAAGGGAGGGTTAAGGTTTGATTTCGGCCGGTTTAATGAAACCATCACGGCCGTGGAAGTAGGCGTTTCCGCCGAATTCTATGCCCAGAAAGTCTCCCAAATGGCTTTTAACAAGGAAAAACAGTTTTTCTTTAATGGTTATGTGACCCTGCTGCTTGGTAGAAGAAAGTGATGTATTTTTGCCCTGCCCCGCCCATACCCTGGGGAAGGAGGGGATTTGAACAACTTAGTCAGCTAAGTTGTTGATACCTATCACTGAATGACATTATATGCAGGAATTACCGATTATCAATACTGTACCCGAAACGTCCAAAGTAAAGAAACCCAATTGGCTGCGTGTTAAGCTGCCTACCGGCGAAAATTACAAGCATGTACGTGGCCTGGTAGATACCCACAAATTACACACCATCTGTGAGAGCGGTAACTGTCCCAATATGGGAGAGTGCTGGGGCGAAGGTACTGCCACCTTTATGATCCTGGGTAATGTATGTACCCGCAGCTGTGGATTCTGCGCAGTAGCCACTGGCCGGCCCGATGCCGTGGATTGGGATGAGCCGCAGCGCGTGGCCGAAGCCATTTACCTCATGCAGGTAAAGCATGCGGTAGTAACCTCCGTAGACCGTGATGAACTGAAAGATGGCGGCAGCATTATCTGGTACAATACCATCAAGGCTATTAAATCCCTGAATCCGAATACTACCCTCGAAACCCTGGTGCCCGATTTCAAAGGTCAGCAGGAAAATATACAACGCATTATAGAAGCCGCTCCCGAAGTGGTTTCACACAATATAGAAACAGTAGAACGTCTCACCCGCCAGGTACGCATACAAGCAAAATACCGCCGTAGTATGGATGTACTGAAAGTGTTGAAAGATGGCGGTATGCGCACCAAGAGCGGTATCATGCTGGGCCTGGGTGAAGAAAAAGAAGAAGTACTCCAAACCATGCGCGACCTGCGCAACAGTGGGGTAGATGTGATCACTATTGGACAGTACCTCCAGCCTACCCGCAAACATTTGCCCGTGATCAGGTTTGTACATCCCGATGAATTTGCCGCCTTCCGGGAAGCCGGGTATGAAATGGGCTTCGACTATGTGGAAAGCGGACCACTGGTGCGTTCTTCCTACCACAGTGATAAGCACGTGATCCCAGGCTTTGGTATATCAAAATGGAAGCTGGAAAAGGAAATGGCCCATAGCTAATCTAAACTTTTATACACCTCTTTTGAAAAAGATATTATTGATCGGGAGCATACTCATGACTGGGTATGCTCCTGCTGCTTTTACCCAACTGAACTGGGATCGTGTGGACACAGCCTTTGGCAAATTGCCCCGTTCCATCCAGGTATATAAAACAACAGATTCCCTCAACGGGCATCCATTTATTGCTTATTGTGTAGTGGCCAGCCTGAAGGATCGCAAGCTGGAATTCACCACCCAGGTAGGAGAGGGCAAACGATATACACCTACCCAGTATTATGAAAAAGAAGGCAATCCACTGGTGGTATTGAATGCTACCTTTTTCTCCTTTGCTACCAATCAAAACCTGAACGCTGTCATTAAAGACGGTCAGATGGTGGCTTATAACCAGCCTGCTCTCCAACAGAAGGGGACCGATTCATTTTATTATCCTACCCGCAGCGCTATTGGGCTTACCAAACATCGCCGGGCCGATGTGGCCTGGTTGTTTACCGATACAGCCCAGCGCTGGCCCTATGCTTTCCAGGAACGCCCCATATTGGCCAAGGGCACCAATCCCGATCCTTCCCTTGCCGATCTCAATACCCTCGATCAATGGAAATGGTGGAAAATGCATACCGCAATAGGTGGCGGCCCCGTGATTGTGAAAGATGGATTTGTGAATGTGACCAATGAAGAAGAGCAGATGTTTGTAAAAGGAGAGAACGACCGGCACCCACGTACCGTAATAGGTTATACGCGCAAGCGTCAGCTCATCATCCTGGCCATTCAGGGCCGTTTTCCCGGTGTAGCAGAAGGCGCTACCCTGGCAGAAGAAGCAAAAATAATGGCCGATCTGGGTTGTGTGGAAGCCCTCAACCTCGATGGAGGTGGCAGCAGCTGCGTATTGGTCAACGGAAAAGAAACCATCCAGGTTTCGGATAAAACAGGTCAACGGCCAGTGCCGGGCGTGTTTATCATTAAGCAGAAGAAAAAACGCAAGTAGACAAAATAAAAAGAGAAAGATGTAAGCCTTCCTCTTTTGTATAATGAATTCAAAAATTCAGCAGATATCTATATCCTCCCAATCCAGGTTTAGACCGTTTTCATCTCCCATACCAACGCACTGGCGCCCAGGATAGCGGCATCGGCTTCCTTTAATTCAGAAAAGAGCAGTTTGATCTTATTCTGAAAGATAGGCAGCATGTTCTTTTCCATATGTTCCCGGGTGGGCTTCAGGATCAGGTCACCCGCCTTTGTCATGCCACCAAATAAAATGATGGCTTCGGGAGAAGAGAACATCACGAAGTTGGCCAAAGCCAATCCCAACACCTTACCGGTAAATTCATATACTTCCTGCGCCAGCTTATCTCCCTGAATGGCGCAGTCATACACTACACGGCTGTCGATCTCTTCTTTGGCAAAATTGCGCAGCAGGCTGTCGCGGTGATTGTCCCTTTCCAGGAACTCGATGGCCGTTAAGGCCACCCCCGTGGCAGAAGCGTATGCTTCCAGTGAACCATGCAATCCGGTGCCCTTGTGTTTGCGGCCATCAGGAATGATGGTAGTATGACCCAGTTCCCCGGCAAAGCCATCGTGCCCATAGATGAGTTGTCCATTGGCCACAATACCACTGCCTACACCCGTACCCAGTGTGATCATGATGAAATCCTTCATGCCACGTGCTACCCCGTACATCATTTCTCCCACTGCCGCCGCATTCGCATCATTGGTAAGCGAACAGGACACCTTGAACTTGTCCGTCATCAGTTGTGCCAGGGGGATCACTCCTTTCCAGGGCAGGTTGGGCGCATATTCAATAGTACCATTGTAATAATTGCCATTCGGCGCACCAATACCTATGCCACGGATGGCATTGATACCACCCACTTCATCGATAGCTGGCAACAGTGCATCATATAGCTCATTAATGTAATCAGTAACATTGTTGTGTTTCCGCGTCGATATAGCACCTCGGTAGGAGATATCTCCGCGATGATCTACGATGCCAAATACAGTGTTGGTGCCACCTATGTCTATACCGATTGCCAGCTCTTGCCTTTGACTGATTGCCATGATAATTGGTTATAAAAAAATGTCCCGCCGAAGCGGGACGCAATGTACAAATTATTTTGGTTGATTAATGCCCTCCGGCTACCTGCGCATCAATATCCAGGCCCTGACTTTTCAACACGCCCTTGGTCTTGAGTGCGTGCCAGGCAAGGTAAGCAAAACATATCAACGGAAGGATATACGACAGGTGCGTGAAATTGGTTCCTTCACCACCGCCCGCTGCCAGTCTGGCCTGGTCCAGGTCGATGATAGCGCCCTGTGCCGGCGGAATGATCGCACCACCCAGGATCATCATGATGAGGAACGCAGAACCCTGACTGGTGTATTTACCCAGGCCCGTAACTGCCAGGGCGAAGATACAGGGCCACATTACTGAGCAGCAAAGACCGCAGCTGATGATCGCGAAGTTGGAGATCATACCGGTTGTTACCAGCGAGATCAGGATCGCAACAGCCGCCAGTACGGAAACCGTCAGCAATAGTTTCACCGGTTTTTCTTCGGCAAACAGGAAAGCCAGTGCGGCAATGATGATGGGGATGAGGTAGGGGAGAAACTCATTTACTACATTATCTCCTTTCAGGTAGTTCACGAACAGGATCAGGCCGAAAGCTACGATAGGGACAACCAATCCCAATATTCGCTTGGTGCTCTTCGGAAGGTTGAAAACACTCACCGCGCCTGTCCAGCGGCCGATCATCAAACTACCCCAATACAGCGATACCAGGTGCGCAATCTGCGACTCATCGTACCCGCCAAAGGCAGGCAGTTTCAGCAGCGCTGCAAAGTTGTTGTCGATCGTTACTTCCACACCTACATATACAAAAATTGCCACCATACCCAGCACCAGCTGAGGATATTGCATGGCGCCCCATCCTTCCTTGTTTTTGGAAGCCAGGAACATGGAGGTAAAAAGGATGCCAAGGATGATCACCAAGGAGCCGATTACGATTGCGGTCTTGCTGATACCCGTTTGCTCTTTCACGAAATCGGCAAACAGTACCGGCAGGAAGATGAGGCCGATAATTAATAAGGTATATAAAGCCTTGGGACTTTTTTCCAGCTTTTCGTTGGATGTGGTCTTGGGCAATTTGGCAAAAGCAAAGATGGCGGCTGCCAGGAGGAACAAACCGGAAAGGAAGAAATACAGCGTTTGGATATTGGTGATCGACGCTTCTTTCTTGGCAGCAACACTGCCAAACAATACCACGCTCACTACCAGCGGTCCCAGCAAGGTACCAAAGGAGTTCACACTGCCGCCCATGTTGAGCCGGTGAGCGCCTGTTTCAGGACTACCCAGCGCGATGGCAAAAGGTTGTGCAGAGGTTTGTTGCAGCGAAAAGCCCAGCGCGATGATAAAAAAGGACAATAATACCAGGCCAAAAGTAGCATTGCCTGAGCCGCTGATGAAGGCCAGCGCCAGCGCGCCTACCACCGAGATCAACAGGCCATAAATGATACCTTTTTTATATCCGATCTTATTGAGCAGGTCAGTACCGCCGATAGCGGATGCCAGGTAAAGGATGAGCGAGCCATAAAAGTAGGCACCATAAAAGGCGGAACCCACCAGTTGCGACTGTATCTGATCCAGGTTAAAGAACTTCTTACAAAAGGGGATGAAAATACTGTTGGAAGCAGCTACGAAGCCCCAGAAAAAGAAGACGATGATCAATACACCGAACTGGGACCACTTGGTTTGTTGACTCATGCAGAATCGTTTTAGTAAAATTTTTTAAAAGTAACAGTTTTTTGCCATCACAGCTATCCGGTGGCCAAAATTTATAAGTTATGCAAGGAATAGTGCCGCAAATGTATGTTTTGTAATGATACTTCAAAGAACGGGTGGCTACACATGAGTAATCTTTTGTCTTTTTTACAGCCTGTGCAACAATGAATCAAAATCCTTCCTAAATTGACAGGGATTTATGCACACCAATTGTTGAAACAGCATGGAGATCTTACACGTCAGCGCAGAATGTTACCCGGTGGCCAAGGCAGGTGGGCTGGGCGATGTGGTAGGTGCACTACCTAAATACCTGAATGAAGCGGGCCATATCGCCAAAGTGGTGATGCCCATGTACCGTACCAAATTCCTGTATGCCAACCAGTGGGACGTGGTCCACAAGGGATATACCAACCTGGGCAACTGGTGGTTTGAATTTACTGTGATCAGGGAAAGGGATAATATCCTGGGTTTTGACCTCTACCTGGTAGATATCAATGGCCTCCTCGACCGGGAAAAGGTGTATGGCTATGCCGACGATACCGAGCGGTTTACCGCCTTTCAGATCGCCGTACTCGACTGGGTCAAAGACTGGCAGCACACACCCGACATTATCCATGTGCATGACCACCATACCGCCCTCATCCCTTTCATGCTCAGGCACAGTTACAAATACAGGTCCATTGCCGGCATCCGGACCGTACTTACTATCCACAATGCCCAGTACCAGGGATGGATGGGATGGGACCAGAGCATATTTATTCCTCCTTATGATATGTGGCAATGGGGCCTCCTCGAATGGAACAAGAACATCAATCCCCTGGCTGCCGGCATCAAATGTGCCGATAAGGTCACTACCGTAAGCCCCAGCTACCTGGAAGAACTTAAATATATGAGCAACGGGCTCGAAGCCCTTTTCGAATACGAAAAAGGCAAGTGTTACGGCATCCTCAATGGGATCGACGTAAAAGTATGGGACCCCGAAACCGATGATTACCTCGTGCACCGGTATGGGCTCAGCGATATAGAAGCCGGCAAGGCCAAGAACAAAATGCAGCTTTGCGACCAGTTTTCACTTGACTTCGATAAGCCCCTGATCGGGTTTATTGGCAGGCTGGTAGGAGAGAAGGGGGCCGATCTGCTGCCCCAGGCCATCCGCGATTCCCTCAACCATATTGGCCGGCGCATGAACTTCCTGGTATTGGGCAGTGGTTTTCCCGAAGTGGAAGCTGCCCTGCAGGCCATCAAGCCCCTCTCGCAATACGATTATAACGTATACATAGGCTACCATGAAGGCCTTAGCCATACCATGTATGCCGGCATGGACTTCCTGCTCATGCCTTCCCGGGTAGAGCCTTGCGGGCTCAACCAGATGTATTCCATGCGCTATGGCACAGTCCCCATGGTGAGGCGTACAGGCGGTCTCAAAGACACCGTCATAGATTATGGCGATCCCGGCGGATATGGTATTTGCTATGACAATGCAAGTGTAGGCGATATTACCCAGGCTATATGGCGGGCAACAGAATTGTACCACCAGAAAGACACTGTAAAGCAGATCCGTAAGCAGATGATGCAACTCGACTTTAGTTGGGAAAACAGTGTGCAGCAGTATATTGAAGTATACCAGGCTGCTATTGGGTAAACATTTTGTTATAAGGCATGTTATTTCTTATTGTCGACTGCCGATTGTCGACTGCCGATTCACGATTGACGAATAGCACTGATCAAATATAAAACCCACAATTATGAGTAAACAAGTGATTGCTGTCATATTGGGTGGAGGAGCCGGCACCAGGTTGTACCCCCTTACTGCCAGTCGTTCCAAGCCTGCCGTGCCCATTGCCGGTAAATATCGCCTGGTGGACATTCCTATTTCCAACTGTATCAACTCCGGCATTAACCGGATGTTTGTACTGACCCAGTTCAACTCCGCCTCGCTTAACAAGCACATTAAGAATACCTATCATTTTAGCATATTCAGCAGTGCTTTTGTGGATATCCTGGCGGCAGAACAAACACCAGATAATCCCTCCTGGTACCAGGGCACAGCCGATGCTGTGCGGCAGTCACTCCGTCACCTCAACCAGCATGAGTGTGAGTATGTCCTCATTTTGTCGGGCGATCAGCTTTACCAGATGGACTTCCAGAAAATGCTGCAAAACCACAAGGATACAGGGGCCGACATTTCCATCGCCACCATCCCCGTTGTTGCACGCGAAGCATCTGACTTCGGGATATTAAAATCCGATGAAAATAACCTGATCACTTCCTTCATCGAGAAACCTAAAAAGGAATTACTGCCCGATTGGTCAAGCGATACCGGTGAAGAAATGCATGCACAGGGACGCGATTACCTTGCTTCTATGGGTATCTATATCTTCAACCGCAAACTCCTCAACGATCTGTTGCTCGATGTATACAAGGATTGTACAGATTTCGGTAAGGAAATATTACCCGGATCGCTGGAAAACTATAAAGTAGCCAGCTACCAATACGACGGTTACTGGACCGATATCGGTAATATCTATTCCTTCTTTGAGGCCAACCTGGCCCTCACCGATGAGATACCGCCGTTCAACCTGTTCGACAATTCCAATGCAGTCTATACCCGTGCCCGCATGTTGCCCCCGGCAAAGATCAGTGGCACCACCCTCGAAAAAGCTATTATTTCTGAAGGTTGTATCATCAATGCCAGCCGTATCGAGCACAGCGTAATTGGTATCCGCAGCCGCATTGGCTATGGTACCACCATTGTAAGCAGTTACCTGATGGGTACTGATTATTATGAGACCATTGAAGAGATGACCCATGCTACCGAACGTGGGCTGCCTACCCTGGGTATTGGTGACCGCTGCTATATTAAGAATGCCATCATCGATAAGAATTGCCGCATAGGCAATGATGTACGCATCAATGGCAGTGATCAACTCGAAAATACCGATCACTCCCTGTATACTATTAAAGATGGTATTGTAGTAGTGAAGAAAGGCGCCATCCTGCCCGATGGGTTTGTGATATAGATATATAACGCTAATACATAAAGAAAACAGGCTGTTGCACAAAAAGCGACAGCCTGTTTTTGTTTAGATCAGGACCCTAAAGTAATTCCTGTTATCAGTTTCATTGTGTACTTTTACCAGTTAGATGGTAGGTTAAACTGACAGTGAAGAACGGGAACCAGGTGATTAAATAGCCTGCCTTACAGCTGGACAATTAATACCTGATATATGACCCACGCCGAGATCGTCAAAAAAGTGCAGTGGAAAGACCTGCGCTCACTTTCAGTCCGGGAAATGCTCATCGAAAACAACCTCACCATTCCCTGGTTCATTATTTCCCTCACCCTGGCTTACTCTGGTTATTACCTCTTTGCTTTACCCTTCTCCGCTTTCTTCTTTCTCACCGCCTTGCGACAGGTACACAATGGCTTTCACAATTCACTTGGTACAAATAAATTCCTGACCTGGTTGTCTCTTTTCCTCAATAGTATCTTGATGGTGGTTTCTATCCATGCTGTCAAGTTCAATCATATTCGTCACCATAAATACTGTTTGACCGAAGAAGATTATGAAGGCAAATCAGCTGGTATGACCTGGTATGGCGCCATCCTGTATGGACCCGTTCACATATTCCTGATCCACAAGATCACGCTGCAACTGGGGAATAAGAAATATAGAAAGAATGTGCTCCTCGAATTAGCCGCCATCAGCCTCTTCGTATTCCTGGCATTCTATTTTAATATTCATTTCCTCATTTACCATATCATCGTGATGGTGATCGGCGAATTCCTGATGGCCTTCTTTGCAGTTTGGACCGTGCATCACCATACAGAAGACAGCCCGGAGTTTGCCAGAACACAGCGGGGTGGATGGAAGAATAAGATCACCTTCAGTATGTTTTACCACTTGGAGCATCATTTGTTTCCCGCAGTACCCACTATCAAGTTGCCCGAGCTGGCAAAGAGAATAGATGAGGCTTTGCCAGAGTTAGAAAAGAAAACAACATTCTGACGAACGCTGAATCACTCAACGTATAACTAAAGAGCCGGTAGCTTACCGGTAGCAATACCCTCATGCATATAAAAATACTGGCCGGTTGTCTGCTGTTCTTTTCCCTGGCATTTCTTTCCTGTCGCGGGCGCTTTACCCACCCCAACAGGGTGATTGTCATCCAGCCATTGGGCGAATTCCCCTCCGCCCAATCAGAAATGGTGTATCGGCAGCTTAGCAAGATCAACCCCGGCATCATTGTCAGGGCTGCTATTCCACTTCCTGCCGCTACCTATTATCCGCCACGGGACCGCTACCGGGCAGATTCCCTGATCAAATACCTCAGCCGGTTTGGTCATGCCGATACCGTTGTGATCGGGCTTACCAATAAGGACATAAGCGCCACAAAAAATGACATTAAGGACTGGGGAGTGATGGGCTTTGGGTACAAGCCCGGTAATGCCTGTGTGGTTTCTTCCTTTAGGTTGTCAAAAGCCAACCAGCAGGAGCAGTTTTACAAAGTAGCCATTCATGAATTGGGGCACACCCAGGGCCTGCCACATTGTGAGGAGAAGACTTGCTTTATGCGTGATGCGGAAGGCGGCAACCCCTTGAACGAGGAAAACGACTTCTGCCCCGCCTGTAAATCATTTTTGAAAGGCAAAGGGTGGCGGTTGAAATAAACGTAGTATTTTTATCCGCAATATGCTAGACTATATCCTGTTAAATAAGAAGAAAGTCTGGGGGTTGATTACCTTCTTCCTGATCATCTTTGTTATTTTAAGCATTGCCAACCGTAATCCTTTTGACTTCACTTTGCAAAAGGCCTGGATGAACATTGTTATGGCCGCAGCGCTTTCCATCTTTGGATATTTTGTTTTCCTGCTGAGCGCATTCATTGATAACCAAAGGGCCAACACTTTATTTGCCAGCTCTCCTTTTAAAATACTGCTGGATAAAGGGTTCACTACTGAGTTCACCGCTGTTAATTCAAGATTCCTTTTTGCCGGCAAAAGAATAGAGGGAACAATCGATGGCTTTCCGGTGAAAATAGGTGGATCAGGTAAACGGTTCAGTGTATTCATTGGTATCGACGCACGTATTGCAGAGCGCTTGTCCAAAAAGCAACTGGTGGCATTATTGAAACCCAAAGGACTTACCTTCGAAGACATATTTGTGGAAACGAAAGTGCAGCTGGATAATGGTAGGGTGGATGATAGGTATGTCTACAACCTTCTGGTTGACCGTATTGATTTCCTCAAAGCAAATGGTTTTGAACCCCGCGCATGAAAAACGATAGAGAGTTCATGTTTCGCATTATCCTTCGGGCGCCTGTAGCAGGTGTGCGTTTTGCCCTGCCAAAGGGCAGCGGCGCCAATCATACACTGGTGCAAATACAACAGGCAGAAGGCGACGACCTGGTGTTTGACCTGTCTGCCAAAATAAAGACCGGAAAGGATGGCCAACCCGATTTTGCTGGCCCCTTTGTACAAGGACCGGTGGCTGAAAGGTTCATCTATATTAATATAGGTACCTCAGCCGGACAGCTGGATTCACCCTGGAGCCGTCGCCTGAAGGTACCCTTGCGAGGCATCACCTGGGAAATGGTAAACCTGCTGATTGAAAACTCCGGTCGTATATTAGAAACAGTTGTTCCGGGCACCGCCAAAGATGGAACGCCTACTTGCGCCACCGTGAAGCCCTTTGATGGGTGGCGGGTTACAAATTAGCTACTATGATGTTCCTCCACAAGATGATTGAGTTGTGTTTGAAAAATAATAACATGGGATCAATAGAACTTACAACCTTATACCGACCAGTAGGCCCTAACGAACTCGCTAAGATTGAAGCGTCCGGCTGGACAAAATTTCCTCCCAGGTTATTACAGCAACCTATCTTTTATCCGGTGATGAATGAGGAGTATGCTGTCCAGATTGCCCGCGACTGGAATGTGCCGGCCTCCGGCTCTGGCTTTGTTACGAAATTTCATGTTAGGACAGAGTATGTGAAGAAATTTCAGGTACAGAACGTAGGAGGAGAGATCCACAACGAACTGTGGGTGCCTGCAGAAGAGTTGGAAGAGTTCAATAGCAATATTGTTGGTAAGATCGAAGTGACCCAAAAGTTTGGAACAGTATAGCTATCCCCATTGTCATCAACCCGTTACATTCCACCAGGGCTTATCATCACCCTTGTTGGCTGGTGGATTGGAAGTAGGAGAGGGAGAGGGGGCGGGATTGCCATTAAGCACAGGAGGTGCATCTTTGACCAGGTACTGCAACCGTCCAGTCTGAAACAGTTTATCAATAGCCTTGGCAAAGGCTGCGCCCTGTGCGGGCTTTACCATCTTTACGAAATTAGCATACCCGATCACTGCATTGGCCGGACTAACCTGGCCCGGCATCAGTTCCGATGCGTCTTTTGTTTGCAACTGATGTAGGAGCGCCCTGAATTGGCGTAACTTATTGCGGTCTATACCTAATTTTTCATTGACAATGATACCCGTTACTTCCTGGCGGGCTCCCTGGTGCATGATGCGGATCTTGTCCGGGTGAACAGCAAATCCTTCGTCCGCCAATATCTTTTTAATGCGCCATACCATTTGCTGTGGATTGATATCCGTACTGTTCCAGGAGAAAGTCACATCATCTGCATAGCGCGTATAATGACATTGGTGCCTGGTAGCCAATCCCTGCAAACGTTTATCCAGTTTAAAACACAGTATATTGGTAATGGCCGGACTGGTAGGGGCTCCCTGGGGCAAGACCCGGTTGCCTTTTTGTACAAAATAATTCCCGCCGTCCAGCGCTACTTCTTCTGTCACCGCTTCTGTACACAACAGCGATAAGATAGTAGCAATCTTTTCTGAATAACCCAGTTGCTGTAATAAGCCTTTTACCCTTTTAAAATGTATAGAAGGAAAGAAATCTTTCACATCCAGGTTCAATACTACTTTTTTGCCTACATGCAATTGCGCATTGCTGATGATCGAGCGGTTGAGCGTAAAGCCATGCACCGCCTGGTGCACTGCTACCTTGTTGAGGATATTTTCAAGTATCCAGTACTGTACCTTTTTCAACCGCGGCATGGGGGCAGAGATCAGCCTTTTGCCACCTGATTTCTTAGGCAGGTAGAATTTCCGGTAATGCGACACAGTGGATACCTTCCTCGAAAAGGCCAGGAAGCGCAGCGCTTTCAGTTCAATACCCATCGCTGCTGCCAGTTCATTTTCATTGGCAAAAGCAGGTAAATGGTGTTTATGCAGCGCGTCTGCATTGCCTGCCATATTGTTTAAGCCAATGGAAACATCCTCACCCAGGTAAAGTATCTCTGTTTCTTTTCGTTTCTTCCAGGCAGCTGCCTTTTCGAAGCGTTGCTGTTCGCGTTTCTTTTTGGTCTCTTCCCGCTTTGCTTTAGCCGCTGCCATGCGCTTCAGGCGCATTTCTTTCAATACCGCTTCTTTGTTTTGGTATTGGCGGTGCTTCTCAAACAGTTCCCGGAACTCCTTGTTTAATGCTGCTTCCTTATTGATCAGCAATTCCGGTATGGTAGGCGATTCATCACCCTTGGGCCAAAAACCCAGGCGCTTCATTTCCTCCAATACAACGGCATCTTTAGAACTCTCGCGGATGCGGTCATACAACTGTTGACGGGTGAGTTTATTATCGGCCATGGTAAATGAAGCATGGAAATCATGTTCTGACAGAGGGAATAATGCTGCCTTCGTGCTCGCCGGTGACCAGATTAATCAACGCCAGGCATACACACTACCGGTGAACTATATGGCACACAGTGCCGGCACTGATATAGTTGACCGGTAGTGTGTATGCCATAGTAAAGATTATATTTGGTGATGCATGAAATATTCATGTTGCATGGACGACGAAACATCGCCCTTTCCTTTCGGAAGCAAGGTGCATATCTTTTTTCCCTCTGTCAAAGAACACAAAAAGCGGTTAACAAATATAGGTTCCTGTTTTTAAATTCTAATGTGCTGCCCCTTATTATTTCAGCCCCGTTCCGGCTATCCTCGTTTTATTGAATGCCTGGCGTATCGCCAGCATATGCTCACAGGGACCTTTGTATAATTTATTTTCTATATAATAGCTGCAGGTGCAATCTGCCGCTTTTATTTTCTCGTCGCCATCGATCACCAGTTTCGGGTTAAAGTTTTTGCGGGCGCTCTTTACCGAGCCTGTAAGTTGCAGGCAGTTGTCAGGCAATGCATTCGCCGTCACCTTTATCTCCTGCGTACTTACCAGTTGCGCAGCCAACTCTTCCCTGGGGTTGTCAAAGCGCAATTGCTCAAAAGGCAAAGGCTCCCGGCTCAGTTCCCGCAGCCGGTACACTTCCCTGTTCAGATCATAGATTACCCGGCCTGCTTGCGTATAAGCACTTAAGGCTCCCGATACTTTTGCCTGTTCTATATTAAGTTGCTGGGCGATTTGCGCCGAGGTGCCCAGCCATTCTTTTTGCAAGGCAGCATATACCTGTTGTTTGATGGCGTCATCTACCGCAAGCCGTGGCGCCAGCAGGTCAAAATTACCGGCATGGCTCCAGTCATTGCTGGTCCATCCACTAAGCCCCAGCGTAAAGTTCATATCACCCAGGTCTGCTATATAAAAGGCCGGCAAGCCTGTTCCTAATAAATGCACCGTAAACTTTTTGGCTACCGGTATCAGCCTTTCCAGTATCAGCAGCCTTCTTCTGCCCCAGGTCCTTATTTCCTGTTTTACCGCCCCCGTATAGATGCTGCGGGCGCAAATGATCTCCTTACCCCAGGGCTCAAGAACGATCTTGACCGGATGACCAGGTTCCAATATATAACGCAGCGAGCGGGGACCCCTTTTCTCTCTAAAGCGACGCAGCAACAGGCAGATGCCGTATATATCCATCGGATGCAGCTCTACCTGGATCGTGGGCAGCGTCATCGCACTGCTTACCTGTAAAAAGCCCCGTACCCAGCTATCCGGCAGATCAATCTTTACTTCTTTGTAAGATTCTTCCTGGCTGGTTTGCACCGTAAATCCACTGGGGTCTACCTTCAACTCCGTTTCTTTATAATCCCGTATCTTCTGAAATTCTTCATACAGCCCCGTAGAATAATCCACATTCGTGGTGCCGCATTTATAATCATTCACCTCCTTAAATACATTGTAATTACACCCCAGCTTGCCATAAGTAGATTCATCCTCACTGAAGCATTCAAAGAACAATTCATCAGGGTGGATCGTGATCACCGGATCCAGCACGTACCAGGCCTCCCTGTCCTTTTGGTAGAGATAGTTGAAATATTTTTGCCTTGACTTATAAAAGGGAGAGAGTATACTGTCTTTTTTCTGCCTGATGGCTGCCAGCTCCGCATTGATCTCCGCCATCCGGTTGGTAGCTGCCTGCGCATCGTATTCAGCCATAAAAGCCGCCAGGAACATCGTTTCGTTTTGCGCTACCCATTCCTTATAAGCCGTTTTGTCTTTGGGCTTGAACCGGAGATCACTGATCACTACATCATGTAAGGCCGAGATAGCCTCCCGGAAAGCCAGCTTCTTATGCAGCTTACCCACAAACCAGGCACTCTCGCGCAAGGTATCCGGCGCAAAGGACAGCCCCGTCATATGCGAAGTACTGGTCACCGTACTATTGCCTGCAAAGCGATAATTGAATAACATGCTGACTGTTTATAATAAGGTATTGATATTGTTCGATGCCATCCTTGTCTCTACAGGTTTCACCTGTAAAGGGGTTTCCACTTCATACAACGATCTCAGTTGCAACAACACGTCGATACATGTTGCTTTATCGCCAATCGCTCCTGTGGCCGAAATATCCGACAAGATGGTACAGACTGTTTTAGCTGCCTCTTCTGATTTCCGTCCTTCAGTCAATAGGAATTGATAGATCCGGTTCTTGGCGATCCGGCCCTTGTTTACACGCGTCAATACCGAACGGAAATAAAATTCCAGCGACTCTATCCTGGCTACATCGTCACTGGCAAACCGTTCCAGGTAGTTCGTAGCAAACAGCTGCATTTTTTCGCTGGGATGCTGGCTCAGTTGCAAAAGGTATTGCAGGCCATGTTCACCGTCAAAGAATTTCGTGATCAGCTCCCGGCCAAATGCTTCCACATCAGGCTTCACTGAATCGGCCAGTGCGATCAATATTTCGGGCGACCAGTCGGCCGCTACAAACTGCTCCCTGAAATACTGCATGGCAAACTGCCGCGTATCCTGCCACTTGCTTTCCAGTAGCTTGATGGCCACTTCTTTTTCATACCGTATACGTGCTGATTGTTGCCCGTAAAATTGCCAGCTCCAGCTCCGCACCGTAAGGTTTTCATGCCCTCCCAATGCTATTACCTGTGGCATCGTCAATTGATCCGGATGCGTATATTTTTCCAGGATCACTACCCCTACATTCTGCGCAGCAGCGTAGTTGCCGTATAATAAATTGAGCGCTGTTTCTTTATTGGCGTTTTGCAGGTGTCCGCTCAATTCCTGGCACAATAACCTGCTCACATCTTCATGCAGCCCTTCACTGGTTTCTTTCCGCAACAGGTAAGGCATCAATAGCGCGGCCGCTTTGTCCCCAACTGTTTTATCCTGCTGTGCCAGGCGGGCCATTACAGGCGCCATGCCTTGCCGTACGTTTTGATAGACCGATACACAGGCCGCGATCATTTCATCCTGGTACTTCAATAAAACCGAAATATCTATATCCGCCAACAGAGAAACACCAGCTTCACGAACCGGTGCATAATCGTGTTGCAACAACCCTATTAACAATGATTTGCTCAGGGTACCGGGATTCACATATCGTTGATTGGCCTTTAGCAATTTCAATCCAAACAACAAGACCGGTGGATACCTGTGCAACAGCAGATCGGCGATCATCGTAAGCGGTATTTCCTGCAACTCAGGGCCAAATAATGCCAATAAGCCATCTCCGGCGCCATGTATCCTGCCTTCTGTATTTTCATCGATCGCCGTGGCGGTCATCATCTCTGCTATAGCCTTACCTGCAACCGCTTTTCTCAGTTCACTATTGATATGACTTTGGCCGATCAGATTCCTGGCCCATTGCCTGATTTCCCCATGCTGCACAAACAACAGGTCTTTAATGAAATCACTTTGCAGGAAGTAAGCCGGTTGATTGCTCAAAGTCCATTCCATCCCTTTTTCCCTGGCCGGCACATGCTGCGAATTGAGTAGGGCAATGACCAGCTCCCAGGGCGGTAGCAGCGTAGCATATTTTTCTGTTACCAGCTTATAGCCAAATGTTGCCGGAATAGGGAAGGGCGATAACAACAAACGCTTATAAACCGGTGTATCGAGTTTTTCTTTGATCTCGCTATAACTCGGGTGGATGGTTAAAGCGCCTTCAGCAAACTCATGCACTTCATCCATTTCGGCATCCACCAATAATTGGACGAAAGATTGTGGCAGTTTATTCCACAAATGCAGGTAAGGCGTACCGTTCTCATTGGCTGTTGATTGTCCACTCGGTGCCACTGCCGCCGGTACCGCGGCTGGTAAAGGTGTATTCGTATCCTTCTTTTTATTGAACAGACCGAGTAGCTTTTTCAAAATGCCGCCACCGCCGTTGTTGGCTGTAGCAGCACGTTGTGCAGCAAAGCGTGTTTCCACTTCAGATCGCAGGCGCCACAAAACACCGCCCTCCAACTCCAGGCCAGGATGGTCGCCGCTCAATAGCTGGTGCATCAATACTGCCGTTGCATTTTGGGGATAATGCGTTTCCACAGTAGTATAACGCCCGCCACTCCAGATGCTGTCATGCTTGGCCCAGGCTTCCCGAAAATCCAGTTTCCTGTTATAACCAATCAATATCCCTGTTGCCAGTTTTACATAATCTGTATTCTCCGTATTACCCAGCATGGCCAGGCGCCGACGTACGCGGCGATGCAAATACCAACGTGTTTTTTGCGAATAGGCCAGCCGGCTGTTCTTTTTGAGCAGTTCCTTTCGCGGATTGATGTATTCATCTACCGCCGGCAGGTATATCTTCTGATCTTTCGAGTTGACAGGAACATGGTGTTCAAACATTTCCTGCTCACGTTCAAGACGGCAGGCCAACATGCCCGTGAATTCAAAATCATCGAGCAATTCCGCCAGCTTATAAATAGTCCGGATATGTTGAAAGTAATTGGGATGAAAAGGAGCCTGCAACAATAAACGTTTGACAAACGGACGTATCCATCGTTTATCCAAAGAAAGGATATAGATACTTTCCAGCCAGCTGTATTGCGATTGCTGTTGCGTTATTTTATCCGTCAATAGGTCCTCCAATCCGGTCGCCTGGTTGGCTTCAATGGCGGCTTTAACGCCTGCAGGCAGGGTCCGTAGATAGTTGGCCCCATGTTGTTCAAGCAGCGTACCGGAAAGCATCGTCATTAATCCGGCCCCGGCAATGCGGCTCACCAGGGGAGAAGGGTGGTCTTTGTAAATGGCCTGCAACGTTTCGATACCTGTTTCATGGCCACAGCGGACCAATGCCCAGGTACAGCTGTATTGATGCAGCGTATCACCCTTTCCAAATAGTTGAATGATAAAAGGTACAGCTTCCTTGATCTTGTATTCCCCTGCTTTCCAGATCACCCGGCTGATCTTCCAGGGAGTTCGCTTAGGCGCTGTTTTTCCTTCTGCGGCTTGCTGCAATCGTTTGAGAATGCTCTTGGTCCTACCGGCAGGCAGCGACATCCAATCAGTACCTGGTCCTGTGTAGGCAGGAAGAGAAAACGTGCTGGCCCTGGGTGCAGGAGTTTGCCCGCTTTCAGAACTCGTATACCCTTTGTTCATTTTCTCCGCTGCTACCGCATCAAAGATCTTTTCAGCTGCCTGCAGCGATACCGGCACCGGCGTTTTACTGCCTTCCTTTAGTGTGGAGCCCCTGCGTCCATAACGGAAGTTCACTACGTATTGATCGTTGCCTGTATCGCACAGGTCAATTTCATAAACTTTATCCGCGTTTCCTTCTTTAAAATAGAGAACAGTTTGTTTGATCAGGCGCATGGAGTAACTACGAATTAGGGAAAGGGAAGGTAGATAAAAAACGGATGTGTTTTTCGTATATTGAGTATTCTTTAAGCCACTTCCTTTTCAACTTTTCGCCCCCGCAGTTTATCAATTGTGTATTATTTACACAATAACTTACTATCTTTCCACCGCTTAACACAAAACAACGATTGCTATGGAGCCTATTACCCCCCTTACATTGGAGACCGAAAAAGCCATTCAGGTCAAACCCAGCGTCAATTTCTGGCAAATATGGAATATGTGTTTCGGGTTCTTTGGTATCCAGTTTGGCTGGACCCTCCAGATGAACAATATGAGCGCCATTTATGAATACCTGGGCGCAAAACCCGAAGCCATTCCCGGCCTTTGGCTGGCCGCTCCCATGACTGGCCTCCTTGTTCAACCCATTATTGGTTACCTGAGCGACAGGACCTGGCATCCCCGCTGGGGCAGGCGGCGTCCTTACTTCCTCATCGGGGCCATCCTCAGTTCCCTGGCCTTGTTCGTCATGCCCAATTCACCCACCGTATGGATTGCGGCCGGCACCCTCTGGATACTCGATTCCTGTATCAATATCAGTATGGAGCCTTTCCGCGCTTTTGTGGCCGATAATCTCAATGATAAACAGCGGGCATTTGGCTATGCCATGCAAAGTATGTTTATCGGCGCAGCCGCTTTTATCGCCGGTTTCCTGCCTTCTTACCTGGTAAAATGGGAATGGCTTGGCATTAGCCGCGACAAAGTAGGCGGCGGCATTCCACAAAACATCATGTGGTCCTTCTATATCGGCGGCATTATGTTTTTGGGAGCCGTGCTGTATACCGTATTGCGCAGCAGGGAATATCCTCCCCGTGATCCCAACTGGAAGCAAAAGCTCAATGCACAACATGGTACCGGTTTCAATGGTGCTGTAAAAGAGATCTGGCATTCCATTACCCATATGCCACAACAAATGAAAAGGCTGGCCCTGGTACAATTCCTAACCTGGCCTGGTTTGTTCCTGATGTGGTTTTATTATTCTACCGGCGTGGCCAGGGATATTTTTAAAGGAGATGCCACAGCTACAGATGCAGGTGTGCGCGACCTGTTTACCCAGGGCGTTGAACATGCCGGCGCTACCTCGGCCGTGCTCAATCTGGTAACTTGTTTATTCTCTTTTTCCCTTCCTTTCTGGGTGGGCAAGTTTGGCCGCAAGATGACCCATACCTTTTGTTTGCTCATTGGTGGGGTAGGGCTTATCTCCGTCAACTATATCACCGATCCTTCGATGCTGTATCTCTCCATGAGTATGGTAGGTATTGCCTGGGCCTCCATCCTGTCCATGCCTTATTCCATGCTGGCAGGTCACCTGCCCGAAAATAAAATTGGTATCTACATGGGCATCTTCAATTTCTTTATCGTGTTGCCCGAGATCATTGCTTCCCTGTTCTTTGGTAAGATCATGGAAAACTACCTGCACAACGACCGGCTGCTGGCCGTACAGATTGGAGGTATCCTGCTTATATCCGCCGGCTTTGTATGCGCCCTGATCGTAAAAGATAAAATGAAAGAAGACCTATTGTAGATAAAATCACTTGTATAAAATGTCATTTGCTCATTGTTTCATTCACAGCTCGCGGCTCGCAGCTCGTCGCTCGAAGCTTATTGCTCGCAGCTTCTTCATACTGCTCTCCATTTTACTTTCTGCACAACTAGCTTTTTCTCAAAGCGATCTAAAGGTTTATCCCACCCATTGGTGGACCGGTATGAAAAACCGCAAGCTGCAGTTGATGGTACACAAACCTTCGGGGTTGACCACTTCCAAAACAGCAGTCGTTTCCAACAGTACCGATGTCAGGATATTGAAATACTACAAGCCTGCCAATAACCACTATCTTTTTATTGATGTGGAAATAGCAGCCAATGCCCACCCCGGTAGTAAGAACATACGTATTGCCAATCCTGCGCTCAATGAGTCTTACACCATTAACTATGAACTAAAGGCCCGCAGCAAAGAGAATGGTAAAACAAGAATAAAAGGCATTACCAGCGAAGACCTCATCTACCTCATCATGCCCGACCGATTCAGTAATGGCGACCCTTCCAATGATCGCGTGGCCGGCATGAAAGATCAAAGCCTCAACCGCGAAAAGATATTCGACCGTCATGGAGGCGACCTCAAAGGAATAGAAAACCACCTGGACTACCTGCAGGATCTGGGCGTTACTGCTCTTTGGCTAAACCCTGTTTTGCAGAATGATATGCCCCAACGTACAGAACATGGATATGCAGCCACCGATCATTATACCATCGAACCACGCCTCGGCGGTGCCCCTGCTTATCATTCCTTGTCCAATGCCCTGCACAAAAGAGGCATGAAGCTCATCCAGGATGCCGTGTACAACCATGTAGGCATTGAACATTTCCTGTTTCGTGACCTGCCCGATAGTTCCTGGTTCCACTTCTGGTCCACCTATACCAATACCACTTACAAAGACCAGGTATTGATGGACCCTTATGCCGCCGCCATTGACAAAAAGAAAATGAGCGATGGCTGGTTTGTGCCTTCTATGCCCGATCTCAACCAGCACAATCCTTATGTGGCCAATTTCCTCATTCAGCATGCCATCTGGTGTACTGAAGAGTTTGGCCTGGATGGATGGCGTATCGACACTTATGCATACAATGACCTGCCATTCATGAATCGTTGCAACAAGGCCCTGCTGGATGAATACCCCCAGTTGCATATTTTTGGCGAAACCTGGGTGCATGGCGTTCCCAATCAAAGCTATTTTACCGAAAATGTATACCAGCTGCCTTTCAAAAGCAACCTGCCTGCGGTTACCGATTTCCAGATGAACCTGTACGGCATAGTGCCTGCCCTCAACCAGCGCTTTGGCTGGACTGAAGGGGTGAACCGCTTATACCTCACCGCTTCCAATGATTTCGTGTACAAAGACCCCATGAAGCAGGTAATCTTTTTAGATAACCACGATCTTAGCCGTTTCCTGTCTGTAGTGGGGGAGGATGTTCAAAAGCTAAAGATAGGACTGGCCTGGCTGCTTACATTCCGGGGCGTACCGCAGCTCTATTATGGTACCGAAATAAAGATGAAAAACTTTGCTGACCCCGATGGTTTGGTGCGATTGGATTTCCCGGGTGGATGGGCTGGTGACAGTGCCAATAAATTTACTGTGGCAGGTCGTACAGCCAGCGAAGATAGCCTGTTCAATTATACCCGCACCCTGGCCCAATTCCGTAAGCAATCATCTGCCATCAAAACCGGTAAAATGATGCAGTATGTACCCGAAGATGGTGTATATGTTTACTTCCGGTACGATGCCCGCCAAACAGTGATGTGCATCATGAACCCTGGCGATAAGGAAATCGAGTTTACAACCGCCCGCTTTGAACAACGATTAAAAGGCTTTACCAAAGCAAAAGACATCATTACCGGGCAAACTGCTACTATAAAAGACAAAATGAAAGTCCCAGCCAAAACCCAATTGGTCTTGGAATTGAATTGAGAGATTCATGCCCCATCGGGGCTACCGCTTTGTAGCAATCGATCGTTAATAAATGTATTTTGCCCCGTAGGGGCTACCCTTGCATCTAAGGGTATATCAAAATCAAAGAGGTGACACCTTCTTAAAAGTGTCACCTCTTTAGTTAAGCTCAGGGATCGCAGCTCGAAGCTCATAGCTCGCAGCTGGTCCTCCCTACAACAATATCTGTGGTATCAACCTTTTCCCTTCATCACCCCAGTTCTTCATAATATCCTTCAACTGCGTCTGGAAAGCTGTATTAGTATACTTCTTACCTTTTTTAGGCGCTTGCAGATCCTTATCTGTAATATCGATCAGTTCCAGCTTGGTAGCATACCAGGTAGTATGCATGCGGGGAATGGCAAGTCCCAGGATCATACCGGGCAAACCACCGAATGATTCCGGACCACCCGAAGGCATGATCTCATCAGAATAGAAGGCGATCACGATGATCGAATCCATGATCTTGCCTACCGCTTTGCGGCAATCAAAGCCCGCAATCTTGCGTATTTCACTGCCAATTTTCCAGTCTACTTTCCGCAGCGAATCCGTAAGCAGGTATAGGTCATTCTGAATATCCTTCAGCGTAATAGAGGTGCTGCTGTCTATATTCGTTTGGATCGTATTTTCTGCTATGAACACACTCCACACCTTATTTTGACGTACTTCCGGTTCCCGGCCCGCTTTGTATAAGGATATCCCGTTTTTAAAATACAGGTCATAGTAGGCCGTATGGAATTTGGGTGTATTCTTTTTCATCATGTCATTCCAGATGCTGCCCTCTTCGAGAAAGGAATGCTGATTTACTTTTCTTTCAAATTCTATCTTCCCGTGCGTAATGAACTGCTGCGCCTGCGATGCTGTAGCGCATACCAGCAGCAGAAGCATATATAATATTGATCTTGTTTGCATATAATTCATTTGTAGTCGTGATGGATATTAAAATACTGTTCTCATCTTCTTCGCTTCCGGACTTTCGGACTTCCTGTCTTTCGGACTTTCCTACCAACCCATTGGTTTGCCATTCTTGTTGAAATTCCAGATCAAAGTAGCCATAAAGTACCGGCGGAAGGTATCATACGTCCGCTCGTTGATAAAGTTGCTGTTGATGCTCCGGTTAAAACCAATATTCTGGTCCAGCAAGTCGAACGCGGCAAACCGTATCCGGCCGGCATCATTCTTCAGTATCTTTCTTTCGATCCGTGCATTCCAGCGAATCGCATTGTTGTTTTTGTCGAAAGCATCGGTTTTCTGACGGATACTGAAATTCACATCACTGCCAATCTCCAGTTTCCAGGGCAGTGTCACACTCATATCCACGTCATGGTCCTGTGTCCAGTATTTGGTCACAACATCCGGGCGCAGCGATGACTTGGCATAATTGTACCTGAAATCCGGCCTGATGCTCAGCGTGTATTTTTTCTCTTTTTGTTTCCAGATATTGAAGCCAAAGCCAACACTGTAGTTGGTATTGGTATTCTCCAATCCATCAATAAAGTTAACATTGCGGCTTACGTTGAAGTTCAGGTTGGGCCCTACACTCACGTCCAGCTTTTTGATCTTTCTGCTGTAATCGATCCAGGCGTTCCCATTATAATTGCCATTCACATTTACCGGCTGCGTTATACGTGTGCCATTCTTGATCGTGGTCATAGAACTGAAATCGTTCTGAACCGTAGAGAAGCTCATACTGGCATAAATGCCACTTTCCGACAGGATCTTGTAATTGTTGTACGAGATATTGAAGCGTTGACGGAATGCTTGCTTCAGGTCAGGATTACCGAGCTTAATATTCGATTGGTCACTATTGTCTGCCACCGGTTGGATCTGGTCGATCGAGGGAGCCTGTGTATTACCATTGTAATTGAAACGTAAGCTGCCATTCGAACCAAGCGTCCAGGTAATATTGGCCGAAGGGAAGAAATTGGTGAAGCTGTATTTTACCTCTTTGTCAGACTTCAGGTCTTTGCGTGTAAAGTCGGCACGCGATACATTGGCGCCAAAACCAAAAGAAATGCGCTTGGGCTTGGCATAGCGATAGTTGATGCCCGCAGCATTGTTGAATACATTGAAGGCATAGTCATTACTCAGCGAATCCACAACGTCCTCGTATTTTGGACTGCCCGGGTCTGTTTTTTCCAAAGCCGTCCTGCGCGATTGACGGTGATTATTGCTCATGCTGTAGTTGAACTCCAGCAATGCCCTTTTGGAAAGCGGTTCCGTATAAGATACCTTTCCATTCACCAGAGAGGTAATATTATCGTTGATCTTTTTCTGGTCAATCAACTTATGCGTACTGGCGCCATTGCTGTCGAAGTACTCATTATCAGCATACAGGAAACCTTGTGATTCGTTTTCCTTATAATCCTGGTTGAAGGTCACCGAGATAGTTCTGCCCTGCTTCTTGAATTTCTTCCGGTAGAGGAGGGTAGAGTTGAAGGCTTTATTCTCGCCGATAGAACTGGTGCGCTGGTCGATCTTACGCACAGGATTACCATTTTCATCCAGCCAGTCTGTCTTCGTTACGTTGAAGCTGTTGGATTTGCCCGTAGAACCACCTGCAGTGATCTTGAGAGAAGAAGATGAGTCTATCTGTACTTCATACATCCCATCTACCCGGTGTCTTTCTTTGGTGCTGTAGTTATTGCCAAATTCATTGATATAATACAACGTGTCCGGAAGGATATACTTACTGGTGTTACGGCCGGCTGCTTCCGTATTTAATTTGTTGTATTTGTAATTGCCATTCAGGTGCAGCCTGTCCCCATTCCATTTATTGGAGTAGTGGACACCGGCGCTCCATCCTTTCGGAAAACCTTCACCCCAATAAGATCCACCGTCAAAATCATCGCCGCCGCTCATGGTGATATACATGCCGCCATCATCACTCATGCCCATGTCCATACCATTGCCTGTACCGCCATAGTTCATGCTTTCCCGCCAGTCGAGACCCGTTTTACCCGTGCTGGACATGATCCCGAAGGCCGAGAACTTGCGTTTGGCCTTAAAGGCATTCAGCATGCCGCTGTTATTCCAGTATTTATCGCCATTGCTGCCCAGTTCCAGTTTACCGAAGTAACCTTTTTTCTTATCTTCCTTTAATTTCAGGTCAATCGTTTTCGTCTTTTGCCCGTCATCTACACCCGTAAAAGTGGCCTGATCACTTTTCTTATCAAATACCTGTACTTTATCTACCGCGTCCGACAACAGGCCGCGCGTAGCAATCGTAGGGTCATCACTAAAAAATTCCTCCCCGTCCACCAACACCTTTTGTACCGTTTCACCCTGGGCTGTGATCTTTCCATTCTTATCTACCTGTATGCCGGGTAATTTTTTCAACAGGTCTTCTACCGAAGACCCCGCCTTCATATAAAAACTATCTGCTTTGTATTCTGTCGTGTCTCCTTTGATCCGGATAGCGCCCAGTTTATGCGATACCACCACTTCCTGCAACAACTGCGATTTAAGGATCATGGCTATATTCCCGAGATTTACAGGAGAAGCATCCTTCACTTCCACCTCATCCATGTAATCTGCATACGCCGGGTGCGTTACCATCAACACAAATTTACCAGGCACAAAACGGGACAAGGTAAACTGACCGGATTTATCAGTTCGTCCGAATGTGACCAGTACCGAGTCTGATTTTCTAAGTAAGGCTACTACACTATTGGTAAGATTTTTCTTTTCACTGGTGTCAATTACTGTACCTTTAAGAGTAGCTTGTTGAGCAAATAAGGAGGAGGCTGATACAAGCAGTATCAGGAGAATCAACGTTAGTTTTTGCATCGGTTCTTTGCTGGGTTAATTGTGATTTGGCCAAGTTTTTTTTGATCAGTGTTAATTTAATATTATCTCTATACGCTGAACCATTGTAAAACTATATGCAGGAGCACCTGAGTCAAATCAAAATCTGCAAGCCCGGAACCTACATCTGCAAACAGGCGAAGCTCATAAACAAAGACGTAAGTCAGAATCCGAGGGTTTGGAAATTCATCAAAAATATTCACGAACTTCCGGTATCTGGTTGGCCTTTAATTACAGGCCGCAAAAGTCCGGATTATCGTCCTTATTTTAAATGCTTTTAAACCGTTTTAACATTTTTCATTGATCACCGGTCAAACGCATGGTTCAACGGATATAGTATGATGCATCTCGTTAAAGAATCCATAAATAAGATCTAAAAAAATATAAGCGTGGCACAAGAGAAGAAGTATGAGGACATCCATTTTGTAGACAGTACCCGTCCCGTATGGAATTATTCATTGTTCTCAGAAGAGGACGTGGCTAATTTTCAACGTGGTACCCATTACCGGCTATACGAGCTGTTTGGTTCCCGTGAAATTACGGTGCTCGATAAAAAAGGATTTTATTTTGCCGTATGGGCCCCCAATGCCACCTGGGTTTCCGTAACCGGCAACTTCAACGACTGGAATACCCAGTCACATCCACTCTATGTACGCCTCGATAATTCCGGTATCTGGGAAGGCTTTATCCCCTGGATGCCGAAAGGCGAAGTATATAAATATCATATTCATGGTTTCCGGGGCCGCAAAATGGACAAGGGTGATCCCTATGCCAATTTCTGGGAGCGACGCCCCGATACCGCTTCTATCACCTGGGACCTCGGCTATCAGTGGAACGACCAGTCGTGGATGGAAACGCGTGCTGCCCACAACAGCACCAAAGCCCCCTGGAGCGTTTACGAAGTGCACCTCGCATCCTGGATGCGCCCCGATCCCAACGATGAGGAGCGCTACAATACCTACGGGTTCTTCAGCGACCGGCTTGTAAAATATGTAAAAGAGATGGCGTTTACACATGTGGAACTGATGCCAGTCACCGAACACCCCTTCGACGGCAGCTGGGGTTATCAGGGTACCGGCTTTTTTGCACCCTCCTCACGCTACGGCGATCCACAAGGCTTCATGGCCCTGGTAGATGCCTTTCACAAAGAAGGTATAGGCGTCATAATGGACTGGGTGCCTTCCCATTTCCCCTACGATGCACATGGCCTCTTCATGTTCGATGGCACCCATACCTACGAATATGCCGACATGCGCAAAGGCTTTCATCCCGATTGGAACTCCTACATCTTCAACTATAAACGGGGCGAGGTAAAATCCTTCCTGATCAGCAGTGCCCGGTTCTGGCTCGATAAATTTCATATCGACGGCATGCGCGTTGACGCCGTAAGCTCCATGCTCAAACTCAACTATTCACGCGAAGAAGGGGAGTGGGAACCCAATGAATTTGGCGGCGACGGCAACCTTGAGGCCATTGCGTTTATAAAAGACCTCAACGAGACCATTTACCGCGATTTCCCCGATGTTCAAACCATTGCCGAAGAAGCCACCGACTGGCCAGGCATCTCCCGGCCCACTTATACAGGCGGTTTGGGCTTTGGAATGAAATGGATGATGGGCTGGATGCACGACACCCTCGATTATTTTAAGCTCGATCCCATCGAGCGACCCTATCACCAGAACAAGTTTACGTTTAGCATGATGTATTATTATGACGAGAACTTCATGCTGCCCCTTAGTCATGATGAGGTCGTTCACGGTAAAAGCCCCATGATCTATAAAATGCCGGGCGATGACTGGCAGAAATTTGCTAACCTCCGGGCCCTTTACGGCTATATGTTTACCCACCCCGGTGGCAAACTGCTCTTCATGGGCAACGAATTTGCGTCCACCTCCGAATGGAATTATAAAACCGAACTCCCCTGGGGCCTCTTGCAGTATGAAAGCCACAGCGGATTAAAAGATTGCGTGCGCGACCTCAACCTGCTGCTGCGCAGGGAGCCTGCTTTATATGAGTGCCAGTTTGATACTGCCGGTTTCGAATGGGGCGACCTCTCACACCGCCCCGAATGCGTGATCGTGTACCGCCGCAAAGGGAAAGATCCCGCCAACGACCTCCTGGTCATCCTCAACCTTACCCCGGTGGTCCGCCGCGACTGGAAGGTGTACGCCGGAGGTAAGCCCGCCTGGAAAGAGATCTTCAACAGCGATAAGAAACAATACGGGGGTACCGGCGATGTGTACAACCCCGAAATTTTAACCTCCCTTGTGGATAAAAAGGAAAACAGGTACGAAATAAATCTACATTTGCCGCCGTTGGGGATAGTAGTATTAAAATAGCTCTGTGTTGGTGTTTCGATTTCATATTCCAACCCAATTCCTGTTAGCATTTTACCGCTGGTAGGAACCCGAAACGCCAAACCCGGCACTCGAAACCTTTTCAAATCCTTTTTTCTATGCGAAAGTACCCGTTCGTATGGTTTTTCTTGTGCACCTGTGTGTCCATTAGTAGCGTGGCCCAAAATGCCGACAGTGCCGCCTTTTACAACCAGAAAGGCCTGGTGGAAGAGCAGGCCCGCCGTTACCGCGAAGCAGAAAAACTTTTTTCTAAATCAGATCAGTTTGCGCCCGATAATGCCCCCAACCTCATCAGTTGGGGCAATGTGCTCATGGCCCAAAACCGCTATATGGAGGCCCGCGAGAAGTTCATAAAGGCCGAAGCCAAAGAGCCCAATAATCCCATGGTCATTGAAAACCTGGCTTCCCTCTCCGTCAATGTGCGCAAATGGGCCGATGCCATCAAATATGCCCAGAAAATGCAGCAAATGAAGATCGGCAGCAAGTCCCTCAACTTCTTCATAGCCAAAAGCTATTACGAATTGGACAACTTTGGCGAAGCCCTCAAATATTGCGAAAAAGCCTACCGCGATGATTCCACCAAGGCCGAAGTGCCCTATATCGCCGGCCGCTGTTTCGTGGAAATGAGCAACTATAAAAGGGCCGAAGGGTGCTACCGGCAGGCCATCGCCCGCGATTCCGGTAATGCCAACTGGATGTTTGAGGCCGGCATGGTGGCCTATGCCATACCCGACGACAAAAAAGCTGTTGAGTGGTTTGAAATGGCCAGCGCCAAAGGATATAAACGGACCGATGTGTTCCTCGAAAACCTGGCCAATGCTTACCTCAACCTCAAGCAATACGATAAAGGTCTGCCCCTGCTAAAGGCCGTTTTGGAACACCGGCCCCAGGATGCCGAACTGGTTTATAATGTAGGAGATGCTTATTACCGCAGTGCCAAATACCAGGAAGCCATTGATACCTGGGATCAGCTATTGGTCATCGACAAAAAGAACGCCAACGCCCTCTATATGATCGGCATGGCTTATCAGAAAAAAGGCGATAAGCAAAAAGGAGAACAACTCTGCAACCAGGCCATTGCCATGGATCCTTCCTTGAAGGACCTGCGCCAGGAAAAAAAGATGCCCGGAGGTATGTGATCCCCATCAAAATAACTTAAATTGTAAGGAATGCCGGAACAGGGCATTCCTTCTTTATGTGTACCATCCACACCTTCAAATTCCCACCAGCCTCGGTCCGCCCGGACCCCGATTGACGCCTCCCGGCACACCCTTATCGAGACCTTAACGAGACCTTATCGAGACCTTATCGAGACTTTGCCGGGACCCTCCTCCATATACCATCCGTAGATCATCCGTTCCAGCTCCGTATTCCACACTACCCCTACAGCACTTCGTCCCATTCCGGGAAGGTTCTTCACCCCACGCATATCTCCCCAACCAGGTCCCAGGACCCCAAAAACATAAACAAGGAACCACAAACCCGAAACCCGAAACACCAAACCCGGAACGCCAAACCCGAAACCCTGAACCCGAAACAGCCCCTGAGACTTTCTTTTCCAACCGGTTAACCCTCGAAATCTAAATTTCCCTTCTGTATAAAAAATCCCCGCTAACCCCTTATCTTTGCCCCCGCCTTTTCCTTCCGGCAGAACCCGGGGTGAGGAAATGATTTTTAGGCAGATAACCTCAAATCAAGCATAGTGGCCGCAACCAAATTCAGTAAAGAGACTTATTTGTACTGGTATGAACTGATGCAGCTTATCCGTCAGTTTGAGCTCATGGCAGAAGAAAAGTATAAAATGGACGGTAAGATCCGCGGCTTTTTCCACGCCTATATCGGGCAGGAAGCCATTGCCGCCGGTTGTATGACCGCTACCCGCCTCGAAGATCCTTATGTTACCGCTTACCGCGACCACGGCCTGGCCCTGGCAAAAGGCGTTTCTCCCAATGCCTGTATGGCCGAGTTGTACGGTAAAGCTACCGGCGCAGCCAAGGGGAAAGGTGGTTCCATGCACTTCTTTGGTAAAGACGTTTATTTCTTTGGTGGTCACGGCATCGTTGGTGCTCAAATTGGCACCGGTGCAGGACTCGCCTTTGCTGAAAAATACAAGGGTACCGACAATGTAGCCCTCACTTTCTTTGGTGATGGTGCTGCCCGTCAGGGTATGTTGCATGAAACATTCAACATGGCCATGACCTGGAAACTGCCTGTTGTATTCATTTGTGAGAACAACAACTACGCCATGGGTACTTCTGTAGAACGTACCAGTAATGTAGTGGATATTTATAAACTGGCCGATGCCTATGAAATGCCCGGCGACACCGTTGATGGTATGAGTGCAGAAGCCGTTCACGAAGCCATTTCCCGCGCCGTGAAAAGAGCACGTGAAGGAGATGGGCCAACCCTGCTGGAGATCAAAACCTACAGGTACAAAGGCCACTCTATTTCTGATCCCCAGAAATACCGCACCAAGGAAGAAGTGGAAGAATACAAACAGCGTGACCCCATTCAGCTGGTATTGGCCACCATCCTGAAGAACAAATTTGCTACCAAGGACGAAATAGCAGCTATCGATAAAAGGGTCAATGATACAGTGGTGGCTTCTGTGAAATTCGCTGAAGAATCTCCCTGGCCTTCCGATGATGAAGTGCTCAAGGATGTCGCAATGGATGAGAACTATCCGTTCATTGTAGACTAAATAACCCAAACAAACCAACATTAAAACAAACGAACATCATGGCTACTGTGAATCAGCCAACCGGGCAAGCACCTGTACCTGTAGAGAAGACTTCTGAAGAAAGAGTAGTGGCAGGTGCCCAGGATTTTTGGAGTAAGAATAGCAAGTACATACTTATTGGCCTGGTAGTTATTCTGCTGCTGGTAGGTGGTGGTTATGCTTATAATAACTTCTACAAAGCACCCCAGGAACTGAAAGCTGCCGAAGCCATCTTCAAAGCTGAAGAGTATTTCAGGGCCGACTCTGTGAAACTGGCTTTGAACGGCGACGGTGTCAACCAGGGATTCCTCAAAGTGATCTCTAAATATGGTGGCACCAAAACCGGCAACCGCGCTAAGTTCTATGCAGGTGCATGCTATCTCCAACTGGGCGATTTCAACAATGCCGTTAAATACCTGAAGGATTTCTCTTCCGATGAAGTAGTGGCCAATATGCGCGCCAATGGTTTGTTGGGTGATGCTTATTCCGAACTCGGTAAAAAAGAAGAAGCGATCTCTTATTATAAGAAGGCCGGCACTGCCCTGCCTGAAGATGAGATCAACTCACCTGAATACCTCTTCCGCGCTGCCCTGCTGTTGCAGGATGCTGGTAAAACACAGGATGCGATCGCCCTGCTCAACGACATTAAGACCAAATATCCCCGCAGTGTAATGCCACAGGCGCAGGGCGGACAGGATGTCGACAAGTACCTGGGCAAACTGGGCGATACAAAGTAACCTTCATTGAATTATGGCTGAAGTAAGCAATAGTAAATTATTACAAATGAATGCAGGCATCCTCACGAAGGATGCCTGCATCGTTATTGTGCGTACCGAATGGAATGCAGGCATTATAGATGAACTGGAAAAAGGCTGCGTGCGCATCTTGCAGCAACACCAGGTCAGGCATATCCATATTGTAAATGTGCCCGGCGCCTTTGAGATCCCTTTTGGCATCAAAGCTTACTGGGATGCCAGTAAATACAAAGACGACCGTCCCGACGCCTTCATAGCACTGGGCTGCGTATTGCGTGGCGATACCCCCCACTTCGATTACGTATGCCAGGGCGTAACCCAGGGCGTAGTACAACTCAACCTCACCCTCCCCGTACCGACCATTTTTGGCGTACTTACCGTAGATAACCAACAACAGGCTGATGAGCGCATTGGCGGCAAACATGGCCATAAAGGCGAAGAAGCCGCTATTACCGCTATCAAGATGATCGCATTATCTAACTCGTTTAAAAAATAAAGCCTTATACCCGGTGCTCAGGCTCCCTTTTAGGGGCCGGGGTGGGAAGGGCTGGGGCAGGGGCCAGGCATGAACGTACAACTTTTTATACCTTGTTTTATTGATCAGCTATACCCGCAAACAGCTTTCAATATGGTGAAAGTACTGGAGAAAGCGGGCTGCACAGTCACCTACAATGCAGAGCAGACCTGCTGTGGCCAGCCGGCTTTTAATGCCGGGTTTCAGCGCGAAGCCAAAGAGGTTTGCACCAAATTTCTCCACGATTTCAGTGGCTCTGAATATATAGTGGCCCCCAGTGCATCCTGCGTTGGCTTTGTACGCAATTACTATCCCAAACTGTTTGATAATTCTTCCCACCACAACGAAGTAAAGGAACTGCAGAAGCGGACCTTTGAACTGGCCGATTTCCTGGTAAATGTGTTGAAAGTAGAAGACCTCGGCGCCACCTTACATACCAAAGCTACCTATCACGATTCCTGTGCAGCCTTGCGCGAATGTAAAATAAAGGCAGAGCCCAGGGCGTTATTGGCCCGGGTGAAAGGATTGGAGCTTACAGAAATGAATGATGTGGAAACCTGTTGCGGCTTTGGCGGCACTTTTGCCGTTAAATTTGAACCCATCTCCATGGGAATGGCCGATCAGAAGGTGACCAATGCCCGGCAAACCGGCGCAGAATGCATCATCTCTACCGATCATTCCTGCCTCATGCACCTCGATGGCTACATACGCCACAAAGGCCTTCCTATTCAAACCATGCACATCGCCGATGTTCTTGCCAGTGGATGGTAAATTGAGAAAGCAGCTGTGAGATCGGAGCCTGGAGAAGATAGACTGCAACAATGAATAATAGTAAGTAGCATTTAATTAGCCTATATAAATATCGGCGGCAATCCTAAATCCGAAATTCTAAATCCGAAATAGCTTTTATGCGCGACCTCAAATGGAAAACCCTCAAATCGGAATACTTATTCAAAGACCTTTGGTTCACCGTACGGCAGGATACCTGCGAACGTCCCGATGGCAAGATCGTTACCCCTTATTATGTATATGAATTTCCTACCTGGGTCACTGCCCTGGCATTAACCGAAGATGGTAAAGTGATCCTCGAAAGACAATACCGTCAGGGATTGGGGGAGACCCACCTCGAAATACCCGGCGGCTGCGTGGATGATACCGATGCCAATTATGAAGAAGCCATTGCGCGTGAACTGCTCGAAGAAACCGGGTACACTTTCTCAAAATATGAATACCTTGGCAAGACCAGTGCCAATCCCTCTACCAACAGCAACCTCATGCACATGTTCCTGGCCACCGGGGGCAAACTGGTCAAGGAACAATCACTGGATGACAATGAAGACATAGAAGTGGTGCTATGTACAATTGATGAACTGAAGCTGCTGCTGGACAATAATGAGATCATCCAGAGCATGCATGTAACAGCCATTTATTATGGTCTTAAGAAGCTGGGAAAACTATAAGATCACTTCCCCCACTATAAACACACTGCCGCATACCACTATAAGATCATTTTTGTGCGCATTATACAAGGCTGCTTTCAGCGCCGTATTGACATCGGCATAGGTGTGCCCCTGCAAGCCATGCGCGGCGGCCTGCGCAGCCAGCTGATCTTCTGGCAAGGCCCTGGGTATAGGTGCCTTCGTAAAATAATACGTGGCTTCTTTGGGTAATTGCAGCAAAACCTTTTCTACTTCTTTATCTTTTACCATGCCAATCACCAGGTGCAGGTGTTGGTGATCCGTCAATTCTATTTGCGAAATGATCTGCCGCATGCCGTCTTCATTATGACCCACATCCAGCATTACCGCAGGATGGCGATGAATAAGTTCCCACCGGCCATGCAGGCCCGTCAGCGGTTTCACCTGATGCAAAGCAGCCTGCACGGTTGACAGTGGCAGCTGCCATCCCTGCTGCTGTAGCTGGTGGACAGCTTCCAGCACCGTCACCAGGTTTTTGGTCTGGTAATAACCCGGCAGGTCCAGCCGGTAGGGTGTGCGCTCATCATGCCCGTTGCGCGCTACCTGCACTTGTAGTTCATGGTGTTCGTATTTCCAGTCTGCTACATACCGCAGTTGATCCGCAAAGAACAAGGGAGATTGCCTTTGGGTAGCTACATCTTCAAATACTTTCCGCGTAGCGGGCGCTGTTTCCCCTACAATAACCGGTACCCCTGGTTTGATGATCCCCGCTTTTTCAAAAGCTATTGCTTCCAGCGTATTGCCCAGCAGGTTCATATGATCCCATCCTATATTCGTGATCACCGACAACTCCGGCGTGATCACATTCGTGCTATCGAGCCTGCCGCCCAGTCCTGTTTCTATCACCGCAATATCCACCCCTTTCCAGGCAAAGTAGTCAAAGGCCATAGCCACCGTGATCTCAAAGAATGATGGCTCTATACGATCAATAGCTGGTTCAATGCGACGCGTGAAATCCACTACAAAGTCTTCCTCGATCATGGCCCCGTCCACACGAAAGCGCTCCCGGAAGTCGCGCAGGTGAGGGGAGGTGTACAATCCTGTTTTGTAACCCGCTGTTTGCAGGATTGAGGCCAGCATATGACTGGTAGACCCCTTCCCATTCGTACCGGCAATATGTATCGTCTTGAATTGATGCTGGGGGTTGCCTATGAAGTCGCAAAGTTGTATCGTGTTCGTCAGGTCCTTTTTATAGGCAGCTGCGCCAATGCGGCTAAACATAGGAAGACGTGTAAACAGGTAATGGAGCGTTTCTTCGTAATTCATGGTGCGTTTTCGGACAACAAAGCTATAAAAGCAACGCCACGGTTCCAAAACCATGGCGTTGCATATATCGAAGGATTAGTAAACTGCGTATTAGTTCCTTAACTTAAAGTTAAACTGGATCGTTCCGGCCGATTCATCGCTGCCTGCACTGAACTTCACCTGGAAGGCTTTTCTCTTGGCAATCTCGATCATACCGGCATCCGAAGTCGTGGAACCCTTTGGCTGGTACACGGCAGAAGTTACTTTGCCCGTCTCATCTACTTTGATGTCTATAGATACCTTGGCATTCTCATTGAACTCATCTGTGAACGAAGGCGTGCCCGTAATACGGCGTCCCTGCAAACCTCTTGAAATACTTACGCCGCCGCTGCCTTTTCCACCACCTGTATAATTATCTGAATTGGGATTGCCACCTGGTCTGCCCTGGTCACCTTGTCCGCCGGCCACACCCTGGTTGCCACCTTTCTTATAAGTATCTGCTTCATTACCGCCGGTACCTGTTCCGTTCACCCCTTTGAATACCGCTTTAGGTCTTACCACCACAGGAGCCGGAGGTGTTTCAACAGGCCTCTTCACCGGTTTGCTTTTCACCACATCCTTTTCAGGTGTCTTGGTGGCTTCCGGTTTCGTGATCGTAGGTTTCTTGATCACCGGCGCGTCCGGTTCATTGTCGTCTGGCGTTTCTTTGGCGGGCTCTTCATGAACAGGAGTAGGAGCGGGAGGTGTATACGCCTGTTGCTCTGCAGGCGCAGGGGGACCGGGTTCAAATGGTTGATCCGTACCCATACCCATATCACTGCTGCCGAGATTTACTTCCAGCCCTTCCTCTACAGGAGGCTCTGGTAAGGGAGGCAATGACCAGCGCACAAAAAAGAAGATTATCAGCAACAGGCCAACTACCAGCGCGGTATAACCACCTGCCTGCACATTCTTCTTTGATTCAAAATTATCTTCCATATACAAGGGATTCGATGATACGAATTTACCAATGTTTGGTCTAAAACGTTACAAAGAATATGCTAATTGCGGGTATAACTGTATGCAAACTGTTAAAATGAAGACCGGTCTTCCCTCATCTACTGCTCAACTTGTATGCTGCTCGCAGCTCGTAGCTCACAGCTCGTAGCTTTTCTCCTACTTCAAAAAGATATCATAGGCAAAGCGCAGGATCGTACCACATACCACCACCAAAAACAGGATACGGATAAAAGCATTCCCCTTCAGTATTGCCAGCCGGGCGCCACAGAATCCGCCCAGGGCATTGCAAACAGCCATGGGTAAGGCAATCGCATAAATGATCTTGCCGCTGATGGCAAAAAAGAGGATCGACCCAAGGTTTGTAGACAGGTTTACAAATTTGGCATGCGCGCTCGCTTTCAGGAAATCAAATCCCAGCAGTGTTACAAAAGCGAGGATGAGAAAGCTGCCTGCACCGGGACCAATAAAGCCATCATAAAAACCGATCACCAGGCTGATGCCCGCCGCATACCACCATTGTTGACGATCACTATGTCCTTTCTCCGTATGTGCCCCGAAGTTCTTCTTGGAATAAGTATAAATGGCTACCGCCACCAGGATCACCAGCAACAGCGGCTTCATAAAACTGCTGCTCACCAGCGTCAGCAATTTGGAACCCGTAAATGCCGCACAAAAGGCGATCGCCGTCATAGCCCCCAGGCGCTTATAATCCAGTTTTACCGTGCGGGCATATTGAATGGCCGCAAAGCTGGTTCCGCAGAAAGCGGGGATCTTCAGCGTGCCTAGCACAGTGGCCACCGGAAATTGGGGCAACAGGATCAGCCCTACCGGGGTTTGGATCAATCCCCCGCCGCCTACAATGGCGTCTATAAAACCAGCCAGAAAAGCAGCTATGCAAAGCAATATGAGTTCTGTCGTCATTATCGTTTCAAATTAGCAATTACCACCCCCGCAATCACCAGCGCCCCACTCAGCACATGCACCATCGTGATCTGTTCATCCAGGATCAATACCGCTTCCAGGATACTGAACACAGGGATCAGGTTGCCGAATAAAGCCGTGCGTGCAGCACCCAGCCGGGCAATCGCCATATTCCAGCACAGGAAGGCCAGCACCGAAGCGCCGGCGCCCAGGTAAAGGATGATCAGCACCAGGTTAATGCTCCAGTCAACAGGGTTAGTATGGGTTAATTCAATCAGGTAGAAAGGAAAGATTATCAATGTTCCTGTGGCGAATACCGTAAATAAAAAATTAAGTGGATGTATCCCCGTAGGTTTACGGCGCACCATGATATTGTAGATCGCAAAAGAGAGGGCGCCCAGCAATATCCAGCCATCTCCGGCTGAGAAATGAAAGGCTTTCAACCGCTCCCAGCTTCCTTGCGACAGCAGCCACACGATACCACTCAGGCAAAGCAGCAGACCCAACACACGCATGAGCGGAACCCGTTCTTTTAGAAAGATGGCCGCCAGTATGATCGCAAAAACGGGAGAGGAGGTCGTGCCGATCAGCGCAAGGTTAATAGCGGGTGAATGATGGCCGGCTACATACACCAGCGTATTGAAGAGCGAAATACCTGTAAGTGCTGTCCAGAAAATGTAACCCTTATGTTGTAGCAGGATCGCCTTTTCTTCCCGGAACCGGTTCCAGGCCAGCGGCAGCATGATGAGTGAGCCAGTAACCCATCGGTAAAAAGCCAGGCCTACCGGCGGGATCTGTTTGATGACCCCTCTGGCCACGATAAAGTTGCCCGACCAGATGATGGTAGCCAATACAGCCAGTCCGATCCCGATATACAGTTCCTTTTTGGAAATAGTCATGGTTAACGTTGCGCAAAAGTAGTCCTTTCCCTTTAACCCTGTTGTTTATTGGCCAGCCGCCGGAATGCCAGCACCCCCAGCAGCGGACCGGGAGCCAGCGCCAGGAAAACAGCCGCCTGCGGAAACCGGTTAAAAAGATAACTCACTACCTGGAGGCTGATAATGGAAATGATAAAACCCATGCATATGACCGCCGTAACCGCTGTTCCTTTATAGGCCGGGGGAGCCGTCAATGCCGTTAAAGTGGAGAACTGCGGCGAATCTGCCGTCACTGTAATACCCCAAACTAGTAGGAAGGGCAAGAATACAGCTGGTGGCAGGTTGATAAAAAAGATAGAGGTGGCTGCGCAGATGCCGGAACCCAGCAAGGCGTAAAAAGCTACCCGGGCACTGCCCACCTTCTGCGAAAGAGCGCCTCCCACCATACAGCTGATACCCCCAATGCCGATCACAAAGAACGACCACAAAGGGATATTAAGCATTGCCCCATTCCGGGCCGCATTCATCGCCAGCATCACCGGCACAAAAGCCCAAAGGGTATACAGTTCCCACATATGCCCAAAGTATCCGTAAGCTGCCGCCTTGAATTCCTTCGAGTGGAAGGCCTGGCCGATCAGCGCCGGACGAAAACTGTTGGCCTGCTTTTTAAAAGGGCCATCCGGTATGAAAAGAATGACCAGTAAGCCACCCGTTAAAGCAAAAGCCGAAGTAAACAGGATGACCTGCTGCCAGCTTAAATGCCAGGCAAACCCCTTTAACAGGTGCGGGAAACCCGTACCCAAAACCAGTGCTCCCACCAGGTAGCCCAATGCTTTTCCCAGGCCCGTATCAAACCAGTCTGCTGCTATTTTCATCCCCACCGGGTAAATGCCTGCCAGCAGGAAACCTATGATAAAGCGAAATAGCAACATGGCTCCATAGTTATCTGAAATCCAAATGGTACACAGGTTTATAGCTGCACCCAACAGAGAGCAAAGCAAGAACACTTTGGAGGGAGAAAACCGGTCCGTGATAGATAGTAAAGCAAAGACCAGCGTGCCTGCAATGAAGCCGATCTGTACTGCCGAGGTCATCTGTCCGATGGCTGCCGGGTGGCTGGCCAGGGCCGGGATATCCGCTAAGATGGCATTACCTGCAAACCAGAGCGAGGTGCCCGCAAACTGGGCAATGACGATCAATGGCAATACATAAACAGGCCGCTCGCCTCTTAAAGCTAACGTTGGTTGCATCGGTTCTATTTGTAAAGGACAATGCGGGCCAGAAGCCCGCATTATTTAAAACTTGTATCTAAAAAGTTCTTGTATCTAAAACTATTAACGGATCTCCCTTCCTTGTCATCCCGATCTCTCTTTTGTCATCCAATCTCTCTTTTGTCATCCGATCTCTCTTTTGTCATTGCGATCCCTCTTTTGTCATTCCGACCGCAGGGAGGAATCTGCAATCGAAGCAAACGTGTATTCCGCGCTCACCCTGGCGCAAGTATGCAGGGCTGGCCGCGTGCGGTAGGGTACTTGGCCTTCGAAGCCCTCGAAGCAAACGGCTCGCAGCTCGCAGCTCACGGCTCGCAGCTCTTTAGTGCGCAAAATCCATCTCAAAATCCCCCTTGATCCTTTCCATTGGAGGATTGAAATATCCATACTTTACATTCGGAAATTCTTCTTTTATTAACTCTTGCAATTGTTTGATACCCAGCAAATCACCTGCTTCGTATAAATTGATCTTTCCCAGGTACCAGTCGGGGTCGATATTGAAATTCCGCCACTGGATCATCGTCAGGTCCGTATCCCGGATCAGCTTGCGCAGCGCTTCGTATTCTGCCTCACTGTCCGTTACCCCGGGAAATACGAAGTAGTTGATGCTGGCCCAGCCGCCATGCCGGCGCATCACTTTCAGGCTTTCTACAATGTCCTCAAACTGGTAGTTGTTGGGCCGGTAATAGGCCTCATAAATGTATTTCTGGGCCGAGTTCGTGCTCACCCGGATTGAGTTCAGCCCGGCTTTGCAGAGCGCGTCCACAGCCGCCGGCTTCGAGCCATTCGTATTGATATTGATGCTTCCTTTGGAGGTATGCTTGCGCATTTCAATGATCGACTGCCGGATCGTTTCCCACATCAGCAGCGGTTCACCCTCGCAGCCCTGTCCAAAGCTCACAATCGGGAAAGGAGCCGTTTCCAGGTGCGGCACGGTAAACTCAACGATCTCTTCAGCCGTGGGCTTAAAAGTCAGGCGATCCTGCGTAGACACGATCTCCTCATCTGCCGGCTGGAAGGATATACAGCCAATGCAGTTGGCATTACAGGCAGGAGAGCTGGGTATCGGACATTCCCACCGGCCCATAAAGTAATTGCGGGCGGCCGGGCAATGGTAGGTAAGTGCACAGTTATTGGCCAGGTGTTTCACCAGCCGGTTGTGAGGGTAGGCTTCCAGGAAATGTTCCACTCCATGTTTCACCACCCCGTCGTCAAAACCGGCACATTCCTGCCGGATATCCTGTTCTATCCGCACCGCCGGCACATACAGCTGGTTATCAAACCAGCCCGTGGCCGTATAGCAAAACAAGGGTAGCGTAGGCGCATCGTGCCCCGTCTCATAGGCGGCAATATAAAGCCCCGTATGGGCGGGTGGGATAAAGGCCGCTACCGCCCAGCCTTTCTCACAAAGGCGCATTTCGCCCGTGGCCACATCGATCCCAATGCCCCGGCGGCCGGGCAGCTCATACATCGATCCGCCATCCGGCAGCGGTATCCAGTCTTCTACAGGTACCTCAAAGGCGTCCCAGCCTGCACGCCCGGCGGCATACAGCGAAGTATCTTCAAAAATGTTCCCTTTTCCGTCAGAGTACAGTAAATACGGAGATTGTTTTAGTGCTGGCATAGTTCTATAATTCACAATTGCGATCTGGTTGAAAAGTTGGTAGGTTGAAAAGTGCAAAGGAAAAACCTGGCTGCAGGGCTTTCCACTAATCAGGTACTACTGATTATCAGGCCTTTTCAACTAGTTAACCTATCAACTTTCCAACTAACTACCTAAGTAATGTCTGCAAAATTCGTGAATTTGGTCGAGTTCTTCGAATGCAAGATTTTCACGGAGGTCAAACTCGTAAGATTTGTTGGAAGAGGTATTGATAATGATGCAGTCGTACCGGGCGTCCACCCCGTTAATATGCGACCACAGGAAGAATTTGCTCTCTGGTAGCGAAGGTACACTGATGCCTGTATGGTGAATGGCTACGTACTCTTCCGAGTTGAGCTTTTTTTCGCAGTAAAACAGGTAACTGTACACCACACTCAGCGCCAGGTGCAGAATGCCCATGGCCCATTGCTTTTCCACCAGCAGGGTAATGCCAATGCCCAGGAAGAACAGGATCTCCACCAGCCGGAAAAACAGATTTACCTTCGGCATATCCGTCAGGATATTCTTCCCGGCCAGTACCAGGATAAAAATATCCAGCGCCATCAGCAAAAGGCATCCGAGATAGATGGGGCTGCTCTGGGGTTGGTTGAAATGCGAAATAGCATGCACAAGGATAAGCCCTCCCGCTGTTAAGTGCAACAGGCGGCCAGCATGTTTTAATTTCTGAAATGAGGGGTGTACAACGGGTAATGATAGGGAGTTCATGCCGCAGTAGTTTTAAGAGGAGATGCCAGAACATGATAATTCCATAAACACAAATCAAATAGTTTCCCGTTGTTTTATATTTTTACCGCATTACCTTAGGTTGTCAGCTGTCGAAGGGTGGGTCGCCCTTCGGGGGCAGCTCACCCTGGTCAAAGAAGCGTGTCGAAGGGCTTTTTCTTCCGGACTTCCGGACTTCCGGACTTTCCGGCTTCCGGACTCTAAATATATTATGACGAAGATCCTGTTAATCAAAACCGGGGCAGCAGGCGATGTGGTACGTACCACTACCTTGTTGCGCGTACTAAAAGGCGCTATTACCTGGGTCATCGATCCCCGGTATGCCCATATCCTGCCCGATAACCATCCCGAACTCCAACGGATCATCCCTATAGAGCAGGCCGCTCACGTATTAAAAAATGAATCATTTGACCTCACCCTGTCCCTGGAGGAAGATATAGTGTGTGCAAAACTGGCCAGCAATGTTCCGACCGGCCGGCTGATAGGTATCCATATGGACGGCGACCTGATCCGGTATACCGATGATGTGGCGGGCTGGTTCGACATGAGCCTCGTTTCCAAACTTGGCCGCGCGGCCGCCAATAAGATCAAGGCAGCCAATACCCACACTTTTCAGTACTGGCTGTTCAATATGCTGGGCCTTTCTTTCCAGGGCCAGCCCTATTGTATTTACCGCAATCCCGCCATTGAGCGCGAAGAGCAACTGATCGGCATCGAAACACGCAGCGGCAACCGCTGGCCCAACAAATCCTGGGCAGGTTACCAGGCCTTGACCGGTCAACTCACCGCCAGCGGTTACCGCTGCCTCATCCTTTCACAGCGCGACCACCTGCGTGATTACCTCGATGATATTGCCCGTTGCGCTTACCTCATTTCAGGCGATACCCTGGCAATGCACGTGGCCCTGGCCTATAATATACCCGCCCTGGCCATTTTCAACTGTACCAGTCCGGCCGAGATCTATGATTATGGTCTCCTGCAAAAAATAGTAAGCCCCTTATTACAGCAATCCTTTTATGGCCGGGAATATACCCCCGAAGTAATAGCTTCTGTGTCCCCCCGGGAAGTGCATGATTGTTTCCGGCAGCACATCGCTTTCAGGAAAGAAGGGCAAAAAGCATAGGATTCCTGGCCCGTACCTGGGCGATCGTGTATGCCTCCGAATTCCGTTGCGCCTCTTGTAACAAAGTGGCGTACCGCGCAGGCTCCTGTAGCAACAACTCCAATGCCTGGATAATACCCGATACTTTATTATAAGGAATGGCGCTGCTGGCCAGGTTGGCCGGAATAGTAAGCGCCTGTGGCGTAATGAATGGTTTGGCATGTTTGATAATGTCGAAGATATTGCCCGAGCAAATGCTCTTGCCGTACGTCTCCATCACCTCATCTACCATGATCGTATCGATCACAGAGGGCGTAAATACAATATGCGCTTCATCCATCACCCGGTCAAATTCCGGCTGGTCTACCACCTGGTTGTCATAAAATACAAGGTTGCTATTGTCCGCAGCATACCGCATACATTTTTCCCGGATGGCATCTCCGTGCGGATGAACAAAAGGCCCTAATAGTACGATCCGTAGGGGCAGGTGCCTGCCTTGCTCCAGCAGGTCCAGTACCACCGTATAATCCCTCCGCCGGGCATCGATCGAGCCGGGTACCACCAGTTGAAGCTGGCCATTGATAACAGGCGTTGTTGGCGGGAGGGCCGCCCGCTCAAATACCGCACCGGGCAGGTTATGCACTTTTTTATGTGCAGGCAGCAGGGCTGTAAGGTACGCCACCATGGTATCCGATACCACATTGAACTCCTTCGTCACTTTGATCAGCGCCCGCTTGCCGATATGCCGTACCCACCGGCGCAGACTGAACGCTGGCTTAAACCGGAAGTAATTATTGACAGCATGCAGTGTTACCACTACCCGGGTATTGCGCAGCAGGCTGATCATACCCGCATATACAATAAAATTATGGCTGATCGTATTGAGGTACAGCAGGTCGATCTTGCGGCGTTTTACCTCCTTGTACATCCGCAGCACAAACCGGTACTTGGATTCCTTTTCCTCCTGTACTACCCATGTATACCGGTTTATATCATTCCCAAAGAGCCATTGAAACTGCCGGTAACTTTCCTTGTTCGTGAATATCGTGAGTTGGTTCTCCCCGTTATCAAATAACCTGATCACCGGGTATGATCCTTCAAAATGTTCTGTTTCGAATATCCCTACTGTCATGAATGGTTACTGTTTTTACCGGGAAGGAACTTTTTGTTTGATGCCAACCATATTATACCCGAATAAGTTCACCGTAGTGGTGGTGACGCCTGCATAGATGCGTTTGTAATACCAGGTAGCTGCTTCCTGCTGTTCAAACTGGTGACGGAATTCGGGCGTAAACCAATCCAGGATATCGATCATCATTTCCCGGATATTCTGTTTATTGCCTTTTATCCGCTTGATGATATAACTCACCGGCAGCAGCGTCACCCCATAAAGGTAATACTGCAGCCGCAAAGGGAGCCGCGAGGTAAAGCGACGTATAAAATTGAAAAGATTGTGAATGAAGTCCTGTCGCGGGTGATAGAGCCATACACTCAGTTTGCCACCAGGCTTCACATGAGGATCCAGGCAGGAGAACGATAGCTCCGGGTTATTCGTGTGTATGAGCACCCCACTGCAATGTACGATATCAAATTGTTCAAAGGCCACCGGCGGATACTGCACATCTCCCTGGATGAACAGCGCATTGGGTTGGCTGTTTTGCCGGTAGGCTTCTTCTATACTCAGGCTGAAATCCATGCCCAGGATCGTAGCGCCATGTTGTGCAATAGATTGGTTCAACAAGCCATTGCCGCAGCCTGCATCAAAGATCAGGTTGCCGGCCAGCGATGCACGCGTCTCTGCTGTTTCATCCAGGAAACGCTGGAACATACCCGCCGGATCGGCATCCCAGGTCTTGTCTTTTCCATAATCAAAAAGACGCCATTCCTGGGCAAAACTTTGTTTGGTGCGCCTGTTCTTTTTGATCACATACCGCATAAAACCGTGGTATTTGTTTTCCAGGCGCTGCCTGCGCTGGTCGTAATCGGGTATATGCTGCCGCAGGAAGGGTTCATAATCTGCATAGGCTTCTACGATCAGGCGGGGGATACCTTTAATAACCGGGTAAAACCAATCTTCACCAGCAAACAAGATACCTTCTTCAATTACTTCCTGCTGCACTCCGTTGTATTGCTTATGCCCCCTGGCGATCACCTGTAATTGTAGATCACTTTTTGTAACGGGGCAACGTAACAGGACCAGTAAAGACTCTTGCATAAAGTGGTTAGTTATAGCTATACAGGTATCCGGCAAAAGTAAGGATTTCAGAGGTGATACCTTTACCCCTGCGCGGCAAACAAAAGGTATTATCTCTTTTTGGCCAGGCCCTGAGAGATGGGACAATTCAACGAATATGCTTATGTTTATGCTTTAAAACTGATCTTATTGGCGAGCCTTAAAAGAAACCTGGTATATAACTATATTTTGTCTGCCAGCCAGGTTTTACTGCCCATCGTATCCATTCCCTATGTGTCGCGTATATTGACACCCGAGGGTATTGGCCGGGTTAGTTTCATCGATTCCTTCACCTATTACTTTATTACCATTGCCGAATTTGGAATGGTCGTATATGGCATGCGCGAAATAGCCCGGCATAGAGATGACCGGGAAGCCCGTGGAAAACTGGTGTCCGAACTGCTCATGCTGCATGTGGTCACGTCTGCCATCACCTTATTCCTGTATGCGATCGCCGTTTTCTTTGCCTGGAAGCATATCCACGATATACGGTTATTATTGTTTTCCTTATCCTACCTGCTGGTCAACTTCTTTGCCTGCGAATGGTATTTCCTGGGTATGGAGCAATTCAGGTATATCACCCTGCGCTCGCTCGTCACCCGCGGCCTGGGACTGGTTTCCATCTTTATCCTCATCAAACAGCCGGAAGATTATTACCTCTATTATGGAATCATTGCAGGTGCTGCTGTCCTCAATAGTCTCGGTAATATCTATTACCTTTTCAAATCCGTGCCCGTCAGCTTTAAAAAGGTAAACTGGAAAAAACACATTGCCCATACCCAATTCATCTGGTTCATTTGTCTTACCGATGGTGTCACCTTGCTGCTCGACAATGTGTTCCTGCAATTGATGAGCACCGCGGTTGCCGTAGGATATTATGCTTTCTCCATGAAGATCGTGCGGTCATCTACCGTACTATTAACCGATTCGCTGATCGTATTTTTCCCCCGCATAGTGACCCTTATTAAGGAAGGCAACAAAGCGCAGCTGCAGGCTGTTATTTCCCGCAATAGCCAGTTCCTCATTTTTTTTGCAGTGCCCCTCTGTGCGGGCATCTTTTTGCTGGCAGAACCTTTGATCGCAATATTCCTGGGTCCACAGTTCATGCCGGTGGTCTCCGACATAAGGATACTCGCCCTGTTCCCTTTATTAAGGACCTGCAATCTTTTTCTCAGCAAACAGGTGCTCATTGCCTGGGGGAAGGAAAAGCTATACCTCCGCAGTTCCATAGCCGGCAGCCTGGCCTTTATCGTATTGTCTTTATTGCTATCGCGGTATTGGGCTGATGTGGGCGCTTGTTGTGCGATTGTAGCGGCTGAGGTCACTACACTGGTCATCAATTATTATTATGCCAGGAGAGTAGCAGGTGAGCTGCAATTGTTTGAGACGAAAGAGCTGTCGCATGCCTTCGGAAGTGCGCTGGTATTTATCCCCGTGATATGGGGCATACAGCAGCTGGCACAGGCTCCTTTATTGGTATTGTTATTATCCATAGCTGCCTGCATAGTAGTTTATGGACTTGTGCAGTTTTTTGTCATGCGCAATCATTTTGCGGTGATCGTATGGGAGGCTGTAAAGCGGAAGAGCCTGCAAACAATATACAACAACTAACAACCGGTCTATAACTATGGTGCGTGATAAGCGATACTATTTTATCCAGGAGCATATGCCGGAAGAGGTTTTCCACGGCAGTATAGGCAATATGGATATAGAGAAAGTTTTGCTGGCCAATGGGGTTACCCCCTTGCGCTTTCCCTTTCATCACAGCTTTTCCTTTTGGGCCAAGTGGGGCCGGTTGGGTTTCCTGGTAATCGCATTTTTCCTGCTTCCCCGCGATGCCGTTGTTTTTTTTCAACACCCTATGTATGCCGGCATGAATAAAATACTGGTGAAACTATTAGGTTACCGCAAAAGCATCACCATCGTGTGCATTATTGCAGATATCAACGGCCTTAAGCATGGCGATGAGGCTGTGCTGCAAAAAGAGATCCGCCAATTCAGGACTTACCGGTACTTTATAGTACATAACCTGGCCATGCAGCAATGGCTGCAGTCGCAGGTGCCCCACCAACGTTCTGCTATGATCCGCTTTTTTGATTTCCTCACTGCACCTGATACAGAGCAGCGGACCAACTCCAGGTCCATTGCATTTGCCGGTAACCTGGAGAAAAGCGGCTTCCTGGACAACATGGAGGCTGTTGCCCGTCATTGTCCCTCACTCACCTTCAATGTATACGGACCCCATGTTACCACCCGCATGAAGGCTTGCTCGAATGTGAAATATAAAGGGGTGAGAGACCCTTACGACCTGCCACAGGTGCTGCAAGGTTCCTTTGGATTAATATGGGATGGGGAAGGAGTGGAGCAGCCCGAAGGAAGTATGGGGCATTATATGCAGTACATCACCCACCACAAAACCTCCCTGTATATCCTGAGCGGCATGCCCATTATTGTATATGAAAATGCCGGCGCTGCAGCGCTGGTGTCACAATACAAGATTGGCATTACTATACGTAGTCTGTTTGAAATAGAAGAGAAGTTACAAGCCTTGTCAGATACCGAATACCGGCAAATGGTCCACAATATGCACGACCTGGCCACGCAAATTGCATCGGGAGCCTGCCTCGGCCAGGCATTGCAGGAAATAAAATTGATAATACAGCGCGATCAAAAGTAAGGAAGCTGTTTAATTCTTCAGCTTTCCGATCAGGTCCACATAATCCTGCATGGCCGCCTCCTGGGTCTTACCTTTCAGCCCGGCCCATGCTTCAAACTTGGCTTTGGATACAAAATCAAAGGGATTAGCGGGCGGATCTACATTTACATCACCTTCTGTAGCTTGTTTGTATAGCGAATACAATTGCAGGAGAGTATCATTGCTAGGCCGGTCGGAGAGGTTTTTGCTTTCCTCAACAGCCTGCGCAAAAAGGGTTTTCAGGTCCATATTCACATTAAGTTTATCGCGAATGTAAGGAAAAGTCTGTTGTCTTTAAATAGAATTTGATTGGTGTATTTCCGTAAATAAAACTGGTACTGCCTGTAAAAATGAACGTCCCGTGGAAACAGGACGTCTGTTGGATCGTACTTATATAATATTTTTTGTAGTAGTGGGAATGCCTTCTCTTACACAGATACCATACACTTGCCCGGTAGTTCGGCCTTTTTACAGAAAACACATATACAGTGCCGTTAAAAGCAATGCACCAAACAACACGCGCCTTCTCAGGAATTGATCAGGGAAAGCTACACTAACAGAAGCTACCTTGTCGGGTTGTTGCTTTGCGTGGCGGCTGGGTACTGATGTGTGTATTATCATACTGTTAAGGTTGGCATGGGTTATTCAAAGCGCGTACCAATTTTTCCCCCTTGATTACAAGCCGTTTACAAGGTCAGGGTATGCCTATCATTTCCCAATTCTGTTTAATTATTCCATTTGTGGGAGAAGCAGGGGTAATAAAATGCCGGGAAGCCAGGTAAAAGCTGGTTCAATCATATCAATGTAAATTATATGCAGACAGTATACGGGATAAATTCTTACCTTCCTTTTCATTTTAACACACTCAAAACCAGCGTTTATGAAAAGCAAATTAGCAGCCATTGTATTGGCAGGTATCGCCATCATGGGAACTGCAGCAACCATCATTGTTAATGCCGACTTTAAAGGAGAATGGACTTTCAACGAGAAGAAAAGCAAGCTCAGTGAAGGACGTTTCAGGATGAATGCACAAAAGATCAAGGTAACTGCCGATGGGGATGCCATTGTGATCGAGCGTACTTCCAATACCCCCAATGGTGAATCAAGGACCAGTTCTGAAAAGATCACTACCGATGGCAAGCCTTCCGAAAGCACCGTATTTGGCAACAACAAGAAAGTGTCTACAGCGGCCTGGAGCGCCAGCGGCGAAGAACTCACCATCAATTCCACCACCAATTTTGAAAGAGATGGCAATACCATCGAGATAAAGAGCGTAGAGATCTGGAAATTACTGGAAGGCGGCAAAGCCCTGTCCATCGATGCCACTTCTACCTCCCCCCGCGGTGAAACCAAGAACACTTTTGTGTACGATAAGAACTAAGACAACCGCCATCAGCAAGATATCGACAGTCCCTGCCCCGTGCAGGGATTTTTTATGCAGGTCATATAAAACACACCCCGGTTTGCCGGGACGGCTGTATTTGAATTAGTTACGTCAATAATAGGATATCCCCATCTGGGGAATCAAAAGAAAGCTTTCAATGCTCAAAGTCACCCTAAAATCAACTACTTTTGCACCTCCTAAACAGAGGAAGCAAGTACATGAAGAATATTCGCAATTTTTGTATTATCGCCCACATTGACCACGGAAAGAGTACCCTGGCAGACAGATTGTTACAGACTACCAACACCATCAGTGAACGTGAAATGATGGACCAGGTACTGGATGACATGGACCTGGAACGGGAAAAGGGTATTACCATCAAGAGCCACGCAATTCAGATCAATTACAAGCATACAGACGGTCAGGAGTACATCCTGAACCTGATCGATACCCCCGGCCACGTCGACTTCAGCTATGAAGTAAGCCGGGCCCTGGCTGCCTGCGAAGGCGCCCTGCTGCTGGTAGATGCTACCCAGGGTATCCAGGCACAAACCATCAGCAATCTTTATCTCGCTATAGAGAATGACCTTGAGATCATACCCGTTATCAATAAAATTGATATGGACGGGGCCATGATCGAAGAGGTGAAAGACCAGATCATCGAGCTGATCGGCTGCAAACCGGAAGATATACTGCTGGCCAGCGGCCGTACCGGTATCGGGGTGGATGGTATCCTCGATGCCATCGTAAGTCGCATCCCTGCCCCCAAGGGCGATCCTGAAGCGCCTTTGCAAGCCCTGATATTCGACAGCGTATTCAATAGCTTCCGGGGTATCATCGTGTACTTCCGGGTACTGAACGGCACCATCAGGAAAGGCGATATTGTAAAGTTTGTTTCCACCGATCAGAACTATGAAGCGGCGGAAGTTGGGATCCTGAAACTGAAGATGACCGAAAAGAAGGAAGTATCCGCCGGCGACGTAGGTTATCTTATTACCGGCATCAAAAATGCCAAAGAGGTAAAGGTGGGTGATACCATTACCAACGCCGCACGCCCAACCACTGAAATGATCAAAGGTTTCCAGGAAGTAAAACCCATGGTATTTGCCGGTATCTTCCCTGTAAACACCGATGAGTTTGAAGAGCTGCGCGATTGCATGGACAAACTGCAGTTGAACGATGCCTCACTTACCTACGAACTGGAAACTTCCCAGGCCCTCGGCTTTGGTTTCCGTTGCGGATTCCTCGGTATGCTCCACATGGAGATCATCCAGGAACGCCTGGAAAGAGAGTTTGATCAAACCGTTATTACCACCGTTCCCAACGTTAGCTTCATCGCCTATACTACCAAAGGCGAAAAGGTAATTGTCAATAACCCTACTGAGTTCCCCGATCCGGTGAAGACCGACAGGATCGAGGAGCCTTTCATCAAAGCCCAGATCATTACCAAACCCGAATACATCGGTAATATCATGACCCTTTGCCTGGGCAAACGGGGTATCCTGCTCAACCAGAGCTACCTTACCACCACGCGGGTAGAACTGCAGTTCGAAATGCCCCTCACCGAGATCGTATTTGACTTCTATGATAAGCTGAAAAGCCAAACCCGTGGTTATGCTTCTTTCGATTACCATCCCATCGGATATCGTGACAGCGATATCGTGAAAATGGATATTCTCCTCAATAATGATAAAGTGGATGCTTTGAGCGCCCTTATTCACCGTGCCCGTTCACAGGACTTTGGCCGTAAGCTCTGCGAGAAATTAAAAGAGTTATTACCACGCCAGCAATTCCAGATTGCCATACAGGCAGCCGTAGGTGCTAAGATCCTGGCACGGGAAACCATCTCCGCCATGCGCAAAGATGTTACTGCCAAATGTTATGGTGGTGATATCAGCCGTAAGCGGAAACTGCTGGAAAAGCAGAAAGAAGGTAAGAAGCGTATGCGCCAGATCGGAAACGTGGAAGTACCGCAGGAAGCTTTCCTCGCCGTATTGAAGCTGGATGATTGATCAGTAAAAGTTCGCCACCCGGCGTCAAAGTTCATAATACGGGCATATAATGAAAGTTATATGCCCGTTTTCATTTTGCCCCATCTTTCCTATATTGCTGTTGTATGTACAGAAAACTATTTTTCCTGGTGATGGTACTCTCGTCCCTAACCCCCTTGTTACAGGCACAGGATACCCGCTATATCCGCTTCCGGGATGAAAATGCCGGCAAGCAATTGCTGCATTACCGCATTGTTGCCATTAAGGACGACAGGGCCGACACGGGCGCTATAGGAACGCTTAGGACAGGGCTGTTTGGGAAAAAGAATGTGGCTGTGAATTATGAAGGGGGCGTTACTGCTGCCCTCGGGCGGTACATTCAAAAGAACTATCGCCAGGATACAGCCGCCACACCCATGGAGCTGCACATCACCGACCTGAACATCAAAGAACTGCCGGGTGGTATAAGGACGAAGGTGGAATCCCTGGTCACCCTTAGCTTCTATATCAATGACACAAAATTGACCGATTATAAAGGACGGGGTGAAGTGCAAACCATGGGCGACCTCTTCAAAAATGTGGAAGACCTGATCCGGGATAATATCAATAATAGCATGCATGAATTTGACAGCTGGTGGGGTAAAAATAAACGTCTCCATGCGCCCAACGCACCCGTGTCGCTTACCGTGGAAATCATATCGATTTCCAGCGATTCAGGCCGACTGGCTTATTCGCCTGGCCGGCCATTGCTTGTCAATGATTTTATAGGTAAAGCTGATGAGCTGAGCCGCGCTGCAGCACAAACGGCCAGCTCTATCAATGTTAAATATGCCAGCAAAATAGAAGATGGAGAGATCAGGGTGAACGTGCAAGTGATGGCTTATTTCGATAAAGCGCGTTCCTGGTTTGCTCAAAAACACGAAAGAAACGAGATGGTGTTGGCGCATGAACAAAGGCATTTTGAGCTCACAGTCTTAAAAGCCTGTGAACTGGTGGACACTTTAAGGCAGTTGCGGCTTACCAAAGACAATTACATGGAAAAACTGGAACAGGTCCATGCACAAAAGATGAATGAGTTGAATGCCTGGCAAACTCAATATGATACAGAGACCCGCCATAGTGCCAATATTGTTATGCAGGAGAAGTGGAATAAACTGGTGAAGGACTTACTCGGTAAGCAATCATGCTTCCGGTAATAGAAAAGGCAATAAGGTATAGAGGCACTGAGGCAGCGAAGTGAGAGGTGGAAAGAGAGCGGGTGTAGAAACAGTACCCTGCACTTGAATGGAAATTATTACATTTATTGTTTAAACGATCCTCATGCGTACACCGCTTCAGAAAGAAGAGCAAATATTACTGATCACCCACCGGAGCTGGTTGCAGATGGTGGTGCCGGCCCTGCTGGCGCTGGTAGGTTTGGTGGCCTCTTACTTTATTGGCTTTATTCAATACTGGGGATGGATAGCGGCTGTAGCAGGCATTGTATATTTCCTGTTTGCTTATTGGAATTGGAAGGTAGATATCTGGGTAGTGACCAATTACCGGGTGATCGATGAAACAGGGCTCATCAATCATTACGCCAAGGAAAGCCCGCTGGAAAAGATCAACAATGTGTCGTACGATCAAAATATATGGGGACGTATCTTCAATTATGGTCATGTAGAAATACAAACAGCCGCAGAAATAGGGGCCACAGACTACTTCAATGTACATCATCCCAAACGATTGAAAGATACCATTACACTGGCCCAATCTGAGTATAAAACCCTCCAGGTATCCAGCCAGGCCAAACAAATGGCGGCTGCTATGGGATGGCAAGCCAATACTTCGGCGGGAACTGCCTCCACTGGCCAGGTTTCCGGTCATAACATTGCTTCCGAGTTGGAAAAGCTGTTTCAGCTCAGGCAGCAAGGCGTCCTATCCGAAGAGGAGTACAACAGGGCCAAGAGCAAGCTGCTGGGGTAAATAGTATATAGCATTGGGATTCAGACCTAATTGTCCTTCTTCTTAGGCGGCTCCGGCTTCTTTTTGGCCTTTTCCATATTGCGTTTGGAGGCTTCTTCCAGCTGCCGTTCATTCACATTGCCGGCATCATCGAGCATGAGGGCTTCTTTGGGGAATTCGCCATCTTTTAACCGCTGGTTGAACTGCTTATTGACATGCACCCACTGGCCATTTTGCCATTTGAAGGCTTCATAATCACCATCGGGAATATAGGTCCATTTCTTTTCCGGTTCATCACTTTCAGAGATGAGGTGATCCACCAGTATAATATCCATTTCAGGATCGTAGTTGAGGAAGGTTTTAGCGTCTTTTTTGTATTCAATGCTAAACCGGGATTGCACCGCTTTCTTGACGGAGTCATCCTTATAGGAGAAAAATGGCCCTCCAAATACAGGTTCTTGTCTTTCATTAAAGGACAATACCTCCATCCATTTTTTATTGCTGTTCACACTGTAATCATCAAAGCCCAGCAGGGTATAATACTTTTTACCATTGTACTCCTTCATGATGATGCGGTAGTAGATAGCACCGATCCAGTTGCGTGCAGAGCGGGCAGAATCCATGGGGTTCTTCGTGTACATTGAAGCATCAAACAGGGGAAATAACTTCAGGGAGCCATCCTTCGTTTGCATTTGTATGGCGCCTTTTTGCATATACACATATTCATCCTTCTTCATCTGCCAGGTGAAAATGCGGAAGCTGCTGTCGGGTGCATACAACCTGGAAATGTTCAATGAATCAAAAGGATAATAAAACGAGTTCCTGGTAAGCAGGGCGCGTACAAAAGTGCGTACAAACAGGCTGTCGCTGCGGAACCTGTTGGCCGTAATGGAGTCGAATACCATGCGGGCCGAAAATATTTTTAAAGAGTCTTCCTTTTTCTTCAGGATGGCCTTGTCTGCTGCGCTAATTTGCGCCTGCAAAACGGGCGAGCTCAGGAGGAACGACAGCACCAGGCAACCAGCGGAAAGATATTTTATAATCCGTTTATTCATAATAAAAGTACAATCAACGTAATAGGATATACAGGCAAAGGTATTACCGTATCCTTCAAGGAACGCAAAAGCTACGCTTAAATTTTATGCCAATTGCAAAGCTTTTGCAAATTCAGGTAAATCCATGACGGCCAGATCGATCAAAGGGTTGGGTAGTGGCTGTTGCGGGTGGGTAGTTTTAACAAATACGGTATGCATGCCGGCATTGCGGCCAAACTCCATATCGCTGATATTGTTGCCTACGATAAGGGATTTGGGAAGCTCGATGACAGGGAAATCTTTTACGGCTTCGAAAGCCATGCCGGGATGGGGCTTCCGGTTGGGATGGTTGTTGTCGAGGGAGGTACAGTAGTAAATTTTGTCAATACGCCCGCCGGCAGCTGTTATATCCTGCAGCATGAGGGTATGCAGCTGGTGGAGGTCGGCTTCTGTCATCAATCCTTTTCCTACACCTCGTTGATTGGTGGTGATAATGATACGGTCAAAGCGGGCGGCCAGTATCTTCAATGCTTCCGGAACACCCTCATAAAACCTGAACTCATCATAATTATATACGTAATCCTGGTGTTTTTCGTGATTGATCACACCATCACGGTCAAGAAATAATGTCCAGCTATTGTCGATTTGTGAAAGGTCTAGCATGTTGAATAGTGAGTTATGAAACGAATGTCAGCGTTTACCCCGCCTTAGCGGGTTGTGCTTGTCGAAACCGCCTTTGAGTTTATCCAGAATAACGGGACGCTGGCCGGCAGTTTGGTACACCTTAGAATTGCAGGGTTTTGAATTCCTGGTTGGCCTTCTCAAAGTCTTGTGGTATGCCAATGTCAATGAAATACCGGTCCTGGATCAGGCCATACATTTTTCGCTGTGCGTATTGTTGTTCCAGGTAATCTTTTTCAAAGGAAAACTTTTCGGGTAAGGCCTCCTGTAAAAAAGAAGCTACCTGCAGGGCATACACACCGCCATTGATATAACCTGCCTCGTAATATTGTTTTTCCTGGAAGGAACTGATGGATTGATCGGCCGCCAGTTCTACCACGCCATACCGGTCGAAGTGCTGCATGGGCTTCAGGCAGAGGGTACAATCGGCTGCATGGGCTGCATGAAAGGACGACAGCTGATCAAGCTGTATCGTAAAAATAGTATCTCCGTTCAATACCAATACATCCTGTTGAAGGGCTTTGCTGCAGGCCAGTTTAATGGCGCCGCCGGTGCCCAACGGTTCCTCTTCAATGGTGCAGGCAATCTGGAGATGAGGATACTGTTCGTGCAGGAATGCCTCTATGGCTTCATGCCGGTAGCCTAGCGAAAAGATAAATCTTTCAATGCCCTGCTGTTGGAAATAGTCGATCACCCAGGCCAGAAAAGGCCTGCCGGCCACAGGTGCCATACACTTGGGCAGATCGGGGACAGCGCTTCGCAGCCTTGTACCCAACCCTCCGGCCAGTATAATACATTCTTTGATGAGACCTGCCATAGCTATCCGAAATACTGTTCTTCTACGAGTTCACAAACGATATGTCCCAGCATGATATGACTTTCCTGGATGCGGGGTGTATTTTTAGAAGGCACATTGATGAGGTAATCACTCAGCTCTTTCATCTTTCCACCTGTCTCACCGGTAAAGCCCACCGTTACAATGCCCTTGGCACGGGCCACTTCAAATGCCTTCATGATATTGATGGAGTTGCCGGAAGTAGAAAGACCTACGAGGAAATCGCCTTTTTTGCCAATGCCCTGGATAAGGCGTGCATAGATCACATCATAGCTGTAATCGTTGGCTACCGCCGTTAAATAGGACGTATTACAATGCAGGGCTTCTGCAGGCAATGCTTCCCGGTCCTTGTAAAAACGGCCGGAAAATTCTGCTGCCAGGTGTTGCGCATCGGCTGCACTGCCTCCATTGCCACAGAAATAAATATGGTTGCCATTTTTCAGGGCAGCTACCATGGCTGCTGCTATATCATCGGTTGTTTTGAGCAGGGCTTCATCCTGCAATACAGCGGTTTTTACAGCTATCGATTCACTGACGATCCTTTTTATTTTGTCTTGCATAATGTAATGAATAAGATGATATTGAATTGGATATGGGTTGTATGGATATTTGTTAAATTGTCCAGGAGGTCATGCCATGCTGGGTGAACTGGTAATGTTTGACAGCTCCGCCAAATTTAGACAAGGAATCTATAACGGCATACTTGGTATTGCCGGGGCAGTAAAAGGTCATAAAACCACCTCCGCCGGCGCCTGATATCTTGCCCCCGGAAGCACCGGCCTTTTTGGCCGATTCATAAATGTCATCGATCAGGGTGTTGGAAATACCTTCGGCCATTTGCTTCTTCTGACGGAATCCGAAATCCAGGATCTCCCCAATTTCATGCACGCGGCCTTTTAACAGGGCTTCTTTCATGAGTTGGGCCTGAATTTTTAACTGGTGCATGGCCTCAATGGATTTTTCCTGTTTGTCCACTACATTCTGACTTTGCTTTTCAATGATCCTGGCCGATTCACGGCTGGTAGCGGTATAATACAACAGGAGGTTATTCTCCAGTTCAAAAAGGTATTGTTGTTTGATGCGCAGGGGATTGACGATCACTTTATCATCTGCATAGAATTCCATATAATTCACACCGCCAAAAGTGCAGGCATACTGATCCTGCCGGCCACCTGCCATTTGCAGGTCTTTTCGTTCAATTTCATAGGCCAGGTGGGCTACATCATATTCCCCCAGGGGCAGGCGTAGCATCTCTGCAAAAGCGCCGAGAATGGCCACTACGAGGGTAGAGGAGGTACCGAGGCCCGATCCGGCCGGTGCATCTACAAAGGTGGAGAGCCTGAAGCCGGTAAGGGGCATATCATATTGCTGCCGTACGCGGTTGTACACGCCTTTAAGGAGATCGAGCTTACCATCCAGCGGCAATTGCCCGGTGAGGTCAAATTGCTGTTCCTCCTGCCTGTCCATGGCCTGCAGGATGATCATATTTTCCCTGAGGGGTTCAATATTGGCATAGGCATAGAGAGAAACGGTGGCATTCAGGATAGCCCCGCCATACAGGTCGCAATAGGGGCTTACATCGGTGCCGCCACCGGCTAATCCAATCCGTAAAGGTGCTTTACTCCGGTACATGGTTGAAACTCAATTTTTCCGCTGCGAAGATGCGAATAAAAAGCTTAACTCTGTCATGCAGGAGATTTTGACGCAGCCAGGTCAAATATCGTCTCTACGAGGCTATGCCAGGAGTACTTTTCTTTTTCCTGCCGGAGCTGTGGCAGGAAGTATGCTTCGCCCAACTCAAAATAGCGTTCAATGGCATCGGCCAGTGAGGCCGGCGTTGGTTCGCATACGAGCCCCACCTTTTCATGTGGTACCAGCGCGGGCAGGGCTCCCACATTAGTGACGATCATTGGCTTTTCATAATGATAGGCCAGGGGAGTAACGCCGCTTTGGGTGGCATTGCGATAGGGTTGTACCACACAATCGGCCGCACACAGATAGTATTTTACTTCACTATCGGGTATGAAATCGGTGCGCAGGATGAGCATATCTGCTATGTCCAGCTGTTGTATCTGTTCCTGGTAGGCTTTGCCATCCTCATAAAATTCACCAGCTACAAGGAGTTTGAGTGTTGAGTAAGGGGGCTGGAGTTGGGAGCCTGGGGCCTGGAGTCGATCCTTGATCACCTTCATGGCTTCCAGCAGGAGGTCGAGCCCTTTGTATTTGCGTATGAAGCCAAAGAACAGGAGGATCTTATCTTCCTGTTGTATGCCCAGGTGTTGCCTGGCTGCTGCTTTGGATACTGCATCGCCAAAACTATCGTAAAGGGGGTGATTGACCAGCCTGGCGGGTTTGGTGGGTTCAAATTGCCGCAGGTCCTGCATTACTTTTTCACTCATGGTGATGAAGGCATCGCAGGGTTTCAGGAAGTACTTGGTAAAGGGGGTGTCACCAGGCCGTTTTTCATGGGGAATAACGTTATCGGTAAGGGCAATGATACGGGTATGCCTGTTCTTTTTTACACGACGTAAAATAGTGCCCAGTGCCGGCCCCATAAAGGGCAGCCAGTAACGTACCAGTATGATATCGGGTTTTACCTTACTGATGGTATTGCCTATCTGCAGCCAGTTGAGCGGATGTACGGAATTGATCACGGAATATATTTCCATATCCCTGGGTGCCGGCTCCGACGAATATTGGGTAGTGCCCGGGAAAAGGAAGGAAGGGTATTGCAGGGAAAAGGAATAGATGGTACAGCTGTGTCCTTCATCTATAAACTGCTTGCACAACCGTTGGTTGAATGTGGCAAGTCCGCCCCGTAAGGGATGACCGGGACCAATAATAACGATCTTTTTGTGTGCCATGGATGAAGGTCAACGTTGTGAATGTTATTGTCACCCTGAGCCTGGCGAAGGGGCTTCGACAGGCTCAGCCTGACATTCATTTATTCAATTCCGATTTTCTGCTCGATCAGGTAGCTATTCCTGCCCGGAGCATTCCTGGCGATCAACTCGCCCAGAAAGCCAGCCATGAACAACTGTGTTCCGATCACCATCGCCGTTAATGATATATAGAAGGGCGGGCGGTTGGAGATCCCTTTATTGGGGTCCGCAATTTTACCTATGATCAGGATCAGGATCATGATCAACCCGACGAGAAAGCTAATGGTGCCAATCAATCCAAAGAAGTGCATGGGGCGCTTGCTATATTTGCTCACAAACATGATGGAAGCGAGGTCGAGGAAACCGTTGACAAAGCGTTCCCAGCCAAACTTGGTAGTGCCGTACTTGCGTTTGCGATGCTCTACCACTTTTTCACCGATCTTCCGGAAACCAGCCCATTTGGCGAGTACGGGAATATAGCGGTGCATCTCTCCATATACTTCGATGCTCTTCACTACTTTTCGCTTGTAGGATTTGAGCCCGCAGTTAAAATCGTGTAAAGGTATCTTGGATATGCGACGGGTACTCCAATTGAAGAAACGGGAAGGGATGTTCTTGGTAAGGGTATTGTCGTACCGTTTCTTTTTCCACCCACTGATCATGTCATAACCATCTACGGTGATCAGGCGTATCAGCTCAGGTATTTCATCCGGGCTATCCTGCAGGTCGGCATCCATGGTGATGACCACATCTCCCTGGGCTGCTTTAAACCCCTCATTGAGAGCGGCCGATTTGCCGTAGTTGCGCTGAAAGCGGATACCCTTAATATGAGGATTGGCATGGCTCAGGGAAGAGATCATATCCCAGGAATTATCTGTACTGCCATCGTCAATTAAGATGATCTCATAGGAATAGTGGTGTTGATCCACTACCCGTTCTATCCAGGCGCACAGTTCCGGAAGTGATTCTTCTTCGTTTAATAATGGTACGACGATGGTAACGTCCATATTATGGTTTAAAGGAATTTTCGAATGGCGATTGAGGGATCTTTTTGGTCACAGCAGCGCCAATTAAGGAGGCGATCACACCAAGAACAAGGTACCAAAAGAGAATGATCATAATAATGAACATAGTATAGTTCTTCGCAAACATCTGCAAACCCTGTTCTACATCGGCTTCCGAAACATTGGGCTGTTTCAGTGCCTCGGCCCGGCTGTTTTCTATGATGGCCTCTTTTACATCCGGAAAGAGGTAACCTGAAAGCGCTGTATAAATGACCATGATGCAGATCACTACGGCTACTGTCTTAAAGCCGAATCCAAACAAGGTGCCGAATCCGGCCGAATGGTTTGTTTCTTTACCATGATTGATCACTGCCCATATGATGGCTGCCATGAAAATACCCAAGCCAAGGTATTGTCCCCACTTTTCCAGGTAAAGTTTGGTAAAATACACTACGAGGGCCAGTACAACGAGTACCAGTCCTGTGAGAAAGCCAACTGTGACAGCGGAAGTGGTCTTCTTTTCCATACAGGCTTGTTTTAATTAGGTTAAATATACGCTTGAGCCGTTAACAATACCTTTTACCGCGCCGGTCAGGGTTTTGCCAATAAAGGCAGAGTTCTTTGACCTGGACCGGAAGCGTTTCTCATCAACGACCATGGTAGTGGCCGGTTCATACAGGGTAATGCTGGCTTTGGCGCCCTTCTGTATGGAGGCGCTTTCCAATCCAAAGATGGTACGGGGATTGGTGCTCAGCAGTTCCACCCATTTGTTTTCGGGTACCTCAGGCATGGCGGTTCTTATTACTGCATAAGTAGTTTCCAGGCCCATCATTCCATTTTTGGCGTATTCAAACTCCAGTACTTTGCTATCGTATTCATGGGGCATGTGGTGCGAAGCAATACAATCGATGGTGCCATCCAGGATGGCTTTCTTCAGTGCACTTACTTCCTGGGCTGTGCGCAGGGGGGGATACACTTTCAGATTGGTATCGTATTGCTGCAGGTCGTTATCTGTAAAGAACAGGTGATAGGGTGTTACCGAACAGGTAACTGCCAGTCCTGCTTCTTTGGCTCTTCTGATGTATTCCAGGGAGCGGGGAGAGGTAACGCCGGTAATATGAAGTTTGGAGTCAGTATAACGCGCCAGTTTGATGTCCCTGGCTACCAACAACTCTTCTGCCATCATGGGTTTGCCGGGCAATCCCAATTGGGTGGAGACAATGCCTTCGTGCATGAGCCCGTTGGAGCCTACACTTTTATCGTCTGGTATCTGGATGATCACCCCGTCGAATGCTTTTACATACTGGAGGGCTTTCATCATCAACCCGGCACTTTGAATAGGGTGGAGACCATCGCTGAATGCGATGGCGCCGCTGGCACGCATATCATACATCTCGGCAAGGTCCTTGCCTTCAGTCCCTTTTGACACGGCGCCAATAGGGTACACGTTGACGGGTAAACCCTTTGATCGCTGCCTGATGTATTCAGCTTGCGATTTGTTGTCTATGACTGGTTTGGTATTTGGGATAACGAATACGTCGGTATAGCCGCCTGCTGCTGCGGCGGCGGCGCCGGTTTCCAGCGTTTCTTTGTATTCGTAACCAGGATCGGCAAATTGGGCAAAGAGATCTACCCAACCCGGCGAAACGTTCAATCCCTGCCCGGCAATTACCTGATCGGCTTTTGCCTCAATACGAGGTTGAATGTCTTTAATAACGCCTGCCTCAATAAGTATATCCTGCCTGGTTTCGTGAAAAGGAGAGGATGGATCTGTAATGTAAGCCTGTTGAATAAGCAACACCATTGTTCAAAAAATTGAGCGAAGTTAAGGTATTCACCGGGAATTGGCTGGATGGTTGAAAAAATGTTGATTATCAATGGTGAATCGGACCAGGAGCGGGTAGGCAGGTGTACGAAACAGCAAGGGTGGATCCCTACTAGCGGAATCCACCCTTTACTATTATTTGTTGTTATTAAAAAGCTGTCTTATGTGTTTTCTCACTGAATACAGTAAGGAAAATGATCTTAATGTCGAGCAAGGGCGTCCAGTTCTCCACATACCAAAGGTCGTGGGCTGTACGGTTATTGCGTTGTTCTTCTGTATCGGTGGGTCCTCTCCATCCATTCACCTGTGCCCAACCGGTGATGCCCGGTTTGAGGTAATGACGGATCATGTAGTTGTCCACTTCCCGCTGCATCATCTCATTGAGGAAGATACGGTGGGGGCGGGGGCCTACCACGCTCATATCGCCCAGCAATACGTTGATGAACTGGGGCAATTCGTCAAGACTATATTTACGGATAAACTTTCCGATGCGTGTTACACGGGGATCGTCTTTGGTGGTGGATGCCTTGCCGGCTACCGCGGCATCGTTCTGGTACATGCTCCTGAACTTATAGAGCTTGAACTGACGGCCACCTTGTCCCAGGCGAATGGGGCAATAAAATACGGGGCCTGCAGATTCCCATTTGATCAGAATAGCCAATATGAGAAATAAGGGCGCCAGCATCAGTAAAGCTGTAACTGAAAAGATAACATCGCAAATGCGTTTCAGGGAAGCAAAGCGAAACTGGTCGAGCGATATTTCACGGATGTTGATGATGGGCATATCACCAAAGCTGGTCGTCTTATAGTTCCTGCCCAGCAGGCGAAAGTAATCAGGTACCAACCTTACCCGAATACCAAAATAATCTACCTTATCAACTACGTATTGTATTTTTTCATCGAGGTGAGTGGGCAGTGCAATGATCACTTCATCCACTTTTCTTTCTTTAAGCACTTTGTCTATATCGGTTATGCGTCCGATAATCTGGTATTGCAAATCTGAATCTTCGGGATTGTCATCCAGGAAACCAATGATGCGGTATCCAAAATCGGGGTTTTGATGGAAATAAGTTTCGATGTGCATACCCACACGTCCTGCACCCACTACCAAAGCTTTGCGAACGTTCCGGCCATTGAGGCGGAGATGTCTTACAATGGTAAACAGGAGGTAGTTGGTGATCATATTGATGACAGGGTATCCCAGCAGGAAAAGCATGAACTGCGATTTGGTATAATCAGCAGGGATGCCCAGCAGCAGGTATAACATGGATAGCACTGCTATCAACTCAAAATGTGTCTTCAGGTGATTTTTGAGCCTGTACTTAAGTCCATTGTGCAAATGCAGTAAATAGACTTTGTTTTTGGATGTGAGGAGGATCCAGGCGAAGACCAAGGTTACCATATACAGGTAATCCTGATTGCTCAGACTTTGGTCTTTATGGAACAGGACTACACCCGCAAAGGAGGCGATCAAAGTGACAAAGTCACCGATGCCATACAAAAGGGTTAGCCGACGATCTGAACGGATCATAATTAAGGATATGGGTTAAGTTTTCAATAGAATAAATGGATCACGGTGCCATAGCGATTCATTCTATGGCGCGATATAAGAACGTAAAACTATTAGTTATATGTCGCATGTTATAGTAATAGAACATAATTTTTATCTGCTTATATATACGCCATACCATATTATATTGTATCCTTTAAACGGTTGTTAATAATCATACTATAGCCGCTTACTTTTACTAACGTAAATCTTTCATTTCTATGGTGTATGAAGGGGCAGATTTAATATACACATTCGTGCATTCCAGATATGGGAAAATGAACGTCAACGCAACAGTTAAACGTCAAATTATAAAATAACACGTGTTTTATTGCGTTTACTAAAGGAGCGTATTATCTTGAGCGAGCATTTAGATAACCCATAATTCAATCCCTAATTCGTACCTTATTATGAAACCAATTTCCAAAGCCCGCTACATGGGGGTTATACTGTTACTGCTATCGGCCAACTTCGGCTATTCGCAATGGAGTGATGGTCCCTTTTTAAGTTTGGCCGGACAAGTAGGCATGCCCATCAACAAAGAGATAAAAGCATATAAATGGGGAGCAGGTGGAGTAGGTAAGTTTGCCCTGCCCCTGGGTGCCAGTGACTATTGTACCGTTTCCATGAATGCTATCAGTATCAATGGAAGTTATAATGGTAAAGGTCTGAAGGAACGTGATGTATTATCAGGCATGATGGGATACAGGTATGATTTCAGGAAGGAAGATACCTACAGCTATTTCTATATGGAGCCGCAGATCGGTTGGGCATTTGTCGGTACAGACTATAACTCTTTTTGCTATATGCCTGCTGTAGGTTATTCGCTTAATGGCAAGGTGGACTTCTCTGCCTTTTATTATACCACTACGGCCAATCCAATGATGGCTAAAATATCTGTGGCTGGCGTGATGGTGGCTTATAACCTGCACTTTGCCCGTAAGTTGTCGGACTAAGATAATTATTCCTGATAGGATATAAACTCAATAAAAAAACATGCACATTACGTGCATGTTTTTTTATTGAAAGCATTTGTAGTATATCGGGTTATATCAGCTAAGCGCAGGCTGTTTTTTCCTGAAGAGTAGTTTAAGGAAGAAAGATCTGTTTTGCAACAGGAACTTAATGGTCGCATAATATTTAGGCCACAAACGCTTTGGTTCTTTGAGTAAGCGGTAGGCCCATCGCAAACCCATCTTTTTAACCCATTCGGGGCTTCTTAAAGTTTCATCGGCGAAGTAAAGGAATACACCACCTACTCCCAACATCAGTGATTGAGGAAGCTGCCGGTGAAAATGATGCATCAGGTAATCCTGTTTGGGGCTGCTGATGCCTATCCATACCAGGTTGGGCTGCAATGCCCGGATGTTTTCTATATCGGCTTTTACCAGCTCACTGTTGGCTATTTCAGCGGCGCTTACAAAGGGAGGTGCTTTATATCCCAGGATCTTAGCCTGGGGAAATTGCTGCTGCAGCTTTTTCTTCATGCTGTCTATGGTGGCATCGTTGCCTCCATAAAAGTAATGGGTAAGGTCTGTTTGCAACAAGGCATGACAAAGGTGAAAGCCGGAAACGGTACTCACGGTTTTATGCCCTTTCAGCCTGGCCACTATTTGAGAGGGCTTGCCATCGGGCATGGTAAGGTAGGCGGTATTGAGTATCTGCTTCAGCAGGGGATCGGTATAGGCTTCCTTTACTACGGAAGCATCTGGAAAGCATATATAAGCAGGTCCTGTAAAAGGATACTCCTTTATCTTCTGCGCTGCTATCTCCGGATTAATAACGGATATTTTTACTCCTAAAAAATCAAACCTCCTGTTGTTCATCCTATTTAAGCTTTTTAATGAAACGAGCCGGGTTGCCGCCCCATATCTCATTGGGGGGAATTGTACCAGATACTACACTACCTGCTCCTATAACTGAGTTTTCTCCAATAGTTGTTCCTTTCAGAATAATTGACGCGCCTCCAATAAATACATTGTCGGCAATATGAATGGGCGCGGTTTTGTAACCTTCATTGGGGGTGGCCAGCCTTACATCGGGATCGATGGGATGAAAATCAGAATCCCATATTTTGCAGCTTCCCCCGATCATTACATTGTTGCCGAAGGTGATGGCCTGGGCACAATAAATGGCAGAGTTACTCATGCGGAGATTGGTTCCTATTACCAGGGAGGCGTTGTTCTTCACCATGATGGAGCTCCTGGTATCTCCTCCGATTGGGTTTTTGTATTTACCGGAATTGATCCTTGCCCGGTCACCAAGCACCATGTGGCCACGGTTGATGATCAGCAAAGGACCAAATATGGTCACTTTTCCGTGCTTTACCCGGAAAAGCCGTAGCTTAAGCAGGTTGAGCGGAAGAAAGATCAGCAGGTATAATTTTTTAAAGATGCCCATATTATCTTATCGCATTATTCAGCAGACTATTGTATACGGTGTTCAAAGATTTGATATAATAATCTGAAGAGTAGTCCTTTTCAATAGTTGCCCTGGCTTTTTTGCCTACTTCAGACTGCTTTGCCGGATTTGACAATACGGCTGCCAGGGAGCGGGCGAGGTCGTCTGAAGATCTTTGTTGGGCCAGGAAGCCGTTCTCATTATCGATCACCACTTTTTTGAAGGCATCCACATCGGATACTACAACAGTTTTGCCAAGGGCCATGGCCTCCAATAATGCCATGGGCATACCTTCTCCATGTGACGGCAGCAGGAAGATGTCGGAGTTGTTGAGGGAATGCCATTTCTGTGATCCCCATACTACGCCTTTGTATTCAAAGGAATCTCCGAGGCTGCTTTTCAGGGCATCCAGGAACCAGGTTTCATCGGGGCCTGATCCGTAGACTTCCAGTTTGAAGTTGAGTTGCTGAGCCTTGATGATCTTCAATGCTTCTACAATTTCTTTCAGGCCCTTGGGCAGGTGCAGGCGACCGAAATAGATGATCCGGTTGTAGGAGGGAGTATCGTTGGTAAAAGCAGGAATTTCGTTCAGGTCAATACAGTTGCGGAGTATCAACACTTTTTGTGGCGGCACCTGGTAGAGGCGTTGTATGGATTCTTTTTCATCTTCGTTCAATACGATCAATTGGGTAGCTGCTTTTACCATCCATTTTACCAGGAAGGAATTGCTTTTCTGGTAAGCCAGTACGCCGCCATGAAAGTGAATGATAAAGGGAATGTTTTTCTTTTTAGCCAGGTAGAGGTAGGCGAACTCACGGATCACAGACTTCTTATCGAATGAAAAGTGAAAATGTATAAGGTCGTAGTGCTGGCTGTTTAAGGTGCGGCGAAACTTCTTTACTTTCTGAAACCAGGTAGCTGTCTTATTCTTACTGCCCAGGTCGCGGTCGAAAAAGTCGGTTTCATGAGACACGTTATTCAGTATCATGTTTATCACAGTAACAATGCCTCCCAGCGATTGTGCGGGGTCATTGTTGGGGCCGGTCATGAGGATTTTCATCTTGATACTGTTGTAAAGTTTTATTAATCGGATTATATTTTATTGATAAAATCGGCTATATGCTGTCCATGGTTGAGATAGTTGAATGCTGTTTCTCCCAGCTTTCTGCCTTCCAGGCCTACTTTGTTGGCCAACTCTCTGTTGCCTGCTACCAGGGTGAGCACATCAGCATAGGCTTCTTCGGTATAGGTGGCTGCAATGAAGGCATTCTTTTTATGCTCGAAATAATGTTCAATTTCTCCCACCTGGCTGGTTACAATGGGTCTGCCACTGGACAGGTATTCTCCTATTTTGTGGGAGAACCTGGCCTTGTCCTGTTTTTCAGGGCGTAAGGGGATCAGGAGTGCGAGTGCCTGTTGGTATCCTTCCAATAACTTGTTGAAGGGAAGACGTTGCTCTATGATCACATTTGCTTCGAGTTGCTCTGCAGCTATCAGTTGTTTTACCTGTTGCATACGTTCTTCGCTGCCATTGAGTACCAGGCGCAGCTTTTGCTGATAACCCCGGCGCACAAAAATGGCATAGCTCTTAATGATGAATTGTATAACGGAGAAATAACCCAGGGTACCGCAATACATGAAGTACTCCTGGTTTGTTGCAGCAGGCGCGTACTGTATAGGCTTTAGCATTTCAAAGTCGGCCAATACGGGTACTTTCAACATAGGCTTTTTGAAATGGCCCAGCTTTTGTTCCAGCAAATGGCTGATGGGCATGATGGCATGGGTAAAATAGCCAAACGTATAATCAAAGATGGCATAGTCGATCTTCTTATGCAAAGGCATGTTCTCAAAATAGATATGCCATTCGGTTATGAAGACGGCGGTCTTGTACCGGAGTCTTTTGGCAAACAGGGTATACAACAGGTATAGGGGTATATAGCTGTGCTCCATGATCAGTATGTTACTGCCATCGGGGCTTCGTTTCTCTTTCATCAGCCTGTATACACCGCGGATATTTTTCAACAGGCTCAGGCCCCTGCTTTTCCGGAACACATGGTATTCATAGCCATGCCTGTGACCACTAAGCTCTCCATCGGGTGTTGTTTTATTAATGCCTAGCGGGGAATTGATAAAGGTGATCTTCTCTGCATGGGGCAACAGGCCTCTTGCTACCAGCTCGTTCTTGGAATTGGTAGCGGTGAACTTTAAAGGATAGTTATCCGTTGCGCCGAGGAATACAATATTGTGCTTCATGAGTAATGGCTTTGGTTCACTGCCTTGTAAGGCGCTGCATCATTAATGGTCAGTGGGCGGATCACGCGGCAGGGGTTGCCTGCTGCAATAACGTTGGCAGGAATACTTTTAGTGACCACGCTATTGGCGCCGATAACGGTATTGGCGCCAATGGTAACGCCTTTCAGGACCACACAGTTAACTCCCAGCCATACATTGTCTTCTATGATCACATCGGCAGGCGGGCCGCTCCTGGGATCATCAAGGTGCCAATCGGCATCACTGATCAGGGTATTGGCGCCACAACGTACGTTCTTGCCGAGTTTGATATACTTAAACGCGCCAATAACGGTGCCGCTGAATCCGCAATAGTCTCCAATTTCTATGGTGGCAGTATGCCGGGAATGATGGGTTGAAATAATACAGGGTTTGTTAATGCCGATCAGGTTGGCATTGGCGCTGGATAGAAAGGAACAGTGGCTGCCTATCCGGATGCTGGTGCCTGGATATCTTTTGAAATAGCACCTGCCGATAAAGCTGGACTGGCTGCCCAGTTTCACACCCCACCAGGCTGCATGCAACCGGTTGCGTTTTCCCAACTGTTCCTTCCATCTGGTACGAAGGGTATAGATTGTATGTGCCAGGTTCCTGAATTTCATATCTCGCTATTGTAGGCTGTCTGTTTATTTCGTTCTATATAATCCGAATACTGTTTAAGCAATGATACAATGGCAGCAAAACTTACCATGGTAATGCTGGTAAGGGTGATATTGTACAGAAAGGCAGCGACCATGGTAAATGGCAGGAATATTTTTACCAGGGAGATCCTTACCAGGTCTACAGGATTCAACACCCGGATATTTACATTGAATTTGTACCAGAGGTAAAGGGCCATCATGAAGAAGAAGAAACCCAGGAGGCCACTTTGGGCAAACTGGGCAATGAAGGTGGAACGGCTTTTGGTAAAGTTATTCAATTGCATGATGGGTGTATCCTTACTTTCTATATAAGCCATTTTGTTGTTGAAGCTATAACCCAGAAGGCTATATCCCCAGAATACTTCGAAGGGGTCGGACTCTATAAAGTCGGTGAATACATAGGAGAAGCCTCTTATTTTGCCCCAGTCGCCAATGTTCTCCACGATCAGTTCCTGCGATTTTTTGATCTCAGCTTCGTATACCTGGTCAAAGTTGCTTCTGTTGATGGCACCACCTTCCCTGTTCTGGTATTCGTAATAATATTGCCATCCCATGAAGAGGAAGAAGGCCATGATACCTACGGTAACGCCAAAAGACCCCAGCTTGCGTGCGGGGAGTTTGAATGCCTGCCGGTGTTTGGTGAGGTAATAGAAGAGGTATATCATCATGGCTGCCATAACACCCATGATGGTTTTGGAATCGATGGTGGCAAACTGGAGGAGGGAAATGCCTGCCAGTATGAGGTATTTAGATTTGCGGTTGACGGTCCATACGAGCATAAAGAACACAGCCATCAGGGATACATACCAGGATACGATGTGACCCGATACGGGGCCGAATGTGCCACAGGCCACATCATCGAGGCCGGCTATCCATTCAAACTGACCTCCGGTGCCATCATCCATCATACTGGAAGAAGGGGGGATGATCTGGGCTATCTGCAAAATGCAAACCAATGTTTGTAAGATAGCTGCTGCTGTGAACAGGTTGAGCAACTGGAAGCAATTCTTTTCAGTAAGTGTGGAACCCCTCAATACAATGAAGAGGAGGAAGAAGGCGCTGGCGGTGATCAATACAAAAGGGGATTGTCCGTGGTATAACAGGCTAAGGAAGGCCAGGGCCAGGAAGGCGATCCAGCTCATGATATAGCGGGAAAGCTTTGCCTGCGTTGGTATTTTATAAAAGAAAACGACAAAAACGAGGAACAATAAAAAAGTAGGCTTGGCTACATATTTGGCAATGGCCTCTGTCTTAATGAGCAGTTGTCCCTGGTAAAAGCCAAAACAAAAGAGCCAGATGATCCACCATTCCATGGTTTTAAACAACCGCCCGCTCACTATATAAAATAGAAAGACGCCCACCACGAGTAAGGCGAATGCTTCTCCCACCACAGATCCTCCGGCCAATACAATGGCAAAGGTGAGTAAATAGCGTAACACGCTTTTTACATCCAGGAAGTCAAAAACAAGTATGGCGGGATTAGGATTCATGAACGGGACGATGATTGATCACTGTTTTATAGATCTGTATTAAATCGTTTGTGATGGCTTGTTTATTATGTCGCTCCCGGGCCCGGGCCCTTGCTTTTTCTCCCATGGCAGCAGCCAGAGGAAAATTGTCGTTGATTTGAACGATGGCGCCTGCCAGGGCATGGGCATCACCATTCTGTACCAGCAGACCTTCCTTTTCGTTGTCGAGCAGGGAGGCTGTTCCTCCTGCATAGCTGGCTATCACAGGCATCCCGATGAGCATGGCTTCGCACAGGCTGTTGGGACTGTTTTCAATATGGCTTACCTGGCAGTAGATATCGGCATCCTGCAGAAGTTGTACGAGTTCTGTTTCACCAACGCCTCCGATCAGTTTAATATTGAGTGAGCCGGTGTTTTCCTTCAACCATTTGAGGGTGGTTTGCACAATATCACTGTTCGCGCTCAGGCCTGCGATGACCCATTCAAATTGCAGGGCAGGGTAGGCGGCCAGTAAACGGGCTGCTTTTACAATGGTCTCAAAACCCTTGTAAATGGCATCGCTGGAGATGGTCACGATCTTCAAAGGCTGACCAAATGCTTTTTTGCTCCAACGGGCCTCATAAAATGCAGGACGCAGGGCTTCGTTATTAATATAATACTGACTACCGGGCGCCATGATGCGGGATACTCTTTTGTCCCAACCGGTGCGACCAATTACATTACGCGTTAGTTTCAAGATCTGTTGTTCACGGACAGCATTCTTTCGCAGGTTTTTGTGTAAACGCCCTGCTGACCTGAAACTGAGCTTGGCTTTCAAGCTTTCTTTACGCCCTGCATCGCTGGCGGGAATACCGGCAAAGAATTTTTCACTCAGGGGGTTCAGGATACCTTGTATGGAGAGTACAGCGGGCACCTGGATTTGTTGCTGGAGCAAGCCGAAGTTGTCTTCGGTGCCATGGATATGAATGATGTCGGGTTGTACGGCTTTCGTTACGGCCAATAATTGTTGCAGTTCCTGCTGGTCGTAGTTCTTTTGTACCATGCGTTGAATTAACCTTTGGAACTTAGAGCCCCTGTTCTTCCGCTGGACAGGAAAAAAAGTAGTGCTGCCATATTTGAATGGCTCATGAGGTTGTGCGCTATAAAAACAGATGTGCAGGTCTATATCTGGATAACCGCCCAGTGCCAGTTCAAGGGCTTTTAACCAGCCTCCGCCATGGCTTTTGAGCTGCAGTTTTTCCGCAGCAGAGCAAGGAGTATTTGTGAACCAAAGTACTTTCATACGAGATAGAATTCCGGGTTACCTGCTTAATATTTTCTTTAGTTTATTGTTGATCCTGGTGGTGACAGGCTTTTTCCTTTTCCAGAATGATCGTACATGGTGGCTGTCGTAACCTGCGTTGGCCAATATGAAATCAGGGTGCCGGCTGGTAAGGAAGGCGTCATCTACGGGTCTATTGTGAAAGGAGTGTACACCTCCGGTATGGGTGCCTGTGTGGCCAATATTGGTGACCAGGTTTTTGCCTGGCACGATGCACAAGCCACCATTGACCTGCAAGGACAATACATATTGATAGTCCCAAGTTTTCCTGGTCACTATGTCCCGCTCTGCATAGAGGCGTTGGTACCGTTGTGTCCAGAAGTCTATTTCTATTTTTGAGCCAAAGAGGTTACTAAAGCCGCCGGCCTCTGAAAAGGGCTGCCAGGCATCGAGTGAAATGTCATAATGGTTCCAGCAACGTTTCCAGGTAGCCCATCCCCATATATGGATGGCGCTGCGTGAAAAAGTATAGCTGGCAGGAAGTTCATATTCTTCATTGTAGTTATTACCACTAACCATCCATACACGGGTATCGTTCTTATAACGCTCCAGCATCTCGCGACAATAGGTAAAGAAGGCTGGTGAAGGAACGGTATCATCTTCCAATATGATGGCGCGCTCTTCGTGCTGGAATATCCATGAAATAGCTGAGGATACGCCTACGGCACAGCCGAGGTTCTTTTCAGGGAAAAGTACCTGGAGTTCGCATGGCCAGTCAATCTCCTGCAGCAGGGCGCGAATAGCGGTCCTGGCTGTTGCATCTTCCGTATTGCCTGCGCGGGGCCCGTCGTTAAATACATACAGCCTGGCAATCCGTGCCTTCCGGATCTGCTCAAAAACCTGTCTCGTATAATCTGGCCGGTTGAATGTTACTAATAAAACCGGCGCTTCGGGATGCTGCACCATGATTACGGGTTAAGATGTTTTATTGCCAGGTTGAAATATTTTTTTGTTCATGTATAACCAGGCCAGAAAGCCGATGCTGATGACAGACATGATAGCGTAGGCTAATACCTGTCCCCAGGCGGCGCCTGCAAATCCATAATTATTGATCAGTGCTATATACATTATGATGACGAGTATGGAACCGGTGAGCTTTTCCACCAGTGATAGTTTTGAATAGCCGCAGGCTACGATGGTCATGGACAAGGTAAAGCTGATGGACCGGGTGATGCTGGCAAATACCATGATACGGGCAAAGCTGGTAGCATCGAGGTAGCGGTAGTTGGTAAGGATACCCATTACCAGTTCGGCGGTAGCGAGGAATATTAATACGGGTGCTATCTTCAATACATTGGTGGTAAGGATCACTTTCATTAATCCCTTCCTGTTGTTGTTGGCTACGTGGCGGTAGAAATCGGGCTCAAAGGTAGAGTCGATAGAGGTGGAGAACAAGAGGAAGTAGGAGGCTATTTTTACGGCCACGCTGTACAGGCCAAGGCTGTGTACATCATCCACCCGCTCCAGCAGCAGGGTATCAAAGCCTGAAAAGAAATAAGTGAGCAGGGCTGATAACATCAGAGGCCAACAAAAGCGCAGGGCATCTTTGGCGATGGCGAAATTGAGGGAAGCCTTCTTTACCTGTTTTCTAAATGCATAGACGCCAAAGATCAGGTTTACGATGAATAAGCCTTCCATGCGTCCAATGGCTTCTCCGCGCATGGCTACTACGAGCAACAATACAAATACTACATTGAGCAGGTTGTACAATACGTTGATGTTAAAAAATGCTTTTGCTCTCTTTTGCAGACGCAGGTGCATGAAGTAGAAAGAGAAAATGCACTGCAGGTATACCTTTCCAAAGGCCAGCAAAGCAAAGGGGTAAAAGTCAAAGGTAATATGCTGCAGGTTGAAATAGATCTTGAGGCCACCCAACAGGAGGGCAGTGGTGAAGAGTCCTACAATGCCCTGAAAGAGTACGAGGGTGTTGAGGGCTTCCTCCCGCTTAGGTTCATCCCATGTAAAATAGTTCTTTGCATAATAGGAAGACAGGGAAAAACTGAGGAAGGGAAGTATAAACAGGCTGAATGAATCATAATATCCAATGACGGCAAAGTTTTCGGCCGACAGGTGGGATGACAGTAGTGGATTGAGCAATAACCCTATCACCACCTGTATAATATTGGCGGTGAAGTAGAGGGAAAGATTCCTGATGGAATGTTTGTGATTTATATATAGCCTGCTGATCTGCATGCCTGTGTTATTATGATTCTGCATGATAGCTTCCATATCCATATCCGTAGCCATACCCGTAATGACCTTTCCTGATGTCTACATCATTGACCACAATATTGATACGGGGCAGGGTTTGCTTATGGTATAATTTTTCTACCAGCCTGATCTGCTGGCGGTAGGTGTAATGATGCCTTACGACGTAGATGGTAAGGTTGGCATAAGAGGCCATGATCTCTGCATCGGTTACCATACCGGCAGGGGGCGAATCGATGATGATATAATCATAGCTGGCCTTTAATTCTTCCATGAGCTGGGTTACTTTAGGCAACATCAGCAATTCGGTGGGGTTGGGGGGCAGTGGACCTGATGCGAATACATCAAAGTTGATCTGTTGACCGGCACCTTGTATCATGGTACGCCAGTCGGCACCTTCTGAAATGATGTAATTGGTAAAGCCTGTTTTTTGCAAGCCCAGGTTTTCTGATATTTTTGGTTTGCGGAGATCGAGCTCCAGCAGGATCACTTTCTTATTGGCCAGGGCGAGGGTGGCGGCGAGGTTGATAGACAGGAAAGATTTTCCTTCCCCGCTCATGCTGGAGGTGATGAGGATGGTTTTTTCCAGCTTATTGGGTATCAGGTATTGGAGATTGGTACGCAGAGAACGGAACTGTTCTGCAATCAGCTGCCTTGAATTCATCGTGACGGCTACGACCTGGTTGGCGTTGTTATGACCAATTTCTGCCAGTACAGGTATGGTGGTATTGTTAACAATGTCTTCCATAGAAGCCACTTTGGTATTGATCATGTCTTTTCCAAAGCTGATGGCAAAAGGCAAAACGAGGCCACCCATTAAACCCACGAAAAGTATCATGGTCTTGCTGGGTTTGAAGGGGCTGGGGTCGGATTTGGCGCGGTCGATGACCCGTGCACTTGCAATGGTAGCCGATTTGGAAATGGCGGTCTCCTCCATCTTCTTCAGCAGAAACAGGTACAATTCCTGTTTGATGGCCTGCTGACGGGAATAATCGAGGAAAGTCCTTTCTTTAGCTGGTATGGTGGTGATGGTAGATTCCATGCCTGCTGTTCGCTTCTTCAATTCACTAACACTTACTTCGATGCCTTTTTTTACAGAAGCTATGCTGCTAAGGAGTTCGATGCGCAGGTTGCTCAATTGCTCTTCGGTAGTGATGACGGAAGGATGGCTGGCGGTTAAGCTCATGAGCATCCTATCGCGCTGCATCTGTGTTTCGTTGTATCTTTGAACAAGGGCTATAAAGTTGGCATCCTGCATGACCAGGGAAGAGGGGACTACCCGGGCATTGTTGAGGTTGTCTTTTAAGAATTGTTCCAGGGCCTGTACTACAGATAACTGCACTTCCTGACCAGTTTGCTGTTTGGCATATTCACTGGTGTTTTGCAGGAGTAAACCTGATTGGGCGGTGAGGTCGGTTAGTTTATTGTCTGTCTTAAATCTTTCGATGTCTTTTTCAATATCGTTCAACTCGCCAAATACAAGTCGCAACCTTTCCTGAATAAATTGGATGGTGCTGTCGGCAATCCTGTTTTTATCGGTTACGTTGGCCTGCATATAGGCGGCGATCAGTTGATTGAGGATGGCTTCTCCCTTAGCGGGTATGATATCGCTTAGGGTAAGGTAGATAACGCTTACCTGTTTATTGGGGATCTCCACTTTAAGGGAGGCCAGGTATTTCTGGGTAGCGGCGTCTACGGGGACAACTGCAATGGTGAGGGGGGTCTCATATTGCCATTTGGCATAACCTGCTGCGGGTGTTACCACGGCAGGGCCTTCGGGTAATTGTATGGTATCGCCCAGGTGGCCTTTGTATTCCTGTTCGTTATTGGTTAAGGTGAAGTTGGTAATGCTGCTTTTATTGAACTGGAGCACATACTGGGTCTTAATATCGGAGGTGTCGGTAGAAGGTACGAGGAACCTGAAGTCTACGGGCCTTCCGCCATAGGTTTCTGTGTTCTTTACTTTGCCTTCTGAATAATAGCTTACATTGAGGCGCATATCCCTTACGACCTGCTCCATGAGGGACCGGCTTTTAAATATCTCTGCTTCGTTGTCCACATTGCTTTTTCCCATCAGTCCAAAATCACGCAGGATGCTTGCTTCACCGAGATCGGTGCTTTTATTGTCATCCTGTACCAATACAGAGGCATGGATCTTATAAGCAGGAAAGGATATCCGGAGGTAGCAATAAGCCAATCCTACGCCCAAAACGGCGGATACAATGAGCCAGGGCCAGAGCCTGAAAAATTTGTTGGCAAACTTCTGGATCAGCTGGTTGCTTTTTTCCGCTTCCTGTGCTTCTATGTTTACAGCTTTATGTTGTATTGACATATCCATGCTTAGAGTCTTGTAAAAATGACAACGAGTAAAGAAAGACCTGATGCCAGTAGTGTAATGTTCCTTGCTTTGGCAGCATCTGTAGAAGCTATTTTTGATTTGGCTGGTTCCACATATACTACATCGCCCTGCTTAAGGTAGAAGTAGGGCGATAAAAGGGTGGCAGACGAGTTGAGGTCAAACCGGATCATATTTTTGGCGCCCGCTGAATCTCTTATCAACAATACATTTTCTCTTTTTCCATAAATGGTGAGATCACCGGCCATACCGATGGCATCGAGAATGCTCACTTTTTCGCTGGGTACTACATAGGTGGCCGGGCGTGCTACTTCTCCGAGTACGGTAACATTAAAATTGGCGAAGCGTACATTGACAACGGGGTTCTTATAATAAACGGCCACCCTGTCGTGGATGGTGTCTCTTGCAATAGCGGTAGTCATACCACCTACCATGATCTTTCCTATTACGGGCAATTCGACCTGGCCCTTACTATCTACCAGGAATCCACTGATAGCGGCAGGGGGGGCGGGGGCAATGCCGGTTGATCCGGGTTGAATGGTAATGGAGTTGGCATTGGCGGCAGCCAGTATATTATTGACCTGGGGGTCGAGGGTGAGTATTGAAATCTGGAGGATATCATTCGGCTGAATGGTAGGCTCGCGATAAGGAGCGCCAGCCAGGACCTTAGGAGAGAGGTAAAGAGAATCCGGTGTATCCTGAAAATAAGTGATCTTTTTATTGGTACCACATGAACAGGCAAACAGGATTGCGCATAGCAATAAAGGCACTACAGAATAGGATCGATTTAACCGGGTCATTGGTTTTATCCGATATTAGATTTTGACTAAATGGTTTATCAACTTACAACCTGGTGGCACAGTAGCCTGAGCAGGTGATGAATCAAAGCAACGAAACGATGGCAAGCAACCGGGGTGTTTTCCCAATATTGGATTACAAATCTCTAAACGGGACAAAGTGGTGTTTATTATAACCGCACCTATTTAATTTTTAATTAATTAGGTCGGCTTGCTCTCATATATGAAATGTGCCAGATGTGATAACTAAGAATTAATACTGTGGGAGTTGGGTATACTAAAAAAAATACATCCCGCCCCGGCTAGCGGGATGGGATGTATCTGGAGGAACATGGATAATAGCGTACGGAGAAATTGCTATCGAAACTGTTGGTTGGGTGTGATGGCTTCGACAACCCTTCGACAAGCTCAGGGTGACAGCCGTTAACATTAGTTGACCCTGGTCACATCGGTGAATTTAAGTTCAATGATATAGGTGCCCTCCATTTTGAGGGTGAAGGCAAACCGTGGGTTTACAGAATACAGTCCGGGTGTAAAGCCGTCTACGGTTGCAAACTGGCTGGGTATGCGGTAGTAGATCAGGTGGCCCCAGTCGGTGGTGGCGTCTACATACTTGGCCAACGGGAAGGGGGCTACTTCAAAATCGCAGACCATGGCGGTATCTGTAAACTTAACCGGGGTAAATTTTGCATAATTCTCAAAGGTAGGGCGGTCGCCACGGCGGATGATCTCACCGGCTTTGGGATTGAAGGGGTTACCATTCTTATCGGTTAGTTTCAGGATGATCCTTGCGCCGTCGTTGGATACTTTGGTAAATGTGAGCTTTGGGTTCTTATGGGGGGTGGCTGCACCGGTCACATTATGAAAAGCATTGGATACATTATCTTCCTGTACAAAGATGTCGTCTGCTACGGGGTCTACGATGTTGATTGTCGCGAAAGCCGGAAATATCTTAGTACCATGCACGTTGGTAGCCTGTAGGTCAAATGTATACTTGCCCAAGGGGATATTAACAGAGCCACGGTTGAAGCTAATTTGTCCGCTAATGGGGTTAAAATCCATTGGAGGTATGGTCTTCTTCTCTCGTTTTTTATCCAGTTCAGCCACTGTGGTATCTGTCTTAATGTCGAAGGCCATGCCTGGCTTAAACAAGAGGACTTCATATTTCTCAAAGAATTCCTTAGGAGCTGGCTTGCCGTTCTCATCACGTAGGTTGAGCATTTCAAAATTCATGGGCGGTGTTGAGCCATCGATATCTATACGTTGTGTTTGTACCAGGGGCAGGCCACGCAGACAATAGATATTTTTATCGATATAGCGCATGGTATCGCTAAGGAAACCTTCCTGTATTTTTTTACAGGCAGCGGTGACCAATACAACGCCGAGTAGTAAGATGATTATTTTTCTCATATTGAATATGCTTGTATGTAAGAAAATAATGATAGCGTTTGGGATTATTATTTAGGTAACTCTTCGGTGTTGAAGAATAACCGGTGGTAATCATCCAGTACATGAATAATGCCGGTGGTAGTGATGATGCCGGTGGTTTGGCAGTCAACACTCATGTCTTTGTCTTTTGCGGGAATTTTCTTCGGATCAGGCTCGGTCTCGTCACGGGTAGCGATCACCTTAGTAAAATTGATGTAATCCACATAATTAAGATAAGGGTTAAAATCGTCGGCCTTTACTCTTCTTAGTTTGATGTAGAAAGCTGTATTAGGTATAGTACCCAAGAGGTTTTGAATATATTTCCCCTCCAATGTGAGCTTATCCCTGCCCAGATCACCAGTATACATGTACATCTTTAATGAATCTTTTATCTCCTGCAGCGGTAGGCTATCTAGGGTATATATGATATTTTCGTCATTCAGTTCTTTAGCTTTTTTATAGTATCTAGCTCGAACAAATTCATCGACGCTGAAATTGGTACTAGCAAAGAAGGTGATATTGCCGTTGATGGCATCTTTTAAACCAGCCCTGTCTATCAATCGTATCAGGGAAGAGAACTGGGGCTTTGATTTGAGAAAATCGTAGGTTGTCATGTTGACCCTGGGATCGTGTGTGCCGCCATCATTTTTATAGCCATCCTTTTTGCAGGATACGAGGCTTGCCGCTATCAGGAGAACAAATATGCCTGGAATTATATTTTTCATAAACGAATAGTTAATTGAGTTAAACATGTGATGTTTAGATCTTGCCCAGCCAATAAGAGGTTTGAACCAGGAACCTGTTTTCCTTGAATAAGCCAGGGTTTACCGGCCAGTAAAAGCCGCCACGGGTAAACCTGCTTGCAGTAAGCCAATCTATAAAGTCTTCATATTTCCTTGTGCGGAGCAGATCATAATAGATATGACCTTCCAGGTACAATTCTTTCCCCCGTTCTGTTACATATTCCCACATAAGATCATCACGGGTATAGGTGTCATCTACGCGGTTGGCAGGATTAGAACCATTTCTTTCGCGGTTGTCGTTGATGATCTGAATGGCTGTAGGGAGGTCATTTTTGTACAGGGCGATTTCTGCCTGCAAGAGTTTCATGTCTGCATAGCGGAAGATGATCATGTCATTGCTCAGGTAAGCATCGAGGCTCTGGCCGGGGTTGCGGTACACTACATTGCTGTACTTGCGGCACATGGGCTCGGTAGAATTTACATAATCGAAATTCTTACGGTAGCGGATGTCCATGGTATCAAGCGGTCTTACCCAATCAGAACCATTCCAAAACCAGAACTGGTAATTGTTGTTGAAATAGGCAGAGGGTACCCAGAAGCGCGCACTGTTGCCAAAATAATCCACGTATTCTTCGCCACGCAGGAATTCCAGGCCAATATGGTATTTGGACCCTTCCTGTGTTCTGTCGTCCATATACAACTGGAAGATGCCTTCGGAAGAAGTAACAGTATTGTTACGACCGATAAAGGTCATGTAATAATTAGTGGTATCGGTGTAGGTGTAACCACCCTGCGCCAGCAGTTTAGTAACGGTAGTATCGGCATTGTTCACATCCACCGGGTTGGGTACAGTGGAGTTGAGGTTGCTCATGGTGGCGCGCCAAAGGTAGAGGTGTGTAAGCAATGCATAAGCTGCGCCCCTGTTGGCGGTCACCGCTCTTTCCTGCTTTACAGCATACCCCCATTCCAATAAGGCTGCGGCTTCTTTGGCATCTTTTTCAATTTGTTTCCATACATCAACGGCGGGCGTACGAGGAAGTTGAGGAGCAGTGAGGGGATCTTCATAGGATTCAATGACCATTGGCACATCGCCCCATACCCGGGTCATTTCAAAATAGGTGAATGCCCGGAGAAAGAGGGCCTGGCCTTTTATTTTATTTTTGAATTGTTGGATATCACTGGTCAGGTCACTGAAATCAGCATCGGTTGATTTATTGACCTTGTCGATGATGAGGTTGCTCATGGTGATGGTCTTGAAGAATTTGGTCCAATCACCCAGGGAGTTGAGGTTGTATTTGAAAGTAAAATCACCATTCTGGATACCTTCCAACCCGTCGCCATTATACTTAATGGTAAAGTAATTTTTGGCTATAGCGTCCCCGTACATATAGTAACGGTTGTTTTTATCGGTCAGGGCATCTCTTAGCAAGGCGTAGTTGCCTGCCATGGCGCCTGAGTAATCGCGGGCTGATTTCCAGAACACTTCGCCATAGGTAGAGTTTTTAGGGGTTTGTTCCAGTATTTTTTTACAGGCACTACCCGCCAGCACACACACCAGCAATATGGCGAGGGTATATATTGATAAACTGCGTTTCATAGTTTTCCTTTTTTAACGTTTACATTAGAATTGAACTTCCAGGCCTAGTGTGAATTTCCGGGGAATGGGATAACCCGCGCCACTGTATTCTCCATAAGAGTTTACGGCTTCTGCATCGGGCAGGTCTTTAGAACGCTGGAACATGGCCACATTGTCGATAGAACCGAAAACTTTGAACCGGTCAATCTTGAATTTGCTCAGCAAGTTGCGGGAAAGGTCATAACCCAGTATGATGCTTTTGACCCTGAAATAATCGCCTTTTTCCAGGAAGAATGTTTGGGCAGAGGTATAGTAATAACGATAACTACCTAAGTCATACTTGGCGTATTCGGCTTTGTCACCTGGTTCGCGCCAGATGTTGTATTTATTGAGGTCGGCGATGGAAAAGCGGGCAAAATTATAATTGGCGCTGCCGTCCTGTGAGTTGGCAAAACGATCGGACTTAAAGAGGTTCAATACATCTCTTCCAAATGTGAAGGTGCAGAATACGCTGAGTGAAAGGTTTTTCCAGGTAAAGTTGTTGGTAATACCACCGGTTACTTTGGGGTTGGGATCACCAACAGGCATTTTATCAGGGTTGAGGCCTTCATTGAATACATCAATCAGGTAATCACCATCGAGGTCGGCAAACTGGAAATCACCGGCGCGGTATTCTCCGTTTGGATTTCTAAACAGCCCACCTGTAAATGGATTGACGGGCACATCTTTATCTGTGGCATATACTCCCAATGTTTTGTACAGGTAAAATGCATTGATGGGGCTGCCTACGGAAAGAATATGGTTTTTGTCGAAACGGTCGCCATTCAATACCAGGTCGCGGCCACCATTGGGCAGGTTCATGATCTTGTTCTTATTGAACCCGATATTGAGTCGACTGAACCATTTTAATTCACTCTTGCTGGGTAGGAGGTTGGCTGCCAGGGTTAATTCCACGCCGTAGTTACGTACACCAATGGAGTTGGTTTTGGCTACATCATAACCAGAAGTTACGGGGAGCAATACAGAGAATAAGCCAAAGGAGTTTTCTTTATTATAGAAATCGAGCGAGGCAGAGTATTTGCCATTCTGGATCTCCACATCGGTACCAATATTCCATTGCTTTGATCTTTCCCAGCTCAATCCTTTCTGTGCGGCGCCATTATAGAAATTGGGGGTAACGGCTGTGATGGAGTTGTAGGTGCCTGCTCTGTCGTTACCATTGAAGGGAACGTCGTTTACATTGTACAGGTTATACTGGAGATAGTTTTCGTTGGGCATGGCTCCGGAAGTACCCAGGCTGGCGCGCAGCTTGATCATAGAGAAAGTGTTGGTTATTCCTTTCATCCAGGATTCTTCTGTCATGATCCAGGCTGCTGAAGCAGAGGGGAAGAAGCCCCATTTGTTGTCTTCACCGAAGCGGGATGATCCATCGGTACGTACGCTACCGGAAAGGAGGTATTTGCCATCAAAATCATAGGCCATACGTCCGTAATAGGACAATAAACCATAGGCCTGGTAATCGGAATAGGCGCCTATTTTAAGTTGCTGGAAGCCCTGTACTACCTGGATCTGGTCAGATGCACCACCTGAACCGGAGGCGGTGGTATATTGATATTGATCATAAGTAAATTCCTGACCGCCTACCACACTGAGGTTGTGCTTTCCAAAGCTGTTCACATAGCTCAGGTAGTTGGACGACATAATGGTTACACCATTGTCGGAGAATGTGTAGGAGTAGTTTCCATTGTCATTCATCAGTTCGCTGGTGCGGTTGTAGTCGCGGCGGGCATTCCTATAGATATAGGAAGTGAGTGAGGTGAGCCTTAAGTGACTATTGAAATTATATCCAAGGTTCAAGGTAAAGTTGAACTGGTTGCTGATGTTTTTGTCGAGGTTGTCCTCATATTGTCCCAGTAGGAAGGCTTTTTTATTGGGATCGAGGTTAAAAAGGGAGGTCGGCATGTTGCCGGCACCCAGGCTGATGGGGCTGTTGCCATCACCATTACCACGTGACTTGTCGGTACGGGAATAGTTGATGATGGGGTTGATCTCGAGCTTGCCGCCCAAAGTACGGGCGCCCAGGTTGAGCCTCATGGTGTATCTCTTGAAGCCGGTGGCCTTGATGATACCCTTTTCATCGTAATAATTGGTGCTGAAACGATAGTTGGTACCGCCATCACTTCCGCCGCTCAGGCTGAGGTCGGCACTTTTAATACTTCCAGATTGGTAAAACATATCCTGCCAGTCGGTATTGCCATTAAAAGCGGGGTTGAGGCTATCTGTGAGCAGGTAGGGCAGGCCTCTTTTTTGGGAAGGTTCGAGTTGCTTCAGTAGGATGTCCATCTTGGCTCTTCTTTCTGCTACCCCGAGTGTTACATCGCGCAATTCAGGGCGCTGAACAATACCGGCGTAACCGGATACGATCACTTTGGGTGCACCGCTTCTTCCTTTTTTGGTAGTGATGAGGATCACCCCATTGGCTGCGCGGGAACCGTAGATGGCTGCTGCGGAGGCATCTTTTAATACATCAATGGATTCAATATCGTTGGGGTTTACACCACCGAGGTAGTTCATGCCGGTACCGGTACCTGGACCTACATAAGTTTCGGTAGGCTGGGGAACCCCATCGACTACATATAAAGGCGTATTGAGTACGGTATTTTCATCGTAAGCTGAAGTAATGAGTGAACTACCGCGAACGCTTACAGAGGGTGTAGCGCCGGGAGCGCCGCTGAAGTTCTGCACGTTTACCCCGGAAAGCCGTCCCTGGAGTAATTGGTCAAAGCTGGCAGCAGGCAGGTTGGCCAGTTCTTTCCCGGAAATGCTGGAAATAGCGGCGGTATTTTTCTTACGGGTTACTTTCTGGTAACCGATGACGACTGTTTCGGTAAGATTGCTGTTTGACTCGGCTAACTTGATGGAGAGTGGGCGTTCGTTGACGACCTTAACGGTTTGTGGAGCATATCCTACGTAGGATATTTCAAGTACATCATTGACCTTGGTTGGGATCGAGAAGAAACCTTTGTCATTGGTGGTAACGCCTCTTTCGGTGCCTTTGATCTTAATACTTACACCCGGGAGGGGTGCGCCTTTGGCATCGGAAATGACTCCTGTGATCATTACTTCCTGTCCCAGCATACAAAGGGACAGGCATAGCAACACACATGATAAAAAGAACTTTTTCATCATTACAGTAAGTTTGGTTTGAGCCTTAAAGGTAGGGGTATTCACATGATAAACTTACGCAGAACTTAACTTTTCTTTAACCTATTTTGCCTTGACTAAAACAATTTAGCAAGGAATGTTGAAGTGCAACCGTTTGCGCAGGGATTAGCGGTTGAACGCTTGATTTTTGTGTGTAGGATTTACGCTTTATCAAGGGGACATGATAACTTTAAGTTGATAGGGTTGATGAAAGCAGGGGGGAATTATCCCAGCTCTTTATCTGGTTGCCTGATCAAAGGGTATGGATGCGGATCTCTAGTGGTGTTTGGGTATTGCCTTGGGTGGGAGGCGCCAGCTTCCCTCTCAGTCTCTGCGAAAAGTGGCTGTTTTTGTGTTTGTCGCTATTAGCATACTCTATCCATACTGAAGGTATACTGAAGCTATGCTGTAGCCATAATGAAGGGCAGGTGATTATTGATTTTGTCTTGTACTGATTATTAGTCGCTGTTGTTTTTGTCACCTTGCCTTCTGGCTCATTGCAAACGTACTATATCAGCAAGGCCATTTCCAAATGCGTTATGACAGTTTCCGAAATCTTCATGCGAATCGATGCATAATGGTTGAAAAAACAACCATTATGCCTGCAAACAAACGAAGATTGCGGAAACGCCCACTTCGCATTTGGAAACGGGTATCCGGCTATCGTATGTTTGTGTGGAACAGTTACCAAAGCAATTGACCATGTGGACGAGGCCTCTAAGCATGGTTGATGGAACTAAGTGTTGTGCAACACTGAAAGCAAGCTTTGAGCCACGAGCTTAGAGCTGCGAGCGCCCGCTGTGGCGGGACAAGTTGTGGCGGGACTAGTTTTTTTAGCTGTTGGCTACAAGCGGTTGGGTTTTAGCAGTAGCTTTTACCATTTCAGCTCTTTGCTATTTGCTTTTGCAGATAGCTACCGGCTGAGGGCTATTGCCACTGGTTTTCGTTTTCACCACTGTGATCAATGAAAGGCCTGGTGTGCCAGCCACCAGGCAAACAGGACAAGGGTCCGGATGCAGCGGGGAATGAAAGGCAGGATTTGGACGGGATGAGGAGCTGACTTTAAAAGTCGAAGCTGTTAGGGTCTGACGGCGATGTAGTTTATTTTTAAACATTCAACTGTATGATAGGTACAGAGGAGTTTGTAATTACCTGTATTGATCTGATATTTGTATGGAATGGCCCCGCTTGAGAGAGCGGGGCTATTTTTGTCTGAACCGGGATTTATTGGATTGGTGGGATGGATGGGAAGATATACTCTTCTGGCCCCACTACTTCGGGTTTTAATCTGGCTGCTTATATTTTCGTCTTTGGCTAGCTTATTGAGGCATATTTCGTACATTGAATAAGGGAATAATTTTTTATGGAATACCTGTCTGTCTTCAATTCTTCTGTTTCGATCAAACCCGCCAGGGGTGTGCATTCGCCGATCAGAAACAATACAAATCCGCATTGCGCCTGCATTTGAGTACTGAAGTGATACTATTGCTTCACTGTTCCTTTACTGTTGCTTTACTGCTGACCCGGACTTAACCACGGAGAACCCAGGACTGACCCGGGAACTACTATGGCCCTGATGGGGCATGCACCACCCGGTGATCAGGAAATGATATGGGAAAGAGCCGGGTGCTGCCCCCCGGAAAGCCCTTTCTATGGAGCGGGATGGGTGCCGCCTGGGGCGGGCGAATCGCCGGTGTTACCGTTCATCAAGGGGTGTCCCAGATCTTATCACAGGGTGTTCCAGGTGGTATCCCAAAGGGTTAGGAACCGGCACTATGGAGCTGTAATTTTAGTCTGTACAAGATTTAACAATTCATTGCGACACCAGGCGACAATGCAGGCCAGGGTGCGACAGCGGCCATTTGGTGATGGTGAGCAATGATGATACATTCAATAAAAATCAACGTGTATGGCCAGGTATGTATCGAATATAGAGATCCATGGATCGATTGGAGGACAAACTTACTTTACGAATGGGTATGGCAAGCAGGTAAAGGAGAAAGGAAGTCCCAGCGCACATGCCATGAAGCATGGCGCCAACTTCCTCAATACGCGGCGCAATGCGGCGGAGTTCGGACGGGCTGCGGCTGCTTCGAAGCTCTTTCGCCAGGCGATGGGGCCGGTGCTAGCTGGTGTGAACAATCAGCGGTTGAGCAGCCGCATGGTTGGCTGGCTGCATGATGTGATCATGGGTGATCGCATACATGACAAGGGAGAACGGACAATGAGCGCGGGGGACTTTTCGGGGCTGGCAGGATTTGAGTTCCATGTGGACAGGGAACTGGATGATGTGCTTCCTTTCAATACGGCCAATCATCTTAGCCGGGAAGCAGGTAAAGTGAAAATTGATATCCCGGCATTCCGGCTGCGGAAGAAGAAAAGCATACCGGTGGAAGCTACGCATTACCGGTTGGTAAGCTGCCTGCTGACAATCGATTTTGACAAGAGAAGGTTTGTCCGGGACATACAGGAAGGGCCGCTTTGTGTGATGGGACGTGCGGCAGGAGCTGGCTTTTGCGTGGAGCAGGAGATTCCGCCAGTGGATGAGCAGGGCTGTTTCTGGCTGGTGGGCATTGCGTTTTATCAGCTGGTGGGTGAAACGGTTAAGTTGGTGAAGGGAGGCGCGATGCGGGTGGTGGAGTGGATTGGGGAAGGCAACGAGGCATCGAGGCTAGAAGGCAACGAGGTGGAGATGATGGTGACGGAAATAGAAAAAGGGCCGAAGCCCTTAGTGATAGACGCGGCCGGGCACGGGAGGCAAGGCCTGGCGGCTGGTGCTGACCATGAGGATGCGGCCTTTGTACTGCCTTTCAAAGGCCGCCTGCCGCGAAGGGCCCACAACGAAAACGGTGCACTGCTCAATGCCCACCATAGAGCAGGAAGTGGAAGCGACGAGGTAATACTTCATAACAAAACAATTAAAAATGAAAAAATAACAGCAAAAGCTGCCTGCAGTATTCAATGCGGCATGAGCGCAAGGCCAAAAAGGAAGCGGAATAAATGCGCGGATTATATCAGCCGATCTTCGCTACCGAAGCTGGTGCGGGATGTACGGATGCTGATTGGTACTGAAGCTTTATGCCGAACCGTTTTTGGCGGCTGGTGGGCGGGGGAAAGGCAGCGAGGCAATAAGGCAATGGGCAACGAGGGGGAAAGCTGCTTTATGGTTTTAAGGATGTGATCTACTGTAGCATTTTTTTCAATGAATAGGTGAGTTGGGTGGGCCCAGCTGTGCCCAGGCAGGGGCCGGCATGCCGCATTATTTTGCTGGCGGGTTTTTGATGTTTTTGGGAGGAAGTAGAACGGGCTGAAACCTTATGATGTGTTGTATTGATGTAAGGGCACCAGTAGCCCTGCTGTTTTTGTAAAAACTGCTCGTTTTAGCCAGGTATGATATATTCATACACTATCTATCCATCATCCATACACCGTCGATATACCGTCTTCGCGTTATCCATCCAAGGTCTTTTTCTGATCCTGCCAAATTAAGCGGATAACGATATGGTTTTTTCTCATGGATGTCGTTCTGTAAGCATCGTACAAGCTTAATCAAAAAAAGCATGCTACCCAAATGAGGTTGGCCGGATATGGTTTAAATGTCCGAAATGATACAAAGTGTCTGGAATGTGCTCTTTCGCAGGCCGGTCTTTTACCGGTTTAATATCCTCTTAAGCCAGTGAACCGGTTTTATATCCATTGCAGAGATATCACATAAAACAGGCTATATTGTTGCGCCAGGGCGGATTGATTGAATAAGTAATTGAGTTTAGGTGTGTAGGTGACTGAAATGGACATAAATGACTAAATTTGCCACAAATTTCTTCCAGGCGCTGATTAAGATTGTTGTTTTGCCTGAAGGCAATATTTATGAACCTGCGCCTTTAATACCCTCGCGGTACGGAAGGACTATGGCTCATATATGGGTGCTCTCCCTGGGAGGTATGGGATGCCGCCAATGGGTGGCAGCTAACTATGGTAGATCGAGTATTAAGGATATACTAGCCAGGCACAAGTACGCCGCCCTCAATGCCAACTCTGCATCGTCGAGTAGAGCAGGGCATTACAGCCCTACCCGCTCACAGAACCGTACGTGACAGTCTCCCGTCATACGGCTCTTGTTATCCCGTAATCAGTTTATACCTAATCGCCAGTGGTAGAATAATTTTGGGGTAGCTAACTTCAGTTCCCTGTACTTCTTCACGCCATCATTTAAGCCTGTTAACCGGTATTTATTCTTTACCCATTTCACCAGCCGCTTGTTCAGATACCACAGCACCTCGTACGTTTCCCACTTTTCATACTTTCCATAGTAGTTTATCCATCCCCGCAATTTACTGTTCAACCTTCCTGCTATGTCCTCAATTGTTTGCTCTGTATCCTTTATCAGTAAAACAGCTTGCATTTCCCCCCGTATTTTCTTCTTACCCGCCTTGCTAATAGCTGGCAGGAAACACAGAAACCGGCCACCACGATTGCTCTTCCGCATTCGGGGTTGAAAATCAAATCCCAGAAAGGTAAAGCTCCTGTTGTCGTGCTCCTTGTCTCTGCGATAGTCTTTACAGTATACTATTTTTGTCTTTTCGGGGTGCAACTCCAATCCATACAATCCCATCCGTATCCGTATAGACTCCAATAGCTTTTCCGCCGCTTCCTTACTGTCACAGTGTACTACTATATCATCGGCATAACGTTCAAACGGATTGTTCCGGTTTTCTTCCAACATCCACTTGTCCAGGCATTCATGCAGATATAAGTTGGCTATCAATGGACTGACTACTCCACCCTGAGGTGTCCCTTTCTCCCTGGTTGTAATACTTCCATCTTCCTGCTCCACTCCGGCCTGCAGCCATCTTTCTATGTACATTAACACCCATTTGTCCCTGATATAGGCCTGTAGCAGTTGCTTTAACATGGCATGGCTGATATTATCAAAATAACTTTTGATATCTATATCTATTACCCATGCATATTGCCGGCAGTTTTGCCGACACTGCTCCACTGCATCATGTGCACTCTTTCCCGGGCGGTAGCCATATGAACCTGGATGGAACTGTTGATCAAGCATTGGTTCTACATACTGCTTTACTACCGTTTGCGCAATACGATCGGTTACAGTAGGGATGCCTAATGGTCTTTTGCCTCCTTGCTTTTTAAGTATATACACTGTGCGCACCGGTGGTGGAAAATAGCTTCCGCTGCTCAAACGATTCCAGAGTTTGTACAGGTTTCCAGACAGGTTGACATCAAACATCCTGATGCTTTCTTTGTCTATTCCAGCACTCCCTCCATTTCGCTTTACCTGCAGCCAGGCTTCCCATACCATCTGTTTGCTCACAGGTAATGATTTGGTAAGTTCGTTGTTCGTCATCCCATTGTTTTAATGGTTGTGTCCAATTAGTATTACCGGGATAACCAAAGCCCTTCGCTCTTTACTGCTTTCGCAGCATGTCTTCGCTACTATGGCTTTGTCCGACGCTTCGTAATGCTTCTCATGCCTGCGGCATGATTGAGCAGCACTATGAACTGTAGAATATTCATTGAACAGTCTCCCGCCTCCGGCGGGATTCATGCTGAGCACTCCGGCACATCACTACGACAGCCTCTCACGTTCCCTAGATAAGCCTGTGTAAAGCTCCTGCCGTCTTTTTGCCGCCTGCCTTGTAGCCGGTTAACAGGTTATCCGCTACAATTATCCTGTATCCGCAAGATTTATACAGTTTTGACAAGTAGGTACTATTTCGACAATTCTATAACGGTTCATTTGCATTCAGCTTCTTTACACGCACCTGACGCCTATAGACGCCTTTTCCTTAATCGCTCAATACCATAGCTTTTTTATCTACAGCATCATTAAGGTGGTTTGCACACTCCGCCTGTACAGCGTGTGCGGTGGGCCCACCACCATCTTATCTACAGCATGGAAAAGAACTTATCCAACTTCCTTTCTTTCGTGACACACCTTGCGCCAGTGGGAAGCTGGTGACTAAGTCAAGATGTTTTAGTCATACGGTAGGGGCAGTATGGGATCGTATTACAGTATGCCGAATAATTCGGGTCAATAAAAAAGCGCAGGTAACCCCTGCGCTGTAAAGTTGAGGATACCCATACATGAGACGGGTACATTCTTCCTTTTGCTAAAGTATCAAGATTAGTTTGATGATTTGAAATTAGCATTGCCATATTTATCTACCATTACACTAACGCCAATGCCAATATCTGTAAGCGGAATTGATATACTATAATTTATTTTGACAGTACTATCCATTGTTTCGACTTCGGGATATAAGAGAACACCGTAATTTCTCAAATTCTCTTCCAGATAATTTTCAAAATCCGATTTTGTAATGTTCTTTTCAGTAACTGTTACACCATTTTTTTTAATGGTAAGTATGGTATTAAAATTGTGGGTAACGAAGTTGTTAAGCTTATAAACTTCAACATATTTATTAGGAACTGTTATTGCACTGTCTCTTAGACAATAATGCTTCATAGTAATCTTGAAAGTGTCCTTTGAAATGATATATGAAGAATCGATATAAATAGGGTCGTCATACATTAATGTATACTTCTTAATAATATCATCGAGTTCATGGTCCTCCTGTGATGTATCAATTACAGGTTTCACAGGCAATACACTATCACTGTTTTCTATGGAGTCTAATAAGTTGTCCGAAGCTTGATTTGGTGCATTTACACACCCAGTAAAAAGTAGAGTAAATAATAAGAGACTAAAAAACTTCATTGTAGTAGATGGTTTTAATATTTATGCTAATACATTTACTTATTTCTGGCCTTTTCAGCTTCTTTCCTTAGGTAAGCACCAGCATTTTTTAACCCTTTGCCTTCAACATAATTAGCCATCCGAAGCAAGCGAGCAGACTCTTCATTTTGATTTTCATTTCCTTTGGCATCTGGTTTCGAGTCCCATTTATAAAAGCCATTTATTCCTCCCCATAATTTTGTATCGGCCGAAGTGATTGTTCGTTTTTCGGGGCCGACACCGCCATGTGAATCTATCATTTCCATGCTGGTAATATTGCCATTTCTGTCTTTAGTTACATCTGTTACAAGCCCTGTATGATAAGGATACCCAGTTTCAAAATGGAATGTTACAATATTACCTGCAGTAACATCTTTTTCTTCAACTTTCTTTGTATTGCTCTCAATATTTAAAACACCAGAAGTTTTGTCTCCACTGTTTGGATTAGATTCACCTCCAGCTAAAACACAGCCAGATACTAAACCTGAACAATCGACTTTTTCTCCAGGCTTTCCTTTAGCCCCCATATCGTACTGATTCCCTGCTGCTTTTTTATCTACGTATTCTTGTGCTTTTCTTATGGCGTTATTGCGTTGTGTTGTATCTCTTCCGTCAGGATCAATAAGTTTTATAGGATCATTGTATACATATGCATAAGGAGTATTATTATAGTGATTATTCTCAATTGCAGGATCTATCACATGCCACCTCCCGATCTGCGCATCATACATCCTGGCTCCATAATCATACCATTCCAGTCCACTGCCATCACTGAACTCTTTTTCCTGCTTCTCCTTGCCATTGTACTCGTATTTATTATCCAATTTCCCTACCGCTTTGGAAGATATCCCCGCCATGGTCAACCCAAAGGGATAATAATGCGTTTCCTCGGTGATGGGGCCGGTAGTATGCCTGATACTCAGGTTATCAAAGAACACATTCCAGTTCTGAGTTTCATTGCTCACATAAATATACAAAAATCCGTTTTTGGTCATAGGGATTAAGGAAGCAGCGATGGGTAGTACCTGGTTGGGGCCACTCACGGCCACTGCACCGCTGCTGGCCGCCACATATTTAAGCTGCTCATCCAGCAGTATCCAGTTGAGGTAGGCTTTGGGCTTGCCGTTGCCAGTTTGTGACGACTGCTTATCTCCGCGGAAGGTAGTAACAGCACTGGCCAGCGGGCCTGAACTGTTGTTCAATTGCAGGATGGTGCCTTTGCTTTCTCCCACGGCTCCCACGATGCCCCCGGCCAGCGAAGAAAGGATGGTGGGGACCATGTCGGTGCCGTCGTTGTAGCTGCCGACACTGCTGTAAAAATGGGATACCGAAACATCCACCTTATCGCCGCTCATTACCTTCAGCACGATGGCGGGGCCTATTTTGTTGCCATCGGCACTCACTTTAGCTACGATATCATTGGGACTGGTAATGGGATTGGGGTTGCTGGGGTAACCACCGGGCACGGAGGATTTGGCAACAGCGGTTTGAGCAATATTATAAAAAAGCTGCTCCTCTTTGGTCCGATAAGCGGTTTCCATGGAAGCCAGGTATTGGGTGGTATCGGTTTGTTCGGTCAGCACCATGCGTACATTACCCAGGTGATCTTTGAGGAAGTAGTCGTACTGGAACTGGTAGGCACTGTCTCCATTGGTAAACCTTCGCTTGGTATAACGCAGCCTGCCTTCCTCGTGACCTAAGAACTGCAGGGTGTCGTTTTCATAGACAGCACCACCAAGATAGAGGGTTGTCTTTAGTGGCTTGCCAGTTTCCTGTACTTCTTTTTTCAGCTTATTGCCCAAGGCATCGTAGGTATAGGTAATACCTCCTTTATTGCCGCCGCCCGGTGCTTTTACCTGTACATAGCGCACCAGCTGAAGCTGGTTGTACGCAATGCCGTTTTCCATATCCTTATTGCGGTCGCTAGCCAGGTGACCATTGGCTTCATAGGTGTAGTCTACGGTGGAATTGGTTTTTCCTCCCGGCAGGGTTTGCATATACAGGCCAGAGGCACGGAAATCGCCCAGTTTGGTAGCGGTATCATTCACCCGGTCAATTACATTCAGGAGCTTGTTGCTATGTGCATAGTAGTTGTACAGGAGGCTGTCGATGACCACACTGCCACCCGGTTTCCAGCCCCGCTGGTTCATGGTGAGGATATTGCCATTGGCATCGTAGCTGAGGCCGGTGGCGCTGAAGTCTATACCGGCATTGAGGTTGAAGGTGCTGCCGGTAAATTGTTTGAAGTATGCGTTGGTAAGCCGGTTGACGGCATCATAAGTGAAGTCATAACGGCGTACGGGGTTATCGCCGCCGCTTTTCCAGAGCATGCCGGCGATATTGCCATTGAAGAGATTGTCAGCATAAGGATCAGACACGCCATTGACACTGAGGGCCTTTTTATCATAGGCCAGGTCAAACCCAAAGTAATTGGTAGTGCTGTTGCTGTCTTTGGCATAATTACGGTTAGATCCCAACATCCATCCCCTGATATTGTAATCATAGGTAAGGGTTTCCAATGGCCCTCCTGCGGCTCCGCCGGTGGGCGAAAGGGTCTTTTTCTTTAATTGCCCCAGGGCATCATATTCATGGCTGGCTATTACCTGTTCAGGCTTACTGATATTTTGACTGTTAATGGTACTGTTTACCGCCTTTTTCGTGGTAAGGAGGCGGCCCAGGTCATCATAGGTCAATTTGGTAATGGTAGTATGGGTTTGAGGGTTCACACCGGCCTTCTGCTGTTTTTGCACGATGACCAGGGGCTGGCCATTCCAGGCATACTGTGTGGTGGTCGCATCCTGGCCACCCGTAATATTGGTAGCCTTGGTTTGTATGATGCGGCCTTTCTCATCATAGATATTGAGCGAGTATAAATAAGAAACAGTATTACCCACCACCCGTGTGCGGGTGCCGGTCACCATGCCGGTAAATAGGCTTGTTGGGGTATTGGCCTGCGGATAGGGGTAGCTGGCCGAGGGGGACAGGAGGTAAGAATCATAGTTGATATCATAGGTGGCATTGAGTGTGGTAGAATAGTTACTCAGCCAGGTATAATTGTCATAAAAGGTATTGGTATATTCTTCTTCAACATAATTGTTCAGGTCGGGATAGTTGGTGCTGCTCCAGGCAGCACTGGTATGGAAGGCAAGGTTATCATAATTGGTAAGATCGGGAATGAATCCGGTAGCAACCGGCCTGTTGAGGTTATCATATTGGGTATACATCCAGCCTTTGTAACCTAATCGCATGTTGCGGTCCTGTGTGAGTACGAGCCGGTCACGGGCATCATATACCATGCGTACCTCACCGCCATCGGGTACTTTTTTGCGGATCATACGGTTGCGGGCATCGTATTCATAGCGGAAACATTGACCTCCCAGGATCAAGGCAACGGTAGACGCATTAAAGGCGGCAGGTGCGATGTGTTCTACGCCGCGTGGCTGGATCACGGCCCTTAACCGGTTGAGGTCATCATAAATATAGTAAGTGCAGAGCCAGCCTGTATATCCACTGCCGCTGCCATTATCAGCAGTGGCAGTGTTTTGCATTTTTTTAAGTATGAGTTGTCCCTCTTTGTCCTTAAACTCTATGACCTGCTTGCCTTGTTCATCAGCAGTGATGTTCTTGTAAAGTTCTCCCGCTGCATAAGCGCCAGTAACGGCGAAGGTGCCAAAATCATTAACTACATCCGTGATCTCCCAGATCTTTACACTATCGGTAATTGTATTGAAATAATATTTTGCCTTTACAGAACGCCGGTCATTTTCTGCCGCCTGGGAGGATGATCCCACCCAACTGACGCCGGGCGAAAAACTTTCCTGCACACGGTTGAGGGGAGATGCTTCAAAATTAGTCTGGCTGTATGCCCAGTTGAGATTGTTGCTGCCTATATTGGTCTCTCCAGTCTGTCCGCTTAATTGTGTATTATAAAACTGTATTTGTTGCTGAAGGGGATTGTTTTTAAAAAGACCATCGCTCAAGGAGGTATTACCTCCGGCATTATTGGCCGCAAAGGGGAGGTATTGGTATTGTTCACGGCCAAACGCATCATAGACTATCGTGCTGACAAAATCTGTGGCACTGGTAGATGAAGATGGATTGGCTGGATTGGTAACCAGGGATCCTTTTTTAACTACGGTTTGGATTGGACGGCCCAGCCCATCGACATAGGTGGTGGATTGCAGCACATCCTGTAGGTTGCGGTTCATTAAAGTGGCAGGGTTTTGCTCGGGTGCCAGGGCATCCCAGGTACGAATATAGTTTACCTTTAACGTGGTGGTATAGGGCGCTTGCGGCATGACCTGGGCCTTGACAAATGAAGCTGGCAAAACTGCCAACGCGAAACAGGTGATTTGCCTGACTATATGAAGTTTGCTCATTTTGCTAAGTATATGCTGGTTAAGATCAGTTGTTGATAATAGCATTTTCCAATTCTTTAGCTAAAGGATCAGTTGTTGAAGAAAAAATACCAACAATGGCCCCTTTTTTATTGATCAGGAATTTTTGGAAATCCGCATTTACCGGGTTGTTGACCACACCATTATTTTCTATCTGGGTGAGCCATTTATACAATGGTAACTGTGTGTAGCCAGATACCGTTGATTTTGCAGCGACCAGGTAATGGGTGTGGTATTTGTTTTTGAGCGTTTCCTGTATTTGCTGATCACTTAATGGTTCTTTTGTAAAGCTATTACTGGGAATGGCTATGATTGTAAGGCTGTCTTTGTGTCTTTGATATAAGGTCTCAAGATTACCTAGTTGGGATGCAAAATGACTGCTTGTGGCAATGTTGACAATGAGTATTTTTTTACCCCGGTAGTCATTTATATTAATAACATCACCTGTTGCCGATGGAATGGTGAAATCGTAAATTCCTGCAAACAGTATAAGATGGGTTATATATAACCAAAGATTCATTATTGTAATGTTTAGTATTTTTATTAATCGGGTATACAACCATTATTGGTTGTGCAGGGTAAGGTGTTATATTCTGTATAATCAGGCCCCTTGATACAGTCTGGTAAAAATTCATAATGATAGGTGCATGACCATTTTTGTAAGGTTTGATTAAATCCTGTGGCCGTGTACACTTTTATGCCTGTTACACAAACACCGTTGATCATCATTTTGTCGAGGCCAGTGCATGGTGGAGGTGGGATGGGGCATGCTGTGGTATTGGTACCTGCCGCTACCCATTTTGTTTGATTATAGGTGTTGCTACATGGATTCATATCCCGCTGTTCCTGTTCCTGTTGCCCGGTATTCTGGTTGCTACCATCTTTTACACAACGTAGCGGTGTAGCAGTGTTTTGCCAGTCAGACAACACACAGGATACACACTTGGAATTATACACCCACCTGAATGTGCCGTATGTGGGACTGTTGGGATTTATATCTACCTGCTGTACTTGTATTGTATCTGTATTATAAGCGCTGTTTGCATCACAGGGCTTAATTCTTGTATTTGTTCCTGCGGATCTCCATGCTGCTGTGTCTGCTCCAAAGCCGGTGTAGAAGTAGTCGTATATTTTAAGAATATTTCCATCTGCATCCTTTACAAAACGAATCTGCCCTGCTCCGTCATATTCGTAATATGCAATGCTGTTGTTGATGCTATTGATAGACGTTACACCCAGCAATGGCTCGAAAGAATAGGTTGACATCTGTGCATCGACAGGATATAACCGCAATTCATCAATGATCACCGTGCCGCTGATAGTTACCGAAGTGGCACCGGCAGGAAGTTTGTGTTCATAATAGGTCCATCCCTTTTTGGTTATTCCTGTGGTGGGTGTCACGCTGTTTACTATGGCTGCCGATGAAGCTGACCAATAGGAAACTATATAAGATTTAGCGGTATTTAATCCAGTTTTAGTGATGTTGCCATTGGATAAGTTGTAGGCTTTTTTCCCTGTAAGGAAACTGTTGGTAGTGCGTAGTGGACTACCGATGTTCCAGTTACCGTTGCCGGAGGCTTCGAAACCCGAAAACGCGATATCTGCACTATCGGCATTTAATGCCTGCGCCACTGCAAATAATCGGTTGTAATCCCACAATACCGCTATTTTATCATTCCCTTTCTTTATGATGTGGGAAACCGTGTTGTCGGGGTTGTAATAAAATGTGGTCTGCTTTTGAAAATTGGTTAAAGGTAAGTTGAGTGTTTTGGGATAGGCGCCTCCCAGGTTCAAGGTGGTTTCCGTAATGCCGGTAGTATTGTTGTTTAATGCATATTCCTCAAAAGGAAGTACGATCGTGGAATCCTGACGTGATTTTAATTTGTAGTGTCTATATGCACCAGCTGTGATATTGGAATTGGTATAGCTAAATCCTGCAACAGGCAAGTTTAGAAAAGCCTTTTTCATAAAGTAAATAGTGGAATCTCCATTGTTTACATCATTGAAATCGAAGGCGTAAAGGTTTTGTTGTTTAAGAATCTTTTCTTTGCTGCTCCTTGTTATTACTGATGTTGGATTAATATGAGCATTAGTTTCATAGAAGTAAGTAGTAGTATCGGTTGAAAAGCCTGAAGTAGTTTCATAGGATTCATTAATTGTTTTTGATTTATATACGAAGGTGTTACTTATATAAGTTCTATAAAAAAAGTAATAGCTTTGATAAGGAGGCAGCATTGGGCGGGATGGCCTAGGTGGAGATACGAGACCTGCTATTTGTTCTTCATCAAATGCCTCTTTTTCTGTGTCACCTGTTGTAGTATCAACACCTACCCCTACATATTTGAGCATATCCGAGGGGCTTCCAGGTCCTGCGGACCCATAATAACCCACGGGCGGAGGAGTTCCACAAATGTCTCTTTTTTGTATCGCATTGATGACAGGATTATACGATCCATTAGCAATCCTGGATCCGTAAAAGGTAGTTTCTTTCTGCAATAATACCCCTCCTGCATTGTATATCCTTTTCGTTTTTTCGTTACCTGCCAGAAAGTTTTCGGGTAAACGTTTGTACTGCCAATCCGGGAAAACATCATAAGAATGGCTTAGTGCGAAGTTAGTTGAATCAGAAATTGCATTAGAATAGAATGCTGAGTCTGTATTGGTGTCATCATAATATTCGTATTCGATCCTTCCATTATTAATGCCGTTTTTTTCCTCCTGCACTGTTACATTTCTATAGGTTACATGAGAACCAGTACCGGATCCTCCGTATAAATTGTGTGTAGACATTAAATAAGTTGGTCTGCCTCCGGCAAAGCTTGAATTACATGCAAAAGAAGATACATCTATTGCCAGTGACGGCGGAATGGCAAGGTGACCGCTGGAAGCGCCGGAGCCAAATACGTTGTAATAAAATTTTTTGGTGAGTGTATCGTTTTTTATGGGGTCGTAACTCTGGATCGATTTTATGCGGAGGCCACCAATCAGATTCGAAGTTAAAACAAAGCTTTGACCTGGACCTACATATACAAAATACGCATCGTCGGAAACGATACTATTGTCCAGTTTTCTACCAGTATTGGCGGTATGTGGTTCGTATTCAAAAATACTTTTGCCTCCTGTAGGGTAGGTAATTTCAGTTAAGATATCCAGTTTCATAGCAGGCCAGGCAGGTGCTCTGTTTGCTGCACTGTCGATACAACCTGGATATCCAATCATTAACTTGTTGTTATTGCTGGCCCCATTATAGAACCCCCAGTAGTCTTGTGATGCGCGTCCTTTATAACCTGGGATGTCATAATAGTTAAAAGTATAGGGATAGAATTGATTGTTTGAAAGGTCTTTGACTGCATAACTTACAAGTTTTTTTCTTCCAGAGCTGAATTTGGCATAATCAAACTGCAATTTTTTATAGGCCAAACCTGTGCTTCTATCCATCACCTTTATGGAATCGAGTCCTCCAAAGAATTGAATCTCTTCTTTGGCAGTCTTGATGCTTTTTAATGTAGTTGTATAATTCGTTTGAGTACTGTATTGTGATAAAGGGGTAGTGTTAACACATCCATCATATAAATTGCCTGATGGGTTGTCAAACTTTTGTTTATTATCAAGTACCCTAATTGCAGAACCAATTCCACTGCCATTGTACTCAAAATATGCCGTATCCATTGTATTTCTGTCAATGATTCGTGTAAGGTACCAGGCATTGAACATATTCATTTTAGCGGTGTAGGGTGTTTTGATCCTGGATTCGGATGATTCACCAAAATAATAATCCTTACCGTCTGGCGTGGAGATTTTGAACGATTCGAAATATTGGGTTACTAATACGCTTGTATCCAAATAGGGGCCAAACCCGTTACGGGCATCTATCCGGATATTCAATAGGGGAGTAATCTGCAAATCCTGTGTATGTGGGATAAGGATAGGAGTTCCATAGTTCCCGAAAATAAATTTTCCGGAATATCCGCCAAACTCGAAATAGAATAGATCGGGTTCAGGATCACTAAGTCCCAGGGAATAATAAGGCATACTAAGGTCAAGCCCTTTCGGTACATTACCGGTGAGTAAATCCTGATTATGTGTGGTAAATTCCTGCGATAGAGTAGAATAACCTAGATCCAGGCTTCCATTGTCTACATAGTATCCCCCATAGATATGCCTGATAGCTGCCATTGAATCCCGCATACTTATCCACTTATAGGCTATTCGATGTAATGTTGTATCATAATATCTAGAAGGTCTTGATTCATACTGGATTCCTTCATCCTCATTTCCCCGAACGGTGCGGGTAATTGATCCGGCTCCCTTGAAAGCCCAACCAAGGCCTACATATCGTTCATCGTCTTCCGCCTTAATACCCCCTGCATGATATTCAAGAGAGAGTGGGATGGAAATACTTTTAGAGGTGACAGTATGAACCGGAATATTGATATTGGGCGTTCCATTAAAAAAGCTCACCGGTACATCAATAAATTTTTGTATTTGCTGTACCTCAGGGGCTTTGGAACTATAATCCAGTACAGTTTTCCCGAGAATATTCTGCGAGAAAGAGCGGTAACCGCTCATGAGTAATAAACAAAAAAATAAAATGGTGAATGGCTTTTGCATTTGTCAATTCGGTATTTGAACTTGATGATTATGTCTGTTTTATATTGTTTTTGTGCAGTTTGTGCCGGGCATGTCAAGGAAACCTAATTATTACTACAGGCAAGTAACCTTGCGCTGTAGTATGCAATAAAAAGTTTTCGACCAATCGAACGTGGCCGATAACTGCACTCAAATTCCTATTTATGATATAAAAGGCGAGGGGAGAAAGAAAAGCCGCCTTGTTGGAGAAAGTCTATCCTGCGCTACTTTGTAAGGTATGCAGGCAAAATTTACCAGGATAAATGGCCAATGGTTTCTCATGTAAACAGTTTGGTTTGGGATGGTTAACTAAATATTGTATTAGTACAATGAAGTAAAGTTTAAATTTTCAATTTGCCTAGAACAAACCAATAAGTGTGCAGTTTTGATTAGTAAGTGTGCAGTTTTGGGCAACAAGTGTGCAGCGGAGAGATGGAAAAAGCCCAAAAACGGACTTCGTATTTTTACGATTTTGGATGTATTTACCGAAACTTTTTAATTGAGCATATTTCCTCTTGTGTTAAAGAAGTTTTAAAACTACTTTTATGATGTTGATAAGCGATACGGTTTCCGAAAAATCCAACCATCCTGAAAGACCACAATATCCAGGAAAAACCAAACGTCCAAAATCCAAAAAGAACCAACGGAAGCTATATCATTTAACGACCATTTAAAATTCCAGTATCATATCCAATTATCCCGGAAAATCTTCATGGTTAATGTTTTCTGAATCACGTCCAAAAGATTTTAAGCCCCGCACCAGCGGGGCTTTTTTGTGCCTGTTTATTGCCGGTGAGCGCCAATGGTGCCCGCTGGCCTAAAAGCGCCTGTTATGGGTTATCTTTATAGAAAGCACCCAACCATGTACTTCCTGCGCACCACCGCCGCCTTAGCCTGCCTGACTGTGATTGGTTTGTTTTCCCGTTGCAGTCCCATGCCTTCCGGTCCCGTCATTGCTTACCCTTCCCCGGCTCCTGATACGGCTGCGCTGCCATTTATGCCAGGCATAGTATGTAGTGATTCGCTGGACTTCAATGCTGCTTTCTCGCCAGACCTGCAATCTTTTTATTTTACCCGGCGCCTGAAAAAATGGGTGATGCTGGTGACGCATTATGACGGAACGAAATGGACGGAGCCGGTACGGGCTCCTTTTGCAGATACGCGGTATGCAGAGGCGGATGCTACTTTTGGCCCGGATGGAGCGGTGTATTTTATATCCAACCGACCCAAACGGGCCGGGGATAGTTCCGGCGACTATGATATCTGGCGCAAGCGCCCGCTGGCCAATGGGAGCTGGAGTGAAGCGGAGAATGTGACAGCCATTAATTCCGACAGCACAGAATACTATATCTCCTTTGCCGCCAATGGCAATCTTTATTTCGCCTCTTTCCGCAGGGGCGGAATGGGAGAAGGAGATATTTATGTAAGCAAATGGGTTAATGGACAGTACACCAAACCAGAAAATCTGGGCCCGGCTATCAATTCGCCGCTCACAGAGCACGATCCCTGCGTTTCGCCCCAGGAAGACTACCTGGTATTTACAGCGGCAGATCGCAAGGAAGGCTTTGGAGAGGCGGACCTGTATGGCGCCAAAAGAACGGGACAAAAATGGTGTACTGCCATGAACCTGGGTAGCCGGGTGAACACGCCTACCTATGAATACTGCTCTTACTTCTCACCGGATGGTCAATACTTCTTTTTCAGCAGCAATTTTGACGTGAAATGGGTGAAGGCATCGGCGATCCGGGACGATATCGACAAGCTATGTAAGTAAGCCGGGCTTATTCTTCTGTCTATTCATCCATATTATGGCCAGTAGCATAATTATGATGCCGGCCCATTGTACTTTGCTGATCTCTTCACCAAGAATGAGGTGGGCGCAGCAAATGGCCACGGGCAATTCAGCGGTCATAATAATGGCGCTGGTACCTGCACCTATCTGGGGGATGGCTTTCGCAAACAAGACAGGTGGAATGATGGTGCCAAATACGGCGAGGAACAATGCCCATTTTATAAGGCCTGTATCAAAGTGATGGCTGACTGACAACTGTTGGAAATTCACGATCAGTATGCCCAATGTAGAACCGGTCATGATCAGGGCGCTTTTCTGTGGCGCAGGCAATGCATTGCCATAGCGGCTGTTGGCAACCACATACAGAGCATATAAGAAAGCAGAAGCCAGTGCATACAGGCAGCCCTTTATAAAGGCGCCATCCATTTGGGTCTTGTCCATACCACTGGCCATTATCGTACCTGTTAATATGATGACAATGGTGATGAGCTGTATGGCATCTGCTTTCTTTTTGAAAAAGATGCGGTCGAGTAAAACACCCATCCAGGTAAACTGCATGAGCAGGATGATGGCTATGGAAGCGGGTATATAGTGCACAGATACATAATACAGGAAGGTGGTGAGGCCAATGGCGGCACCGGTCAATAATACCTGCCACCAACAGGACCTTATAGGCTGTAAGGAAAGTGAAGTGTGTTGTTTTTTACTCCTTAGCCACACCCATAACCACAATACAAGCATTCCTGTAAAGGCTTGTGAAACGGATATCTCTGCTGCTGCATATCCTTCGCGATAGGCCAGTTTTACAAAAGTAGAGAGTATACCGAAGCTGCAGGCTCCGGCAAAAACCATCAATATATGTTTAGTCATTGTTTCCGGTTGTTTAGACAATAAATGATCAGCAGGCAGGTAGTGCCTGTGTAAATTGGGATTGGGCAATAACAACCGGAGCCCGGCCTGGGACTATAAAGTAAAAAGCGATCTATTCAGCATCCGGTTATTATGCATTGAATGCAACCGGAGGGGGAGGTGTGGAGGATAATAAATGATGGTTCATATGTATCTGTTGAGAGTACAATATTAATGATAAAATGGCAAATGGATGCCTGGTGGGTGGGAATGTTGAGGTCGATGGCCAGCTCTTTCAGGGTAAACAATAATAGTTGCAAGGTTAAGGTAATATCGAATGACAAAAAAGCGGCTCCCAACAACCGGTTGGCTTTATTGTTGGTAACATGCGAGGAGAAGATAAGCAGCACACTGCCGGTGAGTAAACTCAGCACTACTGCAATTAAACAGAATATAGCTGCAGGTGTATAGATCACTTGCATAAGCGTGGTTTTATATTTTCTCCGCTGTTAAAAGAAATTAAATGTCTCTGGAAGGTTGTGTTGTGGAAATACTTATACGCGTTTTGAGCGCATGGCCCTTACGTGTTGCAGGTTTTTGTCTTTGGTAAATTGTTTGTATTCCGGAGAGTCAACTGCATAAATGGCCACCTTTCCTTCAGCATTGCTGTGAATACCCCAGCCATAACGTTTGGTAAGGGGGGAGGAGCGCAGGCAGGGTTGCCCCTTGGAAAAGAATTCTATGCGGGCTGCAGGCTGTTCATTGCGGCTGATCTTATTTTTTTCGGCAAATACCTTGAACAATACATCATCAGAAGTGTACTGGTAGGGATGATGTGCAATGAGCTCGAAATGGGAAGTAGCTACGGTTTTATTTTCTCCTCTTTGTGGAGGAACTTCACCTATTCTTACCGGACAATCGTCGGCAATTTCTATAAAGGTGTTTTGATAATTGGTCGTGTGCAATCTGGTATCTTTCATGGCTTACATGGCTAGAATACAATTTAACACTTTTTTCGTTTAGCATTGTTGATGTGTTAAATGGCTGTCAACAAAAAACGGTAATACCCGATGAAGATATTACCGTTAGCTGTTACTTCATGACTTTACTTTCCCTTAATAACAACCTATCTACCGGAGCTCCCGGGTAAGGGTAGCTTCCAGGTTGTCCAGCATGCTGAGCCAGCTTGGATAAGCGCCTGTTTGCCTGGCCAGGGCTTCGTCTACGGTTTGATGCAGGGTGATATTGGTTTTATTGCCCTGGGCTTCAAAGGTGATTGTGACGATGGTTTCAGCCGGCCAGTCGGGATCCATGCCTGCTTCCACGGGTTTAACAGCGTTGCCGTGTTGATCGGCAATGATCATGGAATACACTAATTTCTCAGGGGCCGTGATGTTGAGAAATTCGCCTTTGCACCAGCAATCATGGAGTGAAGGGGTACGGATGCAAGTAAGGAAAGTGCCACCTTCCCTGAAATCATACTTTACAATGTTGATGGTGCAGCCATCGGGGGCATACCAATTTTTGAGGTGATCGGGATCGGCCCAGGCTTCGAATACCAATTTTCGTGGCGCATTGATGGTGCGCTTGATCAATACCTCCCGTGTAACTGTGAGGGTGTCCGGCGCATTACCGGCTGCGTTTGTTTTTTGCATGTCTTTTCTTTTTTGTTTGTAAATCGGCTAAATAGTTCTCCAGTTTATCAAGGCGGTTATCCCACAACTGGCGGTATTGTTCTATCCAATCGGAGACTTCGTTGAGTTGATCGAGTTTTGCCTCGCAAAAGCGCTCACGGCCCTGTTGGGTTATGACGAGCAATCCACATTCGGTAAGGATCTTCATGTGTTTGTAAATAGCAGTGCGGGTTACCTCAAAGTTGCCGGCTACAGCATTTACATTGAGTGATTCGTGGGCTGTCATATGAATGATCTTCCTGCGTGTTGGATCGGCTATTGCTTGGAATACATCTCTCTTCATATAATATGGAACCTTTTGGTTGCAAATATATAGGAAACCAAAAGGTTTCCCAAATTTTATTTCCAAACGGGTATTTTCAGGTAACTGTCATTGTACCATTTAATACGGAGGGGCAGGCCGGCATCCTGTATGGTTTCGGTGCTAACGTCCTTTCCTGTGCCATAATTGATCTGTTCGAAAGGGCTCTTATTGATATTTACAATGGCCATGATCCTGCTTCCTTTTTGTAATTGACGACTGGTGATATAAGAATTGGAAAAGGGTATGAACTCCTTTTTGCCCGGCACCAACAACTGTCTGTGCATGATATCTTTTGCATAGCTGGCACGGCCCATGAAATAGGTGAGATAGAAAAAACGCCCATCTGGCATTTGCTCAAACAATGCCACGCTAAAGTCTATATCTTTCTTATTGATCATGGCTGCCAACTGTCCTGTGAAGCGGCCGGATATTTCCAGGGGCGCCTGCAGGGGATCGGTGATAAATACGAGGCCATTGTTGGTATGCAGGCTGTCATAAATAACCTTGTTGTTGTAGTAATAGCTGTGCACGGAATCGCGGTCAGCAAAATTTATTTCCTGTGGAATAGTTTCTGGTCTTGAAGGTCGTTGGGCAGTGAGTTTTTGCCAGGGACGGGAAGGAGCTTTGCTGAGGTAAAAGGTAATGGTATCATTGCTCATCCTGCTGAGGGAAGGGACATGCTTCCAGGTATTGCTGCCCATTACCTGGTAGTTGATATTGTCTTTCAGGATAGCAGGTTTGGGTTTCCCTTTCAGGATATGATCAAACCATTCGTAGATGATATCATGGATCGGGATCCTGGCCACGGGATCGATCGGGTAACTGTTGAAAACAGAATCGGGATAACCCTGGCAACCGAAATGGCCATAGGGGCCGATCAGGAAATAATGGGTAGAACGGGGATTGTATTTCAGGTGCTCCCTGAGGTAATACGTGGCGCCTACCTGTCCGCCATCATAATAACCAGAGGTGGAAAGCACGGGGATATTGATCTGTGCAAACTCGTCTTTATAAGGGATCATATCCTGCCAGTACTGATCGTAGGTAGGATGGTCGAGCCAACTGTGAAATATCTTATTACCGGGGCGGCCGGCCATGGTATCGAGTGCGCGGTAAGAGCGGCCTTCTTGAAACCATTGCTGCAATACATTGCCCCATAAGGGACTGTTGTAATCGGTTTCGTCGAGCCATTTGTTGTTGGACACATACCAGGTCCAGGAGAAAGGAAAGGTCATGATCACATTGTTCATCATGGGAGCATCCAGGCCAGGGGCTACGGATGCTGAAGGTACGATGGTCTTCAGGGCGGGGTGGAGGTGTTTGGTAGAAGCCCATTGTGTAAAGCCACTGTAACTGCCACCGTACATGCCCACCTGTTGATTGCTCCAGGGCTGGCGGGCGATCCAATCAATTACATCATAGGCATCGTTGCCATCATGTTCATAAGGGGCTACTATTTCCGGGCTGTATCTTTTGCCCCTTGTATAGGCAACGATCCCCACATAGCCCTTATCGGCTGCTTCCTTCGCTTTTTTAACATCGGTTTTGCGGGCATAGATGGTAAAGATGAGGATGGCAGGCAGGGGGGCTGTAATACCTTGTTTTCTGACCACCAGGGCTGAGATATGTGCACCATCTCTCGTTTTGATCAATATGCTGTCCTGGATAAGGTAGGTGCTATCGGGCAGGTTGCCAGGGCTGTTGGCAGTTTGTGCGGTAAGGCGCAGGCTTGTGAAAAGGCATAGGAGTGCCAGGGAGAAGAATATTCTCATAAAAATGATCGTTTAAAATGGTTGGATAATTAAGCTATAGTTTGTTCCTGTTTTTAAAGGCGGCTGATTGCCGGCTTGATACGGTAAGGGCGTCACCGGTGTGCAGGCTGATGAGTAGTCTGCCACCATTGATGGGTTGTACCTGCCTGACAAAACTGGTATTAATAAGATTGGTTCTGCTGGTCCTGAAAAAGAGGGTAGGGTCGAGTGTCTTTTCCAGTTGGTTCAGTGATCGTTTTATGTACACTTTCTTATTGGCGTAGTATAACCGGGCATAATTGCCAGTGGATTCAATGAGGTAAATATCTTTCACCTGGATGAAATGGTATTGCTCACCTTCTTTGATGAAGAGGGTATGGGTGGGTGGCAATGTTTCCCGGGCACTGATGTGTGCGGCCAGTTTGGCACTGATCCTTTCCATGGCCCGGGCAAAACGTTCCTCGCGCACAGGCTTTACCAGGTAATCCAGTGCGTGGGTATCGAATGCCTGTACGGCGTATCGCTCAAAAGCGGTAGTGAATATGACTTCGGGTATATGGCTGAGTGACTCCAGCAGGTCGAACCCTGATCTTTCGGGCATTTGAATGTCGAGGAAGATGAGGTGTGGGTGCAGGGCATGGATCATGGCTTCGGCTTCATCGGCATCTGCTGCTTCTCCTACCACTTCATAGCCGGGATAAGTCAGCAGGTGTCGTTTCATTTCTTCCCGGGCCAGGCGTTCATCATCTATGATCACTACACGGTATGGATTCATGTGAGGGGCATTGTAATGGTGGCGATTACGGTTTCGGGTGTTGGCTGGGTAAGTTGCAGGGAAGCTTTTCCATTGAACTGCAAATGCAATCGTTCTGCCAGGTTCTTTAATCCCAATCCACTTGTAGCGGGGGCTTGCAAGGTACCGGGATTCTCTACGGTGGCCCGCAGGCCTTGATCATTGGGTTGTATGGTGATGGTAATTTTGCCGCCTGCCTTGCGTCGTGCTATTCCATGCTTGATGGCATTCTCCACCAGGGTTTGGATACTGAGGGGTAAGATAGGGGCCCCGGTAATGGTTGGGTCTACCTCAATATGTGTTTGCAATCTTTCTTCAAAGCGCATCTTTTCCAATTCCAGGTAATCTGCGATCAATGCCATTTCCTGTTGTACGGTGATGAGGGTGGTATCCCTGTTGTATAAGGAGGTGCGTAATACTTCGGACAAGAGGTCGATGGCGCGGCGGGCAGCCTGTGGGTTGTCGATCACCTGGGCTTTTATATTGTTGAGTGAATTAAAGAAGAAATGGGGATTGAGCTGGGCGGTGAGATTATTGAGTTGGGCATCTTTGGCAATGATGGCCAAGCGTGCGCTTTCGCGGGTGGCCTTGATCTCGCGTTGTGCATAATGATAGCCATAATAGGCCAGGAGCCAGATGCTCATGAGGCGGGTGCCGGTGATAAAGGTGGTTAGGGATCTTTGACGGAATTCATCGCGGAGGGGGGCGGAGAAACCGGCTTCAAACCAGTACCTGACCAGGAAGTTCTTGGCAATGGTGAGCAACATAAAAAGAAGGCCAAGCAGGATAATAGCTGGAATAAGCCTGATGAGCAGCTGTTGGGGTCTTAACTGATGGTATCCCCGCCGGACTGAGTAGTTACGGTAAAGGTGGGTGATGGGAATATAGATGAGCAGGTCGGCAAAGAAATGGATCAGAGCCAGCCATATGCTGAAGCCGGTGCCTATAAAGCCTACAAAGTTCCAGTAGAGGGATGCCACGGACCAGCCTGTGAGCTGGCATTTCCAATAAAGTGATAGTGTTCTTCTACTTTGCATGGCGCATGAATACGTTTCTACAGCAAACCAACAACATCTATACTGTACTATGAAAAGAAAGTACAGGAGCGTAAAAGCCGGGGTGATGAGTGCAAAGGCAAACGCAAACGGTTGCGCAGGGGTTAAACAAGGGCCTCAGACTGAAATGGTTATCAAGGTGCTCGTAAATTTACGATACGCGGCGTAATTGATGCAGTTTTGAGATTGGGCAGTTTTGCTCTTGTATCCACACTTGTTGATAACTATTTTTGTATTGTTGATTAATTGATACGGTTTCCAACAAATCCAAAGGTGAACAACACCGAGATATCCGAAAAACCAGGCTCTGATAGCACCAATATCCAAATCCAAAAGCCGGGAAACAATATCAGTTAACGATCCTTAAAGTCCAATGTCAATATCCAATTATCCGGGAAAAGCTGTGTGATTTATTTTCCTGATGACCGTCCAAAAAAGTTAATGAAGCCCTGATTTTTATCAGGGCTTTTCTTATTTTGTTGCATGATCAGATCCCTCATGACGGCTTGCGTGGCCTCACTTGTCCTAGGCGGATGCAGCTCTACAATACACAGCAGTAAAACTTCGAACGGCGATGCTACCATTGACTGGTACGCTTATACCAAAGACCATAAGTACGATAATGCCGCAGAGCTATACCAGCTGACGGATAGTATGATCCGGCTGCATGGGGATAAGGTGGGCTACCTGATGTCGAAAAAGTCTTATGCTGATTTTGAACTGACATTGGAATACCGGTGGAATATGGATGCTGCTGTGCAACGTGGCACGGGTAAAAAGAACAGCGGGGTGATGTACAATGTGCCGGATACGGCCAAAGATGTATTGTGGCCTGCGGGTATCCAGTTTCAGGTAAAAGAAGGGGCTACAGGGGATTTTATCCTGCTGGAAAATGTAACGCTGGCGGTACGCGGCGAAACGAAGGCGCCGGGTAAAAGTGTAGCGGTAGCCCGGACCAGTGAACAGGAAAAGCCGCTGGGACAATGGAATACTATTTTGATCAGGAATAAGCAGGGGAGCTGCTCTCAATACCTCAATGGGGTGCTGGTGAATGAGGGCACGAATGCCTCTTCCAAAACGGGCCGCATCTTACTGCAGTACGAAGGCTCACCGATCGATTTCAGGCAGGTGGTGCTAAAACCTTTATAGCGAAAAAGGACACCCGGTGTATGTAAGTTGTAGGGTTCTTCAGTTTCAAGGTGTTAAGGCAGCCGTAGTAAACCCTGTGGAGTCCCTAAGATCAGCGTAAATAATATCCTATGTGGATAGCCGTAATTTTACGAGTGGTCCCGTAGATGGTGCAGACGGGGGAAAGGGCGGTTTTGCGCTTGTATCCGCCGGCTTTGATGTGTAGGTTTGTATTGTTGATTACATGATACGGTTGTCCAGAATCCTGAGTATCCATGAAAAACCGAGTCTTAAATAGGGATGCCAATATCCGAAAAACCAATAGGACACTATATCATTTAAGCAACAAAGAACCTTATCCAATAGCCCTTAATCCAATCCAATTATCCGGAAAAGCCAAGGTTAAGTTTTCCTGATCACGTCCAAAAGATTCTCTGGTCCCGCGTATGCGGGACCTTTTTTTGTGCTACAAAGCGGTAGCCCCGCTGGGGCATGAAAACCTTTTGACCTGGTGTCTACAAAGCTGTAGCCCCGATGGGGCATGAATACACGTTTAATACGCTTGTGCTACAAAGCGGGTAGCCCCGATGGGGCATGAAAACCTTTCGACCTGGTGTCTACAGCTGTAGCTCCCGCTGTTGCGGGACAAGCTCCGATGGGGCAAAACAGCCCTTTGACAGGACTGCCCATATCAATGGGCATGATCATACTGTACAAACAGTTTCTCTTCCTCGATATCCAGGAGGGAAAGGTATTTGCGGATAATGCTTTCGTCTACTTCGGCCTTGTGGTTCAGTTTAAACAATAGCTGTCTTTGCTCATTGAGCAATTCAATATAGACCTGCCGGTAATGGGGAATGAAGTGTTCGGGATGTGTTGAATCGGTTTCGCTGCCTGGCGTGCCTGGTACAGCACTGAGCAGATCTATTTCTGCTTCCAGCCTGTGCTGCAGGCTTTGGAGCAGGCTGTTGGACTGGAGTTTGTCGGCATGTTGTTCTTTCAATACGCGTAAGGCGGCCTGGGACATTTTTTTCTTTACGGCGGCATCTTGTTCTTCTTCGGGCATGGTGTCGAGGGGATCTTTGTAATTCACCCAGCGTATTACGGTGGGCAAGGTAAGACCCTGCAATACGAGTGTTACCAGTATCACAGAGAAAGTAATGAACAGGATGAGGCTACGCTCGGGGAAGCGGCTGCCATTATCGAGGTATACGGGGATGGATAAGGCGGCAGCCAGGGATACCACGCCGCGCATACCTGTCCAGCCCAGGATGAGGGGCCCGCGCCAGCCTGGCCTGTTGTCGGCGGTGGTAATATAGCGGCTGACCCATACGGTGAAAGCAGAGGCGCCAAATGTACAGGCAATGCGCAGAATGATGACAAGGACAGAGATGATAGCGCTGTACCAGATAGCGGTTCGCAGGCTGACATCGCCCAGGTCTTTGATCACTACGGGCAGTTCGAGCCCAATGAGCATAAATACCAACCCATTTAATACAAAACTGATGGTCTCCCATACATTCCAGCCCTGAATACGGCTGCGGTGATCCAGGAACAAATGACTGCGTACAGACAGGAAGAGGCCTCCGCTTACTACAGCCAGTACCCCTGAAAAATGAAATTCTTCTGCTACTATATACATAGCATAAGGGGCAACAAAAGACAGGACAATATTAATATGAGGGGTAGTAGGCAGGTAGCGGTGAATGGCAAAAAATACCAGGGCTATTACGATGCCGGTAAGTATTCCCATGATGATCACCACAAAAAAATTGAGGACTGCATCCCCAAATGCAAAGGTTCCTTTGTTCATGGCCACCAGGGCAAACCTGAATACGATGAGGCTCGCGGCATCATTGAGCAGGCTTTCACCTTCCACGATGGAGATGAGCCTTTTGGGCACTTTTACGGATTGAAGAATAGAAGAGGCGGACACTGCATCGGGCGGTGATATAATGCCGCCCAACAGAAAGCCAAGGGCGAGGGTGAAGCCGGGAATGAGCCAATTGGAGGCAACGGCTACTACACCGGAGGTGAGGAGCACGATCAGGAAAGCAAAGCTGGCAATTACGCGCCGCCATTTCCAGAGTTCCTTCCAGGATGTTTTCCAGGCTGCTTCGTATAATAAGGGTGGGAGGAAGATGACAAATATGAGTTCCGGATCTATTTCAATAGGGGGCAATCCGGGGATAAAGCTGATGACCAGGCCCGCTACTACCAGCAAAATGGGGTAGGACACTTTGATCTTTTGGGCCAGCATGACCAGGAAAAGGATGACGAGAACCAGGATGATATAGACGATAAAGGTGTTGTGCATGACCCGGGTAGCTTTGGTATTGGTCGCAAAAATAAAGAACTTATCCACTCTTTAGCTTTGTATTTACTCTTTTGAGTTGGTAGACTGCAAAAAAACGCAAGTGCCGGGGGAGGGTTAGTGTATAGGTTGATAAGGTTCATTTTCAAGGACTCTGAAATATGGGTTATCGGAGTGACCGCATCCAAAGCAGGTGTTGCCGGTTGTTTTTACTGGTTTTAACTGGCATTACAGGGCGGTGTAACCGCAAAAGAATGCTATGGAAATTGTGTTTGTTTTTAGTAAGTTTAGTTACAAACTAACTGTAACAAATATGAGCAAACCTAACATCCTACTGCTGGTATGTTTTTTACTGCCAGTCACGGCTGCGCTTGCGCAGCATGATTCCACCCTCTTATTGCATATTAATAAGCTGATCGGCGACGGACAGACAGCCCGTTTCCGGGCCGACCGTATTACCAAAACGGATGGCTTGCTGCAGGTATATTTTAATACGGACAAAGGCTTTAATAAAGGAGATGTGGGAGAGATGGAATCAGAAACGCTTACCGAATTGTTGGCACACCTGACTACAGAAACGGCTACCCGGAATGTGGTTTTATTGGTCAGAGAGCAGGCATCACAGAGCTGGAAAACGCTGGATTATTTCGTGAACGAATTGCCCTTAGTAAAATACCGGGCAGTGAAGAACGATGATCCTTTTCCGGATATAGCGGGTAAAGCGGGGCCAACGCAGGCACGTATTTTCCCTGGCGGAGGCAAGCCGGGGGTGACGGGGGCACTGACGGGTAAAACGGTGTGGCTTAGCCCGGGCCATGGATGGCATAATACGGGTACGGGCTTTATTACGCAACGGGGTACTACGAATCAGCTGGTGGAAGACTTTATTACGGCCGAAACGGTAGACTATTATTTATTGCATTACCTGATGAATGCGGGAGCGAATGTATGGAGTGTGCGGGAGCGGGATATAAATACCAGTGAGATCATTGTGAACAATGATCAGGGGGCGCCTGCTTATACGGAAACAGGTTCCTGGTCGACTGGCTCGATTGCAGGTTATGGAGGTACGTACCGTTTTAGTACGGCGGCTGCCACTGCCACGGCTACTGCTACCTTTAAGCCTACGGTGGCCACCAGTGGTTTGTACTGGGTGTCGGTACGCTTTATCAGTGGCGCCAACCGTACAACGGATACAAAATATACCATTACGCATGCGGGCGGTACGGCTACTTATACGGTAAACCAGGAAGTACATGGGGACACCTGGATCTACCTGGGGCAGTTTTACTTTTTTGCAGGAGGCAATTATAGTGTTGCCATCAGCAATCAATCGGCCGAGGCGGGACAGGCCATTATCGCCGATGCGGTTCGATTGGGTGGCGGTATTGGTGGCGACCCGGATTGTGTGAATGGAGGATCGGCCAGCAGCAGGCCCCGGTTTGAGGAGTCGGCACGGCAATATGCCCGGTACCAGGGCAACCCGGTATGCCGGGAAGATGTAACGGTGCGGCCAACGTATGCTGAATGGGAACTGGGAAAAGGAGTATCTGCTGAAATTGACAATGCGGTCTATGTAGCGTTGCATACGAATGCGGGTGGTGGTACAGGCACAGAAACATATCGTTATAATGGATTGGGATCCAATCCTTCTATTACATCGGGCAGTACGCAGCTGCGGGATAGTATCCACAAACAAGTCATTGCTGACCTGCGGGCGGGATGGCGGAATACCTGGACTGACCGCGGCGTGAAGGAAGCCAATTTTGGGGAATTGCGGGAGTTGTACAGTATTCCGGGTACGCTGGTGGAGCTGGCTTTTCATGATCTGGCAGCTGATGCTACGGACCTGAAAGCGCCGGAATTTCGCCGGATCGCAGCCCGGGCCATCTATAAAGGCATCCTGAAATTCTTTCGTTACCGGGATGGGGTGCCGCTGGTATTTTTACCGGAAGAGCCTACCAGGCTGGCAGCCAAAAATACAGGCAGCTCACAAATACAGGTGAGCTGGATAGCGCCTGTTGCAGGCGGCATTTACGGACATGCGGCCACGGGGTACAGGGTATACATCAGTGAAAATGGACGTGGCTATGGCAATCCGGTAGAGGTAGCTACGACCTCTTATACTTTTAGTGGTGTACCCGGTACTACCTATTTCTTTAAAGTAACGGCTTATAATGCAGGTGGTGAATCTTTTGCTTCCAGTGTGGTGGCTGCCCGTACACCTGCCACGGGAATAACAGACAAATACCTGCTGGTAGATGGATTTGACCGGCTGGATGCTTCGGCGCTGTTGCTGAAAAATGAAAGTGCGGCATTGGGCAATGTACGCAGGATGGTGCTGGATAAAATGAACAACTATGCTTATATGGTGGAGCATGGCAATGGCTTTAGCAGTTGCAATATTGCTTTTGACGGAGTGCAGAATGAGGCGGTAGGGGCCGGGGTGGTAAGTCTGGGAAGTTATGTGGGGGTAGATTGGTTTGTAGGGGAAGAAAGTACTACTGAACGAACGCTGGATGCCACGGAGAAGTTGCTGATCAAAAACTACCTGGATGGTGGTGGCCGCCTGATGATATCGGGGGCAGAGATCGGTTGGGACCTGGGCCGCGCGGCCTCGCCCAATGCAGACCTTAGTTTTTTTAACAATTACCTGAAAGCAACTTATGTAGGGGATGATGCGGGTACGTATAATTTTACGGGCACACCGGCTTTATTGAATGGTACTACGGGCACGTTTGGTAATGGATTTAACGGGTATTATGATGTCGATTTTCCGGATGTAGTGAGTGTCAGTGGTGGATCACAACTGGTACTGAATTATTCAGGCGGATCGGGTGGCGGCGCCGGTGTGGGCTACCAGGGTAGTTTTAATGTATTGTACTTTGGCTTTCCTATAGAGGCGATCACCAGTGATAATGTGCGGAACAACCTTATTTGTCAATCGGCCACTTATTTGCAGGGGAGTACAGCGCGGATAGCGCAGAAGCCGGCGGAAATTCCGGGTAAAGCGCTGTTTTATATACTGGAAAACCCGGTCACCAGTACGATCCGGTTGCGGGTGAGCAATGTAGGGGCCTTCAGGCTGCAGCTGGCCAATGGGCAGGGACAAACGGTATTTCAAGATAGTTACAAGGCGATCAGCTCCGGAGATGTGCTGGTGCCGGCGGCAAATCTTGCCAAAGGGATGTATTGGCTGACGGTGCAGGATGCTGATGGCAGGCGGCAGACCTTTAAGATCCTGGTGCAATAAAAAGGCAACGAGGCAACAAGGCAACGGAGCAACCAGGCAGCAAGGCAAGGAGAAAGACCTTTTGTATACGTAGCCCGATAAAGTGGGATAAACGTTGACATTTGGATTAAAAAAGGGGGCAGATGCTAAAAAAGTGATGAAAGGCTGTAACATATTTTTTTCTCGAACGTACTTAGAGGAATAATCTGTTAACCAGCGTTTATGATAAAAAACTTCTTCAAGATCGCCTGGCGCGGCCTGCTGCGCAGCAAAGGATTTTCGGCTATCAATATTGCCGGACTGGTAGTAGGGATGGCCAGCGCCATTCTTATCTTGCTATGGATCCAAAATGAGATCAGCTATGACCAGTTTCATGAAAAGAAGGACCGTATTTATGAAGCCTGGAACCGGGCGGAGTTCAGCGGTGAGCTTAACTGCTGGAATACTACACCCAAAGTACTGGCACGGACGCTGGAAAGGGACCTGCCTGAGGTAGAGGCGGCTGTGCGGGTGGATTGGGGCAGCAACTTTCTTTTTACTGTAGGCGATAAGAAGCTGACGGTAAGGGGGAATATGGTAGATTCCAACTTCCTGCAGGTGTTTACTTTTCCTTTGTTGAAAGGCAACCCGGCGCTTGTATTAAAGGACATGCATTCTATTGTGCTGACGGAGACGCTGGCCCGGAAATTATTTGGCAAGGAAGAGCCCATGGGCAAGATCATCAAGATCGATAATAAAGAAAACTTTACGGTAACGGGCATCCTGCAGGACATGCCCAACAATACGCGGTTTAGCCGGGCTGAATACCTGGTGCCCTGGGCCTATAAACGCTTTTTGGGGGATGATGACGAGTACTGGGGCAATAACAGCACGCGCACTTATGTATTACTCAAACAAAATGCTACGCTGGCTTCTGCTGCTCCTAAGGTAAAAGTGATGAAGCAGCGGTATGCAAAAGATGAGCCCAAGTGGGAAATGTTCCTGTATCCATTGAGCAAATGGAGGCTCTATTCCAGCTTTACAAATGGTAAGGAAGATGGGGGAGGGCGGATCACTTTTGTGCGCCTGTTTGGTATAGTAGCTGCCTTTATTCTGCTGATCGCCTGTATCAACTTTATGAACCTCAGCACGGCCCGCAGTGAAAAACGTGCGAAAGAGGTGGGCATCCGCAAAGTGGTAGGAGCCCAGAAGTTTTCGCTGATCAGTCAGTTCATTGGTGAATCTATATTGCTGGCGTTTATTGCGGGGGTATTTGCAATCATAGTGGTACAGCTCAGTCTGGGTGGATTTAATACACTGACTGATAAACGACTCTATGTGCCTTATGGAAGTCCCTGGTTCTGGGTGGGCGGTGTAGTGTTTGTATTGTTTACGGGCCTGTTGGCAGGCAGCTATCCGGCGTTCTTCCTGTCATCCTTTAAGCCGGTGAAGGTGCTGAAAGGCACTTTCAAGAAAACGCAGGCATTGGTTGCTCCCAGGAAGGTATTGGTGGTATTGCAATTTACCTTTGCTATCATATTGATCATTTGTACGATCATCGTTAAGCAGCAGATCGATTATGCGCAAAACCGGCAAACGGGGTATGATAAAAACAACCTCATTTACCACAATTTCACCGGGGATATTGAGAAGAACTTTGAGCTGATCCGGCAGGAATTATTGTCTACAGGGACGGCTTCTTCGGTTACCAAGACCAGTGCGCCCATTACAGAAAGCTGGAGTGATGGATGGGGCCAGGAGTGGGAGGGGAAAGACCCGAATGATAAGACAGACTTCTTCCGGTACAATGCGGACGAAGGACTGGGTACTACAGCCGGCCTTCGATTTGTACAGGGGCGTGATTTTGACCTGAAGAAATTCCCTACGGACTCGCTGGGTATGATCATCAATGAATCGGCCCTGAAAGTGATGAAATTCAAGGACCCTATTGGTAAAATAGTAAAGGACAATGGTAAGGAGTGGCATATCGTGGGTGTTATTAAGGACTTTATTCTGACCAACCCTTATGAGCCTACGCGGCCCATGCTGATTGCCGGGGGAAAGGCCTGGTTCTCTACGATCCTGATCAAGTTTAACGCCAATAGATCCACTGCCAATAATCTCAAGACGGCAGAGACCATTTTCCATAAATACAATCCGGAGTACCCCTTTGACTTCAAGTTTGTGGATGAAGAGTTTGCCCGGAAGTTTGAAGATGAAAAGCGTACGGGTACGCTGGCTGGTTTATTTGCCGGGCTCACCATTTTCATTTCCTGCCTGGGTTTATTTGGTCTGGCCATTTACATGGCAGAGAGCCGGATCAAGGAGATTGGGGTACGTAAGGTATTGGGAGCCTCTGTTACAGGACTGGCTACCTTGCTGTTGAAGGATTTCCTGACGCTGGTGCTCATTTCCTTCGTGCTGGCTTCGCCGGTGGCCTGGTGGGCTATGCGTAGCTGGCTCAGTGATTATAGTTACCGGGTGCCTATTCAGTGGTGGGTATTTGCCCTGGCGGGTTTGGTGTCGGTGCTGATCGCGCTGGCTACGGTGAGCTACCAGGCTATCCGGGCTGCGCTGGCCAATCCGGTAAAAAGTTTAAGGACAGAGTAAAGACCAGATATATTTTCAGGACCCTGGGTTGACCCCGGGGTTCTTTTTTAAATGGTCTACAATAAAAAGTACACTTTGATCATTTTAGTAATGTGGCAAGATTTTCAATGACCTCCGGCGATTGTTTCTGGTATTGAAAAGGAGAGAAGCCCGCAAATTCTTTGAAGGCACGGATAAAGTGAGATTGATCGGCATACTCATTTTCAAAAGCAACATCTGACAATTTGGAGAAGTCGTTGTTCCTTAATTGTTTCAATGAGGCCTGAAAGCGACATATTCTTGAAAATAATTTAGGAGAAATCCCAATATATTCTTTGAATTTGCGTTCAAAGCTTCTTTCGGATAATTGCATCTCAATCTGTAACCCTTTCAAAGCTACATTTCCCTTTGACCGAGCGATCTCGGAAACGGCATAATGCATCATGTCGTTCCTGCGAGAATTGTTCCTTTCGGCCTGGGTATTGATCCAGGATGAAATGATCTCAATTTGCCCGGTAGTCGAAGTTGTATTCACCAATTGTTCTGATAGTGAAGATCCATCTGGTCTCACCAGTGTATTTGCATCCATGCAAGTATCGGTAAGTATACCGGCATTGAGTCCAAAAACAGCTTTTAATGCATTCGGTCGAAGGAAAATGCCCACAGCTCTCAATTTTCCTGTAGCATGGATCCTGGCATGTGTAGTAGCCTGGCCATACAAGAAAAAGCCTGGTAACAATTTGTCATTCTGGTAAAAAGAACCTTGTTCTACCGTTTGGAAAATGAGCCCGGGGCATCCATCAGCAAAGGTTTGGAACGAATGTGGAGTGGTACTGTCAGCAGGCGCTTCCAGGGTCCAAAAGGCACTGATGTATTCTTTCAGGTGCCCGGGTGGCGGTAATTGTTGGTATTTCATGGCTGGTGAAGATTACCTGTTGGGATGAAGTTACTAAAAATATAACAGCGATAAAAGCTTATAAACGCGTTACCTATACCCCTAAAATCTAATATCATGGACACCCTGGTGGCTATTTTTGCCAATTCACTTGTTAGCAGCCTCTTGCTATTTCAATCGATCAGACTACTGAAGAGAAGAAAAGCCCGCTTTCTTTCCATTGGATTACTGTTGTTGATGCTGCCAGCTACGCTTTGCTGGGCTGTATTTGGCTATCTGGACAACAAAGATGTGATGTTGGCCTGTGGTGCAGGCACTTTCCTGCTGAATGTGGTGACACTCTTTTTGTACATCCAGGCGCGGTCTTTCCGCAAAACGGCTATTTAGGTTAACCACCTAACTGCTGCAGCAGCTTTTTCAAAACGAAAATGGGTATTCTGATTGTATTTTGGTATATTCAGTAAACTTTCGTTCTGAAAAAGCTGCTTGCCATAACGCTGCTTATCGTTCACCTGTTCAACCTTGCAGGCTATTCTCTCTTATTTGACTATTTCATTGCCCGGTCTGATCAACAACTTGTGCGGCAGTTAGACGACAAGCAATACAATGATGCCGAACTGATCGAAGTTAAGTTGCCTTTACATTTGCCGTATTTGTCCAACTGGAATGAATATGAACGGATCAATGGCGAAATGGAGTACAACGGCATTTACTACAATTACGTGAAGCGAAAAGTGAGCAATGACACTTTATTTCTGCTCTGCCTTCCCAATCAAAGCAAAACCCGGTTTTACCATGCCCGGCATGAATATGCCAAACAGGTAAACGGTGGATCTTCAAGAGACAATAATGACAAACCGCTGGTTAAGAAGATCAATATAACTACGGAATACAATCAACCCCAGTTACAGTTTAGTTTTTCCTGTTTGGCCGAACCAGTCAGCTCCCCCCGTTACCACCTGGTTGCCCGGCTCATCCATCCTTTTATTAATGCCCGGTACAGACCTCCCCAGGTTTTATAGCATACCCGCATCTACATTTAATTACCTGCTATAAACCTATGTTTATGTGTTACTCCTTGTCCAGGGCGGCAGTCGGTATTGTTATACTGCTGCTGTTCGCTTCGTGTGAGCATGAAAATGTTCCTAATAAAGAAATGGTGAGTTTGCTGGCTTCCATTTCCAGGTCGGAATACAGCCCGCGCAATACTTTTTGCCCGGAGGCTAAACTACACTATTATGATTCGCTGCTTTCAAAGGCTTCCAATATTGCAGACTCTAACTTCCTGCAATATGCCGTTGCGCGTACAATGATCGAGCTGGGGGATGAAGAAAAGGCGATGCAAATGAGCGGAAGGCTTCTGCAGCACATACCGGTCTATGAGATCAGTCAAAAGCAGGCGGTCATGAAAAATATGGCGATAGCCTGTTTGCGGTTTGGGGAGCGCAGTAATTGTATCCGGTCGCACAGTGGAGAATCCTGTGTTTTCCCTATTGCCGGCAGCGGGATCCATGGCGATAAGACGGGCTCTTTAAAAGCCATTGAACTGTTTCAACAGATACTGGCCAGTGAACCAGATGATCTTGAATCGCGATGGCTGCTGAACATCGCGTATATGACTACCGGCGATTATCCTGCCGGGGTACCGCCCGCCTATTTGATCAAGGGGCTGGATGCCGATACGGCCAGTGGCATCAAACCTTTTATAGATGCCGCGATACCTGCAGGCCTTAATACGAACAATATGGCCGGCGGCAGTATTATTGATGACTTTAATAATGATGGCTACCTGGATATCATTACGAGCAGCTGGGGGTTGGGGCAGGGCATGCGCTATTGCAGGAATAATGGCAACGGCACTTTTACGGATGTATCTGAACCTTCCGGACTAAAGCATTTGACAGGCGGCCTCAACATCATGCAAACAGATTACAACAACGATGGTCTCAAGGATGTGTTTGTATTAAGGGGCGCCTGGAAAGAGAAATTTGGCAAAGAACCCAACTCGCTGCTGAAGAACAATGGCGACGGTACTTTTACAGATGTCACCAAAGAAAGCGGCCTGCTTTCGTTCAATCCCACGCAGGCAGCTACCTGGGCTGATTTTAATAACGATGGCTGGCTGGATGTATTTATAGGCAATGAAACAACCAGTGAAGATGATATTCTTCCCTGTGAGCTATATATGAATGACGGAAAGGGGCATTTTACAGAAGTAGCAGCGCGCGCCGGATGTGCTATTGTGGGGTTTGTGAAAGGGGTTACTTCGGGCGATTATGACAACGATGGATTGACGGATATTTTTATCTCTACTTTAAATGGCCGTAAAGTGTTGTTGAAGAATGGTGGGATACAGGGGAATAATATTGTGTTTACGGATGTGACAGCGCAGGCGGGCCTGGCCAATAACCGGACACGCACTTTCCCCACCTGGTTTTGGGATTATGACAATGATGGCTGGCTGGACATTCTTGTATCGGGTTATGAGTTTGAACGGTCATTGGCCTGGTATGCTGCGGAAGAGGCGCTGGGCAGACAGACTGGCAATTCCGGCAAGATATTCCTGTTCAGGAATAAGCATGATGGCAGCTTTGAAGATGTATCAGAGAAACTGGGGTTGAATAAGATTGCTTTTGCGATGGGCGCCAATTTTGGCGATATTGACAATGATGGTTATCTCGACATGTACTTTGGTACAGGCAACCCTTTGTTCCAATCGCTGGTTCCCAATAAAATGTTTAAGAACCAGGAAGGCAGGAGGTTTATTGACATCACCACGTCAGCACGCGTGGGCAATTTGCAAAAAGGACATGGGGTATCTTTTGCCGACCTGGACAATGATGGCGACCAGGATATTTATATTGATATGGGCGGCGCCTATATTGGGGATACGTATCAAAACTCCTTATATTTAAATCCAGGGCAAAACAATAACCGCTGGATCAATATTTCATTGGAAGGGGTTACAAGCAACAGGGCTGCCATTGGTGCAAAAATAAAAGTAACGTTCAGGGACAATGGTGTGGTCAGATCGGTATACCGTGATGTTAATTCCGGTGGTAGTTTTGGTTCCAATCCATTGTTGCAGCATATTGGTATTGGCCAGGCTACTGAAGTAGAAAGCATTGAAGTAAAATGGCCCACCAGTCAAGTTGTACAAACATTTAAGGGCATACCGGCTGGTGAACAGGTGGCTATACGGGAAGGAAATCCTTCATTGGTAAAGCATACGTATAACAGTGTTAATTTTTTGCTTGCAGGCAACAGGATCATCGATTGTGGGCCTGTTGAAAAAAAACTCAAATAGGTATAGGACCTACCTCATTATAACGCGCGGCTAGATCTTATAATGGAGGTGTGTGCCCGGAAAGGTAATGGTTACGGCAGTACCATCTCCTGTATTGCTTTCCCAGCAAATGGCGCCACCCAGGCTGTTCACATGTTGCTGCAGGTTATCGAGCCCTGATCCCGGGCTTAACTGTTCCCGTTTGAATCCAATACCGTCATCTTCGATGGTAAGCACCATATCATCATCGAGGTTGAGCTGTACCAGTACATGTTTGGCCTGCGCATGCCGGATAGCATTGTGCATCAGCTCCTGTGCAATGCGATAGGTGGCCAGTTCAAAGCCTTGCTCAAAACGAATGGGTTCTCCAAACCGGTAATAGGTGATCTCTGAGCGGCAACAGGGCGCCAGGTTTTGGCAGTATCGCTTGAGTGCTTCATCCAATCCATAGTTCTGTAAAACTTCCGGCATGAGGCTGTGGGCTGTTTTACGTACTTCATTGGATACTTCGTCCAGTAAAGAGAGGGCGGTTTGGAAGTTGGCCGACTCGCGGAAAGGATGTTGGGCCTGTACGGCAGTCAGGTGCATTTTTACAGCGGCGAGGGTACCGCATATACCATCGTGCAGGTTGCGTGCTATCCTGCTTCTTTCCTTTTCTTCTGCATTCATGATCAATAAAGCCTTTTGCAGGTCATTGCTGCTCCAGGGCGAGAATTGCAGGCCGGCATTGGCGCTGGCTTCGAGGGCTTTCAGCAAGGTGGAGTCATAAAAAACATGGGGGATGTTTACTGCTGCCTTGTCATAAACAAGCTCATTACAGGATTGGTTACCTGATACGGGGCAGTGAAATACAGTGGCATAATGGTCGGCTTCTGCCGCGGTTAAAGGCCAGGTAAAGTGAGCTGCCTGGGGGTTAATGCCGCTTTGGGTACCATCCTGGATGCCATTGCGGGTAAAAGCCATGGCGAGCTCTATCAACTGCCGGGTGGCAAAAGCGGCTTCGGCTGTTCTGTAATTGGGGGTGAGGATTACTTTTACCAGGTCTGCGGTTTCTTCCAGGTCATAGGCAAACACGGTATGCATGAGGGGCAGGTAGCGGGTAATGCGTTGGGTGCCTTCTATCATATTCCTGCTGTAGCGGTACAACTGGCCGATAATGCCCATGGCGTCGAGGTTGGAGATCTGGCCAATGTGCAAACCAAGCTGGGGATCGCCGGACAGGCGGCAGGCCGTGGCGAGAAACCCGCTGAAGGTAGCCATAGAAATAGGATGCCGATCGGTCTCGAGGGTATTGGTGCTGATACCTCCCTCCAGTAGCAGGGGTGCAGGTGCATAACCCAGTTTTTCATAGTACAGGAATATCACCCTGATCGACTCGCTCGTAACTGCATAAGTGTCCATGCCGGATTGATTGTATAGCGTTCGGTAAAGGGAGCAAAATTAACCGATCTGGCCTTTTTACCGGTCCCGCTCCTGTAATTACAGGGGCTTGTTTTAAGGCACGATGGTCGTAAATAAATAGGTGGCCAGGATGACCAGCAATACAATACCCTGCAGGATATTGGTACGGCCGGCGCCAAAGGAGATACTGATGGTGAACAGGGACAATACGAGCAGGAGGGTTGACTTGCCATCAATTCCCAGGGTGATGCTGAAGCCGGTGAAATAACTTACAATAGCTACAGCGGGTATGGTAAGGCCAATGCTGGCAAGGGCGGACCCCAGGGCGAGGTTCAGGCTGGTTTGCAATTGGTTTTTGTGAGCGGCCCGTAAAGCGGCCAGTCCTTCCGGCAAAAGGATCACGGAGGCAATAATGATGCCTACCAGGGTTTTGGGCGCACCCAGTTTTAATACAATAGCCTCGATGGTGGGGGATAGTTTTTTGGACATGATCACCACCACTACCAACGCTATTAATAAAAACAGGAGGCTGGCAAAGGTGGTTAAAGGGGAGGGTGGCGGGTCGGAAGGGGTGTCATCCGATTCGGAGCTTTCATCCTTAGGCAGGAAATATCCCCGGTGGCGCCCGGCCTGTACCATTACAAACCCAATATACAATACAAGTGATACAATGGCTACAAATATCAGCTGGCTGGTGGAGTATACCGGCCCGGCTTTGCTGGTGGTGAAGTTGGGCAATACTAGGGTCAATATGCTGATGGTGGTAAGAGTTACCAGGGAGGCGCTTACGCCCTGTTTCACATAAAGCTGTTCTTTATAACGATATCCTCCCAGCAGCAGGCAGGAGCCAATAATGCCGGTAAGGATGATCATTATGGCTGCAAATACGGTATCCCGGGCCAGGGTGGCTCCCTGCAATCCTTCAGACAACATAATGGTTACGATAAGTGATACCTCAATGATGGTGATGGCCAGGGCCAGGATGAGGGTACCATAAGGTTCTCCCACCTTGTGGGCCACTACTTCTGCATGGTGTACAGCACTTAGTACGACGGTGATCAGCGACACGCCCATCAATGCATCGACGATCCCTGAATGATCTTTGTCTATGATGAATAATAGTAACAGCCCAATGACAGGGCAGATCAGGGTCCATAAAGGCAATGCGATTTTCAGCCGGGGATGCAAATACTTCTGATGCGCCATGCTATGGTGGTTATAATGTTGAAAATACCGGGAAAATGGGGCTATCAACAAATGTAACAAAAAGGAGCCGGTATATATTCACTGACCTGATATATAAGCACATATCCTATTCATATTTTGATAACAACGGAAAACGGGCATTTCGGAAAATTACCGTATACATTTGCGGGTACCGGTTATGAACCATCAGTTACCTATCCATGATGAAAAGGAAGCAGCTTTTAATAAGCTGTACCATGCCTATTGGGAGTTTCTCTTCAGGCTGGCCTGCAAAAAGACCGGCTCCACAGAAGATGCTTATGATATCGTACACGACCTGTTTGCGGATATCTGGAAGAATTTTCACACCCTGCCTCCTTCCGGATCCGAGCGGCCATACCTGGTAGCCGCCTTGTACCACAAAGTGTTTAATTATTTCCGGTCCAAGGGATTGCAGGAAAAACACTATAAGAGTTTCGAAGCTTTCCTGGTACAACAATCTCCCGCCAACGAATACCATGCTACGGAAGAAGAAAAGGAGAAATGGGCCAATATCGATGAGGCTATTTCTACCGCTATTACGGGTATGCCTGGTAAGATGCGGGATATTTTTATCCGTAATGTATACCAGGAACAATCTATAGACCGGATAGCCGGCGACCTGCTATTATCCAAACAAACGGTTAAAAATCAATTACAGCTGGCCTCCAAACGTTTACGCGTAGCTTTCAAACGGGTATATATGTTCTTAACATTTTGGTAATACAAAACGTCTGGTACTTTTTTCCCGCTGTGTTACTACTCTTACATGCAACCCTCCAGACAATCTATTGAGCTGTTTATGCAGCGCTTTAAAGCCGGCGACTGCACACCGGAAGAGATCAACCTGTTCAGGAAGTGGATGGCGGAGGTGGAATGGAATGATACTGCTGATGAGTTGACGCCTGCCATGCTGGAATCGGTGAAAGCCCGTATGCATCAGCAGTTGATGCAGGAATTGAAAGCGGCGCCGGTAGTGCCCATGAAGCGGGGCGCCCTGGTGCGCAAATATGTGGCGGCAGCTGCCATCATTATCACCGTGGGAGCGGGTTCGCTGTTGTGGTTCCTCAAAGGCAGGCAGGGTACGGCCACGGAGCAATCGGCTGCTGCATTGTCGGTCATTGAAAATGACCGCAATGTGGTCCGAAAGGTAACGATGCCTGATGGCACCATCGTGTGGCTTAACCGCAACTCCCGACTGGAGTTTAATCATCAACAGTATAATCAAAAACAACGGTATGTGAAGTTGTCGGGAGAGGGCTTCTTTGAGGTCGCTAAAGATGCTTCACGACCTTTTGTAGTAGAGACAGGTAATATACATACGCGCGTACTGGGTACGGCTTTTAATGTTGAAGCCTACCAGCAGGAATCGGAGATCAGGATATCACTGGTGCATGGAAAGATTGCCCTGGAAGATAAAGCCAAATCGATCACGGCGGTGCTGGCGCCTGCGCAAACCATGCGTTACTCACGGGAAACGAAGGATTGGCAGCTATTACCCATGGCTGTCAATAATATCAATGCCTGGACCACAGGCGCGCTTGTATTTAATGAAGTACCGTTGGAAGAAGCGGTTGAGCGGATAGGCAGCAGGTATCACCTGGCGATTGATTACAACAAAGAACTTTTACGAAATAAACGGATCACGGCCATTTTTACCGTGAACGACTGGCAGCCAGCCCTGCGCAATGTACTGTTTGTACATGATCTGAAATTCTCTGTCATACAACAGAAAGTATTCATCACTGAATAATGCTGTAATAAAAAAGCAGTTTCCGGATACGTAACTTAAAACATAAGGATGATTGATATGACCTCAACTAACCGTTTACGCTGCCGCGTAGCTATACGCTGGCTATTCTGTACCTCATTGTGTTTAGTATGTAGCTTTTTTACCCATGCCCAACTTACCACGCTTACGGAGAAAGTAAGCATTAAACTCAGTAATACCACGGCTTTAAAAATATTGCAGGAACTGGACCGGCAAAGTGTGTATGCTTTTTCCTATACGCAAACCCAGCTGGATAAGATCAGTATTGCTGCTTTCAACCAGGAGCAAGTTACGCTTGGTAAAGCGCTTGAACTGCTGAGTGCACAGGCTGGACTGGTGTACCAGGTATCGGAGAAAGTGATTGCTGTAAAAGTAGCTGCACGTGTTGCGCCAGACCCTGCCGCCCTGCAGGGAAAGCCGGGAAAGATAAGTGGCGTGGTCCGCAGTGTGAATAATGAAGTAATGCCCGGTGTAAGCGTTTCTGTAGAAGGGATGGAAAAAGGTATTACTACTTCTGTTTCGGGAGACTATGTGGTGACGCTGCCTGCCGGCACGTATACCTTACTGGTGTCTTTTATTGGTTACCAAACGAAACGGATCTCGGATGTCGTTGTAAAAGAAGGGGAATTAACAGACCTGAGTGTTGCCCTGGAGCGAAAAGATTCCAGGCAACTGGAAGCAGTAGTAGTTACCAGCAGTGCCCGGCGTGAATCGGTAAAGGCGCTGTTAATGACGCAAAAAAACAACGCCAGCATGACGGATGGGATCAGTGCAGAACAGATACGGGTAACGCCGGACAATAATACCGGTCAGGTATTGAAGCGGGTGAGTGGTATTACGGTGCAGAACGACAAGTTTGTCACTATCCGGGGGGTGAGTGACCGCTACAATAACGTGTTGATCAATGGCGCTTCGCTACCCAGTACAGAGCCTAACCGGAGAAACTTCAGTTTTGATATCATTCCGAGTTCTTTGGTGGATAATGTAGTGGTCAATAAAACGGCTACGCCTGATCTGCCGGGGGAGTTTACGGGTGGCCTGGTGCAGGTGAACAGCAAAGATGTGCCAGCTGAAAATTTCCTGCAGGTATTGGTAGGAACGGGATTCAATACGGCCAGCGCCAATAAGGATTTTTTAAGTTTTAGACGCGATAAGCAGGCTTCCATTGGGAGGATCGATGCTGACAGGAAATGGTTTGGTGATGGCAGGGCCTTTGACCAGTTGCAGTATATCAAATCGCTCTATGCAAAAGATACTGCCACCATTCGCCGCATTAATAAACAGATACCGGATCGCTGGCAACGGTATAGCGCCCCTTATATGCCCCAGCAAAATTACCAGTTGTCGGGTGGCGTCAATAAGCGTTTTGCCAATAATCAATCGTTGGGTTTTGTAGCAGCAGTTACTTATCTGAACGAACAATTCTATGAGGAAGGCAACGCGCGGAGCCTGCAGAATTATGATTTCAATATCCAGCGTTACCGGTATAATACCACTATTGGCGGGTTGTTCAATATGGCGTATAAATCAAAGAAGCACAAGATCGCCTGGAAAAACCTGTATAACGACAAGTACTCTAATCAGTTTGATGATCGCTATGGGTACCAGATCAGTAATTCAAGATTTGAAAACCGGAGCGGAGAGGTTACGCTCAGCAGCCGTATGATGCAAACCAGGCTGGAGGGCGAGCATACTGTTTCGCGTGCCGATATCAGGATCAACTGGTACGGCGACTACATTAAATATACGCGTGAGCAGCCGGATGGTCGTTTCCTGGTGGGTACGGATGTTGATTCGGGCAAACATATGTATCGTTATAATTTCAATGAAAGAAGTCTTTTCTGGGGAGGATTATATGCCTCTCAATTAAAAGAAAAGCGTTACAATACCGGCGTCAATGTAAGCGTACCTTTTCAGATAGCCAAAGAACGGCAGTTATTTAAAACCGGATATGCCTATTCAAAGCGTGATGCTGATTTTGATGCTACGGGCTTGCGGATAGTGGAAGCGGCTGGCGCTTCCTATACGGAGGGGATGCAAGGATTGCCTTATGCGGAAATTGTATCACCTGCAGCTGTTGCAGCAGGAAAGGTGGAATATACACCTTCTTATATAAGGAACGGGACAACGGGCGACCGGTATACGGGTAAGCAGATACTGCAGGCTGGTTATGCCATGCTTGACCTGAAGGTGCTGAAAAAGCTGCGCCTTACGGGTGGACTTCGTTTTGAAGATAATGAAATGACACTCTCCACGGTATTCTATGACGCCAATGGCAGCTCCGCTTTTCATGATTCTGCCTACAGGGAAAAAGACTGGCTACCTTCGGTGAACATTATTTACAGTGTAACTGATAAATTCAATATCCGGGGAGCTTTCAGTAAAACACTGGCAAGGCCGGAATTTGTAGAGCGCTCACCTTATATCTATTATGATTTTGTTGAGCAGGTGCAGGTAATAGGTCAATATGCACTGGTAACCTCAAGGATCAAGAACTACGACATCCGTTTTGAATATTATCCCTCAGGCAATGAAATATTTTCCGCTTCTCTTTTTTACAAAGACTTTGATAAACCGGTAGAGCGTTTTTACCTGTTGGGCAATCCGACCAATGCAGTGATGTACCAAAACCTTCATAGTGCAACGGCAAAGGGATTTGAGGTTGACCTCCGGAAGTCCTTTGACTTCATAAATCCCACACTTCCATGGCTATCTAACCTGTTTATCAGCGCCAATTATACTTACCTGAAAGGGGAGATCAGTTACCTCGTAACCAAGAGCCCCTATACGCAAAAGGATACCAATTTTGTAGCAGATGGCAAACGCCCGATACAGGGGCTTTCACCCTATATTATTAATGCCGGCCTGAACTACCAGGGAAAAGTGTGGGGCTTCAATATCGCCTATAACCGCTTTGGCAGACGGATCGTAAACGGAGGGACCAATGCTACCATCATTCAATATGAAAATTCAAGGGATATAGTAGATATCCAATTAAGTACCAAACTATTCAAGCAAAAGGCCGAACTCAAATTTAATATTGGCGATCTGCTGAATCAATACACCATTATTTATTCTAATAATACCAATGGCCGGAAGGAAGGTTATCCCTATCCGACTGAAGGGGATAACAATGATCCCAAAGGAGATGCTTATAACGAAGCGCTCGACTTTGAAAATTACAAAGTGAAAAGAGGCGCTAATTTCCTGATCACACTGAGTTATAAATTATAAACCATTGCGATAATGACCAATAGATCTTTTGCTGTTTTGTTGATCCTGTTCTTATCAGGCGCCTGTTCTAAGAAAGGGGAGCCGGTTGTACAAGCCAAATTTACCAACCTTTCACTGCGGGCTATTACAAACGATCCGTTCACCCTGAAGATTGTGGCAGATGAAAATACCGTATTGACTGAAGCACTGGAGGCGCCCGGAGGAACCAGTAACGTCACGGTTGAATATTATGACCTTGAGCACCGGTTCCAGGTCTACAACCTATTCGGCAACGAATTATTGCTGGATACTATTGTTCGTTACAAGCCTGGTTTCGTGAACGGTATTACCTTTTTTCAGGCTGCTGCAGGAGCAAAGCTGGTGTGGGTTGGTCCACCCCAAAACGAACCATTGGCTAAAGAAGGTTATTTCAAATTGTCCATTGTGTATAATCTTAACGCGTTGCCGGATTCTGTACGGGTGGTGGTGGAAAACAGCATTACCAGTGGCGGACAAACTTATGCGCCAACAGATAGCTTTACGCTTAAGAAAGGGGAGTTCTCCCGGTACTTTGAAGGCAGGAGCGGCGATAGAAAAGCCAATGTCAGATTCTATTCTACGACTTCTCCCCGCAGGGTATTGGCTGAAGCGATCAGCCTGCATTATTCAGCCAATCCTGATTTCAGCGTATACCTGCTTGGCACGGCCAGTAATGCCAGTATTCCTTATTCCTTTATCCCCGTTAAAATATATTAATTCTGTTTAAAGAAATAACGATGAAACTTTTTTCCACCTGTATTATTGCTTTTCTATTATTCACCACCAATACATTTAGTCAGTCTATTACAGAACTGATCCTGCCCCGGTATATACAAGGGACGGGCAACTTTAACCCGGCAGACGACAGAAAGACCCCTTTTGCGTGCCGCTTAAAAATTGAAGGCCTTACAGCCAATAAAACGTACAGGTATACAACAGGTTTTGTAGATGACCCGGGCAATCCTTCCAGTGAAGGGCATACCATTCACATTGATGCTGCCGGCAATTTTGTAAGAACGGAAAACCCGGATTTCATCAGTGGTTATGGTGAGTTTACAACAGATGCTTCCGGTTCTTATACGGGTTGGTTTATGGCAGAGGTCAATCACGCATTCCTGTTTTTCCCATACCCGGGTTCATTTGTCTATTTCAGGGTCAGGTTAAATGATGGCGATGGAGGAACAAGCACAGTGCATTACCTTACCACCACCAACCAGATCACTACTATCAATTTTGGGCCTACACCTGATGATGGCACGGCTTTGCGCAGTACGGCAGCAACTTCCGGCATAGCCAAAAATTTTGTAATGCTATGGGATGATGCTACAGACCGACCGGTATGCGGCTCGGTAATAGAGAGCGATGGAGTAGACAACACGATCGCCAATGGATATGCAGACTTTTATACTGATTTTGTAAACGGCCAGAACAAGACCTGGGGCGTTATCATTCCGAATAACCTGGCATCCGGCATTAAGAAGATTGCACAGTACAATCTTACGGATGGCGCAGAAACGGGCGTCAAGACCTCGGCAGATGGTTCCTGGGCCAAAGCAGGGGGCGGATCTGCCAGTACGGCCAATGCTGATGGCGGATTGGCTTCCGTGATCGTACTGGACGGATCTATCATCACCCTGGGAGCGGCCGTTCAGCAGCCTCAAACGATTACGTTTGTCCCCTTAACGGCAAAAACGTATGGTAACGCCGATCTTGATCCGGGTGCTACAGCCAGTTCTACTTTGCCGGTTACTTATACCAGCAGCAACCTGGCCGTTGCTACCATCGTTAATGGAAACACCATTCATATTGTTGGTGCAGGAACAACGGATATTACAGCAGAGCAGGCTGGCAGTACAGACTATAGTGCTGCTGCACCGGTGGTACGCTCCTTGACCGTTAATCCTGCTCCGCTTACCATCACTGCTGAAAATAAAGAAAAGGTGCAGGGTGATCCTCTTCCGGCATTCACGATCATTTATGACGGATTTGTAAACGGGGATGATGCGGGTGATCTAACCACCCCACCCATAGCCAGCACTACTGCTACGGCTTCTTCGGGCGCCGGCGATTATCCTATTACGATCAGTGGCGCTACGGCAACCAATTATACTATTACACATGTTCCGGGCAATTTAAAGGTTACCGCCTCCAGGCAACAGCAAACTATTGCTTTGGGACCATTGGTGCCTAAAACGTATGGGGATGCTGATTTTGCCCCTGCTACTGCCAGCTCAGGATTGCAGGTTTTTTATACCAGCGATAATCCCGCAGTGGCAACAGTAGTCAATAATAAAATACATATTGTTGGCGCAGGAACTGCCATGATAAAGGCTTCCCAGCCTGGTGATATCAATTATGAAGCGGCAGTTGATGTGAGCGAGTTGCTTACCGTAAAAAAAGCATCCCTTATCATTAAGGCAGAAAACAAATCAAGGCTGTTTGGACAACCCAATCCGGAGCTGACAATTGCTTATACTGGTTTTGTCAACAATGAAAGCAAGACTACTCTTACTACTCAGCCAACGATCAGTACTACAGCTATCGCTTCCTCACAACCCGGCAATTATCCCATAAAGGTGGAAGGTGCAGCAGCCGCTAATTATGATATCACTTATGAGAATGGCACGCTAACGGTAAATCCTTTACCAGCTCAGACCATCACATTTGACGCATTGCCGGTAAAAAGATATGGCGATGGCGATTTTGTAACAGCCGCTACAGCCAGTTCAGGATTGGCGGTTAGTTATAGCAGCAGCAATACCAGTGTGGCTACTGTTGTAAATGGTATGATACACATTACAGGTGCAGGTACGACCAATATTACTGCTTCACAACCAGGTAACGCGTTTAATGCGCCTGCCCCGGATGTAATAAGAACGCTGACTGTGCAGAAGGCCAACCTGGAGATACGGGTAGCTGATACTGTGAAAATGGAAGGACAGCGCAATCCGGACCTGGAGATTAAGTATAATGGATTTGTAAACGGCGAAAACGTTAGTAACCTCATTACACCTGCGGTAGTGAGTACTACAGCTACTACCAATTCTGTAGCAGGAAAATATCCCATTCTTGTGACAGGCGCCACTTCTAATAATTATGCGATCGCTCAATTGAGTGCTACACTGAGGATATTGCCGCCGCAGGGCAGTTCGGAGGATAATATAAATGCATACCTGAGTAGCCCTGGCCAGTTGAAGGTAAATATCTATTCCGTAGAGGCTGGTAAAGCAGGCATACAACTGTTTGATCAGCATGGTACAAGGCTGTTGCAGGTAAATGTTACATTGGTGAAAGGACACAGTAGTTATCAATTGCCGGTAGGTAATGTAGTTCCGGGCATCTACCATGTGCGGGTAAGCGGACCGGCGTTCTTACTCAAAACAAAAGTAGTGATCAGGTAGTGTGATCAGTAATCAGCAACATGAATAAGGAACAGAAAAGATTTCATTTTAAATTCTCATACATGCAACAGTTATATAAGTTCGGGTCTGCTATCTTTGTTTTCCTGATAAGCATAGTAGCCACTCAGGTGCAAGCCCAGGAGAGCAACAACAATACAGTCAATATTACTACTACAGCAGTGCCTTTTCTGCGTATTTCACCCGATGCACGTAGCGGAGGGATGGGAGATGCAGGGATCGCATTAAGTCCTGATGCCAACAGCGGTTTTTATAACCTGGCCAAAACACCTTTTGCAACAGATAGGTCAGGTATTGGCGCTACTTATACACCCTGGCTAAAGGAGATTGCCGATGATATGTACCTTGCTACGCTGGCAGGGTACCATAAACTGAGTGACAACGAAGCGCTGTCTGCTTCTTTGCGGTACTTCAGCATGGGCGACCTTACGCTGGTGGATTTTAACGGGAATAAATTGCAAACTACCAACCCACGGGAGATGGCTATTGATCTCGGCTATTCCCGCAAGCTTTCCGATCGACTGGGTATTGCAGTCGCATTGAGGTATATACATTCTAATTTATCTACAGGTTCGATAAATGGCGTTAGTTACAAGGCCGGCAATACTGTGGCAGGCGATCTTTCCATTTTTTACAATGGACTGAATGAAAAAAGTGCAGGATGGGCAGCCGGCCTCTCTTTATCTAACCTGGGTGGTAAAATAAATTATACCGATAATTCGGCTGAAAAAGATTTTCTGCCTGCCAACCTGGGTATCGGTGCTGGCTATACAGAGGTCTGGGATGATAACAATAAGATGACGTTTGCAGCAGACATCAATAAATTGTTGGTACCAGAATTGCCGAATAGAGCAGAAGATATGAAGGCTTATCGTGATAAAGGCGTATTTGGCAGCTGGTTCGATTCCTTTGGCAACCAGGCATGGCAGTTTGGATTTGGTATGGAGTACACCTATAACGATCAGTTGCACCTGAGGCTGGGATATAACAGTAAGACCTATGAATCGGGTAACTGGCAGAATATTACGGCCGGGGCTGGTATTCATTTTAGCTTTGCTACCATTAATTTCTCTTACCTGGTGCCTACCGGCGAAAAGATCAACAGAAATCCCCTGACCAATACAGTGCGTTTTGGAATTCTCTTCGGCTGGAGATAGTGAGACCCATAGCCGTATTGACCATTAAACCATAAGAAATTACCTGTTCTATATTCCTGTAATTGTTTTTTGTAATTGTTTTAATTGTTTAATTCCAAATTTCTTATCAACTATGAAAAGGAAAATTTTAATCGGCCTTTCAGCAGTATGTGTATTGCTGGTTGTAGCCATCGCTTGTAAAAGAAACTTAAACGACGGATTTGATGCCCGCGGAACTCAAGCCGGCAACGGTCCTTTCCTTGGTACCGTTACATTGCCACAGGTTATTGCAGCCAACAGAACCTTGAGCAAGGATACCCTGTATATCCTGAATGGTAAAACCTATGTAGACAGCGGTGCTGTGTTGACCATTCAGGCTGGCGGCCGTATTGAAGGCGTGAATCGTAAAGTTGGTAATAACAATGATACTGCTTCCGCGCTTATTATTACACGTGGCGCCAAACTGTATGCTGAAGGAACTTCAACCAATCCCATCCATTTCACTTCTCATGAGGCAAGTCCTCAACCTGGCGACTGGGGTGGTATTGTGTTGCTGGGAAAAGCTCCTCTTAACAGGGCTGATACTACCATTGAAGGCATCCAATTGCCTACTGTACCTGCAGGTATCGATGTGAACTATGGCGGTGGTGGTCAAGGTCTGGGTGATTCTTTGGATTGTTCCGGAAAACTGCAATACTGCATCATTGAGTATGCCGGCGCTATTATCTCTCCTGATAATGAGCTGAATGGCCTGACCTGTGGTGGTGTAGGTGCCGGTACTGTACTGGATTTTATTGAAGTGTACAGAGGAAATGATGATGCGTTTGAATTCTTTGGTGGTACCGTAAATGCCAAACACCTGTTTGCCTTTGAACCCGATGATGATGCTTTTGATTTTGATTTCGGTTACAGGGGTAAGATACAGTTTGCTGTTTCTGTATTGACTTCGAGTGCTTCAAACTATTCAGCCAATCCAAATGGTATCGAGAGCGATAACAATGCAACTGGTGCTGATCTTCAGCCTTATACACGGGCGACTATTTCAAACATGACTGTAATAGGATTGTCTGATAGCACTACCGCAGCAGCAAAGGGCTTATTGAATGGTAATTATTTCCGCAGAAAGAGCGCCTGGCGCATTACCAACTCAATCTTTATGGGATTCCCGGTTGGTCTTAAAGTAGATCCTCCTGTTCTTGCTCTTGACACTATCTACAGAAATAGTTTGATCCAGGCCTTTAATACCACGGTTACTGGTGTTACTATCAATGGAACCAACAAGCTTTACAAGACTCCTTTAGCCAATACGAACATTCAATTGAAGGATCCATTTGCTGCAACGCCTGACTTCAGACCTGTTGCAGGTTCACCAGCTCTTATAGAGCCCCGTGATTTCTCTGGTCTGGCTTCTACTCCAGCTGGTGGCGCCTGCAGTGCTCCAGCCTGGTCTTTCGGTACTGTTAGCTATATAGGTGCGTTCGGCGCTTATAACGCTGCCAGCCCTGGTATCAACAACTGGTTATTTGGCTGGGCAAGGTACTAGGCTGTAGCCGTTTATATTTAATAGGAGACAGGCAATACAGAACAGGTAATTCTTATTGCGATCGTTTTCAAATTAAATAATTAAACGAATCATGAAACGCATATATTTTACTTTTCTGTTGCTGACAGGAGTAGTTATTGCCAAGGCTCAGTCCGTTTCGGCAGTTATTGCCCCTCAATATATCCAGGGATCCGGGAATTTTAACCCTTCAGACGATCGTAAAGTGCCTTACGTAAGCCGCATGAAGGTGCAGGGTTTAACACCCCTTAGCATGTATCGCTATTACAACGGTTTTACAGGGGATACTACCAGCTCTAATATCGGAGACGGATTTCCCATTTTTGTAAAGACTACCGGTGATTTTGTGCGCACTACAGGCCCCTCTCTCGCTTTCCCTGGTACCTATGGAGAATTTACTACTGATGCAGCCGGCTCTTATACAGGTTGGTTTGCTGCCGAGGCCAATGAAGCATTTACCTTTTTTCCTGGTCAGGATGTTTATTTCCGCCTGATCTTAAACGATGGCGCAGGAGGCTCTACTACCGTTCATATTCTTACTGCTTCCAACAGTGCTATCCGCACCATCAACTTCGGTTCGGATGCTGAAAGCGGTACGGGGTTACGTGCTACGCCACTCAATAAAGGGGTAGCTAAGCAATTTGTATTCGTTTATGGCAACCTGCTGGCTCAGGGAAGACCCGTATCCGGTTCTTTTATTGAAAGTGATGGCACTGCCAATACCATTGCCAATGGATATGCCCCTTTCTACGCCAATAGTGTAGATGGTGTTGACAAAGCTTTTGGTACTATTGTTCCCAATGCCTTGCCTGATGGCATTTTGCGCATTGATCAGTTTGAACTGGCCGGTGCTTTCAAGAGGTCTTATTATCCTTATCCGGTTGTTGAATCCTGGAGCCCTTTTACTATAGGTTTTCGCTGGCCTTCTTTGAACAACACTTTCATTAACACCAAGAACCCAACGGGTGGTCTCGGCAATGTATTGGTAATAGATGGTGCAAAAGTATTGGGTATCAACCTTTGGTTGTCTGGCGAGTCCTACGCAGAAGAAGACCTTATTACCCTGCAATGGGCTACTCCTGCTGAAGAAGATGCGGTAGAATATTCAGTGGAAAAGTCTGTTGACGGTGGTAACACTTTTGCTCCTGTAAGAACGATCAGGAAAGGCGTTAACAAACAGATCTATGAGCTGAAAGACAAGCGTACAGAAGCTACTTCTTTCTATCGTGTGGTAATGACGGGCAAAGATGGTGCTAAGACTGTTAGTGAAGCACTGAAAGTACAGGGCGTTATCAAGATCAATATTTACCCCAATCCGGTGGTTGATCAGTTGATGATACAACACCCGCAGGCGGAAGCAGGCGCTTCTATCCAGGTAGTTAGTATGGATGGAAGAAAACTGCTGACACGCAATGTACAGGAAGGTACTGTGCAAACGAAGGTAGATGTTAAGTCCCTGATAGCTGGTAATTACATGGTGATCTATACCATTAATGGACAACGTCAAAGCAAATTGTTCCTGAAAAAATAAGAGTTATTGTGTCCTGTGAATTTACTCAATTACCTGTGGAATTTACTTCACAGGTAATTGTTTCTTATAGCAGGAGTGCAGCGCATGGGTGAGTAGTGTCTATAATGCAAAAGGGCATCCGCTGTAACGGACACCCTGATGTTGTAATTGTTTAATTCCATCACAAAAATAAATCTTGAAGCTTAACATAAAAATAAAAATTTCTTAAAATTGGCAGACTATGACATACCTGATTGAGGGTAACTCCTATAAGCCGGGCATCCGTATGGGAAGTAAATGGCTGGTTATCATTTTATTGTCAGTGGTTTCCAGACAAAGCCTGTTTTGCAGCAAGAAAAACACGCCTTTTGTGCCTACAGATCAATTGGGGATTGACAATAAATGGGTGTACGATACCTTGAAACGGTATTATTACTGGGCAGATGAAATAACGGGTAAGCCGGATTATACGCTGCCTACAGACCAGTTTTTCAGAAAGCTGCTCTCTGCCAATGACCGCTTTTCCTGGATCAGTGACCGTAGTACGGTAGGGCCATCGAAAACCACCGCTGGACTATTCGGTTTTCAATATAGCCTGATCACTCATCCATTTGATGCACAGCAACTGGTGGGTGTTATTACCCTGGTAGTGCCGGATAGTTATGCCGGCAGGCAGCAGTTAAAAAGGGGGATGTTCTTTTCCAAAATAAATGATAAGACCATTACTCCTCAAAACATGCAATCGCTGGTAACGGAACTACAATCCAACAGTTCGGCGGTACTGCGGCTGGCTGCATTGAACAGTGACGGAACGGCCCTGATTGATTCTGCAAGAGTAGCTTTTCAAAGCGGGTATGTAGATGATAAATGTGTGTATGCTACGAAGCTTTTTGAAAAGCAGGGTCTTAAAACGGGTTATCTCGCTTATTTTTTATGTTCAGAATCAGAAGATGTACTGATGCTGGAAGCGATACAGAAGCTCAAAAATTCCAATGTTACCGAACTGATCCTTGACCTGCGTTATAATCCCGGCGGCAGCGTAGCTTCTTCTGCCAAGTTGGCGGTCACGTTGGTCCCTTCCTTTAATCCCGATCAGGTATATGTTACTTTTAAAGGCAACCGTAATGGTGGTACTATTAAGCAGTCATTTCGCCAGACGATTGCCTTTTCCGGCAGTAACAGCGGTAAGGATATGAATGAACTGAAGTCTCACAATCTGGGTTTGCAAAGGGTTTTTATCCTTACTTCCGGTGCTACGGTTTCTGCAGCCGAGCTGTTGTGTAATAGCCTTAAACCGTATTTGCAGGTAATACGTATTGGGGCTACCACTCATGGGAAGGATGAAGCCTCCTTTCTACTAGAAGATACGCGAAATCCCCGGCAGGTGCAATGGATGATGATGCCCACGATCTATAAAGTATTTGATGCCAATGACAGAGGCGGGTATAGCAATGGGCTGCAGCCTGATCATGTGGTCAATGATTTTGCCCAATTGCCTTTATCGCAGGACCTGGGGTTTCCCGGAGATACTTCACTCGACAAAGCACTTACCTTAATTTATGGCAGCACACAAGTTGGTGTCACACCGCTTCGTCAAAGGACCTTTCAGTTTTCCGACATTAAATCCTGGTACAGTTCAGGTGCTGAAGTTATACCGGGCGTAGAAATGATGAGGCCGCGTTGATCGTGCATCAGACAAACAATTTTATGATAATCGTAACAATCCGGTAATACAGGGATGATATTGAATTAACGCAAGGAGAGGAGTTTTGCCAACCAAACAGCAAACTCTGATTAATGGTTAAGGCATTCCTCACAATCGCCATGCTCATCATGGCCACTTATCTTTTTGCCCAACAGGCAGTTCCCGATGCACGGTATAAACTACTAACAGGCAACCACGTTGTACAATCCAAGAATTACTACCTGCTTACTTTGTTACAGGAGGATAAGGAAGCCCGGAAGCTGATAGAAAGTGATACGGCACTCAGCAACCTGGCCCAACGCAAACTGGCTGGCCTTACCAATGCTTTAAAGACCTGTGGCAACAATGCTGCCTGCTACACAGAAAATATGAAGTTCTCCGACCAGGAGATACAGACCGTAAGCGCCCGCCTTACCGCTTTGTACAGTAACAACAATGGATTGGGCAAACTAGTGAAGCAACACCTGGTGCCTTCCGGTACTTATGTATTATTTCATAAAGAAAGTTCCGCTGAACTCCTGCGCAAAGCCTGGGAACAGGATGCTATGGGGATCAATTTTGCCATTGGGGTATATGCGGAAGGCAAAAAGGCCAATTACCCGCTGATCGACTCGATCAGTGTTAATGTAAACAATCCCCGCTATGGCAGTTTCCTCTATTCACCAGCCTATGTAGTATTGCAGGAATGTATGGACTCCCGTCTTTTCTTTCAGGTTGCTCTCACGGCTTCTCTGCAATTCATAGAATTGAATGAGCGCGACCAGGCAGCCGACTATGAGCCGATGGAGACAACGGTCAACAAAGCTGCTTATGACCGGATCAGGACGCTGAAGTGGAATACCTATAAATACTCGGTGATCCTGGTGCCTGGCGCTGGCCCGGATGATCCTGCTGTGCCGCTGAGTGCCGGCGGTATGCTGCGTTGCAGGCTGGCTGCCATACAATACCGTAAGGGTCTGGCGCCTTTCATCATGGTATCGGGCGGTAAAGTACATCCTTACAAAACGAAATATAATGAAGCGGAAGAAATGAAGCGCTTCCTCATACAGCAATTGCATATACCGGAAAATGCGGTGATCATGGAACCACACGCACGGCATACCACTACAAATATGCGCAATGGTGTGCGGCTGATGTTCCGCTATGGAATGCCGATGGATAAGCCCGGCCTTACCTCCACGGAAAGGGGGCAAAGTACCTGGATCACTGGTACGCTGGTGGAAAGGTGTAAGAAGGAACTGGATGAAGTGCCTTATAAACCTGGATTAAGGTTGTCTGAAACGGAAGCAGAGTTCTATCCGTTGCTGGATGCGCTGCATATCGATCCTACGGAGCCGATGGATCCTTGAGGTGAAAGGCAATCTTAGTTGTTATTTCGAACGTAGCGAAGCGGAGTGAGAAATCTGTTGCTTCGATAGCGGATTTCTCCCTGCGGTCGAAATGACAAAGCAGAAAGTGATGCTATAACGCAAGAAGTCGTTTTAAAACAATGTATAATGAAATTGTTCCTTGCTATAATCGCCTTGCTGATGATGTCCATGACTGGTCATCGCAGTAGTGTAGACATGCAGATCAGCCAAAGCTGGTCAGTGGATTCATTGGGCGCCTGCCAGGGAGCATTCTGGCAAAATGGCCGCCTGTTCTTATATGGGGACCGGGAAATAGGGATGATCCGGGAATATAAGATGGACCATGATTCTATTTTGTACGTAAACAAGGAATACAAGCTTACACTGAACGATACGGATGTAATTAACCACCCTACAGGCATTGCTGCTCATGCCAAACTGCCCATTTTCATTGGTAACAGTATACGGCTTAATAAGGAAGGCACTTTATGGAAGGCGATGATCTATTGCGTGAATTGGGAAGGGCTGCTCAAAACAGGTACACTGGATGGCAACCTGCTCAATACGATCGAAGATGATGCCTGCATACAGGGCACCCGGCCTGAGTATGTACCGTACAATGGCAAATGGTATGTGGCCACCGCCGATTATGGCGGTAAAGCCAATGAAGTGAGGCTTTATGATCCGGCCTTATTACAGCACGCCAAAAAGACTTCTGAAAAAGGCATCCTGGTCAAAAAGTTTACTTGCTCACCCTGGGTGCAAAACCTGCACTGGATACCCGGCAAGAATATGCTGGTATTGATCCAAAACCAGATAGAAGGCAGGAAATGGCGTTTTACCTTCCTCGATCTTGAAAAGTCATTGGCTGCAGGAACAGAACAAGTGATCAAAGTAGTTGACATCAACGAACGGTCCGATGAACTGGAAGGGTTTACGTTCCTTAATAATACACTGCAAGGTATTGCTGTAAGCTCCTCCCGGAAAAACAACGTCAATAGGATGGACGTACGTTGGGGAAACTAGCAACAGGGTGAGTCGCGCCCGTAAAACGGGGCAAGCTCTTCGGCGCTGCCTGGGGCCGGGCAGAGGGCGGCACACGCTACAAGTCCTTTGCCTCACGATTGCTTTCTGTCGGTACATTTTTCTTATTACAAAATATAACTAATGCAAATGAAAATTGCACATGCCATTCCTTTGTCCAGGGATAAGGGAGTGTTTCCAAAACTACTGCTGCTGCTCATGACCTTATTCGGCATGGCTTCGTTACCGCTACAGGCGCAAACAGGCGCTGTGTCCGGTACGGTAAGTTCTGAAACCAATGAGCCTTTGGCAGGCGCCAGTATATCAGCCACGCGCTCTGGTAAAACAGTTGTAGCCGATGCCAAAGGAAAGTTCTCACTGGATATTGCCGCCGGTGATACGTTGGTGGTAAGCTATGCAGGTTATACTACCGGTAAAATAGCGGTAGGCGATAAAACAGTAATGACCATCAGGTTGAAAGAAGAGGCTAAAATGCTGGAGGAAGTGTCTATCGGGTATCAGCGTTTGCGGAAGAGTGATCTTACAGGCGCTGTATCCAGCGTGAAATCCAAAGAGCTTAACCTTAGTTCACCAACGCTGAGCCAGGCCCTGGTGGGCAAGGTAGCGGGTGTGCAGGTGTCGCAGGTAAGTGGGGCGCCTTATTCCGGTACCAAGATCCGTGTGCGGGGCATTGGTTCTATCAATGCCAGCTCTGAACCTTTGTACGTAGTGGATGGTTATCCGGTGGGTGGTACCATCAGCTCGGGCCCGGGCAATGGTGGTAATGGTACCAATGGTTATAACCCTGCTACTTCTGGTAACGATATTTTCATCAATCCTGATGATATTGAATCTATTGAAATATTGAAGGATGCGGCTTCTGCTGCTATCTATGGTTCCCGTGCCGCCGGCGGTGTAGTACTGATCACTACCAAACGTGGCCGTCAGGGGAAGGGAACACTGGCTTATGACTACCAGGTAGGGGTTAACCAGCTTGCTAAAAAAGTGGACATGTTGGATGCTTATGAGTTTGCCCAGTTATTTGTTGATGGCCGTAATGGCGCTTATAAGGACCAAATTATCGCACAGGGTATTCCCTGGAATGATGCTTACTACTCCGATGACAATGCGGCCCGTATCGCCAGGCTGGGCAGCAATCCCGGGAATATCACGATCATCAAATCATTATATGATTTTCAGAACCAGAAAGTACTGCAACCCCAGTACAATACGGACTGGCAAGATGCGCTGTACCGCAATGCTTTGGTGCAACGCCACAATTTTTCTTTCTCAGGCGGTAACAATGGCACCCGTTATATGATCAGTGGTGGCTATCAGGATCAGCCGGGGATCATTGTTAGTACTTTCCAGAAAAGGATCAACCTGCGGGCCAATATCGATGCGGATGTAACAAAGAAGCTGAAGGTAAGCTCCAGCATGTTTGTGACCAATACGAATAACCGGGAAGTGCAGGAAGGTCGTTTTAACAACGGACCTATATTGGGTGCGTTGGTATATATGCCTTTCTTCCCTTTGTATAATCCGGATGGATCATTGGCGCTGGGTGCGGCTTCTACACCCATCGATGGGTATACCTACGCCTTCCAGGGAATTGAGAACCCGGTAGCGCTGGCACAAAGGGTAAATATTACCCGTAAGGGAACGCGTGGTACTTTCAATACGAGTGCTACTTATGAATTTATACCGGGTCTTTCGGGCAAGGTGAATATTGGTGCACAAACCTATAATGAGAAGTACGAATACTATTATCCTACCAACCTCAGCAGTGGCGCTAATCCGCCCGGATCGCCACAGGCTATTGCCGCTGCCAACGCTTCCGCGCAGACCCTCACCACGCTGGATAAGCTGGCTGAGTTTACGCTGACCTATAAAAAGAAACTGGGTAAGGGCGACCTGAATGTACTGGCTGGCTACACGGCGCAGGAAACGAACACTGATGTGCTGAGTGTAACTGCCAAGGGTTTCTCCAACGACCTGGTGCCGGAGCTGACGGCAGGTGGCGCCAATGCGGCCGATTTTGGCCTGAATAAAGGTGTGACGGGTAAAACTACCACTACGCTGGTCTCTTACCTGGCAAGGGCTATCTATAGTTATGATAACAAGTATTACTTAACCGGCTCTTTCCGTACGGATGGTTCTTCGCGCTTTGGCCCGCAGAACCGTTGGGGTAATTTCCCTTCGATATCTGCCGGTTGGAATCTTTCCAATGAAAAGTTTTATGATAGCTGGCTGGGCGAAGGATCTACGGTGCGGCTGCGCGCCAGCTGGGGATTGAGCGGTAATAACAATATCGGTAATTACAATTATGAGCAGGCACTGGCTACACCTACTGGTACAGTCATAGGCAATAGTGTGGTGACAGCCAATGCAGCTGGTAATATTGCGGATAAGAAGCTGGGTTGGGAATCTACTTCACAATACAATTTTGGAGCTGATCTCAATTTGCTGAATAACCGTTTGTCGGTGATCCTTAACTATTATATCAGTAAATCATACAACCTGCTGGTAAGGCAAAATATTACTTCTGCTTCAGGGTACAGCAATATCCTGACCAACCTGAAAGATGCTGATATACGCAATAATGGCCTGGACGCACAGATCGACGCAAAGATCATTGCTACGAAAGACTTTAACCTGAACCTGAGCGGTAATATCACTTTCAATAAAAACGAGGTAAAAAGTCTTGGCGGCGCCAGCACCATTTATAGTATTGGGGCTGAGCGTACTTACATCACCCACGTTACCCAGGAAGGACAGCCCATCGGCATGTTCTATGGCTTTAAAGTAGCAGGTATGGTAAAACAGTCTGATATGGCCAATATTGCAGCCGACGATGCGCACCTGGTCAACAATGCATTTCCTTCCGGCTATAAGATACAGGGACCGCCCCGTTCCAGCGCACAAAAAACACCGTTGAGTCCCGGTGATCTGTATTTCCAGGACACGAATGGTGATGGTATTGTAACGGATGCTGATAAAACAGTGATCGGCACGCCTTATCCTGATTTTACGTATGGTTTTAACCTCTCTATCAGTTATAAGCAGTTAGATCTGAGTGCTTCCTTTAATGGATCACAAGGGAATGATGTGATCGACGGACAGGATTATTATATCAAGAACATGGAAGGCTCTGGCAATAATTATTCAGTAGTGAAGAACAGGTATCGCTCTGAAGCAGAACCTGGTGATGGAAAAATTTATCGTGCTTCGCGTGGCGGTACACAAAGTAATAGTACCCGCCTATCTGATTTCTATTTGCAGGATGGTTCCTTTTTCCGTTGCACCAATATCACGCTGGGCTATAACCTGGGCAGTCTGTCTTTTGTAAAGAAGCTGGGCTTTAACGCCCTGCGGGTGTATGGAAGTGTAGACAATGCTTTCACAGTTACCAAATACCTGGGCTATAATCCTGAAGTGGATTATAACAACGGTGTGAACCTTACACCGGGTGTAGACTATGGCAAATACCCCCTGGTACGTGCTTTCAGTTTTGGTGTTAAAATGCAATTCTAATATTATTCGATTGTCAGGCTGAGCCTGTCGAAGGGCTTCGACAAGCTCAGCCTGACACTGTTGAACAATCTAAACACTATTTTATGCGTAACATATATGTAATATCGATCGGATTGGGCCTTATGGTGGGATTAGGTTCCTGCAATAAGGAATTCCTGGAGCAAAGCAATCCCAATTCCGTATCTGTAGATAAGGCCTTAAAAACAGAAAATGATGTTTCCCTGGCTGTGAACGGCGCCTACCAGGCGCTCAGAAGTTCCAACTGTGTGGGTGAAGGCGCTTCCTTGTGGACGGACGACCGTGCCGATGATGTGAATACCACCGATAATCAATCGAATAATGGTGAGCCATTTCAGTTTACTGCTTTTGCGCTGCTGGCCAGTAATACCTACCTGCAAAGCCATTGGACAGCCCTGTATGTACCCATATCAAGGGCCAACCTGGTGCTCTCTGTTATTGATAAAATAACGTTTGCTGACAATGCAGTAAAGACGCAATACATTGCTGAGCTGAAGTTCATCCGGGCCTTCATGTATTTCAACCTGGTGCGCGAATTTGGCGGTGTACCGCTGGTGACGGAAAGGTTAAGCTCGCTTGATGATGTGAACAAGGCTACTTTCCGCGAAACAAGGGAGAATGTATATGCGCAGATCATCAAGGACCTGGTGGATGTGGTGGGCAGTAACCTGCCCAATGTACAACCTGCGGCTGGTAAAGGCCGTGTATCGCTGCAAGCGGCCAATGCCTTGCTGGGCCAGGTATACTTAACGATGGCTACTACGCTGGATGCTGCCAGTAAAACAGCCAACCTCAACAATGCCAAAACCTACCTGATGGCTTGTTACAATATGCGTGGCTTTAGCAAGTTGTCGGACATTCCTTTTGCAGATGTATTTGATGTGAATAAGAAAAATACCAACCAGGAGATCATCTGGCAGATCGTGTACAAGCAAGGCGATCCTACGTACCGGTCCTCGCTGGCTGCCAGCAACCAGGCCAAAGGCGAAACGATCAACTCATTGGCTCCATCACAGGGTGCTGGTGGTACATTCACCAATGATCTGCTGAAAGAATTTGAGACGGGTGATCTGCGTACGGATTACTCTGTTAAATATGCCAATGACCCGGCTGTAAAAGCTTATTTCATTACCAAGTTCAGGGATAACAGCGCCGCTGCTACCAATCTTGGTTATGGTGGTAATGACTGGATCCTGATCCGTTATGCAGATGTGATCCTGAACCTGGCGGAAGTATTTATGCAGCTGAATGACAATGCCACGGCTATCACTTACCTGGATATGGTAAGGGCCAGGGCTGCCCGTCCTTTGTATGCTGTGATGATGGCTGATCCGGCCTATGCTTTTTATCCTGCAAAATATCCTACGCTGAAACTGGCCATCTTACATGAGCGCCGGATAGAGCTGGCTTTTGAGCACCATCGCTGGCATGACCTGATACGTTTTTTTACGCCTGCCGAACTGGTGGCTTATATAAGGGCCAAGAGCCAGGCGGATTACAACAATTCACCGTTGTCGAACATTACCACGAAAGACTATTATTTCCCTATCCCTTTGAACGAATACAAGCTGAACCCGGAAAAGATGCCCCAAAACCCGGGCTACGATTAATCAATCAACATGACCCTCTAACCAATGGGCATTCTGCGAAAGCAGGATGCCCATTGCCGTTTTTGTAATTTCTTTCGTTTCCCCTCGGGCCATTATAATTGGCTTGGCTGATCTGTTTATCCTATTAGAGTTTTAGGAGCCCAACTTTGTGTAAGGTATTCACCGGCTTATTATCCCAGAAAAGTTCGAAGTCTTCAAGGCCCGCGGCGCGGTAGCTGTCCATCACTTCCTGTAGGGTGTAAGTTTTGGCATTGGTGATGGATAGCTTTTCCAGCATCTCGGCCAGCCAATCACCCTGTTCCTTATTCACACTGATGCTGTATTTCTCTTTTTTGTCCTGAAAAGTAAGGGAGGTCATTTCCCAGCTATTGCCCTTTTTCGATTTGGTAAAATGTTCTACGGCAGGATGCCTGCCCAGCCACACAATTTTGCTCGTAGGTTTGGTAGAGGTATACAGGTCCTGCGTTAAAACGGTAGCAATGTAATCGGGCGCCACTTTGGTTTTGGGCACTTTAAATTCAAACCACTTTTGCAGGGGATCGTTGATGCCAATACCATGCATATAGTTCAGCAATGATTTCTTCAATCCATAACTGAAGGTCTCATGGTCGGCGCCGGTCTCATCAATATGCACCAGGTCGTTGTTGGCAAAACTGCCGGTACTATTATTCTCCCGCTTTACATTGAACTTTTCCGGCTGCAGTCCCACCGGGCTATGCGCCGTCATGGTAAACAAATGCCAGAAAGCCGATTGCAGGATGCCGGCGGCAAACATTTGCCGTATCATTTCCAGCGCATCAATGGTCTCCTGTGCTGTTTGCGTGGGAAAGCCATACATGAGGTAGGCGTGTACCATGATGCCCGATTCCGTAAAGTTGCGGTTCACCTGCGCCACCTGCGCCACCGTAATGCCTTTTTGGATCAGCTCCAGCAGGCGGTCGCTGGCTACTTCCAATCCACCGGATACGGCAATACAACCTGAGCGTTTCAGCAGCAGACAGAGATCGCGCGTAAAGCTTTTCTCAAAACGGATATTCGTCCACCAGCTTACGACCAGTTTGCGTTTTAATATTTCCAGCGCCAGGGCACGCATCAGTGCCGGTGGTGCGGCTTCATCCACAAAGTGAAAACCATTCTGCCCGGTTTGGGCAATGATCTCTTCCATGCGGTCGCAGAGCAGGGAGGCGGCAATTGGCTCATATAGGCGGATATAATCGAGTGAGATATCACAGAAAGTGCATTTGCCCCAATAGCAGCCATGCGCCATGGTGAGCTTATTCCAGCGGCCATCACTCCACATGCGGTGCATGGGGTTCACCACTTCAATGGCGGAGATGTATTTATTCAGCAGAAAATCGCTGTAATCGGGCGTGCCCACCTGTCCCTGTTTGTAATCCGTGCAGGCTTTGTTGTTGAAGTAAGTGACCTGTCCGTCTACCAGCGTGAAAGTACGTTTTAGTTCTTCTATTGTTTTGTGGCCCTCTACATGTTGTATCAGGTTTTCGATGGGCGCTTCACCATCATCGAGGGTAATGAAATCATAGAATTCAAATACCCGTGGATCGGAGAGGGAACGCAATTCGGTATTGGCAAATCCGCCGCCCATCACCACTTTTATGCCGGGATGCTTTTGTTTGATCCACTGGCCGCAGCGCAGGGAGGTATACAGGTTGCCGGGGAAGGGGACGGAGATGGCTACCAGTTTGGGTTGTACAGCCTGCATATGCGTTTGCAGCAGGCTGATCAATAGCTGGTCGATATAGGTGTATTCCTTTTGCAGGGCGGCGTACAGTTCATCAAAGCTATTGGCAGAGCGGCCGAGGCGTTCCGCGTAGCGGCTGAAGCCAAAATGTTCATCCACACATTCGCGGATCAGGTCGGAGAGGTCTTCCAGGTACATGGTGGCCAGGTGTTTGGCCTTGTCCTGGTTGCCCATGGAGCCGAAGGCCCAGTCGAGGTCTTCCAGTTGGGCAAAACGGCCGGCTTCGGGCAGGAAATCACGTTTGCAGATGCGGTGGGCGAGGGTAGGGTTGTGGCCTTGCAGGAAGTTGATCACATCGTCGATGGTGGTGATATAATCGTCCTGGAGGGCTATAATGCGGGCTATATTGTCGGTGGAGGTGATAGGGGGCGTGTTGCTGATACGGGTGAACAGTTCCTGGAGTCCGGCCCGGCTGAACAGCGCCAGGGTGACCTCAATACCCAGGTCGGCCTGGAAGGAAGTGATATTCCGGGTGTTGAGGAATCCCTTCAGGTAGGCGGTGGCCGGGTACGGCGTATTCAGTTGCGTAAAAGGCGGCGTCAGCAAAAACACAGTAGCACTCAAATCGGGTAATTTGGTGCAAAATTAAGTGAAAATGGCGGGCTGCGATCTGCTACCTTCACGCCATGAAAACGGAAAAAGAAAAGATGCTGGCGGGAGAATTGTATGATGCCATGGACCAGCAGCTCACGGAGGAAAGAACAACAGCCCGGTTGCTGATCAAGGCACTGAACGATAGCCGGGAAGATGAACCGGAAAAGCGGGCGGCCATCCTGAAAGACCTGCTGCCTCATGCAGGCGCTGGTTTATGGTTACAGCCTCCCTTCTATTGTGACTATGGCTACAATATAAAAATGGGGGAGAAGGTATTCTTCAATTTCAATTGCGTAGTGCTGGATGTAATGTCCGTGACCATTGGCAGCAGAACCCTCCTGGGACCCAATGTGCAGCTCTATACGGCCATGCATCCCATGGACCATCGCGAAAGGGCATCCGGGTTGGAATATGCCAAACTGATTGTGATCGGCGAAGATGTGTGGATCGGTGGCAGTGTGGTGGTTTGTCCGGGTGTTATCATTGGGAACCGCGCTGTGATCGGCGCAGGCAGTGTGGTAACAAAAAATATACCGCCTGATGTTTTTGCCGCGGGGAATCCCTGTAAAGTGATACGTTCGTTATAAGGGATGTTAATTTGTTTCTTTTCCCAAAAGAAAGCATTATCTTAATTGATCATTATGTGCGTATGCGCATAATGGTTTTCCCTTATTGCCATTAAACCAAAACTAACCTTATCTATGTCTACTGCTGTTGCTGCTGCTCCACTGGCTGCACCCGTGAGCCAATCTGAACGTATTGGCATCATGGACGCCCTTCGCGGTTTTGCCATTCTCGGCATCTTACTCATGAATATTCCGGGCTTCGGCCTTCCCTCTGCTGTAGGGTTTGATCCCACTGTCTGGAATGAATATGGTACCATCAATTATAAAGTATGGTGGCTGGTGAACTGGATCCCCGAGGGTACCCAGCGGGCTATTTTCTCCATGCTCTTTGGCGCCGGTATCATTTTATTTACCACCAGGGCCGAAAAGAAACTGCCGGGCACCCTGCCGGTCGATTACTTCTTCCGGCGCCAGTTGTGGCTCCTGGTCTTTGGCTTGATAGATGTCTGGATACTGTTGTGGTTTGGCGATATCTTATTTGATTATGCCTGCCTGGGCATGATCATGTTTGCCTTCCGCAAATTGCCTGGCCGACATTTATTGATCGGCGCCGGTATTTGCTTTTTGCTGATGCTGGGCCGGGAGACCCGCGACCTCTATAAGGACAAAGCGATTATCACCAAAGGAGAAAAGATCGCTGCGCTGGATACCACCCATACCAAATTAACAGAGCAGCAAAAGGAAGACCTCACTGCTATGAAGGATTTCAAAGAAAGAAGTGCTACAGAGAAAAAGCTTAAAAGAGCGGAGAAATCTATCCGTAAAACGACGGGCAGTTTTGCCGATGCTTATGAGTACCGGGGCGATCTGTACATGAGCTTCCTCGTAAGATTTCTATACTACCATGTATGGGATGTATTGTCCTTTATGTTCCTGGGGATGGCTTTGTTTAAGATGGGGGTGCTTACCGGGCAGGCTACTGCCAAAGTGTATTGGATCATGACCATTGCAGGACTGGCGGTTGGATTAACCCTGTCTTATCTGCGGCTGGATACTGCTATCACGAATCATTTTAATGGATTCGATATGACCAAACATGAAGTTATTGAGTTGTATACTTTGTCGCGGCTGGGCCGGTCCATTGGTCTTTTAGGATTGATCATGCTGCTGTATAAATCCGGTTGGGTGAAATGGTTGTTTGCCCTGATGCGCCCGGTAGGGCAGATGGCTTTTACCAATTACCTTATGCAGTCTATTGTATGTGGTGTGTTTTTCTATGGTGTTGGCTTTGGCATGTATGGAAAGCTACAACGTGTGGAGGTATATTATTTTGTCCTGGCCGTGTGGGTGGTGCAGATCATCTGGAGCCACCTGTGGTTGCGGTTCTTCCACTTCGGCCCTTTTGAGTGGTTATGGCGTAGCCTTACTTATTGGAAAAAGCAGCCGATGAAAAAGCGTATTAAAACAGATTAGGCCCGGGTTGCTGTGCTGTATACAGTAGCAAGAGAAAAGTAATCTCCCGTGCATGATGCTGCCGCAGAAAATGTTCAATGCGGTGCAGCCCCTTGGTAAGCTGGTTTTTTACAGTTTGCGGAGCGATGTTCAGTTCCTCTGCCAGTTGCTGAATAGTGCGCTGATGGTATTTGTTCTGAACGATAATGTATTTCATTTTTTCGGGCAATTGCTCCAATGCTTTTTGTACAGCCTCTTCGGCTGTATTGCGCAGCGATTCCTGTTCTGCAAATATTGTTCTGTTACTTACGAGGGCATCTACAAAACGGGCGTAGTCGGCCCTTACTTTTTCACGTACGCCTTTGTTCCTGAAGTGGTTGAGAATGCGGTTGCGCAGACTGGTGAGCAGGTAACTTTCCAATGACCCATTAATCTGCAGGGTTTGCCGTTTTTCCCACAGATGAATAAAAAGATCCTGCACTATATCCACACTATCCGCGTGATCGCCTGTTTTGGCAAAGGCAGTGCTGTATAACAGCTTCCAGAAACGGTTATAGAAATCATCAAAGCCATTCAGGAGCAGGTCATGGCTGGCTCCTTGTGCAGGTATGTCGAAATTCATCATATTGCTATCCCCGAACGAAGATACACAGCATCTCACAACACATGGCTCCCCCTGCCGGGGTAATAATTTCTTAACATAAAAGGCGTAGTACTAAGGAAACAGGCCGGTGTCTTATAATCGTAAAATCACCTGCATGCTGCCTGAAAAGGACTTACAAACATTATTGGATCAATACCAGGAAGGAAAAGCTTCTCCGGAGGAACGCCTGTTGGTGGAGCAGTGGTATGAACAACTGGATGCGGGCAGTGAACAGCTATGGTCGTCACCCGGGCAGGAGCCGGCTGTGAAAGAAGAATTGTATATGGTCATTTTGCAGCAGCTGAAAGCGGCAGGAAACAAGGATGCAGTAACTTTTTTACCTGGGAAAAAGCGTGGCCTGTATGTGCGACTGTTCCGGCTTTCGCGGGTGGCGGCCCTATTAATAGCGGTAGCAGGGCTTGGCTGGTTTGGATGGTCGTTGTATACAAAACAGCCAGGAGAAACAGTTTCAAGACCCACGGACGAAAAGGATCGCCCTGGTATTAGAGGAAGAACGTCTGTTTTACCTGCAAAGATGCTCACTGTACGCAGTGGGGAAACGGGTTACAAAAAATGTCAGTTGCCCGATGGCAGCACAGCCTGGCTCAATGCAGGCTCAGCGATAAGCTATCCCGATCATTTTACAGCCCTGGAAAGGATGGTCAGGGTAGAAAGGGGGGAAGTGTTTTTTAAAGTTTTGAGAGATACGCTTCATCCCTTCCGGGTGCATACGGGCTCGGTCATTACTACTGTGTTAGGTACCTCCTTCCTGGTGAAGCAAGGTTTTCAACAGAACACGGTGGAGGTAAGCGTTAAAACCGGTATTGTAAAGGTGGAAAAGACTAACCAAACCGGCGCTTCTGCGCTGGTAGGGCGTAATCTGCTGCCTGGCGATCAACTATCATTTGATACAACCGCCAATACTTACGGGTTGAAAAAGATCCCTGCCGGTGTTATTGCTGCTTTTATACAGGGCAGGCTGGTATATGAAGATGCATCGCTGGAAGAGATCGTATACGATATCAACCATAAATACCATATATCGATCCAGTTTGATCATGAGCAGTTGAAAAACTGCCATTACCGTATCAGTATCGACGATATACCTTTAACAGATTGCCTGCAAATACTGAGCACACTTACCAATACCCGCATCGAAAAACAGGCCGAAGGCCATTACAAGATCATAGGCCAGGCATGTAACTGATCTTAAGCAAAAAAGAAATAACCAATTATGAACTGTCTGTACCAGCGTTACACAGCAGCAGGAGGTCGTTTTGTCCTGCCTGGATGTACTCGCACGTTTTTTATCCGCCTCATTGCCCTTATTGTATGTTGTTGTTGCTTCGCTGGCAACCTGCATGCGCAGGAAAGATCTGACCGGCTTACCATCCAATAGCAGCGCACACCGCTGCGGCAGGCGCTGGCCGATATTGAAAACAAAACCGGCACCAGGATAGCTTTTAACAGCCGCCTGGCGGAACTGGATCAACTGGTAGACACTTCTTTTGCCAACACTATGGTGGAAGATGTGTTAAAAGCCCTGTTAAGGGGCAGTTCACTGGTGTTGAAAAAAAGACAAAATTATTATTTCATCTCATCGCGCAATGGGGTACCTGGTGGCCTTAACGGACGGATCACGGATATTGAGACCACCGACCCGCTGGGCAATGCTTCTGTAATCGTTAAGGAGCTTGGTAAGGGTACAATGTCTGATGAAAACGGGTTTTATTATTTTGATTCCCTGCCACCGGGAAAATATACACTGGAGCTGAGCTTTGCCGGGTATAAAAAGACGATGGCATCGGGTATTGAGATCAAACAGGATGCTCCCAATCAATACGACGGAACCTTGCAGGCCGAAAACCAGTTGCAGCATGTAACGGTTACCGGCTCCCGCAGGTTTGGCCGTGTTTCCAACACCACGGATGCGCAGCTCGTCAATGAGATCCGAACCAGCCGCAATATCGTATCCGGTATATCCAATGAACAGATCCAGAAAAGCACCGACCGGGATGCGGGCGAGATTGCGAGGCGCATTACGGGTGTAAGTGTGGCGGATAACTTTGCTATCATCCGTGGACTCAACCGCCGCTACAATATTACCTTCCTCAACGACCTTATTGCGCCAGCTACTGAACAGGACAGCCGGGCATTTTCGCTGGACCTGATCAACAGCAGTCTCATCGATAAAATGGTGGTGTATAAATCGCCGGTGCCCGAACTGCCGGGCGACTTCGTGGGAGGCGCCATGAAGATCAGCACCAAGAACTCCATGCTGGTAAGGCAGTTGGACATACAGGTATCAGGCTCTTACCGGCCGAACTCTTCCTTCAGTGATTTTTACACGTACAAAGGGGGTAAAACAGACTGGCTTGGGTATGATGACGGTACCCGCAAGTTGCCATCCGGTTTTCCGGATATTTTAAAACTGTCGCTGGCCGGAATAAAAGAAAGAACGCAGTATGGCAAAATGCTGTCCAATGTCTGGCAGTATGTTTCAGCCCATCACGATCTGGACAAGCGACTTGTTGTAAATTATTATGACTCCTGGAAACTGGGAAAGTATAGCCGGATCAGCAACCTTACTTCAGTTACGTATACACATACTGTTACTACGAACGAAATTGAAAGACAATTTGGTCCATCCACGGTGATAGCCTATGAAGTGAATGGAAAAATGCAAGAACGCAAGTATGGCCTGCGTACAAGTTCAATCGACATTCAGTCTCAGAACAGCACCCGGGTGGGTATCCTCCAGAACTTTTCATTAACGCTGAAAGACAGCTCGCGGATAGACTTCAGGAACTTCTTCAACCAGTTGGGCAATGATATTACGAATGTGGGTATTCTTACAGATGCTGAAATACTGGACACTGACCAAAAGGAGGTGCGTTTATACTACAGGCAACGTCGCTTGTATACAGGACAGTTGAGCGGTACACATTACCTTTTTGGCAAACGGAAAGATCCGTTGAAATGGTCGCTGGGCTATGCCAATACCAACCAGCAGGAACCCGATATGCGTACACTGAACTACAGGCGTACATGGGATAAGACCATAGGGCCATTTCAGGACAACCCGGCTTCTCCCTGGAACCTCACGCTTTTTGAAGGAGGGCAATACTTTCCCTATAACCGCCGCTTGTTTACCAATACAATAGAGAGCGGTTATACAGGATCCGTAGATTACGAGCATAAACTGCCCAACAATTTTGTACTTAAACTGGGTTCTTATAATGAGTTTAAAAACCGTGACTTTTCCTCACGGGAGTTTGAGGTAGTGAAAGGCGCCGGCTATTTTGATCAACGTATCACCAGTATTGGCAGCGGCAATATTAACGACCTCTATCACCAGGATAATTACAAAGTAGATGGCAGCGGTTTTGAACTGCAGGAGTTTTCCGGCACGAGGTATACGGCCAGCAACCAATGGAACTCTGGCTATATTGGCCTGGTAGCTCCCCTGTTCAAAGAAAAGCTGAATATATATGGCGGCACACGCTATGACTACTACCGTTTTCGCATGGCGGCTACTGGTCGTGAAGGTACCAGTATAGTGTTTCCTATTGAAGTGGATAATCGCGATAACTATATACTGCCTTCCATTAATGTTGCCTGGAATGTCTCATCCGGCATGGTGCTAAGGGCAGCCTTTGCCCGTTCTATTAACCGGCCGGAATTCCGGGAGATAGCTCCCTTTTACTATTTCAATAACATTACGCAGATACTGGAACTTGGTAATCCTAAACTGAAAACGGCTACTTTCACTAATTATGACCTCCGCTGGGAATGGTACCCTCAAAGCAATAAGCAGAATGAAATGCTCAGCGCCGGATTCTTTTACAAAAAAGGTAAAAACCTGATTGAATCATTTACCCTCAATGATCAAAATAGCCAGTCTGGAAACATATTAATGTTCAATAATTCCAAGGAAGCTGATTTTTATGGGGTGGAACTGGAGATACGGAAAAACCTGGATCTCTTTCAATCCCGTTTTCTGCGCAGGTTCTCTGTTGTCCTGAATGGCTCTTATATCAAAACAGATGTGTTTACACCGGGTGACGCTACTGATCTAAGTATGGGCAACAGCAACAGAAAAGACAGGCGGCGTCCATTACAGGGACAATCTCCCTGGCTGGTGAATGCCATCCTTAATTACGACAATGTACGATGGGGCTCCCGTGTTTCACTCAGCTATAATTACTCAGCAGACCGCATCAGTTCAGTGGGTAATAACGACATAGCAGGTGATGGTATAGATATTCCCGGTGGCGGTGATAATGAAAATGGTTTCCCGGATATTATGGAAAAGGGCAGGGGCGTACTTGATTTCTCCATCTTACAGCGTATCAACAGATGGCTGCAGATCAAAGCCAGTGTGCAGGATCTGCTGAACAATCCTGTATTGTTTTACGAAGACAGGAACCGGAACTATCAATACGATGCTGAAACAAGAGAGAAAGATGTCAACGGACGGTTAAAAGGGGATAATATATTCCTTCGTTTTAAACCCAATAGTTATTATACCATCAGCTTCAACTTTTCATTTTATTAATAGGACCTATATGAAACGACATTACAGATACTTCTTTTTGGTACCGGTATGTTTGGTCATGCTTCTTTTTTCCTGTAAGAAAGTGGATGATCAACTGCGATCTATCGAGAGTCAGCCGGGCGTATACGATCTGTCTCCGGGAAATGCTTTCCCCGGTGATACCGTTAAGATCAGGGGTAAATTTCATAATGATCCTGATCTGCGCTTCTTTTTCAACGGCCGTCCTGCACGTATTGTAGGCAAAGGCACAGAAACGGCATACCCTACGGGTTCTCAGGTCTATGATGATATTCCGATCCCACTCGAATACTATTTCGTTGTTGTGCCAGACAGTATCAGCGGTTCCGTGCCGGTAACGGCCGTTTTTGGTGGTCTTACTTTCCCGGTGGGTAGTTTTGGTGTACGCCAGCCACCGCCACTGGTAGCAGGCAATGTATGGGTAAGTACTTATGCTGGTCGTTATGGAGCTACTACTATTAAGGACGATTCGTTGCACAAAGCTGAGTTTGGGTTAATACAAACAATGGTCGTTCAGCCGGATGGTACTATTTATACGGCAGATTTTGACCCCGATACCTATAAATGTTTTGTACGTAAAGTGGCCGATGGAAAAGTAACCACCATAGCCGGTGGTGGCACTGAAATGGAAGGCCCCGGGCTTGACGTTGGTTTTGGAGAGATCAAAGGCATGGCGGTAGATGCAAAAGGAGATATTTATATTGCAGAGCGCACCTGGGACGCTAATTATTGGTCTTATTCAAGAATAACGAAGTTGGACCATATTACCCATGAGGTAAGTCTTTTTGCCGGTCGCGTTTCTGAAATGACCGATACCTCCATGATCAACGATGGTCCCCGCCTGTCAGCAACTTTTTTTGACATTGGCGATATTTCTTTTGATGCTACGGGCAAACTTTATGTGGCAGATTATAGCAATTATACTATTCGTGTAATATCAAAAGACGGCATCGTGTCCAGTCCATTGGCTGTGAAGGTATGTGATGGTGGCTTTTGTAGTGTACTCAGCGGCTATGAGGATGGTTTTGGTCAGGAAGCAAGGCTCTCGCAGCCGGAACAGTTGGCGGTGGCTCCCAATGGCAGGGTTTACTTCACCGAGTTTTATGTGTTGCGGGAATTGAACCCTCCTTCATTGGAAGTGAACACCATTGCTGGTTTTCCCAATCAAAACTGGTCGAAACAAGGGCCCCTGAGTACTGCTTCCTTCTACCAGCTGCGTTCAGTAGCGCCTGATGCCGAAGGCAATCTGCTCGTAGTGGATGGCAGCTCTGTGCTCAAGATCGACCTCACAGAACGTTATGTATACGTCCTGGCCGGTGGAGGCCCCCAGGGATACACAGATGGAAAAGGTGAAGATGCCACATTCAACCAGCCTGCAGAGGTCGGCTTTGATGCCAAAGGTAATTTCTACGTGGCAGACCGCGTCAATCGTCTTATCCGTAAGATCACTGTTCAAAAATAACAACCCACCCATGCATTATAAAAAGATCAGCTTATTCATAATAGCGGCAATATACCTGCTTACGTCGTCCTGTGATGAGGACAGCCTTTTGCCGCCGGCCAATAGCAATGCCTACATCAGTTTCATTAATACATCACCTTTCTTTGGAAATACTGGTCCGGCCACCGTACGCGCTGCCGTGGAAACCAATGGCCAGGCAAATAAAGACCTGTTGCTCAGTTATCAATACATCTATCCGGAACCCAATAAATACCTGCCGTTCAAGGAAGGCGTCAGCAAAGTGTCGTTTAAGGATTCCAGCAGCAAGTCCCTCGTTACAGGCAGCCTTACCACCCAGGCCGGTGCTTACTACAGCGCTATCCTTGCTGATAGCATGGACAGCTATTCGGCCGTAATTGTGCAGGACGACTATCAACCTGTACCTGATAAAGCATTGGTAAGGATCATGCACTTTAGTCCAGATGCAGGAGAAATATCACTCTTCCGTGATACCGTCCGACAGGAAACCTTCGGCAATATGCGCTATAAAGAGGTAACACCGTACAAGCCCTTGCCGCCCGGCGGCAACTTCTCCTTCATCCTGCGCAGGACAGATGGTTCCAACCAACGGGTAGGCCGCTACTTTGTTCCCAGCCTGCTGGCAGGCACAGCTTACACCATACTCCTTAAAGGATACCTGGTGCCACCCGATGGAGACCTGGGCAGTAAACTCAGCCAGATTGTTTTCTACCGTAATTAAGCAGGCATTTAGCGATAACAAAAGAAGCCGTATGAATGCAGACAACATTCATGCGGCTTCTTTAATTTGTTGGCGGTTGCCTTACATTGAGCTTTACCTCAGCCACAAGATCTTTCCGGATTTGCAAGGTTTGTACGTCGCACTAACGGAATCATAATAGTACGTACAGGTACTAAAATGCCCAAACTCACATACATAATCAAATCCTTCTATGCCGGCCGGATAGAAGTTGTTGCCGTTTTTAAAGAATTGTGGCAGACTGCTGCAAGGAGCTTTTGAACTGGTAGCCATTGCGCCACCCATAGCCACTACAACGGCCATGGACAGCATGATGATCCTGATTTTTCTCATTTGATAGTAGTTTTAGCGACTGAAGGTAGAAGTCATCACTGCAATATCGTTGCAGTGTGCTGATGCGAACGGGAGAAAGAAAAGCCGAATGAAATCCTATTCCATTCGGCTTTTCCTGTGTGGGTTAGAAACTTTACATGGTATACTTTTTCTTCAATAAGGCCAGTTCTTTTTTACCCACGCCCAGTTCCTGTTCCATAAACTTTTCTATGGAGCCATATTTGTTCCTGATAGCGCCAAAGAAAATATGCAGCAGTTCGGGCCGCAGGTCCATCTCTTTTTTAACAGTTGCCATATCCAGACCCATGCCTTGGGACATACCCTGGTACATACGGGCGTGCATGGGTTGCAAGTAAATATTGGAAGCGGTAAAATCAGCTTCAATGGTCGCTTCCGGCACACCCAGTGCATAGAGGAAGAGGGCAGAGGCCATACCTGTTCTGTCGCGGCCACCTGTGCAATGGTATAAGATAGCAGCCGTATCCGGTAAGGTCAGCAGTTTTTGGAACAAAGGTTTATAGCGGTCGCCATAGTAGGGCAGACTTTTAGTACCATAAAATGCTTCCAGGAAACCACCTTGTTTTACGAGCATGGCTATCTGTTTCATGTCGGGCATGCTATCACTACCAGCTGAACACAAGGTATACTGGGTACCAGGTAATAACCTGTCAGGCGCAGCAGCAGATTCCTTTACACCCCGGAAATCGAATACTGTATAAATATGTTTGCCAGCCATCAGTTGCAGGTCGGCATCGGTGAGCTTGCTGATATCAGCACTGCGGAATACTTTGCCCCATACTACCCGTTTGCCGTCCTGGGTAGTATAGCCACCGGCATCCCGGAAGTTCAAGGCACCCTGCATTGGTACGAGGCGTTTTGTGCTATCGGCCAATTGGGCCTGGGAAAGAAAAGGAAAAATGATCGCTATGATGATAATGAGTTGTTTCATGATGTGATTTTGAAAGTGAATAGTGAATCTTTTGCTACGACGGCGGCTTCGACAAGCTCAGCCTGACACGAAGATGTTTACTTAATAATATCCCAGCGTATACCGGCCTGACCGCGGAGTCCATACCACTCTGTCATGGTCACGCGGCGACGGTCGCCCATATAGGTTCTTAGGGGTTCATTGGTGAGGTTGTTCAATTCCACAAAGGCTTTGAGATTTTTGGTAATGCCGATGGTGGCAGATGCATCCAGGGTAAAATTCTTGTCCGTCCAGATATAGAAGTCGGGGCCCAGCTGCTGGTTGATCGTTTCTACCGATCTGCCACGGTAATTGCCGGCCAGGCGCACCATTATGCCGCTGCGTTCATAAAACAGGATGGCGTTGAACAAGGATTTTGACTGATTGGGTAAACTGGTCTTGTCCATGATTTTGTCAGTACCCACCATTCTTGGCACTTTTACCTCACTGTTGATCCAGGTATAGTTGAATTCTACACCAAACCCACTCCAGAAGCCTTTCAGGAAATTGAAGCGCTTGTTAATGCCAGCTTCAAATCCATACAGTTTGGCATCATCCAGGTTGCGTGCCTGGGTTAGTGCATAGTTGTTGCCCCTTTCGTTATAGAAGACCTTATCGCTGAAGATGACATCTTGTATCTGCTTATAAAATACACCGCCCGATAGCAACCCGATATTGCTGAAATAGTATTCGCCCATCAGGTCGAAGTTGTTGGCAAAAGTGGGCTTCAGATCAGGATTGCCTTTGGTAACAACGATGGGCGTTTTGGTATTGTCTACCGATTCGCCTGGCGTCATATCATTAAAATTAGCCCTTACAAAAGTGCGGGTAAAAGCTGCGCGGATATTGGCCTGCTTGTTAATGGCATATTTGAAGTGGACCATGGGCAGCAGGGCGTTGTAATCGCTCTTAACGGTAACCGGTGTGATGCTGGTGGTAGCAGGTGTGCCGGCGGTAGTGGCTTTCGATCCTTGCAGTTCAAGACTGGTGTATTCATTGCGTACACCAGCTACCATCTTCAGCTTTTCCGTAAGGTCTATTTCCCCCATCGCATAACCAGCTATTACATCTTCCGTACCGGTATAGAAATTGGTAGCATTACCGGCAGCGGTAAGGTTCATAAAACCATTCCTGCGCAAAGTAGCGGTATCATACAGATCAAACAATTGCTGTTTGGAGAGCGGATCAACAACGTATTGATTATAGTTACCGCCCATCTCTTTAAAGAAGCCATGTCCCATGGGGAAGTCGGCCCGGTTCAGTTTGTTGAGCGCCAGTAAGGCCGGTGAGTTGGGAACACCCAATGCTGCGCCTGGCAGGTATACAATATTGGAACCGAAAGTGCTTTCGCGGTATTTGTGACGGTACTTGCCGCCAAACTTCAGGTTTACTTTGGGACCTGCATTCACTTTCAGATTGAGTTGTGCTGTTTTGTCCTCCTCTTTGGTATCCAGTTGTGCGATCACCAGTTGCTGCAGGGTAAGTTTGGAGTCGTCCATTACCTCTCCGCTGTTCTTTATGCCGGCATCAAAATGCAGGGGATCACCACCGATGCCATCGGGTGAATCAAAACCCCAATAACGTTTCCCATCACCGGATAGATTGTTGAAACCGCCGGTGATCTTTTGCCGGAAGGTAGCGATGGGCAGCCCTTTATTGCCATTGGTAGGCGGTGTTTCCAGGAAGTATCCCGACATATAGTCACTTACCGACCAATCCAGTTTTAAACGTCCGGTAAGCTGGTGTTCGCCGCCCAGTTCTGCGCCATTGAGTTTTGTTTGGTAGTGCGAATAGCGGTAATTGTATTGGTAGCGGCTATTGGTGTAATCAATATAAGATTCATATACCGGGCGTATATCATTGAATTTGTCCATCAATCCCCGGAAGAATAATTTGTGTGAAGGATTGAAAGCATACTCCAGTCCAAGGTTCCCGCCATAAGTCTGTCTTTTACCCATATAGCGTTTAAACATGATGCTGTTGATGGACTTTTGCTGTACAGGATTGACCAGCCCGGTATTGTAACTTACATCGTAGCTATCTGTGCCCCATTGGCGGTCCCAGATGGCGCCGGCCAGTATGACTCCCAGCTTGTTGTTGAAGAAGCGATCCCCATATACCAGGGATGCATTGTAGGTGCCATTCTTCGAAAAGGTGTTGTAGCCGCCTGCGATGCTGGCATTCAATTGTCTTTTCACCGGCGCCGTGCGGGTGATAAAGTTGACAGAGCCGCCGATGGCATCTCCTTCCCAGTCGGGTGTCAATGCTTTGGCTACCTGCACATATTGGATGATCTCAGAAGGTACTGCATCCAGCACCGAAGAGCGGTTGCCCAATACATTGGAACTGGGCAGGCGGCTCCCGTTGAACATGGTGGAGGTCCACGCAAAAGGTGTTCCCCTTACCGTAGCTGCATCGGCCTCTCCATGGTACCGCGCCACGGCCACACCCTGCATACGCTGTACAGCTTCAGCAGCATTACGGTCGGGCAATTTGCCGATGGCGTCAGCCGCCAATACATCCATCATGGCGAGGGCATTTTTCTTGATGCTATAGGCTTTTGCCTGTGATGGGGCCATGGTGCCTTTGATGACCACCTGGCCCAAATCACTTTGTGCAGGGCTTAGCTGTATAATGCCGGCATTGTTAATTCCCTCGCTTACGTCGATGTCAATGGTCCTGGTTTCATAGCCCACATAGGATATGGTAATGGTTGTTTTGCCGCTGGTGTGAACAGGGAGTGTAAAGGCGCCATTCAGGTCAGTGGAAGCTGATCTCTTTAAAGCGGGAACGTTGATCGTAGCACCGGGCAATTGTCCGTCCTTGCCGGCTACAATGCCTTTAATAATCTGTGCAGCAGCGGGCAATGAGAAACCCGTGCAGCACAGCAAAAGCAGGAAAAATAACCTGCAGTCAGTTCGTAGTTGCATGCTCATGACAAAAGAATTTCCGGCAAAACTGCTGTAGGCTGCGCTGGTAAACGTCCATCCCGGCGGAACTGCACCTGCAGCAGTATCAATAGGTCCGTTTGTACTTGCTGTATTTGATTGTCAGTGTGTTGTGGGTGTTATGCTAATGTTATCAATGTGGCTGAATGGTTTGTTGCAGGCTTATAAACGTGGCTGTTATCCTGTTGAGCTCTGCTTTGCGGGGTTGCTTCAGGTACTCCGTAGGGGTGTAACCCGTGGTCTTTTTAAAATATTGGTTGAAAGAAGATTTGGAGTTGAAGCCGGCATCATAGGCCAGCGATAATATATTGGGTGTTACCTGGTGTTGGCGGCAATGGTCCAGCAGGTGAAGTACTTCCTTCATCCGGTGATCATTGATATATTGGTAAAATGTCTGGTGCAGGTGTTGGTTCAGTACTTCAGAGAGATGATGCCTGGGCGTTTTGACGAGCGTGGAGAGTTTCTCCAGTGTCAGTTCGGGATCGGTATACACCTTTTTCTCCTGCATCAATACAGAAAGCTTCACGGCAATAGCTTCCTGTTGTAAAGTGGTTAATGTTGATTTGCGGGGAGCAGGCTGTTCCTCTGTGGGCTGGATAGCAGCTGCTACTGTCAATACCAGCGATTCTTTTTCTTCCTGTAGTACAGCTGGCGTAGGGTAACCATTCAAGGCTGATGGCAGTGGTTCAGGAGCGGCCGGGCTTTTCATTAACATGCGGGCTTCCAGCCGGTATTGAATAATGAGCAGGCAAATGATCAGGCTATTGGAATAAGCGATCAGGCGGATAGTCAGGTTGAGGGTTGCATCGCCCAGTAGTTCGCTGACATTGGTCGTTTTGGTCACCATCCACAATGCAGGTATTACCAGGAAGAGGAGGGCTATCTTTTTGATCAGCTGGCGTTCACTTTTCCAGAAGGCCGGTAATTGCGGGCTTATCCGTAAGCTTAAAACAGGAAAGATCGTCATGCTGGCAATGATCAGGTATTGGGTGATCTCATTGTACAGCGATAGCCATTGCTCTACGCCTGTGGGATCAATCACTATTTTCAGTGAAATGGCTGTATACATAGCACCGGCTGCAAAAGTAGGCAATAGTAAAAACCAGTGTTGTACAGGACGGTAGCGATCATACTGTACTTTCCGGGCATACATCCACAACAAAGGGCCATAACCCAGGTCGATAAAAGTATTGAAGCCCATTTTCAGCAGGGTGTTTCCGGATGCTGCATAAATGATGAACTTGATGGAAAGGTGCGTGAAGAGGCAGATCAGTATCCAGGTAAGCAGGTTGTCGGCAGGCTTTTTCTGCCTGTTGGCCACAAAGAGACAAAGTGCCAGTAATGCCTGGAAAGCACCTATGATAATGATGTACTCCATACCCAACAAAGCTAGGGGTGCAATATTACCTTTGGGTTAACAGGGCTGTTTTAAAGCCGTTTTACTGCTGCAAAGCAGGGGAGTGGCCGTTGCTTTGCAGTGTAATGCAGGTTAAGAAATTCAAAATCGTTTTTATGCCTTCTACACTTGTTATATTCAATGGTCTTACTTTTTCCTATACAACACTCGACCGGGCCATAGCCTGGGCAAAAGAACATAAGGCAACCCTACGGGTCCTTCTCTTAAAAGATCAACCCGTAGAGGAAGACTATGTTTTTCCCAGCGATATCGCTGCTGCTGAGTCGTTAACGGATATTGCCGACGCACAACAGGATGACGAGCAATTATTACAGGGAAAGATCAAACTGGTTAAAGACAAGGCAATAGCTGCCGGTATAGATCATGTTATACAGGTAAGTGGCGAAACTTCCGTCGATGGCTTATTGGCCATTGCCGGAAAAACAGATCTGATCTTCGTTGATGCGGGTGGTATAGTTAGGGAGGGAGCGGCAGGACTGCCTTTTGACATGAATGAATTGATTGAAAAAGCGGCCTGCCCCGTGGAATTGGTAACGGAAAAATAAGCCGCTTATTCAGCTACTGCTTTGGATGCTACCGCTTTGGGTGTTTTATTACCCTTATTGGTCTTGGTTTTTCCTTTTCCTTTTTTCTCCTTCTTTACGGGCTTTGTTTTGATGCCGGCAGTCAACAGCCTGGCTGCTTTTTTAATACGACGCTCAAACTTCTTTTCTCCCAGAGATTCCTTCAGGCCATTGAGGGCAGTGGCCAGTTTCTCACCGATCTCTTTACGGGTTGACTTCTTTGAAGGGGCGCTCTTTACTTCTGTTGTCTTGCTTGTGGACATTGTAAGATGATTTAATACAATTTACGAAATGATAATATAAGGATAACATAAAGATAATAGATGGGTTCATTCCCCAATGTTAAGTTTTGCTGGGAATGGAGTAGGAACTGCTAAAGCGGAGAGAATAGTTAACTTATGACTGTCAATGAATTGTGGGAGGGGTATTAGCTTATTTTAAATACGTCTTTGAGCGCCTGGCGGGCGGCATGGTGACCGCACATGCCATGCACGCCACCGCCGGGAGGGGTGGCAGAAGAGCAGATATACAGGCCCCTGGCCGATGTTTTATAGGGCGACAGGCGCAGGGCCGGCCGGGTGTATAGCTGTCCCAGGTCGATAATACCGCCATTGATATCACCGCCGATATAGTTAGGGTTGTAGCGCTCTAAGGTTACAGTATTGAAGGTGTGTTTTGCCATGATGGTTCGTTTAAAACCCGGTGCAAACCGCTCCACCTGTTCTTCAATAATGGAAGTCATATCAACAGTCGATCCATTGGGCACGTGGCAATAGGCCCAGGCGGTATGTTTTCCGGCTGGCGCCCTGCTGTCATCAAACAGGCTTTGTTGTGCCAGCAGAACAAAAGGCCGTTGTGGATGTCCTCCGCTGGATGTTAGTTGCTCCCCGGCAACGATCTCTTTAAAGGTATTACCCAGGTGCACCGTGCCTGCCTGCCTGCATTCGGCAGCAATAAATGGTATAGGAGCATCCAGCGCCCAGTCTACTTTAAAGACACCCATGCCATACCGGTAGCGGTTCAGCTGCCATTGGTACAGCGAAGAGAACTGGTCACCTGCTATCTGCATCAACTGTTTGGGCGTTACATCAAACAGCACGGCATGCGCAGATGGCAATTGCTGCAGGTTGCTGACGGTAAAGCTTGTTTGTATTTGTCCGCCCAGGGATTCAAAATACCGGGCCAGTGCATTGGCCAATGATTGGGAGCCTCCTTTGGGTACGGGCCACCCGTATAAATGCCCGGCAGCAGATAATACCAGGCCGATGGCCGAAGTAGCATAATTGGTGAGGGGCTGGATAGAATGGGCAGCCATGCCTCCCCAAAGACCCTTGGCTTTTTGGGTGGTAAATCTTTTGGCGATGGTAGTGGCGGCAGGCAGGGCTTTCAATCCAAAGCGGGCCATGCGCACCGGATGTTTGGGGAAATGAAAAGGGCCTAATATATCGCTTGCTATATATGGCCAGTCTTCCAATACCGGCTCCATCAATGAAAGGTAAGCGCCTGCATCGGCGCCCAGCAATTGAGCTGTTTCCTGTACCGACCGCTTTAATACCGCAGCGCTGCCATCATCAAACGGATGGGCAGCTGCTACTTCGGGATAAATATATTCCAATCCATATTGTTCCAAAGGAAGGGTGGCAAAGAAGGGCGAAGTGGCAGCCATGGGGAGAATCGCGGAACACACATCATGATGAAAACCGGGCAGGGTAAGTTGCGCGGTACGCATCCCGCCGCCAATGGTATCTTTGGCTTCCAGTATCAATACTGATAGTCCTTGCTGTTGCAGGGTGATGGCAGCTGATAAGCCATTAGGTCCAGATCCAACAACAATGGCGTCGAAATCCCGCTTTTCCATGTACCAAAGATATTATGTAGCAGGGAACAAAAGCATTACGATATAGCGGATCAGTGCATAAATACCCAGTATCAGCATCAGGTAGCCCGGAATTTTCCGGATCAGCTGGTTTTCCCGCAATAACCTTATCACCCTACTTGCAAGGTAGGCTACAAGTACCAATAAAGTAAATACGCCGGCAGAAACGCCTATTAAAAAACTGTGAAGCTGTACAGTCGTTGACAGATCGATCCAGTGCTGGCTCTTGAGATAGGCTACCATCCCGATCCAATAAGGCATGGCCAGCGGGTTGAGGATGCCGAGCACCAGCCCGCGCCGGAAGCCGCTGTTTTGAAGGCGTACAGAGAGATTGGTGGGTTTGGAGGCCGACCGGATATTCAATATGCCCAGGGTGAGCATCACCACGGCGGCTATGAGGTGAAAGTTTTGTACAATGACCGGGGAAGAAGTGATGAGTTTTTCGAAAGTAACAGCCAGGAAGGCATAGATGTATTCCATAATGGCTGCCGCCAGCGCAAAACGCCAGGCCAGGTAAGCCTTGTTGTCAAGGCCGAGTTGGAGGGAACTGAGGTTGACCGTTCCGGGAGCCAGTGATCCTGTAAAGCTGAAAGTAAATGACAGCAGGAAATTAATGAAAGCAGTCATAGATCGATCAATGCTCCGCTACGGTTGGTTTACCTGCCTCTTTCCATGCCTTGATACCGTCTTCCAGGTTTATTACGCTGGTAAAACCGTTCTTAACGAGCCAGCTGGCTGCTTTATCGCCGCGGACGCCGGCCAGGCAATACACATACACCGGTTTGCTTTTGTCTAATTTGGCTGCCTGCTCCTGGAACTGCTTTTCATCCTGCCAGTTGGCCAGTATGGCGCCCTTGATATGGCCCTCTTTAAATTCCTCGGGTCTTCTGACATCGAGCAGTTGAACCCCTTTGGTCTGCAGCCCTTTTTCAAATTCGGCGGGAGCAACGGTGGTTTTGGTTTGTGCGGCGGCCGTACCGGACACAAACAGGAGGATAAAGGCCTTCAATAAATGCTTCATGAAAACGAAGTTTATGATGTGTTCTGTAATTGTCACTGTTTTCATTACAAAGATACATGAATAACTGGAATGGAACCAATGGGCATTGGACAACAAGGGGTTGTCGAATAAGTGACGTAGTAATCAGGCGCCCGGTGAAGTAGAACAGGAGTTCATGAAGTAGTAATGTAGTAGTGACAAACGACCTACTAACGGGAACTAATAGTCATTAATTCGTATCTTAGTTGTCTGCTATTTTATTCTGTTAACTTTAAAACCTTGCTTATGAAAAGAATTACACAGCTTGTATTCTTACTCATCCCCCTGTTTTGCATCCATTATCGGGCTACTGCACAAAGCTGGCAGTTGGTTTGGCAGGATGAATTTACCAATGGCATCGGTCCTGATTGGGTATTTGAAACCGGCACAGGCTCCGGTGGCTGGGGAAACAATGAATTACAATATTACCGCAGTCAGAATGCGACCGTACAGAACGGTCAGCTGGTGATCACAGCACGCAACGAAAGTTTTGGTGGAATGAATTACACATCAGCACGCCTGAAAACGCAGGGCCGTAAATCCTGGAGGTATGGTAGGGTAGAAGCCCGGATTGCCATGCCCGCCTTCCAGGGCGTATGGCCTGCTTTCTGGATGCTGGGCGATAATATAGATACGGCAGGCTGGCCCGCCTGCGGAGAAATAGATGTGATGGAACATGTGAATGCAGAGAACAGGACCTATGGCACCATTCATTGGCAGGACAACAACGGGCAATATGCCTCTTATGGCGGCAATACGGCAGTGGGTGTAACCGGCTTTCATATTTATGCCATTGAATGGACTGCTTCTTCTATTAAATGGTTTGTAGATGGCGTACAATTCCATGAGGCCAATATTCTCAATAGTGTGAACGGTACCAACGAGTTTCACAACAATTTCTTCCTGATCCTCAACATGGCGATCGGTGGCAACTGGCCCGGCTTCACCGTCAACAATGGCGCCTTGCCAGCCAATATGTATATAGATTATGTAAGGGTATATCAGCAAGGCAGCACACCGCCGGGTAGTGTGACCATACAGGCAGAAAGTTATAGCGCCATGCTGGGCGTGCAAACGGAAGCCTGTACGGATGCCGGCGGCGGACAGAATGTAGGGTATATTGATGCCAACGACTGGATGGCCTATAACAATATCAATTTCCCCATCTCGGGCAGTTACCTCGTAGAATACCGGGTGGCCAGCCAGAGTGGTGGCGGCCGTTTATCATTGGACCTCAATGCCGGATCCATCCAATTGGGCGCACTCAATGTACCTTCTACAGGTGGATGGCAAAACTGGACTACCATTTCCCACACCGTCAATGTCAATGCAGGTACCTATAATGTAGGTGTCTTTGCTCAAGCGGCCGGGTGGAACCTCAACTGGATACGCATCACCAAACAGGGGACTGCGCGCATCGCTTCCAATACGATCAGTACGGAAGAAAGAAAAGCGACGGAAGAAAAAACAGGTTTCGAACTGTTTCCCAATCCTGTAACCGATGAACTAAGGATCACTACCAGCGGGCAGCTTTCCGGTGGACTGCTTCGCATTTATGATATCATGGGCCGTCAGGTCCTCATAGTTACCCAGCCCACCAACCGTGTCAATGTGGCGAAGTTGGCTCCGGGCATGTATACCTTATTGTTTACGAAAGAAGGTAAAACGATCACACGCCGGTTTGTTAAGTAAGTGAATTGCTGAGTCCTGTATCAAAGTAGTTAATGTAGACTGTCACGCTGTTGAAGCAGGCTGTCACACTGAGCTTGTCGAAGTGTTTCCCCCGGGAGGCTTCGGCAAACTCAGACTGGCATCCCTTTGATTGTCATCCTTCATCCGACGAGGGTTCGATGATCGAACAGGATATGTCTTTGTCTACACTAAAATTCAGGATGCTGTATTCTCTCATTTAAAAACCATAACATGAAAAAGTCGACGATCATTTTTACTCTTTTATTCCTGAGCGTTCAGTTTTCCATGGCCCAATTCAGGGTGGTAGGCTATATGCCTTCCTGGGCAGGCAGCGTGAATTCCATTCAGTACAGCAAGCTCACGCATATCAACTATGCTTTTCTGTTGCCTACCTCCACCGGTGGCTTGCAGGCCATCGAGAATCCCTCCAAATTGCAGAGCCTGGTGTCCCTGGCGCATTCCAATGGGAAGAAGGTTCTCATTGCCGTAGGCGGCTGGAACAATGGCGATGATGGCGCTTTTGAAAGCCTGGCCGGCAATACAGGCTGGCGCAATGCGTTCGTCAGCAATCTGATCAACTTTGTTAACCAGTACAACCTCGATGGCATTGATATTGATTGGGAGTATCCGGACAATGGGGCTTCCGCCAATAACTATGCAGCGCTCATGCAGCAGCTCTCCACCGAAATGCACAACCGGGGCAAGTTGCTCACGGCTGCTGTAGTGGCCATTAATGGCGCCAGCATTTTGAACAGCGTATTCGGTTATGTTGATTTCCTCAACCTGATGGCGTATGATGCCAATAACTTTGATCACTCCACCTACAGTTATGCTACCCAATCCATCAACTACTGGAAGGGTAGGGGACTGCCTGCCTCTAAAGTGGTGTTGGGGGTACCGTTCTATGGCCGGCCCAGTTGGGAGTCTTTTGCTGCCCTGGTGGCCCGGGGCGCCAATCCCAATGCCGATGTATTCAGCGGCGTGGGATACAATGGTATTGCCACTATTAAGAGTAAGACCAACCTGGCATTTGACCAGGGCAATGGTATTATGATCTGGGAGCTTTCGCAGGATGCTACTGGCGCCAACTCTCTCTTGTCGGCCATCAATGAAGTAGTGGTGCAAAGAACGGGCGGCGGTGGCAATACCATTACCATCCAGGCAGAGAGCTATAATTCCATGCTGGGTGTGCAGACCGAAGCCTGTACCGATGCGGGGGGCGGACAAAATGTAGGTTGGATAGATGCCAACGATTGGATGGCCTTTTACAATATCAATTTCCCGGTAAGCGGTACCTACAAAGTGGAGTATAGAGTGGCCAGCCTCAGCGGCGGCGGCACTTTGTCGCTCGATCTCAATGCAGGTTCTATCCAATTGGGCGCCCTGGCAGTTCCTTCCACAGGCGGCTGGCAAACCTGGACCACCATCACCCACAATGTGTACGTGAATGCCGGCACCTATAATGTGGGTGTATTTGCGCAGGCGGGCGGCTGGAACCTCAACTGGATCAAAATAACGCGACCTTCGACAGCCCGCCTGGTTACGCAGGGTAGTACCCCGGAAAGCAAAGTGGCCGTGGAAGAAAGTGCAGCGGGCAAATGGGTGATCTATCCCAATCCTGTACAGCACCAATTGAATATCATGGCGGGCGAAGACCTGACCGGTGGCACCATCCGTATTGTGGATGTCGCTGGCCGGCAGGTGCTATCACCAAGGGCGGCTACCTATAAGGTGGATGTATCTTCCCTGGCTCCGGGCGTGTATACGCTGATATTTACGAAGAAGGGTAATGTAGTGACGAAGCAGTTTGTGAAGTAGGGAGGAAAACAAGAATACAGAATACAGAATACAGAATACAGAATAAATACAGGTAGCAGTCAATGATTTGCTGCCCGAAAACTTCTGGATTCTGGATTCTATATTCTGGATATTTCTAAATTCTTACCTTCATGCGTCACAAATCCTAAGCCATGCATATCCCCGGTTTTTTCAAGGTAGAAGATCAGACGGTAGTAGAGCAGTTCATCCGGGAAAATAGCTTTGCTACCATCGTTTCCCAGGGAAGTACATATCCTGTAGCTTCTCATATTCCAGTTGAGCTGGAAGTCAATGAGAAAGGCGAGCAGGTGTTGTGGGGGCATTTGTCCAGGGCCAACCCCCAATGGAAACTGTTTGAGCAATACCCGGAAGTACTTGTGATCTATATGTCACCCCTGCATCATTATATTTCCTCCTCCTGGTATGATCATGCCAATGCACCCACCTGGAACTATGTAAGTGTGCAGGTGACTGGCAGGATATCCCTGGCTGATGGAGCAAAGACATGGGAGTCGTTAAGAAGATTGACAGATAAATACGAACAGGATTCAGAAAATCCCGTTTCGTTGGATACCATGCCGCCCGATGTGCAGCGACAGGTAAAAGGCGTGGTAGTATTTGAGGTACAGATAGACAAGATAGAGGCTGCTTTCAAGCTCAGTCAGAACCGCGACGATAAAAACTTTCAGGCAATTCTTGAACAACTCAATAAGAAGGAAGATGCCATCGCCAGGTTATTGGCCACCCTCATGAAGCAAATGCGGGAACGAATTGAAGGTACTAACAGCTAATTCAGCACAGCTAACTCCTAACGGCTAATTAAAGCTGCTGGTAGCCTTGCTATTGGTGGATTTTCGGTGTAGCTATCAGTTGCAGCGCCTTTTCCCGGGTGATATCCCTGCCCGTCATCAACTCTTGCAGGGAAATGACTACCGGTTCGTCGGGTATAATACCACGGCCTTCATTCGGCGCTGTGCTGATGCGGAAATTAGTAGTGGAAATATAAGTCTGCAGCCGGGTGTGCGGTAGCGTAATGAGTGTTGGGTTGCCGCAGATCATGTATTGGTTGCCGCCGCTTTCTTCGCCTATGAAAAGTGCTCTTTTCGCCTGCGCCAGGCTGGCGCTCACAATGGCCGTATTGGAAAAACTGCCGCCGTTGATCAATACATACAGCGAGCCGGTAAATCGCTTCGTGTGGGGTTTTATCAGTTTCGCTTCAGCGCCGCCAATCAGGTAACGCGTGGGCCTGGTGAGCAGGTAGCTAAGCAGGTAACGGCCGGTTTCAAAATCACCACCCTGGTTATCCCGCAGGTCCAGTAATAGTTCTTTTACCGGATGTGCTTGCAGCTCATTGAATATACTGTCAATGGTCCGGTTAAAGTCCTGCCCGTACTGGTCCCTGATCAGGCTGCTATCAAAGCTTTTAATAGTAAGTACAGCTGTTTTCCCTTCCGTAATGGTTTCAAGGGTAATGCCGTGCTGCATGCCCGCATTTGGAGCAGTGGATTGATAACGTGCCCGGCGATATTGCCGGATACTGTCTTTCCGTAGTCCTGCTACCTGCCTGCGGAAGGTTTCGCCACGGCTGTTTTTTAGTTCCAGATCCAACAACGCCGATTCTCCAAAGGCAAAAAGGTAGTAGGAGGGAAAGTAATGATTCAATATCCACAGCGGGTAGGTTTGGTTATGCCCGTCCCTGATCTGTCGTTGCAGCAATTGCTTCATCACAGCCTGCGTTTCCAGGCCATTGATACGCAGTACTTCATTGCCTGCTTGTATGCTGCTATCGGCAGAACAATTTTCAGTGATATACAACTTCTCGTTAAGGAAGCATACCGAGAAGGGCAGGAGCAAGGCTTGTGTATTGTTGTATTCCATGGCTCCTTCACTCGGCAGCATCATAGTATGGCCATCGCATACCTTCGCATTCAGCAAACTGACCAGGCTCAGGAATTCCTGTTCCCTCATCGGCCGTACAATGGCCCCGGAAATGCTATCCAGGAAGGTATTAAAAACCTGCCTTGTCGTATAGCGATACAGCACTGGATGGATATGCTCCAGCTTTCTCTGCAGAAAATGCAGATCCGCTTTCAGTGTATCTGCCGGAAATAGTCTATTGGGGTCATAGCCCGCCTCTTGCGCCCCTACTGGCCGGGCAAAGCAAAGTATAACGAAAAAGATACAGACAGCCGATAGTCGCTTCATAATTAGAATACAACATACTGAAAATAGTAGTAAAAGGCAAGGGAGGTATCAGTAAAACAAATGGCGCCAAGATATTTTTTTCTGGGTACCATAGTGTTAAATTTACCCGCAACCGGCTATAGGAGACTGCACATTTAGTTTACCCTGGTTAATCGCAACTGCAAAGTTCCTGATGAAGCATTGAAAGCAATATTTAATATTGTACCCTGATAAACTATTCCCCATGTCAATTCGCAACCTGCTTTACCTGTCCTTATTTATACTGGCCTCCTGTGGCGTGAAACAATATACCGGTCAGCCCCGCAACAAACAGGAGCTTACGATCATGAGCTACAATATCCATCATGCCAATCCGCCTTCCAAAGCGGGATTGATTGATGTGGATGCTATTGCTGCTGTGATCAATAAATACAAGCCCGATGTGGTTGCCCTGCAGGAAGTGGATGTCAATACCAAACGCTCCGGTATGAATGAGGCGGTGGTGCTGGCTGAGAAGACAAAGATGAACTTCTATTTTGCCAAAGCCATCGACCATGAAGGCGGTGATTATGGTGTAGCCATTCTCTCCCGTTATTCTTTATCGGGAGGCACTACCCACAAATTGCCAACGGCAGAAGGCACAAAGGGTGAGCCCAGGGTATTGGCGACTGCCATCATTGAGGTGAATGGAAAGAAACTGGTGCTTGCCTGTACCCATCTCGATGCCCAGCGCAATGATACCAACCGCGTATTACAGATCAATGCGATCACCGGCATCCTGCAGCAGGAAACCAACCCGGTTGTCCTCGCCGGCGACCTCAATGCCACCCCGGGCGGCGCTGTGATCAATACACTAGACCAGCATTTCACCCGTACCTGTACACAAAATTGCGGGTTCACCATACCACAGGTCAATCCCACCAAAACCATTGACTTCATCGCTTATAAACCTTCCACCAACTTTACAGTATTATCCCATACTGTTATTGACGAGCAATATGCTTCTGACCATTTACCTGTCATAGTTACACTTAAGATTTTCCGGGAGTAAGGGTATGGAGTTTACAAATCCTTGTGCAAGCGTACAGCCGTCGTATCAAAAGCGGACAGTTGAGGTATTTATCTTGATATAAGTAGCTGATTAAGAAGAGCGTGGCAGTTTGGCATTTTTATGGTAGGTTTTTGCTTGCCCAAACCAACTATACAATGCTTAAAAGCTATTTCAAAATCGCCTTGCGCAACCTGTCCCGCAATAAAATTTCTTCCTTTATCAATATTGCCGGCCTGGCTGCCGGTATGAGTGTGGCCATACTCATTGGCCTCTGGATAGCTGATGAGCTTTCCTATAATAAGTCTTTTGATCATTACAATCGTATTGCCAAGGTATGGCAGTTTGTAAAGTTTGGTGATGGTGATAAATCCTCCTACGATGTAATGCCCATTCCGCTGGCAGAAGAACTGCGCACCAAATACCCCGACTTTGCCCGCGTGAGCTTATCCTCCCAGGGCCAACAGGTGGTGCTGGCTGCGGGTAATGAACAGTTCTCCAAACTGGGCAATTATGTGGAACCCGATTTTACGGAAATGATGTCCCTGCACATGGTGGCTGGTACCCGTGGAGGTTTGAAGGATATCAATGCTATTTTGCTTTCCCGGTCACTGGCTGCAAGCATATTTGGCAAGGAAGATCCGCTCAATAAGATCCTTACTATCAACAATAAGCAAACCGTGAAGGTGACCGGAGTGTATGAAGATTTTCCGGGCAACAGTGACTTCAAGGATATTCTTTTCCTGGCTTCCTGGCACTTGTATGTAACCACCGACAACAATGCCAAAAGAGGAGCGGAAGATTGGGACAATAATTCTTTCCAGATTTTTGCACAACTGAAGCCAGGCGCCGGTTTTGCTGCTGTATCAGCTAAGATCAAAGAGGCGAGGATGAAAAGAGAAGATCCACCTGCCTACCATCCTGAGTTTTTCCTGCACCCCATGAGCAAATGGCATTTGTATTCCGATTTCCAGAATGGTGTGAATGTAGGTGGCGCCATCCGGTTTGTGTGGCTCTTCGGCATCATCGGTGTATTTGTGCTCCTGCTGGCCTGCATCAATTTTATGAACCTCAGCACAGCACGGTCGGAGAAAAGGGCTCGTGAAGTGGGCATCCGTAAGGCTATCGGATCAGAACGGAAGCAACTTGTGCTGCAATTCCTGAGCGAGTCTATGCTGGTAGTACTGGTGTCATTTCTATTGTCGATATTGCTGGTGCAGTTGATCCTGCCTTTCTTCAATGACGTAGCCGGCAAACAAATGCAGGTATTATGGACACAGCCTTTATTCTGGTTGACCCTCCTTGGGTTCAGTGTACTTACGGGCCTGATAGCCGGCAGCTACCCGGCATTTTATTTGTCTTCTTTTAAACCCGTAAAGGTGTTGAAAGGGGTATTCAAAGCAGGGCGTTTTGCCACGGTGCCACGGAAAGTATTGGTTGTTTTCCAGTTTTCAGTTTCCGTTATCCTCATCATTGGTACCATTATCGTATTTCGCCAGATACAACATGCCAGGAACAGACCAGTAGGCTATAGCCGCAACGGACTGATTGAAGTAAGCATCAATACAGCCGATCTGCGGAGAAACCTGGCGCCCTTGCGGGACGACCTGCTCCAATCAGGCGCTGTGTATGACGTGGCCGCTGCTTCCTGTTCTATTACCACGCAGGATGGCGGTACTACCAATTTTTCATGGCAAGGTAAGAAGGTTGGATCCTCTCCCTTGGTTATGTCCAATTTCGTTACCTATGAGTACGGTAAAACACTGGGGTGGGATATTGTGCAGGGAAGGGATTTCTCCAGGGCTTTTGCCACCGACTCGGCAGGTATCATCCTAAATGAAGCAGCCGTAAAACTCATTGGCTATAAAGATCCGGTGGGTGCCTTTGTCAGGAACAATGGTAACGATTACAGGATCATCGGCATCGTGAAAGACATTCTCCGTGAATCGCCTTTTTCACCGGTACAGCCTACGTTCTTTCGCCTCGGAAAAGGCGTGAGTGTCCTCAATATAAAACTGTCGCCCGGGATGAGCACCCGTGATGCATTGGCAAAAATTACTCCCATATTCAAAACCTACAATCCGGGCAGTCCTTTCAATTATACCTTTGTGGATGACCAATATGCCAAAAAGTTCGGCAACGAAGAACGTATTGGTAAGCTCTCCACCTTTTTTGCTGTGCTGGCTATATTTATCTCCTGCCTTGGTCTGTTTGGTCTGGCTTCTTTTGTTGCTGAAAAACGTACCAAGGAGATTGGCGTACGCAAGGTATTGGGCGCCTCCATCTTCAATGTATGGAAATTGCTCTCTAAAGAGTTTGTGGTATTGGTAGGCATTTCCCTGTTGATCGCCATGCCTGTTGCTTATTACTGTATGAGCAATTGGCTGCTTAATTATGAATACCGTGCCCCCCTTTCCTGGTGGATCTTTGGGGTTACCGGTGCAGGCGCCATCGTGCTCACTGTGCTCACCGTGAGCTTTCAGGCGATCAGAGCCGCCCTGATGAATCCCGTAAAGAGCCTACGGTCAGAATAAAGGGGACAAGGTTAATTTCCGGAAATAGTAGCGTATCAGTTCTTATATTAATAGCTGCGAAAAAGAGGCTGTCCTCTGTTCAGAAGAGAGCCTCTTCGCTTTTGTGCCTGGTCCGTTTGCTGGTCATATTAACCGTATATTAACTTTAGTTTAATTATTCCCCCCGCTGGTCCCCGGTTATAAAACTGACCTATGTTTGCCCCCGCTTCCTCTTACCCACAAAGAGCATCCCACTTTTTAAAACTCAAACAATCACGCTAACAAAACCCGGCAAAGTATGAGAAGATCATTACTTATTATTACTTGCTTTCTCCTGGGTGTCATTGGTCGCGTAAGCGCCCAGTCACTCGTTCACTACTGGAACTTCAATGCCTTTGATACCGAGGCCAATCACGTGGCACCTGCTTATACAGCAGGCGGGGCCAGTCTGGCCTACATCGCTGGCGGCTCCAGTGCCAATGATTACCAGAACGGTACCGGGCAGAACTTCAACGTACAGAACCTCAATGCCCGCAATGGCGATGCGTCTGGCAACCACCTGCGCATCAACAATCCCATTGGCGCCACCCTTATTTTTTCATTGCCTACTACTGGTTTCCAGGATGTAGTGCTCAAATACGCCACCCGCCGCTCGGGTTCCGGCGCAGGCACACAGGAAATAGCCTATACTGTAGACGGCACCAACTATACCTTATTCACCACTGTTGCGCCCAACAATGGTGATCCAACCTTACAAACTTTTGACTTTAGCGCCATCCCCGCAGCTGATAATAACCCCCACTTCAAAGTGCGGGTTACCTTCCTGTTGGGCAGTGGAGGCGAAGTAGGTAATAACCGCTTCGACAATGTGACCCTTGAAGGTTCACCCGCCGGAGCCGATGTATTGCCACCTTCCGTTAACTTTACCCCGGCCAATGGCGCTATCGACCTGCCGGTGACTGCTGCGCCTGCCATCACCTTCAATGAAGACGTGCGCAACATTGATAACAGTTCCATCACCAGCGCCAATGCGGCCCAACTGGTGGTATTCAAACTCAATAATGAATCCGGCGCCGATGTGCCGTTTACTGCCAGCTTCGCTGCCAACACCATCACCCTTACACCGGCGGCAGCCTTGGCCAATAACCAGCAATATTATGTGGCGCTCAAAGCAGGTGTAGTAGAAGACCTGAGCAACAATGCCGTATCCGCTGTTCAATCAGTCAGCTTCACCACCATTGTCACACAAACCATCTTCAGCCCCGGTGACCTGCTCTTTGTAGGTTACCAGATGAACGCAGTACCTAATGATGACCGTATTGCTTTTGTAACCCTGGTAAACATCCTGCCTGGTACCAGGATCAACTTTACTGATGCCAAATACACCACCAATATGCCTGCCCAATGCGCAGGCGGTATTGTGTGGACAGCACCAGCCGGTGGGGTAGCAGCCCGCACGGTGGTTACCATTAATAACGATGCCGGTACGGCTAATATCGGTACCGTTACCGGCAGCACATTTGGCCTCAGCGCCAATGGCGATCAGGTGATCGTATATACTGGCACGCCTGCAGCACCCCAATTTATTACAGCCCTGAGCTCTAATGCCTGGTTAGCCAGCAATACCAGTTGCAGCGGAAGTTTCTCCATGCTGCCTGCTGGTCTTACAGATGGCGCCAATGCTATTAACTTAAGCACAGCGCCCGGAAATACCGCCGGTAATACGGTGAACGCTTATTACACAGGTACGCTTACCGGTACGGCCGCTGCGGTGAAGGCCTTGATCGCCAACCCGGCCAACTGGTCAGGCACGGCCTCCGGCACGCCTGCACAGGCATGGCCCAACTGGAACACGCCCGGCAATCCTGGTGGCAGCAACACCACTATCACATTCAACAGCGCCGTGCTCTCTGTATCTGAAGCAGCAGGTACTGCTACTGTACAAATAAAACTGGCCAATCCTGCTACCGCTTCAGTAGACCTGGTAGTAAAAGGTGCTCCTTTCAGCACGGCAGGCGCAAGCGACTTTACGCTGAGTACACAGACCCTGCACTTCACTGCCGACAGCAATGCTGCGCAAACCATCACCATACCGATCAATGACGATGCCGCCAATGAGCAGGACGAGTATTTCATCCTGAGCCTGGAAAATCCTACAGGTCTTTCCATCACCGGCAATCAGTTCATGACCGTATATATCAGGGACAATGACCGTAAAGCGCCTGTTCCTACGAAGCAAATAGAGTTGTCCTACCTGGGCAGCTATGATCCTTCCGGAAGCAGCAATGCCAGCACTGAGATCGTAGCCTATGATTCAGCTTCCAAAAGGCTCTTTGTTATCAGCGCCCTGCAGAACAGGCTCGACATTGCTGACTTCTCCGATCCTGCTGCGATCAAGCCCATTACTTCTGTGGACATGACGCCCTATGGTGGTATCACCAGCGTGGCAGTGCGCAATGGCCTCGTAGTGGCCGCAGCACCCAACGTTGTTAAACAACAGAACGGTTCTGTTGTCTTCTTCAATACTGATGGTTTATTCCAAAAACAGGTGACCGTAGGCGCCCTGCCTGATATGGTGACCTTTACACCCGATGGTAAAACTGTGATGGTGGCCAATGAAGGAGAACCCAATGATACCTATACAATGGATCCCGAAGGTTCCATCAGCATCATCGATATCTCCGGTGGCATAGGAGCACTTACACAAAACCAGGTGACCACGCTGGACTTTACCGCTTTCAATGCGCAGACAGCCGCCCTCCTGGCTGCTGGTGTACGCAGGGGAAATCCTGCCACTACACTGTCCCAGAATTTTGAACCGGAGTATATCACCATCACACCCGACTCCAAAAAAGCCTGGGTTATCCTGCAGGAAGCCAATGCTTTTGCTGTGGTGGACATCGCAGCTAAAAAGATCACTGATATATGGCCGCTCGGCAAAAAAGACCATAGCCTGCCCGGCAATGGTTTCGATGCTTCTGACAGGGGTACCGACATTCACATTGCCAACTGGCCCGTGAAAGGGTTGTATATGCCCGATGGTATTGCCAACTATACTGTCAATGGTACTACCTATATTGTAGGCGCCAATGAAGGGGATGATCGTGAATACAGCGCCTTCAACGAAAGGATAAGGGTGAATGCAGCCACTTATAAGCTGGACCCTGTGGCCTTCCCCAATGCCAAAGAACTCAAAGATGACAACAACCTGGGGCGTTTAAGGGTCAACACTTCTTCGGGTGATACTGATGGAGACGGTGACTTCGATGAAATACACCTCATCGGTGGCCGTTCCTTCGCCATCTGGAATACTACCACCAAATCAGTGGCTTTCGATAGCAAGGACGACTTTGAACAATACCTGGCTAAAACGCCGGCGAGTGAACCCATTTTCAATACCGATCATGAGAGCAATTCCCGCAAGAGCCGCAGTACTTCCAAAGGACCTGAACCTGAAGGGTTGGTGCTTGCAGCGATCGAAGGCAAACAATATGCTTTTGTAAGCCTCGAAAGGCAGGGCGGGGTAATGGTATACGATATCACCAATCCCGCTGATGTGAAATTCGTAGATTATAAAAACCCACGCAGCGTCGCTACTTACGGAGGTGACAATGGTCCTGAAGGAATCATTCATATCTCCAATACCGCCAGCCCCGATGGTAAACATTATATCCTCGTGGCCAATGAGATCAGCGGTACCATCAGCATATACCGTTTGAACAATACTGCGGTGATAAGCCGGTATTACCAGGATGTTGACAAGGACGGTTATGGCCGTCCCGAAGGCTCCAGGTTGTCTGATAAACCAATTTCTGGCTGGGTATTGCTGGGCGGTGATTGTGCCGACTTCGATGCTACTATTTATCCGGGTGCTCCTGAACTGGCCAATGGTCGTGATGACAACTGTAATGGTCAGGTAGACGAAGGTTTACCAACGCAACGGTATTACCTCGATGTAGATAAGGATGGCTTTGGACGGAATGAGGATTCTAAATTGTCAGCTATTCCATTGGCGGGTTATGTACTGGTGAATGGTGATTGTGCTGACTTTGATGCTACTATTTATCCTGGTGCTCCTGAACTGGCCAATGGTCGTGATGACAATTGTAACGGACAGGTTGATGAAGGCTTGCCCATGAAGTGGTACTACCTCGACGTGGATAAAGATGGTTTTGGACGCAATGAGAATGCTAAGCTCTCTGCCATTCCGTTGGCAGGTTATGTGCTGTTGAATGGCGATTGTGCCGACTTTGATGCTACTATTTATCCCGGTGCTCCTGAACTGGCCAATGGTCGTGATGACAACTGTAATGGCCAGGCAGATGAGGGCTTGCCCATGGTAAGGTATTACCAGGATGTAGACAAAGATGGTTATGGACGGGAAGCTGGTTCAAGGTTGTCTGCGATACCATTAGCAGGTTATGTAATATTGGGTGGAGATTGCAATGATTTTGATGCAACTGTATATCCGGGTGCTGCAGAAGTGAAGAATGGTCGCGATGACAATTGCGATGGCCGGGTAGATGAGCAACTCATTACTATTACGCAAGGTGCCGATGGACGCGCAAGCAAACTGACCGATGAAAGTGCCAATACAACAGGAGTACTGAATGTAGTGATAACACCCATGCCAAGTGATTACGAATTCACCGTGTACCTGAAGGATGGGGCACCGTTGGAAAAAGTGATTATCCGTGTATATGACCAGGTAGGAAGACTGGTAGAAGTGAGGAACAATCTTACTATCGGCAGCAGGATCCACCTCGGTGGCAACTATGCGAAAGGATACTATATACTGGAAGCCGTGCAGGGAAAGAACAAGCAGCAGGTCAAGCTCATCAGGCTCTAAGGAAGGACTAAAATTCATCTGCATAAAGAAGGGGTCGCCTCAAGTGTACTTGAGGTGGCCCTTTTAAGTATATTGGGTATGTGAATAACATATTATAAAAATATTTTGTAGATACGCAGGAGTGGTGTAAATTTATATTGAAACTAGTAAATTATTGAACTATGGCTAAAGGTACTAAATCTACCAGGCAGGGCCCGAAGGCTTCTCCCCAAAAAAGCTCCAGAAAGATCAAGGCGAAGCCTTATTCTACAGAGGCTCCTCCCCAATATGAATTGAAAGAAGAGGCGGTATCTTATGGTAATAAAGTGGGAGGGAAAATGCTTATCGATAATAATAGTAAATACATACCTATGCATAGCGGTCCTGTCATTCTTTCCGATGCTGCTAATAAGCCCGAAAGCCAAATGACACCTCTTGAAAAAGTGGGTATAGTTCGCGATGGCATCAGCAAAAAAGATCTTGAGAGCCTGAAAGAAAAAACTACCCTCGATTACGATAAGCTTGCTTTGGCATTGGCTGTTACAAGAGCCACCCTTATCAATAAAAAGGGTACAGAAAAATTCAATGCACCTCTCAGCGAGCGTATTCTTGATCTTGCCAGTCTTTATTCTTACGGATATGAGGTTTTTGAAGATGAAGCCCGCTTCAATCAATGGATGTTCCGCCCCAATAAAGCATTGGGGGGCCAGGCACCTTATGATCTAATGGATAGCCAGTTTGGCAGGGAAGAGGTGCGGGATATCATTGGAAGAATTGATTACGGCGTTTATTCATAGACCCAATATCTTATGATCGTTTACCGGATCGCAAAAACTAAGTTTGCCAGAGACCTGACAGGTGAAGGCGCCAAGTTGCACGGAGGGCGCTGGAATCATAAACTTACTCCCTGTATTTATACTTCTGAAAGCCGTGCCCTGGCTGTGCTGGAGTATACGGTCAATATCAATATCGATGATGTGCCCCGGGCGCTTAGTATCACTACGTATGAGATACCCGATTATGAAATTTTACGCATTATAACAGCCAACCTGCCAGGAGACTGGAGATCGGCGCCGGCACCTTCCTCCACCAAAGATTTTGGTACCCGCCTGTTGAAAAATGATGCCTCGGTCATCAGGGTGCCTTCCACTATCATTCCCGATGAATTTAACTATATACTCAACCCTGTTTTTGCCGGAAGCACCAACTTCGATATCGTGGCAGTACAGGATTTTATTTACGATGTTCGTATTAAACAATAGGAGCGGCCGGAAAATCTACCGGCACTTTTGTAACGCCGTGGAGATAGTTGGTTATGATCTTATCACCAATCAATACGATGGTATCCACGAGACTCTCCTTCGTATAACCTGCTTCAAAGAAGTTGTTTACTACAACAGGATCAGGCTTGCCTTGTTGTTGAACAAAGCTTTTGGTAAGGGCTGCCAGCGCATTCAATTTAGGATCGAATGATGCAGCGCCTGTCCGGATCTCCAATAGCTGGTTATCTGTAAAACCATTTGATTTGCCAATGGCTGTATGGGCAGCCAGGCAATATTCACAATCATTGATCTGGCTCACCACCAGATTGACCACCTCTTTTTCTTTGGCTCTCAGTGAGGTTTTGGCATTTTGTAAGGTGAGGTAGGTGCCCAGGGCATTTTGTGAATAAGCCATGGTAGCATACAAGTTGGGTGTTTTTCCTATAGCCTTTTTCAGGTTGTCGAATAATACCTGGTTGGCGGGTGATACTTCTTCTCTGGTGGGAACTGTAAACTGGTTCATTTTTATTGTTTTTATTTTTACTGTCGTTGTTGACGATGTAAAAATGCAACCGTTTACGTCCTGTAAAAATGGATGCTTTTCCCGAAGAGTTGACGATTTTTCCCGGACCAGGGATTTATAGGAGAACGTAGGCTTTTAAGCCTTTATCTGAAAGGATCTTTTAAACTCCCCGGGTGGAATGCCCGTTTGATTTTTGAAGAACCGGTTAAAGTGGGCGGCATCCTCAAAACCCAGCTCAGCCGCAATTTCTTTGGCCGATTTATCAGTATAATGAAACAGCCTTTTGGCCTCCTGCACAACCCTTTCCTGTATTACCTGTGAAGGAGATTGATGGTTATATAGGGCGAATAAGTTGGACAGGGTTTTAGGTGATTTATTCAGTGCCTGGGCATAGAACTGTACCTGGTGTTCCTTCTTATAATGGTTTTCGACAAGCAGGTTGAATTGACGGACAATATCTATTTTATTTTCTTCCAGCATGGAAGGATGAAGGTACTGTTTCCTGGCCAACCGGGTTACTTTGATGATCAGCCTTACCAGCAAGGTGCGCAGCATACTGCCCTGCACATCGTCCTGGTCCTGCAACTCGTCTTTAAATACTTCCAATAGCAAAGAGAATTTGTGCAGTTCTTTTTCATCAAGCCGGATAAACATATTCTCCGTGCTGCCCAGGAAGATAAACCCCACACAACTCACCTCTTTATCATTGTCCATTATGCAATAGAAGTCGCGGTTGAACTGCCAGGCGACAATATGCTCCGGTCTTTCAAACCGGAATGACTGGCTGATCACCAGCGGGAGGATACTGTGTGCAGGAAAGGTATAGGAAACCTCGTCTATCACGATCTCCTGGTCAGCTCCCTGGTTCCAGGCAATGGTCAGGTATTTGTGCTGCCGGTCGCGCGTAAAGAAGAAACGGTCAAATTGTGCTTCCTTGTCGGTCAGTAATAGTTCCCCGCCGGAGGGGGCGTGTTTGTAGAAAAATTTCATGGAAGGCAAAGATAGGTAGGGATTTTGAGGAAAGAATGTTCCAAAATGGGGCTTTGTTCACCTGTTTTTGAGGCGGGCTGGTGGCAATGGATTTGTGGCCTTTACAGAAAACCATTGTTCATTTAATTCTTAACTATGACAATCCAGCCACAAGAGTTTCCCGTGGTGATACAGGCGTATCAGCCCTCGGGCAGTGAAGATCTTTTTGTTGCGGAGCAGGTAGTATACAACCAATCAGAAGCTGATATGTTCACTTCCCGGCATACGGGACTGCTCATTAAAGCAAGGAAACCTAATTCCAGTGAGTTACAAACGGTTCCTAACTATGCGCCGGTCCGTACCCGGTCAAGAGGAATAGGCGCAGGCTTTATAATAATATTGTTACTGATTGCCCTGATCATTACTGGTTTTGCAACCGGATGGATACAGCGAAATCTTGATATCACTATTTGACAAATGTTATTGACGTTACAGGAAGAAGCGCTGTACAAGTCGAGCCTGTGCAGCGCTTTCCTATTATATGGAGCTAAATTATTCTGTTTTTAAGCTCTTGACGGGATTGGCCAAAGCTGCTTTGATAGCCTGCGCACTGACTGTGAACAGGGCGATCGCTAAAGCCAGGATGCCTACCGCCAAAAATATCCAAAGGCTGATATTGACCCGGTAATCATATTGGTTGAGCCAGTCATGCATCAGCCAGAAGGCCAGCGGCGAAGCGATCACACAGGCAATCAGCACCAGTACCATGAACTCCCTGGATAAAAGGAACCAGAGGTTCACTACGGAAGCCCCCAATACCTTGCGGATGCCAATTTCCCTGATCCTGCGTTCGGCCATAAACATGGCCAGCCCAAATAATCCCAGGCAGGATATGAATATGGTGAGCCCGGCGAAAATGGAGGCTAGTTTACCTACTTGGTTTTCTACCTTGAATTTCTTACCAAACTCTTCGTCTGCAAAGTTATACTCAAATGGTAGCGAAGGGTTGTATTTATCAAAAATGGGTTTGATAGTGGTCAGCGTTTTGTTCAGGTCGGCTGTTGGCTGAAGCCGGAGAAAGATGTTATTGACAGCATCTGTTTTACTGCGGTTGAAAATAATGGCGAGGGGACCTACCGCTTTGAATGGATCTGTCAATACAATGTTCTTCACTACGCCGATGATGGTTTTCACCTGGTCGCCCGATTTCATGGTTTTGCCAATAGGGTCCTTGTAGCCAATTAACTGTAGTGCAGCTTCGTTGAGGATGATGGCATTGGAATCTGTAGGGAAGGCGCGTGAGAAAGCGCGCCCCTGTGTGAATTGCAGACCCGCTGTTTTTTCAAAATCCCAATCAGCCAGAATCGCATCCAGCGCCAGGTCTGCAGACGGATCCTTGCCCTCCCAGGAGAAATCACTCCATTGATTATAAATAGCGGTAAGTGGCTGGGAAGCTTTGGAGATAGAAGCAAAGTAACCGGTGTTCAGCAGTTCCTGTTTCAGGGCATCGTAGTTAACTGCCAGGTCACGACTGGCAGTAATGTTGATCATATTATTGGGATTGTAGCCGATAGAACGATTCCGGGCATGATCAATTTGCCGGAACACAATAATGGTGCTCATGATCAATGCCGCCGAAATGGTAAATTGAGATACGACCAATGCTTTCCGGAAAAGCGCAGGGCCCTGTCCCTGTTTAAAAGCGCCCTTCAATACTTTCACGGGTATAAAGGACGACAGGTAAAAAGCAGGATAACTGCCAGCCAGTAATCCTGTAATAAGGCAAACACCCAATCCGATGAGCAGAAGGTAGATATTGCTGAGATCAAACCTGATATTTTCAAAGCCCAGGTCTTTCAGGAAAGGCAGCAATATTTGTATCAATATAATCGAAAGTACAAAAGCCAGGAAGGCGGTCAATACCGCTTCGCTGAGGAATTGGAAAATAAGATGCGCTTTGTGTGAACCCATCACTTTTCGGATGCCCACCTCTCTGGCTCTTTTCTCAGAACGGGCTGTAGACAGGTTCATGAAATTGATACAGGCAATGAGTAATACGAAAATGCCAATAATGCCAAATAACCAGATATAAGTTATTTTTCCCCCTGTATTGACCCAGTTTTTATAATCATTGTACAAATGCCATTTGGAGAGCGGGTGCAGGAACAGGAATAGATTTTTTAACCGCGCATCTTTTTGTGTATTGAGCGTACTGATCTTCTTTGAAAATGCCTCCATAGATACCCCTTCTTTCAACTCCACCATATTCATCAGGAAGTTATTACTCCAGTCGGCCCTGTTATTCCTTATCCACTCATCATGTGCGATCAGGTATTCGAAAGGCAATAGGAACTCGAAATCGATGGTTGACTGATGGGGTACATCTGTTACAACACCTGTTACTTTCACATCATTGGCATTACTCAACCTGATCGTTTTGCCCATGGGATCTTCCGATCCAAACAACGCTTTGGCGAGGGAGGCGGAAAGAATGATCGAATTGGGATCCTTTAAGGCAGTAGTGGTATTGCCTTCGATCAGGGGAAAGGAGAACATATCAAGAAAGGCAGGATCTACATACCTGCCTTTGCGGTTGAGCTTTTTGTCACCGGTAACGAGGCTGTGGGGAAAAGCCCAGGTAATGCGCGTGGCCCGTTTTACCTCGGGGTAGTTGTTCCTTAATTCATCATACAGGGGCAGGGGAGTAGGCTCCTGGGTATTTTTTTGGTTGTTGTACAGCGTGTTTTTCAATACCAGGGCTATGCGGTCTTTGTTGCTGTGAAAAGCATCATAACTGGTTTCATATTGTATCCATAGGCCGATCAGCAAGGCAAACGTAATGCCCGCAGCCAGTCCGAAAATATTAATGAAGGACAGCGATTTATTGCGCGCCAGGTTGCGCCAGGCTATCTTAAGGAAGTTTTTTATCATAAGAGGATGCTTGATGGCTAAACCGAACTAAAAGGATACCATTTTTGCAGGATATTGTATGTCAGTGGATTAGAGTTGGGCGGGGGAGCCGGTCTGTTCGTTTTTGTTACATATACTGTGCGTCCCTGTACAGCTATGTATCCTCAGGTAAGCCTGTCATGATAAGAACTTGCTACTGCCGGAAAACAAAAACGCCGCTGGTGTAAACCGGCGGCGTTTTCTGGTTACATGGTCCGCTGCTTAATAAGCATTCAGCGTTACATTGCTTCCAATGCCATAAAAAGCCAGGGTAGCCTCCTCATCCAATACCTGTCCTTTGTAAGACAAATAATTGATGGAGAAGCCTACAATGCCTTCTACGCTGCTTTTAACATCTCCCACCGTATCGTCGGGAAATGCCAGCACCCAAATGATCCTGGTCTGCCCGTTTACTTTCAGCTTCACATAAATGTTGTTGGGATGCGGTTCCGGCTCACCGCTCAATACAGGCTGTGGTACAGCAGGCGCCAAAGCAGAAGTGGGTGTCGCAAAACCTGTTGCCAGCAACAGGCAGGAAATGATCAATGGAAGTAATTTTTTCATGGAAAAGATATTTAGTATGAATGTAGGTAAAAACAGAAAATGAAAATCAGTAACTGTGTTGTAACAGCGATTATTAGTAACTTACATGTACATATGTAAAATAATGCGCTTTAAAACAGATTCAGCGATATATGATTGTGTTTCCTGTGTACAAGGTGCTGCCGGATTGCATGTGAATAATTAATTGCGCTGTCCAAAAAGCTGGCAAAGTATTACAGATGACAGTTTGCGACGTACATGTTGTGCACCGGACAAACCTATGTGGCATTCCGGGAGTACAGAAAACAGGTTGCGGCTGCCGGGAAAAGAATATTCTTTACTACATTCGGTACCTGCTTTAAAATAACCATATGTCTAAATTATTCTATTGCTCTATACTGCTAATGATGGCCAATACTACCATGGCGCAAACAGCCAAACCGGTATATCGCTTCCTGGCCGGCTTTCACTACCTGGAGATCGTAAAGGGAAAAGTGGCAGCCAATGAGGCATATCCATTGCTGATAGCTTTTCATTATTCCGGTGGAAAGCCGGAAGAAACCATCGCAGATTATGACAGCCTGAAAACGCCGGTAAGGGTCATTATTCCCAGGGGTAATTATGCCAAAAGAGCAGGTAATTCTTACTTCCCGGTAAATTACTACAAGGAAGACAGTGCTACACAAGTGAAACTATCCAGGAAAACCCTGGATAGTATAGCTGTTTTTGTAAAGGCGATAGAAACGGATTATAATGCCCGCGCTGTAGTAAGTGGTATATCACAAGGTGGTGACCTTGCATGGTTGCTGGCCATTTACTATCCGGCATTGTGCAAGGCTGCTTTCCCTTTTGCAGCATTTATTCACCGGCAGTCCTTTGATGAGGTATTACAGCGACCGGTCAATAAGGTGCCCATTTATGTATACCAGGGAGAAGCAGATCCGATCATTGCTGTTGATTATACGCGGGAAGCAGTAAAAAAACTGGGGACTACACTTACATTAAAACTATCTACTTATCCCGGTGTAAAACATGCTATTTCCCCGTCGATGAAAAAGGATTATTCCCTGTTGATAGATAAAATGCTGAAGCAGTAGGCGCTGCTTCAGCATTTTACAGATTAAAGTTTTACAATGGTTTTACCGGTACGCAAATATCCACGGTGAGTTCTCCATTTTTAGGCGCTCCATAATACATTTCAAAGCAATAACTGTCGTCGGGTTGGTATCCGCTGGTAGGAAACCAGGTGCCGAAGAACCAGCGCCAGGCTTCCGGAAATTCCGGAGGGGTTAATGTGAAACTGGCAATCGCATGTTTTCCGCCATTGAGCTCCATTTTGCCTATTTCGCCGTCTACCTTGGTATCGGGCGATACCGGTACGCAAATGCTCAACCTTACCTTTTGTGGATCTGTTACACTGATGTCGTCATGATAAATGGCATAAGAGGTAATGTCGGGGCCTTTTAATAACCCACGTGCCCCTGCCCATGCAAAGATCTTATTGAATAACCTTTCAAATAGTGCCCCATCTCCCTGAAAAGGACCTGTGTGTCTGAGATAAGCCAGCGTAACGGCTGGCAGCTGTTTTACTTCCACCTGGTGAATAAGTTCCATAATTGGCCTCCTTTTTAATGTTTGTGTTTCATCACAAAAGTATTGGGAGGTGGCGTCAACAGGTTGACTGCTGTTGCTGTGCAGTTGACTATTATTGCTATTGTGTTGTTTGGATTTCCGGTATAGGGAAGGAGCAACTTTAAAGTGCGATCTGAAGTTGCGGGAGAAAACTGATTTATCCGTATAGCCGCATTTCAGGGCTATTTGTATTATAGGCTCATGTATGTATATCTTCAATAGGGAAGCGGCCTTTTCCATGCGTAACCGGGTAAGGTATTCAAAAGGCGTTTCTCCGGTATAACCCCAAAATATGCGGGAGAAGTGGAATTTGGAAAAATGCGAAACCGTGGCCAGTTCTTCCAGCGTTAACGGTTTTTCAATGTTGGCGTCCATATAATCCGTCACCCGGTTGATGCGGGACGTATAATCGTCGAGCAATACTTTGTTGTCTGTCTTCATGGCTATAATACCTGGCTTTAAAATTAGTGTATTTCCGATAACCACTTGTTTCAACGGACATCTATGATCTTGCCCGGAAGTTCTTACCTTGTCAGGTATTTAATATTTTACCATGGATGATTTTCAGGCCATCAGGCAGGCGATAGGTCAGTTGCATGTACTGAGCGAAGTGGAGTGGACCGCGTTTGCCGGTAAACTACAGGTTAAGACCTTTAAGAAGGGAGATTATCTCATCAGGGAAGGGCAGGTTGAAAATGCCATCTATTTCATCAATAAGGGATCTACGCGCAATTACTTCTTAAAGGACGGAAAAGAATTTACCGTGGATTTCCAGTTCAAGGGCGATTTTGTGACCGCCTATTATTCATTCATTACCCGGGAACCCAGTTCTGTCTTTATTGAATGGCTGGAAGAGGCAGAAGTGGTAGAGATTTCCCACCAGACCTTGACCCAATTTTACAAGGAATACCATAGTGGCGAGAAGATCGGCCGGTTGATGGCAGAATCCCAATATGTAAGAAGATTACGGAAAGAAATGGATTTTCTTTCCTATACCGCCGAAGAAAGGTATGTGCAACTGATGGAGAAAAATCCCCAATTGATCCAGCAAATATCGGTTAAACACCTCTCTTCCTATCTGGGTATTCAGCCGGAAAGCCTGAGCCGGATCCGGAAATTGCATGTGAGAAGCTAACATACATCATTTTTGTGCACCCCTGTAATGTTGACCTTTGCCTTCTAATAATCGCAATTCAACAATGAAACCGTTTTATTTATTATTGGCCGTGTTTGTACTAAGCACCGGTATTTCGAGACTTATCACCGGCCATTGGAACTGGCCGTTTGGCGGCAACCTGGCAATGGCGTTCATGCTTTGTTCACAGCCCTGGGGCACTTTCTGTTTACCAAGGGGATGACAATGATGATACCGTCCTTTATTCCTTTAAAAAGGGAACTCATTTACCTGACAGGCATCGTTGAGATCATACTGGGCATTGCATTGCTTTTTCCTTCCGTGAGGACTTATGCCGGCATTGCCTTGATCATCTTACTGGTATTGCTATTGCCTGCTAATATTTATGCGGCCGCTCTTAAGGTCAATTATGAAAAAGGGACTTTTGACGGGCCTGGGCTTAGCTATCTGTGGATAAGAGTACCCTTGCAACTCATCTTTATTGGCTGGCTTTATTACTTTTCAGTAAGCAATATGGCGGAGGACCTCCTGATCAAAAAATAAAATACCCCTCTATGAAATGTACAATAATATTGATTGGTTTGTTGACCCAGCTTGCAGGTTATTCCCAGGATACCGGGCCTAAAGTCACCGTCCAAAACCTGGAAGGGAAAAGCGGTCAGATTTATATTGCCTGGTACAATAGTGCGACTGCTTTTGCCAGTAAGCAAAAGGCTGCTTTTATGAAATCAATTAAAGTGAGCGGCCAAAACGAAGTACATGTGCCTTTCGAGGCCATCCCGCCTGGTAAATATGCTGTGGCCGTTTATTTGGATGAGAATGGGAATGGCATCATCGACAAGAATTTCCTGGGTATACCCAAAGAGCGATATGGGTTTTCCAATAATCCTTCTCCTGCTATGCGGGCGCCCAGATATGAAGAGGCTGTCTTTGAGGTAGTATCAGGCAAGGAGGGTGTTGTCATTAAATTAAAATAGATGAGGAGTTTTTAAGATCACAACGCATACACCCTGGCATCGTATCTTGCAGGCTATGGAAAATAAGGTATTCCAGCTATTGGCAAGATTTGGATTAGACTGGTTTATACTCTCCCTTATTGGTGTGATCGTACTGGCCTCGCAATTTCCGGGTCCGGGTGTTGCTGATGGGCCCTTTTCCATTTCATCTATTGCCAATATTGGTATATCCTTCATCTTCTTTTTTTATGGGCTGAAGCTCAACAGGAGTAAACTGGTGGCCGGCCTTAGTAACTGGCGGCTGCATATCCTGGTGCAGACCAGTACTTTTATTATTTTCCCTTTGCTCTTGCTGGCCCTGCGCTTTTGGCTTGACAGGGACGATCTGCATATTCTTTGGTTGGGTACTTTCTTCCTGGCGGCATTGCCTTCTACGGTCTCTTCTTCCGTGGTGATGGTATCCATTGCCAATGGCAATATTCCGGCTGCTATCTTCAATGCCAGTATTTCCAGTTTGCTGGGGATCTTCATTACGCCCATCTGGATGAGCCTGGTAACAGGTGGCAACCACAACAGCATCGACATGGGAGATATTATGCTGAAGCTGGTATTGCAGATACTGTTGCCGGTCGTATTGGGTTTGCTGCTCAATCCAACGAATCTCGGAAAGGTAGCCGGTAAATATAATAAGCAATTGAAATATTTTGATCAGCTCACGATCCTGGCCATCGTGTATACTGCTTTCAGTGAATCATTTGACAAGCATATGTTCAGCAACCTGGGTGTGGGAGAACTGCTGTTGCTGGGCGCTGGTATGATGGTCTTATTCTTTGCGGTATATTTTATCATTGGTTATATTGCCCGGTTACTGCATTTCAACCGGGAGGACAGGGTGACGGCCACTTTTTGCGGCTCCAAAAAGTCTATCATCCATGGTACGGTGATGGCCAAAGTGATCTTTATGAATAGCCCGCTTACCGGTATCCTGCTATTGCCCATTATGCTGTACCACGCACTCCAACTAATCGCTGTCAGTGTCATTGCCCAGGCCATGGCCAAGCGGCAGCAACACCTACATTAGTTTTATTAGAAATCCAGGTATCTATTCGATGCCCCGTCAAGATTATGTATTATAGACCCAAGATAAGGTCATGCCCCGGCCCGCTTTTTGCCGTTATTCCCCAAAAAACGAGCTATGACTACACAAGAAGTTGCCGACAAGCTGGTATCCATCTGCCGTTCAGGCGATTGGACAAAAGCACAAAAAGAATTGTATGCAGAGAATGCCGTGAGTATAGAACCCGAAGCCACGCCAGCCTTTGATAAAGAAACCAAAGGACTGGCGGCTATTATTGAGAAGGGCAAGAAGTTTGATAGTATGGTCCAAACCATGCATTCCATTGCCATGTCGGCCCCCATTGTTGCTCCTAATTCTTTTGCCTGCATTCTTGATATGGACGTCACCATGAAGGAAGGCGGTCGCATGAACATGAAAGAACTATGCGTATACCAGGTAAAAGATGGCAAAATTGTACAGGAACAGTTCTATATGTAGCTCAGGGTGTCATGCCGGGAAAAGCCTGCAACAGTTTCTCCAGCCGCGCTACTATATCCGGATAATTGGCCGCCAGGTTATAATGCTCACCGGGATCGGTAACCATATCAAAAAGTTCAGTGGCAGCAGTAGTGCCTGTACCAGTTACCCGTAATTTCCATTGGCCGTCACGTACTGCCTGTGCCTGGTTGTGTATATAATAAATGGGCCGATGGGTAAAGTGGGCCTGTTGGCCGGATAACAAGGGTACCACCGATTCCCCATCCAATGATCTGCCAGTGGGTAGGGGTATCCTCAACCATTGGGCAATACTGGGCAACATATCAAGTGATGATATGGGATCAGTGATCGTGGCGCCTACAGGTACATGTCCTTTCCAGTATAGGATAAATGGTACGCGGTGGCCGCCCTCGTAGGTGTTTGCTTTTTGTCCTTTAAAAATGCCGGTAGTACCCACATCCCAGGGTTTCGTATATCCATCGCCCAACATCCTGTCGGGGAAACCGATCCAGGGACCATTGTCACTCGTAAAAATAAACAGCGTGTTATCAGCCATCCCTTTTGCTTCCAGCGCCTGCCAGATGCGTTGCAGACTCTCATCCAATTGTTCTACCACATCTCCATAAAGCCCACCGGCAGAATGTCCTTTCCATTTGGCCGGCACGGCCAGTGGCAAATGGGGCATATTTTGCGCCAGGTACAAAAAGAAAGGCTGTTGCTTTGTTTGTGCATTGATAAAGTGAATAGCTTCCTGTGCATACAGGTTGGTAAGCGTTGTATCGGCTGGTTTAATGATAGCAGGCACCCGGTTGCGGAATATTTTCATGACGGTATCTGTCTTCACATAAGGGCTCCTGTAATCATGACTGTAAAGGGTGCCGAAAAACTGGTCAAAGCCCTGTGCATTGGGATGATAATAAGGCTTGGTATCGCCCAGGTGCCATTTACCAATAAGGGCCGTACGATAACCCACCTTTTTCAGCATTTCGGCTATCGTTACTTCTTCATCGGGCAGGCCATTGGGAGCGCCCGGCCCAATGGGTACCGGCAGGTTCATGCGGGTGGCATAACGCCCGGTGAGCAGGGAAGCGCGGGAAGGAGTGCAGGTAGGGGAAGCCACCAGGAAATTGGTGCCCTTGATGCCACGGGAAGCCATCTTGTCGAGGAAAGGTGTCTTGATCAGGGGGCTTCCAAAACAACTGAGGTCGCTATACCCCATATCGTCTGTCAACACCAGGATGATATTGGGGCGATCCTGTGCATGGGCTGTTTGTAATAACAATAAACCTGCAGCCAGTAATGATCTTAACTTCATGCTGCAATTTATAGGGAAAACATCTTTTATCTCTATCCTTTACACTTCTTCTTTTGATAATACCTTATTGGCTACTTTCCCGATGGAAAGTCCCTGCACTACAATGGAGAATACCACTACAAAATAGGTGATGGCAATAATGGCCTGTTTATAAGGACCATTGTCGATCGACAGGGCCAGTGCGATAGAAACACCGCCCCGCAAGCCGCCCCATACGAGTATTTTGATGGTGCCGCTGCTAAACTTGTTGCGGAATGGGATCAGCCGTACAGGTATCCAGATGGAAATGAACCTGGCCAGCAATACCACCAGGATGGCAATGCCACCCATGAGCCAGTAGTTGTTGAGATCGCGGATGAGTAAGAGTTCAAACCCGATGAACAGGAAGAGGATGGCATTCATGATCTCGTCGATCAGTTCCCAGAACTTGTTGAGGTAATCTTTGGTGGTGGCTGACATGGCTGTTCTTTTGCCATAATTACCAATGACTATACCAGCCGCCACCATGGTAAGCGGTCCTGACATGTGCAGGGTATGCGCGATCAGGTATCCACCCATTACTACCGATAACGTGATCAGTACAGTCACATTGTAATCGTCGATCTTCCGGATGGCATTGGAAGCACCCAACCCCAGTAATGCCCCCAATACAAATCCTCCCAGGGCCTCTTTCACCAGCAGCCAGCTGATATTGCCCAGCGACATGTCGATATCAGAACCCTGTGCCAGTTGAAGGATCACAGAAAAGACCACCACGGCCACGCCATCATTGAACAGGGATTCTCCGGCAACCTTGGTTTCCAGTGATTTCCTTACGTTGGCTTTCTTCAGAATGCCCATCACAGCAATGGGATCGGTAGGAGAGATCAGCGCACCAAACAACAAGCAGTATATAAAAGGAAGGTCTATGTGCAATACATTAAAAATATAGTACAGGATACCGCCAATAACAAAGGTGGAGATCAATACACTTACGGTAGAGAATACAACAATGGGCCATTTCTGTTCGCGCAGGTCTTTCAGGTTAATATGGATAGCGCCCGCAAAGAGCAGGAAGTTGAGCATGGCGCCCATCAGCACCTCAGTAAAATCAACATCCATCAGCAGGGTGGAGAAGTGGGTAAAGAATTTGGGAAACAGGTGACCACTAATTACCAGCAGGATGGAGGTAAGCATGGCAATGATCATGACGCCAATGGTTGACGGCAATTTCAATACCCGCAGGTTGATATAAGAAAAGAATGAGGCCAGCACGATCAAAACCGAAAACGAATAGTAAAGCTCCATAGCATGCGTTAAAACGGTACAAAATAAAAGGAGCAAAGATACACCGGCCTGCCGGCAGGGCATCTTAGAATGATATTAGAATCGTTGTGGAGTTGGAAAGACGGTGTTAAGGTTTCAAGGTTTGCTGGATCGTGTCTGTTACCAGGCTACATGCAGGGAAATATTACCCACTTCCTGACGGGTAAATCCTTTGTATAGAGCGGAGGAACTCTTTTGCGTGAAAGAAACAGCCACGTTGCCATGCGACAATACAGCGCCCCAGTCGATGCGGGTGATCACCCTGCGTCTCTTCAGATCAGGTACGCCGGTCTCTCCGGTAGTGGAGACGGGCAACTTTTCGTTGTGGTTGAATACGCCTCCTTCCAGCAAGGCATTGGTAAGGACCAATTCTGCTGCCGGTTGCACGATAAAATAGAACTGCCAGCGGTTTGTATTTGTCTTATCGGAACTAAACTGTTGTATGAGGCCATCAAAATACGGATTCATTTTGCCCAGCCTGAGCGTGGTATATACCGCCGCACCGTTGACCATGGTACCGGCAAATACCTGTCCGCTGCCGATCAACTCAGCCCAATGATCGAGTTGGGCCAGTTGTTTGTTGACTGTAAAATGATAATTGAGGAGCAGGTCCGTAGGCTTCTGGTAATCCCATCCCCGGGGAGCCTGGGCCTGTATAATGCGGTGGATCAGCTTTTGTGTTTCTTCGCCCAGCGCCGGCGGTCCCATCACACCCAGTACTATTTCTGATTGAAAGGATAACTTCTTAACGGGATTGGAGGAGTGCAGGCTGCGGGTGACAAACATGGCTGCTGAATAGGGATAGTCCGCAGGATCGGGTCTGCGCCGCAGGATATTATCGGGAGTGATGATCACCTGCATCAGGCCCCAGCCATGGGTATTGATGCTGTTGGAGCCTGCCTGGGGCAGCAGCTTGTTGAGAAAAGACCTTTTTTGCTGCTGCCAGAAAAAGTCGAGCCGGGTGCCATTGGTATACCCTTTGTCGCTGCCCAGTTCGTACAGGTTCATAGCATCATTGTCCTCATATACCCGGAACATATACCGGTTGCCCGGTTGTTGCTGGGCAACAATCGCTGAAAACGGCAAAACTGCAAGGCCGACCATTAAACACCAGTAACTTCCCTTCATGCTATGACTAAATAGGATGCTTTAAAAACCAAACATTTCGGCGATTTCGTACCAAAGGTGTTCCGTTACAACGGTTTACGAACTGATTTTGTTTTGACCTGGCGGTGAAGTTCGTAGTTTTATTTTTGTGCGGCCTCCTCTAACCCAATAATTTACACAAGCATAGCATCCTTCGGGTAAAAAGAAAGGCTGTCCCGGTGGGAACAGCCTTAGACTTAATGCACCTTTCTAACTTATTTGGACAAAGCTTCAAACTCTTTATCGGTCAATATGATGTCACCTGCTTCCAGGTTTTCCTGTAAGTGGCTTAGGGAACTGGTGCCCGGGATCAGCAGGATATTATCAGCCCGTTTCAGCAGCCAAGCCAGCGCTATTTGCGCTACAGTGGCATTGTGGGCGGCTGCAATGCCCTTGATCTTATCGGCCAGGGTATCCGGACCAGAGGCGAGGGGGAACCAGGGAATGAAGGCTATATTACGTTTTACGGTATAGTCCAGTACACTTTCCCATTGACGATTGCCCAGGTTGTACAGGTTTTGAACCGATACGATGGGTACTACCTTTTCGGCCCTTTCAATCTGTTCAATGTTGACCTCGGATAGTCCCACATGGCGGATCTTGCCTGCCTTTACGGCGGCCGCTACCGGCGCCAGGGTCTCTTCTACGGGCACTTTGCTGTCAATGCGGTGCAATTGCCACAGGTCGATGGTATCTACCTTCAGTCTCTTTAAACTGCCTTCAATGTTTTCACGGATATGGTTGGGATGACCGTTGGGTATCCATTGATCGGGACCCGGCCTGTCGAAGCCACCCTTGGTAGCAATAACCAGCCCTTTGGGGTAAGGATGTAATGCGTCGGCTATCAGCGATTCGTTGAGCTTAGGCCCATACGCTTCGGCCGTATCAATAAAGTTGACGCCGCCTGCTACAGCAGCTTGTAATACCTTTTTTGCTCCTTCGCGGTCTTTGGCTTCGCCAAAAACGCCTTTGCCCGCCAATTGCATGGCGCCATATCCTAAACGGTTGATGGTAAGATCACCGCCCAGGTTCCAGGTTGTTGTAATAGTCTTTGTGCTCATCTTTCTTACATTTTAAATGTGTGTAGATAAAAATAACAGGCTGAAACAGTGAATGTTCAAACAGTGCATTGCATAATGCAAAGCATTTCTTGCAAAATTCAAACCATGCCGGGCGCCTCTATAGAACGGGTGACGTAATTGGGCGGAAGACTGATTTGCCTGCCAGGGTATATGAAGGATGGATTAAGGACAATCAACGACGGGTTGCCCGGTAAGGGTAAACAATATATGCCTTTCCGTGAGTTAACGCTTGGTTAAGTATTTCTGTGTAGGGCTTTCAGTACATGGTTGTCATGAAGAGGAAAACTTAAAGCAATGTGGATATGAGTTTTTTGGGCGCTTGTCGTTTTTCGTTACATTTAGTGAGGTATCATTTTGTTAACCTTAAATTTTTATCGTTATGAAACAAAACGAGCAAACAGGGCAGCCTTTCTTTGCCCGGTTCCTGGAGTCTCAAAAGACTCAACAGCAGCGCTCAGCCGAAACGCATGAGCAAGCCTGGCCTGGTGTGTCTATTCCCATCTTTGATTTTGACCATACCATGAAGTATCCCTCCGACGGGGACGATGACCTGCCAACAAAATAACGGCCGGCCATTATCATCGTAAAAGCAAAAACTACCTTATCATTTTAAATGCTATTCTTATGCAACAGCAGGAAGCAGGAAAACAACCTTTCTTTGCCCAGTTCCTCGAAGGGCAAAAACGCACACAGGAAACCTCCGGCGAAAACTATATAGACCTCGAGTCTATCATTACAAAGCCCTGGTTGGATATGGAGCATACGCTGAAGTATCCTTCCGATGGAGATGAAGTATAGGCTTTTCTTATTACCCGATTAATTCATTCTAATCAAGCAAGCAATAGTCAACCGGCTATTGCTTGTTTTTACTATTGCCATGGTCTTATGCATAACCCATTCCAACGACTATTATACTATCGATCTTGTACAGCAACACCTGGATAAAATGGGTGTTCCTTCTTTCCGGTTGAATGTTGATGAATTTGCAACCGGGTATGTCATCAACTATACCGTGCAGCAATATTGCTTGTCGGGCAAGGGCCAGTACATCACCGATACACAGATCAATGCCGTGTGGTACCGCAAGTTGTGGGACCTGAAAATGCCGGAGGACCTCGATCCGGCTTACCGGCCTGTCTTTACCCGGGAATACCTCACCTTCCGTGATCTCTTTTTCAATGCCCTGCAGCGCGTGCCGTGGATGAACCCCCTGCAGGCCGATCATGCTGTATGCAATGACAAGCTGCAGCAGCTGCGGGTAGCGTATGCAGTAGGGCTCACTATTCCTGCCAGCATATTTACCAACGATCCGGCTGCTATCCGCGACTTTTTTAAGCGCTGTAATAACCAGGTAGTGATGAAGCTGCACAATGCCCTCTCTAAAAGTATGAAGGGCGATGGCGCTTTCTTTCCTACCACCAGATTAACGGAGGCTGATCTGGAGCAGGTACACCTGCTGGCTTATTGCCCCATGATATTCCAGGAATATATTCCCAAAGCTTATGAACTGCGGATTGCCTATGTGGATGGTGAATGCTTTACGGGCCAGATTGTCCATGCTCAGGAGGCTGTACCAACAGACTGGCGTACGCTGAGTGGCAACCCGGGACAATGGCAGCCCTATATATTGCCGGCGCCAGTGCAGCAAAAGATAAGTAAACTGATGAAGAACCTGGGACTTGTTTTTGGCGCTATTGATATGATCAGGCATACCAATGGCGATTACGTATTCCTGGAGGTCAATCCCCAGGGAGAATGGGGCATGCTGCAAAAATACCTGCATTATCCCATTGCTGAAACTATTGCCGAAAAATTGATAACACATATACAAAATGGCTAAACAAAAAATACTGATCGTTACACATAGTTTGGATAACACCAGCACGCAAACTGTTATTGATTATATCCGGCAGTCGGGTGGGGAAGCCATCCGGCTGAACGTAGACGGTTATCCGATGACGACGGGCCTCACTACCGCTTTCGTTGATAATCGCTGGCGCATCACACTGGATACGGGCACTGCCATCCATGACCTGGATGATGTAACAGGCGTATGGTACCGGAGAAGTCATAACCTGGGCAAGGGCCTGCAAGAGGCCATTGGAGCAGAATACCTGCCTGCTGCCATCGAAGAAGTAAAGCGCACGCTGATCGGCATGCTGGAAGGATTGCATTGTTTTCACCTGGGCAGGTACAGCGTTTACCGCCGGTTGGACAGTAAGGAGGAACAATTGAAAATGGCTGTACGCCACGGACTGCTCATTCCCGATACCTGTATCAGCAATGATCCGGCGCAGGTGCGTGCCTTCGTTGAGCGGCAGGGCGGCAGGGTAGTGAGTAAAATGCAAAGTTCCTTTGCCATTTACCAGGGTGCGGAAGAGCAGGTGGTATTTACCAATGCTGTAACTGACGAGCACCTGCAGGAACTGGATACCCTGCGTTATTGCCCCATGGTATTTCAGCAGGAGATCGCCAAACAACTGGAGTTGCGGGTGACGGTCGTGGGCAGGGAAGTCTTTGCTTTCAGTATCGATTCCCAGCAGGTAGCTAATGCACAGGTAGACTGGCGAAAAGAAGGAGTGAATATGATAAATGACTGGAAGCCCTATACTTTGCCGGAGGATATCCATAAAAAAATATTGTCGTTCATGGATGATTATGGTTTGAATTACGGCGCCATTGACCTGATCCTGACCCCGGATGATAGGTATTACTTTCTCGAAATAAACGCTGCGGGCGAATACTTCTGGCTGGACCGCTTGTGCGATCATGCTATTTCGCGGCAGATATCAGCGGTGCTGATGGGGACGGCACCGCGCCGGTAAAAACTGCCAGGCCTGGAATGGTCCTGGGGTCCATGCTGATCCCAACCCCGTAGGCTCCCACACTGCCTGATCGCCCCATAGTAATTGCACTGCAATAGCCTACGACTTGCACTGAGTATAGGGGACCAGTGCAAGTCGGTGAAAATCGGAGAGTAAATGGACTACAGATAACCTGCAGATTATCAGCATAGTTAGCCGGTATATGATTCCGTGGCTGTAAAAGTCAGTGCAATTAACCTTGATAAGAATGTATTATGATTAATTGATTATTATTTATTTATGGGTGTTTTGTGGTCAATTTTTGTCACTAATCCCTGGCCCAGGGGGCGAATATCAAGCCATGGGTGGGAACGAGGGGTGATGTGGGCATGCTGTTGTTTGACAAAATAACTTACTGGATAGCAAATACATGTACGGTATCAAACAGTAAATGATAGGTAGCTTGCAAGGGCTCAGGCTTTTGTAATGCTTAATCTACTGTATGCGACCGGTTGCTTTTGTAAGGATCACCTGCTTGTTGTTGTATTCTCTTGCTGCTTTTTCTGCTGCTGCCCAGGAAATATATGCCGGGCGCTACAAGGCTATCTTTAACGAAGCGCCCCGCATGGTGCCTACTTCCAAAGTACCGGATGCACCCCTGGCTGGCAACGGCGATATTGGGCTTACCCTGGGGGGAAGCCCTGATAACTTATGCTTTTACCTGGGTAAAAATGATTTTTGGAGGGCCTGGCCGGTGTATCCGGGTGGCGGTATCGCTTTTCCCGGTGCTTTGCAGGTGAGCAGTGAGGCTCTCAAAGGCGCTTCCTGGTATGCGGAGCAGGTAATGGACAAAGCGGTTGTCAAAGGCCGCTTTACAAAAGGCAATACAAGTGTATCACTCACTGCCTGGGTAGCTGCCACACACAATACTGTGGTGGTTGAGTTCATCTCCAACAAGGCTTGCCGGTTGCAATTGAAATTATGGGCTCCGGAAGGGAATACGGCTGTCAATGGTGCCGGAGTCACCAACCAGGTGCAGTGGGTAACGCGCTCCTTCAACGATACTGCTTTGCAGGAATGGCCCTGTCATGTGGCCATTGCTATGAAGACCCTGGGCGCGGTAGTGGATCAAAACAACTATATAGAACTATTGCCCGGTAAAAAGATCACTATCACACTCACCCTGTATACCAGTTTTGATCAGCCGCAATGGAAAGAACAGGCCATCCGGGAGGCCGGTGCCCTCACTGCCGTATCAGTTGCAAACATGCGTATCCAACATGAAGCCTGGTGGCGACAATTCTGGTTAAGGTCTTCCGTAAGGATCGGTGATCCTTACCTGGAACAATACTATTATGCCTCGCAATACCTGCTGGCCTGTTCGTCGAGGGGCGATAAGTTTGCGCCCGGCATCTGGGGCCCTTTTATTACGAAAGACTCTACTGCCTGGGGAGGTGATTATCATCTCAATTATAATTACCAGGCGCCGTATTGGGCGGCTTACTCTTCCAACCAGATTGACCTTACCAATAATTTTGATCAGCCTTTGCTGGATTATATGCCCAAAGGTGTTGCGCATGCCCGCAGCTTATTGAACGTACGCGGTATTTATTACCCCGTGGGGATCGGGCCACGTGGCCTCGTGACCACCCGCTGGCCATTAACGCCGGAGGAGATGGAAAAGCGCTATGGCACACGGGAGAATACGATCGATGATGGCTTTAAGTTCCTGGGGCAAAAGATCAACGCCGTGTTTAGCGTAGGTAATATGCTGATGCGCTTTTACAGTACCTACGATTCGTCCTATGCGTTGCGGGTATATCCTTACCTGGTAGCCTGTGCCGATTTCTGGGAAGACTACCTGAAGTATGAAGAAGGGCGATACGTGATCTATATGGATCACTTTAATGAGATCATGCCCCGGCTGGGCAGTACCGGCAACTGGCGCGACCGCCTGGGAGATTTCAATTCCACCCTTTCACTAGGGCTGGTGAAGATGCTGTTCAAAGGCGTGGTGGACATGAGCACTTACCTGGGCAAGGACCAGGGCCGGCAGTCAACATGGACGCACATACTTACGCACCTCAGCCAGTTTCCGGTAGGCGATGCAGATGGAAGGCGCAGCCTGCAGAGTGTCGAGAAAAGGCCCTGGGGTTATGAAAAACCGGCAGGCCTGAACCGGGTGTCTATTCATGGGCTGCTTGTGCCCGCTGGCGTAGCCGGGCCGATAACAGACTCCTCCTTCAACAAGATCTTATTGGATGATGTAAGTCATTGGAAAGATAAAATGAAATCGGGCGCCGAATGGGGCAATACGTTGAATAACGGTATCGAGACCTGCTTCCCCGGCGCTGTGCGTGTTGGTTATGATCCCGGTGAAATATTGCAATACCTGAAGGAACGCATTGCCCGGCAATCTTTGTCCAACTGGTGGATCACGCAGGGCGGAGGAGGTATTGAAACCCTGGCGGCTGTACCGCTTACCATCAATGAAATGTTATTGCAGAGCTATGAAGGAGTGGTGCGCATTTTCCCTAATTGGGATCATTCCAAAGACGCACAGTTTGATCAGTTAAGGGCCTATGGCGCTTTTCTGGTGAGCAGCCGCCTGCGCAAAGGGAGTGTGGAGTACGTGCACCTGCTCAGTGAAAAAGGGCGTGTCTGCGTGCTGGCCAATCCCTGGCCGGGCAAGAGCATCCAACTGGTAAGGAATGGGAAGAAAGCCGAAGTGCTGCGTGGGGCTGCGGTGCGTTTCACTACAGGCGTGGGTGAAATGATCGTGGTTGTTTCCATTTGAGGGGCTGGATACGACTAAGTGTTGGGCGGGTGTTTCCCCTAAATAATAAGCCATGTATTCAATCAAAAGGACCGCAAGACTTGCCGGATTGATCTATTTAGTAGTTGTAGTGACCGGGATCTTTAGTTTAGCCTATGTGCCTTCCAAACTGATCGATTGGAAAGATGCTGCCAAAACAGTGCAACAGATCACTGCTTCCGAATCTTTGTTCCGATGGGGCATTGCCAGCAGTATACTTTGTTATATTGCTTTCCTGGGATTGCCACTTGCTTTATACCAGTTGTTGAAGCCTGTTCATGAACAGGCTGCAAAACTGATGGTGATCCTGGCCATCGTAAGTGTTCCCATTTCTTTCCTCAACATGCAGCACAAATTTGAAGTGCTCACGCTCATCAAAGGCGCCGAGCACCTCCAGATATTCGACAGTGTGCAGATCGCTTCGCAGGTGATGGCGCAGCTGAGTGCCTATGATGATGGCCTGTTGATCGTCACCGTATTCTGGGGATTGTGGTTATTGCCTTTTGGTTTCCTGGTGTATCATTCAGGCATGCTGCCCAAAGTATGGGGTGTATTGCTGGTATTGGGTTGTTTCGGTTACCTGATCAATTTCTTCGGCCGGGTGCTCATTCCAGACTTTGGTGAAATGTTCATTGCACGTTATATCACCAGGCCTGCCAGCCTGGGCGAAATAGGCACCTGCCTGTGGTTATTGATCATGGGCGCCAGGAACAGACCTGGCTTCCTGGCTCCTGAAGCAGTTATTAGCAGGTAAGGAAGCCTGTTGCAGGTGACAGGTATCAGAACAGGGATAATTGATCAGATTTTGGCGGTTTGGCTTTGCCGAATACAGTTCTTCCGCCATGCTTCCAGGAATCTTCTCTTTCTTTTTGGATCAATGCATCAAAGTTGGCATTGGGAATAAAATTATCTTCTGCGCGGGCTGCTATTTCCTGTAGTTTCTTAATCGCTTCAGTTTTATCACTATTGCCCAATTTAGCTTTGTGCACTGCGGTTTGCAATACAGCAATGGTCTCATCATAGACTTTGGTAGGAACGGGAAACGGATGTCCGTCTTTACCGCCATGGGCAAAAGAAAAGCGTGCGGGGTCTTTGAAGCGGGAGGGAGTTCCATGGATCACTTCGCTTACCAGGGTGAGTGATTGCAATGTTCTTGGACCTACACCCTGCAGTAATAATAATTCTTCAAAGTTCTCGGGTTTTTGTTCGTGTGCCAGCCACAATACAGCACCCAGTCGTTTAAGATTTACATCACCTTCGTGCACTTCGTGATGAGCAGGCATAAGGAGGCGTTGAAAATCCTTGATTAGGTGAAGCGGGTCTTCTTCCGTGATCTGCAGGATACCATTGCGGGTAGTGCCTGCTTCAGTAGCTGTCAGGTTTAAGATGGCGCCCTGGTTAATGCCACAGATGCCGGTATGTGGTTCATCAACAAAAGAGCGTATTGTATCAGAATGCCAATGATAACGCCTGGCCGTTTTGCTGAGCGGATCCATTCCCTGTTGTATGACTGTCCACTGACCATCATTACTCACAATGAAATTATGGGTGTACAACTGGAAGCCGTCCTGTACAGCGGTATTGTCTACTTTGGCGCTGAGTTTACTGCAGCGTACCAGTTCTGTACCATTAAGGCCGGTACTGTCGGCCAGCTTAAGGAGTTCTGCCGGTGTTTCTTTGGAGAATTTTCCTTTGCCGCCGCAGATATAAATGCCCAGTGCTTTAGCGTGTGGATTGATGGCCCTTTTTAAAGCGCCCATGACGGAAGTAGTGATGCCCGAGGAATGCCAGTCCATGCCCATGACTGCACCGAAACTTTGGAACCAGAAGGGATCGGCCAGGCGGCGCAATACCTCTTCTTTACCATACTCAGTGAGAATAGCTTCTGTGACCGCAAGGCCCAGTTTAGCCATCCGTTCCGCCAGCCACTTCGGCACATATCCATAATGCAGCGGAAGATCCGCCGCCCCCGAGCGTTTCATATTGCAAATTTACGCATCTCTGTGGAAATGATAAATTATTTAGCAATCTGAATTTGCCAGGCGCTTATTTAATGGCTGAAAAGGGTAGTGGTCTCATCACGACGGACTCCAGTTTCTCAATGATCTTCCCCTCTTTTTCCGAATTGTCACGGACTGTTATCCAGGCAGGATCAGCAACGAAGGAGGCGAATGATTTCTTTCCGTCCTCTTCACTTTTGTGGGCCAGGATGTAGATCAGCTTTGGCTGGGTACTGTCTTTTTCGATGGTGGTCCAGTAAGCGATATTGGTCATGCCGTGCTTTTCAAACAATTTTAGCGTATGGTCTCTGAACCTGGTGATGAGGGTGGGCAGTTTGCCGGGGTTGCAGGTATAGGTGCGTAGTTCAAATACGCGTTCTGGAGTTTGCTGGGATGGTTTGATGATGGGAGATATCGCATCTGCCTCCATGAAAATGGAAGTTACTTTGGCTACGATCTTGCCATTTTCTTCCGATTTGGAACTCACCTGTTTCCATTCCGGATCGGCGCCAAATGCTTTCCAGGAGGCATCCCGGGCTTCTTTATTGGGATAGGCCAACACGTAATAGAGGGCACTGTCCGTATTGTTCACAGGCAGCCAATAACCAATATTGGTCATGCCATGCTTTTCAAAAATACGGGTGGTATGATTGGCAAAACGAGCTTTCAGGTCATTCAATTTACCGGGATGGCAGTAATAGATCCTCAGTTCGAATAAGCGGGTGTCTTTTACCTGGGCTGTAGCCAGCTGCTGCATAAAAAGCAGGGATAAGATGATTGGCAAGGTTTTCATAGAATAAATCTACTGCACAATGGGGAATGTTTTTCTTTTTTTCTGTAAAGCGGCATGGCAATCGGCCAGCAGGATCTGCAGCCGGTCGAATGCAGGCAGCAGGTTCAGGCCTTCCTGGCAAACGGTGATGCAATCCTCATATTGCTGAAACTGCCATAATTCCTGCGCGTGGTGGTGCAGCTCTTCGCTCAGTTCATCTGTAGATGGGGACAGTCGCAGCCAGCGGGCGAGGGCTGAAGGCTTTTTAAAATGCTTCCGTTTGACTTCGGGGCCTTTCCTGGGAACGGGCTCCTTATAATGAGCAGCAGCAATACCCTCAAAGGTCACGCCTGCCTGTTTGGCTTTTGCTGTTACATGGTTTTCGTAGCTCAGTATGGCCAGTAACAGGTGGAGGCTATTGGTGCCTTCCTGTTCTTTTTGCTGATGGGCCAGGTAGGTGGCATGCCAGACGATCCTGGAGGCTTCATCGGACAGGTCCAACAGATCTTCATCGGTAGCGGTGGAGGTAGCGGGGTAGCGATCGCGGAGCCAGTTTTGGCAATCTTCCAACGATAAAGCTGCCAGGTATTTGGGGGTGGTGCAGCCGGTGGTGAGCATGGCGACCAGTAAATGGTCGATGTGTATAAATCCGTGCCTGTAATCAATGGCCAGGTTCTTTGCTTCGTTGATAACCTCTTTGAGGTCAGCGCTATCCAATTGGTTCATAATGAGCTGTAAAGTTAAGGACCCTTGTGCGGGTTGATTTAGCAGAGAACTAACAGTTGTTCATCTATATTGACCTAATATTAGAAAAAAACGCTTTAAATTCCTGATTATCCGGATATATTTTAAGAAATTCGCACTTCCGTTTTAAAATATACAAAATGAGCAAAACGCCCGCTACATTATTTGACAAGGTATGGGATTCCCATGTAGTCAGGAAAATTGAAGATGGCCCTGATGTGTTCTTTATTGACCGCCATTTTATTCATGAAGTGACCAGTCCGGTGGCCTTTCTGGGCCTGGAAGCCCGGGGTTTGAAGGTGATCTTTCCCGAAAAGACATTTGCTACAGCCGATCATAATACGCCCACCATTAACCAGCATTTGCCGGTACAGGACCCTCTTTCGGCCAACCAGCTGAAGGCCCTGGAGTCTAATTCTTCCAAATATGGTATTTCTCACTGGGGTTTGGGCAATCCCAAGAATGGTATTGTACACGTGGTAGGACCGGAAAATGGCATTACCCTGCCGGGGATGACGATTGTGTGTGGTGATTCCCATACTTCCACCCACGGTGCTTTTGGCGCTATCGCCTTCGGTATCGGTACCTCAGAGGTGGAAATGGTGCTTTCTTCACAGTGTATTATGCAGCCCAAGCCTAAGAAAATGCGCATCAACGTGCATGGTAAACTGGGCAAGGGTATTACCCCTAAAGATGTAGTGCTCTATATCATTTCCAAACTCACTGCCGCTGGTGCTACCGGTTATTTCGTGGAATTTGCCGGAGAAGTATTTGAAAGCATGACGATGGAAGGCCGTATGACGGTTTGCAATATGAGTATTGAAATGGGCGCCCGTGGCGGTATGATCGCTCCGGATGAAACCACGTTTGCTTATATCAAAGGCCGTGAAAAAGCGCCCAACGGCGAAGCCTGGGATAAAGCGCTGGCTTACTGGAAAACATTGAAGACGGAAGAAGGCGCCGCCTTCGACCTGGAACATCATTTCGATGCAGCTGATATTGAACCGATGATCACTTATGGTACCAATCCAGGCATGGGTATGGGCATCACCAAACATATTCCCACTGCACAGCAGGTAGGTGGCAGCAAGGCCAGCTACGATAAGTCACTCGACTATATGGGCTTCCATGAAGACGAGGAAATGCTGGGCAAGAAAGTGGATTATGTATTCATCGGCAGCTGTACCAACGGACGTATTGAAGATTTCCGTGCTTTTGCCTCTGTGGTAAAAGGACGTAAAAAAGCCGAGCATATCACTGCCTGGATCGTACCAGGTTCACATATTGTAGAAGCACAGATCAAAGAAGAAGGCATCCTGGATATTTTGACAGCAGCGGGATTCCAGCTGCGTCAGCCCGGATGTTCAGCCTGTCTGGCCATGAATGATGATAAAATTCCCGCCGGCAAATATGCGGTGAGTACCAGCAACCGCAACTTTGAAGGAAGACAAGGACCTGGTGCCAGAACCCTGCTGGCAAGTCCTTTGGTGGCCGCCGCCGCTGCTGTAACAGGCGTGGTGACAGATCCCAGGGAGTTGCTGTAGGGAAAGAATACAGAATACAGAAGAATACAGGATTGGGAGTACAGTAATCGGAAGTATACAGATCATTAACAACATTCATCAACAAGAGCTCGTGGCTCGAAGCTCACAGCTCGCAGCTTATACAACATGGCTTACGATAAATTCACCGTTTTGACAAGTGCAGCGGTTCCCATGCCGATAGAAAATGTAGATACTGACCAGATCATTCCGGCACGTTTCTTAAAGGCAACGGAACGCACAGGATTTGGGGACAATCTTTTCCGCGACTGGCGTTACAATGGCGATGGCACCCCTAAAAAGGATTTTGTTTTAAACAACAGCATCTATTCCGGTAAGATACTGGTAGGCGGCCGCAACTTCGGCAGCGGCAGCAGCCGTGAACACGCTGCCTGGGCCATCTATGATTATGGTTTCCGCTGTGTGGTATCCAGCTTTTTTGCAGATATCTTCAAAAATAACTCGCTCAACGTCGGCATTTTGCCAGTGCAGGTGAGTCCTGAATTCCTGGATAAGATATTCAAGGCTATAGAAGCCGATCCCAATACCCAGCTGGAGGTGAGCCTTCCCCAGCAAACCATTACGATCCTGGCTACAGGAGAGCAGGAATCATTTGATATCAATGGCTATAAGAAGGACAACATGATCAATGGCTATGATGATATTGATTACTTACAGGCTATGAAAACGGAGATCCAGTCATTTGCTGCGAAAAGCCTCTATTAATTAAAACAGCTCTAACGATTATGTCTTCTTCCAGGTATCTTGAAATAATGGACACTACCCTCCGGGATGGTGAGCAAACCAGCGGGGTCTCTTTCACGGCATCGGAAAAGTTAACCATTGCCCAGCTTTTACTGACGGATGTAAAAGTTGACCGGATCGAAATTGCCTCTGCCCGGGTATCGGATGGTGAATTTGCTGCGGTAAAAGCCATTACCAAATGGGCTAAGGCCAAGGGACTTCTTCATAAAGTGGAAGTACTCACTTTTGTGGATGGTGATGTATCGGTACAGTGGATGCAAAAGGCGGGGGCCAAAGTAATGAACCTGCTTACGAAGGGCTCGCTCAATCACCTTACCCATCAACTTAAGAAGAAACCAGAGCAACATTTTGCGGAAGTAGCCGCAGTGATAGCCCTGGCCAGGAAAAAAGGGCTGGAGTGTAATGTATACCTCGAAGACTGGAGCAATGGTATGCGGCATTCGAGGGAATATGTGTTCCAATACCTGGATTTCCTGCAGCACCAACCTGTGAAAAGGGTGATGTTGCCGGATACACTGGGTGTACTGATCCCTTCAGAAGTATATGAGTTTATCTCTTCCATAGTTCAACGATATCCCGGTCTTCATTTCGATTTCCATGCCCACAATGATTATGATCTGGGTACTGCCAATGTGCTGGAAGGCATCAAGGCGGGTGCGCATGGTATTCACCTTACCATCAATGGTATGGGAGAAAGAGCCGGCAATGCGCCGCTGGCGAGCGCCATTGCAGTGCTGAACGATTTCCTGCCAACGGTCAAAACTTCGGTGGTAGAAAAATCATTGTATACGGTGAGCAAGCTGGTGGAAACCTTTTCCGGTTTCCGTATCCCTGTCAACAAGCCGGTAGTAGGGGAGAATGTATTTACGCAAACAGCCGGCATCCATGCGGATGGAGATAAAAAGAACAAGCTGTATTTCAGCGACCTGATGCCTGAGCGGTTTGGCCGCCAGCGTAAATATGCACTCGGCAAAACAAGCGGTAAGGCCAATATTGAAAATAACCTGGCGCAACTGGGGCTGCACCTGTCGGACCCCGATCTGAAGAAGGTAACGCAGCGTATTATTGAACTGGGCGACAGGAAGGAAGTGGTAACGCAGGCCGACCTGCCGTATATCATTTCTGATGTACTGAACAGCAATACCATTGAAGAGAAGGTGACGATTGAGAACTATGTGCTCACGCATTCCAAGAACCTCAACCCTTCGGTAACGCTGAAGATATCCATAGAAGGAGAGCTGTTTGAAGAACATGCGCAAGGTGATGGTCAATATGACGCCTTCATGAATGCACTGAAGAAAGTGTATAAGAAGCGCAAGCAGGAATTGCCTTCCCTTACTGACTATGCGGTGCGTATACCGCCCGGTGGTAAAAGTGACGCCTTGTGCGAAACGGTCATCACCTGGAGCTATAATGGTAAGGAATTCATTACAAGGGGGCTTGATAGTGACCAGACGGTGTCTGCGATCAAGGCTACTCAAAAAATGTTGAATCAAATTTGAGGCAATTGCTTTTGCCGGCAACTGAAAAGGTGGGCCGCCCTGCCGCACGGCACTTGCAGCGCTACAGGGCGACTCACCTTAGTCTACGGTAAATTTTCCAATCAGAATATCTAAATCATAACAATCTCTAATGGCTACAAAGCATATCTTAATTGTTCCAGGCGATGGAATAGGGCAGGAAGTAACAGCAGTTGGTAAAAAAGTATTGGATGCTATTGCTGCAAAATTCGGACATACATTTACCTATGATGAAACCCTCATCGGGCATGTTGCTATTGAAGCAACAGGTGTTCCTTTACCGGATGAGTCATTGGAAAAGATGAAAAAGTCGGATGCTGTATTGTTTGGTGCAGTAGGCCATCCAAAATATGACAACGATCCTTCAGCCAAAGTAAGACCGGAACAAGGATTGCTGAAAATGCGCAAGGAGCTGGGTTTGTACGCCAACCTGCGCCCCATCAAATTATTTGATGAGCTGCTGGGCGCTTCCAGCATCAAACCCGAGATATTAAAAGGTGCTGATATCCTGTTCTTCCGTGAACTGACCGGTGATATTTATTTTGGAGAAAAAGGAAGGAAGAATAATGGCGACACGGCTTATGATATTGCTGAATACAGCCGCTATGAAGTAGAGCGCATTGCCCGCAAAGCATTTGATGCAGCCCGCACCCGCGGTAAGAAGCTGTGTTCTGTAGATAAAGCCAACGTCATTGAAACGTCCAGGCTGTGGAGAGAAGTGGTGCAGAAAGTGGCCCTGGAGTATCCTGATATTGAAGTAGAACACCAGTTTGTAGATGCTGCAGCTATGCTGCTCATCAAAGACCCGCGCCGTTTTGATGTGGTGGTGACTGCCAACCTCTTTGGTGATATTCTTACGGACGAAGCATCACAGATCGCTGGTTCCATGGGTATGCTGGCATCGGCCTCTATTGGCGATGGTACGGGCGTGTATGAGCCTATCCACGGTTCGGCGCATGATATCACAGGCAAAGGAGTAGCCAATCCCCTGGCGTCAGTTTTATCAGCTGCTTTGCTGCTGGACATTTCATTTGGTCTGAAGGCCGAGTCTGAACTCGTTATCAGCGCTGTTGATAAAGTATTGAAAGCTGGTTTCCGGACGCGCGATATAGCTGATGCTGCCACGCCTGCCGATAAGATACTCGGCACAGAAGCGATGGGTGCAGCAGTGTTGAAATACCTGTAAGGAGATAGAATTGATAGGAATGGCTAAGCTGTCTGTTGATTGTTTAGCCATTTTTTATGAGGCGGACATGCAAACTTTAGTTACTCAATCCCGCTTACCCTTAAAATAGGCTACGATCGCCATGGCGTGACCATGACCTAGGTTAAAATCATCCTTGAGCCATTGTACGATCTGGCCGGCTTTTACTTTGGGGTCGAGCACGCCCTTTTGAATGAACTTCTTCTTTTCTGCCAGCTTCACAAACTCTTCGGGTTTCTTGCCGGTCTTTGCTTTGATGTTGTCGAGGTAAGCCTGGAATGACATGGGTTACAATTTTATAACACAAACTTATTGACTATCTCTCATACCCGGCAAGGGTAAAAGCGACATTGTAGGGTGGCAAAAAGCGCTGTTTATGGTTCCACCTAACATAAAGAAAGGGATTGCAGCTTCGCCACAACCCCTTTTATCAAAACCAGATCAACGCTCTCTTTACCAGGGTGCTTTTTGTACGGTATGCACAGGCCCGTTGGTGCAAATAAATCCACCGGCCACCACTTCAATAGGACGCGGCGCATTGAGGTAGGCATTGAGCCATAACTTGGTATTGCGCAGGTCGGTGCTTTGGGGACCGGGATAGTTGCGGATACCCATTTCACTGGTGGGATTATTGGGGTCAGCCCCTTCCGGTAACAGGGTTTTCACAAAAATGTTATTAGACCCCACATTTTCGTAGGTATATTTCCCGGCAATGATCATACCCAGGAAATAGTTCTTTACCTGCTCTACAGGGTATTCCTCCCACGCGGTGCCCGGCCTCGTGATCGGTATACCCAACTGATCCACATCATCCACCTGGTATTGGGTGAAGTAGGCATCCACACCACCCCTGATGGCAGCATTCTGCAGGAATATATAGGTCCTGTCATCCTTTTTGTATTCTTCTTCCAGGCCGGCATATTGCACGCCCCGCATCATCAGGGCAAACAAGGTGTCCTTATAACCACCTACACCACGACTTTTCAACAACTCCCAGGCGTTCATATGCATATTGGGATCGAGGATCACCGGTTGGTGTTCCCAGCTTTTCTGTGCTTTATAACATCCCGAACCTGCCGTAGCTGTGAGCACTACCAGCAGCCAAAGGATCATTTTATATTTACGATGCTTCATAACAATCAATTTTTGAATATACTAATCTGAATAAGGTGGGTTGGATTCCAGCAGCGAATTGCTGTTCATGACCGTTCGGTTGATGGGCCATAAGATCTTGCGCAGGTCCGTACCCCAATCTGATAAGAAATTGGACCTTCTGAATACGATGGGGTTCATGACGGTCGGTACCCGGTCGTTGCGCACCAGGTCGTACCATCTTTTGGATTCGCAGAAAAGCTCTTTTTGACGCTCCATCAAAATGATATCCACGGCGCCCTCTACATCGCCGCCGCCTAAAATAATGGGTTTTAAACCGGCCCTTACTTTCACGGCATTGATCAGGTCCTGCGCTTCGGGAAACCGGTTGAGGTGTACCAATGCTTCGGCTCTTAACAACAGGATATCGGCCATCCGGTAAATGCAATAGTGGGTATTTTGCTGTCCGTTCTTAGGATATATCTGCATTTTATTGGCATCCAGGTTGACGGGTATGAACTTGGGATGCTTCTGCCGGCTGGTAGAATTGGTATCGGTAGTTAAAGAGAATCGTATATCAGTATACCGGTCGGCTACCCAACGGTTATACAGGTCAATATCCATACCACAGGAAACGCTGTTGCTGCCATTGGACAGCTGGTTATACAAACCTGAAGTACCATTTACATTCCAGTCCCAGGGCAGGCTCCAGATATTTTCCGCTTTATTGGAATTGTCCTGGTCGGGCGCTATAAACAATTCTTTCCACCGGTCTTTGGGAAGCAGGTCATACTTGCCAATGAGGTTTTGAGAGGCTTCGATCGCTTTGGCATACTCTTTCCGCCACATGTATACATCTGTGAGCAGGGCGTAGGCCATTCCTGCGTTAACATACCAGACCACCCTTACTTTAGTGGGATCAAATAAAGAAATGGCTTTGGCGAGATCGGGTAGGATCACGAGGTTCATTACACTGTCTACGGAACTTCTTGCCTTCAGCGGCGATTGTGTAATGTCTTCATACGGTTCCGTCCAGATAGGCGCCTTACCCCATAACCTGATAATGGTAAAATAGCAGTAGGCCCGCATGGCATACAACTGTGCCAGGTTATCATTGACCTCCGTTTCATTGATGGAGGCATCGCGGCTACGGATAGTAGCTACATATTTGAGTGCGGTATTGATATTGCCGATAGCGCTGTATATCGGGGTCCAGTCGGAGCCCACGGTAGTGGCCGTCAGGGCATTCACAAAATGTACCCGGAAATTATTGTTGCCACCCTGTTCCAGGTTGTCCGAACGGATATCTCCCCAGATCAGGTAATTGTTGCTGAGCATTTGCTGAATGCCGGAATAAACACCTGCCATACCGGATTTGAGGTCATTCTTCGACTTCCAGAATTCTTCTGCCGGAAGATCGGTGATCGGCTTTTTGTCCAGTAGCTTGCTGCATCCGCTCAGGGAGGCTGTCAGCACCAGCGCCAGGAAGAAATAGATAAGTTTCATATTGTATAAGTTTAGCGTTGCGGATAATTAAAATCCAATGTTAAGTCCTATGCCCAGTTCACGTCTTCTTGGGTAACGGCCACTATCATTGCCCGGTGTAAGGGTTCCGCTGGAAAATTCAGGGTCAAACCAGGAATAATCGGTCCAGGTGATCAGGTTGCTTCCGTAGATATAAGCACTTAACCGCTTGGCAAAAATGCGTTTGAGTGATTGTGGATTGAGGTTGTAAGTAAACCTCACATAAGCAAGGCGCACAAATGATCCGTCTTCCAGTGCGTAGTCGCCGGTACGGCCACCTCCTGTGGAACTAAATTCCTTGCCGGTAGGATATTGAGCTATATCACCTGGTTTGCGCCAGGCGCCATAGATCAGTGCAGGCAAGGCAATACCATTGCTGGAAGAGTATACATTCATGGACTGTGCAAAGGAGTTGTATATTTTTCCACCTACGCTGGCATTCACCGTAAAGGTCAACCGGAATTGCTTATACCGGAAATCGTTGGTGACAGCATAGTAGAATTTAGGGCGGGCATTGCCAATCACTACACGATCCCGGTCGTCGCTGGCACTGTCGGAGAAATTGAATTTCTTAAACCACCTGTCGCCGCCTCTTAATTTGCGGTCCTGGTAGTAGAGGCTATTTACTTTACCGGTATAGGGTCTGTCATTAAATGTATAGCCCGCCAATACGCCATTGGATCCCAATACAGGGGTTAGCTGTTCCCATTTTTCATTGAACGCATTGGATTCATCATATTGAAAGATGCCGCCGGTAACCCAGCCATAGAAATCTCCGATAGCGCCACCCTCGGTGATCAGGTAAGAGGCAGAACCTGTACCTTCCACATTGCCCCGGATAAAATCTCCATTGGCCAGGCGCTTGATGTTGCCGCGCTCAAAGGAAATATTTCCATTCACAGACCATTCCACGTTCTTATTCCGTACCAGGTTGGCGCCTATCTGCAATTCCACCCCTCTGTTCTCAATATCGCCCACGTTTACATATACCTGGCTATAACCGCTTTCTTTCGGCATTTCCTGGGCATACAGCAGGTCGGTAGTAGACTTGACGTAATAATCAAGCGTCACATTGATCCGCCTTTTCCAAAATTGCAGTTCAAGACCGACATTCTTTTGTACGGTCTTTTCCCAACCGAGGGTAGAGTTGCCAAAGGTCTTATCCAGTATGAGACCATTCACGCCATTGTAGCTATTGCTGCCAAAACGGTATTTCTGGCGGGCGCTGTAATCGCCGCCTCTTTCATTACCATTTTGCCCAAGGCTTACCCGTAGTTTACCTTCATCCAATATACCCCTGGACCAATCCATGAACTTTTCTTCCGAAAAACGCCAGGCTGCTCCACCGGCCAGAAAGGCACCCCAACGGTTATCTGCTCCCACACGGGAGGACCCATCATAACGTACAGTTCCGTTAATAGAATATTTTCCTTTATAACTGTATGACAAGCGGCCAAAAGCTGCTGCCATGGCATTCTCTGTACCGCCTGACCTGGTGCCCGGTGAACCACTGACCACGATCTGCCCGGCTGAGTTCATCGTGAGCACATCTTCTGTGGCATAATTGACACCTGACACGGAAATGCTCCGGCTGCTATTGTTTTCTACGGAAGTACCCAATAAGGCGGTTACACTGTGCTCCTTAAAGCTCCTGCTATAATTGAGGAATGACTGAAACTGCCAGTTGAATTGTTTTGACCAGGCTTCACTGCCATTGTTGTTGTCATTGGTGGTACTGAGGATCGTGGGGCTGAACCGTATATTGGTGGAGTTATTGAAGTCAACGTTAATGTTGGAGGTCAACTTCAGGTATTTTGAAAAGTCGACATACATCTGGTTAAAGATGTTCACATTATAACGTTCGCCATCCCTGGTTAGAAGCAAGGCTTCCGCTACTGGATTTCTTCGTCCGCCAAGGTTGGGGATCAGGGCCCCGTCGGCTGTATACAACCGGTAACGCGGGTCGCGCTGATAACCCTGTCCTATACTGGTACCCTCATCAATTTCATTCACATTGCGCCAGCCAAAAGCGATCTGGTTGGTAAACTTTATTCTTTTGGAGGCAAACCAGTCTATGTTGAGCCTGCCTTGCATCAGTTTGGCATTGCTATTAATGATGAGGCCTATATCGTTTACAAACCGCAAACTTGAATAATAACTAAAGTTTTGTCCACCTCCGGAAAGAGACACGTCGGCCTGGTCTTTTACGGCCAGTTGTGTGAGCTCATCGATATAATTTACATCGCCATTATAGGTTGGGTTGAGTGAGTCGCCGTTCATGCCTTGTAATCCAAGGCTGCCGCTCTGTATCTGGCGATAGAGCCGTACTTCGGCTGCATTGGCCTGCCGTATTTTATTGGCTATCTGGCCATAGTTGCGCAGGTAGGCTATATCGATCCTGGGTTTTGATTCCTGTCCGCGTTTGGTGGTAATGATGATCACACCGTTGGCCGAACGGGAACCGTAGATGGCAGCAGAAGCAGCATCCTTTAATACTTCCACGGATTGAATATCGCTGGGGTTGATATCGTCTGCATTATCGCGCAACATACCATCTACCACAAACAAAGGAGCATTGCCCGCTTCAAACGTAGAACCACCCCTGATCTGGATGGTGCCGCTGGCGCCTGGTTTACCGGCATCGTTGATCACCAGCATGCCTGCTGCAAAGCCCTGCAGGGCATCGGCCAGGGTAGTGGCTTGCCGTTCTTCTATTTGTTTGGCGCTGATAGAGGTAATGGCGCCGGTAATGTCCCGCTTTTTAGCAGTACCATAACCGATCACCACCACATCTTCCATATTGTTATTGGTGGCAGCAAGGGTAATATCAAATTGCCGTCTTTGGCCAACCCTTATTTCCTGTGCTGTATAACCTACAGAAGAGATCACCAAAATGGCACTGCTGTCGCTCACATTCAAGGTGAATTTTCCCGCAGCATCTGTAAAAGTACCCAGCTTTGTGTTTTTTACGGATATGCTTACATTGTACAGCGCAATGCCAACATCACTCTTTACGGAGCCTGACAGTTTAATCACGTTACCAGGTTTTTGTTCCTGGGCGGTAGCCAGGCCCGACAGCAAGGGTAGCAACAGCGACAGCAGGATTGCGTAGGGCCTGCCGCGTTTGCTTTTGATGGTACAAGTTTCTATCATAATTCAGGTTTTGGGCAATGAAAAAATATAAGAACGCCCCATGGGGCGCTGGTTTTATTATTGGGTAGCTCCATTGATTCCGGATTGTATAACAGCGCCTGTGGCATCTACCACACAGGGCGAACTGGCAATCCTGTCGGCCGTTTTAAAGGACCAGCGTTTTATACCGGTAGCGGCATCTACTGCATAGAGATAACCATCACGGCTGCCGGTATATACCAGGCCATTGGCTACCGCGGGACTGGATTCAATAAGGCCGCCTGTGGAGAAGGCCCATTTTTGCGTGCCCGTGGCTGCATCAATGGCATACAGTTTATTGTCATAGCTGCCTACGTATACTACGCCGTCTTTTACTACGGGGCTGGAGGCGATCACATAGCCGGTAGCAAAATCCCATAGCTTAGTGCCGGTAGCGGCATCTACTGCGTACAGCTTATTATCATAACTGCCTACATATACCACGCCGTTGCTGACGGTGGGACTGGACTGTATCTTTCCGGCTGTGGTGAACTCCCATTTCTTAGCGCCATTGAGGGTATCTATAGCATACAGGCTGCTGTCGAAGCTGCCCACATATAGTACGCCATCCACTACAGCAGGGCTGGAATAGATGGGACCCCGTGTGTTAACACCCCACCTGAGTGTGCCTTTGGCCGAATCCACGGAAACTATCCGTCCATTGAGGTTGCCTGCATATACTGTAGGGCCACTCAGGGTAGGGCTGGAATACACTTTACTGCCGGTGGCATATTCCCAGCGGCGGGTGCCGCTCACGGCATTCAACGCAATCACTTTGCCATCGCCGCTGCCAACAAATACTACTCCTTTTGATACCGTGGGGGTAGACAGCACCGTATCGCCCGTTTGGTATTCCCATTTCTGTATACCTGTAAACAGGTTGATGGCGTACACCCGCTTGGTATGGCTGCCTATGAATACCAGGCTATCGGCCACGGTGGGGCTGGAAAAGGATTGTAAAGGCTGATTGGGATGCGTGAAAGTATATCTCCATAACAGGCTGCCATGCATGGCGTCTACTGCATACAGGTAGTTGTTGTTGAAAGTAGAAGTGATCAATACGATATGGCCCGAGGGTGGAAATACGGGCGTCTCCTCTTTTGTACAACCGGCCAGCATGAGCAAACTGCAAATGGCCGGCAGGATGGTACACAATAATTTCTTTTGCATAATTAAGAGCTGTTTTTGCACTGATAGATATTTCAATAGTTTACCCATGTTCATGGTATTAGGGGAGGATGGCAATATTCTTTTGCAGTTTCCATCCTTCACCGATCACCTGCACGGAATAAATACCCGGGTCCATGTAATGAACAGGGATGTCGAAATCATTGACGCCCTGGGCATGGTTGAGCCTCACTTTCTGGCGGGCTACCAATTTGCCCTGTAAATCGTACAGCAGGATATTGGCCCATCCCGGTACGGTCACTTTGATTTGTACCCTTACGGTATTGCGGCTATTGGAATAAGCCTGCAGCTGGCGGGTATCCTTGCTCTCGTCAATGGGGCTTACTTTTAATGTACCAGGAACAAAAACAATATTGTAATTGACAGCCGTGGCCTGGCTGGCTATAATGGGATAATTACCGGCAAAGGAAGTCAATACTGCCGTGGTGCTGAGAATGGGCAGGCGGGTAAGTACCGAAGGGTCTTCTCCATTCACAAACCCTGTGTATTTAATGGTTTTGAATTCGGGATTCGGTTGGCCCTGGACCTTGGTAGTATCCCCTGGCTGAATAATAAGCGGCGCTTTATTCACCCGAAGGGTGCGGGGGATGCTCACAGCCGTTGTATAACTTACATCACCTGGCTGGGAAGCGGTAATGGTGGTAATGCCGATACCTATTACACGCACTTTACGGTCATCGTCAACCGTGATCGCTACTGCGGGATTGGAGCTGGTGTACCGGACGGGCAGGTTACTGGAAGCTACCGCGCCGGGATCAAAATCCGCATCACCATACAGCTTATCAGCTACCGAAGCAAAAGTGATCGATTGCGGATCCTTGGCCAGCCTCAGCACGCCATTCACATATTGGAAAGTATAGTTGGGTGATTGGGCATTGCCGGGTATCAGGGAATATACTCCTTCCGGTGAATTGACCGTTGCATCGGATGTAGCAACGGGTAAGGTGGTTAATTGGGCAGGACCGTCTGCGTATTTAAACCCACTGTAGGTAAAGCTAAATCCGGTGATGGGATTATTGGGCCGCATGGTGCTGTCATTGGCCTTAATGGTTAACAAGGCTTTATTAATAGTAAGTGCTTGTGTACGGGAAGTGGCGCCGGCCTGGGAAGCGGTGATCGTTGCCGTACCGGCTCCTACAATTTGCAACTTGCCTGCTGAAACCACGGCTACCTGCTGGTTGTCGCTGCTATAGGTAATTGGAACAGCGGGGGTGTTGGTAATAGCGGCGGGGTCAAAAATGGCATCGCCATAGGTTTTAACCGGCAGGGGATCAAAGATCACCTGCTGCATGCCTGCGGCAAATTTGGTGACTACCAGGGGGGATAGGTCATTCAGGATAGCTCGCGCAGTCCGATTGGCCAGGCCGGTTCCCAATGGTGTTTGCCATGCGGGCAGGTTGGCATCGAGTGATGATATGCCGATATTGGAAAGCGCCAGTGTTTTGAAGCTGGTACCTTCCAGGCCTGCCGTCCATTGCAGGGCGATGTCGCAATTAGCAGTTCCAGCTGTACGATTGATCTTCCATACTGCATTCACCATGGTGTCCAGTGCAGCAGCAGGTAGTGAAAGACCATTGGGTGCTGCATTGTCTGTGACCCCTTCAAATACCGTCATGGTCACATCCACCGGACCATCCGGACGGAAAGTGACGGGCAGGTAGTTGGCAGCACTGCCAATAGGCACCACTGTGGGAGCCGCAATACCTTTATAAGCGAAAATAGCCTGCGCCCCACTTGTCTTGTCTACATTGGTTATTATATAATTGGCCGGACCATAATTGCTGCCTTTCAGGGAAGCACCGGCAGCAAGTTCCACCGATTCGGACGTACGGATATTCAACAGGCCTGATTGCATCACCAGGCTATCGGCAATTTGTATACTGGTATTGGTGGTTACCTGTCCGCTGGCATTCAGTTTCAGATAACCCACTGTTAATGGGGTAGGATCGGGGAGGGTACTGATGCCAAATGGGGTTGCGGTGGGAGCGTCAATGATGTAACTGGTGCGTGGCGCATAAGTCTTACTGCCCTGCATCTTTACAGAGCCGGTGATTGGATCAAAACCATTGGTATTGGCTGTTTGCAATACCGCTCCTGCTGTGGTAGTAAAGGTGGCAGTGGTAGCCCCATTATCTGTAAGCTGGAAGGTCCCGAAATTAATGCGCCCGGATATAGCAGCGCTGGTAGTAACTGTGATATTCCTGGCCAGGGCCACCCAGGCAGCAGGGCTTACTGTGAGGTTGGGAAACGTGATGGCGCCATTGCCTGCAACTACCTGCCTTACTCCATTGCCTCCAAATGTTATGGTTTGAGTGCCGGCCGCAGCTAAGGTTCCATCAACCGTCAGGTTGCCTTTGATGGTGGTAGGCGTGCTGCCATTGATGGTGAAGGTGCTGCCCGTACGTACGATGAGGGTATCTATCTGAACGCTGCCGCCTGCTGGCACAGTGACTGTCTTTACGCCATCGCCTACGATCACATTGCCGTATGATTTTGAATTAAAGAAGCTGCCAGGCTGGCCGGTAGTACTGCTGTTGATGATATAATTGCTTCCGGGCATGAAGGTCAGTAATTGCACCGTGCTGCTATTGCCTTCTGGTGAGTACGAGCCATCATAGATGAGCGTGGACCCTGGCTCAAAGAGTACTGATCCGGCAGCCCCTGCATTGTTGAAAGCAGATGCACTGATGACGGCCGTGCGGAAAGTGGAGCCAGGTGCAAACCTTACCGCAGGTATCATACCGCCGGCTGGCACGGCCAGGCGGTTATTGACACCGCCTGTGATGGCCAGGTTGCCTTCTATCAGGGCCCTGGCTTTCACATTGAGGGATAATACGGCTGCTCCTGTACCCAGGCCGTTATGCCGGATATTAAGACCAGAAGTAGTATCAATATAAATATCCTTCCCATCACTGGATCCATTGGGATCAGTGGGTGTAATGGTGAGGGTATTGGTGCCCGTAGCGGTGGATTTATGAAACAGCACCCGCGCACCATTGATAATATGGATACGTGCTGGTTCATTTTGGGTGAAGATGGGAATACGGATCGTGTCCGTGCCTGCCACTACACCAAAGCCAATATTGCTGCCATCGATCACCAGGGTATCGCCCTTGGTGATGGAGGTAGCCGCATTGTTGGCGCCCGGATGGACGGTGCCCCCAGTGCCACCACCCAGTTTGGAGTTCCAGTTGGAAACAGTTTGAATACTGGTGCTGGCGCTGCCGTAGCCGCCCACCCAATACCACTTACGGGGTTGGGCATGGACGCAGGTGGTAGCGCAAAACAGTAAAAAAAGAAGGGTCAATTTCAATCGCATGATGATCGGTTTATGTAATAAAACAGGGGCTGTTACTGCTGCAAACAGGAACAATTCGTTTGTTCTTTTTGGGTATCAGACAACAAAGGGCGAAGCACCTGCGCTAATGGTGCACATTCATTGTGCATAGAACTCCTGGTCCGGGAATTACCGGAATTGCCATGAATATCACCATCAGGTGATGGTATTAGTGAGCGACAATATGTTTGTTGTGAAATGGATGGCTTAGGCAGGCTGGCCAGGATAAGGGACGTCTATGGGCACGCCACATACATATAGCATTCGCAAAAAGTTTGGTTAACAATAATACAAATAACCAGTTTTTCCTGTACTCCACGTTCTATAGTATAATCCAAATTGTAAGCTATTTTAACCTGTTGTAGAGCGCCAGATAGTTTCCTTGCAATACCGCCGGATATAATATTATTCCCGTGTTATTTTTAAGTTCATTATGTTTGATCTACACATTTTATAACAGGGATAAAACTTATATGACGCAATCACCTGAGAAAATATCACTGTCCAGGCTAAGGGCCATTGTTGGAGGTGCTATCGGCAACCTTGTGGAATGGTATGACTGGTATGCTTATTCTGCTTTTGCCTTGTATTTTTCTGCTTCTTTTTTTCCTGCCGGCAACGCTACTGCCCAACTGCTGAATACAGCGGGTGTGTTTGCCCTGGGTTTCCTGATGCGCCCGATCGGGGGATGGCTGTTCGGTCATATAGCTGATAAATCGGGGCGGAAGAAATCCATGACCTGGTCGGTGCTGCTCATGTCGTTTGGATCATTGCTGATCGCTTTTACGCCCACTTATGAAACCATTGGTATCCTGGCGCCGGTGGTATTGCTGGTAGCGCGGTTGCTGCAGGGATTGAGTGTGGGCGGGGAATACGGTGTATCGGCCACCTACCTGAGTGAAATGGCCAGCCGTAACCGGCGGGGCTTTTATTCCAGCTTTCAGTATGTAACACTCATAGGCGGTCAGTTGATCGCATTGGGTATACAGCTTATATTACAAAGCCAGTTGTCTGATGCGCAGTTGCATGCCTGGGGATGGCGTATTCCATTTATTATTGGCGCTGTCTTATCGGTGATCGCACTTTACCTGCGCAGCAGTTTGCAGGAAACACCTTCCTTTGCTTTGCAGCAAACGAAGCAAAAAGAACAAAAAGGTACGATCCGTGAATTGCTCAAACATCCCAGGGCTATCCTTACGGTGGTAGGGTTAACACTGGGTGGTACGCTGGCCTTTTATACGTACACTACCTACATGCAGAAATTCCTGGTCAATACAGTACACCTTACCAAGGAACAATCTACCATGCTCTCCTTTATTTCTTTGTTGTTGTTTGCTTTGTTGCAGCCTTTCCTGGGCGCATTATCTGATAGGATAGGGCGGAGGCCATTGCTGATAGGATTTGGGGTACTGGGCGTTATTTGTACGGTACCCTTGCTTACGGCCTTAAGTCATACCAGTTCCTTATGGATCGCCTTCCTGCTATTGATGGCCGCCCTGATCATTGTAAGCGGCTATACCAGCATCAATGCAGTGGTGAAGGCGGAGTTGTTCCCGGCCGAAGTACGTGCACTGGGTGTGGGCCTGCCTTATGCCCTTACCGTAGCTATTTTTGGCGGCAGTGCGGAGTACATCGCGCTTTGGTTAAAAAAGATAGGCCACGAATCCTGGTTTTACTGGTATATCACGGGCTGTATTGGTATCTCGCTGTTGGTGTATGTGCTGATGAGAGATACGAAGCATTCCTCGAAACTCAATGAAGAGATAAGTTAAAGTTTGCCCGCTAAACCATAATCTCCTGATAAAGAACTATCCGGCTTCTTTTCTAAACCTGCTATACTTTTGGATACTGCTTACAAATAGGAACCTGGTATCCATTGTTCTAACTTTGCCTTTCAATTAAGAAAAGGAGAACATTATGGAGTTAGGAATAGACAGTTTTGCTGCCGAAATGACCGGACAGAACGGTACAGCCAGAAACAATACGATCGCTATGGCGCAGTTGCTCGAGCGCATGGAGCATGCTGATAAAGTAGGCCTGGATGTATTCGGTATCGGAGAGCACCACCGCAAGGATTTCCTCGATTCGGCGCCCGCACTGATCTTAACAGCCGCCGCGGCCCGTACCTCAAAGATCAGGCTTACCAGCGCTGTAACGGTGTTGAGTGCTGCCGACCCGGTAAGGGTATTCCAGGAATATGCCACCCTCGACCTGATATCACAGGGGCGTGCTGAAATGGTGGTAGGCCGTGGGTCTTTCACCGACGCCTTTCCGTTGTTTGGACTTAACCTGCGCGATTATGATGAGCTGTTCAGTGAAAAGCTCGATCTGTTACTCAATATCAATAAGAATGAGTTCGTAACCTGGTCCGGGAAATTCCGCCCGGCCTTGAAGAACCAGCCTGTATACCCCAGACCGGTGCAGGAGCCTTTGCCTATCTGGCTCGGTGTAGGGGGAACCCCTGAATCATTTATCCGTGCCGGTATGCTGGGTCTTCCGCTCATGGTGGCGATCATCGGAGGTGAAACGCACCGTTTCCGTCCGTTAATAGATCTGTACAGGCAGGCCGGAAAACAGGCAGGTTTTACACCGGATCAATTGAAGGTGGGCATTCACTCGCTGGGCTATGTGTCGAACACTACTGAGCAGGCTATTGATGAATTTTATCCCGGTTACGCCGCCAGCATGACCAATATCGGAAAAGAGCGTGGCTGGCCACCCATGACCAGGGGGCGTTTTGAGGCGCAAATGGGCGCAGAAGGAGCCTTGCTGATCGGCAGCCCTGAAGAAGTAGCTGAGAAGATAATAAGGCATAGTGAGGCCCTGGGCGGCGTTACCAGGTTCACCTTCCAGATGGATACGGCATCCCTGTTACACGAAAAGCTAATGCAGTCTATTGAGTTGATAGGTACAAAGGTGGCGCCGTTGGTGAATGCTTAGGCAGGAGCTGGATGCCAATCACTTTAATGCTTCTTTGGCTTTATTGATCCACACCCGGTTGCTGCTTCGCTCGCGGGAGCTGAGATGGCTTGCTTCGTCTACGAGGGCTGTGAAGATAGCTTTTGCTTCCTGCTGTTGATGGCCCCTTTGCAGGAACAAGCCATACTGATAGCGTGCTTCAAAATGCGAGTAGCGCACATTCATGAGCTTAAATTCTTTTTCTGCCTGGGCTATATTGCCTGTATGCTCCAGCGCCATGGCATACAGGAGATGCGCCTGGGAGCGGGCAAACTGCGGTGTTTTATATAACTTCTGTGCTTTTTGTATTACTTCCGTATAACGTTGCTGTTGCGAATAAGCAATGATGAGCTGCTTGAGCAGGTGTTCATTTTCTGTAAAAGCGCCTGTATAACTGCTTTCATACAATGCCACGGCTTTATCCGTTTGCCCGGTAGCCAGGTAGGCGTCGGCCAGCATAATACGGTTGTTGAAGGTGTCGGAGAAACGAAGGTTTTCTTCCAATTTACGTACTGTGCCGGATGGATTGATCAGGGAACTGATGCCTGATTGCACCTGACTTACTTCACGGCCTGTAAATATTTCGGAAAAGATGTAGACGATACTGCCTATCACGGGCAAAAACACAATGATCCATATCCACTTATTCTGGTTGCCTTTTTTGATACAATGGAGCACGCATATAAGCTGCAGTGCACCGGTGATATAATAAAAATTATTACTTAGAAAAGGGAACATACTATTGACACGGTTGATTAGGGGCTGATGTGATCCGGCTCAAAAATAATATCCTCCGGCCAAGCAAACGAATAAATACATAATATTTTAAGACACTCAGGCAAACTATATTTTTACTTACTTTAGAGTTTCTAACTGCCCTGGAAACGTCTTGCCATTCGTACAACCATACAACGAACAGGAACTACTGCTCCGCATTGCCGCTGGTGACCAGGAGGCTTACCGGCAAATATTTGAAAGCTACTGGGACAAGGTATATGGAATAGGATTGCGCCTCACCAAAAGCCCCGAACTGGCCAAAGACCTCGCCCAGGAAACCTTCATTAAAATTTGGAACAACCGCGATAAGCTGCCGGCCGTCACCAATTTCAGCGCTTTTATTTTCACCGTTTCCCGCCACCTGGTCATAGACCACCTCCGCAAGCATGTATTTACTGCCAGCAATGAGGATTACCTGACTGCCTACTTTAGCGACGATGCCATCTCTCCCCAGGAAAAAACGGAATATAAAGAGCTGGAGAAGCTAATGCACCGGGCCATCGATAACCTGCCCCCGCAGCTGCAGCAGGTATTCAGATTAAGCAGGATTGAAGGCCTTACCCATGCCGAGATAGCCCTGCGCATGAATATTACCCGTATTACGTCAAAATCTTATATGGTGCGGGCGCTGTATGCTATCAGGAAATACCTGGCCCAATATAATAATGACCAGTTGTTGGTGATGCTGGTGGCAGGTGAGCTTGTCAAAATTTATTTTCGAGCGCATGCTCTCCCTCTTCTTTCTTATGCGTCCTTGTAATAGTCGATTGCTGTAACCGCACTAAAGCGGGTACTTTTTAACAAGGCCATTATGTCAAAACAGGACCTCTTCCAGGAATTATTCGAAAAGTTCCTCAATGATCAAAAACTAACGCCCGCGGAGATCAATCAATTGAGGGTGCTTGTTCAGGACGAACGCAACCGCGCATTATTGGATCAAATGCTGGCCTCCCTGTATGAAGAGGAGATAGCCGGGCCGGCCACTGCAGAAAGCAATACCCGGGTTGCTTTTGAAGAAGTATGGACAAAGCTGCAGACCCCAGTGCCTGCCACATCATCCCCCGATACTACGGTCATTAACCTGCCATCGCGCCGCCCCTGGTGGCAATATGCCGCCGCTGCTATATTGGTACTTACTTTGGCGGCTGGCGCCTGGTGGTTATTCCGTGGGAATCCGCAGGCCCCGATCGTACAACAAAATCCTATCCCCCAAAACGATATACAGCCGGGCGGCAACAAAGCCGTACTCATCCTGGCAGATGGTTCAAAGATCATCCTGGAGAATGCACAGAATGGTACACTGGGCCAGCAAGGTAGTACCCGGGTAGTCAAGCTGGCCAACGGGCAACTGGCTTATGAAGCAACGGACAACGTGACCCCTACGGCCACTTTGTATAATACTATTACTACTCCCAATGGCGGCAAGTTCTATGTAACCCTGCCGGATGGCAGCCGCGTGTGGCTCAATGCTGCCAGCAGCCTGCATTATCCCACTGCGTTCAATGGCAAGACCAGGGAAGTGACGCTTACCGGTGAAGCTTATTTTGAAGTGGAGAAAAATGCCGCCATGCCTTTCCGTGTCAATCTCAACGGTATGCAGGTAGAAGTGCTGGGCACGCATTTCAATATCAATGGGTATAGTGATGAAACAACGATCAAGACCACCTTGCTGGAAGGGAAGGTGAAGGTCGGCAGTCGGCAATCAGCAATCGATAATGCTGCGACCACTGATCTGCAACAATCTGTAATTCTAAGCCCTGGACAACAAGCCGCTGTACCTATATCCTCCCAATACAATGCATCTTCCCCAATAATGGTTCAGACGGTTGATGTAGAAGCCGTGATGGCCTGGAAGAACGGGCAAATTCAGTTCGATGGGAATAATATCTATACCGTCATGCGCATGATTGCGCGCTGGTATGATGTGGAAGTGGAATACCGGGGCAATATTCCCAATGCGCATTTCAGGGGAGGAATATCCAGCAATGTACCTGTATCGCAGGTGCTGGACATGATGGAACAAACCGGTGAGATCCATTTTGAGATCAGCGGACGGAAGATCATTGTAACACCATAAACATACCTATCACCTAAAAACTGCCATATGAGCCCTTAACGCACAACGTATGATCGCAGGGCCCAAAAAAACCGGGAGTGTTGGTACCACCCCCGGCTAAGATCGGGTCCATAAACTTGACAATCCATTTATTAACCCTAATTACAACAAATGTATGCTTTTGACGCTTTTTTCCCAAAGCGCGCCATCCCGCGTTTGCGGGATTCCCAGCGGTAAAAACTACCCACGATTACTTGCAAAATCGGTACTGATCATGAAACTAACTGTGCTTTTGATGACGATTGCCATGCTGCAGGTGCAGGCCGAAGGCATTGCACAAACTGTAACGCTCTCCCTGCGCAATACGCCACTGGACAAAGCTTTTAAAGAGATCAGGAAACAGACCGGCTATAATTTCCTGTATACCGATGAACAATTATCCATTGCTAAAACAGTGACGCTCCAGGTGCAAAATGCACCGCTCGATAAGGTATTGGAGCAATGTTTCCGCTACCAGCCGCTTACTTATGCCATGAGTGGTAAAACCATTATTGTAAAGCGCAAGGCGCCGGTAGTGACCGCAGTGACTACGGTGGATATAGCGGAAGATATAACCATTAAGGGCAGGGTGACGGACGATAAAGGCGATCCGGTAGCCGGGGCTACTATCCAGGTAAAAGGCACGGGCAAAGGTGTAGTTACGAATGAGCAGGGTGAGTATGAGATCTCTGTGGCCAATGGCGATGCGGTATTGATCATCTCCTCCCTGGGTTTTGATGAACAGGAGATAGCGGTGAAAGGAAGAACTGCCATCTCCGTGACCCTGGAGGCTGCTCCTTCCAGCATGAAAGAAATGGTAGTGATCGGGTATGGCGAGCAAAAGAAAGGTACACTGACCAACGCTATTACCACCGTTTCTGCCGCCTCTTTCCGGGAACAGCCGGTGAGCCGGCTCGACCAGATCCTGCAAGGCCGTGCGGCTGGTGTGCAGGTGACCAATGCAACCGGTGCTCCCGGTGGCAGTGTGCGTATACGCATACGCGGTTCCAACTCCATTAATGGCGACAATGGCCCGCTGTATGTGGTAGATGGATTTGTGGGAGCTGACTTTGCTTCCATTAACCCGGAAGACATTGAAAGCCTGCAGGTGTTGAAAGATGCATCGGCTACCGCTATCTATGGAAGCCGTGGTTCCAATGGCGTGATCATCATCACTACCAGGAAAGGAGTGAAAGGAAGTCTGAAAGTCAATTTCACGGCCCGCTTCTCCTCAGCAGAAGTGCTGAAGAAACTGGACCTGCTGAATGCTGCAGAGTTTGCCGAAACGGTCAATGCACATGCCCAGGCATCAGGTACTGCCTTGCCATTTACTACCGCGCAGATCGATGAGTTCAAAGTGAAAGGCGGTACCAACTGGCAGGATGAGATATTCCGTAATGCAGGTGCGCAGGAATACCTGCTCAACCTGGCAGGCGGCACGGATAAAGGCAATTACTTTATTTCCGGCAACTACCTCAACCAGGATGGCGTGATCAGGAATTCCTTTCTCAAACGCTATACCCTCCGCTCCAATATCAATGCCAAGCTAAGCGAAAAAGTATCGGCTTTCCTTAACATACTGGGTTCTTACAGTACCTCGCAGAATATTGATATTCCTGCTGATGGTCCGCACAGTCCATTGGCGCAAGCCATCACCTGGTCGCCCACTGTACCGGTGCGCACATCCATGGGTGGTTATACCATCGCCGATCCGGTCAGCTCTGTTTTTTTCAACCCTGTAGCCCTCACTACCGATCAGTTAACGGTAACAGAGCGTATGCTGGCCAATGTGATCGGTGGATTCAAGTACCGGATCATTCCGGGCCTGCACCTCAACCTCCAATTTGGCGCCAATTACATGGGTTATGAAAACAAGGGTTTTGCCAGCAAGGTGGTCAATTCCAATACCTCTACTACCAGCCTGCGTTCCAACAAAGAGCTGAGGTTGCAGAATACCAATACGCTTAGCTACCGCAAGACCTTCACTGGCGGACATAGCCTCGATGCTACGGCCGTTATGGAGTACCAGCAGTCTACTTACAACTTTATGGCGGTGGGTAGTTCCAATCTCAATTATGAATCCTTCATGTGGAATAATATAGGATTGGGTACACCGGGCAATCCTTCCTCCGGTTATTCCAAATGGGCCTTGTTCTCCCTGATGGGCCGGGTTAATTATGCATATAAGGATAAGTATCTCTTGTCTGCTACCATCAGGCGGGATGGATCTTCGAAGTTTGCAGACGATAATAAATACAGTTATTTCCCTTCTGCTTCCGTTGGTTGGATATTGTCGGACGAATCCTTCATCAGCGACCTCAATGTATTCAGCACCCTCAAGGTCCGTGGCAGCTGGGGCCTCACCGGCAACCAGGGTGTGGAGGCCTACAGCACGCTTTCTTCTTATTCCAACCGGGTGGCTTCGTTTACCAACAGTGCTTCGCAGACGGGTATCATATTGGGCAATATCGGCAACCCTGATCTGAAATGGGAGACGACAGAGCAGAAGAACATTGGTTTGGAGGCCGGTATTTTGAATGGACGTATTTCTCTTACAGCCGATTACTTCATCAAGGATACACGTGACCTGTTGCTGGATGAAACGCTTCCTATGTACCTGGGCGGTAATGTCATTACCCGCAATACAGGTGAAGTACAGAATAAAGGTTTTGAGTTTGCTATCGAGGCGGCGGTATTTGATAAAGGGCCGGTTACCTGGACCAGTTGGTTCAATGCTTCATTTGTCAGGAACCGCGTAATCTCCAGTGGGCAAAGGGCCATCATCTTTGATCCCAACAACCGCAAGATCGGCGGTGGCATGTCGCCCCAATCGGAATTTGTGGTGATGCCCGGTCAGCCGCTGGGCGCTATCTGGGGGCTTACTTACCTGGGTACCTGGAAACCCGGCGAGGAAGGTAAAGCAGGACCCTTTGGCGCCAGGCCCGGCGACTCCCGCTACCTGGATAAAAATAGCGACAATGTAATTGATGCCAGTGATTATGGTGTAATAGGTACTGGTGTTCCCACCACTACTTTTGGCTGGAACAATACGGTTAGTTATAAAGGCATTTCCCTCAATGTATTCTTTCACGCCATGCTTGGCTTTGATAAGCTCAATTATAACAAAGCTGCTGCCATGTATCTTGGCGGTGATGCCCGCGAAGCTACCTATGTGGATATTAAGTACCGTTATATTCCTGGTGTCAATGAGACTTCAGATATTCCGGCCTTCAGTTCTACGAACAGGAACTTTACGCAGTCTACCCGTTTCCTGGAAAAGGCCGATTTCCTGCGGTTGAAAAACCTCAGCCTCTCGTACGAGGTACCCCGCAAGGCCCTGGGTAATATAGCTGGGCTTCGACTATTTGTGAGCGCCACCAATCTATGGACCCTTACTAACTATACAGGTATTGACCCGGAAGCCAATTCTTCAGCCGGTGATATACGCCAGGGTATTGATTATGGTTCTTATCCCAATGCCCGGACTTTTACAGGTGGGTGTACGCTTAGCTTTTAACCATTAAAACGTTTACAAATGCAAAAGCTTTATTTCATTTCGATATTGTTCCTCGCTGCTGCTTGTTCGAAGCAGTTGACGGAAGAACCCAAAGGGCTGGTGTTGGGCTCTGTAGGTATCAGCAACCTGGCCAGTCTTGAATCGGCCCTTACCGGCGCTTACGGCAGCTTGCAGGTGCCCTGGGAAAGCGGCTTCACTACGGTATCGCAGATCGCCATGACGATGGGCGGCGATGACCTGACAACGCATCCTGGTTCCAATAAAGAAGAGTTCCGTGAGTTTGACCGCTTCAGCGTGGCTGATCTTAACAGCCGGATGTTGCCTATTTGGCGTGGTTGTTATAAAACCATCCAGTCCACTACCAATATCATCAACAACTATACGAAGGTGCAGGATGGTACGGAGGCAAGTGTTCAGGCCATTGTAGGGGAGGCTTATTTTTTACGTGGCTTGTGTTATTACTGGCTTACCCGTTTCTGGGGTGAAGTGCCCATTATTCCTTCCGAACAATACCAGGCAGAATACCTCACGATCAAAAAAAGCCCGGTTGCAGAAGTGTACAAGCTGGTAGAAGCCGATCTGTTGAAGGCTGAAGCCTGGGTACCCACTGCCCGGCGCAGTGCCGGCCGGCCCAACAAAGGCGCTGTAAAATCCCTGCTGGCCGATGTGTACCTCACGCAAGGCGGATGGCCCATCAACGATGCTTCCAAATATGCACTGGCAGCAACCAAAGCAAAAGAAGTGATCGACAACAAAACTGCTTTTGGTTTTGACCTTTACCAGGGTGGTTTCCTGAAGATATTTGCCGGCGGCACCAACGAGGATGTATTTGCCTTGTACACAAGGGGACAATGGATCACTTATAATTCATTCTACGGCCTCTCTACCATGCCTGAAAATGAAGGCGGCTGGAGCGACTTTTTCCCGGAGATCAATTTCTTCAACAACTTCCCCGAAGGCAGCCGGAAAGACGCCACCTTCTCTACCTCTTTTGTAATAAATGGCGCTACCATTCCCTGGCAGGATGTAACCACCAAACATCCTTACTACAAGAAGTTTATCATCCAGACAGGTACCAAGGCTACTTACATGTCGAACAATCCCGTGATTATGATCCGCTATGCCCATGTGCTGCTCATCTATGCCGAAGCGCAGGCACGCAGTGGCAGCGTCAATACAGAGGCGTATGCTGCAATCAATGCCGTGCGTAAGCGTGCCGGGCTCAACGACCTGCCGGCTGGGTTAGCAGGCAATGATTTTATCAACGCGGTGATCGATGAAAGAGCCTGGGAGTTTGCCGGTGAATGGAACCGTTGGTTTGACCTGGTTCGCCTGGAAAGGGTAGAAGCGGCCAACGCCAATAAACATCCCGATGATCTGACGCCAGCCAAACCCATCACCAAAGCAAATTACCTGATGCCGATACCTGGCGCCGATGCCCTGATGAACCCTCATTTATAACAGTGTTCTTCTAAAATTTGCCATCATGAAAAAGATAACGATCAACTTGCCCATATGGGGAGGCGCTACACTGCTGCCCCTGCTCACCAGAACGTTCACCTTATTCCTGTTGTTTTGCCTGTTGTTGTGCAGTAAAGGGCAGGCCCAGTTCCTGCTGCTGGATGATATGGAGGGCCATGGCCCCTGCTCCGGCAGGTGGACGTTTTATGCCGGTAATACGACCACAGGTAAAGTAGAGTTTAATATTCCCAATCCTGCTGTTACAGGGCTCAATACCAGTTCGCATGTAGCCAGGTTTACCAAAGACACCACCAGCTTTGAATGGATGTCGGCCAGTTGCAGCCTGCCCGACTCCTTTGACCTGAGCACCAACAGTGTTTTCAAAATGCTGGTGCGCAGCAACGTGATAGAAGATGTCATGTTCAAACTGCAACCCGGCACCAATTACAGCAAAGCGGTATTTCTTACTTATCGCATCAAGAATATCAATACCTGGGAAGAAGCCGTCTTTGATTTTAAAAGCGTTAAGAATAGGACTGACTTCAATACGATTGTCGTGCAATTCATCGATGGCCGGAAGGCCAATGGCATCCTGCATTTCGACCTGGTGCAGAGCCCTGACCGGGTAAATATTACCCTGGCTGATACGCGGATAGTCATGGGGCAGGAGCAGGGTGCTGTTATCCAGGCCACCATCCATAAGAATACGTTCGATTCAGTATTGAACAAATCAAACTGGACAGCGCAATTGCCATCCGGCGTTACCATCGACAGTCTGCAAAGAGTGAACGACACGACTGTGAACGTAGTGCTGGCAGGCAATTCATTGGCCAATTACTCACGCTTTACTCTCCGGCTTACCATCGCAGGATCGGAGCTGGCCGGTCCTGCCGCTGCGCAGTATCTCGCGTTGGGCAATGTCGTTTTTGAAGGCAATCCCAACTATACGCTTATTTTCGAAGACCACTTCAATGGCACGGGCCTGCCCGATCTTACCAAATGGACGGTAGACCCACGTCCCAAAGGCTGGATCAACGGAGAGCAACAGGTGTACACAGATACCTCTTATGACAATGCCCGCGTACGCAACGGCAGCCTGGTGATCACCGGTAAAAAGGATTATCCCAATTACAATACGACTGAGCCCTGGTCCTCAGCCCGCCTCATTACCCGCAACAAAGTCGATTTCCGCTATGGTAAGGTGGAAGTAAGGGCGAGGTTGCCCCGGGCACGTGGCTCCTGGCCAGCCATCTGGCTCATGCCTACTACCGAATCGTATGGCGCATGGCCCAAGAGCGGAGAGATCGATATCATGGAGCATGTAGGTAATAATTTCGGTACGGTGCTTTCTACGGTTCATACGCAAAACAATAACTGGACGAATGGAGGCCATCTTTCCGCGTCGAAACTCATTCCCGATGTGGATACGGTATTCCATGTATATGCCCTTGAATGGAGTGAGGATTCCCTGCGCTTTACCTATGATGGGGTGAAAGTGTATACGTATGTGAACCCTAAGACAGACTGGAAAGACTGGCCCTTCGATCAGAAATTTCATATCATCCTCAATGTGGCCATTGGCGGCGGTATGGGTGGAGCGATCACAGAAGCCAACTGGCCCGACAGCATGCTGGTAGATTATGTACGGGTGTACCAGAAGGGATTGGGCACGCCGGTGCCTGACAGTATCGTGGTAAGTCCGGCCAACCGTGCTATTGTAGCCGGCAGGAAATACCAATACACGGCAAAGATCTTTGACCAGAATGATTTCCCGATGAGCCTGACACCCGTATGGAGCATTACGGGCAGCGGCAATACCATCACGGCAGGAGGATTGGCCTGCATCCATTCACCAGGTATTGTAACGGCTACGGTTAGTTATAATGGTGACACTTTATCCGCCACCGCAAATGTAACCACCAGGGTGGCCAATTTCAAACCGGTACCTGCAAGGATAGAAGCGGAAGCATTTGATTATTCCAATACCACCCGCACAGAACCTGTGCTGGATACCAGCGGCGTGCTGAACGTCAGTTTTATTGGAGCTACCTCTTTCATGGAATATGATATCGAAGCGCCCTGGACGGGCAGTTACCGCCTCCAGCTGCGTGTAGCTGTTAATACGGCCAGTACCGTGAAAGTGATGATGGGTGATACCTTGCTGACTACGATGACACTGCCGGCCAGCGGCGGCTGGCAGAACTGGGTCACCGTTACTTCCGCGCCTTTCCAAATGCCGGGTGGTAAGAAAACGCTGTTGATACAAGCGGCTACTTCCGGCTGGAACTTCAACTGGCTAAAGGTGGTGCGGGCTACAGACGTTTCTCTTTCCCGTATTGTGGTATCGCCCGACAGTACCAGTGTATTTGTGGGCGGAAAGAAACCGTTCAAGGCAGCGGCCTATGGCAGCGACAGCAGCCGTTTTGATATTCCCTTTACCTGGTCGGTGCCTGCTGCTGGTGGCGTGATGGATTATAAGGGGGTGTTCACCGCCAGCTATACACCGGGTGGTTACCTGGTCAAGGCTTCCTACAATAGCATGAGTGGTTATGGAAAGGTAAAAGTGTTGGCAGCACCCCAGTTGGCCAGCATCAAGGTAGTGCCGGATAGCCTCACCGTACCGTTTGGCGCTTCCCAGCAATACACCACCAAGGGATTTGATCAGTATGGCAGCGCCTTTGCATTTACCGGTCCTGCCTGGTCGGTAAGCGGCACGGGCAACAGTGTAACCCAGGCCGGCGCCCTGACGGCCGGTATGGAACCAGGCACCTTTACCATTACAGCAGTCAAAGACAGCATCAGCGGGTCGGCTATTTTCACGACCGGGTATGGCTGCACTTTTAATAAGCGCTATGAAGCGGAGATCAGTACCTCCCGTTCTCCCCAGCCTACCCTGGAACCTACTACGGATACCAGTGGTGGACAAAACTTTACGGGGCTGGGTTATAACCATTGGTTTGGTTACAGTGTATTGGCTATACCGGTAAGGGGCAAGTACAATGTGAGCTTCCGGGTATTGACGACCGCACCTGCCAAAGTGAAGCTCGCCAATTCCGGCATCACCTACGGCATTATCAGCCTGCCCAATACCAATGGTCAATGGGCAACTATTACCGATACCATGACATTGCCCGCAATAAGTTATGCCAATGTCATCGTGTACCAGGGTACTTTTAAATTCAACTGGTTTGCGATCAATAATTGTGCGGTAGCGCCGGCGCCTGATACCACGGCATCTTCCCTTACGATGAAGAGCGCCATCTCCGGTGATTCGGAAGCACCGCTGGCATTCAGGGTATATCCCAACCCTGTAAGGGATATGATCACCATCGAGCAGGGCAGGCATCATTATCATACCATGAAGTTGCTGGATATGAATGGCCGCCTGCTTCGTCAATGGAATGTACCGGCAGGTAATGCCAGGTTTAGCAAGAGCCTGGGCAATCTGCCCGGCGGCAACTATATGCTGCACCTGGAAGGAACTTCTGCACCTGCATCGATCAAGATCGTTAAGTTGTAGTAATCCGATCCCGGATACCTTGTAATACAAAATGGCCCCGCGCAAAGCCCGGGGCCATTTTGTATGGTTTATGTTCAGCTTGTGCTGTTATTCAGCCTTGTGTAATTTCTCGATGATCTTTACCTGTTCGCCCGTAATGGAGTAAATAAGCTGGAACTGATCGGTGATGGCCTTCAGGTCGGAGAGTGTTTTACGAACCGATTTCTCCGGGTTGCCGGGACCTGCATTCATCTCCTGCCTCCTTTGTTCCAGCAGTTGCTGGAGGCGGGCGCGTATAGGATAATCGCCGGATTTTAACTCTGTCTTCGTGATGGCCTGGTTGTCGAGCAGGTTGAGCGACTGTTGGAATTGATCATCCACCTGTTTGATGAGTGGTTGAAAATCGGCAGAAGCATATTGAGAGGCTGATCTATGCGCATAATAGGATAGGGAAGCTATATGTGAAGTAAGCAAATGGCTGGTGGCTACAAACTGGTGGTAATGCGGCAGTCCCGGTTGTTTGTTCTTCGGTTCCGAAAGCATGCGTTGAAAATGATCCGACATATTGGCCAGGGCCACAAAGGCATCCTTACGGGCAGTTCTGTAATTCTTGATCTCAGTAGCCTGTCCTACAAACGAGGCTGCTACCTCTGTAAAGTATTGGCGGTTGGCTTTTACAAACTGTTGAATAAAGGGCTCGATCTGTTCGTGTTCCCATAAGGGCAGTACAAAACTGGATACCAGCCAGGCGATCAGGGAGCCAATGCCTGTATCCACGATCCTGTCCTGCAATACAATGGCCAATCCATCGGGGTTCATGAAGTGAAAACTCATCACCACATAAGCCGTGATGCCCACTGAGCCAATCAGGTAATTGAGCTTGAGGTAACTGTAGGCCATGATCATGGCCACCAGCATCAGGATAAAGAGAACCGTATTGTCTTTTATAAAATAGAGTAGGGCAAAGGATACCGCCGCTCCGATGAGCGTGCCTGCCAAACGTTGAAAATTGCGTTGCTTGGTAATGCTGTAGGCCGGCTTGAGAATGGTGACAATGGTGAGCAATATCCAGTAACCATGGCCCAGGGGGTACAGCAAAGAGATGATATAACCGATCATCATGGCCAGGGTAACCCGGATGGCATGCCTGAAATGCGATGATTTAAGAGAGAGGTTATCGAGCAGCAGCCGGACGTTAAACTCCTGACCTGCCGAATCCTGTTCTTCCAGCCGTTCGGGGTCGGGCAACGCTTTGTTTTTGCTGATGCTGCGGTCGTAGGTAGAGTAATGCGCCAGCACCCCGATGCGTTCTATCAGGTCTTCAATGCTGTAGAGGATATGCCGGAGTTTGATAAAGCCTTCAATCGTATGTGGACCCAGTTGCTGGTCCCGCAGCGCAAAAAAGGCTTCACTGGCTTCCTTGTAGGCAGCGTCCAATGAATTGTCATCCTTATAGGGAAGACCTTCCTGTACCGCCAATCCGATCCTTTGCAATTCATCTGAAGACTGCATGATGAGGCGGTGGTAGATGGGGAGGATCTGCGTATCGTCAAATTCTTTGTGGAGCGATTCATAATCCTGCTGCGTGGTCATGATGCGCTCGAAGAGGTCCATGCTGTCGAGGAACATCATCATGAGGATGCGGCCCTTACTGGTCGATTCCGTGATCACGCGCCGGGCGCGGAACAGCATTTCGCGGAGTTCATCCTGGTGTTGGTGCATCGATACCTGGAGGCGCATCAGTTCGCGGTACAGATGATCATTGTCCCGTTCTTTATCGTAAAAGGCGGCTTTCACCCGCAGGTAATCGGCAATTTCCATCAGGTTCTCGCCCAGTAATTGCTGAATGGGCTTGAAGGGACGCAGGGAATAGAGTGTAAGGCTGAGGATGGCATACCAGGCGCCGCCAACGGTAAACCAGGCCGCATCACGCCAGATATTGAGTGAGGCGAGGTGGCTGTCGATATTGAAGATAAAGACAAACAGGGCGATGATGCCGATGGCATTGACCCGGTTACCGTATACGCCCGCCAGGGAAAAGAAGAGTCCAAAGGCCACGATCTCCAGGCCAATGAGCCAGGGTATTTCCCGGCTGAAGCCTACGATCACCACCATGGCGAAGTTGAGCAGGATGCTCACCAACATGCCGTTGCGACGGTGTTGGGGTGGGCCAGGGGTATCGGTGGTGCTGACTACGAGGGCGCCGAGGGGAATGGCCATCATGGAGCTGAGGAGGCCAAAGTGATTGAGTATTAAAGCGGGTATGATGGCGCCGGCTGTTATGCGAACGCCGGCGTATAAATATTGACTACTGATAAACTTCCTGAATTCCCGGGTATAATCCATAGCGTGTAATCATAACTAAATTACACCCCCTTTTGTTGGGATGGGCCAAATGGCCGGTTTAATTTTCTGTAACTCATTCGTTTGCAAAAATATTTTAGCGAGCAGGAAGGGGCGTAGGGTATCTTTGATCAGGTGGGGAGCGACTTTCCGGGTAATTCAGAAAACCAAGCACATTTCATCCACAGGGTGTGAAAATAAAATTGATTAAAAATTTGGTACAATATGTTTTTAGCGTATTTTTGCACTCCCAAAAACGACATAACGGTCCTGAAAATGAGACAGTTACTAAGTAGAAAGGGAGGTGAGATCTCGTAGCTCAGTTGGTAGAGCACATCACTTTTAATGATGGGGCCCTGGGTTCGAGTCCCAGCGGGATCACGGAATAAAGAAGCCTTCAGATTCATTTGAATTTGAAGGCTTTTTTTGTGTTCGAGAAATTCATCTATTTTAAAGGTGTCGAACACTGGTGTATTCCTTTTGGTGGTTTTAGGAAATCAAGGTTGACTTGTCTAATTGTCTAAACATATAAGAAATGATACCAAGTATTTCCAGGCACTCCTGTTTATTGATTTTCCCTGACAAAGCGGTTTCATGTGATGTAGGGTTTCTGAACATTTTCATAATGCCTGCTGACATGAATTGAAAACCTTCAAATTCATTCTTTTCTGTTTCTGTACTACCAGCATTGAAGCGAAGTTTCCCCTTATTACCCAATACTGCAAACATAAGTTCATTGCCATCTTTATCGCTACCGCTTTTTTGCTGTACAGCTTTGTTATATGCTTTGCAGGCTTCGTTTACACAAGTAAAGAAATGGCCTTGCTTGAAGAACTTTGCACAATTAGCTATCACCTGCTGGTGCATGCTGTTTACCGATGTGGAAGCCAGTGAATCATCAGGTTCCGGCAATGGTACTTCATACCCGCCTTTTACTAATACCTTATTGATAGTTGTAATATCTATCTTGTCTGCTATATTCTCCAGAAGAATGACCATTTTCTCAATTTTCTCTTGATCCGTTACATTATCCAAGTTGGCAATGGTAGCCAGAAAGTCAAATAGTGTAGCAAAGTTGCCATGCATATCATTGGGATCGTGAAACCTGGACGGCGGAAAGTCGAATGTAATTTTCCAGGATCGACGCAGGTGCTCTTCTGTCCAAAAGCCATATCCAGGAGAATGGTATTCTTCACTCAGCTTTGTAACTATGTATTTCCAATTTATCATATCTTAAGCATTGATTATTGCTAAAATTAACGTATTCAGTCTTTGTTTAACTATTCAGTTATTTATGATGTTGATAAATTACATAGGTATGTTAGTTAGTTATCAATAGATCGATAAGCAATACCTTTTTCCAAGTTAATTAAGCATATTTCCTATTTTTCTTCACCTGCGCAAGTAGGCTGCGTGGTAGCAACTGTACTTTTAACTTAAATAAAAAATGACCATGAACACTATCTCAGACTGGGTTCATATCGAAAACCGGCTACCTATGCCAGAACATTCGGTACTTGTAGGAAAACTGACAGAAGACAATACTATGCTTACAGGAGTTGGTCGGCTAATACTTACAAATGATCATAATGGCGCTGGTTGGTTATGTACGGAGGATGGCAATTTTAGAGCTATAACCGCGCGCCCGTATTGGATGCCCTTAATGGAAGAAAAAATAGTGCTTCCAACCAATCTCACCGACGATAAACTATCTGACCTTCTATTACTGTATTTAAATAAACTTTCATGCTTTGAAGATAAGTTCAAAGCTCTTGCAGCAGCAATGATGCAAGCAGGGAATGGTCTTTATCCCATTGACTTCTATATTTCTGGAGTTGTGACCAGAAGCTTATCTCTGATCTTCGGTTTTGATACTTTAATTAAATCAAAAAACTACCTTTCTGCTGCTCATTTGGTTAGAACTTTACTTGATAATTACCTCCGATTGTCAGCTCTTTGGTTGGTAACTGAGCCTCACAAAATAGCAACTCAAGTTTGGGAAGGAACACCCATTAATAAAATTGCTGACCGGGATGGTAAAAAAATGACGGATAGCTATTTGCGAGACAAAGCCGCCGAAACCTACCCTTGGATTACTAACGTCTATAACGAAACATCTGGGTTTATTCATTTCAGCAATAAACATATAATGAATGCTACTGTTCCTCACAAGAATAAGAAAATGACTATGGTGACTTATTTCGGCAAATTCGACCATGAAGTAACTAATGAATCAAGAATAGAAGCGACCGCTTGCATGATTGAAATCTGCAATTGTATTTGCCATGCAATATTTGGGTGGGTGGATACCAAGAGGTTGGAAAAGATGCAATAGATGCTGATGTTGTATTTCACTCGTAGGCACAAAAAAAGAACTTTGTAGGAATCAGCTATAATTAAGTATGTTAGATTATGGACGATAAAAAGTTACTTAGATACGGTGGAGTTACTGTTTTACTAATTCTGTTGACCAGCTTACCGTTTCTACTGCACAGTAATATCAATCTGATGCGGGGATATTGATGGAGAAAGATTTTCTCAATATGGCAGCTACATTGGTGGTCTAATTGGAGCATCTTGTGCAGGATTAAGCCTTATAATAATTATATTGACTTATAGACATCAGCTGGGTATTGAACAATCTAATGGACACGTGGCCAAAGTTGACAGATTGATGCAACTTTATGATAGCGTTGTTGCAGAAATTAACAATTTGAATTACAAAGGCTTTTCCGGAATAGAAATTTTCTTTCAATTCAAATTTGATTCTATTCATGAACCTCAGCCAGTACTTGATCAATTGAATGCACTCCTAACAAACTACAGCAATCTCCTTTTGGTGGCAAAGCGAACAATATTTACGTCCGAAGATGAGAAGTCTATAACAATGACACGAATCTACTTTTTATACTATTCAAAGATTCTATGGTCTGTTCATGCAAATATCGCCAGTAAAATGAAAGAGTGGATTGAAGTACATCATGACGACGCTTCCATTTACCTAAAAAGGTACTTTGATTTATCAAACGAAACGATCGAGTACCTATCACAAAAAGGATTGATCAAAGGAGATAAAGCACATTTTAAGGCATTTACGGGGAACCATAATCAAATAGCAAATGGCTAACAAGATTACAGTCGTTACACGACGAAACATCTTCGATTTTATTCGGATTGAAAGAATTTTATGGAATGGTCGGCTTGAAGAAACTGAATTTTTGTCGAGAATGTACGATCTCAACAAAATGCAGTCAAATGATGATCACTACAGTAATATGGCGGGTGACATTTGGCAGCATAGGATTAATAATCCTTATGACTGGCCAGATGACTGGGTATTCACTGATTCCAGGTTGAATCTATTAAACTGTGATGATGCTGTTCTTCTAAATTTTCTTTGTGAGATGATTCATCCGGTCGTTAGAGGTGATGCGTCAGAAGTGAATAGGTTGCTTCAAATGTTTAATCAAAACTTGAAGAGCGATGGTTTTGAAATAATTGAGAAGTCAAGAATTTCTAATAGGCCGCTGTTCGTTGGGAGGAAGATGATTATTGGTGGTGCAAGTATTATCAGGCAAACCGCTGAATTAAAGAAGATGCTATCTGAAGAATACGTCTTCCAGCAGATAAATCTAATGGAATCATCGATTGAGAACTCCCCGCATATAGCAATAGGTTTAGCGAAGGAGTTGATAGAAACCTGCTGCAAGTCCATCTTCAATGAACGCAATGAGAATTATGATAAAGGATGGGACCTGCAAAAATTGATGAAAGAAACTGCCAAGCTACTGAAATTAGCCCCGGATGATATACCGAACGAAGCAAAGGCATCGGCATCGATTAAGCAAATTCTTGGCAGTCTCGGATCTGTCGTGCAAGGAATTGGGGAGATTAGGAATGAGTATGGTAGTGGCCACGGAAAAGATGGAACATTCAAGGGGCTACAGCCGCGGCATGCACGGTTAGCAGTTGGTGCAGCAACTACACTTGCTGTTTACTTGTTAGAAACACACAGAAAGTAAACTGGCTTTGGTGAATGACCGATCCTATTCTCAGCTTTACAAGATCGAATAAAACAAATATTTGAAGGAATGATTTTCAAAGATATACTCGACGCCAAAACCCAACAACTATATCAAGAGTTTGATCTTCTATTACAAAACTCTTTACTAAGACAAACACACAATGGCGATCTGCTGTTAGTGATCGTAAATGGATTTCATCATCCGGAAGTTCACACTTGGGATAACTTAGGAGGACAGCAAAGCCCATACCTAATTGGCCCCGGTGATGAAGGACATTCAGAGATTTTGCATCATAACTTCATTGGTAATTATCTTCGTGATGCTGCATTTGATCAACCATACAAAGATTATCTCGACCTGATTCAGTGGACGTCCGAACGTGCTGCAGAAGCTGATCGGCTTCATGACGATGAAGCTGTTTCCATACAATACGAAATGTTGATCTATCAGAAAATATGGGAAATGGATAGTTACTTAAAGAAGCTATACCAACTAACTCGGATCGCAAATTCAGAACCATATGATTGGCATTTTCGTATCAAACAATCTGTGAATTTGAAGAACAAGGGTAAAAAACGGGAAGAGATCGTCAGACTGCATGTGCGGGATCGCCTCAAACCTGAATATCCTTTAATATACAATGCCATTAAAAATGCCTATAGAACTCAAGTACGCAACTCAATCGCGCACTCACAGTATTCTATTTATGGAAGATATATTCATTTACATAACTACATAGAGGATGACCTTAATTCACAAATACGAGTTATAACCTTCGATCAGTGGGTAGACATGATCCACGATACATTGGTAATATATTCTCAAATAAGTCGGCTACAAAAAATGATAGACACTTTCTATGTCGGACTATCAAAAAATTCAGGGGGCACAGTTGAGGTTCGTATTAACCGCATTGATCCAGTTGAAAAAGTGGAATTTCATCTATTGAAACCTGTAACTGAAAAAGGAGGGCTTTGGTGTCCAGCGAAGGATAATTAGAACCAGCGAAGCAGTCACTAAATAGATATTTACAAGTTCGGTCAATGAACATTGAAATGAACTTGGATGCATCATATCAAAAATAAATGAACATCCAATGACTGATGAGTATGTAAAAGACATCCTGACTTAAGACAGGTAAGTGGAAATTCCAATATTGTCAAGGCAAAAGGGTCAAGAGAATTATTTTAATTCTTTGATTATGAGGTTCTTGAGTAAAAGGAATGTTTTCAGTTCCTCGTAAAAAAGGTTCGATATTGATCCTAACGGGTTCACAGAGAGGTTATCGAAAGATGACCTCTTTTTTTATGCTCAATTACACTAAGGCCTACAGCCTGAACGCTCCTTTCATCAGTATTTGCTCACCTCGTGATAGCCCGATCTCTTTTGCCAATTCTTGCCATCCTGAAATAGAAGAATATACTTCGGAAAGTATCGTGCCCATTTCTTTATTATTCAACCTGAAATAAATACCTACACTTTTCGCCAGATCGAGATCCAGCGCGTTACTGTCCATATCAATATTCAATGCCAACCCCTCCTTATCTATTGAAGGATTGATATCAAAAGCCGGCGATAACCGCCAGCCCTCGTTAGTTAGGATAAATCCATGATTCCTTAAATGGTCATCAGTATTGGAGATAAGAATATTGAAAACCATTCTTCTCCATAACTGATGCAAATCTTCCTCCACATGCGTTCCCGAGAACTGAATAAACTCAACAATATCCAGATAGGATGGCGTTTCATCCCGGATAAGGTCTTCATTTTTGCCGGTCATTGTCATAGCGGAAGCAAAGTGAATCCGCTCTTGTTTATCTCTGTCAAAACGTTTGGTAAAAAAAGTATGATAGGATCCTGCAACACGTTCGAGCTTCGAAGTAGCCATATTTATACCCGCATTTACGGCGAGGCGATAAGCCAGGTATTCCCATGCTCCCTTATTTATCGTATCATTCTTTGATGGAAATTTTGCAATCCAGGGATGCCCGTCCTCATCCAGCACATTAGCCTTCGGCCTCGCACCTCCCAATGAAGAACCCGGAGCCATTAACATGGTAAGCCATTTTCTGGTCTCAGCGGTATCTTCATTAGCTTCAATCATTTCAGCGCCATGCTGCAATTCCCGGATACTCGTCCATGGTGGTGCGGGTGAAACGGTATCATTAGCCAGAAAATCGCCTTCCGGTTCTCTTTTAAATCTTAAAGCCCCCATCCGGCTTAAATCATGAACACCTAACAGGAAGTCGATATCATATAATACAGGGGCTGTTTTGCCTTGCTCATTTGCATTGAGTGCTGCCCGGCGTTTCATTAAGGTTCTTCCCCAGGTGTCTGGCATAGAATCAAGAAAGACCCCAAAGTTCTCTTTCCCGTTAGGATATTGTTGACCACCATACCAGGCAATATCCGGATCAAGCAATAGTTGTTCCTGAGAACTGATCCACTTTTTGTCATAGGTAAAACTAAACGCCTTTCTTCCTTTGGCTTGTTGAGCAGATAGTATCCCTACACACCTGGGTGAGGACATGCCTTTCCAATCAGCATATACCCATATATCGGTCTTTCCGGCCATGCCTTATTTCCCCATGAGTTTTAGATCCTGCAATCTTCTCCCAAACTCATCGTCGGCTGCCAACTTCAGCATGTCGTTCTGAAGCCCCAATACCCTCAAAACATTAAAATAGGAACCCATGGCAACTCCTGGGTTTCCTTTTTCAATTTGATATAAGGTGGAACGATCTATACCAGCCCGCTCCGCAACCTGGGTGGCTGTAAGACTACGTCGTTTTCTGGCCAGTTTAATATTCTCGCCTACCTGTTCCATCATCTTTTGAAACTTTGGAAGGAGGTTTTGCTTTTTTGATTGCACTTTTGTTGGTTATTATCAACAAATATAGCAAGGTTGCTTAAAATATACTACACTTTGAGCGGACATTTTAAATCTATAGAGACGCGGACTTAGTAAGCAGGCATGACAAAAAAAATAATATTCACTTAATTATCAGCTTTTTAGCAGTGAAGTATGACCTCTTTTACTGCTATCTCATCAAAAGAAGGAAACTCTTCTATGCCATCTGTTTGGTGAAAGGTGCAGGAGAAGTTTGTTACTCCGTTTTCTTTAGCAAAATGTATCTGATCAGCTATATTGGTGGGCTGCAAAGTAAGCCAGGGCGCCATTGGGGGATCTAGTATATCGTAGGTCAATGATAATGTTTTGAATGTTGCCTCAAATATCATCATTTTACTGATATAGTAAGGAATCCAAAGCCTGAGCGATAGGAGAGATCAATAGGGGGCCCGGCTTATTGTTGTTCCTGCTGCACCTCAAACCCGAATCGTATAGCCGCTTCAAGTACATCCATATTAATATCTTTCAGCGCTTTGAACTTAATGCAATACCCGGTTACAGTGGCTTTGCCTATTTTTTTCCCATAGGTGTTGGCTAAGTAAGCCTTATCACTGATGCCAAGGATGTAGACCGAGATGCCGGTGGTGTTTGCACTGAGACCAATCTGATAAAACTCCCTGGTCTTTCCATCAGCATATTTCATGGTATGATGTCCATATCCGATGTTGGGATTAGACACCGTTTTATTGTTGCTGTCTTTGCCATCCAGGAACCATAATTTACATCCTGGCCTTACCTCCAGTATACGGTGGTGCAAGGTTTGCATGTCACTGCGTTTGGGTTCAGGTTGGCTGGCTATATACTTTTTGATTTGTTCCTGTATGTCCATAAAAAGGTTGTTTCCCAAATGTACCGAGCCCTTACTGAATTCAAGGGGGAGAATGCGACTTCCTAAGGGGGTATAACGCCGATCTATGGGTAGTTAAAGTGATCTTTACCAGCCGCTGCTGTGGGGAGAGGGTTGGCAGGTTCGCTCTTCCTGCTTTCCCAAGCGAAATCTCCTTTGGCAGTGTCAGACTGATAGAGCAAATCTACAACTGCTTCCACTCCTGTTTTTCAAAAATGGGTCGGGCTTGTCCAAAAATTGGGATGAGTGACATATGTCCTGGGACGAACAGCCTTTTTTCCTCCAAAACACCGGGCGGGTAGGACAAAGAGAGGAAACGCCTGGGACGAACGGCATATGTCCTGGGATGAATTACACATTTTTCATGGTTTCTTCTCTTTGCCTCCCCGGATCCTCCTCAATGCCTTCTCTATGCCTCCTCGGGGCCCGAGAAAGCAAAGAGGACCCAAAGAGGAGGATGTTCGAATCTATCGAGTCACCATTGAGGAGAAACCCTGAAGATGTCGCTCAAAACCCCGCCTGTTACATCCCTTTTTCCATCAACAACACATTGAATTTATGACCGTCAGGATCAGCAAAGGCAAATCCATAATAATTGCTTTCATCTCGCTGCACATCCTTCAAAATAGTGCCGCCGGTGCTTTTAACTTTCGCTGCCCATTCTTTCACTTCCGCCTCCGTTTCTGCAGACAGCGTGAAAATTATTTCACTGTTAGTTGCTGAACCCGATGTTAAATATTCATCTATCTGTGTACCCTGTTCGAAGAAATGGATCACAAAACCATCATCACCAAAAAGAAAACTAGCCAGCTGTGGATAGTTGTTTTGCTTACTGGGACTAAACCCCAGTTGTGTATAGAATTCCTCGGTGCGCTTTGCGTTTTTTACACTGAAGTTGGCCCATATTTTTTTCGCTTTCATACATTTTAATTTAAAGTGGTTGTTCAATTATCATGCTAGCCTCGTATAATGGTTTGATGGAGTAGGGGAGCGTTTTTTTATTTCATTATTAAAACATATTTTCAAGTTAGTAATTTGCTGTCACACAAGTAAAACAAGTATACCATGGGTCCGCAAGAGAAAATATTACAGTGTTATAACACCGTAGCCGAAGATTATGCCACAGAGCGCTGGGACGAACTCTCCAGGAAACATATTGACCGGCTGTTGTTGACAGCATTTGCAACTGCCAATAAAGAAAACGGGCTATGCGCCGACTTTGGATGTGGCCCCGGACAAACAACCAGGTTCCTGTACGACAATGGCTTAAAAAATATCGTTGGTCTTGATCTGTCACCAGCCATGGTGAATGTTGCCCGCAGACTTTCTCCTGACATTAACTTTGAGACCGGCGACTTGTTGAATATCGCTTATCCCTCAGGGCATCTTGGAAGTGTACTGGCATTTTATGCGATCGTACATTTTACGCTTGACGAGGTGAGAAAATGTTTTGGTGAAATAAACAGGGTATTGAAAACAGGCGGAGATTTTTTATTCTCCTTTCATGTGGGTGATAAAATAGTTCATTTTGACAAAGCCCGCGACAAAGAAGTTGATATTGACCTGTTCTTCTTTAAGACAGATGATATAGTTGCCTTACTTAATGAAACTGGTTTTGCGATCATTGATGTAATAGAGCGGCGTCCGCATGAAAACATGGAATACCCAACTACGAGAGGTTATATCTGGGCTGAGAAAAAATGATTAATAGGAAGGTTTACCCTTGCCCCATCTTCTCCATTTGTTTGATAGCTACCCATCCTTCCGGTGTGATGCCCATAATCTCGGTCACTACGCCCAGGGTTTGGTAAGTGTCGAAGAAAGCCATGCGTGCAATGGGATGATCCACCTCGCTGATCATCTCATACCCTTGTTCACGTAGCTCACTGATGATCCGGTCGAAACCGCTAATCGGTAAGCGGAAGGCCATATGCTGTGTGCCACCTGCAGGATATTTGGTTAGGTAATCATGGAACATGCTTTGGCCGGAAAGCGGTTGTACAAGCTCAATGAAGGTGCCGCCATTAAAGGTCTGTGTGGTGAGCCATTCGCCGGCTACGGCCTTGCCATAATAGGTCATATCCAGGTCCAGTGCCTGGACGTGTTGGGGTGGGGGGAAGCCTGCAATGCCCAGGGCATTCGACAGGAATTTTACAGCGGCGTGTATGTCCGGTACTACCCAGCCCACCTGTGCAAATTCGAGCCCGGCAATGGTGTTATTGATACTGCTCATGTTTGTTCGTTGTTAAGTTAGTGAGACAGTAAAGTTATAACAGGCGGGTTGTCTGCATCAGGGGCATTTTCGCCAATAAACAGGCGCTTTGCGACAATTGCAGGTGGGCAACCCAGCGGTATATTTCACCCCTACCTTGTCATTCCGACCGCAGGGAGGAATCCGCTATCGACGCAGAAAGATTTCTCACTGCGCTTCGCTCCGTTCGAAAGGACAAAAAAGAGGATCAATGACAAACCAGGATGAGCCGGTGCATCTTAAGCTGCTTATAGATTGATATTGTAAGAATGCTTATTCTCGCACATAACAAACGTGCTGTGGGTACTTCCGATGCTTTTCACGGACCCGAGTTTATTAAACACAAACTCCTGGTAGTGCTTCATATCTTTCGCCAGCACTTTCAACAGGAAGTCGAAGTCGCCGGATATATTATAGCATTCAACAACCTCTTCCAGCCGCATGATGTCGGATACAAACTGATGCCCGATGCTTTTATCGTGCTGCTTAAGTTTTATGTTGCAAAAAACGACCAGCCCATAGTTCAGCTTTTCGGCATCTATCAGCGCTATGTATTTCTTGATGTAGCCATCGGCTTCCAACCTTTTCACCCGCTCAAAGACCGGGGATGGCGAGAGGTTTATTCTTGCAGCCAGCTCTTTCATGGTCACATTAGAGTCCTGGCTCAATAGCTTTAGTATTTGTCGATCAATCTTGTCCAGAGTTTCTGCCATAGAATAATTTGCTGGTTAGAGACTTATTTTGATGGAATGACGGTTGAATATTTGGTAAAAATAGATAAATAAAGTGTTTTATACTGAACTTTTGACGGTATGGTAGTGGATTGATCTAAAATAATACATTTGTTCCGAATTTAATGCTGCTGTTGAAGCGCTTCAACGCCGCTCTTTGTCCATTGCACTTTGCCTTTCACTTTAATTAAATCTAAAAAAATGCTAACTCAAAATTTGGGCTACCCGCGCATTGGCGGCCAAAGAGAACTCAAAAAAGCATGTGAACAGTACTGGGCGGGCAAGATCGACCTGAACGAACTGCAACAGGTTGCCCGTAACATCAAAGAGAACAACTGGCAAACCCAACTGAAGGCCGGTATTGATCTTATTCCCTGCAACGATTTTAGTTTTTATGACCAGACGCTCGATACCAGCCTGCTGCTGGGTGTTATTCCACCACGCTACAAGCCGGTGTCTGCTATTGCGGCCAACAGCGAGATCGATCTCTATTTTGCGATGGCCCGCGGTTATCAAAAAGAAGGGCTGGATATTACGGCCATGGAGATGACCAAATGGCTCGATACCAACTATCACTACCTCGTACCTGAGTTTACGGCCAACCAGGAGTTTACCATATTTAATGAAAATATTTTCAACGAATACGCCAGTGCCAAACAATTGCTCGGGCAGAAAGCCAAACCTGTACTGATAGGGCCTGTAAGTTATCTTTTGCTGGGCAAAGAAAAAGAGCAGGGTTTTGAGCGGGTGGACCTGATCAAAAAACTGGTACCAGTCTATGTACAGATCATCAACCGCCTGCAACAACAAGGCGCCGAATGGATCCAGTTGGATGAGCCTTGCCTGGCGCTGGACCTGTCGAAAAAAGATAAAGAAGCGTTTGAATTTGCCTATCGTAGCATAGCTGAAAGTGTGAGCGGTGTTAAACTTTTGGTGGCCACTTACTTCGATGCTTTACTGGATAATACACAACTGGCGGTAAGCCTTCCGGTTGCCGCTTTGCATATCGACCTGGTTCGTACAACTGAACAATTGGACGAAGTACTGGCGCTGATGCCGGAGCGTCTGCAGCTTTCACTCGGTGTGGTGGATGGGCGTAATGTATGGAAAAATGATTATGAGAAGTCCCTTGGGTTCATTAATAAGGCAGTTAGGAAATTAGGCGCTGGCCGTGTGCTCATTGCCCCATCCTGCTCACTCCTGCATAGTCCTATTGACCTCGACCTGGAGACATCCATCGATCCGGAGATCAGGGACTGGATGGCTTTTGCCAAACAAAAATTGAACGAGGTAAGCGAGTTGAAGCAGATCATGGAAGGCAATGATGCTTTGCTGCAAGCCAATAAAAAGGCAATCGCCAGCCGGCGTTCTTCACAGAAAGTACACAAACAAGTGGTGAAAGACCGTGTGGCGGCCATTACGGAAGCTGATGGTAAACGCATAAGTGCATTTCCCGTACGTCAGCAATTGCACCACCAGCGGTTTGGTTTGCCTTCATTTCCGACCACTACCATTGGTTCATTTCCCCAGACGGATGATATACGGCAGTTGCGGGCAAAACTTAAGAAAGGCGATCTGACTGTTGAGCAGTACGATGCAGCCATCGAACAAGCTACTATCGACGCCATCCGCTGGCAGGAACAACTTGGCCTCGATGTGCTGGTACATGGTGAATTTGAGCGCAATGACATGGTAGAGTATTTCGGGGAACAACTGGATGGTTTCCTGTTTACTAAAAATGGCTGGGTGCAGAGCTATGGCAGCCGTTGTGTAAAGCCCCCGGTTATTTATGGCGATGTAAGCCGTCCGAAGGATATGACCGTTCGCTGGAGCAAATTTGCGGCTTCACAAACCAACAAGCCGATGAAAGGCATGCTGACAGGCCCGGTAACCATTCTCCAATGGTCATTTGTGCGTGATGATCAGTCCCGCGATATCACCACCTACCAGATCGCGCTGGCTATCCGTGATGAAGTGGTGGCCCTGGAGAAGGCCGGCATTGGTATTATCCAGATCGATGAGGCGGCTATCCGGGAAGGGTTGCCTTTGCGGAAAGCAAAGCGCCCGCATTACCTGGATTGGGCGGTGAACGCTTTCCGTGTTACGGCCAGTGGGGTAGCCGACCAAACGCAGATCCATACGCACATGTGTTATAGCGAATTCAATGATATCATCGAGCACATTGCTGCCATGGATGCAGATGTGATCACGATAGAGACGTCCCGTTCCCAAATGGAGTTGTTACAGGCCTTTGCCCATTTTGAATATCCGAATGAGATAGGGCCAGGGGTGTACGATATTCACTCTCCACGTGTACCTGGTACGGAAGAGATGGCTTCGCTGTTGGCGAAAGCGGCCGACCTGCTGCCTGCCCGTAACTTATGGGTAAATCCGGACTGTGGTCTCAAGACACGCAAGTGGCCTGAAACGAAAGCAGCGCTGGAGAACATGGTGGCGGCTGCCAGGCAGGCCCGCGAACTGATCAGTGTAGAAAGTATTGCATAAATAATATATAACTGCGGGCAAATTGGCCCGCAGTTATTCTTTTGTATTATCTTAACGCCATGTTTTTAAATAAGATCAGAACCGGCGAGTCCGGCATTGTAACGTACGGCATTACACCGCCCAAGAAAACTGAGACCGATCCCTTGCGGATGGCAGAAATTGCTGAAAGGACAATTGCGCGTATCCTGCCGCTGGATATCGACGCGCTCGTCGTATATGATGTGCAGGATGAATCGGCCCGTACTCCGGTAGAAAGGCCCTTCCCGTTCATGAATGCGCACGACCCTTTTGAGTTTGCCAGCACCTACCTGCAGGATCTGCGTATTCCCAAGATCATTTACCGCCCTGCCGGAAAATTTACCAGGGACGAGCTATCGGAATGGCTGGATGACCTTCATAAACACCAGTTTTATCCGGTGTTTGTGGGCGTACCAGCTCCTGATTTTGCAGTAAAAACCAGTTTGACGGAGGCTTACGAACTCTGGAGTAAAAATAAACGCACTTCTGTTATTGGAGCGGTAACCATTCCGGAGCGTCATGCTGTGCTGAAAGATGAGGACAAACGGATCCTGGACAAAGCAGCTTGCGGTGTATCCTATTTCATTTCCCAATGCGTGTTTAACGTCGATTACGCAAAGAAAATGATAGAAGACCTGGCGCACACCTGTAAAGCGCAAAATGCCCCAACGCCCACCATCATATTTACCCTGGCCGCCTGTGGTTCCGTCAAGACCATGCAGTTTATGGACTGGTTGGGTATCCACCTGCCGGAGAGCATGCAGGAGGAATTGACCAAAGCCGAAAATATGCTGGACAGGTCCGTAGGTATTTGCCTGGAGATCGCTGCAGAAATGATCACTTACTGTTCCGAGCGATCCATCCCATTTGGTTTCAATATCGAAAGCGTTGCCATCAATAAAAAAGAGATCGAAGCGTCGATCTATATGGTAAACCGCGTGGGTGAAATGCTGGAGAACAAGGGGATCCGGAAAAGGAGTGTTTTGCCTGTACCATAACAAATCAATACCTGCCATGACCCGGATCACTGGTTTTAACAGCCGGGTTGTGGAAGTTTGTCGCACATGATGACCATATACAAAGAGTTTACTTTTGATGCAGCCCATTTTCTGGCCAATGTGCCGGAAGGACACAAGTGCAAACAGCTACATGGGCATACCTACTTCCTGAAGGTATATGTTTCCGGAGAGCCCGAATTGCCTGAACAATGGGTAATGGACTACAGCGACTTAAAAGCGATCGTTAAACCGGTTATTGATCAGCTCGATCACAAATTCCTCAACGATGTCCAGGGCCTTGAAAACCCCACTGCCGAAGTGGTAACAAGGTGGATATGGCAGAAAATAAAACCCACGCTTCCGAAGCTGAAACGCATTGAACTAAAAGAAACCCCCACTTCCGGCGTCATTTACGAGGAGTAACCCGATATGTCTGTCACGGACAATAGAAAAAGCCCTGTGAGCAAAACTTACAGGACTTTTTTGAATTGAACTATACGAAAGTGCGCCGTTGTATATGGCGCCAGTTAGTGGCTAAATATTCTTAGAGTTTAAACGAAACACTCCCGATAAAATTGGCTGGCTTTTGTGGCGTGCCGTTGTTGTTCCAGTAACGTTCGTTGGAGAGGTTATTGCCTTTCAGCGATATCCTGAATTTCGGAGCATCATAAAAGACTGTTCCACTTACCAGGGTATATTCCGGAACTTTAAACGAGTTGGCCGCATCAAACCAGGAAGCGCCTACATAGTTCACACCAGCGCCCACTCCCAGGCCTTTTATTTTTCCTTCCGGAAAGCTGTAGCTTACCCAGATATTGCCGATATGATTGGGGCTGAAGGTCACATTTTTCCCTTTCAGGCTAACTGCCGCTTTGGTATATTCATTTTCATTATAGCCATATCCTGCGATAATGCTCATGCCTTTCAGGGGACTGGCAATTACCTCTGCTTCTATACCCCTGCTGCGCTGGGTACCATCCTGGAAAGTAAAGTTCTGCCCATTGACTGCTTCTGTTCTCGTGGAATTGGTAACATCGATATTGTAGAAGCTGATGCTGCCATTCAACCTGGTATTGAAGAGATCAAATTTAACCCCACCTTCCCATTGATTGCCATATTGCGGTTTCAGTACAAGGATCGTATTGTCGGGTTGGGTAATAGGGGCGAGGTTGACAAACCCATTCATGTAATTACCAAAAAGGGAAAGGTTGTTCCGTATGAGCTGATATACCAGGCCGAACTTCGGTGATACCGAGGTTTGCTCGTAAGCGCCGGTATATACACCCGTTGCAGGATTGAGGGTGCCTTTCGTAGAAAACCGGTCAATGCGCACACTCAGCATGGCCATTAATTCCGGTGTGATATTGACCACATCTGAAGCATAGATGCTGGCATTTTTGGCCACTGTGGTGGTGGTGCTAAAGCCACGTAGTGCAGATGCGGCTTCCAAGGCAGGCAAACTCATATCCCTGATGGGGCGGCGGATATTGATGGTATCAAAATTGACGGTGGCCCGGTAGAGTTCATTGTAGTTATAGTTATAATCAATGCCCGCAACAAGCCTGTTACGTACACCGCCGATCTTGAAATCGCCAATAAAGTTTTGCTGCACTTCTATATTGCCAAAGGTTTCCGGTGTCTGGTTCCTTGTTACCCGCGCATACATGGAATCATTGATCATGTTCAACGCTGTCCAGTAAAGGTGCTTGTAGAAACCAACAGAATAGAGGTAGTTGGTTTGTGATTTCCATTGATCGGAGATCTTGTATTCCATCTGCGCCTGGATATTGTTGATGCCGTTCCTTACATCAATGCTGTTATTGATATAGGCTTTGTTATAATCCAGCGGGAGGTCTTTAAAGTTGCGGGCGCTGATATTGGCCAGGTTACCAAGGGCAAAGGATACTACCGTGTAATTGCCACGGGTGGCCTCCATATCCAGGATAAACTTCAACCGGTCGTTGACCTGGTAAGAAAAGGTGGGCGCAAATGTATAATTCTTATTGAAACCCTGATCCTGGAAGCTGCCTTCCGATTGGGCGGCTGCATTTAAACGGATGAGCATCGTCTTTTCCTTATTGATCGGCGTATTGATATCCGCTGTTACCCGGCTGAATTCATAGCTGCCTGCGGCAAAACTGATCTCCCCGCCAAATTTTTCATAAGGACGTTTGGTTACATAATTGTACACACCGCCGAAAGTCACATTGCGGTTGCTGCCAAACAGCGTGCCGGATGGGCCTTTGATGGATTCCACCCTTTCCAGGATGACGGGATTGAGGGGTACGATCGCGCTTGTGGCCATGCCATTCCGCATGCCGATGGTGGTGGAGAATCCGCGCATGCTTAAACCCATGGAGCCCCCGGCCGAAAAATTGGGTACGGAACCCGGTATGTTGCGGTACAGATCCGTACGTTCAATGATCACCTGTTCCTGCATCAAGGCACGGCCTACCACATTATATACCTGGGGATTTTCGAGGTTGCGCAGCGGCATACGGGCCACGTATTCGCTGGATTTGAAGACAAACTTGCTTTTGGAATTGGTAACTGTTACTTCCTGCAGCTGATTGTTGGAAATAGTGATCTGCAGTTCTACTGTCACCGTCTTATTTTCTTCGACCACCACTTGCTGGTGAAGGGGCTCATAACCGATAAGGGTTACTTCCAGTTCCTGTGTACCTGCCGGCACTTTTGAAATGCTGAAAGATCCTGCTTCATCGCTGACCACACTGCGGCCGGTTCCGATCACCACAACAGATACAAAAGCTGCAGGCTGCTTGTCGCTGGTCAATACCCGCCCTTTGATGGTGCCTGTAGGAGCTTCATTACCCAGCGCCAGTGATACAAATGAAAAAATAAATAATACCAGGTACAGGATTTTCTTCATAACAGTTCGTAAAATTTGGCGCGAAATTGAGCGATCGTATCTATCAAAGAGCTAGCGATCAGGAAAATCTATTTACTATTTTGGAAAACTATGGCAGCGTTTCTGTTGTGATATTTGGTGGATTCACGAAATATCAAAAGCCTTTTTGTGAATAATCACAAAACGATTTTCAGCGGCCTGTTCATTTCACAATTGCGTAATTTTAGCCCGTGTATAGTTTTTCCCCTTTGTAAAATAACGCAGTGATGGACCGGCGCCTGTATCTTTTGATCGTTTTACTGACCTTCCATTTTATGGCCATTGCCAGGCAAACCGGTGATGCCAAACCTGCTGTATCCAAAGGGAAAACGGCCTTACTGGCGCGCCTGGCGCTTACAAAGCCTGATACGGGGAGGGTAAATGCATTGTTTGCCCTGGCTGATCTTCATTGGCGCAAGGAATACAGCCTCGACAGTATCATCAGTTATTGCAGCCGCGCTATGACCCTGGCCAAACAATTGAAGTATGAGGAGGGATTAAATGAGAGTGCCAACCTGCTGTGCATTGCCTATACCAAGCAAAAAGAGTTCGATAAGGCCAGAAGCCTGTTGTCCCAGGTCAGCAAAGAGCAGCAGGCCCGTTTACTGCTTCGTATTGGTGAAGAGTTCCTGTTCCAGCCAAACCTGAAAAAGCCAATCCTCGACACCGCTTTCCGGTATTTTAACCAGGCCCTGCAACTGGCCCAGTCGATCGGATCTGTTACCTGGAAACACGAAAGCCTGATTGCCCTGGGCAAGTATTACTATGCATCCGGTCAATTGCAAAAGGGGAAAGAATCCTTTCTGGTGATCATCCGTGACCTGCAGCAAGCCAGGGATGTGGTACAGGAAGCGCATATCTGGAACGAAATGGGCAAATACATGCCAGATACTGATAGTTCCTTCCAGGACCAGCTGTGGGCTCACAACAATTCGCTGCGCTTGTACCACCAGTTGAAAGATACGGGCAACCTCTATTCCGTGATGGAAGATATTGCAGCCGTTAATATGTTCCACTCCCGGTTCGACACGGCCAGAGCGCAATTCCTGCAGGCTATGCAATGGCGCAAAGAAATAGGGAGAACCAATATGCTTAGCTGCACCCGGGCACTTGGCTGGATCGCCTATGCCACCGGCAATCTTGAAGAAGCGCTCCAATGGGCGCTGGCTACCGAAAAGAACCTGCAGGAGCTGGAAAAGCGTGCTGTTTCCTCTGACCAGGCGCTCCTGGGCCTTATCTATGCGGAAGATGGGCAATACGAAAAGGCTTTGTCTTATCTTCTTGATGCCAAGAGCGGTCATGCCTACTTTCGTTTCCTCATCCCCCGGAAGGTAACAGAGCAATACATCCGGTTGGGGCAGCCGGAAAAAGCACTGGCCTGGCTGAAAGAATTTGAAGCCAAAGATCCGCCTGAGAACCCCAATCACCAGGAGTCTATTGCTGCGGCAAAAGGCGATATCTATGCTGCGCTCAACAAGCCTGCCCTGGCCGGGCAATACTACCGGGAAATGATTGCACTGGACGGGAAAGCGCAGCAATTCAAAGCCCGGGAAATATACGGGATGCCATTCGATGTATCCGGTCCGGAAGCCTATTATAAAATGGCCCGCTACTATGTGGAGCAACGGCAGTATGCAGAAGCCGCACCCTACCTGGCCACCGCTGCCAGGTTCAAGGCGTTTTCCGGCTACCAGTATTATCCGGCCACCTTGCGTCGGGATATGCGTCAGTTGCAGTATAAGGTAGACTCCGCCGCCGGTAATTACCAGGCAGCGCTGGAGCATCATCTCCAGTATACCCTTCTCAATGACTCCATTTCCAATGCTGTTAAGATCCGTCAATTCCATCAGCTGCAGGTGCAGAACGAAACGGAGAAAAAGGAATTGGTCATCAGTCAAAAGGATACATTGATAAGATCAATGCAACAAACAGCTCACCTGCGGCAGGCCAACCTGCGACAGGCCAACCTTATTCGCAATATCAGCATCATTGCTACGCTTATACTGCTGGTACTCGGGGCCCTGTTGTACAGGCAGAACCGGCAAAAACAACGTGCCAGTCAATTGGTCACCATACAGAATATACAATTGCAGCACCTGTTGAAGGAAAAAGAGTGGCTGCTGAAGGAAGTGCATCACCGCGTGAAGAATAACCTGCATACCATCATCAGCTTGCTGGAATCGCAGGCCGTATTCCTGGAGAATGATGCGCTCAAAGCCATCGAGAGCAGTCAGCACAGGATCTATGCCATGTCGCTGATACACCAGAAACTTTACCAGGTCGACAATGTCAAGACCATTGAAATGAGCCAGTACCTGCCTGAGTTCATCCAGTACCTCAAACAAAGTTTTGGGAATACGAACAAGATCGTTTTTCAGACGGAGATCGAACCCATGTCGCTGGATGTGGCAGTCGCTATCCCCGTGGCGCTTATTCTCAACGAAGCAGTGACCAATTCCATTAAATATGCCTTTCCGGGTAATCGTAAAGGCACCATACGGGTGGCCATGTACCACGAAGCAGGAGAAACCGTATTGGAGATTGCCGACGATGGCATTGGCATTGATGAGAACATTAAAGACCAAACCCTTAATTCACTGGGCGTAGAGTTGATGAAGGGATTGAGTGAAGACATTAACGGACGGATCGAATTTGCCAGCACTGCCGGTACAAAGATTACCGTCAGGTTTTCGGCCGATCCTCTTTTCTATCCTACTTTACAGCCTGAAAAAGAAATGGAGGTACCAGTATGAGCATCAGGATATTGATCGTGGAAGATCAGTTTATCGAAGCCAATAACTTAAAACATAACCTGCTGGGAGCCGGTTATGAAGTGTGTTCTATTGGACGGTCCGTGCCCATCGCGCTCACCATTATTGAAAAGGAAAAACCTGATCTCGTACTGCTTGACATTTTCTTGCAGGGGCCGCTGACCGGCATCGACCTTGCCAGGACACTGGAGAAAAAGAATATCCCCTTCGTATATCTTTCGGCCAATTCCAATAAAGATGTGCTCGATGCTGCCAAAAGCACCAGGCCCTATGGTTTCCTGGTGAAGCCATTCCGGAAAAGCGATGTATTGGTTATGCTGGATGTGGCGTGGTACCTGCACCAGGAAAAACTGGTGAGCAAGGCTGCAGAAAAAGCCGCGGAGAAACCAGCACCCAGCCCGCAGACCGATGAGGCCATTGGCGGCATCATTGGTGGAGGAGCTGCTCACCAGGAGTTGTTGAAGAGCATCAGGATCGTGGCCCCTTCCAATACATCTGTGCTCATCGTAGGTGAAAATGGTACGGGTAAGGAGCGTGTGGCGCAGGCCATTCACCAGTCCTCGCCGCGCGCTAAGGAGCCATTTGTGATCGTGAATTGTGGGGCCTTGCCTGCCAACCTCATTGAGTCGGAATTATTTGGTCATGAAAAAGGTGCTTTCACGGGGGCTCTTCAAAAACGTATCGGCAAATTTGAGCAGGCCGACGGCGGCACTATTTTCCTGGATGAAATAGGGGAGTTGCCTCCGGATGCACAGGTAAAGTTCTTACGTGTGCTCCAGGAAAGGGAAATAGAAAGCATTGGCGGCCGGGTCAAAAAGGTCAATGTACGAATCATTGCCGCTACCAACCGTGATCTTGAACAGGAGGTGGCGGTCAGTCGTTTCCGGGTAGATCTTTACTACCGCCTCAATGTATTCCCTTTGCGCCTGTTGCCTTTACGCGAACGGAAAGATGATATAGAGCCGCTGGCCCGGCATTTTTTGAAGATCCATGCCCGCCAGGCAGGAAAAACGATCAACAGCTTTTCTAAAGGGGCCATTCAAACATTGCTGCAGTATAGCTGGCCGGGCAACGTGCGCGAATTGCAGAACATTGTGGAGCGCACGGTATTGTTGACAGACGGACCGGAGATTGATCAAATTTCGCTGTCAGTGGAGTCTCGTCGCCCTGCCGACAACGTCACGGCCGACGCAAGGCGGATCAAGACAATGGAAGAGAACGAACGGGACCACATCATTGCCGTTCTCGAAAAATGCAACTGGAAAATCTCTGGTAAAGGCGGGGCTGCTGAACTGCTCGATATCAATGCCAACACCCTCACGTCGCGGATGAAAAAACTGGGCATAGAAAAGAGTATCAGCGTCCGTAGAAACGATGAATAGTGCCCACACAATGGTTCCTGGTAATCACGAAACTTACATAAAGAGAGGCCTCCATTATCGGAGGCCTGCTCTTTTACTATTCGCCTATGTTTAGTATCAAACTCAATCAAACCTGTCCAGGTTCATCACTTTATTCCAGGCTGCTACAAAGTCCTTCACAAATTTGCCTTGTGCATCTGAAACTGCATACACTTCGGCAATAGCTCTGAGTTCGGCATTGGAACCAAACACCAGGTCTGCCCGGGTAGCGGTCCATTTAGGTTGACCAGTGGCACGGTCACTGCCTAAATAAAGCTCTCTGTCTTCAGAAGTGGCTTTCCAGGCAGTATTCATATCGAGCAGGTTGACGAAGAAGTCATTGGTGAGTTGCCCCGGGCGTTGGGTGAAGACGCCTTGTTTGGAGCCATCGAAATTGGTATCCAATACACGCATACCACCTACCAATACCGTTAGCTCAGGCCCGGTGAGTGTGAGCAATTGCGCTTTATCGATCAGTAATTCTTCGGTAGAAACCTGGAGTTTTGTCAGTCGGTAGTTGCGGAAACCATCAGCAAGCGGTTGCAGGTGGCCAATTGATTCTACATCTGTTTGCGCCTGCGAAGCATCCATGCGGCCCGGTTTAAATGGAACAGTGATCGCTTGTCCGGCATCTTTCGCTGCTTTTTCTACGCCTGCGCCGCCGGCTAATACGATCAGGTCGGCCAGCGAAACTTTCTTGCCGCCAGACTGGGCACTGTTAAACTCCTTTTGAATGCCTTCCAGTTTTCCCAACACCTTCTGCAATTGTGCGGGATTGTTTACCGGCCAGTCTTTTTGAGGAGCCAGGCGAATGCGGGCACCATTGGCGCCACCGCGCTTGTCGGAACCACGGAAGGTGGAAGCCGACGCCCAGGCTGTGGACACCAGTTCAGCTACACTAAGCCCGGATGCCAGTACTTTAGCCTTTAAGGCTGTAATATCATTTTCATCTATCAAAGGATGATCCACCGCGGGAATCGGGTCCTGCCAAATGAGTTCTTCTGCCGGCACATCAGGACCCAGGTAACGGGCACGCGGACCCATATCACGGTGCGTTAATTTAAACCAGGCCCGGGCAAAGGCATCTGCAAAAGCAGCAGGATTTTCCAGGAAGCGCCTGGATATTTTTTCATATGCGGGATCAAATCTTAAGGAAAGGTCGGTGGTGAGCATGGTGGGTAAATGCTTTTTAGAAGCATCATACGCATCCGGAATAATGCTTTCTGCATTTTTAGCTACCCATTGGTGAGCGCCAGCCGGACTCTTTGTAAGTTCCCATTCAAAGGCAAACAGGTTTTCGAAGAAGTTGTTGCTCCATTTGGTGGGGGTAGTGGTCCAGGTAACCTCCAGTCCGCTGGTAATGGTATCGGCTCCTTTACCGGAACCATAACTATTGCTCCAGCCCAGGCCTTGCTGCTCAATGCCGGCAGCTTCTGGTTCTTTGCCTACATGCGTAGCGGGAGCAGCGCCATGGGTTTTGCCAAAGCTGTGTCCGCCTGCTATCAGGGCTACTGTTTCTTCATCATTCATGGCCATGCGGCCAAAAGTATCACGGATGTCTTTAGCGGCAGCAATGGGGTCAGGATTGCCATCCGGCCCTTCCGGGTTTACGTAGATCAATCCCATCTGCACAGCTGCCAGTGGTCTTTCCAGGTTGCGGGAGTGGATCTTGCCATCTGCATCATCATCTGATACCAATACGCCATGACCTTCTACCACGCCATGTGATCCATGTGCATAACGCAGATCACCACCCAGCCACTTGGTTTCGGAACCCCAATACACATCTTCATCGGGCTCCCATACATCGGCACGGCCACCGGCAAAACCAAATGTTTTAAAGCCCATTGATTCCAACGCTACATTACCGGTAAGGATGAGCAGATCGGCCCAGGATATTTTGTTGCCATATTTTTGTTTGATGGGCCACAGCAGCCTGCGGGCTTTATCGAGGCTTACATTATCGGGCCAGCTATTGAGGGGGGCAAATCGTTGTTGTCCGGAGCCTGCACCACCACGGCCATCATCTACCCGGTAGGTGCCTGCACTATGCCATGCCATACGGATGAACAAGGGACCATAATGGCCAAAGTCTGCAGGCCACCAGTCCTGTGAATCCGTCATGAGTGCATGAAGGTCTTTTTTCACCGCTTCCAGGTCGAGGCTTTTAAAGGCTGCCGCATAGTCAAAATCTTCTCCCATGGGGTTTGATTTCGACGAATGCTGGCGGAGAATATTCAATTTTAACTGATTGGGCCACCAGTCACGATTCCTGGTGCCGCCACCGCCAACGTGCTGCTTCAGACTGCCATTGTGGAATGGGCATTTACTGATGTCGTTAGATCCTTTTTCCATTTGTGTAAGTTTATGGTATTGATAAACAATTGCTTGAGCTTAGCTGATCAGGGGCCATAAAATTAGGGTTTTGGGAATATAATCCCCATCAATTAATTCTATATTTCAATAGGCTAAATCTATTGGCTCATATCAGCTATAACAGGGTTGTCAGCAGGCCGGTCAGCAGTGGGGAATGAAGCTACAAGTTAATAAAAAAGAGCGCAGCTACCGTCTGCTGCAGCGGGGCATTCTGCCTTATCTTTACATTGAACGCTATACACCCCACATGAACAAGATAATATGTCTGCTATTATTGAGTATACCCGTTAGCATGTGCGCATGGAGCAGCCCCGCTACAGACACGATAGAAATTACTGCCAGGTCAAGGATGTTTGGCGTAATGCAGCAGGGAGATCCCAAAGACCGTATGAATTTCATACTCGACAATCCGGACGATATTAAGCATTTTATACCCCTGCTGACTGCAGGCGCCGAGGTAAATGCAAATCAGGGCAGGCTGTTATTGTTAAGGGCCTTTTATTTAATTACATTGGTTGACGATAATGAGCAACTGGCCACCTGGCAGGTAAACCTTGAAGACAATTATGTCTTATATAAAGGACGCGCCTATACATTTGATGCCAAACAGATCAGGCAGTTGGCAAAGGACAACCGCTTTAAGTACAAAGCCAAATTTGTCAGGTTCAGTTCAAAGGAAGAAGCCAATAGCTACCTGAAAAAGCAATTGCTTGACAGAAGCTTCATCGTTGCGGATATTCCCCCGGTTATCTATGATGGCAACTTCCAGGTGAGGGTAAGCCGCAATAACCTGCATCCTCATTCCCGCGCAGCCATCGACAGCCTGAAAAAGCGGTTGGAAAGGGTTACGCCACAAAATACATACATCATCAATTACGTGCTCAACCAATCGACCATGCGGGATAGGAACTATTATACATTCCTCGTGCGCTGCAACAAAGAAGTTTTTGAATCCTTCTCCGCAGCAGGCAATAAAGCCGGCAAATGGCGAAAAGAGCCTACAGAGACTGTTTTCTTTTACAGAACGCATTGAGTATGTAAGAAAGAAATTATCCAGTTCCTGTCAATCATCCATCACATTCACCATTTATACTTCCGCTCCGGTAATTAAGTCTACTGTTTTAGTGGGGTTTAATTTGTAGTATTATATTTGCAGCGCCAACAAGCCACAATAGGATAACTGCTATTTCATAACACCCCCTGAGATAGTTGCCCAACTTATATGTGCCGTTCACTTGTTGCTGCAATACAGACCAACGACCCTTTTTGACACTTACTAAAAAATACTGACTGGTTCGCACAGCGGGCTGTGCTGACATTGGTTTGCCCTTTATCGTCTTATCATGATGGTAAAGGGGATGACTATTCCATTTATTAATTAACAAGTATATGCTACAAAAACAAGGCTTGCTCGCACTGATCCTGCTATTCAGTACCGGGCTATTCGCTCAAACAAAACAAATACGCGGCGTGATCCTGGCCGCGGAAAACAAGCAGCCCCTCGAAGGCGCTACAGTCGCCCTCAAAAAATCCAACCGCTCAGTTATTACCAATGCGCAAGGTCGTTTCGAACTGGCATTGCCCGATGATAAAGGCGTGTTGACGATCTCATTTGTAGGAAGAGAAACATCCGAAGTGGAAGTAAAAGGTGGACAGACGGACATTACCATTCTATTGAAAACCGATAATAGTACACTGGAAGAAGTGGTAGCCGTAGCGTATACTACGGTAAAGCGATCGGGTTATCCGGGCGCTGTGGCCACCATTTCTGCTGATAAGGTCAACAACCGCCTCACTCCCAATATCACCAATGCACTCCAGGGCCTGGCGCCAGGTATACAAACCACCTCCGCCAATGGACAGCCCGGTAACGGTTCTACCATCCGCATCCGCGGCGTAGGAAGTATCAACGCTTCCAGCGCACCGTTGTTTGTGGTGGATGGCGCTCCTTACGATGGAGATATCAATGCACTCGATCCGGCAGATATTGCCACCATCAGTATCCTGAAAGACGCTACGGCGGCCAACCTCTACGGCTCACGGGCCGCCAATGGGGTGATCATCATCACCACCAAGCAGGGAAAGAAAGGGGCTGATGTGGCCATCAATGCCACCATCAATCAAGGATGGAGCAGTCGTGCGGTGAAAGATTATGATAAGCTCGGCACGGATCAATACTTTGAATTGTACTGGGAAGCGCTGCGCAATAAAGCGCTCACCAATGGACAAACAGCTGCACAGGCAGCCGCTACGGCCAGCGGCAGGGTAGTGACCGACCTGGGTATTAATCCTTACGGTCCTGGTTTTGCGCAGCCGGTGGGTCTGGATGGTAAGATCGTTCCAGGAGCCAAACCACTTTGGAATGACGACTGGGAAGATGCCATGCTGCAGAATGCCCAGTACACACAGGCACAGCTCAGCTTCTCAGGGGGCGGGGAAAAATCTACTTATTATATTGGTGGAGGATATACCAACAATGAAGGTGCTTACCTGGCTTCCGGTTTCAAACGGTACAATTTCAGAAGCAACCTGACGCTGCAGGCCAAGCCCTGGCTGAAAGTGGGCCTCAACCTCAATGGCGCCAGTACGTCGCAGGATTATCCCACTTCCTCCGATTCGAAGCAAACGAATGTGGTGCTGTTTGGCCGTACCATTCCCGGTTTCTATCCCATTTACCAACGCAACCCGGATGGCAGCTATAAGCTGGATGCGAATGGCCAGCAACAATTCGACTACGGCACTTACCGGCCCAACGCTGCACTGGCTCGTTATAACCTCATTGGCTCTTTGCCTCTAAACAAATCAAGAAATACCAATGAGAACCTGTCGGCCCGTACTTACCTCGAAGCGACGATCACGAAAGCATTAAAAATAAAGACCAGCTTCAACCTGGATTATACCAATAGTAATTCCTTGTATTATACCAACCCGACTGTTGGCGAAGATGCGGCCATTGGCGGCGCGGTAAGCAAAAGCAGTAACCGGTTCCTCGCTTATACCTGGAACAATATTGCTACCTATGATCTCGACGTGGAAGGCGGGCATCATATCAGCCTGTTGGCTGGTCAGGAATATTATAAACTGAACACCAGCGGACTGAGTGGAAGCCGGCAGAAATTTGCGCTGCCTGATCTCTATGAACCGGTAGCGGCCTCACAGCTCAACGATTTTACCGGCAATGCTGACAATTATGCCAAACTCAGCTTTTTCGGGCAAGGGCAATACAATTACCTGGGTAAATACTTCTTCACGGCCTCTGTTCGCCGTGATGGTTCATCCCGTTTCTCGCCCGATTCCCGCTGGGGTACTTTCTGGTCTACCGGCGCTTCCTGGCGTTTGTCGGAAGAAGATTTCCTGAAGTCAGTGGATTGGTTGAGCGCATTGACCTTAAAGGCCAGCTATGGCGCTTCGGGCAATGACAACCTTTCGGGATATTATAATTACCTCGCGCTGTACAGTATCAAGAACAACCTGGGCAATGGTGGGGTGATCACATCCCGCCTGCCTACACCCGGACTGAAGTGGGAAACCAACCTCAACCTGAACGTAGGTGTTGACTACGGTTTCCTGAAAAACCGTATCTATGGTAGCATCAACTATTACAGGAGGACCAGTAAAGACCTGCTCTATTCCAGGCCGCTGGCGGGTTCTACCGGTTTCACTTCCGTGAGCGCCAATATCGGGGAGCTGCGCAATTCAGGCGTAGAACTGGAACTGAATGTAGTGCCGGTTAGTAACCGTGACTGGAGATGGACAGTAGGCATTAACCTCGCACACAATAAGAACGAGATCACCTCCCTGCCGCAAAAAGAGATCATCAGTGGCACCAAGAAACTGATGGTAGGTACGTCGGTATATGATTTCTTCCTGCGCGAGTGGGCCGGTGTTGATCCTGCTACCGGCAATCCTATGTGGTATAAGACCGCAGCGGATGGCAAAAAGGAAACTACTACTACTTATTCACAGGGAACACAGTACTATGCGGGCTCTTCTCTGCCGGATGTAACGGGTGGCGTTACCAGCTCGCTCAGTTATAAGGAAGTGGAATTGTCTTTTGTGTTTGCTTACAGCATCGGCGGTAAAGTGCTGGATGCGGATTATATATCCATGCTTACGGGCGCTGTATCACCCGGCCGTAACTGGTCGACTGAGCTGCTCAACCGCTGGACTGCCGACAAACCGAATACCAACGTACCCCGTTTTACAACAGATGACCTGTCCTGGACTTCTACCTCCACTCGTTTCCTGTACGATGCTACCTATGCACGTCTGAAACAGGTATCCCTGGGTTATAATCTTCCGGCAAGCCTGTTGGCGAAGATCGGATTGAGGTCGGCCAAGGTATATGGACTGGGTGAAAACCTGCTGACCTTCTATGGTCATAAGGGTATGGACCCCGAGCAGTCTATTGATGGTACCACTTATTACCAGTATCCGCAAATGAAAACGATCTCTGTAGGGCTGCAGGTAGGTTTATAATGTTCACATCAAATTATCAATTTATGAAATCATACAGATCATATATATTCATCGCAGGGCTGGCAATCAGTTTATCAGCCTGCAACAAGCAATTAGACACATCCCCCTCCAATGCAGTTCCTGAAGAGATTGTATTGAAGACCGTTGCCAATCTGACCGCCTTGTCGGAAGGTACCTGGGCATCCATGATGGATGATTTTTACGGTGGTACCTTCGGTAATCCTGGTTATAAGACCATTTCGCTGGTGAGTGATGTAATGGGTAATGATGTAGCGCTGATCACCACCAAATACAGTTTTGCACCAGTGTACCGGTTCACGCAAATGAATGATAAAACACAAAGCCGTCTCAATGCGATCTGGAATCAGTTGTACAAGATCATCAACAACAACAATATCATCATAGCCAATGTGGACAAGGTGACCGGCGACGCTACGGCCAAAAAGGTATTGAAGGGGCAGGCGCTGGCGCTGCGGGCAAATACCTATCTTACCATTGCTTCGTTTTACCAGTTCTCTTACCTGAAGGATTCGCTGACCAAAACAGCGCCGATCTATACCACACCTACTGCTGATACTACACGCGGCAATCCCAAGGCTACTTTAAAAGAGATCTATGCCTTGATCCTTTCCGACCTGCTCGAAGCAAAAGGCGCATTGGAAGGTTATCAGCGAACGGCTAAATACAAGATCAATGCGGATGTAGTAAACGGACTGCTGGCACGCGCTTACCTGAATATGGGAAGATGGGTGCCCGCTGCAGAGGCTGCCGATGCTGCCCTGAAGAATTACCCGCTGATGCCACAGGCTGATTACAGCAAGGGATTCAATGATGTGAACAATTCGGAGTGGATATGGGGACACCCGGAGATTCCCAGTCAGAGTGATGGCAGCTATGCCTTGCACTTCCTCGATGTGTCTTCCGCTTCCTCTTATTACTACAGCTTCATGGCCGATCCATTCTTTGGCGACCTTTTTGAAGCAGGTGATATTCGTAAAACCCTTTTCTCCTGGGATGGTAATCCCGGACGCGAAGGCAACCTGCAATATAAAAAGTTCAAGTTCCGTGCCGACCAGACCGGTGACCTGGTGTTGATGAGAAGTGCCGAGGCGCTATTGATCAAAGCAGAAGGATATGCCCGTGACAACAATATCAATGATGGTGCGGCTGCGCTCAATACCTTACGTGCTGCCCGTGGAGCCACTGCTTTCAACACCGTGGGTGCTACCAAAGAACAGTTGATCGAAGCGATCCTGGTAGAGCGTCGTAAAGAATTGTGGGGAGAAGGTTTTGCACTGTCGGACATTATCCGCAATCAGCTACCTGTTGTACGCAAGCCTTATGTGGACGGCAGTGGGAACGACCGGAAGGTGACGATCACTACACCCGATGGCGTTGTTAAGCAAGTGCCGGCCAGGTATCATACCGCCTTGAAATTTGCCGATGGTACCGCCTTTGTTGCAAACAGTCCTTATTATATTTTCGCGATCCCGCAGGCCGAGGAACAAAACAATCCCAACCTGTTAAAATAGCTTCACTCCGCTCACTAAGCGGGTGTAAGTTTTCCGCTATAGGATTAAGAAAAGCAAGCAGCCTTCAAATTCATTGAGTTTGAAGGCTGCTTGTTTGTAAGGTGTTATCGATAGGATATTATTATTACTGCAAGCCGCGCAGGTAGGCCGGATAATCCGCGGCCATCAGTGCTTCGTCGGCTTTTCGTTGGGCCGTGAGTTGGTCGCGCACATCCGACCAGATGGTACCCATGGCATCGGCTCTTTTCTTTAATTCAGCAAGATCGATGTCCCTGCAATAGAGGGGTGTACCTGGCTGCTGTTTCCAGGATAGTACAATAGGACCCACATCAAAAGCGTCAAAGCCGAGTTCGTCTACCAGCTGAAACACTACATCTTTTGCTTTTTTATGGTCGCCTGCCACTGGTAAAGCGATACGGTTTCTATCTCCTTTCGGACGGCCCAGTGCTTCCAGACTGGTGGCCAGGATGGCGTTGAATACCTTCACTACAGGCACACCCAGTTGCTGCTGCACCCACCAGCTTTCAATGCCGGTTTGGTCGATGGCCGTGATGGCGCCATCGCGCAGGTTGGGGTAGTAGTTGCCCGTGTCAATGACTACCACGTTTTCCGGCAGTTGTCTAAACAGGTCAATGGGAAGATTGGGTACATTTTTAGTCGGAATGGAAACGATGATCACTTGTTGGTGGAGGATGGCTTCTTCTACTGTGGCTGCTATTGCGCCGATCCCCTTCGTAAATTCCTGTAGTGAGGCTGGTCCCCTGGAGTTGGCCATTGTAATGGTATGTCCTCCTTTCACCAACTTGGCTGCCAGACAACGTCCCATTTCACCGGAGCCGATAATTCCTATATTCATAAGTTAATAGGGTTGTTTATTTTTTAGGAGGAGATTTTTTGTCCATGAGTGATCCTAACTTCTTCAGTTTCGATGCCCAGAAATTATCAAAATAAGAGAGCCATTCCTTCAGTTCTTCGAAGCCGTCTTTTTTCAAGGTACAATACCGTTCCCGGCCAATGTCTTCGATAGCAATAAAACCCGCATTGTACAGTACCTTGATATGCTTTGACACAGCAGGGCGGCTCATATCGAAATTATCTGCCAGGTTGTTGATGGTGAGGCGTTCTTCAGAGAGCAGCATCAGCATCCTGCGCCTGCTGGGATCGCCGATCACCTGGAATACATCAAGTGTGGATGGTGCCATGGAATGTAGGGTCTAAGAGTTTGGCGATGTTGTTGAACTTTTCTACCCAGCCATGCAGGAAACCATTGTAGAAGGCCAGGTTTTCTTTTTTGGCAAAACCACTGTGCGCCAGGAACAGGTCTGTGCCTTTCTCTGTTGGCTGTAATGTCCATTCAACGATCGAGTCAAGCGAGATCTCACCATTACCGGGGCCGCACTTCCAGGACCAGGTCAGCTTTTTAAAAGGCACTACGGCCAATACCTTGCAATAGCATATGCCGTCAAAATCGAGGCTGGGTATCGGGTTGGTCCTGAATTGAAAGTCAAGTCCTACAATGGGTTGAAAATCATTTTTCATAAGCCATTGCCCCAGTAATTCCGGGTTTGTGAGATAATCCCAAACCGTCTCAACGGGATGGTTGTAAGAGAACTGGTGCTTAATTATCTTTTCCATAATAAGTAACTTTAAAGTTACGTAAAAGTATAGGTAACTTCTGGGTTACCCAAATAATTCTTATACATGCTGGTACAGGCATCAGTGAGTGAAACGAATTAGTATTTGGTACTAGAATCCGGTTTACCTGAAAAGAAGTTATCTTCGGGTAACCTCTTTGAGCTCTTATAAAACATCATAAACCCATTTTCTCAATTCTATGTTTAAGAGAATAGCCCCACTTTGTTACCTGACCGTATTCGGATTTATCGTCGCAGTAATAATGTTTACAGAAAGAGATGAAAAGAAATCTGTGGATAGCTTCCATATCAGACAGGCTTTGGGGCTTTACCTTACCGGCCTGCTCTTTATGGCTATTTATAGTTTCCTGGGGTCTAACCTTTTTTATGCAGATTTATCGTCCCTCGTTGTCTTGATCCCGTTGTTTGTATTGTGGCTGATGGGTTTTAAATGGGCAATGGAAGATAAAGAAAAAGCCTTTCCAATTATAGGCCGCTCTTTTCAGCGATTGTTCTCTTTTATTAAATGAACGGTCCTTACAGATAATACAGGTCATCCTGACTCAAGGTATATTATAATCTCTCCTGCTCTTCAATGCTGTTGGCTCTTCGCGGCACCAGTTTACCGCCGATATGATAACGAACGGAAAAACCAATCCGGTGGGCATCGGGCCGGTCGTAGTACTGATAATTGGTAGCGTCGGATAGTGATGCACCCTGTAACCGGTAAGTGCGCAGGAAATCCGTAAAGTTGAGTTGTAAGGTAAGGTTGTCTTTGAAAAAGGATTTGCGTATGCCTGCATCGGCAAAGAACAATTCATCTTTCAGGTAAATGCCCCACAACTCACGGGAATAAAAGAAAGCAGCCATTTCAAGCCTGAATCCACCGGGTAGCTTCCATTGCTGCTGTACCTGTACATTGGCAGCCCATCGTGAGGCGGTGGCATCACCCTTCAATTGCGGAAAAGGATACATGGAATAGTTGACACCTGCTGATGCCTGCAGGCTCCAGATGCCCAGGTTGAAGGGCGCAGAGAATAGAATATCTAATCGTTGCAGGTGACTGAAATTGGCGGTCTGGCTTTTCACCGCCTGGGCGGCTGAGTCAACGGATAACCTTTTCGTCATATAGTTATCCCGGTAACCATAAGTGGCGGTAAGGATGTATTTCCGGTGGAAGGTCCAGGCGGCAGAAAGCAGCCAGGCCATCTCCGGTACCAGGGCAGGATTGCCGGCGTAATAGAAGTATTGATCGGTGTACCAGCGCACGGGATTCAGGTCGGCATAAGTGGGCCGGTTGATACGGCGGCTAAGGGATAGGTTGAGCTTGTGTTGCTTCAACTCCTGATCGATGGACACACTCGGAAAGAGACTGGTATATGCCCGCCTGTTGGTAAATCCATCTTTCACGGTATAACCTTTGGCATCGGTACGCTCTATGCGAAGTCCCGCCAGTACACTGGTTCGTTTTATTTTCCTGGATACTGAGAGATAAGCCGCCGCTATTTTTTCCTTGTACAGAAAATGGTTCGACATAGATGCCGCTTCTTTGAAGGAGCCACTGATCAGTGAATCGAAGCGGTAATTGTTGTCGTTGGAAACATACGCATATTTTAAACCGGCTTTTATTAAGTAAGCCTGGTGCGTCCATTCGAGGTCTGTTTTGGCCGACCGGATGGTGATATAACCTGGCTGGTGGGAACGCAAAGCATTTTCATCCGTCACAGCGCCGCTTACCGGGTCTTTGTTCACACTCGTCATCAGGGCATCCGACAGGTTGCGGTAGCTGATATAATGAACTTCTGTTGTTAATTTTTTGCCCGTCGTATCAATGCTCCAGGTATGGGCCAGGTTGAAGGCGTTGTAGTAATAGGGCTCCACAATATTGTTTTGGGTTTGAACGATGGAGTGTAATACCTGCCTGTCGTCGTATTGGCTGGCGGTGGCCGCTTTGGGCGCCATAAAGTCATCGAAATAGCCGTGGTAGCTGGCGCTTAGTTGATGGCGGTCGGCAATACGCCAGTCGGTCCCCAACCGGTAGGTATAAAATTTGATCTTGTACAGGCTGGTATTGGTTCTTTCCAATTGATATTGACCATTGTTTTCAGTGATCGTGTTGCTGCTTTTACTGATCAGCTGCCGGTTGGGGGTATTGTAATCAAAGGAGGCCAATAAACTCAGGCGACTGGTATTGATACTGGCGGTAACATTTTCGTTGACCATCCAGGTACTGGCCCTGGTAATGCCCGACCGGAGATCAATAGCATAACCGCGGATATTTCTTTTGCGGGTAACGATGTTGATGAGCCCGGCATTACCAGCTGCATCAAATTCAGCGGTAGGCGAAGTAATGAGTTCGATCCTTACGATGTTGTCGGCGCCCATCGCTTTCAGAAAGTCGGACAGCTGCTTGCCGGAGAGGTAATTCATTTTACCATCGATCAATACATGCACGCCCTCCGTTCCCCGCAAACTGATATTATCATCCTGGCTGATGCTGATGCCGGGCATTTTCTTCAACAGGTCGAAGACGGAGGCGCCGGTAGTGAGCGCGCTATTGGCGAGGTTCATCACAATCTTGCCATTTTCTACTTGTAAGCTGTTTTTGGCAGCTACCACCGTTACCTGCCGCAGGGAATCGGTGCGCGGAAATACAGCGGTATCTTTTCCAACAGCTGGTTTGGATTTGCCGGCAATACTGTCGGGCATGGCTTGTGCCCATGAAGTAGTGGATACAAGGGTAGTAAGCAGCCAGGTGAGGATAGGTTTCAACGGTAATTAGTTTGGGTGAAGGTTAATGCATTAAATGGTTTCCAGGTAAAGCTGTTGCAGCTGTTGCGCATCAATGTCCCGGGCACTGAGTACGTGGATCAGTTGCCCCTGCTTCATGATCCCAATGGTGGTGGCTACGTTTACCGCATTGAAAATATCATGCGTGGCCATCAGCACCGCTTTGCCCTGGTTGCCCAACTGCTGCACCATGCCGGTAAACTCATTGGTGGCTTTGGGATCGAGGCCACTGGTAGGTTCATCCATAAAAATTACATCAGCATCTTTAGCAATGGCAATGGCGATGCCCACTTTCTGGCGCATGCCTTTGCTATAGGTGCTTACTCTTTTGGTAAGCACTGCCGGTTCCAGGCCTGCTTTGCACAGGAAGGTTTCTAGTTGCTCCCTGTTGTACCTGAACCCGGCCAGCCGGCTGAAGAAGTCCAGGTTTTCCAAAGCGGTCAGTTGGCCATACAGCATCACTACTTCGGGAATATAGGCAATGAACTTTTTGGTAGCATTACCGAAAGGGGTAACAGTAACGCCATTAATGGTGGCTGTGCCGCCACTGGGGGGAATAAAACCCAGGAAGATGTTGAGGGTAGTGGTTTTACCTGCACCGTTCTGCCCAAGCAGGCAGAATATTTCTCCCTTCTCCACGGTTAGGTTGAGGTTGTTGAGCGCCGTATGGCCTTTGTATTGTTTGGATAATTGTATAGCCTGGAGTGCGGGCATAGATTCGTTTTTTAGTAGTTGATCACGATTGTTATATATAAAAGCGAAGCCTGTAATAAGCAATGGCGGCTGTAATGATGGTAAGCAACCAGAGAGATAATAATCCTTTAAGCATGGGGCCTGTATCTATACCGGGAGGTGATGCATCGAATGCCGGGAGGTGGTTGAAATCTGCTTTCGTCATCATCCTGCCTGCAAACAAGGGATCATAACAAAAATGACTTAGCTGCCGGTGAAAGGCTGCAATGGATCTGCGAAAGTGGAAAGCATCTTCCAATCCGGTATGTCCAAGTAAATTGAACAGGTTTTGGGTATTGACTGCCGGATTAATAAAGCGGAAGTCCGCGATCTGCTGGTGGCGGTCCCATACCTGCTGATAGTAGGCATCTACGGAGGGTTTGGCTTCTGCATCCAATAAGGTCACAAAAGCCGAATAGGCCTGGAATTCAAAGAAGCGTGCGGAAGCGGCGGTATCTGTGGGTTTGTAGCCAGGATAAAGGCGGTAAAAACGATCCAGCACAGCTTGTTTTTCGGGTTTCGATTCTCCCAGCCCCTGCCGGCGGCGGATAAAATCCGTGAGCCTGGTAGGATCGGTCTGTTGCTCATTGGTGAACGATAGGTTGAGCAGTGCTGGTATCACTACCAGGAACAATAACCAAAGGGCCAGGCTGCTCATGGCATTAAAGGCGCTGCTGCGGTTGAATGCATTGATGAGTAACAGTAAGCCAAACCAACACAAGGTGTAGGAGAGCGCAATCAGCATCCACCAGGCCATATAGCTGAAGGAACCGACCGTTATGCCGCTCCATACAAATACGATCAGGGAGATCAACAACAACAGGCCGGTTGTAATGCTCAGCCAGAAAAACAGCTTGCAAAGAATGATGCGGTGAAGGGGTACCGGTTGTATGCGCAGAATAGAAAGTGTACCACGTTCCCGTTCATCGGAGAGCAGGTTATATCCAAAGGTGATGATCAACAGGGGTAGCAGGTAAATGATCACAAACGAGAGATCAAAATTGCCGGCCAGCAGCTTGCGGGGATTGCCAATTTCCGATTTGAAAAGTTGCAGGTAAAGATTCTGCGCATTGAGCTGCAGGTAATAGGGATTTACATCCCGCTGACCAATGGACAGTTTGGCAAAGGGCTGGGGTTCGTTGATCGCATAATAGTTGAGAAAGAAACGCAGTTTGGAGGGGTAAGCCGCTTTTTCCCAGGCCGCCATTCCTTCCGCCGTAGTGGTGTCGGCACTCAGTCCCTTGATCAATGCCTGCTGCTCCAGGGCATTCTGCTGACGGATATATTGTACAGTGCGCTGCTGCCCGTCGATCACTGCATTACCATAATGGATGGCGTAAAGGGCCGCAGCTATAAATAGGAGGAGGATAACAAGTTGCCCATAATTCCTGGTCAACAGTTTCCATTCATGCCCACAAATGAGGTACAGGGTTTTCATATTTGACTGATTACAGGAATTCGTTTGAGGATGATAGTAAACAGGAAGAGGGCTGTCAGTAACAGGATCGTCAGCGAAAGGAGTTCCGTGCTGTAAGTCTTCAATACCTCGCGCAGGGGCAACACCTGGTACCTGAAGTCTGGCACGGATGCGTACAGTTGGCGGGAAGCCTTATAATTCCAGTCGCCCAGGGTAGAATGCTGCATCATGTCCTCATTCATCTTTTGTACAAATGCCCGGCGGTAGGCTTCTGTCTTTTGCTGGAAGTCGATATGTGTATAGATATCGGTGGCTGAGAGCCCCATGGAGATACCTTGCAAGAACAGGAAGGGATCAAACAGGCCAGCAGTACGCGGCAGGCGATCCTGGTCAACCAGGGTTTGCTGTAACTGGTGAAAGTATTTGTCATATACTTTGCTGCTGTATTCCTCACCGGCCTGCATCACATATCCTTCAAAATTGAACGGCAGTTCGCTTACCTTACTGACATGGTATTGCCGAAGCACCTGTGCTTCCAGTTGTTTAGCTCTTTCATCTTTTGTATTGTGGCCGTCGATGCCCTGGGCAATATCTTTTTGGATGGCTTCCCGGAAAGTATACTGCGAAGGAAGGGGATAGCAGTCACTGCCAATATTGGCGGCAGCTTTGGGTATTATAATGCAGCCAATGATCCAAACGCTGAGTAAGGTGAGCAAGGCATTGCCGGATGTTTTGCTCACCGCAGATACAAATACCGTGAGCAAGGTGAAGAGGAGAAAGTAAGCGCTGTACACGGCCAGCAGCAGCAGGGCGCGTATCCAGCCATCGTTGCCGGCCTCAGGGGCCTGCCAGGCAAAGAAGCAGCCGGTAAGCAGGAGGGCTGGCAGCAAGAGCAACAGCAAGGCCAGGACTAGACCCATTACTTTGCCAGCGGCAACCTGGTAGAGGGAAATGCCGCTCCCCAGCAAGAGTTTGAGCGTACCATTGTCTCTTTCCTGCGTGATGGAAGCAAAGCCCATAAAGATGATGAGCAGTGGCACGAGTAGTTGCAGCACGAGCGCCACCGAGAGCTGTCCAAAGCGAATGGTGGCGCCATACCCTTCAGCAGGTTTGAATACAAAGTCATTCTGCCGGTGCGGTTCCAGGTAGGCGTAACTGCCGGCATAGTTATCCAGCCCGGCATCGAACATGCTGAACCAGGTTTTGGGCTTGTAGGCAAAGGTGCCGAAATGGGCTGCTATGTGTGGATGCTTGGGGTCCTGGTGCAGCCATTGTTCCCGTTTTTCGCGTTGCGCTGCCTCCCGGATATGCCGGGTGGTTTTGTAATGGCTAAAGCCTCCCCAGGCCGCCAGCAGCAACAGCAGCAGGATGATGCCTGCGGTGAGCAGGATCACCTTGCTGCGGTATACGGTTACCAACTCTTTCAGGGCTATTTGTGGAATGATACCTGTCATGGTCACTTACTTTAATTTGTCAAAGCCGGTACATTTTCCACCATTGAGCACGATCTTTTTGGTCACGCTGCCATTCTGCAGGGAATAGCTGTAGAGGCTGTTCTCTGTTTTGTTGGCGAAGGCAAAAAGGATCTGGTCGTTATTGAAACGGTTCATCACGGCACCGCCGGAGCCATATACATCGGGAAGGCTGCCGAGCTTGCCCGTACTTGTTTTCTGCGTTACGTTGATCTTATAAAAACTATACGCGGGTCCGTTGATCTCATAATCGTCGTTGGGGTTTACAAGCGCCAGGGTAAAAGCAAGGCCATCTTCAAAGAGCGAGATTCCCCGGCACTTGCGACCAGTGGCCGCATCGAGATCAAAGAAATAAGCGGGGTCGAAATCTGTTTGCCCTTTTTTAATGCGCAGGATACCACTGGGCCGGTTGGTATAACCAAGACCGGCTACATAAATATCTCCGCTCTTATCGATCGAGAAAGAATTGTAAGCCAGGAACACGCTACCTGTGCGGTAATCTTTGATCAGCTTGTCGATCTTGGCTGTCGCCAGGTCGATCACCGCTACATAGGCCGTATCGTTGTACTTTTCCACGAAGCCTGCTCCTTCATAAAAGACGCCCATAAACAATTTGCCATCGCGGGCCTTCATACCCAGGTAATACATCACGGGCGCTTCAGCGCGAAGGATGGGGGAGAGATCAATTTCACCCGTGCGTTCCATGGTGGTGGGATTGAATTTGATCACTTTGGCCAGTCCGCCTGCTACAGACGCATACGCTTCGGTGGCGCTTACAAATTCTACAGTAGAATAGGTTTTGGCGCCGGGCACTACCAGTTCTCCGGCCTTCACCGCTTTGCCCTTTTTGTCGAAAGTATATTTCGTCATCGTGGCCGGCGAGTTGAATACACTTACATAAGCTGCGCCGTTGTAAGTGATCATACGGCCATTGCCCGCCAGTTCCGAAGCATTGCCATTGCCAAGCGTGGCGGTATCAAAATTGGCCAGCCCCTGTATATAGGTGGTCTGCGCATTACCCGTGCCCGCCACCAGTGCGATGGCATATTGGTCGGCATCTTTGTTGACTGCCTCGTTGTCGTTTTTGTCTTTCTTACAGCCGGCAATAGCGATAGCTGCTGCCAGGCAGGGAATAAAGAGCGTTGCTACCAATGTCCTGTTTTGTTTCATTTTGGGGAGTGTATTTTATCGGTCAATAAATAATCGGCATTTAAGGTTCCAGGCACGGCCCGGCAATTGCACATTGAAATTGTCGTATACCCGGCTATTGCTTAGGTTATGTACTTCTGCGCTGATGGCTGCCCTGTTGTGGGCAATGGCATAACTGATACCTGCCCGCTGTACAAACTGGATCGGGATGGTGGCCTTGGTATCGCGCCGCCCATCGTTTGACCAATACAGGTAAAACCAGTTGACATAGCTGATCCCATACCAGCATTGAAACGTATGGTCTTTCTTAAAGAGGTTGTTGCGTGTCCATTGTAGTTCACTGTTGGCAAAAAGAAATGGCTTGTTGGGCAAGCGCTGGTTATAATACCTGTCATCAATATTGCCGGTGTTCTCTTTCTTCGACTTGTTGATGATGTGCTGAAATGTACCATTGGCCCATATGGAAAGCGAGGGTGTGAATTGATAGTTAGCTTCCACTTCCACACCGGCCGATAAGGCTTTCAGCAGGTTTTGGTATTGTGAGCTCCTGGGCGATGCCTGCAGGAAGATGATATTATCTGTAAGCCTGAAGAAGCTGTTGATACCAGCCGAGAACTTTCCTGGTCTGTTGTGCCGTGCCATCAGGTTCAGGTTGTGACTGTTTTCCGGCTGGATGGAAGGATTGGCTTTTACGAGACTGAAATCGCCAAACACCTCCATCTCATCCGGTAGCCTCGTGGCATATTCGTAGGATAGTTTAAGCAGCCAACGGGCATCAATATCCCATTTCAATGATTCGTTCCAGCCCCATTGTTGGGCGGAGCGGGCAGCAGGATTAAATACCATATTATCGATGGTGAAGCCATTGGCATGGTACGAGTTGTATTTTATAGAAGTGACGCTGGTAATGTTGCGGGCAAACGCATGTTGCCAGGCCAGTCCTGCCGTGTTTTTTTGCATTTGGACCCTGTGCCCGTAAAAGTTTTGCCCATAATATTTTTCTGCTAAGGAGTCTTTCCCGGTACGGGTAAAGAAACTGCTGGTAAGGGAGACGCTGAATTTGTTGCTGCTGTCAGCGGTGAAGTCGAGCAGCAGTCTTCCCACGAGTGACTGAGTAGTAAAAAGCAGGTTGGTGCGGGAGCTGGAAATTTCGCCATAGGCAATTCTTCGCTCATACACCTTGCCATCCCAGGTCCAGGCATTGAAAGAAGTGTCAATGAAATGTTCTTTGATCAGGGCGGCATTGGCAAAAAAGGAAAGGTTCAACCGGGGTAATAACTGCCGTTTCACATAGCGCAATCCTGCATTCCAGGTATGCTCCTGCCGGGTAATAGCGCCATAAGGTTCCGTCATCACCATATTGTGCTGCACATCTTTGTCCATCAAATAAAAGGAGCCATGTACACTAAAGAGGTCAGCCCACTTTTGCTGGGTAATACCTACTTCTGCATTCAACTGGTAATCACGATAGCGATCATGAAACCGTTTTACCTTTTGTGGTACCGGGTTACCCATTTGATCGGGCACATCAGCGGTGATGGTATAATTGTTATCACTATAGTTGTAAAAGCCTCCTGCCCGTATGAAAAGATGATGCCCTATGTTTCGGTAGGTATTGATAGCGGCCTTGTGCGTGTTAAAGGAGCCAATGCTATACATAGCATCCGTATAACTGGATAGTTCCTGTCGGGTAACGATGTTCACGGCTCCGCCAAGTGCATCACTGCCCAGCTCGATGGGCACCACGCCTTTGTATACTTCTATGCGGTCAATGGCATTGACGGGAATAATGTTGAGGCGATTGCCTGCTCCGAGGAAATCAGCGGGAATGCCATTGATAAAGAATTTTACCTGCCTGCCGCTGATGCCATTGATCGAAAGATCGGCCTGGCTGCCCAGTCCGCCATCCTGGCGCACCCTTACACCGGGCGACTGGTTGATAAGACCCAGCACCGTGGCTGGCCGGGTATAATATTTTTTAGCATCAATAACTGTCACTGCCCGGGTAGATTGTTGCAGGCTGCCGGCAGAGGCAGCGCTGACCTGCACCGCTTTCAGTTCGTGGGCGCTTTTTTTCACCGTATCCTGCAGGTGGGTGCTATCGCTTGCAGGCGATATCGGCAACGACTGGGCGTAGCCTTGTTGTGTACACAACAGAGCTGTCAATATCCGGATGATGGGCAATAATCTGTTCATCGTATTTCTGTGATAAGCTGTTGGGTGATCAGTTCATCATACAAGGCGCTGTTTTTCTCGCGTAGGGCCGTCAGGGTGTGCATGCCATCGGCTGCTTCCCATATTTCGCGCTGCGGGCCGGTAAGGCGCCAGGCATTGTATCCTTCGCGCGGCAATACATAGGTCACCGGTATACCTGCTTCTTCTTTGCGCAGAAAAAGATATTGCTGGTTACGAAGCGGCCGGGGCTGCCGGAGGCAATGCAGGGGCACTGTGATCCTTTCTTCGTTGTATACCAGGAAAACCATGTGGCCGGCGGTGGTTACTGCGTGGCTGGTATGCGGGGCCAGGTAAAATACTTCCAGGGCTTCCGGTTGCAGGTGGTTGTTGTTGGTATAAGTAATCAGCTTTACCGGCACGGCTTCCGGGCCAGGGTTGTGGATGGTTACTTCATGGTGTGCATGGGTGCTGAGGTCCAGCTGCTCTATATAGAAAAAATCATCGGTGGCTGTTCCTGATTGCCTGGCCATACCATCGAGGTGCATTTCCGAAAGCAGGGTATACTTGCCGGGTGGCGCATCAGGCGGCACTGTCCAGGTGAAATAGTAGTGCCTGCCGTTTTGAATATTGGTCAGTATCTCTACGAGTTTTTCCCGTGGCTGCTGGCCTGCCAGGTAAGCTGCCAGCACCAGTAGCGGCGTATGTTTGTTGAGATACTGGTAGGCGCCGCTTTGCTGTAGGTAGGCGGGAGCAGGGGCTGCCGTTGATGGCAGCAGCAATACATGCTCTTCGAAAAGTAGGTAGGTATGTCCGCGGGGGCTGATAATGCCGATCCGTACGTAGGGACATACGGCTGTTTCCATACCTGCGGGAAGGGTCAGGTTCCAGTGAATGGTAACCGAGCTGCCGGCTATTGTGCGTTTTGGGAAGATACTCATATCAATGCTTGCGAAGATTTTTGATCACCTGTTTGCTGTATTGGATAGGATATTGTTGAAACCATTTCACCACGGTGTCGGGGCCGAGTTCATCATAGGTAACCGACATCAGCCTGGCGAGTTTTGCGTTGAATTCATTTTTTACGGCCGCCGCATCAGCCGCCAGTTCCGCACGATACTGGGTTTTGGCGGCTTTGGTAGCGGGGGTGTGGTGCAGGTAGCCTCCAAAATAGAAGGAGCAGAAATCCTGGTACTCTTTGGTGAAGAGTATGAAGTTGTGCCACATCTCATCTACGATCAGCAGTTCGTCGGGGATGAACACGCCTGGCTGCCGGCAGATGAAGAGGAATTTCTTTGTTTCGGTAAAGATGTCTGCTGCTTCTTCATTGGTAACCTCCATCAGGTCGGTAAAGCGGGAGAGCACATCTTCATTTGTGTATTGCATCAATTCTGTAAGCATGATAGCGCTCATGACAGTAATGTTTTAGGTATAGGAACAGCGGAGGGCAGGCCTCCGCTGTTTTTTTACGACAGACTAACCACTAATCCTGGGTGCTGCAGCAATGGCTGCCGCCGCAGCAATGTGTAGCAGTACCCCAGGCCCTTTCCTTGATAATGGAAGCAATGAGTGCATCCTTGTTGATGAGTTCCATAGTGAAAATGTTTAATTGTTGGCGCCTACTATTTTCGGATGGAGGTGTTCGGCATTTTCCTCCCTTGCCATAGCAGCACGGGTACCGCGTGCCTGTACGACAATTCAGTATGCACAACAGGACATGTCGCCCTGGACAAGTAAATGCTGTAAATAATAAAGGATGAATAAGTACTGGCTGTAGCCGACAGGAACAATGCCAGTGAAAGAAGACTCACAGGGGATCAATTATATGCACGGGTTTCGAGGTCCGGCATACTATGACCTGGTAAGCTGTGTGTCGGGTATTATGACAGGGGAGGACCTCTGCCTTCGACCGTAAATAAGCGGCTGGGGTTGATACTCGTTAGCAGCCCGGTGTAAGTAGGTGCAATATGTACAGGTGCTATCACCAGCAATACCTCACCAGTGAAGGGGGCGTCTTTGGCCAATTGGAATTCGCAAATCGCACAGGAGCCGTGGACCATGGTTGCCTTGGTAATAATGTTCTCCTGATGGCAATGGTGGCCCGTGTTGCCGGAAGGATGGATGTGCAAGGCTTTGGTGAGGTGTACCAATACCAATAGCATCATCAGCAGCGCTGAGATCAGTTGTTTGGTATGTGCATGCCTCGTGTTACGCATCGAAACAAAGATAGGGGAAATTGTAATTAATGCAACTAAGTTGTATTTTATTTTACAACTTTGCTGCAAATCATTAGCCTATGCTTATCATGGATTATGAAGTAGCCGTTGTTGGAGGCAGTCATGCGGGCCTGGCGGCGGCCCATACATTGGGCAGGAGTAAACGCAGGACTATTGTCTTTGATACGGGCAAACCAAGGAACCTGTCAAGTACGCGGTCACACAACTTTTCGGGTCATGATGGGGTTTCTCCTGTTGATCTGCGGGCTGCGGCTCTTAATGATCTTTACAAGTTTGGCCATGTAATGATCTCCCCGCAAGCCGTGGTTGGCTTGTCTGTTTTCGAAGGAGGCTATCAGCTAACCACTGATCAGCAGCAGGTCATTACCGTGCGTAAGATCATATTGGCCACGGGTGTCACGGATCATCTCTTGCCCATTGAAGGTTTGCAGGCACTCTGGGGAAGAAAGGTATTTCACTGTACTTATTGTCATGGTTGGGAGGTCAGGGATCAGCCTGCGCTGGTATTGGTAAAAGGTATGATTGCCTGGGAAGTAGCCATGAGCCTTAGTCAATGGAATAGCCAGCTTACTTTTCTATTGCATGGTACTGCTGTGGAAGACGCTGCTAAAAGAGATCAACTGCTACAAAAGGGATGGCCACTAATAGAAACACCCGTAGTGCGTATAGCCGAAAGTGATACAGGTCTGATTGTTTCCCTGGCCGATGGACAAATACGCACAAGTCCTGTTGTCTATACCAAACCTATTCGTGTACAATTCAATAATGAATTGGCCGTGCTATTGGGCTGCGAATTGAGCCGGAGTGGTTCAGTGCTCACCGATGCTGCCATGCAGACCTCAGTACCCGGCGTTTTTGCTGCCGGCGATCTTGCACATCCGGGTTATCACCAGGTGTCGGAAGCCATCAGTACAGGGCATAAAGCGGCGGCTTTTTGTAATAATCAGTTGAGTATGGAGGATTTTATGGGGTAGCCTGCATACCCTACTACAAATTGAGTATTTCCCACGCAGCCGGAACGATGAACTTTTGCATACATCAATCACTTTAAGTTCCAGGCAATGAAAAAGATAATACTTTACTTACTGCTTTTAACCCTTATCGGCCAGGCCTGTCGCAAGAACGACAACGGCGGCAATACCGACAACCCTCCACCCATTCCCGAACTTCCCAAAGAAGGCGTGGTGGTCAACACCAATGTATTTGGAAGGATCGTGGACGAGCTGGACAAACCCCTGTCGGGTGTGGCCGTGACCGGCGGTGGTAAAACCACCAATACCGATGAGAACGGCATTTACATGCTCATGAATGTACAACTCGACCAGGCCAGGGCCTACCTTACGGCTGTAAAGCAAGGTTATTTTAAAGGCTCCCGCATCTTCCAGCCCATCAAAAATGGTATGTCCAAACCTCCGCTCATCAAAATGCTCACGATGAAAAGCATCGGCACCATCAATGCTGCTACAGGCGGTGCGGCTGAATCCACCGGGGGCATTAAGATCGAATTGCCGGCCAGTGCTATCGACGGGTATACCGGACAGGTAAACGTAGTAGCCAATTATGTAAACCCCACCAGTCCCGATTTCTTTGCCCGTATGCCGGGCGACCTGGCAGCCAACAATGCCGCCAACCAACGGGGCGCGCTTATTTCTTATGGCATGTCGCACCTCGACCTGCTGGATGATAAAGGCAATAAGCTTACCATCAAAGCCGGCAAGGAAGTGACGGTTACTTTGCCGGTACCACAAAAGCTGCAAAGCTCGGCCACCACCACCATCGACATGTGGTACTTCGATGAAACAACCGGCATCTGGAAACAGGAAGGAAAGGGCACTTACCAGAATGGTAAATATGTAGGTAAGGTCACACACTTCTCTGTGTGGAACTATGATCACTGGAATCCCCTGATGATCCTGCCCATGTTCCTGCGCTGGATATTGCCCAACATCACCAGTATGCCACCGGAAGACATCGACAATATTGTCAATCACCCGCCCGACTTCATCCTGCAGGTACGCGATAAGAAAACACAAACAACTTTATATACCAATACCTTTCCTCCTCCCGTACCCAATCCCAACAACAATCCTCCCGGCGGAACCAGTTCCGTTACTTTCCCACTTCCCAATATGACCGATGTGATGGAGGTCACGGTTATGCCGGTGCAACCCGGGGGACCCGATTATCCCACCAATCCCAACTATACGCCCACGGGCGGCGAGGTTCCTCCGGCTGCACCCACATTTGCCGATGAAGGGCAAAGTGTTACTATTGAAGTCAGGCCCACCAATCCTCCTTCTACCATCACCATTACCCTTCCTCCCGCCAGCAGTGGCGGCGGCAATGGCGAAACGGTGGTCAACGTCAACGGCAAAGCGGTGAACTGCGAAAACAAAGCCGTGACTACCGGTTATGCCTTCCTCAGTATGCGCAGCGGCAATACCATTGTGAAAAGTACAACAGCCCCCATCTTTGGTACAGACGGAAGGTTTACGGTGCAATACCTGTTCATGCGTGCACTCACCAACCGCATCGACAATGTGGTGCTCACGGTGTATGACGTGGCTACGGGTAAAAAAAGCCAGGATATGAAGATCAATGTCAATCCTTCCGTGGCGCATATGATACAGGATGCGGTGAAAGTATGTGACAACCCAGGCCCGGGCCCGGGTACAGGCACGGACAAAGTATTCCAGGGCAATTATTCCATCAACGATGCCGCCAGCCTGAAAGCATTTATCGACTCCGGCTATACAGCGGTGTCGGGTATATTATATGTTTCCAATATGACCGATCTGGGCGGAATTATCAAACTGAAGAAAGTATGGGGACTGGAATTGCGCAGGAACAATGTTACCAGCCTGGGTGGATTGGCCGAATTGGAAGAGATGTCGTGGTTATCATTGGTAGAGAACGGTCAACTGGTCAGCGTTGCTTTTCCCAAACTGGCCAGCAAGAGTGTACAAGGCATTCATATCAACTACAACCTTTCGCTGGTAGCGCTTACCCTGCCTTCCATAGAATCGGTAAGTCCACTGGGAAATGATAATATTTCGATCACCGGTAACCCCTTATTGAAAACCTTGTCTATTCCCAACCTGAAATCGGTAGATAAGTGCGGTTTTATTGAGCTATCCAATACCTTGCTTACCAACCTGAATATGTTTACCAATGCCAGTGGTACCCTGGGTACATGGGGCATGACGCTGATAGATAACCCGGACCTTACTTCGGTAAGCGGATTGAAAAATATAGTGTGCACGGCCAGGCTTACCATCGATCAGTGTCCCAAACTGACCACCCTCGATGGGATTAACATACCTTCCATTGTCACGGATTGGGTAACGCTTACGCGCAATGAGGCGCTTACGGATATAACAGCGGTAAGCAATAAATTAAAGTCTACCGCAGGGTTGAGCATTAACCTCAACAAGGCATTGAAAACAGCTCATTTCCCCTTGTACGAAAAAGGGAATATTACCTGCAAGGACAATGGCGAATTGACCACCCTCACCTTACCCTTGTTCAAGGAAGCAGATGCTGTAGACCTTACGCACAATGTGAAATTGGCCACTATCAATATGAATGCCCTGGAAAAGCTGCCCATTTCGTTTAATATGGTAGGCGGTTTTGAAACCGTGCAGGCACTTACAAGTTTCGACCTGCCGGCGTTGAAGACGGTTGGAAGATTTGTGATCCAAAATTGCCCGGGTATCCTAAACCTGGATGGATTTGCCAACCTGGAAAACGTAGACGGTGATCTTGTTATTTCAAATGCCAATATCCCGGGCGCCAGCATCAAGCTGCAAACGATAGGTGGATTTAACAAGTTGACCAATGTCAGGTTCTCCCTGGGATTGGAAACAGCGGCAGGGTCGGGAGACAGGCTGGCAGGATACGATGGTCCGCTGAAAAGCATCAAAGGTTTTACCATGCTGAAGACAGTAGGGGCTATGTTCAATATCGGCGGCAAGAACCTGACGGATATTTCAGGATTCGCCAACCTGGAGAGTGTGGGACAAGACCTCAGGATCATGACAACAGGGTTAACCGGGCTGGGTGGTTTGGCCAAACTAACCTCCTCGGGCCTTAATGAAAACCGTTTGATCTATATTGGCGATAATACCAAGCTGACTTCCCTTGCCGGGCTGACATCCATCACCAATATAGTGGGCATATATGTGGCCCGCAACCCTGAATTGCTCAACCTGGATGGCCTGGAAAAAGTAAAAGCGATGCGCTATGGTATGACGATCGGCCAAAACGATAAACTGGCCAACCTCAATGGGCTCAGCAATGTGGACGGCGCCATTACGAGCATCACCATCAATGAGAACAAGGTATTGAAGAATTTCTGCGGTATTACCAAAGTGGTGAAGGCAGGGGCTATTTCCGGTGGGTATTATGTTACCAGCAATGCTTACAATCCCACCCAGCAGCAAATAATAGCCGGCCAATGTAGCCAGTAACCCGGAAACCGGTAAGTTTGAGGAATAATACTGCTTGGATGATCCGCTTTACGATAGTCCTGATCATACAGTTGATGTTTGTAACCATCACGGTTGCTCAAACCGGCACGATAGACAGTTTATTACAGGCTGTCTATCGCGCCGGTAATGACAGGGACAAGCTGACTGCCATACTGGGTCTTTGCGAAGAATACCAAAGCGTGAACCGCGATACACTCGATCATTATGCCTACAAGGCAAGAGAAATGGCTATCAAAACAGGTGATAAAAAAGCCATGGCATTGGCAGAGATAGCCGTTGCCAACGATTATTTCAGGTGGGGGTGGGTGGATAGTGCGGTAGTTGTTATTGAGCCCGTCTTAAAAGCAAACAAGGTTACCCTACCTGCGGAAAGGCCCATCTACTTCAAAGCAGCCAGGCAGCAGGCGCTGTATTATGGAAGCCGGGGCAAATACACGGAAGCATTGGCCAATTTATACAACATTGTGCGGGAAGCTGAAAAGCTGGGGGATACGATGGTCATCAGTACCAATATGAATACGATCGGCTCCATCGCGATCGCCCGGGAAGCGCCTACGGAAGCGCTGCAATGGCTGCGGCGGGCGTTGGCTTACCTGGATGAATTGCCCCGGTACAATATGGCGCGTGCGGCTGTGTATGTAAACCTGGCCCAGGCGCATTTATTAAGTGATCACCTGGATTCAGCGATCTATTATGGCGAAAAAGGGATCAGGCTATTAAGGAATGGACAAAACCTCAACACCCTGGCAATGGCCCTGCAAAGGCAATCCAATATCTACCTGAAGGCCGGCGAACATAACAAAGCAGAATCGGCGCTGCAGGAAATGATCCATGTGAGAGAAAAGTTGGGCGATGGAGCCGTATGGACAGATGATCATATTTCACTGATCAATTTTTACATCACCACCAAACAAATAGACAAGGCGATCGCCTACTGCAATGACAAACTTCAGCGGGGAGATGTACACACTGCGGTGACCGGTACGGCAAAAAACTTTACCAATACCCTCAACCTGCGTATTGGCTATTATGACCTGCTGGCCCAATGCTATAAGATCAAAGGCGATACAAAAAACTATGAGCAAACACTGGAGCAGATCATACTTGCCAAAGACTCTTTGTCGGATGCGGAAGCAGAACTGGCCATTGCAGAAATACAAACCAAATACGAGGTACAGAAAAAGGAGAACACGATCATACAACAACAACTTACCATTGCCCAAAAGAACAATATCTTATTATTGGGGCTCAGTGCAGGCGCCCTGGTAATTGTCATTTCCTTTATGGTGTTCCGGGATTACCGCAAAAAACAACGGCTCAAAATGGAAAAACTGATCGAACAGGAAAAACACCTGGCCATCAAAGCCATCGCCGATGCAGAAGAGAATGAGCGCAAACGCATTGCGGCCGACCTGCATGATAACCTGGGGGCCTATGCTGCTTCCATTGCCTCCAACCTCGATTTCATACAGGCCAATGGAGTAAGTGAAGAAAACCGTACGGCCATGGCCGAACTGAAAAACAATTCCCAGACCATGGTGGCGCAATTAAGTGATACCATCTGGGCTTTGAACAAAGACAGCCTTACCCTCACGGCCATCAGCGACCGGATCAAAGTGTTTCTCCATCGTATCCGGAAAAGTCACCAGGGCATAGAGATGGATGTAATAGAACATATTGAGCAGGATATTTCGATACCGCCCACCCAGGCCTTCCATCTATTCCAGGTGATACAGGAAGCGATTACGAATGTAGTCAAACACAGTGCCGCCAGCCAGATCAGGGTAGAGGTGGAAAGCAATAGCCATTGGAAAATAAGTGTTACCGATAATGGCCGGGGTATAAACCAGGAAATGAATAAATTACAGGGTGGAGGCAATGGACTGAAGAATATGCAGGCCCGGGCCTCGGTAGCAGGATGGCATATCACCTGGGAAGCCGTGATGCCTTCAGGGACTAAAGTGACCATCGAACCTGTGCACATTAAAAATTGATACCATGGAATTCAGGATAGCACTGGCAGAAGACAATGCAGTAAACCGGAATACTTTTATGCAGAAGCTAAAGGTGTCCGGACGGATGGAGCTCGTGTTTGTAGCGCGTAATGGCAACGAGTGCCTGGAGCAGCTAAAAGGATTGTCCCATACGGGTTTGCCGGAAGTGATCTTTATGGACCTTGAAATGCCTGAGCTGGACGGTATTGAAACCATCCGTATTGCCAAGTCACTGTATCCGCATATCCAGTTTATTGTGCTCACAGTGTTTGATGACGATGCTAAAATATTTGAAGCCATCAGGGCGGGTGCATCGGGGTATATATTGAAACATGAACCGGCCGCTGTATTGGAAGCTGCCGTAGTGGAAGTGCTGCAGACCGGCGGCGCCCCCATGAGCCCGGCGATTGCCCGCAAGGCCCTGCAGTTATTAAGCCGCGCTACCAGTCCGGCGCAGGAAATAACTACTACGCAGGAGATACCGGTCAACATTACCGAAAGAGAACAACAGATTTTACAACATATGGTAAGCGGATGGGATGCCAAGCGTATCGCGGTGGAATTGCAGGTAAGCGTGCTCACCATCCGGAAACACATCGCCAATATTTATGATAAGCTGCATGTCAACTCCCGCGCACAGGTGATATCCCTGGCCCATAAGAACAAATGGCTGAAAGGGTAGGAGGGATTACACGTGGTCGATGCGTATCCACCGCATACCCGCAGCTTCTGCTGCCCGCACACCGGGAAGCCCATCTTCGAATACCAGGCAACGGGCAGGTGCTACATCCAGTTTGGCGGCAGCGGCCAAAAAAGGATCGGGAAAAGGTTTGCCGCGCGCCGTTTCTCCCGCACATATCAATACCTCCACCAGGTTACTGATGCCCAGCATCCGGAGGGTGCGTGACACCGAAGCACGGCTGCCGCCCGATACCACCGCGATCCTCACCTTGCCTGCATGGGCCTTTAAATGCTCCACTACAAATTCGATCGGTTGGGTTTCCTGGATAAAAGATACTTCATACATGGTATTCTTCTGCTGGGTAAAAACCACGGGATCAAAATCGGCGTGGTACCGCTTTTTGATCTCTTCAGCCACCTGGATAATAGGCCAGCCGGCCAGTTCATCAATAATGGCATCATCCAGCTCAAACCCGTACATGGCTGCCACAGCCCGGTAAGAAGCCTTGTGTGCGCCCATATTATCAGCCAACGTACCATCACAATCATACAGGAAAGCATCAAAATCACCGCTGCTCAGCCTTGTAAGAATTGCCTGTTTGTCGGGTAAGGAAGAAGGACCGGTCATATACAAGTGGGTTAAATAATTTTACGCAAATAAGCATCGAAGAACCTCGAAAACCATCCCCGGCCGGCAATGCTCCGCTCTACCAGGATAATACCGGCTGCGGCTGTGCACATACCTGCCAGCACATCCAACACATAATGATGGCTCGTATATACAGCCGAGCACCAGATGCCTGTCATGATCGCGGCAAAAATAATATTAATATACCCGAGCCGGCCTTTGGCTCCATAAAACAACACAATGACGGGGTAAGCCGAATGCAAAGAAGGCATGGCCGCAAAAACATTGGAGCCCTTGGCATACAAGGATTGAAAAATGGTTACGCCTGCCAGGTCATCAAATCGTTTCAGGCCGGCTGTATTACCGGGTGTCGAAGCCACAAAATTAAACCCATGTTCCTGTACATACCAGGGCGGTGCTGCCGGATAAATATAATAGACCACAAACCCCAGCAGGTTCACCACAAAAAAAGCAAGGGCAAACTGCAGGAACAAAGGCCGGTTCTTAAAGAACAACCAGGAAGCAAACAACAACGGAATAGGCACCCAGCACAGGTAAAATACACCACTCAGCAGGTCCAATGTCCAATGATGGTGCTGCTGAAAGTATTCATTGGGGGTAAGGACCCCTGTGTCGGTGGTAATACCAAACCATGCTTTTTCGGCATGGTACAACCCTTCAATATGCACATCCCTGAACAGGTAATTGGGGAAGGCCTTCATATAGTCAAAGATGATCCAGTAAACAATGAATATTGAAAAGCCGGTGATGAATTTCCGGGTAATGCCCGAGCTATAGTACAGCCCATTAAAGATAACTATCAATACAAGTTGGTCCTGCTTAAAACCTACCAGTAGTATAGACAGGAGCAGGTAAGTAACAGAGATGAGCGTTGTTACCAATAGGGTCCTGGGAGCAAAAAATGGGGCCGGGATAGTGTTGAACATATTAGCTTTTCTTCTTCCTGGGAAAACCAGATCTTAAAATAACGTCCCACAAGGAGGAGCTGACTCCATATCCCTTGGTGGGATCATCATAATGGTGCAGCATATGGTGTTGTTTCACCTGCTTCATTAGGGAGCTTTTAAAATTATAATGGTGCATGGCATAATGCATCATATCATATGCCAGGTAGCCAGCAATAAAACCACTGTAGAATGGATACAGGTAGAGCTTGTTATCAAACAGCATGTAAAACAGGAAGTAAAAACCAATGGCCAGCGGAATGCTGGCAGAGGGCGGCATCACCAGCCTTTTGGCATCTTTGGGATAATCATGGTGCACACCATGGAAAATAAAATGGATGCGCTTGCCCCAATCGGAAGAGGGTTCAAAATGGAAAACAAAGCGGTGCAATAGATATTCTGTGGCGGTCCATACAATGATACCCGCTGCCAGGAACAGGAAATAATAAACCAGCGATATACCCCCATCAAAAGCACGCCAGGTCATGAACCCGATCACGGGGATATAAATAAACAGGGGAACTGAAAAGTGAACTTTTGACAAAGCTTCCATCCAGTTGCTTTTGAACATCCTCACCGATTCGGTACCATTTGAAACATACAGCTTTTTCATCACCACAAAATTTAAAACAGGAAATCAACTTTTGGCCACATCCTTTAAGACCTTCTTTCGTTCTGAAACAGCTTTGCCGGTAGCCGGGTCCCAGCCACTCAATTCGAAATACTCTATATCGGGCGACCACATAGAGCCGCCGGTGATCTTAACAAAAATACGGTCCAGTACCATCAATTGCTGGTTGATGGGCGCATATATCTTGTATTTGCCGTCTGCCCCTTTCTTCAGGGTCATTGAAAAATGCGAATAAGAGACCAGCTTAATGATGTAGCTGCTATCCGCCTGCATCTTTGCTTTTACGCCATAAGCAAAAGTTCGCTGGATCCAGCTCAACTCTGCCCGTTGCTTTTGCTCTGTATACCGGATCCAGAAAGGATGAACAGGATTGCGTACATCCAATTTGCCATCCTTGAAATTTAATTCATACACAACAGTGTTGTGGTTGGGCGTCCGTTGCAGGTAAAACAGCTGCAGCACATCTCTTTCCGGAACGGGAAAGCCCTGTTGTGCTGCACCAAGCAAAAAAGTCAGGCAGCACAAGGCCATCAAAAAAAGATTACGCTTCATACTTTATTATCAAGTGCTTTTTTAGCATCCATTAACCTTTTAATAGCGGTAATATTGGTCAATACAGCCATTACCGTAATAGGGATCGTAAAGACCGACATCGTTTCAAATACATGGAATGGGATTCCTGGTACCGATAGCTTATAATCGCCGCCAATAACAGAGGCGGTAATGCCGCAGGCGATAGCCGACACGGCCGTCAATACCACCCTTTCCGGCCTTTGCATCAACCCGCCCTTGTTTTCAATACCCAATCCCTCACTGCGGGCCCGCGTATAGCTCACCATCATGGAACCGATAAGTGCTATAAAGGCAAACAGGGAGCTTAAGAAATAGTGATGGGCCACCAGGTAATAACAAATACCCAGGAACATAAACATCTCACTATAGCGATCCAGCACGGAATCATACAAGGCACCAAAGCGGGAACTCATATTGCCGATCCGGGCTACCTGGCCGTCCAGCATATCAAACAAACCGGCAAACAGGATCAAAGCACCTGCCCAGCCCACATACGACAGGTCTCCCCGGTTGCCTTCCTCGGCCCCTACAATAAAAACGACCGCTACACCAATATTCAATACAAGGCCGGTGGTGGTTACGAAATTGGGTGTTACGCCCACCTTCACCAGGCCCCTGACTACAGGGTCTATAATACCATAAATACCTTTTTGTAAACGATCACGCAAAACGATCTGACTCATAGTCTGAAGATTTAGATCAAAAATCAAACTTTACCCTTGCCCTGATGCCCCAGTCCGGCGCATCCGGATTCTCGAGATAAGTAAGCCGCTTCACCAGGTCTACGCGGAGTACTTTAAAAATGTTCCCAATGCCCACATTGGCTTCTATATAGGGCTTCTTGTCCAGTGAAAAAGTGGTGGTTTTACCATCTTCATCTGTAGGGAACAAGAATGTATTCTTGTTGTAAGCAGGATTATTTTCCTTTCGCACACCGCCATACAGCAGTTTGAAGCCAGCCACTTCCCGCAGTTTCAGCTTTTTGATCAGTGGCAGTTTATTGAAAATAAACCCGTTGAAATAATAGTCCGTACTTACAGACACATAATGATCGCTTACAAACTCCATGAAGTTCATCATATTGAAAGAGTTAAGCTGGTAAGCATAGGTCTGGTTGGCCCGGTGGATGGTAAGCAGCGGGTAGGGGAGCTGTCCAAAAGTATAACCCCCTTCTGTAACCACATCTGCATAACCAAATTGTGACAGGTAAAACCGTTTGAATATATTAAGCGTTACCTGCTGATAATCGTAATCGCCATTGACAAGGCCCTTGATACCGGAAATATAACGAAGGCGGAAAATAGGGTACTTATTATAGATAGGGATACGATAGGCCTTGCCCTGGTAAAACTGCTCATGAGGTGCCCAGCGCAGCTCTGCGGAAAGCTCGGTGGTAGTGATATCCGGAACCGTGGTCAGATCGCTGCCATTGGGCTTTTGATAAACAATAGTGCCTGCGGCCTGTTGCTTCCAGTTCTTAAACCCAAATGTGTAACTGATATTCTTACCAAACTCCCGCACATATTCTGCCGTGAAGATGTCGTTGTATAACCATTTGTTGTTATCTCCCCGCTTAAAAGAAAGCAGGAAGTTATCTTCCTGTACAAACTGTAGTTCCTGTCCCGGTATCTTCGTATCATGCTGGAAGCTCACCCGCAGAAAATTCAGGGGGAAAGAATAAATGGATTTTGCGTTGAAGGAGTAAGCGCCTGATAAAAAATACTTGAATTTCTCGTCTTTAAAGCCATAAGCGGCATAGGTCTCAAAATAAAGCCGCTTGCTGAACTTCGGTGTACTGCGTCCACCGAACCGGAGCCTGAATCCTTCCACCGGGTTAAAGCTATAAAACGCATTGACCGGTCCGATGTCAAATGGCCCGGCAGCTTTGTACCCGGCCAGGAAGAAAGTAGCCCAATCCATCAGCCGCCGGTATGACCTCATATTTTTAAGGCTGTCCATATTCGTGTAGGCCTTCTCCTCCGTAGCAGAGAGGGCTGCATGCCGGTTTACCACCAAAAAACTATCCGTAGTGGCAGCAGGTGCATCCACCATCACTTCAGTTTTGCCTTCATATACCGAATCGGGGCCCGGTTGGTTGATCACGTAATCCTTGTAAGAAACAGAGCGTTCACCCACCAGGCCACCGGAAGCTTTTTTAGATAAGGCAAACTCTGAAAGTATATCGCTCATGACTACATGGTACCGGCCATCGGTACCACGCTCGAAATCCTGTTTAATACGCAGCTCCCTTGTCCAGTTGAGGTTGGCATGCCTGGTCAGCTCCATTTGTATCTTCTGCACCGCATAGTTACTGTCGAGGGTCACGTACATCATTCCCCTGAACAAAAGGTCATTGGGATTGCGGGGGGCGAAATTCAAACGCACCAGTTTGATACCATCTAATTCGATAGTATCCCGCAGGTAGAAACGGTAAAAAGTAGGAGCGAGGTCCGAAATGGGACTTAATAATTGATTCGACAGTAAAGTAATATTGGGCTCGTAAATGTCGATAGGCATGTACATGCTATTCAGGTAGCGGGTAATACCGTCATTGTCTACAAACTCACCAAGGTTCACTTTCTTTTTGGCCAGTACATAGGTCTTTTCCTTGCGGGGGGCTTTACGGTAGAACTTGTTGGAGATAGTTTCTTCGATATAAATAGGCACAAGGCTTTTCCCTTCGATCTTCGAAGTATCCTGGTTCTCTACCAGGAACCTGTAATTCTTCAAAAGCCGGTTGTTCATCAGCTTTTCCGGTTTGTTGGTAAGAGAAAGCTCCATTTTCTCGTACTGCTGGTATTGTAAGAAATCAGCAGCGCTCATTCGGTTGCGGTCCCTGTTGTCCACTACCTTCCTGATCAGGTCTACCGCCGGGTTGTTCTTATTGCTGTATTTGGTCCTTCTTCTCTTGTTCACCACCACAGCTTCCATCTCCTCCGGTTCCATAACAACATCGAGGTCTTGTGTGGTGCCGGCAACGATCGTTTTCTGCAATACCTTATACCCGGCAAAGGAAAACTGCAACGTTATATTTTTCGGGTTGGTGGTGGAAATTGAATACCTGCCATCCTCGTCGCTCACCACGCCCTTGCTGCCTTTGAAATATACGCTCACAAAAGAAAGCGGGGTGCGGGTTTGCGCATCCCTTATAATACCTTTCACCACCGTTTGTCCCTGTGCACCAAACGCCAGGCAGGTAACAAAAACGAATAAGGTTAATCCTTTCCTGAAATCAATCAAACTGCTCATCATCTACCAATTATTGCTAAACACAAAATTTTTTTGTAACGGATAATTATACAGGAAAGCAACCAGTAGCGAAGTAACCACTTTCGATGCCGCATAATGAAACCCGGCACAGGAAGCAAGGAGGAATACTCCTCCCGTATTTAACAACAAATTGCCGGTCCATACCAGCGCGTATTTGAAAAGCTGTCTTACTGCCCTGTCATCCTCCGCCTGAAAAACCCAATGCCTGCCTATTAAGAAATTGATCACGCCACCTGTTATAGTACCCGCTGCCGCCGCTGGTACTACCGGTGCATTACACCATTGTACCAGCAGTACCGTCATCAAAAAATCACATCCCGAAGCCACCAGTGAAGCCATATTGGCTTTCAAAAAAGTGATCATGTCAAAACAATTTAGCCATCACCATGATCCTGAGTAGCACCTGCGCGTACACGCCTGCCAGCACATCATCCGCCATTACCCCCACGCCACGGGGCAGCAACTCTGCCTTCCTGATGCCCAGCGGCTTGACGATATCAAAAAAGCGAAACAACACACAACCAATAAAAATATAAACAAGGTTATGAGGCAGGAAAGCCAGCGTGATCATCATGCCTGCCACCTCATCGATGACGATCTTATTGCTGTCATGCTCCCATACCGCTTCCATCCTGGTGGCGCTCCAGGTGCCTGCCGCCAGCAGCAGGATCAGCAGTAAGACCTGGTAATTATATCCCATCGGGAAAAAGTACCAGGCAATACAAAAAACAACTGCGGCGGCTGTGCCTCCACCTTTTGGGATGAAGCCAATACCCCCCGCAGTTGCAATTATGCTGGCAATGTTGGTCATAGTGCCGGCACAGTTTCCTGGGTCGCTGTCAGCGCAGGAATATCCAGGGGTTCTTCCTGCATCATCGTGCGCAAAACATTTTTCAGGGTATTCAGTTGTTTGAAAATATCATTCTCTGCTGGTACGCCATGTTGCGTTTGCGGTGACTTCAGGTAAAAAGACAACCAATCCTGCACACCATACATGCCTGCGCGCTGGGCCAGATCGGCAAATAGCGCGAGGTCAAGCACAAGCGGCGCTGCAAGAATAGAATCACGGCAGAGGAAATTGATCTTGATCTGCATGGGATAGTTCAACCAGCCAAAAATGTCGATATTGTCCCAGCTCTCCTTATTGTCTCCATGCGGAGGATAATAATTGATCCGGATCTTGTGGTACAGGTCGCCATACAGATCGGGATGCAGGTCCGGACGCAAAATGTCTTCCAGTACGCCTAACTTGGAAACTTCCTTCGTTTTGAAATTCTCTTCATCATCCAGTACCAGCCCATCCCGGTTGCCCAGGATATTGGTAGAGTACCAGCCTGAAACACCCAGTGAGCGGGCTGCCAAACCAGGCGCCACCACCGTTTTCATCAGGGTTTGCCCTGTTTTGAAATCCTTGCCGCCAATAGCTGCCTTGTTCTTGCGGGCAAGCTGTATAATAGCAGGAATATCGGTCGTTAAATTCGGTGCGCCATTGATAAAGGGGATGCCCTGGCTCACGGCTGCATAGGCATATACCATGCTGGGCGCAATCGCTGCATCATTGTTCTTGAGCCCCGCTTCAAAAGAAGCGATGGTTTCATGTACGGCTGATGCCTCGATATACTTCTCTGTAGAGCCTGTCCAGATCACCACCACACGGCTTAGGTTATTGGCCTTCTTAAAATTGTCAATATCCCTGATCAGCTCCTGGGCGGCATCCCACCGGGTAGCTGATTGCTTGATAAATTTGCCATCCAGGTTCCTTACATAATCCCTGTCAAAAAAGGCGCGCATCGGCTTTATGAGTTCCAGTTCGGGCCTGATGGAGTCCAGCAAACGCTGGTCAAGCACCCGTGCATGCGTGGCTGCCTGGTATACATTGTCCTCATAAATATCCCATCCTCCAAACACCACATCTTCCAGGTTGGCCAGGGGAACGAAATCCCTGATCAAAGGAAAACGGTCTCCTGTTCCACTACCCAATTCGATATGCCCGGTTTGCGTGAGCGATCCGATCGGTTTGGATAAGCCTTTATTGGTTGCGATAACTCCTGCGATCATTGTAGATGCTACTGCGCCCAACCCAGGGAGCAGGATGCCTAATTTTCCTTCTGCCGGCAATACTTGTTCTTTCATAATCCTTATTTTAATAATTATATCCAATTGTGTTGACGGTACCAGTGTAAGGTCTCCCTGAGTCCCTGCTCCAGGGTATACCGGGGACAAAACCCCAGCGCTGCTTTCGCCTTATCGATACTGCAGTGCCAGTTCACGGCCGTGAGTTCGTTCAGTTTTTCTACATTGAGTGCTGGTGTCTTGCCCCGCCATCCGTACACCCGCTCCATCCCAAAGGCAAGGGCTTTGATCATGCCATGCGGCACATGTAGCCGCCATGTTTTCCTGTTCAGTATCTGCTTGGAGAACTCAGCCAGCTCATATTGCCCGTAACTCCGGCCATCAGAAATATTAAAAGCCACACCCGACAGCTCAGTACACAAAGCATTAATAGCAACAGAAGCCAGGTCCTTTACATACACAAAACTCAGTTGCTGTTCAATTTTCCCGATATAGGCTTCCATACCGCGACTAATAGCGCGCAATATGATCAGGATATCCTTTTCCCGCGGTCCATAGACTGCAGTGGGGCGTAAGATGATCAGCGGAAGGAGTGGGAGTACCTGAAGCTGGCGCTCTGCCAGCAACTTACTTCTTCCATAAGCTGTTACGGGAGCAGGAACAATTTCTTCCGTGATCAGCATTTCCCGGTTGTTCAATGGGCCGAGTGCTGCCAGGCTGCTGATGAAAACAAACTTTAGCAGCTTGCTGCCTAACCCTTGCATCGCTGCACGGGCCAGGTTTACTGCATAACCCGCATTGATAGCGTTATAGGCTTCCTGCGAGCCCGTCCGCGTAGTGCCGGCTGCATGAATAATATATTGACATCCTATTTCTTCCAGCTGTTTTGCCAACAGCTCTACATTCGTATAATTCAATTCACAGAACCCGATATCATATCCCTTCAAATGCTGCACATCACTGCCAGCCCGTACGGCTGCATAAACGGTAAATCCTCTGCTCAGGGCTGCTTCAATCAAATGAAACCCAATGAAGCCACTTGCTCCTGTTATGAGAATTCTTTCCTTCATAGGGGTTTTTCGTAGATTCGGTAGCGCTTATATACCTTGCCATTCATTCTTTTAATGCCCTGATTCATCAGTTCATTGTCCTCCAGTATCCAGGAGGCTTCGCCTCCCGTCATCTTGCGTGCACCAGCCCTCCTGATAATGGCGGCATAAAAGCAGGCTTCAATACCCAACTTCCTGTAATCTTTCACAACACCCAGCGCCAGCACACGTACACGGTTCACCTTCTTCATGCCGAGCAGGAGTTTGAAGATGCCTGTGGGAAGTAATCTGCCACGCCGCACCTTGATCAGTATCTGGTTGATGTCAGGGATCGCCAAAGCAAAGCCCACTTGCTTACCCTGGTGTTCTGCAATCAGGCAAAACTGCTCATCCAGCACCATCTTCAGGTCTTTGGCCAGGTAGCTGAATTCCTTGTCCGTCATCGGTACAAAGCCGAGGTTCTTGTCCCAGGCAGCATTGTACACTTCCTTCACTTTCAGTGCCTCATTGGCGAGGTCTTTCTTATTAACAGCGCGGATGGTGATGTCCTTTGTCTTTAGCCTGGCCAGTAGTTTTTCTTCCAGTTGCAATGGCCGGTCATCCACCATGCCGATGGGCAGGTCATAAGCCAGCAGGTCGACTTTCTTGCGCAGGGCAATGGCCTCCATCAGCGAAGCGTAATAAGGTTTGTTATAGACCATCATAGCCAGTGGTGGCAGATCAAATCCTTCCAGCAGCAAGCCGCAAGGCTCATTGGTGGATGGGTTGACCGGACCAATAATGGTAGTAGCGCCCTGTTCCTTTAGCCATTGTTCAGCAGATGCAAACAAAGCAGCAGCTATATCGAGGTCATTGATGCATTCAAAAAAGCCAAAGAACCCGTCGGTCGTATTATTAAAAAGATTGTGGTTGTTATTCAGGATGGCAGCAATCCTTCCACTGATGGCGCCATCCCTGTAAAACAGGAAAAGCTGCACCTTTGAATGGTCATGGAAAGGATGTTTACCGGGTGTCAGCAGGTCGCGCTGTGCAATGAAAAGCTCCGGTACATAGTTGTTGTCACCCGCATACAGATCGTGTGGGAAATCAATAAAAGCTTTCAGTTGCTTCGATGTACGTACAGTTACGATACCAGTCATGCGCTTGCCTTTTTCAATTCGAGGCCAATGCCCAGCATAAGGGCTGTCTCTCTCATCTTGTCCACTGCTTCTTCAATCTGGCTGAAGGAATGGGTGGCCATTAAGGAGAGCCTTATGAGGGATGATTCTGAGGGAACAGCCGGCGATACGACCGGGTTCACGAAAATGCCATTGTCCTGCAACGCTTTCGTAAACAGGAAGGTTTTATGGTTGTCGCCGATCCGCACTGGAATGATGGGGCTTTGCGTATCACCTGTATTAAACCCATTTTCCTTCAGCAGCATCGTCATGTGGTTGGTATTGTCCCATAACTTATTGATGCGCTCAGGTTCTTCTGCTATAATATCGAGGGCTGCAATCACGCTGGCTGTAGAAGCGGGTGTCATACTGGCGCTGAAGATGAGTGACCTGGCTTTGTGCTTCAGATAATCGATTACATCCCGGTCGCCTGCTATAAAGCCGCCCAGGGAAGCCAGCGATTTGCTGAAGGTGCCCATGATCAGGTCCGTTTCCTGTGTAAGGTTAAAGTGAGAAGCGGTGCCTGCACCATTGGCGCCAATTACACCCAGGGCATGGGCATCATCTACCATAATGGCGGCGCCATATTTATCGGCCAGCACGGCTATTTCCGGCAAGCGGGCTATATCCCCCTCCATGCTGAAAATGCCATCTGTAACGATCAGTTTGAAAGCATCTGTGGGAAGGTTTCTGAGGCGGTGTTCAAGGTCTTCCATATCATTATGGCGGTACTTGATCACTTTCGAAAAAGAAAGCCTGCTGCCATCGATGATCGAAGCATGATCATACTCATCCAGTAAGAGGCAATCTGCGCGGCCAGCCAGGGCAGATAGTACGCCCAGGTTGGCCTGAAAGCCGGTACTGAAAAGGACAGCGTCTTCCTTTCCTGTATACGCAGCCAGCCTGCTTTCCAACTCTACATGAAGATCAAGCGTACCATTTAAAAAACGGGAACCGGCGCAGCCGCTGCCATATTTTTCAATAGCACGGCTGGCAGCTTCGGCTATCCTTGGATGATTGGTAAGGCCTAAATAGGAATTAGAGCCAAACATCAACACACGCTTTCCATTTAGCATAACCTCTGTGTCCTGTCCCGACTCAATTACCCGGAAGTAAGGATAAACGTTTTGCTCTCTGATCAGATCCGCGTCCCGAAACAATGAAACCTTTTGCTTTAGTATATTTCGCATGTATCAACTTTCCACTTGTTTATTCCGGCATTGGAATAAGCACAAAGTTGAAGATGACCGGACATTTCGGCAATGTCTGAAAGTCCCCGTAATATGTCTAAAATTCTTCTCGTTGCATGCACCTGAAATATTTTATAAAATACATTTCAACACCTCGAACAATAGTAGTCCGGGTTTGTTCTAGGCGCCGGAATCCCCGCTGGCAGGCACACAAAAGCCGTTGCCATAAAGGCAACGGCTTTTGTATCGTACATCACTAAGCGCGTTTTCGATAGTCGGAGGGGGTTACCCCTGTATAACGTTTGAAGAATTTGCTGAAAAAGAATTGATCACTGAAATAGAGATGGTCTGCCACCTGGGCAATGGTCAAAGAGGGATCACGTAGTAAATTCTTGGCTTCAACGATCACCAGGTCATCAATATACTTGCCGGCCGTTTTCCCCGACACCTTCTTTACTGTTTGGGTAAGGTATTTCGGCGTTACATAAAGTCTGTTGGCGTAAAACTGTAAGCTGCGTTCGGTCTTCACATGCTCCGGCAGTAAGGCCAGAAACCGCCACAGCAGCTCCTCTTTGCGGTCATGCACCAACTTTTTCTGGTTGGAATACTTGTAATACAGGCCGGCCAGTTCAAACTGGAAGACATTAAAAAAATGGCGTACCACCTCGGCGGCAAAAGGATTGTCGTCTTCGGCAAAGTTCTTTTCCTGCAACATTTTGATCACTGCCATAAACCGGGAGGCATCTTCCGGAGACAACTGCAGGTGGGTACAAGGACTGCGGGAGAGGTATTCGAAAGAGTCTATATGTCTTTGGGATATGCCGGCTTCAAAAAGGAAGTCGGGCCTGAAGGCCACGCAGGCGAGGTCGCAGCTGTGCGCTGAATCTGATGGCTGCCGTATGGTGTGCGGCGGTACGATCAGGAGGTCATTCTCCCGCAATACATATTCCTGGGAATTCAATTGAATACTCAGAGAATCAGCTGCTTGCTTATTCGAAACAAGAACAACCCAGTAGGAGTCGGACCGGAAAGGTTGGTGAAAATGGTGTTCATGGCCCTTAGGCTTGCGTAGCAGGATCTGAAGATCGTCCGGATACCAGGAATGACCGGCAATGTCCTTCAATTCCCTGATTGTATGTAGCGCAACAGGATTAGCTTCCATACAAACAGGTTGAGGTGGACATTAAAAGTATACCTGGTGCTGGTATATTGGTTAATATACGATGGACCAATTTGAATATCATAGCAGTATAGGTTTCCCAACTCCCCTGAACCATACAGCGTGGCAGGAAGGTCAGATCAAGTTGAAAGAAAAGAAACACCGGAAGTTGGTAGATGGTTCGCAACTGTTGGTAAAAAAGTAACTTTTTTTTAAGATAGTTAGCTTGGTGGGCCTGCAGATCGTACCTTGCCTTCACTTATTGTTTATTTATAATGCAACCCATCTCCATTCCGCTCAGCAAAACGAAGATCCTCCTGTTGTTGGCAGGCGCTATATTATTTGTTGTTGGCGGATGCTGGATGCTTGTAAAAGCGCCTACCGTTAGCAACCCTGTCCTTTCCAATATATACGTGGTAAGGACTGTTGGTGTGGCCGCCGTTCTCTTCTTTGGGCTCTGCGCAGTCTATGCTGCCCGTAAATTATTCAGCACCCGGCCTGGCTTTGTAATCGATGACTTCGGCATAACGGATAATTCCGGTGGCATTTCAGTAGGGGCCATTCCCTGGAGCGATATGCTGAACATAACCATTATGATGGCCCAGCGGCAAAAGTTCATTATGATCCATGTTAAGAACCCCGAGGATTATATCAACAAACAAACCAGCTTTATAAAGCGAAAAATGATGCAGATGAATCATAAGGCCTACGGCTCTCCGCTGGCCCTCTCTGCTAATAGTCTGCGTACTTCTTTCGGAGAGTTGTTCAATCTCCTGCGCGATCAGTTTGAAAAAAGGAACAAGCCGCAATAGCGTGGCTATCCATCTATGGAATATAAAGGATTTCTTACATTCGTACCGTTCTTTTATCCCATATACCATGAAAATTACCATCGAAACCTATCAGCCTGCCTGGGTAGATAAATTCCAACAGGAAAAAGCGATCATAGAAGCTGCACTGGCCCCACTTGCGCCCGTGGTAGAGCATATTGGCAGTACTTCTGTACCAGGCTTGGGTGCTAAGCCCATCATCGACATGTTGGTGGGAGTGGGGCAGGAGGCACAGCTCGATCAAACCATCCAGCCCATGATGGCAGCCGGGTATACCTATTTCCGTAAACATGAACCCGCCATGCCTTACCGGCGCTTTTATGTGCGACTGATCGGTCCCCTGGGACAAACAGCACCAGCCAAAGTTGATATTGGTGAACCGTTTGTAATCGGGCAGGATTTTAAGTCCGTTACGCATATTCACTTATTGGTAAAGGATACTATCCACTGGACAAGACATATTGCCTTCAGGGATTATTTGAGAACCCATCCGGATATTGCTGCACAGTACGACACCTTGAAAAGAACCATTTCCTTACGGGACTTTAAGGATGGCATAGCTTACAATGAAGCCAAAGACCACTTCATGAAAAAAGTGGAAGCGGAGGCGTTGGATTGGTACAACCATTTGTGAGCGTTAGCATATCTTCTGGTCATTGCTCGTGTAAATACAAATCACATCGCTGCTTTAAAACAAATGTCTCCTTAATTCAATATTTTTGCCGCCCAGATATCAAAAACACATGAAACAATCCTTAGCGCGTATAGCCCTGGTAGTAGACGATTACGATGATGCCATTGCATTTTATACCCAAAAATTACACTTTACTTTAATAGAAGATACTGTCTTAAACCCTGTCAAAAGATGGGTGGTGGTATCCCCTCCCGGATCAGACGGCTGTTGCCTGCTCCTGGCCAAAGCCGCCAACGAAGAACAAAAGAGCAGGGTAGGGAACCAAACCGGTGGCCGCGTATTTCTCTTCCTCTATACCGACAATTTTGCGCGCGATTACCAGAACCTCCTGGATCAGGGCATCACCATTGTACGCGAACCTGTGCTGGAAACCTGGGGCCGCGTGGCCGTGTTTGCCGACCTCTACGGTAATATGTGGGACCTGATCGAACCAAAATAAAGCTGGCACTAATGGAGCAAGTAGAAAAGGTCAATAAATTCTGACGGGTTATTGAGCCAGGGGAGTATCTCATTGAATTTTGTACTATCTTGAAGGAACCCCATGCGCCCCTTTCTGGTATGTATATTTTGTTTAATCTCAACACTGGCAGCTGCCGGTGATACTGTCTTTCTAAAAGTTCATTTTCTATATGGCTCCAGACCTTTAAAGGAATACCAGGACACAGAAAAGAAATGGTTTGGCGGCATATTAGGAGGTCATGTTGGCATTGAAGGAGACAGCAACAGGATCATCAATTTCCTGCCCTCAGGCTCCTTCCACGTGTTTAAAAAAGAAAATAACCGGCATAGTACTTATGCCGTCCATAATGAAAATAGTTTCTACGCCATATTGGGTGGCGATCCCGATAGTGTAAAGAAGACCATCATCTATATCCCCGTTACTACTCAACAAAAACAACAGTTCGATAGCATTGCTGCCGCCTACCTGGCACAAACACCTTACGATTACGCGCTTTTCGGTATGCGATGCGGTGCCGCATCTTATGAGATATTGGGGCAATTGGCCATTGTAAAAAGCTATGCACGCAAGAAAACAGCTAAAAAGATATTTTATCCTAAGAAACTGCGGAAAAGATTACTCAAAAAAGCGGCTGCCAATGGCTGGACGATTGAACGACAGGAAGGATCACACAAAAGAAAGTGGGAAAAGGATTGAGTGCGTAACTTTAGGTAGTGATTGCTATAAAACTGATACGATGGAAAAGAATATTATCAAATCCATAGAGATCAATACCGCCGCATCAAAGGTCTGGAATGCCCTGATCAATCCTGATATCATCATTCAATATTTCCCCGGAGTAGAAACACAAACAGATTGGAAGCCAGGCAACGAAATCCGCTTCATTCATCAACAGCAGGGACAATCGGTCAGTGATAAGGGTATCATTCTTGACTTCGTACCTCCGCACCTGTTACGGCATACCTATTGGACGCCCTTTTCTGGTTTGGACGACAAACCCGAACATTATACCACCGTTTCCTACAGTCTTTCGGAAACCGACAACAGAACCATACTAACTGTCACCCAAACCAATTTTAACAGTGAAGAATGGTGGCGCAATTCCCAGGCCGGATGGGATGATGTGTTAACAACCATTAAAAAAATTGTAGAAGCATCATGATGATCATTGCAGAAACCCCGCGGCTGTTACTCCGCGAACTGACTGTAGCCGATGCCCCTTTTATCTTCGAATTGGTCAACGAACCTGCCTGGATCGAGTTCATTGGCGATAAAGGTGTAAGAACTATAGCGGATGCTGAAAATTACATCATCAACGGACCACATAAAAGCTACGCGACAAATGGCTTTGGTCTTTGGCTGGTGCAATTGAAAGAGCAAAACAGTCCTATCGGTATGTGTGGATTGATCAAAAGAGATGCCCTGAAACATGTTGATATAGGTTTTGCCTTCCTGGCTGTCCACAATGGCCAGGGATATGGTTATGAAGCCGCCACAGCGGTGCTGGATCATGCCAGAAACAAGATTGGATTAAAGCATATCCTGGCCATCACCAACCAGCACAATGTGCGCTCTATCCGCTTATTGGAAAAGCTGGGCCTTAAATATGAAAGACTGATCACCATGCCCGGCGACGCCAAACCCATCCGCCTCATGGGCGCCAGCCTACAGCCTGCCACCTGATGGCCGCTAACCAAAGGCTAACAGCTAAAAGCTAAGAGCTAACAGCTTTCTATCCCATAATTCATTATTTTTGTTTGACTTAACCGGTTATTATGCAGGATGCGATCATAGAATTAAAGCATATTAATGTATACCAGGGCACCAACCTCGTTTTGCAGGATGTGAACCTCAAGGTGCAAAAAGGTGAGTTTGTATACCTGGTGGGCAAAACAGGCACCGGCAAATCAAGCCTCCTCAAGACCCTCTACGGCGATCTCCCCCTCAAAGAAGGTGATTGTACCGTGGTAGGTTTCAACCTCCGGGAAATGGATTGGAAAAAAGTGCCCTTCCTGCGGCGCAACCTGGGCGTGGTATTCCAGGACTTTCAGCTGCTCACCGACCGTAATGTCAATGACAACCTCAAGTTTGTATTGCGCGCTACGGGTTGGAAAGATGAGAAACTCATGGACGAAAAAGTGTTGGATGTGCTCGATAAGGTAGGCCTCAAATCAAAAGGGTTTAAGATGCCTTTTGAATTAAGTGGTGGCGAGCAACAACGGGTAGATATTGCCCGGGCACTGCTCAATTCACCCAAGCTGATCCTGGCCGATGAGCCTACCGGTAACCTCGATCCTGAAACCTCCGATGAGATCATGCAGCTCCTGTTCCATATCTCCCGCGACTATGGTACCGCTATCGTGATGGCTACCCATGACTATATCGTGATCAACAAATTTCCGGCGCGCATGGTACGGACAGAGCGGGGCCGGGTAATCGACAATGCAAGCATCGATATGGTATGATCTCTGTATTAATTCCCGTATTCAATCAGGATGTCAATATATTGGTAGCCCGGCTAAGCGCCGGGCTTTCCTATATAGGGCAGGCCGGTGAGATCATTGTGATGGAAGATGGATCTGCCCCCGCTTATCAGCAAATAAACAGCCCGATTGCCACACTGCCTTTTGTTCGCTATATAGCCCATGCACAAAACCAGGGGCGCGCCCGGATCCGGCAACTGCTGGCAACAGCGGCAAAGGGCGAATGGTTGCTTTTCCTGGATGGTGACAGCGAATTATGCAGAGATAACTTCCTCCGGCAGTACTATGAGGCCATTCAGACCAACACCGGCGTGGTGGTGGGAGGCAGAACATACAGCCCGGCGCCTCCCGGCGATTGTACACTTCGTTTACACTGGAAATATGGATCAGCAAGAGAGGGCAGAAGGCCTGGCGATCAGCAACAGCCTGCTTTTATGACCAATAATTTTCTTATTGAGGCTCAATATTTCAATCAATTGTCGTTTGATACCGGTGGCGAAGGATATGGCCATGAAGATACCTGGATTGGTATCCAGTTGGAGAAGGCTGGCATACCCGTGCGCTATATTGATAACCCCGTTTTGCACGCAGGGCTTGAAAAAAATACAGTATTTATAAGTAAGTCGGAAAATGCCCTGCATAACCTGCACCAATTGAGTGCCCGGGTTCCTGGTGAAGTGCTGGCCAGGCATGTAAAGTTATTCAGGATGTATCAAACACTCAAGGCCTGTAACGGCCTGTGGGTAGTAAAAGGAGTGTATAAATTGTTGGGCAGCTACATTACGCGCAACCTGCATTCCTGCCATCCTTCATTAACACTCTTCGATCTGTACAGGTTACAGTACTTTATTCGTCTGCACGATCCCCGCTCGTAGCTCGCAGCTCAACGCTCGTAGCTTGCTTCTCCCTGCCACACCAGCTTTATAAGTTGCCTGGTAAGTTGTCCGTGATTCATAAAAGGCGCTAATATCTCTTTGCGCAGCAATAATTCGTGTTCATCAAAAGGTTGGTGATACAATTGAATGATGATCGATTGAAAAGCTTCGGCCGTAGTAGCTACATGGCAGGCTGTTTCCACGCCTGAATTGTTGACCATGGTAGGATTCACTACACAATGCCTGCCGCCGAAAAGGGCATTTAACAATTTGACCGACCTGCTTTTCCGGCAAAAAGAAGGCAGTACATGGATCTGCGCTTTCCTGATCAGGTCATGCATTTCCTGCATAGAAGGATTGGCGATCAGGCAGGCATGGCCATGCAGGTTCACTTCCCGCTCAAGCCGCGGAGAAGGGTTCTTGCCTGCTATAATAAAAGGTACATCGATCTTGTTGAAGATATTGGTGAGCAGCCAGATCGCTGCTTCTTCATTTTCCGCTACAGAAAGGTTTCCGTGGTACAAACAAAAACAGCCAATGCCCGTTTCCGTTTCTACCGAAGTAAAAGGCAGCATAGGAGGGAGGCATACTACCTTACGCGCGTGCAGCTTCTGCCGGTAGATCGCCACATCCTGTTCCGACAATGCCAGGAACATGGCTTTATCGGCAATTGTCTTTTCATAATTCTTCAGTAACCGGCTCTCGTGGTGATAATAGATCTTCTTCAGCGGCTGCAATACGGTCGTTGTTTTGCACAACTGCTCGTAATATTCATGTTCCACATTCATCAGCCTTACCAGCGTTTGCCGGTTATTAAACCGTTCATCGTTCAACAGATAGGTACAATGAATACCTTCTAATAATATTGGATAATTGTCTTCCAGTAATTTCTCCCGCAGTTGGTTGCAGGAGCGGGAAGCTACTATATAGGGAAGCTTGGGTGAGATACATTTATGTCCTGTCAACCGCTGGTAATAATGCACCGTAGCACAATACTGATCCAGCTCTGGTTGCTGGCCACGACCGTCATCAAAACAATGGAGGTGAACCTTCACGCCTGCGCCATGCAACGCCTTCACCGTACAAAAAACATCGATTACGCCGCCATAATCTATGGGGTAAGGAACATCCGACGAAACTATATGTATGTGCTTTTCCAAAATGCTATGCTCAGGTATTCGTTGAATAAAAAGCAACCAGTTTTTTTTCTTCCTGTTGCCAATTAAAAATTGTTCTCGCAGCTACGCAGTTTTGTTGTAATTCCTTATATAAAAGCTCATCATTTAACAATCTGTTAAGTTGACCAGCAATGCTGTCAGGGCTCAGGTCGTTAATTAGAACAGCGATCGGGTACTGATTGTTTATTTCCCGGTAAACCGGGTAATCCACACCCAATTGTGGAATTCCGGCCTGTAAGTAATCAAAAAAGCGATTGGCCAGCGAATAATAGTTACTTAGACCCTTATTTTCAAACAAAGTGACCCCAATCCACGCATTAACGGTATAATCACGTAATTCGTGTGGCAATATCCTTCCTTTAAATATAACCCGCTCTCCCAATCCATGGGCTGCTACCAGCGCCCGTGCCTGCTCCATAAAATTGCCATCCCCGCAAATGATCAGGGGCGCGGCTACCTGTTTCATGGCCGGGATCAACGTCTCAAAACTCCGGCCCTCATTCACCGTACCCTGGTATAAAATGTATTTCTCTTTTTTTACCGGGATCGTCAGCGGCTGCAGCACGGGTACATTGCGCACTACGCCATAATCCACGCCATACATTTCCTTAAACGCATCAGCGATCGGTTGGTTTACCGTATAGCCCAGGGGGAAGCGGGGAACGGCAAAGCGTTCGATCCGTTTCCAGAACCGGTAAACCCCCGGGCGGGTAACTACCTCCTTCATCTCACAGAATAGCTCGTGGGCGTCATATACCCGCGGGATGCCCTTCAGCACAGAAACCCCGTAGCAGGGTAGGATAGTGTCCAGGTCAATGGCGCAGATAATGTCTATTTTGGTGATTATCAGGTAGAAGAATAGCCTGATATTGTATTCGATATAAAATCCTTTGCCTTTTGTGAAGAAACAGGACAGCCTTTTCTGGCGGAAGGGCTGTTCGCGGAGCGGCACAGAACCCGGCATTTTCCGGCCCACCAGCGTTACCCGGTACCCTGCCTCGCTCAGCGACGTACAGATCCGTATCATACGCTGATCGTAGCTAAGATCGTTGGTAACAGTACATACAAGTTGCTTCATGCCGGTAGGAGGGGTGGGTTAAGGAATAAGCGGAGAGGCCGCATATATTTTCTCAATGATCTCTACCGTTTTCAGCGCTTCACCGGCTTCCACAAAGCGATAGCCCGGATTATCCAGCGCCTGGATCAGGTGCTGATATACCTTATCGTGGTTGCTCATACTGCCTTCATAAAAGCCATAATTATTGGAGGATTGGCCGGCTGGTAATATGGGGGCGGTTTCATCCTGTACGGCAAAAAAGTCAATATTGTTCAGGTATTGCCCCCCGATCTTCACCGTACCCCGGTCGCCAAAGATCGATACCGAACCTTCCATATTTCGCTGATGACTGTTGACGGTATATTGTAAAGTACCAATAGCGCCACTGGCTAACTGCAGCATGGCCACCCCGGTATCTTCAAAGTCGATGGCATCTCCATGTATAAAGTTGGAACGCATGCCCTGTGCAGATGTTACATCGCCCAGCAGCCAATACAGGAGGTCAATAAAATGGCTGAATTGGGTAAACAGGATGCCACCATCCAGTTCCCGGGTACCGTGCCAGCTATCGGCATAATAGGCCACCGGCCTGTTCCAGAAACAATTCACCTGAAAACTGTGGATCTTTCCCAGCTTTCCGGCTTCCAGCAGCTTTTTAACCGCTTCTACCGGTGGGTTATACCGGTTTTGCTTTACCACATATAGCTTTTTACCTGCTTTTTCCGCCGCAGCCATCATCCGCAGCCCGCTTTCCCGGGAAATGCTCATGGGTTTTTCGCACAACACATGGCAACCGGCTTCCAGGGCGCTGATGGCATGGGCTGCATGCAGGCCATTGGGCGTGCACACGCTTACCACATCCGGTTTTTCGGCCCTAAATAATTCATTGACAGAGGGGTAGGGCCTTGCTGTATACTTGCCGGCCAATTCTTCCGCCCGCGAAAATGTTGTATCACATACGGCCTCCAGCACGCCCCGGGCAGCAATCTGGGCGGCATGCCGGCGGCCTATATGTCCACAACCTATAATGGCAAAACGGTAACTCATTATTGTAATCGCTTTATCTTTGTTCCTCTATATCTGCTCCTTATCGCTTTCTCCGCTTTTCCCACCATGGTGTAAAAAAAACGGGCAGGCAAGATATTAAAATCACGATTAATTCCATACCTTTGCCGCCAAATTATAGAAGAAGTAAAAAATTGGACGTTCTAAAAAAAAATTGAGATGCCGTATTTAACCAAAGAAAAAGTATCAGATATCTTCACACAATTTGGCGGAAAGGCCACCAATACCGGTTCTATTGAAGGTCAAATTGCTTTGTTGACAGAGCGCATCAATGGGATTTCCCAGCACCTGCAACAAAATAAGAAAGATTTCTCTACTCACCGTGGATTGATGAAAATGGTAGGTCAACGCAAGCGCCTCCTGAACTACCTGAGCAAACACAACCTGCAAGGGTACCGTCAATTGATCGAGAAACTCGGAATCAGAAAGTAATCAGTATATGCTTTAAGATACTATTCCCAACTGTCGAAACCAGTTGGGAATACTTGTTTTACTGACATGCTGATTTCGCAGATCTTAAATTGTTTTTTAAACCTGGTTGCGCTCACAAACCACTCCTTCCCGCCTGTCCGTTTGCGATTGCCAACCTTAAATTGAGACAACATGCTCTCTCAACCTATTAGTGTAACATTTGACATCGGTGGTGGCCGTATGGTATCCATCGAAACCGGTAAACTGGCCCGCCAGGCTCATGGCGCCGTTACCGTTCGCCAGGGAAACAGCATTATGCTGGCTACCGTTGTAGCAAATAAAGAGCCCAAAGAAGGGCAGGATTTTTTTCCCCTCGTAGTAGATTATAATGAAAAATTTGCCTCTGCTGGTCGTATCCCCGGCTCTTTCTTCAAAAGAGAAGGCAGACTGAACGATTATGAAGTATTGGTAAGCCGTTTGATCGACCGCTCTTTACGCCCTTTATTTCCTGAAGATTATTTCTGCGATGTACAGGTGCTCATTACCCTCATCTCCAGCGACAAAGAAGTAATGCCCGATGCCCTGGCATGCCTGGCCGCTTCTGCCGCACTCGCAGTTTCAGATATTCCCATTAAAGAAGTTATTTCTCAGGTACGCGTAGCGCGTATCGATGGAAACTTTGTGGTTAACCCAAGCCGTACAGAACTCGCTACTGCCGATATGGATTTCCTGATCGCAGCTACCGATAAGAACCTGATGATGGTGGAAGGTGAATCCAAGGAATGTAGTGAAGAAGACCTCGTAAAAGCATTGGAAATCGCCCACGAAGCTATCCGCCTCCAGATCAAAGCCCAGATAGAACTCCGCGACAAAGCAGGTGTTACTGGTAAACGTGAATATACCAAGCCTGTTGTAAACGAAGAACTGCGTGAAAAAGTCGCTGCTTTTACAAAAGATAAGATCTATGCCATCGCTAAAAGCGCTTCTGCCAAGCACGATCGCAGCGATGCTTTTGATAAGCTGAAAAAAGAACTGATCGAAAGCCTCGGCGAAGAAGTGGAAGACAGCACTAAAAAGCTGGCTAAAAAATATTACGAAGACCTGCAGTGGGAACTGGTACGTGACATGATGATCAATGATCGTGTACGTCTTGACGGCCGTAAGCTGGATCAGGTGCGTGGCCTGGCCATGGAGATCGATCCATTGCCCTCTCCGCACGGTTCTGCTTTGTTTACCCGTGGTGAAACACAATCGCTCACTACCGTTACATTGGGTACGCCACTCGATGAACTGCTGGTAGAAAGCGCTGCCAATTCAGAATACACCAAGTTCATCCTGCATTATAACTTCCCGCCATTCTCTACCGGTGAAGTAAAGATGATGCGTGGACCAGGCCGTCGGGAGGTTGGTCACGGTAACCTCGCCATGCGTTCACTGAAGCAAATGATGCCAGGTAACGAATATCCTTACACCGTACGTATCGTAAGTGATGTACTCGAATCAAACGGTTCCTCTTCTATGGCTACTGTTTGTGCTGGTTCATTGGCCCTGATGGATGCCGGTGTGCCTTTACCCAAGCACGTGGGTGGTGTGGCAATGGGTCTTGTAACCCGTGCAGCGGACAACAAATATGCTATCCTGACCGATATCCTGGGTGATGAAGATCACCTCGGTGATATGGACTTCAAGGTAACCGGTACACGCGAAGGTATTTGCGGTGTACAGATGGATATCAAGATCGATGGTCTTAGCATGGATACGATGCGTGAAGCATTGGAGCAAGCCCGTAAAGGCCGCTTACACATCCTCGAAGCCATGTACGAATGTATCCCGGCTGCCCGTGAGGAAGTGAAACCACATGCACCTCGTATGGAGAAACTGTTCATTGATAAAGAATTTATCGGTGCAGTGATCGGGCCACAGGGTAAGATCATCCAGGAGATCCAACGCGAAACAGGTACTACCATCAATATTGAAGAAGTAGGCAACTACGGTGAAGTAAGCGTATTCAGCCCTGCCAAAGAAGGTCTGGATAAAGCAGTAGCCTGGATCAAAGGCATTACCGCCATGCCTGAAGTAGGATCAGTATACGAAGCTACCGTTAAAGGCATTAAGGAATTCGGTGCATTCGTTGAGTTCCTGCCTGGTAAACAAGGTTTGTTGCACATCAGCGAAATTTCCCACAAGCGCCTGGAGACCATGGAAGGCGTATTGAAGGAAGGTGAGAAGGTAAAAGTGAAGCTGATCGGTATCGACCACAAGACCGGTAAGTTCAAATTGAGCCGTAAAGTATTAATGCCCAAACCCGATGGCGCCCCAAGGTCTCCACAGGGTAATGGCGCTGCCCCACAGCAGTAATCCATGCATTGATGCAATAACTAAATAACAAAAGGGTGAGCTGCTTCAAAAGCAGCTCACCCTTTTTCTAAATAGATATCGAAGGTATCGAAGCAAACGACTGCCGATTGCCGATTGCCGATTTGCGATTTGCGATTTGCGACTGCCGATTGCCGACTGCCGATTTACAACTCATCCTTATGTCTTATTATATCCACCTGAAGTTTGACAACCCTTCGAAAGAGATCAAAGAGATCTTCATTGCGCTGCTGAGTGATCAGGGCTTCGAAGGATTTGAAGAAGGAACCACTTACCTCTCTGCATTTATTCCCGAAGCACAATGGGATGAGCAGGCCGTGACAGACCTGCTGGGGAGCTATGGTGTTTCCTGGACTACCGAACGTATCGCCCAACGAAACTGGAATGAAGAATGGGAAAAGAACTTTGAGCCTGTAATAGTAGGGGACTTCTGTTCCGTGCGGGCGCATTTCCACCAACCAGTGGCCGGCGTGCAATATGAGATCATCATCACTCCCAAAATGAGCTTTGGTACCGGCCACCATGCCACCACCTACATGATGATTGAATTTATGGAGAAACTGGACCTGGCTGGTCAATCCGTACTCGACTTTGGAACAGGTACCGGCATTTTGGCCGTACTGGCAGCAAAAAAAGGAGCTGCACAAATAGTGGCTATTGATAATGACGACTGGAGCGTGGAAAATGCGGCGGAAAACATTGCCGTAAACCAGGCCACAAACATCGTGCTGGAAAAAGCAAACAGTTTAGAAAAATTTGGCGTATTTAATGTCATATTGGCCAACATCAATAAGCATGTTTTGCTGGCAAATATGGATGCCTTACAACAACATTTAACAGCAGGAGGCGTTATTATAATGAGTGGCCTGTTGGCAGGCGATCGCGCTGATATAGAAGCATCCGCAATAAGTAATAACTTAACAATTGTGGACGAAAAACAGCAACAAACATGGATCGCCTTGCAATTAACCACTATGTAAATAGAATAATGCAATGGATAACACAGATTTAACCTGTTTTTCCTTATATTTGAATTTTCCAACTTTTCAACCAACTATTCAATGAAAGAAGTGCTCGTCATTGTAATAGCATATTTGATCGGCTCTATTCCCACCGCTGTTTGGGTCAGCAAGGGCTTCTTCGGCGTTGACATCCGTGAATACGGTAGTGGCAATGCCGGTGCTACGAACACCTTCCGGGTTTTAGGCTCCCGCTGGGGGACTTTCGTTATGATCATGGATGTCCTCAAAGGCGTTGCAGCCACCAGTCTCTATCTTTTATTACCTTTTTATGCCAATAGCGTCAACGAATGGGACCGCACCAACCTCATGGTAGGACTTGGCCTGGCCGCTGTGCTGGGGCATATATTTCCCATTTGGGCCGATTTCAGGGGAGGTAAAGGAGTTGCCACCTTATTTGGAATGATCCTCGCCATTCAGCCCCTGGTGGCCGTATGCTGCGTAGGCGTATTTCTATTGGTATTATACCTTACCCGTTTTGTATCCCTCAGTTCCATTCTGGCCAGTATAGCTTTTGCCGTATTGATCCTTTTCATATTTAATGAAAAAGAACCCTTGTACAGGGCATTTGCCATTGCTGTGGCACTCCTGGTAGTGCTTACCCACCAGAAGAATATTACCCGCTTATTGCGTGGTAGTGAAAGCAAAGTGCCCATCCTGAAATACCGCGATCGCAAACGCGAACGTCGCCGCTTAGCCAAAGAAGATTAATTGATTTATTACTATATGTACTTACATCCGCTACTTTTGTGGCGGATGTTTGTTTTTATGGCAATTGATCTATTCTTCAGATCATTACGCGGCAGCCATTCTGTATTCTAAATTCTGTATTCTGCATTCTTCTCTAAGGCTGGTATCATTTTAGTACTATTTTTGATAAAATATTAAACCCATGAAACGAATCCTCGTTGCAGTCTCTCTATTAGCCCTTATAACAGGCTGCAGCCAAAATGCCGTTACCGGCAGAAACCAGCTGTCACTTTTTAATGAAGCAGATATCCAAAGCATGGCGGCCACTGAATATGCCCAATTCCTGTCGCAGAACAAAGTGGTCAGTACTACTGCCAATAAAGATGCTGAAATGGTACGCCGCGTAGGACAACGGTTAACCACTGCTATCAACAAATTTTATGCTTCGCAGCCTGCTATTGCAGAAGATCTCAAGCAATATAAATGGGAATACAACCTGGTAGATTCCAAAGAGGTCAATGCCTGGTGTATGCCGGGGGGTAAGATCGTCGTATACACAGGGTTGTTGCCCATCACACAAAATGAAGCAGCACTGGCTGCTGTAATGGGCCATGAGATTGCCCATGCCCTGGCCAAACATGGTAATGAGCGCATGAGCCAGGCCCAGGTACAACAACTTGGTGGCGTAGCCCTCCAGGTAGCTATCGCCAATAAGACACCCGAAGCGCAGAACCTCTTCATGAGTGCTTATGGTATTGGCTCACAGGTAGGCGCCTTATTGCCTTTCTCGCGCAAGCAGGAACTGGAAGCAGATCGTTTGGGGCTCATTTATTCAGCCATGGCCGGATACAATCCCCAGGAAGCTATCGCCCTTTGGGAACGCATGGCAGCTGCCAGTAACGGCCAGAAACCACCGGAATTACTGTCCACCCACCCGGCCGAAACAACCCGTATCGAGAAGTTGAAAGAGATGATGCCCGAAGCCCTTAAGTATTATAAACCAATGGGTAAATAAGTATATAGAAATATTGTAATAATTATTTTTCAATTACCCGCCACGGCGCTTTTAATGCTCCTGGCGGGTTTTTTAATGCGAAAAGTTCGCAATCGGTTACTATTTACCTTACCTTTGCAATCCCGTCTAAACTAATCCTAAATCACTTACTAAAAAACTTCTCAGGCATGTCGCAAAACTTGTTAGATAAGCTTCAGCTCCAGGAAGAAAAAAATGTACTGATTCAGGGACTTCCTTCTTCAATCGAGAAACAGTTTGTAAAATTAGCCTTCGCTAAAAATGTAACCCCTTTGCTGAAGTCGCGCAAAATCGACTTTGCACTGGTATTTGCAGTAAACGAAAGCCAGTTAACAGGCATCATGAAGGATGTACTACCTGCATTACAGGAAGAAGGCAAATTTTGGATAGCGTATCCAAAGACCACTTCCAAGATCGTTACAGACCTCAATCGTCAATGCAGCTGGGACTGCATCCGGAATGCCGGTTTTGAAGGCGTAGGCGAAGTAGCTTTGGACCACGTATGGACAGCCATGCGTTTCAACAAAGTGCCAGTTGCTGCTCCTGCAAAACCTGCCGCCCGCAGAGCCCCGGTGCCCGGAAAGCGTTTACCAGCGCCTGCCATGGCCGATTAATCAATCCGTCGTCACACACACAACTTATTTTGCTAACAGACCCATTAACCAATGGGTCTGTTTTACTATTTCCGTTAGTCTCGTCGGTCCGCTCACAGCACACAGCTCATAGCTGTATCCCTGCCTTTCGCTCGCAGCTCGTAGCTCACAGCTCGTAGCTGTTTTTACGCCTTCTCATTCCTCACTTCCCTTTCCCCCGTATGGTCATAACCATGTTCCCTTTCATAAGCGATCATGGCAGCCGGCCGGTAATTCGTGATAAATGCCCGCCGCCTTCTGTCAGTGGAATTGCCCCTCGAATAATGCAGCGTGTGCCCATGGTGAAAAATGCCTGCGCCAGGCGGAATCTCAATAGCGATCCCCTCTGCTTCATCAGCCGCGCATTCCAGCGCACCACCGCCTTTACCCGCCGGGAAATGCGTGCGCACAGGAAGCTTATGAGAACCCGGTACATACCACATACAGCCATTATCCCTGGTGGCTTCGTCCAGCGCTACCCAGCAGCTTGTGGCCCGTGTATCAGGCATCGATATCCAGTAGGCGCAATCCTGGTGCCAGGGAGTAGGTGTGTTGCTAAAAGGAGCTTTATCGATCAGCATATCAAAGTCCAGCTCCATATCGCTCCCCATTAGTTGCTTCGCCAGTACCAGCGCCTTTTGATGAAGTGGCTGGCTCAGCAATTCAGGTACAACCCGGCTGGGCACCATGATCTGGGTGATCCGCTCTTTTTTAGCGGTATCACCATTGCCCGCATGACTTCCCAGGTCCGACCGGTACCGGGAAACATCGATCCTGTTTTCCAAAAAATCCTCATACAGGTCACGGTAATAGGTCACTTCTTCGGCCGACAACAGATCAGGCACGATCAGGTAACCTTCCTTTTCAAAAAATGCTATTTGTGCTGGTGTGATATTTACAGACATAAACGATGAATTATAGAATCAAAAATTATAGTATCGAAGCATACCGGTCCCGCAGCAACCGGCTCATGTATACATTAATGTCCCATTGATTGGCAACAGGCTGTTGCGTAAAAGGAGCCGTTGCCATATAAGGCGCCGGGCCAAACTCCGGCGTAATGGTAAAATAACCAGCACCGGCAGCCAGCTTTACCTGTATAACAGCATCCCACCAGCGTAAGTGTGCATCCAGTGCATACTTCCACTCCGGCAGCCGTGGGTCTGTTACCTGTGCTCCCTGTGGATGGCCCACCCTGGCATGCAGGTGATGCACATGGGGGATGATCCGTTCCATGGACGCCAGCTGATCTTCCAGGTAAGATTCTGATACCACGCAGAAATGCGAGAAATCACCCGCCAGCTGTAAAGCGGGTACGTTGTTGATATATTGCACCGTAGTAGCTGCGCTGTAGGCAAACTTACCCCGGTGTGTTTCATGCACAATGCGGCAGCCTGTTTCCTGCTCTATAGAAGCCGCCAGTTGGATCAGGGCGATGTTCTCTTCCATCGTATAGAAGTCCCGGCCTGTCTGCGAATTAATGAACAAGGGCTTAAAGGAGGCCAGGTACCGCAGGTGCGCTTCCAGGCTATGCGCATAGGCCGCAAAATTATTTCCCGAAGCATCATATTGCTGCGCCACCACCGCGAGGTCCAGTTTACCGGCCAGTTCCATAAACACCGGCCTGATCGGATCATGCAGCGGACAACCATATTCCACCCCGTCATAGCCTGCATCCTTTATCTTTTGCAGCGCATCCTGCAGCGGCATATCCGCCATCCCCCAAATTGGGCATATCATCAATAATTGCATAGCTCTCTTTTTATTTAGGGGCAGTTGGTATTTCCACGGGTTTCATCACCGGCGTAAGCCAATGGATCACCAGCCAGGCCAGCAGGAAGGAGAATCCGCACACCACAAAAATGATATTGTACCCCATCACCATTTTGCCGATGCCTTTGTAGTAATCCAATATAACACCAATGAACAGGGGGAATATCACACCGCCAATGGCGCCGGCCATACCCCCGATGCCAATCACAGAGCTGACGGACTTCTTGGGCAGCATATCAGATACGATCGTGTAAATATTGGCGCTCCAGGCTGCATTACCGGCTATGGCCAGGCTGATCAGGGCCACAGCCGTCCACATATCCGTAGCAAAACGCGCGGCCAGAATGGGCAGCACCAGCAGGGCAGAAATGAGTAAGGCTGTTTTGCGCGATTTGGAGACTGTCCAGCCTTTACGGATAAACCACGATGATAACAACCCGCCGCCAATGGCGCCCACCGTAGCTGCTGAGTACACGATCACCAATGCCAGACCAGGCTTTTTAAGATCAAGGTTAAACGTGGTATTGAAATAGGAGGGCAGCCAGAACATAAAGAAATACCAGATCGGGTCTGTCAGGAACTTGCCGGCAATAAAAGACCAGGTAGGTTTTAGTTTGAACAGGTGGACCCATTTGATGGGCGCTGCTTCCTGCGCAGCTTCCTGTGCTGCCGGCTCATCATCGATACGGATATAGGCCAGTTCTTCTTTGGTTACTTTTTTATGTTTATCCGGATGTTCATAGAATATACGCCAGGCGATCAGCCACAGAAAACCAATAGCGCCTGTTATGATAAATGCTTCACGCCAGCCATAAGCGCCCAATATCCAGGGCACCAGGATGGGCGCTACACAGGCGCCGATATTGGCGCCGGAATCAAATATGCCCGTAGCCAGCGCCCTTTCCCTTTTGGGAAACCATTCCGCCACAGTCTTTACAGCAGCCGGGAAATTGCCCGACTCACCAATGCCCAGCGCGCCGCGTGCTATGCCAAATCCCAGCGTACTTTTTACCACCGCATGCAGCATCGCAGCGATACTCCACACCGTGACAGAAATAGTATAGCCCAGCTTCGTACCGATCCGGTCAATGAACCGGCCAAATACCACGAGGCCCAGCGCATAAGTAGCGGTAAAGGCCATCACGATATAACTGTAATCCTTTTCTGTCCAGTTGAATTCCTTTTCAAGCACCGGCTTTAGCAAGCCAAGTACCTGCCGGTCGAGGTAATTGATCGTGGTTGCGAAAAAGAGCAAGGCGCAAATCGTCCACCGGTAGCTTCCTGACTTTTGATGCATGTTTCGATGATTATGATGTTACAGACAAAGATGGATAAGCCAAGGCTTGTTTCTTGCCTTTTAAACTGTAATAGATCAGGTACAGGTATACCGGAACAAATATCCAATAGGCCTGCTGATTATTGAATACCTTGGCCAGCCAGCCATACACCAGCGGAAGCAAGGCCCCGCCCGCAATGCCCATGATCAGGATGGCCGATCCCTTATTCAACAGGTTGCCCTGCAATCCCTTCAAGGCCTGCGGCCAGATGGCAGGCCACAACAAAGCATTGGCGCAGCCCAGCAAGGCCACAGAGAAAATAGAATACTGACCGGGCAGCACCAGGATCAGCAAGGTAAAGAAAAGACCCGCCAGCGTGGAATAATAAAAAGCATTTTGTTGGGATACATACCTTGGAATGACCACGATGCCAGTCAGGTAACCGATCATCATGCCTGCCAGTGTATACGAAGTAAGACTTTTGGAAATATCCAGCGATATACCATGATACAAACCATAATTGCCAATCGTATCACCCGCCATCACTTCAGCCCCTACACAGGCAAAGATCGCCAGGAACCCGCCTATGAACTGCCGGCGAACAGCCGGGCTTACTGCCAGCTCTTTGTCAGGGCTTGTGTTGTTGGCTGTTGCTTCTGTTACATTGATCTCCGGAAGATGCGCATACCGGATAGCTACCGCCACTACCAGCAGGATCACCGTAAGGCACACATAGGGGAGTATCACCGCTCTTGATAACTCATCCAGCCTGATCGTTCTGGCTGCAGGAGCAAGACGATGCAGCTCTGCTAGCAGTCCGTCAGAATTTTTCAGAATAATACTGCCCATGATCAGCGGGGCCAGTATGCCGGCTACTTTGTTGCATACGCCCATGATACTGATACGGCGGGCTGCCGTACTTTCAGGGCCCAGCAAAGTGATATAGGGATTTACCGCAGTTTGCAACAAGGTGAGGCCTGTACCTACAATAAATAATCCCAGCAGGAATAATGAGTAGGAGCGGGCCATGGCTGCCGGTACAAAAGCCAGGCATCCCACCGCCATAATGATCAGGCCGGCGCTCATCCCATTCACCATACCTGTTCTTTTAAGTAAGAGGCTGGAAGGCATGGCCATGATCGTATACGAAATATAAAAGGCGAAGGTGACCAGGTAGGCCTGCCATTCTTCCAGTTCACAGGCGATCTTCAGGTAGGGGATAAGCGTACCATTGATCCAGGAAATGAAACCGAAAATGAAGAAAAAAGCCCCAATGATGATGATCTTCTTCCCGTGCCGTGCTGTTCCCATGCGTTATTGTTTAAGGTTTTCTACCGCCGCCTGCACACTGCCATAACGCAGTAAGCAGGCTTTTGCAGCGGCGTAATCTGTAATGCCCGATTTGTCCATCAGCATTTTAACGCCCCGGTCCAGCAGTTTGTCATTGCTGATCTGCATATGCACCATCCTGTTATCCTGTACCCGGCCCAGGCGGATCATCACCGTGGTGGAGATCATGTTCAGCACCATCTTTTGCGCCGTGCCACTCTTCATCCGTGTGCTGCCCGTTACAAATTCAGGCCCTGTGATCACTTCTATGGGGAAGTCGGCCTGTGCTGCCACGGCCGACCCGGGATTGTTGACAATACAACCTGTAGCGATCCCATGTGCCCGGCAGGCCTTCAATGCTCCTGCCACATAGGGTGTGCTGCCACTGGCGGCAATACCGATCACCATATCCCGGGCCGATACCTGGTGCATTTGCAGGTCACTCCAGCCCCCTTCCGGATCGTCTTCAGCATCTTCCGTTCCTGTTCTTAAGGCCGCATCCCCCCCGGCCATAATGCCTGTTACCAGCCATTCAGGCACCCCATAGGTGGGAGGACATTCACTGGCATCCAGCACACCCAATCTGCCGCTGGTGCCTGCACCCAGGTAAAACAACCGTCCGCCGGCTTCCATTTTTGCGACGGCAGCTGTTACCAGCCTGGTTATTTGCGGCAATACTTTCCCCACAGCGATGGCCACCGTGCTGTCTTCCTGGTTAATAAGCTGCACCAGCTCCGCCACCGGCATCTGTTCAAGATGCCGGTACGGCGATGGCTGTTCTGTAATTCTTTCCTGCATTATATGTCAATGTCGTAGCCCCATAGGGGCTACCGCTTTGTAGAAATGAATGTTCACAAAATCATTTGCCCTGTAGAGCCTGTCCCGCAATAAGCGGGAGGCAACCCTTACGAAGCAAAAGATTGCCGACTGCCGATTGCCGATTGCCGACTGCCGCCTCAAGGCGTAAACAATAACGGATAAAACTGACCTTCCATCTTAGCACCTTGTGGTATGCCAGGTGTCTTGGGCAACAACTCCCCGTTGGGCGAATTGGACAAGGTACCGTCTGCAAACACATTGAGTACAAAAGCCCGCCTCGGCCGGGGTGAATGATTGGCATAAGAGCCATGCACCATCAACGGATGGTGGAAAGCCGCATATCCTTTTTTCAGTTCTATAGGTACTGGCTTAAACCCTGCCTTCTGCTCATCCGACAGGTAATCCATCAATCCTTCCATGTCCCCCGCCAATTCTGGTTTGTCCAGCAATCCCCAGCGGTGACTATGAGGTACATAATACAGGCACCCGTTTTCCGTAGTAGCATCATCCAGCCCTGTCCAGCAGGTGAGGTGTTGCATGGGGGTGGTGCGTGTCCAGTACGAATAATCCTGGTGCCAGGCTACCACACCGCCGTGCTTGGCTGGTTTATAGAACAACTGGTCGTGCCAGAAGCGTACTGCCTGGTTGCCGAGCAATTGGCTGGCCGCCATCACAAAAGCAGGGTTCCACAATACATCATGAAAACCCGTTGTGATGCGCCAGGCCCCCAGCGCATGGAACAATACCGAGTTGGCATCAGATGATTCATTCGAATAGAACTGGTAAAACAGCTCATTACCCGGGTGGGAAGCATCGGTAATAGCTGCCAGTTCTTCATTGAGCTGATCGATCTGCCAGTCATCGAGCAATTTGATATTGCTCACGTAGCCGTACTCATGGTAGTGATCCACCTGCGCCTGCGTTAGCCGGTATTGATCCCATTCAGCCGGCGAAGATGGCCAGTGGAACAGCTTCGATACGAGCGCATGATGTTTCGATAGATCGTTAATGGTTCTTGATTCCATGACGAATAAATTTAAACGTATAGGCTGCCCCTGTAGAGCTTGTCCCGCCACAAGCGGGAGGCAACCCTTACGAAGCAAAAGATTGCCGATTGCCGACTGCCGACTCACGACTGCCGATTGCCGACTGCCGATTGCCGACTGTCGACTCACGACTCCCGACTTACGACTGCCGACTCCAAAAGCTGCTCCACCTTCGCTGCACTGGCAGGATCGAGGAACAGGATGGCATTGGGCAGCGTACGGAGGATCGTCGACGGATATTTTTCAGAGATATCACTCACCAGCGTATGATAGACCGCATCGGCTTTGGTGCTGCCTGGTACCATACAATAAATAGTGCTGGCTTTTAGTAAAGCAGGCACTGTAAGTGTGAAAGCGTCATTGGGTACTTCCCGTACATCGGCAAAACAGCCTTCATTCACTTGTTGCTGTTTGCAGGCTTCGTCGAGGTCCACCACTTTCACCAGTACCGGATCATTAAAGTTCGCTACATGCGGATCATTGAAGGCAAGATGCGTATTCTCTCCAATCCCCATGCAGGTAATATCCGGCGTATGCTGTTCCAGTAACGATGCATAACGGGCACATTCTTCCTGCAGATCGGTAGCCTGGCCATTGAGGTAAAATACCTGTTTGAAAGGTACTTTATGAAAGATCTTTTCATTGAGGAAATAGCCAAACTGTTGGCTGGCGCCCGCGGGCAAACCAATGTATTCATCCATGTGAAAAGCATTTATCCGGCTCCAGTCTATCTCTTTTTCAATCAGCGAGTCCAGGAATTCATGCTGCGAAGCGGCAGCGGCAAAGATCATGTTAACACTTTCCTGCTTTGCCAATAATGCGTTGATATTATTGGCTACCATCGTAGCCGCATCTGCTCCCAGTTCTTTCCTGTTGCTATACACTTTTACTCTTAACTGATCTGCCATTCCTTCTTTCATGATAAACGATGTTCTTTATATTTAATGATGATTAACGATCATTGCATCCCTGTTTTCCTTGCTGCCTTCCGCTCGTAGCTCGTGGCTCGTAGCTTGCTTTCTGCCTATAATCTCATCTTGATACCCGCACGGCCCCAGAAGGAATAGAATTGCTTTTGGTACATTCTGTCCCTTTCTCCATAATAATCCAGCTGGGGAGCCTTGGTCAGGTTGAGCGCTTCTGCATAGACAGAGAACATTTTGTTGATACGGTAAGAGGTGTTGACATCTACCTGTATCCGGTCGTGCCTGATCACATCAGTAGCATCTTTGTCGCCCAATACCACTGTATAGGCACTGTTGTAGTTGAGGTTGCCCTGGATGGAGAACCCTTTATAAGCAAAAGACAGGGAGCCATTCGCTGTATGATCCGCTTGTCCTGGCAGGCGAAGACCTTTCCTGAATTGAGCATCCGCTTTTGAATGTGTGTAGGTATAGTTGGCCAGTACGGAGAATCCTTTCAGGATACCAGGCAGGAAGGTAAGATTGGCTTGTGCATTCAGCTCGATGCCAAATACATCCGCTTTATCACCATTCAGCGTTCTGTACCATCTCCAGCCTTTATAAGTGGCTGCATTTTCAAATTCATCACCATTCAGGGTAACAACACTGTTGTACTGGAAATTATTGATCCTTTTGTAGAACACACCTGCAGAAAGGATACCCAGGTTGCCCAGGTATTTCTCATACATCAGGTCCCAGTTGGCTGCAGAGGCCGGCTTCAGTTCTGGATTACCATCTGTAACAGTCTCACTCAGGATGCTCGTTACACGGCCGGGAACAAGGTCCACAAAGTTGGGACGGGAATAGCCGTAGGTAAGCGCAGCACGGATCAGGGATGATTTGTCCAGGTCATACTTGAACTGGATATTGGGCAATACCTTCACATAATCGTTTTTTTTACGATTGGGCGTAGTAGAGATCCACACGCCGTCTTTGTCCTGCGCAATAATATTGCCTTTGTAATCCACCTTGGTGGCTTCTATACGCACACCGGCCAGGAACATCAGTTTTTTGAACTGTATACGGTTCATAGCGTACCCTGAAGTAACTGATTCCACCGCATCATAATAGTAAGAGTCGATGCTCATCCGCGTAGCCGGTACATTGATCGGGAAGAGATTGCTGCCGAGGTTCGCATCCAGGTAGCTGATCGTCTTGTTCTTATCTACACCAAGACCAAAATTGGTATTGCCGTCCAGCAGGTCGTCAGATACCTCCGGTTCGCCGGCAAAATTACCCAGGTTACCAGCAGCAGCTGCACCTGCATACGTGGTAACGATGGTATTGTCGGGACGGAAACGGAGATTGTGCATCCGTTTAAACTTGCCACCCATCTTGAAGGAAGCAGAATTCTTACCCATTGTATAAGGCATGGTAGCATTCAGCCGGGCTGTGAAATTCTTACCATTGGTAGTCCACCAATCCCGCTCTACCGTATTATAAGTATAAAGCGCTGTATTGTTTTTCCAGTCTGATGCATAGGGCGATAGATAATCCGTAGCAATATCTTTTATCCGCAGGGGAATATCGCCGGTAATGAAATTGTAAATACCCGACAGGTTCTTAAATTCAGATTGGCTCATGGATACACCGGCATCCAGTTTCAGCCTGCCCAGGGTAGTTTCCCCGGATAAATTCATGTTGAGGTTACTGTTCTTTTCTGTAGCCGATTTTATTTCATTGTAGCCGCGGCCCCGGGTAGTTACATATTCACCATCAGCATTCTGCGTAGTGCGGCTGCTCTGCATACGTGTACGTTTGCGGTACCGCGTCAGGTCGTTGTCATGATCGGCATACATCAGGTTGGCTACGATGCTCGTCTTGGAATTGATATTATAATCTACCGTTAAAGAGGCACCGGTTCTCGTACGTTCGTTTTCAACATACAATAAGCGTACATCCGTTGGGAAATATATTTTCCCTTTGCCATAGTCTTTCTCTTCCCATACCTGCGCCCTGATCTCATCATATCCGTTCTTCGTCTTGAAATAACTGCCCGTAGCCATAATACCCAGTCTGCCATTGGGGCTGCTGGCCGAAGGGAAGAATCGTTTGCTCAGCGATATATTGCCAATGGCATTCGCATTGCTGCGCAGGTTATTATAACCAGTGCCCAGATCAATGGCCACCCTTGGTCTTAAAGATATAGCCGTAGGCGATTTCATATTGATGGCGCCTGCAATGGCATCTCCATCCAGGTCGGGCGTCAATGTTTTGATCACTTCCATAGAAGAAAGCACATTCACAGGGATCACATCCAGTTGTGCATTCCTCGATCCATCTTCCTGCGTGCCCATGATCTGCTCTCCATTCACATTGATGTTCGTAAAATTGCCCGGCGTTCCGCGCAGTTGTACGGTGGCGCCTTCGCCGCTGCTGTTGCGGCCGATCGTTACACCGGGCAAACGCTGCATCGATTCTGCCACATTCAGGTCAGGATAACGGCCCATCAGATCGGCAGAGATCACCTGCTTGATATTGTCTGCATTTCTTTGCTGGTTGAGCGCTTTGGCCTGCCCTTCTTTCGAACCCACCACCGTTACCGAGGTGAGGCTTTTGCTAAGGGTGGTCAACTTAAAACTCAGCGAAGACGTTATCCCCGCCTTCACCGTTACTTCCTTTTCTACAGGCGCATAGCCCATATAATTGACCAGGATCGTTTGCTTCCCTTCAGCCACATTCACCAGCGTAAAATTGCCGGTAAGGTCACTGGCTACACTGTTGGTGGTTCCTTTCACACTGACAGAAGCGCCGGGAAGCGCATTCCCGTCACCATCCGTAATTTGTCCTTTTACGTAGCCACTCGTTTGGGCCATCACAGGCGTAAAAAAAGCTGGCAATACAAACACTGCTACCAGTAAATAAACAGGTGTGAGCAGTTTGTTGATGAATCGTTTCATGTGCGAGTATTTAGGCAGTTAAATGAATGTGGGGTTATATTATTGAGCGTGGAAATTCATATAGTCAACCAAAAAGCGGAGCCCAAAGCTGGTGCCAATATCCCTGTTCGTCAGCCATACTTTCCCTTTCCTGAATCGTGTCCTGGTTTCCAATACTGCACCGCGAAGGTTGGGGTCTGGATGATCCTGTGCATACCGGTTATTCACCAGCCACTGGGCTGATCTTTCAATATTGCCGTCAAATTCCTTGTATCCATACTTCGACAACTCTATCCATACTATACCAGCTAAGGCTACCGCAGAGCCCGTAACAGATCCCTTGTCAGGCTGCCGGTCGCTCATATAATTATCGTAAAAAATAGTCCCGTCTTTTTGCTGCGCTTTTACAAATGCCCGGGCTGTTTTGGCCGCTCCTTCCAGGTACTTCTTGTCCTGCGTCAGTTTATAAGCCTGAATAAGCGACTCTGCATACCACAAGGAGAAACGCGGGTGGAAACTCTTTTCCTCTACGAAATTGGGCATGAACTGCATCCACACACCTTCAGGTCCCTGCTTCTCCAGCAGACTATTGCACAGGTTGATATAGGCGTCCCGGAACTTTTTATCACCCGAAAACTCATAAGCATCTTTAAACAACCAGCCTTCTGTATTGGGGCGCGAAACATCAAACAGCTTTTGATCTTTTTTATCTTTCTGTTTCCAGAAAGGGCTATATTCTTTCAATACCTCACCTGTTTTCGCGTCGATATTATCATAGCAAACCCCTTTCTCTGCGTAATACATGTTTTTCAGCATCCATGCCGCAGCATTGGTGGCGACCTGCGCATAACGTTTGTCTTTGGTCACCCGCGAGAGTTCATATATGCCCGGTGTACCGTCAGAGATCGTGGCAAATACAATAAACTCATCGCCCAGCGCATCTCCATGCACACCTGCTACCATACCTTTCATCACGGGATGGTCTTTAATCTCCAGGCTGGCCCAGAAATTACCGCCCTTGATGGCTGCATCCAGGTAGGCTTTTTTGCCTGTTTGCTTGTAAGCGGCCAATAGTGAGTACACAGCCTGTCCCGTATGCCAGGGTACTTCATAGGGATACCATCTTCCTTCGGTGAGGTTGTAATCACACCGCGACTTACCTTCCTCATCCAGCAATACAGTCGATACATAACCGGCCATCTGGTCAATCGCCAGCAGCACTTCATCTTTTTTTACCTGTGCCTTTACGTTGAGCGAACAAAGTAAAAAGACAAACGAAAAAACATACAGCAAACCGTTATTCAGCTTCATATACTTTGTTTTGGGGATTAGTCTGGTATTTATGTTTCGAATTGATCACGTTGATATCTGCTGCCAGCCTGAACGTAAACTGCCAGGGACTGCCGCCTTGCGGTATCTTCAGCAACAAATGATTGATGCCGGCCTTAAAGGGTAAGGGATACTTCTTTTCTCCTTCCATTGTGTCAGTGCCTGGTATGGCCATGACCTGCATGCCATTGAAGAAAACTTCAGCGCCTGCCGGGGCCGACAGAAAGGAGGCCGATACAGCAGCTTCTTTTGCCGTGATATTGCAATAGGCATAAGCGCTGCTATGAGCTACTTTTCCAAAACGCTCTTCCAGGTCAATGATGCCTCCGTTGGGAGTGGCAAACTTGTGCCAGCGATAGGTCTTGCCCTGGTACATCGTAAAGTCGCCGGGCGAAGGAGGCTTATTGTACTCATTGTTTTCTGCATACAGGAAAGCCGGCACAGGGCTATTCTCATTTCCGGGAAAGGGGCCTGTCAGCATCCAGTTCTGGAAATAACTAAAGCGCGTTTCTGCTATCGTAAGCCGGAGGCTATCTGCTGGTGGCAGTGCTGCCTGTTTGCCGGTATTGGCGGCGGCAGACAATAGAGCCGCTTCAAGCTGGTGGAGGTCAGCTATCTTTTTATCATAGGGCAGCAACACTTCTTTCAGCCAATAGTCCTGGTTCTCCCGTTTCCAGGCAGCCCGGTAACGGTCTTTCATGGCCACATAACGGCTGGCCAATGCATGGATGCCCCTGGCCGATGCAAGGAGCAGCACTTTCGATTCCTGTGGCCGTGCAGCAGTCATCCCTTGCGCCTCCTGGTATTGCTTCACCGTTTGCACCAGCGTGGTGCGCGTATCCATTATAATCTGGTATTGTTCAATAGCATGCTGCAAAGTGTGCACATCATCTTTGTGCCACAGCGGAGCAGCCCGGCTGATGTGTGTTGATGCCTCCTGCAGGATGGCATTGGCCGCTGGTACAGAAGTATTGTTCAACAACATCTTTTTTCCCTTCTCAGGAAGCAGTACCTGCTGCCACAACAATTCATTGAGGTTATACGTCAGTTTCAGTCCCCGCAGCTCCATCAATTTGAACAAAGCTTTCACGTAACCGCCATTGCGCGTTCCATAAGCATTGATCTCATAGCGGCTGTCGAAAGAATCATTCTGGAGGGTGTCGATATTCCAGCTTTTTTCAGCGGCAGCATATACTCCATACCAGTCCCCCGAAAAAAGATAGGTGCTGCCATCATCCCAGATGGTGGTGAAAGCGCCTGTAGCCCCCTGTTGTTTTCCTGCGGCCAGGAAGCCCGCAATATTGCCCTTGGCCATCACCATGTCAGGGAACAGGCGATAAGAATTAAGTATGCCCGGGCAAACCATAAACTCCAGCTTGCGGTCTGCGAAGGGTTGGATCCACCGGGCATAACTTGGCTGGTCGCTATATTCCCAGGTCAGGTAAATAATATCACGCGGCAGCATGTCCGGGATCTCTTTATACTGCAGCGCAATATCTCCCCACATCATCATTTTTTTGTGATGCTTCGTTACCACATCGTACAGGAACTTCATATGGTCGGAATAAAAACGGGCAGGGCCTATGCTATCTATATAGGCTTTCGACCTTCCTTTATTGAGGTCAAAAGTTTCATCACAGTTTACATTGAACCAGGGCGCACTGAATGCATCACACAATTCACCGATCACCTTTTCCAGGAATTCCCGGGCCTTCGGATCAAGTGGCGAGATCAGCGTATTCGTTTCTCCCATCGACCTGTATTGCGGCAGCGCCAGTATCTTGTCGAAATGCCCAAACGATTGGAAACTCCCGATCAGCTGCATATGGTATTTCGCGGCATGGGCAGAAAGCTCTTTGATCTGGGCGATCGTGAGTTTGCCATTGGCCGGTGCAAAATCGGGGTAAGAGACCGGCTGCACCACATGCTCGATATAGAAAGAGAGGTAATTGATCTTCAGCTCCGCCATCCGCTCGATCTGTTGCTTTACATACGCTACCGTTGAAATAGGCCCCCGGCTGATATCATCATAGATCACCCTTGTAGCAAATGCAGGCCAGTCGGTAATGGATACAGTTTTGTTCCAACCGCCCCTCGTCAACTGCTTCAGCGTTTGCAGGCCATAAAAAAGCCCTGCTTCCGTATGCGCAGCGATCGTGCGCTCTTTTTCATTCATGATGAGCACATAACCCTCCTGGCCAATGTGTTGGTAGCCGGCGCCTGCCTTTTGCTGCAGGTCTTTATCCCTTTGAGCATTCTTGCCCAGCAGCACCAGCGATACCGTAGCGGTACCGGCCACAGGGTGGGGGAGGCCTGCTGCGAAATTATTCCAGTGCTCCGTGAGCCTGGTGGTCATTGGAGCGTTAATGCCAATAGATTGAAACCGGAGCCTGGCGGGATAGCTAAGCGCCCCTTGGTCTGCTGTTACCTGTTGGGGGTACGGCAACACGGGCAGCGTATTGCCCCTTGCAGCGCCCAACAGCAACAGAAAAAACAATCCCGGTATCAATGTCTTTCCTATCATGGATGATCAGTTGAGGGTGAATAAGGGATCGCTATTTCTATAGCAGCTTCATTATTCACCATAGTTATTTCTTTTCCTTTGGATCGTGTTCTGATCGTAATAAGGTGTTTGCCATCGGTTGCTTTCCACGGAAAGCGGACTGTTTGTACCCGTGGCTCCAGGTCATTGGGTGCTTCGATCAGCGGTATCATACTTGATCCGGTGGTCTTACCATCTATCAACAGTTCTACCACGATATTCCTGGCAGCTACGCGGCCGATATTGTGAACGGTACACAGGATATCAGCCATATCACCCGCTTTCACGGGTTTATTTCCCATCGCAATATCTCTTTCACTGATGGCCACATCGGCCCTGTTGGCATCCACACCCGGTGAGGCACTGATCTGTTGGAGCTTTACTACCACGCCTTTTTTAGCAGGCAAGGGTACTTCGATCCGGCCAACCCTTTCACTGATCGTGATCACCTTTTCAGTCAATAGCTCCTCCGCCTGCAGATCATCATTAGCGTCTGTACCAATGGTAAGTTGATAACTACCCGGCGCCAATCGCCAGGTATTCATTATCACGTTCTTTTCCCCTCCCCGGTTATACAGCGATACGACGGCCGATCTGGCATCACCACTGCGCACAAAAACAGATACGGCAGGTCCTGTATTATTCCAGGTAGCCACCATCGCCGGAAACTCAAATCCTCTTCCAAAATGCCCCGTATACATCCCGGTAAGCAGGTCGCTGCCCCGCACATATACCCTGTCGGTGAATTTTACCTCACGGGTAAGCAAGGGAAAATTAAAGCGGAGGGATGCCAGAATAGGCGTGAACCCTTCCAGCATGTCCTCCACTTTACGGTTAAGGGAATACTTGTTATATGGTGAAGCCAGCTCGCCTACCAGGCTATCATACTGCGGTTGCCCGCTGAGCAGTCGTGTCATGGCAAATACCTGCCCCAGTGGATGCACCCCGGCAGTCTTGTCTTCCCCGCCTTGCAACAATATCCTTTTCGCCCAGGCTGCCGAACCTTTTGCTGCGTTGTTATCCGGAACATTGATCCCGGCTTCGCGGATAAGCGCTGCCACTTCATTCACCGGTTGCAGGAAATCTTTATTGTTTGTCAGGTAATACATACCCGATAAATGATAATACAATTCACTTACATGACCCAGGTGGTCCCAGTTATAATAATCATACTTTAATTGGGGATCATACCAGTGGTCGCCAAATCCATCATTGCTAAAGTGCACAGCCGCAGGGAACACGCCCGCAGGCTTGCCATCCTTTGTACTCGCAGCATCAGCTATCCAGGCATTGGACCATTCTGTGAATAACTTTAAAATGGTAGGGTTCTGATTGTACCAGGCTGTCCACAGGCCGGGCAACAGCGCCCGCGCATTCAACGGCACGTCCACCCCATAGGGAGCCTGCGGCCAGGCTTCCGTTGCCGACAGGTAATAAGATCTAAAATGACGATGCCCCGCCGGCGTTATGCCCGACCATACATCCCTGAAATGCTGCATGCTGATCATGCACCGCTCTACATACGCCGGATCACCATACCGGATCATAAACATGCCCGGATGTGAATCCCTGAACAGCTCGGCAGAATGCTCTACATCATCAACCCCTTTTGAATAGCCACGATACAATAGATCACTGTTCCAGATGCCATCCGCTATGCGCGTGTATCCCTTCCGTGCTATGGCATCATCTGCGCCCAATACAGCCGGAAGCCACCAGCGCAGCAACTCTACATCATCGCCAAACTTGCCGCCCAGCTCTCCATTGGCCGCTTGTCTTTCTTCTACCCACCAATGGATCACCTGTTGCATCCGCGTCATCGCTTCATATTGCAACACTGCCCAGCGGGGAATGCCCGTTGTATCGCCGGCATCAAAAGCAGTTGGTAGTTGTTTACCCAGGTACATTTGGATCACTTCATGATCCGGAAACTTCCTGGCCAATTCCGTAAAATAATCCTGGGCTTTACTCTCCGGCATCAATTGTTCATCTTCCTGGTAAAGCCAGTAATGGATCCTGGCCAATAAATACAGGGCTTTGTAATAGACCGGATCAGCGGGATCTGCTACCACCTGCTCCAGCAGGTCGGCAGCTGTATACATCCGCTGGATCTGGTTCATACCTGTTTTTTTGGTGGCCCATCCCCAGCCGCCCTCGTTGTAATACCTGCAGGCTTGCAGGTACTGACGAAGCGAGTGCAACTGGTTGATGGCCGCCGTGGAGTTGCTACTATTGCCTGTAACCTGAACTAGTTGAGTCGCAAAATCGGCTGCTACAGCCGTATCCTGCTCAGGACTTTTATCTGTAAATGGTATTGCTGTCGATGGAGTGGCAGCTCTTAGTTCGATACTGAAAATGCCTACGGGGGCTGCCGGTGCGCCACCAATACGGATGATCGCTTTGTTACCGGTGATTGTTACTTTCTTGCGGATGCTTTTATAGGGCAGGCGAAACCAGGGTGTACCCACACTGTCTGCTATCACATCCCCATTCACTGCCACCTGCAACAACATCTTGTCCGTTCCATGATGTCCCGTAACAACAGTAATAAAATAAGCGCCATCGGGAATATCAGCCCTGAAAACCAGGCTATCCTTTCCGGTTACACCATCACGCAGTAGGCTATCCGGCAGCTTATGGTACATCGAATCAAACGCACCCGTTGGCGCTACCAGCCAGCCATAACCACGCTTTGCTGTATAAGCATCCTCCGGACTCACCCGGGTATAGCCCGGAGCAATGGCCGAACTATTACTGCCCATATCAAACAGCGCATTCCGTCCGTTATGACTACCCTGCGTAGTGCAGGCGCATAACAGGCAGCAGGCGAATGTGTATAGCAGCAAGGTTTTTTTCAACGGTGATCTTTATTTTTTTGTTGATTGATCCAGTTTCGAAATTTCTATACCAGCCGTAATGACCGCTCCCAGGCCGCGGGGATCATTATCCAATTGCTTACGGTCCAGGTAAAATTGCTCATCAAACCCGATCTCCGTGCCCCGGCAAATGCCATGAACGAGACCATTTTCTTCAATGTTCCGCGCCACACCTTGCCAACCTAGCAAGGCATATTTCTTATAAGCAGACGGCAGCCATCCTTTGCTTACCCCTCTGGCAATCGCCAGTGTGAACATCGCTGTACAGGAAGTCTCTGCATAGGAATCCGGGCGATTCAGCAACTGCGGCCACATGCCATTCGCCAGCTGGCATTTTACAAGCGCCGCCATATGTTGCCGGAAGGCTGTCAGTATTTTTTGATAAGCCGCGTGTTGCCGTGGCAATACATTCAGCAACTCTGCTGTGGCCCAGGCGATCCAGCCATTGGCCCGGCCCCAGTAAGCCACCGCTTGTTCCCGGCTGGTGCTGAACCAGCCGTGCTTGTACAATCCAGTGGCAGGATTAAACAGGTATTGCTGAAATTGCAATACCTGTTTGCTTGCTTCATCAAAAAAACCGGCGTTGCCTGTAGCCTTAGCCATTATGGAAAGAAAGGGTACGCTCATAAAAAGATCATCCGCCCATACCGTATAAGCCACGGGTTCGGGCCGGCAGAAAGTACCATCTGCCAATCTTGTCTGCTGAGTCCTCACCACCTGCGCAATGGTATCTACCAACGCTTTCAGCCCTGCATTGTCTGTTGTGGTATATAGTGCAGCAAAAGGCAGGATAGGAGCGCCCGTATCATCCAGCATGGTCCGGCGAAACAGGCGATGCAATGTGCCCCGCCAGGCATGCTGTTGTTCATATTGGTAGTTGAAATAAGGGCTGCTGTTGAGGACAAAGTCTGTATACTTTTTTACAAATCCGTTGTATCCTGTTTGCTCCGTTGCCCCGGCCAGTTGCAGAATACTCCACACAGCTATCCCATGCGAATAATGCCAGTTGGCATACGACTCCCGCTGATAGGCGGCCGTACTATCTATTCTCAACGTAGGCAGTAAACGCTGCGGCGCTTTTTGCCAGCTGTATAGATCCGTACCAGTTAAATAAGGAAACTGTATAGACCCCGGAAGAGAAGAGGAGCTGCCTGCGGCGAAACCTCCGGCAAACAACCAGGTGCCGCCTGTTTCAGGACTATTGAACGCAACAGCGCCATCGAGGTCATCCGCCGCTGTTTGGGGCCGCAGCAATACAACCGGAGCAATTTGGTTAGCTCCATCCAGCAGGATCAACCACTTGTTGCTTCCTTTTTGCTGACGTGCTGTAAAATACCGGCTGAACCTGAACTTGCCGTACGCCACTTCTTTGGGATTGGTGCTCAATCCTGATGGCTGTTCAAATACCAGCACATCGTTGAGCCATATTTGTAGGCTGGCTGCACTGCTTATCCCAAATCGTACCAGCGTATCTGCACCACTCTGCGAATACCTGAGTGCATAACCCCGCTGGCCGGCTTGCAACGCCAGGTGACTGAAGTTCACTACCTGCATCCCCAGCACTTCTTCCTGCGGTTCAAATACAAGGTCAAAGCGTGTATCGGCAATAAACCGGTCTGCCACCTGCCTGGCCAGCGTAAGTGCAGCAGGAGATGCCTGTGCATGCACCCTTCCACCGCCTGCCAGCAGCGGCAGCAGCATCAGTGCGATCAGGCGGTACAGATATGGAATGCGGTGCTTCATGCCATTATTTAATGTATGCAATATCTATTTGATCACTTTGATATTAACACTTTGTTGATCCTGTTTAACAAGCCGGCGTGCGGGAAATTCAGGAACATTTCCTCCTACGATCCCGTTCTTACTGTCCTTTACCACCACTACAGCTTCAGTGCCCGCAGCACTTTGTACATTCAGTCCTGTCAGTGTAAAGCCATCCGTACCCGAAACAGCAAAAGCAGGCCGGGCATCTGCTGTTTTATAGCGCAGCCGGATATCAGACAGCCGCACATCAGTAGCATGACGAATAAAAAAACCATAGGACGGCAACTTGCCAAACATCGTGGCTTCCGGGTAATCCACTTCTTTTTCTTCCGGTACCACCACAGCATCCGCCGCTGTACCGCCGCCATTCATTTCAATGCTGATATTGTGCAGCGATATATTTTCAACAGGCGCTTTTGCCAGTCCTGAAATAGAACAGCCAATATCATTGGCGCCCGTGGCGATGATATTCGAAATGCTGATATTTTTTAATTTACCGGTAGCCGGGATAGGTGCGGAAGCAACGTGCTGGCGCGCTCGGTTGCCCAGCCGGATGAACAGGGGCACTTCAGGCCCTTCGATCACCATATTGCTGATCGAAATATTTTCCATGATACCGCCATCTACTAGTTCCAGCGCGAGACCGCTGATACCTGCCGGCCGTCCATAAATGGTAGCCACCTGCGCAGAAGGTTTGATCACCGTGTTGGAGATCACAATGTTCCGGTAACCGCCGGTTGATTCCGTGCCAAACTTAAGCGCACTGCAATGACTGCTCAGGATGCAATTGGTGATCGTGATGTATTCAGAGATCAGCTTCGAAGTACTCTTGATCGTAATGCCATCGTCATCAGAATCGCCCGTTACATTCGAGATCGTCACATACCGGCAGCCATCGATATCGATCATGTCATTGTTCTTGTTCGAATGGTTCCAGATATTGATCCCATCGATCAGTACCTGCTCACAACCCAGGTAATGCTGCATCCAGAAGGCTGAATTTCTTAACCTCACTCCCGTTACAGTTACTTTTTTGCAACCGGCAAACCACAGCAGGTAGGGGCGGTCTTTGTAGCGGTCCGGTTTCTTGATCGTATTGATCACAAAGGAAGCCCCTTGTCCGTCAATCGTGCCTTCTCCCTCGATCTTTACATTCTCCTGGTTCTTGCAAAAGATCAACGCTTGTTTAGCCCAATCTTCTCCATAGAAAGGAATACCCGATTGCTGATAAGGGTAATGCTTCGCAGCAGGCTGACCCAGCAGTACTGCTTTGGCCGATAAATGAAGCGTTACATTACTCTTCAGTACGATCGTTCCCGACAAGAATGTGCCGCCGGGAAAATATACCGTACCGCCGGTTATTGTACAGCTGTCTATCGCCTTTTGAATAGCAATGGTATTGTCTGTAGTACCATCGCCTACTGCTCCGGAACTGGTTATATTATACTGCTGTGCATACCCTGCAGGGGCGGCCATGCACCATGCCATCGCGGCTAAGAAAGAACCCTTGAAAAATTTCCTCGACATTACCATGAACCTGTTTTTATGATAAATACCGGTTGATCTGTTGATCAAGCCAGCCGGCCGATTGCCTGTATGCTTGTTCTATATCCTGGATATTTGTTTCAGCGCCACCTACATCGATGGCGATCCTGCCTTTATAATTAACTGCCTGCAAGGTGCTGAAGAATCCATCCCAGTAAATGGTACCATCGCCCGGCGTTTGGTGTTCTACCTGCAGTCCCCCATTGTCTGAAATATGGATATAGCTGATCTTGTCAGCCAGCCTCAATACGCTCAGCGACAGGTTTTCTTTCATGAAATACTGGTTGGCCGTATCGAGGTTGAAATACAGGTTGGGCTCATCCACCGCCTGGGAGAAATTGATAAATGCGTCCGTGCTCACCGTCAGACTGCCTTCACAGGGATGCAGGTGATAATCGAGATCATACTTGGCTGCAATGTGACAGGCGGCTTTGTACGTGGCCGTCAGTTGCTGCCAGTAGTTGTTCCAGTGTAGTTCTGGCGCAGGCAACAGTTTACCCAGTATCTCGTCATTATAATGCCGCATTACGGGCATATCGGCAGGATAGGTGAGGGGCAGCAAGGGGCCATTGTCCAATACCCCTTCAGCGCCCAGTGCCTTTGCGGTGGCACAGCCTTTTTCAAAAAGCGCCAGACTCCTGGAGCGCTCTGCCGGGTTAACAGAGCCCAGTTGCGGTAATACAATACAGAATATGGGTACCGAACAGTCATTGGCCTTCAATGCTTCTGCAATGCCGGCCCGGTGATGGTACAGGTAATCGATATTTTCTTTCCCGATCCCTTCCAGCTCGATATGCCGGAAGCCCAGCCCCGCCATCTCCGCAATATGCGCTACCGTATCCTCCACTGGCGGGGGATAACCATACTTTGAAATAATATATAGGTAAGCGCAGCACATACGTTCGCTGTAATTCATCATCAAAGGTCGGGTTTTCAATATTTTCGGGCACGTGCCCGAGATTAGGGAAAAATAAAACCCCACAATGGGATTTAATAAGGTTTAAAAGGAAATAGAACTGGTGCGTAGGATAAGAGCGGGCACGTGCACGAATCTAATAAAATAATCTAAAAGAACAAATTAATTTCACCATTTCTTTACCCCTGCACACACTTTTAAGAGTTCATTTAACAGCGTTTTATTCCGCATTGCAGTACGAAGCCTTTAACCGCGAAGCGGTTATATTCTGTGCAAATCAGTGAGATCTGTGAGCTGCCTTTCTTCCTACTTCCCTAACCCAATCCTATATTTTATCTCTTTCGTAAACCCATTCACCGGCGGCGTTATCTCCACTTCCACAGGATAAGCCTTTACAGCAGGGTAGGGCATCCAAAAATGTTCCGCATTTCTTCCCCCATACAATTTTCCCTCACCGCCTGTAATGCCAAAATAAAGCCGCTGCTTCATGGTTTGTATCGACAGCTTTGAACTATCCAGCTGGCTGAACACCGTCCCTTCGTTGGCTACAAAGGGCTCCCGCACGGTGATCACGGGAAAGGCATCGTGATAGGTTAGCTTGATCGTTTTCTCGATATAGTCATCTGCAAAAACATACCTGATGGTATACGCTACGGTGCCATTGATCCAATCCTTGTTCTTCAGCTCACCCGTGGCTTCCACCTGGAAAAGATGTTTGCCCAACTGCCGCGTGGTAAGACGGCTGTCAAATTCATACAGGTTGGTGAAATAACCGGTGCTGTCCTTGTAAAAGATCTGCGGTGTAAGGCATTCCACCCCGGGTGCTTCGGGAAAACTCATCGGCTCCGGGCGTGAATAACTTGTTACGCTCGACACCTGCAAAGCTCCTTGGTCCTTCATCCATAAATAAGATTGCGTGCCGCCATTGGGCCGGTGCATATATTTACTGCGTGCACCCGCTGCCTGGTCTTTATAGCGATAACCCGTGATGGTAGCCATGAAATTATTGGTCCTTACCTGCACAATGTCCAGCGTGGGAAAGTATTTCATCCAGCCGGTGGCATCCGATGGTATCGGTGTAGCTACATGTTTGGAAACCTTGTCCAATTCATAGGCCAGGGCAAGGTTCTTGGCTTTTGTAAAAGTAGGGTAGATGCAGGGAGGTTTACCCAATGCCCGGTAATGGTGCGGACCATAACCGATCAATCCTTCCGGCAAAATAGTAGTGCGGAGAAATTGCAGGTTCCTGAGTGAGGCAGTTGCATAGCGGGCATCTTCCTGCGCATACAAGGCAAACAAAGCCTGACAGCCATCAGAGGTAGCGCCGCCATACATCGTCCATTTATTGGAGCGGATGCCCCAGGAATTATCCAGCGATCCATCGGGGTATATAAAATACAGGTGTTCTTTCAGCGATCTCTTTACATAACTATCTACCAGCGTATCCTGTGTTAAACGCGCATACAGGCCCAGCCCCCACAAACTCATTTCCATCTCATACCCCAGGTCCACACCCAGTTTATTGCCAATGCCTCGTCCCCCTTCTCCATTGATAAAGCCACTTTCATCCATTTTGGAGATCGTGCGGTGTGCCAGTTCCCTGGCCTTCTGTACATGTTGTGGATTGTGTGTGAAAGCATAGGCTTTGGCCAGCGTGGCCGTAGTAGTAGCTACATAATTGATACTGGCAAATTCAGGCTTCATTACCTGGTATAAATAATCCGCAGCTTGCCGGATAGAGGCTTCCCAGGTTGTGCGTTCACTTGCTGAAAGATGTGGGTTGATCAACTCATAGGCCATCATCATCATCAGCAGCTGATCCGTAGTGGTGCCTGTCCATTCTTCGGGCGTTTCCTTCCAGCTGCCATTCGTTTCCTGTTGCCTGATGAGCCAGGCGCCGGCATTTTTAGCGGCCTGTAAGTAACGGTCTTCCCCGGTGATCTTATAAGCCACGGAAAAAGGGTAAACAGCTTCAGCGGCCCTTGTATGCCATACGTTGCAGGATTGACAGGCAATGGCGCCGCAATGCGCGTCAGCACGCTCCTGTACCTGCAGTTTCAACAACACCTTGGTGAGTGGTAGCAGGGTAGCAGCATACTCCTTTTTCATATCCAATACCTGTGCACGGATACTGTACCCGCAAAGCACAAATAATGCAATGGCAACAAGCGTTCGGCGCATCGGCAACCGGTTTTAGGATGATATTCCCGAATTTACGGGCACGTGCACGAATATAGAGCAAAAAAATATTCCCTGGCCTAGTTTCTGTAAAATTTATAATTCGCCCGCGTAATAATATCGATCGGCATCAGGTAGTTTTCTTCCGCGGGCGCTGAGTACACAAGGGTTTGAAATAAGGTCATGATCCCCCGGTAACCCTGCTCCTGCGGCTTTTCACAAATGAGGAAATCAATAAACCCTTTCTCCAGATAATTTACGTTCTCATCCAGAAAATCATAACCGATCAGCAGCACATCTTTTCTGTCTACTGCCTCCAGCCATTTCGCTACCAGCGACACCCGCGAATTGGTTACATAGATAGCTCCGAGCTTTTCTTCCGTCTTCAGTAATTTGGACAGCTTGGCTGCAACAGTTTTATAATCCGTATCCGTGGAGTTGAAAGGTAATACCAGTTTTTCTGATAGGTTCTCTTTGAAATAGGCCCTGAATCCTTCTTCTTTGCGCAGGATGGCAAAGTTGTTATCGATCTCCCGGGCAATATTGGCGATTATTACCTTTTGTCCTTTCGTCACACAATAGTGCACCAGTTGGGCAGACAGGTATCCGCTATGAAACAACTCCGGACCGATATACGAAAGCCTGTCATAGCCCGATATATCAGAGTTGATCAGTACGCAGGGAATATTCCGTTCGGAGCAATACGCCAGCAATACTTTGGATTCTTCTTCAAAGGTGGGAGATACCAGGATGCCATCCGGTTCAGCTTTCATAATGCGCTGCGCCTGTTCTTCAAAGGAAGCTTTTATGTTCTGGTCAAAGAAATAACGCTCGATCTGTACCCGGTACTGTTTGATCTCCGATTCCGCTTTGTTGACGCCCTCCAGTGGCGCTTTCCAGTATTCCGTTTCTTCTGAAATAGCAGGGAGCAATACCGCCAGCCGGAGCGTGCCCCGGGAGGCCAGCGCCAGCCTTTGCGCCAGCACATTGGGCTGGTAATTGAGTTCCTGGATGATCTTATTGATACGGTCCTTGGTCTTTTCCGAGACCCCCGTTCTGTTGTGGATCACCCTGTCTACTGTAGCTGTAGAGACCTTGGCCCGTCTGGCAATCTCTTTCACCCCCGCATTACTATCCGTATTTTTTTTCATGTTCGACCTTGGTAGAATAAGCACCAAATATAAAAAAAGCGGCATAAATTGTTCTTATATACTTTTGCCGCATGTCATTCATCAATATTGAAATAAAGGCCAGAACGGAAAAGACAGCGCAGATCAGGCAATACCTCCTCAACCGGGGAGCTGAGTTCCGGGGCATTGACGGGCAAACGGATACTTACTTTAATGTGCCCAATGGACGCCTGAAATTGCGGGAAGGCAATATTGAGAACAACCTCATCTGGTACCAGCGCAGCAACCAGGCAGGACCTAAACAATCTGATTTCATACTCACGCCGGTACCTGATGCTGCTTCCTTGAAGCAAACACTCACCAATGCCCTGGGTATAAAAGTGACGGTGGTGAAAAAGCGGGAGATCTATTTCATCGGCAATGTAAAGTTTCACCTGGATGAGCTCGATGGGTTGGGCAATTTCGTAGAAGTAGAAGCCAGCAATAAAACCGAGGACCTGCCCGTAGAAAAGTTGCAGGAGCAATGCGAATACTACCGCAAGGCATTTGAGATAAAAGACGAAGACCTTCTTCAATACTCTTATAGCGATATGCTCTTAAATAAAAGTTGATTTAAAATCCGGGTTATGGATGAACTTCTATTCAAAGGATGCCCCGTACAATATGCCATGCAGTTCCTGGCAGGAAAATGGCAGATCGCGATTCTGTGGAATCTGTCTCAGAAACCGTTGCGGTTTGGTGAACTGAAAAAACATATCGCAGGTATCACTGATAAGATACTAATGAAAGAACTGCAGTTTTTTGAGGGCAAAGAAATTGTATACCGCAAGAAGTTTGATGAAGCACCCGTACGGGTGGAATATTCTCTGGCGCCATTAGGCCGGAGCCTTTTGCCGGTGATAAATCAAATTGTTGATTGGGGGTATGCGCATTTGCAGGATGCTAAGGTGAGCGGGGACATGTACCAGACACCGTTTGCAGACATCGAGCAGATCGCTATGCTGCATGTTAACCGGGATTAGTCGGAAATTGTATGCCGTATTTTTTAGCAGTGGCAATAAGCCGTGGAATATCCGGTGGACCAGATGGCCGTGGTGGCTGTTTTAATTCCGGCGCTTTCTCACTCATCTCAATAAAATATTTTTCAAAACCTCCCGGCGTCAGCAGCATCACTACGTCCGATTGGTCTGTCAAAACCCTGAAAGAATGCACAATATTTCTGGGCAGGAACATGCAATCGCCGGAAGCGGCTTTATATGTTTTTCCTCCTACAAGGAATTCAATTTCCCCGTTCAACAGGTAGAATAGCTCGTCTTCCCTGGTATGCGTATGGGGCGGAGGTTCAAGCCCTTTTATCTCTGTAACTTTTAAAAGAGCCAGCAAACCTCCTGTTTTCTCCGCACTAAGCAGTACCGACAGCAGGTGACCAAGATACCAATATGAGTTGTCGAGCGCTGGTTTTGCAAGCAGCGGCTCCATGTTGTGCGCTTCACTGGCAGCAAATGCATTGTTTTGCAAAAGGGTGCTTCCCAGAACACCTGTGAACCCTAAAAAAGTCCTTCTGTTGAGCATACGGAAATGATTTTGCTTTTGCACAAAACTATGCCATTCACCTGCGCGAAAATCGTTACTTACCAAATGGAAAGTAGGTACGTTTATCAAGCCAGTTCTTTCCGTAATGCTTCAGCTGCAAAATCAATTTCGTTTTCCGTATTGAAAATAGGGCCCTCATTGATCTTTGTGGTTCGAAATGTCTCGTTTCTGAAGTTATATGGTATTCCTTCCGGGGATTAATTTGTATTTTTATTGTAATAAATAAATTTATAACTAATCAATGTCTCAGGTATTCCGTCAACATGTAGAAAAGTTTATAAAAATTTCTGATGATCAATTTGAAGAAATTATAGTATTCTTTGATACTAAATTCGTTGCCAAAAAAGAAAATCTACTGGAAGAGGGACAGGTCTGTAAACGTCATTTTTTTGTACTGGAAGGATTACTACGGAAATTCTATATCAACGAAAAAGGAATCGAACAAACCGTCGAATTTGCCATTGAAACCTGGTGGATCACTGACAACATTGCCTATGAACATAAGTTGAGAACCGAATTTTATATACAGGCAGTAGAAAGATCAGCAATACTATATATCACCCAGGAAAACCAGGAAAAACTGCTTGCGGCCCATCCTGTGATGGAGCGCTATTTCCGGTTTGTTTACCAAAGAGCATATGCCGCCGCACAAATGCGTGTCAAGTATCTTTTTTCGCTTTCAAAGGAAGAGTTTTATTATGAATTAGTACGCAAGCATCCTGAATTCGTACAACGCGTACCACAATACCTCATTGCCTCTTTTTTAGGGTTTACCCCAGAATATTTAAGTGAAATTCGCAAAAAAGTGTTTCCTAAATAATGCACAATGCTTTCAGTCCTGTTGACAAAAGCAACAGCACTGAAAGCATATAGCAGGTTTTGACCGGAAAACATCCCATTAATTAAGCGCAAGACAAGATTCCTTAGTCACCTGCCACCTTCCTGAAGCGTATTCCCAGATCAGTGTAAAGAATTTGGGGGCCGACTTTCCATCCAGCTCCAGATCCCGCGTCATTATTACCATACCCATATTCCCATCACAAACAGCGTAATGAAATTCAGCTTTGGTAGAGAATGGTGCTGCTTTGGCGTCACTGTTCCCTTTTACAAAACCTACCAGCTGTTCTTTGTTCATCGTATCGACCACGCCGGTTTTGTCAACTTTAACAATGAGCAAATTGTCCGCATAAATTTGTTTTACATAAGCAACATTAAAATGTGTCGCCTCATAGATAAGCTCTTTTGTCAGCTCAATTAAATTTTCGCTATTCATTTTTTTCTATTTTTTAAAAATTTAAACATAAACCCTAAGGCTGTCTTTTGCAGTACAAAAATGAAAACTGCATCGTTGTAAAAACTTAAACCAGTTTAAGTTTTTACAGATTTTCAATGCTCACTTTTGCTTTATTAATAACAATAAACAAAAAGCAATGAAAATTGTAATCATCGGCGGCACCGGACTTATCGGAAGCCAACTTGTAAATATTCTGGCACAACAACAACACGAAGTAATAGCTGCTTCACCCAATACAGGTGTTAACACCCTGACCGGTGAAGGATTGGAGGAAGTACTTAAAACCGCCAACGTGGTAGTGGATGTATCCAATTCGCCATCATTTGCTGACGAGCCGGTAATGAACTTTTTTAAAGTTTCAAACGAAAATCTGATGCGTGCAGAAAAGGCCGCAGGCGTGCAACATCACATTGCCTTATCTGTGGTAGGGACAGAAAAAATGCAGGATGGCGGATATTTTCGCGCTAAATTGGTACAGGAAAATCTCATCAAAGCATCGGGCATCCCATTTACTATTGTGCACGCAACCCAATTTTTTGAATTCGCCGGCGGTATTGTGGCCATGAGCACTTCGGATGATGGAAAAGTAAGACTTTCTGATGCCTTGATACAACCCATCGCCAGTAAGGATGTAGCTGCTTTCCTGGCTAAAATTGCTACAGAAAGCCCTAAAAACAAGATGGTGGAAATCGGCGGGCCGGAACAGTTCAGGCTGGATGAATGGATAAAAATATACCAACAGGGTACCAAAAAAACATTGGAAGTGATAACCGATGCCAATGCTACTTATTCCGGTGTAACACTCCATAAAACAACACTTACACCTGAAAACCCTGTTTACCTGGGGGAAAGTGAATATGTTGACTGGATCTCTAAACCTGAAAACCAACGCTAAGCCCTGTCGATATACTCATTTACAAAACTATATATCCGAAAGATCACAGGATCAACGTCCTGTGATCTTATTTCGATGCAACTTTCCTCATTTGGGTCAAGGCCAACATTAACTCTTGCAGCGAGTCAGCATGCCCGGTTGTTTCATACTCGACACTTACCAATGGTTGGTGAACTCCATTCACCACTCACAAAAAGCCCCGCTCCAATGTAGGGAGCAGGGCTATTATCATATCTCTGATAAAAGAACCAGTTTTTATTTACCCTCCGGATACCCGGAAACATCCGCGCAGACAGGATTGCCCGCAACGATGCCGCCGCTTTCCGGCCAGGCGCTGATCGTTTTTAACCAGCAACCAAATCCTGGCTTCTGCCTCCCTGTTTTTATCCCGTTCTTCCTCTCGTAAATGTTCCGCAGCCATTCATCATAGATTCAGATCCGGGAAACAAAGGATCAATACCAGTGGCAATAGCCCTCAGTTGACAGCTAAAAACCAATCAGTCAACCGCCAATCGCTATCACTTAACAGCGAATGCGCCTTCAAAAGATTCGAAGCTTAAGGCTCGTAGCTCGAAGCTCGTGGCTCGTAGCTTTTCATCTGCAAGTGTTGCACAACACTTAGTAGTTTCCATCAACCATGCTTAGGGGCCCCGTCCACATAGTCGATTGCTTTGGTAACTGTTCCCTACAAACGTACGACATTCGGATACCCGTTTCCAAATGCCTGATGGCTGAATTCGTCTATTTTGTATAAAATGTAAAAAATCGACGTAATGTGCGTCGATTTTTTACAAAATATACGAAAATAACAAAAACGGCCATGCCACTTTTGGATTTGGCACGACACATGTTGTGTGTTTACTCAGTGCCAGGGGAAGTCAGGGTGACAGAAATAGGCTATCAGGAACAGGAAGTCAAATTTATTCCAAAAAGTTATAGAGCTATTATAGAGCAGTTATAGAGCTCTTATAGAGGCCATAGTGGTAGTATTCTTCTGGGATCTCTCTGGGACTACTATAGGGATCTTTACGGGTAAGCTATAGAGCACCCAAACCCCAAACAGCGGTATATGTTGTCGAAACGAATTGTAGCGGCTAACCAGGGAGTTACCTCATTCCTTAAAATAACCACTGGCCGTTCGCGTTTTGTTTACCCAGCAGCCGGTGTTGGCCCGCAATACGTATTCGCTTAGCCCCACTTCATGGGCAGTAGGTGCCCAGTCGAAGGTATAGCCTAACCGGGTCCACGGATAGTGGAAGTCCGTGGCGCTGGTAAGAGTATGATAATACGCGTAGATGATATAATTGTTAAACCAGGAGGTGTAAGAGGGGGAGGCGCCGCTGATCAATACTTCATTGGCGGCCGTAGTATTGATTGCCGGATTGCCTGCCGGGCGCTGTAAACTATCAGCCGGAACCCACATTTCGGCAATATGGGTATTCGTACGGCTGTTTACCGGCGGCAAACCCAACAGCTGACAGATACGCAGCAACGTATCAGAGTCAGCTTTAAAACTCCCGCCAATGCGCATTTTCATTTGCTGGGGAATGAATAACCAGGCATCACCCCAGGTGGTGGTGATCGAATCCCCTTCCGGATAGCTGGAAGGGAAACGCATAAAAGTAGCCATCAACACATATTGCTTACCATGCACCGTTTTCCATTGCAACCTGCTATTGGCATTCGAAATAGGCCACAGCGTGTCGATCCTTTCTATGTTTTCAGTGATCATGGCATCATCAATGGCAGTGGCATAAAGCTGGTTCAGGTCTGGCGCCACAGGCATGTCTATGTCTTTTCTACAACCTTCGAGGATAATAAGCGATACGATCGCAAACAATGCCAGTACGTGTTGGCTGGTTAATCTTTTCATTCTTTGATTAATGTTATAGGTTATTGGATGGATTTTCTTTGAACAAGGACGCCGGTCACCAGGTCGTCCTATCATATTCTATTATAATAACAACTGAACCGGGTAGCGGTACCAATCAATAGGGAACTTTATTTTGGAATGCCCTTCCGGGTTATATGCTTAATGGGAAGCTCACCGGACGCAAAGGGCGCTGGTTCGATCCGGTCATTCCGGAAAAACAAAACCCGCAGGAATAGCTGCGGGTGCAGTAAGCGGATGGTGATCAAGCTTATCTGGTGTGTAAAACACTTAAAGAGCTATTTTGTTTTACCGTATATACTTTTGGAAGTATGCAAGCCATTAAAATAGATTTGCGCCAAAAAACATGGAAACTGTAGCAAGCAAAGTCGGAGTTGAAGAGGAACAGCAATTGATCCAGCTTACGCTGAACGATTACCTGCAGGGACGTCCGGTATTAGACATCGAAAGAATGCGGGGAGCTTTTCACCCCGAAGCCTTTATCAGGACCATCATAGACGGAAAGTTGGTCCAGTGGGCACTGCCGCAATACCTGGACCTGGTGGCCAAGGCAACCATACAGGATTGTCAACCCAAGATACTTTCCTATACCTGGGACGGAGACACGGGATCAGCACAGGTACAACTCACTTTTGCCACTTTCCGGTTCATTGACCGGTTTAACCTGGTAAAGTTGGATGGGAAATGGCTGATTGTGGATAAGGTCTCCTATCGGCAGGAACTACCGTAAAAGGAATTGTTCAGTTTCCCGGCAAACGATAAACCCACAGCGAACGCTGTGGGTTTATTATTTTAGATTTATCGGCTTGCTGTTAAAAATGACTGCTTAACAGATCATCAACAACCTGGGCTGCCCGGATATTTCCCTGGGTGCACGGTGAAGACAGGGAGGTACCTGACTTTCAGGATGATCCACGGCCAATCTCCACAGATGACCAATGCCTAAGCTTATGGGGAGCGCACCTGGTTCTGCCTCATAGTGCAGATCAAAGAAATGTTCACTTAAGAACGATTCAAAACCTTCCGCTGCCCCCTGGTATAGTTTTTTGAGTTCATCACGTATTTCGGGAATAAGTACTTTTTGCCTCCCTTGCGCATTGGGCAATATTTCACTCGGCTCACCATGGTAAGTGCATAAAAAGGTATCCGTTGGAATAGGAGATCGATCTACGTGAAAAGAATAAACATCTGTTGGGAAAAACGGATAGCTATCATCCCGGTCATAGTATTGGATCACATTAAGGATGGGCAATGCTCCATGAGCTTTCAAGGCCTCCCAGTCATGTAGAAGAATTTCACGGGCAAGCTGCCCTTGCTCACTCAACCCAAGTGCACAAAGCTCCTCTTGTTCAATGGTCGTTATATTGCCGCTAAGCGTTACCTTGTTAACAATCTCAGAAAAGTCACCTGTGAGGTTACGGCTCCAGCAAATGGCATTAATAGCTCCCTTAAATGGGGCTGCAACCAGCTCCTGAAAATTGGAGACATAGCGAATTTGATGGTTAATATGCCGTAAGTCTATCATGGTTTAATAATTAGTCTCCCGAAAAACAAGGCATCACATCTTCTTTGAAATAAGGTTCCTGGTTTACCCAGAACATATATTTTACCCGCAAAAAGTCTTTTGCGAAAGCATGCAATAAGGGAACAAGGTTTTTTCGTGATTTCTCCCCCTTATCATCATGTTCATTGTAGCCTGCATCTGCGCCTGTTTTACCGGTATAATTACCATCTTGCACGGCAATTCCAATCGGAACGGTATAGTGGCCTTCATGCATTAGAGCCAGCGCATGGTTGAGTTGCCCTTTTCTCGTGACCATTAAATCTGGACCTCCCAATCCAACACCGACCTCTTCACCGTATTGGTAAATACTGCGTAGATACCCTTTGTCATCCCAGGGAAGCCATTCACCGGGAATAAAATTGGCATATATCATGGTGGTGGAGGACTGGAAAGCCTTTTTCAAAGCAAGCATATTTTCTTTTAACCCCTTTACATAACCTTGTTCAGTAAAGCTGGGATCTGTTTTTGAGCTTACTCCAATGGCGGTTTCCTGCAGGTTAATGCCTTCTATTTTCCCATCAAATTCCTTTCCTAATGCCTGGAGGAGCAAGGCAAACCGTTCTCTTACTTTCTTATTCCAGCGTTTTGCCACCCATCCCTCAGCTTTCCCTTCATCATTATATTGTAAGGTAGCTCCGCCGTCGAATTCTTCGGTAAATAAATAGGCCGGAATTGCTTTGTAAGCAGGATTGAAGGTGACGTCTTGTAGCTGGATAAATATTTTTTTGCCATACTTTTTTAGATACTCGTAATCCTGCTTTAAAATGGAGAAGTCATATTGCCCTTTTTGAGGCTCAAAGTCTTTCCAGGAATACATGATTTGCGCGCCTGTAAACATAGGATGCGAAAGCAAAGGATGATCAACGATCATCTCTCTGTCCCGGGAGAAATATACAAAATGCCGGATACTGTCTTTTTTGATTGGACAAGTTGCAGTCAGGTACTTTTTATAAGCGTCAGCATATTTATCACTTTTGTTTTTCCCTTCCTGTGCATTGATAGATGTGCCTGATGCGATGAATAAAAAGACTAATAGGATTTGCTTGGTGATTGTTAATTTTTGCATTATTGAATTCATTCCTGTTTTAATATTGGGGTACTTCTGTCAGCGGCACCATCACCACAAACCGCTCCTCCGTAATTTCGATCCTGATCCCCTGCAGGTTCAGCAGCCGGAACTTATTATTGATATTGGCCAGTCCCACACCATTTGATAAAACCTGGTTCTCTTTTTTCTGCACCTTATTCTCTACGATCAGCACACCTGTACCATCACATCGGATAGATACTTCCAGCGGTTGTTCCCGCGAAACGATATTGTGCTTCACCGCATTTTCTACCAGCAATTGCAGCGTTAAGGAAGGAATGAGGCAGGAGTGATACTGTTTGTCTACATCGATCGAAAGCCTGAAACCCTCTCCATGCCTCGTTTGCAGCAGATGTCCATACGAAAGGATGAACTGCAGCTCTACTGCCAGCGTCACCATTTCCTGGTTATTACTTTGCAGCAGGTAGCGGTACACCTTGCTCAGTTCATTCGTAAATTGTTCTGCTTTTGCCGGGTCTTCTTCGATCAGCGAACTCAATGCATTTAAACTGTTGAACAGGAAATGCGGGTTGATCTGGTTCTTCAACAGGTCAAACCGGGCCTGCCATTCCGAATCAATCAGCTTTTCTTTTTCCGCAATGGTCTGTCGCCATTGTTTCCACAGGTAAGCCCCTTCGTAGATGTTGAGGGTCACCGTAGCATAAAAGATCAGCACCCCCAGGCGAGCCGAATAATCCACCAGGGTAGGCCATTGTAGGGGAAAACTGCCGATTACCCCATGTATTACATTGCGGATCAGGTAGCCGATGTGGGAAAGTACAATGATAGCCAGGATGAGGAAAATGAGCCGTTGCCGCGTACGCTCCAGGCCGGGCAACCTCGATTGAATGAACAAGGCCGTCAGGCGTGCCAGTTCCCAGCCAATAAATCCACTCCCCAACGCTACCGTCACCAGGATCGGTATTTTGGCGGGCGGTGTCTCCAGGTACATCTGCAATCGAAAAAACAAAGCGCCCACCATAAACAACACGATAGGGCCCAACAGCCGCAGCCGCCGGTCGGTGGAAGCATAAAAGGGAGAACGTAAAATTGCCATCAGGTGGTTACTACCGCCAAAAGTACTGGTTTACCGGTAAATCCCTGTTTATGGCATGTTATGACCGGATGCCGGTCGTATGAACGGTGGAAAAAGCCGTATGAATTGTAGAAAGCTGCTGTCTGTTTATCCAGGCCCGCTGATTTGCCCGCCTCTCAAAAAATGAATACCTTAAATGCAGCAAACAAGCCTTGCATCGCATCACCAAAGAAGGATTAAGGATTATGGCTACGAAAAAAATACCGGCAAAAAAGACGGGCAAAACAGAAGTCCTCACGGCCAAAAGTTTCCTGGAAGCCTTGGAATTATTGGTGTCTGAAGCCGAACTGAAAAAGATCCAACGCTACTTCAAATCCGGCGAAGGGCAATATGGCGAAGGCGATCTGTTCATTGGCGTGCGCATGGGGGAGGTGTTTGCCCTGGCCAAAGCCTATATCCAGATGCCGGTAAAAGAAATTGAAAAATTACTCGAAAGCAATATCCACGAAGCCCGGGCCGGCGCCGTCAGCATCATGGATTTCCAGGCCCGCGACAAAAAGACCCCCGAAACCAGGAAGAAAGAACTGTTCGACCTCTACATCCGGCGGCACGACAGGATCAACAACTGGGACCTGGTCGATAGAAGCGCCCAGTATGTAGTGGGTGCCTATATTTTTGATAAACCCCGCACCATCCTTCAAAAGCTGGCCAAATCAAAGAATGTATGGGAACGCAGGACGGCCATCGTAAGTACCTCGTATTTCATCAGGCAGGGTGAACTGGGTGATACCTTTAAGATGGCCGAAACATTGGTGCGTGATAAGCATGATCTCATCCACAAAGCAGCAGGAGGGTGGATACGCGAAGCGGGCAAACAGGACAAACAAATGCTCCTGGCCTTCCTCGATAAACATGCCGCTACCATGCCCCGCACCATGTTGCGCTATGCCATCGAACACCTCGACAGCAAACTGAAAAAACAATACATGGAAAAATAATAAAAAGGGCCGTTTCCGAAGAAACAGCCCTGAAGTATTATGTAAGGAAGTTAATTTACTGCTTGATCACCTTCTGCACCAGGTTATCCTTCCCATTTCGGATCACGATATAATACGTGCCCGCGGCCTGTCCCGATATATCAAACTCCAGCGAATACCCATTGCCCGTTAATTGGCGGATGGTGCGGCCGGTAGCATCCGTGATCAGGATGGGTGTATTATTAAGTGGCTTCGCAAAACGCACCGTAAAGCGGCCCGTAGTAGGATTGGGAAACAATACATCTACTTTCACAAAACTTGCTTCATCCGTAGGGGCTGCCTGGTCCTTCGCCGGATTCACCGCTGTCCGCATATCGATAGGGGAGCCTGTTGCATTACAAAAATACTCCGATGATATCCGGTTGCCCGCTGCATCGTATTTGTATAGCAGCCCGCAACTGCCAGGTGGTATCTGCTGCGCGTTTATATAACCGGCGGTCAGCAGCAACGCTATGATAAAAATGATCTTTTGCATAGTAAGGTTTTATTGGTTTAGGTCATCTTTTTAATAATGCTGTTTTGAACTTGTCATATTCCTTTACGAAATCCACATGTTGTAAGGTAGTGGCCAGCTCCGGGATATTATATTGTTTTTCCAGTTCCTTGTACTTTGCCTGCGCAGCCTCCCTATTGGTGCTACTCATTACATATTGCTCATAATATCCCCGGGCATATCCTGCATTCTTCATACGGTTCGCTTCTTCTTTATAATACATTTCATTGGCCTTGATCGTAATGGAGGAGCTACCCTTACGCATAGAGATCTTGTAGTTGCCGTTCTTTTCCACCACCGTCGCTGTTTTCCCGGTCCAGGTATTAGTACCTGCATTGTACACCAGCGTATCTGAGTACAGGCTCCTGGGAAACTTCTCCACATGGACAAAATCGGCAATGGCCTTGTCTCCGGTTACTTTTACAAACACCTTACTGAACCATTTGTCCGTGCCATAAAAGTAACCCTCCGGCATCCTGGCTCCCCCTTTTCCGGGGGCAGATTGCGCTGAACATCCACTCAAGGATCCCAGCAAGGTCAGAAGAAGCGTGAGTTTATGCATAGTGTCGGCTTTTACTTCGGTAAGCTGTTCGTTATCGGCGAAGCGATAATACCCGCATGCCTGATCGCCAGCTGTATCCACAGAATGCGCGGTCCAAACCAGTTGATGATCGGGATCGTAGGTATACCGGAGGTCCACAGGGCCCGCGCAGCATACGTTACACATCCAAACCCAATGCCAAACCTCAGTTTGCCAATGCCCCACAGGTCCTTCCCGGCAGCAATATTCTTGTTCATCCAGCCGATTATTTTAGAGTTAAGTCGCAAAGGTATTCGTACCCAACCAGCTTCAGGTACACCGTCTGGTCCAGCTTCGGTCCAGAATTGCCCACCACCGGCTTTCTTCGAAAAAGCCGCCCTCCACAACCATTTGATGGCAGCGCCCAGTTTGCTTTCTCCGCCATCCAATAAGCCATTGGCATTCGCTACCGATATTTTTACAGGATTTTTCGCTGCCCCAGGTACAACTTCCCTTATGTTTCCATGACCAACCTTGCCACCTTTCGATGTCTCGTATTGATACTCATAGTTCTTACCCCAGAATCCCGTTACCAGGTCCTGCAGATTGGCCAAAGCGCCAAACGTATAGGAGAGTGTCGTATACCATTTATTACCTTTCTTGCCCAAATATCCCCAGCTGTTCGTACCAAAATCATACGATGCAATACCAAAACTGATACTCGGACTCATCATGCCGCCCGTTAGTGCCGACATACCCGTCGAGAACATAAAGGAACTGGCCATCGCGCCTACGGTATTCGCCATAATGCCTCCCGCTGCATTGATACTCGAGGTAATGGAGGCTCCCATGGCGCCCGATAAGCCACCAATAATACCACCACCGATCATATAACCCCAGGTCTTGCCATTCTGGAAATCCCATTTGAATGGATTCATTTGCCCCGCATTGGCCGCAACGCCACCGGTATAGGCACCCATTACAAAACCAATGATCAGCGCTACAATGATCGGATCATCACCCGTAGGGTCAATGTATTTCAGCGGGTTGTTATTGGCATAGCTGTATTTGTTATATCCCTGTGTACCCCACAACTCATTGGTAGCATTATCTGGCGACAACATCCTGCCGTTATACGGATCATACAACCGCGCATTCATATTGATCAATGCAAATTCTACCAGGTGCTCATGCCCCGTAAAGCCGCGGTACAACCATACCGGCAACAGGTTTTCACCCACATTTACATACGTCCAGTCATTCACATTCCGGCGGCGGCCCCAGGCGTCAAAATTCTGTTGCGCCACCACAGCCCCGCTGCTATTGCTGATCGTTAAGATATTGCCTAAATAATCTGAATAAGTGGCATAAGGCACACCATTTACGATCAGCGCGCAAAAGCCATTACCACCCGCTACATATACGATATCGTTGGTGCCCCCATTGACATTTTGCCTTTCAAAATCGCCCAGGAAAACCTTCGTCTCTGCCACCCCGCCATTCAGGTACCTGACGGTCCTGATCCGTTCATCATCCGTACCATATACCAGGTCCAGCCTGTTGGCTCCCTTGTTGATCTGCAGCGGCCTTTGGAAGCTGGTATAACTTACACTCGTGGCCTCAGCCGCCATCGCTGTATTGATCAGCGGACTGATATAACCTACCGCATTCGGCTTCCGGTCGAGGTAGGTATAAGTGCCCACGTCCGACTTGACGGCTATATTACCCTTACTTTGAGAAGGGCTGCCATCATACGTAATCCCAAACTGCAGCACGTTGTTGACCGAAGCCGACAGCAGTCTGTTCAGGTTGTCATACGTAAACGTCTCCGTAAGGCCTTTGATCGCATCTGTGCGGCTCAGCAGGTTGCCGCTGCTTTGCTCAAAATTAAAGTTCAGGTCCTGTATACCCGGCGTATAAAAGCGCGTGGGCAGGCCATTGTTATAAGTATCCGTACTCGTTTGCCCATTCACCAGCTTGTATTGCGTGCTATGTCCCTGGCCATCGTAAGCCAGCGCCTCATACAGTACAGCCCCGCCACTCAGCACCTTGCTCAGCAAGCCCGCATTATTGTATTGACTTTCTACCCGCGTTCCATTTGGATATACTGTAGCCGAAGGATTGTTGTTGGCATCAAATTCAAAGGAGGTGTTAAAAGTGCCTTCGCCCGCCACGATATCCGTTTGCAATACAGTTCTCCGGTAACTGTCATACACCAGCTCACGCGAATGATTGCTGTTGTAGACCTTTTTAAGCGCCTTATTATTGGCCGTATTATAATATTCATAGTTTGTTGATCCTTCCACCGTGTTGCGGCTCAGCAACCGGTTTAATCCATCATAGGTCATCGTCGACACCTTGTTATTGGCATCTGTTACGCTGATGATGTTGTCACTTTCATCGTAAGCATAACTCACCGTCCCGGCATTCACATCCACCGATTGTGTCTTCCTGCCATATCCATCGTAGGTATTCGTAACGACCGTTGCACCATTCAGGGCAGTGGTCAGTACATTGCCCAATGCATCGTAGGTATGTGTTACAGAGCCGCCATGGTCGGTCGTCTCGATCACCCGGCCCGCTGCATCCGTTTTCTTGGTAGATGTCTGGCCCGCACCATTTACTTCCGTTACCACTATTTGCCCGCTACCCGGGTAAGAGTAGGTCAGCGTATTGGTTCCGGAAGGCGTGACGATCGTTGACAGGCGGAACAGGCGATCGTAATTATTCGTATTGATCAATACCTGATCTCCCGAATAATAGGGAGAAGAACTGGTGCTTTCACGTCCTCTGCTATCATAGGTTTTCGTTTGCGTGATCCACTGGTTGTTCCAGCCCAGCGTTTGCGTCCTGATCACCCTGCCCAACCGGTCGTACCATATCTTTTGGTCGGCTCCCCGGTAGTCCTGGTGATCCGTAAAATGATAATAAGACTGCTGGCCGCTTACATCCCATACATCCGATTCCAGTATCTCATGCCCCAGTGGGGTGATCGTCTTTTTGAGCTTGCCCAGCGCATCGTATTCATAGGTGGTCGTCAGTGAGCCCGTGCTGCCATCGCCATCCGTCTTTGTCAGTATCTCTCCCCACATAGGATGCCGCGTAAGCGAGCTTGTGCGCGTCACATTATCACAGGTTACCGTGCTCGTCACCAGGTAGCGCTGGTTCACATCATACGTGGAGGTAGTCGTCACAGGCGGCTTACTGCCGGTGGCTGTCACAGTTTGTGTCAGGTTTCCATTGCTATTGTACGTAAAACTTACTGTGCTCGCCAAAGGTGTTTCGGCCCAGTTTGTTTGAGAGGCCAGCGATCCTTTATCAGGGGTGTACGTAGAGGTGGTCACCCGGGTATTCGTATTGCCATTCCGGCTGCTGATCGTCTCCGCCTTGGTAGGGAACATCGGCACCAATGCCTTACCCGTTTGCACATAGGTCGCATTCGTGGTAACCGTCTCCACCGGTACCACATCGCCTCCCGACAAATATCCCTTCTTCACGATTTCCTGTGTTACATTATCATAAGCATCATAAGTAATTTCTTTTTTGATGGCCGAGCCCGCCAATTCATTGGCCTCGATGGTGCTGGCCGTTTGCAGTTTGTACCGGTTGAACCAGTAATACCGCGTAGTGCTGATAGACAAAGGAACGATCGTCGTATTCGTTGTCACCGAACTCAACAGGTCTTCATACGTACCCGCGTCATCCTTATATAGGGTGGTGTGCTTTTGAGGGATCAGCGCCCTGTACGTGGTATTGATCTCACTTTCGTTGCGTTCCTGCACCTCTCCATTTCTTACCGTTGTATTCCGCCGGAAGCCAAGGAATCCTTTATGACGGTCCATGATCGCATCCTGGTAACGGAAAACACTATTGTCTGTGCCGCCCACACCATTCGGTTGCGTCATCTGCGTCACCACTTTCATCGCCAGCGGCATCACGTTGAGCGGGAAATACAGCGACACATTGCCCGTATTGGAGTATACATTGGTGGTGGTTTTTTCCGCCAGCGTTTTGTAATTGAACGTCGTTGTATTGCCCAGGCCATCTGTCACAGACTGCAGCAGGCTTGAATTCTTATCACCCCCAAAGGCATCCAGCAGCACATAATTGCCATACCCCGTAGATTGAATGATCTCCGTTTTGCCATCCCCATTGAAATCCCCCGTTTCAGGAGGCGTACCATACACCATATTGGCCACCATGCCGTAATTATAGCCCGCCCCCTTCGTATACAAAGGCGTTACATATTCGGGTGAGGTATAAGTATACTCGATCAAATAGGCATCGTACCACCACCCGTCATAGGGGTCCTGGCACGATTGATAATACGTTTGAATGATCGTATAATTGTCATAGGGTATCCACTCATTGGCGCAATAATAAGCATAGCCCGTACTGGTGGTAGAAGGCGTGTAATTCATCCCCTTGAAATAATGGACACTCTGCTTCTGCATATTATTGGTACTGTAATAGTGGAACAGATCCGTTATGCCATCCCCATTAAAGTCGCCGGTGGTGAAAAAGTCAAACCATACCGTACTGAAATCAGGCGTTCTGTCCAGTTGGAAACTTCCCTGCGCGTAGCTGGTACCTGTACTGTACCAGATGGCAGCATATTGCGAAGTGCCGATGCCGATAATATCCGTTTTACGGTCGCCGTTGAAGTCGCCGGCCAGCACACGCTTATAACTGGCATAGGAAATATTATACCCCGAATAGATCTGTACCGCCTGGAAAGAATAGCCTGTGGAAGCAGGCAGCTGGTTGATCGCATAGATCAGGTAATTGTACTTTTTAAATACCAACAGTTCCTGCTTGCCATCACCATCAAAATCCACCGGGAAAATGGCCTGTGCATCCTTAAAGGCATTGTCGATGCCAATGATCTCACTATGATAATAACCATTGGAAGTATTCGTCAAAAAACCTTTGTAATTATAATCCCAAACCGGCGTTCTCCGGTAAATATACCAGCCGCTAAAAATGTTGAACTTCCGTTCGATGATCTCGCCCGATTGGTATTTGCTGCCAAGAATGGAAATGACATCCACCTTGGAGTCTCCATCAAAATCCCCCTGAATAAAAGAGTTCGACTCTTTCAGGTAAAAATTATAGGTAGACCAGGTACTATATGAAAATGGAGTAGATATATTATTGGAGTTCACCGACAGGCTCGATCCGTTTTTATTAAAATCCTCCAGGTAGATCGCATCGGTATAGTTCATTTGATCATCGTGCCAATCCCCCCGTGAATCCTGGTACTGATGCCAGATCTTGCTGGGTCTTAACAAGCCATCCTTCCCTTCACCCCGGTAGTCCGTAGCATAGTAGGAGTAGGGGTTGGTAAATTCGTCCGCCTTCATATAGGTGATCGGCGTATACGTTTGCGTCATTTCATAATGCGATGGATCAAGGAAACCAAAGGGACGGTCACCTACATTGGTGATCACGTGGTAGCCGCCGGAAGTAGTGCTTTCGATACCCGTACCATCGCCATTTACATTGCCGCGCCTTTCCGCCACTACGAGGTCCGTCTTGCCATCCCCATCATAATCACCCGGCGATAAAGTAACATTCGGATAGGAGTTTTGGTAATAGCCGGATAGCAGCGAAACCGTTTCTTCATAGTCCGGGTAACCATAGTTGAAGTTAGTGGCCCAGGTACTGCTATTGTCTGTACCCACCAGCTCGATCGTTTGCAGGTAGTGCCGTTTGATCTTTGGTGAGTGGGTGAGCCTGTAGCTGATCTGCCGCACATTATCCACCTTCACCACCACATTGTTCAGCAGCTTGGTATTGGCAAAGGCCGTTCCGTTTACAAAAGTAACATTGCTGTTTTCCTTGTACGTATATTCAAATTCAATCGTGGCATTGGCATATTGGATGCTGGCGATCACCGCCTCATTGTTGTAGTTATAATAATTGTAGGTGATCGGGTTGTCATTCACATCTTTCATCGTCCTGACAAACCACACCATCGTGGCCCCGGCTTTGAGCTTGTCTTCCTCTGTGGAGGAGTTGCCATATTCAACCACCGATCCATCCTTATTCGTCACCTTCCACCATACCGGGTCACCGTTATAACCACCATAAGACTGGATCTTTGAATAGTTTTCCGATTCCAGCTTGTATTCCGTACCATCACCGCCATTGGTGCCGCTGATGGGCATCAGCAACTGGCCGTCGAGGTAAAAGTTGTCATCGGCGTTCATTTTCAGGGGCCTTACGATCCCGTTGTGATAAGCCGTAGTACTTCCCCGGGTGATATTGCTCAGCCCGCTAAGGTTCCAGCCCCAGCCGGCAAGACCGTCGCTGCTGCGCGAGTTGTACACCAGCGATAGATCGGGCTGCAGGCCCGCCACGCCACTGGGCAGCTTGAGCGGTACGGTATAACTCGACGATCCGTCCAGCGATACGCCGGGAGAACCTTCCAGTACGCCAACCGATTGGGCATTAATAATAGTGTGGGAGATAATACTAAAGAGGAGAATGAGTAAAAGCTTACAGCTTCTCAGGCAGTTGGTAGGGTGCATAGGAGTGGTTAAGGTTTAGATTACTAATTTATGAATAACCTTAATTCAAAGATCAAAACCTATGTAAAAAAATTATTAACGCACCGGTATACCCACATACCACAAACGAAAATGGCAACCTATACCGGGAACCGAAGCCGGAAGTAAGAAAGCTGCCCATAACACTACCGCACAACTATTTACGCAGAAAAAATAACGGATAACCCGCATTCAGTTCCCGGCATACTTCAAAACCCCGGAACTCACATACCCACACCGGTCGCCCGCCGCCCACCGCCCGCCACCCGCCGCTCCAATCCCTGGCCAACAGTGAGCAATCCTAAATCCTAAATCCTAAATCCCTCGTCTGCACATTTCGCCCATGTGTCGATTTCCTGGCCGGATTAATATATTTTAACCCGCCTGCCAGACAGCTTCTTTTAATTTCATCGTCTAACGCCTGAGACTGCTCAATACCAAAGAAATCCCGGGAAAGCAGTCATTCTGCCAAAACTTATACAGCAATGGGGCTCCGCCGGGGGTGGGTACAGGAATTGCATGATAATCTTTACCTAACAATGAACTGATACGCTATGCACAAAGACGAGGTTTTTAAGGAAGCATACCTTAAACCTATTGATTTTACATTCAGCAGCAAGGTGGCTGGTGTATTTGATGATATGGTCAACAGGTCGGTTCCCTTTTACGAAGAAATGCAGCGAATGGTAGCCGAACTCGCTGCTGATCATTGCCAGCACCATACAAAGATCTATGACCTGGGTTGTTCCACCGGTACCACCCTCATCCACATGGACCACACCGTGCCCGCTGATATAGCTTTTGTAGGCGTGGACGATTCCGTAGACATGCTGCATAAATGTCGCCAAAAACTGGAATCACTTTCGATTGCCCGTCCATACGATCTGCAGGTAGAAGACCTCAACCGCCAGCTCCTTATTCAGGACGCCTCGGTAGTCGTACTTTGCCTCACCCTCCAGTTTGTTCGTCCTATCAACCGGGAACGATTATTAAAAGAGGTGGTCGATGGCCTGGTGCCCGGCGGCGTTGTTATCATCATAGAGAAGATACTTGCGGAAGACAGCGGCTTCAACCGCGACTTCATCAAATATTATTACGACATGAAGCGCAGGCACCACTACAGCGACATGGAGATCGCACAGAAAAGAGAGGCCCTGGAAAATGTATTGATCCCTTACAAATTAAGCGAGAACATCACCCTCTTGCAAAAGGTAGGATTCGATCATTGCGAGGTCTTCTTTAAATGGTACAATTTCGCAGGCATCATCGCAAAAAAGTTTTAATGATCAATATTGGCAACTTCTTCTTCAAATACAGGAACCTCCTGTTTATCTTTCTCTATTTACTATTGTTCCTCCCTTCTCCCGCTTTATTCAGTGAGCAATACTTTGGCGCTACTTATTATTGGTGGCCCCTGGCTATTGGTCTCCTGGTCACCGTTACCGGGCAGCTTATTCGCGGCGCTACAATTGGCCTCGCCTACATTATTCGCGGTGGCAAGGATGGGAAAGTATATGCAGAGGACCTCGTTACCACCGGCATCTTTCACCATTGCCGTAATCCCTTGTATGTAGGCAATATCCTGATGTTGCTGGGGGTGGGCATTCTTTCCAATTCCCTCTTGTATGTGGTAGTGGTGATGCCCGTATTTATGCTTATTTACCATGCCATCGTACTGGCCGAAGAAAATTTCCTGCGTGGAAAGTTCGGCCAGTCATTCGATACCTATTGCAGCCGGGTCAACCGGTGGATACCTTCCCTGAAAGGCCTGGGCACTACTTTTTCTTCCATGCAGTTTAAATGGAAAAGATGGCTGCTGAAAGAATACAATACCCAATACATCTGGCTTTCCGGTATCGTACTTATCCTTCTTATTAAGTATCCCCAGCTTACACACAACAACGACCGGTTGAGAAATACACTCCTGGCCGTTATATTACCCCTGTTGCTCCTGTGGTACCTTTTTGTCCGTTACCTGAAAAAATCAGGCAAACTCAAAGAATAAAGCCGATGCCAGCGACCCCGCTTACTCTTTCCGATCCGTCACTTTTCACCTTATCAACCTTCCAACTTACCAACTTCTTAAGTACCTTAGGGTAAGTATGATCATCCTTATTCAGTGTAATGATAAAGTTGGATTGGTAGCCGCTATTTCAGGTGTGCTGGCCCGGCAGCAGTTGAACATTGTGTCCCTGCGCGAGCACGTGGACAAAGCGGAGAACCGTTTTTTCCTGCGTGTAGAGGTAGAGCAGCCGGCAGATCCCTTGCGTATTGAAGAACAGCTCCGCCAGGTACTTCCGTCCGATGCAGTCATTATTGTCAATCCTTTGCCCGAAAAGAAAGTAGTGGTCATGGTCACCAAAGAATACCATTGCCTGGCCGATATGCTCGTGCGCCACTATTTTAAAACACTGCAGGCATCTATCCAGGCTGTCATAGGCAATTACAATACTTTGGAGGATGTTTGTCACCGGTTCGATATTCCTTTTCACCATATATCTCATGAAGCTATTGCCAAAGAAGCATTCGAACAGCAGATCAGTACCCTCATACAACAATATGCACCTGATTATATTGTGCTCGCCAAATTCATGCGTATCCTGTCACCTGCTTTCGTAGCTGCCTTTCCCGGCAGGATCATCAATATCCACCATTCCTTCCTGCCTGCCTTTGCCGGCGCCAATCCCTATCGCCAGGCTTTTGAACGTGGCGTAAAGCTCATTGGCGCCACCGCCCATTTCGTCACCAACGACCTGGATGAAGGACCCATCATTGCCCAGCAGATCATTCCTGTAAGTCATTCCCTCACGGCCTCCGACATGATGCGTGCCGGTAAGGAAATAGAGACCGCCGTACTGGCCAAAGCACTACGCCTTGTCTTCGACGACCGCGTATTTGTATACAACAATAAGACCGTGGTATTTGAATAACTTAGCGCAGTAGCTGCACACTCCCTTTTTCTGATGCTTTCACCCCATCATTATCCGTCAGCCGGATCACCCAGATATACGTACCAGTAGGCTGGTCCACACCATTGAACCGGCCATCCCAGCCAACAGTAGCATTGTTTGTTTCAAACACTTTTTGCCCCCACCGGTTGTAAACAGCCATGTAAAATTCTTTGATAAAAAAGGGATTGCTTACCCGGAACACATCGTTTTGATGATCCTTGTTAGGCGTAAAGGCAGTAGGCATCGCCAGCCTGCAATAACCCTTGTGTACATTCACCACACGCGTAGCTGTACCGCATACATTGGTGGCGCTGACCGCATAAGTGCCCGGCGCCTTTACTACAAACGTAGGTGTATGGCTGCCATCCGGCCACAAGGTTTGTGCTTGTTCCACTTTGGGATCGAGGACCAGCACCTGTCCGGCACAGATCACAGGATCCGTATCCAGCGTAATGACCGGCACCGCTCCATACGTAATATTGATCGCATCTCCCGAGCTACAGCCATTCAACATCGTATTGACCACGTATTGACCCGGCCTGGATACCAGTAGGCTTGCTTGCGTGGACTGGTCCTGCCACTGGTAAGTAGCGCCCGGGTAATAACCATCCAGCACAAGCGTAGCTCCGGGGCAAAGCATCGTGTCCTTGCCCAGGTTTACAATGGGCAATGGTTTATACGTTACTGCTATCGTGTCTGTTTTGCTGCACCCTTGTTGCGTCACCGCTATCCAATAAGTGCCGGGTGCATTGATCAATTGTTGTGGTTGCGTGCTGCCATTATTCCATAAATAGTTGGCTGCTCCGGGCACGGTGCCTGTCAACTGCAGCGTTTGCCCTTCACACAAGGCCGTATCCCGGGGAAGACTAAAGGCGGGAAGCGGTACCATGCTCACCCTGAGCGTATCCCGGTTAATACAACCATTGGTGCCGGTTGCCTGCAGGCTGTAATCGCCGGCCCTATTGATCGTACGCGTAGCAGTCGTCAGGCCGTCCTGCCACAGGTAAGAACCGATCGAAGCGTGCGTGGCATCCACTGTCAGTTGAGCATTCAGACAGATGCTTGTATCATTGCCCAGGTAGAGCACGGGCAATGGTTTATAAGTGAACCGTACTTCATCATCTACCGCACATCCCGCTTGCTTTACCGTTACTTTATAGAGTCCCGGCTGTTTCACCAGGAAACTATCAGCCACACTATTGTCCTGCCATTGATAAGTGGCGTTGGTGATCCCGGGTCTTAGTACCAGCGTGGTGCCGTCGCACAAACTGCTGTCATTGCCCAGGTCGAATACCGGTTTATTGTTGAAAGTGACCCCAATGGTATCTTTTACCGTACATAGTCCCGTTGTAACCGCCACCCAATAATTCCCCGAAGTAGTTACCGAAATATTGTCTGCCACCCCTCCCGTGCTCCACAGGTATTGCCCGCCGGCAATATTGGCTTGCAGCAAGAGCGTTTCCCCCCTGCACAAAATAGTATCTGCGCCCAGTTGAACGTTCTGGGCAGTTACATAGGCTACCGCTATCGTATCGGGCTTAAAGCAGCCGTTGGATGCCGTTACCCGTACCCAGTATTTGCCGGGCTGTTGCACCACAAACTGGTCTGCTGTTGAGCCATTCTGCCATTGATACGTGGCTCCGCTCACCCCCGGTTTCAATACCAGTTGCGCATCATTACAAAGCGTAGTATCTGCAGGCAGGGAGAATGCAACACCCGGAATACCCGTGATCACGATCGTATCGCTTTTGGGACAGCCATTATTATTGAACTCTGCCTTTCCCCAATAAGTGCCGGGCTGCTTTATCCAGAGGGTAGGCGTCGTTTCTCCCGTATTCCACACATAAGTAGCCCCTGAATTTTGCATATACAGTAAAGTGGAGTCGCCGGTACACAGCGTCCGGTCAGTTCCAAAGTCCACATAGGGCGTTGGCAACACTTCCACATCGATGGAGTCTATACGTTTACAGCCATTGCAATCATTCTGCAACAGCTCTACATAATACCGGCCGCTGCCCACGATCGACATACTATCGCTGATGCTCAATGAATACACCGGATAACCCGGGTCTTTTTTCGACCACCTGAATATGCCATTGATCACCCTCAGTTTTATCTTCAGTTCATTGCCGCTGCAAAAACTGGTATCCGTTGGATAATCTGCCAGCAAGCGGCGTAGCGGGTCTTTCACCTCTACCGGTACATTCACTGTTTCTATCAGTTGATTGAGCGTATTATAAAGTTGTGCAGTCACCGTATAAATACCGGGTGCAGAAAACACATGTTGAGGCGCCAGCTGCGTCGAACTATTATTACCCCCGCTGCCCGGGTCGCCAAAGTTCCAGGTGATCCCATGGATCGTATCATTGGTGACTTTAAAACTAATGGGGTTGGGATGGCAATCACCCGTATACGTAATATTGTTGCGTACAGCCCTGGCCAGGTATTGATGGAAGAAGGCCGGTGATGCATAACCTGCTCCCTGCGGCATCTGGAATGCATCAAAAGCCATACGGCCCGTACTGCCAATGATATTGGGAGAATCTACTACCGAAAGTGCCGTAGACCCCCCGTAAGGCATATATATCTTTTTATCGGGCCCCAGCTGCATGCGGCCCAGAGAGACCAATGTACAAAAGGAGAACGTACTCCCCACGTTCACGGCATTGGTAGTAAAGGTGACAGAATCTGTATAACAAAGATTGAATTGCCGCAGGCTCGATGAGCCAAAACCACAGGGCTGCAGACCGCCTACAATATGCTTTTCCAGTAAATAAAGCAGCCTGCCATCCGGTGAGAACTCCACATTGCCCTGCCCGCTGTATACCCAGTTCAGCTTCGTCGATTTTACTTTATTGGTGAGCAGGCCCGTATTACCATCAAAATTGAATACTTCAATAAAAGCCACCGAACTTACAAAGAGCTGGTTGGGATAATAGGTAAAAAAATACCCGGCGATCATCTTTCCATCCGGTGAAGTACGCAGGTCGGTAATATTATATTCTGCGGTGATCGGATTCGTACCCGCCACACTGATCACCGGTGTGCTGCTGATACCCGCAGCAGTAACCAGGTAACTGCGGAAATTGGTAGTGCGGTATTCGTTCGTCACGATCCAGAAATTATCCGATCCCGGTTGCTCTACCAGCGTAAAGCCCGACGATACATCATTGGCTACCTCCACATTTTTGGCCGTCACATCGCCCTTGCCGCCGTTGAGCGTCATATCGATCACAGAATACCTGAGTTTGCATACCGCATTGCCCCCGTTCTCTGAATAAAAAAGATAATATTTTGAAGCCTGGCCGGGAAACTGAATGGCCAATACCGTTTCTCCACCCACCTGCAGATTGACGTTGTTGGCAAATGCCGGCATGATGGCCAGGTTCCTGTCCCTTACCGTCATCCCATCACACACAAACAACAGATTGCCCTGCGCATCACAAAGCGAAGTACGGCCCGCACTGCCACTGAGCATGGTGGAGCCTGCCACATTCACCGGACCGCCTGCATTGAATTGAAGGCGGTTGCCATTGTACAAAAACCATTGAGAAGTTTCTTTTTGTCCCGATACGAGGAAATAACAGCAGACTAAAAGGAATAATAGGGTCGTATGTTTCATACCGGTCAGCAGTGGGGGAGGGTTTTGATTATCAGCAGCTATAAAAGTATACAATACTTCTTATTCTGCATAATCATACACATCCACTGCCGGTTCAGATTGCCGGCTGCCGGTCCCGTCTAAAACTTATGGACAAATCCCAGCCCTACGGCCCCATCCTGGTAGGTAGGCATGATCGCCGTATTGGGATGCTTGTTTTTGAAGAGCCCTCTTTGTATGATCGGGTATAGCCAGTAAGCCAGTCGGGTAGAGGCGATACCTACGCCGGCGCCTGCTACCACATCACTGAACCAGTGTTTGTTATTATACATGCGCAGGTAACCGGTGGTGACGGCTACAGCATATCCCGCTACACCATACCAGGGACTCACATCTTTGTACTCCTGCCGCATGAACTCCGCAGCTACAAAAGCATTGGCCGTATGGCCCGAAGGGAAGGAATATTTATCAGATCCGTCAGGCCGCTGTTCTCCGCTGAACTTTTTGATGGAGAAGACAGCACTGTTCGAGATCAGCATCGACATACCATATAGAATGGTCCTGTCCTTAAAATTATGTTTGCCATGTATGCCGGCTGCATTTAAACCATATACAGCCAGTGCAGGAGCGTATTGAAGATAGTTATCGATGGAAAGTTTTTGGTGCGGATGTTCCATCGCGATCTCTTCATTGAGATTTTTGTTGAAATCCTTCAGTTCATGAAAGCCCAGGGAAGTTACTCCATAGGAGATCAGGGCCGCCGGGATAATGAATGATTTTAGCGGAAATGCATTGGATGCCACCGGCGTACTCCAGTTGATCTTCCTGGATACCGTATCCCCGGCAGGGATCACCTTGCCGGTAGAGTCCGCGAATTGTGCACAAACAGGGGTCAGGGCCGGGCATGTTATCAATACCACAGCCATAGCTTTTAACCGATAATGCATGAATTTGTAGTGGGCTTTAATTATTGCAAACTAAACGTAAATTTTAAAGAAAAATTGAAGGGGAATGCCCGCCAGTCCGTGTCAATCCGGCAGGATAAGAGTTATTACTCATGTATCAGGAGCGATCAATCAGCCTGTTATTCCTCTTAATTGTCTTGTAGGGCAGTGAATGTCAGGAGGTTACTGGCACCCGGAAAAGGCAGGCGGCAGCCTGCGGAAAGCCCTTTCTCCGGCAGTTTACATACGGTTAAAAAAAACTTAATGTTATCGCAGCCTCCAAAAGCTGCCTTTTCATCATTCATTTACCAACTCTTGACTGCCAACTCCTGACTCCCGACCCTCCTAACCCTCAACTCATCCACGGGCACTGTTTTTGTGGTATACAACGCATGAGTCAGGCCTTTGTCAAAGAAAGCGATGAGCAGTGGCTGCATGAAATTGCACCCACCATGAATGCATTGATCGTTTACCTCACCCGGGAAAACAATGGCATCCGGGTCTATGAAAAAAGCTCCCATACAGATCCGAAAACAAATAAGGAAGTGCATGTAATGAGCAATGGGTTGCATTACTCGATAGACAAGGACGGACGCTGGGCCATTGTATAACGTTATTCCGATATATAGCCCAAATACACAGAACATTCCCGATTATTCCTGCCGGAAGCAATTTTTTCCCTACTTTTAAACGCAATACTTCTTTTCGTTTAGGTTGTAATGGTAAAAATGAACGGGTTTTTTACTGCTTCACAAAGCAACGAAAAGAGTTGGAAAGCCAGTTTTCCATTGCACCAGGTTAAGGTTCCGGTGGATCAGCTCCACCCGGAAAAATGCGCAGCCACATGCCAGATTCCCGTTAGTTTGTTATCTTTAATAGGGAATCCTTTTTTCTGCCAGGGGTTATCGCGGCCTTCTCCTGTTGTATAGGTCTGCTGCCGGACTTTAAATAACCCCAACCTTCACTGCGTCGTCCTTTTGAAGTGATTCCCCAATGCCGGTTATGGTTTATTATTAGCACAAGTCTGATCAACTCTTTTATTCACTGGTAACCTGTAATGACCTGTTCATGAAATCAGCGGGAGACGCATTAATACAACTGTTCCGGCAAGGAGTGGAAACTGCCTTTGCAGAAATATACAACCTGCATTATACTGCTATCTATTATTACGCCAGGCATTTTGTGCCCGATTCCCAGGAGGCCAGGGATATCACAGCAGAAACATTTGTGAAGCTGTGGAAACTGCGCGCCAACTTCGATAATATTCATAAGATCAAAACCTTTCTGCATGTTACCACCCGCAACGCCTGTATCGATGCCCTGCGCCACCAAAAATGGAAAGCAGGCAAACACCAGCAATTGATACAACTCCTCATGGAAGACGATGAATCGATGGTGGCCCGCAACAATTCCCCCATGGCTGCCGCTACCCGTTTTGTGAATGGATTGGTAGAAGGGGAATTACTTAGCCGCATATACGAGGAAATAGAAAACCTGCCCCCGCAGCGAAAGATCATCTTTAAACTGTCCTATCTCGATGGCATGAAAAATGGCGAAATAGCAGCGCAGTTAAACATCAGCATTCAAACGGTACAAAACCAAAAGACCATCGCACTGAAATTCCTCCGCCTCTCCGTGCTGACCCAAAAAATGGCCTGATCATAACTTTTTTGTCATTACCTATGGTACACTGACCCACCTCATTCGTTATACTTCGATCCCCCGAAGCTTCAATGTCTGGCGGCCCCTGGGTGATTACCGCTCATTTTTTTTCTATACTGTATCAATGCATTTTATTATGTGTGAACAGTACATCTCATCCGGACTATAAACAAGTCTGGCTCTCTTATCCCGGCCTTTCCCGTTTAGGCCGGGATTTTTTATTCAAATAAAATACTTTGCAGCGTTGGTATCCAGGCCAATTTTCTTCGTTGTAAGTAACATACTATCAGCACCGGACAAAACCTCTTCCCATGGACAACATTGCAAAACGAAAGGCCGATCTCATCACCAGACACCTGAAGGGTTCCCTGAATCCAATGGAACAGCAGGAACTGGATGACTGGATCAGCGAATCCGATGATAACCGCCACTTATTTGAATCCCTTACAAATCCCGAACACCTGCGCAGCGCCTTGAACAGGTATGATGAAAAGAGAAAGAAGATACTGAATAAGATACAGGCATCCATAGCCATCAATAACATCCAGCAGTCTGGATGGTGGTTCCGCTGGCGCCGCCGGATAATCGGCGCCGGTATAGCAGTGATCCTGCTGGCAGGTGCCTGGATATGCTGGCAACATATGAATAATACATCCCGCAACATGGCCATGGCCCTGCCCAGGCGATTCAGCAATGAGGTATGGCCAGGTTGCGAACAAGCCAAACTGACACTTGATGATAGGTCTGTTATTATCCTGGTAGATACCATCAACGGTGTACTCGCTACCGATGCCAACGGACGTACCCGTGTGTTCAAAGAGAACGGATGGCTTTCCTATTATTCCACGTATGCCGGAGACAGTCTCTATTACAATACCATCCGCGTACCCCGGAAAGGGCAATATAAAGTGATATTGCCCGATGGGAGCAGGGTTTGGTTGAACGCTGGATCCACCCTGCGCTATCCCGTCGTATTTGGAAGCATGGATCGCCGCGTGGAATTACAGGGAGAAGCCTATTTTGAAGTGACCAGGTTGCCAACTCCCCTGGCTGGCAATGCTGCGCCGCCCCCCGGAGACTCCGCCGCCGTTCTGCCCTTTGTCGTGAGTCTCGATACAGGAAATGCCGAAATACGGGCGCTGGGAGCCCGCTTCAATGTGAAAGCGTATGACGATGATGCCCATATCCACGCCACCTTGCTGGAGGGCGTGCTTCAACTCACCCACGGAGCCAATGAACTTACCCTGATACCCGGCCAGGAGGGCCGGTTGGAAAACAATGGCCAGCTCGCGATATACAACAATGCCCATACTGCCGAAGCCATTGCCTGGAAAGAAGGCTTATTCAGGTTTAAAGACGCCAATATTGACCAGGTCATGAAACAGCTGGAGCGGTGGTACGATATAGAGGTTATTTATGAAGATGATATCAGCGACCTGTTTACCGGCACTATCGAAAGAAATACCCCTTTATCACAGTTATTAAGATACCTCGAGCAGCTTAGTCGTGTTCAATTTGCCATCATAGGCAATAAAGTTATTGTCAGTCGGTAAGTCCCGTTCTAACAACAATGAAACCTACGATGGAGAACAATATGATCAAAAGAAAAGCCGAACTCATCCTCAAATTTATGCGGGATGGGCTCACAGGTATTGAACAGATCGAACTCGACAACTGGGTAAACGATGCCGGAGAGAATAGGGCCCTCTTTGAAAAACTGATCGAGTCCGGCCAGCTCAAACAGGCGCTCGCCGACTACGCCGGCAACAGATACAAAACATGGGAACAGATTGCCACCCTGATTGCCAAAGAACAACATAATTCCCCGGCCAGTAATCCCCTCAATTAACGATCTCTCCCTGGTATAGCGCAAATCGTTTAAGCGTATAGGTACACCATACGTATATTCGTAAGTGTTTTCCCCTACAGTTGTTTAAACATTAGTGACTAAATCAATAAAAAACAACGTTCCGCTACGGTAATAGTTTTTCATACGTTCGTATATAAAGTTAGATTTGGAGACTCTCCATAGCAACACTCTACATCCTAATGACCGACCCTTTGATAGCATACTTGACTAATTCAGTTCAATATTGCTACCATGGACAACACCAGACAGTTAATGCTTACACATGACGGAGTTCGCCGCCTTGTTGAGCAGTTCCTATATCGTGATGTGAACCTTATTGCTATGCGTCCATTTACTGAGAAACTATTGTGCAGTCCCCTCGATCCGGGTATCCGGTACACGCCCTTCTTTTATGGGCGGCTGCCGGGTGACCACCGCGTATTCGCTTTAAGGCCTTTTTGTATACCACTCGACCTGCCGGTTATTTATAACTGGATCCAGGAATATTGTACCGCACCCGGCAAAAATCCTTTTTCGCCTGTGCAGCAATTGCTCGAAGCATACCATGATCTCCTCACTGCCGATTACAGTCAGTCATTGCTGGCAGAAGTAGATGGTACACCCATTTTGCAAATTGATATCATACGGGCCGACCAGGATGAAATAAGCCTTAAAGAAGATATTCAATCGGGCGACTATTGCATTCACTTTTTGTTTTCGCCCCACTTTGATGCACCTATGAGTTACTTTGCCAGTGCACTCAATAGTTGCCTGTATAGTTTCTTTTCCTTTCCGGGCATCAAACGGGTATTTTGTAAAGCAGCAGCTACCGACAGAAGGTCCAATCACCTCCTGCAGGAAGCCGGGTTTGTGCTGAATAAAACAGTGAGAGATTATCCGGGTAAAATAAATATATACCGGCACGACCATGTGCCTACAGTGACCGGCTGATCTAATTGCCAGAGTTTACCCCGCCTTAGCGGGGCTGAGCTTGTCGAAGCCGCCTAAAAAGTTTTTCTTTCGGTCTTCCGTCCCGATAGCTATCGGGACGGACTTTCCGACTCAAGATATTAAACCTTCTTTTCTGTTAGCCTTGAGCCTTATTCTATCCTTACATCCCTTCCCTGACTAACCATCGGGAAGGGTTTTTTATTTTGAATCATCAATGGCCAGTTTGTATCCCTTGCCATGTACATTAATGATGCTGATACCGGCATCCAATTGCAATCGCTTGCGTAGCTTCGACACAAACATGTCTAGGCTGCGTCCCGTAATGACCCCTTCATCTTCCCACACTTCTTTCAACAACCTGTCGCGGTCGATCACTACATTAGGACTGGCGGCAAAAACCTGTAGCAACTTCGATTCTTTGGCTGTAAGCGGTATCGTCTCCTGGTCAAATTGCAGTTGTTGCCTGCCTGTATAAAAGCGGTAGCGCCCCAGTGGGATAAAATTAGCCGGTACTTCCAGCGTTGGTTCCGGATCGGGATCGGTAGTAGCCGTTGCAGGGGCGGGCGCTGTTGCGAATGCAATGGACGCGCCTCCGCTATGGGTGTTGTTCCTTTTTTTATACAGGAATCTTACCAGCAAGGATAAGCAGATGGCTGCCAGGCTGCCGGGTAGGAAGTAATCAGGGACAGCGGCCTCAGCTGTAGCAGGGAATTGCAGTTTGATCTTATAGCAACCCATTACCTGGGCTCTGCCTCTACAGGGCACAATATTATTGGTGCTATCCTTGAAAATAGAGTAGCCAAATACCACATCATCGTTGAGGCAGGTGATCACTTCCACCAGGTAGGTAGGAGGGAGCCGGTGTTTTTTGACCACCCGGTCGATGGCTTTTACCAGCGAATCGGGAACAAAAGTGAAGGGGCTGGCAAAACGCAATACGTATTCATGTTCCCCGGTCTGTTGAACAGGCAGTACGCGGGAAGTGGAGTCGCCCACATGCAGGAGCAGCTGGTGCCCGATATTCCGCATCATGATCATTTCATTCGCTTTGTCATAAGCCGGTATTGATTTCCCCTCCCGCGTAGCGGTCCAGGAAATGATCAGCACAAGGGCTACAGCCATAGCCAGCAGGGTCTTCCATCGCATACGTAAAAATAGCGTATTTACGCCGCCAGGATCCGGCTTTGCACAGATTTTACAGTCGTTTACATAGAATTTACTACCCTTTTACCACTCCTGCACAGGTGTGCCGCTAGGTTTGCAGTACAGGCCCTCCGCCTGGTCTGCACCTAAAACTTAATGCACTATGCGTACACAACAGTTCCTTTTATCAGCCTTATGCCTGTTCGGTATTTATCATTTCACCGCCTGCCGGGAGACAGAAAAAGCCATCCCCGCCAAACTGGTTACAGCAGCCGTGGCAGCTCCTGAACCCATTGCTGCGGCAACAGGTTATGAGCTGCAGCCAAAAGAAAGCTTTATATATTGGAAAGGCAACACTGTTACCGGAGGTGGGCATGCAGGTACCTTGAGGCCTGTATCGGGCAACCTCGCAGCCGATGCCGGTGGCAAATGGGTGGGTGGCTATTTTGTGATCGACATGAATACCATCCTGTCTACCGACCCGGACAACAGAGGAGCGGAAGATGGCCTGGTAAAGCATTTAAAAGATCCCGACTTCTTTGATGTGCCAAGATTTCCCAAAGCTTATTTTACGATGCTGAAAGCAACGCCCGGCGCCAACGACAGCAGCTTTACCATCACCGGTCAGCTCAACCTTAAGAATATTGTCCGCGAGATCACCTTCCCGGCTACCCTCCAGGCCACCGGAGAACTTATCAGGGCCCGTGCCTCTATGATCATCGACCGTACCAAATGGGGCGTCAATTATAAGTCGGGCAATATATTCCTCAATCTCAAGGACGATGCTATTTCCGACCTGGTACCCATTCGCCTGGACCTGGTATTTAAAAAAACTAAGGGGTAGGAAACCACTTTTCCGCGAAGGGTAACGGATAGGGATATTTAATATTTCTGCAATCACAGGCGATCGGCTATTTTTGGACCCCGAAACTCCCTGTTTATGCCCCCTAAATCCATACTCTTTCGCGGAAGAGTACCCTTTTTTTGTGTATTATTCCTTGCTATCCAATTTATTACAGCCGTTGCCGATGCTCAGATGCGGCAGGTGTACCTGGATGATTCCCCAGAGCATAACCCCATAAAGAGCATTAGTTTTTATTCTCCATCCGCAGGATATGTAGCTTTTCACGACTGGATTGGATATACAACCGATTCCGGACGCAGCTTTACCCGGAAATACCTTACCAACGGAAATATAGATTTCACCGGATCCCCCCTCATCGGTTTATTGGGATATGTAAACAATGGGATGCAGGCACTTGATCAGCAAACCATCCTTATGTATGGCCAAAGGGTTGGGGATGCAATCATATTTCGTTCAACTGATGGTGGAAACACTTTTCGGGTGGCTTATTTTCGTCCTATAGATGCCAATAATATAGGCTCAGGTATAGAAGCAATGAGCTTCCCGCAAAACGGTACTGTAGGATACGCTATTGATCGAAAACATGTCACGAAAACGGTGAATAGTGGTCAATCCTGGTCAGTTGTTTACAATCAAACATCCGGCGGCGATCTGGATCACGTACAGGCCATAGACGCTAACAATGTTTTTATTTTTAGTGCCACTTCTATCGGCGGTGACGGCACCAACAATATGTATAAGACTACCAATGGAGGCGCCAGCTGGCAGCCTGTTACCCTGCCAACAGGTAGTTTATACAGCGCTTACTTTTTAACAGCCACCACAGGGTGGTTAAGTACAAAGGAGGGATTCTACCAGACTGTGAACGGAGGTGCTTCCTGGACAAAGCAAAACGATCCAGCCGTTCTTTTTTTCAGTCCAAAGTTTATTTTTACTGACAACCAAACAGGCTACTCCCTGGGTACTTCCTATACTGTGTATAAAACTACCGACGCAGGAAAGATCTGGGAGCCTTTGCCAAGGGATAACAATTTTTCTTATGATCAGTTTGGACTGGATGATCTTTTCTGTTACAATAGTAACCAGTTGTGGGCCGGTGGCGGACATGGCTTTTTGGAGCTTTCCACCAATGGCGGCGGCACCCCCTTGCCCAAAGCATTCTTCAGTAAAGACACGACGGGTCTGTATACCACAGGAACGGTCAACCTGACCAACCATTCCAAAACCAGCTATAGTTTTAAATGGTTTAAGAATGATACCCTGATAACAAATACTTATCACGCATCATATATCCGGTCAGCATATCCCTTGCGCGATACCATTATGCTGGTAGCTTCTAATGGAATTAATACAGATACCGCCATACAGTACCAGGACTATAATGAACCCGCCTACATTTCCTCCTTTACACCGCCGGCAGCCAAACCGGCAACCATTGTAACCATCAATGGTGCGCATTTTACCGGGGCCACTGCCGTATCTTTTGGAGGAACACCGGCCAGCTCATTTACCGTTGTTGACGATAACACCATTACTGCTGTTGTGGGAACCGGAAGCTCTGGTAATATAGCAGTGGTTACTCCCTTTAGAGGCATAGCCTCCTTGCCGGGATTTACTTATTTGCCACCTCCCGCAATAACATCTTTTGCACCGGTTGCTGCCACAGCCGGTACTGTGATCACGATTACAGGTTCCAACTTTCTGGCAGTTGAAAGCGTTACCATTGGAGGTATACAAGCTACCTATACAGTCGTTTCATCTACTATTATAACTGTCATTGCACCTTCAGGAAAAGCAGGTGTTGTTGAGGTCAGAACTAAAGGCGGTATCGCACAGTTGTCCGGTTATACGGCTATTCCCGCCATTGCAACTTTTTCACCCGCAATAGGTACACAGGGTACGATCCTTAAAATAAAAGGAACTTCGCTCCTGGATGTTACAGGAGTTACCATTGGGGGTATGCCAGCTGTATCCTTTACCGTTATCACGGCCGATAGCATGACAGCCCAGGTAGGCCTGGGTGCTACTGGCAGTGTTGTGGTATCAGCGCCGGGCAATACGGCCTCAAGGGCAGGCTTTACCTATGCTGATCCGCCTGCCATTACCTCCTTTACACCCTCATCCGGACCCATTGGTACCTCGGTTACGATTATTGGAACGAATTTTCGTCCCGTGACTGGAGAGAATATTGTCATGTTTGGTTCCCTGCGCGCTACAGTAACGGCTGCCAGTTCCACATCCCTGATCGTTACTGTTCCCGCTGGCGCAACTGCACACAATATTACTGTAACGACGAATGGCCTTACGGCTTTTTCATCCCGTACTTTCCAAACCACTTTCGCAGGTGGCGGCGCTATCACACCTGCTTCCTTTGTAAAGACCAATATTACTACAGAAGGACCGGGCGTATGGCGTGAGTATTATGAGAAGGCGGTGGCTGATATAGATGACGATGGCAAAGAGGATCTGTTAATAACCGATGGATGGTTTGGCGACGCTAAGACCGATGTTTTAGTCAATACAAGCACTGGTAATACTTTGTCTTTTGACCCCTTTCTGAAAGCAGCCCCATTAACCTCCTCTTTTACTTTAGCTGACCTGGATGGAGATGGAAAGTCTGAATTCATATCAGCCGGAAGTGCCATTGAGATCCACAGGAATACTTCTACTCCTGGCGCACCCTCCCTATTTGATAATGAACGTATTACTTTTAGTGCTGGCGTCGAAGCAAGAAGTTACCATACCGTAGCAGTGAATGATATAGATAAAGATGGAAAAACAGATGTGGTATTTGCTTGCCAGGATGTGATGTTTGTATACAGGAATATAGGCGATCCCGGTCGCCTGGCTTTTGAACTGATTTCTTTACCCTACGGCGGATACGATCTGGCCCTGGCTGATATTGACCTCGATGGCCGGCCTGATATCATACAGTATAATCCTGCTACCGGAAGCATAACGGTGTATAAAAACACCAGTACAAAAGGCCAAGTTGGCTTTACTCCTGCTATCACCCTGCCTGCCAACACACCTTATACACTAACTACTGGCGATGTGGATGGTGATGGCTTGCCCGATATCCTGGCAGGCTCACAGAGTGGCAGTAAAATAGAAGTATTCAGGAACACCAGCACCGGCAATACGATCGCTTTTGCCAATGCAAAGGAATATGCCATGCCAGGAATAACCTATGACCTTACCCTGGCCGATCTAAATGGCGATGGCAAACCGGAAATAGCGGCTTCTACTGATAAATTCCACTTTGTAACCTTCACCAATATTTCAACGACAGGCAATATTGAATTTGAACCATCTGTTAACCACTTTCCTGGTACCTATAGTTTTAGGGATTTCAGGTTCAGGATTTCTATAGGCGACCTCAATAGCGATGGCCGACCCGATCCGGTTATCATTGATAAGCCAGAAAGAGCCCGGCTTTCCATTTATACCAATCAGACCATTGCAAAACCATATATCCGTGAGTTTACGCCCGCCAATGCATCGAAAGATGAGGTGGTGACTATTAAAGGCCGCAATTTTACAGGCGTTACTGCGGTAAACTTTGGAGGAGTAGCTGCTGCATTTACCGTTGTCAACGATACTACTATCCGGGCAACTGTAGGAACTGGTGCTACCGGCAACCTGGCGATCACCAATCAATTTGGCACCGCCGAAATGGATGGTTTTGTCTTTGGTGCCATTCCAAAGATCACTTCCTTTTCCCCAGCTGCTGGTCCTGTAGGGGCTCAGGTGGTGCTTACCGGGTCAGGTTTCGATCCTGTACCCACTAATAACATTGTATTTTTCGGCGGCGTAAAGACCAACGTGGTCTCAGCTACCAGTACATCTCTTACCATTACTGTTCCTGCGGGAGCAGCCCCCGATTGGATCTCCGTTACTACCAATAGCCGTACTGCTTATGCCGGGAAACATTTTGTCGTTACTTTCCCGGGCAATCAGGCCGGCTTTTCGGATACCTCTTTTGTAAACATTCAGGTGTCGATGCCCGGTGCATTGACTAGTCTTGCCGACCTGGACAGGGATGGGAAAAACGATCTTATGTCAGTTCATTACCAACAGGGTGTTTTTGTAAACAGGAACACCAGTACAATAGGCACCGTGAGCCTGGGGGCACCAATTGATCTCGGTATGGTGGAGAGAGCTATCACCACTGCTGCCGGCGATCTGGATGGGGATGGTCTCATCGATGTGGTTGCCCTGAGCGCTACCACCAACACTTTCCAGGCCTTTAGAAATACTACCACTGCAGCTATCACCTTTGCAGCAGGAATTACCTTTAAAGCCGTTGATGACTTACGGCCAGGCACTGATATCGCCATCGGCGATGTTGATGGCGATGGAAGGCCGGATGTCATTTTCTCCACCTCAAATGCTTTACGGTTTACCGTCCTGAAAAACCTGAGCACACCGGGAAAGATCAGTTTTGCAGACCCCCTTGAGTATGCATATAATGGATTCCCCTATGGAGTTACTTGCGAGGATGTAGATAATGATGGAAGGGCCGAAGTAATGCTACGTGCCTCAGGTTTCTACAATACAGGTGAAGGAGTTGTAGTATTTAAAAATACAGGAGCTCCCGGAACAATTGATATGACCCTGACTCCCGGGGTTGGTATGGCCGGATCGGCAATAACAATGGCATATGGTGACCTCGATGGAGATGGAAGGACAGATATATCCCTTGGTAGTACTGGGCCTGCCACTATTTCCATTGGGCGAAATGTAACAGCCACTGAAAATTACTCCTTTTCTACGAAAATTTACATGTGGATGCAGGACGTTAGTAGCACAAAAGTGGGGGTAGGGGATTTGGATGGCGATGGCAGACCGGAGGTTGTAGTTGGTTCTTTTAGTTGGGCGAATTTGGGAAATTTTATATATAAAAATATAAGTACGCCAGGCAATATAACATTGAAAGAAAAAGTGAAAATCAAGCCTGGGATAGATGGTACTAAGTTTGTAGACATGGATGGCGATGGTGCATTGGATATGATCAGCGGTGGGGGAAGTGTAGAACTCAACAAAATGGCAAAAGATACAGTAGTGGTAGAACTTTGCCAGCAGGCTGATACTACCTTACTCGCCGGCCTTACAGCTTTCACCTATCAATGGCAGCAGGATAATGGCAATGGTTTCGTAAATATTCAAGACAATAGTAATTTCTCCGGCGCTACTTCCGACAAACTTCGACTGATTGATGTTCCAGCCTCCTGGAACAACTATAAGTACCGTTGCCTGGATAATAATTTGCAGACGGTCAGGGTCTACAAGCTCAATATCAGCAATACAGGCGTGCTGCCATCAGTAGTGATCGCTACCCTTCACGACACCCTCTGTGCTGGCTCAAATATAACATTTGAAGCTACACCGGTCAACGGTGGCGGTACGCCCACTTACCAGTGGCAGGTGAATGGGATAGCAGCAGGGCAGAACGCCAGTACTTTTGGTACCAATACCCTCAATGACGGTGATGAAGTAAAAGTGGTCATGACCAGCAATGCCGCCTGTGCATCCACACCAACGGTTGTCAGCAATATCATTCCCGTAACAGTCAGATCAATACTCGATGCATCTGTTACCATAAAAGCCTCACCCGACATTGGTTGTTCAGATGGGAAGATCAGCTTTATTGCAACACCAGTTAATGCAGGACTTACACCTATGTTCCAATGGGTAGTTAATACCTCGGGAGCTGGAGAAAACAAAAGCACCTTTTCATCCGATGAGCACAGCCTCAGGAATGGCGATACGGTCAAAGTTTTACTGGATTTAAATTCCAGTAATGGGTGTTCCTCCGTTTATAAGGTCTTTAGCAATGTGATCACTATAGGAGGTAGTGCTCCCGGCGATCCTAAGATGCCTGTAACGCCTTCAGTAAGCATTACCGCTTCCTCCACCAATGTGTGCACCGGCGGCACGGTTACCTTTACGGCCACACCGAAAGATGGCGGCATCACACCGGTATATCAATGGCAGGTCAATGGCATCAACGTAGGTCAAAACAGCCCTACCTTTACATCTAGCACCCTGACTGGCGGCGATGCCATAAAAGTGATCATGACCGGCAATGCACCCTGTACAGTGGAGCCTTCAGTTACAAGTAATGTTATAACCTTAACAGGTGGTGCACCGGTTACTCCATCAGTAAGCATAACAGCTTCTGAAGCCCTTTTCTGTGCCGGCACAGCCGTAACATATACAGCCACGCCTGTCAATGGAGGTAATACTCCTGCTTATCAATGGCAGGTCAATGGCGTAAATGTGGGACAGAATATAAATACTTTTACGACCACTGCGCTTAATGATGGGGACAAAGTGACCGTATCCCTTATCACCAGTGCTGCCTGTGCAACAACGCCTTCTGTCATTAGTAACACGATCACTGCCGCAGTTACACCCAATATTACTCCCGTGGTTACGGTAACGGCCTCAGCCACATCTATATGCCCCGGTACAAAAGTTTCTTTTACAGCCACTACCCCCACCAGCATTACGAATCCATCCTATTTTTGGTTTGTCAATGATATGGGAGCTTCCGCCAATGGCAATACCTTCAGTTCCTCTACCCTTGCGGATGGCGATAAGGTTTATGCTACCATGTTTACTACGCAGAGCTGTGTAACAGATATGCTTACAAAAAGTAATATCGTCCCTGTTTCTGTCGGTACATCCCTCACGGCTTCTGTGTCCGTTGCAGCGTCCGCCACCTCTATCTGTGCCGGTTCCAATGTCACCTTTACGGCAACCCCCGTCAATGGTGGCAGTGCGCCCACTTACCAGTGGCAGGTCAATGGTGTCAATGCAGGACAGAACGCCAATACCTTTACCAGCAATAGCCTCACCAGTGCGGATGTAGTAAAAGTGATCATGACCAGCAATGCCGGTTGTGTGTCATCTGCTACAGCTACCAGTAATAGTATTTCGGTGACTGTCACCACAGGAGTAACTCCATCTGTAAGCATTACAGCCTCCGCCACTACCATCTGTGCCGGTTCCAATGTCACCTTTACGGCAACACCCGTCAACGGTGGCAGCGTACCTAATTACCAGTGGCAGGTGAATGGTGTCAATGCAGGACAGAACTCGAATACCTTTACCAGCAATAGTCTCGCCAATGCGGATGTTGTAAAGGTGATCATGACCAGCAATGCCGGTTGTGTTTCATCTGCTACGGCTGCCAGCAATAGTATTCCGGTAACTGTTACTACAGGTATTACCCCATCTGTAAGCATTACAGCCTCCGCCACTACTATCTGTGCCGGTTCCAATGTCACCTTTACGGCAACATCCGTCAATGGTGGCAGTGCGCCCACTTACCAGTGGCAGGTCAATGGAGTAAATGCAGGACAAAATTCAAGCACCTTTACTACCAGCTCCCTTACGAATGGCTCAATAGTCAGGGTGATATTAACCCCCAATGCTTCCTGTGCACCTGGCGCTTCAGTAACCAGTAATGCAATAACTGTTACTGTATACGCTTCGGTTACACCATTGGTAGTGCTTAGTGGCAATACAACGGTGGATCAAGGCAGCAGTACAATGATCATTGCCGCCACCCCCAACGGCGGCAGTACACCAGCGTATCAGTGGCAGGATAGTACGGCCACGCACGGTTGGCAGAATATACCCGGAGCAACAGGTTACTCATTAATCTATACACCGGCTGAAACCGGAGACATGCTCAAGGTGCGCTATTCAGGTAATTTTCCATGTACAGGTACTTTGACTGTCTTTAGTACGCCTGTATCCTTTGTGGTCAACGGGCTCACTGGTGGCAGGATAGCGCCCAATCCGGTGCAAAGCATGCTCCATATTGATCAATTGCAATTGAGCGATAACTGGGAGACTGTAGAGATCGCCAGTGTAAGCAGCGGTAATAAGTTTATCGTACGCAGCGTGCTCAATCAAACAAGTGTTAATATACCAGTTGGCCAGCTATCCAAAGGAATGTATGTGGCGGTATTAAGAAGCAAGTCCGGCGCCAACAGACAAATAAAGTTCATGAAGCAATAAAGCAATCGGAAACTATAAAGCCGCAGCAACTAAAAACCTTGTAAGCTTTTCTTACAAGGTTTTTAGTTGCTGATATATATCACTAAATTCTAATCGCTAACAGCTAATACCTAACCGCTAAAGGCTAAATCGCTATTTCCTCTTCCCTTTGATTGCTTTCTTTGCTGGCTTCGCCGCTTTTACAGACCTGTTCCCGTTCGAAGTGACGAAAACCGCATAGATCACTTTATTGGAATAAGTGGGATTCATTTCGCTGGATTGCGGAGCTGTAGCCGTAATTCCGCCAACGAGCCATCCAACTTGCATAAGTCGGTAGGGCGGCAGGCTTGTATAGTCGATGATATTGGGCGAATTCATATAGGTTGTGCTGCGCGCGATTGGTATAAAAGCTGCATTGGAACCAATAAACCCCGGCAGGGCTGGTGAGTATTGTGGGTATTCTGAATAGCCACCTGTACTGGTCCTGACCACTGTGCTCACGTGGTTAAAGAAGGGCATAAAATTGTTCAGGTCCGATGGTACGATGTTGCCCTTGTCATCAAAATAGTTATCAGTGATGCCGCCAAACAGGGTGGTGTACATACTTCTGGCATAAGGATTATACATCAGCATGCGGGCACAATCATATAGACAGAATTTCTGTTGGAAGGTGGTATCAATAACTGCCGTCAGCCCGCCGTTTCTGGAAGAGATGGCTACCGGGTTGGGAAAAGGCCCTGCCTGATTGGTAAATACACCACCCAAAGCGCCGATACCCAGTGTGCCATCCGACAGGATGGTGGGAAAAACGTTCAGGTCACGGCGATGAAATTGCGAAAGGCCCTGGTATTTCAGTGGTGTTGCGATAGCGCCATAATTGCTGATGGACAAACTACCTCCGTTATTATTGATCTTAAACTGGCGGATCTGCTCCGTATAAGCACCGGTTATGCCTCCTTTGTAAATACTATTGTAGTTCTGGCCAAATACGAGGAAGAAATAATCACCTATTTTTTCCAACGATCCACCCGTTACCCGCATCCGTTCATCCTGCATAGTGCTGATGTATTGGTCAAGGCCATCGGTTTGATAGGATACAATGGCATTGATCAGCCCTGATACATTCAGCGCAGATAGATTGGGAAAGGTTTGGTAGCAGGAGGCCGAATCAGCATCGCAGGTAGAACCATATCCTCCAACAATATAAAGGGTATTGCCATCCTGGCAAAATGCTGTATTGGTTGTTCTCAGCGGCAGCAGGAAAGTAGCGGGAATAGGTGCACTATAGGTTTTCTTGTTTGCCAGATCGATCACCCTTAAATGCAGATTGTCGTATTGCGTAGGGAAAGTGCGTTCTTTGTCCGACGTGCGGTGAAAGCCATTTGTACGCCCGCCTACGATGAGTATTTTGCCCTGGTATTGCCCCCAGGCAAAGGATTGCAAGCCGTTGAAGAACTTAACGGTGTCCCAGGGCTTTACGGTTACTGTATAAGGAGCCTGCGCGCAGGCGCCACTGATAGCCAGGCTAACTACCAGAAAAAGTACATATGTGCGTATCGTCAACATAAAGCAATTGATTATGGTTATTGGAAAAATGTTAAGCACCAGGCTGTGAGCAGTTCCCGGCGCGATTGCGAAAGGTCTCTCGTTCTGGGCATCGTCATGGCCGTGCCCCAGTTCTCCAGACTGATGCGTTTCATCAGCCGGCCCGCCATTTCTGCATCCTTCCACTCTTCCGGATCATTGAGCGGTATGCGCTGGCTCATAGCAGGGTACAGCAGGTAATAGTTGCGCAGCACTTCATTATAGATCACATCAAAAGTAAGCAGGCTGTTGCCTACACGCGGATCGCCAGGGTTTTGCTGTGGCTGATAGTATTTTTCGTAATTGATGGTCGGCAGAATACGGATATTGATGATGGGAGAGGTGGCGTGTTGGAAATCATTGTAGCTCGTCGGAGGAGGAGGGTCAGTAGACAGTGTAGCGGTAATGAGCCGGTTGCCTGGCGTACCGACGGGTATGCTGATGGGCTGGCCAGACTGGTAATTGGTCATTAAGGGTGATGGATTCAGCACATTTTCCGACGGTGCGGGGGTCGTATCATAAAAGTACAACGTGAATCTTTCCGGGTCAGCAGCCGTTAAGAGCTTACCGCGTTTATATACCAGGAAGGAAGTGGTGACAAGATCAGGCCCGTCATTGCGGAATTTATTATTGGGCGTATGCGAAGCGTCCTGCTCTGCAAAGACGCCCGATTGATCGGATACAATGAAATAAGGTGTTTCCTGCAAATAGGTTTGGCTTGCATCATCAAAAACGGCGAAACTGCCTTCTTGCAGACACTTTTGTATATCTGAGTTGCTGAGGTCGATGGGGAAATCGAATATCCACCCCTGCCGGTCATTGGGCGCGTAAATGTAGGGAATGGGCTTTATGTAGGGTGCATTCCCATTTGCATCCTGTAACATAAGCGATATAGGTCCAAAATCCCATTTGTAATTGTTATCGGTTTTCTTGGGATCATAATTCCCCGTGTATTGTTCCGGAAAGGTAGCGGAGAAGTCAACCGATACGGTGCTGGTTTGGGGATTGACATAGACTATGGCAGGGGCAAGATTAAATACCGGGCCATTGCCATTAGCATTAGGCGGCATGGGAATGGTGCCGCCAGTTGCCGGCGGAATAAGAAAACGGCCAACCGGACAGGATTCCGGTTCTCCTTCAAACCAGGGTGCAATGGTGCCTTGCAACTGGCAATAATCCGGGTTCAATCCTTGTTTGGCGTAGAGCGCTGCCATTTGAGTTATCCATGCTGCAGGATCGTATTTATATACATTGATCTCCTGAAGCCCCCGGTACAGTGTATAGCGAAAAACAATGCCTTTTAGTTTGGCCCCTTCCGGTGAGGTGGGCGGCAGGCCTTGCAGGATCGGTTGTCCCTGCAGTTCCGAAAGCGGCACACACATCTGGAAGGTAGCCGCAGCACCATTGGAGCCCTTGAGGTTGGTATTGCGTTGAAAGTTGACCCAGCGTATGATCGACTTGGTAGGTTTGCCCGAAAAGAGGAAGGCCCCATCGGTTTCCAGCGACAGGAAGTCGGCAAATATCTGTGAGCTGTTAACATCCTCCGGGTTTACATCCGTGATCACGCCCGTGGTTCGGCCCGCGCCCGGTGCCGGGTTAGGAACGTTGCCGCCCGGGCGGTTATTGAAGCTCAGTATGCTTTGCTGCAGGGAGGTTTTAAGTGTAGGAGGGAGCAGGCCGCCAGGGTCAGTAATGCCCGTTACCTTCACATCGATCATGGTGAGGCCCATATCGCCATAAACATTCCATTCGCCTGGAATTACTACAGGATTTTCATTCGCCCTGGTAGCCCTCACGCCTTCTCCCTTACTGAGCATGGTCTGTTGTTTTTGTTGGGGTGGGTTTGCTACCTGTAAGGGTGTTATCGCCCACTTTGTCCAGTCGGCATCCGACATGCCATAGGTATAAGGTTGCACGTTGACCGAATCGGCCAGCATCACCGGCTTGCCGGGCGCATAAGGCGAATCAGGACCAAAAACAAGATTAAAATAGTCGCCGTTATTGGCCGTTCCAACATTTATCTGAAGCAGGCCATTAACATTAATACGAGGATAATGGAAGACTCCCATGGCAGAATAGTTTAACGCTGAATTACGTAAATAACCAATGCCCGGATTTTATTTAAGCGTGCTATCAGTGACTATTATCTTTATGCGTAATTATACTGATACAGAAAGCTGGCAACCCGCGCAAAATATTGGATAAGCAGCCTGTATTTGTAACGTTTCGCCTCACCTTCACTGGCTGCCTGGATTTTATTTATCACTTGCATCATTACATCCGATAGCTTACCGCCGTATGAATTGCTGGCGGTTTTTTTGCAGAAAAGAGTAAGTTTTTGTACTATTTTATTCTCTCGCATGTACCTTTGCTGCGATCATGCAGAAGCTCGTTCAACATATTGCAGTAGCCTATATCGCTGTGCTGATGCTGGCCAAGATGCTGGCCATGCCAGTGGTATACCTGGCCTATGTGTTGAACAAAGAATATATAGCTACCAGCCTTTGCGAGAACAAGAACAAGCCGGCCATGCATTGTAATGGTAAATGCCATTTAAGCAAGCAATTGGCCAAAGCCAGTGAAACAGGTGACGCACAAAATCAAAAAGGCGCTACTTCCATGCCGCCCGCCGATTATTGCGAAGAACTCAAGCAATACCAAATTTCATTACAAATACCTGTATCTCCTTCCTTTGTAACATACCAGGCCGCCTCTTTTCCGGCCGGTTATAAGGGTAATGTCTTTCATCCCCCCGCTTCCCTCGTATAACATATCCAGGTCGTTGAATGAAGGTGATGTCACCCTGAGCTTGTCGAAGGGTTGTCACAGCCGCCTTGTTACTATGCTACATTTTAAACTACACAAATGGTTCGCCATCAAAACTGGCACGATCCGTCTGTGCTGAAAAAGGTACGCCTGCGCGTTACTATAGCCCTGTGGCTGGTAGCGCTTGCTATGGTATACCTGCAGCACGAGACCATCCTGCGTGCCCTCAGCTATCTTTTTAATTAAGCCAATAAAACTATTGATCATGTTCGGAATACCTGTCATTATAATGATGATCATGCTGGCAACCGCTGATAACAGTGGTGTCGCTAAAAAGGCCAGCCTGGAAAATAAAGCGCCGCTCTCCATAGAATTTGACCACATCGTCGGTGGACAAAATTTACAACTGAATACGGGTTCTTATACCAATGCTGCCGGAGATACCTTCTCCGTATCGCTCCTGCAATACTTTGTCAGCAATATCCAATTAACAACAGCCAATGGTACAGCATACGTCGTGCCGCAGGACAGCAGTTATTTCCTGATCAAAGAAGGTGACCCGCAAGCCAGGTTTGCCAGGGTCAATGTGCCGGAAGGGGAGTATACTTCCCTCAGTTTCGTGTTGGGCGTCGACAGCCTGCGCAGCACCATGGACATCAGCCAGCGTAAAGGTGTACTCGATCCTTCCGGCGGAATGGATGGCATGTACTGGGGGTGGAACAGCGGTTATATCTTCTTTAAGATGGAAGGCATTTCACCACAGGCGCCCCTCGATCCCGGCGGGCAACATAAGTTCCGGTACCATATCGGTGGATTTGGCGGTTACTCAGCACCCACGATCAACAATATCAGGACGGTTACCATCGACCTTACCAATGGCGGCATCGCCAAAGTAAGCAATGACCGTAAAACCAATATCCACCTGCTGGTCGATATCGCCAAAGCATTTGCCGGCGACACCAACGTGAGCATTGCTGCCAATAGTACCGTGATGTTTAGCGCATTCAGTGCCAGGGTGGCCAATAATTATACTGCCATGTTCCATCACGACCACACCGAAAATTAACAGCATGGGCAGCAAACACTGGATGACCATCCTACTCCTGGGCGTCACATTGTTGGCCAGTAGTAGCGGCCTTATTAATGCATTCACAGGGTTTACAACACCGGCCAATTTTCCTGCACCGGTCTATCACTTTTCCACCAACCAGCTCACCCAGGCAAAGTTTGAACTGGGCAGGAAATTGTTTTACGAGCCCCGCTTGTCAAGAGACAATACGGTAAGCTGCGGCAGCTGTCATATCCAGTCATCCGGTTTTACCCAGCATGGCCATGATGTGAGTCATGGCATCGACGACCGCCTCGGCAGCCGCAACTCACCCGCGATCGTCAACCTGGCCTGGAGCAAAACTTTCTTCTGGGATGGAGGCGTATTTGACCTGGATCTGCAGCCCCTGGTGCCGATCACCAACCCCGTAGAAATGGATGAGACCATGACCAATGTATTGAATAAATTGCGGGCGCATCCTGCCTATCCCGCCTTGTTTGAAAAGGCCTTTGGTACAGCAGAGATCAATACCGAAAGAATGATGAAGGCTTTGTCGCAGTTTATGGTCATGCTGGTAAGCGCCAATGCAAAATATGACAAGGTGATGCGTAAAGAAGGGGAGTCCTTTACAACGGAGGAGCAGGCCGGCTATGTTATCTTTAAACAGCATTGCAATTCCTGCCACCAGGAGCCGCTCTTTACCGACGATTCCTTTCGCAACAATGGCATCAGCATTGGCAGCAATAAAGATGAAGGCAGGTATACTATAACGCTCAATGAGGCCGACAGGTATACCTTTAAAGTGCCTTCCTTGCGCAACCTGGGGTATACGGCTCCCTATATGCACGATGGCCGTTTTATTACCCTGGAGGCCGTGTTGGAGCATTATGCCCAAAGGGTGCAGGCTACACCCAACCTCGATGCGCAACTAAAGAAGGAAAATAAATTGGGTATACCATTGACCGCAAAAGACCGGGCACAACTCCTGGCCTTTCTGCAAACACTCAACGACAAGGCGTTTATTGCCGACAAACGATTTTCTGAACAATAAAACAGGATCATGAAACAACTTGTAAGAACCGTCCTGGCTTTAACAATACTTGCCTCCTGTGGCGGTCAGGATGCAAAGCAGGAAACTGCGAATGCCGGTGGCCACGAGCACCATGGAGAGACGGCCATGCAGCCGATGGAGGGAAAGCCGGATTATGCAGACAGTGTGAATGCAGGCTACATCGTCAAGGACACCCTGAAGGGAAGCCCTGCCAGGATGGCTATGGCCAATATCGGCAGATCTCATGTGCATATTGAATACAGTTCTCCCGGCACCAAAGACAGGGTCATATGGGGAGGCCTGGTGCCCTATGGTACCGTATGGGTTACCGGCGCGCACAGTGCCACTACCATCAACTTCTCGAAGGACATCCATATCCAGGGACAGCCCATTAAGGCAGGCACCTATGCTTTCTTCACCGTTCCCGGAAAAGACAAATGGATCGTGATCTTAAATACCCGGTTCGACCAGCACCTGGCCGACCAGTACAACCAACAGGAAGATGTGGCGAGGTTTGAAGTAGTTCCCACCGTATCTGACAAAGTTGTTCAGCGGCTCAATTATACCGTGACCAAACTGTCTGATACGTCTGGTTCCATCAATATGGAATGGGAAAAGATCAGGATCACCCTGCCTGCATCAGCGAAATAAAAACATTCACTATTTAATGATGTACCATGACACCACTTTCAAGGATAGTCACCTTATTGATCGTAACCGTTTCCATAATAGGATTGTTTTTTTTCATTGGCGCCGGTATTGTAAAAAAGAATTCCCTGCCCATATTGGGAGAACCGGATCATGTGGCCGGCAGTTTTTCCTTTACCAACCAGGAGGGCAAAACGATCACCGAAAAGGACGTCACAGGAAAAGTGACCGTTGTAGAGTATTTCTTTACTACCTGCCCCGGCATTTGTAAGATCATGAATAAGAACCTCACCAGCGTGTATCAAACTTTTAAGGGAGAACCGCAGTTCATGATCTTATCCCATACCGTTGATCCGGAAACCGATTCTGTGCCCGTACTGGCTGCTTATGCAAAACAGTTAAAGGCTGAGGCGCCTGCCTGGGAGTTCTTAACAGGCAATAAGGATGAACTATACAAAGCAGCCAGGCAGGAATATTTACTGGCGGTGGAAGATGCCCGCCTGAGCGGAACAGCAGAAGACTTTATCCATACGGAGAAGGTCGCCTTGCTCGATGGAGAGCGCCGTATCCGTGGATTTTATGATGCTACCGATAGTCTTGGTATTAAACAACTGATAATTGATACCAGGCGACTATTGAAGTAGCTGTTGTTAGGATTACTGATCTTCAAAGAGACTGACTTCCTGGTTTATCAGATCAGGAGGACAGTTTCTTTGATCTTATTCTTCTCGTGTATTATTTAATGAGCTGGTATTGTTCCTCCGTCACCTGCTCCATCCAGTCTACCACTTTCCCGTTGAGGTGTTCATGTATGGCAGTATGCCATAATAGGTGGTTAAAAAGTAATTAAATCCGTTCACTCCCTGCCGGGTTCATGGTTGTCCTGGCTTCGTGGCAAGGGCAATAGGAACTACATCCGTCAGGACAAGCGACTTCACCATTTTCTCTACAGTAGACTTATATTTTAGGAAATGGGGTGTCTTAATATGTGATTGGTAGGCAGTAACACTGGCATAGATCTCAAATACCGTTACATGAGCCGGATGTTCTTTGTCGTACACGGCGTACAAAGTCAATACGCCTGGCTCTTTACTAATGGCGGCTGCCGCCTGTTCTTGCAGGGCAGCCTTGTAGCTTTCCAGCTGCGTTGAGTCAACCACTATGGTGGCAATCCGTACATAAGGGGTATTCTCCTGGGCCAAAAGTTTGCCCGAAGAAGCTGTTAACATACCCATAACAATAATTAGTAAGGTGTGGGGGAGTAGCTGCCTGCTTCTTTTCATAGTTGAACGTTTAGCGAATCAGTCCGTAAAGGTACAAGGTCCCTGCATCTGCGGGTGGTTTATTCTGCCGGCCTGGTATTTATTAAAAAGGAAGCTTACCTTTATGGAGATGAAACGGATAATCCTTTTTGCCGCGATCTTACTATCCGCTGTGTTTGTAAAGGCCCAGTCCCCTTTATTTTTGGGGTCTATGAATGGCATGCTGCCTTCCTACAGGCAGTTTAACCACGGGGCGGATACCAATCACCTTCAAAAGAAATGGTTCCTCACCAAATATGCCGGCATTTCCGCAGGATTTGCTGGTTTTAGTGGAGGTAGTGCCTCCTTTTTATCCGCGCCGATGGGATTGCAGATCAACCGCCAGCTGACCAATAATGTATACGCCTTCGCAGGCGTTTCTGTGGCGCCTGTTTTTGCCCATTACAATAGTCCGTTCTACCAACCGGGCGCTATCAAGAACTATGGTTTAATGAACCCCAACAACAACTTTGGCACTTATTCAGCTGCCCATATGGGACTCATGTATATCAACAACGACAAAACATTCTCCATTTCAGGCAGCATTGGCGTAGGCAGGCATTCCTACAATGGCTATTCACCTTTTTATGCGCCAGGCAATAATGGAAATACGCCCATGCCAAGAAATCTCCAGCATTAATTTCCCAGCTTACACTTACCCTCAGGAAAAATTGTATACAGCTATGCGTAGCCGCCGTGCAACGTAAGCAGCCTTTATGCTGTCAGGCACTCCGTACCATCATCCTCAATAATTTAATCTGTATGCTTTTTTCCCAACCTTTCCTTGCTTGTATCCTTTGTTCCCTTGTATTGTTATCATGTAAGAAAGATAAAGAAGAAGCCGCCCCCAGACCCGATGCCAATAAAATTACCCTCTGGGCCGGACAGGATACGGTGATCACCCTCGCAGGCGCGTCCGCGCAGTATACCGTTGTTTCAGGTAATACCGACATAGCCAGGGTTGCCCTGCAGGATAACCGTCTTCACATTACTACCGATATACCCGGTACCACCACCATTCACATTACCGACCAGGCCCATCACACCGACAGTTTCCGGCTGGAAGCGATCTCCGTGGCGGGCATATGGCGCAGAAGGGTGGTAAACGGGACACTGCAGAACAACGTCACCGTCGATTGTGCTGACGCGCTATTGACCCAGACATTAAAAGATGAGCTAAAGGAGGAAGTCATTAAGGCAGACATGCTCTACGGACTCACTTTTGCCGACTATTCTGCTGCCTATGAAGAAGCCAGGTTTGGCGGCGCCAGGAGCCAGGGCACTTATTCTTATCACAACCTTAAGCTCACCTTAACGCGCAATAATACTACCGAAGAGTTCACCATCCGTCCCGATGGGCCTCGTAAAATGGGCCTTGAACAGGATCTCACCGTGCAATACAAAACCCTCTATCCCACAAAAGGGATCACCCGGGTGACCATCATTCGTTATTTTAACTTTGTTCCCCTGTTGTAATGAGTGCCGCAAAAGCCTCGTCGATCTTACGGTCTACGGTTTTTTTTTGTGCCCGGAAGGGGCGTTTTAGGGCATTGGCTTGTAATAGGTTAGGCGCCCCTAGGCGCTGCGATGGTGCGTAGTATTTAGCTCAATTCGCAAAATATTTATTGATTATCGATAAATATTTATCTAATTTCACATCGTCAACCTCAAAATGGACGATCATGCAAATTACTATTACCACCAGGCAGATACTTACCGTGCTATACATTATTTCCTGGATCATCTTTATCGGCGTGTGCATTGATGCCGGCAGTTTCTTTTTCAATGCCGTTTATTCCCTGGTCTTCAATAAGTATGCTGCTGACTATTTCCATTTATCGGCGCTTTATCAATACGACCAAGGGCATTTCGCAGTGCAGCTTTTATTAATGGGTATACAAGGCGTGTTGAAGGCGATCATGTTTTACCTGATCGTGAAAATACTCAAGGACAAAAAGCTGGATATGGCACAACCGTTCAATAAAGAAATGGGGCGCTTTATTTTTAGCATGTCCTTCCTGGCTTTGGGGATTGGCGTATTCACCCATTGGGGCATGAAATACGCGCAGTGGCTGGCAAAGCAGGGCGTGCAAATGCCAGACACCCAACAGTTACGGTTAGGTGGGGCCGACGTTTGGTTGTTTATGGGTGTCATCTTATTGGTCATAGCACATATTTTCAAAAGAGGAATAGAAATACAGTCAGAAAACGATTTAACCGTATAGCCATGCCGATCATAGTGAACCTGGATGTAATGATGGCCAAAAGAAAGATCTCATTGAATGAACTATCGGAAAAGGTGGGTTTAACCCTGCCCAACCTTTCTATCCTAAAGACCGGCAAAGCCAAAGCCATCCGTTTCAGCACCCTGGAATCTATTTGTAAGGTGCTTGACTGTCAGCCCGGTGATATACTGGAATACCGGAAAGAATAATTTTTTACCAAGACTGTGATGTTTCGCTCCTTGCTGCGAATAATAAGGGGACAGGTATTGTGCTGCCTGTTCTGAATATGTCATCATAAAATTTACCTATAGTATGATACGATCATTTAAAGATGCAGGCGTAAGCGCCCTGCAGGTGGCTGTTATTGTCTTTTTACTGGTATTGGGAAGCTGCAAGGACAATAGTGCCACTGCCCAAAAGAACACCACCCCATCGAAGGCCAAAGTACCGGACATGGATATCCATACGGCTGTTGTCAATGGTAATATGGAAGTGGTAAAACAACACCTGGCAGCGGGTACAGATATCAATGTGAAAGATCCTTTTGGCGGATCAAGTCCCTTGATCAGCGCCTGCTTATTCGGGAAAACGGATATCGCCACCTTGCTTATCAATGCCGGCGCCGATCTGAACTTCCGGAATAACGATGGTTCTACTGCGCTCCATACCGCTGCTTTCTTTTGCCGGCCGGAACTGGTATCCCTGTTGTTGAAAAAAGGAGCCGATAAGGCCATCAAAAACAAATATGGCCAAACAGCCTATGAGACCGTGATTGGGTCGTTTGCCGATGCTAAAAAAGTCTACGATATGCTGGGTAAAATGCTTGGTCCCATGGGCCTGAAGCTGGACTATGCCTACCTCGAAAAGACCCGGCCGGAAATTGCAGTTCTGCTGAAATAAGTTATTACACATAAATGCGTACACGACATGTCAGCTATCAACAGAAGGTATGATATTGATTGGTTGAGGGTGATGGCCATTGGCCTGCTCTTACTGTATCATGTGGCCATTGGCTTTCAGCCCTGGGGTATGATGATCGGGTTTATTACCAATGACAAGCCCCTGGGATCATTATGGCCGATCATGGCCATGCTCAATGTATGGAGAATACCGTTGTTGTTCTTTGTGTCGGGTATGGGCGTTTACTTTGCTATGCAGCATAGGAGCTGGAAACAGTTGCTCCTGGAGCGTTCAAGGAGGATACTGATCCCGTTTGTGTTTGGCCTGTTTGCGATCGTACCGCTCCACATGCTCCTCCTGCAACATTATTATCACTGGGAGCTGAGTTACCAGCCCGGCCCCGGCCACCTCTGGTTTTTGGGGAATATCTTTATTTATGTGGTTGTGCTGTGTCCCGTTCTTTATTATTTGAAAAGGCATGAACAAGGTAAGATCGTTGGCTGGATAAAAAAGCTATCCGGTCATCCCGGCTGGCTGCTGGTGGTGATAGCGGTTTTTGTAGCAGAAGTATTATTGGTTGATCCCATGCCTTACGAGTTGTATGCGATGACCTGGCATGGCTTCTTCCTGGGGTTGGTCGCCTTCCTGTTTGGGTTTTGTTTTGTGTTGGCTGGTACTGCTTACTGGAACATGTTGTTGAAATGGCGCTGGCTGTTTGTAGTGGCTGCGGCGTCATTGTATACCTGGCGGCTATTACAGCCTAATATGACGGTATCCAATATCCTGTTGGTCATCGAGTCGAATTGCTGGATCTTTTCCGTTTTTGCGTTTGGGCACAAATATCTGAACCATTCCGGCAAGGCCTTGCGTTACCTGAGTGAGGCCGCTTACCCGGTCTACATTATCCATATGGTATTTCTCTACCTCTCATCGTTGCTGATATTCCCGTTAAATATCGATGTACACCTGAAGTTTCTGTTGGTCCTGGCAGGTACCGTAGCAGGCTGTTTTTTGTGCTATGAATTTGTCATCAGAAGGGTAGGGGTGATCAGGCCCTTGTTTGGGTTGAAGAATAGGAAAGGTCTATAGTCCTGCCAGTTTCGAGAAACTAATGTACTGAACAAACCAGGGCATGTCGGAATGATTGGCACTGGCGGCATGTGGCAAGGTTTGCAGCCAGCACACCATATCTCCTTTTTCCCTGGCACCGGTATACTGGTACAGGTATTTTGCATCAGTTGATCATGGTAATGCAGTTTGGCTATCGGAAGATAATAAAAATGTGGATGGCAGGGGCTGGTGGCATTTTTGCAGGTAATGGCATAAAGCATTGGAATGGCGGGATCACGGATCGGATCATATAGCGCGGGCACCAGCGGACTTGTATTGCCTGTACCCAATAAACAGGCTTTTCCCCCGGCATTCAGGGATAAGAGCCGGCTTACTTATTATAGCTCCATGTTCAATAGCCTGGAGGTAAACAGTTCGTTTTATAAAGTACCCCAGGCAGCCACCGTTAGGAAATGGGCGGAAATGGTGCCAGACGATTTTGTCTTCACGTTTAAACTCTGGCAGGAAATTACCCATATAAAAGGCTTGGCGTACAAGCAGGAGGATGTGTTGCGGTTTATGGACGTTATAGACCAGGCAGGCACGAAGAAAGGATGCCTGCTTATACAATTCCCTCCTTCCATAACCGTAGACAAGTATGGGCCCGTAGAAGACCTGCTGGGCATCCTGCAAAGTATTGTACCGGCCCATGGCTGGAAACTGGCCCTCGAATTCAGGCATCCCTCCTGGTATATTGGCGAGGTCTATGAAATGGCCGATGAGTATGCCTGCAGCATCGTATTGCATGATATACCAAAGTCGGCCAACAAGCGGCTCAATAAGCAGGCAGCCTTTGTATACCTCCGCTTTCATGGTCCTGCCGGTGATTACCGGGGTGGTTATTCCGACGACTATCTACAGCTCCAGGCAGCACAGATCTCCCATTGGCGCCGGGAAGGTAAAGATGTATATGTTTACTTCAACAATACCATCGGCGATGCGATCAGGAATCTAATGACATTGAATAACCTCATCCGCAATTAGACTACAAATGCCCGCAATCAGGCTACATCGCACAGGCGGCGCCTCCTGAATTTTGCAGGATCAATAAATGCAAAAACAAGGAGTATGAAAAAGCAACAGCATAGTAAAGTTTGGTTCATTACCGGGGCATCACGTGGCTTTGGCCGCGTGTGGGCCGAGGCGGCGCTGAAACGTGGTGATAAGGTAGCCGCGACAGCCCGTAATGTGGATAGTTTAGCCGCACTGAAGGAAAAGTATGGCGCCAATGTATTGACCCTCGAATTAGACGTGACCAGGCCCGGCCAGGCAGCTACAGCCGTAGCCCAGGCGCATGCCCATTTCGGACGGTTGGACATAGTGCTCAACAATGCCGGTTATGCCATGGTGGGCACTATCGAAGAAGCGAGCCTGGAAGAGGTGAAGGCCATGTACGAAACGAACATTTTTGGCGCATTGGCTGTTATTCAGGCGGCTCTGCCATTGCTGCGGAAGCAGGGGAGTGGCCATATCCTGGGCACTTCCAGCAACCTGGGCCATGTGACATTGCCGGTGGTCGGCTACTACGCTTCGTCGAAATGGGCCTTTGAGGCCATCCACGAAAGCCTGGCCGAAGAAGTGGCCCCCTTTGGCATCAAAGTGACCATTATCGAACCGGGCGCCTACGCTACGGAATTTGGCAGTGAGCATTCTTTGAAATTTGCGGCGGGCATGGACATTTACACGGATTATAAAACCCGGTTTTTTGAGCAATTGAAAGACCTGGACAAAGGTGATCCCAATGCTACGCCAGCAGCACTCTTCCAGGTGGTGGATGCGGAAAATCCACCGCTGCGGATTCACTTGGGCAGTCAGGCCTTGCCCTGGGTGCGGGGTGTCTATGAACAGCGACTGGCCCTGTGGGAAGAGTGGGATACCGTGGCAAGGTCTGCCCAGGCCCTGGCTCAATAATTATAACGGATCATAACCGGTGATCGAAACGGTTGCCGGTTATGATCATAATTCTTTTTACATGAGAAAAGACGAGAGATCCCCGATCAGGTTTGAGACACTGTCCGATGCACATCGTGCTTTCGGCATGCCGCAGCCTAAACATCCCTTGATCAGTTTGCTCCATGGAGCACCCTCCTGGTCAGATGTTCATGATCCTACACACCAGCACGTACTGGGGTTCTATAAAATGTCGTACAAGCCCAGGCTGGGCGGTAAATTAAAGTATGGTCAGGGCTACTATGATTTTGATGAAGGGGGTTTGCTGTTCGCCGCGCCCGGCCAGGTGATGGGCGCCGCAGACAATGAAGACGTGGTATGTTCCGAGTATACCTTGCTGGTCCATCCGGATTTCTTCCTGGGTTATCCCCTGGCAAAAAAGATCGGGCAGTACGGATTCTTTTCTTATGCCACCAACGAAACCCTGCACTTGTCGGAGCAGGAGAAGGCGACCATCATGGCTGTTTTCAGGATCATGGAGGAGGAGCTGAATGGCCGGATCGATGATTTCAGCCAGGATGTGGTGATATCGCAGATCGAGTTGTTGCTGAGTTATGCCAATCGCTTTTATAAACGCCAGTTCATTACCCGTAAGGTGGTCAGTCATGATCTGCTGCAAAGGCTGGAAACACTCCTCACAGATTACTTCAGTCAGGAAGATAGTTTAGACAAAGGCATTCCCACCGTTCAGTACCTGGCCGGCCAGCTGCATTTGTCTCCCAGTTATTTGAGCGATATGCTGCGTGCGCTGACCGGTCAGAATGCCCAGCAGCATATTCACGACAAGCTGATCGAAAGGGCCAAGGAGCAGCTGTCTACTACCACCTTATCGGTGAGTGAGATCGCCTATGGGCTGGGCTTCGAACATCCGCAGTCTTTCAGTAAGCTGTTTAAAACAAAGACCACCCTTTCTCCACTTGAGTTCAGGCGGTCTTTTAATTGAGTCAGCACTATCGTATCTATTGGAATCTTATTGCTCCTTCAAACTCTTAACAGGGTTTACAATGGCTGCTTTGATGGCCTGGAAACTGACGGTGATCAGGGCTATTGCCAGCGCAGCTACACCGGCAAAGGCAAATACCCACCAATGGATCGTAATTCTGTACTCATAGCCCTGCAACCAGTTGTGCATAGCCCATTGCCCCACGGGGAAAGCAATGAGGCAGGACAAAGCCACCAATTGAACAAACTCCTTAGACAGCAGCCCAACTACTCCTGTTACCGATGCACCCAGCACCTTGCGTATGCCAATCTCTTTGGTGCGGCGTTCTGCCGTATAAGCTGCGAGGCCAAACAAACCAAGACAGGATATGAAGATAGCCAGGCTGGCAAAAATGCCGGCCAGCTTGCCGATCAATGTTTCCGATACAAACAGGGCATTGAAATCTTCATCGGCAAATTTGTATTCAAAGGGAGAGCCGGGGTTCTCTGCTTTCATCACCGCTTCTGTTTTTGCCAGGGCCTGTGCCAGGTCCACCTGGGGTTTAAACCGAAGGGCCATCACGGTAGCTCCATAGTATCCACCGATCAGGATGAGCGGTGCGCTGCTGCCATATACATCGTTGTAGATAAAATCTTTTACAACACCCACTATCTCCAGGTCAAACCGGCTGGTCTTTAACATACTGCCTACCTTCCCTTCATTGCCCATCAGCCTGGCCAGACTTTCATTGATGACCACCTTATTCGTGTCTGCACCGCCTTCATAAAAGTCCCTGCCGCTTACCAGCTTTAAATGCATGGTGGACATATATCCCGGACTCACTACATTGGAGTGGATGGGTATTTTGAGGTTGGGGTTCTTCCCTTGCCATGACCAGGCATCCCCAAAGCTATGAATATGCAAGGCGTCATGCAGACTGGTCGCTGCATTTTCAACATACCCGGTAGCGATCAATTTGTTTTTGATCACCCCAAAATGGGCTTTCATGTTGCCCTGGAGGTTCATATACACCAGTCTGTCTTTATTGTAGCCGATGTCGCGGTTCTTGATATGCTGCACCTGCTGATAAATAATAACGGTGCCGATGATGAGGATAACAGAGGCACTGAATTGTGCAATGACAAGCCCTTTGCGTATGAATACAACCGCCCTGTTGCTTTTTATCCGCATGCCTTTCAAGACCTTTACGGGGTTAAAGGAAGACAGGAAAAAGGCGGGATAGCTGCCAGCCACCAATCCTGCCAGCACGGCTATACCGGTCAAGGCGGTGATATGGGAGGGGGTAAACAAATTAAGTGACAGTTGCTTTTCCACCAGGCTGTTGAAAGCTGGCATCAGCAGGTACAGCAATACGATGGCAAGCAATACGGCCATCAACGACATGATCACCGATTCGCCCATGAACTTGCCGATCAGCCGGCCCTTACCGGCCCCCATTACTTTTAGTACCCCTACTTCTTTGGCGCGCTGCTCACTGCGGGCCGTGGCCAGGTTCATAAAGTTGATGCAGGCAATGAGCAATATGATGATCCCGATTAAAGTAAATAAACGCACATATTGTATGGTGCCGCCTGTTTGCACGCCATTCTCAAAGTGGTTGCGCAGGTTCCAATCATCCATGCTAAAAAGGAACAACTGGTTTTTGGCGCCGTCCACTTTGGTGCCAAGGTAATCAATCAGCTTTCTATTGATGGAAGCGGCATCAGCCGGATCATTCAACTCCACCATGGTTTCTATCACCGCATTGCTCCAGGGCTTCAGCCAGTCATTGGCATTCTCCCAGGTTTCATAAGGCGATACCCATTGAAAATGATAGGAACAGTTGGCAGGCAGATCGGCAAAGACACCTGTTACCGTATAAAGACCATCTACGCTATAAGCGCCATTGGCATCCATTTTCAGGGTTTTGCCAACAGGGTTTTCCTTGCCAAAAAACTTCCCGGCCAACGTTTCACTGATCACGATATTGTTAGGGTCTTTCAGGGCGCCATCGGCCTTGCCATATTTAAATTTCAGGGAGCACATGGTAAGAACAGAGGGATCGGCATAGATGCCTTTTTCCTTGGTGGATAGGTCGCCCACTACTACCTTTTGGTCCATGGACCAGCTAAGGCGGCCGCTGTTCCTGATGCCCGGTATATCATTCTTCAACGCTGCCGCCAACGGCCCGGGTGTAGCGCCGCTGGTGTTGATGCCGGCATCGTTTTTCCGGTTTTGCATCACCCGGTACAGGTGATCATGCTTTTCAAAATTGTGGTTGAAGCTGGTCTCATCTTCCACCCAGATACCGATCAGCGCGGCGCTGGTGATACCGATGGCAAGCCCTGCGATATTTAGAAAACTATAAGCCTTGTTCTTCCACAGGTTGCGGAAAATTGTTTTAAAATAATTCTTCAGCATAGCGCATTTGTTTTGGGTGAAACAACCGGGCTTAGCATTGCGAACCCTATGCCATGCGTTATCTGGTTGATATATAGCGTAGTAGAAAGGTGTAACATACGAATCTGTTCGTTTCTGCTACAGCCATTGTGCGATTTTGATACAGGGTGCAGGGTGTTGAGTTTGTCTTCATACAAACCTGGGCAATTCTCCGGGTAAGCAAAGCGACGATGATCTTTATCAGGTAATACGCTGCCGGTAATCATTGGGTAGATATTGTACTGCTGGTAGCTTTATGGGAAATCAATATTATGGGAACGATCGTTGTAGCTACGGATTTTTCAACTGTTGCTGCCCATGCTGCTTCCTATGCCGCTTCGATGGCTTTGGTTGTACAGGCAGAACTTTACCTGATGCATGCGTATGAACTACCCGCCAGCTATGGCGATATCAGCCTGCCGGTGGATATTGGCCGATGGCAGGAGGATGCGGAAGCTGCTTTGTTAAAGTTGCGTGTTCAGCTCGAACAGGAGACGAAAGGAAAGTTATCCATCCGTGGTCAGGTATACATGGGAAGTTATTTCAGTACCCTCGAAAGGGTGTGTGAAGAGAAAAAACCTTATGCGGTGGTGATCGGTTGTACCGGAAAAACGGCCGCCGGGCGCATACTGTTCGGTAGCAATGCGGTGCATACCTTAAAGCACCTGGAATGGCCGGTTCTTACCGTGCCCGCCGATACCACCTTTAGTGGTATTCAACAAGTTGGACTGGCCTGCGACCTGGAATTGGTACGCGAAACTGTCCCCTTCCAGGAAATAGCTACGCTCCTCAAGGATTTTAAGGCCGGGTTGCACATATTGAATGTTGGCAGCAAAACCATCTATGATCCTGAGGTAAAAGCAGCTTCACAATTGCTTCAGGAAAAGCTGAAACCACAATCCTTAAAATTTCATTTTTTAAGCACTGATGATGTAGACCAGGGTATTCTCGACTTTGCCGAGAAGATCCATGTCGACCTCCTGATCGTTTTACCCAAACGGAAAAGCCTGATCAATGCTTTACTGCACAAGAGCCACACCCGGCAGTTTGTATTGCACAGCCATGTGCCCCTGATGGCATTGCATGCACCAAGAATAAGGACCGGGCTATAATTTTTTATACAATACTTTAAAAAAATGATATGAAAAAGAATATGGGAGCAGCGGACCGCATAGTTCGTCTATTGTTGGCCGCCTTGATGGTTTATCTGTATTACAACCAGGTGGTAACCGGCATTTGGGGCATTGTTTTGCTGGTGGTAAGCATGGTGTTTGTATTGACCAGCTTGATAGGCTTGTGTCCACTATATAGCTTGCTTGGCATCAATTCCTGCCGGATCAGGAAGCAACACAGTTAGTTGTTCAGGAGCTGTTTTGGGTGCAAGTTCTACCCGTAATTGATAATTATGGCCGATGATCAACATGCAGGATTGCCCCTGTCTGGAGTCAAATTGTTGGGGTGGTTTGTACTATTTGTATTAGTAGCCATTATAGTTTTTTATAACCTGCCGGCAATCGGGCAGGAGTTGCGCTTATTGCGGAAAGTAAATGCTTGGTGGCTGTTATTGGCTATTGCCGCTCAAAGCTTAACTTATTGGCTTAATGCACAGGTATACCTTACTCTTTTACATACCGATGTCAGGGCCAGGGTACCGGATCAGTGGACCATGACAAAGTCCTGCATTATTTCCCTGTTCTTCAACGAAACCGTGCCCAGTGCAGGGATCAGTGGTAATGCCTTTATGTACCGCCTGCTGGAACGCTTTGGACTTGATTCGCAGACCGTGTTTTCCCTGATCCTTTCCGAGCTTATAATCTTCTATGCTGCTATGGAATCTTTTTTCCTGCTACTACTGGCCGGCAACAATTTCCTATATCGTGTGGACAATAAAGTAGCCATTATCCTACTGGTGGGTATGGGCGTATATCTATTGTTTGGTATTGGCGTGGTCATGGCAGGCAAGGGCCACTGGATGCAATCGATACTGGCAAAGTTGAAAAAATGGCGCATGCTGCGGCATTGGCAAAAAAACAGCCAGTTCACTCCTATGTTACGTCATGGCAGTACAGGTGTATTTGACATCCATTATCTTTTACAGATCCATCGCCGGGCAGTGGTCCTGTCCTATTGGTGGCAATTGCTGGTAGTGGCCGCTGATGCTGCTACCATTTATACCCTGTCAGTCGGATTGGGTATGCCTGTTCACCCCATCTACTGTTTGCTTGCCTTGGCAGGGGGAAGGATTGCGACCTTGATGCCTTTTCTGCCCGGTGGTTTGCTATTGTACGAAGGAACCATGGGTTATTTTCTAATCGCATTGGGTGTGCCGGCTACTCATGCTGTTGTCATTACCCTGTTGTACAGGTTATTGTCCTTCTGGCTTCCGATACCGATTGGATTGGTCTTGTTCCGCCGGTGGAAAAAACAGGCAGACCGGCCGGATGCTGGTGTTCTCCATCACAGTCACTACTGATTGCGGTCATTGGATTTCCCCGCTGGCAGGCAGTAGCTTACACGTATTTGGTCAATAGATCAGGTATTTAACTAAAAAAATAAACCAATGAAACAAAGTACAGTAGGCTGCCCGCTTATCTGGGCTACGTTTGTTTTTATCACTGCCACCGCAGGGTGCCGCGAAAAAAAGCAAACCAACGAACAACACCCCGTCGATTCCACGCAATCTACAACGCCCGTGATGGAATCCACCATCGTTACCACTCCTGCAAACATGGTGGTATTTGTACACAAGGTGGGCAATTACAACAAGTGGAAAATTGCCTATGATGCACATGATTCTTTCCGATTGGCACATGGCCTGCACAATTATGTAATTGGGCGCAGTCTTTTCGACAGCAACACCGTGATGGTTGCTCTGAAGGCAGATGATATGGCGAAAGCAAAAGCATTTGCCGCCAGCGCCGACCTGAAAAATGTCATGCACCGGGCTGGTGTTACAGGAACCCCTGAAACTTATTTTGTACTGGCTACCTGGCAGGATACATCGGAAGTGGGGCGGTTGCCACGGTCGATGACCACACTGAAAGTTAAAGACTGGAATAGTTGGCTGAAGAATTTCCAGGAGGGAGCACAGGAAAGGATTGAGAATGGCATTAAGGCGAGGTTGGTAGGGCACGATCCGGATGATCTTACCAAGGTCAGTATTGTTTCAGCCATTGAAGATACCTCCAAAGCTTTTGCTTATTTCAGGTCTGAAGTTTTGAAAAAGAGAATGGAGTCTGCAGGTGTAGTAGGGAATCCCAACCGGCGCCTGTTTCAGTTTGTTCAACGTTATTGAACCATAAGAACCAGCCCCTATTTCCCCCTTCCTATTAGTTTTTCGTTCTGAAGTGCTACAGTATGCTGTTCAACAGCCTTGTGTATAAGGGAGTCAGTATCGTCAAGCCGGAGATTAAGCAATTGAGTTTTCCAGTTGTTCTTGTACCATGTTGGTAGCATGGCGGTGTGCAGGACTGCTTTGCGAGGGTGGCAGGATCAATAAGGGAACGGGGCAATCCAGGACCATCGATCGGGTAGTACTTTGTATAAACATTCTTTCGAACCAGCCATGCCGGTGTGGCATGATGGCGAGGAGATTGATGTTATTGTCTTCGATGTATTGCGTCAGGGATGCAGCCACGTCAGTACCTGTTATATATTCGAAATGAGGTGCCGGTGTTTCTAGCAGGGAAGCCAGGCTGGCAGGCGGCCGGATCAGCTCATCGGCGCCGGGCAGGTTATTAGCACCTATCCTTACAAAGTACAATTGCGCATGAAACCGTTCACCCAATTCGCGCAGCGCAATGAGTACATGTTCATCGGCTTCAGCCGTGTTATTTTTATTGATGGCCTGCGCCAGGGCTATTTTGGCAATATAAGCAAAGGGTATATTTTCAGGCACAATGATCATGGGAATGGGTAGCTTCCCTATCCAGCTGCTTACGGTACTGCCTATCAGCCGGTGCTTTACTTTCCGCTTGTTTTTCATGCCTGCAATGAGGATATCTGCCTGTTGCTCCCTGATTGCCGCCAGCAACGCAGTATGGGCCGGTCCTGTATGGCAGCACGTAAATACAGGCTGATCATGAATAGCTGCAAGCATACGGGCATCTTCGGCCAGTTGTTGTTGCACCTGGTCCTGTAATTCCTCCCGCCGTATTACTACGGCTATTTCCGAAGCAGGTACCAGTGCATGTTCGCAGGCACTGAACAGTATTGGCCGGGCATTCATTGTTTTGGCCAGTTCAACACCATAAGCTGCCGCATTACTGGCTGCTTGCGAAAAATCAGTGGCCATGAGGATGTTTTTCATATACAATGTATTGTATTAAAATTATGCTCCCGCCAGGTTTTTTTGGCTGATAACGATCATGATCTTTGATGATAGTGGCCATGATCACCGGCCAAAGAAAAGGGGCCAGGCTGGCCTGTACCCCGTGTTTGATGCATACCGACAGTAAAGCTTTTTAATCCATGAACTCCCCTTTTTCATTGATCTTCACACGCATGCGTTTGGAACCATTCATCAAAAGGAGTTTGTACATCATTTGCTGCCCTCCATCCTTTTCATAACTGATGCGGTATACATCATTCGAGATGCCCCAGTTGGGAAACCTTTGTACTACTGCCCGGTTTACAACCGGCGGAATCGCCACATTCCTGAATCTTTCCGCAGTACGAAGAAGCGTTCCCGATGAGTCATAAACGGCCAGTACATAACCTTGGGGAAGATAAAAAGACACAAAATAGTTGTCATAATCATCTTCATAATATTCAGAATTTTTTACATCAAATGAGGCAACCCTGTTTTGAAGCACTTTTACAGGGGGCGCCGCCTCCTTGTTATTGACCGACCTTAGGTATTTGTAATTCCTTGCCAAAACAGTAACGGCCGGCAAAGTGTCAATTTGTGCAAAAGTGTCGGTGGTAATCCCGGACACCAGTATACCCAACAGCGTGAGTAATTTCATTGATTTCATGTTCCTGCAATTTTGAATGATTGATAATGTTTGTTGTCATGGAATTTTCCAACAATAAGTATTTCCGTAAATCTAATACTGACCCGAACCGCGAAACAATGATGGTGATCAATAGCAAGTATGAACCCGGTCAACTAAGGCGGCAAGCAAGAGCTATCAGGTGGTATACACCGCCTCTAAAGCCGTTTGATCATATTCAGTATTCCTGGCTCGCTCTCCCAGTATCTTTTCCAGGTCTTCTTTCAACAATACTTCTTTTTCCAACAGTTTGTCGGCCAGCCTGATCAGCACTGGCTTATGCTGCACCAGCAGGTTGTTGGCCTGCGTATAAGCTTCGCTGATCAGGTTGCGCACTTCCTCATCGATGAGCCTGCCTGTCTCCTCACTATAGGGCTTTTGAATAGAACTGTCGTGCTGACCGGTAGAATCATAAAAACTAATGTGGCCTATCTTTTTGCTGAATCCATAACAGGCCACCATCATATAGGCTTCTTTGGTTGCTTTTTCCAGATCGTCAAGGGCGCCGGATGAGATCTCTCCGAATATAATTTCTTCTGCCGCCCGGCCAGCCAGGGTAGCACTGAGGTGCTCATAAAAAGAAGTGCGTGTGCGTAATTGTTTTTCTTCGGGCAGGTACCAGGCGGCGCCCAGCGATTTGCCCCTGGGTATGATAGAAACTTTTACCAGCGGATCGATATGTGTGAGCAGCCAACTGGCTACTGCATGTCCGGCTTCGTGGAAAGCGATCACCCTTTTCTCTTCGGGCGAAATGATCTTGCTTTTCTTTTCAAGGCCCGCCACGATGCGGTCGATCGCATCGAAAAAATCCTGCCGGCTGATCTTCTCTTCCTTATGCCGGGCCGCGATCAGCGCTGCTTCATTACAGATGTTGGCAATGTCGGCGCCCGAAAAACCAGGTGTTTGCCCTGCCAGCACTTTTGTATCGATGCTATCGTCCATGACCAATGGACGCTGGTGTACTTTAAAGATAGCCTCCCTTTCCGTCAGGTTGGGCAGTTCGAGATAGATATGCCTGTCGAACCTGCCCGGGCGCAATAATGCCGGGTCCAGCATATCAGCACGATTGGTAGCTGCCAGTACAATAACCCCCGTATTGGTGCCAAACCCATCCATTTCCGTCAACAGTTGATTGAGGGTACTTTCACGTTCGTCACTGGCCCCGGTGAACAGGGCATTCCTGCCTCTTGACCGTCCAATGGCATCGATCTCATCAATAAAAACGATACAAGGCGCTTTTTCCTTGGCTCTTTTGAACAAGTCGCGTACGCGGGAGGCACCCACTCCTACAAACATTTCAACAAACTCTGATCCGGAGATCGTAAAAAAAGGAACCTGCGCTTCTCCCGCCACTGCCCGGGCCAGCAGCGTTTTGCCCGTACCGGGAGGGCCTACCAATATCACCCCCTTGGGTATCTTCGCGCCCAGGCGTGTAAAGGCCTGCGGGCTTTTAAGAAAGTCAACGATCTCCCGTACTTCCATTTTGGCTTCCTCAAGGCCGGCCACCTGTTCAAACGTGACCGTGCTTTTATTGGCCTTATCCAGCAGCGTAGCAGTAGACTTACCAAAGTTGAATGCAGAAGAACCGCCGCCCGATCGCCTGACCATGTATTGCCACCAGAAGAACATTACCAGTAAGGGGATTGTCCAGCCAAGTAAGCCCCAAAACCAGCCGGATCTTTTTTCATAGCTTACCGCCACCCCGGCCGTATGATATTTTTGTTGTGCCGCCTCCAGTTTCCGGTCGAAGCTTTCCACTGAGCCTATATTGAGTTTGTAATGCGGGCCTTCATAAGGTTCTTTGCCGATCAGCGGTTTAAAAGCTTCCTTAAAGAGAGGATCCTGGCCGAAGGATCTTTTAATGTATATCTCTGCATAATCTCCATTTACTACCGTTATCCGGTCCACTACATTCCTGCTCAATAGCCGTTGTTCGAAATCAGACCAGGAAATTTCAGCGGGATTACGGAAAACAGTATTCACCAGCAAGGGCAACAGGAGAATACCGGTAAGGGTAAATATCCACCAGAAAAACCTGAACCGGTTGGGTTGTCCTGGTTGTTGTGCTGGTTGTTCTGGCTGTTTATCCAATGGCATAGTCATTATTTTAAGAGCTACTGAAGGATATAAATACGGGTTCGTTTCAGGTATGATTGATAACTCAAAAGAACACCAGATCTTTTCCATAATCAATGAGGACGGTCAAAGAGCCTGCTGACTCCTGTCAGGGGAAGAATGCTGGTCCATGGTTGGGGTCCGTAGACAACTGTTGGCTAAAAAATACAAAAAGCTGACGCGGATCGCAAGGTCCGCCTTTTTTGTTGCAGGCAAGCGGAACGCCAATCCGGAATACAACTGTTTGACCCAAATCAGTATATCGTTTGAGCGTCATCAGTGAAATTGGGCCCGCCGGAAAGTAGATTTGGATACTGACGATGGGGTCAGCGATTCAAAAAAAATGGAATGAGTACAATTATTGTAGCTACCGATCTGTCGCAGATAGCGAGGAATGCCGCCCTGTATGCGGCCGACATGGCGGCAGCCGTTCATGCCGAATTGTTTCTCCTGCACGTATATGTTCCGCCCGTAAATATGGGCGACATCATGGTGCCCCTGATGTATGACACCTGGAAAAAAGAGGCCGAACTGGAAATGGTGGCCTTGAAACGGATGGTTATGCGGCAATCGATGCGCCCCATCCATGTAAGATGGGAAGTGAGGGTAGGTATCTACCTTACCGAATTGAAAGGCGCCTGTGCCCGGTTGAATCCTTATTCTGTGGTGATTGGTGCAACGGGTACTACCGGGGCAGAAAGAGTGCTTTTTGGCAGCCATGCCATCATTACCATGAAGCAGCTGTCCTGGCCGGTGATCTGTGTACCCCCGGAGGCACACTTTAATATTATCCGCAGGATTGGCCTGGCCTGCGATTTTGAACAGGTAGTCAGAACAGTGCCTTTTCAGGAGATAGAACACCTCATCAAAGATTTTAATGCCGAACTCCACGTGCTGCATATTGGCAGGGAAGAATCAATCAACAGGGCTGCCTTATCGGGCGCCGGTTCCCTGCTCGACCACCTGAAAACAGTGAAACCACAATTCCATTTTATTCAACAGGAAGATATAGATGAAGGCATTCTTGATTTTGTACAACAGCATGCGCTGGACCTGCTCATTATACTGCCCAAAAGGCATCGTTTCCTGGAAGCCCTGCTGCACCGTAGCCATACCCGCCAGTTTGTATTGCACAACCATGTGCCGTTGATGGCAATGCATGTACCTCAAAATCGTAATGGATGGTAAGACAGGATATTATATACGCAGCTTCCTGTAAGGATGGCGCCTGAGTAGCTTTAGTGCAGTGTTGTGAGTTTCAGGAAAAAAGCTTGGGAAAAAAACTATTACCGATGATGATCGCTGTTATTATATTCATCTGTTGTGCTACCTTCCTGGGTGGACTGATCGCTTTTTATTACAAGGACAACCATGGCCTTATCACGGCTTTCAGTGCAGGCCTGGTTACTGGTGTGTTCTTTTTTGACCTGTTGCCTGAGGCATTATCCCTGGCTGCTGATCATTACAGCAATATGTTCGTGATGACTATCGTGGCACTGGGCTTTGTAGCCTACCTGGTATTCGACCGCCTGGCCTGGCTGCATACTACAAAAAAAGCAACTGCAACGCCCCTGCGTGCCAGCCTGGCTGCGGGCAGCTTTTCCCTGCATGGACTTTTTGACGGATTGGCCGTTGGTATGGCTTTTCATATTTCCCGTTATGTCGGGTTGCTGCTTGGCCTGGCAATCATTATCCATGCGATCTCTGATGGGTTAAATACTGTAGCTGTAGTGATACAAAAGAGAGGATTGCGTAAAACTTCGCTCATCTGGTTGCTGGTGAATTCGATGATGCCGCTGGCGGGCTTAGCAGTGAGCTTTTTTTATCACCCTGCTCAGGAGAGGCTGGCCTTATTGATCGCCTTGTTTGCCGGGTTCTTTCTCTACCTGGGAGCCAGTGACCTTTTGCCGGAAAGCCAGCACACACATCCATCCTGGCTGAATACGGCTGTAACCATATTGGGCATGGCCATCATGTTTGGCGCCAGTCGTTTGTTCAGTTACTGATGTTGACCAAAGTAGGATGCATTGAGCGGCGATTCTATGACGGTGGTCAGCGCCGGCATTGATGGGGCCGAAGGCAAGTAATGTCAGGTGAAAGACTGACGGGCATCATTGCTGCAGGGTAAGCTGGCAGCGTATTTTTAGGTCAGTCAGGATACAGGTATTTAATTCCTTTTCAATCTATTTAATCAACTATATGGAACCGAAGCATTTTTGTCAAAGCTGTAGTATGCCCATTGACGAGGTAGCACTTCGCGGAACAGAATTCGATGGTTCGCCCAGCGAGGAGTATTGCAAGTATTGCTATGCACATGGGATGTTCATCCAGCCGTCCATGACACTGGAAGAAATGACCAACCTTATCATGGAAAAAATGGAAGAACAAAGAATACCCAACGACATCATTGAAGCTGCGGTAGCCCGTTTGCCCGATCTCAAACGCTGGCAGCGGCATATTTCCTCCTAGGCAGCCTGATCCCTGATATTTAAAACCAGTATATGAAAAAGAAAAAGCGCGCAGGCCAGCCGGCGGAATGGCCGCCCATACCTCCCGAAATGCCGCCCGATGCGACCCCGGAAGTGCCGGAAGTGCCGGAAGAAGAGCCTGCCATACCCCCCGAAGAAACCCCAGGCCCCAAACCCGGGGAACTTCCTCCTGGCGGTGATAGCTGAATCGCCTTATGATAAAGATCATATCCGTTACTGATTTATCTCCTTTATTCAATTCCGGAGGTAGGGTACGTTGCGAAGTATCTGGTATGAAAAATAGAATAAAGATCAGGCAACTTCAATATGAGAACGAGGCAGCGCAACGCTTACTGGAATTTCTTTTGCAGGAGAACGTCATCTTAAAAACAAGACTGGCCGAAGCCCTGCAGGAAACAGTTTTTTCCGCTGACCAGATGAACACGGTAGAGCAATACCAGGAATGGCTGTTGCAAAAAGATGATGTGATCGGTATTATGCGGCAGGAAGCGGCCAGCCTGGAAAAGTTGTTGATCAAATACATGCACGATGAGGGGACGATGAAGATGATCCTACATAAACAAAAAAAGCTGCGTAAAGACCTGAAGTTGCTGGCTATTGCTTTCAGTGATCTGCGGGTGAAGTTCAATGGTTTTATCGAAACCCTTTATTGAAGGGGCTATTTTTTTCCTACATCGTCAGGTTCTGCAGTTTCGATTCATTCAGAATCTTTATGGTCCCATCCTGTATATCGATCAGATGCTCACTTTTAAAGTCACTCAGGGTCCTGATTAATGATTCGGTAGCAGTACCTGCCAGGGTAGCCAGGTTCTCACGGCTTATCTTAATGTCTCCTTTGTACTTTTGGAATAGCGTAGTAAGGGCATGGGCTACCTTTTTTCTTAAAGAGTAATAGGCTACACGGACCAGCTGCTCCTCCATATCTGTAATATTTTTGGCCAGGAGGGTAATGAATTTTTGGGCTATTTCCCGGTTCGACGACATCAATTCCTCGAAGTCATGCCGGGGTATCAGGGCCAGCTCGGCATCTTCCAGGGCTGCAGCCGTTTCCTTATAATTGCTGCCTTCCAGGAGAGCCACATGGCCCAAAAAATCACCTTCCTGGTAAAGCCCTACAATGAATTCTTTTCCATCTTCATTGGTCTTGTACGTTTTTACCTTCCCTTTTTGTACAAAATAGAGCCTGGAAGGCCGGTTGCCTTCCTGGTAAATGGTATGTTTTTTACGATAAAGCATCGTATCCCGGTCCGATGCAAAACTTTCCAGGGTGGTGGCTCCTTTGGCGATTTGCATAAGCGCGTCCATCCCTGCCAGTCCGGTGCCATCGACCTGCCTTAACATGTCAGTTTTTCTTAACCGGGTTTCGATCGCATTGAGCAGTTCGGTGGCCTCAAAAGGTTTGGTAAGGTAATCGTCGGCACCCATTTCCATGGCCTTGCGCATATCCGTTCGCTCGGCCTTGGCAGTGAGGAAAATAAAAGGAGTATTGCGCAGGTCCGCGTTTTTATGCAACAAATGCAAAACCCCATAACCATCGAGTACCGGCATCATGATGTCGCAAACGATCAGGTCGGGTTTTTCCTGTAGGGCGATCTCGACCCCGGTTTTCCCGTTTTCGGCTACATGCACCGTATAGTTGGCCAATTCCAGTATCTCTGCTGTATTTTCGCGGATATGCTGGTTGTCTTCGATCAGCAGGATTTTCTTCATGCCCATGGTACATGAATTTTAGAGGATGATTTACTGATAGTTTAATCTTCGGCTGGATCTTCCGTATCACCAGGAATAGTAAAGGTGACCTTCATGTCGGTGCCCAGGTTTTCCTGGCTTTCACAATGAATGCAGCCGTTCATCAATTCGGCGTACTTGGCTACAATGTGCAGGCCCAGACCGGTTCCCTGGATATTGGTAACATTGGTAGCCCTGAAAAAACGCTCAAACAAATGTTGCTGGTCTTCCTGCGGGATACCAATGCCCTGGTCTTTGACCGAAAGGGTCAATTGATCACCAAGCAACTGACTGTTTACAGCAATCACCGAATGCTCCGGAGAAAATTTGATGGCGTTGGATAACAGGTTAAGGATAATATGTTTCAGGAGGGTGGAATCAAGTAATACCAGTTCAGGGCCTTCATGTTGGTACCGGATCATTTGTCCCGGCTTCTGGATATTGCGGATCTCATCGAGGATACGGGATACCAGCTCCTTGAAATTGAAGGTAGCCAGTTTTACCGTGATCTTTCCTTCTTCGATCTTGCCTACCGACAGGAAATCATTGAGTATATCGGTTAATGTGCTCACCGAGGAGATCACCCGGTCGATATGCTTTTGCCTTTTCGACTGTTCTTCGGTGGTATGGTATTGCTGGATAAGATAGGTCGACGATAGTACCGTACTCAACGGTGTTCTGAATTCATGAGAGGCCAGGGATACAAACCGGGATTTCAATTCATTCAATTCTATTTCTTTACCCAGGGCCCGCGTCAGCTCTTCTTTCGAGGCTTCGAGCTCATGCAGCGTTTCTTTTAGCTGGTGCGTGCGCTCTTCAACGATGACCTCCAATTCGTCATTCAGGCGCCGGATCTCCTGTTCGGCCGATTTCCTGATGGTGATGTCGTTAATGAAAGCTACCACAAATTTGCCTGCCTTATTACTGTAGTGGCAAAGACTCACTTCTACCGGGAACTCGGCACCATCTTTCCGCAAACCAAACAGGTCCATACCTGCGCCCATGGGGCGATTCTGTAAATGGTCAATGAACTTTTGCCGGTGACCTACATGGCGATCATGAAACCTGGTAGGGATCAGCGTCTCTATTTTCTTGCCCAATAGCTCGCTGGGCTGGTAATCAAAAAGTTCCAGTAAAAAGGGATTGGCCAGTATGATATCGCCGTTTTCATTGGCTACAATAATGCCAATGGATGCATGCACAAAAAGTGCTTCAACAAGATGTTTTTCATCAATGTTGAGTGCTGATGGAATTTGTATGGCTTCCATGCTGTTACCCTTTTGATGTAAGAACGCATCCGGGAAGACGCGTTTGATCCTTACTAAAGGTAATTAAATTATGTATTCCCAATTTGATCCATTGATTAATATTTACCAATTGTTGTCAATTTGTTAAGCACCTGTTATCAGCTCTTTTATGGAGGGATGGTGCAACCGGGGAGGTGTCAGCCTGGTGACTGACCCCGGTCATTTATTCGGACAATCGATCAGGTTAACTTCAGATAAGATTTATCATAGTATATTATAGCATATACAAGTATATGAACCTGCATCGATTAAAGGAACTGACAGCGCCTTTCCGGCGGGATGCCCATTGCTTCCTGCCAGGAGAGCAGAAGTATGAGGACATATTCATAAGGTCTTATCAGTCAACTGATAGAACCGCGGCGGTGGCTGAGACGGCGGCTTTGCGTATCAGCGACCTGCCCGTTATCAAACAATTCATTTTGATTTTTGGATATCAGCACCGCGATCAACATCAAAAGCTGTTGGCCTGCCTGCAACAAATGAATGTGCTATTGGCAGGGCAAATTAAAGACGGGCAGGCAAATATACCGGGTAATGTTTTGTTGGTGACCTTGGATAATTTTCAGGAGGTGCTCAGTAGTTTCAGGCGGCAGGTATACAGCAGATTCTTGTGGAACCTGCAGGCGATGGAAGCAGAATCCTGCTGTTGCGGCGCCCTTTATATTACCACCGAAGAAATCGATGCAGTGATGACCCTGATGACCTATTTTAAGGATGAATTGCATCGGTTTTATGAAGAAATGGACACCGTGTTTTATGGCGGGGAAAAATTGGTAAAAAACGGAGAGGAGAGTATGCATTTGAATGAGCTGTTGGCCAATGTACTGCTGCTGGCCGAAAGATCTATCCTCCTGGAAGATGACCTGCTGGTTGGACTGGCCGCCTGGAAAAAAGTATTGGCTGACCGGGAAGAGCAGCAATTGTTAAACTAAACGATGCTCCAACAACAGCTTTACTCATGGTTATTAGAGCATGAACCATCGCACGCAAATGCCCCGGTAAGTAAATAATTTCATGGCGCCATGCATAGGGACTGTTTTTAGTTTGCTGATAATAAAGACCCGCCGGTAACCGGCGGGTGCTACACTAAAAAAAACACAGCAACCTATTTAACCTGAATGTTTTTTGTGATGGCCATACGTTTGGCTTCTTCTTTTTTGGGCAGCTTTACCTTCAAAATGCCATCATCATAACTGGCCTCGATCTTTTCTTTGCTAACTTCTTCGGGTATGGTAAAGGTGCGGCTGAACGATTGATAGTTGTATTCCTTACGCGTATGCCGGCTGTCTTTTTCTTCTTTGTTCTCTTCTTTTTCACAACTGATGGTGAGCATGTTACCATCTACATCGATGTGAAAATCGCCTTTTTTAAGCCCGGGTGCAGCCAGCGATAGTTTGTATTCGTCGTTCGAATCGGTAATGTTGACCGCTGGTATGGTAACTGGTTTCATTTGCGAAAACCCATTGGAAAACCAATCGTTCCAGGGTTTGAAAAAATCGTCCCATACGGCTGGGAACTGGCCAGATCTTTTAGTTAATTCTTTAGAAGACATGTTAACCTCCTTGTTTTTTATGTTTGGATTGTAATAAAATTACGTTGGCAAAGGGGTGGGTTAAAAGGATGCTTGTCAGTAAAGACCCTGATTCACATCAGCGGTCAGAGCGCGGGATACTGGCTCAGGAAGCGGAACCGGTAGGGATATTGGGTACGTGCCTGTTGAATGAAATGCTGTAAGGTGGTGATACTAAATGAACTGCTCATGGCCGGATCGTGGCAGAGGATCACAATATGCCTGGGCATAAAGGACCGGTGAAACTTCAGTACCTGGCCGATGCGGAACAACAGGTCTTCCGCCGGTTCCAATTGGTTGGTGGAAGAGGAGTAGTTCCATTCAATATCCCAGCCAAACAGCGAATAGCCGGCTGCTGCCAACGAATCGGCCACGGCCTTACAATCCTCCAGGTCCTCCCGTTTGCGGTTGTTGATACGCCAGGCATTGCGTCCCGGCAAGCGCGCCAGCTTGCCGGTAAACTGCAGACTGTCGGCATTCAGTTGAAAATCATGTACTACCTGCTGCGGATCCTGGTAGTATTTAAAGTACCGGTTATTGGCATGACTATAACTATGATTGCCCGGTTCGATCCAGGGATTGTTCCGCATCAATTGCCAGATCCGCCGCGTGGTATCATTCCAGAGCACAAATTTCCCGATCCAGAAAACGGTTACCGGTACTTCTTCCGTCCGTACCAAACTGTCCAGTGCTTCACTTTCCGGAATAATACCATCGTCGAAGGTCAGGTACAAGGTAGTGGAATCCGTAAGCGCCGGCTTTGTTTGCTGCAGGGAATGGGCTGGTGGCAGCGAAACACTCATAGCCAGGAGTGCCCAGGCTGCTCCAAACAACAGGATGGTTTGTTTACGCGAAAAAAGGGAAATGGTAGAGTGGCTCATAACGAAATTGATCATTTTTATGTCATTGCAAGAAGGCTGCGTGATCTTCATTACCGCCTTTCTTCGCGAAAGGTGGAACGCATTACTTCCAGCAACTCCGTGGCTGGCAGGTTGCCAGACACCTGGAGACGCCGGATCGAATACAAGGGATTGGCATTGCTCATTTTACCCATCAGTTGAAAAGCCATTTGCACATTCCTTGCCTTTACCTCTTTTATAGCGGCCTCATTCCAGGCTCCATAAGGATAGGCCAGGCCTTGCACCGGCCGGCCGGTTATTTTTTCAAGGTATTGCCGGGGCATGTCTACCTGTATGCGCCATTCTTGAAGGGTGAGCTTTCGCATATCGGGATGGTCCCAGGTATGATTGCCAATACAGTGCCCATCGTCAGATAACTTTTTTAGCTGCTCAGCACTCATGTACCCTGGCTTGCCGATGGTGACTGTCATGATAAAGAACACCCCTGTAAATCCATATTGGCGCAGCATAGGAGCTGCTATCGTATAATGTTCCAGTCTGTTATCATCAAAAGTGATCATGACTGGTTTTTCGGGCAGGGGAATACCCCGGGTAAGGTATTGGTAAAGCTGGTCGGGTGTAATGCTATGGTAGCCGCTGTCGGAAAGCACCTTTAAGTGTTGGCGAAACTGCTGCCGGTCAATGGTATAATCGGGCTGATGTCCTTCCAGTGAACTCCTGATATTGTGATAGCAAAGTATGGGAACCTGTGGAGGAAGCTTGCGGGGCTGCCGTCCTGCCCCCAGGCAACCCATGATCAACAGTAGATGAATTATTGACTTCACAAAAAAGGGGTTTACAGTTGGGACCGGAATTCCGTTAAGACCATCTATTTACTGCTTTTCTTTTCTTCCATATCCAATAGATACCTTTCACATTGTTTTTCTACTTCATTTTCCTTTCCCGTAATCCGGTCGATCATAGGCGTATGAATATTATAGATTAAAGCTACACGCTGGCCAGCCTGCAAGCAATGATGTACATCAGCTAGGGTACTGACCTTCATGCCCAGGTTGCCCTGATACCGGGCATGAGATCGTGGGTGAGGTGATGCAAACAGGAGCAGGAGTAACAAATTTGATAGGGGAGCAGGTGGGCATATCCTGGATGGGATTTACGTACTTGATCTGTCCCTCCCTGTATGATCATGATCAGCTGATGCCGTAATGGCCATCATTGATCAGGCGTATCAGTCAAAATATATTTGTTATCGAATAATCACAGATCATTCATGTGCCTTGTCGAAAGCTGTTCACCAGTATATCATAGAATTGTTTTCAATTACTCAAAAAAAATATCAATCATGAAAACAGATGCTCAATTACAGAAGGATGTGATGGACGAATTGAAATGGCATCCATACCTTCAGGCAGCCCAGATTGGTGTGGCTGCTAAAAATGGCGTGGTAACCTTGAGCGGTACAGTGGTTACCTTTGGTCAGAAACTGGAAGCAGAACGGGCTGCCAAAAAAGTGGCGGGTGTAAAAGCCCTGGCTGAAGAAATACAGGTTAGCCTGCCTCATTCCTACCAGAAAACAGATAGCGAACTGGCTGAAGCCGTACTGAATGCATTGAAATGGCACAGCGCGGTACAGGAAGAAAAGATTAAGGTCAGTGTGGAAAAAGGTCATGTCAAACTGGAAGGTACCGTTGATTGGGAATACCAGAAAACCAGTGCCCGCATGGCCGTTGAAAACCTGATGGGCGTTCGTTCTGTTATGAATTCAATAACTGTACAACCTGCCGTAACTGCAAAGGACATAGAACAAAAGATCAAGGACTCATTTCAACGCAGCGCCACTATAGATGCCAGCCATATTGCAGTACAAATAAACGACCACCGCGTGACGCTTAATGGGTATGTCCGTTCCTTAAGTGAAAAGGAGGATGCAGAAACTGCTGCCTGGAATGCCGGCGGTATTACACGGGTTGAGAGTAAACTGGAAATCAGGTTGCCGGAGTATTCTTTTGAAGATTAAGGCAAGCCTGGATCAGGGTTTATTGCAGGAGTGGAATGGGGCAGCTTAAGTAATTACTGCCCCTTCCTTTTAATATGCCGGGCTGGACAATTATCAATCCGGTGGTTGATGGACGTTATAGTTTATGGCTCCGCTGGCGTGTAGCTCTAGCCCCGGCCTGTCTTCATTCAGTATCAATAGCCTCTGTATTTCAATACACTAAAACTTTTTTCCATGAAACAATTGTTGGGGATCATGCTGGCATTGGCTAGCGTACCGGCAACAGCGCAAACGTACCTGGGCAGGTCGGTAACGGTGAAAGCCCCTGTTTGGCAGGATACCTATATAGCCGGCGGAAATGTCCTGGTGGAAGCGCCTGTACATGGTGACCTGGTGGTTGCCGGAGGTACTGTTCATTTAACCGATTCGGTGACCGGTGATGTACTGGTGTTGGGTGGCAAAGTTGTTTTTGAAGGACCGGTTGGGGATGATATCCGGTGTGCTGGTGGCGAGATCCATGTGCTAAAACAGGTTATTGGCGATGTGGCAGTAACAGGAGGGACCATTACGATAGATCAAGGGGCCTCCGTGGGCAATATATTGGCTGCCGGAGGAGATGTGATCCTGAACGGGCAGGTGGCCGGAACAGTTCAAAGTACCTCCGGCCTCCTGGTGATCAATGGTTCGGTAGCCAAAGGCATTGATTGCCGTGCCGAAAAAATACAAGTAAATGGAGAGATTGGCGGCCCGGCTGTCCTCGTTTCCGGTAACAGGATACTTATTGGTAACCAGGCTATTTTCCGGAGTTCGGTGCGCTATTGGTTGGCAAATGACAACGATGTTGACTTCAAACACGCGTTGCGGGGTGGGAAAGCGGTGTTCGACCCATCGCTGCGCATTCAGGTCGGACGGTGGTATTTTCTGGGGTTCTCCACCATTGCCGGGTTAATTTGGTATACAGGCATGGTATTATTAATGATCATGATCCTTCAATATTTGTTTTCTTCCACAATGGTGCGAGCTGGCAATACCGTTTGGTTAACACCTTGGAAAGCAATAGGCTTTGGCATCGGTTTTTGGATCGGTGTTCCGGTTGCTGCTCTCCTGGCTTTTGCCTCAGTAATAGGTGTACCAGTTGGAATCATTCTTATTGGAGTATATTTATTATGTGTCCTCCTGGCCACCGTTATTACTGCCGTAGTGGGAGCCAACTGGTTAAATGCCCGGGCTAAAAGTAATTGGGGCTATTGGAGGATGGTTTTTACCGCATTGGTCGCCTTTATGGTGCTAAAGATCCTGAGCTTTTCTCCCTTCTTCGGCTGGCTCCTCTTGATAATGTCTGTATGCCTGACCTCAGGCGCTGTTTTGATCAATATCAGGTGGCGCAGACGAACCTAATACCGGGTAACCAGGAGCATTCGTTGAAAGTTTTCCAGGAACCCGTTTTCCAGCATAATAACCTCTCCATGTTTTGCCAGTACAGTCTCCATCAGACTGTTAATTACATCTGGCAATATCCGGTGTCTTCCCTTGGGAGGATGCAAATGTAATTGATAACCATTATCATTAGAAAGGTAGGCGGGTATGGAAAGATCTTTTTCTACCAATAATCTTGCTCCCCTTCCTTCCTGTACCGCCTTCCAGATATCTTGTAAGGTGGTAAGTACATGTGCTTTACCATGTGTTTCCTGCAAAGCTATGACCTGTTGTTGTTTCCAATCATCCAGGAACGATTTCATAATTGGCCAGGTCAGTGCTCCCAACTCGTTGAGAGAAAGATGTGAAAAGTTTCCAGGTAAAAGGCCGAACACATGATCAGTATGATGAGTCACTTTACTATAGTATCCCAGATCCTTTTTTGTACCGGTTACGATCATTGGCGTATCCAGGGTCAGGTTGTTATCCAAACCTTCAACTACCTTTTTTAAGAATTGAGTATATCGTATCTCTTCCAGCTGCGATTTGTCCCTTTCAATCGCTTTGATAAAAGTGGTCTTTCCCCCTGCTGATCCATAGATAGGCCGCTGGTACTCATATTCATCCTCGTTGGTAAGCGGGAAATGACTATCGTGTACCTCCTCCAGTTTATTTAACCGTGCCTGGAATAGTTTAGCTCCTTGTTCCGAAAGCATCAAAACAAAATAAACCCGGGAATAATAATCCTGGTACAGCAGATCCCTGATATCAAATGATTCACCGATCATCATTTTTTCCTTCACAGGATAAATGAAATAGACCAGCTGGTGAATATCCGGGCTGACAAACAAGCCAATACCTGCCTCAGTATGAGTAAAGTCCACCTGTTGGTACAACTCATCCATCGCTTCTATCAGGGGAATGACTTGCTCCGGAGGATAGTTATCCAATAAATGTTTGATTGCCCGTTGAATACTTTTATCCAGCCGTTCTTTATCGGACCTTTTTTCGGGGGAGAAGCGGTGTGCGGGAACGATGATCGATATACAAATTCCCTTTTTCTTTTCTATTAAAGCAACTATTTCTCCCCCTATCATTGTTTGTTTCATGTAAGGAAGTTTTGCCAAATGTAACAGCTGCTTTGCCATTTGGCAATGATGGTGGTCATCATTCCGGCTGACTGTAAGCCTGGATCTTTTAGTAAATCCTTATTTTGACAACCATCACCGTCCGGACTAATCCATGTCATAGTTTTTCCCTTGAAGTACAGGTATTTTGGGGAAAATTGGTCAGTTCATTAAATAGTACCCGCCTCACATTCGAAAACAAGGAAGCCGGATAAATATCCGGCTTCGATTTTTTCCGCTAAACTTTGCCTTGATTCCCGTTCTATCCTTTATGCAAGCACATTTCTGGACAGAAACATTTATTAAATACCAAATGGAATAATCAAATATACTCCCTCACAGGAGCCGGAATACAGGACTGTTGTCAGTGGTTTGTATGAGAATGGTCAGGTTATGGTAGTACTTCTCCCTATGCCATGCATTATCTGGTTGATATATAGCATGGCATAAAGATGTTGCTTACGAAGCTGTGCGTTATTGCTACAGCTATTGTGCGCTTTTGATACAGGGTATCCAGGCTAAAGGAACGTGTTATTGGGGGCAAGGGCCCAATAAGGAGCTGTCAGGTTGCCGTGTACATACACCAGGTCCTTATCGAGATTAATATACACAACGCCATCGACAGGCTGATAGGTTTGCTGATTACCCATCAGATCAGTGACCGTTATGCTGGCGGAAGTATGGAGCTTCACCCGGGCGCCGGCGATCGAATACATGCACCTTATTTCTTCACTACCTTTCGTGAATTTAAAGGAATAAACACTGTCCGGGGAAAAGGGTTCCTGCTGTTCAAATTGGGCGCCTGTCAACTGGCGGGTTAATACGGCATAAGCAACAAAGGCCGGCTTGGGCACATAGGCCCCTTTGCTGTCAGCAGGATGCCTGATCAGCCCATAAGATCCTTCGGAATCATTGAGTGTATTCTTATTCTGCAAATTATAAACACTTACCTTGCTGATACCATTGGCCAAAGCATGCACGATCCTCCTGGGCAGGTAATTTGCCTGGTCTTTTTCAGAGGTGCTGGCAGTAGTAAACCCTGTTTCGGAGAGGTTCAAAGGGACCGTTTGATCATTGTTCCAGGATTTCATGATGTTTCGATGCCGGGTAATTTCGTTCCCTATATTTTCGGGAACAGCATTATAATAATGAAAGGCGTATTCATCCATATAATTCACAGCACCCTGTTTATAAATAGAATCCAGGAATGCGTTGGATGCCACGTCACTTACTACAAACCCGGTTATTTTAACCTGCGGGAACAGCGGGTGGAGCAGCTCATACGAAGCTTTTAGCAAATTGAAATAAAAATTGGCCTTCTGCGCTTCTGTTGTGAGTCCCTTTGAAAAAGTGCCTATATCCGGCTCGTTCCAGATCTCTACCTGCTGTATAGCAGGATACCTGGTCAACACCTGTTGGCAATATTGTGCAAAGGCGAGCCTTGCTTCCGGGCTTACCGGTGCGTTGCCGCTGTCATAGAGCGGATTGTACAATGCCAGGGTAAGATAAGACTTCAGGTGGTTGCTTGCCAGCTGTGCAACGAAGCTGTCCTGTTTTGCACCAAATGTATACACCTGTTTGGCAAGCTCTATCCATTCCCACCGTATCACATCCCTCACATATTTAACGCCCATTCTTTTAGCAATAGGTATCAGCGTATCGGTCGATTGCCAGGCATGGGTTTGCACCATAAAAGGTGATTCAGTGACGGTACTCAGGTCGAAAGCCGAAACAATAGCAAAAGATGTTTCTTTGGTGAGAGGCGTATTCCCGTTTTTTCTTGATTTAATGACCAGCTTGTACCAGCCTGGTTTACTGGGGTTGAGCGTAAGTCTAACCGTATTGTTCACAACGACACTCCTGCCAGCGGATACCGGACGATTCCAGTAATCAGCATACGACCATACGATCGAATCTGCATTGGTATTGATGACAAACGTTTTTTGCTCCTGTGCATAAAAAATATTCCCGGTAACGGTTTGCACAATAGTTAATATATCCCCGGTATCTTTTTTGATTGCTGTTTTTGTATGGGCTGGCCCGCAAAGAGCCACAGGAATGGTTGACAAATTACAAATTACAACCAGGAGGAAAAGGCGTATGATTATGTTCATGGTTTAATTTTTATTGAGGTTATTCTTCCAGATAATCGAGGTCCTTAGAAAAAGTGTCCTGCATTTTGCTTAAAGCCCAGAATGCCAATCCAAGGCATATCAGGCCTACGGCAATACCTGCATAGATCAGGGAATCATTGAATAGCTGTTTGAAATACTGAAAAAGCAGGGAGAGCGGCACTACCGACCCCCGCACGAAATTGGGTACAGTAGTGGTGACTGTTGCCCGTATATTGGTGCCAAATTGTTCGGTGGCGATCGTCATAAAAATGACCCAGTAGCCTACTGAAAAACCGAGGAGGAAACAGATCGTATAAAATCCAAACAGGCTGATGCCATGTAGTAAAAAGTAAGCTGCTATAAAAACAATCGATAAAAAAAGATAGGCATAAACCACCTTGATCCTGCTTTTCAGGTATTGGCTAAGTAACCCACTTACAATATCGCCTGCCACGAGGCCGCCATAACAACAGGCCACAGCAACGCCCGCATCGACCGCCTCCTGTATGCCCAACACTTTGCCAAATTCCGGAGAAAGGGTGATCAATATACCAACTACAAACCACAGGGGAATACCTATGGTGATGCATTGGAGGTATTTATAAAAACGGCTTTTGTTGGTGAACAGCGAGAAGAAATCACCCCGGCGACCCTGGCTATGCCTGGCCTTTCCAAACATACCCGACTCGACAACGCCCACGCGTAGCAGCAATAATGATAGCCCCAAACCACCGCCGATAAAGTAAGAGGTGCGCCAGTCGAAACACCGTGCAATAAAGAAGGCCGCAACTGCTCCGCTCACGCCTACGGTGGCCACAATAGTGGTAGCATATCCACGTTTGGCTTTGGGCATGATCTCGGCTACCAGCGTAATGCCCGCACCCAGTTCTCCTGCCAGACCAAACCCTGCAATGAAACGCCATACAGCATAGCTGCCTACCGAGTAAGCAAGCCCATTCGCAATATTGGCAATGGAATACAGAAAGATCGATCCGAATAATACCGATAAACGTCCCTTCTTATCTCCTAAAATACCCCAGCATATACCTCCTGCCAGCAACCCGATCATTTGAACATTCAGAAGAAAGATGCCATTCTTTGTTATATCCTCACCAGTCAGCCCCAACGATTGCAAACTCGGTACGCGAACAATACTAAATAACAACAGGTCATAAATGTCTACAAAATAGCCTAAGGATGCTACAATGACAGCAGCACTTAATAGCTTCGTTTTATTTTCCATGGAAGTGATAGAACTGGTTTAGGTGAGCAGGATTAAAGTACTACTTTGGAACAGGTACATAAAGCACGGCATCTGCTACTATGGCGCCATTGGCGTTTTTAGCAGCGACCTCTACATATGTTTGCTGACCTGCCGCCAGCTGGTAAGTGCCCAATAATATCCATTCTCCCGATGTTTGTCCCTCTACCCGCAGGTCTGATTGGTTGATGATTTTTTCTGTTGCCTTCCCTCCGGCATAAACGGTGATGCTTGTTTTAGTGGAAGGATTGGACACTTTGGGAAAATAGGTATAGACGCGATAGTCGCCACTTTGGGTAACCTTAGCTGTAAACCTCACTGAGGCAGTGGTGTTGTTGCCGGCATCGGTAGTCAGGTAAGTTGGACCATAACCGCCGTGGTTTTCTGTTTTCCAATTGCCTGTTATCTGAACAAGATCTTTATTGTCATTGTCTACCAATAGCTCCGGCGTGCTCTTGTCTGCCAGTGGATTGTTTTTCAATATGGCCTGGACCTCCTGGACATTTACCTGCTGAACAGGTATTTTTTTATCGATCGCCTGACAGGCAGCTACAACAGCAGATTGGCCCAGCACCATGAATACAGGCTCCATACGGATAGAACCATAAGCGATATGGGATGCCGATAAACAAACCGGTACAAATAGATTGTTGGCTTCTTTTTGCCGGGGAATAATGGCCCTGTACGAAATGGCATAAGGTGCAAAGCCGTGTACTTCCACATTGCCCTCATTTTTTACCTGTCCATTAATGATGAGCCTTTCACAATTATGGGAATCCATGCCGTAGGCAGCCATTCCTATACCATCTTTTACCTTTTCCCTTCCCTGGCAGTGGTGCTCTGTCATTACCAGCTCACCCACCATGCGCCTGGCCTCACGCACGTACAGTTGATGAGACCAGTTACCATTATCCGTATACTCATCTTTGGGATACCCCCATTGTTGCATCTCATTCCGGATAAATTCAGGTATCCGGCTATCGTTGCCAATAAAATACAGTAACCCCTTGGTATAGTCTTCATGCGCCTTCCATATCTGTGCTCTTTTGTTATAATCAGCATCCGGGTATTCCCAATTCATGCCGATCATATCCGTAGAAAAACCGCCCTTGTTGTTAATGTCCGTTTTCCCATTGGGCATCAAACTCCAGATAAATACATCGGTAAGTGCCTTCCAGGGTTGTTTTCCCTTGAGGCGAAGCAGCAATTCATACTTTGCAGGATCATAATTGAGCGGCCTGGTAATAGTCACCCGGTTTTCGGGAATATTGCTGAGCGTAATACGGAAGTTGTAAGCCTGCACCATTTTATTCCCCATGCCATTGTCCCTGGGCACCTCTTTGCTGATGCCCCATAATAAACCCGATTGCGGGTTGCCGGGTACCACGTAAGGATCAATACCATCCGGAAACTGATGGCCATTCATTAACTGCACACCATTGATGGTTTCATCATACTGGCTGTTGGCTTCCCGTCCTACGGTATACGTAACACCCGAACGGGCCATGAGGTCGCCTTCATAAGAACAGTCAATAAATACCTTGGCCCGCACTGTTTGATGGGAAACTGTACCAGGTTGGTAACTGTTTTCGAGGGTGATTGCTTGCAGGCGGTTGTTTTCCTTGATGACCTTTACCAACCTGTTCTCAAACAGCACCGGGAAACCTGCCCGTTTTACATAGTCATTAAGAATGCCTTCTGCCACTTTGGGCTCAAAGACCCACTGCTCAAATTTTCCGTAGTGCGTGCCTATACGGCGGTAAAAATCCCTTGCCAGGCCGGTTACTACATATTTGTTGCCGATATCAGTATAGCCCAATCCACCTGAGGTCATGCCGCCCAGGTGTCTTCCCGGCTCAATTAAAATAACAGTTTTTCCCATCTGCTGGGCAGTATAGGCTGCTATGACGCCAGCGGCTGTTCCGCCATATATGCAAATGTCAGCAGTAAGCGGGGCTTTGTTTGATTGCGCAAAACCTATGCTGCCAACCGCCAGCGCACACAATAAAGCAATGAAATAAGATCTCATGTTGTCGTTGGGTTTGAATTAGGGGTTAATAGTATAGGTAAAGACACCATAAGCATTCGCATAGCCCAGTCCGATCTCAAATCCTTCTGTGGCTGCAGTTAAGGTAATGATGACCGTCTTTTTAGCGGTTTGCAGGGGATTATTCAACCCCACAATATTGATCTCGGCATACCAGCTGCCGGCGGGAATGGTAACGTTGAGCGGGGCCGGAGGGGTATAATCCACGCCAGCCGTTGCAGTGCCTGTTAATGTAAAGGACACATTGACATCACTGGTATACAACTGGTTTAGATATACCCTGGCTACACCGGTGGTATTTTTCTTGCCGGCGGCCGAGTTGGTAAACGTTACCGTACCATCCGGTACTTTGTTGACGGTATATACCCGCTTGGGTGCATCCGGATAGGTGGGATCATCTTTTTTGCAGGAAGTGCTTGCCAACAGGCAACCTGTAAGGAAGCATAGTATGATAGAAAATAACTTATTGTTCATGTGTCTAAGTTTGGCAATTAAGAATAGCTAATAAGATCAATAGCCGTGGTTTTGGTCCAGGTTGGTGTTGATCAGTAACTCATTGCTGGCAATGGGCCACCTTACCCAATCGGGATTGGTATTACCGGTGACGGTGGCATAACGACCACTGCGTAACAGGTCAAAATACCGTTTGCCTTCAAAAGCCAGTTCCTTCAGCCGTTCGTTCTCAATGGCTACTCTTACATCGTCTTGGGTAGTAGCCTTGGTGGCGCCCAGCCCTGCGCGGGTCCGTATCTTATTGAGTTCAATAATGGCATTGCCTGTTTGTGTCAGTTCATTATAAGCCTCTGCCCGCAGTAAAATGATGTCTGCCAGTCTGTACAGGATATAATTGCAATCGTTAAACCGCTGGCTGCCTGTTACGGTGCCCACGTATTTGGCGCCATAGTCTTTGTTGACATCCCTCCAGGGAGTGGCAGGGCTGCCGGTATTCAGGTAGGTGCCATTCTTTCGCAGATCGCCGGGTTCGAAAGCATCTTTTAGTTTCTGAGAAGGGGCCACCAGCCAGTTGCCGCCCGGATAGGCAGTAGGGGAGGTTTGGCCTACAGGCAGAAAGAAACCGATCAGTGTATTCCCATTTTCATTGGTGCCATTGCTGAATTGTAGTTCAAAGATGGACTCGGTCGTGTTTTTAGTCAGGAAGATGTTGCTATAACTGGCGCCTGGCACCAGGGTATAGTTGGCGGGACTGCCTGTAATGATCTTAGCAGATATATCCAGTGCCTGCTGGTATTGTTTCTTCCACATATAGTAGTCGGCCAGGGCCGCCCTTACAGCGCCCTTGGTAGCCCGGCCCTTGGTATCTATCAAAAGAGAATAGGTATCGGGTACGCGGGTTTCGGCCGCCAGAAGATCAGACAATACCTGGGCATATACAGCAGCCGGATCAGCCTGTTTGGGGAAATAGTCCTGCGAAGTGGAATAGTAAGGTTCTGTAATGAGGGGTATATGCTCAAAGGTCCTTACCAAATAGAAATACAATAAAGCCCTGATAAAATAGGCTTCGCCCAGTATACTTTCTTTGGTGGCAAAGGCAGGAATATTGGGCACGTATTTCAATACATTGTTTACCCGGTTGATGGTGGTATAAGCATCGCCCCAGGCGCACAGTGAATTATTGGAATTGACATTGCCGTTGATCAACTGCAATTGTTCCACTACCGATAGATCGCTGGGACCATATACATCCGTCCTGCCTTCGCCCCAGATCAAAAAGGTACGTGGCAGGCTTTGCAATCCGTCATAACAGCCAATGATGGCTGCCTGCGCAGCATCGGCATTGGTCAGCGCGTTGGCTGCAGAGATTGCACTTTCAGGTGTCAGGTCAATGACACGCTTACAGGAGGAGAAGGTACCTATGGTGGAGAGGGTAATTAATATATAAGTTAGTTTCCGTTTCATAAATCGTTTTTTGTGATGAATGACCTGTTATAAGCCCAGGGTAGCGCCCAGGATAAATGTCCTGTACTGCGGATAATTGCCATAGTCAATACCCAGGTCGGTAACCGAAGCGCCAAAGGCAGACACTTCAGGATCCCAGCCGGTGTAGCTGGTCAGGGTTAACAAATTCCGGGCTGTGGCATACACCCGCAGGCTGCGTATTTTCATTTTCTTCGTAAGGGGTACCGGCAGGTTATAGCTCAGGGTCACCGTCTTAATACGCAGGTAGGAGCCATCTTCTATCCATCGTTCAGAAGCCCTTCTGTTATTGCCGGGGTCACCATGATCGGCCCTGGGTACATCGGTAATGTCGCCTTCCTTCCGCCACCGGTTCAATACCCTGGTGCCCGCTGCTGCAAACTGGTACATGTTTTCCAGCATGGCCCTGGTGGCATTGTACAACTCATTGCCATAAGAGAACTGTGTAAATACGTTCAGCTCAAATCTTTTATAGGAGAGGCTGTTGTCAAAGCCGCCGGTGAATTTGGGCAGGGCCCGGCCGATAATATCCCGGTCGTTATTGTCAATAATATTATCGCTGTTTCTATCCTGGAAGATCTCATCACCGCTCCTGAACAGGTAACCCGTGCTGCTGAGGTCGCGGACGCCGTTCTTGTTGTCGGTTGAGTAAGCATATACACCCGAAGTATGCCAGCCATAGAACGAACCAATGGCATCGCCTACTTTCAGTATACTAAGAGGGTTACTTCCACCCTGGCCGGTAGTGCCATTGCTCAGGATGATCTCCTGTCCGCCACCCGCCAGACCGGTGATCACGTTCTTATTAAAGGAGATATTGAAATTGGTGGTCCATTTGAATTTACGGGAGGAGAAGTTGGTGGAATGGATGCTCAGTTCAATCCCTTTGTTTTCCGTACTGCCTACGTTTTGCAGCGTGTTCTTAATGCCCGCCGAAGAAGGCAATATGACATTCAGCAGCAGGTCTTTTGTTTTTTTAATGTAGGCATCTACTGAAATACTCAATCGTTCATTAAAAAAGGAGGCGTCTAACCCTGCGTTATACTGGGTGGTCGTTTCCCATTTCAGGTCTTCATTGGGCAGGTCGTTGGGGGCAATACCCGGATAGCCATTGTAATTGCTGTTGGTGGAATAGACGCCCTGTGATTGAAAATCGCCGATATTGTCATTACCTGTTTTGCCGATACTTGCCCGGAGCTTCAGGTCACTGAGCATTTTCACATCTCTCAGAAATGCCTCATCCGACAATCGCCAGCCGATGGAGGCTGCCGGGAAGAGCGCATATTTGTTGTTCTTTCCGAATTTGGAAGAACCATCATTTCTCAAACTAAGCTCTAAAAGGTACTTGTTATTATAATCGTATCCGATACGCGAAAACATGGATTCGATACCGCTGGCGCTTTTGTAGGAATAGGCGCCGGAGAGGGTGCCTGCAGCATTGAGCGTAGTGATCCTGCCCGTGCTGTAATTCATGGCGCTTTCGCGCATGGTCTCTGTGCGTCTTTGCTGCACACTGTAACCTACCAGTGCATTAAAATGATGGTCCTTTACAGCCCCCTTATATTGCAAGGTGTTTTCGTTGATGGTGGTGAGGCGCTGGGCATAATTGGCAGCGCCGGAAGCCTGGCTCAGGTTGGTGGCGGTTTGGTAATAATCGTCTTTCAGGCCACTGAAATCAATGCCCCAGGAAGTACGGAAGTTCAATCCTTTCAAAACCTTGTATTCTGCATATACATTGCCGATAACCGTATTAACACCCGTAGCCATTTTATCTCCATTGGCTACCATCACCGGATTGATATAACCTGCCGGATCGCCCACATAATAGCTGCCATCGCCATTATAGACGGGCAGCACCACAGCTTTGTATACAGACACCCTGACCACTGAACGGCCATTGTCTTCGCCCGGCAGCCGCTGAAAGGTAGACCGGGACAGCGAGAGGCTATTACCTATCTTTAAACGGGGCGTAGCTTCATAGTCTGTATTGATACGCAGGTTATACCGTTGAAAACCGGTATTGACCACGATACCTTCCTGGTCAAAATAACCACCGCTCAGGGCATACCGAAGTTTATCATTGCCACCGCGTATGGACAGGTCATAATTGCTGATGGAAGAAGACCTCAATACAGCGCCCAGCCAATCGGTATTGATATTGGTGGCGCTATCAGGTATCACAAATGCATACAGCGATGTTACGCCACTGCTGAGGGCATTGGCCCTTTGCTCTTCGATCAGCTCGATATATTGGAGATTGTTGAGTTTTTTAGGGCGGTTGTCGACGATATCTTTCTGAAGCCCCCTGTAAACATTGAAGTTGATCGTTGGAGGGCCATTTTTACCCCGTTTGGTGGTGATCAATACTACCCCATTGGCGGCTCTTGACCCATAGAGGGAGGAGGCGCTGGCATCTTTTAATACCTCGATGGACTCGATATCATTGGGATTGATACTGGCGATACTATTGGTGGTGGTGCCCAATGACAGGGGAGACTGGTCACCCGATTCCGTAGGTACGCCGTCTACTACATATAGGGGATTGTTGCCGGCATTGATAGAAGTGGTACCTCTTACCCTTACTGTTACGGCCCCACCGGGTGCACCGGAATTTTGTACTACCTGTACGCCTGCAGTCCTGCCTTGTAGCAGGGCATCTACGCTGGCCACGGGTACATTGGCAATGTCCCTGGCTTTGACAGAGGATACGGCATTGGTCATGTATTTGGCTTTTTGCGTGCCATAAGCGATCACCTGCACCTCATCCAGTTTGGAAGTATTAAGTTCCAGGGTGATGTTTACAACAACGGTTTCCCCTGTAGTAGCCTTGATGAGTGACGCCTGTGTTTTATTAACTGCATAGGCGGTATAACCACCGGCGGGGCTATGCTGGATACCCACCTCCATGGGCTCATAACCTATGCTGGATATCTGAAGTACCGCATTGTCTGGCAGGTTGCCTAAGGTAAACAGGCCCTGCCCATTGGTGGAAGTACCGGTATTGGTGCCCTTTACACGGATAGAGACATCGGCCAGTGGCTCACCGGATGGATTACGAATAGTACCAGAAATGAGCGCTGGTGGCGTAATCGCCTCCTTTGGTTGATCGGCAGGCGTACCAGGAGAACGGGCAGGCGAAAGAAAGATGGTTTTGCCTGTATGGTCAATGCGGAAGTTCAGTGATTGGCCTTTGAGGGCCATTTCCAACACATCGGCCAGGGGCCTGTTCTGAACGTCCAGCGAAATAGGTTTCTTGCTCTCAAACAGGTAGGCTGGCCCAAAAACAACAAAGCCTGTTTGTTGTTCGATGAGGGAAAATACCTTTTTGAGTGGCATATCCTTTCCGGAAATGGTGACATTCTGGGAGAGGCCTGTAGCACTTACATTGAGAAAGGCAACGGTGAGCAGCAAGATCGTTAGTTTCATTACTAACAGCATTTTGGTTATGCACCGAAACGGCTGTTGCCGGTCATGAAAGAGTCGGGTACCGACATAACGGTGCCAAGGAGTATTTTTCATACTTTCGCAAAAGTTTTGGGTTGATGAAAAGGCGGTCGTCTGGAATGATTGTTCTTTGGGGTCAACCTGAAATATTCGCCGGGTCCCGCTCGAACGGGATCCGGTTTTTATTATAAGCCAACCTCGGTAGGGTCAGGGACTCATGAAACGTTTTTTAGGGTGTTACGATTAGTTGTTTTCCTTCGATACGAAAATTTACTTTGGCATCGGCCAAACCTTGCAGTACACTGGATAAGGTGACTTTTCTGCTTATTTTTCCATAGAACCGGGTGGTGGGAATATTCTTTTCATATACCACATCGATATCGTACCAACGTTCCAGCTGGTTCATCACTTCCCGGAGGCCTGCCCCTTCAAAGTTGAAGATGCCTTCCTTCCAGGCTATTACCTGGTCAATGTCGGGATTATCGATGACTGATAATTGATTATTACTTAACCGGGCCTGCTGACCCGGCGTAAGAGTAGCCGATTGTTGTGCAGCCGCATGGCCGATTGCTGATTGCCGATTCACGACCTTCACCTTTCCTTCCAGCAGCGTTGTTTTGATACCCGTTTCATTGGCATAGGCATTCACATTAAAGTGGGTGCCCAGCACTTCGATCTCCGCTGTATCATGAATGTTTACTTTGAATGGCTGCTGAGGATTCTTCGCCACTTCGAAATAAGCTTCGCCGGTCATTTTTACCGTTCGCTCCTTCCCGATAAATGCGGTAGGGTAGGTAATGCTGGAGGCAGCGTTGAGCCACACTTTTGTGCCGTCGGGTAATAACAATAAGAACTGCCGGCCTTTGGGTGTGGACATCGTATTAAAGCTCACCGTGCGGGTATCGGACGCATGGTAGGTAAGGCTGCCATTTTCCAGCGCTACCTGCGTGCCGGCCTGGCTGGCCACGATGCCATTGCCCAAACTATCCAATACAATTTTTTTGCCGTCGGCAAGCGTAAGGATCGCTCCCTGCCCGCCCGGCAGTACATCATTGTAAGCAGTATCCGCCTTTGAAGTAGTGGTGCTGGTGATTGCAGCGTGGGGTCTTGTAAGCGTAGTATATAGATAAGATCCTAATCCGGCTACTATAATGATCGCTGCTGCATAGCGGATCCATGGGCGGTTCCGGAAAGGAATGTGGCGAATGGGTGTTCCTGACTTTGGTGTCTTTCCTGCTGCCTGCTTTATTTCGGCTAATTTACTCAGCCAATATTCATTCTCCAATCCTTCTCCGGTAATGGGTTCAGCAAAATACTGTTCTAAAAAAGATTGGCTCAACTCGTCGTTGCCAGCCTGTTCCAGGAGTCGGAACAACTCATCCACTTCCTGTGTAGAAGCTTGTTTGTCAACAAATTTTCGCCATAAATCGTGTAGGTGATCCTGGTGCGTATTCATGATTTCTTCATATGATGAGCAATTCCTTTGAGTAAGACGACCGGGCGGAAAAAATGTACCAGCAGTTTTTAAAAAACTTTTAGAGATTCTTTAAGCAGTGCAGGAGCAGGAGGAGGAAAGCACCTTTTTTTAACAGGTAAGTGCGGATCGTTTGGAGGGCTTCGGCCAGGTGATTGCGGACGGTATTTTTGGACAGATTCAGTTGCCGGGCAATTTCTTCGTAACTATGCCCGTCTTCATGTTTCAACCTGAAGATGAGTTGCTTTTGTGCAGTGAGGTCTTTCATGGCCTGTTTCAGCAATTGTTCGCTGATGCGGAAATCCAGTTGTTCCTGCGTGTCGTTCCTGGCAGCAGATTCTGCAGACAGCGACACCTGGTATTGTGTTTTAACTTCTACCGCACGGTGTTTCAGGAAATCCAGCGTACGGTTGGCCACGATCTTGTACAGGTAGGCCGATGGATTGGCTACTTCGCCCAGTGTATCGCGGACCTGCCACAGCTTTACAAAGGTATCCTGTACGATCTCTTCGGCCCAGCTATCCTCCTTCAATAATTTGGTGACATGCAGGTATAATTTGTCGGCATACCGAAGATAGATCTCTGTAAATGCCTGTTCATCGTTGCGGGAGATCAGGGCAAACAGTTCCCTTTCGCCATATGTTTGCTCCTTTGGCAGCATCGTAGTCATTCAATTGCGTGGTACTATATAATGGCGGGTAAATATAGCAAATGAAAACCTTAGCCATCAGGAAATTTGCTTTTACCCGGTTTTACAGTCCACGAGCTGCCTGCCAGTACGGTGCTACCAGTTGAATTTTCGCAGGCTTACCAAGCCACTCATGTTAAGATTGGTAAGCGGGCAATCCCAGGCATTGAGGTCCACCAGTTTTCTCAGTTGCATCACCTTCAGGGAGGTGAGCGAACGATTATCCCATAGCCACAGCAGGGTGAGCTCTTTAAGTGGTCTTACATCCAATGCGGTGAGGTTATTTTTTTGCAGTTGTAACTCTTTAATATTGTTGGAGCCTGCAAAATTAAAAGTGTTGATCTCATTTTCGTTCAACTTGCAGGTTTCCAGCAGGGGCATATTGCTGATGTCCACCTTGAAGAGCATATTGTTGCTCAATTCCAGTTCCTTCAGTTTTGTCAATCCCGTCAGGTCGATCTGGTGGAGCGCATTGTAACTGAGAAAGATGCCTTCCACATTGGTGCATCCTTTGAGGTTGATGCTCTCCAGTTTGGTGGAGAAGCCATATACCGCCCGGAGCTTTTTGAGGCCCGACAGGTCTACATTGCGTATATCATTGTAATAAAACCCAAACTCTTCGAGGTTGGTGAAACTTTTGATACCCGTGAGGTTGTCGATATTGCGTTTGTCTACATACAGTTTCGTCACTTTCTGCGCTTCCGATACCTGGATCTCTCCATCGCCGTTGAGGTCTACTTCGGCGTAGATACAGGCTTTCTTGAAATTGGGGTCGAGGAATTTCACGTTCTGTGCCAGGACGCTGCCCGTGAAGATTAGTGCCAGGCTAAGTTGTATGATGCATGTTTTCATGGTTGGCTGGTTTAGTTGGTGATCACTACCGTTACTTTTTCTCCATCCGCCTTTACTTCCACTATGCCGGATACTTCCATCTCCACCGTATACTTATGCGTATAGTAAGTATAGGTAGGGTAAGAGGCTACCATATTGCCATATTGGTTGAACGCGTAATCCGTGCCCGTACGTTCCTTGGTTTCGTATTGCTTTTCATAGTCGATCCAGGTAACGATATAATATTTGCCGGGTTTCAGGTTCCTGAATTCAAAACTGCCCCTGTCATCCGTGGTTCTCCCTTCTATGCGGTAGGTGAATGCATCATTGGTGATGGTGGCGATCTTTTTTCCTTTGGTGTACTTTTTCTTCAGCTCTGCAAACTCCATAATATAGGCTGTGGCCGGAAAGAGGTTGATCTGGTCTTTTTGCCAGGGGAAGTACGTCCTGCCTTTCTTTTTTATTTTGGCAATACCCGCAATGGTGGCCGTGCCTTCTTCCATTTGTTTGGCTGCCTCTGCTTCATTAAAAGGAGTGGCCGGATACACAAATTCCGGTGTTTTCTGTGCCAGGGCGCCGGACAGGCCGGCGATCAACAGGAGGCTGCACAGGAAAGTTTGCCTGGTGGTACGTTGCAAAGCGCTCATGAGAGGTCTTTTTATAAATTGACCACAAAGCAAGGGCATGTACGTGGATATACCTATACCCTGTAAACAGGTATTTTTTATACCGGTTTTCAGGTAGTTATCTTGTTGCGATAATATTGATACGACCGGGAAAGGAATGAGGCCCGAAGAAAGCAGGATCAGATAAAAATGACTACATTCATAATGATCAGAGCATTGCGGTTCGAAATCTATCATTTAACACCAGCGGTTCAGTATGAATTATTATACAATTCCGCCTCCCATTAAACTTGCTCCCTACATTCAATTTTTTTGGGTGTTGGAAGGGTCGGCTTCCGCCGGAAACCCCTTCCATCACCGGGTGCTGGCGGAGCCTTCGCCCGAATGGATCTTTTACTGCAAGGGACAATTTGAAATGAATGGATCGGATGGTCAACATCACAAAACTTCCTTCTCCTGCCTCTCCGGGCAGCTGCAGCAATTCAAAAAGCTATTTACTTTCCATGATTTCTGTTTGTTTGGGGTATACCTGTTCCCCTATGCTATTCCAGGCATCTTTGGCTTGCCTGCCCATGCATTGAGCGATCAAACGGTTGACACCCCAACACTCTTCGGCAGGGAAGGTGAACTGCTGGAACAACAAATATTTGCTGCACCCGACCACCGGCAGCGGGCGCGGCTCATTTCCCAGTTTATTCTCCAACGGCTCACCAGGAGCCAGAACATAGACAGCCCTGTTTTTGGCTCCATACGACAAATCCTTTTTTCATCCGCCACCTTATCTATTCCGGAGCTGGCGGATAGTTGTTATTTGTCGCGCAGACAATTTGAGCGCAAGTTTATTCACTATGCAGGATATAGTCCCAAGCAATTCCAGCGCATTGCGCGGTTCAATGCAGTCATTAAGAGTTTTGAAAAACAGCCCAGGTCACTGACCGAAATGGCCCATGATTGCGGGTATTACGACCAGGCCCATTTTATTCATGACTTCCAGTCATTTTCCGGGTATAACCCAAAAGCCTTTTTTACCCATCAAAAGCAAGGTGCCGATTACCGGACCTTTGAAGAATTCCTCCCCTGAGCAGCAGGTCGCATAATGTCGCGATTTTACAATTTTGCCCACGCTATCGGGCGTAGGTTTGTAAAAAAAAAGTCTATGAGTTGTAGCCATAAGCTGTTTACAAAAAATTATATGTTCTACCTGGTGTTGACATGCCTGGTGATCGGTAGTCTGTCTTTGTTGCCGGAAAATGCATTTTCCCAAACAGGTGCTGAGGGAACTTCACCGCGTGTTACCGGCATTACAGCAGGAAGGGCCAGGGCCCTCGCGGGGGCCGTAGTAGGACTTATTAGTATTGTCGTAGGGTGGAGGGCCAGGGTGAGTAATAATGCTAATAAGCGTACCCAGGCCATCATTGCCCTATCCCTGGGTGCAGTAGCCATTGTGCTCAGCCTTATACACCTGTCTGTCTCTGCCGGAGCTGTGTTTGGGTCTGGTAGTGGAAAGGCCGGCGCCATTGTGGGTCTTGTATTGGCGCTGATCGGGTCTGCACTGGGAGGATTGGCGCTTCGCCCCCAAAGAGGGTAAGTCTGACTCATTAATAGGCATAAATAGTTGCGATTTTGTCTTTGGGAGCCGGGTTAGTAACTTTAGGTGGATGAACCCTTCCAGCATTGATATTAAGGACAAAACACAGCCCAAAGAAGCTATTAAAATAGCTCCCTTTAAAAAAGAGATCCGGAAAACCACCGCCCATAAGCACAACAACTATTTTGAGATCATTTACCTTTCAGCAGGAAGTGGGACACATACCATCGATTCCCGTAAATATGTAATAACGCCCCCGGTCATTTTCTTTGTCCGGAAAGAACAAACCCATCATTTTGACCTGGAAGAAGAAGCGGCTGGCTTTGTAGCCATTATCAAAAGAACCTTTATTGAGAAAAGCCTCGACAAGGAGTTGAAACTATTGTTGGCCAAACTCAGCAATCAGCCATGTCTTAGTATCAACGATAACAGCACCATCCATCAGCTGTTTCAATTACTGGTAAAAGAGTATGTCGCCAATAGTGATCACAGCTTTCCAATCATTGAAGGATTATTGAAGGCATTGCTGGCAAAGGTGCTTGAAGTTGCTAAGCCTGTCATCCGGCCTTCCGCATTACGATCAGAACTATACCAGTCCTTTCTTGAATTGCTCCAATCTGGTACGGTCGTAAAAAATGCTGTTCAATACTATGCCGAACAGTTGAATACTTCACCCCAAAACCTCAATGCCGCCTGTAGAAAAGCTGTTAATCAATCCGCCACCGAAGTACTGGCCGAATTTATCATCAGTGAAGCGAAACGCCTGTTACTGTACACCAACAATACCGTTTCCCAGATTGCCTTGACGCTGGATTTTATGGACGCATCCCATTTTGTGAAATATTTTAAACGGAGCGTGGGCAAAACACCCCAGTCTTTCCGGAATTCCACTGAATAACAGCAGGTCATGCAAGCATAGTTTTTGCAGTAGTTATTACGTACAAGTTCTGCTTGTACGACACAAAAATTCAAAGATCATGGAAAAGCATTCTCCCATAGAAAAAGCAGTGGTGGCTATCCGGTATATCGTTCATGATGTAGATGCTTCCGTTGCCTTTTATACTGGCATGCTGGGTTTTGAAGTAAAGATGCATGTAAAGCCCGGTTTTGCCAGTTTACAACTGGGTGATCTGCAATTATTCATTAATCAACCCGGTGCCGGTGGCGCCGGACAGCCTATGCCCGATGGGACCATGCCTGCGCCCGGTGGCTGGAATCGCTCTCAGATACAGGTAGAAGATATTGAAAGTACGATTGAGAAACTAAAAAAGGCAGGCGCCAAATTCCGTAACAACCTTTTAACTGGTGTTGGTGGCAAACAGGTATTGCTCGAAGATCCCTCTGGCAACCTGATTGAATTATTTCAACCGGGCTCCCAATAGTGCAATCGATAAGAATTGGGTGTTTTGAGCTACACCATGTTTCCTACATTATTATTTAACTATAAAATCAGGTATTATGGATAACAAGAGCACAAGCAATCCAATGGAGCATACTGCCAATATTAAAAAGGAGTTTAAGGTACTAATTAATCATTTACGGCAAGATGTTTTGAAAGTGGATGATCCGGCGGCAAAAGCCCTTTTTGAAACTTCAGCTGAAGTACTGGTTGGCCTTGAAAAAGCCTTTAGTGATTATGAGAATAAAAATGAACCAGCCTGGAAGAAATAAAACGGTTCAATAAAGCGGAATAGGTTTACACCCCTGAGTTTATTCATGGGCGGGTACCGTACTATTTTCAAATATACCATGAATAAGGCAGTATATTTCCAATATTTGCCACCCCATGTTAACAGTTCTTCTATCAGGAGTTAGAACCTCCCTGGCAAATATCTTCTTCACTTTCCTGGTACTGATGGCTGGCCCCGGGATCGTTACCGCCCAACCAATAAAATTGTCTTTGCAGGAAACGATGGAAAAAGTGCAGCACAACCTGCCGCAACTGGAAGCCTGGCGTCAGCAAGTAGAGGCAGCCAAAGAAAATGGGTCCCTTGCCAAAAACAGCCTGGTGCCTGATCTTACAGCAGGGTACCAGGTGAACCTGGCTACTTTCAACAATATTACAGGCATGAGCTATCCCGGATTCCTGTTACCGATCAGCGGACCTCCTTCTGTGGGCAATGACATGAACTTTATTCCCGGCACTGCCCTGGGCGCTTTGATCAAATGGAATCCCTTCACCTTCGGGCAGCGCAATGCTGCTATTGAAAAAGCTGCTGCGCAATACAAACAGGCCAGCGCCAGTTATAATGAGCAACTGTTCCAGTTTCAATATGCCGCCATTAACCTGTACCTCGAAAGTCTTTACCTCAAAACTGTCAGCCGCCTGTCTGCCGCAATGATGGAGCGGTACCAGGTAAACCTCGAACAATCCCTGGTACTGGCAAAAACCGGGTTAAAGCCCGGTATTGATACCGCACAATTCCAATCGGCCATCATCCAGGCTGAAATTGAATACCTCCAAACGGAAAAAGCCTACCTGCAAAAGTTAACGGAACTATCGCGTTTAACCGGGATCAATGAGGGGGCAAGCAATATAGTGCTGACGGATTCTGCGTTTAAACCGGTATTGATTGCAGCGGATTCTTTTTCCCTCCGTAATCATCCCGTGTATCAATCTATAGAAGCACAAAAAAATACAACGGCAGCAGGGTTACGGGAAATACAACGTTCCTGGGTACCTCAACTGGATATCTGGGGCAACCTGTATGCCCGTGGTTCCGGCGTGGATGCTCAGGGCGCCGTTCATAAAGCCGATGGCTGGGGACTTTCAAGGACCAATGCGGGTATTGGTCTGCAACTAAGCTTCCCCGTGCTTCAATTCAGCAAGGTCAATATCCGGAAAAAACAATATGGCTTTTTACTGAAGGCCGAAGAAGCCAGGCTGGCACAGGCCCGGCTGGATATTGCCAAACAAATAGAAAACGCCACGCTGCAATACAGGCAGGACCTGCAGATTGCTGCCAGGACACCCGTACAATTGAAAATTGCAAGGGCGGTGTATGAAGGGTTACAGTTAAGTTATGAAGCGGGTTTAATTGATTACACCAGGATCTACCAATCGCAGTATGAATTAACCCGGGCAGCGCTCAACGACGCCACTGCACAATTGCAATTGTGGCGATCATTACTGTCTGTTGCCGTCGCCAAAGGAAACCTCTCCATTTTTTTAGATCAACTTAACTGATTGTATGAAGCTCATTACTGCGGCGTTGCGGCATCCACTCACCATACTGGTAACAGTACTGGCCATCTTATTTTTCTCCTGGCTGGCCGTACGCAACACAAAGGTTGATATATTCCCCAAACTGGGTTTGCCCACCGTATATGTGGCGCAGCCTTATGGCGGGTTGTCGCCCGAACAAATGGAAGGATTCATTACCTCTTATTATGAGTATCACTTTCTGTACATCACCGGCGTAAAGTATGTGGATTCGAGATCCATTCAGGGAGCTGCCCTCATTAAAATAGAATTTAACGAAGGCACCGATATGAGCCAGGCGATGGCGGAGGTGGTAGGCTATGTGAATCGCTCCCGGGCCTTTATGCCGCCCGGCACGGTTCCTCCTTTCATTACGCGTTTCGATGCAGGCAGTGTGCCGGTGGGGCAGTTGGTATTCAGCAGTGAAACCCGCTCATTGGGAGAGATCTCCGATCTGGCCCTGTTCCGCGTCCGGCCCATGTTTGCTACTTTGCCGGGTGTATCTGCACCGCCACCCTTTGGCGGCAACCAAAAGACCGTGCTGATCACCGTTGATCCGGATAAGATCAGAAGTTATCACCTTACGCCCGACCAGGTAGTGCAGTCCCTGGTAAGAACAAATACCATTAGCCCGGCAGGTAATGTCCGTATAGGCGATAGCACCTATATCACCCCACAAAATAGTGTCATCGAGAACCTGCAGGACCTGCAAAATATGCCGCTGCAATTGGGCAGCGGTCCCTCGGTGTTTGTGAAAGACATAGCTACCGTAGCATTGGGCTCGGATGTGACTACCAGCTATGCGCTGATCAATGGCAAGCGCTCTGTATATATACCCGTTACCAAAAGAGCGGATGCCTCTACCTGGGATGTGGTGCAGCGGGTAAAAGCGGCCCTGCCGGATATGCAGGCCGCCATTCCGGAAGATATCAAGGTATCCTATGAATTTGATCAGTCCGGGTATGTGATCAGCGCGCTCAACAGTTTATTGTTTGAAGGAGGACTTGGCGCTATTTTAACCGGAATAATGGTCTGGCTGTTTTTGGGAGACAGGAGAGGAGCGTTGATCGTTGTGCTTACGATCCCGCTGGCTTTACTCACCTCTGCCACCTTGCTGTACCTGACGGGCCAAACCATCAATATCATGACCCTGGGCGGCCTTGCGTTGTCTGTTGGTATATTGGTCGACGAAGCGACGGTGACGATCGAAAACATGCACCGGCACCAGGAAATGGGGAAAAGCAAAGCAAGGGCCATTGCCGATGCGTCAAAAGAAATAGCCATGCCCAAGCTCCTGATCCTGCTGAGTATCCTGGCGGTCTTTGTGCCGGCCCTCTTCATGAATGGCGTGCCCAGGGCCATGTTCCTGCCACTCTCACTGGCTGTGGGTTTTGCCATGGTGGCTTCCTTCCTCTTATCGCAAACCTTTGTTCCCGTCATGGGCAATTGGATCATGAAACACCATTTGAGCAGCCGTGAAAAGGTACCGGGATCTTTTGACCGTATCAGAAAAAGCTATACACACTATGGCAGTCGCCTGCAACGCAGCGGAGGATTATTTACAATACTGCTGCTGGTGATCTCTCTCGGAGCTGTTGTGCTGCTTTTCTCTACCATTGGCACGGAATTATTTCCCCAGGCTGATACTGGTCAAACGCAGGTTAGATTACGCCTGCCCGTAGGCACCCGTTTGGAAAGAACAGAAGATGCCACCCGTCAATTGCTGGATGCGGTGAACAGGATAGCCGGAAAAGAAAATGTACGTATTACTTCCGCCTTTGCCGGCACCCAGCCATCCAGTTTCCCGGTCAATTATATTCACCTGTGGACCGGCGGACCACATGAATCTGTTACCAGAATTAAATTAACACCCGGTGCTATCGGATTGGACAAGTTCAAAGATCAGCTAAGGGCCACCGTGGCCAAAGAAATACCTGCTGCAAAGATATCTTTTGAACCGGGTGATCTTGCTGAACAGGTACTGAATCTTGGCTTCACCAATCCCATTGAGATCGCAGTTGTCAATAAGAACCTGGAAGAAGGAAAGAAAACGGCTGACTGGTTATACAACCAACTTACGGCCATTCCATCCATCAGGGATGTACAGATTGCCACACCACTCAATTACCCGGCCATCAAAATTGAGGTGGACAGGATGAAGGCCGGTCAACTGAACCTTACCACCGATCAGATTACCCGATCCACCACCGCTGCTACTTCCTCCAGCCGTTTTACTTCTCCGGCCTACTGGCTGGATAAAACGACCGGTACGGCTTACATCATACAGGTGCAATACCCTGAATACCGCATGAATAATACTACCCAGTTGGAAATGATCCCCGTAGCTTCCGGCAATGGCAGTAGTCATTTGCTCAATGAAGTGGCTTCCTGGAAACGGATCAGCATACCCGGTGAGTACGACCGGTTGAATCAACAACGCTATATTACCATTACAGCCAATGTACAGGGGCAGGACCTGGGTAGTGCGTTCAAAAAAGTGAATGCCCTCATTAGCCAGGCGCCTGTTCCGAAAGGTGCGAAAGTCTTACTGCGCGGCCAACCCGGATTATTGAAAGATACCCTGTATAGCCTGCAGTTTGGATTGTTGGTGGCCATCGTGGTCATATTTCTGTTGATGACCGTATTTTTTCAATCGTTCCGGGTGTCGCTTATCATTCTTTCCGTCATTCCTGCCGTGATAGCAGGATCATTGCTTTTCCTTTTGTTGACCGGTAATACGTTAAACATTCAATCCTATATGGGTTGTATCATGGCTATCGGCGTGGCGATTGCCAATGCCGTATTATTTATCACTGCTGCCGAAGCCCGGCGTAAAGCGGGTGATCCTGCTACGGCTTTCCTGGTGGCTTCTGAAAGCAGGTTGCGTCCCATCCTCATGACCGGCCTGGCCATGATAGCCGGTATGATCCCTATGGCCATCGGCCTGGGTGATGCGGGTGATCAAACCGCTCCATTGGGCATTGCAGTGATCGGTGGGCTGGTATTTTCTACGATCACCGTCTTGTTCTTTCTGCCTCCCGTATACCATTATGCCATGGGGAAAAGAAAATATATTTCCGCTTCGCTTGATCCGGATGATGTGAACAGCAAAAATTATAATGAACAATGAAAAGCAACAATCAGTCAATGAAATATTTACTGGCCGTAGCAGGGGTAGTCTTACTGATCGGTTGTCGCGATAATACCCCTTCACCGGCAGTGGCTGCACCGGTGAATGCGCCTGATACAGTTCCTGTATTGGTATTGCATGATACCAATGTAACCAAGAGCATTGAATTTCCTGCTGAGCTATTGCCTTATGAACAGGCGGAATTATTTGCCAGGGTACAGGGCTATGTAAAAGACCTGAAAGTAGACATGGGCGACCAGGTACGGCGGGGGCAAACCCTGGCGATCATTGAGGCCCCGGAACTGCAAACCAAATACGCAGAGTTCCAATCTGCTTTGCAGGCGGCAAAGGCAAAATACATGAGTACTGCTGATGTATACCAGCGGCTTTCCAAAGCAGCCCAGGCAAAAACACCCGGCATTGTAGCCCCCGTGGACCTGGAACGGAGCAGGAATCAATACCTCGCTGATAGCGCCAGCTATGAAGCTGCCCGGCAACTGGCCCAATCCTACAAAGAAGTGGCCGGTTACCTGGTACTGCAGGCTCCTTTCGACGGGGTGATTACGGCCCGCCATACCGACAGGGGCGCATTGGTGGGTAATAACCAGGCCATTTTAACCATACAGCACAATAGCCAACTGCGGCTGAGAGTAGCTATACCTGAACTGTATGTTGCAGCAGGGGTTGTTTCCAAAACAGCCACCTTTCGGGTAGATGCGTATCCCGATCAATTGTTTCAGGCTACCCTGACGCGGAAGAGTGAGAGCATCCAGCCGGAAACGCGCACAGAGCTTTGGGAATACGTGTATGATAACCATAAGCGTGACCTGAAAGCCGGTTCTTTTGCCTATGTGAAGCTGGGTTTGCAACGGGTGGGTAATTCGTTTATCCTTCCGCCTACAGCCATCGTTACCAACCAGGAACGTAAGTTTGTGATCAGGGTGAAGGAGGGCAAAGCTGCCTGGGTGGATGTGCGGCAGGGCATGTCAACCGACAAAGGCATTGAAGTTTTTGGCGACCTGCATAACAATGATACATTGGTCGTAAGAGCCACTGATGAGCGAAAGCCCGGCAGTACTGCGTTCTGGAAAAAGAATTAGTGCACGGAGCATACTACAAAAGCAGTAGAAATATTTTTTGTATATCCTGCAGCACCTGGTGAAAGCACAGGCCTGTATTTGTGGTGAACTGGTAGAAGAACTGGGGCTGGCCCTGCCAAAGCCACCGGTCGCCGGAAGAGATCAGGGAACAGTTCAGGCAAGTGAGAAATACCATCAGGGACTATGCAAGATCTTTTGCAGACCAATACTTATAGGGGGCCAGATCAGCAGGATCGAACTTATGGCAGCCTTTGAATAGCCACCGGCTTTTTATTTTCATCAATGGCCACAAAGGTAAACTCGCCTGTAACAGCCTTTTCCCGCAGCTGGGAATACATTTGTTCGATAAAGATCTCCACCTGTACTTTCAGACTGGTATTGCCCACATGCGACACTGTTCCTATCAGCTCGATAATGGTACCGGCAGGGATGGGCTTCTTAAAATCGATCCGGTCACTGCTTACGGTGACCATTTTCTGGCGGCTGAAGCGCGTAGCTGTAATGAAAGCTACTTCATCCATCAGGGCCATCGCAGTGCCTCCAAATAAGGTGTCGTAGTGATTCGTACTTTCCGGAAATACGGCCTTAAAGATCCTGGTAACTGATCTGTCGATTTGTTCTGTGTTCATATAAGTTAATTTAGCACGCCACTTTTCACCCGAAAGCTACGACTATGTACACCTGGCAGGTCTTCTGACTTGTTCCGGTTTGTCCGCCTTCCCATTCTGCCGGGGCGGCATGAACAGTGGCTTGAGTGCACAAACTGTAGTGGAACTTACAGCTACGGGGATAGTTCCGGATTTTCACCGGATTCCCATTTTAATCCTCTGCTGACGGGCAGTAGAGGAACCAAATGCTGCGACGAAGGTAATAATTACACGAGAACATTTTACATTAAAGTCAGGGATCAGCCATTGCTTGCCCGGTGTCATTTCCCCTTCAGATATACCACGTAACAGGCCAATACTGCGACCACCAACACCACGAGGGTGGTGACCGTCCATTGCGTCTGTATGCATCCAGTTGTTGTTTTTCATGGATCGTCAGCGTTCCCTTCGCATACTTATAAATAAGCAGGCGCAGTTTGCGGGCCCTGGCCGAATAGTTTTTCATTTGTAAAAGGTTTAAATATTTTCCTCTCGCTTTCTACTTATAACAACAAGTAGAGCTGCGAAACCTTACAATACAGCACTACTTTTTTTAAAAAAAATATTCTGCGGTCGCATTAACACCAGTATTCCCATGGTACACCGTATAATGTATAACGCTAACGGAAGTATGTTTAACAAAACATTTATTTGGTAATGTGATAATTTTTACCAACTTTGTTATTGTTCATCTTTTCCTCTCGCTGTTTTTATTTATTGTTTTTTTTCTCATTCCTCTTTCTTTCGCATTTCCTATCGCTTTTCAACAAGGAATCATTAATGCTATTCATCAGCCTTTCTGTGCTGATGCAGCCTCACCCAAATACATATCTTATGGGCACCGAAATAACCATACTCAGCCGTCATTACAACGCCTTATTGGAACGTTTGGAGGAAATAGAAAAAGAGGAAGGCGAACTGAACACCCGATTAGCCCAATGCAGCCAGCTTTGTCTTGACAGTCTTCGTCAACTCAGAAAATTGATCACCACAGAAGGTTTCCCCGATCGCGATACTGAGATCTATTTCTTCAAACACATCAAACCAGCCATTGCCGGCCGGCACCACTACTATAAACGGGTGCTGCTATTGCACCTGGGCGAACTAAAAGGTTGCTGGTCCAAAGAAAAGGAGCGGTTGTCGCAGGAACTGGAACTGCTGGTGAAAGTTTTGAATCAACCGCAACCCATATGGCAATATTACCGGTCAGGCACCACGGCCCTCGACGCTGTTTACTTCCTGCGGGAATACTATGATTGGTTGCGCATGTCCTCGTCAGCCGATTACTATGAAGACTTTTGCACCTCTGGTGATGGGCCACTGGCCGACCTGATATCGATGGAACTTCAAATGAAATACATCGTACAACTGCTGGAGGCAGGGGAGAGGGTGTCTGATCTTCCTGTTACTAAAGCCACACAACAGCGGGTAGTCTTTACGGGCACGCAATCACAGTTTAATGATGTGGTGTACCTGCTGAAGGCCGGAGGCATTTTTAATCATGGTAATGTGACCTTGAAAGAGCTAAAGGAAGCTTGTGAGTTGGCCTGGAACTTTGACGCAAAAGATTTTTATCACCTTGGCAGGCAAAATTCAGAACGAAAGGACCCTATGCGGTTTGTAAAGCAGTTGGTAGAATTGTTTCGCCAGTTGATGGACAACAGGAATTATTGAATAAGTCTACAGTTGTTGCAAAAATAAATTCTACCCACTGGGTTGTTTATGTCGGGTAAATCACTTACGGCATTGGACAGCCGGCCAGGTTTTAGCTAAAAAACGTTCTTTTTAGGACGTTTTTTTTATGCCCTGTTGCAAAAATAAATTTCTACCCACTGGGTACGATATAGGTAAATCAGGCTTGCCAGATACCGCAGCTTTGTGTTATCAAAATTGATGTATATGTTATCAACTACCAACATACCTGTCACCAACTTTAGCGCGATCATGCCGTTGCTGACAGACAATGGCGGCCTGGTGGCCTGGTTGCTGCCTACACATGGCCTACACTCCTTAGAGAAACTGCTGCCTTTACAGAGAGCGTTCAGGCAATGTGTAGAGCATGTGCAGGCCATGGACACTCTTTATGAGGAACGCCCGGACCATTACGGGTATTCCGGCAAGCTCGACTTCAGCACTTTCTATAAAGATCTTCTCAGTTGGACCGGCCAACCTTTTTTATCACAATTAAATCAAATTACAATGGCTACATCTAAAGGACCCAGTGCCGATAAGATCATGAATGATCCGGCCTATGAACGTACACGGGAAAACATGTCTGAATTCGGGCGGGCGGGCAAAGCCGCCAGCCTGGTGCGCGACCTGTTTCGCGATCTCACCTCTTTTGCTAAAGACGCCGAAATACAGTCAAGACTGTTGACCGTACTTAAGCGTACACTTTCTGCCGACACAGTAAGCAAAAGAGGTGAACGTACCGTGACCCTTGGCGACCAACGGCAATTGAAGGGCTTCAACTTCAACGCACGGGCATCGCTAAAATCTTCCTTATTTGTGAAGTGCCCGGTAGCGATCGACCGGGTAACAGGCCAGGTGACCATCACCATACCTTCTTTCGTACCTAAGACGATGGTAAGCGTCGCCACTGGCACTACTCACTTCCGCATTGTGGCGGGTGCCGGAACGGTCAATTTTGAAACGGAAGAAACCACCTACGATCGTGGCAGTACTGACGAAATAGCCTGGGACAATCTTCGCATCGCTGCCAGTACCATCGTATTGAACCTACCACCCAACTCACCCGACACGATCCTGGTGGCCCTCGGCATCGAGTACAACCAGCAGTTGAACGGTGACAGTTATCCGCTCAAGTCTGTGCAGCGCAATGCTACCGCAATTGTAGCTGTCAACAAGCCCTGATGGCTGGGTGGGGCACACTTCATCCTCCTGACCGGTGCGGTGAATAGTCGAAGTTAAGGCGCACAGGCACGCAGTTGCGGCTCACTTCCTGCAACAGGACACCGGTCGCTGTTACTACAGCGGCCACCACATCAAGCCAACAACATCCGTGGACCACACGTCGCGCAACACCCAACAGTTCGCTGAAGGGGTGTAAGGGCATCGCCATGCTGCTGTACTCAGGAAGAAGAGGAGGTTTGATAGGGGCGCTTCCTGCGGGAGGCGCCCTTTTTATGGCTGATGACCGCTCACAAATCCATCAAGATGAAACAGTCAATGTAGTTTGCCAGAGTTGATATTGTTCTAATCTGAAGGTCTGGAGCAGGTCTGCTGCACCGGGCCTTTTTTCATGTTTCCGGCGGTCAGCCCCCTTTTTAAAAGAGGGCTGTTGTATGGTGTGTCTCTTTCAGGAAGATCAGGGCATCGAATAGTTGCGGTAAGGATACGGGGTAATAATTTTTATCGGTGCTTTTCTCTTTGTTATACCCCAACATTTTGATCGTCCGGGGTTTTTCCCATTCAGCCCGTTCACTGGTGCTCAGTCTGGCAAAGTTGACCAGGAAGGCTGCTGGTTTGGGTTCACTTAACTGCTGGTTCCAGGATCCGGCAAGGACCGGCAGTAGATCAGCCTGGAACAAGGTGTCTTTAAAATGATGGTCGGCATTAATATTCAGGACATTGATATAGGAATAACTGCCGGTTCCCCCACTTAAACCAATGGAAAAGTAATCCCTGGGATATTGCTTTGCTACGGTGGCTCCCATTAGCCCCACTTCATTTTCGAGCCAGGCATAGCGGGCAATATGTGCACTGTGCGCCCAAACGATGATCTTGGCGGAGGGATCGGCTGCGTGAAAATTGATCCGCTTGCCCATCATCTCGTCCCTCGATACACTGAACTTTTTGGTAACAGGGTCAAAGTAGGCGTAGTTGGATCTGGCATGAAAGATCAATTCCTTTAATAGCGCATCGTTGTATTTTTTGCTGATGCATAATGAATCCATTTGTCCGGTGAGGCGGTAAGTGGCAAGCCTGTGGTCTATGGGTTTGGGCAGGGAATCTTTATTGATGCGGCCGGTTTGCTGGTAATAGCTTTTTATGTTCAGTGTCTGGCGAAGCATAAAATCGCGGCACATACTGTTCAGGGTACTGTCCTTGTACCTGGCAGCTGTTTCCAGCAGGTATTGGGGTAATATATCCCGGAAGCTGTCATCACAACCGGCCAGCTTCAGGTTTTTCTGTTTGGCGGTTTGTTTGCGGAACCATACCAGGAAATGGCGCATTTCTTTTGATTGGTAGATCTCGAACAGGTGTTTACGCATCAGGGTATCCAGATTGCCGGTGGCGAGGTGGTCCTGTAAAGCCATCATATCCTCATGCGGGTTTTCAAGTATAACGATGGTAAAGCCTTTTTGGCGGATCAGTCGCTCGGTGATCGCTGCGCGGAGATCATAAAAATCGCCGGTGCCATGGGTGTCTTCCCCAATGGCCACAATACGTTTGTCGCCGATCATGGCCACGAGGCTATCGAGGTACTTTTCTCTTTTATTAATGGGGGTAATGGCTGAAGCAGGAATAAGCTGACAAGTGGCGGACAAAGAAAGGATCATAACCAGGCTAACAAGTAGTGAACGCATATCATTAAGTTTATGCAGCAAAGAAACGCCGGCCATGACCGGCCGGAAAGGCTGGTTCTGCAACAGGGGAGGAAGAAACGACATAAATAGCTGGCGCCGGTTTTGTCGAAGGAAAGGCTGATTTCGTCGAAAGCTGTATGCCGCCGTGCAGGGTAAGGTGGGCCGCTCTGCCGCCCGGAAGATGCAGCGGCGCAGAGTGACTCACCTTTGCCCGGCCGGAGCGGCCTGGCCTGCATCTTATTAAAAACAGTTCCTGCTGATCCCTCCCCGCTTTACTGTTTGATCAACCGCTCTGCGGTACCATCTGCAAATTGTACTACATATAGGCCTTTAACCAGGTGTTGCAACTGGATGGGTTGTGGATTGGTAGTGATGATGATGGTTTGCAGCAGCCTGCCATTGGCATCGTGTAAGGTGGCCTTACTGTGCAATAAGGCATTGCCTGCATGGATATAGGTGATATCGCTGACAGGGTTGGGGAAGAGGCGAAGGCTGTTGTTGCTGTTATTGGTAATCGCGATAACAGAACTGTAAGTGAATCGTTGGTCGAGGTCCACCATCTTCAAGCGGTAAAATGTTTTGCCGGCATGTATGCTCTGATCGTCATAGCTGTAGCCATTGTTTCCATTGCCTGCGGCAGCGATGGTGGCGATCCGGGTAAAACTGCTGCCATCAGTACTGCTTTCCAGTTCAAAATGGCGGGTATTGATCTCCTCGGCTGTAGCCCATTGTAATTGGTTATAGCCGCTGCGCTGGTTGCCTTTAAAGCTCAGTAAACGCAAGGGCATGGTGTACGCATGCGTCTTGGCAAAAAAGCCACTGAAGCCCGTTACATGTATACTTACTTCCCAGCGGCTGCCGGTGGCATTCCATTGTATGTCGGTATCTGCGGGATCAATGGTGGCCGATGCGCCTGAATAGGTAGAGGGTAATCCACTGCCATCGCTACTGGTGCCGGCGCGTTTTTCGATAAGCAGGTTAGCAATGCGGGTAGCGTCGGTGGGACCAGTTGGCAATTGCAAGGTATTGACGGCATTGAAATCATCGAACTCCGCCTGGGTAAAGTATAGGGTTACCTTGCCGGTGGCCGTAGCCGCATTCAAGGCAGGTGTTATTTCATAATGCCGTTTTACATATAGGGCAGGCTGGGTGCTTTCTATCCATACTTTGGCATCCACAGCACCGCTCACCGTGGTGCCCGTGCCATCGGGCGATACCATGGCCACCACCCGGCAGGCCGCTGTGAAGGCGGTAGTGGAGAGGCCGGCAGAAATGGTGGCGGTTACTGCATCACCACTGTTGGCCAACACCAGGCCACCCGTATTACTGCCTGTAAACTCATAGGCGCCAAAGTCTATCTTAACGCCGTTGTGTATGCGTGGTCCTCCATCCAGGTCAGTGGTGATGGATGAGAGGTCAATGCTTTGTCCCACGGCAAAATAGTCGTTTTTGCCTTTGTTGATGATTGGACTGCAAGGCTGCAGGCGATAGTCCCCGCCGGTACTGATGCCCGGTGGTAAGGGGTTTACAAACAGGGGGTCGGAAGAGCCCGCTATATTGAAGGTAGCCGTGCCCATGAGGCCCTGTACCAGGCAAAATTGTATGTCGGGTGTGGAACCTGCGGTGTTGAAGATGCCACTACTATTGCCGTATAGAACACTGTTGCGTAACCGGGGGGTAGCACTGGAGGCATTGTACATAGCGCCCCCATCCGCAGCCGTATTAGCGAAATTGGCGCTGATGGTGCAATTGGTCAACTTGGGTGAAGAAGCTGTATTGTATACGCCTCCGCCTTGAGAAGCGATGTTGCCGGTGATGGAACAGTTGGTGATAATGGGGTCGGACGTATTTCTATTTTGTATGCCGCCGCCCCTTGAGACCGCTGTCGATCCATTGCCGCTGATGATACAATTGGTGATGAAGGCATTGGCATCTTCATTACTGATACCACTGCCGGCCGGGGCTTTATTGTTGCTGATGGTACAATTGATAATGCGAGGCGCACCGGTTTGGTTAAAGATGCCGCCACCCATAGTGGTGGCATTGTTACCGCTGATGAGGCAGTTGGAAATCGTGGGTGCAGATACCCGGTTAAATATGCCAGCGCCATAAGTTGTCTGCCCGCCGGTAATGGTAAAACCATCAAGCACGGCAGCATTCGTGAGGCCATTACCATCATTGTACACCACGGATCTTCCATTGCCCTGCAAGGTGCTTGTATTGGCTGTAAGCGATAGGTCGCGCTGGGAGAGCACCGTTTCCGTTCCGGCAAAACCGCCGTATACTTTCACCCCCTCTTTCATCGTGAAATACGAATTGGTGGGACGCTGGTAGGTGCCGCCTGCCACCCATACTTCATCGCTGGCGGTGCTGGCATTGATCATGGCTTGTACATCACCGCTGGCGGTGGACCAGTCGGTGCCGGGGCCTGAGGCGCCGGCTTTTACATAGCGGATGGTGGCCTGGGCGCAAACAGCGCCTGAGAGCAGGAGGGTACAGAGTATTGTTTTCAGCATATGGGTGTAGGGGTTAAAACGGGCCATATATCAGCCGGCAAAACTAATCAAAGGACGGAGCCGTAAAAGCCTGGCAGGGGAGGAGTTTGTCCTGATTTATAAATCAGGACAAAAAAATGGGCTTACGGATCATAAATGGGGCATGGGTGTCAATTACTGCTATAAAATTGACCGTTTACGGGTAGATTGGTGTCAAAAGAAAGATTTTTTAAAAATATTTCGATTTGCTTTAGTACAGCAGGGCGATTTACTTGTTATAATAAAAAGGATAAGGTTTAATGGTTAACGAATTTGATTAGTGTCGCCCCGCGTTTCTACGCGGGGCTCTTTTTTTTGGGGGCTGGATGGTCAGCAATTGGGAAAGTAATATACTGGACACTGGAATTCATGAGTCGAGGAGCGGTCAGGAACCACTGAAGCGCGGTTTCTCCATTGTCGGGCTGAAAGGCGACAACATATACCAGTGATGCTACATTGGGATGGTTGCCCGCTTCGGTGATCACGACGCCACCCCAGGAATGACCAACCAGTACGGTGGGACCATCTTGTTTGTCGAGCGCCAGATGGGTGGAGGAATGGGGCGTTGTAGTGAATGGTAATAAAAAAAGCCCGATGTAGAAACATGCGGGCCGATTGCTATATAAAACACTGCTATTAGTGGGTTAGACTTTTCATTGTTGCATGAAATGCGTCAATAAGAAACCAGGGTGGTAACACTGGCGGCCGGCAGGTTGATGCCAAATGCGCCGCCGCTGATGGTGAAACTGTCACTGGTAAGGTTGCTGGCACTGGTGGTGCGGTACCGGTTGAAACCTGCGACGGTGGCGCCGCTGATGCTGAAAGGCTGATAAGTAATGGCGGCATTCTGGTTAATAGCTACCACGATGATCTTCGACCCGCTTTTATAGGCGGTGGTGTATACACCGGTGGTAGGATTGGCGGTGCAGGAGATCTTATTGTAACCCGGCCTTACCCACCTGGCCCACTGGGCTGCTACATATCCACGCTTGGTGATATTGCCGCTTTCATCGATAAAACCATAACTTCTGCGCAGGTACCACCACACATACATGCTGTAGCCGGCATTCATGCAATCGTGTATCTCTTTGGCTACACCCAATGCATCGGTCCAGTTGTTGGCATCATTGGTATTGGTGTAATGCTCCGTCATCCATACTTCTTTTCCGGGTGAGTACACATACGGTGTTTTCCCATAGATATGCCCGCATACATAGGTTGTTTTGCTGCTGGCGGTAGCATTGGACAGGTAGGTATCCATATAGGTCTTGTCCATATTGAATGTTTCGGGCGCCATGATGGGGGCGCCACAATTGCTGCCCTGGGCGGCCACGAAGGAGGCCACTTCGCTTGCGGTGAGCTCCATGGACTCGTAGGTGACGGTAATATTGGGCTCGTTGATGGGACTGATGGCCGATACGCCGCCAACAGTGTTGCAGAAGTTGCTCAGGTGCGCGGCGTAGTCTGCATAGGATGTTGTCTTTAATTTTCCACCTACGGTATTGTTGTTTGTTTTCATGGAGGCGGGCGCTGTCCAGGCAGATGCGACGACGGTAGCACCAAAGGATTTGGCGGCATCGATGGTTGGTTTCTCTGCGGCGAAGTCGGCACTGTTGGGCGACACCCGTACCCGCAATACGCTGAGACCAATGCCGCTGGTGGGGGAGAAGGCAGTGGTGCGTTGCGCTGCGGTGAGGTCGGCGATCCATCCCCGGATACTGGCGGCTCCAAAGCCACGGATATACTGCTGTACGGTGCCGGCATTGATGACGGCTGTTGCTTCTTCCCTGGGCTGCCGTCCGGGGTTTTCTTCCGGCTCATTGGTTGGTGGCGGCTCACTGGCTGTTTGTTTGGCACAGGATGCCATGAATAAGGTAATGACAAGTAAACTCGTTAGCGTTTTTTTCATAGATGGTCTATTTGATGGTTATAAAAGACAAGGGTATACGAACCAGGAAAGGTCACTTAAAGGGCGGGATAAAAACCGGACAGCAGTGTAATTGTATGTATATCTAAGTTATTGAATGTTTGTAATGGCTGTGCGGAGGCGACTGGTCTATTCGTCTCAATAAGTAAAATGGATGCAGCTATAGAAGGTGGGCCTGTGATGTGATTTAATACTGGCCAGTTTCGAGGAACTTTGTATACAGTTGGGTGTTAAAATTATCGGTTAGGAATCTCCTGTCCACTGATGGCATGTTTCTTGTCATCGATTTGCACGGCACCCGCTGCTTTAGGGAAAATGAATATCCTGTTGTAGATAACACGCACAGGCACACACTCCTCAAAGCCGCCGCCTAAACCCCGACACTTTAAAGAACCTTTGATTTCCCGGTCAATGACCAGTTTTTTGTGTACGTCCATACCCGATTGTAGGCTAAATATCATAGATAATAAGGAATGCAACTTTGGCTGAAAGACCAATCCCGCCAGGGAAGCTTTAATGTATTTTAAATATTGCCCGATCTATGAATACTTCTGCGATTAAATACATGCCTCAACTGGATGGGGTACGAACGATTGCCGTATCTGCTGTGATGGCTTCACATTGGATATTCACCGGCAATTCGAAACTCCTGACCGGCCTCACCGGTGAAGGTGGCGTCAACCTGTTCTTCGTTTTGAGCGGCTTTCTGATCACCAATATATTGTTGATGGGAAAAGAGCAGCCGGGAATGGGCAAGTTTCAATTGTTGAAGCAGTTTTATATTCGCCGGTTTCTTCGCATCTTCCCGCTCTATTATTTTGTGGTGATCGCTGGTTTTATTTTTAGTATTCCTGCTGTCAGAAATCACATGCTTTGGTTTCTAACCTACACAGCTAACTATTTTATTGCCTGGCAGAAGGGAGGCGGCATTTTCTATACACATCTTTGGTCCCTGGCAGTTGAAGAACAATTTTATATCTTCTTCCCTTTTGTCGTTTTGCTAACACCCAGGCGCTATTACTTACCCGTTTTTTTTACATTAATATCGATAGCGATCCTCTTCAGGATTATTCCCTACTTTCTATTGGATGATGCTCTCCTGGCCTATTGGGTTGCTTATGCATTTACTCCGGGGTGCTTTGACGCTTTCGCCATCGGCGCCATACTGGCTTATTTCTTCAGGTATCATCCCCAGGACCTGCAAGCTATTTTACGAAAGCGCTGGATTTTTGTAACTGCGTTCGTTTTGTGGATGGTACTATCTTACTTCGGGATCGGCATGCCGAAAAGGACCGTTTTTTCCATTTTTTGCTTTTGGATGGTGGGGATGGCTGCCACGCATTCATTCACCGGAGCTTTTGGAGGTTTTTTGAAAAACAAGGTCGTTGTCTATCTGGGAAGGATATCCTATGGATTGTATGTTTATCACCACTTCATGCCGTGGGTATTTAGCTCACTGGGATTTGAGGATTCCTGGCAAACCAGGCTACTGTACCTGCCGGTAACAGTGCTGATCGCTACGGCTTCCTGGTTCCTGATGGAAAAACCAATCACTGATCTCAAGCAATACTTTGAATATAAACCATCTGCTGGCGGAGAATCCTGGATAAAACAAGCGGCTCCACAACTTCTCAGGATATCATTGACGTTCCATGTAATAGCATTCCTTTTCGCCGCTGGATTCGTATTCCAGCATAGGCATAAGATCTTTGCCCGGTTTAACAAGGCGGATATCAGTACGGCAAACATCAATATGCATGGAGATTCCAGTATCTCCAGAAGAAATAATGATCAATGAAATGGATGAGTAATTACTCCAGCGGGCGAATTTTGCTGAAACCAGGTTATCTTTTATTACTTCCTGTAATCATATCGAAACCAGGCAATATCAATATAGCCGTTATCATCTTTGGTATTGAAATTAAAGATCCCTATCCGGTCGCCCCGGTAGCTGCCCCAGGTCAATTGATAGGTGCTTCCAAAAGATTGATAAGACTTGCCATCCGTGCTAAAAGCATACCGGCTGACTCCGCTGGCATCCCAGGTTGACCGTAGCCAGATCGTTTTTCCATGTACCTGTATGCCCGCAGTGTCCTTTCCATTGTTGTCATACACCAAGGTCCGAATCCCATTTTCCTGTTTGATGCCAAATAAGCTGTTGCTGGTGGTTGAAAAATGCGTCAATCCGGCAAATTGCCCATCCGCCATATGGCTGATGTCGATGTTTACGGTTGCTGTATTGGCAGGTGTGCGCATGCTGCGTTGTGTGAGTGTGTTGCCTGCCCTCAGTATTATGTTTCCCTGTTTGTTTGATGGAATGGGGGTAAATGCATACAACCGGAGATAACCGCTGCGTGCGGTTAAAGACCATTTGCCGGCTCTTGGCTGATAGTTCCATTCCCATTGCGCTTTTAGTTTTCCGGCATTGAACTCATCGCTGGTTTGAATGGACACTTTACTTTTAGAGGGTACAGGTTTATTACCAGTCCAAACCATGCGCCCGATCGTGTCGGGGCCTGGCTGTCCAATGACCGGCCACCCATCGATCCTGTGAACCGGTAAAAGGCTTGCCGGACGTCCTTCCCAATCTCCACTGCCATGGTGCGTAAGAAAATACCAGTTGCCTGTTGGCGCCTGCAACAATCCTCCCTGGTTGGGTTCTCTATCCAGTTGCTTGTTCACATGGTTTAATTGCCTGATCTCCCAGGGCCCATAGATGTTTTTCGAACGCCCCATCATCATCACACGTCCTTCGGGCTTGACCTCGCTAAAAAAGTGGTAATAAAACCCGTCGAACTTATACAGCTTATTGGCTTCGCTTCCATTGGATTGATGTATGATGGAGTCGGACTCCATGAGGAGGCTTTTCCCATCAGGTGTCATTTTAAATAAATGAATATTGTACTTTTTGTTATTTTTTGGATCAACTGCAAAATTGGTAGCAATAAAATAGAGCTGTCCATCCTCATCACAAAACGAACAGCAGTCATCCCAGCCATTTACATTCCATACATGATGTAGCGGTTCCCAGGGACCTGCCGGATTGGAAGCAGAACTCATAAAGAAACCATCATCAGGGGTGCCGAAATACACCCAAAACCTGTTCTTATAATACCTGATGGAACCTGCCCAGATGCCTTTGCCATAACAATTCATCCGGTCCCAGTTCAAATTGGGGCTAATGCGTGAGAGATCATCAGCCACATGACTGATGATCTCCCAGTTTATGAGATCTTTAGAATGGATCACTACCATGCCGGGGGAAAATTGCATGGTAGAAGAAATGGCATAATAATCTTCACCTACGCGTATGGCATCAAGATCGCTATAATCGGCCGGAATGACCGGATTGACATAGGTTCCATTTTGCTGGTCTCCCCAATTGCCATTCGTTTGGGCCTTTGAACATACACCTGCCACCAGGCAACAAAACAAGAGTGATAAAAACCTGCGCTGAATCATCTGACAATAATATCATTTTTTTTAATAGATATGCCACTCCCGGATGCCATTGATATCGCTTATAATTTCGTCATTGTCTTATAGTTTTATGATCTTTTTAGTGATGAGCGCCCCGCTGGATTTTATCTGTAAATAATACACACCTGCTGCTAATCCGCGGACGGACACTGCTTCGGATGTACGGGCAACCAGGATGGTTTTTACCAGCATCCCGTTTTGGTTGTACATTCTTATAACAGCGCCGGGCTGCACTCCGGTAACCTGCACATGCAATATTTCTGTAACAGGATTGGGATAAACACTCATATTCCCGCTGTTTGCTTCTGCGGACCCATTTTCCTGGCTCATCCGGGCAACTGATGCCTGGGCCTGGCAATCACCCAGGTGATCACCATGGTTTAAATGATCCTGTACGGATGCCGCGGAAATACAGATTGTTTTATTGTTGTGACAGATCATCACTTTGTTGTTGTTATTGCCACAACGTACATCCATTGTCTTGATAACAATGGAAGCGGTAGAAGAACATCCATTGCTATCTGTAACGATCACTGTATATGTTTCTGTTGTATCTACGCTGATAACAGGAGTGGTTTGCCCGCTGCTCCACTGATAGCTGTAAGGTGCGGCACCTCCTGTTGTATTGGCGGTTACGTTCAGCGATGTTGGTCCATAACCTATGTAAATGGTATTCCTGGCATCCACTGCAGGATTCATGGCATACACATCCGGAATGCTTGTTATTACTGCTGTATTTACTGTTACAGAAGTTGACGCGCTCTTACTATTGCCATGTACATCGGTTACTGTCCAGGTAATGGTTGATTGGCCGGCATTGAATGCGCCGCTTGCATCTGATCCGTTCCCGTTTCGTGCGGTGGCTCCGCTTACACTGTAACTGATGGAAGCAATGTCGCCACTATCAGTTGCGGTTAATGAAGGAATACTATAAACGCCTGATTGAGCGTAACAGAAGAATTGATCCAGGGGCGCAGTAAGTACCGGCGACCTGTATACAATCAGCTGCTGTGCTACTGGTGTAGCAGCCTTATAAGTGTTATCTCCATTTTGGGAAGCAGTAATAGTGGTCATGCCTTTGCCTGTAATATGAACCATTCCATTGAGAATAGTGGCTACAGTTGTGTCGGAACTAACATAGGTTACCGGCAACCCTGAAGAGGCAGTGGCGCCTGCATTAAAATCACTGTCGCTTACTTCTTTTTGTGTGAGGGTATTAAAAGTAATGGTCTGCTGTTCTTTAGCGTTTTCTGCAATCTCCGCATCGCTCAAAGCCCTTTTGTAGATCTTAAATTCGTCGATAGCGCCATTGAAGATGGGATCATTAAATTGAGATTTTCCCAGGTAGTTTAAACTGGTACCGGTTGTAGCGCCGGCCGGGGTAAGCTGCGCGGGTTTGATATTGATAGCTGTATTGGTCGATACCAATGATCCGTTTATATACAGGCGGGCAGTGTTGCCTGATTGTGTAACAGCCAGGTGCACCCATGTATTCAAAGGGAAGGTATAGTTGGAGCTTACGTTTAATTCCGTTCCTCCGTTCTTAATAGCATAGCGAACGGTTGATAACTTTACTCCATTGACGGTCGGAGTGCCTATTTGCACTGAAAGGAACATATACTGGGTAGTACTGTTGCCAAAATCAAACACCCGCATCCAGTTGGCCAATGCATCCATTTTGACCCAGGCTGAAACGGTAAAATCGTTTAAAGTGCTTACGATACCGGCCGGCAAGGTTGCATAGGCATTGGCCGTGCCATCCAGTTTAAGGGCGTTCCCGTCCTTCCCGGCTGTCCGCGTTGCTGCGGCTGCCAATGTGCCGTGCATGGCTCCCCAACTGTCAAAAGCCCGTGTACCGCCTGGTTCATTGAACTTCAGGTAAGCCAACTGGCCAATGTTGGGTAATGCCGTCACTTCCGTACTGGAAGGTCCTTCACCAGTGCTATCTATTGAAGCAATTACATAATAGTAAGTGGTGCCATTGCTTACCACTGTGTCGGTGTACCTGATCGTACTCACGGTTGCCATGGTAGTATAAGGTCCGCCTGCTGTAGTTGAACGTTTTACCCTATAGCTAAGGTTATGGGCAGGATTCCATTCCAGGATGTTCTTAGCATCCCCTGCGGCCACCATCAGGTTGACCGGAAGATCATCCACAGGCACAAAGCGGAAAGGAAAGGTATAGGGGACCGGATCATTTTCATTTCCACCTTCGGTTAGTATTTTGTCGTCGCTTTGGTACCAATAGCCATTGCCGGCCGTTTGAGCCCGCTGAATGGCATAAGAGGTTCCATCAAAGTAAATATTCATGGAATTCCAGGCATCCAGGTAGGGGCTTACACTGCGGCCAAATTGTGCGTTCTCATTGATATAATTACTGAAAGAAGACGGTGCACTGAGGCAAATGATCTTATACCTGCCATTGCCCTGCTTTGTGACATTCCAAACCTGCAGTAAAGGATCGGAATTTACCGTGTCAAATAAAGGGGTATTGGTGTTATTCTTAGTCCATAAGGAATCACCGGTAAGTGTTTTAAGATAGTAGTTCCCATTTGGGAGGGTATTCATTCCGTAATACATGGATGCTTTGTACCGTTTAATGGCATTTTCCAGTATTGTGACGTAGCCACTAATTTCAATAACGGTGGATTGTGGATTGTACAATGACTGTACATGGCTAATGCTGTCATTTAGCTGTGCCCTGGCAGCCACCGGGAATTTACCCAATTCATTTGTTGTAGAGACAACAGTTGTATCGCGTAATTGTATAGCTTCTGCCAGTTTGCGCTGGTAGGCTGAGTCTATTGCTGATGCAGTGACCGGTTCTATCTGGAAGATCTGATTGGGTCCATCGGTCCATCTATATATGTCCATTGTAACACCGTCGGCGGTATTGGAACCGGGAACCTCCAGTGCTTTCTGACTTTGTTTTGCAACAATACTGAAGGTTCCATTTCCCCTGTCTTTAATAAACCAAATCTGTCCTGAATCTGTAGCCGACCAGGTGCGTTGTTCGATCCTGGCTCCATCCGTTATGGCATTGCCCACTATATCCATCACTTTTCCGCTGAGTAAATTAGTGATCTTGTAATCTGTACCAGACAGAGGGCTTATGATCCAATGCTGGTTGCTTTTAAAAGAATAGGTGTTTTGTGTCACTAATGCACTGTCGGCAGTTGAACCATTTTTTACCTCTATGGCTTTGCCGCTATGTGTTACTATAATACGGTACAGGCCATCTAAGGTTTGCAGAACATAGGGCGCATAGGGGGTGGCGGAATCTGCAGGAGCATCAGCACTTGTGCCGGCCGTATTTACAGCACAAACCTTGTAATAATAGGCCTGTCCGTTCATTACATTGTTATCCATAAAACTGTTGCCGGAAAGAATAGCCGCAATGGTTGAGTAAGGTCCGGCTTCGGAGTTGGCCCGTTTCAGCGTATAGGTATCGGCTCCGAAGGAAGACAACCACCGAAGCTGCACCTGGTTATTCCCGGCGTATGCATATACAGAATGAGGCGCTTCGGGTAGGATAACCATCCCTCCCTGTCCTCCTGTAACACTTACATTGCTGAAGGTAGCGGTCATGGGAACGCCATTGGCATTGGAGCAAACAGCCAGGCCAATATAGGCCGTGCCGGTAAAGCCCGCATACCGGCCCTGCACTTCCGTAGCCCAGCTAACGCCGTCTGGCGAATAGTAGGTGGCGATCACATCTCCGACCCTGTCAATCTTAACCCAATATGCATCCTGGGGAATGGTTCTTTCAGGTTTTTCCCAGTTAGAGCCGCCCCTCATTTCCGTCCATCCATGCATATAACTTTCTGCCCGCTTACCTGATTTAATGGCGATCCAGGCCCTTTGTGCAGCGGTGGCTGTCAGATCCGACCTGATCATCAGGCCTGCCCTTGCATTCAGGGCAGTTCCACCAACGGACTCCACTTTGGCGATGATCGAGCAGTTGCCGGTCACTTCTTTATAAACGAAGTGCAAACCATCAGCGGAGTGTGTCAGTATTTCAGCCCCACCACCAGTTACTGTCCATGTATTGTTGTTATAGGAGCTGCTTCCTGCCGGGGCAGCTGTTCCTATATCGAGACTGGTTAAGCCGCCTGTGCCAACTTTCCCAGGATCAGGAACAAACTGGGTTTGTGGTGGCACAACAGCGGTAGAATTATCCTCAGACTTATAAAACCAGGTATATACCGGATCAAACCGTCTTGGTATATCTGTTAACCGCTTTGTTATGTAAGCGGGATTTAGCTTATTACGTACGACATAGGCGCCATGTAACAAGGTCAGTCCCCATCTTCCTCCGTCCCAAACACCGGGGGGATCGGTTAAATAATACCAATCAGTCGTACCAAAGGGTATGAACCCGATGGACCCCTCTGTGTTTCTCCGGGAAAAATATTCTCCTAAAGCGAGGAGCCGGTTATCGAGTTCGGAATAAAGGTCGAGGCCTTGTTTCCAAAACACTTCTGCGGCAAAGGCTATGCTGCCCCACATGCCATGAGAATGCCCCTGGTCTCTTCCGCTTTCACCATGTTCTCCACTGGGTAACGTGTTTTTAAACCCGGTAGAACCTATATATCTCATCAGGTGAATGACATGCGCCACCTTGGCCGGCTCATCAGAAAAGGCGGCGATGGCGGCGCCTGCGGCGATACTCAATGTGCCTTTGTTGGCCGGTCCCAAAGCATAACCTGCACAACCTGAAGCCTTCCAGTATACGTTGTTAAACAGGTTTTTTACTGCCGTGGTGTTGGCAGGTGTCCAGCCACTCCATGTTCCCCGAAGGATGGAGGCAGCACCGCCAAAAGCATAGGCATAATCTCCCAAGTCCAGGTTGGCCTCCTGTCCTCCAAATCCAGTCTGCTTATTGGCCCATGCCACTAAAATATCCCTTGCCTTTACAGCATAGGCTTCATTACCTGTAAAATACCACATCAGGGACAGGTTAAATGAAGCTGACATATCGCTTCTCCACTGGTTAAGGTTATAATTGATATTACGGGCAACTGAATCAAAGGGGCCCTGCATGGTGTAGGAGAGTTGTGACTTGCCGTCTGCCGCCAGGATATCGTAAGCTTGTTTCCATGGATAATCTCCGGCCTGCACATGGGCTTTCAAAATACTCAGGTCTGAACCCGACAACGGAATACCCGGATGGGTAAAGGTTTGCCCTCCCGCTTTTGAGGAAAGCAACAGGATAAAGAGCACAGCGAGAAAGCAGTTGAGCTTTCCGGCCTTATAGGCAGCAGCATTGGTTAAGATTTTTTTCATATAGCAGATTTGATAAGGTTTAAAAATGGCATCGTTGGTTAAATGTATTTCGTGTTTGGTTTTTATTTACTTAGGGGTGAGCATGCTGACCTTGTTTTTTTGTTTGTTTGAGTTGCCGGTTACTGAAATATTGTCGAACGTGGTTGTATTCAGGTTGGCGTTGTTGGAAGCAACTACCAATCCAACATAACAGGTGCCGGACATGGGTACCGTAACAGGCGTCCCTACCGTAAACCAGGTTTGCCCGTCTGTTGACTGATAAGCGGTAACTGTATTGCCGGCTTTTTTTAGACGGAACCAGGTAGGCGCACGTGTATAGGCATTACCCGTTTGGAAATTCATGGCGCCACCTGCAGCACTGCGACTTCCAAACCGGGCTTCCCGGACGCCGCCATCACCAGTGGTCATGCTGCATGCAATGGCATCAGCAGCCAGCGATCCCCGGATCATAATGCCTGTTTTTTGTGACCCACCGCCATTCCAGGTGGCGGCTGCAAGCCTTGCGGTAATTGTCACATCGCCGGTTATCGATCTATAGGCATAACTCAAACCATCTGCTGCACCGCCAATACCTGCACCGGACCCCTTTACTATAAAAGTTCCCTTATTTACATTCGCATAGCCGGTATTACCTGCAGTGGCGACCGTGCCGATATCCTGATGTACCCAACCAGCAGGCAATGCGCCGGCTGCAGTTGGTGTGGCACTTGCCTGTGCTGAATGGTTACTTGTTCCTGCCTGGTTGATGGCAGACACGGCATAGTAATAGGTAGTGCCATTGGTTACACTGGTATCTTCATATAAAGGGTAGGTTCCTCTGTAGGTGGCGATGGTAGTATAGGGGCCACTGCTTGTTGTTGAACGTAGTACATTGTATCCATTTGCTGTTGCTACCGGTAGCCATCTTAACCACACTTTCCCCACGCTGGCTGTTGCCCCCAAGCCGCCGGGAGCAGCTGGGGCAGGAGAGGAGGGGTAAGGTGATGCAGCTGCCGTGAGTGTATAACAGAGTGTGCCAAAGCCAAGGTTGTCGTCATGCACAAACCCTTCGGGCCGGTTCACTGCTGCCATGGCTTTTACATTGGGTGCAGACAAACCTTTTCTTACCACGTAGTGGTTATAGATCATTTCCCAAATGGGGCGCTGCAATCTGCCCCTGCCCCAAAAAGCATATTGCTCAGAAGCCCAATAGTTTTGAACATTGTCACAGTTGTTGTAAGTGGTGTAGGGAACATCTTTCCATAAATTGTATTTAGCAGTATACTCAGCTCCTTTTAACAAACGGTTGTCATCATAGCCATAGAGATCAAGCCCCTGGTTCCAGGCTATCTGGCAAATGCTGGCCAGCATACCCACCCCCAACAAGGCATGTTCCTGATCGCGGCCTGTTTCCTGCCACTGACCCAAACCTCCGGGATGAATAAAAGGAATTGTTTTGGTGATATTACCGTTGCCTGCACCGGATTTAAGATAGGTAATGGCCTCATTGAATTTGGCGGCATCATCACACAAAACACCCATGCTTAAAATGGCTGTGATGTTACAAAGGTCCCAGTTGGCCCAGTAATGGGTGATGCAGGTATTGTTGTGACGGGTTAAAAAATCATGGCAATTGGGATACAGGTAAGTGGTCATCATGTTTTTGAACCGATTAAAATCGGCTGATGACCAGTTGGGATAGAGGCGCAGTATTTCTGCAGCTACCGCAAATTCATACACGGCTATACCCATTAATCCGGGAATGTCCTGTCCACTGGGAACCTGGTTTACCGCATAAGCCCAGGCATTTAATATTTTTCGTGAACAGGCTGCATAAGATGTGTCACCCGAAATATACCAACGCAAAGCATTGAGATAGGCTGCCACTGCATCGGCTGATGCCCGCTGACGGCTGACGCCCATATTGGCCTGTGCTGCCGGGGTGTAAGTATTTTGTGCTTTGGGATGAACAGTCAAGGCGTTCCAGCTATCGATCCAGGGGTGGGCGCCGGCTGCCACCTGGGTTTTCATCCGGTCCAGATCGGCCTGTGTGTGCAAGCCGCCGGGATGCACAAATGTCTGGGCAGTTGTTGTAACACTGTAAAAAAGCAACAAGAGAAATAATATAGCTTTCGTTTGATTCATAGCGAGACTTTGTTTTGTCATTGTTGGTTTTTACCTGAAGGTCGTATCCAGATGGCCAGGCCACCGCTGGCCTGCAGTTTGATCTGCTGTACAGACTTTGCATCTACCTGGATGGTTTTTACGCTCACCTTTGTTTGGGAAGCAGCAGCCGGATCGTCAGCATACACCGTGGCGGTATATTGCTTCTTTTTATCCAGGAAATCCAGTGGTAACCGGATGGTGCGTGCATCATTATTGGTGATCACGCCTACGAACCACTCATCGCCTTTGCGGCGGGCCACTGCTGCCTGTTGCCCTGGTTCTCCGGCAAGGACTTTTGTTTGATCCCAGTTTACCGGAATGCGGTCCCAGAATTCAAGTTCCGGCTCATTTTTACTAACAGCGGCCTTATCATACCAGTAGAGGGTCAGGAGGGGAGAATAATAGACAGCGGCCAGCGCCAGTTGATGGGCATGTGTTGTTTTGATCCTGTTCGTATAATAGCAGATCGTATAGTCTGCAGCACCTGCCATATAACGTGTAAATGGCAATACGGTGTTGTGGGTGGCATCGGGCATCTCTTCATTTCCCCTGATGCCCTCAGCGGTAAGTAAGTTGGGCCAGGTACGCTGTTCACCGGTAGGCCTCCAGTCATCATGCACATTAACCAGGATTTTGTTTTGGGCAGCCTTCCTGAACATCTCTTCGATCCAGGTGGTCCATCGATGGGATCCCACCTGCACAAAGCCGAACTTCACGCCTTTTACTCCCCAATCGTGGAATACGCGGAAAATCGAATCCGACTGAGCGAGCAATGCCTGTTGGTTTACATACATAAATACGCCCAATCCTTTTTGTTTTGCATATTGCAGGATAGCCGGGAGGTCAAAATCGGGAATTTTCACCTTGGTAGCATCGGATGAAAAGCTAAATACGGGTCCATACCAGCCGGCATCAAAAAGAACATATTGCAACTGGTGTTTTGCAGCGAAATCGATGGTAGATAGTGCCTCTTTTGTTGTGAGCGACATGGCACGCATGATCTTACCGGGTTGAATCCAGGAATCGTCTGCGATGCGGGAAGGTTCATTCAAACTTAGTAATAAGTAATTGTGTTCTACCAGGTCGCCCGCCCGGTCTGCTGCCATGATCACCCGCCAGGGGGTGGAAAATGGGGAGATCATATCAGCCGGGGTATACATACTCGTCTGGATAGTATTGGGCAGTAGCGGGTGTTTCCTGAATTTGGTGCGGGCGTAGTCCACCATGCCAGCTTCTGCAATACAGGCATAACGACCATCCGGCAATTGAAGGGTAAGGGGGCGCTCCGCTTCATCGGGCCAATCTGCTATAGGCAGTAAGTTGTAGGGGCCCTGACCCCAGGAGGTATGCCAGGCCTTTGTTCCCTGCGGAAACCTGAAAGAAGTATGCTCTGCCATTACCCGGTAGTAAGTACCCTTGCTGTTCTCGGGAAAGTAAAACCGGAGCGCCACGCCCTCATTGTAGGCCCTGATCTGCACCCGCAGGGGATAGATCGGATTGTCTTCTTTTATGAAATCTATTTCGGCCATTTTGTAATGATCCGGCACAAGGTTCCGTTCGCCATACAATGGCCGCCAGGTAGTGTCAACAGTGCTATAGGTGATCTTTTTTACCAGGAGGTTTGCACACCAACGGCTATGTGTATCTACTTTCAATGCCATGGCGCTTTCGGAAAGATGGTTGTCCAATGCAATATCAAGTTCAGATTCGCCAATGAATGGCTGCTGCTTATAATCCACCTTGTAATACATTTTCTTCTCATTGCCCTCCTGTTTCTGGCAAAAAGTTACTACATAATCCCCATTGGGTGATGACAGCGTTGCCTTTGAAGCATCGATCACGTGTTGAGCTGTTGCAACTGCCGGTAATATTGCCAGCAGGCCGATTGAAAATAGGCTATTCTTCCAGTTGTTCATCATGCAGAAACATCGTTTTTTCCTTGTCGTAATCTGTTTATCATTCAGTTTAATTTTTTGACAGCATAACCTGGCCTCCGGCTACACCTTCCGGAAACCTGCGGCTGGTGAGCACTATATACCATTGATTATTGATGAAGGATTGGATATCTGCTGTGTCAATGCCCTGGTAACCGGAAAGTCCCCGGTTGAAGCTGCCGGAAATGTTTGCTTTACTGACTGCATTAACAATCACCGTTACGGGAACGGTTTTCGCCGGTATAGCGCCGGCAACTGGTGTGTTCCTGAAAAACACCACGCCTGTTAATGTATCGAGTTTTATAACAGTAGTGTCTTTCCTGTAGGCCAACGTGAAGGTAAATCCATTGGTCTGTTCGTCGTACCAGCCTGTAAGGCTGGCCTTTGTTGTATCGTTAGCGGTAGCCGGATTTAGTTTTGAGCCATCCAGCAAGGATGTTACGGCATAGGTTGCACCCGTCAATGGTTCAAGTTTGCCTCCCTTGGTACAGGCGGCCAGTGCGGCTACAGCCAGGATAGACAGGGAGATGAAATATTTTCTCATATTCAATATTTGGAATGAGTAAAATGTTCTTTTGTTAGTAGCCGGGGTTTTGTTTGAGCAGGGGCGATTTGGTGATCTCGCTTTGCGGGATGGGCCAGAAATACATGGCGTCGGTAAATACATGCCTGCGTATGACAATAGTGCGGTAGCTGAAGGTCCCATTTGCAGCACGGGTGATCTCCATGCCATGTGTTTCAGCATTTTCGGTTACGGGCGCGATCTTCCAGCGGCGGATATCCCAGAACCGGTGCTCTTCGTAAGCCAGTTCCACCCTTCTTTCGTGGCGGATGGCTTCACGCATTTCTTCTTTTGTCATATCTGCTTTCAATCCGTACAGGTTATTGGCCCCGGGGAGTATGCCTGCGCGGCTGCGTATCAGTTTCAGCCAGTCGTACATGTCAGTGGAAGGGCCGTTATATTCATTGGTTGCCTCGGCCGCATTTAACAGTACTTCTGCATAACGCATTACCACCCAGGGACGGTAAAGCTCGCCACCTGCGCCGTTGCACATTTTGTACCTGAAATAGCCTGTTATGGTGCCGGTAGATGTATAGATGCCGTCAACGCTTGCACTGGTGACTGCTGCATTTCCTGTTGGAATTACGCCGGTATAGGTATTGACGGGCTGGTCGCCAAATGAGCCCATATTCCGGATAGCGCCATTATAATGAAGGGTAGTGGTAAGCCGTGGATCCCTGTTCTTGTACATATCATTGCCAATACCGGGATAACCGGAAGCAGGATCTGTTATCCGCAGCCCGTTGATCATATCAAATTCATCTACCAGCTCCTGCGTTGGAAAATATTTGGTTCCTGTCCACCCATTCATACCTCCCCTGGAAGTGGGATTTGAGCTGGCTTCGACATAAAAATTATTGCTTGTTGCCGTGGGTTGCCAATAAACGAGCACATGTTCCACCTGCGGGGTATTTTGCAGGAAGAGTGTATACAGGGGCGTAGCAGAGGCGGTATATAAGCTATAAACGCCCAGGTCAATTACCGCTTTGGCAGCGTCGGCAGCCTGCTTCCAGCGTTCGGGATCTGCGCTGGGGAAAGTGAGCAGATGTTCCGGATCATCTGCCCTTGGCCCACTATTGACCAGGGGGCTGGCTGCGTATAAAAGCATTCTTGCCTTTACTGCCAATGCAGTCCCTTTTGTTACTCTCAACTGGTTTACATCGCCCGGACGATAAGAGAGGGGGAGTGCTGCTGCGGCGGCATCCAGCTCATTGGTGACGTATTTAATGCAGGTTTCGTAGGAGCTGCGTGCCACATCTATCTTCTCATTATCGCCAAATATTTTATCCCCGATCATTGGTATGCCACCATAATGTTTTATCAATGTGAAGAGATACCATGCTCTTAAAAAACGTACCTGGCCCACCCAGTAGTCTCTCGTTGCATTGGTTACAGGTATGCTGTCTTTGTTCTTCAAAAAGATATTGGCTGCCCTGATCATCCGGAAGGCAGTTGCCCACAGTCCCCCATCGGCATTGTTGGCATTGATGCCGCCACTTGAAATCCGATACGTGTAAAAAGTGGGATCGGGCAGCGGTTCCGATTCATCGCAGGCTGCGTCCAATCCCGTATTATTGAATCTCCTGGGGTTAAAAGATATTCCCAGGTTTGAATACAGGTTATTAATTAAGCCCAGTGACCTGGTACTGTCCTGGAAAACCGCTGTTTCATCAATAGCTGATAATTTTTTCTGATCCAGGAAATCTTTTTTGCAGGCGGTAAAACAAGTAACAGTAGCCAATCCTGCCAATAGGATGCCCCGGTATATTTTTCGTCTGGTCATAAGTGATTTTTTTAGCGTTAAAAGCCTAGTTGCAAGCCAAAGTTGAAGTTGGCCGTGTTGGGATAGGCGCCGCCGGTGCCGTTTGCAATTTCAGCATCCTGCTGAAACTTACCCATCTCCTGTATATTCACCAGGTTGTATCCTGAAACATATACCCTGGCATTCTGAATGATCCTGGTGCTTTTTAACCATCCCCGGGGGATCTGGTAAGCCAGCTCCAGTGATCTTAACCGGGCATACCAGGTATTGGCCATCCAAAAATCAGAGATGGTTTGCCAGGATATATTGTTGATGTTAGAATTCAGTCCGATGCGTGGATAAGTAGCAGTAGCAGCAGTTGCCGGTGTCCAGCGCTCCAGGTTCCAGGGACGCAGGTTGCCATTGAAGGCATCCCCTGCGCCTTCGGCCGTTACCTGCACGGCATAGCCAAACGATCCCTGCAACAACGCTCTTACTGTTAATCCCTTGTAGCCAATTGTAAATTCAGCGCCCAAAACGGTGCTGGGTAAATTCGGTTTCGACAACCAGGTTTTATCAGCATCTGTAATAATGCCATCCCCATTCATATCAACATACTTCAGGTCACCCGGCTGTATAACACTCCATTGCGGAGCAGGAATGCCCTTCTTTACTTTCCCGTTCGCATCAAAATCATCCTGCTGGTAGAACCCAATATTATGATATCCCTTTACTAAGTTCAGCCTGTTTCCCGTTTGGGCCAGGTAAGGATAATCCGGCGCCTCACTGATGTAAATAATACGGTTGATTGCATAAGAAGCATTGGCGCTGATGGAATAATTGACCTTTCCATTATTATTCCTGTAGGTGATCACTCCATCAAATCCCCGGTTGTCTGATTTACCAATATTCCTGCTTGGAAGATCTTGCCCTATTAATGCGGAAACGTCTTTCTGATCGATCAACTGGTCATAACGAAAGTTATAAAAATAGCTGCCGCTCAGTGTAAGCTTTCCCTGGAACATGCTAAGCTCCAGACCCAGGTCGGTCTTTTTTTCTTTTTCCCAGGTGACATCCGGATTTACCAGCGCACCTTCCACGGTGGTATTGCCATAATAATTTGAACCGGTTGTAGCATATTGAATAACGGAATTGACGGTGCCTGGATACCTGGCGTCTGATCCCACCAGACCATAAGATCCCCTGATCTTGAACATATCGAAGAATGGAAACAATTTTTTGAAAAACGGCTCTTCCGCCAGGTTATATCCCCAGGATACTGCCGGAAATATTCCATACCGGTTGTTTTCCTGGAACAGATCATTGCCATTGCGGGCAATGGTAAGGCCCAGGAGGTATTTGCGCTTAAAATCATAATCCAGTCTCGCAGTTGTGCCCCGGTAGTTGATGGGAATGGCGGTACCATTTATATAATTCCGTTGATTGAGCAACAAAAGTCCGGTGAAATGGTGACTGCCAAATGTCCGGTCATAATTGAGTGAGGCCTGCAATATGGTGGTAGAATTAAAGGCGCCACTGGGCGAAGCAACTGAATAAGGCAGCATGCGGTATTGCCCCGGGTCCCTAATTAAGTAGGTGTTCGTAATGCCGTTATATTTGTAGGCCGGTAAACCACTTCGGTTCAGGTTTCGGCCCTCATTGTTATTACCGGCATAAGAAACATTCACTTTAGCAGACAAGCCTGGCGTCACAAAATAAAGCAGCTGCTCTGCACCTACCACAATATTATAGTTGTTCCTGAAACTTCTTATATACCCTCCATTAGCCAACCGGAAAGCAGGGTTAATGGCGCCGTTATTGGTTACCGCTCCCTGGTGTGAAGCATAGCTGCTACTGCCATTGGGATTTATGACCGGCATGGCATAGGGGGCCATATAGCGAAATGCGCCCAGTTCATAAAAAAGCCCGGCCCCTTCTACAGTCCCGCTGGGGTTGTTAACGGTTTCAAAGCGGCCATTGACATCAAACCGGATCTTTAATGTTTTTGTTGGCGTGATATCAAGATTTGACCGGTAATTAAAGCGCCTGTAAAAATAATTGGTGTTGACATAGTCACCCACGGGCTTGAAGTCCTTTAAAATACCATTCTGGGAAAAATAGCCCAGTGATGTAAAGTATTTCACCAGCGCATTTCCTCCGCTGATATCTACATTATAGCGTGATTGGGTAGATGCTTTTTTAAATAAAACTTCTGACCAGTTGACATTGGGATGGCCATAAGTGTCAGAGCCGTCTTTAAACTTCTGCAGATCGTCGGGGGTAAAAGGGAGTACAGGGGCCTGTGACTGTCCGTATGCATCATTTATGGTGGCTTCATTTCTTAGCAGGGCAGTTGCATACGAATCAAGGAAGGTAGGCATCCGGATGGTTTGATTGATGCCGCTTTCGACTGTGAGGTTGATGCGTGGTTTTCCGATACGCCCCCTGGTTGTAGTAACGACCAAGACCCCGTTGGCTCCTTTTAATCCATAAATAGAGGTCGTAGCAGCATCTTTCAGGATGGAAACAGATTCAACCTCATTTACGTTTAATTGCGAAAGCTGTGTGTAATCGTACTCTATGTCGTCTACAATGATCAGCGGTGCGTTATCGCCGGTGAGGGAGTTGGTTCCCCTGATAAAAAAATCGGCTGCGTCAGCTCCAGGTTGTCCGCTTCTTTGCTGGCTGAAAAAGCCAGGTAAGCGCCCGATAAGGGTGTTTTGAATGCTTGCTGTAGGGACGGACCTGATCTCTTCCCCCTTTACTGTGCTAACAGCACCGGTACTGGTGATCCTTTTCTGACGTCCATAACCAATTACGACCACATCTTCCAAACCTTTTAAGTCCCGCGACAGGTGGATCAGTATGGGCGTTCCTGCTACTGCGGTAATGGTCTGTGGCAGGTAGCCAACACTGGTGACGGTCAGTTTTTTTGAACTGCCAGGTTTTAATGAGATGACAAAATTGCCTTGTTCATCAGAAGCGGTCCCATTTTTCAGGTCGCCAGGTTCTGCAATCGTAGCTCCGCTTACAGGCTCATTTTTATCATTTACAACCCGGCCTCTTGTGATGGTATGCTGAGCCCCTGCAACAGTTGACATCAGCGAAAGCCATATCAATATGAATATCTTAATTTTCATGTTGTGTTGTTTATTGTAACAAAGGTTTAGTACCCGGGATTTTGTTCCATGCTTCTGTTTACCTGGGTCTCCTTTATGGCAATAGGAAACAGGTACATGGCATCCGTAAAATAGGGAGTGGTAACCACCTTCGGAGAATAGCTGAATGTTCCATTGGTATTTTTGGTGATGGTAACGCCATGAAGGGCAGTTCCATAAACGGTTTTCGCGATCTTCCACCTGCGTATATCCCAAAATCTTTGTTCTTCAAATGCCAGCTCAATGCGGCGCTCGTTCCGGACTGCGTCACGCATCTGGTCCTGCGACAATCCTGGGGGCAGGGCAAAGGGGGACAGGCCGGCCCGCTGACGGATCTTCGCAACAGCTGCATATACAGCAGCATCAGGTCCTGCATATTCATTTTGCGCCTCGGCATACATTAAAAGAATGTCTGCATACCTGATAATACACCAGGGTGGAACAAAGCCACCGTCCCGGAAAAAGGTGGTTGTATAATTGGCGCTGCTGCTGTCGTTGGCACAAAATTTTTTGGCGTAATAGCCGGTTTGTGTTTGCACGGCAGCCAGGGTAACGTCGTTCGGTTTGTCCCTACCTCCTTCAAAAATTTCTACGGGTCTTTGCAGCCATTTAGCGCCATTATAGAATACGGATTGGTCCAAACGGGGATCGCGGCCTGCGTAGGGGTTGGATGCAGTAAAGCCAGAAGACGGGTCTGTAATGGCTTTTCCATTCTTCATGGGGAAGGCGTCCACAAATTCCTGCGTAGGGCTTACCCGTCCTTCACTATTGCGGTTTGCCGGCTTGTATCCCGGCGGAGACATATAATAGGAGTAGGAATTGTCAATACGGGGATCACTCATCCGGAAGAAAATGTGTTCCTTGTTGGCCCTTTGCAACATCAGGGTATAACGGTTAGGCTCCAGGTCGTAAATTCCCAGGTCTATTAATGCTTTTGCTGCATCTGCTGCTGCTTTCCATCTTTCAGCATTGTAGGAAGGGTACCCGGTATAGGACCTGTCGGGGGTAGGGGAAGGGTTAAATAACGGGCTTGCAGCCAGGAGCAATACCTTTGCTTTAATTGCCAACGCAATGCTTTTGCGCATTTTTCCGAAATCGGCATCGGTTGTTCTGCCGGCCAGGGAGGCGTCGGGACGCAGACTGTCTTTAGCCATATCCAGCTCTGCTACAATGTAGTTTACGCACTCTTCAAAGCTGTTGCGTTTCAATTTCAATAATTCAGGATCATTGGAGTCGAAGACCTTATCACCTAACAGTGGTACACCTCCATACCTCCTGATCAACTCGTAATAAAAATAGGCCCTGAGTGCACGCGCTTCGTTGGGCAGCCATACTTTGCGGGAAGAATCTGCCCAGGGGACCTGCTGATAATAATTTAGAAAAATGTTTGCAGCCCTTATAGCGCTGTAACAATTGCCCCAGTTGTCATCAAATGTAATAAGCGGGCTGTAACCACCGCGAATGATATTCCATGCCTCATTTCCATCGGCACTTGGAACGGCATCGTCGGAAAAGCATTCCAAGGGTACCAGGGAAATGTTGGTCCTCACTGAACTACTAACACCCAAACTGGAACCTCCCAACATCCGGTTGTACCCGGAAGGGATCTTTGAATAGATATTTGTTACCCATTTATAGGCCTGGTCCCCGGTAGGGTCATTCTGATCAAAAATAAAGTCTATAGTAAGCAGTTCAAGCGGTTTGTCTTCAAATGCTTTTTTACAGGATGATACTGTAAAGATGACTGCAACGAATGCAAAACAGATCCAGCCATAATTCTTTTTCATACAGCAATACATTACCAGTTAAAATTTAATGTTGATACCGAAATTGAAGATCTTCATGATAGGATAAGAGGCTCCCCAGACTTCGGGATCCATATCTTTTCTCAGGTCATGGATTTCCGCCCAGGTAAGCAGGTTCAATCCATTGGCAAACAGGCGTGCTGAAGGGATGCCAATTTTGCGGGACCATTTTTCCGGGAAGGTGTAACCTATTTCTACATTTTTGAGGCGTACAAAATCATTATCCTTCAACCAAAAAGAGGAGGTTTGGGTGTTGTTGGTGTTATTGCCCAACCACAGCCTCGGCTGTTTTGCCGTTTCGGCCGTTGCTGCTGTAAACCGGCCCAGGTTGTACTCATACGCATTGTTCTGCCCACTGTTTCCATATCCGTTCATGAAATCGCCGCTTACATAACTCTGGCGATTGAATGTGCCCTGGATAAGTATGGAAAGATCAAGGCCTTTAAAACTAAAACCGGTATTGAGGCCATAATATACTGTAGGTTTTGCATTGCCAATTGGCGCCTGGTCATCGACGGTAATCTGACCATCGCCGTTGCGGTCGAGGTACCGTATGTCTCCGGGCCGCAGGGATGACTTGGGCGATGAAGGCATCACGGCGGTAGCAGGATCATTGATCTCCTCATACGATCTAAACAAACCGATAGCAGTATATCCATATTGCAGTCCTACCGGCTTTCCGGTTGTGATCTGGTAGTCATAATTTTTAGGCAATTCTGCATTGTAAACCACTTTTGATTGAACCAGGGAGAAGTTACCGGAAACAAAATAGTTAAACGCTTTCAGGCGCTGTTGCCAGGTCAGGGAGATATCTGTACCCCAATAGTTGAACCGCTGGTAGTTCTGAAGCGGGTAGCCGGCGCCAAATACAGCGGTAGTAAGGGTAGGTGCGGCAACAAGATCATAGAACTTATTGAAGAAGTAGTCGGCAGTTATTGTCAATTTATTATTCCATAGACCAAGATCAATGCCTGCATCGAATTTTTTGGCTTTTTCAGGAGTAAGTCCTGTATTGGCAATGGCATTTTCACCGGAGCTTTTATCAAGTGAAGAGCCGGAGCCAAACCAATAACCATTGGCGCCGAAATAGGTTTGTATATAGGAAAAGTACCCGGCATTCACCTGGCCGGTCAATCCATAATTGGCCCTTAATTTCAGGTTGCTGATAAAAGGCAGGTTGCGACTGATGAAGGCTTCTTTATGCAGGTTCCAGCCAATCCCTCCGGCCCAATAAGTTGCCCAGCGTTTGGCGGGGGCCAGCCAGTTGTATCCGGCATAACTAACAGCCCCTTCGGCTACGTATCTTTCATCAAAGCAATAGTTCAGCCTGCCCGACCAGGCGGTGTAATTTTCCGGCAGGTTGGTGGTATTGAATGCCAGCCTGCTTTGCTGGCTGGCATTCGTCAAAACAGAAAAGGCATGCTTGTTGAAAGTCCTGTCATAACCAAGTGATCCTTCGAGGTACACAATGCGGTATCTTTCGTTGGCGCCTCCTCCGGTTGTTTGTTCTGTTGTTGCCCCATATTTCGTATAAGCCCCATTCTGGTACTGGAATACTTCAAAATTTTTGCCCCGTGTGGTGGTGAAATAGGTCGTATTGTTGTTGGAAGCCTTCGCTTTCAGGACAAGCCCTTTTGTAAGCACATCCAGTTTTTGAGTAACTTCAAGGTCCACTGCAATATCCCTTACATCCTGAAACTGATACCCCCGTGCCACGGCCTGCCCCCAGATATTGGCATTACCCTGGTATTTGTCGCTGCCGGCCAGCGTTCCATTTGGGTTGAAAACAGGATAAGCCAGTTGGGGAGTCGTTAACAAGGATGAAAAAATGCCTCCAACGCCTCCGCCCGGTTGGTTGTAACGTTGAAAACGGCCGAAGAGGTTCAATTGCACAAACGTGACAGGCGTTACATCCACTCCGACATTCGAACGCAGGGAATACCTGTTCAGTTGAGCATTTGTATTGTATTTATTAATGTCACTGGTTTTAATGATCCCCTTTTCTCTCATATTATCCAGGTCAACAAAATACCTGAACCCCTTACCGCTACCTTGTATATTAAGATTGTAGCGTTCTACACCGGCTCTTTTGTTCAGTACTGTATTGTACCAGTCCACATTGGGCCAGGCATAGGGATCTGTTTGGTTTTTGTAGGCATCAATCTGGGCCTGGGTATATTGGGGAGTAACCGGCGTATTTCCGGCATCATTTTGCCTGGCCTCATTGTACAAGGTGGCATACTGCCAGGCAGATAAGGGTTTAGGAAGCGCTATAGGTGTTTCAAAACCCGTTTGGGCAGTAAATGAAATGCGGGGCTTGCCAACATCTCCTTTTTTTGTTCTGATAGCGATAATGCCATAGGAGGAGCGCTGACCAAACATCACGGTGGAAAGCGCGTCTTTCAACACGGATATTGATTCGACCTGCTCTGGATTGATAGACAGGTATCCTCTTTCGACACCATCGATCAGGATGATCTGGGCCCTGGCTCCGCGTATATTAAAGAACATTCCGTTGCCATCAAGACCGGGGCCGCCGCTGGAGAAGCCGATATTCAAGCCGGCCATTCTTCCTGGCAGTGCCTGGAGAATGTTGGGCGAAGGGGTGGTCACTAATTGTGGAGTAGTGACGGTTGAAATTGACTGGAGGACCCGGTGCGAAGGAAGTTTTCCGAATAATAGTTCTACGGGTTGTTGCGGGCTGATGATCGTATCGCGGCCTTCTTTAAAAACACCGGCGGCAGTGTCTGATACGGTCTGCGCTGCTCCGGAGCTGATCCCTATAATGTTAATTAACAAGCAGGACAACAGGCGGCAAACACCCTGTAGGCATAATTTCTTTTTCATAATAGCAGTAGATTGATATGCAATCGTTGGATGACAAGAAAACAGATAAGATCCGTTTACGCATCAAAAATAGGGTGGGAGCTGCCCTATTGGCAGGGGGGTATAATCATAAATGGAGGGGTGAATCATGATTTTTTCACAAAAAAGAGGGTCAATGCGATCATTTTCCGCCGTCGCCGGTGATGGTAAACCTGTCCTGGAATGGTTTGCGGTATTTTTTGATGTATTCGGATGGCTTCATTCCAAACAGCTTGCTGAACTGCTCCCGGAAGAATTTGGGGTCATAGATGCCGACCTGGAAAGCCACTTCGCTTACATTGTGGTTGGTATTGATGAAAAGTTCCGCGGCCTTGCGTAGCCGGATAAAACGGATGAACCCATTGGCTGTTTGGCCGGAAATCAGCTTGATCTTTTTATAAATGCTTGAATAGCTCTTGTCCATTGCTGCCGCCAGTTGCAGCACAGAAAAGTCCTCATCATCCAGGTGATCCTCTACAATGGAGATACACCGGTCAAGAAACTCTTTATATTCTCCTGATATCTTCTGATCCTGTTTATTGAGGGTAATCTCGTTGAAAAAGAACCGTTGGAGGTTATCCTTGTTCTTTAACAGGCCGGTCACCCTGGCCTGCAGCAGTTCTCTGTCAAACGGTTTCATGATATAGTCGTCTGCCCCGCCTTCAATACCTTCCAGTTTCAGTTCGGAGCTGTGTGTGCCGGTCAGCAGTATCACGGGTATATGACCAAGGGCGGAATGGCTTTTGATGGCTTTACAAAAATCAATACCATCGCCCTGTTCCATTTTTACATCGCTGATAATAATGTCCGGCACCTGTTTTTCCGCCAGTGCCAATCCTTCTGCCCCGCCACCGGCCTCATACAGGGAGAACCTGTCCTGGAAAATTTCCGTGATGTACCGGCGGATAGCAGGATCGTCATCGACAACCAGCATCAACTGTTTGCCGGTCAGAATGGGTTCCACCGTTACCGGCCAGTGCTCAGCGCCGGCCTTTTCTTCCGTGATATCTGTGTCTGCCTCTTTTATCAATTCCGTCAGGGACAAAGGCTGCGGGAGGGCTGTTTGTGCCATCACTTCAGGGTTGAAATGAGCATGTCCTTTAAGCAGTTGGACCCGGAAGGTGCTGCCAACACCGGGTTGGCTTTCATAAGCTATGGACCCTTTGTGGGCGGTAACAATTTGCCGGACCAGGTAGAGACCGATCCCGAAGCCGGGCTTGCTTCCCCCGGCTTCTCTTTCGGCCTTATAAAATTTCTCAAAGATCTTTTCTCCCGCCGACCCGGGAATGCCGGCCCCCGTATCTGCAACGGTGAGCAGCACATGGTTGCTTTCCTCTTCTATTTGTACGGCAATCTTTCCTCCCTCAGGGGTATATTTTAATGCATTCGATATGAGGTTGAATAAAACGATCTCCATTTTTTCGCGGTCCACGTACAACTCCAGGGATGGATCGGGGCCAATGAATTCAAACCGGATATGGCGGGTTGTTGCCTGTTGCACAAAACACAGGTAGATCTCGTAGCAGAGGGAATAAAAATTCAGGTTGGCAACCGTGATCTTGTCCAGTGAAGTATCTGCTTTGCGGAAAAATAACAACTGGTCCACCAGGCTAAGCAAGCGGCGCGCATTGCGGTAAATGGCCGTCAGTTCACGCCGGTTTTCCATCAGCCCCTCTGCATCCGTTTTCTTCACGAGGTCTTTTGCGGGGTTAATGATCAATGTGAGCGGGCTACGGAACTCATGGGTGATGCTGGTAAAGAAGTCGAGTTGTTTTTTCTGTAACTCCTTTTCTTTTTCATTCAGCAAACGTTCTCCTTCCAGTACAGCTTTCTCTTTTTCGTATTCAGCGCGCTGTTTATCTTTTTCCAGTTTTTCCTTTTCGGTATTGAAATTGGCAATGGCTATTTCATATTTCAATTTTGCCTGTTTTATGCGGTAACGCCACCAGGCTACCACCAGTAAGGCCAAACTTGTACTATAAAACAGGTAAGCCCACCAGGAGCGGTACCAGGGGGGCAATACCCTGACACGGACTATGGTTTCCCTGCCATTCCAAAGTCCTTCTGCATCTGTACTTTTTACGCGGAATGTATAAGTGCCCTCTGAAAGATGCGTATAACCTGCTGTGCGCAGGGAGCCGCTGTAGTTCCAGTTCCTGTCCCATCCCTCCAGGTAATAAGCATAGGATATTTTTTCCGGCAGGGAGTATTCGAGTGCTGCAAAATCAAAGGTAAGGGCTGCTTTATCGTAGGGGACCCGCAGTTCCATGACGCCATCTGCTATTTCATTCTTCATCGTATAAGGACTGCCATACCTGACGGGTGCATTACTTACTTTTACACCTGTGATCACCACGGCGGGCGTATCATTCACCGGCTTAATGTTGGCCGGGTTGAAAATATTAAAGCCATTGATACCGCCCAGCATCAACTCGCCAGACTGTAATTTCAATGCTGCATTGTAGTTGAACTGGTTGCTTTGCAGGCCATCGTTATGGTAGTAATTCCTGAAGGTATGGGTGGCAGGATCGAAGCGGGACAGGCCGTTAAAGGTACTGATCCATAAAGCTCCCTGTGCATCTTCGTTGATGGTGAGTACGGAGTTGTTGCACAACCCCTGGTCTGTGGTATACACTGCGGTTACCTTCCCCAGCTTTCTGTCAAACAACATCAATCCTCCTCCTTCGGTACCGATCCAGAGCCTGCCCGAGCGGTCTTCATAGATGGCGTGGACTGCCACCCCTATGTCAAAAAAGGCATGTTTCTTTTGTTGCCTGTCGATCCTGACCAGTTGACTGAGATTACCACCCCAGAGTTGGGCATTCCTGTCTTCCGTAAAAGCAAAAAGATCTGACAGGCGTGTATCGAAGGCATCAAACCTGTCGGCTTGCCGGTTATAAAAATACAGGGCGGCATACCTGTTTCCCCGGCGCAGGGTGGTGGCCCAAAGGGTATCGGAGCGGTCTTTGTAGAGCACACATACAACAGGATCTTCAAAGCCGGTAGCGGGGTTTATGCATTTGTATGTCCGGATGATTTTACCATTGTGTTGCGCCCGGATGATACCGGCGTCAAATGTCGCCAGCCAGGTATCATCCGGACCATCGCCGCATATATAGGTGATAGCATTGGAAGGCAGGCGTACGCCGGTATTTGCCACACGTGCGAGGCTAAAGAAGGTGTCGTTCTTCCTGTTCCAGATATTCACCCCGGCATCATCAGTGCCAATCCACAATTGACCGTCCGGTGCTTCATAAAATGCAGTTACAAAATTTCCTTTGAACCTTCCTGGAGCTGCGGGGTCATGGGCAACGGTGCGAAAGCGATTCCGCTGCCAGTCAATAATATTAATTCCCGCTTTTTGTGTCCCGATCCATTTGCGCGACTCCGGATCATCCAGAATTACACTTATATCCACACTGGAGAGGGAATATTTGGAATCGCCGGCATCAAGCTGTTCGGTCCTGCCGGAAGAACGGTCCCAGATGGTAATACCGCCACCGATAGTACCTATCCAAAGACGGTTGCTTTTATCCAGCGTCAAGGCGTTCACCCTGGCAGATCTTAACTGACCTTGCTGCCCGTTCAGCCGGTTGGTGCAGGTGCGATCGGTTGTATTGTATTCAAATAGACCATTTGATGATCCTATCCAGACAATATTGCCGGAGGATTCAAGGGCAGGCGCTGTTTTTACGGTGCCATCCACGTATTGGAGGGTGCCCGAAGGCTTATCATATATAAATAACCCGCGGTTCTGCACAAAAACCCACAGTTTTCCTTCGGCAGTAACTTCGAGCGACTGGACGCTATAAGCAGTTATGCTGTCGTGCCCGGCGATCAACTTAATACGCGAAGCGGTTTGGCTTGCTCCGGCACAAAGCAGCAAACCGGTATTCTCTGTACCAATAAATACGTTGTTTTGATGATCGGTAGCAATTGCGCGAACCACATCTTTCAGGATGGCCGGGCCTCCCTGTACACCCAGGTGGCTAAACCGGTCGGTTGCCACATTGTAAACGCTAAGCCCCTGCCTTGTGCCCACCCATATATTCCCTGACCTATCTTCCCCCAGGGTATAGATGACGGGGTCGATAAGGGAATTGGAATCATTAGGTTGCTTGCGGAATACGCGGAACTCGTAACCATCATACCTGTTCAAACCATCGAAGGTGCCTATCCAAATGAATCCGCGTTTGTCCCGCAGGATGCATCTTGCGGAGTTGTTGGACAAGCCCTGGTTGATACCGAGGTAGGTAACCGGTATCTGGGTGTAGGCATACGAACATAGGAACAGAGCAACCCATAATGCAGTATATCGAACAATGATTTTGCTCATCACAACACTTGTTAATCCGATGGTCCCCGGGGCCGGGATACAGCGACCGTTCTGGACAACGGTCATCATTCCGGACTGGCAGGTGCAATCACTGGCAAATTAATCATTATTCGTGTCAGGATCACAATTTAAACCTCCATGTTCCTTTTTTTACGTCTATGGACCAGGGGCGTGGCCTGGGTACCCATAGCTTACCCTCTCCGATCTCCACGGGCATCCAGAGATAGCGTGAATCCCATTGTGTGGAGGGTTTCCACTGGTCGGCCATAAAGATCACCGTAGTTGATCTTTTTCCTTCCACCTTCAACAGCATGGTCGATTGAGAACTGTAGGTATTTGTTTCCGGGGGAGCGATATCCGTAAACTCCGACCAGGGGCCTGCGAGTGTTGTTGCGGTTGCAAACTTGTTGGCATTGGGCCTCCAGCCGGTCAATGCAGAGCCGATAGCGTAATATAGCCCCTGGTAATGTACAATGGCTCCTCCTTCCAGTGGGGCCTGAATGAAAGATACCTGCTTCTCCACATCCATGTAATCCTCCGAAAGGGCGGCAATATAAAAGCCTTTGGATGGACGGCTTTCAAAGATCAGGTAAGGGGTGCCATCATCATCTATAAACTGGCCGATATCCCTGCTTTCCATTCCGAGGGGGCGGAAACTCTTCACGTAGTTGAACGGTCCGTCTGGCTTATCTGCTACAGCAATCCCAACCCTTGCCAGTTTATAGGGTTTATCATCGAGGTGGAAATACATCACAAACTTCTTTGTTTTCTTATTGTAAAAAACTTTAGGCCGCTCCATCACCCACCTTGGGCCCAGGTTTTCCGGGTCACCCTGCTTCAGTACATAACCGCGGAATTGCCAGTTCATCAGATCCTTTGATGAATAACAGCCTACATACCGGTAATTCGTGTCCAGTCCTTTTGCCCGGCCTTCACCATACCAGTAATAGGTTTTACCTAATTTAATAATACCGCCGCCATGCGCCTGGATATGGTTTCCGTTATTGTCGGGCCACGGTTCCCCGGGGTTTATCTCTTTGGCAATCTGACCATGAGCAGCGGAGAACAAACAACCGCAGAAAAACAGGCTTGTAATAAATCGTAGTATCATAGTTCATCTTTATGCCCATTTCACCGGGCTTTTTACCAAAAATAAGCACCCGGCGTAAACAAAAGCGGGGGTATATAGCACAAAAAGGGGGGTAAATCAGGATAATCGTTTACGGGGCAAGCTGCAGGCTCCGGAAAATTATCTGGTAGGTTTTAAATATGCCTTCCAGGGAAGCGCAATCATTTTCAGGATGAGTGCGTGGCATGCCGCAATAATTTTGTGTGGCGGTTTTTAATGTATTTAGTATGAAGCGAGTAATGAGCTACTGAGCAGGGAGAAACGTGCAGTGAGTGCTGGCGCAGGAGGATGGCTGTGATGTCGACTTATGCGAATGGAATTATTTTTCGTTTTTTAATGCGGTCTCCTTGGCCATCACTCCAAATCTTGTTACGTTGTGACAGATGATTTTCCCTGCCATTTTCTTCCGCAATGATGAAGCCATTCAATTCCGTAACTACTGATCATGACTGTTGAAACAGGCGCTATAGTATTATAGTTGCCACGGATAAAATATGCATAGAATGGTTAAACGGGGATGACTGTTTGCAATGTTCGATAAAGATCATTAATCTTGTATCACAGATGAGCGACTGCTCATCACCGCACTTCGGTTATTCATTCTTCGGTTAGTTATCTAAGAAAAGCACAGTTTTCCCAACAGTAGTCATTTATTACACAACAGTAGTCATTTATTACAAAAGTTACTGCTTTGCCAGTAGCCCAGTTATTTCTTATTCATTAAGCCAACTGCTTATGCGCTATTGTATTGCTATTATCGCAGGGATAATATGCCTGCCCCTTATTGCCCCTACGCAATCCAACGGACAGCAGCCTGATCTCCCAGACCAGGTGCCCATCAATTACCTGGAACAGGTACAAAGGAGGTCATTGGTATTACAGGAAAAGATCCAACAGCACACTGTCCGTTACTTAAAAAAAATAGAGCGGGAGGAGCAAAAGCTGCTGCGCAAACTGGTGAGGCATGATTCCACTGCCGGACGGGCATTGAAAAACAATTTCAACCTGCTGCTATCGGATTCCTCCATCGCCAACAACACGGATAATCCTACCGTCTATCTCCCCTATAAGGACACCCTGCAAACCTCCCTGCTCTTTTTGAGTCAACACCCGCAATTACTGCAACCAGGTGAGCAGTTGTCAAAACAGCTCACGCAAAGCAGTGCCGGTATGCAGGCATTGAACCGGCAACTGCAGCAAGGCAGCAGGATCAATGAGCTGCTACAACAGCGTCAGCAGCTGCTCATCGAAAAACTAGAGGGGCTGGGCCTTACCCGGGAGATCAGGAGATTGAAGCAACAGGTATATTATTACAACCAGCAGCTCAACGAATACAAAGAGCTATTACAACATCCTTCAAAGTTGGAGCGTAAGGTGATCGATCTGTTAAGCGCTATGCCGTTATTCCAGGATTTCATGCGACGGCATAGTCAGCTGGCCGCTTTATTCCGGCTGCCCGGCAGCGATCCGGGTTCCTTTTCCCAGGCCAGTTATGCCAGTCTGCAAACCCGTGCTTCGGTCAATGAACTGATACAACAGCAACTGGCAGTGGGAGGCCCCAATGCCCAGCAACTCCTGCAACAACAAATACAAACTGCGCAAACAGCCCTGAACAAAATAAAAGATAAAATAAGCAGTGGCCTTGCCGGACCCGCGAGCGATATGCCGGACTTCAAACCCAACCGGCAAAAAACAAAAACGTTCAAACAACGCCTGGAATGGGGCACCAATCTGCAATCGCAAAGGGCTACTAATTATTTCCCGGTCACTACGGATATAGGTGTGTCCCTTGGGTATAAGCTCAATGACCGGTCTGTAGCAGGTATAGGCGCCTCTTACAAAGTGGGTTGGGGCCAGGGATGGAATCATATTGCCGTGTCGAACCAGGGAGCGGGATTAAGAAGTTTTGTGGACTGGAAGATCAGGAAAACTTATTGGCTAAGCGGTGGCCTGGAAGCCAATTATCGTCCGAGGCTGGCAGTCAATGATCTGCCACTGCCTGCTATGTCTCTGCTGTCTACAGGCCCCCGCTGGCAACAAAGCGGGCTGGTAGGGCTCAGTAAAAAATATCAGGCGGGTAAAAGGTTTGCCGGCAAAATACAATTGCTATGGGATTTCCTGAGCTACCGGCAGCAGCCCCGCTCGCAGCCATTTGTGTGCAGGGTGGGCTATGACTTCAAAAAATAATTCTCTAAACCGATAATCAATTTACCATGCGATTCTCCATCATCGTGTTTGCAGGCATCCTGCTATTTTATTGTGCTGCCGCGCAGGATATAGGTTCCCTTCCTCAATACCAACCTATAGCCCCCAATGCAGCAGCCTTGTTCAAGACTTTTGAAAAACCGGCTGAATCCTTTACCGGTATCCCTTCCATTTCCATTCCCCTGTACAGCTATGGATATAAAGGGTACAACCTGTCGGTATCACTTAACTACAATGCGGGTGGGATAAAAGTGGAAGAGTATGCCAGTACAGCGGGCCTCGGGTGGAGCTTGTCGACCGGCGGCATGATCACAAGGATCGTACGCGGCGGCCAGGCCGATGAAACCTACCCGGTAGGCCTCCTGCACAACAGTCTTAAACCAAGTCAGTTTGCACAGACCCACCTGGTAGCCTATGCCAATGGCAACTATGATTCGGAGCCCGATCTGTTCCTGTTCAACTTCAACGGTATTTCAGGCAAGTTCATTTTTAATGAAGCGGGCAACCTGTATGTCATTGAATCGACTGCCGATGTAAAAGTGCAGCCCATCAGGATGGGGCCGTACAACCAGGTGGGCGCTTATGTCATTACCGACGATAAGGGACTGGTCTATTATTTTGGTTTTAACAAAGCAGGGACGGTTTATGCCAAGGACCTGACCTCCGGCGCCGACAGTCACTATGCGTCCTGGCAGTTGATGGAAGTGTATGATATGAATGGCGCCAGGCTGGCCACATTTGATTACAGCAGTGTCACCTCTTCCAACGAAACCAGGCTGCTGGCGGCGCTTAGCGTTTATTTCAGCGGCACCACCACGGGCTGTGATGCAGGCGACAATACCATGTATGACCAGTTTATAGGTGGCAGTGTGACGGAGTACCTGGTGCAGAAGATCACGATCGGCCCCGAGATCGTGCAATTCAATTATGGCAGCAGGATCGACGGGCAGCCGGTAAAGCTCAACTCCGTAGAGGTAAGGGATGCAGCCAATACACTTCGGAAGAAATTCAACTTCAACTATGACTATTTTGGCCAGCCCTTTTCTTCTTATGGCGGTTCTCTTACGGAGGCGAAGTACAATGCCCGGTACCGGCGGCTGAAACTAAAAAATATATCGGAGCAACCGGCCAGCGGCACCGACAGCCTTACCCATTCCTTTACCTATGAAGAAGGGGTGAACCTGCCCGACCGGTATTCAAACAATGTCGATTACTGGGGTTATTATAATGGCAACATTTTTAATACCTCTATCATTCCCAATGGCATTTACACCTGGATGACCACTACGGTGGGCGTAAAGGGTTATGGCGAAAGAAGGGCCAATGCTTCAGCCGCCATTGCCAATACCTTGCAGCGCATCAGCTTCCCTTCGGGCGGCTACCGGCAGTTTGACTATGAAGGCAACCAGGCGCTGTACCGCCATTATGCCTATACAGCGGGCGGCCTGCAGCCCGATGCAGATGATCATATTACCCGTTCATTCGATACCACCGAATTTGTACACCTCATTAATGTACCTGCTTATACCCGCAACTTTACGGTGAACAGCAGCAACGGCTATGCCTTTTTCAATTACGACATTGAAGGCATATCGCCTGGCCTGGCTGTTAAGATCTATAAATCGGGTGTACTGGTAGCTACTTTTACCAATGATTATGACAATTATTACTTCCTGTCCAATGGCAGTTACACCCTGAAGGTAGAGGACAACTATAACTTTCCTTTCCTTGAATCCGTGCATTGCTGGTGGGATGAGCTGAACCTTACCAACAATACAATCAGTCAATATGGTGATACCTACAAGAAGCAAAACCAGCAGGTAGGCGGCCTGCGGGTGAAGACCGTTGACGATTATGATCCTTTAACCAACAAACACCACTATACCCGGTTTAAATACTGGCTACCGGGCGATACCACCCTCACGAGCGGCATGCTGGTATCTTACCCGCGGCTGCTGTATCGTACTTCCTGTCCTTCCAAACAATGCGACAAGATCCGGATTGCTGCGCAAAGCAATTACCCCCTCAATTCCGACGGCGGTTCTTATGTGGTGTATCCCAACATTCGGGTAATAGAAGATGGCAACGGCTATACAGATAGTTACTACCGTTTTGAACCTGATTTCAACTGGATGTTTTTCGATTTCCCCGCCAATAACCCCGAAAGCCGCGCCACCGGCAGGGGGCAGTTATTATCAAGGCGTTATTACAACCAGGCGGGTAATCTCTTACAGCTCGACAGCACGGAATTCATCGCCAAAGCGGGCGACGCTCCTCCGTTCAATACCTGCTGGGGATACAAGATATCCTTATACAATACCAGCACCGGCTTTTGTACTGATGGCGGTATGCTAGACGCTGATGTGAACTATCAGCCGCAAAAGGAGATCACCACCCGGTATACGGCCAGCGGTAACCTGCAAACTAAAACGGAGTATGACTATTACCATGCCTTGAATAAAAGAGGGATCAGCCGCGTGAAGATCACCGCCAATGATGGATATACTACCGATACCTGGAATCGCTATGCTTATAACGCCAATACAGATTTTAAACTAGGGCTGAGCGTCGCCGACAAAAGCATGAAGGATACCCTGCTGGTCAAAAATTACCTGGTGCCGCTGGAGGTGGCTACCTATGAGAAAAAAGGCAGTGATTCCACTTTTATAAGCGGCACCAAATCGACCTTCGGCTATTACCATACGGTAAAAAAATACCCCGCGGCTATCAAAACATATGCTGGCCTGACCGATTCTACCATACTCAATTTCCCGGCCTACGATACTACCGGCAACGTGCAGGAGCAGTACATCACCAACAATGCCAAAGAGGTATACCTGTGGGGGTACAACAACAAATATGTAGTGGCCAAAGTGGCCGGTAGTGATCTGGCCACCGTGGCTGCCCTGGTCAACAATGCGGTATTGCAAAGCCCCGCCAGTGATGCGGCCCTGCGCACGGAGCTGAACAAGATCAGGACCGGCCTGGCAGGTTCTAAAGCCCGGGTAACCACCTACACCTGGCTGCCAGCCGTTGGGATATCGTCCATGACCGATCTACAGGGCAATACACAATACTACGATTATGACGGTTATGGTCGCCTGATCCGCATCAGGGATTACCTGAATAATGTGCTTCAGAAATTTAATTATGCCACCTCCTCTATTAGTCAATAACCTACAACCCAGGTATATGAAAAAGAAGATAATCCTGTATTTGCTGATAGGACTTCCGCTGACCGCCCTGTGCCGGCAGGAATTATCCAAACAATCTGTGAACGATTCTACCATTGCACAGGCATCCATCGCCACGTTGAAAAAAAGCATCCTCGTACAGCCTGAGCAGGAAGCCGCCTTGTATCAGGCCCTGTTGCAGGAGCGGGCAAATCGCCGCCAGGTATTCAAACAGTATTGGCGAACACCGCAGTTCAGAGACAAGCTGGCCCAGGCAACTTACCAGCGCGATAGCATTTACCAAACGGTATTGGGAAAAGTAAAATACCTGCGTTACCGGCAGCAGCAACAAATGGACCGGGAGCAGTTTGAATTACAACAACAGGTACGCACAAAACAGGAAACAGACTCTCTCACCAATCCAACAAAACAGCCATGAGAAAGAACCACGATATAGCGGGCCTGCTCAGCGCCTTGTTGCTATTCAGCAGTATGCTCCATGCCCAGGATGGCAGTGTAGTAACACCTGCTGCTTATGGAGGTATTAGCAACAATAAAGTGACCACCTGGACGGCCGTAAAGCCCGATACCAGCGATGCCAACTTTACTACCAACAGTGGCCTGCGCCAGGCGCGTATTGCTATCCAGTACTATGACGGGCTGGGCCGGCCGGTACAAACGGTGATGAAGCAAGGTTCCTATCCTACCGGCGGCAGTGCCGTGGACCTGGTGAGTCCGGTGGTGTATGATGACTGGGGAAGGTTACAACGGCAATACCTGCCTTTTGCGGCCAATAACACTGGTGGCAATACTTCGATCAGTGACGGCGGCTTTAAGACCAATCCCTTCCAGCAACAGAACTGGTTTTACAGCAACAGCAATACGGGTAGCCCCATTTACGGACAGGGTGAGACTTTTTATTATAGTAAAACTGAGTTTGAAGCCTCTCCGCTCAACCGTGTGCAGCGCAGCTACGCGCCCGGTAACAGCTGGGTGAATGCGGGCCGTGGCATCGAAAACAAATACTGGGTCAATACCATCACCGACAGCGTACGCATCTGGAAGGTGACCAACAGCGGCAGCATGGGTGTCTTTGGCAGCTATAGCTGCGACAGCCTGTACAAGCCCGGGGAATTGCTCAAAAACGTAACCATCGATGAGAACGGCAAACAGGTGATCGAGTTCATCAACCGGCGGGGCTATATCGTTCTTAAAAAAGTGCAATGGAGCTCGGCCGCCGATACCGGTACCGGCAAGGGTCACTATGGCTGGTATTGTACCTATACCATTTATGATATTATCAAACAACAGCGGGCGGTGATCCAGCCCCGCGGGGTGGAACTGCTGCAGGCCAACAGCTGGAACATCAACTGGAACAGCGGGGTGATCCTGCAGGAGCAGTGCTTCCGCTATGAGTATGATGGTCAGCGCCGCATGCAGATGAAAAAGGTGCCGGGGGCGGGCGCGGTATACATGGTATACGATGCGCGTAACCGGCTGGTATTATTGCAGGATTCCAATATGAGAGCGGGCAGTCCGGTAAAATGGCTGTACACGCAATATGATTCCATCAACAGGCCTATTTCCACCGGCCTGTGGAATAACAGCAGCCCCCTGGCCACCCATTACAGCGCAGCCTATCCCAGCATTGCTTATCCCAACCTGGCCGGGCAAACCTATGAGGAGCTGACCACTACCTACTACGACAACTATCTGTGGCTGGGCGGTTACCCAACGATCAGCAGCGGGCATGATCTATACCTGGAAACGGCCAGCAACAGCACCTATCCTTATCCGCAGGCGGTGACCCAGTGCACCGAGGCCCAGCTGAAAGGACTCATCACGGGGGCCAGGGCCAGGATACCCGGCACTTCCACTTACCTGTCGTCTATCAGTTTCTATGATGATAAAAGCCGGCTGATCCAGCACCAGCAAGAGGATGTGGGCGGATACGAGATCACTACGATGCAATACACCTGGACAGGAACACCCCTTGTGACAGTAACAGAGATCACCAAAACGGGCATGGGCGGACAGACCACCTGCATCGTGACCCGCAATACCCTGGACAGCCTCGGCCGCATTGTAAAAACGGAAAAGAAGCTGCGCAACACGGATGTGAACAGTAATGCCATGAGCAGCTACAAAACCATATCGGAGCTGCAATATGATGCACTGGGCCAACTCACCCAAAAGAAACTGGGTACCAAACCGGCTGGCGGCAGTGAACTGGCCAAGCTGGATTACACTTACAATATCCGCGGCTGGCTCACAGGGATCAATAAGAACTACCTGACGAGTGCCAACAGCGACCAGTACTTTGGCCTGGAGCTGGGTTATGATAAGAATCCCAGCCTGGGTGCCTTCACACCCCAGTACAATGGCAATATCAGCGGGGCTTTGTGGAAAAGCGAAGGGGATCAGCAGCGGCGTAAGCAGGACTTTACTTATGATGCGGTGAACCGGCTTACGGGGGCTGACTTTAACCAATACGTGAGCGGCAGCGGCGCTTCGGCGGTATTCAACAAAAGTGCGGGCATGGACTTCAGCGTGAGCGGTCTCACCTACGATGCCAATGGCAATATTCTCAGTCAAAAGCAGCGGGGCTGGAAGCTCAGCGGATCAGCTACGATCGATAGTCTCACCTACAACTATATCGCTGGCAGCAACCGGTTGCTCAATGTGATAGATGGGGTGAATGATGTGAACACCCGGTTGGGCGACTTCCGCACTTCCTCCCTGCACCCCAATGCAGGCAGCAAGAATAGCGGCACGGTTGATTACAGCTACGACGGCAATGGTAATATGGTAAAGGACCTCAATAAGGACCTGGTAACCTTTGGAGGCAGCAATGGGGTAGAATACAACTACCTCAACCTGCCCTCGAAGGTAACGGTGAAAAAAGACGGCAGCAGCAACAAGGGGTTTATCGAATATGTCTATGACGCCGGCGGCAGGAAGCTGAAGAAAACGGTGTATGAACCGGGTGTGGATACCACGGTGACGCTCTACCTGGGCGGGGCAGTGTACCAGAATGACACCCTGCAGTTCATAGCGCATGAGGAAGGGCGCATACGCTTTGCCGGGGTGGATAGCGGCGTGTGTACGCCGCAACCCAAGCGGCTTCAATATGATTACTTCCTCAAAGATCATTTGGGTAGTGTGCGCGCCATCCTCACAGAACAGAAAGACAATATCTGTTACCCAACGGCTTCGGTGGAAGATGCGCGTTATCAGAAGGAAGAAGACTATTACAATATCGTGGACGCCCGACGCATCAGCAAGGCCACCACGGGGGCCACGCAGGCCAGTTTTGAAAGCAAGCTGTACCGGGTGCATGGTGGGCTGACAAACGAAAAGACGGGGCTGGGAGTCGTGCTGAAGGTGATGGCGGGTGACCAGGTGAAGGTGGCTGCGGAATCATTCTACACCATGCCAGGAGGCGGGGCAGGCAGTTCGCTTACCATGGCGGTGACCGAATTACTGGCAGCCTTTACCGGCAGTGCAGTGCTGACAACCAATAAGGGAGCGCTGACCGTTAGCGATATAACGGGCATCGGGACCAATAATGTGGACTTAGCCAACTTCGTGAGCAACAATAATCCGGGGGCGAATAATGCCAAGGCGTTCATAAATTACTTGCTGTTTGATGAGAATTTGCGCTACATTAGCGGCGGTGCAGACCCTGTACAGGCTGGTGGAGGATATAAATTGCACAATAACCTTATCAACAACCCCATCAACATCAGCAAATCCGGCTATCTATACATTTACGTAAGTAACGAGAGCAACTTACCGGTTTACTTCGACAACCTCGCTATAACCCACTCACCTGGTCCCCTCCTCGAAGAAAACCATTATTATCCTTTTGGGCTCACAATGGCCGGTATTAGCAGCAAGGCCAATACTTCTCTGATTAGTAACAGGTATAAATTTAATGGCAAGGAAGAGCAGCGGCGGGAGTTCTCCGATGGCCGTGGCTTGGAGTTGATTGATTATGGCGCCAGAAACTATGATGCGCAGATTGGGCGGTGGCATGTGGTGGATAATCTAAGCGAAACATTTATGGCATTAACTCCTTTTAATTATTGTGGAAATAATCCAATAAACTATGTAGATATTGATGGTAATACATTTACTGATGCAGCATGGGCATGGGTAAGTCGATACATAAACGACATAAATGATCGTGAAACTACTAATAACAGAACGATAGAAGAAAAACGACAAGAGTTGAATAAGAAAGGTAATTCTGCTAATAAGAACAAGCGGTTAGAAAGACAAATAGGTAGGCTTGAGCAGAATAACAGCGAGTTAAATGAGATAAGAGGTGAAATCGCCCATTTATGGGCTTCAGACCAAGTATATAATGTAGTACAAAGTACTCATCAAAATGAGAGTGGACCAATATTTGGCATAGGAACTGATGTTGCTCTTACTTCATTCAATTTTGACAATGGCAATGTCGACATTACTATAGGACCTAATGCAACAATTGGATCTTTTGCACATGAATTATTGCATGCATATCAATTTGATCAAGGACTTGTAAGTTTGATTAGCGCAGACATGGTAGTAGGGCCGAATTTTTTACTTGATCAAAAAGATGAGAAGGCAGCGTTTCAACGCCAAGGATTATTTAGTCAGACAAATTACACCTTACCGGATTCTTATAAAACTCTTCCAGAAGGGCCTGTGAGCATTCATAATTTCAATATCAATAATATCTCTTTAGCATCATTAATCGAAACGGGAAATATTCTACAATTAAAAACCCTATCTAAAATGATGAAACAGGCGTTTAGAGTTCCTATGAATGGAAAATGGCAAACAATATATAACAAAAAATAAATAACAAGGACATGGGGAAAAGCATCCTGCCAATATTCATTTTACTTTTTGTTCAGAACTGTTCCTATTCTCAAAGCGTTAGTTTTAGCTTATATGGATATAATGGGTGTAGTGCCAAAACCGAAAGAATTGGTTTATATTTTCTAAAAAAAGATTCGACTATTAATACTCCTGTAGACTCTACTGGCATTTGTTTGTTGCAAGATACCGGCGTATATAAATTATCTACTTTGTTCTTTGATGAACAAAAGACTTATTCATTCCATACGTTTTCTTCTTATACTGATACAATTCGAATTTTTTCCATTCAAGAATGCAGTAAACTACATTCATTTTCAGGATATTGCTGTTGCGGAAAGAAGTGTGAAGGATACCAGGTTGATTACTACTCGAATGGTCAAAAGCGAATTGAGGGAACATTCGAGGAAGGCGTTCCAATAGGAAGCCTTAAGTTATACAATACTGATGGAAGTTTGAAATCAATTAGGAAATATAGCAAGAAGGGGAAATTAAAGAAGGAGATCGTATACTGTGACGAAGCTACGCGTGAAAATTTTGAGAATAAACTATATCAGATGCATGATGCTCTCACTTCTCACAACCAATAAATACGCACTGATCGAATAATATTACTGGCATACGGGCCAATAATATGGATTTTACCAACTTTATAAGCAACAACAACAACCCCGGCACCAACAATGCGCGCGCTTTTGTGAATTACTTGCTATTTGACGAGAATTTGCGCTAGATTAGCGGCGGTGCAGATCCTGTACAGGCTGGTGGAGGATATAAATTGCACAATAACCTTATCAACAACCCCATCAACATCAGCAAATCCGGCTATCTATACATTTACGTAAGTAACGAGAGCAACTTACCGGTTTACTTCGACAACCTCGCTATAACCCACTCACCTGGTCCCCTCCTCGAAGAAAACCATTATTATCCTTTTGGGCTCACAATGGCCGGTATTAGCAGCAAGGCCAATACTTCTCTGATTAGTAACAGGTATAAATTTAATGGCAAAGAAGAGCAGCGGCGGGAGTTCTCCGATGGCCGTGGCTTGGAGTTGATTGATTATGGCGCCAGGATGCTGGATCAGCAGATTGGAAGGTGGCATGTGATAGATCCGATGGCGGATAAGATGAGGAGATGGAGTCCGTATAACTATGCATTTGATAATCCTGTTAGATTTATTGATCCGGATGGGATGGAGCCATGGACTGATTATTACAATTTGCTGGGCAGGAAGGTAAAGCATATAGAAGATGGGAAAACAGATAAAAAAATTGTGCTGACAAGAAACAAAAATGAAAAAGATATTGATGAAGCGATTCAGAAAGGACATGTGATCGAAAATCCAACCGATGCAGTTGTAGATAAAATGTCTGAGTCGTATGATAAAACAGAAAAAAATGGAAATGAACACGGGTTTATGGTTGGCAAGACTGGTAAAACATCAAAAATTGTAGAAGGTACCGAAGATGAATTACCTGGCGAAAAAAGAAGTGAAGCCAGAGCAGATTTAAAAGAACAGGGAGATGAGCCTGCTTATGATGCTCATACCCATGGCTTACACAAAAGGGAAGACGTCGGCAATATCAATTTTGGGAATTCGGAGCCTTCGTCTCAGGATAAAAAGCCAGCATCAATGAAAGGGTATTCGCAACCCAGCGTCGTATTGGGATATGGACCAGATCCTGTCCACCCTGATCCCAATCGTGTGGGTGGGACTATTGAAAGAACCTTCCACAGAAGAATAGGATTTTACAACGATAAAGGTTCTATTACAAACTTAAAGTTTGCTGACTTTGTTGATCTAGTTAAAAAGCTAAATAAAAATTAAGTCATCCATGAAAAATACTATCTGCATAATACTTAGTTCTTTTTTCCTTTCCTGCTCTGTCAGGTACTATGACACCTTAGAAAGGAAGATTGAATTACCTATGGGATATGGCACTTTCAATGCCTATGAAAACTATAACGTGTTTTATTTTCAAAACAAGCTGACTGAGACAAGGGATAAGGAGAGATATTATCCAGCTTATTTTAACATTAATTTACCTAAAAGAATAAGACATTATTCACTCGGAGGAATGAATCAATTTATCTTCAACTATGATAACAAACAAGCCTTATACATATATACTGACATTTATAATTCTTCTGTAATTACGTTAGATACAATGTATACGCCTTCACAAGTTGAAGTGGAATCTATTATTGATAAGCAGTTTTACTCTATCAATCCCAGAGGGAAATTTTCTATTGAAAAAAATAAATTTAACAAAAGAAGGAATCATCTAATTGTGAAAAGAAACGCAGCTACAATTATTCTCTACAACATTAAAAAGGGGAATATAGAAACTTTTATTAAATCCGCCAGCACATTTACGTTTATGAATAATCCTAAAAATATAACCAAAGTGAAAGCCTTATAACATTTAACTCTGAGTAGGCTTGTGGTGAATAGAAGCTGCACAACACCTATATCAACAGCCCGGTCAACGTGACCAAATCCGGCTATCTGTATATCTTCGTAAGTAACGAGAGTAACTTACCGGTTTATTTTGACAGCCTGTGGTTTACAACAAAATGTAACAGAATCTGGAATTGAGTTTTCGAGGGGGAAAAAGTCTGGAGAAGAAACGACTTCGGATCGGGTTGCCATAGATGAGAAGGAGGCTAATTCTTTGGTAAAAATGGGAGATGCTACCATAACTATTCATGCGGGTTTAGATTCGAAAGAATTTGGGAAAGTGCTTGCTCATGAAATGGGTCACGGCGCATATAGATTAAACAACAAAGCTAAAGCCTTTTTTTATCCCGCCGATCCAAATAAGAAGGGACACGACAAAGGAAATCCAGATGGAGAAGCAGCAACCAATGCTGGACTACAATATAATTCCAATTATAAGGCTGCAAAAAGATCGTTGGAAGAAGAGAAGAAAAAAACAAAACCGAAACAATGAAAACTAAAATCTTCTTTTTTATCATTTCGATATATGGGTCTTTCAGCGTCAGAGCCCAGATAGATACAATTTCTGTGAATGAGTTTATTTATAACAGAGTATATAAAAATATAGCAGCACACAATATTAGATTTTGCAGCAACTCTTATAATGGAGCCATTTACAAACCTATTTTCAGATCAAATGCGGACGCCTTCTATGAGGGTTTTTTGCCTGATCATGGATTTAGATTAAAGATGAAGGTAGAAAAGCTAAATTGGGCATACCCCCTGCCTGAATTTACTGTATATAAGGTTTACTTACAAAATTATCAATACATAAACGACAGCAATGGTGTAGAAAAAAAACACTTCGATATTTGGAGTGATAATTTTTTTTTGATTGGATTAAATCAAGTGACTAAAGAGATTAAATATATTAGTGGTCAATTTTTTATCAGTGCAATTTCGGACGACTTTAGGGTAAGTATAAAAGATCCATTATCGTTTCTGGAGTATTTAAAATTTAGGGAATACAGATACCAGGTAAAAGACATTAAGTTTATAAAAAAGAAAAAGAAGTCATTCTTTTATGAAGGGTATTCCAATTCTTTGGGCCAAAAAATAAAAATAACTATGTCTCTTAACGATCTGGAGGAACCTAGGATCATCGTTGAAAATGACAACGATAGACAAACCCATCTCCAAAAAAAACCACTATTATCCTTTTGGCCAGGTAATGCAGGGCATTAGTTGCAAAGCCCTTACGGCTCCGATTAGAAATAGGTACAAATTTAATGGCAAGGAAGAGCAACGGCGGGAGTTCTCCGATGGCCGTGGCCTTGACCTTGACTGGATCGATTATGGCGAAAGGAACTAAGATGCGCAGATCGGGAAATGGCATGTTATTGATCCGATGGCGGATAAAATGAGGAGATGGAGTGCTTATAACTATGCATTTGATAATCCGGTTAGATTTATTGATCCGGATGGGATGGAGCCTTGGACTGATTTTTACAATTTGCTAGGCAGGAAGGTTAAGCATATAGAAGATGGAAAAACGGATAAAAAAATTGTGCTGACAAGAAAGAAAAATGAGAAGATATTGATGAAGAGATTCAGAAAGGACATGTGATCGAAAATCCAACCGATGCAGACGTCGGCAATATCAATTTTGGGAATTCGGAGCCTTCGCCTCAGGATAAAAAACCAGCCTCAATGAAGGGCTATACACAACCAAGTATTGTTTTGGGATATGAAGTAGACCCTGTACCCTATGATCCTAATAAGATTGGAGGAACCACAGATAGAACGTTTCATCGAAGTGTTGGTTTTTATACTACAAACGGATTCATAATAAATATAAAATTTGATGACTTTGTGGACTTAGTAAAAAAGCTAAATAAAAATTAGTTTATGAAATATTGCCTTCCTTACGTATTCATATTACTCCTGTCAGCCTGTACTGCTTCTCAAAAAAGTGGTAATCAAAATCGCGCACCTATATACTCAAATTATACATATGACACCATTCAAAAAAGAGACAACTATTATGTTTATCAATTTATAACAAATCTTGTCGCCGAAGCAGCGTGGCTGTTATTTTCTGGCAGCGGATTGCCGTATCCGTTTTCTTACGATTCCCATTCTTTTTTGCCAGGTTTCTATTTGCCGGGTTTCAAGTTTGGGCATTCCCTTGCGGTCTACCAGGCCGAGACTTTTCACCAGTGCCCTGGCGGTGCGAGCTGTTTGCTTGTTTTTCTTTAGCCATTGCTCCCCGGTTTGCTGTGCATGATGCAGGTGGGCGGCAATAGCTGCCTGGATGATCTTCAATTCTTTTTGGTAGTCTTTCTGGCGGCGGTAATGGACCATTAGCCTGTTGTAGGAGATATCGTCCATCGGATCATTCTTAAGTGCCTGAGTATACAATTTAACGGCCTGGGCCGGTTCGCCAGCCTGTTCTGCTTCTTTTGCACGTACGTGGAGGTTGTGGGAACTGTATCGTACCGCCATGAAGTTTATTTATACCGTTACGCATACAAGTGTTATGCCCGCCTCGCTTTGTTGCTGATCTTTCGTTTACCGGGCGGGCGGCAGGCCTTCCAACGATTGTAATTCCCACACAACAGCAGCACTTGTTTCAATCGTCTCAAAGTAGACCAGGATAAGATAATTGTCTTAAAAACAATTATTTTTAATGCTGCCTACTAATTGCATTATCATTGAAAATGACCTTTTTATGAAACGATTGCTATCATTGTGTGCCCTGGCTGCAGGGATCAGTATAACAGCAACAGCCCAAAACATTAATAAATCCGCTCCTCCGGGCTTCGATTCTCTCCGAACAGACATTCCCCACGGTAAACTGGATTCGATCAGTTATAACTCCAAGACGGTAGGCGCCAGCCGGAAGGCATTGGTGTACACGCCGCCAGGTTTCTCCAAAAAACAACAATACCCGGTGCTGTACCTGCTGCACGGTATCGGCGGGGATGAAAAAGAATGGCTGAACGGGGGTAAACCACAGGTAATCCTTGATAACCTCTATGCGCAGCACCTGGTAGAGCCCATGATCGTAGTAATGCCCAACGGCAGGGCCATGAAAGATGACCGCGCTACAGGTAATATCATGGCCCCGGATAAGGTGCAGGCTTTCGCCACCTTCGAGCAGGACCTGCTCAACGACCTTATTCCTTTCATAGAAAAGAAATACCCGGCTAAAAAAGACCAGGTAAACCGCGCCATCGCCGGCTTGTCGATGGGCGGCGGACAATCGCTCAACTTCGGCCTCGGCAACCTCGATAAATTTGCCTGGGTGGGCGGCTTTTCATCGGCCCCCAATACAAAAACACCGGAAGAACTGGTGCCCGACCCCGAAGCAGCCAAAAGCAAATTAAAACTACTCTGGATATCCTGCGGGGCCAGTGACGGCCTCATCACCTTCAGTAAACGTACGCATGACTATCTCTATAAGAAACAGGTGCCGCATATCTATTATATAGAACCGGGTGTGCACGACTTTAAGGTGTGGAAGAATGGTTTGTACATGTTTTCACAATTGCTGTTTAAACCCGTTGACCCTTCCATAATGGCGGCACTCACCATGGATGGTGTGCCCGCCTCCACGAATATCCCCGGTGTTCAATACCCGCAGATCCTGCCGGACAACCGGGTTGTATTCCGCATCAAAGCGCCCGGGGCTGATAAACTGACGATCGACCTGATGAAGAAATACGATATGGTAAAAGATACAGGCGGCTATTGGAAACTGACCACGGACCCGGTAGTGGAAGGTTTTCATTACTATTCGCTGGTGATCGACGGTATTCCTGTAGTGGACCCGGCCAGCCAGGCTTTTTACGGCATGGGCCGGATGGCCAGTGGTATCGATATACCAGACAAAGACGGCGGTTTTTATGCTGCCCGGAATGTACCGCATGGACAGATACGCTCTGTAAATTATTACTCCAATATCACCAAGGCCTGGCGAAGGGCCAATGTGTATACACCTCCGGGTTATGATACAGACGCTGCTAAAAAATACCCGGTGCTCTACCTGCAGCACGGTGCGGGTGAAGATGAGACGGGATGGCCCAGCCAGGGAAAGATGGACCTCATACTCGACAACCTGCTGGCTGAAGGGAAAGCCACCCCCATGATCGTGGTCATGGACAGGGGATATGCCACGGACCCCACGCGGCCAACGGCGGGAGGCCCCGGCTTCATGGGTGGCAATGTTTTTCCCGAACTACTGGTAAAAGAACTAATTCCCTTTATCGATAAAACCTTCCGTACGCTCACCGACCGGGAGCACCGGGCCATGGCCGGCCTGTCGATGGGCGGCTTCCAGACCTTTCAGACGACGATGACGAACCTCGACAAATTTGCTTATATCGGGGGATTCAGCGGGGCAGGTTTCAGGCAGGGCGGTGAGATCAAAGACATGTACAACGGGGCCTGGGCAGATGCTGCGGCGTTTAATAATAAGGTAAAGCTGGTTTACATCAGCATCGGCACCACAGAGCCGGAAAGAATGTATACGGGTGTAAAGGGTTTTCACGAAGCGCTGGAAAAAGCAGGGATCAAACATGTGTATTATGAATCGCCCGGCACAGCGCATGAATGGCAAACCTGGAGAAGGTCATTGAGGCAGTTTGCCGGATTGATCTTTAAAAATTAACCAATACCAAGGGCCATGTATCATAAGAAGATCATGCACCTGTTATTGCCTGGTTTCCTGCTGGGCATTTCAGGCCATGCCATCAGTCAGCCGCCACGGGGACTGCTGGTCGTATCGCCCCAGGTAAACGCCGGTAAAACGGTTACTTTCCGCTACCTGGCTCCCTGGGCGAAAGAAGTAAAACTGAACGCACAATTTGAAAAAGGACCTGTGCAGATGGTAAAGGATACGGCCGGTATCTGGAGTGTAACGACGGGGCCGGTGACGCCTGATATTTATCCTTATAGCTTCCAGGTGGATGGCATCACAGTGATGGACCCGGCCAATGTGGCTTTTTTCCCAAACGAGCGGTTCAAAGCCAGCCTGGTGGACATTCCCGGCGATACGCCCCTGGTGCATTCGCTGCAGGATGTACCGCACGGCGCCATCAACTACGAATATTATCCTTCGCTGGCGGGCACCACGGGCACGGTAGTCATCTATACACCACCGGGCTATGACAAAGAAGTGGCTAAACAATACCCCGTTTTCTACCTGATCAGTGGTACTACGGATACGGAAGAAACCTGGTTTAAGGTAGGGAAAACGAATTTCATACTGGATAACCTGATCGCAGCAGGGAAGGCAAAACCGATGATCATCGTAATGCCTTATGGAAACATAGAGGCGCGGATAGCAGAACAACATAATGGCATTAAACCGGGCGACCCTACCTCGCGGGAAGGCGCCGATGCGCTTATCCGGGCAAAGAACTTTGGGAACGACCTGGTGAAAAAGGTAATCCCCTATGTGGAGGCGAACTACCGGGTGATACCGGACAGGAACAGCCGGGCTGTAGGCGGTTTTTCCCGCGGGGGCGGACAAACATTGAGGACGGCTTTCGAGAACATGGATAAGTTTGCCTGGGTATGTTGTTACAGCGCCTACCTCTCCACGCAGGAAATGGAACGCAGTTACCAGCCGGTCTACACTAACCCGGATAATACGAATAAGCTTTTTAAGTTGCTGTGGATAAGTGTAGGTACAGAAGACTTTTTGTACAAGCCAACGATCGAGTTCATGGACTTCCTGAAAGCTAAAAAGGTAAACTATACAAGCCTCATCACGGATGGCGGGCATACCTGGATGAATACGAAAAAGTATTTAGCTGCTACGGCACAACTGCTATTTCAATAAACCTTGTAATGATGAAAAGATGGTATTGTATATTGCCGGTCTTGCTGTTGGCAGGTAATGCCACCCTGGCCCAAAGACCACCATCGATCAACTCACCGGAGGTAAAAGCGGATCATAGCATTACTTTCCGTTATTATGCGCGCAATGCGCAATCCGTGATCGTGAAAGGAGAGTTGCTGACGGCGCCGGTACCCATGACAAAAGATACGGCCGGTATATGGAGTGTAACGGTGCCGCCGGTAAAACCGGATATCTATCCTTATAGTTTTGTGGTAGACAATGTGGAACTGGCCGATCCTAATAATACGTTGATCTTTGCCAATGAACGATTCAAACGCAGCATCGTTGACATTCCCGGTAACGAGCCGCTTGTTCATGCTTTACAAAATGTGCCGCATGGGAAACTGAGCTACCGGTACTATACTTCCACCACCCTGGGCGCCACGCGTACTTTGCTGGTATACACACCCCCGGGCTTTATGGCCAACGGCACTACAAAATACCCGGTGCTCTATTTAATTCATGGTGGATCTGATACAGAGGAAACCTGGACCAAGGTGGGCAGGGCGCATTTCATTGCAGACAACCTCATTGCCAAAAAGCTGGCTACACCCATGATCATCGTGATGCCCTACGGCAATGTAAGGCCCCGACCCATGCCCGATTTTACCAGGGACATGATCGATGATATTATTCCCTTTATCCAATCGAATTATCCTGTGTTGACGGATAGCAAGCACCGTGCGGTGGCGGGGTTTTCGGTAGGAGGCGGGCAAACGCTCAATATCGGCCTCACCAATACGGATAAGTTTGGATATATCGCTGCTTATGCGCCTTACACGGCCACGGAAGAGTTTCAAAAGAATTTCTCCAACTGGTCGCCGGACGCAGGAAAAATAAACGCACAGGTTAAGCTCTTCACCATTAGTGTGGGCACGGAGGATTTCCTGTTTGAAAGTGTAAAGAAGAACCTGGCTATGTTCAAGGAGAAAAATATCCGGGTGAAAAGTTATATCGTGCCGGGTGGTCATACCTGGATGAACTGCAAGCAATACCTGGCTACTACGCTCCAGGAAATATTTAAATAGTGAACTGCACCATGCCATCAAACCTATTATCACCTGTACCGGACCGCCTGGCTGGCTGTCTGCCGGTACTGTTGACCATGCTTTTATTGAGCTCACTGACCGCATCGGCCCAACCTAAAAAACGAAATACGGAGGGCGCTAATAAGCCGGCGTCCCAACCGGGTGTTTTCCGCAATCTATTGCGCGAAGCAGGCTATCAGCAGGCAGCGATCGATGAGAAAGTAAACAAAGCCTGGTATGACATCTTTGAGGGTCCGCAACGGGTATACTTTGAAGTGGGTGATTCGATGGCTTATGTATCGGATGTGAAGAACCATGATGCCAGGACGGAAGGATTATCCTATGGCATGATGATCGCGGTGCAGCTGAACAAGAAAGATCAGTTTGACAGGATCTGGAGATGGTCGAAGAAATACCTGCAGCACCAAACAGGGCCGCGGGAGGGTTATTTTGCCTGGAGCATCGACCCGAAAACATTGAAAAAGAATTCGGAGGGGTCGGCATCGGATGGGGAGTTGTACTATATCACCAGCCTGTTGTTTGCGGCCAACCGCTGGGGCAATAATACGGGCATCCATTACTACAATGAGGCCAGGCGGATATTGGATGCGATGTGGAAAAAAGACGGGACGGGCAATATCTATAACCTGATCAATACGGAACACAAACAGATCACCTTTGTACCGGAAGGGAACAATTATAACTGGACGGATCCTTCCTATCATTTACCGGCCTTCTACGAGGTATGGGCGCTGTATGCGAAAGACGGGCATGAGCAATTTTACCGGGACTGTGCAGATACTGCGCGTGTGTTTTTGCACCGGGCCTGTCACCCGGTAACGGGCCTGAATACGGACTATGCGGAATTTAGCGGCCAGCCACATCCTACGCGTTGGATGCCCCCGGCTTTTCGTTATGACTCCTGGCGGGTGCCGATGAATATTGCGATGGACTACACCTGGTTTGGAAAGGATAAGCGCTGGCAGGAAGATTATGCCAGGCGTTTCCAGGGTTTCCTGCGCTCAAAAGGCATGGACAGCTATGAAGACCAGTTTAATGTGGATGGCTCCCGGCCTGATTTCATACTACAGGCCGGCCCTGTAAAAAAACTGCGGCATTCGATCGGCCTGGTATCTACAGCAGCCACGGCTTCATTGATCAATAAAGAGAAGAACAGCAAGGACTTTGTACAGGCGATCTGGCAGGCAAAACTGGAACCGTACGAAGACGGGTATTTCGATCCTTATTATGATGGTTTATTGTATTTATTCAGCCTGCTGCATCTGAGCGGTAAATACCAGTTGATTAAACCTTCTGCTAACCTGCCTGCTGTGGCCGTGGCTCCGTCAACCGTTAAAGAGGCGCGGCCTGACCAGGATCAACATGGTGAGCGTGCCGCTACCAATGTACGTTCGGCAGCCTATCCGCAAATCATGCCGGGCAGCCGGGTAGCCTTTCGCATCAAGGCGCCGGAAGCTCAAAAAGTGCAGGTGGACCTGGGCCGCAAATATGAGATGCTGCGGGATACAGGCGGATACTGGAAAGTGACCACGGATTCGATCAGTGAGGGCTTTCATTATTACTCGCTGCTCATCGATGGGGTAGCGCTTGCAGACCCTGCCAGTGAAACTTTTTATGGCATGGGCAGGATGGCCAGCGGTATAGAAATTCCTTTTAGCGGCGGGGATTATTATGCGGTAAAAGATGTGCCACATGGCGAGATCCGTATTAAAAGATACTTCTCTACGGTTACGAATTCCTGGAGACGGTTCTATATATACACACCACCTGGCTATGAAAGCGCTGCACAGCACTATCCTGTATTGTACCTGCTGCATGGCGGCGGTGAAGATGAAAGAGGATGGGCTACGCAGGGCAAAACGGATCTCATCATGGATAACCTTATCGCCTCCAAACAAGCCAGGCCCATGCTCATTGTGATGATGGACGGGAATATGGGCGGGGGAGGATTTGGCGAACAGGCGCTGGTTAATTTTGAAAATGAATTAAAGCAGGTGGTGGTACCATTTGTGGAAAGCAATTACCGCGCTGGTAAAGGAGCTGCCAACAGGGCGCTGGCCGGGCTGTCGATGGGAGGTTTGCAAACGCTGTATGCCGGCATTAAAAATACCGACCTGTTTGGCTACCTCGGGGTGTTCAGCAGCGGATGGCTGCCGATGCAACAAGCTATTTCGGAAGCGCAGTATCTGTTTATCAAAAATAACAAAGCAGCCATTGAGCAAAACCTTCAGTTATTGTGGATAGGGATGGGCGGTAAAGAAGATATTGCTTATAATAATTGTAAGCTGATGCTTGCGCGGTTTGATGAGCTGCAATTTAAGTATCAGTATAGTGAATACCCGGGTGGCCATACCTGGCCGGTATGGAGGAACAACCTTTATTCCTTCGCTCCTTTGTTGTTTAAATAATCGTACGTCAATGAAAAAGTATTATCAGTTCTGGTTGAATATAGGAGCCTGGCTGCTCCTTATGACGGGGACTGCCCAGGGGCAGAATCCCTTTATTACCGGTCAGTTTACAGCCGATCCGTCGGCCCGTGTATTTGGCGACCGGGTGTATGTATATCCTTCGCATGATATCCTTGCCACGCAGGGAAAAGGCAGGGTGGGGTGGTTTTGCATGGAGGATTATCATGTGTTCTCTTCTGCCAACCTTACGGACTGGACGGATCACGGCATGATCGTAACGCAGAACAAAGTACCCTGGGTACGGCCAGACAGTTATAGCATGTGGGCGCCTGATTGCATTTACAGAAATGGGAAATACTACTTTTATTTTCCGACAGCCGCCAAAGATACAACAGCCTATGGGAGGGGATTTGCCATTGGGGTAGCCATTGCAGATAAACCAACGGGACCTTTTGTGCCGGAATCAACGCCCATCAACAAAGTGCATGGCATCGATCCCAATGTATTTATTGATAAAGATGGTCAGGCCTATCTCTATTGGTCGCAGGGCAATATCTACGGCGCTAAGTTGAAAGAGAATATGACGGAGCTGGATGGTGAAGTAAAGGTGCTGGGAGAACTTCCGGGCAAAGGGCTGAAGGAAGGGCCTTATTTATTTGAGCGCAAGGGCATTTACTACCTGACCTATCCGCATGTAGAAAATAAAACGGAAAGGCTCGAATACGCTATCAGTGATAACCCCCTGGGTCCTTTTAAGGTAACGGGTGTTATCATGGATGAATCTGCTACGGGATGCTGGACCAATCACCAATCGGTGATCGAGTTTAAGGATCAATGGTATTTGTTTTACCATCACAACGATTATTCACCTGCTTTCGATAAAGCCCGTTCCATCAGGGTGGACAGTTTATCCTTTAATGCAGATGGTACGATCCGGAAAGTAAAACCCACCTTACGGGGTGTTGGCTTAACGGATGCCGGGGCAGCGATACAGGTGGACCGGTACAGCAGTATCAGTGATAAAGACCTGTCGGTTGCTTTCCTGGATACGCTTCAAAAATTTAATGGATGGAAAGTCATACTGGAAGCGCCGGGCGCCTGGGTACAGTACAATGGGGTAGACTTTGGAACAAAGCAATACAAACATATAAAGTTGAAGGTGCGGTCCTCAACAGGAGGCACCGTGCAGGTGCGGCTGGACCAGGCCGACGGGCCTGTTGTGGCAACGGTGAAGCTGGCTGCGGGCAATAACTGGCAGGAAGTAAAAACGCGGGTTTCGCCAGTAAGACAGGGTGTGCATGGCCTGGTGATCTCCTTGCAGGATGGGAAGGCTGTGGAACTGGACTGGGTAAGGTTTGAATGATGGCGCTGGCAGTGCCAGGATGTGTTATCCATTTTGTTTTCTCATACAGCAAGCATAATAAAGGGGGATGTTCTCATTCCCCTATTTTTTTTGTTAAAAGCCCATCGCGGCACATTCTGTTCCGATCTTCTCAATGTACTTTCTTCGTTTGCGACTGCCTGTCGAATCTTTATTTTCAACCTGCCAATTGCTGCCTATGCCAGTCGTATAGAAGACTACCATTTCTTTCCTTACCGTAGCATTTTCCCTACCCCCGATACGGTTGTCCGGCAGCTGGCGCTGTACTTCATTAACAACTAATTCTGCTTTTATGAATGATGTCTCATTGACCTTAGGGGCAACAGACGGGCAACGCTATTGCCCATTGCTCAGAAAGATCTTCGTTCCTCTATTTATTTTACTTAGTCTGTTCACTGTTTCTCCGGCAGGGGCGCAAAACACGGTGCAGGTGAGCGGCCGTGTGACCGGGGAAAACGGACAAGCGCTGGCGCGGGCTTCGGTAGGTGTGCTGGGGGCAACGGGCGGCGTTATTGCCGACAATAATGGACGCTTTACGATCACCGCCCCGCCCAATGGTGTGCTGGTGGTTTCGGCCATTGGTTTTGCTACGCAGGAGATCAGCATCAACAACAAAACAACCATCGATGTGGTGCTTATATCGGTCAATAAAATGGAAACGGAGGTAGTGGTGATCGGCTACGGAGCGCAACGTAAAAAAGACGTGACCGGTTCCACTGTTTCTGTGAAGGGAGAGACGCTGAGTGAGATCAAAGCGCCCAATATCCTGAATCAATTGCAGGGAAGGGCAGCGGGGGTAGATATCGTGAACAACAGCTCGCAGATCGGAACGGGCGGACAGATCCGCATCCGGGGCAACCGCTCGATCACGGGCAATAACGATCCCCTGATCGTGGTGGACGGCATGGCCTATGGGGGCAGTTTGAATGATATTCCTTCGGATAATATCGCCAGCCTGGACGTATTGAAAGATGCTTCGGCCACTGCTATCTATGGTTCCCGCGGATCGAATGGCGTTATCATCATTACTACCAAACGGGGTTCCAGCCAGCGGCCTGTTACCACGCTCAACAGCTATATAGGTATTTCGAGCCCTATTGACAAATACAAATTATTCAACGGGCAGGAGTATGCCAAATTTAAAGAGGATGCGGCGGCAGGCAATTCCAATAGCCCCAACACCAACCTCTATGCGCTTACCAATACGGAAAAAGCCAACCTGCAAAAAGGGGTAAGCACGGACTGGCAGGATCTTTTACTGACTACGGGTATAAGAACAGGGCATGACCTGGGGGTAAGGGGAGGCAATGAGCGGACACAGTATGCATTCGGTATCGGCTATTACCGGGAAACGGGTGTTATAACGGACCAGGAACTGGACCGTTATTCGTTCAATGTAAATATCGACCACAAGATATCTGAACGCTTTAAGATCGGCTTTACCAGTTTCAATACGATGGTGCGTTCCAATAGGCTCGGCACCAATGCGTATGGATCGGCTACAAGATTGGGTCCTTTATTTAAGCCCTACAATGATGACGGTACCATTAATCTGAAGCCGGCATCGGACCAGGGGGTGGACGCACAACAGATCAACCCGCTTACTTCTATCGGCAATAATGACCTTATCAAAGCATTTCAACGCAGGTACCAGTTCCAGCATAACTTTTATGCAGAAGTGAAGATCCTGCAGGACCTGAAATTCAAGACTACCTTCGGCTACGGCTGGTCACAAACCTTCAATAGCAACTACACGGGCCCTAATACGGTTTTCAACTCCAATCCTACCACAGCAGGATCGAGTCTTAACCAATCCAATGCAGAAGGCTGGCAATATACCATTAACAACTCTTTGGAGTATAATAAGTCCTTTGCCGGCAAACACAGGCTGCAGGTGCAGGCATTGCAGGAAGTGCAAAAGAATTATTTCCAGTCGCAAAGGGTAAATGGGGTGGGGGTGCCGGCAGACTTTATACAGGACTATAACCTGAACCTGGCCTATACGCTGGTGGCAGAATCCAATTCGGCTGGTTATACCGAATCGGCGCTGATCGGTTATATGGGCCGGGCCATCTATTCTTTTGATGATAAGTATTTATTGACGGCTACGGTGAGAACGGATGGGGCTTCAGTATTGGCTCCCGGCAAGCAATGGGTAACGTATCCTGCGGTTTCTGCCGGCTGGAATCTTGACCGGGAAAAGTTTCTCGCGAATGTTGATTTCATCAATAGCTTAAAGCTGCGGGCAGGCTGGGGCATTAGTTCAAACGCCGGCATCGGACCCTATTCCACCCTGGGCAGCCTTGGCAGCAATTTCTACAATTTTGGCTCCGGTACGGTGGTAGGGACCAACTTTGTAAATGGTTACCTCATCAATACCAGTCCCAATCCTGAACTGACCTGGGAAAAAACGCGTGGTTGGAACCTGGGTGTTGATTTTTCCTTCTTCAATAGCCGCCTTTCCGGTTCGATAGAATATTACCGTACGAATACCAGTGACATCTTATTGCAAAGGAACCTTCCCCGGAGTAATGGCACCAACTCTATTTTGACAAACGTAGGTAAGACGGCCTCTTATGGAATGGAATTTACCCTTAGCAGCGTGAATGTCAAAACAGCCAGTGGTTTCACCTGGCGTACGGATGTGAATGCTTTCTTCAACCGGGAAAAGATAACGGCCCTGCAGCTTGGCCTGCAGAGTGATGTGAACAACGGATGGTTTGTGGGCAGCCCTATCACTACTATCTATGATGTAAAAAAGATCGGTATCTGGCAAACCAGTGAAGCAGCACAGGCAGCTTCCTATGGTGTAAAACCAGGTGATATCAAATTAGAGGACCTTAATAAGAACAATTCCATTGGCCAGGAAGACAGACAGGTAGTGGGCAATTTTCAACCTGATTTTGTTGCAGGTATGACCAACCATTTCGAGTATAAGCATTTCGATCTGAATGTGGTGCTGTTTGGCCGTTTTGGTCAGACCGTGGTGGTGAACTACCTGGCAGCGGATGGCGGCGGAGCAGGTTATCCTTTCTTTCTCAACAGCCGTGTGAACCAACTGAAGGTGGATTATTGGACGCCTACCAATCCTACGAATGATTTTCCGCAACCAGATGCGGGGGTGGATGGTTTGCGTTTCACTTCCACGCTGACCTATCGTGATGGCTCTTTTATAAAGATCAGGGCTATTGACCTGGGTTATAATATTCCCTCGAAAGTATTCGGCCGTTCCGGTATCCAATCGATCAGGGCCTACGTATCTGCTCAAAACCCCTTTATTCTCTGGTCACCGCTGGTAAGAGATGGTTTGGGTATTGACCCGGAAGGAAATGGTACGGGTAATTCAGTGGGTAGTACTGCCGGTGGTGGAGCGCCTGTTCAGGGCCGCGCTATTACAGTGGGTATGGGTGTTCCTTCTACCCGTCAATTTATCGTTGGTATAAACATGAAGTTCTAATTATTAAACGATCGTTTTATGAATCAGCAAACATTCAGGTTCAGCTTACTATTGGGGACCATACTTATGATAGCCACGGGGTGCAAGAAATTGTTGGTGGAGCAACCAAGGCTCGGCTTTGCCCCTACCTTCTTTACCACATCGGATGGTATCCAGGGAGGTATTGCCGGTATTTATTCCAGTTTCAGGAGCCAGTGGGGCACGCAGATATTTACGCAATTATACAATTCCGGAACAGACGAAAGCATCAGGGGCGCAGCGGCGGATGTGCAGCACTGGTTTACCTATAATCAGCCTTTAATAAAAAGCAGTTCGGGTGATTACGAAGGTTTTTGGAATACTTTGTTTATCGATATCAATACGGCTAACGGGGTGCTGGAGTATGGGGCTTCGGTGGATATACCGGCAGCCACCAAAACGCAGTTATTGGCCCAGGCCAAATTCCTCCGTGGCTTTTGTTATTTCTATTTGGTGACCACTTTTGGGCAGGTACCGTTACATACAACCTTCAATACCTCGCCATCTGCAGCAGATGCGCCTGCACCGCTGGCAGACCTGTATGCGCAGATCATCAAAGACTTCACCGAATCGGCAGCCGATCTGCCGAACCTTCCGGCAGCAGGCACGGGAAAACCAGGTACCAAATCTACTGCCTTGTACCTGCTGGCCAAGACCTATTTGTGGAGAGGATGGTCAGCAGCAGCACAGCCTGCTGATTTCCAACAAGCCTATACTATTGCCAAAGGGATCATTGACAACAAAGCTACTTATGGCCTGGACCTATTGCCATTTTTCAACAATGTTTTCAGGGAAGGGAATGAGTACAGTGCTGAAGTGTTGATGGTGGTTGATCATACAAAGGACCTGAAGTTTGGTCAGAATAACCAGCCGGGCACGGGCGGCGGCGGTGCGGGCGCCAACCAGTCGAACTTTTTTTGGCGTGCGGGCTATGACCTCATCAAATCCGATTATCCGGGCACCAGTGGTACCAATGTGGTAGGAAGGGATATACAAAACGGCCGGCCCTATCGCCGTATCAGGCCGAATATGAAATATGTATTGGAAACAGCTTTCGCCAACCGGGCTACTGATCAACGCTATAATGGCACTTTTCAAACCATCTGGTTGTCCAATGGAGGTCCTTATCCTACCGGCGCTACTACTACCACACCGGGCAGCAATGGAGCTACGGTCAACGGAAAGGTGCTGATCAATAAGGTAGATACGGCGATCTGGCTGCGCGACAGGGTGGTAACGCCTGCGGAAAGAGCTGCTTTTAAAGGGATTATTTTTGAGCCGGATTACCAGCCGGGGGCGACCATCAAGTTTACCGATCAAATGTTTCCCACGGTGAGGAAGTTTGATGATTCTACCAGGGGCGACCAAAATGACTATTCCGACAGGCCGTATATACTGTTCCGGTTTTCCGACGTGTACCTGATCGCAGCAGAGGCTGCGATCAAAGGAGGCGCCACTTTACAGGATGCTGCCACTATGATCAATGTACTGAGGACCCGTGCGGCACTTATGCCTAACCAGACACCGGCTGAATATACTGCTGCGGTGGCGGCCCAGCAAATTACTGCTGCGCAGGTAACGCTTGACTTCCTGCTGGAGGAAAGAAGCCGCGAATTATTTGCCGAGGACACGCGTTGGTGGGACCTTTCCCGGACAAAGAAACTGGTGGACCGGGTGAAGTTATTCAACCCGGAGGGTGGGCCCACGGTCCAATCTTTCAATATGCTAAGACCTATTCCACAATCGCAGATAGACCTGGTGACGGAGGGCCCCAAATACCCCCAGAACCCGGGTTATGAATAAGGTATTGTAATTGTCGCAGTCAGATCGATCATGGGGGGCGGATGGACACCGCCCCCTTTTGACATTTGTGCCAGTAATTTTGACATCCGGGTCAGGCATACCCGGTAAGTACGGGTAGCTTTGTTTTTCTCCCAAAAGCGATCTGTCATGTGCCATAACGTATTGATAATTGCTCCGTCACGAGAAGTACAAAAGGTATTATCAGATAAGATAAGTGTAGCTTACCAGCTCTTTACCGCCATTGATCATCCTGCTATCCTAACAGTATTAAAAGAACACCCGATCGACCTGGTCATTTGCCTGGCTGTTGACAGACCGGCAACGGGTTATTTCTGCTGCCGCCAGCTCAAGTCGGACAATATTTCGGCCCATATCCCTTTCATCCTGATCACGCGCGAGGAAAGTTTACAAATTCATATTAAAGCGCTTGAGGCAGGAGCTGACGTGCATATTGGCGGGCCTGTCTTCCGGGAATGCCTGGATGCCCATATGCGCAACCTGATCACGAACCGGGGTAAGATCCGCCAGCATTTTCAAAAAAGAGCGGCCGGGGAGGATCAGGTACCGGAACAGGATGGAAAAGGCCAGATCATGCGCCAGCTGACCAGTTGTGTTTTGAGCCTTCAATCGCCTGAGGGCATTAGTGTTGACCAGTTGGCCCGGATGATGCATATGAGCAGGCCGACGCTGTACAGGAAAATAAAGGATATTACCCATCTCACGCCCAATGAACTGATCAATGAGGCAAGGTTGAGAAAAGCGGCCGAATTACTGGCTGAAGGAGAATACAAGGTGCTGGAAGTGGCACGTATGGTGGGATATGGCAGCCCGAGCAGTTTCGGCAAATCATTCTTAAAACAATTCAAGGTGACGCCTGCTACCTATCAACGGATGAAAAAGATCATGGACGCAGCATGACGGTTTGTAAAAATCAATAGCACAGATGTCTAAAGGGGCCTGTTTAGCCGGATTAATCGTAGATTAGCCTGTTACTTCTGTTTGGTTGCCCGATTGAGAAAAGATTACTGTAATGATTGTTTGCCGCCACCTCCTTTTTGTCATCATTGTCCTTGGCCTGCGGCCAGGTGAAGCGCAGGAAAACGCCCTGCATTTTATCAATTACAGCAGCAAAGACGGCCTTTCTTCCAATACGGTGACGGCAGTCCTGAAGGACCGTTATGGGTATATGTGGATGGGTACTGAAGACGGGCTGAGCCGGTTTGACGGTTCGCGTTTTACCATTTACAGCTATAATGCCACGGACACTACGACGATTCGCACGAATAGTATTTTAGCCTTGTATGAAGATCCGCAGGGCAACCTGTGGGTGGGCACCCATAAGGGACTCTCCCTGTATGACCGGCAGCGAAATACCTTTCGTAATCTCAACATCACCCGGGGTGGTTCTGTACGCACCCTGTGCAGCGATCACGAGGGGAATCTCTGGCTGGGCGGCTATTCGGGCCTGTACAAATACAATCCGGTTACGGAAACTGCACAATATTATGCGCCGGAGGACGGCAGAAGCCACCTGGTTTCGGGTATGATCATCAGTTTGCTGGAAGACAGCCAACGCAGACTGTGGATCGGCACCATTGCCGGCCTGCAGCTCTACCGCCCGGCCACCAATGATTTTGCCTTATATGCAGGACCAAAAGGCGATTCGGCGATCTCTGATCACCAGATCCGCATCATCCGGGAAGACCCTGCGGGCAATATCTGGGTGGGCACCCTGGATGGCGGCCTCAACAAGCTGCCCCGTGGTGGAACGGGCTTTGTGCATTTTAAGGCCGAAGCAGCCAGTATCCATTCGCTGAGCAGCAATCGCATTTACGATGTAGCTTTTGATCAAAACGGAAAACTATGGGTAGGTACTGAAAAGGGCCTCAATATACTGGATGGGGAAAGCGGCAAGGTACAGCAGGTGATTGCCAATGCCCGCGACAAATTCAGCCTGAAGGGAAATTCGATCCGGTGTATCTATATCGATAAGCAGGGGCTTTACTGGCTGGGCACGTACCAGAGTGGTATTAATAAATACGACAAGAACCTGACGGCCTTTGGCCTTGTGCACAGTAATCCTTTTGATCCGGCAGGATTGAGTGCGCCAAAGGTCACTTCTTTTGCGGAAGGGCCCGATGGGCGTATCTATGTGGGTACGGATGGAGGCGGGCTGAACCTGTACAACCGCCGGACAGGGTTGTTTGACCGGGTGCCGGTTGGTCAGGAGCCGCTGCCCATCATGGCCATGGAGCGGGTGGGGGATGAACTGTGGATGGGGACTTTTTTGCAAGGCATTTATGTACTGAATATGAAGAGTGGAGCGATACGACACTATTCGAAAGGGGACGGGTCTTCGGGACTTTTGAGCGACGAAGTTTTTTGCATCCGGCAGGACCGGCGGGGTAATGTATGGATCGGCACCAATGGCAAAGGGGTGCAGGTATATGTGCCCGGTAAAAAAGTATTTCAAAAATTAGGGGATTTTATAGCAGGTGCGGGTGGTGACAAGCGTCCGGAGATCGGTTTCATGCGTGCCATTGAAGAAGACAGTGAAGGTAAGATCTGGATGGCTGCGCCCGGTCGTGGCATCGATATGTATGATCCTGCCACGCATACTTTTTGGATGTACGGCCGCAGACAGGCCGGTGGATTACCGATCGACGAAGTGCAATGCCTGATGGCGGAGAAGGATGGCGTGTTGTGGGGCGGTACCGGTGGCAGGGGTCTTTGCCGGCTGGATTTCAGGCGCGATAGTTTCAGTATCTATACAACGCGCGATGGGCTGGCCAGCGAGGTGATCTGGAAGATCATGGAGGATAATACGGGCAAATTGTGGATCAGTACCAATAAGGGGATCAGCCGGCTGGATCCTGCGAAGGCTGGCATTAAGAATTTTACCTACGAGAATGGGCTGCAGCGAAGCGGATTTACGCTGGGTGCGGGACTGCTGACCAGTAATGGCGAGATGTACTTCGGCGGGATCGATGGGTTTAATTATTTTACTCCTAAAGCGCTTCACTATAACCGTAATATTCCTGCTGTGATCTTTACAGGTTTGAAGGTGGATAATAATACGGTGACGCCGGGTGAGCACGGGATCATCGAAGCCGATATTTCCATGGCCCGCCAGATCAGGCTGGATTATAAGCAAAATTTCTCTATCGATTTTAATACGCTTGACTATACGAGCCCCAACGAATGTCAATACCTGTATAAGCTGGAAGGGTTCAATACGGACTGGAATGCTATCGGGGGTAATAAGACTGCTGTGTTTACCAACCTGGATCCCGGGAGGTATACCTTGCTGGTGAAAGCTTATAGTCCGAATGGCGAGTGGACCAGCGAAGCAGCCAGGATGGTTGTATATATTAAACCACCTTTCTGGCGAACGGGATGGGCCTATACATTTTATGTACTGTTGGCTGCTTTTGCGCTGTGGGGCTTCCGGCAGCGGGCTATACGCCGGCTGCAGCGGAAGTTTGCAGCAGAACAGGAACGCCGGCAGATACAACAGCTGATCGAGGAAGAAAGAAAAGAAGCGGAGCGTCAACGCGCCTTTGATGAAGTGAAGATCAGGTTCCTCACCAACCTGAGCCATGAATTCCGTACGCCCATTTCACTTATTGCCGGGCCGGTGCAAACTTTGCTGGAGGACGAGATCGACCAGGAAAAGAAGAGCAAGTTGTCGATGGTGAAGCGGAATACGCGGCGATTGCTTAACCTCGTGAACCAACTGCTTGATTTTCGCAAACTGGAGGAGCAGGAACTGCGACTGAATAAAACGCCCGGCGATATCGTTCCCTTTGTCCGCGATGTAGTAGAATCATTCCACGACCTTGCGGATCGCCGCCATATCAACTTTAGCTTTCAAAGTTCCTTTGATCGCTACTATACCCAATTTGACAGGGACAAGATCGAACGGATATTGTTTAACCTGCTCAGTAACGCTTTCAAGTTTACCGGTCGTGATGGAGAAGTAGACATGCGGCTGCGTAAAGAGGACGGCCATGATGGCATCGTGATCAGTATTGCCGACAATGGTATTGGTATGTCGGAGGAAGAGCAGGATCATATCTTCGATCGTTTTTTTCAGGGCGAAACGGCCCCGGGTGTCATGAACCAGGGCAACGGTATCGGATTGTCCATTACGCGGGAGTTTGTGAAACTGCATGGTGGTTCCATTCATGTGAGCAGCCAGATCGGTAAAGGCAGTGAGTTTACCATCCGGCTGCCGCTGGAAGAGCAGGCGCCGCCGGTTGCTGAACCCCTGGCAGGCGAACTATCGGTGGTGCGGACTGAACTACCGGAGGGAGCAGTTGATGTGCCGCCGCCACAGGAGTTCCTGACGGTATTGATCATCGAGGACAATGAAGATTTTCGCAGCTACCTGCGCAGCAATCTCAAACCGTATTACAAAGTGATAGAAGCTGTGGACGGGCAGGAGGGGTGGCAAAAAGCCCTTTCGGGACATCCGCATGTGATCGTAAGTGATATCAGTATGCCTTATATGGATGGGATTACCCTGAGTAAGAAGATCAGGGCCGACAAACGGACGGCACATATCCCCATCATCCTGTTGACTGCCCTTACGGGTGGGGCCTATCAGCTGAAGGGTTTGCAAACCGGCGCCAGCGATTACCTGACGAAACCTTTCAGTACGGATATCCTGAAGCTGAAAATTCAAAACCTGGCATCGCTCAACCAAAGTCTTAAAGCGGCGTACAGCAGACGACTGGAAGTGAGTACGGAGCCCGGTGAGGTGGAAAGCGAAAATGACAAGCTGCTGCTCAGGATCACGAACTATATCGAAGAGAATATCGACGATGATAAATTGTCGGTTGAGCAGCTGGCCAAACACCTGTGTATGAGCCGGGCGACGCTTTACAATAAGATCGTCGACATCGCCGGTGAGACGCCGGTTGAGTATATCCGCTCTGTACGACTTAATAAGGCGGCTGTATTGTTGGAAAAAAGTGATATGCGCATTGCGGAGATCGGGTATACGGTAGGATTTCTGACGCCCAATTACTTTGCCCGCGCCTTTAAGGCGAAGTTCAATATGTCCCCTACGGAATATGTAACCCTCAAGCGGAAGCCGGCCAGTTAGCAGGTTGCCAGGGGCATCCTGAACATTTGTACCAGTAATTTTCACAAATGTAGTACCTCGCGGCGGCGGCCGGCCCTTAGTTTTGGCTGTAAATCAGCACCGAATAATGAAGCATTTTACTGCGAAAACGATTGCACGGATCCAGCCTTTGATGTATGGGTTCGTATGGGGGCTGCTCTGCGGCTTGCCTGCCATAGCACAAAAAAGTGTACCTGCCGGCAATGAGCCGGTATTCACCCGGTTCTCTTACCAGGGCAATGATCGGCTCTACACGGATAATCCGTTGCAGGAAGGCGAATTTTACAGTCCCATCCTGCAGGGCTGTTATCCTGACCCGAGTATTACGCGCAAGGGCAATGACTATTACCTGGTCAATTCTTCTTTTTCCATGGTGCCGGGCGTGCCTATTTTTCATTCCAATGACCTGGTCAACTGGAAGCAGCTTGGCCATGTGCTCGACCGGCCTTCTCAATTGAAGGTGGAGAAAGCGGGTATTTCAGCGGGCATTTATGCGCCGGATATCAAGTACAACCCGCATAACAATACCTTTTACATGATCACCACGCAGATAGCAGGCGGTATCGGCAATATGGTGGTGAAAACGCAAGACCCTGCGAAAGGGTGGAGTGATGTGATCAAACTTAAGTTTGACGGTATCGATCCTTCTTTGTTTTTCGACGACAATGGCAAGGCCTATGTGGTACACAATGATGCGCCGCCCAGGGGCAAAGCGTTGTACAATGGTCACCGGGTGATCAAAATATGGGAATATGACCTGGAAAAGGATGCGGTGATCGAGGGTACGGACAAGATCATTGTGGATGGCGGTGTAGACATTACGCAAAAGCCCATCTGGATCGAAGGTCCGCACCTGTACAAAAAGAACGGACGTTATTACCTGATGTGTGCGGAAGGCGGTACAGGCGGCTGGCACAGTGAAGTGATCTTTGTAAGTGATGATCCGAAGGGCCCTTTTAAGCCCGCCAATAACAATCCTATACTGACACAGCGTCACTTTCCCAAAGACAGGGCCAATAAAGTGGATTGGGCCGGGCATGCGGACCTGGTAGAAGGCCCCGGCGGTAAATATTATGGCGTATTCCTGGCCGTAAGGCCCAATGAAAAGCAACGGGTAAATACGGGCCGGGAGACTTTCATTTTACCGGTTGACTGGAGCGGTGAATGGCCTGTATTTGAAAATGGATTAGTGCCTTTGAAGGCGCGGACGAAGATGCCAGCCGGTGTAAAGAACCAGGCAGGTACGAATGGTTTTCTGCCCAATGGTAATTTCTCCTTCACGGACGACCTGACTGCCACCAGGCTGGATTTCCGGTGGATCGGGGTGCGGGGCGCCCGGGAGAATTTTAGCAGCACTTCAAAGGCTGGTGTGCGGATCAAGCCTTACCCGGTAACGATCAAAGCTACTGAACCTACTTCGACCTTATTCCTCCGGCAGCAGCATGCGCATTTCGAGGCTACGGTGCAGCTGCAATACAAACCAGCGTCGGAGAAAGACCTGGCAGGTATCGTATGCTACCAGAAAGAGACGTTTCAATATGTATTTGGCATTACCAAAAAAGGAAATGATGATTACGTGGTGCTCGAAAGAACGGAGAACGGTAAATCGACGGTGGTAGCCAGTGAGAAAATCACTTTGGGCAACGCGCTGCAACTGAAAGTAGCTGCGCAGGGAGATGCTTACACGTTTAGCTATTCTACCAACGGTCAAGCGTTCACTGCCCTGGGCGGCACGGTTTCGGGCGATATCCTGTCGACCGATGTGGCTGGTGGATTTACCGGCGCCTTGATCGGCTTGTATGCAACATCGGCCAATGATGTGGTGGTGCCTTAGAAAATAGACAAATTTTGGAGGATAGATTCCGGAAGAAAGACCTTTAGATTGGGTGAGCCGCCCTCAAAGGGCGACCCACCCTCAAAGGGCTACCCGCGCTCAAAGGGCGACCCACCCTTACACTGCCTTCCACAGCCTGATAGTAGCGGCTGCCTTTTTAATAAGGCAGCCGCTTTTTTAATACATTGAAAATTATTGTTTTAGGTAATAGGTTAGCACAAATTATAGCGTTTGTTTTTGACATTCGTCCTAGTTATTTAGCGTTTACAAGCATATCTTTTTCTATGGGGGTGATAGTTTTGTTTTGTCGTAGCTCCTATTCTACAACCCAAAACGATTGCCATATGACGCCAAAGCGATCCCTACAAAGGGACTTTTTCCGTTCCACTCCAATTAGTGTATTATTTACAATTATTAAATCAGTTACTGCTCAAACCGTTTCGCGACATCCTTCCTCCAGGTCAGGAATGGGCGCCCCGTACTTTGCGTCCATGCGGCCAGGTTGGTGACCGGTACCACTGATCGATCTTTTGCCAAACAATATTCAACCATTAAAAAGCTCATCATGATTCTCAGTTCAATGATGCGGAAGGGGCTTGTCGTGACCGTATGGGTGCTATCGACCCTTTTATGCTGTAACCCCTTATTGGCGCAGCAGGCGCGCATAGTGAAAGGGGTGGTCTTAGATGCCAAAGGTGCTCCCATTGCCGATGCCTCCATTAAAGTACAGTCCAACGGGGCCAGTACCAAAACCGACAAAGAGGGAAAGTTCTCTTTGTCAATCCCGGCCGGTAACCAGTTGCTGCTGGTGACGCATGTTGGAAAAACGAACCAGGAGATCCGGATCGGCCACCAGGATCATTATGTGGTGAACCTGACGGATGTTGCTTCGGACCTCGAAAATGTAGTGGTGGTTGGTTATGGCCAACAGAAAAAAGCAAGTGTGGTAGGCTCTATTGCACAAACTTCCGGCAAGGTGCTGGAACGTACAGGCGGTGTTTCGAATGTGGGTATGGCCTTAACGGGCAACCTGCCGGGCCTGGTCACTTCTTCCAGCAGCGGTATGCCGGGTGCGGAAGATCCCATGATCATCATCCGGGCGCAGACTACCTGGAACAACGCCTCGCCGCTGATCCTCGTGGACGGTATCGAACGGTCTATGAGTGCTGTTGATATCGCTTCGGTAGAAAGCATTTCGGTATTGAAAGACGCTTCTGCCACGGCAGTGTATGGGGTGCGGGGAGCAAACGGGGTGATCCTCATCAACACCAAGAAGGGCGTTGATGGAAAAGCTACTATACAGATCCGTTCGAATGTAACCGCGAAGGTAGCTTCGAAGCTGCCGGCAAAATATGATGCTTATGATGCCTTATCGCTGAAGAACCGGGTGATCGAAAATGAGCTGATGATCGCACCGGGCGGGTGGGGCGCCATCAAGCCACAGGCTATTATTAATAAATACCGTAATCCTGCCAACGATGTAGAGTGGGACAGGTATCCCAATGTGGATTGGGAAAAGGAATTGTTCAGGAATAGTGCGATGTCCTATAATACCAGCGCCAATGTATCGGGCGGTTCGAAGTTTGTCACCTATTTCGCCGGCATTGACTATACCTACGAAGGAGACCTGTTCAAAACCTTCGATAACAACCGGGGATACAAATCGGGCTATGGCTATACGCGTGTGAATGTGCGCAGCAACCTGGACTTCAACCTGACGAAGACCACGAAATTCTCCACCAAATTATTTGGCTCCAACGGGGTGCGTCAACTGCCCTGGAATGCGGCTGATGGGGACCAGGGTTACTGGATCTCGGCCTATCGTTCGGCTCCGGATGCTCTACGGCCTGTTTATTCAGATGGGACCTGGGGATTTTACTCACCCCGCAACGCGGATGTACCCAACTCGGTGTACAACCTGGCGGTTTCGGGTTTAGAGAAAAGGACCAATACACAGCTCACTACTGACTTTATTCTTCAGCAGCAGCTGGATGTTATAACGAAAGGATTGAGCTTCAGGGGCAGTTATTCGCTTGACAATACTTTCCGGGAGACTCAACGGGGCATCAATGATCTGTACAATGGTCCCCAGCGTAAATGGATCGATCCGGAAACGGGTGTAGTGGTGCTGGAAAACCAGATCAATACGGGTACGCAACTGGACTACTTGGACATGGTGCGCTGGACAAACCAGGCAGGTGTTGTGGACAGGGGAGCTACGTATCGCCGGCAGAACTACATGCTGCAATTGAACTATAACCGCCGGTTTGGCAAACATGAAGTGATGGGGCTGGGCCTGTTTCAACGGGAGAAGATCGCCACGGGTGGTGAGTTTCCCAATTACCGGGAAGACTGGGTGTTCCGCGCCACCTATAGTTATAATTCCAGGTACTTTTTTGAATCGAATGGGGCCTACAACGGCTCTGAAAAGTTTGGCCCTGATTTTCGTTTTGCCTTCTTCCCGTCCTTTTCGGCAGGATGGATGATCACAAACGAAAATTTCATGAAGGGACTTGATTTCATTGACCAGCTAAAAGTACGTGGATCCTGGGGTAAGGTGGGTAGTGACAATGTGAACGGACGCTGGCTTTACAGGGACCAATGGGCTTATGGCGGCAATGTGGTGATGGGAAATCCTGTAACCTCGAATACGCCTTATACTTTTTACCGTCAATCCTCCCTGGGTAATCCGAATATTTCCTGGGAAACGGTGGAAAAGCGCAATATCGGGGTGGACTATAGTTTCCTCAACGGACAAATTGCCGGTAGTGTAGATGTATTCAGGGATATCAGAACGGGTGTTATCATTCCCGGTAACCAACGTGCGGTGCCAACTTATTTCGGCACGACGGCGCCGATGGCCAACCTGGGAGAGGTTTCGGGCAAGGGTTATGAACTTGAGCTGCGGCTCAATCATATGTTTGAAAATGGCATACGGGTATGGGCCAATACAAATATGACGCATGCTGAGAATAAAGTGGTATTCCGGGATGATCCTGAATTGTTACCGTCCTATCGCAAGCAGGCGGGGCATTACCTGGGACAGTCACGGGCCTATTTAAACGAAGGATTCCTCAGCAGCTATGATGATATCTATGGCAGTACGCAGCGTACCACCAACAATCAGAATAAACTGGCCGGCGACTATAATATTATCGACTTCAATGGCGACGGTGTGATCGATCAGAACGACCAGGTGCCCTATGGGTACAGCAGTTCGCCGCAGAATACCTACAATGCCAGTGTAGGCATAGAATGGAAAGGGCTGAGCTTGTTTGTACAGTTCTATGGTGTAAACAATGTATCGCGCTTTGTTGACTTCCCCACGTTCAACACGTATTCGGGATCGAATGTAGCTTATGTAGAAGGCAGCTACTGGACCAAGGAAGCAAGCGGTGATCTGCCGCTTCCCCGGGTAGCCACGCAGAACGGTTTTGGCGGAGAGGGAACACGCTACTTCTTTGACGGATCTTATATGCGTTTGAAAAATGCGGAAATAGGTTATTCCCTGCCACAAAGGGCATTAAAATCATTGGGGATCAGGACCTGCAGAATATACCTGAATGGCAATAACCTGTTCTTGTGGACGAAGATGCCGGATGACCGGGAATCGAACTTTGCAGCCAGCGCGAGCGGCGGCGCTTACCCTACTGTAAAACGGTACAATTTCGGTATAGACCTCACTTTATAAATTCTTAGATGGTATGAAAAAGCATTTTACAACCCTATTGTTGCCTTTAACGATGGTGCTGGCAATCATCGCAGGTGCAGGCTCCTGCACAAAGTACCTGGATAAGTCTCCGCTTGCCGATATCAATGAAACGGAGGCTTTCAAAAACTTCCGCAACTTCCAGGGCTTTACGGAAGAATTGTATGGCTGTATTCCGTTGATAACAGGCATCGGCTCGCACAATAACTGGAATTTCGGCGACGAAGAAATGTGGGAGCCTACAGAAACACGCCTGCTGGCTTATAATATTGACCAGGGCGATTATTGGGGATGGAATACGGCCATTTTCGGTTCCTGGTTCAAAACCGGGGGGACGCCGGCGCCGGGTAATTCCAACGACCGTGGTGTAAAAGGAAACCTGTGGGGGCTTTCCTGGTATGGCATCCGTAAGGCGAATATCGGTCTTGCCAACCTGGACAAACTGACTGAGGCTACGCAGGAAGAAAAAGACCTGATCGCCGGCCAGCTGTATTTCTTCCGGGGCTGGTTTCATTTTATGATGATGCAGTATTGGGGAGGTCTTCCCTATATAGATACGGCGCTGCCGGCGGATGTGACGCCCAAACTTCCCCGCCTGAACTATCAGCAAACGGCGGATAAAGTAACGCTGGACCTGCAGCGGGCTGCGGATCTGCTGCCGGTCAACTGGGATGCCTTAACAGCCGGGCAGGCAACCATCGGCAATAATAATTACAGGGCCAATAAAATTATGGCGCTTGCTTTTCTGGGCAAGAACCTGCTGTTGGCCGGAAGCCCTTTGATGAACAGGGTATCGACGGGTAATAGTTCTTATAATGCTGACTATTGCAAGAAAGCCGCCGATGTTTTAGGCCAGGCCTTGCAACTTACGGAGACTACAGGCCGGTATGAGCTGGCTAACTTTTCGGAGTATTCGAAATTGTTTTATACGTATAACCAGGGTGGTGCGGTACCCGGTCTGAAGGAAGCCATCTTGCTGGAAAACCTGGCAGATGTAGGAGGCCGTTTTCGCTGGAACCAGGTGAACGATTATCGCCCCATGACGATCAACCCATCAGGTATTAAAGTGTATCCTACGGCAAATTATGTGGATCTCTATGGCATGGCCAATGGTCTGCCCATTCCTGATCCGGAAAAGCCAGATGCAGAATCGGGTTATGATCCTGAGTATCCCTGGAAGGGGAGGGATCCCCGTTTCTATAACGATATCGTAATAGACGGAGAAAAATGTGTGAACAACCCCAGTTTCGTAGGCAACAATGAATTCCGCCAGTATGCCAGTTTGTATACCGGTGGTCTGTACAGGACAGATAATGCTACCAAAAAAGTATTTACGGGGTATATGTTCACCAAATTCTTTCCAAGACTGGTAAACGATTATGATGGTTACCGCGATAATAATGCGGTGGCGCTGAGCCTGCTGCGCCTGGCTGATGTGTACCTGCTCTATGCTGAAGCTGCTTCGGAAGGATACAATTCTCCCACCGGCAAAGCACCGGGATACAGTAAGACAGCGGTAGAGGCCGTTAATTTCATCAGGAACAGGCCCGGATTGGGCGTGGGGCCGGTAGCTGCCAAATTCCTGGGTTCGCAGGATGCTTTCAGAAGTGAATACAGGCGGGAGCGGGCCGTAGAACTGGCTTTTGAAGGCCATCGTTTTGTGGACCTGCGCCGCTGGCTGCTGCTGACGCAACGTCCTTATACCCTGAAAAAAGGGATTGAATTTGATCGTGGTTTACCCAACGCGCAGGTGTATGCCGATCCCAGGAATGCCAGGGTGAAAAACTTTAGAGAGACGGTGTTGTTTGAGCGACAACTGGGTGAACGCCATTACTGGTTCCCGTTCATCGTGAGTGACGCAAATATGTACCCGGAGTTTAAGCAGAACCCAGGTTGGTGAGGAATGAGGCAACGAGGCATAGAGGCAACAAGGCAACGAGTGATAAGCGTTTTCTTAGCTAAACTTAATATAGAAATTCATGAAGCATATAAAAATATTATTGATAACCTGTGGGCTGGTGGCAAGTGAACTGGCTGTCCGCGCACAGGATACCACCATCAATGCGGGGCCGGATAACAATGCCGTGCAGGTGGCTTTCGGAACGGTAGCTAAAAAGGATCTGCTTGGTGGCGTTTCTACTGTGAACGTTTCGGAACTGTTGAAAAAGAACTATGGTGTTTACAGCCTCGACAACCTGCAAAGCCTGGTGGGCGGTTATACAGGCAGTGTGTGGGGACAAACGCCGCTCATACTGGTAGATGGTATTCCACGCCAGGCTTCGGAGGTGCGTTTGGTGGAAGTGGAATCTATTACGGTATTGAAAGGGGCGAGTGCGGTGGTGTTGTATGGCAGCAATGCGGCCAAAGGGGCTGTGCTCATCACTACCAAGAGAGGAAGCGCGAAAGCGCTTACCATCGATGTACGGGCCAATACGGGGATTTTTGTTCCCAAAGGATATCCCGCTTACCTGAATGCCGCCAACTATATGACGTTGTACAATGAGGCATTGACCAATGATGGGCTTTCTACGGTTGGTGCGGGGTATAGCCAGGGCACGATCGATAGCACCAGGGCCGGCACTTATGGTTACAAGTACCCGGATATCGATCTGTTCAGTTCGAACTACCTGAAAAAGGCATTTTCCCGGTCGGATCTTACTACTGAGATCTCCGGCGGCAATGAACGTACACGCTACTATACCAATATCGGCCTTACGTATAACAACGGCATCGTGAATTATGGGGATCAAAAAAAGAACAATGATTTTGCCTTTAAGATCCGGGGTAATGTAGATATGGACCTTAACAGCTGGCTTACTGCCTCTACGGACGTAGTGGCCAATGTATCGGATAATTATACGGGAAGGGGCGATCTCTGGGGCGCCTCCTCTACGGTGACGCCTAATTTCAACCGGTATTTGCCGCTAATTCCCATCGACAGGCTTGATCCCAACAACAGCGCGCTGCAAACGATGGTGAAGAACAGCAATCACGTGATCGACGGGAAGTATCTGCTGGGCGGGCAAGCCGGTAATCTTACCAACGCACTGACGGATATGCTGGCTGCCGGCTATATCAAGACCCGGAACCGCACTTTTATGTTCAACGTGGGTGCCAATGCCAACCTGGATGCGGTGTTGAAAGGTTTGTCTTTCAAAGCGGGCTACAGCATGGATTATACTTCGATCTATTCCGAAGCCTACCAGGTGGCATATGCAGTCTACAGGCCGGAATGGTCGCAGGTGAACGGACAGGATGTGATCACGAACCTGCAAAAATTCAACAACGATCTGAATACGACCAGCGAAAGCATCGGCCGGACAACTTATACGCAGACGATGTCCTTTCGTTCGCAGTTCAATTATGACCGTACATTTTCCCAAAAACATAACGTAACGGCATCGTTGCTGGGCTGGTGGTATATGACGCAATTTTCCAGCGATGCGGATAACGAGGGCGGCAGTGATTATCATCCCATCAGGAATACCAACCTGGGGTTTCAGGCAGGCTACAATTACCTGCATAAATATTATCTTGATCTTTCCGGTGCATTGGTGCATTCTGCCAAACTGCAGCCAGGCAAGCAGCAGGCAATATCTCCCACCGTTAGTGTAGGATGGCGCATCAGCGATGAAGCATTCTTTAAGGACCATGTATCTTTTGTGGACGACCTGAAGCTATCAGCTTCCTATGCCTCTGTAAAACAGGACCTCGACATTACGGGTGTGCGCCCCGATGGCACGCCGACGGATTATTATTTGTATGCCAACTATTATGGCAACAGTGGTGCGCTGGCGGGCTGGTATCCCTGGCGTGATGGGGTTGCAGGCGGCTTCACTACACTTTCCGGAAGGGGCGGCAATCCTGATCTGACCTTTATCAAGCGAAATGAATTCCGGGTAGGTCTGGATGCCTCCTTGCTGAACAGGCTGATCACGGTGGATGCGAATTATTTTTTACAAAAAACCAATGGGCTGCTCTCCAGGGGTAATACTGTTTTCCCTTCTTATTTTACCGGTTCGGGTGATTTCCGCCCCTGGTTGAATTATAATAACGACCAGCGTTCGGGGGTAGACTTTGCTGTGAATCTGAACAGTTCGATTGGCAAGGTGCAATACTCCCTGGGAGTAACGGGCATGGTATACTCGAACAAAGCCGAACGCAGGGATGAATTGCAGCCGGAAGGGTATATGAACAGGGCGGGCAAGGACCTGGATGCGGCCTGGGGCTATATCAGTGAAGGCTTTTTCCAGAGCCAGGCAGAGATAAATGCTCATGCTACCCAAACCTTTGGTGAAGTGCGGCCCGGTGATATCCGGTATAAGGACGTGAACAACGATGGCTTGATAGATTACCGCGACCAGGTTGACCTGGGACGCTATGGCTGGGGGGCCAATCCGTTCAGCTTTGGCATCAACCTGACGCTCAAATACAAGCAATTCACCTTATTTGCTTTGGGCAGCGGACAAACGGGAGGCATTGGTTTCAAGAGCAGTTCCTATTACTGGCTGAGGGGTAATGGTAAATTCTCTGAGGAGGCCTGGGGCCGCTGGACAGAGGCCACCAAAACTACGGCTACGTATCCCCGCCTTACTTCCGGCGCCGGCAATAACAATTACCAAAACTCCAGTTTCTGGCTGTTCAAAAACAACCGGTTCAACCTTAGCCGGGTACAACTTACGTATGACTTTAGCCAGGACTTTTTCAAGCATTCGATCATTCATGGCCTGAGCCTGTACGTACTGGCGGACAACCTGCTGGTGGTATCCAAAGAACGCGAACTGATGGAGACGAATATAGGAACCGCGCCGCAGTACCGCTTTTATAACCTGGGTGTAAAGGCTTCCTTTTAATGAACAATAAAGTGCGAACTATATGAGAATTAATTTGCTACTGATAGGAATAGCGACCTTCCTATTCACTGGTTGTAAGAAGATATTGACAGCCGACGAGGAGAATATGCGGACGGTGGAGCAGATGTACACGGACGCCGGCTATGCGCAGGGCTTTGTGATGAATGCCTACCGGACGATCCCTGCTTATTACGACAATACGGAATATGCCACTGACGATGCGGTGACGAACCAGCGGACGAATGCGCTTTTACAAATGGCAACGGGCTCGTGGACGGCTGCCAACAATCCTGTTTCTGTATGGAATCAATCGTATGGCGCCCTCCAGTATGTGAACCTGTTCCTGTCCAATGCGGATAAGGTCCATTGGGCGGCAGACCCGGAGGCGGCCATCCTGTTCAATAAGCGCATGAAAGGGGAGGCTTATGGATTGAGGGCGCTTTATATGTATTTCCTGTTGCGGGCGCATGCCGGGTATACGGAAGACGGACAATTGATGGGAGTACCTATTATTACTGAACTGCAGACCATCAATGCTGATTTCAATGTGCCCCGCGCCAGCTTTGACGCCTGCATCAAACAGATCTATAAAGACCTGGATAGTGCAGATGCCAATTTGCCTATGGAGTACAAAGACGTTAGTGCGGTAAATCAGATACCGGACCGCTTCCGGGCGGTAACGGAAAAAACAGCGGTGTATAACCGGGTGATGGGCATTTATTCCAGCCAGTTGTTCAATGGATTGATCGCAAAATCTTTTCGGGCAAGAACTGCCTTGTTGGCTGCCAGTCCGGCTTTCCAACATGCTTCCAACCCTATGACCTGGGCGCAGGCAGCTGATCACGCTGCGGTGGTGATCGATTACAAAGGCGGCATTAATGGATTGCCCGCCAATGGGGGTACCTACTATGCCAATAACACGGAGATCGACGCTTTGAGCGGGGGCAACAATCCTGCAGAAATGATCTGGAGAGAAAATGTGCTTACGGGTAACAGTGACCTGGAGGCGCAGCATTTTCCACCTTCTTTGTTTGGCACGGGGCTGATGAATCCCTCACAAAACCTGGTAGATGCTTTCCCCATGGCGAATGGATACCCTGTGGGCAACAGTAATAGCGGCTACGATGCGGCAAGCCCCTATACGGGAAGAGATCCCCGGCTGGCCCGCTATATCATTTATAACGGCAGCACCGCGGGTGTGGGTAACCAGGTGATCTATACTGGCAGCGCCTCGGGTTCGGACAATGGGATCAATGCCAGGCCTGCTTCCACGCGTACGGGCTACTACCTGAAAAAACGCCTTCGTATGGATGTAAACCGTAACCCGGCTTCCATTACCGGCAGGAATCATTATATACCCCGCATCCGCTATACGGAAATATACCTTGCCTATGCTGAAGCAGCCAATGAGGCTTGGGGACCTTTAGGAACGGGCAGTCATGCGTATTCGGCTTATGATGTGATCAAGGCCATCCGAAAGCGTGCCGGTGTAGGTACGGGCAATGGCGATGCTTACCTGGAAGAGATCAAAGGGGATAAAGATAAAATGCGGGCATTGATCCGTAATGAACGCCGGCTGGAGCTCTGCTTCGAGAGCTTCCGCTTCTGGGACCTGCGTCGCTGGAAGGCCAATCTCAATGAAGCAGCGCGTGGCCTGGATGTTAATGGCGCCAGTATTACTCCCTTAAATGTTGAGACAAGAACGTACCAGGATCATATGTATTACGGGCCTATCCCTTTTTCGGAGGTGTTGAAATACAATAAGCTTGTTCAAAACAAAGGCTGGCATTAATTGGTGAATGATCATTTTAAATTCTAATTACATGAAATCAAAACATATTCTTGCATGCCTGGTAGTAGTCGCCGGTGTATTCTCTTCCTGTAATAAAAACCAGGACGTTTCCTTTAATGATTTCGATTACCAGACCGTTTATTTTGCCTCACAGTTCCCTGTAAGGACGGTGGTACTTGGCGAAGACCTGCTGGTGGATAATTCGCTGGATAATGAGCATAAAGTGGCCATCAAAGCTACCATGGGCGGAGCCCGTGAAAACAGGAATAACGTAGTCATCGGGTTTGATGTGGACGATGCCTTGTGCAACAATCTTTACTTTTCGGGGACGGATCCCAAGGTGGTTCCTATGCCCGCTTCCTATTATACACTGGCGTCCAAGCAGATCACTATTCCTTCGGGGAGTATTCTTGGCGGCGTGGAGGTACAGTTGACCGATGCTTTTTTTGCTGATCCTTTATCGCTGGGCAATACGTATGCCATTCCCCTGACGATGAAAAGTGTACAAGGGGCTGATTCGATCCTGAAGGGTGTTCCTGCCATGGCGAATGCCAACCGTGCTATCGACCTGCACTGGACGGTAAAACCCAAGGACTTTATCGTGTATGCGGTGAAGTTTGTCAATGCCTGGCATGGCAATTACCTGCGCCGTGGTAAGGACGTGGTGACGGGTAAGCCGGGCAACAGCAACCTTGACAAGACGATCACGCGCCACAAGGAATATGTGGAGCAGGACGAGGTGAAGAAGATGACGACTAAATCGCTGGGTACGGTAGAACTGCCGCTGGTATTTCAAAACAGCAGTGGCGGTAATATTGCTATGAACCTGCTGCTGACCTTCGACGCCAAAAATGATAACTGCAGCATCTCTGCCTCCGGCAGTGGCTTTACGGCTACGGGCAGCGGTAAGTTTGTAAAGCGCGGCGAAAAGAACAGCTGGGGTGCCAAGGACCGCGATGCGGTTTACCTGACCTATACGATCGATCATCCGCTGATGCAGATCGTATCAACCGATACGCTGGTGATGCGTGACCGTGCGGTGGCGCCTGAGTACTATACGCCTGTAGTGAAATAATCAGTTTTCGCGTTAAAGTTGCAGGACTTTAACGGCTTCGTTTTCTCATAAGCAATCATAAGGGAGGATGGTCTCATCACTCCCTTTTTTGCGTTCTATTCTACGATGATTACAAAACCTCCTGCTGCCTGCATGGTGATCGTTTTCAGATCCGTGGGTCTCTTTTTTTCGATAGTAAAATCCAGTTGGGTATTGCCATCGGCTATCAGGTTTGCTTTTCGCGCTTTGAAAGCGGTGAGATCGAGCTGCAGCTGGCGGAGTGTATTTTCTCCATTGATGCCGGCGATATACCATTTCCTGCCTGCCTTGCGTGCAATGACCACATACTTGCCCGGGAACCCTTCAATAAATTGCACGTCATCCCAACGATTGGGCAATTGTTGCAGGAAGTTTTTTACTTCAGCCGGCACCTGGGCCATGCCTGCGGGTGACTCTGCTATGTGCTGGATACCGGATAAATAAATGACAGCGGTGGCCAGTTCGAAGGCGCTGGTGGTTTTCCGTTTGACATTGGATTGGATCTTGTACAGGTTGGTGGGGGTAAAGTCCATCGGATCGAAAATATTACGCGTGTAGGGCAGCATGGCGGCATGATTGGCCTCATTGTCTGCATCGCGCTGGCTGAAGGTGATCATTTCAAATCCTTTGACAGCCTCTGTGGTGATGAGGTGGGGGTAGGTACGGCTCCAGCCACGCGGCAGGGTAGCTCCGTGAAAGTTTACCAGCAGGCCGGCTTCAGCGGCGTCGTTGAGGATGTCGATGTAATACTGTATCACCGAACGGCCATCGCCTCCGAAGAAATCAACCTTAATACCTTTTATGCCCATTTTTTTAAGCAAGGCAAATTCCGCGCTTCTGCTTTGATGGGTCAATAATTTATCTTTTGGCGTCATCTTCACGGTATTCCAGTTGCCGGCGGAATTGTACCAGAGCAACAAGCCCACTTTTTTTGACCTGGCATAAGCTGCCAGTTCGCCGATGCGGTCGTAGCCAATATTCCTGTCCCAATTGGCATCTATGAGGCAGTATTGCCATTTCATATCGGCGGCATAATCAACATATCTTTTTTGTTCGGAGTATACGATCGAGTCGTCTTTTGACATGATCCAGCTCCAGGATGCTTTACCGGGTTGTATAAATTTCCTGTTACGAACAGTAGAAGCAGGGGCCAGGTCTGTACCGAGGGTTGATTCCATGATGGTTTTGAGGCTACCGATGGTTACTACGCGCCAGGGTGAATAAACGGGGCCGGCTGATCGCGGGAGTACGCCATCGGGTTCCATGGTCTCGCGCGGATCGGGAAAAGCTATTTTATAGACCGGTGTTTTGGCTTCGTTCTTTAAGCGGGTGGCGCAGTAAGTACCATCCAGACCTGCTTCGGAAAGCAGGACCCAGGTGTCCTGCAGTTTGAACAGGGCAGGGTAGACCCATCCTGTACCGGATGGAGCGCCTACAGGTACCTGCTGCCGGTAGTTGTCCTCATAAGCCGGATTGGTGCTTTCAAATCCTGTCTTGGCTGTTTGCATGGGCTGGAGGAATGCCCTGGCGGTGGTATCGAAAGTGAAGCTGGTTAGCTCGTTGATGACGCGGATGGTATCATTGGTCTGTGCGGGCAGAAAGTAGCGGAAACCGATGCCATCATTGGCTACCTGGTAAATGATGTGCAGGGGCTTGCCTGTAGCGTCGCTGCAATAGAATGTTTTTTTATTGGCTTTGTATTGGATGCGGCTTTTTTTGCCGGTAAAGAGTTCATAGCTGTCGGTAATCTCTGTTACTGCAGAAGCACTGTCTACGCGCCAGGGACCGGTGAAGTTATTGGTAGCTGTTTGCAGGCCGAGGGGTGAAGGTTGTATCACCAGTTTTCCATGGTGGGCCACCTGCCAGGTCAACACACCGGCAGCAGGTTGCATGGTGACCGTTACATTTTTATCGGGACTGGCAACCTGGTTTGTTTGTGCCTGTGTAAAGGCTGCCGCCAGCAGCATGGAGCTCAATACAAGCTGCTGTCTGGTGAAGAAAACGGATCTGTTGTTGTGTGTCTTTTGCATAGGTCAAAATTAAGCTGTTCGATGGTCAGCATACCGTGCAGGAGATGGGTTGTAATAGTTCAATCGTCTCAATTATGCTGTAGGAGAAAGGCTGTCCCTTTTCAGGAACAGCCTTGTTTGTTGGCAGCGGATGTTACTGCTTAATGAACTGCAGGGTTGCCTGTTCTGCCTTGTTATTGATTATTTTGATGAAATAGTTGCCAGCCGGCAATTTTGCTATATTCAACACTTCTGTATTACGGTTGATCGAACGGCTGATCACCGGCTTGCCGGCAGCATCAGCAACGATCAATTGATCACCGGCTTTCCATGGCGTGCTTAAACTGACGGTGATCTCGTGGTGGGCCGGGTTGGGCGATAACCTGATCGTGCTTTCTTTCAGGTGCGATCTGTCTGTGGACTCCGCATTGACCGGTACACCTGTGACCGGATTATCAATTCCTGCAAGCAGGGCAGTTTGACAGGCCACTGGTGTGCTGTTGGTCACGGACAGGTAATCGATATTGCCGAGGCCGGTAGCGTTGGTTGCTTCGAGGCGAATATCGACGGTGCCTGCCGGTGTATTGGCCGTTACGGTAACTGTAGACCAGGTTGCCCAGGATCCGGTGGCGGGGAAAGCAACGCTTGCGATGGCTTGGGTTCCATTGATCAATAGTCTGCCCGGACGGCTGTCGGTGCTGGCATAACGGAAAGTGAAGGTTTTGGCGCCTGCTGAAGCTGCATTGACGCGCCAGCTGATACCTGCACCTATAGCATTGTTCAGATTGGCGAAGCCGCTGCCTACAAACCCAAGGTAATTGTTTTCAAGGATTCCATCGACACTGCAAAACCCAGTCTCATTTTCCTGGATAGCATAGGTAGTGACGGCTGTGGCGCAATTGGCGGCTGTGCCGCCGGCCACCTGGATATAGTCTACATTGGGCAGCCCGCTGCTACCGGCTGCTTCGAGGCGAACATCGCTGATGCCTGCTGCTGTATTGGCGTATACGGTAAGCGTGCCCCAGGTAGTCCAGGAGCCAGTGGAAGGAAAACTAATGGTGGATCCGGCCAGTGAACCGTTGATGAACAGGTTGGCTGTCCTGTTGTCGATGGATGCATAACGGAAGGTGAAGGCCTGCGTACCAATGGCAGCAAAATCAATTTTCCAGTTGATGCCGGTACCCACTGCATTGTTGGTGTTGGCAAAACCGGTACCTGTGTAACCGGCATTGTTGGTATCGACCGTTCCATCTACGGCACAGAAACCAATGGTGTTTTCCTGGATGATATTCCCTCCGCTACTGAGCGGGCGTACTGTTATATTGTCCACATACATTGAATAGGGAGCTGCTGTATTTGCCCTGAGCTCAATGGTGTTGAAGCCTGCATTGAGGGTTATTGTTTGTGTGTTGACTGCCCAGGTGCTGGTGGAAGCCGTTTGTATAAAGGAAGGAGTGGCCACATTGCTTCCATTTACATAGAGATTTGTGGTGCCAACATTGCCGCCTGTTACCGCATACTTGGTTTGCAATTGATAGGTGCCGGGATAGGTGACGTACAGGGTATCCCTGATGCTGGCTGCTGCGTTTGTACCGAACTGAAGGTAACCCTGCCCGGTATAGTTGCGGATAGCGCCACTGACCCCGTTGGCGGTGTTGCCGGCAATGTTTTTGAAATCGAAATGTTCTGCTTCGTGCTGGATGGGGCCCTGGTACACAGGAGGTGGAACAGGGGAGATAAGCGTTGAAGGCGTATACGTTGTCAATCGTCCGGTAGCCGTTCCTGCGCAGTTGATCGTGAGATCGAGTGCGCCATTGTGCTGAATGGTGAGTGTAAAGACACCGCCCGACCAACTGGCTGATACAACACTAGCCTGGTGGCTGCCGCGGTCTGTATAAGACCAGGTTGGCTGAGCTGTACTTCCATTGATGCGGATGGTATTGGTCTTCAACCCTGTATTGAGCACATTGTCATAATTGTTCAGGTAAACTTTTAACTGGTTGGCTGTTTCTTTTACTACTGCGCTTGCGTATTGCGAGAAGGTAATATCCATGGAACTGCAGGTATTGTATTTGAAAGGAATGTTGGCGCTGGCCGTTTGATCGGTCTTAAAAGGATTATAGATCACCCATCCATTCTCATGCCGGCCTGCATACAAGGTGCCGGTGTATTCCGATGGGAACAGGGTGTTTAATTCGTTGGTCTTTGCCGTAATGCTGGGCCAGCGGCTGGCATATGCCGACTTATTGATCTTCACCTGGAAGGAATTAGCCGGCACATCATCCAGCTGAAAGACGGTAGGGATGGCAGGATAGCGACCGGTCTTTTTGAAAAAGCTTTTGTTCAATTCATAGTTACCGTCATTGTCCATGCGGTAGAGTCCTTCAAAAAGTGTTTGGGGTGAGCTGTACTGGTCCTGGTTGCTGCCGCTGCTGACATCGTTGACAATAACCACCTTGGTGCGGTTGATCACTTCCTGACGGGTGGGAATACGGATGGTGCCGTCGATGATCTTGCGGAACAGGTCGATATTAATATTGTGGAACTGCGGATAAAATTCCCAGCGGCGACGTGTAAATCCGTCGGACGTTGTAGCTGTGCTGAGTTCCCGGGCTGTTTGTGTCATGATCAATTCAGGACCGTCAATAACCGTTTCGCCGGTCAACATAATATGTTCCAGGTGGGGTGCAATGCCGGAAGCCATGGTGAAGTCGGCATGAACACCATTTGCGTTCGTCCACCCTGTTTCATCATAACGTATGCCATACTGGCCTGCATAACCGGACATATAGGCTCCCAGGCAAGTACTCTCCATGTCGAGCTGGTAGGATTCCTGGGTGTATTTTTCGCACAGGATATAGTTCTGTGTATAATTGCGGCAGGCTGCTGCAAAGGCAGGATTTCTTTTCAGCATACCGATGGGATTGATATTGGGATTCCATTGATTAGGACACCAGCTTACCACCAGGTAACCACCGTACCGGTTGCTTAGTTCCAGCAACTGGGCAAAAAGGGCTATGCGATTGGCCCAGGGCGGCGAAATAGCATCATAACTGTTGGAGGTGGGGGGCTGCAGGGAACCATCGTATCCCCAGAACTGTTCTGCATAATTGAAGCCGAGGAAATTCGGGTATTCGCGGTAGAATTCCTCATATACGGTCAGATCGGTTTCAGAGAAGTGTTGAAAGCCTCCGCTGGATTGCTGGATCATGGCCCATACACGGTTCTCGGCACATACCCTTAACCATGATCTGGCAATTTCATACCCATATTCAGCCTGGAGCCATTTACTGGTAAGGCGATCATGGTTGATAGAAATGGAAATGTTGAAGACCACATAAGGCCTGATGTCTGCCGGAACCATATCGATGATCTTTTGGGGATCAGCCTGGTTCCAGGAATCGATGTGAATGAACCAGGTGGGTTGTTGAGGCGAAATAGGTCGTCGCAGGGGCGCGCCTGATTGGGCATTGGCTGTCAATTGCGAAAGCAGTAATAATAAGGAGAGGATCCGGAACAGTATAGTCCGGTGGATCCTGTTAAAGGAAAGATTCATAGTCAAGCTTTAACGTTAGAAAAAAGGATTCAAAAAAAACAGGTAATCGGAGAGGAGCTTTATTGGCTATCGGGCGGCATAAATGTACGGGGATGTACCAGCGCACCCGGGGACAAATGTCTCAATTGGTAGCATGGATGTCAAAATCGAAACTTGTCTTAATTGTCTCAAATTGAACGTCTCTTATTATAAATGTATAAAAAACACTTATTTTCAATTCCAGTCATCATTATTATACAGACACCGAACTTCCCCTACAGATGAAAATGACCATGCGAATTTCCCTGTTCCTGGCCTTGTTGCTTGTTAGTGCACATGGTTTTTCACAGGATCCCCGCTTCTATATTTTTCTATGCTTTGGACAGTCGAATATGGAAGGCAATGCGCGGTTTGAACCGCAGGACACGACGGTGGATAGCCGCTTCAGGGTATTGGAGACGGTGGACTGCCCCAATCTCAACAGGACGATGGGGCAGTGGTATACGGCGCAGCCTCCCTTGTGCCGCTGCCGTACGGGGCTTACACCGGTCGATTATTTCGGGCGGAAGCTGATCGCCCACCTTCCGAAGGATGTAAAAGTAGGGGTGATCAATGTGTCGGTAGGCGGCTGCAAAATCGAGTTGTTTGATAAGGACCATTATGCATCGTATGTGTCGACTGCGCCCGGGTGGCTGAAGAATATGGCAGCGGAGTATGGCGGAAATCCTTATGGCCGCCTGGTGGAGATGGCCAAACTGGCGCAAAAGGATGGTGTGATCAAAGGGATCTTATTGCACCAGGGAGAGTCGAATACCAATGACAGCAGCTGGCCCGGCAAAGTGAAGCTGGTGTATGATAACCTGGTGAAAGACCTGCAGCTCGATGCTGCATCGGTGCCTTTGCTGGCCGGCGAAGTGGTGCATGCCGACCAGGGGGGTGTATGCGCCAGCATGAACAGGATCATTGCCACTTTACCGCAGACTATCCCCAACGCCTATGTGATCCATTCGGATGGTTGTACCGATGCTTCCGATAACCTGCATTTTAATGCCGAAGGTTACCGGGTGCTGGGCGCCCGGTATGCGGATAAGATGCTCTCCTTATTGGGGTATGGGGCGGCAGCTAAAAAATAAAAGGCATACTATAAGGATGTTATGTGTAAGATAGCGGCTGCTCATGTTTTCTCAATTAGTTGTTTGTGAAGATAAAGAGTCACCCGTATGTCCATTTCTCAGGCTGGCAATGTATTCAGAGGGCAGCATGCCAAATTTTTGTTTGAATGACCGCGCAAAATAATTGGGCGTTGTAAAACCTACCTGGTAGGCGATCTCTGCAATGGTCATATTGCTTTTCTCCATCAATACGGTCGCCTTCTCCAGCCGGAAAGAACGAATATATTCTACGGGCGTCTGGCCTGCGATCTGCAGCAATTTGGTATACAAGGTACTCCTGCTCATGCCAAACTGCTTGCTTAATCCTTCCACAGAAAGCTGCGGGTTCTCGATGTTCTGTTCAAGGTAGAGTACTATTTCCTGCAGCAGCATGGCGTCGGACGAATGGATCCTGACATCGGGCCCTGTAAGGGTTATTTGTTTGACATACGTACTTTTCATAGCACTGTTCAATTCGAGGAGGCTCTTTATTTTGGCATTGAGCACTTCAAAATCAAACGGTTTCGTGATATAGTCATTGGCCCCGGCAGCGAGTCCCTTGATCTGTTGCTGCTGATCGTTCAGCGCCGTGAGTAATATGACGGGGATATGACTGGTCCTTTTATCGGATTTTAATTTATTGATCATATCAATCCCGTTCACTTCAGGCATGCTGATATCACTTATGATCAGTTGGGGATGATGTGCCAGGGCTTTCTGCCAACCTTCCTTTCCGTTTACGGCCTCAATCACCATATAGCTGTCACTAAGGTTGTCTTTTAAATAAAACCTGAAATCTTCATTGTCCTCTACCAGCAGGATGATGGGCAATACTTTCTTATGGGCTGACACACCCAATTTTTTGGAGGATACGGGTTTCTCCACTGCCGGAGGCGATGGTGGTATGGCAACAGCCATTTCTGTGGCCCTGACAAGGGGAAGGTGAATGGTAAAAGTGGTTCCATTATCCGGCTCGCTTTCCACCTGAATGGTGCCGCCGTGCATGTTCACAAATTCTTTTGTTATCGACAGGCCAATTCCTGTACCATAATTAAGAATGGCGGCAGAAGCGTCATTTTGAAAAAACCGATCATATATCCTGTCAAGCGTTTCTTTCGGGATGCCGATGCCGGAATCCATCACTTTGAGGGTTACCCATTCGTGTTTGTCATCACTCCGCTCCGGTGAATCTTCCAGCACTACGCTGATATGACCGCCTTCGAGGGTAAACTTAAAAGCATTGGACAATAAATTGAATAATATGCGCTCTATTTTGTCGGGGTCAAAAAGGGCTACGAGGTGCTGTACCGTGCTGCTGAAAGAAAAATTAATATGTTTTCTTTCCGAGAGGTCCCTGAAAGATTCGGACACCTCTTTAACAAAAGAAACGAACTCTCCTTTTGAAAGCTGCACGGTGAGTTCCTGCTCTTCGAGCTTCCTGAAATCAAGCAACTGGTTCACCAGGTTGAGCAGCCTTTTGGCATTTCGCCTGATGATATGAAGTTTGTCGAGTTTCGTATTGGTTTTTTCTGCATCAATTAATTGTTCTATGGGACCGGCGATCAGGGCAATGGGGGTCCTGAAATCATGGCTCAGGTTGGTGAGGAACTTCAGCTTCAGGCGATCCAGTTCCTGCAGGCGTTTGACCTGTTGCTGTTCCTGTTCCATTGCCAGTTTTTTTCGAATTGCAGCCATTACGCGATAGTGGCTGTACAATGCCAGGCTGACGATCAGTACCAGGTACAACAGGTAAGCCCAGGTGGTGCGCCACCAGGGTGGCTGCACATAGATCCTGATCGTTGTATCCTTTGCGCTCCACACGCCATCGTTGTTGCTGGCCTTCACCCGGAACGTGTATTCGCCGGGGTCGAGGTTGGTATAAGAGGCGGTATTGTTTGCGCCTGTATAGTTCCAGTCCTTGTCGAACCCTTCCAGCCTGTAGGCGTAACTGTTCTGTTTGGGAATGGTATAGTTCAGCGCCACAAAGCTCAGGGCAAAGTTTTGCTTGTAAGCGAGGTGAATACTTTTCGCGATCGACACATGTTCCTGGATGGGAGCGTCCTCACCGGCCGTCACGGATTTGTTGGAGATACGGAGGTCGGTCAGTAATACCTCCGGTACATTGCGGTTGATGGTCAGTTGGGCCGGGTTGAAATAATTGATCCCCTCAAGTCCTCCAAACATTATTTCTCCACCGGACAAGCGTATGCCCGATCCATGGAAAAAGTTGCTGTTCTGCACACCATTGTAACTGGTAAAATTCCTGAACTTATGCGAAGCGGGATCCATGCTGCTGATGCCGGTATTGGTGCTGAGCCATAGCTGTCCTTGCAGGTCTTCGACGATCTGGTAGATGGTGGTGTTTTGCAATCCATCTTTTTCGGTGAAGCGGGTGAATTGTTTTTTTTGTTTGTAGTACAGGGATAGTCCTCCGCCATCCGTACCTACCCACATCATTCCGTGACTGTCGCACAGCAGCGATTGTATTTTGTTGCTGGGGAGCTGGCTGTTACTTTGGTTATAGATGGTCCAGGTATCACCAGTGGGCTGGTATACGGCCAGTCCGCCGCCATGTGTGCCTATCCAGATATTTTTGTCCGGATCTTCCACGATAGCCCTTATATAGCCGTTGATGGGCAAAAGGCGTTCATGGGGGCCGGAGGGAGCCGGGCTGTAGGTGACCACCACTTTATTGTCACGTATAACATGTATACCCGCGCCATTGGTGCCTACCCAGGTATTGCCTTTACTGTCTTCGCCAAAACAGTAAATATCATTGTTGTAGGGGGCGCCGGGTGCACTTCCTGTCGTTATTTGTGCGGTTTCGCCGGTTATGGTATTCAACACGATCACCCCCTTTCCATAAGTACCGATATATAGCCTGTTTGCGCTTGCCATATGTACGGCCATGATGGTGAGGGGCTGCACTGGTTTTCCATTCAGCCGGATGGCTGTTTGCCGGACCTCGCCGGTCCTGTAGTTGAATTCGTACAATCCACCATCATAGGTCGCCACATACACATTTCCGGGCGGGTTCTCCGCAAAACTGGTTACTATAAGGGGCGGCCCACCGTTCTTTTTGAACGTACTGGTGAGTTTCAGGCCAAACAGGTTGATATTCTTATCATATTTATTGATACCGCGCATGAAAGTGCCGAACCAGTAAATACCTGCTGCATCGAACCAGGCACAACTGATGGCCTTGCCGGTCAAACTAAAAATATTTCCATCTTCGGTTTTATAAGTTGACATTTTCCCGGTGGCGATATGCATGGCATTCACGCCGTTCCTGGTTCCCACCCATAAAAGGCCCTCATTATCCGCCATTATACAATTCACTGCATTGTCGCTCAATGATGCTTCGTTACCGGCTATATGCCTGTAGGTGATGAAGTGTTGTTCATCGGGCAGCAACTTGCTCAGGCCATTGAGGGTTCCTGCCCAGATGGTCCCTGATCTATCTTCAGCTATGGTACGTACGTGGTTATGGCCCAAGCTGGATGAATCACCTTCCTGGTATGAAAAACGCCTGAACGAATTGGTGGCAATCGTATAACGGAAAAGGCCATCATAGGTGCCAATCCATATCCTGTGTTTGCTGTCCTCAAAAATACATTCGACGACGGTTTTGACCGGATTGCCGTTGGCATCCGGCAGAAAGACCTCTGAAACTGACCTGGATGCGGTATCCATTACATATAAGCTGGCGTAGGGGGCTATCCATAGCTTACCCCTGTAATCACTGCAAATGCTTTTGATAACAGCATTGGCGGTTAATCCTGTGTTATTGAAAGTAATATGCCCGAAGGTATTTTTTTGCCTGTTATACAGGCTCATACCACCTCCGCCGGTGCCTATCCATAAATTGCCCGCCTTGTCTTCGTGTAAAGCCAATATTTCATTGGCCCGCAGGCTGGTGCTATCGTCCGGAATATTCCGGTAGACGGTAAAATTGGTGCCGTCATACTTATTCAACCCATCGGTGGTGGCAAACCACATCAGGCCATGGCTGTCTTTGGCTATAGCAAAAATAGAATTTGATAATAACCCGTCCCTGACCGTAATGGAGGTGAAATTGATATGCTTTGGCTGGCTATACCCGGCTACGGCAATCAAGGAAAGGAGCAGTAAGGCTATATATTTTATGGCAGGCATATATAAAGGGTAGCAGTTATGTACAATTTGCAATTAATTGTAAAATCTACAATAAATCCGAACATTATTGACATGATATACGACAAATGTCCCATCCATCTATTGTGAATTCGTCGAATTTTATACAGGTGCCAGGGTTGATCATTCCTGGCCGCTCATTTTCTAATCGATTGAATTACAATTTCTAACTGATTGCATTACACTGTTCAACCGGATTGAACAATTGTATTCACTAAACTGCTGCCATTATGAACAAATTTACCAGCCCGGGCGTATCCCCGGCTTCCCCTCCACATTTGTACTCCACTATTTATTTCAGCGCTGCTACTATAAGGCGCATCTGCACAATCAGTTACAGTTTCCGTACCTGGTGAGGACCTTTCATTATCTAACCAAAAAATCGCTAATTGTATGAAACGAATTGATTGCCATATTAAAATATGGTTTTTTCTTGCTTTTATAATGTACCAGGCAAGCTCTTTTGCGAACGGTACCGGCAATATTGCTTTTACGGTGAGTGGTAAAGTGCTGGATGACAAGGGTAATGGGCTCCCGGGTGCCTCCGTTACCCAAAAGGGGCGGTCCAATGCGACCACTACTGCTGCAGACGGAAGTTTTAGCATTACTGTGCAGGAAAGAGCAGCTGTGCTGGTTATTTCCTATGTTGGTTTCCAGTTGAAAGAGGTTGCCGTGAATGCCGGGGCATCTGATATGATCATATCGTTGAGCCCGGGGATCAATTCATTGGAAGACGTGATTGTGATAGGTTATGGTACGCAAAAAAAGCAACTTTCCACCGCCTCTGTAGCCCGGGTAAAAGGGGAGCAACTGGCTGCGGTGCCAGCTGCCAATATTTCGAATTCGCTGGCAGGCCGGGCTACGGGTATAATCACACGTGCCAATGGTGGCCGACCGGGTGCGGATAATGCTACCATCTACGTGCGGGGCATTGCGACTACGGGTACAACGGTCAATGGGGTTACTTATAATACTACTCCCCTGATCGTGGTGGACGGTGTGATCCGGAATAATATCAATGAAGTAGATCCCAATAATATTGAAAGTGTATCTGTTTTAAAAGATGCCGCCGCGGTGGCGGCCTATGGACTGGGCGGCGCCAATGGTGTTGTACTTATTACCACCAAGCGAGGTGTAACGGGGGCGCCTGTTTTAAGTTTGGGAGGGTATATTGGTGATCAGCAGCCTACTTATTTGCCCAAAATGCTCAGTGCGGTAGATTATATGAAGCTGAAACTGGAAGCCTATGTAACAGAAAATCCAACCGGCACCAACCCGACCTATAGCCAGGCCTATATCGACTCCTATCTTTCCAACCATGCCAAAGATCCGGACCTGTATCCCGTATCAGACGCTTTGAATGATGTGGTAAAAAAGCATTCGCCCATTTACCAGAGTAATTTCTCGGTTCGTGGCGGTTCCTCCACCATCAAGTATTATGCCGGCCTCGGTTACTTTAAACAGAATGGCATGTTTGACCGGTCGGGCTATGAGCGATACAATTATAGTGTGAACCTGGATATTAATATAACGCCCACCACCACAGCCGCTGTTACTTTAAATGGGGCCATACAAAAAACCACGGATGTGGATGGCGGTACCGGCCAGTTGTTCAGGGGCGTTTATAAGTTTATTCCTGTAGCTCCGCTACGGTTTAGCAATGGCTTATGGGGTGAGAGTTCAGGCAATGCCCCGATCGGCGTAATTAACTCTGAAGGATATTTTCGTCAAAATACCAACAATTTACTGAGCACGGTTTCCCTGGAACAAAAGCTTCCCTTTATAAGAGGGCTTAGTATAAAAGGGGCGTTTAGTTATGATCCTTATTATTTTACCCAGAAGCAATGGCACCGGCCATTTATTTACTGGACGCAAAGCGGTACTGCTCCTAATTATGTTTATACACCTGCTTATTCCACCCAGGAAACCAGCGCCACCACATATGGGTGGTTGAACCAGCAATATTGGCAAAACAATACGATTACCTGGCAGGGTTACCTGAATTACCACAATACGTTTGGCAAACATGATATTACGGGTTTAGTAGTAGCAGAAAAGAGAAATAATAAACAGAATGATTTCAGGGCAAGAATAAACAATTACGCGGTGAATATCGATGAATTGTCATTGGGTAGCTCTAATAAAAACGACTTTGATATAGCCGGCGGATCCGGTACGGGCAGCCAGGTTGGTTATGTGTACCGGGCAAGCTATGCTTATGACAGGCGTTACCTACTTGAAGCTTCGGGCAGGTATGACGGCCATTACTATTTTGCGCCCGGCAAAAGATGGGTTTACCTTCCAGCATTTTCTGTGGGCTGGATACTTTCCAATGAGGATTTTCTCAGGTCGGCCACCTTTATTGATTTTCTTAAGATCAGGGGATCATGGGGCAAATCCGGCAATCTTACCAGTACAGGTTTCCAATTCCTGAGCAGCTACCCGCTTAGGGGAAATGCGTATGCTTTTGGGGATGGCGCGCTGGTACAAGGCTCCTACGTGTCGATAGAAAATAACCCCAATATTACCTGGGAAATAAGCAAAAAAACAGATGTAGCTGTTGAGGCAAATCTTTGGGGAGGCCTTTTAAGACTGGAAGCCGATTATTTCTATGAAAGAAGAACAGGCATGTTGTTGTCTCCCAATATCGTGGTGCCACAGGAATATGGCCTGCAGCTTGCCCAGGAAAATGCAGGTATTATGGACAACCGTGGCATTGAATTATCCCTGGGAACCAGTAAGAAGTTCAACAATGGCCTGGTGGTATCCGTTGACGGAAACTTTACGTATGCACGAAACAAGGTGGTACAGTTGTATGAATCGCCAGTAACGAAGAACGATCCAAGGCGCAGCAGAACAGGCCGTCAATTTAATACTGTGTTTGGCTATAAATCTCTTGGCTTGTTCAGTACTGCGGACGACAAAAACAGTGATGGAGTCATTGATGCCACGGATGGATATAACATCACTCAGTTCGGTACCCTGCGTCCGGGAGATATCAGGTATGCCGATCTGGGAGGCCCCAATGGGACTCCCGACGGGAAGATCGATTCTTATGATGAAACAGTCATCGCCAAGCCTCAAACACCGGCTATCATTTACGGTATTAATGTAAGTGCAGCCTGGAAAGGGTTTGATCTTTCTATGTTATTCCAGGGTTCGGGCATGTCGAGCTTTAATGTGTATGGTTTTATGACTGTTGCTCATTTTAACAATAATAGTAATTCCTCTTACGAGTATTACAATAACAGGTGGACCACAGACAATCAGAACTCAAAATACCCAAGGGCCTATTCTGCGCCTACCAACAACAATGGGCAAACTTCTGACTTCTGGTTTATTAACAGCTCGTATTTACGTTTAAAAACTGCGTCATTGGGTTATACGATCCCTGCCCATATCAGTTCGAAAGTTAAAATGAAAAATTTAAGGATATATGTAACCGGTCAAAATGTATTTACACTTGGGAAGTTGAAATTTACAGACCCTGAAACAACCGGCGAACAAGGTTATCCTATTCAGAAAACGTTCCTGGTTGGCTTTAATACCACTTTCTAACATTTAAAAATCAACAAGATGAGACCAGTTAAAACATATATTCTTTATGGTTGCATAATAGCAGGCACGCTGGGTTTGTATTCCTGCGACAAAGACCTGGACAACCAGCAGAAAGTAAGCCTGGACGACAATACACAATGGGCTACTGAATCCAATGCCGATATTTTTTTAAACGATGTGTATGACCAGTTGCCGGATATTTATGCACAACCGGAAAACCTGGACAATTTCACCGATGATAATGATGCAGGTTTTTATTACAACTCCTGGAAATATAAAGACGGGAATCTGGACCCTGCCTCTACCAACTATGCACTTTTTGGCGGTGGCGCTACGGGCGTTCAAACTGTGAGCAGGTATAACTGGCCTGCTCTTTATACTTCCATCCGGAAATGCAATACGTTCATTCAACAGGTAAGGGTGCATAAAACCAATTATGCAGAGGCATGGGCCAATAAACGTATCGATGAAGCCCGGTTTAACAGGGCCTTTCACTACAGCATTCTTTTTCTTCATTGGGGAGGTGTGCCTATTATTCTGGACCCACAGGTGCGGGCAGATACCGCCAATTTGTTTGTAAAAAGAAGCACCTATGCAGAAACGCTCGACTTTTTAACAAAAACACTGGATACGATACTTAACAACAAATACCTGGCTGTTAAATATAACAAAGGTAATCCGGATGCAGGCAGGGCTACGCTGGGGGCTGCTTTAATGTTAAAAGCTTATTTGCAGTTGGTGGCGGCAAGCCCCACTTACAATTCCGCCACTTATGTGGGAGGGGCTGACCCTAATAAAATAGCCGGATTTGGCAATGCAGATGTAACGCGCTGGGCAACCGCTGCAGGATCTTTTAAAAAGTTCATCGACGATTGGGGCGGGGGAAAACCATACGGGCTTTTTGCCGAGGATTCCACCCTTTGGTATGAGGATAATGAGTATAATACAGAAGTGATCTGGGATAGGCAGTATGTAGCCAATGTAAAGGGATCTAATTATGAACAATATGGCGGCCCTGTGTATGTGCTCGGTTCTTACTACACCTGGGGTAACTATAACCCTACGCAGGAACTGGTAGATCAATTCTTCATGGCGAATGGTAAACCCATCACCGATCCCAGTTCCGGCTATGATCCTCAACATCCTTATGTGGGCCGTGAACGCAGGTTCTATAAATGGATCGTTTACGATGGTGCTCCTTATAAAATGGACTGGATGTCGGCACAGGATACCGTTTATACCCGCATTGATAAGGTGAGACCATCGCCGAATCAGATAGATTTTGCGAGCACGGATGTAAGCAATACGGCGTATTATTTCAAGAAGAAATTAAACCCCCGGAACCGTCCTGCTACAGGATTGAGTGGCGCCAACTATATTTATTTCCGGTATGCGGAAGTGCTGTTGGGATATGCTGAAGCACAAAATGAGGCGGTAGGCCCGGATGCTTCTGTATATGCTGCCATGAATGCAGTGAGAGCGCGTGTAAACCTGCCAGATCTGCCCGGGGCCTTGAGTCAAAGCCAGATGCGTGATGCCATCCGCCAGGAAAGAAGGGTGGAGCTGTGCTTTGAGAACAAACGCTTCCAGGATATCATCCGCTGGAAAATTGCCGACCAGGTACTGACAGTTGATCTGCATGGCATGAAGATCGAAAATACAAAAGCTGATAACAGCGGCACGTGGGTATATACTCCCGTAGGATTGAATCATCCCCATGCATTCAAACTGAAGCAATATATGCACCCGATCCCGCAGTCGGCGCTTGCACAGAATCCCAAACTGGTGCAAACGCCCGGGTATTAATTCTTTGATTATTGATAATGCCTGGCAAGAAAGCCCATCAAGCCGATGGCGCCATGGGCTTTCTTGTTTTAAAACAATGAACCAGTTACCTCTTTTTATTATTTAATAATTATTTGTTATGAAAAATCTTTTTAGAAAAACATCCTATGTTTTATTGATTCCTGTTGTGTTTCTTCTCTCTTTTGCAAAAAATGCTGAGCGTACTAATTTTTCCGGAGACTGGAAACTAAATGAATCCAAAAGTGAGCTTGGTGATTTTAGCGGCTTTGTTGCCCGTTCTCTTAAAGTTGAGCAAAAAGAAAATGCTATTACCATTACAAGAACAACTCCTGGTTTTAATGGTGGCGATCCTGTTACCAGCTCAGTTAGTTTGAGTTATGATGGTAAGATAACCGAGTCTGAAGGATTTGGCGGATCAAAGAGAAAAACAACCGCCAAATGGTCTGACGATGGTTTAACGCTTACGGTTAATAATACCATTACATTTGAAAGAGATGGACAGACCAACGAATTCAAATCAACAGAGACCTGGACATTAAAGGATGGACTGCTGTCGATCGTTACTTATTCCAACTCACCGCGTGGAGAAACTACGACAAAGGCTATCTACACACACTAAAGCGATAGCATTTTTCTTAAAAACAATGTAATCAACAGGTGTTATGAAGAAATCTGTATTCGTATTATGTACATTACTTGCCGCCGGATCTTTGATTGCCCAACAGCCTGTATCAGTGAAAGTAGAAGAAGGCTTATTACAGGGTACGCCGGAGGAAGGATTAATGGTGTATAAAGGCGTTCCGTTTGCTGAGCCGCCTGTTGGTGATCTTCGCTGGAGGGCGCCAATGCCTGCCAGGAAATGGGATGGTGTACGGCAGGCGAATAAGTTTGCTCCCGGCCCAATGCAAGGGGGTAATCCACCCTCCGGAAAAAGCGAAGATTGTTTGTACCTGAATGTCTGGACACCTGCACGGTCGGCGAATGATCGTATTCCCGTGCTCGTATGGATCTATGGCGGAGGGTTTAATTTCGGCTCAACGGCTGAAACAACCTATAGTGGTGAGAAACTGGCAAAGAAAGGTGTCGTATTGGTGAGCATTGCCTATCGTGTTGGTCAGCTTGGATTTTTAGCACATCCTGCGTTAAGTGCTGAAAATAAAAATCATGTTTCAGGCAATTATGGTCTACTCGACATGATCGCCGCTCTGGCCTGGATACAAAAAAATATTGCTGCTTTCGGTGGTGATCCTAAAAAGGTAACCATTTTTGGAGAATCTGCCGGAGGCATTGCAGTCAGCATGTTATGTGCTTCGCCACTTGCCAAAGGATTATTCCAGGGCGCTATTTCAGAAAGCGGCGGCTCATTTGGACCTCCCCGGCCTACAACATTTCCCGGTGAGAATTTAAAACGGCTTCGGGATGCCGAAAGTGCAGGAGAAGCCTATGTAAAGAACGCCGGATTTTCAACTATCGCTGATCTGCGTAAGATCGATGCAGACAAACTTCCTCCAGTTCGCGGACTTGCGTGGCCAATTATTGATGGATGGGTAATTCCTGATGATCAATACAAACTTTATGAAGCCAAAAAATACAACGATGTACCGGTGCTGGTGGGTTATAATTCAGATGAAGGCGCCAGTTTTTCACCTCCTAAAACTCCCGAAGAGTATATTAATGCCGTGAAGCAACGTTATGGCAGGTTTGCTGACACCCTTATAAAGGCCTATCCGGCAGGTACAACTACGGTCCCCAAAACTGCCAGGGATCTTTCGCGTGATGCAGCTTTTGGATGGCAAACCTGGAGTTGGGCAAGGTTGCATGCAAAGACCGGGAAATCCAAAGCATATTATTACTATTTTGATCAGCATCCTGCGTATGCGTCTGATTCACCTCGTTTTGGTTATGGATCCCCGCATGGACAGGAAGTTGCGTTTGTTTTCCAGCACCTCAATCCAAGCAGTCAACAGGCCACTGACACAGATGAGCAGGTATCAGCCGCTATGGCCACCTACTGGACGAACTTTGCTAAATATGGAAACCCTAACGGTAAAGGGATGCCTGAGTGGCCTGCTTTCAGCGATGCTAATCCCGTAGTGATGTACTTTAATCAAAAGGCATATACAGGAAAAGTGCCCAGTGAGGAATCCTTAAAAGTACTGGATGCTTATTTCAGGTGGCGACGAACGCAGGAAGGTGATACATGGGCTAAATAATAGAATTTTAAATCTTAAGTAACATGAAAAAGATATCTTTTATCCTGATAGCGCTTATGGTTCATGGTATGCTGCCGGCTCAGTTTGCCGGCATTCAGAACAACCAGGAACAGCCGCTTCCCGCAGGTTTCAAGCCTGCCTCGACCAACACGTTCTTATCGCAGTATCCCGCGGTCAATCCTGACACCCGGCAGGCGACATTCAGGGTGGTGGCGCCCTATGCGCAAAATGTAACGCTGCAATTGGGTGGAAAACACGCTATGACAAAAGATGATAAAGGGGTTTGGTGGTATACGACAGATCCGCTGGTGGTAGGGTTCCATTATTATGCTGTGATGATAGATAGTGTGCCGGTAATGGACAGGGGGAGTGAGGCTTATTTTGGTAGTAACTGGGAGTCGGCAGGCATTGAAATTCCTGAAGGTGCTGAGGGCGATTATTACCGGTTCAATAAGGATATTGCTCATGGGGAAATTCGTTCACTTTATCATTGGTCTGACATAAATGGATTAGAGCGTCATATCAATGTATATGTACCAGCGGAATATGAAAAGAATCCGAAGAAAAAGTATCCAGTGCTCTACCTGGTGCATGGCTGGGGGGAAGATGAGAACGGCTGGTCGGTTCAGGGGCATGTAGCGAATATCATGGATGGCTTGATCGCAGCCGGCAAATCCGTTCCCATGATCATCGTAATGCCCAGTGGAGATATTAAAACCAATTCGGATGTGCGTAAAGCATCCGGCGATATTACAGACATCCTGATCAAAGATCTGGTACCTTATATTGATAAGACCTTTCGCACGTATACTGACCGGGACCACCGCGCGATGGCCGGATTGTCGAGGGGTGGTGCTCAAACCTGGAATGCAGTGCTGAACAATATGGATAAATTTGCCTGGATGGGAGGTTTTAGTGGCTCGGGCCGCATTGGCAAAAATCCCTTTAATCCTTCAGCTTCACCCACTACGGTTGAGACAGCTTATAATGGTGTGTTTAAAGACGCAGCGGCCTTTAATAAAAAGATGAAACTGTTGTTTATCAGTATTGGCACTGCTGAAGGGCCGGGGGCCAAAGAAACCTACGAGCTATTGAAAAATCACGGCATCAACAACCTGGTGTATCATGAATCGCAGGGGACTGCCCACGAATGGCTTACCTGGCGCAGGGCGCTCAATGATTTTGCGCCAAGGTTATTTAAATAATACTTATCTGTTCAGGCAGTTTAGTTTGTAAAAGATCCCGGCCTACCTTGCCGGGATCTTTCCTTTGGCCCTGCTTATAGGGATCTTTATTTTGCCTTCTCCAGGGACTTGATCCATTGGGCAATTTGTGTCAAATCACTTACCGGAACATGTGCCATAGGAGGCATTTTAGTTTCATAACCAGGCCAGTTTGCCGGGTTGGGCTTCTGGATCAATTGTATAATCTGGGCTACCGTATATTTTTTTGCGGCCACTTCCCTGTAAGGAGGCCCGATCAATTTATTAACGGCTTGATGACAGGCAAGGCAGGTATATTTTTGTAACAGCGGTTCCACGGCCGCGTAATCCGTCTTTTTAACCAGACTTGTTGTTTTGGCAACTGGTTTTTTAGCGGCGGCAGTACTGATTTTTTTGGGGGGAACGGCCACTATTTTATTGGAAAGTGTATCTGCAACTGGCCTGGTGACGGCAGCAGCCGGATTGCCGGTTTCCAGTTCCTCCAGTGTCCAGAGTGCTGTTCTTGCTGCATATTGGTTTCTTACCATTGTTACTTCGGGAATAGAGATAAATGGCGATAGGGTATCTCCTGGCCTGCGGAAACGCCGGCCTGCGTTGCCAAACTCGTAACGGATATAATTTACCACGGAAGCTACCCACTCGTCGGAATTGGCGCCCAGCGCTGGCATTACTGAGGGGTATTCTTTTCCTTCAATGGGTCCTTGCAAGCCATGCAGTATGATCTTCGCCAGGATTGCCTTATCTGCATTCATTCTTTTTGAATCTGTGAGTACTGGCGCCGCCAGGGAGTTTGAGCCCGCTACGGCCAGTCCTTTGCCTCCTGCGCCATGACAGGTAACGCACAGCGAATTAAATATGCCTGAACCGGCTATAATCGATTTTCTTTCATTTTCAGGCAGGTTTCCCAGTCTGTTCCCATATGACCTGATATCAATATTCCGGTCCATCGCCTTTTGTGTAGCCGGGAACATTTCATTGGAAGTATTTGCAGCCAGCAATTCTGCCGCCAGTGGTGCGCTCTTTGCCAATTTATTGCTATAGGTCGATAAAAATAACTGCAACCGTACATCATACGAAGGGTCATTCTTTAACCCGGCAAGCTTTGCAATTACTTCGTCATCTTCCTTTTTGAGATATGGTTCGCTTAATATAACAGCAGCTTTCCTGATCTGTGGGTGTTCATCCTTCAGTGCCGTATATAAAATAGCACGATCCATTGCATCCAGGCCGTCCAGTGTCCATAAGGCATGCAACCGGGCCAGGTGTGATGGTTTGGCGGCCAATGTAGCCTGCTCTCCCTGTATAATTTGTTTTAATATGGGTACAACGGATCTATCTCCCAATAAAACGATCTGCTTTTGGGCATTATCTCTCCACCAGCCGTTCTTATGATCGAGGTAAGTGACCAGTTTAGTGGCAGGCTCATCCAGCATATGCGGTTTTTCAGACTGGGTGTACCCATCATATACCAACCGGTAGATCCTGCCGTGCCCTGTATTTTTTGCCATTCCCATGGCATCAATCTTCTTACGAAGAAATGACCCGGGTCTTGTCCAGTTGCCCTGCTGAATAATGCCACGGTGCATATCAACGATGTACAAATTTCCATCAGGCCCTGTATAAGAATTCACGGGCCTGAAGTTTAGATCTGTGGAGGCTATAAACTCCTGGCGGTAATAGGCATTTTGGACAATGATCTTTCCTTTGAGGTTGATGACTTTTGCCCGGCGTATGAGTCTTGCCACGGGTTCGCAAATAATATAATCACCTGAGAGGTCCTGGGGCAGGGTGTTTCCCCTGTAAATGGATTGTCCGCAGGCACCGGTGAAATGGTTCAGTGTGCTATCGGCCCGCAGGCGCATTAAACCTCCCTGCACATCGGGTGTGGCAATGATGGGCCACACCTGTTGAAATTCGTTGCTCACCTGGTCGGGCATATCGAGTGCGCCATAGGATGGGTTGATCTGCACGCGTACGAGGGGGCTTTCGCCTCCTGCACTTGTGAGAAATAGCCGGCCATAGTTATCATGGGTTACTCCCCACTGACCGCCAGGGCCTGAATACAGTGAATCGGCTTCCAGCATTCCGTTCCTGTAACGAAACCGTACGGGGTCGTATGTCAGGTAAATATAATTATCGAGGTTCCAGTCGAGGCCACTGCGCTGGTGCTCCATGTTGGCATCTAACAGCCGGTAGTCTTGTTTCTGAAATACTGTTCTTTTCTGATCGGCCTTTCCGTCTCCATCGGTGTCCTTATATGCGTTGATGGTGATGGTATTTGTTTCATTGACGAGTAGCTCATGGTTTACACACAGGATCATCCTTGGCAATAATAAACTATCGATGAATATGGTGCTCTTATCCATCTTGCCATCATTGTTGGTGTCCTCCAGCAACGAAATACGACTGACATTTACCTGTTCTCCCTTTGCATCGGCATCCAGCATATAGGTAAGCATTTCAGCCACATACATTTTTGCATTGCCGTCCCATGCTATGGCTACCGGTTCTTTGATCATAGGTTCACTTGCCACCAGTTCAAGATGATAGCCGGGGGGGAGGTTAAATGTTTTCAAGGCCGCGGCAGGGTCCAGGTAATCAAAGGAAGGCATTGAATCAAATATCCTGGCAGGGTAGGGATTGGTTGCCTGCGTTTGTTTGGCATGTTTTGAAACGCTACAATTGTATATCATGACACTTGCCAGTAGTAAACCGGAAATGACATAGGCTTTTTTCATATTAGGCATTAATCGATATTTAATTATTTTGAACCCATCGCATATTTGATGCCCCCCAATACATGTTGCTGGTATAAAGGGTCTTCCCATGATCTATTATCGTGCCCCAATGCCGTGTAAAAACTTCTTCCGCCATCATATTCATGATACCATGCCATCGGGTGAACCTCTCCATTACCCCCACCGGTATAACTGTTTTCATCAATCGTGATCAGTATATGCAGGTCTGTACCTATCCATTTGAAATTGTACAGTTCATCAAAACGTTTCCATACTTTTGGAAGATGGGCCGTAGCAATGTTATTGGTGTCCACCACATTGAATACTGCCTCCTGCGGCCTGGGATGGTTTTTAAAATAAGCTCCGTTCAGCTCCCCAAACCATGGCCAGTCATATTCTGTATCTGCTGCTGAATGCAGCCCCAGGTATCCGCCCCCGGCCTGTATAAATTGTTTGAATGCCTGCTGCTGCTGTTCATTCAGCACATTGCCGGTGGTGCACAAAAAAACCACTGCTGCATATTGTTTCAGCTTTTCCACAGTAAAAACATCTGCATTTTCCGTGGTATCTACGCCAAACTTGTTTTTCTGCCCCAGTTCCATTATATATTTTGCCCCTGCCTCTATGGCGGATGTATGACGGAATCCGGCGGTTTTACTGAATACCAGTATTTTCTTTTGTTTCTGTATAGTATAGCTGCTCATGCTGACTACCGTTGTCAGCAATAAAAAAGACAGTAGTGCTGATTTGATCCTATTCATTTCATGAAGCTTTATTCAAGTAGTAGCAGGCCCTGCATGGCATTGTCCCGTGGACTGTGACACCCGGGATCATAAGTTTGTAAACGTATACTTTTTGTTCAACCTATTTTGAACCGGAAAACATTTGTGCTATAAATTCCATCATTTGTTCTACCGGCAAACCAACAAGCCATTGACGAGACATTGAAAAATAACGGTATCAAAAACCTGGTCAGGAAGCTATTGTTCGCCGGGAGCTTTGCCGGCAAATAAGTTCGGTTTTGATGATCACTTCGCGTTTGGTAAGTGTTGGCTCCTGGCCCTTGAGGATGTTTTCAAAGTAAATGCCTGCAGTGGCTTTGCCCAGGTCTTTGCTTTTCTGGTCGATCGAAGAGAGCGACGGCTTGATGATGGGGGTAAAGGCCTCATTGGCAAAACCGAAAATACCCAGTTGCTCAGGCACCTGGACGCCCCTGGATTGGGCGACTTCCAACACGCCTAAAGACTGGTGATCGGATACGGTTAAAAAAGCATCCGGCGGATGTGGGGCGGATAACAGTGCGGCGGCTATTGTAGCGGCCTGCTCTTTATCTAATATATCGTCTACAATAAAATCATAAGGAATGCTGAACCCGGATTCTCTAAGGGCCATCAGGTAGCCTTCCTTCCGGCGTTTGAATACGGTGAGGTGCTGGGGGCCGCCCAGGAAGGCAACACGCCGGTAACCCTGGTCAAAGAGCATTTTAGCAGCGCTATAGGAGGCTTCTTTGTCGTCGTTGAATACTTTATAACTGTCCACGTGATCCATGCAGCGGTCAAACTGGATCAGTTCAATATGATGCGCGAGGATGTTTTGAAGATGGGTATAGGATTGGGTCTCTGCAGAAAGAGAGATCAGGATACAGTCTACGTTTTGATGGATGAGGGTATCGATCGCTTTGCATTCTATGGCAAAGGACTCGTGCGACTGGCAGATGATGAGGCTATGGTTGTTCTCAAAGCAAACTTCTTCTATACCGGCAATGGCTTCGGAGAAAAAAGTCTGGTTGATATGCGGCACCACTACGCCGATGGTTCTGGAGGAACCCTGTCGCAGGTTGGCGGCATGGGAGTTGAGCTTGTAGTTGAGCTCCGTGGCTTTTTTTCGCACTTTTTCCCGCACTTTCTGGCTGGTGGCAGGGTGTCCGTTGAGGGCCCTGGACACATAAGAGGCCGATACCCCCAATTCCCTGGCAACATCATAAATGGTCACACGTTTTCCCGACATGAAGGCTGTTTATAGTTTCTTCTTATAAATATAGGCTACCTGCCGATCTGTAAAAGTAAGTATTTTATACAATCGATTAATATAACTCTATTATGTAGTAATGTATTGATAAATATTGTATTGTATGCGTTTTGTAAATTTATTGACATAATTTGGAAATCGATTTCAAAAAAATATAGCTTTGGTAGCCCATCGGGCCCTACTAAAAGAATAAACCACGAAGACACCTAAAATTTAGCACAGTGAAACTGACCTTACAACGGACCAGCCTACTGATGATGCTGGTACTTTTGACAAGTATTACCTGCCGATCGCAAAGCTGGCAAAAAACAGCCCAGGGCATTAAAACAGGCATCGATTCTATAGCGGTAGAACTCCGGTTTTATGATGCCTCTACGGTACGCATCTTAAAAGGGCCTGGCGGCAAAATAACGGAGAAGGAAAGTTTATCGGTGATCAAAACACCACAAAGCACTGCGTTCACGGTGGGACAAAAAGGCAACCTGCTGATCCTGAAAAGCGAAAAGATACGGGTAAGCCTGAACCTGCAAAACGGACAGCTCGAATATTCAGATGCAGCGGGCCATCCCTTACTCCGGGAAGATGAGAAGGGCGCGTCCTTTACCCCATTTAACGATGCGGGGGTAAATACCTGGAGCGTGCAGCAGTCCTTTGCTTTGGATAAGGAAGAAGGCATTTATGGTCTGGGTCAGCAACAGGGTGGTAAAATGGTACAGCGTAACCTTTCCCTGCATATGGTGCAGGGGAATACGGATGATTATATTCCTTTCTTTCAGTCGGTAAAAGGTTATGGTGTGTTTTGGGACAATTATTCTCCCACCAACTTTACAGACAATACAACAAGCACTACTTTCAGGTCGGAAGTGGGTGAGGGGATCGATTATTATTTTATGTATGGCGGCCATGCAGATGGTGTCATTGCATGCATGCGCGATCTTACGGGGCAGGCGCCCATGTTTCCCTTGTGGACCTACGGTTTCTGGCAAAGTAAGGAGCGTTACAAAAGCCAGGATGAACTGGTGGGTGTGGTAAAAAAATACCGGGAACTGGGTGTGCCGCTGGACGGCATTATCCAGGACTGGCAGTATTGGGGCAGTAATTACCTGTGGAATGCGATGGAGTTCCTGAACCCCGAATTTTACAACCCGCAGAAGATGGTGGATGATATACATAACCAGAAAGCCCACCTGATCATTTCTATCTGGAACTCCTTTGGTCCGCAAACAAAACCTTACCGGGAGTTGGATAAAATAGGAGCACTGATGAATTTTCCGACCTGGCCCGAATCCGGCTCAGAGAAGTGGCCACCCAACCGTGACTATCCTTCGGGGGTGAGGGTGTATGATCCTTACAACCCGGCAGCGCGCGATATATTCTGGAAATACCTGCATGCAGGCCTCTTGTCGGTGGGAATAGATGGCTGGTGGATGGACTCTTCCGAGCCCGATCACCTCGGTGCAAAGCCGGGCGATTTCGACCAAAAAACCTGGCTTGGTTCCTTCCGCAAAGTACGCAATGCATTTCCTTTAATGACGGTGGGAGGGGTGTACCAACATCAGCGGGCTATATCGGCCGCTGCCGGCAAGCGGGTATTTATTCTTACGCGTTCTGCATTTGCCGGCCAGCAACGCTATGGCGCCAATACCTGGTCGGGAGATGTGACGTCTTCCTGGAACGCTTTGCGCAACCAGGTATCGGCCGGATTGAACTTTTCTCTCTGCGGTATCCCTTACTGGAACAGTGATATTGGTGGTTTTTTCTTAAACCGGTTCCCTAAGAAACTGGATGATCCGGAATATCGGGAGCTGTATGTACGTTGGCTGGAATTTGGCGCTTTCTGTCCCATGATGCGTTCGCACGGTGCTGATGCTCCCCGGGAGATCTACCAGTTTGGCCAGAAAGGGAATAAGGTGTACGATGCCATCGATAAATATATCAACCTGCGTTACCGCCTGCTGCCTTATATCTATTCCACCTCCTGGGAAGTGACCGCGGGCCAATCGAGCATGATGCGTGCGCTGATGATGGATTTTGCAAAAGATAAAAATGCCTGGGATATCAACGATGAGTTCCTGTTTGGCAAATCGCTGCTGGTGAGTCCTGTGACCCGGCCTATGTACATAAAAAAAGTAGCCGGTGGCAGGGATTCTTCCAACGTGGAAGATTTCAGCAGTGTAAAAAGCAAAGAAGTGTATTTGCCGGAAGGGGCCAACTGGTACGACTTCTGGACGGGTGAGTCATTTACGGGTGGCAATAAGATCAGCACCGCCACGCCGCTGGATATTATTCCGCTCTTTGTGAAAGCCGGTTCCATACTGCCCATTGGGCCGCAGGTGCAATATGCGGAAGAAAAGAAATGGGACCAACTTGAGATACGTGTTTATCCCGGGGCCGATGGCAGCTTTGTATTGTACGAGGATGAGAACGATACGTATAATTATGAAAAGGGCGCTTATACCACGATCAGCTTTCAATGGAATGACAAAAAAAAGGAACTGATGATCCATGACCGGAAAGGAGCTTTCCCCGGTATGCTGGAAGGCAGAAAGTTCCATATTGTACGGGTGAATAACCAGAAAGGCGTGGGTGCGGACACGGCCGTTACGCCTGACCAGGTAATCACTTATTCCGGAAAAAAGATAGTAGTGAAATTATAGGATGATCTTCAACGACAGACTGTATGAAAACAACGATCACAACGGCCCTCTTTCTTTTATTGCATGCTTTTGCAGCCCGTGCACAACAGGCAAGGATCCTATCGCCCAACGGGAAGATCGGTGCAGCCCTGTATAAGGATGAAGGGGCCAAGGCTGGCAGCTGGTACCTGAAGGTATTATACCTGGCTGATGGCAAGGAAACAACAGCGATACCCCGCATCGATCTGGGGCTGGTGCGCAATGACCAGGATTTTTCCAATAACCTCCTGTTGCTGAAAGTGGGAAAACCCCAATTGATCAATGAGCAATATACAGCCTTGCATGGCAAGCGGCTGAACCGTACCAATGCGGCCAATGAACTGATGGTCTCGTTTGAGACGCCTGGCAAAGCAAAGATGAACCTCTTTATCAGGGCCTGGAATGACGGGGTGACTTTCCGGTATGAGTTTCCGGAAAAACAGGGCAGTTTTGTTATAAGGGAGGAAAGTACTACGTATTCGATTCCGCAGACAACTATGCGGTGGATGGAAAGGTGGAACCCGGCCAATGAAGGGTTGTATACAGCCATGAGTGATGATAAGGTGCAACAGCAGGACTGGTGCTACCCGGCGCTGTTCAATACGGCGGATAAAGCCTGCTGGTTCCTGCTGCACGAAGCTGATGTAGACCGGGGGTATTGCGGCACGAAATTGCGCAATAATGATGACAGGAATGCTTATAAACTGGTCTTCCCCAACCCGAAAGACGGCAACGGCCAGGGGGACTCCTTACCCTCTATTACGCTACCCTGGAGATCGCCGTGGCGGGTGGTCGTTGCCGGCAGCCTGGCAGATATTATACATTCTACCCTGGTGGAAGATGCATCGGCTCCCTCTGTCATTAAAAACACGGATTGGATCAGGCCGGGGGCAGTATCCTGGAACTACTGGTCCAGCAACCACGGCACGAAAGACTATAAGATCGTAACGGCTTTTGCCGATCTGGCAGCAAGGATGAACTGGCCTTATACATTGCTCGACTGGGAATGGGATGGCATGAGCAATGGCGGTACGGTGGAAGATGCTGTCAGGTACATCCTGTCAAAAGGGGTGAAGCCCCTTATCTGGTACAATTCCGGTGGGAAGCATACTAATGTGTCTTCTACGCCCCGCGACCGTATGCTGACGCATGAAAACCGGGTGGTTGAATTTACCAAACTAAAGAAGCTGGGTTTTGTAGGCGTGAAAGTGGATTTCTTTGAAAGCGAGAAACAGGATATGATCAGGTATTACCTGGATATACTGGAGGATGCGGCGCAATTTGAGATGATGGTATACTTCCACGGTTGTATGGTGCCGAGAGGATGGGCGAGGACCTATCCTAACCTGATGACCAATGAAGCGGTACGTGGTGCGGAATGGTACAACAACGGACCGGAATTTACCGGCACAGCGCCGGAGCACAACACTATCCTGCCTTTTACCCGCAATGTGGTAGGGGCTATGGATTATACGCCTGTTACGTTCACCAATTCTCAGTTTCCCCATCTTACTTCCTATGGCCATGAACTGGCGTTGAGCGTGGTGTTTGAATCGGCGCTGCAACACTTTGCCGATCGGCCGGAGGGTTATGATGGATTGCCTGACGCTGCGAGGGCTTTTCTTAAAACGGTGCCTACGGTCTGGGATGATACGCAATTGCTGGATGGATATCCCGGCAAGGAGGTGATCCTGGCCCGGCGCAAGGGCAATGACTGGTATGTGGGAGGCATTAACGCGGAAATACGGCCGAAGAAAAAAACGCTCTCCTTTGGTTTTTTAAAGGCGGGTGTACAATACAAAATGACTTTGATAGCGGATGGCGAACATGATAAGGCGTTCGATATACAACAACTGGTAGTGAACCAATCGACCTCGGTAGACGTGAAACTATTGCGCCGGGGCGGCTTTGCCGCCTCCCTGGTACCGCTGTGATAGAAAAAGATTAAAAGTATGTAAATAACAATTGGCTATGATAGTAAGAGCAGAAAAGGTTTTGCCAGAAAATGATGCGGCAGGTGTATTGCCGCCCGTAATCTTTGGTACGAGCGGCCTGGGAAATTTGTTTGAAGCTTATGGCGATGAACTAAAGTATGCGGTAGTCCGCGAATGTTTGCGTGTAAGCAATGGCAGGACCTTTTTTGATTCGGCGGGAAAATATGGCGCCGGTCTTGCGCTGGAAGTGCTCGGTAAATGCCTGCGGCAATTGCAGGTGCCGCCAGAGCAGGTGGTTATCAGCAATAAACTGGGCTGGTATCGTACGCCATTGAAAACAACGGCGCCGACCTTTGAACCTGGCGTGTGGAAGGGACTTGAATATGACGCGGTACAGAAGATCAGCTATAAAGGTATACTGGAATGTTTTGAGCAGGGCAATGAATTGCTGGGCGGATACATTCCACAAATGGTTTCCGTGCACGATCCGGATGAATACCTGGCTACTGCCAAAAGCAAACTGCATGAACAGCAATTGTATGAGGATGTGCTGGGCGCTTATAAAGCCCTGCATGATCTGAAACAACGGGGGAAAGTACAAGCGATCGGTGTAGGCGCCAAGGACTGGAAGACGATCCGGCGTATTGCCGCTGATGTGCCGCTTGATTGGGTAATGATCGCCAACAGTATGACGATCCGGCAGCATCCGCAGGCCCTGCTCGATCTTATGGTACAACTTAGCGGGAAAGGGGTGAAGATCATCAATGCGGCCTTGTTCCATTCCGGCTTCCTGCTGGGTGGTGATCATTATGATTATAAACCGGTAATACCGGGTACAGCGGAGCATGATGCTTTGTACAGTTGGCGTACAGACTTTCAGGCTGTTTGCAGCAGCTTTGGCATTACACCTGCTGCAGCCTGCATCCAGTTTGGCTTGCATGCACCCGGTGTGACAAGCATTGCCCTCAATACGATGGATGTAAAACGGATCGAAGAAAATATGCAGTATGCTACTACCGAGATCGCTGCGCCGGTATGGCGAATGCTGCAAGCAAAAGGATTGATGCAGGTGAACTTTTTTGAACAGGACGCTTCAATAGTCCGGGATTAGCGTAGCTGATCACTTATTTTTGACGATAAACACAATGCACCATATGAAACAGGTTTTATTGATCTTATGCCTATTGCCGGTAGTGGCCGGTTATTCACAACAGCAACCAGGTCTAAAGCTGTGGTATAAACAACCATCGGGCAAGACATGGGAAAACACCTTGCCGGTTGGCAACGGAAGGCTGGGAGCCATGGTATATGGAAATGTAGATACTGAAACGATACAATTGAATGAACATACTTTGTGGAGCGGCGGACCGAATCGTAATGATAACCCGGAGGCATTGGCTTCCCTGCCGGAAATAAGAAGGCTCCTGTTTGAGGGCAAGCAAAAAGAGGCTGAGAAACTGGCCGGCAAAACGATCATATCCAAAACATCGCAGGGGCAAATGTTTGAACCGCTTGGCAACCTGCAACTTTCCTTTGACGGGCACAGCCAATATGATCATTATTACCGGGAGCTGGATCTTGAGCGGGCTGTTGCCACCACTTCTTATGCGGTGGGCGGCATTACTTACAAGCGGCAGGTATTGGCATCCCTGGCGGACCGGGTGATCGTCATTCGCTTAACGGCGAGTAAACCTGGCAGTATCAGTTTCCATGCAGCCTTTTCTACTCCTCAACCCAAGGCGTCGGTGCACACCACAGCGGCCAAAGAGTTGGTCATCGCAGGGACCACCATCGATCATGAAAAGGTGCCGGGCCGTGTAAAATACAAAGGTATTGTGCGTATACAACCGGAAGGGGGGACGCTGGCAGCCGGCGATACTTCGCTGATGGTAAAAGCGGCGGATGCGGTGACTATCTATATTTCCGTGGCCACCAATTTCAACAGTTACAAAGATCTTGGCGGCAATGAAAATGAAAGGGCGCAGGCATTTATGGATAAAGCAGCGGCAAGGCCATTCGCTGTAATTTTACAAGCTCATGTAGCGGCCTATCAACGGTATTTTAACCGGGTAAAACTGGATATCGGGCAAACGGAAGCAGCTGCGCTGCCAACGGACGAACGGTTGAAAAATTTCAATACGGTGAATGACCCACACCTGGTAACGCTTTATTTTCAGTATGGCCGTTATTTGCTGATCTCGTCTTCGCAGCCGGGTGGCCAGCCGGCGAATCTGCAGGGTATTTGGAATAACCGGCTTTATCCACCCTGGGACAGCAAATACACGATCAATATAAATGCGGAAATGAATTATTGGCCGGCGGAGAAAACCAACCTCGCTGAGTTATTTGAACCTTTTGCGCAGATGGTAAAAGAGCTATCGGTGACCGGGCAGCAAACGGCCAGGGATATGTATGGCGCCCGTGGCTGGATGGCGCACCACAATACAGATATCTGGCGGGCCACCGGCGCGGTGGACGGCGCCTTCTGGGGCGCCTGGAACAATGGAGGTGGATGGATGAGCCAGCAGGCATGGGAGCATTACCTGTACACGGGCGATAAAGCTTACCTGGCTTCTATATACCCTGCGATGAAAGGGGCTGCTACTTTTTATATCGATTACCTGGTAGAGCATCCGAAGTATCACTGGCTGGTGCTTTGTCCGGATATGTCGCCGGAAAATGCTCCCGCAGCACACCAGGGTTCATCGCTGGATGCGGGCACTACGATGAGCAACCAGATCGTATTCGATATTTTCAGCTCTACCATCAGGGCCGCGGCCATCCTGCAGCAGGACGCTGCTTTTGCAGATACGCTGAAACAATTGCGCAGCCGGCTGGCGCCGATGCATATCGGAAAGCATGGCCAGTTGCAGGAATGGCTGGACGATATCGATGATCCGAAGGATAATCACCGGCATATTTCACATCTGTACGGACTTTTCCCTTCGAACCAGGTGTCTCCTTACCGGACGCCGGAATTGTACAGTGCGGCCCGGAACACTCTCCTGCAGCGCGGAGATGTATCTACCGGCTGGAGCATGGGATGGAAGGTGAACTGGTGGGCGCGGATGCTCGATGGTAACCATGCATACAAACTTATACAAAACCAGCTTACGCCCGTAGGTACAGTTGCAGGCGGCGGGGGCACTTATAACAATCTCTTTGATGCGCATCCGCCTTTCCAGATCGATGGCAATTTCGGTTGTACATCGGGTATCACGGAAATGTTGCTGCAAAGTGCTGATGGGGCTGTATCACTGCTGCCTGCGCTGCCAGATGTTTGGCCCCATGGGAACGTGAGCGGCCTGCTGGCCAACGGGGGCTTTGAAGTGGTAAGTATGGAATGGAAAGCTGCAAAACTGGTAAAGCTGGTCATCAGGTCTACCCTGGGCGGTAATCTGCGGTTACGGGTTCCGAATGTATTGACCGCAGGAGATGGAAAGGTGCTAAAAACAGCCACGGGGAATAACCCCAATCCATTTTACCAAACGGAAACCACGCCGGCGCCGGTGATCGCGAAGGAAGCAAGCATTACTCTGCCGGAACTGAAAAAAAGCTGGCTCTACGATATTGCTACGCAGAAAGGGAAAGTATATACCATGAAGATGAAGGACACAGATTAAGATCAAGACCTTCCTTTTTCCATGAGGCAGGCCGGGTGATCGGTTCAGACGATATTCACCGATTGGTGTTGTTTGCGATAACTATGGGGTGTAGTACCTGTTACTTTTTTAAATGTCCTGGAGAAGTGGGGCAGGCTGTCAAAGCCTGTTTCAGCGGCAATGTCAATATAAGGCATGCTGGTAGTGGTGATCAGGTATTGCGCCCGTTCGATCCGTTTTTCATGAATATAAAGAAGCGGTCGTTCGCCGGTAAATTGCAGGAACTGCCGGGAGAAATAATCGGGGTGCTGGTTTACCCTTTGGGCAAGGTGTGCGATGGTTAACGGCTCCTTCAGTTGAAGTTGGATATAGCTCATGGTATCCAATACCTTGGAAGGAATATTGTGTGGGCTGCTCAGCGAAGAGTTCCGGCTACCTAAGAAGCGCGACAATAATTGCAACAAGATGCCCAGGGTTTCCATATAAACACCATCGTTTTGCCGGTTATTCAACTCCTGGTATTCCCGGTAATAAACATTCTTCTCGTATACTTTGGGGTTGTCGGAACGATTGATGCCCCTTCCCGGATTAATATCCAGTATTCGTTTGAAGTTGCCGATATCAATGTCTGAAGCAGGCAATTTCATCAATGTCCTGTTGTTCTGGAACAAAGAAATGCCGTCGGGGGATTCTTCAAAAAACTGGATAAAATACTGGCTTAAAAAAGCAGGGCACTTTAAGTTACAGATGGTAAAACTCGGGATCATATAAATGAAGCCAGGTTCTAAGATTATCTTCTCCTGTGCATTGGAAATACAGCCCTCTCCCGCATCGATATAATACAACCGGTAGTACGGGCTGATCACATGTTTGTAGTTCCATGTATGGTTGAGATACACATGGTCTATATGCAATAAAGAAAACGAGTGTTTTAATAATCTTCTGCTCATACATCCCGCAAGCTGGCCTCAAAATACAAAGAAATAGTCGGATTTGTATAAAACAAAGTCTTATTCGTTGCATGGGAAAAGTACGGACACGGTTAACTTTGTTTGCATAGTGCTATTCAGGCGTCTGATGAGGGTTTGAATTTGTGCTATGGTCCATAAAATTGCTGTATGAATAACAAACAAAGTACCTTATTGGCGTTTTGTCTTATCACTTCCTTGTTTTTCCTATGGGGTTTTGCCCATAACCTCGATCCCATACTTATTCCGCATCTTAAAAAATCTTTTACCCTCACTACTACACAGGCAACCCTGGTTGATTCAGCGGTTTTTGCCGCCTATTTTGTCATGGCCCTCCCGGCAGGATTGCTGATGAAGAAAGCAGGGTACAAAGCAGGCATCATTGCCGGGCTTTTCTTGTTTGCCATCGGCTGTTTCCTTTTTGTACCTGCAGCGGACATGCAGTCCTACGATTTTTTCCTGGTGGCGTTGTTTGTCATTGCCTGCGGGCTTACGATCCTGGAGACAGCGGCCAATCCTTATGCCACCGTATTGGGGAACCCGGAAACAGGCACCCAACGCCTCAACTTTGCCCAATCATTCAATGGACTGGCTGCCGCATTGGCGCCGGTGATCGGTGCAAGGATCATTCTTACAAAAGGGTACACGAAGGAGGAGTTGAATGCCATGTCTGAGACGGTCAGAAAAACAGCGCTGGCCGCTGAAGCAGCAACGGTGAAGATGCCTTATATCGTGCTGGGTATTGTATTGATCGTCATTGCCCTCATTTTTGCGGTGATCAAATTGCCGGCTATTAGCGCTCATAAAGGTGCCGGGCCGGCAAGCAAAAGTGTGTTCCATACTTTCCGGCACAGGCATCTTGCCTGGGGCGTGGTTGCCCAGTTTTTTTATGTGGGGGCGCAGGTGTCGGTATTCAGTCTTTTTATCCTGTATGCCACGAAGTCTGCGGGTATTTCAGAAGTAAAAGCGGCAGATTACCTCGGGGCCTGTGGGATTGCTTTCCTGGTTGGCCGCTTTGCAGGTACCGCGCTGATGCAAAAAATAGCACCACCGGTATTATTGGCCTGGTATGCCGTTATCAACCTGATGTTGTGCACCGTTGCCATCCTGGGTACGGGTATGATAACGATATATGCTGTTATTGGCATCTGCTTCTTTATGTCGGTTATGTTTCCCACCATTTTTGCATTGGGTATCAAGAACCTGGGAGCGGATACGGAATATGGGAGCAGTCTTATCATTATGTCCATTGTGGGCGGTGCTATTTTACCGCGCTTTTTTGGTTACATCAGTGATGTTACCGGTAATATTCAGCATGGCTATATCGTCCCTTTTATTTGCTTTGCAGTAATCGCCCTGTTTGGTTACAAAGGGCATCGCATACAAACAACAGCTCTTCAAACAAAGGCAGTACCTGTCATTTAACTATGAAAAGATATACCCTGGCGCTTGATCTCAAGGATGATCCCGCGCTGATTGATGAATACGAACATTGGCACCGGGCGGAAAATGGATGGCCTGAGATCAAACAGAGCATTGAAGATGCTGGAATTGCCAATATGGAAATATACCGTACAGGCAACAGGCTCTTCATGATCATGGAAACGACAGCGCATTTTTCTTTTGAAAAGAAATCGGACATGGATGCGGCCAATCCCAAAGTGCAGGAATGGGAGCGGTTGATGTGGAAATTCCAGCAGCCACTTCCCTGGGCGAGGGAAGGTGAAAAATGGATCATTATGGACAAGATATTCGAGTTGAACACAACCATAAATCATCATCATGAATAGAAGAACGCTTGTTAAACAATTGGGATTATCGCTGCCCGCCTATCTATTGTCTAAACAGGCCGGCGCTTCTTTCTTCGAAGGACTGGGTGAGCAATATGCGAAAGGACCATTTAAAGCTACCTGGGATTCTTTGCAGGGGTATCAGGTGCCGGAATGGTACCGCAATGCGAAGTTTGGTATCTGGGCCCACTGGGGGCCTCAGTGTGAGGCAGAATATGGCGATTGGTATGCACGGGGTATGTATGAAGAAGGAAGCGCTCAATACAATTATCACGTGAAGAAATACGGACATCCTTCGAAATTTGGTTTTAAGGATGTCATTCATCAATGGAAAGCAGATCAATGGGATCCGGAACAGCTGGTGGCCTTGTACAAGCGGGTAGGGGCGAAGTATTTCTTTGCGCTGGCCAACCATCACGACAACCTGGATCTTTGGGATTCCAAATACCAGGCATGGAACTCTGTGAGGGTAGGTCCAAAAAAAGACCTCATAGCAGGATGGGCAAAGGCTGCTAAAAAACAGGGCCTTCCTTTTGGCGTAAGTGTGCATGCCTCGCATGCCTGGACCTGGTATGAAGTGGCCCAACGGGCTGATAAAAAAGGCCCCATGGCCGGCATTCCTTATGATGGAAAACTGACCAAAGCCGACGGTAAAGGTACCTGGTGGGAAGGCCTGGACCCACAAGGCTTATATGCACAGAACCACCCGCTTAGTGAGAACGCCCAAAACAATGGCGCGATCCATCGCCAATGGAATTGGGGCAACGGGGTAGCTGTACCCACCAAAGCATATTGTGACCTGTTCCTGAAAAGAACACTGGAACTGATCGATAAATACGAGCCTGAACTCCTTTACTTTGATGATACTGTGCTACCCTTCCACTCCCTGAATGATGTGGGGCTTCAGATAGCGGCACACCACTACAACCGCAGTATCAAACGCAACAAAGGAAAACTGCATGCAGTACTGAACGGTAAAATACTTGATGAAGTGCAGCGTAAATGCATGGTGTGGGATATTGAAAGAGGGCAAAGCAATAGCATAGAACCTTTTGCCTGGCAAACAGATACCTGCATCGGTGGCTGGCATTACGACATGAGGGTATATGACAACAAGCAGTACAAGTCTGCCAAAACAGTGGTACAAACACTGGTAGATATCGTAAGCAAGAACGGCAACCTGCTGCTCAATATTCCTGTAAGAGGTAATGGTACTATTGATGACCAGGAAACAGCAATTCTGGAAGAGATTGCCTCATGGATGAAAGTAAACGCGGAATGCATATTCGATACCAGGCCCTGGAAAGTATTTGGTGAAGGGCCGGCTATGGAAGGAGCAGCCTCGCTTTCTGCGCAGGGATTCAATGAAGGCAAAGGTAAACCGTTTACAGCGGCAGACCTTCGTTTTACTGCCAAGGGGGATGTCTTGTATGCTATATTGTATGGTTGGCCGGAAAACAGGCAGGTCAGGATCAAAAGCCTTTCTGAAGGCAATGCTTTGAGGCCAACTGCTATCAATAAAGTAGAAATGGCGGGTGGTGGAGCGTTGCGTTTCCAAAGGAACAGCGAGGGGCTGGAGATCGTCCTGCCTGAAGACAAGCCGGATCTAAGCTATGCAGTGGTATTAAAAATAACCTAAAGAAAGATATTGGAAGATGCAAGCTATGCAAACATTGATATGTACTTCCCCCGGCCACTTTAATTGGGGAACGAGTATGCGCCCGGTCATGAAAAAGGACCATGCCATTATTGCGATAAAGCGCATAGGGATATGTGGTACTGACCTTCATGCTTACCAGGGAACACAACCTTATTTTACCTATCCCCGTATACTGGGGCACGAACTGTCGGGAACGCTGATCGAATTTGACAATGCGCCCGGATTTAATGTGGGAGAAGCTGTAACATTTATCCCTTACTTTAATTGCGGACATTGTATTGCCTGTCGTTCGGGTAAACCCAACTGCTGTGTGAGCATACAGGTCTTTGGTGTGCATATCGACGGAGGCATGTGTGAGTATGTACAGGTGCCTTCTTATGCGCTTGTACATGGAGAAAGTCTTACATACGATGAACTGGCATTGGTAGAACCGCTGGCTATCGGGGCACATGGTATCCGAAGGGCTGGCGTGGAAAAAGATGATTTTGTACTGGTCATAGGGGCAGGCCCTATTGGCATTGGCGCCATGGAGTTTGCCCGTATTGCCGGTGGGAAAGTAATAGCGATGGATGTAAGCGACGACCGGCTGGCCTTTTGCAGTCGCCGGGTAGGTATTGAGCATGTCATCAACCCACTGCACGGTGATGCTATGGAGTGGTTAAGCACTTATACTAATGGCGATATGGCCTCTGTAGTGATTGATGCTACCGGCAACCTGAAGGCCATTAATGCTGGTATCAACTACCTGGCCCATGGCGGTCGCTACGTGCTGATAGGGTTGCAAAAAGAAGCTTTCAGTTTCAGTCATCCTGAATTTCACAAGCGTGAATCTACTCTAATGAGCAGCCGCAATGCGACAAGGCAGGATTTTGAGCATGTGGTAGCTGCGATGAAAAAAGGATGGGTAGATCCTACAGCCTATATTACACACCGAACGCCATTCGACCATGTAATACGGGATTTTGAAAGCTGGTTACAGCCGGAAACACAGGTGATCAAAGCCATGGTCAGTATTGATCATTAAACAGGGGATATATAAGAATTGTTTAATGTCAATATTTTTTTCTAGCTTACTTCCGATTTCGTGAATACCGGGGCGGGTTTACTTGTTGATTTGATCGGGGACGAAATTTTTCTAAGCCAAACCTGTTATGATACGTTTTCTTATTTCGGTTGCTATCTTGTTATCATCGTTCGCTGTTTTTGCTCAGAGTGAACACTATAATTTTTATAAACTCGACACCTATACTGGTCTTTCACATAATCAGGTAAATACTATATTAAAAGACCAGGATGGCTTTTTATGGTTTGGGACTATGTCAGGCCTCAACCGCTATGATGGGTATTCCTGCCGGGTATTCCGTAAAGATTATAATGACAGCACTTCGTTGTTGGATAACAATATCTTTTCGATCTATGAACTTCCCAACAGAAAGTTATGGCTTTTGACAATGGGAGGAGCGTGTATTTATAATTCGTCTACCGAAAAATTTGATGTTGACTATAACGGCTATTTACAATCGCTTGGTTTGCCCTCCGGTACAATAACCAGTATTGTAAAAGGGTACAATGGACGGTATTGGTTCCTTTATGATAATCTTGACTTGTACCTGTATGAGGGTGGGGCCGAAAAAATAAGGCCTTTCAGGAAAAAACAGGACTTTAACGATCCGGGGAAAATTACTTCTCTAAAAGAAACAAAAGATGGGAAGATATGGCTGGTGTATGAGCAAGGTTTTTTGCAGGAGTATGATATCAAATCAAACAAGGTCATTTTTTCCAGTACCGCGTTTCAAAACCTGAACAAAGGAAACGGACCTTATAACCTTATTATAGATAATGATGGCGATATCTGGCTATGGGGCCTTAATAATGGGGTCTTTCTTTTTCAACCACCCGGGAATTCTATCAGACAGTTTAATGAAAATACTTTTCCATCTAAACTGAACGCAAACCTGGTGAGTCAGGTCGTTCAGGATAACAAGGGTTTGATCTGGGTGGCAACAGACCATGGCGGTGTAACGCTGATCGATAAAAAAGGCAATTTCAACACCAGTTATCTTGTCAATGATCCTAAAGACCCGCGTAGCCTTGGTCAAAACAGTATAACCTCCATGTATAATGACGGCAATGGCATTATCTGGCTGGGAACCTATAAACAGGGAGTTAGCTATTCAAATAGTAATATTGTAATGTTCCCGCTTTATCGTCACCAGGAATCGAATGTAAAAAGCCTTCCATATGATGATGTTAACCGGTTTGCCGAAGATAAATCCGGTAATATATGGATTGGAACCAATGGCGGGGGATTGATCTATTTTGACAGGAAGTTAAAAACTTTTAAACAGTACCTGCATGATCCGCATAATAAAAACAGCCTGAGTAGTAACGTAATTGTAAGCTTGTGCATCGATCACGAGAATATTCTATGGATCGGGACCTACTTTGGCGGCCTCAACAGCTTCGACGGTAAGCAGTTCACACACTACAGGCATAGTGATAATGATTCTTTCAGTTTGGCAAATGATAATGTGTGGGAAATATTTGAGGACCGGGAGCAACATTTGTGGATAGGCACATTGGGTAGCGGTTTAGATATTTTTGACCGGACCACCAACCGGTTTATACATAAGCCCTACAAAGGAGGTGTGCAGAACGCTTTTCCTTTTGACTATGTTTCCGCTATTCTGCAGGATAAAAAAGGTAATTTATGGGTGGGCTCTTCCGGGGGGATCGTCGTTTTTGAAAAAGATAAAAGTAACCAGGCAATAAATCAGGATGCGGTCATCAGGAACGGTTTAAGTAATAAGAGTGTTATCTGTTTTATGGAAGACAGCAAGGGGCGGATTTGGGCAGGAACGCGGGAGGGTTTGAATTTGTACAATGAGCAAACAAAACGGTTTCAGTCATTTACAACAGCGGATGGGCTTCCCGATAATATGATATTGAACATTCTGGAAGACAGCCATCAGACGCTTTGGATCTCCACTCCCAATGGGTTATGTAATATCATTCCCAAACAAGACAAAGCGGGTCTTGTTTTTTCTGCCATTAGTTATGATGAAACGAACAACCTGCAGAACCGTGAATTCAATGACAATGCAGCACTCAGAACAAGCGCAGGCGAACTGATCTTTGGAGGACCTTCCGGGTTTAATATTATTAACCCTTCTACCATTAAGCAAGCATTTTACCGGCCTACAATCATTTTAACCGGTTTGCAAATATTAAATAATACCATTGAGCCGGGAGAATTGATCAATAACCGTGTATTGTTGCAGCAATCTTTGTCGCGACTTGAAAGTATTGATCTGAAGTACAAGGAAAATGTTTTCTCGGTTGAGTTTGCCTCGTTGGATTTTGGGCACAGTGCCCGCAATAAGTATGCGTACATGCTGGAAAGGTTTAATTCTGACTGGTTGTATGTGGATGGCACCCAGCGAAGAGTGACTTATACGAATCTCAATCCTGGCCATTACGTACTTAAAGTAAAAGTTTTGAGTGGGGATGGTTTATGGAGTGACGTAAAGGCCTTGCAGATAAATATTGAGCCCCCATTCTGGCGAACGCCCGTTGCCTATATTATTTATGTATTGATCGGCGCAGGGTTGTTCTTGCTTGCCCGACGCATTACATTAGACAGGATACATATGCGCTATGAAATGCGACAGCAGCGCAGGGAAGCAGAAAGGGCTAATGCACTGGAGCAGTTAAAGACGAAATTCTTTACTAATGTAAGCCATGAGTTCCGTACACCGTTGAGCCTCATCATTGCTCCACTAGACAAGATCATTAAGCAGGCTACCGATGAAGATCAGAAAAAACAGTTGAACCTGGTGCAAAGGAATGCAAAACGCTTGTTGAACCTGGTGAACCAATTGCTCGATTTCAGGAAGATGGAGGTGCAGGAAATTAAATTACATCCTGCCATAGGCGATATCATCGGTTTCAGCAAGGATATCAGTCATTCATTCAGCGATATTGCAGAAAAAAAGGGCATTCAGTTCTCGTTCTCCGCTAATATTGACAAGCTGGAAATCTACTTCGACAAGGATAAAATGGAGAAGATCTTATTCAACCTGCTTTCCAATGCGTTTAAATATACAGCGGATAACGGTATGGTGAGTGTACATCTTTTGTATAACCTACCTGTAAACGAAGAAGGTGATGGTTCCCTGGCTATAGAAGTAAAAGATACAGGCATTGGAATTCCAGCAGATCAGCACGATAAAATATTCGAAAGGTTTTTCCAAACCGACGTACCGGCCGATATGGTGAACCAGGGAACGGGTATTGGCCTGGCCATTACAAAGGAATTTGTGAAGTTACACAGCGGGATCATAACGGTAAAAAGTGAGCCGGAGAAAGGTACTTGTTTCACGGTTTTGCTGCCTGCCAAAAAAATAGGGGAATCTTTAACCCGCAGCACCACCCAACCCATACCGGCCGGAGAGACCGAGGAACTGCTATTGGAAGAAAGCCAAAAGAGCGGGAAGAGAAAAACGATCTTATTAGTAGAAGATAATGAAGACCTACGGTTTTATTTAAAAGATAACCTGAAAGCGCAATACCATGTTGAAGAAGCCGTGAATGGAAAAGAAGGTTGGGAAAAGGTAAAACTGCTGAATCCGGACCTGGTCGTGAGCGATATTATGATGCCTTTAATGGATGGAGTTGACCTGGCGAGGAAAATTAAAACCGAAACCCTTACTGCCCATATCCCGGTCATCCTGCTTACAGCTATGGGAAGTGAGGAAAAACAACTGGAGGGTTTGAAAGTGGGAGTGAATGATTATATCACCAAACCTTTTACTTTTGAAATACTGGCTTCCCGGATCAGGAACCTGTTGACGCAGCAAATGATTTTGCAGAAAAGGTTCCGGACGCAAATTGACGTCAATCCATCGGAAATAACGGTAACTTCTGTCGACGAAAAATTCCTGCAACAGGCGCTGGAGCTTGTTGAAAAACACATGGATAACCCTGCCTTTTCTGTAGAAGAATTTAGCCGGGATATGTTTATGAACCGTGTTACCCTGTATAGAAAGATCCATTCGCTTACCGGTAAGTCGCCCCTGGAGTTTATCCGTTCCATCCGTTTGAAAAGGGCTGCCCGGTTATTGGATAAAAGCGGCCTGTCAGTTGCCGAAATAGCCTACGAGGTAGGGTTCAATAACCCCAAGGTCTTTACTAAATCTTTTAAAGAGGAATTTAAAATTACCCCCTCTCAATATGCCGCGAATAAAAATGATCAGGGTGCTTAAGTGTTTTTGAATGCCCGAAAATGTTTTGAAAATCAGTCCTTTGCAACAATCTGATCCCTAAACTGCAACATTTAACCCCCTTGTTTCAAACAGTACAGTAATAGTTTTACAGCATTCATTTAACGATTGAAGGCTGCTATATGAAACTACCACTGCTACTATTGGTTTTTCTGAAGTCTCCCCACTATAATGTCATATTGGCAACCTCTCCTGTTTGCGGAACTCCTGTGCGCTTAACTATCATTCCCGATAAACATTTACATATGAAATCAATCAAAACGGTTCGCTTGCGAACCCTGCTGCTATGCATTTTTTCTGTATTCCTATTCCTGGCAAACCTGACTGCTTTTGCCCAAACCGATAAGCTGGCGGGCAGGGTGACCAGTCAACGTACGGCAGCGCCGGTGTCGGCGGCCACCGTTACTGTAAAAAATACCGATCGAACTACTATGACGGACCAGGATGGAAAGTTTACGATCAAAGCATCGGCCGGTGAGGTGCTGTTGATCAGCTCTATAGGTTTTACTACCCGGGAAGTAACTGTTGGAACCGGTGACCTGAACATTCAGTTGCAGGAAGCTGAAAATCAATTGGAAGGTGTATTGGTGATCGGCTACGGTATTCAAAAGAAAAAATTAGTGACCGGCGCCAACCTGCAGGTAAAAGGGGAGGACATTCAAAAGCAAAATACCACCAACGCCTTCCAGGCCTTACAGGGTCAGGCTTCAGGGGTACAGGTCACTTCCTCTTCCGGTCAACCAGGCGATGGTTTCAACGTGATCATCAGGGGTAAAGGCACCATCGGCAATTTTGGACCGCTGGTAGTGGTGGATGGTGTTCAGGGGGTGAACCTGAATTCCATCAATCCTGCGGACATTGAATCTATTGATGTTTTAAAGGATGCCGCTTCAGCGGCTATCTACGGTTCGCAGGCTGCCAATGGTGTGATCCTCGTTACAACAAGATCTGGAAAACAAAATCAGAAAGCGCAGATCACGCTGGATGCTTACTATGGTGTTCAGAATGTGGCCAGGAAAGCCCAGTTATTGGATGCAAAAGGGTATGCGACCATTATGAATGAGCAGGCTGTTAATTCGGGTAAGATTCCTTATTTCACGAATGAAGAGATTGATAAGCTGCCGGTGAATACGAACTGGATGGATCAAATGTTTGTAAAGGATGTTCCCACACAAAATTATGTGTTGGGCGCCACGGGCGGAAATGGCGGATCTACGTATTCGACCTCGCTGGGTTATACCAGCCAAGGCGGTATTGTTGGCGGTAAAAATATGTCGTTTTATGAACGCTATACTTTCAAAATTAACTCTGAGCATAATTTATACCAGAACATCATCAAGCTGGGTGAGCATCTTACCTTCAACAATGTAAATAATCACGGTATTCAAACGGGGGGGCAGTACAATAATACTTTGCGGGCTGCTTTTTCTACCTCCCCATTCCTGCCCATGTACGATGCTTCAGGTGATTTCTTCCGATCAGACAGTTTGCCCTGGAATCCTGGAAAGGTAGGTGATCCGCAGTGGGACAATGGTACCTCCAATCCGTATGCTGCCATGTATTATGGTTCTAATGGCAGGAACAAAAACCAAGGATTGTTTGGTGATGCTTATTTGCAGGTGGAACCCATTAAGGGTTTACGGTTCCGCACAAGCCTGGGTTTGAATTACTGGAGTAACCAGAGTCGTGGATTTACGCCTCCTTACCATCTTTCTGTTTTTTCACGGGTTGATACCTCCACGGTGTATCAGTCAATGGGTACTGGTCAAACGCTTCAATTTGATAATACATTGACCTATGATTTTAAGATAGCGAGTGACCATAGTTTCAGTGTGATGGCCGGCAGTTCGGCCTTGAAAACCAAGGGATCCGGTCTGTCTGGTAATAACTGGGACCTGCGTGTGCTCGATTTGCAGCATGCTTACCTGGACGTTGCGCAGGACCGGTCTGCGCAATCCAATCACCTATCGGCAAGTGGTGCTCCTTTTGAGTCGGCATTGATGTCGTACTTTGGCAGGCTTCAATACAATTTCCAGGAAAAATACCTGTTCGGTGCGTCGTTCCGCGCTGATGCATCGTCCAATTTTGCGCCAGGCCATCGCTGGGGTTACTTCCCTTCGGTGTCGGCAGGCTGGATTGCATCCAGGGAATCTTTTATGCAAACAATCAACGGCCTTGATTTCCTGAAACTCCGGGCCACCTGGGGACAGGTAGGTAATCAAAGTATACCGGGGTATCAATATTTGTCGCTGATCAGCTTTAACCAGGCTGGTTATAGTTTTGGTCCTGTAGAAGGTATCAATGTGCAGGGCGCGTGGCCAAGCAGTCTTGGCAATCCCGGTATAAAATGGGAGACATCTGAGCAATTGAATATTGGTTTTGATGCCACCCTGATGAAAAACCTGAACGTTACTTTTGATTATTACATTAAGAAAACCAGGGACTGGTTGATCAGTGTACCTGTTCTTGCTACTTCCGGCGTTGAAACTGTAACGATCAATGGTGGTGATGTAAAGAATACCGGGGTTGAGCTGGCGCTGAATTATCGAAACAGCATTGGCAAAAATTTTAATTATTCCATTGGCGCCAACGGTTCGTATAATAAGAATACCATTGGCAATATTCCTACCCAGGATCATATCATTCATGGCAATACCAATGTTTTGTTTGCTAATGCGCTGGAATTCTATAGGGCACAAAACGGCTTGCCTGTTGGCTATTTCTGGGGTTTAAAAACGGCCGGCGTGTTCCAAACGGAAGAAGAAGTAAATGCTTACAGAGGTAAGTCAGGTAATCCCGTTCAGCCTGGCGCCAAACCTGGTGATCTTCGCTATGTTGATCTGAATGGAGATGGCGTGATCGATAATGAAGACAGAACCAAGATCGGGGATCCCAATCCTGATTTTATTTTCGGATTTAATGTATCGCTTGATTATAAAGGATTTGATTTCCTGGTGCAGGCATCGGGAGTAGCCGGCAACCAATTGGTGCAATCATGGAGAGGTCCGGGGGGCCGTGGTAATTATTCTGCTGAGATACTGGAGCGCTGGACAGGGCCCGGGTCATCGAATAGAATTCCCAGGGTAACGGAAGAAGGTACTAACTGGGCTCAATTCTCCGACCTGTATGTATATGATGGCAGCTATCTGCGGATCAGCACCATTACACTGGGTTATGATTTTGCCAGGCTTGCGAAAAAAAGTTACCTGAACAAAGTAAGATTGTATGCCTCTGTATTAAATGCCTTTACGTTCACCAAATACAATGGAATGGATCCTGAAGTTGGTCACAATGAAGGGTTTTCTTCGGGGGTAGATGTGGGTTATTATCCCAGACCAAGAACGATCATGGTTGGTGCAAACATCCGTTTTTAATCAAATTGAAATTGAGCATCATGAAAAAAATAAATCTATATATCGCGGTCATTACTTTGTTGTCGCTGGCTGCCTGTAATAAAAGCTTTCTGGACACGGAAGATGTAACAAGTATTTCGGATCAGAATTTTTATAAAACTCCCAACGATGCCTATAAGGCGCTGGTGGGGGTATATGATGGAATGCAACGAGTATGGGCGGGCGGCATGGCGGTGCCACTGGCGGCAGAAATCATGTCGGACAATGCATTTGGCGGCGCCGGTAATGCAGACGGTTATGGCATTCAAATGGTGGACGAGTTTGATAAACAACGTTCGCCCAGTGATCAAAATATGTTTGAGGGAGACTGGAAAGATTATTATAAGGCTATCTACCGCGCCAATATGTTGTTAACGCATCTTGACCAGGTGGAATGGAAAGGGCAGGGGGCTTTGCGCAATATCTATGAGGCTGAAGCCAGGTTCATTCGCGCCAACTGTTATTTTGATATGGTAAGGTTGTGGGGACATGTTCCGCTGCTTACCAAGCCTTCCACTGAAAATGTTGCGCAGGCGGAACCTGATAGTGTTTACCGGCTTATTGCTGATGACCTGAAATTTGCTGTGGCGAATATTCCGGCAGTAAAATATACCGCCCAGGCGCCTGCTACTTATGGAAGGGTGACGAAATGGGCTGCTGCGTCCTTACTCGGCCGTGTATTTCTTTACTATACCGGTTATTACAATAAACCGGATCTGGCAGGTGTCGTTTCCAAACCGCAGGCACTGGCTTACGTGGAAGATGTAATTGCGAATGGGGGATTTGGTTTGGTAGACAATTTTGCCAATCTCTGGCCTGCAGCTTCGCTGAATAATTATGTAGGAGAAGATAATAAGGAAACTGTTTTTGCTATCAAATACACGTATACGAGCGACTGGAATGGCAATGTGGATGGCAATAACTGGCTGGTGATGTTTGGCATCCGGGTTCAGAATATTTATCCTTATGGCCTGGGATGGGGAGGCGGAACGGTGAATCCCAAACTTTGGAATGCTTATGGAGCGAACGACAGCCGCCGGGTTGCTACCATTATTTCCATTAGCGATGAAAACCTTGACTTCAAGAACTTAAAAGACCAGCGGGAATACACGGGGTATTATATGAAGAAATACACTCCGATGGCCGATGCTGCGGGTAAAAGTCTGGCCGAAAAAATGGGTGGGGTCAGCTTCCAGATCAGCCAGTACCAGGATTATGTTTCTATCCGCTATGCCGATGTGTTGTTAATGGCTGCTGAACTGGGGTCGCCCAATGCGCAGTCCTATTTTGATGCGGTACGGCAGCGAGCGTTGGGGGGCAGTTTTGTTCAGATCCCTGTAAGCGGTCAAAACATTATGAATGAAAGGAGATTAGAATTTGCAGGAGAAGGGCTTCGCTACTGGGACCTGCTTCGCCAGGGTTTACCTGTGGCTTCTTCCGCCATTGCTGAATCAGTGACGCTTCAAAACGGTGGTGTGAATACACTAAAAACAATTTCAGCAGCAAAAGTTACTGAAACAAAAGGGCTGGCGCAAATACCTTATTCACAAATCACTTTATCAAATCAAGTGTTGAAACAAAATGCAGGATGGTAACGGAGGTTATTTGCGGTCTTAAAGATATTAATAATAATATTTAAATGAATATACAATGAAACTCGTTAAACTAATAATACCGTTGGCTTTTATAGCTGCAGTAATGGTGCTTTCCTGCAAAAAGAAAGATTATAGCCTGCCTGGATTGCCTGATAAGTCGGCCATCAATATGGAAGTGAAACAAGACCTTACGGTTGATGCAGGTGGCAATACCATTTACCTTATCAATCACACTGATAAGGTGGAACCGGTTTGGGACTATGGTACCGGAAAATCAATGCGCCGTGTGGATACCGTGCATTATGCTTTTAAAGGTGATTATAAGGTTGCCCGTTCTGCCGTTACCGGTGGCGGAATCGTGTATTTGGATACGATTACCATCCATGTTACAAAAGACAACCTTAATTATGTGAATGATCCATTATGGATCCTTTTAAGCGGGGGAGTGGGCAATGAAAAAACCTGGCAACTCGATCTTGATGCCAATGGCGTTTCCAAAGTATTTGACAGTCCGCTGTATTTTGGCGGAGGTGATCTCATCTGGGGCAACCAATGTTCCAGTCCGACTGGTAATTGCTGGACCTGGAATCCCAAATGGGCTGACAATACGTGGATATGTGCCAAAGGGGATTATGGCACTATGACCTTTAGCCTTAAAGGAGGGCCTTTTGTAAAAGTAGATCAGAAAATGATAAGTGCCAGTGGGGCTTTTTCGGGCACGTATTACCTGGACAAAGATGCAAAAACATTGAGCTTTTCCGGTGTGCTTCCTCTGAATCTCGGGAAGGACCAGGCTTACGGCAAAGGAACGCTGATTTCTTTAACGGAAAATTCGCTGCAGATAGCTTTTAAAACGCCTGGATCAGCTGATGCTGGAATTTATAATTATATCGCTCAATGATCCATTAAAACGAAGTAGTTTTTGGTTACACGCAGTTAGCAGTTTTTATTTCGCATAGCAATTTTAGCAATCCGGAAGGAGTTTCCACTCCTTCCTATCTTTTTAGGCTGTATGGTTTGCTATTTGTGCCGGTGCTGTCTGAATGACGAAAGTTGATCCTTTGTAACATTTGATGCCGTACTGTGAAACATTCTAGTCCCCTGTTGCAGACTGTACCGTACTACTTTTACGGAATTCAATAAATTATTGCATTGTTATATGAAATCACCACTGTTGCAGTCTGCTTTCCTACGATCTTCCCTGTTGACTATTTTATTGCTTCCGGTAGCTTTATTGTTGATGGTGTTTAACATCTGTGCGCAGCAAACGGCTTCAACAGTAAATAGGGTTACGGAACAAAAGATCCACCATCTGATCAGTCAAATGACCTTGCAGGAAAAGGCCAGCCTGCTGCATGGTAATTCCAAGTTTTATGTAGCGGCTATAAAAAGACTCGGCATTCCTGAGTGGGCATTGAGTGATGGTCCACATGGGGTACGGGCAGAGATCAACCGGCATGATTGGGCTTATGCAGGCTGGACAAATGATTCTGCGACGTGTTTTCCTCCGGGAACAGCGCTGGCTGCTACCTGGAATCCTACGTTGGCCTATAAGCAGGGATTGGTGTTGGGAGAAGAAGCCCGTTTCAGGAAAAAGGATATTTTGCTGGGACCAGGCATCAATATTATCCGTACTCCGCTTTGCGGCAGAAACTTTGAATACATGAGTGAAGATCCTTTACTGGTTTCAAAGATGGCTGTTGCTTACATCAAAGCGTTGCAATCCAAAGACGTGGCAGCCAGCGTAAAACACTGGCTGGCCAACAACCAGGAAGCACACCGTGACTCTATTGACGTGACCATGAGCGAAAGGGCATTACGAGAAATTTATTTGCCGGCATTTAAGGCTTCGGTAATGGAAGGGGGTGCTTATACGGTAATGGCTGCCTACAACCGGTTTAGGGGGGAGTGGTGTTCGGAAAATGATTACCTCAACCGGCAGTTGCTTCGGAAAGAGTTCAATTTTAAAGGGGTCTTAATGACCGATTGGTCGGCTGCACATTCAACCGTAAAAGCTGCTTTAACCGGTCTCGACCTGGAAATGGGTACGGACAAAAAAGATTACCATGAATGGTACTTTGCAGATCCGTTGATCAAGGCGGTGGAAGAAGGAAAAGTACCCGTATCGGTGGTGGATGAAAAAGTGGGAAATGTATTGCGGGTAATGTTTAGTACAAAGATGTTCAATGAAGAAAAACGATCAAGAGGAGAGATGAATACGCCCGAACACCAGCAGGCAGCCTACCATGCGGCGGCCGAGGCTGCGGTGCTATTGCAAAACAAGGGAAACCTGCTGCCATTGCATATCGATAAAATAAGATCAATAGCCATCATTGGTGATAATGCCACGCGTAAACATTGCAGCGGTGGGCTCAGTTCGGAAATAAAGGCTTTATATGAAATAACACCCCTGCGGGCCCTGCAGCAAAAGCTGGGAGCCCGGGTGAAGATCAATTATGCCCAGGGGTATGAAAAGCAGTCCACCTTTGCGGAAGGTAATAGTACCGGCCAATCTGGTACTGACAAGGTAGACTGGAAACTCATTGAGGAAGCAGTGGCAATTGCCAGGGAATCGGATGTTGCGATCATTTTTGGCGGATTAAACCATGACTTCGACACGGAATCTTCTGACAAAGAAAACATGGATCTACCTTACGGACAGGAGGTATTGATCCAGGAAGTGGCTAAGGCCAATCCCAACACGGTAGTAGTCATTATTGCGGGGTCGCCAGTAAAGCTGTCTGGTATAGTGTACCGGGTGCCAGCTATCTTATGGGCCTGGTTTGGGGGTATGGAAGCAGGAAATGCAGTAGCTGATCTGTTGATTGGCCAGGTAAATCCTTCGGGCAAACTTCCGTTTACGCTGCCGGTATCCCTGACGCAATCTCCTGCACACGCGCTGGGCAACTATCCCGGCAGGAATCTCCAGGTGAATTATGAAGAAGATATCCTGGTAGGTTATCGCTGGTTCGATACGAAGAAAATTCAACCGCAGTTCCCTTTTGGTTACGGGCTTTCCTATACTGATTTTTCCATCAGCCATTTTTCAACGGATAAGCCGGGGTATGGGAAAAATGAAATCATTCATGCCAGATTTACCATTAAAAACACTGGCAAGGTATACGGAGCTGAAGTGGTGCAACTATATGTAAGTGATCCGGTTTGTTCGGTGATGCGACCTGAAAAAGAATTGAAAGCTTTTGAAAAAGTATTTCTGAAACCGGGTGAAACAAAGACTGTTGAGGTGCAGGTGAAAGTGGCCGATCTGGCATTTTATGACGAATCAAAAAAGGCCTGGAACACAGAGGCCGGTGAATACATCCTGCAGTTAGGTAATTCATCCCGTAGTATTTTTCAGCAAGTGAAGATTTCAGTTAAGTAAGATTATCATCAGATGAATACGAAGAAAACAATCAATATACCGTTTTTTATAGCAACCCTGTTTTTGTTGAGTTCCCGCTGTTATGCGCAAATAAGTTTGCCAAAAGTATTTGGCGACAATATGGTCTTGCAAAGAGGGCAGCCGATCCCGGTTTGGGGAGAAGCAAGGCCGGGAACGCTTGTAACAGTAGTATTGGGAACAGTACGGGCAACTGCCCAAGCAGGTAAAGACGGGAAATGGATGCTCCGGTTTCCTACATTTACAGCCGGCGGGCCTTATACGCTCAAAATAGCTGAATCCGGAACACGAAATACCGGAATAGAGTTAAAGGGAGTACTTATTGGAGATGTGTGGGTGGCGTCGGGCCAATCGAATATGGAATGGCAGGTACAGCAGTCGCAGGATGCACGCAAAGAAATTGACAATGCCGGGTCCCCTGCCATACGTTTTTTGGTTGTTGAACAAGACAAGCAATTAAAGCCACGGTCGGACATCCGGGGCGGTCAATGGAAAGTTTGTGATACCTCAAACGTGAAAAACTTCTCGGCAGTTGCTTATTATTTTGCGCGTAAAATACACGGTGATCAGCATGTTCCGTTAGGCATCATTCAAAGCACCTGGGGCGGAACGCCGGTGGAAGCGTGGACGAGCCGCGACATGCTGTTAACCTCACCCATTAGCAGGGCACGCACGCTCAGTAATGATACGCTCAGGTTGGACCCTGAAGATCTTATCGCTGATAGTTTGAACTGGATACGCACGTGGGATATTATTTATCATCCACAAAACAATACGGATCAAATAATTCCTGCCCCGGAATATAATGATGAGGGTTGGACAGCCATTGCCATGCCCAATGTGATCAAGGATTTTGGTATTGGCAATTATGAAGGGATGGTTTGGTTACGGAAAAAGATATCCTTGCCTGGCTCTTTTGCGGGAAAGGACCTGACGGTGAACCTGGGTCATCCGGAGATGAATTACTCCTTGTACTTCAACGGACAGGAGGTTTGTAAGAATGTCTGGAATGCCAATCCCACGCATGCTTTTACTATTCCGGCAGGATTGGTGCGGGGTGGAGAGAACACCATTGCTGTGCGGGTGGCCATGTTGTGGGGCGGTGGCGGTTTGAATCCGCCGGCTGAAGACATTTATATTACGGATGGCGCTACTACCGTTTCTTTAGCCGGGAAATGGTTGTATAAGAATGGCCTTGAAACCGCTTTTCCCAAGATACTCAACTATCAGTATTACCCCACTGTGCTTTTCAATGGGATGATCAACCCACTTATTCCTTATGGCATTAAAGGGTTTCTCTGGTACCAGGGTGAAGCGAATGCCGAGGCAGCTTACGATTACAGAACGTTGTTTCCGATGCTGATCAAAGACTGGCGCCAACGCTGGGGGCAAGGTAGTCTTCCGTTCTTATATGTACAGCTGGCTAATTTCAGGAAAGTGCAACCACTTCCTTCGGAAAGTGACTGGGCTGAATTGAGGGAAGCGCAAGCCCTGGCATTATCGCTGCCTAATACGGGGATGGCCTGCACCATAGATATTGGTGAAGGGAATGATATTCATCCGAAAAATAAACAGGAGGTTGGCCGGCGGCTGGCCTTACTTGCCAATGAAATGGTGTATAAACAACCGGTTATGGCATCAGGCCCACAGTATAAAAGTTTTCAGAAGGAAGGGAATCGCATCCGCCTCCATTTTACGCATACGGGTACAGGGCTTTCTACAAAAGACGGAAAAGAGGTAACGGGTTTTGCCATTGCGGGTAAAGACAAGTTATTTCATTGGGCTAAAGCCATCATTGAGGGAAGTGAGGTGATTGTTTATGCTGATGAAGTTTCTGAGCCTGAAGCTGTGCGATATGCCTGGGCAGACAATCCGCTCTGTAACCTGGTTAATTCAGCGCATTTGCCTGCCATTCCTTTCAGAACGGATGAATGGAAGGGCATTACTCAGCCATAAAAAAATAGATACATGAAGCATGTTATTTCACTGATCACGGGTATTCTTTTTGTTCAATCGCTCCTGGCGCAGGAAAGTTATCCATCACCTATCAGGCCGGGCAATGAAGCGGTTGCACCAGGCAAGTTTGAACCTACCTGGCAATCACTTCAACAATATACCATTCCGGCATGGTTCCGGAATGCGAAGTTTGGCATATGGGCGCATTGGGGCCCGCAATGTCAACCGGAACAAGGCGACTGGTATGGACGGTTCATGTACGATGAAGGCAGTGAACAGTATACATGGCATGTGAAGCATTATGGGCATCCATCGAAAGCGGGGTTTAAGGAAGTGATCCATGATTGGAAAGCGGAGCATTGGGACCCGGAGAAACTGGTAGCGCTTTACAAACGTACGGGGGCACAATATTTCTTTGCGATGGCCAATCACCACGATAATCTCGATCTGTGGAACAGCAAGTACCAGGAATGGAACACGCTGCGGGTGGGTCCCAGGAAGGATATTATTAAAGGTTGGGCACAAGCAGCGAAAAAATACAAACTTCCCTTCGGATTAAGTGTGCATGGATCTCATGCATGGACATGGTTTGAAACGGCCCAACGTTCGGATAAAAAAGGTCCTTTTGCCGGCATTCCCTACGATGGGAAACTGACCAAGGCGGATGGGAAGGGAACCTGGTGGGAAGGGCTTGACCCGCAAGGGCTGTATGCCCAGCAACATAACCTGAGTGCAGGAAGTGAAAATATCACCAGCTTGTGGAGCCAGTGGAATTGGGACAACGGGGCTTCGATTCCCTCACAGGAATATTGCGAAAAGTTTTATAACCGAACCATTGACCTGATCAACCAATACAATCCTGACCTGCTTTACTTCGATGATACAGGGCTTCCCCTCTATCCTGTAAGTGATGCGGGGTTGAAGATTGCTGCACACTACTATAATCACAATATGGCTACGCACAACGGCCAACTTAATGCTGTTTTGTTTGGAAAAGTGCTTACGGAAGAACAAAAAAAGTGCATGGTGTGGGATGTGGAAAGAGGCGCTCCTGATAAAATGCAAGACAAAGCCTGGCAAACCTGTACCTGTATCGGTGACTGGCATTATAGCCGACCGACCTATGAGCGTAATGGTTATAAATCAGCAAAGACGGTTATTCATACGTTGATTGATATTGTCAGCAAAAATGGTAATCTGCTGCTGAATATTCCTATCCGTGGAGATGGCACCATTGATGAAAAAGAAATGGCGATACTTGAAGGTATTGCCGGCTGGATGGAAATTAACAAGGAGAGTATTTTTGATACCCGCCCCTGGAAAACGTATGGAGAAGGGCCGGTTGCTGAAACGGCTAACCCGGTAAATGGCCCTGGTTTTAACGAAGAAAAAATAAAATTTTCGGCAAAAGATATTCGCTACAATCAGAAAGGAAAGGTGTTGTATGCTACTGTATTGGGTACACCGGAGGAAAAAGTGGTTCTGAAAGCGTTGGGTAAAACCAAAGGCAATGGGATAGTAAAGCGGATTGAAGTGCTGGGCAATAAGGAAAAGATAAGCTGGAAACAAGATGCAGATTCGTTGTCCATTCAAAATCCCAAACTGGTTCCGAATGACCTGGCCATTGTGTTTAAAATTTACCTATAAAAGTATGTTATGAATAAGGCATTAATAGTATTGTTGTTGCTTTTTGCTGATGCTCTTTCGGGTTATGCACAGGAGAAACCGTCAGTATCCCGTGGCGACACCTCTAGTGCGCGCCGGGACGGCTTCGGGGGACCCATTGAGCTGGGACCCGATGATAAGCCTGCCTTTGACAATCCACCTGCCGGGTTCAGGGACAAGCGTGACAATTTTGCTCATGGTACAATAGCTACTGTTCAGTATGATTCCAAAACGGTTTCTACCCGCCGGGAGATGCTGGTTTATACGCCTCCCGGGTATTCACCCGATCGAAAGTACCCGGTAATCTATTTACTACATGGTCTTAACTCGGGGGCTGGTCAATGGCCTTACTGGGTCCGTGCTGATCATGTGATCGACAACCTGCTGGCCGATGGTAAAATTGGACCTGTAATTATGGTTTTTCCTAATTGTAATACAAACATCACGGTGTCGAATCCCAAACCTGATGAACAGGAGGAGCGAAAAGGCGGATTTAAAGGTTATGGCCAGCTTTTCGAAAATGATCTGCTCAACGACATCATCCCTTATATCGAATCTCACTATTCTGTTTACACTGACCGTGAACATCGTGCACTTGCCGGGTTGTCGATGGGCGGTGGGCAATCTCTGAATATCGGTCTTTCGCACATTGGTATTTTTGCTTACGTTGGTGGATTTTCTTCGGCCCCGAATACCCATGAATTCGGGGGGCTTTCTGACACCAGACTGCTATCGGATCTGGCGGCGGCGAAGAATCAGCTCAAGGTACTGTGGCTTGGCTGTGGCAATAAAGATGGACTGATCCGTGTGAGCCAGCGTGTGCACCAACACCTCAAAGAACAAGGGGTGCCGCATGTATGGCATGTGGATGGTAATGGGCATGACGATACCGAGTGGGCCAACAACCTGTATCTTTTTGCACAGCATATTTTCAAATAAGTGCCCTTATACCGGCAGCCTGCAGCCTGGTTCGTGTTTTTTAGTGAAAGTCAGTTCGTTGCAACATTCATTACCCTATTATGAAACATTCAGCTCCCCTCATGCTGGCAGTATAGCAATAGTTTTACAGCATTCTATAATTATTGTATTGCTGTATGAAATTACGACTACTGTTGTTCAGTTTGCTGTGTTCTTCGCTGTTGAATATTTTGCAGGCAGCGCCGCCATCCTATATTACTACTCCCGACGGTATAATTGTTTTCACTGATCCCCTTGTAACAGGTGTATCGAATGCGGTTAAGCTGGAAGTGATTACCGATAACATTATCAGGGTAATTGCTGCGCCGGGAAAAGAAATGGCAGCTTCGCAAAGCCTGGTTACTGTATACAGAAAAAGCCCTTCGGTTTTCTGGAAAGTCACTTCCTCCAAAGATAGCCTGACGCTAAAAACAAAAAAGCTGACCGCGGTCATCGATCTGAAAACCGGCGCGGTTATATTCCGGGACCAGGCAGGCAAGAAAATACTGGCTGAAAAGCAACCACTGGGACGGAGCTTTCAGCCCACCGTATTTGACGGTAAACGGTATTACGCACTTACCCAGACATTCCAAACTCCTGCCAACGACGCCTGGTATGGCCTGGGGCAGCACCAGGATGGCATCCTCAATTACAGAGGGCAGCAGGTTACTTTCTTTCAAAACAATACAGAAGTGGCTATCCCTTTTCTGGTATCCAGTAATAACTACGGCATTCTGTGGGATAATTATTCGATCACCAGGGCAGGGGATCTGAAGTCGTTCCATCCACTTGCGGACCTGCAGCTTTTTTCAAAAACGGGGGCAGTTGGCTGGCTTACAGCATCCTATGCCAATGATAAGCACAAACCGCAGGAGATAATAGTTGAAAGAGCAGCAGCGGCGATCAATATGGAGTTTGAGGGCGACTCAAAGAACCAGCTTCCTGCTGAATTTACACCCGCTACCGGGATGGTGACCTGGGAAGGTAGCCTGGTTAGTTATTTTTCAGGCCTTCACCAGTTCCGTTTCACCTTTGGTGGTTCGCTGAAGGTTTGGCTTGATGGAAAGCTTGTGTTGGATCACTGGCGAAAATCATGGAATCCTGCGCCTGCCCTGATACCGTACCAGTTCAAAGACGGAGAAAAAGTAGCTGTCAGGATCGAATGGACGCCGGAGGGCGGGGAATCCTATCTTTCGCTGAAATGGCAGGAACCCCTTAGCGCAGGGGAGCAAAACAGCTTTGGTTTTTGGTCTGAGGCGGGTCAGCAGATCGATTATTATTTCATCTACGGAAATAATATGGATGAGGTGATTGGCGGGTATCGTGAACTAACCGGCAAGGCACCCATAGTGCCTCAATGGGCATTGGGTTTCTGGCAAAGCAGGGAGCGGTATAAAACGCAGGATGAAATTTTGTCGACGGTTAATGAATTCCGGAAAAGAAAAATTCCCATTGACAATATTGTTTTAGACTGGAGCTATTGGAAAGAAGCGGGGTGGGGTAGCCAGGAATTTGATGAAGCCCGGTTTCCCAGGCCTGATAGCATGATCGATGTACTGCATAAAAAGTATAACACGCGGATCATGATCTCGGTATGGCCGAAATTCTATGAAGGTATTCCCGCTTACAACGAATTTGACAAGAATGGCTGGCTGTATAAAAGAAATATTGCCGACCGACAAAGGGATTGGATAGGCAAAGGATATGTCTCCACTTTTTACGATGCATTCAATGAACATGCCAGGAAGGGATTCTGGGATCTGATCAACAAAAAAATTTACAGTAAAGGAATTGATGCGTGGTGGATGGATGCGAGCGAACCCGATATTCTTTCCAATGTGGGTCCCGAAAAAAGAAAGTCGCAAATGACGCCCACAGCATTGGGCAGTGCAGCGGAATACCTGAATGCCTATCCTTTGCAAAATGCAAAAGGGATCTACGAAGGGCAGCGTTCAACAGATCCCAATAAACGAGTGTTCTTATTGACCCGCTCTGGCTTTGCAGGGTCCCAACGCTATGGGGCAGCCATATGGAGCGGTGATATCGGATCTACCTGGCGGGATATGAAGAACCAGATCACAGCAGGGCTAAATTTCTCACTATCCGGATTGCCTTACTGGACCATGGATATTGGTGGCTTTGTAGTGCCGGAAAAATTTGAAAGACAGGATGCCGCACACCTCGAAGAATGGAGGGAACTGAATACGCGCTGGTACCAGTTTGGGGCCTTTGTGCCTTTATTCCGTTCGCATGGGCAGTTTCCTTACCGGGAGATCTTCAACATCGCTCCTGAAACACATGCAGCCTACCAGAGCTTTCTCTATTACGATCAACTGCGTTATCGCTTAATGCCTTATATCTATTCCCTGGCTGGTGCAGCTTATCATGAGAATTACACGATCATGCGCGGACTGGCAATGGACTTTGCAAAAGATACAGTGGTATTGAACATAGGTGATCAATACCTTTTTGGTCCCTCTTTGCTTGTCAATCCTGTATGCGAATACAAGCAAACGAAACGAGGATTGTATCTGCCGGCCTGTGCAGGCTGGTATGACCTCTATTCAGGCAAATGGTTTGCGGCCGGTCAACACATCATGGCTGAAGCACCGTATGAACGCATGCCGGTATTTGTAAAAGCGGGTTCTATCCTTCCTTTTGGCCCCGGGCTACAATACACCGGAGAAAAACCGGCTGATACCATTATGCTGAATGTTTACACGGGAGCGGATGCTTCTTTTAACCTGTATGAAGACGAGGGTATTAACTACAATTACGAAAAAGGCGCTTTCTCGGTCATTCCTATAAAATACAATGAAGCGACAAAAACAGTTACTGTAGGCGATCGCAAAGGATCGTTTAACGGAATGCTTCAAAAAAGGATGTTTCGTATAAACTTTATTACACCTGCGGATGCAAAGCATTTGAATTTTAATGCAGGGTATAATAAAGCAGTGATGTATGAAGGAAAGAGACTAACGATACCAAGTAGTTAAGTTAAATACACACATATGAATTCAACCAAAACGATTCGCTTGCGACTATTGCTGCTATGTTTTTTTTCCACTTGCCTGCTCATTACCTGGAATAGTTCTGCACAGGAAAGAGCAGGCACAAAAAAGATTACCGGTCAGGTAACGGTTTCCCCGCAAAACAAACCGCTGCAGGATGTTGTCATTTTTATTAAAGGTGCTTCGGTGAACACCACCACGGATGTAAATGGCCGCTTTACCATTGAAGCAAAAGAAGGTGATGTGTTGGTAATAAGCAGGATTGGGTATCTCCAGAAAGAAGTGAAGGTAGGTAAGAGTAACAGTCTGGAAGTGAGGCTGGACGAAGGTGATATAAAAATGGATGATGTGGTGGTGATAGGTTATGGTAAATCAAAACGTAAAGATGTTACCGGGGCCATTTCTTCTGTAAGCGGCGAAGAATTGCGCAAAACACAGCCGGTAACTTTCGACCAGGCGCTGCAGGGTAAAGTACCAGGATTGGTGGTACAGCAAATTTCCGGTCAGCCGGGAGGTGCGGTGTCCATTCAGATCCGCGGATTATCTTCCTTCAGTAATAACCCACCTTTAGTGGTGATCGACGGTGTGATTGTGGGTGGCGCTGCCAACACAAATGGCGGTTCTAATCCGCTAGCCAGTATCAATATGGCTGAAGTAGAAAGTGTCGATGTACTAAAAGATGCATCGGCTACAGCTATTTATGGCTCGCAGGCTACCAATGGGGTCATCATTATCACTACCAAAAGAGGGCAGGTGGGAGCACCCCGCATTGCCTATGACTTTTATGCCGGAAGGCAGCAATTGCCGGGTTACTATCCAACCATGAACCTGCGCGAGTATGCCAGTTTCATGAATGAAAAAAGCGCTATTATCGGATATGATCTGCGGCCACAGTTTGCCAATCCCCAATACCTCGGGGAAGGTACCAACTGGCAAAAAGCATTATTCAGGAAAGCGCCCATGCAAAATCATGCCATCACTGTTAGCGGCGGTGACAACCGTACGCAATACCTGCTGTCGGGTTCTTATTTCCGGCAGGAGGGTATTGCACTGGGATCTGATTTTGGCAGGACCTCAGTAAGGCTGAACCTGGATAATAAAACTACGAACTGGCTGAAGATCGGTACCAGTTTGCAACTGGCGCATATTACTGAAAAAGTGACCACTTCCAGTTCGGGTGTCATTTCAATGGCGCTGAACCAAACACCGGATGTAAATGTGCAGAACGGGGATGGAAGCTGGGGTGGTAATGATCCGAATATCTACGGCGCTTATGCACTGAACCCCTATGCTATAGCACAGATCACAAAGAATGATAAAAAAAGGAACCAGCTATTGGGCAATGCATATGCAGAGATTGCTTTTACGCGTGACCTCTCTCTCCGGAACGAAGTGTCCGGCAGTTTTGATTTTGGGACGCAGGATCAATTTACGCCTACGTATACGATCGGCAGCATCGTTAACAAGGTAAATCAATCCAGCTATTCGTATGCCCAGAGCTATTATACAACGCTCAGGAATTATTTAACCTATAACCGTTTGTTCAGCAACAGGTATAATGTAAATGCTTTGCTGGGGCACGAAGCACAGGTAAGCACTTTTGAAAATGTATCGGCTACGCGTAAGAATTTCCCTTCCAACAGTGTACAGGCTATTAATAGTGGCGATGCCACTACTGCTACCAATTCGGGCGATAAGGGGCAAAGTGCCCAGGAGTCGTATTTTGGACGGCTTAACTTTGGTTATAACGACCGGTACCTGTTTACTGCCAATGTGCGTGCAGATGGATCTTCCAAATTTGCGGCCGATAATCGCTGGGTTACCACTTACTCGGGGGCCTTTGCCTGGAAAATAAACAATGAAGATTTTTTTAAACCGGTCACCTTTTTTAATGAACTGAAGCTCAGGATAGGGTATGGGCTTACGAACAACCAGAATATCAGCGATTATGCCTATGCTTCTACCCTCATTACCAGTGCCAATGGTTTGTCGGGGGTGGCGCAGCTTACTGCCAATTTACCCAATCCCTTTGTACGTTGGGAAAAGACAAAATATGCCAACATAGGATTGGATGCTTCGTTGTGGAACCAGCGTATCAATTTCTCGGTAGATTTTTACGATCGCAGAACTGACGGTCTTTTGCTCAGTCTGCCGCTCCCGCTGTATTCAGGCACGGTACCCTCTACCAGCTGGAATCCCGGATCACTGGCTGCTCCTTATAAAAACATAGGCGCTGTCAGCAACAAAGGATTCGATTTCAGGATCAGCTCGGTGAATATTAAAAGCAAGGATTTTACCTGGCGGTCCGATATCACTGTATCGCATAATGTCAACAAAATACTGACGCTGAATGCAGAGGGAGCAGCCCTGTATGGTTATTATGGAACGGCTATTGCTGCGCGGTCGGTGGTAGGCCGTTCGATCGGTGAATTTTGGGGCTATCAAACGGATGGATTATTTACTGATGCCGGTGATTTTAAGAATCATCCGGCTTTACCGGTGAACCCAACTACCGGGGTAAAGATCCCCATCACGCCCAATACAGGCGGTGTTTGGCTGGGAGATGTGAAATTTCGTGATCTGAATGGCGATACCGTGATCGACCAGCGTGATCAGACGTTCTTAGGAACGCCGATCCCGAAATTCCAGATAGGCTTTAATAATACCTTTTCCTATAAGAATTTTGATCTTAATATTTTCCTCAGCGCCAATGTTGGCAACAAAGTGCTGAACAGCATGCGTATCAACGGTGATAATCCCAACCAGAACTTTGGGTACTTCAAATCGGTGCTCAATTATGCCAGGCTTGGTATGAAGGATCCGAGCGGCTCGTCTACTGATATAAATAATGTATATGTAACCAATCCCGGTACTAACATCCAACGGGTAAGCCAAAGCAGCGGTAATGACAACAACCGGTTATCCGACCGGTTTGTCGAGGATGGTTCGTTTATCAGGTGTAAAAACATTTCACTCGGCTATACGCTGCCGCAAAAGCTGCTGACAAAAGTGCGCATGAATTCCTTGCGGATATATGTGAATGTAACGAATGCCTTTATTATTAAGAAATACAGTGGGGTAGATCCAGAAATAGGTTCCTGGAATCCCTTGCTGGCGGGTGTAGACGATGGTTTTTATCCGCAGCCCCGCGTGTTTACAATAGGAGCAAACCTGGCCTTAACGAAGTAAAAAAGATCATATGAAATCATTATATAGCATTATTATTCCTCTACTGCTTTTGCTGGCGTGTACATCGGGTTGCCAAAAAAGCTTTCTCGATCGTCCGTCTTTATCACAGATCACTTCAGATAATTTTTATCAATCGACTGCCGATCTACGGCTGGCTACTGCAGCATTATATGGCGGCGCTACCTGGTTCGACTATAATGCTTTTCCTTATCTTACGATCGGGGATGTATTGAGCGGCAACCTGCTGCAGCCCTACAATGCCGACCTGGTACAATTCACTACGTTTTCGATCACGGGCGATAATAACCAGTTGGCTGCTACCTGGCGCAGTTTTTACAAGATCGTAGGTCAATGCAACGTTACCATCAAAGCTTTCCACGATAAAGCACCGGCATCAATACCGGCGAAAGACATCAATGCCGCACTGGCTGAAGCAAGATTTATCAGGGCCACTGTTTACTTTCACCTCGTTCAGTTGTGGGGGGCTGTGCCGATCATAGAGGATAACACCAAATTGATAGACTCGTCCTTGCTGCGGAGGAACCTTGTATCGGATGTCTATAAATTTATTGCTTCGGATCTGACCTTTGCAGCCAGGAACCTGCCGGCAACAGATGCAGCAGGCAGGCTGACCACCTGGTCGGCGCAGGGAATGCTTGGCAAAGTATACCTCACCTGGGCTGGTCTGAATCAGAACCTGACCCGCAACCAGGCCTTATTAGACAGCGCTAAGCTATATGCCGGAAATGTTTGTAACAAGAGTGGGTTATCGTTGCTTCCCAGCTATTATAATCTGTTCAGAACGCAGTTTAACGACAACCCTGAATCGCTTTTTGCCTTGCAATGGGCGCCTGGTGTAGGGTATGGGTTGGGCAATTCACTGCAGGCGCAGTTTGCGCCCAGCGGCGACGTGGTAACGGGTGGCGGCGGCTGGGGTGGCGCCATTGGTCCCACCTACGATCTGTATACTTTATATACAGCGCAGGACTCCATCCGGCGCAAAGCCTCTTTTATGCTTACGGGGGATCTTTATTCTGAACTGAATGCGGCAGGCGGAGGATACAGGGCAACTGCCTGTAATCTTAAAAAACATGTAGTGGGCACGGCAGCGGATAATAATTCACCCACGATGGACCTATGGTCCTCTATCGAGCACAATGCGCTGCTGCGCCTGGCCGATGTGTACCTGATATATGCCGAAGCTATTCTGGGCAATAATGCTTCTACAGCCGATGGAGAGGCGTTGAAATATTTTAATAAAGTGCGTACGAGGGCAGGAGTTGATCCGGCACCGCTACTTACAGCCGATACCCTTTTCAGGGAAAGAAGGATTGAACTAGCTTATGAAAGCCAGTTCTGGCTTGACCTGGTAAGGCTTTCCTATTACAACCCTCAAAAGGCTATTGATGCCATCAATAATCAAAAAAGGCAATTGTTTACTTACAGTAATGGTATTGCTACGCCTACGCCTTACAATGTAGCGATCACGCCGGCTACCATTAATACGTTTACGTTGCCCATACCAGCTACTGAGCTGACGGCCGATCCTAAATTGTCGGAACCACCTGTAGCCTATTATTGATGCAAAAAAATTAAACGATCAAACAATGAAAAAGATACTATACAGCCTGGCTGTTACCTATATATTACTGTGCGCTTGTAAAAAAGACACCTCGAACAGCCCTGTTATTACAGGGGTACGCAGTTATACGCCGTCGCCCGGCGATTCTGTGCTCAATAGCCTGGAACCCGGACAGTGGGTAGTGTTGCTGGGGCATGGCTTACAAGGGGCCACGCAGATCTCCTTCAATGGTGTACCTGCCTCCTTTAACAGTGCCTTGTTTTCCGATACCAGTGCAGCGGTACAGGTGCCTTCAGTTATACCTTTTCCTTCAGTGCCGGCGGAAATACTCAATACCATTCTCTATGTGACACCGGGAGGCGCTACAACGTTTACATTTAAGATAGCTGCCCCGGCGCCTACGATCACTTCTGTTTCTAACGAAAACGCCCTTCAGGGGGATTCGGTTCGTCTATATGGCCTTAACTTCTTTTTTATAAAAAGTATCCGTTTTGCGGGCACGGCCATAACTACCTATGCGGGCAGTGCAGACGGGACTTCGGTAGGTTTTATATTGCCGGCATTGACCCAAAGTGGTCCAGTGATCATTACGACGCAGTCGGGTGCAGATACCACTGTATATAACGTGAATGATGGGGTGACCGGGGTTCTATGTGATTTTGATAATATCAATTCTTATAGCTGGGGAGCCACCAGCACCAGTAACAGCAGCAGTCTTTTTCCTGGCAACAGGGGGAATTATGCGATTATGACGGACCCAGTTTTGAATGCCAATGAATGGAGCTGGTGGAACGGAGGCCGGAGTATCAATACGAATGGTGTGCAATGGGTGCCGGTTGATAGTCTCAATGCATCTGTTGGGAGTTATGCATTCAAGTTTGAAGTGAATGTGCCTGCTGCCTGGAATGGCGGGTCGATCTTTGTAGTAAAAGATTACAATACGAACTACCTGGGGCGCTATGAGCCCTGGAAAGATGCCAATGGAAATACTTCCAATTTTAGCACTACCGGATGGAGAACGGTCACTATTCCGCTATCGGCATTTCTTACCAATAATGGAACCGGTACAGCAGCTCCTTCTTTAAAAGATCTGTTGGGTGACGCTGGTTCGGGCAGTGTGAACATCTGGCTGATCAATAATGCTGCATCGGCTACGGCTACGGGGTTCGATGCCGCGTTTGACAATATCAGGGTAGTAAAAATTCAATAAAATAATGAATACTTCTATAACAATGATCACAAATAAAATTACAAGAGGGGCGCGACTAGGTGTTTCTGGTTATTTGGTTGCCATTGTATTTTTCCTTTCCTGTAACAAAAAGGCATCCACTGCTGTTCAGGTCCCCGTTTCCCAGGCAAATCGCTTGTATCCATCTTACAATATATCGCCCCAGGCGCCTGATTCGACAGGCATGAGTACGGCTGTGCAACTGGCTGCCAAATTCAAATTAGGGTGGAACATTGGCAATACCATGGAAGCTACGGGCGGCGAAACAAGCTGGGGCAATCCTCTCATCACGGAGTCGTATGTGAAATTTGTAAAGCAGTCGGGTTTTACTGCTATTCGCTTACCCTGTGCCTGGGACCTGCATGTTGACAACAAAGCCACTGCCCATATAGATCCAAACTGGCTCAACAGGGTAAAGGAGGTAGTTGGTTATTGCGTTAATAACGGCCTGTATGTTATGCTAAATATCCATTGGGATGGCGGCTGGCTGGAAAATAACATCAGTAAACCAAAGCAAGACTCTGTCAATGCCAAACAACAAGCATTATGGGAGCAGATCGCTACGGCCATGCGGGACTTTGATGAGCACCTGATGTTTGCCAGCGCTAATGAACCGAATGCTGATAATGCTGAGAAGATGGCAGTCCTGGCATCCTACCACGAGACCTTCGTTGCTGCTGTTCGTGCTACAGGCGGCAGGAACAGTCACCGTGTCCTTATTGTTCAGGGCCCAAACACCAACCCCGGCTTGACATATGATCTGATGAACACGCTTCCTAAGGACCCGGCATCCAACCGCCTGATGGTGGAGGTGCATAACTATACGCCGGCGCAGTTTTGCTTCCTGAATGAAGATGTGAGCTGGGGTAAAATGGTTTATTACTGGGGTAAGGGGAATCATTCGACCATTGAACCTGATCGTAACCCAACTTACGGCGAAGAAGACGCCATAATTGCTGATTACGACAAGGTTAAACAGAAATTCATTGATAAAGGGATACCGGTTATAATGGGTGAGTATGGTGCTTACAGGCGTGATGGATCGGCTCATGTTCCCAAAGAACTGGCCTTGCATAACGCTTCCGTGGACTATTGGATAACCTTTGTAACGAAAGAAGCATTGGCACATGGCATAAAACCTTTCTGGTGGGACACGGGCGGTGCTTTGGACAGGCGAAACAATACAGTAAAAGATCAGCGTACGATTGATGCGTTATTAGCCGGTGGTAAATAAAGAATCAGAAAGTTTATTGATCAATTAAAACCTTCATTTATGAAAAAGATTAACGATTGCAGTTCTTTTTATTGCCCGCCACGATTTGTAGTGGTTTTTTTGCTGATCCTTTTTTGCTTTTCACAAACCAAACTAAGTGGACAAACCTATGGGAATGTAGCCTTGGGGGGAGGTGGTTTTGTAACAGGGATCATAAGTCATAAAACATCAGGCGATATTTACTGTCGCACAGATGTTGGAGGTGCATACCGCTGGGATGCCGCCAGTTCAAAATGGATCCCTTTGCTCGATTGGAATTCTGAGGATCAAGTATCCTACCAGGGAGTAGAAGCACTGGCGCTGGATCCTCAGAATGCCAATAATTTATATATACTTGCCGGGACTGATTACTTTAATAATGGAAAAACTGCCATTTTAAAATCCACTGATAAGGGAAATACATTCACTGAAGTGGTAGTAACTTCACAATTTAAGGCTCACGGAAATGGTTTGGGAAGGTCTAATGGAGAGCGCCTGGCTGTGGATCCTAATAACAGCAATATCCTTTTTTGCGGCACGAGATCAAATGGTTTGTGGAAAAGTACGAATGGAGGATCGAGCTGGACACAGGCCTGGAATGGAGTAACAACTACCGCCAATGGAAACGGAATCTGCTTTGTGGTGTTTGATCCTTCCAGTGTTTCGGGAGGAGTTACCCGAACTATTTATATAGGAGTTTCCCGCACGGGCGGCAATAATATTTATAAAAGTACCGACGGCGGCAGTACTTTCACTGGCATTCAGCCTGATAATTCATTTATGCCCCACAGGGCTGTTCTATCTTCTGATAATTCTACTTTATATGTAGCCATGGCGAATAGTGAGGGGCCATCGAACGGCAACAGCGGGAGAGTTTACAAACTTGCTACTGCTACCGGAACGTGGACCAACATAACTCCAGGTGGGAACAATTATCCTTATGGAGGAGTAAGTGTTGATCCGGCAAATAAAAACAGGATTATTGTTTCGACGGTTAACGTTTGGAATAACAACGAGTTTTGCAACAACGTATGGGGAGATTTTATTTTCTTTTCTACGGACGGAGGAAGTACCTGGATCTCAAAGTTGACGTGCACAAGCACCCTGAACACGAATGGCATTGGCTGGATTGCCGGCAGTGGGATACATTGGACAGGCAGCATCGACTTTGATCCGTTAAATACGGCAAGGGTAAGGGTTATGTCGGGGAATGGACTTTTTACCTGCGATGATATCAATGCATCCAACACCTCCTGGAAATTTGATGTAAAAGGAATGGAAGAGACGGTAGTACTTGATGCCATCAGCATTCCGGGCGGTAATCTTGTTACAGCGGTTGGGGATCAATATGGTGCTTCCTATTCCGATATTTATGCCTATCCAACCAAGGTACATACGCCCACGGCTGGTACCAACAATGGTATCGCTTATGCCGCGAACAATAGTAATAAAGTGGTGCGGGTTACCGATAAAATATATTACTCTTCTGATCAGGGAGTAAACTGGCCACAATCGGCTTCTATTAATGGTTCCTATGGGAAAGTCGCGTTGTCGGCAGACGGGAATACGACACTTCATTGTCCCGAGGGAAGTAGTACTACTTATTATTCAACCAATAATGGCGGAACATGGACAAGTACAGGAGTTACCAATGTTCAGAATGCTCATCCAATAGCAGATTACGTCAATACCAATAAATTTTATATTTATAATCCCGGTAGCGGACAGCTTTTGGTAAGTACCAATAAAGGTGTAAGTTTTACCGCCTCATCATCCAGTCCTGGCTCGGGTGGTTCACTTCGGGCAAGGGCAGTTCCCGGTAAGGAGGGACATGTGTGGGTAGCGCTGGCGAATGGATTAACGTATACTACCAATAATGGGACCTCCTGGACAACTGCTTCCAATGTTACTTATTGCAGAGCTGTTGGATTTGGTAAAGCTGCAACGGGAGCTACTTATCCCGCTGTCTATATTTGGGGAACTGTCAGCGGAGTTAAAGGTATTTTCCGTTCTATAGATCAGGGTGTTTCCTGGACACGCATAAATGACGATGCCCATGAGTGGGGAGGGGTGGGGAACGGTAATTTTGTAATGGGCGATATGAACGTATATGGCCGGGCATATATGTGTACAGTAGGACGAGGCCTTGTTAGTATCGAATCAGGAGGTTGTACACCTACTGCCATTACTCCGTACGTACAGATCAATGGTGGAACCTGGCAGCAAACAGCCAATTCTTCTTTAGTGGCAGGCGGCACGGTATTGTTGGGCCCACAGCCTACGCAAGGGGGCTCCTGGAGCTGGAGCGGGCCGAATAATTTCAGTGCTACTACCCGTGAAGTATATATATCAAATATCCAGGCCAACCAGGCAGGGAACTATGTGGCCACCTACACCAATAGCGGAGGATGCCAAAGCACACAGAGCTTCACTATCACTGTAACATCGGGCGCTACCGGTTCCATACTGCGGGAGTACTGGACAGGGATCAGCGGAACTGCTATCAGCAGCCTGACCTCCAATAGCAATTATCCCAACAATCCTACTGGCAGGGAACAGCTCACCAGCCTGGAAGGTCCCACCAACTGGGCAGAAAACTATGGAACCAGGATCCGCGGCTATATCCATCCTACTGTAAGTGGAAGCTATACTTTCTGGGTAGCCGGAGATGATAACACGGATCTATACCTGAGCACCAGTGACAATCCTTCCAATAGCACAAGGATAGCTTATGTGAATGACTGGACGAATTCCCGGGAATGGAATAAGTACGGCACACAGCAATCCGCTTCCATTAACCTGACTGCCGGGCAGAAATACTACATTGAAGTGCTTCATAAAGAAGGCGGTGGCGGTGATAATATTGCGGTAGCCTGGCAGGGTCCCGGCATTTCGCAACAGGTAATCGCGGGAAGTTATCTCTCACCGTTCGTTTTGGCAACTGGCAGGGTTTCAGCAGGCAGCCTAACATCGGAGGCCAACAATCATGGGGATGCCATTAGTGTATATCCGAATCCGGCCAATAGGGGAAGGTTTACGATCCTTCTGCCGGAATCTTCCGACCATACGGTGATAAGCATTTATGATAACCAGGGCAGGGTGCTTTATGAAAAGATTGTCCAGGGCAAAAACAAATTAGAGGTGGATTCACGGCTTAAGGCAGGGCACTATGTCATCAGGATCAAAACGAAAGCATTTAATGTCACTAAGCAGCTCATCGTTAATTGACAAATTGTTCATCTTTTTTTGGGAATGCTTCATGGAAGCATTCCCAATTTCATGTACAGGTAGTTCTTTATAACATCCGTAAGCATGATGTTTTCTTTGTGTGGTGGTAAATTTATAAATCATGATAGTTGTGAAAATGAGTTTTAAAAAGGTAGTTTTTTTTGTTGGGCTTCTACTGGGGATGAGCGGATGGGGAATTGGAACAGGTAATCAGCTGCAGGCGCAGCAGGTTGCTCAATTACAAAGTCCGGACAAGACGATTGCGTTACATGTGTATTTGTCCTCTTCCGGCGAAATTCAATACAGGATACAAAAGTCCGGTGCTAACGTCATTCAACCTTCGGCTTTAGGCGTGATGATGAAGGGACATGATTTTACACGCGGTTTAAAACTGGTTATGGCCTCAAAACCTGTGTACATCACCGACCGCTATGAGACGAAGAATGCAAAAAAGAGCCATATTCTTTACCGGGCCAATCAATTGGTGCTGTCTTTTGCTAATGAAGAGGAGAAAAAGATGGAAGTCATTTTCCGGCTATCCAACGATGGGGTGGCCTTCCGGTATTCTTTTCCCTGGGTAAACAGCAAGGAAACGATCATTAAAGAACATTCTTCCTTTGCGTTTGACAAAACAACAAGGGCCTGGTTACAACCCATGAGTGAAGCAAAAACGGGGTGGCAGCATTGTCATCCGTCTTATGAAGAACATTATTTGCAGGATATTGCTGTGGGTACCGTATCGCCTTTAAAGTCTGGTTGGGTGTACCCCGCTTTATTTAAAACCAATAATACCTGGGTATTGATCACGGAAGCTGCCCTTGATGGTACTTATTGCGGTACGAGGTTGATCAACGACTCTGCTTCGTCTGTTTATTCCATCGGATTTGCTGATCCCCGGGAGGTTTTTACAGGTGGGGGCTATTTACCGGAAAACAATAAGCCGTGGCAAACGCCCTGGCGTATCATAACGATTGGAAGTTTGAAAACGATTGCAGAATCAACATTGGGAACTGATCTGGCGCCGGCAGCGCTATTCCGGGATACTGCTTTTGTAAAACCGGGAAAAGCCAGCTGGAGTTGGATCAATAGCAAGGATGACCACATCACATTTGATGAGCAAATAAAGTATATCGATTATGCGCATGACATGCATTGGCAATATTGCCTGATAGATGCAGACTGGGATACGAAGATCGGGTATGATAAAGTAGCTGAACTGTCGGCGTATGCGAAACAAAAAAACGTTGGATTGCTCTTGTGGTACAATTCTGCCGGTGACTGGAATACGGTAGCTTACCATCCCAAGGATCTACTGCTTACGAAGGAAGGCCGGGAAAAAGAGTTCAGCCGGCTGCAGGCATTGGGCATTAAAGGGGTAAAGATCGATTTCTTCGGTGGGGATGGCCGGAGCATGATCCAATATTACCTTGACATTTTGAATGCCGCTGCAAAATATAAGCTGCTGGTAAACTTTCATGGCGCCACGCTACCAAGGGGGTGGCAAAAAACGTATCCTCATCTGATGACAGCGGAAGCCATTTATGGAATGGAGATGGTAACATTTGATCAGGCTGCTGCGGATCAGCAAGCCAACCATTGTGCCATGCTGCCGTTTACCAGAAATGCATTCGATCCGATGGATTTTACGCCGATGAACCTTACGGGGCTTACCTCGTCTACTTGTACCAGAAGAACCACGCCCGGCTTCGAACTGGCCCTTTCGGTATTGTTTTTATCGGGCATACAACATTATGCGCAGGCTCCGGAAGGCATGGTACGGGTGCCGGGTGATGTGCAGGAATTTTTAAGGCATCTTCCTGACAATTGGGATGATGTACAGTTTGTAGAAGGTTATCCGGGAAAGTATGCGGTCATTGCCAGGCGTAGTGGTAAGCGGTGGTACATTGCGGGCATTAATGGTGATAAAAGCGAAAAGAAAGTACTACTTGACCTCGCCTCCTTCCAGAAAAAAAATGTAACGCTTTTCACTGATGGGAATAATAATGAACTGTTCTCGAAATCCGTTCTCACTGCAGCAAAGCAAAAGAAGTATGAGGTTGCGCTGCCTGCAAATGGTGGATTTGTAATGGTGCTTGAATGATCTTAAAGCAAAAGGATATGAAAAAAAAGGAGCTCTTGTTAGCAGTCATCTTTCTTATTTCCATTTCAATAAAACCTGCTGCTCAAAGTACAAAAACTACGAAGCTGTCCAGGCCTTCGGTTCCGGAAAGGGTAATCAATATTGACTTTAGTAATACATCAGGTGCTTTGAATACCTTCTTTAAAGAATGTGTGGGCGCCGGAAGAGCTAATGAAGGACTCAGGGCGGACTGGCAGCAGCAACTGGCTTATGTTAAAAAGGAATGTGGTTTCCGGTATATACGGATGCATGGACTTTTGACAGATGATATGGCGGTTTACAAAGAGGATAAAAATGGCCATCCGGAATACAACTTTATGTATGTGGATGTGCTGTTTGATTTTCTGCAAAGTATCGGCATGAAACCTTTTGTTGAATGGGGATTTATGCCCAGTTCGCTCGCCAGCGGTCCACAAACGATCTTTTGGTGGCGGGGCAATGTAACCCCACCAAGGGATTATGCTAAATGGGCTGGTTTGATCCGTGCGTTTACGCAGCATTTTACGGAGCGTTATGGCGTGGAGGAAGTGAAGACCTGGTACTTTGAAGTGTGGAATGAGCCGAATCTTTCGCCCGGATTCTGGTCTGGAACGCAACAGGATTATTTCAAGTTATACAAGTATACCGCAGAGGCAGTTAAAAGCGTAAACAAAGCTTACCGGGTTGGGGGACCCGGGACTGCCGGCGCGGCGTGGGAGCCGGAGTTGATTGAGTATTGTCATAAGAACAATGTGCCCATTGATTTTGTAAGCACGCATGCTTATGGAGTGAAACAAGGTTTTTTGGATGAGTTTGGCAATTCAGGTACTGTACTCGATAAAAATCCTATGAGTGTAAGCGGTGATGTGCTTCAGTCACGGAAAGAGATTGCCGGTTCGGCCATACCTCAACTGGAACTTCATTATACGGAATGGAGCGCTTCGTATACGCCGGCCGATCCTGTTCATGACAGTTACCATGAAGCTGCGTATGTATTACAAAAGTTGAAGCAGGTAGGTAATGCGGCCAATTCCATGTCGTATTGGGTATTCACGGATATTTTTGAAGAGGCAGGGCCAAGATTCACACCCTTTCACGGTGGCTTTGGGATGTTGACGATACAGGGCATTAACAAGCCTGTATTTTATGCCTACCAGTACCTGAACCGGCTGGGGAATATTGAATTGGCTAATACGGATACAGCTTCCTGGGCTTGCAGGGATGCAGCCGGCAATATCCAGGTACTGGCCTGGGATTTTACCAATACGCATCCGGGCGATTCGGTGAACAATCAGGTGTATTATATCCGGGATGTGCCATCAGCCTCCAAAGGGAAATTAAAGATCCATATTGCCCATGTTGCTGATGGCATGTATGCAGTTGAAGTGTATAAAACCGGTTACCGGAGCAATGATGCCTATTCAACGTATCTCTCCATGGGCAAGCCTGCGCAATTATCGAAGCTACAGGTTGATCAAATAAAGAAACAAAATGATGGTTCTCCGGTTTCGAGGGAGGTCATTACTATAAAAAATGGTGTTCCTTTTTCAAAAGAGCTGGACATGCGGGAGAACGATGTCTACTTTTTAAATCTGATCAAATTATAAATGCTATCAGCTATTAAAACACCTGTTGAAAGTATGTGCTACTTAATGAAGCGTATTTCGGTATGTTTTATAATCCTGGGGACGGCTGTATTCCCGGCAAGATCACAAACATCCGGCGGTTTTTTTCCTGACCAGCAACTTATTACTACTGGTATTTATTACTATCCTGAGCACTGGAATGAAAATCAGTGGGAACGTGATATCAGGAGAATTGCTGAAATGGGTTTTGAATTTGTGCATCTGGCGGAGTTTGCCTGGTTTAAGATGGAACCCAAAGAAGGGGTGTATGATCTCGCCTGGCTGGACAAAGTAGTGGATCTTTGCAGTAAAAATAAATTGAAGGTAGTGATGTGTACACCTTCGGCCACCACACCGACCTGGATGCGCCTCAAGTACCCAGAAACATTTAGAATGGACGGTCACTATATCCGTGGGGAAAATGGTACCCGCGGGTTGGGGTCCATCACAAACCCGGCCTACCGTTTATTTGTAAAAAAGATCGTGACTGAACTGGCGAAGCGCTATGGAAAGAACGAGCATGTAACAGGTTGGCAGCTTGATAATGAGCCTCCGGCTATTCCTGATTACAGCCCTTCTTCGCAGGGAGCATTCAGGGAGTGGTTGAAAAAAAGGTACAAGACTGTTCAGGCTTTGAATATAGCCTGGGGAGCAGCTTTCTGGAGTGAGTGGTTCAATAGTTTCGATGAAGTGGTCATTCCTAATACGGAGCTGGTAGGGTGGTGGGGCAACAATCCGCACGCTTTACTGGACTTCAAAAGGTATCTGGCGGACAGCCAGGCCGAATTCCTGGACTTTCAGGCGGGTATATTGCGGCGTTATATTTCTAAAGTCCAATACATCACCACCAACTACACTGCCATTTGTACTGGTGCAGACGCCAGACGAACCAGGCAACTTGACTTTGCAACTTATACAGCCTATCCCAACGGTGGCAGTGATAATATAGGCAATCTTGGGTTCAGGCTGGGAGACAGCAAAGCGATCCTTTTTGCCTCGGAGTTTTACAAATCGGTGGGTGGTGTATCGGGGGTTATGGAAATTCAGCCAGGGCCGGTTAACTGGGGAAGTTACAACCCGCTGCTGCAGCCGGGCACGGTCCGTATGTGGCTGTATCACAGTTTTGCTGCCGGCGGCAAACTGGCCTGTTCTTACCGGTTCCGCCAGCTTTTGTACAGTTCAGAGCAATATCATGCCGGCATTATGCTTACGGACGGGGTAACTGCTTCCCCGGGAGGGGAGGATTACAGGCAGTTTATGAAAGAAATAAAAGGGCTTCGCCAGGAGTTTAAACCAGGTGCTGTCATGCCGGAAAAACTTAGTGCGAGGTCTACGGCCATTCTTTGGAACCTGGAAAATTACTGGACGATTGACAGGCAAAAACAAACCTGGCAATGGAATGCCTGGAACTATCCTGTTAAGTTCCTGGAAATGACAAAGGCCCTGGGAGCACCCACCGCTGTGATTGATGAATCGGCGGATCTTTCCAGGTACAAGTTCCTGATTGTTCCTGCTTATGAAATGGCTGATTCAGGGTTGGTTAAAAAATGGGAAGATTATGTGCTGAACGGCGGTCATTTGATCATTACCTGCCGCACTGCTACCAAAGACCGCAACGGGCATTTCTGGGAGGGGGGCATAGCGGCTCCTATTGCCGGCCTTATAGGGGCGCAGGTAAAAGCCACTGATATGCTTTCGAGTTATGCTAAAGGGGATATCCTCAGCGGATCGGTCCATTACAGCTGGAATAACTGGGCGGACCTGCTGATCCCTGCACCCAATACTGAAGTGCTTGCCCGGTACGACAACCAGTTTTATAAAGGCCAGGCTGCTGTTGTACAACACCGGATTGGTAAAGGGACTGTAACTTATATTGGTGTGGATACGGATGATGCGAAGCTGGAGAAGGATATTCTGCGTGCTATCTATACTGGGGCTGGTGCTGCCACGGAAGATTATCCCCCGGGTGTATATGTATACTGGCGGGATGGCTTTTATATTGCCGTGAATTATTCTTCGGACAATTATACCATGAGCTTGCCTGCCCAAGCCAGGATACTTGTTGGTGAACAGGTATTGAAACCGGCCGGCGTACTGGTATGGAGTGAATGATATTATCCTGTCTTCTTTATATGGGCCATTGTCCGTTTGTTTAATTTTATATGGGAGGTGCGATGCTTCGATAGCAGAACCTGTCCCGCTCTGCGGGATCTCTCACTCCGCTGCGCTCCGTTCGAGATGACAAAGGAGGGTGAGGGCCTTCGTTCGAGATGACAAAGGAGGCTGCGCTACGTTCGAGATGACAAAAAAGGGTGAAACGTATCTACATCCACTGCTTCGTTGGGTGGGGGGCGCCAGCTGCCCTCTCAGTCTTTGCGAAAAGTGGCTGTTTTTGCGTTTGATGCTATTAGCATACTCTATCCATACTGAAGGTATGTTGAAGCTATGGAGAAGCCATACTGAAGGAGTACGGATTTAGAATGGTGTTTCGAGTTACTCCGTGCTTTATAATTTCCTTTCTGTTGTTTTCTTTGGTTCTCCTTATCCCGTTCTCCTTTTTTCTGATTCCTCTTTCGGTATCAATACTTCACAAACTTACTATAACGGCCAGGCCATTTCCAAATGTGACATTGTATAAATTGTCAATTTTGTAATTTTTGTAAAAAATCGACGTAATGTGCGTCGATTTTTTACATTATATACAAAATATACAATGGGGTATTGGAAAGGGGTATGTGGGTGTTGTATGTTTGTGCTGAGCTGATCGACTGTGTGGACGGGGCCCCTAAGCACGGTTGATGTATTGATAGTGTTGTGCAACACGAACTGAGGAGAGCGGAGTTAGCTGTTAGGAGTTAGGTTTTAGCCTTTAGGTATCAGGATTTAGCTTTTAGCGGTTATCAGCTGAGATTTGGTATCAACTATTAGCCATTGACCTTGCAGTCAGGTAGCTATTAGCGGTTGGGTTTTAGCGATTGACTATTTGGCATTAGCTGTCGTTACCTGCTTTTGCAGGTAGCTATTGGCTGAGGGCTATTGCCACTGGTTTTTATTTTGCCGTTGTGATCAATAAAAGGCTTCGGTGGGCCAGCCACCAGGCACTGGACAGTGGTCCGCAGGCAGCGGGGAATGAAAGGCAGGTTTTGGCTGAGACATGCAGCTACCAAAAGTTTATTGTAAAGATCCGGCTATTGGCAGTCAGGAGTTAGGGATAACTGCTAGCTGTTAGCTTTTAGTGATTCGCTGTGAGGGCCTCGGTGATGTAGTTATTTTTTAAACATTTAAAAGCATCATATGAATGGCCCCGTTCGTGAGAGCGGGGTCTTTTTTATTGCTGATTAATGGATTGTGGGATTTCGCGGATTGTCTGAACTCCCGCAATAAGCGGGGCAGGCTCTGACGTATTGGATTTGTGGGATTGGGAGGATCGATGGAAGCTACCCGGTAATGCCCAGGTCGCTCATTGAGAAGCTACGCGCCAACGGCTGCCTTCCATTGACGAACTTGCCAAAACCCGTGTACCAATGAATTAACAGCACCGCTTATGCTCAGAACGCACCTTTGCAAATAACTACCTATGCGCAACTGTGTTTTACGATGGCGGAAGCAGCCTTGCGGGGCCGGGTAAGCGGTCATCGCAGGGACCCGATGAATTGTCGATCCGCATGTGGTGGGATAAATAATTGTCTGCCAAGGCATTGGTTGTTTTTCATGTGACACTGGAGGGTGTTATAAAGGTCCGCCTGTTTAGGCGGACCTTTTTTGCTTTGTATAGCTATGCAGGAATGAACCTTATGGTTTAACCCAGGAATCTTCGTATGCATTTTTCATGATGGTGGTGTAGAAGGTAAACCCGTTGTTCAGGGCGTTGGTAAAGAAAACCAATTCTACATCGCCGGGGAATTTCATGATCAGGGTCTGTAATCCCGGATCGGGGTTATCGGCTTTGTCATTACCATTTACATCGTTCATCAGGGCGCCGTCTTTGCCGTATGATTGTCCTTTGGAAGTATTGGGGCCATCCTCATTATCCAACCCATACCTGTTGTCGAGCAATAGCTGCTGCTGGGCCTTGGTGAGTATCTTTTCGGAGTGGAAAACATAGGCCATTACTTTGGCTACCTGGAAGGCAGACATATAATAGCCACCACCACCGGCCACCAGTTTCCAGTCGCCCAGTGTTTTGCCGGCCGTTGAAGCCGTGGTTTCATTGTACATCAGGGTAACGGTAGACCTGTCTTCGGGCGTACAAAAGACCATACCGGCCTCGGCTGGTGTGAATACGGCATTTTGCATGAGCTGGGTATAACGCACGGCCAGGTAGTCGGCAAAGCTGGCGGTGTCTTTATTGCTCAGGCTGAAGGATTCTGTATTGAGGGCGCCTGTTTTGTCATTGATATAGGAAAACATAATGCGGAACAGGGCAAAGTTCACGTTGCTGTAATTGTATCCCTTGGCTTCGTTGACCACCCCGGCGGCAATGCAGGTTTTGAGGGAGTTGAAGTCCGTACCATAACGTATATCGTCGGTCGTGAGTCCGCTTTTATGGGTGAGCAGCTGGTGAAAGGTGATCGTCTTTACCTTGTTGCCCAGTGTCCAGGATTTGGGCAGCCATTTGTAAATGGAATCTTCCAGTTTGATCTGTTTGTAGTCCAGCAATTTGATGGCGCCTACGGCGGTGAGCCATTTGGTGACGCTGGCGATATTCATTTCTTTGTACACACTGTGGGGGATGGCGCCGTCCTGGCTCATGCGGGCAAAGCCGCGTGCGGCAGAGTCGGCCCATTGGCCCTTGTGGTTGATCATGAAGGTGTAACCAATGTTCCTGTTGCCCAAGGCAGTAATGATGTTCTCTTTGAATTTCGCGGGGCTGAACACCTTATCGTTGGATTGGAGGTCATCGATCGTTTTCTTTTTACACCCTGTCAGGGCAAGGGCCAGCATGGTAGTGGCCAATACGAGGTAATGCGCTTTTGTTTTCATTGTTAGTGGCTTTTTGATTTGTGGAACCAAAACTACCACGCAACAGCAGGCCCTGACAGGGAGGGTTAACGGATGGGGCGTTTGACTTAATGGATGGGATGGCCGGTTTTAGCGCAGTGGAGGTGACAATACTCCTTCTTAATACCATAAAAGCTTCGCCCATGTATTTTTACTGGTGGGGATATCTCAACATTCAACGGCCCGAATTCATCACTCTGTTGACATAGATTTACTGTGAACAAAACCGGCGTAAAACCTACTATGCTTAAAGCAAGTTGGCCGGGTTAAGTCCAATTAATAAACACCCACTAAATCTTCCTATTCCAACCTTCTTTTTGGGGTCATTCTTCAGCGCAAAAAAAATAATTTATGATAAGACCTACCAAACCAGCCAGCTTATGCCTGACCTTATTTATTCTTCTTTTAAGTTTGCCCGCTAAGCTGCAGGCACAAAATGTTGCTAAACGCATTACGGCGAGTAATGGAGATGCAGTCCCGTTCCTTGAATACAAACCGGCAGGTCACGGCGTGCCGGGTAATACCAGGAAATACCCTTTGATCGTATTCCTTCATGGTGGAGGTGAAAGAAGTAATGATACAGGCCTTGTTTATTCTGGAGATTCAGTTTGGAGGTTGCGGAATTTCGGACCTTCCCGTCTTGTAAATAACGGTTCCAAAATGGCATTTACCTGGAATGGGCAGGTAGATACATTCATTGTTTTATCACCTATGTCGCGTTTAACGAAACGTACTGCGCCTAATGCGGGCAGTTTAATTAACGTATGGCCTTTGGAATATGTTCAAGCAATATTGAATTATGCTGCAGATTCCTTGAGTGTGGACACCAATAGAATTTATTTAACAGGTCTCAGTTACGGTGGTGGGGGTACTTTTAATTATTTAAACAGTTCCCTTGCTAATGTTAAAAAACTAGCCGCAGCGGCTCCAATCTGTGCCTGGCTGACTGGTCTCAATTCAAATGGTCATAGTTATGTTGCAAACGGAAAACTGCCTTTGTGGGGATTCCATGCGGCAGATGATCCTACGCCTAGTGGCAGCTACACTGTTACTGAAAATTCCATCAACGGGGTCAATGCGCTTAATCCACAGGTAAAAGCATTACTGACAATTTGGCCAACCGGGGGACATACCATTTGGGGACGGGTGTATGACATCGATGTCTATCCATACGGTTATGATGGCATCGTAAACATCTACGAATGGTTTCTTGGCCAGAATAACGATTCGCTTCCAAATGTTCTTCCGGTGGCCAGGGCAGGTAACGACACCACGATCGCTTCATCATCCGGTTTCGCTCATCTGAATGGCAGCGCTTCTACGGATGCAGATGGAACAATTGTAAGATATGTTTGGAGGAAAATCAGTGGGCCGTCAGGAGGCACGATCGCTAACCCTTTCGGGTCTGCCAGTTCCACCACAGTTTCCGGACTTACCACGGTTGGCGTGTATAAGTATCAATTAAATGTGGTGGACCACCGGGCAGCAATCGCCCGGGATACCCTGACAATTACGGTTATCGATACGGCTGTTGGTTATGGCAAGGCAGTAACCTTTACGTCCACAGGTGCCAGGATAATTGCAGGAAATGTGGTCGAATTTAAGAACGCAGCGGCCTTTACGATAGAGGCGCAGTTCAAATATGATTCTACAATCACCGACTGGTCAAATGCGGAAGCTACTATCTTTCGGAACCAAATTACGTCTACCGACAGGATCAAGCTGCATGTGGACAAATCTACTAAGTCGGTTCATTTCACAGTGGCTAATGGTTCGGATGTTAAGGGCTATACCGGCTCCAATGTGGTCAGCCACGATAGCTGGTACCATGTGGCCGCCGTATTTGATGGGGCACAGACAGGCGATTCCAACCGATTGAAAATATACATCAATGGTATCAAGCAACCTCTCTATTTTACCGGTAGTATTCCGGCAATCACCTCTGGCTCTACGCCCTCCTGCATATTTGGTGGTGAGCCAAGTGCGTCCCGGCTTACAATGATCGACGAAGTACGGGTGTGGGATACGGTGGTTGCAGTGGGTACGATCAATTCCTGGAAGGGTAAATTATTAGACAGTTGCCATTTCAATTTCAACCACCTGGCCTTGTACTGGCCGTTAAATAACGATGCCAATCCGGCATCAGCCGCCGCCGGAATAGGTACCATATATTCCAGTCCTATCTTTTATGGCAATTATGTTAGCAGTACGTTGATTTTCGATACCATTCCCTGCCCTGTCTATTCAGGCAAGGCAGTAACCTTTACGTCCACAGGTGCCAGGATAATTGCAGGAAATGTGGTCGAATTTAAGAACGCAGCGGCCTTTACGATAGAGGCGCAGTTCAAATATGATTCTACAATCACCGACTGGTCAAATGCGGAAGCTACTATCTTTCGGAACCAAATTACGTCTACCGACAGGATCAAGCTGCATGTGGACAAATCTACTAAGTCGGTTCATTTCACAGTGGCTAATGGTTCGGATGTTAAGGGCTATACCGGCTCCAATGTGGTCAGCCACGATAGCTGGTACCATGTGGCCGCCGTATTTGATGGGGCACAGACAGGCGATTCCAACCGATTGAAAATATACATCAATGGTATCAAGCAACCTCTCTATTTTACCGGTAGTATTCCGGCAATCACCTCTGGCTCTACGCCCTCCTGCATATTTGGTGGCGAGCCAAGTGCGTCCCGGCTTACAGTAATCGACGAAGTACGGGTGTGGGATACGGTGGTTGCAGTAGGTACGATCAATTATTGGAAGGATAAATTACTGGACAGTTGCCATTTCAATTTCAACCACCTGGCCTTGTACTGGCCGTTAAATAACGATGCCAATCCGGCATCAGCCGCCGCCGGAATAGGTACCATATATTCCAGTCCTATCTTTTATGGCAATTATGTTGGCAGTAACCAGGCAATCGTAACCAATGGTTGCATTGGAGCAAGAATGGCCCTGTTGCCTCCTTTGAGCAAAATAGCGGAAAGTAAACCCTATACCGGGAAGCTGTATCCCAATCCAACCGATGGAATAGTACAAATTGAATTACATACACCCGTTCTGACGTCGGTAACGGTCAATGTTATTGATATGTTTGGGAAATATTTATACAGCGACAAAAGACAGCTTGTAATAGGCAATAACAGGATATCATTGAATATAGCGCCCTTGCCTGCAGGAACTTACGTAATTGAGGTAGGAGATGGCAAGGTGATCCGGGAAAAATACAGGGTGTTAAAAAGATAAAAAGGACTTAAAATGATCCATGCTATAGAGGCTGACCCAAGGGGACCTCTATAGCATGGATCATTACAGCAAGATAAATGGATCAAGCATCCGGTGTTGGACATAAGTTATATTTTTTGTTTAGCTATTAACTTCGATACAACAAAGATGGTGGGAAAATGGGATATGGATAGAGGCTGTATGGGACTAAGTAGTGGGCCGTTTGTGACAGATTGCCGTCAAAGTCTGTGTTAGCGCAACAGGGTCACAATACCCCTTGAAGTTTGAACTGGCTGGCCGGCGCCGGCAAACTGGTAGGTGCATATCCACACATAACTGCCGGTGTCCATGGGCTTGTTCTTCCAATCGCCCCGCCAGCCCAGGGTGGCGTTGGTGGTCTCGAATATTTTTTCTCCCCAGCGACTGAACACTGCAAGCCTAAAGCTGACCAACTGGCCATCTACGGCTGGTTTGAATACATCATTGTGGTGATCGTTGTTGGGGGTAAAGGCATTGGGGATGTAGAGTTTGTTGCCGCATGACCGTTTAGTGACCAGGATGGTATCTGTGCCGATACAGCCATTGCGGTGGGTTACCTGCACCCAATACAATCCGGGACGATCGATGCGCACCACGGGAGTAGTAGCGCCGGTGCTCCACTGGTAGGCAATGAAATCATTCAGCATAAGGGGTGTGAGGGTAGCATTTGAAAAATCACAGAAAGTGGCGGTATCGGTGAGGATGGTGGATGGCATATCATACCTGCTCACCTCCACGGTATCGCGTGCATAACATCCATTGGCATAGAGGGCGGCTACCCGGTAGCTGCCCGGGGCCTGCACGGTGATCTGTTGGGTAGTGGCCAGTGTATTCCAGCGATAGCTATCGAAGCCCGGGCCTGCATCCAGTGTTAATGTAGCTCCCCGGCAAAAGCTGGTATCGATGCCGAGATCAACAGGTGGCGCCTTCTTCAATGCTATGCGGATGGTATCGGTGACAATACAACCGGGTGATCTCTCTGCGGTAACACTGTACAGGGTATCAATGTCTGTATAGATCTTTATGGTTTGACCATAGATGCTGTTCACTTTGTAATTGGCGCTCCAGCGGTAGTTGGTAAAGCCGGCGGGGGCAGTGATAGCAACAGTATCCTTTTCGCAGAGGAGCAGATCGGGACCCAGATCGAAGGGCACGGCCGGCGCCTGACTGATGACGATGGTATCCTTGTATACATTACCACAATAATCGTAGGCTGCTACATGATAAGTGCCGGTATTATAGGCGGTAAATGTTGAGTCAGTAGAGCCATCCTGCCAGCGGTAGTATTGGAAACCTGCGCCTGCCCGCAGCACGGAGGTGCTTACCTGGCACAACTGTCTGTCGGGACCCAGGTCGACAGCGGTGGGTGATGCAAACAGGTAGATCTTCAGGCTGTCTTTAATTATCCTGCAATCATTTGGTATTTCGGCATACAACATTACACTGCCCGCTTTTTTAAAGCGCAATTCGATGGTGGCATCGGTAGTGGCTATAATGTCTGCATAAGCCGGGTCAACCGTCCAGGTAATGGGTGCGGTGCAGTTGGCATTGCGGTGGGCTGTGTACACCTGTGCATTGCCGGAAAGTACGCAAGTGGTATCTGTGCCGGTAACAAAGACGGTATCACAAGGATAGGTATCGCAGGTGTCGGGTACCTCACAGGGGGCATATTTACAAAGGGCGGAGGTGACTACGGGGGCTGTCCACAGGTTGGCCCTTGTCTCTGCATTGGGGAAATTGCTGATATTGGTAATACTGCCCCAGGTAAAGGACTGAACGGTCATGGGTGAGGAAGACAGCAGGGCAGCACTGCTGTCGGTGGTGCAGCCTGCGGTATTACCGGCTATATCTGTTTTGATGACAAATATATCGGAAGGAGTGGCAGCAACACCTGCCAGCAGGTAACTGCCATCATCATGCTGCACCAGGTGGTGCATGTTTTCCCTGTTGGGCTGGGAGAATTGCCGGCCCATTTGCCGGTTGCCGTTTGCATCGAACTTATACAGGTATACATCGCTATTAACATTGTCTTCTGATTCCACAACGGCAAAACCGCCGTCGATGGTGGGCGCCAGGGAATGTGGTCCGTTGTGCACGGTGGCTGTTGTATTGGTCCAGGCATTGGTGATATTGCCATTGAGGTCCAACTGGACAATGCCATGCTTAAAACCATTATTGCTAAAATCTGTACTGTAAGAATTATTGACGAGGAAACCGGTACCGGTTTTATAAATGCGGTCGAATGCATCATTGCCCTGCAGGCGGTCGAATTTCCTAGACCATATATGGGACCGGAAACTGGTATTCCATTTAACGACGAAGGCATCATGGTAATACTGGGAACTCATATACCCGGTGATCATCACGGAGTCGTTAACGGCGGTGATGCCGGTGCCGGCTTCTTCGCCGCCATTGTCGAATACATACATGTAAGTTCCCCATCCACTGGTATTGAGGTCGGCCACAAACATATCGGAAGCGGGACCTGTATTGTGGACGCCGGTAATGATCAGGGTGCCGCCCCTGTTTTCGGCCATATCGTTGGCGATATCGCCGTTGGGGGAATTACCGCCAATGGTGTTGTAGAAGATCAGGTTGCCATTGTTGTCAGTCTTGACCACATATGCAGCACTTTGTGGTGTGCCAAAGGACCTGGTATAGCCCACGGCATAGATGCTTCCGTCGCTGGATTGCTTCACACGCAGGAAGCCGTCATTGCCTTGTCCGCCGAATCGTTTTGTCCAGAGGGTATCGCCGTATATATTGATCTTTATGAGTACCGCATCCACATCGGTTCTGCCGGGTGCGGTCATTTCGCCGGCGATGATGTAATGACCATCCAGTAAGCCTGCGATGTCTTTGGTCACTTCTGTGCCGGGCGTGGCATAGGTTTTCCGGAAGCTGCTGTGCTGAGTGCAGGAATCCGGTACGGAACAAGGGGTGCTGTAGGCGCAGATGGTATTGGCCGCTATGGTGAGCTGTCCCATCACCAGGGAAGCTGGCGTGAGGGGAAAACTGGCATTACGGTTGGTTGTCCAGTTGAGGGTAGTGGTAGAAAAATAATTCAGTGGGTTGCCGCTTGCTCCCGGCACCACGAGGCAGCTGGGTATATTGGCGATGGCATCGGTCTTTACCACATAGATATCTGTATTGCCCCCGGTATTGATAGAGCCGACGCTAATGAAGCCACCATCGGCCGTTTGGCGCAGGGCCCTGGTTTCCTGCAAGGCGGGGTCTACATGTCTTTTACCCCACTCGAGATTGCCGGCGGCATCGGTCTTCATGAACTGCAGTCCACTATTGACGGCGCCCGGACTAACCTGGATGGTCATTAAACCTCCATCGGGCAAAGGAATGGCCTGTTCATTGCTGGCATTAGGGGTATTACCGGAACCGGCGACAACGACGCTTTGCAGGTTGCCCTGCAGGTCGATCTTACAGGCGTATAGCCGGCGTCCGTTGGTCAACGTGAGGTCGTTATAGGTAGGCATGGTGACCAGGTACTGATTGCCCTGCCGGTAGATCTGGGTGCTCATATAGCTGTTCTGGAAGCCGATATCGTACATCTTTGTCCATTGAAGGGTGCCGGCAGCATTCAGTTTCATGAGCACACCATCCTGGTAAGCTGTTCCGCTGGCAGAATAGCCGGCCACGATCAGGTCTCCATTGTCTTCGATGATGTCGGTAGCATGGTCTGTATTGGCGGTGCCATAGACCCTGGACCATTGCAGGCTGCCGGTGGCATCGATCTTAAACACCAGCATATTGGCAGTAGTGCCGATGCCTGCATTCTGAGATCCTGCAATGGCATAGCCTCCATCGGCGGTAGCGGTGACACCATTGCCGATCTCGCCGTTGACCGATTTTTCTCCGTAATACTGGTGCCATTCCTCCATGCCAGCGGCATCGGTCTTCACCACCATCACGGCCCCTGTTGTATACCCATAGGACCTGGTTTGGCCTACGGCCAGGTAACCGCCGTCGCTGGTGACGATCACCTTTTTGAACAGGTCGGCCCCGGGACCTCCATAGGTATTGATCCAGGTTACATTGCCCTGGTTGTCGAGTTTGAGCAGGAAGGCTTCGGAACCGCTGGCGCTGGTGCTGCCGGCGATGATATAACCACCATCGGCGGTTGGCCGCACATCGTGCGCCACATCGATACCGGCGCCGCCATAAGACTTTCGGAAAGTATATTCGTTGCAGGGATCCTTAATGCGGATAAGCTGGGTAATAGAATCGCGGCAGGCGCCGGAAGCGGCTATTAATTTGATCTTGTAAAAACCGCCGCTGACAAAGGTATGGCTCAGGTGGGTGGTGGTAGCCTGCTGCACATCATTGATGTACCAGGTATAGCTGGTGGCGCCGCTGCTGCCATTGGTGAAACTGATATTGGTATTGGGCGGCGCAGTAATGGCAGAAGGGGTGAAAGCGGCGGTGACGGGACAACTGACGGTGATGGTAACTGTTTTTTCTTCGCTATTGCACAAAGGATTGCCGGACAGGGCCCGCAATTTCACGGTATAGGTACCGGCTGCATTGAAGGTATACGAGAAAGAGGTGGTAGTAGCCTGCAGCACGTTGTTGACAGACCACTCAAAGCCGGCCGCATTGACAGAGCTGTTGACGAAGTTTATGAGGGTGCCTGCTGTGACATTGGTGGCAGAAGGGGTAAACCCAGCTGTAATGGGGGCTGGGCAGGGGCTGAGGCAGGACTTGCAGTTGAGCAGGCTGCTGCGTACCTGCTGTATATGCCAGTTCATCCGGTCGGCCTGTCCCTGTGTGAATACTTTCATACAGTTGAGGTTGCCGTAATCCATATAGTCTTCGACCAGGTCATTCACATCGGTAGCAAAACCAGACAGGTTATCGGTGGAGCAGCTGTTCATGCCGGTGGCGCAATTGGCAAAGGCAGTAGACTGATCGGGCGGGGTATCACACACTTTGTCGCCGTCTACCGTGCAATCATCGTTCTTGCAGGAACCTTCAAAAGTATGGTAGAGGCCGAGGTAGTGTCCCATTTCGTGGATGGTGACGGTACTATTGGCGGGTGAGCTGCCGAAATAAACGGATTCCATCACGATGCCATCGACATTCAGGCCGTGTACGGAAGGAAGGTAGGCATAGCCGGCCACGGAGCCGGGTATGGATCGTACTATCCAGATATTGATATAGCAACCAGGATTCCAGCGGTTGAGGTTTTTCACGTTGAGGTCGTCGAAATAAGGATCTGCGCCGCCCATCACGGTATAAGCGGATACATTGCGGGTAATGCCATTGGTAGCATTGCCATTGGGATCGCGCTGGGCGAGGCAAAACTGTATCTGTGTGTTGACGCCATCGGCGGGATCATAGTAGCCGGTGTTGGCGAATGCTTCGTTGAGGTGTTGTATGCCGGTGAGCACCTGTGCATCGCTGATATTTTCGATACCATTGTTGTGAATGATGTGCACTACTATGGGCAGGGTTACGATGGCAGTTGTGCGTTGGAGCTTTGCTTTGCCGCTGCGGAGGGCGTTGTTGTAATCCTGCAATTGTTGCTCGGTGCGTTGCTGGTATTGTTTCAGCAGGGGATTATCGCGGAGCAGCTTTTCCGTAACGGGCTTTTGGCCGCACAGGATAGCGGGCTCCTTTTGGGCATAGGACAGGACGGGTATTGCAAAAAGCAATAAAATGGGCAGCACATAGCGATACATAGGTGGTGGTTCGGGTACCGTTGTCGTTCGGCGCTGTAAAATACAAAGCCGCCGCAGATAAAAAAAGGGCCGGGCCTTCCTGATACGCATTATTTTTATTGTAATGCCTACAGTTAAACAGGTGAAACAAAACAACCCGGTGAGACCGGGTCGTTTTGTTCAGTACTGTAAGGAGTATGTGCCAGATGGGGCGGCCAGCTTATGGTGTTTTGCTCCTGGCTGCCAATTCAATGACATCGGCTGTCTCTTTGGCTTTTGACATAAAAATAACATGGCTGCCGGCTAATGCGGTCACTTTTGCCCCTGCTCTTTTGTACATGGTGCGTTGAATATCGGGGTTGATGCTTTTGTCTTCGGTGGCCAGGATGGCGAAGGAGGGTTTCGTTTTCCAGGCGGCCTCGGTCAAGGGGGTGACAAAGGACTGGGCGGCGATGGGTCCCTGGGAAGCATACATGAAATCGGTGGTTGCTTTGGGCAGATCAGCTGCAAAACCTGCCTGGAATTTCTGTTTGTCATAATACACATATCCTTTTTCATCGGGAGGAAGGATGCCGTTCTCGGGTGCAGGGGGAGCGGTTTTGATGAGGTCGAGGGTGGTCTCCTTTACATCGGGTACAAAGGCGGCTACATATACCAGGGCTGCCACTTTGGGATGAACACCGGCCTGGGTGATCACGGAGCCACCCCAGGAGTGACCTACCAATACTACAGGGCCATCCTGCTTGTCCAATATACGGTTGGTAGCGGCCACATCATCGGCCAGGGAGCTTAATGGATTTTGAACAATGGTCACGTTGTACCCATGCTTTGTAAGGGCTTCATATACGGCCTGCCATCCGGAACCATCGGCAAAAGCGCCATGAACGATCACAATATTTTTAATGGCTGTTGGTGTTTGTGCGTTTGACATAACTGTACTGGTTAAAAGTGAAAAGAATAATAAACCTGCATTGAAGATCTTTTTCATGTTGTTATTATTAAATAGTGAAATAAGGTTTAAAACTTAAGCTGGGCGGTGCCGGCTGCAAACAGTATGTTTTTGCCGATGCCCGTGTCGTGTAAAAAATCACTGGCTTTGAACCAGGTAAATTCGCAACGGAAATACAGGAACCTGTTGGGTATGTATTCGAGGTGTGTTGAATACTGGCGCCCGATGGATCGCTGGCTGCTTTTTTTGCCTGAATAGATCAGGGCCACATTGGGTCCATAGATGCCATCGTTGCGGCTGTAGCGCCAAAAGATGTCATAGTCCATGTTGAAATATAACCCACGGGACAGATCGAGGGTAAGGGAAGGATGCAGGTCGACTAAATTGGCAGGACCTATGATGGACACCAGGCCAAAGTAACCTCCCCGGGGAAACAAGGGATTGAAGGTTTGCAATTTGTTGTCGCCGTATTGTGCATCTCCGCTGATCAGCTCTGTTTTTATACCTGGCTCGGGCTTAAGTGGTGTATTGGCAAACTTATAACTGGTGTTGACTGAAAAGGTCCAGGCAGTGATCTGTTTGCCCGCGAAGTCGCCCCATTGATACAGACCTTCGATATCGTATTTCCAGAACCGTTGGGTATCCCAGAACCTGCCGCCAATGGAATGCCTTAATTCCTTTCCCATGCCATCATCGAATTTTGCATTCTTTTTCCACAAGCCGAAGTAATAGAGATCGGCATTGCGGAGCAGTGGCACCTTGTTTTTGACGAGGTATGCACCCCAGAACCGGGTATGGTTGGCAAAGCCATCATCAAAGATCTGCTGCTTTGACTGGACAAAACGGGAATAGAACAGCTGGGCATTCCAGTTAGGGCGGGCATAGATCAACCGGGCGGCATCGAAGGCCTGCCTGTTATTGGGCCCATCGCGAACGGCCACCAATCGTTGTGATCCGTACAGTAATTCCTGGCGACCGATCCTGATGGTCAATGCCTGTGCCTGGCGCCCGGTGAAAGCTATATCTGCGAAAGCCTGGTGCAGGTCCAGTTGGTTTTCATCGACGGGGGAGGGCGGCGTTAGTTTTCCGTTGGCAAAACTGCTTTGCAATTGAACAAAGGTCCGGAAGTGTTTACCGGCATGAAAGTCGGCATGGGCCAGGTAGCGGGTAAGGATGAATCCATCATTGTCTTTGGGGGATTCGCCCCAGTTCTCATTGGTGAACCGCTGGTATTGGTACCTGATATCGCCTCCCATACTGAGGTAGATGCCGCGGTCCTTTGACAGGGCCCTGAACTTGGTGGTGGTATACCAGTTCCTGCTGCTGTCTTGGGGCAGGAGGGTATAATCCTCCTCGTACCTCAGTTGTTTAAAAGCAGGTATGTTTTGGGCGTTGCTGCTAAAGAGCCCTAATAGGCATAGTAGCAGGGCGTTTATTTGTTTTATCACCGGGGTATTATTTAGCCAGGAAGAAATCCAACAGATCTTTTTGCACCTGGGCGGTATTCTCCTGTACGATCCAATGCCCGGCCCCTTTGATATTGGAGCCTTTTACATTTTCTGCCACCAGTTTGCAGTGATCGACCAGGAAGGCGGCGCCAAAGTATTCGCCACCCATGGCGAGCAAGGGCATTTTGAGTTTGGTTTTCATGAACACTTTATTGTCCAGGGCATCCTGGTCAAATGCGCCAAACCAGTGGAAGGCGCCGGTTGTACCGCCTTTAACGGCATAAGCCCGTACAAACTCATTGACCTCCTGGGGTGTGAATGCATCTTTTACGTGACCTACCACGGGCCAGAAATTTGTGAGGAAGAGGCGTTCTTGCCCGGCCACGAGTTCGCCGGAAGCGGGGAAGCCAAAGAAGCCAAACCACCAGGCGCCGGCTTTCACCTGGCTCCAAACGGGTTCTACACCAGGCAGCAAGGCATCCATCAGGGCCAGTTTGCTTACCTCACCGGAGAATTGAGCTGCATAGGCGTAGGCTACCATGAGTCCAATGTCGTGGCCGGCCAGGTTGATGTGTTCATATCCCAATTGTTTTACCAGTCCGTGAATAGCAGCAGCCATGGTTTTCTTATCGTAACCGCTATCGGGCTTGCCGGATTCACCCAGGCCCGGCAGGTCGGGTGCTATGACGGTAAAGTGTTTGGAGAACCCGGGCAGCAGGCGGTTCCACATAAACCAGTTCTGTCCGAAGCCATGTAATAACACGAGTGGTTCGCCGGTGCCGCCGATCACATAGTGAATGTCGAGGCCGTTTACTTTTGCCACCGCATGTTTGAAGTTGGCAGGGGGCGCGGCTGGCTGCATAGTGGAAACATTGCTGTTGGTGTCGGCAGTTATAACAGCCGGTGCTGTTGTCTCTTTGGGTGTACTGTTGCAGGCAGCCAGGAGGCTTGCGATAATAAATACTGAGATTAGTTGTTTCATGATCTGCATTGTTTTAGATGATATGTGAAGGTTTGTTGTTAAGGGTGTTGAATTGGATTGGAGAAGCTTCTTTAGATCAGGGTGAGCCGCCCAGCTATGCGGCGGGCAGGGTGAGCCGCCCTTGAAGGGCGACCCACCCTTGAAGGCGACCCACCCTTAAGAGCGACCCACCCTTAAGGGCGACCCACCCTGAGACAAGCTCAGCTGACATCAGGGTAGTTTGTTGAGCCAGTCCAGGATATAACCGGCATCTTCCTTCCAGGTGGGCTGGCCTAATACAAAGTGGTTCCTGCCCGGGAAGGTGGCATAATCGGTGATGGAATTGCTCTTCTTGTATTTCCGGTAATTGGCGTAATTGAGTGAGGCGGGTATGGTATGGTCGTCACTGCCGGATATGAGTAACAAGGGGGCATGGGGATTTTCGAAGTGGACCCTGGCTGCTTTTGTGATGGTGTCTCTTACGATGAGCTTGGATTCGGGAATGGCAAAGCGGTAATAGGCTTCTTTCTGTGCCTCACAATCCATGCGGTTGGTGAAAGCATATTTCCATTGGGTGAAAGACATGAGGAAGGATTGCCGGGTGGAAGTAAAGAATCCCAGGGGACCCCAGCCGGCTTTCAGAAAGGAGAACCGGAACGTGAATATTCCCTGCGGCGGTGCGGAATGGATCGCAACGCCTGCGCTGCCCAATCCTCTTTGCAATAATAGCTGCACGATCAACCCGCCAATAGAATGACCGATGAGGATGGGCTTACCGGGGAGTTGGCGTACGATTGAATCATAGTGATCGGTTATTGCCGGAAGCCGGTTGGCTGCTATATCTTTGTTGGGGTGACTCATCCGCAGGGTTTCTGCTGAAGCGGCTTTATGTGGCCAGGGTGGTGCGATGGTTGGGTAACCTTTGCTTTCAAAATAGGTCTTCCAATCATCCCAGCAACTGTGGTGCACAAAAGCGCCGGTAATAAAGACGACTGTTGGTGAAGGTGTTTTTTCCATAAGCGTTGAGTAGGATGAACCTATACCAATTACCCTACCTATTTTGTAAGTGAGTGCAATTCAATAATTTGTTGAAATACCTGTTTGGTGCGGACCGTGACATTTCCCGGTTTGATGAAAAAGGGCCGTGACATTTCACGGTGTATTATGTATAATTTTAAGTCAAGAGGGGTTCCGGATGTTAAAAACGTTTCTAGGTGTTTTATGGATGATCGTAATGGCTGCGCCAACTAAGGCTCAGTTGCCAGCTGGTTTGTCGCAGAATGAATTGCGCCACCGGTTACAGAAAAGTAAACCCGATAGCAACCGGATCTTACTGCTGCAAAGGCTGGGCAGTACTTACCTCCAGGAGGAATACAATGATGTAAGGTCATCGATGATAGATACGGCCATCGATATTTTTAAACAGGGTAGCCGGCTAAGTGATTCCCTTCAATTGAAGCGATTTTGGAAAGAGTGCAGGTTATTGGAAGGCGACGCTCACCTTGCTAAAATGGAAACAGCGGCGGGGATCAGCATTTTTTCTGAAATAGCTGCTATTTACCACGCAGAAGGCGATACGTTAAGAGAGGGACAAGCCTGGCTGCGGCTTGCACAGCAGATGAGCTGGGAGCAGCCATACTTCGTTACCATCCAGGTATATTATGATAAGGCCATTCAATTATTCCAACAGGTGCGCTATAGTAAAGGCGAAGCCGCCGCCAGGGTCTCCATGGCAGATTATCTTTTTAGTGCAAACAAATTTAATGAGGCAGAAAAGGAATTGCTGCAGGCTATTGACCTGCATCATCAAACAGGTAGTACCAAAGTTTCTCTCATATATCTATCACTTTCCCAGATCAACAGGTACCGCGGGGCCTACGAAAAATCACTATTATACGCAAGGAAATCTGTTGACAATGCCGTTCGATACCATGATACCGCAATTGTTGATGCGTATTATGGTGAGTTGGCGCTGGTGCTGGATGAACTTAACCGTTGTGAAGAAAGCAGTCAATGGTACCGAAAAGCACTCACCATAAGGATAGCACGAAATTTCGACCGGTACAATTTATATAAAACAGCAGGTTTACTGATCAGGCAATTGGTAAAATTAAATAAAGGCAGGGAGGCCCTGGCTTTGACCGATAGCATGGTGGCGATGAATCCACCGAAAGCCCTGTTTGAAAAGGCCCTTGTGATGCAAAACTATGCTAATTGTTATGAGGGATTAAAACTTTACCCGCAGGCAGAGCAATATTACAATTCCATGGCGACCTACTATCGGAAAGCTCCCCTCAATGCTGAAGTGGTTTTTGTGGGCAACCTGGATATTGGCAGGTTCTATTTGCAACGTGGGCAGTTTGCCAAAGCACATACGTACCTGGATTCAGCTTTGGCCTATGGAGGGGCACGTTTGGTAGACCAAAGGGAATTGCATCATATGCTGTTTGCTGCCGACTCGGCGCTCGGCAATTATACCGCTGCCATCAAAGACCTGCAACAATACCAGCTGCTCAACGATTCGATCTACAATGAAAGAAAAAGCAGGCAGATCGAAGAGCTGACGATCCAATACGAAACAGACAAAAAGGAACAAAACATCCGGTTGCTGGAAAAAGAAACCCGGCTTCAACATACGGAGTTGGCCAAAGAGAAAAGCACCCGGCGCTGGATACTGGGGGTGGCGCTGCTGCTGATCATCATTGTAGCGCTGTTGGTGAATTATGCCCGGTTGAAGCAGCGGACCAATAGCAAACTGCAGGTGCAGCAGCTACAGATTGAAAAGAAGAATGATACGCTGGAGCACCTGGTAGAAGAAAAAGAATGGCTGGTGCGGGAGATCCACCACCGGGTAAAGAATAATTTCCAGATCGTGATGGCCCTGCTGCGTACGCAATCGGCTTACCTGCAGGGAGAGGAAGCGATACAGGCGGTAGCAGAAAGCCGGCAGCGCATCCAGGCAATGTCGCTGGTGCACCAGAAACTATATCAATCGGATAACTTATCTGCCATACATATGGCAGACTATATCCATGAACTGATCGATTGCCTGAAGGATAGTTTTAGTACGGGCAATAGCATACAATTTAACCTGCAGATCGACGCGGTAAAACTGGATATTGCGCATTGCATTCCGCTGGGACTTATTTTGAATGAAGCGATCACGAATGCTATTAAGTATGCTTTTCCGGATAAGCAGGAAGGGACCATTGATGTATCCCTGAAAAGAGGCGCCCAGGATCATTTTACGCTTATCATTAAAGATAACGGGGTAGGCCTGCCGGCATCATTTGACAGTGCCAACCAGAGTTCTATGGGCATGAAAATGATGCGGGGGCTGAGTGGCGATCTTGATGGCAGGTTGCAGGTAAACAATAACAACGGTACTGAAATACGGCTTGACTTTGTTAGTGAAGCGTGATAAACCAACTGAACATGAAAGAACAGATTCTTATTGTAGAGGACCAGTTTGTGGAAGCGGAAGACCTGCGGCTGTTGCTGGAGCAGGCGGGATATGGTGTGACGGGCATTGCACGTTCTGTGCTGCAGGCGCAGGAGATGATCCGGAACAAAAGGCCAGACTTTGTATTGCTGGATATTTTTCTAAAGGGAAAACAAACGGGGATCGATCTCGCCCAATTGCTGGCTATTGACAACATCCCCTTTGTATACCTGTCGGCCAATTCAAATGAAGAGGTGCTGAATGCTGCCAAGCAAACGCATCCCTATGGTTTTATTGTAAAACCTTACCGGGAAAAGGACCTGCTGGTGACGCTGGAAATAGCGCGGTACCGCCGTGCGCACAGCGTGGAAGCAAAATATTATAAGGAGACGGAGTTGCGCAAACTATTGAAGGCGATCATCGGCGGCAGCGGCACCTGGGCGCAGAAGCTGTTGGCGGTTACCTCGGCGTTGCAATCATATATTCCTTTTGATTTCCTGGTGGCCGGTTTTGATAACCTTCAACAACCGCATTTTAAGGGGTTGTGTTTTTTACGGATCGGGTTTGATGAATACCAGGTGATCGGTGCGCAGGAGTTGTGTACGATCACGGGTAAGTCGATAGCGGAACTGGTGGCGTTGCAGGGAGGCAGTTCGTCGGTGCAAGAGGCGGTCTATTTTGACGATGCGGCTTTTCAACATATTTGCCGGCAGCCTTCGCTGCGGCAATTGTTTGCTGATACTTTCCAGTTGCGGTCGAACCTGGAAATGCCGATGCGCATCCTGGACCGGAAATCATTCAGTTTTTGTTTGTACAGTCGCAGGCCGGATGCCTATACGGTGGAGCAGTTGGAGTTGTTTGAAAGGATCCAGTTCTCGCTGATCCAAACGATCGAGCAATTGCTGGAGGGGGAGATTACAGAGCAGGCTTCCACTCAGCCGGCCGGGGCTGCAACCATTGAGAACACGCATACTGAAGCGGGATTTGAAGGCATCGTGGGTAAAAGCCATCTCCTGTTGCATGTATTTGACCATATCAAACAGGCGGCTCCTTCCGATACTTCGGTGCTTATCCTGGGAGAAAGCGGCACGGGCAAAGAAATGATCGCCAACTGTATTCATAACCTGTCGGCGCGTAAAGGCAAACCGTTTGTTAAGCTGAACTGTGCGGCCCTGCCTGCCACGCTGATCGAATCTGAATTGTTTGGCCATGAGAAAGGGGCTTTTACGGGGGCGCATGAAAGAAGGATCGGGAAGTTTGAAAGGGCTGATAAGGGAACGATCTTTCTGGATGAGATCGGAGAGATGCCGATGGAATTGCAGGTGAAATTGCTAAGGGTATTGCAGGAGCGGGAAATAGAAAGGGTTGGGGGAAGGGATACGATCAACGTGGATGTGCGCTTCCTGGCTGCTACGAACAAGAACCTGGAGAAAGAAGTGGCAGAGGGGCGTTTCAGATTGGACCTGTACTACCGGTTGAATGTTTTCCCGATCACCTTGCCTGCCTTGCGTGAGCGCCAGGAAGATATTCCTGCGCTGGCCTATCATTTTATGAAGCAGTATAGTCAAAAGGCCGGTAAAAAGATCAGTGGCATATCGGAGCAGGTGTTGTTGAAGATGATGGCTTACCACTGGCCGGGCAATATTCGTGAACTGGAACATTTGATCGAGCGCAGTGTGCTGCTGACCAAAGGGGGGACCATTGAAGAGATACTATTGCCGGCCGTTGAAAAAAAGGAGGGCAGGGCTATTGTTGAAGAAGCTGCGTTGAAAACGATCGTAGAAAACGAAAGGGACTATATCCTTTCTGTATTGCGCAAATGTCATGGCAGGATATGGGGGCCAGGCGCTGCTGCCGAGATACTGAATATTAATCCTTCCACGCTGAAGTCGAAAATGAAGAAACTGGGGATCAAGAAAGAGTACATTAAATAGCACCGTGCTAACCCAATAAAAGATATGCATTGGTTACCCTGGCGGGGTCCATCCTATTGGCTTATGTGAGCCTGAAATGGTTTGATGAACCCGTGCGGGCGTGGCTTCGGAGGAAGCTGCGGTTAGTGCGCTTTCTCCAGACTATCCATTGAAGATTGAATAGCTGTTAGCCGGGCATGAACGGCTCCGAGTTGCTTCTTTGTAGCCGCTGCACTGTCGTATTCGCTTTTTTGCAGGTAACTGCCGATGCTATCGTGCAAATGATTAGCACTATCCAATAACAATTTTCGTTCGTTCAAGAGGTTTGTCATTGCTCCATTGCGATTGCATCCGCAGGCTAACAGCATAAGAAAGCTCAATACAGCTGAATATTTCATATAAATGTTTTGTTAACGTTGGCAACATCGTTTCCTACTGCTGTTGTTGATGAAACTTTAAAGCCAGTGATACCGGCACCCTGTCTTCCAGCAACTCGTTTTTCACCAGTCCAATTACACTGCCTGACTGGTATGTGATCCCCCATTTTGTACGGTCTATTGTGAGGGAGGCTGTGGCAACAATATCCTCCCCCTGCCTGACAAGGGTAGCCGGAAATTGGATCTCCTGGGTAATGGCCCGCAAGGTCAGTAGCCCGGTAATATAAAAAGAAGTAGAATCGCCGGGGGCTCTAATTGCTTTGGTTAATTTAAACGTACCCCTGGGATATTTCTTCACATCAAAGAAGTCGGGGTCTTTCAGGTGTGATACCACTCCGTTATCGCTGCTTGTGTCGTTCTTGTCGGTAAGGGTAATCGTATTCATATCCAGTTCAAAATAGCCTCCTGTAATAGTGCCGTTGGCATCGAAACCCAGGGTGCCCGACAGGGGCTTGATGTAACCCTGGTGTCCGTTTCCGCCCACGACATGCATGCCTTTCCAATTGACAAAGCTTTGTGGTATAACCAGGGAATAGGTCATCACAGTTCCTGCGGGGGGAGCAGGCGCCAGCGCTGTAACAGCCAGTGTTGGGGCAGGTGCAGCAATGGCCGCTACCGAACGATCGCGCCAGGCGATGGCGCCGGTGAGGCACAAGAGGACGCAGGCGAAAAATACAATTGACCGCATAAGAGGTTGATTTATTTGATGATGATAGAGAAACAAAGAAGCCCGGGGTTGTGGATGCAAACCTATGAAGCCCGTGCGCAGGAGTGGTAAAAGGGTGGTAAAAACTTTGTAAACGAATGTAAAAAACGCTGTAATCAGTGACTACAGCGTTTGAAAGTGCCCGGGACAGGAAAGTAAGGGTAGGCTGCCCGGTCTATTGTCCCTGTTTTACCGGAGTAACGGACACGGGTATCAATCCATGTGCTTTTTTGTGTGTCTTTACCACATCGCCGGCTTCGGTAGCCTGTGAAAGACATAGCACCATACCGCGTTGCTCGTCTACCCAATAATTGATGAAGTTGACGCCAAACTGCTGCTGTACCTGCAAATCTTTTTCATGGGCGGCGGCCACATCGGACGCTTTCACATTACCAGCCCCCAGTTCATGAATATCGAGGAAGTAAGTCTTACCTGCTTTTTCCTTTCCGGCTTTACCGTCTTTCACGGGCATGATCTCTGCAGGCAGCAAGCCATGAGCTTCCTGGTGCGTTTGCCGGATAGCTGCCGTGTCGGGTGCGCTGGATAAACAATATACGAGGCCTTGTTTTTCATCTACCCAGTATTTGATAAAGCGTACCTGGTACTTGTTCTGCACCGCCAGGTCTTTCTGATGGGCGGCGGCCACATCAGCGGCTTTTACCTGGCCGGCGGGGAGACGGTGAATGTCGAGGTAAAGATCGCTGGCTGCTGTGTTGGACTGCGCCTGTATATGCTGTGAACAGCTACCAGCTAATAAAGCTGCAATAATCAATTGTTTCATGTTGGTGATTTTAAAAGTTAAACATTAATGGAGGTGCACATTGGGGTTGGTGGGGGTAAAAACGCCCAGCGGGTTGTACTCAAATACCCAGGCGTGCAGCAGCCATAGGTTGAAGGTGGTGCTGTAGGTCCAGGTGTCGGCGCCACCGTCGAAGCCTTCCGGCGCCTTGTTGGGCATCAGTGGAATGGGCACGGCATACTCGATGGCCACCAGGGCTGTGTCGCCGTTGTGCTGTTTGTTGTACACCAGTATCTCCGGTTTTTTAGGATCGAACACGGTATCGGCCAGCGCGGCTTTCATGTAATGGAAGCCCATGTTTTGGGTCACCACGTTGATGTCTGCATACCCATCGGCAATGGCAGCCTTGAGGGAGCGGTAACGCATGGTGGCGTCTCTGGCTTCCTTCAGTTGCTGTACGGCCGTAGCCGGCAGGTTGGGTACATACTTTTCAATAACATCATCGCCGGAGGTGGGATTACCGGTATGATCTTTTTTGCAGGCTGTCATCATGAGCAGCAGGCTGGCGACGGATGAGGCAATCAATAGCTTCTTCATCCTGTTTGATGAAACTTTCATGGTTATACTTTATGGTTTAAAAAATGAATGGACTATTGTCAGCAATCATCGAGGCCGAAGGAAGGCCAGGGTATATGGCCTTCCGCAGTGACGGGGTCTGCCCGCGCCATCACTTCATAGATGGCGTCGGCCGGTATTCCTACCAGCGTAGCATGTTCGCGGATGGCCTGCTCGTCGGCCGCGATGTACAGGCAAAACCACTTATCGGCAGTCACCCAGGACTCTACCCATTGGATACGATGACTCATTTGCGTAATGACCTCAAAGGAGGAGCGGGCTATCTTTTGCAGGGACCGGGTAGTAAGCGCTCCTGAACCCGGCACCACTCTTTCGATAATATATTTCGGCATGTGTTGTTCGTTTTTCGTATCGCAAACCTACTATGGTTTGCAGGCGTTAAGGGGGCCGCTTTTCCCAGCGGCGGCATATTTCTTCCGAAAGGAGTAGGGCCGCCATGAATATTTGGGTGGTGGGAAACAACCAACGGCAGGCCCCGGATCATGAACGGCGGGCCTGGTGCTCCTGGTGACGGGCCTGGTTGGGGATGGCGGGTGGTAAGACGATCTGCTGCGCGGTAATTAGTAACTTAGTGGTCACCCCAGGTGTCCATGAATAAAGTATTATTACTCTTATCAGCCATCTTATTGTTGCGGGCCGGTACCGGCCTGTCGCAATCATTGCAGAGCAGTGATTTTGCCCAGTATACTACGGAGCAGGGATTGTCGCACAATGGGGTGATGGGGATAGCAGAGGACTCCACGGGTTTTTTATGGATCGCTACGCGGTCGGGATTGAATCGTTTTAATGGCCACCGTTTTTTACAATACCATAGCACGGACGATGCCAGCTCGCTGCCATCGGAAGAACTGATGGGGGTATGCAGACTCGACGATCACCAGCTTGCCGTGGTAGGATCGGGCGTACACATCGTCAATACGAAAACAGGCCAGCGCCGGAACCTCTTTATTCCCTATAAGGATCGCGGGTTGTCGTTCAAATTCAATATGACCTTGCAGGCGATCGGTGATGCAGCAGGCAACGTTTTCGTATTATCCAGGTCGGGGTTTTACCAATTTGCACAGGACAGCCTCGTATACCGGTTCGATTATTATCCTGATTCGCTTGTAGCGGTCAATCACCTTGTATTCGGCGGGAAGATGCTGGAACTGGACGATCACCGGCTGTTGATCACCAGTATTGACGGGCTTTACCTGTATGATAAATCCATCAAAGATCTTCATAAGCTGCGTGACAAAGAGATCCCTGCGCTGGCGCGTTTTCTTGCTTACCCGCGCATACCCTTCGGTTTTATACCAATAGCACCGGGCCAACTATTTGTGTACGACCCCGTGAACCGGCTGCTGCACTACCTGGATATGTGCCGTAACAATAATGCCCTGGTAAGCGCGCCCTGGCCCAAAGGGCTGGATGATGCCGGTTGGCGGTCCCGGCTGATCGCGCAGGATGATCATACGTTCCTGGTGACGCTGCAACAGGCCGGGCTGGCACAGATCCGTTTTGACAGGAACCATATTGACCCGCTGGTTATATCACCGGTGCCTGCACTTACCGCCTATGTATGCAACGATCTGTTGCTGGACCATGAGCGGCGCCTGCTGGTTGCCACCAACAAAGGATTGCTGCGTCAGCGGCTGTCTGCCTCCACGGTGCAAACGGGCAGGATGCCCGGATACAATCAATTGGCGGAAGCCGCTTTTGATGATGTGGTTACGCTGGGCGATAAAGTATATGCAGCCACCCGGGGATCGGGCCTCGCCGTGTACAATAAAACCAGCCTGCAGTTTGAAAAGCTCCTTCATTTTGCGACGGCCAATAGTCCGGGGCTTGACAATATTACCGCCTTATTACCGCTCCAGGATAAAACGATGGTGGTCGGAACGGCTACCATACCGTTCCTCTTCTATCCGCAAACGGGTGGCTATTCCGCCCTTATGCCACCGGACTGGACACCGCAGTATTGGGTACAAAATATTAACGGGGGCAAGCAGGATGATGTGTGGATCAGCGCACACCGTATTTACCGGTACCGGAGGTCCACCCGTTCCTTTGATAGCCTGCCGGGCCTGCCCAGGCTGCTGGATGCACCGGTGGCCATTGAAGAAGATGGGGAGGGAAATATCTGGATGGCCCGTCATGGCCTGGCGCGGTACAACAGGCGCCTGCAGCAATATGACCGCTACATCGATAGCTTCCCCTTTATCAAGATACCAGACAAACAGGTAGCTGCTTTCACGATCGACAGTCATCATACTATTTGGATCAGTGTGCAGAACAACGGCCTCGTTGCCTACTCGCCGCAAACAGGTGCCTTCCGGCATTTTACCAAAAGGAATGGTCTTCCCCATGATCAGCTCTCTGCATTGTATTACCTGAATGGCAAACTGTGGATGGCCGGATATTCGGGTATCTCTTCCATAGATATCAACAACTACGAGATACGTAATTACGGACCGGAGGATGGATTTCCGGCGGCTCCGGTCAACATAGGTTCGCGGTTTTATTATGACAGCGTGGATCACCTGCTCTACATCGGATTTGCCGATGTGATTGCGCGCTTCGATCCTTCGGTGATTGCGGGGACTGCCGTGGCGCCCAGGATCTTTATTGAACAGGTAATGACCGGTGGCGGTCCTTCCACCTATCTGCCCGGTAATGCCGTCTTCACTTCCTGGAACAGGCGGCAGCTGAACATTGCTATCGGCACCATCAATTTTTTTGATGGGGCCACGCAGCGGTATGCTTACCGGCTGGCTGATGGGGAAGAGGGCGCCTGGATAGACCTTGGCACAACCTCTTCCTTTACGATATCGGGTCTGTCGCCGGGGCGGCACCGGCTGGAGGTGCGCGTAAGCCCGGACAGCCATCGCTGGCCGGCCCAGGTGGCCACGCTCGACATCAACGTGGCAGGACCGTTCTGGCTCAGCACCTGGTTTATGATCGTCAGTGGGCTGGTGCTGGGGTGGCTCATCTATGCGCTGGTACTCTGGCGTACCTCGGTGGCGCGTAAAAAGGAAATGGTCAACACGCAGATGGAGAAACTGCGGGCAGAGGATTACAAGGCGCAGTTTGAACTGGAACAGATCACCCATTATTTTTCCACCTCCCTGGCCGGCAAAAGAACGGAAGACGAAATATTGTCGGATGTGGCGGAAAGACTGATCGGTGGCCTGCATTATGAGGATTGCATCATCTATTTGTGGAACCGGGATAAGACCAGGCTGGTACAGCGCGCAGCGTATGGACCAAAAAGTGTGAATGGGGTGGTGAAGACTACCGGCTTTACTGTGAGCCCGGGCCAGGGCATTGTGGGCCATGTGGTCACTACCGGCAAGCCCCTTGTTGTGCATGACACCCGGAAAGACGCGCGCTACCGGGTGGATGATTGTTTCCGGTTGAGCGAACTAACGGTTCCCATCATCCACAACGGCGAACTGCTGGGTGTGATCGATAGTGAGCATAGTGAGGCCCACTATTTCAATGACCGGCATGTGAAAATGATGACAACGATTGCCACCCTGTTGGGCAACACCCTTAAACAGCTGGAAGCTGACCGATCCCTGCAGGCCAAGCAACAGGAGCTGGCGGGTATTAATGAACAACTTGCAGAAGCCCGCCTGTCTGCCCTGCAGGCGCAGATGAACCCGCATTTTGTGTTCAATGCGCTGAACAGCATCAAGCGGATGATCCTTGATGCCGACAATGATACCGCTTCACGATACCTCAGCAAGTTTGCGCTGATGATCCGCATGACGTTGGAACATTCCAAAGAAACCTTCGTTACGCTGCACGATAATATCCAATACCTCAAAGCCTATCTGGACATGGAGCGGCTTCGCTTTGACCATACCTTCAGTTATGGCATTGATGTGAAGGAGTCTGTCGATGCGGCGGATCTATTGTTCCCTTCTATGATGATACAGCCGTTGGTGGAAAACGCTATCTGGCATGGCCTACTGCCTGCGGAGGGGGAAAAAAGGATACTCGTATGTTTCCAGGTATCGGATCAACGGCTGCGGTGCATTATCCAGGACAATGGCATCGGCATCCGCCAGGCGGAACAAATGCGCCGGGAGAGCCGGGCTGTACACCGGTCGGTTGGCCTGGAAAACCTACGCAAAAGGATCCATATCCTCAATGAAAAATACCATACGGCCTGTACCTTGTCGATCACAGACCTGCGTGAAGCGGGCGGACCACAGACTGGTACCAGGGCCGTCCTGGAATTGAATATCATAACGGCTTAAACTCCTTGTATGAAAGCTATTCTCGTAGACGATGAAATGGATGGGCTGCGCACTTTACAGCGCCTATTGGAAAAGCATTGCCCGCAGGTGCAGGTAGCGGGCACGGCTACCAGCGCAGCCATGGCCAAAGAGCGCATCAATGGGGTACAACCCGACCTCGTTTTCTTAGATATACAGATGCCCGGCAAATCGGGGCTCGATCTGCTGTCGGACCTGAACAGCCACTCCTTTGAAGTGATCTTCGTTACCGCGTTCAATGATTATGTGCTGCAGGCCCTGCAGTTCAGCGCCGTTGATTACCTGCTGAAGCCGGTAGACGAGGACCGGTTGATAGAGGCCGTGCAGCGGGCTGAAAAACGCCTACAGGAAGAAAAGAAAGGTGCGCAGTCGGACACCCTGCTGCACAACCTGGAAAAGGCAGGGACGCCGGCCGATATGCGGCTCTGCCTGCCCACTTTAAAAGGATTCATGATCGTTAAGTTGTCGGAGATCATTTATGGCGAAGCGGACCGGAGCTATACGGTGTTCCACATAGAAGGAGGCAAAACAGTGCTCGTGTCCAAAGCGTTGATCGAATACGAGGAACTCTTGCGGGGTACCAGCTTTTTGCGGGTCCACAAATCTTTCCTCATCAACCTGCAGCACGTACGCGAGTACCAGCGGGGAGAGGGCGGGACTGTCATCATGAGCAATAAGGCGGAGATAGAGATCAGCCGCAGGAAGAAAGAAGCTTTCCTGGATGAGGTGAGGCGGGTGTTTAAGTATTGAGTTTCTGCATACAGAGTTGGGATCTGTTCAAACTGCTGCGGTAGAACAATAGTGGAAGTTGGGCCTGGCGATGCACCTTGTACCATCAAACAACAAAGCCCCACGCAAATCAGCGCAAGATCATACAGGACTATGACGCCAGTCATTTTTAGAGGGCACCATTGCTGATACCTTTAGTGCTGATAAGCAGGATGCCGGAAGAAACATTGACCTGCCAGATGTACGGATCGTTCTATGGCAATCATCCTAAATAGTAAAATTATGAAGAACAGACAATTGTGCCAGAGCTGCAGTATGCCTATTGAAGATCCCGTACTGCGAGGCACTCAGAAAGACGGTTCAAAAAGCAGTGAGTATTGTAAATATTGCTACCAGGATGGAGCGTTTGTTGATCCGGCTTTGACGCTTGATGAAATGCGATCGATCGTAATTAGGAAAATGGAAGAGAACAAAATACCGGAAGATATTATAGAGGTTGCAGTAAGCAGTTTGCCACATCTAAAAAGATGGAACCAGGCTTCACTGAAACGCTGAGTCCTGTAAGTTAGAAGAATTTATAAAAAGACATCTCATGTGTACCCGTGGCGGCATATTTCTGAAATTTTACTGGGGAGCATTATTTGTCTGCTTCCTTTTTATAGGTTGTGACCAGCCGGGAGCCGTAAAGTCAATTTTAGTAAATAGTCCGGCCCGCCCAATTGTCACGGAACCAAAGGAGCATTGGGTAGACACAGTTAGCTTAGATACCATATTATACGAACAAAAATTGTTACACCTTGTCCATAACAGGCCCTCATATAACTGGCCTGTTAAAACTGCCTATCCACTGAAAGGAGCTATTTTTCCTTTTACCCGGATCGTTGCCTACTATGGCAATCTGTATTCAAAAGGAATGGGCATATTGGGCGCCCTGTCATCTGAACAGGTGCTCAAAAAATTACAGGAAGAAGTAAAAAACTGGCAGGAAGCCGATCCGGAAACCCCTGTGCGTCCTGCATTACATTATATAGCTGTTACGGCGCAGCGAAGTCCGGGAACTTCCCAAAAATACCGGCTTAGAATGCCTTTTCACCAGATCGACAAAATACTCGGAATGGCAAAGGAATTGGATGCGCTTGTATTTCTTGACATACAGCCAGGACACAGCACTTTGCAGGAAGAGATCCCGGCACTGGAAAAATATCTGCTACTGCCGCAGGTGCACCTGGGAATTGACCCGGAGTATGCTATGAAAAATGGGGAAGTACCCTGCACTACGATCGGCACAATGGATGCTACAGATATCAATTATGCCTCTGATTATCTGGCACGTCTCGTGAAAGAACATAACCTCCCCCCAAAGATACTGGTAGTGCATCGATTCACCGAGGCAATGGTCACGAATTACAGGAAAATACAAACGTGTCCGGAGGTACAAATAGTACTGAATATGGATGGATTTGGATATCCCGCTAAAAAGATTGACACGTATGATCACTGGATCGCCGGCCAGCCGGTCCAGTTTACGGGGTTTAAATTATTCTATAAACAAGATGTATTGGACAAGCGTTGGCCAATAATGATGACGCCGGCTGCTATTTTAAAGTTGTATCCGCAACCAGTGTATATCCAGTATCAATAATACAGGTAAAATAGATTCCCGGACATAAGGCAGGCTACTGCACCTAAGTACATTAACACTTATAAAGTCGAGTATATGAAAGTCATAAAGGCTATATTGTTAATATTGCTGTTAGCGGGATGTTCCAGCTCAAAGATCGTAAATAGCTGGAAGTCGGATGCCGTTGCCACGGGTAAATACAATAAGATACTGGTGGTGGGCCTTAATGGCGATGATAACACAGTCATGCGTGCAAAGATGGAAGCGCATCTTGTAGGCGACCTTAAAGCGCTTGGTTATCAGGCAGTTTCATCCTTAGAGGAATATGGCCCCCAGGCCCTTGCTACCAGGGATGAAGCAACGGTTCTGGCCAAACTAAAAAATAGTGGTGTCGATGCTGTGATCACCATTGTATTACTGGATAAGGAAAAAGAAAGACGCTATGTTCCCGGCGAAATATATTATTCTCCTTACTTCATTTACCAGCGAAGTTTCTGGGGCTATTACAATACCATGTATGGACGTATTTATTCACCGGGCTATTATACTACCAGCACCCGGTATTTCTGGGAAAGTAATCTGTATGACCTAACGAGTAAGGAATTATTGTATTCTGTGCAGACGGAATCCTTTGACCCTGCATCAATGGAAGGCCTGGCGCATGAATATGGTAGGCTGATCGTAAAGGACATCGTTAAAAAGCAGGTGTTGATCAACCAGTAAGTGATGTCCCGGGATACAGATCAATGATGATCTGTCGGTGGTGACGGTTTAACCTGGCGTAGTGAACGAAGGATCAGGCGGAAACCTGATCTATGTCACCTTCCTTTTTATTCTCCTGCTGTAGTTTTATGGTTCAATTCCCTTTCAGATGATGAGACCGGTTATCCTGTTCAGCATTGCCTGTGTGTTGGTCATAGTTTCCTGTAAACAGAAGCAGGAAAGTATACAGCCTGTCCGTGAAAATATCACTGAATCCGTTTATGCTTCGGGTATTGTAAAAAGTGATCAGCAATACCAGGTATTTGCCAAGGTAAGCGGCATTATAACAGCCCTGCTGGTAAAAGAGGGAGATCATATAACAAAAGGAACAAGTATCCTTCAATTGGAAGACACGACAGCGCGCCTCCAGGCCGCGAATGCACGGGTAGCAGCCCGGTATGGCGCCAGCACGGCCAACACCGAAAGGTTGCAGGAATTGCAGGTAGCCATTGAGCAAGCTGGCGTTCAATGCCAAAACGATTCCCTGTTGCTGGAAAGGCAAAGAAACCTTTGGGCGCAGCAGATCGGCAGCCGCAATAACCTGGAACAACGGGAGGTGGCCTATAGCAACTCCCGCAATAATTACAGGGTGGCCCAATTACGCTATACGACTTTGCAGCGGCAGATCAGGTTCCAGGAACAGCAGTCTGCCAATAACTGGCAGATAGCCAGAGCAGGCACCAGTGACTATACTGTCAAAAGTGAAGTAAATGGAAAAGTCTATACGCTCCTCAGGGAAAAAGGGGAGATGGTAACCCCGCAAACGCCGGTGGCCGTAATAGGCGATGCGGCATTGTTCCTGCTGGAACTGCAGGTAGATGAATTTGATATTGCCCGGGTGAAGCAGGGATTGAAAGTGCTGATCACCATGGATAGTTACAAAGGCCAGGTATTTGAAGGGCGGGTTTTGACTATCTATCCCTTTATGGACCAACGCACCAAAACATTCAAAGTGGAAGCGGCTTTTGTGAATGCGCCTCCGGTGTTGTATCCCAACCTCACCTGTGAAGCCAATATCATCATCCGGGAAAAACAAAACAGCCTTACCATACCGGCCTCTTTCCTGTTGCAGGGGGGGTATGTGATGCTATTAAATAAAGAGAAGCGCAAAGTAAGTACCGGAATGAAGGATTACCGGAAGATAGAGATACTGGATGGGATAACGGCCCGTGATGTGCTCATAAAACCTGCCCAATGAATTATAAATTGCTCATCAGTATAGCAGTTTCTTTATTGATAGCGCGTTGGCGGCAAACGCTTGTGGCGGCCATTGGCGTTACTTTCAGCATCACCATGTTTATTGGGCTCCTGGGTTTTATGAGTGGTCTCAATGAAATGCTGGATGGGTTGGTGATGAACAGAACGCCGCATGTGCGCCTGTACAATGAAATAAAACCCAATCCCCGCCAGGCGGTAGATCTGTTGCCTGCATACCAGCATTCCTGGAATATCATCCACTCGGTAAAGGCTACCGGCAGCCGGGAACAATTGTACAACAGCGCCGCCATCAAAGCCGCCCTGCTTGCCGACCACCGCGTTGCCGGTATAGCGCCCAAGATCACTACGCGGGCTTTTTTTAATGAAGGGAATGTGGATATTACGGCTGCTATTCAGGGCATTGAAGTACAACAGGAAAGCCGTTTGTTCCATTTCAATGATTACATCGTGGCGGGTAATGCAGATGACCTGGAGCTGGTGTCCAACAGCATTATCCTGGGCAAAGCGCTTGCTGAAATATTGTTGGTGGTGCCGGGTGATGTGGTGCAGGTAACCACTGTGAGTGGTGAGCAGTTTCCGCTGAAGGTAGTGGGATTGTTCCAGTCGGGGTTGCAGGAGTTTGACAAAGCACAAAGTTATGCGGCCTTGTCGACGGTGCAAAAGCTCATTGGCAAAACGGCGGATTACATTACCGAATTGCAGGTCACTGTTAAAGATATCCGCGAGGCGCCAGCCATGGCCAAAGAATTTGAACAGACCTTTAATACGGATGCCATCGACATTCAGACAGCCAATGCAGAGTTCGATACGGGCAGCTTCATCCGTACACTGATCTCCTATGCGGTAGGTGTAACATTATTGATCGTAGCGGGTTTTGGTATTTACAATATCCTCAACATGATGATCTATGAAAAGATGGATACGATTGCCATCCTCAAAGCTACGGGCTTTGGCGGCCGCGATGTACAAAGGATATTTCTGTTCATAGCGGTCAGTATCGGAGTGTCGGGCGGCCTGGTAGGCCTGTTGCTGGGTTTTCTCTTGTCGCTGGCTATTGACCAGGTGCCTTTCAATACCACCTCGCTGCCTACCATTACTACATACCCCGTGAGCTATGATGTAATATTATACCTGATTGCCGGTGCTTTTTCACTACTCACTACTTTCCTGGCCGGATGGTTGCCAGCGCGGAAGGCCAGCAAGATCGATCCGGTAATTATTATCAGGGGGAAATAATGGAGAGAAACAATGATGGAAACGATCCTGGAAGCAAGACATATCAATAAATCCTTCATCAATGCGATGAGCATACAGGTATTGACGGATATCAGTTTTGAAGTATCCAAAGGCGAGTTCGTGGCTGTAACGGGCAAGTCGGGCTGTGGCAAATCCACCCTATTATATATTCTCTCTACTATGGATACTGATTATGAAGGGGAGCTTTATATTGACAGGCAATCAATGAAGGGGCAAACAGAAGCCGCACTGGCGCATATCAGGAACGAAAAGATCGGATTTGTATTCCAGTTCCACTACCTGTTGCATGAATTTTCCGTATTGAAAAATGTGATGTTGCCCGGTCTGAAACTTAACCGGTATAAGGCGGGGGAAGTAGAACACCGGGCAATGGAAAGGCTCAAGATGCTGGATATAGATAAGCTGGCGCTTAAGAAGGCCAACCAGTTATCGGGCGGTGAAAAACAGCGGGTAGCCATTGCCCGGGCGCTGATCAATGATCCACATATTATCATGGGAGATGAGCCTACCGGCAATCTAGACAAGCGGAACAGTGAGATAGTGTTTGATATCTTTAAGCAGTTGGCGGAAGAGCATCACCAGACCTTGCTGATCGTAACCCACGATCCCGGATTTGCTCAGAGGACTCACCGGATCATAGCCATGGAGGATGGGAGGATCGTGCAGGATCAATAATAAATCACCTGGGTACCAAGGTAAATGGAAAAGATATTCGGGCGGTTAACGCTAAGTAAGAACGAGTGTCATACAGGGACATGAGTTATGTCACGCGCAGGCAGGTCTGTGGTCATCGGGTTACAAAGGGCATCTGGTTAGTTTTGTTGGGTAAAGCAATCATAAACGAAAAAAATAATTGTATGAAAACACTGATAGTAGCTACCGATTTTTCGGCGATAGCGCGAAATGCTACACAATATGCCATGGAAATGGCCCGGGCTATTGAGGCCAGCGTGCACCTGCTGCACGTGTACCAGTTACCGGCTAATTATGGCATGCTCGATATTCCGATAAGCATGCCCGATTGGGAGCAGGGAACAGAAGACCTGATGGACGGGCTAAAAAAGCAATTGGAACAGGATAACGGTGGCCAGGTATCGGTAAGTACGGAGGTAAGGATGGGGGACTTTGTGCTTGAGCTGACAACTGTATGTGATCGCCTGCAACCTTATGCCGTGATCATGGGCTGTAAAGGATCTACTGCAGTCGAGCGTGTTTTTTTAGGCACGCATGCCATTCAGGCTATGAAGCACCTGGTATGGCCTGTGATCACAGTGCCGTTGGAAGCAAAGTTCAATGTTATCAGGAAGATAGGACTGGCCTGTGATCTGGCAGAACCGGAAATGACTGTTCCCCTTGATAGTATCATCCGGCTGGTTACTGATTTTAAGGCAACACTGCATGTGATCAATACCCATAACGAACAGTCTTACGATCCACAGTTGGTATCTGCATCCGGCTGGCTTGGTGCGAAGCTAAAAGATGTACAGCACAAATTTCATTTCATTAAGGGAGATACTGAAGCCGCGATCCTCCATTTTGCTCAATCGAACAATATGGACCTTCTGATAGTATTGCCGCGGCAGCATAGTTTTTGGGATACCCTCATTTATAAAAGCCATACCAAGCAATTCGTATTGAAAAGCCATATTCCCCTGATGGCGTTGCATTTTCAGGGAGAAACAGCGCATCATGGTATCAAAGCTTGACGGCCTGAGCCTGGTGAAATCCCTATTCCATCCAAAAAACAGGGATAAGCAACAAGTTGTTGGGGGCCTCCCGGATCCTAACAGGAGTTGATCATTGTCAGTATGCTTGCTGACACAGGTCTTAGGTGCTTGCCCCGAAGCAGGGTAGCTTGCAGGTACTATAAAATAAAAAAAACATGTCTAACCATTCAACAGCAGCCCTTGAACCAGTACTTACTATCCACAAGCGGTTAAATGAGCTAAATAGTGTTATAAGTTTTTGCCGCGATGAATTAAAGATCTATCAGCGAAGACTGGAAGAAGTAGTTTCCAAAAATACGGGTAAGGATATCCTGGCCCAGGTGGAGCATTTTCAGAATCAATTCATATTGCAAGGCGAGCAACTGGATGTGCTGGAGCACAAAGTCAACCTGAGAAGAAATGAGTTGGAAAAGCTGGGAAAGGATCCTGCTATAGGAGCGTTGCGGGTTCCTGAAGGAGGATTGGAAGATGAGCTAAAAGCTACAGAGCAAAACCATACGGAAACAAGAAAGCAGTTTTACCGCTTCCTGGCCAACGTGTATTGACCAATATGATCCCTGTTGAGTTTGGGATAAAAATTCTTAGCAGTATGTCGATACCGAAAAATATGAAGGCCATGGTATTGCAAAAGCAAGGGCAACCGCTGGAATTACGCAGGCTGCCGGTGCCTGTTCCGGGCCGGCAGCAAGTGTTGGTGAAGGTGATTGCCTGTGGCATTTGCCGTACCGATCTGCATATTGCGGATGGCGAACTTAAGGAGCCTAAACTACCACTGGTGCAGGGACATGAGATCGTCGGTGTGGTTGAGCAAACGGGTGAAGATGTTAGGCGGTTAAAGGTGGGCGATCATGTAGGCATTCCCTGGCTGGCCTACACCTGTGGTGCCTGTAAGTATTGCCTTGCCGGAAAGGAAAATCTCTGTGACCGCGCCTTGTTCACCGGCTACACCATCGATGGCGGCTTTGCGGAATATACCCTTGCGTGGGATTCGTATTGCTTCCCATTGCCGGCGCTTTATGCCAATGCTGCCGGGGCACCCTTATTATGCGCCGGTCTGATCGGACACCGGTGTTACCGTATGATCGCTCCGCAGGCCACCAGGATCGGGTTGTATGGCTTTGGTGCGGCTGCACATTTGCTTACGCAGGTAGCGGTCCATCAGCATAAACAGGTATTTGCTTTCACCAATACGGGAGATGTTACCATTCAAGCGTTTGCACGGGAATTAGGAGCGGCGTGGGCGGGTGATTCCACGCAATCACCACCGGAGCGGCTTGATGCGGCCATCCTGTTTGCACCGGTCGGGACGCTTATTCCCAAAGCCCTGGCCGATGTAGACAAGGGCGGGCAGGTGATCTGCGGCGGGATCCACATGAGTGATATACCTGCATTCCCCTACAGGCTATTGTGGGAGGAACGAAGTATCTGCTCGGTGGCCAATCTCACCCGTAAGGATGGCGATGATTATTTTTCGATGGCGCCGCAAGTGCCGGTCATTGCCGCCGTCAGGCGTTTCCCGCTTCGACAGGCCAATGAAGCGATGCAGGCCATCCGGAGCGGACTGTTGCAAGGGGCGGCCGTACTCGACCTTTCTTCCGGGCTGATAACAAGTTTTTGTACAGTCGGTTTTTAGGATCTGGCGGTTAAGGAATATACTCACGCTTTTGAGCATTGTCAGCACTACGCCTAATGCATATCATAGGCCAACCCTGGCCACAAAGGTAATTTTGAAAAAACAATTTTATGGAAAAGATACTCATGGCTTTCGATAGCGGAGACCCCGGGAGGGATATCTTATCTTTTGGGATCTATCTATCCCGTCTTACCCATTCAAAGCTCACAGGTGTATTTCTCGAAAATCAGCCAGAAGATCAACGGCCGGTAGTGAAGAATATGTACGAGGGCACCTATGTGGGATTGGAAGTGGATGAAAGATCAACTGCCTGGCAGGCAAAAATGCAAAAGATAGAAAAGGGTATAGATCAATTCAGGTCCTTTTATGCCAACCATGGTATTGGCACTGCAGTGCATCGTGACAAAGGAATGCCCGTGAAAGAATTAATGGGCGAAACAAGGTATGCCGACCTGCTGGTAGTGGACCCAGAAACCTCCTGCAGGAAGGAATTGGATAATTTGCCCACTGCATTTGTAGAAGAAATGCTGGCCAATGCCGAATGTCCGGTAGTGATAGCACCCTGTAGCTTTGAAGGTATAGAGGAAATCGTTTTCGCCTGGGACGGCAGTGAGTCGGCGGCATTCGCCATTAAACAGTTCACCTATCTGTTCCCACAATTGGGTGACAAAAAAGCTATTATCGTATATGTGAAGGATAGTGAAGAAAGGATCGTTTCGGATAAACTTAAAATGCAGGAGTGGCTGGAACATCATTATAGTGTGATCCAATGGGAAGAACTCCCCGGTGAAGTGGACACGGCTTTATTCGGCTACCTGCTAAAAAAGAGAAAAGTGTTCATCGTATTTGGTGCTTACGGTAGGAATGCTGTATCCCGTTTCTTCCGCCATAGCCATGCAGAGAAAGTGATCAAAACGGTAACGCAACCCCTTTTTATCACGCACCGCTGACACTTAACTCTATGCTATGGCTCTACCAGTTAAAACCAGGCAGTTCCTGGAAGAAGCCGGCAGCATGTCGGCTTTTGCCGGTCGTTTTTTTACCACGGTATTCAAGCCTCGTTTTGAGATGGGTGAATTCTTCCGGCAATGCTTCATTATAGGCTACAGGTCGCTTCCTTTAATAGCCCTCACTGCTTTTATCATGGGCCTGGTGCTAACCATGCAATTACGCCCATCTATGATCGAATACGGCGTGGCCTCGCAGCTGCCTGCTATGGTAGGCATTGCGATCGTTCGGGAGATTGGCCCGGTGATCACAGCGCTCATCTTTGCCGGCAAAATTGGCAGCAGCATTGGCGCCGAACTGGGATCTATGAAAGTGACGGAACAGATCGACGCCATGGAAGTATCCGGGACCAATCCTTTCAAATACCTGGTAGTGACCAGGGTGCTGGCCGCTATGCTGATGTTGCCGGTACTGGTGATGCTCGGTGATGCAGTGTCTTTATACGGTTCCTGGCTGGGTGTCAACATCAAGGGCGCCACCAGCTTTTCTTTGTTCTTCACCCAGGTATTCGATAACCTGGAATTCAGTGATGTGCTGCCGGCCTTCACAAAATCTTTTTTCTTTGGGTTGGCCGTGGGTATCATTGGTTGCTATAAAGGCTATCATTCCAATAAAGGAACGGAAGGAGTAGGGCGTTCAGCCAATTCGGCCGTAGTAGTAGCCTCGGTTATTATTTTCCTCATAGACCTGCTGGCTGTACAGGTTACCGATGCACTCGGTCTAAACTAACCGTCATGTGGCAACAGCAAACAAGCATAGCCGGAAAAACACAGCCAACAAAGAATGTGGTGATGACCATCCATGGCCTTAATAAATCCTTTGGCAATAACCAGGTGTTGAAAGACCTCAGCCTTACGCTGGATAAAGGTGAAAACCTGGTGGTGCTGGGCAAATCCGGATCAGGCAAATCGGTATTGATCAAATGTATTATTGGATTACTGGAACCCGACAGTGGATCTATAGAAGTACTTGGCGAAGACATTACCATGCTGGACCACGAAGCGCTGGACAAACTCAGGGCCAAAATTGGTTTTCTTTTTCAAAGCAATGCTTTGTATGATTCCATGACAGTACGGGAGAACCTGGAATTTCCGTTGCGCAGGCACTGGATCCAGGTCACACAAGAGGAAGTAAATGGCATGGTGCAGGAAGCCCTGGAAGATGTAGGGCTTGCCCATACTATGGATATGATGCCGGCAGAATTGTCGGGGGGTATGCAAAAACGGATTGCGCTCGCCCGTACGCTGATCCTGAAACCGGAGATCATTTTGTATGATGAACCTACGGCCGGTCTGGATCCGATTACGGGCAGGGAGATCATTGACCTCATCATGCACATCCGCGAAAAATATGGCGCTTCGGCGCTGATCATTTCGCATGATATGAATTGCGTACGTCTTACCTCGGACCGGGTAATAGTGCTGTTCGATGGCAGGCCATACGCTGAAGGAACCTTCCAAACACTGGCAGGGGCGACGGACCCACAGGTTAAACAATTTTTTCAATGAGCAACCATGGCAAAGCAATCTGTAAATCATATTAAGCTTGGGCTATTTGTATTGGCAGGGATATTATTCCTCATCATTATGCTGTACCTGATCGGGAAAAACCAGGACCTTTTTAGTTCCACTTTTGTACTTAAAACACGTTATGGGAATGTGCAGGGACTGGTGCCTGGCAATAATGTGCGATATGCCGGTATTGAAGCAGGCACTGTGCGCAGGATAGCGGTACTCAACGATACGCTGGTGGAAGTAGTAATGATCGTACAAAACAAAATGAGACCCTTTATCCGAAAAAACGCGGTAACCTCTATCGGCACGGACGGACTGATGGGCAATAAAGTGATCAATATTGTGGCATCGCGGGAAGCAGCAGGCACGGTAACTGCGGGCGATGTATTGGCCAGCCAGGAAACCTTTGCTACTGATGACATATTAAGGACGCTCAACAAGACCAGCAAGGATATTGCGGTAGTAGCGGAAAATCTCAAGACCACTGTAGTCCGGATCAACAACAGTACAGCCATTTGGCAATTACTCAATGATAAGGAGGTGCCGGACGATATACGTGCTGCAGCCGCTCACGTGAAACTGGCTACCCTGCGGGCTGCAGACATGATGACTGATCTCAATAAGATGGTGTCCGACATCAAAGCGGGCAGGGGCTCGCTTGGCCGGATCGTAAATGATACAGTATTGGCAGTTAAACTGGAAGCAACCATCGACCGGATCAATGGGCTGGGGGCGGATGCCAGCCGGTTGGCCGGTATGCTGAACGAAACGGTATCGGGCCTGCGGCAGGACATGGACCACGGCAAAGGCCCCGCCAATGCCTTGCTCAAAGATTCGGCCATGGTAATCAAACTCAACAATAGCCTGGACAATATTGAAAAAGGCACGGATGGGTTCAATCAAAACATGGAAGCGCTCAAACACAATTTCCTCTTCCGTGGCTATTTCCGCAAGCTGGAAAAACAACGGCAAAAAGCCGGAAAAGCTATAGTGAAGCAAAAATAATAAACTCCAAGTGGTGGAAATATTTTGGGATCGTTCAGGGGAAGAAGCTATTCAGCAACTTTCGACATCCACCTCCGGCTTGTCACTGGAAGAGGCAGACATTCGACTGAAGGAATACGGTCCGAATTCGATGGGCTCCCGTACCAAAATGCCAGGCATTGTCCTGTTCCTGGCACAGTTCAAAAGTCCGGTCACCATATTGCTGGTGGCTGCCTCCTGTTTGTCGATCATCCTGGGCGATCTTTCAGATGCAGCCATTATCCTGTTCATCATTTTCATCAGCAGTGGCCTTGGTTACTGGCAGGAACGGGGTGCGGCCAATGCCATTAATGAGCTGCTGAAAATGGTACAGCTAAAATGCCTTTTGCTGCGTAATGGAACAGCCACTGAGCAACCGGTGGAAAGATTGGTCCCTGGCGATATTGTCATCTTGTCGGCAGGTGATATCATCCCCGGTGATTGCCTCCTATTGGAAAGTAATAGCCTCTTTATAGATGAAGCCACTTTCACAGGGGAAACCTACCCAGTTGAAAAGATGCCCTGCATTTTGCCGGCAAATACTCCATTGGCAGGAAGAACCAATGCACTGTTCATGGGTTCCTACGTAATAAGTGGAAAGGCCACTGCACTGATAGTCAAAACGGGCAGGCAAACGGAACTCGGTAAAATATCGGGCAGCCTGCGTTTGAAAAAGCCCGAAACGGACTTTGAAAAGGGGATTCGGCATTTTGGTTACCTGCTCATGGAGATCACCCTGGTGCTTGTGTTTTGCATATTTGCCATCAATATCCTGTTACACAAACCAGCGCTCGATTCATTCTTATTCTCGCTGGCGCTTGCAGTAGGTCTTACGCCGCAACTGCTGCCGGCTATAGTGAGTGTGAACCTGGCGGTAGGCGCCAGGGCCATGGCCCGAAAACGGGTGATTGTTAAACGCTTGTCTGCCATCGAAAACTTTGGCAGTATGAATATCCTTTGCTCCGACAAAACGGGCACGATCACACAAGGAAAGGTAGTAGTAAAGGATGCCTTGGACCTCGCTGGTAATCATTCCCCGAAAACTCTCCGGCTCGGCTGGCTCAATGCCAGTTTTCAGCAGGGTTTTCAGAATCCGCTCGATCAGGCTATCTGCAACAACTGGCAGGGATCGCTGGCAGGGATATGTGTGGAAGCAGAAATACCCTATGATTTTATACGCAAAAGACTTACTATACAGGTGGCAGATAAAGAAGATCATTATGCCATTACCAAAGGCGCGCTGCAGTGTGTAATTGATATTTGTAACAGGGTCGAAACAGCTGATGGGCAAATTGTAGCCCTGGCAGATCAGTTGGATGTTGTATTGGAAAAATATGAAGCATTGAGTAAGGAAGGACTGCGGGTGCTGGGGGTAGCCTACAAGCCTATGAAGCCTGGCACATTGGTATCCAGGCAAGAGGAAACGGATATGATCTTTATAGGTTTTATTACCTTATATGATCCTCCCAAAGATGGGATCGTGGAAACAATTGGTCAGTTGCGGGACGCCGGGGTGCAACTGAAATTGATTACGGGCGACAATGCGCTGGTGGCCGAAAGTCTCGCCCGGCAGATTGGTATAGCGGCACCGGTAGTACTTACGGGCGCACAACTCCGGAGCCTGAGCGACAGGGCTTTGCTCCAGCAGGTGAGTCATACGGATATTTTTGCAGCGCTTGAACCCAATCAAAAGGAGCGCATTATCGTTTTCCTGAAGAGAGCCGGACATGTGGTAGGTTTTTTAGGAGATGGCATCAACGATGCCCCTGCGCTACATGCCGCAGATGTAGGTATATCGGTGGACACTGCGGTGGATGTGGCAAGGCAGGCAGCAGACATTGTATTACTGGACCACGACCTCAATACCCTTTTGACAGGCGTTATTGAAGGACGAAAGACCTTTGCCAATACTATGAAGTACATCTTCATGGCTACCAGTGCTAATTTTGGCAACATGTTCAGCATGGCAGGGGCGTCGCTGTTCCTGGGATTTCTGCCGCTTTTACCCAAACAATTATTAATTACCAATCTGTTGACGGATTTTCCTGAAATGGCCATTGCTTATGATAGAGTAGATGCAGCGGCCCTCAGGAAACCCCTGCACTGGGACCTGGGGTTTATTAAACGGTTTATGATCGTATTTGGATTGCTCAGTTCGGTATTCGATTACCTTACCTTTTTCGTATTACTGTACCTCCTGGACATGAACGAAGCGCAATTCCAAACAGGGTGGTTTGTGGAATCCGTTATATCTGCAGCGCTCATAGTACTGGTTGTACGTACGCGGCGCTCCTTTCTTAAAAATCTGCCGGGCAAAGCCTTGTCGCTGGCCACAGGCCTCCTCGTATTGCTGGTGCCGTTTATTCCTTTCCTGCCTTTTGCCGGTTTGCTGGGGTTTACCCGTTTATCGGCGCCGGTCTATGGCTGGCTATTGCTGGTGATAGTGGCCTATATTCTATCGGCCGAAATGGTAAAGCATTTGTTTTACCGGAAAAAAGTTCCCTTCTTACATCGTCCATCATCCGCCTGATCACAATCAGCCGGCTTCTTAACAGCTGTCATAGCTGACACTCTCTGCCCGGTGTACCTTCCCTTTATAAAATAGAGGACATGAAAAAAATAATAGTAGCCCTTGATGGCTTAAAACCGGCAAAGTCTGCCGTTCAATATGCAGTAGCTATTGCCGCCCGGCAACACGCCCACCTCGTTGGTGTATTCCTCGATGATCTCACCTATCATAGTTATAAGATCTATGAATTGACAGGGCCTGAAGGCGTGGCGGAAGAGAAAAGATCGATACTGGAGGAGGGTGATATCGAAAAAAGAGCATCAGCAGTAGAACAATTTAAAGCAGCCTGCGACAATGCTTCGATCAATTACTCGGTTCACCACGATCGTAATATTGCGCTGCAGGAATTATTGCACGAAAGTATTTATGCCGACCTGCTGATCATTCAAGTCCACGAAACACTCACTCATTATGAAGAAGAACTTCCTACCCGGTTTGTACGTGAACTGCTGGAAGGGGTACAATGTCCTGTACTCGTGGTGCCTGAGCAGTACAAGCCGGTCCAAAAGGTAAGTATTCTGTATGATGGGGAACCTTCTTCTGTTTTCGCTACCAGGATGTATTGTTATGTATTGGGCGACCTCCTCATAGAAGAAACGGAGGTGGTAACAGTCAGCAAGCCTGGTCATTCCTCTCATGTGCCCGACAACAGGTTGATGAAAGAATTTATGAAACGTCATTTGCCGGATGCTAGGTATACTGTGTTGAAAGGCGATCCTGAAACAGAAATACTGCGGCACCTGCGTACTTACGGCGGCAACAATTTACTGGTATTAGGCGCTTACCGTCGCGGCATGGTCTCAAGGTGGTTCAGGCCCAGCATGGCCGATCTGCTCATGAAAGAAGTAAAAATGCCTTTGTTCATCGCACACAACAAATAAACATGAAATACAGGTGGCATTTGTCTGTTACCGTTTTATCGCTGTTGGCGGCCGTCGCAGGTTGTAGCAGGAATACTACTCATGGCCTGGGGTTGGATGTCATGAGGGGCAGCAAAGATACTGCCCGGCATCCTTCTGCCAGGATCGAAAGGACTGTATTGCCACCGATGAAAATAGTGAGCATCACTTTTGAGGTCGAAAGGGTAGAAGATATCGGCATGTTCCTGAATGCTGCGTATATCGATCTTTGCGCCTTTATCAATAAGCACCGCCTGCCATCGAATAGAACGATGGCATTTTATTATACTTATATTAGTCCTTTTGTGGCAGAAGCCGCCATAGAAGTGGACAGTATTCCTCCTGTATTGGACAGCACGGTCCATACCCGGGTGTTGGAAGGGGGAGAAGCCCTGGTGGTCCATTACAAAGGCCCCTACGAAAATGCTGCTCTCGCTTATCATGCCATGAATAAGTGGCTAATAGATAATCATAAAGAACCAAGGGGAATGCCGTTTGAAGTTTATCTTAATGATCCCATTACAATTAAGGACAAGAATAAACTGCTTACGGATATTTACCAGTTTATTCAATAGGTGGCGCCCCGTACAATTGCTCATAGTACTCCTTTGCCAGCCGGTTGCTGTCAAAAGCAGGCGCTATAGTAGCCATGGCTTGTTTAATAATGGATAGCCAACTTGCGGGATAATCGTAATACATAGGGATCACTTCTTTTTCGAGTATTTCATACAAGCTATGGGCATCGGTCTCATCCTGCAGGTGTTCCGGCATGCTGGTATCGCAGGGGGGGATAACAAATGAATTCACCTTGTCTACCGCAAACTCGGGGAACCAGCCATCAGGCAATGATACATTCATGGCGCCGTTCATGGCGGCGCTCATGCCACTGGTGCCGGATGCCTCATGGCCTACACGTGGTGTGTTGAGCCATACATCGGCGCCCCGTTTTAATATCTTTGACAACTTTAATTCATATCCCGTAAGAATGGCACAATTGGGGTATTGTTTGCAAACATGTACGATCTGGTCAAACAGGGCGATGGCACTGTAATCCATGGGATAGGGTTTCCCCGCCCAGATAATTTGCACGGGCCGCCCGGGGTTGGTCACCAACCGGTGAAAGCGCTCCCTGTCCTGCAATAACAAACCTGCTCTTTTATACCCCGCAAACCGTTTTGCAAACACCAGGGTAAGCACCTTGGTATTGTAGATCTCTCCGCATTGGTCAGCTACTTCGTCAAACAAAGCTGTTTTTGCTTTCGCCTTCGCAGCCAGCAATGCCGTATCGTCTGCCGCAGCCAATGCTGCATACATTTCGGGAGCGTGCCAATACCCAAAATGCTGTGCGTTGGTAATTGACTTAATAGGACAAACGCCGGGTTGAGCCTGGTACTGCCTTTGTAAGTATTGGCTGTGCATTGTTGAAACACCGTTGGCTAAACCGGCCAGCCGGAGAGCCACCAGGGTATGGTTCAATTCATCGCCGGATGTTTGTGTGATGCCTTTTACTTCTGTGAGCGGTATATCGCAGAAGAATCCCATTTTCTCCAATAACTGGATGGCCGTTTTCCGGTTGCCGCTTTCTTCCGGGGTATGGTTGGTATAGACCAGTTTTTCCTTTAACAACCGGGTATTCTTATACTTATTATACAGGTAAAAAGCCAGGGGAAGGCCATGTGATTCGTTGAGGTGATATATATCGGGCTCCCATCCCAGTATTTCCAGGAGTTTGACGCTGCCAATACCCAGTAAAATGGAGCCGGCAATGGAGGTTTCGGGATTGGCATCGTAGAGTTTATGGGAGATGGTTCTGGATACGTAATCATTTTCCGGCAGGTCGGTGCTGAGCAGGAAAACGGGCGCTGAGCCGAAGACTTCCGGGGGCAGGTAATAAGCGGTTACCCATACATCGTGTTGTGACACGCGAATGGTGAACCGGATATCGGTTGGTTCTAAAAAGCCATAGATCTTCTCTTCAAACAGCACACCCATGGTTTGATCCTGCTGGCGTACCTGGGTGTAGTAACCATATTTCCACAGGATGCCGATCCCCACCACCGGCTGTTTAAGATTATAGGCGCTGCGCATATGCGAGCCGGCCAGGAAGCCCAGCCCGCCTGCATAGGTCTTCAACGGCTGTGCGATGGCAAATTCCATGCAGCAATAAGCCACCCGTTTTTGATAGGGCGGTACTGCTTCATACGGATGGTGAAAGGTGAAAGCCATGGTTGTTATTTTTTAGGATCTCTGTCGAGTAATACATTCAAATGTCCCAGGAAGGTGCCTGGTAAATGGTCGCTGATGATCTTAAGAATGCCGGTAAAAGGAATAAAGAGGATCATGCCGGATACACCCCACAGGATACCACCGGCAAAAATGGCTACCAGGGTGGCCCAGGTGCTTACTTTTAACTGGGATGCCACCACCCGGGGGAAAATCAGGTTCCCTTCGAGGTATTGAACAAAGGCGAAAACGGCCACCACACCCAAGGGATACCAGATGGAATCTTTAGTGATCCAGGCAACAGATATGGGCAGCAGGGCACTGATGAAAATGCCTACATAAGGAATAATTGTCATGACCGCCGTAAGCATGCCAAATAATATGGCATGGGGGATACCGAGCGCCAGTAAGCCAATGCTATTGAGTGTACCCACGATAAGGTATACGATGATCATGCCTTTGATAAAGTTGAAATAGGTATGGATCACTTCCTGCAATACTACCTGCAATTGCTCACTGTATTCAGTGCCCACAAGCCGGGCCAGGAATCGTACAAATACGGCCCTGTTATACAGGAATAAGGCGGCATATACCGGTACGAGGAACAAGGTCACAAACCCGCTCATGCCAGCCGATAAGGTCACTTTGATAAATCTGCCCATATTACTGCCCATCTGTTGAAGCGTTTGCTGCCACCATTGGTCTTGGGAAGGAGTGGAAATACCAAAAGAAGCGATCCAGGCCTGAAATTGTAGTAAGGCGGGCTTCAGTTTGGTCAGTAATGCCGGAAAGTCTTTCCAGAATACATGGAGTTGTATGAGCAATAAGGCCACCAGGGTGGCAAATAACAGAGCCACGATCAGTAATCCGGCTGTGATTGCCAGGCTACGCGGCCAGCCGTGTTGCTCCAGCCACCGGCATACGGGGTATAATACAATGGCGATCAACAATCCATAACACATAGGAATAAATAAGGTCCTCCCAAAGTATAGGATCACCAGCAGGAATACGGTAAGCTGTAGTAACCTGCTGTAAGAACGGCTTGTCAGGTGTTGAGTATCCATATAGGTAAAAATACAGGACCGTACATTTTTTTTGATTGAGCATGATCAGCGTTTCCGTTGATCCCTGTCATAGATTACCGGGTAGGCGCTGAATAACTTAGCACTATCATTTCATCTTAAAAGCATTTACAATGAAAAACAGCTCTAAAATACTCGTTGCATTGGCCATCGGCGCCGTAGCAGGCGCTATTGCAGGCATTTTATTCGCCCCCGATAAAGGAACCGAAACACGCCGTAAACTCAGCGAAGAAGGAAAGAAAATGGCGGAAGGCCTGAAGAATCAATGCTGCAAGGCCACTGATAACCTCAAAAAGGAAATGGAGGAAGCCGGTAACGGTTTCGCCTAATGTTAAATTTTAAACAAGGTATATGGAAGGACCAATGACTGGCATTCACGAACTGGCAGCCGCAGCAAAAGAATATGTGAATACGCGGGTGGATTCGATGAAATTAAAGGCCGCAGAAAAAACTTCTCTTATCATTTCCGATCTGGTGGCTGGCGCTATCGTGGCAGTAGTGTTCTTATTCGTACTGGTATTTGGCAGTATTGCCGGCGCCTTAGCCTTGTCGGCGTGGATTGGTAAACCCTGGAGCGGCTTCCTGGTAGTGGCTGTCATTTACCTGCTTGCAGGTATCATTACCTGGGGCGCTAAAGAACGGATGATCCGTATTCCGGTCATGAATAAGATCATTCATCAACTGTTTAAAAACGAGGTGGCCGATGAAGAAGATTAAAAATATACACCAACTCCAGGCAGAACAGCAAAAGTTGCTGCAAAAGCAGATCAGGCTGGAAGAGAAAATGACGCATCAATGGCAGGGGTTGAAGAACAGCAGCCAGGTATTGATGAGTACAGTATCCTGGGGCTTCTCCCTGCTCTCGGGACGTTGGCTGGCAAAAGCAGGGAAAAAATGGTTTGATCTTTTAAAAAAAAAGTTACCATGAGCACTTATATAAAACAATTAAAGGAAGTATCGATGCAGGATGTCGCTGTTGTAGGTGGAAAGAATGCTTCTCTTGGTGAAATGCTTTCGCAGCTTGCCAGGAAAGGCATCAATGTGCCTGATGGCTTTGCCACAACTGCCATTGCATTCCGTTTATTCCTTCAGCACAATAATCTGGATCAACCATTGGATGCATTGATGCGGCAACTGGACCGCCAACAGTTTACCAATCTCAAAGAGACGGGGGCTAAAGCACGGGCGCTGCTGCAGCAAGCCGAATTGCAGCCAGATCTCCGCGAAGAGATCATCCGTACTTACCATGCATTTTCCGGCAGTAAAGACCTTACAGTGGCTGTGCGCAGCAGCGCAACAGCAGAAGACCTGCCCGAAGCCAGTTTTGCGGGGCAGCATGAATCCTTTCTCAATGTAACCGGTGAAAAAGCCTTGTTGGAGGCTGTTCATCAATGTTTTGTTTCATTGTATACCGATCGTGCCATCAAATACCGGGAAGACAATGGTTTCCGGCACAACGAAGTAGCTTTGTCGGCCGGCATACAAAGAATGGTACGGGCCGACCTGGGTTGTGCCGGTGTGGCATTTACTGTGGAACCCGAGTCTGGCTTCAAGGGGGTTGTTCACCTGTCGGGTGCCTGGGGTTTGGGTGAGAACGTAGTACAGGGAACCGTTACCCCCGATGAGTTTATCATTTTTAAGGAAACGCTCAGGAAGGGTAAAAAGGCCATCATCCAAAAGACGCTGGGAGAAAAAGCCAGGACCATGGTATATGGAGAAACGGGTACAGTAAATGTAGATACGCCTTTGGATAAACGTAACCAGTATGTATTGAGTGATGCTGAAATAACGACATTGGCCAATTGGGCTTTGCTGATAGAAGATCATTATGGCAAACCAATGGATATAGAATGGGCCAAAGATGGTCATACCGGTGGTTTGTTCATTGTGCAGGCCCGCCCTGAAACGGTGCACAGCAGTAAAAATGCTTACCAGGTCACTGAATATAAATTATTGGAAACAGGTGAGCGCCTTACTACAGGTGAGGCTATTGGCAGTAAGATAGCTACCGGTATTGCCCGGATACTGCATTCGCCTAAAGATGCTGACCGGTTAAAACCGGGGGAGATCGTAGTAACTGAAATTACCAGTCCCGACTGGGACCCGGTACTCAAAAATGCGGGGGGCATCATTACTGATAAGGGAGGCCGCACCAGCCATGCTTCCATCGTTGCCCGGGAATTGGGCGTACCAGCCATTGTGGGCTGTTCTGATGCCACCCAAAAAATACAGGATGGTGATCTTGTGACTGTATCCTGTGCAGAAGGTAAAACGGGATTTGTATATAAAGGGATGCTCAAATATGAAGAGAACGCTCTTGATTTTTCCCGGATAGAAATGCCGGTATTTATAGATGTGATGATGATACTGGGTGACCCGGAAAAAGCTTTCCAGCTTTCTTTCTACCCAAGCAAAGGGGTTGGACTGATGCGTATGGAGTTTATCATTACCCATGCCATTAAGGTACATCCTATGGCGCTGGTAAAATTTAATACCCTCAAAGATGGAGCAGTAAAACAAGCCATAGAAGCGCTTACCTTCCAATATGCTGACAAGCGGGATTATTTCACCGATAAATTGTCACAGGGTATTGCCACCATTGCCGCGGCCTTCTATCCCAGGGAAGTGATCGTGCGCATGAGCGATTTCAAGACCAATGAATATGCCAATCTTCTTGGAGGAAAAGAATTTGAGCCGGAAGAAGAAAATCCGATGCTGGGTTTCCGCGGCGCTTCACGGTATTACAATGAGCGCTACCGGGAAGGCTTCGAACTCGAATGTAAAGCCATTCGCATTGTACGCGAGGAAATGGGGCTCACCAATGTAAATGTGATGATACCTTTTTGCAGAACGGTAGCCGAAGGTGAGAAAGTGTTGCAAGTGATGGATGAATGCGGACTGGCAAGAGGACGGCAAGGATTGAAAGTGTTGGTGATGGCCGAGATACCTTCGAATGTATTGCTGGCAAGTGAGTTTGCCCGCATCTTCGATGGCTTTTCCATCGGTTCCAACGATCTTACCCAACTTACGCTGGGTGTAGACCGTGATTCTGCCATCGTTTCCGACCTGTTCGATGAGCAGGATAAGGCGGCGAAGAAGATGTTCTCCATGGTGATCCGTGAAGCTAAAAAGAGCGGGGTGCATGTTGGTCTTTGCGGACAGGCGCCCAGTGACTTTCCTGCTTTTACTCAATTTCTGGCCGAACAAAGCATCGATAGCATTTCTTTTAATCCCGACGCATTGCTGAAAGGGATCGAGAATATTAACCAGGCAGAGAAGATCATCAGTGAAAGTTACTGATATTTCAGCCCGGATCAATAACTATAATGCGGTACAGCAGGACTTTGTATAGATGTGTTTCTTATTTTTAGGGTAAGATGTCTGTACTGGTTTTTACTATCCTGCTTTTTTCAGGGGCAGCCCTCGCCGGTTTGCTGGGATCACTTACCGGCCTGGGCGGAGGGGTGGTATTGATACCGCTGCTCACCCTCGTATTCAAAGTGGATATCCATTATGCTATCGGCACTTCGCTGGTAAGTGTTATAGCCACCTCATCAGGGGCTGCCGCCGCTTACGTTAAAGAAGGTATTACCAATATCCGGTTGGGCATGTTCCTGGAAGTGGCTACTACGATTGGCGCTTTAGCAGGTGCTTTCCTTGCAACGTACATTGCTACTTCATGGATTGCCATCGTATTTGGCATCATTCTCATACTGTCTGCACTCACCGCTTTTACACACCACACAGAGAACATAAGTACGGTACAAGGTAGCAGGTTGTCCCGCCGGCTAAAACTAAACGGCAGCTTTCCCACGGAAGCAGGCATACAGCATTATTCCGTAAAGCATGTGGCCGGAGGTTTTGTAATGATGAATATTGCAGGCATTATTTCGGGGATATTGGGAATTGGTTCCGGTGCATTGAAAGTAATAGCTATGGACAGGATTATGCAAATACCCTTCAAAGTATCCACCACTACCAGCAATTTTATGATCGGTGTTACTGCTGCAGCCAGCGCCGGTATTTATCTTAAGCGAGGGTATATCGATCCGGGGCTTTCCATGCCCGTCATGTTGGGGGTACTGCTGGGCGCTTATGTGGGATCAAAAATATTGTTCAAGGCCAATACCAAAGCCCTGAAAATATTATTTGCCATTGTGGTGCTCTTTCTTGCCCTGGAAATGATCTACAACGGCATCACGCACGAACTGTAAACTATGAATAACAGTAAGCATATATCCGATAAAAATATAGAGTCTATCATGGGCAGCCTGCTGCGGTATGGCGTATTGATTGCTGCGCTTATAGTAGCGGCAGGCGCATCCATTTATCTTTGGCAGCACGGTGCGGGAAGACCTGCTTATCATGTTTTTGAAGGCGAACCCAAAAGATTGACCCAAATAGCAGCAATATGGAAGAATGCCATGGAGGGCCGGGGCAGGGCCCTTATCCAACTGGGCATCCTGGTATTGATCGCAACGCCTATCGCCAGAGTATTATTTTCCGTGGTAGGTTTTGTGCTTGAAAAGGACCTGCTCTACACCTTTATCACGCTTTTTGTATTGGCAGTAATCATCATCAGTTTATTGTAAAAGTAAGCACAGGCTTAAAATAGCGGCGTATACAGTTGTTTCGTCTTTGATATAGAGTCAAAGTTGAAGGTTAAGGAAGATAAAACGAATGACCGTAATCATACCCTGCTATGAAAAATGATGGCATTCCTGTGTTTGTCATTAGATACCAAACAAAAAAAGTCAAAAAGGGCAGTTCTCCGGAACCGCCCTTTGGGAATATGTTTGAATTAAAATTTCAAACGATCAGGAAACCACTATGTTACCTTCCTGTAACCACTTGTTCATACCTCCTGAAAAAACAGTATGTTCTTATTGTGCTGATAGAGAGGCAATTGGGTTGGCAAAGGCCGGTTTACCTTATTGAGCTTCTTCATCATCGCAAAGTATTTCGGGGGTTCCGCTTGATCAGCCAATAAGTAACAGAAAGGGTGTAGATGTTTGCTAAAGCATTGATCTTTGTTCTTCAAATGCGGTCAGGGGCAAACCAGTTCCAACAAGTCCTTTAAACCCGTCCTTAATATTTACGATCCGGTTATACCCCCTCGATTGCAGTATGGACGCTGTGATCAAAGACCGGTAACCTCCTGCGCAGTGCAGGTAATATTCTTTGCTTTTGTCCAACTCACTCATGTGCTGGTTAATAAAGTCCAGCGGAAAACTGACGGCCCCTTCCAGGTGCTGTGTACGGTATTCGCTTTCGCGCCTTACATCGAGCAGGTTGATCTGCTTGTCAACCCTGTACAGGCTGGCAAATACATCAGGGCTTACTTCCTCTACACTATCCGTTCTATAACCGGCTTCTTTCCAGGCACAGATACCGCCTTTCAGGTAACCAATAGAGTTGTCATATCCTACTCTTGAAAGTCTTACTACGGCTTCTTCCACCCGGTCCTCATCGGCCACCAGTAAGATCGGCTGCCTGAGGTTGGAGACCAGAGTGCCTACCCAGGGAGCGAAATTGTCGTCGAGCCCAATGAAAATGGAGCCTGGTATAAAGCTGTTTGCATAAGCCTCTTTACGTCTGGTATCGATCACCAGCGCCTCCTCGTGATCCCATACCAGTTGAAACTCCGCAGGCGGTAAAGGCATGGTACCTCTTTTGATCACCTCTTCAATATCAGGCATGCCGCCTTGTACATTCATCAGCACATTGTATGGAAAATATTGAGGTGGAGCTACCAGACCTGTTGTCACTTCTTTGATGAACTCATCGCGTGTCATGTCTGTGCGTAAGGCATAGTTGAATGTCTTCTGATTGCGCAGGGTATCAGTTGTTTCCTTGCTCATATGCTTACCGCAGGCACTGCCGGCCCCATGGCCTGGATATATTATAATGTCATCCGCCAATGGCATGATCTTCTGGCGCAGTGAATCATACAACAGTCCGGCCAGCAGTTCGGGTGTGATCTCCGCCTTCAATTTTTGTACGAGGTCTGGCCGGCCAACATCTCCAATGAACAAAGTATCACCTGTAAAGATGGCGTGATCCTTGCCGTTTTCATCCTGCAATAAATAGGTGGCAGACTCCATCGTATGGCCGGGCGTGTGCAATACCTTAATGGTCACATTACCTAATTTTAATACTTCACCATCCTGTGCCACATGTGCATCATAGCCTGGTGTGGCAGTAGGACCAAATACAATGGTTGCGCCTGTTTTCGCCGCCAGTTCCTGATGGCCGCTTACAAAGTCGGCATGAAAATGGGTTTCCAGAATGTATTTAATGGTAGCGCCATTGCGTGCTGCCCGGTCTATATAAGGCTGTGTTTCCCGCAAGGGATCGATAATGGCCGCTTCGCCATTGCTTTCGATATAATAAGCTGCTTCCGCAAGGCATCCCGTATAGATCTGTTCAACTTTCATATGCATTATTTTTTGAGTAAGCGTGGGGTTTGTTCGCACAAAGATGAGCTACAGCCTACAGTCTATAAGTGCCTTAAGTTACATACAAGTATGAGAGGCCTCATTTTCCGGTATGAGTAAACTCAGCCTTGGGCTGGCCGTGGCAGGCATTCTGTTGGGGAGTTACTTCAATCGTAAAAAACCTGCCGGAAAATTAAAAAAAGGTTTTGGCGGTTCGTATTGGCAATGGGCCTATATATCCTTATTAATGGGTTTGTTCATTATACTTAACATTGTTTTTCATGATATGCGCGCTGCAACGCTTTTCCTTGATTTACAAATTTGCATTAGCTTTTACTTAACCAATTTTTAAATAACTTTACGAGGTGAAAGAGAAGGCAGCAATATTGTTGATGGCCGTATACCTGTTTGGCGCTACGAATGCCTGTCAGGTACTGAAGCTGCCACTACTGGTAACCCACTATATAAAACACAAGCAGGAGAGCCCTTATATTACCCTGGGATCATTTTTTAAGATGCATTATATAGATGCACAGCCCTTTGATGCAGATTATGCCCAGGATATGCAACTGCCTTTTAAAACTACCCCCGATACTTTTTGTCTCAACGCTCCTTCTGTTGTACCCGTTGTTCCCACAATAGATTTTAGCGCACCGGCTTACAGGCCTGTGTTACAACCGATTGTAAATGAGATTGTCCCCCTTTCCTTAGCAACCGCTGCTATCTTCCAGCCTCCAAGGGTATAGTCATCCCAATTGATCTTTAGACATAGCTATGTTTTATTTAACTTGTTTACATGGAGCTTACAGTCATTGAACAGGGGCTTACCGCCATGCAGGTACAGGAAAGCAGGCGGCAATATGGCAGCAATATCGCAGAACGAGAGAATAGTTCCGTTTTTGGAGCGGTTTTATGGGGTATCGTGAAAGAACCGATGTTCCTGCTATTGCTGGTAACCTGTGTTATTTATTTTACATTGGGGCAGTTGCAGGATGGTTTCATCATGCTGATAGCCTTGCTATTGGTAAGTGGCATTTCACTATTCCAGGATTACCGCAGCACCAGCGCGGTGCAGGCGCTCAATAAACTGGCGGCGCCAAGGGCAAAGGTACTGCGCGATGGGGTAGTGGTATCGATACCTGCTGAGGACATAGTGGTGGGTGATATCGTGATCCTGGAGGAAGGGATCATCGTACAGGCAGATGGAAGCATCCTCTTATCGAATGACCTCACGGTAAATGAGTCTACCCTTACGGGCGAGCCCTTTGCTATTGCGAAATCAGCGGCAGCCGATAATGCAGTGTACAAAGGTACGCTGGTGACATCGGGCGGTGGCAGGATGAAAGTGACGGCAGTGGGCCGGCAAACCAGGTTTGGACAGATCGGTCAATCATTGAGCGCGGTAAGTGTTCAGAAAACACCCCTGCAGCAGCAGATACATGATTTTGTGCGGAAAATGGTGATCGTCGGTATTATCGCCTTTGTTATTGTGGTGGGGTTCAACCTGTACCTGTCCGGTAGTTTTAACCAGGCTTTCTTACAGGGGCTTACCCTGGCCATGAGCATATTGCCCGAAGAAATACCGGTAGCTTTCAGCACTTTCCAGGCCCTGGGCGCTTTCCGGCTATTGAAGAAAAATATCATTGTAAAACAGCCCCAGTATGTGGAAACCCTGGGGGCGGCTACGGTGATCTGTGTAGATAAAACAGGAACATTGACCCAGAATAAAATGGAGATCGTGTACCTGTTCAATGCCGCGGATGATTGTTCCATTGCATTACGTGATCATACTTCTTTGCCGCTGGAATTGTTGGAATATGCTATGTGGTCCAGCGAAACAGCACCCTTTGACCCCATGGAAAAAGCGATCCACGCATTATATGCACGGACTGCCACCACCGACCTGCGACCACTTTTCCGGCAGGTGCATGAATATCCCCTGGATGGTGCACCACCCATGATGACCCATGTGTTCAGGAATGCGGCCGGCCGTACGGTGATCGCTGCCAAGGGCGCGCCAGAAGCTGTTTTGCGCAACAGTAGCCTGCCTCCCAATAAGAAAGCAGCATACCTGGCCCAAAGTACGGCGTATGCACGTAAAGGATACCGCGTACTGGCAGTGGCAAAAGCAGCTGGCGGGTATAAGGAATGGCCGGCATCGCAGGAAGATTTTACTTTTGACTTCCTCGGGCTGGTTGCTTTTGAAGACCCTGTCAGGGCCAGTACACCGGCAACCATCCGTAGTTTCCTGGCAGCAGGTATTGCCGTAAAGATGATCACCGGTGACTATGCTGAAACAGCCCTGGCCATAGCGGCACAGGCAGGCCTGGATACCAAAGGAGCACTGCTTACGGGTCATGAGGTAATGGACATGCCGGAAGAGGTGCTTCAACAGCGGGCTAAGGACACAAACATGTTTGTACGGATGTTTCCCGAAGCCAAATTAAAGGTGGTGAATGCGCTCAAAGCTGCCGGTGAAATTGTAGCTATGACAGGCGATGGTGTGAATGACGCCCCTGCCCTGAAAGCAGCCCATATTGGTGTGGCCATGGGTAAGCGTGGCAGTGAAGTGGCTCGGAATGCGGCCTCCTTAATATTGGCCGATGATGACCTGAGTAGTATGACTGAGGCCGTTGCGCTTGGCCGGAAGATCTATGACAACCTCAAGAAAGCCATTCAGTACATCATCTCCATCCATATTCCCATCATACTCATAGTGTTGCTGCCTTTGTTGCTGTGGAAGTTTACCGACATCTTTTCGCCGCTGCATGTTATTTTCCTGGAGCTCATCATGGGACCTACCTGCTCGATCATTTATGAAAACGAGCCCGTGGAAGAGGGAACTATGACAAGGCCGCCCAGGAAGATCAGCTATACCTTTCTTTCCTTCCGGCAATTGGTGTTGAGCATCCTGCAGGGATTGGCCATTACGACCGGATGCCTGGGCCTTGGCTATTATTATTTACAGGCAGGGGAAACAGAACCTACTGTACGCACCGTGATCTTTATCACCTTGTTGTTCTGCAATATCTTTTTAACGCAGCTCAACAGGTCTTTTGTGTACCCGGTGTTTAAGACCATTCTGTACCGGAATGTGCTGGTGCCGCTCATCATTGGAGCAACTCTGTTGTTCATAGCAGCCCTCTTATACATCCCTGTGGTTCGTGACCTGTTTAGGCTGCACCCCATTTCCTTATCCATGCTGGCAACCTGTATAGGGGTGGCTATCGTATCTACCGGTTGGCTGGAAGGGGTAAAATTGTTCACCCGGTATAAAATAAAACAGGCACAAAAAGCTGACTGAATGCAACAATTGTAAAGAATATCATAAGGTTGGTAAACGGGTTGTTAATACAAAGGGGAATGGCTTTGCAAGGTCTGCAACTTGAGTATTTTTACCTTTTATCATTTCCCTTATCGCTATCACTACCTGCTTTTACCACCAACGCTTATTTTTTTTAACGATCAGCTGCCAATTGTAAAAGGATGGGTAGCCCATTGGGTGAACTGACCTGATTTGATCTAAATTAATACATCATGAAACTTGTTTTTCTTATGTTGCTCACCGGCATGGGCCTGTCGCCTGCCGCGTGGCAAACGGATTTTGAATCGGCGAAGAAGATCGCTAAGGAAAAAGACCGGTTGATCCTGTTGAATTTTTCCGGCTCCGACTGGTGTGGTCCCTGTATCCGGTTACGAAAAGAAATATTTGACGGGAATGCCTTTTCGCAAATGGCAGACAGCGTATTGGTATTGGTCAACGCAGATTTTCCCCGTAATAAAAAGAACCAGTTGCCCAAAGAGCAGCAAAAGCACAATGAAGCACTGGCGGATCAATACAATCCGCAGGGCAAATTCCCTTTCACCCTGCTGCTCACGGCAGAAGGGAAGGTGGTTAGGTCATGGGACGGCCTTCCAACAGATGGCAACCAATTTGTAGAACAGGTTAAAACCCTTTGCGATGGCCATAGTCACTGATACAGCGCTGGTAGAGTATAAGCAATCGGAACGGCTGATGGGCAACCACTTTGAAATCACTGTAGTGGCTCCAGCGGAAGCCTGGGCGCGTGAAAAAATAGCGATGGCTATTGCTGAGATCAGGCGCATCGAAAGGCTGCTGACCACCTTTGATGAGAACAGTCAAACCAACCAGGTGAATCAACAGGCGGGTATAAGTCCTGTAAAAGTGGACCCGGAAGTATTCGCCCTGATCAAAAGGTCATTGAAGATCTCCGCGGTTACTGATGGCGCTTTTGATATTACTTACGGTTCTGTAGATAAGCGCCTGTGGAACTTTGACAGGAATATGAAGCAGTTGCCTGATCCTCTTATTGCCAGGGCGGCGGTAAAGCTCATCAATTACCGGAATGTATTGCTCGACGAAGCCGCGGGCACTGTGTTACTGAAAGAGAAAGGCATGCGCATAGGGTTTGGTGGCATTGGTAAAGGGTATGCAGCCGATATGGCCAAAGCATTACTGGTGAAAGAAGGGGTACAAAGCGGCATTGTAAATGCGTCAGGCGATCTGATCACCTGGGGCACACAGGCCGATAATAAGCCCTGGACCATCGGCATAGCCCATCCTGATGATGCGCGGTCGGCTTTTTCCTGGCTCAATATTTCCAACCTGGCCATTGCCACTTCGGGCAATTATGAAAAGTATGTATTGATAGATGGCAGGAAATATTCGCATACCATCAACCCCAAAACCGGGATGCCGGTATCGGGCATTAAAAGCGTTACCATCATCAGTCCCTATGCAGAGATCGCGGATGCTATGGCGACCCCGGTAATGGTAATGGGTGTGAAGGCGGGCCTTCACCTCATTGACCAGATCGATTACCTGGGTTGTATTATCGTGGACGATCACAATAAGATCTATTCTTCAAAAAACACCCATTTAGAATGAGCAACACAAAAAGTATAATCGCACTGGCGGCACTGGTAATAGTAGCGGCCTCCTGTACTACTGTAAAGGAGTACCAGAAAAATAAACTCAATGATGCAGAGATGACGCTGGGCAACCGGAAAGTGGAGAAAACGGAACTTAATTTCCAATCCTACCGGGAGGGGGCTTCCGGCGCCAATGCCGGTAAAAGTGGCGGCGGCTGCGGCTGTAATTGAGTTAACCTTATTTAATGATCAAAGTTATAATATGAAACAGGTGTTTTTAACGGTCCTGGGAATACTTGCCCTGCTGAAAGGATACACACAGCAGGCGCCTGATACTACGGGGTTTGAGGCCAGGAAACTGAAGATAGAAGAAATAAACCTGGTGTCCAGCTACTACGGACAAACAGGCGATCATGCCGCTGTGACCGGCGGTATTGGTACACAAAAGCTAACAGATATCGCCAATGTATTTGATATTAAGTTGTCTAAGTACGATCGTAAACTGCGTAAACACACATTTGGTCTGGAAGTAGGTATCGATCATTATTCATCGGCCTCCTCCGATAAAGTGGATCTGAAAGCCAATTCATCGGCTTCTTATTCCGATACCCGTATCTATCCTTCACTTACCTGGAGTGTAGAGAATGAAAAAAAAGGCACCACTTTTAGCCTGGGGGCTTCTTCGTCTTCCGAATTTGATTACCAGTCCTTCGGAGTGAATGTGGGGTTTGCTAAAAAGACCAGGGACAGGAACGGGGAGTTTTCCGCCCGGCTGCAGGGATACTTTGACCAGGTAAAACTGGTGACGCCCACAGAATTAAGGCCCGGCGGCGGCAGTGACGAGAATAGCTATGGGAGTGATAACCGCACCACCATTGCCGGATCACTGTCCTGGTCGCAGGTCATCAACAAAAACCTGCAGGTAATGTTGCTGGCTGACCTGGTGCACCAACAAGGCTTTCTGAGCCTGCCTTTTTACCGGGTGTATTTCAATGATGGCACGGTGCACCAGGAGAAATTGCCCGATAGTCGTTTTAAGATTCCTCTTGGCTTCAGGGCCAATTACTTTTTAGGTGACCGCATCATCATCAGGACCTACTATCGTTTTTATAAGGATGACTGGGGTATCACCTCGCATACAGCCAATATAGAAGTACCGGTGAAGATCACTCCCTTCCTTTCTGTCAGCCCTTTTTACCGGTTCTATAATCAGTCGGCTGTTAAGTATTTTGCGCCCTATGGACAACACACGGGTTCTGATACTTATTATACCAGTAATTACGACCTGTCGAAGTTCAACAGTAATTTCCTGGGAGCAGGCATCCGCCTGGCGCCTCCCAAAGGCGTATTCGGCATGCAGCACTTCAATATGCTGGAGTTGCGCTATGGACATTATACAAGAAGCAATGATCTGAATGCTAATAGCATATCGCTGAATATAAGGTTTAAGTAGAAGAACGGCTTTAGCAGAAAAAAAGATGGCGGGGGCTTACAACGGGTAAGACTCCGCCATTCTTTATGATGCAGGCTTTGCCGCCAGGCAATTCCCTGTTTATTGTATATTTATCCGGGCCTCACTCATTGGTAAGGATCACTTTCAAGGCTTTTTCTTTAGCGGCATGTTGAAAGGTCTCATAAGCATTGATAATGTCACTTAATTTGAACCGGTGGGTGATCAATTGCTGTGGATCGAGTTTTTTAGATTGCACTGTTTCCAGCAGCAAAGGCGTGGTAACAGTGTCCACCAAGCGGGTAGTAATGGTGATATTGTGCGCCCACAGGGTTTCCAGGTGCAGTTCTACACTTTTACCATGTACACCGATGTTGGCAATGGTACCGCCGGGACCTACCAATGATTGGCAAAGTTCAAAAGTAGCGGGTATGCCTACTGCTTCAATAGCTGTATCAACGCCAATATTATTGGTAAGTTGTTTTACTGCCTCAATAGCATTTTGCTTGCTGTTGTTGATGATGGCTGTGGCGCCGAAACGCTTTGCTGTTTCAAGGCGGTTATCATCCGGGTCGATCATAATGATCTTAGCAGGTGAATAGAACTGTGCAGTGAGTAAAGCCGCCAGGCCAATGGGGCCGGCTCCTACGATAGCCACGGTGTTGCCGGGCTGTATTTTTCCATTGAGCACACCACATTCAAAACCGGTGGGCAGTATATCGCTCAGCATTACAAGGGCCTCTTCATCGGCATTAGCGGGTATATGGTAAAGGCTATTGTCTGCAAAAGGGATACGCACATATTCTGCCTGGGTGCCATCGATCAAATGCCCTAATATCCAGCCTCCTTTTTCGCAATGTGAGTACATGCCTTTTTTGCAATACCTGCATTTACCGCAGGAGGAAATACAGGAGATCAGCACATGATCGCCTTTTTTAAAACTGGTGACTGCGCTACCTGTTTCTTCAACGATACCCACACCTTCATGACCGAGTATACGTCCATCTGTCACTGCCGGCACATCTCCTTTGAGGATATGCAGGTCTGTGCCGCAGATGGTGGTCTTATACATTTTTATGATGGCATCGGTAGGCTCTGTAATTGTTGGCCGGGGCTTTTCCTCCCAGGCTTTCTGGCCCGGGCCGTGGTAAACTAATGCTTTCATATGCTGTAAGATTGTATTGAATATTGTGTAAAGCTACTGGCTTGTATAGGCCCTATATAATACGAGGATCATGCCCGTAACTGATTGTTGTCAGGAGATCTTTTGGTAGCAGCATTTACCTTGTAAGTATCAATAAGTTTTATGTCTTCTATAATAACTATCACATTCAATCCCTGTATTGACAAAAGCATATCCGTACCGGCACTGATACCCGATAAAAAACTACATTGTACTGTTGAGCAGCTTCAACCAGGCGGCGGGGGTATCAATGTGGCCCGGGTGATCAAAAGGCTGGGGCTTCCTGTCACGGCAATTTACCCGTCGGGCGGTTCTACCGGCGTGCTGCTGGACGAACTATTGAAGAAAGAAGTAGTAACGACATTGACAATACCCACTACGCATCCCATACGGGAGAACATCATGCTTACAGAAACGGGCACGCATAAGCAATATCGGCTGGGTATGCCGGGCGAACCCCTCACTCTGCAGGAGTGGCAGGCCTGCCTGCGGGTGATCAGCGGAACAGAGGACGCCGCCTTCATCATAGTTAGCGGCAGCATCCAGGATAATGCGCCCCGCGACCTTTTCCGGCAGATCGCTTCCATTGCCCGGGAAAAGCAGGCGAAGTTGATAGTTGATGCCGCCGGAGAGACCTTGCAAATGGCGGTAAGGGTAGGGGCCTGGTTGATTAAGCCGAACTTGTCGGAGTTGGCAGAACTGAGTGGAAAGAAAGAATTGAATGAATACCAGGTGAGGGAAGAAGCGCACCATTTGATTACCAGTGGGCATTGCAGCATAGTGGTGGTGTCAATGGATGCCAGGGGCGCCATACTGGTAACGGCTGATGAATGTTACCGGGCTATTCCCCCCATTATTAAACCCCAAAGCAGCGTAGGTGCGGGCGATAGTATGGTGGGAGGTATCGTTTACAGCCTTAGTCAGGGAAAAACCATGCAGGAAGCTTTAAGGATGGGCGTAGCCTGTGGTACTGCGGCCATTATGAACCCAGGCACCAGTTTATGTAAACCGGAGGATGCAGGTATGCTCTACAATGAAATACAAATCTTCCCATTGGCAACGGCTGCCTGCCCGGATTGATCAGGCGAGCCTTTCCTGCAAGCCGTTTAACAACATTTATAGCGTTCAAAAAAACTGCGCTCCAGTTCTTCACGATGGTGGGGATGCGCCAGGCTGATCAGGGCCTTTCCCCTTTGTTTCAGGTTTTTGCCAAACAGGTCCACCGCTCCGTATTCTGTCACCACCCAATGGATATGGCCCCGCGTGGTCACCACACCTGCTCCTTGTTTGAGGTAAGGCACAATGCGCGATTCCCCTTTAGTAGTAGTGGAGGGAAGGGCAATAATGGGTTTTCCTTCTTCTGAAAGGGAAGCCCCGCGAATGAAATCCATTTGCCCGCCAATGCCGGAGAACTGGAAAGTACCAATCGAGTCGGCACATACCTGCCCGGTAAGGTCTATTTCAATGGCGCTGTTGATGGCCGTTGCTTTCGGGTTCTGCCTGATAATACTGGTATCATTGACATAAGCGATATCCATTACGCGGATGGCGGGATTGTCATGCACAAAGTCATACAGCTTGCGTGTACCAGATAAAAAGCCTGTGACTGACCGACCGGTATTCAGTTTCTTCTGTGAATTGTTGATAATGCCTTTCTCTATCAAGGGGATCACTCCATCCGATAGCATTTCAGTATGTAAGCCAAGATTGGAATGGCCGGTAAGGTTTTGCAATACCTGGTCTGGAATACCGCCGATCCCCAATTGCAGGGTAGCGCCATTGTCGATCAGCGCAGCTACCTGTTTACCGATCTCCTTTACTACTGTATTTGTTTTGGCGGCATAGTTCACTTCGGGCAACTCACTTTCATGCCACACCAGGGCGTGGAATTTGTCAACATGAATGAACCCATCGCCATGGGTACGAGGCATGCGTGGGTTGACCTGTGCTATCACTATTTTGGCTGTGTCCACTGCTGCCAGGGCTACATCTACGGAAGTACCCAGTGAACAATAGCCATGGGTGTCGGGAGGTGATACCTGTACCAGTGCTACATCGATGGGTAAAATGTTTTTTCTGAACAATTGCGGTATCTGGCTCAGGAAGATGGGTACATAGTCGCCATCGTGGCTATTGACAACATCCCTGGTATTGGCGGAAACAAAAAGGGAATTGAAGAAAAAATGGTTGCTGAATTCCGGTTTGTCGAAATCAATATCTCCCATATTCGTAATGCTCACCAACTCTACTTCCTGCAGCTGGCTATATCGTTCCTGCAACGCTTTTACGAGGCAAACAGGTGTGGCCGCCCCGCCATGAATAAAAACCCGGTTGCCGGAATTCACCAACTGAACTGCTTCTGCCGGCGTAACAAGTTTTCCGTTGTGCATGTGCTAATAGGTTGATAAAGAGCGTAAAGTTATCCATTACAAAGCTACCATGTATTGACAACAGTCACAGCGGGTTATGATCCCTGTCAAGCAGGCTGCCGGTATGATTAAGATCAGGTGGAACCCGTTCTTACATCATTTGCGGCGCCTTTTCCAACCGGTAGCTTTGTTATTATAGCATGTCTGGAAAGGCAGTAGTATAAAAGTAAAAAAATGTATATGATTATCCCAATAAACAGCAGGAGCCAGGTAATTGATGTGCAGCGGGAATTTAACCTGTTGTTCCCTTTTTTAAGGCTTGAATTGTTTAAGCATAAGCACAGTTACCAGGGCGGTTCACCAAAGCAGGAAAAATTGCCGCCATTTCTATACCTGGATGATCTGGGCTCCAATTTGCCCGAACAGATCATTATATCCGAAAATATGACAGTACAGGAGTTGGAAAAATTCTTTGAAGACCGGTTAGGCCTGCATCTGCAGGTATTCCGTAAAAGCGGTACGCTGTGGCTGGAAACCACCATTACGGATGGCTGGACATTGAAACAGCAGAATGAGCATGGTATGGAAATATCCCTCGCGCCGGGTGTACGGATAAACCAGGGTGACGATCAAAATGAAGACAGAACAAGGCCTTAGTAAAGCAGGTTTTTTAGTTTCTCCAGGTTGGTGATAAAGATCTTACCTTCTTTGATCTCAATAAGCTTTTCAGATTTAAAATCACTCAGGGTCCGGATCAGTGATTCCGTAGCTGTCCCTACATAATGAGCCAGGTCATCACGGGAAATATTGATCGGACTTTTATCGGCTGCCTCTTTGTTGAATTTCTGATGGATATCCACCAGGGCTTTTGCCACCCGTTTGCGCAGGGAGCCATAGGCCAGGTTCAGCAGGCGCTCTTCTTTATCTTGTACATTTTGGGCGATCAGTTTAATAAAGCGGCCGGCGATACTCATATCGTTGTAAACTGTCTGTAAAAAGTCTTCCCGGGGTATTTGTATTATTTCGGCCTCTTCCATTATTTCGGCAGCATCCTCGTAGGACTTATTTTCCAGCAAAGGCAGGTAACCGATAAAGTCTCCGGCGGTATATAAGTTCACGATATATTCTTTACCGTCTTCATGCTGCCTATATACTTTTACTTTCCCCGATTTAAGATAAAACAGGTATTTGGGCCTTTTTCCTTCTGCATACAAGGTTGTTTTTTTAGCACTGTTGTAGGCTTCATAATTATCCAGTTGCATTTTCAACAGGCCCGACTGCCGCAGGTCATTGATCATGGCGGTGGCGCCTTGTTCTCCGGTGGCATATTTCTTCTGCAGGATCGTTGATTTTTTCAGGCGGATTTCCACAGCGTTGAGTAACTCAATATCATCAAAAGGCTTGGTAATATAATCATCGGCGCCCATTTCCATGCCTTTACGAAAATCCGACCTTTCCGTTTTAGCGGTGAGGAAAATAAAAGGAATGAATTCCGTTTCAGGATTTTTGCGTAGCAGGTGCAATACACCGTATCCATCCAATTCAGGCATCATAATGTCGCAAATAATGAGGTCTGGCTTTTCCTGTAGTGCTTTTTCCACTCCTTTTTTCCCATTCTCCGCGCTAAATGTTTTATAGCCAGCCAGCGAAAGGATCTCTGCAATGTTTTCGCGGATATCATCGTGGTCGTCAATTATGAGCAGGGATTGCATGTGGAAAGATTTGGTTACCGAATGATTTACCACTGCAATAGTAAATATTTTCCTGCTAAAACCCGCAGAACTGATTAAAATCATGTGCGGCTTTGACGCCTCTCAGCAGACCGGTGGATGGGAGCATCTAATTTCGGCGATCATTTACTACTATGTTACCAACGAACCATACGGGGTTGCAGTGCGCGCATTGCGGCGAAGAATGCCCGGATGAGGGCATCAGCCTTGCCGGCGTCCATTTCTGCTGCGCAGGCTGCAGATCGGTTTACCAGCTGATCAATCAGCAGGGCCTATGCGATTATTATGCCCTGAACCGGCAGCCTGGCGCTTCCCAACAAATTCCCGTACGGAAAGATAAGTTCGCCTTCCTCGACGATAGCCGGATCATACAGAAGCTTATTAGTTTTCAGAACAATGAGCAAACCAGGGTCACTTTCTACCTGCCGCATATCCATTGCAGTTCCTGCTTGTACCTGCTGGAACACCTGCATAAATTACAGCCGGGTGTGCTGGCGGCCCGCGTCAATTTTACCCGTAAAGAGATCCAAATAGATATCAACCACCAGGTAGTAAGCTTGCGGAGGATCGCAGAATTGCTGACGCAGATCGGCTATGAACCCTATATCAGCCTGGCGGACCTGAACGGGGCGAGACCGCCGCAGGACAAAAAATATATTAAGCAACTGGGGGTGGCGGGCTTTTCCTTTGCCAATATCATGTTGCTTAGCTTCCCGGAATATTTTGGCCTGGCTGCTTCCGAGCAACACCTACAGGGTATTTTTCGTATGTTGAACCTTGTACTGGCCTTGCCCGTCGTGCTGTATAGCGCCATTCCTTTTTATGAATCGGCATGGAAGAGCCTGCGCCACCGTTTTCTCAACATCGATGCCCCCATTGTATTGGCTATCTTCATCACTTTTGGCAGGAGTCTTTATGAAGTGTTGTCCGGCACCGGCGGGGGGTATTTCGATTCTATGACGGGCATTGTATTTTTTATGCTCGCAGGAAAAGTATTACAGGACAAAACCTACCGTCAACTTTCATTCGAACGGGATTATACTTCCTATTTCCCCATATCGGTGACGGTAGTAGCCGATGACCGTGAAATGGCGGTAGCGCTGCCTGTCGTTAAGCCGGGCGATACCCTGCGTATTCACAGTGAAGAGCTCATTCCGGCAGATGGTATTCTGACAAGAGGCAACGCACTGATCGATTACAGTTTTGTGACCGGCGAGTCGATGGCCATACCCAAGGATATGGGAGAGATCGTATATGCGGGCGGGCGGCAAAAAGGCGGTACCATCGAAGTGCTGGTGACAAGGGAAGTGGCGCAGAGTTATTTAACAAGGCTATGGAACCAGGACGCTTTGCGCCGGAAGCAACCTAAAGAGCAGTCGTCTTTTGTGCACCTCATCAGCCGTTATTTTACTTATGTATTGTTTGGCCTGGCTGCTATTGCCGCCCTCTATTGGTGGATCAACGACCCCTCCAGAATTGCCAACGCCGTTACTGCCATGTTGATCGTGGCCTGCCCCTGCGCGCTGCTCCTGTCGGGCACTTTTACACAGGGTAATATCCTGCGTATTCTTGGCCGCAACCAATTTTACCTGCGGGATGCCCAGGTTATTGAAGACATTGCCAAAGCTGATCATATTGTATTTGATAAAACGGGCACACTTACTACAGTGCAGGATATGAATGTGGGCTATGAAGGCGAAAGGCTTTCCAACGATCAGTTGAAAATGATCGCCGCAGTTGCTGCGCAAACCAATCATCCCCTTACACGTGCTTTGTGCAGCTGGCTTCCCCATGATCCTTCCCTTCAGGTGGAAGCATTCCGGGAAATACCGGGCGAAGGTGTTGCTGGCATAGTGAATGATACGCTCATTCAATTGGGCAGCGCCTTCTATGCAAAGAACGTCCATCCGTCCAATACAGGAGGCAGCCGTGTGTACATCAACTGGAACTATGCATCCAAGGGATGTTTTGTATTTACCAGTCATTACCGTGATGAAGTGCCTGAACTGGTCAAAAAACTGAGGAAGCACTACCGGCTCTCCCTGGTAAGCGGCGATAACAACCGGGAAGAGAAAAATCTGCGCAGGCTGTTTGCTCACAATAGCACTTTGCTGTTCAATCAAAGACCCGAAGATAAACTGCGTCACGTGGAGCAATTACAAAAGATGGGCAAGCGGGTGATGGTAATAGGCGACGGCCTGAATGATGCAGGCGCTTTGCGCCAGGCCGATGCTGGCATTGCACTGACGGAAGATACCAACAACTTTACCCCGGCCAGTGATGCCATCCTGGAAGCGGCGCAATTGTCAAAGCTTCCTAAGTTCATCCGTTTGTGCAAGGCCAACCGTTATATTATCATGGCCAGTTTCTTTCTGTCGATTGTTTACAATGTGATCGGTCTGTACTTTGCCGTACAGGGAACGCTTTCTCCCCTGATCGCTGCAATCCTGATGCCTGCCAGCAGTCTCAGTATCCTGCTGGTCACTTTTGGCAGCAGCAGACTGGTGGCCAATCAACTGGATCTGTAACAAAGGGTGGGCGCCCGCTGAGGGCGGTTCACCCTTTGTCATTTTTACACCTGATCAAAATCAGGTGGCGCAATAAGCCACATCAGCATTGTCGTGTACAGACTTAAATAGTTTTGACCCGTTAACAAATGTTTTATGACAGTAATTATCATTCTGCTGGGCGCCAGCATATCCGTATCGGCCCTGTTCCTGGCCGGGTTTATCTGGAGTGTAAAGAACAAGCAATATGATGATGAGTTTTCTCCTCCGGTGAGAATATTGTTTGATGATAAGCCAGGTGATGACACTACTACTGTAGATACCCAATAAGAACCGTAAACAATCACAATATGCAGGTAGAAAAGTTTTATTATGACAACAAAACGGTGAAATGGTTTGCCTACGCGGTCCTGTTCTGGTGCATCGTAGGCATGCTGGCCGGGTTATGGGCATCTATTGCCTTGTTTTATCCAAAGATCAATCTCGGGCTGCCTGCCACTACCTTCGGCCGTATGCGCCCGGTGCATACCAATGCAGTGATCTTTGCCTTCGTAGGCAATGGTATTTTCATGGGAGTGTACTATTCCCTGCAGCGCCTGTGTAAAGCAAGGATGTTTAGCGACCTGCTTAGCAAGATCCATTTCTGGGGCTGGCAGGCCATTATTGTAGTGGGCGCTATTTCGTTGTGGGCCGGCGCCACAACCGGGAAGGAATATGCAGAATTGGAATGGCCCATCGATATTGCCATTACCATCGTATGGGTAGTATTTGGCATTAACATCTTTGGTACTATTCTTAAGCGCCGTGAATCGCATTTATATGTGGCCATCTGGTTTTACATTGCAACCTGGGTCACCGTGGCCATGCTGCATATTGTGAACTCATTTGAACTGCCTGTTTCCCTTTTTAAAAGCTATAGCTGGTATGCAGGTGTGCAGGATGCGTTGGTTCAATGGTGGTATGGGCACAATGCGGTGGCTTTCTTCCTCACCACGCCTTACCTCGGGTTGATGTATTATTTCCTGCCCAAGGCGGCCAACAGGCCGGTGTACAGCTACCGGCTTTCTATCATTCACTTCTGGGCGTTGATCTTTATCTATATCTGGGCTGGTCCGCACCATTTATTGTATACCAGTTTACCCGATTGGGCGCAGTCATTGGGCGTGGTATTTTCCATCATGCTCATCGCTCCCAGCTGGGGAGGTATGCTGAATGGCTTGTTTACTTTAAGAGGGGCCTGGGATAAAGTACGGGAAGATCCTGTGTTGAAATTCCTGGTAGTGGCAATCACTTGTTATGGTATGGCCACTTTTGAAGGACCCATGCTGAGTTTAAAAAATGTAAATGCCATCTCGCACTTTACCGACTGGACCATTGCGCACGTGCACATCGGCGCGCTGGGCTGGAATGGGTTTCTCACCTTCGGTATATTGTACTGGCTCATTCCCAAAATGTGGGGTACTACGCTGTATTCAAAAAAACTGGCCGGTACGCATTTCTGGATCGGCACCATCGGTATCATATTGTATGCGCTGCCTTTATACTGGGCAGGTTTTGCACAAAGCATGATGTGGAAAACCTTTACTGAAGAAGGACAACTGAAATTCCAGTTCCTGGAAACAGTTACACATATCATACCTATGTATGTTACCCGCAGCATTGGCGGCACACTCTATATTGGCAGCGCCTTTATCATGATCTATAACCTGCGCAAGACCATTCAGCAGGGTAGCTTCATGGCCAATGAAGCAGCCGAAGCGCCTGCGCTGCCCAAACAGATCCTTACGCATGGCAAAGAATACTGGCACCGCTGGATCGAAAAAAGGCCAATGCAGATGCTCGTGTTCAGTCTGATAGCAGTGGCCATTGGCGGTATCCTGGAAATGATCCCCACCTTTCTGGTAAAGTCGAATGTGCCTACCATCAGCAGTGTAAAACCTTATACGCCCCTGGAATTATATGGTCGTGATATCTATGTGCGGGAAGGTTGTTATACCTGTCACTCACAGATGATCAGACCCTTCCGTGATGAAGTGGCCCGCTACGGGGAATACTCCAAGGCCGGTGAATTTGTGTATGACCATCCTTTTCAGTGGGGTTCCAAAAGAACCGGGCCCGACCTGGCGCGTGAGGGAGGCAAATATCCTGACAGCTGGCATTACAACCATATGCTCGATCCGCAGTCCATGTCGCCGGGCTCCATCATGCCTTCCTATGACTGGTTATTCGAAAACAACATCGATACTACCAGCACAGGGGCTAAGATCCGCGCCATGCAAACACTGGGAGTGCCTTATCCGGCGGGGTATGACAGCCAGGCCAACAAAGCGTTGCTGGAGCAGGCAAGCAGTATCAGCACCAGCCTGAAGGCAGATAAGATACAAACGAAGCATACTAAAGAGATCATAGCCCTGATAGCCTATCTGCAAAGATTGGGTAAGGATATTAAGTCTGTTCCAATAGCAGAAACCGTGAAGTAATAAAAATATAATCATGAAATTCATTCACTACCTCGAAAAGATCAGCGGTATCAGTATTTACGGACTTAGTTCGTTGCTCATCTTTGGCTCGTTCTTCCTGCTGATGGTGGTATGGGCCTTTAAGGCCGACAAGAAGCTGATGGAAGAAGTAAGTAAAATACCGCTCGATAAAACTGTTTAACAGCAAAAAGAATTTTTATGTCCTTGATACAATCCCTATTAGCCCAGGCAGGCAGGTTAAAGAAAGCAGGTTTACTGATCACAGGTGTATGTTGCAGCACTTTATTGTGGGCGCAGGCGCCACTGCCTGATGCCATGGATGATCCATTTGTAGTGGTACTGATCGTGATCATGGCTATCCTGGCCCTCATTATTGGCTTGCTGGCCTGGGTAGTGCTGGGCAGCGCCCAGATCTACCTGCAAAGATCAAAGCAGGAAGAAACTGCTGTAAAAGAAAAAAAAAGTCAGCCTGCCACAACTGCGGTAACTGTAGTTGCACTGCTGCTAACAAGTTTGAGTTCCCGGGCTGAAGAAACGGGTAACAGTACTGCCGTGGTCAGTGCTCATAACCTTAGCGATACGGCTTTTTACACCATGACGGGCGTCATCTTCCTGGAGTTGATGGTCATTGGCGCTTTGCTGTACAACCTGCGTGTGCTGCTGGAAATTAAAAGGAAGAAGGCTGCTATAGCAGGTGAGAAACTGAAGCCTGCCATCAGTTGGTGGGATAAGCTCAATAAGTTCAGGCCTGTGGAGCAGGAAGTGAACATCGACCTGGGCCATGATTACGATGGCATCCGTGAACTGGATAACCGGTTGCCACCCTGGTGGCTGTATGGCTTCTACCTTTCCATCGTTTTTGCCTGCATTTACCTGTGGCGTTACCATGTATCGCACACGGCGCCGCTGAGCGGGGAGGAATACCAGCTGGCGGTAAAAGCGGCGGAAGTAAAACGCGCTGAGTACTTGAAAAAGGCGGCTAATAATGTGGATGAGAATACGGTAAAATACCTGTCTGAAAGCACCGACCTGCAGGCCGGGCAGAAAATATTCGTCACCACCTGTTTTCCCTGTCATGGTAAAGGAGGGGAGGGTGGAGTAGGGCCCAACCTTACCGATGAATACTGGCTGCATGGCGGCAGCATGAAAGATATTTTTAAGACGATCAGGTATGGCGTGCCCGAAAAAGGTATGAAGAGCTGGAAAGACGATTATTCGCCCGCCCAGATCGCCCAGCTTGCCAGCTATATTAAATCGATCAAAGGCACGAATCCGCCCAATGCGAAACCGCCGCAGGGGGCATTATTCCAGGAAGAAGGCGCTAAAGCTGCGGATTCTGCTACCCTATCAGCAAGTAATTAAGGAAACAATTTGATCTCACCAATATGTATGCCCCCCGGGGCGCCAAAGCCATGGTAAAGGAAACAATACAGGAATCGTTCAGGGACAGGATTGCTACCGTAGATGCGAGCGGAAAGCGCAACTGGGTGTATGCCCAAAAGCCAGTGGGCAGGTTGTACAACCTGCGCACGGCGGTGAGCCTGGGCTTCTTTGCCTTGTTTGTCACCTTACCCTTTATACATATCGATGGAAGGCCGCTGTTTCTTTTCAATATTCCCTCTGCCCGCTTCATTATTTTCGGAAAGGTGTTCTGGCCCCAGGATTTTTTCATCTTCGGGCTAACTATGATCACCTTCGTTATTTTCATCATCCTGTTCACCGCAGCCTTTGGCAGGTTGTTTTGCGGCTGGGTTTGCCCTCAAACGGTATTTATGGAAATGTTGTTCCGTAAGATTGAATATGTTATCGAGGGGAGCGCGGCGCAACAGAAGCTCAATAAAACAAGACCGTGGACTGCCGGTAAGATCACGCGACGGGCCATTAAATACCTGGTTTTCTATCTGCTGGCCTTTGTCATTGCCAATTTCTTTCTGTCCTACATTATTGGGATAAAAGAATTGTACAAGATCATTACGGAACCTGTAGGTCAACATATAGGCGGATTTACCTCGATCATAGTATTTTCTGCTGTATTCTTCGCGGTGTATGCCTTCTTCAGGGAACAGGCCTGTACGGTGGTTTGTCCTTACGGCAGGCTACAGGGCGTATTGCTGGATAAAAACTCGATGATCGTGGCCTACGATTATAAACGTGGCGAACCCAGGAGTAAGTATACTAAGAAAGCGGCCCCGGATACCGGCGATTGCATCGACTGCCTGCAATGCGTGAAGGTTTGCCCAACCGGTATCGATATCCGTAATGGCACTCAAATGGAGTGTGTGGGTTGCACGGCCTGTATCGATGCCTGTAATGCCATTATGGACAGGATCGGGAAACCACAGGGACTTATCCGCTATGCTTCAGAAAATGGAATTGCCAATAAAGAAACGCTTCATTACAGTACCCGGATGAAATTATATACCGGCCTGTTGTCCATACTGGTCATTCTATTGGGTATCCTGCTCATGTCGCGCAAGGACATCGATGCTACCATCATGCGAACTCCTGGTATGTTGTACCAGGAAAGGGGAACGGACAGTGTCTCTAACCTGTACAATATTAAGATCGCCAATAAGACCATTGAAAATATTCCCTTACACCTGCAACTGGAAGATAGCAATGGGAGGATCGAAGTAATAGGTAGCTCCACTGTGCCGGTGAAAAAAGAAGATGAAAGTGCCGGTACCTTCTTTGTGGTGTTGCCCAAAAAATGGATCCGGGAAAGAAAATCCATGCTCAGGATCGGGCTTTACCAGGGTGGTAAACAGATAGATGTGGTCACTACTAATTTCCTGGGGCCTGTAACCGATGAACCATAAAAACGTCAACTATGAACTGGGGAAATAAATTATTACTGGTATTCGCTGCTTTCGGGTCCATGATGTCTTTTATGGTGTACCGGTGCATGAAGGAACCTGTGAACCTGGTATCCAAAGAGTATTACCGTGATGAGATCGCATACCAGCAGGTAATTGACAGCCGGGACAAGACCAATGCACTCAGCAGCAGGGTAAAGCTGTCGGAAAACAACTCTTCCATTGCGATTATCCTGCCGGCCGAAATGAAGCAGAAAAGGATAGCAGGCAATATCCTGTTGTACTGCCCGGCCGATGCCCGGTACGACAGGGAGTTTGTGTTGCATACCGACAGCGCCGCTTCTCAGACTTTGAGTAAAAAAAGTCTGGCGCCGGGCAGGTATGTGGTAAAAATATCCTGGAAGGCGGATAGTACCAATTATTACAGTGAGGAACCCTTAACCATTCGCTAATGAGCTGGCAGGTAGCAATAGCAGGTGTTGGCATGGGCATGGTGAGCAGCCTGCATTGCATAGGTATGTGCGGGCCATTGGTGATGGCCCTGCCCTTACCCCAAGAGGCTGGTCTCCGGCGCTTGTTGCCCCTTTTTACTTATAATACCGGGCGATTGACGACCTATGGCCTCCTGGGTGCGCTGTTTGGTTTGGCCGGCAGGAGGTTGCAACTGGCAGGCTGGCAACAATGGCTGTCTGTTGGCCTGGGAGTTGTGATCTTGCTGGGGTGGTTTGCTGCAAGGATAGGTATACGGCGCAGCTTCTATCCGGCACAAATAGTACAGCAGCAGATCACGCAACTCAATCTTTATTTATGGAAGCGGGCCGGCAAAGCCGGTTTTTTTCTGTTGGGGATGGCCAATGGACTGTTGCCTTGCGGCATGGTATACCTGGCGGTAGCAGCAGCCATCAGTACGGGTAGCACTGGTTGGAGCACCCTTTTTATGGTATGTTTTGGATTGGGCACACTGCCTGCTATGACCGGCCTCGGTTATTTCAGTGCCTGGTTCAATCAATCTGTGAGGTTGTATTTAAGGAAGTGGATACCGGCATTTACCGTGGCGGTGGGTATACTGCTTATATTGCGTGGATTGGATCTTGGTATCCCTTATATCAGTCCCCGGTTGCCTGTGGTCCCCGTAAGCGGGATATCCTGTCACTGATCAAACCGGGCCCAGCGTTTTTTTATCCCTGTCCTGGTATCCAAATTCTTCTTCACCCAATTCAGGGCCATTGTATTTGCCATCTTTTATTACGATCATGGCAAGCCCGATCATTACAACCGGTGAGAAAAAATAAAGTCCCACACCGATTATCCGGAGCGCATCCATTTGAAGACAAAAACAATAGATGAGTAAATAAAGGGTAGCCAGAACGGCTGCAATGGTTGAGCGTTTCATAACTGAAGGTTTGTCCTCTACAAGTTACGCCATTTTTTCCGGCAATGGGATGGTGATGGTTACGCAGGTGCCTTCGTCCAATTTACTGGTCAACTGGAGGGTGCCATGCAATAGTTCCACATATCTTTTTACTATGTGCAATCCCAGGCCCGTACCTGCAATGTTCACTACATTTTTACCCCTAAAGAAAGTACTGAACAAGTGTTGTTGGTCCTCTTCGGAGATACCAACACCTTCATCAGTTACAGTCACTTGCAGGGAGTTTCCGTTGTGATCGATCTTGAGCCGGATCACAGCATTATCCCCGGAGAATTTGGCCGCATTACTCAGCAGGTTGATAAGAATGTTTTTCAGCAGGTGGCTGTCTGTATCAAACTGATCATCGCCGGTAAATTCCTGTTCAATGGACTGCCCCTCCTTAAGGATCACATTCATCTCATCCACTACCTCGGCCTGGAATGCCCGCACATTAAAAGGGGCACATGTTGCTTTGATCCTGCCTTCTTCCAGTTTGCCCAGTGATAAGAAGTCTTCCAGTAATACATTCAGGTGTCGCACAGAATCCTTTATACGTTTTATATGCCGGTCGCGTTTGTCCTGTTCATCCCCCTGTGTGTACCGGCCGATCAATGCCGCGGAAGATAGCACCGTACTTAAAGGGGTTCTGAACTCGTGCGAGGCCATCGAAACAAAACGTGATTTGATCTCATTGAGTTCCTTTTCTTTATTCAGCGCTTCATTCAACTCCTGCTGTGAGCGTTCCAGTTCCTGCAACGCCTCCCTTAAGATCATTGTTCTATCTTCCACTTTCGATTCCAACTCCGTATTTAGCTTGCGCATATCGGCCGTGATCTCTTCCAGTTGTCTTTTCTGGTCCAATAATTCCTGTTCTGCTTTTTTGCGCTCGGTGATGTCGACCAAAAAAGCGATGACAAAATTTTCATTTTTCTGCCGGTAGTGACTGAGACTCACTTCAACGGGAAATTCACGGCCGCTTTTTGTTTTGGCAAACAGATCGCGTCCATGGCCCATTGTTCTGTTGGATGGATGTTTATAAAAGCCTTGCCGGTAATGTTCATGCTTTCCATGAAACCGGGAAGGGATTAAGGATTCAATTTCTTTTCCCAGCAGATCATCTTTTTCATACTCAAACAAACGTGTTGCGGCGGGATTGATCAATACGATCTTGCCCGCTGAATTGGTTAAAATGATGCCTTCGGTAGCGTGCTCAAATAAGGCGTTCACCTGCCTTTCATCAGATTCTATGGAACGGTATAATTTCTTTACATAAAGCACTGCCATGGTGGCAATAACAAGGATCATGGCAGAGAATAGGTGCTGCATGAGCACCTGGCGAGTGGTCATACCCGGGTGGAAGTAAAAGAAGGAAATACCTACCAGCAATATACCCGCCAGGCCAAATAATTTTGTGTAACTATCGTTCTTTAGAAAAACGGTCAGCAGCACGGCAATAATGAGGCCGCTGTCATAAAAGCTCACTCCCGGACTCAGGTATTGCAATACCGCGGAGGTGACCATTACAATGAAGCAGAACAGCAATACATTCAAAGGCTTCTCTGTAAACATACGCTCCTTTAAATTTTCCGGAAGTTAAAACAAGTTTGACAAATGCCGTGAGGTGGCGGATCATTTTTGACGCAGGTCGGGCAGGGGGATCGATTTTCTGTAAATGTCGTCATAAAAGCGCACCATCCCTGTCTGGTCGGTCCAGGCCGTATTGTATATTATGAACACCGGTACTCCCTGGGACAAGGGCATTGTAGTAGGTTTAGTATTCAGGGAATCGCCTTTTTGCAGCACTTCATCTAACGCTGTGCTGTCGGCTTTTAACAGCAAGTGTGCCAACTCTGCCACTTTTTCCACCCGAACGCAGCCATGGCTCATGTATCTTTTGGATAAATTGAAAAGTGATTTCCAGGGAGTGTCGTGCAGGTAAATGCCATAGGGACTGTAGAAGTTGAGTTTTATAATGCCCAGTGAATTATCGCAGCCGGTGGATTGCCGGAGTGTAAAAGGGAAATTCGTGCTGCTGTACTTTTTCCAGTCTATCATGGCCGCATCGATTACCTTACCGGCACTGATGACCTGGTATCCATTCTCATCGAGGAAAGAAGGATTGCGTTTGATCATTGGTAATAATTCGCGGCTGGCGATCTTTGACGGTACTGTCCAGTAAGGATACAGCACAATTTCATTGATCTGGCTGGATAGGGTAGAAGTAGGCGTTGAACGTTTTCCCACAATTACTTTTGACTGAAGGAGCAGGTTGCCATCGTCATAATACTGCAGGGTGGCCGATGGAATATTGACCACAATGCATTGCACTTTTTGTATGCACCTTATCCAACGGATGGTATTGAGGGCCTCACCAGCTTCCCTGATCCTGACGGGAATGATCTGCCTGGCATTCGCCAGGTTGTTTTTATGAAGCGCATAAGGAAGGATGTTCAACAACGTTAATCTGTCGATCAGTGCTTGCACCTTATCTTCATGGCTGGAGGTGTCATTCCTGATCTCCAGCAATTGGGCAAGGGTATTCTTTATGGCCTTATAATCCTGTGTTTGCGGCTCCACCGCGTCGGGCAGCTCCTCCAAAAGATCATTGTCTATGGCCAATGCGAGGAGGCCAGGAATATCCAGACAATCCGGAATATATTTCCAGCCCTGGTAGCTTACTGGCTGGCTGCTATTACCCATTGCGATATCATGAAAAAAATGGATAGCGGTGTTTGTAAATGTTTCATCGGCGTGCAAAGTATCCTGTATGCTTTGGAGCGCAATGGAGTTTTGGTACAGTGAATCGAGCAGGCCAATTGAATAATCCTTTTCCTGCAATCCCCAGTGTTCTGACGAATGTACGAGTTGCAGTAGTGAACGTTGGAGAGACTTCCGCTGTACCCAGGGATATGGTTCTTTCACCAGGTCATAAAATTGCCTCACCAGGGCCGGTTGTTGGAAGCGATGCTGTGGAAGGGTATCGACAGACAACTTCGTCAACTTATCCGACCCTGGTGCGGCATATGCCTGCAATACCATAAAGAGGCCAGTTAATAAAGGTAGCAGTCGCATGCGCTGGGATTCAGGGGGGCATTAGACTAATGATGAGCAATGAATACTGGCAATTGATGATCGGTAATTGCCTCGTATATAAAGCTGGGTTTGAACAACCGGGATATGGAAGAACGGCCAAAGGCTCCGCTTACAAGTATCCCTCCTTTCTGTTCACTGATCCAGGAAGCCAGGTATTTCCGGGCATCCATGTGCAGGGTGAGGTAAGCGCATTGATCAAAATGCCGGCACACCAGGTCTTTGATCTTCTTTTCGGCCGGCATGGTCACATCGGCATCTTCATCTACATAGATCACCAATGTCTTGCGGTCGCATAATTCAGGGAACAGGTAGATAAATTGTTTAATGGCATATACCGAAGCCTCGCTGCCATCGTAGGTAAGGATATTTGTTTGGGGAAATTCAAATTTTTCAGGTATCAGCACCACGGGACAGGACGCGTGGCTCAGCGTATCCTGCAGGTAATCATTGATGCGTTCTGTACCCATTGCTTTGTAAAAAGCCTCACTGCCAATTACAAGCAGGTCGGCAAACTTTGTTTCCTCCTTGAAATCGTTCAGCGTAAAATCATAGAAGTCCTTGGTCACAGAATAGCGGATATGGTGTTCCTGGCAAAAGGTCTCAAATTGTTTTATATTGGCCATTACTTCCTCCGCCTCCCCTTCTTCTGCCAATGGTACGAACAAAGCGCCTGCCATTGCGCCGGGGCTTTTGCTCCAGAGTGCTGAATAATCGATCTGGGGCAGGAAAATACCGGTAAGCGATACCGGCGCGAGTTGGTGCAAGCCAAGAATGAATTGCATGGCCCCTGCAGAGAAATGCGTATTATCGAAGGCAACGATTATTTTTTTCATACATCAAATTTTATGGAATGGTTGCAGTTGTTATTTTTTGTGCTGGCGAAACTCGATCAATGCGATCTTTTGAAAGTCTCTTAAAGAACCCTGCTCTACAAATTCCACATCGCCTCCATCCTTTAATACCTTTTCCATGACATCTTCTACCAGGTCTTTCATGTAATAAGGGTCATCCGTGGTGCGCGTAAATGTGTAAACTGCACTTTGATTACTTTCACTTCGGCCGGGACTTATAAAATTTTCCTCTACTACCAGTAATTGCCCTCTGCAATGAGTAGCCGTGTTCCAGACCTCCTTCATCCCGTACGATAAGTTTCCGTCCTTATAAGCCTTTTGCAGTTTTTGCATTAAAAGCTGGTGTCTGTGCTTCTTCCATTGATGCAATTCAGGTTGTAAAGTCATAAGAATATCTGTTTCTGTGCTAGTATCGAAGTTGCCGGCCAGGTAGCCAATGATGTTCTCTTCATGGACCGTGAGATCTCTGAATTGGTCAAGAGACTGTGCATTTCCCAGTATAAAAACGGGCAGCGCATAAGCATTCAGCATAAGGCCAAGGCCCTGGTCCATCAGGTGCAGGAAGTGGCGGTCATAACCACTGGCCGGGTCAATTGCTTCCTGGTTGGATTTAATGCAGGTGAGCCTGGTTGGGTTACCCATATACAGCCTCGCGCAGTGTTTGCCCAGTACCATCACCAGGTAGGAGACTTCCCTTTTTTTAGCCCTTATTACTTCCCGGATGCCTACATATTCTCCGATGCGGATCGTTTCCTCTACCGGAAAATCCAGGTAAAATAGTTTGGATGCGTAAGGGGAGGCGAGGAGCGCAATGCTTTTCTTATAATTGCTATAATTGATGCCTGCGATCAATCCCTGCACCAGGGTATAGGCAGGCAAGGCCTTGAAGGTGGAATATTTTTGCAACAGTTCCCCTTTTGTTTTGGCCATCATTGTTCTTAAACGGCCGGTTATGACATGCTTATCAGTGAGTTGGGGTTCAAATGGCAGCACAAGACAAATGGAAGGCGTAAGGCCTGTTTCCTGTAAGAACTGTGCGGAGTATTGCAGTACCTCATTCATGACGGCTGATTTAATGACCTAAAATTAAAAACAGCCGGGGGCCTATTTTATGACATCGCTCACCCTGGAGATTGATTGTAGTTATGCCTGTACCATCAATTTTTCTAATTTGGCACGCTGGCGTGAGGCAGTTGTATATCCAATTTCAAATATTTCATCTGCTTTTTTCACATCGAACATATTGAACCGGTGCAGATCGGGTTCTATATAAAGCGTGCATTGCTCTAATTTTGATTTAACGGAGCCGGCGATAGCCATATGAAAGCATTTTTCCAGGATGTTCCTTTTGCCCACTGGGTTCGATGCCTGCTGAGGTTGGAGCTTATTCACATGGGAACCGATGATATGGTCGCAGATCTCCGTCAACGGTTCTACCGGCAGGTTGTTCAACAGGCCGCCATCTACCAGCAAACTGTTGCCTATTTTGACGGGTGCAAAGATCACGGGCACTGAAGCCGATGCAATGATCGGTTCATACAGCGGACCGCTGGAGAAGGTGACCGTTTTGGCCAGCGTGAAGTCGGTAGCAGTGACAAAAAAAAGGGCCGACAAGCCCTCAAACCTGTCCTGGGGAATATATTGTTGTAAGGTGCGTAACAGGGGCTGCATAGAAAAGAAACCATCTTTGTTCCACAAGAGATTGGACCATCCGAAGTAGCCATTTTGCTTCAGGATGGTAAGGACTTTTTCGGGTGGATGGCCTGCCAGGTACAGCGCTCCGGCAATGGCGCCGGCGCTTACCCCGGAAATGGCATAGGGCTTCAAGCCAATTTCATCCAGCAGTTTTAAGAGCCCGAGATGGGCAAATCCCCGAACACCGCCCCCGCTAAGTACAATGCCTGTTTTTGTCATACCTAATTATATTCTGCCAGTGAAAACGAAAGATCAGTCAAAAAAATGTGTACTGACCAAAGTAAAGCCGGGCCCGAACAAAAACAGGCGTTGTAGTACACCAACGCCTGTATCACCAAAATTTAGCTATATACCTGCTCTTATGTCCTTGTTCATTTACCGGAAAGTCATCGACTCAGCCAACCAGTGCAGATTGGGTAGACCGTTCAAAACGACCTGTTTTTTTCGTTAGCCGGATGCGAAAAACGATTCCCTTTACCTGTTCAGTGACATTATTTGTAAAAGGCCAGTCGTCAGATTGGTGTACCCGCTCACTGCTGACCATGGGCATTATCCGGTTCACCAGTTTATCCAATGCCTCCCGGCGCTCCTTACCTTCCGGCAGTTCTTCAAAGCTGCCCCACAGGATCACACTTTTCCAGTTGGCCATATTGGTCAGGTCGTCCGTTTGGAAACATACCTGTGGGTTCTTGCGCATTAGAGCTACTTTCATTCCTTCCTGGGTATAGCAATACACAAATTCTCCATCGTAGGTAAAATTGATAGGCACCACATACGTAGTATCATCGGCATGACAACCGATCCGGCCTACCATTTGTGTACTCAACACCGATTCAATTTCTTCCGGGGATAATTTACCAAACATAAAAGCTGATTTTTAAGCTAAGTTCGCACATAAACTGAGCCAGAGCCATGATGGGTGTCATCGCCCCGCCTGATCCTCCTCAATAGTTGACATGTAATAATGCCTGCCTTTTTTCCAGGTCCCATAATTTCAGGGCGTGTAACAATGGCCGGAGGCTTGCTACTTCCACCCCGTCGAAGTCTTGCTGCATCCTTTTCTTTTCTTCGGGGTCCCTGGTCAGCCAGGCTCCCATCTTTAAGAGCAGGCGATCTGTCCAGGATAAAGTATGCCTGATCATCCGGCCTTTTAGGAAAAAAATGCTGTTGTTTCTCAAGGAAGGCGGGATGTTATCGGCAATGATCTTATCCGTTTTTTCTTTATCACCGGCCGGTGTACCGCATACGATAAAGAAGAACAGCTTTTTGGTTTTCAGCCATTCCTGGTTGCGGATCAGCCAACTTTGCAACTGTAGTTTACCCACATACACAGAACTGCCGATCAACACAAAATCAGCATTCATTAATTCCCCTCCAATGACCGTAGGTGTAAAGGCGGGAAGGTTCAATTCTTTGGATAAGAGTGTTGCATAATCGCGGGTAGCACCGTATTTGCCTTTGTATATGATAAGGCCTTTCATAAATATAATAGTTTAAGCAAAAATATTACCAGTGTTGGCTCAAAACTATGACTTATGTTATGCATCAGTATGACAATCTTTAGTGCGTGATCCGGGAAAATATCCGAAACACTATGGCGGAAGCAGTGCCAGGTAGTTTTTTTCTGAATGCCAGCGGCATCCACCCAATCCTGCAGAACTCACTTTTTTCTGTGGTAAAATTAGTTTTTGCGAGAGCCGTAGAGAATAGCTTGATCAAGTTGAAAAATTGGGGGCGCGCTTGTAGAACTATTTCGGTTCTCTTTATGAAGCACCCGCCTGAATTGTTTATCCCGCCTTCGCCAGTAGAGCAATTCAAAAGAGGGCCGTTCAGCAGGAATATTTTTAAATAAGCCCTGGACAGTATTTCTCACACCTGGCCTGGCCCGGCGATAAGAGGGCCGCAATACCGTAACTGGACCTTCCTCCGACACTTGCATCCCGCCATATGGCGGGGCATATTTTTTAGCCAGGTATTCAATAATATCTGTATCGGACCACCCGTATCTCAACCAGGTCATTACTTCTCCGGTGATCTTACAGCGGACCTTATGTTTTTTATTGGGTAGTGGAACCACTGCATACAATTTCAATGCAATGGGTGAGGCTTTGGCCAGCAAGGCCGCATATTGCATGGTCTTGCGAAAGGCGGGATCTTTTTTCACCCGCTTGCCAGTCAGCGAACTGCGGGACCGCATATAGTACTTTCCAAACATGAAGTATACGGTGACAGGCCCGTAAGTGCCAATAAACGAAGGTGTGGAGGTAAGCCGTGCCATAGCATTCTTTTTCCTAAAGGTAGAGCGTTGGCAAAGACACTCAACAAGGTGGTAACGTAAATGGTTAAGTTTCGTTACATTCTTTCATATTGAGTTAGAAACGGCCATTTAAAGTCATATTTTAACAAGCACCAGCAGTGCCTCCAGGCCGGGTTTCAAAGGGGGCATGTTCGGAACAAGTTTGTACCAACACCGGAGATAAAGCGCATTTCATGCACCTGAGAGATGAATTGAATGCTGGCTCGGCTTGTTTTGTTTTTGAGTATGGTTTGGGGCGGCCTAAGCGGGTACCGAACAAGTCTCGAATAAGGTACGACTCAGACCCAGGTGAGACCCGAAGAAAAGCTAAACGCAACTGCCTGGAGGCCCAAACAACCGCTTAAAAAATCGACACATAACTGAATGACCTACAAAGCAAAAATCCTGTAGATCAATGACCTACAGGATTTCTTCGTGCCCAGAACAGGAATCGAACCTGCACTACCTTTCGATAACAAGATTTTGAGTCTAGCGCGTCTACCAGTTCCGCCATCTGGGCTCTTGCTTGGGGGTGCAATATTACGCTTTTGCAGTATTTCAGCCAAATGCTACTGTGTTTTTCCTGAAAAATAACCAGTTAGCTCACTACGGCCCGCATTCCGTGGGGGCAGCACTGCCTGAAAATAGCTATATTGTTGCCCGAATTTCTATGATACAATCCGGGCATTACCCACCAGCCAACCGCACAGACATCGATAAGGTCATCCGCCTCCTGGAAGCTGTTTATCCGATCAGCGAACCCTTGCGCAAGGATATTTATGGCAATATGGTAGCGCTGAAACTGAAAAAGGGCAGCATGCTGATCCAGGAAGGAGATACCTGCCGCTACATGTATTTTATTCTTACGGGGGCGCTGATGGCGCATTCCACACACAAAGGCAAAAAGATCACCACCTATATTTCGGTAGAAAATGAATTTGTAAGCTCTATATCGGGCATGCATGGCATGCGCCCCACCAAAGAAGGGATCATTGCGGTAGAGCCTACTTCACTGATCGCGATATCCAATGAGGTGCTGCTGGGCTTCTTTGAAAAGTACTTCGACTTTAACTATATCTTCCGGGTGATGGTACAGCAATATTACCAGGACGCCCAGGAGCGCTCACACATCATAAGGGTAGGCAATGCCAAAGAAAGATACCATTACTTCCTGCAAACAAAACCGGGCTATATCGACCGGCTGCCGTTGGAAAACATCGCCTCACTGCTCAATATGAAAGCGCCCACGCTGGCCAAGATCCGTCAGCAACACGCGCTGTCACTGAAAAAAGATGGGGAAACGGAACGGCTGCGCCGGCACCTGGAAGAACAACTTGTGAGGAAGGAGTTGTACCGGTCGAAAGATATCAGCCTGGCATCACTGGCACGCGCCGCCGGCATCACCGCGCACAAATTGTCGTGGCTGCTCAACAACAACTACCAGCTGAGCTTTGTGGATTTCATCAACAGCTACCGCATTAAAAGCATCCAGGAGCAAATGGCGCTGCCGGATACGCTGCAAAACTTTACGATCGAAGCATTGGCCTACAATGCGGGCTTTGCTTCGCGCAGCGCTTTTTACAACGCGTTCAAGAAGATCACGGGTCTGAGTCCGCTGGAATATGCACAAAACAAATAGGAGAGGTGGGCCTGTAGGAGCCAACTGCTATTTACAGCAACTCTTTTTGGGCAGCAGTATCTTACGCACGATGGTCCATATTTTTTGCCACATGGGGGAGTCTGTTTGATTTAGGTACGATCCATTACATTTGCAACTCATGGCAAAGATACAACTATGATCAGAATTGGCTTGATCAGGGAAGGAAAGACACCGGCGGATAACCGGGTAGCGCTTACCCCGGCACAATGCAAATGGATCCATAAGAACTCCACGGATGTGCAGATCATAGTACAATCATCGCCCAACCGGTGCTTCTCCGACAAAGAATACCGGCAGGCGGGCATAGCAGTACAGGACGATGTAAGTGCCTGTGATGTCCTGTTCGGCATCAAAGAAGTGCCGGTAAGTCAGCTCATACCCGGTAAAACCTACCTTTTCTTCTCGCATACACGCAAAAAACAGCCCTACAACCAGGCCTTATTCCACGCCATGATGGAGCAACAGATCACGCTCATCGACTACGAATGCCTGGAACATGAAGATGGGCAGCGGATCATCGGGTTTGGCTTTTTTGCGGGCGTGGTAGGGGCGCACAACGGTATGATGGCCTGGGGGCACCGCACGGGGGCTTATGACCTGGTAAGGGTACACAAACAAAAGAGCTTTCATGAGCTGATCCATACTTATTTTGGCCTGCGGATACCGGCCATCAAGATCGCGGTGACGGGCAGCGGCCGGGTAGCGCATGGCATCCTGGAGATCATGAACCTGATGGGTGTGCACGAAGTAGAGCCTGATGAATACCTGCAACGCCAATACACCTACCCGGTATATACGCAATTGAAAGGAGCGGACCTGTACCGGCACCGCTCCAGCGGCGCTTACAACCGCACGCATTTTCATGAACAGCCCGAAGAATACATCGGCCATTTTCTGCCTTATGCACACCAAACGGATGTGCTGATGAATGGGATTTACTGGGATACGAATATTCCCCGCCTGTTTGAGGAAAAGGATATCCTGCATCCCGCCTTCCGGATACAAACGATCGCCGATATCACAGATGACGCGCATGGCTCGGTGCCTATTAACCTGGGTGATCAAACGATCGACAATCCTGTGTATGGGGTGGACAAGGTTACGCTCCAAAAAACAGCGCCCTACCTGCCCGGCAGCATCGATGTAATGGCAGTGGGCAACCTGCCCAATGAACTGCCCCGTGATGCCAGTCGCTATTTTGGGGAGCAACTGATCAAATACATACTGGAAGACCTGCTCCGGAACCAGGGATCACAGGTGATACAGCGTGCTACAATGCTGGATAAAGGCAAACTCACTACGCATTTTGATTACCTGCATGATTACGCAAAGGAGCGGTAAGTGGTGAGCGGCTGAAACACTGCTTCCGCTGTGGTTTGACATTTCACACTCACAGATACAAATAATAGCCCTTCAGCAGTTCTATAAAATCATCGGTATAGCCGCCTTCTTCTTTTTGGATAATGAGTTCGTACTCGGGCGCAAAGTTTTCTTTGTGCCTGCTATAATGCAGGATGGAGCGGAAGGAAGGGTGTTTGGGGGTTTGCTTTACAAACAGGTTCTCTACGAGGTGAAAACCCTGGCGGGTAGCCAGCTCATGAAAATAGGCCCAGCGGTGATAGGGGAGCAGCACGCCAAAACTTCCCTGACTATCGAGGTTGTCATCGATGGTTTGTACCAGTTCCTCCAGTTTCAACAGTTTGCTGTGTTTGGCGATCTGTTCTTCGTCTGACGCTGATGCCAGATCATTTTCAAAGAAAGGAGGATTGCTGATGATAAAATTATACTTGCGCGGGAAGGAGTAGGTACGTGCATCACCCGGAAATACGCGCAGCCGTTCTCTCCAGCCATTCTGCGCTACATTTTCTTTCAGCTGTTTGAAAGCGGCCAGGTCTATTTCAATGCCGTGTATCTCGGCTTCGGATTGTTGTGCCAGCATCATCATGAGGAGACCGGTACCGCTGCCAATATCCAGGATGTTGAAATAGTCGGGCACTTTGGCAGCAAACCAGGCGCCCAGTATACAGGCATCGGTGCACACCTTCATGGCGCATTGATCCTGGTGAATAGTAAATTGTTTGAACTGAAAGTAACTGTTGGCCATAGGCAGCAGGGCGTTAGCGGTGTCAATGATGGGATAAAGATAAATTGCTATGTGATGCCAGCCATCAGTATTTATACTGTTCCTTTACCATTCGGCCCGGGCGGTAGGTTCTACCCGCAGCTCACTGAAGTCGCCCGCCTGGTACTTGTAATAGGCGGTTATGGCGATCATGGCCGCATTGTCAGTGCAATATTGGAAGGCGGGTATAAACGTATTCCAGCGGAATTGTTGGCCCCAATCTACCAGGGACTGGCGCAGGCCGCTGTTGGCGGAAACGCCCCCTGCTATGCAAATGTCTTTGACCCCGGTTTGGATGGCTGCTTTTTTGAGCTTGTTGAGCAGGATGGTGACAATGCGGTGCTGGATGGAGGCGCAGATATCAGCTAGGTTCTTCTCCACAAACCGGGGATCGGCCGCGGTGTTTTCCTGCAGGAAATAGAGGATGGCGGTTTTAAGACCACTGAAGCTAAAGTCCAGTCCGGGTATCCTTGGCTCGGGAAAAGCAAACCTGGCCGGATTGCCCTCGCGGGCATATTTATCGATGAGGGGACCGCCGGGATAGGGCAGTCCCAGTATTTTGGCTGATTTATCAAAGGCTTCGCCGGCGGCATCGTCCATCGTTTCCCCGATCACCCGCATAGACAAGGGCGATTCGCAGAGCACGATCTGCGTATGACCGCCGCTCACGGTGAGGCAAAGGAAGGGAAAGGAAGGTTTGGGATCGGGATGGCCATTCTTTTCGGTGGGGATCAGGTTGGCCAGCACATGGGCCTGCATATGGTGCACAGCAATGAGGGGAACATCGAGGGCCAGGGACAGGGATTTGGCAAACTGGGCGCCTACCAGCAAGGCGCCGATGAGCCCCGGCGCCTGGGTAAAAGCAATGGCATCGAGGTCTTCCATCTTACAGCCTGCATCGCGCATGGCTTTGTCTACCACGGGTACGATATTCTGCATATGGGCCCGCGAAGCCAGCTCGGGCACCACACCGCCATATTGCTCGTGCACGGCCTGACCGGCAATAACATTGGATAAAATAATACCGTCCCGGCAAACGGAGGCGGAGGTTTCATCGCAGGAAGACTCTATTGCTAAAATATAAATGCTCATAAAGGCTGCAAAGGTAAAACATTGCACCTTTCCCGGTAACATGCCTTCGACAGGCTCGTTTAGATCGGGTGAGCCGCCCTGAAAGGGCGACCCACCCTTAATGGCCGCTGTTTATTTACTGCGGATGGCTTCTACGGGGTTCATGCGGGCGGCAATGGAAGCAGGGATAATACCTGCCAGTACGCCTACAACGATACAAATGCCAATGGCCAGGGCCAGGATGCTGGGGGCAATGAACACGGTAAAGCCTACAGCGGAAGATATGAGTGTAAGGAGGAATACGCCGAATACGCCTAACAATCCTCCCATGATGCAGAGGAAGGCGGATTCGAGCAGGAATTCGGTGAGGATGGTAGAACTTTTAGCGCCAATGGCCTTCTTGAGGCCGATCTGGGAAGTACGTTCGCGCACGGTCACAAACATGATGTTGGCTACGCCAAACATACCTACTACCAGGGATAGGGCGGCAATGGCCCAGCCGCCTTTGTTGATGTTGCCAAAAATATCGCTGGCAAAACTGCTGAAGGCGTCTATATCGTTCAGGGAAAAATCATTCTCCTGGGTGGGCTTTAGCTTGCGGATAGAGCGCATGGCGCCGGCCAGTTCGTCCTTCAACTGTGCCATGGGCACGGTTTCCTTGCCCTGCACCATGATGATGGGGCTGCTGTATCGTTCGCGCACCATCTGCCGCATGAAGTTGACTGGCATGAGGATGCTGTTGTCGTATTCCCAGCCGCCCACAATGCTTTTACCCTGTTTTTTGATGAGGCCAACCACCAATCCTCTCTTGCCTTCCTTCATCTTCACCAGCTGACCCACGGCCTTTTCGGCATTGCCAAACAGGTTGACGGCCACTTCGTAACCGATCACAAATACGTTGGCGCCATAATCGAAGTCGGACTGCTGCAGGTAGCGGCCCATTTGTATTTCGATGGGTTGTATGTTGGAAAATTCGTCAGTAATACCATAGTAGTTCACCCCGGAAATACTGTTGTCGCCAACTTCGAGGGTATTGGTGGTACTGATGTTGAATGCTACATTGGCGGCGCCGGGTACTTTCTTCTTCAGCATCACCATTTCATCGTAGGAAGGATCGGGGCGCTTTACATATTTCCACCAGGGGTAGTCATTGCCGCCATCGGCATATTCCCATTTATCGATATACACGGTATTGGTGCCAAGGGCTTTGATATCTTTCTGCACGGCATATTCCAGGCTGTTCACCGCTGCCAGTACGGCGATGATACAAAAGATACCGAAAGCCACACCGCTTAAGGATAGCAATGTGCGGATCTTGTGGGATTTGAACTCCTGCCAGGTAAGGTTGAGGCTACTGCCCAATATTTCAAATATGCGACGCATGTATCAAATTTAATGTATTCCTGCTAACCGGAAGCGTTAATGTGATTATTGGTAGGCAGGGCGGAGAAATTATTACGGATGCAGGATATAGAATTTCGAATTCTTCTTTTTAGAGCGGGTAATGAATGGCTGACGCCTTGGTTTTCAAACTCCTTCCTTCGTATCTTGCGTTATTATAATTAATTAAGGTTGTTCAAAGAGTGGAGCAATCTTACATCCTACATTCGAAATCCGAAATTATCAGGCATGTTTACCATTGAAAGTTCCCTTCTAAAAGCAGTCATCAATCCCAAAGGCGCAGAACTCACCAGTCTGGTACATAAAGAGCATTCACTGGAGTATATGTGGAGCGGGAACCCGGCTTTTTGGGGCAAGCATTCTCCGGTCTTATTTCCCATTGTAGGTACTTTAAAGAACAATCAATACCAATATAAGGGGCAGTCTTATAGATTAGGCCGTCATGGTTTTGCCCGTGATCAGCAGTTTGCGGTGGAGAGTCAAACAGCCGATGCCATCACCTTTTTGATCAAGAGCAATGAGGAGTCGCTGAAGGTATTTCCCTTTGCTTTTGAATTCAGGATACGGTACACGGCCCTGGAGGCTTCGCTGACAGTAACCTATGAGGTGACCAACCCGGGTAAAGAGGAACTGTATTTTTCTGTAGGCGGGCATCCGGCCTTCAAGGTTCCTTTGACGGATACAACCACTTATGAAGATTATTACCTGACATTCGAACAACAGGAGGATGCTCCCCGCTGGCCTATATCGCCCGATGGGCTGATTGAAACCACGCCTAGACCTTTACTCCAGGTTACCAACCGCCTCCGTTTGACCAAAGAACTGTTCCAGAAAGACGCGCTCGTGCTCAAAGGACTGAGGTCGTCCCGCATTTCTTTACAGTCGGATATGACCCCACATGGCTTGTCGATGGACTTCCCGGGTTTTCCTTTCTTTGGTATCTGGGCGGCTAAGGAGGCTGATTTTGTATGCCTGGAACCCTGGTGCGGCATTGCCGATGGGGTAGGCGCCAACCAGCAACTGACGAACAAGGAAGGCATCAACAAGCTGCCCGCTAAAGAAGTGTTTACCCGTACCTGGACGGTGAGCTTGTTTTGAGGTACAAGCAGGACCGGTTTACAATAGTGCAATAAAGCCCCTGATCTTTTCCTGCTGAAGTTGACCGACGTTGTTATCGGTATTCCACATCAGTTTGTCGTATTCCGCGATCAGCTTTGACAGGCGCTCGTCCCTTTTTATATCCCTGATCCGGTGCATGAGGCCGTAGGTAAGCCAGGGATCTCCACGGTTATCGGTCCCGGAATTTTTGATGGTATGTACCATCAGCTGTAAGATGGGTTCCTTGTAGTCTGCGATAACCAGGTCGATAAGCGGGAAGTCTTCCGACCTTACCGTATCCTTACTGATCAGGTTGAACAGGGTCTTCTTTTGCTGCTTGTTTAAACTACGGTCGGTTAGCGGATCTCTCACTTCCTTTTCCTGTGTAATAAGTTCCATTCTGGAAAAGCTGCTGCCGCCCGACAACTCATATATCCCTTCCCAGCGGGTGAACTTGTTCTCTGCACAGGCGACCAGCCAGTCCATGATCTTATTGCGCTGTTGCACCGTGTCCTTCAGCTGCATGATGGCCTGCATTTCCCGGATCCTTTTCTTGTAAATATCCAGCCCTTCGCGGGGCAGTTGCTTAACCCCATAAGAAAGGGCATGGGTATAATAGCCCTGGCCGTCGGGTCGCTTGTCGAGGAAGGTAATGACGGCGGTATTGACGGAATAGCTGGCCGGAGCAGGGCAGATCATATTGGGCTCAAAAAAGACCTGCACGGTGTCGGTATCCAGCTTTCCCTGGAGCAGGTTCTTCACCCGGATGACCGCTATATGCGCACCTTCATATTCTCTTCCTTTTTTGTCTTTCTCCATCAGGATATGCTCACCGATCACCTCTCCCTCGATGATCACCTGGCTTTCCATGATCAGCATCCGCAAGGGGCGGGCAGGTATGGGATAAGGCATATTGAAAGAGCAAAGCGTGGCACCAATGACAAGGAGCATCAAAAGGGAGCGCATGGGATAGCGGTTTGAGTTATTATAAATATAGGTTCCAATCGATTATCTGTGATGCAGGAATGTGGAGTTTAACATAAAAACAGCAGGTATATTTTCCCAGCCATCTACTGCCAATTCGATACCTTTGCACCGGTTTTTCAGGCAGTTAGCGCCTGTTTGCCGACTATAGACTAGGATAGTAATAAGCTGGTTATTAATCAATAACCGAGCTAATCTAATATACAGCATGAAATATATAAACGAGATTCAGAAACGTAGAACCTTTGCCATTATATCGCACCCCGATGCCGGTAAGACCACCCTCACGGAAAAATTCCTCTTATTCGGCGGCGCCATCCAGACGGCCGGGGCGGTAAAAAGTAACAAGATCAAGAAGCATGCTACGAGTGACTTTATGGAGATCGAGCGGCAAAGGGGTATCTCGGTTGCCACCTCGGTGATGAGCTTTGAGTACAAGAATATCCTGATCAACCTGCTTGATACACCTGGTCACAAAGACTTTGCGGAAGATACTTACCGCACGCTTACGGCGGTCGACAGTGTGATCCTGGTGATCGACAGTGTGAACGGGGTAGAAGAGCAAACGCGCCGCCTGATGGAGGTATGCCGTATGCGGGATACGCCTGTTATCGTGTTCATCAATAAGATGGACCGGGATGGCAAGAACCGGTTTGACCTGCTGGAAGAAGTGGAAAAAGAGCTTAACATACACCTGCATCCCATGACCTGGCCCATCAACAGCGGCAAGGATTTCAAGGGGGTGTACAACCTGCACGATAAGAGCCTGCTGTTGTTTACAGCCAATACCAAGGCTACGGATGATGATTCCATTAACATTTCGGACCTGAGTGATCCTATACTGGATGAGCGCCTGGGGGAAAAAGATGCGGCCCTGCTGCGCGAGGATGTAGAACTGGTGGATGGGGTACACGGAGAACTGAATGGAGTAGACTATATGGCAGGAAAAGTGGCGCCCGTATTCTTTGGCAGCGCCATCAACAACTTTGGCGTGAAGGAAATGCTCGACACTTTTATCCGGGTAGCGCCCATTCCCCGTTGCCGGGCTACCTCTGTCCGGGAAGTGTGCCCGGATGAGGACAAGTTTTCCGGCTTTATTTTTAAGATACATGCCAACCTGGACCCCAAGCACCGCGACCGGATCGCGTTCCTGCGGGTTTGCTCGGGTAAGTTTGAACGCAACAAGTACTTCCACCATGTGCGGCTCGACAAGGATGTGCGATTCAGCAATCCTTACACCTTCATGGCGCGGGATAAAGATGTGATCGAGGCAGCATATCCCGGCGATGTGGTCGGTTTGTTTGATACGGGCAACTTCAAGATTGGGGATACCCTCACGGAAGGAGAGAACTTCTTCTATACGGGCATTCCTTCCTTTTCTCCTGAAATTTTTAAGGAGGTGATCAATAAAGACCCGATGAAAACCAAGCAATTGGAAAAGGGTCTTATGCAGCTTACAGATGAAGGGGTGGCGCAGTTGTTCACCCAGTTTGGCGGCAATAAGAAGATCATTGGCTGTGTGGGAGAACTTCAGTTTGAGGTGATCCAATACCGCCTGTTGCAGGAATACGGGGCCTCGTGCGAATTCAGGGCGCAGCCTTATTACAAAGCCTGCTGGATCACCAGTACCGATCCTAAAAAGCTGGATGATTTCACGCGCTTCAAGAGCAGCAATATTGCTACGGATAAGGATGGTCACCTGGTATACCTCGCCCAAAGCGAATGGTTCCTCAACACGGAGCGCCAGAACAACCCGGATATCGAGTTTCACTTTACCAGTGAGATCCACAAGGAGGCGGTGTAACTGGCAGGAATCGGGAAGCTGGCTTATCTTCATCCCATGGTTGAGACACCCCGTCTTTTGATATCTCCACTTACCAGGGAGCAATTGCACCTGTACTTACAGGCGGGCGACCTTTTTGAAAAGTCTGTACGCCTGACCTGTAATGGCCGTACGGTAGTGCCTGCCGTACAGCATATGGTGACCAAATTTACCTTACCCCAGATGGCCAGTGCCACGGCCGACAATTATCTTTTTTATACTTTCTGGATCGTGGTGGAAAAATCGAGCCGGCTCATTGTGGCCGAGCTGGGTTTTAAAGGCGAGCCTACGGGCAACGGTGAAATAGAGATCGGCTATGGCACCATGCCGGCCTTCCAGGGAAAAGGCTTTATGAGTGAAGCGGTGGGGGGTATGGTGGGCTGGTGCAAAAAACGGCCCGATGTGCATTGTCTGCTCGCGGAAACAGAGGAAACGAATGCGGCTTCCATCAAAGTGCTGCGGAAAAATAACTTCATCCCCTATACCCGGAAAGGGAATATGATCTGGTGGAGATACAAATGTGGGAATGTTGGCGGGCGAGCCGCCCTGGAAGGGCGACCCACCCTTTAAGTGGCTTCGACAGGCTCAGCCCGACAGTATTTTAATCCGGGTTGGTGCCGATATAGTTGTGCGGACTGATCTTCTTCAGTTCCTTTTTAAGGGTGGCCGAGATCTTCAGTCCATCAATAAACTGGTGCATGGATTGCTTGTTGATGCCATTTTTGCCCCTGGTCAGTTCTTTCAGGGCCTCATAAGGCTGGGGATAGTTTTCCCGGCGTAAAACGGTTTGTATGGCTTCTGCTACCACGGCCCAGTTATTGTCGAGGTCGTTGTAGATGCGTTCATCATTCAGTACCAGTTTACCCAATCCTTTTTCGATGGATTTAACGGCCAGGATGATGTGGGCAAAAGGAACGCCGATATTGCGCAATACGGTAGAGTCGGTCAGATCGCGCTGCAGGCGGCTCACGGGCAATTTACTGGCCAGGTGTTCCAGCAGGGCATTGGCAATACCGAGATTGCCTTCCGCATTTTCAAAATCAATGGGATTTACCTTATGGGGCATGGCAGACGAGCCTATCTCTCCCTTTTTGGTGCGTTGCTTGAAATAATCCATGGAAACATAGGTCCATATATCACGGCAGAAGTCGAGCAGGATGGTATTGATCCGTTTCATGGCGTCGAAATGGGCGGCCAGGAAATCGTAGTGTTCAATCTGTGTGGTAAACTGCTGGCGCTGCAATCCCAATACGCCTTCTACAAAATCGTTGCCCAGTTTTACCCAGTCCTTTTTAGGATAGGCTACCTGGTGGGCGTTGAAGTTGCCGGTAGCGCCGCCAAACTTGGCGGTAAACGGAATGTAGATAAACTGTTCTACCTGGTTTTCGAGGCGCTCCACAAATACCCTAATCTCTTTGCCCAGGCGGGTAGGGCTGGCAGGTTGTCCGTGGGTACGGGCTAGCATGGGGATATCCCTCCATTCCTCAGACAACAGTTCCAACTGCCGGTTGAGGTTGAGCAGTGAAGGCAGGTATTCAAATTCCACCGCATGTTTCCAGGAGAGGGGAATGGCGGTATTATTAATATCCTGGGAGGTAAGGCCAAAATGCACCCACTCGGTGACCTTATCGGCTTTAACAGCTTTTAATTTCTCTTTTATGAAGTATTCCACGGCTTTTACATCGTGGTTGGTGACTTTTTCTGTGTCTTTGATCAACAGGGCATCGTCCAGGCTGAAATTGTCGACGATCTCGCGCAGGGCTTTCCGCATGGGAGCGGTGAGGGAAAAGAACTTTTTATCGGCCAGGAACTGGAAGTATTCTACTTCTACCAGTACGCGGTATTTCATCAGGGCAAATTCCGAAAAATATTCATCCAGGTGCTGTACCTGGTTACGGTAACGTCCGTCAATTGGTGAAATGGCTGTAAGTGCGTGTAAGTCCATGAACAGTTGTTATATCAATATTCTATTACCTTTGCGCCGTAAAATTAAATCAATTGGAGAAGATTAAGGTTGGAATCGTGAATTATCTGAATGCTAAACCGCTGGTTTATGGTTTAAAGCAAAGTTCTGTGATCCATGATATTGAATTAATTGCTGATTATCCGGCCAATATTGCCCGCCAGTTGCTGGAGGGGACAATTGATATCGGGCTGGTGCCTGTAGCGGTGATCCCCCACCTGAAAGAACATTATATTAATACGGATTGGTGCATTGGCTGTGACGGCCCGGTGGCTTCGGTGTGCCTGTTCAGTGAGGTGCCGGTAGAACAAATAGAGACTGTATTGCTGGATTACCAAAGCCGTACTTCTGTAGCCCTGGCCAAAATATTACTGCGGGAACACTGGAAGATACAGCCGCGCCTGGTGGATACTAAAACGGATTTCCGGACAGATATCAAAGGCACTACCGCGGGTGTGGTCATTGGCGACCGGGCATTGGAACAAAGAAACAAGTCGGCCTATGTATATGACCTGGGCGAAGCCTGGAAACAAATGACTGGTTTGCCTTTTGTATTTGCTGCCTGGGTGAGCAATAAAAAACTGCCCGATGCCTTTATTGCTGCCTTCAACCAGGCCAATGAGGCCGGGGTCAATATGATTCCCAGTGTAGTGGCTACCACGCCTTACCCGGTGTTTGACCTGCATACCTATTATACACACTTCATCAATTATCAACTCGATCAGCCTAAGCGGGAGGCACTGCAATTGTTTCTTGCCAAACTCACGGAGCATACGAAGGAGCCCGTAGTTATGGAGCAGAAATAAGTACCCGGTTTTTGCGAAGAAATATTACATTCGGGCAAATTCTGGAGTGATTATGCGCTACTGGCCAGGACGCTGTTTGAGAATATGGCTGCTGCTTATCTTTTTTTCCTCATTTACTGTATACGCGCAGGAATATAGTTATGCCCGTTATGATGTAAAAGACGGCCTGGCAGGCTCTGTTGTGTACCATGGGGTGGAAGACCAGGAGGGATTCCTGTGGTTTGCTACTGAAACAGGCGTAAGCCGTTTTGATGGTACCCATTTTCGCAACTTTACCAAGGCTGATGGGTTGCCGGATAATGAGATCATCAAGCTGTTTGTAGATTCAAAGGGGCGGGTATGGATGATGCCCTTCCGGAATTCGATTTGTTATTATTGGAAGGGGAAGATATACAATCAGGAAAATGATTCTCTGTTAAAAAGAATACCGGTAGCCGACAACATCAGAGATATTGTGGAAGACAGGCAGGGTAGTTTGCTGTTCATGGACCTGATGGCGCTATATGTTGTGAGCCCCGATCAGCAGGTAACGATTACTAAAAAGATTGATGGAGCTGTTTTTGGTTTCAGCAATGCTGGTTTAGTCGCTTCCGGCCATTTTGCTGCTTTTGCAGAGATGCAAAATGTGGGGTATTATTCTTTAGCATTTGATGCCAAGTTGAAGCTGATCAGCAAAGAAAAATTGGCTATTCCACCAATGATGTCCCAATGTAACTTTCTGTCTCCTGATCTTACTACATACAGGAATGGTGATAGGCTGCTGTTTATCCATCAGTCCGGGCAACGAGCTGTAGCCTTACCACCTGATTTTACCAATCTTTCTGTGATCAGGGATTCACTCTGCGCTATCAATACCAGTAATGGCACTTATTATTATGATGTAATAAATAACAAAGTATTCAGGCATGCTTTGAAGGGTATGAATGTGAATAATGTTTTCCAGGACAAAGAAGGGAATAACTGGTTCCTCACCGCAGGAACCGGCATTTATAGGGTGGGGTCATTTGAATTCATCAATTATACTTTTAGCAAAAACAACAAAGATCATCTTCCTGTATTCAGTGTCAATAAAATTGACTCGCTGGTATATGTGGGATCTGAAAAATCATCTTTGTTCGCCATTGATCCGAAAACGCAGTCAAAGCGGTTCCACTATGAGATCAAAGGCAGTGTGGATATTAAAATAACCTCCATTCTACGGTATTCTCCGAAGCGCATTTTTCTGGGAACCAACCAGGGGGTAATAGACCTGCGCCAGCCAGACCGCCATAGAAGCTCCAGCATTAATGTCAAATCCATGCATATTGACGGCAATGAATTATTGATCAGTTTGCAAACCGGGGTTTTGAGAGCAACAGCGGACCTTGTGTTTAGTGATCTTGTAGGATATACCCGGTCAACCTGTTCATTTGTGCAAAATAAGACCTGCTATTATGGAACATTAAAAGGGTTGTATGCACTGGATAGTACGGGAAAGAATACCTGGCTGGGAGAAAAAGAGCCGTTGTTCCGCAGCAGGATAGCCTGCATTGAGGGTGCGCCTGATGGCACTTTATGGATAGGTACACATGGAGATGGCCTGATCGGGTACAAAGATGGAAAGGTGCGGTGGTCTATCCGGCAACAGGATGGATTGACCAGTGATATATGCCGCAATGTGTTTATTGCCGGCAATGAGGTGTGGTTAGGGACGGATAGAGGACTCAACCGGATACAATGTAATAATAAGAGCTATACGATAACCACTTTTTCGGCTGCGGATGGTCTGATGTCGGATATCATTAACGCCATTCATGTGGAGGGTTCGCAGGTGTACGTGGGCACCCCCGCCGGACTGACCTGCTTTGATGCCGGAAAAATAACCCTGAATTCCTCTTGTAAAATGCGTGTGACGGGTATTCAGGCTTCGGGCCAGGTATGGGCCGCTGATACGGCAGGGTTTAGCCTGCCGCCTACCAGCAATTCGATACGATTTGACTATGTGGGCATTTCTTACCGCTCGGCGGGGGATATTACCTACCGGTATCGCCTGTTGGGACTCAGCGATGACTGGCAAACCACGCGGGAAACTTTTCTTAATTACCTGGCGCTGCCTTCTGGTGTCTATGAACTACAGTTGATGGCCACCAATAAGTTTGGGGTGGCCAGTGATATGATCCGTATCCCTTTCCAGGTAGAAAAGTTATTGTGGGAGAAAACCTGGTTCAGAATAGCGGCTTTAATTTTTGCCTGGATATTGATATGGATTTTTGTAAATGCCCGCATCAAAAGAGTACGCAGACAAAATGACGAGAAGCTGCAGATCAGTAACCGGATGACAGAACTGGAGCAAATGGCCCTGAAGGCACAGATGAACCCGCATTTCATCTTTAACAGCCTCAACTCCGTGCAGCAGTATGTGATAGATAAGGACCTGTTGGGCGCCAATAAGTTCATTACGGAGTTCTCCCGGCTTATACGGCTTACGCTGGATATTTCTTCCCGGACCAAGATCAATATTTATGAAGAAATTAGCTATCTGGCTACCTATCTTGAACTGGAAAAAACGAAATTCGAGGACAAATTCTCCTATACGGTAACGGTAGCGCCGGATATTGATCCTTTCGACTGGTTTATACCACCCATGATCCTGCAGCCTTATGTGGAGAACAGCATCCGGCACGGTGTACGGTACCGACATGATAAAGGGGGGCATATAAGGGTGTCCTTTAAGCTGGACCAGTACTACCTGATATGCATGGTAGAAGACAATGGAGTGGGCCGGGAAAAAGCAGGCCAGTACAAAAGTGATATACCCATTGAATACCAATCCAAGGGCATGACGCTTACGGCCAAAAGGATTGAGATGCTCAACAAAAACAGCTTAATCCCTGTATTGATAGAGATTGAAGACCTTGAAATAAACAATATCCCTGCCGGTACGAGGGTTACCCTGCGGTTTCCCCTGGACAATGCCAGCAGCAGTAACTAAAACCTGCTTACCATGATACGTGCTTTGTTGATCGACGATGAACCCAAAAATAACCGTATCCTCAAATTGATGCTGGAAGAATTCTGTCCCCAGGTAAAAATAGAAGGGCAGGCAGACAATGCAGAAGATGGTGTAACACTTATCCGGGATACAGGGCCCGACCTGGTGTTTCTGGACATTGAGATGCCCTATGGCAGCGGGTTTGATCTGCTGGATAAACTAAAGCCTGTTAGTTTTGAGATCATCTTTATTACTGCTTTTAATAATTATTCCCTCAAAGCCATCAAATACAGTGCCCTGGATTACCTGTTGAAGCCCGTGAATATCGACGAACTGATAGCCGCTGTAACCAAGGCATCGGACAAGCTGGCTACCCGTAACATCAATGCCCGTATCGAAAACCTGCTATACAACCTTAAAAGGCCTCAGCAGGGCCTTCAGAAAATAGCGCTGCCCTCCAAAGAGGGGTATGTATTTGTGTCGCTTACCGACATTATCCGGTGCGAGGCGAAAAGCGGTTACACCACCTTTTTTATTAAAGACATGGAAAAGATCATATCCTCCAAAAACATCAAGGAGTATGAACCGCTGCTCACGGATGATACCTTTTTCAGGATCCACAATTCCCATATCGTGAACCTCAATTACGTAAAAAAATACCACCGGGGCAGGGGAGGGTTTCTTGAAATGGAAGATGGGGCCATGATCGAAGTAGCTACCCGCCGCAAAGATGAATTAATGGCCCGCTTTGGCCTGTCATAACCATCAATTTACCAGGCATGAGGGGTAGCATATTGTTCACTGTTTTTTTGTTGTTTATTTGTTCGCTCACTGTCTCTGCACAGGAATACAGCTATGCCCGGTATGATGTAAAAGACGGCCTGGCAGGCTCTGTGGTGTACCATGGGGTGGAAGACAAGGATGGATTTTTGTGGTTTTCTACCGAAACGGGTGTAAGCCGCTTCGATGGCACGCATTTCAGGAACTTTAGTATGGCAGATGGTTTGCCGGACAATGAAATCATAAAGTTTTTTGTTGATTCCAGGAACAGGGTATGGATGATGCCTTTTAAAAATGCTATTTGTTACTATTGGAATGGAAAGATATATAACCAGGAAAATGATTCTCTGCTAAAAAGGTTGTCCTTTGCCGGAAATATAGGGGAAATAGTTGAGGACAGGGAGGGAAATCTAATGCTGGTAGAAGCGAAGTCCATCATTTTTGTCAATAAACATCAGCAGATCAAAGTCATAAAGGAATATAATGGATATTCAATTTTAACAGCGACGGCTGCATTAAGCGCTGATGGGAATTTTAAAGTTTGTGTGCAATTTTTCGGAGACAAGACTTGGATTCTTTCCTTTGATCCGCAAGGTACTGTCATAACAAAGGAACTGTTTCCTTACCTGCCTATCAGCAACAACAAGCTATTCTCTTCTTTACACGTATACCGGAAAGCGGATAGTGTTGTTTTTGAAGCAAAGGCTGCTGCATTATCAGGTTCTGTAGCTTTCCCCTCAGCTTTTATTAACTTCTCTTTGTTGAATGATACCCTGTGTTCAATGAATACGGGTAATGGCGCATTCTTTTATGATCTAAAGAAAAGGAAATTGACCCTGCATGTTTTAAAGGGGAAAACCATTAATTGGGCTTTTCAGGACAGGGAGGGAAACCATTGGTTCCTGACGGGCGGTGAAGGTATTTACCGGGTTGGTTCCTTTGAGTTCATGAATTACTCTTTTTCAGAAAATAATAAAGATTATCTCGGCATTTTCAGTATCAATAAATTTGATTCCCTGTTATATGCTGGTTCCGAAAAATCATTCCTGTTCGATATTAATCTCAATACAAGGCAGGTGCGGTCTCATAGTATGAGTAGTCTTGGCATCAATACCAGGATAATGTCAATGGCCGAATGGAAGCCAGGCTTTATTTTGCTGGGTACCAATGTTGGGGTCTATACCATGAACGGAAAGGGATGGGGGAATACTGATGGGATATCTATTAAGTCCATGCAGATCCTCGGCGATAGTGTGTTGGTAAGTATGCAAAGCGGCGTGATCCTTTTATTGAATGAGCATTCCTATAAAAATTTCCGAACAGATATGAGATCAACCTGTTCCTATAGGCAAAACGGCGTTTACTACAATGGTACTTTAAATGGACTATATATCGTTGATAGTAAAAAAAACAACACCTGGCTGGGGGAGAGGGAGGTACTATTCCGTAGCCGGATAGCTGATATGGAGGGTTCATCCGATAGTATTTTATGGATAGCTACCCAAAGTCATGGATTGATCGGATACAAGGATGGAAAAATAGTTTGGTCTATTCGCCAGAAAGATGGATTGACCAGTGATATTTGTCGCAATGTGTTTATTGCCGCCAATGAAGTATGGGTAGGTACTGATAAAGGGCTCAACAGGATAGCATGGCGAAAGGAGCATTACAACATTACAACCTTTACCAATGCTGATGGTCTAATATCCAATATTATTAATGCTATCCATGTGGACGGAAGCAGGGTGTATGTAGGTACCCCCGCCGGGCTTACTACCTTCGATGCCAATAAAATATCGCTCAACTCATTTTGTAAATTACGGATGATGGGTGTCCAGGCGATGAATAGACAATTACCCCAGGACACTTTAGGATTTACATTGCCTCCGAGGGGCAATGCCATCCGGTTTGATTATGTGGGTATTTCTTACCGTTCGGCGGGTGACATTACCTACCGGTATCGCCTCGTGGGACTCAATGATGACTGGCAAACTACCCGGGAAACCTTTCTTAGTTATCCTTCCCTGCCTTCAGGTGATTATGAATTGCAGGTAATAGCCACCAATAAGTTTGGGGTGGAAAGTGATATGATGCATATTCCTTTCCGCGTGGAAAAGTTATTGTGGGAGAAAAACTGGTTCAGGGCGCTGATATTGATCCTGGCGGGCGCCTTCATATGGCTTTTCGTACATACCCGTCTCAGAAAGCTACGCAGGCAAAACGATGAAAAGATACAGATCAGCAACCGGATGACGGAACTGGAACAGATGGCACTGAAGGCGCAGATGAATCCCCATTTTATCTTTAACAGCCTCAACTCCGTGCAGCAGTACGTAATAGACAAGGACCTGCTGGGCGCCAATAAATTTATTACGGAATTTTCCCGGCTTATTCGCCTTACATTGGATATATCTTCCAAGACCAAGATCAGTATCTATGAAGAGGTCAGCTACCTGACCACCTACCTGGAGTTGGAAAAAACGAAATTTGAGGACAAGTTCTCCTATAGCATAACTGTATCGCCCGATATAGATACTTCCGACTGGTTTATTCCACCTATGATCCTGCAACCTTATGTAGAGAACAGCATCCGGCATGGAGTGCGTTATCGCAAGGATAAAGAGGGGCATATCAGGGTCTCCTTCAGCCTCGATGAGCATTACCTTATATGCCAGGTGGAAGACAATGGGGTGGGGCGCAATAAAGCCGGTCAGTATAAAAGTGAGATGCCGATCGAGTACCAGTCGAAGGGGATGTCACTCACGGCAAAACGCATTGAGATGCTCAATAAAAACAATGCAGTTCCTGTACTGATCGAAATTGAAGACCTTGCAATAGATAATATGCCTGCCGGTACGCGGGTGATCCTCCGGTTTCCCCTGGAAAGCGCTGGCAGAAGTAGCTAATAGTGGTGGCAGCCGTGGTAATGCAGGGTTACCTTATCAGCATCACCATGCCTTTTTGGCTTACCTGTCCGCACAAGGTGGTTGCTTTGATAACATACACGTATCCTCCTGCATCCAATGGCTTTCCCTTCAATGTGCCATCCCAGCATTGTATGTTGTTGGTAGATTGAAATACGCGTTGTCCCCACCGGTTATAAATAATAAATTCCTCCACTTTTGCATTGCCCCACCGTTTAATGCCAAAACAATCATTGTTCCCATCACCATTAGGCGTAAATGCATTGGGTGCTACAAACCTTGGTATGCCGTCTTTGGTGACCATTACCTGTACAAAGGCACTGGTAGTACAACCAAACTGGTTAGTACCCTTCACCTCGTAATTTGTGGTGGTGTCGATAGCGGCTACCGGATTGGCTTTACGCGGATCATCGAGACCGGATGCGGGGCTCCAGGCATATTGCAAAGCGCCTGTAGCGTTCAATTGTGCGGTAGGCACGTTGCAATTCACATCATTGGCCTTGTTTACGGTAAGCACCGGGTTGGGATTAACGGTGATCCGCATGTTAATGGTCGTATCAAAGTGGCAGGTACTCTCCTGGATATAAACACTGAATAGGGTAGTTGCGTCCGGAGTTGCTACCGGGGTAGGTGAGTGAGGATCGTTGAGGAAACTAGCCGGCAACCACTGGTAAACATCCCCTCCTGTGGCTTTCAGTTCCTGGCTATTACCATAACAGATGGCCTTGTTGCCGGTGGCTGTAAAAAGCGGATAGGGGCGCACGGTTATTTGAACAGAATCAAGGTGGCTACAGGAATGGCTATCGGTAATTTCCACTTTGTAGGTAATGTTTTCTGTTCCAACTATTGATACAGGGTGATCGCTGTTGGCATTGCTCAATTGACCAGCCGGTGACCATATGTAAGAGGCTCCGCCGGCAACCAGCAACGGGAAGCTGGTGTTGCGGCAAACAAGGGTATCAGGAGTTTTGGTGATGGCAGGCTTGGGAAAGGAACTAACCACTACGGTGTCTTTAGCCACGCAGCCATGGATGGTGATGCCTGTAACAATATATTGTGTGCTGGCAGCCGGGGTAGATACGGGACTGGCAATGGCAGGATTGGATAAGCCGGTGGCGGGAGACCAGCTATAAGTGGAAGCGCCAGTAGTAAGCAGGGTAAGCGTTTTCTCTTTGCAGATGGTGGTATCGCCCACTGTTTTAACCACTGGTTTTTCTACTTTGATCACTACGCTGTCCTGCTTAATAAATACAGGTGCAAAGGAAATATCGTCTAAGGCAAAGTCATTGCCTGAGGAATTAATATTTTGATTGATAATAGCAATCTCAGCAGTGGTACTATTGCCGGAATTCCAGGTTTCATAAAACTGCTGCCACTGGCAGGTAGTGCTGCTGGCTGCAAAAACGTTCCCCAATAATTTACCATTGATAAAGAATTGCAAGTTTGCCGGATTGGTGGCGAAAATGGATTGTATCCAGCAGGAAAAGGCATAATTGGTATTGGGAGTAATGGCGATGGTTGAATACCACACTTTTTGTCCGGGAACATTAGCGCCATCAAATACCATCATATTGCCATTGGAACCGGTATGGTCAGTACATGCAGCTGCCCAGGAGTTCCAGGAAGATGGATTGTTGCTGATACCGTAAACGCCCACCACAGTGCTGTTGCCAGGGCTGTAGGTATATGCTGACGCAAATCCTGTATTGCCGGCAGAAAAATCGCCGTTTGTGATCAGGTTATTTCCGGTGATGGAGCTGTTCAAATAATACGTAATATCCTGTGGCGTGTTGGTAACAGGATTTTGCGCAGCCGGGTTATCCAGGTAAGTAGTAGGAAACCAGCAATAGCTCAAGGCTGGTTTAGCTCTTAGTTGTTTGGTGGTTCCGTAGCAAATCACGGTATCGGTCGTAAGAATAATATCCTCCTTGATCACATTGATGGAAATGACCTTGGTCACGGTGTCGGTACAGGCACCATCTGATACACTGAACCGTACTTTGTAATCACCCAAAGCAGGATAGGTATGGTTGGGATTCACATTGCCTGTAATAATTACTCCATCGCCCATATCCCACCAGGGATTGAGCGTGCCGGTACCTGCATTGGTAAATTGAACAACGGAGGGATTGCATACATCCTGCCTGAAAGTAAAGTCCGATACCTGCTTCAACACTACTTTGAAGGTGTCTGTTATTTTACAATCAAAACTATTGATCTCTACCCAATAGGTGCCTGGTTGGGTAATGGCTATCGAGTCGGTGGTGGCGCCAGTATTCCACAGGTATTTTACTTTTTTGGCGCTGCTTCCTATTTTGATATTTCCGCCGGTACATATGGAGAGAGTTTGGGTAGGTGACTGAACCGGAGCAGGCAATACTACCACCTGCTTGCAGAAGGTAGCTTGGGTAGGCAGCCCATCATCTACGGTGAGGTTAATATTATAAATGCCTGGAGTATTATAGATAATGGGTGGTGGATCCTGGGCTGTTGAATTGGGAATACTGGCATTGGTGCAGCCTGGGAAGCGCAGGCGGGTAATCGTATTATTGCTTACGTTGGTTACAAACCCATAAATATCTTCATTGACCCTGAAAAGCCTGGAAATAGAGTGGGCAAAATTGAGATTGCCAATATTGCCTAATGAAGCCGCGGTAGGTGTAGACAAGAGGTCATTATTGAAATTGAAACTGGAAATGTTGCCGTAGCCCGGTTGGCCATTTGCCACAAAAGCTACAATTTGTCCACATGACCGCATAACGGTAAGATCCCTGGGAGTTACCATTGCGTTGCCGGGGTTACCCAGATTAACACCAGTGGGTGTATTTAACAAAGATGATCCAAAATCCAGTCTTGTTAGGGAAGCTCCATTGCCTGCATTGGACACAAATACCCTGTAACTGCCATTGTCGTTGATGGTATAGACGCCTGTGGGGTAATTAAGCCCGCCGATATTGCCCAGGTTGACAGCCGTAGGTGTATTGTCGAAGCTATTAGTAAAGTTGAACCTGGTGATGGTATTATTGATGGCATTGACCGTGAAACCATACCAGTTATTGTTTTCCTGGAACAGATCAAGGTCAATGGGTTGCTCCATGTTTCCAAGGTTACCCCAATCGGTGGCTACAGGTGCCGGATTGGTAATATTGGAGCCGAAGTCAACCTTAAATATCCGGGGTAGGGTTGAGTTGGCACTGGAGCCTCCTACGATGATAGCATACCACTTCCCGTTATTCTGTACTACGCGGATGCCTTCTGCTCCGCCTGTTGCAGGCATAAGTCCGCCAAAGCCGCCCAGGTTGACTGCGGTGGGCGCATTTAGCAAACTATTCCCAAAATCCAGCCGCACCAATCCTCCCGGAAGGTGATTCACCACGAAGCCATAATAGTTATTGTTGACGAAAACATAGTCCATGAATACAGGCTGGGACAACGTATTGCTAACATTACCCATATCGGTGCCTATCGGTGGCTGGCTTATGTCTGCCACACAAAAGTTCCAGAAGTAAGAACTGGCACCTGCTGAGGTGTTGGTAATGACAACAGGATTCTTAACGCAAACTGTGTCCGGAGCTGTGAAGGCGGCTGTAGCCATGCAATTAATGGCTTTTACAATAACAGTGTCAGTAACCGAACAGCCAAACCGGTTGATCTCTACCCAATAGGTTCCGGGGGCATTCACAGTGATAGAATCGGTAGTAGCGCCTGTATTCCATAAGTAAGTAGATTGCCCTGTGCCTGTGCCAATCCTGATATTATTGGTGCCTGTGCAAAGATTAATGCGTTGTGTGGGCGATGCCACGGGAGGGGGCAATACCACCACCTGTCTGCAAAAAGCTGATTGGGTAGGTAGGCCATCATCTACAGTGAGGTTTATATTATAGGTGCCAGGTGTATTATAGGTGATAGGAGGAGGGGTTTGAGCCATTGAGCTGGGAATGCTGGCATTATTACAGCCGGTAAAGCGCAGCCTGGTAACCGTATTGTTATCTACATTGGTGATGAAACTATAAAGATCCTCGTTTACACGAAATAATTTGGAAATAGAATGTGGGAAACCAAGATTGCCGATGTTGCCCAGGGAATTGGCAGTGGGTATACTTGAAAGGTTATTGTTAAAGTCAAGTTTTACCAATGACCGGTCATTTACATGTCCATTTACAGCGAAACCAATGATCTGTCCGCATGACTTCATGATCGTAAGGTCTCTTGGATGCTGTAATACATTCCCTGGGTTTCCGAGGTTTACACCAGTAGGCGTGTTAAGCAGGGATGAACCAAAGTCAAGCCTTGTTAATGAAAACACACCACCTGACCTTGTAATATCACCTGCATTGGTAATAAATGCTCTCCAAATACCATTGTCATTGATCGCAAAAATGCCGGTAGGATAAGCTAGATTGCCAATATTACCCAGGTTGGTCCCCGTAGGGGTGTTATTAAAACTATTGGTAAAATTAAAACGCGTAATGGAATTGTTGTTGGCATTGACGGTCAACCCATACCAATTGTTGTTTTCCTGGAATACATGCAAGTCAATTGGTTGATCCATATTGCCGAGATTTCCCCAATCTGTTGCGGCGGGCGATGGATTGGTAATCATTGCTCCAAAATCTATTTTCAATACTCTGGGAGGATTTCCGCCGACGTAACCACCTACAATAATAGCATACCAGCGTCCTTCATTTTTTACCACCTGGATCCCTTCTGCACTGTTTGCCGGTGGAATAATACCGCCAAAATTACCCAGGTTCACCGTAGTAGGGGTGTTGAGCAGGCTGTTACCGAAATCATACCGGATGAGGCTGCCAGGGTTCCAGTTTATAGAAAAACCATAATAATTGTTGTTGTCAAAAACATAGTCCATAAAGACCGGAGCGGATAGATTGCCTCCTACATTGCCCAGGTTGACGCCTGTTGGTGCCTGGTTTAAATCAGCCACACAAAAGTTCCAGAAATTGCTGGTGGCCCCAACAGTTGTATTGGTAATATTAACGGGGTTACTAACGCACACGGTATCGGGGGTACTGAAACTGGCCACTACGCTTGCAGGTTGCAGCGGGCATAAGGCCACTACTTCTTGTTGGTTTAATGCCCGGTTATAGATACGAACATCGTCTATTTTGCCTTTGAACCGTTGCGGGTCTCCGCTCCACCAGGAGCCGATCTGTATGGTAGCATTGGCGCAGGCGTTGAGGGTGGTGAAGCCACTATTGGTGGTTTGAATGAGCGTACCATTTACGTAAAACCGCATCACTCCCTTGTCGAAGGTGGCTACTGCACAATACCATTGATTAAGCGTCACACTGCCTCCGGTACTTACGTAGGCTCCGTTGGCGCCGGCGCCTACACAACCATTATTTGAGGGATTTACCCCATACAAGATACCTGGCTGCGGGGCATAGTCCATAGCAAACTGAAACTGGGTGCCGGATGGTTGGTTATAGTCAATTTTACCGACAATGGTTTGGGTGCCGTTTTGTTCGGGGTAAAAATAGGCCACTACGGTCATGGTCTGCGACTGATTGAGTGTAGAGGAGTTGGGTACCAGGATAAAATCATCAATTCCATCAAAATAATAGGCACTATTAGGAGCGCCAAACCGGTCGGCAGTAAGCGTTGTGCCATTTCTGATAAGTCCATGGTTTCCGTTGCCGGAAACATCATTGGCATTGCCATTGAATGGATAGTAAGCCATCAGGCCTTGCGTAAGGTTTACCTGGCCGAAAGAAAAAGTACTATAAAGCAGGGAAAGCAGTAAGGTGACCGAAAGACGCATCATGAGGGCCAGGGTTAGGGTGTTTACCCCAAAATAATAAAAATCCTTTATTACTACCCATCAAACCCGTAAGTGTGTCGTTTTGAGCAGTAAGTGTGCAGTTTTGGTACATAACTGTGCAAGGTTAGGGCTTTTTCCGGTTCAATCTCTTCTTTACGACCGCTATAAACTGAGGCAGGTCGGGAGTAAGCTGGAAGTAAAAAATACCGGCAAAGAAGAGGATGGAAAACATCGCCGACCGCAGCAGGATGCCTCCCAACCCGTGAATATGCTGCCACAAAAACCAGGTGAGCAGGTAACTGCCGGTAACCAGGAGCAAGGCATAGAGGGTTTTGATCGTGAATGGGGTTAAATTGAAGCGACGCTTTATGAATACCAGCCTGCATATATTATAGACAAACAGGGTACCTGCGGTGGCGAATGCAACCCCCTCTATGCCTACATACTTAGCCATAAGGATATTTAATGGGATAGAAAGCGCCAGTAATATCACTCCTGCGTAAAATTCAAATCGCCAGGCCGGAGAGGTGACAATCAATACGGCATTGGCGCCTGTGCCCAGTTCAAACAGGTTGTACAATCCCAGCAGGAGGAATACTATTTTACCGGTAGCAAACTGGGAATCTATATGTAGAAATTTTAATCCATCATCATAGTTGAGCCAGATATTGATAAAAAGAAAGCTACCGATCAGTAACAAATTGATGGACGAGCGTTGATAAATACGTTTGATTTCTGTCAGGTTTTTATTTTTCCAATGCTGGGCAATCAGCGGGCCGGCAATGGCCTGTACCCCGCGGAATGGTACCTGCAAAATAGCTGCTGCATACTGGTTCAGCGAATAAATGCCGGTAGTTGCCAGGTTTTGGGCTCCTGCCAACGCTAATGTATCCACCTGGCGGGCCATGTTAATAATGACCGAACCTCCATAAACATACCCCACATAAGTAGTTGCACTCTTTTTCAATCGCCTGGAAACGCTGCTGAAACTGGTACTTACATGCAATTGCCGGGTAAAAAACAGGTAAGAAATGATGATCGCGACTATCAGCAGGTAAATACAACAAAAGAGAATGACAAAAATGCTAAAAGGGATTATTTGAAACATGTACAGGATAATGAGCGCAAAAACACAGATCCTATACGCTGTTTCCTTCATAAAATTGGGCAATACTGTTTTTTTCAAAGCTCCCATATAGCTTTCCAGGATGGTAAAGCATAAATAAAAAAAAGAAAAGACCAAGGCCCAGTAATAAAACTCTACCAACAAAGCCGATCTGCTCTGGAATTTTTTGATCACCAATGGCTCGAATAGTAAGCAGCCACTAAATACCAATATAGCTCCAATGCTGCTGAATAAGATAGCTATGGTAAGCATATCGTTTTTCTTGTTTGGCAGCCGATCAAAGTAGTAAGGGAAAAAACGATTGATAAAGGCGGTCATCCCCAGGGAGGCCAGTGGAGCGAGTATCTGCGAAAGACTGATAATCACCTGAGTAAGGCCAAATTGCTCTGGGGTAAATATGCCTTGCCGGGTAAATAAGTAGGTATTGATGGCACCAACTCCGAAACCGATATAAGCTAGAAAGGAGGATTGAATAACTTGTTTGCGTATCTGTCCCATGATTGTGCCCGGTCGATTTTGCCTGCTATAGTTTAGCGGTAAAAATAAGGTATTTATCTTAAGAGCAGCCCAAGGCACCGGCGATGGATTGCTGCATAATTTTTGATTGCTACTTTGATTATTCATTTAGAACCAATATCTTGGAAAGCTATGAAAGCGGTTTTATGATTTTATAATTTCAGCTTCTCCAGTGAGTTTATTTACTATTTATTCTTAGTTTCGCACCCAATTAAATCGCGCTATGGCAGAGACTTTAGGCATGTTGTGTGACAAGCTTACGATCGTTAAATTGAAGGAATATCATACAGAAGACGCTCAAAGGCTGAAAAGCTTACAGGAGCAAGCTGTTTTGTTGCAGGAGGAAATTAATGAATATGTTGCCCAGGCCATTTCCGGGCAGATCCCTCTCAACAGGTTGAGCTTTGCCGCTAATAAGGTCTTTAAAAAAGAAGGTAATGAAGTAGCCGAAGTGGTGGGCCATATCGGAGAAGTCTTTTACCAATTGGCGGACGTAAATTGCCGGCTTTGGCATGAACAGGAAAAAGTGTATGAGTTTGAAAAAGTGGCACTGGACGAAAAGGACAAAGTAGTAAAGCAACTAGCTGTACTGAACCTTGAACGGAATAAGTGCATCGATTCCATTAATAACCAGCTTATCGAACTTGTAAAAGTTAAAAATAGCTAATAACTCATTGTTTTTATGCATATTAAGACAAGAACAACCTGCCGTGTCTGTGGATCTTCGTCCTTAAAGAATGTGATTGACCTGGGGCCGCAATATTTGCAGGGATCCTTTATAAAACCGGGTAAAGAAATGCCTTCTACCCGTAAGATACCCTGTACATTGGTGCGTTGTAATCCGGAACAAGACGAAAATGCCTGCGGTTTGCTGCAGATGGAACATTCGGTTCCTCCGGAAATCCTTTATGCTGCTTATTGGTATCGTTCCGGCACCAATAATACCATGCGTAACCACCTTAAAGGGATAGTGGATGCTGTAGTGCCCATTATTAAGAAAAAAGATGCGATCGTTCTGGATATTGGTTGCAATGACGGAACACTGCTTAATTTTTATCCCAAGGGTGTGATGAAATATGGCATTGACCCCTCGGATATAGCTCAGGAGATCAAAGATGAAGATGCAACTGTGGTACAGGATATCTTCCCTTCCAGGAAGCTGGAAGAAGTGTTGGGTAGCAAGACCCTGGATGTGATCACTTCGATCGCTATGTTCTATGACCTGGAAAATCCTGTAGAATTTGTAAGAGGGATCAAACAGCTGCTTTCTCAAAAAGGGGTGTGGGTATTTGAAATGTCCTATATGCCCGATATGCTGCGCTTAGATTCCTTTGACACCATTTGCCATGAACATCTGGAGTATTATAGCTTAGCGGTGCTGGAGATTATTTTAAAGAAGGCCGGCATGCGGTTATTTAAAATATCCTTTAATGATATTAATGGTGGTAGTATCCGTTGTTTTGCCACGCATGAGGCCAATATAGCCTATGATAGTCCTGAAGATATCCAGCTATTGAACGAAATAAGGCAGAAAGAGTTTGACCTGGAACTGGATACGGATAAGCCTTACCAGGCTTTCTGGGAGCGTATCGTGAAGTTGAAGAACGAACTGCATGCTTTACTCGTAAAACTGAAAAACGAAGGCAAGAAGATCCATATTTACGGCGCTTCTACCAAGGGTAATACTATTTTGCAATGGTGCAATATCGACAACTCCATTATCGATTATGCGGCGGAAAGAAATCCGGATAAATATGGCGCGATGACACTGGGTACCAATATTCCCATTATCAGTGAAGCGGATAGCCGGGCTATGAATCCTGATTATTACCTTGTGTTGCCCTGGCATTTTAAAGAGGAGTTTCTGGAAAGAGAAAAAGAGACACTGGAAAAAGGTATCGGTCTGATCTTCCCATTACCTAAGATCGAGATATATAAAAAATAGCTGACAGGGTTGGGTAATTATTAAAATGACAGAAGGGCTTAGGTATGGAAACTGTTTTGTTTATTTCTCATTCCCAAAAGCAATGTGGCGTTCATGAGTTTGGGAAAAATATAGCTGAAGCTTTAAGGGGTTCAACCCGTTATCACTTTACTTATGCAGAGTGTTCCGGGATCTCTGAATTGCATCAATTGGTCGCTACCCATAAGCCTATTTCCATTATTTATAATTACCATCCTTCTACAATGCCCTGGCTGACCATGAAGGTCATCCATACATTTAAAATATCCCGGATCAAGCGGATCAAAGTTCCTCAAATTGCCATTCAACATGAGGTTACCCAACAGTGGGCAGACCACCGGGATAACCGGCTTTTTGATTATTATATTGCCGCTGATCCTACCTTATTGCTAAAGAATCCCATCGTATTTAAAACCGGCAGGCTGATTATTGGATCTGCCAATCATTTTCCACTACCAGATGTGCCCGTGATCGGCAGTTTTGGTTTTGCCACCCCCAATAAGGGGTTTGAAGAATTGGTACAAGCAGTGCAGGCGGATTATGACAGAGCGATCATACGTTTCAATATCCCTGCTGCCGATTTTGGAGATAAAGAAGGTACCAATGCCAGGAAAATAGCAGATGACTGCCGCAAACTTATCGTCAAACCTGGTATTGAATTGAAGATCACGCATGATTTCTTCTCTCGCAGCCAGCTAATGGAATTTTTAGCCAGGAATACCGTAAATGTTTTCCTTTACCAGGATAAACAAGGCCGGGGGATATCCAGTACGATAGATTATGCACTGGGCGTAGACAGGCCTGTGGTTGTTTCTGATAGCATCATGTTCCGGCATTTACATAATGTGGAACCTTCTATTGTATATGGCCGCAATTCGATCAGGCAGGTTGTAGAGAATGGCATAGCTCCACTGGCCAAGCTAAAAGAAGAATGGAATAGTACCAACCTGGTATGGGAATATGAGCGTATTATAACTGCGGTGTTAAAAAAGGAGGCTCAGAAGGACAAGTCTGGTTTCCGTGCAACTATACTCCAAACTAAAAACCTGGTGCGGAAAGTGCTGGGAATGCCTCCCAAGGGTTTTACCTGGCTAAGAAATACCAATCAGTCTATCGAAGATAAACTGACCGTTGATAAAACCCAGACTTATACACCTGTTCAATTACCGCCGGGTACGCCTTTAAACAGGATATTGGATAATGATGCCAGGACTTTGTATAAGCCTGCTGTTGATAAACTGATAGAACTGGTGCCCCTGACGATGGCCAAAAAGATACCTGAGGCAAACGTACAGCAGGGGTTTGTTTTTGACACGGTATACCGGTACATCAAGGACTATCATTCGCCTAAGATGTTGTGTGTGGGCAGCTATGAAGATACTGCTGCCATGTCGTTGATCCGCATGGGATACCATGTTGAGGAAATTGACCCTGTATTGAATTATTATTTACAGGAATATACCACAAAGCCTGCTACTGTAAAGAATTCCTATGATATTATTTTTTCTACTTCTGTAATAGAGCATGATCCGGATGACGAATCGTTTGTGCAATGCATCAATGATCTGCTGGCGCCCGGGGGGGTAGCTGTAATCACCTGTGATTACAAGGACCAATGGAAACCCGGAGACCCCAAGCCGCACGTAGATGTGCGTTTTTATACTCAAAATGATCTCAGGAAAAGGTTGTTATCCTTTATGCCTGATTGCAGGTTGGTTGATGAACCTCAGTGGGACTGTCCCCATCCCGATTTCGTTTTCCTGGGCAAGTACCAATATACATTTGCTACATTCGTGTTAAAGAAAATTAAATAGCTCAGACTATGACAGCTATCATATTTGGAGCTAATGGACAGGATGGCTATTATCTCTCCAAACTGTTATTGGAGCGCGGCATACGGGTGATCCCGGTCTCCCGGCAGGGAGATGTTATAAAGGCTGATGTGGCCGATTTTGAGGCTGTAAGGTCTATACTGGAAGAGCATAAACCAGATTATATTTTTCACCTGGCTGCCAATTCCACTACCCGGCACCAGGTATTATTTGAGAACCATGCTACTATTTCTACAGGGACTTTAAATATCCTGGAGGCTGTACGAACGGTGGTGCCCCAGGCAAAAGTGTTCATTTCAGGAAGTGGCTTACAGTTTAAAAACGAAGACCTGCCCATTAAGGAAACAGCTCCTTTTGACGCCAGAGATGCTTATTCTGTATCGCGTATACATTCGGTGTATGCAGCCCGGTATTACCGGAGCCTGGGTATCAAAACCTATATCGGTTATTTCTTCAATCATGATAGCCCACGCCGTTCAGACCGTCATGTATGTAAGATGATTGCCAATGCTGTGAAAAAGATTGCTAATGGCGAGGATACGGTGATCGAAATAGGGGATATGAGCGTGAAGAAGGAATGGGGGTTTGCGGGCGACATTGTAGAGGCTGTGTGGACATTGGTGCAGCAGGATGAAGTATTTGAAGCGGTATTGGGGACTGGGGAAGCCTTTTCCATTAAGGACTATATTGAGGTTTGTTTTGATATCATACAAAAGGATTGGACCGGCTATGTTAAACCTGTTGAGGGCTTTAAGGCCGAATACCGGCAATTGGTCTCTGATCCTGCTACCATTTTTTCTTTGGGTTGGCGTCCTTCCACCAACTTTCGTCAACTGGCAGCATTAATGTTAACCACAGCATAAAATGGCATTGCAAAAAATACTTCTTGTCCATTTGTATTCCAATGGAGATTGTCTGTATGCTACCGCGCTAGCCAGGCAAATCAAACATGACTTTCCGGGGTGTCATTTAACCTGGGCTGTGGCCAGTTTTTGCCGTAAAACGATAGCCAATAATCCATATGTGGATGAGATCATGGAGATAAAGACTGTTGCCAAGGATGATATAAAAGCTTACCTCAGGTTTAGAAAAGAAATAGCACAAAGAAAAAGCGCCGGTGAATGGGACCAGGTTTTTATATCACAGATACTGGCTGGCAATGAAGCCAATTATGACGGCTGCATCCGCTCTGCTATTTTCCGGTCTTACGACCGGCCTGTTACAGTGCCCGTTACTCCTTCCTTACGTTTGTACCCGGAAGAAATGGAAAAAGTGAAGCAATTTGCCGCGGAACAACAATTGTCGACCTACAAACAGGTGATCTTGTTTGAATTTGCTCCCCAGAGCGGTCAATCTAAAATCACCCGCGAGCTGGCCATGGAAATTGCAGAGGAGCTGGTAGCACAACCTGGTGTTGCAGTGATCTTGTCATCAGCCTTCAAGATAAATCATGCCAACCCTGCTATTATTGATGGCAGTGAACTTTCTTTTAGGGAAACAGCAGGCTGCACGCATTACTGCACTTTGTTGCTGGGTTGTTCCAGCGGTATTACCTGGATGAGCACGTCGGATGCTGCAAAGAGGCTTCCTATGGTTCAGATACTGAATCCCTGGACGCGGTGGGTAAATCCAATTTCACGCGATTTTGAACGGTTCGGTATCTCAACAGAAGGGCTTATTGAACTCGTTGATTTTGATAAGGAAAAAGTAGTGGCTTGTGTGCAGGAGGCGATGGATAATTTCCATACAGCTAAAAGCCGTTACCATCAGGCTATCCCCTTGCATTTCCGCACCAGCAGGAACATCGTATATAATCTACTCTGTTATTTAAATTTTCCAGCAATTCTCCAGCATGTAAAGATAAACAGGCAGGTATACGGCAACAACCTGTCTTTCTTTTATGAAGTAGCCATGGGCTTTATAGTATTTCCATTCTGGCTTATTGGTAATACTTTCAAAAAGAAGATACGTCCGCGTTTGTCTAAATAGCCTCTCTATGGTGGTTCCGAAGAATGGGATCACATGTTCTCCAGCTTAAGCCAAACTTTCAATTTATACAAGGCTTTGCCAACGGGTGAATTTAATAAGTAATAAAGGCCTTTTAACCGCAGCTGCCAAAGGCTGTGCAATAGGGTATTGCCAAAGTATTTCCTGTAAACCTGGCTGGTTTCCTTTAGCGAACGCAAATATTGGGTTGAACTTATTCCTTGCGGTGCAAAACGTACGATGGGTTGTGGCAGGAAATAAAAAGGTTCATTCCTTATCCTGATCAGAAAGTCATAGTCCATGGGTATTTTCAGGCTGGTATCAAACAAACCATATTGGTCAAACAGTTCTTTCCTTACATACATGGTCTGGTGGGAAATGCTTCTCATTCCCCGGTAGACCTTAGCTGCTTCAAAGGGCTTGCCCAGGACGACATCCTGCCCTCCCCGTTTCATCATGTATTTGGCATGTAGCCAACGGGCCTGTGGGTTTGAGGCGAAGGCATCGATGACCTTTTGTAAGGAATGTTCATCATAAAAAGTATCGCCTGCATTCAGCATCACCAGAATATTACCTGTGGCCTGTTTTATGCCTTTGTTGAAGGCATCGCTTATTCCTTTATCTCGCTCATTGATCCAGCGCCGATAGGCGGGTTGGGGCCGTTGGTTTAAGTAATCCTTTATAAGGGATTCTGATGATCCGTCTATTATCAGATGCTCGAATGGCTGAGCGGTCTGTTGCTCTACAGACAAACAAGTATCTGTTAACTCCTGCAGGTTGTTGTAGCAAATAGTTATAATACTGATTCTATCCATATTATCAATAATCGCTACCTGGTTCGTATTTATTTATTTTTCTTCCATAAGTACAATACGCCGGCAACGATACAAAGAATAGAAATGATCCCTGCAATCAACGATACCTGATTACCTATGACATATTTTTCCGGTTCAAAGTGGAACCTGATGGCATGCTTGCCAGCCGGTACCGGTAATCCCCTGAGCAGGTAATTGACCTTTACGATCGGTGTCTCTTTTCCATCGATAAATGCCTTCCAGCCGGCAGGATAATATATTTCGCTGAACACGGCAAACTGATTGGTTGCAGCGTTGAATTCGTAGGTGATATCATCATTCAGGTTTTGGATCAACCGGATCGATGCTGTAGAATCAAATTGAGGCGCAAAGGGCACTTTCGATTTTTCCCGTTTGTCGATCACCACGGTGTCTTTGGGATTGAAAGTATCCAGTGCGCTCATTTCCTCATCAGCGTTATTTACGTATTTGATGGTCTTTACGAGCCAACAAGGCCCCAGGGCATCGGGATTTAACTGGGCCATCGGTTGCCTGTCCTGCGGATTGGAAACAATAATATACTTTGTATTCAACATGTTATATGCCTGCATATTGCCCCTGGTAAGCTGTCGCTGCATCAGGTCATCATATAGGGCCAGCCTCGCAGGGTGCTGACCGCCAACAGAATTATGAAAATAGGAGGCACGGGAATCGAGGAAAGGGTTACCGCCTGTCTGGTCCAATACGCGGTAATAGCCGGTATCCTGTTTTATCTGCAGGTCGGCCCTGGTGGCAACGAGTTCCGTTGCCTCATCGGCAGGATGGTAGTTTTTATGTGTCAGGTACCTCAGGTCTACACCCAGCAGGTCAATGGCCGAGAGGACCACGAGGCCTAGCACTACTATTTGTGATGAAATATTCTTCTTTTGGTAATAAGCCAGCAAGCCAGCTGCCAGCAGAATAAATATGGCAGAACGCAACAGATCGCCGCCATACAGGGAACGACGGTCGTCCTTTAACGCATTGATAACGGATCTGCCAAAGGAAGTAGCTTCCTGCTGCATTTCCGGTGTAGGTTGTTTGCCCTGTGCTATTTGTTGTAACATACCACCGGAAAGATTTTCTGCAATGGCGTTATCATTAGGGCCTTTATAATCCATGGAAAAATACATGGCGATCAACACGGCAAGCAGGCCTCCGGTAATGTACAGGGATTGTTTGAACTTTTTCCAGCGCACAGTAGCGTCGTATGAACCATTCAACAGTTCATTCAAGCCCAATGCAGCCAGTAATGGAACTGTTAGTTGGGGAATAATTAATGCAATGGAAGGAGCTCTGAACTTGTTGTAATAAGGTAGGTGGTCGAACAGGAAATAGTTGAACGCTTTAAAATTGCTTCCCCAGGCGAGTAAGATGCCTAAAATAGTAGCAGCAATGATCCAGCCGAGATGCCATTGCCGGTAGAATACCAAGCCTACAATGAACAGGAAGCAAATAATGGCCCCCAGGTACACGGTACCGGAGGTGCTGGGCTGCGCTCCCCAATAAGGCGAATATTGTTTGGCAAATTCATTGGCCTGATCCTCGGGCATGCCTGTTTTTTCAGCAAAAACCTTTGCCACTTTCGAGTTGTCACCTATTTCGTTGACATATTGGTTGTCCAGTACGCCGGGTGAACTACCGCCATATATACGGGGAACTATAAAAGTAAGTGTTTCAGAAATGCCATAACTCCAGGTAAAGGCATAGTCCTTATCCAGTCCGCCCTGGGATTTATTGCTTTTATCAAGTGGCGTCAATTCAGACCGGCCGCCGCGCATGGTCTCTTTTACATATTCAGAAGTAGGCAACAGCATCTTTGCATAAGAAGCTGCGCTGAGTGCTATAGCCAGAACGGACAAACCAACGCTGATCAGGAACGGTTTAAACTCTTTTTCCCGTATTGCTTTGATTAAAAAGGCCAGGCCGAGGAAACCAGCAATTAAGAATGTATAATACATTACCTGCACGTGGTTTTGGTAAAACATACAGGTAGTGGCAACCAGGGTGATCAGAAACCCTATAATATACTTCCGTTGCGAAAGCAATATCAGTCCGGCTAAAATAGCGGGGGCATATGCCATTGATCCAAACTTACTGATGTGTCCTACTGCGACGATGATTGCATTGTAAGACGCAAAAGCATATCCCAGTGAGCCCAATACACCAATCCAGTTTCTTGTACCCATTACCAGGCACAACAGGTAAAAACTGATGCAGGAAAGGAAAAAGAATCCGGCCGGTATAGGAAGGAATAAGGTAAATACGCTACCCAGGTGAGCAACGGTGATATTGTATTTCGAGTCAAACGCTATCTGGTAAGCAGGCATGCCACTGAGCATGCTATTAGTCCATAGGGGGAAATGACCATGTTTTTCCTTGAACTCAAATGATTGTTGTGACATGGCCTTCCAGCCTACAGCATCATGCCCACCCAGTACTTCTCCTTTAAAAACAGGTAAGCAATACACACAGGATATTACAAAAAAAATAGCTATTGCTATTACATGCGGAGTGAGCCTTTGCCAGAGCGTTTTGTTCATGTTGTTATTATTAACAGAAGGGCAAAATAATGCAATTTTTATAGCAACCGGGCAATAATTTATCCCATCCAGTGGATTGCTGGTTGATCTTGGGGGGTATTGTTATTTCGGTCCTATAAGCAGGGCTGTTTTTTGTGCAATATGGCCCCAATAAAAGTGCTGAAAGTAGGCCTCCGGAATGCTGGCCTCATATTGGGCGGCTTTTACTACTGCCTGGGCAAATCCTGTAAGCTGATCATCTGTTATGACCAGTTTACCATCGCAAATAGCAGGATCTACTCCAATGGCCCCGTTGTAAGTAGATACGGCATTCATATTATGGCCCAATGCCTCTACGAGCTTGGTCTTGATGCCACCGCCTTCCACCACAGGATTGAGGAATACGTCGGCGCCTATAAAGTACAGGGAAATGTCGGGCACAAAACCGGCAAACTGTATATGGGGGTATTGCTGGCTGGTTAATTCGGCGGGGATATCTTTTCCGCAGATAAGGATGGTATACTCAAAACCTGGGATGCCCTGCAAGGCGGGATTGATCTGGTTGATGATATGCCGAAGGCCATTGAGGTTGGGTAAATAATTGAATGCACCATTGAACAGCAATAGCCGGTGGTGGGCCGGAATACCGTGTTGCTTCAAAAGCGTATCCCTGGCTGCCTGCTTTTCTGCAGCCGAAGGGGGCGTATTCCATTCAATGCCATAGGTAGTGGTAATACATTTTTGAGGGACCAGGCCAAAATATTGGATGGCATAGGCACGATCATCGTCCTGTTTGAAAAAGCTGTAGTCGGCCCGCCGGTGTACCCATTTTTCGTACAACCACAATCCTTTCCACCACCATTTGCCAAGGGTTTTAAAACGTAACCCTTCTATATTGTGGGAGTGAACAATGAGCTTAACCCCGGTAAACCATTTGAGCAGCACGGCCAGCCAGCCAAAATAAGGGTGCTCCAGTTCCAGGTGGGTGATCTGGCGCTCTTTGATCAACTTTTTTAAAGTAAAGAAATAAGCGGGATTGGCATAGCGGGTGGGGGAGTCGGACAGTATATTCAGTACTTCGTATCCTTCAGCGGCTGCAGGCTGGTTACTTTGAGTAGTTACACAAACCAGGGATACATAGCGGCTGAAATATTTGTAGAATAATGCGATATCCTTTTGGCCACCGATCTTGGCCGGTAAAATATTATACGACACCAGGCCCAGCACTTTCATCAAAAGGTCTCCTTTTTTACAGTTGGACAAAATAATGCAATTTTACACCAACTTGATCTATGCGGAAACTATTATTTTTCTCCCGGGTAGCTTTTATTTGTAACATCTGTTTTTTACTTACCTGGCTCATGCGGTACCTGCCACCCATGCAGCAGGGACATATTGCCTCTACGGTAGTGATATTGGGTATAGGGCTTTCCGTAATATTGAATGTGATCATTAATTTTTTTATTATTGTATCCCTATTGCAAAGGAAGCCTGTACGGGAACATATCCCTGTATGGCTCATCATCGCCAATGTGCTGTTCATGATCGCTCAACTAATTCTATTGATCAAATGATCCATAATATCATTAAAGACAAGCCCACCCGCCTGTTCATCATACTGGGGGGCTTTTTTATTGCCAATGCCATCGTGGCGGAAGTAACAGGTGTAAAAGTATTCTCGCTGGAGGATACGCTGGGCTTTCCCAAGGCCAGCATTGACCTGCTGGGCGAGAAGGGGCTTTCTTTCAGCCTTACGGTAGGCGTTATACCCTGGCCGGTGATCTTTGTGATGACGGATATTATCAATGAGTATTATGGTGTGCGGGGGGTAAGGTTCCTGTCGATCCTTACGGTAGCCCTGATCGCCTTTGCTTTTATTGTCTTTTACCTGGGCATCCATACGGTACCCGATAATGGCTGGCGCTACCGTGGGCTTTCACCCGGGGTCACGGATCAGCAGGCAGCTTATGTGCAGGTGCTGGGGCAGGGGATGAATATCATTATCGGCTCTATTACAGCTTTCCTGCTGGGACAATTGCTGGATGCGGTGATCTTTAAGAAGATCAAGAAAATAACGGGTGAAAAAGCTATCTGGATGCGGGCCACGATCAGTACCCTGGCTTCGCAATTCATAGACAGTATCGTAGTTACTTTTGTAGCCTTCTACCTGTTCCGCGATTTCAGCCTGGCTACGGTAACTGCCTGGGCGCTTACAGCCTACATGTATAAATTCCTGGTGGCAGTGCTGATGACCCCCGTTATTTACCTGGTACATGGCATCATAGAGCGGTACCTGGGGCACGACCTGGCCAAAAACATGAAAGAGGCGGCGATGCGGGACAAATAGTTTCGTGTTTGGTGTTGCGGGTTTTGGGTTGCTGCCGCGCTTTTTAAAAGCTGACTATTTAGCGGCTGGCTGATCAGGCGTAGTTGAGCTTTCAGTGGCTTTGGTCTCAGCCTGGAACTTACACCTGAAGAACCCGAAACACTAAACCCGACACTCGAAACCCGACACTCGAAACCCGACACCTTAAAGCTTTTTTTCCATTACGTAGTCATTCATGTAGTAATCATGACCGATGTCTATATCTTCTTCTTTGGTGACGATGAAACCTAATTTTTCATAGAACTGCCGGGCCTTGTTGTGGCGGTTCACATTGAGCCGGAGGGTGGTGGCTTCCGGTGTTGGGAGCTGGTCAATGATAAAATCGACCAGTGTTTTCCCGATTCCTTTTCCCTGTGTTTTGGGGTGTACATATAACTTGTGGAGCTTATATACGCCGGCTTCTTTTAAGGGGGACCAGGAGGCGAAACCTACTGGTTCTTCATCCAGTTCTGCCAGGAGGAAAACATGCTTATGCTTTGTCATTTGCTGCTGCAGTGAGTCGGGGCTATAGATGAGGTCCATCATATACTGGAGTTGTTCTGCGGGAAGAATGGAGCCGTAAGTGCCGGGCCAGATCTGCTGGGCGAGAAATCCAATGGTGGCCAGATCCTCGATCTCTGCTGTGCGGATTATCAATTCATCATTCATATATCAAAACTAAAGTATATCCCTGGGGTTTTCAAAAACCTGTTTCGAAAGTGCCTGGTGCTGACGTATGGAACGCAGGGAAAGCCTGATGGCCATCCAATAGGAGACCAGGGCGCCCAGTATCAGGAAGGATTCAGAAACATAGCGTGTTACGCTGGGGTTGTTTTGGAGGAACAGGAAAAAGTCGAAGCTGCCATGAAAGAAGACGGCCAGCAATACCCCTTTCCACAAGTGCAGGGGAGCCCTGGCAGGATCAAATCTGGCCAGTCCGGTATGGTATCCCATCAGCACACCAAAACAGGCATGGGCTGGTACGGAAAGGAACATACGCAATATGCCGGTGGCAAAGCCATGCTGAAATACATACAGTATGTTTTCCAGGGTAGCAAACCCCATGCTCACCATTACGGAATAGACGATGCCATCAAAAGGCTCATTAAATGCCTTCTGCCGGTAGGAATACAGCCGCAGGGCCAGGTATTTACATCCCTCTTCACTAAACGCTACCAGTATGAATGCCCAGATAAAATAATAGCTGATGGAATAAGGAGATACCAGGTGATCGAGCTGGGGTTGGAGGTTCCTTTGGATCAGCGAAGCCGGTACGGTACACACTACCCCCAGCAGAAAGGAGATAAACAGGTTCTCAAACGGCTCACGGTCATATTTATCCTTGGAATAAATATAAAAAATGATGGCTATTCCGGGTGCAAGAGATAATGCTAATAAAGACAGCATACCCAAAAATACGGAACCACCGCCTTTTGCCGTGTCAATTTTTGGGTATTAGTGCAGGATCCTCAAAAACTTTGTTGTTGTATTTTGTGGCATTCCCAACGTTGAGTCACTAATCAACGTATAGAGGTGACACCTTTCTTTTGGGACTCAGGTGAAAGGTGTCACCTCTGTACCCATTTAAGATGTATAAAAAAGGCTTAATTTCCCGGATCATACTGCTAATTTACCTGCTCATGCATAAATGTTTCCTGTTGGCTGTCGGACTGCTGGTTTATGGATTGCTGCCAGCCCAGCAATTTGGCGGTCACCCCACCCGTACCCAATGGAGTCAGATCAATACCGACACCGTGCGCGTTATCTTTCCGGCAGGTTACCGCCAGCAGGCAGCCGCTATTGCCGGCATGGTGCACCGGCTGGGCCAGCAGACCACGCAAACGCTGGGGCAGGATTTCCGGAAGATCAGCATTGTGCTGCAACCCCAAACTACTATCTCCAATGGCTATGTGGGCCTGGGGCCATGGCGCAGTGAGTTTTACCTGACCACCCCGCAAAACAGCTTCGACCTGGGCAGCCTCTCCTGGCACCGTACCCTGGCGCTCCACGAATACCGGCACGTACAGCAATACAACAATTTCCGCAAAGGCGTCTCCAAAGCCTTTTACTACCTCTTTGGCCAGCAGGGACTGGAACTGGTCAACAGTGCCGCGGTTCCCAACTGGTTCTGGGAAGGTGATGCGGTGTACCAGGAAACATCGTTGAGTGAGCAGGGCAGGGGCAGGCTGCCAGCCTTCTTCAATGGCTATCGCTCACTGTGGAGTGCGCATAAGCACTATTCCTGGATGAAATTGCGCAATGGCTCGCTGCGTGATTTTGTGCCCGATCATTACAAACTGGGTTATATGATGGTGGCCTATGGTCGTGAAAAGTACGGCGCAGATATCTGGGGCAAGGTGACGGATGATGCTGTACGCTACAATGGGCTGTTCTATCCCTTTCAACGGGCGGTGAAGAAATATACGGGCAAGGATTATAAGACCTTCCGCAAAGAGGCCATCGGTTATTTCCAATCTTCACTGGCCACTCAACCACAGGATTCAACAGTGGATGGCTGGGCACAGCAGCACCGGCATTTCGTGGCAGATGAAGAATATCCGCAGTGGATGGACGACCAGACACTCATTTTTGTAAGCAGCAGTTATAAGAAAATACCCGCCTTTTACATCAGGAATGTACTGGGTGGAATGGACCTCAAGTTGCGCGTGAAGGATATTTCGCTCGACAATTATTTTTCTTACCGCAATGGCAGGGTGGTCTATGCGGCTTACCAGCCCGATATCCGTTGGCGCTGGGAAGATTACAGTGTGATCAAATGGCTCGATGCAAACACCAATCAGCAGCGCACCCTGACCCATAAATCACATTATTTTGCTCCGGATATCACGGAAGATGGCACACAGATCGTGGCGGTGGAGGTGTTGCCTGGCGCACCCTCTTCGTTGCACCTGCTCAACAGTGCTGATGGCGCGCTGATCAAAAAGCTGCCCAATCCCGACCAGCTTTTCTATACCTATCCCAAATTTTTCGGGAATGGTCAAATACTTTCAGCGGTGCGCAATCCCAAAGGGGCCATGTCACTGGGACTGATCAATATGGCAGATGGAAGCACTGAATACCTCCTGCCTTTCTCTATGAACGTGATCGGTTTTCCTACTGTGCACAAGGATACGATAAGTTTTACAGCTGCCTACAAAGGCCAGGACAGGCTTTTCCTGCTCGTCAATAAGAAGCTATTCCTGTTTACCCCGCCAGTATTTACGGCGGCAACTGGCCATTACCAGTTGCAGGTGGCGCATGGCCGTTTTGCCTGGACAGCTTTTACCGCTGTGGGTGATCACCTGGAGCAGGGTGTATTAAATGGGAGCCAGCTGAGACCGGTAGAAGCCGCGGAGTTTTCGACAGCGCCTGCTAATTTCCAGGTAACGGGATTAGCAACAGGTAAGAATACACTACAGGATGAATTGCCTACGGATACGCTTTATCCTGTGACCAGCTATCCCAAAGCATTCAGGTTATTTAATTTTCACAGCTGGCGGCCGATCGTGGAAGACCCTGATTATACCTTCTCTATTATTGGCGAAAATGTGCTGAATACGCTGCAGTCGGAGTTGTACTTTAATTATAACCGTGATTTCCGGTACAAGCAGTTTGGTGGCCGGTTTACCTATGCGGCTTTGTATCCGTGGATCAGGTTGGGGTCGGTGTATACGATCGACCGTACTACCACCAGTCTGGCAGGCAGAGGGGTGTATTACAATACCTGGGAAAACAGCATTGGGTTGCAGGTACCGCTCAATCTTACCAGTGGCCGGTATAACCGGGCGCTTACTGTGGGCAGTGATCTTATTTACAACAAACCCTATTTTCAGGGCATATATAAGGATAGTTTTGATGATCGCTCCTTTGGTTACCTGAGTTCCTATGTATCCTTCAGCAACCAGTTGCAAACAGCGCGTCAGCAGATATTCCCTCACCTGGCGCAAAGTATTTACCTCAACTATAGCCGGGCATTCATCAACCGGCAGGGAAATCAGTTTGTGGCCACGGCCAACTGGTATTTTCCAGGCTTTAGCAGGGATCATAACATTATCATCAATACGGCTTTTCATGGCCGTGATACTTCGGCCACTTATAATTTCCCTACTGCTTTCCCATTTGCGAGAGGCTATGTGGGGCTGAATCAGCACCGCATGTTTAAACTGGGAGCCAATTACCATATGGCGCTGGCCTATCCGGATTGGGGCTTTGCGAATATTATATACTTCACACGTGTAAGGACTAACCTGTTCTATGACTTTGTCCGCGTGCAGGATTACGATTACAGGAGTTCACCCCGTCCTAAAATTGAAGTTGATTTCCGTTCTTATGGTGCGGAAGTATACTTTGATACGAAATGGTGGAACCAGCACAATGTAACCTTTGGCTTCCGCTATAGCCGTCTGCAGGACCTTTCGAGGTTAAATCCTTCTGCTAACCGGTGGGAGTTTATTGTGCCGGTGAACTTGCTGGGAAGGGACTGATGAGGGGTGATTTTTAATGCATAAAAACAAGAAAACTGCCATTTTATCAGTATATTTATGATGCAGTTTAATCTTGCTATGGAATATGTACAAACACCTGTTCATTTCTCTCACCTATCCGGGCGGCTGTCGCCCGCAGTCTGCTTTTTAGGAGTAAAATACCTTTTCACTTTACTCTAAGTTTACTTCCGGTTTGCTTCAAGTTTGCCTCAAATTTACTTGTTACTGGGGGGAACTATGGTGCATCTTAGGCTGATCCATGCCTAAGACTGGGATGAATTGCGTACTATTGAAAAGGTAAGGGAGGAAGGCAGTAAGACAAAATGACACTTTATTAAGGTATTAGGCTTTAAAGAAAAAGGGTGGACTGTCTTTGGAAGACGATCCACCCTTTTGTTTATGCTTTATGGTTGGCCCTTACAGGTGTGAAAGGCTCTCTTCTATGATCCTGATCTTGGCTTCTGCATCGGCCTTCTTCTTTTGCTCTATGCCTACCACTTCAGGTTTGGCATTCTGCACAAAACGCTCGTTGCTCAGCTTTTTGTTGACTGATTCCAGGAACCCTTTCAGGTATTCCAGTTCCTTATTGAGCTCAGCCTTCTGGTGTGTGGTATCTACTTCCTGCTCGGAGGTGATGTAGAACTTATCTTTCCCGATAACCGAGGCGATACTGTTGGGCACCGGCTCCTGCACAAAGGTAATGGCATCTGCATTTACCTGTTTGCTGAGGATCGATTCAATTGCCTTGTACAAGGTGTCGTCTGCGGTTTGGATACACAACTTGATGGCCTCCTTGGGCTTCAGTTGATTCTTGTTACGTGCATCACGCAAGCCGGAAATGACATCCATCAACAACTGGCCTTCCAGTAAGATCGTCTTGTTGGCGGGTTGTATTGGTGCAAATTGCTTTACACAAAGGTCATCTGTGCGTTCTGCCAGCAGGTGGTAGATCTCTTCGGTAACAAAGGGCATGAAGGGATGCAGCAACTGCATCAGTTGTGAGAAAAATTCAACGGTTTGCTCATACACTGCTTTGGCAATGGGTTGATCCATTGCAGGTTTTACCCATTCCAGGTACCAGCTGCAGAAGTCAGTCCATATCAGCGAGTAGAGTGTTTTTAAGGCTTCACTTAGTTTGAAGTCAGCGAAGTTCTTTTCTATATCGGCCCTTGCTTCGTTCAGGCGATGTTGGAACCAGTCAATAGCAAAGCTGTGCGTATCCTTTGTTTCGCTGGTAGTTTGCTTTGCTTCCCACATCTTCACCAGCTTGAGGGCATTCCACATCTTGTTATTGAAGCTGCTTCCTTGTACAAGAGACGATTCATCGAACAAGAGGTCATTACCGGCAGGGGAAGATATCATGATACCAAACCTTACCGCATCGGCGCCTGATTTATCGATCAGGTCCAGTAAGTCAGGAGAGTTACCTAATTGTTTACTCATCTTCCGTCCCTGCTTGTCGCGCACCATACCGGTAAAGTATACATCGCTGAAAGGCTTTTCATTCATGTATTCCATACCCGCCATGATCATACGTGCTACCCAGAAGAAAATGATATCCTGCCCCGTTACCAGTACAGAAGTAGGGTAGTAGTAATTGATCTCGGGATTACCGGGCTGTGTTACTCCCTTGAATACTTCAATGGGCCACAACCAGGAAGAGAACCAGGTATCCAGGCAATCTTCGTCCTGTGTAAGATCATTGATGTTGTAGGTGGCGCCTTGTTTTTTGAAGGCTTCCAGCGCTGCTTCCTTACTTTCCGCTACTACAAAAGTGCCATCGGGCGCGTAATACGCAGGTATCTGCTGTCCCCACCACAACTGGCGGCTGATACACCAATCCTTTACATTCTCCAGCCAGTATTTATAGGTGGCCATGAATTTATCGCCGGGATGGATGCGTACTTCACCGCTGGTTACTGCCAGCAAGGCTTTATCGGCCAGGGTACGCATGGCCACAAACCATTGGGTAGAGATGCGCGGTTCTACCACGGCATTGGTACGTTGTGAAAAACCAAGGCGGGTGGTGTAATCTTCATCTTTTACCAGGGCGCCCTGCTCTTGCAGCAGCTTCACTATTTCTTTACGCGCCTCAAAACGGTCCATACCTACACATACCTGGGCAGCTGCACTCAGCTTACCATCTTCGGTTAATGTGTCGATGATCTCCAGGTTGTGTTTCAGACCCAGGTTATAGTCATTGATATCGTGGGCAGGTGTAACCTTCAGGGCTCCTGTACCAAATTCCTTGTCTACATATTCGTCGAAGATCACGGGTACGGCACGGTTAACCAGCGGCACTATTACTTTCTTGCCTTTGAGGTGTGCATAGCGTTCATCCGTGGGGTTTACGCAAACAGCGGTATCACCCATGATGGTCTCCGGGCGCTGCGTAGCGATAATGATCCCTTTCTCGCCGGACGGTGTTCCATCGGCATTGGCCACTTTGTATGCTACATAATACAGCTTGCCCTGAAGTTCTTTATATTCCACTTCCTCGTCGCTCAGCGCTGTTTTGGCGGAAGGATCCCAGTTGATCATCCGGGCGCCGCGGTAGATCAGTTTCTTATTGTAGAGGTCTACAAATACCTTAATGACTGCTTTGTAATAATCCGGGTCCATGGTAAAGGATACCCTGTCCCAGTCAACACTGCAACCCAGTTTTTCGATCTGGTGATATATGATGCCACCGTATTTGTCTTTCCATTCATAGGCATATTCCAGGAACTTCTCCCTGGTGAGGTCACTTTTCTTAATGCCTTTCTCTTTTTCGAGCATCTGCACCACCTTGGCTTCCGTAGCGATCGAAGCATGGTCGCTGCCGGGCACCCAGCAGGCATTGAATCCGCTCATGCGGGCTTTGCGCACGAGGATATCCTGCACGGTTTCATTGAGGGTATGGCCCATGTGGAGCACGCCTGTGACATTGGGAGGAGGTATGACCACGGTGAAGGCTTTGCGTTCATCGGGCTTACTATTGAAATACCTTTTTGCTTTCCAAACCCCGGTCCATTTTTCTTCTATCGCCGAGGGCGTGTAGTTTTTGCTTAATTCCATCTGTATGATCGTCTTATAGGACGGCAAAAGTACGAAAAAGAGGCGAGTGGCGAGTAGTAAAAGGCAAGTGGGGCAGGTATCTAAAAACAGAACGCCCCACACGAGGTAGAGCGTTCTGAGAAAATGAGGTGTACAGCCGGCAAAGCCTTTGCCAGCGGTCTTTGTGTGGTTAGGTTAACAGCTTTTACTTATGCGAACCAGTACAGGTAAGATAAAAGCATGATAAAGCACAGGAACCCGATTGCTAATAATACAACTTTACCTGTTTCACCAAAATGAAATAATGAAGTCTTTTTCATACGACTACGTGTTTTTTTGTGTGTTAAGATCTTTGTACGTGTACGATCAGTACAATCGGTCTTCAGAGGGATGGGGATCTCAGGGTGTGGTCAGTCAATAAGATACGTAGTACGATTCGGGGGGTAGTAAAAGTGATCAACAATCGTTCGAAACTCAGCTAATGGTCTTTGTTCCGGGGCCGAGACAAAAGTAATACAAGGATCTTGAAAGTGCAAGCCAAATTTGTACCAGGCAAAAAAATACCCGCAAGGAGGTCGGCTCCCGCGGGTAAAAACCTTTCCTCATTGATTATCAATGGTTATCAGTGATAATCAACTTTGGGTAAACCAAATTGAAAACAGAATTAAGGCTGTAAAATAGAGCACTGTAGCTGTTGCCAATACGGCGTTTTCACCTGCATTTTGTAGGTCGATCTTTTGCATAGATATGGATTTTGAGGTTTAAAGACAAACTCAAAGTCCTCACAGGGGTAGGGATCAGGGCAGAAGCTGTTGGTCAGCTTCCCAATCGGGTGGTACGTGGATAAAAACCGGTGTGTCTATTCTACTCAATTACTGGCGCTTCTTCTTAACTTTAGTGCCCCATATGTATGCCATTGTTGATATAGAAACCACTGGCGGTTATGCTGCTAATAACGACATAACAGAGGTGGCTATTGTGTTGCACGACGGGGAAAAAGTGGTGAAGCGGTTCGAAAGCCTTATCAAGCCCGAACGGGCTATTCCCTATTATATTCAGGTACTTACAGGCATTACGCCACAGATGGTAGAGGAGGCGCCCAGCTTTGAAGAGTTGGCCCCGGTGATCCACGACCTGCTGGAAGGCACCATTTTCATAGCCCATAATGTGAACTTTGATTATTCCTTCCTGAAACACCATTTGTCGCAGGCCGGGTATGAGCTAACCACCAATAAACTCTGTACCGTACGACTGTCCAAAAAGGTATTCCCGGGTTTTAAGTCTTATAGCCTGGGTCGTTTGTGCGAAAGCCTGGGTATCCGGATGGAAAACAGGCACCGCGCAGGCGGCGATGCTGATGCTACGGTTCGCCTTTTTGAGCACCTGCTGCGGCATGATGCCCTTACCCATATTCAACAGTTTGTGAAGAAAGGGGCCAAGGAGCAATCCCTGCCGCCCCACCTGCCCAAGGAGGAAGTGGAAAAGCTGCCCTATACGCCCGGCGTGTATTACTTCCATGATCAGAAAGGGAAAGTGCTGTATGTAGGAAAGGCCAAGAACCTCAAGTACCGGGTGCGCAGTCACTTTACCCACAACGGGGCCGGCCGTCAGCGGCAGGAATTCCTGCGGAATATCCACAGCATCACTTACCAGGGCTGTGCTACGGAATTGATGGCCTTTATCCTGGAAAGCGTGGAGATCAAACGGCTGTGGCCGCCTTATAATAACAGCCAGAAGAGATTTACCCCTGCTTTTGGTCTCTACTTATATGAGGACAGGAGCGGCTATAGCCGGTTGGCCATCGATAAAATAAAGAAGAACCTGACCCCGATCTATACGTTCAACCTGCTGGTGGAAGGGCACCGCCTGGTGAGACGCCTGATCGCAGATTATGAGTTGTGTCCCAAACTTTGTCATATGCAGACTGATACCGCTGCACCCTGCACGGGTGTAGAGGAAGCCACCTGTCATGGAGCCTGTGAACACCGCGAATCAGCCGCCGCCTATAATGAAAGGGTAGAGCAGGCCCTGCAATTTCTCGATCAAAACCTGCCCACGTTTGCCCTTGTGGACGAAGGCAACCAGGCTATTGAACAAAGCTGCATCCTGATCGAAAAAGGCCGGTTCTATGGCATGGGCTACCTGCCCCAGGACTGTTCTGTGCATGATATGGATTCCCTCAAAGGATACCTGACCCGCTATCCTGAAAATGATTATATCCGCGGATTGGTGTACCAGCATGTTGAAAAATACCCGCATAAGAAAGTGACCTGGAATATCCTTGTTTGACACATGGATGGCACAAGGATGAGGCCAGGTTGGTATAATGCTGGCAGGCGGCTGATGCAGCCTATCCTGGCAAACCCAATGTGGTAGCGGAATTCCTTGTGGATGATTATGGCTTAACGCTTTATGAACTGCTCTTTATTCAAAAAATATTCAAAAAAAGAAGAAAAATATTTTGCAGTAATTGTCCAGCCCTTATCTTTGCACTCCCAAAACGATAACACGGTACGGGAAGAAAGAAAAAGAGGTTAAGATTTGGGTAAAAAAGGGAGTTTAGCTCAGTTGGTTCAGAGCATCTGCCTTACAAGCAGAGGGTCGGCGGTTCGAGCCCGTCAACTCCCACCAGTTAAAGGCTTCACATAGTGGAGCCTTTTTGCATTTATGACCTTCCATGTTTACATATTATCTACACTGCTTGACCAATACTATGTCGGTTTTGTTGCCCATTATCATAATTATCCCCTTACTTGCCCGGGTTAAAGGCTTTTTATACATTTGTGTCATTAATACACTGAGTTTATGGCATTTGATGGACCTACACGCCCATATGAATCGGAAGACGTAGATGTGCTTACGGAAACGGAAGACCCCTGTAGTCTTATCGTATGGAATGATGAGGTGAACACCTTTGAACATGTAATAGAAACATTGATCCAGGTATGCGGGCATAGTGCCGAGCAGGCCGAGCAATGCGCCTATATCATCCATTACCAGGGAAAATATGCTGTAAAACAAGGTTCTTACGATGAGTTGAAGCCTCAATGTGATGCTATTACTGACAGGGGCATCGGCGCCACCATCGAAGTAGTGGCTGCCTAACTTTTTGCCGCCATGCCGTTATTTGCGTTAGAAAAAGAGTTGTATTTTCCTCCTGTTCATCTTGCTGAGCCCGACGGCTTATTGGCGGTTGGTGGCGATCTTTCCCGCGAACGGTTATTACTGGCTTACCGTTCCGGTATCTTCCCCTGGTACGAAGGCGCCCATATACTTTGGTGGTGTCCCGATCCCCGGTTTGTATTGTTTCCCGGCGAATTGAAGGTGAGTAAGAGCATGCAGCAGCTGCTGAAGCGACAGGCTTTTACTTTTACCGTCAATACAGCTTTCCCTGCTGTAATTGAGCATTGCAAATCCATTAAACGGTCCGGCCAGGATGGTACCTGGATTACCCCGGCCGTGGAAGCAGCCTACATTGCCTTGCACAAAGCCGGCGATGCACACAGTGCAGAAGTATGGCTGGATGGTGAACTCGTAGGCGGGCTATACGGCATCCGGATGGGGCAGGTATTCTTTGGAGAGAGTATGTTCAGTAAAATGAGCAATGCCAGCAAATTTGCCTTCATCAGCTACGTTCAGTTATTAAAAGCGGAAGGAGTTCAACTGATCGATTGCCAGGTATACACGGAGCACCTCGAATCCCTCGGCGCCCGGATGATCGACAGAAATGATTTCATTACCCTCATTGGTCAGCTGCTTTAAATGCCCAGCCTATAATAGTCTTCCTGTTTCCCAATTGGTGCAGACTTCCGTCTAAAGCTCTACAGTACCCCATGTACTACGAAAGTGGTATTTCATATATCGATTTATAGTAATAGATTTGGTATAGCATTCTTCATGAATGCCCGGATATTCATTAATCACAATTAAATCAATTAACATGGCAACAAAGACCGAATTCAAGGTTCGTCTTGAAAATGTAGAATTGAGTAAGGCAGCTACTACTGCCCTGGAAAAAGAAATTAACTCCGTAGTAGCGCGCCACCTGGTAAAAGCCGGTGCACAGAAAAGCGTCTTCGGCAATAAGCTGAAAATTGATCCTGAATGGCTGGGTATCTGGTTGCGTAAATTCAATTCAATCGAAGAGCTGAAAAGAAATGTAGCCTTCAAACAACAAAAGTTCTGAGGATGAAACCGGCTGATAAAAGTTGCCCCAGTTCTACCTGCGATGAAGGTGCTACCCTCCTGGGTGTGGTGAATGGCGATGGTACAATAGGGTATATTTCTACGCCACTTACCATCGACCAGGATTTCATCAGGGAAGCACAAGAACAGGGAGACCCTGAAAGTAATTTCCGATTCAGCAATAAATGTGTAACCACTGGATGCAGGCAATGGAGCAATGGTCAATGTGGTGTGATCGATAAGATCATCCACAACAACGAAGACCTCAATTTGCCGGCCCGGCTGCCCGACTGTTCCATCCGGTCATCGTGCCGCTGGTATTACCAGGAAGGCGCCAAAGCCTGTAGTTTTTGCCCTTACATCATTACCAATATGCTGGAAAAGAAGGAAGCTGGTGTGCAACCTGAACAATAAATTCAAGAGGCTGTTCAAGGCCTGTATACAAGATTAGTAGCACTGTTAAGGCCTTTACTGCCTGAACAGCTTCTTTTAACCTTTCTTCATTATTCCTTCGTATCACCTACGATCCTTACCGCTAAACTGTCTCGTTGCCTTGATGCCTTGTTGCCTCAATGCCTTTTAAAATCTCGTCCCCAGATAGTGAGGCAACATTGCCTTCCAGGTAGGCCAGTCGTGCCGCCATTCCTGTCCCCAGATGTCAAGCTCATAATGGATGCCTTTTCCGTACAGTATCCCCGCAAACCGGCGGGCTGATTCAGGATCCTCATAGTCGCCACTGCCCGAAAGCAGGTGGATATGATGGCTTTGCCTGATCTGTTCCAGGATAGCGTGATCGGACAGATTGGGCATATAATGCATGGGACTGTTAAAATACACATCGTCATCAAAATAGCCTTTGGTGTATTCTGTCAGTTCATATACTCCACTCATGGCAATACACCCATTGATGATATCCGGTCTTTTGAAAAACAGGTTGGCGCTGTGCAAGGCGCCGAAAGAAGCCCCTGAGGTAATAATGGGTGTTTCCCGGCTGCTTTGTGTATGGATGAAAGGCACTACCTCCTGGTATACATAATCATTCCATTGACGGTGACGGATGGCCTTGTACCGGGGTTCCATCTCATTGTTCATCCAGCTTTCCGTATTGATGCTGTTGATGGAAAACACTTTTACTTTCCCGGCATCTATGAATGGCCGCAGGGATTCTATTAATCCAAAACGTTCATATTCGAGGTAATCGGCTGCTGCAGTAGGTATGAGCAGCAAAGCAAATCCATAATACCCATAAGTAGCCACCGGCATTTCTTTATTGAGCGCGGGGCTGTACCAGGAAGTGAGTTGTCGTTCCATGTATATTGATTAATAATACCAAGATACAGCATCCTGTACAAGAAGCAACACAGCCCGGCATATGGGCCGTTCCCCGTTGCCTTGTTGCCTCGCTGCCTTTTACCACTTACTCTTTCTCATCCTGGTAGGTGTACACGGCATAGTGCTTCAGCGCCGTGATCTTTAGTCTTTCTCCTACTACGTATACCTTCTTGTACTCCCGGAACTGGTTGTCCTTATCTAAAAAACCAATGATGCAGGAATAGTTTTCCGGGCCTTTGCGTATTTCCGGCCGGGGATTGATGCCAAAATTGGGCAGCTTCAGGGTATCTGTGCCCTGTATTTCTTCAAATTGCAGGCGAATGAGGTAGTAAAAGGTCTTGGGCGTCTCAAACAACCGGACGGAAAAATACCAGTCATTGAGGGGATTATCAGTCTTTACCCGGTATTCGGCCACAGGTTCTTTCCGCACGGTATCCCGGAATGGGCGGATGCTGTTGGCCGCATTTACAACGGTTGACGGCTGGGTGCTGTCTGCCTTTGGAGTAGAGGGATGTGTACCTGTTTGACCACAACTGGCCATCAAACCGCAGGATAAAGCAAAAAGGATAGTTCTCATAGTTATAAGCTGAACATTTTCTACAAATATGCCTAAAAAACAGGCAAGATTAAAAGAATATTGCGTTGAGTTCCAATGAACAGGGTGGAGGACCTGCTAAAAACGTGCCGGTGATCCATCAACGGGAGCTTTAAGTGGAGATTGCGCATTACCACCTCTTTAGATAACCTATTTATTATTTTTTATGCAATAGTTTGGCCCTGAATTGTGTCAATAAGCTGCCCTCGTTGTTTATCTACTGAGCAACTCCACCAGGTAGACCATCCTTTTCCAAGATTGCTGATAACTGTGTACGCTAAGCGTATAATATAATAAAAAAATTTGATTGTATCTTTAGGTTTGACCTTCATCCTATTCGATGTGCAAATCAAATGGGCATTGCCTGTAGCCCTTAGCTGATCGGCTGGGATGAGCCAATACTATTGCATGAACCAGGTTGTTGAATTTTTTGCCGGACTGCTGGATACCTCCGACTGGCCCCCCCGTTGGCATTGTGGAAAATGGACGGAGTTCCATGGATGGTTGTACATTATTAGTGACCTGCTCGTGTGGTCGGCTTATTTTGCTATCCCCTTTTTTATTATCCGGTATATTTCCAGGAAGCATGATGCGCGTTTTATCCGGTTGTATTTCCTGTTTGCAGGCTTCATCCTGGCTTGCGGCGCCACACATTTCCTGGACGTCATCACTTTTTGGTTTCCCGTATACAGGCTCAGTGCATTGGTACGGGCTATCACGGCTATCTTTAGCTGGATCACTGTGTTTTACCTCATCAAAGTATTGCCTGTGGCCTTTTCTTTAAGGTCGTCGCATGAGCTGGAGGAAGAAGTGGAACAACGGAAAAAGGCAGAAGAAAAGTTCAGGAACTTTCTTGAAAGGATGCCCGATAGTATCATTGTGGTCAATGAAGCAGGCATTATCCAACTGGTAAATGCCCAAACGGTAAAAATGTTTGGCTATTTCAGGGAGGAAATGGTGGGTAACCGGATTGAACTGCTGATGCCCCGGCGCTATGAAAAAATGCACCCCTTCCGGCGTTTTCGTTTTTATGACACTCCCCAGGCTACCCAGGTGGCCGAAGGATTTGAGCTCTTTGCCCTGCGAAAGGATGGACGGGAGTTTCCGGTAGAAATGAGTCTTAGTCCCATGGAAACGGATGAAGGGCTGATGCTTACTGCTTCTATCCGGGACGTGTCAGAAAAAAAGCAACTGGAAAAGGTGATCCGTGATACGAATATTACGCTGGAACGGAAAGTACGCCAACGCACAGAGGAATTGGAACGTAAGAATAAAGAGCTGGAGCAGTTTGCCTATGTAGCGTCGCACGATATGCAGGAGCCTTTGCGTACCACTTCGAGCTTTGTAGCCCTGCTGAGGAAGCAATACAAAGGCAAACTGGATGAGAACGCCGATAAGTACCTGGATTACATCGTGCAGTCGTCGGATCGTATGAAGGTGCTCATCAAGGACCTGCTGGACTATTCGAGACTGGGGCGGGAAAAGGAAAAAAGGCAGGTGGATTGCAACAGCATTGTAGAGCAGGTGAGGGCCGACCTCAACCGGGTGATCCGGGAAAGCAAGGCGGAGGTGAAGGCGGGTAATTTGCCGCTGCTCGATGGTTTTCCTACAGAGCTGAAACTGTTGTTCCAGAACCTGGTGAGCAATTCGATCAAATTCCGCCGGCCGGGCGAACCGCCGGTAGTAGAGATCAATTCGCAGAAGAATAATGGTACCTGGGAGTTTTCCATCAGCGACAATGGTATAGGCATAGAAGCGCAATACCTGGATCGCATATTTGTGATCTTTCAGCGTTTACATAACCGTACGGATTATGAAGGATCGGGCATCGGCCTGGCGCATTGTAAAAAGATAGTGGAACTACATGGAGGAAGGATATGGGTGAAGTCTGAGCCCGGCGTAGGGAGCACGTTTTTCTTTACCATTTCTGAAATGCAGTGATAAAATGAAAAGAAAATTAGATTGTGTGTTGCTCATTGATGACGATGAGCCCACTAATTTCCTCAATAAGATGATCATTGAGGAAACCGGCTGTGTGAACGAGGTAAAAGTAACACAGAGTGCTCTCGAAGCACTGGAATACCTGGCAGGTAAGCAACAGGGGGCTGCTGGCGGTAAGCCGCCTACGCCGGAATTGATATTCCTGGATATCAATATGCCCGCTATGGATGGCTGGGAGTTCCTGGAGCGGTATGCCAGGCTGTCTCCGGAGCAAAAAGCATCGATCATAGTGGTCATGCTTACTACTTCCTTTAATCCCGAAGATGAATCGAAAGCCAGCAGGATCGGCTATATCTCCAGTTACCGCAATAAACCGCTCACCCAGGATATCATTATGGGTATATTAGAAGAGCATTTTGGATGGCAGGAGTCGTAACTTCCGGACTTCTAGAGAGGGATATCCACTTTCAGTACACAGCCCTGCCCGTTGCTGCTGATGATCTCCATATTACCATTCTGCATTTCAACCCTGCTCACAATATTGTTCAGGCCAATACCTTTGGCTTTTTGCCTGGGATCAAATCCAACCCCATTGTCTTTGATCACGAGGTGGGCTTTTTTACGGGAAGTCTTTAGTTCAATATCTGCATGTGTAGCACGGGCGTGCTTTACAATATTGTTCATTTGTTCCTGTACAATGCGGTAAAGGATCAGCTTTTTATTATTGGAGAGGGTCTCTATATGCTGATCATTGGCCTTGATGCGGATATGCAGTTCCGGTGATACGGTCATGTTCTCGATCATTTCCAGCAGGGCTTCCTTCAGTCCTATATCGCCCAGGGAGGGCGGCACCAGGTTTTTCGATAAGGACCTTATTTCATTAATGGCTTTGGATATATTATCATAGCTCTTGTGCAGCAGTTCCTTGCGGATATCCTCATCATTCATGGCCATGTCCACACACAGTTTTGCTGTGGCCAGTATCTGGTTGATATTGTCATGCAGCTCCCGGCCGATCTCTCTTCTTTCCTGCTCCTGGGTTTGGATGGTGATCTGTGTGATCAGTTTTTGGGTCTCTATCTGGCTGCGCAGCAGTTCTTCCTGCATCTTCTTTCTTTCGGTAATATCCATCATGGCGCCGATCACCCGGTAAGGTTTGCGCTGGTCATTGCGCAGGATATATCCCCGGTCATAGACAAAACGGTAGGTGCCGGCGGCCGACAGGTAGCGGTATTCCTCCTGCCATTGCTCTTTGCCTTCGTGGATGCACTGGTCTATTTTCTGTAATACCCGTTCCCGGTCGTCAGGATGTATCTTTTGATTGTGCCATTCGATGGTATTTTGCACATCTACGGGTTTGAAGCCAAAAATATTGGTGATCCCCTCATTCCACAATATTTCATTGGTGCGCAGGTCCCAGTCCCAGATGGTATCATTGGTTGCTTTGATCAGGGTATTGTACCGCTCATAGTTCTCCACTACTTTCTGCAGGATCTTCTTGCGTTCGATGCTGTATTGAATGGATTTGGCCAGGAGTTTCTCATCAAATTCCCCTTTCAGCAGGTAATCCTGTGCGCCCATCACGATGGTATTCAGGGCTACCTGTGTATCTGAAAGGCCGGAAAGCACAATAATGGAGATATGGGGCGCCTGATCATTGATCCGGGCAAAAGAGTGGATGCCTTCACTATCGGGCAGGGTAAGATCCAGGAAAATAAGGTCGGGGCTTTCATCCTGCACTATTTCCAGTGCCTCTTGTAGTTTTTCTGCATGGTGTAATTCACGGATGGGTAAACCGGTTAACCGAAGGTATTCTGTGAATAAAAAATAGTCACTGGGATTATCCTCTACCACCAATATGTTCAAAGGATGTGTTGACGTGATCATAATAGGGTTTTTGTAATGCGGATCTGATGCTACTTCAAACCTGCATAAACTTGTTCAATCCATTTCAGAGCCTACGGTTACCGGGTGCCCGTAAATTCCGGGCCGGGTTACTGCTGCGTTGTGAACAACAGGTAAGTGACACGATGCTTTTCTGATAAAAGGGTTAGTCAGTGTAGAAACGTTGCTATGGGTCTGTCAATACGGTGCAAAGGCGAAGAAAAGGTACTAAATACTTCTTTCCCAAAAAAATTACGTGGATTTCTTTTTTCCCCGCCTAATTTTGAACACTGCATTTTCATTCCTGAGCTAAACCAACCGGAAGGAAAGCGGCATCAACTACCCATTACATGCAACAGGCGCCCAAAAGAAGTTATTGCGAGGCCGTATGGCAGATGGAGCCCGGCAATGTGCATATTCACTATCATGATTACGAATACGGGTTTCCGATCCATGACGACAATGAATTGTTTGCCAGGTTGGTACTTGAGATCAACCAGGCCGGCCTCAGCTGGCTCACCATCCTGAAAAAGAAGGATCATTTCTACGCAGCCTTTGACAATTTTGCCATCGAAAAAGTGGCCCGGTATACGGATAAAAAGATCGCCCGTCTCCTGGAGGACGAAGGTATTATCCGGAACCGCTTAAAGATCAATGCGGCCATTGAAAATGCCAAACGCATCAGGCAGATACAACAGGAAGCAGGCTCTTTCCAGCAATGGCTGCAGGATCATCACCTGCTCACGAAAGAAGAATGGGTGAAACTCTTTAAAAAGACATTCCTGTTTACCGGCGGCGAGATTGTCCACTCTTTCCTGATGAGCATCGGCTACCTGCCGGGTGCGCATATCCCATCTTGTCCCGTTTATAAGAAAATATTAAAAGAAAAGCCTGTTTGGGCAACCAGCGTATAAGTTTCGTGTTTGGGGTTTCGTGTTTTGAGTTGCTGCCGCGATTTGAGCTTGTTGAATAAGGGCCACTTCGTTTACAGGAAGACAAAATTTAGTCAGCTTCTTCGAACCAAAGAACCCGAAACGCTACACCCGAAACCCGAAATTTATCTGTGTGTATTGACCTATTAAAATTCCTTCATGTTAAATAAGCTCCGGATCTTTTCCCTTTTCTTCCTCGCCTGGTTCTTTTTACATTGTCTTTGGGTTGTACAGGATGGAATGCGTGACTTTAAAGGTCAGGCTGATGTGGCCATCGTTCTGGGCAGTACGGTTTTTAAGGATGGTAGTTTATCACCCTGGCTGCAGGGGCGGGTAGATGCGGCATTGGATCTCTACCGCAACCACCAGGTGAAGAAAATATTCGTAAGCGGTGGGATTGGCACTTCCGATTATCCTGAAGGCGATGGTATGCGTCATTACCTGCTGGAGCAGGGCGTACCCGATTCGGCGATCGTGGTAGACAATTATGGCAATAACAGCTACCTCACCGCTAAGAATTTCCTGACGTGGAATCAAACGGCACAATGCAGGTCAGCTGTAGTAGCCACCAGTTTCTACCATATTACCCGTTCCAAATACATTGTTAAAAAAATGGGGTTCTCCGCAGTAGAAGGCGACTGTTCTAAATACAGTGCAATAAAAGATTGGTTTGGCCTTACCAGAGAGTTTCCGGCCTTTTATAAATACTGGCTGGTATATTAATCAGCAATCGGCAGTCGTGAATCGGCAATATGTCCCTGACTGCTGATCACGTTCACGCTTGCGGTGTGGAAGAAAACAGGTATTAGTTCAGCTGCACAGCGGGAAGGCGGTAATGTTGACCATCGTAGATAAAGAGTTCGTCGATCTCGTAGGTCCAGTATCGGTGAATGGGAGATTTAACAAGGTATTCTTCAATCTCAGTTTTGTCCTGTGCCGTAAAAGTGATCCACACACGTTGTGTTTCCATAGACACTACATACTGATCTATGATCCCCTTTTCTATGAGTGTATCAATATATACACGGTGGGAGGGAACCAGGGACATGAACTCGTCGTCCATTTCAAAATGTATCGTAACCTGGAATTTTTTCATACTATCCATTTGTACTAACACTCAGCAATTCACAATTGTTTACAAAGTACAGTCTGTTACCTGGTTGGCGTAGTCGGCTCTGTAAGGCATGGTTACTTTAATGTAGTTGTCGGTATAACCTTCCATGATACCATTTTTATCCTGCCTTTCAAATAACACTTTACGTGTTTGACCAGCATGCAGTTGGGTAAAGTACTGCATTTTCATATAGGACAAGTTGCGCAGCGTTTTATTTCTTTCATTGCGGATATGGATCGGAACTACGGGCTCAATTTCCAATGCTTTGGTATTGTCCCTCTCTGAATACGTGAAAACGTGGAGATAAGTTACGTCAAGCGCGTGCAAAAAGTCAAAAGTTTCTTTGAAATGGTCATTTGACTCGCCGGGGAAGCCTACAATGACGTCGACACCGATGGCACAATGAGGCATGAGGGTTTTGATGAGCCTTACGCGATCGGCGTACAATTCGCGCTTATATCGCCTTCTCATGAGTCCCAGCATATGATTACTGCCGCTTTGCAGGGGAATATGGAAGTGAGGCATGAACTTGTTGCTGTTGGCTACAAATTCAATGATCTCGTTGGTGAGCAGGTTGGGTTCTATGGAGGAGATGCGGTAGCGTTCGATGCCCTGTACCTTGTCCAGCTCCCGGATCAGGTCGAAAAAGGTCTCTTCCTGCTTTTTGTTGCCGTCCGGACCCTTTCCAAAATCTCCCAGGTTCACCCCTGTTAAAACGATCTCCTTCACACTGGTGGTGGCCAGTTCGGCTACATTGCGCAACACATTGGTTATGGTATCACTACGGCTTTTCCCCCGGGCCATGGGAATGGTGCAGAAAGAGCAGTTATAATCACAGCCATCCTGCACTTTGAGAAAAGTGCGGGTCCTGTCATTTAAAGAATAGGAAGCATTGAATCCCGTGATGGTCTCAATATCGCAACTGCATATTTTGGCCGAGTCGCCTTTTGCCAGTTCGCGGATATGATGGGCTATATTGAACTTTTCAGCGGCGCCCAGTACCAGGTCTACGCCCGGTATTTCGGCTATTTCCTTTGGTTTTAACTGGGCATAGCAGCCGGTGATCACAACCAGGCTTTCGGGCGATTTGCGCTGAATGCGGCGTACCAGATGACGGCACTCCTTATCGGCATTATCCGTAACCGAACAGGTGTTGATAACATACACATCTGCCTGATTCTCAAAGTCAGTCTTCTCAAATCCTTCATTTTCCAGTAACCGGGAAAGCGAGGAGGTCTCTGAAAAATTGAGCTTACAACCAAGTGTATGAAATGCTACTGTCCTTTTTTCTGCCATGACGGGGCAAAGATACGGGGAATTAGGTTTGGAGTTTCGGGTGTCGGGTTTCGGGTTGCTGCCGCACTTTTAACTGATTGACTAAGTTTCTGGCTGGTCTGGTAGAGAAACACGGACGGTATTCGCGGGTAAGGAGATGGTGAAGCATTCCCGCAATAATAGAACACGAAACGCTAGACCCGACACGCGAAACATGGAATTCCTTAATTTGGCGCATGAAAAAGACGCGGGGCCCTGTTTCGGTCGCTTTAATAGTGCTTGCTATTGCAGTAGGTATCGTATTGAATAACAATCGCTCACGCGAAAAAGAAAGCGAAAAGCCCAGGCAGGAGCAGGAAAGCAGGAAGGACAGGACCGACCCCGGCCCCCGGGAGCCTGGCCGTGCCACCGATCCGCCCAGTGATAAACCCGTACGGGAAAATAGATTCGACCGCCGGGTGGGCAAGCTGATCTATACCAAACATGCCCGCTGCCGGATGGGCTGCCGCCATATCGACGAAAGCGAAGTAAAAGAGATCCTGGAGCAGGGAGTGATCAATGAACGGAAGAGTGAACCCGCCGGCCGGCCTGACCCTAAATATGCTTTAGAAGGCAGAACACACGATGGTCAGCAGGTGCGCATTGTATTTGCTCCCACCAGCCGTGGTATGCTGGTGATCACGGTCATTGACCTGGATACGGACTGGACCTGCGATTGTAAATAGGCTGCGAGCTACCAGCTTCGAGCTGCGAGCAGGTAGTTTGTTAATTCCGGGCGAAAGGCTCGCAGCTCGTGGCTCACCGCTCGTAGCTTTTCTCAAACTAAATGCTTATTTTCCCCTATTCTAATACCGAAAGTGCCCCATGAAATACCTCTTCACCCTGTTACGGTGGATCTATTGTATCTATGCTACTCTTGTGTTTATCATATTGATGCTCCTGGTAGTGCCCTGGGTGCTGATCGCTTCTTTTTTTGGCAAGATCAAAGGGGGCAATTTTATTTACGGTGTATGTATTATGTGGGGTGAAATATGGTTTTTCCTGATCGGTATCCGGCACCGCAACCTGTACGAAGTGCCGCATGATAAAAAGGAACAATACATTTTTGTCGCCAATCATATTTCCTACCTCGACGCGCCGATCATTGTAGCTACGCTCCGCCAGCCTGTGCGGGTGCTGGGCAAAGTAGAAATGTCTAAAATACCGGTATTTGGTATTATCTACAGGAATGCGGTGGTAACAGTAGACAGGAGCAGTGCCGAGAACCGGGCCCGCAGTGTACGGGTGCTGAAATCGGTGATCAAAAAAGGCATCTCTATCTTCCTATTTCCCGAAGGCACCTTCAATGAAACGCATCAGCCGGTGAAGGATTTCTATGATGGCGCCTTTCGCATCGCTATAGAAACGCAAACACCCATCAAACCTGTCCTTTTCCTCGATGCCTACTCCAGGATGCACTACCGCAGTATATTTTCCCTTAACCCCGGTCGTTCGAGATCGGTATTCCTGGCGCCCATTCCCGTGAATGGCATGACGAACAAAGACCTGCCCGCGCTGAAGCAACAGGTATACAATATCATGGAGCAAAAGTTGAAGGAATACAAAGCTTCCTGGATCGAATAATTTCGCGTGTCGTGTTTGGAGTTTGGTGTTTCGGGTTCTTCAGGTGGAACTTATTGACTAAACCGAAAACCACTGAAAGCGCAACAGTGCTGTATCAAACAGCCGATAAATAATCAACTTCTTTAAAGCGCGGCAGCAACGCTAAACCCGAAACTCAAAACGCGAAACAACACGTATATTGCGGTTTAAATCTTTTTGATTTGTTTGCAGAAGTGATCATCCCGCTGGCTTTACCTAAGAACTATACCTGGGCAGTACCTGAGCATTTGCTGGAGCAGGTAAAGCCGGGCGTGCGTGTGGAAGTAGGTTTAAAGCAAACCAAAAGGTATGCAGGGGTTGTAAAGAGGATACATGATGAAAGGCCGGAATTCTTTGAAGCCAAGGATATCCTCAATGTGTTGGATGCAGAGCCCATTGTTTACCCCGAACAACTGAAACTGTGGGAATGGATCGCCCGGTATTATATGTGCAGTGAAGGAGAGGTAATGGCCGCAGCACTCCCTTCGCACTTCAAATTGAGCAGCGAAACGCAGCTGGTATTCAATGAAGAGTACGGCGAGAATTTCGACCAGCTCGACCATGATGAATACCTGGTAGGAGAGGCGCTCCTGTTGAAGAAAGAGCTGAAGATAGGAGAGGTGCAGCAGTTGCTGGACTCCTCGCATGTATACCCCGTCATCAAAAGGCTGATCGATAAAAAGGTTTGTTTTGTATGGGAGGCCCTGAAAGAAACCTATACGCCCAAGAAAGAGACCTTTGTATTGTTGAATCCTGTTTACGACAATGAGGATGAACTGGCAAAACTGTTGAATGAGGACAAGAAACTACAGCGGGCGGAAAAGCAAATGGAGCTATTGCTCAGTTACCTGCACCTCATGAAAACAGAAGGCGAGGTGTCCAAACCGCAGCTTCTCAAAAAAAGCAATGCTACGGATGCCCAATTGAAGGGGCTGGTAGACAAGCATATCCTCTTCCTGGAGAAAAGGCATGTGGACAGGTTGATGTACCTGCCCCGGAATATCAATATCGATTTTACGCTTACACCTGCACAGCAAACAGCACTGGAAGCGGTGCAGGCTTCGCTGGTGGAAAAACCGGTTTGCCTGCTGCACGGCGTTACCTCCAGTGGAAAAACGCAGGTATATATTAAGCTCATAGAGCAATTTGTACGTAAGGGCAAACAGGTGCTTTACCTGTTGCCCGAGATCGCGCTCACCTCCCAGATCATCCGCCGCCTGCAAAGGCATTTCGGTGGTTATATCGGTATCTATCACAGCAAGTTTAACCAGAATGAAAGACTGGAGATCTGGAATAAGGTGAAAAATGGCGAGTTGAAGATCGTGTTGGGCGCCCGTTCTTCTTTGTTCCTTCCGTTCAGCGATCTTGGGTTGATCGTAGGCGATGAAGAGCATGATGCCTCTTACAAGCAGCAGGACCCCGCGCCGCGCTACCACGCGCGTGATGGAGCGGTGTATTATGCCTCACTCTTCAATGCCCGGGTATTATTGGGCAGCGCCACCCCCTCTGTAGAAAGCTATTACAATGCGCAAACCCAAAAGTATGGGTTCGTAACCCTCAATGAACGGTTTGGCGGCGTACAACTGCCCATCATCAATATCATCGATACCAAGAAAATACTCAGGCCCGACAGGGACAAGGTGATCATTTCGCCGGAGCTACAGGCAGCGATTGAAAATACACTGCAAAAGAACAAGCAGGTGATCCTTTTCCAGAATCGCCGGGGCTATTCGCCCTACCAGATATGCCAGGCCTGCGGCTGGATACCACAGTGTAAGTATTGTGATGTGTCGCTTACCTTTCACAAGAACACCAACAAACTCCATTGCCATTATTGTGGTACCGTCTATCCACCGGTGTATACCTGTATGGCCTGTGGCAGCGACCGGTTCCTGACGCGCAATTTCGGCACAGAGAAAATTGAAGAGCAGCTGGAGGAAATGTTTCCCAAATACAGGATCGCGCGCATGGATGTGGACAGTGTAAAGGGGAAAACTGCCCATGACAGTCTCATTCAGCAGTTTGAACAGCAAAAGCTCGATATGCTGGTGGGTACGCAGATGGTGGTGAAAGGACTGGATTTTGAACATGTGGAACTGGTAGGCATCCTCGATGCAGACAGTCTGCTGAGCTTTGCCGATTTCCGGGTCAATGAACGGGCATTCCAGCTAATGGAACAGGTAAGCGGGCGGGCAGGCCGAAAGGATACACAGGGGCATGTAATGATACAGGTGTCCAATACCAGGCACCCGGTGCTGGGGTATGTACAGCAACACGATTACCATTCGTTTTACCTGCATGAAATTGAGGGCAGGAAACAGTTTGCCTATCCGCCTTTCTCCCGCTGCATCCTGCTCACTTTTAAACACTATGTGAAAGATGTGGCCGATGCAGCCGCCAATAGTGTAGCAGCTTCGCTCAAAACAGCCTTCGGCAACTACCTGGTAGGACCGGCGGAACCTGTGGTAAACCGCATACGCAACCAGTACCTCATGGAACTCCTGATCAAACTACCCAGGGAGGCCCAGATCATTCAACATTGCAAACAACAGATACAGGAACAAATCGCCATCCTGCATAATCACCAGTATTTTAAGAAAGTGGTAGTGATCGTGGATGTGGATACGATGTAGTCGGCAATCGGCAGTCGACAATCGGCAATGGCTCGTTGTTTTTGCCAGACACTGGTTAAATTTGAGCAGTTTTAATTATCATTATGCAGATCCAGCAAAATATTTCCCTCCTGCCTTACAATACGATGGGTATTGATGTGAAGGCCCGGTCATTCGCTTCTTTTAGTAGTGCTGAAGATTTGTTACAGTTGATGGAAGCGCGGGGTGCTTCAGCGCCAACGCTGATCCTGGGCGGCGGCAGCAATATCCTTTTCACCAAGGATTATGACGGATGGGTATTGAAGAATGAAGTAAAGGGCATGCAGGTAGTGGCGGAAGATGATCACTATGTGTATGTGAAAGCAGGGGCAGGAGAGAACTGGCATGGCTTTGTAGAATATTGCCTCCACAGAAACCTGGCTGGTGTAGAGAACCTTTCACTCATTCCTGGTAATGTAGGCGCCAGCCCCATGCAGAATATCGGCGCTTATGGGGTAGAGATCAAAGATGTGTTCCAGGAGCTGGAAGCTTTTCATTTGCACGATAAAAAGATGCAGGTGTTCAGCCTCAATGATTGCGACTTCGGCTATCGGGAGAGTGTATTCAAACGCCGCTTCCGCGATCAGTTTGTGATCCTCAGTGTTACCTACCGGCTTCATAAGACCCCCACCTTCCATACCTCCTATGGAGCTATTGAACAGGAACTGGAACGCATGCAGGTGCAGCAGCTAACCATACAAGCCATTTCGCAGGCGGTGATCAATATCCGCCGCTCCAAATTGCCCGATCCCAAGGATATTGGCAATACGGGCAGCTTCTTTAAAAACCCTTCGGTGCCAGCGGCATTCTTTCAAACATTGCAGGCGACATTTCCGGGGATCGTTGGTTATACCAATGCCGATGGTACGGTAAAGCTGGCAGCTGGCTGGCTTATTGAACAATGTGGATGGAAAGGCGTACGCAGGGGAGATGCCGGATGCCATGCCAGGCAGGCATTGGTGTTGGTCAATTATGGCCATGCCACGGGAAAAGAGATCTATGACCTCAGTGAAGATATACTCCAAAGCGTACAGTCTACCTTTGGCGTAACGCTGGAACGGGAAGTGAATATTGTTTGATGCTTTATTTTAATAAAAAGAGGTGACACCTTTTGCTTTCGTTGCATACGAAAGGTGTCACCTCTTTTATTGAACAGGATTAATTAAAATCTTCGCCTTCCAGGTCTTCTTCTGAGAAGGAGCCCGTATTGCCGAGGTTGAGCATGGAGCCCATCAGGTCTTTGAACTCTATCTTATTGTCCACGATCTTTTTACTGATCAGGGAGAAAGAGGCCAGTCCATGCAATACAAATTCCATCAGCAGCGCGGCTTCTTTTTCATTGGCCTGCTTGAAGTATTTCTTGACCAGTGCATGCAGTCCATCTACGCGGTACAATTGCTGGATCTTTTCCGCATCTGTCGTATTGAACAGAATGTTGAGCGAATTGCCTTTGTCGAACCAGGCTTGAATAGAACGATAAGGGTTTTCCTCCGCCTGCTGCTGGTTGCGTTTTTTCTTTAAGGACTCCGGGTTAGGGAAATAATGCACAAACTGCGTGCGGATGGCTTTGTCAACGAGGTTCATCGCTACCTGGAAAGGACCTTCCTGTTCACCTTCGTATACCAGCTCGATCTTACCGGTAATGGAAGGGATCACACCCACCAGGTCACTGATCCACACCTGCGTATCCTTTTCCTGGTTAATGATCACCCGCCTTTCTGCCGAACTCACGGCATTTTCAAAAGCGGAGATACTTAAACGGGCGGATACTCCGCTCTTTTTATCTACCAGCTCACTGGCGCGGGCTTCGAAGGGTATTTGTTCGATCAACCTTTTCACCAGGTCGCTGATACGTACCTTTTCTTTCTGCTCGGCCGGCACATCTGCTTCCTGTTCGGTGATGGTAAGGGCTGTTTCAATATTCTTCGGATAGTGCGTTAATATCTGGCTTTCTATACGATCCTTAAGGGGTGTTACAATGGAGCCCCGGTTGGTATAATCTTCCGGATTGGCCGTGAACACGAATAAGATATCGAGCGGCATGCGCAGTTTGAAACCGCGTATCTGCACGTCTCCTTCTTCCAGTATATTGAACAGGGCCACCTGGATACGTGCCTGCAGGTCGGGGATCTCGTTGATCACAAAGATGCCCCGGTTGCTGCGGGGAATAATGCCGTAATGGATCACCCGCTCATCGGCAAAATGCAGTTTGAGGTTGGCGGCTTTAATGGGGTCAATATCGCCGATCAGATCGGCTACGCTAACATCCGGCGTGGCCAGCTTCTCTCCATACCGTTCGCTGCGGTGCAGCCAGGTAATGGGGGTCTCATCGCCTTTTTCTTCAATGAGGTCTTTGGCATACCGTGAAATGGGATGCAGGGGATCGTCATTGATCTCGCTGCCGTATACCACAGGAATGTATTCATCCAGTAATTCTACCATCTGCCGGGCCATCCGCGTTTTAGCCTGTCCGCGCAGACCGAGGAAGAGGATATTGTGTTTGGAAAGAAGGGCCCGTTCTACATCGGGAATGACCGTTTCCTCATAGCCTACAATACCATTGAATGTATTTTCCTTTTTCTGCAGCGAGCAGATCAGGTTTTTACGGATCTCTTCCTTCACCGATAAAGGCTTGTAACCACTCTTTTTCAATTCTCCTAAGGTTGCTGCTAATCTTTTAGTCATTAGTATGTGTTCAGTTGAAATATTTATTACATGATGAAAGCACGTTCATAGGCAGTAATGTTAATACACCGTTTTCCTTCTGCCACTTTCAAAGTCTTTGAATATGAAAGCGCCCAGTTTGTCCAGGGACGCGAAGAAAGCCTTACCATTGTTTGTTTCCGTAAACTCCTGTACAAACCGTTGTAAGTACGGATCGGTGGCGATCATAAAGGTCGTAATGGGTATTTTGAGCTTTTTGCACTGGGCTGCCAGGTTCAGGCAGCGGGTGGTGATCTTCCTGTCGAGGCCAAAGCTGTTCTTGTAATAGCGTTTGCCTACTTTCAGACAGGTAGGTTTTCCATCGGTGATCATGAAGATCTGCTTATTGGGATTCTTGCGCCGGCGCAGCAGGTCCATCGCCATCTCCAATCCTGCTACGGTATTGGTATGGTAAGGTCCTACCTGGAGGTAGGGCAGGTCTTTGATCTCTACAGGCCAGGCATCATTGCCAAATACCACAATATCAAGGGTGTCTTTCGGATACTTGGTGGTAATAAGCTCGCTGAGGGCCATAGCTACCTTTTTAGCCGGGGTAATGCGGTCTTCACCATAGAGGATCATTGAATGCGAAATGTCGATCATGAGCACCGTGGAGGTCTGTGCTTTGAAGTCAGTTTCCCGGATCGAAAGATCATCTTCCTGCATACTGAAGCTGTCGATGCCATGATTGATCTGGGCATTGAGGATGGAAGTGGTGAAATCGATCTGCTCCAGGGTATCACCAAACTGGTAGGGCCGGGTATCGGGACTGATCTCGTCGCCCTGGCCGGGTTTGAAAGTGTGGTGTTGACCTTGTTTTGTCTTTTTGAGCTTGCCAAAGATCTCTTCCAGCGACTTCTTACGGATACCTTGCTCGGTCTTGGAGGTGATGGATATCTGCCCGCTGGCCGGGTTTTCCTGGATATACCCTTTCTCCCGCAACTCCTCAATAAAATCGCCCATACCGTACTCATTGTCTGTGAGTTCGTATTCTTTGTCCAGCTGGTTCATCCAGTTGAGCGCCTCTGTAATGTCGCCATTGGTGTAGGACAACAACTGCATCAGCACATCGAGCAACTGGTCGAACTTGCTCTTTCCTTCCCGGTTGGGATCAAATTTGGTAAAATGGTGACCTATCACAAATTATGGTTTTTACTATATAAGCGTTTATCTCAATTTAAGCATAATTGCTGATTAAGGCGACAGCAATACATACGTGTCTAAATAACAAATTGTTAAGGGAAATTGTTGGGGAGTGAAGGCAAGAGGCATACAGGCAACAAGGCATAGAGGCAACGAGTAAGCAGGCAAGCCGTGAATGGAAGCTATTGGCATGGAAGTATAAAAAAACGTCCCGGTTTTTGCCGGGACGTTTTTTTATACAGTGACTGGAAGTACCAGTTTATTTATTAACAGTATCCTTTGGCTTAGCGCCTGAGTCAGGCGTTGAGATATTGCCATCCACATTTTCAGAAGTACCGGCTGGTTTACTACCTGCTTTGTATTGCTTTTCCCACTCATCCAGCTGCCGCAGCATCTGGTAAGAGGAAAGGATATCCTGGGAGAATACTTCCTGGCTTTGGGCCAGGTTGTTACCCCGGTTGTTGAGGTAGGCCGCTGCCTGCATGGCCAGCTGCTCGTTGCTCATATCATCACCCAGGGTACGGTAGTAGCGCATTTGCTGTTCAAGGTCGCGCTTCATAGAAGTATTCACTTTCGCAGCCAGTGTGAGGTCGCCTGCTTCATAAGCTGCCAGCAGGAAGGACATGGACACCCGGTTGTGGAAGTTGCCACGGTTGGAGGTCATACCATACGGTACATTGCCTTCCATTACATTGGCGTCATACTTCTGCAATACTTTTTTGGCTGAATCTTTTTTATCGAGTTGGGCCAGGTTTAATCCGAGTAAGGCATGTGCCTGACGGATGCTGTTGATATGACGGCGGTTCTCTTCATCATAATACACACCAGCACGGTTAGCGCCACCATATTTGAATTTCTCCATCACCACCTTGTACATGGGATCGGTAGCAATATTGTTGGCATTTTCAATGGGCACCAGCCTGTAGGATAAGCCTTCCATACGGGTGTACTTTTCCAGTCCCAGGTTTTCCAGCTCCTGTGTAGAAGTGAAATAGATGGGCCTTTTCCAGTTGTTGGCGGCTATCAGGGCCAGTACCGCCAGGTCGTTCTTATCAATGGAATTGCGGTTGATATCCAGTTTGAGTTTGCTTACGATAGTGTCGCCGGGATTGAGCGTCAGGGTCTTCTTCACGGCTTCTACATCTACAGGAACGCTGAACTTCTTCACGGGGAACACGCTGGGGCGGTCTTCATCACCACCATCCATCGGCGCCATCTTATTGGGATCTTCACTGGCAATTACATCCTTAAATACTTTATAGAGATCGTAATAGTCGGTTTGGTTGTAACCAGGAAGCGGGTAGTAATAGATCCTGTCGCGTTTGCCACCCTGGATCTGCTCCGGTGTAAGGATCACATCAACAGGAGAGCTTTCGTTTACCTTGTAGCGCAGCTGGTTGATGTACCAGTCAGTACCCAATAAGCTGTAGTTCACCACGCGGAGGTCCTTGCGCACGCCTTCTACTTCCTGTGTGTACCACAGTGGGTAAGTATCATTATCGCCAAAGGAGATCAGGATCGCATCCTTTTCGCAGCTTTCCAGGTAATCAGAACCCAGGTCGCGGGCCAGTACCTTCTTGCTGCGGTCGTGGTCGTCCCATTCCTGGGATGCCATCAATACCGGTACAGCGAGTAAGGTGATACCAAAGGCGGCATAGCCGGCCATTTTGCTGTTGAGGTATTTGCCGAGTATGTCTTTTACCCACAGCACACCCAGGCCGATCCAGATTGCAAAAGCATAGAAGGAGCCTACATAGGCGTAGTCCCGCTCACGCGGCTGGTAGCCTGCCTGGTTGAGGTAAATGACAATGGCAAAACCGGTAAAGAAGAACAAGGCGCCGGTCACCAGCCAATCCCTGCGGTTGCGGTATTGGTAGATGAGGCCGATGATGCCCAGTATAAATGGCAGGAAGAATAGTTTGTTGTTGGCTTTATTCTTTGATCCGGCAGTTTCCGGTAATACATCCGGCGTGCTGTGGCCAAAGAATTTATCGATGGGTGTGATGCCGCTGTTCCAGTTGCCATCGCGGCGGTTACCGAATCCCTGCAGGTCATTTTGCTTACCCGCAAAGTTCCACATGAAGTAACGCCAGTACATCCAGCGAAACTGGTAGTTGAGGAAGTATTTTATTTCTGAAGCCCTGGTGGGTTCTTCATCCTGCTCCAGGCCACCGAAGTTGCGGTATACCTGCTCCTGGTTCCTTTCGTTGTTGGGGTCCCAGCTGCGGGGGAACAAGTGGGCGGTGGGCATGCTGCCGTAGTCGATGCCGCCATTTTTACCAGCTACTTCATACTTGTCTTTTCCTTTTACGTAGCGGTCGCCGGTTACTACAAAGTTCTCCTGGCTTGGCTTATCCGTGAAGTAAGGGCCGTAGAGAATGGGCCAGTCACCGTACTGCTCACGGCTCAGGTAACCTACCAAACTTACCGGGTTGTCTACATTGTACATATCCACGGATGGATTGGCAGAAGAGCGTATCAGGGTAGTGAAATAAGTAGAGTAACCTAAGATCACAAATATGGCCGACCAGATGCCGATCTTCAGGAAGGAAGTGACACCTGCCTTATAATAATAACAAAGGGCGATCAGACCACCCAGGCCGATGAGGAGGATCACAAAAGAACCGGGCGATTTGATGAAAGGGAAACAGAACAAGAGGATGATGGCCGTTAACCAGATAGGGAACAGGGTAAACTTCTTGATCTGTGCTTCGCCAAAACGAAGGCCGATGATCAGCAGGGCGGCCAGTAAAATAAAATAGCTGGCAAAACCACTGAAGAAAGGCAGGCCAAAATTGTTTACGAACAGGATATCGAAAGCGCCTGCGCCTTTGATAGACCATTGGATGATCACCACCTGTACCAGGCCGGTGATCACACAGCCCAGCATAAAGGCAAAGAAAGTACCCCAGGCTGTAACCTTATAGCGTTTGAAATAATACACCATTACGATGGCAGGAATGGTCAGGAGGTTCAACAAGTGAACACCGATCGACAATCCCATCATAAAGAAGATAAAGATGATCCAGCGGTCGGCGCGGGAGAACTTGTGGCCGTCTGTCTGGCTTTCTCTGTCCACCTCATGTTCCCATTTCAGGATGGCCCAGAATACGATGGCGGTGAAGAAAGAGGAGAGGGCATATACCTCACCTTCCACGGCGCTGTACCAGAAAGAGTCGGAAAAGGTATAGGCCAGGGCGCCTACCACACCGGCAGCCATTACGGCAAAGGTCTGTTCGCCCGTCAGTTCGGCCCCTTTTTGCACCAGTTTACGGGCAAAGTGGGTGATGGTCCAGAAAAGGAATAATATGGTAAAGCCGCTGGCAATAGCATTCATGAAGTTCACGCCCCTGGCTGCATTGTGGGGATCATCGCCAAAAAGGACGATGAAAAAACGGCCAAGTAATACGTACAAAGGAGCTCCGGGGGGGTGGGGTATCTGTAACTTGTAGGCACTGGACACAAACTCACCACAATCCCAGAAACTACCGGTAGCTTCCATCGTGAGTACGTACACAGTACAAGCAATCAAACAAACCAGCCAACCTACAATGTTATTGACACGGCTAAAATTCATATTGTGTTGATTTTATTAAACTTGGCAAATATATAGAGTTTCGGGTTTCGTGTAGCGCGTTTTGGGTTCTTTATATTCTGGGTTTTTGCCTGATATATGGCATGTTTTAGTTATGTCATTTCCGTTGCCGTGGCCTACATTACAACCAATTACGTGCGATTATAGCAGAGGGTGGGTTACGGGTTTTGTGTTTCGTGTGTAGGGTTACGGGTTCCTTGTACGTAGCTGTACGACTAAGTTACCGGCATCCGGCCATGTGGAGGGTTATTTGGGATGATCGGTCAGTTAAAATATTGTTAGGAAGTGCAAGGGGCGGAGCAACCCGAAACCCCAAACCAGGAACCCGAAACTACTCAAAGTGGATCCGTACAGTCTGGTAGAACAGCCGGTTCTGCATGTTCTGGGACTTCTCGGTGAAGCCCTGCAAGCCAAAGAGGCCGGCGGCATTGCCTTTATTGATGGCTATTTCGAGGTAGCCGGCTGCATTGAACAGGGCTAGTTTTTCCCCTTCGGGTACATCGGCATAGGTCTCGCTGATGGTGGAAATTACCTCATTGCGCTTGAAAACGATCTGGAAGCTCCGGCCTTTGCGCTGCTCTTCAAACTGGGCATGGGTGATATTGACCACTATGTTCTCAAAGTTGTCAATAAAAATGATCTGTCCTTCGATCCAGTTGTCGCTCAACAGCGGGCGGAGGTGATTGGTTTCCGCGAAGCGTACATCGGGGGTGCCAATTTCCATCAGGCTGGTGCCTGCCTGCAGGGCCTGCACGGCCTGTCCCATTACCCGGGCACAATACAGGGTATTTTTATTGGCGGTTTTATCGAGAGGCAGGCCGATCACCATTTCGGGTTTGCCTTCCAGGATCATGGTGAGCAGGCCATTGTCGGCACAGAGGATGTATTGTTCCCGGTGGTAGGCCAGCAGCAACTGTTCCGGTTTCTTCTCAAAGAGATTGACCATTAACAGGTGAAAAGTATAGGGCGGAAAATTGTTGATGGCATTGCGGCACACATAGGCCGCCTGCGGATAATTGAATGGAGAAAGGGTATGCGATATATCGATGAGTGAAAAAGCGGGATTGATCTGTAATAGCTGGCCTTTTAACGCCCCTACGAGGTAATCCTGACTACCTATGTCTGATGTAAGGGTTAATAATGCCATTCTTAAGATTTCGAATTTAGAATTTAGGATTTCGGATTGGGGCGGTCAGTTTGCCTGTTTTTGAACTTTGCGCCTTTGTAAAGGCTGCTATTTAGATAATTAATAAAACCTCCTACCTGCCTGCCAATTTCATCCGCTTGATTATATAATTTGTCGAAACGTTCCTGAGTAATATAACGCCTGTCAAATGCCCGGTATAATTGTGATTTTACCTCTCCGGATGAGGCTTTGGCAATCGACAGGAAGTTCACAAACTCATTCCTGCTGTTCCTTTCAAAACCTTCTGCAATATTATCCATTATTGACCCACTTGAGCCATTAATCTGTTCCCTCAACTTATAATCTTTTAAAAAAGGCTCAGAGCAGGTGTATGTCTGAAAGACCTCATTAGCCAAATTTCGGGCCAGTTGCCATATTTCAAGATCTTCAAAACGGGTAATGGTAGCCATAGTATATGGATTAATCAGGAATCTACCACTAACCAGGAGCCAAATACAAAACAGTTGACTATAGAATTGTCGGAGCCTGTTATTTATTTATGCATTACAAAGGCGGAGCAATCCTACATCCTACATCCGGAATCCGGAATCATTTCACCAGTTCCCCGTTTTTAAAGAAGAACTTATGTACCAGTTTATCGGTCCAGGAAGGGAAGAACCGGTTCATAAATACGGTTCTTTTGCCGGTGAAGGTCAGTACCAGTGTGCGTTTGCGTGTTTCGATGGCTTTTACCACGTGTTGGGCCACTTCGTCGGCGGTCATCATAGCACCTTCGTCCATGGGTGATTCGCCCTGTGGGTTACCATCTTTGTTGAGCGCTGCATTGCGGATATTGGAGGCCGTAAAGCCGGGGCATACCCACATTACATTGACGCCCGTATGCAACAATTCCGTACGGAGGGCTTCCATCCAACCCTGCAGGGCAAACTTGGAAGCAGAATAACCACTGCGGCCGGGCAATCCCCGGTAACCGGCAATGGATGAAACGCCTACTATCGTTCCCTGGCGCTCAACAATGGAGTTCAGGGCATATTTCGTACAATGCACCGCGCCATAGAAGTTAATGTCCATTACTTTTTTGATCACCTCTACATCAGCATCCCGGAAGAGGGCACGCATACTTACGCCGGCATTGTTGATGAGGATATCGATGCCGCCAAAGGTCTTGATAGTCGATTCGATGAAGCGCCTGCAGTCCTGTTCCTTACTGAGGTCGCAGGTCATGGTATGCAATTCAACATTGGTGTGCTGTAATTGCAGGGAGTACAACTTATCGTAGTTGCGGGCGCAGGTGGCTACTTTGGCTCCTGCATCAATAAAAGCATTAACAAGGGCCTTTCCTATTCCTTCGGTACCACCAGTAACGACTACTACCTTATCTTTAAAAAACGACATATCTGTTAATTATAATTGCAAAAATAATAAATGGGTATCGATTTAGATTTAGAATTTAGGATTTAGAATGGCTACCGCGATTTTATGGCGTAAAAGACTGCTGCCTGCACAAAAATTGGTTATAATATAGCAAAGGTGGCACCAAAAAGGTGTCACCTTGCTATGACATCCTCACCTTCACATACAAAATACTGCTGTTGGCCCCCAAAGTGTCCACAGGGAGTGTTGATCATTGTAATTTTCCAGCTGGTCAAACCCCTTATGGTATTTGTTTCTGCCTACTTAAATTATCGTTATGGAACGTATCTGTTTTTTGATGAGGGTCGCTGTTTTGTTTGTGTTGGTCAATACAACTGTGCTGCAGGCTCAGGTGGGAATCGGTACGTTGCAGCCAGATTCCAGTGCTGCACTGGAGATCAATAGTAGCAATAAAGGATTGCTGATCCCCCGGGTAGACCTGGCTGCTAACAATATACCATTGCCCGCTACTGCGCTGATGGTATTCAATACCAACCCGAACTATGACGGTGGGGCAGGTATTTATATCAATATGGGTACAGGGGCGCAGCCACAATGGACGCAACTGGTGCCGGCCAATGCAGGTGGATTTATACGTAATCAAACAACACCACAACCGCAAAGCAATTTTAATATTACCGGTAATGGGGAAATTGCCGGTAACCTGGATGTAAGAGGTATTAGTATGAGGCCGGAAAATACAGGGAACACTACCGTGTTCGGTGCCTGGCGTTTCCGGCATTTAGGGCCTGGTAGTATATCGCCAGGTAGTTTTACGCTCGGCATGTCAGCCAGCACGGTAGCCATTAGCGTATTGCGTAATGGTTTTGTGGGCATCAACCGGGTGGAGGTGCCCACGGAGGCTTTGCAGGTAAACGGCAATATCAAAGCTTCCGGCAATGTGATCGTTGATGTGGAGTATGTGAGAAGGGATGTTACGATTGGCGGCCATTTGGGGCAATCCTTTTACATGGACTGTCCGGCCGGCAAAAAAGTGATTGGCGGCGGTGGCGGTCACCGTGACCTTAATACGGCGATGTATGATATCCAGGTACATTATTCAGGTCCTGACCCCAGTGCCAATGGTAACCGCTGGCGTTTTTTTATACATAACGACAGCGGCAGCAGCCGGGCTTTGTTGTTGTATTGTGTGTGCGCCAAGGTACAGTAAGTGCCTGACTCTCCTTCACACTCAGGAGCCGTTATTCAACAGATAGATCAAATGGGGAAAGCTGCTGATATTGTTTTTGCTCAGCATGCGGCGGCGGTGGGTCTTTACGGTCTCCACGCTGATGAAAAGGTTGCGGGCTATTTGTTTGGAAGTCAGTCCCTGGGCCACCAGCAGGGCAATTTCTTTTTCTCTATCTGTAAGTTGTAGTGTATGGCGCCCGGCGAGGGCCTGTTGTGCCTGGTACAACTTGTGAAAGGCCATTTGTACGGCTACCAATAGCTGTGTATCGGTATAGGGTTTTACCACATACATCACGGGCTCGGTATGGAAGGCTGCCTGCAGGGTTTTGGTATCGGAATAAGCGGTTAAAAAGATCACTTCACATTGGTACAGTTCCTTTAACTGACGGGCAAGCTCAACGCCATTGGTATTGCCTGGTATATTGATATCACATACCAGCACGGCGGGGGCTGCGTCCTGCTGGCTGCTGATGCGCAGGGCAGCCACGGCATCTTTGGCAATGCCACTGATGAGGTATTCTTCTTCTTCCAATAATTCTGCAATGCTGGCGGCTGTTACGCCTTCATCTTCCACGATCAGTATCTTAACACGTTCTTTCATGTGACGGGTGCTTTAAGCGCTTATGGTAATGGTATAGGCGGTGCCGGTACTTTGGTCTATTTGCAAATGTCCATTAACCTGGTCTACCAGTGTGCGCACCAGTTTCATGCCAAAGGAGGTTGATCCGTTGTTTGCTTCTTTATGGGCGTTGCTTTTTCCGTTATCAGCAATGCGCAATTCCAGTTCGTCGGCTCTTTGTTGCAACGAAATACCTATGACAGGCTGATACGTATCGTGAAAAGCATGTTTGAAGGCATTGGTGACCAGTTCATTTACGATGAGGCCAAGGGGGATGGCGAGGTCGATGGCCATGTTCTGATCGGGCAGATTAATAGCAGTTTGAATATGCCGCGCATCGTATCCAAAACTGGCTGCGAGTGATTGGGAGAGATTTTGCAGGTAATCGGCCATGTCGACCGTAGCCAGGTCATTGTCCATATACAGCCGCTGGTGGATCATGGACATGGCATTGATGCGGTTCCTGCCTTCTTCCATGGCATCTTTGGCGATGCCTTCTTCAAGGCGATTGCTTTGAAGGGCCAGGAGGCCGGATACTACCTGCAGGTTATTCTTCACGCGGTGGTGCAGTTCCCGTACCAGGGTCTCAATGCGGTTGTTCTTTTCGGCGAGCAGGGTAGCCGTCTTTTTCTTTTGCTGGTAACTACGTATGTACAAGGTAAGCACCGTGGCCAGCAGCAGTACACCTGCTCCGAGGAACCAGATCGTCTTGTTGCGGTTGGCCAGTGCGAGGCTCCTGATCTCTTTTTCTTTCTTTTCCAGTGCCAGTGCCGATTCCCTTTTTTCAATTTCATAATCCGACTGCGCCTTTGCCATGTTCAGCGTTTCATTGTCATCGCGCAGGGTATCTTTTTTACTCACGTATTTACTTTGGTAATTATAGGCTTCTTCATAATCGCCGGTGGCTTTGTAATGCTCACTCAGGCGTTTGTAAATGCCCGTTTCGAGGTAACTGCCATTGCCTTTCACCAGTGCCAGCGACTGCAATAAATAGTCCTCTGCTTCTTTGTACCGTTTGAGTTTGGTAAGCGCGGCGCCCATATTGTTGAGGGTAGAGGCTACGTCGTACCTGGCATTGGTCTTTTTACGGATGGCGAGTGATTGCTGCAGGTATTTCAATCCCTCTTCATAACGTTCTTCGTCGATGTAGAAATTGCCCAGGTTGTTGTAAAGTAGTCCCAGTCCGGGCTGCTCATTGGTTTCTGTGAACAGCTCAATAGCTTTTTTAAAGAAATATTCAGCCGAATCGGGCTGGTGCGTTTGGCTGAAGCCATTGCCCAGGCTGTTGTAGGTATAGGCGAGGGAGGTTTTATCCCTGTTGGCGCTGCCCATGGCCGTTATTTTGCGCAGGTAGGTGAGCGCCATGGCCGGGTTGCCGGAGGCGCTGTATACATTGGCGATGTTGTTGTAGGATTGTATCATCCCTCTTTCATCGCGCAGTTTTTCTTTGATGCGGATACTTTCGAGGTGGAGCTGGATGGCTTCATCAAAGCGGGCCGATTCGTTGAGTGAATTGGCTTTGTTCATATACAGGATGGCGAGCAGGGGATCCATCCGGTATTTGGTGGCAACAGTAATGCCCTCGTCGAAATATTGGAGCGAGGCTTTGAAGTCGCTGAGACGGCGGTTGATGACGCCGAGGCGGCTGTACACATCACCTGTTTCACGTTCCAGCCCGGCTTCTTTGAGGATCTGAAGACTTTGTGTAAGCAATGACCTCGCTTTTTCCAGGTCGCCCAGTTGCTGAAGGTTACGTCCCATATTGCTATAGGCCAGGGCTATTCCCTGCTGGTAGCTTGCTTTCTGAGCGATGGTCAGGGCTACGGAGTCGACGTTCAGCGCCGTGGTGTATTTGTTTTGGGTGCTGTACAGGCCGGAAATGCGGAGGTAGGCATCTACCTGGCCTTTTTCTTCACCCGTATGCTGGTAGAGGGCAAGGGCCTGCTGGGCGTCGGCCATGGCTTGCGGGACCGTCCAGGCGGGTGGGGCAATGCGGCTGCGCTGAAGCAGAAGCTTTGCTTTGTCATTGTCGCCGGAGGCATTCTCAATAAGTTGTGTGAGGCTGTCGAGCCTTGAAGATTGGGTATAAGCTACTTGCAGTGCCAGTAGCAGGCATAGGGTACATAGCAGGTGGTTCATGTAACACGTTGGGGTTCAGGGAAGGGGAAGATATGATAAAAAATCAATAGGACGACATTAAAATGGGAGCTCAAGGGCGGATAAAAAGGAGGTTGTATCAGGAAGGTTTGTCGCGGGTGTTCTTTATCAGGCCCATGCCGGCAAAGAAAAAGATGGCTCCCAGGATGGAATAGATCACAATGCTTTTCACATTCCGGGTTCCCCCGCTGCCATTTATAAAGTTAATGGCCGCTAATATCAGTCCGGCAGCCCCCAACAGGGTGAAAATGATCCCCAGTACGCGCTTTTCCATAACTGTTTTTTCTTCCATCCATTCAAAATGTGTGCCCTGGGGCAGGGTGCAGCTAGAGGAAGGTAATAATGTAGCATTTCATGAACGAAAAATACATATTTATCAATAAGCAGCACCGAATCTCCTTTCCAGCGGGGAAAAAATCTGAATAGTGCAACGGTTGGGTGTTCCCGACAATCATCCCGGAAAGCACCTTTATGCGTAGCTCTCTGATCCTGGCATTATGCACTGTCCTGATATTGGCTTCCGGCGCCTGCAAAAAAGACAAAAAAGAACCCTCTCCGGATGACTGCTTTTCGGGCTCCACTATTATCCGGCAAATAACCGATGCAGCGGCCACGGTGTATGTAACGGCTACCACCCATGGCATTTACCTGGTGGAAAAAGGAGCCATCGATACGCGTTTAATTCCCTGTAACCTTCCCAAAGAGTTTCTGCAAAATAACCTGGCGGTGATGGTCAGCGGAGAAGTGAGATCAGGGGTGGCTGTTGCCGGTGGTCCCTGCTGTAGCCAAAACTTTGTGATCACGAAGATCAGGCGATTATGAAAAGCTTTTTAATATATTGCACTGATCATTTGCACCCATACCTCAACCAGCCTCGTTTTTATGATAAGTTCAATATCCAAAGCTGCAGGTAGCTATGAAACCATATAACATCTTACTTCGCACCGCCACTCCGGCAGATACACACCTGCTGCAATACTGGGACAGCCAGCCGCATACGGTAGCTTCCGATCCAAACGGCTTTTCTAACTGGGAGGAAGATCTGGCATATAAACCAGCCTGGCGTGAACAACTGATCGCTGAATTAAATGGAAGGCCAATAGGATTTATCCAGATCATTGACCCTGCCCTCGAGGAAACCCATTATTGGGGCGATGCGCCGGAAAACCTTCGGGCCATCGATATCTGGATAGGAGAGGCCGCAGACCTGGGAAAGGGATACGGCACGGTAATGATGAAGCTGGCATTGGAACGCTGCTTTCAACCTGAAGCAGTAACGGCTGTAGTGATCGATCCGCTGGCAACAAACACAAAGGCCATACGGTTCTACGAAAGACTGGGGTTTAGGTTTGTGGAGTACAGACAATTTGATGAAGACTATTGTGCTGTTTATGAGCTATTGCGTGTTGACTGGGAAATATTGAAGATGCCAAACGACATTAATACGGGCAAAAGTCGGTAGTCCGCTCATAAAAATAATTGAACAGATGAACTGTAAACCATACTTCGACTTTGATGAGGTGGATCACTATTACCTCAATATATCCCGGGAATTATTGGAGGAAATGGATACAAAGAAAACAAAAACGTATTTGGAAGAAAAGCAAATTAATTGGCTGCGTCAATATGCTTCGGACGAGTTGCCCGACGCTGGTGTTTCCAATGAGCTTGCATTTGCAGCATATGTGAAGAAAGCAGTTCCTGCTGCTGTCTTCACACAGATCCAAGACATCTTTTGTGATCGTCCACATGAACCTGGTCCTGCTTCAGGATGTATTCCAGAGTTCCGGGACATTTTACTATTTAAAAAGAAACAGCAAATAGTGGGTTTTGCGAAGATCTGCTTTACCTGTCACAAACACAGCATTAGCGGTACAGACCTCAATACCAGCGAATTTGGTCAATCGGGGGATTATGAAAAACTTTTTAATATATTGCACTGATCATTTTCGCGTTTACCCCAACCAACCTCCTTGCTATGTTTATTCTTCGTGGTCAAAGAAAAATCAGGATCAAAAGATATACTGAGACGCAACAATGCTGCCCGAACTGCAAAACATTCGATCTTCAGGTAAATGTGTATAAGGATTATTTTCATCTTTTCTTTATTCCTTTTTTCCCTACAGGCGTCAAATCATCTTCGATGTACTGCTATCATTGCAGCTCCTTTATAAGGTTCGATTCATTGCAACATGAATATGAAAAGAAGACGAGGATACCTTTCTGGTTGTACTCCGGTCTGTTGTTGGTGGGCTGTTTAATAGTGACCATTGTAGTGGCCGCTAATATAGACGCGAAAGAAGAGCGGATCTTTGTTCAACATCCCCAGGCAGGGGATGTGTATACGATCCGGGATGATAAAGGGGGGAAACTCCGGTATTTTTTTCTGAAAGTCAACAGCATTCAGGGGGATTCAGTATTTACCTTGCACAGCAATCTGGAATATTCCAGGTATATAAGCAAACCTCAAAGCAAAGACTTTTTCGTAGAGGACGAAGAATTGGTGTTTACCAAAGCAGAGCTGCTGCAGATGCTGGACAAAGGAGAGATCAGTAGTGTGAAAAGGTAGGAGGCTACTACGATCCGGCCGGAAACTCCCGATTGCCAATAAAATTGTTAAAGTATCTGCTTCGGTGTGCCGGTAGCCGATACTTGTGTATTTTCAGCAGGCATTGCATCTCCTCCTCATGCACCCACGCCGCCTGCTTATCATATTATCGCTGCTTTGCCTGGCCTTGAGGCCAGCTAATGCACAAACCAAGCACCGCATTTATAAACTGGAAGAACGGATCATGAAAGGTGACAAAGAAGCTTTGTTTGACATCGCTCCTTTCTTTGATAACAAGGAACATATAATAGAATACCTGGGTTATCACGTGTTGAACCCTACGCTCTCTTCTATTGCCAAAAGAATAGTGAAGGAAAACTGCCTTTTCACCGATTTAGAACTGGTGATCACGGATTCCACTTCCTGGAAAGCTTTCAGCGATTTCCTGGAAGCCAACAGGGGCCAAATTGTATATTCTCCGCTCACAGCCGCTTTTGTGATCACAGTTCCCGAAAAAAGAACAGCCCGGTTTGCGATCCGTAAACTAACATCGTTTCGTCAAAAAGAGCTGGCAGACCGGTCGCTGGCCTTACAAAGCTTTCCCTGGATCAGGGAGCAACATATCGATTCCTTCCTCGTGCGGAAAGATCCTTATGCGCTGGTATTGATTGCTTCGGAACTGTTTAGAGGAAGGCACCGGTTCAACAGGTACCAGGATAATGAAATAGAGTACCTTGATCTACTTTCTTTACTTACCGGAAATGAAGTAGGTGTGGAAGATGAAAAGAAAATGATCAGCTGGCATATCGACCAAGACTTTTACCCGGATTCAAAGCTAAACCTGCTAATTTATTATTTACATCATTACAAGGATTACTCGTGGAACGAGGACCTGGGTATGTTCATAAATCCGCATCAAATTGCCCAAAGCCCAGGCAAGGAAATCGAATTGTTTCAATTACTAAACCATCAACAGGATTCCGTTGCCATGGATGCGTTTGTACAATTAAGCACCGGCAGGCCCGATGAAGTGTCGCTCCTTGCACAGGAATATGATAAAGGGGTTATGTATCTCAGCAAAAATCATAGCATACCTGGCTACCACCTCTTGCCACGCTTATCCGTGTTTACTGCCTGGTGTAAAGCAAACGATATTGAGTTTAAAGATTCTGCTGGAACTTACTTTCAAGACTACGCTGGGTTTTCCCGGAAAGCTATGTAACTCGCGTGGTTTCGTTCATTGTTCGGTTGATGTAAAGGCGAGGGCCTGGATGAGATACCTGGAAGAGCACAAACTAATGGTGCGCCAGCATGATGAGCCGGTGTCGTTTTATTTTAAGTAAGATCAATGTAGAAGGTTGACGATTGGAGTGATCGCCGTTCCGGCATTTTTGAATAATTTTACGGCATGAGCCATGATCCTTTCGCTTCCCTGGACAACCCGGCCTGGTGGGCCCTCAATGGGGTGCAGCAAGGTTTTTCCACGGGCACACCGGCTGTTAAGCGTTACCAGCGCGGCATCCTGCCTTTTGCCGCCTATCAATATGGTACAACAGAAAACATTACGGCATTAGATGACTGGCTTGAGCCGGGGGAGGTTTTCTTCCTCATAGGAGAATTGCCTGCTTTACCCGCTCACTGGACCCTGCTCAACGAACTGCCCTGTGCGCAGATGGTCAACCAATCGAGGGTGACGGCCCCGGAGGGCGAGGTGACCATTGCCCATCTGAACGCCACGCATAAGATGGATATGTACGACCTCATCCAGCAGGTACAGCCCGGCTATTATGAACCGGGCACACACCAGCTGGGCAATTACTACGGCATCTGGCAGGAGGAAAAACTGGTAGCCATTGCCGGCGAACGCATGCGCCTGGAAGAGTTGACAGAGATCAGCGCCATTTGTACGCACCCCGCTTATACGGGCCGTAAATATGCCCAGCATTTAATCGCCCACCTGTGCAATACGAACCTCGATAAAGGCATCATTCCTTTTCTCCATGTGCTGGAAACAAATGCCCGGGCCATCGGCCTGTATGAATACATGGGCTTCACCAAAAGAAGAACGATCAGCTTTTGGAAATTGAGAAAACAGGCATAAGTCACCAACACACCTTGCAAGGATTGACGCAATTTCCCCCTTTTAAGTCGTAGTGACACCCGCTCTATCACGGGCGCCGGGCGTACATTTGTTGTACAAAAAAAGTATTGCCATGAAAAGAATTGTTTGGTTTATGCATGTATCGCTGGATGGTTTTGTTACCGATGCCAATGGAAGTATGGAATGGATAAAGGCAGATGCAGAAATGTTTGATTATGCCGGTGCCCAAACTGAAAGATCGGATACGGCTTTATATGCCAGGAAAACCTATGAACTAATGGAGGGTTACTGGCCCACGGCTGCAGACAAACCCAATGCCTCAAAGCATGATATAGAACATTCCAGCTGGTACAACCAGGTTAATAAATATGTAATATCAAGATCCTGGGCTGGTAAAAAGCTGCCCACTGCCACACTGATCAGTGACAACGTAGTGGAGGAGATCAAAAAACTCAGGCAAGGCGAGGGAAAAGACATTGTGATATTTGGCAGTCCCTCTTTGGGAAAATTGTTGACAGCCGAAAACCTGGTCGATGATTATTGGTTATTCGTAAACCCCATTATTTTGGGAGACGGGCTCCCTTTATTCAAGGATATTAAGACGAAGACCTTCCTCAAGCTGGCCTCCTCTATCACTTTTGCTTCCGGCGTGGTAGCATTGCACTATGAAGCCAAACGATAAGCTCATCCGGATATGACAGTAACGAAGAAAAACCTGCGGACATGTGCAAAGGGGCATCAGTACTATAAAAGTACTGATTGCCCTACCTGTCCCATTTGCGAGGAAGAAAGAAAACCTGCAACAGGTTTTTTGTCCACGCTCTCTGCGCCCGCCCGGCGTGCCTTGGAAAATGCAGGCCTCACCACACCGGACAAGCTGGCACAGCATTCCGAGCAGGATATTTTAAAGCTCCACGGTATGGGACCTGGTTCGCTTCCCAAACTCCGGGCTGCCTTACAGGCAGCTGGCCTGTCGTTCAAAGAAAAATAGCTTTTTATAGTTGTTCCGTTTTGTACAATTTCAGGATTTTACCGCAGTATACTTTTGTACCCGATAACAATCACTGAAAATAATAAAACAGATAGATCATGAAACGGAACCAGCTATTGAATGCGCTTACAATGATCATTATGCTGATCGTATTGTACAGCTGTGGCGCCGGTACTGCAAAGCCGGGCGCAGACCTGGAAGAAGCAAGAAAAGCCATCGCAGCCAGCAATGCCATCTACTTTGAAGCTTTTGCCAAAGGAGATTCCTCGATCTTCATTGACCGCTACGCAGAAGATTGCTGCATCATGGCGCCGGAAGCACCGCAGCTCTGCGGTCCTATTGCTCCGCTGGAGTTTTTCAGAATAGCCTACAACGGAATAGGATTGCGCAATGGAAAATTCACCACCACAGCTATCTATGGTGATGGCGTGGAATATGTGACAGAGGAAGGATTGTGGGAATCATTCGATGCAAGCGGGAAAAGGTTTGACAATGGGAAATTCCTTGTCCTGTGGAAGAAAACAGCGAAGGGTTGGAAGATGTACAGGGATTCCTTCAGCAGCAACAATAAACCGCAATCATAATCAGGTATAAAGTATAGCCATGAATAATGCCGGCCTGCCCGGTTAGCTCCAACCTGCGCACCCCGCAGGTTGTTTTATTGGTAGGAGGAAGTGATCATGCGTAGAACTACTTAAGGTAGGGGCATAAAAAAAGGGCCAGCATAAAAATACAGCCCCGTTTTAAAATCCAATATCCTATGAAAAACCGAGACAAAAATAAGGGCATTCATACATACTACCAATACCCCCTTCGTGGTATTTTAAATAAAACTGTTAAAAAGATGATGCAATTGGCCGAAAGCAGTCAAAAAAGCGGTACTCATAAGGGTAAGTTTACATATAATATCTTCCTAATCCTTTTGCTGATGCGTGCGATCGGGAGCCAGACAATTACTTTATAGTTTTCTCATTTGTGTGTAAATTCACTGACAGGATTTTATATCCTACCCCCCAACCCCATGCTCATTTATACTACTGCAAGAAAAAGTAATTGGCCTTATATACTAAAACAATGGGCCATATCTGCCGGCATCTTATTCGCCATCATTCTGCTTGCCCGGTTTTTTTCCAAAGATTTCATTAAGGTGACCGATACGTTTTATTGGATAGTAAGTATTTTCCTGCTGTATCATTTTATTGACCTGGTTAGCGAGAAAAGGGTGTATAAGATAGTCATTGATGAAACGAGCCGGAGCATCACGCAATATTACCGCAGTGCTTTTTCCGGCGAAGGAGAAAAGGTCCATACGCTCGACAAAGTGCAACTGTATGTAAAAAGCAAAGCGTCAGCTGCTGACGGCGAAATAACTACGCAGCATATCGAATTGTATAAAAGCTGGCGCATCATCCTGGAGCTTGATACAAAGAAACATGGATTCTCACCGTACACTTTACAGGAAATAAGAAAAACACTGGAACAACTGTTGGTGCCTGTGACAGGATAAAAACTCTTTTGAAATAAAAATGCCTGTAAGCAATGATTTTCTTACAGGCATTTTTGTTCGTTGAAGGTTGGCGGGAACTATCGTCTTTCATTGAATACGCCAAACTCTGCGATCTGCGGCGGCGCATCAAACCCGTCGATCAAAATTCTTACCCGCTCTCCGTATACTCTTTCAAAGCGGTGTATCTTGATGCGGCCGGTAAGCTCTCCGTTAAGCAAAGGCTTCCATGCTCCATTCTGATAATATTCCAGCCGGTATTTTTGAATGCGTGGCTTCCTCGATTCTGCAATAACGACGGTATTGAATGCTTTTTCACCTTTGAACAAGACCTCAAACCAGGGTTTCTTTACGGTAGGATTGGATATCCAGGGCTTACCAAAATCATCATCAGTGGCAAAGTCCATGATCCACATATCATCGCTCCAACTGGCGTTGGTCGTCTGGAATTTGGCGAGGTTGTGGGAGATGATGGGCGCATCGGAAGGCGGCAATTTAGCGGTAGGGCCCTGGTGTTTCCAGGATTCGCCTATCTTTTTCAGGGCGGCGAGTGCATTGTCGTCGATCAGTCCTTCGCGGTTGGGTGCTACGTTGAGGATGAAATTACAATAAGCATTGTTCATGGGAACAATGTTGTCATTGACGAGCTTGTTGACATCCTTTACTGGCGAGGTGGGGAAGGAGGTCTTCCAGAACCAGGCATCATTGATGGGCAGGCAGGAAAGGGCAGGCAGTTTATTGCTTTCTTTGCCGATATGTTGTCCTGCCCCTTGCTCATAAGATTTGATATCCGTGTAATACAATGCTTCAGCAGGATACTTCGCGGCATTGAGGTCCATCACCAGGCAATTGGGCTGGATGGATTTTATCAGCGCATACACTTCTTCAAAAGGAATGTCATCATAGGAGATCCTTGACCAGGGTGCATCCCATCCATCGATGATCAGGGCGTTTATCTCACCGTAATTGGTGAGCAGCTCGGTGAGTTGGGCCTTTACCAGGGCGATGTGTTTTTCGGTGATATGGCCGGGGCGCAACTTGTGGTGTGTATCGAGGATGGAATAATACAACATTACTTTCAGTCCATTGGCGCGGAAGGCATTTACGTATTCCCGTACTACATCTTTCTTGTACGGACTGTTCATTACATTGTAATCGGTCGTCTTGGTATCCCAGATGGCAAAACCACTGTGGTGCTTGGTAGTGAGGCAGCCATAACTCATATTGGCCGATTTAGCGGCTTTGGCCCACTGATCGCAATTGAGTTTGGTAGGGTTGAAAATGGCCGGCGATGCTTCCGGATCGGCCCAATCCTGGTCCATAAAGGTGGGGATGTTGAAATGGATGAACATCCCGAAACGAAGGTCTACAAATGCTTGTTGTAAGGAAGCCAGGTCTTGCCCGGACTTTCCTTTGGGGGCCTGGGCCCTCGCGGGTGGCGGGAATAACACCGCGATAGAGATACATGCACATAATAGCGAATTCCTGATAATACTTGTGTGCCTCATTATTGCTTTAAATTATGGTTTAAATATATTCACTTTCTCTTATATAGCTTGCCCGCTAATATTTTGGCGACCTTGATGGAGCGTCATCCCGCTGCTGCGGGACAAGCTCTAAAGGGACAAAATACACGTTTGATACGTTCTGCTTGTTTACGGTCTTCCGGACTTCCGGTCTTTCGGACTTGTTTTTCATGCTTAACTACGGATTGAACCAAAACGAGATCTCGCTCATATGACTGTCCTGGTCGTGGTCGATGGTTTCCAATACACGGATGCGGATGTAGCGTACTTTGGGAATGCCGGGCAACAGGTCTGTTTTATAGGGTGCGGTGCCATTGTCGGGACGCACGATATCTTTCAGCAATACCCATCCTTTGGCCAGTGACTCGTCTTTCCAGCCAGGATCACTGCCGGGCAGGGTAGTGGCGGCATTGGTGATATCGGCGATGCCCCATACTTCAAACTTTGTCGGGTTGTGATAAGGGTTGGCATTGACCCGTCCGATGTTCTCAAATTTGGTAAGCTGATAGAGCGCACCCAGGTCGATGGTAAAATGGTGTGGGATGCCTTCTCCGCCCGTATGGTAGATCTCGGGGTAATCGCCTCCTTTGCCATCCCAGATCCAGGCCAGGTTAGTGCCGTATGCATCACCGGCCACATCATTCGGCAGATCGAACTTACTCCAGGCGGTCTTCGGTACGGGTACATCTTTTACGGTGATGGAATCTTTCTTCAACACGGTAAAGGTATCGATCGCCCTGTCCACCGGCTTATAGGAAGATTGGTAATAGATCTTTGTACCTACTTTCCAGGGAATGATGGTGCTGTAGGTGTTTGCGTCGACGGTGAGCTCCTGTGCGCTGCCGCTTTCATTGGTATACCAAAGTTTGGTGCCGGTATGGACGGTGTCGGCGGTGCCCCAGGCAATGACGAGTATTTTAGCATCTGCCATATAGTTGACATTCATCACCGGGCGGTTGAGGAGCGAGGCTTCGTATTTGCTGCCATACACTCTTCCTGAAGCATAGACCGGCACGCTCTTGTTGCCTTCTTTATCATAGGTGAAAATGTCGAAGGTATAGGAGGTTTCCTGCAATTTGTCGATGATGATGCTCACCGTATCCACGCCCTGCGTACGGGCAACGGCGATGCCGGCCGAATCGTTGCCATTGTTCCAAAACACTTTTGCCTGTGTGATGGTGGGGTCTGATACGAGTTGCCAGGTAAGTTTGATCCGGTTCTTGCCGGGAGCAGGAACGGGATTGGTGGCCGTGCCCGGATAAATGCGGGGCTTTTCAGGAACGTATTTTTTCCAGTCGTCCTCCCGGGTGCAGGATGCCCAGCTGAGGGCTGCTGCGATGATAAGCAGGCTGGCTGTTACCTTTTTGAATGAATGCATATGTTAGTTAGTTAAATGTTTTTATTAAGAAGAATACAGAATCTGGAATCCAGGATCCAGAAGAATACACGTTTGCTTCGCAAGCAGATTTCTCACTACGCCGTTCCTTCGTACACTTGTGAAGTTCCGAATGGCTCCGTTCGAAATGACAGCCGGGGATGATACCTTATCGAAGCAAAAGATTACCGATTACCGATTACCGATTGTCGATTGCCGATTGTCGATTCACGATTGCCGATTCACGCCTACGGCTGCCCCCAGATGCTCATTTCTGCAATGTTGGTGGCCGAGTTGGTAAAGGTTTCGATCACTTTGACACGCAGGTAACGCACAGAGGTTTTGTCCAGCGGCACAGTCATTTCTTCTCCCTTTGCAGCGGCAGCCACATCATCCTGCGACAACTGCCCCAGGGGTAAACCGGAAGGCTTTACAATCGTATGTTCCACCAGTTTGGTCCAGTTGGTCCAGCCACCATCGGGGTCCGGTGTGTTGGTGCCCCAGATCTCAAACTTCTTTGGATTGTTGGCATTGTAGGCCCAATCGGTCACCGGTGTTTGTCGCTGCCACAGGGTAATGCGGCTCAGCTTTACCTTGATGCCCATATCGAAGGTAAACCACATGGGGAAGGGCTTTGTCTGCGTGTGGAACATATCCCAGAAGCCCAGGTAACTGCCATTCCATAAGTTTTCCATGGGCAGTCCCCAATCATCGCCAACATCGGTGGGCAACGCTACTTTGCGGAACAGGGTTTTGTCCAGCGCTTTTTCATACAGTGGTTTGTAGGTCTTCGTGAGGGTATCGGAGATATTGCCAAACCGGTCTTTGACGTAGAAAGAAAAGCGGCGTGCAGTGCTGTCGAATCCGCGCATGGTATAGGTGCCCAGGGGCAGGGTCGTGTACTGTACATTTACTTCTTCCATGGTGCCCTTGCTGTTGGCTGCCAGTGTGTAGATGGCCACATCTGCTTTGGCATCATTGGTATAGCTGACCCTTAATCCGCCAAAGTCTTCGGATGCCAGCAGGCTTCTGAAGACAGCTACTACCGGTGGTGTGAGGGGCTTCACCTTCACAGTTACGGGAGCCGATTGTTGTTCACTGCGGTTCACCACATAGAGTTGTATGGCATGCTCCAAGGTATCTCCAAAACCATCTACGGTCAATTGATTGGTATAATAAGAGGTCTTCACTTCTCTTTTCACCCCTGCCTGGTGTTCGTATTCCGCTTTCACATACAGGATGCTATTGTCTTGCGGCAGGGTATACGTGATCTCTGCGGCGCCGGGCAGGTTCTTTACGGCTGTACTGGTGATTGGGCCCGGTGTATTGCCCTCACCGTAGAGGGAACGATGTTCCTCTTTCTTACAAGCTAATACCAGTAAGCATAGTATTATGAGTGATATATTTATTCGGTTCATGCTTTGGTTTTTTAAAGTCAGTCAATGCTGGATTATTTATTATTAATTATTGGCTGCAGGGCTGGCTTGTTCATTTCTTGCTATCGGCTGCTTTCTACTTTTTGCTGCCTGCCAGGGTTAGTGACGTGTTTGCTGCGAAGTAGTAGTAATCAATAATCATTAATTAATAATCATATTACCAACCAGGATTTTGTACCAGTTTAGGGTTCACCAGGATATCGCCGCTCTTGATGGGCCAGAGGTAATCCCGTACCTGGAACCGTTGGTCCCACAGGGTTTTAACCCGGTAATAAGCGGCAGGTGCTGCCTGGGCAATGTCCCAGCCCTGTACGGGCTTATTCTGTTCTTCAATGGCCCGTTTCCAGCGGCGCAGGTCCCAGAAGCGGCTGGCTTCAAAACCCATTTCGATCAGCCTTTCCTGTTGGATGATGGCCCGCAGCCCTTCCTGACTGGTGTATTTGGAAGGGTTGTTGGAGAATTGGCCCCAGGCTTCCTGTACGCTTTTGAGACCCGCTCTGGCGCGTATCAGGTTCACATAGGTGAGGATGTCTGCATTGGCCGGACCTTCCGCTTCATTCAATGCTTCTGCATACAGCAGGTAGAGATCGGCCAGGCGGAATATCGGAAAGGGATATTCTTCTGTGGAAGTGCTTTGGCCTTCATTGATCACAAACTTCCAGCTCACGATCTTCTTGGTGAAGTAGCCGGTAACGGAAAAACCAAACACGTTCTTCTGCGACTGGTTTTGTCCCCAGCGGGATTGTATATTCCAGGTGCCATTCTGCATGTACCATTTGGCGCCATCAAAAGCAACGTCTGCATAGAAACGGGGCTCCCGGTCGAAGTTCAGTACGGCAGTCTCATAACCTACCTGCATCTTTTCTCCTTCTTCCGGAGCTACGGTACGCAGGGTATAACGATTGGCATAATCATAAGTCTTGTCTTCCTCGATCGGTACGCCGTTTTTAGAATAGAATTGCTCTACGATCTTCAGGGTGGGCGCCATTTGTCCGAGGGGATCCTGGTTGCCGAGGCGTGCGGGATCGAGCTTCGGGCAGGCGAGGCGCTGCATGTATTGGTCTGTCCGGCTGTTGGAGGAACCCCAGATCAGTTCCTCATTCCATTTCTCACATACCGCATTGCGAATGCTCATTTCGATCTTCATGGCATCGGACAGGTTGGCGATACTGTTGTTGAATTTGTACAATTGAATGCCTGCCGCATGGGCGGCGTCGATGGCTGCTTTACAAGCGGCAGCCGCCCGCACCCATTTCTGTTTGTTGTAGGTGGTATTGAACAGCAGGGTGCCGTCCTGGTTCTTGAAACCGGTATAGTCTGCATTGCCATTAAACAGCGGGCTGGCAGCTGTTACCAGCAGGCGTGCTTTTACGGCCAGTGCAATAGGGGCTGTGATACGGCCCAGTTCGGTGGTCCGGGCCTGTATGGTGGGCGGTAATAATCTGGCTGCTGAATCCAGCAGGCCTGCAATATAATTGACTACTGTATCGACCGGCATGCGGGGTATCTTCACTTGGTCTGCGCTCACATCCGTAGGCAGGTTCTTATCTACAATATGGATGGGGCCATACAGCTTTAGCAGCTGCCAATGATAGTAGGCTTTCAGGAAAATCACTTCCCCGATCCAGCGGGAATGCATATAGGGTTCCAGGTCCACCACTTTGTCTACATTCTCCAGGAAGATATTGCAGTCGCGAATGCCGGCATACATGGGCTGCCAGTAAGCCATCAGCGGACTGCCCGCAGTTTGCAATCCCAGGGCGATCTGCATGGGAGAGGCATCGATCGTTTTAAAGCTCTCGTCCTGCCAGGTCTCGTCGCCCGCGCCATAAGCCGGGTTGCCGCCATAATTTCCTTCAGCAGGCAGGTAAGAATAACAGGTGAACAGGTATTTTTCGGCTTCCGTACGGATACTGAAAGCATTGTCGATGGTGGGCACATTGTCCGGCACTACATCGATAAACTTCTCGCAGGAGCTAAGGCTGGCTATCCCTGCCAGTAACAGGGCCAGCAGGGAAAAACGTTTTTTATGATGATGGTGTTGCATTGCGTTTTGTTTAGTTAGATACACTTTAAATGGGGTCCGCAGGATACTCTTGTTCGGGCGACCCACCCTTTGAGGGCGACCCACCCGAACAAGGCGACCCACTCTTTAAGGGCGCCCCACCCTTTAAGGGCGATCCACCCTGCCGCTTTCATTAGAAACTGAGGTTGACGCCCACATTGAATACCCTTTGTACGGGATAGGCCAGCCCATTGCTGCCCATTTCGGGATCCCATAGTTTAAAGCTGCTGATCACAAACAGGTTGTTGCCATTGAGGTAAAACCTGGCGTTGGACATTTTGAAGCGCTTCAACAGGGCAGGAGCGCAGGTATAACCTACTTCCACAGTCTTCAGGCGCAGGAAAGCGCCATTGCGCATCCACCAGGTAGAGGTCCAGGCATTGTTCTGAATGGTGCGGTCACTCAGCCTTGGCCAGAAAGCATAGATATTCCGGTTGCTTTCAGACCAATGGTCTTCGGCAATAACCTTGAGCAGGCCGCTTTCAAGACCCAGACCAAAGTCATCGCGTTTGAAGGGCTGGATAGCATTGTTGTCGATAAAGATGGAAGAACGTGCAGAGCCTTGTACAAAAGCACTGAAGTCAAAACCTTTATAACCTACAGAGAAACCTCCGCCATACACGATCTCCGGAGTTTCAGGATAACCGATCGGCACCTGGTCGCCATTGCCATCAATGATATTATTGCCATCTACATCCAGGTATTTGATATCACCACCGCTTACCAGTCCAAAATCCTGCAAGGGCGAATTCTTTACTTCCTTGTCGTCTACAAATAATCTTTCTGCGATCAGTCCCCATCTTTGTGAAAGCGGATAACCCACCTTACTGCTCCAGGAGGTGGGGTAGTTGGGCTCTTCATTCACCAGCAGTTTGCTATGGGCATAGGTGAAGTTGCCGCGCAATTGCAGCCATACGCCATTGCTGAAGGACTTGTTGTAATCCATTTGCAGGTCGATGCCTTTGCCTTCTGCCTCACCTACATTGGCCTGAATGTTCGCTGCCAATCCCATCGATGCAGGAATAAAGGCCCTGTTCATGAGGATATTCTTCCGGTGCTCGCGGTATATATCCACGGTAAGGTTGAATCCATTGATGAACTGCAGGTCCATGCCGATATTGGTCTTGTACGACTTCTCCCAGGTGATGGCGGAATTGGCATACCGTTGTACGGTTACACCGTCTAAAGCGGTGCCGAAGTTTTCTCCAAACACAGCGCTTTTTTTCGGGTCGTTCATTAATACCCGTGAGAGGTAGAAGAAGCGGTCATTGGCACTGCCGATCTGGTCATTACCTACCAGGCCGTAGGTGACGCGCAGTTTCAGGTAAGGCAGGATATGGGCGATGGGATCGAAGAACTTTTCATTGTGTACATTCCAGCCCAGTCCACCGGAAGGAAAAAAGCCCAGGCGGTTGTTCTTGGAGAAACGTTCAGACCCATTGTAGCCAAAGTTGAACTCGGCCATGTACCGGTTGTCATAGGCATAGGTAAACCTGCCCGACAGGCCCTGGTTACGATTGGGCAAGGACTGTTGCAGATCACCTATGGTTGAATTGGCAGTGAGGTAATTGCGCATGGTGGTGATCAACATACCTGATATATCATGATCGCCAAAACCCTTTACATAATTCACGGCTGCTTCGAGGTAACTGACGGTGTTGAGGATCTTGGCGCCGGGAATATAGCTCAGGTATTCTGTACCATTTGTATTGACAGGTGAAAGCAGGGGTGTTTTTCCATCCGGCGAATAGGATAATGAATAGTAAAACGGAGCGTAGGCACGGGTAAGGCTGAAGGATGCATAACGCTGGGTAAAGGTCATCAGCCTGGCAGAGAGGCCACTGGTTATAAAGCTGAGGTTTTGTTTAATGTCCAGCTGCGCAGTCATGGTAGAAGTATTGGATTGCTCGTACCCCGATACCATGTTGGCATACGGATTATTGTACCGGATACCATTGCCATCCAGCATACTGCCAAAAAGCGGATGGTTCAAACGTGGCAGGTACTCCGATGGATATACTGCTGCAAACTGCACGGGGTTGCTCATCAATGCCTGGTTGAAGATATTGCCCCCGCCGCCTACGGGCCCATTGTAATCATCGAACTGTCCGGATACCCTGATATTGACCAGGGTGGTAGGAGTAGCATTGATGGTCACATTGGAGCGTATCTGGTAGCTGCGCAGTTTGATATTGCTGTTGAAATTGTTCAACCCGTTTTCTTTCAGTACGCCATTGTCGATATTGTACGTGCCGGAAACATAGTATTGGGCGATCTTGCCGCCGCCACTCATGTTGAGGTTGTATCGTTGGTTATTTGTATAGTCCTTGATCAGCATCTTCAGCCAGTTATTGCTGGGATACAGGTAAGGATTGGCGCCTGCTTCCGTTTGTGCGATCTTTTCCTGTGAATACAGGGGCGCCTGTAAGGGATAGCGTGTTACCAGCGCCTCATTGGCCTGTTTCATGTAAGTGATATTGTCGGCAAAACGAAAGTTTTTGGTGTTGCCCGAGGTGGAGTTTTCCATCCGCGCACTGAATTTGGTGGCGCCTTCTGCACCGATCCTGGTAGTGACGAGGATCACCCCATTGGCGCCCCGGGCGCCATACAGAGAGGCGGCTGTAGCGTCCTTCAACACAGAGAAGCCCGAAATATCATCGGGCTGCAAACGGGCCAGGTCATTGGTGGTGGATTCCATATTGTCGATCAGGATCAACGGATCCACTTTGCCCGCGCCGAACGTGGTGACGCCGCGGATGAAGAAGCTGGCATTGTCCCTGCCGGGCTCCCCGGAGCGCTGGTAAGCAATGATGCCGGAGATCTTGCCCGCCAGCATCGTCGTCAGGTTGCTGGTGGGGCCTTTCAGTTCTTTGGGATTGATGGTAGTGACAGCGCCCACCATACTTTTCTTCTTTTGCGTACCATAAGCCACTACGGCTACTTCTTCCATGGCTTTCTCACTGCCTTTCAGTACTACATTCACCACGGGTTCGCCTTTTACATCTACTTCCTGGGTGGTAAAACCAACAAAAGAAAACAACAGTGTTCCATTGGAAGGCACCTTGATGAGGTAATTGCCTTTGGCGTCGGTACGTGCCGCTACTGCCGGGGAATTCTTTACAGCAATCGTCACCCCTTCGAGTACAGCGGTATCGGAACGCACAGTCCCTTTTACAAAGATCTCACCCGATTGTGCATAGGAGCCGGTGACAACTCCCAGCAATAAGCAAAACAAAAGGATGGGTTTGATCCTTTTGAATACGTGGTGATACGTGTTCATAAGCAGTCTTGAGTTTTGGTGTATAAGAATCAGTTGTTTACTTAAGTTGTCTCCCTGAGTGCCTTTGCTGGTGAGCCGCCCTTTGAGGGCGACCCACCAGCAAAGGGTTACTGCAATATGATGTGCCTTAGGTTGATCGCTTCCCATTTGCTGGCCGTTGGGCGCAGGGCGATGGTGTATTTGCCTGCTTTTTCAATCGTCACTTTGCCCAGGGTCATTTCCCGGTATTGGTGGTAACTGCCTGTCCGGTCCATGGTGGCAGCAATGGTTTGTCCGCCTATTTCGATGGTCAGCGCATTGCCATATGCCGGTACACCTGCCAGGGCTGTGATGCTATACGTGCCGGGCTTGCTGATCTCCACTTCCCATGATATCCAGCTGTACGGGCTTGTCCAGTAGCCGATATTGCGGGCATCCCAATCACCTTCCGTCATGGCCGATGCTTCGCCTTCCTTATTGTGAATGGTGGCCAGTTCCGGTTCCAGTACCAGGGCGCCATTGGCCGCCTGCCGGATGGCAAAGGGGCGTATATCGAGTGGCGCTGTTGTATGGAGCGCAATAACTGCAGCAACCGGATCAGGAGCCGTAAGGGGCACATCGATCACGAGGCCGTCTGCGGTTGTTTTGCAGGTGAGGGTCTTGCCATTCGATAAAAGCCGGGCTGAGCTGAACGCTCCGGCCAATCCCGGCACCAGCAGTTGGCCGCCTTTGGGCCAGGCAAATACATGCAGGTAAAGCGTAGTTTCTTTTCCCTCTTTTCGTTGGGTGGCGCGGCCCCAGGGTAATTGGTGGAAGGGGCTGGCGGTAGTGCCATAGATAGCTTCTCCATTGACAGCTGTCCATTTACCAATGGCTTGCAGTCGTTCCACGATCGGCCGGGGAAATTCTCCTTCGGCCGTTGGTCCCACATTGAGCAGGTAATTGCCGCCTTTGGAGGCAATGTCTACCAGGTTGCGGATCAGCGTGGCAGCGCTTTTCCAGTTGTTGTCGTTTGTCTTGAAACCCCAGGTATCATTCATCGTCATGCAGGTTTCCCAGTCGCGCCCCGCGATGCCGGTGGCCGGTATATATTGTTCCGGTGTAGTGATGTCTCCATTGTAATGGCCTCCCAGCCGGTCGTTGGTAATAATGCCCGGTTGGAGGGACAGCAGCGCGGCCAGCTTATCGGCCCGCTGCCGGTTCATATCCGTCGGCACATCCCACCAGAGTTCCACCACATCGCCATATTGGGTTAATAGCTCGCGTACCTGGGGCGCTGCTACCTGCTCAATGTATTCATCCATGCTTCCTTGCTGCGTAGGGTCCCAATGGCCGCGGGCTGCAGCGCCGCCGGGGTTGAACCAGTCATTGGCCTGGGAATAATAAAAGCCCAGTTTCATCCCTTGCCGGCGGCAGGCTTCCACCAAGGGTTTCAGCAGGTCCTTGCCGTAAGGCGTGGCTTTCACTACGTTCCAGTCGCTGGCCTTTGAATCGAACAAGGCAAAGCCATCATGGTGTTTGGCCGTGATCACGATGTATTTCATGCCGGCTTCTTTGGCCATGCGCACCCAGGCTTCCGCATCATATTTCACCGGGTTAAACTGTTTGGCGTACTGCTCATAATCACGGCGCGGAATGCTGGCATCGTGCATGATCCATTCGCCCAGTCCACCGATCTCCTGGTCTTTGTACTGGCCGGCGGGCACCGCATACACGCCCCAATGAATGAACATGCCGAGGCGTGCCTTGCGCCACCAGTCCATCTTACCGGGAACGGTGAGCGGAGCGGCAGTTTGTGAATACAGCTGGGTAAAGGGTACGGATAATAAAACGAACAGGGAAAACAGGGTGCGGATGGAAAAATGTCTTGGCATATTGCTACAGGTTTAAAAAGATCCATGCAGTGTACTTAAGCGACGTTATAAGCACACTACATGGTATAAGGTATCGGGAACAGCTAAATTACCCGACCTTATTGCTGAAGCCTGTCAACAGAAGTCAAACGAATTGTTAACGGATATTAAACGATCGTACAAAGCAGGCGGATACATATTATCTTTAATGCTTACCCCTGCTCAATGAAATACACGATCACCATCCATAAGGCCATTGCAGTGGTCAGCTTTCTCATCCTGTCGGCTGTGCAGTTCTTTCTGGTGTACAATACCTATGAGCTCAAGAACAAGCAGTTTTACCTGCAGGAGAAAGACCTGATCAAGAAGGAATATGGCACCAGCGTACAGTCGGACCTCATCTTTCCCGGCGGCGCCCGGATACTGGACAGCGCCATCTATAAGAATTTTGACAAGCTGGAACAACTGTATAAGGCAGGCGGCAACGGTTTTCCGGAATACACCCAATACCTGCTTGATAGTACGGTGAAGGTGTTGCACAAAGCAGAGAATGTAGACAGCGTACTGGAGCTGGCCCGCCAACGGTACCATATCAAAACCGACCTGGCTTACCGGGTGTCCATCGATATCCTGGAGATCAGTTTTGGTAAACGTAATTTCATTCCTTTCTATGATAAGGAGCATCATTACCCCGGCATCAATGATTCCCTGCAGCATTATTCGGGCTTGTGGCTGGGTGGTGACCTGGCCAATCCCAATGAGAACAATAAGATCGTAACGGTATCTATTGGTGGTGTATCCGAAAGAACCTATCGCATTTCCTATAGCTTTTATGTGGATACGCGCAACCGGAAGATGGTCATTTTACGGCAAATGATGCCCACTTTTGCCTTGTCGGTATTGTCGGTACTGGCGGTGGTATTGTTGTTCTTCATCACCCTGCGCAACTGGATACGGCAAAAGAAATTATCCGAAATGAAATCGGACTTCATCAACAGCATTACCCATGAATTCCATACGCCGCTGGCTGCCATCATTGTTGCCAACAAGACCCTGCAGAATGATAAGATGCCCGTAAACCGGGAGACGGTACAGCCGCTTACGGAGGTGATCCAACGGCAGTCGGAGAGAATAAGGACACTGTTTAGCCAGGTATTGGATATCACGAGCATGAGCGGCATCTCCCTGAAGAAGGAAGTTCATTCCCTGCATCATTTGCTGGAGGAGGTATTGCTCGATTATAAACTTAAGCTGGCGGGTGCGCCGGTGGAACTTACCCTTAATAAAAATGCCACGAGGGATGAGGTATTGCTGGATCCCTTTTGGTGCACAACAGTGCTGCTGAATATCTTCGACAATGCCATCAAGTACAACCGGCGTGAAGGGAAAGAGATCATCGTCACCACGCAGAGCGACAAAAGAAATATATGGATCACGATCGAGGACAATGGTATTGGTATGACAGACAAGACGCGGGCGCATTTGTTTGATAAGTTTTACCGCGACACGCAGGTATTGAATGGGGAGGTGAAAGGGCTGGGCCTGGGATTGTATTATGCCAAACAGGCTATTGATGCGCACCATTGGAAAATTGAAGTGGACAGCAGGGGAGGGGGAGGCAGTGTATTTACGATCACGATGCCATTGGCGTGAAAAATTTAAAGGAATTTCTATGAAGCCAAAAATATTGCTGGTAGAAGATGAGGTGGACCTGGGTAATGTGGTAAAACAATACCTGGAGATCATGGAGTTTACAGTTGATTGGGCCCGGGATGGAAAATCGGCATTGGCAAAGTTCCAGGCAGGGCAGGGGAGATATGACATCCTGCTCATCGATGTATCGATGCCGGAGATGGATGGTTTTGAGCTGGCGATCAGGGTGATCAACATCAACCCGCAGGTGCCCTTTTTATTTTTAACCGCGCGGAATGAGCGCTCGGACCGGTTGCATGGGTTGAAGCTGGGGGCAGATGATTATATCACAAAACCTTTCGACATCGATGAACTGGTGTTGCGCATCAGGAATATCATTAAGCGCAATACCGGTAACCAGGAAGTAACGAGCCGGACTATGATAGAGCGCGGGGATGTGCAATTTCAAAAAGATTCCCTGAGGCTGATCATTGGCAACCATCCTGCCATCATACTGACGCCCAGGGAATCAGAGTTGCTGGAATTCTTGTTCAATAACGAAAACAGGATTTTAAAGCGGGAAGAAATACTAACCCGGTTGTGGGGAGAGAATGACTATTTCCTGGGCAGAAGCCTGGATGTGTTCATCTCCCGTCTCAGAAAACACCTGAACAAGTCGAACTCCATTAGTATCACCAATGTGTATGGAGTTGGTTTTGTTTTTAATGTGCAGTTGGCCGGGTTGTAAAAACGGTACTGTACAGCTACTGTTCAACTGGCTGTATAAGGATGCCGGCCGGTACATTGCCGTACAGTACCGTATGATATCAGAGATGCGCACCCGGATATTTTACAGATGCCCCTGCTCAATGGGCTGACGCTGTTTCCGGTTGATAGACCAGGCATTGTTTAAGCACCGTAAAACGCAGGACCGAAAGTGCCTGCTGCTGGTGCTTCAATGCAGTTTTATAGGGGATATTCAGTGTTACCGCCGCTTCGGCGGTATTCATATCATGAAAAAAAATGAGTTTAAACAGTTCTTTGCAGGGGCCGGGAAGGCTTTCAATCTCCTCATGGATCTCTTTCAGGATGTAGGTTTCTATCATGGCATGTTCGCCGGTGGGGTGATCAACCTGGTTTTCCAGCGGGCGGGTGATTCTAAGACTGGTATAATGGCCTGCAGGCCGTTGGTTGTTGCGTGAGGGGTTCTTCATATAACTCACCTACGTAAAGGTGTTTGTGCGCAGATGTAGGGAATGGGGATTTGGCGTTTTACTTGTTTTGGATCAAGCAGGTAGCGATTTGAATTTGATCTACGACAAGCGTGTTGGCGTTTTTTAGATGACTTACAGATTTCACCGATTTGCACGGAATAGCCGCTTCGCGGTTAGCCGCTACCATTCGTTTCGATAACATATAACGCTGTTTTGGGTTGGAGCATGGTTTGGGGGGGCAGTATAAGAATCCGCCGTGTACCCGGTACAACCTGTTTTCGAAGCCAGCATGGGTAGCCCCGATGATGGTTATTTAAAAAAGAGGCAGGACTTACGCCCAATAAGTTCAGAGACAACCTTTTGAATTAATATCACGCCGGTTTCACGGTCACTGGTAAATACCAAATGTCTCATAAAAGCCAAAAATAATTGGAGAATTGAACAGTGTTCAATATATTTGCACTATCATTTAATTAACGATGGGAATAGCAGAGAGAAAACAAGAGGAAAAACAAGAAATGCATAAACGGATCCTGAATGGCGCCCGTAAAATATTTCTCGAAAAAGGCTATGAACAAACCAGCATGCGCAATATTGCGAATGAAATTAATTATAGCCCTGGATCACTCTATTTTTATTTCAAGGATAAAAGTGAGATTTTTCATGAGCTACATAAGGAAGGGTTTCAATTGCTGCTCATGCAGTTAAAAGTCCTGGAAAAAGTGGCCAATCCTTTTGAACGTTTGAAAGCAGCGGGGCGCGTTTTTATCGAATTTGCACAACAAAATAAAGACTATTACAACTTAATGTTTATTGTTGAAGAACCCGCTAAAAAAGTTGAAAGCGGTGGTTTTAAGATAGCTCAGGAAGCGATTAGTCTGGTAACTGCTGTTGTTAAAGATTGTCAACAGATGGGCAAGTTCAAAGATATGGATACTGAGTATTTAGCATTTATGATACTTTCAACACTTCACGGAATTTGTGCCTTGTTCTGTAAAGACCGCACAACAAGTTTTGTGAACAAGACAAATGAAGAACTTATGCACCACGGTTATGAGTGTTTTGTTGCTTTGCTCGAAAAGAGCTAAGCTTTTTTTTACAATATTATTGAACAGTGTTTAATTAAATAACAGTGATTAAAATGAAGCCTGAAAACAGAATTCTCCACTATCTCTTTCTTATGGTATTTGCCATTGTTTCAGTTCATCCATTGAAAGCTCAAAATAAACTGGATGAGTACATCAAGCAAGGGCTTACATCCAACCAAAGTATTAAGCAGCAGACTTTTATGTTAGAAAAAAACGTCTACGCGCTCAACGAGGCAAAAAGTATGTTCCTGCCAAACATTTCCTTCTCAACTACTTACACGAAAGCTGATGGAGGCCGCACAATAGATTTTCCAACGGGTGATCTGCTAAATGGGGCTTACGCTTCGCTAAATCAATTGACTGGAAGTAATTCATTTCCCCAGCTTCAAAACCAGCGCATTCTGCTGAATCCTGACAACTTCTATGATGCAAAATTTCGTACAAGCCTGCCTATTTTGAACGCAGAGCTTAGTTATAACAAAAGAATTAAACTGCAACAGGTTGATTTTCAAAAATCAGAAGTACTGCTATACAAACGTGAATTGGTAAAAGAGATTAAAACAGCTTACTTCAAATATATAAAAGCTATTAATGCTATTAGGATCTATGAATCATCCCTTCGGCTTGTGGAAGAGGGTCAGCGAATTAATACCGCACTTTTTAACAATAGCAAAGTAAACCGTACCGCAGTTATTCGAAGTAATAATGAGGTCGCCAAAATGAATGCTGATCTTATTGCAGCAAACAAAACAGCAGAATCCGCCCGTTATTATTTTAACTTTTTGCTAAACCGCCCATTAACAGATAGCATACTGTTAGATGAGATGATAGCTTTACCCAGGCAGGATTATCTGCTAAGCGAAAATATAAACGGCAGGGAAGAGTTAACTAAACTCAAGATTGCAAAAGACATTAATAGCAATTTGAACGGTCTTGCAAAATCATACCTGATCCCTAAGATAGGTACCTATTTAGATCTGGGTTCGCAAGCCTTTGATTGGAAATTTAACAAACAAAGTCGCTACTATTTCCTGGGCGTTTCGCTGGAATGGGACCTCTTTTCTTTTGGAAAAAATTCTTATAAAATAAAACAGACGCTGGCTGACCGCCAAACCATAGAGGCTCAGACAGATTATGTGCAACAACAACTGCTTACCGAGCTCAAAGTTCGGCAGAATGATATGCAAAGCGCCATTGCTCAATATAAATCGGCACAATCACAACTAAAAACCGCTCAAACCTATTACGGTGATGTATTGAAATTATACAAGGAAGGAATGGCTATATATATTGAACTATTGGACGCTCAAAATCAATTAATCGATGCCCAATTGAATGCTAACATTGCTCTTTTCGATACCTGGATTGCTCACGCAGCTATAGAACGCGCCAATGCCAGCTTCATCATTCAATAAACAGAAAAAAAACTATAATGAAAAAAAATCAATTACTCCTCCTTGCCGCAGCAATATTAATTTTATATTCCTGCCATGATGAAGACAAGGCAAAAAAAGCATTTGAAGTAGCAGATGTTATCCCTGTAAAGACCTCTGCTGTATCCGCATTGGCATTACCCCAAAAAATAAGTGCTACAGGGCTCGTAAGCACAGAAAACGAAGCTAAATATTCTTTCAAGATTGGCGGTGTAATCAGCAGTGTGTTGATAGAAGAAGGTCAGTTTTTTCGAAAAGGTCAGTTGCTCGCTACGCTCAATTCCACTGAAATTGCTGCCGGCGTATCACAATCCAGTTTAAATGTAGAGAAGGCACAGCGTGATCATGATCGGGCCGTTAATCTTTACAAAGACAGTGTTTTTACATTAGAGCAGTTGCAAAACACCAAAACAGCCCTGGATATTGCTCAAAAAGCAAAAGAGGCTGTTTCCTTTAATGAACATTATTCAAAAATATATGCGGCTTCTGATGGTTTTGTAAGCCAGAAAATTGCCAATGAAGGAGAAGTAATAGGACCCGGTATGCCGGTGCTGGCTATTAACGAAACACAGCGGAACAATAATTATATTTTGAGAGTCGGTGTTACAGACAAGGAATGGGCAATGATTAACCTGGGGCAAACCTCAACTGTGACACTTGATGGATATGAGGATAAACAAATTGAGGCTTTCGTGTTTCGTAAGTCGCAGGTGGCAGATCGTACACTGGGCTCTTTTCAGGTAGAACTAAAGTTGAAATTAAAGGATATAAAGCCGGCAGTAGGTATGTTTGGCAAAGCGGAAATATCTACCAGTCAGAATGAAAATGTCAAGGTCGTCCCATATGGATCGTTGGTAGAAGCCGATGGCGATAAGGCATTCGTATTTACACCTGACGGAGCTAATAAGGTCAGGAAAATTCCTGTAACTATTTCAAGGGTCGACAATCAACAGGTGTATCTAAAAGGTGGACTTGATGGAGTGGAAGAAATCGTGATCTCTAATAGTGCCTATCTCAACGAAAAATCTACAATAAAAATTATTCGGTAATAATTACGTATATGAAGATCACAAACTTTGCCGTTAAAAACTATCAGTTCACCCTCATTATATTCCTGCTGTTTGCAGTGGTTGGTGTACTCACCTTGTTTACAATGCCCCGTTCGGAAGATCCAACTATACATCCGCCGGAGTATCTCATAACTGTCATATATCCAGGCACTAGTCCTAAAGATATGGAAGAGCAAGTGGTAAAGCCCATTGAAAACAAAATCTACGGACTGGAGAATATTGACAAAATGCTTACCACAGTTGAGGATGGTGTGGCGGCGATCCAGGTGAAATTCAAATATGGTGTTGATATTAACAATAAGTACCAGGAAATTTCTACAGAGATAAATGCTTTGAAAAACAGTGAACTTCCCAAGGATATCTACCTGATCAAAACAGAAAAAATATCTTCTTCCGATGTTAAAATTTTACAGGTTGCCTTGGTTTCGGATAACGCTTCCGATAAACTGTTGAGAGACCAGGCTGATATATTAAAAACCCGCCTGGAGAAAATAACAAACCTCAAAGAAGTTAAATATTCCGGTATGCCGGAACAGGAAATCCGTGTTGATGTACAATTGGACAAACTGGCGCAACTGAAGATCCCGCTTAGCGTAGTTACAGGTAGTTTACAAAGCGAAGCGGCAGACATTCCGGGGGGAAGCATTAACCTGGAGAGTAAGATCTTTAATGTAAAAACCAGCGGAAAACTTAAGAACGTGGAGGATGTTGCCAATACTGTCATCTACAACGCCAATGGGAAGATCATCTATCTGAAAGATGTAGCTGAGGTAAGTTATAAAAGCGAAATGGTCCGCCACATTACGCGCGTAAACGGGCATCGTTGTGTACTGATTACGGCTGCAATGAAAGACAATGTTAATATTGCGAAAGTGCAGGGAGAGTTTCTTCCGGTATTGGACGAATTTTCCAAAGGATTGCCTGCTAATATTCGGCTTGTCAAAACTTTTGATCAGGCTACCATGGTTTCACAACGTTTGGGACATCTCGGATTTGATTTTGGTTTAGCAATTCTTTTAGTAGTCATTACCTTATTGCCTTTAGGATTCAGGGCATCGCTCATTGTAATGATCTCTATTCCGCTTTCTTTAGCCTTAGGGCTTATAGCAATGAATTTATTTGGGTTTTCATTAAATCAGCTAAGTATTGTTGGACTTGTTGTGGCTTTGGGATTGTTAGTGGATGACAGTATTGTTGTGGTAGAAAATATAGAAAGATGGCTTAGGGAAGGACATTCACGAATGGATGCTGTTCTGAAAGGCACAAAACAAATCGGTATAGCAGTTGTAGGATGTACAGCCACTTTGGTAATTGCATTTTTGCCCCTGGCCTTCCTGCCTGATGCAGCCGGCGAATTTATGCGCAGCCTGCCTATGGCTGTTATAACCAGTGTATTGGCATCAATGATCGTGGCTTTAACGCTTGTTCCTTTCCTTGGAAGCCGGATGCTGAAAACACACACACATAGCGAAGGAAATTTTTTCCTTAAGCAACTGCAAAAATTCCTGACTTATAGTTATCGGGGTATTATGCCACGAGCTTTAAAATGGCCTAAAACAACTATTGCAATATCATTAGTACTAAGTGCGCTGGCCTTTTTCTTATTTACAAAAACAGGATTCAAACTTTTTCCCACATCTGAAAAGCCAATGTTCCTGATCAATATCAAAATGCCGCTGCAGGCTGATATTCCCGAAAGTGATCGTGTAACTAAACTCGTGGAAAATGAATTAAAGCAACACAAAGAGATTGTGTATTATACAAGCAACGTTGGTAAAGGAAATCCGCAGATATATTATAATGTACATCAACAAGACGTAAAGCCCGATTTTGCCCAGATTTTTGTACAGATGGATGATGAGGCAAGTCCTGACTCTAAAGTAGAGTTAGTTAAGCAGCTAAGAGAAAAGTTTAAGGATTTCCCTTATGCCAAAATTGAAGTAAAAGATTTTGAACAGGGCCCCCCGATAGAAGCCAATATAGTTGTAAGGGTTTTTGGTGAAGACCCGGACACACTGCGCAAGCTTTCCTTTAAGGTGGAGGACATTTTACGCAACAACCCAGGTACTGTTTACATCAATAATGAATTAAACACCTACAAATCGGATGTTAAAATAGAAATAAATAAAGAAAAAGCCCGCACACTGGGTGTGCTTACAAGCGATATTGATAAAGTAGTTCGACTGGCGGTAGCGGGATTAACCGTTGGTGATTATATAGATGACAGAGGCGATTCACGCAATATTGTCATAACACTTCCCAGGGAGAAATATTCAAACCTGGATGTGTTTAAGAATCTGTATGTAAATAACATACAAGGCAGTCCTGTATTAGTTAGTCAAATTGCGACGATCTCTTTTGAAACATCACCTACTGCCATAAATCATTTTAATAAATCTCGTTTCGCAAAAATCACCTCTCTCACCAAAGAAAGTGTATTGGCAAATGATGTTTTAAAGAACATTGTTCCCCAACTGGATAAACTTCAAATGCCGACTGGCTACTATTACAAACTATCCGGTGAAGCGGAATCGGAAGGTGATACACTGGGTGGAAATTTTTTGTCAGTTATCCTGTTAAGTACATTCCTTTTTATTGGAGTTCTGTTACTACAATTTAAGACGTTTAAAGGTATCATCATTGTACTATCTATTATTCCATTAGGAATTCTGGGAGGTGTGATAATGCTATTGATCGCCGGCCATCCGATGTCAATGGTTTCTATTATTGGTTTCATTGGTTTGTCCGGCATACAAGTCAAAAATTCGCTGTTACTCGTTGATTTTACTAACCAGTTGCGAACTGAAGGACATAGCATTGATAGCGCAATTAAGATAGCAGGAGAAACCCGTTTTTTACCGGTTGTGCTCACGTCTATAACTGCCATTTGCGGATTAATTCCACTTGCCTGGAATCCCAATCCACTTATCTCTCCATTAGCGATTGTGTTGATTGGTGGATTAATCAGTTCAACCATTCTTTCAAGAATTGTAACGCCGGTAATGTATAAGCTTATTCCGCCTTCCATTGAAAATATTTAATCATCTAAGAAATCAAAACAAAATGAAACAATACATCTTAATAACCGGAGCATCGTCCGGAATTGGTTGCGAAATGGCCCAACAGCTTGCGGCTTTAAAATACAATCTAATCCTCACTGCCCGCAGTGAGGATAAATTGGCAGCCATGCAGCAGGAATTATCCTCGAGGTATGGGGTTGTCGTACATTACATAACCAAAGACCTAAGCAAAGCAGAGCAGGCGTATCAGTTATATGATGATATAAAGAGCGCCAACTACCAGGTATCTCATTTGGTGAACAACGCAGGATTTGGCGACTATGGCAGTTTTTTGGAAACATCACTGGAAAAAGAGTTGAACATGATTGATCTCAACGTCAGTAGCCTGGTTATCCTCACCAAAATATTTGCGAAAGACATGGTAGCCCGAAAGTCGGGCAGAATCATGAACGTGTCTTCAGTGATTGCCTATTTGCCTTTTCCTTACATGTCGGTGTATTCCGCTACCAAGTCTTTTGTCTTGGCATTTTCGGAAACTCTCGCTGCCGAGCTGGAAGGAACCGGCGTAGTGGTTACCACACTTGCTCCCGGCACAACTGAGACAGCTTTTGTTTCACCGGAAATGCGGGAAACCAATTTGGTGAAATCCAATAAGCCCACCCCGGTAAAAACAGTGGCTGCTGAAGGAGTGAAACTTTTACTACACGGAAAAGGAAAGAAAATTGTAGGCTTTCAAAACCGGTTTAATTCCATTTTAGCTGGAATACTGCCAGACTCTGTGATGATGAAAATCAAGATGAAGTTGGCAAGTGCCAGGTGATGTATTTGAAATTCCATTTTACCTTTACCTTTTCCATTAACAACATTTTAAAATTTTAACAAAATGACAGATAACAAAAATTTTGACGTAATAATAGTTGGCGGAAGCTATGCAGGACTTTCTGCAGCAATGTCTTTGGGACGGGCATTAAGGAATGTTTTAATCATTGACAGCGGTTTGCCTTGCAACCGGCAAACACCTCATTCACATAACTTTATTACGCAAGACGGAGAAAAACCAAACGTTATTGCGGAAAAAGCGAAAAATCAAGTGTTGAAATACGACACAGTAAAATTCTTAACTGACCTTGTCATTAATGGAACGAAAACCGATAATGGCTTTGAGATTTCAACTCAATCTGGAAAATTATTTTCGGCTAAAAAACTCGTTTTTGCAACAGGCTTAAAAGACACAATGCTAAACATTAAGGGGTTTTCTGAATGTTGGGGAATTACAGTACTTCATTGTCCGTATTGCCACGGATATGAAGTGAAAAATCAAAAAACTGGGATTTTTGCAAATGGATATGGTGCATTTCATTTGGCTCGACTCATTCGTAACTGGACAAAGGATTTAACGATATTTACCAATGGAAAGTCGGAACTGACACAAACGCAAACCGATGAAATCAAAAGACACAATATTTCAATAGTTGAAAGGAAAATTGCCTCATTGAAACACAAAGACGGAGTAGTTGAAGAAATAATTTTTTCAGACAATTCAACTTTTCAATTAAAAGCGATATATTCAAGACCTCCTTTTGAACAGCATTGTAAAATCCCCGAATTGTTGGGCTGTGAATTGACAGAGCAGGGGCTTATCAAAGTAGATACATGTCAAAAAACAACAGTAGATAGTATATTCGCTTGTGGAGACAATACCAATCCTCTTCGTGCTGTATCTTACGCTATATCAACAGGGAATAATACAGGAGTATTCTTAAATAACGCAATAACAGAAGAGGAATTTTTAAAATGATAATAAATGCTGCATACAACATGCGATTTGGCGTTAACCGTTAGCAGCAAGTTTAGAGACAGTACGTTTAAATACAAATATAATAGCTTTCATTAAAGTACTGGGGGTATGAAAAAGTTGACCTTTTTGGATTTTCATTAGGCGGATTTATTTCGCGGAAAATTCTACTTCGGAAACTTCAACTTGTACGCAAAGCAATTCTTGCATGAACCGGACCTGCCGGTGGGGAAGGCATCAGAAAGATCAAGTCTGTTTCTTACAAAACAGTGGCTGCGGATAGTGTTATTTTCAACTAAAATTATGGGAAGTAAAGAAAGAAAAGCAAGGAACCGGTTGAAAATGCATAAAGATATTCTTCATGCAGCATTGAACATTGTCAAAGAGGAAGGATATCGGTCTCTGAGTTTAAGAAGACTGGCGAACAACATTGAATTTTCCGCTACAGCGGTGTATCTGTATTTCAAAAACAAAGAGGCGCTATTAGTTGATTTGGCCAGGTTGGGATATCAACAGCTTAATATCAGTATAGATATAAACTGCAAGGGTATAATTGACCCGAGGAGCAGATTAAAGGCAATGCTTAGAACCTATTTGGATTTTGCAACCCATGAAAAGGATTTATATCTTCTTATGCAGGAGATTGGAATCGAGCTAAACGAATTAAATCCGCTGTTTCCGGAAATGCTAACATTTGTTAATTCAATAAATCAGGCAATTACAAAGGCATGTGGAAAAGAAAATAGTAACGATACTTATCTGAAACGCAAGTGCTACATCTCAATGGCCATTGTGCAAGGGCTTGCATCGCTCAATTTAATTCATAAAGATTTAGATGCTCGTTCCCAATCTCAAATGCTGGATGATGCGATTGATAGCTTGATAGTTTCTTTAGATTAATTAATTACCCGCTTGAGTGACAGTGTCGTCGCAGCTTTTACTCTTTCGGCTTTTTAGATCCAGAAGGTAGAACTTATATTCACCCTCCCGCTAGATATAGCATTCCACCAACGCATGTATAATTTAAAATACGCAGGTTTTAGAAGCCCTCACAACCGCCAACTCCCCTTTAATCTTCTTCCGGTGTTGGGTTCCCCACTCCGCCATTGCCTCAATAATCTTCTGCAGTGAATAGCTATAGGGCGTCAGTTCATACTCAATCAACACTACAATCGCCAGGCAGCGTGTGACACTGTACCCAGACCTGCAAAAAATATTTTTTGGTCAATCCACAAATCTCCCTAATTTTAGTATGTACGAACATATAAACATTGAGGTATGGATTTTTTGGAGATTGATCATCAAAGTGCACTTCCCTTACACGCCCAGGTTGAAGATCTGTTGCGTAAACTGATCGAGAAACCTGAGTACCAGAACGGCAAACTACTGCCCAATGAGATCAATATTGCCAAAAAGCTCGGCATATCCCGGAGCACCGTGCGCCAGGCTACCAATAAGCTCGTGTACGAGCAACTGCTGATCCGCAAGAAGGGTGTAGGCACCTCGGTAGCCAGGAACAATATCTCTACCAAGCTCGATAAATGGGCCTCCTTTACCCACGAAATGGATGAAAAAGGGGTGGTGTTCAAGAACTACAGCATCAAAGTATCCAACGTAGTGCCCGACAAAGAAATTCAGCAGCTTTTCAAGATCAATCCCGGCACCAAGGTGCTTAAAATGGAGCGGGTAAAAGGTTTGGCGAGTGAACCCATCGTTTATTTCGTGTCCTATTTCCACCCACGCACCGGCCTTACCACAGATGATGATTTCTCCAAACCTTTGTATGAAACGCTGGAAAAAGAGCACCATATTGTAGTATCTGTTTCCAAAGAAGGGATCAGCGCCATCCTGGCCGACAAACAGCTGAGCAAACTCCTGTCTGTAGAGACCGGCGCACCCATCCTGTTCCGCAAAAGGGTGGTTTGCGATGCCGGCGACCGTCCTATCGAATATAACCTTGGCTATTACAGGGCCGATCGTTTCACCTATACCATTGATATCGCCCGTAAATAACACCTGGATCATTACTCACTTATCTTATCATTAAACTTTTTTTGCCTATTAATATGTACGAACATTCGAACATGTAATTTCCCCAAACACGCGAAACTTCAATTAATGAGAACGTATTCATCTAACGAAATGCTTGCTGCCCTGCTTACATGCTTCCTGCTCCTGAGCTTGTCAATACAGGGAACTGCACAGGTAGCCACCGCTGCCAGAGCTATCAGCGGTAAAGTAATTGCCAGCGGTAAGCCCATTGCCGGGGCCACCGTGGCTGTAAAAGGAACTTCTGATCAAGTAGCCACCAATGCTGCGGGCCAGTTCAACCTGTCACTTCCCCCGGGAAAAGACACGTTGCTGGTCTCGCACGTGGGGTATGCCACGCAGGACGTAGTGCCTGGCGGCCGCAACAGCCTCACCATTGAGCTCATCCCCAACAACGAAGAACTCTCCCAGGTAGTGGTGATCGCTTACGGTACGGTTAAGAAAAGCGACCTCACCGGCTCCGTCGTTTCTGTGAAAGCAGACGAACTGAAAGCCGTACCTGCCACCTCTTTCGATCAGGCCCTGCAAGGCCGTGCTGCGGGCGTGCAGGTAACGCAGGTGTCTGGCAAACCCGGTGCCGAAGCCTCTATCCGTATCCGTGGTACCAGTTCTATCAATGCCGCCAACGAACCGCTGTACGTGATCGACGGCATGCTGGTCAGCAGCGATGGAGGCGATCTCTCTGCCGGTGTTACCCGGGGTCCCCGGCTCAGTGCCCTTTCGTCCATTAACCCATCGGACATTGAATCCATTGAGATACTCAAGGATGCCTCCGCCACGGCCATGTATGGCTCGCGTGGTACCAATGGCGTCGTACTCATCACCACCAAAAGAGGTAAATCGGGCAAAGGACAGGTGAATGTGGATGTTTACCATGCTTACCAGCAAGTGGCCAACAAGCTCAAACTGCTCAATGCGGCTGAGTATGCCAATATGGTCAATGACGCCAAACTCAATGCCGGGCTCACCCCCATTTATGTGAACCCTAAAAATCTGGGCAAGGGTACCGACTGGCAGGATGAACTGTTTCGCGTAGCGCCCATGTCCAATTATAATGTATCGGTGTCCGGTGGTGACGATAAAACAAAATATGCACTCTCCGGCTCCTTATTCATGCAGGATGGTATCATCATCAACTCTGATTTTAAACGCTATTCATTCCGTGCCAATATTGATCGCGCGATCAACGATAAGCTCACCGTAGGTACCAATCTTTCCTATTCCCGCGTCAATAGCAAGGGTGTGCTTACCAATGGCGCCGACATTGTGCCAGGGGTAACTACGGGCGCCATGCTGTTCAATCCGGTATTGCCGGTGTATGATGATTCGAACCCGGCAGCCAACGGTGGTTATACCTATGAGAACGACCGGGGCAAAGTGCTGGGCAACCCGGTTGCTGAAGCCAAAGAATATATCTCCAATACCACCCTCTCGCGCATTCTTGGAAATGTGTATGCCAAATATGCCTTCAACAAGCAATTTGAGTTTCGCACCAGCTTCGGTATCGATGGATTCTCCAACGATGAAGGCAGCTTCGGACCTAACTTCCTCAAACGCACGCAAGCCAGCAAGGGCGAAGCGTCCATCGCCAAGTCGGATGGTATGACCTGGCTCAATGAGAATACCCTGACCTACAACAATACATTTGGCAACAAACACCGGGTGAATGCAGTAGTGGGATATACGATGCAACAATTCAACAACGATAAGCTGACCACGATCGCTTTCGATTTCCCTGATAACCGCACAGGCTATCACAATATCTATGCGGCACTGAAACCGCAAAAACCGGTCAACAGCGAATCCAGCTGGAGCATGATCTCCTACCTGAGCCGGGTGAACTATACCTTCAATAACAAGTACCTGTTCACCCTCACAGGGCGGGTGGATGGCTCTTCGAAATTTGGCGCCAACAACAAATACGCCTTCTTCCCCTCGGCCGCCTTTGCCTGGAGGATATCCGATGAAGAGTTCATGAAAAATATTTCGTCCATCAGCGACCTGAAGTTCCGGACCAGCTATGGCGTGATCGGCAACCAGGCCATCCCCCCTTATCTTTCCCTGGCCCTGGTAGGCCCATTTGGTGAAGGCGTATTCAACAGCCCCAATGGCAGCGAAGTATATACCGGCCAGGAACCACTCTCGTATGTGAACCCCGATCTGAAATGGGAAACCACGCGGCAGCTGGATATTGGCATTGACCTGGGTTTATTGAACAACCGCATTACGATCACTGCGGATTATTACAAAAAGAAAACCTTCGACCTGTTATTGAGTACACCCATTCCGTCTACTTCCGGTTTTGGCACCACGGTACTGAATATTGGCAATATCGAGAACCATGGTTTTGACCTTGATATCCGTACGGTAAACACGAAGGGGGTGGTGAGTTGGAACAGTGCCATTAATTTTTCGGTGAACAGGAATAAGATCACCAACCTGAATTCCAAAAACGATATTCCCATGCTTGGGGGCACTATTTTGCGGCCGGGTGAACCTGTAGGTACTTTCTATGGATATATATTCGATGGTATTTTTCAAACAGATGCAGAAGCTGCTTCCAGTCCGGTGTTGATCGGGCAGGAGCCTAATTCTCCCAATGTGGCGTCCCGCGCCAAAGCAGGTGACCGCAAATACCGCGATATCAATGGTGATAAAAAGATCACCGAAGCCGACAGAACAATTATTGGTTATGCACAACCAAAATTCACCTGGGGGTTCAGCAATTCAGTGTCCTATGCTAGTTTCGATCTGAACGTTTTCTTCCAGGGCTCACAAGGCAATAAAGTGGCCAACCTCAATAACCTCGACCTGTTGAACATGACGGGTGAGAACAATGTACTGGCCGATGCCGGATTGAATCGCTGGACACCCACGAATCCCAGCAACCAATATCCCCGCGCACTGGCAGCCGGTAGCCGCGATGTAGGTATTTTCTCTTCCAACATCGTGGAAGATGCTTCTTACCTGCGCCTGAAAAACATAACCCTGGCCTATAACTTCAACAGTAAGCTGCTGCAAAGGATCAAGGTACGCAACCTGCGGGTGTATGCCAGTGCTACGAACCTGTTTACGATCACCGATTATTCGGGCTACGATCCGGAAGCGAACACCTACGGACAAAATACCACTCAATTTGGTATTGATCGTGGTGGATATCCCCAATCAAAAGTATACCTCATTGGTCTCAACCTCGGATTCTAACAACGAAAAAGCTGTCAAATGAAAACAAGACAATTCATCTCCTGTACGCTCATCATCAGTGCGCTATTGCTGGGTACGGCTTCCTGCTCTAAATTCCTGGAAGAAGATCCGAAGAATGTAGTGGGCATCACCAATTATTATAAAACGGAACAGGACGCTATCTCTGCGGTCAATTCGATCTATGCTTATCTCAATTCCATCAGCACGGGTTCCACTGCCGGTGTGTACCATAGTTCTTTCTGGATCACCCAGGGGCTGAGCTCCGACGAAATGCTCAACAATCAACTGGCTGCTCCTGCCTTGGATCAACTGGCCACCTTTACCTATGGTCCGCAGAACAGTACCCTGCAGGAGATCTGGGTGATGCATTACAAAACCATTACCATCGCCAATATTGCCATCAGCCGTATTCCCGGTATCACCATGAACGCGGCTTTGCAAAGCAGGCTGCTGGGGGAAGCGCGTTTCCTGCGTGGACTGATGTATTTCAACCTGGTGCGTATGTTTGGCAAAGTGCCCCTGGTACTGCTCGAAAAAGAACCCCTGACACCCCAGGCGGCCACGGTTGACGCGATCTACAACCAGATCCACCAGGACCTCGATGCGGCGGAAGCCGTGCTGCCTGCCAGTTATGATCCGGGCAATGGCCGGGGGCGCGCCACCAAAGGCGCTGCCACGGCATTGCATGCCAAGGTATACCTCACGCAAAAGAACTGGGCCAAGGCAGCTGAAAAGGCCAAAGCAGTAATCGATTCAAAGAGCTACGACCTCTGGGAAGATTTTGCCAGTGTATTCAAACTCTCCAGCCGCGGTGGTAAAGAAGCTGTTTTCTCCGTAGGATTTGGCGATGCCAATGGCGCTATCATTTTCTGGGAAGTAGGTCAGTTCCTGGTGCGTTTACTGCCCCCGCAACTGAGCGAGGAAGGGGTACAGAATGCCCAAGGCTGGCAGATACCCACCCAGCAATTGTACAACCAGTATGATATAGACGATCGCAGAAGAGCGGTGACCTTTATCACAGAGATCCATAAAGCCAATGGCACAGTGGAAACGATCAGGCCCTATATTCAGAAATACTGGGACCGTGCAGCCGAGCCCAAAGGCAATGAGAGTTCCAACGATTTTCCCGTTATACGGTATGCCGATGTATTGCTGATGTATGCAGAGGCGGAGAACGAACTCGATCAACCGCTCGAAGCGCATAAGTATATCAATATGGTGCGTAAGCGCGCACGTTTTGATGGTACTGTATATCGCAATACGGTGCCGGATTATACCGGACTGAGCAAGGGTGATTTCAGGACCGCCGTGTTGAAAGAAAGAAGGTTGGAACTGGCAGCCGAAGGACATCGTTGGTTCGACCTCGTGCGCACCAATACCCTCGAGACCCTGGTGCCGCAAGCCAAACCCGGCGTAACACCTGCCGCCCGGAATTATTTATTTCCCGTACCGCAAACCGAGCGCGACCTGAACCCCAACCTGCCACAGAATGACTATTGATCAAACTGTCGCCTTGAGCTTGACCGGGTGAGCCGCCCTTCAAGGGCGACCCACCCTCGAGACGGCTTCGACAGGCTCCTTTTAGACCGGGTGAGCCACCCTTCAAGGGCGACCCACCCTTGAGACGGCTTCGACAGGTTCCTTTTAGACCGGGTGAGCCGCCCTTCAAGGGCGACCCACCCTCGAGACGGCTTCGACAGGCTCCTTTTAGACCGGGTGAGCCGCCCTTCAAGGGCGACCCACCCTTGAGACGGCTTCGACAGGCTCAGCCTGACAATCGATTTTTAAAACCATAAATAAACAGACTTGGAAAGTTCGAATTTTGATAAGTACCCTGCAATCCGTATCCCGGGGTACGAGGGATGGAATGGATGGACAACGATCGCCGCAGCTTTGGCGCAAAAAGCAAACAGTTTGCAGCAACAAAAAATGGTGCTGGCCCTTGACTGTTACCATGGTGTGGCCACGCATGAATTGGCTACCCAACTACAGGAACAATTACCGGGCGCTCAACTGGTATTTGCAGGCGATGCCATGCTTTCAGAAGCGGCTATTAATGAATTGGTGTATCCCTATGTGACGGATGATCCTGTATTTGGATACATTACCCCGCTTTCGCTGCTCCATTTTTTTGATGAAAAGAAGATCGATGCTTTACAGCAGCAAATCGCACAGCAGGGAACCGGATTGATCATTGTTTATGGCACAGGGGCTGCATTGATTGCGCCCAAAGCCGACCTGCTGGTCTATGCTGATATGCCCCGTTGGGAAATACAGCTTCGCTTCAGGAGGAATGAAGCAGGCAACCTGGGTGCTTCCAATACCGGCGACACCTTTGCCTATAAATACAAAAGAGCCTTCTTCGTCGACTGGCGCGTGTGCGACCGGCACAAAGTATCCCTCATGGCCCATTGGAATTATGTACTCGATACCACCATTGCCGGCCACCCCAAAATGATCGAAGGAGCGGTGCTGCTGCATGCCTTCAGCGAAGTGGTGAAAAGGCCTTTCCGTGTGGTGCCCTTTTTTGATCCCGGCCCCTGGGGCGGTCAATGGCTGAAAGAAGTATGTGACCTGGACCCTAATGAAAAGAACATCGCCTGGGGTTTTGATTGTGTACCGGAAGAGAATAGCCTGTTGTTGGCCTTTGACAATATCCAGTTCGAAACACCTTCTGTCAATGTGGTGTTCAACCAGCCGCAATCCCTGCTGGGTAAGAAGGTATATGAAGCATTTGGTGCGGAGTTTCCCATTCGCTTCGATTTCCTGGATACGATGGAGGGTGGCAACCTGAGTTTGCAGGTACATCCGCTCAAGGAATATATCCGCGAAAAATTTGGCATGGCTTATACGCAGGATGAAAGCTATTATTTTTTGCAGGCAAAAGAGGATGCCTATGTATACCTCGGATTGAAAGAAAACATTGTGCCGGAGAAAATGATGCATGCCCTGCAGGATGCACAGGAAAAAGGCGTGGGCTTTGAAGCAGAAGCCTATGTGGAGAAATGGCCCATCAAACAACATGATCATGTACTCATTCCTTCAGGCACGGTACATTGCTCCGGCGCCAACAGTGTGGTATTGGAGATCAGCGCCACGCCCTACATTTTCACCTTCAAGTTATGGGACTGGGGCCGCATGGGCCTCGACGGCAAGCCAAGACCCATTTCGCTGGAACATGGAAAAAATGTGATCCAGTGGGACCGTACCACTACCTGGACAAAAGAACATATCCTCAACAAAGTGCAGCCGCTGGGCAAGGGGGAAGGCTGGCGCGAAGAACGCACCGGTCTCGACGATCTCTCTTTCATTGAAACAAGACGCCATTGGTTTACCGGTACCGTTCCGCACGATACCGAAGGCCGTTTCAACGTACTCAACCTGATCGAAGGCCGCGAAGCTATTGTGGAAAGTCCTGCCGGAGCCTTTGAACCATTTGTAGTGCACTATGCCGAAACCTTTATTGTACCTGCCGATGCAGGGGCTTATACCATCCGGCCTTATGGTGAGAGCGAGGGTAAGACCTGCGCTACCATCAAGGCTTATGTACGAACAGATCATTTAATTGATTATCGAATAAACTAACGATTATGCAAAAGCAAGGATTAAAATATGTATATAAATGCACCTATGTGGCGGCGGTGGGAGGGCTGTTGTTTGGATATGACACAGCGGTAGTGGCTGGCGCCATTGGGTTCATACAAACCAAATATGGGCTTTCCCCCGCCATGATGGGCTGGGTGGCCAGCTGCGCCTTGATCGGTTGTGTGATCGGGGCCATGTTTGCCGGTGGACTGAGTGATAAGATCGGTCGTAAAAAAGTGTTGATGATCTCGGCTTTTGCCTTTGCCATCTCCTCACTGGGTATCCTGCTGCCGCTCGGCCTGAATTATTTTATCTTCTTCCGCCTTATCGGCGGTATCGGGATCGGCATTGCGTCGATGTTGTCGCCACTGTATATTTCAGAGATCGCCCCCGCCAATATCCGCGGCCGGCTCATCTCTATTTACCAGATGGGCATTGTGCTCGGCATCCTGCTGATCTATTTTGTGAATGCCGGTATTGCCGGATTGCACAACGAAGCCTGGAATGTGAACAGCGGCTGGCGCTGGATGTTTGGCTCCGGCATCATTCCGAGTATCCTCTTCATTATCCTGTTGCTGAATGTGCCCGAAAGTCCCCGGTGGCTGGCCCGGCAAAACCGCCTGGAGGAAGCAGAAGATGTACTGACCAAAGTAAACGGGAAAGAAAAAGCACGGTCTGAATTAAAAGCCATTACAGAAGTGATAAACCAGGAATCAGGCAGCTTCGCCCATTTGCTGAAACCCGGATTGCGTTTTGTATTGATCATCGGCATCATCCTGGCCATCCTTTCGCAGGTAACGGGCATCAATGCGATCATGTATTATGCGCCGGAGATATTCAAATCGAGTGGAGATGGTTCTTCGTCTGCTTTGATGCAAACGGTGCTGGTAGGAGTGATCAATGTATTGTTTACGGTAGTAGCTATTAAGTACGTTGATAAATGGGGCCGCAAAACCTTGCTGCTGATCGGTTCGGCAGGTATGACCATTTGCCTGGGGCTGGTAGGCGCCGCCTTCTACTTTAATATGAACCAGGGGCCGCTGGTGCTGCTGGCTATCCTGGCGTACATCGCTTTCTTTGCCATTTCACTGGGCCCCCTCACCTTTGTGGTAGTGGCCGAAATATTTCCTACCCATGTACGCGGCAGGGCCATGTCGGTCGCCATCTTCTTTTTGTGGGCCGCCGTATTCCTGGTATCACAAACCTTTCCCATGCTCCAGTCCTCCGTTGGCGAAGCCAGCACTTTCTGGATCTATATGATCCTGTCGGTAGTGGCCTTCCTGTTTGTATGGCGACTGGTGCCCGAAACAAAAGAGAAATCACTGGAAGACATTGAAAAATTCTGGAAACTAAAAGGTATCGAATCCTAACATATCAAAATAACGATTATGCGGCCATATCCCCTTTTTACCATAGTAGTAATGAGCAGCCTGTTGATCATGACAGCCTGCAAGAAAGACGGCACAGACCCCAATACCCCCGTCATGAAATTATCGTCCGATAATATCACCGGCAAATCCGGCAAACAGATCGAGACCACCATCGATATTACCATTCCCGATGGATTCAAAGAGCTGGCCATTACCAAAGGCGTGAACCTGGTGCCGGACAATGTGTATGGCACTAAAAAGGTAACACCAACGGCGACCGGCGACAAACAATACCAGTACAAATTCACCTACACCCTCAGTCCCGATGAAACGGACAAGCTGGTAGGCTTCAATTTCAGGCTTACCGACAACCAGGGCAGGGCGGTGGAAAAAGACCTTACTGTAAACACCGTAGCTTCTGCAGCCCAGAACATCTTCTCACATAAATGGTTGCTGAAATCCAAATTCCAGGAGAGCGGTCAGCCAGCAGTGGAAACCATTACCGATTGCGAAAAGGATGATGTGTTTTACTGGAAAAGAGATAGCAGCATTACTGTCAATTATGGTGCTTCCGCCTGTACATTCGATGGCTTCAATGTATACGATAAATGGACATTGAGCGATGATGAAAAAACATTTAAACAGGTGTACCATTCCCTGTTCGATCCTACGGCCATCACTACAGAAACCTATACCGTGCGCAGTGTGACCAAAGACAGGCTGGTGATGACCATTGTACTCGACCTCTCCTGGCTCGGGGCTCCCTATACCGATCATGAACTGTTTGTATATACCTTCGACGCGGTACCATAAGGCAGGCTGCCTGCCGGAAAGCTATCATTCACTTTAAACAATAATGCATGTTCCCTCGCACCTATAGTACTGTTTCTTCCTGCGCTTCCCTGGCGATCGCAGCAGCGATCGCATTAGGAGGTTGCCGGTCTGCGGGTAATAACGCGGCGGCCGCTCCCGATGCTCCCTTGAGTCTTGATTCCCTGCATTTCACAGCCAGTCCCGCCGTAGAATGGGACGCCCTTTTCACGCGCAAATCCGGTTGGTTTGGCGGTGATGGCATTTTTGCCGTCACCCGCGATGGTAAAGAAACGCCGGGCGCTGCTAAAAAAAGCGAAACATTGATCTGGTTCAGCGATACCATGCTGGGTGAAATTGAAAAGGATTCCCTGAAAGCCGGGTATACCATGATCAATAATTCAGTAGCCGTTCTACAAGATGGCATTCCCGATTCCGCACATATCCGCTTTTATTGGAATAAAGAAAATGGCAAGCCTGCTTCGCTGTTCGTTCCAAAAACACCCGCCACGCAGCCTGGTGATTATTACTGGCTGGGCGATGGCTTTGTGAACCAGGAGCAAAACAACAACCTGTATATTTTCGGTTATCGTATCAAGAATGTGTCGCAGCAGGCATTTGGATTTAAAGAAGTAGGTAATACACTGATCATTGTACCTGCCGGAGCGCAGCCTCCTTTTACTGAATACCGCCAATTGGATATCCCCTTTTTCCTGGGCAAAGAAGTGGATAGCACAGGGTCGTTTGGTGCGGGCATTTTGGTGAATACCGAAGCAGCCGGCGCTCAGCACCCGGATGGATATGCCTATATCTATGGCATCAGGGGAAAAGAAAAGAAGCTGATGGTAGCGCGTGTAAAGCCAGCCGACATAGCCTCTTTTGATAAATGGACCTTCTGGGATGGCGCGGCATGGAATGCCGATGTGGCAAAGATCGCAACTGTCACCGATCGTTTGTCGAATGAAATTGGGGTGATGCAATTAGCCGATGGCCGTTATGCCCTTACTTTCCAGACAGATGGATTGGGCCGTTATGTGGGCATGCGGCTGGGCAGTTCACCCGTAGGGCCCTGGGGCAAGGTGATCGAATTGTTTGATAGCAGTCCTTCCGTATCAGAAGATAAAGACTTCTTTCCCTACAATGCCAAAGTGCACCCGGTGTTGTCGACGCCTGATGAACTGCTGATCAGTTACAATGTGAACTCATTCGATTTCTTCAACGATATCAAACAGCACCCGAATTTATACCGTCCGCGTTTTGTTAAGGTTAAAATCCTGCCATGAAAATGATCCGATCCCTTGCTGCGCGCAGCCTGGTGATGCTCGCTTGTCTGTTGACCGGGCAAGCAGGTTATTCAGGCTCCGCTTTTACAGCACCTGTTTTTTCCCTGGCCAATACCCTTCAATCCAATATGGTGATACAGCAGGGCAAACCCTGCATGCTGCGTGGATATGGACCTGTAGGTAGTATAATAAGGGTGAAGGCAGATTGGATGGATAAGGCGTTGATCGCACCCATCAAGGCCGATGGTAGCTGGTTTACAAAAATTCCGGTGCCAATGGCCGTGCCTGGTGATTATAAAGCCCATCACATTCAATTGGTGTGTGGCGCTTCGACGATTACTTTATCCAATGTATTGATCGGAGAAGTGTGGGTTTGTGGCGGCCAGTCGAATATGGACATGGAGCTCAAGCCTTTTTTACCCTGGCTGAAGGGGCCACTGAATTATGACCTGGAAATAGCTACGGCCAATTATCCGGCGATCCGCCTGTACAATGTGCGCACGGATTTCAAAGCCCGGCCCGAAGATGATTGTATCAATGGCGCCTGGACGGTTTGTTCACCACAAACGGTTCCCAACTTCAGTGCCGCCGCTTATTTCTTCGCCCGTACCATTCACCAGCAATTGCGCGTGCCCGTGGGTTTGGTCGTAAGCAGCCTGGGCGCTACCAGTTGCCAAGCCTGGACCAGCCGGGATACTTTAACCGCCGACACGGTCCTCTATCGAAAATATTTGTATCCCTACGATACCAGTGCTGTATCGAAGCAGGCGCCCGATACGGTAGTGACCTTCGAAAAAAATGTATTGCCCACGCTCTTGTACAATGCGATGATCTACCCGCTTCGCCACTTGTCGGTGCGGGGATTTCTCTGGTACCAGGGCGAGTCAAACAAAAATGACGGCGCGCTATACACCCGGGTTTTTGCTGCCATGATCCGCAACTGGCGCAAGCTGTTTGCCCAGGGCGATCTGCCTTTTTATTATGTGCAGGTAGCGCCCTTCAAATGGGAAGGTGATGATAGTTCGGCTACTTATTATGCTTACTTGCGGGAAGCGCAGGACAGAACGCGCCTGGCAGTGCCTAATACCGGTATGGCGGTCATCACCGATATATGTGATCCTACGGATCTGCATCCACGCAACAAACAAGGCGTGGGTTGGCGGCTGGCCCGTCACGCACTGGCGCTGGACTATGGTAAAAAGGATATCGCGTACCTGGGTCCGGAGTATGCCCGCATGCGGGTGGATACGGGAACGGTGAAAATACAATTTAACCCGGCTTCCCTGGCGGGTGGATTGGGCACCAATGACGGAGCTGCGCCACAATGTTTCTATATAGCAGGTGCAGATCGGGTTTTTCACAAAGCAGTGGCGACCATCGTAGAGCAGGAAGTATGGCTGCATTGTGAACAGGTGCCGCAGCCGGTGGCTGTGCGCTATGCTTTCAGTAATTACCCGGTGACCAATTTAGAGAACAAAGCAGGATTGCCCGCACTGCCCTTCAGAACGGATGACTGGTGATTTAGATGAAAGGTGAGTCACCCTGCAGCCCGGCAAAGCAGCGCGGCAGGGTGGCCCACTTTCTACAGGGTGAGCCGCCCTTGAAGGGCGGCTCACCCTGTAGACTCCCTGGACAGGCCATGGCAGACTTTTGTTTTAATACAGCAACAATAACGATATGAAATTTTGTTTGGTTATAGCGTTATCATTATTGATAGGAGGGAGCGCCCTGGCTGGTCCGGGTAATATAGCGCCTGCAGCTACCGTGACGGCTTCTACTTCCTTGAATAAACAATTTGATGCCTCGCATGTGGTGGATGGTGTGATCGGCGTGGAGGGAAAAGGCGAATGGGCCTGCGAAGGCGTGACTACCGATTGGGGATATATCCGTTTTCCCTGGATACAACTGACCTGGAAAACGCCGCAGACGATCAACAGGATCGTGTTGTATGACCGTCCTTCCTTAAAAGATAATATTGCCGGTGGCCGGCTGGAGTTCTCTGATGGCAGTAAAATTTGGGTGAATGAATTACCCAAAAACGGACTTGGCAAAGCCATTCGTTTTGCAGACAAGACGGTCTCCTGGGTAAAATTTGTGACTACCGATGGTACGGGCAGCGACCTGGGCTTTTCTGAGATCGAGGTTTTTCCTTCCCCCGTACAGGCCAATGATTATGTATCATGGGTTGATCCCTATATCGAGACCAACCGCGGCCGTTACTTCTTTTTTATTACCGGCAATCGTCCTTTCGGCATGATTGGTGCGGCGCCGCATACCCGCAATAAAAATCAGAATGGCGGTGGTTATAATTACAACGAAAAAGAGATACTGGGATTTGGTCAGATCCATTGCTGGATGTTGTCGGGTATTGAAGTGATGCCTGCTGCACCGGATGTTAACCCTGCACTGGGTGAGCAGGGTTGGAAATCGACTTTTAGCCATGATGATGAGATTGTACAGCCGGGTTACCAGCGCGTATACCTGCAACAGCCGAAAACCTGGGTGGAGCTGACTTCCACTGACCGGGTGAGTTTTTATCGCTTCACCTGGACGGAAGCAATGTCCGCGCGCATCCTGACCAACCTGGGCGGCTACCTCAGCAATAGCACCATGGCCAACGCTGTGGTGAAAAAGAACAGCAATACCGAATTTGAAGGTAGCTTTAGTTCAGTAAAACGGTACTGGGGCGGTCCCAAGGATGTGAAGATGTTTTTTGTGATCCGGTTTGATAAGGCCTGTCATTCATTGGATGCCTGGAAAGGCCAACAACAACTACAAAATATCAATGCCATACAGGGCGATAGTGTAGGGCTGGCTGCGCAATTCAATGTGCAGGCGGGTGACCAGGTGCAGATGAAGATCGGCTTTTCTTATACCAGCATTGAGAATGCCCGTAAGAATTTACAGGCTGAATGCAATGGCTGGGATTTTGAGGCGGTGAAAAAGGAATCACAGGACATCTGGAACCAATGGTTGGGTAAGATGGACGTGAAGGGGGGAACTCCCGAACAGAAAATTAAATTCTACACCGACCTCTGGCATGTATTGCTGGGCCGTCATAAGATCAACGATGTGTCGGGCGATTACCCCGATCGTACCGAAGGCAAGCGCAATGGGAACTTTACCGATGCTGTCTTTAAAATTAAAACAGTACCTAAAAATGCAGATGGCAGTCTGCGGTTCAATATGTACAACTCCGATGCCTGGTGGCTTACCCAATGGAACCTGAATGTATTGTGGGGCCTTGCCTGGCCGGAGGTGCAGGATGAAATGTCGGCCTCCATGATCGAGTATGCCAACAATGGCTACCTGTTGCCACGCGGTCCCTCGGGTGGTGGTTATTCTTATATCATGACGAGCTGCCCGGCTACCAACCTGATCGTAAGTACCTATATGAAAGGATTGCTTACCAAGGCCGATCCTCAGCACGCGTTTAAGATCATCAAACAAAATCATTTACCGGGTGGCATGATGGGCAGTGCGAAGGATATTGAATTCTACACCAAAAAAGGTTGGTGGCCCGGCAATGCAGGCATCACCATTGAAGCGGGTTTCCAGGATTGGGGCCTTGCACAGATGGCTAAGAAAATGGGGAAGAAAAAAGACTATGATTTCTTTTCTAAAAGAGCCGGTGGCTGGAAATATTGTTACGATAGCACCCAGAAATTATTATTTCCCAAAGACCGGAACGGACAATTCATGCATCACAACCCATTGAGTGGGGAGGGATGGGTAGAAGCCAATGCCTGGCAGGGCACCTGGGGCGTATCCCACGATATTGCAGCGCTGGCCCACATGATGGGCGGCAATGATACCCTGTGCAGTAAACTCAATTACGCTTTTGAAAAAGCATCGGCCAGTGATTTTGTATTTGGGTATACCGAAGGATATGTGAGTTATGCCAACCAGCCCGGCTGTTCCAATGCGCATGTGTTCAATCATGCCGGCAAACCCTGGCTTTCGCAATACTGGGTGCGGCGCGTGCAGGCCCAGGCTTATGGTGGCATTACCCCCGACCTGGGTTATGGCGGTCATGATGAGGACCAGGGGCAGATGGGCGGCGTGAGCGCCCTCATGGCCATTGGTTTGTTTGGATTGACAGGCAATGAATCGACCACACCCGTCTATGATATTACATCCCCCATCTTTGATGAAGTGACCATACAACTCGATAACCGGTATTATAAAGGAAAACAGTTCGTGATCAGGACACATAATAATTCCACCGCCAATTGTTATATCCAGCAGGCAACCCTGAATGGAGCGCCGCTCAATACCTGTTGGTTCACCCATGAAGCCTATGCCAATGGAGGTGTATTGGAATTGTGGATGGGCAAGGAGCCTAATAAAGCATGGGGGGTACAGCCATGAGCAATATCAAAGAGCAGCTGGTAGCGGGGATCGATATTGGCGGATCGCATATCAGTGTATGCATGGTGGATCTTGAATTGGCAGCACTACAGCATCAATACGCCGTGCGGGCAAAAGTGGATCCACATGGCAGTGCCGGGGAGATCATAGAATGCTGGGCGAATGCTATTGAAGCCGGTTTTGCACAGGTCCCTGTTGCAGAAAAATACATTGGTATAGCGATGCCCGGGCCTTTTGATTATGAGGAAGGGATCAGTTATATCACCGGTCTGCATAAGTTTGAATCCCTGCATGGACTGAATGTAAAAAAGATGCTGGCCGACAGGCTGCACATCCCCGTAAGCCATATTAAAATGGTGAATGACGCCAGTGCTTTTTTATTGGGAGAAGTAAAAGGCGGCGCGGGCAAAGGGTATCAAAATGCAGCTGGTATAACATTGGGTACGGGTTTGGGCTCAGCTGGTTTTTTTAATGGCGTGATACAGGACGGCGATTGCTGGTGTACGCCATTTAAGGACGCGCGGGCGGAGGATTATCTCTGTTCCCGTTGGTTTGTGCAGGAGTATGCCCGCGTATCGGGTCAATCAGTGGAGGGGGTGAAAGACCTGATTGCGTTGTATGACAAGGAGGAGGCTGTAAGAGCGTTGTTCAACCACTTCGGTCAACACCTGGCGGAGGTATTGATGATGAAATATCCCCCCACGCTGCAGGAGATCGTGGTCATTGGCGGCAATATTGCCAAGGCCTGGGATTATTTTATGCCTGCCGCCATGGAGCGGTTTAAACAATACAATGTAGCCATGAATTTGCAACCGGCTGTGCTTGGCGAAAATGCGGCCATCGCCGGTGCTGCCTTCCTGTGGAAATTATGAATACATGCAACCTGTCTACTCCGTGCGTAAGCTCTTCACCGGGTTGGCCAGCGCTGCTTTGAGCGATTGAAACCCAATGGTGAGGAATGTTATACCAAGAATAGCCATACCTGCCACCAGGAAAATATCCCATCCTACAGGAATGCGATAGGCAAAATCCTGTAGCCATTGCTGCATGAAGAGCCAGGCAATGGGTGATGCGATAACGAGCGCTATGATGACCAGCAGGATAAAATCTTTACCGAGCAACGCCACAATATCCGGCACGCTGGCGCCAAGCACCTTGCGGATGCCGATCTCGCGTGTTCTTCTTTCGGCTGTGAACATGGTGAGGCCCAACAGGCCAATGCAGGAAATAAAAATGGTAATCCCCGTGGCGATATTCATCAGCCAGGCCGTCGTTTGTTCCTTTTCGTATAATTGTGCCAGCGACTCGTCCAGGAATTCGTATTCAAAAGGCGTATTGGGATAAAACTCTTTCCACCTCCGCTCTATCCGCGCCAGTATGGCCCGCGTGTGTGCAGCCGGCATGTTCTTCGTATCCAGCCGCACAGCCATATCAGTACAGGCAATAGCGGCAATCACCATCGGCTTCACCGGTTCGTGCAGGGATGCCTGGTGAAAATCGGCCACTACGCCTACGATGGGTACAAACTTATTCCAGGTATAGAGCGATTGTCCCAGCGCCTGCGCTGGCTTTTTAAAGCCCAGCAGCCTGGCCAGGCTTTCATTGATGACCAATTCCTTCAGCGTGTCGCTGGGCAAAAGATTACGGCCGGCCAGCAACCTGATCTGGTAGAAAGGGATAAAATGTTCATCAGCCTTCACCGCAGCTACGGGTATTTTATCCTCGCCCAGCGCCTTGTATTGTATCGTAAAAACACCGCGGTCGAGCCCCATGGGCGGCATGTTTTCCCTGGCAGCCCCGGCCACGCCCGGCAATTGTCTTATTTGCTCTTCCAGCAATTTCACGCGGTTCAGGCTGTCGCGGCTTTCATTGGTAGAAAATAAAACAACCGCATCAGACTTAAAGCCCAGGTCCTTGGTGAGCATGAAACGGATCTGCCTGCCAATGACGAGCGTACCTATAATGAAGAGGAGGGAGATGGTGAACTGGAAAACGATCAGCCCTTTGCGGAGCCACCATTTTTCACTGCCCCTTACGGCGCCGGCGCCTTTTAAGGTGATGACGGGCAAATAGGAAGACAGGAACCGGGCGGGATACAACCCTGCCAGCAAGGTAGTGAGAAGGGCGATGCCTGCCAGGAACAACCAGGTATTGACGGCAAAAGGATCGAAGCTTACAGCGGCTGGAATAAAACGCTGGAAGAGGCCCAATACGGGCTTTACCAATAAGGCGGCTAAGAGGACTGACAGCAGGGTCAGCACCAGGGTCTCGCATAAGAACTGTATTACGATGCTGGTACGGCTGCTGCCCAATACTTTGCGTATGCCTACTTCCTTATCGCGCGTAAGCGATTGGGCCGTGGCTAAATTGACATAGTTGATCACCGCCAGTATAAGAATGAACAAGGCGATACTGATGAGTGCGTATAAAGTGGGCAGGTGGGCTGTACGCATTTGGGTGCCATTGCCATAGTCTGTGAAATGTACCCGGTTGAGCGGTTGCAGGGCCACCGTCATGGTGCCTGTGCCCCACCTGGCATTGAACAGGGCTGTTAACGCCGCGTCGACATCTTCCCGTTTCACGTCCTTTGCCAGTTTCAACAGTACCCGCGATGAAAAGGGTACTCCTTTCCATTGCAGCTGGTCCAGGTGCAGGCTTCGCTGCAGGAATCCATGGTCGGCTGTTGAGAGAGAAATAAATTCAGTAAAAGGGAAATCCGTATGGCCCTTCCAATCTTTTATGATGCCAGCCACCTGCACATGCAGGGAATCATTGTATACCAGTTCCCGGCCAAGCACCTGGTCGGGCGATAAAGGGCCAAAATATTGGCGCGCTTTTGTTTCCGATAACACCACTTTAAAGGGAGCTGACAAGGCGGTCCGCGCATCTCCGGCCAGCCATACAGGCGGCAGGATACTAAAATACGCCGGGCCAGCCACTACAGGCTGGGAAGGGAAGGCAGCGCTAACAGCGTCTTTTACCGGCACGTTGACCGTTGCATCAGCTAAAATATGATAAGGAGCTACCGTAGCCAGGCCCGGAATGCCCGTGCGTACGGCTTCAGCCAACGGCGGGATCACTGCAGGCGTCAGGCTGGGGGATTCGCCTTTGACGAATTGCTGGGCCGTGGTGATCCGGTAAATGCGGTCGCTATCCGGATGGAACTTATCAAAGCTGAATTCGTATTGCGTGATCAGCCAGATCACCAGGCAGGCGCAGATGCCCAGCGTGAGACCGAGTACATTGATCAGGGAATATATTTTATGGCGGGTGAGTGTGCGCCAGGCAATTTTGAACCAGGTTGTGATCATGATCAGGCTGTTTTACGAAGGAAAGATCCTGTTAACCAGCCAACCCAATGCCATATTGGTACAGTTCTGTATATCAATATTTTGATAAACCGCCTGGTGGTATTACTGTTCGCTTTTGATACTTCTTATGTCCGATTACAAAGTAGAATCGAATGACGGTAGGGCATTGGCCGGTGGCAATAAAGGATGTTGAAGATCAATTAGATGTGTTATTGTAGTGGTTTTGGGCATGCTATATCTGTCCAAAATCGCCTTTTTTTTGTACTTTTGGCTGAATATAGAAATCTATATCCGTCCATTTTGTATAAAATTTACCTGTTTTGGCTGACAATAAAATAGTAGGACGAAAGGAAGAACAGAAAATTCTGCAATCCCGATTAAACACTCCTGAAGCCGAATTAATCGCACTTTACGGCCGCCGGCGGGTTGGCAAGACCTATTTGATCCGTACTTATTATAAGGAATTCATCGCGTTTGAATTTACGGGCGCTCAACAAGCCAGTTACAAAAGTCAATTAGAAAATTTTAGGCTTGCCCTGCAAAGTGCCACAAAAAGTAATATGCCATTGGCCAACCCGGCTACCTGGTTAGAAGCTTTTAGCATGCTGACGACTTATATGCTGAATTTGCCGGCAGACAAACCTGCTGTATTTTTCTTTGACGAATTTCCATGGATAGAAACACCCAGATCCGGCTTTCTAAAGGTTTTTGATCATTGGTGGAATACACAGGCATCCAGATTGTCGCATGTAAAAGTGGTCATATGTGGATCAGCAGCTTCCTGGATGATAGATAAAATACTGAACGATAAGGGTGGGTTACACAATCGTGTTACGCAAACCATCAGGCTGATGCCGTTCAATCTTGGTGAAACTGAAGCGTATCTCCAGAGTCGGGGAGTGGTGTTGGAAAAGTACGGATTATTGCAACTTTATATGGCGATGGGCGGTATTCCCCATTACTTAAGAAATATAAATGCTGGTGAAAGTCCTGCTCAAATAATTGACCGCCTCTTTTTTACTAAAGATGGATTGTTGAAAAATGAGTTCAAAAACTTATATGCGGCGCTTTTTACCAATGCGGAACAGCATGAGCAGGTAATCCGGATTTTAGCGATCAAACCAGGCGGCCTGACAAGAAATGAAATCATTAAAGCGTGCGGGTTTACAACAGGTGGATCGACCAGCAATATTCTGAACGAATTACAGGAGTCTGGTTTTATTACTGCTTATATACCCTTTCAAAAGAATAAAAATGAAAGCATTTACAAGCTTTCAGATGAGTATTCTCTTTTTTACTTAAAATTTGTTGAACATTCACGGGATGCAGGTGCCGGCGCCTGGTTAAGGCAATACAGCACCTCAGCCTATACCATTTGGAGTGGATCTGCCTTTGAAACCGTATGTTTAAAACACGAACTTCAGATAAGACGGGCGCTGGGCATTGAAGGTGTTTTGACCAATGCGTGTACCTGGCGGCATAAGGCCGGCAAAGGTAAGCATGGAGCACAAATAGATCTTTTGCTTGACAGACAAGATCATTGTATCAACATTTGCGAGATGAAATTTTCCAATGCCTTATTTGTCATTGAAAAAAAATATGCACAGGAATTGGATCGAAAAATAGAAGTGTTCCGGGGCGAAACAAAGACCCGGAGTAATCTATTTTTGACAATGGTAACCACCTACGGGACAAAGGTAAATGAGCATTATCTCGGGCGGGTTCAGGCTGAGGTTAAGATGGAAGATCTATTTGGATAAGAAGGTTAAACGCAGCAATAGAACAGGTATCGCCTCCCGGTGTCATTTCCCCTTCAGATATACCACGTAACAGGCCATTACTGCGACCAGCAACACCACGAGGGTGGTGATGATCGTCCATCGCATCTGTATGCGTCGTCGCTTTCGATGGTATTTGTTGAGGATCGTTTGGAAACTATGTCCTTTCCAAACTTTGTCGAACCGGGCCTGCCTTTCGAGCAGGAGGGAAGGCCCTTCGGGTGAGGTGAGCAAGTGCACCAGATCGGCATTCTCCGGCGACCGGTTCATGAAGGCATCCAGTTGTTGTTTTTCGTGCATGGTCAGCTGTCCCTTTGCATACTTATAAATAAGCAGGCGCAATTCGCTGGCCCTGGCCGAATAGTTTTTCATTTGTAAAAGGTTTAAATATTTTCCTCTCGCTTTCTACTTATAACAACAAGTAGAGCTGCAAAACGTAACTATTTTCCCTAACTTTTTTTATAAACGTTATCAACCGGGCCCGTTTAACACCAGTATTCCCATGGTATATACAGTGATGAGAGGTATAAACCATTGAAATAACGCCGCAGCCAGGCCAGCCCTTTGGATTTAATGGCCCTTACATGCATATTGGGCAGACCCATTCGATGCCCCACTTCTTTGGTATTTAATTCATCAAACAACATCAGTTCAATCACCGTACGTGGCTGGATAGGCAGGAGCTTAACCGCTTTACGTACCCGTTCAAGTCCTTCCCCGGTCAATTCATCGCGCAACAGCTGATCGTCCATCTCCGGGTATTGCTGCAGTATATGGGGGTCTGTCACATTCAACTCCCGCCGTGGTTTGAATCCGCTGCCATACTTGAGGTAGTTCATGGCCTTGTTGCGGCAGATCACATAGAGCAGGGCCCTTAATTCATCGGCCGAGTAAAGATCGTGTGGGTTGGACAGGTAGGCCAGAAACGCCTCACTGACAATGTCTTTGGCCACCTCTTCATTTTTTACCAGCTGGACGACAAAGGCATACAGGTAATCCCTGCATGCCTCATAATGCTGCTTCAGTATTTTTAAGGTGACAGGGTGGATCCTGGCGGCATTCCTGCCGGACGGAGCATGATGATTCCTGGGCATAGTGCTTTTTAATTTATCACTAACAATGAATGGCTGGAAGGCCCAGGTTAACGAATGGAGATTGGTGTAAAGTAGCTGTTCAATTTACAGCGTTTATTCCTTTCGTTTCACCGGGTAATGGATATTTATTTTTTTCCAGTTAATATTTGCCTCCCAAACCGTCAAGATAGGGGAGGGCTTGACCGGATGCGGGTATTTTTAATGGTGTACACCGTATAATGTATAACGCTAACGGAACTATGTTTAACAAAATATTTATTTGGTGGTATGATAATTTTTACCAACTTTGTTACTGTTCATCCTTTCCTCTCTCTATTTATTGTTTTTTTTCTCATTCCTCTTTCTTTCGAATTTCCTATCGTCTTTCAACAACGAATCATTAATGCTATCCATCAGCCTTTCTGTGCTGATGCAGCCTCACCCAAATACATATCTTATGGGCACCGAAATAACCATACTCAGCCGTCATTACAACGCCTTATTGGAACGTTTGGAGGAAATAGAAAAGGAGGAAGGCGAACTGAACACCCGATTGGCCCAATGCAGCCAGCTTTGTCTTGACAGTCTTCGTCAACTCAGAAAATTGATCACCACAGAAGGTTTCCCCGATCGCGATACAGAGATCTATTTCTTCAAACACATCAAACCAGCCATTGCCGGCCGGCATCACTACTATAAACGGGTGCTGCTATTGCACCTGGGGGAACTAAAAGGTTGCTGGTCCAAAGAAAGGGAGCGGTTGTCGCAGGAACTGGAACTGCTGGTGAAAGTTTTGAATCAACCGCAACCCATATGGCAATATTACCGGTCAGGCACCACGGCCCTCGACGCTGTTTACTTCCTGCGGGAATACTATGATTGGTTGCGCATGTCCTCGTCAGCCGATTACTATGAAGACTTTTGCACCTCTGGTGATGGGCCACTGGCCGAACTGATATCGATGGAATTATTGATAAAGCATATTGACATGTTACTTTATCCACCTGTTAAGCAACAAGACCAGGGAAACAAGAACATCACCAACCCGCAATTAACCTGCACCGCCACACCCACTAATATTGTGGAGCTGGGGTATGCCTTGTATGCCTGCGGTTTTTTTAGCCACGGCAAGGCTTCCATAAAAGAAGTAATGAACTTCCTGTCCGATGCATTAAAGGTAGATCTCCATAAATATTATGATACTTTTATTCAGATAAAAGAACGCAAGACCAGTTCCTCCAAATACCTCGATGAGTTAAGAGCTGCTTTGCTCAGGTATATTGATCAATCTGAAGAATAACCCGCCAATTTATTTACCAGCCTGGTAAAAAGTATGACTTAAAATCCCTTGCGGTAATATATAGCCATATCGTGCAACCGATATGGCTTTTTTTATGGTTTTATCTGATCGCTTGTTGCAGAAATAAATCTCTACCAGGCTGGTAGCAACCTGGTAAAATGGATGGCAGAATCCCGCCAGCTTTGTGTTATCAAAATTGATGTATATGACAACCACAGCAAACATCCCCGACTTCAATCCTGCGGCCCTGATGTCCGCATTGCCTGGTGGCCTGCTGGCCTTCGTAGTGCCTACGGATTGCCTGCGGTCCTTAGAGAACTGGCCCCCTTTTCAGAGAGCGTTCAGGCAATACGTAGGCAATCCGGAGGCAATCTACAGTCTTTACGAGAACGTACGGCAGCAACCGGATGGCAATTATGCATTCGACTTTCAATCTTTTTATACCGATTTTCTCCGTTGGACCGGCCAACCATTTATTAACATCAAAAACCAAAGTAAAATGCCCACAGAAGAACCAAAAGGCCCCAGTGCCGAACGGATCTACAACGATCCCAATTTTGAACGTACGCGTGAGAACATGGCGGAGTTTGCGCGGGCCGGCAAGTCGGCCAGCCTGCTGCGCGAGATCTTCCGCGACCTGACGGTGTACGCGAAAGACAGTGAACTGCAGTCGAGACTGTTTACTGTCTTGAGGCGTATCGTGTCCTCGGATACCATCAACAAGCGCGGTGAGCGGACCGTCCGTAATGGCGACCATGCCCAGTTACAGGGTTTTAATTTCAATGCGCGGGCTTCGCTGCGTTCCACCATGTACGTACGTTGTGGTGTAACCATCGACCGGGCAGCGGGAACAGCCACCATTGCGATCCCTTCCTTTGTGCCCAAAGTGCTGATCAAAGCCGCCCGCGGCACCTCACACTACAGGATCGTGGCGGGGGTGGCGGCCGTCAACTTCGGAGCGGAGGCCTTCAGTTATGAGCGTGGCTCCACCAATGAGCTGCCCTGGGATCATACGCCCACTGTTGCTTCCAGCCTGGTGCTGAACTTCCCGGCCAATTCGCCCGACACGATCCTGGTGGCGCTGGGTATCGAGTATACGCAGCAGTTGAATGGCGACAGCTATCCCCTGAAATCGAGCGATGTGAATGCCACTTGCATCGTAGCGGTCAGCCAGGCGTAGGGATCTCATTCAGGTTACTCCCTACTGCCCGGTGCGGTGAATAGTCGAAGTTAAGGCGCACAGGCACGCAGTTGCGGCTCACTTCCTGCAACAGGACATTGGTCGTTGTCACTACAGCGGCCACCACATCAAGCCAACAACATCCGTGGACCACACGTCGCGCAACACCCAACAGTTCGCTTAAGGGGTGTAAGGGCATCGCCATGCGCCGCTGCCATGCGGCTCATCGATTGGACAGATGGTGCTTACATCACCCTACCAGCCAGGTCCTGTGCGCAGGGACCCTGGCTGGAGGCGAACGCACCGGAGAAGGGAGTAGGGTAGGGATTCCGGTTAGTAGCATTTTTATTCCATCAAAAATTCAATAATCATGAGCAATATCATCAATCGTGTGTCGGGAAAGACACCGAAATTCTTCAAGCTGTTGCGTACCATTGGTATGTCGCTGGTAGCAGCCAGTGCAGCTGTTGCGGCATCACCTTTGGAACTGCCGGCCATCGTGGGCCAGATTGCAGGTTACGTAGCCGTAGCCGGCACTGTGATGGGCGCGGTGAGCCAGACTGCCGTACTCCATGAAGAAGAGTAGGTTTGATCGGGGCGCTTCCTGCGGGAGGCGCCCTTTTATGGTTGATGACCGCTCGCAAATCCATTACAATGAAACAGTCAAAAGCTTTGCATTTCTGGGCCTGGTTCAGGCGTAACCAGCACCATTACCTGCATTTCGATGCGCTGACACCCGCAGCCAAGGCCTACTGGATGGCCGAACTGCAGGCACATGCGGCGGCTTACCACCGTTTCCTGGCGCCCTATCTCTACTATAGCCTTGATCCAGACCACAAGCGTTGTAAACTGGTGATCTCGGCGCTCGGGCGTACTAAATCATTCAAGGCGGCAGACAGGCTGATCCACAAAGCGCCGCGGCTGACGGCCTGGGACCTGGTGGCGCTGATGCCCGCTGCAAGTCCGGGGGAAGGTATTGCGGAGGAGTTGGCAACTGCAGGACTTCGGCCTGATTCCTTTTGGTTTGATGTGCGGGAGCGGCTGGATTTCCGGAAGCCCTTCTATGTATTTGTTGATACCCGCCTGAATCATATCTATGACCTGGAAGACCTGGCGGAGCAGGCCTTGTTCAATGTGCTGGGGGAGCGGGTTTTTGGGGAGCACATCGAATATGTGAGGATCGTGTTGTTTTCGGATGTGCTGCCGGAGAACATGGCCTTCCTGGCGCCGCTGGAAGAACTGCCCGGCTTTATGGCAGCACGCGATCTCTCGGGCATGGTAGTGGGAAAAGATGGCGGGCTGCAGAGGAGGTTTTGAGGATTAAAACGAATGGCCATCCCGGATCCCGGAATGGCCATTCCAACTAACAGCTTTACTTACCGGTTCAACGGAAACTTTTCTACTCCTTCTACATTCATCTTTAAGGAAGTTACCCTGTCTACCGCTCCGGTAATGAATAACAATTTATTATTCTGACCTGCAAATACGTTGTTGGTTGCTCCGTTGGTAGGAACGTTGAAAATGCGTTTGCCCTTTTTGTCAAAGGCGGTTACACCCAGGCTGTTGCTGATATAGATATTGCCCCGCTCATCCATGGACATACCATCGCCGCCCATATCGATAAACTTCTTCATATTGGTAAGTGTTCCATTGGGCTTAATGTCAAATACCCAGGTGCCGCCCAGGTTGTCATCCTTCCATTTGTTTACATACAGCTTTTTCCCATCGGGCGTTCCCACAATGCCATTGGGCCATCCGTCAGCGTCCCATCCCATGCCTTCGGTGACTACCCGCACCAGGTGCTTGCTGCCGGGCGCCAGGTAATACACATAGCCGCCTTTACCTGTGGCAGCCTGTTCGGAATGCGTGGGCGGCCAGCCTTGTTTGCGGGGATCATTATTATCCCAATAGTCGCGGGGAAATATCGGGTCGGTGATGTACATACCACCTGTGACGGGATTGATCCATACATCATTGGGGCCGTTCAATAACTTCCCGTTGTAGTTTTTTGCCAGCACCTTATGATGACCCTGCCTGTCGATGCTCCATAATTCGCCATGCATATCTGCACAGGCGATGAGGTTGCCCTGTTTGTCGAAAGCCATGCCGTTTGAACGGCCCGTACCCTGTAAGAATAAGGTGATATTGCCGGTGCCGGCATCCCATCTGTAGATCTTGTCATTGGGCTGATCAGTAAAGAATACATTGCCCCGTTTATCAACGGCAGGGCCTTCGGTGAAGCTAAATCCCTTTTTAATAGTGTCTAATTTTCCATGTGCCTGGGGAGAAACAAGGCAGGTGGGGTCGTAGATAGTGCTCCCTTCTTCGGTAATACAATCACAGTCGGCAGGTCTGTAGCGTGCATTCGCTTCTGTAAGCAGGTCCGCATCCGGGGAATGAACGGCCTGTTTCATGCAGGAATAATACCCTGATGAGCATAACACTCCCAGGAAAAAAAGGCATCTTTTTTTCATAAGCAAACAATTTAAAGGTTAACAATACTTAGTATACCATGATACAAAGTATCTGAACCTACGGAGAATAACTACCAATAGAATACGGTGAAGAATGTTGTACAAGCTCCATCGGGCGCGGGCTGCGGGCGAACCTGTACTGGAGCCATGAATAATTTATAGGCTAATGGTTTGAGGGAACCATGTTTAAAATCCACTTCAAATCGACCTGGAGAAAAAATTACGCATGCTTATTGTGGATAGTAATCCTCAATTTTATTACCGGTTTAAAAAAAAAGCTGCCATAACATGTAAATGGTATAACGAATTTATTTACATTTATATCTCAGCAATAAATACCCCAACTGCTTTACGCAAGGCGCCCTAAAGCCAATTACTCCTAAGTACATTCCCTGTCCGATAGTAGCATTATTGAGTTCCGGTTCATTAGCATACAATAATGTTGTCGAACTCTGCCAATGTGTCTTTACATAGCATTTAACTATGCCTATGCGTTTTTTTATTGCACATAGCTGATTTTCTGATATAAAAACTACCTACTATGATCCGTTTTTACCTATTAACGGGGGTTCTCTGCCTTCTGTTCCTGCCTTCCTTGATTTTTGCTCAATCCACCAGTTGGAAAGGAACTGTAAGTTCTTCCTGGCGAAATTCATCCAACTGGACCAACGGAACTCCTTCTTCTACCAAAGATGCCATAATCGGAGATGCCAGTTTCACAGGCAGCTTTCAGCCTTTAATATCCCGTTCGGCTGCGGCCAGATCTGTAACCGTTGGAGGGGTGAAAGCATCCACGCTTACTTTAAGCAGAAACCTTACCGTTTCCGGGGGCATTACCATTAATGCCAATGGCGCCATATCACAAGGGAAGTCTACCATTTCACTTACGGGCAACTGGACCAATAACGGGACTTTCTCCACCAGCAGTACCAATGCCAATGTGGTAATGGCCGGCATCGCCCAAACCATTGGGGGATCTGTCACTACTACATTCCGCAAGCTTACCATCAATGCCGGCAGTACGGTTAGCCTCGGCCGGTCAGTGAATGTTACCGGCAGCAGCAGTCTGCTCACAGTAAAAGGTACGCTCAATCCCGGAGAAGTGACCACCTACCTCGTGACAGCCGGCGCCATTACTGTGGATAACAATGCCGTTCTAAAAGTTTATGCATCCACTTTTTCAGGTAATTATAGCGTAGCTCCCTCACTGAATGCAGGTAGTACCGTAGAATATGCAGCAGCAGGCAACCAAACGGTCAACAACGCTGTCATGTATGGTACACTACGCATCAGTGGAAGTGGCGTCAAAACGCTGGCAGGCAATCTGCCGGGGCTGGCTTCTTCGCTGAGCACATCGGGTAATATATACGTAGCAGCAGGCACACTCGATCTCAGCACATTTACTGCCAATCGCGGCACCACCGTGGCAGGTGGCAGTATCACGGTATCGAATGGCGCTACGCTCAGGATTGGCGGCACCAATGGCTTTCCTGCCAACTATGCCACCTATACGCTGAGCCTTACCAGCACCGTTGAGTATGCCGGTAATGCCCAGTCAGTGGCGGCCCTTACCTATGGGAATCTTACGCTAAGCGGCACAGCCAGTGCTGTTTCCAAAACCTTCCCGGCTACCGCCATTACCGTTGCCGGAAACCTTTCCGCCACTGCCGGCACTGCCACATCGGTAGCCTTCACACTCAATGCTGCTTTAACGGTAAGCGGCAACGTATCACTCGGCACCGCCACCACTTTCAACGGCGGCAGTTTTTCTCATACTGTAAGCGGCAACTGGGCCAATAATGGAACTTTTACCGGTAGCACCAGCACCGTTTCTTTTACCGGAGCCGGGGCCCAGTTAAGTGGCACAGGTGTCAATAACTTCAATAATATTACTTTTGCAGCTTCCAATATTACCGCTGCAGGCACCACGGCGCTCAATATAGCAGGCAACCTCAGTACTTCGGGACCTGGTTTATTCACCCACCTGAGCGGTGGTACCACCACTTTTACCGGCACCACCAAAACCATCAGTGGCACTGGCATTAGTTTCGATAACCTGACAGTCAGCGGCAGCGTAAGCAGCACCAGTTCTTATACAGTTACCGGCAACCTGGACGTAAGCGGTACACTGAGCCATACAGCGGGTACCCTGACCATCAGTGGCGCCTCCAAATTGATCAGTGGCGCCGGCACCAAAACATTTTATGGGCTTGCCGTTACAGGCACCGTTACATCCGCTGTCAGCTTTTCAGTAGCCTCCGCACTCAATGTCACGGGCAGTCTTACTGCATCGGCAGGCATAGCCACCTTTACCGGCACGGCATCGCTGAGTGGCACTGCCAACCTGTTCAATGTAACCCTTAACGGTACTTCCCTGCAACTTTCCACCAACTCGGTACTGGGCATTGCGGGGGCTTATACTGTTACGGCCGGCACCCTGGATGTTACCAGTACTGTGCCCAATACCGTTAACTTTAATGGCACCGGCGCGCAAACAGTCAACGGGGGCACCTACCATCACCTCACGATGTCGAATGGCAATACAAAAACGGCTGGCACAGCCATTACTGTTAATGGAAATATCAATATTGGCACGGGCACCACTTTCAGTGCGGGCAACTTCACGCATACTGTTAATGGCAACTGGAGCAACCAGGGAACGTTTACAGCTGGCACCAGTACCATTTCTTTTGCAGGAAGCGCACCTGCGCAGATCTCGGGAGCAGCTACGACCACTTTCAGCACTGTCACCATCAATAAGGCGGCGGCTGTAACGGTTGTCAACCTGCAAAGCAATATAAGCGCGAGTACGGTCAATATGACCAATGGTTTGTTAAATACGGGCAGCAATACCCTTACCATTACTACCACGCGCAACGGGAATGGTATTATACTGGGAAACATCCAGCGTTTGCATGCCTTTATAGCTGGTACAGCCTATGCTTTTGAAAGTCCTTCCAATACGATCACGTTCTCTGCCATCAGTGTAGCTGTGCCTGGTGTAACTGTATCAGTGGTAAGAGGCGGTGTCAATGATTTTCCTTTCGGCGGAGCCATTAACCGGCAATACACGGTTTCCATCCCTTCGGGCGCCTATACTGCTGTGCTCCGCCTGCACTATGAAGATGATGAGCTGAATGGCAATGCAGAAAGCACAATGCCATTATGGAACTATGGTGGCGCCGTTTGGACCAATGCAGGCAAGACGAGCAATAACACGACGGCCAACTATGTGGAATTGAGCGGGCTGAGTAATATTGCCACGCGCTGGACCTTTTCAGATGCACCCAATGTGATACGATGGACGGGGGCAGTGAGTACCGACTGGAATACAGCCGGAAACTGGACCAGTGTCCAGGGCAGTCCCGGTGCTATTCCTACCGCCAATGATATTGTGGAAATCGGCACAATGGCCTTTACCAACCAGCCGGCTATTGCCACCGCAGCTACGGCTAAAAGCATCCTGTTTGGCAGTGTACAGGCTGCTATTCTCACACTCAATGCCGGCGGTTCGCTTACTACGGCCGGCAATATCCGGGGGCTATGGACCGGTAATGCCACACACACCATCAATGCCGGTGCACAAACGATTACAGTCAATGGCGACCTGATACTGAGCGACGGCACGGCGGGCCATGCTATTGACCTGAACATTGGAACCGGCGCGGTGAATGTATCAGGAACTGTTACCCAATCGGGCGGGGCCAATATTGCATTTTCAGGGGCAGGCACGCTGTCTGTGGGCAATAACTTCAATTATGTGAGTGGCGTTTTTGCGCCGGGCACAGGAACGGTAGTGTACAATGGCACGAATGCGCAATCCATAGCAGGTGTAAGCTATAATAACCTTCTCGTCAATAAGAGCAGTGGCATTGCTTCGGTAAATACTGCTATTTCGCTCTCCGGTAATCTTACCTTGCAGAGTGGCACACTTGAACTACAGGCTAATGCTACCATCGCCGGTAATGTAGCCAGCAGCGTGGGCACCCTTATAACCAATGGTAATTTTACACTTGCTGTGGGCGGCAACTGGGCAATTGGAGGCGGCTTTATAGCGGGTAGCGGCAGTGTATTGCTGAATGGTACCGATACACAAAGCATCAGTGCAACCACTTTCAATAACCTGGCGGTGAATAAAACTGCCGGTATTGCATCGCTGACCGGTAATATGACCATAAACAGCGACCTGAGCATCAATGCCGGCACACTGGACATCGGCAGCTTTACCGCTTCGCGGAGCACTACGGGCGGTACGCTTACGCTTGCATCGGGCGCTTTGCTGCTGGTAGGCGGAGCGGCCAACTTCCCCGGCAATTTCGGCACCTACAATTTAGCTACGGGCAGCACGGTGCATTACAACGGAACAGGTACGCAAACAGTAGCGGGCATTACTTATGGGAACCTCCTGTTCAGTAATGGCGGTGCCAATGCCAAAACACTGGCTGCAGGTACCTCCGTTAATGGCAATCTTACCATCAACAGCGGTGCTACTTTTCATGCCGGGGGATCAAATAATATTGCATTGGGTGGCAATTGGGTAAACAATGGCAGTTTTGTACCCTCTACCAGTACCTTATTGCTGAATGGCACCACTAAAACAATCAGCGGTAATACAACTTTCAACCGTGTAACGGTATATGGCAGTTATTCGGTGAATAACAGCGATATTACCTATAATGGTTTGTTGAACATTACCCCCACCGGTTCATTTGTGGCCGGCTCAGGCAACGCCACCGTAAATGGAGACCTTACCAACAGTGGCAGCCTTACCAGTACGGGCGTTACCACCTTCACCGGTACTACGCTGCAAACGATCCGTTTCCTCAATGCGATTGTGTCCAATTCAGCCGGTGTGATCAATTTCAACGGCAATGTATCACCCGTATTGAATTCCACCAGCACGCCAACTTATGCCAATCTCAATATCAATAATACGGCCGGCGTAAATCCAAGTGTCGACTGGCTTGTGCTCGCCAACTTTACCATTGGCAGTGGCGCTATCTTCAATGGCGGCCGGTCCACGCATATCATCAGGGGCAATTTCACCAATAATGGTACGGTGACCAGTACCGGCACATTATGGTACGATCCGGTTACACCGGTTAACGTTAATTTCGGACCTTCATTTTCCAGCACCGGCCTGCTCATACTGGATGGCCAGGCAGCCATTTCATTGACAGGCACGCCTACTGTCCTGAACAATGTTGACATAGAAAGTACAGTGGGGATAACCCCGCCTTCGGGCTGGACGATGAACGGCAATTTCGTTGTAAACAGCGATGCCATCTTTAATGCAGGCGCCAACACTTATACCGTGGCTGGTAATATAGAAAGCAATGGCACGCTGAACGGCGGCACTTCCACTTTCAATATGACTTCTCCTGCGGGACGTGTATCGGGGAGCGCCAATACGCATTTCTATAATTTTACCATAACCGGTAATGTAACAGCTGCTACCGACTTCCAGGTAGACCACGACTTCACCAACAATGGCGTTTTCGATGCGACCGCAGGCGAACTGGCCATGACTGGTAATATACCTGCCACGATTGGCGGCACTACCAATCCCTCTACGATCGCCCAACTGAACATCAACAAGACTTACAACGTTCCTGTTATGCTGGCGCGTAATATATCTGCTATTACAGGCCTGCATTTAACAAAAGGCATTCTCGATGCAGGCGCCTTCACGCTAACGCAGGATGCAGTAGACCTGGGTGACCTGGCCATTGATGACAGTGCCGTACTGAAGATCGGCGCCACCAACACCCTGCCTGTTTTTGATTCCTACGCACTTGATACCCTCAGCACGGTTGACTATGCCGGCACTACACAAAGCATAGCCACGAATGTTACGTATGGCAATCTTACCGTATCCACAACAGGTACTAAAACACCGGGTGCTGCACTTACCATGTTGCACGACTTTACGCTTACAAACGGCACTTTCACCGGGGGTAATTTTACGCATTTGCTGGGTGGTGACTGGACAATGACCAGCGGTACATTTACGAACACAGGCACTACCATTCAGTTGAATGGCCTCGACTCCCAGGTGATCGTCTCGACAGGCCCATTCAGTACACTGACGATCAATAAAACCAGCGGCCCGGCAGTGCTGGGCGGAAATGTGGCAGTGAATACTGCACTTGGTTTTACAGCCGGTAAGTTATACCTCACCACCAACCACCTTACCCTTGGTAACACAGCCACCATAACGGGCGCCACGGCTACCAATTATATAGTGGCCGATGGTGCAGGTACGCTTATACAACCAGTAACGAATGGCGGCAGCAAGGCATTTCCCGTGGGTACTGCTGCACAATACATTCCTGCCACGGTAGCCCTTACTGCAGGATCGGTAGCCGATAATATCTCTGTGCGCGTGTTGGATAACGCTTACTTTGATGGTGATACAGGCCCTGTTGTAAACACTGGCGCAGTGGACGCTACCTGGATCATCAATGAAGCCGTGCCGGGAGGCTCAGTGGCTACTGTAACGCTGCAATGGCCGGGTGTGCTGGAGTTGCCCGGCTTTATGCGTAGCGCCAGCCGTCTTGCACATTATATGGGAGGTTCCTGGGATTATGGTCCTGCCAGTATTGCTGCAACGGGTTCCGATCCTTATTCCGTGAGTAGAGGAGGATTTACCAGTTTCAGCCCCTTTGCCGTGAGTGCGCTCGATGCACTTCCTGTAACGTGGTTGAATGTAAGCGGCAAGAACATAGGTCGTGATAATGAAATAGCCTGGGTTACCGCTAATGAAACCAATAACGAATACTTTGCCGTGGAAGTCTCCGTCAATGGCAGGGATTTCACCGAAATAGGGCGCGTACCAGGTGCTAATAACTCCCTGTTTGAACAGCACTATACTTTCGTGCATAAGAATGTGCCCTATTCTGAAGCATGGTACAGAATTAAACAAGTGGACATCAATGGCCGGTATTCCTATTCAAAGATGATCAAGGTGGTAACAGGAGAACGGTTACGCAGTGGATTGGTATACGTCACCAACCCTGCCAGCCAGACCATCACTACTTTGATACGGGCTGAAAAGGCGTATCGCGCCAATATGCTGATCGTGGATGCTGTGGGCAGGGTAGTACACCGGCAACTGGTGCCTTTCAATACTGGCAGCAACATCATCGATATCAGTATTGCACGTCATCCAGCCGGGATTTACTTCCTTCAATATGTGGATGAACATGGGAATAAGCAGGTGGCGAGATTCGTAAAACAATAGGCCTGCTTTGGCATAATGGTATGAATAGAGACCGGTTTAGAAGGAGCCGGTCTCTTTTTGTTGCTATCAGGCATATTATTCTCCTTTTATTGGTTAAAAAATCAAGGATCAAAAGATAATGTAGGGATGATTAAACTGGTCATCGTTGTCATCGTTTTTGCGGATGTATTGAAGCAAGACGCCGGTCCATTTTTTCAAAGGCGCCCATGCACGGGTATACCATTGCTTTATCATTGATCTCATAGCACCTCCTTTTTATTTTTTGCCAACAAGTGATATGCCAAATGTTTTAGTCGGGCAGCTACTTATTTCCTGTCATTTTTAATTGAAAAAATGACATTGGCAAACAGTATCCTTGTCAAATTTTCAGCAACTTTTGGCGGAAAACGTCGGTAGCGTTGGTACTGCGCGGGTGGAGGTGGTTAAGGAGTGAGGGGTCATTCGGTACGCAACGATCTGACGGGATTGGCCATGGCTGCCCGCATCGCCTGAAAACCGACGGTAAGCAGCGCTATTCCAATGGCTGCCGCTCCTGCTGCAATAAACATCCAACTGCTAAGCGGCGTCCGGTAGGCAAAGCTTTGCAGCCAGTCGTGCATGAAGTACCAGGCCAGTGGACTGGCGATCAGCAAGGCAATCAGGATCAACACAACGATCTCTTTACAAAGCATGACCATAATGCCCGGCACAGTGGCGCCCAATACCTTCCGGATGCCGATCTCCCTGGTCCTTCTTTGCGTAGAAAAAATGGCCAGACCCAGCAGGCCCAAACAAGAAATAAAAACGGTGATCCCCATCGCCACATTGGTCAACAACCTTGTCCGGAGATCGTCTGCATACATAGTTGCAATGCTCTCGTCCAGGAAGGAATAGTCAAACGGCGAGTCGGGGAAGATGGTCTTCCAATCCTTCTCTATACGGCCGATGAGGGTCTTCATCTCACCAGCGCTCATGCCCTTCGCAGCGATCCTGACCGCAATGGTTTTTTCCTGCGCGGGATCGTGTTTGATGATGACCGGCCAGGTAACCAGGTGAAAATCGCTCTCATAAAAATCGGCCACCACCCCGGCTACGGGATAGTCCTCACCAGGGCCAACGATCACCGCCTGGCCGACGGCCTTGCTCACATCGGCAAAACCCAATGCACGGGCGCAAGTCTCACTGATCAGCAATTCCCTGGTACTGTCGCCGGGAAGCATGTTTCGCCCCGCCACCAGCTTCATCCCATAAAAAGGAAGGTAATTTTCGTCTCCATGATGAAGCGATACGTCGAATGATCGCTCATCGCTGCCTTTCAGTGCGCCACCGCCGAATCCCCAATGCATCCGTCCCATCGGTGGCCTTCCTTCTCTGATCACTTGTTCTACGCCGGCCAGTTGCCGGATCTTATTCGTCAGTACCGCCAGTTTACCCGTCACTTCGGAAGCCGGTGGCGGGGTCCGGGCCTTGTCCGACTGGAAACTGATCCCACCTCCTCTGTTAACAAGCGGGCTGCTGATGGTGAGGATCGCATCTGTCTTGAAACCCAGGTCTGCACGTAGCACGTACTGCAGCTGCGCACCAATGACGACAGATGCTATGATAAACAACAGCGATATGGTAAATTGGAAAACGATAAGTCCTTTGCGCAGCGTCCCTTTTCCGCCGCCTGGCGCCGTAGCGATCCCTTTGAGGGTCACCGTGGGCTGATAGTTGCCCAGCACCTTGGCCGGATAAAACCCCGCCAGGAAGGTGGTCACTGCAGTTACCACCAAAAAGAATAACAACGTAGCACCATCCAGCCGGAATCGAACGCCGGTCGGGATCAGATCAGCGAACAAACCAAACACGGGATTTACCATCAGGGCCGCAAGCCCCACAGCTGCTACCGTCAACACCAGGGTTTCAGTAAAAAACTGCACCGCGATGGCCCGCCTGCTGCCACCCAGCACCTTCCGGACGCCGATCTCTCTGGCTCTTTGCATGGATTGCGCGGTAGACAAGTTGACAAAGTTGACAATGGCAAGCAGCAGGATAAACCCTGCCACGGCTATTAATGTGTACAGCACCGGCAAGCTGGCCTTTCTGCCTTCGCCACCATATTCCCGGTGAAAATGGATGCCTGATAGTGGTTTCAAACGGGCAGCAAATGCCGGTTGTGAACCGTAGTGCCGTTTGGCAAAGGCAGTGAATTGCGTATCGATCTGTGAGGGCCTGACGTCCTTAGCCAGTTTGATCATGATCTGGCTGGAACGATTCATCGTGTTCCAGTTCTCTAGCTTTATTTCCTGCTGAAGAAAACTAACCGGGATGGTAGCATAGGAGAGCCATTGGCTATAATTAAAATCACTGTTGCCTGTCCAATTGGCGACGATACCTGTCACGGTGACCATCAGCGAATCCTGGTAATAAATGGTCCGGCCGATGATCCTGTCCGGGCTGGCATCGCCAAAGTATTGTTGGGCCTTTTCCGCGGTAAGCACCACCGAGTTGGGCATCATCAGGGCAGTCCTGGGATTTCCACTCAACCACTGGTAACGAAAGATGTCGAAGTATTGGGGCTCCGCAATAGCGAGGCTGCCGTCGTCGGTGAAGTGCAGGGCATCTCCCTGTTGGCCCCCTGGTATCGTTACGCTGGCGGTATAGGTTTGAAAGGCAGCCATGGTTTCAAAACCGGTCATTTCCTGGCGCATGGCGGCCGGCATAGGGCCAGGTATGCTATTCAAATGACGCCCATGCATTTCGGCATCCACACAAAAGATACGGTCACGGTCCTGGTGAAAGGTATCAAAACTATATTCGTACCGGGTGATCAGGTAAATAACCAGGCAGACACAAATACCCAGGGCCAGGCCCAGCACGTTGATGAGGCTATACATTTTATGGCGGAGGAGGCTGCGCCAGGAAGTCTTGAAATAATTTTTAAACATGTATTGGCGGTTTAATTTCATACCAGCCCACGCAGGTGTGGATGGATGGCTTGAAATTACCGCGGCCGTACGTGACGAGGGTGTCAAATGATAAGATGACCCCTTATTTTCCAGGTCATGCTTCCATTCGGCAGGGGTTTTTCCGGTTATTTGTTTGAAAGCACGGTTAAAGGTAGATTTTGAGTTGAACCCGGCATCATAAGCGATCCCCAGCAGGGTCATCTTATCGAAAGCCGGGTCCTGCATTTTGGATACCACATCGCGGACGCGGTATTCATTGACGAAATCGTTGAAGCTTTTTTTAAACACGGTATTGATGACCCGTGACAATTCGTGGGGAGGCAGCCGGAGTTTTTCAGCCAGCAGGGGGAGGGTTAATTCCGGTTCCTCGTAATACCGGTTGGTTTCCATGGCCTTCTTCAGCCAGGCAGCTTTTGCCCTCACCTCAGCAGGTATGGGCGGCTTACCGGGTGCAGGCGCTTGGGTCATGACGCCCGCTTGTGGCTTCAGGAAGGCAGCCGCTGCCGTCCATATCATCATTACAGCAAAAAGGATATAGAAAGGGTAATAAACCTGCAGGCCGGATTGGCCACGATATATAAAATGCCCGGCGGCGGCACAGGCTATCCACAAGCACCATAACAAAGCGGTTGCTGCCAGCAGGCGGCGCAGCCACCGGAATTCGACCAGGGGCCTGTCCATCAAAACGGGCTGCAGCTGCCGGTAAAAACCCTGTATGAGCCGGTTGCACTGGTACAGGTAGATGATCATCGAAATAAATACCAGTACCTGTACTACCGGGTTCAGTTGTTGAAAGACCTGCGTAACATAGGTAGGCGCCAGCGCCAGCGCTCCCTGTTCCAGCAGCAGGGGGCTGAAATGCAATAGATCCCTCCACCCAAACTGATACTGCCGGTGTGTAATTTTAAGTACATAAAAATAGATCAGTGGACCCAGGGCCAGCAAAAATTGCATTGGTAAACGGTCCCAGTGGGGCAGGTAGCTGTGCAGCTGTACATTACTAGCCAACACCCGCATCATCCACAGCACCATGGTAACCAGGGCCAGGGCAAGAAACCGGTTGGCGCTGCGGTTAACGGACCTGGTGAACCATAAAAGGAGGGCAAAAGTGAGCCCTACAAAGATGGCCCCTACAAAGGCGAGGTCGTACAGGGTGATATGGAAGGTGTAGGAATGCAGTTATAGCTTTGTGTGTTAATTGGTTCTCGTATAAACCAAGAGCAAATTGGTTGGGAATTATTCTCCTGAAGTTAATTTCTCAATATCATCTAGGTCCTTATGGCGCCCTGCTGCTTTTTTTGCCTGGATCAGATTGTTAAAATGTAGAAATCGAATCATTAATTCGTTTTCGTTGAAGATCTGAGCTTGAGAAAAAGCCTCATCAAATTGTACCCCTTTGAGTTCGGTAATTATATCAATACTTACTGGAGGCCTGCCATAAGAAAATACATCGGTTGTCGCTGCATCCAAAAACTTTTGCTCGGTCATATCGAAAACTGGAAGGCGAAATTCAGCAAATGCACGGGTAAGCTTTGAATAGTTTTCTTTAGTCCTCTTAACCCATATGTCCATATCTCCGGTAACTCTCCTATAACCATGCAGAATTACAGCATAACCACCAACAAGAATATATTCCACATTGTGGTTATTCATGGCCTGGATAAAATCCCTAAAGTCGTCATTGAAAATATTACCCATTAATTGTTTTGTTTCCGACTGGAAAAATAACTTCTATCTAATTTAGGCTGATCGGTCATTGAAAAGCCATAAGCCTGTGCAATAAGAAAGTATGCCTGACGTAAACGTTCAGCATATGGGATGCTCTTGTCAAACACATTGGCTGTATCTGCTTCTTTAAAAGTCATCATTCTGAATGCAGTTCTATCAAACTTGTAATCAGACATACATGTAATTTGATAGTAAATGTACAAATAAAATCGTAGTCCTGTTTACTGAGACGTCGGTTGCAAGGAAGCCAAGCTCCATTAATTGGGCGGATTTACAGATTATGAAATTTATGAGCTATATTCCAATCCTGGTATACAAGCAAGAACAACATGGTACCGTATGATTCAGCGTAGTGAGAGATCCGCTACGTTCGAGATGACAAAAAAGGAAGCTTCGTTCGGGATGGCAAAAGGGTTCTGGATGACAAAAAAGGGAGATTCAAAATGACAAGAAGCTAATTGCCCAAAACGGGGATTTATTTATACAGTCCCTGCATTCATTTCGGGCACATGTACCCCGCCGCACTCGTGCCCTGCATCCTTGCGCCAGCTAATTTGGGACAAAGCGCGCCAGTTATTGCCTCGGTGCCTCGTTGCCTTGTTGCCTTCCCATGGCACACCTTTTGAAATTATACCTCAAAACACCGCCATGAACAGATCAGAACAAATGACCACTTTAGTACAGGTGCTGGAAAAGTTGCGGCTGCAAAAGAAGGACAATGAGTTCCGCTGGACGCCGGAAGGATTTACAGCCGGAAGGGGAAAGAATTACCAACCGGAAGACCTGAAGATCATTAAAACATACCGCTTTGAAGGAGAATCCAATCCCGATGACTCCTCTGTACTGTATGTGATAGAAGCCCACGACGGACTGATAGGCTATAGCCTTGATTCCTACGGTGCTGCCAGCAGCCATGATAATGAAGAAGGATATGATAATTTTCTACGGAAGATACCGGTAGAGAATAGGGATGAACAACTGATATTCGAACTGTAGGGAGAGAATATAGAATGTAGAATACAGAATCCAGAAGAATACACCTTTGCTTCGATAGTGGGTGGCAAAGCATCCAGAAGCGTTTGAAAAATGTAAAGTTATAGTTGAGATTGGGTCATCTCAATATGTATATGCATGCCCTGCGCTTCCAAGCGTGGGGCTTTTTGTTTTCCTGCATTCCTGTAGTGGGTTCCCTTGCATTGCTCGCAGCTCGTAGCTCAAAGCTCGCAGCTTTCTAAATAAAAATGCGTCTGCCCGAAAAGCTTTCCCTGAAATCCCTGGGGGTACAGCCTTTCTTTTTCCTGAAAATACGGTTGAAGTTGGAGATATTGTTGAACCCGCAATGGTAGGCGATCTCAGCTACGGACTGGGTGGTATCGATCAGCATACGGGAAGCATGGCCCAGTCTTATCTCTGTTAAGCTGTCAATAAAGGTATTGCCGGTACGCTGTTTGAAAAAGCGGCTGAAAGCTACCTCCGACATATTGGCCAGCCTGGCCACTTCGCCCAGGGTAATGGGCTTGTCAAAATTCTGGTTCATGTACTCAAAGGTCTTTTCGATACGCCGGCTGTTATAACTGAAAGGTTCAGTGGTATTGAAAGACGAATCAGAGAGGGTGCGCATATTGCGGGAGGTAGACAAGTCGTGCAGGATAGACATGAGTTCCAGCACAGAATCAAAACCATGCTTGCGGTTGAGCTCGATGATGCGCGGCGCTACCTGCTGGGCGGTTTCGCGGGAGAATAAAATCCCCCGCACAGAACGCTCAAACATGGTACGGATAAAATTCAGCTGGTTGCGGCGAAGGAGTTTGTCATCAAACAGGTCCTTGTGAAATTGTATGGTGATCTCCCGGATCTCTTTTCCCTTACACTTATGGGTAAACCAGGCATGCTGCAGATTAGGTCCCACCAATACCAACTCAATATCATCTATCTCTTCTATGTGATCACCAATCATCCGCTGTGCGTGCTTTGCATGCTGAATGAAGTTCAGTTCAAATTCCTCATGGTAATGCAGGGGAAAGTCAAACTCGGTCTTTACCCTGGAAAACAGGGTAAAGCAATCACTTTGGGTGAGGGGAGTGATCTCCCGGAGGATATCATTCTTTGCCGCCTTGTTCATAATGGAGAGAATATGTGCTTGTAATATATCAAAATTATATAAACAACTGTAAATAAAGTATCAGTTCCTTGATTTGTTTGAATATTTGATGAAATGCAGTGTGGTGGCTTATTTTAATTGTTTCAATAATGTGTTGTGGTGATATTTTATACTAAAAAATACAAGTATTGGTCAAAAAAGTACTTGTACTGAAGTAATTGGGGGGATAGTTTTGGGTCAAACATTCTTGCTATATGAGAAATAAAGTATTCCCCAGGATACTGCTAGGTGTACTATTATGCATATCCTCCTTCTCCATCGCCTTTGGTCAACAAAAAACGGTGACAGGCATTATCTCCGATCAAAATGGCGCTCCGCTTAGTAATGCCACTATACGGGTAAAAGGAGAGAAGATCACAGCTACCACAGATGCCAATGGCGCCTTTAAAATAGCTGTTCCCCCCAATACAAAAACACTGGTGGTTTCCTATGTGGGCATGGATGCCCAGGAAATATCCATCGACGGTAAGACCTCGGTACTGGCCACGCTCACAGTGGCCGACACGCGGTTGAATGAAGTGGTGGTCATAGGTTATGGTACAGCCAAGCGTGCCAATGTAACCTCTTCGATCTCGTCTGTTACTGAACGTGACCTGAAGAATATACCGGTGGCCGGGGCCGACCAGGCCATCCAGGGTAAGGTAGCCGGGGTAACGGTCTCCAGCAATGGCGGACAACCCGGCGGCGGCGTATCGGTAAGGGTGCGCGGTATTACCAGTGTCAATGGCAACGATCCGCTATATGTAATAGATGGTGTACCCATGGGCGGTACGATCAATAGCCTGGAGCAGAATGTACTGGGCGGCGGATCGGGCCAAACGGGACAAAGTGTGCTGGCCAGCCTGAACCCCTCTGATATCGCTTCTATCGATATCCTCAAAGATGCTTCGGCACAGGCGATCTATGGTTCCCGCGCTGCCAATGGCGTGGTATTGATCAATACGAAAAGAGGCAAGGCGGGCGAAGGCAAGATAGCTTATGATACTTATTTCGGCTGGCAGTCGATCCCCAAAAAACTGCCGATCATGAACCTGCAGGAATATGGCGGTTACCTCAACTCGCTGGTCAATGAAGTAAGGGCCGCCGGTGATGGTATGGACAGCACGGGTGAGTTTAAGAATCCCGCTTTACTGGGTGAAGGAACGGACTGGCAGGATGCCATTTTCCGTACGGGGCTGATCCAGAACCACCAATTGTCTTTCTCCGGTGGGCAAGGCAAAACGAATTACTATTTCTCGGGCAACTATTATAACCAAACGGGTATCATCATCGGTTCTGAATTCAACCGCTATTCGCTCCGCTTCAACCTCGATCAGCAGGTGAAGACCTGGCTGCGGGCAGGGGTAAGCGCCAACCTCTCGCGCAGCAACCAGAAGATAGCGCTCACAGATGGATTTGATGCGGTAACGGGTGTAGTATTGTACAACAGTCCGGCAGCGCCGATCAGGACCTTCGATGGCAGTTATGCCACTACTACATCGATCGGTGGCATCACCTTCGGTAACCCGCGCAACCCGGTAGCGCTGGCAGAACTGCGGGATGTGCGCACAATTCAATCCAAGGCTTTCGGTAGTCTCTATGCGGACCTGACGATACTGAAAGGGCTTACTTTCCGCAATGAGGTAAACTATGATTTCAACCTCAGCAGCAGCAAGGCTTACCAGCCTTTTGTGCAGAATGAAGCATCGAGGGAGATCATTCTTAGCCCCAGTCACCTGCGGGAAGAAAGAGGTAATAGTTATTACTGGGCCGTTAAGAGTTACCTCACGTACAATAACAGCTTTGGCAAGCATGCGGTGAATGCTACAGGGGGTCATGAAGCGCAGTATTCGCGCTGGGACAATATACAGGCTTACAGGACCAACCTCACGCTCAACCTGCCTTCGCTGGCAGCTGGCGCCGGTGGCAATGGGTCGGGTGAACAGATCGGCGCCGGAGCCGGGGAGTGGAGCATGGAATCTTATTTTGCCCGGTTGAACTATACGTATGATGAAAAGTATTCGCTGAGTGCTTCGGTGCGTCGGGATGCTTCTTCTGCTTTTGGTGAGAACAACCGTGTAGGTTATTTCCCGGCAGCCTCTGTATCCTGGACGGCCAGCAATGAGGCATTTATGCAAAACATCAAATGGCTCAATTACCTCAAGTTCAGGGCCGGTGCGGGCGCGGTGGGCAACCAGAATGTAGCTGCCAATTCTTATACGACCAATATCCGCCTGCTCACAGAAGGACCCTTTGGTCCGGGCGGTATTCCCCGCAACGTGGGTAATCCGGACCTGGGCTGGGAATCGGTGATCACGTACAATGCCGGTGTGGATGCCACCTTGTTCAACAGGAGGGTAGACCTGAGTGTAGACGTGTACAAAAAGGTGACGACAGACATGTTGCTGGCTACGCAGCTGGGTGATTTCTCAGGCCTGGGTGAACAAACGAATAGCAATAACTGGAACGATATCTGGACACCCATTGCCAACGATGGGGAGATGACGAACACAGGTATCGATATCTCGCTGACCACGTACAACGTACAGACAAAGGACCTTACCTGGAAGACAACGGTCACCTTTAGTCATTACAAGAATATCCTCAATCGCCTCAATACACCCGATGCGGCCATTACGGGCCGGGTGAAAACAGATTATTCCGGCAACGATCCGGTAGTGACGCTTACCAAACAAGGATTGCCGGTAGGCTCTTTCTATGGTTATGTAACAAACGGGCTGTTCAGGTCGATGGACCAGCTCAATAGTGGCACCAACTGGGGCCTGCCTGTAGGCATGAAGACCTATTGGCTGGGTGATGTCATGTTCAAAGACCTCGACGGCAATAAAGTGATCGATGACAAGGATGTGGAATTCATTGGTAACCCCAACCCCAAGTTCACTTTCGGATTCAACAACACGGTCAACTATAAGAATTTCGACCTGGGCGTATTCCTCTATGGCAGTGTAGGCGCTAAAATATTCAATATCGTACGCCGGCAAACGGAAGGGCTGACAAATGCCTACAACAACCAGTCGAAAGACGTGCTGGAAAGGTATACCCCTACCAATACCAATGGTAGTTTACCCCGCTTCAATCCCTGGCACAACAACAACTTCCGTATATCGGACCGTTTTGTGGAAGATGGCTCCTTCCTGCGGATACAAACGCTTACGCTGGGTTATAACCTGCCGAAGAACCTGATCGGCAAAGTGAAGCTCACGAATGCCCGCTTGTATGTATCGGCCCAGAATATTTACACCTTCACGGGTTATTCAGGGTATGATCCTGACCTGGGTTCGCTCAACAACAATGTAACGCGTATGAACATCGATGACGGGCACTATCCCAATCCCCGAACGATCACGGTAGGTGCAAACATTGAATTCTAAGGCCATTTAAAGCTAATTACCATGAAATTGAAGATCATTATATCATTGCTGGCTGCCGGATGTGTTGCCAGCTCCTGCAAGAAAACATTCCTGGATCATCCTTCAGAGACCAGTCCAACCCTGGACAATTATTACAACAATGCCACGGAAGTGAATGGGGCCACGGGCATCCTGTACAATTCGGTATGGGGCGACTGGTTTGACAAAGCCTTCATCGATGTGGGCGATGTAATGGGCGGTACTTTGTACACGCGTGATGACAACTACAAAACCTTTTACAGCTTTAATGTACAAAGTACAGACGGGCTGGTAGGCGCTACCTGGAAATCCTGTTACAAAGCTGCCGGCAATGCGGCGGTGCTGGTGAAGACCTTTGAGCAAAAAGCAGCCAAAGCAGGCGCGGCGCCTTACCTCACACAGGGTATTGCCGAAGCCCGGTTTATCCGCGGCTTTGCCTATTTCTATATTGCCCGGGCATTTGGTGATGCACCCATTGTGGAAGATCCCATTGCGCTTACAGCTCCCGGCAAGTATGCGGTGCCCCGTTATTTTCAGAAGGATGTGTTGCGGTTTGCGCTGGAAGACCTCCAGTTTGCCGAAGCCAACCTGCCGGAAGAACCTTACCAGCCGGGCCGTGTGACGAAGTACTCAGCCAAGGGACTCATGGCCAAATTGTATTTGTACAACAAGGACTATGACAAAGCCAAAGCAAAAGCCAAGGAAGTAATAGACTATGCCACTGCTTCGCAGAAGATAGGGCTAATGAGTGATTACCAGTTTATGTTCACTACTTCCAAAGCCAATAACAACAAAGAATCCTTGTTTGCGCTGCAATGGCAGGCATCGATGAGCTGGAATGGCGGCAATCCTTACCAGCAATACCTGGGACCACAGCCCCTGCTGAAGCCCAAACCCACTACGGCAGATGGTTATTCGGCCTGTGTGCCATCGCTGGATATGCTGGATAAGGCAACGGGCTATGGTGAGGGTGATAAGCGCCGGGACTGGAGTGTGATGCAGCATGGATTTACCAAATTGGATTGGGTCAATGAGAACTTCCCTGCGGGCTTTATGTATGATACCACTACCAATCAGACTAACGACTTTAAGATCAAAACACCTACACGCTCCAATGTGCAGAAATACATTGTAGGTCCTAAGCGGGCGGATGAACCGGTGAATGGTCCACACACGAGCATGTGTACCTATATCCTTCGCTATGCCGATGTGTTGCTGATCTATGCAGAAGCGGTGATGGGCAGCGGAACGTCTACGGCGGATGGTACGGCGCTGGCTGCTTTCAATGCAGTGCATACGCGGGCGCAGCTTACACCGGTCAGCAACCTGACGAAAGACCTGCTGCTGCACGAGCGCAAGGTGGAATTTGCCTTTGAAGGAGACTACTGGTTCGATATCCAACGGCAGGGATTTGAGAAAGCGAAAGAGATCATTTCCAAACAGGAGCGGGGTTCCCTGAATGACAACGGAACGATCAACAGCCTGAAAGTGATATTGAGCTCGGCCAGCCAGTTGTTCCTGCCGGTGCCGCAATCGGAGACGGTAGAGAATCCGAAACTGAAAGAGCCGGCGATAAGCTACTATTAAGGCAAGCTGCGAGCTACGAGCTGCGAGCGGAAAGGCAAAGGAAGAGACAGGTGCCTGGGTCCGGCTTCGACAAGCTCAACCCCGTTAAGGTGGGGTAAACGCTGACAATCGGCAATTAACTAACAATGCTTAAAATGTATACAAAATGAAATCGATTCTTCTAGCTATATCAAAAGCCATGTTGCTGCTGGCAGTCAGCGGGCTGGTGATGGTGTCCTGTAAAAAAGACGCGGATGCGGGGCGGGCCAATCCTACGGCCAATAAACTCGACCCCATAAAAGCTTCCGGCGGAACGGTGTTGACCCTGACGGGCAGCGACCTGGCAGATATGCGCTCCATTGTGTTTGACAATGGCAATGTGCCTGCTGCTTTCAATCCTGTATTTAACACAGCTGATGCAGTGATCTTCCGGGTGCCGGATACAGCCAATGGCGGTGACCAGAACATCATATTCACCAATGTGGATGGTAAATCGGTAAAGGTGGCTTTTTCAGTGGTGGCGCTGCCTACGGTTGCCACGGCTTTCCCGGTCGACTTCCAGGCAGGCACTACCATTACGCTCACGGGCGGCAACCTGGAAAGTGTAAGTAAAGTGGTGCTGGATGGCACTACCACGGAAGCGACGATCGTATCGAAGGAAAAAAAGAAACTGGTGATCACGATGCCTGCTTCTCCGGTGAATACGGCTAAGCTGGTCATCACCAACGCTTCGGGCACGATGACCACTACGCAGATCTTTACCAATGTGGATGCAGCGTATGCGATCTTTAAAGACGCCTTGCACGGGGATTGGGAAGACTGGTCCTGGAGCCTTACGAATACAGCCACTACTACAGATAAGATAACGGGGACGGCTTCCATGCAGGCTGCGTACAGCGGCGCCTGGGGTGGTATGCAATTGCATGCCAAAGTAAAAGCGGTGTTGGCGCCCTACCGGTTTGTTACCTTCTGGATCAAGGGGGCGGATGTAGAAAAGAAAATGAAGTTCAATCTCAACTGGACGAATGACCAGACGCTCACGATCCCACCCAATGTGTGGACGTATTACAAATTTGATCTTAGCATATTTAAAAATGCAGGGGTGGCAGAACTGGAAACCTTTATCATGCAGATCAATGATGATCCGAAGACCTTGTTGTTTGATAATATTTTGTTGGTAAAATAGGTAGACGCGTGCGGCCGGGAGGACGTATGAGAGGGGTGCACCTACGGCGCACAATACACTTTTAATACGTTTTTTTCTACAAAGCGGAGGCCCCTACAGGGCCTGTTGAAGAGCGAAGTATTGTAGAATGTTATAACGTTGCAAGGGGTTTTTAGCTCCAGAGGAGCCAAAGCTTTGTAGCAACAATGTTTTATAGCAACGACGCGGACCCGTTAGGGGACGCACCGGTCTTTATAAAAATCAACGAATGAGGAAAATAAACAGCTGGATATTTTGCCTGGTATGGGTAAGCGGTGTGGCGGCACAGGACCAACCTGCGGACCCGCTGGCTACCAAAGAAACGGTGAACCTGTACCGCAACCTGAAACAACTGGCCAATAGTGGCGGCATCATGTTTGGTCACCAGGATGACCTGGCTTATGGTGTAGGGTGGAAATATGTGCCGGGCAGAAGTGATGTAAAGGACGTGACAGGGGATTACCCGGCTGTCTATGGCTGGGACCTCGGTGGCATCGAGCTGGACAATGCCAATAACCTGGATGGTATACCCTTCAAAAAGATGCGGCAGTATATACAGGAAGGTTATGAACGGGGCGGGGTGATCACCATTAGCTGGCACGCCCGCAGTCCGCTGGGCAAGGAAAAAGGCGCCTGGGATACCACACACGGTACGGTAAGGGCCATCCTGCCGGGCGGAGAACAACATGCTTTGTACACGGAATGGCTGGATAAGGTAGCGGCTTTTTTGCTTTCGCTGAAAGGAAAGAAAGGAGAGTTGATACCGGTATTGTTCCGGCCTTACCATGAATTAACCGGCAACTGGTTCTGGTGGTGCCGCAATGCCTGCACAGACTTTGAATTCAAGACGCTCTGGCGCTTTACGATGTATTACCTGCAGCAGGAAAAGAAAGTACACCACCTCCTGTATGTATACAATACGAGCGGCGACTTTACAACAAAAGCGGAATTCCTGCAACGGTATCCGGATGATGACATGGTGGATATGGTGAGTTTTGACGCCTACCAATACGAGGACCCGCAGACGAATGACTGGTTTGTGAAGCATACGCAGGTGCTGATGGGCATCCTCGATGAAGTGGCGAAGGAAAAGAATAAGCTGGCGGCCTTTACGGAAACCGGTTATGAAGCTATTCCTTATGCCCACTGGTGGACAGAGACCTTGCTAAAAGCAATTGGAGAATACAAAATATCGTATGTGTTAGTGTGGCGCAACCATGGCTATGCGCCCTGGAACCAGAAGATGCATTACTATGCGCCCTACAAGGGCCAGGCATCGGAAGCTGATTTTATTAAGTTCTACCAGTTGGAGCGGACTTTGTTTGAGAAAGAGGTGGCGGAGAGGAAGCTGTATAAGTAGAATACAGAATACAGAATACAGAATATAGAATACAGAATACAGAAGAATACACGTTTGCTTCGCAAGCGGATCTCTCACTACGCTGCGCTTCGTTCGAGATGACAAATAAGGAGGATTCGAGATGACAAAAAGAGGGATTCGGGATGACAAAGAAGGAGGATTCGGGATGACAAAAAGTAGTATTCGGGATGACAAAAAAGGGTGTTACGTTTCTTCCTACTTTGTCATTTCGACCGCAGGGAGAAATCTGTTATCGAAGAGAACGTTTGCTTCGCAAGCAGATCTCTCACTACGCTGCGCTTCGTTCGAGATGACAAATAAGGAGGATTCGAGATGACAAAAAAGAGGGATTCGGGATGACAAAAAATGGATGTTCAGGATCAACTTGCTAAAAGCGCTTCTATCATAATGGGCAATCAGGTGCCGGAAATGTATAAATTGAGGTAGGTTGTCGGGATCAGGGTGAGCCGCCCCGAAAGGGCGACCCACCCTGTTGACGGGCTTCAACAAGCTCAGCCTGACATCAATTAAATGAATAGCACCGTATGAAGTTAACCGTATTGGACATTAGCATTATTGTAGCCTATCTCGTTACGATGGTCGTGATAGGCTGGGTACTTAGAAAGAAGGCGCGGACCAACAAGGAAAACTACCTGATGGGTGGTAAGAAACTGCCCTGGTATATGCTCGGACTCAGCGATGCCTCGGACATGTTCGATATCAGCGGCACGATGTGGATGGTGGCGCTTTGTTTTGTATATGGCATGAAAAGTCTTTGGATACCCTGGCTATGGCCGGTATTCAACCAGGTGTTTATGATGATGTTCCTGTCTAAGTGGCTGCGCCGCTCCAATGCCACTACGGGCGCCGAATGGCTGGCTACGCGGTTTGGCAGCAGTGGGAAAGGGGTAAGAGGGTCGCACAATATTACAGTGGCCTTTGCGCTGCTGAGCTGTTTTGGTTTCCTGGCCTATGGCTTTGTGGGACTGGGTAAGTTCATTGAGATCTTTGTGCCCTGGGACCTGGTAAAAGACTATGTACCCTTTGCCATCTCGCGTGAATTTGTGCCGCATTTCTATGGCATCATCTTCACGCTCTTTGCCATGTTCTATTCTATACTGGGTGGCATGCACAGTATCGTGCTGGGTGATGTGATCAAGTATTGTGTGATGACGGTGGCTTGTATCTCCATTGCGGTGATCGCTATGATCCATTTACATGGAAAAACCTTGACGGTGCCGGCCGGCTGGGAAACGCCCGCCTTTGGCTGGAAGCTGGACCTCGACTGGAGGCAGATCATACCAGATGCGAATAAAAAGATCAGTGAGGATGGTTTTGGTCTCTTTGGGATATTCTTTATGATGATGTTGTTCAAAGGGGTGCTGGCCAGCCTGGCAGGACCTGCGCCCAATTATGATATGCAGAAAGTATTGTCTACGCGCTCACCGCGCGAGGCTTCGAAAATGAGTGGCTTTGTATCGATCATCCTGCTGCCCATTCGTTACTCGATGATCATCGGGCTCACGGTATTGGCCTTGTTGTATTATCATCAGCTGGACCTGGGAGATACTGCCGGGGGAACGGATTTCGAAAAAGTGCTGCCTGCCACCATCAATGCCTTTTTACCGGTGGGTATCCTGGGACTGGTATTGACGGGCTTGCTGGGGGCCTTCATGGGTACTTTTTCCGGAACGCTCAATGCTGCACAGGCGTATATCGTCAACGATATCTACCTGAAATATGTGGACCCGCAGGCGCCGAACAAGCGGGTGATCTCTATGAATTACCTGGCGGGTATTGTGGTGGTGACGATTGGGGTGGCGCTGGGGTTCTTTGCCAAAAATGTAAACAGTGTATTGCAATGGATCGTGGGCGGACTGTACGGCGGTTACATAGCCGCCAATATGCTCAAGTGGTATTGGTGGCGCTTCAATGCACATGGTTTTTTCTGGGGCATGACCAGCGGCATTGTGGCGGCGTTGATCTTTCCCAAGCTGGTTGGCGGCCTCGATCTCTATTACTGGCCCTGGTTGTTTGTGATCTCGCTGGCGGGCAGCATCGTGGGCACGTATACGGCGCCTGCTACTGATATGGAAATATTAAAGACCTTTTACAGAACGGTAAAGCCCTGGGGTTTCTGGCAGCCGGTACATGCACTGGTAGTAGCAGCAGATCCGGCCTTTGTGCCCAACAGGCGCTTTAAACTGGATATGTTCAATGTAGTGCTGGGTATTGTAGCGCAATGTTGTCTTACGCTGCTGCCCATGTACATCGTATTGTGGCTGAAGTTGCCGTTGCTGATTACAATAGGAATATTATTAGTGATTGTACTGATACTGAAAAGGACCTGGTGGGATAAACTGGAGGATTAAACAGCTTCGAGCTGTGAGCTACGAGCTGCGAGCAAGAAGGTTTCGCTTGTATTCGCTCGAAGCTCGCAGCTCGTGGCTCGTAACTTGTGGTTCACAGCTTTGAGTAGACTGAATATGCGGGATTGAAAAATATGAAAATGATGTTCTCAATTAAATGATGCAAGATGTATAAAGCATTTCTAAAGAGATTAGAGCAGTTGGAAAGTAGTTATGAGCAATTGATCCGCGTACCCAATGAGGCCATGGAATCGTTCAATGGTATTTACCGCCGGTACAGGCATGCGGTGCTTACGCACCAGCATACGCCGATCTTCTGGCGGTATGACTTAAACTATGGCACCAATCCGCACCTGATGGAACGCTTTGGCATCAATGCGGTGTTCAATGCCGGTGCTATCAAATGGAAGGGGAAGTACATGGTGATCGCCCGGGTGGAAGGACTGGACCGGAAATCTTTTTTTGCAGTAGCGGAAAGTGATAATGGCATTGATGGTTTCAGGTTTTGGGATTATCCCATCCAGATGCCTGAAACAGAAATACCGGATACTAATATTTATGATATGCGGGTGGTGCAGCATGAAGATGGATGGGTGTATGGCATTTTCTGTACGGAGCGCAGGGACCCCAGGGCGCCGGAAGCGGATCAGTCGGCGGCTATTGCGCAGTGTGGTATAGCCCGTACGAAAGACCTGGTGAACTGGGAACGACTGCCGGACCTGCAGACACCATCACCCCAGCAGCGCAATGTGGTGCTGCATCCTGAACTGGTGAATGGCCAGTATGCTTTTTATACGCGTCCGCAGGATGGGTTCATCAATGCCGGCAGCGGCGGCGGTATTGGTTTTGGATTGAGCAAGACGATCGAACAGGCCATCATCACAGAAGAGGTGGTGATCGATCAAAAACGATACCATACGGTGTATGAGGCCAAGAATGGCCTAGGCCCCGAACCGCTGAAAACCTCCGCCGGATGGCTGCATATGGCGCATGGGGTGCGGCATACGGCCGCAGGGCTGCGCTATGTTTTGTACCTCTTCATGACGGACCTGCAGGATATCACCAAAGTGATCTACAAGCCTGCGGGTTATTTTATGGCGCCGGAAGGGGAGGAAAGGGTAGGCGATGTGTCCAATGTATTGTTCTGCAACGGCTGGATCGCCGATGAGGATGGAAAAGTATTCATTTATTATGCCTCCTCCGATACGCGCCTGCATGTGGCTACCTCTACTATTGAACAGCTTACCGATTACGTCATGCATACGCCACCCGATGGTCTCCGGTCTGCCAGTTCTGCCGAAACCCTGGTCCATATTATTGAAGGGAACCAATCTTACCTGGACCAGCAAAGTGATGGCGTAACACTGGACAGGGAGGGGACTGCCGGAAAAATACCATGATGTGAAGGGTTGATAATCAATGCTTGTTTGCTGCTGATGCAGGGCGTGGATAATTTTGAACTGATTAAAATCAAATTCTGCTACCGCGGGTTCCAACACCGTAGTTGTACTTATTGGTTTACTATTTCATTACTTATATTTACGCATGACAACCCCTGTTATACAGGACGAGCCTGTACGTCACCAGTTATTCGTATTCCGCCGCGAGATCGAACAAGAATTCCGTTCCATTCTTTCCTGGTGGATAGACCATGCCCAGGACGAGCAGTATGGCGGTTTTTATGGCAGTATTGATCACCACAACACTATTGATATCCTGGCCCCCAAAGGGAGTGTGCTGAACAGCCGCATTCTATGGGCATTTTCCGCTGCCTGGAATCGTACGCAGCATCAGCCCTACCTGGCCATGGCTACCAGGGCTTATGAATATATTGTCATGCATTTTGCCGACGAAGTAATGGGTGGTGTTTACTGGACGGTAGACCATGCCGGTCACCCCTTCGATACGAAAAAGCAGGTGTATGCGCAGGCCTTCACTTTGTATGCTTTCTGCGAATATTATAAAGCTTCCCGGCAGGAATTGGTGAAGGACCGGGCGATCGAATTGTACACGCTCATCGAGCGATACAGCTATGACCGGGAGCGGGAAGGCTACCTGGAAGCCTTTGACCGGGAGTGGCAACCGATGAAGGATCTGCGGTTAAGCGCGAAGGATGCCAATGAGCAAAAGTCCATGAACACGCACCTGCATGTATTGGAAGCTTATACGAATCTTTATGCAATATGGCCCGATGATGGTTTGCGGCGGCAAATTACCCGCCTGATCAATAATTTCCTGGACCATATCATTCATCCTGTCAGCCACCACCAAATATTGTTCTTTGATGAGCATTGGCATGCCCGGAGTACGATCGTCTCTTTTGGGCATGATATAGAAGCTTCGTGGTTATTGGTGGAAGCGGCGAATATCGTTTCCGATGGTGAGCTGATCATCCGGGTGAAGAAGGTAGCCCTGCAAATGGCTTATGCAGCTGCCCGGGGATTGGATTTTGATGGAGGCATGTGGTATGAGCAGGATAGTGCTACCAACTTATGGGTAAAAGAAAAGCATTGGTGGCCGCAGGCAGAAGCGCTGGTAGGTTTCTTTCATGCCTGGCAAATGAGTAGTGACAACATTTTCCTGCAACATACGCTCAACAACTGGGAGTTTATCCGGGAAAATATGATCGATACGGAATTTGGCGAGTGGCGCTGGGGCGTGCTCAATGAGGCCTCCGGCACAGACAAGACGATCATGTCGTGGGAAGATAAGGCCGGCCTGTGGAAATGTCCTTACCACAATGGCCGGGCTTGTATGGAACTCATGAAACGAATTGACGGAATGGTGAAATCGTGAATCGGCAGTCGGCAATCGGCAATAAGTCGCTGATATAGCAAAAGGCTGCCAGAATCAATGTTCAGGCAGCCTTTAGTATTTTTCAAACAGCATTCAGGTTACAACTTAACCATGTGGCTGGACCAACTGGCAGGCACTTCGTCTTTGTTCAATATTTGCAGGGAAGGCTGGTTGCCGGTAGCCTGGGTAGTGGCAGCGGGGCCTTTGCTCAATGTTTCTTCAATAAAATCTTTGTCAAGCTTGTACATGGCGCCGGTAGCGGGATCTACAATGAGCAAGCCGATCAATCCTCCAAACAGGATGTTGCCAAAATACCAACCGTTCAGTTTACAATCGAGCTTGAGCGTTTTGGCTTCATAGCCATCTAAATTGAGCACTACGGTGTAGGATTCTTTGCCAAAGAAGCCTGAGCCTGATTTCAATTTCATGGTAGCAGGCGTTTTACCGGAATACACTTCAATACCTTTTTTATTGGTAATGGTAATATTGGCGCCTACGGGATTGGAATGAAAGGTAACGGGCCAATTACTTTTACTAACGATGGAAGCACAACTGGACAGGGTGGCAATAGCAATTGCCAGGCAAAGTAGTTTGGTAGAGGAATTCATATTGTTATTAGTTAAGGGGTTACCGTCCCAATATACAAAAGGCTCCCGGATTGGGAGCCTTTATAGTATATTAATAAGTGTTAAATCTTATTGTTTGATCACCTGCTGCCTGTGCTTCACGGTTTCGCCGGTCAGCTCCAGGGTATAATTGCCCTTGGGCAGGTTGTTGAGATCGGTGATATTGTAGGTGTTGACACCGGCTCCGCCACGTGTAGTGTATTGCTTCACGGTACGGCCGCCCTGGTCATACAAACGTATCTGGAGGGCTTCGTCTTTTTCCAGTTGGTAGAAGAGGCTGATGTTGCCTGCAAATGGATTAGGACCAGCTTTTACGGAGAACTTCTCCAGGTTGTTTCTGAGGATCAGTACTTTGCTGTACATAAACCTGCCGTCGAGGTCTACCTGCTTCAGGCGATAGTAGTTGATGCTGGCGAGGGTTGATCCGTCGGTGAATTCGTATTGATTGGTGTGTCCGCCTTTGGGGCTTACTTTTCCAATGCTGGTATAAGTGCTGCCGTTAGCGCTCTTCTGTACTTCAAAATAACTGTTGTTCTGTTCTTCGGCGGTGGTCCAGGTGAGGAGTGATTGGCCGTCTTTTACACGTCCGTTGAAGGAAGTGAAATGAACAGGCAGGTTGGAGGCTACGGAAACGCCGCCAAATTCGGAAGTGCTGCCTGCGCCGAAAGGATTCAGGGAAGCAATGGAGGTGAGCCGGGTGCCGGCTGTAATAGTCACAGGTATCGAAGCAAGCGGAATACGGAAGCTGAATTTATTCTCGGTAATTGTACCAGCTCCGCCTACACCTTCCTCTGCACCTGTATAAGAGCCTGTGCCTGCATCCGTATCAGTAATTCCATTGAAGGTAGCTCCTTCGCGTGCACGTGTTACATAAGTCTCACCCTGGCCAAAGCTTTTGGTAAAACCGCCGGGCAGGGGGTTGGGTGTAGGAGCAGCATCGGGAATATAAAATTCAATGATACTATTGGGGCGGCTGTATCCGGTTATTACGACGTCGCTGCCATCTATTTGTATAGAAGTGATCACGGGCGCATTGAGCAGGTCGTTGGCGCCGGCGTCAGCATCTCCATCGTCATTGGCTGTTACGCCGCTGACTTCTGTGCCACCCGCCAGGTCAATACCCAGCAAACCATTGTCATAAATAGCGTTGCCGGAGAACTTGTTGCCGGTAATGGCTGTGCCGGCACCGGGCATGGAAGCAAAAATACCGTTCAGCGTATTGTTGATGATCGTATTCCCTTCATCGACATCCCCTGTGCCATCACGGTTGGACCCGATAATATTGTTATTGACGGTAAAAGGACTAAAGGAAGCCAGTAGCTCGATGCCATTGCCACCGTTACCGAAGATCCCAATAAAATTACCGGCAATGGTATTGTCATTGGAGGAGGCTTCAAAGCCGAAGAAGCTGGCGCTGTTGATCCGGATGCCGGCCTGGCCATTGTCGGAAATCGCATTGCCTTCATCACCATTGGCGCCGATACCATCGGTACCAATGCGGTTATTGGAGCTGTTGAGGATCTCGATACCTTGTGTACCATTGCCTGCCGGTCCATTGGTACCATCGATGCCAATGGAGTTTCCGGCGATCACATTGTTATTGGAGCTGGCGCCGACCAATATGCCGCGACCGGCGTTGGCGCAGATAATGTTTTTTTCGAGGGCGTCACTGGTGCCATTGCCATTGGTGCCAATGGTATTGTTGGTAGAAAAAACGGTAATAATTACACCATCCCTGGAGTGTCCAAAGCCTGTACCGCTACCATTTTTATCCAGCCCGATGATATTGCCGGCAATGATGCTGCCGGTGCAACGCCAGAACAATACGCCATCGCCATTATTGGTAGTAGGACTTGCGCTGCTGGTGATCAGGTTGCCTTCATTGGCATCATTGGTGCCATCTCCATTTGTACCTACAATAATATTGGTGGAGGGAGTGAAGCTGCTGCCATTGTTTACATCAATACCGCCGGCAATATTGCCCAGGCCGGTTGCGAGTCCGGTACTGTTGGTGCCAATATAGTTACCCCAGATGTTTACATTGTCTACGCCGTTGGGATTGACCTTGATACCATATCCCGGTGCACTATAGATAGCTAAACCGGCAATGGTCACATTGTCAGCATCAATCGTAAAAGCGTTGCCGCCAGCGCCTGCTGCATTGATATTGATCTGAATGGTGCGGGTGGCAATGAGGCCTTGTACCGCACCTGTTTGTGTATAGCCATTAATGGTGAGACCACCTGCACCGATAACCGGCAATGCGGCTGCCAGGTTGATGGTAAAGGGGCCGGCGCCTGCTATATTGAATTGAATATCGTCGGGCCCGGCATTGTTGTTGGCATCCGTAATGGCTTGTGCCAGGGAGCCGGCACCGCTGCTGTTGGTATTTGTTACTGTAAAAGTGGCCGTGAAGGCTGGTGAGGCAATAAAAGCACTAAACAAGAGAATAGCACATCTCTTTACGCTTGGGTAGAGTTTAAGCATAGCTTGATTTTTGGTGGTTGGAGATACGGTTCAGCGGAGGAGATGGATTCTGAGGTCAGATAGGATAAAAGGACGTTAGAATATCAAGGGCGCTAATATAGAAACGTTCCCGGAATATTCATAACTTATTTTACACATTAACCAATGTGAAAATAAGTAATTTGCTGATATCCACCAAAATGAGCTATAAATGGCCTACCATAAGCTAATAGCCACAATTGTTAGCACTACCAGCAGGCATACAATGAGGCAGGAGATAAACAATACCCTGTTGCGGAACCGGGTGTTGATACGTGAGGTAGCGGGGCCGGGAAAGGGCCTGGGAGAGGTTCCCGTATCGGCATTGGAGACAATAAAGGGTGGGGGACAGGCGGCCGGCACGATGGCCTGGAGTTCCTCTACTGAACCGGCCGGCACCCATTCATTCAACCCTTCATACCAGACGGGTGTGCTGCGGAGCAGGTGCTGGTGTTTGAGCTCGGCATAACTAAAAGGCCCGTATTGGCGGCTGCCATTGTACAGGTAATACTTTTTCATAGGACAAAAGGTTAAGGATAGCAGGTTGGCGAACCCCGTTGCTTACCTGGCTTCGCTTATATACAAACGAAAGTAGCTTTTAACTATTATCAGGTGCGTGTGTTAATTGCCGTTTACTGCCTGCTATGGCGGTTTTTTTGATGTGGATCAAAAGGTCAGCTGCGAGCTTTGAGCTACGAGCTGCGAGCGAAAGGCAAAAATGCAATAAGGGATACAGGTAATCCCTTATTGCATTTATATTCAGACTATGCCTGGGGAATGGGTACCTGTGTTACCTGTCTTGACTTCTCTTTCGAGATCCTGCGGCCCCGGAAAAAGAGGTAGAGGTTGAAGAACAGGCTGATGCCAAGGTAAATACAATAGCCGCCGATCTTGGCGCTCAGTATCTCGAGCATACTGCGGGTGGCCAATATATCATTGGTGATCTCCATTACCCAGAACGCAAAGCCCAGGTTGAGCAGGTAGAAACCGGTCTCAAACAACTTATTGGTAGCTACGGCGATCTCGGCCTTGCCATTGAAAATGTCCAGCATAAATACTTTACTGTTCTTGAACAGGGTATGGGCTACATACCAGGTAAGGACAATGACTACGGGCAGGTAGATAAGATAAGCCATGAAATTGTAGGAGGTGTTCATATCACTATATTTTAGAGTTAACAAAATGGTTATTCCTTTTTCCGAAAAAATAGATGACGGTCATATTACAAAAATGGATCACGGCCAGTGTGAGCATGATCTTTCCCGTCATGGTTACTATACTGAGCAGTAAGGCGGTCCAGGTATGGATGGTATCCCAGCTACGCAGCATCAGGGCGGCATACCCCAGGTTGAGCAGGTAATAGCCGGTGAGTAAGATGCGGTTGATAAAATCCGTCAGCTGTACATCCCGGTGCAGCAGCTCCAGGATAAACACACGGCCATTGCGGTAAAAAATAAAGCCCACCCGCACAGTAATGATATAAGTAATGAAGAGGTAGAGAATGTAGGCGATGGTGTTCATACCAGGTGTATTTTAGGTAGTTGGTATTAGAACGTGTTGACAAGACAAAGGTAGTAGACTATATTAAACTTTCAAAATATTCTGAAAGTTATTTCTTTTGTATAGTTTGTATGTAAAAGTGACACATGACGCAAATACCCCTGTCTAAAGTCGTGTTAACACCCCCCGGCAGTACCGGCTTACCGGTACTTTTGGTGGAAATAATAAACAACGGTTGGCCATGAAAAAATTGAAGCTACAGATGCAAACCTCGGTGGATGGTTTTGTAGGCGATCTCAAGGATAGAACGGATTGGCTGGTATGGAACTGGGGGCCTGAGTGGACCTGGGATGAGGCATTGCGGAAACATTTCATTCAATTCCATGATACTATTGATACGGTATTGCTGAGCCGGAAAATGGCACAGGAAGGTTTTATCGGGCATTGGGGCAGGGTAGCAGCCAATACCGTCGATCCTCAATACCCGTTTGCGAAAGCGATTACCGATGCTTCCAAAGTCGTGTTTACCAAAACACTCAGTCAATCTACCTGGGATAACACCCGTCTGGCCAAAGGCGATCTGGCCACGGAGGTCAATGCATTGAAGAAGCAGCCCGGGAAGGACCTGGTCGTATATGGCGGGGCCAGCTTCGTCTCATCCCTGGTAGAAGCAGGGCTGATCGATGAGTTTCATTTATTCGTGAATCCGGTTGTGCTTGGCAGTGGCCTGTCTATCTTTAAGGACCCTGCATCGAAGTTGAACCTGCGCCTGGTCAATACACAGCCATTTGATTGTGGGGTAACGGTGCTGACCTATGTCAGCCCCTAACGAGGCTTGGTTGCAGAAAGGTCCAATAGCTGAATCCTCCTGAAATCTACGGGCTGTCCTTCACTTTGCAGGGCTATAAAGCCGCTGTTCAATAGTTTACCATCCTGCTTGATGGCCGGATCGTACCGGTTGACTACGGGACCACCTATCTGGGGTTTGGAATATTGCATCACGGTATCGCCATTGATAATATGGGTGATCAGCGAATCGCCCAGCACGATCAGTTCGGCACGCACCCACTGATCGCCATCATAGGTTTTGGACGTGGAGTTGATACAATGGCGGGTATCCAGTTTGCCCTGGTACACGATATGTGTGCCGGGTGAACACATATTGCCGGTGCTTCTTGGTTTGCCATCGCCCAATCCGCCGAGGAATTGCATTTCGATGGAGATGGGCCAGTCCTGTTCTTTGGGCATGGTGCGTGGATCCTGTGAATGATACATCACACCGCTGTTGCGCAGGGTATAATCGGGTGCGCCCTTTTGGAGTTCACCTACAAAGCGGTATTCCAGTTTGAGGTGATAATAAGAAAAGGGTATTTTATAATAGAGGTGACCAAACTGGTCGTTGAAATCGCCATACTGGTCATACTTTACGCGGATCATGCTGTCCTCTATGCGGAAGGTATTGCCAAAATTGTCACCTACTTCATGGTGCTGGATCTTCACAAACCAGTCGTTGAGGTCTTTGCCATTAAAGAGGGATATCCATTTAGCGCCGTCGGTACTGGTTTTGGTGGTCTTACAACCGGCGCAAACAACCAGGGCAAGGAGCAGAACAAAAAAGGAGGATTTCATATGTGGTTGAAAATGTGTGGCAATAAAGATAAGGGATCAATCAGGAACTACCGCTCCTTTTGCCACCCATTCCCGAAATTGCGCAACGAATTGCGCATGATCCAAAGGAGGTTTGGTTCTCCCATCACCCGGCGCCCATCCCCACAATACCAGGGCGTCTTTCGATACATGGGTGATCAGTTGCTGCAATGTTTTATGACCATTCTTATTGGGATCTTTCAACTGCAGGGCCAGTTCCCGCGGGGATTTACCTTCAAATACCATGGGCATATCCGCCGGTGGCAGGTGCCAGGCAGGGTTGCCCGGCGGCATGTTCAATCCTGGCGTATTGGTGGTTTGGTGACAGTTGGCGCATTTCAGGGCATATACGCCTTTGCCATCAGGCCCGCGGGTAACATCCATCGTGTGGGGGTGGCTGTCATCGCCCTGTAAGGGACTATAGCCTTTGGGGTGACAATTCATACAGCGGGGGCTCATCAATACTTTGTATACAGCCTGGAAAGCAGCTGCGGAAGCGAGGCTATCTATGGTTGCGCCGGGCGTCTTATGTGTTACAGGCGCTATTGCTTTACCGGACCCTTTTTTACCGGGTGGATGGATACTGACGGCTGCTATGGAGAGTGCTGCTGCCAGGCATACGGTATACAGTATAAATAGCTTTGGCCGGTGCGGCCTGCGATGGTTTGTTTGTTGCATGTTTGCTGTTTTCATCATTGGATAGATCAGGCCCCGGCCAGGTTTTCGGGCTGCAGGGGTAAGTTCCTTATGCGCTTACCGGTGGCGGCAAACAAGGCATTCACCACCGCCGGTGCAACAGGAGGCACACCCGGCTCTCCGGCCCCGCCCATCTTTTCGGTACTGGGTACAATGTGTACTTCTATCACCGGTGTTTCATGCATGCGCAGCATGCGGTAATCATGGAAGTTGCGTTGCTGCACCCGCCCTTTTTCGAGGGTGATATTGCCATACAGCAGGGCTGTAAGACCGAATATGATCCCGCTTTCCATCTGTGCGGCTACTCCGTCCGGATTAACGGCGAGGCCGCAGTCAATAGCACAGGTGACCCTGTGCACGCGCACAGTTCCTTTGTCTACCGACACCTCAGCTACCTGCGCTACTGCACTGCCAAAAGATTCATGCACGGCTATACCCCTGAAATGACCCGCAGGCAATGGGGTACCCCAACCAGCTTTTTCAGCTGCCAGGTTCAATGCCGACAGGTGGCGGGGATGCTTTTGCAGCAAGGTCCGCCGGTATTCAACGGGGTCTTGTCCGGCAGCATGCGCCAGCTCATCGATCATCGTTTCCATCACAAAAGCAGTATGGGTATGTCCTACGGAGCGCCACCACAGTACAGGTATTTTATTCTGTGGAGAATGCAGTTCCACCAAATGGTCGGGAATATGGGCCATGTAAGGAGAATCATTCACGCCTTCCACAGAGGCATTGTCAATGCCGTCTTTGATGCCTGCTGCGAAAGGCGTTCCTGCGAGGATGGATTGACCTACAATGCTGTGGTGCCAGGCCATGGGTTTCTTATCAGTGCCCAAACCTATGCGCACCCGGTGCAGGAAAGCCGGCCGGTAATAGCCGCCGCGGATATCATCTTCACGGGTCCAGACAGTCTTAACGGGTTTGCCGCTGGCCCTGGCAACTGCTACTGCTTCTATTACAAAATCGGAGGGGGCCGTTGCCCGCCGGCCAAAGCCGCCACCCAGGAATACGGTATGGACCTCTACCTGCCCGGGATTCCATCCCAGTATTTTCGCCGCATTGGCCTGGTCAATGCCCGGCCATTGGGTGCCGGTCCATATTTCGCATTTGTCGCCGGTGATCTTAACTGTACAATTCAGGGGCTCCATGGGGGCGTGTGCCAGGTAAGGCAGGGTATATTCGACATCAATAGTGGTGGCAGCTTTCGGCAAGGCTGCTGTCACATTGCCTGCCTGAGCAGCAACAGCTCCTTTGCTGGTAGTCATCGCACGATAATCAGCCCACTGTTGCTGGCTGTTTATGGCCAGGGCCGGATCAATATCCCATTCTACTTTGAGTGCATCACGTCCTTGTTTGGCTGCCCAGTAATGATCGGCGATGACAGCAACGCCCGACGGTACCTTCAATACTTGTCTTACACCAGGAATAGTTTTCGTCTTAGTGGCATCGAAAGATCTAACCTTGCCGCCAAATACCGGCGGGCGGGCTACCAGGGCGGTGAGTAATCCGGGAAATTGTACATCCATGCCAAACTTAGCCTGCCCATTGATCTTTTCGGGTGTATCCAGTCGCCGGGCCCCTTTACCGATGTATTTCCATTCACTGGCCGGTTTTAATGGCACGTTGGCCGGTGGCGGAAGCTGGGCGGCCGCTTCGGCCACTTCTCCATAGCTGAGCTTTTTATTGCCTGCTATCACAAAGCCATCCCCGGTTTTACAATCTTCGGGTTGAACGCCCAGCCGTTGCGCCGCGGCTGTTACCAGTAAAGCCCGTGCTGTGGCGCCTGCCTGGCGGTAACGGTCAAATTCAGACCAGGTGGTGGAAGAGCCACCGGTTATTTGTATACCAAATGCAGTATGGAAATAAGGCGCTCCGGGCGGGGCATGGCCTACTTTGATCTTATTCCAGTCGCAATCCAGTTCATCGGCGATCATCATGGGCAGGGTGGTCCAGATGCCTTGTCCCATTTCCACATGGGCCAGTATAATATGAATGGTATTGTCTTTGGCAATGCCCAGGTAGGCATTGGGTGCAAAAGCAATCGCGCTGGCATCTGCCGGGGCATTAAAAAGCCCCATGCGCTTAACGCCTGCGGGCACAAAAAAGGGGATCAATAAGCCACCTGCAAAGACGCTGGTGGTCTGCAAGAATTTCCGTCGGCTGATATCGTGGGTGTTACTCATGGTTTACCTCCTTCCTTTTGTAATTGGGCGGCGCGGTGTATGGCTTTGCGTACACGCGGATAAGTGCCACAGCGGCAGATATTACCACTCATGGCCAGGTCAATATCTTCATCGGTGGGATCGGGTTTTTCGCGCAGCAATACGGCGGCGGACATGAGTTGCCCGCTCTGGCAATAGCCGCATTGCAATACATCTTCCTCCAGCCAGGCGCGTTGCAGGGGATGACTGAGATCGGTGGATAAACCTTCAATGGTAGTGACCTGTTGATTAGCGGCCCGGGCAACAGGTGTTACGCAGGAGCGTACCGCTTCGCCGTTGAGGTGAACCGTACAGGCGCCGCACTGGGCCATACCACAGCCAAACTTGGTGCCGGTAAGTCCCAGCATATCACGCAGTACCCATAGTAAGGGCATTTGAGGGCTGGCTTCTACGGAATAGCTCTTGCTATTGACTTGTAGTTTTATCATGACGACTTCTTTGAATTGTAGTATGAAAGGTACAGCTATTCGGCAGCGACTCCCTTATGAAATTCAATCCAATAGTTACGGAATTCAAACCTTCGTTTCAAAAACAGCTGTAGGTGGGTTTCGTTTTTTTTCGTATATAAGTATAAGCGCAATGCCGGTCCGGGAGCGGGTATAAGCTTTTCTCAAAGCATTTGAAATATTCGTAACTTTAAGACAGTTCTTTCTCCATCACGTAAAACATTGCCATATGAATCTCCTACATCGCATTGAGCATTGGGGTGAAACACATCACCCCAAATGGATAGATCTTGTACGTGTAGCATTAGGCATTTTCCTTTGCTACAGAGGAATTGTTTTTTTGGAGAACATGAGCGCCGAGCTGGGGCGCATTGCAAATTATGTATCCTCGGGTTCTTTCTGGCTGCTCTCCCTGGGTCACCTCATTGTATTTGCCCATTTACTGGGCGGCGTATTGCTGGTGCTGGGCATGCTCACCCGTTTTGCCTGTCTTATTAATATACCCATCCTCATCGGCGCTATCTTCTTTGGAGGTTCGGCCAACGGGCTATGGACTCCGTTTGCGCAAGTTTTGCTGGCTATTGTGGTATTGCTGTTGTTGTGCTACTTCCTGGTGGCGGGCAATGGCCGCTGGTCATTTGACCGGTATATAGAAACTACCAGTAAATAAAAGCGCCTGATCAACTTACAAAATACGAAGCCGGGCATTGGCAAACCAACGCCCGGCTCCCGGTTATTTATTGCAGGCCTGGGGCCTTATTCGTATTTCAGCCAAGCTGTGACCTTGCCATTCCTGTTGGTCTTCGCCCTGATCCAATGGGCGCTGAAGCCATCGGGGAATACATGTTGAATGGTTTTGCCTGCCGGCACTTTGATCTCCTTATAAGTATGCCATCCCGAAAGATCTGTATTCACTTCCAGTGTGACGGTAAGGTCCTGATCAGCTGTCAGGGAAATGCTTTTCTTATCATACCCGGTCATCAGGAAGGGCAGGGATGGGGTATTGGCCTTCACAATAGCATTTTTCCATAAGCCTCCTTCTCCAACCGGTTTACCCAGTTTCCACAGGTCGTCGATAGCCCCAAACCACAACCCATTGGTATGAGCTGCATCCTGGAAATAATGTCCGTCTGGTTGAGCATTGTTTTTTGTGCCGCTGATCACCAGCAAGCCCCGCCAGGTGCAATAATCCACCATCTTCTTTTTGTGTGTAGTGATGGGCCGTATAGCTATATAACCTGATTCGCGTCCTACTTCATACAGTGTGCCATGTGCATTGAGCATAAATCTTTCGGACTCCAATTCCCTGATGCCACGGGGCCACCCGGCAGCAAAAGGGTTGTCGTATGCAGCCGAGGTTTTAGGCAAGCGGAAACTACCTGTTTTGTCATGAATGATCACCGATGCATCATCTGTTTCAAAATCCCTTTTCACTGTCAGTATTTGCTGCAGCTTTTGCAAACTGTCGGTTACTGCAGGAATGAAGGTCAGCGATTCATTCACTTCGGTATAGGTATGAGCGCCGTTTGCCTTGCTTTGTAATACCTGCAGGTTCTTGTTGTGCGCAGCAGGCCGAATAAAGCTGGCCTGTATTTCACCCGGTTCATCAATGCCTGCCAGTGTATTGAACAGGCCGGCTGGCTGCTCATGTGCTGTGGCGGAGAAATGAAAGAATGCGGAAGCTATACAGTTCCTGTTAGGCTTTACCCTTACCCAGCCTGCTTCGGCGCCGGTTGGGAATATATAATACCTGTAGCCATGGGCCGGCACTGTAACCGTGGTGTATGCCTGCCAATTATTAGTGCCATCCTTGTCGGTTTCAATCGTAAAGGTTACCGCTTCGCCTGCCTCATGACTCAGGTGCAATACTTTTTTGGCAAACCCATTGATCAAAAATGCATCTGAAGCCACTCCTGATTTTACAGTATCCTTTATCCATACGCCACCCCAGGCGTTGGGCGCACCCCATTGCTGCAGATCGGCGGGTGTACCAAACCACAAATTGGATTGTGAGCGGCCTGCGTACGGGTTCTCCAGGATGGTCGTTTCATCGGTAGCCAATACTAGTTGGCCATTCCAATGGCAGAAGTCTGGTATGTAGCGCAGGTGTGTACTGATGGGGAAGAGGCCGCCGTGATGCGCATAGCTGAAATTGCGGGGAAAATCATAGAACATGCCATGCATATCCATCAGCATTTTATTATTGCCAATTTCACGAATGCGCGGCCATTCTGTATACCAGCCTCCCCAATGATCATAGGTGTGCGTGGCTTTGGGCAACCGGTACGTGAACCATTGGCCGCCATCCAGTAATTTAAGGATCACGGAACGTTTATCCCAGCCGATACTCCAGGCTGGCGCTGCATCATCGGGTGCGCCATAAATACCGCCGGGACCGGTAACGTCTGTAAACTGTTTCCGCTCTATGATCTTCCAGGTCTTACCGTCCCAGGAAGCCAGTACACCCATATCTTCTTTGCTTACCGGGGCGCCGCCGACCTGCAGGTCGGTGGACTTAATGTCAAAAACCTTGTGCTCTCCATTGTTGGCAATGATCAATTGTTTCTGTGCCGTATAACCGCCTTTTCCATGCCAGCCCGGCACGGGTTTATTGAACAGTTTATTCACGGCCAGGGTATGCACATTCACTTCATACAACATACCTTCCATATCATAGAAATAAACTTTGTTGGCTGGGTCGGATAAATGTCTTGCCGTGGCTGTCATCCTGCCCGGCATTACGGTAAGCGGCACGGTACGGATGTTGCCGGTGGAATCGATAAAATAAGAGCCGGTGATCAATTGATTGCTTTCCCGGTGGATCATGCGGTTGGCCGGCGTGCCGCCCACGCTTTCAGGATGGGCATACAGGTTGAGTCCTTCATCAATACTGTACAGTTTATCTGAACTTCCATTCGGACAATGCGGTGAATAGGTGATCATCCATAGTTTGCCGGCCCAGGGCGTTACAGCGCCGATGCCTCCTTCGCTGCCGTCACCTGCGCATTTAGCGCCTCCTCCTTCATTAAACACCGCCAGGTGCGGATATACACCGCTTATTTGTAATGGTTTGCCAGGGGCTGTTACAAATGGCGGAAGACTGGCGCCGGCCGGCTGTGCATGAACCTGGCAGGAAACGAGGATACACAGGACTGGTAGGATAAGCCTTCGGAATAATAGCTTCATAGAGTATACTTTGTGATCTTAATGATATTTTTTTAAAGGGGTTATTAGCTGTCAGGCGTTAGCTTTTAGTGAATACCTGATCGCTAATAATTGGGGTTCTGGTCCAGGGAAGGATTTACGCGCCGTTCTATGGCTGGTATGGGCCAGAGGTATTGTTTGCTCTTATCAAAGTTGCGCTGGGCTACTATTTTTACATCATTACCAAACCCTGTATAGTCGGGTATGCCGTCGTCATCAATGGGTGTTACGCCCGGGAATGGCCATTTAGCCCGGTTTTGATTGGCAGGATCGGGTAATCCAATGACGGGCCTGGTGAGTGCTTTTTCTGCCAGCCGCCAGCGTATCAGGTCCATATACCGTAATCCTTCTTTTGCAAATTCCACCCTTCTTTCTCTCTTAATGATCTTCTTTAGTTCAATGGCATCTGTGACGGTGATGGCCGGATACAAGGTGGTTTGTGCTACTGCTACTCCATAGGCCCGGGCCCTGACGCGGTTAATGGCGTCCAATACGCTTGCATCCACTTCATTCAATTCGATCTTTGCTTCTGCATAGGTGAGTAATACTTCTGCAAAGCGGATAATAACAGCATCATTGTCTTCAGCCACCTTATCGGCCCAGGATTGATCAATGCCTTTCTTCCACAGAAATCCGGTGAAGCTGGCAAAGGCAGCTACTGCGCGATTATCGCGGTTAGAAACCCTTTTGTTTTCTTTGGTGCTGAATACGGTAAGTGTATCGGGATGCGGCTGGTAGCTGTAGCCCAGCCATGGTGTGTTGAATTCCACCACCGTTGCCGTGAGGCGTGGGTCACGATTGGCAAAAGGAGACAATGGATTGTAAAGCGGGGATTCATCGATCGGTTTTCCATCAGTGCATTCGTAAGCGTCTACGATCTCACGGGTGGGTATCTGGGCGCCAAAGCCGCCTGTATTACGCGGTATCTGGTCCTGTACATTGGTGCCGGATGTAAACACCTTTTGTGTTTCATCTCTGGGAATGCTGATGATGAGTTCGGGGCTGGTTTCTCCGGCCTTCAGGAACAGCTGCGCATAATTGGGATGCAGGCTATAGGCTCCGGCTCCTGTGAACTGCATGACTGCCGAAGCTGCATCCCTGGCAATGGCCCATTTACCCAAATACAGGGCTGTACGTGCCTTTATGGAAAGCGCCGCTCCTTTGGTCAGGCGTTTCAAGGCCGATCCACTGTAGGATGAGGGCAGGTTGGCAGCAGCAAAGTCCAGTTCTGTGAAAATGAAGTTCAGTATTTCATCTTTACCTGTGCGCTTTATGCCATAGGATTGTTCCAGCGGAATGGGCTCTTTCAGTAAAGGTACATCTCCAAAGTGCGTAATGAGCCTGGAGTATTGATAGGCGCGTATCAGCCTCATTTCCGCTTCCAGCGTAGTGATCACGCTGGCCGGGGTATTGGCTGCCGCCCTGTCCTTATTGGCCAGGAAAGTATTGACCCTTGCAATCGCTTTATAGCAGATGGACCATAATGCCTGTGCAGTGCCATCTTCGGCATTCATGGTGCCAAATGTAACTGCATTGCCCAATTGGCCCCTGTGCCAGTAATTATCCGAAAACTGTTCATTATCGTTGCCCCAGAAGTCAAGCCGGTAGAGGTCATTGACCGCCAGCTCAAGCTCTGTTTGATTCTTATAAAAGCTACCCGTGGAAGGTTCTGAAAGCGGATTCAGGTCCAGCTTATTACAGGCCCCCAGGCCGGTGATTACCAGTATTAGCAGGAATATCTTTTTCATTGTTATGATCTTTAGGTGGTTTGACTAAAACCTTACGGTGGCTCCGGCCATGATGGTGGTTACAATGGGATAGGAAGACGTGCCAGCTTCAGGATCCCAGTAATTCGGGAAATGATGTATGGCAAACAGGTCATTGGCGGAAACATAAAAGCGCAGGGATTGGATACCGGCTTTCTTTACCAGTTCCTGTTTCAGCGTATAACCAAGGGTAAGGTTCTTTATGCGGAAGTAGGCCCCGTTTACCAGCCAGAAGTCAGACATTTCGTAGTTGTTGGAAATAGAGCGGGTGGACAATCTTGGATAGCGTGCCTGCAGGTTTTGCTCCGGCGTATTGGACTTGCTCCAGAATTTGCCTGCGATCTCCTGTGGTACATTGCCAAATGCCTCGGCAAAAGGCTGAACGATCTCACCGCTCAGTCTTGTGAGCTTTTTACCGATGCCCTGGAAGGACAATCCAATATCAAATCCCTTGTAGTCGGCCCTGATATTGCCACCATACAGGTAGCGGGGAAGGGAGCCGCCCAGTAATTGTTTATCGTCGGGAGTTATCTTACCGTCTTTATTGATGTCCACATACCTTACATCGCCCGGACTTACATTGGAGTTCAGTTTGGGCGATCCGGCCGTATCGGCTGCTGATTGGTATAATCCGTTGGAGCGATAGCCAAACCATTCATTGAATTCACTGCCTTTAAAAGTGCTTTGTGCTCCCAGCAATTGGGTGCCCTTCATATCAATGATCGTTGACCTGGCATCAGCAATATTAAAAGCTACTGAGTAATTGAGCTTGCCCACATGATCTTTCCAGCCCACTTCCAGTTCCCATCCTTTTACATCCAGTGTGCCTGCATTCTGGCTGGGTTTTTCATAGCCCAGGTACAACGGAATATCCAGTGCCAGCAGGATATCATAGGTCCTTTTCTGGTAATAGTCGGCAGTGACGGTGAGCCTGTTTTTCAGGAAGGCAGCATCCACCCCTACATCGATCGTACGGGTGGTTTCCCAGGAAATGTTTTCAACTGCATAATCTACCTGTGCGCCGCCATTGAGGGGGACTACTACACCATTCTGATAAAACAAAGCATTGGTAAAGCTGATGGTAGCCTGGTAAGGGTAATTGCCAATGCGTTCATTGCCTACTTCTCCATAAGACCCCCTCAGCTTCAGATACGATAGCCAGTTGAGATCCTTCATGAAGGACTCTTCCGAAACAGCCCAGCCTGCGGATACGGAAGGAAATAAGGCGTCACGGAACTGTTTGCCAAAGCGACTTGATTTGTCATACCGCAGGTTGCCCTGTATATAATATTTACTATTGAAATCGTATTTCACCCGGCCAAAGAAAGAGCGGAGTGCCGATTCGCTGGCGCTGCCGCTATTATCCCGTAATTCCTGTGAGCCGGCATTGAGGTAAGGAAAATCTGTAAGTGCAAATCCACTGCGGGAAGCTCCCAGTGATTCATTGAAATTATACAGTTCTTCATAGCCACCCAATATGCCAAGGCTATGACCGCCTTTAAAATCCTTCGTGTAATCGGCCAGCAACTGGCCTGTAATAGCCAGGTTATCGGTTCTGCCTTCGGTCAATATACTTCTGGCCTGGTTACTGAAGGCACTGGGGCTACCATCGGGATTGGTGAAAGGGATCCTTTTGGAAAAGGTCTTTGATTTATCCAGGTCAAAAGTGGGAGAGAGCAAGGCTGTCAATGTAAGGTCCTGGATGGGTTTGAAATTGAATACCAGGCGACCGGTGATCTGGTTGAGGTAAGTTTTAGCGGTACCTCCTTCATTCAATTGGGCAATGGGATTGCGGCCGTCCTTGGCCAAAGCATAGTTGCCATTGGCATAATAGTCATCATAAATTGCCGGCATTACCCGTGATTCATAAATAGGATTGCCAATGGGCGATTCTGTATGGGTGCGTTTGTAAGCTACGTCGAGGTTGGCGCTGAGCTTATTGTTGATCTGCAGGTCATTGTTGATGCGGAACAGGTAGCGTTCATAGGAGTAGTGATCATAAAAAGCGTCGGACCTGGAATAGCCCAGGGAGGCCTTGGTCTTGATCTTGCCGGTGCCCATGGTAAAAACCAGGTCGTGCCGGTAGCGTGGGGCATACTTTTCTGTCATGATCGTCTTTTGCCAGTTGGTATTGGAAAAAGGAAACTTATCCGGGTAAAGCCGGTTGCTGTCGGCAAAGTTGTTGATAAAAGCAATAGGGTACGGACCGGTGGAAGCGCCATCATTGGTGGCCTGTTCATTAAAATAGCGCATGTAATCAGGTGCATCGGCATATTCTGGCAGGGCAGTCGCTTTTTGCACGCCGTATTCATAATTGTATTCGAGGCTGCTTTGCCCGTTCCTGGCACGTTTGGTGGTAACCAGTACCACGCCGGCAGCGCCCCTGGAACCATAAATGGCGGCGCTGGCAGCATCCTTCAGTACTGTAATATTCTCTACATCATTGGGGTTCACGTTGTCTATATTACTCACGGGCACCCCATCCAGTATGATCAGCGGATTATTGGCACCCAGTGTGGTAATGCCGCGGATAAGTATACTGGCGCCTGCGCCCGGTGCACCGCTGCTGCGGGTTACAGAAACACCCGCTATACTTCCCTGCAGGGCCTCCGACACCTGGATGGTTTGCCGGCCGCCTATATCTTTTGCGCCAATGGTAGACACGGCCCCGGTAAGGTCTTTCTTCTTTTGGGTGCCATATCCTACTACTACCACTTCGTCGAGCCCTTTGGCAGCAGCTGTAAGTAATATGGACATAGGGCCTCCATTGATCTCAATGGTTTGTGTCAAATAATTGATCAGTGAAACCTGGATCACTTTGGCGGATGCCGGTACCTGCAGCTGGAATAGTCCGGCACTGTCGGTGGTGGTGCCGGTGACCGTTCCGGGAATGGTGATACTGACACCGGCCAGTGGTTGGTTATTCAATACATCCATTACCTTGCCGGTAACTGATTTGGATTGTGCCATGGCCTGGCCATAGAACAGCAGCAATCCTGATAATACATACAGCAATTGTTTTTTCATACAGCAATCAATTTGGTTGATGCCCTGGTGGGCAGCATAAAAATACCGGGCGCCGGAACTATTCTGCCTATCGAGGTATATCCAATCGGTTTACCAAAACTTTGGACAACATAAGCCGATGGAAATAAGTATTTTGCATTTTGTATGCCTGCCGTAAATGGACAACATGAAAGTAAGGAGTCGTTCTACCATTTGGAGATCTGCTGCCGGTATGTGGGAGAGAAATACGGCAATCCCGCTACTGCTGAATGGACCAACCGCGACTATATCCGGCTGAGCAGTATACTTTCTCATGCTACAGGTACTCAAATAAGTCCGAATACACTCAAGCGGATCTTTGGTAAGCTCAAAACGCCTGAACGTTATTATCCCCAGAAAGCCACCCGCGATGCCCTGGCCTCTTATGCTGGTTATAGTGACTGGGAAAACTTTCTGGCGCAGCATCCACGTCCCAAACAGGAAGAAAAGGAGCTTGCCAGACAAGCACTGGCAGTTGTACCGCAGTCAACAACCATATCCATAACACCCCAACCGGTTGCTAAAAAAAGAGGGTGGCCTTTGGCTGTTGCGCTTATTGCCTTCGCTGCCTTGCTAATGTGGTGGCTTTGGCTGGCTAATAAAGCGGTGGCTGATATTGACCCTGGCGATGCCCGGCTTGTATGTAATAATCCGGAAGGAGAGAACCCACATTCGGCCGTATTCAAGTTGGTGTTGGCTGAAAACTTTGCCGGTATCCGGGACAGTTTTTCCATTCATTTTGGTGATAGCAGAAGACCTAAAAAGATATTGCCGGGGGTATTGCTGACCCACTATTATGAAGTGCCTGGCAGGTACTATGCGCGGCTTGTGTACAATGGAAAAGATATTGATACCGTAGCCATCTACCTCCAATCCAAAGGGTGGACCGCTACTGCTACTGTTGAAAGAGATACCATGCGGGTGTACCCGATCATCAGTGGTTCTTTATTCAAAGGGAACAAAATGACCGTCAATACCCAGCAATTGCTCCAGGCAGGGGTGGATACCAATAAGACATTCTTTGTAGATTTTGTGAATGCGCAACCTACTGCCATTGATGGGGATAATTTTGAATTGACCGCTGATGTTACTACTTCCCCTGCACGGGCCGGTGTTCGCTGTTCGCAGGTAAAAGCTACGGTGTATGGAGAACGCGCGCGGCATACTTTATTCACCATTAAACCAGGCTGCACCTCCTGGGTAAACCTCCAGTTTTCAGAATTGGTCAAGAATGGTGAAGAAGATGATCTTGCTTTTCTGGGAAGCGATCTTACGGCAGGAGGGATCATTAAACTACAGGTCATCCATAAGCAGGTAAGTGTGTGGATCAACAACAAGAAGGTATTCGAAACTGTCTATCAGCAACCGTTGGGTAAACTATATGGGGTTAATATATCATTTGCGGGCATCGGCACTGTTAATAAGGTGCTGCTCAAAGACCTGGGTACTGGTACCGAGTTGAAGGACGGGTTTTCTTCCCCCTAAGGCTGTTGGTATTTAAGTGTACATGTTTGCAACATTGGTGGCAGGCTGCAGTTGATCTGGTGGCGGTATCACCTGGAGAAAAGGCCTTTTACCCGAAAGCCGGAACTTTGTACGTCGTGGAAAGATATGGGGATGCAGGTATAACAGGAGGAGGATGGCTACGGGAATGCCGCCGTATACGATGGTGTCGCCCCACATGGAGGGAAATATATCGAGCCGCGCATTATGGGGATCGTTCTTTTGATACCGGATGGGCACCGCTTCGCCTTTCTTAAAGAAGATATTGTCATTGCCATTCATCCAGATGGTATCTTTTCCTGCCTGGAAACTGATCACTGAATAGTAATGGATCAATTGCCCGGTATAGCTTTTTCCCACAAAGCCCATCACGCCGTTTACTTTCTCCGAACGGGCAATCCACACCAGCTTATAGGCCAGGAAGGGACCAAATGCCATCACAAAGAGCAACAGGAAGAACTTGTTTTTGTTGAGGAGCATGGTGGATCGGGTTTAATGAGCTTTAACGCAGGGCTGGGTGTAACAGAGGTGCGCAATGGCTAATTTAACAAACTATTCGCAGGCCTGGGGGGCGGCCATGGCCAACCCGGTAAAGCGTTTGAGTGAAATATAGATGCAGTTGTCAGGTATTAGCGGGCATGTTAAGCCCGGGCAGAGGTTTTTGCATTAATGGCCATTCGTTGTTCCAGCGGGAACGTAACCTCAAATACGGTATGGTCTTTGACCGCTCTCACTACTTCAATATTTCCCTGGAGTGTTTCCACCAATTTGTGGGTAATGAATAGTCCCAACCCATTTCCCTCCAGGTTGACCCCGGTACGCACATGCTGGTAGGGGTGAAAAATTCTCTTAAGCTGTTCTTCGGTGAAGCTTTCTCCATCATTGATCACGGTGAGTTGCCAGGCATCCACCCCGTGCAGTTCAACTTTTACTACTACATGGCAGCTGGTCCGTACAAATTTGATGGCATTGTGAATGAGGTTGTTGGCTATCTGGCGCAGCTTGATGGGATCGCAGGAAACCATGGCAGGAACATTCTCGTCGATCTGTAGTACAATGGACGTTTTTTCTGCGTAAGCTGCATATTGAAATTCATTCACTACCTGTTGCATAAAGGACCTTATCTCCATAGGTTCCATGATGGGATCATCTTTCTTGCCAAACTCGATCTTGGAAAACTCCAGGAGGTTGGCCAACAGCCTGCGATAACTAAGACATCCTCCCTTTATATGCCCTATTAACTGATCGGCAGTGACCGTTGTTTTTTTGAGCCGGTCTGATTCGGCCAGGTAAGCTACCATGCCTTCAATAGGATTGAAGCCGCTTTTGATCTCATGTACGGCTTCCCGGATAAAATGTTTCTTGCTGAGTAAGTGCTGTTCCAACTGCTCTTTTTGTGCTTCGAGTTCATTCAGCAAATCCCGGGTAAGATCGGAATAAATACAGAACAGGTAGCCCACCAGCACGGTGATCGCAAAATAAGAACTCCAGCGTATGAGGCTCCTGCCTCCCTCGTTGATGGCCAAGGTTGGCAACAGGTTATGCTGATAGGTATATTCAAGCGCCAGGAAACAGAGGAAAGAGAGGCCTACACAGATGGCACGTAATCTTTTATCATCATACAAAATGCTGGCAAGTCCTACCAGGAAAACAATCATAAGCTGGGCATTTGCATCCTTACCCAAGATGGCGGCAAAACAGAAGGTGGCTATATTGAGGGTGATAAAAAACAGCAGGCCGGCTGCCTGATGCAGCCGTTTGGCATTTAACAAAATGACGACACCCATGAGCGCATCTATTGCCAGGATTCCCCAAAGGGTGGCAGGCAGGCCGGTCAAAATAAACAGCGAAGGGCCGGCTATCAGGTTGAAGAGAATGATGGCCACCGACAAGCGGTTGATGCCTTTGCAGGTAAATGATTCCCTGAGTGTGCCACTTGCACCTGTACAAATAATTAGCTCCCAAAAAGTCTTGATCCTTTTCATTGCGTGTTGTAATAGAATCATTGAATCGATTACTCAATTTCAATCTTTTGCTTTGTTAGCAAACAGCTGAGCCAGTCTTTTATCAGGTACTACTAAAAAGGGAAGGTTAGGAAGGGGTAAACAGAATATGATAGGTAATGCGAATATAGAGAATTTATTCTATTTAATATATGATCCCATGGCAGGGGGTAAGATGCCCGGCCAATGCGATGAGATCCGTAAGGCAAAAGTTATTCCGAACGCAGACTTTCCACAGGGTTGGCGATAGCCGCTTTAATGGCCTGGAAACTGATCGTTAGTAAGGCAATGAGTAAGGCAGCTACCCCGGCAATGGCAAATACCTGCCAGCTGATAGCTATCCGGTAGGCAAAGCCCTGGAGCCATTTATTCATGGCCCACCAGGATACGGGGAAAGAGATCAGTGCGGCTATGGCCACCAGCTTCAAAAAGTTGAAGGAGAGTAAACGCAGGAGGCTGATCACGGAAGCACCCAATACTTTACGGATCCCGATTTCTTTAATACGTTGCTCTGCTGCATAGGCTACCAGTGCAAACAATCCCAGGCAGGCTATCAGTATGGCCAGTATCGCAAAGGAAACAGTGATCTTCCCTGTACGCTGATCCGTTTTATAAAGCCGGTCGAATTCCTCATTCATAAAGGAATGGACAAAAGGCTGCCCGGGCGCCATGGATCGCCATTGACGCTGTATGGCTCCGATAGTAGCAGTAATATGCTGTTCGTTCAAACGTACGGCAATACTGGTACGGTCCTTACCTAAAAATAGGGCCAGGGGAGTAATGGATTCCCGTAAAGAATTAAAATGAAAGTTTTTCATGACACCGATCACATGGTATTCTTTTAACGCTTTGCTTTTGGTATCAGCTAATACATACAGTTTTTTATTCAGCGCGGTATTGGTAGCCAGGAACCTGGCAGCAGCGGCCTCATTGAGAATGATGCCTGTAGAATCAGTCGGGAATTGCGGTGAAAAATTCCGTCCTTCCAATAGCTTTACTGCCAAAGTAGGAATGTATTGATCATCTACGTACCAGGATTGCATAGAAATGACGCTTTTAGGATCAAGGGCAGGAGAAGTGAAAAAGGCATTGTTGTTCCTGTCGCCGCTTACCGGCAAATAACCTGTCATGGTTACGCCGGCCACCCCACTCAATTGCTGCAATCCATTTTTGAAAGCGGTCAATTCCTTTTTTAAAGCGTCGGTATTATGGATGACCAGCACCTGCTGCCTGTTGAAGCCAATATCTTTACGGTGCATGTAGCGGAGCTGACCGTATATAACAATGGTGCCTATAATAAGCATAATGGATACCGCAAATTGAAAGACCACCAGGGCATTCCTGAGCCAGCTGCCTTTGAACCCTTTGGCCAGTTTTCCTTTCAATACTTCTATGGGCTGAAAGGATGATAACAGAAATGCCGGGTAGGTTCCTGCCAGCAGCCCGATCATCAGGGCAAAAAGCAGCAGTGCACCCGCCATGGATGGTTTCAGCAGTACGTAAAAACTAATCTCCTTACCAGCCAGTTCATTAAAGTATGGCAGTATGGGCCATACCATCAGTAAAGCCACCAGTAAGGCAATGAAGCTGATCAGCAATGATTCTATCAGGAACTGATGGATAAGGTTGCTTCTTAAGGAACCCAATACTTTTCTCACGCCAATTTCCCGGGCACGATTGGAGGCGCGTGCCGTGAAAAGGTTCATGAAATTGACGCAGGCAATGGCGAGAATAAAAAAAGCGACCAGGGAAAATATGTATACATATTGAATGTCGCCGTTAGGGGCCATTTCTCCTTCCCTGTTGGAATGCAGGTGAATATCGGTTAATGGGGTAAGGGTACATTTTACAAAGCTGCCCTGTTTGTTGAATTCATCCAGGCTAATGCCCAGCACGGACCTTAGTTCAGGCTCCATAAAACTTTGCAGCAGGGCATCTACCTGTTGGGACACCTTATGTACATCGGTCCCTTTCTTCAGAACGAGATAGGTATTGAAATTTTGGCTCAGCCAGTTATCACTCCGGCTTTCTTTCATTTCAACAAAAGGCAGGATGAGATCGAAATTGAAATGGGAGTTTTGGGGAATGTCCCTGATAACACCGGTAACCTTGTACCTGACCGTATCATTAATGGTAAGGTATTGCCCGGCTACATCCGTATGGTCGAAATATTTCCGGGCCATACTTTCCGTGATCACGAGGGAATGGGGCTCTTTCAATGCTGTGAGGGGATCGCCGGAAATCATCGGTAAGGTAAATACTTCAAACAAGGTAGAGTCACTATACGCAAGACGGGTTTCCCGGATATTGGCGGCCCCTTTTTTGATCAACAGGGGGGCGCGCCACCGTAGACGGGTATATTGTTCTACCTGCGGCAACTGTTTTACAGCTTCTGTTCCTAACAGCGCAGGCGTTTGGGCCACATCAAAATAATTGCCGCCAAACCTTATCTCATTATTGATGCGGTAAATGCGGCTTGCCTTTGCATTGAACCGGTCATAACTCAATTCATCATGTACATACAACAGGATCAACATACAGGTGGCAATACCGATGGCAAGGCCCGTAATATTGAGGGAGGTATAAAACTTGTTCCTCCGGAAGTTCCGGAAGGCCGTTTTAATATAGTTTTTAAGCATGACAGTAGTGTTGGGTATCTGTAAGACGGAGAAATCCGAAAAAAGTTACAGCGCTGCCAGCTACTAGCTGGTTACCACCCGGAAAAAATAGCAGCAGGAACCTGCAAGGGCAGTGCCAAAATCCTGTAAAAAGGGGATTGCAGAGAGGTGCGTTATGTCGTTTCATTGCATTTCATTTCATTAAACAAGTTTTATGCACCAGATCAAGCTGGCTATTACCGGCGTTGCCTCTTTCGTAGCCGAACCGATTAGTATTGATGAATGGGCCAATGAATTTAAAGTGCCCGACAGGCAGCAGGAAGGAAAATATTTAGATGGAAAAATGGTAGAGAAAATACTGGGTATAAAATCCAAGAGCTGGGCGCCCGATGTATTTAAAGATCCGCAGGTGGTGGTTAATACCACTAAAGAAGCCTTAAGAAAAGCGAAGCTGGATGCACGTGAAGTCGATGCCGCTATCATTGTAACCTGTTCTCCGTTCATGGTACAGCTGGATCAGGATGCTTTTCTTTTATACAAAGAAATAGGGCTTAATGACAATATTGTACCAATACTGCTTGGGGCAGGCTGTGCAGGTTTTGCCCGTGCAGTAGCGCTGGCTGCACAAATGAAAGGCAAAAATATCCTGCTGATCTCTTATAGCCTCAGCAGCCTGTACACACAAACACCGGTATACAAAGACAATTCACTGCACCCATTGGGCAAATCCTTGTGGATGTCGGCCGCGCTTTTTTCCGATGGCGTATCGGCCGTTGTGTTGAAGAAAACAGAAGAAGTGTCTGGCTATTCTTTCTATTCCCGCGACTCCCTGCAGTTTGGCGAGGAAGCAGGATTCGATGATCCGCTGATCCATTATTATGGCAGCGGCGCCTGGGACCCTCCGGGTACCGAAAAATGTGAAGCTTTGTCCTGCTTTGCAATGGCCGGGCCCCGGATCAAAGAATATTATATCAAGGGGATGACGCTCAATCACCGGCAATTGCTGGCCCTGCAGCCTGACTATTTAAACAAAGTAAAAAAGATCTATACCCACCAGGCCAGCCCGGCGCTCACCAATGCTTTCCTGGATACGCTGATCAAAGAGCATGGCATCAGCCGCGATAAGATGGGCATCAATGTGGTAAAGTATGGCAACCTGGTAAGCACCAGCACCATCAAACTATTGGATGATGACATGGCTGCAGGTGTGTTGGCCCCCGGAGACAGTATCTGTATTTCTGTAGTAGGAGCGGGGCCTGAAAGGGGGGCTTTTATTATTCCGGTAGTGCCGGCGGCATAGGATATTATCCTTTGTGCTTGCCTTCTTCGATCATGATGAGGGCGAACACAGAGTAATTGATAATATCTACATAATTGGCGTCAATACCTTCGCTGATCAATGTTCTTCCTTCATTGGCCAGTATCTGGCGTATGCGCATGAGCTTCATCAGGATCAGGTCGGCATAACTTTCCTGGCTCATGCCGCGCCAGGCTTCGCCATAGTCATGGTTTTTATCGAGCATGGTCGATTTGGTAAAAGCGATCTTTTCGGCATACAGTCTTTCTACCTCTGCTACGGGCAGGTCTTCTACGGCGCTGTTCGTTAGTTCCAGCTGTATGAGTCCGATTACCCCATAATTGACCATGCCTTTAAATTCACCGGCAATATCATCACCAACGCGCTGGGTGCCTTTTTCCTGTATGGTGCGGATACGCTGGGCCTTGATGAAGATCTGGTCTACAATGGAGATGGGCCGCAATACACGCCAGGCGGTACCATAATCTTTGGTCTTACTGATAAAAATATCCCTGCACGATTGAACTGCTGCGTCGTATTGTTGGTTTGTATTGCTCATAATAATGCTTGCTCTCTTCAGGATTCTGTATTCCGGCTCCTGTATTCTGTATTCTTGCTTTACCTTTAAGCCGCCAAAAATAACGAACAAAGGTTAAATGTATACACTCAATTGCAAAGGCAGGCTGCTGGTGGTGGATAAACCACTGGTAATGGGGATAATGAACACTACTCCCGACTCATTTTATGCCGGTAGCCGGTACCAGGAAACGGATATTGTGCGGCAGGCGGACCGTATGATAGCCGATGGGGCATCCCTGCTGGATATTGGCGGCCAAAGTACCCGCCCGCGCAGTGAAAGGGTGCCTGTGGAAGAGGAGTTGAGGCGGGTCACGGGGGCTATCCAGGCCATTCACCAGCGGTTTCCGGAGGTCATTATTTCCATCGATACTTTTCAATCGCGGGTAGCAGCGGAAGCTGTAGCAGCTGGTGCCTCGATCGTCAACGATGTGAGTGCAGGAAGTATCGACGCCGCCATGATCGAAACGGTAGCCGCTTTGCAGGTGCCCTACGTGCTCATGCATATGAAGGGAACCCTCGAAACCCTGCACCAGCTGGCTGTCTATGATAATATAACGCGCGAGGTGCTGGATTTTTTCATTCAACAAGTAGCACTTTGTAGAAAAGCAGGCATTAAGGATATCATTCTTGATCCCGGCTTTGGCTTTGGGAAGAACGATCAACACAACCTGGCATTGCTGAAAAACCTGTCGGCTCTCCATATGCTACGGCTTCCCATCCTGGTAGGACTCTCCCGTAAACGTACCATTTGGAAAACACTGGGCATCACCGCTGATGAAGCGCTCAACGGCACCACTGTCATAAATACCCTCAGCCTGCTCAATGGTGCGCATATCCTGCGTGTACATGATGTAAAAGAGGCGATGGAAACGATTAAATTGTGGGAGGCGTATAAGGAAGCATGATGTTACCTCAGGCCTTGAGCGCCCAGGCCACTACTTCTTTTTTATTCCGGGAAACAGGCACCTGGTGTCCATTGTCGAGCAGCAGGTAACCGCCATCTTCCTTCACCCAGCTTTTCACGTATTTCCGGTTTACCAGGTGGGATTGATGACAGCGTATAAAACCATATTCTTTCAGCAGTTCCTCATATTCAAAGATGGGCCTGGAAGCGGTGAGCTTTTCACCGCCGGCCAGGAAGAAGAGGGTATAGTTGTTGGACGATTCACAGCGGATAATCTCCGGCGTACGGATAAAGCGTGTTTCTTTTAGCGTAGTAAGCGCAATGCGGTGGTCTTCCTGTTTGCCCTGCAACAATTGAATAAGGTTTTCCAGTTGTATATTCTTCTTTTTATCCCGGCTTTTAGCGGTTGCCCGGCCCACGGCTGCCTGCAACTCTTCGATGTTCACGGGCTTCAGCAGGTAATCCACAGCAGCAAATCGTACGGCCTGAATGGCATATTGGTCGAAAGCGGTCACAAAGATCACTTCAAAATCATATTGAGGCAGCTCACGCAGCAGTTCAAATCCGTTCTTTCCCGGCATTTGTATGTCGAGGAAAACAAGGTCGGGGTGATATTGCAGCAAAGCCGATTTACCTTCTATGGCATTGATGGCGGTAGCTATTACCTCCACAGTGGGGCAATACGTCTTCAACAACTGCTCCAGGTTGATCAGGTTGTTCTTTTCATCATCGATCAGTATTGCTTTCATACCAACCAGTTTTTAAATAAGAGTTCAACGACAGTACCCTGTTGGGCTTCACTTGTTATATTCAATTGTATTTGTTCTTTTTCTGCCATTTCATTCAATAAGCGTATCCTGTCTTTGGTGAGCTTTAACCCATAGCCAGTTGTTTCCCTGCCGGGTTCAAAGCCCAATCCATTATCGCTGATGCGTATCACCATATCATCCTGCTGCCGTAGTACTTCTACACGTATGAGTCCCTTTTCCTGTAAGGTGGCCACGCCATGCTTCACCGCATTTTCGGCCAGGGGTTGTAGCAGCAGCGAAGGTATCTCTGTTTCAGCCGCCGGCAAAGCCTCCTCACAGTGAATGATGTAGGTAAAGTTAAACCGCATCTTTTCCAGGGTAAGATAAGTATCCAGCGTTTGCAGTTCCCGCTGCAGGGGAATAGATGCCCGCTCACTATCGGTGAGAGAGTGCCGTACGAGGCTGGCAAAGTCGGACAGGTAGCGATTGGCTCCTTTGATATCATTGTTATTGATGAGGCCCTGTATGGAAGACAGTGCATTGAAGGTAAAATGAGGGTTCAGCTGGGCATATACGGATTTCAATCCCTGCTCAAATCTTTCTTTCTTAGCCTGTTCAGCTGCTGTTTTTTTTCGTTGCCGGCGCAGTTTGAACAACAGGACCACAAAACCAATAAAAGCAATGATCAAAATACCGGTGATCAGCCGGAATGCCCAGGTCTCATACCAGGCTGGCTGTACGGTGAAAGAGAAGGAGGTAACATGGTGCCGCTGCTTGCGATAGCGCATCTCCAGGGTATAATTGCCGGGACCGGGATCATCGATCCATACATAGCTGTTATTGGCCTTATTGCCTGTCCAGTCTGTATGCACATGCCCATTGCGCATGACCCTGTATTCAAGTGTTCCTTTTTTGTATATCCTTGCGCCTACCTGGAAGATGAGCCCGTTTTGTCCGGATGCCACCTCCAAATGTTTGGGCAGGCCCGTAACGGAATCCAGTTGGTCTGGCGGATAGTTTTTCCATAACTCCCGCGTAAAGTTTTTCGACAGCCGGTAGTCATTGGTAATGTTGAGCATGATCGTGGTCAGGTCGCGGGTGGTGAAAACCGCCTCTAAGGCAGGCCTGGTGGACTGCCAATACACTACGGAGGCGGTAAACGGAGCCGCAGCCCCTTTTTTGCGTAACTCCACTACCAGAAAATGTCCCCAGGAGGTCGTAAAGCCTCCCAGGAAACCAAATTTTACGTGAAAGACATTGAGCTGGAAGGACGCATCAAAAAAAGCGGTGACAGGACCCCAGTCCCTGATCAGCTTTTGGTCGTCTTCCAACACCCTGAACTCGTATTGCGCCGCATTGTGCTGGTAAATGCCGGGTGTCAGGAAGTATACTTCACTGGAATCATAGGTATACAATTGTTGCCTGCCATTGGCCAGTTGTGAACGGAACCGGTAACCACTGAACGACATATCCATGGGTGTATTCCGGGAATATTGATCACCATACTCATAGATGCCGTTATAAGGAATGGCGGTAACGATCAGGGGAATACTGTCGCTCCCTTCACCCAGGTAGGTGGTGGAATAATTTTCCCAGGCAATATGCTGTGTGCCGGCACCCGCCTCTTTAAAGTTTATCTGGGCTATTACAGTTGGTAATAACAGGCAAAGCAGGATGCATACAATGAGCAGTTGTTTCATATCAGGGTAGTTGCCAGAAAGCGGCTGGATTATTAGTGTTGTAATATTGATACGTAGTGCCACTCTTTTGGCTGGTGCTTTCCTTCTTATCGGGACCTTGCTTGAAATAGTCCAGCGGCAGCAGTTGGATATACTGAATGGTTTTGCCGGGCTCAGGGGCTTCCATGTTCCAGGTACTGTGTGCCGGGCTTTGCAGTATATACAGGTTCTTGGCCATATAGCGGTACAGATAATCTTCTTTGGTGGTAGACGAGCGATGGTTCCAGTTGGCCGTAGGGTTCAGGATCAGCGGCTCATTGCGGATTATCCGCTCCCGTACCTCCTGGATGCCCAATAATTCCCCCTTTTCGTTCATCACATAGGCATCATTGGTGGGATCGGCCCAGATCCATTTCTTAAGCGAAGGTACATACACCATATTGATCACGTGACAGTCGGGATCGGTACGCAGGCTGTCTTTGGGCAGGCAGGTGACCAGCCGGGAAGCGAATCCCAACGCCAGGTAGGCCTCATTGAGCACGGTCGCCAGCCCCCTGCAATTTAAGCCCCTGTCGTCTTTCCGGCAAACGGCAATCAGCTGCAGGGCATTTCTGGCGGCGGGGTTCTCATGATTACCATCGTGCGGTATTAGCTCATGCACCCAGTGCAGCACATTCAACACTTTGGATACATCATGGCCCTGGCCGGCAATAGAATCGAGGTTAAAGGCCCTGCGCAGGGCTGTGAGGTTGATATCGCCGGCTGGCTGGTAGGTAAAGGCCGGCAATGGCCGCTTGTCCTTTTCATTGTATGTTCCGGCCCTTTGCAGGATGTACAGGTAATCGCCGGTAGCCCGCAAGGGCTGCAGCATTTTGCTGAATGCCGGGTCTTTGCGAATGCCATCCAGGTCGGTATCCTTCATCATATGCGCATAGTTGGAGTAGCCTGATTGGATGGATAGGCCCAGGTAGTCAAGCGCCGGCTTTTTATTGCCCAGTAAGGCATGGACACAGGCCAGGTTATAATAAGCATTGGCCAGGTAACGGGTATATTGCTTTTGCGTTTTATCGGGCAACTGCCGGTACCGTTCCTGCCAGGCTTGCAGCAGGTGCTCATAGGTGGTGACATCCTTTTTTTCATATAAGGCAACAAAAACCTTCTCCTGTTGGTCGGCGTAAGCGCTAAAGCTGTTGGCGCTGTCCTGCCGGGCTTTTGACAGCAAAGGCCCCAGCAGTAATAGGGTGCTGATCATGATATTCCGGTAACGTAGCATAACAATTTTTGATTTAGTTGATCAATGGGGTCATCATTCTACCACAAATCTCTCCCTTCCATCCTTGTTTATTCAGGCTATTGTGAATAACAGGGTGATGATTGAGAATCCGGTTTTGTTATCTTGCACCACATTATCAAGCATCTCATTATATTATGAAATATTTCCTTACCATATCGCGGATCATTGTAGGCGTGCTGTTTATTTTCTCCGGATTGGTGAAAGCCAATGATCCGCTGGGACTCAGCTATAAAATGCAGGAGTTTTTTGAGATATGGGGCTGGGGATTCCTGGATAATTATACACTGGCTTTTTCTGTGGCCATGAATGCTTTTGAGATCATTGCCGGCGTGGCTATCCTGGTAGGCTGGCAAATGCGGCTGTTTAGCTGGCTGCTCCTGCTGCTGATCGTGTTTTTCACTTTCCTCACGGGCTATGCGTTGTTTTCGGGTAAGGTGCGCGAATGCGGCTGCTTTGGTGACTGTATTCCTTTAACGGCCGATCAGTCGTTTATGAAAGACCTGTTGCTGCTGGTATTGATCGGTGTGATATTTATATACCGCAACAAGATCAAACCCGCCATCCCCATGCCGGGCAGTGTTGTCGTCCTGTTCTTTGCCACTGTATTTTCTTTTGCCTTCCAGTGGTTCACCCTCCTGCACCTGCCTGTGGTTGATTGCCTGCCTTATAAAGAGGGTAATAACTTAACGGAGAAAATGAAAGTGCCGGCCGGCGCGATCCCGGATAGTACGGTGATCACTTTTGTATACAACAAAGCAGGAAAAGAGATCGAGTTTACGGCGGCCCAGTTTCCCGAAGATTTTGATGATTCGCTGTACAAGTTTGTAAAGCGGTACGACAAGGTGGTGCGCAAGGGCAATGCGGAGCCTAAGATCAAGGACTTCTCGCTGCAAACATTCTATAAGAATGATACCACGCAGGCATTGCTGCAGGAAGATAAATACCAGCTCTACCTGTTGCTGCGCAACGATTACAACCAGGGCAACTGGCCTGTAGTGCTGCAAACGATCCTGCAAACGGCTACTCAAAAGAATATACAGGGTTTCCTGGTGACGAGTATTCCTACGGAAACATTGTATAGCACGGAATCGCCGGCTGTATTCAATATGATGTTGCCACTGCGGTGTGATCCGGTGGTCATTAAAACGGCTGGCCGGGCCAATCCAACGCTGGTGCTGATGAAAAAGGGAACCATTCTCCGTAAATGGAGTTATGCGGACCTGGACAAGGCCTTGCCGGTAGTAATGGCTTTAGAAGCTAATAAAGAGGTGTTAGCTGTGAGGTATTAGCTTTTAGCTATTCCCGGCCAACGTTGGCGAAACAAAAGTGCTAACAGCTAATACCTCACAGCTAACAGCTACATGCCAGTTTGGTATCAACTCTTGTAAACATCGAAATCATACATCAATTTTGATCAGGTACTTCACCAAACGAATGTTCTACGGCCTGCTGGTTATGCTGGGGGTAGTGGTATTGGTCTTCTTCCTGTTTCAGGGCTTTGGCGATCCATCGCGGCTGATGCTGGGACAAAGTGCGGATGCAGCTACCCGCGATAATATCCGCAAAGAACTCTACCTGGACCAGCCGGTTTGGAAACAGTTTGCGTTGTACCTCAATGATGTGTCGCCCGTAGCGATGCACACCCAACAGGAGATAGACAAGAAACAATTGAAAGGATGGTTTGTGGGTAATGAAACCAAGGTAGGATTGAAAGTGCCTTACCTGCGGCGGTCATACCAAACCAAGAAAGATGTGTGGCAGGTATTGATGGAAGCCTTGCCGGGCACGCTGGTGCTGGCGCTGGCCGCCATTCTCATCGCCATTGTCATTGGTATTCCCCTGGGGGTGATCGCAGCTGTGAAAAAAGATACCTGGATGGATACCTCGGCTATTTTTGCCAGTGTATTGGGTATCTCTGCGCCTTCTTTCTTCATGGGTATTATTATCGCCTACCTCTTTGGATTTGTATTGAGTGATTATACGGGGCTCAACATGACAGGAACGCTGTTTGATACAGCGCCTCCGCTTTGGAACAGGGAACTGCAATTAAAGAACCTGATACTGCCGGCCTTTACCCTGGGCATTCGCCCCTTGGCTATTATCACCCAACTTACCCGTGGGTCGATGCTCGATGTGCTCAATCAGGATTATATCCGTACAGCTTATGCCAAAGGATTGAATAAAAGGACGGTGATCTGGAAGCATGCGCTGCGCAATGCCCTCAACCCGGTGATCACAGCCATTACCGGCTGGTTTGCCGAACTGCTGGCCGGCGCCTTCTTTGTAGAATACATCTTTGGCTGGAAAGGCATCGGCAAGGTAACGGTAGATGCGCTCGAAAAACTCGACTTCCCGGTGGTGATGGGATCCGTGCTCATTACTTCTTTCTTCTTTATACTGGTGAATGTGCTGGCCGATGTATTGTATGGCGTGGTGGATCCCCGTGTAAGGCTGCAATAAGGGTTTTTCCGGCTTGCAGTGTTATAGCTACCAGCATAAAGACGTGGTGATCAGGGGCACTGTATTACTGATAAGATAAGTTATTTGATCACTACTTCTTTCACCGTGTTATCGCCCAGGGTTTCATTCACACGCTGGATGATCTGCTCTTTCTGGTAGAGCAATTCCTGTTTGAGGGGAGCTACTGTAGTGGTGATATATAAAGTACTGCCGTAAATCTGTATTTTGTCGGTGTATTTGGCGATGGTCTTGCCCATGATCTTTTCCCAAACATCCTCAATTTGTAAGGCCTGCATAGAACCTTTGATGCGGGGATTCCGCATAAAATGTTTCAGTGCATCACTCATCGAATATTCTCCCATGGGTGCAAGTTAGGAAGAAATTAGAAGTCTTGGATAATAAGTCTGGTGAACCTGTTGATCTACACTTTAAAACGGGGATCATTGACGCCATAGCGGGCGGGTTCAATATCCGACAGGATAGTTTCACGGGAATGATACTGCGGTCGTACACAACTGATGAGGTTATAACCGGTTTCGCTGACCATCCATTCACGGGGACAAAAAATGAGGCTGCTTTGAGGTGGTTTTTGCTCTATGTCGAGTGATTTTTTCAATAGCTCCAGTGCATACAGGCGCAAGCCTTCTTTGTTGGCGCTAATGGCTCCGGCTTCACCAGCTTCATCAGTGGTATATGAAAAATAAGCTACGTGGGGGTCATTTGTTTCCTCCAGGAAAGCAATAACGGACTCGAGGGAATTAGTCATAAGCAATCGTTCTTCTCCTGTTGTGAATATACATTTTTATCACAATACTTAGACGGGTAAAACTACTTTTTCCTTGCGGATAATACAATTGATTAAAGACAAATAACCTGGTAAGAACCGACGAGCTGTCCAAAATGTTTGCGGATGCGGTCTTCATGCGTGTCGGTAATAAATAGTTGCCCTTCGTTTTCCAGGCATACCTGGCTCAGGAGATTGTGCATGCGGTGCTCATCCAGCTTTTCAAATACATCATCCAGCAGCAGGAGGGGAGCGAAGCCTTTTGCATTCTTTAATGCTTCGAACTCAGCTAGTTTGAGTGCAAATAAGAGGCTTTTCCGTTGTCCCTGCGAAGCGATCAGTTTGAAGGATTGTTGTTGTAACCGGATATCCAGGTCGTCCTTGTGGATACCTCCTGTAGTTCTTTGCAACAGCATATCTTTTTCCCGAAACCGGAAAAAAAGATCAGGGAAACTATATTGCAGTAGCTGACTCTCGTACGTAATATGCAAGGGCTCTTCCACACCGGCTATTTGCTGGTAAAATTTTTGCACAGCCGGAATAAATTCCTGGAGAAAACTTTTTCTTTTCCCGTGTACATAATTTCCATAGTGTACCAATTGCTCATCATATACATCCAGTAAGCCCATATCGGCCTGTCTTTTTTCGGCCAGTGATTTCAGGAAACTATTGCGCTGCTGTAATACTTTGTTGTAATCGATGAGGTGCTGCAGGTAAGTAGCGTCCAGTTGGGAGAGGAGGGCGTCCAGGAAACGCCGCCGTTCTTCACTGCCGCCGGTAATGATCTGTATATCATCCGGCGCAATGATCACACAGGGAAAACGGCCAATATGGTGGGCAAACTTTTCATAAGGTTCATCATTGAGCAGGAATTCTTTCTTACCGTTCTCCCGCAGGATGCATACCACTTTCATGGGCTCACCGGCCAATGTAAAATGGGCTTCTATCCGGAAACCGCCGGCGCCCCGCCATACATTCTGGCCATCTGAGCGGGCAAAATAACTTTTGGTGAAACAGCAATAATAAATAGCATCGAGCAGGTTGGTTTTCCCAACCCCGTTTTTCCCGGCAATACCCACGATACGGTTGTCGAAGGTAAAGGCGGTCTGCTGATAGTTCTTGAATTGAACCAGTGATATGGAGTCCAGTTTTAACAAGGGTGCAAGATACATTCCGGATCCCGAATTTAGGATGTAGGATTCTTTTGTGCAGAAGCGTACGCAGTAATTAACAGGTATAAATTACAAAGAGCGGGAGCAATTCTACATTCCAAATCCTGCATCCTACATCTAATGCATCCGATCTCCCCGTACTTCCAGTGTTTGGATAATGCCTGCTTCGTAGTTCAGCCATTCCTGCCAGCGTTGACGTACCTTGGTTTTGTCGACATAGGTTTCGGCCAGTTCAATAAAGAGGTGATAATGCCCTGCCTCGCTTTCCATAAAGCGGCGGTAGAAATTGCGCAGGTAAGGGTCTTCCAGCCCTTCACTGAGCCGTTTAAAACGCTCACAGCTGCGGGCTTCTATGAGGGCGAATATGAGTAGCTTGTCCAGGAAATGATCTTCCTGGGAACCGCCTTTTTGTTGAAATTTCATCAGTTCGTTCACATAATCATCCTTGCGCTGCTTACCCAGTTTCAGCTTGCGCTTATCCAGTTCGGCCAATACCAGCCTGAAATGCCCCCATTCTTCTGTTACGATGGGTGATAGTTCACGCACCAGCTTGTCTTTATCACTGTAGCGTTGGATCAGGGAAATACAACTGGTGGCGGCTTTCTGCTCACAATACGCATGATCGGTCAGTATCTCTTCCAGCGAGATCCCGGCCAGGTTCACCCAGCGGGGATCGGTAGGCAACTGCAAGCCAAGGATATTCTTTACGTCGGTGGTCTCCATGGGCTGCAAGGTAGAGAAAAGCTACGAGCCACGAGCTTCGGGCTGCGAGCGAATACCCTGGAAGCCGTTACCTTTACGCCGGAAATCGAATTGCGGGGCAGCACAAAACTCAAAACACGGAACCCGAAACTATTTTATGAACGACGACTTCCTCCATAAAAAGCTCGATGAACGAAAGGCGGCACAGGCTTTCCGTACACTGCGCCTGCCCGATGGCAAGACTGATCTCTGCTCCAACGATTACCTGGGTATCATACACCATGGCCTTATTGAAAAGCAGCTGGTACATGATGCCTCGTCACGCCACCACGGATCGGGTGGTTCCCGTTTACTGGCCGGCAATTATGAACGGGTAGAACAGGCGGAAAAGCAACTGGCCATTTTTCATGGAGCGCCTGCGGCCTTGCTGTTCAATTCGGGGTATGATGCTAATCTCGGATTGCTGAGTTGTGTACCTCAGCGGGGAGATACTATTATATACGATTCACTCAGCCATGCTTCCCTGCGTGATGGCATTCGGCTGAGCTTTGCCCAATCCTTTCCTTTCCCACACAATGACCTGGAAGCCCTGGAGAAAAGACTGCAAACGGCCACGGGGACTGTGTTTGTGGTAACGGAATCTGTGTTCTCGATGGATGGGGATGAGGCGCCACTGGAGAAAATGGTGCGTCTTTGCCAGCAATACCAGACCCACCTCATTGTCGATGAGGCACATGCCACCGGTGTAATAGGAGAGCAGGGAGAAGGGTTGGTACAGCAGTTGGGCCTGCAGCCATCCTGCTTTGCCCGCATTCATACCTTTGGCAAAGCGGTAGGCTGTCATGGTGCGGTGGTATTGGGCAGCGCGCTATTGCGTGACTACCTCATCAATTTCTCCCGGGCATTTATCTATACCACGGCCTTGCCCGAAAGCAGTGTAGCAGCTATACAAGCGGCTTACCGCCTTTTCCCTGGTATGCAGACCGAGCGGGCGCACCTGCGCCAATTGGTACAATACTTTCAGCAAGCTTCCCTCGCTTATCCAAAGCTGGTGTCGGCCACTCCCATACAGGTAGTCATCGTTCCCGGTAATGACCAGGTAAAAGCAGTGGCCAGCCGGCTGCAGTCGGCCAGGTTGGATGTACGGCCCATCCTGTATCCTACGGTGCCCAGGGGAAGTGAAAGGTTAAGGATCGTATTGCATGCATTCAATACGATGGAGGAAGTACAAAAGCTGGTACAATTGTTAACCAGCCCTTGAATACCGCACTAAGGTTGCTGATCCCTTCCTGGCCATGCAAAAGCTTCTGTATGCTGAATGCTGTATGCTATATTCCTGCCTTCACTTCTTACTCCCCGGCTCATTTACATAAAAGGTCTCATTGGGCCCGATGCCTTCGATCTGCATGGTGCAGGGCTCTGTGAACCATTCATAATGCGGTTGGTCGGCTTTGATAACAATAAAGCTGCCCGGACCATATACGGGCACCCGGGCGGTGGTGTCGAACCGGTTGCCCAGTGCTATATAGACCGAACCTTTAATGATCGTTACATAAATGTCGCCATTGTGGATATGGGGCAAGCCTTTGTAGCCGGCGGGGAAAACACTTCGTTCAACAAAAAAGCCAGGTTTATTTCGAAGTCCGGCGAGGTAGATATTCCGGCGTCCGCTGGGCAGGGTAGTGTCTGGTACAGCGGGCAGGATCATAGCGGCTTCGGGAGTGGGGGAGGCGGGTAGTTTTGCATTTTCGTGTGCGGCCTGGTCATTACAGGCCAGCCATGGTACCAGCAACAATGCCATGGCATGACAAGCTGATTGTTTCATAGCAAAACATTTTGAGGTGAGGAATATGAAAAGAACTACCCTAAAAGGTACGAAAAAAAGTCTGAACCAGGATGGAGGAAGATGTCGGGGGTGACAGGAAAGGAATTCTGTACCTGGCCAGGAGATGGCCAAGGGGGGAACAAAAAGCAAAGCCTGCGGTAGCTACCTCTCATGAGGCAGGCTTTGCGGGTGTTCATGGTGTTGAAAACGGCGCTTTTAATGGGCCCTGGGATGCGGGCGGGCAAAACAAATAGCTCCCCGGCGGGTTTAAGCGCCAGGCATCATCAATGGGAAGTAAATGTTTGTTGGGAATCCCTGGTCAATTAAACAACGAGACCTACTACAAACATGCAGCAGACAAGTGTAATACCAGCTAATTGTTTCAGGCGGAACGTGTTGATGGAGGGTTTAGTAGACCTTTTCATAAACGAAGATTTGGAGATTAGGTAATATTGGATACAGGTGCAAGGTAATACAGGACAATTAATATTGCAAGCAGTAGCCCGTATAAATTATAATGGCAAGTGTGCTGAACTATGTCCCTCACCATGAGGGGATTGGTCTGGGTATTGATGACCTGGATTGGTGGTTGTCACCCTGAGCTTATCGAAGGGCTGTCGAAGGCGGCTTCGATAAACTCAGCCTGACAAACACCTGTACACAAAAAAAGAACCGGCTCCCTGGGGAACCGGTCCATTTAACGACGGATTTAGCAACCTATGACCTATATGAGTAAAAAGTAAAAATTTTTATCTTGTATGCGCTTACCCTGTCCCGGGAAGTATGGCAAACCCGTGACAACCAATCAGGCGTAAGAACGTCCCCGAAAGCTTTATAAAAACCGGCCCGGAAGGGCCGGTTTTCTGATGACGGGTTAAGCCACCCGGTTTCATAAAGGCATTTGATTAAAACGACGACTGTTTAAATGTTCCCTCAAACTCTGCTGTAAAATTGCACCCTAAATGCTTGCCGCACAATACAATTTTGTGGTATTACCAGTTCGTGTTACTTTTAAACGATTTCTTTAAACCCTTCCGGTAGTATGAGACTTGTTCCCTTTTTAATTTCCGCTGCTGTGACTACAGGATTGGTCATAGCACTGAGCATTCCCATTGGGAGTACTCCTCCACTGGGCAGCTTCCTGAGTCCGCAAGAGGGCTTCTGGCAAAATGCTGAGCCTGCAGACCAGGATTACAATATGACATTGCAGCTTCCGCAACTGAAAGACAAAGTAGCTGTATACTTCGACGACCGGATGGTGCCCCACGTATTTGCCCAGAATGATGAAGACCTGTATTTCGTACAGGGATACCTGCATGCCAGGTTCCGTTTGTGGCAAATGGAATTCCAAACGCATGCAGCAGCGGGCAGGTTAACGGAGATCGTAGGCACCGGGGCCGATAGCACGATCCTGAACTTCGACCGCAATATGCGTCGCCTGGGTATGGTGTATGCCGCCAACAATTCTTTGCAGGTAATGGAAAATGACACCACCACCAAAAAGGTGTTGGATGCCTATACGGCCGGGGCCAATGCTTACATTGATCAACTCACCAGCAGCACGCTTCCCCTGGAATACCGCCTGCTCAATTATCATCCCGAGCATTGGACGAACCTGAAGACAGCGCTTTTCCTGAAATACATGAGCTATGACCTCTCCGGCTCGGAAAATGATATTGAATACACCAATGCCAAAGCGGTATTGAGCCACGAGCTTTTCGAAAAGTTTTATCCCACTACCCAGGATTCCTTAAGTCCTATTGTACCCAGGGGATCGGTATTTGCACCAGCAACCATTCACCCGGTAGCACCGGCATCAGCTGATTCGCTGTACTTCCAGTGGAAAGACAGTGCTACGCTGGCTGCCATCAACAAACCCGATAAAGACAATGGCAGTAATAACTGGGCGGTGAGCGGACAAAAAACACAAAGCGGAAGACCTATTTTGTGCAGTGATCCGCATCTGGGCCTGTCATTACCTTCCCTCTGGTTTGAAATGCAGCTGCACACACCGCAAAGCAATGCTTATGGCGCCAGCTTCCCCGGATCGCCCGCCATCATTATAGGGTTTACCGATCAGGTGGCCTGGGGTGTTACCAATTCCCACCGCGATGTAAAAGACTATTATGCCATCCGCTTTAAGGATGACTCCAAACAGGAATACTGGTTTGACAGTGCGTGGAAACCCGCCCAGTTAAAAGTGGAAGCGTTTAAAGTGAAAGGCGGCGCTACTTTATATGATACGGTAGCCTATACTCTTTGGGGCCCTGTACAGTACGATGCTTCCTTTAATGGTTTTGGCCGCGCCACGCAGGTGACCAACCTGGCTGTGCAATGGAAAGCGCATGAGGGCTCCAACGAGTTCAAGACCTTTTACCTGCTCAACAGGGCCACAGGTTATACTGATTACCTGGCAGCTATCAAAGACTTTACCTGTCCCGGGCAGAATTTTGTATTTGCCAGTAAGGACAATGATATAGCCATCTGGCAGCAAGGCGAATTTCCGGCCAAATGGAAAAGACAGGGCGACTTTATCATGCCCGGTACGGATAGCAGCTACCGCTGGCAGGCCAATATACCACAGGAAGAAAATCCCCATGTGGAACCCGAGCGCCGCCTGGACTTTGTAAGCAGCGCCAACCAGATGGCGGCCGATACTGCCTATCCTTATTACCAGGGGGGCTCTTATGATCTGTACCGCAGCTTTATCATCAACCGCCGGCTGCGTGCTATGAACAGCATTACGATCGATGATATGAAGCAGTTGCAAACAGATAACTACAATGTATTTGCGGAGACTGCGCGGCCTGTATTGCTGAAGAATATTAAGGAGCACATGCTCACCAATGAAGAGAAGAGTTACCTGGAGATACTGCGCAACTGGAACCTGCGTAATGATCCCGATGAAAAGGGGGCAGCGATATTCGATACCTGGTTCAGGGGCCTGGAAGCGGAGGTGTGGAGTGATGAGCTGGAAGCAGCACCTAAGCCCATTCAAATTCCGGAAGCCTATACACTGGTAGAAGGTTTGTTGCGGGATTCAGCTTTTGCACCCGTTGACAATATTCATACGCCCAACAAAGAAACTGCAGGCGATGTGGTGACCACTGCCTTTAAGAAAGCCATCCCTGTGCTCAAGAGGGCTGCTGCAGAAGGCAGGCTCGCCTGGGGTAAATTCAAAGATACCGGCATTCGCCACCTGTTGCGCCAGATAGCGCCACTGGGCAGGCTGCACCTCAATACCGGTGGCGGTGAACATGTGATCAATGCCACCAAGCAGTTCCATGGTCCCAGCTGGCGGATGATCGTACACCTGACCGATAAAACGGAGGCCTGGGGTATTTTTCCCGGCGGCCAGCAAGGCAATCCCGGCAGTAAGTATTACGACAGTTTTGTCAACAAGTGGGTTGCCGGTGAATACAATTTGCTATGGGTGATGTCGGAAAGTGAAGGCAAGGGGCCTGGTGTGAAATACACGATGAACTTTAATAACTAATGTGATCATGTGGTAATTTGAAAATGTGGTAATGTGTTATCGGATTAATCCCGGGCTGTTTCATTTTCAAATCCTCAAATTTTCAAATTCTCAAATTGAACAGATGAAATTCATAGTTTCCATATTGTTGATCGCGTTGTTAAGTTTTGCTGCAGGGCTTTACCTGGGCTGGTGGAGCCTGGCCCAGGCTGCTTTTATCGTAGCAGCCCTCATTCCACAGAAGCCATGGAAAGCTTATCTCTCCGGTTTCCTGGGATTGCTGCTGCTTTGGGGTGTACTGGCCACCTGGATCGATGTCAGGAACCAGCATATCCTGTCGCAGAAGATGGCGCAGGTATTACCCCTGGGCGGCTCTTACTTTTTACTGATACTCATTACGGCCCTGGTAGCCGCTATCGTGGCCGGCTTTGCGGCATTGACCGGCAGTTATGTGCGCAAGAAATAAGTGGTCTTCTCAAGCGATCACTCGTCACTTGCTGGATACAGTCGATTTCATAGCGCAGATGCTATTATGGTGTGGCTTCTCTCCAGGGCTTTCTCAAAGGTGGCGGTCACATTGGCCTTCCCTATGGCAAACAGCAGGCGGGCATCTTTCAGCGCCTCCATTACGTGGCTACTATGTACTTCCGACAAGATGAGCTTAGTATGGCGAAGCTTTGATTCCCTGTACACTTCCCCAATCACTTTAATGCCGGTAGCATCAATGACAGGCACCTGGCCCATACGGATGATCAATACTTTGGGTGGCTTTTCAATAAGCCGCATGGCATCTTTGAATTTCCAGGCAGCGCCAAAGAACAGCGGACCAGTGATCTCAAATACCTCAACACCCGGGATGATGGAGCTGCTGCCGAATTTTTCATCACCGGCTTCTTCTTTACCGGACAGGGCATTTACACCGGTAGTTTGTATCATCTGCCGCATAAACAGAAAAGCTGCCAGCACGATTCCGATCTCAATGGCTACGGTAAGATCAACCAGGACCGTAAGCAAAAAAACGATCAGCAGCACCGCTACATCATTGCGTGCTCCCTTCAACACGGACTTGAAGTTATGCCACTCGCTCATGTTATAAGCCACCACCACCAATATACCTGCCAGGGTGGGCATGGGGATCAATGCGGCCCATTTGCCCACCAGCAACATGATCAACAACAGGGTAATGGCATGTACAATACCTGCAACAGGTGTGCGCCCGCCATTTTTAATATTGGTGGCTGTACGCGCAATGGCACCTGTGGCTGGTATACCTCCAAACACAGAAGATCCTATGTTGGCCGCTCCCTGCGCCACCAGTTCCATGTTGGACCGGTGCCTGCCACCCATCATGCCATCGGCCACTACAGCCGATAAAAGCGATTCAATACCTCCCAGCAGGGCGATCGTAAAAGCCGGTTGTACCATGTTTTTGATCGTGGCAAGATCAAGTGCGGGTATAGCAGGTGCGGGCAGTGAGGACGGGATACGGCCAAAGCGACTGCCAATGGTTTCCACGGGCAGGTTCAATACCGATGCAGCAGCGGTAGTAAGGAGGATGGCTATCAGCGAACCCGGTACTTTGCGGGTGATCCGCGGCCATAATATAATGATCATAACGGTGGCGCTGGCCACGAGGAAAGCATACCAGTTGGCGGAGTACAGGTGGAGCCCAAAACTTTTCCACTTGTCGATAAAGTCTGCCGGTACTGCCCCCATCCGGAGTCCCAGGAAATCCTTTACCTGGGAAGAAAAGATCAATACGGCAATGCCGCTGGTAAATCCCACGATCAACGGGTAGGGAATGTATTGGATCACGGTACCCAAACGGGCAAACCCCATCATCAGCAGCATAATACCTGCCATAAAGGTGGCAATGATCAATCCGTTTTCTCCGTATTGCTGTACGATACCGTACACAATCACAATAAAAGCGCCTGTAGGACCACCGATCTGTACCCGGCTGCCGCCTAATGCCGAAATGATAAAGCCGGCAATGACAGCCGTATACAACCCTTTCTCCGGCGAAACCCCGGAGGCGATGGCAAAAGCAATGGCCAGCGGCAGGGCAACAATACCTACAATAATGCCAGCCATCAGGTCCTTGCCGAACGCTGCAGTACTGTAATTTTTGAGGGTATCAAACAGTTTGGGCCTGAACATGATACTTAACTTATAGGGATAGCTCCACTATTTAGTGTGCGTTTCAGCTGGTTAAACAGCAAAATGGCCATTTTTATATTGGTCCATTGTTGCGCATCCTGGTCCATAGGGCTAAACTCCTTTAAATGAAGAAGTGCCTTGTCTGCAAACCTGGCAATGATATGCCCGTTAACCTTATGGGTTACCATACTTTTCATCGCTGTATCAATATACCTTTTCACTTCCTCCTGGGAAGCCGCAAACAGGATCTTGTTGACCAGCTTATGACAATAATCTTCCATTGTAGTGTTCATGATCTATCTTTTTATCCAGCATCTTAATAAACTGTCAAAATGGGTTTCCACCAGCGAATAAGTGTCAGGTATCTCATCTCCCCAGCTGCAATAGGTAACGATGCGCGTGCCGGCTGGCATTTCTTCCAGTTGCTTGTAGAGATAATGGCTATAGTAGTTATACAGCTCTCTCGAATAAGCAATACTATCATCTATCTTATCTGTTCCGGGCAGGTTCTCAAAAAAGGAGTTATAGAAATAGAAGTGGTCATACTCTTTCAGGTCCAGCTGGGTAAAGTTGCTATGCATAAAATGCACGTTGTTTAAACCGAGCCTGTGTGCTACAATGATTGCCTGTTTTACCAGGTCTTCCCGTTGCTCTACACCATAAAAATGAGCTGCTGGTTGAATGGAACCCCCTGTGAGGCAAAACTTGCCTATGCCGCTGCCGATGTCAAGGATGTTTACCACCTCATGCTGCGCCAGGAACTGAACAGCTTTGCCGGCCACCGTGATTGGCGACCAATGCAAAGCGTCCAGTTTTTGTATAGGGAGGGGAAAAAGGTTACGGAAGCCGGCCTCGTCGGTAAAATATTTGCCCAATAAAATACTGTCAGGAACGGTAGACATACAATTAGATTTAGGGTGAGGAAGGCTGTTAACCCCGTGGCGTATGATCTGGCTTTTCCGTTCTCCAGGCCGGATCATAACGGACAAAAAATGACAGCCAGATAGCTCTCGACAGCCGCATCAGGTAGGGCTGAAGCAGGAGTAGCGCCGCGATATTGATGCCCAGCCACCAGAAAAAGCGGTTGTCGTGCACTGAAAACCCGATCAATACCCACCAGGCTACAAAGGTGGAGACTGACAAGGCCACGGTGAGTGCATAACTCACATAGCTGGTACCATAGTAAAAGCCAACTTCTATCTCCATTCGTTGGTCACAGGCCGGGCAGTTGTCGTTCATTTTCATGAACTGCTTCAGGTTATATGCGTTACTATGCTGGAACATATTGCCCTGCCTGCACCGGGCGCATTTTTGATGCATGAGGCTCCATAGGTAGCCCGGTTTGCGGTCCGCTTCAGGTGATGGGGGAACTTTTTTTTCAGGTGTTGCCATGAAAGATTATAGTTTAGATCTGTATCGATTGTACCCAGCTTCTCCAGGAAGAAGTTCTCAACAGGGTATAGATAAAACCAATAACAAACCGGTGGTTCATTTGCTTATTGGCATCTTCGCCTGTTTCGGTAGAACGCTCCAGGTAGCCGATCAGAGCCTTGAGGTAGTTTTCAATATTTGATTCATCTATTCCATTTTCCAGGTGCTTGCGGATATTACGAATAATTATCTTTTCACAGTCCAGGTAACCGCTCACATAGCGCAAAGATTCTGTAACCGTACTTATTTCATGATCCATGTCCATATCGGCTGCCATCTTATTATTTTATAGGGTTATCAATAGGGTATCGTGCGGGCATTCAGGTTTTGATCCAGTACTTTAATAAAGTGCCAATATGGGTCTCTACCAGGTAGTATCCAGGTGGCACCCGGTCTTCCAGGGTATGAAAAGTGGCCAGCCGGGTACCCGCAGGCAGCTGTTCCAGCTTTTTGTAGAGACTCCGGGTGTAATAATTGTACAATGACTCAGAAAAAGTGATGTTCTCATCTATTTTATCCGTGTCTACCAGGTGTTCATAAAAGGAATTGTAAAAATAGAAATGGTCGTATTGGCTGAAGTCGAGCTGTGTGAAATTGCCATGGAGAAAATGCGCATTGTCCAATCCTACTATTTGCCTGGCAGTATCGGCATGGGCCACCAGGTCTTTGCGTTGCTCAATACCATAGAAATGGGAAGAAGGTTTGTGGTAGGCGCCCGTGAGACAGAATTTGCCCACCCCGCTGCCGATGTCCAGCACCCGGGTGCCTTTGGAGGGGGTAAGAAATTCCACGACCATTTCTGCTACTACCAATGAGGTCCAGTGTCTTTTTGCCAGCTGCTGCATGGACAGGGGATACAGGTGATGGAATTGCTCATCTGACTTAAACCAGGCAGACATACGAAGTAAAGAATTGGTGGCTGGTGACATATTCCGCAAAGCTACCGGTATGCGCCATGGGATGCTACACTCCTTTATCAATTCAAAAAGTGACAATTGTCAATTTTTAATACGGTACCTTTGTGGTCTACTATGAGTATCAGTGGTCTTTTTCCTATAGACAAATGGGATTTCAAAAGTCAATCGGTCCTTGCCGACCTGCCGGAAGAGGACCTTGCTTTGCTCACAGCCCACCAAAGTGAGCAGGTATACAGCAAAGGAGAAGTGATCTTCCGGGAAGGGGCCTATCCATCTGGCATTTTTTACATCAAAAAAGGAAAGGCCAAAAAATACAAAGTGGCCAAAGAAGGCGGCGAGCAGATCATCTATGTAGCCAATACAGGCGAACTATTGGGTTATCATGCCATATTGGAAGGGGACCGGTACCCCGATTCGGCTGCCTCACTGGAAGAAAGCAGCATTGTATTTATACCCAAGGAAGATTTTCTGGAAGCATTACATCGTTCCCCTCTGTTAAGCAGACGCCTGTTAAAGACGCTCAGTCATGAATTTGCTGTGATGGTCAACAGTATCACTTTATTTACCCAACGTTCTGTAAAGGAAAGGCTGGCTCTTCAATTGGTGGTGCTGCGGGAGAAATACAAGGTAGATACGCAGCCCGGCATGCCTGTTGAGATCAACCTGTCCAGGGAAGACCTGGCCAACCTGGTAGGCACTACCAGGGAAAACATTGTGCGGATATTGAGCGAATTCAAAGAAGCCGGTATCCTGGAAACAAAAGGCAGAAAGATCATTGTACAGAACGTGGTAGCCCTCATTAATATCGCCAACTACAAGTAGCAAGGACCGAAGCCTGTATATTTATTTTGTTAAAACTTAGATAAGCGGTCAAGGTTCTTGCGCATGCTGAGGTGAAAGCCATTATTTTCGCTGCATAAGATCTGCTATGAAGAAAACGTTACTCTATTTAACCTCATTCCTATTATCTTTTATTTGTGCGCAGGCTGGCCGGGTAACCGGAACTGTAAAAAACCAAAAAGGCGAGATGCTTCCCTACGCTTCCGTCTTTGTAAAGGGTACCACCATCGGTACCACCACCAGCAGTCAGGGCAGTTACTTTCTCGATCTAATTCCCGGTACCTACACTATTACTTGCCAATACATCGGCTACACCAAGGTAGAAAAAACGGTTACCGTGCCCGCCAGCGGCAGCGTGACCCTCAACTTTGAACTGTCGATCCAGCAAACTACGATGAAAGAAGTGGTGGTAAGGGCCAATGCAGAAGATCCTGCCTATGAGATCATCCGCAATGCCATTCGCAAGAAAAAAGACTATGTAGCGCCGCTGGATTCCTTTACCTGCGAAGCTTATATCAAAACCCTTGTCAAGACCCGTAAACTGCCCAAAAAGGTATTTGGCCAAAAGATAGAAGAGGAAGACCGGAAAGAGATGGGGGTTGATTCCGTTGGAAAAGGGATCATTCACCTGTCGGAATCACTTACGAAGATCGCCTTTAAAAAGCCGGGTAAAATAAAGCTGGAAGTACTGTCGGGCCGTGAAAGCGGCTCAGGCGGTTATGGCTTTAACTTTCCCACTTTCATTAATTTCTACAATAATAATGTCAATGTATTTACGGCACAGCTCAATCCCCGGGGATTCATATCGCCCATCGCCGATGCGGCGCTGAACTATTATGCCTATAAATACCTGGGATCTTTCTGGGAAGACGGGAAAGAGATCAACCAGATACAGGTAATAGCCCGCCGCAATTATGAGCCCTTATTCAACGGCACCATCAATATTACCGAAGGCGACTGGCGCATACATAGCCTGGAACTGACGCTGACCAAAAAATCGCAGCTGGAAATACTGGATACCATGCGCATCAAACAGATCCACCTGCCTATTTCAAAAGATGTATGGCAAACCAAGGACCAGGTGGTATATTTTACCTTCAATATACTGGGTATTGATGCGGTGGGTAACTTCCTGAATGTGTACAACAAATATGAAGTGGCGCCCAGTTTCAATAAAAGGTATTTCAACAATGTGGTGATCAAATACGATACCGCCGTCAATAAGAAATCAAAAGCCTATTGGGATTCCATCCGCCCCGTGCCGCTGGAGCTGGAAGAAGTAAAGGATTATAAGATCAAGGACAGCATGATGCATTACCGGCGTGATTCTGTATGGACCAAGGCTTATACGGATTCCATGCGTAAAAAGCAGGGCAAGATCACCGTGATGAAAGTATTGTACGGTGGTTTTACACGCTATAATTATAATCCCAAAAGCCCGGTGTGGTTTACCTGGAAACCCCTGTTGCAACAGGTATCCTACAATACCGTGGAAGGGTTGGTGTTGAATGCTGAAGCCACCATACAGCGTTCCTTTCCGAAAATAAAACAACAGGTGAGCTTTACGCCTCATGTACGCTATGGCTTCAGCAACCAGCATTTTAACGCCTGGGCCAGTCTGCAATGGTGGAAACGGGAATTTACCTGGGACCAGGACGGCGGTACCACCAGTCGCACGGTATGGGGACTGGCAGGTGGTAAAAGGGTGAGCCAATTCAACCAGGACAACCCGATCACGCCATTGATGAACAGTGTCTATACCCTGTTTGACCGGCGCAATTACATGAAGATCTATGAGAACTACTTTGGCCGGATCTCCTGGAACAAGCGCTTCGACAATGACCTGCGTATTACAGCCGATGTACTGTATGAAGACCGGATACCTATCGACAATACCACCGATTTTTCCATTTTCAAGGATAAGGACAAGGTGTTTACCCCCAACTATCCCTATGAAAAGATACCGGCGCAGTTCATACAGCACCAGGCGCTCATAGCAAGCATATCGGCACAGTTTCAGCCCGGACAGCGGTATATCCAATACCCCAATAACAAAGTGGCCATCGGCTCCAAATACCCCACGTTTGCCGTGTCCTATAAAAAGGGTATCGATAAGGTACTGGGCAGTGATGTGGATTTTGACAAATGGACATTCTCTATTTGGGACAATATGAACTTTAAGCTGCGTGGAGAGATGAAATACCGGTTCAGTATTGGTGGCTTCATCAACGACAGCAAAGTGCCCATACAGGATTACCAGCACTTTAATGGCAACCAGCTGATCTTTGCCAGCAGGTACCTCAATAGTTTCCAGCTGGCGCCTTATTACGCCAACAGTACCACTGAATCATTTTATGCGGTGGGGCACCTGGAGCATCATTTCAACGGGTTCCTGACGAATAAGATACCCCTGTTCAAAAAGCTCAACTGGCACCTGGTAGGGGGCGGCAATGCCTTCTATGTGAACAAGGACAACAATTACGTAGAAGTATTTGGCGGTATAGAGAACATCTTTAAGCTGCTGCGGGTGGATGTAGTAGCCTCGTACCTCAATGGTCAGAAAGGGCAGGTAGGGCTGCGTATCGGGCTGGGAGGATTGCTGGGTGGGGCCATCCAGTTGCCGCAGTAAACCAGCTGCGAGCGGTTAGCATTTAACTTATACGGCTAAGATATTCCCGAAATAAGAAAAACTTTCCCATGCTGGGAGCGTTTTGGCAGGCTGGCATGCCATTCCCGTTTAAAATAAGCTGGCACGGCGCTTGAATTACCTACTTCGGTTTTTCATAGGATATTGGATTTTGAAAACGGGGCTGGATCTTTATCCGGGCCCTCTTTTTTTTTGTACCTACCCCTACATCCACCAGGGGCTCATCATACCGGCAAAGGAAAGACCGGTCATGAGAAAATAGAGAAGATACCCTTATCAATGTGTAAAATGCTATGCGGTCTTACAGGTAATTCGCATGCAACAGGTAGGTTTGGACCTTAAAAATAAGGGGAAATAACTTATCTTTGCGGCGTTTCAAAATTTTGACTGTCAGGCATACGGTCACAAAATTTTACCCATGGCTATTTTACACAACAGAGTCTCCCAGAAGGAGTTGAAGGAACGTCTATACCAGGAAACCGAAACCCGGACCACCATTTCCTTTTACCAATATTTCCCCATTCCTGACCCCCAGGCCTTTCGTGATGAGCTGTACCAGGCCCTACAGGTATTGAAGGTCTTTGGCCGCATTTATGTAGCCCATGAAGGCATCAATGCGCAGATCAGCGTACCACAAAGTCATTACGAAGCCCTGCAGCAATACCTGTATACCATTCCTGCGCTGAACGGACTGCGGCTGAATATTGCCGTAGATGATGATGGCAAATCATTCTGGGTGCTCAAGATCAAGGTGCGTGACAAGATCGTGGCGGATGGCATTACGGATCCCGCTTTTGATATGAGTAATAAAGGCAAGTACGTAAATGCCGCGCAGATGAATGAGCTGCTCAATGATCCCGATACCATTGTGGTAGACATGCGCAACCACTATGAATACGAAGTGGGCCATTTTGTGAAAGCCATTGAAGTGCCCAGCGATACTTTCCGCGAACAATTGCCCATGGCGGTAGATATGCTGAAAGATCACCAGGATAAGAACATCATCATGTATTGCACTGGCGGTATCCGTTGTGAAAAAGCCAGCGCGTATATGCTGCACAATGGCTTCAAAAATGTATTTCACCTCGAAGGGGGCATCATCAACTATGCCCGTCAGGTGAAAGACCAGGGCATGGACAGTAAGTTTATCGGGAAGAACTTTGTATTCGACGACAGGCTGGGGGAGCGCATCACAGAAGATGTGATCGCCAAATGCCACCAGTGTGGTAAGCCGGCCGATAACCATACCAATTGCGCCAATGAAGGCTGTCACCTGCTCTTTATCCAGTGTGAGGCCTGCGCCCAGCAATACGAAGGCTGCTGCAGCAAAGGCTGCCAGGATTTTATTCACCTGCCCGAGGAAGAACAAAAGGAATTACGCAAAGGCGTCGATAAAGGCAGCAATGTCTTCAATAAGTCGAGAGCGAGATTGAGACCTAAATTGAAACACGGGGATTGACCCCTTTTTACTAAATACTATCTTGATTATCAGCCACGAAGCTGTGCAAATTCTTGGTTTGGATAACCCTATAAAAAAGGTAAATTTGTAAAAATAGCTTATATGGCAAATACCCTGGAGCAAGAACTGTATAAATATATAATACAATTGGACGATGCTGAAAAAAAGTCAGTATTGCAAATGCTTAAGACCTTCTTAAAGGGAAGAGAAAAGAAAGTTGCAGGCACCAATATTGAGCAATACAATAAGGAAATAGATGAAGCAATTGCAAGGGTAGAAGCAGGTGAGTTTTACTCGCAGGAGGAAGTTGATAAGATGTCAAAAGGATGGTAATGTTGAAACGAAAAATTAGCTGGGACAAACAAGCCATTGAGTACCTGGCTAATGCTATCAGCCATATACGAAAAGATTCCCCTCAGAATGCCGACAAGGTAAAAAGGAATTACTTCAGAAAATAAAAGCACTTCCCACAGCTCCCGAAATTCATCCTCCTGATAAATACAAAGTAAAGAATAACAAGAATTTCAGGGCATTTGAACTACATCGTTTCCGTATTAGCTACCTAGTAAAAGAAAAAGAAATTATTATAGCACGTATCAGGCATACCAGTCAACGTCCCCTGAAATATTAACAAACGGGTTCTTGTTTTGCCAAATAAGATCCTTTTACTTCACAGGTATCCACTTCAAACAAACAGGCTTATCCAACTCCAGCTTTTTGCCGGTGGCGGTGAGCAGTCCTGTTTCTTTATCCCTTTTGAAGATCACAATATCATTGCTGGTTTGGTTGGCCGACAGCAGGAAGTTGCCGGTAGGGTCGATGCTGAAGTTGCGTGGACCCTTGCCCAATACAGACTGATGACCTTTCAGGGTGAGTTTGCCGGTTGATTTATCGATGGCAAAAATGGCAATATCATTCGATTCGCCGCGGTTGGAAGCATAGAGGAATTTACCATCGGGCGATACATGGATATCTGCACTGCCGATGGGGCCTTTATAGCCTTCTTTGATAGCTGATACGGTTTCTATGAATTGCAGTTTGCCTTTGTTGTAGGCATAGGCCGTCACATTTCCGCTCATCTCTTCCATCAGGTAAACATAGTTCCCGTTGGGAGAGAAATCGATATGACGGGGGCCCGATCCCGGAACGGTAGAGTTGGAGGGTATTTTGGCTGCTTTCAGTTCCCCTGTTTTATTATCAAAAGCATACACCATGATCTTATCAATGCCCAGGTCCTGTACCAGCAGGTATTTATCGTGGGGATCAAAAACGGTGGAATGCACGTGTGGGGCGGCTTGCCGTTGCTTGTCTGGACCACTGCCGCTGTGATTGATCGTTCTTTCCGCAGCCCGCAGGAAACCATCGGGGCTTACCGGCAGCAGGGAGAAACTTCCTCCGCTGTAATTGGCTACTGCCACCCATTTGCCTGATTCATCAATCGCCACATAGCAGGGGTGATCGCCGCCACTGGATTGTTTATTGAGGAATTGTAAGGTCCCGTTTTTCTTATCAAAGGAAAAAGCTGCTACACTGCCTTTGTCATCTCCGTCTTCATACACCGAGTAGACATATTTTTTATTTTTAGATACAGCCAGGAAGCTGGGGTTGCTGGCGGCTACCTTACTCACAAAACTGCCTTCGCCGGTGGCGCTGTTGAATTTGTACACATAAATGCCTTCGCTGGTGCCGGAGGTATAAGTCCCCACAAGCAGGTAAAAATCCTGGCTGATAGCAAGTACTGGCAATGTCATAAACAGCAAATTGACGAGCATCCTTTTCATGCCCGTAAATTACATGATATAATCATGCCACGGAAATCCAGACCGGGCAGTTGCACGTACTTTATGCATCCTACCCGCCTCACTCAGGTAAATAAATCCATTTCTGTATATGAAAAAGTTCTTTACAACGACGGCCTCGTGCCTGTTACTATTGCTTTTACTCCATTCCTGTAAGAAGGTTGCACATGATGAAGCAGCGGGCAACAATGCTCCTGCCAATGGCCGGGAAGCCGTGCAGGAAGAGCCCATCACTCCCCTTGGCCGGGCCATTCCACTTCCTGCAGGAAGCAGTCAGGTACAACTGAATACCCAGTCTGGTGTAGTGGCTACACATATCCCCATCATCATGGTGCATGGCCTGGGAGGTTTTGGTCCCGGTGAATTCGGCAGCTTTAACTACTGGGGTGGGGTAGACAATATCCCCCTTTACCTGACCAACAACGGCTATCCAGCCTATGCCACTTCTGTAGGACCTTTCAGCAGTAATTTCGACCGGGCGGTAGACCTCTACTATTATATCAAAGGCGGCTATGTGGACTATGGCAAATTCCACAGTACCCAGTATGGCCACCACCAAACCAAAAGCCGATACTATCCCGGTGTGTACCCTGAGTGGGATGCCAATCACCCGGTACACCTGCTGGGCCACAGTATGGGAGGCATCACAGTCAGGAAGTTACTGACCCTTTTAGAGCAGGGCGATAAGACCGAGCTGCAGGACCCTGCCCATGCGGAGCTGTTTAGTGGCGGTAAAACAGGTTGGGTGAAATCCGTTACCACCATCAGTACGCCGCACAATGGCGCTACGCTTACGTACAAATTATTGCCCGACTATGCACCGTTTGTAAAAGGGCTGGTGATCGCTGCGGCAGGCCTGGCAGGCGCCAGCCTGGAAGCGGATGCCTTGTATGATTTCGACCTGGAGCAGTGGGACCTGGAAAGAGAGCCGGGTGAAAGTTTTGCGGCCTATGCCGCCCGGGTAGGCAATAGCAGGATCTGGACTACCGACGATTATTCGGGGCATGATGTGACGCCTGAAGCGGCCCGCGACTGGAACCAGGCAGAACCTGATTCAAAGAACGTGTATTACTTCTCCGTGACCACGAAAAATACGACTAAAGGATTGCTCACCGGTTGGGAATATCCCCGTCTCACCACCTTCCCGGCTTTGATACCGGTGGCATTTCCGGTGCCCATCATTATGGGACTGGGTAATTATACACAGAACACACCGGGCAAAGTAGTGATCGATGAAAAATGGTGGGCCAATGATGGCGCCGCGAATGTATATGGTATGAGCGGACCCAATACCAGCATCATCAAACCCTATGCGCCCGATGCTTTGGAAAAAGGTGTGTGGAATCATATTGGGGTATACAATGGCTATGATCACTTTGCCATCATCGGTATGGGCATGATCCCTTACAATGTGAGGCCGTTCTATATGAATTTGGCAAACCTGTTAGCGGCAGTGGAGTAGGTCGATATAAAGGCTTTTCACAGCCCTGGGGGCGTATTGTTCCAGGGTGGTTGCCGGTTTACCCAGGTCCTGCCAGACTGGCTTTTGCCTCTTTCCTATTTCAGTTTTTCCAATGCCTTCAGGATCCTGTCGTTGATCTCTTGTTCGCTCAACGCTTCCGGTACAAACTGTTTCCCGATCACTTTTTCATACAGCTGTATATAGCGGCGGCTGATGGTATCGATCCATTCATCAGTCATGTGGGGAACAGTTTGGCCTTCCTTGCCCATGAAATTATTAGCGATCAGCCATTCCCGTACAAATTCTTTACTCAGCTGGAGCTGCCTTTCACCTTTGGCCTGCCGCTCTTCGAATCCGTCTGCATAGAAATAGCGGGAAGAGTCAGGTGTATGGATCTCATCCATCAGGTATATGGCATCCTTGATCTTGCCAAATTCATATTTGGTATCTACCAGGATCAGTCCTTGTTTGGCGGCAATCTCTTTACCACGGGCAAATAAAGCCAGGGTATAATGTTCCAGTATTTTCCAGTCAGCTTCCGTGGCCAGTCCCTGTGCAATGATCTCTTCTTTGGAAATATCCTCATCATGGCCGGCCTCTGCTTTGGTAGAAGGGGTGATGATGGGGGTGGGGAAATAGTCATTTTCGCGCATGCCTTCCGGTAATATGACACCGCAAAGTGTTCTTTTCCCACTGGCATAGGTGCGCCAGGCATGACCGGTAAGGTTACCCCGTACCACCATTTCTATCTTAAAAGGCTCACATTTCTGACCGATCGATACGTTGGGAGCCGGCACGTCCAGTAACCAATTAGGACAAATATCGCGTGTCGCTTCCAGCATGTAAGCAGCGATTTGATTTAAAACCTGTCCTTTATAGGGTATGGGTCGGGGTAATATTACATCAAATGCAGATATGCGGTTGGAGGCGATCATGACCAGCCATTCGTCCTGAATAGTGTACACATCACGCACCTTACCCTTGTAGAATTTGGTCTGTCCGGGGAATTGATAGGCATTCATGGCGCGAATATAGAGCAGGCGGTCAAATGGTGGAAAAAAAGAATGGCTGAGATATGCACAATCAGGACGTATTTGTTTAAAAATTAAATTTTAACTTAATGATTACAATACGTAGATTAGTATAATACATAAACAAAAACTGCCATCATGAGAAGAAGCTACCGTTTTCTGGCGGCTTTCCTGAACATGCTCTTATTGTTTTTTGCTGCCAATACCCATGCCCAACTACAAACCTACACGATAACCGGAAATATCCGCAACAGTACCAACAAGGATGTTGTACCGGCCGTTTCCGTCACTGTAAAAGGTTCTTCAACCGGAACATTTTCAGACGAACGTGGAAATTTCAGACTCATTACCAGTCAACGTCCACCCTTAACCCTGGTGTTTAGTTCTATCGGATATGAATCACAGGAAGTAAACGTATCGAATGCTTCTGATGTGGTGGAAGTAAGTTTTGTACCTACTTCCGTGCTCGGTCTTGAAGTGGTCGTTTCAGCCAGCCGCGTGGCGGAAAGAATCCTTGAATCGCCTGTCTCCATCGAACGTATGAGTGCTGCGAATGTGCGCTCTTCTGCTGCTCCCAGTTTTTACCAGGGAATGGCCAATTTCAAAGGCGTGGATATGACCACATCCAGTATTACTTTTAATACCCTCAGTACACGGGGCTTTAATGGCAGTGGTAACCTTCGCTTCAACCAGCTGGTGGATGGAATGGACAACCAGGCGCCTGCCCTCAACTTTTCTGTAGGTATTATTACAGGGCCTACCGAACTGGATATCGATAACATCGAATTACTGCAAGGCGCTTCTTCCGCCCTGTATGGATCGGGCGGTATGACGGGCACTTTACTCATGACGAGTAAGAATCCTTTTAAGTACCAGGGCCTCAGTTTCCAGATTAAACAAGGGATCAACCATGTCAATAGCCACCAGCGGCCTACCGCTCCTTATTATGACTGGTCTTTCCGCTGGGGCAAAAAGATCAGCGAAAAGCTGGCCTTTAAGATCGGCGGCCAGTTTGTATCGGCCCAGGACTGGCAGGCTAATGACACCCGCAACCTGGCCCGCAACAACGTACTAAGCTCAGTAAAAGACGGCACCCGCCAATCAGATAATAATTATGACGGTATTAATGTATATGGCGATGAGGCCAGCGTGAGCATGAACAGCCTGGCACAGGTAGCCCGGGGGCAGATAGCAGCCGGCGGCGGTGGCGCTATATTGACGGCCCTTGACGGTATGATTGCAGCAAATTTTACACCCCAGCAGATTGCAATCGCTTTTGGTTCCAATCCCGCATTGGCCCCCTATGCTTCTGCTCTGCCATTGCTGATCCCTTCCAGCCCAGTGCCTACCAATGCCTATAAGAATACCTTCGGGGCGCAACTGGTAAGCCGTACCGGCTATGCGGAACAGGACCTGGTAGATTATGATGCTTATAGCGTGAAACTCAATGCCGGTCTGTATTACAAGATCTCCAACAATATTGAGGCTTCCCTGTTGGCCTATTGGGGTACGGGTACTACCGTATATACCGGGGCCGACCGCTATTCCCTCAAAAACTTTAAACTGGGCCAATATTCAGCCGAGGTGAAGGGCAAGAACTGGTTTGTAAGGGCCTATACTACCCAGGAAAATTCCGGGGATTCCTATACGGCTACTACCGCAGCCTTTGCAGTCAATAATTTATGGAAACCCAATGGCACCTGGTTCCAGCAATATACCGGTACTTACGGAGCTGCCAGGCTAGGTATCATACCTGGCGCCACCCCAGGCACCTTTTTGCCGGCTTTCCCCGATGCGCAGGCCCATGGCGCCGCAAGAGGTGCTGCTGAGACTGGCAGGTTATTGCCAGGTACCACCGCCTTTGACAATGCCCTCACCAGAGCGATCAACACTAATATCAACGATAAAACCTCCTCTGTTGGGGGAGCCAAATTTGCTGATAAATCGGCCCTTTACCATGTAGAAGGTCAATTGAACCTGAGCGATTATGTAAAAGTGGTGGAAGTGATGGTAGGTGCCAACTACCGTGTTTACCACCTCAATTCCCAAGGGACCATTTTTGCAGATACCTCCGGTCCGATCGATATTACTGAATATGGCGGCTATATCCAGTTGCAGAAACGATTGTTCAACGATGTACTGAAGCTGACCGCTTCGGGCCGCTATGATAAGAACGAGAATTTTACCGGCCGCTTTACCCCCCGTGTTACCGCGTTGGTGAGCGTAGCCAAAGACAACAACCTGCGTCTCTCTTTCCAGACTGCTTACCGCTTTCCCACAACGCAGGACCAGTACATCAACCTGAATACGCCCGGTGCTAAATTGATTGGTGGCTTGCCCTCCTTTCAAACTTATTACCACTTTGATACCAACCCCGTATATACGGCTGAAAGCATTGGCGCTTTCCGTCAATCGGTTGCAGCTGGTACACCCAACCCGGGATTACTGCAAATAGCCCCCTTTAAAGAGTTGAAGCCCGAAACGGCCAACTCCTATGAATTTGGTTACCGTGGATTACCCACCAAAAGATTGCTGGTGGATGCTTATGTGTATTATTGCGAGTACAAGAATTTCATTGGTCGTAGGGCAGTAGGCAGGGCGTCCTTTCCTCCTGTAACCAATGTTGCCAATCCGCTGACCACTGAAAACTATTCTTATCCTGAGAACTCTGATAACAATGTAAAAGCCATCGGATGGGGAATAGGAGCAGAATACCAGGCGCGTGGTGGTTATAGTTTCCGGGCCAATGTATCGGGCGATCAGCTGCGTGATGTACCTGCAGGTCTTGTTACCTTCTTCAATACCCCCAAAGTGCGGTTTAACGTAGGTGTAGGTAATGATGGTATCGACAAGGGGCCCTGGGGTTTCAACTTTGTGTACCGCTGGCAGGATGATGTAGATTGGGAAGGTACTTTTGCTGCAGGCAGGATTCCTTCATTCGGTTCGCTGGATGGACAGATCAGCTATAAGCTCCAGAAGATCCGCAGTATTGTTAAGCTGGGTGCTTCCAACCTGCTGAATAAATACTATTACAGTGCCCTGGGCAATCCTTATGTGGGCGGGATATACTATGTATCCTTTGCTTACAATGTATTCTAGGTCATGATATATGAAATAAGATAACCAAGATATTTTTTGCTAGACTTTCGGCTAAAATGCCCGCGATAGAGCGGGCATTTTCTATTAATACTGCCTCTGGGATATAAATACCCTTGTTTAGTAAACAGATATTCTGACCTGTTTTTGAATGATAATGGGTTTAGCCCGCATGCTTCACCAGGCTAAACCCATTTGAGATATTATTGATTACGCCATGGCGCTCGTCACCAAGGTGCCTTCAGCGCGTGGGGCTACTTTGGCCTGTGCCTGTAATTTCTTCCTTTTGTTATAATAGATATAGGCAACTGCCAATAAGGCCAGGGGTATTAACATGCCTACCCAGTCAGGCTTTCCTATAGCTAAAATAGAGTAGGTGGCGCCAATGAGGTCATAGGCAAAGCCCGCGTATGCCCACTCTTTGATGCGGTGAAACCCGGGCAGCAGAATGACAACAGCTCCAAGGAATTTAGCCACGCCAATAAAGGGGATAAAATAAAGCGGGTATCCCAACTCGGTATGCATGCCCTGCACTGCCATGGGGTGACTGATGATATCGAAAATAGCACCGGAAGCCATAAAGGCTGCAAAAAGACCTGTAAAGATCCAGAAGAGAATGTTTGTTTTTTTCATGACTGTTATTTTGATAGAACAAAGCTAAAAACTTGATCTGTCACTGACGGGGGGATGATAAGGCAAATTAGGGGGGTAATTGCGACCAGCAAATTTCCTCTACCTTAGAGGCGCCAATTAATCATTCACCCAACTTTACCGGTGTTTCTTACATGAACTGGTTACTCGCTTACGAAATTGTATATGTCATTGTAGTGGTACTCGTTTGCCTGCGCATTATCTATGATACGCGCAGCACTACCAAAACAGTAGCCTACATGCTGCTGGTTATTTTTCTTCCTATCGCCGGTATCTTCATCTACTTTTCCTTTGGCATCAACTACCGGAAAAGAAAGATCTACAATAAGAAACTGATCCGGGACAATAACCTGGAACAGCAAGTATACCAGGAGATCTTTCAGTACTCCATGCACAACCTGGAAAAAAAGAACCCGGCTATTGCCGATAATCGTGAACTGGCCCGCCTGCTGCTGAAAGACAATATGAGTCCCCTCACGGCCAACAATGCCGTAAAGGTGCTGGTAAACGGAGAGCAAAAGTTTCCCGAAGTATTGAAAGCGCTGGAACAGGCTAAACACCATATTCACATTGAATATTACATCTATGAAGATGATGAGATAGGTCAGGCGATCGAACAGATCCTGATCCGGAAAGCCAGGGAAGGAGTGGAGGTGCGCTTTATTTATGATGATTTTGGCAGCCGTTCCATCCGTAAGAAAATGGTGCGCCGGCTCAGAGCAGGTGGTGTGAAAGTATTTCCTTTTCACAAGATCATTTTCATTGCGCTGGCCAACCGCCTCAACTACCGCAATCACCGCAAGATCATTGTAGTGGATGGGGAAACAGGCTTTGTAGGCGGCATCAACGTCAGCAACCGGTACATCAATAATACAAACGACGCCGGCGATCCCAACAAACTCTTCTGGCGCGATACGCACCTGCGTATTGACGGCCCGGGTGTACATTACCTGCAATACCTGTTCCTGGCGGACTGGAACTTTTGTGCCAATGAGCACTTGGAGCCCGATCACCTCTTCTTTCCCAAGGTCCATATCATGGCGCCCAAAGGCAACAAGCTGGTCCAAATGGCGGCCAGTGGTCCCGACTCAGACAGGCCTACCATTTTGTTTTCCTTGCTGCAGGCTATCTTCCTGGCGCAAGAAGAAATACTGATCACCACCCCTTATTTTATACCTGGTGAAAGCATCCTGGAAGCATTGATCGTATCTGCGCTGAGTGGATTGAAAGTAAAACTGCTGGTGCCCGGTGTGTCTGATTCTGTATTTGTCAATACGGCTGCACGGTCATATTATGGAGAGTTGTTGAAGGCCGGCGTAGAAATATACCAATACCAAAAAGGATTTGTACATGCCAAGACGGTTGTGACCGACAGTAAAGTGGCTATTGTTGGAACGGCCAATATGGACTACCGCAGTTTTGACCTCAACTTTGAAGTGAATGCTATTGTGTACGATGAAGCGGTGGCTACTGAACTGCGCAGTGTCTTTTATGAAGACCTGAAAGGCGCGGAAAAGATCGATCCCATTGCCTGGGATGCACGTCCCTGGTATTTTGAAATAGCTGAAAAAACGGCCAGACTGGTAGCGCCCATGTTGTAGGTAGGATAAGTGCTAATCAAGTAGATTGTAAGTTCCAACGGCCAATCATTCCATTTATTGTTTGAAGGCATCAGAAATTCAGACAAATTTGACCAATGTCAAAAATGATGCACAACGTGAAACTTAGAACTGTATTGTGGTTCCCCGTGGAACACTGCATTTTTGTTTGTTTTTTCACAAGTATTCCACGGGGCTCCGTTAGTATCTTCCCTCTATTCAATATTGACTGTACTCCATTTTCTATCATTACCCACACCGCCCAATCCCTTGATCTTGTAGATGGGTACCATTAACTTATTCCAGGCAAGTGGTTGAACGCTTTCTCCAATGGCCAGAAATCCCTCTTTGGTAAGGTCTAAGATACCTTGCCGCTTAATGACACCATCTCCGTTCATAAAGGCCACGGCCAGCACAGATCTTTTATATTCACTGAAGGGCACGGGTGGCTTGGTAATATCGCGGGCAAGGTTGGGTTCATTATCATTGTAGAAAACCAGGAGGGTGTTTTTGTAAGGAAAAGCTGCGTAAGAATCGCCAATGGTGCTGCCGGCGCTTACCCGGTATTTGGGAACAGAACCGGTTATTGCGGTTTTGCCATCAACAAGTGCATACAGCAGGCTTCCTGAAGCATCGTATTGCGCTCTTTCAGTACGGGTGGTTTTTCTGAATTCTCCGACCATGGCAAGGCGGCCATCTTCCAAGGCATAGCTATTGAAGGTGAGTGGATCAATGCCGTAGTTTTTCTCTTTAGTACTACCCCAGCTGTCTTTATCAAACTGTTCAACCAATGAAGCAGGGAAGGGGATGGAGGCAGCCGGATTAAGGGACTTATCGGAAGTATTGATGGTTTGGTGAAAGATGCCGTTCAGTTTCGAGGGCTTTTCACTATAGGTGCCAGCAATATGCACCAGCTTATCTTTTCTCGAAGCCACCAGCTGGATCTGAAACAGCGAACCAACCTGCGTCTTAATTTCATGTTCCTTTACTTTCTTATCGTTGTCATAGATGGCTACTTTGTTCTTCCATTCGCCCTCTGCTTTGCTAAACCGGTAACTTATATACACGTGCCCCTCGTTGTCCAGGCAACCGGAAAACTTGTATAGTTCAGTGGCCTCCTTAACGGTCTCGTATTTTTTACTGACAAGCGTCAGGTTGCGATCCAGGATGCAGTAAGAAAACTGGTTATTGAGTTCAGATGCCCACCAGAGTAGTAACCGGGAGTTGTCGGGAGCGCCTGCGATCTGTATGTTCAAATTGGTATAGGCTTCCCATGTTTTAATCAGGCCGGTATTCTTCTGATCCATGGTCAGTAATTCTTTTTCGCCTGTCATAGTCAGGGTAATTGGATCGACATCAGCCATGATCAGTTTCACATCTTCCTCTTCTTTTTCATACAGGAAGTAAAGGATGTATAATTTACCATTGAAAGAGCCCAGGTAGGGAGGGAAGGGGCCTGATTTCTTTTCACCGCCCAGCAAGGGTTGCTCTTTGATCAGGTTCATGGCGCTGTCGTACCTGCGCAGGGTGAGACCAAACTTTACCTTGTGCAACTTGAAAGTATAGCCAAACAGGGCTTTGCCATTGTCCCGCTCCAGGGAAAGGAAGTCGCTGCCTATTTTGCGGTAAGCAGCCGGGCCTGGTGATTTAAAGGTTTCAGAGACTGATGTTTTAAAGACCTGCGCATAGGTGTGAGTGCCTGGCAAGAGGATGATCAACATAAAAAACAGCGCACAGATGATCTTTCTAATAGAGGAAGCGGGGCACAGCGGTGCCGGATTGCAAACTGAACTTGGTATCAAAGGTTGGGGATTGAGGGGTTAGTTAATTTGAGTTCGTAACGTGAAACTTAACCCCATATTGTGGTTCCCCGTGGAACAGGGAAGTTTTCTTTGTTTTTCTTCCAACTTGTTCCACGGATGGCTGCTGCGCTTAATCGCCTATGTATTGCTGCTCAGTGATATCGGCGGGATAGGGTAAGGAAAGCAAATAGTCGAAATTTATTTTTTCCCAGAGGTCTTGCATAAAGTGTGCGTGTATGCTTTTATGAAAGGCTGTAAAGTACAGGAAGAGTCCTTCATACATCAATTCGATCGTCTTGAGGTAGGGCTCCTCCGATGCCTGAATGGTTGCCAGTGGTATGGCAATGGGATAGGTCTTCACCTTCACATCATCATAGATATCGGGTTCATACACGTCTACTTTATGCGGACCGAACTCATTTTGAGGCATAAACATCATGGCCAGTTCTATGTTCCATTCATCTGTCAGTATGATCTGTCTGGGCACCAATATCTCCTCCCGGATGAATTGCACCAGGTAATCGGTCACTTTATGGGAGAGCGGAGGGCGGTTGGGGGCCATACAGATGAGCGAAATGCTAAAGGTTGATTCCATGATGACTGCAATTTACATCTAAATGCAGCAGGCTGTTCAAGCCCAGGTTCTGAAATATGGCTGCATTGGCCTGGAGTTGAAGAATTAAGGGCTATTTTTAGGTACCATATGCGCACAAAGAAGCTTGTCATCGCAACCTTAGTGATCATCCTTTTTGCCTTTGCAAAACCTCCCCGCAAGGTGGCCATTGTATTTATTGGCGATAGTATCACTCAGGGAGGAGGGGGCGCTGAGGTATTGGGGACGTATTGGGCCAAGGCGATTAAGAAAATTTTATGAGATCAGGTATGAGAAACAAAGTGCAAGAGATAAGTCTGAAATGGTATTATACGTTGGGGCGCGTGTTATGCTTTTATATTGGCTGCATTGTAATATTTGCTGCTATTTCAGGCCTCACCAAAAGCCTTTCGGGCAGAATAGCGGATCATATAACCATGTTCCTGGCCACTCTATTAACTTTCTTATTGATCTTACTATTTGTACGTTGGGAAAAACTAAGTCTGAATGATGTGGGGCTCATTCCCGGAAGAAAAAGCGCCTCACGTTTTTTCACGGGCTATTTAATTGGACTGGCAATGGCCATTACCCAGGCAATGATCGTACTAGGCTTTGGTCATTCTCAATTAATCTTTATTACTACTATTACAACTGGGAAAATATTTTCGTCATTGCTCTTGTTTTTTTTAGTGGCCGCCAGGGAAGAATTGGTGTTTCGTTCTTATGCTTTAAGAAGCCTCAGTTATGTTTTGAAAGCAGGTATAGCATTAACTATTATAACGATCATCTTTATTCTTGAGCATGTAGTGGCGGGAATGACATGGGAGATGGCTATAGTAGGCATTGGAATGGGGGGTGTTTTATTTGGCCTGGCTGCATTGAGAACAAGAGGGTTGGCATTACCACTGGGATTGCACAGCGCCTGGAACTTCGGTCAGTGGTCAATGGGTTTTAAAGGCGAACCTGGGATATGGGAGGCGATAATAGAGAAAGGCTACGAAACCCGGGTACAAAATGTCGGAATGCTGGCTTTTGTGTTGGTCATGTTATTGGCCATAGCTGGGATCCTTGTTTTTTATAAAACGAAAGAGAGTCAAAGGAAACGAGCAAGCAGGTAAATACCATCATTTTCGCAAGTTCGGGAGATAGGATATTGGTACCAGTAAAGGGATCAATTCAATAAACCAATGCTTTAATGAAAATTTTTGCTTTCGGTAACAAAATAACCCCTACATTTGTAGGGTAATCGAGTCTTGCCTCAGTAATCGTTAATTATCCTGCTCAGCAATCTGCACCTTAATTAGTCTCTTACTCTTGCTTTCTCACATTATTTACTTATTATTTATTAAGCATGAACATTTATGTGTCAAATTTAAGCTTCAACGTACAAGATGAAGACTTAAGGGAATTTTTTGCTCCTTATGGAGAAGTAACCTCTGCAAAAATTATCAATGACAGGGAATCCGGAAACTCACGTGGTTTTGGATTTGTTGAAATGTCTGATGATGCAGCTTCTAAAAAGGCGATCCAGGAATTGGATGGCGCTACCGTAGAAGGCCGTACTATTAAGGTAATGGAAGCAAAACCAAAGGAAGACCGTTCTTCCCGCGGCGGTAACTACAACAATGGTGGTAGCTACAACAAAAACAGGTATTAATAATAGCTTATAATATCGTTTTCAGGGTTAACCCCCGGATAGAGGGCAGTTTCAACACTGCCCTTTTTTATTTCATTCTTCCTGGTTGCAGATGTAGCAGGTGTCAAGAGGTAATTAGTTGTATCTGCACAATTTCCGGCATATCATAGTATGCGTATGAAGTTGAATGAGTTTAGTTAGCGCTCAGTTTACTTTGTAATGTTTCCAGCGAGTGCTTCCTGTTGCGGTAGAAAGAATGTTCCCACCGGGAAGCATACCAGGTCAGGGCAAAAAAGAGCAATACACATCCGGCAATCCACCAGGGTTTGCCGCTTTCCCAAAGGCCCAGGATGGTTAAGACACCTACAGGCAATACGTTCCAACGCAAGATTTGAGAAAGATGCACCTGGTAAGTAGTCAGGGAAATAGCATATTGAAGATCACCTTGCAGTGACCGGTCGAAGCGGCGGTTGCCCTTTATTCTGCGGATACGGTTCATCATGGCAAACAAGGCTGTAGCCAACATCCAGGCAGCCAGCAGGTACATAGAGATATTCCCGCTGTTTTTGATCCCAAAGAGAATCAGTATGAGACTTCCTGCGCCCAGGTTCACCATGATGGTGAGCCATTCACTAATATTGGTAATATGATAACCCTGCCTCATTTTGGCCTGAATGCGGTGGTGCAAAGCCTGCTCGTTGATCACATAAAGGGACTGCTGGTTTTGTGTGTCCCAGATCTTTTGTAATTCATCAAATTCCATGGCTGTACTTATTTTTTGATTGAGCGATCAGTTGTTTTTTAATGCGGTTGATCTTAACGCCAACATTTGATTCTGTAATACCCAGTATGACAGCCATCTCTTTATAGCTGAAGCCTTCTAATAATAATAAGGTAAGCGAGCGATCAATTTCATCCAGTTGATGGATGGCCCGGTACAGCCATTCCAACCGCTCATCCGCCGCGCATTTATTTTCCTGTATAAGGTGCTCCACCCGCTCCAGGGTTTCTGAGGGGACATGTTTTCGCGACCGGGCGGACCATTTAATTGCGGTATTGAGTGCGATACGATACAGCCAGGTGGTCACGGAACATTCCTCGCGGAAAACCGGAATGGAGCGCCATACCTGTATGATGATCTCCTGGAACAAGTCATCCTTGTCCATATGATTACCTGTATAAGCATGTACTACTTTAAATAGAATACCCTTGTATGAACCCAGCCAGGTTTCCAGTATTGCCAATTGTTCCTTTTCTGTCACTGCAGGTATGGTTTATCCATTAGTACCATCAAAAGAAGAGATTCTTACAAAGGGAAGGGAAATTCTCAAACAATTTAATGAAATACAAGAGGATTCAGCGGGAAGCAGAAGTATAATAAAAAAGGCCCGCCTCAGCATTTGCGTTGGCGGGCCTGAACGGGTAAGCGGGAAAACGCTATTTAAAAATCTCTTTTAGCTTCTGATTGAGGGCTTCACCGCGCAGATCCTGGGCGATTATCGTACCTGTGGGATCGATCAGGAAATTGGCCGGTACGGCCTTTACTCCATACAATAAGGCGATCTCATTGTTCCATCCTTTCAGATCCGACACCTGCGGCCAGGTAAGTCCATCTTTTTCGATGGCTTGTACCCAGGGTGCTTTGGTCTTATCAAGGGATACGCCAAGTACATTGAATCCCTTCGAACCAAATAACTCCACTTGCTTACGCAGGTTGGGGTTTTCTGCCCGGCAGGGACCGCACCAGGAAGCCCAGAATTCCAGCAACACATATTTGCCTTTGTAGGACTTTAGCGTGATGGTCTTTCCTTCCACATTTGCCTGGGCAAATGCCAATGCGGGTTTGCCCGTGGTGATCTTATTGAGCAATTGCATCCGCTTTGTCAATTCCAGACCCTGGGCTGATGCCATTACTGTTGAATCCAGTGCAGTGTACATAGGAGTGCATTCGGCCAGTGTTTTGTTGTTGACATACATAAGCAGTTCACGCACGCTGATCGGACTGGCAGGATGTTGCTTAATGTAGTTTTTACGGATCTCATACTCATACGCGTACCACTTGCTGCCATCGGCTTCCAGGCCTTTTGCCCGGGTAGTATCTCCTGCCTGTTTGGCCTCATACGCTTCCGTATAGATCTTGTTCACCCATTTACGGTTGGCCATGATCGCCCGGTTGAATACCTCATACTCATTCACGACAGGTGAGCCCGTTACTTTCATGTCCTCTATCGGGCCATCCACGGTTACATTGCCCTTATCTACGAACAGATCGAGACGAAGGCGGTAATTACGCGAAAACAGCATGCCCTGCAATGGTTCGGCAACTTCACCTTTAAAGGCAAACTTGCCATTGCTGACTATTGCACTGTCAATTTTGGTGTTGTCGAATGTGCCATAAGTCAGGAATACGATACTGTCTTTGAAATCCGGCACATTGCCGGTAAGGGTAAAACCATCTGGTGTAGCGGCTTTTTGCCAGCTCAATGCACCCACGGCCGCAGCTAAGAGCAGGGCGAGTACAGGCTTCTTTTTTGTTGTCATTGCTATGAATTGATTGATGTAATTGAATATTATTGATCGTTACGGATCACTGCATCGATGGTTTGCCCCGGAATGCCCACCTGCTTTTTGATGACATCGCCAAACTTGCCGGTGCTCACATCGAGATGGTACAAGGTACCTTCGGTACCTGCCAGCATGGTATTGCCGCCATCGATCAGTTTGATCATCGTTACGGCTTTGCCGCCAAAGTCAGTGGTGAGCGGACGGATATCTTCATTGGTGGGATTGTACCGATAGACTTTGTCGCCGGAGGTGAAATAGAAGATCTCTGACGGTGACCAGGCCCATTTGGTAGTAGGAGTGATCAGAGCAGGCTGCGAAAAATTACGGATGTATTCAGCCCTTAGTTGTATGAAACCCATGAATGCTGCGCCAAATTTGATCTCCTTCAAATTGCCATTTGCATCTTTGCCCAGCGCAAAACAGTTGCCATCATTCACCTGTACAAAGTAGAGCAGGTCCAGCCCCACTTTTCGCAGGTCGAAGGTGTCGCCTACCGCTGTATATCCCGTGCCGATATAGGCGGGAGAACCAAAGTTGGTAAAAGCTACTACCTGCTTCTTCACTTTGTCGTAGCCCAGGAAATAAGGCATCACGGAATTGAATGCCGCCTGGTCAAACAGGTTGTAATCGCCCTCAGCAGGCAATCCATACATGCCGTATAAGGGATTCAGGTTCCAGGTTTGGGTGGTTCCTACATACAGCTTACCATTGATCACCCCGTTCATGGATTCCTGTTGCGTGCCTATGAAAGATCCGGGCGTAATAGTGGCCAGAGGCGTGAAGAAGTTTCCTGCCAGTGTCTTGATCTTCTTCATCGTGTTGGAATTGATCTGTACGCCTTTATCGCCTTCATCCGTTATGACCCAATAGCTGGTGGTGTGAAAGGGTTGTATGGACGCATGGCGCAGGCCGATCAATTGTTTGGGTTTGCCGCCCAGCCTGGCGCCCAGGTTGGCCGCTTCATAGATATTAGGCTGTACAGTGCCGTCGGGCTTGATGAATGACAACTTTGTTTCGCCGTTGTCAACACTCAGTACCGCGGTGCCCTGGGAAAAGGCGGTCTTTCCACTGACAACAAATTTGTAAAAGTATTTCATCCCATTGCTGCTGTCGGTAATGGTGAGCCGGGCCTGATAACGGTTGGCCCCCAGGCCGTATACTGTACGGACCTCAGGTCCTTTGAAGGAGAGGTCGGACAACAATTCGGGGATGGCGATCTTCCAGTCGAACCGCAGCATCGCAGGGTTTGTATAGGCTACAGCAGGCTTAATGATAAGGCTGTCGCCGACAAATACAGAATATACTGTGTCGAGGTTGGTAATGATCGGCTCTTCGGGCGCATTGTAATCATAGTTGCCCTTGTCTTTGTAACAGCCTGTTGCTATTACAACCAGGACTGTTGCTATGATGATGATTCGATTACGCATGGAAATATTTTGGGGAGTTGTGGTATTAGTTGATGTCCAGCCCGTTTTCATCTACGAAATAGAATCTTCCGGTTGAAGTATTCTTGCGCACGAGGGTGGTCTTGGCCGGGTTGGTGATGGCATAAAAATCATAGTTGCCATCGGTACGCTGTGTAAGTACATATCCTTTGTCGGGATTGTTATTGACCCAGGCAAAAGGGTCGGCCACCATTACATTCAACCTGCCCACGAGGTATAAGTTACGCGGCGCATCCATTCCCTCGGTGGTCATCGAAATAACCCCGGTAGCGATCATAAACAGCTGGTGTTTGGTTTGCGAATAGGCGCCGAGCGGCCAGGTGGTCCACCATTTGGGCTGCTCCAGTTTATTACTGAGTACCACTTTGGTCCTGATCAGTTTATTGACATTGGTATCGAGTCCTGAGCCCGGTTTCAGTTGAAGGTTGAGCACCACCGCTTTGGTTTGCAGGGCAGGATCGGTGTTGAATAAAATTACGGGCAATAAGAAGATACCAGTATCAGCTTTCAAGGTATACCATGCTTTGAATGGTTCGTAATGAAGGCCGGCTTTGGCGGTTGTATTGCTGTCTACTACTGTAATGCCAAACTGGCGGAGGCTGTCGGCACGCAAGCCAGACAGGCGAACCGGCAGGTAAACGGTATCGCGGGGAAGGTCGGGCTCGTAGGCAAAAGTATACACCGTGCTATCGGTGGCATTGAGATCGAAATACACATTTTGCAGGGGAGCCCGGTACAGGATGTCGGGTGTTTTTTTGCAGGCAACACCCATCAGTATGGATAGGGTAATGATAATGACTTGTTTCATGTTGCAGTGTTTTAGCGTTGACCGTATTCTAATTCATCATTCGGCATGGGCAGCACGAAGACCTTGTCCGACGGATTGGTCACAGCCCCTGTTTCCTGCAGGATGCCCCTGTTGAGGCGTTTGTACAGGTAGAAGAGCTGTCCTTCTCCATAAGTTTCTTTCCGTACTTCCTTCACCAGCTCATCGATGAATACTGTCCTGGAAGCCGTATTCACATCGGAAATGATGCCTCTCTTAGTTCGCACGGTATTTAGGTATTCCAGTGCTTTGGCAGGATCGGTATCCCAGATCGCTTCTGCTGCGATATAGTATAGTTCAGTAAGCCTGATGGCAGGGTGTACGAAAGGATGTTTGTTGGTATCCTTATCGCGCTTGTACTTCTGTAATTCATAACGCACCATGGAATTGTCGGTGACCAGGAGGAACCATTGTTTGAACCGGCGGTCCTCACCACCGATGCCGCCTTTTTCATACAGTTTATCACCTGCATCTCCTTTGATATACGCACCGGCTATACCTGCTTCAAACCTGCTGGCATAGATAGTCTTGTACCAGTCATCGTACCAGCAAAAAACAAGTTCAGGATACATGATCCGGTCTTTTAGTGTCACATCGGCTTGAATAAAATCCTCCTCTTTGGTCCAGGGAAACTTTTGTGCATTGATCACTTCCAGTGCATTGGCCAGGGCATCCTGCTTTTTATCGAGGTACAGATAAATCCTTGCCAGTTCACCGCATACGGCGTAGTAGTTCAACCGGTGACGCCTGTTCTGCTGGAAAAGGATCGGAGCGGAAAGCTCTTTCGAAGTGGTATCACCGGGATAACCCACTTTATAGCCGGCAGTAAGGATGGGATCTACTGTCTTGAGCAACCCTTTGGCTTCGGTAAGATCGGCCACCATTTTATTGAGTGCTTCTGTAACGGTCGACCTGGGAGTTGCCTTATTCGAAAACGTCACTACATAGGGAATACCTTTGCCTGCAGGCGCCGATACGAATGATGGACCAAAAAGGCGCAGCAGATCGAAATGGAGGTAGGCCCGCAATGCAAGCGCCTCTCCTTTGATCAATTGCTTGTTGACCTGTGTCATGGGCACCGTAGACTTGGCCATATTTTCCAGGATCAGGTTGCAGTTGGCAATGGCATTGTACATCCTGCGCCATACTTTATCCTTGCGGTCGATAAAACGGGGATCCGTGTAGTTGTAGAGCGAGGTTTGTTTATAACCATCCTTGTCGTTGGCCTCAAAATGATAGTTCTGGGCCAACACTTCGGGTAAACCGGCAGAAAGCTCCACGCCGTATAGTTCATCGATGGCACAAGAAGTATAAATGCCATTGAGCGCTTCTATGAAGCCTGATTCGGTCTTGAACAATTCCTCTTTGGTGATCTCTGCTTCGGGTTTTACATCGAGCCATTTGTTGCAGGAAGACAACAAGACGGCGGTCACTATGATGATATAATATTTTTTCATACCGTAGTTTTTAGAAACTTGTTTGAATAGAGAATGTAAACGCGCGGGAGAACGGATACTCCAAACCTCTTTCTACTTCCATGGACGACCACCTGTATACATCATTCATCGTGAAAGAAGCGCGCAGGTTGCGCATGGCGAGCCGCTTACAGAAAGACTTATTGAAGTCGTACGAGAGATAGATGGAATTCAATTCCAATACATTGTCGCGCTGGACAAAGCGGTCAGACACCTGTGTGGTGCCGATGCTTGCGATATTCTTGTATTTGGCCATATCACCGGGTTTTTTCCATCTTTCTTCCAATACACGCCTGTCTACATTATACCGCGGATCGGCATTCTCTACCCGGTCAACGAGGGTCTGGTTGTATTCCATGCCGCCAAATTTGGTATAGAACTGCACCTGCACCAGGAAGCTTTTCCAGGCGATCGAAGTACCAAAGAAACCATCTGCGGTGGGGGTATTATCGGCCACTGCCACGATGTCTTTTACATCCCAGTCGTAAGTATAGGTGCCGTCTTTCTTCAGGAACAGCTCGCGCCCATTTTCGGGATCGATGCCCAGGGAACGAACGGCATAGATGGTATTGAGCGATTGCCCTTCCTGGTAACGGACGAGTGGAGTAGAGGGATAATTGTTTGCTTGCGCCTCATCTACCTTATCGTTGTAAGCCTTCAAGGCATTGGAAATGCGTACGATCTTATTGGTATTGCGCGCCATATTGAGGCTCAGGTTGATGAACCAGTCCTTTGTTTTCAGCACGGTTGCTTTCAAATTGAGCTCAAAGCCCTCGTTGAGCATATCTCCCAGGTTATCCTTATAAAAGCCAAAGCCGGTAGAAGGGGCGAGGGTAATATCGGAGAGCAGGTCGGTGGTGAGTTTCTGGTAATAGCGAGGCGAGATCATGATCCGGTCTTTGAACAGGCCGAGATCGATACCGGCATCTATATTCCGGGTTTGCTGCCATTTCAGCCCATTGTTGCCATAACTCGAAACGATGGCGCCAATGCCGGTCGAATACCAATCGGAGTAATAACTGAAAGTTGTTTTTGCCAGGTTTGGAGCAAAGTTTACCGCGCCGGTAATGCCTGTGCTGGCCCGCAGTTTCAATAAACTGATGGTATTGCTTTTGAAATTGGCTTCCTTATGCACGTTCCAGCCAATACCCAGGGACCAGAAGGTGGCTATTTTGTTATCGGTACCGAATTTTGAAGAGCCATCGGTGCGTAAGGTTGCATCCAGCAGGTACTTATTCTTATAAGAATAGTTGCCGCTGATGAAGGACCCCAGCAAGCGTTCTTTGGATGAATAGCCGCCAGGAGAGGCGCCCTCAGCATATCCCAATGCAAAACCTACATTGGTAAAACGGTCGTTGGGAAAACCGATGGCGGTAAACGAAGTGACGCTTTGGGAAAAGGTCCTGATATTGGCGCCCAGGGTGGCATTGAAAAAATGATCACCTACCTGCTTGTTATAAGCGAGGTTGATGTTGCCGTCTACAGCCGTTTCATCCTGGGCTGAATAACTGTAGCTGCCACGCTCATTCAATTTATCGGGCGAGGTGAAGTAATAGTAGTTGGCCCCGGGTGAGGTGAACGCATCATAGTCGTATTTGCGTTTGGTTAAGCTGATCAATCCACGCAGACGTAATCCATCCACGATGGTCCACTCACCGGAAAATGCGTCGATGATCTCAAGATACTTATTCTTATTAAAGGAATGCAGGGTGCTGTTGTACATCGGGTTGAGCACTACATTGGTTACATACTGGTCTGTACCGGAGCGATGGGTGTCGATGAGCCAGCTGTCTACTGATTGCAGGATATTACCCAATGAATCGGTCTTGGGGTAATAGGGATTCATGCGCACATAGTCTCCGAAATTGCCCCAGGGCGATTCGGTGGCATTCATTTGTGTAACGGACAGTGTATTCTTGAAGATGAACCTGGTAGTGGGGTTATAAGCCAGGTCGACCCCAATGCTGTAACGATCGCGGGTTGAACCTTTCATAACGCCGGGCTGCGCCTGATAGCGCATGTCCAATCCATAGCGAATGCCATTGCCACCACCTTCGAGATAAATAGAATGCTTCTGTGCGAGCGATATACGCAGGGGCTGTGACAGCCAGTAAGTATTGACGCCGCCAATTACGTTTTTCTTCTTTTGGTAATAAAGGGCTTCCTGCATATCGGTGCTGCGGCTGCCTACTGAATTATACAGACCAGCCAGCCGCTCGTATTCCAGTTTCTCTCCGGCATTCAGCAAGCGATAATCTGTAAGGTCCGGGGCATTGACGGTATAATCACCATTGTAATAGACCTGCAGTTTACCTGCTTTCGGTTGTTTGGTCGTGATCACGACGACCCCGTTGGCTGCCCGGGAGCCATAGACTGCTGTGGCAGCTGCGTCTTTGAGCAGGGTAATGCTTTGAATGCGGGAGTTGTCGAGGTCATATACTTTCTCAAGCGACACTTCATATCCATCCAGTATGAAAGTAGGCAGGTTCAAATTGCTTTGCAGGTTGGCGCGACTGAGGATATCGCCGGTACCGGTAGGTAAAGCGGTGCTGCCCCGCAGGTTGATATTGGGTAAGCGGTTGGGATTGGAACCAGCCAGGTTATTCTCTGCGATACGGAAAGAAGGATCAAAAGCCTGGATACTCTGCAATACATTCACCGGGTTTACCTTTCTTAGTTCTTCACCGGATATAACGACGGCATTGCCGGTAAAACTCTCTTTATTGATCAGCTGGTAACCGGTTACTACCACATTGGCCAGTGGGTCTTTGGCAGTTCCTTGCTTTAACCTTACCTGTACTGCATTGGCATTCCTGATGGAAAAGGTCTGTGGTTCATAACCTACAAAACTGATGGTATAGGAAGTGCCCTTTTTACCATTGATCGTGAAGGCGCCTTTGTTATTGGAAGCGATACCGGAATTAGTACCCCGGATAACCACACTGGCGCCCTCGATGGGCCTGGAAGTACTATCATCCACGATGATACCGGTAACTGTAATTTCCCCTGGGATGGTATCGGTGATGGCTGCTTCGATCGGTATTGCTACGGGCCGGGCGCTCACCACGATCGTTCTGTTGACGATCTTATAGGTAAAGGGCTGGTTGCTGAAACACTTGTCCAGCACTTCTTTCATCTCTGTATCTTTTACTGAAATACTTACCGGCTCTGCATTTTCGAGGAGGCGGGCATTGTAAAAGAACAGGTAGCCTGTTTGCCTTTTGATATCGGTAAAGACTTTCTTCAGCGATACGTTTTCGCGGGAGATACTCACTTTTTGAGCAATTCCGGTAGCGCAAACCTGCAAACAGCCAACCAATAGCAGCATAGCTGTCAATCTCATAACCAGAAAGGTTTTGGGCTTTGCCAGCCGCCTCAGGAATGCGGCTTTGCAAAGAATGATAAAAATCATACTTTTAGTCAATTGGGTTAAACAATAAGGGTTCCATTAGTCTGCGAACTGGTTTTACCCATCCCTGCCGTCAACGTTAGCGCGTTGGCGGCTTTTCATAGATAAACCTTTTGTACCGAACGGTCAGTACGGCAATTGCATCGATGATGAGCTTTCATGCAGGATAGCGGTTAGGATGAGGGTGATCAAGGCATCACAGTGACCTTATGGCCTTCGACCTTAAAATGAACAGCACTTAGTTCCAGTATCTTGAACACTTCGTTGAGCGTAGCATTTTTCGGTATTTCTCCTTCAAACTTTTCTTTGGAAACCGGTCCTTCGTAAAACACTTCCACATCGTACCAACGGGCCAGCTGGCGCATCACCGTTTGAATATCGGCCTTGTTGAAGTTGAAAAGGCCATTCTTCCAGGCAATCACCTCATCCGTGTCAACCTCCCTTAGCTGGATGGCAGACAGGCGTGCCGGATCATTGGGAAAAGAGGATTGCATGCCCGGCGCGAGTGTTACCGGTTTTATAAGGTGAAGGGTGTCTCCGGGTGAGGAGACCGATACCTTTACTTTTCCTTCGAGCAGGGTAGTTTTCACGGAAGGTTCATCGCTATACGCATTCACATTGAAGTGGGTACCCAATACTTCCACAATGCCTCGCTCATGCAGTTGCACATCAGTGGTATATACCCTGAATGGCAGGTGCGCGTTTTTAGCCACTTCAAAATAGGCCTCACCGGAGAGTTGAACTTTACGCTCAGTTCCCGTGAATACTGTAGGGAAGCGCAGGATAGATGCTGCATTCAACCATGCATGACTTCCGTCGGGCAGGATGATCTCGTATTGGCCTCCATTGGGTGTGCGGATAGTATTGTATAGAACAGGAGCGTTCGCATCCTGTTGCGATGCGTCATGATAAGCCAGCTGGCCATTGTTGAGTTTGATGATCCGGGTATTTCCCTGTTGGGCCAGGGTTTTGTTGCCGGCTGTATCGAGTTCGATGATACTGCCATCAGCAAGCGTTAAAGTGGCTTTATTACCACCAGGAAGAACGGGGGCGGTATTCTTGTTACTGGTAATGGTCGTTGCAGTAGGAGGAGTGGCTGGTCTATCAAGCCAAAGCCAGGTGCCAACGCCCAGCAAGAGGAGGATGGCGGCCGCTACCTGCCAGCGGATATTGCGGTATAGGGGGAGCTCTTTGGCAGGGGCTGCAGGATGGATAGCCTCTTTCAATTGATGCAGCATCCGGTTCCTGAGCGTTTCCACTGCTTCTTCATTGTCCACAGGCCAGTGTACTTCCTGCATGTTGGCAGCGTGGTACCAATCAGTTAATTCCTGTTCCTCTTCGGCCGAGGCAGTATTGTTCAGGTATTTTTCCAGCAGTATTTGAAGTTGCTCCTGTGTCATGTGTTAGTATTGGCGTGGCCTTCGGCAGCGGCCTTACAATACTGTACCCATGAACAGGGAAGTACCCTGAGTGGATGTTAAGTTTTTTTTAACAAAAGATGAATAAAGGTGGCTATGACACTAAAAAAGCGGTGATTGCCCAGCAGGAAGCGAAGAGTTTTGAGTGCTTTAGTGAGATGGGACTCAACTGTTTTGGGCGAAAGCTGGAGGGTTGCTGCAATCTCTTTAGTCGATAACTGGTGGTCGCGGCTGTATACAAATACCAGCCGGCATTGCTCGGGGAGGCCTGCCACCAGTTCGTTGAGGTATTCTTTGAGGAATTTAGCTTCTATCACTCCTTCATCAAAGGAGCCGGCGCTGTTGCCTGTATCAACGGTGTGCTCCTGCAACAGGTCACGGCGCCTGTTTTCCCGGGCGAGGGTCTTAAAGACGGCAAACTTCACAGCGGTGGCAAGAAAAGCAGCTGGCCGGTCTATTTCCATGGAGTGCCGGCGGTTCCATAAACTGAGCAGTACATCCTGGACAATCTCTTCTGCCACTTCCTTATTGCGGGCATGGTTGAAGCCAATGGCCAGGAGCTTGTCCCAATAACGATGAAAGATCTCTGCAAAAGCTTCCTCATCATTATCACGCAACAAGCCTACCAATTGTTCGTCGGTATAGGTACTGTACAGAGCCGTTCTCGGAGCGTATGCCACGGCCTCAAGATAAGGAAAAAAACGATTTTGCAGTTAATGGATGTTTAATTGACATTTAATCATATATACACCTGGCTGCAAAACCAAGGGGTTTAGCCTTACTGCGAAACAGCTTAGCTAAACCCCTTATAATATATTGCAATAGGATCTGCTTAATCCGTCAGATCCTACAAATCGTGGTTTACACGTTGAACCTGAAGTGCATGATGTCGCCATCCTTCACTACATATTCCTTTCCTTCAATGCGCAGCTTACCTACTTCACGGGCTGCAGCTTCGGAACCATATTGAACGAAGTCATTGTAAGCGATCACTTCGGCCTTGATGAATCCTTTTTCGAAGTCTGTATGGATCACACCGGCAGCTTGTGGCGCTTTCCAGCCTTCATGGATGGTCCAGGCACGTACTTCCTGTACACCGGCGGTGAAATAGGTATAGAGGTTGAGCAGTTTATAAGCGCTGGTGATGAGGCGGTTCAAGGCCGGCTCGGTCATCTTGTATTCTTCCATGAACAGGGCGCGGTCTGCCGGATCTTCCATTTCGGCGATCTGTGCTTCAATATTATTGTTCATAATAATGATCTGTGCGCCTTCTTCTTTGGCTGCTTTTGCAAGCGCCTCAGAATACTTATTGCCTGTATGCATAGAAGGCTCGTCTACGTTGGCAACGTACAGAACAGGCTTTTCTGTGAGCAGGAACATATCGGCAATGGCCGTCTTTTCTTCTTTGGAAAGGTCGAGGGAGCGGATGCTTTTACCTTGCTGCAGGTGGTTTTTACACTGTACCAGCACATCCAGTTCAGCCTTCATCTTGGGGTCCGTACGGGCTGCTTTTTCTACACGGCCTATTTTACGCTCTACACTGTCCAGGTCCTTCAACTGCAATTCAGTATCAATGATCTCTTTATCGCTAATGGGATTGATGGCGCCTTCATCACGCAATACATTGTCATCTTCGAAACACCGGATCACATGGATGATGGCATCCACCTCGCGGATATTGCCCAGGAACTGGTTGCCCAGGCCTTCACCTTTGCTGGCGCCACGTACCAGGCCGGCAATGTCTACGATCTCTATCTGGGTAGGCACGATGCGGTTGGGAATTACCAGTTCGGCCAGCTTATTGAGGCGGGCATCCGGTACATCCACCAGGCCCACATTGGGTTCGATGGTACAAAAACGGTAATTGCTGGCCTGTGCCTTGGCACTATTGCTCACCGCATTGAACAAGGTCGATTTTCCTACATTCGGCAGTCCTACGATACCTGCTTGTAAAGCCATATATTTTTAATTTTCAGCGCGCAAAGATAGGTGGAATCGGCCATATGGGCCGCTTTAAATAAGTGGTTGAGTGTGATGGGGTTAAAAACAACGAGCCCCCAGGTATTGATGCAGCAATACAAGGGGGACTCGTAAAAAAGCAGACCTGTTTTAACGGGTCGCCAACCGTCTGCCACACTATTTCGAAAGGGCTACTGGCTTTTTCAAGTCCTGCAGTTCCTTTTTCAATTGCTCAATTTCCTGCTGTTGCTGCTTTACAGAAGCCACCAATACCGGGATGAGACTCTCCATATCCACCGTTTTGATCGTAGCAGTACGGTATGTGTTCTTGCCAAACATATAAGTGCGGGTGGTTTGTTTTATCAATGCCGGGAAAACGGCCTCGATCTCGGCTATTGTGAAGCCATAATGTTTTCCCTGGGGTAGCTTTAATTGTTTCGATTGCTGCCGATCATATTCAAAAACACCCGGTTCCAATTGCACCAGGCTTTGCACCGGATGCTCAATGGCCGCCACTTTCTTCTGTACTACACCGTCACTGCTTTCCTGGCCGATTACTACGGAAGCTGATAACAACAGGAAAGAGAAAAATAATGATTTTATGATATATTGAGTTCTATAACGCATAAGTTTATTTTTTGATAAAAAGATGGTCCTGCGGTAATGCAAATATTACCGGCAAGCGATGGGTTACTAATGACTCTTTCGGAAACAGATTAAACAATAGTTACATCGGGCGGGGGAGTGGGAACCGGGATCACCACTGTTGATATAAATGCTATATCGCTGGGAATAACCTTATCGGAAATAAAAAAGCTTGGGGTTGGATGTATATAATAAGACGTATGGGCGGTAGGCAGGTATTCGGTTCGCTGCTCTGCTTTTGTTTCTTCTGTGTTTCTTTCCGAATTCACATCTTCCTGTTCTGCCAGTGTTTCATTCACCAGTTTATGGCTTAGCTGACCCGACAGGATCATTACTTCCGGCACAATACCATTGAAAAGAAAGGCAATGATAAAAAAATAGCCAATGATATATTTTGTCCAACTACGCTTCATGATCAAGACCTATAAAATCGGTGCTGCAAATGTACGACCTGGCTCTTATTTTGTAAAAAGAAGTGAAGATTATTAACATACGCATAAGAAGAATCATGTAGTATGATCACAAATAAAGATCCCGGCAACTGAACAAATCAGCTTGCCGGGATCTATTATAATTTTGTTAAAGAAGCTGCCTACGCTTTGTTATCGTAGCTCACACACTCCTTTAATTCCTTTTCAGTATAAGCCAGGTTGTATTGCTTCAATACATCATCCGGTACACCATTCCATTTATTGGGCTTGTTACCTGCATAGCCGATGTCTTTTACTCCCATCTCAGAAGTATAGAAGCCTGTGGCTGTAAGGTTGCGGATAAGGTTGAAGAAAGCTACGCCCTGCGCCATTTCCGGTTTGGCTTTGGCAGGCCAGGCTATTTCATCTACGATTTCCATTTGCTGTTTCTGATCGCAATCCTTAAACGCTTTTTCATAGCGCTTCAGGCATTGCATATCGAGCCAGCGCAGGCCACCCCGCATGGGTATCTGGTGCTCAGGCATGTCTTTTACAATAAATTCAATGAACTCCGGCACTTTGGCTTCGGAGGCGCTGCCGCTTACTTCATCTTTGGGAATAATGATATCGCCCAGGATGGTAATGGTAGCCATTTCCTGTGGCGTAAAGAAGGTTTCGGCAGTTACGGCTTTATAGTGCGCTTCTTCTTCCTTCATCCGGTCGATGGTGGAAGCAGGAGCGGCACCTGCCCTGGCTTTGTCTTCCGCTGCTTTTTTATCTGCATCACCATCATTACAGGCTTCCAGCAGTACACCGGCGGAAAGCGTTCCTAATGCTAATGCTTTGAGGGATTTTCTTCTGTCCATAATTTTCTATATAATGGATTCTGAATGCTTGATTCTGTAATCTAATTACTGTGTGCTGTATTAAATGTTCTGCTTTTTCATTTCATCAATGATGTATTCGCTGGCTCTCATAGAGAGGGCGAGGATGGTCCAGGTGATATTCTTATCGGCCTGTGATACAAACTGACCACCATCTACACAGAACAGGTTCTTACAATCGTGTGCCTGGCTCCATTTGTTGAGGGCTGCATGTTTGGCATCATTGCCCATACGTACAGTGCCTGCTTCATGGATGATCTTACCGGGTGTATCGATGCCATAATTGTTGGCTGCCGTACCATCATCTCCCCAGGTGATCACAGCGCCCATATTGTGCATGATCTCCCGGAAGGTTTCTTTCATATGCTTCACCTGTTTGATCTCATGTTCTGACCACTTTACATTGAACTTCAGTACAGGTATGCCGTATTTGTCCACTACATTGGGATCGATAGCGCAATAGTTGCTTGCCAGGGAAAGGGCCTCGCCACGACCAGCCATGCCTACGCTGGCGCCATAGAAGAAGCGGATATCTTCTTTCAGTGATTTACCGTAACCGCCGGCTTCCTTCTTTTGGCCGTTCACAGCAAACTTACCATTCATGCCTTCGGTACCCCAGCCAACACCATAGGCCGGCTGTCCCATACCACCCCAATATTCAATATGATAACCGCGGGGGAAATCCAGTTTCTTGTTATCACCCCACCACGGAGAATAAACGTGCATGCCACCTACACCATCTTCGTTGTACCGCTTGCGGCCGAAGAGCTGGGGCAATACACCACCCATGGCGGTGCCGGTAGAGTCGTGTAAATATTTACCAACCACATCACTCGAATTGGCCAGACCATTAGGATGACGGGCAGATTTTGAGTTCAACAATAAGCGGGCACTTTCACAGGCGCTGGCTGCCAGTATCACTACACGGCCATTCACCTGGTATTCATTCAGGTCATCTTTGTTCACATAAGAAACGCCGGTGGCTTTTCCTTCGCGATCGGTCAATACTTCGCGTGCCATCGCGTTCGTCACCAGGTCTACATTGCCGGTGGCCAAAGCGGGCTTGATCAGTACAGAAGAAGAGGAGAAGTCGGCATAGGCATAAGAGCAGGCCCTTCCGCACTGGGCACAGTACATACATTCACCACGGTCTTTATTGCCGGGCAATGCCTTGGTAAGGATCGACAGGCGGGAAGGAATAACGGGTACGCCGGCTGCAATTCCTGCTTTCTTGATCATCAGCTCGTGCAGGCGAGGCTTGGGTGGTGGCAGGAAGATACCATCGGGATCGTTGGGCAGTCCTTCATTGGTACCAAATACGCCAATCAGTTTATCTACACGGTCATAAAATGGTTTGATATCATCATAGCCGATAGGCCAGTCTTCGCCCAGGCCATCAATACTTTTGCGTTTGAAATCTTTGGGTCCGAAACGGAGGGATATACGGCCCCAGTGATTGGTACGGCCACCCAACATACGGGCGCGCCACCAGTCCCATTGCGTACCATTTTCTTTGGTATAGGGCTCTCCATCAATTTCCCATCCCCAATAACAGGCATCAAAGTCTCCAAACGGACGGTACTTGGTGCTGGCTCCACGGCGGGGAGATTCCCAGGGGTTTTTGAATTGCGTGATGTTCGTCTTAGGGTCATACATAGGTCCGGCCTCGATGAGACATACTTTCAATCCTGCATTGGCCAGGATATAAGTAGCCATGCCTCCGCCCGCTCCGGAACCTACGATCACTACATCATACTGCTTTGCACTTTTTTTAATCTGCAGATCGCCCATATGGCAAGTTTAAATAATTAATATAAAAAGGTGGCATAAATGTATAGGTTTTAGGTGGTTCTAAACAAAACAGGCAACACTTTTTTATAAATGGCCATCCTTTCTTAACTTTCTCTTCAGTTTTCTCCACCAAGGTCTGAAGATAGCTATCTAAAACCATTTAGCAAAAAACGGACTTTTGAACATCAATACTTTTTTAACTTGTTTTGATGGTATTCCAACGGGCGTCGGGCACACGATTAATTACGCAACCGATTTCGTACGTTTGATCCATTTGAACAGCTCCATTACCAGCACGATGCTGCAAGAAAGCGCCAGCAGCACCAGCCATTCATTCATACGTACCGGTTCCAGCTGCAGGGTGCTGTTGAGGCCGGGAATATACGCTGCCAGGATATGGACGCCCTGGGCCAGCAATACACCTACTACGATAAGCTTGTTATGGGAGAAAGGAATGGAAAACAGAGAACGGGTTTCAGACCGGCAGTTGAATACATGAAAGTTTTGCAGCAGTACCATCAGCATCATTACATCTGTGCGGGCATGTTTTGCTTCCATATCCTGTATCTCTATGAGATAATACCAGGCGCCAACAGTGACGATGGTCATCATGGCGGCGGAGATAAATACTTCCTGCAGCATCATGGCGTCGAAAATATTCTCATCCGGTTTGCGCGGCGGTTGCTGCATCACTGCCATATCGCCTTTTTCAAAAGCCAGCGCAATTTCCTGGATACCGTTGGTGACGAGGTTTAGCCACAACAACTGTACGGCCAGGAAAGGCAGCGGCAGGCCTATGATCATCGGGATGGCTACCAGCAATATTTCTGCTACTCCCGTAGATATGAGCAGGTAAATGATCTTGCGCAGGTTGTCGTACGTAAAACGGCCTTCTTCCACGCCGGCTGCAATAGAAGCGAAATTGTTATCGGTAATGATCAGGGAGGCCGTCTCTTTGGCGAGGTCGGTACCACTGCCCATGGCAATACCAATATGCGCTGCTTTCAATGCTGGTGCATCATTGGCGCCATCGCCTGTTACAGCTACAAAGTGGCCCTGTTGCTTCAGGCTTTCAACGATCCGTTTCTTTTGCAGGGGCGTTACACGCGCGTATACTTTTTTATGTTGTAATTGTTCATCCAGCGACTGTGCATTTTGCTCTTCCAGCAAGCCGAGTTCCTTGCCAGTAATTACGTGGTCTTTATGATCGGCAATGCCCAGGTCTTTGGCAATGTAGAGGGCTGTAGCCGGATGATCGCCGGTTACCATGACGACCGATACACCCGCTCCCTGGCATTCCTTTACAGCCTGTATCGCTTCCGGTCTGAGCGGATCAATCAATCCTGCCAACCCTATCCATTGCAGCACCGGCAAATGATCCTGGTTGGTATTCGCCACTTTGCCCATGGCAAATGACAATACGCGGTAACCATCCTCCGCCAGCTTTTCTGATTCCTCATGCGCCCGGCGGCGGTCATCGGCTGATAATCTTTTGGCTACTATCTCCAGGGCGCCTTTCATCGCAAAACACAGTTCGTCATTTTGTTTATAATAGACACCGGAGAATTTATTCTCCGATTCATAAGGCACCATTTGAACGATCTCAATGTCTTTCCTGAAAGCGTCTGGAGACTCTCCTGTTTTATAGGCCATGGCCAGCAGCGCTACATCTATGGCATCGCCGGTATGCTCCCATCCATCTCCATTCTTGCGCAATATCCCTTCATTGGACAATACTGCTGCCTGCACGAAGGCTTGTAAGGGGGCGGGTAGCTCGCTGAGGTCATTTTTAGTATGATCTTTAATCTGCCCATCGCCATCATAGCCTTCACCGGTAACAGTGAAAAGCAGGTTGCCCGGCAACACGATCTTTTTAACCGATTGCTGGTCCATGGTCAATGTGCCTGTTTTATCCGAAGCGATCATGGTACAACTACCCAGGCCTTCTACGGCGGGGAGCCTGCGTACGATCACGTTGCGCCTGGCCATCCGGCGTGTACCAATCGACAGGGCTACGGTTAAGGCAACGGGCAGTCCTTCCGGAATGGCAGATACACCCACGGCAATCATCAGGAAGAAGATCTCCATGATGGGCATACCCCGATACCAGCCGATGAAGCCCAATAACAAACAGGCTATTATCACTCCAATGCTGATCTTCCGTGAAAAAACATCCATGCGCCGGATCAGGGGAGGTTTTTCGGCTTTCCCTTCGGAGAGTGAACCCGCGATCCGGCCAATCTCGGTATCCTTAGCCGTAGCTACTGCGTAGCCCCAGCCACGGCCTTTGACCACGGTAGTGGCTGTAAAGGCCATATTGGTCTGATCACCCAGGGAAAGGTCTTTGTCCGGTAATGTTTCCGTCGTCTTGGTCACTGGTTGCGATTCGCCGGTTAGCAGGGCTTCTTCAATGTTTAATTCCCGGGCCTTGATCAACCGGATATCGGCAGGCACTTTTACCCCGCTTTCGAGCAGTACCACATCGCCCGGTACGATCTCTGCAGCATCTATTTCCAGTATTTTCCCATCCCGTTTGATCCTTGCTTTTACGGTTACCAGGGTTTTCAAGGCGGCGGCGCTGTTTTCGGCCTGCCATTCCTGCCAGGTGCCCAGGATGGCATTGATAACAATGATGGTGGTGATGAAGAGCGCATCATTGACTTCCCCGGCGATGGCCGACAGGATGGCTGCACCGATCAATACATAAATGAGGGGGCTGAGGAACTGGGAGAGAAAGATGATCCCTATATTTTTAGCTTTGGGCGGTGGCAGGGTATTGGGACCAAATTTTTTAAGCCTTTCGGCTGCTTCTGCGGCAGGTAAACCATTGGGGGTAACGGAGAAGGATGAAGTGATCTCTTCTTTTGATTGATTGTACCAGGCCATGGAAACTTTGTTCATAACATCGTATTTTTCTGCTATACCTACACAATTTCTATATTACACCTGCGTTAATTATTGGTAAGGCTATTCGATCAAAACATTCAATCCCTATGAACCCCAACATCCAAAACGACCAGGATTACCTGGCAGAGAAGTTTAAGTTATTGGAGAACCATACGATCCATGCCAGTAAAATTGCGATCCTGAAAATACAAAGCTGGAAGTTTGCTTTGAAAACACCGGAAGTAGGTACCCGTTACCAACAGGCTGCCGAAGATATGGTGCGGGAATCGCTGTTAAGATTTATACCGAATGAACACGTTCTTAGCGAAGAAGGATTTTTCTTCGCTGCGCTTGATAACTAAACGTTTGCTTGCCTGCTTATTAATTCTAAAAGGTGATACCTTGTGAAGGAGGTATCACTTTTTTTATTTAGCGGCTGCCTTGTCCATGCTGCGTCCTACAAAATATCCTGCCACTACACCAGCTATGGTGCCCAGTGTAAGCCACAATAGTTCAGGCCCTGCTGATACATAAGCTACAAAGAGTCCTAATACCCCCAGAAAGATCATCATAATAGTTACCGCTTTGCGTTTTGCCTGTTGCCTGGAACCCGGGGAGGGATGGGGGGGATGCGCATGTGGATGCGCGTGTTTGTGACGATGCCTGCTTTGCGCCATATCGTTATTTTCCTAAAAGTTACGAAGAAATTGCCAGCCGCAGGTGGAGACTTGCCTGTTCATCGCTAAAAGGCGCATGGCTATGGATGCTCAATTACTTTGCAGCCACATGAGGGCATTGGCTTTCACCACATCTTCCTCTTTAAGGGGATCGGACTTAATAATATCGTCAGGAACGATCTTTCCTTCACAGATCCTGCCGGTCCTGTCGGCTTCCTGGCAAATGGTCACTACAAGAGTGGAGCCATCAAACAGGTCATAGGTGGTGTTGGCAGTTGTTAAGCCTGCTGTGGGTTCTCCCATCAGGCGTACCTGCGGCATTCCTTTAAAGGCCAGGGCCAGTATTTCGCCCGAACTGGAAGTTTTGGGCCCGGTAAGGACCACTATCTGCTGTCGTTGCTGATCGGTAAGGGTTACCGGGTTGCTGACTTTGCACATGGTGGTATTGTTATGCAGGGCTGCACCTTCCCGGTAACGGATGTCGGTTACCCTTGCTTTGCGCACAAAATAACCACATACGCCATTGCCAAGCAGGGGACCGATGCCTGCCAGCATAGGCCAGCAATTGCCGCCAATATTCTTACGCAGGTCGATGATCCAGCGGGTAGCCCCTTGCTTTGCCAGGTGTCCGATCAGCGATTGCAGGCTGTCGGCTATCAGGGCACATACCGCCGGGTCGGAACTACTGATCCAGGGCACGGATATGTATCCAATACCCTGATCGATCATTTCAGCGCTCATGGCGCCTACCAGTTCTTTTAACGCCGGTATACGTTTAAGCTGGGCTGTATCATTATGGTACAGGGCCGCATGGCGGGCAGGCATTACAAAACTATGAGCACCCTGTACCTGCTGCAGGCATTGGTTGATCACGGTATGGGCATCGCGCACGGAGGTTGCTGCAGACAATTGTTCGCGGGAGGTGGCAATCAACGAGTCCCAGGATATGTCCTTTTTGAAAGGGTTTCGCTGGATATACTCCAGTGCCTGTTCAAATAAATGCAAGGCACTATCTTGTCCCGACAAGAGGGTTGTGGCCATGGCCGATGCCTGGCTCCTGCCTGATTGTCCGTAACTGACCGATGTAGTAAGTAGTAACAGGAGAAGTATTCGCTGCATATAGTGAATAGGGATGCTGTTTGTCTCAATTTCCACAAATTCCGGCGATAAAACAAACCGGGCACAGCCTGGGGGCAAACTGTTGCTCATATTCCCCATAACAGACTGTAAATAACTGCACTCTCTGGTAGGCAGGGTTTTAGTAGCCAGTAACAAAAAAGTGATATGAAAACATATGATGCGATGAAAACCTGGATGGATGATCCGGTTTTGCCCAATATAAAAACCAATAATGTGATCAATGTGAGCTGGCCTGAGCGGTTATTGTCAGCTACCACAGGTGTAGCCCTTATTGGCCATGGTGTACGGCATTTTACAAAGCATCCGGTGAAGAGTTTCCTGCAAGGTATGATAGGTGGCTTTTTGTTGTACCGGGGTGCTTCGGGTAGTTGTCCTGCCTATGCTGCGATGGGTAAAACGAGGGATGTAAGGCGAACAGCGGCCATCAATGTACGTACCACCCTGGTAGTGAATAAGCCAAGGCATGAGGTGTACCGTTTTTGGCGCAAACTGGAAAACCTGCCTTCCTTTATGCATCACCTGGCAAAAGTGCGGGAAGTAGACCAGGTTCATTCCCGTTGGGAAGCTATTGTACCTGCCAACCTTGGCCGGATACGCTGGAATGCAGAGATCGTGAAAGACGAATATGGGGTACTGATAGGATGGCATTCCATTGCAGGATCAGCTATTGAGAATGCGGGTAAGGTAGAGTTCAGGGATGTGGAGGAAGGCACTGAGTTGCGGGTAACCATCACTTACCGGCCACCGGCAGGAGATATTGGGGTAGCTATTGCCAGGATATTAAACCCGGCTTTTGAAAGGATCGTAGAGCACGATATACAAAAGTTCAAAGATTATATTGAAGGTACCACGCCTGCCGAGTTTGAGGGAATTCAACGTTAGTTTATTTGATCCGTACGCTATAATACAGAGCTGGTCGTTTGCGCGATCAGCTCTTATACTTTGCGCAAGTATCGGGTGGTGAATACTAAAGGCTAGTATTATCTTTAGGCTTCAAATTTATTTCTATGCAGCCTGCAGTCGATCTTAATGATATCCATATACGCACCACTTTACAGCCAGGAGATATTGGTTATATAACTTACCTGCATGGCTGGTTATACAGCCGGGAATACCAGTATGGTGTTGCCTTTGAATCCTATGTAGCAGCAGGCCTCGTTGAATTTTATCAGCAATACGATGCCGCCAGGGACCGTGTATGGGTTTGTGAGCACCAGCAAAAGATCGTAGGCTTTTTGTTGCTGATGCACCGCGGGGAAGCGGCCCAGTTGCGTTACTTCATTCTTCATCCTGATTACCGGGGTATTGGCCTGGGAAAAAAGCTCCTGGAATTATACATGGACTTTCTGCGCCAGGCTGGTTATAGGGCTTCCTTCCTGTGGACCACCAGTGAATTACCCACTGCAGTTGCTTTGTACAAAAGACATGGATTTATGCTGGTGGAAGAACGGCCCGCTGTAGCTCCCTTCGGAAAAAATGTGACAGAGCAGCGGTATGAGTTGCGGACAAACTAACAATCGTTATCTTTACGTTTGTAAGTGAGTCGTTATCACCCAATTCTATTATAAAGATCAGCTATATGAACAAACGCGAAGTATATATTATCTCGGCTGTACGTACCCCATTAGGCAGTTTTGGAGGAAGTCTTAAAAACTTCAGTGCCACTCAATTAGGCGCAATTGCCATTAAGGCGGCGGTAGAAAGAGCAGGTATTAAACCGGAGCAGGTACAGGATGTGTTGATGGGCTGTGTGCTGCAGGCCAACCTGGGCCAGGCGCCTGCCCGCCAGGCAGCCAAATTGGCCGGTCTGCCCAACGAAGTCAATTGTACTACTGTGAATAAGGTTTGCGCCAGCGGCATGAAAGCTATTGCGCAGGCCGCGCAAAGCATAGCCCTGGGTGATGCAGATATCGTGGTGGCCGGCGGCATGGAAAGTATGAGTAATGTGCCTTTTTATGTAGATCAGATGCGCTGGGGTAATAAATATGGCAATGCAGGATTGATCGATGGTCTGGCCAAAGACGGATTGACAGACGTATATGATGGCAAGGCCATGGGTAATGCCGCTGAACTCTGCGCCAGAGAATGTGGCATTAGCCGTGAAGAACAGGATGCATTTGCCATTGAAAGTTATAAGCGTAGCCAGGCTGCCTGGGCTGCCGGCAAATTCAATGATGAGGTGGTGCCGGTGTCCATTCCCCAACGTAAGGGCGAGCCTATCTTGTTTGCCAAAGATGAAGAGCCTTACAATGTTAAGTTTGATAAGATACCCGAACTGAAATCTGCTTTCCAGAAAGATGGCAGCGTTACAGCTGCCAATGCTTCCACCATGAACGATGGTGCAGCGGCGTTGGTATTAATGAGCAAAGAGAAAGCCGAAGAACTGGGATTAAAACCATTGGCTAAAATAGTTTCTTATGCCGATGCTGAACAAGCACCCGAATGGTTTACTACTACGCCTGCTATAGCCTTACCCAAGGCGGTAGCCAAAGCGGGCCTAAGCCTGGACCAGATAGGCTATTTTGAGCTTAATGAAGCCTTTGCAGTAGTGGGCATTGAAAATACACGCCGCATGAAGCTCGATCCTGCCAAAGTAAATGTACATGGAGGGGCTGTGAGTATTGGTCATCCCCTGGGTGCCAGCGGCGCCCGTATCATTGTGACCCTCATTCATGTGCTCAAGCAAAACAAGGCCCAATACGGAGCTGCAGGTATCTGTAATGGAGGCGGAGGGGCCAGCGCGATGGTGATCAGTTTATGAGTACGATCACCATACGAAGAGCCACTGCCGAAGATGCAGGAATGATTGCTGACCTGAGCCGGCAAACTTTTTACGACTCCTTTGCTGCCGACAATACCCCGGAGGATATGGAGAAATTCATGAATGAAGAATTTACCCGGGAAAAGCTAATGGCAGAAGTTACCGCGCCTGACAGTATCTTTTTACTGGCCGTTGCCGAAGAGGTGGTAGTGGGCTATGCCCGTTTACGGGAAGCGCCAAACCCTCCCGGACTGGGTGATAAACCTGCTATCGAGATTGCCAGGATATATGCCGTATCCAATACTATCGGGAAAGGTGTGGGCAGTGCGTTGATGCAGGAATGCCTTTCCATAGCACAGGATAAAAAGAAAGCGTTGATCTGGCTGGGCGTATGGGAGCATAACCAGCGGGCCATTTCCTTCTATACCAAATGGGGATTCCGGAAGTTCAGCGACCATATATTTGTGGTAGGCAATGATCCGCAGACCGATTGGCTGATGCAAAAAGAATTATAATGAATGCAAAGTGCACAGGCTTTACACTGCCATCCGGGGTGTGATGCTGTGCACCTTGCAAACAATTAACTAGGCCGCTGCCACACTATGCTCTTTTTTAGCGCCCAGTAATAATACCTCACTTACCAGTATCTCCGTAGTATACCGTTTAATACCATCCTTATCCGTATAACTGCGGTTCACCAGCTTGCCTTCTACTGCCACTTCTTTTCCTTTGAGCAGGTATTTTTCGACTATTTCAGCCACCTTGCCCCAGGCTACCAGGTGGTGCCATTGTGTTTCTGTAACTTTCTCACCCTGCGCATTCCTGTAAGTCTCATGGGTAGCCAGTGAGAACCGTACCCATTTCTTTCTTTTCTCAGTAAGTCTTACTTCTGGTTCAATACCTACATAGCCGATCAGTTGAACTTTGTTTCTTAATGCGTACATAATTGTGTGTTTTAATAAATGATTGATTTTTTATTTCGGACCGGCACCGGGATGCCTGCCTGTCCCCACAAAAATGCACCTCCCGTAAATCCATAGCCGGTTAATAGTCGTTTATACTCGGATGTAAGTGTTTGTAAACGTTTGTAAGCGCTTACAAACGGATAAACTGATTAACTATCTACCCATAAATAATTGACTATGAATAACGAAGCCAGAACTTGCCCTACTTGTGGGAAAACTATAAAGGGGAGGGCCGATAAAAGATTTTGCGATGATTATTGCCGCAATAATTACAATAATCAGTTAAACAGTGACTCCGTTAACTATGTGCGCAACGTAAACAATATTCTTCGCCGTAACCGGCGCATTCTGGAAGAAACAATGGAAGGCGTGGAAAGGGCCACAGCCCGGTCCAAAGCAGAACTGGCTAAAAAAGGCTACCGCTTTGATTTCTTTACCAGCATTTTTACTAATAAAGAAAAGGAGACTTACTATTATTGTTATGAATATGGCTTCAAAGAGATAGCGCATGATAAGTGCATCATCGTGCGCAACAAGACACAAAAGCTGGAAGCGGCAGGAGGGAAGGGGTGAGCAGTGAAAGGTGAGCGGTGAAGGCTGGGGGATTGCCTGGTGCTGGCGAAAAGAAAAACCGGCTTCCCCCTACGGAATAAGCCGGTTACAATTAGCAGATTTGACGGATCTGCTCTTACCGTAACACCAACGGAACCTACTCGTCATGCTAAAGACTTACTTATGGCGCATCCAGCGCCCACAATAATCGTTCTACAGGCAGTAAGATCTCTTTCTCTGCATGCACACCATTACACGGGGACGCATTAGGTGGCGGATGCACTTTTCCCGATACCAGGTATGCGAGACCTGTTACCAGTAGGATCGGCAACATCAATTTTTTCATGGCTTACTTGTATATTAACACCCTATACTTACTATAATAGATAAGTTTACAGGCAGTTTTGCTGCATCAAAGACAGGCTATTCAACCAGGGAACGGAAAGACCCCATGAGCCTGTTGTATCAGCCGCAGTATGTCACTGGTGCGGTGGAAATTGCATTTCGTAACAGGGAAGCGGACCTTCATGGCTAACCCGCACTCTTTTCCAGGATGGATTGTACCAGTTCTTTGTAGCTCCTGCCAATAGGGATCAGCTTTCCCGATATCTCTACGTCTGTAGCCGTAAATGCTTCGATCTTGTCTTTTGCTACAATGAAAGATCGGTGTATCCGCAGGAAATTGTTTTTGGCCAGCAGCTCTTCAATCTGTCCCAACTGGAACTTGGTGAGTATATTCTTAGTTTTCGTATAGATGCGGATGTACTCTTTCAGGCTTTCTATGTATAATATTTCATCCAGGTACACTTTCACCTTCTTTTTGCTCACATTAAAGAACAGGTAAGCTCTTTCTGGTCCAGGCATCAGCGAGGTAATGCTAACAGCCGGTACGGGCGACTGTTTCAGTTTGTTAACGGCCATCAGGAAGCGGCTAAACTCAATCGGCTTCAGCAGGTAATCCACTACATTGTATTCATACCCTTGCAAGGCATATTCATGGTAGGCAGAGGTGATGATAATGTGAGGGGGCTGTTTCAACGTGCGGATGAAATCAAACCCCTTCAGTTTGGGCAGGTGAATGTCCAGGAAGATCAGGTCTATCTTTTGTTGCTGCATTAATTCCATCGCAAAGATGGCATCGCTGGCCACGCCTTTCAGTTCGAGGAAAGGTACCTGCCGTATATAATCCTGCAGTACTTCAGCCGCCAGGGGCTCATCTTCAATAATAAGGCAATGATAGCGTTGCATCGTTGTTAAGATTAATAGTAAGGTGAACAGTAAAACGGTCTTTCTGGTTATCAACCTGCAAAGTGTGTTCCTGGTACATCAGTTCCAGTTGGCGTTTCACATTGCTAAGACCAATATTGTCGGTGACCGTTGTTATGCCGTTTTCTTCTTTTGAATTTTCAATACAAAATTTTAAGTGCCCTTCTTTCAGCCCAACACCAATATGGATAAATGAGTCGAACCTGGTTTCGCTGGCCCCATGTTTGAAGGCGTTTTCAATGAATGGCAATAACAATAAGGGGGCTATTTGCTGTGTCGAATCATCAATATCCTTTTCAAATTGAATGGTGAGCCGTTCGTTGTACCGTATTTTCTCCAGTTCCAGGTAATCTTCGATCATCCGTATCTCGGCACTCACAGGAATACGTTCCTTGCGTGATTCGTACAGCATAAAGCGCAGCAACTTGGATAGTTTCATCACCACATCGGCCGTATTATCTGATTTTTTACGGGCCAGCGCATAGATATTATTCAACGTATTGAACAGGAAGTGGGGATTGGTTTGCGTACGCAGGAACTTCAACTCTGCTTCCAGTTTTTCCTGTAGTAATTTCTTTTCCCGCATCCGGCTAAGCCAGTTCATGCGGAGAAATTTCATGGCTACCGCACAGGCAGCTACAAAACCAATGTCCACAAAATGGCCGAGTATCCTTCGCGGGTTCCATAGCGCTCCTTCACTCCAGGGATTGTGAAGCACGATGGGCACCAGGTAGTAATATAATATGAGGCGGTATAAAGCTACCGATAATACGATTGCCAGGATGGAGGCCGGTATGAGCCATGGTATGATCCGGTTGCGGTTGACCGCCCGGCCAACGGCCCACAACAGGAAATAAGTAAACAACACCTTTCCCGGTAACAGCCACAACACGGTGCGGAAAGCCAACCATAACCGTTCTCCCACAGTTACATTTGGAAAATAGGAATTGAACCAGGCATATTCCAGGGCAAGTTCATGCACCAGGTAAGCCAGCCAGAAAATACTATGTAACCTTACTCTGTTCTTCACTGTATAAAAATCGTGAAAAGACTTGTGACTGCCGGTAAAATTGTACTAAACGCAGATTCATCCATACAAACAACATTTTCACTTCCTGTATCCAATTCGTTCCATTACCTCTTCTTTCTGGTATTTGGAGATCGGCACCTGGTACCTGCCCACATGCAGGATATTGCCTTCTACTGCACCAATGGCCTGCATATTGACCAGGTATGACTTGTGCGGCTGGATAAACATACTGCCGGGCAGGCTTTCCTGCAAGCCTTTCAGCGTGGAATGGGTGATGAATTTTTTATCGGCTGTATAAATCGCTACATAGTTCTCCATGGCTTCGGCAAACAGGATATCGGCAAACCTGATCTTTTCCAGCCGGGTATCGGTTTTAATGAATACATGCGCCTGTTCGGCAGCGGGGGAGGGCTGGAAATAGTCAAAGGCCTTGTTGGCTGCTTTGAGGAAACGGTCGAAGGAAACAGGCTTCAGGAGGTAGTCCAACACATCCAACTCGTATCCGCGAATGGCATATTGCTCATAAGCCGTGGTAAAGATCACTTTGGGGGGCTGGGGCGTTTGTTGCAGAAAATCAATGCCTGTAATATAAGGCATCTCAATATCGAGGAATAGCAGGTCTACGGGTTGTTGTTTCAGGAGGGTGTTCAGCTGCAAGGCATCCTCGCATTGGCCTACCAGCTGCAGGAAATCGATCTTTTCTACATAGCCTTGAAGTCCCTTCCGGGCCATCGGTTCATCGTCTGTTATGATACAGGTTATTTTGCGTGCCATTAATCCAGTTTTATTTGTAATTCGGCCCAAAACTCATCGGCCTGTTTGGCTGTTTGTAAACTGCTTTTGCCGGAATACAATAATTCCAGTCTCCTTTTAAGGTTCTCCAGCCCGATACCGCTGTCAACTTTTACGGGCATATTGAGCGGGATAGAATTGGTGACGGTAAATACCAGGTTGTTGCCATCCAGCCTGGCCACAATATCGATGTGGTAGCGTCCTCCTGCATATTTAAAGGCATTTTCCACCATGGGCAATAACAGCAGGGGATACACCTGCTGACCATTGAGTGCGGGGTCAAAATTAACCTTCAACTGTAGTTTTTCAGAAGTACGCACCTGCTGCAGCTCAATAAAATTGGTGAGGTATTGTATTTCCTGGCTAAGCGGTACGGTTTGCTGCTGGTCATACAGCTGGTAGCGCAGCAGCCCCGAAAACTTCTCAATGCTCCGCTTGGCTGCCTGTACATCTTCATCCATCTGGAAATATACTGTGTTGAGGGCATTGAACAGGAAATGGGGATGGTATTGTGCTTTCAGGAATTTCAATTCGGTTTGCAAATGGTCGTTGGTGATCTTTTCCAGCTGTATCTTATTATCAATATAGGCTTTGAGCAGTTTATTGCTGCGTACGACCGCGTAGTAGATCAGGTTATATAGGAGAGGGATAACATTGATGATGGCAAAGTCGCCCCAGGATAGCCCATCATCCGTTAAAGCCACCATGGGTGTCATGACCAGGTTGACGCCCACTTCTGTTACTATGAATACCCACAACAATTCCTTCCGTATGGTACTGGTGGTGGCGCCTTTCGCCAGGAAAGGATCGAAATGACGGAACACCCATTGCATGGCATAGAATATGAGATACCCCATTAGGATCGTAAAGCCAATTTCAATGGTATTCAGTAGTAGTGGCCGTTCCCAGAATCGGTCATCTGCCAGGGTATCATTGATGAGCCGGATGGTCGCATAGATCAGCAAGCCATATAAAGGAGGAATAAGATATTTCCAGCGCCTGTTCATGAATAGGAAATTACGTTTTTAATGGTATTCCCATCGTTTACACAAACCTAGCACGGGGGAATGGGCGGGGGAAATCCGTTTGACGTATGGACAAAAAGCGATGGTCTGAGGACAATCCAATTTGTTTATCTGCCTCTCAACCAATAATTTTGCGTCGCCCGATGAGGACTTATTGCAGTCGGGAGTTTAGATTAATTAAACAAAAAAACCGGATGGCAAGATTAATAGCATTTCGTGAAGCGCTGCGCGAAGCGATGAGCGAAGAAATGAGAAGAGATCCTAATGTATTCCTGATGGGTGAAGAAGTAGCAGAATACAATGGCGCCTATAAGGTTAGCCAGGGTATGCTGGACGAATTTGGCCCGAAAAGGATAATTGATACCCCGATCGCTGAATTGGGTTTTACCGGTATCGCGGTAGGAGCTGCTCAGAACGGCTTGCGTCCGATCGTGGAGTTCATGACCTGGAACTTTGCTGTACTGGCCTTGGATCAAATTTTAAATACAGCTTCTAAGATGCTGGCAATGAGCGGTGGACAAATCAGTTGTCCCATCGTTTTTCGTGGTCCCAACGGCTCTGCCGGTCAATTGGGCGCCCAGCACTCCACCGCCTTTGAGAGCTATTATGCCAACATTCCCGGTATCAAAGTAATATCTCCTTCCAATCCTTACGATGCCAAAGGTTTAATGAAATCCGCCATTCGCGACAATGACCCGGTGATGTTCATGGAAAGTGAGGTGATGTACGGCGACAAGGGTGAAGTACCTGAAGGCGAATACCTGATCCCCATTGGTAAGGCCGATGTGAAAAGGCAAGGCCGCGATGTGACCATCGTTTCTTATAATAAAATGATGAAAGTAGCCCTGGGTGCTGCTGCCGAACTGGAAAAAGAAGGTATCAGCGCTGAGGTGATCGACCTGCGCACCATCCGCCCGCTCGACTGGCATACCATCGTGGAAAGCGTTAAGAAGACCAACCGCCTGGTGATTGTGGAAGAGCAGTGGCCTATGTGTTCAGTGTCTTCTGAGATTGCTTACCGCATTCAGAAGGAAGCATTTGATTACCTCGATGCACCGATCCGCCGTATCACGGCTGCCGATGCACCGCTGCACTATGCCCCCAACCTGGTAGCTGCTGCCTTACCTGATGTACCCCGCACGGTGAAACTGGTGAAGGAAGTAATGTACCTGCAGAAGTAAGATGGTGAATCGGTAATCGTCAATCGTGAATAATGCCTGACGAATAACTGGTTCCTTATAATATTTGATCCCGGAGTTTGTGCTCCGGGATTTTTTTTTTGCCCACCCACCTGTTCCCAATCCAATCGATTGCGCAAGTTTCCGGAATACGTATCCCGTTAAGGCTTTATCATTATCTTTCGTATTCCAAATAATTCACTATGATCAGACTAACCATTGCTTTCCTGTTCGTTTTCCTGTCGCTCACCGGCTTCAGCCAATCCACCTATACGCCATCTCCTCAAAACATGGACTCCCGCAAGTGGTTCGACAGTGCCCGCTTTGGCATGTTTATCCATTGGGGCGCTTCCAGCGTATTGGGTCATGGGGAGTGGGTGATGAACCAGCGGAATATCCAGGTACCTGAATACCGCCGCCTCATCAATATTTTCAATCCCATCAGTTTTGATGCAAAGACATGGGTCAGCACGGCGAAGGCTGCCGGGATGCAATACATTACGCTTATTACCCGTCACCACGATGGATTTAGTTTATGGGATACCAAACAATCCGACTGGAGCATCATGGGTACGCCCTATGGAAAGGACGTTGTAAAACAGATGGCCGATGAATGCCACCGGCAAGGTATAAAGCTGTTCTTTTACTATTCCCTGCTCGACTGGTACCGCACGGATTACCAATACGAGACTGGCCGCACGGGCAAAGGCACCGGCCGTACTGAGAAAAGTAACTGGCCCTCCTATATCAACTTCATGAAAGCCCAGCTGACAGAACTGCTCACCAATTACGGAGAAGTGGCCGGCATTTGGTTTGATGGCCATTGGGACCAGCTGGAGAATGACCACAATAAAACGGCCGTCTCGAAGGTCGACTGGAAGTATGATGAGATCTACAGCCTCATCCACCGCCTGCAACCGCAATGCCTTATCAGTAATAACCACCATCTGGCACCTATACCGGGCGAAGATTTCCAGGCTTTTGAAAAAGACCTGCCGGGTGGCAATACCACCGGTTTTGGCGGCGCTTCGGTTTCCAAACTGCCACTGGAAACCTGTGAGACCATCAATGATTCCTGGGGTTTCAACATTACCGACCGCAATTACAAATCCAACAAGGCGCTGATCCATTACCTGGTAAAGGCTGCAGGTCATAATGCTAATTTCTTACTGAATATCGGGCCTATGCCCAATGGCGTTATCCAGCCTGAGTTTACAGAACGGTTGAATGCCATGGGACAATGGCTGAAGCAATATGGCGAAACCATTTACGGTACCAAAGGAGGTGCAATAGCACCGCAGGATTGGGGAGCGGTAACGGAGAAAGGCAATACGGTGTACCTGCACTTATTGAAGGCACCGGAAGAAAAACTGTTCCTGAAATTTCCTTATAAGATAAAGTCTATTAAATCCTTTGCCGGCAAATCTCCGGTTAAATACCAGGTGCTGGCCGACAGCTATGTAGTGATAGATGTAAAAGCCATCCCCAAAGAGGAGTATGATACCGTGCTGGAGGTAGAGGTGACGAGATAAACCATGTCACCCTGAGTTTATCGAAGGGTGATCCCATTGCAGGGCTTCGACAAGCTCAGCCTGACATTAAATAATGAAAAGACAAAATGCCGGCTTATGGTCCGGCATTTTTTTGCTTGCTATACGGTCATCCGACCTATTCGATAATTTTGATTGCGGAAGAACAAAGCATTAGGAAAGCGTAAACACCGGCTAAAAGAATACCTCCTAAAAGAGTTAAACGCATAACAGTTTTGCTGACAGAGGGGTTCTGAACATTGATCTGAGCCTTCATAGGGACACTTTTTTGGGATTAAATAATAGTTTTTTCAAAGGATGATGCTGGTACTAAAGTAATAGTCTGTGTTAACTTTTGCAATAGGACTTTTACGAAGTTCTTCTACCAACGCCGTAATTGCTGTTGGGTGAAGCTCCATTCCGGTGTTTCTATAACCTGCTCATTGCCTGCTTTGTACCAGGGACCTGATGCCTCATCTATGGGATTTTTTAAGATATGAATGCTTTGAGCTGGCATGTAGCTTTGCGCCAGCAGGTAGATCTTTCCGCCTGTCTTATTGATCGCTACATCCATCACTATCACTGCATGACCGGGTGAGCCTCCCTTGATCAACACATCACCGGGCTGAATATCGCTAAATGAAGGCACCCGCTTCAGTTGCTTTTCCAGCGAAAGGGTACCGCACCAGGCATATACATTTTCCAGGTATTTCTCAAACCTGGCCTGGTCTGCACCTGCCGGACAGGCGTATTTCTTTCCGTTGTTATCAGTAAACCAGATCCGGTCAAACTGCCCCCGGCGGTAGAAGTATTCTGCCCGCAGGCGCATCACGGCATCGGCACATTGCTGCAGGTCTTTTTTGCCAATGGGTATGTCCAGCACGGCATACTGGGCGGCCTGATTGACTTTCAGATTCCCATTATAGAGATATACTTTGTTGTCGGCTTTCAGGGGCAATTGTCTAAGCCATCTGGCAAAAGAGGAGTCGCGGCCATCTATTCGGCTATAGCCCGCTGGCAGTGCGATATCCGATACCTTGTGGAGCATGGCGGGGGACGTGGCAACTGACTTTATGGCCGGCTGACCGGCAATATCCTGGCAACTGCTCAAAAACGGCAGGATAATTGACAGGAGGATAGAAAAATTAGCAGCCCTGCGGTCAATACATATCATTATTTTTGGGTTTAGTTAGCTGAGATGAACAGGATCTATTTTTCCATAGCAAAAGACTGTTAAGCATATGTCAAACATATTAATTATCGACGACGAAAAGGCTATCCGTAAAACACTGAGCGAAATCCTCTCCTATGAAGGGTACAAGATTGATGAAGCGGGTGATGGGGAAGAGGGCTTGAAGCGATTCAAGGAAAAGAGTTACGATGTGGTATTGTGTGATATCAAAATGCCCAAACTGGACGGTATTGAGTTCCTGGATAAAGCCCGGGAAGCCAATCCGGATGTACCTGTGATCATGATCTCCGGTCACGGCACCATCGAAACGGCTGTGGAGGCCGTTAAGAAGGGCGCCTATGATTATATCTCCAAACCACCCGATCTGAACCGCCTGCTTATCACTATCCGCAATGCCATGGACAAAACCAACCTGGTGGCGGAAACCAAAGTGCTGAAGCGCAAGGTGAGCAAAGTGGAGGAAATGATCGGTGAGTCGGGCCCGATCGCCCTCATCAAGGAAACCATCGATAAAGTGGCTCCTACTGATGCCCGGATATTGGTGACCGGCGAAAACGGAGTGGGTAAAGAACTGGTGGCCCGGTGGGTACATGAAAAAAGTAACCGCGTAACAGGTCCGCTGATCGAAGTAAACTGTGCAGCCATTCCCAGCGAGCTCATCGAAAGCGAACTGTTTGGTCATGAAAAAGGCTCCTTTACCTCTGCGGTAAAACAACGTATTGGTAAGTTTGAACAGGCCCATGGCGGTACTTTATTCCTCGATGAAATAGGCGATATGAGCCTGAGCGCGCAGGCCAAAGTACTGCGGGCCTTACAGGAAGGAAAGATTACCAGGGTGGGGGGAGACAAAGACATCAGTGTGGATGTACGGGTGATCGCTGCCACCAATAAAGACCTGCTGCAGGAAGTAGATGAAAAGAATTTCCGGCTCGATCTATACCACCGTTTAAGTGTGATCATTATCCACGTACCATCGCTCAATGACCGCCGGGATGATATTCCCTTATTGGTGGACAAATTCCTGGGTGATATCTGTGCCGATTATGGCATTGCCAAAAAAGCGATTGACAAGGATGCGCTTGATGCCCTGAAAGAACATAACTGGACGGGTAATATCCGCGAACTCCGCAATGTAGTGGAACGGCTGATCATCCTGTCGGGCAAAACGATCGTAAAAGAGGATGTACAGACCTATGTACTACCGAAAAAATAAGCTGTGAGCAACGAGCTAAAACCGTTTGCGTCGAAACCGATATGTGTATCGTTTTCGACAGCTCGCGGCTCGTAGCCATTAGTGTCCGGTAAAAGGTACGAGTTAGACATAAAAAAGAGGCTTTTCAGCCTCCCGTCGGTATTTTTAAGTTACCACACCAAAAAATAACCGATGAGTAAAGGTAATTTTTTTACCGGACAGCCGATCTTTAATCAGATTCTTTCTCACATATCCCGTGGACGAGTGAAGGCACTTGGCCGCTCCTGTAATGCCGATCGTTATTGTAAATCATTCGGGACCTATGAGCACCTGGTGACCATGCTGTACGCGATTTTAAATCGCTGTGATTCATTACGCGAGGTGACTACCGGCCTGTTAGCCTGGGAACAACGCATTTGTCATCTGGGTCTGAAGGCCCATCCCCGCAGAAGCACGCTTTCTGACGCCAATAAACGACGTAGTGAGAAGGTATTTGAAAAGATCTACTTCGATCTGCTGGCTCGCTATGAGCGTATTTTACCGGACAGCCGGCAGCAAAACAAGCAGGGTAACCTTTATATTTTTGATTCAACCAGCATTGCGCTGTTTCAGGAGATATTAAAGGCATCCGGTCTGTCCTGCAAGGATGGCAGACGTAAAGGAGGTATCAAAGTTCATACACTGTTGCATAGTGAGCGGGACACCCCTGTAATGATCCGTTATAGTCCTGCTGCCCAAAGCGATGTTACCTTCCTTAAAGAGGTACAGCTTGCCAAAGGATCAGTAATAGTTTTTGATAAGGGATATTGTGATTATCGGACCTACAACCGCTTTATCGGCGATGAAGTGACCTTCGTCACCCGTCTATACAGTCGTTCAGTTTACCAGGTGCTTGAGCAACGGCTGGTAAGTGTCGATCAGCAACAGTTGGGTGTTCAGGATGATCATTTGATCATGCTGGGATACACCTACTTAAAAAAGGCTGTGCAGGTCCCCGCCCGATTGATCACTTATATAGATCCCGGCACCCAAAAACAATATCAGTTCCTCACTAACAATACAGAGCTGGATCCATTGACCATTGCCAACTATTACCGCCAGCGCTGGCAAATCGAAACGTTCTTCAAGCGGATCAAGCAAAATTATCCTTTACAGTATTTTCTGGGCGATAATGCTAATGCCATTAAGATACAAATATGGTGCGTCTTGATAGCGGACCTGCTTTTAAAGGTGATCAGACAGGGCTGCAGATCTGCTATGTCATTCTCAAATATGGTTGCCCTTGTACGGATAAACCTGATGACCTACATGGACCTTAAATCCTTTCTTCGATCACCGGAGAAGTCACTTTTACGAAGGCTAAAGCACCTAAGCATAGAAAACAAAGGCCCCTGTTGTTTGACACATAGGGGGCCTGCAAATACTAAAACGTTCATTTTTGCCCTGTAAGCCCCAAATATCAGGGAAATATTTACCAGTCTGATTTTTTACCGGACAGCAATGGCTCGTAGCTGGGAGCTCGCCGCTTTTCCTATCCTTCCATAAATCCCGACATGGTTTTCTTCAGCTTTGCCCGGAAGCTCTTGGGGAAATTGGCTTTCACCCATAGCTTGATCCTTCCTTTTAGGGTTTTACGGCTCTCTGCCCTGTGATAAGCAGCATGCACCTGGGCATAATAACAGGGTTTGCCGATTGTTTTTTCATACCCTTCGGCCAACGATAGTGAACGATATTGCTCAAACAATTCCATCAACAGCGGCACATCGGCTTCCGTATACCTGTTTTGTTGGGTATCGAATAATTTATGGTTGCGGATATTGATATTACTGAAGTGGTAGATCACCAGGGGAAACTCCTTGTTCACCATCACTTTTCCGTTTTCTCTGGTGCAGGTCCTCTCATGCAGGTTCCAGTAACCGATATTGTAGCCGGGGTGTTTTACATTGGCTACCTTATCAAAGAATACCGGCGCCAGGTTGATCCATTTCTGGTCGGAGAACAGGCCGGCTTTCCAATCGAAATAGCAGTATTCGCGTAGCCTTTCCCGCCACCACTCAATAAAACGCATGGTATTTTCATTCACTTTGATGGAGATCAATCCCAGGTTATAAGTACCGGTGGAGAGGTAGGAGATCTCATTGGGGTGCTTACCATCAAAAGGCTGGGGCTTTAGCAGGTGCGGAAATATCAATATGTCCGACTCCCGGTGCAGCCGTTCTATTTCCGTCAGTTTATCAAAGATCATCATATCCGGATCGATGAAAAAGATATGTTCTGCTTCCGGGAACTTTTTGGAGAAATATTCAAGGTAAAATGGCTTCAGGGCATTTTTGATATTGATCCCATACCGCAGTACCATGTCGTCCAGCCCTTCCATGCCGATCTGATCGCAGGGCACGATGTTGAATCCTTCATAAAAAGGGTCCATGTCGGCTTCCTTTTTATCGGTAATACAGATATAATATTGATAGTCGGGATTGTGCTCCAATAGGGTTTTGCCTACCACCCTGGCAAAGGGCACCCAGCTATTGGTGCAGGTTGTAAATGCGATCTTCATAATAGTTTTCCGCTTAATACGCGGCGGAAAGATAATCGATAAATCATGATTTTTATATAGCTGCCTGGCCAACGCAACCATATTACCCATTTAATTAAAGGTTTAATTCCTTATCTTGGGCAGCCTTCCACATACCTATCGAAGAGCTTTCTCCGATTTCCTACCCTGTATTAATAATAACTTACCATGAAAAAGCTCGTTAAGTCCCTTTACCTGTTGTATTTTTTTCTCAAGTTCAAGAACTGGTCCATCGCTCATTTTCTGGCCAAAGATGGCTTCCCCCTGGATAGAATACAGGAGATATCTGTCAAGGATGGCAAAATTGTGATCAATAAGACCGGACAGGCTTTTACCATCGACCAGATCGCACCCTGCAAATCCAGCTTCGACCTGCTGCTGACCATCGTTAACCACGACCAGGTAAAGATCGATACCGCAGGTAAAGAGGTTTACATTACCTGGGACGGGGTAAGGGTGAAGGTCGATTCCTTCGAAAACTACTATGTGGCCAGCGAGCTTTTTATTGAAGGGCTGTATAGCCTGCATTACAATAAAAGCCTGGTGGTATGCGACGTAGGCATGAATGTGGGCGTGGCTTCCCTATATTTTGCCCATATGAGTAACGTACAAAAAGTGTACGGCTTTGAGCCATTCAAAGAAACGTATGATGCCGCCGTTGCCAATTTTAACCTCAATCCCGCCATCAACCATAAAATAGTACCGTATAACCTGGGCGCCGGAGGCAGTACCTCCGACCTGGTGATCCCGCTCAGCAATGTGGACAGCGCCACCAAGAGTACCACCGATTTTGTACTGCAGCACCTGGATACGGATGCCGTTAAAACCGTTACTGTACAGATCAGGGATATCCAGGAAGTTGTACAGGAAATATTCACCAATCATCCGTCTGAAGAATTGTTCCTCAAACTGGATTGTGAGGGAGCGGAATATGAGATACTGGAAAAACTGGATGGAAGTGGATTGCTGCCTAAGATCAAAGTGATCATCATCGAATGGCATTTCAAGGGGTATGAACCATTGGAAAAATTGCTTACCGCCAATGGTTTTGCCAGTGTTGTGTTCCCAAGGCCTACGCACACCATCAAGGATATGGGTATGATCTATGCATTTAAAATGTAAAAACAGGAATTAGGTGTTAGCTTTTAGGTATTAGCTAAATGCTAATGGCTAAATCCTATTACCTTTATTTATATTTTTTCAGGATCTTCCGGGCGCGGGAGTGAAAAGCGGGTGTCTCTTGCGGCCAGCGTTCTTCAATGATCAGCTTCAATTCAGGAATAATATCGGGGTAGCTGTCTGCCAGGTGTTCCAGGATGGTCAAAGAAAATGCTTTGACAGCAGCCAGTTGTTGCGGGTCGGCAATAAAATCAAAACAAATATTCATTACCTGGCCCTGGTAACGTGGAGGGATGGTTACATCCTGCAACAGGCGCACAATATTGCGGGTCACTGCATTGTGTACATCTTTTCTTTCCAGCAATTTCAATAGCTTGCCCAGGTGGGGCTGTGCCAATGCCGGGTGGGCCTGCGCACAATAACTCAAAGGCCAGCCTGCCCTTTGCTGCAACAGTTTATCGCCTTCCAGGAATATCTTCATCAGTGCATTGAACCGCGTTTTGTCGTGCCCTACATAGCGCACGATCTTGTCGGTCTGTTCTTTGGAATGCTTTTCGAGTATGGCGCTTTTAAGATCCACTGGGCTTGATCAGTTTTTTGCGGGCAAAGCCAAACAGGTCTTTATAGGCTTGGAGCATGTATTTACCAATATTCCGCACCTCCACTTTTACATACTTTTTGAGGATGGCCAGCAATACAAAAGCTGATACGATATTGAATGCCACGGTTGCATAGGCGGCGCCCATCCCTTCAAAGAAGTACAAGCCGGCATAAGTAGCGCCCAGGTTGAACAACATGAGGCAAACGCTCACATAGAAATTAGCCTGGGGTTTGCCAATGGCATCCATGGTAGAGCCAAACTGGAAACCCAGGGGCCTCACCAGGCTGAACATAATGGTCAGTTGCAGGATGGGAACAGCTTCCTGGTAGTCTGATCCGGCCAATATGTAGATGATCAATTTGGGGAACAGGAATATGAACAACGAGAGGGGCACGATCAGGGCGAGTATGGTGCCCATCATGCGTTCGAGGTAGTATTTTACTTTGCCCAGTCCATCCGTTTCGAGTGTTTCCACATTTTTGGGAAACAATACATCGGCAGCTGCGAGGGAGGGCACATCGATCATGTTGTTGATCCGGCCTACAATGTTGTAGTAGGATACGAACTTGGCGCCCATGGCGGGGCTCAGGAGTGAAGCGGTTACAAAGTGATCGAAAGTCCGGGCCAGGTTGGAAAAGAGGTTGGTGCCGAAAATGTATTTGCCGAAATGGAACATCCTGCGCATGATATGGGTATCATAATGAAAACCGCGCAGTCGATAAGGGGCGGTAGCCCTGTATAAGACCGCTGTACCTGCCAGCAAGGCCCCGATCTGCAGCAATACGAGGTTGCGCAGGGTAAGGTATTCACTGAAGACAAAGCTGAGGAGGATAACACCGGTAAAAAAGATGCCCTGGCGGATGAAGTAAGCCCAGAATATCTTCGAAAACTGGTAATGCGCCTGCAGTAATATTTCGTAATGGTTATAGGGAACGAGCAGCACGACAAACAGGGCGCTCCAGGCCAGCATATCGATCAGGTCGGGCATTTTAAAAACATGTGACAACCAGGCGCCACCAACTGTGAATAAAAGGATCGCCAGTACGGAACAACCAACATTGATGACCAGGGCAGAGGACTGCACTTCCTTTTTCTTCCCGGCGTATTCTGTTAAGCCCAGGAACTTAATGGTGGGATTGCGCAACAACCCTTGTTTGATGGTTTCAAACAAAGCCATAATGGTGAGGTACATGGCCCAAACGCCATTGGTTTCCACGCCATGTGGTTGCTTGGAGAAACCCCGCACCAATACCATGAAGGAAACGGCTCCAAAAAAGAAGAGGGAAAAACGTTGTAATAGGGTATAAAAGATCGAGTGTAACCAAAAAGAGGATTTCAACAGCTTCAAGTGAACATGCTTTGGGCGTGAAATTAATATATTAATGAATAGGTGGTTAGTGGAAACTACGCAAGATTGTTTTTTTACCCAAAAGAGTTTAGTGCCGGTTGAGGTTAGCTTAAGGTTTGCTTAAGATGGGAGGTTAAAGCGCACTTGCTAAGGGTTGGAACGCGGCCAGCTGCCGGCGGCGGCGTTTTTGGGGGTCATCTTTAGTACATTTACAATTCCCCGCTACTACCAGGTGCGGGAAAAATTGGCCGGAAATTAGCAGGTAGCCGGCATCAGCTACAAGATAGACAAGATTATGAAACTTACTCAATGGACCTTATTGCTATGCCTGGCCGGCTTTACTGCCTGCCGGCAAACCCCTCCATCCAACAAAGGGGTAGTTGTATTTCAAAGTGACTTTGGTTTGAAGGATGGTGCTGTAAGTGCCATGAAAGGGGTGGCTACGGGCGTGGACCCCGATCTGAAGCTCTATGACCTAACCCACGAAATACCGGCTTATAATATCTGGGAAGCGGCCTACAGGCTACAGCAGGCGGCGCCTTACTGGCCGGCGGGTACCGTGTTTGTTTCCGTGGTCGATCCCGGAGTAGGCACCAGCAGGAAGTCGGTGGTGGCAAAAACACGCAATGGGCAATACTTTGTAACGCCTGATAATGGTACCCTTACATTAATAGCAGAATCTATTGGTATAGATTCAGTAAGAGAGATCAATGAAGCATTAAATAGAAGAAAAAGCTCCCAGGCTTCCTACACTTTTCATGGCCGGGATGTATATGCTTATACCGGCGCCCGCCTGGCAGCCGGGGTGATCAGTTTTGAAGAGGTTGGAAAGCTGTTGCCGGACACTGTCGTGAAGATCGCCTACCAGCAACCGGTGCTGAAAGGGGATACCCTGATGGGTAGCATACCTGTATTGGACATACAGTACGGGAATGTTTGGACAAATATTAATGATTCGATTTTCAATAAGTTACAGCTATCAGCTGATAAAAAAGTAGATGTACTTATCAGCAGGGGAGGGGTGTTTTTATTCAACGGGCGGGTGCCAGTGGTCAATACTTTTGGGGCCGTTCCGGAAGGGCAGGCATTGGGGTATATGAACAGCCTGATGAACTTTTCGCTGGCGCTGAATATGCGGAGTTTTGCAGATTCCTTTCACATCAGCAGCGGACCGGAATGGAGGGTACAGATCGTGGCGGTGAAATGATCCCGAAGGCTTTCGTATTCAGGGAATTGTTATTCTCCACAATCGTGGAAAAGTGAGGTCAAAAAACACTTTTTATTAACGGGTTTTACGGGCTAAATAGGGTAGATTTGCCACCCATCACGATCTGTCATCCCGACGGACATAAAATGGATAAAATCAGCTAAATACAGCTATGGAAGAGAATCTCACACCATCAGAAACGAACGATCAGAACAGGATCGTTCCAGTGAACATTGAAGAGCAGATGAAAACGGCCTACATCGACTATTCCATGTCGGTCATTGTAGGACGTGCCTTACCCGACGTACGGGATGGATTGAAGCCGGTACACCGGCGCATCCTGTTTGCGATGAATGAAATGGGTGTTACGCACAATAAGCCGTTTAAAAAGTCTGCCCGTATCGTAGGGGACGTACTCGGTAAATACCACCCGCACGGTGATAGTTCCGTTTACGACGCCATGGTGCGTATGGCGCAGGAATGGAGCATGCGCTATACGCTGGTAGATAGTCAGGGTAACTTCGGTAGCCAGGATGGTGACGGACCGGCGGCCATGCGTTATACGGAGGTGCGTCTTGAAAAGATGGCGGAAGCCATGCTGGAAGATATCGACAAGGAAACGGTCGATTTTCAGCTCAACTTCGATGACTCCCTCAAAGAACCTACTGTATTGCCTTCCCGCATTCCCAACCTGTTGCTCAACGGGTCCAGCGGTATTGCGGTAGGTATGGCCACCAACATTATGCCGCACAACCTTTCGGAGGTGATCGACGGTTGTGTTGCCTACATTGACAAGCGCGATATTTCCATAGAAGAAATGATGGCTTATGTTAAAGCGCCCGACTTCCCAACCGGTGGTATCATCTACGGTATGGAAGGCGTGAAAGCTGGTATGGCTACCGGTCGTGGCCGGGTAGTGCTGCGTGGCCGGGTTATGCTGGATGCCAAGCCCAGTGGCCGTGAGCAGATCATTATCACGGAAGTGCCTTACCAGGTAAACCGGGATGCTTTGTGCGACCGCATTGGCCAATTGGTCAATGAGAAGATCGTGGAAGGCATTGCGCACGTCAACAACGAATCGAACGAAAAGGAAGGTACCCGCATCGTGGTAGACCTAAAAAGGGATGCCATTGCCAATGTGGTGATCAACCAACTGTACAAATACACTGAATTACAAACTTCTTACGGTATCAACAATGTGGCCCTGGTAAAAGGCCGCCCGAGGATCCTGAGTGTACGGGATATGATCTCCGAGTTTGTAGAGTTCCGTCATGAAGTGGTGATCCGCCGTACCGAGTTTGAACTGAAAGAAGCACAGAAGAAAGCACATATCCTGCAGGGTTACCTGATAGCCCTGGATCACCTCGATGAGGTGATCGCTATGATCCGTGCTTCTGCCACTCCTGAAGTAGCGAAAGAAAACCTGGTGAATGCAGGCTGGGGCCTGGATGAAATTCAAGCCAAAGCCATCCTGGAATTACGTCTCCAACGCTTAACCGGCATGGAGCGTGAGAAGATCAAGGAAGAATATGATGAACTGATGAAGCTGATCGCTTACCTGCAGGAATTGCTGGGTAATGAGGGCATGCGGTATGATGTGATCAAGACCGAACTGCTCGAGATCAAGGATAAGTATGGGGATGCCCGTAAATCAGAGATCACTTACCTCGATGATGAAGTAAGCATCAAAGACCTGATCAAGGAAGAAGATGTGGTGATCACCATCTCTCACCTGGGATATATCAAACGCACTTCTGCCAACGAATACCGTGCGCAGAAAAGAGGCGGCCGTGGCGTGATCGGTGGAAAGACAAGGGAGGAAGACTATATCGAGCACCTTTTTGTGGCTTCCACCCACCATACGATGCTGTTCTTTACTGAAAAGGGCCGCTGTTTCTGGCTCAATGTATACCAGATCCCCGAAGGCGAAAAGACCAGCAAGGGAAGGGCCATCCAGAACATGATCCAGCTGCCGCCGGATGATAAAGTGCGTGCGATCATCGACGTAAAAGACCTCGAAGACAAAGACTTTGTGAAGAGTCATAATATTGTACTTTGCACCAAGAAAGGTGTACTCAAGAAAACCGAGCTGGAAGATTTCAGCAATCCCCGTAAAACAGGCGTCAACGCCATCACGATCCAGGAAGGTGATGAACTGCTGGAAGCCAAGATGACCGATGGCAACTGCGAGATCATGCTGGCTGTGAAAAGCGGCCGCGCTATCCGTTTCCCCGAAGAAAAAGTAAGAGCTACCGGCCGCGGCGCCATTGGTGTGGGCGGTATTGAAGTAGAAGATGCGAATGATGAAGTGATTGGCATGATATGTGTCGGCAAGGAAGACAAAACGCGCACGGTGCTGGTGGTCAGCGAAAAAGGGTACGGCAAACGTACGCCGATCGATGAATACCGGATCACCAACCGCGGCGGTAAAGGTGTAAAGACCATCACTGTTACGGATAAGACCGGTCCGCTGGTAGGCATACTGGATGTGACGGAGCAGGAAGACCTGATGATCACCTGTAAAAGTGGTGTTACCATCCGGATGCCGATCAAAGGTGTGAGCGAACAGGGCCGGGCTACCCAGGGTGTGAAACTGATCCGGGTGAATGATGGGGACGAGATCGCCGCCATCACCAAACTGGATGAGGACGAAGAGGAAACTGCCGGGATCACAGCTATCGTGCCGGAAGCAGGAGAAACAACAGAAGTGCCTGCAGAAGGCCCGGCTGATGGCTCTGCGGAAGGATTAAATGGTGATGAAGAGGCAACCGGTGACGCTGAAACTGCATCTGGAGACAATACAGAGAACCCATAATAAAACCAACTATCACTTTAAACTAATAAGCAAACAATGAAAAAGGTATTGCTGACCGTATTGCTGGCCGCCACAGGTTTTGGCTTGTATGCGCAGAAACTGGACAAGGCCAAAGATCTACTCGGTAAAAAGAAACTAACTGAAGCAAAAACCGAAATAGATGGGGTATTAGCGATTGAAAAGAACCAGGCCCTTTCAGAACCCTATTACCAAAAGGCCAAGATCTACCTGGCTATCAATAAGGATTCCAGCCTGAAAGGTTCTGTGCCCGATGCAAGAGAAACTGCTTTCGCGGCCCTCAAAAAGTACCTGGAACTGGAAGGAAAGGAAAAAGATGCTGCCAAGCGATACCTGTTACTGACCTTTGATGGCAATCAGCCTCTGGTAGATGTATACAGCGGTTATTCTAAAGATGGCGCTGCTTTCTACAATGCCGGCAATTATAATGATGCCCTGACCAACTTCAAGAAGACTCTCGAAGTATTTGATGTACTGGCCGAAAGAGGTATCGTTCCTATGAAGCTGGATACGACCACTACTTTGTATGCGGGTATCTCTGCAGAGAAAGCCAGCAAACTCGATGAAGCAGCCATCTATTATTCCAAAATAGCAGAAGCCAAATGTAAGAGCGAAGGTTTTGTGGAGATCTACAAATGGTTGGCTGATCATTACCGTCAAAAGAATGATATCGCTACTGCCCAAAAGTTCTCTGCATTGGGTAAAGAAGTTTATCCCCAGGATCAGTTCTGGACTGGCTTTGACCTCGAAATGCTGAGTGATAAGGGCACAAAAGCAGACCTGTTCAAGAAATATGAAGAGGTGATCAAAGAGAATCCCGATAACCATATTTTCCTGTTCAACTATGCTGTTGAGCTGTACAAAGAAGGTTACCAGGAAGACGTGACCAAGCGTCCGGCCAATTCAAAAGAGCTGATCAGCCGTGCTGCTGAAATGATGAAACGCACGCTGGAAAAGAAACCCGATTATGCCAATGCCAATATGGTAATGGGACAGATCCTGTACAACCAGGGCGTGGATATCAATACAGAGAACAAAGCCATCCGTCCACAAGGCGGCACCAAGCTTACACCAGATCAACTGAAGAAGAAAGAAGAGCTTCGTCAGGAAGTAATCAAGAAATTTGATGAAGCCACTCCATATTTTGAGAAGGTGGATGAGTTGCTCGACAAACAGGCTAAACTGAAAATGGACGACAAGGAGATCCTGAAGAATGCGCTTGACCTGTTGATCACCATCAACGAAGAGAAGACCAGCCAGCTGGAAACCAAGCGTAATGCCGCTGAAACCAAAAAGGCTACCGCTGAAGTAAAGCAATATGAGGCTGAGATCAAGAAACTGCAGGATAAAACGACCGTTTACACGGAAAAGTTCAACAACGTAGACCGGAAGCACTAAACAAGCACCTCCCGTAACCTGAAACAGGGTTGCGAATTGGGGGAACTTGCTAAAGAATATATAAGGAAACCCTCGTTATTACGAGGGTTTTTTTTATTTTTAAGCAGATTCCTAACCTTTAAATCAACGTGCGTAATGACTACTTACAACGATTTGCTGCTAATTGTGTTCATTCTTATCACCGTGCCGTGCTTTACGTATTGGATGGGGTACCGGAGTGGCGAGAAATCAGGTGAATTGAGGGTGTATAAGGACATTCATGATAAGAGCCATGCAGACCTGGAAGCGACGCCATCGCTTTCTGATTCTCCGGCTTAGGGGCGTGGGTATGGAGTTTGGAAACGATTCAACCGACTGGAAATATTATACCGTAAACATTTTGATCAGGCAAAGTCTCCGCTTTGCCTTTTTTGTTGCCCTCAAGCGGCCAATCCTTCGGACGGGATTAATGATGTTGGCAAATCGTACAGTGGGGAAATGGGGTAGATTTTTAGTTTAAATTGCTATTTAACATAAGGTTAATTATAAGAAGAAAGCGCAAGCTGGTTTATTAGCCTCAAAACGGCTCAAAACCAGCCTGCGCTTGGATTATATAAGATGCTGAAGGCTTTAAACTGCACAGGTATTCAGCATCTTTTTTTATCGGCAACAGAACGCACGGCAGCGTTACCACCTCGGTTACCGGGCTGGCAAACGCGACGGCGAACTGGAAGCCCGCAGGCGAAACCAGAACCCATAAGCTCCTACCGGTTTCTTCTTTCATTTTACAGCACGTAGTACGCCCTGGCCGGCTTTTCGTATTCCAGGAATTCCTGGTCGCGGAGCATCTGACGCAGGTCTTTTTCGATGTTCCGGGCGATGGTCGTCATGGGTGTATCGGTGGGTTTGTTCTCGAACGGATCCTGTAAATGGATAGCCATTTTCTCGATCAGCAAAAATGAGGCAGATACGGCCATGACCAGCGGGATCTCCAAGAAGCCGAAATACTCGATCACGCCAAACGGCAGCAAGGCGATGAACAACAACAGCGAAAAATGGATGTACAAGCTGTAGGTGCTGGGAAATACGGTATTCTTAATGCGCTCACATTTGCCCATGGCATCGCACAGCCTGGTGATCGTTCTGTCGAGCTCTACCTGCTGGTAACGATTCACCCACCCGTTTTCCAGGGCCCTTTTCAGGTCACGGCCATGCTGCTCGAGCATCGCCGCCGGCACGTTGCTATATTGGCTCACGGCCTCCAGTTCTCGTTTGCCTAGGTATTTGTCGAGCCCTGTGGTGGCCGGCGTACCGCGCAGGTTCTGCCCCAGGCTGTAACACCAGGCTATCTGGCGACGGATCATCCGTTCCCGGAAAAGATGTACATCATCGCCCTGTTCTCCGGTATCTGTAAAAGTGAGTATTTGCCGGGCCAGGGTACGCGATTCGTTGACAATGGAGCCCCAGATATGACGGGCTTCCCACCACCGGTCGTAGGCCTGGTTGCTCCGGAATCCCAACAAGAGGGAGATCACGGTACCCAGTAAGGCCGGAATTGCCAGGGGTATGGAAATGGGCAGCACCCGGTTGGTCTCATGCAAAACGGCTATGAGCGTGGTGTACAGCAGGATGACGAGCAACTCATACTGTATTTTGCCGAATATGTATCGCAGCGGGATATTCTTCTTTAACAGCATAATGATGATCTTTGGTAAGTAATGTTTCTGGAATTCTCTTTCCGGCAGCCGCTGGCTTTTGTACGGGCGTCTGCTCTTGTACTGGTTCTTCTTCGACCAGTTTCCTTTTTGGTTTGAACTCCTTCATCAGCGGCACGCCGCCTTTCTGGAATAAAGGAACCGGGTTTACGCTGCCGCTGTGTACGGACTGGTAAACATAGAAGTCCGGGCATACGATCAGGTCGATCTCGTTGGCATCCACAAAATTCCTGAATACGGCTGCTGTATTGCCGTACTGGTGGCGGATGACGATGCTGCGGATGGTTTTTGGATGCTGCAGCTTTACCCTTTTGCAGGCATTGCGGAAAGCCTCTGTCACGAGGTCGGCATAAGGCAATTTCCCCCGGATATCAAATACATCGCTCACAAAGAACGGGATCTCAAATGCATGGAACAGGATGATGTTGAGTGACTCTCCTTCCAATGACTGGGCTGTTTTATCAGCCAGTTCCAGGGAGGCTACTGAAAAATCTGTAGGGATCAATACATTTCTCATGGTTTCTTTTTTGTATCAATAATTGTTTATCGGATACAAAATTCAGGTGCGCCCATTAGGGTGATCTAAGCAGTGGATTAGAAGCCTGTGAGATGATAATTAGAATATGATAAATGAAATAAGAATACGATAAGAGTGTAAGGTTTCTCTACCTCCGGGTGAGCCGCTTTTGGAAAGCGACCCACTCTTTAAGTGGAAAATGTATTTAACATAATCAATTTGAACGCTATTCGCTTAGGCTACAGCTGGTAAGGAAACCACCACAGTTGTCCCTTTTCCTACCTGCGACTGGATCCTGATATCGCCCTTGTGGAGGCGTATAATGGTGTGGGTCAGGGGAAGGCCAATACCATATCCCTCATAATGAAAGGTATTGGAGGCCCGGAAGAATGGGTCAAAAATGTACTTTATTTCGGCGGCAGGAATACCTATCCCCTCATCCACGATCGCGATGATGATCTTGTTTTCGGAGGTGACTAATGAAAGTAAAACTGATTTATTATCAGAGTATTTACAGCCGTTTAATACAATATTAGTTAAAGCCAGATTAAGCAGGTGATCATTGCCTTTGACTGTTGTTAAGCGCTCATCTTCGGGCAGGTGGAGGCTGATCCTGACGCGGTTGTTGGGCTCAATTTCATCAACAGTTCTTTTGACGTTGAGCAGCAGTTCATCCATCCGGACGATCCCCCACTCCTGCTTCTGGCCATCAAAACCGGATTGGGCCAGTTTGAGCAAACTGGCGGTGAGGTGCTGCAGCCGGACGGCCTCCTGTAATATGACCTGGAGGGATTGCCGGTATTCCTTTTCGGGCCGCTCCCTGGACAGGGCAATTTCGGCCTCCCCTATTATAGTGGTAAGCGGAGTGCGTAACTCATGGGAGGCGTTGCTCACGAAATTGTTCTGGGTCTCAAAGGATGTTTCCAGTCGGTCGAGCATGTTGTTGAAGGTCTGGGCCAGGGCAGTAATCTCATCCTTACCACTCCCCTCCTGCAGCCGCAGGTGCAGGTTGTGGGCACTGATATCTTCTACCCGTTCGGTGATGCGCCTTACCGGTGCGAAAATCCTGCGGGAAAAGAAAAGGCCTACGGTAAATACGGTGATAACCCCTGCAATAAATGTGATTATCAATACTTTTCTTAGATTCTTCAATACCTGATCGCCGTATTCGTTGACGGCAGAACTGATGACAATAGTTTGATGGCCGGTTTCATTGTGGTACAAAATGCCGGCATATTCCACACGCCTGATGGTGGTAAAAGCAGTCTTGCCATTCTGCAGGATAACTGCCTGGTAAAAGTTTTCGGGCAGGGTAAGGCCGGCGTGATCGGTGAGTTTCCGGGCGATGCTATCGTAGCTGAGGATGTATACTTTTTCCCGGGGCAGTGCCGTCAGGTATTCTTTGCGTAGTTCGCTGAAGGCAGCGGTGGAAGTCTCATCATTCTCAAAATGTATGCGGGCGGCGATCTTCGCCCGCAGTTCCAGTCTTTTGAGAAAGTCGTTGAAGGTAAAACGGCTGGCGAAATAATATACAGCCAGGCTGAGGAAAAGGATGATGCCTGCTGTGACCAGGGTAAAGAGCAAAGCGGTTTTGACCTGGATCTTCATGGCTATTGCTCTTTAATGATGTATCCCATGCCGATGACGGTGTGGATCAGTTTGCGGTCGTTGTCATTGCCCAGTTTCTTGCGGAGGTAGTTTACATATACATCGACCACATTGGTGCCCATATTGAAGTCGATGCCCCATACACTTTCCAGCAGCTCAATGCGGGATAAGACCCTGCCGCGGTTGCGGACCATGCATTCGAGCAGGCGGTATTCTGTGGAGGTGAGGCTTATTTCCTGGCCATTGCGGATCACATTTTTGGCAGCGGTATTGACGGTGATGTCGCCAATCTGGATCAGGTCGGCGGACTTGCCGGAGGCGCCGGAGTGGCGGCGGTTGAGGGTGCGGAGGCGGGCTTCGAGTTCGGCAAACTTAAAAGGTTTTACCAAGTAATCGTCGGCGCCACTGTCGAGCCCGGCTACGATGTTTTCGGTGGTGCCCAATGCGGTGAGCATGAGGATGGGAGTATCGATCCCTTCCTTGCGCATCCTTTTGCACAGTTCCAGTCCGTTGATACCGGGCAGCATGATGTCGAGGATCATAATGTCGAAGCTGTTGCCGGTTCCGATCTCCAATCCTGCCTGTCCATCCGGCGCTACGGTAACGGCATAACCACTTTCACTTAGTCCTTTCCGGATCATAGCGGCCACGGCTGCTTCATCTTCAATGAGTAACACTTTCATGGGTACCTGTTTAGAAGGGGCAAAAATAGGTCCTATTTTACAGGGAGGGCATTAGAAAGCGATAAGAAAATGCGGAAGCAAGAATGTAGAATTTAGAATCCAGAAGGGGACAAAAACAAAACGCCCCGTGGAAACGGGGCGGGTAAAACAAAAAATGCATGTGAACCGAAAATGAATGCTGGAATACAAAGTTTAGCAGGCAGCAGAATGATTTTACAAAAGCCCGGGGACCAAGGAAGGCAAGTCAACCCTAACCATGAATCAACGGAGACCTTATTGGCCATACCCGGGCTTTGTGGTTCTTCTCTTCTTACTTAATCCAACGCCACTACGTTTGTCTCATAACGAGTATGTTTGTTTAAAAGGTGAGCCGCTTGGGCTATGCAACGGGCCCTGGCAAAAGCGACCCACCTTTTTACAACGGACCTACCTAAAACTGTAACCGGTACAATATATCCGGGAAAAAGCCTACCTGATTAACAACGCCTACTGCTTTCCTGTCGCGGTTGTACCGCTGAATGAATACATTGTCTCTATTGGTTACGTTCTGGATATCGAGGTAAAAGGTGTGTGACAGTTTGCGTTTGGCACTGTTGAGCCGGATACCAAAGCGGGTATCAAACCGGAGGTAGTTGGAAAACTGCAGGTCGTTGTACCGGCTTTCATCCAGTTGCTCATAGCCGGTGGCATTGGACGCGGCTATATCCACCGGCGTATAATAACGGCCGCCGGACTGGGTGAACTTGATATCGATGGTGAAGGCATTGCGTCCATCGCGGCCCATTTTCCATTCGCGGCCTGCCAGTACATTGACCACGGCTTTGTTGTTGAAGGTGGAATTCCTTTCTATGCGGTCACTGCCCTTGTATTTTGCATCGAATATAGAAGCGGTGGTCAGGAGGTAATAACCTTTGCTGAAGAACTTCTCTACGGTGAGCTCGATACCGGTGTTGGTACCTGTACCGGTGCTTACCAATCCGGCTTTGTCGGGGAAGGTGAAATCTGCTCCGCTGTTGAGGACGGAGAAACCACTGGGGGTTCTTTCTACCGGCGCATGGGAGATGGATTGATGGTAGGCTTCTGCTTTCAATCGCCAGTCGCGGGCAAAGAACCAATCGTATCCGATCACATAATGGTGGGCCCTGGTGAAGTCAAGGTTGCGGTTGGACTGGTCGTAGGTACCATTGGGCAATTTCTCCTGATAGAGGTATACCGGCAAGGGCTGTTGCTGGTGGTGCAAGCCATAACTGAATGTGAGGGTCTGGTTGCCGGCGATCGCATAACTTAAGGATGCCCGTGGCTCCACGGCTGCATCGTCGTTCATGCCATAATATATACCGTGGAGACCGGCATTGAGGGATAGTTTATCGGTGAACCGGTATTTGCCCTGCACATACGGCTGCACTAACCAGGCATTGTCATTATAATCGCGGGTGGTTTCCCAATCGGGTTTGTCCTCGCGGGTGCGCATCCAGGTGTCCAGGCCAATCAGTTCAGCCAGCATGCCACCCCGCATGGTGAAGCGGCTGCTGATCTTGGAATTGATGAAGGAAGAGAAACGCCAGCCGGTGTTTACGGTAGACTGCTCTGACATGAACTTGCGTTCGGGCAGTGAATCAAAATGCTGGTAGCTGGTCCCTTCATTGGACACATAGGAATAGGATACCATGGTACGGAGGTAACTGTTGCGGCCCAGGTCGAGGGTATGTTTGAGACCTACGACGCCAATTCTTGATTTGAAATAGTTGTCTTCATCACGGTTGGCAAAGAGGTCGGTAGAATCGAGATCTGCGCCAATCATGTCGATGCTGCTGGTGCCGCCCATACCGAAGATGCTGAACTTGCCCCATTGGGATTTGGCAAAGTTGAGGTGGAAGATAAGGTCCTGGTATTTGGGTACGGCTGCTGTGCCGATGTCGAACCCGAGGGATTGTCCTATCTGTGCAAAAGAATAGCGGTAGCCAACGAGGAAGGAAGAGCCGTTCTTGCTTTTGCTTAAAGGTCCTTCGAGCATGGCTTCCAGTCCACTGAACATATTCAACTGGATGGTCTTTTCAAACTTGTCTTTGTTACCGGTACGCAATCCAATATCAAACACGGCCCCGGTGGCGTTGCCAAATTCGGCCGGGAAGGCGCCTGTATAAAAGTCGGAGTTTTTCAGGGCGTTGGTATTTAAAGCGCTTACAGGACCACCGGTGGTTCCCAGGGTGGAGAAGTGATTGGGATTGGGAATGGGAATGCCTTCCATGCGCCACAATACGGCGGTGGGTGCATTGCCCCGTACCACGATATCGTTGCGCGAATCGTTGGTATTGGCTACGCCGGCAAAGTTGCTGGCCAGTTTGGCCGGATCGTTGCGTCCGCCTGCATAGCGTGTTACATCATCCATACTAAAAGAGCGGGAACTGCTGCCGGCAAATTCATTGGAGACCATGCCTTTTCTTGTTCTGCCAGCGGTGACGGTGACGGTATTCAATGCTGCGATCTGCTGATCGAGGGGCACATCGAGAATTACCTGTTTACCGGAGGTGACCAATACTTCGGGAATGGTTACCGTTTTGTAGCCGATGCAGGTAAATGATACGTGGTGACGACCCAATGGAACGGCTGGTAATACAAACCGGCCCAGTGAATCGGTGGTAGCACCAAGGCGGGTGCCCACGATGCTCACAGATACATTGGCCAGGGGGCGTTCGGAGGCTTTATCAATGACGGTGCCGGTTAGTGTTTGTGTGTTGTTTTGAGCAAAGGATCGCAGGCAGCTAATGAATAGCAGCAAGACGACAAGTGAATGTTTCATATATAGGTTGATGTTACTGGTATAAAATTGCGTACTGTTTGCTGTGTGCAAAAACGAAGTATACCAGTATAGAAAACTATGCGACGTGTTTACTGTATGTGTAGACAACAGGAAAAGAGAATACCCCTATACTTACATCAATTTTTGTGGATCGATGATACGGAAGAGGTCATCGCGGTAGGAATCACTGATGGGTATAATATGGTGTTGAATGTAAATGCGGTTCTTACGAATGGAAGTTATCTTGTCGACGGAGACGATGAATGATTTGTGAATGCGGATAAATCTATTGAGGGGTAATTTTTCTGTGATGGCTTTCATGGGCAGGCGGGTAATGATGGGTTTGTCTGACCCCTGTACATAGATCTTGATATAATCTTTTAGCCCTTCAATGAAGTAAATATGGCTGATGGTAATCTTGACGAGGTTGTATTCTACGTTCACAAAGAAATAATCAGCCACTTCAGGCGTGGGGCCTGTTGGAGATGCCGGCACAGCGGATAGCGTGGGCGCATTCCTGAGTGCATGGTATTCGGCGGCCTTGTTGACGGCTTTCAGGAAGCGTTCGAAGGCTACGGGTTTTACCAGGTAATCGAGTACATCGAGTTCAAAGCCGTCGAGAGCATATTTCTTATAGGCGGTCACAAAAATAACCATGGGCCTGCTGCTCATAGCGGACAGGCTTTGCAGGAATTGGGTGCCGGTGATGCCGCCCATCTGTATGTCGAGAAAGATGAGGTCTACAGATTCGCGGAGCATGACATCCATGGCTTCATAGGCATTGGTACAACGGCCCACGAGCTGCAGGAAAGGAATACGCCGGATATTGTCTTCCAATAATTCCAGGGACAGCATTTCATCATCAACAGCCAGACACCTGATCATGCAAATTGAGTTTTAGTGATGCTTTGAAATAAGCGCCATTCTTCGACACGCTCATGGAATGCTTGTGGGGATACAGGAGCTTTAAGCGCCGCTCGAGGTTGACCAATCCAATACCGGAGGTCTTATCCCTTGTTTCCAGCACCTTGTCGTTGTATTTATTGTGTACGGATAGGAACAGGCCTTCCTGCTCCACATTGAGGCGGATATCGATCTCCGGATCATTGATGAGGCCGATCCCGTGTTTGAAAGCATTTTCGATAAGGGGTATAAGCAGCATGGGTTCTATGCAGGGATCGGAAGGCAGAGGCCTGTTGACGGAAAAGCTGATCTTCACATTGTATCCAAACCGCAGGGTTTGCAGGTCTATATAGCTTTGTATATAGTCTATTTCTTTGGATAGATTAACCTTTTCCTGGTCGGATTCATACAACATATAATGCATGAGGTTGCTGAGCTCGATGAGTGCAGGCTCGAGCTTGTCGCTTTTTTTACGGGCGAGGGCGACCATGCTGTTGAGGGTATTGAACATAAAGTGGGGACTTACCTGTGAACGGAGAAAGGACAACTCCATCACCATGCTCTCTTTCTGTTTATTCTCCTGTTTCATCACTTCCATGATGAAGCGATAGGCAGTACCGGTACCCATTACAAACAGCACCACGAAGAACTTAGTAACAATATGGGCCCAGATGATGGGGGTGGGCATTTCGGCAAAAAAATTGGTGGCATAACCTGACACCAGGGCAATAAACAGGCAGATGAGGAGGGTAAGGGCCAGGTAGCTGAAGAGCTTTCTCTTCACCAGGAAACGGGGGTATAATACATAGGCGCTGGTATAACAGGAAATGGTAGCCAGGGCGGTCATGATAAACATGGGAATATTGTAGAAATTCCTGTTGGCAGGGTCTTTTGATTCCTTCAATGGCATGAGGAAGATGGGCACCATGACGATCAACGTGGTAAACAATACGTGCAGCAGGATATTGACCAGGTGTTTGCGGGATATTTGCATAGTATAGGGAACAAAAATACCCCTTTCGGGGCAGTTACAAGGGAATGCAGACGATCGGGCGTGGATTTGCGACAAGGCGGAGGAATGTGTAGATGAAAAGCTATTAGGTGTTAGGTTTTAGCTTTTAGCGTCTGTGGATGGCACAGTTGACAACCAGCGGAAAGGAGCCTATATTTGCCCGGAACTGCCCGCGAAACATTGGACATATAATTAATATCAATTGATGAAGTACAAATTCTTTTGTCTTATCCTCCTGGTGGCTATTACGGGTTGTGCCGCTGAATCGGCTGATAGCCGTATCGCTCCTGCCGGCACGCATTTGATCAATATATCTCCGGGACGTGACCTCTGGAATACGACGGGCCGCAAAAATCCGGAACTGTTGTTTGATAAAAGTATTGCGGACGGGAACAAGACGGACCAGGAGTACTTTATGAACAATGACTTTGCCAAACCGATGGTCTTCTTTATATCTCTTGGCGATAGCTGTTATGATAAACTGGCCATTGATTATTTTCATGGACATGGGGCCAGCAACTGGACGATCACAGTATATGACAGCAACCGGGTGCAGAAAGGTGAATACAAGATCACGGGTGGAAGTAATAAGTGGGATCTGCTGCAGGGTGACCTGAGCAGCATCAGCAGCCCGATCCGGTTTATCCGTTTCCAATCGGCTGACCCTTCTTCTGATGTACGTGAAATACGTATCTATGGCAATGGGGTGGCTAAGTGTTCTCCCATTGTACCGGTAGTGGCGGCTAAGTCATTTCCTGATCCGGGTATCAGCTTCCAGGGAGGTTCTTCCATCGGCGGAAAAGATGTTACGTATATGAAACTGCAAAGCGGGCTTCCGCTGTATGGCTCATTCCGCTCTCCTTCGAATGTATTCAACTGGGTGCATGACTTTAAGGCGCCCATCGATCAGCAGGCTTTTGAGATTGATAAATATGGCGACTTTGATAAAAATACGCTGAGCTTTCACAAGAGCATGGGCACACCGGTGATGCTGTATATCAATGGCGCCAATGTGAAGACGGTACCTGGGCTGAAGACGGCGGATGATTATAATGCGATGACGCAAACGAATGTGTTCAAAGATATTCCCCCGGGATCGGACAGTACGGCTTATGAACCCTGGACGAAAAGTCATGGCAGGCTGTGGAAAGTGATGGCGCACCTTTGGGGGAGCAACCGCAATGATGTATTGCCGGATAGCTATAAAATATATGGGGCCAGTCACCCCAACCTCGCGGCGGGGCAGGATAAGATCAAAGTATTTGAGATCGGTAATGAGGACGATAAGACCTGGTTTGGCCTCACTGGGTACCACTCTCCCACTGTGCTGTTGCAAAAACTAAAGGCGGCCTGGGATGCTATTAAAACAACAGACCCGAATGCCAAGGTATACCTGGGGGCCTTGCTGAGTGCGGATACGGTGCAGTGGAAGGCACTGTATTTTCTTAACTACTGGCTGTATCCCGGTCAGCCGTTTCCGGCAGATGGTTTTTGTTTTAACCAATACATCAGCAACCGGTATGGCGGTCAGAGTCACCATACGGATGCGGATGCGGTGAGCCCGGAACAATTCCAGGTAACGGAGCGGATCACGAGCTACCGGAACTTCCGCGACCGGTATTTCCCGGGTAAGGGATTGCGCTGGACGGAGATCGGCTATGCAGTGGGGAACAGTGATTACAACGTGAAATCGGTACCCGGCATTCCGGATACGATCGTGGCGGCCAACTTCATGGTGCGTACGCTGGAGCGTGCAGCGGTGGTGCCCAACGGGCTGGAGGTGGTCTATAATTATTTCCATACTTCTGATGGGTCGGGCGTGTTTGGCAGCATGTATATGGTGCGGGAGCAATTTGATCCTACTACCTATGCTTATAGCGGATCGCACAGGATGCCGATCTGGTGGTGGTATGCCACGCGGATGAATGTGCTGCACGATTACAAAGGCTGGTCGACAATGGTGAAGAATGGCGATAGTACGGGTATAACGGTGACGCGGTACGACCATAAAACAAATCCTGCACTACAAGTATATTATGTGTGCCGCGGCACGTATGATGGTTCTGTTTCTAAAAACTATCCGGTGAATGTGGGTAAAGCCACGAAGGCTACGCTGGTAACGCTGACGGTGGGTAAAGAAGAAGGCTCCAGAACGGAGCTGCCGGTGAAAGGGGGCGTAGTCGTTGTGCCCCTTGTAAACGAAGCACCGCAGTATATTATAACGTCACAACCTTAGGAAGTTTCGGACATACTTAAAAAAGGTGAGCCACCCTGCCGTGCCGAAAGGCCGGGCTACAGGGTGACCCTCCTTTATCTATTTTATCCAATTCACTTTTTCTTCGATGCTGCCTCTCCTGCCATCGGTGGAGGGTACACGGATATAACCGAGGTAAAAGAATCCCATGAGTTTGTCATCGGGGCCGAGGTTGAACAAAGGTTTGGCTTCTTCAATAAAAGTGATACCGCCGGTACTCCAATAAGCACCGATGCCATAAGCATTGGCGGTAAGGTGCATATTCTGTACAGCGGCTGCCACAGCTGCTATTTCCTCCATTTCGGGAATATCCTGGTGGCGTTTCATGCCGATGGCAATAACATGGGAGGCCAGCAAGGGGATCTTTTGCAGCTGCTCGTACTTACCCTGTTTGAACTTTGGGCCTGCAAATTCCTTATATATAACAGCTTGCTGTTGTGCTAATGTATTGCGCCCTTCACCGCTGAATACGGTAAAACGCCAGGGTTCGGTGAGTTTATGGGTAGGCGCCCAGTTGGCATTCTCCAGCAGCTGCCAGATGATGTCATCGGGAATGGGTTTTCCCGGTTCAAATTGTTGGGTGAATACGCTGCGCCTGGTGCGGATGACCTGGTTTATTAGGGAGGGTGATGAAGTTACAGACTGTTGATCGATCATTGTTTTTCTTTGAAGGTGCAAAGGTAAAATACTCAAGACAGGAATAATTACGAATAGAGGAAAATGTACGCCTTCGACAGGCTCAGGCTGACATCTGTTTAGGCTTTGACAAGCTCAGCCCGACAAAGGCAGCGCATTTCATGACGCGGTTTCAACAATTCACATATCCTTAACTAATATTAGTGAGGGTATTGTTACTACTTTGCAACCTGTTTTAACTTATTATATATGAGAATATTAATCGTGCTAGCGGTACTGTTTGCGACATATGCTTTGCATGCTGAAACGAATCCCCCACTCGACAGTTTGCTTCAAAGGCGGCATTATTTTCAATTGCGGGAAGCGCTGGCATCTCCCGGCAAGGAAGCATTGCCTGAACATCGCCGGTTGTACTTCCAGGCCTTTGTACACAATTTCTTTCATGAGCTGCCGGCTTCCAATAAGGAAATCGCGCTGGTGTTTAGGAAATACAGCCAACAATTCACGGATAAAGAGCTGGGGCGCCTGCTGGGCAAGAAGATCGATAACCACGCCAAGTTGTACGAATACAAAGAAGCGCATGCCACCAGCCAGCTGTTGCTGGCCAAATATGGCCATACGCTTTCGGAGGAAGAACGTACGGATGTGATCAATTCGGACCTGATCTGGAAGGGGTTGGAGAAAGTGCCGGCACAACGTACACGCATCAATAAGGACAGCCGTATTGGCTATAAACGGGATATTGCCGGACTGATCAATGTGCCGGTAGGATTTGCCGACAGCACCTTCGACTTTGTATTTGATACAGGGGCCAACTTATCGGTGATCACTGAAAGCTATGCGCTCAAAGCAGGACTGGATGTAAAGGATGTCGTATTTAAAGTACGCGCCATCACAGGTATTGAAGTGAATGCCAAACTGGGCATCGCGAAAACGCTGAAGCTGGGTGATGTGGAAGTAGACAATGTAGTGTTTATCGTTTTTCCGGACAGTGTGTTGTCTTTTGCGGGCGGCGCCTACAAGATCAGGGGTATCATTGGGTTTCCTGTAATCGAACAGCTACAGGAAGTGCGTATCGACAAAACAGGTTTTATCACGGTGCCGCAGGAAGCGGTGAACAAATCCATCCGCAATTTTGGTATTGATGAGCTTACGCCGGTGATCCATATAGGGGTGAATAAAGACTCGCTGGCTTTTACTTTCGATACGGGCGCGCAGACAACTGATCTCAACGAACCTTTCTTCAATCAATACAAAGCGGCCATTGAAGCCACGGGCAAGATCTATGACATGCAGCAGGGCGGCGCAGGCGGTTATACGACCAGCAAAGCATGGCGGGTGCCCACTACTATTTTTACGGTGGGCGGTCAATCGGTGTCAATACCGGACCTGGGGGTGAAGACGACCAGCTCCAATAGTAAGGACCGGTTTTATTATGGCAACCTGGGACAGGATGTGATGTCGCAGTTCAGGGAGCTGGTGATCAATTTCAGGTATATGTATGTGGACTTTGTGAAGTAAGGGTTTCGGGTTTCGAGTGTAGTGTTTCGGGTTGCTGTCACGCTTTGAATGGCTGACTAAAAGTAACCCGTTATTAGCCGCGGTCTCCGCCGCCTTCTTCGTTTCCGCTGCCTTCACCACCACCCTTGCGTTTGAAGAGGTTGAAGTCGGCTTTACCAAACTTATAGGTAAAGGTGATGCGGAAGCTGCGTACGTTGCGGCGGCGGTAGGAGTCCTGGTAGAAATTCTCCGTATCGTAAATGGTGCCCCACCGACGCGAGTTGAATACATCATTAACGCTGAAAGTAAGGGTTCCCTTATTGCCTTTCAGGAAATCCTTGCGCAGGGCGGCATCTACGCTCAACTGGTCCTTGCGCTTACCCTGGGGTAATATTTCGGGCGACTCATATTCTCCAATGGTCTGGAAGCTGAGTTTATCAAATATCTTATTCTTACTGGCAATACGGTAATTGGCAATGAGCTTGGCCTCCCAATTAAAGCCTTCATTGCTGAGGTCGATCTTTTCGAGCTTCGCATTCACTTTTGTATACTGCATGGAAACGGTAGGCGTAAAGTCGAAGTTCTTGCCTATTTTCTGCTGCAGGGTCAATTCACTGCCCCATACATTTTCTGTATTGGCATTGATAAAGGTGCTGAGAATGGCATTGGGATCAACAGCGGCATTGTTGAGCTGCTCGTATTGCTGTGCAGAAATGGTATCGCTGAACTGGGTGATCTCTCCATCGGTATGGCGATAATATACCACACCCAGGAAACTACCGGAGCTATAGGTCTTATTGTAGTTGAACTCAAATGAATTGGTGAACTCGGGTTTGAGGGAAGGATTACCCTGCCTCAGATTGAGTGGATCGTTGATGTCCACAAAGGGATTCATCTGCCAGAAATTGGGCCGGCGGATACGACGGGTATAGTTGACCTGGATATCCTGGCTTTCACTCAGCGCTTTGGTGATAAATAGGCTGGGAAACAAGGCATCGAAGATGTTATCGATCTTTTCGGGATAGGTGTATCCAAACTTCTTTGCACTGTCAATCAACTCGCCATCGAACTTTGAATATTCTGCGCGAAGACCCAACTGGTAACTGACAGGACCCAGTTTACTGCTGTAGGTCGCATAAGCAGCATTGACCATTTCGCGGTACTTGTAATTATTGCTCAATGACAATTTGGTCTCTGTACCATTGGCTACGGAGAAGGCATTGAACTGGCTGCGATAGTTGTTGATATAGGAACGGAGGCCGGTCTCAAATTTGGTATGCTCGCCCTTGGGATCAGTAAAATCTACCTGTACGGTTACCTGGTCGTTGTCGTCATTGCCATCATTGCGAACGATATTGGTATTGGCAGCCGGTGTACCATCGGGTTTGTAATAATGATTTGTGATGAGGGAATTGTTGGTACCTCCTCCTGTATTGTAACTGATATCGGCATTCAACTCCTTGCCGGATTCGGAAAACTTGTGCTTGTACAGGAACTGGGTATTGCTCCTGTTGAAATTGTTGCTGCTGTTGGCTAAGCGGTCGCCGTATTGTGTGAGCTCATTGTTGAGGTTGGTATACCGCTGGTCCTGGGTTTCGTCGTTGCTTTCCTTACCGGTTACGAAGTTCTGGGAAATGGTGAAGGTGTTGCGGTTATCCATGAAGTAATCAACACCAAAACGTACGGAACCAAACTTGCGGAGGCGATCGCCTTCGGATTGCTGGTTGAAATAATCGGTGGCAATACCGGCTTTCCTGTTCTGGCGGAATGATTTGCTTTTGGCAATACCACCAGACTGGTTGTAGTTGCCGCTGGCAAAGAAATTGAATTTATTCTGGCGCAGGTTGAGGGTGAGGTTGCCATTGAGGATATCGGGATAACCGGCTCCTATAGATGCCAATCCATTAAGGCCGAGTTTCTTGTTCTTCTTCAGGATCACATTTATGACACCACCGGTACTGGCAGCATCGAATTTGGCAGACGGGTTGGTGATGAGCTCTACTCTTTCAATGTTATCAGCGGGTATCTGATCGAGGGTAAGGATGGTAGGACGACCATCTACAAAGATCTGTGGGGAACTGTTGCGCAGGGTCACGTTGCCATCTACATCCACACTCACAGAAGGTATATTCTTCATGACATCAATAGCGGTGCCACCTGCAGCGGTAAGACTTTTGTCGACATCAAAGAATTTGCGGTCGATGCCCATCTGCAGGGCTGGCTTTTGACCCACCACAGTAACTACACCGAGTGTAGCAGCATCCTGTTCGAGTTTTATATTGCCGAGATCTTGTTCTATGGCACCGCCTCCACTGGCTTTGCGGTGGAAGGTTACCTGCTGATTAATCTCCTTGAAGCCAATAGCGGTAATATTGAGGCGGTAAGCAGCGAATGTGGGAAGGTTCTCTACACTAAAGTCACCATTGGGTTTGGTAAGCATCCCACCAGCGAGGCTGTCCCTGGACTGACCTGTATTGTCTTTCAGGATAATAAACAAACGTACGGAGGCGGCTTCCACGCCTTTATTGGTTTTACCGTCCACGACCCTTCCATACAAATGACCATTTGCCTCACCACCTTTGTGTTCACCCGCAGGCCGGTTCCTTTCCTGTGCCTGTATATTGATCACTAAACATACGAAGGCCAATAAACTTCCAATATTCTTCATTACCAGGTAAAAATTATCTTCAATAATGGGTTGACTATCTTATGAATACAGGTTAGACGTCTTTTGGGTGGCATCCTTGCAGGAGTGGGGATTTTGGCTTTGTTTTAACAAATAAGGGAATAGTCAATATTGAATAGTGAAATCGTTTGGCCTTAGACGCCTTCGACAGGCTCAGGCTGACATCCGTAAAAAAAAAACAGGCTATCTGCTTTGGGCAAATAGCCTGTTGCACTGGTAAGCACCTTTCACATACTGGTAAGCACGCTTTCAATAGTTGTCAGGCTTCTTCTTTGGCAAGTCTATGGTAGTCATCCTGTAGTTTTTTCTGTACCTCACTAGGTACGGCGGCATAATCTTCAAACTTCATATTGAACTTGGCCCGTCCCTGTGTGATGGACCGCAGGGAAGAAGAGTAATCGTGCATTTCGGCGAGGGGTACTTTGGCCAGGATCCTGGTAAAATGGCCTTCTGTATCCATCCCCTCCACGATGGCCCTGCGGGTCTGGAGATCACCGATCACGGAACCGGTGAGGTCATCGGGGCAAAGGACTTCCACATGATAGATAGGTTCCAGTATCTGTGGATCGGCCTGGGCAAAAGCCTGCTTAAAGGCCATCAGGCCGGCAATCTTAAAAGAGATATCATTGGAATCGACAGGGTGCATTTTGCCATCATACACGGATACGCGCACATCGCGTACAAAAGAGCCAGTTTGGGGGCCTTCGTGCATTTTTTCCATCACGCCTTTCAGGATGGAAGGCAGGAAGCGAGTATCGATGGCGCCACCCACAATACAATTGTAATACACGAGTTTGCCGCCCCAGTCCAGTGGATGTTCTTCTCGTGCGCGTACGTTCAATCCCTTTGGATCGGGCATGCCTTCGTACCAGGGTTCTATGCGCATGAACACTTCTCCAAACTGGCCATTGCCGCCCGACTGTTTCTTGTGGCGGTAACTGGATTCGGCCATGCGGCGGATGGTCTCGCGGTAAGGTATGCGTGGCCGGGTGAATTTCACTTCCACCCCATGCAGGTGTTCTATGCGCCAGCGAATAACGCTGAGGTGTAATTCGCCCAGGCAATGGATGATGGTTTGTTTCAGCTCCTGGGAAAACTCCACGCGTACGGTAGGGTCTTCTTCGGGCAACTGGTGAAGGGCCACGGACAGCTTCTCCTCCTCGCCTTTCTTCACGGATTCGATGGCCATGCTCATATTGGCTGCCGGGAATATGATGGGTTCCAGCTCGAGGTTCTTTCCTTTTTCATGCAAGGTATTGTTGACATGGGTATTCTTTAGTTTCAGGGTAGCGCCTATATCACCAGCTACCAGTTCGGGTACATTGATGCGTTTGTTGCCTTCGACCACAAACAACTGGTTGAGCTTTTCTGATGCACCGGTGGTCTCATTGACGAGCTCCATACCACTTTTAATGGTGCCCGAATACACTTTGAAGAAAGAGAGCTCGCCTACATGGGGTTCTGACATAGTTTTATAGATGAAGAGGCAGGCAGGGCCTGAGGCATCACAGGTAAGGTTTTGCTGGCCGCTTACCAGTTTTGCTGCTGCGCGCATTTCATTGGCGCTGGGGCATACATTGTCGATGAATCCCATGAGTCGTCCACTGCCCATATTGCGTTCGGCAGAGAGGCAAAACAAGGGGAAGAGATCGTGGTTGATCATGGCTTTCTTCATGCCCTCTTTCATTTCGTCTTCGTCGAGCTCACCTTTGTCGAAATATTTTTCCATGAGGGCTTCGTCATTCCCGGCGATGGCTTCTACCAGTTCGCGGTGGAGTTCATCGGCCCTGGCTTTTTCTTCTTCGGGGATGGGCAGTTTTTCGGGTTTGCCTCCGGCATCATGAAATTTGTACATGGTCATGCGGAGCACATCGATGATGGCATGAAAACCCACGCCCTGCTGCTGTGGGTATTGCACTACCACTACTTTATTGCCAAAATGGTTTTTGGCTTCCCGCACGGTGGTATCGAAGTCGGCATTGTCATCATCGAGTTTATTAACGGCAAAGATCATGGGTGTTTTGAATTGCTCGGTGTACTCCCATATGATGTCGGTGCCTACTTCTACGCCCATCACTGCATTGAGGAGCATGACGCCGGTATCGGCCACGCGAAGGGCGGACACTACTTCGCCGGCAAAATCATCGTATCCGGGGGTATCAATAATGTTGATCTTATAACCGCGCCACTTGGAGTGGAGTAAGGTGGAGAAGATGGAGTTGCCTCTTTCCTGTTCCAGTTCATGGTAATCTGAAACGGTATTGCGCTCCTGTACGGAGCCGCGGCGGGTGATAAGGCCTGCTTCGAAGAGCATGCATTCCGCCAATGTTGTCTTGCCGGCGCCGGCATGGCCCAGCAAGACTATATTTTTTACGTGTGAAGTATCGAATTCCGGCATAGCAAAGGTTTTTTAATGTTTGAAGTATAGCATATATGGTTAGTACGATCGAGCATTCAGGGGATAGGGAATTGCTACGTCTTTGGGGTGGCAAGGACGTAGAATACAGTAGCGTACCGGTCATTGGGATAATGCCGCTACATCAGTGGTTTATGAGCCCTGTGCGGACTATATCACGTTCGGTCAATAAAGTCTTTAAATTCCTGTTTTACTTCCAGTAAAGTGTGTTCAAGGTGTTGGTACTCGTCGTAGAGGTTTTCGTGGTTGGCTGCGGTGTCATCCCGTAAGGGGCCTTTGGCAATTTCCGAATCGATCTGGCGGGTGTGGGATTTGATGGCGTGCTTGAGGTCGTGGATGTTAATGAGCTGAATGTGCAGCTGATTGTCGAGGTGGTCTACTTCCAGGAGGTCTTCTTTAGTGGTTTGCCTTGCGGCAACATCAATGAGCCTTGTTTTAAGCCGGGCGAATTCGTCGCGCCAGGAACGCAATGTCTCCCTCCAGGCATTGCATTCTCTAGTGAGCTGTGCTACATCTGTAGTAACCATGGGAGAAAAATTTAAGTGAAGAAATAAAGAACTGGTGGAACGCGATGGGCTGATTGCTTATGGGTTCTGATTCTAATTTAGGAAGATTTGGTGAAAGGGCAGGGAGATTTGGATTAAAATTATGCACCGGGAATGCAGATCGGAGCATCCAGCATCCAGAATACAGAATGCAGAAGAAATACAGGGGCGTATCGAATCTCGGGTTCCTGGCTTTTGGGGGCCGGGTTTCGGGTTTGGCAGACGTAGCTGGTTGGCAGCGGGTGTAGGGGGTGGCCCCTATGGGGCCGGATGGCCTGGGGTGGACGTTGCTACAAAGCGGCCACCCCGATGGGGTGGGAATACACGTTCGCATCGATGGGCTACAAAGCGGAAACCCCTAAAGGGGCTGGAAGACACGCTTGCATCGATGGGGCTGGTTTCCAGTTGCTGGTTGCGGGCTTCTGAATTCTGGATTCTGTCTTCTGTATTCTGGCTTCCGCAAGAATTGCGTATTTTTGGGGTTTCCTAACTAAATAATTGTAGGTCAGCTTGATAACTCAGCAAACGATACAGCAGATCCAGAGCCGGATCGACGTGGTGGAAGTGGTGGGCAGCTTCGTGAAGCTGAAGAAGCGGGGCGTGAATTATATTGGCCTTTGCCCGTTTCACAACGAGAAATCTCCCTCCTTTTCGGTCTCTCCTACGAAGGAGATCTATAAGTGCTTTGGTTGCGGCAAAAGCGGTAATTCGATCAGTTTCCTGATGGAGCATGAAAAGTACTCCTATGTGGAGGCGCTGCGCTGGCTGGCCAATAAATACAATGTAGAGATCGAGGAAACGGAGGTGAGCCCGGAGCTGAAAGCACAATATCAGGTTGCGGACAGTTTATACATCATCAATCAATTTGCCCAGCAATACTTTGCAGAGAAGTTGTTTAATTCGGAAGAAGGAGAAGATATTGCGATGAGTTACCTGAAGGAAAGAGGTTTCCGGGAAGAGGTGATCCGCAAATTCCAGATCGGCTACTGCCTGCAAGACCGGGATGCCTTTGCCAAAGCTGCGATTGCCGCGCAATACAACCCGGAGTACTTACAAAAAAGCGGGCTGATCGTGGTGCGGGATGAGCGGCCGTACGATAATTACCGGGGACGTATCATTTTCCCGATCCATAACCAAAGCGGAAAGGTGTTGGGTTTTGGCGCACGGGTAATTGGAAAGGTAGACCGGGCTCCCAAATACATCAATACGCCGGAGAATGAAATCTACCACAAGAGTAAGATACTATATGGCTCTTATTTTGCGCGGCAGTCTATTGACAAAAATGACGAGTGTTTGCTGGTGGAAGGTTATACGGATGTAGTATCCTTACACCAGGCGGGCATTGAAAATGTAGTGGCTTCGGGCGGTACTTCTTTGACGCCGGATCAGCTGCGCCTGGTGAAGAAATACACAAAAAACCTGACGATCATTTATGATGGGGATGCGGCGGGTGTGAAAGCGGCTTTGCGGGGCCTTGACCTCGCCATAGAAGAAGGGCTGAATGTAAAGCTGGTGCTGATACCAGATAAGGAAGATCCGGACAGCTACGTCAATAAAATAGGCGCCTCCGCCTTCCAGGATTTCATCAAGGCGAATAAGAAAGACTTTATACTCTTCCAGGTAGAGATATTGCTGAAGGATGCAGGTGATGATACGAATAAGAAAGCAGCGCTGGTAAACCAGATCGCAGAAACGATCGCCAAGCTGAACAAAACGGAAGATTTTACCAAGCAACAGGATTATATACGCCGCTGCGCTGACCTGCTGCGGATCGAAGAAGTGGGCCTGAATAACCTGGTGAACAAGTTCATCCGGGATAAGGTACAGAAGCAGGAAGGCGGAAAACAATCATTCCAGCAGCCGGATGACGGGCAGTATTATGATGACGCTCCCCCACCCTTTATTCCGGAGGAGGATGCGGGCTCGCTGTTCAACAAAGATGAGATGAATGAGCGGGGTATGGTGCGCTGTCTGCTGGAGTTTGGGCTGAAACCCTGGGACGAGAACCGCCGGGTAGCGGATTATATCTTTGAAGAGTCTGTTGAGCAGAATATGATCGATAACAAGGAGCTGGTGCGGGTGATGGAAACCTACAAAGTGTGGTATGATGAGGGGATCGAACCCAGCACCAAGAATTTCCTGTACCATGAAGACCAGACGCTGAGCGCCATGGTCGTGACGGTGACAGAATTTGCTTATGAGCTGAGCACGAAATGGAGTGAACATTTCGACGGCAAGATGCCCACGATAGAAGATACTTACCGGGCTGATGTTACTTCTGCCATTACCTATCTTAAAATACGAAAGATCCGCCGGTTGATGGAGGAGAACCAGCGGGACATGCAGAATCCGCATACATCAGAAGAGCTGATGGTGTTGCTGCAAACGCATATGCACCTGAAACAGCTGGAGCAGGATATGATCAAGCAGAATGGGACGGTGATATTGAAGTAAGTACGGCAATGTCGGCAATCGACAATCGGCAGTCGGCAATCGGCAATGCGATTGCTTCGATAGCAGTACTTGTCCCGCACTGCGGGATTTCTCACTCCGCTACGCTTTGTTCGAAATGACAACCAAGTGGGCTATTTTATCAATTGGCGGTGTGCGTCGTAGAGGCCGACGAGGAGGCTGTTGCCCTGACCGTCGATCTTAATCGCACCATATTTAGCTTTGCCGAATTTTTCGGCCTGCCCTTCCTGAAAGAAAAAAGATTCAGCGCCTATATTGATATTCCACCTGTCGGCTGTGTATCCGATGAGGTATTCATTGGGTGCACGGGGTGTTCTGTGCTGTTGTAACCTGATCTTCCGGGCAATGAGGCCGGAGTCGAGGCTTACCACGCAATAACCTCGTTTGGGAATTGAATCGGCATTGGTCTCGCGTGCTATGGCGTACCGCAAGTCCATGTAATCGCCCTGGATCAGGGAACGGGGATCTACGGGGGCCAGTTCCAATAACACCAAGGTGCCTTTATGGAGGATGGTCTCTTTCTTACTGATGGAGTAATGGAAAAATACCAATACCAGCAGGAGGTTGAGTACGAGGATAATGATCTTATATTTTTTCATGGGGATTGAGCTTTTTATGGGTGAGCAAACAGAGCAGGAGAAACAGTATACCGGATGCCATCATCAGGAGTGATTTGGTGAGCAGGGTAAACTGCAGGTCGTAATAATATTGGCCTATAAAATATACGAGGGCTATGATGCTGAGGGCGTAACCTGTTTTGTAATTGACCCAAAAGGATAGCAGGGTGAGCAATAAGGCGCCGGGTATGGCCGGAGCGTATACGGTGGGGACCAGCAGTAATGCAGTGATCAGGTACACCCCTGCCCTGGCGGTTGCCGACTGAACGTCGAGCCGAACCATGATGCGTGGGAGTGTATACAAGATGGCTGCTATGGCGGCGACAGCTGATACCAGGTTGAAATGAATGGAATGGGGAAACCAGCCCTTCCAGGCGATCATTATATAGGTGGCCAGGATAGACACTATCAATCCCAGGCGAACGGGATTGTACAATAGGGACACCTTTTTCCCGGAGGTGATCAGACCAGCTTCATCGAGCATGAGCAGTGTAAGGATGATGACGGCTATGGCGAGGTAAATATGGATCAGGTTGGCGTTGTTGTCCAGTACGAGGGCAATGATGGAACCATTCACTACGAGTACTGCGATGAATGCCGGCATGTAATTTTGAATGATGGCGAGGGTGATCATGGCTATCAGCAGCAGGATGATGCATACGATGCTGTCGTGCACTTTCAACTCTTCCAGGCCAAAGGTCAATACAACAAGGCCAATCACGAATAAGGAAACTGCGGTGGTGTCGATGATGAGCTTATCATAGGCTTTACCCAGCCAGACAGATGCGATGATGAAAGCCAGGCCCAGGGTAAGCATACCCGCATCTGAATCCATCAGGCCGGCAATAACAAGAAACGCAATAAAAGTGAGGGATGCCAGGATACCGCCAAAAACGGTGAGTACCTTAATGGCTATACCGGACCTGTTGGCATTGATCTTCTGGTATTCCAGGGCGATGGCTTCTTCATCGGCCTGGAATGCGGCTCCTTCCCGGGTCTGCAACTGTGCCAGTATTTTCTGTATGTTTTGTGCTTGTTTCATGGGTTTGCTTTTAAACAGGTATTTCCTGTGACCATTTGCGTTGGGTGTCGATCAGTTTTTTTATCAGGATGGTAACGCTGGCTATTACAAACAGGGAGGTGAATAAGAACATACCTGCACCGTCGGAGAGCTTAATGAAAAAGGCTGACAGGATGATGATGACGCTGAAGGTTGTGAGGGCCAGGTAAAACAGGCTTTTCCGCTGTAATCCGTATAAGAAACCGGCTGTATAGAGTCCGCCCACTGCCAGGATAAGGACAATAAAGGCAGGTTGGCGGTGGCCAAAAATGCCGGCGATCATGCCCATGGTCGCCATGGTAACGGCGGCGAGGGCCAATAAGATATTGAACCAGGCAGGGGACTGCAGGGATGGCTTGTATCTGGCCAGTACCAGGGCAACCAATAAGCACAGGCTATCCAGGAGAAACAGTATCATGAATATCAATATTTCGGGCCAGTCTTTGGCCACCTGCTGTTCGTATAATATGAGGGTGGTATTGATCAGCAGGATGTACAGTACCCATAAGGGGGCAAAATTGGCGATGAGCACGAATAAGGTAATGGCGAGGGTCCAGGTGAGGAAGAGGTCATATGCGTTGGCGCCGGTTTGGTATACCTGTCCAAAGACGGCGAACAATACGCCGATCAGTACGGCTATACCGGTGAGCAATATGTTTTTGACGGTGAGGTGCAGCCTGGTAAAAACGATGAGGGTGGCCATGATCACAAGGAGGCCCTCTATCAATCCTATTTTTACAAACTTGTGGAGGGAGGCCCAGTTGTAGGCAAAAAAGAAAAGGATGCCGGCGGTGGTGAAGCCGATGCCGAGGCTTATGAACAGCCAGTGGAGGAATTTTTGCCAGTTGCTTTTGTCATTGTAGACGTTGTCCTTCAGGGCCTGTTCAACGCCGGGGGGCTGCCAGGTGCTGTTCCGGCTGATGATGTGGATGTCTTCCCTGTCGAGTGGTAGCATAGGCTGGCCTGTTTAGTTTAATAAAAGTCGCTAATTTTATTCAATAGTTTATCCTATGCAACATAAAGTATCCGCCCTTCTTTTCTTATTTGTTTGTACGGCAACATGGGCCATGGCCCAAACGGACAAGTGGACCGGCAGCTGGCAAATGACGCGTAAGCCGTATGCAGGTTCCTCTTCGGCTATTATCCTGGATCTTCAGATAGGCATGCCCGATCAGGGGCAATTGTATCCTGCCAAAATAAAACTACAATACGGCAGCTTTAAAGGCATCTATGAGTTGTTGCTGGTGCGCAAGAATGACGGGCAACTGGGGATCAGTCGTGGCAAGTATCCATTACAGGAAACGCCTTTCAAACTGGGCACCTGGCTGTGGTATCTCAACGGCACGTTTGACTTCCGGAACAATCAATTGTTGGTAAACCGCAAGTGGATAGATAAGGCTGACTTCTGGATGCGGGGGCTCTATGAAGGGGACGAGATCTGGGAAAGCAGTAAAGTGACGATCCGGGATTTTTTGTACCGGGACAGCATCAGGCTCAAAAAGATCAATAATAACCCGCTGGCAGATTCGAGTGTACGGCGTATTCTGCAGCCGGAGACGAGCGGCATTTACCTGGGTATATATGATCGTATTGTATCGGGCGACAGTCTTGCCTTGCTGAAGGTGGAGGACCAGGAAAAGTATGATAAGGATACGGTGACGCTGCTGCACAATGGGAAGCCTTTGTTTTACCGGCAGGAAGTCAATGACCGCAACAGGGAGTTTTCGGTGCGGCTGGATACGGGGCGGAACCTGTTTGTTTTTTTCGCTGACAATTACGGAGGCATCCAACCCAATACCGGGTCCCTGTATATGAAAACGGATGGCCGGGAATATGGATTTACTTTCAGTAACCGCTCGAATGCTTATGCTACGTTCCTGGTGGCGGATGTTTACCACAAGGCTATAGTGCAGCAAAAACTCAATGACCAGGTGGCGGCCAGGACCACGGAGCCGGTGGCTACTATTGCGGTAGATACGGCTGATGTGATGCTGGAGTTGTGGGATGGTGCGGTACAGGATGGGGACAGTATTTCTTTGCGGCTGAATGGTAAATGGATCGTTACAGGATTTCCGGTGAAGAATGCAGTGCAGAAGATTCCGATCCGATTGGAAAGAGGTGAAAACTCGCTGCTGTTTATGGCGGATAACCTTGGTTCGATACCGCCCAATACGGCGGAACTGCGCATAAGGTATGGGCAACAGGTGCAGGCGCTGGGACTGAATACGGATATGAAGAAGAATAACGAGATCAGGCTGGTATTGAAGTAGGGACTACGTTATGGTATCGGATATAATCATATAAGTGGAAACACGGATAAAAAAGTAGAATTTATGGATTAGGAGCAACGTGTTTTATGTTATTTAACGTACTTTTAGGATCGAGCACCATTTTAAAAACAAAACCAGGACACATGAGAAAAATTCACCCGCAGCCAGACTGCACTGTATTGCTATGGTATCCACTACCATTTCTTCTTCGCACCAGATACAGGTCCTCACCCAAGTTTTAAGCGTACGCGCTATTACCCGTGAAGCCATTCATACCCACTCTTTAGTATAGCCATTCAAATTAACTCCGACGATTGCTGGTGTAAACCGGCACGGATCAGGCATGTCCTGACCGTACCTGCCAAAACAGTTTTAAGACCATTTTTTTACAGCTACTGGTATAGCCATTCCAGGTAAGCTTCTTACGATTGCTGGTGCAAAACCGGCAGGGACCGGGTATGCCCCGACCGTACCTGTTTCAGCTACTGACCGCTGCTGGCGTAAGCCGGCATGGAAGTGCTATGCCCTACCCTGCCGGTACCTGGCTGTTTCCAAGACGTTGTTTTTTCAACTATAAACCAAATACAAAACGCACATGAGAAAAACGTTGATGCTTGCAATGAGCATGCTGCTGCTGACAGGCCCGCTGTTGGCACAGGTCCTGTCGATCACCGGCAGGGTCACGGATGAAAAAGGAGTTCCGATTCCTTTTGTTTCTATTATCGTAAAAGGAAAACCTCTATAAAAAGAAAATACACCCGGATAGGCATCGTTAATAAGTACATACAAATTGTATATTACTACAAGCCAGGGGCTAAACGAATTGTTATTTTGCTGTTCTGGAATTTTAAGCAGGATCCTGCAAAATTCCAATATTAAATCTGTTTACTTAATCAGCCTCAAATCCCCCTTTCTTCTTTTCTTAACTCCCTCGTGATCCCATCCACCAGGTCTTCCTGCATGAGCAGTTTATTTTCCCTGCTGAGGGCTTTGAGGGAAGCGTATTGGATCACATTGATGATGGAAGCACCGCTGATCTCATAGGTCTCTGCAATGGCGGGCAGTGATACATTGGGGCCTGACCTGATGGAAGCAGGCATGGAATGTTTCCACAACTTTAAGCGCTCCTGGGCATTGGGCATGGGGAAATAAACAATGGAATGAAAGCGGCGCAGGAAAGCGTCATCAATATTGCTTTTGAGATTGGAAGCGAGGATCATGAGGCCGGAGAAATCTTCTATGCGTTGCAAGAGGAAGGAGACTTCCTGGTTGGCAAATTTATCGTGGGAGCTTTGTACATTGGTCCGCTTACCAAATAAGGCATCGGCCTCATCAAAGAACAATATCCAGTCTTTGTGCTCGGCGCGGTCGAATATTTTACCCAGGTTCTTTTCTGTTTCACCAATGTACTTGGACACGATCTGTGACAGATCGATGCGGTATACATCCTTCCCAAACTCCTTCCCCAGTAAAGTAGCGGTAAGGGTTTTACCGGTACCGGAAGGACCATAGAACAATACGCGGTAGCCGGCATTGATCTTGCGGGAAAGGTTGGCATCAGATTCCAGCTCAGGGTGATAAGTGAGCCAACGCCGGATATCTTCGATCTGCTCTTCTGTAAAGGGGTGTAATACCAGGTCGTCCTTTTCCATTTTGGTGGTAGTAAGGCGGGCCGGGAAATCGGCGCTGAACTTTGGCCTGGCAGCCTGACCGGTCAACAGGAAATGGACCCATTCGGGCGAGAGGATGATACGGCCACTCATGAGGGGCTCTCCTTCGCGCACGGTTTCCAACCAGAGAATATCCTGCTGATAAAAGTAATGGGTATTATCAAAGAGGTGCTGCACCCCTACCCTTTTTTCGAGGTCGGTACCGGCAATGATAAACTGGGCGGTTTCGCCGGTAGGTAAAACACCGCGGTGGTGTTGGCCTTTGATACCGCCAAACTCTGCAAAGTCGCCGCCATTGGGCAGGTGTTCGGCTATAAGGGATTCAAAGAAGTCGGTGCGTATATGAGGGGTTAAAGCGAGAATAAGAATGATCCACTCTTCAGGTGTAGGTGGCTGGGGCAGGTGCCGGGCAATATCGGGCTGTACGAGGTTATCGCCAAAGGCCTGCTGCAGCCAGCTATGGAGGTTGAAGGCGGTACCATCATAATGAGTTTGCAGTCTTTGGGCAATGATGGTGCGCAGGCCGGCAATCGCCGATCCAATAGCGCTGGATGGTTCTGTATGTTTCGGTATGGTATGCAACACAGCCATTGAATTGGTGTAATTTAAGGATAATAAAAGTTATGGCCTATGCCCTTTACGTGGTATGGGAAGCACATAATACAAAATAGGCCCAGGAGTCGGCTGTGTCAAAGGATCCCAGGGTAGGATTGCTGCAGTCGAAGCCGAAGATATAAGCTTCTTTTCCGGGCTCACCGATGCCCACGGCATGGGCAGCTTCGTGGAGAATGGTCTTTACCTGTTCATCATGGGACAAGTCGAAGAACTTATTGCAGGTGTGCATGGGTGGCCGGTTGCCTACCACGTAAGCATTCCAATCGGAACAGGCATCGATCTCGGGCCCGCATTCCACCCGTTCGTTGGATGACAATACGGTCACCATTTTTTCAATGATGTCAATGGTCTGATCGAGAGAGAGGCTACGTGAAATGGTACGCCTGGCGAGGTTGTAAGCCTCCCTTTGCTGGTAAGCGCCCAGGTTGGGATGCACGCCTCTGAGCCGGAACATGGTTACCTGTGCTTTTAAAAACGCTTCCTGCCTTACTGCTGCAACAACAGACCGGTCGCAGACTACTACGGGTTGTTTGGGTTTGGCCGGCTTTGCATCTTTGCGCTGCACGCTTTTACTGCCCTGTGCCCCCTTGCTTTGCTGCACCACATGGGTAAGTTCATGGGCCTGCTTGTCCTCGTCCTCGCATTTTGCGCACTTACGTTGTATGGTAGCAGTTGGTTGAAAAAAAGCACCCGGGGCTGTTTCTCCAAAAAAGGTGTTCTCCGTTTGTCCTTCTTTCCGGAAGACGGGATTGTCATTGGAGGCTGCCGGCTTGCGGCGAATGCGGCGGAGGTAAGCTGGTTTCATATTGTATGATTTATTGGATACAAGGCCTGTATATTTTACTTCGACAACGTGAATTCTACCCGCGTACAGGAAGGTAATCCCAAACTGGTAGATACACCTTGTCCCGCCGCCGATTGGTGAAACTTCAGGTTATCCCGTGAGAGCTCCTGCATAATACTTTGTGATAACTGCAGCGGATCGGAAATACCCAACAATATATATAGCTTTTTATCCGCGTCGGCCCTGTTGGCCGCTTTGAATTTGAAGTTGACGGCCTGTGCAATGCCAAGGGACACATCCCAATTCACCAGGTGATTGTTGATGGTCTTCAATTGATCTTTTTCATGTACCCTTTCATGTTGGAGGATGGAGGGTACTACGCCGCCCGCATCCAGGTAGGTAAGTGTTACAAACTTCACATTACATTTCGCAAACTGACCTGCCAGCCGCGCCTGGTCGAAGGTATCGATAGAGTTGTTAAAAAAGGAGTTGGTATTGGTGACGATGGGTGTCCATTTGGCTGATGGCGGCGGGATATGAATAAGCCCTGTAAAATTATTCACGCCTATTGTTTTAATGGAGAAGATCGACCCGGTGAGTTGCTTCATTTCCTTTTGTAGTTCCGCCAACGTAAGATCACCTACAATGCCGTCAACAGCAAGCCCCGGATGTTTTTCCTGGAAGAAGATCACCGCGCCTTTTGTTTCACCACGATAGTCCTTATCAGCGCCGTATTTGGGCAATAAGGGTACTGGTTCATCCAGTCCCTGTCCCCAGGCTATCAATGCTTCCTGGACCAGCTTTACGCTTTTACCATAGGATCCATACGACAACTCTAGTTTGTTGGCGCGTACGCCATCCAGGGCGGGGTCGCCCAGGTTGGGCCGTGGAATACTGTCCAGGTTCCTTTCGTCCAGGTCGGGTTTTACCAATGCCTGCTCAAAGTTGCGGGCGCCCAGGGAGGGCAACTGTGTGGTACCATTCAACACGCTATCGCAGCGTCCGAGGGCCCTGCTTTGTGCGCGGAACTGCGCGGCAGGCTCAAAATCTTCTATGGTCGGATAGGGTGTGGTGATATTGATCCGTCTGGATACAGCGTCTTCATTGCTCTCGCCGGCAGTTCCTTGTTGTACTACATGGGTTAATTCATGGGCCAGCAGTTCTTTACCGGCTGCTGATTGATCATTGTATTTCCCTTCATCAAACACAATATGGTTTTGGTAGGTATAGGCTTGTGCATTGATGTCCCTGGCGCTTTGGGCGGCGGCGGCACCGGTATGTATGCGTACATGACCAAAGTCGTAGCCCATGCGGCTGCCAAAGAAATCCTGCGATTGGGAAGAAAGGGCTTCTCCCTTTCCGTCTATACCGCTTATATAGTTGGCCGTGGTTTCGGTAGTGGCAGTGTCGTTATGCTCTTTACGGTTCAGTTTTTTCTCTTCCTCTTCTTTGCCTGTCATACGCTGCACCTTCAGGTCTTCCTCTTTTTTTTCTTCCTTGCGTTGTACTTTCTTTTCATCTTCTTCCTTTTTCTCCGGCAGCCGGTTTATTTCATTTTCTTCATTGGCGCAGCTGGCACATTTCCGTTGCAGTACAGGGCTGGGTGCAAAGAAAGGCCCGGCAGCAGCTTCTCCAAAGAAGGTGTTTTCCTTTTGTCCTTCTTTGCGAAAGACAGGATTGTCTTTGGAAGCGGTTGGTTTGCGGCGAATGCGGCGGATATAGGTAGGTCTCATACTGATTGATTTTGATCTTTACTGATTGATGGGTAAGAACAATGCCTGGTCGCCCGCGTTGTCATCAAAGCGGGCAGCTTCATAATTGGTGTGGAAGAATTTGGTGCCTCTAAGGATCGCACCCCTAAAATCAGCCCCTTCAACATCTGTTTCGCGGAATGATGACCTGGAGAGATCGGCATTGGTGAATATGGCTTCCCGCAGGCTGGCTCCCTGCAAGAGATAGCCTCCCAATTTGTTTTGTAACGCTACGTTGATCAGTTCTGCCGGACCAAATTGTACAAAGGAGCAATTGGCGCCTGTGCAATCGACTTTGTCCAGTATTGCACCGGAGAACAGGCATTCCTGCAAGTTGGCGCCCCTGAAGCTGCAACCGGTAAAATTGATATGAAAGAGATACGCTTCAAAAAGTTCGCATCCATCATACACTTGCCCGGACAAATCGATCTCTTCGTCGGGATGTTCTATCCGCCAGGCATTGAAGGTCTCCACATCGTTGCGTAAAAGTTGGTTCGCTTGTTGGTGCATAGATCAATTTTACTATTGGTCAATCTAAATATATCGCCTGATGAATTGAGCGATGGTACGGCTTATCTCTATCGCGATCTGCTTGATCTGAGTGAGACTTTGAGGGGTGCTGGTAACCAGGCAGGCGCTGATGCCAGACATATCGAAATCGGGGGCGGCCCTTGCCAATTCGGCTCTTAGTGCATCCAGGGTAGCATCGTTTGCCAGCCTTTCTATGGCTACATAGTTTGCATAAAGCAGGTTCAGTTGCCGGGTATATTCGGCAGACATATCGCGGCTGCCAGGATAAGCTTCCTTGATCCTCCTTATAAAGTCGGTTACGTCGGCATGGGATTGTTCCTGTGCCACGATGGTTTTGATACCTTGCACTGTCAGCCGGTCAAGGATACCGTCTTCCAGGCTGAATGAACCTGCGCCTTCTGAACCAACGGCGAACCGGTCGCTCCGGGTGGCCAGCCGGGCCCTTGAATCGAACAAGACCTCGCCGGTTGGCCGGGTACGCAATATGCGCCGTACTGCAGTTGCGCCCTCTTGTGCGCGGGTGCCAAAGAGTGTAGCACTCTTTCGTGTAGCGGATACCACTGCATCAACTCTAAAAGCGGTATTGGGTTCGGGGAAATATACCACGGTAGTATTGATACGGGCGATACGCTCACGGATAGCGATATCCAACTGGCTCGCCAGGTAGGTCAGCTGCTGGCTGATCGCTACATCACCACCTTCCAACTGCAGCCTGAATTCATAGCCGCCCGATACGATGGCCGGCGCAATGCCCGCAGACCGGGCTTCTGATTCGCGTATGATCTGATCGTAGCGGTCGAAGAGGCCATTGGCAAACGCCGATGATTTTTGCCGCAGTCCATTTTGGTCTATACCGCCCGGCGTAGCCCGCAGGTTTACGGCATCGGGGTCGCCTGTATGGATATAGGCTGTACGGCTCCAGGCCTGCAATGCACTTACTGCCTCGTTGGTAAAGGGATGGCTCCTGATCTTATCACGGATCAATCCATAAGGGATTGTTCGTTGTACGATCTTTGACCGTTCATACGCTTCCGCTGCCGCTTTGTCGGAACAAGTGTTGTATGCATTGCGTACAATGCTGAAATCTGTGACCTCTACCAGGGACCTGCTATCGCCGTTCCTTCTTTCTTCGCACCAGCGTGGCACCCACGACATACCAAACAATCCCAGGGAGTAGGCGGTCCAGTTGAAACCACTAACCTGTGCACTCACCTGGGGCTCTTTTTCCCCTTTCAGATCGCGATAGGCGTTTACACCAATGATCAGTGCAAAGCGGCTCTTGAGGTCTTCTGCATTGTCGAAAGCGCCCTCGCGATATAGTTGAGCAATGCTGGACGGGGTAAGGGGCGATGGGTTTTCCCGCGGCGGGATGGTGGGTACGTTGGCTACATAAGCAATATCATTGCCCGGGCGGGGAATAAAGTTTTGAATAAACCTGCCGGGCACCTCAAAGGTAGTCAAAGAACCTACGTTATTCTGTATTACATAGCGTTTGCCATCAGCTGCCAGAAATCCCTCTCCTGTTTCGGTAGCGGCTTCTGGTTCGCCTTCTTTGTTTACAGGGCGGGCACGCCTTGGGTTTAGTACGCCTACTACCATCCAGGCACCTTCCTGCCGCTCCATTTCGAGAGAGGTCAATCCATACCGTAGCCTGATGGCTCCAAGGATCGGTCTTAACACAGCTCGGCCCACTCTTGATCCGGAGAGGCCATTCACGGCTGTCTGGGCGTCCCTTACTGCATTTTCTACTCTTTCTTCGGGGGTACCACCACCGCCAATGGCATCGCGGCCCATGGCCAGCAACCGGTCAAGTATTGCAAAGGCAGTATCCACACAGCGGTTCACCAGCCAGGTAAGGGCCCTGTCTACCAACCCACGGGCCACAACGACCATTTCACCGATCCGGCGACCCAGGCCGCTGAGGCCAACCTGGTTGGCCAGGAAGCCGATCATGATGGGTACGGCTCTGGCCATGGTGCGTTCCAGGAAATTGGCAGCCGTGGAAATATTGCCGCTGGCTATTTCAACAACCCCTTCTACGAATGAGTTGACGATCTCAAGCATTTGCCGCAGGTAGCGGATAAAGCTTTGTACGGCGCGGTACAGGGCGATGGCGCTGTTGATCACGGCCATGATGCCGGTGGGATCGAGCAGGCTGAGCAACCTGGTGGTTACTGCATTGATGATGCGTTCCATGATCCAGGTCTTGATGGCATTGAGTACGGTATCCCACAGTTGGGTGAGCTGGGATTGAATGCGCTCCCAGATCGCTGCGATACCTCTTTCCTGCACATCGCGTATAAAGGTCCAGATACCTTCGAGGGTATTGATGAGGCTGCGGATGCGGGCCACGCGCTGGGGACCAATGCGGGGATGGGCTGCTAATTTGGTCCATACGGCTTCCATGCTGATGCCCAACACCTGTAAGATCCACCGGATAACACCCTGCAGGGTGAAGTTTTCCGGCGCCGGCACATTGGCATCCCTCAATTCGGCCATGAGCCAGGCGGTGAGTCCCGTCATGAGATGGGTGCCAATATTGGCGAAGAACTGTATAAAGCCCTGTTTGATGGCGCGCAGCAGGTTTTTCAGGAAACCCACCGGATTGCGCTTGATCATGTCAACGGCCTGCATGGCCTTGCTGATGATATTGGCAATGAGGTCGGTCGGGAAGTTCATCACCTGCAGGATGACTTCTATTACGATCCGCACGATCTCGATCACGAAGGCGATCAGGCGGGCAATGGGTTCGCCAAAGCGGTCGATGATGCGTTGGAAGGCTGCGATGGGGTTGGCCAGGTCATTTATGCTAAATGAGTTCCATAAGGAAATAAAGAGGTTGACAATATAGGTGGGCGTCATGTTGAGCCGGGCCACGGCGGCATTGATACGCGCCACGGTTCGCCCGATGGCGCCGCTTTCCTGCAGCTGGTTGAACTGTTCTTCCCCGCCTTCCACCAGGCTCATGAAGCCACGTATGATATTCGGAATGCTGCGCGGTACGGTCTCGTCGGTGAAGGGATCTTTGCCCAGCAGTACGGTGACCAGCGGATAACCGCGCACGGTGCGTGCCCAAACGGACAAGCGCCGCATTAACACTTCCTTGATGAAGGTGAGTATCATGATGGCGGTATCGGCCATGTATTGGAGCACGCGGCCTACAGGGGCTGCAAATTCATTGTAGATCATGCGGAAGGTGCCCACAGGGTCCATGAGACTGTCGATGCTCACATGGTTCCAGATATTGTGGAAGGCATTGATGATCTGTTCATAGGCCCCGCTGAAGATACCTATGCCGGTGTCGATCCAGGCGGCCACGCGTTCGAAGGTACCGGTATCCTGCATCTGTCGTCGCTGTTCCCTGCCGGCTTCGGACAGTTCGAGCATGGCATTGAGGATATTGGTGCCATTGCGTGGTACTTCTTCTTCGGTTACGGGATCCTTGCCCAGCACAACGCGAAGCAATGGGTAAGCGGGTGTCTGTTCCCGTATGAAGGTCACCAGTTGGTTGATGAGGTATTCCTTGACCATGGACAGCAACTGCTCTGCGGCGGTTACTGCAAAACGTACGATGTTGTTGATGGCGCGTTCGATGATGCTGCCGAAGTTGCGCAGGATAGCGGTGGGGCCATCCAGGATATTTCTAACGCCGAGGGCTTCCCAGGCAGTGAAGAACTCATTGCGTACATTGGCAACGATGGCTTCAATACCGGCCAGTTGGGTATCGAGCCAGGCGGCGGCACGATCGAGGGCGCCCAATTCTTCGAGTTTGCGTTGCAACATACTGCCGCCGGGCAGGATGTCGAGTGCGGCTTCTATGAAATTGCGTCCATTGCGTTCTATCCGGTAGCTGGTCACGGGGTCATAACCCAATATGACACCCAGTGCGCGGTAGCCGGGTATATAGGACAAGAGTTGCCGTACTTTACCCAACAGCCAGCCCTTGGCCACATCGATATCGAGGGTGATGGGGATATCGCTGAGGAAATCGACAATATGGGCCATGGCATCGTCGAGGAAAGAGCATTGGATGATATCGCCGCTGCGGCCTCCACTGATGCCGGTAATGGGTGCAGCTGGCGGGCCTGTATCCATCATACGCTGGAGACCTGGTACGGGCGAAGGGGCTTCGATGGACAGCTTATCTTTTTCCTGGGTTTCCGGTGCGGCGGAGGCAGGTGGCTTCTGTTTCGTTTGTACGGCGGGTACAGTTGGTGCAATGGTCTGTAGTTTGCCAGCGGCATTTACTTCCAGGCTGCCGGTCTCGGGTTTGGTTTGTACGGTAGCAGCCTGCTCACTGCTTTCGGCGGTCATTTCTTCTCCTGCTTCTTCCATACGTTGTACGGTGCCGAAGATTTCCTGCTGTAGTTGTTGCAGGGTCTTGGGACGGGCCGCCATAGCGGGCGCGGATACGCTATTGGGATCAATGCCATAGAGTGGATCGAAGAAGGCTGTCCAGTCTTTCAGGGCATGTTTCTTTACCTGTATCTGGCCGCCCAGGTTGTTTTCGCCGGCAGTGTTGCCATTGACGGTATATACATCGGTGCCTTCGGTCTTTTCGACCATGGCAAAGTGCGAAAGTTTGTTACGGTAGGCAATATCACCCGGCCTGGGGGCATAACCCTTCGGATAAGCCGCAGCAGGGTTCACCGGCGCCTTGCCCAATACCCACTTGGGCATGGGTAGTCCGGCTTTGTTGAGTGCCCAAAATACGAATATGCCACACCAGCTTGGCATAGCATCCCTGTTTTCCCGCACGGTGGGATCGGGCTGATTGGGTTTCATCCCGGAAATGATCTTGCGGTTTTTGATGTGGGCTATATTGACGGTGCCCGGTTTGTAGGGGGCGCCTTCGGCCAATATTCTTTCGCTTCCAAAGGAGGTTTGGAAATAGTCGACGAGGCGATCCCATCCGGTCCTGAATCCATCAGGCCCGAGGGTGCCGGCATCTACTTTGCCGATCTCGCCTTTGGCAATATTAACTGCCGCATCGAGGTTGGAGATGCGTGGTGGTGAGGCATCGGCCGCCTGGCGGTAGATGGTTTGCCTTTTGGCAGCAATGGCTGTTGGCGACAGTGTTTTACTGGCGCCCTGCTGAATGGTATGGGTAAGCTCGTGCGCGAGCAAAAATCCTCCATCCGGCGTATGGGGCGCATATTTGCCGGAATTGAAATATACATCATTGCCATGGGCAAAGGCCTGGGCATGCACCTCCCTGTTCAACTGAACGGCTGTTGAACCGGTATGTATGCGTACGCCACTAAAGTCGGCTCCAAACCTGTTCTCCATGAAACTGCGGGTGGAGTCGGGCAAAGGTGAACCACTTCCTTTGGTGCTTTGCAGGCTGCTTTCAAAACTGTGGTGGGGTGTTGGCGGCGCCCTGCCCTGCCGTTGTATAATGGTGGGGAGGCATGGGCCGCGAATCTTGCGGTCGATGGTGATGAGCGCGGGCAGCTCAGGAATAGCCGGCTCTTTTACCTCTACGCCGGTTTCATCGTCTTTGCGGAGTATGCTATCGGATAATTTGGGTTGTATTTTCTTCTCTTCCTCTTTTTCTTCTTTGCATTGCAGTTTGGGCGCTATTTCCATGGCCGGCATGGGGGCCAGGTCATCTTCCTGCTTTTGTACCTCTCTTTCGGTTTCGCCTACCGGTGCAGGTGCTGGTACTGCTGCGGAAGCCGGCTCGGGCATGGTCATGACACGTTCTGCTATGGCATCGGCTTCCCTCTCATGGGGATCATTGGGCTGACTGATGCTTAGTTTGGTCTGGATAAGAGCGGAAGGAGAAAAGAAGGGTTCGTTCTGTTTGCCGCCAAAGAAGGCAGGTTCGGCTTTCCTTTGCAGAAAAGCAGCAGGGTCAGCAGCTTTCTGCTGTACCTGGCTATGCCTGGTGGTTTTATCGGCGGAAGCGAACATAGTTTATTCAGGTCCAATCGGTGAGCAGCCATTCTTCCATCCAGGGCGTTTTGATACGACCGATGCCCCAGGGTAATGACTGCATTAATATATCAAATGATTTTTGCTCTGTTACCAGGTACCAGCCCTTTTCAGTGTGCATGAGTTTACCGGCACGCTGTAAGAAAGAAATACGCAATGCTTCAATGCCGGTATTCTTTAATGCGCCCCAGTGCTCAATAACAGCCGATAGCAAGGCGGTAGCTTCCTGTTGTTCGAGGGCTGTTAACTCGAGTTGATCATCGAGGGTGGCCCGCATCGGGTATCCACACAACAGCTTGTTGAGGGGCAGGTAAAACTCGGGTATCTTTTCTTCACCTGTTACCAGGTATTGGGTCAATAAAACGGCCCGTTGGTGGGCTGCTGTATCGGTCCATTGATTGTTCTTATCTATTAAGCCGGTCTTGCTGAAGAATGGCAACAGAAAAGGATGCAGGATGATAAGGCCGGCATTGTACAGGTGAACGGCGGCTCCCTCCTGCTGTGTTTCTTTTTTTACACCGGCTTCCACGCTTTCCTTTTCCTTGTTCCTATCTTCTGCCATCTTATTTCCCTGCTCTTCTTTTGGTGAACGGGGTGCAGGCCTGTTTTCTTCTTTTATTGTAATTGCGAACGGTTCATTGGTATCTATCAACAGGTTGGCTACCTGCGGATCCAGCTTTTCTACGATATCCGGTAGTCTGACCTGTTCTTTGTTATGGGCAATCAATGCCTGCAACAAAAGTATGGGTGCTGATTTGTGTAAGGCTGTGATGAGTGATTGCTGCTGCTGTGCTTTCTTGATCAGTACCAGGCTGCTTAACCATAATCGCCTGGTGTAAAGGTCGGGTATGGCGGATAGTATTGTATAAATGGATGCTTCCTGTATTGGCTGTTCATTCAACCAACGGACAATTTCTTCTACGATGTCTCCACATTGACGCAGGAGTCTTTCCAGGGCTTGTTGATTGGTGTACAGGAGTCTGAGCACCACTACCCTGTTGGCAGCTGTTTGCCAGTCGGCTTTATTGTTCAACAACACGGTAATGGTCTGCTGTATGGTATGCCGGTTGTCGCTGACGGGCATAGTTCCGGTGCTTACAAACTCAATAAACCTGTTGTAATGAAAGACGGCTTCGGGCAACCACTGAACACCTTCCTCCACCGGCAGCTGTGGCTGCTGCTGCGTGCTGTGGCGTGGCCAGGGAGAAAGCAACTTTTTCTGCAGGATGGCTTTGAATTGCTGTACGGACCGTTCTACCAATTCCTGCTCCCAGTTTTTGGAAGACAGTATACCCGCATCGATAGTGATCTCGTCGATCTGAATGGTGTGGTTGGGCAGATCGTGATCGTTGAGCACGGTTTCCAGCAAGGGCAGTACTTTCTCTTTATAAATAGCAGCCAGCTGGTCCTGGAGGCCCATGCCTTCCCGGCGGTCGGTGAAGGTGACCTCCAGGAATTGTTGCTCAATTATATGTGGCGTTCTGCTCATATTTTAATCAGGGGGAAATTCATTCCGTTGGGTGCTGCCTGTATTTTTTTGAACAGGTCCTGGCTTACGTCTATGGATACTTTACCCAAACATTCGGTGGTCTCTCCGGTCTTGGTTTTTATGATCAGGGTAAGGATACCTCCCTGAATATCGGTAAACTTCTGGTCCAAAACGGCCGGACTTCCATTGGCTATAAAGGGGAAGGTACCGTTTACTGCCAGTTCCCACTGGGCAAAGCTCAGGTTGGGATTGAGGGCAGTGAGTATATACCTGCCGGGCCCTCCCGGCACAATTTCATACCGGACATTGAAAGTGGGCTGCACTACTACAATGGTAAGCTCCAGCGTGGTGTTGACCACATTGCCGCCACTGTCTATGAGGCGGTATTTGATGTTGAAGGTAGTGGTGGTCTTTAGTTCGTCTCCTTTGAAAAGGATGAATTCATCCTGGATGGTGAGGCCACCGGGATCGATTATTTCCAGCTTACTTCCCGCCGGTACCTTGACCAGTTCTATTTTCTGATCGAAACATACTGTACGCTTTAATTGTTGTTCATCATCCTTTTTGGTGAGGGTGATCTCGCGGGTCACCAGTCTGGGTTCGCAAGGCCCATGGGTCAGGCGCAGGGTGAATATGAAATCCTTTTGTTTTTCCGGAAATGTGAAGGTGTCTTCCACCAGCATGGTGAGGTAAGTAAGACTACCGTTCACAAACCATTCGTATTTGGTGCCATCGGTGACATTGGGACTCAGCTTAACAATAAAGCTATGGTTGGGCTGCTCGGCCACATCAATATTGAAATCGGGTTCTGATGCCGGAGCAAATACTTTGATGACTACGGAGACGGATTGTCCATCAATGGCATAGGTAAGCAAGTGCTCGCCTACGGGCAGACCATAAGGGCTGAATTTGAATTCACCGGGTTTTACACCGGGGCCTGTCAGTACCCCACCTGCAGGTGATGCCACTACATCGTATGTACCATCATCATTGTTACAAAATTCTTTGGGGACAATATTGATGGTGGGTCTGATGGGGTCGGGCTTTTGCTCCTGTATAATATAGGCTATGGGCGGACAATCGCTGCAACAGAGGTAGGGCAGGTAAAAATCGGCAATGACGGTGCCCGGCACGATACTGACGGCATCGAAAGAATTGAACGAATTGTTAATGATCCGCTCATGGGCGTACACGAGGATGAAGGTGCCGCCACGGGGTACGCCGGCCTTGTGGTCCAGGCTCGGGTGTTTTTGGGCATAGTAATCCAGGAACTGATTGGCATAGATATTCTTCAGCCTGCGTTTGAATTCCTGCTGTAATGCCCGGAAAGGTCCTTTCTTCACGCTCATCATAACCTCATCAAAATGGTCGATCAGGTCTTCCACGAAAACAGTGTTGGTGCCTTCTGTGGGGTTTTCGATGAGGTCGCTCAGGGTGTCCCTGATGCTTTCGGATTCCAGTTCGATCCATTCATACAAGGCCATGAACTCGACATACCTGGCAATGAAGGCAGGCAGGTCGTCTACCATAAAGGTTTTGGCCAGCTGCAGCTTGCCTATATAAATGGCGAGTTGGTTCTTAGGATTCTTGATGTATTTTCTCGCCTGTCCCTGGTTCTCATTGAGCCATTCGATGGTTTGTCCGATAGTGGCTTCCCATTCGCGGCGGGCAATGTCATACGCTATCTCCAGGTCGTTGAGCTGACAGGTATATTTTGAAAGATCAATATCGGTTTCATTGTATACGCCGGCTTTGACGACTACCACATCGAAGGGCAGACTGAATTCACTCCTGAGTTTTTGTATCGCTCCCAACGCTTCGGTATACTGCTTACCTACATGGCCTTCGATACGGAAGAAGGTGAAGGGCTCTATCTCATACTGCAAAGGATTCTTTACAAAATCCAATACGGGCGCTGTATTCCAGCTATCAGAGCTATAAGACAGGTTGGTTTTTTGCTTGCCATACCTTGTTTTTTCATAGTTCCATTTTTCAAACAGGGGGGCTGGTTTATAATAGAACGGAATAGCGCGTTTGGATAATGCGGACCGGCTCCAGGTGCTGGGTGTTATCTTAATGGGGAACTTGGAAGCCTCGGTAGCTTTGGCCAGATCAAATGCCTTTGCCAGTTCTACCATGCGTTCAAACAACAGTTGTAGGGCGGCCAGCCTGTTCTTCTGGTCATTGAACAGAGGGGAATAGATAAAGTAATTGCGGTAAATGGTGGCTGCATCCTTCGAGTTCTTATTGGCCTCACCGAGTGCGATGTGATAAGGGAATAGTTTATCGCAGGGGCAGCAGGCGGTAATGATGGCATTGCCTTCGCCGCGCAATTCGTTATACGCTTTTATAAGGTCATCGAGGAAGTCATAAAAATATTGGGAATAGATCATGCTGCCTCCCTGCACCTGGGTAAAGAGGTTGGCCAGGGTGGCGGTAAGGGCCAGGAATGGATTGGCGCCAATGCCCAGCAGTCCTTTAAAAGTATCATAGACCTTGGTGTAGGCGGCGGCTATATCACCCTGCACAGCAGCCGGGGTAAGTGTATGAAATGCCTGTAGCACGCTGTCGGAGGAGGTCAGGGGCTGATACGGGATATTGTAACGCTTCAGCAATATTTCGGGTAAGGCGGCTTTACCTGCTTCAATGATGCCTGCTGACAGGTTGGGATCAGACTCATCATTGCACTTAAAAGCAGGATTGCTGAGGTCGGTCTTTTTGATCAGCAGGGGTTTTACAGTGATGGTTATTTCCCGGCCTTTATCGTCACAATCATTGGTGGTGCAATTTTTTAAGTTGGTGGCTTTTATTTCGAGGAACAATACGACGGCATAGTTGGCCAGGAAGGCCGCACTGGCGCTGATAGCGGTATCGCCCGCTTCGGGGGCGCCGATCAGCTCATACATCGCAAAGGTGTTGTACGGGAAAGGGTTGATGATGCTCTCAGCCGGTGGCGGACTTTCGGGATTGAGGGGCAAGGTATAGGGCCTGAAATGGGTGTATGTGCTGGCGGCATGCTCAATGAAATATCCTTTGGAGGTGACACCTGCGCCACGACTGATACGGATATCGGCCCCGGTATAGGTTACTTCCAGTCCGCAGACGATACCGATGCCAATGAGGCAACGCCGGGTAAGTCTGTCCTGCTCGTCGAGGTAATCAAACAGCTCATTCAGGTGGTCGGCTGTTAACACCTGGTCAGCTACAAATTCAGGATAAAAATTGAACGTACCCATATCTTGCTTTTTAAAGTAATTTTTTCAATTAAAAACTTCCCAGTACGGTGCTGCCCAGGGTAACCGGATTGGTGACACCTGTTTCGCAATCGTGCAGGCGCGCTTCGGGATATTCACTGTGCACGTTGGCCAGGAACTCCACCATTTTATTACTGGCTTCGCGCAGCAGGTCCTGCTTTAGTGTATCGTCTTGTATCAGATCCAGTTCATAATCGCGCAAGGCTTCCAGCCATGTTTTGAGCAGGGCCTGGAATGTTTGCATGGTTGTATAATTCACCCAACAGATCTTCAATGAAATGTGTGCAGGGGCTTCTGTGCGCATGGTCCTTTCGAAGAAGCGCCGGAAGTCGAGGTCTCTGAAGCGTTCAGGCCAGTAAGGCAGGATTACGGATGCCCGGAAGGAATACGGATCTTCTTCACCGCAGAAATCGCAGTCCTCACCCAGGCATACCTGCATAAGTTTGTATTTCTCTTCCTTGGTTTGCGGCAATACAGCGGTTACGGGAAAATGGGGCCGCAGCAAGAGATGTTCTACCAGGTACACGCCCTCTGCCTCGCAGGTGGGGGCAAATTTGGCAATGGCGTCATCAATGAAGGCGTTGGCAGTGCTTTCCTTGGTGAAATAAGAATTGCTGACGGCGATGGGCTTACCGTACCCATCCTTTAAGCGTACATAGATCTTGGCCGGTGTTACTTTATCCAAATAGTAATGGTCCTTGTGGGCCAGGCTATTGTATACCTTATTGACCAGGATGTCGATGGTCTCATACTTGTCATACTGCTGGAGTGACACGAAGTATATATTGGCAGCGAGGTCCACAACCTGGAATACATATTTGGGATTAGGCACGGTGCCTTCGTTGATGATCTTGATGTCGATATAACAAAACAGGTTGCGCCGATCATAATTGGCAATACCGGTGAGGCGCGCCACGCGTTTTTCCAGTCCGCTCACATTGCTGGTATTCCAGGAGGGCGACAGGTAATCAAAGGCCTTGCCTCTTTCTGCACTCACTACGGGATAGTCTTTGAGGAAGGCAATCTTGTCCTTGATGAGCTTGTCGTTCTCTTTTTTGATCTTTTCACCATTGGTAATGGTGTACAGCATGAGCACATATTCATTGAATGATTCGGCAAACCTGGCCAGGAGGTGATCGAGGAAACGGTTGCGCCGGTCGTAGAAAGTATCGAGTGATTCAATGAGCTGGTAGTGCTGGTTGTTATTGGCCATATCCTGGGCCGGTAAAGCGCCTGGTGCTTTGGGCGACTTGAGGGCATCCTGCAGGGATACATCGAGCCCGGTGCGCAGGTCGTTTACTTTTTTATAAAGGAGTGAAATGTCTTTAATGTCGGTAATGTATTGCGCAAAATAGGTTTGCTGAATGGTATCATCCAGACTAAAGAGGTCTTTGGCGTGGTGCAGCTGGGAAAAGAAATCGGCCAATAGCTGGTCATAAAACATCAGGTAAGCTTTGAGCTGCAAGGCCTGCGCTTTTCTTTCGGCTGGTACGGTGGAAGGCAACCCGGCTTTGCTGATGCCATAGGTTTGCGGCAATTCATACTGCACGCTGTAGTAGTCATCCAATTGGTAATGGGTGCCTTCGGGAGCGGGCCAGTCGTTGGCATGGCCTTTTAACTTGGCGCGCTCATTGATGCCTCTTAATACAGAAAGGATATCGGCGGTTTCTTTTGCATTGGCCTTAAAAGGCAAGTGGTCTTTAAAGAACAATATTTTGCTGAAGTTGACCTGCAGGATAGGCTTGTGGTAAGGAAGTAAATGCAGGCACCATTTCTGGCTGGGTAAAACAGGCTGGCCCCATTTATCGTATTCACTGATCAATACATTTTTCACCGCTACCACTCCTTCTACGTCCATGATCAGGTTAATAATATCTGACACCCTGATCTCGCTGCGTAGCTGGGTATTCATTAATTCCAGGGTGTCGATGAATCCGTGTTCCAGTTTGGGTCCTTCAAAGATGTCTTCTGCCGGAATGTTCCTGTTGACCATTTCCTGCAGGGAATAGAATTTGATATCAGGATTGAGGTATTCCTCGATCTGGAAATACACTTCAGCCATTACCTGTTCGATGTCGGTCTCGGGTCGCACTTCAATATCGGCGCAAAAACCAATGGGTACGGGTATTACGGTATCTATATGCCTCAGATCCTCGCAGAGATTCCGGTGGGCATGGAAGGCGGTTTTGGCCTGGTTGATGAGCCTGATGGTTTCCTGTTGCTTCCTGTTATAGAGCTGGAAGAAAGCCTTGTGTAAAGGGAAGGTAGGATCGGGTGTGTTGGAAGGATCGTCGAGGGCTATTTCTTTTAACCTTTTTTCGATCAGGGCTTCCAGGTCTTTTACTTTTTGGCGGAGGGCAATTACCACATAATAGGTAAAAGTACGGGCATCGCTATAGGTGACCTTTATTTCCCAGTATTGCGGTTTTTTAGTAACGGCGATGCTTTGGATGGTGATGATGGCATCGGCAATGTCTTTCATGAAATCGAGGTCCACTTCATTCCAGCGGGGCAGTACGATCTCTATCTGCACCTGTTGCAGTTGGGGTTCACTGAAGGTATAGATGATGTTGCCGGAATTGAGGTCGCCAAATTCATCGGTGGCTTCCAGGTCCAGCATTATATCATAGAGACCGCGGATGTCGATGGCTGTATGATCGGTAGGATCATATACCAGGCTGTCTTTGGCGCAGAGGGGATACAAGGGTACTTCCGCCGCAGGGATCAGATCGCCGCCGGCAGGGTTAAGGTCGTCCACATTGGCCTTGGGGAATAGCCAGGCATTGTGGATGCCAATAATATCGGCCAGGAGTTTCCGGTAATCTTCTACTGTTACGGGTTCGGTGGTCAGTACGTTGCGGGCTGTAAAGAATGCCTGGTTTTTGGTGACGGTGCCATCTTCGGTTGCCAGCAGGTCCTTGGTATCGAACCCTGTGCGGTAACCCAGTTCGGTAATAGCATAACAGAGTGCTTCGAGGATGGTAACGCCGGGATCATGGGTATTGTAATCTGTCCACAAAGTGCTGGACAGTTTTTCAATGTACTCCATGCCTTTGCTGCGCAGCAGCTGGTAGTTCTCTGCGTCTTCCAGCTTACGACCTTTGGGTATGAATATGGCTGTTTCCATTAGCAATTACAATCCGGGTTTAAATAATCAATGATGTGTTTGGGAATACCCAGTGTTTCATTGCCGGCATAGGACACAAATACGGAGCGGGAGGAAGTAGCTACGGCCTCTTCCACATCGCCGGATATGATGCCGTTGACAATATGGTGCATCTTGAAACAGGTGAGGTAATCCACATAAGGGCGTTCTTCTATAAAATCCAGCAGTTTGCTTTTGCTGATCCTGCCCCCAAATTCAATTTCCTGGGTGCCCCCAAATGCCCAGGGGGACAGGTATTGTTCAATTTCGGTGATGAGGAGGTTGCTGTAATAGGCGCCGTCGTCGGTATAGAATTTTACTTTAAAGTCGAGTTGTATCTCTTCGAAGCGGGCGTTCTTTACCTGTAGTTGTACAAATGGGGATATATGCAGGCGCAGGTATTTTTTGATCTCTTCGAGGGTGCCAATGCTGGTTTGCGGCTTTAATGGGTTGATGGCATTTTTGCCAGTGAGGTCGGGAATGGGTACCACCAGCACATGGCCTGGGCATAGTTCATTATCTCCTGTGCCGGGGCTGTTGATCTTGGTGTGGTTGATGCATTTTACTTTATAGATATCCGGGAATTGCTGCAATACAAGGCGCTCATAATCCCACATGGTGATGGCCCTGTTCTTATGCCGCAGGCGTTCGCTTACGCGGTTGTAGAATTTATTGGCTGGTTCTTTGATCCTTCCGCCAAAGGAGCTGTAGGGCTGTTGAATGGTTTTGACAGATGAATCGCTGATGAGCAATTTGGCAATGGTGCCTGCCGGCAGAATGTCTGTATACACGATGCCTGCTTTGTGGTAATCAAAGAGCACCGCGGTGGCGGCCTGTGCATGAATATCCACCAGGTTGCAGGTAGCGGCAGTGTGGATGGCGGCGGTGGCCCTGATCCAGAAAAGCTGCTCGCCCATGATGGTATTGGCACTGACAGCGGTAGCCGGCAATGCAAAACGAATGATGCCGGTTTTGGTGAGGTCATTGGTTTGATCGGCCACTGAGTATTGGTCGAAAGGCAGCCACTGGTTATTGGCTGCGAGGAAGGTCCATTGCAGAGGCTGCCGGTCGAAAGCGGGATCGGCACTGCCGTCGGATACTTTGAACAGCAGGTTGAGTGACTGGCTGGCATTGAAATTATCAATGCCAATGTACAGTTCACCTTCATTGGTATACATGGGCAGTAAGGTGATGGCGGCTGTTGCGCCGAGGAATGAACGATGTTGTACAGTATGGCCAAAGGGGGTAATATGGTAAAAGAACCCGTTTTGTTCAGAGAAGCTTTCTGCAGTGGCCAGGTTGAGGTTGATGGATGCGGAAGCGCTGTAGCTCAGCGTCATCGATTTTATGGTAGGTGTATACGGTTCGAAAGGCAATGAAGACGGTGTCGTAAGGGTGGCGGTAGTAAACCGTTTTATAAAGTCGGAATGACCGAAATCACCCCTGAGTTCGATCTTCATAAATCCACTCTCTGCTTTCACGGAGTATTGTTCGTTGGGCGCAAAAGAAAAGTTGTTATTGAATGAAGGCAGGTTAATGGTGAGGCTTTCTTTATTGCTGCAATGGTATTTTACGCCATCGATGGTTGGATCGGTATGGTCGAAAATGATTTGTTCATGTGTGCTATCTGAGGTGTTCTCCTGCCAGTCGCCATTGTGCAGGTATTTAATGCGCACTTTCCTGTCTACAAATTCTGATGCCAGGTATTTGTTCCAGTCAAAGCGATCGATCTTATCCCATTCAATATTGAGTGTGGCATTTACAACGGCCGATCTGTTTTTAAGGAACACTTCATTGCTGCCGATGATGAGGGAAGATCCGAAATGCGGGGAAGGGCCAAAGGGCTGGAATGGTTTGGCGGCATCCAGGGGACCAATCTCATTTTGCAGGGCCATGGTCTTAATACCATTGACACTTACATATACGCCCACCTGGGTAACAAATACGGATGATAGCTTATCGATCTTGTTGGCTTCTCCTTTGTTGTTCTTTACCAGGAGTTGTGCCACGGGCAATCCGGTTAAATAACCTGCCTTGTGTATTGTTTCGTCGTAGGGTATCCAGGCGGGTTCGTCTGAACCAAGGCTGAAGACCACAGAGAGTGTGGTGCCAAATACGCCGGCGAGGCTTACATGGGCTTCATGCCATCCTTTTTTGCCGGTTATTTTTACGATGAGGTCATTGGCGAGGCCAAGGCCGTCGAGGGAATTGTTATTAAAAGTAAATGAAAGGGTGGCTGTTCTGAATCCTTCCTGCATATACAGGAGGGGATGCGCCACGGCAAAACCAATGGTCGCAGTGTCATGCGTTTTGGGATTGCCATAGGGTTCCCAGCTTTTGTCGGGCGTAGTAAGGGGCGCTCCCTTGCCGTCGTCTGAATTGCTGACAGGCGCTGCAAATAAGGTGGTATAGCCGACTTCCTGCTGAGCGAGGATGGACTTAATACTTTTTACTTTTCCTTTGTTGACCACTATGTCATCTGTGAGTGCATAGAAGAGCTCCTGCCCTACCTTGTTCTTGCCGGCTTTGAATACGGTGTCTTTCTTCAGCAGGTGCCGGGGAATATTCTTTTGCAGCTCAAAGAGCAGGTGTACCAGGTCGGGTTGTGCTTCCTGCAACCGGAGCCGCAGGATATCCTTATAATAAAAAGAGAGGTGGCGATCGGTAAATTTATTGATGTGGTCCTGGGCTACACGGAATAACTTCAGGAAGGTGAGGTAAAGGGCGTAATGGGGTGTATGGGAAGGAAAACTTTCCATGGTTTCCTCCAGGTATTTGCCGGCATTATCAATCACGGCGCTGTAGGCCTTGAGCAGGCTTTCTATCAGTCCCTTAAATATGCTGTGGTTGACGGTGTTCTTGATCTTTTCCTCCGGCGTGGCGCCATTGATGGGCGGAATGAAGGGAACGGTGGTCCATACATCGGACAGGTTATTGACGAGCAGGCTGCCTGCCCTTTGTACCTGGATGGGTGTTTCGGGCGGAGACAGGGGGGCGGCCTCATTGATCATAGCATTGGCGGGCTTGGCTGATTCTATATAGTAAGTTTTGATCTTAGACCATTGATCGGCCAGGCGGGAAGCGATGGTGATATTGAGGTATTCGGTATAGGCAAAATCTTTGGGTAAGGTTTGCAGCTGTTCGTCCAACTGGTAAATAAGGGTAGCTATTAAATGATAAATGGAAGTATAATACTGTTTTAACAAGACGGGGTTACTGGTGTCCTGTATCTGTTTGTACAATTCCTGTATATAAGTAAACCAGGAAGCTGCATTTTGACGGGCAATGGTGGCCAGTGAAACGCTGATGTCCATTTTCATCAGGGGCAGCCAATCGCCATTTTTCTTATTGGTGGGGTCATAATAGTTGAGGTAGCCTGCATAGCTTTTGGCAAACAGGATGAGGTCTGCATAGTCTCTTTCGTCTACCTGTGCATAGCCTGGCAGTAAAGCCTGCAGCACCCGCTTATACTGGCTGGTACCGGAACGCTGCAAGGGATTTTTGGAAATACAATCAGGCATGGTAAATGTCGAATTTAGAATTTAGCATTTCGAATTGGTGCTGCGTTTTGAGGGCTGGCTGCCTTTTGTAAGGTGAGCCACCCATCAGCGCTGCATTTGCCACCACACAAGGGTGACCCACCTACTATGTCTTTTCATTTTTATAATAGGGGAATACATAGTTGTACCGGCTATTGGTTGATTTGACGGTGTATTCCAGCTTGATCAGTACCAGCCCTTCCAGGTCGTTGCTTTCGGTCATATCGATCTTGTTGACGGTGATGCGGGCCTCATGGTACAGGATGGCGGTCCGGATCAGGTCGGCGATATAGGTCTTTAAGGTGGTGGTGAGGGGTTCAAACAGCATTTCATCGAGGTTGCAGCCGTAGGTGGGTTGCATGACGCGCTCTCCCAGCCTGGTGCTGAGTAGTATTTCGAGGCTGCTTTGAATATCCACTTCATCGCTCGTCATCTGTACGATGCCGAGCTGGGGATCAAATGCTGGTGGAAAACTCCAACCGGTACCTAAGAAAGACATAGCATTTAGAATTTAGAATCCAGAATTTAGAATTCAGCATAGCTGCCGCGCTTTACAGTTCCTGATCGTTGGCAAGTCCCTGTAATTTGGCGTTCTTATTCATTTTCACTTGCTTCTTCCTCACTACCCTCCTATTATCACGGTGGCATCGCCTAATACGATCGATCCACCATGGGCGGTGCTATCGCCCATCCTGGCGGCTGGTTTGCCACCGATCATTACTGTGCCGGAACCTTTGACAATGGTATCCGGCGGTCCGGTACAGGTGCACATATCCCCTACTGTAGCGGCGGGCATACCGCCAATCAATACGGTGGGTGCGCCGGGTGGCAGCACGGGGCCGCCTACATGTGGCACGGTGCCGGTTACCATTGGACAAGTATGCATGTCTCCTGCTCTTGCTGCTGCTGGCATGGCGATTTCGAATTTAGAATGTAGCATTTCGGATTGCTGCCGCGCTTTGAATAGCGTAACATGTTCCGTTGACTTTCTGCTTAATTGATCTTCACCATTCCGCCTTTGATCTCGGTGGTGGCGCTTCCATTGACTGATATACTCGGTGCTTCGATCTTCACCTCGGACCCTCCTTTGAGGGTAAGGGTACTGGCCGCTTCGATGGTAATGCCGCTGCTGTTGATGGTGATCTTGTTGTTGTCCTTATCTTCAATGGTGATAACGCTGTCCTGATCGCTAATGGTCACTTTTCTGCCACCGGGTGTTTCTATCTTAATGGCCTTCTCTTTGTCGTTGAATATGAATTTCATTTTCTCCCGGCTCACGTATCCTTTTTCATCATTGGTGCTGGTGACGGTAATGGGCGCTGGTTTGGCACTGCTGTTGAGCATTCCCAGGATGATCATGTGGCGCGGATCATTGTGGATACAACCCACGATCACTTCATCATCGACCTCGGGTCTGAAGAACAAACCGCGTCCATCTCCGGCATCGGGCATGGCTACCCTGGCCCAAATGCCCTGCTCGCTATTGTTGATAACGGGCACCCTTACTTTTACCCGGTCCTCGCCATCGGGGTCTTCTATGTCGGTCACAATACCGATCATCAGTCCCTGTGGGGAAGGCATCATGCCAGCGGCTGCCTGGGGATGGTAGGGATTGACGCTTTCTGCAAACCATTCGGATGACAAGCCAAAGCTGATCTCGGTACTCCAATCGCCTTCTTTGTACAGGTGTTTTACGCCGCTTACAAATACGGGTCCGTTGAAGCGTTCACCTACACCGTTAAGTTTTATAAAGTTGCCGGGCAGCACATCGGGAAATCCCTGGCATTTAACCCGGCCCCGCACTTTGGCCAGTCTTTGCCTTTGTAATTTGGCGTCGGCCCAGGCTTGTAATTCCTGTTCAGTGAGCTTGCCTGCATTGATGAGCAGGAATTTATCGAGCCCGATCACATCGGCCAGGTCACTCGCGGAAAGATTGCCGGTTTCTTCACTGACAGCAGGTTCGTTGCCATCTACTTCCTTTACTTCCTGGCTGGTGTAATCCCAGGAGGAGGCTTTCAATCCTTTTGGCTGATGACGTGCATCTATTTCTGCTATATATTCCAATATGGTTGCACCAAACAATACATCCAATACGGAAGCGCCGCCCAGGTCAGGTTTTTTGAGGGTGACCTTTCCATCATTCACCATGCACAGCAGGCCCAGCATATCCATGCGGGACACGATAAAATCCCAATCGGTGAGGTCATACTGCACCAGGTCTTTGTGGGTAATAGAAGTACTCTCTACCTCTTTATCGAGACCATATTGGTTGATGATCTCTTCGGCGATATCGCTATCGCTGAGGTCGTTGTAATGTTTATTCTTTCTGCCAATGGTGAGCTTCACTGCTTTGTCTCTGCATTCTACCAGTAAAGCTGATTTTTTAGGTGCTATATAGTTACTATGGTTGGTAACAATACCCTTGTACACGGTTTTGGTATCGGAACGGTAACCAAACTGAATCTCAATTTCTTTGCCTGGCAGGAAGGTGTCCTGGTTACTGATCGTAAAATCTTCTATGGACTGATCGCCATCGGCAATCCTGATCTTTGCCCAGGGAATTTTATTGATCTCTTTGTTGATGGTAATTTCTTCAACACCTACTTCACGGGACAGTTCTTCGCCGCCTACTTTTACCGTAACGGTGGTTGTATCGGGGTTCTGATTTGTTGGTATGGTCCTGGCAACAGCCACTTGTTTTGACTATTTAATGGGTGGAAAATTGATTTTGGCGCCCTGGGCTATTTTCCGGAAGCCGGGCATCTTATTGGCCCTGGCCACATCGATATAATAGTTCTGGTCGTTGTAGATCTTATTGACCAACAGTGTATAATGATCACCTGCCTTGAATATGCGTTGGTGGGTGATATCGGGTGAACGATTGTCTTCCAGCCGCACAGCTTCTTCGGGATTGAGGGCACTGATCAAACTGATGTGGGCCATGGCCCGGATGGGTTTCCCATCCGGGCGGAACAATTTATAATCAATATCCAGGGAAGTAAGAATGCCTTTGAACAATCCATCGGCGGTGCCCCAGCAGATCTTGATGTAACAAGGCCGGTGGATCTCACCTTCATAGTTGTAACAGAATTTCTTGAGCAGTTCTATGCGGGCAGTTACATCGTTGTCTGAATCTTCGAAAGGATTGGTAATACCGATGTTGATGATGCCTGCATCTTTTACCACGCCGGTACCGTCTATGAGCAGGTCGAGTTTGAATTCCTCGGGCTTGGTGCGGAAATACTTGGCCTGTTGGGTGGTATTGGGAATATTCTGGTCTACATATTCGATGGCATACTTGCGGGTAAAATTTTCCGGGTTGACCAGGGCATAGAATTTGGTTTTCCCGTCAATATTACGCGGTTGTGAACCGGCCTCATTGTCGAGGAAGGATTCGATCCACAACTTCTCTATTTTGCCCATTTCCAGCATGGCTATCTTTCTTTTTGTTCGTTCATAATGGCTTTAATTTCCTGTATGCATTCTTTCAGGATGTCTTTCTTCATTTTTTCCAGCATAGCAGCCGCCGGCTTATCATTACGCGGCGCCGGCTCCGGGGCTACCACGGCTTTAATATGCAGTTCTTTGACTTCAATACTCATAGCTGTTCATTTAGATGCGCAATACCTGGAAATATTGATAGGATAATACCATGGATTCTACCACGACTGCGTTTTCTCCTGCATTGAAATTGCTGACGGTCCACTTCTTGGGAATGGCGTTGATGACATGCCAGTTCATGAGGGGAATATGCTGGTCGTTGAGCAGGGAGATCATGATATTGATGGGCTCAAACTCAAAATTCTCCAATGCTTTGCGGCACCACAATACAATACCCGATCCTAGCATCATGCCTCTTTTGAGGGTGATGTCCTCATACTTGGAACGTACGGGCAATTGCCAGGTAAACCGGTTATTGCCACCTTCTTTGAAGCTTTCCATTTCCAATTCCACATTGAGGCCGCTGACCTCCTGGAAACGGAAGTCGTTGGGCGTTTGTGGAAACAGTTCAAAAGCCACATTGAAGTGGAACCCCACGGGAGGATATTCAAAGATTGACATGCGGGTAAGGTTTATGGTATGGCTTCCATGGTGAGGCCTTCATGTACCAACTCCAGGGTTTCGATCATGACCTCGTTCTTATCGGCGCCCAGGTCGCCGGCATTTACTTTAATGGGCCAGGCCTGCTTTACCTTCCATACAAAAACGGGCTCATGGTTCTCATTGAGCAGTGATATAGTAAGGTCCCTGCGTTCGGGCTTGTTCATGGATTGCTTGTTCCACCAACTGAAGAACTGGTTGTTCTTGGCAAATTTGCCCCGCTTGAGGGTGATGTTGGTGAACTTCTGCATGCCCGACATTTTGATCTTGTGAAATTCGGGGCTGGCGCCATCACGGTATTCAATCACATCGGTGGTGACCTCAAGACCGGTAACTTCTGTAAAACCGATCTTATCGCCACCCCACTCTACCTGAAAATGGAATTTTGGTAATGGATATTCTGCCATGGTATTGTTGTTTTAAGAATGATCTTTTATTAAATATTGATCCGTTTAATTGAGGGGAAAGAATACAGGATACAGAATTCAGAATACAGAAGGAATACACTTATGCTAAGCGCTCTATTCGTTTCACTTCTGACCTCTGACCTCTCACCTGCTAGCTTTCCTGCATTTTGTGTGAGAATTTCAGGATGATGAATTCTGCGGGTCTTACAACGGCCATCCCGATCTCCACATTCATTTTGCCTTCGAGAATATCCTGTGCGGTCATGGTTTGTCCCAGCCCCACTTTCACAAAAAAGGCCTGGTCGGCTTTGGCGCCTGCCAATGCTCCCTGCCTCCACAATACGGTGAGGAAGTTCTCTATCATGCCTTTTACTTTGACCCAGGTGTTGGCGTCGTTGGGTTCAAATACAAACTGACCGGTAGCTTTTTTAACGGACTCTTCCACCATATTGAAGAACCTGCGTACGGAGATGTAGCGCCACTCATTGTCGTTGCCTGCCAATGTGCGGGCGCCCCATATGAGGGTTCCTTTGCCGGTAAAGGCGCGGATGGCGTTGACCGATTTGCCGGCATTGGTATCCACATTGAATTCATCCTGCTGTACATTGTCGATGGGCACCACCGGGCCTACTACGGAGTTGAGGCTAACATTGGCGGGTGCTTTCCACACGCCGCGCTGATCATCGACCATGGCGTATACACCGGCCACGGCGCCACTTGGTGGCAGTTGGGAAGTGGATGTAGAGATCTTAGCCAGTATGTCTTTATAAACACCGAATGAGTTGGCCAGGCTGGTATCCAAGGTCCTTTCATAATTCGCTGCTGCGGCCTGTATGGTGTAGAAGAAATTAATGAAGGAAGTGAATGCTGCGCTAACGGCTTTTTTGGCTTCATCATACTTTAATTCAGCCTGGGGGAAAGCGGCATATTGAGCTACCAGACCAGCATCTGTAGCAGCAGCATTGGCCCCTACGAATGTAATTGCGGTGGTTAAATCGGCACTTGGAGTAAACACTTCATCCAACGCATCATCTGCTTTGGAAGCGTTGCTGTGCTTGATGAGGGTCTCCATTACATTCTTTATACCACTGCTGGCAATCACGCCGGTGATATCGTCTTTGAGTACAAACGATACGGAGTTGGTTTTAGATGCCGGGTTGGGCGTGGCGCCTACCTTGGTGGGCAGTGTTCCCTGGAAGGTATTGAGGGTGACCAGTATTTTCTGAACGAAGTTATAGATGTCCCTTAATCTGGCCCGTTTATCGGCAGCCAGTGCAGTAGCGTAGGCGTCGAATAACTTTTTAAATTCTTCTTCGAATGATTTGCTGGTGCCGGTGAGGATGCCCGGTGCGCCTACTGCAATATAACTTTTGAGGGTATCGCTGGCTTTTTTAGCATTGGCCAGATCAAAGATGAGTTGAATGGCATTGTTGTCGGAAGTAAGTGCTTCCAGTGACAAGGCTGTTCCGGGAGGCGCTCCGCGGAAGAGGCTCACATTGCGGTAGCGGATGGTTTTGGGAAGAGAAGAAAAAACATACGGCACATAAGCAGCGCCATATTTCAGGTTGTTGATACCGATCTTATTGCGGAACTGGCCTACCCTATCGACCACGGATTGGTTAGGCGTATTTTCATCACTTTTCAGCAGGTCCATGATCACAAAGCGATCACCGAGGCGGGCGCATTGCAACAGGGCTGCCTGCTGAAAATCATAGAGGCTGCCGTCGGTCAATGCGGCATCGGGACAAACGATCAGGGTTGGCTCATCTTCCTTTTCCAATGGCCCCAGACCACCGGTCAGTTCGGCGATCTGTGCTGTACCTCCATAATCTCCCACAGAAATGATGTAGCATTTGCCTCCGCCATTCTCATAAAACAGCCGCAGGCTCTCGTACATGTAAAAGGTGGAGGAAGGGATCACCTGCATCACTGCATCGTTGGTGTCGAGGTAGACATTGTAGGTCACATTGGGACCTACGCCAAACCAGGCTTCATATTCGCTGAGCGAATTGATGCGGGTAGGCTTTTTGAGGAGTGATTCACCATTTTTAAATGCCTTCTCGGTATATCCTATGAAGGCTGGTACGGCAGTTTCTACCTGTGCCACTGAGGGAGGAAAAAGGGATATTTCTTCAACATATACCCCGGGAGTTTTGTACGTGGAGGCCATAATCAGGAGATTTTATTATTTAATAGTTTAGAAACATTTCAGAACATAGGTAATCGTAGCCGGCCTGGGTGTACTTACCCAGCCTGTTGAAAGGTGGATTGGGTACGGCGGTCAGCTTAAAGTCGGGCGGATTAAAAGTGAGGACAAGGGTGGTTACTGCTGCCTCGGCCAGGGGGATTGGTTTCTGGGAAACAAAATCGTTGCTAAGCAATGAAAAGGCATAGGCCGTGCCACCGGTATCGGTGAGGGACAATGCCCTGGCATCCTTGCGGGTATATTTCCAGAGTACCCTTCTGGCCGGAAACTGAATGGTGTATTGCTTTGGTTGTATGATCTCGGCTGCATTGAGGAAAGCATAGGTATTGGCGGCGGGTAAATGGTTGAATATTTCCATGATACCCAATATGCTTTCATCCTGGAGAGCAGGATCGTAGTACACTTCCCTGGAAGTGGCATTGACGGTTATTTTATACCTGCCAGGTTTCAGGTGTGATAGCTTTACGGGAATGGCGGATTGCTCCTCTCCCACATTGAAGTACTGAATTTCTTTTTCGCCGACGGCGATGGTAAACCCGGGTGTAACGGGATTGAAATCAAAGGCATAGATAGCTATCTCAGCCCGGGGTACGGGGGCCGGCAGGGCCAACGTATACTGTCCGCTGGTGCTGCATTCCACCTGATCATTGGCGGTAGGATAAGCTGCAGCACTCAAAGGCTCCCATTTACTGGTGTCGTTGAGATCAGCCACGGCCACGCTGGTATGTTTGGTAATGGCTTCAAAAACATTGTCCGTGCCGGGTTTCATGACCATGGTACCTGGCACATAGTTGGTAGCATTGGCATGATCGGCTATGGCTTTGGAAGCAAACAGCACGCTGCCTCGTTTATTGTTGGCTACATTGCTGAAATAGTATTTCTTGCCGTTTACCGGTGATATATTGGTGTAATTGGAGAAGAGGTTGTTCCTGCTTTTGAGGTAGAGGCGGAAAATGCTCTGTTCATAATACTTCCGGTAAACTTTGTCATCGGGCGGTGTAGCCAGGGGATTATTGATAAAGGGGCCACCCAATTCGTTGATCAGAATCCAGGTCCTGAATTCGCTGGCGGTATTGCGCCACTGGAGGTTGAGGCCTTTGAACAATGCCAGGCAATCGGTGGCCGGAACCACTTCCACATCCCCACACTTTTTGGAGGTGAAATAATCATGCAGAAAAGAAACCGTGAAGAAAGGCGCATGTTGCTGGTTGATCATAGCAATCAATTGTTCTTATTGTAGTCGTTGATAGCAAGATTCATAATTGGGTCAGCCTGCATTTGCGGTGTATCGTCTTCAATGGTCACCAGGCGTACTTTATACAATACGGAAGGCAGGTATTTACCTCCCAGGGTACCCCATAAGTGATTCACCTGCTCGAAGTTGAGTGAGTGCAGATCAAAGACAAGCTTATCAATACGTGGATCGAGTTTTGGTTCTGAAGCAGCGGGACTGTTCTGGTGGTTCAATACATTCTTGTATTGAAAGAACTGTATGATGAGTGACAGTTGCTGCAAGGCGGTGTCGTAGGAAGAATGTGCTACTGCAAAGAGACAATACAGGTTGAGGAAGATCTTTGGATTCCTGTATTCCACTTTGTCATTGACTTTCACAAAGTTCTGCGGTGATTTGGATATCCTGTCCTCTTCTATATTGACCAGGCTTAATACGGCTTTGCCGGCCACCGGGTTATTGGGGTTGGGCGCATTGTCGTTGTCCTGGGCTTTGGTGATATTGCCTAATACGATTAGTTTGGTGATGGAAGGATCATCTTTGGGATTGATCTTTCTTACAACATACCTGTTTACTTCGGCAGCCACAAACTTTAACGCGTTATCAATCATTGATTGAATTGTTTTAAGGAGTTTGTCGGAAACCTACTTAATCAGTGCCTTGAATGAATGTAACAGTAAGGGGGAAGCGGATTCTTAGTCGGTGTTAGGCGTCGTTGGGGAAACAATATTACAGGAAAATTGTGATATGATCCGTCAACAAGGCATTACCTTTTCGTGGTATAAGGTCAAAAAAAGCAATACTGCGCATCCGCTAAAAGTAGTTCTACGCTGGATCCAGTAAATTATGAAAGGGGTTGCCCATAATCGAAAGGATAAAATTGGGTGGCCTGGAATGCAGCGCTGGCACACTTTACAGCATTTCTTACACCAGTGTTGCAAAAGCGTATTATTACTAACGGGGATGGTGTGAATGTGTATTCCGGACAAGGGGTAAAAAATAATAAAAAACCCCTGACAATTTATTCAGGGGTTTTGTTTCGCAGTCAGACAGACATTACTTCAGTTTATTCACTTCTTAAACTTTTAACAGGGTTCATCAGGGCAGCCTTGATAGATTGGAGGCTGATGGTCATTAAGGCTATCAGCATGGCGAGGCCTCCTGCTACGAGAAACACCCACCACTGTATGGAAACACGGTAAGAATAACTTTGCAGCCATTGGTCCATGGCCCACCAGGCAAGTGGGAATGAAATAAGGGCTGAGAGGAGTACCAATTGTAAAAACTCTTTGGATAATAAATGTGTAATACCGGTTACGCTGGCACCCAGTACTTTCCGGATACCGATCTCCCTGGTCCTGCGTTCGGCCGTATAAGCGGCCAGTCCAAATAGACCGAGGCAGGAGATGATGATGGCCAATACAGCAAATACCCTTGACAATTTTCCGATCAATGCTTCACTTTTGAACCGGTCGTTAAACTGGTCATCAACAAACTTGTATTCAAAAGGATAACCGGGATTGTCTTTTTTCATCACCGTTCCAATTTTTGCCACGCTGGCTTCTACATTGGAGTTGCTACGCAAACGGATATACAGGGTCCTGGCGATATCGTTATTCAGGAAAAACATGACAGGGTCGCTTTTGGCATACATATCGCCATAGATGAAATCTTTCACCACACCTACCACATGCATGGCATCTCCACTGGAAAGAAACGTAACGGTCTTTCCAACGGCTGATCCTTCGCCCAGCATTTTGGCAAAGGTTTCAGTGATCAGAATATTGGCACTATCACCAATGGCATTGCTTTGAAAATCCCTGCCTTCCGCGATCTTCATACCTGTAGTAGCTATGAATTCCGGGCTCACGCCTCTGGCTGAAACGAGAATGCTGGCGTTGGGGTCTTTTCCCTGCCAGGTAAAGTTGGAAGAGTTGTTGCCAATATCCATGACGTTGTAGCTGTTTAAGGCAGCATTTTCAACGGCGCCTGTTTTTACCAGGTCATCTTTGATCACACTAAAGTTCTTCGCCATGTTGCCCCGAACGTCTAATGCAAGGAGGTTGTTGCGGTCGTATCCGATATCCCTGTTCTTTACATGCTGCACCTGCTGGTAAATGATGATGGTGCTGATGATGAGTACAATGGAAACGGTAAACTGTGTTACCACCAATCCTTTTCTGATGAAGGAGGCGCTGCCACCTTTTATCCGGATGCCTTTAAACACAAATACAGGATTGAAGGAAGAAAGGTATAAGGCAGGATAGCTGCCAGCTACCAATCCGCATAATAAAGCTATGATGAGTAAGGCGCCCAGGTGAAGCGGATTATCAAGACCCGGGGTGAGTTGTTTTTCTACGAGCACATTGAATGCCGGCAGGGCCATGGCAATGATGATGAGGCCAATGATCACCGCCAGCAGGGCCATCAATATGGATTCGCCAATGAACCGGATGATCAACCGGCGTTTGCCGGCACCTAATACTTTACGTACCCCTACTTCGCGGGCGCGTTTTTCACTGCGTGCGGTAGACAGGTTCATGAAATTGATACAGGCAATAAATAAGATGATCCAGGCAATGATGGTGAACATGCGTACAAACTGGATCCTGCCGCCCGCCTGCCTGCCATCTTCATATTGATCGCGCAGGCGCCAATCGTTCATGCTGAATAAGAATGGTGTGGTGGAGGTTTCCGGGAGTCTTTTTTTGATGGAGCCGGCCAGTAGCTGGTTGACTTTCGCTATATCGGCCTGAGGCGACAGCTCAACATAGGTGGACAGGCTATTATTGCCCCAGGCGGTAAGCCTTTCTGTATTTTCTTTAAAGAATATTTCAAAAGGTGCGATCCAATCCATTTGCAGGGTTGAATTGGCAGGCAGGTCCTTGACTACACCGGAGACCACATAATCCTGCTTGTTGTCGAACCTGATGGTTTTGCCAATAGCATTGACGGACTTGCCAAAGAACTGTTCAGCCATTTTTTCGGAGATCACCACTGAATAGAGCTGGTTAAATGCTTCTTTTGCGTTGCCTTGCACAAACTGCCAGGTGAAGAGGCTGAAAATGGATTGATCGGCATAGCCACCTCTTTCATAGATGGCTTTATCTCCCAGTGAAAACAGGGTTGGTTTGCTACCGCTGACGCGGCAGGTATTGTCTATGCCGGGGATCTCGGCTTTTATGGCTTCTGCCAGGGGCCCGGGTGTGGACCAAAAGGTACGCACTTTGCCATCGTAGGTCTGGTTTTCCAGCAGGCGATATATCCTGTCCTTCTTTACGTTTACCTGGTCATAGTTCACCTCATCTTCCATCCACAAAAAGATGAGGCCTGCGCAGGCTATACCGATGGCCAGGCCAAGGATATTCAAGGTACTATAGGTCTTATTTCTCCAGAGATTGCGCAGGGTGGTCTTAATGAAATAACTGAACATGGTAATTAGGTATTAGCTATTAGGTTTTAGCTGTTAGCTGTGGTACCTAAAAAGATGCCATCTTATATTCTTGTTGATAATCAGTTGTTTAGTTGTCTGGTAGTCGACGAAGCTGTTCGTTTTTGTTACAGCGCTTGTCCGGTTTTGAGGAGCAATCCTGGAATTGATGAATAAACATTGCTTTCAATTGCTCAAATCCCTTTATTGCATTGGCGGGCAGGTGCTCTCCTTTGGGGCCAAATACCAATAGGGCGGTTTCGGGTTCAATGGTCACTTTGCTTTCGTCTACCTTCCCGGCGGCATCTAACTGGGATGCTATGTCGAGCTTAAAATGTTTGGCGATAAAAAGATACAGGAGCTGGCGCTTGTTAACGCCAAAATCATGGCCTTCTTCCGGCAGGTGTACATTTTCTACCTGGTCTGTCTTCCCGTAATAGCCATACATTTTCTGCAGGTAAGGAAACTCTGTTTGTGGCACCTGGTCTGTCCAGTCTTTTCCATCGGAGATCACGAGTTGTGGCCGGGGCGCTGCCATGGCTGCTATTTCGGGATTGGCAGTGCCGCCACCGCAAAGGTGGATGGGCATGCCGCTTTCACAAGGGCATCCACCACTATGGTAGGAAGACAGCATCACTACAGGCACACTCAATTTGATGCGGTTGTCCAGTGCGGTGATGAGCATGGTATGGCTGCCGCCACCCGAGCCGCCTGAAATGGCTACGCGGCTGCTGTCGGCCTCTTTTAAGGTGAGCAGGTAATCCAGTATACGGATGGTGCCCAATGCCTGTACGGTCATGGCGAGGGCCCGACGGTGATCTTCTGATTTGAATTGTAATAGAGATTCGCCCCAGGCAAAGAGGTCATAACTGATGGCCATGCATCCCATACGCGCCAGGGTGGCGCAGCGAAGCTGGCAATCGGCCCTATACCGGTGTTGCGCCCAATGTCCATCGGGACAAAGCACGATGGGTATTTTACTTTTCACTTTCAGCGGGCGGTATAGGGAACCAGCAATATAGAGGCCGGGCAAAACTTCAAAAGCAATGTTCTCGATGCTGTAGCCATCCATCGAACGCTTGCTGACTATAATAGGTTTGCCGGTGGGCGCCGGCGGCAATGGAGACAATTGCAATGCCTCCCACATGCATTTTTTAAGGGAATCCCTGCGCTGTTCCCATTGTTGAGCATTGCTATAGTGAGATGCGAGGTAATCCAACCGGGCTTTGCCTTCTTCGGGTGTGAGGCGGTGGTATTCAAAATACTTCAGCTTGTAACGCTTATCGCCTGTTTTGTTGACCGCCATATCCAGCGGTGACAATATATTGGAGAGGGTCGTTTCTGCATCGGGCCGGTAGCGCCAGCGGGCATAGTTGACCCATTTGTCTTTGACCATCTCCTCGCCATACTGCATTTTGATGCCATAGCGCTGCTCAATTTCGGTGAGCACGGTTTTGAGTGGCATCCGGAACTGGTCGTCGGAAGTTTGCGCCATGAGTATGCCCGAGCAGTAAATAGCGATAACAAGGACAAATGGCTTCTTTATGTAGGCAATCATTGAGCGCTTTTAATTACTGATTATTAATTATTGATCATTCGGTTGCTTCGATGGACTAATGACCAGTAAATTAACAATGAATTACTGTATTTGAACAGGTCATTGCTGATCGTCACCCGGTACGCACTGTAGGGAGGTTGATAGCCGCCATACGTATATCTCTCTATGGGCCTGCGGCAAATGGCGGTAAATTTATTGTAAGAGGAAGTTTAACCCGTCCTTTACTATCATGACCAAAACAAGCCATTCCACCTTAACTGCTTCTGCCGCGGGCATTGCCTCCCGTCAACAGCCATTTCCTATTATCCTGAAAGCAGGATTAATAGCGGGGATACTGGATATCCTGGCCGCTTTTGTAAGTTATATGATCAAAACGGGTAAGAATCCCTTCCTGATCCTGAATTATATTGCCAGTGCGGCCTTTGGCAAAGAAATTGGCTATGGTGACAAAACGCTGATGCCCGTACTAGGCCTGCTGTTCCACTTTTTAATCGCCATTATTTTTGCCGCCATTTTCTATTATGTGTGGCCGCTGATCAGGCAGGTAAGCAAGAACTGGATCGTTTCCGGGCTGGGTTATGGTGTGCTCGTATGGGTAGCCATGAACCTGGTGGTGCTGCCCCTGACGGCTGCTCCCGGTGTGGGGAAACATACTACTTCGGGTGTTATCACCGGCCTGCTGATCCTGATGGTATTTGTGGGATTGCCTATTTCCTGGGTTATTTCGCGGTACCGCAATGCCCACCTGCGTTAGGTCATTTTCTATTTATTTATTTCGTAATCAGCCCTTGTTGGGGGTAAATTGACTGGAAAGGTGTATTGAGAGCCACCCAACCGGTCAATTGACCCTTAGTGAATGCGCTTTAACCTCCTACCTTAAGCGGACCTTAACCCTACCTGAGCCCGCAAATGACTGTTACGGGGGGCCTATGTGCAACCCTGCCGGATGGTGCTTTACCTGCCTGCGCATAGCCTACAACAGGCACCCCAATTACCTGCGTATGGCCTAAACAGGGTTCTGCAAAGGGGGCAGTGCAATATTTAGGCAATCCGTAGGCAATGCGTAGGCAAAGCGTAGGCAATGCGCACGCAATCCCAGGCCCCAACCCTGGTCTTTGCATCCGTAACGTACCACATGGCGAAGGTGCTTTCAGATAAAATTGACCTTTCCTGCCGGATTTCTGCTACTTTTGTAACCAAACGGTTACTACAAATCTATATCATGAGACGTGATGTTTTCCAGGCAATAGCAGACCCCACCCGCCGGCAAATTATTGGGTTACTTTCTCAAAAGACATTGACACTAAATGGTGTAGCGGAGAACTTTGAAGTGAGCAGGCCCGCTATTTCCAAGCATATCAAAATACTTACGGAATGTGGCCTGATCGTGATCCGCCAGCAGGGACGGGAACGGTTTTGCGAAGCCAACCTGGGCAAACTGAAGGAAGTAAGTGACTGGGCGGAGCAATACCGTTTATTCTGGTCCAAAAAGCTGGATGCGCTGGAGAGTTTCCTGGCCACCGAAGTGCAGACCAGGAAGAACCAACATTAGTATTCATTTTATACCTATGGAATCATCTTCCCGTTACGGTACAATTACGAAGGGTCCTGAAGGCTACAGCGTACGTATAGAACGGCTGTTTGCCTACCCGATGGAACAAGTATGGCAAGCCATTACAGACCCCACCAAAGTGGCCATATGGCTGGCTGAGGTGACTATGGAATTAGAAGAAGGCGCGCCTATGCGGCTGCATTTTACCAATACCAATTGCGACTGCCGGGGAGAGGTGACCCGGATAAAACAACCCTCCTTGCTGGAGTATACCTGGCAGTTGGAGCAGGAACCGCCATCATTGGTACGCTGGGAATTATTCCCGGTGGGCAATATGGCCTGCCGCCTGGTATTGACGCACCAGCAATTGACAGGCGATGTCTCCAGTTTTGCTGCCGGCTGGCATGTACACCTGGATATCCTGGAAGAGCTGCTCAATGATAAAGTGGACAGCTTTTACTGGACCTGGCAAATGTGGAAACCGAAGTACGAGGAATACAAAGAGCGTTTTAAGCCGTAAACCACATTTTTGTAGCAAGCCGGAGGCGAGCGAGCTATCTTCCCTCATAGCTTTACAAAAGAAAAAGTTTGCTGGGTGGTGTTGCCTGCCACATCGGTGATGGCAACCGCTAATTGATGTTTACCTGGCCTGCACTTCCCGGGAATAGCCAGGGTGAAATCATTCCCCTTCCTGTCGAACAATAACCACTGGCCATCCAGCTCAGCCCGGAAGCTGGTTACTCCATCTGTTTCATCACTGCATAGTAATTTCAGTTCGATGTCATCTGTTGTAAATGACTGGCCCGACTGCCAGTTGACCAGGCGGATAGTGGGTGGTATGGTGTCGAGCAATAGTTGTACAGTGCCCAGGGTATTGAAAGAGGCGGTAAGCCAGTTGTCTTTCCAGGTACCCTTGCTGGCGGACTTCTTTTTCCCATTGTTCAATTGCATTACCACCCTTTTCCGGAGTCGCTCGGTCACAAAGGGCAAGGCTTTGAGGGATATCCTGTAGTTGTCGTGCACGGGGATGGATGCATTGTGCAGGCTTACCAGTGGAGAAGCTTTGTATGAGCCGGTATTGGATTGCTCTTTCAAATTGAAAAATACGGTATCATAGAAAGCGGTTTTACTGAAATATACTTTACAATTGTTGCCGGTGACTGTATTCTCTATCCCAGGCAGCAAGACTTTTGTACCGGGTAAAAGTGGTTGTGGCGTTTCTACAGCCCCGCTGTATTGTACTTCATTTTCGAAGGTGGTTATATTGTTGCTCACATCAAACAGGCGGATGTTGATGCGGTGTACCCGCCCATCGGATAGATCAAGGAGGCCACTACCCTTCCAGGCGGGCAGGTGGTTGCCCGGTAATACGCCCAGGTGTTGTACATATAGGCCGGTGCGCATCCATTTCGGATAGTCCACGCAGGCATTGATATAGCGGCTGTCGGTGTAAGAGAAATTGTCGAGGGTGGATTCATGTATTAATTTATCATCCAGCCTTAGTTCCGTGCGGTATATGGCAAACTGAAAACGGCTGTCGTTGCTTTTGTCTTCGGCGCGGATACCCAGGCTTATTCGGGGTGACCGCACTTTGATGACCTTACGGGTTGCGTGCCAGGCTCCTCCGGTCCACTGGAGACTTATGCTATTGCCTGGTGAGCGATAGGTACTGTATTGGCGGTTATACCAATACAGGCTTTTTAGTACAGGTGGCTGGTCGTCGGCCATTTCAAACCCGTATAAGAGCGGGTTGAGGTTATTGCCGGTGCGGGTATCCCTTAGCTCAAAGTGCAGGTGCGGCGCTTCTGAGCCACCGGTATTGCCGCTGAGGGCTATCTCCTGGCCTTTGGTCACCGGGAAACGGCCAGCGGCAAAACTAATGTCCTGCTCGCGTTTTTGGCCTGCCTGCTGTTGTGCTTCCACGGCTGCTTCCAATGGTTCATAAAACCGGTTCAGATGGGCGTATACGGTAGTATACCCGTTGGGATGGGTGATGAAGATGGCTTTGCCCAATGCATACTCCTCGATGATGATGCGGCTCACATAGCCATCTGCCACGGCATATACGGGCAGGTTTTCCTCGCCGTCGGTACGTACATCGAGCCCCATGTGGAAATGGTTGTTGCGCAGCTCGCCGAAGTTGCCGGACAACCGGAAGGAAAGGGCCAGGGGATCCCTGAACGCAGACCGGGGTGAATAGTACAACGCATAAATAACTATACCAACAACTATCAATAAGAACAAGGGCCACCACCTGAGCCATGGACGCGCCGAAATGCTGGTATGTGGGGGCCTGGTTTTCTTTGGTACAGTTGCCTGTTCTTTGGGCCGTACAGGTATATCCATAGTGATGGGCATGGGCCGTTGACCCCTGGTAGCAGGATTGTTCATATAAAATGTTTTGGAAAAGAATAACCGGCCGGCCAGGTACGTTCCACTTCAAGGCTATCATTTTTGAAAACGTATTTTACCTGTTAGCGACGTAAACGGATAAACTGTTCTTCGGACCTGGTAGAAACCCCGTCCCCCGGAACACCTGGCTGCCGGTCGTGCTGAATAGTCAACTGAATCCGATGATCGGGATGAGCCGCTTTTGGGAAAGCGACCCACCCGTTGCCATAGTTTCAGGATGGAAAATTAGCAGTGCAGGGGGCGGTATCCAATCCAAATCGACAAACAGGGGCTGCATCTCTGCAAACGTGGGCGGGCTGGTGAAGGGTGTGTAGCAATTAATAATACCTTTGGCCGATGCGAAAGAGATTGATCCTGTTGTTCGTCATTTTTGTGGCTTTGTATTTCCTGTTGCACATCGCATATGACCTGCCCAACCTGGTAAACGGACATTCCCGGTTTTTGGGAATGCCGGCCAGTATGGGTGATCTCATCGGGCGGCTTTTGGAAATCGTTCTCTATTTTCTCTTTGCCCTGGTGCCCTATCTTCTGTTCTACCATTTTTATCCCCGGCGGGTGGCGCCGGCGATCGTATTGACGGTGATCGCGCTGCCCATTATTTTTTACTTGTGTTACAAAACGGGCAGAGATGTGCGGCTGAAAAGTTATTTTCTCAATAATATATTCTATGCTTTTTTGTACACGGTGTACGGCCTGGTATTTTACTTTATCCGCTATGCCCAGCATAAAGAACTGGAGCAAAAGGATATGGTGATCCAAAACAGGCAATCTGAATTGTCTTTCCTGCGTTCGCAGATCAACCCGCATTTCCTGTTCAACAGCCTGCACAATATTTACTCGCTCATGTACCAGAATGCGGCCGGTGCGCAGGATGCCATCCTCAGTCTTTCGGACCTGCTGCGGTATATGTTGTATGATGCCAGTGAAAGGGTGCCGCTGCAAAAAGAGATCGACTATATTGCGCGGTACATTGAGCTGCAAAAGATACGGTTTGACCATGCTATTCATGCTCCCCTACGTGTAACGGGTGATACGGCGGCCTTACCGATTGTTCCCTTACTGCTGATCCCGTTTGTAGAGAATGCTTTTAAGCACGGTGACTTTTCGGGCATGGAGGAAGGCGTAGAAATTACTATTCATGCAGGGCCCCGGAGTATTTATTTTCATTGTGTGAACCGCAAGGGGCATGGATTGAAGGATGCTGCGGGTGGTATCGGGCTGCAGAATGTGCAGCGGAGGCTGGCGCTGTTGTATGCGGATAAACATACGTTGAAAATAGACGATACAGATAATCATTTCACTATTAACCTGGAACTGATCAATGGGTAATACTTCACCGTTGCGTTGCGTAATTGTTGATGATGAGCCACTGGCTGTTGGCCTGTTGGTGCAATACGTGGAAAAAACGCCGGGGCTTACGGTCGTATTCAAGACCACGCATGTATTGGAAGCCTTGCAGGTCATCGAACAGGGAGAGGCTGACCTGCTGTTCCTGGATATTCATATGCCTGAGTTGAGCGGCATGCAGTTTATGAAGCTGATCGGCAACCGCTGTAAGGTGATCCTTACCACGGCCTATACGGCCTATGCGCTGGAAGGCTATGAGCATGATGTGGTGGATTACCTGCTGAAGCCCTTTTCCTTTGACCGCTATATGATGGCGGTGATCAAAGCCAAAGAGCGGCTGGAGGCCAGGCAGCCGGCCGTGGCGAAGGAGGCGCCGGACCATATTTTTATCAGGGCGGAATACCGCATACAGAAGGTGGACCTGGATGCTATTTACTATATAGAGGCTTTGCGCGATTATATTGGCTTCCACACGCCCGGAGGAAAGATTTTGTCGCTGGAAAGCATGAAAAAGATGGAAGCCACGCTGCCTGCAGAAAAATTTATCCGCATTCATAAGTCTTACATTATCAACCGCAACAAAATTGAGTTCCTGGACCGTGGTAAGGTGGTGATCAATGGGCAGTATCTGCCGGTGGGTGAAACCTACCGGGAGAAGTTTATGGCTCAAATCGGGATAATATAAACTGTGTTAGTCAAAGCTAATCATTGAATAATCAGGTTGTTTGGAGGGATAACCGGCGGTTAGCCATCGTAAGTGCATTTCTGGAAGTGTAGCGGCATTACGAGTAAACCTGTAGGTAATTTATAGGGGTTTGCCATTATTTTTGCATAAAATACTAACACCTGCACTATAACTGCAGTCACACCTTTTATCTTTTCATCAAAGCGGCTATATTTGCGTTACCCCAAACAGTTACAACGAGTATTCAATATCGTTAAGTGTAACCGCTTTCTAGGTAGGCGAGCCGCCCCCTATAGAGACATCCTTTCCTAAGCCCCCGTAATAAAAGATGGGACAGGCCTGGAAAAGGCTATGTTACTGCTTTGGCTTTGACTCCTCAGCAAATTGGACTTAACCGTTATTGAGTCTGTATTCTACAGCAAAATGAGTACCTGCGCAGATTTCACATCTATTGCGTGATGGTGCAATATTTACATGCCTTTTAAAAAATATTCTGTCCTGTGAAATGCATCGTAACAACGGATTTCCGGCGATACGCTATGGATAGTCTTTGCCTAAAATAACGGACATGACCGCAAAAAAAATCAAGCTGAAGCAGGTAGATATTCAACGCATAAAAGCGGTGAAAGATATTCTTAGCCATAAGCAGTTGCCACATACTACGATTCAACACTTAGCCTATGAAGCAGGGATGAACCGGACCAAGCTCCAATACGGTTTTAAGAAGCTATTTGGCGTAAGCATCTATACCTACCAGGTACAAATGCGCATGGAAAAAGCCAGAAAGCTATTAGAAGATACGGATAGACCGATCAAGCAGATTGCCGCACTGGCAGGTTATAATACGATCAGCAGTTTTAGCGCTGCTTTTAAAAAAGCTTTCAATATATCACCTTCCCAATGGAGGAATAAGCATCAATAGACGAAGGATCTTTCTACTCAGGAATACATCGCTGCGGGTCAATGTTTTTATCCTTCTTATAATTTATTTTACATATACAATCATCCTTAAACGCTATAGTGGAGTGAGAATAAGGTTGTTATAACCGTTATGTATGTTTGCAGATGCCTTTAAATTTTGTGCAGATAGGAAAACTTTTTGTGCAGATAGGACAAATGACTGACAGTAACTTGCAATCAGGTTTGAATGTAAACTGTAGTTTATGGATGTTGCTGATACTTGACCCTCCTGCCTGCAGGAGGTGAATGAGTCCGGATCATCAACTTCGTTGTAACACACCTGGAACCGGTTTGGGGGATTTCATAACCGGTTTCTTTTTTCTAAATGCCTCCCGGCATTTTTCCAGGGTAGCGGCTACTGTATAAGTGTGCGGCTACCTGTATCCTTATGAATTACTATTCAATAGCTACATGGCCCGGTACCCGTATTCTGAATTTGTATTCCCGGTTTTAAGTAAACCAGGAGTACGCCCAACAATGTTTTTACAGGTAAAAGAATAGGATCTCTGGTTAAGCCTGATTGGTTTGTATTCCAGACAATCAATGATTCCATCTGCTACCCTACGCCGGCTCCGTTATTTATACTCCCTGGAATGCCTTACCAGGCGGGGCCGGCTGTAGCGATGGACCTCCCCCCTGCTTCTTCATCAGTCATTGGCATAGACATGGGTTTGACGGCGCCTGTTCTGACTATACTGCGGCAGGCCAGGGCAGCTTCGGGCAGTCGTTGCTCAAAAAGGTCAATACGCAGTAATTTAACAGACCGGCGCCTGTGGCTGCGTACGGTTTGTTCGGGAATGGCCAGGAGCCTGACAATATCAGTTGTCTTAAATCCCTGAACATAGGCTAATTTAAATACCTTGCCACACTCTTCCGGCAGTCTTTCTATTGCTTCAAAAATAGCTTTCAGTGCATTGGTATTATCTATTTCATCTTTTAAGGGATAAATTTCCTGTTCAGCAAAATCGGTATGGAGCTCTTTTTCATAGGCCGGCCTGCGGTGGGAGTATGAAAGGTAATCATAACAGGCGTTGCGGGCTGTGACATAGAGGAAGGCCCTGATATTGGCCACATTTTCAAAATTACCGCAGAGGCGGTATAGTTTTACAAAAGTTTCAACGGCAATGTCTTCTGCTTCGCGCTTCTGGCAGGTAAGCCGTTGAGAGAAATAACGCAGGGTGCTATAGAAGCGATTGTAAATGGTGTTAAAGGCCATCGCATCACCCTGCTGAAATCGTTGAATCAGTTCCTTTTCCGTAGATAGTTTGCTCATGTGCAAGTGGGTTTGTAACAGCCGATCATATGATCAACTGGTAGGTCATTGAAACAGGAAGGTAAGGACACCTGGTAAGTGTTAACTGGTTGTGCGTTTCGTCTGGCTGAACAGGATCAAACAGCATTAAAGTCATTAGCTGCAAGCGGCCGGGCATTGGGGGACTATGCCTTCAACCATCTGTGTGGGTACAGATCTGGCTTCCAAAGAGTAGAATCAAAAACAGGAGACCGGTTTAATCCGGCGACAATGAATGATGGCAGTAAAGTAGTATTTTTTTAGCATACTGCGCAAGAATGGTGTTATAACGCAGCGATTAATTTTTCCAGACAATACACACATTAAAAAAAAAGCAGGTACCGTATTAGCTGCCATCCTGATCGCATCATTCGTTTAGACAATGTTAAAACCAGTCTTCCTGTTGGGCAATTGGGTAAAGTCGCTATCTTTTGTACTGTAATAAAAATGATTAGTTCTTGATGAAGGTTACGCGGACATATTATAGTTATACTTTTATGAACTCTACCCTTCTGTTGAGGGCCTTGCCTTCTTTGGTCTTATTATCACCTACTGGTACCGATTCGCCTTTTCCTGTTGTTTGCAGGCTGGCAGCATCGACGCCAAAGGTTTCCTGCAATGCTTTGGCTACAGCGGCTGCTCTTTTCTGCGATAATTGGAGGTTCTTCTGGTCATCGCCATCGCTGTCAGTGTGCCCTATGATCTTTACTTTGATCCCGGCATTCTCTTTCAACACAGCAGCGATGTCTTTCAGCACACCATAGGATTCGGGCCTGATCACATCGGCATTTACATCAAACAGGATCCCGGTGGTGGAAAATTTACCTTCTTCTATCAGTTTGTGGCGGGTATCGTGTATTCCTTTGGCCACCTTAAGGTTGGACAGAAACATGCCATACTCCCCTTCCTTATAGCTGGAAGTATGGGCTTCAAACATCAGCTGATTCATGATGGAGCCGGGTGATACTGCTTTGGGGGCATCGAATACTTTATCCTGGTTGGCCCACATGCGCATGCGTTCTTTTTGCACCTGGATGGCAATGTGAATAGGTTTTCCAAAATAATCGCTCATGACGGCCACTACCTGGTCATCGCCATCATAATATACACGTCCGGTCTTGTAGGTACGGATGTCCATCCTGGTACGCCCGGCATCTGCCGGATAAAAGATACCTTCTATGCTGGCATACTTCCGGTAATTCCTGAGGAAATCATTGCTTGCTGCGGGCTCACCATTGGTGCTCAAAAATCCAAAGGAGAAATACGGATAAAAGTGACCATTGTATTTCAGTTGCAGGATGAGGTCAAATTCCACGGTATAATTTTCTCCAAACTCTTTTTCATTGCTGGTCAGGTAGAAGCTGCGCTGGTGCAGTTGCAGCCATTTGCCGGGGAAATTGTTGAGGGTAACCACTTCACCGGTGCCGGTGGTATTCCATCCGGTGGGTAACTCGCCGATGGCTTCCTGGTCAAAGCTCTCGGTATAAACGATCTGCTCACCGGGGATAAAGTCAAACCTGGAATTGCTCTTTAAGGCAGGAGCGGCAGGCGCCACTTCCTGCGCCGGCGTGGCAGCGGCCGGTGCTGTTGAAGCAGGCGTCTTAGCTGCAGCAGCAGTATCAGCCGGCTTATTGCCGGATTTGACTGCCTGCTCAGCCTTATCAAACCCTTTATCAACTCCTTTTTCAACTTTCTGTTCTGCTTTTTGTTCGGCCTTGTTGATCACTTTTTTCTTTAACCGGTCCATGAATCCCTGGCAAAAAACGGTAGCAGGGATCAGTAGCATGGCCATTATCAGTATCCTTTTCATGTACAGTGTGTTTGTTGGTGAGCGAGTGCGTTGTTTGCAAGATGAGTCGCCCTGCCGTACGGCTCTTGCAGGGCTGCAGGGCGGCCCACCTTTGGCCTTGTGGAGCAGACTATTGCAATTCCTGTAACCATTGCCGGGCAAAAGCCTGCACGGTGGTGGTCACTTCTTTGCCTGCGCGGAAAGCCATTTTCCATTCAGCCGGTTTGCTCTCGTATTCTTTTTTTACAAAGACTTTCTTTCCGAAGCGCTCAGTCAACTGGGCGTTGAAGTCTACGCCATTGGTAACGGTCAGCAGGTGCTGCAACCGGGCTTTGATCATAAGTTTTATGCTTGCGGGGCACTTTTGTTCCCATTCTTTCAGGCTCTGCTGATAATCTTTCAGGCGGGTCTCATAATTCAGTTGCTCTCCCATGGCGGCCATTTTGATGGTCTCACTATTAGGATCTTCATAATCCTTGAGACTTGTTTTCAACACTTCCAGTGATTCCTCCATGGCTTTCTTCATGCCGGCATCGGTAGTGGTTTTGCGGAATTTTTCTGTACTTTCTATACCGCTTTTGGTATCATTGATAAATTTCCTGCGAACGGAGTCGGCGCTAATGACGGGGGCAGGCTCCGTGGGTTTGGTACGCTGGCGGTGGGTTTCGTAAGATTTTGCAAAAGCCTCGGTGTTCACATACTCTTTGGTATAAGTGAGGAGGTCCTGGGCCACGGCAGCCCGGTCGCCCGCCAGGATATTCCTGACATTGCGGCCACTGTAATAGAAATACCCTTTGAGGAAGCTCTCTTTAATAGCATTGGTGCCACTCTGCTTACTGGTGCCCAGTTGTTCCCAGAAATCGGCATAGCGATCGATTGCTTTAAAAGAAAGTAAACCCACTATGGCGAATCCTGCCACGGTGATCAGCACCAGTGCCTGCAAGGCCATCCAGCTCTTTTTGGTGTGTTGTTTTTTCATGACTACAGCTAATAAATAATGAATGAAATTTGATTGTGCCGCAAAGATGGATCGTTACAGGCCGGCGGAAAAGTGGAGGGTGTATGACCTGCTGAAATCGATGCTTCAAGTGAAGGATTGCGAATTTAAGGTGTCGGATGGCTGGTCTGAAGTGTACATGATCCTGTGCCCCTACTGAAAATGCCTGAAATACGCTCCCAATTCACACAAAGAAATCCTCAATTCATCCAGATTATTCCCCATTCTATAGAAAGCCCTTAACTTGCCTCTGACAAAAGATGGTAATTTGTTATAATAATGACAGTAGACGCCCACTCCACCCTCAAAAGGTTTACACTGCCACAATACACCCGTAAAGACATCTGGATCTTTGCGGCAGTAGTGCCTGTCATTGTATTGGTATACAATTCCCTGCTTTTTGGCGCCCGTTATTTTACTGAACGGAGGGTCTTTTTATGGTCCAGCCTGGCCACCTTCGTGATCCTGGGGAGCTTCTGGTTTGTTTTTACCTGGATCGCAGTTACACTGCGCAACCGTTTTCCCCAAGACAGTGACCTGATGAAAAGAATGCTGATCTCCATTTTCCTGTTTATCCTCATCAATGCGCTGATTGTAACGATCCTGTTCTGGGGGTACGACTATTTTCACTTCCTGAATTATGAGCTGAACCAGGTACGCTACCAGTGGACGTTGCTTTCCGCTGCCATTTTCAATGTTTTTGTGACGATCCTTCATGAGGGCGTAGATAGTTTTGACAAATGGAAAAAGACGATGCTGGAAACGCAGCAATTGAAAAAGGAATACATGCAAAGCCGGCTGCTGGGACTTAAAAGCCAGATGAACCCGCATTTCCTGTTCAATAGCCTCAACTCGCTGTCGAGTCTGATCAGTGAAAACACGGAGGAGGCAGAGAAATTCCTGGATGAAATGAGCAAGGTATACCGCTACCTGCTGCGGAGCGACGACCGCCTGGTGACGCTGGGCACGGAGATGCAATTCCTGCATAGTTATTACTACCTGCTGAAAGTGCGTTATGGAGATGGGATCAATATCCACCTGCAGGTAAGCGAAGACCAGCTGAGCCTGCTGATGCCGCCGCTTACGCTTCAATTGCTGGTTGAAAATACCTTCACAGCCAATATGGTGAGTAAGGACAGCCCCCTGAACATCAGTATCAGTTCGCTGGGAGAACAATGGTTACAGATACAGCACAATGTGCAGCAAAAGATACGGATCGGCATGCAGGAATCTGAACCAGCCGGCCTTGACAATATCATTAATAAGTACCGTTTGCTTTGCGGACAAACGGTGACTATACGGCAAACAGATAAGCAACGTGTTATTCATATTCCTTTGATCGGACAGGAAGAAACTACGGTTACATGATGAAAGCATGGATGAAACCTTCGCGGGTGGAGTGGATCACTTTTTTCGCGCTGATGCCTGTTCTCAGCGTGCTGTTGAACCATTTGCTGTATGGGGACCGGCTATGGCATGATCCTGCGATATGGCTATACTCCTTTACGTTTGTCTGTGTACAGGGTTTTGTTTCCTGGTACCTGCATATTGTGAGCATGCACTGGCTACGTATCCGGCTGCCAGACCTGCAGCAAACACTGCTGCGGCTGATCGTACTGGCGATTACGCATATTATCCTTACGAGCATCACTTTTGCCTGCCTGTTCTATGGCTATGACTATTTTCACTTCCTGGGTTATGTACTGAATACGGCCCAGTTCAAGACCTCCATCCTGCTGGCGGTAGCGCTTACGCTGATCGCCACTACTTCCTGGGAAGCGGAATATGTGATCATTAAATGGAAAGCCAGCCTGGCAGAAAAGGAAGAGATACAGCAGATGGCCATTCAATATGAGTTTGAAACGCTGAAGAGCCAGGTAAATCCGCATTTTCTGTTTAATTGCTTCAATACGCTGTCCTCACTTATTTCGGAAGATCCAACGCAGGCAGAAAGTTTCCTGGATGAATTGAGTAAGGTATACCGGTACCTGCTGCGGAACAATGAAGATGGGCTTTCCACACTGCAAAATGAACTGCGCTTCATTCAATCTTATTACCGGCTGCTGAAAACAAGACATGGTGAAGCGATCCAGATACAACTGGAAGTAGACAAGCGGTATGACAGCTACCTGCTGCCTTCACTCAGCCTGCAATTGCTGGTAGAGAATGCGGTGAAGCACAATATTGTATCGCGGCAGCAACCGTTGGTGATCGATATATTTACGATGGCTGGCAATCAGCTGGCGGTGAATAATAATCTACAGTGTAAAACGATCAAGGACCCTTCCAATAAGATAGGGCTGGCTAATATCCGGCTGAAATATGAACTATTGGAACAACCGGGTTTCCAGGTATTGTCGGATACGCGCAACTTTACCGTGATCCTGCCACTTATCTGGGACAGTGGTTATGAAAAAAAGATCAGTGTAGTTCAAAAGCAGATACACCCTCATTAAAACAACTCATAAAAGTTTTATATATGAAAATTCTAATCGTAGAAGACGAAGAGCTGGCAGTCAAGAAACTGCAGAAAACACTGGCCGGCGTTGATGCGCAAGCCGTAGTAGTTGGTGTTACCGATAGCATCAAAAGTACGGTAGACTGGCTGCAGGAGAACCCCTCTCCCGACCTGATCCTGATGGATATTGAACTGAGTGACGGGCAAAGTTTTGAAATATTTAGCCGAACGGCGGTCAAGAGCGCGGTAGTGTTCACTACTTCGTATGATGAATATGCATTGAAAGCCTTTAAGGTAAATAGTATCGATTACCTGTTGAAGCCGATCCAGAAGGAAGACCTGGAAACGGCGCTTAATAAATACCGGCAAATAAAGGACCTCTATGCTGCCGGCAATACACCTACGGACCTCAATGTGGAGAGCCTGGTAAAAGAGCTGCGCCAGAAACTACAGCCCAAGGAATACCGGAAGCGTTTTCTGGTAAAACACGCTCAGAAGCTGGTGTCGATCGAGGTAGAAGAGATCGCTTATTTCTTTAGTGACGGGCGGTTGAACTTCTTTAAGACGTATGATAACCGCAAGTTTGTGGTAGACTATACCATGGATGAAATGGAAGACATGCTGGACCCGGACCGCTATTTCCGTATCAGCCGGGCTTTCTATATTGCGGTGGACAGCGTGGACCAGATCCATGATTATTTTGGCAACCGGTTATTGCTGCACTTAAAGCCAGCTGTAGATAAAGAAGCGATCGTAAGCCGGGAGAAAGTGAGTGATTTTAAGAAGTGGATGGGTAAATAAGAATTTAGAATACAGAATACAGAATACAGAATACAGAATACAGTAGTAGAAATACATTAACTGACCGGAACGAGTAGAATTACCGAAGCACCATTCTTGTCGGCCTGGATATCCAGTTCGGCGTGAATGGTGCTTGTGCGTTTATTGAGTACATCGAGGGTTTGCAGGGAGAAGAGGTCGGCTTCACTGGCATAGATACCATTATCCTGCACTTTCAGGGAGAGCCTGGATTTTACCAGGTCGATATTGATGAGGATATGGCCGCCTTTGGATACCGTGACCATATTGCGCAATACTTCTTTGAAGATAAGCAACATTTCATGGCGTGATTTCATGTCGAGCTGCAATGAACGTACGTGTTCATCCACCAGTATATCTATATTGGCGCCGTGCCGGTTGATGAGTGCATCTACATATTCCAGCATCCGCAGCAGGGTTTTCTCCATGCTATCGTTTTGCGGATCGATGCTCCACAACATATCGTCCATGGCAATGATCATATTGTGGCTTTTTTCACTGATCTGGTCTATGTATTCTTTGGAGCGGGTAAGGTCTTTATCGGCTTTGATCTTGGCCATCTCGCTCAGCATGTTGATGTTGTTGAGGGTTGTATTGATATCACTGTGGAGGTTGCCGGCAATTTGTGTGCGCATGGCCTGGAGCTCACGGATGCGCCGCATGCGCTCACGGTCTATCCAATACAGGATGCCAATGGCTAACAGGACGAGGAAGCTGTAAAACCACCAGGTACGCCAAAAAGGAGGTTCCACACTGATCCGCAGGGAGGTAATGCCGGTGCTTTCCACCCCATCTGCATTTTTACTTTTTACCTTAAAGATATAATTGCCCGGACGAAGGTAGTTGTACATGGCCTGGCGTCGATCATCGGCATGCACCCAATCTTTGTCTACGCCTGCCAACTGATAATAAAAATCAACCTTATCCTGGCGGGTATAGTTGAAGCCGCCAAATTCTATGGTAATGGAACTTTTATCATGCTGCAGGTGGATAGCAAAGAGCTTGCTCACGGAATCCATGGGCAGGGAAATATTGGCCAACCTGATATCTTTCAGCACGGCATCCGGAGGCGGGGTATTCTTAACCATCTTTTCCGGATCAAAGACAACGAAGTTATGTGCGCTGGTAAACAGGATGCGCCCGTCGCTGAGATGGTGGGCATCATCACATTCAAAATAATCAGCCGGCATACCATCACGACGGTCATAATAAGTAAAGGTCATTTTTTCGAGGTTCACCCGGCAAATACCACTGATCATACCCAACCACAGCATACCACGTTTATCTTTTGCCAGGCACATCACGTTATTGGCGGGTAATCCTTCATCGGTACTGATAAAGCCAATGTTGCCGGTCCTTACATTTAGCAAAGAGAGCCCATGATTGGCCACCACGAGGATGCTATCGTTGAGCTGCACTATATCACTGGGACTATCGTTCCACATGCGCCTGCCTTTAGGACCTTTAGCGCCATAATGTTCAATGATCTTATTGGTGATTGGATCTATTTTCAGCAATCCTTGTCCAAAGGTGCCTACCCATATAAAGCCGTCCTTGTCCACAAATAATTTTAATATCAGGGCTGACTTTGTGATCTCGGTAAAGCCCTCTTTTGTATCCCTGCCGGGTTGGTAGGTCCATTTTACTACACGACCTCCCTGTGTACCAAACCAGAGGTTACCCTGATGGTCCTGCACCATCTGGCGGATGGTGCGGCCTTCAAAAGCATCAAAGCGGTATTCGCCGGTTTGTCCGGTAGCGGGTTGGTGTATTACTATGAAGCCGTCCTGCCCGCCCATCCATATATTGCCGGTGGTGCGCTGGCGCTCCATGCACCAGATGGCATAAGGGGCCTGATACCGGTCCATGGAGGCAGGGAGGTTAATGGGCTTGAAATTCCTGTCGTAGGCATAGATGCCCACGCCCCAGGTACCTACCCATATCTGGTTGCTGTCTACTTCGAGCACACATTTGGAGGGGCCATCCACTACCCCTGCTCCATCAGGACGCAATAAATTGTAGGCATTAAATACCTGGGCATCGGGATTGAAGAGGAACAGGCCGTTGCTGGTGCATACCCACAGGTTTTGGGCATGGTCTTCATACATGTAATTGGCTACATCAAAGCTGAGGCTCTGCTCATCCTTGTGTTCATTGCGCAAGCCTTGCAGTGCGTGTTTACCTCCTACATATTCAGCAATAAACGGAAGGCCGAGGACCCATAAGCGGCCGTTGCGTTGTTGCACTATGCCGTGAATCTCGCCATAGCCGCCTCCATACAATTCTCCATTAATATCGTGTTTTCGCTTTTCACCGGTTTTGGTGTTGTAATAATGTAAGCGTGGACCACCGTCCCGTTTCTGATCCCAGGTAGCGAATGCTGCATGGCCCGACTCGTCAATAAACGTTAAGTGCACATTAGTGGGTTCACTCATGGCCTCTATGATCTTATTGTGGTCTGGATTGTGCCCGCGGTAATTGATGTTCTTTGTGACCGGGTCGTACATGACCAATCCTGAATCGCAGCCGAGCCAGGAACGCCCGGTGAGGGTATCCTGAAAAAATGACAGTCTTTTCCATTGGGCGGGTTTGTAGACTATTTTTTCGGTGATGACAAAGCTATTGGATGCTTCGGAGAATTCATATACTTCATGCCAGCCCATCATGAGCAATACTTTTCCATCACCTTTTTCCACCATGGTCTTGGCGACAAAAACGGTGGGAGTATCTTTTTGCCAGGCAATCCTGACGCCATGGTAGGAAAAGTTTTCCGTATCAAAGATGCCGATCTTATTATCGGCGGTCAATACCCATAACCTGTTCTGTTTATCCATGTATACCCGGCCTACGTTGTCATCGGGCAATGTGAGTGGATCGCGGTGCTGATGTTTGAAAGTGATGAATTTGTTGCCATCATAGCGCTGCAGGCCATTGGGAGTAGCCAGCCACATATATCCTCTGCGATCCTGCACGAGGTTATTGACCATATTGGAGGCGAGGCCATTAAAAGTACTAAACCGGGAAAATACATATTGCCGGGCGTCGGGGACGCCTGCTGTGGGAGCAGCGAGGAATTCAGATTTGCTTCCCTTTTTGGCAATTACCTGGCGGGCCAGCGAAATATGGCACCACAGTATGCATACGGCGAGTAAATGAAAATATTTGGACAACGATTGAGGGTTAAAATACTTACCAAATATAGCCATGATTGGCCATATGAACTTACATGTGCTGTAAAATTATCATCAACTCATACAAGCTTGCCTGCATTTCATACAGTCTGGCAATGGCTGGCAGGCTTGGGTAATGCAGCTTTGTGAAAATTATTACAATAGCGATTTAAGCGCACCAAATTATTATCAAATGAAAAAAGTGTTTTTGAGCTGCCTGGCAGTAGCAGCATTGGCAACCGCCTGTAAGAAAGACAAGGACGATGACGGCATTTTAAAAGGTAATGTACAGCAGCTGTATAATGGGAAAGCGTGGACCTGGTCAAAACTGAAGACCGATGGCACACCCGAAAAGCTGGCGATCTCCATTAGTGATGCGGCATTGAGCAGTGTTCCCATTAATTCAAACCATACTGGTCATGAAAACCACCTGGTACTTTCGCTCAATGAAAAACATGGTACGCCTTTTAACCACGTGCTGCTGGACTGGAACCCCAGCGGTCATGAAGGTCCCATGTATATGTTGCCGCACTTTGACTTCCATTATTACTTTGTATCACCAGCCGAGGTAGATGCTACAACGGATGAAACGAAGATGAACAAGTTTCCGGATGCAGCCTATCTCCCTGCGGGCCATATTGCCCCGGCGCCTGGTGTTCCCAAAATGGGTATGCACTGGCTGGATCCCACGTCTGGTGAATTGGGAGGTGGTAAAACCTTTACCCAAACTTTTATTTATGGCAGTTATGATGGTAAAGTGACTTTTATGGAGCCCATGATCACCAAGGCATTTATTGACACGACGATCAATTTTAGCCGGTCTATTCCCCAACCTGTAAAGTTTCAGAAAGCAGGCTATTATCCAACGAAAACAAGCATTAAAAGGCACGACGGCGTGACTGATATTATCCTGGAAGATTTTGTGCAGCGTCAGGCCTCTTAAGCGGCAGCTATTTTTACAGTAAATGACGGGGCTTATAACAGGCCCCGTTCTTTATTATGAATGGGCCGGCGGGAAAATGTGGCAGATCATTCTAATGTTGTTGCAATTCATTCGGATAGGATTGGTTATCCTGGTATTGGTATCGGATATTTGGATGAGTAGCAAAAATTCGTATACTATGGACCGATATAATATCTTCAACCAGGTGCACAAGGGGTTAAGGGCTTTTTTGTATGAGACGGGCATGCAGGTGCAACAAACTGATTTTACCAGGGAGCAGGAAGCTGTCCGGGCACAGGAAAGCATCGGGGAAGCGCTGTATTGTTTCAATCAGCACATCCTGCATGTAGAACGGTTTATTTTTCCCTACGTTATAGCATATCACCCTCAACTGATTGGCAATATGAAGCAGCAATACCAGGCCAATACGATACAGGCACAAAAGCTGCGCGGAGCCATGAATGCTTATTGTCATGCCGTGGACGCCAGAGAAAAAGCGGCAGCGGGAAAACTCATTCTGAAAGCATTCACCAGTTTCCTGGTCACGCACCTGGATTGTATGACAAGGGAAGACAGTTTGCTGAACAGTTTATTGTGGCGTTATTATAATGATGCAGAATTGCTGGGACTGGAAAAAGAGATCGTAGGCAAGCTGCCGGCCAGAGACCTAGCGATGTTGAGTAAATGGGTGATCCGTGGTATGAACAATGCGGAGATCATAGGATGGCTGCGGGCCATTGAGAAAACATGCATTACTGCTATTTTCAGTAGTTTCTTCAACAGTGCCGAAAAGGAGTTGTCTGCCTACCGGTGGCAAACTATACAGGAAGCACTTGCAGAAGGGACAGAGATGTAGAAATCAGGTATCTTCGTGGCATGTTAGCGCTTCAGCAAGTACATCATATCGCCATCATCTGTTCGGACTACGAACGGTCGAAACAGTTTTATACTGACATATTGGGTTTTACCATTCAGCAGGAAGTGTACCGGGCGGCCCGGCAATCTTTTAAGCTGGACCTTTGCCTCAACGGGCAATACCTGATCGAGTTGTTTTCCTTTCCCGATCCCCCACCCCGTCCGAGTGGTCCGGAGGCCTGTGGATTGCGGCATCTGGCATTTGGTGTAACTGACATCGAAGCGGCGGTTACCTGGCTTCATTCGAAGGGGGTAGTAGTTGAAGCGATCCGCACGGATGAATACACGGGCCGTCGATTTACTTTTTTTGCTGATCCGGATGGTTTGCCGCTGGAATTGTATTCTAATTGATCGTTGTCAATAATGAATGTGTTGCGGTTTATGCCTGTTGATCAGGATCAAGCGGGTCTACTTCCTTAGTACAGTCGCCGGGCTTTCTTTTAGGTGAGTCACAATAAATTAAATAGGTGGGCTATACTTGTATATAAGTCGCGGTGCTACTATATTGTACTTAACTAAATCCGTACGCTATGTTACTTACTTTAACCCTCCAGGTTTTTGTGGTTGTATTTGTTATTGCCCTACTGTGGCATATTTTTGAGAAGGCAGGCCAGCCAGGCTGGGCCTCTATCATCCCCGGTTACAATGTTTATATACTCCTTAAGATCACTGGCGTGATCAAACGATAAGATTTATTGCAATCTGCTTTCTTCTCCTCTTTCAGTATTTTAATTAGTGGTTTCCTGGTCAACGTTACAGCATCGACAGATTTGTTATTTACCAAAACAAAATAGAACCCCGGGGTCTTATACACCTACTCTATAGTATAAGATACCGGCGATAATAAGTGTAACTATCGTAGAACTGCTTCGGGCTTTTTGCAGGCCTGGTGCGGGTTTGACTATTATCAAGGAATAATAAATATGAGCTGTGATGCAGCTTTGTGAATAGGTATTTTATAGCCTGTCTAATAGCTTCAACTACTTCATTTAACACATAAGTCAATTATACTTTATTTTTTTTTACCATGCAGAAGCAATCTGCGGGACATTAAATCGTTTTAATATCCTGTAACGTAGTTGACCCCTACACAAAGGAAACCCCTAAATCCATTTTCCCATGCAAAAATTTCTACACAAGTGGAGGCTTGTGTTATTGCTAACATTGATTAGCTGCTTAAACAGTATTGATTCCTTCAGCCAACTAAGCTTTAGCTTCACTTCGGTAAGCGGAACCTGGAACGCTATCTCTGGTACTACCGTATTTACCAACAACGAGGACGATAGATTGTCCAGTAATTTATTCCTTGGTTTTACTTTTTATTATGCCGGTGGCGCTTATTCTGATTTCAGGGTGAGTACCAATGGATGGCTTAGTTTGGGAAACAATACCACGAATACGCTGAACAGCAACGCCCTTACTACTACTGGCAATGGTCCAATTATTGCGCCTTTATGGGATGACCTGTGGATACCGGGTGGCGGTCTTACCTACGCGGTGACCGGCACTACGGGCAGCCGGATATTAACGGTTCAATGGAATAATGCACGCTGGAACTATAATGCAAACGGTGCTGTCATCTCCTTTCAGGTGAAATTGTATGAAGGCACGAACATTATTGAATTTATTTATGATCAGAATAATAAATCAGTCAACAATGGCTCGGCCTCAATAGGTATCAATGGCGGTGTAAGTGCGACCGATTTTTATTCCGTCAGTGGTCTCGATGGTTCTGCAGTAGCCACCTATGGATCGGAAACTAACTGGCTTTATCAAAAGCCTGAAGATGGCCGGACCTACAGGTGGACACCCAACAATATGACCTACGTGTCTTCTACTACCGGACAGATCACGGCCAATGTTTCAAAATGTAATACGCAGCAACAAGGTATTATTAGTGTGCAGGTAGTAACAAAGGGGGTGACCTCTCCCATCAATCTTACACAGATGAAGTTTGACATTGTTACTACAGCGGTAGCCAACCTGACCGGCATCCACGTTTATTACACGGGAGATGCGAGTGGTTTTGCCCCGGCCAATGAGTTGGGAGGCGCTACCATTACCCCTGTTTCAACCACGATCACTGTTAATGGAACACAAAAGCTGGTGCCGGGAACCAATTATTTCTGGATAGCTTATGATATAAGTCCTACAGCGGTTGTATCACAAACGCTGGATGCGCGGTGTACTGAGATCACTGTGGCAGGAACTGCCTATGCGCCTTCGGTAACGAATCCTCCCAGTTGGCGAACGATCGTTGCCTGCAGCCCGGCGCCGGGTGGTATTACGGGCGCCAGTTTCTGGGTGAAGGCGGATGCAGGGACCTCGAGTACTACAGATAATACGAGGATAAGCAGTTGGAATGATCAATCGGGTAATGCCCGGCATGCTACCAATGGTACTGCCAACAACCAGCCGAGGTATAGGAATACGGCTACCAAAAACATGAATTTCAACCCCGTGGTTGATTTTGATGAAGCGGCGCAAGCTACGTCTGATGCCGACTTTATGGATATTACAAGTAATGGCGTAATGTCTACAGCCAGCAATCCCTACGAAGTGTATGCGGTGATCGTTCCCGGCGCGAATAACCTGACCACGCCCGGTAAGTTCCTGTTTGCCGGAGAGGCAGGTATGAATAAGTTCAATTCCTTTGATGTGCGTAGTGGCTATTCTGTCAATGACAGCTGGAATATGAATGACCAGATTGTTAGCAATGTGTGGACGACAGACATGCTCAGTATGTTTACGTTTGATTATAATTATTCCCGCCGTGAAACCTTCCGGGCAGGTACCTCCCTGGGCACGCAGGCAGGATTTGGCCGGATTGCCACCAATATGAATAATGCACTGGGCTATCAAAAAAGTGGTAACCTTGAATTCTATGATGGCGGCATCGCTGAGATCATCACCTATGCGAATACCTCACATGGCACTACTACACGGGAGAAAGTGGAAACCTACCTGGGCATTAAATATGGAGTGACGCTGGGACATAATTATCGGGCCTCCGACAACACCATTGTATGGAATGTGGCCACCAATGCCGCTTATAACAATAATATTATTGGTATTGCCCGGGATGATAATGGCGCCTTGCTACAAAAGCAATCCAGGAGTACCTCCACCAATCCTGATATTATGACGATTTATATCGGGCCAAGCGAAACGGTAAACCAGGCCACCAATACCGGCACCTTTACCGCCGGCGATAAATCGTACTTTATTGTGGGGCATAATAATGGTCTTCCCTATGCATCCTATACGGTTCTGGGCGATCGGCCAACGGGCATTTGCTGCCGCATTGGACGGGAATGGCTGGTTCAAAAGACCAATTTTACGAATACAGATGTAAAGCTAAAGTTCAATTTTGATGCGATTACACCAGGCTACGTATCCCTCAATACCAGCGACTTGCGGCTGCTGGTAGATGCCGATGGGGATTTCACCAATGCTACGATATTGACTACGCCCACCATCAGCATTACGACTTCGGGTGGTGTAGCTATAGTGACTGTTCCTGCTTCTGTTTTCAACAGTACACCCTACTTAACATTGGGGTCCATCTCTACCAATACTTCCCTGCCACTGGTGCTGAAATCGTTCTCGGGTTTGTGCAGAGAGCAGACTGTACAAGTGAAATGGACCACGGCTACGAATGTTATTGGCGACTTTAGCGTTGAACGCAGTAGCGATAAGGTCAACTTCTCTGCAGCCGGTACTGTTAAGCCAAATGCATCCGGCAACTATGTATGGACCGATCAGTCGCCACTGCCAGGTACTATTTATTACCGGTTGAAGACGGTCAATGAAAATGGCATGGTGTTGTACTCTCCCATCATCACGGTGAACAGCTGTAATACCACCAGTATATTATTGTCGACGAATGCAGTGACGAATGAATCGACGTTGATGCTGCAGTTGTCGCAGAACAGCCTGACGGAAATTACCTTGTTTGATCTGATGGGACGCCGTTCTGATGTAGCCGGCCTTACAGGCAAGCGCAGCATGGAGAAAGGTGTTCATTATATACCAGTGAATATTCCGGGTACGGTGGCGGGTATGTACCTGCTGCACGTGGTGGTGAATGGGGAGCGGCATGTATACAGGATCATCAAAAAATAAGATAATATTCCTTGCTGAATCACTCAAACCCTTTGGGTTTGCCAACCGCTCCGGAATTTACCGGAGCGGTTGTCTTTTTAATGCAATCTCCTGTACTTTCGCAGCTAACTTTACAAGCTATGATAGTTGACCTGCGATCTGATACGGTAACCCGCCCTACTCCGGCCATGCTGGATGCGATGCTGAAAGCCCCTGTTGGTGACGATGTATTTGGAGAAGACCCTTCTGTCAATAAACTGGAGAGCATGGCTGCTGCCCTGTTTGGCATGGAAGCGGCCTTGTATTGCCCTACGGGCACTATGTCGAACCAGGTGGGGATCAAAGTCCATACGCAGCCCGGCGATGAGGTGATCTGCGACAGAACGGCCCATGTGTACCAATATGAAGGTGGTGGTATTGCTTTTAATGCCGGCGCCCAGGTAAGACTGCTGGATGGCGAACATGGCAGGATATCGGCGCAACAGGTATTGCAGGCGATCAATCCCGATGATGTACATAAGGCGCGTACCTCGTTGGTGTGCCTGGAGAATACCGCCAATCGTGGCGGTGGTAGTTGTTATGACCTGGCTTCCATTCAACAGATACGGAAGGTATGTGATGACCATCAATTGCACCTGCACCTGGATGGGGCGCGCTTGTTCAATGCCCTGGTGGCAAGGGGTGAATCGGCCCGGCAACATGGCGAATTATTTCACAGTATATCGGTATGCCTGAATAAGGGACTGGGCTGCCCGGTGGGTAGTATCCTGATGGGCCCGGCGGCCTTTATCAAAAAAGGCAGACGGATCCGCAAAGTATTTGGTGGTGGTATGCGGCAGGCGGGCTATATGGCAGCAGCGGGAATTTATGCGCTGGAAAACCATGTAGAGCGGCTGGCGACTGACCATCAGCATGCCCAAATGCTGGCAGATGCGCTGCGGCAATCGGGCTTTACGGCCGGGATATTGCCGGTGGAAACGAATATTGTGATTTTTGAGGTAAAGGCGAACCGTACCGCTGCTGACATTGTTGAGCGTCTTAAGGAAAACCATATACGGGCCATTGCTATTGCCCCTACCCAGATACGCCTGGTGCTGCACCTGGATATTACCAGGGAGATGGTAGAGCATACGGTGAAGGTGATCGGGCAGCTGTGATAAAAAAAGGGCGGCCAAAGGCCACCCAATGCTACTAAACATAAAGAGCTTATTATAACAATTACACCTGTAAAAACCGTAGTATAAGCAGGTCACGGTTGAGGGTCAGGCGAACCTTAGGGATCACAATAGAATTAAGTTGCTCTATGAAGGAAATGTTATTTTTCCTGGCAAACAACTGTTTGCTGCTGTATTTTCCGATAATACAGGTTAGCACTTACGATCTTATAAAGGGTAATATTCAAACGCTTTGTTACATTTGAAATCAATAATACGAGATATGCTACCAACTATTAAACCACATCGTACGAAGGCCTGGGGCAAGTTAGAAGAGCATTATAAGAAGATAAGCAAATCGCACCTGCGGGAATTGTTTGCTGATGACCCCGAGCGTTTCCACAAGTTTTCGCTGCAACTGGAGGACATCCTGTTTGATTATTCCAAGAACAGGATCACGGAAAAGACTGTACAGCACTTGCTGGACCTGGCAGAGGAGTGTGAACTGGACAAAGCGATCAGTTCGATGTTCAGCGGCGATACGATCAATGCTACTGAGGGTCGCGCTGTATTACATACTGCCTTGCGTAATTTTTCCGGTCAACCGGTTTATACAGGTGGCAAGGATGTAATGCCTGATGTGCAGGCTGTGTGGCAACAAATGCGCAGCTTTTGTGAGCGGGTGCACAGTGGCGCCTGGACAGGCTATACAGGCAAGAAGATCCGTTCTATTGTCAATATAGGTATTGGTGGCAGCGACCTGGGGCCTTATATGGTGACGGAGGCGCTGAAGCCTTACTGGCTGGAAGGCATGCAGGTGTACTTTGTATCGAATGTAGATGCTACACATATTGCAGAGACCTTAAAGAAGGTAAATGCCGAGGAAACGCTTTTCCTGATCGCGTCCAAGACCTTCACTACGCAGGAGACGATGACGAATGCGCTTACTGCACGCGCCTGGTTCCTGCAATCGGCTGTAGAAGAAGCACACGTTGCGAAGCATTTTGTGGCGCTCTCCACCAATGAGAAAGAGGTGACCAAATTTGGTATTGACAAGGCCAATATGTTTGGTTTCTGGGATTGGGTAGGCGGCCGTTATTCACTGTGGAGTTCTATCGGTCTGTCAATAGCGTTGACGATCGGATATGATAATTTTGAACAATTACTGAAAGGCGGTCACGCTACGGACCATCATTTCCGTACTACGCCCTTCGATAAGAATATACCGGTGATCATGGCGCTGGTAGGCTTGTGGTACACTGATTTCTTTGGCTCACAAACTGAGGCTATCCTGCCTTATGATCAATACCTGCATCGCTTTGCTGCTTATTTCCAGCAAGGGAATATGGAAAGCAATGGCAAGAGTGTAGACCGCAAAGGAAAGCCGGTGAGTTATGCTACGGGGCCTGTGATCTGGGGTGAGCCGGGTACAAATGGACAACATGCATTTTACCAATTGATACACCAGGGCACGGTGCTGATCCCTTGTGATTTCATTGCACCGGCGATTAGTCATAATCCTATTGGCGACCATCATGCCAAGCTGTTGTCGAATTTCTTTGCCCAAACGGAAGCGCTCATGAATGGAAAAACGGGTAAAGAAGTGGCTGCAGAATTGGAGAAAGCAGGTAAAAGCGAAGAAGAGATCGAAGCGCTGACCCCATTCAAAGAGTTTGCCGGCAACCGGCCTACCAACTCCATTTTGATCAAAAAGATCACGCCTTATACGCTGGGTCAACTGATCGCTTTGTATGAGCACAAGATATTTGTACAAGGGGTGATCTGGAATATCTTCAGCTTTGACCAATGGGGGGTGGAACTGGGTAAACAATTGGCTAATAATATCCTGCCTGAGCTGGAGAACGATAAACCGGTGAAGGGACATGATGCCTCTACCAACGGATTGATCAATGCCTGGAAAAAAATGAAGCAGTAGTTGTGTAAAATGGAGGTAAAGGGCATCATCCCTAAAACCCAGTGTATGAAACCATGTATCATTTTTTCCTTTTTGCTGGCGGTCACTACGGTTGTGGTGGCCCAGAAGCCTCTTTCCGATGGAGCAAAGAAAAAGCTGGAAGCTGCGCTATTGGGCTCTTTTAGCCAACCTGATGCTAAGGTAAAGATGCTGCCCTCCCAGGATACCTCGAAAGTGGAGCAGTACCGGAAATTACTGGAAGCTCAACGGATGAGGCAAGGAGCACTGGTGACAGCACGGTTGTCGCATGCTACAGCAAGGGGTAAAGTGTATACGCTGACTCCCGATAATATGCCCTGCCTGGTACCTGACACGAAGGCAGTGGCGGCAATGCCCATTGGGGGCGGGGTGATCATGGATGACCGGATGAATGCCTTTCCCAGGCAACAGATCATTCCCAAGGAAGCAAGACCGAATAAGAAATAATACGTTTATGGTCCATAGGCCAATGGGTGAGTTGCCTGGAAAAGGTGACCCACCCATTGGCTTTTAAGCTGGTGATCTCCACTGGGGTACGGCCATAAAAAAAGCTCCTGCAAGAGGAGCTTTACTATAGTAGTCAGTAAGTTGTTTACCATTTGTCGACTTCGTCACCGGCATCGGCCACTGTAGGAGCAGGCACATTGCTTACGGGTGTAACGACGGCGGCGCTTGCTGTGATCACTTCCTCAGCACCTTCAGCATCTACAGAAACATTCTCTCCTTCTTCGCCTTCGGCTACCTGATCATGGTTATAGGCGTCGAAATCAAAGTTGGGCATCAGGTCTGTTTTCACATAATCCACCGCTTCGGTTAAGGCTTTCAGGAACTTGTTGAAGTCTTCTTTGTACAAGAAGATCTTGTGCCTGTCATAACCATTTTCGTTGAATTTCTTGCGACTCTCTGTAATGGTGATGTAGTAATCATTACCGCGGGTAGCTCTCACATCGAAGAAGTAAGTTCTTCTTTTCCCGGCCCTGATGCGTTTGCTGTAAACGCTTTCCATTCGTTTGTCATTGTTTTCGTACGCCACAGTCATTTAAATTTTGCAGTTTAATAATTGGCAATTCTACAAAAAAAGCAGGCACAAATATAATATTGTTTTGGAACCGACAAAATTTCCGGGCACTTAATTAGCGAATGATCCAAAATAAATTGTATGATCAATTTTCCTCAGTCGTTTCCTCACGTTCCTGTTGTTGTTGCTCATACAAATAAGTGTAGTAACCGTTACGTGACAGTAAATCATTATGTGTGCCCATTTCCCGGATGGTACCATCCTCAATAACGACGATCATGTCGAAGTCAAATAAAGTAAAAATCCGATGCGTAATGATGATAGCGGTCTTTTCTTTAAGGAACAGGCTAAGGTTGCCCAGTATCTCCTTTTCGGTTTTCGCATCTACTGCACTGAGGCAATCATCGAATACAACGATCTGCGGATCTTTGATGAGGGCGCGGGCAATGGAGATACGTTGTTTTTGTCCGCCGCTGAGTGTAACCCCTCTTTCACCAATCATGGTGGCATAACCGCCGTGAAAGCCCTGTATCTCTTTTTCCACACTGGCATAACGGGCAGCCTGCTGAACAACGGGCTCGGGCGTTTCACCCAGTCCAAAGCTGATGTTGTTGGCAATGGTATCACTGAACAGGAAGACATCCTGGGGGACATAACTGATCTGCCTGCGCAGACTTTGCAGGTCCATGCTGCTGATGGGTACACCATCAATACTGATGCTGCCTGCTGTGGGATCATACATGCGCAGGAGCAGTTGTGCAATGGTGGTCTTGCCGGATCCTGTGTGGCCGATGATGGCAATTTTTTGGCCTTTGCCGATGGAGAGGTTGAATTTGGAGAGGGCCTGGATACCGGTGTTGGGGTATACGAAATCGACCTGGTTGAACACGATATGTCCCTGCAAGGCGGGGCTCAGGGCCTTCGCCGGATTGTTAATGGCAGATGGGGTATCGAGAAATTCATTGAGCCTTTTCTGGGAGGCGGATGCCCGCTGGATCATGCTGGCCGTCCACCCGATGGCGCTCACGGGAAAGGTGAGCATGTTGATGTACATTACAAATTCGGCAATGGTGCTGATGTCTACATTGTGGGTACCATAGATGGCATAAATACCACCGATCATGATGGTAAAAATGGTACTGAGGCCAATGATCAGTGTCATGGAAGGGAAATAGATGGCTTCCATCTTTGCCAGTCCAATGGCACTGCGTTTATAGTCTTCACTGTTCTTTTCAAAGAAGCCATACATGGCATCTTCCTGCACAAAAGATTTAATGACGCGTATACCGGAATAGGATTGCTGGGCATTGGTGGTGAGGTCGGATAAGAGGGACTGTATGTGTTCGCTTTTTTTGTGGATGATATTGTTCACTACATAAATGGTAATAGCGAGGATGGGCAATGGCGCTAATACGTATAAAGTGAGCAGTCCATCTTTTTTGATCATGTAGTAAAGTGCCAGGCCGATGAGTGTAATGAGGTTGATGAGGTACATGATGGCTGGCCCGGTAAACATACGTACCCTGCTTACATCTTCGGATATGCGACTCATGAGGTCGCCCGTGTTGTGTGTTTTATAGAAGTTAAGATCCAGCTTCAGGTAATGCTGAAACACTTCATTCTTCTGGTCAAATTCGATGTGGCGGCTCATGACGATGATGGTTTGCCGCATGAGGAACATAAAGATGCCACGAATGAGGGCCAATACGAGGATTACGATGCCACAAAGGGCCACTACGGAAATGCCTTTGTATTGTTCGGCAAAGCTGATGAACCGGTTGACCAGCCAGTCATACTCTGCATGGTGGCGGTCTTTCATGACCACGCCCAGGGAGCGTTGTACTACTTCAAAAACATATCCTGTGACCTGGGGTGCCAGGATGGCAAAGTAGTTGGATACGATAATAAAAAGAATACCCAGTCCCAGTCTCCACCGGTATTTCCAGAAATATTTATTGATGGCCTTTAGATGCTTCAAGACGATGTTTTAAAAAGGATAAAAATCTATCTGCAGAGCGGCTGCAAAGATACAGGAAGATAATGGCAAGTAGTAAATGGCGAGTGGTACTCGTCATTTACCACTATTTGTTTCCCACCAGGGATTGATATAGGGTTGTCCGGTGACCGTGATGGGGTCGCCCGGTTGAGGGGCAAAAAGCTGAATGCCTTTCGCTGCAGCTGTTTTGATAAGGGTTTGAATGGGTTCATTCCAGGGATGGAGGGCCAGGTTGAAAGTACCCCAATGTATGGGCATAAGGAGCTTTCCCTGTAGGGCCTGGTGGGCTTCTGCCGCACGGATAGGCCCCATATGGATATCGGTCCAAAAAGGACTGGAAGCCCCTATTTCGAGCATGGTGAGGTCGAAGGGGCCATAAGCCTGCCCTATTTCTGCAAAACCACTGTGCCAGCCGGAATCAGCGCCATAATAGATATTGTGATGGCTGCTGCGGATGGCAAAAGAGGACCAGAGGGTCTGGAACCTGTTGAGCAATCCCCTGCCTGAAAAATGGCGGGCGGGCAGGGCGGTAAGGGTCAGCTCGTTGGCGATGGTAGCCTGGTTGGTCCAATCCATTTCGGTAATGCGCCGGGTCCCTACTCCATATTGCTGCAAATAACGTCCAACGCCCAGGGAGCAATAAAAAGGCACCTGGCTATGAGAAAACCATCGGATGGTTGGGGCATCGAGGTGGTCGTAATGATCGTGGGAAATGATGATGGCATCCAGGGGCGGCAGGTCTTTCAGGGCCAGGGGCGGCGCAAAAAAACGTTTGGGGCCTACAAAGGCGGAAAAAGAGGCCCGGTTGCTCCATACGGGGTCGGTAAGGATGCGTTTTCCTTCTATTTCAATGAGCAGGGTGGAATGGCCCAGCCAGGTGATGCGCAGGCCGGTTGCAGGCGGGGTATTGTATATACTGGTATCGGTATGGAAAGGACCGGGCAGGTGCTTCGGTACTACTTCGTTCTTATTCCTTAAATAAGCTGCCAGTACTCTACCCATGCCGCCGGGCACCATGACGGTGGTAGGAACAGGATTCTGGAATTTGTTCCCCTGTTTGCGGGCTGGCTGTAATATACTCATGCTGCAAAGAAATGATTTGTAAGGAGAACAATGAAAAAAGGAGAAGGTTTACAAGGGAAGAAAGCTTCGAGCGCCGAGCAGCGAGCGAAGACAGGTTTGTGTTAAGTTCCTGGTCCTGGACTTGCTGCTTATGCCCTCTTTCCAGGCTCAATGTGCGGTTTTTTGGAAAAGCTGTCCTGAATTGGGAAAGTCTTTTTTCAGGCAGACCTCATAATAGCTTCATTTGCAATCATCTGCATTTTGGTACGGCCCTTGAATTGTTTGGCATGTTCTCAAGCAATACGATTCAAAACATTAACCTGGACAGTTAAAAAAGACAAAGGACATGACCACCACAAAGTTTTACAATCAACCGGAGACATTGGAATCTGCTAACCTGATCAAGCAACAGATCCTGGCATTGGGATCGGCTTTGTTCTTTACTGAAAATGAATCTCTGTTGAAATTGCCCGTACATGTGATCAACAATGTACAGGTGGATGATCAGAACCGCATCTGGTTCCTGATCCAACGGCCTACGCAGGCGCTTACTGAGTTTGACCAGGAATTGCCTGCCAAACTGGACTTCTTCAAAAAAGGTATCAGTTATTATATAAAGATCAAGGGTACAGCTTCGATTGTAGATAATGTGGCTAAAGTAAATGGACTGACGGGTAATAACGAGGAGAACAAGGACCTGGTAGCGATCTGTGTGAAGATCCGTACAATCGATTATTTTGATACCGGCGTGAAACCTACTCTTAGCTGGTTTCAACAGAGCAAACAACAATTGAGCAGTTTGTTTTCATAAGAATAGAGGTTTATACATTAGGTGAGATCACCGGCTTTCTGCCGGTGATTTTTTTATATACACATAATAGGTGATGCGTAATAGTCCATTTGAGTGATAGGCTGACATCTGAATGCCGGATAGTTTTGTGGTATGAAACAAATTCGTATGCATTTGATCGGTGCCCTTGCCCTTGGGCTGGCCATCGTGGGTTGTAAAAAAGGGGATACGGGTCCAGCTGGACCCGCGGGAACAGCCAATGTTATTTATTCCGAATGGTTCACACCCAATCCTTATATTAAGGACACCGTATTTGGTATTTGGGGATTCAAATACAATAAAGCGGCGCCTGCTATTACGCAACAAGTACTGGACAGTGGTTCTGTGTTGACGTATGGCAAATTGTTGGGGTATAACCCTTCCGTCTGGCCTGCCAATACGGTGCAGCAGATGCCGATCGAAATTACTTATAATCAAGGAGGCGTGACCACTGATACCTGGAGCGCCCGGCTTTCGCCCGGTAACCTGCAGATACGGTTTGTGAATGACAGGAATATTTATACAAGTATAGCCACGCAGCACCAGTTCCGGTATATCATCATCCCAGGCGGTAATAAAGCCGGTGCACGGGTAGCCAGGCAATCGTATGAAGAAGTGTGCCGGACCTACGGAATACCGGAATAAAGATATTGACAGGTTCCATTCGGCACGGCCTTTCGCTAAGCGTGGGCCGTCTTTGAAAGGCGGCGCACGCTTAGCGAATACAATGCTTTTTTATTTCACCATGTTTTTAAACAGGTCGTAGTTTATCCTCATCAACCTTGTCTTGTGATTGCCTGCCAGGAAAATGGAGGGATCGGTTTCGCGGATGGCATCACCGAAATTCTTAAAGTTGCCACTGGAACAATGGATGATGAGGCTGGGCTTGCTGTTCTTTATAGCACTGATCACAGATATATGTCCCTGGTGGCCGCCACTGTCGGGATATACAAGGAGGTCGCCAATGGTTGCTTCACTGGCCAGGTCTTTTTGGGTGAACAAACCGGCTTTAACGGGTTTGCCTCCGGCCCAATACTGATCGGTGCTTAGCCATTTGTTGCTTTTGGGTGGCAGCTCACGGGGAATACCAATGGCCCAGGCTATGAATCCTGAGCAATCGCATTGGAGGGTCATTGGCTTTGTGGGATCGAAGCCTCCTTTTCCCAATTTATAAATGGTATTGTGTTTTAAAGCGCTTTTCGCTCTTTGCATTGTTTGCTGCGTACCGCAGGTAGCAATGAGGTCTGACCATGCCATACAATTCTATTTAGTGGTTATTCAAAATCGAGCCATTTGCGGGCGTCTTTTTTCTGGCCGGGTGAGGGTTTATCGTCTTCATCGGTGATGTTGCATTGCTTTTTGTAGGTATCCAGCACGTACTGTTTTTTTATGCCGAGTGCTGTTGCCTGTTGAATGGCTTCGCCCAGCCTGTTGCGATCGGCAATCTGCCGCATGCTAAATACAAATCCCTGTGCGGCGAGTGTATTGTCGACCTTTTCCGGCTCATTGACCCTGATCATATAAGGTTGTGGCTGGAAGGCGGAAACATCCATGGTGAAAAGTTTATTTTTCAGGGTGTTGAAAGCTGTATTGATCTGGGTCATGGTATCCTGGTTGATATCCTGTGGTCCGGGAAAATCTTTCAGCATGGCTGCATCAGAGAACCCCATGCCGACGATCTCATATTCTACGGAAGCGTGGCCCATTTCGCTGGCAGCACCAATGGTCGCATAGTTTATTTTGGTGCCGAATTCGATACCTGAAATGCGCAGGCTAAGCCGGAGGCCTACCCCATATCTTGTTTCTACCACTTTGCTGCCCGGGGCGGGATTATCGTGCACATCCATGTACATGGAAATATTCCTGGTAATGGTGATGGTGTTGAATTTGCCGGAGGTGTCGGCTATGGAAGCGAGTTTCAACGAGGAGGAAAAGTCGGTACTTACCTCGGAGAATGTATCATCGAGCGTTTTGGCATCTGTAGCCCAGTTGGCCGGTTTGGCATGTGGCTGGTAGTTATCGGCATCCGGCAGTCCTGCCAGCACTGTAAATTTGCCATTGTCGGTGGCCGGATCGACAGCTATCCAACTGCTATTGGTATTGCTGAACTCTGCAATCTTGTTGTATTTGCCTTCGATCCATTTGCCGGCATTCTTCTTTTGATCGCCGGTAGGTTCGGTGTAGGCATCTGTAATACCAAAGTAGGTGTAGATAAACTGCAGGATATTCTCGTTGATGCCATCACCAAATTTGCTTCTGGCTTCGATAACAGCTTTGTTGAGTGTAATGCCATCAGCTACCTGCTTTGCGGAATAATAGATTGACCTGGCATCGTTGTTCTCTGCTTCGATGTTGATGCGCTTTAAATTTTCAATGCCATAGAGTTTGGTAATAGTATTGGCTGCGAGGTAGTCTTTGGCTGCCTGTATAAATTTCTGGAGACTTTTATAGGTATTGCTGCTGAAGTCGCCCACATTGGAGGGCAGGTGCTGGCCCAGCTGGGCATTGTCCACGCCATAAACCTTCACCGAATAGCCGGCTTTGGCGAGGTTGAGGGCGGCGCTGGCAGCCACGATGCTGAAGTTGAGGTTGAGTTTGGTGTTGATGTCCTTTACATCGAGCAGGAAGCCAAAACCATAACCATATCGTTTGTGTATCTGGTTGCCATCGGGATCGGTGATCACCTCTGACCTGTTGGAATACAAAACGACCTGGTACTGGGTAGTGAAGTTTTTAATATTGGCATTTCCATTTACAAAGGGGCCAACATTGACGGTGTTGTTGCTTTTAAAATCCAGTATTTTCTGTTCGATCTTAAAGTTGGTGATGGGGTACTGGCTGGTATCGATACCTGCTGCAGCTGCAAAACCTGCTACGAGGGCAAGAGGCTGATCATTGTCTACGCTTATCCATTTGTTGGCATCCATATTACTTGTTTGCCAATAAAATTAAGCTGCCGGTGTGGGGGGCAAAAGGGTGTTTTTCACGTATTTAGAGAGGGTTGCTTTACTCAGGGTGAGCCGCCCTAAAAGGGCGACCCACCCTGAGCAAAGAATTTACCGACGTTTTTCCTCTCTGGAAAATCTTTGACAGGCTTTCTTAGCCGGCTTCGACAAGCTCAGCCTGACAGCCGTCTTCGACAGGCTTAGGGTGACTGCTTAATGCACGGGGGTGTCGGTCAGTTTGCCTTTGCCGGCAATTACTTCTTTGAGTTCGGGATGTTCTTTCTTTTCCTTTGTCAATACTTTGTAGGTGATAAAGATGCTCAGCAGCATACAGGCTGCTCCGATCAGAAAATGTATACCCGGCATATGAAAGGGTGCTTTGCCGGAGGTGAAATATGCAAAGGTGCCGTTCATGATGAGTGGCCCGATGATAGTGGTAAGACTCATGAGGCTGGTGAGTGCTCCCTGCAGTTCGCCCTGCTGATTGGAAGGCACGTGACCTGATATAACAGATTGCAAAGAAGGTCCACAGATACCGCCGAGGCAATATGGAATGAGGAAAGCAAACATCATCCAGGTTTGTGTAGCGAAGGCAAAAAGGATCAATCCCAATGTATACAATGAAAGGCCAAGGTAGATGCTCTTCTCATTACCAATCTTAGGATTAACGACCCTGGTGAGACCACCTTGTACGGCGCCTACCAACACCCCTACTACTGCGAGGGAAATACCCACCATTTTTTCGGTCCACCCAAAGCGGTAAATGGTAAAGAAATTCCAGTTGCCCTGTACGGACTGGCTGCCGAGATAGATGAGGAAAAAACTGAATGCAAGACCACCGATCTCGGGGTGCCTGGTAAGGAATTTAAGGGAGCCGAAGGGATTGGCACGTTTCCAATCGAAGGGGCGGCGGTTCTCTTTGCTTAGTGATTCGGGAAGCAGGAAATATCCATATAAACAGTTGATCAGGCAAAGGGCTGCGGCTGCATAAAAAGGCGCCCTGATACCCCAGGTGGCCAGGAATGCGCCCAGTGCAGGCCCGAGTACAAAGCCTAAACCAAAGGCTGCGCCGATCATACCAAAATTCTTGGCGCGGGTGGTTTCGTCGGTACTCACATCTGCAATGTAGGCAGTAGCTGTGGTAAAGCTGGCGCCTGTAATGCCGGCGATCACGCGCCCAAGGAATAACCATCCGTAGGAAGGTGCGAGGGCCAATACGATGTAATCAATACCAAAGCCTAATAAGGAGAACAACAGGATGGGCCTGCGGCCAAATCTGTCGCTGAGGTTACCGATAACGGGTGCAAATACAAATTGTGTGATGGCAAAAACGGACAGTAAGAGGGCGCCATAAGTACTGGCTTCGTTGACAGGTATCCCTTTTAGCTGTGCTATCAGATCGGCCATCACGGGAATGATCAATCCCCATCCCATTACATCAATGAGTAGTGTAACGAAAATAAATCCAATGGCTGCCTTGTTCGATTTTTGCATAAAGTTGAGTTGAAACAGGAATCCCGACTGGCGGTTTAAGTAACAGCTTTGTTCCGGGACGCAAACTTATGCTAAAAATTCTAGTAAAACGGGTGTAATTGAGTCATTTTACCGGGGTGAATACGGCTTTAGCCGAAAAATATATGAACGATGTTTAGCTACTGATCAATGAAGGTTTAGAGGGTCCCAACGATCCCGGCCTCCTAAAATGTTTGGGATAGTGTATTGACGGGCTTCTTTGGCTGAAAGTTGTCTTGACCACGCTACCCTGGCTGTGGGATTGGCCCCGGGGCCGCTGCTTTCATATTCTGCGTAAAAGATTGTTTTTTCTTTATCAGGAAACATGCTATCCCCTTTCCAGGGATCCCAGCCCTGGGGGTTGATATGGCTGCCCATTTCACAATGGATGAATACGGTTTTGGCATAGGGCCGCCAGGGACGGCCGAGGAAGACCTTGCGGGCGGCTGTATCGGCGATCAGTTTGCAATCGATGAATACGTATCCAAATGGCTGTTGCTGCCTGGTGGCTGCGGCAGTAAGGTAGGAATTGACGAGGTTCTTAATGGTACAGTTCTTAAAGAGGGCGATGGCCTCGCCAAAGATGAAATCGGTAGTGCCTTCTATGTAACAATCCTGGTAATACTGACGGCTGTTTTCTTTGGCGGCATAGAGGGTATCCTGGTTGCCGATGATACGACAGTTCCTGATGATGACCCTATCGGCTTCTACGTGGAGGGCCACGGCCTGTCCTACCCTGCCGGCTGTATTTTCGATGGTGAGGTTCTCTGCTATGAAATCATTTCCTTCTATGAGCAAGGTATAGGACGTATAGGTCGAAAATTTATCTCTGCCTACCCTGTCTTTTCCCCCGGGCAAGGGTTTACCGGAAAAATCATTGCCGGTGATGATGGTGCTGTCTTTATTCTCACCCAGTAGGGTGATCCTGGTTTTCCAGGAAGGCACGACTACTTTTTCGTGGTATACGCCTTTCTTAATATGGATGGTAACGCGTTGATAGGCGAGGTCGCGTACGGAATTGATGGCTTCCTGAATGGTCTTGTAATTGCCGCTGCCATCCTGCGCCACGGTGACAGTAGGTGGGTATTCGGGGTTTTGCGCATAGGTGTGGGTAAGCGTCAGGACGAACATCAGGAAGGCAATCGATTTCAACATGTGGTGAAGTTAAAGCATTGAAAATAATGTGTGCGGCGGGAGTGTCCATCCTGCGCTTTCCTGTGATGGATGGCTGTTTCAGCAAGAATTTAGAATTGACGCTTTTATTCGCGCGATGATGATGCCTGCAGCTTTGTTCTCAAATAATAATCTACAACTATATCATGCCGGGATGCAGGTGCAGCGGTGGCGTTTAAGAAAGAGTTTGGGGTATCGCCGTCGAAGTTTATGTAGACGTGAATTGGCAGCCGGCAGTGCGTTTGCTTAGAGGCGATTGCCTGGATAGCGGATTTCTCACTCCGCTGCGCTGCGTTCGAAATGACAAAGAAGGGGGGGCGAAATGACAAAGAAGGGGGAGTCGATGACAAGGAAGGGGTTTCGAAATGAACAAGGAAGGGAGGGGTACTTCGTTCGAGATGACAAAGAAGAACTTATACGGGCTCAGAAAACAACACTTCCCACAATTTAGCCGGCGCTCCCTGCCAATGCCAGAAGGAATAGCCGGGGAAATTGTTGTTCTTCACGAGTTTCATAAAGGCAATGGCTCTTTCGGCACAGGCAGAAGCGCTGCTGCATCCTCCTCCATCTCCCAACCAGCCGGCTCCTACGGGTACAAAGGGTATGTGCAGATGGCTATTGGCATTGATGGCTTTGTCCAGCCTGTTCTCTACGCTGGAACTTGCTCCGTAATACACCTGTGGCGCGTTGACGGTGGCATGCTGTGCAAACTTATCAAACGGAAAGCCGGGGAAATTACGTGGCACATCGTGACTGGAAATGGCCAGTCCTTTTCCTTGTGCATTGAGGGCTTCTTTCAACGCGCTTGCATATACATTGGCGGTAGTGGCATCGCCTTTGAAGAAAGTGGGCTCGGACTCTGCGTCCATTAAAATGCCTTCGAGCTTAAAGTCTTTACAGATCTTGGCTACCAGGGCGGCTTCTTTTTTGGCATCAGCACTTGTCTTACAGTAAGGCACATGCCATCCCCATACTTTAATACCAGCCTCGTTGAGCTTGGCGGCAGTCTGTATGAACTGTTCTTTCATTGCGCCTGTAATGTTTTGGTAGGGATCGGCTCCTTCGGCCACTTTGATCCATACGCTGCTGAGTTTTGCTTTTTTGGCACGCTGTACAAAATTGGGAATACTCATTTCATTAGTGAGCACGGGCTTCAATTTCCAGATGTACATACAGCGGCCTGTTAAGGTGGTAATCATGGAGGTAGTATTTATTGTTGCTTTTTCAGGGTAATTTCTATTGTCTGCTCTTCGGGTGTGTCTTTGATGATGGCAGCAAAGGATCCATTCAATTTAATGCCCGCCATAGCGTCCTTCCCTTGCCAGGTAGCTTCTATTTTTTGGAATTTATCAGGTTCAACCTTTGCGATGAATGTGTCTTTGGCATCTGCCGGGTTGGGCATTGCATGTATCTCCTCTCCTATGCTGGTGATGATGTTGATCACTGCCTTGTTCAGTCCTTCGGCAGTAGCCAATATTGCTGCTTTTTCGGCAACGCTGTCGTCCAGCAGCAATTTTATATTGAGGGTGACTGGTTTTTTCAGGGAAACATTCTCCCTGGTCTTGAGGGTAAGATAGGTGGCATTGCTGATACCGGTGAGGGCCAGGAGTGTAGTATCGAGGGTTGGCAGGTTATTAAAGTTATGGTCGGGCGGATTGCTGTAGCGGTAAAAGTAGACCATAATGGACACTATTGTCCAGACGACGTTTTGAAAGCGATGGACAGAAATGCCGTTGTTGTCTGTCAGGAGATCGCGAAAGAAATTAATGGAGGGCTGGGCTTCCTGGTGCCTTACTACACCCTGCTCGATCTCGGTAGTGTCCATAATGGCGCCTACGGCAAAAGTGCCGGCTGAGATACCCATCAATAATAAGGCGGTATTGTTGATCTCGCCAATGTTTCGCTTGTCCCATAAAATGGCATACAGGTATACAGAACTGATGATGGTGATCCAAACGGCCAATTGGGTGCGGGACAGGGAGAATGGCGGGGAGGCTTTTTCAGGGTCATTGTCCATGGATTCCCAGAAGGCTTTTTCAATTTGCAGCTGGGTGGTATTGGAAGTGCTGCCCTGTGGATCGCGGAGGAGATTGGTAAAAAATGCCAGACAAAAGAAGGTGATCACGATCACTGAGATCAATAGTACGGCCAGTAACTGGTTGCCTGAGCGGGCTGCATAGGCGAATTTGAGTATCCCGGCCTGTGTATCTATCCGGGTCCTAAAAGTGTCGGCCTGAGCCTTTGTTAATTTGTTGTTCCAGGCTTTGAAAAAATCTGAGCAGGCCAGGTTGAGGGGGGCTGTTACATCTTTATTAGTCAGTTTTTGCTCTATGCGGACTGCATTTGACACTTTCGCTTTGGGTAGTATCACTGAGGTGTCTACCAAGGTTTTCATATCTTTTTGCAGGTCGGCAATGGTTGCTTTTGCATTATAGTTGTACCAGTAAATGATCATACCGCCGAGGAAGAGAACGGACAGGAGCATTACGATCCAGGTACCAGCAGGAACTTTTTTCATTGTATGTCTGATTTTATGAAGGTTGGGGGCTGTGCTACTTCATAAAATTAGACTTAGGGGCAAGGGAAACATACCGTTTTTTCACCCATTCTACCGCGTTGAGATTACCTTATGCCACAATCTTCTTCACATGGCTTTCATCGGTGAGGCCAAATTCGGCGGCAATTTCTTTTAAGCTGTATTGTCTGCTGGCGATCCGCTGATTGATCAGGACCTTGCGGTAATCGTGGATATATTCCCTGAGTGTGATGCCTGTATTCCTCTTAAACCAGGGACCGATGTAATCGGCAGTCATGTTGAAGTTGGCTGCAATAGCGGTGGCCCTCAGGTGTTCGGGGGTATAAATGTGTTTGTGCAAATAACAGAATACAGCCTGCATGTCGCGTGATCTGTTGGTATCGGTCCTGAGTTCGGGCATATTCCTTTGTAATACGGTGGCGATGGCCAGGAGCTGGAGCCAGATGAGGGGCTCATTGTGGTTGGTATCTTCCTTTAATGCAGCGACTACCTGGAAGAGTTGACTGGTGATAAGTTGGTCGGCGGATGTCAATGCAAATCCGGCTGCGTGTGTTTCGCGGCTCTTGATCAGGTACTCGAGTTTTTGCCAGCTATAACCGGCGCCGCTGAGGTCCTTGTACTTATAAGGATCATTAAACTTCAGGTATATAAACCGGGTAGCTGCGGTGATCTGAAAATAATGCTCATCGTCGGGCCCGAGGAGGAAAACGTTGCCTGCTTTGTAAGGATAAGGGACCTGGTTGATGGTGTGGGTTCCCCTCCCCTTTTTTATATAGATAAGTTCATAGTGGTTGTGGCTGTGAACGGGATGGTGCCATTCATCTACCTCGAAGTCGGAGATTAATAAGGGCTGGTACTGGTGGTAGCGTTTCATGCAGAAAAGGTACAAAAATGTAGCGGAATTATACCAATAAGCATGGGGAGTTGGGGGCAACTTTGTGGGACGGCAATCGGCAGTCGACAATCGGCAATGCGTCCCGCGGAGTGGGACAAGTTATGCTTCGAGGTGCTGCCCTGGCATGTTGGAACTGAAACTTACTTAAATATATACCATGGACAGAAGAGCATTTTTAACGACAGGATCATTGGGGGCCGCGGGACTGGCGATGCCCTCCTTAAAAGGAACAACGGGGCAAAGTACCCGACAGGAAATGGAGGCTGGCAGGGTGGCGGAAAAGGCTTTCTGGCCCAACAATGCCAGGTTGGCGATTTCTATTTCGCTGCAGTTTGAGGCGGGTGGCCAACCAATCAGTGGCGCTTCAGGATTGATACCGGTACCTATCAAACAAGGGTATCCTGACCTCGCTACGAATTCGTATTTCGATTATGGAGTGCAGGAAGGTATTCCCAGGTTGCTGGACCTGTTTGACAAATACCAGATAAAGGTGACCTCTTTTATGGTGGGGCAAGCGGTAGACAAAAATCCGCAATTGGCCCGGGAGATTGTACGGCGGGGACATGAAGCTGCGGCGCATGGGAAACTATGGAGCTGGCAATACCAATTGTCGAAGGCGGATGAGCGGGCCTGGATACAAAGTGTACAACAAAGTATTTTCAAAGCTACGGGTGTTATGCCAGCCGGTTATGATTGTTACTGGATGCGGGGCAGTGTTCACACATTGAGCCTGCTGCAGGAATTGGGCTTTGTGTACCACAATAATGATCTGAGCCGGGATGAGCCATATGTGCAGGACCTGAACGGGAAACCTTTTGTGACGATGCCTTATACGATCCATATGAATGATATCGGCTCTTATGATTTCCCCGGATTTTCTCCGCAGGATTATGAGCAGCAGCTGAAGGATGAATTTGACCAGTTGTATGAAGAAGGGGCTACGCGCCGGCGTATGATGCTGATCAGTTTCCATGACCGGATATCGGGGCATGCTTCGCGGGTGCGGGTGATAGAGCGGTTCCTGCGGTATGCGCAGCAACATGAAGGGGTATGGTTTGCCCGGAAGGATGAGCTGGCACAGCATGCGCTGGCAACTCCCGGCATCACTCCGCAGGTAGTACGGGAAGTGGCGGAAAAAAGCGGCCTTGCCGGAAATACACATTTATAACTCAAACTCATTCATATGAAAAAGATCGGATTAGTTATACTGGTTATGATCTGCGGCTGGTCGCCGGATACTTCGGCAACTGCTGCGGACAGTACTCACCCGGTAGTTCACATGGTATTGTTTCAATTCAAGGCGGATGCCAGCGCTGAGCAGATAGCGGGACTGCTGAACAGCATCCGGGGTATTGGCAAGGTGATACCTGGTATAGTGGCGGTGACTGGTGGTCAGAATTTCTCAGAAAGATCGAAAGGATATTCGCATGGTGTAGTGATGACCTTTGCCAATGCTGCGGCTTTGAAAAACTTTTATGTGCACCCGGAGCACCAGCGGCTTATCCGGGAACAGATCAAACCCCTATTGGCGGATATGATCGTGGTGGATTATGAAACGGAAGTGAGTCATTCTTCTCAACAACAAAAACAATAATTATTATGGATAATATCAAGCAAACGGCACTGGTAGTGGGCGCAAATGGGGTAATTGGGACGAACCTGGTGGAGCATTTATTATCATTGGGCAATTGGGAGGTGATCGGCCTTTCGCGGAAAGGCGGAGTAGATAAACCGGGATTGCAGCATATAGGGGTGGATTTGCTGGATGCGGCGCAAAGCAAGGAGCAATTGTCGCATCTGACAGGAGTAACGCATATTTTCTATTCAGCTTACCAGGATCGCCCCAGCTGGGCGGAACTGATGGCTCCCAACCTGGCGATGCTGGTGAATGCGGTGGAAGCGGTGGAACCGATTGCGAAAGGACTGCAGCATATTAGCCTGATGCAGGGTTATAAGGTGTACGGAGCGCATCTGGGGCCTTTTAAAACGCCGGCCAGGGAAAGTGATGCAGGGCATATGCCGCCGGAATTCAATGTGGACCAGCAACAATATTTAGAAAGGAAGCAGGCGGGTAAAAGCTGGAGCTGGTCGGCCATTCGTCCTTCGGTGGTAGGTGGTACAGCTTTGGGCAATCCCATGAACCTGGCATTGAGCATTGCGGTATATGCTTCAATCTCCAAAGAGCTTGGATTGCCTTTGCGTTTTCCCGGCAAGCCAGGGGCTTATGACAAGCTGATGGAAATGACAGATGCGGGGCTGCTGGCCAAGGCTACGGTATGGGCGGCCACGAATGCTGCTGCTGCCAACCAGGCTTTTAATATTACGAATGGTGATCTGTTCCGGTGGAATGAATTGTGGCCCAGGCTGGCGCAATATTTTGGTCTGGATGTAGCGCCTCCGCTGCACATGCCATTGCAATCGGTGATGGCTGATAAAGGGCCTTTGTGGCAAGGTATGCAGGAACGATATGGGCTGGCGTCGCATTCCTACGCGCAGTTATCCAACTGGGGATTTGGGGACTTTGTGTTCTCCTGGGACTATGACTTCTTTGCGGATGGCAGCAAGGCCAGGCGGATGGGTTTTCATGAGTATGTGGATACGGAGGAGATGTTCTATAGGTTATTTGATGAACTGCGGGAGCGGAAGGTGATACCTTAGGAGCATGGGTAGGATTAGTTGAAAGATTGTCTGAATTCCATGGGTGATAAGCTGGTTTTGCGTTTGAAAATTTTGTTGAAAGATTGAGGATGTTCGAAGCCGAGGGTAAAGGCTATCTCGGACACAGAGAGTGAGGTGCCGCTTAGCATTTGCTTTGCTTTTTCAATGAGCTTATTGTGGATATGCTGCTGTGTATTCTGACCGGTCAATGTACGCAACATATCTCCCAAATAATGTGGTGTAACATGGAGTTGCTCAGCTAACTGTTGAACGGTTGGCAAGCCGGTAGAGAGTGTTTTGCCGGTATCGAAATAGTCTGATAGCAGGGCTTCCATTTTTATAAGCAGTTCATTACTGGCTGCCTGGCGGGTAATAAATTGTCTGCTGTAATAACGTTTACTATAGTTGAGCAATAGTTCTATTTGTGAAACGAGCACCTCCTGGCTATGCTGGTCAATGGCAGACTCCAATTCCATAGCTATGTTCTTAAAAATGCCGATGATGACATTCTTTTCTTTTTCGGACAGGAACAGTGCCTCATTGGCGGAATAGGTAAAGAAATTGTACCGCTGTATGTTCTTTCCCAAAGGATATTGGCTGATGAGGTCGGGATGGAAGAGTAATGTATAGCCGCTGTAGTCAGCCACAGGGTCGGTTGCTGCAATGAGTTGATGAGGGGCGACAAATGACAGTCCCCCCTCCTCAAAATCATAATAATTTTGTCCGTACTTCACTTTGCCATTGAAATGCTGTTTGTAAGAAACCTTATAAAAATTAAATAGCATTCCTTTTTCGAGTTCCGAGGTCTCTGCCTTGATATTGCTGTAATCGACAAGGCTGATGAGTGGGTGCAAGGGTTTGGGTAAACCCAATGCGCGGTGCAATGCGGAGATGGAATCGAATACGACAGGCTGTTGAGCTGGTTTCATCGGCACATACATTAAAATTGATCAAATTGCTGGTATAGATCTTCTGCAAATTACTGCATTTGTGTGGCCGGTTCGCTATATGGGCTTTCGAGCCGGAGGTAATGGCTGATGCGTTTCCTGTATATTTCGGGGCCTTCTTCGAGTCTTTTGGAATAAATCCTTTCTGCATCCTTGCCGGCAGGGTATGTGTGTTTGTTCTGCTGATCGGTTGCGGACTGGTATACGACGGCTGCTATGTTCTCTGCTTCGGTAAATTCCATAAGGGTGCCGTCGGTAAAACCTTCGGTCATTCTTTTCATTAGTGGATCGTAGGCTTCGTTCTGTGCTATTTTCATTACGTTCATGTAATTGCTTTTGATGCCTCCGGGGGCTATGGTTTTAATTCCGATGCCAAATTGTGCGAGTTCGTAGGACATGCTTTCGCTCCACCCTTCAAGGGCCCATTTGGAGGCATTGTAGATGGAACAAAGGGGATAGGTAACGAGGCCGCATAATGAAGTGGTGGTGATAAAGAGGCCCTGTTGTCTTTGTTTGAAATACGGAATAAATGCCTGGGTGACCCAGATGACGCCAAAGAAATTGGTTTCAAACTGACTTCTTACCTGCTCTTCGGTATAGGATTCGAGGGGGCCTATGAGTCCGTAACCGGCGTTGTTGAATACAACATCGATGTGGCGCCGGCTGATGGCTTCCTGTACGGTTTTTGTGATCTGTAGGGAATTGGTCACATCCAGGGGCAATAGGGTGACATTGGGTAACTGACTGAGCTCGGTCTCTTTTTCGGGAGCCCGCATGGTGGCGATGACGTGCCAGCCTTTTGACTGGAATAGTTTAGCGGTTGCCTTGCCCAGGCCGGCGGATGCGCCGGTAATGAAGATCGTTTTCATACTGTCTGTTTATAATTTTTATTGTCGTGATGTTGACAACACAAAAGTCAGTAGAATCGATAAGCGGCAATAAGTCAAAGCGGAGGATGTTGAAGCCAAAATGAATGTTTGGACTAAGATTGATCAGCCTTTATCTGTTTGCTATTTCACTTTGTCGTACCGCAGGTGGAATACCCTGCCGGCGTTTACTTCAAAGGCGGTGGGCTTTCCTTTTTTGTCGCGGATGAAGCGGATATGGTTCATCCACCAATGGGGGCTGTTGAACTGGTCGGGTGCGATGTTCTTTAATAGTACGGCAGGATACTTGTGGTGCTCCAGGGATAGCTGGCCGTCTTTAAAAGTGATGTAGTAAAAGGCTTCTGTTTCGGGGCTGAAGTATTTGCCCGCAAACTCTTCGGTGATGGCTGGGGCAGTGGCAGGCTGGCGCTTCAGTATCTGTATGGTATTGGGCAGTTCTATTTTGAATTCTGTAATGGAATCGGCCCTGGTGTTCTTGTCATCGAATATGTATACGGCTCCACCGGGTGTTTTGAACCGGTTGTTGTCTACTTTAACCAGTTTTAGTTCGGCGGTAAATCCATTGGGGTTACGCCTGTTGAGTACGCCCTTTTGCCAAATAAACTCTGCGAGATCACCGCGCTCTGAATAGAACCTGCCTGTTATTTTCTTAAGGAAGGTACTGTCGGTGAAATAGGTGTCTGTGGGTTTGGGCTCTTCTTTGGTATCGGTAATGAATACATCAGCAATGAGGTTGGTCAACCTGCCTACATCGGCTGACCCGAAATTGCTAAACACGATGATGCCAAGGTCTTTTTCGGGAAAGCGGCAGGCGTTGGTACGGAAGCCGGCATCTGCACCGCCATGGCTGATCTGTTGCCAGCCTTTGTATTTACCCAAATTGAGGGCAAAGGCATAATTCAGTTTTCTGCCATCATTCAATAAACCCTGCTGGTACATTTTTGCGATAAGGTCCTTCCCTCCTACTGTACCGGTCTCATAGTTGTTGAGCCATTTGGCTTCATCAAGAACGGTGGTAAATAAACTGGTGGCGCCCACGGTGGAGTAACTGAGTACGGCATGCTGGTACTTGCCCTGCCGGAGGAAGTTATAGGAATAGGCCCGCCCGGGAACGATCTCCTGGTAGTTGTCGTGGAAGTGGGTATCCTTCATGCCTAATGGTTGAAAGATATTCTTATCGGCGTATTGGCGAAGGGTGAGTCCGCTTGCTTTTTGTACTATTTCGGCCAGGAGTGTATAGCCGGTATTGCAATAGAGCCATTCATCGCCGGGGTTAAAATTCAGTGCCTGTTGTTTGGATACGAGTTTGATGATATGGTCCTGGGTAATGACATCATCGAGCTGCCAGCCGGCATTGGCGAGTAATTGCCATTGGTCGCGCAGGCCGCTGGTATGGTAGATGAGATGTCGGATGGTGATCTTATGGCCGAAGTCGGGCACATAGCTCAGGTATTTGCGGATATCATCATCGAGGGATAGCTTACCCTCTTTTTCGAGCAACAGGATACAAAAAGCGGTGTATTGCTTGGATTCGGAAGCTATGTGGAATATGGTATTGGGGGTGACGGGAATGGCGTATTCGAGGTTGGCCATTCCGTATCCTTTCTGAAACACGACTGTACCGTTCCTGGTGACGGCCACTGCACAACCGGGCGAGGCGGGGGTATATAATTTAAAGATGGAATCGATCTTACTGGTGAGGGAATCGGGTAAGGTTTGTGCCAGGAGGCTGGCGGGGAAGAGCAGGCAGATAAGGAGGTGTTTCATGAAGAGAAGATAACGATTTTTTTTAGGAATGCAGAATATAGAATACAGAATATAGAATACAGAATATAGAATACAGGATACAGAAGAATACAGGCTTCTGCGTATGGACCAGCGTTGCAAACCTGGGTCAGCATTGGCTGTTGGGGATATGGTGAAGGGTGTTGAAGGACTTTAGCGGGTATTGGTGTATTTAGAATACCTTAGTGGATTGAGCCATGAATTTAAAACAAGGAGAATATTGGGGAAAGAAATTGCAGGCAAATGAAAATAGCCTTTTTCATTTGTGCATTACGGATTATGAACCCTATAAGGTGATCGATAAGCATTATCATGACAATGGGTATGTGAGCATCCTGCTAAACGGTCAATATGTAGAAAAGGGCAGCCGGGATAGTCATGGTATCCTGCAAGGAGATGTTTTGTTGAGGCCTGCGGGATATAACCACCAGAATGAATTCAGGCAAGGAGGCGGAAAGTGTTTCAATATTGAATTTAAGTTAGGCTGGCAGGAGGCTTTTGAAACAACGGTGAAGTTGCCGGATAGCTTTCATCATTATAAAGCAGGCCTATTTCCCTCGCTGTATAAGTTGTTGGTGAACTTCAAGAATAATGGTACGGAAGACCTGGCCTTTGAACTGATCAGTGATTGGGTCTTTGATCTCAACCAGGTGTCGCTGGCCAGGGGAACGCAGCCGTGGCTGGAGAAAGTGATAAGCATCCTGGATAATGAACTGGATGTATTCCATTCGCTGGAATCGCTATCGGGCCGGGTAAATGTGCACCGGGTGTATATGGCCCGGGCCTTTAAAGAGAGGAAAGGTGTCACGATCGGGGAATACCAGCTACAGGTGAAACTCTCGCGGGCGCTTTTTTTATTGCTGCATACGGATCTTCCGATAAGTGATATTGCATTCCGGAATGGTTTTTATGATGATCCTCATTTTGTGCGCTCGTTTAAGTCTATGTATAAAATAGCTCCTCAAAAGTTCAGGGTTTTGGTGAAAAGTTAATCTGGTACAATTGGCTTCAGGTTTTAGGGGCGTTCTTTACAACAAAAAAGCGCCATGGGCATCCGTCAACTGACAAGTGTATTGGTATTACTGGGTTGTATGGGTTTACTCCCCTCCTCTTCTACTGCACAGGCTCCTCCAAGTGACAGTATCAAACCTGATTATAAAACGATTTTTGGTTATTGTCTTGATGGGCGTGTGGGTGCTGCCCTGCCTTTACTGGACTGGGAAAAAGGAAAGAAAGTGTCTGCCAAAGATGCTCAATTCAAGGAAGCATTTGACCGGCGATTTAAGTATGGGGTGGACAGCAGTGATTTCCTGGCATCGAAGAAGTCAGCTATTGATCCGCTGCTGGCGATCTTTCACCGGTATTGGCGGGCTTCGTTGCTGGATGCTTCTACGAAGTATGAGTCTGGTTTTTTGTCGGAGGTAAAGGAGTTCCTTGGTAATACCGTTCCCGGACGGAAGGGACAGGCGATCGCCGATGACAGTGTAGATGCTTATTTCGGGCAGTATATAGCCAGTAAAGGGCTGCATGCCACGAATGGGATCGGCAAGACAGGTCGTTTGTACGATCTGTTGGTATGGCGGACTGAAAAGGATACAACGTATTCTTTCGCGGTCAACAAGGATCGCCTCACTGTAAAAGTGGTGTTCATGGATGATTTCATTACGCTGGGCTGGGAAGAATATGCGACGCTTGGTAAATTGTTTCCAGGTGGCTGGGCTACTGACGAGGCTTTGTTTTGTGTACGCAAGGCTTATGACCTGACGAGTGAGCGTTTTACGATCAGTTACCTGGCTCATGAAGGCAGGCATTTTGATGACTATCGCTTATTTCCCAAACTTAAAAGCAGTGCTGACCTGGAGTACCGGGCTAAACTTACTGAATTGAGTCTGGCGAATCAAAGTCTTTACCAGTTGATCGAATTCTTTATCATGAATGCGAATTACGATAGTGAAAACGGGCATTCGGTGGCGAACTATTGTGCTATCAGGGATCTATCGAAGGCGGTGATGGGGCGTGCATTTGAAAAAGACATGCAACAGTGGAAGAGTATTCCTATGGACCGCATCAATGCGGCTGCGTATAAGGTGTTGGAGGAAAATACGAAGGCGCTGCAGGCGATTGGGCCGGGTGTGGAGAAGTACTTGAAGAAGTAGCATACAGCATATAGAATACAGAATTCAGAAGGAATACAGGGAATGTGTTTGTTAGGTGGGGCCTTTTGGTGGTTAGTTGTTAGGTAGACAAGAATACGATTGTTCCTGGGTTGTACTCCATAGTCGGTAAGTAAATTCCCTTACGGGATGTAGTGTGAATTACCGAAATGGAGTGAAAACAGGTCAAGGGATTTGTTTGGAAGGCGGAATGAGGGCAATTTTACAGCATCAAAACGCTGTTCAATTATAAGTCCTGTAAAGTCCAAAGAGTCGTCCATATCCTGTTGATCACCAATCAACCCCTGACCCCAACGACCCGTAAATAGTACACCTGTGACTTTTTTCTGACCTCTGTAGAAATTTATCGTAGAAGATCATTGACCCTCTGGCGAGTAGCTGGAGGGTTTTTGTTTTTTGGAAAAAGAAACGCCTCCTGTCATCAATGACAGGAGGCGTTTTTCTATTAATAGTGCGCTTTCTACTTATTTCTGTGCGTGGATGGGCTGGATGGTGCCATCTTCGTTGTACTTCAGTTCGGTGACCTTTACATTGCGGAGGTGGGTCTTGCCGGAGAGTTGTACATCGTGGTAAAAGAGGAACCATTTGCCATCCTTTTCAATAATGGAATGGTGGTTGGTCCAGCCTTCCACGGGATAGAGAAAAATACCCCTGTAGGTGAAAGGACCATAAGGATTGTCACCGGTAGCGTATACGAGGTTGTGGGTATCACCCGTGGAATACGAGAAATAGTACTTGCCCTTGTACTTGTGCATCCAGGCGGCCTCGAAGAAACGCTTATCGTTGTTGGCTTCCTTGAACAAATTGCCGGCGCTGTCGAGGATCTTTATTTCCTTCACAGGCTCTGCAAAGGATTTCATATCGGCGGACAGGCGGGCGATGCGTGGCAGGATAGCAAGCTCATCAGGCTTGCGCAGTTTGCCAGCGGAATCGTATTTGTTGTTGTTCCAGCGCTGGAGCTGTCCGCCCCAGATACCACCGAAATACATGTAATACTTACCATCGTCGTCCTTAAAGACGGTGGGGTCTATGGAATAGGCTCCCTTGATGGGCTCTTTCTCTGCTACGAAGGGCCCTTCCGGTTTGGCACTGGTGGCCACGCCTATCCTGAACACATCCTGCTTGTCTTTCACGGGGAAATACAAGTAATAAGTGCCATTGGCGAAAGCTGCATCGGGGGCCCATAGCTGCCGGCCTGCCCAGGGGATATTTTTGATATCGAGGGCTACGCCGTGATCGGTAACGGGACCACCTACGGCATCCATGGACAGGATGTGGTAATCCATCATGTTGAAATGATCGCCATTGTCGTTCTCAGGTGTACCGGTAGCGGTATCATGGGAGGGATAGACATAGATTCGACCATTGAATACATGAGCGGAAGGGTCGGCGGTGTAGATATTACTGACCAGGGGCTGTGACAGGTAGCGGTCCATGCCGGTGGAATCGGTGGGCATGGGTTTGGCGTCGGCCTTTTCGGGCTCGGTATGGCCACTGTCATTGCAACCGGTGATGGCAAGGGCTGCTGAAACAGCCAGGGGTAAAATCGTTAGCTTTTTCATCTTTACAGGTAATTGTTGATGATGTTTTCAATGTATTCCTGTTTACCGCTGCGCGTGGCTGGTTCACCGTTCTTGACTGCATAAGCGCGGAGGTCTTCGAGGGTTGACTTGCCTTCTTCGAACGCTTTGGCTTCTGCACTGTCGTAAGAGCTGTAGCGGTCCTGGCGGATCTTTTTGTACGCGCTCTTCTGCAGGATATTGTCGGCAGTAATGAGTGCGCGGGCAAAAGTATCTATGCCGCCGATGTGTGCATGGAAGAGATCATCGGGATCGGTGGAGTTGCGACGGATCTTGGCGTCGAAGTTGATACCACCGCCTTTGAAGCCACCTCCTTCGAGGATGATGAGCATGGTTTCGGTGAGCTCATTGAGATTGGTGGGAAACTGGTCGGTATCCCATCCATTCTGGTAATCGCCGCGGTTGGCATCCATGGAGCCCAATAAACCTGCATCGACAGCCACCTGTAGTTCATGCTGGAAGGTGTGACCGGCCAGGGTGGCGTGGTTGACCTCCAGGTTGAGCTTGAAATCGTTGAGGAGGTCGTACTGGCGCAGGAAGCCAATTACGGTCTCTGCGTCGTAATCGTATTGGTGTTTGGTGGGTTCGCAAGGTTTGGGCTCGATGAAGAAAGTGCCTTTGAAGCCATTCTTGCGGGCATAGTCTTTAGATGCATGCAGGAAGCGGGCAAGGTGTTCTTTCTCTTTCTTCATATTGGTATTGAGGAGGCTCATGTAGCCTTCACGACCACCCCAGAATACATAGTTCTCACCGCCGAGCGCAATGGTGGAATCCAGGGCAGCCTTGACCTGTGCAGCAGCATGGGTGAGTACATGGAAGTCGGGGTTGGTGGCAGCGCCGTTCATGTAGCGACGGTGTGAGAAGAGATTGGCAGTACCCCAGAGGAGCTTCACGCCACTGGCGGCCTGTTTTTCCTTCAAATACTGTGTGAGGGTGTCGAGTCTTTTGTCGTTGTCGTTGACATCGTTGGAATACTCCACTACATCGACATCGTGGAAGCAATAATAAGGGAGGCCGAGTTTGGTGATGAATTCGAAGGCGGCATCGGCCTTGTCTTTGGCTTTTTCGATGGGGTCTTTCTTCACATCCCAGGGAAAGAGGTGGGTAGCTTCTCCGAAGGGATCGGCACCTGAACCGACGAATGAGTGCCAATAGGCTACAGCGAAGCGGAGCCAGTCTTTCATGGGTTTGCCGGCCACGACTTTGTTCTCATCATACCAGCGGTAGGCCAATGGATTGTCGGTTTGCAAGCCTTCATACTTAATGGCGGGAATTCCTTTGAAGAATTCGGTAGCACCAGTCACAATTTTCATATAATCGTTTTTATGTTTTTATAGGTACTGCAAATATTGGCCGATCCGGGGCGCTTTACAACCGCTAAATTTAAAAGAAAATATGCTATCTTATCAATTGTGGGTACATTTATGGCAAAAGGCTGATAAAATCCTTTCTATTTACTTGTGAAGACGCTTATTCAGAAAGTGGAGCCGGATACCAACCAGAGCTTTGCGTGCCGGGTATATGAGACGCCTCATTTTGAGACGAACTGGCATAAGCATCCGGAGTATGAACTGATCACGATCCTGAAGGGGCATGGTACGGCGCTGATCGGTGACCATGTGTGTGATTACAAAATGCATGATGTGTTTTTCATTGCGGGCAACCTGCCGCACTGGTTCCGGAAGCATCATCCCTCGATGGTATGTTCGGTATTGGTGGTGCATTTTACAGGTGATTGCTGGGGGCCTGGTTTCCTGCAAATGCCGGAGATGAAGGCGATCCAAACGTTGTTGAAGAAGAACAACGGGCTCCTGTTGCAAAAGAGGCTGAAGAAAGGGATCGTGCCGGCGATGCATGCATTACACGAGGCCCGGGGTATTGATAAGCTATTGCAATTATTCCAGTGCCTGCATACGATCGGCACTTCCACGCAATATAAAATACTCACAGAGGATTTCCATGATCCGGCAGTGGCGGTAAACCCGGCGATAGAAAAGATCATCGACTATTCTTTCAAGCATTTCCTGGAGCCGGTAACGCTGGAAGAAATTGCCGGCGTGGCGAATATGACGATCCCTACCTTTTGCCGCTTCTTCAAGAAGAATATCAAAAAGACGTATTTTGATTTTATCCGGGATCTACGGATCAGTCATGCCTGCAAGCTGCTGACGAGTACGAGTAAGCCAATCCTGGAAGTGTGTTATGAAAGCGGGTATAAGAGCTGGGCGCACTTCAGCAAGCAGTTTAAAGAGGTGAAGGCGCAGACGCCGAGTGAATACAGGAGGGAGTTTGTGTAGTCGGCAATCGGCAGTCGATAATCGGCAATGAATACACATTTGCTTTGATTGCACAAGTACCCGGCTATCGGGTAATAGTATTGGCGGGGCCACCGATGCCGTGGGGGCTAAAGGTGGAGTCGGTGGTGAGGAGAAGGCGGTCGTGACGAGGTGATCGCCGAAGGTCTGGATTGCCTGGGCACCATTGATGAGCACTTTGAACTTGCGGGTGCCGGGAGCGGTGGCATAGTCGCGGGAGCGGACCCACAAGGCATAGGTGGCGGCGGAGTCAACTGCAATGGTTGTGGAAGCTGTGAGGGACAAGCTATCGCGGCCCGGTACAAAGGAGGATTGTCCCTTTATTACTTTGTCGCCACTCTCCCACTCTCTTGTCCAACTGCCCAGGCTGGTGAAGGATTCGGCCTCTATCCATAGATCACGTCCATTTGACCGGGTGGTTCCTCTTAGGGAATCGAGGTAATGCAGGAAGGGTGCTGGTTAAGTTTGCGCGGGAATGTTCCCAAGCCATAAGGGCGCTCTATGGCTTACCTGTAAAGGGCCTTATAGTATCCCCAGCGAAATCCCAGGTAAATACTACTACATGGGCCTCTATAAGAGCTCTATAACTGCTCTATAATAGCTCTATAAGAGCTCTATAACTTTTTGAGAGATATCGAATACTTTGTATGTTGTAGTACAAGGGGATTTTCTGGCAGCCTGATTCTGTCACCTGACTTCCGCTGGCTCTTAGCAACACACACACAACATGCACTATGCCAAATTCAAAAGTGGCATGGCTGGTTTGGTTAATTTTGTAATTTTTGTAAAAAATCGACGCACATTACGTCGATTTTTTACATTTTATACAAAATAGACGAAATCGACAATCAGACATTTGGAAACGGGTACCAGGATGTCGTACGTTTGTTGTGAACAGTTACCAAAGCAATCGACCAGGTGGACGGGGCCCCTAAGCCTGGTTGATGGAAATTACTAAGTGTTGTGCAACACTTGCGGATGAAAAGGCTGTTAGCTTTTAGGTGTTAGGTTTTAGGAGTTAGCAGTTGTGTTTTGGGTTTAGACTTTCGCTGTTAAGGTATAGCGATTGGCGGTTGACTGATTGGTTTTTAGCTGTCAACTGAGGGCTATTGCCACTGGTATTGATCCTTTGTTTCCCGGATCTGAATCTAAGTTGAATGGCTGCGGAACATTTACGAGAGGAAGAACGGGATAAAAACAGGGAGGCAGAAGCCAGGATTTGGCTGCTGGTTATAAACGATCATCGCCTGGCCGGAAAGCGGCGGCATCGTTGCGGGCAATTTTGTCTGCGCGTCAGCTTCCGGGTATCCGGAGGGTAAATAAAAACTGTTTCTCTTATCAGAGATATGATAAAGCCCTGCTCATCGGAGCAGGGTTTTTGTTTGTCTGAACTGGGATGGGAGACTTTATGGAAAATAAGAGGCATTGAATCTTTAGTAATCATATGAACTTTATGCATAGATCCATGGGCTTTTTAATGGCTGGCGTGCTGTTGGCCGGGGCTGTTCAGTTATTTGTGTTTGCTCAAACGGCCGCACCTGCAGATGATCGATTTGTAAGCTATACTGTTGATCCCCAAAAGCAAGGGATCAAGTTGTATTGGCGGGATGAGCAGCAGGTGGCTTTCAAGAGCATCGGGAACCTGAAAAACTGGCTCGACGGGAAACACGAGACTTTGGTCTTTGCCATGAATGGAGGCATGTATATGGAGGATCGTTCCCCGCTGGGTCTGTATGTGGAGCAGGGAAAAACGGTAAGGGGGATCAATACTTCCAAAGGGAACGGCAATTTTTACCTGGAACCGAACGGGGTATTTTTCCTGACCGCAGACAATGTGCCGGGCATTTGCCCTACGGCGACTTACAAGAATCAGGGGAAAATAAAATATGCTACGCAGTCGGGGCCTATGCTGGTGATTGACGGACAGATCCATCCGGCCTTTAAGGAGGGCTCGGCCAACCTGAATATCCGGAATGGCGTGGGCATACTGCCTGGCAATCAGGTTGTCTTTGCGATGTCGAAGGAGCCGATCAATTTTTATGATTTTGCTACTTATTTTAAAAGGCTGGGTTGTAAGGATGCTTTGTACCTGGACGGGTTTGTGTCGCGGATGTATTTACCCTCCAGGAACTGGGTACAGACGGATGGGGATTTTGGGGTGATTGTGGGGGTGACGGAAAACCAATGAGGCAATAATGCTCCGATGTTTATAATGTATGTAGGGATTAATTACATGAACTATTGTGTTAGCGGTCAGTCATCAGATTGTTATCGATATATTTCTTTACTTCCACCAGGGCTTTCTGCCTGGCAGCATGGTCTCCTTCCACGAAACTGCAATCGACGGTCTTAAGAAGTATCTTAAAATTATCCCCGGTATCATCTTTGTCTTTGATGCGAATGTAGCAGGCGTCGCTGTCATCTGATCTTACTGCCCAGAGTTGGAACTGCTTGTAATCTTCTATTTTATGTGGTGAAAACATGGCTTTTTAGGGCATATGTTGCAATTCTTATACCTGGGGCCGGAGGTAACGGCTATGGTTGGATTGGGATATGATCATCGGGATCGACGAGTTCGATGCCGAGGCAATAGAGGAAGGAAAGGGCTTCTGGCAAGGAAAATCTTGCGCCGGTGAGTTTGTTGGTCCTGGGATCGATGGCATAGTTGAGGGCGCCTACAAAGTCGGCCTTGGTGAGGATGGTATTGGAGAAAGTGGCGCCGCGGAAATCGGTGCCCGTGAATACGGCCTGGGTAAGGTCGCAGTCGGTGAAGTCTACCTCATCGGCGATACAATGGGTGAGGCGGATCTTTTTCAATTTCTTTCCATAAAAGCCAGAGTAGCTTAAACGGCTGTTGGAAGCAGTAATGGTAAAGGGGCTTTCGGCTTCCGTCCACATGATGCCTACGGCCTTTGTATTACGGAGGGTGATGTTTTTGAATAACTGATGTTCTCAAATTTCTTATTGTTGTGTATTACATCTTCTTTATCGCTGCCCATTTGAAAAAAGTTTACACTGTTTGGTACTGCGGGTTATTGCGGTGGCAAATGTAGGGGTTCCTGCTGCAAGTAGTTCGGGGATGAAGCAGGTGAAATGTTGCTTGTGGAAAACACAGGGGATAAATAAGTGGCAAGTCCTTAAAACTGCGGGGCATAAGTATTCGTATTGGAAAGCTGGTTATGCCTTACCGTAATTAGCGCCCGGATCCTGGCCTGGATTTGGAGTTTTGGGGCTGTCCGGTAAGTTTAGTACGATTTATCAACAATGCCTTAACTTTAAGGAAATGCTTGTTGTATGGATAATAAACTGTTGTACTGGTTACCGGTAATAGGTTTTATCATCTGCATTGCCCGTTATGAGCAGGAGAACAGCATGAGTGTATTTTGGTGTTATTACCAGGCGGCGATGGTGATCGGATTTATTGCGACGGTATCGATCCTGACATTTTGGTAAATAACGGACAAGTTTAGATTCTGTAACTTTGTTGCAAAAGCAGGATTTAGCCATGGACAATACTACGGATCGCCCGGAATTTTGGGAATCAGCTTTCAACGAAAAACAGGAAATGTGGGGCTTTGAGCCATCAAAGTCTGCCGTATTGGCGAAAGATCTTTTCGTCCAGCAATCCATAAAAAACATCCTCATTCCAGGCATTGGTTATGGGCGGAATGCGCAGCTTTTTCTGGACAACGGAATGGCAGTAACCGGGATCGAGATCTCAAAGACAGCTATTGAAATGGCCCGAAAGCATTACGGAACAGGTATGATCATACATCATGGTTCTGTAACGGATATGCCATTTGATGACAATGTATATGATGGGTTATTTTGCTATGCGTTGATCCATTTGCTGGACAGCAGCGAAAGAGCGAAGCTAATCAGGGACTGCTATGATCAACTTGCCGAAAATGGTTATATGGTCTTTGTGGTCATTTCGAAAGCGGCTCCTACCTACGGGCAAGGGCAGCTTATCAGTAAAGACCGCTATGAAATGTTTGGCGGGGTTAAGTTGTTCTTTTACGACCGGGCGTCGATCCAAGCGGAATTTGGAGCGGCGGGATTATATGACATCTCTGAAGTAACGGAGAATTATCCTTTCTTTTTCATTACCTGCAGAAAAGAGGGCTAAAGAGAGTGCAGGCTTGCTTGTGGATTGCAGGGCACCGGTTGGGCCGACCTGGTGGTATTAATTATTGAAACTTATGTATATTGGTGTCTGAGCAAATATAACACACCTACCCCTCCCCTCCGACATGATAAATTCTTCAAAACCTACTGCGCTAATCTGGACAGTCTTTGGGACAGCAGTTGCTGTATCGTGGCTGGCGTTTATCGTTTATTTCCCGGTGCTGATAGGGCTGGCCATTTGGTGTGGCGCATTGCTTTATCTATTCATTAAACGAACGAAGCTAAAATGGTGGCTGTTGCTTGTCTCTGCCTGGGTGATTGTACCCCTGTTGAGCTTTGTGGCGGGTAGTAGTGCGTATTTTCAGGGGAAGGCTACCATCGAAACATTTGGGCTGCCTGATGAAGAATTTTACAATCTTGATCCTGATCTGCGTGTCTGGTACAGCACCTCGGGTTGTGTAGTGATGGAAACAGAACCCTTTAAACAAACGCCGAACAATTGGGCAGTACGATTCTGGACGAGGCTACTGGGGCCTCAAAATGATGTTTATAAAGGGGGATATCCTACCAGGGAAGAAGTGGCAGGCTATATCGGTCAGGGTAAACGCCTACATTATTTTCAGTCGGGGGATACTGTTTCCTTCGACGAACCCGGGCAACCCTTGTTGTTGGAAGTGAACCGCTACAATGACCTGGATATATTTCGAAAGACAAGTACTGCTGTGTTGTTTGAACTTAACAAGGAGTGTTTACTGGTTCAGCCTGTGGGAGAAGGTGTCGAAAATGTAGTCTTCCTAGCTGATAAACGAGGTGGAAAAATATTTGCGCGGTATTATGATTATCCTGCTGTTGCTGCAACGGTCTATGGCATCGATACTGTCTATAAAATATCTTCCACGCACCAGCCCTATATGGTGACGGGACATTTTAATGCTGACGTACAATTGGATACGGTTATCTTGGTAAAACATGGTGTAACGGGTGCTGTTGCATTATACATAAAACATGGCGGCGGGCCATCTTTCGTGCTGAAAAATGGGGAGGATGTGGGCGGCCTATTTGAAGACCTTCAATGGGTGGGCCAGTTGGCGGTGATTAAGAAAGGGGAGGTGATCTTCAACAATGTTGTTGATGGGGAGATAGTTGGTGAGCAGCAGGTGCCAGACAACAAAAAGATCAGACTAGAGCAAGACGGTATTTTTGTGCATGAAGAGGAAGGCGGCGGTGGAGGTATCTTATACTTTAAACAAGGTAAATATGTATGGGTGCAACAGGATTGAATATAGGACATTAACAGTCTCTGCTATTTTTCTACTGGTGTTTTTGGCTTCCTGTATGAGTTATGATCAACCACGACTTGGGGTGGCGGAGGCTGTACTGGAGGAAGCTGACACCTCCAAGCCTGTGGTCACCACTTCTTTTCAGGGAACCACGCTCCCGCCCGTTTTTGAGGCGGCGTTTATAGCGGGCACCAAGGTATTGCAAGGAGAAATGGCCTACACTTTTTACAAATACGATGTTGGTAGTATTAAAATTGAAAGTGGAAAGATCATTGCGGGGGACCCTATTGTGATGCATGATGCCTCGCCCTTTACGGAGCTGTTTCCCATTGGTCGTTTTCCCGTTCATCTGGCGCTGGCTAAAACCAAAGATGATGAAAGGGTTGCTTTCAGCAGGATCGTTTTTTCTGAAAACCCCATTGTGCGTTGGGAGTATGCTTTAAAGAAAGGACAAAGGCCCATTTCGATCAAGGATACCAGTATTTATTGCTATGGCGTAGATGCGGGCATTGGCCTGTTCATAGACTCAGTCGCCAATTACTATTTCAATCAAAAGAAGGCATCTGACTGGGAGGCGGTTTTTATTGAAGACGAAAAATTGATTCGCCGGGGTTATATGCACGAGTTTGAAGGGCATAACCTGGCTACTTTTACCACGGGCTATGGAGATGGGTGTTATGCCACTTATATTGGTTTTGATAAGGGTGGACGTGCATGTCAGCTATTGACTGACTTTGGACTGGTTGCCTGGTGGAGGCTTTAATGGAGGTAATGAACCTTATGACCCAGTGATATCCTTCAGACAGGTGCATTATTCCACTACCCAGCGCATACAGGCAATATACCAGCGGTAAATACTACATACCGGTTTCCCTTTGTTTTGTGCAGGTTGCCAACCTTTTATAGTGAGCAGTTTTTTGATCAATCGCTCTTTACAGGTGTTGGGTACTTCGCTGTCTATGATGGTTGCTTTCATCACGTCGCCTTTCCTGTAATGCGGCTGCACGACCGGGATACGAAGCTTCTACTTCTACCTTCTTCCAAACTTTACCACACAGCAACGTTTGCTGCATGTAAGTCACTAAGGAGGAAGAAGGGTTGGACCGCAATATCCATAAAAAAAGCCCCTCCGGGAGGGGCTCAATCATTTTGGACGGGATCAGAATCACTTAACCTGGTTTTCAGAGACATTGGACTGGATAATGGATCTTAAACTGTTGATCAAATGATAAGGTTCTTGTTGGTCTTATAGGGTACGGATCGCCTTTTGTTGGCTGGTTTTACTTAGGTATTGGGTGGTCTTACCGGAATTGGATTGTTTGAAACGCTATCATTTGATTAACTACACTAAAACTACTGCTCTCCCTCTACAATGTCAATAGGAAATCTACGATGAACCAAGATTTTTTGGATTTAATGGATGAAGGAGAACTGGTGCGAAGTGACACGTACCATGATGCTCAGGACCTGGAAAACCATATTTCGTAGTGGCCGGGCCGGGTGCCCCTGCCTGTGCCGGGCACTTTTTGTGGGGTATCGTTGATCTTCAGACCAAGGTTCATGCTCTTTAACAGGGTAATGAGGCGAAGGGCCTGATCGAGCTCTTCTTCGCGATAATACCGGACTTCGGTAGCGGCGGGAATAAGGGTGCGCGGGTTTTTGCCCACATTTTCAATACCGGGTGCAACAAAATTTTCATTGCGCAATACAGACTGGACGGTAGCGGCCAGGGGACGCTGTGATTCCTCCGGTATCTGAAGGTAGACCCTTGGGGTGAGGGAAGCGGAGGCGCCTGTTGAGACAAGTGGACCTTGCTTTATATTTATTTTTTCCTGTAACTGTTCTTTCCGTTGTTCCTGTTCAATTGTGGGGTGGCTAATGGTATCGAGTTTGGCTTTTTCTCTTTTATCCCGAAGGTATTCTGCATATTCGATCTTAATGGTATCATGGTAATTGCTCCATGACTTTTTCATCTCTCCGCTGGGTGCTACGATGGACAGGTATTTGGATAATTGGAAGCGTTGTTCAATGCCATCTACTTTCTCTACATCATCGACATAACGGTCGAAGTATTCCAACTCTTTTACGTCCTGTTCTCTTTCTTTGAACATGTCGGATACCACGAGCGTGACGGTGGCAATAGCTACGGATACAATAGCATATTTAAAGAGCTCTATCATTTTATCGAGCTTGGCTGCATCGACCTTTCCTTTGAGTATGATATAAAAGGCCACGAAAAGGGCTATGACGGTGATACCGATAAAAACACTGTAGAGTATGAATGAAATGGTTCCGGTATTGGCAAACATAAGGCTGTTTTAAATGAGGTTATTGCTAATGCATCCCAAAGCTACCGGAAGCCTGAGGGGTGAAAAAGGGTCTTTTAACGGGAAAAGTCATGGAGGGTAAGGCGCGTGCGCGGTTGTCAGGAGGCTTCCTGCTCCCGCGGTTTGTGTGGGTCTGTGGATGAGGAGTTTGCCGGGGCTTCTTCGTGGAGCACTTTTTTCAGGTAATTAATTTTGAGGTGATCGTAAAAGGAATGCCTGTCGATGATGAGGGCCGCGAGACTGGCTATCATACCAGCCAGCATGAGGTGAAAGATAATGCTGTGGCGGTTGGTCATTTCGAGCACCAGGATTGCGGAGGTAAAGGGGGTACGGGTAACGCCGGTGAGGAATCCGGCCATGCCGGCAAGGATGAGGATATTGGTATCCTGTGGAGAGAAGGTATGCCATCCGGAAACCATGGAGCCAATGCTGGCGCCAGCGCTAAGGGAGGGTGCAAAAACGCCGCCTGCGGCCCCACTGGTAAAGGAGGCGATCAACCCTTCGATGCGCATGAGTGGCAGGTACCAGGGGACTTGTTTGTCGCCGGTGAACAGGGTTTGGGTCATGATCTCTTTGCCGGAGCCTATGGCGCTGGCATGCATGAAATAGCCTGCTGTGGCCACCAGGAGACCGCAGGCGAGTAAATACAGGATGGTTTGGCGTTGGCGTGTAAAGGTGGATTTCCACCGGATGATGGCGACGATTATCTTAGACATGATGCTGCCGAGTAAGCCGGTAATGATAGCGACCAGGATGACCCAAAAAAGGATGGTATATGTTTGGCTGTCCACGTCGGGGAAACCGAGGTATAGATAAGGACCTAACAATGCCTGAGCAGTGAGGCCAGCGATAATGATGGCGGAAAAGAGGGCGGTCTTGAAGTAGCTGATATGTGTTTTGGTGAGTTCTTCAACGGCAAATACGATACCTCCCAGTGGTGTATTAAAGGCGGCGGCCAGTCCGGCTGCGGCGCCGGTCATGATCATATTACGCTTGGAAATCTTCGGCCACCAGGCGGGGAGCCAACGGTTGATGGTGCGAAAAATAGAGGCTGAGATCTGTATGGTGGGGCCTTCCCTTCCGACAATGCCACCACCCGCGACCATCAGGAGGCTAGACAATATTTTAATACAAATGATCTTCAGGCTAAGTAGTTTATCGACCTTATCATGGTGTTTTGGGGTAGCGAGTTCTATAGAGGCCATGACCTGGGGTATACCGCTTCCTGCGGCAAAGGGAGCAAAGCGGTGTACGAGCCACCAGGCGATCAGAAAGCAGGCAGGGGTAATGATGAAAAGGAAGACCTTGCCGTGGAGGAGTATGTAATGGGTGATGTCTTCTGCCCAGGAAAAGAGTTTAGCATAAAATACGGCCACCAGGCCTGCTATGAGGGCAGCGAACCAGAAGGGCAATGCCTGCAGGAGGTTTGTCTTGAGCCGTTCATTGCTGATGCGGTCAAAATACTTTTTGACGTAGTGGCGTAATTTATGGAGGACGGACATTATAAATAAGGTATTAGCAATTAGCTATTAGCGGTTAGGTTTTAGCCTGTGGCTGTTAGCTGTAGCCGATCAACAGCAATTGCCGTGCCTATGGCCGCGCAGCAAGTACAGTGATCACTCTAAGGGGCGGATTAGAGCGATATTAGAATGGGATTAAAGTGTGTGGAGGTTGCGGGCTCCATTCGCTTTTTACCAAATGGTAAATAAGGACCGATAAACCTGGGAGACCTTTGTGTTCTAATATTTAGCAAATGGACAAGCAACAGAACAAACATGGATTGCAGGATGCCCGGGTGGTGATCCTGGGCGGTACTTCGGGATTGGGATTGGCTACGGCCATTGCGGCTGCTGAACAAGGGGCACGTGTAGTAGTGGCCTCCAGTAATCAGCAGCGGGTGAACAAGGCTTTGCAGGAATTGCCTGCTGGCAGTGAGGGGCATGTGGTCAATCTTGCTGACGAGGTGATGATCCGCCAATTTTTTAGCAGGACAGGGCAGTTTGATCACCTGGTGTATACGGCGGGGGAAAATATCAGCCTGGCCATGCTGGCTGCTACGAATATCCCACAAGCGCGGGACTATTTCACCTTGCGTTACTGGGGGGCTTTTGCGGCAGTGAAATATGCAGCGCCGCTGATCAATGCGGGTGGTTCGATATGTCTGACAGGTGGTATTGCCAGTTTGCGCCCGGGTGCGGGCTGGTCGCTGGGGGCGAGCATTTGCGGGGCCATGGAGGGTTTTATGCGGGCTATGGCGGTAGAATTGGCGCCGATACGGGTGAACCTTGTATCGCCGGGGGTAGTGAGAACGAACTTGTGGGATAGTTTGTCTGCAGAAGACCGGGATCAATTGTATACTTCGGTAGGCAATAGGCTGCCGGTGAAGCGTGTGGGGGAAGCGGCCGATATTGCAAAGGCTTTTGTGTACCTGATGCAGCAGGCGTTTTGTACGGGGCAGTCGCTGGTAGTGGATGGAGGAACAGTGTTGGTGTAAGGGAGCCGATCGCGCTGAATAGACTAACTTGGGATGGTTATGGAATCAAAAGCATTTGACCAGTTGATCAGTTACCTGCAATTATTCAAAGATATTCCTTTGGGTGACCGGGGTATTATCCGTGGGCATATCCGTTTTGCTTCAGTGAAAGAAGGAGAAGTGTTGTTGGCGGAAGGCAAGACAGCGCGGGAGCTGTACTTTGTTTGTGATGGCATTTTAAAGATCGTGACGATCAATGACAGCGGGAAGGCAGTGACGCAATTCTTTCTGAAGAATAACCAGTTTTGTACGATCCTGGACAGCCTTACGCATAACCGGCCGTCGCAGGAGAACATCATTGCGGCTTGTGATACGCAGCTGATCGTGTTTACCAGGGAGCAACTTCATGCGCTGTATGGGATCATTCCCTATTTTAAGGGGCTTATCGGGGACATTACGCAGCAGGGGTTGCTGGATAAGATCCAACTGCGGCATGCACTGATGGGAGAAGATGCCACTGCCCGGTATAAGAAGTTCCTGTTGCGGCAACCGGAGATCGCCTTACGGGTATCACTGAGTGATATTGCTTCTTACCTGGGCATAACGCAGCAATCGCTGAGCCGGATCAGGAAGCAGTTGCGGTGATATTTTTAAAGAGTTAGTATTTATAGTCAGGTGTTGGCTTACTCTTTTTCAGTTAGACTACCATCCCTTTACAGAGATATTTAAATTAAACAGGGCCAGCAAATGACTTCCTGATGGATGCCGATTTGCCGGCCCGTATTTATTGGTACGCAAGTATTACTCTTTCATCAGTTTGAGCCTAAACTGCTCTCCTCCTCCTTCTACACGTACAAACAGCCATCCTTTGGTGACAGTGGACAGGTCGAGCGTGTGGGTATTGCCCTGTACACCGGCGAGGGTTTTTCTTATCCTGCCTGCGGCATCAGATACGGTGATGCGGTAAGCGACGCCCGCTTTGCCGTTCCAACTGAGGCGGGCGCTGGTGGTAGCAGGGTTGGGCCAGGCTTTCAGTTCGCCGTTGCCAGCTGCTGCATTTTCAGTGGCTTTACCGGGCGCAGGATTGGTGGTAAAGCTGCGCAGCCCACTAGCAGGCGGCGTGACCATCCATAACCACCGGTTGTTGCTGCTGTCGCTGCCCAGCAGGGAAAAGCAGCTATCCCAGGTAATGGCATTGTGTCCGCCACCTGTTTGGAGGGTGATGCGCTTATCGCCATTGAGGGCATTGTAATGGTCGGTAGAAGCTGATGGAGGTGTGCTGCTATTGGCATCGCTGGCGCCATGCCATACCCAATGGCGTTTGCCCACACTGTATGCGCTGATCTTGCTGTAAATATTGGACCAGGTGGTGGACACACCAATGGTGGTTGAGAAGATGTTGCGGTATGGGCTGGTATTGTTCTGGTCGTTGGTGAGGTACCCCCACATTCTTCCCACTCCATGGCTAACGCCGGCTATATGGAAACGATTGTGGTTGCTGGTGTCGATGGTTTCGATATGCTCCAGAAAATAGCCAATATCATTGGTGTAGGCTTCCAGCCAGTAATTGGCATTGTTGGGAATGGTGAGTACTTCCCATACAATGGTATCGCCAGCGCCGCGTACGGTGCGGCCATTCCAGTTGATACCGGCATCTTCAAATAGTTTCTGGGGTGCATATATCTGATAATTGGTGGTATCGATAATGGCATCGCCGGTGAAGGCTACGAGGATATGGCGTTCGCCGCAGCCTGGTGCACGAAAGTAGCCGTGCTGGCGGCCGTTGAATGTCCAGCTGACCTGGGTGCCGGGCACATAATTGGCGGGTCCCCCGGAACCGGGGCATAATGGTGGTGGTGTAGCGGTATCGGGTTTGGCTACCATCCAGAGCCAGGTGTTGGTGGTGGTATCGACCCCTTTGAGGGAATGGCAGCTATCCCAGGTGGTGCTGTTGTGGCCAGCGGTGGAAGTAGGTGTACTTTGCTGAAGTGTCCAACGTTTGGGCTGGGCCATATTATTGTAATTGTATAAGGAAAGATTGGGATGGGTTTGGCCATTATCGTCCACTCCCACCCATACCCAGTTGCGTTTGTTGCGCGAGGTGTTGGCGAGCATGGCGGAATCCTGTTGCTGGCCTGATAAGCTGATGGTGGTAGAGAAGATGTGGCGGTAGGGACTATTGTGGCTTTGGGCGTTGGACAAATAATTCCAGAATCGTCCTACGCCGTGGCTAAGACCTGATACATGGAAGCGGGCGTGGTTGCTGGTGTCGATGGGGGCAATCTTCGCAAAGAAAGTATCAATGGCTCTTGCGTAGGGCTCCATATAGTTGTCATTATGTTGGGGTACAGTGAGTATCTCCCACACGATGGTGTCGCCAGGTGCGCGCACGGTGCGGCCATCCCAGTTAATGCCGTTATCCCTGAGGAGGTTTTGGGGCGCATTGGTCTGGTAATTGGAGCAGTTTGTTTCACCCCAGCCGGTGAAAGAAAGCAGGATATGGCGTTCGCCATTGCCGGCGGCTTTAAAATAACCATGTTGTATGCCATTGATCGTCCAGCAGACCTGGGTGCCGGGGACATAACCTGATGGTTGAGCGAAGGTAAAAGTACACAGCAATAGCAGGGGAATGAGGATAATTTTTGCCATAGGAGCAAACGTTTTTAGTTAAGGTTAATGGTTTACACGTATCCGGTAGACTACCGGATATGTGCAAAGTAAAATAAATAAATGCTGGATGGATATCCATTCAATATTTTTAATGATGATCCTGGTAGGTTTTAACTAAAGTTTGTCTTTCTGCGGGTAACCGTATACGATGTGCTACAAAGCGGCAGCCTCCCGCCTGTTGCGGGACAAGCTCTATGGGGCAAAATATACGCTTGATAAGTGTTTAAAATTCTATTTGTTTCCATTTCAAGGCTCCCCAAATAATGATGAGGGCGAGGCCGATGAGGAGGAAAGCTATGCTGCGACCGGGGCCACTTTCCACTATAAAATCATTGGGATCGTCTGGATTGTAAATGATGCTGACCTTATCCCCTACTTTGACCTTGGTGGGAAAAGAAGAGAAATCGGGCACTTTTGTAATGGATATATTGCCGATGGTCTGAAAGGTGACTACGGGAAAGGCAGATCGTGCATTCTTTCTGCGCTGAAATTCAACGATCGTTCCTTCGGTCCTGATGCCGGTATTGTTCATCTTCCGCCATTTGAACAGAAAGACGAGTGGAATCAGCATGAAGACGGCTCCAAATATGGGGAGGATGATCATTATTTAAGTATTTTTAAGGGAGAGTCCCTAAGTTATTAATAATTATCAATAAGCCCCTATTATGCTTTCTCTTTCCAAGTATTCAGCCAGCTATCTTATTTTCCTGCTCACTGCGTTGGTGGTGAAAGGCCAGTCCAGGCCAGCGGAGGATGCTTCAAAACCAGTCAAGACTGTAGTAACCCTTATCCGCAAGGGCAATGACGGACAAGTATTTAAGCAGGTGGATATGAATAGTGTAAGCCGTTATTTACTGGGGGACTATTACGGTAAGGCCACCAAGGAGCAACTGACTGAATTTAACAGTTTGTTCCAAACGGTGTTTTCGAAGATCGCCTTTCCCCGGATACGGGAAAACTTCAAAGAGTTAAGCTCTATCGCCTATGAGACGCCAAAGGTTGAAGGCACCCGGGCGCAGGTAGGCTCTACCATCTTTATTAAACATCCTTTAAAGATGCAGGAGATGAAGTTGAAATATATTTTAGGGAAGACGACCAACGGCTGGAAACTGACTGATGTGACGATATTGGGTGATTCCATGATGGAGAGCATCCGTGATGACCAGGTGCGGCCCTTGCTGGCAGCGGGTGGAATGGAAAAACTGCTGGGAGAACTGCGGACAAAAAGCAGGAACTAAGCCGGTAACCAATTATACGATCTCCTTAGCTTTCGATACCCAGTCTGGTGCACTATTAATGGTTTGGCGCAGGAGCATATTCAACTGGGCGGCTAAGCTAAACGGTCAGCAAGAAAAGGTGTTTTAGCGGTCGTTTTGCAGGCAATGGCCATTCATCTTTGTTACAACCTACAAACCGTTGATTATGTCAGAAAAAACTGCCATTTTCCTGGGAGCCGGCGCCTCGGCTGCGGAAGGAGCTTCTTCGCAAGGGAGCCTTTTTAAGGACTATTTCGAGATGATCAAAAAGCGCGGAGGGCGGCGTAAAGACCATGAAAAAGAATTGGCGAGATTTTTTGACCAGATGTTTGGCATCAAGGTGAATAAGCGTATGGAGGGAATTGAATTTCCGACCTTTGAAGAGGCGCTTGGCATTCTTGACCTGGCCGACCAGAACAACCAGTCGTTCAGGAATTTCCCTTTATTGAACCTGACATCCAATAGTGGCAGGATCAATTATTTAAGGATCTACCTGGTGTTTCTGATGGCAGATATTCTCCAGGAGAAATTACGTCGCCGCGCCAGGTTGCATAGGGAACTGGTCAATCAATTAGCGCGATTACGGAAGTTGAAAGATATTTTTTTTGTGACTACCAACTATGATATTCTATGTGACAATGCGCTGCTGGATCAGGCAGAACGTGGTAGAGAAAAGATCAATTATGGTTTTGATTTTGTGAATTCCAATCAAGGTTTTCTGGCCAGGCAGGGAGAAGAAAGTATTAAGTTGTTTAAGATCCATGGATCGCTCAACTGGTTATTCTGCCCTACCTGTAACAATCTACGGTTAACTCCTTATCAAAAAGGAGTTTCAGACCTTATTACTGACCCAGATCAGTCAGGGTGTCCTACATGTGGCACTTTTTATGCGCCTATTATAGTTCCACCTACTTTTTATAAGAACCTTTCGAATGTATTTCTGAGCCAGGTTTGGAACAAAACGGAAGCACATCTCCTGGAAGCTGAGCACCTGGTATTTTGTGGTTATTCATTTCCCGATGCGGATATTCATGTAAAATACCTCATTAAACGCATACAGAAAAACCGGAAGCCGGGCAAACCATTCAAAGTGAGTGTGGTTAATAACTATGATGGTAAAAAGGAGCCTGCTATAAAGGAAGAGATGTACCGTTACCGACGATTCCTGGGAGGTTGCGTAAACTATACGAAATATTCTTTTGAAGAATTTGCCTGCAATCCTTCCCTGCTGGTTTAAGGAGAAATATGGCTATTTTGGATAATGATGTACCACTAACTGGTAATTATTGACTTTCGACAAAATATCCCCTAAAAACAGGATATGCGCGCCCCGTTCGTCGGACTATATTGCAGTCTGTAGAAAAGGAGGTGTATGTGATGGAGGAGTCCCTGCTCCTGGCCTATTGGAAGTCCTCTCCTATAAAGTACCATTGGATCAACAACCAATTTTCTAAAGCTATATTATTTAACCTTCACTTTTTTCAATTATGAGAAGAGCAACTACTCTATTGGCATTACTGTGCCTTTTACTGAACAGTCAAGACAGCCTGGCAAAGATCTGGCGGGTGAACAACAACGCTGGTGTGGCCGCCGATTTCACCGACCTGCAGAGCGCGGTTAACGGCGCTGCCCCGGGCGATACCTTGCACATTGAAGGTTCGCCTTATTCTTATGGGGGCGCCACTATTGGCAAAAAACTAACGATACTGGGGCCAGGCTTTTTCCTCGATGAAAATCCCAATAGCCAGGCCCTCCAGCATTCAGGCAAATTGGCTGGTATTGCATTCAATGTGGGATCGGAAGGGTCATTGGTCATGGGGATCGATTTCCAGGGCAATGGCATTAACATATTTTCAGATGATATCCTTATCCGCCGCAATAGGTTCTCTACTCAAAATGGCGTCATTCCCGATTATAGTATTGGCACCATCAACCTGTATTACCGCAGTAACAACAGCAATATTCCCATCAACAATGTGATCATATCTCAGAATTATGGTGTGAAAATAGCGGTGAGTTATGCTTCTACCGGTGTACTGATCACCAATAATTATATTTGTTTTGAAGCCTGGGGGGGCGATGGCACGACCTCTTATTGCCTGGCAGCACATGCAAACGCCATCCTGCTGGTACAGAACAATATCTTCCGGCGTGGTAAAGTAGGCGCCAGCAACAGCAATTTCACGAACAACATTATGGTATTCGGCCAGTTTGAAGGTACGGGCAATCTTTACTCCAATAATATGGCCAGCGCCTCTCAGTTTGGCAATGCCAATGGCAACCAGGAGAATGTGATCATGGCCAATGTGTTTGTGGGTGCAACGACAAACCCAACTGCAGAAGGACAATGGAAATTAAAAGCAGGATCACCGGCTATTGGTGCAGGTTATGGCAGTACGGCGCAGAACCCCATTGACTGTGGCATGTTTAGTGGTCAGAATGCTTACATACTGGCTGGCATGCCGCCTATGCCGGCCATCTACTCCTTCGAAATACAACCGATCGGCAGCAATACGGACCCGATCGACGTAAAGGTGAAAGTGAAGTCGGCGGGGAATTAGGGAGGCAAGCAGCGAGCTATGAGCTACGAGCTGCGAGCGCTTTTAACGCAGACAGCGGGCTTCGACAAGCTTCATTGGTCGAGGGTGAGCCGCCCCTGGAGGGCGACCCACCCTTAAGCAGCCTGACATTTGTTTACTGATCTAAATCGAATGGGGATACCCATTGGGGGTGGTCCCGCCATTCAATTGATAACCCGTAAAACGGGTCCTTTCTGACCAACAATCAATATGCGAACCTTACTACAACAGGCGTATAAATATACGATTGCCATTTTCATCCTGGGATTGTGTGTGTGGACGGAAGTCCAGGCGCAATCGGTGACCAAGGTTGAATATTTTATGGATACGGACCCCGGGCCAGGCAACGGCACCACGGTGCTGGTAACCCCGGGTGTGGATGTAACAGCGAGTTTCCAGGTAAACATCAATGCTTTGACGGCGGGCTTCCACAATCTGTATACACGCGGTTTTATTCCTCCTTACCAGGTGACAGAAAACGGAACGCCGGTAACTAAAGGCGGATGGTCGTTGACGAATGTGCGTTCTTTTTACAAAGAAGACTTTACCACAGCAAACGGTTCCCTGTCGAGTGTTGTGGCCGGTGAGTACTATGTAGATGGGGACCCTGGTTTTGGCAGGGGTACAGGGATTCCCCTGACACCGGGACTGGATCTTTCGAATGTATCTTTTGCTTTTGATATTACCGGCTATGGAGCCGGTTTTCACCGTTTGTATGTACGGTTTAAAAATGCGGATGGTACCTGGAGCCAGACCAATACCCGGATGTTCTATAAAGAGAACCTGGCTGGTCCTTCCGGCACCCTGCCCAATGTAGTGCAGGGAGAATATTATTTTGATACCGATCCCGGTTTTGGCGGTGGTGTGAATATACCTGTAACGCCAGGCATCGACCTGTCAACGATTGCTTTTACGGCTGATATAACCTCGCTTACTGCGGGTTTCCACCGCCTGTATACGCGCTTTAAAGATGCGTATGGTAAATGGACGATTACGAATAACCTCAGCTTCTACAAAGAAGCAGCTGTGACTGGCAATAATACGCCTTCGAATATTGTGAAGCTGGAATACTTTGTAGATACGGACCCTGGATTTGGCCAGGGTACCAATGTACCGGTGACACCGGGCATAGACCTCAATAATATCAACTTTGCGCTCGACATGGCTACTGTGTCTGTGGGCAATCACCAACTCTACCTGCGCGCCATCGATGCGAAGGGCGCCTGGAGCCTGACCAACCTGGGCAGCTTCAAGGTAGAGCCTCCTACTGAACTCATTATTACGATTGGCGATATTACGGGTCCGCTGTGTGCGGGCGGTCCTGTAGCGGTACCGTTTGCGGTGAATGCGCCTTTCGGCAGCAACAATATATTTACAGCACAGTTGTCGGATGCCAATGGCAACTTTGGCAATCCGACCAATATCGGCACCCTGACGGGGCTTAATTCCGATACGATCGATGCCATCATCCCCGCCCAAATAGGCGCGGGCAATGGGTATCGTATCCGGGTAATTGGCAGTTCGCCCAATGATACCAGCGGCGCGAATGGTACGGCGCTGCGCATCATGCGCACGCCGGCCAACTTCAGCATTAATGGTGCTGCGAATAGCTGCGTAGGGGATCAAACGTATACGGTCAATAATCTCAGTGGACCGGAGTATAAATATGTGTGGACGGTGGATGGCGGCGGCACGCTGGATACTACGGCGGGAACAGCGGTAGCCCATTGGACAGCGGGCGGACCTCACGTGTTAAGCCTCACTGTATCGAATACATGCGGCAGTGCATCGGTGAACTTTAATGTATTTTTATTTGGCAGGGCGCCGCAAACGAAGCCGGTGGTCAATACCAGCGGACGTACGCTGAGTACGCCTGCCTATACGCCTGCAGACAGCGCTACGGGCTACCAGTGGTACAAGAATGGCGGAGCCATTAACGGAGCCACGGGCAATACGCTGAATGCGGCGGATGAAGGCAGCTACACGGTGAGCTATACGAATAGTTGCGGTGCGGGACCACAATCGAACCCGGTGGTATTTGTGGGTGAACGACAAAACCAGACGATCACTTTCCCTGCTGTGCCTGATATATTATTTGGCAGCAGCAGTGAAGTGGTGCTGCAGGCAACTACGACTTCGGGTCTTCCTATTACTTATACGGTATTGAGTGGTCCGGGTACTTTGAAACACGATACGCTGGTGATCAATGGTGCGGGCACTATTGTGGTGCGGGCTTTCCAGGCGGGTAATGAGAATTATAATGAAGCCACCACGCAGATCAGTATTATAGTGACACCGATCGCTGCCACGCTGAGCTTCAGCAACCTGGTACAGGTATACAATGGCACGCAGAGAACACCAACTGTTACTACCAATCCGGCAGGATTACCTGTGAGCCTGACCTTCAATGGCGTGCCTGGCGCGCCGGCGAATGCGGGTGTGTATAAGGTAGTGGCTACGATCAGTCATCCCAATTATGCCGGTAAGGACAGCGCGGATCTTACAATCCAAAAGGCAGCACAAACTATTTCGCTGGGAGCTACGCCCGATAAGGCTGTGGGCAGTGCTCCTTTTAAATTAATGGTGAATGCCTCTTCTGGTTTGCCTGTGAGCCTGGCACTGGTGACAAACCCGGCAGGCATTGCTACGCTATCGGGCGACACGGTTACGATCGTGAATGCGGGTACGGTGGTAGTCAAGGTGAACCAGGCGGGTAATAGCAATTGGCTGGCAGCTGCTGAGGTGACGGATACCTTTGTAGTAGTACAAACGCCTGACCTGGCGGTGCAGGGTGTGGCATCTGCTGCTACGACTGTTGGGCCTAATGATGTGATTACGATCAACTGGACGGTGGCTAATGTGGGCACGGGCTCTTCTCCATCTGACTGGACAGAGCGTATCTATATGCAGTCGGCGGCTGGCGGAAACAGGACATTGATACAATCGGTCAATTATACGAATGGGGCCATACTTGCCGGAGGGGGATCGGTGAACCGCAGTGTGGCGGTAACCATTCCTGCTTTGTTTGACATTGGTGCGCAGGGTGTGTTTGTGGTGGAACTGGTACCCGGCGCTACGGTGCAGGAAACTCCCGGGGCTACAGCCAATAATACCGGTGTGCAGGCAACTCCGTGGAGCACCAGCAAATTGCTGAGCCTGGAGCTTTCTTCCAATCAACTGACGGAGGGCGGTCCTGTGGTGACAGGATCTGTGAAAAGAACGGGGGCTATCAACGCAGCATTGACGGTAAACCTGGCGGTATCGAACCCAACGCGGTTTACCTTACCGGCTACGGTGACCGTTCCTGCCGGTCAGGCGGGCACCACGTTTACCGTGGCGGCTCCTGACAATGCGGCGCTGGATGGCAATTTGAATGATAGTATACAAGCGAGTGCTGCGGGCTATGGAGCAGGGAAAGTAACATTACAGGTGCTGGACAATGACCAGGCGAGCCTGACGATCACGAACCTGCCGGCCACTGTGATGGAAGGCAATACGGTGAATTTCCGGGTGAGCACGAACCTGAGCTCTGCAGCTTCGCTATCGGTATTCCTTACTTCAGATAACCAGGCACGGTTCCCGGTACCGGCTTCTGTGACGATACCTGCCGGCGCGCTGTTTGTGGATGTGCCGGTGACGCTGGCGCAGGACAATATACCAGAGATTGCGGTGCCGGTGAATATCAATGCGGGTGCGGCCAATCATACGGCGGCCACCGGTACGATCACGGTGCAGGATGATGACCTGCCCAACCTGGAGCTGGTATTGCTAAGCAATCTTATTTCTGAAGGAGCAGGGGCTTATGCCACAAAGGCTACGTTGCGTCGTACTGCCGGCAGTACGAATGCGGCCTTTAGTGTGAATTTATCGGCCAGTGCACCTAATACACTGGTAATGCCTGCTACGATCTCGCTGGCAGCCAATGAAAATGAAAAGACGTTTAATGTAGGTGTTATCGATAATACGCTGGCGGATGGAGAACGTGTAGTAGTGATCACTGCGGCTGTATTTGTGAACAGCTGTGGTTGCAGCGCGCCTCCTTCAACAGCCGGCTCTGTATCTACGAATATTACTATTAGTGATAATGATGGACAAACGCTGACATTGACAGCTCCGGTACTGACGTTGCCGGAGGGATTGAGTAATGCGGGTACGATCCGAGTGACGCGCAATACGGCTACTACATCCGGCATGCTGGTGAACCTTACCTCTTCGAATACGAATGAGGCTACTGTGCCACCTTCGGTGGTGATCGCTGCCGGTCAGTCTTATGTAGATGTGCCGGTGACGACGATCAATGATAATGTAGCGGATGGTAACCAGCAGGTGTATTTCCATGCTACAGCCAATGGATTTGCTACGGGCTCGGTGTGGGTGATGGTATCGGACCGTAATAAGCCGGACCTGCAAGTGCCGCTGGCAAAACTTACCAATGCAACGGTGCAGGCGATGAGCCTCTTCAATTACCAGTTAACAGTGACAAATACTGGTTTCTCTACGGCTCCGGGCGGCATTAAGGTGCGCGGTTATCTTTCCAAAGATGATGTGTTTGACCTGGCAGATACACTGGTATCGGAAGACATCATTGCTGCTGCTATACCTGCGGGCCAAAGTGCGCAGGTGGTGAATGCGGTGCAGATGCCGAACCTGCCGGGCAACTGGAAGCTGATCTATGAGGTGAACCCGGACCAGGATATGGAAGAGTTGTTGACGACCAACAATACTTCGCAGCCTGTGCAAGTGGTGGTGAGTCCTGATTATACAGCTACGGCTGTGGTGGATGGGGCTTATTTCTTTAAAGGAGTAAATATTCCGGTAACTGGTGTAGCTACCAAGACGAATGGCGCGGTGGCTGGCAATACGAAAGTAGAGGTATATGTGATCACGAACGGTCTGCGGCGTGTGCTGAGCGCAACGACCGATGCAGCGGGACATTATAGCACGCAGTTTGAGCCGCTGGGCAATGAGGCGGGCCACTATATAGTGGGTGCATGCTTCCCTGGCCTTGGTGCTACTGCAGAGCAGGATAATTTTGATATCCTGGGTGTGCTGATCAATAACAATAACCCCGTGCAGTACAAAGTATTTTTGAATGATACGCTGCGTGGCAACCTGCCGGTAAAGAACCTGAGCAATAAGAGCCTGGCCAACTTTACGCTGAAGGCGGTGAGCCTACCCAATGGGGCGGTGATCCGTTATGACACGATCGCGCTGCTGGCGGGCAATGCCAGTGCTGACCTGCATTACACGGTTGTGGGCAAGGCTTTAACAACCGGTAATTATTTCGAGGCCGTCAATTTACAGGCGGTGGCTACAGAAGGCATTGTGCAGGCTGTGAATAGTGTATTCTACTTCTGTCAGGCCCAGCAGGCCTATGTGGTGTCAGATATCACGAAGATCGATGTGACGGTATCGCAAAGCATTGGCGAGCGCCTGGCTACGTTGATGCTGGTGAATAAGGGGGCAGGCAGCACGGGCGCTATCAATATCAACCTGCCGCAGGTGAACTGGCTGAGCAGTGTGACCCCGCTTGCCTTGCCGGCTATTGGCCCGGGCGATACGACCATCGTGGTACTGAAGTTCAAGGCGCTGCCGGAAGTGCCTTTTAACTATCCCATTACGGGCAGTGTGGGCATTGCAGTGCAAAATGGCAACAGCTTTAGTGTGCCTTTCAGCTTTGAGAAAAAAGCGGAATCGAAAGGTGCGGTGAAAGTAACGGTGACGAATCAATTTACATTCTATGCGGCGGATGCTCCGAAGGTGAGCGGCGCTCATGTACAGATCAGGAATTATTTTACAGGTGATGTATATGCAGAAGGCAATACGGATGCTGCTGGAGTGTTTGCCGCGGGCAATATCCCTGAAGGCAAGCACCGTATTGTAGTAGAGAAAGAAAAGCATTTACCTTATAATGGCACGATCACGATCAATCCGGGTGATACGACGGCTACGAGTGTGTTCCTGAATTACCAGGCGATCACGTTCAGCTGGACGGTAGAGCCTACAGCGATCCAGGACCAATATGATGTGACGCTGGTAACGCAGTTTGAGACGAATGTGCCGATGCCGGTGGTGACGATCGATATGCCGAAGGATATGCCGGCCTTATCGGGTACTGAAACGTATGCGTTCAATGTAACGCTGACGAATCATGGTCTTATTGCAGCTGAAAATGTACAACTCAACCTGCCTACGCAGGATGTGGAATATGAATTTGTGACGAATTATGTGGCGGGTACGCTCAATGCCCAGCAGAGCATTCAGATACCGGTGATCATGAAACGGCGCGGGGTGCCCTTGCCTGGCGGCAAAATGGGCACTTCGCTGGCTGCGCTGGGCCTGAGTGCGCGTGGCAGCAGTGGCGGCATGACCTGCTCAGACTATACGTTTGTATTGTATGTGTACAAGTGTGAACTGTCTACGGGACTGTGGCAAAAAGTAGGTACGCTGATCAATTATAAAGGGCGTGTCTGTTCGGGACCTCCCGGAGGCGGTACGGAGCCTTTAGTGGGTGGCGGCAGCCTGCCCTATGGCGGCAATGGTCTATATTTCAATATTCCCTGCCTGTATTGTGAACTGCCGGGCGGTGGTGGTGGCTCAGGGAATACGCCAGCCTATACGGATGAGAAGTCGAGCTGTATGAAGTGTATCCTTGACATGATCGATGCAGCATTTGACTGTGGTGTGCCGGACGGCGGTGTGGGTGGTATCATGACCTGTGTTGCGAAAACGAAACTGGTAAATGGCAGCATCATCGATTATATCCAGTGTTTCACACCTGATCCAACACCGGATTGGATCAAATGCCCGATGAGCATTAAAGAGGCTATTACGAGCTGCATGGGAACGGATGTTGGCGGTCGCATGATGAATAAGTCGAGTGCACGCAGTGCTGCGGATCAACTGAATGCGGTGTTCCTGCAGATACGGGATGACATTGATTTTGTGATGCATGCTTATGACCTGCGTGAGAAATGGTCTGAGCTGTATTTGGGAGATATTCTTCATAATGATGCGTGGCGGGACCTGAAGCCATTGATCGGTACTTATTTATCTAATGTGGATTCTATCCGCCCGGACAAACAGGCTACGGTGCTGGCAGCGATGACGGGCTATGATATTTCACCGGCCTTGTTACAAGCGTTCTTTGCGCGGTGGAATACTTCGGTGTATGCGCGCAGTCAGGGTATCCTGACGCCCAATGCACAGTATCCTGATATCATCAACTGGATGAAGGTGAAGAGTTATTCAGATTCGCTGGTGGATGCGCACAATACTTCTATCGACAGGGGATATGAGTCGATCGATGACATGTATAGAAAAGTACGTGCGGACCTGGACCGGATACTGGAAGAGCAAAGCAAGACAACTGTATGTGCTTCGGTGAAAGTACAGTTCAGTCAAACGCTGACGATGACCAGGGAAGCGTTTGAAGGCACGCTGGAGATCTTTAACGGTCACCCGACGGATGCAATGGATTCGCTGAGTGTGACGTTGCAGATCACTGATGAGAACGGTGTACCAAGTAACGGGCTGTTTGAGATACAAACGAAGAGTCTGACCAACCTGCCGAATGTGACGGGTACAGGTATCATCGCGTCGCAACAAAAGGGCAGTGTGAAATTCCTCTTCATACCAGAGCCGGGTGCGGCGCCAACGGTGCCGAAGGTGTACAACTTCAGCGGTACGGTGCGGTATTGGGACCCTTATGCGAAGGGGATGGTGGATATGCCGCTTTCGAAGGTGCCATTGACGGTGAACCCAAGCCCCAACCTGATGCTGCATTACTTTATGCAACGGAATATATTGGGTGATGATCCGCTGACGGATCCTGCTATTGAACCATCAGTGCCTGCTGAGCTGGCTGTGATGGTAGAGAACCAGGGTTATGGACCTGCGGTAAACATGATGATCTCTTCGGCGCAACCCAAGATCATCGAAAACGAGAAGGGCCTGGCCATTAATTTCAACCTGATCGGTTCGAACCTGCAGGGGCAGCCCAAGAACCTGGGTGTAACGGATATCAATTTTGGCACGGTGCCGGCGCTCTCTACAAAGATTGGCCAGTGGTACTTTACGAGCTCTTTGCTGGGCAAGTTTGTAAGCTATGAAGCGAATGTGGTACATGCGAACAGTTTTGGTAATCCAGACCTGAGCCTGGTGAAAGGTATCAAACTGCATGAGCTGACACGAAGTGTGAAAGTGTATGGCAGCCTGGATGATGGTATTACGGACTTCCTTGTCAACGATCTCTTTGATGTGGATGATGTACCGGATATGCTGTACTTCTCGCAAGGCAATAAGACGGCCAAGGTAAGTCCGGCGGCTTCGGGCAGTTTCAATGGGCCTGTATCAGGTCCCGGCTTTACGAATGTACTTACGGTAATGCCTTCTGTGGCGGGCTGGAATTATATCAAGCTGGATGATCCGGGCAATAAATTATATGAACTGGAAAGTGTAACGCGCAGTGATGGGCAGGTGATACCGCTCAACAATGCCTGGCTGACCTTTGTGACGTTACCCGTGAGCAGGGCCCCGGTGTATGAGAATAAATTCCATTTTGTAGATACTTTCTCTACACAGTCTGCGGTGACCTACACGCTGGTATGGAAACCCAAGAGCCTGGAGGTACCGGCGATTGTAAGCATCAATGGTGCGCCAGCACAGGTATCGGCCACACAAGTGAAAGAGCTGACGGTGGTATTCAATAAGGCGATCGATGGGGCCAGCTTTACGAAGGAAGACCTGACGCTGACCTTCCAGGGCGGACCGAATATCATCGACAATAGTGTGGTGATCACGAAGATGGATTCTGTTACTTATAAAGTAAACCTGGCTGGTGTGACAACAGGCAATGGCTTCTATAGCTTTACGGCGCAGGCAGCTGAGATCAGTGATCTCTATGGCATCAAGGGAGAAACAGGCAAACAAGTAACCTGGACACAGTTCCTGAATGTGCCGACGGTGGAAGCCTTCCTGGCGATACCGGCCAGCCGTACTGCGGCAGCTTTCGATACACTGAACGTACTCTTTAATCTGCCGATGGATGTAGCTACGGTGACGCCGGCGCGCTTCACCATCACTAAGAATGGTGTGCTGCAAAGCGGCAGCCTGGTGATCGATAGTGTGCGGGCAGATCATAAGCTGTTCTACTTATCGGGTCTCGGTACTATACTGACCACAGCAGGTAATTATGTACTGACGGTAGACCTGCCGAATATACAATCGGCCAGTCATGTAGCAGGTGTGGCCACTGAGTCGATCACGCTGACGGTAGATAATGCCGGTCCTACGCTGGTGAAACTGGAAAAACTGGCTACAGGTGGGCTGGATGCACAGCATATACCATTTGTTACGATTGAGTTTGATGAGAACGTAGCGGGTTTCAATACGGCAGCGGTGAGCCTGACCTGGAATGGTGCCGTACAGCCGCTCAATATTTCACAGTTGTCGAATACAGACCTGCAACACTGGACAGCCGGCAACTTCGGCATGCTGACGTATCCGGATGGTAATTATACTTTCAGCATCAATATGGCGCTGGTGAAAGATGCGCTGGGCAATTTTGGAACGGGCACACAAACGGTGAACTGGACGGTGGATCGGTCGGCACTGATCACGATCAGCAACCTACGGGTAACGCCTGATGCGGGCTTCTCCAATACGGATGGCATTACATCGGGTGATACCCTGCGGGTACTCTTTGACCTGAGTGCGGATGCTTCGCAGGTGACGATCGAGCAAACGGATCTTGGCGGCGCTGTTGTACTGAGCAGGGAAGCGAATGTAGCAGCTGGCAATGTGAGTGTGCCGGTCAGTTTGCAAAATGGTGGTAATACGGGTATTCGTGTAACAGCTACAGGAGCAAACGGCGGTATCGATACAGCGATGGTGCAATTGTATGTAGACCCTGTACCGCTCACTGCGCAATGGCAGTTTACAAGTGGCGCTGTATTGACGCGGCAGGTGGATACGCTTCCGCTGAAATTTGCCACTAAACTGTTAAGTCCCGCGGGACTGGATACGGCCATGCGCCTGACAAGGAATGGCGCCGGGTTATCCACTGCAGGATTGATCATTACAGCTTTGAATGATACGGTATACAATGTATCTGGTATTCGCACAACGGGTCTTGAGCCGGGTATTTATCAATTAACTTTTAATGCAAGACCCTTTAGCAAATACAGCAGCGGACAGTATGGTAATGGCCCGGTGATGGTATCGTGGACGGTATTGTCTACCAACCGGGCGCCTGTGGCGAAAGCGGGTGATGATATCAACGTCACTGCACCGGCTACGGTACTGCTGAACGGATCAACCTCTACTGATCCTGATGGGGATGTACTGACCTACCAATGGATAGCGCCGGAAGGCATTACACTGAGCGATTCAACCCTTGCCAACCCGAGCTTTGGGGTGAGTGCGGCAGACCAGGGTAAGACGTTTGACCTGCTGCTGATCGTGAGTGATGGGCACCTGTTCACTACGGATGTGGTGAAGGTGATCGTGGGCAGTGCACCGGCCGGCCTGATCGTATCGGCCAAGGCCTTCCTGCAAGGGCCGTATGTAGCGGCACAGGGGCTGATGGTGGATAGCTTACGTGCGAAAACACTGGTACCGCTTACTGATCCCTACCCTGTTCTTGGATTTACGGGTGTAGGTACACCGGCTGCCAGCATTCCGCTTGCGCGCCTGGCGATCACGGGGAATACAGCGCTGGTAGACTGGATATGGCTGGAGCTGCGCAACCCTGCTGATCCTACGCAGGTAGTAGCAGCCAGATCGGCGCTGCTGTTGCGCGATGGCAGTATTGTGGACCTCGATGGCAGTTCGCCTGTATACTTTAATAATATGCCGAATGGTAATTATTATATCGCGATCCGCCACCGCAATCACCTGGGTGTAATGACGGCCGCGCCTCTAGCGCTCAATACTACCACGGCTACCGGGATCGACTTTAGTGCTCCGGCTACGGCCACCTGGGGTACGGATGCGCGCAACAACCTGGGGGGTGTAATGGTGCTGTGGGCCGGTGATGCGAATGGCGATGGTACGGTGAGCTATAATGGCACCAACAATGATAAGAATGCGGTGCTGGCTCAGGTAGGTATGGGCACGAGCAACAATGTACTGACGCTGTATCACCGTACGGATGTGAATATGGATGGATCGGTGAAGTACAATGGGGCTGTGAATGACAAGAATATCATACTTGGTGTGGTAGGCTTGCCTACGCCCAACCGGACGATCTTACAACAATTACCCAACTGATCAATAACACACGATGCGCAATAAATTATTTCTAATAATTATGATCCTGGCGGCGGCTATCAGCCTGCCGGCCCAGACTTACGAAATCAGGGCGGTAAACAAAGGCGGCGGTGTGGTAGGCGTGGAAATGCGGATCACGGCCGGTGCGCCCCCCACTACGGCGGACTATGTAACGGACCTGGTATTTGGTCTGCGGTGGCTGTCCAGTTACAATGTAGACCTGGAGAATACGCTAACCACTACGTATCATGTAGCCAAATCGGGCACACGTAAAACGCAGGGAGCTTATCATTTCCAGGCTTTCTACGCAGACCAAACACCCTATTTGTTTCCGGCTAACTGGACGCTGAACACCTGGGTAGAGATATTGTCGGTACGCAACACGATGACGGGCAGCGGAGTAGGCACTTTTGATGTGGTGGCTACCGGGTTTGATGTGACCACGGAGCCCAATTTTGGGGTGAGCCTGGCAGATTTTGCGCCGGCTGTGATGGCCAGCGCCACGCTGGTGGCCCTGCCGATCAATCTTACGCGATTTGACGCCACGACACGGCAGCGCACGATCGTGCTGCAATGGGCTACTGACCAGGAGATCAATGCAAAGGGATTTGAGGTGGAGCGCGCTGAACAGGGTAACCCTTCGAACTTCAAGCGGCTGGGCGCGGTAGCCAGTAAAGGGCTTGCGGGCGGCGCGTATGAATGGGTGGACCGGGACGTAGTGGGCGGCATTAAATATTATTACCGGCTGAAACAGATCGATCTCGATGAGCGGTTTAAGTATTCTGATACCAAGGTGGCGAGTATCGATGAGCAGGGTAATAACAATATCCAATTATGGCCCAACCCGGTGGAGAAGGAACTGCAGGTAACTTTTGGTGGCAGTGTGGCGGCTAACCAGGTATTGCTAAAAATAACGGATGCGCGGGGGCGCGTGGTGATGCAGAAGGATTATCACCTCAGTACGGGCAGAAAGGCAACCTTAAACGTGGTGACGCTGGTGCAGGGGCAATATTTCCTGTCGGTGGAGGATGGCAAGACGGTATGGGGTGTGAAGACATTTGTAAAGCAGTAGGAAAAGCAGGCTTCGAGCGACGAGCTTCGAGCTGCGAGCAATAGTGTCCGGATGAAAAAAAAGTTGTTACAGCTAACTTAAAAGTTTAACAGGGCTAATCAGGATCGTGGTTTCTTTCAAAAGGCCTTCAACCAATGGTGTTGAGGGCTTTTTTTTTATCTTAGCAGCTATGTTTTTCGATACCAACAACCCCATCGTCAGGAAATGTGCCGACGGCATGATGCTGGAAGGCATTGGACAAGAGGCGGAAGCCCGCCAGGCTTTTAGTGATGCCTGGAATATGGCCACAACAGATACGGAGAAGTGTATTGCCGCGCATTATATTGCCAGGCAACAGCCCACACCAGCAGAAAAGCTGATCTGGGATGAAAGAGCATTGGGTTATGCCCAACAAGTAACGGACGACAATATCAAAGAAGGCTTTCCTTCCTTATACCTCAATATCGCCAAAGGGTATGAAGACCTGAATAACCTGGCTGCGGCGCGGGAAAACTACCGGCTGGCGCAATCCTTTATTCAATACCTGCCTGAGGATGGGTATGGTAAGATGATCAGGGGCGGCATAAGCCAGGGCATTGAGCGGATGGGTTGACGAGGTTGACAAGCTAAAAAAGTTGAAAGGTTAACAGGTTGACAAGCGCGGTGCTAATCTTCCTGTTAACCTTTTTATTTTAGAATTGGTGGCTTTGATGGCCTTTCGGCAAGCTTCTTTAAATCAGTGCTGCGTAGAGGGTTGCCCCTATGGGGCAAATGGAATTGTTTACATTAATCTCTACAAAGCGGTAGCCCCTAACGGGGCATACCCCCCTTTGACAAGTCTACCGTTAATCTTTCAGACCGAGGAATGCCTGTACTGATTTATAATTGTTCCAATCGACACTCCCGGTGGCGGTGCGTGCTTGTGTGCCGCCGGGGATTAGCACGTAACGGTATTGCTGGTATTTTTTGCCTCCACTAAGAATTGTGCCTGCATCAATATTGGAATCAATCTCAATCGCTTTTTCATAGGCGATATAACGAATAATGATGCCACTATTGTCTACATAAGGCAAGGGGGCGATGACAGGATCAGAAGACTCATTGAGGTTTACATATACTTTTACCTCTCCGGTTGCCAGCAGGGTCTTGGACAGTTTGGGGGCATCGATGGTGGCATACCATCCAATGGTATCAATGCCGCCTCCTGCCAGGTGTACGGTATCGGGCTTGTACGGTACATCGAGCCAGGCGGAATAGATGACATTGGCGGTTCCCACGGCGCCGGGGTCACCCTTATCACCTTTGTCGCCTTTGGAACCAGCAGGACCTTGCGCGCCATCTTTACCGGGATCGCCGTCTTTGCCGCAGGAGGCAAGAAATAAGGTAGTTGTTGTCAATAACAGCAGGGGTAAAGAACGTAAAAAAAGTTTCATACAATCAAATTTTGAGGGTTAAGAATAGTGCTTAAGAATAGATGGTGATTATTAAATATGTGTATAAAGGTCATAAGTTGATAACACAAGATAAGGAAATGCGTGTGCCGGTATGGCAACAATTGGAACGGTGCAACGAAATTTAATGCGCAGGGGTCAAGAGGCTGTTACCCAAAACTTTTTACATGAAAACAGTTCAGTCTCTTGTTGTTCTTCTCTTCACTCTGGTAGTTATTTCCTGTAAGAAAGACACGATATCGCATTCGAATGATTTTTCCAACAGTTATCTCGCCTGGAAGGCATTTAAGGACTCCTCGCATAATTCTTATCGCTACAGCGTGATCACCTCATCCTGGACGGGCTTTGGATCGGAAACTATTATTACTGTGCGGAATGGTAAGGTGGTTGGTCGTTCCTTCGTATACAAAAAATCTGAACACAATGGTACGGCCTGGGTGAGCACGGTGCTGGAGGAGTGGACTGAAACGGAGGCCCAACTGGGCACGCACGACCTGATGGCGGCTCCGGTGACACTGGATGTGATCTACGACAAGGCCATGAATGACTGGCTGCAGAAGCGTGATAAAGTATCGATCTACTTTGAGGCCAACAATAACGGAATGATCTCTCTATGCGGTTATGTACCCGATGGATGCCAGGATGATTGCTTACGAGGGATCCATATCGGGTTTATTGAAGGGATCTGATCGTTCTATTTTCCTCCTACGGCGACCTTAAAGTCTACTTTCCTGGGGGGCAGGCATTCATGGTCGTTACAAACCATGAATTCTATAGAGCCTCTTACATCGGTGGCGGCTTTTCCTACAAGGGTGACTGTTTGTACAAAGGATACCTGGTTCTCGTAGTATTTAAGCTCTGCATTGAAATTCCTGTCGAATGACTTACGCAACTTACCTACTTCTTTCAGTTTTCCGCTGGCGGTTACCAATGGATTTTGGGTGAACTTAATAGTAGTGGGTACGGGTCCCTCTCCTGCTTCCTGTGCGTACAGGTGCCAGCCTGATTGAATGGTAGCGGTGATCTGTACCTGCCAGGTTTGCGCGTTGATCTTTTTGGATGAGAAGTTCCAATTTACGGGGCTCAATACCTGGGCGCTGGCCAAAATGGGTAAAGCCAGGAAGCAAATAGCGGTTAACAGTTGTTTTGAACGCATGGGTGCAGGGTTGGTTGAATTCGCAATGATACAGATATTTACCTCTATTTCGAAAGAATTGATCTCTATCAATCGTTAATGCGTCCTTGTGGGCCTGGATTGCTATAATGTTTTTTCCATATAAATAGCGCCCGGCATGGGATTGTAACGGTAAGGATCTATTACCACAAATCCAAATGCGTGGTATAGTTTGATGGCGGACTGCATTTCAGGTACGGTATCGAGCCTGATGGACCTGTAACGGAGTTTTTTTGCTTCGGTAAGGGCGGCTGTCAGCAATCGCTGACCCAGTTGGTGGCCCCTCCAGGCGGGGTTTACATACATTCTTTTCAACTCTGCTACCTGATCTTCCAACTGCCTGACGGCTATACAAGCGATTGGCTTGCCATTATCATACGCCAGTATGAGTGCACCTTCAGGGGCATTGTATTTGGTGGCAATGGTGTCGAGCTCTTTATCAAACTGCTGGAAGCCCAGGTCGAAATGGAGTGATTGGGCATATTGCTGAAACAATGTTTTACCATCTTCAAACTCCTGCCGGCTGGCGGCTTTGATCAATTGAATGCCTGATTCCATAGGCACAAAAATAACTCCTGTTGTGTTTATAAAACAGGTACAATATCGCATTTTATCGTGGGCACAGTTGGTAAGACCTGCTGTTTTGTTTTACTTTCGCTGGGTTAAACTGTATGTTACGATGAAAAAACTGCTGCTGATCTGCTGCCTGTTACAAGTGCAAGTGGTACTTGCACAATCGACCACCTATAATTACAAGGACCTTCTGTATTATCAGCATGCGCTTTACCTGCGTACACCTTCTGTATACCTGAATGCTGCCGGCGCCAGGGCCCAGGCGGGGGATACAGCCGCGGCAATCGGGTTTATCAGGGAGGCGATCGCTTTACACCTGTACGATACGAATGCTGTGTGTACGGACAACAAACTCAAATTCATTACGCAAACAAGGTATTGGGCGCCGCTGCGCAAAAGCATTCTGGCCAATAGAGCTGGGCTGGGAGATCCCAACCAAATGCAGGTAGTGACAAGTGATATTGCTTCTTTCTGGAAGGTCTTTGACCAGGCGCACAAACCGGGCGCGGATAAGCTCATCATGGATGAATATATTATGAAGGGTTCGCAGGGATTGCGCACCTTGTTTGAAGTGCGGATGAAGACGCAGGTGAGCCGTATTGTTGAAACCATAAGAACGCACAAGACGTATTTTGAAAGTATCCGTCCTGTTACTTTGCAATTACACAGGCTGGCGCCCCGTATGATCGAAGCGGCCCGGAAATTGAAAGCCTTATATCCAGCCGCCATCTTTCCACCGACTACTTTTTCAATTGGTGTGTTTGGGGCGCTGGGTACTCCGGACGGTTATTCGGGACAGTTGATCGGGGCGGAATTTCTGTGTGACAGCAATACGGTTAACAAAGCGGCACTAAGCGATAGAGAGCGTATGGGATTAACAGATACCTCTACCCTATTCAGTGTACTTATTCATGAACTGATCCATGTGGAGCAGCAAACGGCAGCCAGCAATACGCTGCTGGCCCAGAGTGTGAATGAAGGCGCTGCCGATCTTATTACCTGGCTGCTACTGGGCTATCACCTCAATAACCAGCAGCATGCTTATGGCAATGCGCATGAAGCGGCGTTGTGGACAAGGTTCAAACAGCAAATGAATGGTGAAGATGTTTCGGAATGGTTGTACAATAGCCGGACTGCGCCACCTGGGATACCTGGTGATCTAGGTTATTATATGGGGTATAAGATATGTGAAGCCTATTATAATAAGGCCAGTGATAAAAAGCAGGCGGTAAAAGATATGCTGACGATCGCGGATTTTGGCCGCTTCCTGGAGCAAAGCGGGTATGGACCTGAGGGAAGGCAATAACATAATGGTTTAATAAAATGATCAACCCGGACAGTCAGCCGGGTTGATCATTTTAATCCTGTATGGTAAGGTCTTTATTTCGACCGGGTCAAATTGAATAAAGGAATATCGACAGCCAGGAAGGCATTGAACGAGGGTTTCAGGCTTATTTTGTCTGCATCTGCTGTTACAGGTGAAACCCACTGGCAACCGATGCCTGCAGATAAAGGAAGGTACCAGGGGAAACCATACACGGCATGGATACCAGGTGAAACAATTCCGGCAAGACTGACATCCTGCTGGTATTTACCCTGGTTGTCGAGTTTATAACGGATGGTTCCTCCAATATCAAATACTCCCAAAAAGGCACTTATGCTGCCCGCTTTGTAAAAGCCGTGACTCATTGAAAAGCCTATGGGCGCAGTGAGTCCATAGCGGTTGGTAAAACCACTTCCGGGTACACCTGAGCGACCGAAGAACCCACCTACATAGGCATTTACGGCGATATTGAAATCCGTTACTTTTTTGATACGGGAGCTGCCAGCAGGTAATGCATATGTTTCCAGCAATTTCTCAACGGCTGCGCTGTTCTCGGCTTTTGAAACAGCCGCGAGGAGGTTGACGTATTTGATCACGGTAGGTAACTTAAACAACAGGTGGTGCTTGTCTTCCAATTGGGCGTCTACCTCTTCTATCTTTTTTTGAATAAGCTGTTTTTCTGCCAGGTATTCCTGGCGCAGGGCTTCGTTTTCCCGGTCTAAGGCGGGGTTGCCAGTGTGGGTGATCGCGTTAATCTTTCCATCAATGGCATTGATCCGTGTGTTAAATGCTGCTTTTTCGCCATCCAGGGATAGTTTAACAGCGCTTGAAAGGGCTTTCGTTTCAGCTTTGTTTTTTTCTACTGTTTCCAGGTAATTGGATAGGATGGTGAGGACGTCGGCCAGCTTTGCGATTCCGAGGTTGTATTCTTCTTCACTAAAATTTTTGACCATTGTAATGACGGCTGTCGTGAATTGCGGGAACCAGGTGGCGATCTCCTGGATCCGGGTATTGACAGCTGGTTTGGCCGGGTCCTTGTAGAGTATTGCCAGATCCAGTAACGCACTCACTAAGTTGGCATAATAGGTAAGTCTTTTCGTGTTGAGCTGGTTCTTGCCAGTCAATTGGGCCGAAGTTTGCTCCCAGGCCTTTACTTCCTTCAATCCATCTTCTGCGGTTTGCATCAAGGCAACAATCTTGTTGACCACATTCAATGCATCCTGAATGGTCGGGGACAGATTCCACCGGTTAAGAAATTGTGCTACTGTTTGGCTGCCGGCATTGGTAACAAAGGTGATCGCTTGTGTTTTTTGCCACAATAATCCCAGGTACACTTTTGACAGCAGGGCTAACATGGCGGGGTCGTCGTGCGTAACTTTTGCTATGTATTGCGGGTGTATATAGTTCAATGGTTTATTGGGCGGGTCATTGAGGGATTGATCGGTGAGGGAGTTTGAAATAACTGCCAATGTCTGTATAACTGCCGCATAGTTATTGGATGCATGCAGGAAATTTTGCTGGCTGAGTACTGAAACGCCTGCAGCAAAAGACTTGTCTCCATTCGCTTCTGCTATTACTGTAGAGGCGCTGAATAATAAGGTGAGGGAAGGCACTTTTTGGTTGAGCAGCTGATACCTTGGAATATCGTACAGGGAACCTATATGCCCGATAAACCCCTCCATATCTTCTTTTATGGCGGCTTTAAATGCCTGGAGCGCCCTGCTGTACTCATAAGCGGGGATGGGCTCAATCAAGGCGCAGGTGTTGGGAAATAATTTGCCAAATTCGGGATACTGGGCCAGGATGGCTTTTAGTCTTTCGAAAACACTGATAGAAATTTCTTCCTGGGCTCTTTTGATCAGGAAGTCGGCGGTTCCATTGACAATATTACCCAGGATATTGGAACCGAGGCCTCCTGAAAGATTGGACACGATAAAGGGTGTTACAGCATTTATGTCGATACCATGTTTGAATGCAACAGGATTGTCGGTGTCAATGGTTTTCAGGAAGGGATTGCCGGCATAGGCAGCCATGATGACTGCGGGGGTACTTCCGACGGGCAAGTTGGCATTCCTGCGCAGGACTTCATAGATCACTGCCTTTGCGCTGTCGATATTGAATTTTGCAGGCAGCGGGGTGAATTCTTTTCCATTGAGTGGGTGGCGGGCTGTAAAGGGAGCGCCTCCATCGGCTGTACCAGGCAAGGGGGTCAGTAATGCATATAAGCCATATTTGGCGTTCATGATGGTCGTGGCATCGTATATGATGGACTGCTGCTGTGCACCCGATGAAAAACAAGAGACGATAAGGTAAAGTAAGATGTAAAATGGGTATCGCATATAGGTGTTTTATTATAATTCTTCGGGTAGAGGTTGAATACTGATAATGTCTTCGATCTCCTGTTTTAATGCTGCCATGGTCAATTCGTCTACCTTAGTTCCGTTGCTGCGATAAAATGAACGGTTTTTGCCTGAGCGGACCAATATCAAAATTGACTGTGCAAACAGGAAGGATAAGACCTCTGCATGATAAGTATTCGGCTTTGCAGCAAACAGGGTCTTGAGGCGATCGAGTGTTCGCACCAACTGATCCAATGGTGGGCCCTGGTAAATATGTGAAAGACGTACTATTTTTCCGGCATAGAGAAAATCCACGGCGGCAATGATCTTCTTTCCTGTACTTATGAAAACGCGGAGGCCTTCGGCTTTGCCGAATGAAAACCGGTTGCCTGTGAGTTTAGGGACCAGTTGAATGGCCATACAGAATGATACCTGGTGTTCTGTGATGGGATCGGGACCGGGTGAAAGAATGCCCTGACGTACAAGGGCGGAAACGCGCCGTGCAATGCGCAGATTCAGTTTGGCCGGTAGTTCAATGGTTTGTAGCGGCATAGCTTACCTTTTAACTTTGATTTTGTTGTTGTGTTAAATAGGTGCGTATCCAGCGGCCACCCATACTGAGGTAATTGGTGCGGAACATTTCGTAGGGAACGGTATTGATGGTGCCGCTGCCAGGATCGGCTACTACCAGGAAAAGGCGGCCTGCGGTGTCTATCCTGATATCGGCGATCACAACGGCGTGACCCAGTGCAGGGAACCTGATCTGGCAACCAATGGGCCTGCCGCCCTGCCTGAACAGATCGGTCAGCTCTTGTGGAGACAATGCGCCATCGACCGGACTGCCTGCCAGGTGACCAACAAGATTGAAAGCAGTACCTATATCGAACATGGTGTTGCAATCGGGATGCGGAAAATTGGTTTGGCATATGGGCCTATTCAATGCGCGGGCAACAAAACTTCCCTGGGTGATGCCGGGATGCGACCTGTATAGGGTACACACATAAACGGTGCAGGCGGCCCAGCACCATTTGGTTCGGTTTTGCCGTTGTATGGGCGGAACGGGTAGTGGCATAGTTTAAGGGTCTTTGATGGGAAGACCTGCTCAAGGTAAGCGAAAAGCGATGGGCGGCGAAGCGTGTAAATACGGATATTGGTTGGGTTTTTCCACGGTGTGAGGCGAATGGGTGCAAGTAATTATATATCGTTGTTCAACTATATGGTCGTCTTACTTCGATTAAAAATGCTTGTCTTTAAGCGGCAGCAAATTTATCGGATATCTAATCGAAGTGTACGTTGTGCAATTCAAATTCTAATCATGAAGATCATTATATGTTCAACTCGGTTTGATTGCCTTGTTGGAGCATTCTTCCCCATAGCCGCATTTCGGGATAGTTGATCTTTCAAGCTGGTTCGTTTGACAAGTGAGCGCTCAGGGCATTCGCTGCATGTTACTTTAACGATGGGGAGGTTTATGATTCAATCTATTTAGTATATTTAATTATAATAATTGAAAGTGGTAAAGAATGTGAAAAAACTTCTTAGGGGTTTTATTCTCAGAATAATCCATAGTGTAAATGTATTCAGAAAATGCCTAGGATTTAATAGCCTATATATGAAGCTTGAGTCTAAATACTTGCAAAAACTTAACGAGTGCAACCCTAATGAATTGCATATTATAATAAGTGATTTTTATAACTGGGCAATACAGTCAGATAAGAAAGAAATCGTTTACGGATCTGGACAGGAATTAGGGAGCAGTCCTGCCTTAAGATTAGTTTATTCAAATGCAGGCAAAGTGCTCAGTTTTGAATACGAGGACTTGGTGATTATGAAAAAAATAATCAATAGTGTTGAAACAAATTTGCTAGCACACGTTTCTAAATTTAGTAGTGAGATTGTATTTACATCTGTGCTTTTAAAGGATAGGTACATAAGATATCGAAACGTTGCTCTTCTAAGGCCAGTTGCTGAAAAAAATGAACTGTGTATTAATCGGAATTGTCCAGCTATATTAGAATTTTCTTATCTCGGTTCTAGCCACGAGCGAGTTGATGGAGACAGAAGAAACAGAAAACTTGCTGAGATTCTATGGTTCATGAACACGGTTTTAATAATTACTATAAAGATTGCGAACACTAGTGGTGGTGAGCACTATGGAACTGTTAGCCGATCACGGCTTGGGGAATTTCATTCACCCAATAATGTGCTTTTCTTTAAAAGATATTCAACTATTTTGCCCGAAAGAATTTTAGATAAATTAGATTATAGAGAGTTAGATCATGATATTATTTTTGAAAAGCTAGCTATTTTCCCAGAAGGGAGTGTGGATAATGCTACTTACTACTCTACAATGATTTACGAGGACTACAGTTTATACACTCCCGAATGTATGCATTTTGCCATGGATAAATTTATTTCTATGGAGAATGAGAATTTGATTAATAGCACTTATTGGTTTAATCAAGCTATTTTGAAAGAAGATGGTGATTTGTACTCCTGCATCATAGCTTTAGCTACCTCCCTGGAATGTCTTATTGACAAAACTTCTGAAAAATGTAAAGAATGTGGCCAAGAGAAATTTAGCATCAAAAAAAAGGTACTAACATTGGTGAAGGATTATTCTGGAGATTTGACTAAAGGGAATGATAGCATAACAAATATGATAGGATACTTTTATGATATTAGGTCAGATATTGTTCACGGGAAAGCATTGCCACTGGTAGGTATACCCAATCAACGCGACTTTGATCCAATTATTAATAGTACTACATTTAGAATCAATCATTTTATATTCATTGTGAGAATCGTTATTCTTAACTTTTGCCTCGATAAACACCTCACAAAAGAGATAAGTCACATGAGGCGATTAGTCTGATGCAAGGGAATATTATACTTTCGGATTAAATTAGCCAAGGATCGAAAGAAATAGTTAAAGTGAAGTTAAATTACAAGACTTCACAACTTCTGTACAATAGGGAGTAAGCCAGAAAAAGGCTGGTTTGGTGACCACCTATTTATCTGGTAAATTGTAGTATGAAGCAAGTTGCCGCTCTCCTCCTGTTGATGATCTTCACAGGAACCTCTTTTGCCTGTTCCACCTTTTTACTGAGTAAAAACGGCCGGCATGTTTTTGGTCGTAATTACGATTGGGTAAGCGGCAATGGTATGATAATGGTCAATGCAAGAGGGGTAAGCAAAAGTTCCTTTGGACAAGATGGCGACAAAGCCCTGGCCTGGGTGGCAGCTTATGGCAGTATTACCTTCAACCAATTTGGCAAGGAGTTTCCCCACGGCGGTATGAATGAAAAGGGGCTGGTGGTTGAACTGATGTGGTTGAATGAAACGGTATACCCGGAGGCGGACAAACGGGCTGCGCTGAATGAATTGCAGTGGATACAATACCAGCTCGACAATTGCTCCACTATCGATGAGGTGATCGCCACGGATAAAAAACTACGTATTGACCGGGCCGATGCGGCACCACTGCACTACCTGGTAGCGGATGCCAGGGGACGTGCTGCAACGATCGAATTCATCATGGGTAAAATGATCGTGCACCAGGGTAAGGACCTCACCTACCCTGTGCTCACGAATACGCGATATGATGAAGCTGTGAAGGAAGTAAAGGATACAAAAAAGCAAGGGAACTTCGATAATTCGGTGGAGCGGTTTGCCACGGCCTGCAGTATGGTCAATCAATACCAGGCTACCAACAGTAACCAGGATCCTATCGATTACGGTTTTACTATCCTCAACAAAATAGCACAACCAGGTTATACGAAATGGAGCATTGTGTACGACATCACCAATCTGCAGGTATATTGTATTACAGATCAGCAACGGCAGCGCAAGCAAATCTCACTCCGGGATATTGATCTTAGTTGTACAGGTACTATGCCTGCGCTGAACCTGGGATCCTCACAAAAAGGGAATGTATCGAAGTTATTTACGCCGCTTTCCTACGAACAGAACAAAACGCTTATCGCCCGTTCGGTCCGGGAAAGCAGCAGCCAGATCAATGTGTCGCAAGCCTCGGTGGACAAAGCAGCGGCTTATTACAAGGAAGTGCATTGTAAGTAACAGACTTTCAGCAATAGTTGTGGGGGGGCATGTTGGTTATAATATTTCTATATACCCGTCTGTTCCGTTGACCCGGATGCGCTGCCCATCTTTGATGAGGCTGGTAGCGTGCTCCACGCCTACTACGGCGGGTAAGCCGTATTCACGGGCGATGACAGCCCCATGGGTCATCAATCCACCTACTTCAGTGACCAGGCCTTTTATGGATACAAACAAAGGTGTCCAGCTAGGATCGGTAAAAGGAGTGACCAATATATCTCCGGGATCCAGGTCGGCCTCTTCCATGTTTAGTATCACGCGGGCGCGTCCTTCTATGGTACCGGAAGAAACTGCCAGGCCTACGATAGCGCCGGCGGGGAGGTCTTCGCGTTTGTACCTGCCTGCAATGATCTCGCCTTCGGAGGTGATCACGCGTGGCGGTGTTAGTTTCTCAAATAATTTGTATTGCTCTTTTCGTTGGTCAATGACCTGGTAGTCTAATTTTTGGGTGTGTATGACCTCGCGCAATTCTTCCAGGAAGAGGTAGTACAGGTCTTCTTTTTCGTGAATAATATTGGCTTGCACGAGTTGTTGAGCCTCCTTTAGCAGGGCCTGCTTATACACAAAGTAGCGTTTGATCATGCTGTATTTGGGATATTCCCGGTAGCCGGCAAAATTCCTGAGGAGTTCGATCTGCTTTTTTGTTTCGGTGGCTTTCTGTTCACCATCCGGTAGTTGCCTGAGACGGTGCAATAACTCCTGTTCTTTTTTCGCGGCCTCCTGCAGACCCTGTTGAAATTTACGCTTGCTGGCGCCTGGTTCAAAGTTTTTGATATTGCTAAGGATCAGGGGAAGCAGGATGGCTGGTTTTTCGCTCCAGCGGGTCTTTGTAATATCGATCTCTCCGGCACAACGCACACCGTAGGTGTTGAGAAAAGTATTGATCGCGTCGCGGGTTTCCTTTCCTCCCCGGAACTTAAGTAACTCTTGCAGGAAGTGTTCTTCTTTTACCTGTTGCAAATAAGCTATTACTTCGGGGTAAGGACGGATCACGTCTGCTACATCCAGCAGGGCCAGCCCCATTTCGGAAGTGATGTTGTTGGGCACGGATTGGGCAAGGGTATCAGCGGGGTTCTTCTCACCCAGCCATTCGTTCATTTTTTCATTGATCCATCCTGCTGCTTCAATTGATGCCATGATGGCTCCCATATTTCCTGGATCAAATAGTTGGGTCTTTGACTCTTGAAGATCTTCCAGGATACCATCAACTGCCTCCAGTCCTGACTTTGCCTGGAGCTTTTGTTTTAATGCCTCGATGGATGCTTCTCTACGATGGATGAGGTCTGCGACTATTGCGGGATCATTCTCTATGGGCGAATAAGGAGGAAGGGCCGCATTGGTCTTGCCAGGAGCAGGTGTTCCGTGATGATCCGGGTTGGATCTTATAAAACCTTCCCGCTCTATGATGGTCAGCAGGGCATCTTTTATAAGCGGATCGGATTTGCCCAGGGTGGTCTCAATGACGGCCTTCCTGCTGGCAGGTGAAGCCAGTAAGGGCGCCACATCAACAAACAACCTGCCGGCAGCAGTATACATGGGGGCACGGGCGGATGAGAGCCAGAAAGACAAGCCCAATGGTTTTAAAGGATCGGTCATCATTTGTTGATGCCCGACAGATACATATACATGGTTTTCCTGGTCATTGGCTGACGGGACGGGGAATAAGGTGGTGATGGGGCGGCTCTGAACGATATAAAATGTATTATCCACCAGGCACCATTCAATATCCTGGGGATGGCCGAAATGGGCTTCGATCTTTCTTCCCAGGCGTTCAAGCTCCAGGGCTTGCACATCGGTGAGCGCCTGGCTGGTTTGCTGTGCGGGGCCCATCTCCTGTTCTTTTGTGCCTCCTTGCGGTGAGGCATAAATAGCCAGTTTTTTGGCGGCTATCTTCTTATCGATCAGCTTACCGTTCCGCACCTTATAGTTATCGGCATTTACCAGGCCGGAGACGAGGGCTTCCCCTAATCCGAAGCTGGCGTCAATGGATGTTATTTTCCGGTTACCGGTGAGGGGGTCGGCGGTGAACATAATACCTGCCGTTTGGGGAAAGACCATTTTTTGGACAACAACTGAGAGGTACACTTTTCGGTGATCAAAGCCATTTTGGATGCGGTAGACCACAGCCCTGTCGGTAAACAGGGAGGCCCAGCATTTGCTGATATGCTGAAGAATAGCTTCCTTTCCGACAATGTTCAGATAAGTGTTCTGCTGGCCTGCAAATGAGGCTGTTGGCAGGTCTTCGGCGGTAGCGCTGGACCGTACGGCATAAGCATCCTGATTACCCAACCTGTTGAGGAAACGGGTGATCTCTTCCCGGATGTCCCGGGGAATAGCAATCGCTTCGATGGCGCTGCGGATCTTACCACTCAAGGCAGCAATCTTCACGGGGTCCTCTGCCATTAGCAGGGATAGCTGATCAAGTAATCCGATGACTTGTGGCGTTTCTCCTATGACCCTTTTAAAAGCTTCTGTTGAAATACAAAATCCATCGGGTACGGGCACTCCTTCCAGGCTGGCAAGCTCGCCGAGGTTGGCGCCTTTACCTCCCACCAGATGAGCAGTAGTCTTGTCAATATCCTGAAAACCCAATATCCATGGATTCATGTTGATACTTTTAACCATAATGTTATTGATTAATACTGTTCAAAGTGGGCCTTGGCTTTCCGCCCGTACCTGATAGATACTGATGGCATTTTCAAGGCTATACAAAGTCAAAAGTATCAGGTATAACATATCCAAATACTGATTTTCAACTATATTTTTTTTCGCAAACAAAGCTGGATGCAGGGATGTTGTTAAAGCAAAAGGGCGAGGTTGGAGAGGGGGAAATAAGGGAGCGTGCCGGAACACGACTCCCTTGGGTAACTAAACGGGGAAAGTTACCGTAGCTTTTTCAGCGCCCAAATCTTCGCTGTTGTATCTTATCATACTCTTTTACATATTCAGGGTTTTCGGTGCCCATCCACCTGTCCCAGATCCGGAAGTACAGCCCATAATTTCCTTTGAACTTTGAATGGTGCAGGTTGTGGTACGTGGAAGTGTTCAATACTTCGAACAGGACTGATCGCCTGAACCCTTCGGGCATGATCTCATAGCCGAGGTGTCCGTATACATTGATCACGAAAGACGTGAGGGCAAAAAGCATGAGGGTGACGGCATGGACCGGCAACACAAACACCAGCACGATCACGACGGCCCCTTCCAGGAACGCTTCGATAAAATGAAAGGAATACGCTGCCCAGGGCGATGGATTGGTGGACTGGTGGTGCACGACATGGGTGATCTTAAATAGCCGCTTGTGGTGTAGTAGGCGGTGCATCCAGTAAAAATAAGTATCGTGTACAACGAGTGAAAGCAACAAGGACACGGGTATCCACCACAACGGGTAATCGTTGATGCCGGCGTAGATGTGGGTGAAAGGCCGTATGCTGCCAGACAAGGCGATGACGACGGCGATCGCTATCAGGATACTGGAAGACACGGAATGGGCGATCTCCCGGATGAAATCCTTCCGGGCAGCGGTGCGCTGCTGGATCTTACTGCGGTGCAGCACGGCAGGCAGCCACTGGTAAACGACCAGGAATACCAGGCCTGCGATCAAAAAATAGCGCAGCAATGTAATGATGAGGATGGTGGCAAAGCCGCCGAGCATAGCTGTCATGGTTAATTGTTTTTATTGCAACAAGCCTGTCAATGCTTTCACTGGTACCGCATCCTTTATCACCATTTGCGGATGTTGGCGTACTCCCTGCGGCAGTTGTTCATTCAGGTAAATGGTACTGGTGGTGGCCACGATGCCCACCAGGTTGCCGTATTGATCGATGAGGGGACCACCGCTGGAGCCGCCGCCGTAATCGGCAGTGACTTCCATCCGGATGGGTGTTTTGCCGCTGGCGCTGTACGTAACACCCAAGGCAGTACTGTCACGAATTAAGTTGCGGGCCACCATTCCTTTGCTGAAATAATAAAATTCCCCGGCAGGGTGCGAGATACAGTATACCGGCGCACCCACCACGGCCGGTTGACCGAGCGGAATGGCATTGAACCCTTGCCCGCCGCCGTTGATGCTGAGCACTGCCAGGTCGTTGTTCTTTGAATACGCCAGCAGACCGTTGATCGCATAGACCTTCCTATCTTCGGTGATCACAAAGTACACCAGCCCATCCGTGGGAGGAGTGCTTTGCAACAGCTCCTGCACCACGTGAAAGTTGGTAACGCAGTGTCCTTCTTTGGTGATGAAAAAACCAGTTCCTTTTACTTCGAAGTTGATGTTGTTGCCTGCGGTACCCTTGCGGAGATTGCCGATGACCACTACTCCACTTTTCCGGTTGGCATACAGGGCTTCGTCGGTAAACGCTTTTTTGGTAGTGCCTTTTTTCTCCAGCGGCAGTCCCACCGGCGCTTCTTCCTGTACCGTCCGGGCGCTCTTTTGCAGGGAAGCGAGTGAGGCGCTCCACAAAGCGGTATCTGCTTTTTGTACGAAGGAGGTCAGGGCGCCACCGAGGGCAGCATTGTAATTGATATAGGCTGGTTCCTGCGCGAAAAGACTACTTTGTGCAATCAGGTACAGGCTTGCCAACAATCCGTATTTTTTCATGAGTGTTGTTTAGTGGTTGGAAAACAGTTCCTCCAATTTTTTATCCAGGTCTTCGCCCCGCAGGTTGACGGCCAGTATTTTCCCGTCGCGATCGAGCAGGTAACTTTGTGGAATGGTTTGTACGTGGTACAACAGGGCCGCCTCATTTTTATCACCTCCTTTCAGGTCATTGACATTCGTCCACTGCATATTGTCTGTCCGGACGGCGTTCAGCCAGTCTGCTCTGCGTGCGGCATCGTCTACCGATATGCTGAATATCTCGAATCCTTTTTGTTTGAACTTTTCGTAAGCTCTTACAAGGTGGGGATTTTCCTGGCGGCAAGGCATGCACCAACTTGCCCAGAAATCCACCAGCACTACTTTCCCACGGAAGGCAGACAGGTTGATCATTTTGCCGCTGGAATCGGGCTGGGCGAACAAAGGGGCCATTTTGCCCGGTTCAAAGTTTTTCATTTCCTCAGCCAGTTTTTGTGCCGCCAGTTTTTGCGCTGCTATGACAGAATCCTTGATGCGGGAGCCGGATATGGTAATGTTTTTCATGGAATCGGCACTGGTAACGGTAATACTTTCATTACCGAGATAAAACTGCGCCATGTCGGCAGTAAGATTACTGATGTTCGTGATACCGACGGATGCCCTGTCTAAAACAAGTGCTGCTACCAGGGTGGAAGGCACCTGGCCTTTAAATTGAAAGGATCCCTGTTCCATGCGGGCCGAATCGAGCACCAGGTTGCCGTCGATCCTGTAAGCGAGGTATACCTTAACAGGATCGTTGTAGTTGCCTACTTTTCCTTTGATCTCGTAGTGCTGCTGCGCTGCCGCACACAAAGGGAATAATGCGAGTAATTGAAAGAATACTTTTTTCATGAGTTTGTTATTTTCTTTTTCGCCTGATCAATAATAAGGTGGCCCCCAACAGAACAATGGCCGGTATGATGTAGACATACACTATATACAGCGCGCGCGCTGCATCAAAGCCTATTGTCACTTTGGTATCAATGGGGTCCGGGTAGCTGGTATAAACGGGATAGTCGTTGTACAGCATCCAACTGAACATGCCATTGCGGATGTCTCCGCCATAGACGCGCCTCGGCGTCATGAAGTCGGCGTCGCCGGACACCATGATCCTTTGTTCTTTGCCGTTGATGGTCCGTTTCAACCGGATACCGATCACAAACGTGGATCGCTTCACGTCACCTTCTGCGGCTGAAAAAACAGGGGCGGCCGAATCGCCGGTGTACACGCCGTTCTCGATCCATCCATCGCGTTCCGGTGTTTTGTCGCAGATCGTTTCGATGGTAAATCCGTTTACCGGCCGGAAACTGATGTTGGCGCCACCGGAGAGGTAGATGCTGCCTGTCCTGTCTTTCTGCACCGCTTTGAACAGCATTTCTTCGTTGGCCATATGGGTGCCGGTCTTCGTAACGCTGGTATTGAACGTATGGGGCAGGTCGTGTTTGTCAGGAATGACGATGGTGCCGGGGTCGAGGGTGACGCCGATCGTTTGCAACAGTGGGTTGAGCATGCCCTGCTTGCCGGGTTCACCGTATAAGATGGCATTGCCGCCTTTGTCGAGGTAGTCGATGATCTTCCGCTGCTCTGTGGTGTCCAGCGCCGATTTCGGATCAGCTACTACGAGGAAGGCTGTATTGGCCGGGATGTTTTGCCGCGCCAGGGAAACGGTGTCCACATCAACACCCATATTGAGCAGGGCATACCTGCTTTGTTTGTAATTGGTGTTGGGCCCATACTCGCGCTCACCATTCCTGAACGGGCTGCGTTCATAATGCCCGGTGGTGAAATAGATGGCCGGGTTGGCCGGCCGTACCAGCCGTCTGATGGTGCCCGCTACGTGCGTTTGCTCGGGGAATATCTTAGTGTCGGGGTAGGTGCGCAGGAATTGTTTCCGGCCTTTGTACTCCAGTTCCATCAGCAGGCCGAGGTTGTCTTCCTGTTGCAGGTTGGCGAGCTTCCTGATTGCTTCCGGTTTTTTAAAACTGTTGACGTCCACATCGTACAGTTCCGCCATGGTGGCGGCTGCCTGGTCTACCGTTTTACCGGGGAAAGAGGCCATGATCTCCTGGTTCGATTCGTTGACGTCGTAATAATACTCGAACCGGTACCGGATATGCGGGTAGAACTGCACAAACTTTTCCCAGTATAGCCAGATGTATTTGTTGCGACTGCGCGGGAGGCCATCCATGGGCGATGATTTGCCAAGCAGGTTCGTGTACAGGGTAATGGTCAGCGGCGAACCGTCCAGCTCTTTCAACACCTGCTGCATGGCAGGATGAATGGTGTTCAGCCGGTCGCGCGTCAGGTCGAGGTAACCCACATAACCGGGACGCGAGGACGCATAACCGATGGTCAGCGTCACCAGGCTCACCAGTGTGTAGCGCCCGAAGGATACTTTCCAGGATTTCGACTCCTGCGTGCTCCGCAGTTTGATGAGGGTAAAAGCCAGGAACATCACAATGATGATCACAAAGTACAGCACATTGCTGGTGGTGATCAGCCCGCCGATCATCTCTTCGGCCTTGTTGGTCATGGCGAGGAAGTAGGTGAGGTCGCGAAAGAAATCATACTGTTGCCATACTTCCTGCAGGTTCTCGAGGATAAAAAATACCACGAAGGTGAGGATGCCGGCCACTACCTGGTACTGCGTTATGCTGGAGATGAACAGCCCGATGGCGATGAACGCGGCAGACAGTAAAAAGAACCCCAGCAGGATGGCGAGGTACCAGGCCACTTCGGCATGGATGATGGTGCAGTACCCGGTAGCAAAGAGGATGGCTACGATGGCAAGCACCATGACATTGAAGACGAGCAGGCCAAGGTATTTGCCCAGCACGATGTCGCGCACACGGATGGGCGATGAATACAGCAGCTTCATGGTGCCGGCGTTCACTTCGCGGTTGATCACGCCCATGGTGAGCAGCGGGATGAACAGGTAGAGTTTTTCCAGCACGCTTTTTATCGGGGCGATGAAGATGGCGATCGAAAGGGCTGTTGGAAATCCATCCCAGGTGGGGTTGGTCTCCAGGTTGGCTTCCTGTACCCGCGCTATATCCACGAGGGGATCTACAAACCGGAACCCGGATACGATGTAGAATACCAGCAGGATCAGCCAGGCAATGGGCGAATAAAACAGGTTCCTGAACTCGGCCCTGGCTATTTTACAGATCATTTTCATGACGTTGGAATAAATAAGTTTGGTTCTTTAGTGACCGATCAGTTCAAGGATGCCTTCATTCCTGATGATCAACATACCCTGCCGGTCTTCGGTAATGCCGGGCTGCAACCGGTAAGTGTATTGCGGCACCGATCCTTCCATGATGGTAGGCATGTAGGTAAACCGGATGTTCTTTTTAGCTTTGAGGGCCTCCCCCACTTCGATGATGTGGGTAGACACGATGAACAGGCAGTTCCTGTATTCCGCAAAGGCTTCTGTTACGGCCAGTGTGCCATCGTAAGCGTCTTTTACATTGGTGCCTTTGAACAACTCATCGAACATCAGCAGCAGGTATTTGCCGGTGCTGGTGGCCTCGGCGGCATTCTTTACGCGCACCACTTCCGCATAAAAATGGCTGTAGCCCAGCGCAATGTTATCGGCCACGTTGATGCTGGAATAAATGCCTTCACGTATAGAGAACTCCATCGATTGCGCGGCCACGGGGAAACCGATGTGTGCGAGGTACAGGGAGATGCCGATGGTCTTCATCCAGGTAGACTTGCCGGCCATGTTGGCGCCGGTGAGGAAGATGACGTTGCGGTCGACGGCCATCTGCAGGTCATTGCCAATGGCTTTGTCGATGCAGGGATGTTTGAGGTTGGTGGCCGACAACGTATTGGCCTGCCGGGGAAGGGCATGCGCCCAGGTGAAGCCTTTCTCTGCGGCCACACTGCCGACAGTGATGTTGACATCGATCTCGGCAATGAAATGAAGCACTTGTTTGATGGACCTGTTCGCTTTTGTTTTCAGCAGGTGGTCATAAGCAGCGATGGTCTTTACCGGGATCGCTTTGTAGATATCTGTTCCGATCAACTGCATGAGGGCCGGCGTTTCGAGGATGTTCTGAATGGCTTTGGCCCTTTCGCCATAAGCACCGCCCATTTGTGCCAGCATAGCGGCAAAGGCGTGGCATTTTTTGAGGGTGACGATGGTGGCCTGCAAACCCTGGATCAATACTTTGTACTGCCCGTCGCGGGCCAGGCTGGACAATGTTTTCTTCAGCACCACGTGCAGGTGTGTAGCAACGCGCCCCTGGCTGCCGGCAGCATCGATGTATTCCCGCATTAGTCCTACCTGGCCGGCATCGAAGGGAAACTCCAGGCCGGCCTGCCGGAAGAACCGGAACATGGCCACGCGTTGGTTGATCGCTTCTTCGTCGGTCAGGGGTGTGCTGAACAACTGGTCCAATAGCTGTTCGCCGCCTCTTGTCTTTACTTTATTGAAAAGAAAATACACTGATCCGCTGCGGAATTTGCCCATCAGGTTCAGTTCATCGAGGGATTGTCTGTCTATGGTGAAGTTCATAATTAACCGTTCTTTTTTCCTGCTGCTAAAATGTCGAGGATGTTTTCATTGCGAATGATGATCATGCCATGCCGGTCGTCGGTGACGCCCTCCTGCAAGGTGTAGGTGTACTCCGGTGTGTTGCCGTTCATGCGGGTGGGCAGGTAATAGAAGCCGATCGTCGGTTGCTGCTTCAGGGTATTGGCGGCTTCCACGATGTGGGAGGAAATGATGAACAGGCTGTTGCTTTTCCGGGCAAATGCCCGGGTGATCTCCACGGTGCCTTCGTGCGCATCTTTTACATTGGTACCCCTGAACAGTTCATCGAACACGACAAAGATGGAGCGGCCTGCGTTCAGTTCGACGGCTATTCTCTTTACGCGCAGCACTTCTGCATAGAAATGGCTGGCGCCAATGCCGAGGTTGTCGGGCAGGTTGATGGTGGTGTAAAGACCGTCCATGATGGAGAACTCCATGGCTTTGGCCGCTACGGGAAAGCCCATGTGCGCAATGTAAACGGCAATGCTGAGCGAGCGCAGGAAGGTAGACTTGCCGGCCATGTTGGCGCCGGTGAGGAATACGACAGAGCGCTGGCCATCCATCCTGATGTCATTGCCAATGGGTGCTTTCAAAGCAGGATGGAAAACGCCTTGCACGTTGATTACGCGCCCGGGACCGGTGTGCACGACGGGGAAAATGAACTGGTGCTTGTTGGCCATGGTGGCTACGGAAATGTACACATCCACGAGGTAGATGAAGTGAAGCACGTCGATGAACTTCTTCCGCTCGCGCACCCGCACCAGTATATCGTAGGCGGTGATAGCTGCATAGGAAAGTTTGGCGCCGGGCTTTTCGTTGAACACCGGCTGCAACCCCTCGTCCTGTAACAACAAGGTCATATTCTTGCGCTGCTGCGACAGCCCTTCCACTTTCACGGCATCGCCTTTTTCTACAAAGTCACGCACGGCATGCAACAATTCGATGGCGGCCATCACGCCGGCAGCGATCTCTTTTTCTCCCAGTGTGCCTCTTTGCCCGTCGCGGTGCTGCGCGGACTGCGACAGGTACTTTTCAATGTTGTCGAGCAACACGGGCCGGAAGGGAAACGTAGTGCCCAGTTTGGCAAAGGCGGCTATGACGGATGAGCGCGCGATGATCTGCTCCCGGTCGGACAAGGGGTTGCGGAACATTTCTTCCAGCACCGCTTCGCCGCCGCGCGTGAATGTGTTGTTGTAAATATCGTAGATACCGGGTTGCTCGCGCCTGGCAAACAGGCGTAAGTCCTCCATAGTTTGATCGTCCGTTTGTAATAACATGTTGCTGTTTATTTATTTTCTCTTCCTTCTTACCAGTAAAACAATAGCGAATAGCAGCACAAGGGCAGGCGCCACATACGTGTATACCACTTTTAACACCTTGATGGTAACCGGCCGGGCGGTAAAGAACTTGTCTGTAGGGCCGGGATAGTTGGCGTAGAACGGGTAGCGGTTGTCCAGCAGCCAACTGTAAAAGGCGTTGCCTACCCGTCTTCTGAAAGGGGTGAGCATGTCGGCATCACCGGTTATCAATATCCGTTGTTTACCACGCGTGAGGGAAACGCCCAGGGTGTATTGGTCCAGCCGGATATCTCCTTCAGCAGCGGAAAAAGAAGGTGCTGCGGAGTCCACCACCAGTATGCCATTCTCTATCCAGGTCTTGTCATTGCCCTTGATGCTGATGAGGGGCTGTACCTGGTAGCCACAGTCTGCCGTATAACGGAGGTTGACGCCCCCTTCGATGGGATTGTTCAACACTTTGACGGCCCCACGACTGTAATCGTACATATCTCTCTCCATCGCCAGGGTGGAACCGGCATGCGTGAGCTGCCCCAACAGGATGTGCGGCATTTCATGCTCGTTGGGATGCACGATGGTACCCATGTCTGCCTGCACGCCCAAGGGGCGCAGCAAGGGATTGATGATGGACTGTTTCTTCATTTCGGCAAGGACCAGCGCATTACCGCCTTTGTGCAACCAGGCGTTGACCTTCTTTTGTTCTGCGGGCTGCAGCTCGGTTCTCGGGTCTGCGATCACCAGCGCGGCTGTGGTGGCAGGTATATCGGCTGTCAGCAGGTTGATCGTATCGGCGTCCATGCCCAGGTTGATGAGGCTGGTCCTCGACGCAACACTCAACACATGTTCGCCATAATCTCTTTCGTTTCCTTTCCAGGGATTACGTTCATAATGCCCGGCGGTAAACAGGAATTTGGGCACGCGGTCTCTCGTCAGCCGGGCGATGGTGCCTGCCACACAATCCTGGTTAGGCCACACGGCATTATCCCGGAAAGTGCGCAGCCAGGTCGTTTTGCCTTTGTAGGCCAGTTGCATCACCAGTTGCGATCCTTCCTGGTGCAGGTCGATGGTGCGGCGGATGGCGGCAGGCGGCATGAAAATGGATTTCCGGATGCCCAATTCTTTGGACACTTTTTCGGCGATCTGGTCGATGTTGAGTGCAGGATGCATCCTGAACATCGTACTATCTTCGGAATAATGATCGTAGTAATACACAAACCGGAACTGCATGTTGGGATAGAACCGCCGGTACTGCTCCCAGAACTGCCACAGGTAAAAGTTCCTGTTTTGTGGCAGCCCGTGCAGCGCGTTGGCGCCAAACAGGTTGGTGTACAGGGTAACGGTGAGGGGTGACCCATCCAGCTCCTTCAACACACTTTGCGTGCTGGTGGAGATGGTGTTGATCTTTCGACGGGTAAGGTCCCAGTATTTCACCTGGCCGGGCCGTCCGGAGCAATAACCCACCAACAGCACAGCTACAAAAAGTGCCATATAACGGCTGAAAGCTACTGTCCAGGGCTTGGACTCCTGCGTGCTGCGCAGTTTGATCATGGCGAAGCCCAGGAAGAGCACGGTGATCAATGCGAAGTAAAAAATATCCCGGGTAGAGATCAGCCCGTTCAGGAAATAATAGGTCCTTCCGGAGATCGACAGGAACCAGGTGAAGTCCCTGAACAGGTCGTACTGCTGCCAGAGGCCTCCGATCGTATTGAGCATAAAGAAAACGGCAAAGGTCAGTACGCCGGCCACGATCTGGTAGTTGGTGAGGCAGGATATGAATACGCCTATCGCGATGTAAGCATTGGCCAGCAGGAAGATGCCCAGCAGCGCCGCAAAATGGTGGTTGATCTCCGGGCTGAGGGTGATCAGGAAAGCCGACACCAGGAAGACCGTCGTGATCAGCATCAGGGTGACCATCAGGGATAGTAGCCCCAGGTATTTACCGAGCACTATTTCCCGGGTCCTGATGGGAGAAGAATACAACAGTTTGATGGTGCCTGCATTGACCTCCCGGTTGATGGTGCCCATGGTGAGCAAAGGGATGAACAGGAATATATTGGCCGCCAGTTTACGCATTACGGTGCCGGTGAGCTCGGCCGTCAATCCTGTTCCATCAAAGCCCGTCCAGTGGGGCTCTGCTTCCATAAACACTTTCTGCAAGCGGTAATAGAGGGTCATCGGTTCTGTAAAGGCCACTCCACAGACGATACAATAGAACAGGATCACAAGCCAGGCTACGGGCGAATAGAACAGGTTCAACAATTCAGCCCTGGCTATTTTCAAAGTGTTCTTCATGGTCAGCGTGCAAATTGAGACTGGTGAGATAATTGTTTGAACACATCGTCCAACAGCGACTTCTCCAACCCGATCTCTTTCAGCCGCCAGTTGCGCTGCACGCTTTCTTTGATGAACACCTGGGTGATGTCTGCAGAGCCGGAAAAGTAGATACGGCATTGGGTGTTGGAGAGGTATTGCACTTTGGTAACGCCGGGCACTTTCAGCAGCTCGGATTCAGGCGGTATCACTTCCATGGTCACCAGCATCGACTGCGGCTGCACATAGTTGTTGAAAGCATCCATCGAGTCGGCAAATACGATGCGGCCGCCTTCGATCATGATGATGTCGCGGCAGAGCAGGTTGATCTCCGACAGCACATGCGACGACAGCAGCACGGTGTGATCGATGGCGATCTCTTTGATGAGCTTGCGCGCCTCGATGATCTGGTTGGGGTCCAGTCCATTGGTGGGCTCATCGAGGATCACCAGTTTGGGCCGGTGAATGATGGCCTGTGCAATACCTACCCGTTGCCGGTAGCCGCCCGACAGGTTTTTGATGAGCCGCTCACTGAAGTGGGTGATGCCGGTGCGGTCCATAGCAATGGCCACGGCCTGCTTTATCGTTTTCTTCTCCATGCCCCGCAGGTCGGCGGCATAGGTGAGGAATTCATTCACGGTGAAATCGGTGTACAAAGGCGGGGTTTGCGGCAGAAAGCCAAGCTGCTGTTTGGCCAGCCTTGCATTGACGCGCTTATCGATGCCGTTGATGAACACTTCGCCTTCGGTCTGGTTCAATACGCCGCACATGATGTTCATGGTGGTCGATTTGCCGGCCCCGTTGGAACCCAACAGGCCCACAACGCCTGTTTTATTGATCTCGAAACTGATATCGCGGATGGCCCAGGCACTGGCATACCTATGGGAGAGTTTCTCTACCCTTACAATTGCACTCATAAAATTCTACTGGTTATTTTTCCTGATAGTATGTCCTGGTAATTTTCAGGGCGTTGTTGTCCGATGCATTCCGTTTACCGGAGAAGATCATCGCCCAGTTCCTGTAGAGGAAACGGTTGAAATCGGTGTTCGCTCCGTTGATCTCCGTTACCTCTTCTGTCCACAAGAGGTCGCCGCTGGCGGCATCGCGGAATTCAAACACATAAGCGGCACGGCTGTGACCGGCGGGGATGGCCAGGATGGACGACACCTGTTTGTACGGAAGGTTTTTGATCAGGCTTCCGTTGGCCTCGCCCTGTATGTTCACACTGATGGGTTGGTCGTTGCTGAGGTTCACCACCTGCAGGTACGTGAGGCTGTCGCCCGTTTTGTGGGGGCTGAACTTGTTTTCAACAAAGAGGTGATCTGTCTGCGTCTTTTCGCCCAGCAGGTACAGGGTGTAGGATCTGCCATTGACAAGATCGAACCGTTTATCGAATACAGGTTGATCTTTAGCCAGGGTATCCGGGGAGGCAAAATACCGGGCCCACACCTGCGGCGTTCCAAAGCTGACCTTGGACATCTGTCTGCTGAAGATCATTTGCGAGTACTTATAGGTGAAAGGTTGGGTCCCGCTGTAATTGCCATACAACAATACGCCATCGTTCAGGCCGTTGAAGACTGAGAAGGTAAAGGGCTGCCCGTTGTTGACAGTCTGCTTTTCGCAAGCGGCACAAAGGGCCGTCAATACGATGAGGAATATTTTACTGCACTTCATAGCCGGGATTTTGGGTGATGTTTTTATTGTTGATGATCTCCGTGGCTGGTATGGGGTACAGCAACTGGAAGTCGCCTGCCCAGGGCTGCTTGGCGGTTATTTGTGACAGAACGGCTTTTGCTTTGCCGGTCCGTTTCAGGTCCAGCCACCGGTGGCCCCACTCGGCAAACAATTCAAAGCGGCGTTCATTGGCAATGGCCTCGGTGACCTGCGCAGCGCTCAGGGTAGCCGGCAGGGGCAGCAGCCCGGCCCTTGGCCGCAGGGCATTGAGATCGTTGATGGCTGCCTGTTTGTTGCCTTCCGACAACAGCAGGGATGCTTCTGCGCGGATGAGGTACAGTTCGGCCAGGCGCATCACCATGTAGTACTGTGGCTGTGGTCCGTATTGCACAGCATCGGTTGGCCCCAACGTGTATTTATAGGCGGTGAAGCTGCCGCCATCTTCCAGCATCCAGGTGGTTTTTCTTTTGTCATTGGCTTCAAACGCATTGAGCAACTGGTTGGTGAAGCGATAGGTGGAGGCAACAGTGAGCAACTGGTGCCGGAATAGATATCCTTCGGGGGTGGCATTTTTGAAGCCGCTGTTTTCCGGGTTGGGTTTCAGTTGCAGGATGGCTTCCCGGCTGGTGGCCGTAAACACGTTCGACAGGTCCTGTTCGAGGGAGAAATAGTCCGTCTTCCCGATCACTTTGCCGGCGCTGTTCATTGCTTCCTGGTAGTGGCCGGTATACAAATACACCCTGGCCAGCAGGGCTTCTGCAAACCAGGCGTTCACCCGCACGCGCTCATCCTTGCCTACTGAGAAATCGGATGCCAGCAACGGTTTTGCTTCCACGAGGTCTTTGGTGATCTGTTCATACACTTTAGCTACGGGGGAGCGCGACAGGCCACCGGTTTTGCTATAGTCGATGGTGAGGGCCAGCGGCACATCGCCAAAGAAGTTGACGAGGTAGAAATAAGCAAAAGCACGCAGGGTCAGCGCCTCACCCCGCAGCTCTTTCCGTACACTGTCCAGCAAGGTGGTGGAGGCAGCCAGGCCTTCCAGTACGGCATTGGCGTCGTACACCGTCTTGTAAGCAGATTTCCAGGCATAACCGGGCATGATGGACCTGGCGGTGGTAAGGTGGTTGATGTTGAGGTAATACAGTTCACTCCGGCCGGGGCCATCTGCATTGTACATTTCATCGGAAGAAAGGCTTCCCAGGATGGTGGACAGGCCGGCGCCGAAGTTCTTTTCGCCGGCGCCGTTCATCAGTGCAAATTCGGTTCCATGTATCAGCTTACTGTACAGGCCGGCCACCGCCCATTCTGCCTGTGCATTGTCGGAAAACAATTGTCCGGTGGAGATGGTGGTCTTTGGCGGATCTATTTCGATCAGCTTTTTGCAGCCTGTCAACAGGCAGAGGGCCATGGCAAACAGTATAGAAGGTTGATTTCGCATGTCGGTTGGTTTTAGAAAGTGAAGTTCAGGTTGGCAGCAATGGTCCGGGCGATCGGCGAGCCGCCGTTAATGCTTTGTATTTCCGGATCGATACCCCGGTACGAGGTAATGGTGAGCAGGTTCTGCGCACTGATGCTGAACCGGCATGCCTGGATGTGCAGCTTTTGCAGCAGCTTTGCCGGCAGGTCGTAGGAGGCGGCAAGGTTGGACAGCTTTACATAAGAGGCATCTGTATAATACCGGTCGGAATTGGTGATGGAGCTGTTCAATATGCCGGTGGTGTATTTGGGATAAAGCACCTGGTCGCCTGGTTGCTGCCAGTGGTTGTTGGCTATTTCAGCCGGCAGGACAAGGTTTTGCATCTTTCCCAGTTGCAGGCTGAAGTAAGGGTCCAGGCCCAATTGCTTTCTGTAGCTGAACTGGCTGCTGAGGGTGAATGCCTTGTACCCTACCTGCACACCGAAGCCACCGGTATACTTAGGATCGAGGTTGTATACGATGTAGCGGTCGTCCTGTGGTGTTTGCGGAATGACGGAACTGAAAAAGCTGATCGACCCGTCCTTGTTGTGGTCTTCCAGCAGGAAATCACCCGTTGCCGGATCGATGCCGGTGTAATGAAACAGGTATTTCAGGCTCAGCGACTGGCCAATGGCGTACAGATCGGCATAAGGCGATGATTCCAGTCCGGGATATTCGACGAGCTTATTCTTATTGATCGCCATGTTGAAGCTGACGGAAAGGTGCCAGTCTTTGGTATCCAGTATCCTTCCATTAAGGCTTATCTCCCACCCTTCGTTGCGCACGACGGCAGGCCAGTTGGCGCGGATGGAGGGGAAGCCGGTATAATCCGGCGTAGACATATTGGTGAGCTGGTTGCCGGACGACTTCCTGTAATAACCTGCTTCGATGTTGATCCGGTCGTGCAGGAAACCCAGGTTGAGGGCTACATCGAGCTTTTGGGTAGTCTCCCACCTGAAATCGGGGTTGACGGGCCTTACGAGGTTGAAAGCGGGTGTGCCGTTATAGTCGTACAACAGGTTGGAGCCGCCGAGGTCCACGCTATTGCTCCAGCGGGTCAGGAACTCATAATCGTCCACAGCATCGCTGCCGGTGATGCCATAGGATCCCCGCAGTTTAACGAAGGTAAACCAGGCAGGCAGTATGGCTTTCATCCATTCTTCTTCGGAGGCGATCCAGGCCAGACCTGCGGAACCGAAGTTGCCGAACTGTTTACCGGGACCAAAACGGGAAGAACCGTCGCGCCGTGCGCTCAGGTTGGCGATGTATTTATTGTCCCAACGGAAGTTGATGATCCCGAAGGCAGCCACGTATTTGTATTCGCCGGAGCCTTCAAACAACTGACTGAACGCTGCATTGTTGGGGCTTCTGATCAGGTTGTCATTAGGGAATCCCAGGCTGACGGTGGATAGGCCTTCATTTTTTACGTTCTGCAAACTACCACCAACCTGAACGGACAGATTGCCTTTGCCACCGATGAATGACCGGTATTGTAACTGCGGTTCCACGATCCAGTTATTGGCAGTCGACTTTCCGAAGATAGCGCTCGACAGGTTGCCATAGGCAGCATCATAGGAGGCAGCGGGCGAGTACAAAGCATTGTTGTTGCTGGTAAAATTGTAGCCTGCATTGACGGAGAAGGTCAATCCTTTAACGGGCTCATAGCTCAACCGCAGATCGGTATTGATGATATTGCTTTTGCTTTCAGAAGGTCTTTTCAATTCGCTGAACGGGAATAAACTGCTGTACTGACCGCGGTAAGGAACAAAGTTGAACTCCCCTTTTTCGTTGTACACGTCGGGCGCATTGGGCGGCGTATGGATAAACCATCCGGGTGCAATGGCATCTGCACTGGTGACGGCGATGCGGCTGGAAAAATTGATCTGGAACTTCTGGTCGAGGCTCGTATGTGTAATGTTTCCTGCCAGGGAGCCCCGCTGTGTTTTACCGCCCTGGTTCATCAGTTCCTGCTGCGATTGATAACTGCCTGAAATAATATAATTGGTATTGGCAATACCGCCAGACACGCTGGCATCGGCCGACAGTTGTTCGCCGGGGGCAAAGAAATAATCCTGCCAGTCTACCTGGCGGTTTTGGTCCCAGATGGTAAGATCGGGGGCCGTGTATTGGTCGGGCGTGATACCATCATTGCGGAAGGCTTCCCGGCGCACGGCCAGGTATTGCGCCGTATTCATCAGGTCGAGCTTTTTGGGAATATGCGTTTGCCCCCGGGTGACGTTGATGCTGAACCGCGTTGGCCCGGGCTTTGCTTTTTTGGTGGTGATGATGACCACGCCATTGGCGCCCCTGGCCCCATAGATGGCGGTAGCGTCTGCATCTTTCAGCACATCGATGCTTTCAATGTCGCGGGGATTGAGGAACAACAAGGGGCTTTCGCCTGCCGTGTTGGTACGCCCGGCCTGCACAGGTCCGGCATTGATCCCTGCATTGCTCAGGACGCCCACATTCAGGGTACCCTGCGGCACGCCATCGATCACGTACAAGGGTTCGGTCAGTGCGTTTGGGTTCAATGCGTTCCTGCCGCGTATCTCCAGTTTGATGGGCGCCGCAGAGTTGCCTGTGGCAGGCGTCATCACCAGGCCTGCTACCCTTCCTTCCAATGCCTGCAACACGTTCATCACCGGTTGCTTCTGGATGTCTTCCGACTTCACCGTGCCTATACTGCCGGTGGCATAGCGACGGGATGTTCTTCCATAGGCGATCACCTGCGCCTCATCGAGGATGCTCAGGGATTTGTTCAACGTCAGGGTCAGGTAGATCATGGCCGGGTTGCTGTTGTCCGCCGTAAAAGTGACTTTGCTTTTGGGTACCAGTTGAAATTTATCCTGCTGCTTCACCACGATAAATTCCACGGTCTCGTAACCGATCATGGAGACCTCTATCACGGCATTGGCCGCGGCCTTCTTAAGCTGGAAACCGCCGAAGGCATCTGTAGTCGTACCGTTGCCGGTATTCTTCACGCGGATGGACACACCCTGCAACGCATCGCCGTTGTCGGCGCGTATGGCGCCATTGACCGTCAGGTCAGGATCGATCGTGATGGTGATATTGATAGCTGCTTTCGCAGCAGCATTGCGGGACAGTATGATCGTTTTATCCTGGATGATGTAGTTCACAGGTTGATCGGTAAACACGAGCTGCAGCACCTCCTCCAGCGGCATGCGGGTGACGCTGAGGGTGACGGGTTTGGTATCGGTCAGCATGTGCTGGTTGTAGAACACGACGTAGCCGGTTTGTTTTTTGATGGCCATGAACACCTGTTTTAACGGAATGTCTTTTCCGGCGAGGGTAACCGATTGCGCAAGGGCGAACGTGCCGGTCAATAGGAGAACAACAGTGAGCAGGAGATCACCGTAAGCAGTTTTTTGCATACCTTTACCAGGTTTTGGTTGTTAAATATGAGTACCAGCTCTGTTTTCAACCAGCTAAATCTTATCCGGAGGTGCGTCAACACATCCGGATTTTTTATGCCGGCCGTTTTGATCATTAAGGCAAGACAACGAGTGTTCTTCCTTCCAGTCGAAAATGTATATCTGATTTTTCAAGAATAAGCAACAGGCCGGCCAGCGAGATATTCTTGGTCATTTCGCCGCCAAATACAATATCAGGTACTCCCTTTTCGTACACCACTTCTATATCGTACCAACGCTCGAGTTGTTTCATCACTTCCTTCAGCGTAGCGTCTTCAAAGTTGAAAAGGCCGTTCTTCCAGGCCATTACTTTGCTGGTATCAATGTTGTTTACTACCTGTACTCCTTCTTCTACCTGCGCCTGCTGGCCAGGTTTTAAAATAGCTGATTGTTGCGAAGCTGTATTGCCGGCTGCTCCCGATTCTTGCCGGGGCCGGCTGCCGACCTTCACGCTGCCTTCGAGTAGTGTTGTTTTAATGGTGGCCATATTATCATACGCTTCCACATTGAAATGTGTTCCCAATACTTCGATATCGGCCCTGTTATCCACATGCACCACAAAGGGCATCCTGGCGTTTTTCATGACTTCGAAATAAGCCTCTCCTTTGATCGTCACTTCGCGCTTATCGCCTGTGAATGCTGTGGGATATCTTATGGAACTGGCAGCATTCAACCACACTACTGTTCCATCCGGCAACTCTACCCTGAAATTCCTGCCTTTCGGCGTGGTCATCTCATTGAATCCGATCTCCTGGCTATTGTTTGACCTTACATTATAAATGAGTTTACCATCATGCAATACCGTTTCCGAACCGCCATCCCTGGCAATGATACCGTTGCCCAGGCTGTCGAGTACCAGTTGAGTGCCATTGGTGAGGGTAAGAATGGCGCCGCTTTTACCAGGTGGCAGGTCTGCCACCTGTTGGGTACTTTTAGTTGATCGTGTAGCAGTATTGGTTTGCAATACTATCAGTGAAACTGCGAGCAGGAGCACAGCGGCGGCAGCCCATATCCATCTCATTGGAAGGATACGGCGCGTAGGTTCATGGTCGATGGCAGCATGTATGGCGGTGAGCAGCTCCGGATTGTGTACCTCACGCACTTCGGGCATGTCTGCAATGATATTCCCATATTCATCCAGCACCGCTTCCAATTGTCCCGGTGAAAGTGTTTGCAGCCATTGGCGGAAGACTTCCTGTTCTTCTGCAGTGGCCTCGCGCCTTGAAAGCTTAACTAATATTTCATGTTGTCGGATCATTCCGGTAGGTATAAAACGAACCCCGGGAACCGAAGTGGACGGTGCCCGGAAAAAAATTATTGAACGAGGGAAAGGAGCAGCAGCCCCGCTATGGTCAGCGGCAGGTCTCCTTTTTCGGCAATATATTCTTTCAGAAATACTTTGGCCAGTTGGAGCTGCTTCTTCACTACCTCTTTGGAAAGGTTTAGCTGCGCCGCCACTTCATCGAGCGACAGTCCATTTATTATATAGAGGGTGAAGATGAGCCGGCGGCGTTCGGGCATTTGCGCCATGCCTTCCCGCGCGATGTCCATGTATTCCTTTAATTGTAATTGTTCCGTGGTGGGATCGCCGGCGCCGGTTTGCAGGCGGGCATAGCCGGATTCATGTCGCTCCCTGATCTGACTCAGCCGGAGGGTGTCGAGGAGCTTGTTCTTTGCCATGCGTTGCAGGTAAAACTCCAGTAAGGCGATGCCCACGAGGTCGGTCCTTTTAAGCCATAGTTTGAGGAAAACATCCTGTAGAATGGAATTGAGCGTATCGGTATCATACGCGGTGAAAGGGTATAAGAATAGCCTTAACCGGGGTTCGTAATACTGGTAGAGGGTATCGAACGCTGATTTATCGCCGTGCGCCAGGCGCGACAGCAGCTCTTGCTCATTAAACGGCCGCTCCGAAGGCAATCAGTGTAGTTTATCGGGTTAATTGTTGCTATAGGAGACTGCACGCTGTGCAGCCCGGATCCTTTCAAAAATAGGGAAAGTGAGCGGAATTTTCTTACCAATAACGGTAAAAACTACATCAATAAGCATTACTGTTTTTTCGCAGTCACCCGGTAACTTTGATTGTATGAGATACACTCAAACTGCTTTTGTACTCTTTGCACTTTTGTTGCAGGTGGAGATCAGTATCGCACAACCTTCCAAAAAGGAAGCGCGGTTGCTGCTGCAGACCAGTGAAATGAATGACCTCATGATCCGTTACCAGGCCGACCGTGAAAGTATCCTGCGTTTTTATTCTACCAACGGTACGCGTTCTGAATGGTGGAATCGCCAGGGCCCGGATAATTACAACTCTCCTGAAAGAAGACAACGACTGTTGAAACTACTGGCTGATTACCGGAAAAAGATGACCCAGGTGGATTTTGATGACATGAGCCAGGATGGCAAGGTGGATTGGCTGCTGTTTGACAGGAAACTGGAAGATGCCCAATTCAGATTGGAAGAAGAAGACCGGAAATACAACCAGATCGCTCCTTACCTGCCCTTTTCAGATCGCTTGTATACCCTGATAGCGCCCAGGAGAAGAGGGGCTGTCGTGAATGGGGCACAAGTAGCAAAAGAATTGAATGAAGCCTGCGGGCAGGTACGCCAGTCAATAGCAGCCCTTAAAAAAGGTGATAGCATCCCCTCCAAACAAGCCAACACGGCCACTGCCGCCATCGGTGGTTTGCAGGGGGCTTTAAAAGACTATTATGCTTTCTATTATAGTTATGATCCCTTGTTTACCTGGTGGGTGCCTAAAACGTACACAGCGCTTGATAGCCTGCTGTCGGTATATGCTGACGGCCTTACCCAGAAGAGCCATATAGAATCATTACAAAAAGCTGACGGCAGCGGCATTCCTGCCAACCCGGCAGGAGAAGCGGAGGTGACGCGCCAGCTAAGACTTGAATTCATTCCTTATTCAGTACAGGAACTGATCGACCTTGCCACGAAGGAATTTGCCTGGTGCGATGCTGAACTGCTTAAAGCATCCCGCGAAATGGGATTTGGTGACAATTGGAAAGCTGCGCAGGAAAAGGTGAAAAATTCTTATGTGGAGCCTGGCAAACAACCAGACGCGATGTACGACCTGTACAAACAGTCTGTCGACTTCTTAAAGAAACATGACCTCGTTACGATCGATCCGCTGTCGGAAGAAGACTGGAGCATGTTCATGATGAGTCCTGAACGGCAGCGTACCAGCCCGTTCTTCCTGGGCGGCGAGAACCTCATTATTTCTTATCCCACTAATACGATGAGCTATGACGATAAGATGATGAGCATGCGGGGTAATAATCCACATTTCTCCCGGTCAACGGTGCATCATGAATTGATAGCCGGTCACCATTTGCAAGGCTTCATGACAGACCGTTATAAAAGTTATCGCAGGTTCGATACACCTTTCTGGGTAGAAGGACATGCATTTTACTGGGAACTGGTGTTGTGGGATATGAATTTTCCACGCTCACCGGAAGACAGGATCGGTATGCTATTCTGGCGTATGCACCGTTGTGCCCGCATTATTTTGTCGTTGAATTACCACCTCGGCAAATGGACGCCGCAACAATGTATCGACTTCCTGGTAGACCGGGTGGGACACGAACGGGCGAATGCAGAATCAGAGGTGCGGGGTTATTTCCGGCGCACGGATTACGCGCTGTACCAGATTGCGTATATGATCGGTGGTATTCAGCTTTATGCCTTGAAGAAAGAATTGGTAGACGGCAAGAAGATGAACATAAAATCATTCAATGATGCGATACTCCGTGAAAACAGCATGCCCATAGAAATGTTGCGGGCCATTCTCATTAAACAACCTTTGAAAAAAGATTTTAAAACGAACTGGCGGTTTTACGGAAAGTAAGACAGCACATCCCACCCACCCTCATTCCATAATAGTTTTCAGGATAATGCCCTAATTATCCTGAACGATAAACTGCGCCTATGATACAGGCAACAAGCCGATTAGTTCTTGCCCTATCAGATTGTTAACGTTAATATTTGTTCATTAGCTGTCAATAACCAAACATTGAACCCCAACAGGGTCAGTTATATTTGGCATAGCTAATATGACCATGGGTAAACAGCCCATTTTTCGTAGGAATGTAACAACTCTTTCACCAAAACAGCTGTATTATGAAAAATGCAATTTTGTTGGCGTGTCTATGTGTATGCTGTTTATTCGCATTCGCACAGAAGAAATCAGTAAAAGGAAAAGTCAGTGACAACACGGGTGCACCCATAGCAGGCGCCACCATTACCATTGAAGGTACTGACAGAGCTACTGTATCGGAAAAGGACGGAAGCTTTGAGATCCAGGTATCGCCTGGAGAGCGGCTCGTTATCAGCGCGGTAGGCTATACTGCGCAAAACGTTGCCCCCGGCAATGGAAGTCTGAACGTCGTATTGGCGCTCGCCTCTACGCAATTGGATGAGGTGGTAGTCACGGCGCTCGGTGTAAGAAAAGAAAAAAGGAACCTCACGTTCAGTTCACAGGAAGTGAAAGGAGATGAGTTGCTGAAAGCAAAGGAACCCAATATTGTAAATGCGATGGCCGGTAAAGTGTCGGGTGTGCAGATCACCAGCTCTTCCGGTACACCTGGTAGTTCTTCCAGGATCGTGATCCGCGGCGCCTCTTCTGTATTTGGCGATAACCAGGCGCTGATCGTGCTGGATGGGGTGCCCATCAACAACGATGAGACGGGCAACCTGAGTTCGGGACCTGGTACGAACCGCCTGGCAGATATTGATCCGGCTATCATTGAAAACATCAACGTGTTGAAAGGCGCAGCAGCTACTACCCTGTATGGTTCTTCCGGCGCGCGGGGTGTGATCATGATCACTACCAAGAATGGTAAGGAAGGCCGAAAACCGGCGCTTACTTTTTCGCAGGATCTTTCTTTTGAAAGGCCTTTATTACCGGAAATACAAACAAAATATGGGCAGGGAGAGGCCGGTGTATTCTTTGATGGTGAAACGCAGAAGACAAGCGCTGTGTGGGGGCCATTGATGGATACGCTGCGCATCAATGGTAAGCCTGCTCCGAAGTATTCTCCTACAGATGATTTTTTCCGCACGGGTGTCACCAGCAATAGCACGGTGAGTGTGGAAGGTGGCGGCGCCAGCTCCGGTTACTTCCTCTCCTATTCTTACCTCACGCAGGATGGTACCGTGCCCGGCACGGATTATAAAAGGCATTCGCTGTTTACGAAGTATACTACACGTATCTATAAGAACCTGACGAGTACCTTTCAGTTCAACTATATCAATTCCAAAAACGACCGTTCACCGGAAGGATATGTACTGGAGAGCCCGCTATGGACGGTGCTGACTGCGCCGGTAAGTTATAACCTTCAACCGGCTACCAATCCGGATGGATCACAACGCCTGTATCGTTTCTCCCGCAATAACCCATACTGGGTAGTAGATAATATTTACAACAGGGCTGCTGTGAACAGGTTTGTGCCGGTCATGACCTTTAACTATACCCCCCTCCCCTGGTTGTCCATTGTAGAAAGGATTGGCGCGGATATCTATTCGGAGCAGGATAAATACAAAGAGAATATCGGATCAGCAGCTTTGCCAACGGGCCGCATTATAGAACGCAACCTCAACTTCAGGCAGTTCAACCATGATCTCATTGTAAATGCACACAAGGAGTTTGGTGATTTTAATGTGGAGGTGCTGCTGGGTAACAACCTGTATTCCCGCTATGTGCAAACCTACCAGCAAAACGGCCTTGGGCTAAGTGTAAATGGTTTTGACAATATCAGTGCGGCTTCTACGATCACGGCTACGGAAGATCATTCGGAGGTGCGTAAAGTAGGTTTTTATGCGCAGGCCAACGTTGATTATAAAAGGCTCCTGAACCTGTCATTGACAGGCCGCTATGACGGCAGCTCGGTATTGGCCAAGGACAATAGCTTTTATCCGTATGGATCTGCTGCGTTGGGATTTGTGTTTTCAGAACTGCTATCGCCTGAAGTGAGAAGGGTATTAAGTTTTGCCAAGGTAAGGGTTTCTTACGCGGTGGTAGGTAATGATGGTGTAGGGGCCTACTCGCTCAATACACCTTTTGAACCCGCGGCGGTTGGTAATATCAGGTTTCCGCTCAGCGGGCAGTCTGGCTTTCTGTTGAGCCGGACACTGGGTAACCTCTCGCTGAAAAATGAACAGATCGGTGAATTTGAAACGGGCGTGGAAGCCAGGTTGTTTAACAACAGGCTTAGCCTGGAGGTTTCTTATTTCAGGAAGAAAACAACGAACGGCCTGATACCCGGTGTGGCCATCGCACCATCTACAGGCTATACAGGCACAACGGTGAATTCGGCAGAGATGGAAAACAAAGGCATAGAGGCATTGGTGAATGCTACGGTGGTCAAAGCCGGTAAGTTTAGCTGGGACCTTGGGCTGAACTTTACCAAGATCAATAATAAAGTATTGGCGATCTATGATGACCTGCAACAGCTGGGTAATGGATTTACACAGGTGATCGTAGGGCAACCTTATGGTGTTAAATACGGAGGCCGGTACAAACGTAACCCCGACGGGCAAATATTGATGGACAATACAGGTTTACCTATCCGCGCTGCCACAGACAGCATTATTGGCAATATTACGCCTGACTGGATGGGTGGCATGAACAATACCTTCCGCTATGGCAATTTTAGCCTCAGCATCTTCTTTGATATGAAGAAAGGCGGTGATATTGAGAACAATGTAGATGGCTACGGCTATTTTTATGGAACACCCAAAGCAACGGAAGACAGGGCGCCCCGTATAGTGCCGGGCATCAAAGAATCCACCGGCAGAACAAATGACGTGATGGTTACGGGTCAGGATTATTTCAGAAGGCTCAATGGTATTACGGAGTCGGTGATACAGGATGGTACTTACCTCAAACTGCGCAACGTAAGCCTGAGTTATAACGTGAGCCCCTCGCTGCTGGGACGCACACCATTTAAGGCATTATCATTAACGGTTACGGGAAGAAACCTGTGGATCCACAGTCCTCATTTTACCGGGGCCGATCCGGAGGTGAGCTCCTTTGGTTCTTCCAACGGGTCGCAGGGTATTTACTCTTTCTCTACCCCTACTTCGCGATCCTTCAATATTACCGTACGTGCAGGATTTTAACCGTCACTGACACCTAAAATGAAATTATTATGAAGAAGTTAATATATATGCTTTGCCTGGCGACACTGTTTGTAACAGGCGGCTGCAAGAAATTCATAGATGTAAACGATGATCCCAACAGGCCCCTCGCGGTACAGGAAGCGCTGATCCTGGCGCCGGTGGAACTGGCGATATCCCATCGCCTGGTGTCGGGCGCCGATGGACTGGCGCCCATACTGGCACAGCACTATATGCAGGTAGTGGCGCTTAACCAGCCGGTGCCCAATCATGGTACGTACCTGGTGGTGAATTCGGAACTGAATGGCGACTGGACAACAGTGTATGTGGATTGTCTCAACAATTTGAAAATACTGAATACACAGGCGGAAGGCAACGGCAATTATCACTATGCCGGTATCGCCAAGATACTTTCAGCCTTCTCGCTGGCAACAGGTTCGGATTGGTGGGGTGATGTTCCTTATAAGGAAGCCTTATTGGGCAGTAATAAATTTACCCCGGTGTACGATGCGCAGCAAAGCGTTTATGCCTCCGTTCAATCGCTGTTGGATGCCGGCATTGCGGATATCAATAAGAACCTGGGAAAGGTACCGGGCAATGATGATAATTTTTATAAAGGGGATATGGGCAAATGGAAGCGGCTGGCATACACCTTGAAAGCGCGCTATTATATGCACCTTACCAAGGCGCCCGGCAATACGGCTGCTGCCCAGGCTGACCTCGCGCTGCAGGCCCTGCAGAATGGTATGGGTACAAATGGTGATGACCTGAAATACAAATATCCCGGTGGCGCAGGTGGTGAAGTACAATGGTATTGGAGTTTTGATCCGGTGTCTACGCTGGTACTTTCCTCGGCTTTTGTCGATACGTTAAAAACCAGGAATGACCCACGCTTACCCATTATGGTGGCGCCGGCTACGGGCACTGGTTTGTATACAGGCAGGGCGATTGGAACACCGACTGTTGGGCCGCTGGCGAATTACTCACTTCCCGGCAACTTTTTCAGGAAGCTTGATGCAGAAAACTATATCGTCTCGTATTCGGAAGCCTTGTTCCTCAAAGCTGAAGCTACGCTCATCAAATCTGGTTTTGCTGCAGCACAACCGATCTATACTGATGCGGTAAAATCGCATATGCAAAAGCTGGGGCTCGATCCGGCTGGCGGGCCTGTTACCGCTTACCTGGCTGCAAGAGGAACCTTAACGGCTGGCAATGCATTGCAGCGTATTATCGAAGAAAAGGTGATCGCCAACTTCTTAAATTTTGAGAACTGGACGGACTGGCGGAGAACAGGATTCCCGCTACTGACAAGGGTGCCCAATAGTTTATCGGATATACCACGCAGAATGCTGTATCCGCAACTGGAGCAAACATCTAACCCCCAGCCGCAGCATGCAGCCCTTATAACTGACAGGCTGTGGTGGGATAAACCATAGTTTGTTGTAGAAACAAGCACATAACGGGATTAACCCTTGATAGCACAGTCATCCTTTGGCTGTGCTATCTGTTTTTAGCAGAATACATGTACCTGTATGATGAAAAATAACCGCAGGCTGCGGCTAAAAAGAAGGATGAAGATCAATGAGTGGGGTAAAGGGCCGTATCTTGCAATAATAATGTATTGGCATGTACACCAGGGAGGAAGTATCTAAACAAAAGCAAGCATTCTGGACAGCATTCGGCAAGTATATGCAGCCGGTGTTATCGGCTGAGGGGCAACCAGTCAGCTGGCTCAATTATAAAACGGGGGTTGGCGGTATTCACTTTAAAATGGATGCCGACCGGGACCGCGCAGTCATAAAGATCCAGTTGTCGAACAGTAACCCCACGACGCGGCAGTTGCACTACGAACAATTTCAACAATTAAAAACCTTCCTCGAAGCTACGCTGGGAGAAGATGACTGGGTGTGGGAGAATGCTAAGCAGGACGAATACGGCAAAACGATCAGTAGCATCAGCAAAACGCTCCCGGGTGTCAATATCCATCAGCAGGCTGACTGGGCCACTATTATCTCCTTTTTGAAACCCCGGATCATCGCATTGGATGAGTTTTGGGGGATGGTGAAACCTTCCTTCGAAATGATATAGGTAACTTTATACAGAACACTCTCCCAATTTTCTTTTTATAATCTCTCCCAACACCCGCGCTCCAGCTTCCTTAATCATAGAGAAATGATCACCAGGCACCAGCAATGGAATCGCCTGGCTGGTTCTTTTCTGCCAACCGAGATCTTCGCCCCAATCCTGCCAGGCGGCTTCTGCTGCGCGGGCGATGATGAGGGGTGCTTTGAGCCGGCCCAGCAACTTATAATCGAGCAAGGCATTGGTGAGCCGGAGCTGCAACAGGCGGAGTCCATGGGCCAGGGCGCCATGAGGATCAGGTTGGGTTTTGGCTATCCAGGTGGTTATCTGGTGGAAATTGGTCATGACATCCTCGCCGGTCAGAGAGACTTCCATCGCCAGCAGATCTGGCTCACTGCCAGTGAGTGTCCATTTGTAAGTAGTGAACATATCGGCTACGGCCTGCCACGCAAAAGCCACGGGATCATCAATACGCAGTCTGCGCTTCTGTGGATGCTTATCGAGCATAGCAATACATTCAATCACTTCCCCCTGCTGCTCCAACTGGTGTGCCATTTCATAGACCACATGGGCGCCAAAGGAATGACCGATCAGGCGATATGGACCCGAAGGTTGTACTTCGCGTATCCACCTGTTGTGCAAAGCGGCTATCTGGCGGATATCGGTGAGTGGTTTTTCGCCCTCAAACACACCCTGCATTTGTATGCCATATACGGGGCAGACACCTGTAAATTCAGTCGCTAATTCATCATACCCTTCACTGATACCGTTGGAACCAGGCACGATGAAGATGGGCCTTCCTTCACCTGTTGGCTGTAATAGCAGCAGGTGCCTGTTGACAGGCGACGTTATGATGGGGGAAGGCGCTGACTGCTGTGTTGCGGGCGTCTCTGCTACGACCATTTGTTGTATAGCTCTTGCCTGTTCGCGGATGGTTTGGTATTGGTATAGGTCCCGCAATTGTAAAACCAGACCCTCTCCTTTCATGCGGTGCAATAACCGGATCATGATGAGGGAATGGCCTCCCAACTCAAAGAAATTATCAGTAACGCTTACTTGTTGCTGACCCAGCATTTCCTGCCAGAGCTTCACCAGTATCTCTTCGGTAGGACTGGCTGGCGTGAAGACCTTAGCGCGCTTCGTTTTGACAGGTTTAAGCAATGCGAGTTGCTTCCGGTCCACCTTACCATTGGGCGTTAAAGGAATGGCCTCTACGGACACGATGGACGCAGGTACCATGTATTTGGGCAGGCCCGCTTTTAATTGTTCCATGGCTTTATCAGCTACGTACTGTTCACCGGTCACCACAAAGGCTACCAGTTGTTTCTCCTGTTCTTCGTTCATGGCGATCACGGCTGCTTCTTTTACGCCCTGCAACTTCAGCAAGGCGGTTTCTATTTCCCCGGGCTCAATCCTGTATCCTCTTATTTTCACCTGGTTGTCGATCCTGCCCAGGTATTCGATATTGCCATCTTCTCTCCACCTGCCCAGGTCACCGGTGCGGTACATGGTTTGTGCTGGTATCGGGCTGAAAGGATCCGGGACAAAACGCTCCCTGGTTAATGCCTCCTGGTGCAGGTAACCGTGGGCCAGCCCTTTCCCTGCCAGGCATATCTCGCCTGCCACTCCTATTGGCTGCAAACGCTGGCTTTGATCCAGTATATAGACACGTGTATTGGCAATGGGCTTGCCAATAAACACAGGACCTTCATTGGAGAGCCTGTACATGGTAGAATAGGTTGTATCTTCTGAAGGGCCATACAGGTTGCGCACTTCCATTGCCTGGGTATCGAGTTGCATGAGCAGGCTTTGGGGAATAGGCTCGCCTGCCATATTCAATACGGATACTGGTGAAAGATCGACTTCTGCTGCCAGCAAGGCCTGTACCATCGACGGCACAGTATTGATCAATACGTTTTTGTCGCGAGGAAGGTAATTGCCGATCTGCAAGCCGTTTTCGAGCAGCCTGATTGGTATACCACTGGTGAGGGGATAGAACAATTCAAAAATGGAAAGGTCGAAGCAAATTGATGTGACGGCATATACGCAGTCTACATTGCTTTGGCGAAACTCGTCCTTACACCAACTAATAAAGGCATACATGCTTTCGTGACTGATCATGACGCCCTTTGGCCGACCGGTTGAACCTGACGTATAGATCACGTAGGCCAGCTGATGAGTAAGGGGGGTGGGTAATATCTGCGGATCAGCGGACAAGGTAAGTTCTATTGTATCCAGGTCAATGCGCTGGTGGTTGCCTGGCAATATGATGGAAGATTCTGTAAGCACCAAGGTAGTACGGGAATCTTCCAACATGAAACGTGTACGTTCCGCAGGATAGGCCGGATCGATGGGCACATAGGCCGCGCCGGCCTTCAATACGGCCAAAATAGCGATGACCATATTGATGGACCTGTTGACACAGACAGCCACGCATTGTCCTTCTTTGATCCCTTTACCCGCCAACAGCCGGGCCAATTGTGTGGAGCACTCATTCAATTGTTGGTAGGTAATGGTTTGCTCCCTGCACAGTACAGCAGTGGCAGAAGGCGTTTGCTGTACCTGCCGGGCGAAGAGGTCGATGATGGAAGTGTCGGCAGGATAATCAACGGTGGTATTGTTGAATGTTTCGAGTAACTGCCTGCGCTCCTGTTCGTTGGGCAACGCGAGCTCTCCGATGAGGGCCTGGCTATTTTGTACCAGTGTTTGCAGCAGGTGGATGTATTGGTCCAGCATGCGTTGGATGGTAGCAGGGGAAAAGAGATCAACAGCATACAGTAAAGAAAAGCGTATGCCTGTAGGGGATTCCCGCACATTCATGGTAAGGTCATATGGTACGGTGATAGCTGCTGCCCGCAGGTTGGATTGGGTACCTGCATTCTCCGCAATACCCTGCAGGACGGGCCTGGTATCGGCATTGGTATGCTGCCAGGCAAACATGACCTGGAATAAAGGCGTACGACTAAGGTCGCGCTCGGGCTGCAGGGCTTCTACCAGTTTTTCGAAGGGCAGGTCTTGGTGCTCATAGGCCTGCAAGGTGGTTTGCTTTACTTGTTGTAGTAAGGTTGTAAAGGTGCTGCCTGTTTCCACCTGGCTGCGCAGTGCCAGTGTATTGGCAAAAAAACCAATGAGGTGTTCTGTTTCCTGTTGACTGCGGCCCGCAACAGGTGTGCCTACACAGATATCTGTTTGCCCGCTATAGCGGTGTAACAATACCTTGAAGGCAGTTAATAAAAGCATGTATAGGGTAACGCCCTCCTGCTGTGCCAGCCTAGTCAATGCATCGAGTTGTTGATTATCGATGTTGGTAATGATGCCTGCACCGCGCGCAGTTTGTACAGATGGACGGGGAAAGTCGGTCGGTAATTCCAATGGCGGCACCTGTTGCAATTGCTTTTTCCAATAGCTGAGCTTATTATTCAATACCTCCCCCTGCAGGTTGTTCCTTTGCCAGATGGCATGGTCGCTGTATTGCACGGGTAAATCTTTTAAGGTGGCCGGCCGATGCTCCAGGTAACTATTGTACAATTCTGCCAGCTCTTCGCGCAGGATGTTAACGGACAAGCCATCTGCGGCAATATGGTGCATGAGCATGAACAGGCAATGCTCCTGCTCACTGAATCGGACCAGCCATACTTTCAGCATATTGTCGCGGGAAAGATCGAAAGGAGTTTGTGCCATGGTATCCCAAAACTGCTGTACGCTGCCGTGGACTGCCATCAGTTCTTCGGCCTGGTGGTATTGAAGATTCCAGGCTGTGGCTGGCTGGATAGACTGGTACCCTACTCCCTCTTCCTGGCCAATAACTGTACGCAATACCTGGTGCCGTTCTACAATTTTTCGGAAAGCAGTGGTAAGGAATCCCACATCAAGGTGCCCATTCCATTGAAGGCGGTAACGCATATGGTATTGTGTACTACCCTGCAGCTGGTGGATAAACCAAAGCCGTTCCTGTGCAAAGGACAGAGGAATGGGCCCCTGCCAATCCTTCACAGGCATAAGGGCGGGTATGGAATGCTGTTGACCGGTGAACAGTTTGTTGGCCAGTTCCCTGATGGTGGGATACGTAAAAATATCTTTGATGCCGGCTTCTGTATGCAGTTCTTTACGAATGGCGGCAATGAGCCGCATGGCGATGAGGGAATGACCACCGAGACGGAAGAAATTATCGTGCACGCCGATCTTTTCTATGCGTAGCAACCGCTGCCAGATGGTGACCAACGCTTCTTCTTTGCTATTGGCCGGTGCTTCGTAAGTGGAAGCATTTCCGTGGCCGGCTGTAGCAGCCATAGCCTGTAGTTTACGCCGGTCGGCCTTACCACTGGTATTGCGTGGTATATCTTGTACCTGTATCAATACCGGCGGTACCATATAGGCTGGCAATTGTTCGCGGAGGTATTGTAGTATACTTTCCTTTTGGGTGTCCTTTGTTGCCACATAGTAAGCAGCAAGTGTTTTATCGCCTTGTACATCTTCCTGTATGATCACCACACCCTGGCTGATGCCTGGGCCTTGTTGCAGTACACGTTCTATTTCCCCTGTTTCGATACGGTACCCCCTGATCTTTACCTGGTCGTCCTTACGACCGATGAATTCGATGCTACCATCGTGCAGCCGCCGGCAGGTATCGCCCGTGCGGTATAGTCTTCCCTGGCCGGTAAAAGTATCGGGGATGAACTTTTCAGTGTTCAGTGCGGGTTGATGAAGGTAACCACGCGCCACCTGGATGCCACCAATATACAATTCGCCGGCTGCGCCAATGGGAAGCAACTCCTGCGAAGCATCGAGTATATAGGCAGCGGTATTGCCTACGGGTTTGCCCAGGGGTACGCTGTTGCCGGCAATAGGAGCACCGGCCTCACAATGGTACTCCAATACGCTAATGGTGGTTTCTGTGGGACCGTATTTGTTATAGAAATGTACGAATGGGGTCCATTGACTGGCCAGGGCCTTGCTGCACATTTCACCACCGGCCACAACACGCTTCAGGCCTCCGTAGGTACCAGGCTCCATGGTATTGAGGAAAGCAGGTGTGGCATGTATATGGGTAACGCGCTGCTCTTCGAGGTAGGCCGCTAACCAATATTTATCGGTACGAATGGCCTCGCTCACCAATACAAGTGTGGCGCCATTCAGCAGGGGGAGGAATATCTGTTCTATGGATGCATCGAAGCAATAGCTGGCGAGCTGGAGTATGCGGTCATCGATCGTAATGCCAAAATAGCGGGACTGGTAACTGAGGTAATTCACGATGGACTGATGTTCTACCAATACGCCTTTGGGTTTGCCGGTAGACCCGGAGGTATAAATCACATAGGCCAGGTGATGGGGCGCTGGCGGCAATTGCACCTGAGTTGCAGTGATTGGATCGGTGATGGCTTGTTCTATAGTGATCACCTCTCCGGTAAAATGTGTTTTTACCATGGCACTGTTGGCTCTGTCGGTAAGTATACGTGTAGCACCTGTATCTTCCAATATATACTGAATACGGGCTGCGGGGTATTCCGGGTCGATGGGGACATAAGCGCCACCAGATTTTAATACGCCGAGCAGGGCGATGATCATTTCGGGAGACCTGTCTACACAAATGGGCACGAGGGTTTCGGTGGTCACTCCCCTGCTGATCAAATAGGTTGCCAGGCGTTGTGCGCGTTGATCCAACTGCTGGTAGGTTAAAGCGGTGGTGCCCATGGTGAGGGCTGTTGATACGGGTGTTTTGCGAACCTGTTCTTCAAAGAGCGTTATTAAGGTAGCCTGTGCCGGAACATCAAAGCTGGTATTGTTGTCTGCCACGCGTAATTGCTGCTCTTCAGCCGGCTGCAGGAATTTCAATTTGCCAATGGGTCTTTCGCTGTGCAGGACAATCTGCCGCAGGAGTTGTTCATAATGGCGCAGCAGGCTGGTGATGGTGCGCTCTTCAAAAAGATCACTGCCATACACCATGTGGAGGTACAGGCCATCGGAGGATTCTGTGATGCTGAGACCAAAGTCGAACTTGGCATTCACGCTGCGGTTGTTTTCTTCATAGAAGCGGATATCGCCCAGTTCAAACTCATCGGCATCGGGTGTGTTTTGTAAGGTGAGGGTGACCTGGAACACAGGTGTACGGCTGAGGTCTCGTTCCATATCGAGGGACTCCACCATTTTTTCAAAGGGCAGGTCCTGGTGTTCATAAGCGCCGAGTGTGGTATGCTTCACCTGTTGCAGGAGGTCTTCAAAGGATGCATTGGCATCTAACTGACTGCGCAGGGGCAGGGTGTTGACAAAGAACCCGATCAGCCCTTCCACTTCCTGTTGCTGGCGGCCTGCAATGGGGCAGCCGATACAGATATCGGACTGACCGGTATACCGGAACAGCAATATTTTCAATGCGCTCAGCAAGGTCATGAACAAGGTAGCTTCCCTGCTTTGGGAAAGTTGTTGCAACTGATCCAACAGGGCTTTATCGAGGAGTGTACTAACGGATGCTCCATTGATGCTTTGCATAGCAGCCCGTGGACGGTCGGTTTGTAATTCCAATGGAGTAAGGCCGGTCAACTGGTCTTTCCAGTACTGTACTTTTTCCTCCAGTACTTCACCAGACAAATGGTTGCGCTGCCAAATGGCATAGTCTGTATACTGCACGGGTAAGGGTTTCAACAACGGCGCACGGTGCTGCGCCTGGCTTTGGTAGAGCTCGGTAAGTTCATTCACGAGGATGCTGATGGACCAGCCATCGGAGGCGATGTGGTGCATCAATACTACGAGGATATGTTCTTTATTGGATATTTCCAGCAATCCTACTTTCAACATGGGATCATTGGCCAGGTCGAAAGGCTTCCTGATGATGCCCTCTATCCATTGCTGCCTGCTTATGCCAGACAACGCCAGCGCTTCGGCCTGGGTGCTCTGCATTGTCCAATCGTTGGCCGGCATGATGTGTTGGTAACCGATACCATTTTCCTCGCGGATGACGGTACGTAAAACGGTATGCCTTTGGATGATGGCGCGGAAAGCATTTTCCAGGTAGGCATTATGCAGCTGACCTTCCAGTCGCAATACAATGGGAATATGGTATTGAACGCTTCCCTGTAACCGGTCGATAAACAATAAACGTTCCTGGGCAAAAGACAAGGGTATCTTATCTGCCGGAGCGGTGGGTTGTATAGCAGGCAATAGTTTCACCTGTGCCCGATCGGCCAGGAGGGTGGCCAATGTATGGATGGTAGGCGCTGCAAAAAGATCGCGGATACCTGTTTCCATGCCCATCTCATGGCGGATGGCGGATACCACGCGCATGGCCAGCAGGGAATGTCCGCCGATGGAAAAGAAATTGTCGTGGATGCCTATTTGTTCCTGCGACAGGAGTCTTTGCCAGATGGCTGCCAGTTGTGCTTCGGTTGCATTGGCTGGCGGTGTGTAAGTATTGGTATTGACGGCTGTGTCGGTGATGGGCAGGGCTTTCAGTTTTTGTTTGTCTACTTTCCCATTGGCGGTAAGGGGCATGGCTGCAATGGGTACTATGCGGGAAGGAATCATGTAAGCGGGCAAACTGCTTTGCAGTTGCGCCAGGATAGCAGCTCTGTCGAACACTGGTTCGGCTACTGTTTGCTGATCTGGTGTGCCGGTCTCTTTCATGACCACAAAGGCCACCAGGTCTTTGTGGTTTTTGTTGCTGTCCTGCAGGGTGATCACAGCTGCCTGCTGTACGAGGGGGATGGCGAGTAATATATTTTCTATTTCGCCGGGTTCTATCCGGTGTCCCCTGATCTTTACCTGCTCATCTTTGCGGCCGAGGAATTCAATGGCGCCGTTGGCTGTCCACCGACCCAGGTCGCCCGTTTTGTACAGGCGCTGACCGGCATTGAAGGGATCGTCGATGAATTGGCGGCTGGTGAGTGCGGGCTGGTTCAGGTAGCCACGTGCCAATCCATCGCCTCCTACGCAGATCTCTCCTACTACGCCTACAGGACAAAGGCGGCGATGATCGTTGAGAATATATGTCCGTCGATTAGCCAGGGGGTAACCAATGGGCACTTCCTTGCGCAGGTCGGCGGTATGCATGGGGAAGGAAGTAGAGAAAGCGCTGTTTTCGGTGGGGCCGTAAGCATTGATGATCTTTAGATGGGGACATGCATCCCTCAGCTTCGCGAAATGAGCCAGTGACCCCTTCTCCCCTCCTGTCAGCACGGTTTGCAGTGACTGGAAGAGGCTGGTATCTGCTTCTATCAACTCATTGAACCAGCCGGTGGTGAAAAACATGGTAGTGGGCTGCTGTTGCGCGATCAATGCTTTCAATGCTTTTATATCGAGCAGGGTTTCCTGTGTACACATTACCAGTTTGCCGCCATTCAACAAAGCTGCCCAGTATTCAAAAGTGCTGGCATCGAAGGAAGGGGAACCCGTTGAGAGAATGACCTGCTGATTGTCCAAAGTCATATAGTCTACGTTCTTCACCAGGCTTACAATATTCCTGTGTTCTATCTGCACCCCTTTGGGGGTACCGGTGGAACCGGAGGTATACATGATATAGGCCAGGGATGATGGACGTATAAGTACTGAAGGCCTGCCTGTGGGATATTGTGACAAGGAGATCTGGTCAATATTGATACTTTCACAGGTTGCCGGTAAATCACCGGGCAGGGATACCTGGGATTGCGAGAGTATAACGGCTGCTCTTGTATCTTCCAGCATGTAGCTGATGCGGGAAGCAGGATAGGCCGGATCGATAGGTACATAGGCTCCTCCCGCTTTCAGGATACCGAGGATACTGATGATGAGATCGACAGACCGGTGCATACAAACGGGCACGAGGGTTTCCTCCCCTACTCCTTTGGTGAGGAGGTAATGGGCCAGTTGATCACTGCGCTTCGACAATTGCCGGTAAGTGAACGAGGTATCTTCAAATACAAGGGCTATGGCATTGGGCGTTAGTAGCACCTGTTCTTCAAATAGCTGGACCAGGTCTTTATGCGCGGGATAGGTGGTTGCTGTATTGTTGAATGCGTATAGCAATTGTTTCTCCTCTTCCCTGGCTGTGAGTTTTAATGCGCCCACGGGCGACCTCCTATTGGCCATCAGCTGCTCCATTAATTGGCCGTAGTGGGTGAGCATATTGCGAATGGTCAATTCACTGAAGAGATCACTGCAATAGGTCATGCTGAGCAATAAGCCATCAGGAGATGCGGTAAGGGTAAGGGCCAGGTCGAACTTGGCGGTGACGGTACCAGTGCTTTCGGGAATGATGTGTAAATCATTAAATCCGGGGCCTTCTTCTGCTGCCGGTGTTTCCACGCTGAAGACTACCTGAAATACGGGTGTGCGGCTCAGGTCCCGGTCAATGTCGAGGTTTTCTACCATTTTCTCAAAGGGCAGGTCCTGGTGTTCGAAGGCCGCGAGTGTTGTTTGTTTTACCTGATGCAGCAGTTCTTCAAAGGAGGCTTCCCCGCTTAGCTGGCTACGCAGGGGAATAGTATTGATGAAGAAGCCGATCATGCCTTCCATTTCGACCTGCAAGCGACCTGCTGTGGGACTGCCGATACAGATATCGGTTTGCCCGGTATAGCGGAACAACAATATTTTCCAGGCGGTGAGGACGGTCATGAATAAGGTGACCTCCTGCTGTTGGGAATAAGCGAGAAGCTGATCCAGCAGGTCTTCACTGAGCAGTTTGCTGATGGTTTTTCCCTGTATGGATTGAATGGCCGGGCGGGGATGATCGGTGAAAAGTTCAAGCGGTGTAACGCCTGTCAATTGGGTTGTCCAATACCGCCGTTTTTCTTCCAATATTTCTCCTGCGAGGTGTGTACGCTGGCGGGCAGCATATTCGCGGTATTGCATGGGCAATGGCGGCAGGTCGATGGGCTGTTGCTGGGTAATGGCCTGGTAACCTGCAGTCAGTTCCTGCAGCAAGATGGCGATGGACCATCCATCGGCTGCGATATGGTGCAGCAGGAGCAGCATTTTATAATCCTGCTCCCCGGTGCGTATGAGGTATACTTTGATCATGGGATCGTTAGCCAGGTCGAAAGGTGTTGCGATCAGTTCATCCATGTATTGCTGCAAGCTGTGGTGTGCAGCCAGTACATCGGCGGCCTGCAGGTATTGCAGGTTCCAGTCTGAGGCAGGCTGTACGTACTGGTAGCCCACGCCATTTTCCTGGCGTATGACGGTGCGCAGCACTTCATGCCGTTCTATAATGTTGCGGAAGGAATTATTAAGGGCTTCCACATCGAGGTTGCCGTGTACCCGGAACATATAAGGCATATGGTACTGCACACTGTGCTGCAACTGATCGATGAACCATAGGCGTTCCTGAGCAAAAGACAAGGGACTGCGCAGGGCCAGATCATCAGACAACTGCAGGATATCCTGCGGTTCCTGCCAGGACCTGGTGACCTTGCCCACCAATTGCCGGATGGTAGGATACAGGAAGAGGTCGTGGATCTTTACTTCGATGGCCAGCTCTTTCCGCATGGCTGCTATGAGGCGCATACCGAGAAGGGAATGACCGCCCAGCCTGAAGAAATTATCGTGCATGCCGATGCTTTCCACGCGGAGCAAGGTTTGCCAGATGGCTGCCATTGCTTTTTCCATTTCGTTGAGTGGCGGTGCATAAGGAATGGCCGGCTCTTCTGCGGAGGCGGCCAACAGTTGTAAAGCCCGCTTGTCGGTTTTGCCATGGGCGGTGACGGGTATTCTCTCTACGGGTATTAAACGGGCGGGGACCATATAGGCGGGCAATTGGTTGTGTAACCAGGAGAAGGCGGAGCCTTTTTCAAATTCACCGGAGGTGACAACGAATGCTGCCAGTGCGGTACTGCCCTGTTGATCCTGCAGGAGCATTACCACGGCCTGGATAATACCGGGCGCCCGCCGGAGTGTGTTCTCTATTTCACCAGGCTCTATCCGGTAGCCACGGATCTTTACCTGCTCATCTATCCGGCCCAGGTATTCAATATAGCCATTGGGCAGCCGGCGGCAGTTGTCGCCGGTCCTGTACAATCGCCCACCAGTGGTGAATGGATCGGGTACAAATTTTTGTTGGGTGAGTTCGGGCAGGTTGAGGTAACCACGGGCTACCTGAATGCCACCAATATAGAGTTCGCCTGTAACACCGGTTGGTACGGGATTCATGGCAGCATCCAAAATATAGGCTGTTACGTTGGGACCGGGAACACCAATGGGTACGGTGTCTGTTGCCGGTGAAAACAGACTACCCTCGTTCTCTATAACGGTGACGGTTGTTTCGGTTGGACCATACTCATTGTAGCAGGCGACATAGGGCGACCAATCCTTTATGAGGGAATGGGGACAGGCTTCGCCCCCGGAGATAATGCGTTTGAGGGAACCATAGCTGCCGGGAGTGAGGGTGCTGATAATACCGGGTGTTGTATCAAGGTGGGTGATCCTTTCCTTGCGCAGTAGTTCTTCTATATGGTAGCTGTCCCTGGCGGTCTCTTCACTGGCGATCACGAGGGTGTGGCCATTGAGCAGGGCCAGGAATATTTGCTCTACGGAGGCATCAAAGCAATAGCTGGCCAACAGCAATACGCGTTCCTCGGCTGTGAATGCATAAGCCTGTGTACGGCGAAGGATCATATTGACTACTCCCTGGTGTTCGATCAGTACGCCTCTGGGTTTGCCGGTAGAACCGGAGGTATAGATCACATAGGCCAGCTGCTGTGGTTGCAAGGGGTGGTGAATGCGCGTAAAGGTAGTTCCCTGCCAGGCTGGACCGTCTGCCTGGATGATCGTCCCTGTAAACAATGGGGTGAACAGGTGTTGGTGGGCGATAGTGGTAAGGGCTATGGACGCTTTTGTGTCTTCGAGAATATGGCGCAGGCGCTCTGCAGGATAAGCAGGATCGATGGGTACATAAGCGCCTCCTGCTTTCATGATGGCCAGGAGGGCTATGATCATATCCATGGACCTGCTGCAACACACAGGCACCAATGTCTCTGGCTGTACTCCCTGTGCCTGCAGATAAGCGGCCAGCTGGTCTGCGCGATCGTTGAGATCTTTATAGGTGATGGAGTTTTCTTCAAAGACCAGTGCGGTGGCGGCAGGTGTACTACGCACCTGTTCTTCAAAACGCTCTACGATGGTATGCCCCAGGAAAGCGGGTTGTACATTGTTGTTGTGTTGTCCGGTCATTTGGGCAGCTTCTTCTTCGCCCAGCATGCTGAGGCTTCCTACGGGTGTGGCGCTATTGGCGGTGATGGCCTGCAGCAGTTGGGTGAAATGATCGAGCAAACGCTGGATGGTAGCGGGATAAAACAAGGCGGTGGCATAGAACATATGGAGGTACAAACCTTCGGGTTCTTCCTTCACATCGAGGCTAAGGTCGAACTGTGCAAACTCGCTGCCTTCCATTTCACCGGAAAACCGGATACCTTCCAATTCCAACGTCTTGCTGCCGGGCATGTTCTGCAAAGCAAACATTACCTGGAAAACGGGTGTGTGGTCCATATCGCGTTCTACTTCCAACGCTTCCACTATCTTTTCAAAAGGAAGATCCTGGTGTTCATACGCATCGAGGGTAGATTGTTTTACCTGTTCGAGCAAGGTGCTAAAAGGCATATTAGGCTCTACCTGGCTACGCAGTACGAGTGTGTTGACAAAAAAGCCGATCATGCCTTCCAGTTCCTGCTGCTGGCGACCGGATATGGGTACGCCTACACAGATGTCTGACTGTGCACAGTAACGATGGAGCAATACCTTGAATGCGCTGAGGAGGGTCATGAACAGTGTGGCGCCCAGCTGTTGGGAAAGCTGCAGGAGGGACTGGTGCAGTTGGCTATTGAGCACGCGGGTGATGACGGCTCCACCTGCGCCGTTATCCCGGCTACGTTTATGGTCGGTGGGCAGGGCCAGTGGTTCGGTATGCTGTAATTGATCTTTCCAGTAATTGAGTTTTTGCTGTAATATTTCTCCTGCCAGGTACTGTCTTTGCCATATAGCATAGTCGGTATACCTGATGGGCAGCTCCTTCAGATTGGGTGTACGTTGCCGGGTGAGGCTACTATAGAGTTCCATTAATTCTTCTACCATGATGCCGATGGACCAGCCATCGAAGGCGATGTGGTGAATGGTGGCTATGAGCTTATATGCTGAGGTACTGATGGTAATCAGTTCGACCCGCAACATGTAATCGGCAGAAAGGTCGAAGGGAGCAGCTATCGCTTGCCTGCTGTATACCTGCCATCCATTTTCCCCGCCGGGTATGGTACGAATATCTGTATGCTTCATGTGCCATGCGGAGGCAGGCAGTATTTCCTGGTAAGCAATACCTTCTTCTTCGCGTATGACAGTACGAAATATACTGTGCCGGTCGATGAGAAGGCGGAAAGCTGTTTCCAGCCTATTCCTATCCAGGGTTCCCTGCAACTTAAAGACCCAGGGCATATTGTAGGCTACGCTGCCCTGCAATTTATCGATGAACCACAGGCGTTCCTGGGCAAAGGATAAGGGAACGTGTTGTTGCTGGATGTATCGTTGTATGCGTGGCTGGCTGGTTGTTTGCTTGCGGTTAGCTACCAGGGTACAGAGGCTGCGGATGGTTGGCGCTGCAAATAGTTCCCGCACCTGCACTTCAATGCCAAACTCATGACGCAGCAGGGCGATGAGGCGGATGCCTAACAGGGAGTGCCCGCCGCGTTTAAAGAAATTGTCGTTGGCGCCGATGGTATCGATGGCCAATAGCTGTTTCCAGATAGTGGCCATACGTTCTTCCCATGCGCCTGCAGGCGCTTCGTATTGTATGTTGCTGGTTTCAACAGGTATCTCTGCCAATACTTTCCGGTCTACTTTCCCATTGGAGTTAAGGGGAAAGGCCTTCAACTCTACCAGGAAAGAGGGGACCATGTATTCGGGCAGGTTTTCCTTCAATTGCTGCATGGCCTGGGGCTGGTGGAAGGATGCATTGACTACGAGGTAGGCAATGAGCTGTTTTACCCCTTTGATCTTATCGACGGCCAGTACTACGGCTTGCTGCACACCGGGTATGGATAGCAAGGCATGTTCAATTTCGCCGGTCTCTATCCGGTAGCCTCTTACTTTGACCTGGGTGTCGATCCTGCCCAGGCATTCAATGAGTCCATTCTTTTTGCGGCGTGCGAGGTCACCAGTTCGGTACATCCTGGCCCCGGGATAAAATGGATCGGGCAGGAATCGCTGAATGGTTTGTTCTTCCCTGTTGAGGTAACCTCTTGCTACGCCTACACCCGCCAGGTATAGTTCGCCTACTACGCCTACAGGCACAGGTTTGCCGTATTCATCGAGGATGTATGCCCGCATATTGGCCAGGGGGGTGCCTACATCGGGGGTGGCCACCTGGTCGAGGTAGGCCTGGTCGCATTGCTGGAGGGTGGCGGAGACGGTGATCTCAGTAGGGCCATATTCATTGAAGAAGGTAGCATAACCTGACCATCTTTCTGCGAGTTCTTTGCTGCAGGGTTCCCCGCAGTTCACCACGCGTTTGAGTCCGCCATAATGGCCTGCTTCCATTTGGGTCAGGAAACCTCCGGTGGCCTGCATATGGGTAACGCGGTCACGCACCAGTATTTCTTTCCATCCGTCGAGGCGCTGATGCCTGCTGATGAGTACAAGGGTAGCGCCATTAAAGAATGCCAGGAATATCTGTTCTACAGAAACATCAAAACAATAATTGAGGAATTGGAGAATGCGATCGTCAGTAGTGACGCCAAATCGTTTGGTGAGGGAAGTGATGAGGTTGGTAACACCGCGCTGCTCAATGAGCACGCCCTTGGGCTGTCCGGTGGAGCCAGAGGTGTAGATCACATAAGCCAGGGATCGTGGGGTAATGCCCAGTGGCAACGGGGTATCGGGTAGTGAGTTAACGGACGCTTCATCCTCTCCTGCGCAAATGCAGTAACAGCCAGCCTGCTCCAGCAAATGTTTGTGGGAAGCAGCTGTGAGGGCCAGGGTGGCGGCTGTATCTTTTATCATGAACTCAATGCGGGCGGCGGGATAGGTAGGATCAATGGGTACGTAGGCTGCTCCTGTTTTCAGGACGGCCAGTATACTGATGATCATATCGAATGAGGGGTCGAAGCAAATGGGAACGAAGGTCTCTTGTGTGATGCCCTTTGAGCGGAGATAGCGGGCCAGCTGGTTGGCGCGCTTATCAAGCTGTTCGTAGGTGAGTTGTGCACCTTCGAAGACCACGGCGGTGTTGGTGGCAAACTCCTTCGCCTTGCGGGCAAACAAGCTTGCAATGGTCTCTTCAGCAGGAAACTCGGCTGCGGTATCATTGCAGGTGTTGATTACCCAGGCTTCTTCGGCAGGCGAGATCATGGACAGCTGACGAAGTGTGGTGCCGGGATTATTTACGACTGCGCGGAGTAGTTGTTCGTAGTGACCCAGCATGCGGTCGATGGTATCTTCTTCGAAGAGGTCGCTGGCATAGATCATGTTGAGGACCAGGCCCGTGGAATCGTTGGTGATGGTGAAGGACAGGTCGTAGGAGGCGTTGATGCTGTTGCTTTCTGCGGGCTTTAACTGTACGGCGCCTAATTGGAGTTGACTGGTTTCGGTGCGTTCTTCCAGTGCAAACATCACCTGGAAGACGGGGGTTCGACTCATGTCTCTTTCTACTTCCAGCACTTCTACTATTTTTCCGAAGGGCAGATCCTGGTGTTCGAATGCCTGGAGGGTATTGTTCTTTACCTGGTGGAGGAAGGACGGGAAGGATTGTTCGCCATCGACCTGGTTGCGTAAGGCGATCATGTTGACGAAGAAGCCGATGAGAGCTTCCAGTTGTTCCTGCTGTCGTCCGGCAAAGGGTGTACCTACACAGATATCGGATTGGCGTGTGTATTTCCATAATAAGATGTTGAACACACCCAGGAGAGTCATGAATAAGGTGACGCCTTCCTGGTTGGACAAACTATGGAGCCGGCTGGTCAAGGACCGGTCCAGCTTGCGGGCGAGGGCGCCGCCATTCAGGCTTTGTACCAGTGGACGCGGGAAGTCGGTGGACAGGTCGAGCGGCGCCAGGTCTTTCAACTGTGTTTCCCAGTAATGCAGTTTTGTTTGCAACAAACTACCGGAGAGGTAATCGCGCTGCCAGATGGCGTAATCTGCATATTGCAGTGGCAGTGGCTTTAGGAGGGATGGCCTGTTGACCAGGAACTGCTGGTAAGTGCTTACCAATTCTTCTATCAAGACACCAACGGACCATCCATCAGAAGCTATGTGGTGCATCAATACGACGAGGGAATGTTGCCGCGGCGACTCGTTGATCAATGCTACCCTGAGCATGGCATCATTGGCCAGGTCAAAGGGCTGCGCTGTCCATGTTTCTATATATTCCTGTATACTTTGTTGTGCTGCCTGTATTTCCTGCGCGGTTATTTGTTGTATGCTCCAGGTATCGCCTGGCAATATGACCTGGTAGCCAATGCCATTGGCTTCGCGGATCACAGTACGCAATACTTCATGGCGTGCGATGATGGCGCGGAAAGCGCTTTCCAGGATTGCTACGTTCAGCGCTCCTTCCAACCTGCATACAAAGGGCATATGGTATTGTATGCTCCCTTGCAGGCGGTCGAGGAACCAGAGGCGTTCCTGGGCAAAAGATAAGGGTAACTGATCAGGTCGCTCTACTGCGGTTGGCGTTAATCGCCGGGGTTCAGGCTTTTTTTTTTAACCATCAGCTTTTCGGCCAATTCCCTGATGGCAGGATCGGCAAAGAGTTCGCTTAGCTTTCCGTCTTTCTCCAGTTCCTGCTGCATGGCTTCCATCACCTTCAATCCCAGGATGGAATAATCCTCGGCTTCACCGGCAGGCGTTGTTGCTAACTCCAACTCCGGATCGGATGCTTGTGATGCAGCAGACGCTTGTGCCGCATCCAATGTTTCCTGAATATATAGTGCCAATGCCGGGATACTGGGGACGCGGAAGAAATTCCATAAGGTGAAACCGGTACCAAAGGCCCTGTTGATCTTGTTGACTATTGACATGGCCAATAAGGAGTTGCCACCCAGCTGGAAGAAATTTCTCTTTACACTCAAGGTAGTCTTGTCGAGCTTTAACACTTCGGCCCATATGGCCACCAATTGTTCTTCGATGGGACCTGTGGGAGCTTCATACCCCGCCTGGTCGATCATATCGGGCAGCGGCAGGGCTTTCTTATTGACCTTGCCATTGAGGGTAAGGGGTATTTGATTCAGGTGTATATAATGGAAGGGAACCATGTAATCGGGCAGTTTTTCGATGAGCCAGGCGCGCAGGTCATCCTCTTTCAACGGTTCAGCAGACACATAATAGGCGGCCAGGTATTTTTCTTCTCCTTCGCCCAGTACGGTAACCACGGCTTCTTTGATGGCTTCATACTTCATTAGCCAGCTTTCGATCTCCCCTACTTCTATCCGGAAACCGCGCAATTTTACCTGGGTATCCATGCGGCCCAGGAATTCGATATCGCCATTGGGCCGCCAACGGGCCAGATCGCCGGTCATGTATACGCGCTCTCCGTCCAACGCGGGTAAATGGACAAACTTTTCATTGGTGAGCACTTCGTTGTTCAGGTAACCTTTTGCCAACCCTACTCCACCAATACACAACTGACCATGTACGCCGATGGGCGCCAACTGGTTATTCTTATCTATGATGTACATGCGGGTATTGTCGATGGGCTTTCCAATGGGAATGCTGGTCTCGCCTTCTGTAAACGTGCATTCGTAATGGGTAACATCCACGGTGGCTTCGGTAGGCCCGTACAGGTTGATCAGCCTTGATCCGCAATGGCGGTGCAAGGTATCGGCAAATGCACTGACGTGTGATGTCTTAAGGGCTTCCCCGCTGGCAAATACCAGCCGGAGGCTCTTCAGCTTCTGATAATAAGCTTCGTTGTCAAACTCGGAGAGGAAAGCGCCCAGCATGGAGGGCACAAAATGAATGGCGCTCACCTGGTGCCGGTCGATGGTGTCGATGATCTCGAGAGGGTCTTTTTCTCCGCCAGGCTTTAACAGGACAAGGGAGGCACCTGCTACGGCCCACCAGAACAATTCCCATACAGAAACATCAAACATGATGGATGTCTTCTGCAACAGTACATCCTGTTCAGTAATGGGATAAGCTCTTTGCATCCACAGGATGCGGTTGACCACTGAGTAGTGTTCGATCAGCACGCCTTTGGGCTTGCCGGTAGAACCGGAAGTATAGATCACATAGGCCAGGTCTTCTCCTTTGATCGGCGGCAGTTCTTTCACCTGCCAGGCTTCGATAGTTTCACGGACGGTATCGATATTGAGTGACCGCCCTCCTGCCTTTTCCAGCTTGCCGGTAAAAGGCGTTTTGGTAATAACCAGTTTGAGAGCGGCATCTTCCATGATATTGGTGATCCATTGGGGCGGGTAATTGGGATCGATGGGCACATAAGCTGCACCTGCTTTCATGATGCCGAATATCCAGGGTATAAGGTCAAGGTCGCGTTTCAACATAATACCTACGAGATCACCCTTGCGGATGCCGGCGGTTTCTACCAGGTAAGTAGCGATCTTACCGGTTTGAGCTTCCAGCTGCTGGTAGGTCATTGTCTCTTCCCCGAAATGGATGGCTTTATTGCCGGGTGTTCTGCGCACCTGGTCCTCAAACAGGTCAATGATGTTCTTTTCTTTTGGATAAGGGAAAGCAGTATGGTTGAACTCGCTGTTTATCCTTTCTTTTTCTGCCTGTGCCATGATGGAGAAAGCAGGCATTGGCTGGTCTACCTGGTGCAGGAATTGCTGCAGCACGCTCATATAGTATTGGTAGAACCGCTCTATATCATGATTTTCCATGATAGCAGTAGAATACTCCATGATGATCTGGAAGTTGCGGCTGGTGGCCCACACGTGGAAATCGAACAAGGTGTTTTGGTTCACATCGAGGTTGTCGTTGGCAAAAGCCATATCATCAATGGTATGGTGATTGATCTCCTGCTCGGTACCATGTTTCATCATTTCGCCCACGATCCAGAAATCAATGTAATTGAAGGTGGTATCGAATAATGGGTTGCCATGGATAGCTGGTTCTTCTGCTGCTTCCAGTATCTTATGGAAGGGCATTCTTTCGTAGCGTTTCATTTCTACCAGTTTACGGTCGATGTACTGGATGTATTCACGCCAGGTCTTTGCATAAGGTACATTGGCCCTGAAGGGTATTGCATTGAGGAAACATCCCAGCAGCTTATCCCCATCGGGTACCAGGGGCCTGTTGTTGGTAATGATGCCTACTACGAAATCCTGCTCGTAGGTAAACTTCGAAATGGTGTATACATAGGCAGCAAAGCAAAGGTGTTTGAAATTGGTATTGAGTTTGGCAGCGGTGGCTTCCATTTCTTTGACGAGCTGGAGATCCACATCATAGATCTTCGTTACAAATACATGTTCTTTACCGGTAGGCGGCAAAACAAGCCTGCTGTAGTTGGCCAGTTCATTGCGCCAGAACTCCCTGTTCTCGGGCTTATTGGCTTCCATGGTCTCGCTCACAATATGATCGAAATAAGTGGCCTGTAGTTTTTCGGGTTTGTATTGCGGATCGGTGGCCAGGAATACATAAGTGTTCTTCAACTCAGTGAGGAAGGCATGCAAACTCCATCCATCGAGTACGCTGTGGTGCATATCAAAGAGCAGGTAATGGTAATGTTCTCTTGTTTTGACCACCGTCATGCGCCACAAAGGGGTATTACCGGAGAATTCGGTAGCCCTTACACGCTCTGCATCGCGGTAGCGGACGCCGAAGTCCTGCTGCTCCTGCCAGGAGAGGTGGGTAATATCAATATAATACAGTTCGGGCTCCATCTGCTTTTTGATGAGGTGGGCGCCATTGCTGATATCATAGATCATGCGCATGGTACAATGCTTTTCCATGAGCAGTTTGGCGGCTGCGGTAAACAGTTCAAAACTAAAGTCGGTGAAGGCAATGGAATAAATGTTCTGTTCGTGGAAATAGATATTGTTGACGTTCTGATCGTCTTTTTCGCGCAGGAGGGTGTAAAAGGACATGCCTTTTTCTACGCCGCTCATGGGGTATACGGCCTCCACGGTATCGTCGATACCGATCACACTGGTATACCATTCCTGGAAGGCTGCTATCTGGGCTTCGGCTTTTTCGCGTTCTTCATTTTCCTGGCGGCGTTTTTGAGATAAGATGGGACTCAGCTCGGCGATCGTTTGGTGGGCATAGAGATCGGCCACGTTAATGCCTGCGCCGGATGCTTTGTTTACTTCGTATACCAGCCTGATGCCTTTGATGGAGTCGCCGCCCAGGCGGAAGAAATTATCCCTGGTGCCCAGCCTGGGTACAGACAATACTTTCATCCATATTTCGGTGAGCACGCGTTCGATCTCGGTAACAGGTGCTACGTATTCATCCTGACTTTTGATGACGAGGTCCCTGGCCAGCAAGGCTGCCCGGTCAATCTTTCCATTGGGGGTAAGGGGCACCTGGTCTATTTGAATAATGAAGGCAGGGGTCATGTAATCGGGCAGGTGCTTTGCCAGCCAGGCACGCACGGCTTCTATATCCAGCGGCTCTTCTTCCTGTGTGGCCACACAATAGGCGATCAATTGTTTGTTGCCAGCCCATTCCTTGGCAATCACCACGCATTTGGTGATGTGCTCGTGCTCATTCAATACCATTTCTATTTCTCCCAATTCGATCCTGAAACCCCTGATCTTAACCTGGTTGTCGATGCGACCCAGGTATTCCATATTGCCATTGGGCAGCCAGCGGGCCAGGTCGCCCGATCTGTACAGGCGGGATTGGCCGGCTATTGGGAAGGGGTTTTGAATGAAACGTCCATTGGTGAGCTGTGGTTGATTGAGGTAACCGCGCGCCAGTCCATGTCCTCCCACATACAATTCACCGGGCACGCCGAGGGGTACGGGGTTTTGAAAAGGATCAAGAATATAACAACTTAAAGTAGGAAGGGGTGCACCGATATTGCTGCTGCCTGCATTGATCTCTTCCTGTTGTATGGCTTTATAAGTTACATGCACGGTGGTTTCGGTGATGCCATACATGTTGGTGAGCCTGGTTTGGGGGAAGGTAGTATGCCAGGGACGCAGGCGGGCAGGGTCCAATGCTTCACCACCAAAAATGATCCATCTTATTTGGGTACTGGTATAATGCAGGACATACAATTCCTGCAGCATGTAAAAAGCGAGGGGTGTTTGGTTGAGCACGGTCACGCCCTCATCGAATAAGAGCTGTGCCAGTAGTTTGGCATCCCGGGCGGTCTCTTTGGATACGATAACCAGGGCGCCGCCAAACAATAAAGCGCCGAATATTTCCCATACGGAAAAGTCGAAGCAATGGGAATGGAACAGGGTCCATATATCTTTGTCGTTGAAATCAAAATGAGTGGTTTGGTTTTTCAGCAAGCTCACCACATTGCGGTGTTCTATCATTACGCCTTTGGGCCGACCTGTAGACCCTGAGGTATAAATGAGGTAGGCCAGGTTTTCGGGTGTGGCCCGGGCAGGTAAACTTTGTGCATTCAGGACTGCTGCCTCGGGGCCATCCCAGTTGCAGGGCATGGTGACGAGGGTGACAGCAGCGGGGACAATTTGCTTAATGGCTTCCGTAAGGTGACCTTGCACCAGTATCAGTTTCGGTTTGCCGGTATTGCCTTTGGCTATGCCGTCCTCTATCATCCAGGCAATGCGTGACTGCGGATATCCGGGATCGATGGGTACATAAGCTCCACCGGCACGCAGGATGGCCATGATGGCTACGATCATGTCGATGGAACGGTTCATGCACACGCCTACCAGGGTATCGGGTATTACACCTTCCAATTGCAGGTAAATGGCCAGCCGGCGGCTGCGCTCTTCCAACTGCTGGTAGGTAATGGCTTCAGCGCCCATCTTTACAGCGGTATTTCCCGGCGTAAGCAAGGCCTGTTTGTGGAACAGGGTTGCGATGGTTTCGTCCACCGGATAGTCGACCTGGGTTTGGTTGAATCCATGTAGCAGCTGGTGATGCTCCTCTTCGGGCAATATATTGATCTGTGACAGCTTAGTTTCTATGTTGCTGGTAACGGCAGTAACAATATTGGTGAAGTACCGCGCAAACCGTTGGATGGTTTCCTTTGTGAACAGTTCTTTACGCCAGGTGAAATTAAATTCCACCCTGTCCTGAATTTCGAAGGCGGTAAGTACGATATCAAATACGCAGCCGGTATGTGGATGGCGGTAAGGTGATAGTACGAGGTCGGTCATTGATAATTCGGACTGTTCATAATTCTGATAGGCAAATACTACATCAAACAAAGGGTTACGTCCGGGATCTCTTTCGAGGGTGAGTTCGTTGATGAGATCTTCGTAAGGATATGCCTGGTTGTCGAAACAGGTAAGTGTTCTGATTTTTGTTTGGTGCAGGAATTCCCGGAAACTGCTGTCGCCCTTTGGGTAGTTGCGCAGGGGCAATGTGTTGATGAATACGCCTAGCATGGACTCCACATCCTGGTGTTCGCGTCCGGCGGCGGGTGTGCCGATGACGATATCTTCCTGGTTGGTGATCTTGTGCAGTAAAATATAAAACACAGACAACAGGGTGGTGAAGAGGCTGGTGCCCTCCTGCTCTGCCAGTTGGCGGAGCCGGCTGGTGTTGATCGCGTCGATCTCAAACTCTATGGTATCGCCTGTGCAATTCTTCTTTAGGGGCCTTGGAAAATCGAGGGGCAGGTCGAGTATGGGTGTTGATCCGGCAAACTGGTCTATCCAGGCTTTTCTTTTCTCTGCCAGGGATGCCTGGTAGGGTTTGCTTCTTTGCCAGGCTGCATAATCCTTGTATTGAAGACTAAGTTCGGGCAAGGGTAACTCATGGTAGATGGCCATGAAGTCTTTTACGAGGATGGTTTGGGCAATACCATCAGCAATAATGTGATGGGTATCAGTCATGAGGATATGTTCGGTGTCCGACATCCTGATCACGCCTACACGCAGCAAGGAGGCTTTGCCCAGGTCGAAGGGCCGGATGAAAGCATCGATCACAGCATCCACATCGTCAGCCTCAGCGTCGTACACGGCAATGCGACAATCTACCTGATCATGTACCTGCTGTACGGCTTCGCCTTCCACTACGGAAAAGGAGGTGCGCAATATTTCATGCCGGGCCACCAGTTTGTTGAGGGCCAGCTGTAAACGGTCCAGCTCCAGGCTGCCGCTTACCTTCACGATCATGGGCTGGTTGTAACCCAGGGACTGTCTGTCGAGCTCATGAATGAAGAACAAACGTCGTTGTGCCAATGACAACTGGTAATGTGGGGCAGGTGCTGCTTTCGAAATGGTGGCGGCCAACCTGCGATTGTTGATGGCGTTGAAATATTCCAGCAACTCAGATTTTCTCGATCTGATCTCTTCGATCAGCTCGGTGGTCAAAGCCTGTTTATTACCGCTGATCTTCACTTCTTCGTTGTTGACGGTAATGATCACATCTTTTTTCTTGCGCAGGTCGGTTACGTATTCTTCTATTCTCATATGAGCGTTTTTAAGGATAATTATTTATCGGTAATGTTATTGTGTGAATGGTGGTGTGCTTAGATGACGACTTCGAAACCTTCTTCATCGGTCTTTACACCATATTGTATCTGCCGGATGGTGATGATCTCTTCGGCCAGGTTCCTGATGGTCTCTTTGTCGAATATGGTTTGCAGTTCGATCTGGATACCGAATTGCTTATTGATGCGGTTCACGAGGCTGAGGGCCTTGAGGGAATGGCCCCCCAGTTCAAAAAAGCTGGTATGTATATCGAGTTCCTCCGGCTCCTGCTTCAGGAGATCGGCCCAGATGAGGGCCAGTTCTTTTTCGGTATCGGTGGCAGCGGGTGTGAGTGGTTGACCCGGGTGAGCCGCCTCTGAAAGGCGACCCACCCTTGTGCCACCTTCGACAAGCTCAGGCTGACAGACGTTAAGCCCAGGCTGGTGGTGCCCATTCAATCCTTTGGCGAGGGGAATGGTGATGTCTTTTACCAGCTTGTGGCTGTGGTGGATGACCTGATCGCTGATATGGGCCAGGTGACGCACCAGCTCATTGATCTCCTGGCGTGTATAGATACGGGCATTGTAATGGATCTCTATTGAAAGCTGATCAAGGAGGAATACTTCCAAGAACAGCGGATAGTTGGTTTCTTCCAGCACCTGTACATCTTTCACCACCCAGGCAGGTTTGCCGTCTCCCTGCTGCTCCAATTGATCCAGGAGGGGGTAGTTCTCAAATACCATGATGTGATCGAGTAATGAGCGCCCTGCCTGGCTCTGGGTCTGTATTTCATAGAGGGAATGGTAATGATGGGGTTCGCCAGCGATGGCATTGGCCTGTACTTTTTGCAGGAAGGTCTCCAACGTTTCGTCTTCCTCAACGGTCATTCTCACCGGCACGGTATTGATGAAGAGCCCTACCATGGTATCCACTCCTTTCAAAGCGGCCGGCCTGCCGGATACCACGCAGCCGAATACCACATCGCGGGTGCGGTTGTAGTTGAGCAATAAAATACCCCAGGCTACCTGTATAATGGTGTTGACAGTTACACCGTACCGCACAGATAAGGCACGCAGGGCGTTGGTTTGCTCCCTGGTAAAACTTAGTTGCGCCAGTTCCGGGTGATAGGGGTCTGCGGCAGCTATTAATGATGCCGTTGCGGGAATGGTAGCCAGTTGATGGTAGCCCTGCAGGTAGTCTTTCCAATAATGAGCTGCTTCTGCGGTGTCTCTTTCTTCCAGCCATTGGATATAGGTAGCATAAGGAGAGGCAGGCGGCAACTGAATGGGTTGCCCGTGCAGGAAGCTTTCATATAAGAGGTTGAACTCATTGATGAGGATACCCATACACCATCCATCCATGATGATGTGGTGATGGGACCAGATGAATTCGTATTCCCCGGTGGCTGTTTGCAATATTGTTACCCGCATCAGCGCGTCTTCGCTCAGGTTAAAGAGCGCTGCTTTATCTGCTTCGCGCCAGTCCTGCAAGACGCTGTTGCGGGAGCCATTGCGTATCTCTCCCCGGATATCTGTAAAGCTGCATTCGATGAACTGTTCCTTCAGTACCAATTGAAGTGGCTTTTCCAATCCTTTGTACAGGAAGCGGGTACGGAGCACCGGATGCCTGGCCATGAGGGCATTTAAACTCTTCTCTACGGCTTCCATGTTGAGATGGCCAACCAGGCAATAGGATGTTTGCTCAAAATAAGCAGTACTGGTTGGATCGGCTATTGCATGGAACAACATGCCCTGCTGCATGGGCGACAAAGGATAGATGTCTTCTATCTCATACCGGCTTTGCAGGGCGTCTACCTGTTCAATGGTGAGGTGTTTGTATGTAAAGTCGGAAGGGGTTAATTCTTTTTTGGGGTAGGTTTGACAGTACGCTACCAATTCCCGCAGCTTTAGCTGGTATTGGTCCATAAACCTGTTCATGGTTGCGGGCAGGTATTGTGCGGTGCTGTACGTGACCGATAATTCGAGTTGTGCGCCGGTCACCATGCCCAGGAATTCCCAATCAAAAGAAGAGAGGTACCTGGCGGACACATCTTCGCCCCGGGGCTCGCCGGCTATGGTAAATACATTGTGTTCGGTACTTTCATCAAACTGTCCCAGGTAATTAAAACTAATGGGTGCTGCCGGGAGCTGTCGTTTGCCATTATTGTTGTTGGTAGTAAAATATTGCTGCAATAAATAATCGAAACCCTGATTGGGCAGGCTGTGCAGGGCTTCCTTCACTGCCTTGAGGGTATGGCGCAGGTCTTTCCCCTTTTCTATCCATACAGGATACTGGATGGTGAACCAGCCAACGGTGCGGCTGATGTCTTCCTGCTGGCCCAGGTCTTCGCGGCCATGGCCTTCCAGCTCTATAGAAACGGCGGGTATACCCCACTGTTCATCCAGGGTGAGCAGCAGGGCGGCCAGCAGCATATCATTGACCTGGTTGCCGAAGGGGTGCTGTACCTTGGTGAGCAAGGCGGTAGTATCTGCACGATTAAGACGGAAGACAGCCTGTTGCATGCTTGCCAGGGTCTTCTCTCCTACACCTTCGCGTGGTAATGCGGTTACTGGTTTTACTTCGTATGTTTTCCACCAGGCAGCTGCCTGTATAAACCTTTTGCTTTTTGTATAGGTATCCAGCTTACCAATCCAATGTAAGAATGACAGTGTTTTGGCAGGCAGGGAAAGTGGTTCCTTCTTTGTGTGCTGGCGGTGCAGGCGGTCGATATCATCCAGGAGGATACGCCAGGACACGCCATCGATGACGAGGTGATGGATGATGATCAATAAACGGGCGCCATCCGGAAGGTGAAACAATCCCAGCTTCATGAGGGGGCCCTGCTCCAGGTCGATGGAAGACTGGATGGTCTGCGCCAGCTTTCCAAGCGCTTCAGCTGGCGCCACTGCTTCACGCAGGTCTTGTTCTGTTATAGCAACAGGTCCCCCAGGACCTTTGTTCTCACAATGCCATCCATTAAGATCCTGTATAAAGATCATGCGCAGGGCATCGTGGTGTTCCTGTAATTTGCCCATGATGTCTGTGACCGTTTCGATGGTCAATCCTTCTGGGAAATGCAATAAGATGGAATGGTTGAAATGATGTTTATCGGCTACAGGACCATCCAGGAACCATTGTTGGATGGGTGATAAGCGACTGGTGCCGGTAATGGGCGCCTGGTGGATGGGCTGGTCTTTTTTCTTCATCCGCAGGGCCTGCTTTTGAATGGTTTGCTCGCGCAGCATATCGCGTACAGAGAACTTGTATCCTTTGTCCTGCAGTTTTGAACAGATCTGAATGGACTTGATGGAGTCGCCGCCGAGGGAAAAGAATTTGTCGAGTACGCCTACTTTATCGATGCGTAATACTTCACACCAGGCTTCACAGAGGGCTTTTTCTTCTTCGGTAACGGGCATTACGTATTCGGTATCTCTTTGTTGCAATGGATCGGGCAAGGCCTTGCGGTCTGTTTTTCCATTCAACATGAGGGGCATGGCCTCCAGGCGAATGAACCAGGCCGGTACCATATAATCGGGCAATGTTTGTAACAGGAAATCGCGCAGGGCTTCTTTGGCTGTTTCCTGGGTGGATACATAATAAGCTACCAGGCTTGCTTCCTGCTGTGCTTTGTGCAAGAGCACCAGGCAATCGGTGATGCCTTCATAGGATACCAGCCTGCTTTCTATCTCGCTCAACTCTACACGGTAGCCCCTGATCTTGACCTGGTGGTCGATCCGGCCTCTAAAGGACAGCAATCCATCGGGACGCTGTACTCCATGATCACCTGTCTTGTACATATAGGTGCCGGGTACAAAGGGGTTGGGGATAAACTTTTCGGCGGTAAGCTGCTCTTTGTTGAAATAACCGCGCGCCAGGCCTGCACCGGCCACGTAGAGTTCGCCGGTAACGCCAGCTGCTACGGGCTGTAAATATTTGTCGAGTAAATAGATCCTGGTATTATGAATGGGCAAGCCGATGGGTACAGATGCATCCTGTTCGTCGTCTGTATACTGGTGGATCATACAACCTACGGTGGCTTCGGTGGGACCGTACTCATTGAATAGTTCTACTTTTCCGGGCAGGCTTTGTACAATGCGCCTCGCCAGTGCGGTTTCCAATGCCTCGCCACCTACGATCAATTTGAGCAGCAGGGGCCTGTTCTCTCCTGTTTGAAAATGAGTATCGCGGATGATCTTCAAATGGGATGGCGTGAGTTTGATCACGTTGGCCCGGCCTTCGCGGAATATCCTTTCCACCGCGGGTTGTTGTTCATGATCGCGGTAAATGACGATCTCATGGCCGGTAATGAGTGGTGTAAATACAGAGGTAACGGTAAGGTCGGCAGACAATGAAGTGAACAAGGCGAAACTATGGTGCGGCTGGTTGAGGTAATAAGCAGCTGCCCAATGAATATAGTTGACTACGGATCCATGCTCTACCATTACGCCCTTGGGCTGGCCGGTGGAACCGGAAGTATAAATGATATAGGCCAGGTCGTTGGGTGTATTGATGGGCGTGGGATCTTCTATGGGGGTATCAAGGGTTTCTACTGTTGTATCTATTGTATAGGTATGACCGGTATAGTAGTCAAAATGAGGCAATAACGCTTCGTCGGTAATCAGTAATTGAACGCCAGCTTCTTCCATGATAAATCTTATCCGCTCTTTGGGTAAGGCGGGATCGACGGGTAAGTAAGCGGCCCCTGCTTTGAGGATGGCCAGGAGGGCTATCAATAACTCCGGCGAGAGCCGGGCACTCAGCAACACAGGTTCACCAGGCTGCAGGTGGTATTGCCGGCGCAGGTAATGCGCCAGCCGGTTGGCCTTTTCATTCAGCTGCCCATAAGTAAGGAGCTGCTCATTGAATACGACGGCACTGCGGCCCGGATTCCGTTGCACCTGCTCTTCTATCAACTGATGAATGGTCTTATTGTCGGGGAAGGCAGCCCAGGTATTGTTAAAACCGATCAGCAGGTCTTCTTTTTCGGCAGGGTCCAGCATACTGATGGCAGCTACTTGAATAGCTGGTGTGGCTGTGACGGTTTGCAATATAGTATTGAAATAGCGGGTAAATCGTTCGATAGTGGGTCTCCGGAAGAGGTCAGTTGCATACTCTATGCTCATGTGTATCTGCTCTCCGTTGTCATAAGCCTGTAACGTATAATCAAACTTGGATACGGGATGTTTGAAATCATAAGGACTAAGGGTGAGGCCGGGAAATTCCAATTTGGCCTCCTGGATATTGAGATACGCAAACATCACATCAAACAGGAGGTTCCGGCTGGTATTGCGTTCTATGTTGAGTTGATTGACCAATTCATCATACGGGTAAGACTGCTGCTCAAAGCAGGTCAGTACCTTGGTCTTCACCCTGGCCAGGAATTGCTGAAAGGTCAGTGTGCCCTCCACCTGGCATTTTACAGGAAGAGTATTGACAAAGAGGCCCATCACGTGCTCCAGGTCGGGGTGTTCGCGGCCGGCTGTAGAAGTGCCGATCACGATCTCTTCCTGGTTGCTGAGTTTATGTTGCAGGATATTGAATACGGCAAAGAGCACCATGAATACGGATGCGCCGTTCTCTTCGGCTAGTGTTCTTACTTGCAGGGCCTGTTCTTTCCCGATGATAAAACTTACCAGGTCGCCCTGGTAGGTCTTGGTGAGCGGCCGTGGAAAATCAGTGGGCACTTCGAGTGGCAGGGCGCCATCGCGGAATTCCTGCAGCCAGAATGCCTGTTGTGCAGCAATGGCCTGCTGTTGTTGTACGCTTTGCTGCCATTCGGTAAAGTCTTTGTATTGTATCCTTAGGGGCGGCAAGGTAGCTTCGTTGTAAAATGCCATGAAATCCTTGACGAGTATTTCGCTGGACTCGGCATCGGTGATGATATGGTGGATATCGATCAGCAAGGCATATGCTTCTCCCTCCATTTCAACGAGGCCGGCCCGCATCAGGGGCGCTACTGCCAGGTCGAAGGGTTTTACAAATGCTTCGATGGCCTCTTCCAGCTTGTCCTTTTCACCAGGCAGATAACCGATAGAAAAGCTCACCTCTTCGGCGATCAACTGGCGCGGCTGTCCATTTACCTTGGTAAAGGCAGTGCGCAGACTTTCGTGCCGGCGGATGAGTTTCCGGAATGCATTTTCAAACCTTGCTTTATCCAGCTTTCCACGCAGTATGGTGACCACGGGCAGGTTATAAGCCAGGGAGGCAGGATCGAGCTCATACACATAATAGAACCTTTTCTGAGCGGAAGACAGGTTATAGTAAGGTGACGGTTTGGCGGGGGGAATGCTGGCAAAATGTGCTCTTTCCACACCTTTAATGCGGGTGGCGAGGTTGGCGATATCAGTGTATTGGAAGAGATCCTGAAGGGATATTTTCACACTCAGGTCCTTGAATATCCTGTTGGCCAATACAACAGCTTTCAGGGAATCGCCTCCCAGTTCAAAGAAGTTGTCGTTGATGCCGATATTCTTAATACCGAATATCTTTTGCCATGCTTTTACCAGCTTTTCTTCTGTCTCATTGCGGGGGGCGAGGTATTCGGGCAGGCTTTCTGCTCTTTGTATTTCAGTGAGGGTGGTTTCTTTGTCTTTTTCTGTACCGGCTGTGCCGATGTCTTCCAGGTATACCCATTTGCGCAGTTTGGCATCGAGGTCACGGGTGCATACCACCACCTCGTTGTGACCTGCTTTATCAAGGATGAGACCAAAGGCTTTGGCACCTTCCGAGGGTAAGATATAAGACTGGCTGGCGGCGGCAGGGGCTTGCTCTTCTTCCCATCCATCCCAGTTGACAGTTATCCACCTGGTAATGCCCCGCTCCTGCTGGTTCTTATTTTTCAGCAACTGATCCACGATGGCATTGGAAGCTGCATAGGCCAGGAAGCCCATTCCTCCCAATACAGCAGAGAGTGAAGAGGTGACCATAAAGAAATCCAGCTGCCTGCTGGTAAAACAATGGGCCAGCACCATCGCACCTTTTACCTTGGCATAGAACTGTTCTTCCACCAGTGTACTGCTTAACTGATCTGCAAAGCAAACATGTGATTGCCCGGTGGTATCGGCTGCAGCGTGTATTACGCCGTTGATCTTGCCACTCATGCTTTCAGCATAAGCCACTGCCTGGGCTACGGCTTCAGCATCACCTACATCGGCTTTTACGGTTATCACTTTCCCACCCAGGGCTTCGATCTCCTGTATGCGCTGTATGCGGGTGATCATTGCCTGTTGCTGGCCCTGCAATATAGCGGCCCATTCTTCCCTTTCGGGTATAGCTGTGCGGGACAACATGATGAGGGTGGCCTCGCAGGTCTGTGCCAGGTATTTGGCCAGGATGGTACCTACGCCTCCCAGACCTCCTGTGACCAGGTATACGCCTTTGTTTTTCAGTGATCCGTTCTTTGCTTTCTCACCCAGTTTTACCGGTTCATAGGACCTCAGCCACCGGATGCCGTTGCGGTAAGCCACGGTCCTGTTGGTGAAATCATAGCGTGTTTCCTGCAATACTTTATCGATATGGTTGACCAGATCTCCTTCACTGCCGAAATCAATGTGTTTGGTCAGTATCTTATGGAATTCCTGTGGCAGTACGATATTCAATGCCTGCAGGGGCGCCTGGTTGATCGCCAACTGTTCGGTGCCCTGTATCAGGAATTGCTGTACTGATACCATCAGCAGGCAGGTTTTTTCCAGGACAGATACCTGCATCAATGCCTGGGCCAGGTGAAGGATATTCAACAGGCCGTCTTGCTGGTGTGTGATGAGTTGGTGATAATCGTAGTGGGGGTTGCTCCCTCCATCAATGGACCTGCTGTGCAGGATATGACTGGGCAGGCAATTGTTCTTTTGCAGGAGGGCCACCAGGTCGTCGTAGAAAGCGCGTGAATTATCGCTTTCTTCGATCAGGACCCAGTTGTCGGGAATGGTGAGTCCATCCATCTCACCTTTGCGGTGTACAATGGTAATAGAAGTATTTTTCAAAGCCTGCAGCTGATCAATGACCTCCTTTTTTTCGAACAGCTGCCGTTGGGGAAAGATGAGCAAATGGTCGATCTGCTCTTTATTCACGCCCGCAGCGAGGTCAATATGTTTTTGTTTCCAGGAGGGCTGGTGAAACCATTCTTCAAATGGTATCTTTTTTTCTTTGTCTGCTCCCTGAAGAAATTTTTGTTGCAAAGCGAGGGGATCTTCATCGATCCAATACCTTTCTCTTTTGAAAGCATAAGGAGGTAAAGGCAGTTTTAACCGACCGGCAGGATCGTTGAAGCGATGCCAGTTGATATCGATGCCCTGTTTCCAGATGGAACCAATGGCCTGGTAATAAAAGAGTAGGTCATGGGTGCGTGCATCGGGATGGCGGATGGTGTTGATGGTATCCTGCCATCCATTGTGCCGGGCAAAAGTAGATAAAGAATGCCCCGGCCCTACCTCGATCAGTAAACTGTTGTCGGGTATGTGCCGGAGGCATTCCTGAAACTGAACGGTATTTCTCAAGTGACCCACCCAATATTGTGCGGTGGCCAGTTCTTTTGGGTCGGCATAGTTGCCGGTGAGATTGGACAGTATTGTTTTGTTCGGTTGCTGCAGGGTAATAGTTTCAAAACTCTTTTCGAAGGCTTCCAATACGGGTTCCATTAAAGGAGAATGGAAAGCGTGGGAGGTAACCAATATACGGGAAGGGATCTCGCGCTGCTCGAGGAAGTCGTGGAAAGCTACTATTTCTTCCTGGGTACCCGATACCACGGAGATATTGTTGCTGTTAACAGCGGCTAAGGAAAGGCTTGCCGGTAACAGTGGACGCAAGTCTTCCACCGGTGAGGAGACACTCAACATTTTCCCGGGGGGCGCCTGCTGCATCAGCGCTCCTCTCCGGGCTACGATCCGGATGGCCTCTTCCGGTGTAAATACGCCAGCGATACAGGCCGCCACATATTCGCCAATACTATGACCAACGAGTATATCGGGTTCAATGCCCAGGTGCATCAACTGTAAGGCCAGTGCATATTCTACGATGAACAGGAGCAATTGAGTTATTTCGGTTTGGTTGAGCAATCCTGACTGGTCTTCAAACAGGATATTTTTCAGGTCGTGGGGAATGCCGGCTTGTGCTGCCAATGCAAAACAGGCGTCGAGCTGTTGCTTAAAACCGGGCAGGCCTTCATACAAGTCGCGGGTCATACCGGCATATTGGGTACCCTGTCCGGGGAACAGGAAGACGATCTTTTCGGGTTTGGTTTGTTTGGCTGCCAGTGGCTTTTGTAACAATTGTGCTATAGCCTGTTCCAATGATCCTTCCACCTGCTCACCAACCAGGAATGTACGAACAGGAAAATGTTTTCTGCCTGATTGCAAGGTATAAGCCAGGTTTGCGATATTGGTGGCAGGCTCTTTTGCCATAAAGGTCTGCAGGTTTTCCAGGTTCTTTGTAAGGCTCCAGGTATTATCGGCTGAAAGGGGTATGAGTTCGTATTTGCCGGCAGGCTTAGTCTTTCTTTCTTCGCAGTATTCTTCCAGCACTACGTGCACATTGGTGCCGCCGATGCCAAAGGAACTAACGCCGGCAAGTAAAGGTGTACCATTTGACCGGGTTAATGGGGTAAGGTGGTTGTTTACAAAAAAAGGACTGTCGTTAAAACCGATCTTCGGATTGGGGGTCTCGAAATGGAGGGAAGGGGGCAATACCTCTTTGTGCAGGGCCAACACGGCCTTGATCAATCCTGCTACGCCTGCGCCTTCACCCAGGTGACCGATATTGCTTTTGAGTGAACCGAGTGCGCAGGTATACTTCCCAGCTTCGCCAAATGCCAGCTTCAGGGCTTCCACTTCAATGGGATCGCCGAGGTTGGTACCGGTGCCATGTGTTTCAATAAAGCGGATATCGGCCGGGTTGATCCTTGCCATTTTTTGTGCTCTCCGGATCACTTCTGCCTGGCCGGCTACACTGGGAGCGGTGAAGCCCACTTTTTCATTGCCATCGTTGTTGACGGCGGAGCCCTTGATCACGGCATAGATATGATCGCCATCGCGGATGGCATCGTTCAATCGTTTGAGTAAAACAATGCCGCCGCCTTCTCCCAGCATGGTACCACTGGCTTTTTCATCAAATACGCGGCAATGTCCATCATCGGAGCGGATCATGCCTTCTTCGTATACATAGCCGCCTTTACTGTAATAAGAGACGGCGACACCTCCTGCGAGGGCCATGCGGCATTCTCCGGTCAATAAGGCTTTCACAGCGAGGTGAACAGCCACGAGGCCGGTGGAACATTCGGTGTGCACGGCCAGCACAGGACCTTTCAGGTTGAGGTTGTAAGCTACTTTAGCGCAGGCGGTGTCCTTGTTGTTGAGGTGTTCGGCATCAAATTCGCCCAGCTCGGCGGCCAGGCCGGAAATATAGGTAAGGCTTTCCCAGTAAGAGCTGTTGGAGGTACCGGCATACAAGGCGATCGGGTCGGCATACTCATGCGGGTTGTAGCCTGCATTTTCCAGGCATTCCCATACCAGTTCATGCAAGAGGCGCACCTGTGGGGCCATTACCTGTGCTTCTTTGGGGCTGTAACCAAAAAAGGAAGGTTGAAATTTATCCTTGTCGGGCAATAAGGCATTGGCTGGCACATAAGCGGGATGATCGACCTCTGCGGGATCGCAGCCCTGGGCTTTCAGCGCTTCTTTGGTAAAAAAGTCGATGCATTCTTTCCCGTTCACCAGGTTTTCCCACAAGGCGGCCGGGTCGGCTGACTGTGGAAACCTGCCGGAAATACCTATAACGGCAATTTCCATACCTGTTTGCTGCTGTGCCATAGATAGTGTGCTTTAAAAGCGTATCAGAAGAAAAGGTTTATTCCTGTGAGAAGAAAGCAATGGCATCGTCCATCAGCTGCACGGCATCTTTCATGTTGTCCTGCGGGATGGCTGGTGCTGCTTCTTTGGCGAGGTACTGTGCCAATGACCTGATAGTGGGGTACCTGAATAGTTGTACCACAGGCACGGATCGTGACAATGCTTTGTTGAGTTTGTTGTTGACCATGATCATACTGAGCGAATGACCGCCAATATCGAAGAAGTTATCTTTTAGGTTGATGGTTCCGGGCTGGTTCAGTACTTCTTTCCACACCTTGAGTATTACCTCCTCCATATCAGTGAAGGCTTCGGCAGTTTCCGGTGTTTCATCTGAGATGTAAGCAGGTGGCGGCAAGGTTGCGCGGTCGATCTTTCCGCTTGGTAATAGCGGCAGGGTCTTCAGCTCTATGTAATACGATGGCAGCATGTAGCCGGGCAGAAAAGCTAGCAGTTTATTGCGGATATCATCTGCGCCAATCCTGCGGTCGGTGGTATAATACGCGCACAAGACGGTATCTTCATTCACCAGCCTGTCGGCCACCACGGCCTGTAAAATACCCGGCACTTGCTCCAACTGTTTTTCTATTTCACTTAGTTCGATGCGGTTGCCCCTGATCTTTACCATATTCCCTACCCTGCCCTTTACTACCAGCTCGCCTGCTTCGGTCCAGTAACCCAGGTCACCGGTCTTGTACAGGATGGCGCCACCGTTGTTGCCTTCCTGCAACCTGCTGAAGGGATTGTTGATGAATGAAGCCTGTGTGAGTGCCGGCTCATTCCAGTAGCCCTTTCCTACAGCGGTACCGGCTATAGCGATCTCTCCGGTGATGCCCGGCGGAGATAGCTGGTGGTTTTGGTCGATGATATATACCTGGATATTGGGTAAGGGCTTTCCAACGGGTAAAGGGTCCTGGTCGCCGGGCTGTACGATGTACAGTGTCACATCATCAGAAGCTTCTGCCGGCCCATACGCATTGACGAGGGGAATATATGGCATGGCCTGGTACCATTTGCGGACAGTTCTTTCGGTGAGCACTTCGCCGGTCGATAACAGGTATTTCAGGGAATGCCAGTTAGCGAGTCCTCCTTCCGAAGCATTGAGGATGGCATCGATGTGCGAAGGCACCAGTTCGGCCAGGGTGATCTTTTCTGCTGCCAGTCTCGTTACAAAGAGAGCGGGCTGCAATTGCAGCTGCTTATTGAATACGACTGTTTTCCCGCCTACAGTGAGGCAGAGCAGGAATTGCATGATACTGACATCGAAATTGCAGGAAGCTGTTTGCGCCATTACATCATTCGCTGTCAATGCGAGGAAATCAACTACGGCGGTGAGGTGGTTGGACAAACCGGCATGGTGCAATACGACTCCTTTGGGTGTGCCGGTGGAACCGGAAGTATAAATAACATAGGCTGTCTGATCGCCCAGCAGGCTGATGCCCGGATTGTGCTCGGGCTGCTGTGATAGCTGTGTGGAAAGTGCCTTTCCATCGGCCACCACGATGATCTCCTGGTAACCGTTGTCCATCATGTCTCTTAACCTTGGGGCCAGGGTTTCCTCGGAGAGTATTATACTGGCATGACTGTTGGCCACCATATATTTAAGCCGTTCGGCCGGTGTTTCTGTGTCGATGGCTACAAATGCAGCGCCTGCTTTCAGTACGCCGATCATGGAAGCCAGTAAAAATGATCCCCTGTTGAAGTAGAGTATTACCAGGTCTTCGCGGCGGGCATGCCGGGATAATAGAGCATGAGCGATCTTATTAGCATAACGGTTGAGGTCGGTATAAGATAAAGCCAACTGGTCATCGGCAATGGCTGTTTTCATTGGGGATGCCTGAACCTGCTGCTCAAATAAGGCTACAAAATCAGGTGCGGGCATGCCGGTATGATCATTATTGGATGCACCGGTCAATTGTTGTACAGCAGTCGTATCGTACAGATCTTCATGCCGGATGGCCCCCTGGGGATCATAAGCCATTTTCTCCAGGATTCGCCTGAACCAGGCAGCTATTTGTGCGATCCTTTCCGGGGTCAGTAAGGGTGTTGCATAACTGATGAATACCTGGAAGCGGTCCAGTGTAGTAGAGATCATGAGATCAAGCAGGGCATTAGTCTTCTCAAAGCTCAGATCTGACAGGTATTCATATTCATCGGTGATCTGGTGCCTGAAATCCTGGTAGCGGTTGAAATCCACAAAGTCAAAAGTCACATCAAAGAAAGGATTCTGATCGGTGGTATCCTTACTAAACAGTTTTACGATCTCAAAAAAGGAAAGTTGTTCATATGCTGACAGGATATTGCGTTGCCGGTCTACCTGCTGCATCACCTGCAGCCAGGTGGCGGGCGCAGCCAGTGTTACCCTGAAAGGAATGGAGTTGAGGAAACAGCCCAGTATCTTTTCAGCGTCATCACATACGGGTCTGTTGTTGCTCATGACACCTATGAGCAATTCATTCTCATAACTCAATAGTTTGAGTGTATACAAATATGCCGCCAGGCAAATGATCTTTACGGGGATATTTTGCTGCCTGGATTGTTCTCTCAGTTGGTGAAGCAAAGCGGTGTCGAGGTCTTCTGCATACAGGACGAATCCCTGCAGGTCGGCTTCGTCGATCTTGTTCTTAAGTGCATATCGTTTATAGCCAGCCAGTTCTTTTTTCCAGAATTCCCTGTGTTCTTCGGAACGGCGGAAGGCCAATTGTTCCATGACGTAGATCTTATAGCTGCTCCTGAGGGGGGCGGGTACAAAACCTGGTGCTGCTTTTAAGGTGTGGTAGACCTGGTGCAATTCTGTAATAAAGCAGGAAGTACTCCAGCCATCAAAAATAGCATGGTGAAAGAGCCATAGTAAACAGACCTCTGCAGGCGATGTTTGCACTATTTTCATACGCCATAGTGGCATGCCTGTTTCCAGGTCAAAAGGGTTGGCCCTGTCTGCGGCCATGGCAGCAGCAATGAATTCCTGCCGGGCTTCCTTGCTATCCAATCCTGCCGGGTATTGGTAGCTGATGTCGGGTCCTATCTGTTTCAGCACGATCTGCACAGGTTCTTTGTAATCGGCCAGGTTGAAGACGGTTCTCAGCATGGGATGTTTGTCGATCATCAGGCACACTGTTTTCCTGAACAGCCCGAAGTCGAAACCAGTGTCTGTAAAAACAAACAGGCTCTGATCATGATAGGTGGAAGAAGAATCATCTTTGGCCGCATGGAACACCATGCCCTGTTGGATGGCCGACATGGGGAAGATGTCTTCAATATTGGCTTTGTTTAAACCAGGCATCACTTCAATTGGAATAGATGAAGAGTAAAAAATAATCGTTGGCTGTTGCCTTATCGGTGGTAATCAATACATCCCGGTGCTTGAATACGTCTGAATCGCCCAGGGCCGGATAGGGTCTGCCCAGGAATACCAGGAATATCTTGTGGTCGATCAGTTGCACGGACTCCAGTAGTTTCAGCAGGAAGGCATTGAATATTTCGTCGGTGAAAGGCTCCCAGAAATAGTAAATGCGGTTTTCCTTTTCCATTACATCGAAGTCGAGGATATCCATATTATAGGTTTGGATATTCCTGCATTGCTGACCGGGGTGATCATATACCGCGATATTATTGCGGGCAATGGCATCCAGTTGCCTGGCTATTTCCACACCCTTAATTGCTTTAAAAGGATAATGGGACGCCAACAGTAAACCCCGGCCCATGCCTGAGCCTACATCCACAAACGTATAGTCCTTGTAATAGATGCCCAGACCGGGCAGGTGGTCAAACAACAAACGCAAAGCATTGACGGGACTGGGCACATAACGCGCCATGTATCTCCATTTTTCCAGGTTGATCTCCTCTTCCATTTCCAGCGGCCACAACACGCCGGAGGTCTTAATGCCATGTTGCTGATCGAACAGGGACTGTTCCTCGATCTTTGTGTATTCGATCATGTCCATATCATTGACATTATTCATAATGGCCTGTAGTCCTTGTGTAAACTCATTATAGGGAGCATTCTCCTCAACCAGGAAATACCCTGCCAGCTTTTTCACATTTCTCGTTAAGTGGGTATTGTACGCATCGAAGGAGTGGTCAAACAAACTGTTCATTACTTCCTGCCTGTTGTGTCCGTTTTCAATGAGCAGGCGGTTGGCGGTAACCCTGGTGTGTAAGTGCTCCAGTATATCTATGAGTTCCATGGCGGGCAGGTTTGTGTGTGGTAGCTTTTTTTGAGTTTACATGTTATCCAGTATCTCCTGCTTAAGCCGGCTGATCTCGTCGGCAATGAGGTCCTTTTCGGTTTCTTTGGGTGTTGCTGTTGTTGTCATTGTCTGTGCCAGCGCCGGGCCATATCGTTGGGTCAGGTGATCGGCCAGGTTCCTGATGGTCTTTAATACATAGAGATCCCTTATCTGGAGGTTGATGCCAAAGGCCTTATTGATCTCATTCATCAATCCCAGTGATTTGATGGAGTCGCCACCCAGTGTATAAAAGTTATCGTTAATGCCGAACTGCTCAGTGGTCAGGTGTTTTTTCCAGATAGCGTGTAACTTTTTCTCCGTATCCGTCACTGGCAGGTCGATGGCCTGCTTGCTGGCAGGTGCACCGGGCAGCAGCCTGGTATCGGCTTTGCCATTGGCATTGAGGGGTATGGCAGGTACGGCTATCAGTTGGTGGGGCATCATGTACGCGGGCAGGAAACCGGCAAGGAATCCGGTGATGACTGCTTCGGGTAATGCCTGATCGGCCACATAATACAATATGATGAGGGGTGATTGTGCATTATCCATTTTACAAATGACAGTGGTATCGCTGATGGCGGGATGTTTACGTGCATAGTTCTCTATCTCGCCGGGCTCAATGCGGTAACCATTTATTTTTACCTGGGTATCCTTTCGGCCGATATAAGAGTACAGGCCGCCGGGCAGTTTTTTGGCCAGGTCGCCGGTACGGTAGTAAGTAGCGGATGATCCCTTTACAGGGCAAACAAATTTCAGAGCTGTTAATTCCTCGTTGTTAAGATAGCCCTGGCTCAGGCAGGCGCCGCCAACGTATAGTTCACCAGTAGCTCCATCGGGCACAGTCTTTCCCTTTTCATCGAGCAGGAACAAATGGGTGTTGCTGATGGGCTTGCCAATGGGCACGGCAGCATACCGATCATCCTCGGGGCTGTACCGGTGGATCATGCAGCCCACCGTCGCTTCTGTAGGACCATATTCATTATAGATAGCAGCCTGTGGGAAATAACCGGCGATCTCCTGCGCCAATGCGGTGTGCAATGTTTCTCCTCCTACAATGAATGTATGTATGAGGGAATGTTGTGGTTGTATATCTGTCCGCTCTTTTAGCACAGCTGCCAGTAAGCGCAAATGCGAAGGGGTTAGTTTCAATACTCCCGTTTTGTTGTCTGCCAGGATGGTTGCCAGCATATCGGCAGGCTCCTGACCGGTATAGCTATTTACAGACCCTGCTGCGATGAGGGGTACCAATATAGAAGTAATGGTAAGGTCGAATGAGATAGAGGTAAAGAAAGCAAAGGAGGACAGCTGCTGACCGTTGCCGGTATATTGTGCTGCCGCCCAACGAAGATAATTCATGAGGGAAGCGTGGGTAACGATCACTCCTTTGGGCGCACCACTGGTGCCGGAGGTGTACATGATATAACAGGCGTCGGTCGGGGAAATGCCAATGCCCGGACGGCCTGTTTCATATTCATCCAGCAAAGAAAGGTCGGCCAGGTCTGTCACCTTCAGCCCGGCAGGAAATGCATGATTGTTAAGCACTCCGCTGGTAAGCATGATCTCCGGCGCACTGTCCTGCAGGATAAAAGCTATTCTTTCTGCCGGGAGGGAACTATCAATGGGTACAAAAGTAAATCCGGCTTTGAGAATGCCCAGGATACTCAGCACGGTCTCTACAGAATTATGCATGCATATAGCTATGCGTGCCTTCGCCCCGCTTGTATGCTGCAACAGGTAACGGGCCAGTTGGCCGGAACGCTGATCGATCGTCTCATAGGTCATGGCGTGCGTGCCCTTTACTACTGCTATCTTCTCCGGGTTGGCTTTTACGACTGCTTGAAATTGTTCAGTGAATAAAGCCTCCACCGCGCCTATTGTATCAGGCCAGGTCACCGGCGTGGCAGATAGCACGGAATCCAGCGGCTCATCGGGATGCTGCAATACAGCCACCAGGTAATTCAATAAGTTGTTGACGATATCGCTGATATAAAGTTCACTGTAATCATGTTGGTTGTAGAGCAGTTGGCCGGTACAACCGGTAGGTTCATAGGTAAAACTCAGCAGCAGGTTATTGCCGGGAAACAACTCTTCTACCCTGCCCTGTATATTGGTAAATACGGTAACCACCTCATACAGTGGATGCTGGCCGTTGCTATTCATCTTTTCCTGCAATACAGCCGCATCATATTGTTGGTGAAACAATCCTTCTACCAGCAAGTCCCTGGTGGTTTGAAGCAAGTGGCGAAAGCTGGCAGCATTGGCTATATCCAGTTCCAATGGAATGAGGATACCCTGTGTAGCAGGATCATCGCTTTGATCAACCGGTGTGGCCATCCTGATCAGGGGCAGGCCGGTATACCTGTGCAGCAACAAGGCGGTAGCTGCCGTAAATATGATCTGCCATTTCAATACCAGACCGCCGGCGAATGCTTGCAGCAGCTGGTTTTGTTCCTGGGTAAAGGTAAACGAATACACGCCGGTGGATGATCCGTTGCCGGCATCATACTCAACAGGAATGGAAGCGGTGGGTTGATCGAAGCTCAGCTTGCGGAGCCAGTATTGATTTGCTCTTGATTCTATCATAGTGCCGGTATGTGGATGTTAATCAATAGATAATGCATAGTTAGAAAGTAAGCGCCCGTCTTTTCAGGTCGGCTTTCCTTACCAGCCCTTCTGCTTCGGGCAATGGAATGGCTGCCAGGGTTATGTCAGTATCCTTTATGATGCTGTCCAGTACTTGTTTGCAGTACTGCAATAAGTTGCTGGCAGTCGCTTCTGTAAACAATCCTGCATCGACGGTGAGCACGAGTTCGAAACTTTGGTCGTTTTCCAGGATGGTAAGTTGTAAGGCGGCTTTGGCAGTATGATGTGCTACTGGATAGGGACTAAGCTCCAGGCCATCCATCACCATGGACTGGCTGCTTCTCCGGAGGTGGGCAAACATTACTTTGTACAAAGGGGTTTCTTTCCACCTGCCCTGTAAGCCCAGTTTTGCGGTCAATACATCGAAGGGATAAACTTGTGCTGCGAGGGCGGCCAGGGTATTCTCCTTTACCTGCAACAATAATTCGGGAAAGGTGGTTGCCTTCGCCAGGTCATTGCGCAGAGCCAGTTGATTGAGGAAGAGGCCTACTACGCGTTGCAAAGCAATGTCCTCCCTTCCCGCCACGGGTGTGCCCACCACAATATCATGGCTACCGGTAATGTTTTTCAGTACCAGGTTAAACACGGTCAGGAAAAATGCAAAGGGCGTGGTGGCTGTTTGTTGTAAAATGGCATGGATGGCCCGGTATTCTTCGCGTGTTAATTGTATCGTAACATCATTGCCGGTGGTAATGCCGGTATTGATCTCCTCCTGGTCATAAGGCAGCTGCAATTCGGCAGGCAGGGTGGCAAATTGTTGCAGCCAGTATTGCTCCAGCTTAACCCATTTGTTGGTAGTCAATTGGGCGTATTCCCATTCTGCATAATCCTTGTATTGAATGGCGGGGGCTGTGATGGTCTGACCGGCATATGCTTTCTGAAAGTCCTGCAGTACGATCTGGTCCGACAATTCATCGGAGATGATATGGTGCATGTCTACAAACAGCAGGTGTTCGTCTTCGCGGTATTTGACCAGCTGCACGCGCAGCAGGCCTGGCTTGTCGAGGTCAAAGGGATATACAAAACCTGCCATATGCTGATCGAGCTCTTCCGGCCTGCATTCGGAATACAATACATCAAATGCAATCTGTTCATGCACCACCTGCCTGGGCAGGTTATCTATTACCATAAATGAGGTCCTGAATATTTCGTGTGCGGCCATGAGTTGTTCAAAAGCCTGCTTCACTCTTCCGGCATCCAGGTGTCCTTTGATGATGCAGAATTGCGGACAGTTATAACTCAGGTCTTCCGGATACAAACGGTGGTGTATGTAAAACCTTCTTTGTGCTGAAGAAACGTGGTAATACGGTTTTGGGTCTGCTTTTTTCAATACCACAGGTGCGGCTTCCTGCATGGCTGCTATGAGGCCGGCGATAGCGCCAAAGGTCCTCAATTTGAACACCTGTACAATGGACAGGTTGATGCTGAACTTCCGGTTGATATGGGCTACCAGCTGTATGGCGGTCAGGGAATGGCCACCCAGCTGGAAAAAGTTAGACTCCAGGGTAATACCTGCGCCATCGGAGCCCAATACTTCTTTCCAGATATCCCATAGTTTTTTGATGGGCGCTTGGGTAAGATCGAGGTCGGAAGTAGATGCTCCGGGTGTGGGAGCAGGCAGTTTGCTACGATCAACCTTGCCATTGTCATTGCAGGGAATCTTATCCAGTTTTATGAGGCAGGCGGGGATCATGGTGTCGGGCAGTTCAGATCGCAGGAAGCTGTCGAGGTCGCCAAGATCAGTAGGGGATGCTTCTTCAAAATAAGCACACAGTATCTTTTCATCCTGGTGGGTATAGTCGGTCACACATACATTGGCGATGGTCTTGTACTTCATCAACACGGCTTCCACTTCGGCCAGCTCAATTCGTACGCCACGTATTTTGACCATAAAGTCGGTCCTGCCTTTGTAGAGCAAGGTCCCGTCTTCCTGCCACAGGGCTGTATCGCCTGTTTTGTACATCCTGACATAATCATCCCTGTTTGCCTGTATATCCTGTATAAAGGGATTGTTGACAAAGGCCTTGCCGGTCTTTACCGGATCGTGCAGGTAGCCCTTCCCTACTGCTACACCGGCCACACAAAGTTCTCCTTCCACGCCCAGGGGTGTAAGCTGGTGGAAACGGTCAACAGTATACAGCTGTATATTATCCAATGGTCTGCCAATAGGTACTATAGGGAGTGATTCGTCGGCTTTCGTTATGATGTGTATAGACACATCATCGGAGGCTTCAGCAGGTCCGTAAGCATTGACAACAGGTATGGCCGGAAAGCTGGCAAACCATTTTTGGGCCAGACTGGTTTTGAGTTGTTCTCCATTCGACACCAGGTAACGGAGGCTGGAGAAATGACTGGCTGGACTATCCTGTACATAGTTCAGCAATACCTGGATATGGGAAGGCACGAGTTCGAGCAGGGTTACTGTCTCTTCGGTCACCATGGTAAAGAGGGCTGCGGGATCGAGCAATACCGATCTTTCCATTATATGGATCCTTGCTCCCGCTACCAGGGGCATCAGCATTTGCAGCACATAAATATCGAAACTGCAGGAAGCGGTCTGCGCCATAACATCTTGTTCAGTGATGGCCAGTTGCCTGATAAGACCGTTGAAATGGTTGATCATGCCCAGGTGGTGCAGTAGAATGCCTTTGGGTTTTCCGGTAGAACCAGAAGAAAACACCTGGTAGCAAAGGTCATCGGGCTCTATGCGCACATCGGGATCAATGACCGGCTGTTGATCCACGGCATTGATATCAAGTATATGGAATGGGAATGTCTTTGTTTTGGTTTCAAGGTCCTGCAGTGGATCTATACTCAATACGGTAGTTATGGAAGTGGCAGACAAACTTTCTATGAATGCGGCATCAGTAATAAAACTGTTATTGGTTATGAGCCAGGCGGCTCCTGCATCCTGCAAAATGGTCAGCATCCTGTTGACGGGCATATCGGTATCGATACCTACAAAGGCAGCGCCTGTCTTTATGATGGCGAGGAGGCACACCACAAAATCAATGGAACGATCGAACAATACTGCCACCGTTACCTCTTTTCTTACGTTGCCTTGGGAAAGCAACTGTGCCAGTTGTGCCGACCGGTGTTGCAGCTGCTGGTACGTGATGCTGCCTTGATTGTGGGAAACAGCTATCCTGGCCGGGAAACGTTGTACAGTCTCCCTGAAGCAATCTATCAAAAGTTTGTTCCTGTCAAAGGGTACGTTCGTGGCATTGAATACCTGCATCAGGCGTTGTTTTTCTTCCGGCAGGATGATCTCCAATGTGCCGATGGGCGTGTCGAGGTGGTTGAGCACCAGGGCTGTCATGTGCTGCAGGTACCTCGCCATGGAAGCTGCTTTGCTTTCGGTATAAGTATTGGCATTGTATTGCAGGGCGCCGCCTGCCGATTGCAGGGAGAACAACAGGTTGCCCCTGATGCTGTGTCCTGTTATGTTTTCGGGCTGGTCCTGTACGGCCAGGAAAATATCAAACAGGGTGGCATTGTTTCCCGGTTCTTCAAATATTTCCAGGGGATAGGCCCGGTGGTCAAGCACCTGCAGGTAAGCATTTTTTACCTGGTTCAGCAATTGCCGCAGGGTCCAGGCAGCATCGAGGTCTATCCGCAATACGAGGAATGGCGAGTCGGGCACGGAGGGATCGTGCTCATGGTTGGGAATGGCGAAAGCCACCTTCGTTTCATTGGTGAATTTGTGTACCAGTAAGCAGACCACGGCTGCATAAAAGATGCGCAGCCTGGTGTCCTGCTTATTGGTCAGTTGATCGATCGCCTGCTCCAACGCTGCCGGATAACTAAAAGTTATTTCCTTAAAAACTTTTTCACCCTGGCGAAACAGGTCGGCCGGCATCACGCTTTTCTGGTAGTCTTGGCCCAGCCACCCTTCCCAGAATGCTTTTTCCTTGTTCAACCGGCTGGCAGCCAGGTGCAGTAATCCTTTCTCGTTGGTTATTTTCAAAGACATAATAGTGTCATCAAAAGTCCATGAAGTCTGCTGTGTCGGTTTCCACTGGTTGGGTGGAAGCCTGCATGATGCTATCGACCCTGATACCGGTATCATTGATCACGGCGTCCAGTACTTCCATCAGGTGGGATCCAATGGCCCGGATAAGATCGCCGTCGATGACCAGTTCGTTATACAGCAGTTTAATATATTGTTCAAGCGGGTATACGGTAATTTCCAGGTTGTAGTGCGTGCGGCCATGCACCTGGAAATTCCTGATCTCCATACCGGCCTGCAAGGCCGTGCCTTCGGCTACATCTGTCCATTCAATATTCTCATAGATGAAAATATGGTCAAACAGTTCCTGTCTCAACGGTGAATAAGATTGTATAGCGGCCAAGGACATATAGTGATGTGATTCATTGCCGATAGCTTCCAGCTGCACCTGGCGGATCACGTCCTGCATACGGGCATGGGCCGGAAACCTCACCCTTACGGGAATGGTATTGGCAGTAACACCTACGATCTCCTTAATGCCTGGTATTTCTGCATTGCGGCCAGCGGTCACGGTACCCAATACCACTTCATCGGTATTGTTGAATTTCGACAATACAAATGCCCAGCAGGTAAGGATGATATTGTAAGGAGTTACTTTACATTGTTGGGCATATTGCCGCAGCTTCTCCATCAGTTCGCTGTCCATACTGATCAGGTGATCAGCCGGCTGAAACTGGCCCATGTCAACAACGCGTGTGATGGGTATGGTTGATGGCCTGGTATACCCGGCCAGGTACTGCTTCCAGTAAGCAGCATTCTCTTCCTGACTTTTACACCCGATCCACCGGATGTATTCCACAAAAGGGGTGGCTGTTTTCAGGCCCTGTTCGCTGCCATTTTGATAACAGTACAACAACTCATGCAGCAAGGTATACAGGCTCCACCCATCCAGTATAATATGCTGGAAGGTGAGCAGGACTATATGCTCCTCCTGTGCTCTTTTGATTACCTGCACCCTGATCAAAGGCCCTTTCGACAGGTCGAATGGCCGGTTATAGGCTTCTTCCTGTATACTGTTGATCTTTTCCTGCGGTGCAGGCAGGTGGCTGGCATCGAGGTACCGGACCTCCGCCACCTGCTTTTTCAATACTACCTGCAACAGTTTTCCCTGCTTCGTTTCCACGAAGATGGTACGCAGTATATCATGTCTCTCCAACAGGAAATCTATGCCCTTGTACAGCCGGTCCATCTCAAAATGGCCCTGAATAACAAAACACACCTGCTGGGTATAAGACGTTGAATGAGGAAATAGTTTCAGGTCAATGAACATCCCTTCCTGCATGGGACTGAGGGAATAGATATTGCTGATGTTCTCTTTGGTATAAATGCCGGCCATCTTATACAGGTATTGCTACTTTGTCGAGGTATTCTTTTGCTATTTCGCTATTTACACGGTCGAATATTTCCAGGAAGGTGTTCAACATATTCCTGGTGGTGATCAACGGCGGTAATATCCGGATCACGTTGGAGTAATAACCGCCTACTTCTATCAGCACGCCATTCTCAAACAGGCGCTGGCGCAGCCGTACGCAGTATTCGGGCCAGGGCTCTTTTGTTTTTTTATTCTTTACAAACTCCACACCGAGGAACAGGCCTGCGCCCCTTACCTCTCCGATAAAAGGTGATTGCTTCTTAATAGTATTCAGTCCATCGAATAATAAAGCGCCTGCTTCTGTTACGTATTGACTGATCTGGTGCTCTTCAATAAAATGCAGGGCTGCATTGCCGGCAGCCATACTTACCTGGTGGCCCCTGAATGTTCCTGCGTGGGTACCGCCGCCCCAGGTATCAAATTCTTTTTTGATCACCAGCAGGGCGCAGGGCATGCCGATCCCTCCCACTCCTTTGGACATGGTGACTACATCGGGTGTTACGCCAAAATGTTCGGAAGAAAGCATTTTGCCGGTCCTGTAGAATCCTGCCTGCACTTCGTCGTGGATCAACATCACGCCATGCTCATCACATATATTCCTTACTTCCTGGTGAAATGCTGCTTTGGGGATTACGATGCCGCCTTCTCCCTGTATGGGTTCCATCAATACGGCGGCTGGTTTATCAATGCCGGAATGCGGATTTTCCAATAAGTTTCTCAGGTGGGAAGCGCATTCGATCTTACAGGAGTCGGGTTCTTTGCCATACGGGCACCGGTAGCAGTAACTGAATGGGGCAAAATGATGCCCCTGGTTGAGCACGGCCAGTCCCTTTCGACTATTGCGGTTACTGGTCACGCTAAGCGCCCCTGTTGTCATGCCATGGTATGACCCCTGGAAGGAAATAATAAGGTTTCTTTTGGTATGCAGCCGCGCCAGCTTCATGGCGGCTTCCACTGCATCGGCCCCGGTAGGGCCACAGAAGTTTATTTTAACCTTGCCGTTCAGTGATTCCGGCAGGTGTTGATTCAGGTTCCTGATATAGGCCAGTTTGGTTTCGGTGGGAAAGTCCATCGCATGGATCAGTTCTTCCAACTGGGCTCTGGTGGCTGTTAATACATCTTCATTGCCATGGCCCACATTGACCACGCCGCAAAGGGAAAAGAAATCCATGTACTGGTTGCCATCCACATCTTCTATAATGGTGCCTTTTGCTCTTTTGGGGGCCAGCGGGAAACTCCGGGGATAACTCCGGTTATTGCTTTCATATTTTTCCTGGGCGTCCAGCAGTTGTTTGGCCTTTTCACCGGGAATTGTTTCCGTTCTGATCGCAGGCCCCTGGGCCAGGTGGTATTTTTCAAGATCCATATGACAAGAGTTTAGTTTAATGATTTTAATGAAACTTTCGTCCCCCGTTAGAGAGCGTTTTTTGCGCCGTTAGGTGCAACAACTTTGTAGAAACATGTTGTGTGTGTTCAATGCGGCGCCCGTAGGTGACGCTCCGAGGGGTGCGCCTACAGCGCACAAAACCTTTAGAAAATGTTTGCTACAAAGCGATAGCCCTAAAGGGGCTAACGCCATCAGGAGATATAATTGAGGTAGCTTTTGTAATAAGGCCAGATGTATTTCTCGGGCACCTTGCACCAAATGGCCAGGAATAGCAGGAAATTGTATCGCAGGTTTTCTGTGGGCGAGCCTTTCAGGCGGGACAGCATTCCTTTCAGCACACTCCGCCTGGAATGCCAGTCGATATTGAAAGAGATACTGAAACCTAGACTTTCTACATGGTGCAGCATACCAGCCGGCATATACAGGATATCACCGCCTTCCACCTCCACCACCATCGGGGTTACTTTGGCATAGGCGGGGTATTTGTCCAGCGCCGGGGCTTTGGGATCTACCTGCGCCCATCGCCACTTCTTCATATAACAATCGTTACGCTGACTGGCATCAATAAGGGTGAACCGCTTTTTGCCCTTTACCTGGAAGAACAGGTTGTGGGTGATGAGGGTGTCAAAATGCAGGGGTGTTATATGGCCTTTGATGCTCATGAAGAACTGTACATATTTCCACCAGTGCTCATGATAGAAGGCAGGCAGGTAGTTTTTGATGATGGGTGATGATACGTCATTGGTGAGTTCGGGTATGATACCAAACATGGCCACATCATGCAGGTAGGGCGGTTTTGTGGTGGCGGCACCTGGCTGACTGCAGGTTTCCAACAGGCGCACATAGTCGCTCAGGTGTATCTTCTCTGTTTCTCCTTCTACAATGGTTGCTTTTTTAACCGAGAGCAGCGGATCGGTGGGCAGGTGCTTAAAATATTCCATATCCCAATGTTTGCTGGCATGCCAATCGGCCACGGCGCCTTTCAACAGCACCGGCTTTCCTTTCTTTACAAATTCGTTGAGGAACAGCTCATGGGATATATTACCGGAGATCGTTCTTACCATGTCCTGTGTGGCTTCACCCTGGGGTGTGACAACAGGCGCCGGTGAGTAAACCATTTCTTTGTATTCCATCTCAATTGGTATTTGAAGCGGGAGTGATTATTCGAATATAGAATCGAGGTCTTCTTCTGTCAGCTCGTTGTAATCAAAACGGCCTGCGGTGGCCACAGGTTCCCGCAGGGGCGCCGGTTTCTTTTCCGGCATATCCGTGATGCTCTTTATTTTCTCATCCACCCGGGCGGCCAGGTCCCTGATAGAGGTATACTGGTAAATATCTTTGATGCTTACTGCCAGCCCGCTGGCTTCCATCCTGCTGCGCAGGTTGATGGCTTTGATGGAATCGCCCCCAAAATCGAAGAAACCCTGATCTGTACCGATAGCATCAATGCCCAATACAGACCGCCAGATGGGCACCAGGATGGCTTCTGTAGCTGTAGCAGGCCCCAGGATGGTCTTTTCGGGATTCTCCATGCCCGATCCTGTATCGGGTGCCGGCAGGGCTTTGCGGTCTATCTTATCATTGGCAGTGATGGGCAGTTTATCCATTTGGATAAAATAGGAAGGCACCATATAGCCGGGCAATACGGCCAGCAATTGCTGCCTGATCCAGCTGCGATCGGGTTGTTCATCCGACACATAATAAGCGCAGAGGTATTTGGTGCCATTCTCATATTGCCGGTCGATGACGATAGCTTCTTTGATGGAGGTCAGGTTGAGCAGGGCATTTTCAATATCGCCGGGCTCCACCCTGAATCCCCTGATCTTCACCATATGGTCTTTGCGTTTATCGAAAATGAGTGATCCGTCGGGTTGCCAGTAACCCAGGTCGCCGGTCTTGTAGAGCATGCGGTAATCCTCATCACCGATGTAAGCAAACAAAGGGTTCTCTACAAATACTGCCCTGGTCTTCTCTTCTTCTCTCCAATAACCTTTTCCTACCGCAATGCCCGATACACAGATCTCGCCCAATACCCCAATGGGACATAAGTTGAGGTGGCTATCCATGATATAGATATGCAGGTTGTCGAGGGGGTACCCGATGGATACCGGGGCATCGGCAACTATTTGTGCCGGGTCTATTTTAAACAGTGATACATCATCCGATGCTTCTGCGGGACCATAAGCATTGTACAGGTCAATCTGCGGATAGAGGTCATACCATTTGCGGGCGGAAAGGGATTTCAATGATTCTCCCATCGACAGCATGGCGCGTAAACTATGGAGCTGGTAGTCGCTGCGTTTGGACAAGGTTTCCAGGAAGACGGTAAGCAGGGAAGGTACAATTTCCATGAGGGTAATGCGCGCTGCATTCATGATGCTTTGCAGCCGCACAGGATCGAGCACATCTTCTTTATCAATGATGCATACGGCGCCCCCGGTAATGAGGGTCATCAGTAATTGCACCACAAAAATATCGGAGCTGCAGGAAGCTGTTTGGGCCATGACATCTTTGTCAGTAATACCCAATCTGCTTATGAGCGCGTACATATGGTTCAGCATGCCGAGCTGGTGTACCATAATGCCCTTGGGCTTGCCGGTGGTACCGGAAGTATAAATGATATAAGCCGTGGTATCGGTATCGAAACGAATAGTTAGGTCATGGGCCGGGTAGTCACCAAGGGCCCGGTGCAGCGCTGCCAGGTCATCCGCACTCAGGATGGTTGTAAGCGTGGGCGTCTCTTCGCGCAGCTTGTTGAAAGTGGCAGCCATATCCTGCTGTACGATGGCTATGCCGGCCTCGCTCTGTGCGAGGATATCGCCGATCCTTTTGGCGGGGTATTCGGTATCGATGGCTATATAACTGGCGCCTGTTTTAAGCACACCCATGATGGCGGCCAGCAATTCAATGCCCCTGTTGAAACATATGGCTACCACCTTGCCGGGCGCTGCGCCCTGTTTTACCATCCAGGCTGCCAGCCGGTTGGCCAGCCCGTTCAGCTGCTCATAGGTAATGGTAGCCTCATTGTGTATGCAGGCGATGGCGCCTGGTGTGGCATGCACCCACTGCTCAAACAATTGGTGATAACACGCATCCCGGTTGATGGGCTGCCGGGTATTGTTGAATGTTTTGATGATCATGTCCCTGGCTGCCTGATCCAGTAAGTTGATCTCGCCGATCGTCATATGGGGCGTAGCGCAGGCCTGATCTATGATCGTGGTAAAATATTGAATGAACCGTTGAATGGTTGCTTCTTTAAATAAGGTGGTGCTGTATTCGAGGTCAAAGTAGAGTGCTTCTTCCTGTTCGGTACAGATAAATGTCATATCCATTTTTGATATGCCGTAGTCGAAGTTGATGGCCTCCAGTCGCAGCCCGGGAATACTCCATGCAGGCTTGCCCATATTCTGCAGGATGAATACAACATTGAAGAGTGGGTTCTGAAAACTATTCCTGCCCAGCTTCAGTTCATTCACCAATGATTCGTAGGGATAATCCTGGTGATCAAATGCCTGCAGGGTATTGGCGGCTACGCTGCTAAGGAAGGTATTGAGTGAAAGCTCTCCGGCCGGGTAATTCCTCATTGCCAGGGTATTGAGGAAGATACCTGTTATTTTTTCGAGGTCAGCATTGTTCCGGCCGGCTGTTACGGTACCGATAGTGATATCCTGCTGTCCGGATAGTTTAGCCAACAGGATATTGAGCATGGCCAGCAAGGTGGTGAATAATGTACCCCCGGAATCGCCTGCCAACTGGTAGAGCCTGGCGGCTTGGTCTTTGGGGATCATAAAACGGCTTGTCCTGCCGGTATACTGGCGGATGGCCCCCTGTTGAAAATCGGTGGGCAGTTCTATGTATTGTGGCTCCCGGGCAAACTGGTTTATCCAAAACTGCTTTTGTTTTTCCATAGCAGCAGAGCGCTTCTCGCTGAACTGCCATTCGGCATAATCTTTATACTGCAAGGCCAGCGGCGCTAATTCCTTACCGGTATAAAGGTCCATGAACTCAGCGGCCAATACCTGTTGTGATACGCCATCGGATATGATATGGTGCATATCGATGATCATGGCCACCGGAGATTGCTGGTGGTATACCACGCCTGCCCGGAGTAATGGCGCCTGTTGCAGATCGAAGCCCCTGATAAAGTCTTTTATTGCTCCTTCTGTATCGGTTGTTGATGCTACGGAGATGGTCTCTACTGCAAAGTTTACCTGTGCATGAATTCTTTGTACGGGCGTTTCTGCTACGATGTGAAAGGAGGTCCTGAGTGATTCGTGCCGGTTGATCAGTTGCCTGAATACCTGGTTTACTCTTTCAATATCGAGTACGCCGTCTATATTGAATACCAGCGGAATATTGAAGCCATATCCAATATTATCTGAATCAAGCTGGTGCAGGATCAGCAACCTGAGTTGGGCGGAAGAAAGGTTGTAATACTCTTTTTGCAGCGTACGTGGCAGGGAGGATACCGGTGTAAGGACATCGGCGGGCAGGCTATTGGCCAGCTCCAGCAAGGAGTCCTGCCGGAAGAAATCAACGAGGGGCACCCGCACTCCAAATTCACTGCGCACCCTGTTGAGGAAATAAGTACTGTTGAGGGAATGGCCACCCAGTTCAAAGAAATTATCGCGTATATCGATCTTCTCTACCGGCAGCTGTAAGGTATCGGCACAAATGGCGATCAGCTTTTGGTGTACTGCGTTGAGCACAACAGGCGCCTGTTTTCTTTCCTGCTCTGCATGAGGTGCAGGCAGCTTCTTCCGGTCTACCTTTCCATTCTGGTTGACGGGGAATCTATCGAGCCGCACAAAATATGCCGGTACCATATAGGCAGGCAGCTCCTGCCCCATCCTGGCTTTCAGCTCATTTTTATCCCAGTCCTGTTCGCTGCAATAATAGACACAGAGTTGTTTGTCGCTGGCGGCACCGCCAAGGGCAACGGGGATGGCCAGTATTTCGGTAAGACCGGTACACTTTCTGAAACAGGATTCAATCTCTCCCAGTTCGATGCGGTGCCCCCTTATTTTTACCTGTGTATCTTTTCTTCCCAGGAACTCCATATTGCCATCTGCCATCCACCGGGCGGTATCACCGGTCAGGTACATCTTCTCTCCCTGTACAAATGGATTGGGAATGAATTTCTTTTCCGTCAATGCTTTATCGCCGATATAGCCGGTAGCCAGGCAATCGCCTCCAATATAAAGATCGCCGGGAATGCCTATGGGGCAAGGCATGGCATAGGCATCCAGTACATAGTATCTGGCATTCTGAATGGGCTTGCCATAAGGGATACTGGCCCAGTTGGGGTCTACGGCGCCGATCCGGTAATAGTTGGACCAGATGGCGGCTTCTGTGGCGCCACCCAGGCTGATCACTTCGCAGGCTTTAAAATGCTTTCTCACTACATCGGGCAAAGCAACGGGTATCCAATCACCGCTGAGCATGATCAGCCGGAGGGTAGACTGGCTGGTATTGGTGGTGGCCAGCTCTGGCAACAGCTGTTGTATAGCGGCCGGTGCAGAATCCCATATGGTGATCTGTTCTTCGTTAATGATCTTTAACAGGGTTTCCTGATTTTCCATCTCTTCGCGGGTAACCAGCCTGATCATGGCGCCTGCTGCCAGGGTGCCGAAGATATCATACACTGAAAGATCGAAGCCGAGGGAAGTGATGAACAATAGTTTGTCTTCCGGTGTCACTTTCAATTCGCGATTTACCCACTCGATCACATTAACCACAGGTTTGTGTTTTACCATCACGCCTTTGGGTACCCCAGTAGAGCCGGAAGTGAATATCACATAAGCATGATGATCTGGCGTGGTGTTGGCAGGCAGGTTCTCCTCGCTCCAGGCAGTACCGGGATGTACCGGTATATAGGATAAGGAAGCGCCCTCCTGCCCCGTGACAGCGGCATACACTTCTATACAAAAGAGTTTCTTGTCTTCACCGGCAGCGCTGAAGATGTGCTGCGCCCGCTGCAACTGACCGGTGGTGGTAATCATATACCGGATATTGAGCAACGAGATCAGGGTCTCTATCCGATTATCGGGCAGGTGGGGTTCAATGGGTACGTACATACCACCGGCTTTTAATACCCCCATCACGGCAGGCACCATTTCCAGGCTCCGGTCCATCATGATGGCCACGCAGCCTTCGATGGCCAGTTCTTGCTGACGTAAAGCATGGGCCAGTTTATTGGCCAGCCGGTTCAGCGCGCCATAGGTAAGCACCTCACCCTGGCAAATGACGGCCATGGCATCGGGCTGCAGGGCTGCTACCTGCTCAAAACATTGGTGCAGCAACAGTTTATCATTGAATGATCTTTTGGTATCGTTAAGATCAAAGAGTATCCTGTGTCTTTCTTCCAGTGAAAGCGGTTCGATGGCAGCGATGGTCTGCTGTGGATGGGCGGCCAGTTCCCGGATAATATTCACCAGCATATCCACCATGGAAGCAATGGTGCCTGGCTTGAATAACTGGGTGGAATAATCCAGCTCGCACCGGAAATGATCTTTGTGCTCGTACACATGGAGGTTGAGGTCAAACATAGAAGTGCTTCTTGTAAAACCTGCTTCCTCATTGGCTACCTGCACGCCTTCCAACGCAATTTCATTGGCGAGGTTCTCTTCATTGTGGTAATCGAACATCACATCGAACAAGGGGCTTCTGCTGGTGTCGCGCACCTTCACCAACTGATCTACCAGGTCTTCAAACTGGTAATCCTGGTGCTGCAATATGTCCAGCGAATGTTTGTTGACCTCCTGCATAAAGGCATCACACCGTTTATTGCCAATAGGATGATTGCGGTGCGCCAGCACATTGATAAAAATACCGGTGGTATCCTGCAAACCTTCGAAATACCGGCCAGCGCCTGGTGAACCCACTACGATGTCTTCCTGACCGGTTACTTTTCTAAGGAGCAACAGGTAAGCCGTCAACAGGAAACTAAAGGCGCTGATGCCCAGCTGCCGGCAAACAGCTTGTATTTGATGTGTCGTGGTCTTATCAATATCGCAAGACTGAAAGGAACCAGAGAAGTCTTTGACCATAGGTCTTTTGAAGTCCAGCGGCAGGGCCAGGTCGGGTAGTTCACCGGCAAATTTATTTAACCAGAATGCCTTGCTGTTGCTCCATTGCTCACCGGATTGCTGTGCATGTACCCAGGTTGAAAAATCTTTGAACTGAAATGGCAGTGCCGGCAATGTTTCTCCTTTGTACAGGGATACAAAATCGCGGAGGAAGACAGCATTGGAGATACCATCGGTAATAATATGGTGCAGGTTGAATACCAGGTATTGATTACCCTCGTCAGTATGGAGGAAGGCTACGCGCATCAAGGGAGCCGTTGCCAGGTCGAAGGGTTTTATCCATTGTTGGATGACCTGTTGTAATGCCGCTTGCTTACAGTATAGTTCATCAGGCAGCAGCTGGACATTTTCCTCTATGATCTGTACGGGTATATTCTCCCGGATATCAAAGCGGGTTCTCAAGGCTTCATGCCGAAGCACCAGTTGGTTGAGTGCGTTACGCAGCTTTTGCAGGTCAACCTGCTGCAGCTTATATACATTGGAGATATGGTACAGAAAGGCATCCTCATACATTTTTTGCAGGATATAGATCCTTCGCTGAGAAGGTGACAAGGGGTAATATTCCCGCACAGGCGCTTTCGTGAGGGGAATGGCCTTTGTCTTTGTAAGGCCGATCTGTTGGGCCAATCCTTTCACATCGGGATTGTCGAATATGGTTGTTACCCGCAACTCCACGCCCAGCCTGTCCTTTATTTTATTGACCAGCCGGGTGGCTTTGAGGGAATGCCCGCCGAGGTCGAAGAAACTGCGGGTAGTACTGATCCGGTCTTTCTTCAGGTTCAATACTTCGGCAAACAGTTGCAGCAGCTGCTCTTCTATGGGGTTCTCCGGCAGTGCCATGCTATCCTGTGCGGTAGCTTCCTGCAAGGGTAAAGCATCAATGGCTATTTTCCCGTTGGACGTAAGTGGAAAGTCATCTACCTGGATGATGATGCCGGGTATCATATAGCCAGGCAAATGAGCGGCCAGGTTGGTCCTGATCTGTTGTGTGTTCACCTGGCGGTCGTCCACCACATAGGCATAAATAATTTTATCGGTATCTTCCCCCCGGGCGCACACAAACACATCACGCAATTGCTCTGTGCGTAAAAGCACAGCCAGCACCTCTTCCAACTCTACCCGGTAACCCCTGATCTGTATCTGGTTGTCAATCCTGCCCAGGAACTCCAGTTCACCATGGCTCAGCCAGCGGGCCAGGTCACCTGTTTTGTATAACTTCTCCCCGGTGGCCCAGGGATGGGGAATAAACTTAGCAAGGGTGAGATCCTCTTTTCCCCAATACCCTTTGGCCAGGCCCTTGCCGCCTATATACATTTCTCCGGCTACGCCAGGCGGCACCAGTTTCATAGCAGCATCCAGCAGGTATATATTGACAGTGGGTAATGGTGTGCCGATATTGGAAGCGCCAGCGGTTATTTCCTGGTGGGTGATCTCTTTGTAGGTATTGTGCACGGTGGTCTCTGTAATACCATACATATTGATAAGCTGTGTAGCCGGGTACTGCTTCCGGAAATCTGCCAGCTTCGCGGGATTGAGGGCTTCTCCCCCAAATATGATCTTTCTTACAGCGAGAGCGCCGGGCTGCTGATGGGCCAGTATGGTTTTGGAAAGGCTGTAAAATGAAGTAGGAGTCTGGTTGAGGATCGTGACCTGCTTATCGATCAGCAGGCGGGTGAATGCTTCCTGGTTCATGGTCACTTCGCGGGGCACAATGACCAGTTCGCCTCCATAAAACAACGCACCCCATATCTCCCAGACTGAAAAGTCGAAGGAGCAGGTGAAGAACATGGACCATACATCAGTTTCCCGGAAATCAAAATACGTTCCTTCATGAAAGAACAGTCTCACTACCTGTTCATGCCCGATCATCACCCCTTTGGGGTTGCCGGTGGTGCCGGAGGTGTAGAGCACATAAGCCAGGCTATCGGGTTTTATGGGCCAGGCATATACTTTAGCCGGCTCATTACGCAGTGTGGCCAGGTCGATCCTGATCTTTTTGCCGGGCAGGTCAGGCGCCGGCCTGCTCTCCTGTTCATATACCAGCAGCAGGTCGATGCGGCTATCAGCCACCAGGTAATTCAACCGGTTTACGGGAAGGCCGGGGTCCAGCGGCAGATAGGCCTTGCCGGCTTTTAAAATGGCCAGGATACCCACGATCAGTTCGATGGAGCGTTCACTCAGCAATCCTATCAGCTGATCATTGTGGGAAGGCTGGCCAATGAGTTGTACAGCCAATGCATCCGATAACTGATCCAGGTCCCGGTAAGTAAGGGATTGATCGTTGAAAGAAATGGCGGTGCGTTCGGGATAATGGGTTACAGCATTTTTAAAATGCATGATGATATGCGTGTCTGCGGGATAGGAAATATTCCGCTTATTCCAATGGTGCAGGATGGTATCCTGTTCCACGGCTGTAATATATTGGTAGTAGCCGATCTCCCGGTCGCCTTGTTCGATGATCGTATGGATGAGCTGCTGGTAGTGCCTGATGAATTGCCGCATCAATGCTTCGCTGTAATAACCGGCATTGTAACAAAGCTGGAGCCTGCAATGACCTTCGGCAGGGTTCTCAGTCACCAATACATCCAGGTCGTATCTGTCGAGGGCTGCATGCAGCGGGTATACAGTCAATTCCACGGAGTCATTAATCGCTTTTGCATTGTAGGCTTCTTCAAAACGAAACAGTACATCAAATAGCGGAGATCGTACGGCTTCTTTTACCGGGTTCAGTTTGTTGACCAGCACTTCATAAGGCAGTGACTGGTATTGCAGGGCATTGGATGTGGTGAGGGTGATCTTCTTCAGCAGGTCCGACCATTTCTCCTCCCGGCTGATCTTTGTGTTGATGGGCAGTAAATTGGCTACCGGCCCTATCAGTGTTTCCGTACCCTTCACTTCCCTGTTGGGAACGGGTAAACCACAGATCACGCTTTCCTGACGGCAATAGTTGTGCAGCAAAATGGTAAACACAGCCAGGAAAAAATCCCGTTTGTCGGAGGGCTGTACTTTCAGAAAATGCGTTAGCCGGGCATAACTTGCACCACTGATCGTGACTTCAGTCTGTTGAGGTGTATAGATAGATGTTATTCTCCGGGGCAGGTCATTAAACAAGGACAAGGGCTCGATGTTGTTGTGCAGTTTCCTTTTCCAATAAGCATATAAATTGTTAATGGCATCTTCAGGAATGCTTTTCTGCCAGCGGGCAAAGTCGAAAAAGGAGATCGGCTGTGCGGGTGCTGTACCCTTTCCATCCAACACTTGCACCAATTGATCGAGCAATATGCGCACGGACCAGGGATCGCACACCAGCCTGTGAAAGGATAGCGCCAGCAGATAATGATCTTCCTGGTGGATGCGGTAGAGTGTATACCTCACCAGTCTTCCTTGCTGCACATCAAATGGAGCCAGTACAAATGGTATGGCCAGTTCCCTGGCTTCTTTGAAGGAGGCGGCTGTTGTAATGGAAAGCGGCTCATCAAACTGCGGACCGGTAAAGGCTTCCAGTTTGCCTGCTTCCTCCCGGAAACCTGCGCTTACTACAGCAGCGCTGTTGAGCACCTGCCATAAAGCGGCTTCCAGTTGCTGCCTGTCAATCGCACCTTTCAAAGCAACCAGGACAGGTATATTGGAACAAGGGGCTTGCCCTGCACCAATGGCCTGCCAGGTACGCTCCTGGGCATAGGATATTGCTGGTTGTGGTATTCTGCTCACGTCCGGGTATTTATAGTTGTATGGGTTGTCAGACAAGTTGTTCAAACCTCACCGGCTCGGCCATGGATACCAGTATTTTCCGCTGACCGGTGAAGGGCTTTCTCGCATGGGAGAACAGCATATTGTCGAGGATCAGTACATCGCCTTTCTTCCAGGGAAAGGTGATGGTAGCGGCCTTGTAGGCCTGTTTCAATTCATTGTAAACGGCCTCTGTGATCTCCGATTGATCGCCCAGCCGGATGATGAACGGCAGATCAGTCTCCTCCACCAGATCCAGCAACCGGGGATCCTGATTGAGCCGGTGATAGAAGTAAGCATGGTTAAACCATCCTTTGGTTTGCAGCACGGGGTGCATTTGAAAAGCGGGGCGATGCCAGTTGATGCGCAGGTGGGATTCATCTACCCATTGGAAGTGGATGCCATCTTTCTTCAGTAAGGCCTCTACTTTATGTTTATCATCAGTTTGGTATACTTCCTGCCAGGAGAGGCCCAGCCAATCGAGCATATTCCTTGTGTAACTCACGCCTTTTTTCTCCAGCAGTTCAATGGTGCTTTGTGACAGGTGCTTTACCATTTCCCGGTTATCGGTGATGGGCGTTTCGCCTCCGGTAGCCGGTTCGGTAAGACAGAAAAAGGCAATCACCAGGGGCCATGTAAAAGCATAGGAAGATTCATTGTGCGGTTGTATTTCCTGATCAGGTGGATAATCGGTAGAAGTATACACTTTATTGATCACCTGCGAACGGGGCGAGGTGCGCTGTGTGTAATCCAGCGTCTGATCGCTGAAGGCGCTCATCACTTCATAAAAGTCGGCAGCGGTGTTCACGCGCCAGTCGCGGAACAGGATAGCGCCCGATCTGTGCAATTCCTCTTTGATCAGTGGCCGGTGTGCTTCAAAATATTCCCGCAGGTCAGGCCCCGCAGTGGGTGTTACCACCAGTGGTGAAGTAAAACCTTCAAACTGGTCGAGCCGGCCCACAGACCATCCCTCCACCTGTTCTACAGTATGGTGTTGTATTTCCATAATACAGTCTTTATTGTTTTGTCAATATTATAGGTGCTGTGTAGTAAGCAAAGGAAGATCGACCTTCCCGCTTTGATCATATAGCAATTGCGCTATGGGTGTGTGCTGATAAGTATGGGCTGTCTGGAACAGCTGTTGGAAATCGCGGAGCAATTGCTCCATATACCCTTCGTCATATTGATGCTTATCGAAGCGCCATTCAATTTTTAGCGCCTTGCCCGCTTCTGTAAACACAATGCATACCGGATAAGGGTTGGGGTCATTGCCTTCAAAGCTCACCACCCGCAGGGTATCGTCTGTACCAGTCCCTTCCATGTCCAGCAACTGATATTGGTTTTCAAATACGATGATATGGGAGAACAGGTTTTCCTTATGGGGTGTTTGCCGAAGGATATCGGCCAAGGGGAAATAATGAAACCCTGCGGTGGCCGCTTCATCCCTGGCTACTGCTTTCATCAGCTCCATCAGGCTCATTGTTTCTTCCAGTTGCACCCGCTTGGGCAGGGTATTGATAAAAAGCCCGGTCATTTGATCGGCCCCGGCAATGGGCGGCCTGCCCGACACGACCTGTCCAAACAGGATATCATTGTTGCCTGAAAGCCGGGAAAGCAGCAAAGCCCACACAGTCTGAAGATAATGGTACAGGGTGCAACCTGATTGCTGCAATAGGTTCTGTATGGGCTGTCCTTCGGGGTAAGCGCAATAAACAGTAAGCAAGGCCATTTCTCTTCCGACGGCTGGCTGGTTATACGTCCTGAAGGCAAAGGGCTCTTCAAATTCCTGCAGGTATCTTTTCCAATAACGGGCGGCAGCGGCCTGGTCTATCTTTCTCAACCATTTAATATAGAATTGATAAGGAGGTGCTGCTTCCAATTCCAGCGCAGGGTCTTTGTGCTGCTGCAAGAGATGGTAAATGGTAAACAATTCATTCAGCAGCACCGCAGCCGTCCAGCCATCGGCCAGTATATGATGGTAGTAAAAAGACAAGCGGTATTCATTGTCGGTAACCTGTAGCAAAGCCGCCCGGATATTGGGTGTGGAAGAAAAAATATCCTGTACGGCTGCTCTTCCTGTTGCATCTACCTCTTGTATGATCTGCTGCAGATGGGCGGGATCGGTAGCATCCAGCTGCCGCCGGTCAAGGCTGGCGTTGTGTATGGTCTGTACCAGTTGTACAGTTTGCCCCGGTTCCAGGTCATCCCGGAAAGTAGTGCGCAGTATATCGTGTCGACTGATCAGCATATCAAATGCTTGCTCCAAAATATCTACATCGACCCTGCCCTTCAGCAAGAGGTTGGCATTGATCACATAATCATTCCTGTTGCCCGTTTTGCGGTAATGGTGCACCAGTGCTTCCTGTGTGGGACTCAGTTCATATATATCCTTCAGGGTAACGGGCCCGGTCAATAACCTGTCGAGCACCTCCAGCTGAATGCCGGGAAAGGTAAAGTCTGATGGAGAAGGAAGCCGGTTGACGATATCTGCACATGCTTCATGGATGATGGTAATAGCTGCCTGCACGAGCTGCAATAGTTCCTGTACTTTTTCGCCGGGCAGCAAGCCGGGTATGAAATCGACTGTGCAGGAAATGGTTTGGTCACCATTGAGGAAGGCGAATACTTCCAGTGGGTGTTGTATATTTCTTTCCCGGGCATACCAGGCGCCTGTCTCATCTAACGAAGCACTAAAATGACTAGTATCAGTGGAAGCAGAGAAATCGCCCAGGTAATTGAAGCAAACCTGCGGACTGCGGTAGGCAGGGAATTTACCGGATAGCCGTTGTAATACCCCAAATCCTTCGCCATTGCCCGGTACGGTTTTAATAGCCTCCTTCACCGTTCTTACATAGGTTAATAGCTGGTGCGCCTGGCGCAGATCTATATGTACGGGGAACAGGGCCGTAAACCATCCTACTGTTCTGCTGAGATCAAGGCCGGGCGCCAACTCCGTTCTGCCATGCCCTTCCAGGTGGATGGTGAGTTGCTGCACGGGGAACAACTGTTGTAAGGCCATGCCCAGTGCGGCGATCAGTACTTCATTGGCAGTAGTTCCCAACTTCAGGTTAATATGCTCTACCTGCTGCGTCAGGGCAGGCTCCCACCTGTTTACGACGCGGTGCAGGTCTTTATAGGTATAGGAAGTCTGTTGTTCTTCCCATAAGAGATCATATGCCTGTGCCAGTATATTTTCCCAATAAGGCATTTCGGCATCAAATGCTCCTTTGCTGATCTCCTGGTGGAGTGTTGCGAGATAAGTACCAAAGGAGGTTGACTTATTGGACAAACGCAATGCCGTGCCTTCCTGTAATTGCTGCAACAATTGCTGGAGATCATCCAGTAGTATTCTCCAGGAAACACCGTCAGTAATAAGATGATGCATTACCATCGCCAGCAATGTGCCTGTATTCGTCCTGATGAGGCCAAACCTGGCCAGTGGGCCATTTTGCAGGTGTAGTCCTGCATGCAAGGCATCCAGGATGGTCTTCAAAGCAGCCGCCTGGTCGGGAGCAGCTGCCATATCAAAATCGGCTGGTTCAATGGTGCTGGCTGTTTCGGCGTATTGACAGTTAACTTGTCCGTTTACATATCGAAACCTTAGCCTGAAAACATCATGGTGCTCTGTAAGGGCAGCTACGATGGGTTGCAGGTATCCTTTCGGAAAAGGTTGTTGTAAGGTGAGAACAATGGCCTGGTTGTACCAGTTGATATGTTGATGATCGACTGCAAAGAAATTTGATTGGATGGCATTGACCTTCATGGTTCCATGCTCCGGTTCCTGTTGAACCCGGGTGTTGGCCCGGCTGATCACCATGGCCAGCTCCTGCAATACGGGAAACTCTAGTATATCGTCCATGTCAACCCGATACCCGGCCTTCCTGAGCAGGGAGAGTACCCTGATGGCCTTGATAGAGTCGCCGCGTATCCGGAAGAAATTATCGGTGGGCCTCACCTGCTGCACCTGCAATACTTCGCGGCAGACGGCCATCACCTGGTTCAATACTTTATCATCTTCCTGTACCGGCCATGTTGCTTCCTGCTTCGCTGGCAGGTGCGTGGTCGCTGAAGTGGTACTATCAGGGCGGGCGTTATTGTTCAAGGCCCTGCCGCTGGTGTTGATAAGCCCGCCTTGATCCAATGCATGGAGGGGTTGGGTGCCGGCCTCTTTGATCAAACAGGCGCAAATAAAACCCAGCTGCTGCCCCATGCGTTCAATAGCATCCTGGTCAACATTTTTCTTTTTATAGGAAAACAGCAGCTGCCCCTGCGGCTGAAATGGCAGCACAGACAGGGTGATATCATAATTGGTTTGCTCGAATGTTTCAAATGACTGTACGGTGAGCCCTGTATCCTGACCAAGGTCCAATGGATAGTTTTCAATCACACATAAGGTATTGAACAGGGTTTCCCGTGTGTCTAAGCCTGCATAGGTTTTGATCTCCGAAAGGGAAGCCAGCCCATATTCGAAAAGTACGGGGATGGTATTGTTGACCTGGTTCAAAAATGCGCTGATGGTTTGTTGAGGGTCGATCACCAGGTGGAAGGGCAAGGTATTGATGAACATGCCGATGGTGTGCCCGATGCCTTGTACCTGTGTAGGCCTGCCGGCCGTGGTCGTACCAAAGGTGATGGATGCCTCGCCGGTACTGTTGTGCAACAGGATTGCCCAGGCCGCATAAAAGATACTGGCCACAGATACGCGGTGCTGTTTGGTATACAGCTGCAGGCTGTCCATCAAGCCACCGTCGAGCTGCATGGACCAGCGCCCTACCCCACTGTTTGTCTGCTGGCGTTGATAAGGTTGATGGGTGGCCGCGCTGAAGCCAGCCAATTGTTCTTTCCAGAAAAGGGCTTCTTCCTGCCTGTCCCGGTTTTGAATATACTGCAGGTAGTTCCTGATCACTTTATGGGTAGTAATGGTCGCTGCTTCGGTATGACCGTGCAGGCAATCGCTGTAGATGCGCAACAGATGTTTTACCAGCAGTCCAAAACTCCAGCCATCCAATGCCATATGGTGAAAACTGATGACCAGGGTATGCTCCTGTACCGAATGGGATACCACCATCATCCTCACCGGGTGTTCTTCTATGCTGATGCCCCTGGCGGCATCCTCCTCCAATAGTTCCGGAAGGTTGGTCCCGCTGTCAAAAAAACGGAGCGGCAACTCATGTTGTTTCAATAATACCTGTACCGGTTTCTTCAGGTCCTGCCAGCGGAATACGATCCTCAATCCTTCCTGCTGCTGCACCAGCTGGTTGACGGCCTCGCGGAAGATGGCCTGGTCCAGCCTGCCGGTCAACCTAAGCACGGTTTGCTGGAAATACACACCCGATCCCGGGGCCGACAGGTGATGAAACAGGATACCCTCCTGCGCAGCAGTAAGTGGCAGGATATCCTCGAGGATATCCCTGGCAAGTGGAGACATGAATCGTTTGATTAAATGCTATTCGCTTCGCAGCGCATATACGAGGTTAGAAGAAACAACTTTTATGATCTGCAGACCAATGGTAGTAAAGGCAATCACCACCAGTACGATCAATGGAATTATAAAGTATGAGATATTTAATCCTATCCTATACGGAAAGGAGGAAAGCCAGTTGTTGAGCAGCAGGAAATCGATGGGCAATCCGATGACGAAGGCCAGGCCGATCATATAGGCCGTTCGCTTTACAAAGATCCAGATAATGGCTTTATTGGGCGTACCCAGCACTTTGTAGATCGCAATCCGCTTCTTACTGTTCCTGAGTTGGTGCACCACGGCGCCCCACAAGCCGAGAATGGAGATAAGGATAGCTAGTCCTGAATACAGCCTGAGTATCTGCCAGGCTTTTTGGTCTTTGGTATAGTTCCTGTTGAAATAATCATCCAGGAAAAAGAAATTGAAATCGTTGGAGGGGAAAGCGACTTTCCAGGCTTCGTGCAGCTGATCGATGGCGCCCGTTACATTACTGCCCGTAAGCTTAAAGGAAAAATACCCGGGCCAGTCAGTGGCAAAGAACAGGCAGGGGGCTACGGCTTTCTTTAGAGATTCCTGGTGGTAGTTGGATACTACACCGATAACTGTCTTCCGGCCTTCAAACGAGATCTGTTTGCCTACGATCTCTGTGGGAGAAAATCCCAGCGAGCGGGCCAGTTTCTCATTGATGATGACCGCTTTTTCGAAATCAGTTGTCAGGTCCCAGGAGAAATTGCGCCCGGCCATCAACTTGATCTTGTAGAAATCAAAGAAGTCGGGACTAACAGAATTCATATAGGTGTCATAGACTTCCGGTTTACCTGTCAGTCGTATGCGGTCGAATCGTTCGTATTGCCCCCCCGGTACATAATCACTGTAGGTAACTGCCTTGATGCCCGATATCTGTGCCGTGGCATCCCGTACGATCCGGTAGATCTGTGCATGGTCCATGCTGTCTCTCAGGATCACGGGTTCCCGGGCTACCACTACGTCCTGTTTATTGAACCCCAGGTAGGATTCGCGCATGTATTTGATCTGGTAATACGAAACCAGCGAAAAGACCATCAGCAAACAGGATACAGCATATTGCAATACGGAGAGGATGGGTCGCACGCGGATGCCCGCTTTGTCGGGCGAACTCTTACCCCGCAGGGCATCGTTGATCTTGAAAGTAAAACTCAGGATGGCGGGATAGATGCCCGACACCACAGTATTGATAACAATGATGAGCCCGATATAGATCCAGAACCAGGAGGAACTGATCAGGTTCACACTATAGGTCATTTCATAAAAATCGGCAAACCAGGGAAAGAGCAGCAGTGCAATACCGGCACCAATAATGGTGCTGATGAGGATGTACACAAACGACTCAGCCAGGAAGATGCTGAGGATGGTAATTTTCTCAGCGCCCAGCACCCTGTTCATGGCAATAGTCTTCTCTTTGGCAATGGCCTGGAAAGAAGAGAAATTGAAATAGTTGAAAGTGGCAAACAACAGGATGATAATAGCTGCCAGTATGAAAAATGGCAGGTAATGCCCATGCCCATTTTGTTTGAAGTCGAGCAGGGTATCTGAATAAAGCCTGATGCCGGTGATCGGTTCCAGGAAATAATGCTCAGATACCCCCTTGCCTTCCAGCCGCGGCACCCGGTACTTTTTGATGGTGGTATTAAGTTTGGGGGCAAATTCATCGACATTCACCCCTTTCCGCAACCGGATATAGGTATAGAAATTATGAGAGTCCCATTGGGTGGCATATTCGCTGGCCAGGGGCGCCATGGGCACCAGTATCTCAAAATCAAAATGAGAAGCGGCTGTACGGTTCTCAAAAACACCTGTCACCTTGTGTTCCCCATACTTGGTGATCAACACGTTCTTTCCAATGGGGTTCTCATTGCCGAAATATTTACCGGCTATCTCTTTGGAGATAATGACACCGCCAGGTTCCTTCAGGCAGGTTTCCGCATTGCCCAGTATCATTTTACAGAACATGGCAGGGAACTGTGGGTCTACATTATAGATATTGCGTTCCCAAAATTCCTTATCGCCCGACTTGATGGTGAGGTTGTAGTTGGACCATACGCGCGCATAATCTTCCACTTCCTCATGGTCTCTTTTGAGCACCGGCGCTACGGGAAACTGTACCATGGATCCCTTTACGATGGCATTGCTGTTGTTGAAGTCGATGCCCACCCGGAAGATACGGTCGGCATTGGGATAGAAACTGTCATATCCCTGTTCGTATTTGATATAGGATACGATAAGCAGGAAACCTGCTATGCCAATGGAGAATCCGGTGATGTTGATAACGGAAGAGAGTACATTTCGCCTCAGACCCCTGAGTACATATTTGAAGACTGTTCGCAGCATAGGTGGCTATATTTGCATAAGGCTTAATGAATATAATACTTTTATTGCTTATCTGGAAATAAGGGCAAACTAACGCCCTACCCTAATAGTATTTTCAGATCATCTTCGGTTATACCAGCGGCAGAGAAGTCCGAAGGCGTGTATTGCAGTTGTTTTATTTGTCGTACATAATCCAGTAATCTATTGAGTTGATTATCAAACAGCCTGACAAATCTGTCCATCTCTTTCAGAGAGAAAGACTGGCTGCACCAGGAGAAATCTACCTGTAGCTGGTTACCCATCACCAGGGCATTCAGATCCAGCCGGGCCGTCGGGTGATTGCCGGCGCCGCGCTCCTCCCCCGTGTATTGATGGCTATAGGAAAACAATTCATTGTCAAATGCCTGGCCAAACTGTCCCAGGTAATTGATCCTTATTTCCGGCTGGCTATCCCTGTCAGTTTGTGCACCCAGGTATTTGTACACACCATAACCGATCCCGTGATTGGGCACCTGCCTGAGCGACTCCTTGGTGGCTTTGATCAGCAGGTCCATATCTTCCTCGTACCTGAGTTTTACAGGATACATAGCTGTAAACCAGCCAATCGTCCTGGTAAGGTTAACCGTATCCTCCAGCTCCCTGCCGTGGTGTTCCTGGAAGATGACCATATCCTGCCAGTGCCCCCAGGCATGCAGGGCCATGACCAGCGCCACATTCAAGAGGATGGATACATCGGTATTATAGGGCCTGTTGGCATCGGTGAGCAGGTAATGGGTGGCGATAGCATCCAGGCTTATCCGCTGACTATTTACAGGATTCAGGGTCTCCTCCACAACAGGAGTGTGTTGTATCATCACAAAGTGCGTGTCTTCTATTTCCTTCCAATAGGCTATTTCTTCCTCAAACCAACCGGCATCCCGGAGCCTGTACAATTCCCGGCTCCAATACTGGAAGGAAGCTGTCTTTGCCGGCCATTCCACCACCACTTCATTTACAAACTGGTAATAGACACGGTAAAGGTCCTCCAGCAAGATGCGCCAGGATACGCCATCTATCACCAGGTGATGGGCAGTAATGAACAGGTACGCTGTTCCTTCCTGTTCCCGGAGCACAGTTGCTTTTATCAACGGACCTTGGCGTATATCAAAAGAAGCTCTTATCGTATTACATACTTCAGGCAGGGTCTCCTGCTTTCCCAGCGATATTTGTGTTACCTCGAACGCTCCTTCCCGGTTATTGTAAAAAAGTGTTTCATTGTCTGTATGTACACAGAGCCGTAGCGTATCATGGTGTTGTAATAAGGCATCGAAGGAGACTCGCAGCTTTCGATGATCAATGGCCCGGTGGAGCCTGAGTAAAACAGATTGGGTGTAATGCCCCGGCTGAGCAAATTGCTGCCGGAAGAACCATGCCTGGATGGGCGTAGGCAGCACCTCTCCTGCTACCACAGCCACAGCGTCTTTGTGTTGCTGTATATCCTGTGCATGAAGGGCCACCTGCTCAATGGCCTGCAAAGTGAGCAGGTCTTTTACCTTGATGTATACACCCTTCGCGAATAATTTGGAAGCTATCTGCGAAGCCATAATGGAGTCGCCGCCCAGCGCAAAGAAATTATCATCCGGTGTTAAGCCTGTTTTACCCAATACCTGCTCCCACACTTCCAGCATAGTCTGTTCGATGCTTGTAACTGGTCTTTGTGGAGTTGACTTGTTGACCGCAGTGGTGACAGCCGGTAGGGCTTTCATATCCACTTTGCCATTGGGGGTCAGCGGAATATGTTCCAGTATGGTAAAAGATACCGGCATCATATAGTAAGGTATTTTACCTGCGAGGTACTGGCGCAAGGCAGGTTCGCTGATCGCGCCATTGTTCTTGATGGTATAGTAAGCCTGTAATTTTCCGGTGGCGGGGTGTTGTACCACGATGGCTCCCTGTATGGCCGGGTGTTCCTGCAGTGCGTGGCTGATCTCGTTGAGTTCGATCCGGTGGCCATTGATCTTTACCTGCAGGTCCTTACGGCCCAGGAATTCAAGTTGCCCGTTGCCAAGACGTCTTCCCCGGTCACCCGTGCAATACATCTTTTGCCCGGGGATAAAAGGATTGCTGATAAACTTTTGTACAGTTAATTCCTCCTGCCTCCAATAACCGGCTGCCAATCCTGTACCGGCAATATACATATCCCCTGCGGCCATCGCTGGTACCGGTTGCAAATATGGATCGAGCAAGTAGATCTGCAGGTTGTTGATGGGTGTACCAATGGGCACCTGGCTGGTTCCATCAGCAGGATCAAATGTATAGATCATGCAGCCTACCGTAGCTTCTGTAGGCCCATACTCATTGAAGATGGTGGCCCTCCCCTCCATGATTTGGTAAACATCACGGGCCAGCTGACTATCCAGCGCCTCTCCGCCTACGATCCACCGGCGAATGGATGTATTCTGCGCCAGCATACCATTGTCGCGCAACAGCTTCAGGTGCGAAGGGGTTAGTTTGACTACCCCTGCCCGGTTATCGCGCACTACGTTTTCAATGGCCAGCAGAACGCCATCCTCCTCGTACAGGAGGATGGTATTGCCGGTGGTTAAAGGGGTAAAAAGGGAGGTGACAGTAAGGTCGAATGAGATGGATGAATGCAAGGCAAAGGTGAGCTGCTCGCCCTGCACGTATTGTTCACTGGCAAAATCAACATAATTGTGGAGTGCCTGGTGTGAGACCATTACCCCCTTGGGTCTGCCCGATGTACCGGATGTATAGATCACGTAGGCCAGATCGCCCGGCTGCACCGCCAGGGGCTGGTGATCACTGGTTATCGGCTTTGCCAATTCATCCACATCAAATCTTTGCACACCGGCGATAGCCATATCCTTATGTAAGTGTGGATGCGTAATCCAGCATACAGCCCGGCTATCTTCCAGCATATAACGAATACGATCTGCGGGCAGTTCTGCATCAATGGGCAGGTAGGCGCAGCCAGCCTTCCAAATACCCAACAATCCCAGGAGCAGTTGCGGCGACCTGGGCAGGCAAATGCCTACGCATTCATGTGCCTGCACACCTTGCTTCCGTAGGGCCTGGGCTACGTGGTTGGCCTGTTCGTTCAAGGCCTTATAACTTATAGTTTCTTCCTTGTATTGAATGGCAATGGCATCCGGTGTTCTTATGGCCTGTGATTCAAACAAGCTCAACACAGTAGTGCCTGGCACATGGGCCTTCGCGGTATTGTTAAAGCCATAGATAAATGCCTCGTGTGTTACCTTATCCAAGGGCGATATGGCCGCCAGAGACAGGGCAGGATCGTTCAATGCCTGTGTGGTGATCTGTAGCCAGGAAGCAGACATAGCAACGATAAGATCGTCACTATACAACCTGGTGGCATATTCAAAAGTATACTGCAGGTTGCCTGCCCCTTCAACGATCTCCAGTGTACAATCGAAGCGGGCAAAACCCGGATCAAATGGCTTCCTCGTCAGGCTGAGTTCATTGTTGTATTTCCCAGGCACACCAAAACTCTGGTACAGGAACATGGTATCGAAAAGTGGATTTCTTCCCGGATGGGGCGGCACTTCTACCAGGCTTAATAAGCGGTCGAATGGTAGCTGCTGGTGTTGCAGGGCTTCCTGTATGGTGGCAGACACCTGCTGCACCCAGTTTTCAAAAGACAACCCTGCATCCAATCCTGTGCGAATGGGCAGGTTGTTTACAAACATACCGGGCATACCCTGCAGATCGGGGTGTGATCTCCCTCCTACCGGAATACCGGTTATAATATCTGTGGCGCCGGTGAATTTAAAGAGCAGCAGTTGGTACAAAGCAAACAACAAGTCGTGCAAGGGCAGCTGCCGGTTGGCGGCATACTGATAGAGTTGTTGCGTGGTCTGTTGGTCAAAACAGCCCTCCCTTCTTTTTCCTGCTGTGGGGAAAAAGGGCGGCCGGGCAAAGTCAGGGAGCAGGTCCAGTACCGGTAATTCACCCGATAATTGCCTTGTCCAGAATGACTGTAAGGTTACATCCTGCTCAACAGCCTGCTGCCTTTCCCACAACACGAAATCCCTGTAAGAAATAGACGTGGCTGGCAGCTCTTCTCCGGCATACAGCTTTAATAATTCGTCTAGCAAATGATAAACAGATTGCCCGTCGCAGATGATATGATGAACATCCAGGAATAGTACGTACTGTGTGGCTTCTTCATTTTTGAGCAAGCAACACCTGTACAAAGGTCCCTGGTGTAAGTTAAAAGGCCGGACCAGTGAAGTGAGTTTTTCGGATAAGGCTACCGACTCATACCCGATGCATTCCATATTGACCTTCCCTTCCGGTGAGAGGTTAAACACCGGCTCTTCCATCATGCCAAAGCTCATGCGCAGCACATCATGGCGCTGTACCAACCTTTCCAGGCATTGCACCAGTTTATCTATAACAGGTTTTCCCCGGAGGGTAAAAGCAGTGGGTACATTGTAGGCTATGGATTGTGGATCGAGTTTCCAGGCATAATACAGCCGCTTTTGCGCGGAAGATAATGGATAGAATGCCTGAGGTGCTGCCTGTGGAATAGGTTGATAGTCCATTTTCCGCAAACTACTTAACTGCTGACCCAATGCCCGGATGGTAGGCCATTCATAGAGCTTTTCTACCGGCAGGTGCACCCTGAACTCCTGTTGGAATTTCATGGCGAGGGCTGCTGCCTTCAGGGAGTTGCCGCCTATTTCGAAAAAGCGGTCAAGTACCCCAATACTGGTCTTTTCAAAAATGGCTTCCCATATGGCCAATATCTTTTGTTCTGTATCATTGGCCGGTGAGCAGCTGGGGCCAGCCTGCCTGGCATTATCAATCAACGCCAGTTCCTCTTCCTCTGCTGCCCATTCCTGGTTACGGTATTTCTCCAATAACCGGAAGCGCTGGATCTTGCCACTGGTAGTCTTGGGCATCTCTTTGATCGGGATCACCTTACTGATCTCAAATCCAAACACGGGGTTCAGGTGAGCCTTCAGGGCCCTGGCCAGCGAGGCAAAATCTTCCAGGCTGCCCCGGTAGAGGATAAAAGCAATGATCTCTTCCGCCTGCAGGGCATGATTGAAATGCCCTGCTACGGCTATTTTATTCAGCTCGATACCTTCCACAGCTTCTGCTTCCCGTTCTATATCATGCGGGTAAAAGTTCTGTCCATTAAAGAAGATAATATCTTTTGCCCTTCCGGTTATGTACAGTGATCCTTCCAGCATAAAGCCCAGGTCGCCCGTATTCAACCAGCCGTTGGCATCAATCACTTCCGCCGAAGCGGCCGGGTCATTGTAATATCCTGCTGTTACATTGGGCCCTTTGATGCAGATATGACCTATCAGTCCTTCCGGCACCTGTTGGTGCTCACTGTTCATAATACACACCGCACAATTATTGATGGGCCTGCCCACATCCATAAAGGAAGGATGGATTGAATCATCGGCAGCCAATTCAATACGGTCTCCTATTTGGAGCTGATGCCTGTTCAGTCGAAATGATCTTATTGGCGCGGTGATATTGGAAATGCTTACGGCTACCGATGCTTCTGCCAACCCGTATACCGGGCACATTGCGTACTCACTTAGCTGGTAGGCTGATAATTGTTGTATGAATGTACGTGTAAGTTGTTCAGAGATTGGTTCAGCCCCATTGTATATGATCCTTACTTTTGAGAGGTCCCACGGTCTATCCCAATCCCGCACATGCTTCAGCAAGTGCCGGTAACCAAAATTGGGAGAGCTCAATACCGTAGCCTGGTAAGCCGTGGCCGTATCGAGCCAGATGGCTGGTTGTTTCACAAACAGGTCTACAGGTATCAACACCTGGCTGATGCCGCAATAAAGTGGGTTCAGATGGAATCCGATCATGCCCATATCATGTGTGAGCGGCATCCAGCTCAACAGTACATCATTTTCGGAATAGGCTGCTGCCTGTGCTATGGCATCTATATTGGTGATGAGGTTGCGGTGGGTTAAGGTCACGCCCTTGGGACGCCCTGTAGAGCCCGAGGAGAACTGTATAAAGGCGATATCGTCTTCGGCAGGTTCATGGATCGTTCCGTAATCATTACCCTCGAATAACCCTTCCAGCAACGCTATACGGCTATGCCCGGCAGGCCATGGCAGTACGCCGGCGGCTTTTTCTTCCAGCCGGCCAAGATCGCTTCCCGCAATCACCAGGGCTGGATGATGGAGGGTATGCCAAACAGCCAATAATTTCTTCAGGTGTTCCTGGTTCCTTACCATCGACAGAGGCACAGGTATCATACCTCCCAGCAGGCAGGCCCAAAAGCATATGAGGAAGGCCTTTTCCTCTGCCACCTGGAATACCACTTCATCCTTAGGCTTTATTCCCTTTTGCTGTAAATGAAACAATACTTTCAACGCTGCTTCATACAGGGCCTGATAGGAAAAGAACTCCGCCCTGTCCTGGCTCTGAATAAAGGTCAGACCTTTGGCCGGGGAGAGACTGATCTCCCTGATCACCTGAACAAGATGTTGCTTTCCGGCAGACAAGAATAAATGGTTTGAAGATGGTATATACAGCTCAATGAACAGTGGCTTCGAGGTCTTTGATGTGATCCAGCTGTCCCTTATCGAGTTTGATCAATTTATCGGCCACATCGAAATAATGATCGTCGTGTGTAATGGCAATGATGATCTTTCCTGCTCTTTTCATGTCGGGCAGCATGGTCCGGTAAAAGAACTTCCGGTAAGAAGGGTCCTGGTCAGCGGCCCATTCATCAAACAGGTAGATCGGTTTGTCTTCCAGGTAACATTGCAGCAAGGCCAGCCTTTTCCTTTGGCCGCCCGATAATTTAATGGTGCTATACCGATTGTTCCTGATCTCCACTTTTTGCTGCAGGTCCAGTACGCCCAGGTAATCTTTCAGGTCCTGCTCACGGTCTGCCAGGTCTACATTGTATAATTTCTCAAACAGGTAAGTAGGATTGAACACCACAGAGAAATACTCCCCGATCTGCGATCCCTGCTGCACTTTATCGTTGATCAGTACCGCTCCTTCATTGAGGGGGTACAGTCCTGTAAGCATTTTTGCCAGCGTGGTTTTCCCGCTGCCGTTACCGCCGGTAATAAAGAGTATTTCGCCACGCTGCACTTCCAGGTCAATAGGCCCTACACCAAATCCTCCCTGCCCGTATTGGAAACTGATGCCCCTTGCTTCAAATTTATAAGCAGCGGAAGTTAATATATCCTGTCTGCCATCCGTTTCGGGACTGGCAGGGATCTCCTGGATGAATTTCCTGATCCGCTCCCATCCTATCTTCACGCGCAGGATATCAGGAATATTGTTGAGGATGGCATTGACGGGCCCGATCAGGTACAACAGAACGATGATAAAACTGGTGATCGTATCTGTTGTAATGCCGGGAAACAACTTGGGCATACCAATGGAGACGGCGCCCAGCAGCACTACCAGCAAGGACTCTCCTACCAGGAAGGCATTGGTAAACCGGATATCGGCCGCACTCATCATGATCTTGTACTGATGGGCGCTCTCCCGCACATCTTCCTGGTATTCCACTTTCTTTTGCCGGTGCAGGCTCAGTTCTTTATAGCCGTCGATCATGCCATTGATCAACCGCATGAATACATTCCTGGAATCCCGCGCTTCGTTATAGAAGGTATTGGCGCTCCTGGTCACAAAATAATATACCACCGCAATCGATACGATGATCAGGCTGGTGAGCAAGGTAGCCCAGAATGCCAGCGACATGAGGTAGAGAAAAGCGCCGATCACGGTAATGGTACTGGTGATGAGAGAGATCATCAGCGTGGTAGATTCGCCGATCACATTGGCATCGTCATTCAGCGCTGTATAGACCTTGCCCCGGTCGATCGATTCAAACTTCTCATAATCGGTAGAGAATATCTTATTGATGAGTTTTACCCGTAGTTCGTAAACGATACCCCTGGTTATTTTGATGAGGCTGATCTGTACAAACCTCCTGCCCATGAGGTAAAGCCCGATGATGAGCAGATAGTAGAAGAAAAGGTACCTGATCTTTATCTCTGTATCCATAGCAGAGGTCACGAAGATGATGAGCAATACATTGGAAAGCCCCGAAAGTATGGTCAGCAAAACAATGGATGGAATCCTGCGCTTCACGGGATTCTCTTCCGGGAAAAGCAGGGAAAGCAGGTAAACCAGGTAACTGCCGGGAATGGCCGCTGCCAATAATACCAGCGCAGCCTCCAGGCTTACAGGCTGCCATACCAATACAGCCTCCCAGTTAAAGTTGAGCAGCCATTGCGGCAACTGGTAAATACCATAGAGAAAGGGAACGATCAGCACCAGGGCTTTACCGAAGGAAAGCAGTTTGCTTAAGCTAAAGCCCGCAAATTGCCTGGTCTTTTTAATGATATCCCTGATCACCCATACCAGGCAAGCCAATACTGCCAGCAGGTATACGCCAACAGCCAGGGCAATGCCGCTGAACATCGAATCGCCATTATCCCCCGGATCATATTCTTTGACCACCTTTTCATGCGCCAGCATTTTGATTAGTTTATTGCCGATGACCGGTGTATAAGGGCTGTTTGAATTGGCCAGCACCACCACGCCCAGTTGCTCCTTTGGCCGGAAGGCGATATAGGAAGAGAAGTTGGGATTCAGTCCATCGTGCAGCAGTTCTCCCGTGCCATCCAGGGCCACCTGCCATCCGCTTGCATAAAAGGCATTGTCGTGAGCAGCTACTGATTCATCGCGCTGCTGTGTCTTTCCGATCAGCTCATACAGCGGTTGGGGTGCAAGTCCCAGCTGGAATTTCAGCCAGCTGGCCATATCAGTGGCATTGGAAAGTACATAACCGGCTGCATAATTGCCCCTGTATACAGGCGCCTGGTAACGACGTGCAGCGAAGAAACCGATCTTATACCCAGCAGATTTGAGCAGCCCATCCCTGGGCTGCCCAATGCTGGTGCTGTTTAAACCCAAAGCGTCGAAAATACTGGCTTGCATAAAAGCTTCAAAAAGTTGGCCTGTTACCGTCTGCGCCACCAGCGCCAGGATATCATAATTGATGGTGGCATATTCATATTTATTGCCGGGCAAGTGATCGAGCTCTACCCGGGTTACATTCCGCACGGTTTGCTGGAGGGCCGTATCACTATCGCTTACCGGAATACCGGCAATGGTATGCCAGGGAATACCACTCGTATGGTGCAGCAGCTGCCGGATGGTGACTGGCACCACCGCTCCTTTGTACTTTACCTGGAACCAGGGAATATAGTGATTCACGGAAGCATCGAGCTGTAGACGTCCCTGCTGTTCCAGCAGGTAGATGGCCATAGCTGTAAATGCTTTGCTACAGGAGCCAAGTTCAAATACCGTGCTGGCATTTACCGGTGTCTTTGTCACCAGGTCTGCATACCCAAAAGATCGTATAGTGAGACTGTCATGGTCAATAAGTACGACGCTCAGGCCGGGAATGTGTCCTTTACTCATGTATTGCGTTACTTCCTGCTCTATCCTTTCAGCCATTCCGGCCTTATTCCCCGCCTGGGCAAAAGCAGCGGAGTACAGGATCATGGCTCCCGGTATCAAACCAATATATCTTCTCACAGCAAACATCAGGAGACAGGTTTTCAATTTCATCAAAGGGTTATGGCTTTGGACGATTCATGTTGGGCAGACAAAAAATGGACGATCTCTTCGGCGGACGCATCTATCGGTAAGGCCGCTGACAAAAAGAAACGTACAATGTCCAGCTGGCTATCATGGGGATGCTGCCTGATAAAGCTTGCCAGCTTGTTGACTTCCTGTATAGGAACAAAGTTCCAGGTAATGGATATACTATCAGTGATACAGGTTACATCATGAAACCATCCGCCGGGAAACAACACGATCTCTCCCGGTGAAAGCACCTCCTCATAGGATGGTATTGCTTTATCAAAATCCGGGAATTGATGCCTGTCTGGATTCACTATATCTACAAATGCTTCCTCGTTCATCAGGAATGGTTCCTGGTCGGGAGCATACAGGATAATCTTTTTCTGTCCGTAAAACTGGCACAGGAGTGCATTGCTGCCAAAGGGATCTTTGTGCAGCCTGGTGCGTGCTCCCTTACCGGAAATAAAAAGCCCCTTGTAAGGATACCGGGTATTGTTGATAGCGGCTTTTGTTCCCACCTGTGTATAAGGAATAATAGTATCTGTATCGGAAAGAAAATACGGATGCGTCCAATAACCCGACAGAGCTTCGAACACTTTGTCGGCCCAGTAAAAATCCACATTCCTCAATTTGGTATACCACCTTACATAAGAAGGAGCTGCGGAAGTGACGGCTGGCCTGTTGAAATTCTCGGACAAATAATTGTGTAAGGAATCGATCGTTTGCAGGTCAAACAGATCATTGTATATCTGCACCTCCTGGTCTCCAAATGCCTTATCCAGGTATTGGGGCTGGAATTTATCTGTTTGCCAGTCTGCCATTCCATCTTCAATAATAACAGGCTGGTTGGCGATCAGGTGATTGTGCAGGAATTCAGCTGGGGTTATATTCCGCACCCGGTTTATTTTCATAACAAAAGGTTTACAAACATCAGCGGGGTGTCGGCGGTAATAGCTCTGCTCTTGTAAGTCACACAGACTTCCATAAGAACGGTAGCAGCACCGGTCTGTAAGCCATTGCCTATAGCTCTGCTATCGAAAGTCACAATTGTCTTTCAGGAGCTATACAATAAACTGTCCAATAAATAATGTTGGATAAAAGTAAGAGACGGAAAAGCCGGGTTTAGGATGGGATATTGGTGTTGGGTCGTAGTAGACGGATGTTCTATGTTGACAAAACTAATTTAGAGAATATTTTCTTTCAGTAAAAATAATTAACGGCTTTCAAATAAAAATACCCAATTACATCTAGCTCACTTCAACACACAATCGTTATTGAATGATGAACTATTGTGCGCTGTGGTTATCCTGTTTTACCGTTAACTGCAATTTATTTGCCATTAAGCGTGTGATCTGTGCAGGTGCATCAAAAATAAAGAAATGATTGCCCGGCATGGATACAAACTCAACAGGATAATTGGTCTCTTTTTGCCACAAGGATATGTCCAGCCTTTCTATCTCTGTATCTTCAGTGCCGTTGATCACAGTTACAGGAAGCATAAGCGGCGCTGTTTCCTCATGCTGATAGGTTTCAACAGCCCTAAAATCAGCGCGTAACACAGGTTCTATATAGTCAATGAATTCCTCGTTCTGCAGGATCTCCTGCGGGCTTCCATCAAACCTGGTAATCTCTGCGATGAAAGTATTCCTTTCCAGGCGATGCCGTTGCTTTTGCCGAAAACACAAAGAAGAAGGCCCTGCAGCTCCTGAAACAAACAGGTGCAGTGGTGGCGGCTGGTGATGGCTGATGATCTTCCTCGCCAGCTGCATGGCCACCAATGCTCCCAGGCTATGGCCGTAAATAGCATAACCACCTTGCGCTATATATGGACTGGCCTGGTGGTAAATGTCTTCCACCAGCAGGTTGAGCTCCGGTAACAACGGTTCCCTGCCACGGCTTCCCCTGCCCGGGTATTCCAGCGGTATGATCCGCAGGTTGGCCGGCGCCTTTTCTTCATACTTCCTGTACGAGAACTTATTCCCCCCGGCAAAGGGCAGGCATAATAGATTAAATGACATGGTGCAATAGAAAGGTCTCTCATTTAAAATTGAATAGCGCGCAGTGATATGTCTTCCTTAACCTCCTCACTGGAGGCCATATGGATAGCATACCCCTCCAGGATATCCAATGCTTTCAGGTGCCATACCGCTGTTCCAACCAATACCTGGTCATTCACTACTTCTAATTCTTTTAACGGAATGCCCAATCCACGGCCATCTGCTTTCAGCACGGCTTCCTTTCTCGTCCAGAACCGGTAAAAGTTGGTAAGCAGGTTATCTTCCTGCCGGATGCATTGCCACTCGGCAGCAGAAAAACAATCCGTAAAGTCAGTTAGCTCCGTGGGCTTTACCTCTTCTATATCAATGCCCACGCGCAAGGATTTACTTACGGCACATATGATATGATCGCCCGAATGGGAGATATTGAAGCTAACCGTTTCATCCAGCCAGGGTTTGTTGAATTCGTTGTATTGTATCTCTGAAAGAATATCGGAATGATATCCTTGTGCCACCAGGCCTTTCAGCAATAACATTTTACCCAGCAGATATCGACAGGAGTCCTGCTCAAACCGGTAGGCTTGCATTTGCTGGTGCATAGCCGGTGGCAGGTACCTGGCCAACCTGTTCAATAGCCGGCCACATTCACCGGCCAGGCTTGTGTAATAGATGTACGTAAGGATTAATTGATCTTCCGGGTGTAATTAATATTGGGATCCATCAGCTGAACAACTGAGCTGGCTGAGATATCAACCGAAACAGACCTTTGCAGCGCATCGATCTGTACGACAAGCCTTCTTGATCCATTTTTTCTGATGAGCAGGCCTTCTGCGCCAGTAAAGGGACCATGGGAAATGCGGATGCGGGTACCTTCAATGAATTGCTCATTGGATACCTCTATATTCCCCGACAGCATTTTTTTCAGCGTGTCTATTAATGTATTGGATACTGTAGCAGGCTTCCCGTCAAAGCTGATGTATTTAACAATACCGTCTATTCTTAGCAGCTCAAATCGTTCAGCCGGTGGTACCTGTACAAAAATATAGTTGGGAAATAAAGGAACCTCCAGTTGTTTTTTTCTGTCACTCCATTGTCTGATTACCTTATGCAGCGGGATAAAAGAAACGACTCCCCGGTTTACCAGTTTGGAATAGACCTTGCGTTCTGCCTTAGGATAAGTGTATACGATATGCCATTTGTCTGGTTTCTCTTCGGGCTTGTCTCCCTGAATTTGAACGAGCTGATTTTCCATAAAAAAGATAAGGTTTGCATGAACTGATTAGGTTTATAGCGCGTGTGTCGGTGTCAATAGACAAAAAGCAGCCAGTTCCTTGTACAGGCAAAAAGGTAAGACGGGGCAAATCAAAGGATTAGTCCGACACAGATTATGTAGGACAAATTCCGCTCTTACCTGATTGACAACCAGGAGAAATGGCTATAGATAATAAATGGCTACATGAAAAAAACAGTTCCGCCCAATAAGTACAAGAAAGGATCTATACTCTAAATAAAGCTCCGCTATCGAAAGTCACAAGTACTTTCTTAATAAGCGATTGCATCTAAACTAACGAGCCTTATTTTTTTCAGCGGTACAGAAATGCTAGTGGAGGAGAATTGCATTTAGACAAACGCAATATACATAAGTATATGCACAATCGAACGTTAAATTCCCAAAAATATTTCACGTTAACGCACTACACACAACGCTGTCATGAGTAGTGGCAACAGTTAACAGACAAAGTATTTTATTTAACCGCTACCCACTCAATTGGGTATATTTCGAAACAGTTTTTTTATCAATACTCTCATAGACCGTAAGCGATTGTTGTTGCTTATTAATATAGCTGTTGCTTTGTATAATATAATATTATTCAAGTTATCCCTATGTAAACAAATTCATTCCGCTTACCAGCGCATCATCGTTCATTGATAAAGCTACAAGTTGTGTAGACTATCTTTAATTGCAATATACCCAAACACCACTAATCCCTGCAACGCAAATTGCCCAGCCAGTCTATCATCAGTTACCCTTAGGCCTGATGGGACTGTCTTGTCTTATATCAAACTCTTTCCGGTGTGTGAAGATGGCTGATGCAAACAGGTTTGATGGCTGATACCTGGAATCTGATTGATAATACTGCCATCATGAAACAGATTGGTCTTTTGCCATAGAAGAAATATTCTTTTTAACGCTCCATCGTACCGGAAGGTATTGGCTGTGGTGTGGTAGTAGGTCCGTCTACCACCAGCCGGTCATTTTTCAACACTTTCATGCGGTCAATGAATACTACCCGTTTATCGCCGGTAGCTGTCGTACGGCCATGGTATACACAAAACATTTCTTTGCCATCCGGTGAGTAGGTAATACTATTATGTCCTGTGCCTGTTACTACCCCACCCTGCTCAACATTCTTATCCAATACAGGGTTATTGGCTGCCTTTTTAAAAGGGCCCAATGGACTGGCTGAAGTTGCATATCCTACTGCATAATTTTTCCCACCGAAATAGTTGGCGGAATACATCATGTAGTAGGTGTTCCCTTTTTTAAAGGCAACCGAACCCTCCGTCCAGCGGCGGTTCACCTCTTTGGATGTAACAGACCTGCTTTCCCAGGCGGATTGTTTGTCGGTCATGCTTACCGGCGGACGCAACAACAGCACCGGCTCTCCGATCACGCCGCTGAAGTCGGGCTTTAATTCAACTCCATATACCCAGCTTTCTTCAATTTCCTTGTACCAGCCTTTGTCCCTTGCCCAGGTGGCTACTTCACTTTCTACCGGATGCTTATAACAGCAGCGCGAATAATAGAGGTACACCCTGCCAGTTGCATCGAATAATACATTGGCATCAATGATGGGATATCCGGGGTCAAAAACAGGTTTGTTGGCCAGGTCAATAAACGGCCCGGTAGGTTTATCGGCCACCGCTACCCCAATACGGAAATTCTCCAGCTCTCTCGTCGGATTTTCCTTCCATTGGGCACTGTAGAACATATAATACTTTCCATTGACCGCATACACTTCAGGCGCCCAGTAAGCGCCTTCCCAAGCAGCCTTAGGATCGCTCCAGCCATTCTTGTTATCGTGGAAATATACCTGTCCTTCATTTTTCCAGTTTACCAGGTCGACGGAAGAGTAAGCAGCAAAGCCATTTTTGGCGCCGGCACCGGTGCCGTACATATAGTATTTGTCGTCTTTTACGTGCAATACATAGGGATCTCCAAAATCAACCGCCAGCGGATTGGTGAAAGTGAGCGGCCCCTTGGCTTTACCTTGTTGAGCCTGGGTCGTGGCCGGCTGCAGCACAGCAACCAACAAACAAAAAGCAATCAATCTGTTCATCCGGGTATCAAAGTTTATTAAGTGATCTAAAGGCACGAAATATAGGTATATAAGTTTAAATTGGCTGTAGGAATATTATTGCAGCCTATAAGGTCCAACTATGGCCATACCAGTTGCCGAATCAAAGAATGAGGACATAAAAGTGCTTTGGCAGGACTATGAGTTTAGGGGAGCATAAAACAAAGCTGGAGAAAACTATTAATACCAACTCAGGTCCTCTAGTTTTACCGTGCCACTTAAGTTGAGTGTTTTGATATTGGAATTATAACACCTGCATGTTGTGAGATTGGCCAGGCCCCGGATATCCAATGAAGGAATCGGATTGTCCTCAATTCTTAAAAATTGCAGCTTGGGCATGGCGGTAAAGTCCAGATGATGTGCAATTTGATTTCTGGAGGCCCAGAAATCGATCATTTCAGGGCAGTTGTTGAACTTGACTTCCCGGAGCTGATTATCATGCAATTCTACCTGTTTCAATTCGGTCATATTGCTCACATCCAACCGGGTAAATTGATTCCAGCCAAGGCTTAAAATGACCAGTTTTTTCAGGTGGGCGATTTCGATGCTCCGGAGTTTGTTTTTGTGGCAACTGATATTGACCAGGCTGTCGCAACCCTTGGTGATGACTGATTCCAATTCATTGTCGAAGCCATATATAAACTTGAGCTTCTTCAAACCAGAGACGTCTACCGTTTTCACTTTGTTTTCGTGAAAGCCAAAATCCACCAGGTTCACAAAACTTTTAATGCCTTCCAGTGAAACAATACCGGCTTTGACGACGTACAATATGGTCACCTTCTTAGCTTCCTCTACCTGTATCTGTCCGTCGCCATTGGTGTCAACGCCTTGATCAATGATCGCTTTTTTGAAATTGGCATCCGGAATTCGGACAACCTGCGCCAAGGCGCCTAATGAAAAAGCCATGAATAAGGCACACCCTGCCAATATTTTAGTAGTCATGTCCGGCAATTTTTAAAGGGTACAATTAATCACCTGCCCATTGGCAGCGATCTCTACAATTTTTGTAAACATTTCATCGGTTTGGTACAGAAAGCGGGTCTTTTCCATAATGGCCCTGCTACCCTGTCCTATCTGTACGCCATGGCCATTATAGGTAGTAGTGGTTTCGGTGCCCACCTGCTTTTCTCCATTGCCTACCTTGGTTTGTACAACCCTGGTTTGCAGGTAATATTTGCCCGGATTGAGCCCTTTGAACTCAAAGCTGCCGTCTTCACCGATCATGGTCAATATCCGGTAACTATAGGCTTCATCTGAGAGGTAGATCGCTTTTTTGCCTTTTTTGTCCTTCTGTTTGAGTTCGAGAAATTCGAGGAAATAATCGGTGCAGGGATACAACTCTACCAGTCTCACCAGGTAGTTGCCTTTTTTAGACACAAAGCCCTTGATGGTGCAGGTGCCGTCTTTGCCGATCATGGCTTCGGCGACTGCTTTGTCAAAGGGGGTATTGGGGCTAATTACTTTAGGTGTCCTTTGCGCCTGTACCAGGAAGGCTTGCAGGGTCAGGATGGCTACCAGGCCTATGGTTCGTGTTTTCATATGCTGTCCGGTTAATTAGTAGGTAGTTGGAATCTACAAAATTACCGTTAAGCAGACACCTGAAAAATACCTGGATTCCAGTAGTTGCCCCTCCTGTTTTTTAGGGGTAATTATTGCCAGCCGCGCTGACCTGGATTGGCCTGCCTGCTGAACAGCACTGTTTCATCACGTTAAACAGGAACCGGAATAAACTGTTAAAATCACACAAACCCAACGGTTTAGAGTAGGTTATTATTAAATCAGTGAAAGTTGACAAAGAAAATAATTCAAATTAGATATTTTTTATATTATATTTGTCCTGCCTGCGTAATACTTTATTTTTCTCCATGCTAGAAATAGCAGATTTGATCACTCCATTTGATACCTATTGTAGTAGCTGGTTAAGGTTATGAAAGTTTGCATTCCCGACGGGATGAATGATCCCTCGCGATGGTACATTTTTTAAATTCAAACATATACTATGCAAACCACTCAGGCAACGCGTCCAAAGGGCGTAACGCCATCAGCGCAGTCCTATTTAACTGCTCACAGTATCAGTACGTATTTAAATGTGTCGATCAATTCTATGGAGTCCTATGCCACGGAGAAGGCCAGCTGGTGGATCCCTGCCATCCAGCAGATCCTTCCCACCGCCACTACCAGCTCTTATGCTTATTTGGGGTATTATGCTACCAACAACTTTACGAATCCGCCGGCAGGGTCCTGCAATATTTACATGGCGAACAATGATGATCCCACTAATCCCTGCTTTGCACCTCCTACAGGTTTTGCCGAGATATGGAAATGCTCGGGTAACGGTGCGCCCAGTTACCTGGGTATCTACAATCCGATAGCTCCGCAAGGTTACATCGCCATCGGCACTGTAGCGGTGATGGATTTTAACAGCCCGCCCCAGGTGGCCCAATATCCTGGCCTCATGTGTGTAAGGCAGGACCTGGTACAACAGGTATCATTAAATACGACCAGCAATTTTATCTGGGCCGACCATAATAGCAAGGCGGCACAAGATGTGAGTGTGTTCCAATTGCCCAATTCACAGATCTGTTACGCTGTTTCGGGCTATCCTACTTCCATTGTGACATACGACATCGCCCCTCCGCAAGCTTAACCTTTGAAATTCCGCTAACACATTCATCAATGCTGCCCCATGCCGCCGGCATGGGGCATTTTATAATTCAATACCATGGACACAGTAACCAATGTTTCTGCATTTGGCATCAAACAAGGATCATTTAGTGTTGATGCCAATGGCGCAGCCAATTATCAATTACCTATAGAAATTCCTCCCGGCATAGCCAATGCGCAACCCAATCTTCAGTTGACCTATAACCACGGCGCCGGTAACGGTATGTGTGGTATAGGCTGGTCGCTCGGTGGCCTCTCCTCCATCACCCGTACCAATGCCATCCCTGCCATCGATAGTTTTTGGGGAAGCATTAACTACAATGAGAACGACCGTTTCGCCCTCGACGGACAACGGCTTATCAACATCACCGGCGATTATGGCCAGCCAGGCACCATCTATTACACCGAAAATCATCAATGGAACCAGGTGGTGGCAGGAGCCAGCCCACAAGACGGATTTACCGTGTATAAGAAGAATGGCGTTATCTGTAGTTATGGCACCACCCCCGATAGTTGCATCATGGCCCTGGGCACCGATAATGTACGGGAATGGGCCCTCGCTTCCATCCAGGACCTCAATGGCAACCGCATAGAATACCAATATACCAATATCCCGCTGGAAGGTGGCAGCAATACCGGCGCGTATTACCTCAGCAAGATCATTTATACGGTAACGAATAATACCCAGGCCAATTTTACTGTCAACTTTGGTTATGCAGCCAGGCCCGATATTATTACTACTTACTTCGGTGGTTACCTGGTACAAACCAGTTATTTGCTCACTACCATACAAACCACTATCGGCAGCGAGCCCATACGTACCTACACCCTTACCTACGGAAAAGGAACGGCTACAGGCTTCAGCCTGGTAGAGAACATTACCATCACCGATGCGAATGGCAATACATTGCCACCCATCCAAATAGGCTGGCAGGATGTTGCCCAGCCAACATTCGATACCAGTCAGCCATCTTCCCTCCTGCTCAACGCATACGGTGTGGTGCAAACATCGCCGGTAGATGTAAACGGGGATGGCATTACGGATATCCTGCAGTTTTATATGTCCCAGCAGAACCTGAGTGTAGTGACGTATCTGGCAACTCAGGTAAACGGTCAAATTACGTACAGCACACAAAACTCAAATGGTCAGCAATTAGGATATTATTCCGGCACTATCGGCACCAATTATAATATATTCACGGCAGATGTGAACGGAGACGGGCTTTCCGATATCGTGGTGGTGTATCCCGGTGGGAATAATAATGAATTTATTTGTATAGACGTTTTTATCAATAACGGCACTTCGTACAGCAATCCTTATACCACCATCACTACGAGCCCCTGGCAAGGCAGTAGTTCATTGGGATTCTTTGCCATCGATGCCAACGGAGATGGCCGGGTAGACCTGGTGCAGGCTTATGATTATAACGGCATACTTAATTTCAATATCTGGTTGTCCACTTTTGTCGGCAGCAACGGTAGCTTTTCTACCAACGCTTTCAGTTACAATACCCAGCAGGAATATGCCAACCCTGTATTCTGGCCAATGGACGTGAACAATGATGGCATTACCGACATGGTAGTGCTATGGCAAAACTCCTCCGGTTTATACCAGGTCACTGCTTACATCACCACCAATTTGCCCGGCTCACTCAATTTTTTTACGACGTCTGTCACTTCCAATTTAAACACTCCGGACAATGGAACCGTATCCATTTTGCCGGTAGATGTAAACGGCGATGGCATATTGGACATCCTGCAGCTCACCGAAAGCGTAAATGACTCCTCTTTCATCCTGCAGCCCTTCTTCTCCACCTGCACTGGTCAGTTTGTACCAGGTACGTCGAGTACCTTCGATTCGGAATTATACGGCGCTTCCGATCTTTACCCCCTGGGGCTAAATGGCAGCGGGCAAACCAATATTGTAGCCTCCTGGCTCGATAATGACAATTGTTGGAACTTCACGGTCTTTTCAGCCAACCCCTCCGGCGTATTTGCACAAGGGGCCTCTATCAATACCGGTCAGAATATGGCCCAACTCAACTTCTTTGCCGGTGATGCCAATGGCGACGGAAAGGCTGACCTGTTTTATACCTATACAGATAATAACAATAATATTAATGTACTGCCATTCCCTTCAGCAGGGCCTTACCCTGATCTGGCCAACAGTATCTGCGATCAGTTGGGTAATACCACCACCATCACCTATGCGCCGCTAACCGATAGCGATGTATATACTGAAACGGCCCAAATTTATCCCGTTACCACCGCCCGGCAATATCCTTGTATTATGTCGCCGGTCCAATTTCCCGTGCAAAACGTTATGGGTATGGCCAAATATGTGGTAGCAGCCTATACTTCTACCAATAACGCCACGCTGAACAGGTTTGCCTATGCCCAGACTTTTGAGATGCAGTACCAGCATGCCAGTATCAACCTGATGGGCAGAGGCTGGCAAGGCTTTCAGACCGTTCAGCAAACCAATACGGGTACCGGGCTCAGTATTATCAAGAACTTTCTCCAGACCTTTCCGTATACAGGCTCCCTGGCATCACTCTCCAAATCGCAAAATGGTAATGAACTCCTGAAACTAACGGTGAGCACTTATCAATCCACACCCTTTCAAAGGCACGGGGCCGATCCTGCCAATGTAGCCTATGAGGTACTGACAACAGGTATGCTCGAATACTATTATAATTCCGGGGCAGCCAATTTTGATTCGCTGACAGCAAAAAGCTTTGCTTACGACGAATATGGTAATCAAATTGAAAAGACCTGGTGGGGTTATGTACAATACATCGATCCTTCGGGCATAAATTGTACGGCCCCTTTTCCCACTGTATCGCCCATTACACCGGCAGAAATAGTGTATAAATACAGCGAATACCAGAACGATGTATTGTCACCCGGGTGGGCGCTTGGCTACCTGTTGTACCAAAAAGAAAGCAGCAATGCCACCGATACCGATATCACCACCTTTCAACCGGGTGATTATAATTTATCGGCACGCACCTATACGTCCAACACCTACAACCTGGCTACACAGGGCGGCTGGGACAACCAGAACAATGTGATGCTGATCACCTCATTTACGTACGATACTTTTGGCAACAAAACGGTTGTTACAAAGCCTGGCAGCCAGCCTACCCTGTATACTTTTGAAACCGCTTACAACACCTATGCGGAAACCATGACCTCGCCGGACAATGAGCAAAATACACCGTTGACTACGCTGGCAGGTTATGATCCAAGGTTTGGCAAATTAGTAGCCAAGCAGGATGCCAGTGGTTTTATCACCATTATTGGCCTGGATGGGTTTGGGCGTAAAGTGACGGAGCAGGGACCCATACCTGCCGGCTGCAATCAAAGCGACCCCAATGCATGCACGACTTACGTTACAGGCAGCGCCTCCTTTTTATCGGCTCAGGTGCTCACACTTAAGACCATCGCCTACCTCAATGATGGTGCGGGAGGTATCTATATGCAGGGCAGTACACTGCAAGCATTTCCAACAGATAATACGCGGGAATGGGCCGGTCACTGGAAATACATTGACGGTAAGGGAAGAACAGCCCAGGTGGCGGTACAAGCTGCCGCCAATAATGGCTATTCTGTTTTGCTTACAACCTATGGGGCCTATAATAAGCCGCTTACCAAAAGCCTGCCTTTTTACAGCACTTCGCTTACAGCGCCTGTTGCCACAGCGCTTACCACCTATCAATATGATGCACTGGAACGTACCATAACCCGGCAAACCCCATCCGGCGCCAACGACCAGGTGATAGTGACCAATACCTGGAGTTACGACACCTGGCAGCAAACAACTGTCACTGAGGCATCCGGCACCCCGGAAGCATACGTCACTGTATTAACCCGTCATTTGTTCAATGGCAGACCCCAGCAAATACAATCGGTCATCAGTAACGACAATAACGCCACCACCACTTTTGTCTACGATCCGTTGGGCCGCATGCTAACGGTAACTGATCCGCAGCATATTCAAAACACCGTGACCTATGATTCGCTGGGACGCAAGATCAATTATAACAATCCCGATCAAAACCCGTTGAACTATGCATCGGGCGCCCTCACTTACCAGTATAGCGCTGCCACGGGTTGTGTGCAAACCATTACAGATGCGTCTTCGGCCACCGTTACCTATGCCTATGATGCCCTTGGCAGGGTCATTCAGCAAACTTATTCCGATGGCAGGGTGATTGCCTTTACTTACGACACCGCCACCAATGGAATGGGTCATCTGGCTACTGTTACCATCACTTCAAATGGTAATACAGAACTGCAGAAAACCATGGGGTATGATGACTACGGAAACACTACCAGTCAAACGATGACTATTGATGGCCAAACCTATACCACCACTTCCGGATTCGATCCGGTAAAGCGCCTGGTAGAGCAGGGCTACAATGACGGCACTACCCTTACACGTACCTATCAGTTTGGCATGCTGGCCTCCCAGCAACTGGAGGCTGTAACCATTGATTATCCGGTAGACAATTATTTTGCCAATGGCCGTTTCGGTGTGGTGCAATACAGCAATGTGCTAACGGCCAACTACACGTATAATAGTGCGGGCCTGGCTTATACGGAAACCTTTGAAGGCAGTTCAAATGAGCAGTTGTTGAACTTTAGTTATTCCTATGATCAGCTCAACGAATTGCTGACCAGTGATGAATCGGTGGCAGGTAATAACCAGGCCTATAGCTATGCCAGTAAAAGGGTACAAACCGTTGGCGGATCTGCGAATATGCCCAATGGATCATATGCTTATGATAGCGCGGGCAGGCTGACTGGCAAAGACAACAATAATTACACGTATGAGGGTTCTAATTGTCCGTCGACCATCACGGGCAATGTGCAGTATAGTGTAACACGGGATGCCAGTGGCCGGGTGGTGACGAGAACGGTAAATGGTACAACCTATGTATTTGTTTATGATGCTTCCAGCAACCTGGTGATGATCATGTCCGGGGGCAATATCGTTCGCGCCATGCTGTACGATGAGTCGGGCAACCGCGTCCGGGAAGCTTTTGCCGATGGAACAACGGCGGTGTACGTCAACCCCGCCTTCCGGGTATATACTGATAGTGCCGGCAATAGCAGGAATGTCAAAAATATAATGGATGTTGTGGGGATGGTGGCTACTGTGTCATCGACCAGCACGGGTAGTACAGCTCTTTTTTACCGGCGTGATCAGAAGAAAGACGTCACCCATATTTTCGATAGTACCGGAACCCTGCAAAGCGCCTTTGCTTTTGATGGATTTGGTATTCCTTCACAGCTTACCACAGCGGATAAGCCGGGGCCTTTGTATGAAGGGCGGAACCTGGATCAGCAAACGGGCTTGTATTATTTCGGGGCCCGTTATTATGACCCTAATTCCGGCACCTTCATCGCACCCGATTCCAGATTGGGCGCCCGTAATAAGTTAGTGCCCGGCGCCTGGAACCGTTTTGCTTTTGAATTGAACAACCCGGTAAACCAGATGGATGCCTCCGGACACCATAGTATATGGGGTTATATTGCGATGGGAGTGGGCGCTGTAGCCATGGTGGCGGTAGCGGCTATTGGGCTGGTGCTTACCGTTCCCACCGGGGGGGCATCTGATGCAGCCGCCGGGGAGTTGGATGCCGAATTGGGGATACTTGAAGTGGCCGATGCCGGAGCTGATGCTGCTTCCGACGCGGTGGCAGATGCAGGACAGGCAGCGGGAGAATTTGATGATGTGGAAGCCGGCGTTGATGGTGCAAATGCTGCAGAAGGTGGTCCTGAACAGAGTCGCAGTTTCGTAAGGTCCGCTTTGGGGGTGGCGACCCGGATTGGTACCAATACTGTTACGAGCGCTATTTCCGGTGCTGTACTAAACGCTGGGATGTATGAGGCGGGTAGCTTGTATGAGGATGGCTCCTGGGGCTCCTGGAGTGGTTTGTTAACGGCGGTGGAAACCGGTGCCTTATATGGCGCTATAGGTGGGTTCGTATCCGGCGGGCTGACCGAAGTGGTAGGCGATATTAGCAGTTACAGCTTGATGAGTCAGCTGGGTATAAAAGGGACCATTGGTGCAGCCGGCAACGTGGTGGGAAAGATTGTCTCCACAGAAGTCATGACTAACCAATTCCCTTCTGTGTTGAGTATAGGTATGTCGGTGGGATCGGGTTATTTTTCTGGTGTGTTTATGGATACGAGCAATCTCACAGCCATGAAAAACTATTTTTTCACACCGTCAGCTTCAGCCGGTTACGAACCGGTAGAAATTGAGATGGTGGAGTTAGGCAGCGCCCTGTAAGGGCCTTGCCTACCTATAGGATGAAAAGCCTGAATAGCCGGGGAGTGGGGACTAAAGCCTCATTCCCCCTGCTATTTATTCAGCTTGCTGTGCTTAGCGCTGTACAGGAAATAAACGGCAATACCTACAACGCTCCATATCAGCAACCTGAACCAGGTTGATACATCCAGACTAAACATCAGCAGGATATTGAAACCCAGGCCCAAACCAGCTACCAGCGGCAGGTATTTCACCTTGAAGGGCCTGTGCAGGTTGGGTTGCTTTTTGCGGAGTACCAGCACCGCCGCACAGATCATGGCAAAGGCAAACAGGGTACCGATACTGGTCATTTTGGTGGCTTTTTCAATAGGTGTAACGGCTGCTATCAGCGAGGCAATGGCGCCCAGCAGGATGGTGCTTTTCCAGGGTGTTTTAAACCGTGGGTGAATGGTGGCAAACATCTTCGGCGGCAATAGTCCATCCTTCGCCATATTTAAGAAGATCCTTGTTTGCGACAGCAGCATGACCAACATCACGGAGATCAGGCCTATGACTGCGGCGATCGTAATTAACAGGGAAGCCCAGTTAAGGCCCACAGCACTAAAGGCCGAAGCGACCGGCGCGCCCATATCCAGGGCGGTATAATGCGTCATGCCGGTAAGCGTGAGGGATACGAGGATGTACAGTGCTGTACAAACGATCAGGGAAGTAATGATGGCAAACGGAATGTCCTTTACCGGGTTCACCGCTTCCTGCGATTGGGTGGATACCGCATCAAACCCGATGAAAGCAAAAAATACAATACCGGCAGCGGTGAGCACACCCGAAAGACCATAATGACTTACGCCGGCACTATCAACCACTTTGGCAGGGATAAAAGGTTGCCAGTTGGCCGGATTGATATACGACACGCCCACTACTACCACGAATAACACAGCCGCTACCTTCAGGGCAACAATAATATTGTTTGTTTTGGCCGATTCCTTGATACCCTTAACTAATATATAGGTGACCACCCACACGATCAATGCTGCCGGCAGGTTGATCGAGAATGCCGGTGGTGTCATGCCCAATTTCAATGCTTCTTCCCGCGCAGTAATGGGATCATTCAGGAGCCAGGGTGGTAAGTTATGTACGCCCGATAGATGCAAGAGCTTTACAAAGTATTTCGACCAGCTGACCGCCACCGTGGTGGCCCCCATCATATATTCCAGGATCAGGTTCCAGCCGATAAACCAGGCAAAGAACTCACCAATGGTTCCGTAAGAGTAGGCATATGCCGAACCTGATACGGGAAGGATGCTGGCAAATTCTGCATAACAAAATGCGGCAAACAGGCAGCCCATCCCCGCCAGTACAAAAGATAAGGCCAGTGCTGGTCCGGCATATTGATTGGCGGCTACCCCGGTCAACACAAAGATACCTCCGCCAATCACGGCACCTACACCAATGGCCGTTAACTCCCATTTACCCAGGGTTCTCGTCAGCTGACTGGTCTTAATATCATCCTGGTAGGCCTCCAGGGGCTTCTTCCGTAATAGCTTGTCAAGATTCATGAAAGCAGGTTTTGGTTATTTAATACCTGGAATTTTCCATGGTATAATTGCAGGTGACTTTTATGGCTTTTCCGTGAGCGTCCAGTTCAAATACTTCGGCTACCTTTTTGTTATTTACAGAAGTATAGTAGATCACCACAGAATTAATACCGGTAAAATGATTGTGTAGCGTAAAATGAAGTTCCGGGAACGCATTCAACCCGATCTCAAAATACTTCTTTAGATCGTCCTTGCTCCTGATAACCCCTTCTTCATTGAATTTCAGCAACCGGATCATGGGAGAATAGAATGCTATGTCATCGGCATAGTGCTGCAGTATGTTATCAATCTGATGACTGTTCCAGGCGTTTATCCATTCAGTAGCAAAATGATCAGTCAGTTGTTCTGGTAGCATGGTGCTGTGTTTATTTCCCGGTTACTATTAAAAATATACCGGTTGGTATAATATTAGTGCAAAAAGATCAGGCCTTCAAACCGGCTATCATTTTCTCCAGGTAATCCATGGCTATTTTCAGCTCTGCCGTCCTGCCCGTCACTTTGGCCTGCATAAAGGCCCCTTCCACTAATGAGATCAGGATCACCGCTACCTCGGCAGGATTGGTATCCGCTTTTATTTCCCCGCGGGCTATGCCCCGTTTAACTTGATTTTCAATCGCTTTTTTCCAGAATGCCAATGCGCTGGCGGCTTTTTCTTTCAACTGGGGATGTGTGTCATCGGCTTCGGTGGCCGTATTTAATATAGGGCAGCCTGTTTGCAGAAAGGGCACTTTCAAATAATTGCGGTACACGTAAGGGTAAACCAGTAATCGTTCGATGGCATTTTCCGTAGCCAGTAATTTTGCCTTGATGTATTCGGTTACTCTGTTGTGGTTGTAATCGAACACGGCTAATGCCACTTCATCTTTGTTGGCAAAGTTGCCATAAATACTTCCTTTCGTTAAGCCCGTGGCGTTGGTAAGGTCGTTCAGGGAGGTACCGGCAAATCCCTTTTCATTGAAAATGGGGGCTGTCTTTTCAATGATAAACTGCCTGGTTCTTTCTGCTTTTGTTACCGTTTCACTCATGACGGCTGTAAATATAATCCAAATTATACCGAGTGGTATATTTTAGGGGTATTTATTTTGAGTGACCTGCTATCAGCAATCAATTACTAATACAATAAATAAGGCCCTACCCTATTCCGCCAATCGCCGGGATCAGTATAGCGATTAATGTCTTCGGTACTATTGTCTCCAGATCCGGCAACCAGGGATTCAGCGTCTTTTAGCCCTGTCAGCAGATCGAGGTGCCTTGCTCCACTTTGATTTACATGAGTAGGATAAGGAGCCCAGGCAAAAGAATCAGGATGGGCATTTTTGATCAGGCGTATCAGCAGCCACCCAAACGCTACCGGCCGGAAGACGGCGGGATCAGCCACATGCAGCATAACGCCGTGGCATGGTTGCCCGGCATATTTCCCTTCCCAGGGATGAAAGCTGACCGGCCGTGCAAATACCCCCTTCGGATGCAGGTCATTGATAAGTGCAGCGATGCGGGGGCCATCCATCCAGGGAGCGCCGGCAACGCGGAATGGTGTGGCAGTGCCTCTCCCCTCGCTGATATTGGTGGCCTCCAGCAGCCCCAGCCCCGGGTACAATAGGGCTGATTCAAAGGAAGTGATAGCCGGTGAAGTCGGCACAAAAGAATGTTGCTGTTGGGAGTAAAAGATTGCCCGCTCCCAGTTGGCACAATGAATGATATCCAATTTAAAAGCATGGGCATTTTCCTGCAAAACTTTACTGCTCCCGGTTGACTTGAAATAGAGGGCCAATTCACCCAGCGTACAACTATGTCTAATGGGAATGTTCCACCTGCCAATAAAGCTGCTGTTGTATCGCTCATCCAGCATAGGCCCTTCTGCCAGCTCCAATCTACCGGATAAGGGATTGGGCCTGTCGGCGATTACCAGGTGCTTTTTATGCATCGCACAGGATTCCATCACATGCGTCATGGTCCACAGATAGGTATAGAAACGGCAGCCGATATCGGGAATATCAAATAGTACCAGGTCCAGTTCAGCCAGATCCCGTTCATCAGGCGCCAGCTTACTGCCGTACAGGCTGGTAACGGGAAGCCCCGTCAACGGATCAATCCCATCGTGCATTTCCGCTCCATCCACCCCGATCGTATCCAGTCCATGTTCCGGAGAAAACAACCTGGTGACGCCAAATCCGGCTTCCAGGAGGGCCTGCCGGGACGGTTTGAAGTCTGCAGTACAGGCTGCATGATTGGTTACCAATCCAATCCGGCTGTTTTTCCACGCTGGCGGGTTGGCCAAGAGTATATCAATTCCTGATAGCATTAAGCTAAACTATAAAAAAGATAGGAACCTACCCGACTGATAAAAATGACCCCTAAATGTATCAATGGCCCCCCTACACTTCCATAGATTTTAATGGAGATTTATACTGCCTGGTCAATTCAAGTAAGACAAGGATACTACAAATTAAACCTTCATCAAAAAAGCCATTATGAAAAGATCAAACCAAATCCTCATTGTTTTCCTATCAGTTATGATGGGTTCCTCCTGCACTAAACAAGCTACTGAGAACAATCCGGCTCCGGAACCACCAGTACCAGAGGTTGAAACAAACGCTGTTAGCTGGGTAACGGTGCTGCCCACCACTTCCTTTAATTCTTTCAGTACTTACTGGGGCAATTTCTACCCATGGGGAGCCATAGATCATAACGGTTCTGCCCGTATGAGAACCCAGAATATGAGTATCTCGGGCGGTGTATTGACCATCACCGCTTATCCCGGCACCGTGGCCGACAAACCCAGTATTCACTATTTCTCGTATACCTGCTATGCCAAACAACAGGTGACCGTCAGCGCTTCATGGCCTAAATGGCGGGTTTCCGGTGAGTTCCAGTGTCCTTCTGTAAAAGGTACCTGGCCGGCTTTCTGGTTAAACGGAGCCAATCAGTGGCCTCCGGAAAGCGATATTATGGAATTTAAAGGAAGCACCACCAACTGGACAAACACCTACAAAAATCAAAATGGTCAGTGGTCGAGTGTGGGCACCACCATTTCAAACCCGTCTAACTGGCATACCTACACAGCCTATTTAACAAGAATTGGTACTACCAACAACGTAAATATCGAGTACTGGACCGACGGGGTGAATGTATCCAACCAAACTGGTCAAAACTTCGTGAATGAACCGCTTAACTTAATAATTGACCTGCAGATGGAAGGTTCATCGGGTACTCCCGGCCCAGGCGGCAACACGGTGATGCGTGCGAGAAACGTGACCATTCAAAGAAGCGCTACCTTATAAACACAATCTTCAACTATAAGCTTCCCTGTCTTGCAGCTTGATTCGGGTTAAGCCGGGCCCTGTGTTAACCAGGGCCTGGCTCATTTAAGGCTACTGCCGGAAGCCCTGCCCTACTTTCCCCTGCACCGGGGCCTTCGCCTCCACCGGCATTCCTGGGCACAGGAACTGGCTGGTAAGTGGATGTATTGCCGGAGGTGGTCGTAAGGACTACAGATTGCCTCCGGATTGCCTACGTATTGCCTGAACGCTCTATGAAAAGGAGGCCAGTTCTCTAAGGACCGCAGGCAATCCGTAGGCACTACGAAGGCCAGCAGGCCGCCAAGTAATGCGGATATCATGGCCGCAGGATTGAAGTGGGGGATGTTTGCTGTTGTTGTTATCATATACATCAATTTTAATAACACAAAGCTGGAGGGATTCTGCCGACCATTTTACCAGGTTGTTACCAGCCTGGTAAAGATTTATTTTTGCAACAGGGCATAAAAAAACGCCCTGACTAGAGCGTTTTTCCAACTACAAATATGGCCGGCTGTTCAATGCCGTAAGTGATTTTTAAGATATAAATAGCAAAAAAGCTACCGCCACCCCAACCCCGGTGCCACATGCTCCAATATAGAAGACAGTACATGCACATTGTAATCGACTCCCAGGGTATTGGGTATCGTCAACAACAGCGTATCGGCTTCCTGGATCGCTTCATCCCTGGCTAATTCTTTTATCAACTGATCCGGTTCACCAGCATAGCTTTTTCCGAAAATGGCGCGTTTATCGGCTTCGATCATACCAATTTTGTCAACTCCATTGACATCTCTTCCAAAGTATACCCTGTCCTGATCATTCATCAAGGCGAAAATAGACCGGCTCACCGACACCCTGGCCTCGCGCTGGTGCCCTGCTTTTTTCCAGGCTTCCTTATACAACCTGATCTGCTCGGCTTGCTGGATATGGAAAGGTTTACCACTTTCATCGAACTTCAGGGTAGAACTTTGCAGGTGCATACCGTTTTCGGCCGCCCAAACGGCAGTAGCATTAGAGGCTGCACCCCACCAGATACGCTCCCGCAGTCCTTCCGAATGGGGTTCCAGGCGCAATAAACCCGGTGGGTTGGGAAACATGGGGTACGGGTTAGGCTGGGCAAATCCAACCCCTTTTAGCTTATCCAGGAATTCCAGCGCTTTGCGGCGCCCCATTTCGGCATCGGTTTCCCCTTTGGCCGGTTCATATCCAAAATAGCGCCAGCCATCGATCACCTGTTCCGGCGAACCCCTGCTGATGCCTAATTGTAACCGCCCGCGCGAGATCAGATCGGCAGCGCCGGCATCCTCCACCATATACAGGGGATTTTCATACCGCATGTCAATAACACCGGTCCCGATCTCTATCTTGCTCGTTTTGGCGCCGATGGCCGAAAGCAAAGGAAAGGGGGATGCCAGCTGCGCCGCAAAATGGTGTACCCGGAAATAAGCGCCATCCAGGCCCAATTCTTCGGCAGCAACAGCCAGGTCAATAGATTGCAGTAAAGTATCACTGGCTGTACGGGTTTTATAGGCCGGATGACCAGACCAATGCCCAAACGATAAAAATCCTATTTTCTTCATAAATCTCCTTTCAGGTATTGTTGCACAATATAAACGCCTGTATATCTACAAGTCAATGTATAAATTTGTTGTAAATATAAAAAGGGTCAGGAATAAGGAGTATATACCTTGTCCCAACCCTTTCAGGTACCGTTGCACAGTATGATAAATGATACTTACTTCTTTACCGCAAACGCTGCCGCCAGCTGATTAAGTTGTTGCGCCGAAGGCGTTTTCTTTCCATCGCTTACTACGATGCGGTAACGGAAAGTAACGGATTCACCCTTTTGCAATTGCAGGTTTTTAGCGCTCGCGCCATTGGTAAAGATCGCTTCCCCCAGCGGGTTGGCGGCAAACAAGCCATAGCCACGGGCATGCCAGAAAGTAGGATAATTGATATTCGACGGATGGTCGATGATGGCAATACTGATCGAATCCTTGCCCATCTTTCCGTACAGTTTGCACCAGTCGGCCCGGGTGCTCCAGGCAGCATCGCCTTCCTTGCCTGCACTGGTGATATAATTACCATTGGAAGCCGCTTCGGCTTTTACAGAGGTCACATTGCCTTTATCGTCGGTGAATTTCTTTTCTTCTTTGGTGGGTATCTGCAGATCCTTTGCGACACGCAGGCCCAGCATACCATCCTTGGCATCTTTAAATAATACCGTGGTGTTGGCTTTCAAAGTGGTTACCCGGTCAATGATGCGTTCATGTTCGGTACCGCTGAATTCGAACCGCGTCGTTTCTTCCAGCAAAATATCATTGGCCTGGTTGGTCCAGTTGGCATGGTAAGACAATACCCCTGTATTACCACTTTGGGTTTCCAGGATGCGGTCGGTCTTGATCCAGCCATACTTGTTCTTTTTATCAGCCGCAATGGCAAAGGAGTTATTCCAGAAATCAAGCCCGTTCACATTTTCAAAGTTGAACCAGATGCCGATATGATGCGGGTGATCCGTTGGTTCACCGGGCAGGGGGGTAAAAGGAAATCCCCGCGTCACGATCGTTCCGTTGGAAGCATGTACCGGGTAAAGCACCGGTTTCTCCAGGGTATCGGGAAACAGAAAACTGGTAAAAGGTTTTGAACCGATCAGGATGTTGACCTTATTTTCTTTGTCAACCTTTATAACCTGTACAGCTTGTTTTTTTTGAGCAAAAGAGGTGGCAAAGAAGGCCGTGCACAATGCGCACAGCCCGATATTTTTTATTGAGGGCATATTTTTAATATTTAAAAGGCTTCCCGCCTACCATTACTTCTTGTGTCTTTTCATTGAAAGTGGCTTTCTGACCGGTATGCACAGCGGCATTGGTCATGATGGTGGCCACAGAATGACTATAACCGGCTTCTACCGGCGCATTGGGTTGTTTGCGGCTGCGTACACATTCCATCCAGTTGCGTACGTGGTTGCTGGTGAGCTTATCACCACCGGTATTGGCAGAAGCGATCACCGGTTCTGCTTCGGTGAGACTCATTGCCGGCAACAGGTTGGGTTGCATTTTCATTTCATCGGCAAATCTTTTGTTCAGGCCGCCTGTGGGAGACACTTTGTTGGTGTTGAGGTTCAGCTCGCCGCCATTGGAATAGTAGATCTCCGTGGGTCTTTCATCACCATTGTGCATTCGGCTGCCGAAAGTAACCTGGAAGCCGGTAGTCAGGTCATTGACAGGACCGTAATCGAATACAGCCGTAATGGTATCCCAGTTCCTCCTGCCGTCTTTCCACATATAAATACCGCCATTGGCCACCACACTGCGGGGATGTTGCAGTCCGCTGAACCAATGCACCGTATCGATCTGGTGGCTCATCCATTGACCGGCCAGGCCGGATGAATAAGGCCAGAACAAACGAAACTCGAGGTATTTGCGGGCATCCCAGGGCTCATATGGCCTGTTCATCAGGTAGCGTTTCCAGTCGGTATCTGCTTCCTTGCATTGCTCCACCAGTGAAGCCCTGCGCCAGCGGCCGGGCTGGTTTACGTTCCAGGTCAGTTCCACCATCGTGATGGGGCCAAACTTGCCGGAGCGGATGAACTCATTGGCGGCATGGTAATTGGCGCCGCTTCTTCTTTGCGAACCTATTTGCACAATGCGGTCAGTAGCTTTTACGGCCTTCAGGGCAGCCCGATTGTCTTCCATCGTCTCTGCAAAAGGCTTTTCCACGTAGGCATCGCAGCCGGCCTTTACGGCCTCGATGGTATGCAGGGCATGTTGAAAATCGGCGGTGCTGATGAATACGGCGTCCACTAATTTCTGGCTGTACATTTCTTCATTGTTCCGGCAGGCCACTACATCGTGTCCCATTTTCTCTTTCCAGGTAGCCGCGCCTTCCTCCCTCCTTCTTTTCCAGATATCCGATACGGCCACCACATCAAAATTCAATTCTTTGTAATGGTTCATGAAGCAGGGAATATGCGAGCTTCTGTGCCGGTCTGAGAAACCAACTACACCCACACGAACGCGGTCGTTGGAACCGATGATACGTCTGTAACTCTGAGCGGAAAATCCGGCATTGGCAGCCAGTAGGCCGGCGCCGGCTAATGCAGTCTGTTGAATAAAATGACGACGGGATCTTTTCATATCGGCAAGAATTTTTATTTATCGAAAACGTTTTCGGAATACCCAATGGGGGATTTACAAACCACAATATAATGAATTTTTACTCCTATCCTGAACTGTCCTGAGTTAACCAATTAGAAATTTTCTATTTATTCATCTTCTCCTCTACCGCTATCAAAAGTTCACTAACTTGGTTGACCAACGACTTACCACACAATAAAGCCATATGTCAAGATCAAACGCCAGCCGACGCCAATTTCTAAAAGGTATTGCTACCGTAACTGGTGCAGGCCTCGCATCCACCATACCACAACAACTATTCGCAGCAGGAATATATGAGGAAGCAGTTGAACAAGCTCCGGAAAGACAGGTTGATAACCCACGCATAAAGTTTTCCGTCATCGGTATTAATCATGGCCATATCTATAGCCAGGTGGCTGCCGTGATCCGCGGCGGTGGAGAATTGGTATCGCTGTATGCCAAAGAACCCGATCTGGTTGCCGCGTTTGTAAAACGATACCCGCAGGTAAAGCTGGCCACCAGTGAAAAGGAAGTGCTGGAAGATAAATCCGTACAACTCATTCTCAGCGCAGCCATACCGGTAGAACGTGCAGGCATTGGCATCAGGGCCATGCAGCACGGGAAGGATTATATGTCTGATAAACCCGGCATCACTACCTTGAAGCAATTGGAAGAAGTGCGCAAAGTTCAAAAGCAAACTGGCCGTATCTATTCCATCATGTACAGCGAACGGCTGGAGAACAAAGCCACCATTAAGGCGGGCGAGCTGATCAAAGCAGGCGCCATTGGCAAAGTCATACAGACCGTCATTATGGCTCCCCACCGCATGAGTACCAATACACGCCCGGAATGGTTTTTCGATAAAAAGTATTTTGGAGGCATTATTACCGATATAGGTTCCCATCAATTCGATCAGTTCCTTTTCTTCACCAATTCCAACCAGGCAGAAATAGTAGCAGCGCAGGTTGGCAATGTGGCCCATGCAAAGTATCCTGCCTTCGAAGATTTCGGCGATATCATGCTTCGCGGCAATGGAGGTACCGGGTATATCCGGGTAGATTGGTTTACGCCAGACGGGTTGAATACCTGGGGAGATGGAAGACTTACCGTGCTGGGTACGGAAGGTTATATCGAGGTGCGCAAGAATGTAGACATCGCGGGAAGGACCGGTGGCAACCATCTCTTTTTAGTAAATGGGAAGGAGACACAATACGTTGATTGCAGTAAGGTAGACCTCCCCTACGGCCGGCAGTTGGTAGATGATGTGCTCAACCGTACCGAAACCGCCATGACGCAGCACCACTGTTTCCTCGCCACCGAACTGGCATTGAAAGCACAAAAGGCTGCACAGAAAGTTAATTTTTCAAAGGGTTAGAGTACTTCAATAAATACTTGCCATGGGAAAAAAGCAAAACAAACCATCCATAAGCCGCCGCAGGTTTTTAACCAATTCGGTAAAAGCATCGATTGGCACTACGATCGCGCTGAATCTTCCAACCATTGTTCCCGCATCGGTGTTTGGTCAACATGCCCCCAGCAACCGCATTAATGTGGCATCGATTGGCTGCGGCAGAATATCCGTCTCCCATGATATGACAGAGATTGCCCGGTATGCCGGCGCGCGGATCATGGCAGTGTGCGATGTAGATAAGAGCCGGGCCGATGCAGGGGTGCAGGCGGTGCGGAACAATTATATAAAAGCTTCGGCCATAAACGGTGGACTGACGGGCGATTGGGAGATCAAAACCTATTATGATTACAAGGAACTCTTGTTGAATAAAGACATTGATGCCGTCCACATCAGTTTGCCCGATCACCAGCATGCCATTGTGGGTGTTCATGCTGTCCGCGCAGGCAAGGATGTTTATTTGCAAAAGCCTGCCTCCCTGACCATCGAAGAAGGAAGGATACTGTCTAATGAAGTAAAAAAGACAGGGCGAATCCTGCAGATGGGCAGTCAGCAGAAGTCGATCAACCCCTGGCCGCAATTCAAAAAAGTATGTGAGCTGGTCCGCAATGGAAGGATTGGTCAGTTGAAAACCATTGAAGTGGGATTGCCGGGCGACCCCGGTGGCGGCAACCCCATACAGATGCCTGTTCCTGCCAACCTGAATTATGATGCCTGGCTGGGCGCAACGCCTGCGGTGTATTATACAGAAGACCGGGTACATTCCCAGGCTGCCGCAGGAGGCGTTACCAGCCGCCCTGGCTGGTTGCGCTGCGAGCAATTTGGCGCCGGCATGATCACGGGCTGGGGCGCGCACCATATCGATACGGCGCATTGGGCCATGGGTATGGAATACAGCGGGCCCGTTGAAGTGTGGGGACATGCCAATTTCCCCACTGATGATCCCCATTATAAAGGGCTTTGGAACGTGCATGGCATTTTTCGCACGGAAGCGCTATACGCCAATGGTGTGCACATGATCGTTTCCAATGAATTGCCCAATGGGGTAAAGTTTATTGGGACAGAAGGCTGGCTGTGGGCTACGCGTGGTGCTTACCGGGTAACGGATAGTGACCCGGTGGCCGATAAAGATGGCATTAAACCCATTGACGCCAGCAATCCGCGGATCTTACAATCGGTCATTGGCCCTAATGAAATACAGCTCTACGAGAGTAGTGAACAACATGCCAACTGGCTCGATTGTATTAAAACAAGAAAACAACCTGTGGCACCTGTTGAGGTGGGTCATCGCTCCTGCAGTGCCTGCCTGCTGCACCAGATTGCCATGAAACTAAAAAGGAAGATCTACTGGGACCCCGATAAGGAAATGTTTAAGAATAACGACAAGGAAGCAACCGCCTTATTGTCGAGGCCGCGCCGGAAACAATATGATTTTTAGTATCCAAAATACAAATGATTTTTTACGACAACAATAAGGTTAATTTTGGTAATACGTCGATGATGGGATTCACCTGATACGATGTGTATACATGTGGTGTTTATTTTCATCAATCGCGTGAGCTTTGGGGTACAGCAATCAGCGACTTGGTGCGTGTTTCATCTTTTAAAAAGATCTTTCAGAAAATCATTTACAGCGGTATTGCCCACTATTATACCCGCTACCAGTACAAACAGTACAATAATGCACCACCAGTCCTTACGATCGAACTCTACTTCGTAACGTCCTTTGATTTTCATTGATTTGTAATTTTCTACAAAGAACCGAAAGCCAGTGGACATAAAGATTACGGCGTATTTTCTGACGTAATCATTTTTTTTACTTCGAGCCGCCTGGCCTTAGGCAGTTTCTGCTTTCTACCTAGTTCTCTTTCTATAGTTGAGGCCTTTGTATCCCGGAATACGTCGAACAGTTCTTTAAGTATGGGTGCTAACTCCTGGTTGGTATTATTTACGAGGCCGATCGCCTTGAGTTCCTGCAGCAGCGCATATACCTGATTACATTGACCTCCCCACTTGATTTGCCCCCCCGCTACCTGCCTATCCGCCCTTACTAAATCGCTATTAATCAATTCAATAGGCTGGTCTTTTTTCTTAAGTTCTTTCTCCAAATAGGCGAGATAGTAACTGCCTGCATAACCACGCTGTATGCTGTCAATCATATCCCGAACCATATCTCCTGGTATACACTCCAGGTGCATATGCTTTTGATAGTCGTAGAAGGGGCTTTTCCCTTTTAGCCATAAGCTATTTTCTAATACCAGGGTCCAGACGGATACATTTTCACCCCTGATTGCCATATTATATCCATCAGCTACGAAATTGGGGTCTATTCTTAACGCTTTATAAGGTCCTTCTTTCGTTTTTTCAAGGAAAATATTAATATGTTCCTGGATCGTTTTGAATCTGTCAGGCGTCTGTAGTGACTCGAAAACTGAAATCATGCTAGAAGCGAGAGGTCTCGCTTCTTCCAGTTCACGGATGGTAATATCAGGATCCAGCCTTGCGTTTTCAATTGCATGGAGCCAAGCTGCCGTTTCCATAACTGTGTCCTTCGCAATTCCAGCACGCTTAAAAAAGGAGGGATATTTCAATATTATCTTTTTAGCTTCTTTAAGAGCTTGCATGCTAGGCAGCAGAATATAGCCTCGGATAACCTGCTTTACAACCTCGGTTATGGCGTCGATGATCTGTTGTTTCTGGGCAGTGGGCGATGAGGGTAGATAGAGCACACGCTTATTAGCAAGGACCGTCTCGATGATTACCATTACTTCGGCTGTAATACGGCCCAACGATGGTTTTTCATTTTTCTTCCAGAATCTGTATCCCTGATCCGCTAGCTCCAGCTCAGGAGAAGTGTCTCCGAGAATAGCCGCCCATCTCGCCAGGTAGGCATCTACGGCTTCTGTTGGTGCTGTTAAATCCAGGACGTTTACCTCCTGCATAAGATTCGTAAGTTCTGGTTCGCCTTCTACTATACGCATAAGCGAGGTGTTTTTGTCGAACCCAAGCGACGATAATGTTGCAGATGCTTCCATCTAATAAAGTTATTCTATTTACAGGCACAGACATATTATACTGTAGGGAGGGTGTGCATATCTTGTCAATTATTGGTGGCTCTAAGGAAAAACATCGGGTAAGATATTTATCTATCTCACCGGTTCTCCCAAAAGAGGCCTACAATTGCTTGCTTATTAGCGATTCCCCTTATACCTCCCGGAAAGCCGAAACATGCGGTTTCTATATAGTGTCTTCGGGAACAAAACGTAATGGTAAGCTATATAATGGCGTACTGCCGTTCCTGTTCTTGGCATTACCAAACTACAGGAAATACAGTAAATGATTGATTTACTGCCTTTTGAACATACCCCAGAATAGATAACAAGATATATATTTTTGTAATCAACTCACAGGTGTTGGGTATCATCAAAAGAAGCGTACCAGCTTCCTGCATGGCTTTATCTTGAGTCAATTCCCTTATGACCTGGATCCAGTTCTCTGGCTTAACTTTCCCCAAAATGGTACGTTTGTCACTTTCAATAAAGCCAGTTTTTCGACTCTATTGGTTTCTTGCCCAGAGAGATACCTGCCCTGATCAATTAACAGCGCAAAAATAGACGGCTCTCGGAGCCCCTTGACTCTCGTTGATGCCCTTGCCGTAGAATGAGATGAAGAAACGCTGCCTGACAGGTTCCCTCGGGATACCAGTTACCGCTTGGTCTCATTCTCCATATCCAGGTTTTCATCAAAAGGGCTTTTCGTAAAAGGATACACCAGTTGCTTCATGTATCCTTTAGGGAAATGCGTCTCCCGCAGACCTGTTCCCTCCGGCCAGGTATTGCCGGGCAGGTAGTAGGTGCCGAATAACTTATCGATAAACGGGAAGATGGTGGCAAAGTTCTTTCCATAGTACCGGGGATCTTCGCAATGGTGCCAGTGGTGGTACTGCGGTGTGGCAAAAATGTATTTGAGGAAACCAAAGTTGATCCGCGTATTGGCATGTATGAGCACCGCATGGATGGCCATGAAGATGATATAGGTATTGAACGTGATCTCCGAAAATCCAAACACATACAGGGGAATAAAGGTCATGGACCGGGTGACGAAGATATCTACAAAATGCGTCCTTGATCCGGCCAGCCAATCCATATTCTTCGTGGAATGATGCACCGAATGGAAACGCCACAGGTAGGTATGGGAATGGAAAAAGCGATGGGCGGCATATTGAAAAAGGTCGGTGATCAGGAAGGCGAAGAAAAGTTCGATCACATAAGGCAGTTGCTGCACCCAATGCTGCACCGCTGAGAGTCCGATCCATCCAAAGAATAATTTGGCCGGCTGCTGGGTAATAACGCCAAAGAACTGGATGAACAAATGGCTGATCACAAAATACAACAGATCCGTCCTCCATTCTTCGTGAAACTTGCTTTGTTGCCGGTTTTTAGGAAACACCATTTCTATGGGCACAAAGATCACCGCCATCAGCAGCAGGTCGAGCAATAACCAGTCAACGCCCAGGTGCCAGTTGTTCTTCTCTACTGTCCGGCCCTGTACCTGTAAACCGCCAAAAACAATAGCCAGGGTACAGAGCAGCAACCCCGTCATGGCCCATTTCTTTTGTTTGCTCAGTACAAAACTGACGAGCGCAAACAGAAAAGAGGCGATGATGGTGGCCGTCAACACTATCTTCATAGACTCCCCTGTGTATACTTCCCTGAATTGGGGTGTGGTGAGCCATTCCGGGTATTTAAAACAAATAACGCCGGTCAGGGACAGTAAACCCAGGAATATCGACGAATAGCCGCTTATCTTCCCTTCGCCAATTTTAAGCCGTTGAGCAGGTGTACGCATACAAATAGATTCAATACATTAAAGCCGAAAATAATGTAATTAAACTCCCGGCGGTTGCTTTTTATTGCCCTATTCTTTAAGATACATAGGGGTGCAAAGTACTGATGACCTGTATGCCTACGAAACACCAATGAGTGAATGGTAATATTTTTACTGTAGAAAGCTGTTCAAATAAGTCAGGATCGTTGTGGTCTGCATCATCAGGCTGACATGCCCTTGTGCAGGCACCATGGCGAGCTGCGATTTCGACACGGCTCCCATTTCTACAGAAACATTCCCTCCCAGCAATTGATAGGTTTTGGCGAGCTCTATTTTGTCCAGCCCGTCATTGTCCCCCGCTATGATCAATACGGGCGCCGCAATTTTTGATATATTGGCATCACCGAAGTCGAATGGCGTTCCGGCTAAAGCAATCATCTGCTCCAGAAACTTTGTCCATTTTGTTTTATCAGGCGCCACTGCTTCGTAGGCCGCCTGCATAGGACTACCTTCAAAAAGTGCAGGCTTCATTTGTTTAAACGCATTGTTGACGGCAGGCAGCCAGCCAGTACTTTTATAAGTGGAAGAAATGATCACTAATTTCTTTACCCGCTTAGGGAATTGTATAGCAACCTGGTACGCCACAGAGCCGCCAAAACTGAATCCTACTACATCGGCACTGTCAACTTTCAGGTACTCCATTACTTTTTCTACATCACTGGCCAGGGTAGCATGCGATAATTTTCTATCTGAAAAAGGGGTATGTCCATGGCCTTGCAATTCAAGGGCAATTACTTTTCTGTTTTTTGACAGCTCAGGGATCAATTCCCCCCAGTTCGTATTAATGGTCATAAAAGCACCGTGCAGTAAAACGATGGGCCTGCCCTCCCCATATACTTCGTAATAAACCTTGGTGCCATTGGCAGGCACGTAACCGCTGCTGAAAGGTTTCATCTGTTGTGCGTTTGATGAGAATGCTACAAACAGCATGGCTATTAGCAACACCGATGTAAGCAAATCACCTGTTTTGAATGAATTTTTCATACTGTTGTTTAAATGTTGGTTTGATCGTTCTGACCATACAAAACTAACATTCAATACAGGATCGCACGCGGTGTAAACACGACATTCCAGGGTGTGATTTCCGCCATTACAACAAAAACGTCCTATTTATCGGTAATGATCACACATAGTGAAGGCTTTGCATGCTACTCTTTCAACCTGAAGGTAGACACTTCTGCTAAGCCCGGCTGCTTTTGGGTATCGTGTCCTGATGTAGGAACCAGCTTAAAATAACGGAACTGCTTGCGTTGCGGCAGATCGATGTATTGGCGAAGCAGGTTAACATCATTGAGCTTGAACATACCGGTGCTTTCCCAGGCATTGTTGTCATTGCTGATCAGTATTTCCAGCTCTTTTATCTTACGATCGCCATCCTTCTGGGATATGATAAACCCGTCTACTGTAGCCGTTGCTCCCATGTCAATCGTTACCCAGTGATTGGGGTAATCCGTTGCATCAGTAGTGTAGCGTGTTATCCAAATGGTAGTCAGGTTGCCATCAATAATGGCAGAAGCCAGGCGACCGCTGGCAGCCTCCTCTGAGCTAAAGCCGGCAATTGACCATTTGGCTTTGGAATGGATATAGCGCCATGGTTCACCGGATGGGCGCATTTGAGGAGTAGCCGTGAGCGATGGAAGGCCAAAATTAGGCGACCCGTCCGGATTCCAGGTAAAGCGTTGTATGTAGGGACTACGGGCAGCACTGCTGCTATTGGCAACAGACCGGGCATGGTAAATGATCCAGTCCTCCTTGCCATCGGGTGATGTAAAGAAGCCATTATGCCCCGGCCCGAAAATGCTGCTTTCGGATCTCATGGAGAAGATGGGGTGATTCTTTTTTGTCCAATCAGCCGGATTCATGGGATCTCCTCCCTCCTTCAACGAGAGTTGTCCCAAACAATAACCGTCCACCCAGTAACCACTTCCCGAATAGATGACAAAGACGCGCCCCTGTGGATTGATCAGCACCTGCGGCCCTTCATTGATAGGGTTGCCATTTTTTTCCCAGTCATAATTGGGTGTTGCGATCATTACCTTTTCGCCGGAAATCGTCCAGGGATTGCTCATTGTAGCGATATAGATATTCTGTGGCGGGGCGCCTGCATTGCCTCCTGACCATATCATATATAGTTGGCCATTATGCTGCAGTATCGTTCCATCTATTGCCCATTGATCAGTAGGGTCAGCTACCTTGCCCTTCATCTGCCAGGTGCCTTCTACAGGTGTAGGGGAACTGTTTTCCACTACATACATGCGGTGGTTGGCATTATTGCCATCATCTCCGGCAAAATAAAAATACCACTTGCCATTGATCTCATGCAGTTCGGGCGCCCATACATTTTTTGAATAGGGCTGGCCTGCAGGCGGCGTCCACACATCATACCGGCGTGCAGAGGCAAGCTCTGATAGGTTTTTGGTTTCCAATATCACCAACTTACTACCCTGCGTATAGGTGTAGTAATAGATGCCGTTCTTCCGGATCACCCAGGGATCAGGACCTCCGGTCATAATGGGATTGAAGAACAAGCTGTCACGGGTAAAGCCGGACCACTCTCCTTTTGGCGTTTCAGGCTCCGAGGGCTTTTCTGGTATGGGGTCGTAATAAGGTTCTTTTGTTTTTTGGCAGGCGCAGGATAGCATTACGCCGCCGAGTATACCTATTGTTATAATGAATCTTTTCATTTGCAAGTGTTTATTGATACTGTTTAGTTATGCGCTTTACCATTCTATAGCCTGGTCCTCATCCGGTATCAGTATATTTCGCTGGCGCTCCATGGTCATAGTACCTTCCACCCGGTACCTTACCGGTGTACCTGGCATGGTGGTAATATCATCATATTTGTACCGCAGGTTTACGGTACAATATTGTTTTACCAGGTATTTCTTAGTGGGATCAACCGTCTGCGTGATCTTATAGCTGGGCTGGCCAAGCATTTCAAAATGGATGGCGTCGTTGGTCGCGTGCACATTTAATGCCCCTACCAGGTCGCCGTTGCCTTCTTTAACAGGCTCCAAAAACTCCATGACTATTTTATACCCGCCCCGGGCTTCAGACCTTTCCTCGGTTACACCAGCGTAAAAGAATACCGATCTTTCATCTACCACCCAGGCGGTTCTGGTGCTCGATACCAGCGGGTTTGTGGTCTGACCATCAAAATACGCGTTCATGGAGGTAGCTGAATAATTGCCTGAGTAATCATTAAAGGGTATCACGTTCAATAAAGCTTTCCGCCAGCCCTTACGGGTATTGGTAATATAAGACGGATCTTCTTTGATGGTAAGTGGCAGCACATAACGTTCCACCAGGTCCAGGTTGTCGAATTTGAACTTTACGGGGTAGTTTTGCGTATTGGATCCCCTGGGAATAAAACAGGTGGGTGAAGGCAATTCAAAGAACTGCGCAGGCAGTTGTTTAAAATACAGATCGGTTCGGTACTGGTATTTCTCTTTGTTATAAATATTGAGGGTATCATTATCCACCTCTATTTTAACGTACTTATCGGATTGATTGGGCTGCGATCCGCTTACGATGAGGGGCAGCTTGTACACCACCTCACCATTTTTATTATAGCGCAGGTATACGGGGGCAACACCTTCGCTGTTCAGCTTGGTTTTAAAGGACACCATCTGTATATAAAGTTCATCCTCCCACTCTGCCGTGCAGCCGCTGAACAGAAAGCCCAATATGGCTATCAGTATATATTTTTGTACACTTTTCATGCGTAAGTTTTTTTTATAGCGAGATCAAACAGTTTTTAATCAAATGAAGGCCAGCCCGGCGACTGATTCAGGCGTTTGTTTTTCTTCAGCTCATCCCAATCGATAGGCCAGAAATACATTTTCCGGGAAAAAGTAGTTTGTAATAGCGGCACGCGAACCGGTGTGTAAAACAGGGTGGCCTGATCCTTCGTCATAAAAGTATTAAAGCCATATATCTGCTCTGCTTCATCTGCCGGCGCATCTTTCCACCGACGCAGGTCGTAGTAGCGCTGGTTTTCACCCAGGAACTCTACCTGCCGTTCGCGTTTTATTTTCTTACGCAGTTCCTCCTTACTGCCATAGATGGACAGATCGAAGTTGGGTATACCTCCGCGGATGCGTACTTGTCCAATCGCTTTTTTCATGTCCTCTATATTCCTGGATACGGCATTGGAGGCGCTGCTATCCCAGGAAGGAATAGTATAAGTACCGCTCAGTTCATTCAGCGATTCGGCATACATCAGCAGGATATCTGCATAACGGATGGCAAGATCCACTTTGGGAAATATCTTACCTCCATTGCCGCTGTTATTGTCTTTGGGGTTAACGAATTTCATGATGCCAATACCGGTGGGCAGCCAGGTATCTCCGTTTATATAACCATTAAACTCACCGCGGTAATAATGTATCTGCTGGTTAGTAACGGTAGGTAGATTGCTCACCGCGCTGGACATGGTCCAAAGTGCGCCACTATAAGCCACCGAAGCATAAAAACGGGGTTCGCGGTGGGCAAATTCTTTCCATACATTGGCCAGCAATGGCTTAAAGTCATTTAATTCACTTGCCTGCACAAACATATTATTGCCGTACTTACTGCGTACAGCCTGCCTGTCAAAAGGCGTTCCGTCGTCCATGCAGTAGGCATCACATTGTTTCAGTGTAAGGCCATGAGAATTGTATCCCCCTCCCGTTTTAGGCATCTGCAGTCTGGCCAACGCCATTATACCACCCTCTGCATTGATCTGGTTGTCGCCCCGGGTAAAGATCATTTCAGGGTTTTCGGAAGCGTACAGTTCTCCATTAAACACCGACCGGTAAGATTCGAAAGGATCAATGTCGGCCCAGCCATCGGGAAAATTCCGCACAGAATAGTCAGGATGAAACGGCGGGGTAATGGTCGCCGGATAATCCGTAGTGCCCCTTGTCCTGGACACCGTGGTGTAGAGTTTGTACACGCCGAGATCTATCACATCCTTGCAGGCAGCTGCTGCCCGGGCCCATTTTTCTTCGTTGTACTGCAGGGAGATCAGTGGTTGTCCCTTATCATTGGTAAAATCAGCCATTTCCGGGTTACCATTGGCCAGCGGACTGGCAGCGAAGAGCAAGGCTTTGGCACGGGTAGCCAATGCCGCGCCACGTGTGGGACGGGCAATATTGCGATTGTCCCACTTGAGGGGAAGGTCCTTCGCAGCCAGCGCCATCTCTTCGGCTATAAAAGTGGCCACTTCATCATAGGTGTTGCGGGGGTAAGAAAGGTTATCATAGCTGTCGTCATAGTTCACCCCTTTAACGGGCATGATGGGTACCGGGCCATACTTGCGCAATAGCAGCCAGTACAGGTAAGCGCGCACAAACCGCGCCTGCGCCTTATAACCGGCCACCTGACTTTCGGTGAAGGTGCTGCCATCCGACATACTGTTGAGCATGACGGATGCCTGGCGGATGCCTCCATAGGATTGGGACCAGGACTGAACCCAGGTATGGTCGTATTCTCCGAATTTGAACCTCCGGTACTTTTCTCCATTGCCCCCCGAGGATTCGTTGAAGTACATATCATCCGAATAATTGGTCAGGTTATTACCCGTATTGCCCATCTCCAGGTTGTTGTTCAACAACGCATTGTAGGCGCTGGCGAGCCACTGTTCCGTATAGTCCTTGCTTTTGAAGATACGCTCCTCGCTTTGCCGGTCATTGAAGTAATGCTCTACGTTAAGGTACTTACGGCAGGATGCCAGACAGGCTATCACACCTGTTAACAACACGCCTATTATAATTTGTTTTTGCTTCATAGCCTTTTGTATTACAGGTTTACGGTTAAGCCAAAAGTGAATGTTTTAGCCAGCGGATAAGCCTGGCCATTGGTGCTATTCATTTCAGGATCCCACATCTTAAATTTGGAGAAAGTAAGCAGGTTGGTGCCCAGGAAGTACACGCGCATCGTTTTTACACCCATCCTGTTGGTGATCGCTTTGGGGAAAGTATATCCGGCATCCACCGTTTTTAACCGTATATAAGAACTTTCACGCAGCCAGTAGGTAGATGCCCGGTAATTGTTGGCGCTTCCATTATAGCTCAGCCTGGGGTAAGCGGCCCTGGGATCTTCATTTTCACCCAGCACCCAGCGGCCTGACTCTACCACATCACTAAGGATATTACCCCAATCGCCCTGGCTAAAGGGATACACCGTGAATCCGTTTATAAAGAAAGAGGACTTGCCGGCTCCCTGAAATAATACACTGGCATCAAAACCTTTCCAGTTAGCAGATAGACCAAAACCGTACACCAGATTGGGATAGCGGGTGGCGCCTACCGCCACAATATCATTGTCATTAATGGTTCCATCGCCATTAATGTCCTTGTATTTAATATCGCCCGGCGCTACCCTTCCAAAATCCTGGGTAGGGCTGTTGCGGATATCTTCATAACTTTCAAATAACCCCAGCGCAACGAGGCCTTTGTTTTGATTTACCCTAAAACCTGCACGCGTTGTATAGGGATAGTTGCTGTACTGTTCATCCGCTTCCAGTATTTTGTTGCGGCTATAGGTCATGGTACCGCGCACGCTGAGGTTTAGTTTGTTGATCTGCTGAGAGAATTTCACTTGTCCATCAAAGCCGCTGGATACCGTAGAACCTACGTTGGCCCGGGGATCCTGCCCTTTCAACCCTACAATGTCCGCGATGAATTGCCTTTCCATATAGATGCCATCGCGCTGCTCATGAAAATAATCGAGCGCACCGCCGAACTTGTCTCCGAAAAAAGAAAAATCCAGGCCCAGATCGTGCTTGGTAGACACTTCCCAGGTAATGCTGTTGGAGGCTACCCTTGAGTAGGTGAGCCCGGAATAGCTGTTTTTACTTTCGAGATCGCCCCAGTTGTAGCCTGCCTCCGCATTGGTGCTAAAGGAGGCCAGGTAAGGGAAGCGGACAGGCATATAATCGTTGCCCACTTTCCCAAAGGAATAGCGGATCTTGAACATGTCCATCCAGGGCAGCTTTTTCTGTATAAATTCTTCTTCCGCTACGTTCCAGGCGCCGGAAACAGCCGGGAACAGTCCGAACTGATGCCCGGTAGCAAAGTTTTCCGAACCGTTATACCCAAAGTTTACATCAAAGAAATAACGCGACCGGAAACCATAGGTAAAACGGCCTGCCACCCGTTGATTGCGGCGTTCTATACCCTGCATCAGGTCTTCGGCATAATTGGAAGTGTTCACCTTTTTTTCCTGGGTGTACTGAACAATTCCTCCGAAACTGTGGCTTTGAATGGTTTTGGTATAGTGCAGTTCTCCCTGGAAGGTTTCTGCCCTGTCGCCGGTTGCATCCGAGCGCTGGGTTAGCAGCTGCTCGGTAATCGTTCTTTTTAACCGCAGGTCGCCGTTCGACTCACGCTGCCGTTCTGCGATCCATCCTTCGGGCCATTTCATGCGGCGTATGTAGTTGTTGTTATTGTTGTCGTAACCAAAGCGTCCTACGAAACGCAGGCCGGGCGTGATAAATTTCAGGTTCTGCTCCAGTGTAACATTGGTTTGGATCTTGTTTTGCCAGTTTTCAATATAGCCCTGCTGGGTGATCAACACCCAGGGGTTTTGCTTTTCAGCACCTCCTCTTGATGCTACTTGTCCGGTAGAATACTTAATGGGGATCGAGATGGGATTTTGTCCCATGAGCGATGCCCATATCTCCTCATAAGTGCCGCCCGGCAGGTTTTGCTTACCCAGGCTACCGCTCACGCCTACCCTTACCAGGGTGGTGGCCGTAAGATTCATATCTATATTGGCGCGGTAGTTCCAGCGTTTATAGTTGGCATTGGTATTGTAGCCTTTCAGGTTTTCGCCCGTTTCGTACATGCCGCCCTCATTAATATAGCTGCCGGATACAAAATAGCGCGCCAGCGAACCGCCGCCGTCGAAATTGAGTGCGGCACGCTGCGTAATAGCGCCACGTTTCAGGAACATGTCCATCCAGCTAATGTCCGGGAACAGGTCGGGATCCAATTGGTTCCTGATCAGCGCCAGGTCTTCTATAGAATAAAACGGCTCTTCGTTGCGGGTAACGCGTGCTTCGTTCATCAGGCTGGCATAGGTGTACCCATCAACAAATTTGGGGGTAAACGTCCGGGTATTGTAAGATCCCTCGTACTTGCCATTGATGCTTACCTTATCCGTTTTACCTTTTTTAGTGGTGATCAGCACTACCCCGTTTGCTCCCCGGGAGCCGTATATGGCGGTGGTGGATGCATCCTTCAGCACGGTAAAGGTTTCAATGTCTTCAATATTGATCTCGTTCAGGCTTCTTTCAAAACCATCGACCAATACCAGGGCTGATGTGCCTGCGCCAAACGTGGATATACCCCGTATCCAGAATTCGGAGGCGTTGCTGCCCGGCTGTCCGCTCCCCTGCATCGCCAGCACCCCTGAGACGTTGCCTGCCAGTGCATTGGTAATGCTGGAAGTGGATGTTTTAAGCGTGGAGACATCGACCGTGGTGATAGCGCCCGTTACCGTAGCTTTTTTCTGACGCCCCAATGCCGTTACAATGATTTCATCCATGGCTTTTTTTCCCGAGGCGCTAAGCGTTACATGGATGGTCAACCCATCTTTTATCATGATCTCCTGCTGCCCGAAGCCTATGTGCGAAAAAACAAGCCACTGGTATTTATTGGCCTTTATGGTATAGACTCCTTTTTCGTTGGTGCTGATGCCCAGGCCGGGCTGATCTTTGATCGTTACCGTTACGCCCGGTATCGGTTCTTTCTGCTCATTAATGACCGTGCCGGTAATGGTAACGGCGATGGTGGCCGTATCCTGTGCACAGGTACAGGTAACAGCCCCAACAATTGCCATTAGTATAAAGACAATTTTTCTCATAAGTCTGTATTCGGTAATTGCCTGCCTGCGTCTCACTATTACAGTATAGTGCTCAACGCAACAGGGCAATGGGTTAAAAATATTATTCTACTGAGATGGTACGAATGCGTTTATTGTCGCGCTCCGCGATGTAGAAGATCTTCCGTACCGGGTCATAGTCGATACCCGAAGGGTCGGCAAAACGGGCTTCCGTTCTTGGATCACCGTCAATATAACCTCTTACACTTCCGTCAGGCGTGGGACTGCCTTTACCGGCAAACGTGGAGACCACCCCGGTGGGCGTTAATATGCGGATACTTTGGTTGGTCTGGTCACAAAAATAATAGTCATACTCATCGGCCTGCCCGGTATAAGTGGGATTTTTCACAAAGACCCCCTGGTAAGCCTTGCGGATGCGGGCCGAAGTACCGATGGCATCCACATCGCCCGCCGTAGCGCTTCCTGCAAAGAGAATGGGAGGTTCCAGCTCCCGCGTATTCCAGTTGTAGATGCTCTTATAGATGCGGGTAGGCAACACGATATAGGCATAGTTGCCCGTGGGATGGAAAAAGATCAGTGAATTGCTATTGGTGCTGCCTCCTACCAGGAACAGCAGTTTGGGGTTAAGATCCCCGGTGACCGCATCCGGGATGGCTTTCTTGATACTTACGCCCTGGTACCCATTGTAGAACATTTCATTGGTGACAGGATGTGGAGCGGTGGAATAGCAGGCGGGATCGTAGATATAAGGATGTACACGGCGGTAGTTTTCCGAACGCAGGGTGTAGGCTACTGCTACCTTGGTTCTGGCAGTAAGATTACCGTTATCATCGCCCAGGAACAAGGTGTCTTTATTGGCACTGAGTGTGGTAGTTTGCATCTTGGTGAAGGAAGCCTGCCCATTGGTCACCAGTGTAGACACCGTTCTGGCGTTCAGGTCTACCCGCCTTACTGCCCGGTCCAGCTCTGTTACAAACAATACATTGGTTTCCGGCTCATAGCTTACCCAACCTGGATAGGAGAACCTGGCTTCTTCAAAGGTGCCGTCTACGATGGAGGAGTTCCCCAGTTCGTCTACATTGCCCAGCAGCGTGCCGACCGTGGTACTATTGATGTACGTGAAGGGGTCCGTAAAGGTATGTTCCACTGAATCTGCACCTTCCTTTATAACTACCCGTACTTTGCCGGTAACCGTTTGGCCGGGCACCCAACAGTATATTTGTTTTCCATTCGATCCGGCAACCTTGATCTCTTTGTTGCCGATATATACACGGATCATGGAAATATCTGTACCAAAATTATCTCCGTAAATGTAGAGGCGTGTTCTGACGGCGCCTTTCCTGGGTGAGAAATCTGTAAAAAGGGTAGCTTTGGAGGGATCATGTCCGCCGCCTACCATTTCCTTGTCTTTGCAAGCATAGAAGGTACTTGTACAAAGCAGCAACAAAATAAACGCATAGGTTTTCGGGGGTTGCAATTTCATAATGGCGTTGTCTTGGTTTATAAAAATCTTAAACAGGTGTACCTCAAAAGCACGCCCTGCAATCGTGTAATACGTACATTATCTCCTTGGAAACTTATAGGGTACTTATTACAATGGCAAAGTACCTAATCTGGATCAGGCGTTTTGTTCAACATTTTGTCGATTCGTTCCAAGTTGAACGGGCTTATCAAGATGTAGTGATGACCGTGATAACGGGCATGGCTGTGATGGTAGGCGAAATGTCAATCAGGCTCCTTTCGCGGGGGGGGGGTGAGCTACCCTGTCCAGAAGGAGCTGGTCACCTATTAAGGGGAAGAGTATACAAAAGAGTAGGCTGGTCCGGGTGTGTGAGTAGGTAATCGAACCGTGGCTTATGCTTTTCGATAATCCAGCGTGGGGTATTCCAGGTCTAATGCCCGATAGTGAACGTTATTAATGCGTCCTGAGATCCCATTTACAGTTATCGCTCTTCCTATCAAACTTAGCTAATGTCGGCGTACTGTCCCCAAAGGATACCAGTGCTAGCTGCTCTTTCGAGTTGGGCATTGCTTTAGGCATGATACGGTATGTTCCATCCGTCAATTGATCTATCATCCATAATTGCTCAGGCCCACCGGTAAATTCAGGTACTGTTATCACTTCTGCGTCTGCAGTAGCCGCTAATGCCCTGCCTGTTCCTGCTATCGTTATTTTATAATAAGGTCCCCCAAGGTAGCCGCCCACGCCGGGAACGGCTGTAATGGCCCACTTCTGATGCGGGCGGAACATATAGTCGCCTGTTGTTACACCAATGTTCCCGGTTGGCCAATTGTTTATTACGTCCGCCAACTCCTGTGAGGGAATAGATTTTACCGGCTCATCGTTGTTGCGGTTAAAGCCGCGCGCTACGCCTGCCATCCGGGTAAAATCAACGTCTATTTGCAGGGCATATCCCCGTCTTTCAGAGGCTATTTCGTATGTTCCTTCTTTGAGGTTATCGCCCGCAACGGGCCATCCGTTTTTCCATAGCAAGGGGCGGATGCCAAGCACGCTTCGGCCACCCTGGTTCAGGTCGGCTTCATAATGGCAGGACATTTTTTCAATGCCGTCTCCCAAAACCGTACGACCGAAATGACCGGGGCCGATAAGCCTGTCGCCGGCCGCCACAACCAGTTTACCACCGCCCTTTAACATTTCCCTGCCGATGTTATCAACATAAGGACCGGTCACTTTTTTGGAGCGCCCGGCAACAATATTATACGTGGAGTTCGGCCCGTCGCAGCAAGTGCCATGTGTACCTAACAGGTAGTACCATCCATCGCGGTAGATCAGGTCTGTGGCTTCACAATCAATGGCGATATTCAAGGCCTTATTGCCCGCTACCCGCTTACCTGTTTTGGGGTCAAGTTCCACCAGGCGGATGTATCCAAAATAAGTACCGTAAGTTAACCATAGCTTTCCGGTGGCCGGGTCGAGAAAAAGACTGGGGTCGATCGCATCATTATCTTCGATGCCATCGGATGAAGCAACTACTATAGGGTCCGAATATTTGAAATCGGGCGACTTTGGGTCAAGCGTTTTATTCCACATGGTCAATATCTTTCCATTATGCCCTCCGAACAGCCCGCCGCCGGTCGCACCATAAGTAACAAGATAGCGGTCGCCAATTTTTAATACATCGGGTGCGGCCCCGCCGCCCGGGCGCACGGCGCCGCCGTTCCATGTCCAGCCATCATCGGATATCAGGCCGCCACCACCCGTACCAAAGGTGTAATATTTCCCATCCGATTGTGCGATGGTAGAAGGGTCATGTATAAATGGTTTGCCAATTTGTGCAACGGCTGACCCGCCGACATATATCGAAAGCGCAGCTATAACGCTTACTATTCTGATCTTCATACTTAATACTAATTTGTAGTGATGGTAAGGTCCTTTACCGGCGCTCCGTTCTCGTCCAGGAAGCGAACGCAAAAGTCGCTTAATCCCGGGCCGTTGATCACCGCCCCGCGTAGTATATTTTTTCCCTTATTAAGTGTCAGGCGCGCAGAAGCGCCATCATCCATTACCATGCGCCTGTCGCCGTCAAGTAGCACTGCCTGTTTTCCGTTCAGCCACCACATGGACCCTCCGTTGGACCCTACTGTTAACCGTACATTTTTCATTTCGCGCGGGCTGTTCACGATGGTTACCGCCCAAAACAGCACCGAGTAGTTTTGCTTGTGCAGGCCGTAGGCGAAACGGAATAATTTCATATTGAAAGTCGGGCTTTCCAGGGCGTGCCATGCCAGTTCCTGCTCGCCCACCTTTACCTTTTCGCCATCTTTAGGGATAACGGTGAACTGGTCCGGGAAATAACTGGTGTCAAACGCTTTCTTCAGGTAGTCAGCCGTAAATACAATATTGCTTCGTATTGACTTATTGATCGGCTCCAGTAACAACCAACGCTGGATAAAGCCGTCCGCATCAGGTGTTTTTTTTGCCGTCGTTGCCGGTTTAAAGAATGGCGCGATACTGCGTATGCTATCGTTCTCTGTGATGGAGTCTCTTCTCAGGCCACGCGGAGGCCCGGCAGGAGGGGTAGTTTGCGCGTGTGCGCCGGTTACCAGCAGGATGATCATGCCGATCGCCTGCAACCATATTTTAGGTGCAAATCGCATCATATGACAAACAGGTTATAATTACTGTCTAAAATACAATTATTATCATTACAGATCATTAAAAAATGAAGACTGCTTTGCAAACCTCCCAATGCCAGGGAAAAGAAGTGTTTTCTTTCTTTTTGCCGCGTCAAAAATCCTGCAAATCAAGAATTTGCAGGCTTAGCCGCCGTGTTTACATGACATTTATTGTACCTCTTTTGGGGGATTGTCTTTTCTCATCCGGCATTTTAATTTTGCTCACTACACTATTTGACAATCAGATCCCAAAACAAACCCGGTGATGAGAAAAAAGCCCTGTACCCTGCTGGCAACGATGTTGTTCTTAAGTATTTATTCCTCTGCCCAGCAATTCTCATTGGTTAAAGATATTAATACCACGAGCAATACCACGGGCGCTGGGCCCACGTACATCACCAATGTGAACGGCACGGTATATTTTTCAGCCAATATGCCCACTACCGGCAACGAATTATGGAAAAGCGATGGCACAGCGGCAGGTACCGTATTGATAAAAGACATTTACCCGGGAACAAGCAGCAGCGGACTGCAAAATTTAACCAATGTAAACGGCATATTGTATTTTACAGCCAGCGATGGAGTGAGTGGCACTGAGCTCTGGAAAAGTGATGGCACTGAAGCAGGTACAGTATTGGTAAAAGATATTAATCCCGGCGCAAATGACGGCGGCGTAAGTGTTTTAACCAATATAAATGGTACTTTGTTTTTCAATGCTACTGACGGAGTAAATGGCGCTGAGCTCTGGAAAAGCGATGGCACTGCGGCAGGCACCGTAATGGTAAAAGATATTAATCCTGGTTCAGCCAATAGCTCGCCGCAAAGTTTAGCCAATGTAAATGGTGTTTTATACTTCGTGGCAAATAATGGGGTCAATGGCGCCGAACTTTGGAAAAGCGACGGCTCTGCTGCCGGTACAATGTTGGTAAAAGACATTTACACGGGAATATATGGTAGTACCCCCAACTATTTAACCAATGTAAACGGTACACTTTTTTTCCAGGCAGAAGATGGCACTAACGGTATCGAACTTTGGAAAAGCAATGGCACAGCGGCAGGTACGGTATTGGTAAAAGACATTTACACGGGCACCAACAGCGGCATGTCAGGCCTTTTAACAAATGTGAATGGCTTATTATTTTTTAGAGCCAATAACGGAGTGAATGGAACTGAACTTTGGAAAAGCGATGGCACTGCCGCAGGTACCGTAGTGGTAAAAGATATTTACCCGGGAGCAAGCAGCAGCGCACCGACAAATTTAACCAATGTAAACGGTACATTGTTTTTTGCTGCTACTGATGGAACAAATGGCGTAGAGCTTTGGAAAAGTGATGGCGCTGCTGCCGGTACAGTATTGGTAAAAGATATTTACCCGGGCACAAACAGCAGCTCACCCCTAAATTTAACTAAGGTAAACAGCGCACTGTTTTTCACTGCGAATAATGGAACGAATGGCATAGAGCTTTGGAAAAGCGACGGCACTGCTGCCGGTACGGTATTGGTAAAAGATATCTTTACGGGAAGCTCTCCCTCAAACCTGATTTACTTAACGGATGTAAATGGGGCATTGTTTTGCCGCGCCTCTGATGGAAGCACGGGCAATGAATTGTGGAAAAGTGATGGTACTGCAGCGGGTACGTTATTGGTGAAAGATATTTATGCAGGAACCAAAAGCAGTTCCCCGCAGCTCTTAACAGTAGTTAATAGCACTTTATTCTTCAAAGTAACAGATGAAATTAACGGCATGGAGTTATGGAAGAGTGATGGAACTGCCGGGGGAACAGTTATGGTAAAAGACATTAACCCGGGGGCAGGCAACGCTGATGTTGCTTACCTCGCTAATATGAATGGAACGCTATACTTCACCGCTTTTGATGGCACAAATGGGTTCGAGCTGTGGAAGAGCGATGGATCCGCAGCCGGCACCGTTATGATAAAAGATATTTATGCAGGTGGAAGCAGCGGAAGTCCCCGTTTTTTTACATATATAAATGGGACCGTGTTTTTCTGGGCAACTGATGCAGCTAATGGCAGTGAACTATGGAAAACGGATGGCACTGCCGCAGGCACCGTGTTGGTAAAAGATATTTGTCCCGGACCCGTAGGCAGCAGCCCGGGAAGCTTAATCAATGTAAACGGAGTTTTGTATTTCACGGCTACTGATGGAACAAATGGTGTAGAGCTTTGGAAAAGTGATGGCACTGCAGCCGGTACAGTATTGGTGAAAGATATTTACCCGGGAGCTAATGGCGGTTGGCCACAACATTTAACCAATTTAAATGGCACTTTATTTTTCCAGGCTATGGACCCAGCTTATGGACCCGAATTATGGAAAAGCGATGGCACAACAGCTGGTACCGTTATGGTAAAGGATATTTATCCCGGTTTGCCCGGTGCTAATTGTTCATTTCTTACGAATATCAATGGTACACTTTACTTTTCGGCGCTTACAGCTATCGGCTATGAACTTTGGAAAAGTGATGGCACCGAAACAGGCACCGTGTTGGTAAAAGACATCGTTCCGGGAGGAGGAAGCAGCTATCCGCAAAATTTTGTGGAAGTAAACGGAACTGTATTTTTTACGGGCGTCGATGATGGCAATGTCAACTGGGAATTATGGAAAACCGATGGAACTGATGCAGGAACGGTGCTGGTAAAAGAAATTTTGCCCGGTAGCAACGGTTCTTCTCCCGGTTATTTAACAGCCGTAGGCGACAAGCTTGTTTTCCAGGCAAATGACGGCATTCATGGTATGGAAGTATGGAGTAGCAATGGCACGGGGGCGGGTACCTCGTTATTACAGGATATAGTAAATCCCGGTGGCAGTGGAATTGGAAACTTTGTGGTGGCCGGAACAAAAATATTTGCTGTGGCAACTACTGAGGAATACAGCACTGAATTGTATGTGGCTGATATTGCAAGCATCCTTCCGCTTCATTTTTTGGAATTCAACGGCCGGATGATAAATGATGAGGCCTCGCTCACCTGGAAAACTGAAAACGAAGAGAATACTAATAAGTTTATTATTGAAAGAAGTGTGGATGGAAGGAATTTTAAACCTGTTGGAGAAGTAATGGCTTACAATACATCCGGCAGGCATCAATACAACTTTACTGACCCCGCAGTTACCAATCTTTCCGTAAACAGGGTTCATTACCGGCTTAAGCAGGTAGATAAAGATGCAAGGTTTATTTATTCCAAAACGGTAATGTTGCCGCTAAAAGGAAAAACCGGCATGTTAATTTATCCTAACCCGGTAAAAGATATACTGAACTTAACAGTGAAAACCACACAAATTGGACAATTGAAAATTGAAATTATTGATAACAGCGGCAGGTTAATGAAACAGGAAGTAAAAAATATTTTACCCGGCAGCAACAGTTTCAGCATTCAAACAAAAGAGCTTACCGCAGGAGTATATCAATTAATAATAAAAGGTGAAACCATTTATGAAATAGAACATTTTATAAAGCAATAAGATAAGCGTAGTCCCCGTGTTTACGTGACATTTATCACTATTATTTTGTGGCAAAGGTCCTTGTAGCGAAGGACATGTGTGGGTGACATTTGTTGAATGAAATTAAAAGACAAAGTAACTGTGGTTACCGGCGGTAACAGCGGTATCGGTTTCGGCATAGCTGCTTCCTTTAGTAAGGAAGGGGCAAATGGTGCTATCACCGGAAGAAACCAGCAAACAATAGACAAGTCTGTTGAGCAATTGGGAACAAATTTTATTGGACTTAAGGGTGATGTAACAAATCTGGATGACCTGGAACTGATCTTTAAAGAAACGTTCAGCAAGTTTGGTAAGATTGATGCATTGGTGGTCAATGCAGGTGGCGTGGTGGATGGCACGCCAATGGGATCGGTGGCGGATGTAGGAGAAGATGGATTTGATAAGTACATGGACCTGAATCTGAAAAGCGTCTACTTCACGGTTCAAAAGGCGCTACCGTATTTAAATGACGGTAGTTCGATTATCTTAATAGGCTCTACAGCCGCTCATCGGGCGGCCCCGGGCATGTCTATCTACAGCGCCGCTAAAGCTGCTGTAGTTTCCTTCGCAAAAGGGTTTTCACTGGATCTGTTAGCCCGTAGGATCAGGGTGAACGTGCTTTCGCCCGGTAGTATCGATACGCCGGTTTTTGACAAATTCTCCCCTGCCGGGCAGGTTGACCTGGTTAAACAGGTCTGGGTGAACCAGATCCCTGTGGGCCGGCTTGGGCAACCTGCTGACATCGGAAAGGCAGCTGTATTTCTCGCGTCTGACGAATCAACCTTTATTGTGGGCAGCGAGCTGTTGGTGGATGGCGGCATGACAAATATCAGTCTGATGAAATAATGCTTTAATAAATGGCAGCTTGCCTTTGTGATAGCAGGCTGCCGTTTGTTGCTACGCCTTTTTTTGGATAGCTTTGGTAAAAGCTTTTTAAATGTTCGAAGTTTTTGCCAACTACCTGAGGGTGAATGGAGGGTTGACCGATGAAGATCTGAAACTTGTAGAGGCGGTAACGATACCAAAGCGGATTCGTAAACGTCAGTATTTACTACAGGAAGGTGATGTCAGTCGTTTTAATACATTTATTACCAAAGGATGCCTTCGATTGTACCACGTAGGCAACGACGGTGCCGAACATATCCTTCGATTTGCCGTAGAAGATTGGTGGATCAGTGATTATGAAAGTTATCATTCCGGTCTTCCCTCTAAATTTAATATCGATGCGTTGGAAGACAGTGAGCTGTTGCTGATTGAAAAAGAAAGGTTCGATACCTTGTGTGAAACGATTCCCCGGTTTAGAAAACTCAGGGAAAAATTAGACAATAAAAATTTCGAAATAACCCAAAACAGGATCCTTAGCAATATCAGTGAAAGTACCGAAGAGAAATACAACAATTTCGTTAACATGTGCCCGCATATATACAACCGCGTTCCGTTGCATATGCTCGCTTCTTTTCTGGGTGTATCCCGCGAAACCTTAAGTCGGATGAGGCAACAGCAACAAAAGAAAACAGGATGACTAGCTGGCGGTAACAATACAATGTGTCTACCTGACCAATACAGGTGATCCATTCAGCATTGCCTTGCGACCCTCAATTTTATCCGGTTACTTTTAAAGAATCGATGAGATTGTACTTCAGCACCATATGAAATTGCAATACTATGGGGCTTCCAGGGAATGTACCGGACACCTCAGCGGTCAGCAATCCGTTTGATCCGGTTTCCTCATACTTGAGAGGTTGCATGAAGGATTTATATTGCTCATTCGCATGTTCGATCCATTGGCGTATCTCTTCTTTGCCCGTGTACGTCTTGCCTTCGTCATGAACGGTGGCGGTTTCGGTGAAGCAGGTTATGTAAGCCTCGCTGTCGTAAGTGTTCTGCGTCTCTACAAATTGCGCTACTAATTGTGGTAATTCCATGATTGTATGATTAAGTTTTTAAATAGTCGGTACCGTTCCGCCGTCGATGACAAAATTTGTTCCTGTTAAGTAATTGGCTCTTGGTGAAACTAAAAAGCCAACCAATTCGGCTACTTCTTCCGGTTCGGCGGGTCTGCCGTAAGGTATTCCACCCAATGCATCCATGACACTTTGCTGCGCTTCTTCTACAGTACTATTTGCATTTCTTGCAATCTCGCCCAACCAGGCTATCGATGCGGTTGTATTTATCCAGCCTGGCGAAACAGTCAGCACGCGGACACCTTTTGGCGTAACTTCATTTGATAAACTTTTACTGTAATTGATTAATCCGGCTTTTGAAGCAGCATACGGCAAGGTAGAATCGTATAGCGGCAATTTGCCCTGGATGGAAGCAATGTGAATAATAACACCACTTTTCCGATCGATCATTTGAGGTAAAAATCCCCTATCAAGCCTGACAGGAGCAAGTAAATTAGCTTGTAGGGTTGATATCCAATCCTCATCATTCAATGCCGAAAAACCACCGGCGGGTGTTGATGAAGCACCAAGGTTGTTTACCAGAATATCCAGCCTGCCATAAGTTGACAGTACTTCGCTAATTACTTTTTGCGCATCCTCTGCCTTGGTGAGGTCAGCAGGAATAAAATAAAGTTCTGCATCTGGCTGTTCGGATTTGGTCCTTGCGGTAATAACTACTGTTGCACCAGCGGCGTTTAAGCGTTCTGCGATTGCTTTTCCCGCCCCCTTTGTGCCTCCTGTTACTAAGGCTATCTTACCGGATAATTCGTTGCTGTAATTGAATTGCTGTTCCATACTTTTTTGTTTGTAGTACAAATCTCGATAGTACGCAGATAGCAAACAATTACGGGCTTACGAATCAAATAGGGATAAATTTATCCGTATTGATCCCTTATTGGGTTTGCCGTATATTTGTATTTATGTACATAAAAAAGACTACACCGACGCTCACTTGTGGACTTGATCTTGTTGGTGAAGTATTGTATGGCAAATGGAAGATCCGTATTCTTTGGTTCATCCATATAGGCAACTTGCGGCCAAGTGAACTTCAGCGGAAAATTCCGGATGTAACGAGACGGGTGCTGAATGTGCAACTGAAGGAACTTGAAGATCATGAATTGGTTGCTAAAACGATCTTTCCGGTATTGCCTCCAAAGGTGGAATACCATCTTACAGACTTCGGCGAATCTCTTATCCCCTTAATTCAATCCATTGGCCTTTGGGGCGATGAGCACCAGGAGCGGCTACGCAGGGTTATTTTAAAGCACAATGGGGAATCATCAGGTGAATTTGATAACGCTTATGTGGAAGATAATACGCCAGTTCGCGTGGCTTTGTCTCGTCAACAAGCTAACGATTCAATAGAGAAATAACTACTGCCTGGCCCCTGACCTGTGACAGTCAACGGTTTTCAAGACCGCTGCATTCCTCGTTAAGTGGCTCAAGGAACTGTCATAATCTTAGCTTATTCATGTCCAACGCAATTGCAGCTGGCGTGTAGCCTCGTATTTTAAACACCTGCCTGTTGGCCGGCAGATTATTAGCTTCGCCACCCCTACGGGTATAAACAGCAATCCCAGCGCCTCCGCCAGGAGCGCCTAAAAAAGGTGGGGGGTAAGCTTTTACAATGGCAATGTCTGTAATGGGTATATTGGCTATTTGTTGAGCGGACATCCTTACCTCATCCAGAAAGAAGATTACCGGTCCGCCACGCCATGAAGCGGCGCCTGTTGGTGCAATTTGCAGACCAGCCACCCTGCCTTGCAGGTAGCTAAAAACATTGGTAAAGCCAATCGCGCCGGGGTCATCCATGACAGCTATCAATCGCTCGTCTCCCGACCGGAACAGGCCGCTGACATATTCTTCATTAAATTGCTGCGCCCGGGTTCTGGCGGTTCTTCTTACGATGACTGCCGGGAGCATCATACCGCGATCTGCAAATAGCGCATCCGGGGTTTCTACAGGCTTGTTCAGGCTTGGCCGCACCGCAGCCGGCGGGTTGCCTATGTAAAAGGTCCTACCTCCAACGGCCAGGGGGTCATAGGTGGAATCAAGTTGACTACTGATGCTGATATCCAGCGGCTGGTTATTGTCTTTTGTTCGATTGAAAGCCAACAAGGCATTGTCTTCAAACAGCCAGTTACGGATAGCGAAGGTGCCGTCTGGAGCCACCGTTACTTTTTGCTCGTCCCAATCGCCGGTTTTGGTGAGCAGCATCGCTTGTATACTTCCCAGGTTGCTGGCGTTTTTTACCTGGCCAATCACTTCGAAAAATCGTTGCTGCAAGCCAGCCAGCAAGGTGTATTTACCGAGGGTCATTGAATCGGGTAAGAATATTGTACCGGAAGCCCGCCCATCGATCACCGGCCAGCGGAGGCGGGTACGCCGTCCCGCTTCGTTTTCAATCACTAGTTCCAGTGTTGCGAGCGATTGGTTCAGTTGTTGACCACCGCCGGCTTCGTAATCCACTGTCACCAGTAATGAATCGCCGGGTTTGAGGATGTTTTTGTTGAGTTTTATAGCTAATCGGCCTGTGGGCCGCTGCGCCTGAGCGGGCACCGACAGCAGCAAGGCGATAAATGGTAATAAAAGGAAGCTTTTCATACTAATATCCAATCAAAATTGAAGCCAGCAGGCATGCAAAAACGACCCTGCAACGAATCATGCACGCACTTTTACATATTTTTAGGCATGTTGAACAATCCTGTGTAAAGCAAAAGGCCCCGAGGTCCAATAGAAACTGTCTACCATTCTCGAAAAAGAAAAAAGGGACAAGTTGTCTTATCGACTACTTGCCCCTTTCTGCGGAGAGAGAGGGAGTAGAACCTACCCTCCTACCCAATTTATTATCAACGCGTTAGACTCATCGTTTCTGGCCGGTGCACCGAATTTTCCACCTCGGCTTTCCGTGACACTACACTTTCAAAAATAAGCCAAAAAGAAATATAAAATTGTGTGAATATCGAACACTTATTCCGATGACTTGCAACTTTTAGTCAAGGTGCTTTAAATTATTGCGTCTTGTTGTGCGCATTACAGGCGCACTCATTCAGAATTCAGAACTCGCTGGAAACAGTCACACCCAGAAGAAAATCAATAAAAAAATTGTAATTTTAGTGTATGAATTTAGGTTCTGACGATATATTACCACTGCCCGGATATGCATTCTGGGACATAAATCGTGAAAATCTTGATTTTTCAAGGGATAAAGGATTTATTATCTCCCGGATGTTTGAAAGAGGTAAATTTGATGATGTTCTCTCTGTTATTGTTTTTTATGGAAAAGATGAAACAGGTAATGTTTTACAAAATAATAAGTACCTAAGCCGGCCAGGGCTGTTTTTGGCTCATACCTTATTGGGGCTTCCTTTACAAGATTTTAAGGCTTATGGTACACTTAAACACAATTGATCCCGCACTTTACCAGGTTCTCACAGATTTTTCCCAACTTCCCGAATTAGCCAATTTTTCATTGGTAGGCGGTACTTCACTGTCCCTTCAACTTGGACATCGAAAATCGGATGACCTTGATTTTTTTACAGACCGGTCTTTTGATATAATTGAGTTAAAAACGGCAATCCTCCAATACAATCCTGAAGTTGTCTTTTTAAACGAAACCAGGCAGGGCTTCAGTTTTAGCTTGCCATTACCAGGAAAACCCGATGATACCCGAAAACTCGATATCTATAACTGGGCCGTTAAATTTATTCGTCCTGTAAAGCAGGAAGGGGTTATAAGATTAGCCAGCCTGGAAGACATTGCAGCCTTCAAACTGGATGTCATCTGCCACAGGAAGGAAAAAAAAGATTATGTAGATATAGCTGTTTTATTGGAGCAATTCACCTTTGCCCAAATGCTCGACTTCTATACAGAGAAGTTTCCCATGAATGACAAGCGGATTGTGTTAACGCAAATATTGGATACGGAAGGGTTGGAAAATTCTGTAGAACCTGTTATGCTTATTGACCTTTCTCCTGCTCAGGCATTCCAGCTAATAGAACAAAGGGTTAATGCCTTTTCAGCGGAGCAGATAAAAGCAAAAGATTCATTAGAAGAAGCCCGCATGAAGCGGATTGCAGATATCCTAAGTAAAAAGAATGAAGGAGATCAAAATAAAAAAGGATGATCCTTATGAGAAAAAAGGGCCAGAGAATTCTCTAGCCTGCAAGACTGAAGGGAATGGACACTTATCAATTTATCCTTCCAGGTTTCGTTTTATTTTAGCATACAAGCTATCAAATCGCTCCGATAGAGTTATGTACTCATCAGCCCAACCATTTGAGATGGAATGCTCCTGGAATGTACAGGTTGGAAGAAAATGAACTTTTATGTTTTCAAGTGCATTATAGTCACCACCCCGCAACAGAGCTAAATGATCGTCAATTTCAATTCTTAATTCAATCGGGCTATTATAACCAGCCCAAACAACATCCGAGTCGTCTGTAATTTTTTCTTTTACTTCTACAATAATGCTTGCCACCTCCTGAAATAGAGACAGGCTATAAGGTGCATGGCCCTCTTTTGTAATTTTCAATTTGTCATTCTTTGAGGGCTTTGACTCATGATCTATAGATTCTAATAAATATTGAAAAATATTCCTTTTCCCGTCATTGCTTATTTTTTCATAAGTAGCAAAACTTCCCGATACTTTGATTTCACATTTTAATACCCATTTTCGACCTGTTGCGTCAGTTAATTCCAAGGGACCATCCAATTTGCCTGGGTAGCATTGTAAGGATGCTATTATTCTTTCATCAGATAACTTGAACGACTCAACCACTTCCACATAATCATCCCACAATTCAAGCATTTCCCCAGTCTTAATTTTTCCCTTATCTTCTGAGTGCTTTAATACGAAGGCAAAAAGATCCACTCTCAAATTTCCTTCTTCGTCATGTGCTCTGGGAATATCCATCCACCTTTCAATCGGGACCAGTCCAAGGTAGGAATTGTCTGTTAGGATAAAATTTATATCGGTATTAATAAACTTTGTCAATACATAAACTTTGTCCTTAACAGTTATAACACCTTCGACTTTAAATTTTGCGATCAAAGTTGATTTTTTTATACGGTTCAATTACTCCATTTTTAAACGCTAAGTCAATACTTCCAAAATTTCCCCAGTCCCTAAAGTTATTGCGCCTTCATTAATGAACCACTTCTGACCAACACGAATATGTTTTTCAATGGCAGGGTGCCTGAGAAATCGAACAGTAACAATTTTTGTTTCTCCAGGGTAAAAAAGTTCCTGCCCTTCAAATTGGATATCTCCAATATAGGTTTTTAGGTTACTTAAATCTGTAGGCATTTCAAAAACATGGCTTGGGCGGTAGCCGGATAAGAATCCGGATTTCCGTCCACCGTCTTCTGTTTTCTTCATTGAAAGGCTGGCCTTAATAATTATAAGATCGTTTACCATATTGCTTATCTATAGAAATTCGTGCTGATCATATTGCATAACAAAAGTTTTTTATTATACCCAGCATCCTTTCTCGTCAACTTTCGTTCATAGCAAGCTAACTCAATAGCCGTAATCCCAAAATAGCTGCATACCTTGTCAAGAATAAAATCCGGCAGGTATTTTATTTCTTTTGTCAATGCTGTGAGAATTTTATCCTTTCCATAAAAACGGATAATTTCTTCCCACTCATCAAAAATACCACGTTCCAGTACTCTTTCAATAATACTAACAGAAGACTTTTGCCAGTCGATATCGTCATATCGCCAGTCCCAAAATAAACCTTTATAAAGATTAAGCTTAAAACCGTTTTCATTGTTAGCGTTCGCACCCATACTTATGTAATAGTAGCAATTTTATCCGGTATAAAGGAGGTATTTATGCCCTGCCATTACCCGGCTGTTTTTGCTTGAGAATTGCTTTTCTCTTTAGCGCCAAACTTCTTCCTCAAAATCTTCATATCATCACTAACCTTCCTGTCCAGGATCTTTGCATAATGTTGTGTCGTTTTCAGATTTTTATGCCCTAACATTTTACTCACCGATTCCATCGGCACTCCATTGCTGAGGGTAACGGTGGTGGCAAAAGTATGCCGGGCAATATGGAAAGTAAGGTTTTTATGGATTTTACAAACGTCGGCAATTTCCTTCAGGTAGGCATTCATTTTCTGGTTGCTTAGGATCGGCAATGCCTTGCCGGAGTTTATACAAACAGGGTAATCTTAATATTTCTCCAGTATCTCAACAGCAGTCGGTAAGAGCGGGATACGGGAAGCTGTTTCGGTTTTCTGGCGACTGGTAAAAATCCAGCAATCACCATCAATCCCACGCGCAACCTCAGCCCGTTTCAGTTTCTGTACATCCGCGTAAGCCAGGCCAGTGAAACAGCTAAATACAAAAATGTCACGCACATGATTAAGCCGGTCAGTTCCAAAATCTTTTAAAGAAATATCCTGTAGTTCATCTTCTGTAAGAAAATCTCTTTCTACTTCGCGTTTGGTCATCTTGAATCCCAGGAACGGATCTTTCAACAGCCAACCTCTGCGGATACAAATATTTATGATCTTCCGGAAATTGCTGATATACTTGATCGCGGTATTGTGATTGCAGTTCCTTTGGGTTTTCAGCCAAAACTCATAATCGGTTACAAATTCATAATTCAGCCGTTTGATATCGATATCACCGATTCCGAACTTCCATTGCAAAAATGCTTTTGTGTGATCTCTGGAAGTATTGTAGCGTTCCAGGGTAGCTGCAGAAAACTCTTTTCCGATCAAAGCGGCCAGTTGATCGTTATGGTGCTGAAATATTTCAATCAGCATCCGGGGCCGTTCCTGGTTACCCATCCATTTTTCCCGGAATGCTTCAAAAGTTATTTCCTGTCCATCCTGCACCATTTCCCGCTCCAGCTTCAATACTTTCCCGGTAAGAGTGTCGAGGAAGGTATTGAGCTGCCGCACCTCCACGCTGTTACCCCGTGCGCGACCCGCCGCCGCACTCCAACGCGCGACCTCGATATACCGTTGGATACGGTGATCAATTCTTTGGTCATTAACTGTAATGCGGATATAAATGGGAGCCAATTTGTCCCTTGTCATTTTGATCTTTCTGATATAAAAAAGACTACTGATACGGTGTTCCATCTTCCACCTCCTTTTTTGTGTTTTACGAATGATTAAAATCCGTCACTAAAAGTTCTATCGCTTCAAACCCTTACCAGTAAGGCGTTTCCGGAAAATTCGGTGTCCCAAATTTAAAGATTGGTTTGGGACACCGAATAGGACACCTATCCGGTTGATTTCGTTTGATGCGATTTGAGGTGGAAAATTTAAAAGGGCTCACAAAACCAGCGTTTTATGAGCCCTTTAATACGATTTGATAAGTTATCCAGCGGGAAACGAGGGAGAGTTTTCGGATAAATTTGGTCAGGATTTAAATAAGATCATCATATTCCTTGACAAGCCAGACTTCTAAAAGCGTCCTATGGAATATAGTCCAGTCGAGCCGGGTTGACTGGACCAATTTTATAGCAATTCAGCGACTTAAGCATATAATTAATCCTAATAGATAGAGGTATTCTCAGAAAGGGTGAAAAAACGGTGCAAACGTATACTGAAATCTGATAGCTTGCAGTATTTGCGCTATTGGGAACCAAGCGATTTTTCGCAAAGTTAGCAGCCATATATTATGACCAGAACGACTCTAAAATTCATCAGACTTCTTGTACCTGGACTTATATTAGTCTTGGAATTTCTACCACTTTTAAAATTTGCAGGACAAAGTTATAAAATTAATGATGGATGGCTTTCTTACAGCTACTTAACATTAATTGCAGTTGGCATTGGAGCATTTTATCATATTAATAATGCTCGGTATTTCGTTACAAATGCCTCTCATAAAAGGATCGATTTAAATATTATGAATTCGTTACTCAAGCTCTATCCTAAGACATTGACCCAGGCACAACACAATTTCCTAAAGGAAAAAAAGCGATTAAAGAATATATTTTACAATTTCATTGACAACGATAAATCATTAACTGCAAAAAGCGAAAACGTTTATTTCAATGGAGCGCTTTGGACCTCAACTGCTGACGCTTTTATTATTTCGACCTTTTCATCCATTATTTATTTAATCGCTGGGACACTTTTTTTCAAGCAAAAAGAAGTTTGGCTTTGGGGAATATTATTTGGGGGTATTGCACTAATAGCAATTCTTCTACACCTTCTAACAATTTTTAAACATATCAACATTGGGAATGACCAATTAGAATTTATAGAAACTAATAAATTAAAAGAATTAGAAACTAAAATCGATGAAATTTTGCAGCAATTGCCTTAGTCCGATATCAGGTAAAGACAAAAGGGCAATCGCGTTAATTAAAAAAGAGTATTTTAAAGACGATCGCCCCTGGTATTTAGGATATAGCGGAGGAAAAGATTCTTCGGCTTTATTGACACTTGTCTTTAATGCTTTGATTGAAATTCCAGTTCATCACAAAGAGATAAATATTATCTATTGTGATACAGGAGTTGAAATTCCTACTGTTTCGATTTATGTTAAAAATACAATTGCCGCTCTTGAAATCGAAAGCAATAAATTCAATCTTCCAATAAAATTCAATATTGTTAAGCCAAAGTTAGATGACAGATACTTTGTAAAAGTAATAGGTCGTGGTTATCCTCCGCCTACAAACATTTTTCGATGGTGTACAGATAGATTACGAATTAATCCAGTAAAAAGCATAATTAATCAGCAAGAAAAATCTACCGTTCTATTAGGTGTTCGAATGGGGGAAAGTGCAGAACGAGACAAAACAATCAAAAAGTACAACACTAATTCAAAATACTATTTGAACCAAGGCACTTCGACGAAAACAAAAATATTTAGCCCAATAGTAAATTATTCACTCAAGGATATTTGGTCAACCTTAAAACATAACGCATTTCCATCGAGCATAGATCATTCAATAATTGGTCAAATTTATAAAGACGCTGGAAACGAATGCCCTGTCTACAAGGAAACAAAAGGAACTCCTTGCGGCAAGGGTCGGTTTGGATGTTGGACATGCACTGTTGTACGTAAAGATAAATCCGTCGAAAGTATGATAACTAACGGACATAATAGCCTTGACGAACTTTTTAAATTCAGGAATTGGCTTATAGAATTCAGAGATAATCCGAAGTACCGCTGTACTGTTAGAAGAAATGGCGATAGTGGGCGCGGTCCAATAACTCTTACGGGTCGAAAGATTATACTTGACAAACTTTTATATGCCCAACAAATGTCAAATCTAAAGCTTATAGAAGACCATGAGATAAAACGAATATACCAATTGTGGAAAGTAGACATCAATAATGACAAATACAAAGAAGCGTAATTTAGCTTCTAATAAAAGATTGCCGCAAGACTGGCACATAATAGCAGTAACTGATGAAACCGACTATCCTGGAGATTAAACCATATACCCATAAAGAGCTATCAGATCTATATGAGGTTTGTAAGCAAACATTTACGAAATGGCTGAGACCTTTTAAGGCACAGATTGGAGAAAGACAAGGGCATTTTTATTCAGTAGGGCAGGTGAGGATCATTTTCGATTGTCTCGGTGTCCCTTATTCGATTGCGGATGGTGCAGGTAATCTTACTATAGGACAAGAAATGGAACTGTCGTTAGCACGTAAAGATCGACAAGGTGATGCCTGTATCCGGTCAATTGAACGTATTTTTGACAACCCTGCATAGCCTCCTTTTGAAGCACATTTTGTATTACTAAAATAAATCGATGAATAAAATAATACAAAATCCGCAATGAACCTGATTAAGTTTTATCCCGGTTAATCCTCCTAGTAACAATCCATTACAGAAAATAACTCAGCTAATGGTTTGGGCAAGGTAATTACGTATATTTAGAAGTTAGCTACAGTTATATTTGGCCATCACGATACTAATAATCATGACTTTAAATCTCGAAGAGTTAAGAACAGGAATAATGGGTTTAACACCAGAGTTTGGAAGTTTTTGCCTTCAAGCTTGTACAGTATGTTTAGAGAACTCTAACCATCTATCAGGGATAACTGTACCTGTAACTGGGACCAAGCCAGGCAATTTTACTCTGGCATGGGCAAGCGCAGTTAATGACCAAATCAAAAGGAACTGGACAGATAATGAAGAAGCAACAGAATATGGCGCTACGGCAATTGCCATCTTAATGTCTAGTAAGATGTCAAGCTATAATTGCATTGAACGTTCAAGCAAAGGCCTGGGCTTTGATTACTGGCTCGGAGACGAAGACTCTTTAGGCTTGTTTCAACGAAAGGCAAGGCTGGAAATTTCCGGAATTCTTAAAGAGTCTCGTACAAATACATTAGAAAATAGAGTCAAGGGGAAAGAAAACCAAACAAAGAAATCCGCTTTTCTAAGTTTGAATGCTCATATTTGTGTTACAGAATTCTCAAACCCGAAATGTGGTTATAACATCATCTAATGACAGTTAAGGATTTACATAGAGAGGCGATGAAATTTAATGACCTAGCATTAATTGCTAAGCAGAATAATGATGTGGTTGAAATTAAGAATAATTACCTCAAGGCATTTGAATTTGAAAAGCAGGCATTTATTTTATTTAATTCAGAATCGTCAGAAGAACCTACTAGGTCAGTTCTTTTGAGAAGCGCTGCTAATCTTGCCATGTTATCTGAGCAACTTAGAGAAGCTGAAAAATTAATTTCAATTGGTCTTGCAGGAGACCCTCCAAATGAAATCGCTGATGAATTTAGAGATTTGCTTCAACAGGTAAATTTTTTTAGGCATTTAGAGCTTCACGGAATTGTTTTAAACTCCAATGAACTGCAATTAAGTCTTTCAGGTAATCAAGTTGGACACGGACTAATCAGAAGTGATGAGTTTCTAAACCGGATTGAAATTGTTGAAAGGATGGCATTTAGGACAGCAGACAGAATTAGAAATAAGCCATTTAATGACAAAGGACGGCCACTTAAAAACAATGTGATAAATTTTGAACCTTATTTGTCCATTCCAAGAGCAGCAAGCTTTGCCGTAACAATTCGCTTTGGACAATCAACTGACCAACAAGTTTTCGCAGGAATGGATGTTCAATCTCAATTAATAGATGATATCCTAAAAAATATCAAACTTATAAACGAAGAAAACTATAGCCAGTTAGCAGAAAATATCAAAGACGAATCTTATCGAAGAAACTTTATTGCATTGACAAAACAATTAGCACCAGATGGTGATAGAATAAAACTTGTTGGATTTACAACAACAAACAATTTCAGTAATAAAACTATTGCTCTGACGAAGATTAGCAAAGAAGTACAGGTTGAAGCTACTAGCAAAGACTCTATAGATCCAGTTTCAAAAAAGGAAATTGAAATTACAGGGACATTATCTTTTGCTGACTCAAAAAAAAGTAAAATAAAATTAACAGACTCTAAGAATAGCGATTACGAAATTGAAGTTCCTCAAGGATTACTTTCTGACATTGTCAAACCTTACTTCGAAGAGACGGTTATTATAAGAGGGACTCAAGAGGGAAAGAAAATACAGTTGAAAGACATAGAAAAAGTAGAGTAGCTTTAGCAAACATTGCATTGGCAATATAGCGGCGTTGTCGATGTAAATAATTTCTAAAATGTTAAGTATCGTTAATTTTTTTACAAAAGATCGTGTAGCACCCAGTAAACTTATTGTATAATCATTTTTATGTCTTATCATCTTGAGGTCTTAAATGACAAGGAATTTGAGGAAATGAGCAAAGATTTGCTTGAAGAAGAGCTAGGCGTCCAGCTTCAAATATTTAAAAAGGGTCGAGATAAGGGCATTGACCTACGGTATGCCAATAATGTCGAAAATGAGATAATTGTCCAGGCAAAACGATTCTACCGATCCTCATATAGTACCCTAAAAACTGAAATGAAGGGCGAACTCACTAAAATGCAAGGCCTGTCACCTCGGCCTAAGAGGTATATTTTGATGACAACTTTTGATCTCAGTGTGGGACAGGTCGACGAAATGGTAGCGCTCATGGCACCGTTTGTGAAAAACTCACAGGATGTTTACAGCCGGGAACGTATTATGAATTTGATCGCCAAGTATCCGGAGATTGAAAAAAAATATTATAAGATTTGGCTAACCAGCACAAACGTGTTGGAGTCGATTTTGCACAATGGAATTCACGGCCGCTCCGAGTTCGTTAAAGAGAAAATCCTTAGACGGGCGAGTTTCTATGTGCCAACACAAAATTTCGATCTCGCGGTTAAAAAATTGGGTGAGCATCATTTTTTAATCATTTCAGGGGAGCCGGGAATTGGCAAAACAACGATTTCTTATTTGCTAATATGTGACTTATTAGCAAGGGGCTATCAATTAGTATACGTTGATGATCAGTTAAAGGACGCCGAGGACATCATTAGTAGGTCTCCTGATGTAAAACAGGTCGTGTTTTTTGATGATTTTTTTGGAGCTAACTTGTCCGAAATTATTCATCCTAGAAATTCAGAAAGTAAAATTATAAGCTTTATTGAACGAATTCAATCGAGTTCAAACAAGTATCTGGTCATGACTAGTCGAACGACCATCCTTAATCAGGCAAAATTTCGATTTGAAAAATTTAATCGTTCAGGTTTGGGGGAGGTGTCAAAATACGAACTCGAAATAAAAGCGTACGCTAAACTGGACAAAGCCAAGATTTTATACAATCATATGTTTCATGCAGGCATGAATGCCGGACAGTATGATGTTTTTTTCAAGTCCGAAAATTACCTGAAGATCATCAATCACCCGAATTATTTTCCGCGCCTGATCGAATTTATTACATCAACTAACCAACTCAAAAATGTCCCATCTGAAAAGACCGAGGAATTTATATTCAATAGCTTGGATAATCCTAAGGAAATTTGGCACTATGCCTACGAACAACAACTGAATGAAGAAGAGCGGATTTTACTGTTGACGTTGTTTAGTTTGGGCGGGTATGTTATACCGGCGGATCAGTTAGAAAAGGCCTTTGAAGCTCGATATCGATACGAGATCGAAGAGAACGGCTTTACGCTTAAATCGGATGGTTACAATCAGTCAATACGGAAATTGCTGGATGGATTCATCAAGAGTGAAAAAAAATCACAAAATGGAAAGATATATTTTAGTTTTTTAAACCCGTCTGTAGCAGACTTTATCATCAACTTTCTTCGGGAAAGATGGAGTGAGGTGAAACGGATAGTATATTCTGCGATTTATTTTAAACAGATTACGAAGTATTTTGACATAGAACCTATTTGGGGAAGCGAGATAGAAATACCGCAAAATGAACTGCCCGCCTTTTATAATAGGTTTAATAAAATGGTGCCTTCACTGGTGGCGTCGGCTGGAGACGATACTGAGGGAAATATAAGTGCTCTTTATATCTTGGTAAGGTATTTTTCCGATTTTGTACCAGAAGACCGGTTATTAAGCCTATTCCAAGATATTGATTTTTCAACAGCGTCCGACGCTTCTGTCTCTGAAATTAGGTTTGTTTTTAACCATCTAGATGGACGTGCTAGTGTACGGAAATTTATTCATGAAAACTGGGAGCGATTTTTCATTTCGGCAATAACTGTGTCAACGGATAGCGAAGATATTAATCGTTTTTTGCAAATGTTTTCCGATTACGAGTTATCGGAGGAGGACTGGTCAACAAACGATCGTTTCATGAGCGCATTGAAAGACAAAGTCAATGCGTTGTATTCTACTGATGATATCGATCTGGCAAGCAACCGAGATGCTATTAGTAGGGCGTATTATTGTGATGAATTTGGTGACGCTTTGGATATCGTAGAAAGCGAGATTGCCGACCACTATTCAACTTTCTTGGACAATTGTGGGTTAGCCGCTTATTTTCAAGAGTTCTATTCAAAAGAGGATTACGATGGTGAACGCATACTGGACCGTTTTATAAGTCGCTACGAAAAGGATGACGATTATGACCCCGGCGAAAGGGCATCAGGCGGTCCTAAAGTGGAAAATGAGGACACTGCTATTAGAAATCTTTTTCAAAGATAGTACTGCATCTCGCTATCTTGACTTGATTATTTCAAATTAAGACTTTTAGTTGCTTTCAAGATTAACCAGGATTTTTCTCATGAGGCATAGTTCCAGAAAGCATCCTGTCCAAATCTACCTTTTTATAATGTATCCCTCCGGCTAACCACCCACAGAAAAGCTCCTTAAGGTTTGTAAATTAGCTGCCTAAAAAAGGTACTATGCAGCGTAGCAAAATAAGCAAGGAGGCGATGTACTCACATATTATCTCCTGGCAATAAATATTCGTCGAAGACAAATTTGACTGAAACGTAAACTCAACCAACTTATTGACATTTAAAAAGATGTATACCTTTTATGCGTCGTCTTTGAGGGCTTTTGATTTTAGTGGTCGATGAGAATTAGTTCTAAGTTTAGTTCCAGTGATGGGTCCTACATACAGATTCTCATTGAGAAATGATAAGATGTCTTTACAAACTTTCACATCATTTGGAAAACAAAGTTTGCCCTTGCTGACTTTTATTTCTAGTTCAAAAACAGTTGCGCCTTTTTTAATCTTCGAAACATCAACATCCTTTAAAATGTTACTTTTCTGAATTAAAGTTATTTGTTTCCTGATTGTTGAATTTGAGTTTTCTTTAAACCATGCAGCATCAACTTCTATTACTTTATTTTTTGCGAAAGTCTCAATATCAGCGTCTGTCGCCTCCTGATAAAAATCAGCTAAACTGAATATTTTATTTGCATTTGCATATGATTTAAAGAAAAATTTTTTCCCTTCAAAAATTGCTGAAATTGTTTCGTCTACAACAAAAGCGCTGGCGTCCAACTTCGTATAAGTGTTTGAAGAATAAGTCAAAATGTGTTTGTTTTTTAAAACCTTTCTATTGTCAAAGTTTTGGAAGTATATAACAGGCACTTTGTTTTTTTTATGCTCAACCCAAAACAATGCTTGCATTTCATCTTTTTCCAGATTGAGAATTTGCACGCTTATCGGATTTGAGATTGCTGTCGTTATCGCATCTGGTAATGCAAAATTTACAAATAAAATTTCACCTGGGTCAACACGATAATTGCCGTCAAACTCGATTTCTTCAACATCAGATGGCTTGAAATCAAATGCGGCATCGTCAAAGATTTTTTTTATTTCCGTACTCACCTTTTGATTTAAAGTAATTTTCTTGACTGCCCCATCTTTTAATAGGGCAAAGAAATCATTTTCTACCTGATGCTTTCTGGGTTGCATAGTATAAATTTAAGTCACGTCTAAAATCACATATGGTGTAAGCTGAATGTACTTCCTTACATCTTCAACGTTAATTATTTGTTGTTTAGTAATTAGGATGAAAGTAATTTCGCCTTTGGTAGCCACCTCGTAAAACTTGTATCTAAAAACCAAACTTAGTAATGGATTAAAATGGTAAGTATTTGTATTAATAATTACAACAAAAACTACAATAACTACAAATGCCCAAATATAATAGTCATCTTTTTTTACGAAATCGAAAATCGGTAACAGATAGACAAATAGGAAGCTAATAATGTTGTGATCAGCGCTTTTTACGGACTTTAAATTTATAGACCTAACTTCTAAATGAGCTTCAGCAAAGTTAAGTATGACTTTGCAAGCTACCAGAAGTAATACCAAGGTGATCAATAACCCATAATTGCTAGACAGATCTTTCGATCTCAATACTCCAACTAACCAATAAACAAAAACTATCGGAGCGATTGATGTCGCTACCAATAAGTACTTGATCGGCTTAGAAAACATTTTTAATACTTTTGTGTTACGATCAGCAAGCCTGTATCTATTGATGACGCCATTTTTACCCTACGACAACTCCCACCCACTGCCCAGATAAAGTAAAATTATTAAAGCCGTTTCTGTTATTACTTACCCAATAATTTATCCATCTATTATTCAGATCGAAAATATTAAAGCCACCTCTGTTATTAGAAATTGCAAATGAAGTCCAATTAAGATTACTATCAAATATTAGTAAAACTCGCGTACTTGCTAGCACAGTAAAGCTTACAGGGTTTAAAGCTAAATCGTAAACAAAATATCCTGGAATATTAGAGGACAATTTTGGATTAATAGATGATGTTAACCTCGGGTTTTTAGAACTTGTCAAATTCGGATTTATTGAACTTGTCAGCCTAGGATTAATAGAACTCGTCAAGTTTGGATTAATAGAACTTGTCAAATTCGGATTTATTGAGCTAGTTAAATTCGGGTTGATTGAGCTTGTCAAATTAGGATTAATTGAAGCTGTCAGATTTGGATTGATTGAACTTGTCAAATTTGGATTGATTGATGATGTCAATCTTGGGTTTCTATTACTTGGAATATTCATGACTGTTAATATTTTAAGATTGTTTGCAAGACCTTGCATATCGATCTGATGTCCTTTTCTAACGCTAACAGATAATTTATATTATCCTATCTTATCCATAGTTCACTTACCAAGATGGGGTCGTTTTTTTTTAAAAAAGAACGATTGACCAAAGTCAAAGACGAATCGATAAAACGATTCAAATCGATCCTATTTTGAACTTCAACACTAACGGTTGTCTTATACTATCTTTGCAAACCCAGAACAATCTTAAACCGAATCCCTACGACGAATCCGGCACTTTGCTCAGCCATATCTTGGGATTTGCAAACAAGAGTTTCAAGGATTACCTCAACTGTCTGAAAAGACCGTCAAAGGTTTTCAAAAAACTTTACCTGCTGGAGATTGAATTCAATAGCCACCCTTAGACAATCCCTACACCTTTTGCAATTAGCACCTATTTCCGCAACATTTTTTCCGGTTTCCCGGAAGTCTAAGAATACTTACCCAGACTCTTAGCTCGCTAGAAGGTTTCCTTCCTCTCACAGGGTAAGCAATAGCCCATCCGAACACTTGGCTCCCATTAAAACGTATTAGATAGCTTACATAACCATGCTGTTTGGAAAAGCGAGCTGTGAGAAAATGAAAAAGCGAAACCATTGAGACTTATTGACTAGAGCTGGGAAGAGCCAGACAACAAAAAGCCTGCAAATATTTGATTTTGATGGATCTACTACAAGGAGTCAACCTTGCTTAATATGATTCCTATCGAGAGAAGAATTACCTACACTTCACTCCGGTGCTCCCTGGAATGGCTTATAAGAATACAAGTTCAAAGAAACCTTTTCTGCATGAATGCTCTTCCTGAACCTGATTTAAGGTATTTCTCAAATTCAAACGCTTTGTATTTGTCTTTAAAGGCACAATAAAAAATCAATTCTACTGGTAGCAATCCTCTTGTAGCAGGTACCTGACCATTAATGTGTCGATGAAATCTTGCTTTTAGATCCTGTGTGCAGCCCGTGTAAGGAGAACCATTATTGCAATGTAAGATGTAAACATAGTGCATAGCATTGAGTTTTAAATAACTATATAGCTATGACTGATTGGTTGGCTATAGATTGGCGGACTTCGTCCGCCGAAGCCCGCAGCAGAGAAGGTAAGCCTATGAAAAGCAAAGCCCGCCTTTGCTAAAAGCTCCGGCGGGCGAAGGCGGAGAGAGAGGGATTCGAACCCCCGGACCTGTGACAGTCAACGGTTTTCAAGACCGCCGCATTAGACCGCTCTGCCATCTCTCCGGCGCAAAAGTAGTATTTCAACTTATTCAACCAAAAAAAATGACAGAAATTATTTTGTTTCAGTCGTTTATACCGATTAAATAAATCGGCCCCATCGGCAGCAGGCCGCACTGGAACTGAGATCTGACCCTTTACCACGCGCCCTAACAAAATGAACTTTTCTTTACATTTTGTTTGGCCGCAGACGGCCGCCTCGGCCTAAAATAACAACTATACATTGCCTGCATATGGCCTACACATTATCTGCACATAGCCTGCACATGGCCTACACAGGGTCTAAAGTATTGTATAATAGTCGTTTAGGCCCTGTGTAGGCAATGTGTAACCAGTATCCAGGCACCATTCAGGCAATCCAGCTACCACCCAACCACACAGACAGGCGCATGCACGGCAGCGATATACAGGCATCATGGCTTTTACCAATTACGACAGCCATGCCGGGTACACTTAAAAGTCACCGGCTATACAGGCAGGACATACGCGGAACATACTAATCGGTACTCCTGCAGTGAATCCTCAGTGTACTCCCAGTAGCTTCCGGAAGCACCTCACCAGGCCCCGGGATGGATGCCTCCCCACCCAGCCTGCCGGTAAAGCTGCGCCCTGCTATTTCCGTGGTGTTTCCCTGGTGTTTGTCTGATCATTCCCTGGTAAATCCCTGATCAACCCGTGGTCAAGGCCTGGTCTGTCTTGTACTGAAAAAACCTTACAGTTGGGCAGGTCAATACGGTTTTTACTTTACATGCTTAGGCAATAATACGGATATCGCTTTACAGGTTAGGAACTTTGTTGGTCACCCGGATTGTTTTTACGTTTCCTGGGCTTCCATCTTTTTTTCAATTTTCCCTCTCTAAGGTGAGCCTGATCAGGTGTAAGGTTATCACAGCTCATGTGTTGGCGCAGCCGGTTATACAGGTCAATGGCGTTATGGGTAACGCTTGTTGCCTGGCTATAGCCTTCAAAAACCCTATCCAAATCCAGTTCTGTTTTAAGGATGCCGTTTACCCTTTCTGCAACCGGATTTTCATACGGACTCCCTGTCTGGGTCATACTGATGCGGATCTGATTTGTTTGTAATACACTTACATACTGGTCACAGCAGTATTGTATCCCTCTATCTGAGTGGTGGATAAGACTTTGGGGTACATAGTCTTTTAAGGACCTGATAGCTTTGTTCAGGGCTATCAGACATCCCTGGACCCGCAGGTTCTGGCTTACATGATAACCGACTATTTTTCTGGAATAGGCATCCGTTATCAACGACAGGTACATAAATCCCTTTTCTGTCCGCAGATAGGTAATGTCGCTCACCCAATGTTGCTGAGGCTTTAGTACTTCCAGTCCTTTGATCAGATTGGGCCATTTTCTATAAGGGTGGTCGGACCAGGTGGTACGTGCATGGCTCCTTTTGCGCTTTTGCAACATGTTATGCTTTTTGAGTAACTTAAAAAAACGGTCCCTGCCCATCCTGATGTTATGCGCCTGCAGCGCTGGTCGCAGAGAGCCCAGCAATTTCACAGCGCCTTCTTTCTTTAAGACTTTGCGTGCTTGTGTTGCCAGGTCCAATACAAGTTCTTCCCGCAACTGCCCGTTGGCCGCCTGCCATCCATGTTCATAATAAGCCTGCCTTGTTTTACCAAACAATGCGCAAAGTGTGCCTATCGCTGCCTGAGGATAGTGCTGTTTCACTTGCCGGACTGTTTGGTACCAAACTTTTTTACAATGTCCACTCCCAGCTCCTTACCGGCATTTTCAAGTAACATTTCCCAGGCTGCTACTTTGAGATTGGCCTGTTGTAATTGCTTTCTGAGTTCTTCTACTTCACTGGTTGTGGCAGGCTGCTGCGATTGTTGTGTCGGCTGGACAGGTGGTATTTCTCCCGTGGGATAGTTTGCCTTATACCATTTTACAAAATGCCGGACTGTACTTGGACCAGGAAGACCATACTTGATAGCCAATTTCATATAGCCCAGATCACTACTTAGATACTCACGGGCTACTGCGATCTTGAGGATGTTGTCATGGACAGGATCCCGACCGCCCTTGTTGTTTGAACTCATAATGGGTAAATTTAGGTTTCTGTATACTTACTACCCATTTATGTAAGGAGATTTCAGGAACGAGACAGTCAGGGTCTGATGAACGCCTGCCTAAGCCCTGGGTAACTCCCGGGTAAGCCTTGGGGAAGTCCCGGCAAGGCCCTGGTCAAAGCCTGATGGCTTCGCATATGCTCTTAACACAGAGACGGGCAGCCTCCCACACCGCATTACAGCCTCATTACGCCCCGTTCTTATCGCTGGCGCATCAACGCATGTTCAAGTGTAAGCTGCCGCCAAAACGCTTTTAATACATCGCTCCTGTCATCCTCCAACAAACCCCGCCGCCCGGTTTATCTTTTTGTTACCAAACTGCCCGTTTTAAAACCTTCTGCAGAAAATGATACAGTTTTGTACCTTTATTCGTACCTGGTACGATTGCAAACAAAAGTTTATCTTTCATCCCCGTGGCAGCAGCATTACACCATGAACAGGAACTATTGGTCCGGCTTAAGCAGGGCGATGAATCGGCTTTCACGGCCCTGTACAGCACTTACTGGAAGCCCCTCTACTTCCTGGCCTACAAACACCTGCAATCCGCCGCCACCGCCGAAGAGCTCGTACAGGAGGTATTCCTCACGCTCTGGGAAAAAAGGGCCAGCCTCACCATTCACTCCCCCGCCATGTACCTCGCCGCCATGATCCGCTATGCGGTATACCGGCACATTGCCCGGGAAAAGAAACACCCCCTCCTGCCCGCCGGTGAAGGATCAACGGTCCAACTGGCCAGCGAAGAAGCCCTCCACACCATCGACCATAAACTACTCTTTGACATGGTCGCCAAACTCTCCGATCGCCTCCCTGAAAAATGCCGCATGGTCTTTATCAGCAATAAATTGCTCGATCAGCCCATCCAGGAGATCGCCGAACAAATGAATATTTCTACCCGCACCGCCGAAGCGCACCTGTCCAAAGCGCTCAAGATCATGCGCAGCCACCTCGGCAATGCTTCTTCCCTCCTGCTCCTTTTTTAATGCCTCCAACTTTTTTTCAGACCGACTACGTATAAAGTCTGCTCAATGGACTCTATATAGGGAAAGCCCCCATTTGCATTCCCTATGGTTCCAGCAAACATCCAGGATATAGCCCGCCGCTTTCTCAATGGCACCGCCACGGAAGAAGAGATCACCCAATTGCACCAATGGTACGATGCCTGGGTCGATGAGGAAACCCTGGTACAGGCCGATACTTCGGAGGTGGATATCATTGAAGCCCGTATGTTGTCCCGCATGCTGGAGCAGATCCGGCAGCCGCAAGCGCTCCCTGCCGAAGTGGTTACCCTGCCCAAACGCCGCTGGTGGAAAGTGGCGGTGGCAGCAGCCGTGCTGTTGGCATTGGGACTTAGCCTCTTCCTGTGGCAGCAACAATCGCGCGGTCATCGCGGCCAGGGTGAGCTGGCAGTGACAGACAACGCAGGCATCCAACCCGGCATCGATAAAGCATTGTTGATATTAGCTGATGGCAGACAGGTAGTGCTCGACAGTACAGCCACCGGCATCGTATCCAAACAAGGCAATACCACCATCATCAACCTCGATGGCCAGTTGACCTATGAAGGCACGGCCAGCCAACAGGAAACGACCACTTATTATAATACCATCAGAACAGCCAGGGGCAATCAATACCAGCTCATCCTGCCCGATGGCTCCAAAGCCTGGCTGAATGCAGCTTCCGCCCTTCGTTTCCCCACCCGGTTTACCGGCAAAGAAAGGATCGTGGAACTTACCGGCGAAGGTTATTTTGAAGTGGCCAAAGATCAAAACCATCCCTTCAAAGTATTACTGCCGCAGGAGATTGGCCAGGAAGCCACCGGCGCCATAGAAGTATTGGGCACGCATTTCAACATCAACGCCTATGCCGATGAAGGAGCCATGAAAACCACCTTGCTCGAAGGAAAAGTACGGATGACGTCCGGAGCACAATCCTCTGATAGCAAGGCACAGGCTTCCGTGATCCTGCAGCCAGGTCAGCAGGCCAGGCTGATCAATAATCAATTATCAATCATTAATGATCCGGATATCGACGCAGTGGTAGCCTGGAAGAATGGCAACTTCCAATTTACCGATGCGCCCATCACGGCCGTAATGCGGCAGGCAGCCCGCTGGTACGATGTAGAAGTGGAATACCAGGGCAATGTGCAGCAGGAAGTATTCAGCGGCAGCATCCCCCGGTCGGCCAGCATTGCTCAACTGATAAAAATACTGGAACTAACGAAAACTGTTAAGATCAATATCGAAGGAAGAAAACTCATCGCAGCGCCTTATTAGGCCCATACATTAAACCATCTATAGCCGCATCCTTTGAACGATGGATTTGTCCGGAAAAAAGCCGGAGGTGTTAACGGCACCCCCGGTAAAAAGTTCGGGTAAACCCTGTATTGAACAACCGTATTAAAAATTGATCACGTAACAAGAAAAAACCCAAACACAACAAAGGTATGCAACTACATGCTTTTGGCAAAGGTCGTGTCAAAACGGCGTTTGCCACACATCAAACATGGCTAGCAATGAAGCTGACTGCTATTTTCCTGTTCCTTGCTTTCCTGCATGCAGGAGCAAACACCTATGCGCAGAAAGTGACCTTGTCAGAAAGGAATGCACCGCTAAGGCAGGTATTTAAAGCTATTGAAAAGCAAACGGGTTACAGCTTCTTCTACAATAACCGCACCCTGCAGGTGGCAGGCAAAGTAGACATCCAGGTAAAAGACGCTTCCCTCCGCGATGCCCTGGACCTGTGTTTCCAGCACCAGCCCCTCTCCTACATCATCCAGGACCGGGTGATCATTGTAAGTACCAAAGAAGCAGATCCGGACAGGCAACCATCCGCCGTCCTTCCCCTGGTCAACATCTCCGGCAAGATCACCGATGCCGACGGCAATCCGCTGCAAGGTGTATCTGTATTCGTAAAAGGAAAAACAAAAGGTACCACCACCAATGCCGACGGCACTTTCACGCTCAATGGCGTGGAAGAGACCGCCATCCTGCAGGTTTCTTATATAGGCTATGCCCCGCAACTCATTCCCGTGAAGAACAATACGACCATCAACATCACCCTGCAAAAAGAGAACAGGCAGGAAGAATTGGTGGTGGTATCTTATGGCCTTCAGAAACGACGTGAAATTGTAGGCGCTGTAGCCGAGTTGAAAGCTACCGACCTGAAAGATATGCCCGTGGGCACTTTTGCGGAAAAGCTGCAGGGCAAATTGCCAGGCGTACAACTGGGACAAACCACCGGCCGGCCGGGCCAGAGTATGGATTTCCGCATCCGCGGAGCCGCTTCCATCTCTGCCGGCAACAGTCCGCTCATCGTCATCGATGGCTTGCCCATTACCGGCAATACCGATGGGGTGAACAATATCAACCCCGACGAAATAGAAGGTTTTACCGTGTTGAAAGATGCAGCTGCTACTGCCCTGTATGGTTCAAGGGCAGCCAATGGCGTCATCATGATCACCACCAAAAAAGGAAAGGCAGGCGTTGTAAAAATAGATTTCAATGCCTATACAGGCGTGGCTACTTCTATGAAAAACCTGAAACCCGAAGTGATGAACGCCACCGAACTGGCTACCTACATGAAAGGATTTTATGAAGACAAAATAAAGTATGAGGGCTATACCGGTGGTGTACCGGCGGAATACCAGAACCCCGAACAATATGGTGCAGGTACCGACTGGTATGCACTGCTCCTGCGCAATGCACCCGTTCAAAGCTATAGCTTATCCCTCAGCGGTGGTTCAGAGAAAGCATCGGTGAGTGTAGTGGGCGGTTATTTTAACCAGGAAGGTATTTTGAAGAATTCAGGGTACAAACGCTTTTCTCTCCGTATCAATGCAGAGTTCAACCTCAACAAGTTCATCAAAGTAGGAGCCAGCCTGGCGCCCAGCCTGCAATTGGAACACAACAACCGGCAGAGCACCAGCAGCAGCAACGCCTTCAACTTCGACGGCCAGCGTCAGATCATTGCCAGCACCCTGATGATGCCACCGATGGCTTCCCCTTACAATCCCGATGGTTCACTGACCCTGGGATATGCCGGCGGCTTTTCCAACCTGTTTACCTGGGCCAACCCCCTCCGGCAAATACTGGAAGTGAATGACGATGTGACCCGCACCCGCCTCCTGTCCTCGGTGTATGCCGAGTTCAGGTTCCTGGACAACTTCAGCTTCAGGTCCACCGTGTATGGAGATATTGGCAATTTGACCCGCAAGAAGTTTATCCCTTCCACTTCCCTGGGCGGCTTCAACAATGTACCCATCGACAATGCCCCTCCGGGCAACAAATCGGCCCTGGGCGAAGCAGGTACCAGCAACAACTATTCCTGGATCAATGAAAACATCCTCACCTGGCAGAAAGACTTTGCCGGCGATCATTCACTAAAAGTACTGGCCGGCTTTACTACCCAACACGCCAATGATTATACCACCAATATCATCGGGCGTGATTATCCCGACAATAAAATACCTTATATCAATGCGGCGGCCAGGGTAACAGCTACCAGCGGCTCCCAGGCCTGGGCCTTACTATCGTATCTTGGCAGTGTTGACTATAGCTTTAAAGGAAAATACCTGCTGCGTGGTTCGGTACGTCGTGACGGCTCCTCCCGCTTTGGTTTTGACAACCGGTACGGCACCTTCCCTTCCGCCGGCATCGGCTGGATCGTGAGTGATGAAGCGTTCATGAAAAAAGTACCGGTGATCAGCTACTTCAAGGTCCGCGCCAGCTATGGCATTACCGGCAACAACGAGATCGGCAATTATACCTCCATCCCCACAATAAGCTCTGCCAACTATGTATTTGGCGGCACCCTGGCGCCGGGAGCTGCTCAGGGCAATCTTGGCAACTCCCTCCTGAGCTGGGAAAAACAAAAGCAGCTGGATATCGGGGCCGACTTTGGATTCTTTCACGATCGCCTCCTGTTTACCTACGACTATTACCATAAGTACACCGACGGACTGTTGTACCAGGTGAACGTACCGCGCTCTTCCGGCTTTGCCAATATCCAAACCAATATCGGCACCATTAAATCATGGGGACATGAATTCTCCGTTACTTCCAAAAACATGGTGGGCAAATTTGAATGGTCTACCAACTTCAATATCACCTTCGACAGGAACCTGGTAACAAAGCTGGGTATCAATGACGCGCCGATTGCATCCAGCCCCTCTGTAGCATTATCAGAGTTTACTGATTGGCGTACGGCTGTAGGACAACCGCTGGGTCAGTTCTATGGATACATTTTCGACGGCGTGTACAGGAACCAGTCAGAGCTCGACAAAGGCCCCAAACACAGCACCTCCCAGGTAGGCACCGTGCGCATGAAAGACCTGAACGGTGATGGCATCATCGATGCAGCTAATGACCGCACCTGGATCGGCAACCCCAATCCCGATTTTATATTTGGCTTTACCAATAATTTCAGGTACCAGGGTTTCGACCTGGGTATTGTTGTCTCCGGCACCTATGGCAATGAATTGAAGAATAGCATGGAGGAAAGCCTGTACAATATGGACGGTGTTTTCAACGGACCTAAAGAATTACTGCAACGCTGGCGCTCGGAAGCCGATCCTGGCAATGGCCGGATACAGCGCACCCTGGCAGGCTCTACGGTATTGTCACGGTCCGACAATTCCATGTTCATTCACGATGCCTCGCACCTGACCATCAACAATATTACACTGGGATATACTTTCAAAAAGTCCAGCTACTTCAACTTCCTCCGGAACCTGCGCGTGTATGCAGGCGTACAAAATGCCTTCATCTTTACCAGCTACCCCGGCAACCCGGAAACAAGTTACAATGGGCTGAATGGTATATCGCAGGGAGAAGATATTGGCGCTTACCCGGTAGCGAGGACCTATACTTTTGGCCTGAATGTAGGATTTTAACGGTAACAGGTTTGTATACATGTACGCAAAATGATCATAGCAAAATGCAAAAGACAATACTATATATAGTCATCCTGGTGTCCATGCTTTCTTCCTGCAAAAAATTTCTGGAAGAAACGCCCCGCACCACCCAAAACTCAGTTGATTTCTTCCAAAACGAGAATGATTTTAAATTGGCGGTGAATGGGACCTATGCTGCCCTGCGCGATATCTATGGCTCCAATACAGCCTGGGTAATGGGTGAAATGCGGTCCGACAATACGCATTATGACTACAAGCCTTCAGATGCTGCCCTGGCAGTTACGCAAAAAAATGATGTAGCCAACTTTCTCAACGATGAGTTCAGTGGACAAACCAGCGACAAATGGGTGAAGGCTTATGTGGTGATATCACGGGCCAATGCCATCCTCGACCAGGTAGACGGCGCTACCTTTTCGCCAGACAGCAAACGGATCATAGCCGGGCAGGCAAAGTTCCTGCGGTCACTGGCCTATTTTGAACTGGTAAGGTATTATGGTGGTGTACCCGTCTACCTCCACCTCATCAATAATCCCAACGATATCTATATAAAAAGGTCCACGGTGGAGCAGGTATATGAGGTGATCATAGCCGATGCGAAAGACGCCATTGAAAAACTGGACGCCCCGGCTTTTCCCCAAACCGGCGTAGCTACCAAGGGAGCCGCGCTTACCCTGCTGGCCGATGTATACATCAACCTGAAAAGGTTTCCCGAAGCAGAACCCCTGCTCAAACAGGTGACCCAACAAGGGTATGACCTCATGAGTAATTATGCGGATGTATTCAATCCTGTCAATAAGAACAACAAGGAATCCATCTTCGAGATACAATACAACGCCGGCCTGGCTACACCACAAGCCAGTAATTTCATTTATAAATTCATTCCCCGCATGTCCAATTCAACGGGCATCACGGGTCTCAATCAAAATACCATTACCGATCTCGGCGGTTTCAATACGCCCACGCAGGACCTCATCAACAGCTTTGAAACGGGTGATAACCGGCTCAACGCTTCCATCGCCATTGCAGAAGGCACCTGGAACTCCTCCAATGATTTTGTGCCTGCGTCCAATACCGCAGGCGCTTCCGTGAAAAGTATTGTGGGTTATACCCCGCCGGCGGGTAAGATAGGCCGGCCCTTCCCCCGGAAATTCCTGCACACCCATTCCCTGGCCGGCCAAACGAATAATAACTGGCCTGTGTATCGCTATGCAGAAGTATTGCTGCTGCTGGCAGAAGCCCTGAATGAACAAAACAAAGGCGCCGAAGCGCTGCCCTTGCTCAACAGGATCAGGGACCGGGCATTTGGCGCCGGTGTATCGCCCATTGCTACTACCGATCAGGCAGCTTTGCGCAGCATTATATTACACGAAAGAAGGGTGGAGCTGGCCTTTGAAAACAAAAGATGGATCGACCTGGTGCGTACCGGCAATATGGTATCGGTCATGACGGCCTATGGTGTGGCCACCAAAGCGCTGTTCAGTTACCTGCCGGCCAATTCCTACAAGGTAACCGACGATAGCAAGCTGTTTCCCATTCCCTATACGGAGCGGGAACTCAACAAACTGCTGGAACAAAACAAAGGCTATTAACATCCGCTAAAACTTCCTATATGATTATCCGGACAATTGCCTCCCTGGGCCTGTCGGTATTGATCGCTATTGCCTGTGGCAAAAAAGGTGGACAGGATGGTCCCGTCACGCCTCCACCCGTTGATCCACCAGCCACCGATACCGTTACGGGCCTGATCGTGGCGACAAACAATTCAACGAAGAGCATAGAAGTGTACGATGCAGCCGTGAAAGACTGGAGTAAAGCAGAAGCAAAGAAGTGGAGCTGGAAACCGGCTACCGCCAGTGGTTTCAGTGCAGGAGAAAGCAATGCCTTTGCCGGTGGATCAGACATCCGTGTGCGCCAGGTAAAGGCCTGGGGCGACAGTAATTTCCTGGCGCTCACCGATACAAAGATGGCTGCCATCCTCACCTGGCCCGGCGGCGTAAGAAGATGGTCCCAGCCCATCGACGGCAACCTGCATGCGGCAGAGATATTGCCCAATGGCAATGTAGCCCTGGCCGCTTCAGATGGCAACTGGGTAAGGGTCTATGCCGCTTCCCAGGGGCCCAACAATGCCTACTTTGTGCAATATGACCTCAATGCTTCCCATGCAGTCCTGTGGGACCCTACCTACAACCTGTTATGGGTAACCGGGCAGCATCCCGTCACAGGGGCGCACATACTCACGGCCCTGGAAATAACCGGCACAGCGGCAGCGCCTGTCTTAACCGAAGTGCTGGCCTGGAGAAGTGTGTTGCCTACCGCCTGGGGACATGATGTGGCGCCTTATTATGGCGATGTCAACCGCCTGTGGGTAAGCACCAACGGAGGTGTGTATGTGTATAATAAAACCACCAAATCCTTTGTAGTGGCGCCCGGTGGTTCCAACCGCACGTTTGTGAAAGCAGCGGGCAATATAGCGGGAGGGTTGCTGGTGCAAACAAGGGCCGATGCCAATAAATCGCCCACACCCGCTGTCAGCTGCGGTCTCAATGGATGGGCCACCAGCACAGTAGATTTCTTTGCGCCTTCCGGCTCTGTGTATACGACCCGTGTGGCGCCCGGCGCCTGCTTTTACAAAGCACGCCTCATCAACCCACATTACCAATAAACCAACTAACAATGAAACAGACCTTGCTGATCATTACTGCCGGCGTATTGCTCTCCGCAGGTTTATATGTATCCTGCAAACCTGAAATGACTGACCATACCGCCACCGTCCACACAGCTGAACAATCCAACAACACAACCGCTGCCAATCCATTGGCGGCGGCCAGTTGTTGCTGGGTGGTCACCACCAACCAGGCCAATCACAAAATAGAGATCTATGATCCCGCAGTGACCGACTGGAATACCAGCGCCGCCCTGAAACATTCCTGGTATCCCAATGCCTCTAATGGCTTTACCAATCCTACCGTAGGTTGGCTCCAGCCTTCAGATGCCAGGCTCCGCAACAGTACCTTCTTTGGCGGCCAGCAAATGCTGGTCACCGATACCAAAGGCTTTTGCGCCATCATACCTTATCCTGCCTTGACCGGTAAGCAATGGGCGATCAACCTGGGCGAAGGCGTCAATCCCCATTCCATTGAACTGCTGCCCAATGGCAATGTCGCCATTGCTGCTTCCGATGCCAACTGGGTAAGGGTATACACTTCCTCACAAGGCACCTGGTCTACCGTCAACAAGAGTTTTGCCCTCCGGGCGGCCCATGCCGTCCTGTGGGATCCGGCCAACAACATACTGTGGGTAACTGGCTGGCTGCCCCTTGTAAGTGATAAACATACCGACCTGGCCAATCATATTCTGACCGCCCTTTCCATCACCGGTACAGCCGCCAACCCCATCCTCACCGAAGTGGTTTCCCGCCAGTCGCCGCTTCCCTCCTTCTGGGGGCATGATATACAACCTGTCATAGGCGATGTCAACAGACTTTGGGTGACCACCAATGCCGGCGTGTATCTGTACAACAAGACCACCAGGCAATTCCAAACCGCGCCTGCCAATATCGGCAACCGCACCTTTGTAAAAGGCATCAGCAACCAGCCATCGGGTATAGTGGTGCTGACCAGGCCCGATTCTATTAAGACGCCCATTCCGCCTCAGCCCAGCACCACCAATGGCTGGACCACTTCTTATGTTGATTTTTATTCAGCGACCGGGGCCTGGCAATCATCAGGACATAGGAACGGCGCATCCTGGTACAAAGGCCGTATCTGGACACCCGATTATCAATAAACCCGTTTTCATTCAACTTTCTATATCATGCACTCGAGACGACATTTTATTCAACAATCCTCCCTGGCTGGCCTGGCTTTCCTGGCGCCGGCCAAATGGTTCCCTACCCGCGAAGGCCAGTTTACCTATGTATCGCCGTATTTCAAACTGGAGCTGGCGGCTTCGGCTCCCCAACTCCTTTATTTTTCAACCGACAGCCTGGGAAAAGGAATGCTGGACACGAATCCCTTATTGCCGCAGCAGCCAGTCAATGCCCATTTGTATACCAGCAGGATCAGGAAAAACAAGATCAGTTATTACACCGGCGCCAATCAGCAAACAGCACCGGCCTGGGAAATACAATGCGACAAGAAAAGCTTTACCCTGCAAACTGCCTGGAAGGAAGGATCATCCATAGCAGCCTTTGACCTGTCCTTTTCCCAGCGCCTGAACCATTGCACCCTCCTGGGCGCCATGCCGGGCGGGCAGCAGGTACAATTTCCCTGCGTGCTGCATTTCCCGGGCATGGGCAGTTTCCGTATCCATTGCAACCAGCCCGATGTCACCCTCGCCTATGATGCTTACCGTTTTCATGGTCCCAATGAAAAAGGCGAGCCCTATGTGCGGCTTTCCCTGGCAGCCGCTTCTGCCAATCACCCACACATTACCTATCGCTTTGAATCCATTACCATCTTCCCCGACCTGCCCGGCATACGGCAGGATGCCCGCTTTGATGGATTCCGTAGAAATTACATCAATATCTTCCAGCTCAATCCCCGCATCCGTTCCCTGGCCAATAACAGCGCCAGCGATGCCTGCGCTTTTACCATGTACCTGTATGCAGAGATGGCCCGGAAAACACCCGCGCTCACGGACCAGCTAACGGCGATGGACCTCGTCAGGAATTCCCTGGAGCAATACCTTGCCGGCATGAAAGCCTACGGACAGGTGGGCTACAAAGGCGGCTATGGCTGGCAAAGTGAATTCGATTCCTGCGACAGCGCCCCCTCATTGATCATGAGCGCCTGTTATTACATACTGGATACCAAAGACCATACCTGGGCCTCCCGCCACTATGAGGGCATCAAAGCCTGGGCAATGGCCATGATCGCCACCGACCACAATAAAGATGGCCTTATTGAGTACGGCCATTCGGGCAATGCGGGCAGCTGGACAGGCAGTTTTAAACGTCCGGCCAATTGGTGGGATACCATTGGATTTGGTCATGATGATGCTTATTCCAATATCCTCGTTTACCGCGCCACTACCCTGCTGGCTACTGTGGCGGCGCAGCTCAACAACAAAGCCGATGAAGCATTCTTCAACGTCTTTGCCGGCAAGTTGAAGGCCGCTTTCTATCCTGCCTTTTACAATGCCGCTACCGGCGTGCTGGCCGGCTGGCGCAGTAAGGACGGGCAATTGCACGATTACTATTTCCTGTTTGTGAACAGCATGGCTGTCACCTATGACCTGGTTGATGCCGAAGCAGGCAAACGGATGATGCAGGTGTTGCTGCAAAAAATGAAAGCGGTAGGTTATACCCGCTTCGACCTGGGCCTGCCGGGCAACCTGGTTCCCATTGCCGATGCTGATTATACCCACCACGATCCACGCTGGGGATACCAGCGGTTCCAGGTATATGAGAATGGCGGCGCTACCGGTTGTTATGCTTACTTTACCATTCATGCCCTGTTCAAACTGGGTATGCGCAGCGAAGCCGAAGCCATCTTATTTCCCATGCTCGAAAACTATACACAAAATCATTTCCAGGGCCCTTGTGCCGGTAGTGAAATGACCCGCGACTGGAAGACCTGGTCGGGCGAATGCTGGGGTTATGAAGGTTTCCTGGTGGATAATTATTTACCTTTCCTCGCTGTCCATGACCGGGAGCATGCACTATAAAAATCACCACATGTTTAAAAGACTCAGTTTCATTCTCTTCTTTATCACCTGTACCTTACTGGTAGCGGGCCAGCAATCCGTACAGGCGCCACAGTTATCCGCGCCGGGCGCTTATACCTGGATCTGGCTGCCCGATCCGCAAACCTATCAGAAGTTTGGACGCAACCAGCCCCTCTTTGAGACCATGATCCAATGGATCAAGGACCAGCGCCAAAAGCTCAATATCCAACTGGTGTTCTGTACCGGCGACCTCGTAGAGCAGAACAATATCCTGCAGCCCGATAGTATCAATGGCGATCAGACCAGCCTGGAGCAATGGAGGTCTGTGTCTGCTGCCTTCAACAAGCTCAATGGCGTGCTGCCTTATATCCTGTGTACCGGTAACCATGATTATGGCATTAAGAGTGCAGAGAACAGGTACTCCCAATTCAACAGTTATTTTCCGCCGCAAGGCAATCCCCTTACAAAGTCCTTGCTGGTAGAAATGGCGCCCAATGCAGCGGGCGCTAAAACACTGGAGAATGCCTGTTATGAATGGACATCTCCCACGGGCCAGCCCTTCCTCCTGTTTTCTTTGGAGTTTGCACCACGAAAGGACGTACTGACCTGGGCCAAAGCAATAGCGGCGCGACCCGCTTACAGGCAGCACATCGGCATCGTGATCACCCATAGCTACCTCAACTCTACCGGCCAGCGCATCGAAAAAGAAAACTATGCCGTGACCGATGCCAACTATGGTGAGGCCATGTACAAAGAGCTGGTGCAGCCTGCCGGCAACATCCGTTTTGTCTTCAGCGGGCATATTGGCAACAGCGATGCCCACCGCGACCAGGTGGGTTATCGCCTCGATACCAATGCCGCTAAAAAAGAGATACACCAGGTGGTATTCAATGCCCAGCGCGAAGGCGGCGGCTGGCATGGCAACGGAGGCGATGGCTGGTTGCGGATACTGGAGTTCCTGCCCGACAAAAGGACCATCCAGGTCTACACCTTTTCACCGTTCTTTTATATCTCACCGGCTACGCGCCACCTGGCCTGGCGCCGGGAGTCCTACGATCAATATACCATCCGGTATTAATAAGAGCATACAGCATCCTGCCCTGAGAACGGCCAAGCCTAAGAGTAAACCAACGCAATGCCCCTTCCGATCCCGCGATTGGAAGGGGCATTGTTTTACCAGGCAACCGGGAATAGCTTTATTTCGCTACTTTAGCTTCCTTGAAAACCATAGCCCTTTACCCATGACCTGCACCTTCTACTCGCATGAAACCGGTTTTGATAAGATCAGACAAATTGTTGCCGCTGTATTGCCGGCAGCCAAATTAACAACAGGCAAAGAAGGTGAATCCGACTGCCTGCAGATAGACCTGCCGGGCGGCTTTTTAAGCAAAAGCAGTACCCTCCTCATTAAGTATAGGCAAAGGGAGGATACAACTATTCCCATCGCGAACGACGAAGAGGGGGATATAGTGGCCAATTTCAGAGGACTTTATAGCTATGTGGCGCAATTGCCGTGCAGCAATGAAATGGTCATGACATTGTTTCTGCAAAAGATCACCACCCTCAATAGTGAGTTTGTGGTGGACCAGGTACAAGGAAAGACGAAAGACCTTACCCTATTGGTCCAACAGCTTGCCCGGGAATTTGATGCCGTATTGTTTGTACAGCCCGGTACTGAGATCAGTCGTTCTTCCACACAACATTTCCTGGACAAACACCTCAACCTGCTATTGGACCAGCAAGGCCGGTGTAATGTGTCGACCCTCGATGTGAAGGTAAACATCCAGGATTTTGACCATACCGCCATCGTGTTGGTGCCGGAGCAAACGGATAGAAAGGCCCGGTCGGAAGAACTGCTGACTACCCGGCATATTAAGATCAACAAACATTTGCCTTGTATCGAATCGGCAGCTGAAACAATACTGCGGACGCCGAACGAGATCGCTCAGCGTGTGACCGTATTGGCTATTGCCAACCTGGTGGCTAATGATGATATGACGGGGGAAGAGGCCAGGCTATACTTGGAAACTCATTTCTTATGGTCATTGGTGACACCAGACGAGCGGCAGTTCTTTGCCAATCCAACACCGGAGCGAAAGCGGCACGAAAGCTGGAAAAGTGAAGGCATTTACACCTTGTTATGGTCTATCTATAAAATTGATGAGCTGCCTTTTCCCGATGTACTGTGCGACTTGGGTAGCGTTGAGCCAGGCGATTACCCGATCAATCCTGACCAAGAACCCAATGAATTCATTAATTCTATTACCACGTCGAGGTCAAAAGAAGAAATACTGGATGCTGCCGATCTCTATTATCGGCTGGATTGGGCCTGTGTCGATGCCCGCATTAATAACAGGGACATGGAGGTCATTCACCCGGGAGTTGTTTATGAAAGGCATTATGCCCTCAACTGGCTGATCAGGTACAGTGACCAGGACTGGGATGATGTGTCTTGCGATACCTGAGCCGAAAATTTCAATACATAGAATCATAGTGAGCAAAATCAACCGTTATGAAAAAGAGTAGCCTTGTATGCCTGCTGATCATCTTTGTCAACAACCTGTTGGCGCAACAAAAAGATTTTGAAGGAACCATTACTTATTCAGTAGATACAAAATCAAAAGTACCGGGCGTGAGCGACCAGGTCTGGAAGATCATGCTTGGACTGGGAGATAAGCTGGAGATCACGATCAAAGAAGGTTATATCCGCCGCACCACCAGCTATGGTGAGGAATATTATATTCCGGAAAAGCAGCGGGCCTATCTCAAATTCAAAGGCATCGACACGTTATATTATGTGGATTATGCGGCCGACACCAGCCAGGGCGTAAAGGTGGAAAGACCGGCTGAACAAAAGAATATTGCCGGCATAGATTGTAAAGCGATCATTGTTACCACCAGCAATTCGGCCACCAAATTTTTCTATGCGCCCTCCTTGTACCTCAACCCAGCCTACCACAAGGATAATAAGATCGGGCGCTTCGATGTGTTTGCCCGGGAAACCAGCTCTGTATGGCTTGGCTGCACACAGGTAAACAACTCTTATACCTTAACCCATCAATGTACCTCCATCAAACAAACACCTGTTGACAAGGCTGTTTTTAACCTGCCTGCCTTGCCCGAGAAGAAGTTCACGTTTGAAGCGATCAGTGTACCGGCGCGGTTTGCCGGCAGTGGCGGCTGGAACAAATACCTGCAGGGCAACCTGAAGACCGAACTGGCCGTCAAATACCTCAAGATCCCCCGCGATCAAAGTTCAGCTACACAGACCGTACTGGTTGACTTCTTTGTTGATGAGCAGGGGCTGATCTCCAATGTACAGGTGCTGAATAAGAAAGAAGTGCATCCCAAACTCGCTGAGGAAGCCATGCGTGTAGTGACCGAATCGCCCAGGTGGAAACCCGCCACCGTATTCAATACTAAGATACCACAACACGTCACACAGCCGGTGGTATTCCAGGTAATGAAGTGATCTGTTTGATCAAATTAATATCTGCTATGCGGTGGGTTGCAAAATAAAAAATAATGTTGTTTCTTTATTGGGTTGATCTGGCAGAAACCTTATTCCCAATTCCCAACATTGAAAAATGAACAGTACCCTTACCCCACAATTAAGAGACGAATTAAGACAATCCTTTATACAACCAGGTTTTTCAGCAGAAGCGGAGGTTCAGAAATTGGTAAGCAATGGTTATGATACCGCCACTGCCAAAAGCCTGATCGTGGCAGAATTCAGGGCCTACAAAAATGAAAAGTTTAAAGAGGTAGACCGGCAAAACCAAAGCGAGGAAGCCAAAAAAGTGGCGCCGCTTATCGTGCTGATGATCTCCGCGATAGGCCCCATATTTGAAGTCAGTTCCATGATCTGGTATATAATCGCCATTGCTGTGGCTGGCGTAACTGGTTACTGGGCCTACAGGCCTAAGCCCATTGCCGGTCTGGTCGCCTGCATTATTATTCCCTTTGTTTTTCCCCTTGCCTATAACTTCTATTTTGCAGGAAGGACCAGTTATATCAAGATCGAAATGGTCATCCCCATGCTGATTGCCGCTGCGCCAGCCGCCATTGTGTACTACATCATTTCCAAAACAGTATATGCCAACGTTGAAAATTAAAAAGCCCGGCCATGTACAACTTCAACCCTGCTAAGAAAAGGATGGAGCCCACTGAGAAGAAGTGTCAGTTTTGTGAAATGGAAAACTCCGCCCATATGGAGGACAATTATTTTATTCCCCTCTATAAGGAAAATGACCGCACCAATATTATCGTTTACCGATCCGTCAAATACAGCAAGATCCCGATAGGTATCCCCAGGTGCCCGTCCTGTATGGCCATACACGAAAATGCCGCCAGGAAATCAGCACTCATTAGCGGGAGCATTGCCTTGGGTATCATCATACTGTCTTTCCTGTTATGGGGCCCTTTCGGCTTTTTCAGCATTTTTGCCGGGATCATCATTGGTTTTGCCGGCAGGTATTTTATTGAAAAGAAAATGGTACGCGATAAAGGCATCTATACCAAACTGGAAGGCGCCAAACAAAATGAGGCCGTCCAGGATCTAATAATAGGTGGCTGGTCATTTAACATGCCTTCTGCATAGATAGCATGGCCAAATCAACCCGACACAATGTCTACTTTACACCCCGTCCGTTGATGTTTCAGATAGTAGTTTTGTAATCAAGCTCACTATAAGAGCTTTTCATTATGAAACATACCCATTTTGATACTTTCTATCAATTGCATCATCAATCAAAACCACTATTGTTAGCCAATGCATGGAATGTGAAGAGTGCGCTGGCGATCGAAAATGCCGGCTATGAGGCGATCGCTACTTCCAGTGGCGCTATTGCCGACTCATTGGGGTATAAGGATGGTGAAGTAATTCCCTTTAGCGAACTCCTGTATATAGTCAAAAGGATCAGCGCCTGTACAACCATACCATTGTCCGTGGACCTGGAAAGAGGATATGCAAAAGACATGGACACCCTGCAAGACAATATCCAACACTTAATTGACCTGGGCGTTGCAGGTATCAACATAGAAGATGCCGAAGGAGAAGAAACCTACCTCGAAAAACTGATCTGCATAAAGAACTACCTGCAAAAATCAGGTCAACGCTTATTCCTCAACGCACGCATAGATGCCTTCCTGTTAAAACTGCCGGCTCCGCTGGAAACCACCTTGAAAAGAGCAAAGCTATACCAGGATGCCGGCGCAGACGGCCTGTTTGTAACCGGTGTGCAGGATACCAATATTATTAAAAAGATCTGTTCGGCTACCATCCTGCCGGTAAATGTGGTGGGTGTAGCAGCCCTTTCATCAATAGCAACCCTGGCAGACTGTGGCGTTAGAAGAATCAGTATGGCAGGCTTGTTATACAGGGCCACCTACACCCGGATGGGCAATATGGTGAAGGAAATTGTAAAGGATCAATCGCTGACCTCGTTGCATGCGTAAGGTTTAATAATGCTTGACTTGCCGGCTGGCATGTTTATTCTACCGCTTCAGCTTCAAATGTCCCTGAAGACCCAGCTGGCAAGTCGTCATTCAGCTGCCGGATCTGTATTTTATTAATTTCTCGTAAAAGGCCCGCCAGGTCAATACCCTTTTCCCTAAGGGTGATCTTTGCCAGCTCATCAGGCAGGCATATCGAAAATTTCGAGAACCAGCTAGCCCTCATATTCGGCATGATTATTTGCTCAAGCTCTTTTTCCGTCGAATTGCCCAGGGAAACTAAATAGTCTATGATCCTTGCAGAAGAGGTGGGCTTTTTTTTATCGATATCAATGGTGACCAATTGATAATCATATTTGGCACGAATGCCGAGTTCAGCATCTAATAAGAATTTGATTGCCCGGTTGATCTTATCCCCACAAAAAGTCCATAGATAAAACTTTCCGTCATTCGCCGAGGGGTCAAGAGTCCAGGTATGGTTATCCCAACCCAGGCCGCTATGCTGGTTAGCTTCCCTTCTCATGATCACTGTTGCCCGGAAATCCAAGAATCCAAGTGGCTTTCCAGCGACTAATAATCGCCCAATCTCTTGCGCTAGTTCAAAAGGCACATCCTTGCTTCTCATACTGGTCCATTGGGGAGCGCTGCCCGATTCATTCCTGCTGACCAATACTTGTTGGGCTTGGTGATCAATCTTTTTTGCGTTCCATTCTATACCCCCAAGTACAAATACAAATGGAAGCTGCTGAATCCTCATAAAATCGGCATCCAGGGTACCGACGAGCTTTTTACCATCTACCACATCATACATGATACCGGTATCAAAAATAGCAAACAGTCTCTTACCGCTGGCGCGTAAAAACTCCTTTTCGGCTTTATCGCCTGTCATTAGTGTCATTCCGTGAATGTAGCGCAGCAGATCTTCTTTGACCATAAAAGCGATAAGGGTATCAAATTCTGTGCGTGTAATTTCAGCAAAGCAGGCGGCTCTGGAAAGGATTGGCCAGATCTGGTCGGGCGTGGCACCTTTCTTCTGTAGACAAATACAAATGATCTGATGCGCAAGAATATGAAAGGCTCTTTTAGGAAACAATATCTTTTCAGATTGATGAGCCATGCCCAGGCTAACGCAGCCGGCCAGTAGTACAAGCTCTCCTGCCTCTATGCAAAAACCACGGAAGAACTGCGGTCTTCCATCTCTACGGCCAGTTCGTCCCACACGTTGGAGAAAGGAACCCGAACTATGTAACCCCCCAACCTGAATCACCTGGTCCAAGTCACCAATATCGATACCCAATTCCAATGTCGAGGTGCTGATGATGGCATTGAGTGATGATTCAGAAGCCATTTTAATAGATACTTCCGCATCCTCCCGCAGTCGCTTGCTAACAGAAGAATGGTGTGTTTTTACTTTTACAGGTATACGACTTTGAGTAAGCTGATTGAGTTCGTTGATACGAGTGGCAGTGTCCTCAGTTCCGCTGCGTGAACGTTCAAAAACAATGCTTTTCTTATTGGGTAATAATTGATAGAGACGGCTGTGAAGATTAGAGGTCTCTTCGTCAATGAACTCAATGAGAAAGTCACGCTGTTTCGATGTTGAGTTGGGAACTTTTATAGGAATGCCGCCCGGCCTGTTGCCAGTAAGCCACTGCACCAACTCCTCGGGATTACCTATGGTGGCGGTAACTGCCACGCGTTGTGGTACTTTACCGATGCCTTCTCCGATGCGTTCAAGTAGGGCCATTAGGTGGGCGCCTCGCTCAGTTTGTGCAAAATAATGCGCCTCATCGATCACGATGGTTTCTAGGTTCGCAAAAACTTGCTGCCAGTTGGCCTTGCGGAGCAATATCGCTTCGATGGATTCAGGAGTAGTTAGCAGAATCTGTGCGGGGTAGAGCATTTGCTCTACCTTATCTCCCTGACTTACGTCTCCATGCCATTTGAAGGCATCCAGGGAACAACATTCAGCATATTTTTTAACCCTGGTAAAAAGGTCGTTCAACAGGGCCTTGAGCGGAGCAATGTACAGAATACGGACACCCGGGGTAGTTGGGCCGGCAAAACGCGCCAGTAGGGGAAACAATACGGCTTCGGTTTTGCCACCGGAAGTGGGTGCCTCGATGATACAGCTAGTACCATCGAAAATATGCTGATAGGCGGCCTTCTGAATCGAGGTCATGTCTGTCCATCCCTTGTCTTTGAGATGATTGCTTAGTCTGGCAGGCAGTTGATTGATGGAAACCATAACTCATTAATTAGCGTGAAAGGTAGTGGGTGATGCTATATCGAGGTTTGGCTTTTTTAGGAACTGGGACAGCGATACGCCTTTATTTTCTTCACAGAGATCGAGCATTTGTATGAACTCTCTGAGTATGGGTCTTGGTTTGCGATCTACACTTTCCTCCCCAAACAAGGTCCATTCCTGGATCAATTGGGAAATAGACGCATCGTCGGCAAATTGCTGTGCGTCCCAACTGTAGGCAATTCCATATAGGTCCCTGATCTTTAGAACAACACTGTTTAATCGCTCGGAGTCGAGTGATTCCAAACTGATAATGGGTTGACGCATGCTGACAAAGCTCTGGTGGGTAAAGGGCGTCATGACCCTTTCGGCCAGCGCTTCATAACTCCGAAGGCCATAGCGCTCATCTTCAAAGAATTCATCAGTTCCCGTGAAGATGAGTAAGCAACCCGGTAATGCATTTTTACCAGCTTCGTCGATCAGCAAGCGTAATGTTTCCAGGGCTTGTTCTCGTTGACGGGCATGGGGGAACTTGCGTACCAGCTCCAGTTCATCTACCAGCAGCAGCAACCCTTTGTACCGGGCTCCGCTAATTATTTCCAGAATCGCCCGCATTCTCGCAAAGACATTACTGGGCTCCAGGTACCCCTTAACGCCAATATCCCGCAGGGCCTGTGCAGACAGTGACCTGCTACCTGTGATCCAGGCCACGGCATTAGCAGTCAGTTCAAGATCGCCGCTGACCTTTCCTTCATAAAAGGCACGCAAAGCCTGGGAAAAGCCAGGTTCAATACCACTCAGGTTAGCAAGTTCTACTTCAATCGTCTTTTCTACGGCCCGTGTAAGGGCCTTTATACTATCCGGGCCAGCGGGCACAATGCCTTCTATTTTGGCGGTTTTATTATGGATATTGAGCAGCCACGATTCCAAAATATCCACCAGGGCACTGGAATCTAATTTTTCCGGTGTACGTAGTCCGGCAATCATGCCAGAGAAAAAGACGGGTAGGTCTGAAAGAGGCTGATCATGACTGATATTCATGAAGGATACCGCAAATTCATTGTCAATCGCAAATTCCTTGAGCCAGGAACAGAGAAAGGTTTTACCGGAACCATATTGACCACGAATAAATTTAAAATGAGACTTCGCACTATTTACCTCCAGCAATATTTCCGAGAGATGAGTTTTGGCAGTTTGTTGACCCACCATCAGCAGGTTGAGATTATTTTTAGGCACCACTCCGTGACGCAGGGCATCGATGATATCCCTCGCAGACTTTTTTCCCACCACCTGATCATCGGCATTCTCGCCACCTATCCATTGATAAATATTGGTATTCTGTACGCTTTTGATCTGAATCAATGATTTCCCTTCTCTTTTGAGCTTGGCCATTAATTCAGCCATATGGGCCTTATGCAAAAACCAGCTCAGTTTGTGTTTGGCTACAATTCTTTCCAGGTCCTGTTCTGTAATAGATTTTGCTTCTTTGAGGATCGCAAGTATAATTTTCTCCTCCTGGTTAAGCCCCGGGAATTTTGCATTGACGTCATCAAAACCCGATGGAACAGGCACGGATTCCTGGCTAATAGGTAGCGATGCCGATTCCTTGGGGTCTATGGAAGCAGATGTCGCAGGCTGTAAGGGCTGGTAGTCCACTATTTCGCGTGGAATGGGCAACACAGGGGGTATATAATCCAGGAGCCGATCAATTAATTCCTGTTTGGAACCGGAGCTCTGCAAAGTAAATTTGCGGCACAACTGGGCAATGTCGTCTTTACGAAGATGATTCAATGCTGATCTTTCAGAAAGATAACTATCCACGATACGCTTTACCTTTTCTTCTTTAGAACCACTGGTCATCAGGTTACTTTGGGCGAGGATATCATAGAGTTGTTGACCGGTCAGGCTAAGTAATATCTTACTATAAATCTCTGCATCCATTTCCCGGAGTTCGGGAGCAGGAGGTAAAACTGGCGCTTGTTGCACAGCTGGAGCCATTACAAGATCAAGATTTTGGTCAAAAAACTGCAGGATATTGGCAATGACGGTACTTTTTATTCCACTGATTTGAATGGCTGAACGGCGGCAAAGTTCCCGTAAACTATCAAGGTGCAATTGATTCAGAACTTCAGAAGGTGGGATCAGGCTATTAAGGATCCTGTCGATCATCGCGTCCTTGGTACCACTGACATTGAGCGCATAATAGTTCAGAATCAGGGCAAGGTCTTCCCGGCTAAGGCCAGCCAGCAATCTTTTATAGGAACTATCCATGATCTCTATACCGAATACTTTTTTGATCTGTTCCGCCACTTCGTCTGCCATTACATAGCGGTTGCCGGAGGTCAGTACAATACCCGTAGCCAACAGGGTATTTCTGGCCAGGTAGTATTCCTGCTCCAGGTCCCACAATCCAATGATGCTCTCGTCGTGCATCAGGGTAAAATGTTCCCGGTCCCAAATACCCAGCTCAAATTTTAGTAGTTCCAATATCTGGGATTCGTTTTTATCGATCAACCCATCGTTTTCCCATGCTTTCTTGAGGATCTTGGTATAGAGTATCGGATTCTTTTCTGCGGTCACCTTGCTCTGGCCTGCACGGGTGGACAGTTCTTTGATATAATCTAGTACACGGGTCCTAAAATCGTCTATGCCTACAGCATAGTCAGGCGCTTGCAGGATCAGGTTTAGCATGGCAAAAGTGGGGGGCTTGCCATATAAAATCCTGCCTGAGATATACGACTGTGAACTTAAGGCCGATATAACCTCCTGTAGGATTACTTGTTGGGGTAACCGTAAACTGATCGCCTCATCAATCTTATCCGCAGAGATTTGGTCTAGCGAGGCTGTGTCGTAGCTTTCTAAGATCTGAAATAGTTTCATGTCAATCGTTATGAATTACTTTAATAATAGAATGGCTGCTCTGATAATTAGAACTAGAAGCATCAATGCTGGATAACGAGCGATTTACAAAAAGGATGAGATCTGGGTAGGCCAACAGGGCTGGCAATTGGTGCGTAGATTTCATAGTCAAAGGATTTAAGGATTAGTACAAGTTAAGTAATAAAGCACTAACTGCAAATGTCAGGGCCTTATTGTAATGGGACAGTCTCTAAATAAATGATTTAAGTCAACAGTACGGTCACCAGCAGCCACCTTGGCCATAACCGCCCCAAGCGCATCGATCCACTTGGAGTTTTATCTAATCCCCCTTTTTATTCTCCCCCACAAACCAGGAAGCCAGCCAGGCCGTGAAGGTCCCAAACAGCCCCACTCCAACTGTCATCAGCACCATCGCGATGATCCTGCCTTCTGAGGTGACCGGAAACCTATCACCATAACCAACAGTGGTAATGGTGGTATAAGCCCACCAAATGGCGTCTTCTGCAGTTTTGATATTGCTGTTGGCATCGGTCTCTACCTGCAATATGGCAATGGATGAGAAGATGACCATTAAGACAGCTATTATCGAAGCCGCCGTTAATGTGCCCCGGGTTCTTCTTTTAAATATATGCTGGACCAGGAGTTTGGTAGAGCGGAAAGCGCGCAGTATTCGGAATAACCGGATTAATCGGAATGCGCGGCCTACGCGCATAAAATCCAACATGGGAATGCTCGATACCAGGTCGATCCATCCCCAGCGCATGAATCGTAGTTTATTGTCGGCCTGGAAAAACCGCCTCAAAAAGTCGACGAGGAATACCCCGCAAATAATATTGTCTGTTATCAGGAGTACCCTGGATACTTCCGGTGGGAGTTTGAGAAAAGTATCAAACATGAGTGCGAGCAGTACATACACTGACAATACAATGATCAGCAGGTTTAAAAAGCCCAGCTTTTCTTCGGTAGAGGTGGCAGCAGTTTTCATATTTTCTATATAGCAAGTCTGGTTTTACTAATTTTAGTTAATCATTAATTCACGGTCATTCCCGGATAAATATACGTCGCAATAATATGATCAGACAAGGGCTTCAGATGATGACTTGTTACGATCGGATGATATCCATCTGAAGTATAAAATTCAACTTTATTATTGATCTTGGAATACCAAACCCTTCCCTTAGCCCGGTTAGTAATAGTATCTGGAACAGTTATTTTCCTAAAGTATTTAACCATTACGGTATCTAACGGTACGACCAATGCTTTGTCTGGTCTCGGGCTACAGGCTACCGATTCATAATGATCGCCTGTCCAATACATGCACCCCCCAATACCATTTGTGCCCCTATTGTTCAACCACCAATACCCACCTGCACCTATAATGGATAGCAAAATCACGGCAATGGCAGTACTCCGGGTTTGCCATTTCAATTTATCGCTCTCAGCCGGGATTACTTCCTCCGATATTCCTTCAGGCTGTTTCTCTTCATCTGGGGCACCACTCTCTCCCTGATTCACCGGTTCTACAGATACATCTTCTTGGTTATCAAGCGTAGGTGGAGTGTTAGGAATGGAACTCTCAGCGCCCTGATTTTCTTCTCCCGCAGTTACTTTTCCTGCATCGCCAGAGAAAGTCCCGCTATATATTTTATTAGGATCAAATGGCCTCTCTTTAAAATCAATCAGCCACGCTAAAAGCTCGATGTTCTTCTCATCAGTCTTTGATGTATCCCCATTCAGGAAATTGATAATTGGCCTAAACTTATCTATCTCACATCGTTGAATTGCATTCAAACATTCTTTCTGATTGCCACTTCTACCAAAAAAATTCCTAATAGTCTGTTCGTCGTTTCTTTCAAACCTGTCATTACATACCCATTCACAAGCCTCTTTGAGCTTGGCTGGTCTTAGTATCCGCAAGCCAGGGAGAAGCTCATTATTAGCTTTCTTTTGATGATAAACCTCTAGGACCAGTGTTTCATAATCAATAAAATATGTAGGCATAATCTAGATTTAGCTAACCGAATTATCGGAACCCATTCTGTATTCCCGGAATTCCGGATGGAATAATCGGAATCACTGGAATTGCTGGAACTGACTACTATTCAACCTATTGCCTCGTGCTATCTTCGTTCTGTCATCAGCCAATCACCTCTATAGCTAAGAGGTACACTGTACAGAACTGATCTCAAACCGAGCAAGGAAAACGGAAGCCGGTAACCGGCTTGGGAAGCGATTAAAGACTTCCGCTATCTACGCTCACTCTTCCCAAAACAAGTAAGAAGCGCTTCTTCACTGACCAGCAACCCCGCAGCCGGATGCACGGCAATCGGCTGCTTTACAATTCACTTACTAAAAACAAAAAAAATGATCAACATCATATTAGCATTGCTACTGGCATTCCTATGCCCCAACCACAGCAATAATAATCATAACCACAACAACGGCCAGGTTACCACCCTGGATGATGGTGGCGGTGGAGACACCGGCGGAGAAAACAGCCCCATTCCGCCCAAACCGCCAAAACCATAACGTTTGAACCCGTAAGGCAAGCCATCGCTTGCCTTACTTTTTTCTTAATGCCGATCAATAATTCTTTACTGATAATTCCTAAATTCTCTATTTTTAAGTCAAATAGCCGTTAGTGCGAGTAATATACTTCCTCCTGCCAATACTGATTGCCAGTCTTTTTGCCTGTAAAAATAAGCAACAGCCAATACCTGATTTACGGTTTTCCGTATTTGACAAAGCTGATTCCTTCTACAACATTAATAAGTACGATTCTGCTTTCTATTATTATAATACCATCGCCAACGATTCTACAGACAGCCTCCAGGTAGCAACGGCTTACATATCTATGGGTTTGATCCAAAATTTAGAAGGAGACTATTATGGAGCCCAGGAGAGTTTCGTAACATCTCTCCCATATCTTGATGAACGCCAGCAGGCACACCGATATTGTCTGCAATCGGCTTATCACGAATTAGCCGTTAGCAACCAGCACTTGAAAAAATACAATGAGGCCATTGATTATTCTCAAAAAGCACTGGCATTCGCCGTCGATAACGAATACCGTATAAGGATGTTAAACAGTCTGGCGCTCACCTACCAGAAAAAGGGAGACTATTTGCAGGCCGACAGTCTATACCTGATCATTATTGATTCCATCAAAAGCAATCCAAAAGAATACGCCAGGGTATTATCTAACCAGGCCAGAACCCGGTGGTTACAAGATCACCATTACCCCGCAGGACCAAGCCTTTTACAGGCATTATCTATCCGGGAAAAGTTAAAGGATAAGTGGGGACTGAACGCAAGTTACGCACATTTGGCAGATTATTACACCGACACCCGCCCGGACTCAGCCTTGTATTACGCTCTAAAGAGAGATACCATCGCACAAGAACTTAACAGCAGCGACGATACATTGGAAGCACTCGTCAAACTGCTAAACCTAAGTCCATCCCCACAGGTAAAACCATACTTTATCCGCTATCAATATTTGATCGATAGCCTTCAAACAGCCCACAATGCTGCCAAAAACCAGTTCGCCCTGATTCGATATGAGACAGAAAAGAGTAAGGCCGATAACCTTCAACTGCAAAAGGACAAAGCCCGACAGCAAGTGGCATTTTGGTCTGCCATTTCTTTTTTTATAGTTGTCGCCATCATTGCTCTTATCTGGTACCGCAAACGGAAACAACAACTGGAAGCGGCATCACGTCTTGCCCTCCAGGCTCAAGAGATTAAAACCTCGCAGAAAGTGCATGATGTGGTAGCAAATGGTCTATACCGCATGATGGCTGATATCCAACATAAGGAAACGATTGATAAAGGCCCTTTGCTCGACAATATCGAAGACCTGTACGAACGGTCAAGGAATATTTCATATGAACCACAGAAAGTGCCCCACCAGGATTTCCAGAACACCATCTCCGGCATGCTGAAAGCATTCGGCAACTCAAGCACCAACGTGTATGTAACCGGCAACAGTCAGTCTCTTTGGGACCGTATCACACCCAGGGCGCAGCAGGAAGTAGAACAGGTGCTACAGGAACTGATGGTCAATATGAAGAAACACAGCAGGGCCGAAAATGTGGTGGTGAAATTTGAGGCCCGGGAAAACTGCATCCTTATTCATTATAAGGACGATGGCGTGGGACTGCCATCCGGCTTTAAATATGGAAACGGACTCACCAGTACGGAAACCCGTATAAAAGGAATTGGCGGCGACTTTACATTTGAGGAAATAACCAAAGGATTGAAGATCCTTATTTCCATTCCAACAGTCCCAATATTATGATCACAAAGGTATTAATAGCAGAAGACCACGAAAGCGCCAATATCTCCGTGCAGAAAACACTGGAAGAACTCAGCATCACCCATATTGAGCATGTATATTATTGTGATGACGCCCTTGATCGGATCACCAGAGCAACCAGGTCAGACCGCTCCTTCGACCTGCTTATTACCGATCTGTATTTTGAAGCAGACGAACGTATACAGACCTTAACCGGAGGATTTGATCTTATTACCGCCGTAAGGCAGGTTCAGCCAGACCTGAAGATCCTGGTATTCTCTGCAGAGAACAAACCTGCCACCATAGAACAGTTGTATACCCAATATGAGATTGACGGTTACGTGCGTAAAGCCAGAAATGATGCAAAAGAACTTAAACAGGCGATCGGTGAACTAGCCCAGCACCGGCGCTATTTTCCCCGCCATATCATGCAGCTGATCAACAGCAAGAATGCCTATGAGTTTTCAGACTATGAGATCACCATCATATCCCTGCTGGCCAGTGGTATGCTGCAAAAGGACATTCCTGCTTATCTTCTACAAAACCAGATAAAACCATCCGGATTGAGCAGCCTTGAAAAGAAACTCAATCAAATGAAAGATGCCCTCAATTTCACTAAGAACGAACAACTCGTTGCCTTCTGCAAGGATAAGGGAATAATATAGGAAATCTTTTTTCCTCAAAGACCCTGCTTACGGTTTCCCATAAAAAAAGACGTTTTTCAGTTTCTATTTTTGGTATGTCACTAAAATCTAGCCTACCATGAAACTAAAATATTACGTCAACGACACTCCCCAGTACAACGGCGACCACGAAGTGCACATAGAAAGCTGTCCATACTTTCCAAAGGTTAAAAACAAGACTTACCTGGGGGATTACGAAACATGCAAAGAAGCCGTGCAGGTGGCAAAACAAACGCATCGCCGCGCAAATGGATGTGTTCATTGCTGCAGGCCCTGCCATATGTACTAAGACAACCAATAGCCTCCTTAATCACTGACCTTTGAGAACCACCTTATCCCTGAAAATATTACTCTGTATTGGTTGCCTTACAACAGGATGTTCTATCCCTGAAACGAAGGTCTATGTGTGCGACAGCAAAAATGCCATCAGGTATCACTACAAAGCCACCTGCCGGGGCCTGAGCAACTGCAGGCATGCTATCATCAGTCTGTCACTCAAAGAAGCCCGCAACAGAGGCAAAACGCTTTGTAAGTGGGAAGATTAGAAGATCAGTCCAGCGCATTTGAATACCTCACCTTATACAATCATCCATATGTCACAAACAAGTTCTCCGTACCGGTACCTCGCGTTTAAGGACGACGACCCATATCGCCGTTATATACAAAGAGATAACGAGCAAAATAACGGCAACCTTATTACTGGAAAAGACCAGTCTCTGCCAACAGTCACTCACGGGTCGTATGGCGCATTATTATTCCATCCCAACTGGAAGGCAAAAAGAAAAGAAATACTGATCCGGGATCAGCATCGTTGCGTGCATTGCAAAAGTGACAAAGAATTGCAGGTCCATCATCGCCAGTATCATTTCATTGTAAACGAACAAAGGTTTCGCCTTCCCTGGGACTATCCCGACAAGCTGCTCATGACGCTTTGCGAATCCTGTCACAGCCGGGGTCATAACAAATACAAAGTACCAACCGTCAACGTTTAATACAACTATACTATGGGACTATTTAGCATTTTCAATCGGCAACAACGAAATGGCCATAACGGCACTTCACCCCTTGAAGCCGTGCCCGACATACCTGAAGAGCTCTTTATAGAAAAAGAACAACCCGAAAAAGCGCCGCCTGAAGCGAAACCAGCCAATCAACAGAATGGTGGCATACACCAGCTCTATGAGTTCCTGGACAAAAACTATGAATCCAAAGGGTATAATGACGCATTGATCAATCCCGACACCACCCACCTCGACCAGAACGTGATTGCTCTAAAAAATGACCTGGAACGATCTATCCGGAAAGTGAAGACGTTTTACGAGGACTTTATCAGGCAGATCAATTTCCACATCGTCAGCAGGAGCAGAACTGGCATGATCGATACCGTGGAAGAACTTACCGTCAAAAAAGAAACCGCGGAGAGTCATATCAGGCAGGTAATCGAAATTGAAGACCAGGCAAAAGAAAACCAGGGTGTTGGCCATGGGATCATTATTAGCTATACCCGGGGCTTTAGAAATGGCCTCGCAGCTATTTCGGGGCACTCCATCTTAAATAGAAACTTTTAATCCTATTATATGAGAAATTTATGGGTGCGTTTCGGCTGCTTTCTGACCGGCTACAACTACCAAATTCTTCAAGGCTGTAGCGAAGCAGCCTTCAAGGCAGTGAAAAAATACACAGCTGCCATGCTGATCGTTTGTATATTATGGTTTTTCATCGGATTCACCTTTGCCCAACGATACCTGGGCTCCTCAATAGGCGGTTCTGTGGCAGCAGGGATCATTGCCATTATCATCATTGTACAGGTAGAGAAACAGATCATCCTTTCCATCCATCCGGGAAAATGGCTCCTTATTTTCAGGTTTTGCCTGGCTTTTATGATGTCAATTTTAGGAGCTGTCATTATCGATCAGATCCTGCTGGAAAAGGATATTGAACTGGAGAAAGTGTCTTATAATTCTAAACGGGTAGATTTGATCCTGCCCTCTAAAACGGCCGAACTGAGAAGCCAGATCATGGCCTTGGATACCACGATCAACAACAAGGAGGAGGAAAAAAAGCGATACATAGATGATATAGGCATTCACCCTACCATTCCTATTATTACAACTCAGGTTCAGAAGACGATTGTGCAAAACAAAGTAAAAGGATCTACAGGCAGGGATTCGACGATTTTCGACACACACAATACCAATACCGTAATAAGGGGAAGCATGCCTAATCCTAAATTAGCATTAATACAACCGATCGACTCTGCAATAGGCGCCATGCGTCAACAAAAGGCCAGAAAAGAAAATGACCTGCTTCATATAAGACCAGAACTGGAGCGAGAACTAAAGGAGAAAACCGGCTTCCTCGATGAACTTAAGGTAATGGTACAACTTATTTCAGGCTCTTACGTTGCTCTCTGTTTCTGGTTGCTTTGGATATTATTCTTTCTTTTCATTGAGATGTTGGTACTCTTTAGCAAGATGGGAGACAAATCGAGCGACTATGAAAAAGCAGTACTCCATCACATGAACTTACGCATGCGCCGCCTGGATTTACTGGCCAAAGGATTGGAGGATACCCCTTCAAAAATGAGTCTGAACACAAACACGGCAAACTGACTTTTACTGAATCTGTTTTCCCTCACGAATTTATGATATGCCCCTACTTATCCGTACCCGATCTCCGGAACACAACCCCTTCCACATGTTCCCCGATAAATATACGGGCCATGTCGCCGGTATTGTACCATTTCGGTTTACCGGGCATATCATCGGTAATGAGCCGGCCATTGATCCGGAGGTTCTCAAAGATGATATTCTTTACTTTGCGGTTTTCATCATAACCGGCAATGATGGAAACTTCAGCTTGCTTCCCGGTATAAGTGATGTCCTTAAACAGCACATTCTCCACGCCCCTCCCGGGCGCTGTGCAATACTTGGCATTGTAAAATACACGGATGTTCACCAGTTGTCCCTGCCGGAAATCTTCTACCCGGATGTTCTCAAAACGCACATTCCTGATGAGGTTATTGTCGCCGGGGTTCAGGCTCATACAGCCCTGGTAGTTTAACTGCGCCTCTTTCTGATCGAGGATATCGATGTCGATGTAATTAAGGTTCTCCAGCACTTCAGGGTTGGGGGTATTGCCGTGGGTGCCTATCAGGATGGGATGGCCTACATCAGCCCAAAGGGTGGAATGCTGCATGGTAATATTTTTACAGCCACCGGTAAAACCCAGGCGGGTACCATACACGGTAGTACAATCGTCAGAGTTGCGGTTGAAGACCCCATCAAACAATACATTGTTGCTCGAAAACACATTCATGCCATCGCCCCAGCCATAATAGCTCATGGTCTTTACATTGCGGATGGTTACGGAATCAGAACCGCCTGTGGCGCATTGGGTGGCGAAGAGTCCTTCTACCAACACGTTTCTGGCATTGGCTATCCGTATACCCATTTTTACAGACTGATCTACCATCCCCCTGCCCAGCACACGCACGTTCCGCACCCCCTCAATGAGCACCTGTCCTTTCATCACCGCCCCTCCCGCTATGTAAACCGTCTTACCGGAAGGCACCTGTAGTTTTCCTCCAGGCAGCTCATGAATACCAGCTCCATAATACAGGAGGTTGGTATCTGTTGCGTTGGCCACAAAACTATCGATGGGATTGGCGAAAAGGTGCAGGTTATGAAAGATATCGCCATTCACTTCTACAGAAAGATTAGCAGGCTTCGCCAGTGTAAACCTGATGGTATTGCCCTTAATGGTGTGCGGGATACCATAGGAAAGCGGACGGATACGCGCGGCTTCAATCCTTCCTTTATTAAACGTCACAGACACTTCTGCCTCCCCCGAAAAGTCGAAATAGCTCATACAAGCATGTTCCACTGTATGACTGGTGCCCTGTACCTGATCTACCTTCACCAGGTATGCCGGCAAGTCCTGCCAGGACTGCCCGGGTAGACGCACACGCACGGTGAAGTCAGTGTTTTGTTCCACTCCTGCCGGCGCAGGATAGGCTTTTAAACTGCTGTGCTCCTTATCTGTTGCGGGCACAGCTGAGAAATTATAGCGGCCCTGCTTTATTGATGATTGCGCCATTATTGACTGGCCGGCTACTATTACGAACAGGCAGGTACAAACAAGTAAATAAAGACATTTGAACAACGGGGTACGGATCATCTTCATGGCGGCTTATTCCTTGACTAATTTTTTCTCAAGGTCTTCCAATGACACACCCTTTGTTTCCGGCACCCTGGTAAGCACCCAGATGAGTTGCAGGGCCATCATGAAAGCAAAGAAGGCGAAGATGGGCCAGGGATTGTCTTTGAATATTCCATTGTCTGCATCGAGGAAAACAGGAGTGATCAAAGTGATGATCGCTGCAAAGACCCAATGGGTGCTGGCGCCGAATGACTGGCCCATGGCCCGCACTTTATTGGGAAATATCTCGGAGATGAATACCCAAATGACAGCACCCTGCCCTACTGCGTGGGAAGCAATAAAGAGTAAGAGAAAGGTCATTAACAAGCCAGGGCCTGCGCCGGCATAAAAAGACCAGGCCACCATGGCAAGACTGATAATATACCCCACCGAACCGATGATCAACAAGGTCTTTCTGCCTACCCGGTCGATCAGGTATAGACCTACAAAGGTAAACAGCAGGTTGGTGCCGCCGATAGCAATGGAGTTCAGCAACGATTCTTTGGCTGCCAGTCCAGCCCTTTCCAATATTTCCGGGGCATAGTATAAAATGAAGTTGATACCCGACCACTGGTTGAAAAATGCCACCATAAATGCCAGCCACAATATGGTCTTGTACCGGGTACTGAAGAACCCTGAAGGGTTGCCCGCAGCCTTTTCATGTTGCATGCCTGCTACAATAGAAGCGATCTCTGCCTCCACATTGGCAACGCCCAGCCGCTTCAATACTTGTCTGGCCGTTGCTTCGTCCTGCTTTTTGGCCAACAACCACCGGGGACTTTCCGGGATGCCCACCACCATAAAAGTATATATCAGGGAAGGCAGGGCCATCACACCCAGCATCCAGCGCCAGTCATTGGCGCCACCCATGCCTTTGAAAAAGTAATTGGAAAGAAAAGCGATCAATATGCCAAACACAATATTGAACTGGTACATGGCGCCCAACCGTCCCCGGGTGGCAGGCGTAGAAATTTCAGAGATATAGGTGGGCGCAGCCACTGAAGAAATGCCAATGCCCAACCCACCGACAAAACGGAAAAAAGAAAAAGTATAGGGGTCCTGTGCCAACGCAGAGCCCAGGGCCGAAACGCTAAAGAAGATACCGATCCACAGCAATACTTTTTTTCTGCCATAACGCTGCGTGGGAATGCCACCCAATAAAGCGCCTACCACGGTTCCCCACAGGGCCATGGACATAATAAAAAAACCGTGGAACCAGGGAGTGGTATGCCAAAGCTCTTTAATGGGAAGATTGGCGCCTGAGATCACCACGGTATCAAATCCAAAAATGAAACCGGCCAGCGCGGCGATCAGGGAGATCCCTACCAGATTGCCGGAAAAAGATTGGCCAGTAGTTGACGGCCCGGTAGATGCTGTGTTGACGGAAACCTGCATATATTGATTGTTATGATGAACGATTGGGTTATGATCTATACAGTTGACGAAGCGGGCTTCTTACCAAAAATACTGGCGGCCCCGATCATGGCGGCTGATTCACCCAGCGCTGACTGCCTGATCACCGTATGACCGGTCTTGCCCGTGAGCAGTGCACTGAGCCCGGAATAAAATACCTCAAAGGCATTGGCGATACCTCCTCCTATAACTACTATGGCCGGTTGCTCTTCCGTTATAAACTGCCGGAGTACCGTGGCAAGGTTGGCGGTAAATTCCCGGAATACCTGGCCGGCATGGGCATCGTACGCCAGTTTCTCTGTCAAAGCCCGCACATCCTGCAACTCATATCCTGTAAGTTCGGCATATCTTTTTAGAAACCAACGGGTAGAAATATAATCTTCAGCAATACCATTGTGCAGGGGTAATACATTCAGCGTCCCTTCTTCCGTATCGTCCCCGATAGTCCTGGCTGAACCCAGACCAGTACCCAGTGTAATGCCCACTGCTTTATCATAACCCATCGCAGCGCCACAAAACACTTCTCCCTGCAGAAAAGCCGCCGCATCATTTTTTAGTTGGATATCGGCAGCAGGTATACCCAGTTGCTGCGCCAGCATTTCTTTTACAGGCAGCTGATAGAGCGACTCGTATTTATTAAATCCCCGGATCAGGGAAATACCCTTGGCATAATCAAAAGGGCCGGGCATGGCAATGCCCACACGGTACAGACCGCCCTCAAAAAAACGGGCCGGTTCCCGTATGGCTGCATGCCAGGCGGCTATAATATCCCGGGCAGGTGCATGGGGATCTACTGTTCTGCGCACCACCGATCCAGGCGCCATTGTTTTGGTAACGAGGTTCACCAATCCCGCTGAGATATGCGTGCCCCCAATATCAGCTCCTACTACATATTCCGTTTTCATAGATAGATTATCATTTATGGTACTCATTTGATCCAAATGGCCTGTCCGCCGGAGGGCAATAGTTTTACTTCTAATACCGTGGAGGCATCTATTGTCCGTTCTTCCACTTTTACTTTTGTGTTGGTTCTTACCAGGGGGGCATCGGAATAGATGGTAGCCATATACTTTTTTCCTTTGGGTAAAAAGCTGCAGGAAATTTTTACGATCCTTGCGTCATTGTTGGTGATGGTGCCTACGAACCACTCCGCTCCCTTGCGCCGGGCCGTGGTAATGTATTCACCCGGCGCCCCCTGCAATATCTTTGTCTCATCCCAGCTCACGGGAATATGGTCCCAGAAAGACAGTTCCGGCTCATTGTTGCTCATCGCAGGTTTGTCGTACCAGTACAAGGTTTGCAGGGGACTGTAATAGATGGCTGCCAATGCCAGCTGATGTGCATGGGTGGTCTTGATCCTTGTATCGTAATAACATATTGTATAATCAGCCGCGCCGGCTATGTACCGGGTAAAGGGCAATACGGTGTTGTGCGTAGCATCGGGCATTTCCTCATTACCCCGGACACCTTCGGCGGTCATCAGGTTGGGCCAGGTTCTTTGCTCGCCGGTAGGCCGCCAGTCATCGTGCACATTCACCATGATCTCGTTGGCGGCAGCCTTTTTAAACATCTCTTCCAGCCAGGTGGTCCACCGGTGAGAACCGGCCTGCACAAAACCAAACTTCACCCCTTTCACGCCCCACTGTTTGTACACGCGGAACAAAGAATCTGATTGCGCATACAAGCCCTGCAGGTTCACATACAACCATACCCCAACTCCTCTTTCTTTTCCATATTGAATGATGCCGGGCAGGTCAAGATCAGGGATGGCTACCTTGGTAACATCCGATGAAAAACTAAAAGCAGGGCCATACCATTTCCAATCGAAGAGGATGTATTGCAGGTTGTGCTTCACCGCAAAATCAATATTGGCTTTCGCATCTGCGGTGGTCTGCGTCATTACCCGCATGATCTTGCCCGGCTTTATCCAGCTAACGTCCTTGATCCTGGAAGGTTCATTGAGGTTCAGCAGCAGTTGGTTGTTGACTGCCAGGTCGCCCGGTTTTTCTCCTACCATGATCACCCGCCAGGGTGTACCAAATGGCGAGATCAGGTCGGCCGGGGTATACATACTGGTCACAATGGTATGTGGCTTTGTAGCACTCAGTTTGAACTTGGTGCGTGCATAGTCTGTCATGCCGGCTTCCGCCAGGCAGGCATACCTCCCATCGGGTAGCTTCAGTGTGAGCGGTCTTTCACTTTCATCAGGCCAGTTACGCAGGGGCAATAGTTTATACGGCGCCTGCGCCCAGGAAGCATGCCAGGCCAGCGTGCCTTCGGGCAAGGTAAAGGAAGTGTTCTCCTGCATCACCCGGTAATAAGTGCCTTTTACATTTTCCGGGAAGAAGTAGCGGATCGCAGCACCTTCATTGTAAGCGCGTATCTCCACCTGCATCGGATAAATGGGATTGTCGTCCTTCACCAGGTCAACGATCAGCGCGTTGTAATGATCGCGTATGCTGCTGCTTTCGCCATAGGGTGGTTGCCAGGTAGTATCCCTTGCTACCGTCGTAGCTTTCTTCACCAGCAGGTTCTCACACCATTTTTCGTGCCGGTCTACGGGTAAGGCCATCGCGCGCTCCGACAGGTTATTGTCCAGTTGTATATCCAGCACAGATTCCTGTATCACCTGTTTGTTCTTGTAACTAAGCTGGTAATACATTTCCTTTTTACCGGGCGACAATTGTTTCTGGTAAAACTGTACGGTGATATTGTTATCCGGGGAGCGCACATTGAACCTAGTTTCTTCCAGTATATTTTGCGCCAAACTACTACCTCCTATCCCACTAATACCTGCTATCAACAATAAAGCTTTACCATGAATCATTTCAATCCTCCTTCTTTTAGTTTCTTCAAACGAAGCAATGCTTCCATATAATAATAATCTGCGTAAATGATCGATGCATCTATTTCACCGCCATTGGGCAAGTGCCCGGTGCTGTGCAACAGCATAGCATTGTTCTGTTCCCGGCTCTGGTATTTGTCAGAAGAAAGAGCAGCCAGCATGGCTATTGCTTTTGTCCTGTACAGGTTGGCTTTGGCAGTGTCTGTTACGAAGGTGCACAACTCCAGCAAAGCGGAAGCCGTCACCGCTGCCGCCGAGGCATCCCTGGGCGCCTGGGGAATATCCGGCGCCTCAAAATCCCAATAAGGCACCCCATCTTCCGGCAGCCTCGCCAGGTATACATCGGTTACCTGCTGGGCAAAGTCGAGAAACCGGGGGTCCTTTGTTTCGCGGTACACCATGGTATAACCGTAGATGGCCCAGGATTGTCCCCTGGCCCACATACTGCTATCAGAAAAGCCCTGGTGGGTAATGCCCCTCAGCTTCTGTCCGGTGGCGGTATCATAAACTACTACGTGATAAGATGTATAATCCGGACGGAAATGGTTGTGCATCGTTGTTTCCGCATGCCGCACGGCCATATCATAGAGCTGTTGGCCGCCACCATTTTTAGCGGCCCAAAATAAGAGTTCCAGGTTGATCATATTGTCCATGATCGTATTGTGCCGCAATGGCCAGTCGGTACCGGGCACCGCGCGCGGCCAGGAAAGGATGGTGCCTACTTTGGGATTAAAGAGTTTGGACAAACTATCTGCCGCCCGCAACAATATTGTTTTGTACGTGCTATCCTGCGTTAAGCGGTATCCATTGCCCATGCTGCAATACACCTGGAAACCGAGATCATGATCGATAGCGGCAGAATCTACCAGGGGAAATAAGGCGGCGGAATAAAGGCCGGCCTGTTGTTTCCATTGTTCATCATGCGTGTATTCATAAGCATACCACAACAAGCCAGGCCAAAAGCCGCTGGTCCAGTCGCGGTAACCTACAAAACGCCAATCCTTTTTCCCCCGGGCGATACTGCGTGGTAAACGGTTGGGATCAGATAAGGTACGGATCGTTTTAGATAGCTGGGTAACACAATAGTCCAGTTCTTTATCGGCCTGCACCGGCTGCCCGGTAGAGCAACCCGTCAACAACCATCCGGCTATTACGCTCATCCATACTATACACTTGTTCACTTTCATCCACTTTATTATTTTGTGTTTCCTGATTACATATTGTCTTCAGGGTGGGTCGCCCTTTAAGGGTGGGTCACCCTTTGAGGGTGGGTCACCCTTTGAGGGTGGGTCACCCTTTGAGGGTGGGTCGCCCTTTGAGGGCGGCTCACCCTGAAGACGGCCCTTCAACAAGCTCAGGGTGCCAGATCCATCAGTTTTTAAATACCAGCTTCGTTGTCACCATCGTTCCGTTGCGTACCTCCACATTGTACATACCCACCGGCAAGCCCTGCAAAGAGATCGTATGACTGGTGCCGGTGATCCTTTGTTTCAGCAGCAGTTGTCCTTTCAACGTATATACCTGCACCTGTGCGCCCTGTTCGGGTTTGCCCAGGCGGATGTTTAAATTACCGGTGGCAGGATTGGGAAACAAGACCACCTGCTGTTGGGCAGCTGTGCTGATGTCTGTTTTGTCTGCAGTATTCGTTGCCTGCTGATGGCCGCTGTTGGTCAGCAGTTCAGCACCGGGTGCTGTTCCATAGATCAGCTCGCCTTTATAATAAACGGTGATATGATCATTGACTGCCAATGGCGCAGGCGCTGTGTAGGAATGATCGTTGGCCTGCGTAAAGACCGACCAATCTGATTTGGCGATGCGGTACTGGATATTGCCTGTACTGCTGGCAGGATATAAGTTGCCCAACGCGGGATTAAGCCTGATCTCTAAATACTGATCGGCACCGGCCAATGCTGGTGTTACGGCATGGAAACTGCGCAGGATATTGCTGCTGCTCAGCCTGGCATAATCGATCCAGGCATTGAGCGGGGCAGCACCCTCTGCGGTAAACCAGTAGCGCACAGACAGGTCGCCATAAGCTACCGGCATATTGCCTTCATTGTTAAGGGTGAGATAAGTACTGATGGTCTGCTGCCCGCTGCTCTGTGCCGATGACCAGGCTTTCACCATTACCTGTGGCGCTGCGGCAGCCGGCTCCTCACCCCATACCAGCACTGCATTGCGGTACAAGGTGATATGGCTGTTGCCGGCATACGCTGTATTGTTTGCATAGGAATAATCATCTGTTTCCTGCAGGGCCGACCAATCGGTATTGGCCATGCGCGACTGTATAGGTCCTGAGGTATTGCCCGGCAGCAGGATGCCTGCCGATGGATCAAAGGCATATTCAATATATCCGTAAGCGCCTGCGCGGGGTACACTCAATGGTACATATTTCATGGCCACCTTGCTATTGCCCAATTGCGCGTAATCGATCCAGGTATTGATACCGGCAAAGTTCTCTGCCGTAAGCCAATAGCGGGCCGTCAGTTCACCATAGGCTACCGCCAGGGTATCCTCATTCACCAATTGCAGGTAAGGACGGATGCTGTTGTTGGCAATCGCTCCCTGGTCTCCATCCAGGTGTTGAACGGTTACATGCAGGGGTGATACGGTGAGGGTGCGTACCACAGGTGTTGCAGCCAGGTAAGCAGCATCACCCGGCTGGCTGGCCGTAATGGTGGTAGTACCCGCCTGTTTGATCGTCACCACACCATCCACCACTGCAGCCACCGTCGTATCGGAACTGGTATAAGCCACCGGCAAACCAGAGCTGGCCACGGCGCCCAGCTGCCTGGCGGTATCTCCCAGCAGGGCTGCCGGCAAGGGATCGAAGCTGATGTTTTGTGCAATATGTGGCACCAGGTTTTCCAGGTCGGCCACGGTCTTTACTGTTTTAACCCAGTCTACTGCATAGCTGGCCTCGCCAGAGCTCACGTCGGCTACTTTAAACTGAAAAGTTGACAAGGTAGTAGGCGCAGCGGTTGACAGGAATTGCGGTCCGGGACCAAAACCAACCCTGGTAAGGTCATAATAATAGACATCCTCCCCTACCTTGCCCGTCCATTTGTTGGCGCCATTGCCATAAGCGCCGAGGTTGGTATCGAAAGTAAGGTTCACGGCCGCCGGCTTTTTCAATTTGATGGCCAGTATGGGATAGTTGGGTGTGAACAAACTGGCGCCAGCCGTCTTCTTTACATCGCCCCGCTTCTTGCCATTCGACTGGGTTACCAGGGTGATCACCAGTTGACCATTCTGTACCGTGGCTGTTGATCCGCTGGTCACAGCGGCCCAGCCATCGGCCGTAGTGGTGAAGTTGTCATTGATCAACCCCAGGGTGGTATCCACCGGCAGGGCTGTTGTATCGATCGGATGATCAGGCGCATTGTTGAGGTAAAAGAATAAAGAGCCGTAGCCAGGATTGTCGGCCCCGAACGGTGCGCCTTCCGGCCCCATCACATTCATCACCTTCAGGGTATAGGGCATTTGCAGCCCCTTGCGGTAAACATAATGGTTGTACGCTATTTCAAAGACAGCCCTGAAGGAACCACGACCATTGGGAGAAATAGCTTCCGGTGTATAATCGGCATAGTTCTTTTCGCAATAATCATAGGCCGTCTGATAGTCTACGGTAAAACCAAGATTGTATTTGGAAGTGTACTCATAGCCGCGCATGATCGCATTGCCGGAAGCAGCATAAAGATCAACACCCTGCTTCAATCCCATTTCTGACAGCTCAGCCAGGGAGCCAAGGGCCAGCATGGTATGCGGCTGATCGCGGTTGCTTTCCTGCAACTGACCGGCAGCGGTCAATACATAATTGTCGATGCTGCCATTGCCTTCGCCATGGTAAAAGTAATTGACCACGCGGTTGAACATGGTAGTGTCGTTGCTATAGATGGCAATGGCCATCAGGGCTTTCATGCAAATGATATCCCAGTTGCCATGCCCACAGGGCCTGAAGTTTTGTAATACAGGATAGAATACCGACCGCAACATGGCCCCGGCCTGCTCCTGTTTTTGTGGTGACCAGCCGCTGTAGGTGTAGCGCATCAGTTCGGCTGCATTGGCCAGCATAAAGCCATACAGCCCGTTCAGTTCGGCATCTGCTCCAATAATATTTACAGTGGTAGCTGCATACGCATCAATGATCTGGGTAGCTTTTAAGGCATGGGCCTCATTGCCCGTAATATTATACATCAGGGCATTGTAATAGGCGGCCAGGAAATCACTTTCCACCCCACCCTTTACCGTGCCGCCGGGCACACCATTTACGGTTAATGAATTATCACGCGTGAGGGATTGAAAAGGACCGGCCATATTGTAACTGGCCGAGGAACGGCTGGAAGCCAGCAGCAACTGATAGCTCTGGTAAGGCCGGCCATATTGATTGGCAACAAAACCTTTTATCCTTTGCAGATCAGCAGCATTGTGCAACAAACCCGGATGCGCAAACTGACCGGTAAAAGAAAAGCTGGGCGGATTAGTGACCCCTACAGCAGCCCGCAGCTCGGCCACGGAAGCAAATGTTTTGATCCAGTCTATTTCATAACTGATGTCGTTGGCGGCTATTTCAGCCTGGGTATATACAATGTCGGCAATCTTAAACTGGAACAAACTAAGCGTGGTAGGGCTGGTAGTAGAAAGCACCGTAGTGCCCAGTTTGCCTGTAGACAGGTCCCAGTAATAAATATTACCGGTGGCGCTGGCTATCTTGGTAGCATTGTTGTTGGCGCCGTTGTAAGAACCCAGGTTGGTATCGAAGAAGAAGTTACAACGGGGTGGCTTATTCATCTTGATCGCCACAATGGGATAAGCACCGGCGTGAAAAGTAACACCGCCTGTTTTTTGAAAGTCGCCCCGGTATTTACCGGACGCCGGTGCAGGCGTGATCACAAACTGGCCGTTTATGATCTGACCGGTGGAGCCTGCACTAACAGCTTTCCAATTGTAGGTATTACCGGTAGCGAAACTATCGTTCAGCAACCCGGTTTGCGCCGAGGACCACTGACAGAGCAGCAGCAGGGCAATGAAAAAATAAGTAGATCTGGCTTGCATAATCGTTAATTGAGTGTAAGGTTTATTGCAGGCTGGTATAGGACATCGCCGGCAAGTCAAATTGAAATACCGATTGTTTGTTTTGAACCATTCTTTTACCCGGAATGGTAATGGTTTTATTATCGCGTGTATAAGTAATGGTTGTTTTACCGGCCAGGGCGGTTGCCGGCAAGGTAATCGTCACCGGTGCACTGGCTGTAAAAGACCATCCCTGCGCCGTACGACACAAAGCGGCGCTCGTATTGGCTGCACGGGCTTTAATACTGTAGCCGCCTTTTGCTACAGACTGGCCGTTGCCCAGGAATAAATACTGCAACCCTTCCTTTGCTTCACTGATCACCGCGTAGGTGCCCTGGAATGACCTGTCCTCCTGGGTTAATAGCCGTTGGCCACCGGCATCGGCAAATATGGTTTGCAGATCGCCTGCCTTGCCGCTGATGATCAGCCCGGTGAAACCGGCAGGCGCCTGGGTTGGCGTAAAAGATTGTATTGAGCGGATGGAAGCCGGTTGTGCAGTAGTGGATGGTTCAAAGACCACCACAAAAGGTTTTGTCCAGGCTTCTCCACTTTGACGGGCTATAATAGTAGGCAAGGGCAATTCGGCAATGGATTCCGGCAGGCCCATCCTATCTACCGATCTGGACTTAGGCGCTTTTACCGAAAATATTTTCCGGCCCTCCGCTCCTTTGATCCACATATTCATCTGCATAGCATCTTTGCCGGGCATAGCAAGATTGAACACAGCTTTTACATCCTGTGCGGTATTGGTAAACTGCTTGTCCCAGAAATAATCATAAGCAAAGAGGTGACCACCGCTAAAGGATAGTTCCTCCGTTGGCTGCATTACCAGGGGCTTGCCACTGGCATCGTTCACCGTTACCTGCTGCCCCATATTGTGGTAGAAATAGTCGTGCATTTTATCTTTCCCATCGCGGCGTTTGGAGCGGAAAACATCAACATAATAACCCGTGGTATCGCTGGTGCGGATGATGCTGGTGAGGCGGTCCTGATCCGATTGGGTTTCCGGTTCCAGGAAGATAAGATCACCAAAACTTACAGCGGGGAAATAACCTTCTTTTACACCGGAGGCAGGATAAGCATGCTTCACCTCAAAACCATGATTGCTTTTCATAACCGGATAGGCCGATATGCCATCTACAGCTACGGTATTGTGTGCCGGAAACTGTGAATAGTATTCTGCATAATCCTGCTGGAAATAATTGGTGCCGATCCCGCTTTCCGGGCCAAGTACCATACCCTTGCCAAATATTTCCATGGAGATACCACCCGCATGCATATGGTTGCCTTTGGAGCCCGACATAGCCACCATGAGGCCATCCACCGGATGAAACCCATTGCGCAAAGCAAAATAACTTACATGGGGTGCCGAAAAAACGGGCGTTACATAATCACTGATATGGCCGGGAGCTATAGATGCATTGAGTACATTGTTCTCATCGGGCAACAAAGCTGCCAGGCCTTCCTTTCTGCCGGGTTGTATGGCAGCACCATTGGTGCTCTGCCCTGTGCGGCTATTCAGTTCGTTGATCGTCTTAATGTAGCGGGTGTAGATCGCTTCCTGTTCTTTCTTGCCATGCTGTTGTGCATTGGCCACCAGGTTGGCCGCACCCGCTGTTGACAGTCGGCCATAATGAGAATCACCAAAGGAAGTGAAGAAACCATTAGGAAACAGGTATTGCGCAGAAGCCAGTACGGCCTTTTGTAGAATGGGTACATCGGGCAGCAGGTCGTGGTGGAACTGCCGGTCAAAACGCCTCACCAGTTCTGTAAAATCACCGAGTACGCCCATGGAATAACCCGGACATTCGGACCACAGTCCGTTATCCGCATCATAACCTTCCAGCAGTTTCCGGATCGACCATTGCCGCTCTACATTTTTATTAAGTACAAAATCGATATAATACTGCCGGCCTTTTCCATCGGGGTATTGGTGATTGTCTTCCAATACCGAAGCAATGGTCAGGATATTGCGGGCTTCAATAAGGTCCCAGTTGTTGAAAGCCACCCCATGATCAATTTGTACATCCGCCCATTTACGCAGTACGGCCGTATACACCGGCATATTGGCCGGCGCTTTTTGCTGTATATAATCATACAGGCAATCATAAATACCGGTGATGCTATTGATGATGGGTGTTTCCTGGATCACTTCGAAGGTGGATAGCCCGCCAATGGTTTCATGATGACCATGAGATACATCCTTCGGCGGTTGGCGGTAATACATACCGGTCATATAAGTATTGAAAAGGTCGTAGGCAAAGCGGGCATACTTTTCTTCGCCGGAAATAAAATACACCAGGGCAGCCGTATTGGCCATGCCCATAATATTCTTATTGATGCCATCGAGTATGCCACTGGTATTCGATATATCCGTCCACTCCAGGGGTTGACCAGGTTTTGACCGGTTTATCAGGTAGGCCCCACGAGGATCATCCATATAGGGCAGGATGTCTTCCAGTTTGGGCGCTGCATATACGGTAACACCACCTCTGGAACCGGGGAAACGCACGGTAGGCACCGGTGCTGTTCCCTCTGCATGATCATACACGCCGCCCCGGATATATACTTCGGTAGACTTCGTTTTCCAATACATCTGCAAGCGTGATACCATCCAGCTGCTGTCTGTTTCATGCCGCGTTACATACACATCAATGCCTGCCTTCAACTGGTCGAAAGCCCGGCGGGCGGCATCCCCAGTGCGGATGGCCTGGTTGATGGCATCCTTATCAGCTTTGTTGACCTGCAGACGCGGGTGTGCCTGCGAAAAGGCAGCCGGCAATTTGATCTCCTGGGCTTGGATGGACAAACCGAAGAGGATGGTAAAGGAAAACAGGCAAGTGTTGATCTTCATATGTGAACGCATTCGACTTGATGAATGGAATGTTTTGTTGGGGGGTAGTTAGGGTGAGCCGCCCTTAATGGGCGACCCACCCTTTGGATACGGTTATTCCCAACCGGTATTATTTGGCTTCAGGTTGGGGTTCAGTTGTATTTGTTGCGTGGGCACAGGCAGCAGGTAATTCTTGTCTGACCATTTCCTGCCCGTTTCCAGGATCAGGTTGCCATTGGCATCTACCGGGAAAGGAGGATTGCCATTCACCAGGTATCGTGTTTCCCAGCGCGTGCCCTTCCATTTTATGCCCAGCAGGTTCATCGGCATTTCTGTTTCGGCGGTCTTCCACCGCTTCAGATCATCCAGGCGGAAACCTTCCAGGAACAATTCAATGGTCCTTTCCCTTCTGATCTCCGTACGCATATCGAGGTTATTGGCACTCACCAGGGAATTACTCAGTTTGGGCATGGCTTTGTTTACCCGGTTGCGCACCAGGTTGAGCGATTTATCCAGGTCGGCATCGGCAATGGTCTCGTTGCGTTCAAAGACAGCCTCTGCATAATTGAGGTACACTTCCGCCAGGCGGATCACCGGCCAGTCATACCCTTCTTCATTATCATTCAGCCTTCTTTCCGTCGCCCATTTCTGGTTGCGGTAACCGCTGCCCGTGGCATTGTTGTTACGGCCTCGTGAACTGGCAATGTCTGCGGCGTCGCCCGTCCAGGTGGTCCTAGCGCCAGGGTTCTCATTATCCCAGTAATAGTTGGAGTCGATCGCCATCATGTACAGCATCCGGTGGTCGCGCTGCCTGTATTCAGAACGGGTCTGGGCATAGCCCTGGAACAAAGGCGATTTATCGATGGGCAGGCCATCTTCGCTCAGGAACAGGTCGGCAAACTTTTTGGTGAGGCCATAACCCCAAAAGGTATGCGTAACGTTTTGCCTGATCTGCCGCTGGGTAAAGGAATAGCGGTTGGCCAGTATATATTCCTTGTTGGTGGATTTATTCAATCCGGCGGGGTTACTCTTTTCATCTTCGAGGATGAACAGATATTTCAGCGCTGAATCGCCTAAAATAGCAGGTGCAAACAACTGGTAATCCGGCGCGGCTATCACCGCATTGCTGGCGGCAATGGATTTATCAAGCAAACCATTGTAGCGCCCGGCATTGCCATTCCTGAACTTTTGCCAGGTGCCTTCGTATAAGGTGACCCTGCCCAGGAAGGCCTGGGCTGCACCCGCGCTGATGCGTCCTTTATTCGCTGCGCCCAATGCCGTTTCTACAGGCAGCACGGTAATAGCCTCTTCCAGGTCTTTCACAATAAAGTCAACTACTTCATCGCGGGTATTGCGTGCCGCCATCAATTCCGGAGAAGATACATCGAGCGGCTTTTGAATGATCGGCACGGCGCCATACTGCTGCAGGAGATCGAAATATACATAGGCGCGAAAGAACTTCGCTTCCGCTACATATTGTGCGATCTCTGGAGCATTGGTATACTTAGTAGATTTATCCAGCAAATAATTGATCGCCCGCAGCCTGGTAAACCCGGTATTCCAGTTACCATCAGTAATGATCAGCGGGTTATTGCCATTGCTGAACACATTGATATTATAGGTGAGGTCGGCCCGGAGATCAGAATGCGGGGAGCCGCCGTTGGAATTGGCGCCAAACGGATCGTACAATACCTGCCCAAAGGAGATCAGGTAAGTATAAAATTCATTGGCCGCCAGTTTATATTGATCGGCGCTTTTCCAGTAATCCACATCGGATATTTCATTGATGGGCTTCAGGTCTACCAGCTTATTACAGCTTACCTGCATAAAGAGGGTGAGTGCCGTCAGAATACCTGTATATTTTAGGAGTGTCTTTTTCATATGTCTGCGTGCTTACATTAAAAAGTTAGGTTTGCGCCAAAGGTGAGGTAACGGTAGAAGGGATACCTGCCACTGAAAGTACTTTGGTTGCCGTTCTGACTATCTCCCGAATTGGCCACATTTCTGGAAGCTTCGGGGTCCCAGCCATCGCGGATCTTCGTGCTCTCCCACAGGTCATTACCGGATACGTAGAACCGCAGGCGCTGAATATGGGCCTTATTGGTAATGGCAGCAGGCAGGGTATAACCGATCACCAGGTTCTTAAGACGCAGGTAAGCGCCGTTCTCAGCTACCCAATCCGAGGGGAAGTAATTGTAGTTGTTGATGGTACCCGTAGTAGAGATGCGGGGATAGTAAGCATCTGTACGCGTGGGTGTCCACCATTTATCCCGGAAAGCGGCATTCTGCGCCTGGAATACCACCGCGGCGGGTATGCGCCAGTTGCCATCACGTACAATCGTACGCTCTCCTACTCCCTGGAAAATGATATTCAGGTCAAAGCCATTCCATTCTGCGCCTGCATTGAAGGAGAAGGTAAGACGGGGATCATCGGTACCCAGGGCCACGGCATCTTCGGGGAAAGTGATCTTGCCATCGCCATTCATGTCCTTGTACATATTATCACCCAGCGCCAGGCGGTTATTGGCTTGTGCAGCAGCACCGCCGTTGGGCATACCAATATTGTTATTAGGTACCAGTTTCAGGTAATCCTCCAATTCCTTTTGTGTTTGGATACGACCGGCATATACAAGACCGAAATAAGAATTGATCGGATAACCTTCCACCGCACTGTTCAAACCCCGGTTATTGGTGGATATCACTTTCTGTCCGCCAAAGCTTACCAGTTTATTGGTGTAGCGGGAAATATTGCCGCCCACATTGTAGCCCAGTTTGCCGGTCTTATCACGCCAGTTCAGGGACAGCTCCCAACCATTGGTACTGAGGTGTCCGTTATTACCTGCCGGAGCGCCTGCGCCCAGTACGGCAGGATAGGTGCGGGAGATCAACATATTGTTATTGTTCTTCACAAAATATTCAACGGTACCACTCAGGCGACTGCCCAGGGTTGCAAAATCCAGGGCCAGGTTGCTGGTCTCCACTTTTTCCCAGGTCCTGTCGAAAGCGACCAGGCCACCCGGCGCGATCCTCACCACCGGGCTATTGCCGATGATGGGAAAGCCGGAACTGCCGGGACCAGTAGAATAAGCCAGGTTGAGCAGGGAGATATAATCATACAAGCCGATACCGCTCTGGTTGCCTACACTTCCGTAAGATGCCCGCAGCTTCAGGTCGTTGATGAACGGGAGGTTCTCCATAAATTTCTCGCGGTTGATGCGCCAGCCGGCAGATACACCGTAGAATAATTTCCAGCGGTTGTCGGCGCTGAATTTGGAAGAACCATCATAGCGACCGTTTACTTCCAGTAGGTATTTATTGCGGAACACATAGTTCACCCGGCCAAAATAACCAGCCAGGGCATAATGGTTCTGCGTCTCACCTACTGTTTTGGTAGTAGGATCACCATAACTCAGGCTTAATGACGGCGGTACGCCATTGACCACATCGAGGGTTTTGGCAGAAAACAGGTTCAGCTCCTGTCTTTCATATTGTGCGCCTACCATGGCTTTCAGGTCATGTTCCCGGTCCTTGCCAAATGAATTGGCATATTCTACATAGCCATTCAGGTTATAATAGGCTTCCTTGCGGTTGCCACGTTGGTAAAAACTCCTGCCGCTACCGGAGGGAGCCAGGGAAGAAATAAGTGATTTTCCGCTGTAATCATAAAAGTTGATCAGGTTTTCCTGTGTTCTATAATCCGTATTACTATAATAATAACCGGCAGAACCTACGGCTTTCAGGTGTTTGGCCAGGTTCCAGGTGAGGTTGAAATTGGCATTGAGGCGCGTATTCATCTCTTTTCCATCACCACCATAATCGGCAATATTATTGGGAGCCGCATTGGCAATGCCTGATCCCCATACAAAAGGTTTACCATCGATGGTAGAAGTGGGCATGCCTGGTTGTATGCCATTGTTGAGCACCCCGCCGATATTGGCGGGTTGTATGATGTCATTTTTTTCCAGGGAGATATTGCTTTCCAGTTTAAAGGCGCTGGAGAACTGGTAATCGTGCGTGAGACGCAGGTTGTACCGCTTATTCGAGTTCTTTCCTACCTGCAGCAGGCTCCCATCGTCGAGATAACCCAGGGAGAGCCGGTAGCCCGAGCGTTCGCCTTTGGCAGCCATGCTTACCTGGTGTTCTGTGGAAGTGGCATCACCCCACAGCACATCCTGCATGGTGCCGGGAAAAAACACGAAGTCTTTTACATCCGTAAAGTTCATACCGTACCCAAGCGCTGTGGCATCTGCTTTGGAAAGCCATTGCTTATTATTTTGCACGGCATAGATGGCCATATCGGCATAGTTGTACCAGATATCGCTGGGCAGAAAGCCATCCGTGGCCCTCGCTTCTTTCATCATAGGACCCCAGCCAGTGATATCTGTAAGCTTGGGTTGCAGGCCTACTATTTTACGGCTTACCGAACCATTGTATTGGATGGTAGGTTTGCCTGTTTTGGCCCTTTTGGTGGTAATGAGTACAACACCGCCTGCCGCCCTGGATCCATAAATGGAAGCCGCGGCGGCATCCTTGAGGAAAGTAATATTTTCAATGTCAGCCGGGTTGAATGAATTCAGCGCTCCCACATTCGGAAGTGTCAATCCATCTACGATCACCAGTGGTTCCGTACCATTCACCGAAGAATTGCCCCTGATCAGGAAACTCCAGCTTTCACGACCAGGCTGCGAAGAGTTGCGGGTAACCGTAACGCCCGGCGCCTGCCCCTGCAAAGCAGCCAGCGGACTGGCCACCGGGCCCCTGTCCTGGAACGCTTTGGCGCCTACGGTGGTGACCGCGCCCGTCAGCGATCCTTTGCGCTGGGTGCCATATCCTACCACCACTACATCATTCAACTGCTGGTTCACCACCGCCAGCTTTACCTGCAGGCTGCCCGATCCATCGGGTGCTATTTCCTGTTTCTCATACCCCACACTACTGATCTCCAGCACTCCATTGTCGGGTATTGTGATCGTAAACTGTCCTTTTTCATTGGTCGAAGTGCCGCCGGCAGTTCCCTTCACTTTTACACTCACGCCTGCTACCGGCTGGTTGGTCTGTACATCTACCACCACCCCTGTCACCGTTTTAGTGGCCTGTGCCCAAGCCAGGTGGGGCTGTACTGCCAGCAACAAGAGGGCACTGCACAGCATAACCCCTTTTTGCAACAATCTTTGCGCTTTACTCATAATGGCAAGTTTAATTTTTGAATGACGTTTTAGGATTTAATCTGTTAGCACAGGTCAAGGTTTATATCAATGTCGCGGAATTAAGAAACGAATGTCAGAGTTTACCCCGCCTTTACGGGGCTGAGCCTGTCGAAGCCGTCCTGACGGGTGTTTGTTTTCCACTGGAAGCGGGCTTCTTTACACGGGATACGGATGATTGACGGATGATCAATTGGGTAGGCAATACGATCGTTTCCCGGCTCAATGTTTTCACCTTGCCCGACAGCACTTTCATCAGTTCTTCTATCACTGTCTTAGACATCTCTTCTACCGGCTGGGCCACGGCGGTTACAGCGGGTGAAAACAACGAGAAATGCGTATTGTCATCAAAGCCTACCACGGCTATATCATGCGGTATGGTCAGTTGTCGGCGGTGGATGGCTTCCAATCCGCCAATGGCCAGGTAGTTGGTGGCAAAGAGCATCGCATCCAGTTGCCCGTTCATGGCCAGGAATTGATCGATCTTTTCCATCACCAGGCTTTCTCTTTCCATTTCATAAGGGATCTTTAATACCATGGGCAGCAGACCTGCTTGCAGCATGGCATTGTCGTAACCTGCCAGGCGGTCATTCATCTGTGTCTGCTCGGAATCCAGGGTTACAAAACCAATAGCAGAATAGCCATTGCTCACCAGGTGTTGAATGGCTGCCGAGGCGCCTTCCCGGTTATCGACGACTACGTTGTGCGTTTTCAACTCCGGAAAAAAACGGTCAAATAACACCACCGGCAGGTTATCGTCGAGCAGCGCCTGAATGTCTTTTTCTATGCCGGGCGGCGGAGCTATGATATAGCCATCTACCTGCGTATCCCTGAATACCTGCAGGAGATCGCGGGTAATGAGGGCGTCGTTCTCCGTGCTTGCGTGGAATATTTTATAATCGAGCTGATGGGCATGGGCTTCCACGATCCTTGAAATACTGGAGAAGAAAGGGTCGGATATATCTTCTACCAGCATGCCAATGATCTTGCTTTTACCCGTGCGCAGGCTTTTCGCTACCCGGTTGGGACGGTAACCGCATTCCTCCACATAGGCCAGTATCTTTTTCTCCATGCCGGCGCTGATCCGTTTCTCGGCCGATTTTCCATTCAGCACATAAGAAACCGTGGCTGCCGACACTTCCAGCTGCCGGGCTATATCATGTATGGAGATCTTTTTCTTCATTTTTTCTGTTCAGATTAAAGTGTCACCCTGAGCTTGTCGAAGGGTGCTTCCTTTTAAACTATTCCCCTCGGGGATGGGCATGAGATGGCCGTTCAGGCATTTATGAGGTCATGGCCTGTGTGGGTTGGTTCCCATCTATAGATCAATAAGGTTTATGTGCCGGCGGCCGGACTGGCCCGAAAGGGATGGCTGGAAGCGGGAGGATGTTTGTGTTGTTTCATCTTTGGCAAGTTTGGTTGCGTATCGTTTCGTGAAGGTCTTTTTGCCAGGCAGGATCCAATTAATCGATTGAGCAACTACGCTAAAAAAAAGACTTCGACAGTCATGGTAAAGAATTTATCTTCTTTACCCGTTCAATAACGCCTGCAAAATACGGGGGTAAAACAAAAACCGGGGGTGGGGAAAAAGCCTTAAAAGGGGGGTAAGGCGACCATTTTGAGGGTTTTACCCCCCTTTTTTAAGTCGGGATGACGGAAAACCGGAAAGTCCGGAAGGAAATCCCCATCACAGCTGCTTACCGGGAGTATAGTTTCGGCTTGATGTCCGGGCTTACCACCACCCTTTACCCTACTGTTAATGCCTTTGCGCGTCCCTGCTGCATTTGAGCCCTCTTTTCTTACTATTCTCTTTCTATTAGCTTACTACCCGCTCACTACGACGGTGCTTCCGGCGTGAAGGGTCTATGAGAGAGCTGTTAGTGAACCGCCCCTGGGGAACTGCCGGGAGTTAACAGGTTGGAAAGAACGACCCTCGCCAGGTCTCTTGGGGTATCCACTTTAGTTGTTGGATTTCCAGAGGTCTAAAAGATAATGTTCGAATCCAGCCGCCCCGACCATAAAAAATGAACCCTTCAGATCGTTGGATTTGAAGGTTTTTTGCTTTTAAAGAAATGCTACTACGTTTACTTTCTTATACTATTAATTGTTACAGAAACACTTATGAGTTCGAACTATAAAAGACAAAATCTAAAAGGGTTCAGATAATAACTATAAAGCCTTCTGGACCGGAAATAAGGGAAGCTTACAAAACGACATGGGTGAAAACACCTTTTTTACCTTAACTAAACGACATGGGTGTTTTAACGGGTTCCGGCTCCATACAGTTGCAATATATTTATACAACAACCGAATTTGCTCACCAATTACTACTGTTTATGTCTCGTTTTCATTTCGCTAAGCGCCCATGCTCCTGTGCCTGTTTTGTATTGTTTTGTTTGCTGATGGTTATCAGCCTGCTGTCTCCGCAGGCGGCCCGATGCCAGGACGATGGCGTCTTTAATAGGATCAACGGCACCCGCATTAAGAACAGCGTATTTATCTATTTTGACAAAGACCTGACCTTATACTACAGCATAGATGACGAGGACATTACACATAAGCTGGACGCTGACATGATCTTCAATATTAAGAATAACCACAAAAACGATTTCCAGGTCTATTTCCACTTTTATAACCCCCTGCGCACCACGGTTAAATCGACCCAGAAAAATGTGGAAGACCCCTCCTACAAAGCGATCACCGACTTCATTGCCAAACTACCCACAGGCGCTACCAAAGATGCTTCAGAAACAAAAGACAAAGCGCTCCCTGGCGATGATAAAAAGATGACAGAAGTTAAACCCAGCGTCATCCTTAACCAATGGATTCTGGAGTTTGTCACCTTAATAAAACCCGACGCCATTGTGGCCAGTGAAGACCTGCTGAAAAAATACAATGCTATTGCCGACAGGATTAATGATATTCAAACAACCGAACAGTTTCTCTTTGGAGAATTAAATATCCCTTCTACCGGTAGCACCAACCGGACCGTCAGCGGATGGGTGAAACTCACGGCCAGCAACCTGTACAAAGTTGATGACGACTATACCAAATTCAACGATGAGCTTACCACTGCCGGTAACTGGAAGGACGTTCTTGCTGAACGGGACAAGGATGCCAAAGACAAGCTTAAAGATGTTCAAAAATTGCTTACTTCTGATTTCGATGCACTGTTTACCGCCGATCTCATTCCCGCCAGACTCAAAGAATTTAAAAGCTATTCCACCATATTTGCTAAAACCCTGACTACTGCCACACAGGCTTCTTTTGCCAGTCAGGAATCGCTGATCACCCAAGACAGTACTCTTATTAAACGCCTGACCGATTTTGCCAAGGATTTCAGCGGCGTATCAGTTAACGGTAAGATCATGCACGAAGGGTTTTAAAAGGACTTTAACGATAAACTTGACTGGAACATCAAAACAATGAAAGAAATCAACTATACCCTTACCCCACTCAAGGATGACGGCACTGAAGATGTTAAAAAGGCGACCACCAAATCATTTACCATTGCCAAAAAGCTGGGCCTGTATCCTTTTGTATCAACAGGCGTGATCTATACTCAATTCAGCTACCCTGAATATGCTATCAAAACAGACAACGGCGTGAACACCGTAGCAAAAACCGACGATGTGAAAGTGAATGTGCGGCCCACGGTATTCCTGAACCTGATCATTGCGAGTTGGGACCCAGTATACCCCTTTGCCCAAGTGGGCGTGACCACGGGCGTTCAGGATGCATTGTTCCCGGTAGGGCTGGGACTTTCGTTTGGCTCCTCTTTTTCTATCTCCGCAGGCTGTATATTCGGCTATCACAAAGACCTGAACAAACTGACCGAGGGCGGGGCCGTGAAAGACGATGCCGCTTTGAAAAGCGATCTGACCAACCAAGCTGTGTTTAAGCCCTATTTTTCCATCAACTATAACCTGGGAAAAAAGTAGGCCATGACAAACTCTCAACAATTTATATGGGATGACGATCAGCGGCAGCGGAAGGGGCGCCGACGCAGGAACAAGTTAGTTTTGTTGCTTTTGCTTGGTTTAACCCTGGTGGTGATTGGAGTCAATTATTTTATCAGTGGCCGTGCCGCCGTTAAAAGAGCAAGGCTATCAGAGGTAATGTATATGATCGATTCCAAACAGGATCTGTTGATCAAGGACAGTGCAGTGATCAAAGCGATCGCTTTGGATTCGCTGAACTTTATCAACCAAATAGAACAGCCTGCCTCGTCTATACTGGTAGACACGGCAGCTTTTTTTGCTCGGCTCACCGAACTGCAAGACAATAAACTGGCGGAAATCCGGCAATTCAAAGCCAACTTCAATAGCGGGCTGGCGAGCACGGTGCAATTGGGCATTACCAGCAAATCGTTCATTCCCCTGAAGTTCCTGACTGGAGAAAGGGGCGGCCGGCTTCCTGCGGCCGAACTCGCTTTTCTGGCCAGTCATTGTTCTAATGCCGCCCAATACCCCTTCTTGAAGTTTGCGGGCAGGCAACTGGACCCGAGCGTCCGCCAACTGGATATCAGGATGTTTGGTGTGAACTCATCTACTATCGATCAAACTCCCTATATCATCTGCTGGGCCATTGCCGCTGCCAAAGCTTTCGACATTAATTACCAGATCAGGCATCCGCAGCAGAACATTGTTTCCTCTCAACAGGAGATCATTGATTGCTCCAAAGGGGGAGATTCCAACGGCGGCAGTAGTTATTTGGTTTTTAAATGGATGGATGCCCCCTCCGTTTTGCTTGCCGACTCTTCAGCTTATTCTTTCACCGGTAAATTTTTGCAGTCCTGCCGGCAACCTGCTACAGGCCATGGCCTTAAAGACTGGAGCATGATATCGTGCGAAACACCGGGCGATACTGCCTCGATCAAAAAGATCAAGGACGCCATTTGCCGGTTTGGCAGTGTGGTGAGCTCAGTAAACACTACTCCTGGATGGTTAATGTATAAACGAGTGGAAGGTAATGTATGGCGCGACAGTAACCGTTACAAAGAATCCGATGGCAGTTTTTCCTCTAACCATTCGGTGTTGATCATCGGCTGGGATGATGATAAACAAGCCTGGCTGATAAAAAACTCGTGGGGCGAAGGCTGGGGAATAACTGGTGGTACGGGCACCCAGAGCGGGTATATGTGGCTGGATTACAAGAGTTGCAATATCGGGTTAAAGGCCTGTTGGGTTGTAGCCCGATAAAACAATAACTTTGGTTATGGGCCGCGGGATTTTTCTCCTTTTGTGGTGTGTTGTATTGCAATCGTGTTTACTTAATAAAACGGTGACCACTACCAGCTCAACAATGCCCCAAACCATCTCCATCAACAACTGCTTGTACGCAGAAGGACAAAAAGCAGGCGATACCTTACTAATACTCCAGGCGAGAGTGGGCGATACGCTGGCCATTACCTTTTCGCTGAATGCAGGCGCCGGACTGGCTTGGGATTTGGACACCAACCGCCTACAGAAAGATATCATCGAGTTGGTCAATCAATCCTTTCATACTGTGAACCTGGGAGAGAACCGGCAAAAGTGGATCTTTCTTTATTCGCTGGTGATCAGAAAAAAACAAGGGTCGTATCTTGACTTTTGGCTGCGCAGAGGCCTGGGGAACAACTATGGTCATTGCTGTATCAAAACTAATCCGGCTGAAGCACATTAAAACATTTTTCGTTTTCACCACTTTCCGTGGATCATCAGTTTCTTTACCAGAGTAGACATAGGATTTATTTAAGCACATGTCTTCTAATATACCTACTCTGAAATAGGTGCCTTTCTTTTTAAAAGCTAGCACTTCATTAGAGGTAAATAAATATTTAAGTCGCTGAATTTCTATCAAATCCTCCAAATACTGATTCGAAATTGGTCCAGTCAACCCGACGATAAAAAATGAACCTTTCAGATCGTTGAATCTGAAGGTTTTTTAGTTTAATGAAATTAGTAACGCATTTAACTCTCTACGCAATTTATTGTTACAGAGATATTTGTAGGTTCGAACTGCGACACATGGAAAATATAAGAGGGTTCATATAGAGCTCTGAAGCCTCCTGGCCCGGGAATAAGAAGAACTTTACCTTGACGCTTTTACAAGTATGTAGACGGCAATTGGACCGAGAGCCAGATAGCCAAAGTTTCAACGTCCAGTCTCTGTGATACGTTATTATGCAGGTTCAAACTAAGGGAACAAAATGCAAAAAGGTTCATGTAAACGGGAACTTTCACCTATTCAATTTACATTAAAACGATCGTCAATTAATTTCATCCTTTTTAAAATAAACATTGTTGACCATGTATCCGCCCAAAAACCTTCACCAAAGTAGATGTTATCAGAAGTATAAATTTCTGTCCATTCAGGAAGTATCTCTGCAACTGTTACAGAACGTTGTTTCTTTTCGTTCCATGCTAACGTAAGATTTTTATCTTCTTTGTCATAACTCCATTTGCCATTTTCAGTAAAAGTATTTCCATCTTTTTCATGCTTTAGCGCAATAACGCTTCCATCATTCTTGAATAGAAATTCACAATCACCGCTCTGCCAAAAGATATTCTCTTCAGAAATTTTCTCTTTTAAAATATTGCTTTCGCCCTCTGAAAGGTGTGTTTTTTCCTTTGATGCTTGTTTATCTGACTTATTATTGCATGAAATCACCAAGCAAACTGAAAGTAAGAAAATTAACAGGTTTATTCTTTTCATATTTACTTTTTTATTTTTTTTGATACACGACTTCATGTCTCTTTATCTCATTGTCCCAGCATTAACTTTATCTCCCAAATCCGGCTCACCAATTTGTTCTGCTGCAACATTCAGCTCAAATATCTCCTGCTTAAAAGTGCGGCTTTCCATACTGGCCAGCGCACAATCGCCGGCAGCCCCCAGATGTGAGCGAACCAGTTTCCCTATCTGATTCAATTGAATACGATTGTCATCAAACGGCCCTGGTTGTACGATAGTGTCACCAATATTCCCTTCAGGGCCATGCAGTACATGCCAGTTACTTAAAATATATGGAGTTCCGGTTTCCTTGTCAAACACGATGCCTCCAATAGTGCCGGCGCTGATTTTTGTATTGGCTATACTTATACCTGGCACAATCGGATCAACACGGGTTTTGCGGCTACTCCCAATTTCTTCCGGTACAATTTTAAACGATTTTGAAAAGCTGCGCTCAACTACATCGGTCGGGAATTCAACTCCATCTACTACTATTGATGTTGGTATTTCGGTTGTTTCTACCGATTCCAGTAAATCAAGTCCCACCTTTTTATTTACTGTAAACTGTATAGCTAGTTCTTTGGTTGATTTACCATCCTTTTGCTTATACCCAATACCAACAGAAGAAATATTTTTATCCAACAAAAAATCGGCGCCACGAGCCCGGATAAACTGCTTCAGCTTTTCGGTCTTGCTATCTTCCTTAGATTGGGTTGACTTTTTACGGGTTGGTTTGTTTTTCTTTGATAGCATAAAATATTATTTAAACCATTTAAAGGCAAATTATGACAAGAACTAATTGTAGGCCCCGGCATTGCATTCATAGCTGTCGGACTTATTCAAAGCTGAAATTAAATTGCTATCCGGAAAAGGGTTTTTTCACCCATATTGTTTAGTTAAGGTTAAAACAGGTGTTTTAACAGTGTTGGGTAGCGTTAAAACACTGTACCATAATAAAAGGGATTATAATGGTGAAGTTGCATGTTACTCCCCTCATATATGATGTTGCCATGGGGACATTCATTCAGACCTGGAATGGCGAAAAGTACTTCAATCACACGGCGGGTAATGAAGGGTTTGCAGGGTATACAACTGGGAAGGGTTTATAAAGCCGGGGCAAATAACTATTGTACCATTGACTACAACTTATGTTGCATCCTGCGCGGTTAAAAAAAGGCTATTAACTCTTTTGCAATTTTTTCCGGACTGTTGTCATTATCGGCGGCCGTATGCCCCAAGCCGCGCGATTCTACACGTTTTGCTTGCGGCAAAACGGTGCTTAATGTATCAAGTGCAAGTTTAAGGTAACGTTGGCTCCTGGTTCCACCCATCAGCAGCATTTCAGCTTTAATTTCTTTACACCGGTCTATAAGTCCAGGTGATTCACGCACCAATAGAAGATCGTAATGCATGGTTGGTATTAAGGATTTCAAGGGCACATGATCGTCCGTTTGTTTCTTCGCATCTGCGTTTATACCAACATTTAACAATGGTGCAATAAGAAAGCCCGGCAAGGCTGTAAATAAAGAGGGATCATCGGTGCCTTTTATGGCCGTGAACATTGCTTTTCCAAAGTTTCCGCGGGAGAGGGCCGATTCATAGCGACTGCCCCAGGCCGCAGGGTTAGTTCCCTTGACCGGGATCGGAGGTTCGTAGAGTACTACTTTTTTTAGAGCGGGTTCTATAATGGCAGTTCGAAGTACACAAATAGCACCAGAACTAAGCCCAAATATCTTATCTGTTCCTGTCTTATGGATTAATGCCTGCAGATCCTCGCTTTCTGATCCAATGCCATAATTCTGGCCAAATGGACCGCTTAAGCCGCGACCCCGCCTGTCTGGAATATAAACAGTGAATTCATTGGATAAGAAACTGGCAAGTTGCAGAAAATTTTTAGAGGTCATCATCGCACCATGGACAAGAATAACTCCCGGCCCGTACCCGGTTTGTCTATAGCCAACCCTTGTTCCATCCTTTGATATAACATAGCCGGTAATATATTTCTCTAAGAGGGCCATTGCTGATCTACGTTTATACTTTAAAAGTACGATGAAGTTGTATTACCCTGGTTTATAAATCTATCATGGTGGATCTTCGCGGCATCGGGTGGGGCGTATTGATGATTACTTTATTAACGGTCAGCTTTCAGTCTATCAAAGCCGCCATCGCAAATCCCGTGAAAAGTTTGAGAACAGAGTAATAAATTGACTATTGCGGCGAATCAGTTGTTTTAGTTTCAACGGTAGGATCATTAGCCTCAATAGTAGATTTTTTGGCAGCTTTCCAAAACTGAAATAAAGCAGTATTATCTTCCATAAACTGTTTAAGCCTCTCTGCAGGAGATTTCGAAAGCCATATTTTCAACTGCAAGTCCTTTATGTGTTGTGGGGTATCATTCATAACGACAATAAATCAAATGTTTTCAAATTCAATTTGCTGATCCATTTCTTGATATAGGACCAATCCATATTCTCAATAGCCGCAAGATTCTTAATATCCTCTGCCTGTTGCGCCGATTGATACTGCTGTATCCATATTACTTTTGAAATAAGTAAATCCTCCGGAGATACCACATAAATCGCTTTATTGAAAAAATCAACTTTTTTCCTTCTATTAAATTCTTCCTGCCGGAAAGCCTCGTCTTTTAAAACCACAAAATCTGCTTTAAAGCCAGATGCATGATCGATGATATTGAACATACTCCGCCTTCTTACCGCGTCTTCAATGGCATCTTTATCACAATAATAACCATCTTTAAAATGCTCTATAAACAGATCTATATTTTTCGGGTCAAGATGAATAATAAAATCAAAATCTCGTGTCGCTCTAGGCACGATGTATATACTCATAGCTACACTACCAGAAAGCATATAGGGTATATTGGATCCATTAAGTACATCTGTGATTTTTTGAAAAAATGCGATCATACGAGGGACAAGTTACTTCAAGTCACACAATTAATCAAAACACATAGCCTAAGTGATTAAATTTCAAAAAGATATACAATTGCGCTTATTAGAAGAAAGGATAGCTCACTTTCACAATATAAAAACTCCTCACCACCGCCTCTGCCGATTGCAGCCTGGGCTCCCGGCCCAGCCCATATTGCCAGGCTACTACGGTGACCTTTACGGGATATTTTGCTTTGGGGGGAATGCGGGTAAAGGATAAGGTATTGCCATTAAGTATGGCAGGACCTTCCAGCACATAATAATACACCGGCACACCGGCATCGGAGACAGCCTTCAGAACGAGACTTTTAGCCCCGACTTGCTGGTTGGCAATCGCGGGGAAACTGATGTGTTGCTCCTTCCCTTCCGTGAGCCTGGCAGGCAGGGTCATCTGCGCCTGCTGCACGATGGGTTTGTATTGGGCATCGCCCGGGTGACGGGCAATAAAAGTGAGTACATAGTTTTTGGGATTGGCTTCCAGGCCCGGCCCTAATTGCAAAGCAAAAGTATGCGCATTGATCTTTTTAAAAGGGCCGGCCACCCAGTCGATGGTAATAGGCCCGCCACCGGCAGCATGACCAATCCTCGATCCGGCAGGTAACCCTGTCCAGTTGGCCAGTCTGGGTGTTGCTCCACCCACCGTATCATAGAAGCCCCCTTCCAGGTGGAAGGTAATGCCGTCTGCCTCCGGCAGAAATTTCAGGTCGATCTGAAGATGGGAATTCTTTTGCGGAGCCAGTTTGCCGTCCTGTACAAAGCCGATCAATTGCGGCTTCAAACCTTTGTAGAGCGCGCCATATTTTTCTACTGCCCGCACCGTCTCTTCATCAAAATACCAGAAGGCTTCCGCTGCATTGCCGGTATACTTACCCACCGGAGCAGCCGGCGCAGCAGGCGGGGCATCAGGTCGCCATTTGTCTGCCAGCCAGCCCATCCGCGTGGGATCAATAGGGATCAATGGCTGGGCGCCTTTGCCTGCTGCTGTTTTAGGCAGACGATAGTGCGCGGCTTTCTTAATATAAAAAGCAAGGAAATCTGTTTTGGCCTGGGAACTCGCAAAGTGCCCTTCTCCCGGAACAGCCAGCATGCTCAGCGGCATCAAAGGATGTTCCTGCCTTTCTTTCAATCCTTCTGCCGACCAGGTAGCGGCCGCTTCATATTCACCCATGGTTTCAAGCGCCGGGATATAATTGATATGTTGTTCCGCGGTCCAGATGTCAGGGGCAGCCTGTCCCCGCACATAGGGCCATTGCCCACTCACGGATACACTGGCCAGGGTACGCGACGGATTCCAGGTCGCAAAATAATAAGGCCAGCTCGCCGCCGCCGAATGCCCCATACCCACGATAGGCGCCCGGCGCAATTCATCATACCCGGATACCGCCGCCAGGGAATCCATCATGGCATTGAACACCTCTCCGGCGCCTTCTTTAAAATTGAAAGGATGATTGAAGGAAGGAGCAACCCATACTTCGGCAAAACCGATCTCCCCCATGGTTTTCCGGAAAGAAGGATTGAGCAGGATCGATATTTCTTCCATATTGTGCTGCGCCAATACCACCCCACGCACCTGCTTACAATGCGCTGGTATCCACAGAAAAGCACGTACAGGTCCCTTGGCGCCTGTCACCGGTACCGACCATTGCCATTCCTGGGCAAGGATGGTAATGCAGGAACCATTCAACAATATAAATAGCAACAGGTAGGTGCGAAAGAGGCGCATAGGTATCATTCATTGCAAAATACAGTGCGGAAACAAGATGACCGGGAGGGGTAAAAGCCGTTCAAGGGGGGTAAAGCGTCCATTTTATCCCAATGCACTGCTCCTGCCTCACTTCGGCGGCGGGTCTTTCAGGTTTACCTGGTATTGACTGCCAAAAGCTTTGCGGTATTTTTTGATGTACTCCGAAGGATTGATGCCAAACACTTTGTTGAACTCGGCCCGGAAGAACTTGATATCATAAATACCTACCCGGAAGGCCGTTTCACCCACATTATAATTGGTGTTGATAAACAGCTCAGCCGCTTTCCGCAGCCGGATAAAACGAATAAAAGATTTGATAGACAGCCCCGATACCAGTTTCACTTTCCGGAACAGGTTCGACCGGCTCATGCCGATCTCCGCCAGCAGCATCTTCAGGTTAAAGTCCTCGTTCTCCAGGTTATTTTCCACAATGGCAATACAGCGTTCCAGGAACTCTTTGTATTCCTGCGATATCTTCTGGTCGGTATTGTTGAGCGTAATGGCATTGTAAAAATAGTGCTGTAAAATGGTGCGCGCTTTCAGCAAGCTGGCCACCCTGGCTACCAGGATATCTTTGTCAAAAGGTTTGGTAATATAATCATCTGCGCCGCCTTCCACACCTTTCAGCTTCACTTCAGATGAAGTGCTGGCGGTAAGCAGGATCACCGGAATATGTTGCAACGAAGCATCTTCCTTTATATGGCTGCACAGGTCAATACCACTCATGCCCTGCATTTGTACATCCGACACGATCAGGTCCGGCAGGTGTTTGCGGGCCAGCTTCAATCCATCCTCCCCATCTGAAGCCAGGTACACCTGGTAGGTATTTTTAAAAAGCGTCGTGAGGTATTGCAATAACTGGTCGTCATCATCGATCAGCAGGATGGACTTCTTTTCACTCACTACCGCTTCAAGCGGCCCGTCAGGTTGTTCTGTACTGGCTGCTTGTCCGCTCAAGGCATCTTCCAGCGCCAGCTCTTCCAGCAGCGCAGCTTGGGCAGGCTCCTGCTCAATGATGGTGCCGGCATCAAAGTGTTGTTGTCCTTTCAGCAGGTGGAGGGTGAACACGGTGCCCTCCCCTTCCTTGCTTTCATACGCAATGCGCCCTTTGTGCTGTGCCGTGAAATGCTTTACCAGGTACAGACCAATACCGAATCCTTTTTGGGTAGTAAGCATCTTGCCCGAAGCCCGGTAGAACTTTTCAAACAATTGCTCCCCGGCATCCTCGCCAATGCCGATGCCATTGTCCTGCACGCGGATCACGATCTCGCCGGCAGTCTCACCCACCATCAATACAATATGGCCGCCATCGGGCGTATACTTCAGCGCATTCGATAACAGGTTGTACAAGATGATCTCCAGCTTTTCCCGGTCGGCATATACCTCCAGTTGTTCATTGCTGCACGTAAATTCATAGCTGATCTTTTTGGCCTTGGCCTGTTGCACAAAACACAGGTACACATCATGCGCCAGTGCGCATACATCCTGCCGGCCCGGCCTTATCCGGTCGTGACCACTCTCCGCCTTGCGAAACAACAACAGCTGGTCTACCAGGCTCAGCATACGCCGGGCATTGCGGTACACCGTCTGCAGGTCCCCATCAGTCTTTTGTGGCTCTTCCTGCTGGCGCGACAGCAGGTCCTTCACAGGATTGATGATGAGCGTGAGCGGTGTTCTGAACTCATGGGAGATATTGGTGAAGAAGGTAAGTTTCTTTTCCTGCATAGCCCGTTCCTGTTCATTGAGCACCTGTTCCTTTTCCCGTTCGGCCCGTTCCAGCTCCAGCTCTGCGCGTTTGTTCTCTGCATCGAGGTGCGCAATGGCCACTTCGTATTTGAGGCGTGTTTGCCGGCTACGGTAGCGCCACCAGGTATAGATAAGGCTCACCACCACCGCCGCGTACAGGAAGTAGGCCAGCCAGGTGCGGTACCAGGGCGGCAATACAGTGATGTGCAGCACCACTTCTTCGGGGTTCCATACACCATCGGTATTAGTGCTTTTTACCCTGAAAACATAATGCCCTTCATTGAGGTGGGTATAGCTGGCGGTACGCAGGTTGCCCGTATAGTTCCAGCCCCTGTCCCACCCTTCCATATAATAAGCGTAAGATATCTTTCCGGGCGTACTGTATTCGGGCACCACATATTGAAAAGAGAAAACAGCCTGGCTATAGGGTACCTTGATCTGCTCTGTAAAAGGCACCGGTTTGTTATCGACGGTAATACCGGTCAGGAATACCTGCGCAGGCCTGGCCGTAGACAGTATTTTCTCCGGATGAAATATATTGAATCCTTTGATACCGCCAAACATCAGTTCACCCGAGCGCAGGGCCAGGCAGGTATTGGGGTTGAACTGGTTGCTCTGCAGTCCATCACCCTGGTAATAGTTCTGGAAAGTTTTGGTAGCGATATGAAAGCGCGATACCCCATTGAAGGTACTTATCCAAAGATTGCCCTTCCCATCTGGCAGGATATTGAGCACCGCATTGTTGCACAACCCTTCTGCCATAGTATATCGGGCAACAATGCTTTTTGTTGTCCTGTCAAACAATACCAGTCCTCCGCCTTCCGTACCCACCCACAGGTTGCCCTGTGCATCTTCCACAATACTGCGGATGGTATTGCCCAGCGTATAATATTCATGCTGCCTGCTTTGCCGGTCAATACGGATAAGCTGCGAGAGATTGCCCGACCACAAAGCTCCCTGGCTGTCTTCCGTCAACACAAATAATTCCGACAGCCGGGTATCGAAGGCTTCGAAACGGTCCGCTGCTTTGTTGTAACGATACAGCGCTCCCTTCATACCCCCTTCCTGCAAGGTAGTGGCCCACAATATGCCTTCCTTGTCCACCAGCAGTTGATACACCATTTTGTTTTCCTGGTTGCCAAAGGCCGGGTTCAGACATTTATAGCGGGTAAAAGTATTATTGGATCTATTAAACCGGTTGATACCACCCCAGTAAGTAGCAATCCATACCTGGCCGGTATGGTCCTCCCGTATGGAGGTAATAAAGTTATTGCTGATGCCTTCCGGGTGGCTGGCGTTGTATTTGAAATTGGTAAACTGGTTGTTCCGGCGGTCCCATAAACTGAGCCCCCCGAATTCGGAGCCCACCCATATCCTCCCGTCCGACATTTCATAAAAGGCGGAAACATAGTTATTGACAAGACTATTGGCATCGAGCGGATCATGGGCAATGGTGGTGAAGCGGTCTTTCTGCCGGTCAATGATGTTGATACCACCGCGGTGCGATCCCAGCCAGATGCGTCCCTCGCGATCCTCCACTACCGTATTGAAATTCTCATTGCTGATGCTGTTGAGCCGGCCGTCCGCTACCAGGTGGGTTACCTGCCTGGTGGCGGGATCATAGAATTTGACGCCATTGCCCTTGGTCACCATCCACAACCGCCGCTGACGGTCGATCGCAAAGCCAGCCACTTTATCCGTGGCCAGTTCTGCATCGTATTGGTTGAGTGCGCGGGCATAGGTATTGGTCCTGGTATCGTAGGTAAAAATGCCATTGTTGGTGCCCACCCAAAACTGGCTGCCGTCGGGCAGAAAGGAAAATGCCGCTTTGAGCGAGCCATTCACGAGTCTCAATTGCCGGCTGGCCGCATCATACCGGCACAGTCCCTTGGAGATCACAAATACCCAGACCTGCTGCTGGTCATCGATCCGGATGGTGCCGGCCGCATAATTGGTGTAGATAGTATCATTGATCACCAGCGGTACCTGCCAGGCAGTTGCATAGCCTTGTGGCGCAATGAGCAGGCCATCGATCAGGCTGGCCACCAGCATATCACCGGCCCGGGTGCGCTGTATATCCTTGGTTTCTGTATTGAGGATGCGTATAGCAGGGGCGCCATACGGCTTGTACCGCAACGGGGAGAATCGACCGGTAGCGGCCGCATAGATACTCACACCCTGGTTGGTGCCGGCCCAGATATTGCCATCACGATCTTCATTAATAGTGTGCACCAGGTTATCGGCCAGTGAGCCCGTATCATGGAAAGTATTGCGAAACACCTGGAAACCATAGCCATCGTACCGGTTGAGCCCATCGAAGGTGCCAAACCACATAAATCCGCGGTGATCCTGGAAGATACTGCGCACAGCATTGTTGGACAATCCCTGTTCTATGCCAAGGTAAGAAAGCGGCAATCCCTCATGGGCCGCAGCGCGGCCCGTCACCATACAAAGCAGTATGGCTATCCAGGCGGGCAGGGAAAAAGACAAGCAGGAACGACGACCGGTATGCATAACTCTTCAAGATCGATAAGCGTCAACAATACATTTATACTGCAATGTACAAAAGTATTTATTGCCCTTTCCCTTCCACCAGGAACCGGCGCATCACATCCAGGAGTGGGTAGGCCGTATCCGCATTGGTAAACAGCACATAGCCCATTTTGAGGTCTTTGTACACTTCAAATTGACACCTGAAATCGCCGTTATTGCCTCCATGTCCAAAGGATTTGCCAAAGGGTGTTTCCCGTATCTGAAAACTCATGCCCATATACTCCGGCACAGTGGGTTTATCGTCGTCTGCATCATAGACAAAGTCCGAATGCTTCCGCCACATGTTTTCATAGGTCGATGCCTTTAATCCCTTTTGCTCCAGCAGGTACAGCAAGAACCGGGTGAAGATGCGTGCTTCCGTATGCATGGAATAAGCCATGCCGGGCGAATCCGGCAATTCGTCGTAGTTGGGCAATCCATCATTGTGTCCATTGGCCACCAATGCCCGGAGGGAATCATTGCGCGAAAAGAAAGTATGGTACAAGCCCACGGGCTCTATCACTTCCTCCTGTAATACCTGCTCCACTTTTTTACCGGTGATCTTCTCTACCACCATTTTCAGGTATTCAAAACCTTCGCCCGAATAATTATACTGCGTGCCGGGGGTAAACAGCAGCTTCAGCTTGTTATCCGGCGTCATCCATCGCCAGTTGGGAAAACCCGTGCGATGGGTCAATACATGTGTTGCCGTGATCAGTTTATACCGGTCGTCGTATTCAATGTCTTTGTAGGGAAGATAGAGGTAGAGCGGTTTGTCCAGGTCAATGACACCGCGTTCTGCCAGCTTTTGAACGGCCAGGGAAAATACAGGTTTAGTAATCGAAGCCGCTTCAAAAAGGGTAAGACTATCAACCTTCTCCCCGGTAAAGGTGTTTTTGACCCCATAGGTTTTGTAATACGCCAGTTTTCCGTCTTTGATCAGGGCAAGAGATACTCCTGGTATCTTGTAGTATTGCTGATAGGTTTCAACAAACTGGTCCACCTTTGCCGCATCTGCTGCGGTAAATTGATGCAGGATGCCTTTTTCCGGCACCAGGTCCGGTACAGGCGTGGAGGGTATGTATATCGAAGGCGCTTGTATAGATTGGCTGCCTTTAACAGCAAGGGTAATGGCTTTTACCGATGCAGTGCCATACAGTTTTTTACCCCGTTGAAAATAAGCATCCGGCAATTGTACCGTGTAATTCCCCGGTGGAATGGTGGCCGCATAAGCGCCCGTACTATCCACTTCTACCTGCACCCAGGTGGCCGGGTGTTGAACGGAAGTAAAACGAACCGTACCAGGCAGTTTTTCGCTTATTGGTTTTTCCCAGGCTATGGCGCCCGTCACGGTCCCCAGGTTTACCCGGACAGGCATCAGGAGTATATCGCCCAGGCTATTCGGATTCCTGTATTTGGCATCACCCTTACCCCATGAAGTATAAGTAAAGCTGCTATCCCGGTCCATGTCAAATATCAGGAAGTCAGCTCCCACCGATTTGCCGATGACAAACTGATCGCCCAGGCTGATACGCCATTCGTAGAATCGCGTATTTCCTTTTTGCACCATCACTACCTCCACAATTTTCCAGGAGGCATTTTTAGAAAAAGGATCATAATAGGCGTTGTTGATATTGCGTAGGTATTTGCTGCACATAAAGGAAGTTACGCCCGAGCGGCCCGGCAGGTGCCGCGCATCGAGACTGAGCTCCAGGCCATCCTGCGTATTCCAGCGTACCTGCTTCGTACTGTCTTCCACAAAATCATCGTCGGTCACGGTAAAAGCCAGGTAAAGGGACCGGTTGTCAGCCCGGTAACCCACCTGGAAGTATCCGCTGAGATCGTCCGTACCGGTAGGCTTGGCATCAGACAGGCGGGTGTCTATATTGTACCTGACGGCTGTTGAGGGCCAGTCGGAAAAGTCGCCGTCTACCTTAATAGCGCCCAGTGGATAGGCATAGGCTATCTTACCATTGTGGGCCAATAGCGTCAGGCCAAACAGCAGGCCCACTGTAAAGAGACCAGCTGTTTTAATGCATGGAGGCAGCAGGATGCGCATGGTTAGAAGGATTTATAGTTGTCCGGACAGATGGTTTACAAGCATTAAATACAATGCCCTGTTGGAAATGTTGCATGGCCTTGCTGTACTACGGGAGCGTGATCACATGATTTCTTAATGCATATAAAACCAGGCCGGTCACATTACGGCTACCCGTTTTCTGCAACAGGTTGTTGCGATGCCCGTTCACCGTTTTCACGCTCCAACAGAAAAAGAAAAAGCCCCGCTCCGATGAGCAGGGCTTAATAAGCCTATAGTAGATAAGCGGTATAGTTTATCCTCCGGCACCCACACACCTGCGCGCAGACAACATTGTCCGCAACAAGGCCGCCGGTTACCGGTCAGGCGCTGATCGTTAATAACCAACAACCAAAACCTGGGCGCCAACACTTTCTGTTTTGTAATGTGCTTTTCGTTGATCGGTAGTCGACGTCACCATAACCATTGATCACACATAGCAGAAAAATACCCAGTGGCAATAGCCCTCAGCTGACAGATGAAAACCACCAGCCAACCGCTGATCGCTATAAGTCCACAGCAAAAAGCCAGATCCAAAAACCTGAAAGATCGAAACCAAAAGCTCGTAGCTCAACGCTCGTAGCTCGCAGCTTGTATTCAGTAGTGTTGCACAACACTCATCATCATCATCTTCAACCATGCTTAGGGGCCCCGTCCACATGGTCGATCGCTTGGTAACTGTTCACAACAAACGTACGACATTCAGATACCCGTTTCCAAATGCGACATGGCCGGTTTCGTCTATTTGGTATAAAATGTAAAAAATCGACGTAATGTGCGTCGATTTTTTACAAAAATTACAAAATTAACCAAACCGGCCATGACACTTTTGGATTTGGCATATTCTATGTCGTATGTTTACTGAGTGTTATTAAAGGTCAGTATGGCAGGAGCAGGAAGCCAGGCAATGCCAAACCGCCAAAAAGATCAGCCGGTTACCAACAGCCAGGAAAGTACAAAGCACGGAGTAACCCGAGACACCAAACTCTAAACTGTCTCGTTCCTGAAATCTCCTTACATAAATGGGTAGTAAGTATACAGAAACCTAAATTTACCCATTATGAGTTCAAACAACAAGGGCGGTCGGGATCCTGTCCATGACAACATCCTCAAGATCGCAGTAGCCCGTGAGTATCTAAGTAGTGATCTGGGCTATATGAAATTGGCTATCAAGTATGGTCTTCCTGGTCCAAGTACAGTCCGGCATTTTGTAAAATGGTATAAGGCAAACTATCCCACGGGAGAAATACCACCTGTCCAGCCGACACAACAATCGCAGCAGCCTGCCACAACCAGTGAAGTAGAAGAACTCAGAAAGCAATTACAACAGGCCAATCTCAAAGTAGCAGCCTGGGAAATGTTACTTGAAAATGCCGGTAAGGAGCTGGGAGTGGACATTGTAAAAAAGTTTGGTACCAAACAGTCCGGCAAGTGAAACAGCACTATCCTCAGGCAGCGATAGGCACACTTTGCGCATTGTTTGGTAAAACAAGGCAGGCTTATTATGAACATGGATGGCAGGCGGCCAACGGGCAGTTGCGGGAAGAACTTGTATTGGACCTGGCAACACAAGCACGCAAAGTCTTAAAGAAAGAAGGCGCTGTAAAATTACTGGGCTCTCTGCGACCAGCCCTGCAGTCCCATAACATCACAATGGGCAGGGACCGGTTCTTTAAACTACTCAGAAAGCATAACATGCTGCAAAAGCGTAAAAAGAACCATGCCCGTACCACCTGGTCGGACCACCCTTATCGAAAATGGCCCAACCTGATCAAAGGGCTGGAAGCACTAAAGCCCCAGCAACAGTGGGTGAGTGATATTACCTATCTGCGTACCGAAAAGGGCTTTTCGTACCTCTCATTGATAACCGATGCCTACTCCAGAAAGATAGTCGGTTATCATGTAAGTCAGAACCTGCGGGTCCGGGGATGCCTTATAGCCCTGAACAAAGCTATAAGGTCCTTAAAAGACTATGTACCCCAAAGCCTTATCCACCACTCTGACAGAGGAATACAATACTGCTGTGACCAGTATGTAAATGTTTTACAAACTAATCAGATCCGCATCAGTATGACCCAGACAGGCAGCCCCTATGAAAATCCGGTAGCAGAAAGGGTAAATGGAATACTTAAAACTGAACTGGACCTGGATGGAACATTTGAAGGCTATAGCCAGGCAATAGCAGCTACCCATAAGGCCATTGACCGCTATAACAGGCTGCGCCAACATATGAGCTGTGATAACCTTACACCTGATCAGGCACATCTGAGAGAGGGAAAATTGAAAAAAAGATGGAAAACCAGAAAACGAAAAACAAAACCAGATGACCAACTAAATACTTAACCTGTAAAGCGATATCCGTATTATTGCCTAAGCATGTAAAGTAAAAACCGTATTGACCTGCCCAACTGTAAGGTTTTTTCAGTACAAGACAAACCCGAAACAAGCTACGCTACAGTATAGCTACAGTATAGCTTCAGCATACCTTCAATATGGATACAGTATGCTAATAGCATCAAACGCCAAAACAGCCACTTTCCGCAGAAAGTGAAAGGGCAACTTGTGTCAGGATCACTTAAGTTTCTTCACCACCGATAACACCCATTGTTGCGTGGCCTCCGTCAGCAAGGCCATCGTATCCGTTTTACCGGCCTTGAAAGAGTGGTCAGCGCCTTCCAGTTTAACCAGTTTGGCTTTTTTGAGTGCTTTGCATACCGGTTCGATCAGGTCCCAGGTAGCCAGCGCATCTTTCGAGCCCTGTAGAAAAAGCATGGGCACTTTTATTTCTTGCAGGTGTTCAGCCCGGTCAGTGGATGGTTTACCCGCAGGGTGCAGCGGAAACCCATAAAAGATAAGCCCCTTTACCTCCTTACGTTTGTTGGCAGCCTGGTATTGCGACGACATCCGTCCGCCAAAAGATTTGCCTGCCACAAACAAGGGAAGCGAAGGGTATAGTGCATGCGCCTTATCGATCGCTGCTGCGATCGTTTCGTGCGCCACCGCCGGCGTATCAGGTCGGCCTTTTTTATTTTCGGTAAACGGGAAATTGAACCGTAGCGTCGCAATGCCCGCTTTCGACAAGGCCGTAGCCAATTCGACCATAAAGTGATGATCCATATTAGCGCCTGCTCCATGCGCGAGCGTCAGGATAGCCGTTGGTCTGGCAGGCGCCATCACAATGGCAGATACCTTGCCGATAGCAGCAGACACCGTGAGTTTTATTGACTTGGTAGGCATAGTGTGTGCTAATCCCGGTCTTCCTCCAGATCATCGTGGTTATCGCCGCCCAGGCTGTAATAATTGTTTTCTTCATCTTCTTCACCTACCCCTTCATCTGCATCATCCAGCTCAGCACCCGGCACATCAAGATCATCGCCCAACTGTTTGTTGCGGTTACCCCCTTTGCCTTTTACAGGTTGTCCTTCATCATCCAGCGGTTCTTCTTTTGCCCGGTTATAAATATCATCTTCTTGCTTATATTCCGGTAAAGGAAATTTCTTGTCTTCTTCCGGATCTGTAGGTTTGTTTTTAGCCTTCTTACTCATGGTCTGCCTGTTTAGTTATGTGTAGGAAATTCGAGCTTCCACCCTAAAATTACCAAATAGACAGTATAAAATCCCGACATTTGGGGTCTTTTCAAGATTATGAAGGTTTGCATTGCTGAAAAGCCAAGTGTGGCGAGAGATATAGCGGCGATCATCGGCGCCAAAGACCGCAAGGACGGATACCTCGAAGGCAACGGGTACCAGGTAACCTGGACCTTTGGGCACTTCTGTACCCTGAAGGAACCACATGATTATACCGACCAATGGAAATCCTGGCGACTGGAAGCCCTGCCCATGATCCCGCCCAGTTTTGGCATCAAACTCATCAACAACGACGGCGTCAAAAAACAATTCAAAGTAATAGAGCAGCTGGTAAAGCAGTGTGACGAAGTGATCAACTGTGGTGATGCAGGCCAGGAAGGTGAGCTCATCCAGCGTTGGGTATTGCTCAAAGCGCAATGCACCGCCCCCGTCAAAAGGTTATGGATCTCCTCCCTTACAGAAGAAGCCATCCGCGAAGGTTTCCAAAAGCTAAAAAATGCCGACCAGTACGACAACCTCTATGCAGCAGGCAGCGCCCGCGCTATTGGTGATTGGCTGTTGGGCATGAATGCCACCCGCTTGTTCACCACTAAATTTGCCCAGGGCAAAACAGTGCTCTCCATCGGCAGGGTGCAAACCCCTACCCTGGCCATGATCGTAGCACGGCAGAAAGAGATCAATGCCTTCGTGGCCGAAGAATACTGGGAATTAAAGACCATCTACCGCGATACCGAATTCACCGCTACCATCGACCGTATCAAAGTATTGGACAGGGCAGAGAAAGGATTGGCGTACCTGAAGGAACATCCCTTTGAGATCACTTCCTTTGAGAAGAAAGAAGGCAAAGAAGGCAACCCCCGCCTGTTCGACCTCACCGGCCTGCAGGTGGAAGCCAATAAAAAATATGCCTATTCCGCCGACGACACCCTGAAATATATCCAGAACCTGTATGAAAAGAAACTGGTGACCTATCCCCGGGTAGATACCACGTACCTTTCCGAAGACCTGCATCCTAAAATTGCGACCATCATGCAGGACCTTACGCCTTATGCAGCCCTCACTGCCCCGGTACTGGCCAACCCGATCCCTAAATTGAAAACCGTTTTCGACGACAAGAAAGTGACCGATCACCATGCCATCATTCCTACAGGCGTCTATCCATCCGGCCTGGGGCCGGAAGAGAAACGGATCTACGACCTCGTAGCCAGGCGTTTCATTGCCGCCTTCTACCCGGAGTGTAAGATTTCCAATACCACCGTGCTGGGTAAAGTAGGTCAGGTACCGTTCAAAGTTACCGGTAAACAAATATTGGAACCTGGCTGGAAAGAAATATATGTCAATGATGTGACCGCTAAAAAAGAAGGCGAGGAAGAAGAAAAGATATTGCCCGTATTTGTAGCAGGAGAAAGCGGTCCCCATACCCCGCGAATTCACCAGGGCAAAACCTCTCCACCCAAAGCCTTCACCGAAGCCACCCTCCTGCGCGCCATGGAAACAGCGGGCAAACAGGTTGATGATGAGGAAATGCGCGAACTGCTCAAAGACAATGGCATTGGCCGTCCCTCCACCCGTGCCAATATCATCGAGACCCTCTTTCGCCGCAAGTATATAGAGAAACGCAAGAAGAATATTTTTGCCACCCAAACCGGCATCGACCTCATAGATACCATCCAGACCGAAATTCTCAAAAGCCCCGAGCTCACCGGTATCTGGGAACGCAAACTACGCCTCATCGAAAAAGGCGAGTATGCCATGGAGACCTTCAAGCAGGAACTGATCCAGATGGTCATTGACCTTACTACCGAGGTAAAGACCGCTAATTACAAAGTGATCACCATTGTACCCGATCAACCGGCCGCCAAAGAAAAGGAAAAAGAGAAAGCCGATAAGCCTAAGAAAGAGTCTAAATCCGCAGCACCCAAAAAGACAATCCTGATCGAAGAGCAGCAATGCCCCAAATGCAAAGCCCATTTGCTGAAGAAAGGCAATACCGCTTATGGCTGCGCCAATTTCAAAGCCTGCGGCTTCAAAATACCCTTTGAAGTTTTTGGCAAAAAACTTACCGACAAACAAATTGCCGACCTGCTCGCCAAAGGTAAAACCGGTAAAGCAAAGGGCTGGAAACTGGCAGGTACAGGCACCGAAGTCGAAGGCAAGCTCACACTGAATGCTGCTTTTGAACTTGAGATCAAACCTTGATCCGTTGTATAGCGCCTGATACCTGAAAGCTATTCTTCACCCTTCAAAGCAACCGCCTTCGCCAGTTGCGAAGCATATTTTTCGGTATTGGCCTCCGTTAGTTTGCCCAGCACACCCCGCATTTACAAACCAGCTTGCAGTACCGGCCATCAAAAGTGGCTTTGCGTCCGCAAGTATATAGTGGCTGTAGTTCCATCTACTTTTACCCATTCGTGCTCCCTGGTATAAAGCAATCCTTCCGGAACGGGGTTCATAATGCTTACAGTTTTATGGTGATTGATGAATGCGATTGATGGTCTCTGTTATAACACAAGCTGCCTCCCCGATGAATGTACCGTTACCGCGCCTTGTCCAAACCCCTGTTGGTTGATCCCTGTACGATGCTGTTTATTCTCCAGCAGTTTCAGCTTTCCCATAAAGCAAGCCCGCCCCATTAGCAATTGATCCTGCAGCCTCCCCGGCTCCAGACGGTAATACACCTGGCCATTACCGTCCACCAACTCCTGTTGATGATGCCTCGAAAGCAGTTCCAGCAGGGCCCCATTGTCCTGGCTGCAGGCAATACCGGCATCATGGGCATTATAGTTTCCGGTGGCATAGTCCGACAGTTTCAACACCAGCTTTCCGCCTACATCACCACTGGGCTGCTGTGCTTTATCGAAGCCGATACCACGGGCCATCACCCGGAACCGCTCAAACCGGTTGTCTGTACGCAGGTAGAGCATCTCCCATTCCCTGTCCGTTTTGGGAGCCAGCAGTATTGTAAGCAACATTTTGGAGGTCATACCGCCCGCTATCCTCAGTTCGTCCGTATGTTCGATGGCCCGGAGAAACCGGCTGGTCCGCACAATCGACTTGCGGCGGCCACCATCGATCATGCGGTATTTGAAGTCCTGGTCATCATACCCATAATCCACGATCCCCTCATCATAACCACGAAAACGGTAGAAGTCTTTTTTCCACAGGCATAGCCTCCCCTGCACATCCCACCATTTCTTGTCTGGCCCTACCCAGGGTGGCGCCAGGAACATGTTTTTATCCCTGGCAAACAGCTTATTGATATAGGCCGCAAATCCGGGACCCGTAAAATTGTCTGCATCCACGCTACACAAAATATCGCCGGTCGCCAGCTTAAAGACCATATTCTTGGAATGGCTCATCCTGAAGACTTCCGGAAAGTCGGCTTTATAGTATTTAAGCAGGCCCGATTCCAGGTATTGGCTCATTTCGCCCGTTACCCATGCATGCATATCATCTTTCGAGCCGTAGTTCAACAGCACATATTCCAGGTTGGGATAAGCGCTGTTATCCAGGATGTTCCGGACCAGCGTCTCCTTCAGGTGGAGCGTCCTGTTCATGCATACCGTACAGAAGGATATCCTGTGGAAGGTCATCGTTGAGATATTGGGTAATTACCTTACATACGGAATAACAGGGGTGGCTAGATGCCGTACGCCATCCACGTCCTTGAAAAATTACCCTATAAGTGGTATTGTCAGGCCCGTTCTGATCATTTATCTTCACAGTACGCATATTTATCATGCTCTCCCCTGCCAGGATTGATGAATATTTATCCCCCCTTATTCATGGTATGCTTTTCCTTTTTGCCGCGCTAAACATGATCCTCCCTTAAAAACAGGGCGCACATCATTCATTTAAAACAACTAAGCATGAAAAAGATTCTTTCACTGCAAGGGGTATCCCTTTGGGTAATTTTATTCCTGTGTTTTGTATTGTATGGATGCGAAGGGTGCGGAGGTCCTAAACCGCCCGTTAACCAGGTCACCGAGGTACTGCCCAGTGACACCTTAATGCAGGCTTTTAGCCAATCACCGCCTGTTGTGCAGGATATCTTCATCAAAAAACTGGAAAAGCCCGATAAGGACGGCAATACAGTCCTCCTGATCGCATCATTTGCCAAAGAAGAGACCCGCCTGCGGGGCATCAATACCTTACCCCTCAACATCGATGAAAAGACACAATTCAAATTAACCGACCAGGGTATTAATGGAGATGAAATAGCCAACGATGGTCAATTCAGCGTACCACTCAAAGTGAGTGATGAAGAACTGGCTACCGTCATCAACAACAACAAGGAAGTACTGGCCAAACAAAATAACCTCATTACCAGCTTTGCCGGCCGTGTGCGCGAAGTAAAACGCGAGTTTGAGCCCATCACCCTCGATTCCTTCCGCCTGCATTTGAAGCTACCCATCAAAGTGTTCTTTTTCACCATGGTCACCAAAGCCTCCATGCCCGCCATCCGCGATAAAAGTCTTATGATAAGAGATGTATCCGTGGTGGAAGACCTCACCAGGACCTATGATCCCTGCCGCACAGGTAATAAAGGCAACCCCAATGGCGTATGGAGCTTTAAGACCCTGGTGGCCAACATGGCCAATCAGCCCGTAACCACCGTTACCGTCGAACAATTCCTGATCGACTGGGTGGATAATTTCCTGTTCAGTGCCCATACCCTTTCCAGTACAGATGCCAGTACCAACCGGTCCATCTCGAAAGCAAGACTCATCAGGGCCTGGATAAAGAACAGCGGCCTGCCCAATCCCGCAGGCACCGGCGTACCGGCAGGATGGCAAACCATGGCTTTGAAAGCCGAAGAATTCCCGGTACGCTTGCTGGCGATCGTCAACCGGCTCGATCTGCGGGGCAACTCCGGGTATGGCGGCTTCAGGAATCCGGGAGAAGGACGTTTTGTCTTTGCGTTCTCCGACAGCCGCACCGACTGTGGCAGTAGCAACAACGACCTCGGCACCATGACCTTTATCATGGAATATGGCATCCCCATCAAAAACTGCGAAGCATTAAAAGCATACGGACAACAATGGTGGGACCTGCAATCCGAAGCATTTGGCCCCAACTTCAATACAAAGCTGCAGGCCATTACCGATGTCTTTACAGCCATCAATGCCGATCCTTCCAAAGCCAACAGAAGTGCATTGAACCATTTTCGCACCAATGATTTCCTGCCGGCCACCTTTACCCCCACCCATCCCTGGGATATCCGCGACTTTGAGATCGATGGCACCACCCATAAACTAAACATCATCCATCCCAGTCATGAACCGATGGTAGGCTCCAATGGCTTTTTAGTTGGTTTTAATGCCGGCAAGCTGGCGGCTATGGCAGCCTTCGCCAATACCGTGCCTTTTACTCCTGCCAACCTCAATCCCAATTATACCATACCCGACCCGGTTAAAGGCATTCATGCCCCCATAGTAGTAAGTGCTCCCGACAATACACCACCCAACAGCTATCATTGGCGGGGTAATGCTGCTAATCCCATTGATCCCTTCAAACGCCGGGAATTTTCTTTTGGCACTTGTAGTGGTTGTCACAAAGGAGAGACACGGAACCTATTCACCCACATAAGACCCAGGAATATCGGATCTGCAGCCGGCCTATCCGGTTTTATGACCGGCATGGGCGCAGATGACAACCCCAGTGCAGCGGATGATGATAACGATCCCATTGGCGATTTCTTTGTCAACGATCCCGGTCCCAGTCCCCTGCCACAAAAAGGTTTCAATGAAGCTTTCTTCAGGGGAAGCAGCCTCGAAAACCTGGTCTTTCATTCACCCTGCTTAAGGTTGCCCAATTTCCCCAATCAACTATTAGCCCTGAATGAAGTTTTACGGCGGCGCCCTTTGAACATGCCCCACTAAAGCATAGCCTCTCCAAATACAAAAGCCCCCTGGTACTACATCCCGGGGGCTTTTTATATGAAAAGCTGTTACTAGCGATAACCTTTTTACCGGCTCTTGGGTGGAAGCAGCAAAATAGACCTTTTGGTGGCAGCTAAACAAGCGTTGATCTTCCACACTTCTGTGATGGGCACCTGCAGGAATAAAAGATCACCTGGCGTCTCGGTGCTATTGCTATGGGCCGCGGCTACACGGATGGGGCCGTAACAGTCAGCAGGTGTTGCTCCCGTCGTTGAATCTGTCCGGCAAAGGATGACCTGGCTTCCTTTATGTATCCCGCGGCACAAGATGGCTTCTTCTTTGGTTAAGGACAAGAGCAGGATGGCCGAATCCGGCGCAGCCTCTACCAGGGGAGATGGTTTGGAAGCTGGTGCGGGCGCAGTATCCAATAAAGCATTTTTCAGGAAACACCCTTTCAAAGTAGCGAGTACAGCTACCAATGAAAGCCAAATAAAATATACCCGGTGTTTGACAATAAAGCGGATTATCTGTTTCATTTCTTGATTGGTACTTTGCTTGATCAACCGAATGCTTCACCATCCTCTGCCACCGCTTCTTTTTTAGCAGCTGGCGCCGGATGCTGATACGATAAAGTATCATCGCCTGTTTCCAGTTTTTTCCATAGTGCTTTTTCGGTTGCCCCATCACCAGGCAATTCAATATGCAGCAATTGCAGCAATTGAAACCGGTTGAGGTCAATGGCGCTGCGCACCACTTCGGTGAATCCCCGGTAGCTTTGTATGGCCACCTGGTAAGCGATATTGGTAGCAATAGGCCCCAGGACCGCCACCAATGTAAATGGCCAGAAGCCTTCCGCACAAAAGCCAAGGATTATCCATATTAGTGTAGTCACACCCAAAACAATGGTAAAGGCAATGCTGAAGTCGAGTTGGTTTTTCGATTCTTCCAGCATCGGGTAAAAGTCCTTGTCGCCCCGGATCACTTTCAGTAGCCGGATCCAGAAATGTTCAATATCCAATCCGTAACGTTTACCGCCATACTCACGGTGCACCATGGAAAAATTGGCCATGCTGGTAGGTCCTAACCCACCATCCTCCGAAGGGAAACGTTGCTTCATATCAACAACGAGGCGGTCGTATCGGTATTCCAGGTTGCTCCGGGTTTCCCTTAATAGTTTCACCAATCCGGTGTGGATAGCGTCTAGTCCCTTGCCCACCTTTGCTGTGTTTTGTAGCTCCTTTTCCAATTCTTTGGCAAAATCTTCCATGTCTTTGAATGGAATGATGGCGGCAGAGCGCGTACTGTTCCTGAGTTTTGTAAAGGCTTTTTCCAGGTCATCAGAAACAGGTGCTTCCGGTTCTGCTGCTTTACCTGACCGGGCGTTTACGAGTTTCTGTATCCATTCTTCCACTTTTGTGCGGTAATCAAACAGTACAAGATCCATATTTTCTTTTTCAGCGACCATCTTTTTACGCTTGTCATATTGCACATTCCTGAGCCAGTTATAGAAAAACCTGGGCCAAAATCGCCCTTCCAGTAATTGTCTGAACCAGGGGTTCAGGTTCCAGATCACCAGGCCACCCGTAAAAAGGATCAGCACCACTTTCACCCAATACAAGATCTCACCCTCATTGGGCGGTAATACATAAGGCAACCAGGCCGTATAGAGATCGTGGTAAAAAAAATACAGCAAGCCCCAGTTGATGAAGAACAACAGCACCAGGGGTACAATACCCCCGACCAAAAAGCCCTTGCTGAATAACCCCTGAAGGCGGTCAAGTAAAGTTCCTGCGTTTGAAAACATGGGTAAGTCTTATTTACTGGAGGTGCATTTATATTTGTGGGGAGGGTCGAAATCGCAGGGTTTACCATCTTTATTGGGATCATAGGTCAAATGCCTGTCTGTACTATCACAAACACAGATCGTATTGTTACCTACTATGGCAAATTTCCTTTCTTCCCGCCGCGTAACCACCTGTACCAATTGTACAAGATGAGGCTCCCTTTCGGGATACAGAAAACCATAATCCATTTTCTTGCGCTTCAATATATCTTCCAGCAGATCCGTCAGATTACGGGGTTTGCCCAATGGCAGCGTGATCAATGGTCCCAGATCGAAGTCGTTCATGTCCTCGATCTGAAATCCTTCTTCATTCCATAAGTGGGCACAGGTATCCATTTTTTTAGTAGCGTACCCTTCGAATACTGTTTTGCTGGTAAACAGGCGGTGTTTGGTTTCGACCTTCACCACCAGTGCAGCACTTTTGATGGCGGCCATACGGCTGATGCCTTCAAAGAGCGCATCATTTCCCTGCATGTAAGGGGCATAGAAACTATCCATATAAAAAATTAATAGGTGTTCCCCTAAATGTATTGGTATTACCCGTAGCAGGGACCCGTTAAAACACCCATTTTAACGAAAAGACGGCGCTCCTTACCAGTTGGTAAAGGATACGCCGTCCTTTGCAATATAGCCTATCCGTTTATTCAGGGATTCAGCTGCGCCAGTGAGAACCAGTTACCCGAATCGTCTTTGAAAAAGGCTTCCGTACCATAGAACTCTTTGGCAGGCGCTTTCGTAAAACGAACACCCTTTGCTTTCAGCTCTTCATACGTGGCATAGATATCATCGCAGGTAAGCACCCCACAGCCAAATGTCCCTTTGCGCACCAGTTCCCGCAGGGTCTCCGCCGTTTCTTTCGAATACCACATCCCTTCGGTGATCAGCGAAAGGTTGATCTCGATGCCCTCCATTTGGGGAGGCCTTACGGTAAGCCAGCGATTGCCCTTGTTGGCAGGCACCATCGGCACATCCGTCACTACTTTAAAACCCAGCTTGTTGACATAGAAATCGTAGGCGCTGTCCTGGTCCAGTACCCACAGACTAAAATGAGTGAATCGCGTGATCATATAATGGCTGTTTTATTTAACAATTGAATTGACGCAGGTGGTGATCCGTATGTTTGTAGGCCAGGCGCCCTACCTGCTCCGTGGTCATCTTACCAAAGAAATCGTGTACAAATCCATGGTTCACATAATGCGCATACCGTTCTATCTGCGCGATCCACTCCGCTTTTTGCGCTTCCACATTACCACTCCCCTGCACCTTGAATGCCGCGCTGGTGGGTACATTACGCGCCATGGGTTTTTCATCCTTCAGCATGTTCTTCAAAGCCATTTTTCCAAAGATCATGCCCAGCAGTGTATGCTTGTTGGGCTTACTCTCCAATATCCAGGCTTCCCAGGTGGCACAATGTTTCACCATCTGGTACACCGTCATTTTACCCCATTGGCGTGGGCTATTCTCATTCACCTGGCGGATCCTGCTGATGAGTGAATCCCGGGTGGCTTTGTCAAATACTGTTTTCATGGTTTCCTTTTGCCACAAAGAAAAGCCGGCAGGCAGCAATCCATTTCTCTAAAATTGCTGTTTTTACAGCCAGCCGCTCTTACGGGCAAAACAGGCGGGGATAAAACTTAAAGGGGATTCCTGTATTTGCACTTTGATCGCCTGCTGCTGTTTGAGGTATTCCAACGGCGTTATCCGGTGCAGGCGTTTGAACAGCGCGCTGAATGATCCCAGGCTTTCAAAGCCTACCGCATAACACACGTCTGATACAGACCTGCCCGCTTTGAGCAACTCCCTGGCTTTCTCCATTCTTACCGCGATCAGGTATTGGTGCGGTGTCTTGTGGTAAATGCTTTTGAACTGCCTGATGAAATGAAACTTCGAAGAATAGACTTCATCCGCTATGTTGTTGAGGTCGATCTTTTCTGCATAGTGTGCATCAATGAACAGCTTGGCCTGTACCAGTCGCCGGTAAAGGAATATCCTTGGGTATTGTTCGTCCGTATTGCCTGCCATTGATCCGGGTTGAATGAACTACTAAGTTCGGAAAAATGGACCAGTTTCTTTACTCTCCAGCATTACCTGCCTGCTTTCTCCAGCAAAGGACGGGGATCAAATACCACCTTGAACGTGCTGATCTTTCCCTGCACCAGGCTGTACCAGCCAATGGCGAAAATAGTATTCCCGCCGCCCATATTGATATCGTACTGCAGGCACACCGTATCCCCTTCTGCAATGGCCTCTTTCACCTCGTACTTCAGTTTCATTTTCTCCATATCCGCAAAATAAGCAGCCGCCCCATTGCGGGTGCCCATCACACCGATAAAGGTCAGGTCATCGTTTACCTGTGCTTTGGCTGCTTTGAAATCTTCCTTGTTCAGGGCATCAATAAATGCCAGTACCGTTGTCTTTGCTGCGTTGTTCATGTGCTTGAGTTTTTATTTTGTACAGATCAATTACAACACAAAGGTCAGTAGGGCGCAGGGAGTTTGCCTGTGACGATCGTCACAAGTGGTATGTCGGGCTTTAAAGAGTGGGTCGCCTTCCTAATGCTCATTGCCTTCCCCTGCATCAGGCCCCTTCGTATCCGGAGGAATATGGAAACACTTGAACAAAATATCATCCGTAATGGCCGCTGGTGAAAGTTTATTACCCGCCTTATTGGTCATCACGATAACATACAGTTTTTGTGATGGCACGATCTTATAATCACACACACTGCCAATGCCTGTACCCCCGCCTCCTTTATGGACAACAATTGCCGCGCCAGCCATCCGGGAATGCCAGCCGGGTGTATTGGACAATTTAGTGGAATACGGTACCCACATGGCATTGGTATTTTTGGGGCGCAACAAAGTATTCCCATTGATCCCCTGGCTTAATTTGATGAAATCGCTCAATGTGGTCTGTAAGCCACCAGAAGGCAGACCATAATCGCCCGGCTCGAAATGAGAGACCACTTCTTTCCATTGACCTTTCTTTTCCAGGTGCCCCATGGCAACATTCGATGCACGCGGCTTCACACCCGTACGGTTCATTTGCAGGGGTGCGAATATGGATTGCGTCATATAGTCAAGATAGCTTTTACCCGTGACCGCTTCCATGAGTTTGCCCAGGATGGCATAGTTGAAGTTATTGTATTGCTGTTTCTTGCCCGCAGCAAAAGCCATGGGTAGTTTACCGGCTTTTTTTACCGTTGCTTCAAAGGAAGATCCATCCTTTTCTCCCTTTACATCCGGTATGCCGCTGGTGTGCGTCATAAATTGTTGAACCGTGATATTGCCCCATGCTTCCGGTAATTGCTTCAGGTGTTTCTTAACAGGATCTTCCAACGCTATTTTTCCTTCCTGTACCAGTTGCATCAGTCCTACTGCTGTAAAAGCTTTGGATACCGAACCAATACTGAAAATGGTTTGCTCATCCACCTTTTCCTTGCCGCTCCGGGCGCGCAGGCCATAGGTCTTCTTAAAAAGGACCTTATTGTCCTGGATAACGGCTACGGCCATGCCAGGGAATTCCTCTTCCGTCATCGCTTTCAAAATGATCTTATCTATTTTTTCTTCTATTCCTTTCTGCGCGTACAAAGGACCATTCAATAACAATAAGAAGCAACAACATAGATGAATAAATAATAATAAGCGGAAGATCTTAGGGGCTACTTGCATAATAGCAATTTTGGTTATAAATTTACGAGCGGGTTTGATTATCCTGGAACCCGTTTATCCCCAACACCCCTAAATTATGAAGTCCTTCACCATCCTTGCCATGGCATTGGTACTTGCCATGCAGGTAACTGCCCAAAAAAGCATTTCCTGCCAATACATTGCCATTAAAAAAGCGCAATATGACAGCGTGGTACGCACCCCCTTCCTGGTATTCAATAACCAGGTAAGAAAACAAGCCGGCCGCTTGCTCATTCCAATGCCCAATCAACAGTATAAGGTCTTTAATGATATCAATACCGATACCGACATGGGCGAATACAGCTACCTGGGAGATGTGCGCAGCACCAAACTGGCCCTGGTCAAAAAGACTGAATTGCACAACGAACGCTACTACCTGGTAAACCAGCTGACCGGCAAATGTGATACCCTCATCGGGGTGCCTGTCTTTGCTGCCAATATGCAGGAATTTGTGTGCCTCAATAATCCTGATACGGATGAGGACCAACTGATACAGGTAGCCCTGCTCAAAGACAATGCAGTGATCACCAAAGGTTATATCCACACCAGGCCCAAAACATTCTTCCACGCCATTGCCTATGGTGGCCGGCATACCCTCTTTGCGCAGGACGACAATGGTAAATACTGGAAACTCGATCCGTTAACAGAATAGTAATAGAAAGGCGCAAACGATTGCTATGTATGCACATAACGAGATCCTGGCCAAACGATAAGGCCAGGCTATGTAGTAAAATATCACCTTGGGAGCTAACAGTAAAATAAGTAATTTGAAGGGGCCTGCGCCGCATGCAGGCCCCTTCACTTAAACAACACTTATGAGCCCTTTACTCTGGACCATTCTTGCCATCGTGGCCGCTATTGCCGGCTTTTTTATTTACCGGATCATCGTTCTTAAAAATGGACGCCGGAAATTGTATCAGCAAAGGTTTGAAAGAGTACAACCCCTGTATGACAAACTGGAAAGCGGGCAAGCGCTTACAGCAGATGAGGTGTATGAATATGCCAAAAACCTGCAAACAAGGGAAACTACTTTTCTGTTGTTGAACGATCACAACATGACCGATCTCTTTCCCCGGGAGTTCTATACTATTGAAAAAGCGGCTGCCAGCAACCTGGTCAACTGGCTGGAGTATCCCACAGAATTGGATGCCTGTCCGGATGAACTAGAGCACCTGAAAAGGGTAACTATTGATTTTGACGGACAAAACAACTTCGTACATTACGAGGTGTTCAGATACCGCGTCAATCCACCCCACTGGGCAGCCGAAGATGGATGGATATTGGGTGTAGTAGGTCCCTATTTCGACGATAGCCAACCCTATGACCATCCTTCCAACACTTTTAGCAGGATCAGCAGCAAAGCCGATATGGTGACACCGGAAGAAGAAGTTAAATGGGTGCATGAAAACCTTTCTATGCGCCGTTAATCCGTACTACAACCGGTGCAGATCAGATTTCCATTTAGTCAGCTCGCCCAATAACTTAGTTTCTGTTACAGTATATCCCAGTTGTAGGGATTGCGCTATATCCACCATAGCAAAGTTCAGTGTTTCTATCTCCGTAGGGCGTTTGTGGTTAATATCCTGCAGCGTAGAGATCAGTTGCCCGTCAGACAGCCGGCTGATCATTAATACCGTTTCTGTTACTTCCGCTTCTGTGATGGCCACGCCCTTAGCCTGGGCAATACCTACACATTCTTTGATCACCCTGCTGGCCATAGCCATTACCCCTTCATCACGGCAAAAGATACCATTGTCAATATCCAGTAAAGGACAGATGGAATTGAACACACTGTTGGCAATGGCCTTTTTCCAGATGATGGGTTGAATATTGCTTTCCGTCCGGAAGCCAAACTGCGGGCAGTTGAGTTGTGCTACTATATTGTTGAGCTGATTGTCTCCGCCTTTTATGAGGCCTATCGGGGAAACCGCTACCGGTTTGAAGCTGATCTTATTTTCTGCCATTACCTGGCTGGTCATAAACAATACACAACGGTATACCTGCGGGAAACTATGATCTATAAATACCTGTTCTACACCCAGGCCATTCTGTAAAAGTACGATGGGTGAATCGCCAGTCTTACCTTTTAATGCCTGCGCCAGTCCGGCGTTGCCAAAGGATTTATTGGTCAGCACCACCAGTCCATTCAATACAGGGACATTACTTAAGCTGCTCACTTCAATGTTAGCCTCCATTACCCCGTGCTGCGCAGTTGTCACCTGAATGTTTTCTATATAGCTTCCCTGGTTGTCAACACTGCCTCGCAGCAATACTACCTTTCTGTTGTTGAGTGCCAGTGTTACTGCCAATACCTTTCCCACTGCACCGGCACCAATAATATAGATCTGTTCCATAACTTTCATTTGAGGAAGGTAAAGGTCATGCAAATTTCAACACCGGAACAGGGGCAGTTTTCTCCATTCTGGCTGGATCAGTTACATTTTTAACAGCATCTTGTAACACCTGCTGTTTACCAAACAACAGAAAAGAGTATTTTACCGCTTCTTAAACCCTTCTTTCCCGTTATGAAAAAATTGAATACGGTGCTGTTATTGATCCTATCTGTCAGTATAGGTACACAGTGCCAGGTAAGGCAGGCAAAACAATCTACCAGGCTGGATGAGATGACCAATCAAATTGAGAACAAGACCTGGCCAGGTGTCCATAGCGTATTGATCGCCCGGGGCGATAGTCTGCTGTATGAACATTATTTCAATGGCTACAACAGGGATTCCCTGCACGATACCCGTTCCGCTTTTAAATCTATTACCAGCCTGTTGGCAGGCATCGCTATTGATAAGGGATTTATTAAGGATGTACACCAGCCGGTACTCTCCTTCTTTCCTGAGTATGCCCAGACCTTGGGGAAAGATGCCCGGAAAAAAGCCATGACCATCAAAGACCTGCTTGAAATGAAGGCCGGCTTTGATTGTGAAGAATTCGATGGTACCAAAGATTGTGAGAACGAGATGGCCACTACCAAAGACTGGGTAAAATTCTCGCTCGAACTACCCATGAAAGATCAACCCGGCACAGTATGGGCCTATTCATCCAGCGCGCCCATGATCATCAGCGGGATCATCAGTAAAGCTACCGGCATGTCGACCATGGATTTTGCCAAAAAGTACCTGTTCGATCCGCTCGGTATCACCCACTACCGCTGGACAATTGATCCGGCTGGTCATGCTATGACGGCAGGTTCATTTTATATACGTCCGCTCGACATGTTGAAAATAGGCCAGCTGGTCAACAACAAAGGGGTATGGAAAGGGAACAGGATCATTTCATCCAAATGGATACAGGAATCAACGCAGGCTACGATACCCATTCCAGACTTTTCCTATGTGGGGATCAGCAAAACTACGCTGGCCATCCCTCAGCCAACCTTTTATGGCTATTACTGGTACCGGGAGAACATCAGGATCAAATCAAATAACAAACAGGAAGAAGTGATTTTGGCATCAGGTAATGGCGGGCAATACATCATGATCATCGAAGACCTGGACCTGGTGGTCGTCTTTACCCAGGGCAATTATGGCGCCCGGGTAGCCAAACAGGCTTTTGAACTGTTGATCAAATATATACTACCCTAGCCTGCATCCATGAAAAAGCCCCTGTTCCCTGGACAAACAGGAACAAGGGCACTGGCATATACTTTATCTACAATTACTGCTCAAAGGTGAAATCAGGCAGGTATACCTGCTTGCCTCCCTGCATGGCCGATTCATGCGCCAATATCCCTACACAGGTAATATTGGCCGACTGTACAGCATTGGGATAAGGCGATCGCTTATCCACCAGGGCGCTTACAAATTCATGCACCAGGTGCGGGTGTGATCCGCCATGCCCTGCCCCTTGCGTAAAAGAGAGGTGCTGGTGATCATCCTCATCATACACGCCCCCCGTTGTAAAACGCTGTATAGGCTCCGGCAGCAGGTGTGCATAATCCGGCGATTGTACTTCTTCCGGTATCTCCGGCTCCGGCCTTTTGGCCGTATGTACAACCAGCGGCCTGCCTTCGATCAAAGGCCACTCTACAGATTTTTGGGAACCGTACACTTCAAAACTTTCCCGGTATTGACGGGCCGTATCAAACAAGGAGCGATAGATATGCGCACTGAGGTCAGCATTCCGGAATTTGATATGCGTACTCTCCACTGCAAAAGGCGAGTTGTAATAAGCCTGCAATTCCTCCCGGATGGCGCCCGATCCAAAGCAGGATACATACTCCGCTTCTCCACGCGTGAGGGCCAGCACAGGCCCTACACAATGTGTGGCATAATGCATGGGCGGCAATCCCGGCCAGTAATTGGGCCATCCATCCATATCCTGCTGGTGACTGGCTTTCAGGAATTGGATCTTGCCCAGTTCGCCTTTGTCATATAGTTCCTTCATAAACAGAAACTCACGGGCATATACCACCGTTTCCATCATCATATAGGTGAGGCCCGTGGCTTTTACCAGTTCTACAATTTGCCGGCACTCCTCCACCGTGGTGGCCATGGGTACCGTACAGGCCACATGCTTGCCCGCCTTTAAGGCCTTGATCGATTGGGCTGCATGGTCCGGAATCGGTGTATTGATATGCACCGCATCAATGGCGGGGTCCTTTAGCAGTTCATCATAATCCGTATACCGCTTTTCCACGCCAAAAGCGTCGCCCACTTCGTTTAGTTTGGCAGCATTGCGCTGACAGATGGCAGACATGTTTGCATGCGGATGACGTTGATAAATGGGAATGAACTCCGCGCCAAACCCTAGTCCTACAATAGCGACATTGATCTTCTTTCCAGCCATATCAGTAATATTTTTTTTTGTTTTCGTAATCAGATCGAAGCTTGCATCACTTGGTCCGAAAGTCTGTAGTAACACATTAGAAACGTTGCCGTTTTTCTTCCGGACTTACGGACTTTCCGTCTTCCCGACTTTATTCCCTCGCCCAGCTTTTCAGGAACCTTAACCCTTCCGTGGCAAATCCATCCTGGCTTTCCGCCATAGGATGCCAGAAGCATACCGCGCCCGCCAGTTCCTTGTTATCCGGCGTAAAACTTTCGATGGTTACTACCCCGGCATAATCGATGGCTTCCAACCCTTGCTTGTAGGAAGCCCAGGGCGTTTGCCCCGTACCCGGTGTACCCCGGTAGTTTTCTGACACCTGCAAATGGACCAGGTCCTTGCCCGATGCAATGATGGCCTGTGCCACATCCTTTTCTTCAATACTCATATGAAATCCATCCAGCATTACTTTGGCGGCAGGGTGATTAATATCCCTGATCAATCGCAATACATCAGCCGCTGTATTCACCAGGTCCGATTCAAAGCGGTTCAAGGGTTCCAGGGCGATCTGTAATCCCCGGGCAGCCGCCAGTTCACACACTTTGCGCAGGTTGGTCACCGCCCGCTCCCAGTCTATCTTACGCTGGTCAGGCGATACCATACGTGCCTTACCTACGGCTGAATACATAGGTCCACCAAAGAAACCCGTGCCTACCGCTGCGCAGTAATCGAGACAGGTTTCTATATACGCCAGGCAGTTCTTGTGCACCGCCGGGTCTTCATGCGTAAGGTCGCGCGAAGGGCCAAAAGCCCCGCAGATATTCACCTGCAGTTGATATTCTGTCATGGCCTTTTTCACCACCTGTATATCAATGAGCGAAGGATCTTCTACTGCAATCTCCACCACCTCAAATCCCATAGCGGCAATCTTTGGAAACAATACCGGTATAGAAGCCGTGGTAAACGGCGAGGTCCATAGCCAGGTACTAACGCCGTACTTAATGTCTAAAGCCATTATCTAAGATTAATATTTTTCATTGGGAGGTACACTATTTTAAGAAGAAGCTGCGAGCTGCCAGCTTCGAGCAACGAGCCGTTTGCGACGAAAAGGGACTCGCAGCTCGCAGCTCAAAGCTCATGGCTGGCATTCACCGCCTCCTCCTGCAACATCACCGCCTTGTATCCCCCGCGTGACCGGAAATACAAGATCAACAATCCATAACACACCAACATGAGCAAGGGGAAAGCCACAATGTACCGGAGCGCGTCTTTTTTAGCGCCATCCCGGATGGCAGTCACTGTTTCCAGCTCCTGCGCATTGGCCTGCGCCAGTTTGGATTGGTCCAGCGCCTGGTAATCACCAAAGAAACTGGTTTTGTTTTCCGTTACATAGGTGCTATGAATGCTTGTTTGATGCGTCTGGTCATATGCCTTGATCTTTGTGTCGACCGATTTATCCTGGATAAAACCAAGGATACCCGCGCCGATCACACCGGCTGCGATCATACCCAATCCACCCGTAATGTTGAGCGTAAGTGCGCCGCCTTTCGGAAAGCGCTCCGCTACCAGGCCCAGCATGGTGGGCCAGAAAAAGGTTTTGCCCAGGCCATACACCGTAGCTGCCACCAGGATCATCACCCCGTTGGAGAAGGACAGCATGTACAATCCGCCGGCCGCAATGGCCGAACAGATCGCCAGCAGTCCCAGCGGTGATACTTTATGCACAATGGGACCGGCAAAGAAACGTAGCACAAACATGATGGCCGAAGTATACACCAGCACCCACCCTGCCTGCAGCCCGATGGCCGTCATGGCTGGCGTCATCAGGTCCGTGATCCAGCTATCCGTACCCAGTTCTGTAGTAGCCAGCGGGATCATGATCAGCAATAAAATGATGAACAGCGGCTGACCCAGACTGCGGGTATACCATCCGAAGAGTATCGTCACCACCAATATGAGTGTTATATTGAGCGCCGTGGGCCAAGCAAATACCGCTCCCAGCTGGAATACGATCAGCGCCACAATGATCAGTGCGCCAATGGCCCCTACTTCCTGCAGCATTTCCTTATAAGATACACCTGCCTGCACCCGTTCATTGAGCGGGAACTTACGGGCCAGCATCATCACCCCATAAGCCAGTGTAGGCAATAAGATCAGCGCTATTTTATATTCCCAGGCTGTACCGGGTCCCATCAGTAAGGCGATGATGCCGCCCAATACCAGGCCGCCCGGCCAGGCTGCATGCAGTATATTGAGCCATTTTGTTTTCTGCCGCGGAAACATGGTCGCTACCACCGGGTTCACCACCGCTTCTACCGTACCATTGCCCAGCGCCACAATGAAAGTGCCGATGTACAACATCCAATAGCCGGTAGCAAATATGGTGAGTATGGCCGAGGTAACATGACAGAGAAAAGCAAAGATCATCGCCGTCTTATAACCGATCTTATCAATGATCAGGCTAAACAATACAATGCTGATCGCAAAAGGCCATAGGCCCACACCTGCTATTTCACCCAGCTGTGTTTGCGTAAGGTTAAAAGTGGTACCCCACTCCGGCAGCGAGATGGCCCTTAATATGAAACCAAAGGAAGTGGTGACCAGCGCCACAAAACAGGCATAGAACAATTTCATGTCTGCACGGTGAGGTGTGCTGCCTGGCGAATCGTTAGTTGGCATATTGACAGGTTTACAGGTTCAACTTATTTTACCACGCGCAATACGCCATTCATAATGCGCCAATGGCCCGGGAATGTACAGATATATGGATAGTCACCTGCTGCATCCGGCACTTTAAAGGTCACCGTATATTTCCCTCCGGGATTGATCAGCGGTGTTGACAGTAACACTTCCGGCATCTTCGGCACATACTGCAGTTTGGCGCCATTGGGGTCCATGGCCAGTTTATCTGCCGCAGCGCCTACCTTATCCGTAGTCGCCGGTTTAAGGATAAGCAGGTTGTGCTGCATAAAGTCAGGGTTCTGCAACACGATCTTAACCGTACTGCCTGCTTTTACCGTGATGAGCTGTTGATCATATTTCATCACATCTTTCAACACTTTGATCACAATCGTACGGTCTATTTTGCCGGCGGTAACAGGAGCGGCGGTGGCTGCACCCGTACCAGCCAGGGTTTCCAGTTTCGCGTTGGTCAGATTTGCCCGCAGGAAGAAAGCGGAGTCCGGGTACTCCGTGATCCGCTCATCCCCTTTGCGGTTATCAAATCCTATTCTGAGGGGTAGGTCCAACTCTTTCTTAAACAAGCCGGGTGCTTTGGCCGCGGCCACTTCTTTATCGTTGATCAACAAACGCAGGGCACCGTTCTTTTGAAGACCTGCTTTAAAAGAGAACTTAGCGGGCAGTTCATTGGGCGTTACGACCTGGAATACTTTGCCGTTCTGGTTTACCTGGAAATACATTTTATTGTTAAGCATATACAGGCCATAACCATTGGCACCATTACCTTGAGCCGCCACCATACCGCTAAAACCAGCCGGTGCATTGCTTTGGGCCGCTGGCGCACCCGGACGGGCCGTCATGCGTTCTATATCTCCTGCCAGCAGGATCTCTTTGTTGGCTACTTCAGGCTCCAGTGCATCGCCCTGTTGCGGCCTGCCAAAACCTCTTCTCAGCGGAATGGTGGTAAGCCTTGATCCAAAGGCCAGGCGCTGTGCAATAGAAGCTTCAATCAGGGCGGGATTTTCATTCAATCCTCTTTTCCGGAAGGCTGCGCGGAAGGTCTCCTCGTTCAGTTTACTGGCAATGGTGAGCGCATGGCGCAACCAGGTATCGGAAACATTCTCTTCTTTTTCTGCCATACCCACCAATACATTGCCAATGGCAGCTGAGGTTTTCATGTCTGTGGTGGCCAACACCCCTGCCAGCCGTACCCGCATGTCTTTGTCCTCAAAAACACCTGCCTGCTGCATAGCCAGGAAGGTAGCGGGTGTTTTCGGCAGCACTTCGATGGCTGCCTTGCGCACACCAGCCGCGGGATGATGCAGGGCTTTCGTGGCTACTGCCAGGGCTGCGGCATTCGTGCCATCCAGCACTTTCAGGCCTTTCATCGTCCACAGCGCATGCACGGCCGGCGCATTGATACCGGCGCCATCCAGTTGCTGGTCCTGCACCAGTTTGTAGAGAGCTGGCAGCACCGTTTTGTTGCCGCTTTCTACCAGCAATCTTTGTGCAGTAGTACGCCAGAACATATTGTCGTTGGACAAGGCAGTTACCAATCCTGCTACATCTTTCTTATCGAGCTGTGTATTGTTCTTCTGGTTGTTGCTCTTATTGTAGATCCGGTAAATACGTCCACGCTCATGATCGCGCAACGGATTCACATATGCATTACCCTGGCCCGTCTCTGCCTTGTAGCCGCCGCGGTCAACCGAAGGCGTGGGGTTGTGCTGAATAATGAAATCGTACCAGTCTGTTACCCACAGCGCCCCGTCGGGCCCTACTTCCGCCTGGATGGGCGCCGCCCATTCATCCGCACTCACCAGCATATTCCAGCCATCGCCTTCTTCTTTAAAGCCGGAACCTGCGGGTTGCAATACATGTTTATGGATCAAACGCCCGGTAGGTTCTGTTACAAAAGCCACTTTGTTCCAATATTCCTGGGGGAAATTACGGGCCGTGTACAGACTATGACCGGCAGCAGCCGTAAAGCCGCCATGTACATCCACCTGGCGCAGGTTTTTGGTAGCTACGTGTATGGCATAGTGTGCATCGATCTTCTCCACACCGCTCTCCCGGATATTTGCTTTGTCGAAGTAACGTTTGGGCATGCCCAGGAAACCGCTGTGCGTATTGTTGGCGGTAGAAATAAATACATCAAACTCTTCTGAGAAACCCAGTCCCCAGGTATTGTTGCTGGTGGAAGAAAGGTATTCGAGGTTCTTGCCATCCGGAGCAAAGCGGTATACCCCCTGACCGAAGCGCAGGGAGTCTTTTCCTTTCTTGCCATTGTAAAACCCGGAATAACCTACCACACCCCAGATCATATTGTCGAGGCCATAGCGCAGGTTGGATGCCTGGGCATGGGTATCACTTTTGCCCCAGCCTGTTAAAAGTGGTTGCCGGATATCAGCTTTGTTATCTCCATTGGTATCTTTCAGGAACAGGAAAGAAGGCGCCTCGCTCACGACAATGCCGCCGTTCACAAAGGTGAAACTGGTAGGTATATTCAGCTTATCGGCAAAGATGGTGAACTTATCGGCCTTCCCATCTCCATCCGTATCTTCCAGTATCTTAATGCGGTCATCGCCTTTATCGTCGTCTTTGATCTCGTTGGGATAATCCACCGTCTCGATCACCCACAGGCGTCCGCGCTCATCCCAATTCATGTAAATAGGATTCACCACATCAGGCTCCGCGGCAAACAGCTGCAGGCCAAAACCCACCGGCACCTGTATCAGCGACATGGATTGCTCCGGCGTTAAGGACGCCTGAACTTTCGGCGCGGGATCACGTTTTTCATAATTGGGCACCGGGCCATCATAATAAGTGGGATCAGCCAGTTTGTAAGCTGCCAGGCTGGCCCGCGCTTCATCACTCACAGCCCAGAGTATGCCATTCTTCACCAATGTTAAAAAACCGGGATTATTGAAGGTTACTTCATCATGACCATAAGCTGTATAAAATACCCGGCCATTGCCATAGGGCCGCACCCAGGTATAGGGCTCATGGTGATCGCCTTCCACCCTTTCGGAGATCACTTCTATATTCTTGCTGATCTTGTCGTGCACATAGGTTTCATCCCGTGTTACGAAAGGAGCTACACCTTTCATTACCGGGTGTTCGGGCTTGACGATCACGGAGGGAAAGGAGTCATACTTATGGCTCTTGAATTGTCCGCCGATCATCTCCACTACTTCGGGTGAGTTGCGGAAACAAAAAGAAGCGGAGTGCAGGGGGATAAAGCCTTTACCGCTGCGTACAAAGTTGAGCAGGGCTTTTTCCTGCGCTTTGCTGATGGTATCGTAGTTGGCATATACGATCAGGCCATCATATTGGTTCAGCACGGTCTCATTGAGGTCATTGGGATTGGTGCTGTAGGATATATTAATACCGGCTTTAAAGTATTCTTTGGTGAGGATATCCGCCAGTTTTTCAGAATCATGGTGTTTGCTCTTGTGGCCAAGTAAGAGAATTTCCAGGCGCCTGGGTGTGGCAGCCTTTCTTACCGTATCGGCACTGATCAGCAGGAAAGAACACAAGAGTGGTATACAATAAAGGAGGTTAATTTTCCGGCACATGGCAATCAATTGGGTTCGTTATACAATCAGTACGAATATCCCAAGATTATTGGTCATACCCTTGCCAAATTATATCCAATACTGACTGTATTTTATCCTGATTAATGCCTAATTTCGACAATCAGAGACAAAACTACCAACACTATATACCAATACGCCTTATTGTGAAAGCAGCCCTGCACAAATCAGAAATACCCCTCTCCCATATATTTGTGATCCGCCGCCTGCAGGAAAAGTATTTTGATCCCGTATGGCATGCGCATTCAGAATACCAGCTTTTTGTAGTGCTGGAAGGTACCGGCACCCGTTTTATCGGCGACAGCATCAAGGCCTTCAAACCGGGCGAACTGATCTTCACCGGTCCGCACCTGCCCCACCTGTGGCGCAGTGATGAGGCTTATTTCAATAAGAAAAGCACCCTGCGCACCGATGGCATCGTGATCTATTTCAATGAACATTTCCTGGGCGAACACATCATGGAAAAAGAAGAGATGACCGTGCTGAAAAAACTATTCACCCGGGCCATGCGCGGACTGGAATTTGAGGGCGCCCCCCGCACAGACATCATTCGTATGATGCAGGAGCTGGTACACCTGCAGGGTATTCAAAGTGTGGTACAGCTGTTGCGTATACTGGAGCTGATGGCAGGCACCAAGGCGTTCCGGTATATTTCTTCCCGGCCTTATGAGGATGAGTACGACCAGCATGAGACCGACCGGCTCAATATTGTATATGATTATGTATTAAAACACTTCCGGCGCAAGATAGCACTCGAAGAACTGGCTGAGCTGCTGCATATGACCCCCACTTCCTTTAGCCGCTATTTCACCATCAAGAACAATAAACCCTTCTCCCGTTTTGTTTCCGAGATACGTATTAAACATGCCTGTAAACTATTGACAGAAACAGACGATCCCATTGCCCATATTTGTTATGAATGCGGCTTTAATACCCTGTCCAATTTCAACAAGCAGTTTAAGGAGGTGGTGTTAAAGACCCCGGCAGAATATAAACATGAGTTTTTGAGTATTTAGCTTCGATAACAGATTTCTCCCTGCGGTCGAAATGACACCAAAGTGTGAAACGTATCCCTCTTCCTTGTCATTTCGAACGACGCCTCCCTTTCTTTGTCATTTCGAACGCAGCGCAGCGGAGTGAGAAATCTGCTGTCGAAGCAAAGGTTGTCTCTTACTTCTGCAAAATCTCCATTAACCTCACCAATCCAGATCCAAACATTACGTCAGGATCAAATTCTCCGGCTTCCGTGCGGTAGGAATCTCAGCAGCATCAATCATTTCCAGCAGGTCGATCTCGATCGTCCGGGAAATAGGTTTTGTCCGGCTCGTCTCCCATTTTGTTCCCTACTCCACCAACCCCATTTCAATAGCCTTCTTCACCAGCGCGGCGGTATTCTTCACATCCAGTTTCTGGATGAGGTTGAAGCGGTGATTCTCTACCGTACGCACGCTCAGGAATAACTTTTCCGCAATTTCCTGGTTACTGAGCCCCTGCACGATCAGCAGGATGATCTCTTTTTCCCTTTTGGTGAGCGAGGGCGCATAGCGGTCGCTCTTTTTATTGGTAATGATCTGCTGGAACATTTGCTCCTTCAGCTCGGCATGAATGTATTGCTCCCCGGCCATGGCCGCCTCAATAGCCGCTAAAATGATGTGACTATCCGCCGTCTTCAACAGGTAACCCGAAGCGCCATGCTGAAGCATGCTTTTTATATAATGCCGGTCCGTACAATTGGTGAAGACGATCACTTTCACTGCCGGATAAGTGCCGATGACCCTTTTGCACAAACTAATTCCATCCTCACCGGGCAGCTGGATATCCATAATGATCAGATCGGGCAACGCAGTTTCCAGTCCCTTCATCAACTGCTGGCCATCCGTATAGGACCCCAGCACTTCTATAGATGGGAATCCGGCCAGTATCATACGCAATCCATTCAATATCGCAGGGTGATCATCTACCAGACTTACACGCGTCATTGTCATACCTCCTGTATTAATGCAGTTGTTTTAAATTCAAGATATACACTGGTGCCCGTAGGCGAAGAGTCAATATCCATCGTCCCATGAAAAGCCTCTACCCTGCTTTGTATACCATAAATACCTATGCCAGCCTTGTGCTCGCGGTTGCGCTTATCAAACCCTTTTCCATTGTCTTCCACTGTTACACTAAACAGGTCCTTGTCAAAAGACAGCTGCACCAGCACATGGGTAGCCTCTGCATGTTTCAGCACATTCCCGATCAGTTCCTGGATGGTACGGTACACCATCAGTTCCATCGCTTCATCCAGTCGCCTCGGCACACCATAAGCATTGAACTCTACTGCAATTTGATCATTCTTGTTCAGTTTATCGCAATAAGTCCGCACCGCTTCCCGCAGCCCCTGTTGCCGGATCACCCGGGGCATCAGGTTGTGAGAGGTTTCCCGGATCTCGGAAGCAGCATCATTCACCAGCCCCAGGGTCTCCTGGTAAGTAGTGGATGCCGATAACTGCTGGTGTTGATTGCCCAGGGCGCTCAGGTATAATTTAACGGCCGACAAGAGACTGCCGGCCCCATCATGCAGGTTACTGGCAATCCTTACCCGCTCGCGTTCTTCCCCGTCCATCATGGCCTGTATGCTGGATATTTCATGTTCCCTTTGCAAGGTGATCAACTGCTGTGCCTGCAGCCGCTGCTTTTGCCGGTAGTTGAACCAAAGCATAGCGCCCACCAATAGCAGCACTATCACAATGCCTACCGCCACCAGGATATAGGTATTTTTCTGTTTAAGCTCCAGGTCTTTTTGTACCAGCGCCAGTTGCTTTTTACTGATCTCTTTGTCTTTCTGGAGCGTCTGGAATTTAGTTTCGTAAGCAACTACCTGGCCCGATACCCGCTCACTCGTCAGCGAGTCATTGTATTCCTGGTATTGCGAAAAAGCGGCCATGCTGGAATCGCTTTTGCCCAGGCCGGCATATACCCGGGTAAGGCAGGCATAACAGAAACGCAGGGTCTCATAGTTTTTTGCCGGTAAAGCCGTGGCGATCGACCTTTCTACCCGTGTTTTGGCTTTTACATATTCTTTCATCTTCAGGTACGTGCGTGCAAAGACAAGGTCAATACGGCTCAGGTGATACTCGTCATTGGCCTGCCGGGCTAATAATTCTGCCGCGCCCAGGTAATGTACCGCCGAATCCAGTTGCCCCGTCACTTCATAATGATCGCCGGTATTGAGCCGGCTCACCACCCGCCCCGTATAGTAATTTTTAAGATCACTCAGCAACATGATCTTCCGGTAGATAGCCAATGCTTCGGCATGCTTGCCCTGGATGCCATAGATGGCCGCCTTATTGTTGAGTGAATTGATCAGCATCAGCGTATCCTTTACCTGCATGGCTATTTGCTCTACCTTACCCGCATACTCCAGCGTCTTTTCTGTATGCCGCAATTTGCCAAAGGCCGCAGACACACTCGTATACAGTTGGGCCAGCAGCCGGGTATGACCGTTGGCTTCCGCAATTTCGGCCGCTTTCAGGAATTTGGCGATCCCTTCATCGGTAGCACCGTCATTATCGAGTGTCTGTCCCAACAGCCCATAGGCCGTGGCCAGGTTCTCCGTTTGTTTGGGCAGGGCGCTGTATAGTTGGATGGCTCTTTCAAACTGGGCTTTGGCGGCATCGGGGTCCCGGCGTTGCAGGTAGGCCTGTCCTTTCATCCGGGCGCTACCGGCCACGCCGGCGGGCATATTTATCTTGATAGCCAGTTGCTCGGCCTGTTCCAGTACCGGCAAGGCGCTGTCGCTACCTGCCTGCATCAAGGCATAGCCGTATTTCCATAGCAGTTTTACGTGGGTGGTGTCTCCTTTCGCCTGCGACAATTGAGGCCGGTATAGGTCATACACTTCCTGAAGAGATTGTTGTCCATATGCCGTTACCTGCAGGAACAGGAAAAAAAGGAGCCATACCTGTTTCGATCCTGTTTTCATGCTTACTTGTTATTAAGGCCTTTGTTTTAGGCTTCAAATATAGGGCCGCGCCCCTGTTTTCCGCGTGATAAGATATCCTGCACGTTCGATTGACAATGCAGCAGGGGACTGTGTTGCACGGCCTGCAAAGGAACCAGGTATTACTACTCAATTTTAAATACAGGTATTTGTGCTGCGAAAATAAAGCGGCACAGAAAATAGTTTTGTGGCAGATTTCAATGGAGGATGATATTATTGGAGAAGAAAATATTAACAGATGTAATAGCCTGGCTGAATATCGGCCTGTTCAGGGCCTATTCCAAAGTACACGAGGCCCGGGAACGCAGGTGGAAAGCAAGGGCCAATCACGGAGATGTACAGGTTCTCAAAGCCCAGATACAACCCCATTTTCTTTTCAATACCCTCAACAGGATCAATGCCACCATCCCGCCACAGCAGGAACAAACCCGCGAACTGATCGCCAAACTGGCCGATACTTTCCGGTATGCCCTGCAGGCTACCAAAGAAGATGAAGTGAGCCTTTGGGAAGAACTACAATTTATCAAGACCTACCTCGAATTGGAAAAGGAACGCTTCGGTGAAAGACTGCAGGTAATGATCGAAGCCAGTGAAGAGGTCATGCACACTAAGATCGCCCCCATGTTATTACAGCCGCTGATCGAAAATGCCGTGATACATGGCATCAGCCCCGCTGTGCATGGCGGCCGCATCAATATCCGCTGTATTAAACGGAAAGGAAAAGTACAGATCAGCATCAGCAATACAGGCGCCCGCTATATTGGTCCCGTTGAATGGTTACTGCAAGGCAAGGGCGTGGGCCTGCGCAATACGGTATTGCGGCTGGAAAAGATCTACCAGGAACAAATGCACATCGAAAAAACCACACCCGACGGTCTCACCTTTACCTTCTCTATCCCGGCTGCATCCTGAAAAACCCGGCAATCAGCAGTCGGCAATCGGCAATGAATACACTGCTGACTCGACAGGTGCTCTCCATTTTTACGGTGAGTATCAATAAGTATCTGTTTTTACGCTTGTTTCTTCCATTATAGCCCGGTGCTGTAATCCCCATTCCTCCAGCTGCTTCCACACAGGTATCAGTTGTTTGGCGCTTTCTGTAAGCTGGTATTCTACTCGGGGCGGCACTTCTGCATAAGCATTGCGGAGCACCAGCCCGTTTTTCTCCAGTTCCTGTAAATGCAGCGTGAGCATCCGGTCGGTGATATTGGGTATTCGTTTCTTCAGCTCACTGAAACGCAGGGTCCGCGCTTCGAGTTTGTACAATATGAGCAGCTTCCAACGCCCGCCCAGCATATCCACCGCGTAGATCATGCCGCAAAACTCAATCAGTTGCTCCCGGTTGATGGCATTGGTAGATGTTAACTTCCTTTTTCCCATTACTTACATTTTTGTGTGCACCGTACAATTCGATGTGCCCTGCTAAAGTAACCGATACCGGAATAATTTTGTTGCCCCCTTGATAAAAACAGGGATTACGCATGAAAATTCTGATCGTTTTAGCACACCCCGAACCCAAAAGTATGAATGGCGCCCTGTTCACCACAGCCATCGAAACCCTGCAAGCAGCAGGTCATGAAGTGAAGACCTCCAACCTGTATGCTATGCGGTTCAATCCCGTATCAGACAGCAGCAACTTTACCCGTTTGCAAAATGCCACCTTCTTCAAACAACAACTGGAGGAAATGCATGCTACCGAAACAGGCAGTTTTGCTTACGATGTAGACCAGGAACAGGAAAAAGTGGAATGGTGCGACCTGATGATCTGGCAATTCCCCTTGTGGTGGTTCAGTGTACCCGGCATTTTGAAAGGCTGGGTTGACCGGGTATTTGCCATGGGCCGCTTTTATGGGGCCGGCAAGTACTATGAGCAGGGTATCTTCAGTGGCAAAAAGGCCCTGCTGTCCCTCACTACCGGCGGCGAAGAAGGCGCTTACCTGAAAGATGGCTTCAATGGCGATATCATCAATATGCTCAAACCCATTCACCGGGGCATTTTTGGCTTTACCGGCTGGAGCGTGCTGCACCCGCATATTGTATATGGACCGGCCCGCCTGTCGCCCGAAGCGCGGGAAGCAGAGTTAAACAAATGGAAGAAAAGACTGTTGCAGGCAGTTGATGAACAGCCAATTGAAGTAGGTACCTATTAGTATTTAAACCCTGGTCCGGAAAATACCTTGCCTGCCCTGTCCAATCGCGGGCACCTCATTTGTTATGGTTGTATTCATACGTTTCCGTAACAATTAAAACCAATAACATGGGCAAGTTATCCTCCTTCCAGTTCATCACCCTCAATGGCTTTTATAAGGGGGCGGACGAAGATACCAGCTGGCATAGCCATAACCCCAACAGCGAAGAAAGTGAGTATGCCAAAGAAGGCGCTCAATCCGGCAGCATCCTCCTGTTTGGCCGTACGACTTACGATATGATGGCAGGGTTTTGGCCCACGCCGCAGGCCCTGCAGGCCATGCCCGAAGTGGCCAAAGGCATGAATGCATCGGAGAAGATCGTTTTCTCCCGTACACTCAAAAAAGCAGACTGGAACAATACACGGATCATTAAAGATCATATAGAGGATGCCGTCAAAAAGCTGAAGCTGGAGTCCTCCAAAGACATGACCATCCTGGGCAGCGGCAGCATATTGGCCCAGCTGGCCACTGCCGGACTGGTGGATAACTTCCAGTTCATGATCGATCCCGTGGCCCTTGGTGAAGGTACGCCCATCCTGGAAGGCATCGGCCACCAGCTGAACCTGCAGCTCACCAGCCACCGGGTATTCAAGAGCGGCACCATCCTCCTTACCTACCAGCCGAAAGAAAACTAACTTACATTTACCTTTCATAAGCAGTGGCCAGCTGGTGAATACCAGTTGGTTACTGCTGTAAAAATATCACCATGGATGAATATTTATTATTGATGCGTCTGGACCTGCTCACGAAAGAGGCACAGCCTTCGCCCGAGCAAATGCAGGTATACATGAAGCAGTACCAGGACTGGGTAGGCGGCATTGCGGCACAGAACAAATTTGGCGGCGGCACCGGTCTGTCTACCGAAGGCAAAGTGCTCAAAGCAAACAACGTGATGACCGATGGCCCATTTGCGGAGATAAAAGAATCCATTGCCGGCTTCATCATTGTAAAAGCTGATAGCTTTGAGGAAGCCGCCACCATGGCAAGGGCCTGTCCTATTTTACAGGGTGAAGGCAACAGTGTGGAAGTAAGAAAGGTGGTGAAAGTAGACAATACCAGATAAGACCACGGATGGACAATGGCCAGCTGATACCCCATTTATTCAGGACGGAATACCGGAAGATCGTATCCGTGCTTTGCCGGCATTTCGGATTTGCCCACATAGAAACTGCCGAAGACCTGGCCAGCGACACCTTTCTCACAGCGGCGCAGACCTGGGGTATCAAAGGCATTCCGCAAAATCCGGTGGCCTGGCTGTACAATGTAGCGAAGAACAAAGCCAGGAATCATGTTCAGCGTGATGCCTTGTTTGATAAGAAGATCGCTCCTGATCTTAAAACCGGCGGAGAAGGCTCCCAGGAGCTGGATATTGACCTCTCACCCGAGAATATCAATGACAGCCAGCTGCAGATGATGTTTGCTATTTGTCACCCGTCTATTCCCGTTGAATCCCAGATCGGTTTGTCCCTGCGCATTCTTTGCGGCTTTGGCATCGAAGAGATTGCCGATGCATTCCTTACCAATAAGGAAACCATCAACAAGCGCTTGTTCCGGGCCCGGGAAAAACTGCGCGAGGCCAATATCCCGATAGCTCTTCCCGCGCCGGCGGCTATCGACACCCGGCTGACCACCGTATTGAAAACCATCTACCTGTTGTTCAATGAAGGTTATTATTCCCTGGGGCCAACCAATACCTTGCGTAAGGAGCTTTGCTATGAGGCCATGCGCTTGTGCACCATGCTGGTGGAACATCCTCCCACCAACAGGCCGGCAGTAAATGCCCTGCTTTCATTGATGTGTTTTCACGCTTCCAGGTTTGATGCACGCCTCAATGCTGCGGGAGAATTGATCCTGTATGATGAGCAGGATACCAACCTGTGGAATACCGACCTCATCAGCAAGGGTGGATATTTTCTGCATTGTGCCGCCAGTGGTCCTACTCTTTCCCAATACCACCTGGAAGCGGGTATTGCTTACTGGAATACCCGCAAGGACGACAGTAAAGAAAAATGGGAAAGCATTTTACAATTGTACAACCAACTTCTGCAAATAGAGTACTCTCCCATCGCTGCTCTCAACCGCACCTATGCACTATCCAAGGCCAATGGCAGGGAGGCGGCGATCGTTGAAGCAGAGAAACTGCAGCTCACCAACCATCACTTCTATTACCTGTTGCTGGGTGAATTGTATACCGGTATTGACCAGGCCAAATCCCTGCAATATTTCCAGCAGGCGCTGCTGCTGGCCCGCACAGATGCCGAGCGGCAGGCGATCCAAAAGAAGCTGCGTAGCCTGTAATTGTGTACCCCATACACATGCACATACAACAATTCATTGCGTTTTCTGTACACACTTTCGTAGACCTCATTACAGCCCATTTCCGGCCGACTTCAATTTAAGCAAGCATCTACACTTACGATAGCCGATCCTGTCTTTAAGCGGTCTTAAAATGCGTTTACAGAGCTTTGTGATGGTGAGTGCATATGACCATAGGGGAAAGCAGCCAGTCTTGTCCCAGATTGGGAACGCATTACCTACGCATTACCTACGTATTGCCTGACCGCTCAATGAAAAGAGGCCAGTGTTCCTAAGAGCGTAGGCAATCCGTAGACGCTCAGTAGGCCAACTGGCGGCCGTTGACTGTCAATGTGGCCTCAAATTTTGCTCATCCATGTGTGAACCATGTGTCAAACATGTACCGTTCATTGGAGAACACCCCCATTTGACACATGGATGGTACATAGTTGAGGCCAGGTTGGTAGAAGGTTGGCAGGTGGTGCCGGCCTGTCATTATTGATTGTCTCTTTCCAGGAGAAAGCAGTCAGACGCTGTTTTCCAGAAGCTGTTATCCAGCAGGCTTTTGAGATCAATTAGTTGAAGATCATTACAAAACGTCGCAAATTCATTGTCCGTAAACCTATTTTGAAGAAAGGTATTGTTTTCGAACCTTGGGTTTAAAGAAGCATTGAAATCATTGTACCTGATCATGCACTCAACCAATTGCTGAATGGAACTATTCATGAAAACGCTTTCAAAGTCGTTGTCATGATTTAGGAAAACGACTTCATTTTCATGGATGAGGTCTATGCATATCGGGTCGCCACTGTCATTACTTCCTATCATCAGGTAGTCGTCCAGTTCATCAAGGTCAATATTAAATACCTCATTTGGGGAAGGGATAACTTCAAACACGCAAGCTTCGAAAGAGAGTCCCGGTGCACAACTGTCTGGTAAACCACCATAAATCAGGTAATCTTTTGTAGTGCTAAGGAGCCGGGGGATATTCAACTGCGAAAGTTGGTATTTATTAAGCTTAAGGGAACGATCAGTCCAGTATTTTTCTATTTGTTCAAGGGTCATATGCGATAATTGGCCAGCTATAAAATCAATCTTGTCATCAAATCCAAACAGGGTATCAAAAACCTGTATCTGTTTACACCTGTGCACCTCTATGTCCCTAAGTTGGTCATCTTCATTATAATTCAAAAAGAAAAAACACCCTGCCGGTTGCTTGTCTTGATAAATGTCACGCCGGAGGTTTATAGGCTTGCCATCCCGAGTTACCAGTCCTGTCAGCTGGTCGGCTACTGAATGTTTTCCTCCCAGCTTTGCCCTTATCAAGTCACGGCTTTCCTTAAATGTTAACGCAACTTCATTGATGAAGGCTTTATCAGTTGGTATATATTTAAAATTCATAATAGTGCTGTTGCCTTTTAATACTCTTAATACACTTTCAGCGGCTTATAATTCTTATACCTTACATAAACAGCTTTTTCGGTACTGTCCTGAAAGATGATCTTTTCCTTGCCCTGCTTGTCATACGTAGATACCGTCAGGCCATCAACCAATTCAACACGGGCAAATGGTTTTAGACTATCCCCTTTAATGCGCAAAAACATGGTCGAACAACCGCCATACACCAAAAAAGCATCGATACAGTTCAGTTCTTTATTGTATTGCATATTGGGATAATCTTCCGCATTCTGCATACTGATCAGCATGTCCCTGGCTTTATCATAGATAAATAGCCGCCTTACTTCGTTGGCGCCCCTGGCAGCCTCCATAGAAATATAAGTAAAGTCCTTTAGTCCGTCATTGTTAAAGTCGCTTAGTTTTGGATCACATGATATAGCCGCCCGCCTCTCATATTGGTATTCATTTTTCAAGACCCACTTGTTGCTTTGTTTGGAAAAGAATTGAATGACCGCATAGCTGGTGTCAGCCGAACTATATAATGATAACTCAATCTTGTTGAGTCCTCTTTTACCGATATGCAGACTATCGGCAAAAAACTCCGTTCGTTCAACGGGATCAGCAGGATGGGCAGTATCTTCTACCAAAGGAGCTGTGGAATCTATGACAGCGACGGCCTTTACCGTATCAGCAGCATTAGCTGCAAGCGCTTGGGGTGCTTGTTGCTCTTTGCAGGAAAGCAGTACTATCAGGATCAGGCTCAGTGCAAGGTGGGGGTTCATTGGTGGAGACGCGTTCTTTATAATCGTCGGGGTCTGAAATTACAAAATCCGGACAACTATACTTCTGATTTAACAGACGGTGGGGATTTCCCGGGCAGCAAGGCTATTTCCATTGCCCTCCGGTAGAAGTCGGCAAATTGGTCTGTATCGTATTTGGGACGCATTGCACTCAGCACGTCCAGCAATCCTAAAGAAACCCACTCCCAAAGCATGGTATCGAAGTTGTACTTCAGCATCTGGATCCTTACCTCTTCCCGGATGACCTGAATGGTTTCGGCAGACAAACCATATCCTGCCAATATTCCATTGAGCCGTTGATGAGTTTCGGGAGTATATTCGGTATCCAGGAAGGGTTCCAATAGCAAGTCCCAGACATATCCCCGCTCCACCAGGGGAATCTGGTGACGGTTTGCATAGAAAAGCAATTCACGCTTCAGTGTTGCCGGCACAAAGATCAGTTCATTTCCTATCCGTATGGAGGGCGGCGCAGCATTGATGCCGATGTTGATGATATCGCTGGCAGTAATGGTGGTCTGTTTACAGACGAGGGCTGGCTGAAAAGGATAGGCAGTGAAAGTGATGCCCGCAGGTTGGATCAGCACTTCTCCCAACGGTGCAAATAATTGCATTACTTCTTCTTTTGGCGTACTGAACATGGTCCAACCCCTTGTCCAAATGTCTTCCTGTTCGTGTTGGGATGCGTCCATAAGTGATCGCAGTTATTGCTTATATTATACCAAGGTTGTTGCCAAATATACTCTACTTTTTACTACCTGAAAACCAGTAGACCCTTCTTCCCGGTAAGCAGGTAATTTAATGATTATCAGCCCAATTGTTGAAAATTCGGTTGTCAGTCTGGCATCATCGTTGTCTTTATATTGGTAGTTTTGCCCCTGCTGCGGGCTACCTTAGGCGGGAGTCTACATGTTGCCTGCAGCCGTTCACTAAAAATAGCTGAAAAACACCTCAAAGCCATGATGCGCACATCCTTTTTATTATTCCTGATCCTGATTACTACAGGCCTTTTTTCTCCCTCATTCGCACAAAGCGGTTCCAATGCCGACCTCGCAGTATCACAATTGCTGGAAGGCAATTTCCAGCTGGCTAAGAAAACGGCTAATGACGTTATCAACAATGACAAGAACAACGGACTGGCCTACGCCGTACATGGCGCCGGAGAAATATTCGACAACCGGATGACGGCTGCACAAGCCGATCTTGAACGGGCGGTTAAGATCAGTCCCGACAATGGCGTGTACAATGCCCTGCTGGCCGACTGTTACTGGATACAAAACAATACGGCCACTGCAAAGAAAACAGCAGAAAAAGCCCTCGGCCTCTTACGTGCTCCCAAAACCTCCCTCGACTATTTTGCCCGCGCACTCGCCGCTATGGTACTCGAAAAACCAGATGATGCGCTGGCCGATTATAGCAAAGCGATTGAACTCAATCCACGCAACGTACGCGCCATTGCTAAAAGAGGCCTGATCTATAACAATAGAAAACAGCTGGACCTGGCGCTAGCCGATTTCAACAAAGCGATTGAACTCAACCCGCGCTTTGTAGTATCCTTGTATTATCGTGGTAATATTTACCTCAACCAGCAAAAGCGTGAACTGGCCATTGCAGACTATACCAAGGTAGTGGAAACCGATCCCACCTATGCTGATGCCTGGTTCAACCGTGCCGTAGCTTACAAACAACTGAGTAAGTTTGACCAGGCGCTGGCCGATTACGCCAAATACCTCCAGCTGTATCCAAAGGATTACGATGCCTACAATAACCGGGGGCATGTGTATTATGTCCAGGAAAAATATGATGATGCTATCGTTGAATACAGCAAGGCGATCGAGCTGGCGCCCAAAGTATCCATCTCCTATGTGTTCAGGGGCAATTGTTACGGCCGCAAAGACCAGGTAGAAGCAGCCATCCGGGAACATACCAGGGCCATCGAGATCGATCCAAAGCAGATCGAAGCCTATATACAGCGCGGACACCTCCTCTACCGCAGTAAAATGCTCGCCGAAGCCAATAAAGACTACACCAAGGTAGTGGAACTGGATCCCAAAAATCCTACAGGCTACCTGTACCTGGGATTTATCCACCACGACAAACAACATTTCCAGGAAGCCATTACCAATTATAGCAAATCCATTGAGCTGGACCCTAAAAATATGTATGCCTACCAAAACCGGGCAGAAGCTTACGATGCCATTGGCAATTCCAAACTGGCCGATCTTGATCGCAAGCAATTCGCCGACCTGGGTGGTCAGCTTAATGCCAGTGGCGGTACTACGCGGAAATCCATTTTCCCCCTTGGATCATTCGACCCTGCTTTGGCAAAAGCTGCGTTGTCAAGAGGCCTCTCTACCATTCGCGGTAAAGCCTGCACCAAGGTGGATGGCCTGATCTTCAACGCCAGTGGTGTGAAAGTGGTACTCTACCCGGTAACCCCTTACCTGGAAGAATGGTACGACCTGCGGGAAAAGAAAGAAGGCAAAAAGACAGGTGTCTATATGTCCAATGAAGCCAATGACTATGTTATTGAAGCCTATGCCGACAGTGAAGGCCGGTTCGAATTCCGCGGCCTGAAGCCCGGTAAGTATTTTATCCAGGTGATCCATAGCTTCAACCAGCTAAAGACATCCCGGATCTATACAGGGTCGGATGTATCGCAGAATGGCCCCGTACGTACCACCACCAATTACTATTACGACCAGGATTATACTGTAGCCCGCGCCAAAAGACTGGAGAAGTTTGTAGAGATCAAAGAAGATGGGGAGAATAAAAAGATCACTATGGCCAATGGCCTGATCAAGAGCTGCACATTTTGATGTCATCTAAATAACTAGCCTGAACAGTCAACACCATCAAAAATACCGTGTTTACACCAGTTGTCCCCTCCTTCCCGACAAGTAGCTTTACAGCAAATACTTCCTTACATGAGACACTTGTTACTGCTACTTACCATCTCCATAATATTATCGGGCTGCCTTAGCTGGGCGTGGAGAGGATACAAAAAACCGGGACCAGACGATTTCGAATCGGTAAGTCCGCTCACCAATTGCATGAAGATCGGTACGCAGAACCTTAACGAAAAACGCAAGAAAGCCATCAAAGAAGCCACGGCCGACGTGTGTAAGATATTAGCCTCCGACGAATTTAAACAAAGGGTATTGGCCCAGCAATGGCTGGTGAGTTGTGACCTGATTAACGGACAGCCGGACGTAATGACCGGTCAGCAGGTATTTGACCTGATCAATAAAAAGATCCCTGATTACTCTGTACATCCCCGGCACCCCTGGAATGCCATTGCCCAAACGGACCCTGCCAATGACAGGGTAGCGATAAAACCTGCCAGGATCAAGAACTGGAATGCTACGGATAAAAAGGAACGGGCCAACCTGATCAATACCATTGCCCATGAAACCATGCATATCCTGTCGGGCTCCTTCCGCGACGGCGGTCATGGGACCACTGAATGCCCGGATGCCAGACTGGTAAGTTATGGTATCGGCAACCTCGTGGAAGAGCTATGGCTTGCCTCGCACCCCTAGTATTCCCGACACTCCTTTGTTACCTGAACTTACAAATTAACTGGCATGAATATCGGCTTCGACTTCTTCCTGTTCATAGCATTCTTTATCCCCGGCGTGTTCTTATTGTACGCCATTACCATGGTATACACTCCGCTCAAAAACTTCCTGGCAAATGAAATAAACGGAAAGGAAAACTACAAATGGCTGCTGGCGCTTTCCCTGTGCATTCTGCTGGGCATGATGTCCAGCATTTTCAGGAATATGATCATTGATCCCAGTTTTAGATCGGACTATTCATCCCTGTCATTACTACCTCAATCGCCCCATTGGAAAGCCACAGCCAGGGTAGAACCCGATTATTCCAGGCTCACCAAAGATGACCTCGAAGTATTGCAGGAGTTGAAAAATGAAGAAAAACGCCCTTATCAATTCTATGGAAATACGATTATCGCCATCCTCTGTTTTATTGTTTGCTTCCTGGTGGTCTGTATCAAAGCTAAAAGCCGGCAAAAATGGTGGCAGTTTACGGTGGCGGTCATTATCCTGCTCGTTTTCTCCTGGATATTATATACCGGCAGCAGGTTTTCGCATCACAACTACATGAATGGGGTAAGCCGGCTGAATGAGAAGCCACTAAAGGTTGCCACAGGTGGTTAATGGTTATTACCTTCGCAATACCTATTGTGAAGTAAATGGAAAATAAGATATCCGTCGGGCAATGTATCGTCAGGGAAAGCAAGGTCACCTCTTTCAATGAGGCAGGTCCTCAGCCTCTTTATGGCATATCCCTGTTCAAAGGAGTTGGCCATATTACGGTCGACTTTACGGATTACCCTGTTGACGGCAATATCGTATTATTTACAACTCCCTGGCAACTGGCACAGCTTCACCTGGACGAACAGGCTACTGTGCGGTCGCTCTGGTTCCATGCAGATTTCTATTGTATCGAGCACCACAAAAAAGAAGTGGCCTGCAATGGTTTACTGTTCAACAATATCTATGCACAGCCCTTTATCGGATTGAGTGAGGAGGCTTTCGCCTCCATTCATCACCTGCTGGACCAACTGAAAGAAGAACTGCAGCACGCAGATACCTGGTCGCAGGCCGTTGCCCGTTCCTGGCTGCAACTGATCCTGGCCATCTGCAGCAAAACCAAAGCTGCCACCCTACCCGTCGCGGAAGAAAGCCAGGCCCTCCACCCCATCGTTCAATTCAAAGCTTTGCTGGAACAGCATTACATCAAGGAGCGTACACCAGCCTTTTATGCAGCCCAACTGAACCTTTCGCCCAATAATTTTTCCAAACAATGCAAGGCCTGGTTTCAGAAATCCCCCTCCTTCCTCATTCAGGAACGGGTAATACTGGAAGCCAAAAAACTCATCCACCTTTCTTACAAAAGCATGAAAGAAATAGCAGCCGAACTGCATTTTGATGATGAACATTACTTCAGCCGGTACTTCAAGAAACATACCGGTGTGGCCCCTACCTTCTTCCGTGAAACGGTAGGCATCTCCATTGTGGCACAATCGTCCATTTGATTTCCATGTCTGTCTATGGCGCCAGCACCCGTATTCCATGAATTTTGTTGAAAATTCATTGATATGCTGGAAAGATTAGCCAAGGCAGAAACAAGCTTTATTCACTTGCTCAGGATCGCTATTTTTATCGTGATGGCCTGGATCGGCGCTCTCAAAGCCTTCCAATACGAAGCGGATGGCATTGTGCCCTTCGTTGCCAACAGTCCCTTCATGAGCTTTTTTTACCACGAGAAAGCCCCGGATTATACCAATTACAAAAACCCGGAAGGGAAAGTAGTAGCGAAAAATATTGAATGGCACCAGCAGAATGGCACTTATCCCTTTTCCTATGGCCTGGGCGCTGTGATCGTGTTCATTGGTATCCTTACACTACTAGGCATCGTTTATCCCCGTATTGGTCTCTGGGGTGGTTTGTTGACGGCAGTCATGTCATTTGTTACCCTTTCTTTTCTCATTACCACACCCGAAGTATATGTACCCAACCTGGGCGGCGACTTCCCCAGTCCCAACCATGGTTTCCCTTACCTCTCCGGCTCCGGCAGAATGGTGTTGAAAGATATTATTATGGGTGCAGGAGGACTGATCTGTGCGGCAGACTGTGCGAGGAGAATACTCAATAAGAAAACAGCCTAGCTGCCGATCTTTAACCCTCCCGTAAAAAAAGTCTGGTCAATTGGAAAGTATAATATATCTTAGCAACTAAGATAATTAGTCGATAATATATTTACCGAATGAGTAAGAAACCAGGCGAAAGCACCATCACGTCTTTCCGGGACGCCAGCCGGCTGTATTCTGACACTTCTATTCTGATGCATGAAGCCATTGCACGTAAAGCGGGGCTTTCGGGTACCGATCACAAGTACTTGGGGCTGATCATGCAAAAGGGTGAGTTGACGGCCGGAGAGCTCTCTACCCTTACAGGCCTCACCACGGGAGCCATTACGGGATTAATAGACCGGCTGGAAAAGAAGAAGCTGGTGAAGCGGCAGTTTGACAAAACCGACCGCCGGAAGGTGCTGATCGTGCCGCATACACAAAATGCGCTCAAATTGCTGGAGCCCTTGTTTGCAGAACTACAGCAGAAAACAACGGCCCTGATCTCCTCCTTTTCCGAAGCAGAAATAAAAATCATCGAAAAATATTTCACGTCGGCAGTTGCTATCATGACGGAGGTGACTGACCATATTAACGACAAATAACCTGGCCATGCAAACAATCACCGCCAATTACCTGGTGAGGGCCGAGATATGGCTCTTTATTACTACACTTTTTTATTTTCTCATGAATGGGGCACAGCTCTTTGAAACGGCAGTCATTGTGCCCAGGTGGTCAGCCGCTCCACCGGCTTCTTTCCACTTCTTCAAAGCCCCCTATGGCCTGGACCTTAAAACCTTTTGGATCATCATCCATTCCCTGCATGAGATCACCTTTATTCTCGCCATAATCTTTTGCTGGAAGCTGGACCCTGTGCGCAATTGGTTGCTGGTCTTATTCGCCATTCACTTTGCGATACGGGTATGGACGCTTGGTTACTTTGCACCCAACATTATTGAATTCCAGAAAATAGCCAATGGTGAAACAACCGGCACGGATCTGCTCCGGCGAGCGCGGCAATGGAGATCTTTGAACTACCTGAGAGTGGGGATATTTATACTGGTTTCATTGGGACTGATACCCGTGTGTATAAAGGTGATGAACTGGAAGAATGGGTAGCTTACACTGCTCCCTTGTTTGCATGGCCTTGTTGCGGTAGAAACATTAAATACAATAATACGCAGATCAATAGAAAGTTGAACTCAACACCATTACGGCCGCCGCCTACCACAAACCACCCTTCTTTGAAATGTACCAGGATAATACCCATGACCAATACAAAGATGGTAACAATAGAAGCGAGTTTGATGTACCTGTTGAAGAGCAAGCAGCCCGCAGCCAATATATGGGATAGCTTGATGGCCCAGGCAATGGGTACACCCAGCGGTGCAAAGACAATTTCGTTGAGGTAGAGCTTCCCAAAATCATTGATCCCATTGTTGAAGATACCCGGAATGCTATGCACCAGCAGGATGATGGCTACAGCCACCCGGAGGATCAATGTACTGTTGACAATTTTCATGAGACATGCGCGTTTTGGTTAGCAGCCTGTGCTGTCTCTTGAAATTAATACTATTTCCGGTTATATAATCCAACTTGCCGAATGGCTGCATAATTGTTGACTTTTAGTATCGTGAGCCGCACCTTCCACACGGTGACAGCAGGAAACTGATCCACCTTGCGGTTGCCAATGGTGGTGCCCTGCGACAATAGTAACCAGTCACTGTCTACCTGTCCTTCTACTTTGTATTCCAGCACCTGACCCATACCGGCAGCTTCCGACAACAGCAGGGCATTGATCACTACCGGCCCTTCCATATCTATTTCGAGGGTGGCGCGCTGGCTGCTGTCGTTGGTAGCCCAATACGTGGCAGGATCAGCATCTACCGCTTTCTCCCCGGCAAACTGCCGCAGGTTATGGCGCATCTGATTGGAATTAATGGGACGATGGAGCGCCAGGTCGGCCCCAAGCACCGGATCAGGCGCGGTCTTCAGCGGAGGCGTAGGCTGCACCCGCTTATTGGGGAACTGGCTGATGGTATTAGACGCATACCCCAGGTTGGCGATGGCCCGCTGGCCCAGCCGGTCAGCCAATTGCGCCAGATACAAGCTCTGGGGAAACACCGGTTTGCCATGGGATTCGAAGTAGCCTTCATCCAGGATCGGACTGCTGTCAAACAACCGGGCTGTTTGTTCCCGGCTGCCGATACAACCAATGGCCCAGTTAGCGGCGCCCGGCGGCTGTTGTATGATATAGGTCTTTGCAATAGAATTCCAGGCTACGGCCCAGCCCATGGTCCAACCATGACCAGAGCCCGCTACACCCCGGTTCATAAAGTCGATGCCGCCATCTATCATGGTGCAGTTGTCGACCAGCAATCCCGTAGCCCAGCGCTGGTGCAGCTGGATACGGCTGCCATGTCCGCGGAAAGTACAATTGAGCATCACGTTGGGACCGGGCACCAGGCTGCTGGTCCACACAAAGTAGGTATTGCCGCCGGTCGCTTCACATTTGTTGAGCAGGTTCTCACTGCCTTCAAAACTAAAGTCTGCCGGCTTGGAAGCACCCAGGTTCGGGTATGTATGGGTGATCTTCACCTGCTCTATCGTATTGCGGTTACCGGCAAACACCGTGGTGTTCATGGTCTCTTCAAAATACACCTGGCGTATCCAGCAATCGTTGCCACCTATCCGCACACCGGCATAGGGAGCATTGCCATAAGAACTTTCCAGTGGCGGGCATTGAATATGCAATTGCTCCACGCCCACATCAGTGACCGCAGGAGCAGCACGCAGTTTGCTGACGGTGAGGCCGGGCGTGCTGAAAAAGCGATTGTCGAGGGCATCTGCCAGGGGAATATCAATGGTCAACTGGTTACCTTTAATAGCGGTGATCTTTCTTTGCATCACCAGGCTCCTGCTTTTGGCGATCCAGGTCTGCGGTTTTCCATCGCGTTTCATATTGTCCATCCCCATAAAGTGTACCCAGGCATCCGTCACGGGCTTTTTGATGGTGATCTTGTCACCGGCCGCAAAGGCTTTGCTATCGGCTACCACAAGGGTATAGGTACCTGCAGGCGTATAAGGAGCGGTGATGGTGGTTTGTGCGGCAGTGAAGGGTTCATCGGGCGCTGCGGGTTCGTCATTGGGATCGGAGGCGAAGGTCTTTTTACCGATCACGATGGCAGTATGTTTGGGGCCCGTCATGCGGATGGTGGTGCCCCCTTTGCCCGACCCGCTGCCCCTCAATACAACGCCACTGGCCGAAAGGTACAAGGCGCCTGAGCAAGTAAATGTGCCCGGCGCCAGCTGAACAGCGCCGCGGAAACCATTCACCAGGGGCATATTGCTTACTTCATTAATAGCAGCCTGGATCAGTTCGGTATCATCTTTCCCTGACGGTTTTACCATCCGTTTTACAGGTACTGTGGGCAGGGCTACGCCCCCACCCCGGTAGCCGGCTTGTGAGAAGTCCATGATGCGGTCGCCGGAAGGCGTGGTTTTGTAAACCAGTTTGCCGTTCTTGCCGGGATACACCCAACTGCTCTTGTTTTGAGCAGGGGCCTGAGCTATGGCAAGACTATATAATGACAACAAAAATCCGGTAACGAAGCTGGGTCTTTTCATGTACGGGTGCATTGAGCCTTGGTGGTAAAAGTGCTAAAAATAAGCAGACCAGCCTATACAAAAGCGGGGGAAATACGCCATCCACTAAGCCAGATTAGCAGACTACAATACTTTCACAGAACATTTAAAGATCTTCCGGTACTTATTACTGTCCGCATCGTTGATATACTTTTCTTCAATGACCTGCAACCCATTATCAGCTATGATCTTTTTCAGGGCCACCTCGGTCAGATAGGGATTGTTGCATCCTTTGTCTTTGGGAACAGGTTTCAGCACCAGGGGTTCCTCAATAAAAACAAAACCACCGGGTTTTAAAATGGAACGTATGTCCGCAAACATGGGTTCTTTTTCATCAAACTCATGCACCACTGCGATCATTAATACTTTGGTAAAATGGGCCTTGGGCAGGCCCGTTGCGCGGGTGGTTCCATAAGACAATACAAAACTATCCAGTGGTATGCCTGGATTGAAGTTTTTGATCATTTGTGCAAAGGCCTTTTTGTTGCACCTGACTGAATCAATGTCTTCGGCATAATACTTAACAGGTGGAAAATACCTGGAGAGCCTGAGCAGGTTGTAGCCATTGCCGCTTCCAATATCTGCTACCACATCTCCTTTCACGATATTGATAACCGATGCCATGGTGTCGAGCCTCGCCTGCTTCATCACCTGCACATCCCTGAGCGGCCTTTTCGCCAGCTGTGCAGTACTGAGCAACGGGCCAAGGAGCAATAGCAGCAGTAAGGTATCTTTCCTGTTAAACATGTATTAATTTCTTATTATTATACGGATCAATGCCTCCCGAATATACACAACCGGTACAATAACGGTGCATTTCCAGTAGAATTACTTGCCGATTTAGTTGTAATTTTCAGGCTGAACAATCTGACCCAACCAGTCGCCACTCTCCCAGGCAGCAAGTGTGTACAGTTACATTTATTCCAACCAGGTAATTCACAAAAGATCATTGTGTGCGTCCATCTGCATACCTCTACATCCAACCCCGTAATATTCCAGGCAAGGACAATAACGTCCATGCATATATTAACTATTCAACCATAAAACTATCCTACAATGGCAAAGACAGCTAAAAAGAAAGCGGCCGTAGCCGGTGGCCCGCAGGCCAACGGTGTCAACCTCAGCTTTAATGTATTGTTTGACCTGTGGTTTCCGGTCACCCAGCTTCCCATACCCAAGGCGGTACTGGCTGATATCATCTATATTTCAGCCAATGTAAAGGCCGGTTTCTGGAAAGAAGTGTCGGCCCAGCCCAACCCCTTACTTACCCTGCTTGGTTTGCTCACCAATCCGCAGCAGCTTCCTTTTTATGCGCAGCTGAAACAATCCGGCAACCCCGCTATCCAACGGTTCATTTCGGTAGCCAATGGCATGGGCGGGTTAACGCAGGACCAGGCCTCACAGGTACTGGGGTTCTTTTTCGAAGGAACAGCTGGTTCGCTATCCACCCAGATCGCCATGACCATTCGTGAAGCCTTCCTGTCGGTGATCTGGGACCTGCCGCTGGCTGTGCCGCTCACAGGCATTCAAGTACCAACCACCTTTATCAGCAGTACACCGCAGTACTCCAAGATCCATTATCCCCAAATACCGCCCAGCTGGCTGATGTACGATGCCAATACAAAAACGATCAAAGCAAAACAAAACGGGATCGATTACCTCGTGATCGGCAGTGGCCCTGCCGGCGCTACGGTAGCTACGGAACTGCAGAAAGCCGGTAAAAAAGTAGTATTGATCGAGCAAGGTCCCTGGGTAGTATGGGGCTCTATGAATACGATGAGTTATTCCCGGCTCATGTTTGGCAACGATACTGTTACCACAGTCAACAATAGTGTGATCGTGCGCAGCGGCCAGGCCATGGGAGGTGGAACTACCGTCAACATTGACCTGGCCTTCTCCCCCCTGGAATCAACCATCCAATACCGTATTGCCAACTGGGTAGAAAAGGGCTGGGTAGATGGCAGGTATTATACGCAGGAGCGCATTGCTGCCGCTTACCAGTGGGTACGCAATACCATTGCTACCCGTGCCGTATCACAAACGGAACTCAACGCTGATAACCAGGCACTGTGGGATGGCGCCAATGCGTATGGTGTTGATCCGTCGCTGTACCACCTCAATCGTTTCCCGCTACTGTTATCCCCTTCACCTGTGACGCAAAAACGGGATGCAGCCCGGCAACTCATTCTTCCTGCAGCGCAGGACACCAACAATCCATTGAGCGTGCTGCCCGATGTAAGTGTACAGCAACTGACCTTCAAATCTACGGGTACAGATGGCGGCGTGATCGTGACAGGCGCTACGTTGGTAACGCAAACTCCCTGGACAGATCCACAATATCAGAATACCATCATTGATCCCTGCGGCCTGAAGATACCGGCAGGCACTACGGTAAATATTTATGCGGATAATGTGATCCTGGCTGCTGGCACGATCGGGTCGACCAAAATATTACTCAACTCAGCAAAGAGTCAACCGGCAGTAAACAACCCCCGTGTGGGCAAAGGATTGATCATGCACCCTTCATTTCCGCTGATCGGGGTGGTCAATAAGACCATCAACCTGTTGGAAGGATTAGACAGTGCTACTTACCTCGAAGCTTTTGGTGTAACGCCTGGTTTCATCTTCGAGACCATGGGCGCCTTACCAGCCTATGGCGCTCTCCTGATTCCCGGAAGTGGCATCGATGTATACAAGAAGATCGTACAGTTCAACCAATCCGTAGGCTTTGGGGTGATGCTGGTGGACACGCCTTCGGACAATAATTCGGTATCACTCGACAGCGCCGGTAATGTCGTGCTTAACTATGCCCTCAGCGATAGTGATAAAGCCCGCTTCCGCAATGGGGTGGCCATCGCCATCCGGATGATGTTCCTGGCCGGGGCTACGGAGGTTATTATCCCTACCAATGAGAATGTACTTGGATTGAAAAACTTCAATCCGATGGTGGGCACTTACCTGACGGACATTAAGCAGGCGGACCTGGTGGAAAAGAACCTGCAGTTTATTCCCAACCGCACGATACTTACTTCGGCGCACCTGCAGGCTACCAATAAAATGGGGGCAACAGCCGGCACCTCAGTAGCTTCCATCAATCAGCGCATCTGGAATTATAAAACAGGTAAAGAGATACCGAACCTCTACCTGATGGACAGCAGTATGTTCCCTACTTCTATCGGGGCCAATCCCATGCAATCCTTGTACACGATTGCCAAGATATTCTCTGAGCGGTTATTGGGTAAAACGGATAAACCCGGCAAGGTGTCATTTACTGATATTAAGACCGATGAGCCGGAGATCGGGCCAGGACGTTTGTAGCCTTCACACGCTGTTACGCTGTGCCGCGCTACCGGTTCTTAAAATGGGCTTAAATGATCATTCTGCTCTTACAATAAGAAGATGAAGCTGTATATTGTGCAGGCACCATTCATCAATTCCTGTATATGCGATTTGTATTATCCCTGGCACTCTGTACCTTTTTGCTCTTTTCCCTGCAAGCACAACAAGCTGCCATTACTTTCAAAGTGATGGGTGGCAAAGAAAAAACGGTTCGGTTCATGCGTCCGCTGCAAGGCAACTATTTCATCAACGAACTGACAGCAGATACCCTGGATGGTACAGGCACGCTGGTGATACCCAACAAGGAAAAAGTGGCCGGCGCTTATGGCTTTGTATATAAAAAAATGTACAGGCTGTTTGTAAAGCCCGGCAAGTCCTATACGGTTACCATCGATGAGAAAAACCAGGCTAATCCGCTCTCTATTGAAGGCCCCGAACAGGAAGGCCAGCTGGCCCTGGCGAATCTTTCTTTTGAATTTTACCAAAGCGCGGCCTCCAGGTACCACAAACAGGATACGGTGTTTGCGCACAACAAGCAAAGGATACAACATGAGCTGGACAGTTGCCTCGCCCCTTTCCGTCAGCTGCATGCGCAACACAAGATTGATGATGCATTCTACAGCTATGCAGAAATCCTGATCAGGAATTATTATGCGGCTGTTCTGAGTACTACGCTTATGTGGCCAATACGGGAACTTGAGTTTAATAAGGACAGTGCGCGGTATGATGCTCAAAAGATCAACCGTATCCATGGTTACTGGCAGGAGCTGGCAGCGATATCAAACATTTTCGATGCACGCTCCATGGCAACAGATACGTATGCTGATTATAGCCGTACTTACAACGGCTGGTATTTTCGTTTTTTTCTTCCGCAGATGCAGGGAGTATTTAAACAACCTGCCAATGAGGAGGAATACCAAAAAGCTGTATACAATGTACTGGTCGATCATTACAAGCAAGAACCGCTGCGGGAATACCTACTGGCCTCCAATATCCATGAATTGCTATTGGAAAAGAGGTACCAGTCGGTAATACCCGGCTTTTACCAGTCATTCATCAAAACATATCCCCGCAGCCGGTATACGCCTTTACTTACGCCAGGCATTGCCGCAGTAAAGGATTTCCTGACTAAACAGGAAGCTGAATTTGCCAAAAACCAGCTGTTTGTAGAAAACTATGCCAGTATTGAAACGGTAGATCAACTCACAGCCCTGTCCAAAGGAAAAACGGTATTCATCGACTTCTGGGCCACCTGGTGCGGCCCCTGCAAAGAAGAGTTTAAATACAACAAAGATCTGAAAGAGTTTCTAAACAGCAAGGGCATTGAATTGATGTACGTGTCCATTGACAAGGAAGCTGCCGACAAACAATGGAAAACGATGATCAAGTATTACAACCTGCAAGGCACGCACCTGCGGGCTTCTGAGAAATTGTACAGGAACATTTTCAATGCTTTCAACCACAATGACGTGTTTGCCATTCCGCGTTATATACTTCTCAAAGACGGAAAGATCATGGAACCGGACGCCCTGCCGCCCAGCAAAAAAAGCGAGCTGTACAAGCAATTGGAGCAGTACCTGTAAATGATATAATACAAAGTGGCCGTCCCTGTTCTATCATGGGGCGGCCTTTTTGTATTTTATGTTGAATTGCCTACCTTTGTATCCTCACTCACACTTCTTCTGCTAACAGCCCTGGTCAACATTTCTTCCTTATCGCTTAAGCCGCTTTCTACACAGCATTAAGCAGCACTTGTGCGTATATACCCCTTTCCTGCCATCATCCCAGGCAACATCATGTATCATTAAAACATCCCTATGTTACTAAAAGACAATTTCTATATCATCACAGGAGGTCCGGGTACGGGCAAAACCACCTTATTACAGGAACTGCATGTGCGGGGATATCCCTATGTGCCGGAGGTAGCACGAACGCTCATTAAGGATCAGCTGGAAGCAAACGGAGACGCCCTTCCCTGGAAGGATGCCCGGTATTATTCCTGCCTGATGTTGGGATACTCGATACGCGATTTCCGGGCGCTGGCTCACTCGCAGCACCTATCCTTTTTTGACAGGGGTATTCCCGACACTTATGGCTATGAAATACTCATGGACTTTGCCTATAATGATGCCTTGCAGCAGGCCCTGCAGGAATACCGGTACAATACCACGGTGTTTATACTCCCCTTCTGGAAGGATATTTATACAACAGACAATGAACGGAAACAAGACCTGGCAGAAGCACAGGCCACTTACCATGCACTCCGGAAAGCCTATGAGCAGGCCGGATATAAGCTGGTGGAAGTACCGCTTGTACCGGTAGCGGAGCGGGCAGATTTTGTGTTAAGGCAGATAGGCTAACAGGAAGGCCCGGTTATCAAAGCAACTTCACCACTTGTTTGTAGCTTTTCCCCACTGGTAGTTCCTTCCCATTCTTCAGGCGAATGGTATTGCCTTCAATGTAATGCACATATTTTTTATTGAGGATATAGGACTTATGAATGCGCATAAAAGTGTCGGCCGGCAGCTGCTCTTCAAAACTGGTGAGGGTACGCGGCGTTAACACAAACTTTTGTTCACCCCACACTTTCACATAGTTGCCTACACTCTCCAGGTAATATACCTCCTCCAGTTCCAGTTGTATTTGTTTCTTATCGGACTTGATATAAATACGGCCAGGTTCGGCAGCTGTAAAGGATGCCGGAGAAACGGGGACAGCAGGTTGCTCAGTGGCTTGCTTCTTCAGCGCATACAGCGCCAGGGCGCGGTTGGCAGCTTTCAAAAAGCGGTCGAAACGGAAAGGCTTTAACAGGTAATCGCATACTTCCAGGTCGAAGCTCTCCAGGGCATGTTCTTCATAAGCGGAAGTGATAATGACCAGGGGCCGCTGTTGCAGCGTACGCAGGAAGTCGAGGCCGCTCAACTTAGGCATGCGGATATCGAGGAAGATGAGGTCTACAGTATAGGTACTGAGAAATGCCAGGGCTTCGGTAGCCAGGTAACACTGCCCTACCGTTTCCAGGAAGGGAACATCCTCTATGTATTTGAGGATCACTTCATGGGCCAACGGCTCATCATCGACTATTAAACAACGTATTTTCATGATAGGTCGAGCTCCAGTTCAGCTTTAAATGTATGATTTTCTATACCCGTTTTCAACTGGTGTTTACCGGGATACAACAAAGCCAGTCTTCTTTGCAGGTTGGCCAATCCGATCCCCCCTTTATTGGCAGTCTCCTGTTCAAAGGAATTGATACAGCTGAAATACAGGCGGCGCGCATCGGCCCGCAGGGAAATATGCAGGAAAGCCCGCTCTTCTGCCGGTTCTACCCCATGCTTGAAAGCGTTTTCTACCAACACGATCAACAGCAAGGGAGGCACTGAAGGAGTATCAGCGGCTACCTCCTGGCTAAACTGTATGTCGGGCTTCCGTTTCAACCTGATCCGCTGCAACTGTATATAATCTTCCAGGTACCTGATCTCCTCCTGTATGCTCACGGCCGGTTCTTTGGTCTTGTAGATCACATACCGCATCAGCTCCGACAACTGCAAAATGCTTTCCGGCGTTTGCTTCGACTGGGCCAGGCTCAGGGCATACAGGTTGTTGAGGGTATTAAAGAAGAAATGAGGGTTCAATTGTTGCTTGAGCAGGTCCAGCTCGGTTTCCGCTTTCTCCTTTTCGAGGGCCATGATCCGCCCATTCTGCTTCGACCATTGCAAGGCCAGCACCACGGGCAGGCTCAGCAGGATAATGATGATGGCGCCAAAGGCATTCTCCAGTACAAATGGATTGGCAGAAAAGATCATCCCCAGGCGATGATTGAAAGGCAGCCAGGCCAATAGCTGGGCAATGACAGGATATATAATGCCTACCGCCGCCAGGGCACTCATGCAGTACAGGATGAGCCCTTTGGGCTTCAGTATTTTGGGAACCAGGATGCGGTTATTGAGGTAAAAAAAGAAATACCCGCAGAGGTACATGAACAGGAATTGCACGGTAAAACCCAGGAAAGTGCCAAAGCGGGTGATCACTTTCCACAGGCTGAACTCAAAACCCAGCAATAACCTGCCGGGCTCGTCATAGGCCGGGTTGCCAATACTCGACACGCCCATGATGGCCAGTATGACGGAGATGAGGGAAACGCTGATAAGAATGGACTTCTCCAGGCTAAGCTTTTGTATCCATTTCCATTGGTGCAGGCGTTGCTGGTACCAGGCATTGGCCACCAATACCAATTCCAGGAGCAAACTGCAACCCGCACTGACTACGATTAATAACTGGAGATGGCTGTTTGGCAATACCAGGGTGCCAAGGCCATAAATGACCAGCGGCAAATACACAGCAAAGCAGATCACCCACCACCACAGGTAGCGCCGCCGGGACCAGGTTTGCAGCCATTGTTCTTTATACCAGGAGAATACCAGTACAGGCAAGAGAAGGAACAGGACCAGGGAGAGGTGTTTTAGGTAAAATCCCCATCCCATTGATTTTTGTTCCAGCAGTTGAAAAATGACAACCCAGCACAACAAGCCGATATACAGCCAGGTTTCATAATGCTTTTTCAACATCCCCAAAAGGTCATTCCATCGCTTCATACCATCAAATGAAAGCTTAAAAGAACGCCTGAATACCAAGGCAGGCAAATAATAATGACAAACGTATCATTTTTCGTGATGTAGGTCATAAATCACGCAGGTCAGCTGCTGCCGGTTGTTCATCATGTAGCTGTTTCCCCTGGTCATTGATACTTTATACAGCTATGAGGGTGCACTACTTTTCATCCATTCTTAAATCAAACATATGCAACGACTACAAATACAACAGCTTTCCAAAACCTACAGCAACGGCGTGCAAGCGCTGAACAAGGTGAGCCTCACTATTTCCAATGGTCTCTTTGGCCTGCTGGGTCCCAATGGCGCCGGTAAATCATCCTTAATGCGTACCCTGGCCACCCTGCAGCCGCCTGATAGCGGACAGGTATTGTTTGATGGTACGGATGTATTGCAAAACCAACAGCTCTTGCGCAGCCAGCTGGGCTACCTGCCGCAGGATTTTGGTGTGTACCCCAAGATCGCAGCGGCAGACCTGTTGAACCACCTGGCGGTATTGAAAGGCATCACGGATAAGAAAGCAAGGAAAGAACAGGTACTGGCCTTGCTGCAACAAACCAATTTATACCAGGTAAGGAAACAAGCCGTAAGCACTTTTTCCGGCGGTATGCGGCAGCGCTTTGGCATTGCGCAAGCCTTACTGGGCAATCCACAACTGATCATTGTAGATGAGCCCACAGCAGGGCTTGATCCGCTGGAGCGCAACCGCTTTCACGACCTGCTGAGTGAGATCGGTGAGCAGGTGGTGGTGATCCTGTCTACGCATATTGTGGAAGATGTGCACGACCTCTGTCCTGAAATGGCCATCATGGCGGGAGGCAAAGTGATCCTGCAAGGCAAGCCGGCCTTATTAACGGCTTCCCTGGAAGGACAGGTATGGCAGAAGACGGTTTCTAAAGAAGCACTGAAACAGTATCAATCGGCGCTCAACGTGATCTCTACCCGCCTCACAGGAGGTAAGATGCAGGTGCTGGTATTATCGGGCATTTGTCCGGATGCAGGCTTTACGCCTTTTCAGCCCGACCTCTCAGCTGTTTATTTCTCGGCATTATTTGGTGCACAACGCACCAAAAAGGAGGAAACTGCATGTTAAAGAACCTGCTGCACTTTGAGTTGAAGTACCACTTCAAACAGGTCACTTTCATGGTAGCCTTTATCCTATTTGCAGGCCTGGGCATACTGATCACGAAAGGCAATTTCGGCGGCAGTGAATTGCACCAGAACTCACCCTATGTGATCAGCTATATTACCTGCTTCCTTTCCCTGTTTGCCATTTTTGTAAGCACTTTATTCTGCGCCAATGTGGTGCTGCGTGATACCACCTATGCTATGGATGGCCTCATATTCACCACTTCCATTGAGCGACTGCCCTATTTCCTGGTGCGGTTGCTCGGTTTATTGATAGCCGTTTTCCTGATCCTCTGTGCAGGGGTACTGGGCATTTATATGGGCACGCAATCCGTCAATCCCGATCAACTGGGGCCTTTTAAAATAAGTTATTTCCTCCACCCCTTGCTCGTGTTTGGTTTACCCAATATTGTATTTTGCTGTAGTGTGATCTTTAGCGTGGCCCTGCTTACCCGCAATATGCGGGCGGTATATATGACCGGGGTATCCTTGTTCATCCTGTATTTCCTGGGATCGATCCTGGGCAATTCTCCGATCATGGCCAGCTCTGATAAAAGTACCCAGGGATCACAACTACTACCTTATCTGCTCGATCCTTTTGGTATTACTTCCTTATTGATCGAAACCCGTTCCTGGCCAGTCACGGTACGCAATAGCCGCCTCTTTCCCCTGGAAGGGGCGTTCCTCGCCAACCGTATAGGCTGGATGACCCTTGCCATCCTGCTGCTGGTACTCAGCTACCGCTATTACCGGTTCCGCCTGCCTGCTGCCGGTAAAATGCGCAAGCAAAAAAATGCAGTCGGCCCCACCACTATTATTCCTTATCAAAGTGTAGCCACACATCCCAACGGATGGGCTTATCAATGGGCGACCTTCAGAGCGCAATTCAAACTGGAAGTTGCTTCCGTGTTCAAACATATTCCTTTCCTGGTGATGCTGGCTTTGTGGATCTTCCTGTACGCGATAGAGCTTAAAGAAAATGTATTGCATGGTCCTTATGGTATACGGTTCAATGCGTTTACCGGCGCTATTGTGGAGGAGTTTGTTTCTATCCGTCCTGCCTTGTTGTTATTGATCTTTTATGCGGGAGAACTTATCAGCCGCGAACGCTCGGCCAATATGCAGGGCCTGGTATTCAGTACACCCGTACGCAATACCAGTTTATGGGCTGCTAAATGCGCTACCCTCGCCGTATTGATCGCGGTGCTCATTAGCGCCAATATCTGTATCGGCATCGGGCTGCAGTTCTTTACCGGCTTCCCGCAGGTGGATATTCCCGCTTACCTGTCTTTGTATTTTTACAGCGGTGTTCCCCTCCTGTTATTTGCAATACTGATCGTATTCATACAAACGGTAGTACCCAATAAATACCTGGGTATGCTGCTGAGCCTCACAGCGGTTGGCCTCATTATTTTCTCACGGCGCCTGGGCATCACGCATCCCCTGCTGCGTTATGCAATGCTGCCGGAATTGCAATACTCACCCATGAATGGTTTTGGCCATGCTGCTGCTACGGTGCGCTGGTACCTTTTATACTGGGCTGCCTGCGCAGGAGTATTGTCACTCCTGGCTGCAGCTTTGTGGAAAGGCAGTTCGCATACTACTTTCTGGCAACGCTTGAAAACGATGGGCAGGCAATGGCAATTGCCCGGTAAGCTCCTGATGGCTGTTTGCTTATTGACCTGGATTGGTTCGGGTATTTACATCAATAGCCAGCTACCAGCCGTCAATACAGGCCGGACGAATGGTACGGGCAAAAACTGGAAGGTGGCTTATGAGCAAAAGTACAAGTCTCAATCACAAGTATCGCAACCCTATATTGTTGCCGTGAAGACGGAGGTAGACCTGTATCCCGCGGCCGGCAGGTATACCGTGAAAGGATCTTACCGGTTGCGCAATGAATCAGCACAACCTATTTCCACCTTGTGGCTGGGCGTTGACCCCGATGTTACCTCCATTCAATTTGCCATTCCACAGGCCAGGTTGACGACAGCCGATGAAGGGTTTAAGCAATACTTTTATACCCTGGCCACTCCCCTGCAGCCTGGTATGGAAACAACGATCCAATTTTCCATGGAGGTAAAACGATCCCCCTTTGCCCCCTTCAATTCCGAGCATTCGGTGGTGAGCAATGGTAGTTATATTGAACTGGAGAAGTATGTTCCCTTTCTGGGTTACAATGACCGTTTTGAGACGGGCGATGCCGCGCTGAGGAAGGCGCAAGGCTTGCCGCCCATGGCGGCCAGCACCTCCGCAGATACCAGTTACCACCGCATCGACTTTGAAACGGTAGTCTCCACCGTGCCCGATCAGCAGGTAGTCACCGCCGGTACCCTGCAAAAGACATGGCAGACCAATGGCCGCAGCTATTTCCATTACAAAACGGAGCAGCCCATTGCCTTTATGTTTGCCCTCAGCTCGGCCAGGTATGCAGTGCAAAAGGAGCAGCACCGTGGTATTGAGTTAAGCGTATATTATGTACCCGGGGAAGCCAACAACCTTCCTACACTCCTGCAGGCCATGAAAGATGCCCTTGATTACGGACAGGCCAACTTTGGTCCTTACCCATTGCGCCAGTTAACCCTGGCAGCGATACCGCATTATCCTGGAGCAGCTACAGCATACCCTGGGGTGGTGTTCAGCGCGGAGAAGATCAACTTTATGAGTAACCTGAGCGACACCAGCCGGTTCAACCATACTTATGCATTGACGGCCCATGAAGTAGCACACCAGTGGTGGGCCAATGCCCTGGCGCCCCTGGATGCCCCGGGCAGGGCGGTACTCACCGAATCGCTGGCCAAGTACACGGAATATATGGTTACGCAAAGACGGTATGGCCAGCAATACCTGCGCAGCCTGCTGCAGGCAGACAACAACCTGTATTTTGCCTTCCGCAACATGACGGGCGAACCCGAATTGCCACTGCTGCAAGCCAACCAACCCTACCTGTATTATCAAAAAGGGGGATTATCGCTTTATGCGATCCAGGAAATGTTGGGAGAAGACCGCATGAATCAATCCCTGCAAAGACTGATCAACAAACATGGCTTTCCACATAGCAAGGCAACAACCACGGACCTGCTTACTGAGCTAGGCACGGGGGCTACTGCCGACCAGTCCAAACGTATGGACGACCTTTTTAAGCAGGTGATCACGTACGACAACAGGCTGCGGGTGGTGCGTTGCGACACCCTGCCCGATGGCCGGTTTAAACTACAATTGCAGGTAAGCATTGGCAAAACAAATGAAGCGGGAGCGAAACCGCAGGCGCTTACACCGGATGAGGTATTCACCCTGGCGGTGTATGATAGCCCTTCAGATCGATGGACCAGGCATACAGCACCTGCGTACCAGGAACAGCACCGGTTTACCAGGGCAATTACCGACCTGACGATTGTAGTTAATAAAAAGCCAGCGGTAGCCGTGATCGATCCTTATGGTTATTGGCTGGATGCGGACCAGTCGAATAATGCGGAGGTGGTGAAGTAGAAGGCAGAATTTAGAATACAGAATACAGAACACAGAACACAGAATGGCTGCCGCGCTTTGTGGTGGCTGTGCAGGCAGGGCTTTTTCTTTGGCAATGGCTTTCTGTACGTCGCAAACTGTTGATTGTTTATTTTCTCTTCGTTGGAATGATGATATTAATAACTTGGGGATATACAACATCATACTATTTGCATGAGAAATACTGTTTGCTCTGGTTTAGCTGCACTGCTTTTGCTGGGCAGCTTTACTTTTGTATCCCCCACCCAGGACCCCGAAGTGCCTTACCCGGAAGGATATCGTATGTGGACGCATATTAAAACCGGATTGATCGGCCCCGCCAACCCCGGTTTCCGGTTTAATGGTGGTTACCATCATATTTATGCCAATGCCACGGCCATGCAGGGTTATAACACGGGTTATTTTCCCAAGGGATCGGTACTGGTGTTTGATGTGCTGGATGCCAAAGAGCAGAATGGCAATACCACGGAAGCTGGCCGTAATCATGTGGATGTGATGGTAAGGGACAGTGTAAAATATGCCAGCACCGGCGGATGGGGCTATGAAGAATTTAAAGGCGATAGTCATACCGAGCGGCTGTTAACCACGGCAGTGAAGGGCCAGTGTTTTAACTGTCACGCCCAACAATCGGATCATGTTTTTAGCGAGTTTAGAAAATAACGGGAACAGGTTGTAAGCCCGGTTTGTAACCGGGCTTTTTTATTGTTTGCTGATAGGCTATACCCTTCTTCTTTCGATCCTCCATTACAATACGGGCGTCTTCCCGGTATTCCTGCTCATTCATGATCCTCGTTTTACCGTTACCGCCACGCACCCAGTTAAAGTCTTTTGCATTCACGCTATTGTACAAGGCCGGCTTGTCCTGGTTCACGCCATCCAGGAAAGGTTGCCAGATAGGGTTTAACATGACAAAAATAAACACTAACCAGGTTAATGGGCTTGTCTTTTCAACTGCCATATTCGACAGTTTAGCATAAAACTTATCCATTCTGCTCCTTTTGTGATCAAAACCGCTTGATAAGATTGTCTCTATTCATTCATCAATTAACCAAAGGTCTACTTATGAAGCGAATTTTGACGTTAGTCTTTTGCCTCTCAGTGCTGCTGCACGTACAAGCGCAGCAGAAAACAGTATCCGGCGTGGTACGGGACACCAAAGGAGAGTCCGTTCCTTTTGCAACCGTTTTGGAAGCCAGCACCAAAAGGGCTGTACAAACTGATCAGAACGGCCGATTCTCTATCCGTGTCAGCGACGGCGCCCAACTCACCATCTCCTCCACCGGCTATGCATCGCAAACCATCTCAGCCAGCGAAAGCATGTCAGTGGCTTTAGTTTCAAACAGCAATAACCTCAACGAGGTAGTAGTCACTGCCCTGGGTATTCGCCGGCAGCCCAAAGAGCTTGGCTATTCTGTCACAAAGGTCAGTGGCGATGATGGCACCAGGGCAAAACCGATCAATATTCAAAATGGATTAACAGGCAAAGTATCAGGTTTGAATATTCAGACCACCAACAACGGGGTATTTGCCGATACGCGGATCACCCTGCGTGGTATCCGCTCGCTCACCGGGAACAACCAGGCCTTGCTGGTAATCGATGGATCGCCCATGCCTTTATCGCTCATCAATACGATCAATCCCAACGATGTGCAGGATGTGACGGTATTGAAAGGCAATACAGGTGCTGCATTATACGGCCAGGAAGGCGGCAACGGTGTGATCATCATTACCACCAGGGGCGGCTCCCGCAATAAGTCTGTCATCTCTATTGGCACCACCATCCAGCGCGAGTCATTAGCCTTTTTACCCAAACTGCAAAGGGAGTTTGGCAATGGGGAAGGCGAAAATCCGGATGGAACACCGAGGCTCGATCCATGGACCAACAACAGCTACGGTCCCCGCTACGATGGCAGTGAAGTAGACCTGGGCGATCCGTTGGAAGACGGCAGCCAGAAAAGAGTACGCTATGCTGCACAAAGCAAAACACCTGTTGAGCAGTTCTTTCGCCCCGCTATCACTTTTCAAAATGATGTGTCTCTTTCCGGTGGGGATGAAAAAAGCCGTTATTATTTAAGCTTTCAGGATGTAAAGGTAAATGGCCTCATCCCCAAGGATGAGAACCGCCGCACGACTATCAGGCTGAATGCCAGCCGTGAGTTTGGCAAACTGACCACCTCATTCAGGATGTCCTATACACAGGGCAATTATAATGTTGTGAACCAGGACAGGGGCGGCGCCAATAATATTTATACCAGTTTGTTAAAGACCGCCGCCCACATACCTATTTCAGAGTTTGAGGACTGGCGCAATAACCCATACGCCACTGCAGATGGTTATTACAACCGCTTTGGCTGGAATCCGTATATGTTGATCGACATCGATCGAAATAAAGGCCGCTCTGATGACCTGGTGGCTACCCTGGAGGCAGCTTACAAAATTATGGATGGCCTCAATTTTACCTACCGCCTGGGTAGTAATGTAGCCTATGTGAGTAATAAAAGTGTGCTGGGCGCCATCAACGTGTCGAGGTATACGACCGATCTGAAGGGCATACAAAATGCCAGGGCCTCTGTGGCCGATGCAATGGGCTTTGCCTATCGCCTCAACTCAGAAGCATTTTTGACGTATAAGAAACAGATCAACCGTTTCTCAGTAGATGGATTGGTGGGTTATTCATTGATCCAGCGCAAGACCAAAGAACTGAGGTCCCGTGGTAATAACCTGATCATTCCTACTTTGTATAATGTGAGCAACCGTTCTGGTGAGGCTACGATCACGCAAACGAACACCGAGATCAGGACGACTGCCTTATTTGGCAAACTTAGCTTTGGATGGGACAACTGGGCCTTTCTGGAACTGACGGGCAGAAACGAATGGGACTCCCGCCTGAACCTCAACAAGAACAGTTTCTTCTATCCAGGTGGAAGTTTGTCCCTGCTCTTGCATGAAGTGATCCCACAAATAAAGACTACCCCGATCTCTTACCTGAAACTGCGTGGCGCCTGGGCCTTATCAGGCACGGTAAACCTTAGTCCTTACTCCCTTGAATCAACCTTCAGTTCCGGTACAGGATTTCCCTATGGCGGTCTGGCTGGTTACTCAGCCAACAATACCATCAACAACCCCGATATCAAGCCTGAGTTTGTGAATGGTAAAGAAGTGGGTATTGAATTAGGCTTTAATAACAATAAGATCATGTTGGAGGCAACTGCTTTCCACCAGGACAATACCGATCAGATCATCGAGGTGGCCACCTCCAGTTCTACCGGTTATCAGTCTGCACTCGTCAATGCAGCCTCTTTCATCAACAAAGGGTTGGAATTTGACCTTCGCCTGACTCCCCTGATCGAGGCAGGCAAGGATTTCCGCATGGACCTTAAAGCCAATTATACGTATTCTGATAATGAAGTAACCAGCATCTATGAGGGCCTTACCGAACTGGGCACCACCAACCTCAACTATGCGATCGTGGGTATGCCGGCATTCGTACTTAAGTTGAATGATTTCAGCAGAACACCAAATGGGAAAGTGATCGTGGACCGGGTAACAGGCTTGCCCAGCACCGATCCTGTTAATAAAGCTTATGGAAGGACACTGCCCAAACATTTAATTGGCATCAATCCAAGTTTCAAGTACAAAGACTTCTCTTTAAGCATTGTGGCTGATTACAGAGGCGGGCACTATGTATACAATAGTATCGGCACACGCCTTGTGTTTGAAGGATCTGGCGCATTGACAACAAAGTATGACAGGAAGCCTTTTATTTTCCCCAATTCAGCCTATGATGATGGTACGGGAAAGTTTGTAGACAATACCGATGTATTGACCAGCGGTGGTTCAGCTACTTTCTGGACGGCCGATGTGTTCCAAAACACGCAAACTCCCTACTACACCAGTGCAGCCTCCTGGAAGTTGCGGGAAGTATCCCTATCCTATGAGCTGCCCACTTCCATTTTACAGCATACCCGTTTTGTAAAAAGTGCTGTAATCACCGTGAGTGGCCGCAACCTGCTGATGTGGGTACCTTCCTCCAATATCTATACCGATCCGGAATTCAGCAATACAACAGGTAATGCGCAAGGGGTCAACAACTCTTTCAACACACCGCCTACCCGCATTTTTGGCGCTTCCATTAACCTTACTTTTTAATCTCTGTATATGAAGAAACTGATAATAGTATTTGCATTACCAGCCCTGCTGATGACAGGCTGCGGCAAGAGCTTTTTCGATATCAATAGCAATCCCGATGTGCCTACTACCACCAGCATTACGCCAGATCTGATATTACCGGCGGCAATGGCCCGTACAGGCATCATTACTACTAACAACGCTACCAATAATTCCTTTGCCACCCTGGGCGCCTGGATGGGTTACTGGGCTGTGGGCACCAACTATGGAGCCGTAACAGAAAACCGGTATTCGATGACCACCGATTTTGGCAATCCGAACTGGGTCAACAATTATGATATCATTTTCGACTATCATACCATGCAACAGAAAGCGGAAGCATCGGGCCAGGACTTCTATGCCGGCATTGCAAAGATCATGAAGAGCCTGCACTACCAGATATTGGTAGACCTGTTCAGCAACGTGCCGTATTCGAAGGCCATGGATGTCAAAAAGAATATCACACCGGGCTATGATAAAGGAGAGGATATTTATAAAGACCTGCTGAAACAGATCACTGATGGTATGGACCTGATCAAGAATGCAGATGCCTCCAAGAATATCGGTCTTACGACTGCAGATATCATGTTCCACGGCAATAAAACACAATGGGCAAGGTTTGGCAATACGCTGAAATTGCGCTTATTGATCCACATGAGTCAGGTTGCCGGTTTCAATCCTGCTACCGAGATCGCAGCGATTACTGCCGAAGGCAACGGCTTCCTGACAGCCGGTCAGACAGCTTCGGTGAATCCCGGTTATACCAACGATAAACCCAATCCTTACTGGACGGCATATGCCTTTGCCTTATCGGGCAACTACTCCCAGGATTATCGCCGGGCCAACAATTTTGCGCTAAACCTGATGAAAGGATTGAACGATGAGCGGCACAAATATTTTTACCGCCCTGTACGTGGTGGCACTTTTGCAGGTCAGTACCGTGGTATCGACTTTGGATTGAACAACGATCCGGCGCATATCTATACCGAGACCAATTTATCGGATATAGGTGGCTCTCCTACTATAGCCGGAGGAACATCCGGATTGGCCAAATCGGCCACCATGGACTCCTGGGTACTGACAGCTTTCGAAAGTTACTTTTTGCAGGCAGAAGCTGTCGCCAGGGGATGGATGACCGGCAATGCAAAAACCTTGTATGAAGAAGGTGTAAGGGAATCTTTCCGCTGGCTGGGTGTACCCAACGATGTGGCTACTGCAAATACTTATCTGGGTAATGCTGACGCCAGAATAGCCTGGCCCGCTGCAACGGCCGATCAGATCAAGGTGATCATCTGGCAGAAATATTTTGCCTTCAATGGCAACAACCACCTGGAAGCCTGGAGTGACCACCGCAGGACAGGTGTTGTACAACCTTCTATTTCCATCGATGCAGGTCGCCTGACGGACCATGTGCCCACCCGCTACCTGTATGCGACTTCAGAGTTCAGTTACAATGCAGCCAACGTACAGAAAGAAGGCACCATTGATCCTTACACTGCCACCGTATTCTGGGACCGTTAAACCAACAAACTACTACACATGAAACGAATATATTTCCTTGCAATGGCCGCCTTGTCGCTTTCGATGACCGGCTGCTTAAAAGATAAAGGCTTTGACAACAATGAAACCGGCCTAAAGACCAACAACAACGAACGCTTTGCTGCTGTAATGAATGCCTATGAGACCAGGGGCATCAATATCCAGGCTGTGTTTACAACTCCGGCCGAAGAGCAGCTGCGCGTTTTTACGCTGTCCCTTACAGGCCCCGCATCCGACAAAGATGTACAGGTAACATTGGCCGCTACACCATCGATCGTCACGGCTTACAATGCAGAAAACCAGACAACCTATGAAGTATTGCCAACTGCCGCTTATGATCTCAATACAACGGTTACCATTCCTGCCGGACAGTCTTATATTGAAGTGTCCCTCAGGCTGAAAAAAGCAGCCATGGACCCTACAAAGACTTACGCATTGGGCTTGCAGATCGCATCGGTAAGTGATCCAAACATTAAGATCCCTGCCACTTCAAAGCAGGCTTTGCTGGGCATTCTGCTCCGGAATATTTACGATGGCGATTACCTCGCCACCGGCCATTTTGAGCACCCTACATCGCCCAGGGATTATGTTGATCTGGAAGTAAATCTCCCTACCATTGGCGCTACCAGCGTTTCCAAAGACCTGGGCGACCTGGGCCCTGGTACAAAGATCAATATCACAGTCAATCCAGATAATACCGTAACGATTGCACCTGGGGCCGGCACTACCAGTACCGGCAGCAATACGGCTGCAGTAGCTGCCATTGCCGGAGACCCGGTGTACAACAACAGATACGATCCGGCCACTCATACCTTTTGGTTGAAATATGGTTACCCCAATCCGGCCACGCGGATCGTCACTGAAAAAGTAGTCATGCTGCCCTAGCGCAAGCCCGTTAAGAACCCGCTTAACATCAATATCCGTCCATAAAAAAAGGTTTCAGGTCACGGCCTGAAACCTTTTTATTATTGCCCCACCCCGCTTTTGTTCCTACTGCAGCACTTCAACCCATTTTACAAGCATTCAAGTATGCTGATCCGGCATTTTAGCCAATTGAAGGTGTATGGAGGTAAAATCAGTTGCAGCTTTGTAATATGAAAATGCGTACACATTATATCCAACTAATGGCGGTCATTATACTGGCTTTCTCCTGTGACAAAAAAGCGTCAGGAGAGGACGACAGTGGATCATCCACGGACAAAGTGGTCAAAGGAAAAGTTACTGACACGCAGGGCCGACCCATAAAAGGCGCTACCATCCTGATCGACAACACGCTTATCTACAACAGTTACCTGACAGGATCCACAGGGGATGACGGAACCTACCGGATCAAATTGTTTACTGGCAGCTGGCAGGCCTATGCAGAAATGAATGTGACCTACCAAGGTAAAACCTACAAAATAGATCTGCACCCCGATAATGCGCAGGGATTTGGCGGCGATGGCGCCATCCGGAATTTTCAATGGAAGCTGACCGGCGATAAAAGCGTACCGCTCACTGGCGACTATGGAGGAACCATTATCTTAGACAAACAGTTTGGCAGCAGTATTTACGATTCCGAAAATATCGAATTCACGCTCACACCTACTGGTCCACTCATCGACGGTTCAACAGGACAGGTGATAAAAATGAAGCATGGGCAACCCTCCACCAACAACTATGGCAAACTGGTGGATATACCCATCGGCTATTATACTATGACAGCTGTTTACCAGTCTTCGACGGGTAATATTCCTATTAAGCTGCGGGATAAGGAACATAACCGGACAGGGGCTTTTGCCTCCAGCATACAATTATATTTTGAACCCACCACCAGCTACGGTTATGATATGGCTAATGTGGAATACACTGAAAATTAACAGCGGAAGAAGATCACATAAAAGGGGGTTCAGGCCATGACCTGAACCCCCTTTTACCTATAAGAAACTTATTCAGCGAGTAATTCATCCAGGTTACTAAGTCCCATGGCAAAGCCTTGTTCGAAGCCCATTTCAAGGATCTTTTGGAGATCGGCTTCACTGGCAAAGGTGAGGTCAATCTTTACAGTGGTTCCTTCACTGGTTGCAATGAACTCTATGTTCCAGTCTGTCTGGGGGAATGACTCGTTTACTTTGCCATCTTCACTACAAAAGGAATCAACGGTGGCAAAGCTTTTATAAGGAACGATCTTTTTAAAATCTACCCGGCAGAATTGCCCGGTGCCGTCTGGTCCCATCATATTGTACAACCAATGTCCACCTTCGCTGAAGTCCATCGTTTTGGTGATGGCCTTCCAGGGCCTGGGCGCCCACCACAGATCCAATAAGCTGGCTTCTGTCCAGGCATGCCATACCTGTTCCAATGGTGCATCAAACTCTCTTACAAAAGTGATCTTTTTGTTGGCCAGGTCTTTGGTGACCTTTGGTTCTTTGTTTGCGATCATGGTTACTTTGTTTTTAAGTTTTTTAATACAATGTCCAGTTGGTTGAACTTGGTTTCCCAATGCTGGCGGAATTGCGCCAGCCAGTCAACTACTTCTTTCATTTTCTTAGGATTGAAGTGATAATAAATTTCCCTGCCTGATTGCTCCTGTTTGAGGAGGTTGCATTCAGTAAGGACTTTAATGTGTTTGGAGACCGCCTGCCGGCTGGTGTCGAAATGCTCGGCCAAAGCATTCGGCGTCATGGCTTGTAAGGCGATCAGACTTAAAATAGCTCTACGGGTGGGGTCTGCTATAGCTTGAAATACGTCTTTTTTCATTGGTATACCTGTTTAATGCGCAACTCACAGGTTGCAAATATACGCGCAACCTATGGGTTGCGCAAATTTATTTTAGCCCATCACCAAACCAGCGCCGCCCTAAAGGCAAAGGGGTATTTTGTTCAGTAGGGGCTACCCTTTGTAGGCTTTTCGTTACATTAGCGCCCAATTCCTGATTGATAATAATGAGCGCTATGAGAAAATGTTTCAGTACCCTTATCTGTCTTGTATTATTCTCCCTGGCGATGATCGCCCAAATACCTGCTTCCGGCCCTTATCTGATCAAAGCGGGCAAGTTTTACGATGCGGAAAAAAATGTATTCCTCAAAGACCAGGAGATATTAGTAGAGGGCAATTCCATCAAAGCAGTCGGCAGTAAGCTCACCATACCCAAGGGAACTACGGTCATCAATTTGTCCAACGCTACGGTAACTCCCGGATTAATTGACCTCCATACACATTTGCTGATGTCGCAAAGGTTGGAAGACAACCTGGCTGCTGATGTATTGCTCCATTCCAGCGAGTACCGGGTGCTCAGGGCAGCAGGTTATGCGCAGTCTTATCTGCAGTCGGGTTTTACGGCTATTCGTGACCTGGGCAATTCGGGACAATACCTTGATCTGGAAGTAGCTGCCGCCATTCGCCGGGGTTTTATACCAGGACCCAGAATGTTCACATCAGGCCCCATCCTGAGCGCCATGGACGGACAGTTTTACCAGTTGCCGTTAAAAGAACAGGAGAAGATCACCCATTTAGAATACCGGGTGATCAATGGGGTGGATGATGCGGTGCTGGCAGTAAAAGAGCACGTGAATAACCAGGTAGATGTGATCAAAATGGTGGCCTTTGGCGAACGCATGGGATTAACGCTGGATGAAATGAAGGCGATCGTAAAAACAGCACACGAATACGGCAAGAAGGTAACGGCCCATGCCACCACGGATAATATTATCACCCAGGCACTGGCTGCTGGTGTAGACGGCATTGAACACGGTTACTATATAACAGACAGCACGCTGGAGAAAATGGTCCGCCAGGGCGTTTACCTGGTACCTACGGATGTGTCTCTGCAAGGAGGCATCGAACGGGAGGAAGCCATGCATAAAAAAGACCACGATACGGTAGAATTAAAGAAAATGTTGCAGCCACTTACTGACCGGCTTACCAAGGCCAGGCAAAAAGGGGTAACGATTGGGGCTGGTTCTGATGCCTATTTCGATCTCCGTATTTCACGCGGCGATGATGCCAAACAAACGCTGGCGGCTTATTTTGAAGAAGGTATGCCGGCAGCAGATGTACTGAAGACAGCCACCTGGAATGCAGCCCTGATCCTGGGCAGAAAAAATGATATCGGCGTACTGCGTCCCGGCGCCAAAGCAGATATTGTCGTATTTAATGGGGACCTCGAAACCAATTTCAAGAAGGTGTTGTTTGATGTTCGCCTGGTGATCAAAGATGGTAAGGTTGTTCACCAATAGTAAACAACCTTGTATTGATCTGTCATACACCTACTCAATTCACCGCTTTTACTTCCAGCACCACACTGTTCCTGCCGGATTTTACCTCCGGGTTAAAGCCTACTTTCAGTAGGAACTCACCTGTATATACTTTGCTGCTGTCGATGGTGGAAGTAACGCCCGGGTAAACGTTCAGCTCTCTGATCGTATACCGCTTTTGGGGATCAAGTCCTTTCAGGCGTATGGGCAGCAGGCTGCCCGCATCATAGCGGTTGCTGACAAGATAATTGAATACAATGCCGTTTGTTTTTGCTGCATTCACATACATGACAGCAGCTACGGCATTTTCCCGGGGACCTTGCAGGCGGTATTGATCGCCCTGCCAGATAATGGGTTTTACTGTATTGTAAGTAGTCAATGCATCCTGGCAAAAGCGAAGGTCTTTTTCCTTCAGATCACTCACTACAATATCAAAACCCAGCTTGCCCATCATGGCCACATCGGTACGGAACTTAATGGGCTGCTTACCCCAGTCGGTAACATGGTTCGACATGCTGATAGCCGGATAGAAATAAGAATACTCCCATTGCATATAAATACGTTCCAGCGGATCGGTATTATCGCTGGGCCAGAACTCTGTAAAATATTGCAGGGCGGCATAATCCACCCGGCCACCACCACCGGAGCACAACATCATGGGCACGGTGGGATATTTGGCCCTGATCTTTTTCAGTACAGCGTACAACCCCTGTACATACTGTATATAAAAATGCGATTGGTTGCCCAGCTTGGCAGAATAAGCATTGTAGATAACTGCATTGCAATCCCATTTGATATAAGCCAGTGCCGGATTCTTTGTAAAAAGTCCATCCACCACATTGAATACATGGTCCTGTACGGCAGGATTGCTGAGATCGAGCACCAGTTGATTCCTGAAATAATGCTCAGACCGGTTGGGCTGTTTAACTATCCAATCGGGATGCTGCTCATACAATTCACTTTTAGGATTTACCATTTCAGGTTCTATCCATATGCCAAACTTCACCCCATTCGCCTGTGCTTCCTTCACCAGGGAGGCTATGCCATTGGGCAATTTCTTTTTGTTTTCCTGCCAATCTCCCAGTCCTGCATTGTCATTGTTGCGCGGGTACTTGTTGGCAAACCAGCCATCGTCCAGGAGAAAGAGGTCCACACCCAGTTTTTTTGTATCCTTCAACAACTCTTTCAGCTTCGCCTCATTGAAATCAAAGTAGGTAGCTTCCCAGTTGTTCAACAAGGTAAGCCGGGTACCTTTTCCATCCAGTATCTTGTAGTTGCGTGCCCATTGCTGCAATTTGCGGCTGGCTTCCCCTTTACCATGGGTAGACAGCACAGATAAGAAGGCCGGCGTGGTGAATACTTCTCCCGGCTTTAAGGTATAGGGTGATGCATAATTATTGATACCGGCAATGATGCGCAGGTTGTCCTGGTTATCCAATTCCAGGTCTATGCGGAAGTTACCACTCCATTCAAGGGCACCGTATAAAACAGTACCCTCCTCTTCTGTAGCTGGCTGATCAAGTGACACCATAAATACGGGGGGCTGAAACAGGTTGGTGCGGGTACCCAGTTTCGAATCCAATGTTTTGATGCCATGGGTGAGGCGCGCTTCTTCGGGCTGCATTTCGCGGGCCCAATCGCCATGGAATTGGTTAAGCCAAAAGCTGCCCGCTTTCAGGTGCAAACCAGCCGAGGCAAACTTGTTCAGCAGCACATTGCCTTTTTCGTTGTGCCTGATCTCACTCCACTGTTCGGTCACATCTTCATTGAACCAGGACTTGTAATAAAGGGTCACCTCAAAATTGTAGGCCGGGTCCTTCAGGTAAATGGTGAGCAGGGAGGTATTGTCGTCCAGCTTTTTAGTTTCATGCCGCACATATTGCAGGTCGAGGGAATTGTTGCCATCTGCATGCGTAACAGCGATGGCGGGCTCAAACAGGTTCCTACTACCGGCTGTAGCATACGCTGCATTGTTTACGCCGGTATAATCGGCGCCTTGCTTATACATGGCCGCTACCTGGCCATACTCCTGTTTGTCGGAGAGCCGGGGTCCCATATAAACAATGCCCACATTCCGGTTGGCATCTGTTTGGAATACAAGGGCATTGTTTTTTGTTTCGATAGGGATAATAGTGTGCTGTGCCTGTGCCTTAGGACTTGCAAAAGATAAAACTGTTACCGTGGCCATCCATCCAATTGCGCTCAGTCTTTTCATGGTACGTGGTTGCAGATGATAAGTTGTATGTTAAGTATGTACTTGTTTATTTAAAAGCTTTTTAGATCAGGGTGAGCCGCCCTTCAAGGGCGACCCACCCTTAAGACGCCTTCGACAGGCTCAGGCTGACATCGTTATTTCGTTGTTACTGTTATCAGTTTTCCATTGAGCATCACTTTCACTTTTTGTTGTTGCGGAGAAGTGATCTTATAGTTCGTTACCGTGCCATTCTTCCAGGCAAAATCAACAGTAATATTACCCCGGGCCTTCATGCCTTTTACCACTCCTTCGGCCTTCCAGGCATCGGGGATCGCGGGAATAAAATTAATAAACCCTTCATGACTCTGGATCAACATTTCAGCAATGCCGGCGCCGGCGCCAAAATTGCCGTCGATCTGGAAGGGCGGACCGGCGGATAGCAGGTTGGGATATACGCCGCCGCCTGCGCCATAGTTGATATTCGTCTTCAGGGTGGGCTTCATGATCTCCCGGAACAGTTTATAAGCCCGGTTGCCATCATGCAGCCTTGCCCAGAACAATTGCTTGTAAGCGATGGACCAGCTGGGTCCATCATCTCCCCGCACATTCAACGATTTTTTACAGGCTTCTGCCAGGTCAGGTGTTTGTGAAGGAGTGATCAGGTTGGCAGGATACAGGCCATACAGGTGCGATATATGGCGGTGCTCTACTTCGGTCTCCTTGTATTCTTCCAGCCACTCCATCAGCCTGCCATCGGCAGCAATACGCCCCGGAGGTGGTATCTGTGCCAGCTTTTCCTTCAGCCCATTCCTGAATATGCCATCAATACCCAATACTTCCGAAGCAGTGATCACATTGTTGAATAACTCGCGGATGATCTGGTTATCGATGGTAGCTCCCATGCAGATGGCGGCATGCCTGCCACTGCCATCAGGCAGGTAGAAATGGTTCTCAGGTGATGAGGAAGGTGATGTCACCAGCCATCCTGTTTTCGGTTCTTTAACGAGGATGGCCGCATAGAACTGAGCCGATCCCTTCAGTACAGGATATATTTTCTGTAAGTAGTTCTTGTCGCGGGAAAACTGGTAATGCTCCCACAGGTTATTGCACAACCATCCGGTGCCTGACTTGGATACACCCCAGGAAGCGCTTTCGCCGGGTTCGGTAAACATCCAGGGGTTGGTGATCACGTGCGCTATCCAGCCATCTGCATTGTAATAGGCCTTGGCAGTACGCTGGCCATGGGGTACCAAACTGCTCACCAGGGCTGCCAGGGGCAGGTTCAGCTCCGACAGGTTGCCTGGCTCTACACCCCAATGGTTCATCTGTACATTCACATCGAGGTGGTAATCTCCATTCCAGGGGGTGTGGATCTGGTGTGCCCACAAACCCTGTAAGTTGGGCGGCAATAATCCTACACGGGTGCTGGCAATAGACAGGTACCGGCTGAATTGGTAAAACAGTACGGTAAGCTGGTTATCGGGCGTGGCAGCGTTGTAGAAATGTTCCAGCCGTTTATCGGTAGTCAGGCTATCTGATCCTCCGGCCCCGAGGTACACTTGCTGGCGTCCGAAGAGCTTTTGATAATTGGTGAGGTGTTTTTTCTTTTGTGCAGCAAAAGGAATGGTCATCGCTTTGGTCAACAACTGCCGGGCATGATCCCTGAAAGCATTGTCCTTATAACTCGTCCTGGCAGAAAAGAACAGGATCACTTCAGATGCATTTTCCACGATGAGCTGGTTGTTCTCCGCGTGAAGGCTACCCTCTTTTACCTGCAGCGCTACTTTGGCCAGGTACTCCATGCCCTTTCCATCTGTACCATTCTCCAGTTGGCCATACATGTCCAGGGTCTTGTTGCTCACACTTACATGTCCCTTTTCTTCCCGGGATATGCCCACACTGAGGTTGATCATACCTGGCTTGCTGGCCGTGATCCGCACAACCCCCACATCATCCCCAAAGCTGGTGAAGTATTCTCTTTTATACGTCACCCCTCCTACCTGGTAAGAGCAGGCAGCGATGGCTTTGTCCAACGAAAGCTCCCTTGAATAATGGGTATAGTTCAGCTCCTGTTCATGCACGCCTTTATACCGGAAAGCCAGGGAAAGGCTGCCGAGGGTTTGATAACAACCAAAAGGTTCTGCCCCCGATCCTTTACCGGTACAGATAAAGTCTTTATCGATCAGTGCCTGCGCCTCTACATTCTTCCCTTCCAGCAGCAACCTTTGTATCTCCGGCAGTTTCTTATAGGCTTCTTTGTTGTTGGCATCCTGCGGCGCTCCTGACCAAAGGGTAATATCATTCAACACAATGGTTTCTTTCTGCACACCGCCATCGGGCATCATACCCAGGCGGCCATTGCCAAGGGGCAGGGTCTCTTCCCATTGTGCAGCTGGCTTATCATACCAAAGCCGCAAGGGGTGGTCCTGTGCAGAAAGCGCCAAAGAGAATAATAGAGAGCAAAGACCAATCGTTACTTTCATTTTACTTTATTTATGGCATCAGCTCGCCAAAGTTCTCCAATAAATACATTGCAGTAAATGGACTTTATTATTATAATAATGGATTTACTTCTTATAACTATCTACTTATTAGTTTACAATATACAATCTGATACTATTTAAACGGGTGGCTTCTCCATCATCATTCATATACAACAGCAAGCCCATGGAAAAGGTCGTTTGCTGTGTTATTTCAAAAGTGGTATCCCACCACCACCAGCCGCTTTCCAGTTTGGCAGACGCAAAAGCGGTACCCAGCTGATCCACATCCGGCAAACCATTCGTACCGGGCATGGCTACCAGGTAGGTATCATTTCTTGATCCCTTGTTGAACCAGTCAACGGATCCTTCAAACTTATACTTGCCGGGTGGTAAGGTAACCACCTGGTGGATCTTACCATTGTAAATACCTGGGGCGCCCCAGCCTGCTTCAAAATAGATCTTGGGATCACCGGAGATATCGGTACCGCCATAACCATTGTGGTTCTTTACAGCTGCATTGGAGATCCAGTCGCGCAGGATAGCCCAGCGGCTGCCATCATTGGCCATATTGGCCACCGGTTTCTGGCTGTTGGTGATCAACACTTCGGTAAAGGCAGGTATCTCTTTTTGCGCTACAGTAAATGTATCGATACCCACGGTATCGGGCAGATAAAGGGTGTTGTACTTAATGGTCTGCTTCACACCTACATTGGGTATAATGGTTTGCTGATCCATCAAGCTGGCTGGTACCACAGTATCGCGCGCTACGTTGCTGGCATCAAGGTAATGTACCTGCATGCCCCGCACCCCTACATAAGCATCCACATTGGCCCACTTAATAAGCGCCGATCCATCCTGGCGGAAGCTGGTCCCTAACACCACGCGGTTGCCCCGCTGATTTACGGATGTCTGGAAACTTTGTCCGTACACATTACCTGTGATGATCATCGGAATCGACTTATTGCCTTTGGCATCGTAGGTACGCACATTAAAGGTCATGGGACCTTCAGGCAGGTTGCTCACGATCTGTCTCAGGGTATCTACACCGCCTGAACGGGTTAATGGCGCTTCGAGTGAATCATTGCCACTGTTCCAGAATATCCTGTACCTGGTGACCTTGGGGTCGCCCTTGAGCAAGCCGGTGATCATGACCCGGTTTTTCCCGGAGATCACTTTCATAGAATCAAACGTAGAGGGATAGGTAATTTCTCCCCCATCAGCAAACTTTTTGTACTCGTCCATTTTCTTGCAGGAGCCGATAGCGAGTAAGACTGCGGCTATATAAATGATGTATTGTTTCATGAACGTTGTTTTACTTTTTAAAGAACAAGCTTCGAGCCGTGAGCTACGAGCTGCGAGCAATACAAGAGAGCCTGGTCGAAACTAAAGGCCCGCCGCTCGGAACTCGTGGCTCGTAGCTATTCCGTAGCCCAGATATTCATGTTCTGTATTTCTATGAAATAGGAACCGATCCAGTTCTGCAGGCATTTGATGCGCAGGTACCTGTAGGGTGGTGTATCTTCATTGAAATCAAACGTAAACCCTGCAGACCCGGCTGCCGCATCGGCACCATTCTCCTGTCCCAAGGGCAAACCTGATGGTTTGATGACCTCACAAGTAAGGATCTTCGTCCATTTAGACCAATCCCCATCGCGGGTAGCATTATTGGAACCATACACTTCAAACCTGCGCGGGCTTCCTTTGGAATAATACAAACTGCCTTCACGGCGGGTGAGCAGGTTGAACCGCGTAAGCTTCACCGGCTGAGGCCCGATGCTCCAGGTAATGGTGGTGGGTACTCCCGAACTTTCATCGGTATAGGTACAAGGCCATTCATTGTTGAGCAATCCCTGCCACATCATTTCCACGGTGGTATTGAACGACATTTTGGTATCGTTGTCACATACAAAGGAGGAGAAGTTGGCTCTGTTGAGCAACACCTCTTTGGCAGGCGTGATATTGGCTATTAAGGTATCAGTGGTATTGAGCCAGCGGTCGCGTACAAAGAAGGCAAATTTCTTTTGTACAGGTGTCAGTCCCCGGATGCTGGTGGCAATGATGGAGTCGCTGGTGTAGATATTGTCGAGGCTCACCCAGTCTCCATTGCTGAGGGAATCCATCAGGGGTACGATCACCACATTACCCCTGTACTTGTTGAGTGATTTTATACGGATGCCACCGGCAGTAGACGCTACCTGCAGATTACGGTATACCAGTTGAATGGGTGATACCAGCGGAGACACTTCCACGTTGACGGCGGCAGATGCTACCTCGCTTTTATTGACCGCCACCAGCTGTACGGTGTGTTTGAGGGTATCTGAAAAACCTTCTACCCGCAGCTGGTTGGTATAGGTAGACGCTTTCACTTCTCTTTTGGTGCCATTGGCCAGGGTATACAGGGCCTTGATGTACAACAGATCGGGATCGGCAGGCAGCGTATAGGTGAGCAACGCTGCGCCGTTCTCATTCTTTACGATCACATTCGATACCAGGCCCGGCGCCGTACCATTGTTTTCCTTAATACCGTTGGGATCTTCTTTGGTGCAACTCCACACGCCTGTCAAAGCGAGGAAGCTGGCTATTATTACAGTATATTTTTTCATATTAGTATGTTTACAACTTCTGAATTCTGGATGCTGGCTCTGTATTCTTCTCCTACCATCCCGGGTTTTGCACCAGGTTTTCATTGACTGGCAGGTTCGATTCCCGGATGGGCCACAGGTAATCTCTGGGTACTACAAAACGCATATTGTAATAGGTAGTAGGCGTATAGAACAGATCGGGCCGGTCGGCAGTGCCAGACCTGTCATAGCCCGTCACGTTTCCATTGAGCAGCTCACCCGCCAGTTTCCAGCGGCGCAGGTCCCAGAAGCGGTGGCCTTCAAAAGACATTTCAATATTGCGCTCATTGCGGATGATGGTACGCAGGCCTTCCCTGGTAAGATAGGCACCGGAATTATTGGCAAAATTGGTCCAGCTTTGCTGCACCGTAGGCAGGCCAGCCCTGTCGCGGATCAGGTTGAGGTACTTGTATACTTCCTCAGAAGGACCGTTAGCTTCATTCAATGCTTCGGCATACAGGAGATAGAGATCAGCCAGGCGCATGGTAGGCAGGGGATAATCTTCTATATGGCTGCTGTTGTTGCTTTGGTAAGCAAACTTCCAGTTCACCATTTTCTTGGGATAATAGGTAGTGATCGTGACGGCCACCCCTGCACCAAACTGGCCTAGTCTTAACTGTGCACTCCAGGTATTCTCATCTGAACGGCTGGGGCTGTTTTGCATATACCAGCGTCCGCCATCAAATCCGAGATCAGCATAATAGCGAGGCTCCCGGTCGTAATTGATCCTGGCGGTCTGGTATCCTTCTACAAAGTCAAAGCGTTCCGCATTGGTAGCCGTCCTCAATTGATTGGCATTGGTATAATCCAGCGTTTTGTCTTCTGTAATGGGTACACCATTTTTAGTATAGAACTGGCGTACTACCTGCATTGTTGGCCCCAGGGTACCATAAATGCTGGAGTTGCCGGAATTGGCAGGATCAATATGCGCCATGGAAGAATATTGCAGCTGCCAGGTGGAGGCTTCTGAATTGGCCCAGATCCATTCCTGGTTCCATTTTTCACACACGGCATTGCGAATGCTCATCTGGGTAATGGTGCCAGGTGTAAGATTAAAACCCGTGGTATTAATAAATTTATAGAGGTAGATGCCGGCTTCTTCACAGGCTTTAATAGCGGCTGCACCGGCAGCAGCTGCCCGCTGCCACTTCTCTGCACTATAAGTAGTATTGACGAGTAACCTGCCTTGCTTGTCTTTGAAGTTCACATAATCACCATTGCCATTGAACAGGGGGCTGGCGCCGAGCACCAATACCTTTGTTTTCATGCTCAGGGCAATGGCCTTGGTAATACGTCCCAATTCCGTGGAAGGCGTGAGCAGGGATACGGGCAAGTTGGTAACGGCTGCATCCATCAGGTTGGCAATATAGTTCACCACAGAATCTACCGTCTCACGCCTCACCTTGGTTTGCTCCAGCGGCGCATTGATGGGAATACTTTTGTCCATGATGGGAATAGGTCCGTACTGGCGCAACAGCAGGAAATGATAATAGGCTTTGAGGAACATCACCTCTCCCAGCCACCTGGTCCTTTCATCCTGGGTAAGGTCTGGTATCTTTTTAATGTCCCCTACATTTTCGATAAAGGTATTGCAGGTGCGGATGGCAGTGAACATATTGTCGTAACCGAAATTTTGAGCCGAGAACCAATCACCATCCCAAATATTGCCATAAGGTCTTACCACATTCTGGTTGCCACGGGCGATATCCCAGTTGACAGCGGTAAGACTGGCGGGAGGATAAGCGAGCCAGAATTCATCACCGCCCAGGTAAGCTACATTGGTCACCGGATCGCCATCATTGGGCAGGTAAGAGTAACAGGTAGCCAGGTATTTCTCGGCTTCCGCACGCATGGTAAATGCATTATCAAGCGTAGCCACATTGTCTGGCACCACATCCAGGAAATTCTTTTTACAAGCTATAGTTGACAGAATCAACACTAAAGCCGGTATATAATATCTTGTTTTCATTGTTGCTGGTTTACGTTTCCCGATCAGGGTGAGCCGTCCTGGGAAGGCGCCCCACCCTGACACTAATGATATTTAGAATCCGAAATTGATACCGAAGTTGTACACGGCCTGAACAGGATAACCAAGTCCATTGCCACCCATTTCCGGATCCCAGAGTTTAAACTTGCTGATGGCAAACAGGTTTTGTCCGTTGGCATATATCCTGAAACTGGAGAAGTGCATGCTGCGCAGCAGTTTAGCCGGCAGGTTATAGCCCAACTCTACTGTTTTCAACCGCATGAAAGCGCCATTGCGCACCCACCAATTGGAGACTTGTTTATTGTTTTCATTGAAACGGGAATCCAGGCGGGGCCAGAAGGCGTGCAGATCCTGATTTTCCTCCGACCAATGGCTTTCAGCAATAGCAGTCAGCAAACCATTTTGTGAACCACCATTGAGTACAAAGGGTGAAATGTTATCAGGATTGATGAAGAAGGATACCCTGGCATTGCCCTGGAAGAAGGCGCTGAAGTCAAAAGACTTGTATCCCATTGAAAAACCAAAGCCATAAGTGATCTCCGGATTGGTGGGATTACCGATCGGTACAAGGTCGAGGCTGGTGATCTGTCCATCGCCATTGATGTCGCGGTATTTGATATCGCCGCCCACGGGTTTTCTGCCGAATCCTTGTACCGGTGAATTCATGGCTTCGATATCATCTACAAACAACCTTTCAGCCAGCAATCCATAGACCTGGTTGAGCGACTGTCCTACCCTCGACAGGTATTTCAGGTTATCGGGATAGTTAGGTTCTTCGTTGATCAGTAATTTACTGGTGGCGTAGGTCATATTGCCCCGCAGCTGTACCCACAGGCTTTTATTGAAAGTTTTTAAATAATCGATGGCTACATCTACGCCTTTCCGGGAAGCCTTGCCCATATTGGCGCGTACAGCAGCTTCCAGTCCCATGGTGGAAGGAATAGTATTTCTGTCCATCAGGATATTGGAGCGTGTTGCCTGGAAGGCGTCAACCGTTACATTGATGCCATTGGCAAAAGAGAGGTCCATACCGTAGTTGGTCATCACGTCTTTTTCCCAGGTGATGCCTGTATTGGCATACCGGCCGATAGAATAACCGGGCACATAATAGTTCTGACCGGAACCCCAGTGAAAACCACGTCCATTGCTATTGGGGTCAACATTCGACAGGTAGAAGAAACGATCCCTGGCGTTACCGATCTGGTCATTACCCACCAGGCCATAGGTGAAACGGAACTTCAGGTTAGAGACTACATCCTTTGCTTTTTCGAAGAAAGCTTCGTTGGAGACTATCCAGCCCAGGCCCGCAGAAGGGAAGAACCCAAAGCGGTTGTTGGAAGCGAAACGTTCAGAGCCATTGTATCCGAAGTTCAGTTCGGCCAGGTAACGGCTATCGTATCCATAAGTGAACCTGCCGGATACACCCAGGTTCCTGGCGGGCAGGGAAGCCTGCAGGTCACCGGCATTGGCATTGACAAAGTTGCGCATGATACCGATCACCATACCACTCACCGCGTGTTTGTCGGCAAAAGTGCGGCTATAGTTAGCAGACATCTGCGCATAGGTAACCGTATTCACTATTTTATCGCCCGGGTTGTAATAGAGGTACTCTGTACCCTGTCCTTTGTTCAACGGTGTTAAAACCGTCAGTTTACCATTGGGATCGGGGAATAAGGTATAATAGAAAGGACTGTAATTACGGTTTACATTAAAGAAAGAATAACGCTGGGTGTAGGCCATGAAGTTGGCGGAAAGCCCGGGCGTTACAAAGTTGAAGTTCTGGCTCAGTTCGATCTGTGCATTGAGGGTGGAGGTGCTGTATTGTTGAAACCCGGAGACCATGTTGGCAAAGGGGTTACTATACAGGCTGGTGGTAGTACCAATAAAGGCATTGCCAAACAGCGGGTGCTTGATAAATGGTGCATAGCTGGCAGGATAGTAAGCAGGGAACATCACCGGGTTGGACCAAATGGCGCTGTTAAATACATTCTTTCCTCCATTCACCCAGTTGCCATCATTATCACGGTAGCCTATGGGTCCGTTGTAATCATCAAACTGACCCGAGGTCCTTACAATGGCCTTGGTAGTGGGTGTGATGTTGATACTGACGTTGGACCGTACGCTGTAATTACTGAGCTTGATATTGCTGTTGAAACTACTGCCGGGTACAGTACGCAGGATACCCCTGTCGATATTGTACGTACCGGCAATATAGTATTGGGCTGTTTTACCGCCACCGCTTACGTTGAGGTTTGATTTTGTGTTGACCGTATAATCTTTGATGAGTTGGTCGATCCAGTTGTTGTTGGGATATTGAAGGGGATCATCGCCTGCGGCGGTATGATCAATTTTGTTTTGAGAATAGGGCAATACACCGAGGGGATCACGGGTGAGCACGGCCTCATTGGCCAGTTTCATATAGGTGATATTGTCAGCAAATTTGAAGTTGCGCGTATTGGTAGATATGGGGGCTTCCGCACGCACATTGAAACGCGCTTTTCCTTCTACACCCAGCTTGGTGGTTACCAGGATCACCCCATTCGCACCACGGGCGCCGTACAGGGAGGCGGCAGCGGCATCTTTCAATACCGAGAAGCCGGTGATATCATCCGGCTGCAAGCGGGCGAGGTCGGTATTGGTAGACTCCATACCATCGATCAGGATCAGCGGGTCTCTTTTACCGGCTCCGAAAGTACCTACGCCCCTGATAAAGAAAGCGGCATTGTCGGCCCCGGGCTCCCCGCTTTGCTGGTAGGCAATAACACCGGAGATCCTTCCCGCCAGCATGGTGGTAAGGTTGCTGGTAGGGCCTCTCAATTCTTTGGGATTGATACTGGTGATGGAGGCCACCATACTTTGTTTCTTCTGCCGGCCATAGGCCACCACGATCACATCGCCGGTGGAATCGGCGCTGAGCGCAAGCAGTACGCGTACAGGCTGTCCTTTGCGTACGATCACCTCTTTTGACCGGTACCCTACAAAGGAAAACTCCAGTACGGCCTGACTGGCCGAGATATCCAATGAAAAGCGTCCCTTTTCATCGGTACTGGTACCTTGTTTGGTGCCTTTGATCACAACAGACACACCGGCCAAAGCCTGTGCATTGGTACTGTCTGCTACCATACCTGATAGGGTGCCTTCAGACTGGCGGGCCATGGTGCGGGTAGAGAAGAACAGTAAAATAATCAATAGCGGGAAAGAAAGAAGCATGATGGGGTTGCGCGGAAGGGCGAGCGATCGCCCGGAGCGGCAAGCAATTGGTGTAATCATAATTAAGCAATGTTAGTTTAACCAAATACGAACAGATGCAGGGCCTTACTCCTTCCATCTGTACTATCCTATACTATACTAGTACAAATATAGATTTATTTTTAGTCGGCCAAAATATTTTTAGAAAAAAGAATGGGGGAAGTAGAATACAGAATCTAGAATATAGAATCCAGAATGAAGGCTCCGGCATATAGCATGTAGCGTTCCAGCATATAGCTTTCGAAGCAAGCGTGTATAGCACCTAAAGGGGCATAAAATCCCCCTTCCTCAGAAAGCCCCCCTTCTTTAGGGAGCCACAAAATCCGCAGCCTCCCGGTGCCTTTATGCCTCGATGCCTCGTTGCCTATTGGGTGATCCTATAGAGCCCTACATCACCAGCCGGAATGCTAACCTCTATTTGGTCTGTCACACCTGCCCGTGCCTGCGTAAAGAGCTCGCGCACAGTATAGGTGACGTTCCTTTTCAAGCCGAGCCGATCAAGGGGGACCTGGAAGGAGCGTTTGTTATTGTCATAATTAAAGATTGCCAGGTAGGTAGCGCCCTGAATGCTGCGCAGGAATAATTCGGGCGCCCGCTTGCCGGTATTGCCTTCTACAGGGCGGAAGCTTCGGCCATCCTTGATAATGCTGAGTAAGTCTTTGTTTTGCAGGAGGCGTTGGCCTGTGGCGCTCCACTCTCCTGCTTCCGAAAAGTCATCGCCGGTAATCAGCGTGCCGGTCACGAGGGCGGAAGCCAGCCTGGCTCTGTTGGCGCCGGGTGTTTCTTTGTTGAATACGACATGATCGGCATCCACATACTCATACAAGTGGGTTTGCCACCAGCCATAGCCGGTGCTGTTCAAAGTATATTCTGAATTGTCAATGGCGCTGAAAGCATCACAGGCAATGCGCCGCATATGTACGTAGCGTGCGGTAGCCATGGTGGGTGAAATAGCGGCATATACCAGCATTTTGCCGGTCAGTACACTGTCTAAAAACTCCATGCCCACTTTGTAAGCCTGCATGCCGGTGGTCACTGCGGGATCATAATAATGATCGCTTTCCAAAGCGCCATGGCCCAGGAAATCGATCTTGATCATTTCAAAACCCAGTTCTTTAAACTTGTTGATATAATGAAGAATCCGCTCTTGGGTGCCGGGATGGGTAGGATCCATGGCGCGCGCGCCATCTACATCCATAGGAATACCATGCTGCGTGATCCAGGAGGCCGGGTAGGTCCAGTTGCTGCCCTCGATCTTTCGGTCCTGCTTGCCCCAATCGGCAAAAGGCGCCCAATAGATACCTGGTTTGAGGCCCTTGCTGTTGCAATACTGTACAAATTCTTTCAGCGCACTGACATCGCCATTCAATCCTCCTTGTACGAGGTTGTCCCAATAAGAATCCAGGTCTATGTAGAGGGTACCATCTTCATTGCGGAAGCCTTTACAGGAATCAGCGAAGAAGTCCACCACCCTTTTGGCTTTGGGTAAGTTCAACCTGGTTTGCATCATGCCCCAACTGTTCCACCCCATCGGAGTGGCTTTATTCCACTTGAAAATAACAGGTGGTTCAGCCATCCTGTTGGCAGCGGCATATTGCTCCATACCGGCGCGCCAGTCTGTAAACAAGCCTACCATGATCTTGGGTGAGGCGCATACGTTACCATTGACAGACACTTTCCCATGAGGTATTTTATCGTGGGTGATCACGCTATCACTAAGTCCACCGAATGCCTGCAGGGAAATGGTATTGTTATCGTTGTGCTGCACGTTGATGCCAGACTTCCAAACAGTGTGTTCAACCGAGCCAATAAGGAGCCCCTGGCGGGTATCATTGTTGTACAAAGCAGTCACTTCGCTGGAAGTATAGTTGGCCTTTTGGAGTGATTGTGCATCAAACCGGACCCACATATCATTGTCAAAGGGCACCACCAGCCCTCGGAGGTCGCCAATCGCTCCGGTGGTGAGGTGATCGGTGCAGAGCGGAGCAATATAGTTGGCAGCCACCTCTTTGCCCGATACTTTAACCTGTAGGAAGAAGAAGGATTTACCGGGGTACACATAAAACAGTTGTTGTATCCACAGGCCATTGTATGACTGTCCGATGGTGTATAGCTTTCCTTTTCCCCAGGCATCGTTCAGATGGCTCACCATGTATTTGCGGGAACCAGGATCAGTCGTCTTTATGGTTGTCTTTCCTTCGTAGGCAGCGAAAGCCCTTCCGATAGTTACTTCATCATGAAAGAATACACTGTATGTACCGCTGTTCAGGTTATAGCTGATGCGGTTGTTTTTACCAAAGGGCATTATGATCAGGGAGTCCTTTTTAGGGGTGCTTTGGGCGAAAGTGACAGTGACGCCGGAACAAACCAACAGAAAGGATATTAAGATGCTGATAGATCGCCTGGCTGGTACTATTTTCAGATGCATGTTTTCAGGTTTTATTCTCTGGGGGATTATTAAGTATTTTAACCGGCAATACCTGCTTTTGAAAAGAGCAGGAACATGCCCGCCATGCCTGCCACCAGCAACAGGAAGAACCAGTACCGGTGCCGCCAGGGCTGCAGATCCACCACCGCCAGGTTACGGGCAGTGTACGGAGTATCCCTGGGTTTCCACTTATTGATGGCCAGTATAAGCGCTACTGTAATAACAAACAGGATGGCCAGCACGTGCAGGTAATGCAGTGGCACCGGGAAAACAAACTGACTCAAAGTATACGTTACAATAAAGAACAACAGGCCGGTAAGAGCTGCCCATTCAGATACCCGTTTGGTAGTGAATCCCACGATCATGACAGTGAATACGGGCACACTGAAGAAGCTGGATATTTTCTGTATATAATGATAAAAGCCGCCATCAAAAAACAGGATAAAGGGAGAAAAACACATGGCGATGATGGTAATGGTCAACTGGAATGTTCTGCCAGCTCTTACCAGTTCACGGTCGGCAGCGCCTTTACGCCAGGGCTTGTACAGGTTCATGATGAACAAGGTGCCCGAACTATTGAGCCCCGCATTGAAAGTACTGATGGCTGCGCCAAAAATGATAGCGGCAATAAATCCTGTCATAATGGGTGGCAGCACATCACTCACCAGCCGGGGGAAAACGGTAGCTGTATTGGTAAGTCCCGGGTACAGGTGTACAGCGATCAATCCGGGCACATTTAATAATAAGGGAGAGATCAGTTTACCTACACAGGCCAGCGACATGCCTTTTTGCCCCTGCGACAAACTCTTTGCTGCCAGTGCCTGCTGCATGATGTATTGTTCCATGCCCCAGTAATACAGGTTGATGAGGAACATGCCGGTAAACAGGGTGCTGAATGGAATGGGATCATGCGGACCTCCGATGCTATTGAGGTGTTCCTTTTTGGAGCCCGCAATCTTTTGAATGCCGGAGAGCATACTGCCATCGCCCAGGTAACGAAGGGCAAACCACAGGAGGGCTATACCACCCACCAGCAATCCTGCTCCCTGCACTAAGTCGGATACCGTGATGGCCTTGAAGCCACCCAATACCGTGTAACAACAACCAATGATGCCTACCATCACTACCAGCAGCCAGATGGCGGAAAAATAACTGATGCCCAGGGCATCATCTATGTGAAAGATGCCATTCAGCGCCACAGCGCTTCCGTACAGGATGGTGGGAATGAGGGTAACAAGATAACTGACCAGGAAGATGAGCGACACGATCTTCTTGAGGCCGGGACCAAAACGATGTTCCAGGAAATCGGGTGTGGTTACCGCGCCCATTTTAAGGTAAATGGGCAATATAAATTCTGCCACGATGAGCATAGCCAATATGGAGCTCATACCCCAGGCCATCACCGTCATATCGGTGGTGTATACAAATTCATTCTCGCCCACAAACTGGTTGCTGCTGAGGTTGGTGAGGAAGAGTGAAAAACCCACCATCCAGAAACCCAGGGTCCTGTTGCCCATAAAATAAGCAGCCGTCGTATTGAGGCGTATCTTCCTTGTTTTGGCAATGGAGATGACAGCCACTACGGCAAGGAACAGCAGAAAGCAGATAAATCCTGTGAGATTCATGGTGTATCAGATCGTCAGAGCGACTTGCGCCTGATGAGTACGGTTGGTATTATTTCCTGAATTTTCTCTCGCTTCAATACAAAGGCAGCAGCTTTTTCGGCCATTACCTTAAAATCGGCAGCATAGGTAGTGATGCCATCGAAGATCAGCTCTTTTACCACTTCATCGTTGTGCGAAAGGATACCTACATCTTTCCCGGGCTTCAGTTTCATGAGCTTGCAATCTTTCAGCATATTCCACAACTCCGTATTGTTGATGGTAAAATACACTTTACCCTTTTCCAGTGTGCCGGGTATGTATTCAGCTTTTATTTCGTGGTTGATGTGGTGGTCCTTTACAAATGCTTTGAATGCCTGCAGTATTTCAATGGGCGTATCTGCAGCGGGACGGTGATAATAGATCATTTCGTCGTACCGCTTAATGGTATCGCTCAGCTCTGTGAATACTTTATAGGAGGATTCTCTAAATTCCTGCGCCACATAGGAATGATCACCCTTGATCTCTTCAAAGCGATCGATCATGAGAAACATATCCATAGGCAGGGTTTCCAGGATGGAGGCGGTACGGTGGTGCGGAATGGGCGCTACCACATACATGCCATACCGGCCGCGGATGCTCTGGATAGTACTTTCGAGTACGTCGATATTGTTATGGTGAAAAAAGACATCGATGTGAACGCCTTTGCCCAGTTTGGACCGGAAGGCCTTATAGAAGGTTTCCTGGAAGGCGTCGAAGGCAAAGAGTACCAGCGCTACCTTGAGGTGTTGTTTGATATTGTTATTGGAAACAAAGAACCCTACCCTGTTCTTCGATTCTACAATGCCACGTTTCACAAGGTCTTTGTAGGCTTTGGCAATGGTTTCGCGGGCAAAACCAAATTCATTGATGAGGTTATTGACGGAAGGCAGCATATCCCCCTGGGCAAGGGTTTTGTTCTGTATAGCACTCAGGATGCCATTAACGAGCTGTTCGTGCTTGGACAAGCTGTTGACACCTTCCATCTCATAGATCTGTTTGTATACATCATCCATATGGTAAATCGTTGTAAACACAACAAATCTATCCTATTCTGTACTACTCAACAAAAAAAAGTGGAGGCCAGCCCGGTACGGTATGGTACAAGTCCTGACAGCGCCAATCTTGTGCCTTACTAAAATAACTGTACAGGTAATAGTCAAAAAGTACAAAAATGCTCCAACCCGTAAGGCGCACAGGAATGATTTTTGTAACTTTAAAACAGGAAATCTGCAATAGAAGCTTACGATCCTCTTCCCTATTTCTGCTACTTGCCTATTGGACTGTGAATCACTAACTGGTTTACAGGCTCTGTATTATTCACCATTAAACCGTTTTTTTATGAAAAAGGTCACCATGCCTATTGCAGCTGCGGTCCTGGCAGTCGTATTACTTATTTCCTTTCGTCCCTCCCGTCAAAATGTTTGTGTGTACGCGCCGCAGTATTATAAGGCCGGCACCAGCTATGTACCTGTAAAAGGCGTGCAAGGCGTTGATTATGATTGCCTGTATGAGCCTATTGGTACCTGCACTTATTACCGTCCCAATCCGGTGTGGCAGCCCAATTATTACGTAGCCTGCAAGACCGGGTTTTACTGGCCGCTCCTTGATCAATAGCCTGGCCTATCTTGGGTTTTGCCACATGCCGGTCATGCCAATGATATCGTTGGGTATGGGAAGCGTGTAGCGGTTATTACCGGGCTCCAGTGAGTAAGAGTTGCCATTCAGTTTGCGTACCAATGTCTGGTTGCGGCCTTCCTTGTTTAACCGGCGCAGGTCTGTCCAGCGCAGTCCCCTGAAAGGCAATTCTTTTCTTCTGTGATCCAGGATGAGCATCAGCAGTTTTTGCGGATCAGATTCCTCTATTGGCGTATAAGCCGCTGCTTTCCAGCGATGGCGTACCAGGCTATTCAAGTCATACAAAGCCTGTGCAACGTGGCCCAGCCGGGCATGACATTCAGCTCTGATAAGTCGTATCTCATCCGTGGCTATGCCGCTGAATTGGTAAATGGTTCCGCCATATCCATACTTCAGGTTGATAGCCCCGCTTGTATTGGCAAGAAAGAATGCTTTCTTACGCAGGTCATTGCTATCATAAGAAGTGTACAGCATGGAATCAACAATAGCGCCGGTGGCTACAATACCTTTTATGGCAGCGGCGGAGGAATAAAATTCACTGTGAAAAAGTATTTCAGGATTGCGCCCTTTGAATACATTGTTGGTATTAACATGCAGGGTATCATAATTGATCAGCGTGGAATCTGTTTGCAAACATTTATCGGCATACAACAATCCCTGCTCATAATTTCCCATACTTAAATGAACCCTGCTCAATAGTCCGTAAGCAGCGGGCTGCGATGGCAGATTGATGCGTTGGTCAGTAAACGGCCCCAACAGAGAGGCGGCTTCCTGCAGGTCTGTCAATATCCGGTCATAGGTTTGTTTAAGCGTAGACCTTGGAACAATATCTTTAGAAACAACCAGTCGTAAAGGAATGCCAAACTGTTGGATGCCGGGCATGGTATCATAACAGGGAGCAAAAAGCTGGGCCAATTGATAAAATGCATGCGCCCTGAAGAACAAAGCCATACCCCTGATCTCATGCCATTTTCGATTATTGACCTCCGTAACACCTATCTGATTCAATCCATCCAATACAACGTTTGCATTCAATACCTGGTTATAGGGTACTTTCCAGTCTTCCACCTCCGTCTGGCTTTCAAATATATCCGAAGCCCATATGTAGGCATTCTTTTGTCCCACGGGCAGCGTTGCCCAGAAAGTATAGAGCAAATAAATGTTATCGGCCGAAATATCTCCCATGGCCGAAGTGTGGTTCATGGTTTGGTTATCCTGGAGCAGGGCCATGAAATCATCGAAGGTAACAGGCACATAATTGTTGGTGGAAGGATTATCCTCCAATCCCATTTTACCACAGGCTGTCAGTAACAGGCACGCAGGGCATAGGATTAGCAACAGGGAATATCTTTGCAGTTTTCTCATATCATTGTTTTGAGCGTATTTTTATTTTCACACCTCCTCCAACAGACCAGCCCGGCGCATTGCCATCCGGAAATTCAGGATCAAGATGGAGTTTATTTGCCCGCCATAGTATACCCAGGTTGCTGCCATAGAGATACACCATTACCTGGCTGAACTTTGACCCCTTCAGTACTTTGTCGGAGAACTGATAATTGAGTGAGCAATCCTGCAATCGTATGTGTGACCCATTTTCTACGAGGAATGCAGCTGACTGGTAATAGGCATCCATACCCATATCGGGTGGATATTCCAGGACTGGCACGTTGGTGAATAATTCATCGCCTGGTTTTTGCCATCGTTTCAGGTAATCCTGGTGAGTTTGTTGTCCGAGTAATAAACGGGGATAGCTTACTGAGGTCCGGCGAAAATAATACCCCATCCTGAAGCCAATGGTGCCCGCCAGTGTAAAGCCCTTGCAATTGATACCGGTATAGAAACTTCCATATACAGTAGGGATACTTGAGCCGCTTACCTGTAGATAGCGCTTGAGATCGGGCGAGAGCAATACTTTGTTGTAATCAATGGAAGGATGGCCATCCACCAACGCCAGCAGTTTACCAGTCTGCGGGTCAAGCCCCGCCACAGGCAGGCTGTTGATAGCAAAGTAGGACTGGCCCTGCAATGGGCTCACCTGCCCGGGTTGCAAATAACTGCTCACAATACTTTGCTGACTCAGGTAGCGGGTGATACGGTCAACAAATTTATTCAATAAGAGGTTGTGGGTAACATGCACGGGCCCTTTGCTATACCGGGACATGATATTCAATTCAAAACCATTGACGATCATATTGGCGGTGTTGCCGGTATAGCTGGAAAGACCAGAGGTATAATCCAATGGTGCGGCGCCTATGAGATCGCGGCAGTCTTTTACAAAATAGTCGAATTTGATCTGCAGAAGATCACGAATGGCAGACATTTCAATACCAATATTGGTTGTACCTGTTATTTCAGGCTGTAAGGACGGATTGGGCGGACTGATAATGACAGCGGCCGGTTGTCCATATCCATTGGTACCGATGGATTGGGCAGTGGTCAAAGCTGATACTTGCTTATTGATATTGGTAGTAATACCGTAGGTAAATTTCAGGTTCAGGTGGGGTATGATCTTTTTAAAGGGAAAGAACTTCTCATTGCTGAGCAGCCACCCTACCCCTATTGCGTACAATGGCCGGATGGCTTTATTGGTCTTTATGCCCAACAAATTGGACGATTCCTTTCTCAGGGTTCCGGAGAAAGACCATTTCTTTCTCAGGAACCAGGTACCGGTGAGCCAGGCAGAAAAAAAGCTGGTATTGTTTCTCACATTATAATCCGGAACAGTGGGAATGCGTTGCGACCGGTCACCAATATAAAGCGGCATCGGATCGTGCGTATTGATGAATACGGGAGGATTGTCTTTTCTCCACGCATAGTCGCGGGACAAAGTGCTTATTTCTTTCCTGCGGGTAAGATCGGCGCCCAATGAAATAGAAAGCCAGTCTTTGACCTTTCGATGACGGCCCAATGCAGAATCGGTAAACTGGCATTGAAAGCTAAGGTTAAAAGCTTGTTTTTTGCCATTGCTCACATCACGGATAGTACCATAAGGTATCTGATTGATGACGTTACCAGCCGTTACCTGGCTAAATAAATTGATGAGGTTGCGGGTATAATAGGTTTCCGGGCTTTTCCTGTCTTCCTGGGTTACCGTACCCACATGAAATTGCGTGGATGCCTGGATACGCAGTTTGGGTAATATTGGCTGCCAGATCTGTACTGCCGCAACGATCTCATTCGATTTCCTGGTATTATCAGCTTCTTCCAATTCCTGCAACGGCCTGTATTTCCAATCCAGTAATTTACCTCCGCCTGCGGTATCGGTAAAGCCGTCGCGGTAATCCATGGTAACCGGCAACGGGTTTCCTTTATCATCTGCCAGGCGTTGATAAGGTGCTAAGGAAGCTGGCCTTCCGGTATTGTTGTTTTGTTCTTCATGAATGGCCACCATCAAAGAGGTACCGATCTCGGTTTTATATTTCGGTATTTTCTGTACATGGTTGAGGGAGATGGTAGTTCGTTGCAGCAGGTTTCTTTGCAAAACGGGGCGCTGCCAGTCAAAGCCTACCGTGAGGTTGAAGTGATAGGTGGAATCGCCTTGCTGCAGGCCTACAGCATATTGTTGTTGAAAACCGTTCTTGTAAAAATAACGATCGAGGTCCTTTCTCACATCATTTCGCCTTAATGAATCAAGCCATTGCTCTGCCTGAAAATAGGAGATCCGGCCCTGACGCCGCTGATCCAGTATCTCTGCTACTACAGGAACGGCAGGAAAATCAATGCTGTTCTGCAAGGCTGCATCGTAAAATCCATTCAGGAATAAACCGCTTTGAATATCGACCACATCAGAAGCTGACAGAAAATCCTGGCCATTGAATATATTGGTCTTCCGGGTATAGGCCGCATTAGCAGTAAAGGACACCTGCAGGGGACTATTGTAATTGCCGTTCTTGGTTTGAATAGCGATAACACCATTGCTTGCACGGATACCCCAAATGGAAGTAGCGATGGCATCTTTATAGAAAGTTAACTTTTCAATATCGGCCGGATTGATGCTTTTCAGGTCACCTTCATAGATAAACCCGTTTAAAATGATCAGGGGAGCCTGATCGGAATTGATGGTGCTGATGCCACGAAGGTAATAGCGGTCTTTATTTACCAGGAGGCTACTGCCTGCTACCCTTACCACATCGTTGATATCGTAGACGAGGTTGCTTTCTTTGCGGGCAAGGTCGATCTGTTCATAGCTGCCCATAGCCAGGCCGGGTATACCTTTGGCATTGGGCTTTTTGGAATTGATCTGTACCTGCTCCAGGTCACTTGACCTTGATTCCAGAACAATCTCCATAAAGCGTGCCGGTGGAATGGGTACTGTTTTTTGAAGGACCTGCACATGGGTACAGACCAGGGAATCGGCATTTGCCTGAACACGTATCTCAAATTTGCCGTTGAGATCGGTAGTAGCTACCTGGGATCCGGGAAGGGCTTTGACAGTAACCTGTTCCAGTGGAAGCAAGCGGTTATCCAGCACGATACCCTCTTTCTGACGCCATAGATCACCTACGGTGGTGATGGTGACATTATTCCCATGGCGGGTGATCTTTACGGGTAAGCCGGCAAAACAAATTCTAAGGGCTTCATCGACCGGAGTGTTCTTCAACCTGATGTTGACATAAATACGTTCGGCCAGGATATCGCCGGTAATAGCGATCCTGTAACGCGTAAAAAAGAGATCGGCCACTTCTTTTACAGTTTTATTCTTAACTGTAAGAGAAATAGTCGGGTCCGATTGAGCAGGAGCAGTCGTTATGGAACCAATACTAATCACCAGCCACCATAACCATTGTTTTGGTGCAATCAATGCCTTTACCATTTTTACAAAACTTTTATCACATACGTATGGGGTTATCCAACATGAACTTTCCAATAACAGGACGGCCTGTTACCGGTTGCTACTAATCAAAGTTCCTGAGTACCTGATAAGAGGTTTGAATGTAAGATCGGTCCCTGCCTTCATGGCATGGCCGGCATTACTGGTTGCCGGCCTGCCATGTTGTGCAGGAATTCCCAACTTGCCATTTTATCAATGGCCTTTCAGCGATGAGGACGAGGTTTAATGGAAGGAAAGGGTCAATGGATAACAGTTACTAGTATATCTTTAATATTTTATTGGTCAGATCTACTTCAATACGGATCTTGAAATTCTTCTCTATTGCTTTCACCACATTGCCAATAGGATCGGTAATGTTCAACCAACCAGTCATGCGTTCGTTACTGGATGCACCGGGATGCCAATGGACTTTATAGGCATACCATTCGGCCACCTGGGGCAGCACCTCCTGCAGGGAAGCCTGTTCAAACTCCAACACACCCTGTTTCCAGCTACTGGCGTTAGCTGCATTGGTTAGCCTGGATACCTGCCAGCTGTTTGTTGTTGTAAGACGGGCTTCTTCTCCTGTTGAAACAAGGGCGCTGTCATTTTTGCTTTTGACCATCACCTTACCTTGTTCAACGGTTGTTTTCACCCCTTCTTCCTCCGGGTAAGCACTCACATTGAAAGTGGTACCATGTACCACACTGATCGTTTCCTTGGCTACTACCAGGAAGGGCCGGTCTTTTGCCGGCTTAACGGAGAACCAGGCCTTTCCGGTTAGCTCCACTTTGCGTTCATTACCGGCAAAGGGTACAGGATACCGTAATACCGATCCGGCGCTCAGCCAGGCATTGCTGCCATCGGCCCATTGCAGGTAGTAAGCTTTTCCCGGTGGCGTTACTAAAGTATTATAATGGACAGCGGCCAGTGGGGCCTTATTGCTTTTACCCGCCTTGTACAGAAGGCCCTGATCATTTTTGGTAATAACCAGGCTGTCCTGCAACCATTGTGTACCGGAGCGCTGTTCATCCAATTTGATCACGGCGCCATCGATCAGTACCAGGTTGACCCTGGTTGGATCAATCATGGAAGGCAGAAAAGCTGTGGGACAATTGCACTCCCCGACAGTTTTTACGAACGGCGCCCGTGCTTTTGGGGGTTTCATCCACCAGAAAGCTGCTCCTGAAAAGATCACCAGCAACACCGCTACAGCCCACCAAATGCGGGAACGGGTGTTTAACCTGCGGGGACTGTTATCATCAAATTGAACCGGGAGGCCGGGTATTTGCCGCCTGATCTGGTCCCATACAGGTTGCCCATCGATGCCACCCATCCGCAACAGGTCATTTTTTATACCAGCAGGAGCGGTTAGTTGCTCAAACAGCCTCCTGTTGTGAACTGATGAATGTATCCACTGGTCAAGTTCCTGCTTTTGACCAGCATTGAGTTCACCCATCAAATAGCCAGTAATAAGATCAAGTATATGGTCTGATTCATCGGGCATAGAAAGGTTCATTTTTATATTACCTATCTGGGGGGTTATTATTAGTACAATCCTGCGCTGCCTTTATTAAAGAAACAGGCATTTATTTTTTGATCAGGCCCGGAAAAGTTCCCGGCCAATAATAGAAATGGTAATTGTCCAACGAAACAGTCGCAGGCATAGGCAGGTAGCAAAAACGAGGATCATGATCCAATCCCACTGCAGTCTTTTGAGCGCCTGTATCTTGGTAGCCTGAACATTGTTGGTGGATTTATTGAGTATTTGAGCAATCTCTTTTTCCGTCCTGCCTTCCAATAAATAAAGCTCCAATACTTTTTTCTCATTAAAGGGCAATTGCTCCAAACGTTTTATAAGGCGCCGTCTTATTTCCGGCCTCCAAAGGCCATGGTGTTGTTGGTGGATGATCAGATTTTGCGAAAGAGTTTCCAGCTGGTATTTTTTATTATGGGAGGCCCTTACCATAAAGGATTTATTAGCGTTCGCACATCTCCATTCGACGGCCTGGTACAAAAAATTTCTTAGGTGGGTAGAACTCTTTATGGTTTCGCGGTAATTCCACAATGCAATAAACGCATCGGATACACATTCACCTGCTTCCTGCTTCTCCTTCAGCATATTTTGTGCATGTAAGATCAGGGAAAGGTAGTAGCCGTTGAAAATTGCCGTAAATATTTTCTCGTCCCCCGATCTGAGGGCCTGGAGTTGCGAATCATCAATCTGCATTGCAGCTGGTTTTATTCCAAATAATCGGGTTTAGATATCAAAAGATATTGGATCATGTCGATGTGTAGGATACACACGACCCAATAGAAAAGGGGATAACTGCTTCGATTAGTAATAGGAATAAGGCAATGGTCAATTGGTCGCTATTAAAGGTCTTCAGGTAAACACCCTCACCACCTCATACTATTAAATACAACCCTGCAGTCTGATAATTAAAATTCATGATCAGTTTTTCTTATTTATTTCAATAACTGTAACAACCACCTTATAAATCAATGGACCTGACCAATGCAACCTAACCTTACATGTGAAATAAATGTAATAACCACCAACAGTAAAACCTATCCCCGTTTATGTAAAACGTACATAGCAATGAATTGTCCCGGCAGGGGCCGGGATTTAATATTTTATTTGTCTTGCCGATGGTTGATCACACAGCCAGGAGCGTTGCCTGGCTGCAGCATTAGCAGGAGGAACAGTATATCAATCTTCTTCCAGCAGACGGGTGGCCCCTGCTTCTTTATGGTACCGGCTGCGGTATTCCAATGGTGATAGACCGGTTATCTTCTTAAACACTTCGCGGAAGGATTTTATATCGGCATACCCTACTTCATAGAGCACTTCATTGACGGAATGCTGGGAGGTTTCCAGGGCTTTCTTGGCCGCTTCTATCCGTAAACGCTGGAGGTATTCGAGTGGCGTATTACTGGTGGCTTTGATAAAGCGCCTGTCGAAGCTACGGCGGTTAATATTGAGCTGCGCAGCGATCTGGTCAACGGATATTTTTTCAGACATATTCTTTTCCATGTACAACTGGGCCTGTTTTATCAGTTCATCATCGTGCTCTTTCTGACCGGAAAAGATGGTGAAGGGAGATTGGCTAAACCGGTCGAGGTCTACCTGGAAAATCTTTGAGCAATAGATTGCCGTTTCGCGGTCATAGTATTTTTCAACAAGGTACACCAGCAGGTGAAGAAAGGAATAAGCCCCGCCATTGGTATAAATACGTTGCTCATCGGTGATGATCTTCTCGGTAGCGAGATGAACCTGGGGAAATAACTTGCGGAAGGAGCTGGCAGCATTCCAGTGAGTAGAACATTGTTTGCCATCAAGCAGACCAGTAGCCGCTAGTATAAAGGCGCCTGTACAAATGCTGGCAACTTCTGCGCCTTTGGCAAAATGCTCCGTGATCCAGGGAAGGTAATCTTTATTAAAAGGTATCTTGGAGGCAAAGTCGCCACTAAGGGCCGGTATAATAATGAGGTCAGTATGAGTGATCTCGTTAATAGAGGCATGGGGTTTTATCGTAAATAAGCCGTCGTACAGTTCAATGGTCTTTGAAAGACCAACCACCTGTACCTTGAACACAGGTTGGTGACCAAGGCGTTGCCAGTAGTCATTGGCTTTGAGGAAGAATTTATAAGGTCCTACAATGCTGCTTACATTGTTCTTTCCTTCCGGCACAAGGATGGAAATATGCTTCATGGCTATGTTTTGACCATAAAGTTACGGTATTCCATTGTCCAAAACGCCCCTGTCGACCGTCCATTTACCCCACCCTGGACGCGCATTTGCCCGCTTGGCAATTAATCAAGCTCTTTATTGGCACTCAGGGCTTCCAGGGCTGCTTCTTTGAGGATCGCTATCTGTTTGCCGGTTATACGGATCAATTTATCGTTGACCAGTTCATTCATGGTCCGGAACAGGGTTTCATAAGTAGTGCCTGCGAAAGAAGCCATATCCTGGCGGGAAACAGTTATTTTGATGTATCCATCCTTACCCTGCCCGAAACGCTTTTTCAGTACGAGCAGGCTCTCTGCAATACGGCCTTTTACATCCATATGTGCCAGGTTCCTCATCCGGTTTTCAGCCTCCTGCAATTCATTGGTGTAGAACTTCAACAGGTGATAAGTGAGCTGGTGGTTGACCTGTAGGGTGCTTTCAAAAAAAACAAGGTCAATAAAGCAAACGGTCACGGGCTCCAGAGCGGTAGCAGTAACAGGATATGTTTTTTTATTGCCCAGTCCCCGGTAACCGATCATATCGCCTTTTTTGGCGAAGTGCAGGATCAGTTCTTTTTCTTTTCCCCAGGCCTTATGCACTTTCACAATACCGTCAAAAAGGAAATAAATACCCTCCACTGCTTTCCCCTCTTCAAAGATCACTTCCCCTTTTTTAAAATGAAGGTTCTTCCTGTTGGAGGCGATCAAAGGCAGCCAACCATCCAGGCTTTGACTGCATAAGAAGCAGGTTTTCAGGTCACAATCATGGGTTTCTTTCATACCGGGCATGTGTAAAAGTAAGTCAATAAAATATATCTTAAGTAACCTGATTAACGAGTAATTAATAATTTTTGGCCAAAAAACATGATTTATATCATATCTTTGTGGCTCTACCACAAATCCCTTGCCGCTGGATACTCCAACCTTTTTTGAACTAAACAGGTTAAAATACAAGTTATGGAAAATGACAATTTACACACGCCTTTCACCAGGTCGGTGATGGCGGGACTATTTACCGGTATCGTTGCCGCCGTAGTATGTATGGTTTTCAATAACATTTACCGGACGGTGACCTATTTTGAACTTTCAGCTATCATCAATGTGGCATCCATCATTTTTGCCATCCCCCTTATACTGCTGGTAGCAGGCTTTGGTTATTATGGCCTGAGCAAGTACAAACGTGGCACCATCGTATATTGGGCCATCGCCATTTTGATAACAGGTATATGCCTGTTCCTGGATTCCTCTATTCAACGCACTTCAGACGCTCATTTGAATGTTGAGTTCCGTCAGTTGCTGTCGGGTATTATCATTATTTCCGGCCTGGCTTCCTTCTGTATTCCTTACCTGGCTACACACGAAACAAACATTATATAACTGGTCTTATTTTACATGGCAAAGCACAACAAGTTACAGGGCGGTATTCCTATTTCAACATCGCTCGCATCGACCCTGGCATCGGAGCATATTTTCCCACATATCAAACCTGATAAGAAACGCACCATTACTATTGCTTTACTGGCCATCGGCATCGGCGCCTGTGTAAGTTGTATTGCCCGGCTGCTGATCTACCTGATCGACCTCGTGACCAACCTGGCTTTTTACGGACATTTTTCTATAGCGCCGGCCAGTCCGGCTACCCATCACCTGGGCCTGTTGGTGATCATTGTGCCCGTCGTTGGTGGGTTCATTGTAGGCTTAATGGCGTTATATGGATCAAAAGCTATCCGGGGGCATGGTATTCCGGAAGCGATGGAACAGATATTGGTAAACCAGAGTAAGATCAAACCTGCGATCACTTACCTAAAGCCTGTCTCTTCTGCCATCGCCATCGGTACGGGCGGACCATTTGGTGCGGAAGGTCCCATCATTGCCACGGGCGGTGCGTTGGGATCTACGATCGGACAGATTTTGAAGATCACCCACAACGAACGCAAAATACTATTGGCTGCCGGCGCCACCGCTGGTATGTCGGCCATATTTGGCAGCCCGGTGGCGGCCATCTTCCTGGCCATTGAATTGTTGTTGTTTGAATTTTCTCCCCGGTCCATCATACCTGTTTCGCTGGCCTGCATTACCGGTGCGGCTGGGCATCATTTCTTATTTGAACCGGGACCAGTATTCTTTATAGCCCATGTTATCAGCATGCCTTCCAATGAAGCTTTGTTTGCTTACAGCATCATGGGTATCTGCCTGGGTGTATTATCGGTACTGATCACGAAAGCCGTGTATTTCATTGAGGATATGTTTGAAAAGCTGCCCATCCACTGGATGTGGTGGCCTGCCATTGGCGGCCTGGCCGTAGGTATAATCGGTTATTTTGCTCCCCGTACGCTGGGCGTGGGCTACGAAAACATTACGGATGTGCTATCAGGCAGTTTGCCCATCCGTTTTGTATTGACCTTGTGCCTGCTCAAATTTCTTTCCTGGGCCATCGCCCTGGGCAGCGGCACATCGGGTGGTACATTGGCGCCTTTGCTTACGATCGGCGGCGCTACGGGAGCATTGCTCGGTACTGCCGCGCAACTCCTGTTTCCGCAAGCCGGCATCAGTTTGTCGCTCGCGGCACTGGTGGGCATGTCGGCTATATTTGCAGGTGCTTCGAGGGCTTTGCTCACCTCCATTATTTTTGCAGTGGAAACAACCGCGCAATCCAATGCGCTGTTGCCCTTGCTGGCAGCCTGCTGCGCCTCTTATTTCGTGTCATTCTTCCTGATGGAGAATACCATCATGACGGAAAAGATCGCGCGCAGGGGCGTTAAAACACCTCATTCGTACGAACCGGATATGCTGGATAGAATATTGGTGTCGCAGGTCACACAAACACGTGACCGCCATCCTTTAATTGGGACCCTCCTGCAACCCGACCAGATCTCTATACCAGGCAATCATAGTCTGGGACAGGCAGCAGCACTGATGGCGCAGGAGAACGTAGATGTATTGCCGGTGGTGGGTACATCCAACAGCCGGCAGATCACAGGCCTGCTATCTTATAAGGATATCCTGGCTGTTTATAACCGGCAAATGGATGACCACGTAAAAAAACATCCTGTTGTATCACTCAAAAGGCGTAGCCTGAAAGTCTTCATTCATGGCAAGAAGCTGATGGAGATCAAAAAGTCAAAGCAATCCTGATGCTCTGCCAGCCAGCCTGCGTGTAGATAAACTTCGTTTCTTGATCCTGGTACCCCTGTGGTGTGTCATTTTTAAAACAATGATGCATCGACAGGGGTATCACCACTTTGTGGTATCTGCTGTTATTTAAATAATACGGATATTTATTGATGTAACCGGGCTATTTATCCGTTGCATGCCGCATGCGGATAATAATGGCCATCACTAAAACTGCCACAACATGAGCATACGCGTCTGCACATGCCGCCACTACCTTTCTTTATTGGCTGGCGTTCTCATTATTATGATCTCGCTGTCATCCTGCTATTCGGTACGGATCGTAAACAAGGAAGGAACACCTGAACCTGATCCGCTTAATAACTCCGGCAATTTCTACAAGGGCAAAAAAGTACATGTAATTGATACCACGATCTCCTTAAAGCTGCAGGAAGGAGAGTTCTTCCTGATCGAAAGATGCCCTTCGGGCGGGTTTTATTCTGTTGAATACCGGGTAACCTTCGGCGGGGTGCTGCTGAGCGCCATCACCTTTGGAAAAAAACGGAAAGTGAAGATCAAGTATGTGTGTTTGAAGGAGCAGTAAAGGCAATAAGGCATCAAGGCAACAAGGCATTGAGGCAACGAGGGAATACAGATCATACGCATTAAAACGAATTGCAATGGCGACTACTACCAAACATGAAATAGGCAACTGGGATACGTTCCATAACAATGGCCCCTTCCCTACCAAAGTATTATACAAGACCTCCCTGGAAGGCAAGGGCAATATGCCTTCCCTGATCGACCGGTACAATGATGCTGCTACAGAGATCCAACGGCTGCTGAAGGAGGCATTGGATAAGCAGGAAGGATTCAGGGCCTATGGCTCGGCCTGGTCCATGAACCATATTGCGCACCAGAAAGACAATATGCATTTCAATGCCGAAATGAATCTGAAGAAAGCCATCCTCGATGACGAGATGCACCCCGCCTCCACTTTCAAACAGGCCAATCTTTTCTTTGTACAATGCGGCAACGTGATCAAGGAGATCCACAAATTTGTTTTTGACCATGGCAAATCCCTCCAGGCTACGGGAGCCAGCAATGGGCAAACGATTGCCGGTTGTCTGTCTACCGGTGTACATGGATCTGCATTGGGTGTAGGGGCAGTACAAGACTGTGTAGTGGGCATCAACCTGATCATTGGCCCGGACGCCAACGATATTGTGTACCTCGAACGCCATACGGCGCCAGCCCTGTCGGATGTATTTGCCCGGCGCATCAAAGCAAGGGTCATACGCAATGATGGCCTTTTCTATGCGGCCCTGGTAGGCATTGGCGCCTTTGGCTTTATTCATGGCGTGGTCATCGAAACAGAAGACCGTTACTTATTAAAACGCTATGTAAAAAAGATCAATAAAGAGCTGGCACTGGAGCTGGCGAAGACGCTTGACTTTGCCAATTCACCGTTTACCATTCCGGGCGAAACAGATGCACAAGGAAAAGGGAATCGTCCCTTTCATTACAAGGTGTTTATCAATCCTTATGTGGATGATCCGGAATATGTGGTGGAAGCGCTCTATAAAAAGCCCTATGTGGCAGCATACCCTGATCCGCTGCCGAGGATGAAGACAGCGATCTACCGCGACCTCATTATCCTGTTTACCAAAATAGCCGAGAAATACAAGAACAGTATTCCCAAGCTGATCAAATTATTGGGCACTGCGGTATTGCCTCCGGTAGACCTGGAAGCTACCGGCACGCTGGCAGAGATCTTTTGGGACGCACCCTACCAGGGGCCGGCCTTTGCCATTGCCGTAGGCGTTGACCATACCGATTCACCGAAAACACTGGAACTGCTCACCAAACTGGCGCGGGAAGAAGGCCCTATACCCGGCATCTATGCCATGCGGTTTGTAAAGCAATCGAAGGCTACCCTGGCCTTTACACAGTTTCCCGTAACCTGTATGATCGAGATCGATGGATTGATCTGGAAGGGGAGAAAGAATAAGATGATCAGCCTGGAACAATTCTGTACGCGCACGATCGAAGTATTGCAAGCCAATCATATTCCTTTTACCATCCACTGGGGCAAGAATGCAGACTGGGCATTTCCCGGCCTGGTGCAGCATATGTACGGCGACAAAGCCACTACCTGGAAAGCCCACCGCAGTGCGCTGCTCACTGAAAAAAAGGCCCGCTTATTTTCCAACAAATTCCTGGAGGATACAGGACTGAATGAGTTTATAGCTAATGCACCGAAGGAGTTGGCAGAAACGAAATTGTAAGTGGCCGGCGGGACTTGTGCCAACGAAGGGATTTTCATACCTTGGAACTTTAAACGAGTACTGAAAAGAATAGTGAACAAGGATATGGCCCATTTCTTTCACACCTACCTGCCCACCCATTCCCTGCTGCGAAAGCATATTTCCTATTTCTATATCGACAGGACAGATAATGAACATTATTATAACAAATACTCCTTCTTTCCGCATACTAAAACAACCCTGTCTTTTTATCGCCATGCTGTAGTTGAGCAATTGAACGGCGAAACACATATCACCTGTACGGAGGGAGCACCAACGGTTAAATTACTCACGCGGCAACATAGTACAAGAACGGTAGTACAGCAGGGAAAGGTGGAGAAACTTGGTATTGTATTCTTTCCGCTGGGATTGAACCATTTTATACAGCAATCCTATTCTGAACTGGCCCCCGCAGAATTGCAACCCTTTAATCCCAGGGAAAAGGCATTATGGGACGACATGGTGGCGCAATGCTTTTCCCTGGAAGATCTTACCGAAAGTATTCCATTACTGGAATCATTCTTCTTATCTGTTTACAGGAAGCATTCTTACGAGGCTTTGAATGGAGCTATACAAGACCTGAGTGATCCGGACCACCTGTTGAGCATAAAAGAAGTAGCCCTCAAGAACCGGTTTCACCCGCGGGCGCTTAACAGGCATTTCAGGAGCCACCTGTCTATTTCTCCTGAATTGTTTCGTATGATCGCGCGCTTCCGGTATGTGGTAGATCAGCGCGTGTTGCACGACAATAAAGATAGCTATACCCGGCTGGCCTATGAGGGCGGGTTCCTCGATCAATCCTATATGATCAAAACATTCCGCAAATTAACGGGACTTACCCCGGCAGCCTTTTTCAGAGAAGGGAAGCATATAGGGCAGGCTGACACCTGGTGGCAATTTCACCAGAAAGAATAATTGTCGCATGAGTACAATTCTGCCAGGCGCCAGATAATTAATTTTAGACCCAAAAGGCCATGAAGCGTCTGATTCTTCCTTTTCTTCTCCTGTTATTAATGAGTACCACTGCACAAACAGTGAATACACTGCTGGATTCAGCTTCCCTACTTCATTTTAAGAAGAAAGATTATACCGCTGCGGCAGCACTCTATAAAAAAGCATTTCAGCAACCCCTTCCCTACCCCTCCTATTTCACTTATTTGAACGGGGTGGCATGTTTTGCCTATAGCGGGGATCATGATCTTGCATTCAGGTATTTGGATATTTGCAAGAAGATGGGCTGGGTTGACATAACGGATATCAATACCGATACACTGATCGTGTCGTTGAAAGCCGATAAGCGATGGAAACCTTTCGAAACATCGCTCAATAATGAGAAGGACCTATTCCTGAAAAGTATTGACCCGGCATTGTATGGTGTGCAACAAAACGATCACCTCAAAAAAATTGCCACCTGGCAGGCCGACAAAAGTATTCCTGATGATTCGTTGTATACCTTGCTACAGCAATGGAGTGCTTATCCTGTTCCAGGTAAAAAAGGAAGGGTAGTGAAATATTATACCCGCATCAATGACACCTTGAACATTCCTTACTTCCTGTATATCCCAACAAACTACGATGCTCGTAAGCCCAATGCCCTGTTGGTATATATACCCGGCGGCTGGTGGGCCAGACCGAATCTGCCTAAGGATGAAAAGAAAGGCTACCAGTTTGAGAACCCTACTTATCCCTACCTGGAAGACGCTAATATGATTGAAATATTTCCTGTAGTGAACCGGTCGGTAGCCTTGTATACAGATGAAGGATATATTAACATTGAAAAGGCAGTGATACAAACCAAGAAAATATTCAATATTGATGACAACAAAGTGTTCCTGGCAGGTTTTTCCGATGGAGGTTCCAGTGCTTACAATATTGCAACGGGCAACCCAACACAGTTTGCCAAATTCTATGCGATCAACGGATGGCCCAATGGCCGGGGCTCTTTTATGAACTATACCAACAGACCTGTCTTTTCATTTTCAGCGGAACATGATTTCTACAACAACCTGTCGGTAAAGACCAGGGCTGCTTTTGCCGCTAAGCTAGGCGCCAACTGGCTATTCAGGACCGTCGCTGGTGAAGATCATTTTTATTACCCCTATGCTAAAAAGGTATTGCCATTGATCTTCCGGAATATGCAGACGGCCAGTCGACCGTTTCCCAATAACAAAATAACCTGGTTTACGGGCAGCAATTTCCTTTCCCGTTGCGACTGGCTACAGGTGCAGATAGATACTTTAAGAAAAACTTCAAAGGAACATTTTTCAGATACCTTACGGAGTTTTGATATGGACGGTACTAAAAAAGTAGCTATCGAATACGGAAATGATCTTTCGCAAACCACGGCTACTTTTTGCAGCAATACCTTTACGATCGACACCTATAAAACAGATAGTATTACCATTTACATTAGTTTGATGATGGTCGACCTATCGCAACCGGTGAAAGTGATCATCAATGGCAGGGAGGTATACCATCAGAAAACCAGTATCGACCGTGCTTTTATGGTGAAACAGTTTCTGCACTATTTTGACCGGACAATGCTATGGGTCAATAAGATCAGTCTTTCAGTGAATTAATGACATCATCAGTAAGCGCCTACACATGCGTGTTTTTGCCGGTTATTTTTCTATCCACACGGCGCTAAAGTCGCAAAATTTTGCAGGCCTTTCGCTAAATTAGAGCACAAACCTGCAAACTATACTGTATGAAGAGATCTTTACTTGCCGTATTACTTACTGCCTTTCACCTGCTGGCACTTGGCCAGCAACCACCCAAACGGGAAATGCGCGGGGCCTGGATTGCCACTTTCTCCAATATCGACTGGCCCAACCGCACACAAACGCCCGCCCAGCAGCGGGCCGCTTTTCTTACCATTCTTGAACACCACAAAGCTACCGGACTCAATACGCTGTACATCCAGGTGCGCAGTCAATGTGATGCGATGTATCCCAGCAGCATTGAACCCTGGTCGGCCGACCTCACTGGCACACAGGGAAAAGCGCCCAGTCCCGACTGGGACCCCATGCAATTTATGATTGACGAATGTCATAAGCGGGGAATTGAATTTCATGCCTGGATCAATCCTTACCGGGCAGTATCCAATACAGCCAACCTTCCCGGCTTTGCGGCCAACCATGTGGCCAGGCTGCATCCGGACTGGCTGTTGAGCCAGGGCACGCTGCGGGTATTGGACCCGGGCCTTGCAGTAGTGCGGGATTACATCACCAGTGTGATCACCGATATTGTACAACGGTATGCAGTAGATGGCATACACTTCGATGATTATTTCTACCCGCCGGCTGCGCCAGCAGGTACTACGCCTTATAATGATGATTCTTCCTTCACACTCGATCCACGGGGATTCACCGTACGGGCCGACTGGCGCCGTGACAATGTGAGCCTGCTGATCAAAAGACTCAATGATACCATCCAGGCTTTGAAGCCCTGGGTAAAGTTTGGCGTATCGCCATCAGGCATTTACCGCAACAGCACCAATCCCGCCATTGGTACACCTACGAGTGGATTGGAACATTATACCACGCTTTTTGCAGACACGAAAAAATGGCTGCAGGAAGGATGGGTAGACTATATCGCACCGCAGGTGTATTGGTACATCGGGCAACCGGGCGCCAATTATGCAGCCATTGTACCCTGGTGGAATAACCAGGCAAATGGAAGGCATATCTATATCGGTATGGCGGGCTATAAGGTGAATGACCCGGCGCAGGGTGTCAACTGGGCCAATCCTTCGATGATCCCCAACGAAATGCGTATGAACAGGGACCCGCTGTATCCCAATATTAAGGGAGAGGCCATTTACAACACAAGTAGTATGCGCAGTACCACGAAGCTGGGCTTCCGCGATTCCCTGCGGCTTTTCTTTTACCAGAAGCCTGCCTTGCTGCCCCGGATGCCCTGGCGCGATAGTGTAGCTCCGGCAGCGCCTGCAACCTTAACAGTAGTGAAATACCCGGGCGATTCGATTGCCCTGAACTGGGTAAAACCGGTTGCCACGGATGAACTGGACAAGGCCATCCGTTTTGTGATCTACCGCTCGGAAGACAGCACCATCGATATCAGCAATGCCAATAATATATTGGCCATTACGAATACTGACACGTCGGCCTATGCCGATAAAACGGGTATACCCGGCACTACCTATTACTATACGGTAACGGCGCTGGATCACTTCCACAATGAAAGTGAGGTATCCAACAGGGCGTCCAACCTGCCACCGGCCATTGTATGTCCGCCTGACCAAACGCTGTACTTAGATGCTTCCTGCGCACTGGTATTACCTGATTATACCACCCAGGCATTGGTAAACGGGCAGACAGCAGCACCGGGTATCGTAGTAACACAAACTCCCGCAGCCGGCACGCTTATCAATGGCAGCCAGGACATCATAGTTACTTTATCGGCAACAGATGCAGGCGGCAATACCGGCGTCTGCCAGTTTACAGCTACGGTGAAGGATAACCTGGCTCCTGTGATCACGGCGCTTGATCCTGCGCTTACAAATGGCAGTATCCAGGTATTTAACACCGACTCAGCAGCCTGCCAGTTTACTGCGGGCACACAGTTGGACATCAGCGCTACTGATGGATGCGACACCTCACTTACCTATAGTTATGTACTCACTTACAAGGGCGTTGCAGCTGCACCTGTAGCGGCCAGCAGCCTGCAGGGTACTGTATTCCTGCCCGGCGCTACGCTGGTAAGCTGGACAGTTACGGACGATGCCGGCAACACATCAACCTTTAGTTATACGGTACAGGTGGCAGACAAGGAAAGTCCGCTGATCACGAATGCGGCGGTAAACCCTTCAGAAATATGGCCACCTAACTTCCAAATGAAAGACGTGACGGTTGACTATGTGGCTACAGATAATTGCGGACCTGTCAGCACTTCACTTGCTGTCACGAGCAATGAACCGGTAACGGGTGGATTGTATGGCAACCTGGCCCCCGACTGGGTGATCGTGGACCAACACCATGTGAAGCTGCGGGCTGAACGTGGCTTATTGGGCAATGGCCGTATCTACACCATCACGATCACGGCTACGGATACAGCGGGCAACAGCAGCACGCAAAATATGCAGGTAACGGTACCAAGGGTACCCAATGATCCGTTCCCCGATGGCATCCTGACGGTGAAGGCCTTTCCGAATCCTTCTCCGGGTCAGTTCTATGTGATCACCCTGAGCACATCGCAGAAACCGTTAAACATCGTGGTGACGGATAATACAGGCAGGACCATAGAAACAAGAAGCGGACTGGCAGCGAATGGCCTGTTTACACTTGGTTCGAATTACAGGGCAGGCACTTATTACCTGCAGGTGAAACAGGGTAATAATGCACAAACAGTGAAGCTGATCAAGTTGTAATAACAAGCTGCGGGCTTTGAGCTATGCGCAAAATACAAAAGACCGTCTCAACAATAATGAGGCGGTCTTTTTCTTACAGCGTGCAATGTTAGAATACTATATTTTGATGAGTGCTATTATTATTGCACCGTTACGGTTTTTGAAAAGCTGAGGTTGGCTCCCCTGATGGCTATATGATAGATCCCTGGTGCTACAGTTCCCATTTGGATAGTTTGGGTGGATGACCTGCCCGGATGTTTGATGGACTGACTAAACACGCGGCTACCGATACTGTTGTATACTTCCAGGCGATAATCGTCCTGCGGCACATGGGAGAATTGCAGGACAAAAGAGGAATTGATCACGGGATTGGGATAGATAGCGATCACCTGTCCGCCGTTGTGCAGGGTTAAGCGGAGTATCTGTGAATATTCGGCAGCACCATCGAGGTCTTCCACACGCAGCCGGTAATAATTACTCCCGTTATTGGGCGACTGATCCACCAATGAATAAGCAATGGCGCCGGCAGCATTGCGGGCAGCCACCTCTCCTATCTTTGTAAAGTTCCTGCCATCAACACTTCTTTCTACCTCGTAGCGCCTGAGCTGTGATTCAGCAGTTGCTTTCCAATTCAGCACAATGGTATTGTTCTTTTCCTGGGCTGTAAAGCTGATCAGCTTCATGGGGAGAGCTACATTCAGCAGGGTGATGGTGGCATCATTGGCTGTGGCTGTGCCGGGATAGTTGGTCAGGAAGGTGGCAAAGCCAGCCCCACTCAGGGATCCCTGGTTACTGATCTGCAGGGTACCGGGCGGCAATGGATTATTGATGTTTACATCGTATACGATGACCACACTGTCGCCGGCCTGGATAGTACCCAGCGATAAAGGATTCATTTGTGCAACAAGGGCCTGACTACCTAGCATGGCTGCCAGCAGACCGGTCATTTTAGTTATACGTGGTAAGAATATATTGTTGTTCATTTTTCCCGTGTTTTTAAGGTTTGAAGATCAGAAACAGGCAGCAGCTCCTGTGAGATAGGCTGTGGGTGTGGTAGCTGATGCCACTGCACCTGCATTGGTAGTATTCAGGAACGTAACCACGGCTGCGGCTGTACCGGTTGCCAGGTTCCTTATCCTGAATTTGTCACTGCCCCCTGTAGGAAACATGCGCACGCGAATATTGCCTGAGGTAATATCATCCCAGGCGCCACTGATGCTATTGTTTTGTATTTCTGCGCAAAGCGTGCCCGCGTCCGCTGCATCGGTACCCGATTGCATGAAGATAGCATGACCGACCCTGTTACCTGGTACAGCGGAAGGGTTGGGATTTTGGAAGGTATTGTTGAGCACGGCTACATTGAGATTGTCGTTGAGCTGCAACAACACTTCCATTCCTCTTTGAGAAACGCGCTGGATGGTATTATTACTCACGGTTATATTCATTCCTCCGCTCAATCCTTCGTTGGTAATGCTTAGCCCGTTTATACCAGCAGCATTGGTACCGGAATTAGCAACAGCAGCATTACCAATAGTATTGAACCCGAATGTGCCACCTACAAAGCCGGTAGCATTGGTGCCTTTGCGGAAGGTGACAGGCGTAAAACCGGAAGTCACCACCGCAGAAACGGTGATCCCATTATTGCCGATGCCGTAATTCAATGCCCCTGCATTGTCGCTCAGCATCTGGATGGCCCCTGAATTATCGGTGAAGGTATTTCCTTCGGCGGGGATATTGGCAAGTCCGTTACTGCCCAGGGTAATAGTGACATTACCATTGTTAATAACCTGGCCCGTGAAGGCGGTCCCAAAATTGTTCTTAAAGAGGGAGGACTTAATGGAAGCCACAATGACGGCAGAGGTATGCCCTACCAGCAGCATGCCCTGGCCCCCCGTGGAAACATAGCTAAGGTGGTCGAACGTACAGCCCGTCATGCTGAGGTTGAGGTTACCGGTGCTGTTCTGTACTTCAAACTGGCGGTGGAAATTGCCGGTAAAAGAAGAGTTGGTTACTGTGCAGGTGCCCGACAGATTCACCAGTTGTACCCCGTCTTCCAGAACTTCATCGCCTGTATTTTGCACGGAACAATTAGTCAGCACCAAATTGGAAACACCTTTACCATTCAGACCCATCTGTGCACCGCCGGTGATGGTTACATTGGAGGCAGAGAAGCCGCTTACCGTTTGGAGATCAATGCCTGCGGCGACATTGGTGTTGGTACCATTTAAGGCATCTCCTGCGGTAGCTGCCGCATCGATGTTGGCGGTTCCATTGCCGGTGAAGGTCATATAGGAGAGAGATATATTGGAAGCCAAAATAAAGCGTGCACCCCGTTGTGTACAATTCTGGATAGTACCACCGGTGCCCGCCGTTCCCGTACCGGTCACCACCAGGCCTCCGGCACCTGTATTATTGAGCAGGATGCCATTGATGGCCCCATTGGATGCAATGCTTTGAAAGTTTAAATTGCCTGCACCAATGGTTGTATTGACCACGGAGAGGGCGCCGCCATTACCATTGGAAATGGTATTGCCGGTTCCCGTAACAGTAACCGTGCCACCTCCGCTTACGTTCATGGCCATAGCGGTAGTGGAAGTAAGCGCCAGGCCACCTGTAATATTAACGACAGCGCCTGTATTGGTTTGGATGGTAAGCGGTGTTGAGGCCCCGGTATTCAGCACTTTGGAGCTGCCGCTGAGGGTAATGGAACCTCCGGTATTATTCTGAACAAGGATACCCGTTGAGGTACTGGTAGAAGAAAGATTACCACTGATGGTAATACTGCCACCGGTACGGGACTGGAGATCCAGCAGCCGCCCGGCATTGTTCTTGGAAATAGTACCTGCATGTGCAATGGTACCATTGCCCCCAGCTACCTGGAAAGCAGTACCACCAGGGTTGGTAATGGGCAAATTGGTGAAGGTGAAATTGCCGGCTGATCCGGAGATAAGCAAGCCCGTTCCCGTGTTGCCCGAAATACTTCCGGCATTAACTGTAAGGGCGCCGCTGATATTGGTGAATGACAGAGGCACTGTTCCACTGGTGGTGGTAATATTGGTAAAGGTACCATTGATGGTGCCTCCGTTTACGGTGATGGCATTGCCGGTACCATTTTTTGCCACCTCTGCTACGGTGAGGGTGCCAAAACCTGTTCCGCTGATGCCACTACCGGTGTTATTACCAATGGTGAATCCACGGATGGTATTAGAGGCTGCAGCAATAAGGTTGATGGGATTGGTGGCAGCAGTGGTGGCTACCAGGGTCACCAGGGTAGCGTTGCCATTATCAGTTACCGGTAAAGCGGCTGAATAAGAAGGTACCGAAAGGCCTGTAATAGTGGCCAGGGTAGCAGCAGCATCTTGCCCGATGAGTTTTTGCCCGTTGAGCAAGGTAACAGAACCATCATAGCTGGTGCCACTTTCATACAGGAAAATATTGTCATTGGCGGCAGGATTGTTACCGGTCCCATTGTTTACTGCCTGAAAATTGTTGAGCGAATTAAAAGGTGAGCTCAGCTTTCCACTGCCATTAGTACCTACATTATTGTTTACAAACCAGATCATGCCACTGATATTGAGTGTAACGGTAGCAGTGGCAGGTGCTGCAAATGCATTGTCAATGCTATAGGTAAATTGATCACTGCCTTCATAACCGGCAGGAGGATCGTACGTGAAACTTCCATTTGCGTTCACGGTAAGTGTACCGCCCTGTGCTGTAGTAATGGGGCCGCCTATATTGGCAGCACTACCGTTTACAGAGAGCAATGCTTTATTATCACCCGGGTCGTTGGACAGGATGCCGGCGCCAGCCGCCAGGGTGATGCTCACATTGCCAATCACTGAATAACTGTCATTGACCGCATTGACCGCGGACCCCACGGTGATGGAAACGATGGCGTCATTGTCGGGCTGGGTACCGGAGCTGGCTATATAGGCAAACCGGTCTACACCCGTAAAGCCGGCAGCAGGTGTATAGGTAAAAGTGCCATTGACATTCATCAACACGGTGCCCCCTCCCTCCGTAGGGGTGGTATTGGAACCATTGGCCAGGGTGACCGGATTGCCGATGGCGCCAAAAGATACCACGGTCACTGCAGGCACACCAAAATCATTGGCCAGTACAGTACTGCCATTAAGGATCGTATTCGCAGGGGTAGTATATTGGTCGTCCCGGGCCAGTGCGGAGGTTTTGATGGTTCCGGTGAGCGTTGTATTGGTGGGTATGGTATTGGAATAGTTTACACCCGCAACAGCGCCGCTGCCGGAATTTTTAATGGTGGCGGTGTAGGTGAGTTTATCTCCTGCATTCGCTTGTCCATCGCTGGTGACATCACCAGTCAGGGCAACGTTCAGATCGGCCGACATCACCGGCGTTGCGCTGCCAGCGAATACAGCCACATCATCCAACCCAATGCCCTGGGAGGTAGTGGTGCCGGTAGTGGTAAATACCCAGCGAAAATAGATATCTGCATTGTTGGCGATGGAAAGACCTGTGATCACTACGGTTTTCGTCACAGCCTGGGGATTGCTAAAGGTATAACTGCTGCCACCGGGCAGGAACACACCGGCAGAAATATCACCTGCATTCTGTGCGGTCCAGGTACTGCCATTGATAGAAGAAAAGAAAGCCAGGCTGCAAGCGCCGGTATTTACCCGGTAGCGCTCTACAGAATAACTGATGGTAACTGTTGTTACTGTAGTCCCGGTCGTATTACGGTAGTAAGCCATGATGGCATTGGGAGCAGCATAGGAAGCACTGGTCATAAATCCGATGCTTCTGTCGGCGCCTGCTGCGGTGCCCCAGTTATAAGCGCCGCCGGCAACAGGTGTGCCGCCGGAGGCTCCCTGGGTAGTAGCCACTGTATTGATACCGGCCCAGGTAGCGGCAGCACCATTGCCCGCACCTGAGAACTTCCAGTCGGCCGGCAAGGCGGCTGTGCCGGAGGCTCCGATACCATTAAAGTTTTGTGTGATGATCGTGTTGGCAGGGAGGAGGGTCTGGCTTTTTGCTTGTATGCATAGGCATACTAAAAGTACCAGCAGCGGGTGGAACTTTTCTTTCATATCGGGCAGTTGTTTTAGGCGGTCCCGAAAATAGAGTAATTTCCAGGTAGATATTCCTGCTGCAGGAATATTAAAGACGAACGACTGAAAAATCAGATATACGACCTGAGATACTTGTACAAACCCGACATTACAAGGCCGTCATTGATCCTGATAGGACCGTATATGGGCATCAGGCCCTTTTTTTATACCTTACGCCTTCAAACAGGAGCATACATGACAGATCCCATTGTTAAGTTTCGTTTTTTGAGTCAGCCTTCGGATGTAAATTTTGGCGGCAAGGTGCATGGCGGCGCAGTGATGAAATGGATAGACCAAACGGCCTATACCTGTGCCGTAAACTGGAGCAGCCAGTATTGTGTAACCGTATATGTGGGTGGCATCCGGTTCATCAATCCGATCCATATTGGGGATATTGTAGAAGTGCAGGCACGGATCATTTATACAGGCAGGAGCAGTATGCATATTGCAGTGGATATTAAAGCGATCAACCCCATGACGAAGGTAGAAACAAAGACCACGCATTGTGTGATCGTGTTTGCGGCGGTGGATGCCGACGGTAAGACGGTGCCTGTACCGGCCTGGGTGCCGCAAACAGAGGAGGAGCAAAAGCTGCAGGCTTATGCGCTTAAATTATCAGAGTTGCGGAAGGAGATCAACGAAGCTACCTCGTCGTGGTTTTAATTTGTATATATCAATAATATATATAACAATTATATGTATCAGTGATCTTGCAGGATATTCCATTATTTTTTCTATTTTGGAAGCTTCGTGCCCACCCCTTTAAAATCCGGCACCCAATGCATGATGAGGTTCTTCGTTTTAGCCATGGTGTTGTCCTATTCTACTTTCAGTTCTTTAGCCCAATATGCCGACCAGGGTACCGGCAATCTTCGTAACGAGATATGGTGGTTTAACTGGGCTGGCTTTACGATTTCAGATGGAGCCACCCGAACTTTTACTACAACAGATGGATTATCGATCACTGTCCGCTTTTCACAAGTTTCACCTGCAGTACCTGTTCCCTGGGTCATGAATACCTGGCGGGGAGCCATCTTCCATTTATTGTACAATTTTAGCGATCCATCTATACAACCTGCTTTATACAGTAGTCTTATTGCAGCTGATTGCCGCTTTACGATGCGGGTAACGGCCTCCCGGGCAGGCGCTCCTGTGGCCTTTACCTTTGTGACGGCTGATGCGGAGGCAAGCACCCCTTTTGAGGTTACTAAGCTCACTACAAACGGAAGCAACTGGCAGACGATCGATTTCTTCCGCAACTCAACGCAAACAACGAACCCGGTAACGGGATGTAATACACAGGCGGTGTCCCTTGCTGAGACGTATGGAGGGGCTTCATTGCTGGGGCAAAACCCCATGCTGGCAACTGAAGCAAATACCGGAGACCTGACCCTGGGTGTAGCGTTTGAGCGAAACGGGACCAACGGAAGTATGGGGATCACCTTTGGGCTGATGGCGCCGGTAGACCGCGGCGACCTGCCCGCCTCCTATGGAAGTGCACACCACCGTATATCATACAGTGTGAACAATAGCTGTAATTACCTGGCGCCGCTCCCATCGGTCAGCAGGTTTGATGGTTTATATATTGGCAGCACTCCACCTGATGCCGATGGCAGCGAAACACTGGATGACAATGCTTCGGGCGTGGATGAAGAAAGCAGCTCCATGTTCCCCATCTATGACGGATCGGGCACGTATCAGGTACAGGTGCCGGTACACAATACAACAGGGCAAAACGCTTACCTAACAGGTTGGTTTGACTATGACAGGAATGGTGTATTTGGTACGGGAGAGGCCGTTACGCTGACTGTTTTGCCCAATGCTATTGCAGCTACGCTCACCTGGACAGGACTGCCTGCTTATTTATCTCCCGGTACGGCGGCAGGTTATGGCTTCCGCTTGCGGTTGGGTTCCGATGCCGGCCTGGCCTCGCAGGCTACTGGATTTGCCCGTGATGGAGAAGTGGAAGATCACTTTATTGCTTCGGCAGCCTGGTGCACGATGGATGTAAACACCATTGGAGATACTACCGTTTGTGCAGGAGAGCCTGTGTCTTTACAGGCTACAGGCGCCATCCAATATCAATGGAATACTACTGTATACCTGAGCGACCCGCAAATTGCAAACCCTATTGCTACACCGGCAAACGCCATCAGGTATATTGTGACGGGCTCGAATCCGCAGGGATGTGAGGCGAAAGACACGGTTGACATAATGACGAAGGCAAAGCCAGTGATCACGATGAGTGCAGCTGCTGTGATCTGCCCGGGGGCCACTACCCAGCTGTCGGCCTTTGCTCCCGGGGCAGCCTCTTACAACTGGCGGCCACAACAGGGGCTTAGTGATGCCGCCATCAGTAACCCGGTGGCCGGTCCGGCTGTAAACACAAAGTACCTGGTGGAGGTTAAAGGAACGAATGGCTGCCATAGCAAAGATTCTGTTACCATCAATGTGCGTTCAATATCCTCTTTTGCAGCATCCGCCAACAAAGGCACTATCTGTGCAGGTGATACGATAATATTACAAGCCTCGGGTGGAGATGAATATACATGGTCATCGGGTACCAGTAACCTGGCCACTAATGTGAATTCACTCTTGGTGCATCCGGCCACTTCTACGAATTATGGAGTGACGATCAAAGAAAATACCTGTCAGGGTACGGCAATTCTGAATATTCCGGTAACGGTGAACCCATTGCCACGCATTACAGTAACAAGTTCAAACGACGTGGGCTGCGCCAATAGCCAGGCGATCTTACATGTGCGGGGCGCCAGTACCTATGTGTGGGATGCCATTCCAGGCATCACCCAGCTTACAGCAGCAGATCCAGTAGTTACTCCATTGGTGCCTACCACTTATTATGTGCAGGCAACAGACCAGCATGGCTGTATAAGAAAAGATTCGGTATTTGTGGCGGTCAATTTCCAGCCCGACAAGCAGCAATATAATATGGCATCAGCTTTTACTCCCAATAATGATGGCAACAATGATTGTTTTGGCTTAAAATACTGGGGCCGTGTAACTTCCTTACAATTTGAAGTTTTTAACCGCTGGGGAGAGCGGGTATTCTCAGCCACCAATGCCTCCTCCTGCTGGAACGGCTATTATAAAGGGACATTGCAACCGAATGGCGGTTATGTGTACCAGGTGAAAGCAGTTACCACCTGCGGTACGGTGTACCGCAAAGGGGTGGTCATGTTGCTGAGATAATATACCACTATTGTGGTATTGGCATTGATCTGACATATTACTATCTTTATTGAGAACAAGTTCATCCATCAATTCAGAACCCTTTCTTTTTGCCCGGAAATGTGGCCTCACGAGCACATTCTCTTACATTCAAGGCCTCAGATCAGTAGTCTTTCCTTTTTAGCCGTACTATTTCATCGTACCGTATTGATTGTCTGCAATTCCGCACCTCCGAAATTGAGTTTCCGGTTAAGGCCAACCAAACGTCCCTGTCATTGCAAACTATGACGACCCGGGCATTTTGCCGGGGAATACAATCTATATACCTGGTTGTACAAACCGGGTATTCCGGCTACCTGTGAGATCAGGTACCGGTTATTCAAAAGCTAAACTATGAAGAAAGCAACATCATTGCATGCAGGCTTACCCCGGAGCATTTCTCCTATTTACAAGGTAACCCTACTCTGTATTATTGTGCTGGTAACCTGTGTAATATTTGCGGGCCCTCCCCCACCGATCACCATCCGGATCATGAAAATGGGTACGGGCTCAGGAGTGGTCACTACTTCAACAGGCCTCAATTGCGGGGGCAGTTGTGACGGGACCTTTGAATCGACAAACCCGATAACACTTACCGCAACAAATGATCCGGGTTCTGTATTCGTAAGATGGGAAGGAGATGTTACAGGCTCCACGAATCCCACTACGGTAACGCTGGGCGCGAACGCTTCTGTGCGGGCCGTTTTTGATCTTTCTACGCCGATCCCGTTGATCTCAGATTTCACGCCCACGGGGATTCAAAATTACCTCAATGCTAACCTGCATGTCAATACGCCCGCCCTTTTCTTAAAAGCCCTGCCGGATGAATTTAAGCAGAACTGGATCTTAATGACACGTTCGGAGAGCCTTCAAACAGGCACAGCTGAATTTCCGCGCCTGCTGTTGCCGAGTGCAGATGCGCGGTATGTATTTTCTATCGGCCAGGTGGTGCATGAATCTTATCCTGGTTCCGATCCGAAAGCGATTGAATATATGCAGTGGGACGAAGGGCAAAAGAACTTTCGCTTCCATGAGATCATACTGGCCCATATCGATCAGCGGGGCGTGGTGCCGCCCAGAGAGCGGATGGTATCACCAGATGACAGTAAATGTGGCAAATGCCACTCTACCAATAATATTATCAACCTGTCTACATTCCCGGGCACTACAGGCATTGTTCCGGGTACGGTGAAGTTCAAGAACAAACCGAACTGGGATCCCAATGATAGCTGGGGCGGCATGTTGGCTTTTAACCGCGACCGTATTTATAATGGATCAGTAGAAGCAGCAGCTTTCCGCAAAATATTTAACCTGTGGAACTGGCGCACCAATGATTCAGTACGAGGTCTTATTGAGCAATTACAACTGCAGCCGCCCGGTGTGCCTGCTTCTGATGCCATCACCCGTACAGTAGGCGGCATCAATGATGGCCATATCAATTTTGCCTTCGATATTGTTCCCCCTGTATTTACAGAACCTGCTCCTGTGGGCGATGGTACGAGCACTACTTCCAACTATAATTTCGACAATGCGCCTGGCGCCGGCGCAGCCACAGCTCTGATCAATGGCGGGGCTTACGTTACGCTTCGTCATTCCGGCGATGTAGTAACGACTGGACTGGCTGTAGAGGGAAGAGGCATTCAGTTTTTTGATCTGCTGGGTGGTCTTGACGGCACGCTCAATCAAAAACGCATATCGGATGAATTGATCAATCACCGGTTTGCCACAAGTAATTTCCCCATCGATGTACGACCCATAGCGCTGGCAATCGCCAAAGGCTTTATTCACCTGGATGCGACGCATTCGACTATTGTGAGTACTGTACCCCTCTCTATAGATCTTAGTTTCTTTAATGACCGGAATGCAAACACGATCAATGAAATTTATAATAATACAAAGGCAAGAACAGAAAGCCCACCACGCCGGCGGGCGGATATCCAGAAAATAAACCTGGATCGTACGGGTGATCTGTACCTCAGTGTGCTCGAGACGGTGCCAACAGGTGGACTGATACAACAGTATGGCAGCAATACAACCGCAGGCACTGCTGTCACCATGAGCAGAATAAGACAGGATGTATTCCGGAGGCCTATTGACCTGGGAACGGCGGATGTAACGGACATGGGCGGTAAATATGTTGACCAGGAGAACTATGCTGCGAGCCTCGACAAACTGACCTTGTTCCGCTATTTCCTGCAACCGCTGGGTGTGTCGGTAGATAAATGGTCGATGGGCGTGCGCGGCCGTTCAAGGACCTATACGTTTGCCAATGGATTTAATACCTATATCAATGTGTTCGATATGGAGTTGAGACCCAGTCTTGACAACCCGGCAGATCCACGGTACCGGCCGGTTGCAGGGTTAACGAACGCCAACGATGAAACCCAGCTGATAGGGGCTGTGAACAGCACGCTGGCCGCTTTGCCAATGGCAACACAGGTGCCTACTTTTACAGACGTACAAAGGATCTTTAATAAAGCCTGTATTGAGTGCCATGGCGGACTGGACTACCCTCCTTATAGCAATTACGGGACGGCTGTAAATTTTACAGAGAATGAAAATCCCATGGGAACAGGAACTCCCGGCGCAAGTCCCCGCCTGGCTAATTCCCATCTTATTGCCTCCTCTTTTGGAGCCAGTCTGCTAACGCCCCTCTACCAGCGTATTACACGCACGAGTGAAGAATGTCCCTCAGGCATGATGCCCTGTGGAGGACCTTCATTGGCCAAAACAGATATTGAAACGATCCGCCGGTGGATAGAGGGCTCAAAACCATATACCAACGGAGACCCGCATATCAAGACTGTTGACGGAGTGAGTTATGATTTCCAGGCTGCGGGAGAATATATACTATTAAGCGGCGAGAACCTGCAAGTGCAAGCGCGGCATACACCTGTAGAAACAAATGGCCCTTTGGGGCCTAATGACCATACAGGGCTGACCAGTTGCGTAAGCCTGAATACAGCTATTGCTATTAAAGCGGGCAGCCATCGCATCACCTATCAGCCCAATATCAAAGAGGAACCTGACCCTTCGGGTATGCAATTGCGGGTAGACGGTAAACTGGTGTCCATCACGCGAACCGGTATTTCCCTGGGAATTGACGGGCGCATTATGCCTACCAGCGCTCCAGGCGGCATACAGGTAGAAGCCACAGGAGGTACCGTACTGGTCATTACGCCAGGCTGGTGGGATCATTATAAGGTATGGTACCTGAACCTTGATACCAGGAAGATAAGGGCCACCATGGGATTGATGGGGGCTATTGCACCCGGCAGTTGGCTGCCAGCTCTTCCCGATGGCAATTCGATGGGACCAATGCCGCGTGACCTGACCCAGCGATACAACGATCTGTATTTCAAATTTGGCAATGCCTGGCGGGTAACGGATTCTACCAGCCTGTTTGATTATGCACCCGGCACATCTACCAAATCGTTTGGTGTAGAAGGATGGCCCGGCGGCAATAACGCACAATCCTGTAAAGTGCCGGGGCAGACAGGCGATATAAAGCCACGTGCTCCTTTTACACGGCAGGTGGCAGAACAACTGGCTGCCGGCATTACCGCGGCTGACCACCGAGAGGATGCCATCAAAGACCTGATGGCAACAGGAGACTCCACTTTTGCCAGAACCTATTTACTGGCAGATAAGATCAACCGCAACAATGCGCCGGATGCGCCTACGCTTATTTACCCGGCAGACTTCGATAGTGTAAGCACCACACCGGTAGGTTTCAAATGGAATAAAACAACAGATAAAGATGGGGATGCGCTTAGCTATAGCCTGTATGTGTGGCCGGTGAATGAACTGCCTGATCTCAACAAAGCGCAGGCTCTCCCCTCCTCTTCCACCGCCGGCTTAGTGGGTGGAAGCCTTTTATATTGGCTGGCTGGTCTCATCCTGCTGGTATTCCTGCTCTTATATTTTACGCTGATGAAAAAGAGACGGGGTCTGCTGGCATTATTGACATTGCTCCTGCTGGCCGTATTGATCGTTGCCTGGTGGCTGAGGAGCCATGGAGACCAGGCAGGTCAGGCAGAGTTGACAAAAGAAGTGAAGGAAGTTCAACAGGGCAAGGCCTATTTCTGGAAGGTGATGGTGGAAGATGGCCAGGGCGGGGTAACCGAGAGTGAAACAAGGCGTGTTTATATCAGGTAGTTTATTCGCAACCAACTATATTATCATTCTGTAATCCTTAATTCATTTTAACTATGGCAGTTTTAATAAGTGTTAACGATAACTCGGTGGGCGACGGTTTCCTGCTGGCGCCACTGGACTCGACCTACGAAGCCACCATCAAGCTGAAGACCGATCCGGCAACGCCTACGGCTACTGTAACACTGCAGGCCTCACCAAATCCTGCAGGGCTGGTATTTTCGACGGTAGGGCCGATCACGATCACCCCTGTTGAAACGATCGTAACAGTACATGCCATGATGCAAAGCAGCTCGCGTGGTGATACAACGATCCAGGTGCTGGAAGGAGCTGTGGTAGCAGCGAGTTTTTCCGTAACAAGCATCAGGAATCCTACCATCAACTTCAAAGGCCGTTTTGAAGTGCGCTTTGCCACCGACAACAACTGGTTCAATTCGAACCCGCAGTATACAGCTGCTGTCGATGTGATTCCCGCTCCCCGTGGCTGGACCTGGGCGCTGGAAGGAGAACCACCTTTTGTACCAGCGTCTGCTGTGCCTGAGAATCTCGACACGACGGGTTTGGGCCGTGTAATACGACTCAACAATCCGATCTCGCCACGTTCTCATGCCGCACCGGTGGTATCGACGGTTAATTCTATCTCAGGTCAAACGGCCTCAGGCACCGAGACCTTTACAACAGGTGATGCATTGATCGGTCAGCCGGTTGATTTTGGACCCGATACCTATTTTGCGGGCAACTATACAGGCGACCCATTGAATCCTTTTAAACCAGGTGATCCTACTCCGGAAGAGTTTTGGAATGCCGGGGCAGAGCCGATGGCCCTGTTCCAGTTCAAGCTGGGTAATCCCTCTCTTTATTTCAGGGGAAAATCAACTGTGGGGCCTTTTGTAGCCAAGTCGACGACTGTCGATACACACACGCGTACGCCGGACAGACGCCCTATTGCCAACGGCATTGTACAGGTACCCGCGGCTGATATGACGGAGTTTGGCCTGCCCGATGTGGTCACTTTCAGTGAAACACGGATCGACCTGCTGTTGCTCGACTGGGATGCATTGCCGGCAGGCGACTCAACCACGCGGCGCAACCTGCGTCGTCGCATCAGCCACTTGCTGGGTGCGGTAAGCACCACTAAAAGGTCCGCTGTTCAGGCTGCCTACCCGGCAACCTTTAATGTAAGAGGGGGGACGCTAACTATAGACTGGGATGGCGGTGGACCAGGGGTAGGCAATTGGGATTTCAGGGAAGTGTATACGGGAAAGGTAGATACAGACCTCCATGCACTGCCAGGGGGCTCCAGCGTGATCGACTATATGCGGCAATACTTTTCTTTCGACTTTGTATGGCGGCCATTTGCTTTCCATTCAGACGAGCTTTGCGGCCATCATAAAGGAACTTTCAAAGGCACGCCCATGATGACGGGCAACCATATTGGCGACCCGCACGTGAAGACGGTGAATGGCATTAGCTACGATTTCCAGGGAGTAGGTGAGTTTACGCTGTTGAAGGACGGCAACAGGATGGAGGTACAGGTGCGGCAAACACCGGTAGCGGCTGCCAACCCGATCACAGATAGCCATAGCGGTATCAGAGCCTGCGTGAGCCTCAACACCGCAGTGGCCATACGCGTGGGATCACACCGGATAGCCTATCAACCGGGGCCTTCCCGCGAAAAGGGAAGACTACAATTCTTCGTGGATGGAAAGCCGGCTCAATTGCCCACCCAGGGACTTAATCTGGGCGGTCATTTTGTGACCACCTTCGATGCCAATGGAGAGACAGGGCTGCGCGTTTACTACCAGGATCAATCCGTGGTAACAGTAACACCCGCTTTCTGGAATCCATACAATATATGGTACATGAACGTAAGTGTTACGAATACACTGGCCAGCGAAGGGGTGATGGGACATATACCGGGTAAAAGCTGGCTACCCAGGCTGCGCAATGGACAAGATGTTGGTCCATTACCAACCAGCCTGCAAGACCGGTATAACATGCTCTACAAGACCTTTGCTGATTCCTGGCGTGTGAAGGATAGCACAAGCCTGTTTGTTTATGCAGCGGGCACTTCCACTGAAACGTTCACTGACAGGGATTGGCCTGCCATCCAGGCGCCCTGCAAAATGAAGCCCGAATTTGAGATCCCCGGCGCTCCCATACTCGAGGGTATGCCGATAGAAAAGGCAGAGCAGGTATGCAAACTGGTAACGGACGATGACCTGCATCAGCATTGTGTGTTTGATGTGGCCACTACGGGGGATGAAAGTTTTGCCAGGACCTATCTCTTTGAACAGCAGCTCAGGCGCAGTGGTACTAAGATCGATCTGCATGTAATGGACCTTCCCAATAACCCGGACCGCAAGCCGGTTGAACCGGATCAACCACCCATCAAAGGGCCATCGGGCAAACTGGTCAAGGCGACAGTTGCCTCTATTGTACCAGACAGTCCGGCGCCTAAAGGAAAAGTTGTTTTTTATGCAGACGACAAGAAGGTTGGCGAGCCGGTACCGGTAGACGGGCTGGGAAGGGCCAGGTGGAAAGTAAAGGGGCTGGATAAAGGAACGCATTATGTCAGGGCAGAGTTTGTACCAGACGACAAAAATGTAAATCATAGCAGCAGTAGTGCGGTGTTAAAACTTGATCTGATAAAAAGCACTATCGATCAAAAGGAGGAAGGCCCCCAACCGGGCACGGATGGCGGCGGCGGCAAGGATGGTAGTCTTTTCGGCCGCTGGTATATCTGGGTGATCCTGATCCTGCTGTTATTACTTATCTGGTGTCTGTTTATGAAGTAACTATGAAAAAACTATTGTCACTATTCGTATTCTTTTCCGCGACTGTTATTATTGCTTTTCTTCTTTTTTCGAATATGGAAGAAGCTATTAATACCAGGCTCGGTCATCAACAGCAGATCGCCTCTTATTCGGCGCTTAGTTTTATTTTTTTAGTAGCAGATATAGTATTGCCCATCCCGTCGAGCCTGGTAATGATCCTCAATGGGAAAATGCTTGGCTTTGCGGGAGGGCAGTACTTTCCTTAGTGGCCTCCCTGTTGTCTTCGTCTATTGGATTTTACCTGGGACGAACGACCTCCCGGGGTTTTAACCGGTTCTTTACAGCTAAAGAAATACAGCTGGGTAATTCCATGTTCGACAGGTATGGCGATATCTCCATTGCCGTGTCGAAAGGAATACCCGTATTGAGTGAGGCCGTATCCTTTTTATCGGGCACCACTTCTATTTCATTCAAAAGATTCTTTTGTTATTCCTTGATGGGGCATTTGCCGGTATCGGCGATCTATGCTTTTGTAGGCAGCTATGCCGGTTCGCTGAATAGCTACCTGGTTTCGGGAGGCGTGATCCTTGCTACCATTGCGTTGTTTTTTGTATTCAGGATGGTGATCGGCAGGAAGATAAAAACAGCGGTATGACTATCCCTTGCTACTGAAGCCCGCCATGCCCCTTGTACAATTGTACAGGTTCATCCAGCTTCACTGCCAGCACGGTCATGTATTCGTCCTGCACAGCAGGCGGCACAGTGATGTATACCAACCCGGGCACGGGGCTCCAGGATATCTTGCCTACTATTTTATGCGGTACTGTTTGGCTGCTGCCCACTACCTGTATTTCCCTGATCTTGTTTTTCAATCCCTTGATCATTACCTGTCCTGTGGCCTTTGCCGGCAGGAACAAATAGAGAGTAGCAGAATCCTTGGACAAAGTGGTGGGACCATAAAAGTGTCCTTGCGGGATACCTCCCAGGGTATTGAAGATCGCTTCGGCATGTTTCTTATTCCATTTGCCGAGTTCTTTCAGGAGCTTTACTTCCTGTGGAGGTATCGTTCCATCTTCTTTGGGACCGATGTCCAATAACAGGTTGCCCCCATTGCTGATGGCATCGGCAAAAATGGTAATGACCTCATAAGGCGTTTTCCAGGCGGTATCCTGTGGTTGATAACCCCAGTTATTGTTGATGGTCATACACAGCTCCCACCAATTGAAGGCGGGTCTGGTGACCGGAAAGTTCTGTTCGGGCGTTTCATAATCACCATAGCCCTGCAGGCGGCTGTTGAGGATGGCGCCGGGTGTTTCTTTCAGGATACTCCGGCGTACCGCTTGGGCGTCCCATTCTGCAGCGGAATGCTCCCAGTCGCCATCAAACCACCAGAGATCAGGGTGATAAGCCAGGCTGAGTTCATTGATCTGTGCCTCGTAGAATTTCCGGAATCGCTCCCACCGCTGTGGTTCTTTATCCACCTTATAACGGATGCTGTCGCGCAGAAAGGCCGGATAATCGGGATGACTCCAGTCAATGAGGGAGAAATAAGCGCCCCGTTTAATCCCTTGTTTGTCCAATGCTTTGTAAAAAGGCGTCAATACATCGCGCCTGGCAGGGGTATTCTTTACAACGCTGTAGTGATTTTCCTTTGTGGGCCACAGGGCTACGCCATCATGGTGCTTGGTGGTCATTACCGCATAGCGGGCGCCGCTTTCTTTGATCAGCGCTGCCCATGCTTCGGGATCATATCGGGTGGCGGTAAACCCCTCCAGTTGCTTCATATAACCGGTATGGCTGATCTTTTTATTATAGAAGCTCCAGCTTTCATCTACACCGTACACGGAATAGATACCCCAATGGATGAATATACCGAGTTTGGCATCGGCAAACCATTGCATTTTGGAGCGTATGGAATCGGGATGAACTTTAACCTGTGCTTTTGCAGTGAGGCTGGTTACCAGCATAAGGGCCGGCAGTAAAAAGGATGGTCGTAGCAATTTGTATGTCATAGTAGACTGTGCATTTTCTCAGTGCCAACTGCTGGCAGGAGCCAAATGTACAATTTTACATGGCTTTCCCACGTTTTGCAAGAAAATTGGCACCATCGATTGCGCAAGGGCTACGACTTGCTAAAACAGCGAAATGCTATAGTTATTTTTCTACTATGCCCTATTGCTTTACTACCTTCTCTGTTTTCAATACCTGATTATTATCAACAACGATCACCGTATATATTCCTTTTGACCACTGCTGCGTGTCGATCTGCAGCAGACTGCCACTGGCATGTGCTTTTACCATTTGCTGACCTGTTACGTTAAACACTGTTACCTGACTGCCTGCACGGACATTCCTTACAGTTAGTATACTTTGAACAGGATTGGGCGTAATTAATATTGATGGAGCGCAGCTTGAAGTAAGACTGATAATGGAACTGTATGCATACCGGTCATCTTTATCAACCATAAGAAGCCGGAAATAGTTAGTGCCATTGTTGATCCTGGAATAATTATAATCGTATGAAGCACCGTTGCTGTTGTTCTCACTACTTAATTCGCCTACAGGACTGAAGTCAACACCGTTCGTACTGTGTTCAATAACAAACTTCAGGCTATTGCTTTCAGAAGCGGTTTTCCAGGTCAACCTGCCTGAACAGTTCACTACCTGGCCGTGGAAACTGGCGAGCGTTACCGGCAATGGGGAGAGGAGGTCGCTTGCTTTGCTGAAATAACCGGTGACATCTCCTGCTGAAGCGGGCAAGGTGTACACAGCGCAATGGGTGCTTAGCGGAGAACCGCCATCAGTTTGTGTACCAGGGCTCCAGGCGCCGGAACCGGTCTGTTGGGTTACAAAGGCGGTACTGTTGGTAAACAGGCTTCCATCAGTTCCGGTACCGGAGGGATTGGTCACCGCATTATGCTGTAAACAGATATTGGCAGCACCGGCTGTAGCAGCATATACCTGCCAGGTGCGGTCTATGCCTTCAGCAGGCACTGACTCTGAAGACCCGGAATTGGCATAGGTTTTCACCTGTACATTGTAGTCATTGGCAACTCCGGAAGTATTGGTGAGGGTGACCGGCGTATAGTCATTTTCTGCCTGACCCACCGGGAAAGTAAAAGCTGCACTGTTGGCAATGCCTTCTTTTTTTAATACACCTGTACCATTGCTCATGAAATATCCTTCATAGGCATTGATGGCATTATGTACATAGCTGCCTGTGGCCGACAGGATGAAGTTATTGTCATTCAGGACTACATGGCCTCCGGCGGCTGCAAAGCCGAAAGTGCCGCTGAGGCGTATACCTCCGCTGCCGGCAGCGGCCGAATTATCGAGGTTACACAAAGAGACATTGTTGGGATTGTAATTGGTGATGTTCACATCCATATCCACGCCGCCACCATCTGCATATTGAACAGTGTTACTGGTGGCGGTATAAGCCGTGGCATTACCCGGATAGCGCGCACTGCCGCTCACCGGGTCTGCAGCATTGATAGCAGGTCGCGGCATAATGAAAGACACGATGCCTGCACCACCGGCATTGTTGACCACAGCACCAGGCTGATTGATCCATTCCTCCCCATAAAAATAGAAATTGCCGCCGTTGTTAATGGTTAGTGTTGAGCCGCTATTGATATACACATTACCGTATACAAAAAGTTTTCCGCCGCCGGGGATAACAATAGAAGAATTATTGCTTAGCCGCAGGTCGCCGTTGATGTATAGATTACCGCCGATGGTCATGGTGCCCCCGTCGCCATTAGCAAGTCCGCCATCCTGTACCCAGGTGGAGCCAGGGCCGGAAAAAATGATAGTGCCGCTGGTAGCAGTGGCGCCGCCACGAGCCGCGTCAAAAGGCGTTGCCGCCGTGACGGGACATTGGGCAGCGAGCTGGCTACCCGCTACAAGCATAAGCAGTAACAACAGGTAGAAATATCGTTTCATATAAATATGTTGAAATGATTTCGTTTATCAGGCATCATTGCTTTAAAATGGATAAATAAGTACGTAATGGATCAGCTCCGATCGCAATAGAAGTATTGCCGGGAATAGAATAGGTCAAATGGCTGCCCACTATACTTACCTGGTCACCGGCATTCAAATAATAATGGATGGATGCTGTAGCGGAACCGCTTCCCGGTGGATCGCCGGCCACAACGCCGCCTGACACCTGCACAGCGGAGGTTCCGATGGCGACATCAGCACCATTTATCCTGATGGCTATATGTTGGAAAGGGGTGCGGCTGCTGTCACCTCCGCTAACACCGGTTTGAAAACCTGTGCTGATGCTGTACCAACCCTGCATGCCGGCGGGCACGGTAAATACACTTCCACTCCAGGCGCTGCCAAAATTATTGGTGGTTACCGCCCAATCGGTAATGACTGCAGAGCCGTTGATCAATTGTGTGCCGCCGCTTTTTACAAACAACCCCGTAGGAACAGACTCATACCTCACCCAGCGTGCGCCATTGTTAAAATAGATACCTGCGCTAACGTTATTGGGACTAGTACCGGCAGTGGCCGTATTGTATACTACCATGCCTGCCACATGGGCTAACAGCGGAGCCGGGTTGTCTGCCGCAGTAAGCGCTACACGGTTCAGCAAAAGGCCCTTGTTGGCAGCTCCAAGTTCCAGGCTCGCATTGGCATTGGGAGTGCTGGTGCCAATACCAATATTGCCTGTTTGCGCCTGGATACTGCAAAAACAAATTGATAGTGTTATAAACAGAAACAGGTTCTTCATATTATGTTGATTTATGGTTACGATCTTATCAGACAGGCATGCATCCGGTTGGAATAATGACCTTATTACAGCGCGGCAAAAAATGAAGGGTAAAATTCAAAGGGTACGGATATTCATCCAGAGGACTTTTGCATTCTCCTGTTGTAAAAGGCTACATGTAAAGTATTTTGTTACCGCAAATTACAGTCATGCAGTATGATTCCTTGTAGAAAGGATTCAATATCTGTGTAGGATTCTTACTACAATTGTAGATGTATGTGGACACACATTATAGCTGCTACCGTATTAGTGTAGTAGCACCTTTCTGGAAGACCTTTTCTTTGGTATCGCTATGAATGAAACTCAGTGTCCATACATAGGTGCCGGATGGTTGCTTTTGTCCGTTGAAAGTACCATCCCACCTTTTCTTCCAATCCTTTGTTTCAAAAACAATTTGTCCATACCGGTTATATACCTTGAATTCAAGTTGGGTTGCCTTGAATGCATTGAGGGGATACAGGAAATCGTTGTTGCCATCGCCATTGGGACTAAAACCATTGGGAACAGTGATATAACAGGATGTAACAACTTCTATCTGGTGGACGGCGGTATCCAGGCAGTGCTTATCGTTCTCAACGATCAGGCGCACGGGATACAATTTTGTTCTGGCCAACGGACGGGCATAACGCTGCTCGCCGGGCTTTTGCTGGGTGCTGGTATTACCATTGCCAAACGTCCAGTTCCACGCAATCAGCTTACCAATGCTGCTATCGGTAAAAACAGCAGGATCTTCAGGGCACAGGAATTCAGGATAACCAAACCTGGCATCCATCGCATTATCCAGTAATACAATGGCTTCTGTACTATCGGAACAAACGCCATTATTGACGGCAAGCCGTATCCTTTTGCTGCCGAAAGTGGGGAAAACAAATACAGGATTTTGCTGGGTGCTGCTGCCCACATTATCAAAGTTCCACGACCACTGCTGCACATTATTGGCGCCGGGATGGAAGCACTCAACGGTATCTTTTTTACAGCCCCATAATATATTGTAGGTAAAATCAGCATTCACAGTATCGTAACTCACAAAGTTCAGGGTTGACCCTGCAGGCGTTTCCATACCGCATTCATCAATAAGGGTATTGCCATCACTGCCACGTCTGAGTTGGAGCGTCCAGGTACCGGCAGTTTGTATGGGACCGGTGAGCTGTATTTTGATAATCGTAGAGAGGCCATTGGTACAGGTACCGGATGCACCTTTTATGCCTACCGGCAGGCCATTGATGACAAAATCGCTGCCATCGGCAGCAATAGAATTACAGCGCATATTATTCTTAAAAACCAGTTGCAGCTCTGCAGGCTCGCAGGCTATGGGCTTGATACTGTCCATGGGTGTTGGCACAATGGGGTATACCGTTACAGGCACTTTTTCTCCCACCGGTATTTCCCGGTCACAAATATCTCTTAGCGTATTGCCTTCATTGCCCATTTTCATTATAATATCATAGTTACCGGGTGCAATGATACGGTCCACGGTGAGCACTACACTATCCATATCAAAACCGGCATTACATCCGATCCCCACGGCTGCTATCACATTGCCTGCTGCAGGCGCCAGCGACCAATCACTTCCATCAGCGGCCAGACTGCCGCATTTCATTTTCTTGTTCAGTTTTACCCGCAGCACCGTTCCGCCACAAGCAGCTGTAGCGCTTTGCAGGGCGGGTAATTTGGGATCGGTGATCACAGCTGTCCCACCGCCAAAAGACAATTTGTACCCGCTTTGAGAATCCGTAAAATGGCTGATCAGCAGCAGGTAGGTATGTCCTTCAATAATATTGGGCGATTTGGCAAAAGTGGGTTTATTATCGGCGGGATCGGAACCGCATTGAATATTGTTGACACCGCTGGCGGAAGCCCCGGTAAGACCATAGGTACCCGCCCAGTTGCCCGTCACCACCAGGCTGTTATTGGTAAAGACCTCATTGGGGTCCTTGCCGGTAATATCATAGAGCATCCAGTCATAATCATCACCCAGGTCGTTGGGGGTGATCAGGAAGGCAAGGGAACCGGAAGTAAAGCAGGTGAAGCGATACCAAAAGGGGTTTTTATCGGAATAGCCACCCGTACCGCAGCCCGGTACATTGATGGTGTGTGATTCGCAAATAGGTACATTGGTCTGGCTGAATGCAGTGGACCCGCAAACGGGAAAAGCCGTAGATGGGCTTTGCCCCAGGGTGGTGCAGTTTTGGGCTAATAAGCGGTTGGATAACAATAAGATCAGTGACAATACAACAACTCTCCATTGCATAGGCTTATTGACCCGCAAAAACAGGATATCGTTGCAAATAGTAGAAAATTTCAACATAAGCAGGTCCCCCTATATTTCTTTTGCTGGTTACTGGATACGATACGGCCCAGGTGTACCAACCGTTGGGGACTAAGATAGCAGATTAATATTTAAACGGAAGTTAATAGGAGACCTTTGACGGGCTCGTATCGACGAAAGGCATATTTCACCACATTAGTTGCCTGTCTTCGGCGTTTTGGCCGTCTTCCATTTTATCACATGATAAGTGGCCTGGGTGGTCCCCACATTTTTGATGCTGTGCAGCTGATTGGATGATTGGAAGATCACCGAACCCGGCCCTACTCTTTTCACCACCCCATTGACCAGGGATTCCACTATTCCTTCTTTGATGATGACGAGCTCTTCATCGGGATGTTTGTGTGGGGCATGGGGAGACTCACCGGGATGGAGGGTAGTAACATGGCATTCCAGTTCATCGAGCGTTGGCGTGGGGGCCTGGAAGAAGGCGCGTGATTCTCCGGTTTTGGTAGGTTTCACCGGGATGGTGGTCCAATCGAAAACAGAGGAGGTCATTTCAGCTTGTTGGTTTTTATGGGCTACAATGGCGAGGGGAATACACATCACTGCCACGGTGATGGCTACCAGGGTAAGGTCTCTTTTAGTCATGTTTTTTTCTTTGTACTAAAGATAACGTACAATTTCTATCTGGTAAAAATACCGGGGAGGCTCATAACTCTACTATTGACTGCCTTTGCAAAAGGGACTACTTTTATCGTCGTCAACGTTCACCTTTACAATATCCATCCTATGATATTACCATTACTACCTGCAGCGCGGTTCCTGCAGCTATCACAACGCATTACTCTGTACCCCAGCCTGGTCACAGAGCGGCGCTTTTGGTTGCAATTGTATAATATTGAGCGGGGTGTATTTACCATTTATTTTTATACCCTCAGTGGAGTGCTGCTGTTTAAAAGCTTCCTGGCACATAAAGAGCATTTCTCTACGCATACCATTTGTTTACCTGTCCTTATCAGTACCGGTATCTACAAAGTAGCTGTTTGCTGCGGGGATTCTCATTATCTGCAAACGATTGTTATCCGGTGAAGGGCATCCTTAGCAAAACAAAAAAGCCACCTGTTATGGTGGCTCTGCTATATCTTAATGTAAGGTTATTTTACGTATCGAAACTTTGTATTGGCCAAGATCTTATTGGCCCGTTCAAGTTTTTCAGGGAAAAGAACTTTATCAGAAAGTTTGTCAAGCTCTTTGCTAACCGTGATCTTCATTCCCAATGAAGCTGCTTTCTTAGCAGCTCTTTCTTTATTACTCTCTTTCGGTTTCATATTACAAAGATAAGTTTTTTTCTTACTAAAAAAGCAACATAATCCCGTCCCTTTTCAAAGATAACATCCAGAAAATCACCTCCTTCGCTCAAAACTTCAACTATCTCATATTCAACTATTAACTCCTCGTAATTTAAAGTTATAGCCATCCGGTAAAGTCTTGTTCTTTCAGGCGTACTACCTGCAAAAAATATCCATTTATCCGGGTATGCTTCAAAGAAGATCTTAAGTATAGAGACTACGGTAGCCAATATTTTATTCATATCTTTATTATCATTCCTTGCCAAATCATCTATACTACCATCTTCTTTCTTATTTCCAAATGCCAAGTTTACGATTGCTTCATCTTCTGTAAGTGTAAATTGAACTATTTTAGAAATTGCCCCCTTAGGACCAATGCTGGTGAATTCATACACCAGGTTATTATTGGCAATTATTAAATCCGTATACTTTTCGTACTTCATATATCTTCGAAATCGTTATCCAGTGACTACTTTTATAACCGCCATGGCATTTATATACCGGGAAGCAATGGGCGCTCCGGGAATGCCGCCGCCAAAAAATTCAACGCCAAGGGTAAGTATAACCGGATGGGTATTGCCCGGCGGAAGGTGTAAGCTAAAGTTGATAGACCTGGTGGTGGTATCATTCGTTAGAATGTGCTGGCTTTGCTGTATTACCGTTTTCGTATCACGGTTTTCAAAATCAATAGCCGTAGCACAGGCAATAAGGCGGTAGTCATCTGCACCAGATTGCGTGTCGACCATCGTAATAGCATTGAAAAAAGGAATATGGATCCTGAATAAACCTGCGGCATGGTCCAGGTAGAGGTGCCAGGGTGCATACAAAGTATCAGCCAGTAATTTGTTGCGGTTGAAATTGAACCCTTCCAGCATGGGCAATGCTTCCGGCGTGACTATACGCTCGCCCCTTGCCCTTACAGGATCGCTGTGGATGATGCGGACCATCCGCTTCGTTAACCTGCCTGAAACATACCGGTCGCTGATAGGTTGCAATACATCATTGAATGCCTCACGCACCAGGCGATTGGCTTCACCCGCCCGGCCAAATTCCGACATATTCTCTCTTGTTCGTCCAAAAGCCGCTTCCTCGTGGATCCGCTTCTTAGTGAGTTTGTTTTTGTTTTTCCTGGTCATAGAAGAGCCTGGGCGTTGATGTGACAACTTCCATCTCAGGCCATATACGGGATATACCTTCTGTCAGATTGCTGTACGAGACTGCAAATCAAGATAGTAGGCGCTATTTCGGGTTTTTGTAATTGCACTGAGCATTTGAACGATTCATTCCAATAACGTTGCTATCTCTTTAATATAGTGCCAGTTATATAAGGAACAAAGACACCTGAATATTCTTACGACTTGCACTGTATAGGCCAGGCCAGTGCAAGTCGTAAGCATATTCAGTGCAATTACAATAGGCCATTTAGAGGGTATCACCCTAGTTTGGGATTTATCAGACAGGACCCGTTCTAAGCCTGATTGTATGGAAATACCTACCCTGTGCATCTCAATTTCATGAGACTTCCTAAGTTATTCTATACACCCGGGCTGATCAGTTTGCTGGCATTGCCGCTGCTGATCATGTACCTGGTTACCCCTTTTGGAGAACAACAGTATGCTATCAGGATGTTTTTGCCGTCGGACGAGAAGCCCCCAAAAGGGCAGCTGAGGTTTTCAAAGTATAGCGTATGGGAAGCGGCTAAAAATAAGAAGATCGTTGAAGTGCAGTTCTTTTTTGAACCTCATAGCCAATTCGATCAGTTTAACCAACGTGCGAAACTTGATTTTGTCCGCCGGGAAATTGAAAGGCTGACCATTACGCATGATACCAATTCGGTATTGAAGCTAGAACTGGGTGAAGGCATTACTTATGGTGAGCTGGTATGGATATTTGACCAACTGATGATCTATGGGGTAAAACGATATGCCTGGACGGATGACAGCTTTTACATTTTTGCCAATGAACCGCAGGTGCGCCCGGAGCCGCTGGAAGAGATCCACACGAGGCTGTTGGATCTTTAATGCTGCTTACCACTTCACTTTGCCGGGTGTAACGCCAAACTTCTTCCGGAATGCATTGCTGAAGTGCTGCACGGAAGAGTAGCCCAGATCGTCGGCCACTTCTTTGATGGCCCTATTTCCCTGCAATAATAATTCCCGCGCCTGATCGAGCTTGTAATCACTAAGGTAACCGTATACCGTATTGTTGAACACCTGCTTAAAACCCTGCTTCAATTTGAACTCATTAATACCTGCAATTTTGGCCAGTTCGGTGAGGGAGGGCGGCGCAATAATATGCTGCAACAGGTATTCACGGGCATACAGGATGCGGTCCTTGTCATGGGGGCCGGTAACCATATGAGAGGAGGTTTTACCCAGGGCATCTTCATACATCTGGGCCTGCAGGGAAAGCAGTTCTATACATTTGGATTGCAGGAACAACAGCTTAAGGCCACCTGTACAGGTACAATTCATCATATCCCGGATGCACTGGTACATATTAAAGGAAATGGGCAGATTCTCGCGGCTTAGTTGGGTGACCTTGCCATTTTCTATCATCTCGGCAAAACGCCTTAAACCCGGACTGCCTGATTGGGCCAGCTGCAGGAAAAATTCGGTAGTAAAGTGTACTTCAAAAAACTTGTAGCGTTCGTGCTGCACATAATCCCCTATTCCCATAAAATTGGGCATATAGTGCATATTGTGTTCATTTGCCTTGAAATGGTATTGCCCGCCATTCAGGTCATCCATCATCATACCACTACCGGCAAGGGTGAAATGCATTTCTACCAGGTCATGGTGATCCAGCATTTCAAAATGAAGTTTCCTTGTTCCATGTAACTGCATATCGCCATAAACAATATAAACGCCGGAAAACGCAATTCTTACTAATTCGGCATCCCCAAATGGGAAACTGAAGATCTCCCGTTTTTCAGTGACGAGGGGCTTGTGAATGTGATCGGTGTAAAAAGTATCGTTCAAGGTGAAATCTATTCCCTGACCATCTCTAACGGTGACTTGCATAAAATCCGTTTGGTGTAAACTTTTATCCGTTTGGTATAAATATAACCAACGAAGGGGTTGATAGTTTTGTAAAGTTAATATTCAGTTCATAAATATTATTATACCATGCCTCAGCTCCCCAAATACCTGGCAGATATTATGCTCGCAGTAGCCAATCCCTGGCTGCGCCATGCAACGGTATCGCATACAACGATGCTTTCTGATGAACTAAAGCTCGTCACTTTCAAAGGAGACTTCGATCATGAACACTTTTTGCCGGGCAAGATTGTCCAATTCAGGGTAGATGATACCAATTTCCGACATTATACGCTGGCTTCTTTCAATAAGCAGCAGGGCCAGTGCTCCGTGCTTTTTTACCTGCATGGCAAAGGGCCTGGCAGCCATTGGGCCACCAACCTGGAACCTGGTATGGAAGTAAGGTTTCGTGCAGGTCAGGGTAAACTAAAGTACAATGACCAGGGCCGCCACCATTTCTTTTTCGGTGATGAAACAACGATCGGCCTGTACAACTGGTATAAGACGACGGCCCTGGCCTGCAGTCATGAATACTTCGGCATATTGGAGTTGCAACCTCAACATGAAAAAGCCCTCCATTCGCTAAAGATCATGGTCGATAATGTGGATGCAGCGATGGATGCGCCTGCTGTGAATGCGATCAACTGGATGGAAGATATGCACCCGGATTGCTGGGCCAACTGGAAAGGGGCCACATTCTACCTGGCGGGCAGGGCTTTGTCGGTAAGCCGGTTCCGGAAATACCTGTTGAACAAAGGTGTTGATGCCAGCCAGATACGCACAGATGCCTATTGGGCGGATGGGAAGAAGGGGTTGTGAGACCCACCATCATTTTCGGGCGACCTTTCATCACATTGATTCCCTAAGTACGAAGTAATTCGTTAACCTTTATAGCTGTAACCCGCAAAGCTACAGCCATGAAAAAGTATTTTCTTCCCATTATCCGGGCAGTTATGCTGCTCATTTTGCCCGCGTGTGCATTTTCACAAACTACCCGAAAATTGTCAGGTACAGTGTCAGATAGCAGCAAGCCGCTTGCTTTGACCACTGTACGCATCTTCAAAAAGAATAACACGATTCCCTTACAAACAACCTTATCAACAGAGAACGGCAGCTTTCAGCTCAACAAACCCGATACAGGAAGCTATACACTCTCCTTCACCCATACGGGGTTTGTCGAAATGCGGGTCATGGTCAATGTTACAATGAAGGAGGGGGATATACAGATCGACCCTGTTCAGCTATCAAAGGTCACAGGTCTGCTAAAGGAAGTAGTAGTTAGTGCACAAAGACCGATGGTGGAACAATCAGATGATAAGATCGTGTTTAATGTGGAAGATGATCCTACCAATAAAACAGAGACGGCCATTGACATCCTGCGTAAGACCCCATTTATAACAGTGGACGGAGAAGATAATATAAGGGTGAACGGGAAATCCAATTTCAGGGTATTGCTCAACGGCAGAGAAACCTCCATGTTTGCCAGGAACGTAAAAGAAGCGCTGCGGGGATTTCCCGGGGCATTGATCTCAAAGATAGAAGTGATCACCACCCCTTCGGCCAAATATGATGGGGAAGGCATCGGTGGACTGATCAATATCATAACCAAGAAAAAGGTGGCGGGGTATAATGGCTCCCTGAATACCTTCTCCAGGACCAGTGATAAGTTGAATAATTTCTCCATCAATGGCAATGCGAAGATGGGCAAGGTCGGCCTCAGCCTCTTCTTTAATACGGGGTTTGCTGATCCTGCCTTACAGCACAATACCAATACGACCACCCCATTCACCCAAAATATCTATAGCAAAAGAACACTGGATGGCGACCAATATGCCAGTTCAAAATGGAGTTTTGGCAATGCAGAACTAAGCTGGGAACTGGATAGCCTCAATACGCTCAGCCTGTATACCAATATAGACAGCTGGATGAACAAAACGATAAGTGATCAAACGATCACTACAGAATTTACGGCCCAGCCCTCTACGGTAAGTTATTATCACCTCAACAACAAGATCAATAACCCGGGCGTAAATGTGGGAAGCGATTATATCAGGAAGTTTAAAAAGAATAAAGAGCGGGAATTCAGCCTGCGTTTCCTGGGTGAGTTTGGAAAGAATGACGCCCAGCTCAACAGTTTCCAGGACAACCCTGGTACAGACCGGTACCTGGTCAATAACAGCTATGCTATTAATAATCAGTATACCCTCCAGGCGGATAATAGTATTCCCATAAAAAAGAACGGCAAACTGGAGGGAGGAGTAAAAGCCATCTTGCGCCGCGCCAGCTCCGACTTTAAAAGTCTTATCAAATACAATGAAGGGGAAAGTTATAAAACCAATTTCACCAACACGGACTATTTCAAATATGCCCAGGATGTGATCAGCCTGTACAGTATGTATAACCTGAAGCTGAAGAAGTCAAGTCTCCGCATTGGCGCCCGCGTGGAATACACCAATGTAAATGGCGATTTTACTTCCTCCAAAACGAAAGTAAACAACAGCTATACCACCCTGCTGCCCAATATACAATTCACCAACCGCGTGAGCCAGGTATCGACCCTGGTATTTACCTATACCAAGAGATTACAAAGGCCCTATATCTGGGACCTCAACCCGTTTGTATACAACAATGACTCGCTCAATATTACATTTGGCAACCCCGACCTGGGTCCTCAAACGGCGCACGCACTTTCTGCGCAACTACGGCTTGCCAAAGGAAATACATTTGCCGGTATCAATATAGAAGGAAGTTATAGTAACAATAAGATACTACAATACTCTTCCTTTGATCCGCAAACGGGTATTACCAAAACCACCAGCCTGAATATCGGGAAGGAATTTCAATCGAGCCTGAACCTGAATTTCAGTACGAAGATCACACCCAAATGGAACCTCTTTGTGAATGGCTCACTCCGTTACGCTACCGTAAAGAACAATTCCGATGCCTCACAATCCAATAACGGGTTTGGCTGCAATTTCAACCTCAATACGAGTTACCGTTTCTCTGAGAAGTTCACCATCAGCAGTTACCTGGGTTTGTGGCAGGAGCCACAGACGATCCAAACCACCTACCCCTTCAATACCTGGCACAATGTAGCTTTCAATTACAAAGTATTTAAGAATAAGATCAATATCTCTTTAAGAGCAGTGAACTATACGGAGAAAACACATGACTTCAAAAACATCACGAAAGACAAGAACTTCTACAACACAAATATCACCCGGCAGATCAGGCGTGGCGGCGTGCTGGCGCTGTCCTGGAACTTTGGCAAGCTCTCGGAAAACGTATCGAAAAAGAAAGGAGTGAACAATGATGACCTGCTTACGAAGCCTGCGTCATCTTCTGGCGGCAATTAGTTTACCAAAACACCGTATACAATGCAGCCAGAATACCCAATATGATAACCGACCCTACCATGAAGGCAGGTGATACTTTGAACATGCTTTTTTCAATAATAACGGGTTGCTCCCTACCCTCCTTACGCGGCCAGGCAAGACTCATGGCAATCATCACGGCTACAATGAGCACAAAGACGATGGTCATACGATCGAGGAAAGGATAATCCGGAAAAGCGCCATTGGTCCAGGAGGGAAGGAATTTCAATAAGGTAGATACCGGTATGGTCAATAAGGTGCCTGCCAATGCAGCGGCGCCGGTTGTCTTTTTCCAGAACAGCCCCAGCAGGAAAATAGCCAATACACCCGGGGATATAAACCCTACATATTCCTGGATAAACTGGTAAGCCTGGTCCAGTGAACGCAGGGCCGGCGCTACTACGGCAGCAATCAACATCGCAATAATAACGGCCCAGCGGCCGGTACGCACCACCTGCTTTTCGGTAGCATCCTTGTGGAAGAACTTCTTATAAATATCCAATGAAAAGATGGTAGCAATACTATTGGTCTTACCCGCCAGGGAAGCCACTACCGCAGCAGTAAGTGCCGCAAAGGCCATACCTTTTAAACCAGCCGGCAATAAATTCATCAAAGTGGGATAAGCATGGTCGGGCTTTATAGCGCCGGTAGCATCCACCATTTCCTGTTGGAACATACCGTGCTGGTGCATTACATACATGGCAATACCCGGCAATACGGCGATCACGGGTATCAGTAATTTGAGGAAAGCGGCAAACAGTATCCCATTGCGGGCCGTTTTCAGGTCGGCGCCCAGTGCCCTTTGGGTGATGTATTGATTGCATCCCCAGTAACTCAGGTTGTTGATCCACATACCACCAATGAGTACAGACAAACCGGGCAGGTCTTTATAATAAGGATGGTCTTCTTTAAAGATCATATGGAAATGAGAATCGGCCTGCTGGCGCAATAAAGAAAGTCCTTTCAACACGTTGGTGCCATAACCAAACTTCTCCGACAGCAAGGTAAGGGCCAGGTAAGTGGTGATCAATCCACCGGCAATGAGCACCAGCACCTGGATCACATCGGTATAGCCAATTACTTTCATACCACCCAGGGTAACGATGACGGAACAAATGCTCAACCCGGCTATACACCAGCCAAAACCAATACCGGTAATGGAAGTAATGGCGATAGCGCCCAGGTAGATGATGGAAGTAAGGTTTACAAATACATAGACCAGCAGCCAGAATACAGCCATGATGGTACTCACTTTATCATTGTATCGCTGCGCCAGGAACTGGGGCATGGTATAGATCCTGTTTTTCAGGTAAAGGGGTATAAAGAAAATGGCTACAATGATCAGGGTAGCCGCCGCCATCCATTCGTAGGTGGAAATGGCCAGTCCCAGGGCAAAGCCCGAGCCGGACATACCAATAAAATGTTCTGCAGAAATATTCGAAGCGATGAGGGAGGCGCCAATGGCCCACCAGGTAAGGGAGCCTTCGGCCAGGAAAAAGTCTTTGGAGTCGGTAGTAGCTTTTTTCTTTTTGGTATAAATATAGAGCCCGTACAATGACACAAGGACAAAGTATACCAGGAAGACTATATAGTCAGCAGTTTGTAATTTATTCATAAAGCAGCATTACTGATGGCCTGTACAGCAACAAGGTAACAAACTATTGCTGTACGTAGGCCTTCAGTTTCGTGATGATCTGATGTGACGGGAATATCTTTGAGGTATTAGCCTTTAGGTATTAGCTGTCAGGGCGTTTGCTTCGATTGGCTAGCAGAGCTAATACCTAATAGCTAAATGCTAATAGCTATTAAAACTTTAACCTTTCGGGTAAATATTTATTCGCCAGTTCCTGGTAATAAGGGCGCAGTTTATTCCAGTCGGGCGGTGTTGGATTCTTAGAATAGAGATCGTATGGGTTGAACAGTTTCACCCACTTCAGCATTTCCCGGTCGTGGTCATCCAGCAGGTAGCTGTACTCCCCTTCCCGGTGCCAGGCATAGAAAGAGTGGTAACGCAGCATGTACAATGCTGGCTCGGGCAAATAATCTTTCATCATCTGGTATACATACTCATCATGCCCCCAGGACATATCTACATTGCGCAGACCACAGCCCTCTTTGTACACCCCCAGTTTGGTATTGTACCGGCTATCGGAATAATCGGGATTGTTGGCAAAAAATTCGGGGAACACGACTTTGTTGGAATAGCCGCAACCCACGGGGAAAGTATCACCTACTACGGCCCATTGGGGCTCACCAAAGAGGCAAAGCACTTTACCCATATCATGCATAAGGCCTACCATCACCATCCAGTCCGGATGACCATCGGCACGGATGGCTTCGGAGGTTTGCAGCAGGTGCTGAAACTGGTCGAGGTCGGTATCAGGATCAGAATCATCTACCAGTTGATTGAGGAACTGGAAAGCATCCCATACGGGCATTTCCTTTTTATCAAACTTTAGGTAATTGGCTCTCTTTTCCTGTACAAATTCGTAGGTCTGATAAGTATGGTTGAGCCTGTAAAACTCCCGTACGGTGTCGCGTACCGGTGTTTCATAGTTCCTGTATTCATCTGTTTTTTTGGACGTAGCAATGGATTCCGGATCGGGATAACGTTCCAATACATCGTCTTCCCACTCGTCGAGACTCTGCAGTGGATTTATTTCAGCTTCTGTCAATTTGTTGACTGGTGTCATGTGGCTAACAATTTAATGGATAATCAAACGGTATTCGCTACCTCTAATTTGCATCGAAATCAGCTGACGTGCTCATATTACAGGATATTTATTTACGAAACCGGTTGCGGGGAAATAGCTACATTTGAGTCATACTCAGGATAATATGGCAAATATCAGCATGAAAATGTTGGCTAAGGAATTAAGGCTTTCAGTGTCAACAGTCTCTAAGGTATTTACGGATAGCCATGAGATCAGTGAGCAAACCAAAGAGAAGGTGCTTGCCCTGGCCAAGAAGCTCAATTATGTGCCCAACCCTTATGCCAGCAGCCTGCGCAAAAGGCAAAGCAAGACCATTGCGGTGGTATTGCCGGAGGTGGCAGACAGCTTCTTTTCGGTGGCCATCAACGGCATCGAATCGGTGGCCCGGGAAAAGGGATACCATGTCCTTATTTACCTGACGCATGAACTGCTGGAGCGGGAACAGGCCATCCTCACGGATTTCCAGAGTGGCCGGGTAGATGGTGTATTGATCTCTGTATCGAATGAAACCTCCACCGACCAGCATATCACGGAAATGATGCAACGGGGCATACCGGTTGTTTTCTTTGATCGGGTATGTGAAGAAACGGCTACTACCCGCATTACCACCAATGACCGGGACAGTGGTTATCTGGCGGCTCAACACCTTATTGAGCAAGGCTGCAAGCGCATCGCCTACCTCACCATTTCAGAAAGCCTGTCCATCAGCAGGAACCGGCTTACAGGATGCAAGCAGGCACTGGCCGCCCATCACCTTCCCTTTCGCGACAGCGACCTGGTACTGTGCACAGATAATGAAGCAGAGAACCTCGCCATCATCAAAGCCCTGCTGGAAAAAAAGAACGGACCAGACGGGATCATAGCTTCTGTGGAAAAACTCACCGCAGCGGTATACCTCGCCTGTAAAGAACTAAAGATTGCCATACCCGGCAAAGTAAAAGTGATCAGTTTCTCCAATCAATCTACAGCTCCTATTTTAAATCCTTCACTCACTACTATTACCCAGCCCGCTTTTGAAATGGGCAAAATGGCCGCCACGGTGCTGTTCAACAGCCTGCGGAAAACACAGGCCCAATTGAGATCAGAAACCATCGTGGTACCCTCGGTGCTGGTAACCCGGGAATCGACGGGGAAATAAGCAGCAAGCCAGCTGCGAGCCTCGAGCTACGAGCCAGGAACTTTTGCTTCGATAATTTCAACGAACTAAAAAGCGGCAAACCGCAGGCCAATTGCCCGCAGCTTGCCGCTCAAAACCCACAGCTCGCAGCTCATAGCTCGCCGCTTGTATTACGGTACAATGAACTTCTCTGTATGCACGGCTCCGTCTTCGGCCACAACCTTCAGCAGGTAAGCTCCGCGACTAAAGCCTGCTGACGCCATGGTATATACATTATTGCCCGACTGTGCCTGCAGGCGCTGAACCTTCAGTACCCTACCCTTCATATCCAGGATACTTACCTGTAGGGATTGTGCCTTGGGCACTACCACTTCCCAGCGAAGCGGTCCAGTTACCGGATTGGGATTGATGCGCAGGTATTGCAGGTTGCCCGCATTCAATTGCGCACTCACGATCCGGGAATAACCTACCCTTCCATCCAGGTCCATTTGCCTGATGCGGTAGTAATAGGTAACACCTGGCACCACGGTATTATCATCTGCTGAATAATAAGAAGCCATACCCGGAATATCTGCCTGCGGCGATACAGAAGCCACAGCCTGGTAATGAATACCATCCAGACTTCTTTCCACGGTGAATCCGGCATTATTGATCTGTGCCACCACAGCCCATTTCACTTTAATGGTATTGTTGCCTGCAGGAATAGCCTGCACATTGACCCAGGTAACAGGCAGCACTTTCAGCAGGTTGACCGACCATACGCCACCAAAAGTGGAGAAGCTGTTTACAGAAGCAAAATCCACATAATCAACACCGGCCACCTGCCCGGTACTCAGGCCGCCATCAAACCATTCCTGACCACCGGCAGCAATACCACCCGGATACAGTCCGGATACTACATCACTAACTGACTTGCCGGCTGCTTTGAACCATTTGAACACATGGGGGTCGGTGATGCCATTGGCTGTTTTAAGGGCTTCCATATTATTGGCCTCTACATTTTCCGCACCACCCTTTTCAGCCGGATCATAGAACATCCGCACGGTGAAGCCGGGTGTAGGATTGGCAACCGCATCGTAACAGCTGGCGCAATCAACCTGCAACATACGACGCATGAGGCGTACGGCCTGGGTGCTGCTGGCTTCGCCCAGATCGGCAAAAGGCGTAGTAGCATCCACCATCACGGATATCTTCGAGCGGTCTATGAGACCTGTAGGATCATATATAGCCGCTATATATCTGGTATTGTCGACAGGATCTCTGAACAAGATCCATCCATCTACATAACACTCATCTGTAGCGGTGGTGGATGGTGCACCATAGGTAGTCAACAACGGCGTAGACGATACGCAGGCATCATTGGTAGCAAACGTGAAATACTGACCGGTGGTGAAATCAACTGTAGCTTCCCAATCTGTACCATTGAGTGTCATAGGCACTTCGGTTACATCGTTCACAAAATCGCCGGAAGTGCTCACGAGCAGGTAGGCGCTGCCATCTTTTTCCAATGGCAGTTTGACACCGGCTGCACTGCTATTGGCAGGCACCTGTATGGTCACTGTGCCGATATTACCTGTTTCCTGTACTTTCCAGGTACGGGCCAGGCGTTCCCTGTTCAAAGGCGCGCCGGTGGCCGTCCAGGCTGTTCTGTTGGCATTGTTATCACCCAGCAATAAGGCAGTGGCATTGTCCATGTTATTGGCATTGGCAGCATTAGTAGCAGCAATGCCTACATAGTTGCCCAGGGTCACCAATGCTTCGGTGGCATTGACACTCTTCGATTGTTTCTGGTGCAACCCGTTGCAATCATCACGGCCGATGCCGGTGATGTTGAAACCATAGCCTGTATTGACTGTTGCGTCCCAAACAATGTTTCCGGCGGGATCTACATAATTATGAGGCAGGGTAATACCATACTTAATAGCCAGGTAACTGGCTACCTGCTGACGCTCGGAGAGATTCAGCTGCCTGTTGTAGATGGCCACCTCGGCTATCCGTCCGTTGAAGAAGAAGCTATTGGCTGCCGATGCCCTTCTTGCACCTATATTCAGATAGTCCGCAGCAGGATATTGATTGATGGTACCAGCAGCCACTGTAGCACCATTGAGCAGCAGGCTGGCTGCGCCTGCATTGCTGCGGGATCCGTTGGCCAGTTGTACCAATCCGTTTGTAGCAGCGGGATTGGTAATGGACAGCGCTGTACCATTATTGGACAAATGCTCTAGGCGATTGGTATTGAACCGGAACTCAGTAGCCGTATTTGTACTTGACAATGTACCTAATCCTATAATATCATGGAAGCCAGCCACAGCATTGGGTAATACTACCGCGAAGAAGTCTTCTCCATTAGCGGCAGCCGAATGGCTGATACCTGTGGCGTTCAGCACATCATTGACGCCATCAAAACCAAGATTGGGGTTGAAGTTGATAAGGTTAGTGGCGGTATTGTATAAAGGTTGTGCACCGGCAGCGCCTGAAACATTCTTTGGCGTGGCGCTTTGATCGGCCCACAGGCTTACACCTGCTGCTGCAGTCACGCCCTTATCGGCCCTGTACCAGGTATAGAGATTGGTGATCACACCGCCGGGCGCCTGGTTGGTAAGATCGGTTACCAGGGTGAAATATTGACCGGTAACAAAATTGATATTGTCAAAACGCACCACCTGGGTAGCCTCGTCATAAGCGCTGGCGTCTGCTACGGTAGTACCACCGTTACCAAAATCGCCGTCATCATCGATCAGCAATTTGATATCACTCTTGGAAGTGCTGGTGGGCACCAGGCCAGTCAGGTATAACTGTAATTGCACATCACCTGCATCACCTGTTTCCTGTACTTTCCATTCCCTTTGCAGGCGGGTGATCTTGCTGCAGGCGCCGGGATCAAGCAATGCAGGGTATTCGGTAGCCTGGGTACCAGTGAGGCCATTATCCCCCCATACCAGGTAACTCAGGTCATCGGCAAAAGTGCCGGTATTGTCTTTATTAGTGGCGGCTATTTCCCCCACTCCTATTACTACCATATTACCATTGGCAGCTGTATTGACACTGCGGCTTTGCTTTTGGTACAAAGCAGTATTATCATCACGGCCTATACCTGTAATATTATTGAGATAGCCGGTATTATTGGCGGCTGTCCAATAGGTGGTCGTACCATCCGTAGCGATATAATCACCAGCCATAGTAATACCATACTTCAGCGCCATATAGGAATGCACCTGGCGCAGTTCTGTGGCCGACAAAGCCCGGTTGAACACAGCCACTTCATTGATAGGTCCGTCGAAAGCTATATCGGCAGTCACATCCCGGTTACCCAGGCGCAGGTTGCTACTCAGAAAATTGTAAGCCTGTGTACCTGTACCGTCTGCACTACCATTGGTGTACAGGCTGAACAGATTGCCTGCCGAGCGGGTGGTCGTATTGAAATAAGGAATATTGGCGGTTGCATAGGTGCCTGTACCGGACACAGCACCAACACCCGAACTTCCCACAGCGTATTTATTAGCAGCTGTATAATAATGCAGGAAACCATTGGTAGCTGTACCCTGCGTGGACAATATCCCATCACCGGTACCTACGGAATTCCTTACCTGGGCACTCACCACGGTGAAGAGGTTGGTGCCGCTGATACCTGCATTGGTCGCAAAATCCATATAATCACTGGTGCCATCAAAGTCAAAAGCAGGATTGTAGTTGACTGCATTCGGTGTAAATACTGATTGATTGGCTGCAGTAGCCTGTGTGGCATGGTTGTCATTACCACTATAGTCGAGCCAGTTATCAATTGTTGATACATTATCATCTGCCCGCAGCCAGAATTGTACGCCCAGGTTTACAAAACCCGGTCCATTGAGCTCTTTGGCAAAAGTAAAGTAAGCGCCATCGGGTATCTCCACGCTGGGGATGGTCACATTACCATCGGTATCCAGCTGATAGGATACATCGGCGCCGTCAAAGGTAGCATCAGCGCTTACCACCATGTATATCTTTTCATTGCCGCCGGTGAGCTTAAAGGTCACACCTGCATCGGCCCAATTGGTCTTGTCTACCTTCCAGGTACGCGCCATGCGTGCCGTAAGATTGTCCAGGCCGCTGATGGTGGTATTGTACAGGATAGCAGCGCCATCATCGGCAAATACAAACCAGGCGTTATCATTGTCGATGGTAGCTGCATTGTCGGGGTTGGAGGCTGCCACGGCATCGCCGATGGCTACCGCCACAATACCCGTATCTACACTTAAGCTTTGTTTCTGGTACAGCTCGGTACAGTCATCGCGGCCAATACCTGTAATACGGCGATTGTAGATGGTATTATCGGCAGCACTCCACATTTTTGTGGCGCCATCGCTGGCGATATAATCAGTAGCCACCGTTTGGCTGAGGGTAATACCATATTTGAGGGCGAGGTAAGAGCTCACCCGCTGGAATTCTGCATCGGTAAGGTTCCTGTTGTATACGATCACTTCTCCGATATTACCATTCCACCAGCGGTTCTCTCCTACATATTTACCGATCTGTGCCCCTTCTGAAGAGATGGTGGTAGCCCAGCTCATAGCTCCTGTAGCACTGGCTGTGGTGCTATTGGTAAAAATGGATGCGGCACTCCCTGCGCCACCCACATAGCGGCCGGAGATGATGCCCACTTTATTGGCCGGGTATGCATTGACTGCTCCTACCACGCCATTGGCTGCACCAGAACCTTCAAAGATCGGCCGGCCGCCGCTGGCCCTGATGCCCGAAGCCTGGTTGGTAACGAATGAACCATAGCTAAACAGCAGCTGATCGGCTGTAGTAGCACTTATACCTACCCCTATTATAGTTCTGGCAGCATTACCAAAGGAGAATTTGCCGGCTATGGCAGCCTGTGGTATCTGCAGATAATCTGTAGTTCCATTGAAAGTAAGTGCATTGTTGTAATTAAGAGCAGCGGGCGCTAAGGCAGGTTGATTGGCCACTGTGGCCTGTGTGGCATTGACCTGGTTGCCGCTGAAGTCTACCCAGCTATTCGCAGCAGCTGCATAGTCGGCCCTTAGCCAGGCGGCAATACCATTGTTCACACAAGCTGGTCCTACAATTTTGGTGGCCAATGTAAAGTAGGCGCCATCAGGCAGGTTGGCCGTATTGATGGTCACACTGCCAGTAGCGGTATTAATAGCATACTCCGTTGTTCCCGCGCCAAAGGCCGGGTCGGTAGCATGTACCAGCAGGTAACGGTCGCCGCCCTGCACAGCCTTAAAGGTAACCTCCTGGTCGGACCAGTTGGTACGGTCTACTTTCCATACACGGGCCATACGTGCCGTAGCATTGGCCACGCCTACCGTTGCCACTGAGAAGGTGGCGGCGGCGCCATTGTCGGCCCAGGTAAAGAAGGACAGGTCATCAATGTTGGCGGCATTAGCAGCATTGCTGGCAGCTACCACATCGCCTGCTGCTACGGTGATCAGTGAATCACTGGCTGAGCGGGATTGCTTTTGGAATAAAGTGGTCTTATCATCCCGGCCAATGCCGGCTATATTCTTATTGTAAATACCATTCTTGGCGGCAGTCCATATTTTGGTGCCGGTGGTTCCATCCCAATCAGTGGCTACGTAATCTGTAGCAACCGTTTGATTGAGGGTAATGCCATATTTCAGTGCCAGGTAACTTTCTACATGAGCCCGTTCATTGGCTGCCAGTACCCGGTTGTATACGATGGTCTCTGCGATGTCGCCATTCCACCAAAGAGTAGGTCCATCGCTGATGGCTCCGATACGCAAAGGCGCTGTGGTATTGGTAATATAGGTACCGTTGGTAACCGTACCCACGGTTTGACCATTGGAATAAATATGCTTGACGGCGTTACCTGTTCCCAGGGTAGCATCGAGCCCGATGATCTCAGGTACATTCAGCGTAGTGGCGCCACCTGTTTGAATAGACCAGGCGGCAGCGTTGGTACCTGTCCAGAATTCGCGTACCCCTACATTGCGGTAATAGTTCCATCCTTTGGATACGCTGCCGCTAGAGTTCCTGCTGGAGACAGGTGTGCGGAAACCACTGGCCACAGGTTGTGTATGCACCGTATACACCGTTACGTTGCCGTTAAAAGCAGCTTTGTAAGGCACATCCATATAATGGGTAGTACCATTCAACCGGTAAGCCGGGTTGAAGTTATTGGCTGCAGCAGTAAGCGCTGGCTGATTGGCCACCACAGCCTGTGTAGCATCGGCATCATTACCACTGTAATCGAACCAGGTATCATTGGTAGATACGCCATCATCGGCCCGCAGCCATACCTGTACACCGGCATTCACATAACCCGGTCCCACGATCTGCTTGCCGAAAGTGAAATAAGCACCATCAGGCAACAGATCACTACTGATGGTGATGGTGCTATCCGGATTAATCAGTAACTCCTGATCAATAGTACCAAAGGTTGGGTCACTGTTACTGATGAGGAGGTAGGTATTGGCCACACTGCTGTGCAGCTTGATCGTCACATTGCGGGTGGCCCAATTGGTTTTATCTGCTTTCCAAACCCTGGGCATGCGGAGGGTAACATTATTACCCGTTACACTAGTCGTATAGGTAGTGGCGCCATTGTTATCGCCCCATACCAGGAATGACCTGTTATTGAGAATAGTATCACTGTTGTCGGCATTGCTGGCAGCCAGGGCATCGCCTACGGCCACCGCGATCAGGTTGCCGCTGGCGGCAGTATTGATACTTCGGCTTTGTTTCTGGTACAAAGACCCGATCTCATCGCGCCCGATACCGGCAATATTGGAAACGAAACCGGCATTGTCCGAAGCCTTCCACATGGTGGTAATACCATCGCTGGCGAGGTAGTTGGTGGGCGTTGTCTGGTCAAGCGTAATACCATAGCGGATGGCCATATAACTGTTGACCTGCTGGCGCTCGGTAGCAGTGAGTTTACGTTTGTACTGGATCACTTCCGACAGTGGTCCATTGAAGTAGGAACCATACGCTACACCAATGGCATTGTTGGTGCCTTGCTGGGTAAAGCTGGTGGTATAGGCAGCGGGGCCGCTCATCACTTTTCCATCCAGCGAGGCGGTCCAGGAATTAGCAGCAGTGTTCACATTCAGGATAACCGGCAATGCTAAATTCTTAGGTGCATAGGAGAAGTTCCTGCGGGCATTGGTACCCCAATGCAGGTACATATTATCAGAGGTATGGCGGTACCACAATACGGTAGTGCCGCTGGTGCCGCCCAGTTGCCAGGGAAAACCTTCCACATTATTGATGGCAGAAGATTGTACAGAGAATATCTCTCCCTGTGTATAGGTGGGCGTGAACTGGGGCGTGAATGTAAAATAGTTGGCAGGCGTGCCTGGTCCCGGAAAGCGGATGGCCGGGTTGTAGTTCATATCTATGCCGCCCCAGGTCAGCGCGTTGGCATTTACCTTGGTCCAAAGCCGCATGGAAGGGCTTTGATCTTCCCAGCTAATGGCATTGGTACCGGACTTTACAACACCCTCATCGGCTTTTGTCCACACATCCAATCCGTTCGATACGCCGCCCGGTGCTTTTTGCTGGCGGCCAATTGTGAAGTAAGCACCATTGGCCAGTAAGGCGGTAGACACGGTGATGGTGCCATCGATATTAAACTTCAACTCCTGGCTGATGGTACCAAAAGCAGGATCGGTACTGATCAGTAAGTAATTATTATCCTTGGCGCCGGTTACTTTGATGGTAATATCTTTGTCGGCCCAGTTTATTTTCTGCACTTTCCATTTGCGGACCATGCGGCTACTGCTGTAAGTGCCGGCGGTAAATGCCTGGCTATAGGCAGTTGAAGCACTGTCATTGCCCCACATAAATACGGACCTATTGTTGACCACTGAATCTTCATTGTCTTTGTTGGTAGCCGCCAGTTCATCGCCAACGGCAATACTGATCACTTCATCGGCCTGGAAGGCTTTTGCCTGTTTCTGGTGCAATACGGATACATTGTCGCGCACCAGGGCTGCTATCTCTTTGCTGTAAGCTGCATTGGCCACAACATCCCATACCTGGGTACCATCGCTCAATACATAATTTTGTTTCATGGCTATACCGTATTTGAGCGCCATATAGGATTGTACTTTCTGTAGTTCAATGGCCGTAAGCACACGGTTGTAGGTAAACACTTCCGCAAAATCTGTCTCGGCCCCGTTCTGCCATCCATTGGTCGTATTCCATCCTACACCTACAAACCACTGGCTTATGGCAAAATTGCCTTTGCTGTAATTGCCACTGCCCATATTGGCCCCATTGTAATAGGAGCTGTGGTTGGTGGCACTGGTGACAGAAGAGAACACACCGGGCCTGTCAAAAGCTTTTACCCCGGTGGTGCCGGTGATGGGTGGATTGAGCAGGGTACTGCCCCTGTAAGAATTGATATTATTGCCCGTGCGGTAAAACTCGATCTGTGCGGTATTCACATTATGATCCGAACCGGCCTGGGAAAAGAGACAATAAAAACGGTCGCCGCTGGCAGAAATAGAGAACGGATTAAAAACGGCCACGCTGGTGGTGGTAGGTGTAGTGATCCAGGAAGGAGCGCCACTGAGTATCCCTCTGATCCCATCGCCATCCATATCGGCCACAGGATTGAAGTTGATGCCATTCAGTTTGGTGAGCGGATTATTGATGACGGTGGTGGCAGAAGGGCCGCCCCCGCCGCTGAACTCTTCCCAGCCCGTGATCACCTGTCCGCTGGCCGTGGGCTCTGCATTGGCCACTGAAAGATCGTCACCGCGCAACCATACCGCAATACCATTGCTGATGCCGGCCGGGCCATTGGCCTTGATGGCTTTCTTATTGCTAAACTCTGAAGTGCCACAGTTGTTATTAACTCTTAACGTGGCCGACCAGGTGCCATAGGGCGCTGCGGTGATCTCCGGGAAACTGCCGGTAATGCCGGTGAGTACCCGGTTGCCCGAGCCCAGGCCCGTGAGGGTGGTTACATAATGCTGTCCCCCTACCCCTTTAATGCCGGCTTCGTTGGAAAACAATTCCAGCGAACAATTGCCCGATCCGCAGATCGCAGGCATTTTAACAGTAACAGTATAGATGCCTGCACCGGTCTCTACCGAGGAAAGTATCTGTGGCGTATAGGTGACGCCTTCATAGCCGCAATTGCCCCCGGCAATCAACTCGATACCCAATGCCTGGTTATTGTAAATACTGTTCTGCGTTATGATGACCTTGTCCACATATTGTGCGCGTACAGTACCATTCGTCGACTTCGTATTGTAAATGACATTCTTGCTGATGGTAAAGTTGGGCAGCACGTAGGAGGTTGTATTGCCCGGACGCACCATAATGGATACGCCATTATTATCGGAGAAAGTATTTTCGGTAATGAGCACCGGCCCGCCATCGGACGTGGTATTCCTTGCCAGGATGGTAATACCACCCGAAACAACATAACCATTACCATTGCGGGTAAAGGTATTTCCCTTGATCAATATATTGTCGTGATTCTGGGTAAGTGGGTCATTGCCCACGAAAATGCCCATCGTATCAATATCAATAAACTGGTTATTGAGGATATTAACCGTTTGATTGGCACCTCCTCTCATCCAGAGACCATAGTCCCCATCATCTGTACCCGTTCGGTATTTGGCATTGAATATATTCTTATCAACCGTAAGATTGGTAGTATTATTATTGAAATAGACAAAGCAGTTCCTGGTCCAGCCGTCGAGGTTGTCGAAGGTGGAGTTTTTGATAGTAAAGTTGTTGACTGTGGCGCCGCAATACACGCCATATCGTTCATTGTCGCGGAAGACGGAACTGTCGATCGTAATATTATTGGCTGTGGTCGCAAAGAAGATCCCAAAATCGCCATCATCATTGGTAGCGGGATCATCCAGGTCGATGATACTGTTCTTAAGGGTAAGGCCATTGGCTACCCCCTGCACATGTATCCCGGCAGCACTGGAGCCGCCACCGCCGGATAGCTTGTACCCGTCGATCATTACATTGGTGGCATTGCCATTCAGGTAAATGCCCTGCATTTTATCTTCCAGCCCGGTAATGGTCACATTCTTAATGGTAAGACCGGTCACGGCGGCATTGGCCAGGATACCACGGTTCATATAGTGTACACCGGTTTGCGTAAGCACCATGTTTTCGATGGTAATATTGTTCAGCGCCACCGCCAGCCGGATGGGTTCCAGGCCGGTATTGCGCATGGTGAGGTTGCGGATGGTACTGCCGCCCGACCCTGTGCCCAGCACAAACAGCGCGATGAGGTTATTGCCACCCGGCCCGCTGATGGTTACAGTGCCGGGACTTCCCCCATCAATGGTCACCTGCCGGGTAATGGTGGGCAGGGAGCTGGTAATATTGATCACCCCCGACACGGTAAAAGTGATGTTATGTGGTACCGATGCATTGGCGTTGGCATCAGTGATGGCCTGCCTCAGGGAGCCTGCTCCGGCATTGTTACCATTAGTCACAAAGAAGTCCGTAGCATGAAGTTGAATAGTAGATAACAGGAGTATAAAGGAAAGAAATGAGCATGTTACAATATGGGAAGTATTGAACAAAGGCAGGCGCTTTTTCATAAGAGGAATTGATTGGTTAATTGATCTCCGGGACCGGCGCAGTATAACCGGCTTAGAGACATGGATGTTTCTTTTTTAGAATACGACTTGCGCAAATGTAAAATTCTGTACCAAGGCCTTTTGTAGCGATTGTCGGCTTCGCCTGTAGTAATCATACTACATCATGTATAATAATTTTTACTTTTATTTGTAATACGAAACCCGTTAACCTGTCCTCTGCTATGAAAATACTCCTGATCGAAGACCACCTTATCGTACGCTATGGTGTTGGCCGCATCCTTACTTCCATGGCGGCCAATGTAACCATCGATGAATGCGACGACTTTTATGAAGCATTGAAATGGGCCGAAAGATCGCAGTATGACCTCGTTATCCTCGACATCAATATTCCCAACGGCAGTAATTTGCAAATGATCCGTTTGCTGCGCATGAAGCAGGCCGATATCAGGATCCTGATCTTCTCCGGATTCGACGAAAGGATGTATGCCTTGCACTACCTGCGCGAAGGGGCCGATGGCTACCTGATGAAGAACTCTCCCAATCACGAAATTGTAGATGCAGTACGTTGTGTGCTCAACAACCAGAAATATGTAAGCGCTGGCATCCGGCAGCAGTTATTGAGCAACCTGCAGCACCATGATGCGGTGAAGGATAACCCGGTGCAAACCCTGTCGGACCGGGAAGCGGATGTGATGCAGCTCCTCATACAGGGCCAGAGTATTGGTGATATTGCCCGGGAGATGAACCTGCACGTATCTACGGTAAGTACCTACAAAACGAGGATCTTTAAAAAGTTTGAGGTGACCAATGTGATTGACCTGGCCGCCAAGAGAAAATTATTTGGATAGGCACAGCTCCAGGTGCGGGCCTATGCCTGAAAAACGAGGTGGATCTTTGTTCCGCCGGAACCTGTTTTGATCTGTAATCTTGCCTGCAGCAGCCGCACCAGTTCGTTTACAATGATCAACCCAAAGCCTGCCAGCGTGCCACCGGGCTTGCCAATCTCCTCAGGAGCAGCTACGCCGGTATTGAAAAAGCCCGCCACTTCTTCGCGCATGCCATGCCCCGTATCTTCCACCACCAATTGTGTTTGCCCGGCTTCTGTTGACTCCACGCGGATAGTGATACGTCCATCACGGGTAGCTTTTACCGCATTGTCGAGCAGGTTATGAATGATCACTTCCAGCAAAAGCGGGTCACTGTGCAATTGGAACAATAGTGGTACCTCATTTTCAATGGTCACATTTCTCTCGCGGGCTATAGGCTGGAAAATAGCCGCCTTGTCTTCTACCAGGCGGTGCAGGTCGAATTTTCGGTATTGCAAGGCGGCTTTCTTTTCTGATATGCGCAGGTACTGCAACAGGTTGCGGGTAAGATGGTAGAGATAAAACCCGGATTTAAAGATATCATCGGCGTACTGCTTCGTTTTATCAGGCACATTCGTCACTTCCAAACTATCTCTTAGCTCCTCTGCCATCATAGACATGAATTTCAACGGGCTCCCGATATCGTGGGAGATAGCGGTGAAAAGGATCTCCCGTACCTGCATCTCACGCCGGGTATTCAGTTCCGATTCGGACAAGGAAGAAAGCGCTTTGCTCAGTTCTTCTGTACGGTTATTGACCAGTGCTTCCAGTTGTTTATTCTTGCGGCGGATGTATTGCAGGCGCAGGCGGGCATATATCCACATGCAACAAATGACCAGTACACCCAGCAATGCGTAAAACCACCAGGTCTCATAAAAAGCAGGTGGCACCAGCACGGTAAGTGTACGATAACTGTAATTATCCATGCCAAACCCATTGACCTTTCGAATGATCAGCGACCAGGCGCCATGCGGCAGGGAAGACTGTTCTATTACCTGTTCACTATTCATGGGCAGCCATACCGGGGTTTCACTTCCCTCTACCCAGGCGTATTGCATATTGATGTTGTAACTGTTCCGGGCATAAGGAGTAGAGCAATAGAGCTTCAGCAGTTTAAACCTGCGCGGCAGGTCTATAGTGTCTCTGACAACCACAGCCGACTGGTCTACCTCTATTTTATCGACGAATATCTTTTTATCGGGCAATACCGTTTTCATGGTGCGGGGAGTAAACCATACCACGCCATTAAAGGAAGGCAGGGAGATATACCCATTGGCCAGTTTCACGGCACAGGGTTGGCACCCGCCATTAAACTCGTTGGTATTGAATCCTTCTTCACGGGCATGGTATAAGTAGAAGAGCTGCTGCTGACCGCCTGCCGCATAATTGAGCAGGTCTTTTTTGGAAGCCTGGAATAAACCCTTGTTGGTAGGTATCCAGCAGTAGCCCAGGTCATCTTCCACAAAGCAATGCGCCATGGCCAGGTACTTTCCTTTATCCAACGGAAATGCGATGAGGCGATTATCCTGGTACAGGAAGAAGCCTTTTCCATAGGTGGTGATCCACACTTCACCAGGCCTGGAAATGTGCAGGCTACGGATATTAGCTGCTTCCAGTCCCTTAATGGTATCAACCGTCCCTTTGAGTACGTGCAGCCTGTAGAGGCCTTTTGCAGTGCCTACCCACAAAAACTCAGTCCCTTCTTCCTGCATGCAATAAACATCCGGGAAAGCAAGGTGGTTGAGAAAAGGCCGCAGTCTTGCAGCGTGATCAACGGGGTTGAGCCTGTACAATCCCCTTTGCCCCGCTCCTATCCACAACAGGTTGTCGCGGCCTTCATACAAATGAGGCGCACCACCCTTCAGGTGCCATTTGGCCAACAGGTGCTTACCAGATGAATCAAACTTATTGATATCATCCGCACTGCGGGTCCAGATCGTTCCCCTGCGGTCAATGAGCATACTGAACAGGTCCCAGGTAGCCGTCTTCTTCATCAACGGAAGTACCGTAGAGCCATTGAGTCCCATCAGGTGCCCCTGGATGGTAAGTACCCGGTTACTGTCCCAGGCAGCCTGGGCATAATAGATATTGTCTTTATCATAGGTATTGCTGCCAATCGTCAATGTTTTGAATGACCGGGCAGAAAAGGTAAAGAGTCCTTTATTCAGGCTACCCAGGTAGATGACCTCCGCCGCCTGATCATAATAGATAGAAATGATGTTGTTGGCTTTGCAATCAAAGTCAGTAAGCACCAGCCGGGTGTCAAGATTACCGGCAGCGTTTTTAGTGAGCTGGTATAAATTGTTTTGCAGAAAAAGAAAAGCTGAACCGGTTACATTGCTCCAGTATATTTCAAAATTCCTGACACCGGGTTGATAAGCCGGGTGTTGCAGCATATCACCGGTCAATGCAATATCCCTGACAGTAGTACCGGTTATTTCTTTGAATGCGCCCTTTTCGTTGGCCCAATACAGCGATGCATCCATCCGGATAAGTGAAGAGACATCTGCCATGGGAAAAGCGATCTGGTATTGCTGCTGAACACCTTTGTAATAGGTGATCACCTCGTTGTTGCAGGTATAGAAACCGCCTTTATCGTCGGGAATGATACACAGAAGACCGGTCAGATCAAATTCAATCAGGGTAGGCTTGCTCTGGCTAATAAATGTTTTCCCTTCGCGCCAGGCACGGTTAAAAGGCATCCGGGCAAACTGGTGCTCATGTCCTGCGTCTCTTAGTGCCACGGTGCCATGGTTAATGAACAGGTAGTCGCCCTTGTTGCTGGGAATAAAAAAATGGTCTTTACCGGTTCCTGCTGAATCAGTACCCAGGTAGAAAGAGCCCATCCGCGTGGAACGCAGTGGCAGCACAGATTGGTCAAAGGTGAGGAAACGATGCCCGTCATAACGTACCAGGCCGCTTTCCGTAGAGAGCCAGATAAACCCCTCCTGATCGCCTATGATGCTTTTGATACTATTTTGGGGCAGACCGTTCTCGTCTGTAAAATGCTGTTGGTCGTGAAATGGAGAAAGACGTGGCTGGGCGGACAATTGCCGCGGGCAATTGACTATTGTGAGGAAAAGGATAAGCCGGACAGCAGGATACAGGTGGAACCTGAAAACAGAAAGCATGCTCAAAGATGGATCAAAACTTCTTCTTATGTATGAGCTGTTATCATTTTTTAATTCACAATTAAATTTATCCTTATATCTTCCGGTTGGCTACAATGCTCATTGCCTTACCTGTTTGTTGTCAAGACCACACTTTATGAAATACCGGAGGGTTTCCAAAAACATTCCACTTGCTGCAACATTTTCCTGGAAACAACGACATTCTACGATAACTATATTTCAAATCCCTCATCTATCCACCCATGAAGACAATTTATCTTTTTTTATTATACCTGACAGGGTTTACTAGTAGCTATGGACAAACGCCCCCTGCCGACAGTTTGTATTCACCCGCCCATTTAAAGGAGGACCTCGCCTACCTGCAGCAACAGCTCTACCAGGTACATGCCAACCCTTTTACTGAGCTTTCCCAAAAGCAGTATGACCAATTGTTCGGCAGCATTGCCGGGAAGTTAACTACACCCCTTAGTGCCACCGATTTCCTCAGATTGGTAAAACCGGTGATCGCTCACCTGGGGGATGAGCATGCTTTTATTGGTCCGCCGGAACCCTCGCAAGCAGCCCAAACCGGCTGCTCCGAAAGGATCAGCTACCAGCCATATGGTAAAACCGGCTATATCAATGCCTGTTCTTTTGATGTAAAAAACACAGGAGAGTTTACGTTCGATGCTATTTCCAGTAAGATCGACAGCATCTTTAAGCAGATACATACTGCCGGCATTCAGCAGCTGGTGATCGATGTGAGTAATAATGAAGGTGGCAATTCCGCCGTAGGCGCCTACCTCATCTCCTGCTTTTATAAAAAACCTTATAAGAATTACCAGTGCAACTGGAAACGGAGTGCGGAATACCAACAGTTGTACGAATCCTGGGGCATTAAGAATGAATTGTACGCTAATACACCCATTGGCAATATTATCCACTTCGATGCCGGCATCAGCACACCACAGGAAGTGCCGTATCCCTTCAAAGGGAAAGTAACCATCGTGGTAGGCGCGCACACTTTTTCCAGCGCCATCCTCTTTGCCACCCTGATCAAGGACAATAAAATAGCGCCCATCATTGGACAGGTTCCCACCAACGGGCACCCCAACCACTTTGGCGAAATGTATAATACGAAATTGCCCAACACCAGGATCGCATTACGCTTTGGCGTTAAAGAATGGATCAGGCCTGCGGGCAAAGGCAGGGAAACAGACAAGCAGTTGGTTCCTGATGTACTATTATCTGCCGCAGAGATGACTGATGTATTAAAGATCGTTGAGAAGGCAAAATAACTTAAGCACCCGGAGAGCGGGGTTGCTTCCTGCGCCGGATCGCTTTCATTAAAAGGATAACCAGGGCGATTGCCACCAATGTACCTGCTGTATAATACCACCACCTGCTGCGCTCCTGCTCCAGCACTACCGGTAGCAGGTGGCCGCTGTACACGATCCCGGCCCAGTAATAGGGCAATTGAAGGGTGGCATTGCCGCCATGCTCCTGCATCCATTTCAATTTGGCATCGTGTAAGGCAAGAGCAGGGTCTTTATCCTGTTGCAACTGCTGGTAAAACTGTTGCATGATTCCAATGGCCGATTCGTCATTCACATTCCAGATGCCTGCTATCACGCCGCCGGCACCAGCCGCCGTAAAACCCCGGCTCAGGCTATTGACGCCCTCTCCTGCCAGCCAGGCGCCATCGGCAGTTTTACAGGCGCCCAGCACTACCAGCGAGGGCGCAAAGGAACGATAACGCAGGTCAAACAAATAAAAAGGCTGGTCATACAATTGCAGGAAAGGAAAAGAATCCTGGGCAGAGGATACTGCATGGGTACTTACATGAACTACGCCCATTCCCCTGGTATGGGTGGTAAAGTTTTGCCAGGTGGCCATAGAGTCCAGAAAATAGTCGCCTTTGATCATTCCCTGTAAAGATTGGTATTCCTGCATCACCGATAGTACCGGTTGACGCAGCCCCTTACCCTTTGATACAAAGAAGCCCGTGAAACTATGCACGGGGTACCTGCCAGTTTGCTGCTGATACCAGGTATGTAAAGAATAAGCCTGTGAGAGAGCGACCTGCTTAAACAGGAAGGGCCATTCGCCATAATTAAGACTATATTTTTCATTGGTCACGAGTGCATCAAACGGCAGGTAACTAAACTGGCCATCGGGGATCAGCAGGTAGCGGCGGGCAGTATTCCATTGATAGCCCTTAAAAAGCGCCGCATAGATGCCATAGCATTGCTGATAAAACTGTTTGGGTGCATTCATCATAGCAGCAGGCCCGTGCATAAACCATTGTTGCATGAAATGCTGCAGGCTATCCTGTAGCCGGCCGCTGCCGGTAATTAGTTTGATGGCGCTGATACCCTTGGCATCCATCTCAATGATGTAGCTGCTGTCGCGGCCGGCAAAGAATTCCAGTACCGTTGCCTGTAGGGGTATCCGCTCAAAGAAATGGTGCAGTTGTACCAGGTTGAGCATCTTTGCTTCGGGCGCTTCCTCTTCCTGTTGGCGGGTCTTCTTATTCAACAGGGAAAGATCGTATTCGGCCACCTGCAGCAGGTCGGGTATATTTTTATTGGCGGGTGAGTTGATCAGCTCACGCTGATAGTACACAATGGCATCCTGTAGTTGCCGCGCTTTGCGGGTAATGCTGTCTGCCGGTTGGAAATCGCCTGCCCTGGAAAAGCGGGCAGCCCTTTCGTGGGCCAATACCTGTGCTTTGGAGAGTTCGGCAATCAGCAGCAGTTGTTCTTCATACTTCTTTTGATGTGTATCCTGCCACAGGGTATAGGCCAGTTGCATGGCAGCATCGGCACGTCCTTTGGCCAGTTGCAATTCCCGCAGCCTGGATTCGGTGTAAAAGAAGGTGGCCTGCAACTTATGACCAGCCATAAAGACGGCGATATAATGATCCAGTGCTGCTTCCGGTTTACCCAGCAGGCGAAGGCAGGTAGCCTTGCCGGTTAATGCATCGGTGAAGATCGACTCTCCATACAGCAATGCTTCCGGTGGCACGGCCTGCAGGGAGGCTGGCTGCCAGGAAGGCAATAGCCAGAGCAGGGATTGTTGATAATATTGAAGCGCCTGTTGCGGCTGACCTGTTTTCAAACATACATTGCCCAGCAGTTCATTGACCCGGGCTTTTTCCCGCTGACGGGCAGTAGGGAAATAACGGTCAAACAATTGAAGTGCCTCCTGCGCGCATTGCTTAGCGGGACCATACCTGCCTTGCCCGATGGCAATACGGGACGCCATTTGCAGGGCGCTGGCGTACCAGTACAAGGCATCCGTATCATGCTTATAGCGCTGCAAATGCGTTAAGGACTGCGCTATTACACGGCTGGCCGTATCATACCTTCCCTGTTCAGTTAATATATCGGCCGAGGTACTCAACAGCAATCCATACAAAGGCGTACGGCGATCCACGGCTGTGATGCCTGCTTTGCTGTATTCCATGGCCAATGGCAGATCGCCCTTCCAGCGGGCGCAGATGGCCATATTGCTATAGGTGGCAGCAATTTCGCGGTTGTCTTTCCGCTGCTGCGCCAGCGCCAGGGTTTTACTGAGCACAAATAAAGCCGTATGGTAATCACCCAGCCGGGTATAATTATTTCCCAGGGGCTTCAATACATAAGCGATATTATCAGCATCGGGCAAGGGATAGGCTTCATAGAAAGCCAGGGCAGCTTCGTAAGCGTTGATGGAGGAAATGATGTTGCCGGTTTGCAACTGGTAATAGCCCTGCAATATCAGCAGGTTGAACCAGGCTACTCTTTCATCGTAGGTCCTGTAGGTTCTCCAGGCCGCCTGTTGAGTGGCCATCAGGAAATCTATGCGCTCAAATGGAGCCGCATCTACATAATCAATGCGGGCATAGAGCCATTGTTCGAGGCTGTCTTTCTGTTGTAGTTCCTGCAAATGGTGTTGAAGCGTTGCAGGTACGCCGGTACTATCGGGCGATGCAAAGGAGGTTACAAAGAAGCAACTGCAATAAATAGTAAACTGTATAACTACCTTGTACAGGCAGTGCGCCATCAGGGTTGTAATTTGGCTAAAAGTAGAGATTTTTCTTACAACTTCCAGCTGGCGTATAGAAAGATCCGCTGGTGTGAAGGATTGATGTATTGAAGGAAACGGATGCCGGCGGCAGGACCTGCCCGCACAATACCCAATTGGAAATCTGCAAAGAAAGCCCCCCGCCAGTTGGCAAAGGATTCCAGCTGCTTTTCATAAGCGCCTTTCATCAGGGCGAGGCCCTGGCCATTGGGCCTTTGTATCCAGGTTTCCACCACGGGGGTCACTGACCTTTCCACATCAACGCCTACCAGTGCGCCCGCCCCTGCGGCCATATATGAATTGATATTGTACCGGAAGTGTACAGGCACGGCTTCCAGCGACAATACTTTTTGCTGCCGGTACTGATCGCGGTATTCTACCTTATACCCTACCCCATTGATCATGGTATCGCCACCTATGCGACGGCCATCGTAGGATTCATAGCTACGCGATTTTTCGAGGTAGATCTCCCACTGGAAGTATTTCTTATAAGCTGCATACTCCGACAAGGTGAAGCCCAATACATAATTCTGTGGCAGGATATCCTGTGGCTTTTTACCCGGAATGGTATTGTAACCAATGATAATACCGGGTGAAAGCCCCTTTTTAAACCGTCCTACAGAGCGATTGGTATAGATGGGTTCATTCTTATCAAATACAATGGAAGCCCGGCTGGTGAAGGGCATCTTTTTCATCTTTTTGGTGAAGCGCAGTTTGTACCGCACATAACCCATGGTAGAATCAGGATCGCTGATGCCCTCCTGCTGCGTGCCCGGCAGGTAGATATTCTTAAAGATGAATTGTATACTGTCTTTGGTGAGGATGGTGTCGATACAGCTTTGGTTGGCATAAGCAGAGTCGCACCATGTACAGGCAGGTTTCATATCTACCAGTTCTACCGTACCGGTGTTGAGCATACCGGGAATGGTGACGGTGATAGCCACTCTTTTGGCGGGGCCTTTACCGGTATTCTGGAACTGTACTTTATAAATATTCTCCCGGTTCTTGCCTGTAAACCGGTAGTTCAGTCTGCGGTTTTTGAGCATGATGCGGTTGGGATCGTGTGAGGCTACGATCTGCAGGTCGAGGGCAAACCGCTCTACGTCCATAGAAGGATCGTCGGGGATGAACAGGCCGGAGATGGTGACTACCGCATTGGTGTCTTTGATCATTTCCGGCAGGGTATTGAGGGAAAGGAACATAAACTGTTCTTCGCCCTGCTTCACCTCGTTGATGCGCCAGATATGGTGCTGCCGGTAGCCCTCCATTTGTTCTTTGAGGAAGGCTTTTAGCTGTGGTTTACCGGCAATGGGCAGGTTGCCGCCGCCACTGGCTGTAAACAATCCACCGCCCCGGCTATCGGCTTCACCCGTAAGGGTACCCTGTAGGGGCATATTCCATTCTTCGGCGGGCGCATAGGCCAGCAGGGAGTCGAGCCCAATCTTTTTTTCCTGGTGGTAACTTCTGGCTTCGGCCAGGTCGAAGCTGTTTTGCCCAAACTGCTTTTCATTATACAGCAGCATGACCGATCCGCTTACGGTGGCTGTGTGACTGCCGGGCTTGTTGCGGTAACCCAGCAGGAGCACCATGTCTTCTCCCGGCCGGGGCATCTGGTTGGTGATCATTTCCAGTGATCCGCCGCCTTTAAAGAAGGCGGGTGGTGTATTGGCCGCCAGCATGGTTTTCTTCTCTACCTTGATCTTTTTGAGGCGGGTGGGTGGCTTTTTGCCGTCGTCGTAGTTATTGGTGGCCCAGAGGCGAACAGGGTAATCGCCGGTATCCTTGTACAGGTGTACGGGTTCTTTCTCAAAGCTGTAAGTACCATCCCCAAACTCCCAGAAATAGGTGTAAAAGGGAGCAGGCGCTCCGGCCACGCCCCGCAGGGGCCGCAATTGGGAGGTAAATTTCACGCGGTTATTGTCTACCTGTGGTTCTACCACGGCAGGCAGCGTATCGTTGATCTGTGCCGCTGCCCATTGGGTTACCAGCAGTAACACCAGTACAGGAAGCAGGTGGCGGGATGCGTTCATAAGTTCAGCCGTTTAAGGTATTCTGGGGTTATATCAACGGATTGGACCATTTGTTACCCCCTGAAAGGGATAAACCTATCTTTTCAAGATATAACTTTTCTCTATATAACGGTGATTTGAGCGGAAACTTGTGGGGGGGTAAGGGTAATCCAGCAGTTTGCTCAAATTGCCTAAAAAGATGGACCTTGCACCTGTAAAAACCGGACTAGGCTCATGATCTTTAAACAGGCGAAACCACATCATGCACTGGCAGCGTATATTGACAGCTTTTGGTCAATAGCAGGCGCCGGCACTGAGCTGCATACAGAGCGGATATTTCCGGATGGAAGCCCTGGCATGGTATTGAACCTGGGCGAAAAATGCACCACTGACAATGGCCTCGTAACCATGCAGCCCGGAAGCACTTATTTGGTAGGCGCTATGACTTCCTATAAAGAAACCTACCTCAACGAAAAACATCACCTGATGGGTGTGTGCTTTAAGCCAGGCGCCTTCTCACAGTTTTATGACCACCTGTCACTGGCAGCCATTACAGAGCAGACGGTAGAACTGGAAAAAACGCTGGCGCCAGACACCAGCAAAATGCAGGAGTTGTCATTTGCTGAGTTAAACACTTTTTTTATCAAGCGATTCAAAGCACCTGATTCCAACCTTTCCACGATTGCCCAATCTGTAAAAACGATCAAGGGGCAGATCACGGTAGATGCACTGGCCAAACAGCATCACACTACACCGCGACAACTGGAAAGAAGTTTTCACAAGCATATCGGTATTACTCCTAAAGAGTTTATTAACATCACGCGATTTCAGCAGGCTTTCTCGGAGATCACGCATAATAAAAAGCACAAAAGCTTATTTAATATCGCCATTGAACACGGGTACTACGATCATGCGCATTTAACCAATGACGTAAAACGGTATACCGGCCTGCCTCCTTCCGCATTATAATTTGTCGGATTTTTCCAAACGGGCGCTTGCTCCCTACCTTACCTTTGCACCATGAGAAACATCATATTGAATTTAGCCACCACATTAGATGCTCTTATCGAGGGAGCCAACGGCGAGATAGACTGGTGCATATTGGAAGAAGACATGCAGTTCGATGCATTTCTGGCATCCATAGACACCATCTTCTACGGACGTGTAAGTTACGATCAGTGGGGCCATTACCAGCCTGACGCAACTGCGCCGGACATGGAGAAACAGATCTACTCCGCCATACAGTCCAAGGTAAAATACGTTTTCTCCAGCCAATCAAGGGTAGATAATAAAGCCACCTTTATTAGTACCGACATAGTAGCCCAGGTACAAAAGATCAGGAACCAACCCGGAAAAGATATCTGGCTCTATGGTGGCGCCAAACTCATCACCACGTTTATAGAAAATGGGCTGGTAGATAAATATATGATCTCTGTGCACCCTACAGCCTTAGGCGCCGGCAAACCATTGTTTGATATCTCTGCCAGGCTGAACCTGGTACTGGCCGAAACCAAGGTATTCAAATCGGGGGTAGTGCAATTGATCTATACGCCCCTGTCTGATCCGAAAAAAGATAGATAGATATAAAGTAGCGGCTTAGATAAATTCAGCAAGAACTGTAATGTTTCATTAATTTAGGCAGCACAAAACCTTACGGCAATATGAAAGCCTTGATTATCGGAGCCACAGGCGCTACAGGGAAAGACCTGGTAAATGTACTGTTGCAAGATCCTGCCTATACAGCAGTGGTAATTTTTGTACGCCGGCCTGTTGGAATAAGTCACCCCAAGTTAACTGAGGTCCTTACTGATTTTGACAAACTGGAAGGAGTATCCCAATTCATCAAAGGCGATGTATGGATCTCCTGTCTGGGCACTACCTTAAAAGCCGCAGGCACCAAAGATAAACAATGGCATATCGACTATGAGATCCCGCTGAAATTTGCGGAGATTGCCAGGGCAAATGGCATTTCGCGGACGGTCTTATTGTCTGCTTACGGAGCCAGCGCTAAAAGCAAGGTCTTTTACTCCCAAATGAAAGGTAAGCTGGAAGATACCATTGCCGGCCTCTCCTTTGATCAGTACATTATTTTCAGGCCGGGCTTGTTGCTGCGGAAGGACTCAGACCGGTCGGGGGAACGTATCATGGCCAGCCTGTTAAAATTCCTGAATGGCATTGGAATCATCAGAAAGTTTAAGCCCATGCCCACCTCCACACTTGCTGAGAAACTGGCGAAAGCTCCCAAAGTCCTCCCAGCCGGAAAGCATATTATAGAGTTGGATAAGATCTTCGGGTTTTAAATAGATCATCACGGTGCCCTCGCCACCTCCTCATACCGGTGTTAATGCGCATTTACTAAGAGTTCGGTTTCCCGGGCTCCACCGAACAAGGGACGAACATGGCAATAGCAAGACATGAACGAGGCCTCTGGGAAAGCGTAAAATGCCGTATATTACAATATGGCCGTTAAACCATTGGTAAGGAAGCTGTTGAAGGTCGCCGGTATAGTCATGGGTATCCTCCTGGTATTACTGGTGGTGGCCTACCTGTGGTTTGTACACCATGCAGAAAGCATTATCCGCGACATCGTCCGCAGCAAGTCCAATGGCACGGTAGAACTATCCCTCAAAAACATCACCTACGATTTTGGTCAGCGCCGCCTCAATCTCAGGGAAGCCGTTATCTACAATACCGATTCCGTCCGTACCAAAACAGCCTACCGGATATCGGTAAAGCGGCTCAGCCTGCAATTGCACAAACTCACCCCGCTGATCCTGCACCGCGAACTGGTCATTGACAGTATCCTGATCAACAATCCGGATATCAGGGTCATGAAATCCGATACGCTGGAACACAGGCATGGCTCCCTCTCCCATGAGATCGGCGATCTGTACAACTCGATCCATAAAGCCCTCTCCCTCTTCTCTGTAGGGCATTTCCGGATCGACAATGGCCGCTTTTCCCTGGCCAACCGGGCGCGGGCCGACTGGCAGCCGGTGACGATCTCCAATATCTATTTCCGCATCAACCATATCAAAGTGGGAGGCAACAAAGTAGACAGCTCAGCTTTTCACTTTAGTGAGGACATTGTTTTCAACACCGACCACCAGGAGATCACCTTCCCCGATGGGCGCTACCGCATGGCCTTCAGTAATTTCAGGATCCATGTAAAAGACCGGTCGATCGCACTGGACAGCTGCTCGATCATTTCTACCGGCAACCGGCAGAAAAAACTGGCCCTAAGCCTGTTCTTTGATAAACTCAAATTTTCCAATCTTGATTTCCCTGCACTCTATGCTACCGGTGTACTCAAAGCTGATTCCATGTATGCCCTCAATCCACTGCTCAACCTCAATGTGACGATTGACAGCGCACGCAAACAAAATGGCCCTCCTGTCCATATGGACACGCTGCTAAAGCACCTGGGCATTAATACCCAACTCAAATACATCGGCGTAAAAAATATCAGCACTTCCGTGGTTACGGTACAACAGGGACAGTCCGCCGAATTCAATACCAAAGGTGATGACTTTGAAATGCGGGACCTGGTCATCGACCGCACAGCCAAAGAACCCGTTTCGGTAGGCAGGTTTGATATGGCCATCCGTGGTTATACCAGCCTCAACAAAGACAGTACTTACCGTTTCAAGTTCGATAGTATACGGATCATAAACTCCAGTATCCTGCTCAATAACTTTTCCATCAACAGCCTCGCCAAAGCCAATATCATACGGCATCACCAGCTTCCTTTGTTCGAACTGGACAGTCTTTCCTGGGAAGAGTTGATCTTCAACCGGCATATCAAAGCAAAACAAGCCGTACTGTATGGCCCTAAAATAGCCTATGTGAAAAACACGAAGGCAGACAAGGATAAAAAAGTGTCCATGTATTCCGTATTGCGTTCCCTCGACAAAGCCATGTCGCTGGAAAGGATACAGGTGATCAATGGCCATATATCGTATGTCCCCAATCCAGATACCAGGCTGTTATTGCAACAGGTAAACCTGACCGTGCAAACCAATCAACTGCTGGCCGCACGATCTACCTCCATGATCGGCGATGCCATAGATTCATTGCATTTTGATAAAGGAAGTATCAAAACCAAAAAGCTGCAGGCTTCCATCAACAATGGAAGTTTTACCGGTCATGGTACGGTACTGCAGGCAGGTGAGGCCACCATCAAGGACCTCTCCGGCAATATGACTGTAAATGCCAGGGACATACGCATGGCAGGACTGGCCTTTGATGACAGCAGTGACCATATCAGTATTGGTACGGCCAGTTGGAAAGAAGCAACCGTATCAATAAATACCCCCACAGCCCGGGCTGCTCCCGAAGGCCGGCCACCTTTGTCATTAACGATCCGAAATATACAGGGCAGTAAAACCCATTTCTCCCTGAAAGACCCACACAGCAACCTCAATACGTTTGTAAACAAACTTACCATCGCTTCGATCAGGAAAGATGGTTCCGGCAAGGGCGCCTTGAAAGTAGAAGGACTGGCTGTAGAGGGCACCAACCTGCAATACACCGGCAAAGACATGGTATTGCATACCGGCTACTATTCCCTGGCAGGCAATACCCGGTCACATATCAATGATGTGCGATTTAGCCACCACACATCCCACGATACCATCACGGCAGCGATCCCCCGGCTACAACTGGTGCCCGACCTGGAAGCTATCCTGGCTGGCAACCTGCATGCCGAAGAGGTCATCTTAAAAGAACCCATACTACTGGTAAAATTATCCGCTGCCGGTAAGGCCGCCGAAGCAGCGTCACCCGGCAAGCAACTGCCCTTGATGGATATTAAGCAACTGATCATTGAACAACCCACCCTGCGCCTGGAGCAACAACAGGAAGAGCACAGCATCCACCTCGCCTGGAACAAGGGCATCACACCCGCCCACAACCAATGGGTGTTCAACAACATCAGGCACGACGGCAAAACGCCCATCACCATAGACAACGCCAGCATACAAGGAACGGATGTATCCTTTTCACAACACGCAGATAAACTGATCCTGCTGAAGCCACAAAGCATGGAGCTGGACCTGGGCCTTACCAGGCTGGCTACAGGAAAACACCCAACAATTCCCTGGTCTACACTCATCGCACGCTTTACCCTCCGGAATATGCAAATTGACGGCATAGGTAAAGACAGTGGCCGGCTCAGCCTTAAGGCATTAACGATAGAGCAATTGGCTATTCAGGGCAACCAACACCACCAGGAATGGCTCAACAACAGCCCTAATCTTTCCCTGCGCGACTTTTCGGGCGACCTGACCACTACCAAAAACTACTTTCGATGGAAACAACTCAGTTACCATCACCGCGAACGCCTGTTATCGATCGATTCATTTACTTATACACCGATGGTATCCAGGGACGCCTACATAGCGGCCCATCCTTACCAGACCGATTACATACAACTGCACACAGGCAGGATCAATATCCATCGTGCCGACCTGAACAAGTACTTTAAAGATACCCTGATCCATATCGGCGCTTTGGCCATCTATGAACCGGCAATCAGTGTGTACCGCGATAAACGCCCGCCACGGGAACCCGATGTGATCAGGCCATTGCCGGTAGATATGATCAAACGCCTCCCCTTTAAAATTGCTGTAGACAGTGTATTGGTCCACCAGGGAAGTGTACGCTATGAGGAACACAGTGAAAAGACCAATAAGTCGGGAGTGATCAGCATCAGCAGGCTGCAGGCCCTCCTGGCCAATATAAAGAGCCGCAATATCCAGGCAACAGACAGCCTGAAACTGTTGGCCGATGCTTACATGATAGATTCCATACACGTAAACCTGCGGCTGCAGGAATCCTATACAGATTCACTGGCGGCCTTCCTGATGACCACCCGGGTAGGGCCAGCCAACCTGATGATGCTCAATAAGGTGGTAGAACCATTGGCTTCTGTAAGGATCAGGTCAGGACAACTTGATACCCTTACCTTGCGGGCCATCGGCCGGGAATATGTATCGTATGGTGAAATGCATATGATGTACCGCAAGCTCAATGTGGAAATATTACAAGGGGGTGATGTGCAGAAGAAAAGCTTTGTTACCAAAATGATCACCTTCATTGCCAATACCTTTGTGATCAAAAGCCGCAACAATCACAAGACCGGCATCATCTACTTTGAGCGGCTGCGCGACCGCTCCATCTTCAACTATATGATCAAGATGCTGCTCAGCGGGGCCGGATCAAGCGTTGGCGCCAAGAGCAATAAAAAATACCTCAAACACTACCGGCGCGAACTGCGCAAACAAGGCTTGCCGCCGATACATCTGTGAGTACTCAAAAAAGCCTTCCCACCACTCAAGTAGCCTGCTATACGGCTCAAAACCAGCGTGCACAAACTTGCCGCCACGTACCTTTAACACCGCGCTACCAAAATTAATTTGGAGAAATCTATTAACCCACTTAATTTGTGGACTAATCAGATAATCTCCTGCTACCAGTACATACATATCATCCTTCGTGTTGTTGTAGCGACCAATCTATGATGGGTTGTTCCTGCTGATCAGCACGCCCATCCAATTCCTTTAATAGTCTTTATTTCTTTATTCCATCATTAATAAAAAGTATCGTTATGAGTCAGCAGTGGCATTTTGACACCTTACAATTGCATGCCGGTCAACAGATTGACCCTACCACCAAATCAAGAGCCGTACCCATATACCAGACCACCTCCTACGGGTTTGACAATGCAGCCCATGCTGCCGACCTGTTTGGCCTGCGCCAGTTTGGTAATATCTATACCCGTATCATGAACCCCACCACCGACGTGTTTGAACAACGGATCGCAGCATTGGAAGGCGGTGTGGCTGCAGTGGCTACCAGTTCAGGTCAGGCTGCTCAATTCATTGCACTGAGTAATATATTGCAAGCGGGAGACAACTTCGTTTCTACTTCCTATTTATATGGCGGCACTTACAACCAGTTTAAAGTAGCCTTTAAACGCCTGGGTATTGAAGCCCGTTTTGTAGATGGTGATGATGCGAATGATTTTGCCAAACACATAGACAAGAATACCAAGGCCATCTACCTGGAGACCATCGGCAATCCACGCCTTAACATCCCTGATTTTGAGAAGTTTGCACAACTGGCCAAAGAATATGACCTGCCTCTCATTGTAGACAATACATTTGGCGCAGGCGGATACCTGTTTCGCCCGATTGACCATGGCGCTAATATCGTTGTACAATCAGCTACCAAATGGATTGGCGGGCACGGTACCACCATTGGCGGTGTAATAGTAGATGGCGGTAATTACAACTGGGGCAATGGCAAATTCTCCCAATTCACAGAACCTTCTGAAGGTTACCATGGCCTGAAATTCTGGGATGTATTTGGAGAAGGCAATCCGCTGGGCCTGCCCAATATTGCTTTTGCCATCCGCGCCCGGGTAGAAGGGCTGCGCGACTTCGGCCCTTCCCTCAGCCCCTTCAATTCATTCCTGCTGCTGCAAGGCATCGAAACCTTGTCATTGCGTGTACAACGCCATGCAGACAATGCCCTGGCGCTGGCCACCTGGCTGAAGAAACACCCGCTGGTAGAGTTTGTAGACTATCCCGGACTGGAATCCAGCCCTTATCATAAACTGGCGCGCAAATACCTTCCCAATGGATTTGGCGGCATATTGAACTTCGGTATCAAAGGCGGCAAAGAAAAAGCCAGTCAACTGATCGACTCCCTGAAACTGGCAAGCCACCTGGCCAATGTAGGGGATGCAAAGACCCTGGTAATCCATCCTGCTTCTACCACGCATGAGCAATTGAGTGCAGAAGAGCAAGTGATTGCAGGCGTTCTTCCCAACCAGGTAAGGGTGAGTGCGGGCATTGAACACATCAGCGATATCATTGCTGATTTTGAACAGGCCATCGACAAAGTATTTGCGAAAGAACTCGTATCATAATAAGAGGTGCCACATCCCATCCCGTACCTGACAGGTCGGGATGGTTGTTTTATCCTGTAACGCAGCGATTGTACATGAGTGATCATACATTATTTCAACACCGCGCTCCCTTTGTATTGGAAAGCGGTGTTACCCTGCCGGGCTTTCACCTGGCTTACCATACCTACGGCACTTTCGATCCATCCATCAACAACGTGGTATGGATATTCCATGCGCTTACAGCCAACAGTGATGTGGTGAGTTGGTGGCCGGGATTGGTAGGCGACGCTAAATTGTTTGACCCCGCCCGGCATTTTATTGTTTGTGTTAATATGCCCGGCAGTTGCTACGGCAGTGTGGGTCCGCTGGAAAAGAAGCCGGGTAGTGAAGACCTTTATTACCACGACTTTCCCCAGCTCACCATACGCGATATGGTACGTATGTACCAGCACCTGCGTCAGGCGCTGGGTATTGGCCGCATCCATATTGGCATTGGCGGTTCAATGGGCGGACAGCAATTGTTGGAATGGGCTATTGATGAACCGGATGCGTTTGAGTATATTATACCCATTGCCACGAATGCCTGGCACTCGGCCTGGGGTAAAGCCTTCAATGCCTCCCAACGCTGGTGCATTGAATCGGATGCCTCCTGGCAAAGCAACTCACCGGAAGCCGGTATGCATGGAATGAAAATTGCCCGCAGCATAGCCCTGCTCTCCTACCGGCATTATCAAACCTACGACCTGTTACAGAGTGATGAACCGCCCTATGAAGTGGGGCCCTACAAAGCAGGCTCCTACCAGCAATACCAGGGAGAAAAACTGGCCAAACGGTTCAATGCATTCAGCTACCATCGCCTCAGCGCCAGCATGGATAGCCACCATGTAGGCCGCAACAGACAGGATGCAGCCACCGCTTTGCAAGGCATTACTGCCAGGACGCTGGTCATTGGCATCGAGACGGATATCCTGTTTCCGTTAACAGAGCAGGAATACCTGGCTAAGCATATTCCCGGCGCCCGGTTGTCAGTGATCAACTCCCTGTATGGTCATGATGGGTTCCTGCTGGAATTTGAAGAAATTGAAAAAGACATCAACCGTTTTTTAGATAAGCCTGTACAGCCTGCAGTATTGCCAGTGCCGCCAAAGGCGTTACGGCAAGCTTAAGACGCAGCTATTGGGCCATCAGATTCTCAGGTAAGCATGTACCAGTGCAATGATAGAGGATTACGTTTACCATTTCTCCAGCCATTGTTTGGCGATCTCCCTGCCTTCGAGGTCTTCTTTTACAACCTGCTCCAGCAGTGATTTGGCCTGGGTAAGATCGCCGGCCTGGTTACGTTTTATAAGCGTGAGGGCCTGGTAAAAAGTGCCTTTATTGGAATAGGCTTTATTGGCCGACAGTTGTTTGAACCAGGAAAGGGCCTTGTCATATTGTTGCAGCCGGAGATTGGTAACACCTGCATATTCCAGCGCTTTCTGGTTGGTGGCATCGTGGCTGATGATCGCTTCGGAGATGGTAAGAGCATCGGCAAACTTACCCTTATTATATAATGTACGCATCAGATCTACACTGTCGATCGTTCCGCTCATCGACACACCCAGGTCTTTCAACTCCTGGCGGATATAACTATCTGCCATTTGTTGTTTGGAGGGGGGTACCAACAGGTAAATGCTGAAAATAAGCCCGGCAATAACAGCTGCCGCGGCTACGTACTGCCAGAGGCGGCGGGGCGATTTGACTACCTGTAAAGGAGCAGGGCGCTGCTGGTACAATTTTCTGAAGCGCTCTACCTTTTCGGCCCTGGCTTCCTCCTGCAGTAATCGCTGGGTAGTCAGGTAAAAAGCTACTTCTTCTGCAAAGGCCGGATCATCCAGTAATCTTTGCTCAAATTGCCTGTTATGGGAACCCGTGTCGGTTCCTTTGAAATAATCGTCTATGTATGCCAGGTGTTTCATGTGACCTTTATGTCGGATTGTATAATCGGCGCAATTTTTCCAGGCAACGGAGCCTGCTGGTTTTTACCACATCGGCTGTCTTATATTCCATCAAAGAAGCTATTTCCTTGTCTGTATGGCCTTCTGCTGAAAGTTGCAATAACTGGTGACAGGTATCTCCTATTTCTGCCAGTCTTTGCTTCAACAATTTCTCATCTGCTTGATCTGCGAGCTTTTGTACGATGGATTTGGCGGCATCCGAAACATGCACCAGCATGTCCGTGATTGAAACCGTTTGATGCACCTTATTCTTATTAGTCGCTTTTTTGCGCAACAGGTCAACGCTTTTGTTATGAAATATTTTATAAAGCCAGGTTTTGAGAGAAGAAGCGCGTTCAAAACTGCCGTTGGCGATCTTTTCAATCGCTGAGAGGATGGTATCGGAATAGGCATCAAAAGACTCATCTTCACTGAGGGGGAATTTGCGCATTCCTTCATGTATAAAATACATATATGTAGTAAACAGCTCTTCTTCGCCTTTTCTTCTATGGATACCGCCAAGAGTAAGGTTTTCAATGATCCGGAGATCTGCGGCAGGTAGATGTTTAGACTCGTTCATTATAGAAAGTGGCGGTTATATGTAAGATAACAAAATTATGCCCAAAAATAATTCGCAAAGGTTGTTTCCCATCAATAACCATGCTACGACTAATAAAATACGACCGCACTAACCCTCTACCATTAGCACTTATCCACTCCATGCTAAACCGTGCTATTATTTGTAACAGTTTTGTCATTTCCGGATGAGAACTTGTTACCTGTACACATTTAACATGGTCAAAATATACGGATCCGTTCCGTCACTATAGCTTAAATCTGTAGATACCATTAAACCTGATCATTTGATATTAAAATAACTGCGCGGCAGGGATTTGCAGTGCTATTTCATAAAGCCCCCGCTTCCGCGAGGGGCTTTATAGCCCTTGTAAACGCAAAGAAAACATGACCCTGGTCAACAACTGGCCGAAAACATTAACCAACATAGCCATAAGACTACTTTCTATGACAGTGCAAAACATGCATATGATTCACGATACGGTGCCGTACGATTCACGGGAAACCAAACAGCAGTATCACCTGGCCAGGGTCAGGATCCTGGAAGAAGAGTTGAATCGGTTAAACCTGTTGGAACACCCTTGTGAGATATTGGCCATCTGCAAACAGATCATCACCATTAAGGAATTATTACGAAAAATTACACCCGTCACAAAATAAGCATCATTCCATCACAGTCTGCTGCTGGAAAGGACGCGTCATCCGTCTGCCGCGCCACCAGCGATACACAATTATCAGGAAAATTATACCCAGCGCAATTGCCGGCAATACCAGCCACCAACCACCGGTTGTCTGCGCCGGCATATCTATTACTTTCCCCGTCAGCACCGGCACTGCCCAGAAATAAGGCAGCGCATTGGCTTTGGTAGCAGACGCCATAAACTCCAGTTTGGCATGTTGCAAGGCAACATCCGCCGGCTCCCCGGTCGCAAGAAATTTATAGAACAGCGTGGTCAGGGCATAGGTCTTCAGGTTATCGGCCTTCCACAGGCTGGTAATCGCCGCCGGAATACCCAGGGCAGCAAATCCCCGGTTAAAGCTAAATACCCCTTCTCCCTGGTAAACCTTGCCCGTACCGGTTTCACAGGCCGACAATACCACCAGGCTGGTAGCAGGCTTTTTATCACTTACCAGGTCCGACAGGTAGAGCGACGAATCGGCAAAATAGATCACCGGCTCCCCTTTATCCCTGTTGTCCATGGCATGTGTATACAATTGAATGATCCTGTAATCGGCAAAATGCCGCAGAAAATTATTCCGGGAGGCATCCGGTCCAATAAAGTTATCAGCCCCGCTGAAATAACTGGTCAATGCTTCCAGTGAATGGTCACTTTCATTCAGGTCCGGCAACTGCGTACCCGCATATTGCACCGGGGCAAAACCCATAAAGCTTTTTGCCTTTTTATTGGCAATGGAAGTAAAGTCATTCAACAGGTAACGTGCAGAGTAGGTATAACTGATGGCATGCTCTTTTAGCAAATACGACGACTGATCGGCCCTGGTGAGCAAGGCTTCAAAAGGAAAGTACTGGCCATCGGGGGAAATGATCAGGCGGCCCTCCGGAAGACGGTCCTTCGCAAAGATCAACTGGTAGAGCTGGTTGGATACCTGCGTAAAGGTTTCAAAATGGCCATTCTGTAAATTATAATTGGTAATATACTGTATAAACAACCCGGCCAGGCTATCATAGGCCTGCTTGTTGATTTTGTGCAGGCGGGTATCGCTGGCCGCAACGATCATCACATACACTGCACTATCGCCCGAAAAAATCTCTACCAGCGCCCCGTAATCTTTCAACATGGTTTGCTTCACCTGTTGCAGGGTGACAAAATTACTATCCAGAAAACTCTGGTAATAAAAAGGATTGCGGGTTTTGATCGTAGTGGTAAGGCGGGACAGCAACTGTTGGTTGGCGGTCCTTTCATCCTCCATTTTAATGCGGGCTGCCGGTGTGAGGCTGGTACTATTCAGCGCCCTGCTTAGGGTATTGATCGTTTTCATGGCCTGCGTTTGCTGCAGGATATCCTGCTCCCCCATCCATCGCTGGTCGGCCAGTTGATCATTCAGCAATACCGCCCTGCTTTTCTCAAAGAAATAAAAAGCATCTTCCATATTACCGGAAGTATGGCAGGCTTCAAGGGCATGCTCATACAAGCCATGGCTATTGCTGCGCCAGAACAACTTCGAATTGAGGTTGGCCTGCTCGCCTTTGATACGGTTTACCAGCTGGTCAGCTTGCCTATAGATCTCTATGGCTTTGCGCAGCTCATCCGCCTGGTGTGTAAGTGTATACTTCCTGCGCCAGGTATTGCCCTGTTCTATCAACAGGCTGGTGAGGTAATGGATCTTTTTCTGGGTTACAAACTCGGCAGGCGGACTGCTAATGATCTGTGCAATGCTGATCCCGGGCTTAATATGGTCCAGCGCCTTGCGAAAGCAGGCAAAGGCCTTATCATACTGTCCTTTCTGTACATTGACCTCCGCCATGGACGACCATATGCTCAGCGACTCGATCGAATCTTCCTTAAACTTCAGCGTGTCGATATTAATACAGGCCAGCCCTTCTTTATACAACGACATGGCCTTATCATAATTCCGGTAATGTTTGAAATAGACCTCTGTGGCCATTGTATTGAACAGCTGCTTGCGACTCAAAGGCCGCCGCTCCACAGCCAGCGCCTGCCGGAAGTTTTTGATCGCCTGGTCATAATTGCCTTTGTGCACCTCCATTTCTGCCCGGACACCATAGAAGGTACCCTGGTAAGCATTCAGGCTATTGATACCCGACTGGCTGGTCTGGCTTTTCAGCAGCGCCTCTGCCTGGTCATATTCTTTTAAACGGATATGCGAATTGACCTGCCACACAAAACTGCTGAGCGCATAGGAAATGGTACCTGCACTGTCGGCAGCATTGATGGCGTGCGGCAGGTAGAGAAAAGCCTTGGTATTGCATTCCTTGAAATAACCGATGGCATGGTAATAATCGCCGATGTCAAAAAAATAGGTGCCCCTGTCAAAGAGTGCATTCAGGGCCGACCGGTCAATATAATTGAGCCGCCGGCTGGTGGCAATACAGGTATCCAGCGCCTTCATTCTTTCCGGCACATTATTGACCCCCCGGTAAGCTACAGCTATATAATAATTGATACGCACCAGTTCCCGCTCATTCATGGCGGGGTTATTGGGAATACGCTTAATGAGTGTGGCGGCTGGAATGAGGTACCTGATCACGCCCAGGTCATTGCCCTCCCTGGAATAAGTTGCAGCAAAGGCCCTCAACAACAGTACCTGCATGGAATCCTGGCTAAAGCCGCAGGGGACCATCTTTTTTTCTATTTGTCGTAATCGCTCCCTGGTCTCCGTCGGAGAGAACGGATAAGGATAATGATCCTTTAAATAATTGATCTGCCGCCACAGGGAATCCCTGTCGGGACACTGGCCCTTGAGCCATACCATCAGCAACAGGCTACCAAACAGGAGGAGGACTTTCTTTAACATGGCGGTTAAAGTTAGTCAATATAAAACACATAGTCCCGGCATACAGCCTGTAAACAAGCTGAATTGCCAGGACTTTTACTATTCGCCTTTAACTGTAAATACCGGTTACATCGTGGGTGGCGGCGGAGGCGGCGGTGTGGGTGGATCTATCTGACCGCTGCTGCCATCATCCCTGGCCGATAAAGCCAGGTTGGCTGATAGCGTCTGTGCACCGGCCTTCAGTACCGTGGGAGGAGGTGTCACATACACATGCAGGGTGAAATCTTTTTGATTGGCCTCTCGGCTGGGCACTTCAGTCCATTCAAAAAGGACCGAATATTTCTTACCCTTGATCACATTATATGCGGTAATAAAACCGATATAATACCCTTCAATAGCTTCCTTGCGGTGAAGGATGGAAGGGTCGAAAATAATGTTCTTGAATTCTACATCAAACCATTTTGCGTAGCCCTTGGGAGCAGGGGGCGCAGCTGGCTTTGTCTTCCCATCTGCTGCCGGTAATCCATTAGTACTCATAAACCTGATTTTAAAGTGAACAATTGGAGATTTGCTATATCATCGGAGCATCCTTATAAATAGCGCCACCAGGGCAGGTTATGAAGGTCACCTGTTGGCTTCAATATAAAGATGGCTGACAATTCAGGGAAACTTCGTTCCATAAGGGAAAGGGATATACATACATCAAAAGATAAGTACAGAACTGCTTCTTTCAGGGATATTGTGTGCTTTGTACAGGCTTTTGTCGTAATTCATTGAATAAAGGGAAACAAAATACAATTGCTTTCTTGTCATTAGGACTTGTTGGCTAAAGAATGGGTCGGGGGTATAGGTGACCATTACAAAATGAAAGTAGCAAAAAAGGGTGAAATGTCTGAATACAAAAAAGGTATTTATACCTTTTTTAGTTTAGCATTTATTTAGAACCTTGCAATTGTTTAGACCTACCCTGCTTTTTATTCTGCACCCAACCACAGTAGCTCCTGATTAGTATTTGCATCCGTTTGTACCTGGTTTTTGACATATGTCCGGTCCACCTGCTTCGAGGCAGTAATGATCGCTATTATACTATCAAGAAACTAAATCCACACGCTATATGAGAAAAAGAGTTAATAATGGCAAAGGCATTTCCGTACACGGGATCGCCGGCACTTATGTAGTATTACTGGGCATGGATGCCACACCCAAGGCCCGTAAAGGACTATTGGGATTTGCCATTCACCGCACAGATAAAACAGAAAAAGAAGCATACTGGCTACTGGGATTCCGGACCTTCAAGGAGACGGAACCCAATCCCGCCCCCGGCACACTGATCTCTACCCAGGAACATCCTGTACAAGGATTTGTGTGGGGCGATTATACCGCCAAGACCAACCACACCTACGTATATAAAGTAGTGCCCGTATATGGTACGCCTAAAAACCTGGAGTATGGTACACCGGCAGAACTGACCATCAGAACAGAAGATGAAGATAATGGTGCACATGCCATTTATTTCAACCGGGGTGTAGCCGGCAGCCAGGCATATACCAGGAAGTTTGGCGATAAAAAACCCAGGGAAGTGGGCAAAGAAGCCTATGACTGGCTATCCCGCGGTGCCCTGGAAGCCGTGCTCAAATACATTGGCCAGGCAAAGGGCAAGCGGTACAGCATACGGGCAGCCGTCTATGAATTCAGCTATCTGCCCGTATTGGAAGCATTCAAAAAAGCTTCCGACAGTGGCGCCGATGTAAAGATCGTGTACGACTGCCGTCAGCCACAGCCGCAAAAGACCAGCAATGCCGTGATCAAAAAAGCCGGCATCAGCAAACTCATGATCAAGCGCACCGCCAACCCCTCCTATATCTCCCACAACAAATTCATCGTATTGCTGGATAAAGGCAAACCGGTGCAGGTACTCAGCGGCTCCACCAACTTTACAGAAGGCGGTATTTTCGGTCAGTCCAATGTCGTGCACATTGTACGCGATGCCAAAATTGCTGCCCGCTACCTGGAATACTGGGAGCAGCTGGCAGCCAATACCGATGCCAAAGAACTGCGGCCCTGGAACAGTGAAAACAATCCCGATCCGGAAGAACTAAAGAAAGGCATCACTAATATCTTCAGCCCCCGCTCTTCTTTGGGTGCCCTGAACTGGTATGCCGGCCAGGTCAATACCGCCAGTAAATCGATCGCCTTTACAGCCGCCTTTGGTGTCAATAAGACCATCGCCGGATTCCTGGGCAAAAACAAAAAGAACTTCCGCTACCTGATACTGGAAAAAGAAGGCAATACATTCAACGACTTTATCAGGAACAGGAACAACTTTGTAGCCCTGGGTGCTGTGCTGAACCCCAAAGCGGTGGGCGATACCATCTTTCAGCGTTGGTTGAAGGAAGAACTCAGCAACCTCAATAAGAACGTAAAATACCTCCACACCAAATACCTCCTCGTAGATCCCCTGGGCGATGACCCGCTTGTAATTGGTGGATCGGCCAACTTCAGTGACGCCTCTACCAAAAACAATGATGAGAATATGCTGCTGATAAAAGGCAATACCCTGGTGGCCGATATCTACCTTGGCGAGTTCATGCGGCTATGGCACCATTTCTTTTTCCGGGATATTGCCAACCGGCTGGCCCACAAAACAACTGTGGATACCGCCTATCTCTATCCCAATGATAAATGGACCGACAATTTTTATGGAAAGAACGTACGCAAAACAGCAGAACGTCAATTATTTGCCTAAACCCATTCACTACTCATAACTCATATGCAATACAATATCCTGTCCTTCTGGCAGCAGCAGGAAAACCTTCCGTCTGGCCATCCTGACAAGCTAGGCCCCAGGACCAACCGGCTGCTTCAATACCTGTTTGAACAATGGAGAAACAAACCCGCCTGGCCCGACTGGGGACAAATGGGCCACCTGTTTGACCGGTACACCGGCACCGAACTGGACCATATCCGCCAGCAGCCCGTAGCCATCCGGAAGGGACTTGCCATCAAACATATGCTCACCGAACTCTCAGACAATACGGTGGCCGTAAAGAAAGGATTGATGCAGGTACACCCTGATGAACTTATTATTGGATCACTGCCACCTTACTCAGTGGGTCAAGGCAAGGAACTCATGCGCTACCTCACTGAGGAGGAAGCCCTGTATTATGAAATAAGGTACCTCAATGAATGGTCGCCCTTTGGGCACATCGTGCCCGATCACCAGCGGATATTGGATCACGGCATCGATCACATTATCGCAGAATGCCGGCAGAAGATCGAAGAAACCGGGGATGCTAAAAAGCAAGCCTTCCATACTTCCGTTATCCTGGCCCTGGAAGGTGTATTGAACTATGCAGCCAACTACGCCTCCCTCGCTAAAAGCAAGGCCCGGCTTTTCCTCGATGATACCGACAGACATACGCAATTCATTGCCATCGCCCAACGGCTGGAACAGGTACCACGCATGGCGCCACGCAATTTTGCAGAAGCCGTGCAATGCATTTACCTGGTGCACTGCGCCCTGCATTACTCCGGTGAAATAGTGCCCCTGGGCCGGCTCGACCAGTTACTCTATCCCTTTTATAAAAATGACCGGGCAAATGGTGTACTCACGGAAGAACAGGCGCGGGAGATACTGGAATGCCTGTGGATCAAACTCGATGAAAAGACCATTCTCAATGCCCGCCACCTGGAAGACCGCTTCACCTCCTCCGATGGCGCACTCCTGGGCACCGGGTCAGCCAGCAATTTCGACCAGGGCGCCCTGGCCAATCAATGGATGCAGCAGGTAACAATCGGTGGTGTAATAGCCGATAACGAACCCGAAGCCAAAGACGCCACCAATGACCTCACTTATCTATGCCTGGAAACCGCCAGGCGGCTGCCCTTCAACAGTCCCACGCTTGACCTGCGCGTACACAGTAAAACACCTGCCAAAGTACTGGACCTGGCAGCAGCCGCTTTGTTGAGCGGCGGCGCCCACCCCGTATTGCTCAATGACGATAAGATCATTCCCGCCCTTCAATTCAAAACAGGCGGCACGGTTGAATTGAAAAGCGCCCGCAACTATGCCTGTGATGGCTGTTATGAGACCTTGTTTGCCGGTGAAACAGAATTCAGCTTTGGCTTTGTGGCCGCACTCGATGTACTGGAAAAGGCCCTCAACAGCGGCGCTGGTTTTTCCATGTCGGGTTCCGTATACCTGCGGGGCATGAAGGGCAGCTGGCGTACACCGCCAGCGGCCGGCATCACCAGCTATACCCAATTTCAGGAAATCCTGCGCAGCCATATCCTGATGGGTTGTCACAAGTTCCTGCATGGCATACTTGTGCAATACGGCATCAAAGAAGAGGTGTCCCCTTCCCCGCTCTTATCCGCCATCATCGGCGGTTGTATAGCATCGGGAAGAGACCTGGCAGGAGGCGGCGCCCGCTATCACCTGTTCTCTCCCCTGATGACGGGTATCAGCACCGCTACCGACTCCCTGTACATCATCAAATACCTGGTATTTGAACAGCAGCAGTTTTCCCTGCAAGAGCTGGTGGCTTGCCTGCGCAGCAACTGGGGCAACAATCCGCTTGTCACCGGTCTGCAACTGAGCAAAGAACGCATCACACAGATACGGGCCTTGTGCCTGCAGCAGCCCAAATTTGGCTATGGCCACGAGGCCGTGGATGCCTTGAGCTGGGAACTCATTGATACCTTTTACCAATGTATGGAAGAAGCGCGGCAGGCGCCCATACACCAGCCTCAATGGGAGGCCCTCAAAGCCCGTTATGATATACCGGGCCGGCCTTTTGAAATACTATTTGCACCGGGCGTAGGCACCTTTGAGCAATATGTATTTGGTGGTTCCTTTGCAGGCGCCACACCAGATGGACGGCTGGCTTTCTCTCCCATTGCCTCCGATCTCTCGCCCGCCCCCGTGCCGGCTGATCAGCCCGCTTATACCATCACCGGCCCGGCAGGCAGTGACCAGCAGGTAGAACCCGTGCGTACCGGTATACTGGCAGAGGCCTTAAAAAGCTATACCCATCATGCCATCAATTACCTGAGCGATGGGGCCCCTTCCGACTTCAACATACCGGAAAACTTTCCCCAGCAAAAGCTGGTAGAAGTGTTGCAATCCTTTGCACAGGGACAGGGCAGTAATGTAATGACCATCACTACCGCCAATCCAAAAACCATGTACCTGGCGGCGCTGTCGCCGGAGCAGTACGAACTATTGCGTGTGCGCATGGGTGGATGGACTGAGTTTTTCATCACCTTGTTCCCTGATCACAAGGCTCAGCACCAGCGGCGGCCAATATTCCTTCCCCATTAAACTTAGCACGATGAACACCAAGGATAAAAAACGACTCCCCGACCTCAAACATCCATTGCCTGTTACCCGGCATGGCTGGCCTTACCAGCATGGTATTGCCGATCCATTCTGGCCCTTCGAGCCCGACAAGGCCTGGACGGATGAGGAAAAGGAAACCTACGACATCTATTATTCCGGCCGCGTAGACCCACAGAAGTTTATAGCCCTGCTGCGTGCCGATGTATTGTCGCACGATACCGTCCGGCTGCAACAACTCCTGCAGCTGCTCACCGAAAAGTTCCATTGGTATGTAGACACCAAAGCCTCACAATCGCATATCCTGCCCTTTTCGGAAAAAGATGTGCCCAATACTTACCGGGTGACCGTTACCCTGGCCCTTGGCAGCACCCTCTTTCTCGATAAGACAGGCTACGACCGCTTTGGCATCCATGCACAGAAACCGCGGTTCCTGAAACCCATGCCAGGTTTTCCCGGCGATGCGGCCAGCCTGCAGGCTTCCGACAATGCCAGCGACCTGCTGATCATGATCTGCAGCGACCATCCGTATGTAAATACGGCCATTGTCAGAGACCTCACGGAAAAATTGAATCCGGCCTTCTGCAAGCAATTCAATTACCAGCCCGGGTTGAAGATCCTGCACGTGAAAGATGTGGAGCAGGGATTTGGCCGGCCCGACCGCCGCGAGTTCCTGCGCTTCGATGATGGCATCGACAACCTGCGCATCAAACGTGAGCTGGAGCAACTCGTATTTGTGCAGGAGAAAGATCCTGAGCCTGCCTGGTGTGTCAATGGCAGCTATATGGTATACCGCAAGATCAGGGAGAAGCTGCCCATTTGGGAAGCCTTCTCCAAACCCGAGCAGGAATCCATGATCGGCCGCGAGAAAGAAACCGGCAAGCCTTTATCCCCTTCTGCCGGTTATCCCAAAAATGAAGAGCCCGATTTTGGCGGCGCTACCAACGAAGGGAAAACACCTTTTACCGCCCACATACGAAAAGTACAACCCCGCCGGCCCGGTACCGATATCTTCGGCATACCCGATACCGACAGGCGCTTCCTGAGAAGGCCCTATCCCTTCTTTGAAGGCATCAATGAGCTGGGCGAATTTGTGAACGGCCTGCATTTTGTAGCGTTTATGCGCAGCATACAACAGCAGTTTGAACACGTCACTAATATGTGGCAAATGAACCCCGGCTTTCCTGAAGCAGGTACCGGCATCGACTCACTCTATGCCAAAGGAGTACTGGAAACCGTGGATGGTGGTTACTATTTCTGTCCGCCCATGCCTGGCCCTGATGATTATTTTGGATCTGCTATGTTTGTGTAATCATTCTGTTCATAAAACATGTAATCATACTTATGCATCTCCAACATGCCTATCGTACAGGTGCCCTCAGTGCCCTGTTTATCCTGCTGTGTTGCTTTTCTGTACCGGCACAGGATGCGACCCAAAAGCCACATACCTTTACCATTCTCCAGATCAATGATGTGTATGAGATCGGGCCACTGGCCAATGGCAAAGAAGGCGGCCTCGCCAGGGTGGCCACTATCCGTCAGCAATTAAAAGCCCAGGATCCCAATACCTATACGGTACTGGCCGGCGATTTCCTGAGCCCCTCCCTGATAGGCACCCTCAAATACAAAGACCCGGCAGGCGGCGCCGAAGCGCCCATTGCCGGCAGACACATGACCGAAGTACTCAACCAGACGGGCATTGACCTGGTAACCTTCGGTAACCATGAGTTTGACATCGCCTATCCCGACCTGCAACAGCGCATCAATGAATCGAAATACGATTGGATCAACAGCAATGTACACCTGGTACAGGGCGGTGTAAGACAACCTTTCACTAAAACACAGAACGGCCAGACAACGATCATACCTCCCTGCATTATCCGCACCATTACCTTTCCGGATGGACAATCTGTACGCGTAGGCATCATTGGCTGCACCATTGATTTTACAAAGAAGGATTATATTGCTTACGATGAGGAAATGAGCAGCTTCCAGCGGATCTTCGACAGCATTCAGAACAAATGCGATGTAGTGCTGGGATTGACGCACCTGAACAAACGGACCGATTCCACCCTCGCCACCCGGATACCCGGACTGCACATGATCATGGGAGGCCATGAGCACGAGAACATGAAAGTACATGCAGGCAATATCACCGTGTGCAAGGCCGATGCCAATGTAAAATCCGTATACATTCACCGCATCAGTTTTACCCCCGCTACCAAGCAGGTAACCATAGAATCGACCCTGAAAATGGTAGATGAAACCACCGCCTTCGATCCGGTTACCAGCCAGATCGTGGACAAGTGGATAAAGCGCGCCGACAGCATCATGCGCAGGAGCGGTTTTATACCCGATCAAAAACTGATGAGCACCACCGTACCATTGGATGGCCGGGAAAGTATGATCCGCAACGGTACCACCAACTACACCGACCTCATCAGCCGCTCCCTGCTGTATGCTGCTCCTTATGTGGATGCTGCCATGTACAACAGCGGCTCCCTGCGGCTGGATGATGAGCTGGTGGGCGATATTACCCAATACGATGTATTGCGTTCCCTGCCCTATGGCGGGCCCATGGTGATCATGCCGCTGAACGGTGCACAGATAGACAGCATACTCACCATCAGCGATGGCCTCAACCGGGGCGCCGGCGGTTATATCCAACGCGCCAATATCACCCAAAAGAAAGGGAAATGGTATATCAAAGGCAAACGCATGAAGCCCAAAAGAATGTACTGTCTGTTGTTGCCCGAGTTTGTGGCCAAAGGCGGAGAAGACAACCTCAAGTGGCTGGAGAAATATAGCTATTGCAAACCCAACGCCTTCCGGCAAAACCAGCTGGTCAATGATATCCGCAATATTGTGATGGCGTATATGCTATCGGGAGGAAGATAATCCTCACGTTTGTCAACTGTCAAGGGCCTGTCGAAGGGTATTCATGCCCCTTTAGAGCTTGTCCCGCCTCAAGCGGGAGGCTACCGCTTTGTAGAAATGAATGTTGATCTTTTCTTTTGCCCTGTAGGGGCAATCCCTTTTGTTGCCGCGGGAAAAAGCCTGTCGAAGCCCTTAAAAAAGAGCAGGGTGGGTCGCTTTTGAAAAGCGGCTCACCCTGATACAATTTCAGCAGGCGCTTTTATCACTCGGTACATACCGCCTGCTTGCCGGCTCCTGCCAGCATGGCTTTTCCTGTTGCGTTCGATGGCTTACTTTCCCCGGGAACAGATTTTGACTTACGGTATTTAGACAGGTTGATCAGTAATACACTGGTTAAGATCACCGCCAGGCCGGCTAACTGCAGACCGCTCATATGTTCGCCCGCAAACAACACACCCAACAATACCGCTACCACAGGGTTCACATATACGTGCGTGCTTACCTGCGTAACCGGGCGCACACTCAGCAACCACACATAGGCACTAAAGGCTGCCAATGATCCAAACACTACCAGGTAGAGTGTGGAAAGCCATGCTTCTGCAGGTACCGCCTGCCAATCGAAACCGGCCCACTCTTTATTGATAAAGCTGGCGGGTATAAATACCAGTCCGGCTACCAGCATCTGCCAGGCCGAATTGACCGTGGTAGAACCAGTGGAATGTTTTTTAGAATAGATAGAACCGGATGACCAGCTCAACATCCCGATCAGCAGGATCAGGAAACTGATCACCAATGCACCACTACCTGCATCGGAATCGGATACTACACCCGACACACTTTCAATGAACAGCAATACCACACCGGCAAAGCCGATCAGCAATCCTATAATGGTATTACGGCTGGTAAAATTTACTTTCCAGTTGGCCTTATCGAGCAATACGATCCAGAGTGCCTGGGAGGCGATCAATACACCTACCAATGAGCTGGGCAATGTTTTCTCTACCCAGATCACCGCACCAGTGCCCACAAACAGCAACATGATGCCGGTGATGGACGCATGTTTGATCTGCTGAAGGTTAAATAATTTTTCTTTCTTGAGGGCGCACCACAGCAGCAACAAAAGTCCGGCGGCAATAAAACGCAAAGCACCCAGTATAAATGGCGGTATATGGGCTACTGCTTTGGCAATGAAAAAATAGGTGGAGCCCCAAACGATGTACACCGTAGCAAAAGCTATGATGATCATTAAAGGAGAGGCTTGTTTTTGTTTTTCGGCTAACGACATGAGATTAAGATTTACGAATGACCAATTGTTGTTGTTCTTTCACTGTTTCAAGCACGATCGTTGTTTTGGTGGAAAGTACATTGGGAACACGCTTTATCGATTTACGCATCATGGCCATGAGGGAGGCGGAATCTTCCGTACGCACTTTTACCAGGAAGCAATCTTCACCCGCCACAATATGCACTTCCTGCACCTCGGGGATCCTGGCCAGCATGGTGGCTATTTTTGCATCAGATTCCAGTTCTTTTGTCTTAATAAAGATGAAGGCCAGCAATCGCTGGTTCAACGCTGCAGGGTTAACAGCCGTATTATATTGAAGGATCACCTTCTTCTGCTCCAGCTTTTTCACCCGCTCCAATACCGCCGACGGGGCCATAGACAATTCCTTGGCCAGGTCTACATTCGAAATGCGGGCATTGGCTTGCATCAGTTCCAGGATTTGCAGGTCGATATCATCCAGTTCAACCACCATACAGAATTAATTTCCGTAAAACTACAACTATTCCGAATAATATTCTGAATAAGATTGAATATTTCGCAAATTGTTTACAAACCCGATTGGTGTTCCGACATAAATACTGCCTTTCCAGTTATTTGGCGCTACCGATTGCGCATGTTACTTTCCTTTTAAATCTTAACTTGTCTGCAAGTATGCCGGACCTATCCTATACTTTTATACATCAACCATTTAGTAACTTATTGTTATCCCATTATGGAAACGAGGAGATCATTTCTAAAGAAAGCATCCATTTTATCAGGCGGCGCCGGATTATTGCAGGCCCTGCCCGCCTCCATTGCCAAAGCCATGGCCATCAACCCCGTTGCCGGCAGCACCTGGAAAGATGCCGAACATGTAGTGTTCCTGATGCAGGAAAACCGTTCCTTCGACCACACTTTTGGCACCCTGCAGGGTGTTCGTGGCTTCAATGATCCCCGTGCCATTACCCTGCCCGATAACAACAAAGTTTGGCTGCAAACCAATGCAGCCGGCGAAACCTTCGCCCCTTTTCACCTGGATATCAAAAACACCAAAGCTACCTGGATGAACTCCCTGCCCCACTCCTGGAGCAACCAGGTAGATGCCCGCAACAACGGCAAATACGATCGCTGGCTGCAGGCCAAACCTTCCGGCAATAAAGCCTATAAGGAAATGCCCCTCACCCTGGGCTACCATACGCGGCAGGACATTCCTTTCTATTATTCCCTGGCCGATGCCTTCACCGTGTGCGACCAACACTTTTGCTCTTCCCTCACCGGCACCACGCCCAACCGCCTGTATTTCTGGTCGGGCACCATCCGCGAAAAGCCTCATGAAAATGTAATGGCCCGCGTTTGGAACGGCGATGCCGACTATGGCAACTGGGCCAACTGGACCACTTTTCCCGAAAGACTGGAAGAGAATGACGTATCCTGGAAAGTGTACCAGAATGAGATCAGCGTGGGCGTGGGATTTGAAGGAGAAGAAGATGCCTGGCTGGCCAACTTTACCGATAATCCGCTTGAGTTCTTCTTGCAATACAACGTAAAATTGTCTGCCGGGTATATCACCTACCTGCCAAAGGCCATTGCCCGATTGACCGCTGAAATAAAGCAGGCTGAAGACAAATGGCTACAACCCGGCCAGCCGGCTGCAGAAATAGAAAAACAGCGGAAAAGGATCGAAGGCATGAAACGGCAACTGCTGTCTCTGCAAGGCGACCAGCAAGTGTATACCATTGAAAAATATGAGCAGCTGTCCCAGCGGGAAAAGAACCTGCACGAGAAAGCCTTTACCACCAACAAAAAGGACCCCTATTATCATCAGTTGGATACCCTGAAATACAAAGACGGCAATACCGAACGTGAAATGAAACTGCCCAAGGGCGATATCCTGCACCAGTTTCGCAGTGATGTCAATGAAGGCAAGTTGCCCACCGTATCCTGGATCGTAGCGCCGGAAAACTTTTCCGATCACCCCGGTGCCGCCTGGTATGGCGCCTGGTACCTCAGTGAAGTGATGGACATACTTACCAAAGACCCCGAGGTATGGAAAAAGACCATCCTGGTACTCACCTACGATGAAAACGATGGCTATTTTGACCATGTACCTCCCTTTGTAGCCCCGCATCCCAATAAAAAAGAAACCGGTTTTACCACCGAAGGCATTCCCACCGGGGTGGAATATGTAACCACCAGCCAGCAATCATCCAATGCCCGGGATGCCCGCGAAAGCGCCATTGGCCTGGGCTTCCGTGTACCCCTGGTGATTGCCTCACCGTGGACCCGCGGCGGCTGGGTCAATTCGGAAGTATGCGACCACACCTCCTCCCTCCAATTCCTCGAAAAATTCCTGAGCAATAAACTGGGCCGTCCCATCGTCGAGCCCAATATCACCACCTGGCGTCGTACAGTATGCGGCGACCTCACCTCTGCGTTCAGACCCTATAATGGCGAAAAAATAACGAGCCCGGCACCCATACCACGTGATCCTTTCGTAGAAAGCATCCACAAAGCACAGTTTAAACAACTGCCCTCCAATTTCCGCAAGCTTACCAAAGAAGAAATAACCCTGGCCAATTCAAAACCTGCTGCGGCTGCTTTTATGCCGGTACAGGAAAAAGGTATCCGCAACGCCAATGCCCTGCCCTACGAGTTGTATGCAGAAGGTGTTATTAGTGAAGACAAACAATCATTTGATATTGTACTGAAAGCAGCCAATTACCGGTTTGGCGAAGCGGCTGCAGGCGCTCCTTTCCAGGTATATGCCCCTGGCATTTATAAAGGAGAAAAGGTCAATGTGCGCGACTATGCAGTAGCTGCCGGAGGCGCACTGGCCGACAAATGGAAACTGGCTGACTTTGATAAAGGCATCTATCACCTGCAGGTATATGGTCCCAATGGATTCTTCAGGGAGTTTATCGGCAGCCAGCAAGAACCACCTGTGTTCATCCGGTCCGTTTATGAGCCGGCAGAGAAAAACCCTTCCCAATTATCCGGCAGGCTGGTATTAACATTTGCCAATGGGCTACCCAATCCACAAACAGTGATCATAACTGACAATGCCTATAAAACAGCCAACCAAACAGTGATCGTTCAACCAGGCCGTGAAAGCGTAGTCATTATCAATACAGACAAAAGCCATGGCTGGTATGACTTTACCTTCAGCGTTAAAGGTCATGCATCCTATAGCAAGCGGTATGCCGGTCGGATAGAAACAGGCAGGCATAGTAAAACCGATCCGTTCATGGGAAGAGTGGTATAATTGGAGCGAAGGCCCTAATTTTAGGGCTGCATGGAAGAGCGGAAAACGATTACCACCGAACAAGGCACACGCACCAGCATTACCTGGCAGTGCGATGACATCCTGTTGGGCCATGCCGTGTCCACTTTTAAAGAACCGATCAGTTTTTCCGGCAGCAGCCAGGCCGATGTGGTACGCATGCACTTTGGCATGAAGGGCAACTATGCCTTCAGCTACAAACAGCTCGACAAAACCTATGACCTCATTGGCGGGCACCACAACATCATGTATTCAAAAGATTTCGACATTACCGTATACAATAAAACACTGGTACTGGAAACTTTTGGCATACAGTTTCCCTCCGCCCTGTTCATACAGTATACCCAACATGCCAACGACTCCCTCAAGCGATTTGCAGAGGCCATCCTGGCCGGTAAAAATGTGATGCTCTCCGAACAATGGGGCGCCATCGACTCCCCTATTCAGCAGGTATTGCAGCAGATCATCCATTGCAAATACAACGACGACCTGAAAAAACTTTTCCTCCTTTCCAAAAGCATCGAACTACTGGTACTCTGTGCTGAAGCGTATGAAAACACCCGGCAGGAACAGTTTGTCAAAAACAAAGCTGATAAGGAAAAACTCATCGCCGTACGCGATCTCATCAATGAGCGGGTACAGGACCCTCCCAACCTTACCCAGATAGCCCGCATCGTAGGGCTCAATGAATACAAACTCAAACGGGGCTTTAAGGAGATATTCAACAATACCGTATTTGGCTATTTGTCCGAGCAGCGGCTGCACCTGGCTCACCGGTACCTGCAGGATACCCGTAAAACGGCAGCTGAGATATCCTATGAGCTGGGGTATGCCACCCCACAGCATTTCAGCAATGCCTTCCGCAAGAAGTTTGGCTTCACTCCCGCTTCCGTAAGAAATAATCCGTAAAATGCAATCCCCCCCTTTTTTAACGGCTTAGGTTTGTAAGGTCATTTAAAACAATACAATTATGAGTCAGCCACTATTTGTAAAGAACGTTATTACCATCAATGCGCCTGCTCCTATAGTATGGGATGCCCTGGTAAATCCTGAACAAACCAGGAAATATATGTTTGGTTGTGAAACCGTGTCCGACTGGAAGCCTGGCAGCACGCTGGATTGGGTAGGACAATATGAAGGCAAGGAAATGGTATTTGTAAAAGGCCATATTGTAGAGATCAGGCCCGGGAAATTTCTGTCCTATACCACTATTGATCCCCATTCGGGTATTGATGACACCTCAGAAAACTACCTGACTGTTACATACGATCTGGCCGCAGAGAACGGCCATACGGTACTCACCGTTACACAGGGCGATTATTCCAAAGTAGCCGAAGGCGAAAGAAGGTACCAGGAAGCCTGGAACAATGGCGAAGGATGGAACCCCATCCTGGTGCAGATCAAACAACTGGCCGAAGCACAATAAAAGATAGTCATGAAAAAATTAAAAAGGCAGCCTTTGGGTACTGCCTTTTTTTGATGTTTTTATCAATCTTCCGGGACCACCAGTACCGGCACCTTTGATCTTTTTAATACACCCGCCGTTACATTGCCCACCAGGATATCCAATGCTCCCCGGCTATGCGCACCCATAACGATCAGGTCCGCCTTCCAGTCAATGGAGAAGTCGATGATCGCCTCCGCCGGGTCTCCTTCCAATACAACGCTCTCAATATTGTCATCACCCAGGTGTTGCGCAGTGGCTTGTATGAAATTGCGCGCTTCCTCTTTCATGTCGCCGGCGAGTTGCCGGGCATTGTCGCCTCCCAGGCCCGTATAGCCCATCAGCGGTGAATATTCCATGGCATAATACGACACATCCGCTACCACATGCACCAGGCATACCGTAGCCTGCATGTTTTTCGCCGCTGCATAACCTTGCTCCGTTACCTTTTGCGCTATGGGACTAAAGTCAACTGCAATAATTACTCGCTTCATAAATATTAATTTAGAAATGACTTATTACAGGAAAGTTAAATGTTTTTTATCGCTTATTCGTTTTAGCTTTTTTGGCAATTCTTTATTGCGGCTCAGGCAATACCTTAACTTGGTTTAACCCTGGCCAATTGAGCAATTGACACTGCCATATCTTTGATTTGACAAGTGGCTTATCAGGCTTCCTTCTTATATTCACTGATCTGGTCCAGCAATTCCATCGACCGCATCATGGGATCCCATTCTTTTCCACTAAAGATCAGCCGGAACCATTTCTTATGCCTGTTCTCATATTTAATGTTCAGGAAAAGCCATATAGCCGCATAGGTAAAGATGGCCGTGATCACCACTGGCAGTAAGATCAGCCAGACATTGCTGATCATAAACATTTTTGCACTCAGGAAAAAAGTAGTCCATGCCGGCAACTGCAGGAACAGCAGGCGGGTTACCCAAAGCGTGGACGATCTCAAACGTGCAATTCTTTCCTGTGTGGCCAGTATAGGCTCACTGACATCTGTTTGGCGAAGCAGCATTAACTGGTAGAGATAAACAACAATGGCCACCTTGGTAAGCAATACCTGGATACCCATGGAAATGATAAAAAATGGACTGGCTATAAAGAAAAGTTTCACTATTAGCAGGTCAATAAGCCCTACCCAAATAATACCCACCCACAAAGTGAATTGCTTACGGGGCCGCATGGAAGTCAGGAACGACTGTGCTTTCAGCTTAGTGATCTCTTCTGTATTCTTCCTGCTCAGCACAAGACTTTCCTGCAGCCTTTTATTATAAGACTTCCACAGGTTTAGTATTTCTACATCTTCCATGGTCTGTTAATTAGGTATGTTTGAAAATTCTTTTTTCAGTTGTTGTTTAATCCGGGATACCTTGGTGGATACATTCGTAAGCGAGAGCCCCAAAATATCGGCAATCTCTTGCTGACTGCTTCCCTCCAGGTAAAGCAGCATTATAGCCCGGTCCATTTCCTTGAGCTCCCTGATAAACTTATACAATTGACTGATAGCAGCTTCCGTACCTCCTGCCTCGTCTTCGGGCAGGTAGAGCATTTCTTCCGGCAGTGGATGATTAATAGCATCCCGGCGGTTTTCTTTCCGGTAAAAGGAAATGGAAACATTCAGTGCAATTCTGTACATCCAGGTAGTAATGCTGTACTGTTCGTTGTACTTATGAAAGGATAGCCATAGCTGGATCATGATCTCCTGGATCAGGTCTTTTTTGTTATCCGCATGGCTGCAATAGGAATTGGCTACTTTGTAAATAATGCCCTTATTTGCTTCTATCACCGCCAGGAAAGTTTCGGTATTTCTTTGCAAGGACATTCTTTTAAAGTTGATGTTTTATCACCCCGGCCTTCATCCGCAGCATCGCTTCCGGATCAGGCAAATTAAAGAAAAGAAAACCGGGACAGACTTTTGTGGAGAAGCGATACTTTCTCATGTTTCGAATAATTGCTTTCCTCATTATTCGCAGCCCGGCTCCAAAAATCACACTCCACCACCTCTTTTTACAAAAAAGAAGGGCATCCTGGTATGGGACGCCCTCTTAGTTCCTAAATATCAATCACTTACTTATTGGTCGAAACCTTCTCTGCCAGGGCAATGATGACCGCAGCCACTTTTTTAGGCTGCGACATAAAGACCACATGGCTGCCTTTTATTTCCGTTATCTGCGTATTGGAACGTTTGTACATATTCCGTTCGATCTCGGGAGCGATACTTTTATCTTCCGTAGCCACTATGCCGTAAGCTGGCTTTGTTCTCCAGGCCGCCTGCGTAAGCGGTGTTACAAACCCTTTGGCATGAAAAGCTCCTTGTGAAGCATACATAAAATCCGCTTCTTCTTTACTGATATCGGCAGCAAAGCCCGCATGAAACTTCTCCTTTGAATAATAAACGATGCCTTTTTCATCCACAGGTAACACCCCATTTTCAGGAGCAGGAGGCGCGGTTTGCAGCCATTGCAGCGTAGTTTCACCTTTGTCAGGTTGAAGAGCAGCAATATATACCAGTCCTGCCACTTTAGCGTGATTACCAGCTTCCGTGATCACCGACCCACCCCATGAATGGCCTGCCAGTATCACAGGCCCGTCCTGTTTGTCTAATACTGCATTGGTAGCCGCCACATCATCTTCCAGTGAGGTCAGCGGATTCTGAACCACCGTTACATGATACCCTTTTTTAGTGAGTTCAGTATAAAGCCCTTTAAAGCCTGAACCATCTGCAAAAGCGCCATGCACCAATACTACATTTTTTACAGTCTGCGCCTGTACATCAGTGGCCAACCCGGTGGCAGATAAAGTGATCACTGTGGCTAATAAACTACTTTTAATTTTGCTTTTTAAGTTTTGCGTGTTCATGATCTTTGTATGTTGATTTGTTTATTAATGTTTCAACGATACAAAGATGCGCCGCTTTCCTTCCCTGGAGAATGAGCATACTTCCCGAAGACTTGTAATTATTTCCCGACCTGCAAAACCTGCTTGTTGTTCCTGTAGTCTACAGGCGATAAAGAAGTGTGCTTTTTGAAGAAATTGGAAAAATAAGCAGCATCCTCAAAACCCAGCTCATAGGATACCTCCTTTACTGATTGGCTGGTGTAGGACAATAGCCGCTTCGCTTCCATCACAATCCGCTCCTGAATGATCTGGACCGGTGTTTTTTGGTTATAGATGGCAAAAAGATTAGAAAGCGTTTTGGGTGATTTATTCAGCCGTTGTGCGTAGTAGCTTACAGAATGTTCACTGCGGTAATGGCCTTCCACCAGCAGGTTGAACTGGCGAACAATATGAAATTTATCTTCCGGTATTTTCTCTTCAGGCATGTATTTCGACCTGGCCAGCTTGGTTATATTGATGATGAGCCGTTTCAGCAACATCAGCAGCATATCATGCCGGATGTGATCCGGAGTATTAAATTCCTCGATAAATACATCCAGCAATAATTGTAGTTTTTGCTGGTCCTGTTTATCCAGCTTGATAAACAAATTGTCGCCCAGGCCAAAAAGAAAACCTACACAGCTTACCTCTTTATCATGGTCTACAATACAATAGAACTCCCGGTTAAATTGCCAGGCTACCATATCCACCGCATTGTCAAATTGGAAGGACTGACTGAACATAAGCGGGAGAACCGTCTGTGGTAAAAAACTGGTTTGCTCACCATCGATCGTTACCAGCTGTTCATCTCCAAAATTCCAAATGATCGTAAAATATTTATTGTTGCGGTCACGGCCATGGAAGAAGCGGTCAAACTCCTGTTCTCCTTTTATCAACAGCAGGTCGCCACCTGTCTGCGGATCTTTAAGTGATAGTTTCATTGCGGGTCTAAATATACACAATATTGACCCTTTTCATTATATTGCACCCACTGCCAATAACATCATCCATTAAAAATCATGCATTACCCCATTACCTTCATCCACTCCTTCACAATAGCCTGAAGCTTCCCCTTATTGGCTTTTACAGCCGCCATGGAAGCGAGTTTAACATAGGCTTTACCCTTGGGTCCCGCTTCCAAAAGGCCTGATTTATCTTTGATCAATTCACCCTTGTGGAAAATGATCGCCACACAATCCTTGACCCTTGGACTAAATGTAGCCATTGGCTCTTTGTAATCAAAACTGGGTCCGCCCCATTTTACATCTTCTTCAATCGCAGAACTCACTTCACAAATGATCTTTCTGACAGCTTTCATTTCAGCTTTTAACGGATGTTCCAGTTTATCTAAAAACTCGTCTACTTTTGCTTTATTAGACATGACTTGATTTGTTGTTGAATTTTGTAATAAGAAAATAATCGATCTGCATTGTTAAGTGACCAGCCGGCCAATCTTGCTGCTTACTCCATATTGGGCAACAGTGTTTCATCCATATACATAAATTCCCACTGATGTCCATCCAGATCGGCAAAACTATGCTGGTACATCCAGCCATGATCCTGTGGTTCCGCATACAGTGTACCACCCAATGACACAGCTGTATCAATGGTTGAACGCAACGCTTCTTTCGAAGGGGCATCCAGCGCAATCAATACCTCCGTATGCGTTTGCGCATCGCAGATCTCTTTCCTCGTGTACGTTTTAAAATACCCATGCACCAGTAACATAGCAAAAATGTTCTCGCCAAGAATTAAGCAGGCAGCTTTCTCATCAGTAAACTGCATATTGAAGCTGTACCCGAGGCCTGTAAAGAATGCTTTTGATTTTTCAAGGTCTTTTACCGGAAGATTGAGGAATACTTTAGTTGCCATGATGATTTGTTTTATTGTTTAGTGATAAAACAAAGATCATCCATGGCCACGGCCCTGCATTTTACATATGTTGAGAAGAATAAGAATAGCCCATTAATTCCTCAACAAATGTTGAGGAATTGAATAAAAGATTGAGCGCTTTATTTATTGGCAAAAAAGATGCGGCTCATTTGCGTAGGCGTAATGCCCAGGTAGGCGGCAATATGCTGCTTTTTGAGGCGTTTGATGAGGTGTGGATACTTCTTTACAAAGTCTTCATAACCGGTCTTGGCCGTATACTGGCGCAGCGCCAGCTCTTCCGGTTCCTTTTCAATGATCCAATGCTGTTCCATGTATTTAATATAGAACGCTGCGATATCCGTATATCGTTCAGTAAGCGCCTTAAATTCCCAGAAATCATATTCCCACACCATGGCATCTTCCAAAGCTTCAATCGTTGTGGCGCTGGCGCATTGCTGCAGCATGGAAGGAGTTGAGGCAGCAAAATAGCCTTCGGAGAAAAAACGTTTGATCACCATATTGCCTTCTTCTGTCAGTGCGTATTGGGCAAACAATCCTTTAGATACAAAAGCTACCTTTTTAGCAATTTCGCCCGTCTTTACCAGGAAACTGCCTTTAGGATACTTACGGCCATGAATGATCTTCACCCAGGCCAATTGAGCTTCGGCGCTGAGCGTGGTATATCCACTTATTTTTTTGAGAAAGTCTTCCATAATTCTATGAAGCTGATAGCAGGGCTCAAACCCGCATCCTGTAGATCACTAGAACGTCTTTTTACCGCTGCCACTAAACACCTCACTGTCCAGGAATGGCTGCTGATAGATACGTTTGCCCGTAGCTTTATAGATGGCATTGGCGATCGCTCCACCTGTGGGTGGTAAAGCTGGTTCACCAAGGCCTGTGGGATCAAAACCACTGTCCACAAAGAAGAGATCGATCTCAGGGATCTCCCGCATGCGGATGAGCCGGTAATTATGGAAATTGCTTTGCTCTGCAGCGCCTTCCTTAAAAGATAGTTTTCCAAACATGGCATGGCCCATCCCATCTACTATGGCACCCATTACCTGTTGCTGCGCACCACCCAGGTTGATCACCTGGCCGCAATCTGCCACAGCAAATATTTTCTTGATGGCAGGCTTACCTTTTTCCATCACCACTTCCGCCACCTGTGCTACATAAGACCGGTGCGAAAAGTATACACTGAACCCTTGTATAACACCCTTCTTAGTGCCCCAGCCCGACCTTTCAGCAGCTCTTTTCGTAACATCGATCATCCGGTTCACATTGTAATTAAGCTGGCCAACAGGTTTAGCCTTTGCTTTTTCAAAGAGTTCAAGCCGGAACTGGATAGGGTCTTTGCCCGCAGTTTGTGCTACTTCATCTATAAAAGCCTGCTCCGCATAAGCCAGGAAATTAGTGATCGGTGCACGCCAGGCCCCTGTAGTGATTGGTGACTGATGTTCTACCGAATCGATTAATAGGTTATCGACAGCCCCAGCCGGGAAATTACTCTCCCGCGTAGGATTGCCGGAGTTAATGCCTACGCCGCGCAATTTATAACCGATCATATTGCCACCCGCATCCAGCGCCGCTTCAAACCGGTATCGCACTGCCGGACGGTAGGTACCTCCCGTCATATCATCTTCCCGGCTCCAGATCACCTTTACAGGCGCTTTCACCAGCGAGGAAACTTCTGCCGCTTCCGTTACATAATCATTATACAACCGGCGGCCAAAGCCTCCACCCAGCCGCGTAAGCTCCAGTGTGATCTTATCTTCAGGGATATTCAGCATTTTGGAGACCGCCGTACGTGCGCCGCCAGGTATCTGGCAAGGCCCCACCAGCTCCACACTATCTCCTTTTACATGCGCAAAGAAGTTCATTGGCTCCAGTGGATTGTGAGGGATGAAAGGACACTGGTATTCTGCCTTGATCACCTTGGCGGCATCCTTAAAAGCAGTGGCTACATCTCCATCCTTCCTGCGCACCGTAGCTTTGCCGTTATTCAACAGGTCTGCAAATATTTTATCGTGGTCAGCCGTGCTTTCTATATTACCACTGTTTTCATACGTGATCTTCAATGCCTTTTTGGCCTTCATCACCTGCCAGGTAGATTTTCCCACTACCGCCACGCCGTTCTTCACCTGCACCACATCTATAATACCCGGTATGGCTTTCGCTGCTGCTGCATCAAATGATTTCACTTTCGTACCAAAGGCCGGTGGTCGCTGGATCATCGCATACAACATGCCTTCCCGGTAAAAGTCAAGTCCATACAATGGCTTACCCGTAAGAATATCTTTATTCGCTACGTTCTTAACCGCTGTACCGATCAGCTTAAAATCTTTCTTGTCTTTCAGCGTCACCGTAGCAGGCACCGGAATTTTGGCTGCCTCTTCTGCCAGTTCACCATAGCCCAGTTTCTTACCACTGGCTTTGTGCAACACAAATCCTTCCTCCGTCGTACACTCCGAGGCAGGCACACCCCAGCGTTGCGCTGCGGCAGCAATCAACATAAACCGCGCTGTAGCGCCAGCTTTCCGCAACAGTGGCCAGGAATGCGGCACTGCACCACTGCCGCCCGTCAACTGACGGTCAAAACGGTTATCCAGTGGGGCCTGCACCACCTTCACCTTTTTCCAATCCGCGTCCAGCTCATCCGCCACGATCATCGGAAAAGAGGTCATGATATTCTGTCCCAGTTCCGGGTTGGGCGAAAATATCGTGACGATACCATCCGTACCAATCGTAAGGTAATGGTTCATGGCAACGTTGGCATCGGCCAGCGCTTGTGTAAATACTGTAGCCGTTTGCGCATCCGCATCCGACCATTTAAAACCCAGTACCAGTCCGCCGGCTGTAAAAGCGGACCATTTCAGGAAATCTCTTCTGCCTGTATGAGTGGTTGTTGTTTGCATAAATTAGATTTTTTTGCTGGCTACTTTTACGGCTTCGCGAATACGGTGATAAGCTCCGCAACGGCAAATATTGCCATGCATGGCGCTCGCTATCTCTTCATCCGTAGGATGGGGATTGGTTTTGAGAAAGGCAGCAGCCGTCATCATTTGTCCCGCCTGGCAATAGCCACATTGCGGCACATCTACCTCGTCCCAGGCCTGCTGTACCGGGTGATCACCATTGGCCGACAAGCCTTCGATAGTAGTAATGGGTGCTTTTACTGCCGATACCGGCAGGATGCAGGAACGTACGGCGGCGCCATTCATATGCACCGTGCAGGCGCCACACTGCGCTATGCCACATCCAAACTTAGTGCCCACCAGGTGCAATGTATCACGCAGCACCCATAGCAAAGGTGTATCCGCATCTACATCTACCTGTTGTTGTTTTCCATTAATGGTTAGCTTAAAACTGGCCATAAGGTTTTCATTTTGAGTGCTCTAAAATTAGGCAAAAAAAGCAGCGCAGTAAGCAAATACCATCACCTTTCATCCCATTTTTAATATAGTGAATACCGATTCACGAATTACATTATTTAAGTATATTTATTCTTTATTCTATGTCTAACCATGCTAACAAACGAAATCCATTACAGGGAACTGCTGACTGCAGTGAAAGAGCATATACGCACCAGCCAATTCAAAGCAGCTATATCTGTAAACTCTGCTGTCATTCGATTATACTGGAATATTGGTGAGATGATCGCCCAAAACCAGGCATTATTTGAAGGAAGAAACAAATACATTGAGCAGTTAGCTGCAGATATAAAATCGGAATTTCCGGATTTACAGGGCTTTTCAAAAAGGGATCTTTTTGATATCATAAGGTTTTATCTCTTTTATAGTTCTGATTCAGTGCAGCAGCTTGCCGCACTGAACCCTGATGGTTATCAAGACCTTAGCTCACCCCAACAACTCATCGCACGCGTTCCCTGGGGCCACCATTTCATTGGCCAATTGGATGTATGAACTCCGCCACCCCATCTACCGAAAACCGGGTTTTCCCTATCTTTACCACTTGCTTAAACCTTATCTGTATCAGCCTGCAAATCAAACATAATAAACAATCCGGCCCCAAAACACCGTGCCAGTCACATCATTACATAATGAAAAGGAATTATTACGGCGCGTTGCTACCGGAGATGAGCCAGCATTCACCCAACTCTTTGAAGCCTATTGGGACTCCATTTACCAGGTAGCTTTTACCCTCACCAAATCACGCGAAACAGCCCGGGACATCGTACAGGAGATCTTTATAAAGATCTGGCTCCTGCGCGAAGAACTGCCGCAGAAAGACAACTTCCGCAACTTTCTCTTCATTGTCTCCCGCAACCATATATTGGATGAACTGCGCAGGAAAATAAAAGAAGATCCCTTCGCCAGTCAATTGCAGGCCTGGTTCAGGCAAAGCCCCCTGCAGGCCGACCAGCAGCTCCTGTACCACGAATCGCAGGCCCTGATCCATCAGGCCATCAGCCATTTACCCGAACAGCAACGCCAGGTATACCTGCTCACCCGCGAAAACGGCTGGAGCCAGGAAGAGATCGCCCAACACCTCCAGGTATCCAAAAACACCGTCAAAACCCATATGGCCCGGGCTTTAACCGCCATCCGGGAATACCTGGCCAACCATATCCAGGGCATCCTGCTGGTCAGCAGCCTGCTATCAGCCCTGCTTTAAAAAAATTTTTTATCCCTTGTCATACCACCTGGTTTAAAACACGTCTTTATAAGCAGCACATCGTATGAACAGATTTGAAACACTTTGGAAAGGTTACCAGCAAGGACTGTTACAGGAAGCAGAACTGGCCGAATTCCTCCAATTGATCAGGGAAGATGAAAATCTCCTGGCAGGCGGGATCGATGAGCTTTTGCAGCACGGCCCACAGGGTATGCCTGCGCCCGGAGAAAAAGAGCTCATCCTCCGGCAGATCAGACAACAGATCCAACCTGCGACTGTTCATAAATTGCCTTTTGGCAAGCGATATTGGTGGATAGCCGCTGCGGCCCTCTTCCTGCTCACCACCATGATCGCACTCCTTACCATACGACTCAAAAAACAACAGGATATTACCGGTAAGGGGCGGCAGCCTTCCCCCGTTTATGATGCCGCCCCCGGTAAGAATGGCGCACTGCTTACCTTAGCTGATGGCAGTACCATTGTGCTCGACAGTGCCGCTAATGGTACATTGGCGCAACAAGGAAGTTCCAAACTCATAAAAACAGAGGATGGTAAGTTGACCTATTCCCCCTCCTCCGGAGAGGGACAGGAAGCGCCAGCCTATAACACCATCTCCACCCCACGTGGCCGCCAGTTCCAACTGGTATTGCCCGATGGCAGTAAAGTGTGGCTCAATGCCGCCTCCTCCCTTACCTACCCTACCGCCTTTACAGGCAATGAAAGAAAGGTGACCCTCACTGGCGAAGCGTATTTTGAAGTAGCATCCCTGCCTGGCAAATCAGGAACGAAAATGTCCTTCCTCGTTGATATGCGTCCCATTGCAGGTGGAAAGATCAACGGTACCATCGAAGTGCTGGGCACCCATTTCAATGTAAATGCCTACGAGGATGAAGGCGCTATTAAAGCAACCTTACTGGAAGGAAAGATCAAAATAACTGCCGTTACAGGATCCCAGCTGCTTTTCCCTGGCCATCAGGCGCTATTAAGCAATAATCAATTATCAATAATTAATAATCTGGACGTAGAGGCCGTAGTTGCCTGGAAGAATGGCGTGTTTAACTTTCACAAAGCCGACCTTCCCGCTGTTATGCGACAGTTGTCCCGCTGGTATGATGTGGAAATTGTGTACCAGGGCCCTGTGCCCGGTCGCTTGTTTGGAGGAGAAATAGAACGTAACCTGCACTTATCACAAGTGCTTAAGATATTGAGCAAAATGGGCATACAATGTACCATCGAAGGCAAAAAACTGATCGTACAACCTTCCTGAGATCTTCGTTCCGTATGCCATCAACTGCCTGACAAACTATCCTAAGAAAGCTCATCAACATGGCCGTTCCCGGTATGGCTCCCGGGATGAGATCACCATGCCATAAAATAGTTGACTGATAAAAAAACCGGAAAGTGTTCGCGGCACTTTCCGGGGATCGTTCAGTTTAACAGTGACCCGCTGTAACACCAAAGAATGGCGGGCTAAACATTATCCCGAGCGAATCGGGACTGTAATGGATTGTTTATTGTTAAAACCAAAACACAACGAAAGTATGCAATTAAAGGCTCTTTTTGATCAGGCTCCAACAGGTAGCCCATGGCTGCCTGCTCACCGGAGTAAGGTCCCAGCGACAGCACTTTGTGCAACGCCCGTTAAACGCCTGGTCACCAAACAAATGTTGTATGTGATGAAGCTGACTATTCTTTTACTCACAGTGGCTTTCCTCCAGGTAAGCGCCAAAGGCACTGCACAAACGATCACCTTTTCCGGCAAGCAGGCCCCGCTGGAAAAGGCATTTATTGCCATTAAGAAGCAAACCGGCTATGTAGTCTTTTACGATTACAAACTCATAGAAAGTTTAAAGCCGGTAAACGTGCAGGCTATCAACCTTCCATTGGAAGCCTTTCTGCAACAAATACTGAAAGGCCAGCCCCTGGATTATTCCATAGAGGGAAAAACGATCATTATCAGTCCTGAAGCCTCCACTACACCCGCTGCCAACCCTTCTGCGCTTGCTACCGCTACGGTTATCGAAAGACAGGAAATTACCGGTACCATCACCGATGCCAATAATACACCACTGCCCGGCATTAGCGTTACCATAAAAGGAACGAATATCGGAACAACGACTGATGGCAATGGACGGTATTCCCTGCAAGCCAATCCCGGCCAGATACTGGTATTTTCCTCTATCGGATTCCAATCGCAGGAAGTGAAACTAGGTACTACCACTTCCATCAACATACAACTGACCCCCGCCAGCAATGAACTCGACGAATCCGTAGTGATTGGATATGGCACTACCATACGCCGCAGCAGTACCGGTTCTGTTTCCAGCGTGAAGAGCCGTGATATTGCCTCCCAACCCGTGATGGATCCACTGGCAGCCCTGCAAGGCAGGGTACCCGGCTTCTTTGTATCCTCTTCCAATGGATTGCCCGGCTCCAGTTTTAAAGTAATGCTGCGCGGACAAAACTCCATCAGCGGTGGCAATGAACCCTTGTACATCATTGACGGAGTGCCTTTTTATTCCGAGCCCCTCAACCAGTTCACCTCCGCCAATGGCAAGCAAAGCCCGCTTGCAGCCATCAACCCGTCCGACATTGAAAGCATCAGTGTATTGAAAGATGCCGATGCTACCGCCATCTATGGTTCCAGAGGCGCCAACGGCGTGATCCTCATCACCACCAAAAAAGGGAAAGCTGGCACTACCCGCTTCAATTTCAACGCGTATACCGGCGCCAGCAAAGTCGTCAATACCCTCGACATGTTGAGCACGTCCGAATACATTCAGCTGCGCAAAGAAGCATATGCCAATGACGGCCTCACTTACAATGCAGGTAATGCACCCGACCTCACCACCTGGGATCAAAACAAGACCACCGATTGGCAGGATTATATGATGGGGCATTCAGCCAGTGTATCGGAAGCACAGGGCTCTGTGTCTGGCGGCAATCAACAAACACGTTTCTTATTGAGCGGCACTTACCGCCGCGAGACTACCGTTATGCCCAACGACCTGGCCTATAAGCGTGGAGCCGTGCACCTGAATGTTGACCATACCGGCCTCGACGGTAAATTCAACATCAGCGCTTCCGTTAATTATTCCAGCGCCAAGGACAATTCCATCGCCAGCGACCTCACTTCTTTTTACAACCTGGCGCCCAATTATCCCTTATACGATGCCGATGGCAAATACTATTGGTTCCTGACAGAACAAAATCCGGCCGCTTATCTGCTGAGGCGCTCCAACAACCGCACCAACAACCTGGTAGCCAACAGCATTATCCGTTATACCATTCTACCCGGCCTCGATGCAAAAGTGAACCTGGGTTATACCCGTACCACCATGGACCAAACACAGGTATACCCCAACCTCTCTCTGAACCCAACCGCTGCAACCGGTAGCTTTACCTATTTTGGTAATGCCAGCGCCTCTTCCTATGTGATCGAACCCCAGGTAGATTATAAACGCACCATTGCCGATGGAACCCTGTCTGTAATGGCTGGTGCTACCTGGCAGGAAAGCCTGCGGGAAGGAGAAGGTTTTACCGCGGAGAATTTCTCCAGCGATGCATTACTGGAAGACATTAAATCGGCCGGCAAACTTACAGCTCGCCCTACCACTTATAACTTCTATCGCTATACCTCCGTATTCGGAAGAGTAAACTACAACTGGGATGAACGCTATATCCTCAATGCTACTTTCCGCCGGGATGGCTCTACCCGCTTTGGTCCGGGCAACCGCTTTGGAAACTTTGGCGCTGTTGGAGCAGCCTGGGTATTCACCAACGAATCCTTTTTCCCGGCTACAGAGGTGATCAGTTTTGGTAAACTGCGCGGCAGCTATGGCACTACCGGTAATGATATTATTGGTGACTACCAGTACCTCAATAGCTGGGCTTCAACCTCCTATCCGTATGATGGTATGCCAGGGCTAAGTGTATCCCGGCTGCCCAATGCCGACTATCACTGGGAAGAAAACCGCAAACTCGAAGCTGCCCTCGAATTGGGCTTCTTTAAGAACAGGATATTGCTGAACACCAACTTCTACCGCAATATTTCCACCAACCAATTGGTTGATTATGCGCTCTCCCCGCAAACAGGTTTCGAAAGTTATACCGCCAATTTACCGGCCACCGTACTGAATGCCGGTATTGAAATTGAGCTGACCACCACCAATATCCAGCACAAAGATTTTCGCTGGAAGTCTTCGTTCAATATGACCCTCAACAAAAACAAGCTGAAGGAATTCCCAGGCTTTGAGTCATCTACCTATGCCAATACATATGTGATCGGCAAATCGCTCACCATCGTAAAGGGATACCAGTTTACAGGTGTTGATCCACAAACAGGCAAAGCTACCTTCCTGAATATCGACAACAACCCCGCGATCTCCGAAAATGATGATTATGTGGTATTGGGCAAAACAATGCCCGATTTCTACGGCGGCTTCCAAAACTCCTTTAGCTACAAAGGATTTGAACTCGATTTCCTCTTCCAGTTCGTAAAGCAGGAAGGCCCCGGCATTAACTACGGCTACCTCTCTACCCTGTATGGTGCTTTGAAAAACAAAGATGTGAGCGCCAATGACCGTTGGCAAAAGCCTGGCGATATAGCCGGCGTGCCCAAAGCTACCACCATATCTGGCAACGTGTTGTACGACCAGTACCGGTTGTCTTCCGCTGTATGGGGTGATGCTTCTTACATCCGCCTGAAGAATGTGGCCCTGCGCTACGACCTGTCGAAGTTTGTAAAGAGGTACAAACTGAATAACCTCAGTGTATATGTACTCGGTCAAAACCTGCTCACCATTACCCATTATGATGGCCTCGATCCCGAAACACAAGGGCTCGTCATGCCACCATTAAAGACCATTACAGCAGGCGTTCAATTCACTTTCTAAGGTATAACGGGGTGGGTCGCCTTTGAAAGGCGGCTCATCCGGGTTTAATAGAGCCGCTGGAAGGCTTTCCGAAAGATCAACAACTGAAAACTGTGTCAAAACAGACAAAAGAAAAACGACAATGAAACGCATCCATATATTAACACTAAGCCTGGCACTGATCGCTGCCGCTTCCTGTAAGAAGTATGTAGACACTCCTTTACCAAAGAACGAACTCGTATCTGAATTGGTGTTTACAGACGACAAAACAGCCACGGCTGCCATGGTAGGCCTGTACAGTAACATGAACGCATTCAATTATTACTATGCCAATGTGCTCATGAACTACCTCACTGCCATGCAGGCCGATGACCTTTATTATCTGTCTACCTTTGCCAATTACGATGTATTCCGGCAAAACAGCCTCCTGCCCTCCAGCCAATATGTACAAAGCATGTGGAAGGACCAGTATGCCTATATCTATCATGCCAATGCCTGCATAGAAGGACTTACGGCTGCAGCTGCCCTTACCCCTGCCGTGAAGAACCAACTGCTCGGTGAAGCTCATTTCATGCGGGCATTCCTGCATTTTTACCTGGTAAATATGTATGGCGATGTGCCCCTCATTACCACCACCAATTACCTGGTCAATAATGTAAAGCCCCGCGAAAAAACGGCCGTGGTATATGACACTATCATTAGTGACCTTATCACTGCAAAGAAGCTGATGACGGATAATTATCCTTCCACTAACCGCGTACGTCCCAATAAAGCTGCTGCTACTGCTCTGCTGGCAAGAGTATATTTATATACCAAACAATGGGCAGCTGCCGAAACAGAAGCATCCCTCGTATTGAACAACAGTCTCTACTCCTTGCTGAAAGACCTCAATGGCGTATTCCTGGCCAATAGCCGCGAAGCCATTTGGCAATTGCAGCCTGTAAATGTGGCTGGTGGCCGCAATACCTGGGAAGGGTTTACCTCTACCCCGGCTACAGCTACAGCCAGCCCTGCCTTCAGGCTCGATACCACCAACCTCATCGCAAAGTTTGAGACCGGCGATCTCCGCCTGGCCAATTGGACTGGCTTCCGCAAACTCACCACCGGTGCCACCGTGTATTTTCCCTTCAAATACAAGGTGCGTACCAACCCCACTACCGTGACCACCCTTACAGAGTATTCCATGGTGATGCGCCTGGCCGAGCAATTCCTTATCCGCGCCGAAGCAAGGATACAACAGGACAAACTCAATGAAGGCAGGGCCGATCTTGATTCTATCCGCCTTCGCGCAGGGCTCACTGCTTTACCCACCAATCTCGACAAAGCCGCTTTATTGCTCGCTGTTGAAAAGGAGCGCAAATTGGAATTGTTTGTAGAATGGGGCCATCGCTGGTTCGACCTGAAACGCACCAACCGGGCAACCGCCGTATTAGGCCCTGTCAAAGGTTCATTCTGGCAGGCTACCGATACCCTGTATCCAATACCCACAAACGCCATCAAGACAAATATTTACCTCGAACAAAACGAAGGATACAAATAATGAATATCAATCAGGGTGGGTCGCCTTTGAAAGGCGGCTCACCCTGATTCAAAGTACAATTAAGTAATACAACAATGAGCAATCCATTAACCCGCCTTATAGCTATGCTGTGCTTCGTTATCCTGTCCTGTATAAGCATGCAGGCGCAGGATAGGGTAACGATCGCACCTCAATATCCGGAACGCGGATCCACCGTCACCATCACCTATGATCCCCAGGCGCCGGGCGCCGGCATTCCGGTCGATGCTTCTTCCGTGACCCTCGTATTCTCCTATTCCAACTTGTACGATGTGGCCTATCGTGTCAACATGCAAAAGAAAGGCAATCTATGGACCACCAGTTTTGTACTGGCCCGTTATGCCACCTTCGCTACCTTCTATTTGCAAAGTGGCGAGGCCATCGACAAGCCAGCTGCCAACAGGCATTATGAACTGGCTGTCTATACCGGTAAAACACCCATCAGGGACGGTCACTTGTACAAAGGATATAGCCTCAGTGCCCAGATGGGGAAGTCGCCGGAACTGGGCGCCAAACAAGCAGAACAATTTCAGGAAGAGCTCAACCTCTATCCCGATAATTACGAAGCCCGGCTCAGGCTCCTCAATTACCAGATGAGCAAGGCCAGCGGTACAGAGAAAGAAAAGATCAGGCAACAGGCCTTGCAGGTCATTGCCGCCAAATTCTACCAGGCCCCTACCGTACCCGGCAATATGAATAAGGTGACCATGGGTTATTTGATCATTGGCGAGAACAGCCGCCTTGATTCTATCCGTAAAGTGGTGAGAGAAAAATATCCCGATACGGAACTGGGACGTGAATTGTACACCAGTTTTATTGCGAAAGAAAAAGACACCGCAGAGCAGATCGCCTTGTTTGAGAAAGCCCTGAAGAAAGAAACCTTGAAGAATGAAAAGTCTTTCGTAGAAATGCACGATCGCCTGTTCAACATCTATGCAGCCCGCAGGAATGCTGCCAAAGCCCTGTACCATGCCCGTAAAACGGCTCGCAAAACAGACGATCCCTATTGGCCCGTAACACTGAAAGGCATTGCCCAAACCCTGCTCGACAATGACCTGGCCCTGGATTCAGCCCGCGCGTATACAGAGCAGGCCCTTGGCCTCGCAAACCAGTTTCCTGTTGGTGTGATCCGGTATTTCCCTGAAACAGGTTATATATTCCCTTACGTTGATGACAGTACCCGCCAGGCAACCTATGACAAAGCCAGCGGCAACCTCTTGTCCATGCTGGGATTGATCGCCATGAAACAAGGAAGGACCAACGATGCCAACAACAATATGGAAGCTGCCATGCAAAAGGCCTCCGACAAAGAGACCCTCGACAATGTGGCTTTGTTTTACCAGCAAACCGGTAATACGGCAAAGCTGCAACAACTACAGGCCCTGCGGGAAAAGAAGATGCTGGACAAAGTAAAAACCCAGCGCATCAACAGGCCCGCTCCTGTCTTCAGTTTTGTAGACCTTACCGGCAAACCGGTGCCGCAGGAAACATGGAAAAACAAAGTAGTGATCATTGACTTCTGGGCTACCTGGTGTGTACCCTGTATGCAGGAGATGCCCTATATCCAGAAGTTGTATGAAAAATACAAGGACAACCCTGCTGTGCAGTTCATGATCGTAAACAGCGGCGCCCGCAATACCCTCGCCGACGCCCAGGGTTGGAATGGCAATAAAAAATACGGCTTTCCTGTATTCTTCAATACCGATCCGGAAGTGGGTGACAAATTCAAATTCACCCTGATTCCCGCCACCTATGTCATCAACAAGGAAGGCAATATCCAGTTCAGCAATATCGGCTTTGAAGGTCCCGATGTAGAAATGAAATTAAAGCTGCAGATAGAGTTACTGTTGGCACCCTGAGTATGTCAGGCTGAGCTTGTCGAAGCCGTCTTCAAAGGGTGGGTCGCCCTTTAAGGGCGGCTCGCCCTGGGTCTAAAGGAGCTTGTCGAAGCCTCTACCCCAGTAAGATCATCATCATCTCATTAAGCGTGATGCGTTATCCGCGCATCACGCTCCCGTTGAAAACAAGAAAGCCGCCCCTGTCTGCAAAGCCAGGAGGCGGTCTTTTCATTTCTGCCCCCTTTTCAGTAGCTTCAGGGAGAATATCACCCAACATGAAAAAACTACTGCTCCTTATCCCTGCCATCCTGTTCACCCTCCTGCTTGTCGCCCAAACCGACACATCGGGCTATTATACCTCCTTCGATGGCGCAAAGATCTGGTATGAAGTAAAAGGCGCTGGTCAGCCCGTGCTCCTGGTACATGGCTTTATTGTCAACAGTTCCACCTGGAAAAAGGCAGCCCTCTACAGCGACCTGCAAAAGGCGGGATATAAAGTGATCACCATCGACCTGCGCGGCAATGGTCTTTCCGATAAACCACATGAAGCCGCATCCTACGCCAACGATGCAGAAGCAAAAGATATCATGGGCCTCCTCACCAGCCTCGGCATCAATAAATACCAGGTCATTGGTTATTCCAGGGGCTCCATCATTACCGCCCGTTTGCTGGTGTTGGATAAACGCATTCAAAAAGCCGTATTGGGCGGCATGGGTACCGATTTCACCAATCCCGAATGGCCCCGCCGCATCATGTTTTACCGGGCACTGTCCGGCGATTCTATTCCCGAACTAAAAGGCGTGGTAGAATATGTGCAGAAGTCTGGCCTCGATCAAAAAGCACTGGCCCTCCTCCAAAAAGAACAACCTTCTACCAGCAAAGAGGCACTGGCCAAGGTACAACAACCCATATTGGTGATCTGTGGTACAGAAGACAGCGACAATGGATCAGCAGCAGCGCTGGCAAAGCTTTTCCCCCACGCTACCTTAGCAGCAGTACCCGGCAATCACAACAATGCAGCATCCACTCCCCAATTTTCCGAAGCAATTCTTGAATTTTTAAAACGTTAAACAAACACTATTTCTTTTCCACATCCCTGCTGCCAGGCACTATACATAAGGAAAAGATGCTTAGCTTACGTGGCTATCATCGTAGTACCTATTATGGAGTCAGTCAATATCAAGAAACTCGCCCAACTGCTGAACTTGTCAATCGCTACTGTGTCAAAAGCACTGCGCGACAGCTACGATATTAGCAAGGAGACCAAAGAAAAAGTAGTGGCCCTGGCCAAAGAATTGAATTACCAGCCCAACCCACATGCCAGCAGCCTGCGGAAGCACAAAAGCAAAACCATTGCCGTTATTATTCCCGAAATAGCCAACAATTACTTTACACTCGCCATCAATGGCATTGAGACCGTTGCCCAGGAAAAAGGATACCATGTGCTCATTTATATAACCCACGAAGATTATCAGAAAGAAGTGTCACTGGCTAAAGATCTCTACAATGGCCGCGTAGATGGTTTGCTCATTTCCGTTTCCGGAGCTACCACCGATTATACACACTTGCAACAATTACAGCAAATGGGCCTGCCCATTGTTTTCTTCGACAGGGTGTGTGAAGAATTTGATACCCTTAAAGTCACCACCGACGATTATGAAAGCTCCTACCTCGCCACACAGCACCTCATAGAACAGGGCTGCAAAAAGGTGGCCCACCTCGCCATCTCCGGCAACCTATCCATTGGCAATAAAAGAAAACGCGGTTACCTGCAGGCCCTGGCCGATCACCAGATGCCAGTCAGCGAATCATTGATCGTGGAGTGTACCAATGACGACGAAATAGATGGGGAACTTATCCGGGAAATGTTTATCCGGGAGAAACCCGATGGCATCTTTGCAGCCGTAGAACGTTATGCCATGGCAAGCTATGAGGTCTGTGGGCTCCTCAACCTGCAAATACCCCGTGATGTAAAGGTGATCAGCTTTTCCAACCTGCGCATAGCCGCTTTTTTGAATCCTTCCCTCAGTACCATTACCCAACCCGCTTTTGATATCGGGAAAGAAGCAGCCTCCCGCCTGTTAAATACATTGGAGAAAAAGAATGCACCCCTCACCAACGAAAACATCATCTTCAAGTCATCCCTCATCCAGCGCACATCTACCGCCAAATAGTTTCAACTCAAAGTTTATCAATCTTTTCATGCCCCTTTAGAGCTAATTCTGCCACAAGCAGGAGCCAATCGCATTGCTCGGATCATTTCAAAGGGTATTCATGCCCCTTTAGAGCTTGTCCCGCACCAGCGGGAGGCAATCCATCGAAGCAAACCTGTATTCTTCTGTATTCTGTATTCTATATTCTGGATTCTGGATTCTCTACAGATACCACTTCTTGTATCGGCTCAAGGCCTCTATAAAATAGTAATCCGCATACGTCAGCGGCTGATCCACTTCCGACTGGTGCGGCAGCGACCCTACACTGTGTAATAAGAGGAAACCGCCATTGCTGCCCAGTGGCGCCCGGTAGGCTGGAGAAGACAGCGCTTTCAGGATCGTTTCCGAGGCGCTAATATAATCTGTCCTTTGTTTGCCCTTCGTATATTGCGCCAGTTCCAGCAAGGCCGATGCCATGATGGCGCCTGCCGAAGCATCCCTTTTTGCCCGTGGAATATCCGGCGCATCGAAGTCCCAGTAAGGAATCTTGTCAGCAGGCATGTTGGGATGATTCAATAAATAAGCAGCTATTTTATTCGCCTGGTTCAGGTAAGCCCCATCTTTCGTAAAGCGGTACATCACCGTATAGCCATACAGTCCCCACACCTGCCCGCGCCCCCAGGCCGATTCATCAGCAAATCCCTGGTGCGTTTTTTTACCCCAAACCCCACCCGTAGCCAGGTTATAATCCACCACATGGTACGAACTATTGTCTGCACGAAAATGGTTCTGTAGCGTGGTATTCGAATGCGTTACAGCAATCTCATGATATTTCTTGTCGCCGCCATTTTTCGACACCCACTCCAGCAATTCCAGGTTCATCATATTGTCTATGATCACCGGACACTTGAAATTTTTGCTCGAATCCCAGGATTGGATCGCTTTGATAGAAGGACGGTACCTGGTCGACAAAGACCGAGCAGCCGTAAATACCACTTCTTTATAGGCAGGATCCTTGGTGATGTCATAAGCTGTACCAAAACTGCAATACATCATAAAACCCAGGTCGTGATTGCCTGTATACGTTTTCTCCTTTTCCAGTATGGCTAGTCTTTTTAGCGCTTCTTCTTTTGTAGCCGCGTCTTTTGTATGCCCATAGATAAGCCAAAGCGTACCGGGATAAAATCCGCTGCACCACCATTTCGTATTACTCGTTACCAGCGAATCCTTGGCTGCAATATAAGAGCGGGGCATTTCAGTGGCTGGTACTTTACCCGCCAGCACTTTGTATTGCTGCGCAGCAAACTGCATATCTTCATCAATCAGTTGTTGCATTGCTTGCTTATCACTTTGCGCCAGCGCAGCTCCCGCTACCATCAAAAAGAAAAGTACAAAATTAAACTTTCTCATATACGTTATAATATAGTATTCTATTTTGCCAAAGTTATCGCATTGCCGATTCACGATTGCCGACTGCCGTTCCTTTGTCCTTTCGCCCCCTTTATTGTCATGTCGAACGAAGCGCAGCGAAGTGAGACATCCGCTATCGAAGCAAACGCTTCGAAGCAATAGTGTATTTTCTCGTTGCCTTCCCCTGGCGCAAGTATGCAGCCCGGCCTCGCGCAGCGGGGTACTTGTGCCATCGAAGCAAAAGTGTATTATTCTGAATCCTGTATTCTGTATTCTGTATTCTCTTCCCTCACGTCGACATCCTCCTGATCAGCTCCACCGGCGTTATGATTGGCACCGCATCGATCGCTACCGTTTGCCGGTCATTCTTCAACAATTTCAACAGCTCCGTTACGATCACCGTGCCTATACGCCCTGGGAATTGCTCTACCGTCGTGATCGAAGGCGTTACAATCGAAGAACGGGGATCATTCGAATAACCCACGATCCGTAATTCCTGTGGAATAGCAATACCTTTTTCCTTGGCAAAGCTCAACGCCGTCAGCGCAGTAAGATCGTTGGCAGCCAGTATGGCATCAGGGTAAGGCTTACGGGCAAATAAACGGTGCATGGCTTTCCGTGCATTGTCTGCCGTTAGTTCCTGGTACATCACCCAATCTTTGCGCACCGGCACCCCGGCCTGGCGCATAGCCTGCTCAAAACCGGCATACCGGTCGATATAGATATTGCAGCCGATCGGCCCGGAGATATAGGCAATGTTCCGGCTTCCCAATTCTATCAGGTGAGAAGCGGCCAGGTAAGCCCCCCGAAAATCATCTCCTTTAATAATACAGGCCGGGTAAGGTCGTACCGGAACACGGTCATAAAAAACAACCGGTATATTATTCTGCGTCAGTATATCAAAATGACTAAAATCGGTAGTAAACAATGTACATGCCACGATCACCGCATCCACCCGTGATGCATACAAGGTCATGGCAAGGTCTTTTTCAATCTCCAATGAATCGTTCGACTGGCAAATGATCAGGTTATAACCATGCCCATGCAGCCCGTTTTGAATAGTAGTAATGATCTCCGTATGAACAAACATCGAAATACGCGGCACGATCAGGCCAATGGTATTCGTCTTATTCGTGCGCAACCCCGATGCCATAATGTTGCGCTTATAGCCTACCTGCTCCACCATCGTCATTACTTTGGTGCGCGTAGATTCGTGCACGTGCGGATGATTGTTCAATACACGGGAAATAGTAGCAGGCGACAATTGCAAAGCAGCTGCAATATCCTGGATAGAGTTTTTCTTGTTGGTTTTTTTGTTCATAAATAGCAGGTATACAGGATTAGACAGCGCAATCATGCAATTATTGCAAGGGGGCTGAAATCGTTTCCAGTATACTTAGAGGAGATGAACAAAAGAAGAACGTTTCGGAGAAGCCCCTGCAAACAGGGCAAAGTTTGGACATAGCAAATTGGCTGGCATAAGCATTCGTTTTAGGTGGAGAAACACAAGCTATCCAAACTTGATGAAAAAAGCTGGAATCGTTTTCAGATTCAATACATTTATTTACTGAAACGTTTTCGTAGAAATAAACCCTTCCCGCACAGGATTCTTATGACAGAGATGTCTAATTTCCTTGGTATATAGTGGGTTGCCCTTACTTTAGTATACGGTGGGTCGTCCTTACTTTGGTATACGGTGGGTCGCCCTTACTTTGGTATACGGTGGGTCGCCCTTACTTTGGTATACGGTGGGTCGCCCTTTAAGGGCGGCTCACCGTATACCGTGAACAACCTCGGGAGCAGCTCACTAATATTGATATTATCAGCGAAACCGCACGCCATATGCAAATAAAACACCTGCTATCCGGGCTATTGGCCCTTTGCCTGTCTTTTACTGAACCGGCCAACGCCCAAACAGATTATATCGGCACCGCAGCAAAAGTGCCCGCACATCCCCGCATACTGTTGCTCAAAGGCGAAGAAAAAGCCATCCAAAAGACCATCGCCGCCGACAACAACTGGCGCAAAGTACACCAGGCCATACTTACCGAATCAGATGCTATCGTCAATAAACCACCTATAGAACGCATACAAATAGGCCGGCGGCTCCTGGATAAATCACGCGAAGCCATCCGCAGGATCTTCTTCCTCTCCTATGCATACCGCACTACCGGGCAATCAGTCTACCAGCAACGGGCCGAAAAGGAAATGCTGGCTATTGCCGCTTTCAGCGATTGGAACCCCTCCCACTTCCTCGATGTGGCAGAAATGACCATGGCCATGGCCATTGGGTACGATTGGCTGTATGACCAGCTATCCCCGGCCGCCCGCACCGCTATCAAAGAAGCCATCCTGAAAAAAGGAATTGAACCATCCCTCGATCCCAAATACAATAGCTGGCTCAAAGCCGAGCACAATTGGAACCAGGTTTGCAACGCAGGTATGACCTATGGCGCCATGGCTATTTATGAAGACCTGCCTGAACTGGCCAAACAGGTCATTAACCGTGCTATAGAGACCATTGTATTGCCCATGGCCGACTATGCCCCCAACGGCGCTTACCCGGAAGGTTATGGCTATTGGGGTTATGGCACCAGTTTCAACGTTATGTTCATCAGTGCCCTTGACAAGCTGTTTGGAAAAGATTTTGGCCTCTCCCAAAAACCGGGTTTTCTGCAAACCGCAGGTTACCTCGAAAACATGACCGGCCCTTCCGGCAAACCTTTCAACTATTCCGATGCCGGTGGCGGCGGCGGTCTGCAGCCCGCCATGTTCTGGTTTGCCAACAAACAAAAAGATCCTTCCCTTCTTTGGGTAGAAAAAAGCCGCCTGCTCAATAGCCAGCCCCCATCACTCGTAGGTGATCGCCTGCTGCCAGCCATTATGTTGTGGAGTGCCGGTACCCATATGGAAAAAATAACTGCACCCACATCAGCCATGTGGGTTGGTAAGGGCAAAAACCCCGTTGCCCTCATGCGTACCTCCTGGACCGATCCGGCAGCCATATTCGTGGGTATGAAAGGTGGTTCCGTATCCGTCAACCATGCCCATATGGATATTGGCTCTTTCGTCATGGAAGCCGATGGCGTACGCTGGGCCATGGACTTTGGCATGCAGGACTATGAATCCCTCGAATCAAAAGGCATTAAACTATTCGGACGGACCCAGGATGCACAACGCTGGACCGTATTCCGCTACACCAACCTCGTGCACAATACCCTTACCGTTAATAACCAGCACCAGCGCGTGGAAGGGTATGCCCCCATTACAGCCTCTTCAGCAGCCCCTTCTTTCATGCATGCCGTCACCGATATATCTGCAGTCTATAAAGGAGCGCTGGCAAAAGCCAACCGTGGAATTGCCATCGTCAACAAAGCCTATGTAGTGGTGCAGGACGAAGTGGAAACCCTCAACGAAGAAACTACTATCCGCTGGACACTGTTAACACCCGCCAACGTCACCATTACCGGCAACAACCAGGCAACACTCACCAAAGATGGTAAGAAGCTCCTATTGGAAGTGGCAGCACCGGGCAAACTGACCATGAAAACCTGGTCCACCGATCCGCCCAACACCTACGATGCGCCCAATCCGGGCACTATCCTTACCGGCTTCGAAGTAACGATACCGGCCAATACAAAAGCCACCATCACCGTAGCCCTCAAACCCGGAAATGCAGCTGATAAACCAACGGACAAACTGCCGCCACTCAGCAATTGGAAAAACGATTAACACCGACCTATGCGTTATAAACTACTATCGCCGCCTTTACTGCTCTTGATATTCCAGGTCACTGCACTCGCACAACTGCCTCGTGCCGATGGGTACAAAGGCATCTGGTTTACCCTGGGTCAGTTTTCTACCTATGGCGATAAATATTCCGGCGGCTTAGGCACCTATACTTCCAGCCATGTGCCCATCGCCATCTATGCAAAGCAGGTCAACAAAACCTTCTTCGTTTACGGAGGCACTGCCGGCGCAAAAGACCGGCACCTCCTCATTATGTTGTCTTACTACGATCACCAGAAAAAGGAAGTACCCAAACCCGTGATCGTATACGACAAACAGGGCGTTGATGATCCACACGACAATGCTTCCCTCTCCATCGATGAGCAGGGTTATCTGTGGGTATTTGTAAGTGGCAGGAACACCAGCCGCCTGGGACTTATCTTCAAAAGCAAAGCGCCCTATAATATCAACGACTTTGAACAGATCAAAGAAACCGAAATAACGTACCCTCAACCCTGGTGGGTACCCGGTAAAGGGTTTATACACCTGTTTACCAAATACACCAAAGGCAGGGAATTGTATTGGTCCACGAGCCCCGATGGTCGTCAGTGGTCCCCCGACCAGAAACTCGCGGGCATGGGAGGTCATTACCAGGTATCCAATATGCCCGCAGGAAAACTCGTCACCGTATTTAACTATCACCCCGGCGGCAATGTAGATAAACGGACCAACTGCTACCTGCTGCAAACAACCGATATGGGCAAAACCTGGACTACCATCGATGGCAAACCCGTATCCCCTCCGTTGGCAGACAAACACAGCACCGCATTGGTAAAAGACTACGAGGCCGAAGGAAAGCTTGTTTACCTCAACGACCTCAATGTCGATGCAGCAGGCAATCCCGTTATCCTGGCCGTGGTGAGCAATGATTTTGCACCCGGTCCCAAAGGCAATCCGCGCGAATGGATGACCATCCACTGGAAGAACGGCCAGTGGAATATGACCAAAGTTTGCACTTCTACCCACAATTATGATATGGGCTCCCTGTACATTAACGGAGATCACTGGCAGATCATTGGTCCCACAGAAACCGGGCCGCAACAATGGGGCGCCGGTGGAGAAATAGCGTGGTGGGAAAGCCAGGACGAGGGCAAAACCTGGAAAAAGACGAAACAGCTTACACAGCACAGCGCCCGCAACCATTCCTATGTACGCCGCCCATTAAATGCCCAACCTGATTTTTATGCTTTCTGGGCCGATGGGGATGCTGATAAATTATCCCCTTCTGTGTTGTATTTTACCAACGATAAAGGAAAGGTATTTGTGCTACCCTACACCATGGATAGCGAAACAGCCAAACCTGCATCTTTACCATAAACTATATACCTGATCTACTCAATAACAACTGTATGAAAAAAACGATCTGGACCCTGTTGATCACCCTCTGCTGCTGGCAACTTCCTGCCCGGCAAAACCTGTTGAGCGGAAAGTATACTGCCGTCCAGTTAAAAACCGTATTGATCCCGCAGGCACAGTGGGTGCCCTTTCCCAGGACCAGCGACCGCGCAGCATGGGCCAAAGCAGATGCAGCTACGATGAAAGCCATTCTTGCCAGGGCCAATACCCTTATCAATTATACCTGGCCTTCCATCCCTGCCACCAAATCATTACTGATAGAGCGTACCGGCAACCGCACCGAATACCAGGCCATCGCCAATGAAAAACGCAGCGCATTGGCAGCCTTGTTGCTGGCCGAGATCTATGAGAACAAAGGCCGCTTTATTGATCCCATCATCGATGGCGTATGGTCCATTTGTGAGGAATCCTTCTGGGGCGCCTCCGCCCATCTTCCCCAAACCAAAGAGTATTCCGGCCTGATGGACGTATCACAGCCTTTTGTGGAACTCTTCAGTGCAGAAACAGGTACCCTCCTGGCCTGGGTGGATTACTTTGTAGGCGACAAACTCGATGCCGTATCCCCCCAAATAAGAAAACGCATTTATTATGAAACCAACTACCGCCTCCTCACACCACTCATGACCAAAAAACATGGCTGGATGACAAAGACTGCCAATGGAAGGCCACCCAACAACTGGAATCCCTGGATCTGCTCCAACTGGCTCAATACAGTGTTGCTGTTAGAGAAGGATGATACCAAAAGGACCGCAGCCGTAGCTAAGTTATTGACCGTACTGGATGAGTTTGTTAATCCTTATCCCCAGGATGGTGGTTGTGATGAAGGCCCGGGTTATTGGGGTGCAGCCGCCGCTTCCCTGTATGATAATGTTTCCATGCTCAACCTCGCTTCCAACAATGCCTTCCAATATGTATTTGAAGACGGGAAGATCAGGAATATGGGCCGTTTTATTTACCGTGCGCAGATCGGGCCCGAATATTTTGTCAACTTTGCCGATGCCTCTCCTACCCCTGGCATGGCTGCCGATATGATCTACCGGTTTGGAAAGGATATTAAAGACAGCGCCATGGTTAAATTTGGCGCTTACTACCGCAAGCCCGCCTCAGCCAATTCAGGCACCTATCACTTCTTCCGGAATTTCTATTCCCTGTTCATGCAGGAGGAGTTCCAAAATGCGCCACAAGGCCTTCCTCTGCCCGCCAGCGTATGGCTGCCCGATATACAAGTGATGATTGCCCGCGATAAACAAGGCACCACCGATGGCCTCTTTGTAGCTGCCAAAGGCGGGCACAATGATGAAAGCCACAACCACAACGATATTGGCAATTATATGGTATACTACAATGGACTGCCCCTGTTGATCGATGTGGGCAGCGGTACCTACACCCGCAAAACATTCAGTAGCCGGCGTTATGATATATGGTACAATTGTTCTGAATACCACAATACCCCTACCGTCAATGGCGTCAATCAGTCCCCCGGCGCCACCTTCAAGGCAACCAATGTAGCCTATAAAGAGGACAAGACATTTGCAGAGCTGTCCCTGGATATTGCAAAGTCCTACCCCCGGCAGGCAGGCATCAACACCTGGCAGCGATCCATCCGCCTCAACCGCGGTAAGAATGTGGAAGTGAAAGACGTCCTGGCCCTCAGCAAGGCCGATAGCATCGTGGAAAACCTCATGACCTGTTACCCCGCCGCCATCACATCACCCGGTGAGTTGACCATTCACTATGCACCTAAACAGGGCGCCCCCAAAGACTTTGTCATCAGGTACAACCCTAAGCAATTGGGGGTGGCCGTTGAAAAAGTGCCCCTTACCACCGAAGAAGACAAAGGCGTCCGCGACAGGTGGGGTGATAGCATTTACCGGATCACCTTCAAGCTTATTGCACCCAAAACCAAAGACAAGATCAACTTTGTCATTGCACCCAAATAATATTGAGCCCGAGCCATAATACAAGCCATATGCAACAGCGTACTTCTTTTTGGTCAATTATATTATTCCTCTTCGCATCAGCCGCCGCACAAGCCCAGGATATTTCTACTATAAAGAAACGTGTGGTGGACGATCTCCTGGCGCCATCCGTCAACAAAGAGGAAATAGACCAACTCATAAAAACCATTCAGCCCGACGGCACCTGGCCTGGTATCGACTATAAGGATGTTTCCCGCACCGGCTTCCAGCACAAGCAGCACCTCGATAATATGCTCGAATTGGCGAGGGCTTATAAAAAGAAGGGCGCCGCCTCCTTTACAGCCCCTCCTGTTAAAGCTGCTTTTTCCCTGGCCCTTGATTATTGGCTCGCCCATGATTTCAGGTGCGACAATTGGTGGTGGAATGAAATGGGTACCCCCAACCTCATGATCAATACCTTACTGGTAATGGACGATGCCCTCACAGAGAAGCAAAAGAAGGAAGGCTTGGCCATTGCCCACCGCGCCAATATGGAGACCTTTGGCGCGCGCCCAGGCGGCGACCTGATGCCCATTGCCGGCATGTTTGCCAAACAGGGTTTATTCATGGAAAATGCCGATACCCTTCGGAAAGCATTGAAGGCCATGGCCGCCGATATCAAGATCAGTAATGAACGGGGCCTGCAGCCCGACATGAGCTTTCATCACCGCACCGACAATGTGATCTCCACCCTTACCTATGGTTCCAATTATGCCAGTTCCTTTGCCTACTGGGCTGCTAAGATCCGTGGTGCAGGTTTTTCCTTTCCGGATTCATCCATCAGACTTGTCACCGATTATTTCCTGGATGGCATTTGCCAGTCATTGGTCTATGCCACTTATCCCGATCCCGGAGCTATGAACCGTGATATCAGTCGTAAGAATGCCCTGGATGCTGAAGATGTTTCTTTGCCCCGGAACCTACGCCAGGCATCTGACTACCGCGCCAAAGAACTGGAAACCATCATCGCTATCAGGGAAGGAAAAACGAAACCCGTTATAACCAAAGACCGGTACTTCTGGCATTCCCATTATTATACTCACCAACGTCCGGATTATTACGCTTCCGTGCGCATGCATTCCGCCCGGGCCAACAATATGGAAGAGCCACACAATGAAGAAGGCATCAAAAATCATTACTACGGTGATGGCTCCTTCTTCTTATCCCGTACCGGTCGTGAATTCTCCAATATTTTTCCTGTGTGGGACTGGCGTAAGGTACCTGGCGCTACCATTGTACAAAAAGCTGACTTTCCCCATTGGAAACAATTGGCGAAAAAGGGCCTCACTGATTTTGCCGGTGGCGTAAGCGATGGGAAGTATGGCGTAGCGGCTTTTGATTTTGCCAGTGTACATGATCCCCTCAGAGCCCGTAAATCATGGTTCTTTTTTGATAACGAGATCGTATGCCTGGGCGCTGGCATCCAGATCGATACAGCCGTTGATATAGCCACTACCCTCAATCAATGTTTATTGAAAGGCGAGGTAGTCGTCAACAAGCAGAGCAAGAATACTACCCTCCAAAGCGGCAAACATACCCTGCCCAATGTTTCCTGGGTATATCACGACAGCATCGCTTATTTCTTCCCGCAGCCCACTACCGTGCAGATCAGCAACGGAGAAGCTACCGGCAACTGGCGGCAGATCAACCACCAGGCCTGGGCCACCGAAGAAACCGTCAAGAAAAATGTATTTACCCTCTGGCTCGATCATGGTATACAGCCTAAGAACGCCACATATGCTTGGATAGCTTTGCCCAATGTGGATGCTGTTACGGCGTCAAAGTACAGTAAGAAATCACCCATCAGGATACTGGCCAATACGCCCGAACTGCAAGCCGTGGAGTATACTGGGCTACAAAGAACGGGGATCGTTTTTTACAAGGCAGGCAGTATTAAGGTCAGTGATAAATTAACTGTTGCCACTACTCAGCCTTGCATCGTGATGATCAAAGCGAAAGGTGCCACCGTTTCGGCTATGGCTATAGCAATATCAGACCCTACTCAAAAATTAAGCTTCCTGCAATTAAAGGTGAATGAACGAACCATTCAAGTATCATTACCCACAGACGGTAAAGCTGGTAGTACAATTATAGAACAATAAGAAAAGGCGCAACCTGAGCGTCATTCGAACTGCGTGATAATCAATATTAGTCGAGCATTATTTCAAAAAACTCAATGAATAATATGAATAATTAAAAAAGAGAATACCTCAACAAAATAAACGTCCTTCTGCTGACTTCTCTTACATTATTGGTATATTATTCATGTATCAATTTCAAGATCAGGGGGACCTACAAACCCATCAATTTAAGGCTTGGCATAATTAAATAAGCAACTTTTACGTACATTAGTAAAAGAAGCCAATTAGTTATCACAGCCTAAATGGAGAGAATGTCCCACATTAAGGAAATTATGAACTTTAAGGATTTTGGAGAATTATTTGAAGCTGCTATTCAATTAGGAGTAATAGATAGTTCTAATAATATGATTACCTCTGAAATATTATACCATTATCAGTTCAATTCCTGGCTATGCAACCATAAAAACTGCGACCTTAATGATATAGAACATTATCTTAGTTTTTTGAATATAAATACTCTTAAAGAATATCTAAATTTTGAATCTCAAGAAGTTGGCGTAGAAAAATTCCTATCGAGCATTAGTGATGAAGAAGCTTTTAGCGAATTTATGATTCAACACAATGCTCTTAGAAGCAAATTTCGAGTCAAACGCAGAGCAACTAAATTTGACTGTGAGCAAATGCCAAGACTGAAAGAAGGAGACGTAATTTCTTTTGAGCCTGAATATAAGACCAGCAAAGAGGCCTATATTCTTTTGACAGAATATTACGCAAGGTGCTACCTTGAACTTGAGAAGAGCACATTTAAACAAACTTATAAGGTAGTTAACTCAGATACTATAATGGCGGAAATTTCTGAGATAGAACGTTTCATCTCCACAGTCGAAAATATAAGTCTTTCACAAGCTAGCAAAGCATACGCAAAACATTCGGAAGATTCGACTGAATTTGTGTACAAACGCTTAAAGGCTGGATTCTATGAATTTTTAGAGATCGAAAAGTATCCTTGGATTTCATCTATAGGCAACGTTGAAGCAATGGTCTATGGAAGATTTTTCTTGTTCTATGACTTTTTAAAGTCAGCCTTGCAGGAACTATCTGAAAAGGAATGGGATTGGGGAGATTTTTTAGAAAAGCAGACTATTTCTTCAAACCAAAATCTGAACAATGGCTTCTCAAAGCTCGAGAAATATATCAACGACTATGTTTATCAAGACATGAAAACCAACCTTGATCGCCTAAATCAAATTAAGAGAAACTTAATGAGTTGGAAGGAACAATTGTACAATGCCTTTATTAATCCAGAAAATGCGATTGATCCAACGGATGAGTATCGAAATCGCATGAAAATGAACGCTGAAAGGATGCGAAATAAAATTATAGCTGCCTTGAGTATCATAGAATCAAGGATTTCGTCGAAATCAGGACATGACAATTTTTCTGCAACAACTTTTGCTATAACTCAGTCAAATGCGGAATACGAAAAACACATTCTAAAAAAAGGGATACGATAACAATTATGAAATGGAGTTTAGAAACCCTACAGTCTTACATTTCAGATGGCATTGAGGAGAATTTAGTTCTAGAGTATAAAGCTGGAGATGCGTTGCAAAAAAATGATAAAAAAAAGGGCGATATTGCGAAAGATGTTTCTGCTATGGCCAATTCAGCAGGGGGGACAATTATCTATGGAATAAGAGAGTTTCAAACTAAAGGAAAAGAGCATTTGCCAGAAATCATCGATGCGGTTAAAAGGGAGGAAATTTCAAAAGAATGGCTTGAGCAGGTAATAAACTCAAACATACAACCCAAAATTGAGAATGTCCTAATCATCCCAATACCTGTTAACGCCGAAAGCGTTGTCTACGTTGTCGAAGTTCCTCAAAGTGATACCGCGCATCAAGCAAGCGACTTTCGGTATTACAAACGTCATAATTTTGTCTGTGTGGCAATGGAGGACTATGAGATTCGCGACATTATGAGTAGATTGAAGCACCCAAAAGTTGAATTAGAATTTCTAATAGAGAGGATAATAGTTCAAGAGAAAGATTCGATTAGCGGAAGGATAAAACCTAACGGTAGTTCATACCTAGATTATAATCTTAAATTTGCAATCAGAAACCTAGGGAAGATTTATGCTAAATATGTGAACTATTCTATCGAACTTCCTCAGGAAATTTTAGAGAATGGAGAAGAATATAAAGAAAGTTTAGAGAGAAGACGATTTAGGGTATTTTACGGAGACAATACTTATCGCGATATTATTGACATCAAAATTAGTGCCGCTGGAGAACCTTATAACAGCTACGGTCCATCAAGATACGATCCAATTTTGCCAGGAACGACGAGCCGCTCAGAGGTTATAAGGCTAAAAAGGAACCTTAGGAATGAGAGTTACAACATATATTGGAAGGTTTTTGCAGACAACGCAGAACCCGGTATTGGAGAAATCGCGATTTCAAAATTACTCTCGAATGCCACAGATGTTTGGTAACCCTATTCAATAATGACAGCTTTCACGAAGTAAAGACTGGCTTTATTGATTTACACATCTTATACTGAACTTTATCAACCGATCATTCCTATCAATTTCATCATTAATTGTTGCGGCCTTTTTAGTATTGTCGATGAAAGTTATAAAGGGGATAGCTAGATCCGTCCATAAACCCAGCCAATAATACATTCAACAATTTGCTACTTAAAGTTTTTCATAAATCGAACAATACTATCACTAAGAGTAATGCCATCATTTGATACTGATTGGAAAAAATCTCTTTTCATATGTGGCCGACAAGAGGCACACCAAAGAAGGACTGTAATTATTAACGCACTACTTGTTCTGTTTGTTTTTAGCATCTTTTTCCATTTGTTACGGATCAGAGATGTCAATGTTCGACTACTAATACCAACCATAACCAATTCAAAAGGATAACAGTACGTTTCTTTCAAGATGGGGCCACGACGTGGTTATCGAAGAACATGCCAGCGATTGTGCATTTATCCTGTTTAGTCAGGAGTAGAAAGATTTTATATTATCAGCTTATTGCCCATTCTATTGATAAATTTCTCTTGGGGGAGTAATGTGGCTTCATAAAGAGTATCCCTATTTCCAATAATAGTAAAAACCCGAATGATTCCACGTGACTTACTTACTTCAACATCGAAACGATGGGCTTGATAATGTTTATTTCCTGAAGCGGGATAAAAATAAAAAGGATGCAAAGTGAAATTAAAAAGCGTATCGTTTTGGGCTAAAGTCTTCCCAGTAAACACAATCGAATCTCCTGAAGACATTTTTCTGTCGTTATCGAATCGAGCATTCCAGGAAGCTTGTTCGGGTACATTAAAACTAAAGAGAGTATCTTCATTGAAGCCGGTGGCGTTTTTATAATCAAAGGGAATTAATAACAAGCTCCCATTTTGCATTCTGCAATAACCGCCAATAAAAAAATAAGAATCCGGGCTACATTTAAGTTTCTGGTAATTTTTGCCCGACATTTTGATCGAATTATCTGACCATCCAAAATCCTTTAAAAAATAGTTTGAATCATCTATTTTAAGATCTTGATATTTGGTTCTCATTTGTTGAAAAACCTCTGGCTTTGTTTTATTTTGACAACATACCAAGAACCAAAAGCCAATAAAAAAAGTATTACTTAGAATTTTTTCGAGCATCTTCTTCCATTTTTTTCATTAATGCTAAATCGCGAATATTCTCTTTTGTTGCATTTCCGTCCTTAACCTTAAGTTCTAATAAGTCTTTCATATAGCTCCATGCAGTTGATTGAAATTTTACATTTAGGACACCATTATTCTTTAATGGCAATCCTGGTGTGACTGAGGAATTTCCAAATCGATTATGTTCTTTTTCCTCATCACCACTAGAATTGGATATATGAGCATTCATTTCATGAAAAAATACAAAGGCAAGATCATATTTATCCAATTGATTCAAGCTCTGTCCATTAACCCCTAAAATACTGATTTCACGACCTTCAGATTTGCTTACATCTTTTCCCTGAAATTTACTAACCCCTGGCTTATTTATGTTATTTGAACCAAAATCCAAGGTATTATCATCTGTCACTATCCTGTTTTCCCTAAGTCCAGTAAGCGTATACCCTGCAGAACCGGGTCTACTCCCTTTCCCTATATAAACATCATGTGTTTCACTGCCTGCATAATTATTATACTCTTGCCTACCTAGACTTGTTCGATTCATTGTATTTAATGCGCCCCAAACTACTGGTTCATTTTTTAGATCACTCGTCACAATGATCGAATCTCCATTTACATCAATATTTAAAATAGGATTGTTAGCCACATAGCAATAGGAACTCAATGTTGTGTACTTTTCTGACAAACGATCTTGTACATGCCATCTTCCAATCTGCTGATCATACATCCGGCCGATATAATCAATCCACTCCAACCCACGGCCGTCGGAGAACTCTCGGCCCTGCTCTTCCTTACCATTAAACTTAAACCTGTTTCTAAGTGGCGTCGTAAGGGCCTTGCTGCTAATGCCTTGCATCACCAATCCAAAAGGATAATAGTGTGTTTCTTCCAGTATCGGTCCGGGGGTGTGGGTCAGGACCAGGTTGTCAAAATAAACAGGCAGGTTACTCTCGTTGCTCACATAAACGTACATATAGCCTGACTTAACGACCGTAACAGGATTGTTGATATACGTATTGTGCAGCTTATATCCCCCGCCCGCCAGTACCGGGTCCGCACCGCCGCTAATGTACTTCAATTGCTCATCAAAGAGTATATAATTAACAAAGGCCCGGGCATTACTTGCCCCAGGGTTATTATTACTGATAAAGTTTGCCAGATCCGTATTGTTGTTTCCAATCCCGCTCACCTGTGCCGGTGTCAGCACCCCTTTACCCGCTATTACTGTGCTACTGCCTGTAAAGGCAGTTAGCAATTCTGTCACCGCCAGTGTAAGCGGACTGCCCGCACCGCCTCCGGGCAGGGTGTAGAAGGATTCTGCCGCGATCTTCACCTGGTCACCCGCCATCACCTTCAGCACAACTCCAAGGCCTGTTTTCTCATTCGTCAGCCCGCCATGCACCCGGTACAATTTGTTTTCAAAACTGGCCTGCGTAGCCGCCGTAGTAGCCTTGGTGATGCGCCGGGCGTCAACGATATTGTAATAGTCGTCTTCTTTCTGGTACCGCGCATCTTCCACCGAGGCAGTCGGGTAGCAAATGTTTTCCTTATGTTCGGTGAGCACCGCACGTACACTGCCCAGGTGATCTTTGAGCGAGTAATCAAACAAGAGTCGTTTGGGCTGCGGCGTACACACCCCGCTATCCACCCCTGCAAAACGGATACGCCCCTCCTCATGGGCGAAGAACTGCAAGGTATCGTTCTGGTATACCGCCCCGCCCAGGTAGAGCGTTACTATCGTATCCACCCCCGGTTCATACACCGTTTTTTTCAGTTTCCTGCCACCGGCGTCATATACATATTCCACATAGCCCTTATTATTGCTGCCATCCTTTTTCAGCGTCACCTTCGCCGGTAGGTTCAGATAATTGTAGTCCACTCCATTGCCGCCTGCAAAAGTTACGATGTCCTTATTGAGGTCTTTGACCATATTGCCATTGCCGTCATAGCTGTAGTCGACTGTATTACTATTTTTGCTGCCTGCATTGGGGTGCAGGGAAGAGGTACGGAAGTCCCCCAGCCGGGTGTTCACATCATTTACTCCGTCAATTACATTGAGCAGCCGGTTGCTGTTGGGAATATAATTGTAAGCAAGACTGTCGATAGTAGTAGAGCCGCTGAGTTTCCAGCCCCGCTGCTTTTGGGTGAGGATATTGCCATTGGCATCATAGCTAAGCCCGGTGGTACTGAAGTCCATGCCCGCACTCTTGTTGAATACCGCCGAGGCGCCGCTGCCGCTCACGTACTGGTTGAAGTCGGCTGCAGTAAGCCTGTTCACTGCATCATAGGTAAAATCCTGCTTACGTCTTTGCTGATCCCCTTCACTTTTCCACAAAGCCCCGCTGATATTGCCATTGTACTGGGGCGTGAAAGTACCCAGGCTCCCGTTTTTATCATAGCCCAGCTCCAAGCCGAAGTACTGGTCACTGTTGGCATTGGTAAGGTAGTTCTTATTGATCGCCGTCAGCCAGCCGCGGATATTGTAGGTATAGTCGACCTTTGCTAGTTCGGTACCTGCACCGGGTTTGGTGCCCAGTTTCTTTTTCACCAGTTGCCCGATTGCATCGTATTGCAGCTCTGATATCGTTTTATAGCTGCTCATCGCTGCACTATTGACATCCGTATTGCTGATCTTCTTTTCAGTTTTGACTATGCGCCCCAGGCTGTCAAAACTGTTGCGGGCAACCAGGATGGTACTCTGACCACCGGTACCCGTTTTAACCACTTCTGTTACGGTGATATAGGGTTGACCTATCCAGATATATTGCATGGTAGTTACCTCGTAGCCTCCTATATCCTCCTGCTGGTGCTGGATCAGCCGGCTGTCAGCATCGTAAAAACTGATAGAGGATAGAAAAGTCCCCGTACCCGGTATCCTCGTCCGGGTGCCCGTCACCATGCCTTTCAGCTGGAGTGAGGTGCATTGGGTGACCGCCTGGGGATAGGGGAAGGTACTATTACTGGCCGGCTCCAGATACAGATCATGACCCGTACTCATCGAAGGGTACCCACCCAGCCAGTTATAATTATCATAGTAAGTAGTGGTCAGCTCCTCATAGGTCTGCCCGGCCAGGTTGGGATAATCGATGCTGGGATAGGCTGCCGGGTAATGCGTAGACAAACTGCTGTTGTTGTTCCAAAGGCCGGTCGCGATAGGCCGATTGATGGAATCATACTGGGTATACAGCCATTTAACAGGACTGCCTGCCCGCATATTGGAATCCTGCAGCAGCACCAGCCTATCGCGCGCATCATGGATCATGTATACAGGGCCAGCGCCGGGTATCTTTTTAATCAGGGGCCTCCGCTTGCCATCATACTCATAGCGGAAACATTGCTCAGCCAGGATCACCCCACTGCTCCAGTTGATGTTCCAGCTATTCGCCTGCAGCAGTTCCACCCCGCGGGGCTGGATCACCGCCCGCAGCAGGTTCAGGAGATCATACACGTAATAAGTACAGTACCAGCCATAGTGGCCCTTTCCGCTACCAGTATCGACAGTGGCGGAGAACTGTACTTTCTTGAGCACGGTCTTTCCTTCCAGGTCGATGAACTCGATCACCTGTTTGCCGTTCTCATCGACGGTTACGTTTTTAAATAATTCACCCGGCTTATACAAGCTGTCGCAATTATAGCTGCCAAATACCCCCATGCTGCCGCTGTTCGTCACCTTCCAGACGCGTACACTATCAGTAACTGTATTGCCCCAGTATTTATGCTCTATGCCCCGGCCTGCATTCACCCAGCTGTTGCCGGGCGCATAGCTGCGCTGCACACGGTTGAGCGGAGAAGCTTCAAATTCCGTTTTACCATAATAGAATGTTTCTCCCTGTCCATAGACAGGGCTGCCCGGATTGCTGTAAAACGAGTTCTGCTGCTGGAAGGGATTGGTCTTAAAGCCGCCATCGCTGATCGAGGTATTGCCGCCCGTACTGTTAGCGGCGAAGGGCAGGTATTGCCGCTGGATGCGTCCCCATTCATCATAGACCACAGGGCTTACCAGGTCCACAGCACTGCCGCCTGTAGGGTAAGACCCCTGCTTCTGCACCGTTTGCACCGGCCGGCCCAGCCCGTCGTAGTATTGGATGGTGATACGCGCCTGCCGCAGGGGACTGCTTAAAGTGAAATTGGCATCGCTCGTATCAGGCTTCATAGCCGTCCAGGTGATCACTTTGTTGTTGCTCACCCCTGTATAAGCCGGTGGCGTTACCACAGTGGGGTCCTGGGCAAAAAGCCAGCTGGCAGGCAATAGAAAAATGATTACGGTGAGCAGGGCATGAGAAGCTCGCATAAGCAGTTGGTTTAATAAAAGAAAGTACCCAGGCTACCGGCAAAAGCCGTAACCGTTGCAATAAATGACTACTGTTGTAAACCTGTGCTTTTCTTTGATCACTAACCGGAGGACGAATAACCGAAGTGTGGTGATGGGCGGTGGCCCATCTGCCATACAAGATTAATGATCTTTATCCTGTATTTCAAACTGTCACCCCCGTTTAACCATTCTGTGTATAATTTATCCGTAGCAGCTATAATTTGATAGTGCCTTGTCAACAGTCATGATCATTAGTTACGGAATTGAAAGACTCATCATTGCAGAAAATGCTGTGGGATGGTGCAGTACAAGGTTAGGAAGTTTTGAATTCTCAGGCAAAGAGAAGGGATTAAATTGCAGAAAATAATTCCATTCGCATAAGGCATCATTTGACCATTATCATATCGCCTACCGCATATGCCGTCACCGAAGCATACCCTCATCCATTCCGCACACTTCCTGCCTCCAAATCCCTCACTGCAATACCCACCTCTCCGGTGGCAGCAACAATACCTCATACTAAAAAAACAGAAAAAACCGCTATACAAAGTTATGGCGGCAAGCCAGCCCACACCTGCCCACAAACCCTTGGCGTCAATGCCGCCAAATGGTTCGGCATAAAGCTTTAGTACACCCCCTCATCGACACATACCGCACCAGCTGTCACCAGTAGGGCAGCTGATGAATTCCGCGCATTTATTCCGCGTTCCATTTGGCCTTGCGCCCATGCCGCCATGGCACTGCTCCGCAGCTTTTGCTGTTATTTTTCATTTTTAATTTTTTAGTATGAAGTATTATCTCGTTGCACGTACTATCTCCTGTATGGTTGGCATTGAGCAGTGCCGCATTTTCGTTGTCCGCAGGTCCCAGTGCGCGGCTTTTGAAAGGGCCTTTGCCGGTTACATCCTCCTCGTTGCCGCTACTGCCCAGGCATTGCCGGCCGCTCCCGTCGTCACATATGAAAAGGCCTCCGGGCCTTTTCACTTGTACCAGCCGCTTTCAATAACACAAACACAGTTGAAAACACAATTACAAAATACAAACACCAATACACAAAAACAGCACAGTCGCACCACAAGCACAAATACAAACACAGGCGCAAATAAAAAATCAGGACAGATACAAACAGCCACAAATACAAACAAATCCCAACCGTCATCCACGAAATCCCTATAATCCATCAATCAGCGATTCCATCAGCGAAATATATTCAGTCCTGCAGGCCCGTGATTCCATCCCATCTATCCCATAAATCACACCCATCCCAGTTCAGACACAAAAAGCCCCGCTCCAAAGAGCAGGGCTTTATCATATCTCTGATAAGAGAAACAGTTTTTATTTACCCTCCGGATACCCGGCAGCTGCCGCGCAGACAGAACTGCCCGCAACGATGCCGCCGCTTTCCGGCCAGGCGATGATCGTTTATAACCAGCAACCAAATCCTGGCTTCTGCCTCCCTGTTTTTGTCCCGTTCTTCCTCTCGTAAATGTTCCGCAGCCATTCAGCATAGATTCAGATCCGGGAAACAAAGGATCAATACCAGTGGCAATAGCCCTCAGTTGACAGCTAAAAACCAATCAGTCAACCGCCAATCGCTATCGCTTAACAGCGAATGCGCCTTCAAAAGATTCGAAGCTTAAGGCTCGTAGCTCGAAGCTCGTGGCTCGTAGCTTTTCATCCGCAAGTGTTGCACAACACTTAGTAGTTTCCATCGTCCATGCTTAGGGGCCCCATCCACATAGTCGATTGCTTTGGTAACTGTTCCATACAAACGTACGACATTCAGATACCCGTTTCCAAATGTCCGATTGTCGATTTCGTCTATTTTGTATAAAATGTAAAAAATCGACTACAATGACGTCGATTTTTTACAAAAATTACAAAATTAACCAAACCGGCCATGTCGCATTTGGATTTGGCACGTCCTATGTTGTATGTTTGCCAGAGCTATTTGAACCCAGTATGACAGAGGCAAGCTACCAATAAGCGTAAGGAGTACAAAACACGGAGTATTCTGCATTCTGCATTCTGCATTCTGTATTCTGTATTCTGTATTCTCCCCCCTTACCCCGTCCGCACCACCATCATCGCCTGGTACCTGGGACCGGCATTAAGTGGTACATTCAGTTTGGTACCAAGATACAGCAATACCATCCAGGGGCGGTTCTTCGCTGGCAATACCAATGACAGCTTGCATTCGATCTGTCCCTGTTCTTTATAGGAATACGTCCTTGATTCATCCGTCTCTATCCGGATGCCCCGGGCCTTGGAAGGATCTCCAGACAGTAGGATGGCATGCAGCTGATAGCTTTCCGCTTTGGTACTTGGCCGGTGCACATTAAGGCTTCCCACACCAACGCTCAGTTGCAGACTCCCCCGCACCATCTGCTGGTGAATATGCCCCGTAAATAGCTTATAAATGGGATAATCTTCCTGAAAGACGACCTTATCCATATGGCGGAAATCCATTTTACCGCTTTCCAGGTAAGCCTTCTTAAAAGCCCCGGCCACCCGCGTGGTCGTCATACCAAGGTCCATCTTTTGGGTGAATACAGAAAGCAGCGCCATCATTTGCTTGGCAGCATTATTGGTTTGGACGGTAATGGCGGCGCTCCGCGCCAGCACCTCATTCAGTACCGCAGGTTTCACCGTACCCCTGTTTCTTCGCCAGAAATAACGATATTTACCGCGTACCAGCACGTATTTGTCCGGGTCAGGACAGGGAGGGATAGTAGAATTGAATTTTCTTTTTTTCGGCATGCGCCAATAGTTTACAGTAAGCAATAAGGTACTACTGCCAGAAAATCCCCTTGTACTACAATATACAAAGTTTTCAATATATCTCAAAAAGTTATAGAGCTCTTATAGAGCTGTTATAGAGCAGTTATAGAGCTCTTATAGAGGCCATGGTAGTAGTATTCTCCTGGGACTTCTCTGGGCTTACAATGGGGAGCTTCACAGGCTAAGCCATAGAGTCCCGCCCACACCCCATCCTACCCCTACTCCATCAAAATAGTTTTAGCTGCACTGATCTTTTGTTGCTCCTTGCCATGGCCGTTATGACTATACCTGTTTTGAGTTGACAGGCAATTGGTGGCGCCATAACTTTCCACACCATAGCCTGCATTGAACTGTACCCGGTTATCCGTGATAGTAATAGCAGAAGACCCTTTGTATAAAAATTCTACCATCACCCCACTGCGGTCATTGGCCTCCACCAGGTTACTGCTCACCGTCACACCACGGCTTTCCGTGATCAGCACCCCATAATAACCATTGCGGGCGATCTCACAGCCACTGATCAGGGCACTGTCACAGGCCTCCAGCGCCACACCAGCGCCCAGAGGAGAAGTAGCCAGACGGCAATTCTGAACAGTCACCTGCGAACAATGCGTCAACAACAGGTTATGCAATAACTTTTGTCCCGGCGGCACACTCACCCCATTCTCATTCAGATCACAGCTAATGATGTCTATACCTGCGGCCCCGTTGATGAATACCCCATTGTAAGTACAATTGCGCACCGTCAGGTTTTCCAGCCTGATATGCTTCATTTGCCCCTCCCGCTGCGCCCTGAACAGGATACCACCGCGATTATAACCGCCGCGGTAAGAACGCCCGCTATTGGGATCGCTGGGCACGGTAGTGGAAGCTGCCCCTTCTATTACCAGGTCACGGATAGTAACATCGTGCAGGTCATCACTCCCGTTTACCATCGTCTCCCGGGCACCCGAAGCAGGGTCCAGGAAAAGCACCGTGGCAATGCCCTCACCTGCCAATACAACACCACTGGGTATCTTTAAGGTCGCAGGCAAGGTATGGATACCCGCCTTTGCCACCACCCAACGGCCACTGCCTGCAGCCTCATCCAATGCCTGCTGAATGGATTGCCCCGGAGCCACCAGCACCGCATCAGCAGGAATAACAGGAGCCTTTGTAGCGCCCGCTATATAACCTGTCTTATCAGGTATAGGTGTCTTACCCTTGGTGGGTGTCACACCATTGGGCGCCCGTACAGCTGTCAATACACTTCTGGAAGCTTTGGAACGCACGCTGTCCGCCGCACGCTCCGTATAAGGCAGCGAAATATTTATGGCTTTGTGATGCTGGTATACATATTCATAATCATCCCGTAATTCTTTGGCCCGTTCTGAAATAACACCATAACAGTGCGGCTTCTCCCCCAATAAAAAACGCGCAGTATATTCATAACCCATCGCCAGCCGGTAACCACCAATAGAAAACAGATCAACTCCCTGCGTAAAAGCGATCTGCGCCGCACCGGCAAATTCCCCCAGGCCCAGTTGCACATGCCCCTGATCACGCGTGCTCTCCTGGCACTGACCACTGGGATAAATATATTTAAACAAACTGCCATTCACTGGCGCATGCAGAAAATGATCGACCGCATTATCAAACATCGCCCGGTTATCCAGGAAAATGCCCATGGCCATAATGGAATGAATGATCGCCCCATCCCAATTGCCATTCGCCTGCGGATAATAAAAACGCAGCAGCGGATAATACACATCCATGAGCATCGACTTGAATCGGCCAACACTTTCCTGTTTCCAGCCGGCATTCGTATAACGCAATATCTCGGCCGCATTGCACAACGCATGGCCTGTCCAGGCAGCCAATAATTTAGCATCATTGTAATCAAAATGCCACAATACCGGCGTCCACGCATCCAGTATCCCAATAGCCCTATTAGCATAAGTTTTATCACCGGTTATATACCACACAATCGCATAGTTATAAGCCATGGCAGCACTCTTCGACAGGTCATTGCCGCCTATATTAGGTTTACCATATGGCCCCCGCAACACATGGGCAAAAGGCACTGCTGTAAAAGCCGTATCCGTAGCAGCTTTCAACCGGTCAAAAGCCCCCTTCCAGGGCTGCGCACCCTTTAATACCTGCCCTTTCATATAAGCCAGGTCCTTCGCCGACTGGTCAACACCCGGATGAACAAAAGGCTGGGCCAACGAACACAAGGGAATTAAAACCACCAATAACAGGAAACTTATAATGCTGAGCTTACGATTCATGTTGTTCATATTATTCGGATGAGTGCCCTTTCAAAGGGCGGGAATTTATAAATTACAACAAAAAGGAATAGCCCCTGCCGGGGCTACCCTTGAAATACACGCTATAGAATAACTAACTGCTGCCTTTGTTATCTCATCAACTGCGAAGCGAAAGCATTTGCCGGCTGCCGATTATCGATTGCCGATTGCCGACTGCCGATTGCCGATTGCCGTCCCCTACAATGCATATCGCTTCATGCTGATCACCGCACTCTTCGCATTGTTATTGATCGAATTCACATATACATACGCACGGTACTTCTTATCCGCCGTCTCTACCCAAATGCCCGCTTCAGCCTTCAGGTTAATGGCAAAATTGGGCGCATTGGAAATATCCAGCTCCTGGAAGTCCCTGTCATCAATATACACACCTACTGCAGAGAAGGCCAGGTCATAATCCTGCAGACTGAATACCCTTTGTATCTTGGTATTCCTGTTAACACCCGCAGGCAAAGTAATATCCGGCAGGTATTGCGCATCCGCTGCCGGCGCTACCAATGCATGCGTAAAAGTGCTGGTAGTATACGTACGGTACAGATAGACCAGGTCGATCTTGTTCGCATTCGCCGCAGCGCCTGCATCATTGTACACAGCCATATCCTCAATGGAGATATAGGCATTGCCACCATTTACCACCGTAAGCAGCCGCTTCATATCCATTTTAGATACATTGTAAGGCCCCAGCTTATAAGTAGCCGTTTCACCATTGCTGCTCCGGGCAGTGAAAGTGAAAGAGACCGTTTTCCCGCGCGCCGCTTCCGGCACGATATACGTATAACGAAGCGCAGCGGCAGAAGTATCCCTGGTAAAGGTCACCGTTGTTTTTTCTTTCACCGTTACAGATGGATCACCAATCTGTACCCCCACATCCACTCCACTCGTATTCGTATAGTACGACCGGTGCTCCAGGAAAGTACCCGCTGCTCCTTCAATGGAAGCTTCTACTTCGGCCGAAACCAGTTTGCCCTTGGAAGGCAGAATCCCCATCGCATATACAAATTCGATCGTATCATTCACAATATTAGGCCCCAGCGAACGCTTGATGGCATCGTTCTGCAACTTGTCCTTGGCCGTAGGCAGTGCATAATCCTTTTTATCACAACTTGCCATAACCACCACCAGGATGGCCAGCAGCGCCATAGGATAATTATATATTGATGTTTGTTTCATGATTGCTCATTTAATAATAATAAAATGGATTAGCGCGGCTGAACAGTGATCAGCACTTTATAGGGTTTCCTCACCTGCCTGTTGCCCGATACCACCGTATACACACGTGGATTGGCCAGATCAGAAAAGTCTGTCCTTCCCGTGATCTTGGGATCCAGCTTGCAATCCTGCGACAGCGTAAACTGCGGATACAGGTTTTTCAGGTCCGTACCAAACATCACCGTCACGGCAATAGTTTGTGCAGTCGTATCGATGGCGGCTGCCTTTGTTCTCACCGTTACGAAATCCGTTCCCAGCAATTCAAAATTGGTTACCGCACATTCAGCCCGGGAAGTGATCAGCAACCCATCCTCATCTACAGGATTATCTTTCTTGCAGGCACTCCCTGCAAGTACTATTATCAAGAGCGCATATATTACATTAATTGATTTCATTGTATTCCATTTTCAAATTTTCAAAACTTGTCCCGCTCTGCGGGATTGACTAATTTTCAAATTAGCATTACCGCCAGGGCTTATTTTGCGTAAGGTTGGGGTTCAGGTCACGTTCAGAAGGTGGTATCCTGAAGATGTAGTTCTGTTCATAGGTCCTGTCGGCCGTATTCTGGTAGTACCTGTCTTTGTCAGCTCCCCAGGTATCACGCCTCCATACACCGGCGCTTCCGGGCGCCCCCCATACTCTTTCAATGGCCCTCCAGCGACGCAGGTCAAAGCTCCTCTGCCCCTCGCCAATCAGTTCTACGATACGCTCCTGCTCAATGGCAGCGAAGAAATCAGCATACGTACCCGTTTTGCTGCCGTCCAATGCGGGCAGGTTACCGCGACGACGCACCTTATTCACCAGGTCGATCGCATCAGCCTGCGGACCACCCGTTTCATTGGTAGCTTCTGCATACATCAGGTACACATCTGCCAGCCGTATTACAGGCCAGGCAAAATCACCATCACTACGGCCTTGTCCCGCATAGTTGCGAACAAACTTGCGGAATACATAACCCGAGTTCACACCATCCGTATTGTACGTGATATAGTTTACACCGTTGAGCGTAATATTAGCCCCCCAGGTCTGGTAAATAAAGGGACACATACCGGTTGATTGCAGCGATACCATACCTACACTCTGTTCGTAATCCCACTGGATCGTAGCTTTCATACGATAATCCCGGTTCGCATACGTCGCAGGGTTTACAGCCGAGTTCAACGTCGTTCGCGCATTCGCATTCGTGGTAGGATTGAGCTGCACCATCTTCGGACCAAAATCACCCGTGGTCAGCAGTTGATACCGGTCACCAATTTCATACCTCGGAGAAACCCAGCACTGCGAACCCTCATGAGAGCGGCCTGCAAAATCACGCATCAGTTCCTCACCCTGACTGGTGCTATTGCCGCCATGCGTAAACACCAGCAGCATTTCAGGATTACCATTCGCCTTCGGCGTGAACAAATGATAATAGTTGGGGAGCGTATCCGCCCTTCCCAATACACTGATATAACCAGGATCGCCGCCCAGGTAGAGCGTAAGACCAAAGTCATTGATCACCGATTTGAAGTCTGCCGAAGCAGCCAGGTAAGCCGCATTCGCTGCAGAAACATCCTGCGTAAATCCTTCCAGCTCAGGCCAGCCATTCTTTTTCCAGGAGGCCCAGTACAACTGTACTTTACCCCGCAGTGCGAGCGCAGCTGGTTTGGTCATCCGGCCAAGGGCAGCGGCTTTCACCGGCAATCTATCAATTGCATAATTAAGATCAACCAGGATAGAGTCCTTCACTTGCCCGATCGGAAGACGGGAAAGACGCAGCATCTCAGCATTGGCCTCTGTAGACACATTGCTCACCGTCTTCGTGAAGAAGGGCACATCACCCCACATACTGATCAGTTTAAAATAAGACAGGCCACGCAGCACCTTTGCTTCTGCAATTATCAGCTCCAGTGTTTCCCTGTTACCAATATTCGAAGCGATCATCGTATTCACGTTATCGATCACATAATTGGCCCGGTTTACAGCACCATACAGGTAACGGTACATCTTATCAAAGCTGGAAGCATAACCCGATGGGCTATAGTTGCCGCCATTGTACGCATCACCCAGCCTTAAGTTACCACTGGTGGTGCTGGTCCCCCTGGTGCGCACATATTCTGCCTGGCCATCAAAATAATAATCCCGGTCAAAGCAAGGCCTTGTAGAGGCATAGGCGCCCATCAATGCTACCATCGCGTCACTTTCCGTTTGCCAGAATTCAGCACCCAGCACTTCCGTAGTAGGGTCCTGCTTCAACAGGTCTTTCCGGCAGCCAGCTACCATCGTCAGCAGGCCGGATACTATAAGTATCGTCGTTATAATTGTTGGAGATGTTATCTTTTTCATATTACAGCAATTTAGAAACCCAGTTGAACAGACAGGTTATAGGATTTTACAAGCGGGTACATATTATTGACCGATCCTCCCTTTTCAGGATCAAGTCCACGGAAATTCGTTACAGTTGCCAGGTTCTCAGCAGACCCTGCTATGCGCAAGCTGTTTACGTGCAACTTGCGCAGCATAGTGCCGGGTATCGAATACCCAAGCTGCACATTTTTCAACCGCATGTAATTCAAATTGTCCAGCCAGAAAGTAGTTTCTGCCCTGTTATTGCCACTTCCACCCAGCCGTGGCCACAGACCACCCCGGTTGTCCAGTGTCCATGGATTGCTCCAATGGTCCCAGGTAGCAGCATAACGTGATGCACTGAAATTAGTATTATTGAATGCATTCAGCCAGAAATCCTTACGGCCTGTGGCTGCCTGCAGTAAAACCCCCAGATCAAATCCCTTCCAGGATACATACGCATTCAGGTTGTAGAAAGCAGAAGGCCTGTCCCGCTGACTGTTCACATCAGCCTTCATATCATTGCCATCTATACGTCCGTCGCCATTCAGGTCCTTACGGATCAGATCACCGGGCACTGCTCCCTGCGGAGTATTATTGTATATATCCTGCCAGGTTTGAGCGATCCCTTTATCTTCATAGGTATACACAAAGTGATAAGGCATATCAAGGAATACCCAGCCCCTGGTAAGGAACTCATTCCATTTTTCCAGCTTCGTCCTGTTGTACGATGCATTGAGGCTTACACCGTAACTTATACTGCCCAACCTGTCTTTCCAGCCGATCGTTGCTTCAATACCCCGGTTGCGCAGGTTGCCGATATTTCTGCGCGGAGCGTTATAGGCGCCATCCAGCATGATCGACAATTCAGAAGGACGGTTCATGCCCGTCGTCAGCCGGTCATAATAATCCAGTTCTGCTGTTAAACGGTTATCCAGGAAACCAAGCTCCAGGCCTACGTTCAACACAGCCGTTTCTTCCCAGGTAAGATCGCTGTTCAACAGCTTACTGTTCACCAAACCGCGTTGTACATCACTGTTCAGCACATAATGGTTGGCAGCCAGCGTAGATTGTTGCTCGTAACGTCCTACACCGCTGTTATTACCCAGCGATCCATATGACACACGCAACTTACCATTGGTCAGGAAATTACCCGTCACCTTGTTGATGAACGCTTCTTCCGAGAACCTCCAGCCCAGCGCCACGGAAGGGAAGAAACCATACTGGCTGCCCGGCAGGAATTTGGAAGAACCATCCACCCGGAAATTGGCTTCCAGCAGGTACTTGTTGTAAGCCGTATAATTCACCCGGCCAATATAAGAGCGCAGACCTTCCGTGTTGGAATTACCACCAGTGGATTGCAGTGTGGTAAGCGCCGCATCGATCTCATGCAGTCCCGGGTTCAGCCGGTCATTCCGGCTGCTGCCCTGGTAGCGGTTATACCAATACTCTTCACTGTATACAAACAAAGCACTGATATCATGATTCGTAGCGATCGTCGTATGATAATTCAACCGGCCATTCAGCATCGTTTTATAACCCGTATTGGTATTATTAACAATCGGCGCATTGGGACCTACATATACCCGGCTGCCATAACTGTTCGTTTGAAAGTTAAATGCCTGGTTGGGCATATTGGCCTGCCAGCTGAATTGATTATAATAGTTCAGTGCATAGTCGATCGTAGCTGTCAACCCCGTGATCGGCGTCCAGTCCCAATACATCATCGCATTCGCTTCCTGCCGGTTCTGACGGTTCTGCATATTCTGATACACCGTATAAGGGTTGTAGGCCTGGGGATCTTCACCATAAGCCATTACACCACCATACCGGTTTAACACAGGATCATAGGGTGTAATACCCGCAATCGCATATTGCATATCCGTACCCGCTGTGTTGGCTGGATCAGAATCCGTAAATCCTTCTTCCAGCGCATACGACAGGTTGCTCCAGTTGCCATTGAACTTTACACCCGTATTCATATTGTTCTTCACCTTATAATCAAAGTTGAAGCGCGCATTGTATTGCTTGTAATCATTGTTGATCTGAAGGCCCTTTTCATCACGCATACCTACCGATACAAAGAAGTTTGATTTATCGCCGCCGCCCGAAGCACTCAGGTTATAGTTCTGGAAAGCCCCGTCGCGCGTGATCACATCCCACCAATCTGTATTCGGAAAGCGCAGTGGATCGATCATACCCATCGCCATCCATTGGTCGATAGTGCCCAATTTAAAGAGCTGGTTGCCGGGAAGCGTGTTCGTAGCCGTCCTTTGACGTTGCAGCGTGAGCGCCCTTGGATAATCAGCCATGAAATCATAAGCCTTCACCGGCTTGTTCAGTGCCATATTACTCGTAAAATTGATCGAGGTCTTTTTACCTCCCTTGCCGGATTTGGTGGTGATCAGTATTACCCCATTGGCAGCCCTTGATCCATACACCGAAGCCGAAGTAGCATCCTTCAGGATCGAGATCGTTTCAATATCATTCACATTTACCCGGTTAATATCCACATCAGGCATACCATCCACTACTACCAGCGGACTGGAATTGTTGACCGTACCAAGACCGCGGATCAGCAGCTCCGCGCCGTTACGGCCAGCCATACCGGTTGACTGCGTGGCAGCCAGCCCAGGCACCAGGCCGCTCAGTCCTGACGATACGTTGGGCACCGCCCTGCCTGTAAGTTTTTCATCTACCGTTACCGTAGATACCGCTCCTACCAGGTTTACTTTCTTTTGCCGGCCATAACCTACCACCACCACGTCGCTCATGGAGGTCACTTTTAGTTTCAGCGCAATGCTGTACTCATTGCGGTCATCTACAGTAAGTGTGAAAGATTCATGGGTCGTAGAAGAAAAAAGTAACGTTGCCCCCTTGGCGGCACTGATAGAGAAGCTGCCTTTTTCATCTGTTTTAGTCCCTGCAGATCCACCACGCACTGTAACAGAAATATCAGGCAAAGGAGCGCCTGTTTCATCTTTTACCGTACCTGAAATCGTTTTCAGTTGTGCTTGTGAAAAAAGGGGGAATAATAAGATAACCAAAAGAAGCTGAATTACGGACAAAGAGACCTTTGTCCGCAGATAGAGAGTCTGTGGCATAAGCAATCAGTTTATATGTTAGAATATAGCTAACTCAAACTTGATAAAAAAAGCTGAAATCGTTTTCAGAAACAGACTATTTATTTACTGAAACGTTTTCGGATACGTTTTCGTAAGCCCTTCCCGGGCCGGATCAACCCCGTCAGCAACAATCAACTACTTGCCACTTTCGTTTCCGCGGTCAAACACGCTCACCGCTTTTTAACACAGATCAACAGCATTTCTTAAACTACATTAATGGTTGTCCATAACAACCGGAGCTACTTTTGTGTAGTGAAAATAGGCACACAATCAACTAAAGATCAGACTATGACAACATATACCGAACACAAAGCACACACCCGTGGCCATGCCAATCATGGCTGGCTCAACAGTTACCAGAGTTTTAGTTTTGCCGGCTATTACAATCCTGAAAGAGTTCATTTTGGCGCCTTACGCGTCTTAAATGATGATGTGGTAGAAGGAGGAAAAGGTTTTGGATTACATCCGCACGACAATATGGAGATCATCAGCATTCCCCTTAGCGGTGCCTTGGAACACAAGGACAACCTGGGTAATACCAGGGTGATCAGCGAGGGAGAAGTACAGGTCATGAGCACCGGTACCGGTGTATTTCACAGTGAATACAATCATTATCCCGACAGGCAGGCTCAATTTCTGCAGATATGGGTATTCCCCAATCAGCTGAACGTTACGCCCCGCTATGACCAGATCACACTTTCCAAAGAGAAAATGCAGAACAAGCTCCTGCCATTCATAGCACCGGCTCCCAACAACGAAGGCACATCTATTCAACAAAATGCCTGGTTTAGCATGGGTATTTTCAATAAAGCGCAGCAAACCCTATATAATATTCAACAAAATGGCAATGGCGTCTATGCTTTCGTTATCAATGGGTCATTCACAATAGATGGCCATCAACTGCAACAACGCGATGCCCTAGCCATCGAGAACGCTGCTTCGGTGAACCTGATAGCTGAAACAGACAACGCGCAGCTCCTCATCATTGATGTACCCATGAATCCATAACTGATTGTCAGAGTTTACCCCGCCTTGGCGGGGCTGAGCTTGTCACCCTTGTCGAAGGGTGGGTCGCCCTCTAAGGGCGGCTCACCCTGATCTAAAGGAGCTTGTCGAAGGGCTGTCGAAGCCGGGCTTTCCCGATTGCCGATTTTCGATTGCCGAATGCCGCATTTCTTAATCTACCTTAATGGAACACCCCTACCCTTCGTGGTAACTTTACATAAGAATAATAAAACAACAAGCTATGAACACAGTTAAAACAGCCAACACACAATTCCCCGTCATAGACCTCATCAAAAAACGTTGGAGCCCACGCTCCTTTTCCGATAAAGCAATAGCTGAAAAAGACTTGCTCACTATTCTGGAAGCAGGTTCCTGGGCGCCCAGCGCCAACAATACCCAACCTTGGCGACAGGTATATGCCTTCCATGGCACCGAAGGATTTGAGAAAATATGGAGTACCCTGCTGCCCGGCAATCAACCCTGGACAAAACATGCAGCCGCCCTGGTAGTGAGCATTGGCATCAAAGAGATGCCCGACTCCCAACAAAAGAATGCCTATTACATGCACGATGCCGGTATGTTCCATTCCTTCATGCTGTTGCAGGCCCAATCCATGGATATTTCCGGTCACCTGATGGCTGGCTTTGATAAACACAAGTTAGCCGACCTGCTTGATCTGCCCGTAACCGAAGAAGTGGTAAGTGTGATGGCCCTCGGTTATTCCGATGTGGCCGAGAAACTACAGGAGCCTTACAAAACAAGGGAAACAAGCCCTCGCACCCGTAAGGCATTAACTGAATTTACTTCCTTACTCAATTAAACAGTGCTGGTATGGAAAAGAAATTACTCAATATCCTGGCCATTGGCCGCAATGCAGAGATCATGCAGGTAATGCAAAGGCTCATCAATGTGCCGGGTAAATGGACTGGTACAGCTGTCCTTACCAACGAAGAAGCTATAGCAACCGCCCGCAAAGCATCATTTGACCTGGCTTTGTTATGTGCCGGCATTAATACCGAAGAAGAAAATATATTAAAGGAAGCATTGCAGCAAATAGACCCCGCAATCATTGTGATCCGGCATTATGGTGGAGGCAGCGGCTTATTGGAGAATGAGATATTGGCGGCGCTGGCGCCACAGAAGGCATAGTGCCTGTCAGTGCTTCTTATACAAAGTACTTTTCACTTTACTAAGAAATTCCGGGGATACACCAATATACCGTGCAATCTGGTGCTGCGGAACCCGCTGCACCACTTGCGGGTATTTTTCCAGGAAGGCCAGGTAGCGCTCCTCCGCTGTTTGAGAAACATTGGCATAGAATCGCTGTTGCAGCACACCCATTGAACGTTGTAAGAGTATGCGATAATACTTTTCCATTTTAGGCACCTTTTCCAGCAGCTCATTCTTGGAGCGGTAATCAAGCTGTAACAGCTCACAATCCTCCAGCGTTTCTATAAACTGATTCGAAGGCGTCTGATCCATAAAGCTGGCCAGATCACTCACCCACCAGTTCTCCACAGCGAAATAAAGAATGGTTTCCACGCCCTCCTTGTCAATAAAATAAAGCCGGATACAACCTTTAATAATAAAGTTTTCAAAAGCACATACCTCCCCTTCCTGCAATAGGAACTGTTTCTTCTTTACTTTCTTATGCTTCAGCAAACCATGGAATATTTCCTTTTCTACTTCAGTCAGCTGCACATATTTAGCCACCGATGCATCTATTTGATCAAACATAAGTAAGTAGCTGTTGATTAACTGGTGAATAGTTACCTAAAACAACAAATCGCATAAGAACTTATGCGACTCGTTGAATAGCTATTTTATGATCCGGAGATAAAGCTTAAGAAATACCCAGCAGTTCTACTTCAAAAACAAGGGCGCTATTGGGACCGATATGTGTACCTACCTGCCTGTCGCCATACGCCAGGTTAGCAGGAAGGAAAAAACGCCATTTGCTGCCCAGGGGCATTAATTGCACCCCTTCTGTCCAGCCCTTGATCACCTGGTTCAGCGGGAAAGTAGCAGGTTGACCACGCTTTACCGAGCTGTCGAATACCGTACCATCGATCAGCGTACCATGGTAATGGCAGGTCACTTTATTGGAGGCAGTTGGCTTGGCCCCCGTGCCTTCCGTGATGATCTCATATTGCAGTCCGCTGGGCAGACTTACAATACCTGGCTTTTGCTTGTTGGCTGCCAAAAATTCTTCCCCCGCTTTCAGGTTAGCGGCGGCCTTTTCATTCTTCATCTGGAACAATTTATCTGCAATTCCCATAATGGTATATTTTCGGCAAAGATAGCCAAAACAACGAAGCCAGGTACAGACGTACCCGGCTTGTTAATTGCTATATGAAAATAAGAACGCCTACTCCCTCACCAGCTTTTGCGTGACCACCTTTCGGTCGTACATGAGCCGGATCGTATAAATACCTGGCGCAGTACCTGCCGGCTTAAATACAGCCCGGTGCTGCCCTGCGGGTAAATTTCCATTGACCAATACAGCTACCTGCTTGCCTGTCATATCATACACCGACAGGTTGGCAAATCCAGCCTTTTGCAGGGTAAACTGAATGGTATTGCTTTCTTTAAAAGGGTTGGGGAAACTAAGCAGGGTTACTTTTCCGGCAACCTCGTCTTCTCCCGCCTTACCGTTCTGAACAATGCCCGCGTTCAGGGCCTGCGTGGTGGTAACCACCAGCTGAGGTCCATTGCTGCCCGTTTCTTTGGAATTCCACGTAATACGCGGATTGGTAGCAATCGTACTCAGTAAAGCCAGCGAAATAGTATTGCGGCCTGCTGCTTTTTCAGCCTGTACATAAGCCGTAATATCCCAGGTATAATAACGGCCAATAGAGTCCGTTACCGTAGCACTGCCCAGCGAAGCTCCCGTAGCCGGTTTATTATTCCAGGTAATAGTCGATTCTGTCCACGTAGTATTCGATACTGCATGAACATTGACCGGTATATTACTGTTGCGGTTATCGTCCAGCTTACCATATACCCGCAGAATGGCCGAAGTAACCGTACCGGTGGCTCCACTGGCATCAAAGCGCAGGTAAGTATGCCTGTCATTGCCGGTGGCCGGGTTGGAATTGAGCTTCGAGATCAGGATGGCCGGATCAGTGGTGCCATGTGTAACTGCAGCATACGTGCCATTACGTACATAGGCATCGTGTTGCGGGGCGAGCGTTAATTGCTGACCACCCCCAGTACTACCTGTTTGTATCTTCACTTCTGTATAACTGTTCCACAGGTTCACACTGTTCCCATGCCCTACAATGCGCACATATTTGGCATCGCGTGGCGTAAAGGTGAAGGTTTCCAGGTTGAGCGAAGTGCCGCTGCTCACACGGCCGGCAGAAGCCGTAGTCCAGTTAACACCATCATTACCTACCAGTACATCAAAAGAAGATGTGCGCGTATTGCCACTGTAGAAAGCAATTTGTACGCCCGTTACCGATACCGTATCACTCAGGCAAAACTGTATCCACTGTCCATTGCCACTGGCCGACCACCGCGTGCTTAAATTATTGTCCAGTACATTGGCTGGTACATTTCCATCATCACCACTGGCTATTACAGGATCACAGGTAGGTGTAACAACACCGCCGGGAAAATCATCTGCCGGGCTCAGCATACGTTCCCTGATCCATACACCGGCAGGTTTAAGGTTGGCTACCGTCCAGGGACCAGCCGGGCAGGTACCCGTCTTCCATACCGCACCACTCCTGAAATCATCTGAGTAGTTCCAGTTAGTCCAGCTGATCTTCTTCGTACGCATCAGGTCCAGGTATTGCTGGCTCCTGGTAAAATTGTTGGTGCCATCACCCGAAGCCGTTTGCGTACCAAACTCCGTAACGAATACCGGCAGCCTGTCAGAACCCCAGTCCAGCTCATCCAGGTATTCCTGTCCATGCGAAGCCGCATAGAAATGGAACGTATACATGATATTGGAAAAGGTCAACGGATTGCTCACAATATCCTGGGCCGAGCGGCCATCTGATATACCAAAAGAACCCCAGCCATGCGTACCCACCAGGATGGGCGCATCCGCGTCGATAGCCCGGATCACCGGGATGATCTGGTCTGCATACGTCTTGATCCTCGCCCAGGTCACCCCATTGGGTTCATTGCATACATCGTAAATGATATTTACTTTGTCCTTATGCGCATTGGCAATAGCCGTAAAGAAGGTCTTGGCCTTGGCCAGGTTCACGTTGGGATCACCCGGATCCAGCTGGTGCCAATCCACCAGCGCATACATACCGCGTTCAGTGGCTTCATCGATCAGGCGGCTCACCTGGGCCGTATAACCTGCAGGATCCGTGTCATAGCCGCCCTCCTGCACATAGAGCGATATGCGCAAAATATCAGAGCCCCAGTCATTCGCCAGCGCATCCAGGGAAGCTTCTGTTAAGCAACTCCCCCATCCATACCATTGAAGGCCATGCGTACTCATGCCCCGCAATTGGATGGGATTGCCATACTGGTTGCAAAGCTTCAGTCCGATCACTTTCAACTGGCCATTTTTGGCCACCGGTGTTTGTGCCCTGCTGTGCGGGGCCATCAGCAGGCTAAGCCATACCAGGCTCACCACCTGCAAAAAACGATAGATACTTTTTTTCATGAGGATTCATTTAATGATGAAAGGTTGATTATGTCAAAAGGTTTAATGGAGTACAAAGAGAGGTGACACCTTTCGTCTGCTACGCAAGGGTAAAGGTGTCACCTCTGATCCATGAGAGCCTATCAAAGCCCAACTCGTTGCCTCGCTGCCCTGTTGCCTCGTTGCCTCGTTACTCCTTCACTATTTTTTGTATTACTGTCTTACCTCCTTGTACCAGTTTCACTACATATATTCCTGCCGGAGCACCCGTTCCATCAAAGTCTCGACGATAATGACCGGCAGCCAGGCGAGCATTCACCAATACCTTCACCAGCCTGCCGCTGATGTCATATACCGCCAGGTTGGTATGTCCGGCTTTTTCAACAGTAAAGCTGATGGTATTCGTTCTGCCAAATGGATTGGGATAGGTGCTGAATGATTTGAGCAACACTTCTTTCTTTACAGCAGGGCTGCTCACCGTAGAGACAGTTCTTGCCCCCGAAGAAGTAGTGATCACCAGCTGAGGCGGATTGCTGCCCGTTTCCTTCGAATTCCAGGCAATGCGTGGATCCGTGGCGATCCTGGCCAATAAAGCCAGCGAAATGATATTCCTGCCTGCTGCTTTTTCAGCCTGCACATAAGCAGTAAGGTCCCAGGTATAATACCGCTTGATTGAATCTGTCACCACCACCCGCTTCAGCGAATCGCCCGTAGCAGGCTTGTTGTTCCAGGTAATGGTCGATTCCGTCCAGGTAGTATTGCTCACCGCATACACATTCACCGGTATATTGTTATCGCGGTTATCATCCAGTCCGCCATACAGCCGCAGCGTTACCGAGCTGATCGTGCCGCTCACACTGCTGGCATCAAACTGCAGGTAGGTATGCCGGTCATTACCGGCAGAGGCCGTAGCATTGAGTTTGGTGAGCAGTATACCAGGATCGGTAGTGCCATGCGTCACCCCTGCATTCGTACCATTACGTACATAAGCATCATGCGTTGGTGTCAGCGTAGTAGTACCTCCGCCTCCTGTTTGTGTTTGTATCTTAACTTCCGAATAGCTGTTCCACAGGTTTACACTGTTGCCATGCCCTACAATCCGTACATATTTTGCATTCCGCGGTGTAAAGGAAAATGTTTCCAGGTTTACCGAAGTACCACTGCTTACACGGCCGGCGCTGGCAGTTGTCCAGTTGGTGCCGTCATTGCCTGTCAGCACATCAAAAGTGGAAGTGCGGGTATTGCCACTGTAGAAAGCGATCTGCACCCCTGTAACGGAAAGCGTATCGCCCAGGCAAAACTGTATCCACTGGCCATCACCATTGGCCGACCAGCGCGTATTGAGGTCATTGTCCAGCACATTGGCGGGCACATTACCATCGTCGGCACTGGCGCTCACCGGTTCACAGCTGGGTGCAGGTGGTGTATAATTGCCATTGTATCCTACCATGGCAGTAGTAAGGATCTGCGCAGTAACGGCAGCACCCGATACTTCATCAGCCCCCTTATCCAGCGGTGAAGTACGCGCCTGTCCATCCATATCAAAGGTTACCGAGGGATAAGAACCCGTACCGGCATTAATGGCCGGACTGCCCGGCTGCAGGTGAAAAGTACCGGTAGCGTCCCTGGCCAGTAAGGGGTTGGCAGTAGTATAACCCGCCGCCGGCATAGAACCTGCCCCATTCGTATTATAGATCATATTACCGCTCCATACAGCCCCCGTATAAGGTCCTGCAATGGAAGCAGCGGCTCCCCCACCTTGTACAATATTGTTGGCCACCGTAATAGCAGTAGCCCCCAGGCCATTGGTGCGGCCGCTCTGCGTGATATTGGCCGTATTATTGACCAGCGTATTGTAAGCGATCAATACCCGGTCCGGCCGGTCATGCGCCGTCAACGGGTCGCCATCCGCTACCTCCCCATCCCCATTACCGATATTGATGGCCGGATTGCAATTCTCAAAATGGTTGCTGAATATCTTATGGTCATCTCCAAAAATGCGGATACCCGGCGTATTGATAAAGTAGTTGCCATACACCACACAGAAATTGCCATGGCGTAAGGTAAACTGGGCACCACAATCACGGATCGTATTGTAGCGAACCGTAACAGCCGATGACTTAATGGAGATCATTTCATTTTCACCCTGGCATTCTTCAAACAGGTTGTACTCCATGATACTGTTGCTGGAAGAAAGACTGTAACCACTCAGGCCAAATTGTACCGTTTCCGCGCCATTGCCCGTTTGTGGTTGTTGATCAAAAAAATAATTGTGGTGGATATACAATCGTTGGGCGATCTGGCTGCCCGAGCCACGCACAGCAATAAAGCGGCCAAGCGCATTCTTGTGTTGGAACGTATTATAGTCCACTTCATGGTCATTGCCATTCAGCAATAAGTTCTCCCCTGCTCCCGGTGTTTCAAAAATATTCCGCGTCCACCGGCAAAAGCTGGTACCGCTGGCCATGGTAGCCTGCGAAGCATTGTGCGTAAATTTAAATCCCTGTATAATGATGTACTTCGCAGGACTTACAATATTAAAGCCAGCCGTGCCTTTCACTTCGGCGCCGCCTATGGAGGCCGCTTTAATGGTGATTGGCTGCGCAGCTGTACCCTGCTTATCGATGGTGATATCCGTAGAAGCCGTATACACCCCATTGGCAAGGATAATGATATCGCCCGGCGCAGCATTATTAATGGCCGTCTGCAGCGCCGATAAGGAAGTGACCGTAACAGTAGCTGCCCGGGAAGATAATACACCTGCCACGGAAAAGAATAAAAGCAGCAAGCCCGCCTTCAGGCATTCTGCTTTTCCAATTAAAGAAGCATAAATAGAATTTTTACTCATAGTTGATATATTGATGGTTAAAAGAAAAAACATAAGCACTAAGAGGTGACACCTTTTCGCTTGCGTAGCAGACGAAAGGTGTCACCTCTGACAACCGAAGGTGTCACCTCTTAGTGCAGGAATACTTACTCTTTCAGTAACTTCTTCGTTACTACTTTTCCATCCTGTACCAGTTTCAATACGTACACCCCGGCCGCCAGTTTACCAGCCACGAACCTTGTACGGTGGCCACCCGCCTGTAAGCGGCCCTGTACCAGCATAGCCACCTGCCTGCCTTGCAGGTCAAATACACTCAATGTGGTATAACCACTCTTCTCCAGCGAGAAGGTGATCGTATTGTTGTCACCAAATGGGTTGGGATAACTGTTAAGCGTCATACCCATAGCAGTGTTGTCCTCACCCAACAGTTGCGTCATCCGGGAAGATGGACCCGCCGTGAGTTGCGTTCCCGCTGTGATCACCAGTTGTGGTGGATTGCTGCCTGTTTCTTTCGAATTCCAGGTAATGCGCGGATTGGTAGCGACCGTAGCCAATAAAGCCAGCGATATATTGTTTCGGCCAGCTGCTCTTTCAGCCTGCACATAGGATGTAACATCCCAGGTATAATAACGGCCAATAGAATCTGTTACCGTAGCACTGCCCTGGGAGGCGCCGGTAGCAGGCTTATTGTTCCAGGTAATAGCCGATTCCGTCCAGGTAGTATTGGATACCGCATGAGCATTCACCGGTACATTGGTATTGCGGTTATCATCCAGTTTGCCATATACCCGCAGTATGGCCGAAGTAATTGTACCCGTGGCTCCACTGGCGTCAAAGCGCAGGTAAGTTTGCCGGTCATTACCCGCAGCCGGGTTGGAGTTGAGCTTGGAGATCAGGATCGCCGCATCGGTACTGCCATGCGTAATATCGGCAGATGTACCATTGCGTACATAAGCATCATGTAATGGCGCTAAGGTAAACTGCTGACTGCCCTGGCTCGTTTGCACTTTCACTTCCGAATAGCTGTTCCACAGGTTCACACTGTTACCATGCCCTACTATCCGTACATATTTACCGGTTTGAGCGGCAAACGTAAAAGTTTCCAGGTTCAGCGAAGTACCACTGCTTACCCTTCCGGTAGCAGCGTTGGTCCAGTTCACTCCATCATTTCCTACCAGTACATCAAAAGTAGAGGTGCGCGTATTGCCACTATAGAAAGCGATCTGCACCCCGGTAATGGTAAAGGTATCATTCAGGCACAATTGTATCCACTGTCCGTCACCATTGGCCGACCATCGTGTATTGAGGTCATTGTCCAGTACATTGGCAGGCACATTGCCATCATCGGCACTGGCCGTTACCGGCGTACAGGAAGGCGCTGCATTGACAGAGATATTAACAGGGGCAGAAGTAGTCACAGCACTACTATCGTCCGTTGCTTTGGCCGTGATCGTATAAGCACCCACCGGCACATTGTTCCAAACAATGGAATATGGCGCTACATTATCAACACCCAGGCTGGTGGTACCGTTGAAGAATTCCACTCCCGTAACCGTACCATCACTATCAGCAGCCGTAGCATTGATCGTTATGGATGCAGGCGCTGTGAAACTGGTATTATTAGCCGGAGAAGTGACGCTTACCGTTGGCGGTACATTACTGGCCGCACCGTCAACAATCACCGACAGTTGTGGCGGGTTGGAACCAAACTCTGATGAATTCCAGAAAATGCGTGGATCATGCGCTATCATGCTCTTCAGCGCCAGCGATATTTTCTTACGCCCGGCAAGCAACTCACTTCTCACATAATTCGTCACATCCCAGTTTATATAAGCATAAGCCGAATTCGTTACCGTAGCCGAACTTAGTTCTGTGGCGCTGGTAGCCGGTTTATTGTTCCAGGTAAGTGTATTTTCTGTCCAGGTAGTGTTGGCTACCGAATAGGCTCCCACCAGTACCGATGGCACCGTAGTAAGGTCTACCTTACCATATACTTTCAGCGTTACGGCAGATACATTGCCATTGACCGGTGTGAGGTCAAACAGCAGGTAAGATTCCCTGGCATTATTCAATTGCCCCGAAGGCGATAGCTTGGTGATAAGCAAGGTGGAGTCCGTAGTACCATGTGTGATCCCTGCATTCGTGCCATCCCGTACATAGGCATCCTGTTGGGCAGTGAAGTTTATCGGTGTGGGGGCCACCCGGTAATGCGCCGTATAAGTAATATCATTATCCGTGATCACGATGTTCTGCGCAGCAGCGCCACCCTGGCTCCAATGATCAAAAATATAGGTTACCCCATTCAGGGTTTGCGGTGAGATGGCTACAATAGGCCGCGATGCACCCGAAACAGCTTCCGTAGTATATGGCGCTGTAAAGGGTACCGCATCCAGCCTTACCAGCAATCCAGCCGGTTGTGTTTGCAACGTAAGTTGTGAAGTAACCGGAAATACTTCTACATAAGAAGTATCACGCCCGCCCTGTGAATCCTGTACAGCCAGGTAAATACGGTACCACACATTCGTCTCATTGTGATCCGACAGGTCCGCTACAAATGAGCCACTGCTCACCCCATCCGTAAGCTGTGGCCCCGGATGTATATGCGTGGCATGGTGAAAATCAACCCACCATTCAAACGTACTGCCTGTAAGCGTTCCGTCTTCCGCATCAGTACCGGCACCGCTAAAGCTGATCACATCACCCGACCTGAACAAGACGCCATTCGTGGGACTATTGATCGTAGCTACCGGCAAAGTATTGGGCTGCGTTACCGTAAGCGTGGCATTACTGCTGGTTACCGTACCCGAACTATTGGTCACCACCACATTGTATTGTCCCGCATGCGAGGGTTGTACGTTGGTGATGCTATAAGTGGTACCCGTAGCACCTGAAATATTGGTAGTGCCTTTGCGCCATTGGTAAGTAGGCGCCGGGCTACCGGTAGCTGCTACCGTGAAAGTGGCCGTACCACCAATCACCACCGACGTATTTTGCGGTTGGGTAGTAATGGTGGGCGCCTGGTTGCCCGTATATACAATGCGGTAAAGAGAACTGTTATCACGACGCAGGTAATACAGGTTGCCATCCGTACCTTGCTTCATGTATACATTCCCACCACTCAGCCCGGTGGCAAACGATACCCTGGAAGGAGAGGTAGGATTGATATAATCGATCCAGGAACCACAATAATCCAGGAAGAAATATTTGCCGCCATAGGTGGCCGGCCAATTGCTGATACCGCCATTGAAAAAGGTACCGCCGTTAATAGCACAGCCTTGTCCGTTTGGCGGAGGGTCTGTGCGGTTGGTAGCATATACGTAAATAGGATTGGTATACCCTGTGCAGCCACTGGTACACATACCTTCCTTATCAGGCCAGCCAAAATTCTTGCCCCCCGTAGTAGCATCGTTGATCTCCTCCCAGGTAGCATTGCCCACATCATTCACAAAGATCTTACCACTCACCGGATCAGAAGCGAGGGTAAAAGGATTTCGTAATCCATAAGCCCATATACGGCTGCGCACTGCATTGCCGGTAAAGGGATTACCAGCCGGCGCAGTACCATCCGAATTGATCCGCAACAGCTTGCCCAGGTAAGTATCCAGGTTCTGCGCATTAGAACCTACCTGGTTTTCCCCGATAGACACATACAACTTGCCGTCATTACCAAATACAAGGCCACCACCATTGTGATAAATGCCACTCAGCGTTGGAAAATCCAACAGGGCCAACTCAGATCCTGCGACATCGCCTGTCATCGTAAACCGGCTTAAGCGGTTATGCGGCCCTGAAGTATGTGTATAGTAGAGATAAATATACTGGTTGCTGGCAAAATTAGGATCGACTGCCACCCCGATCAATCCTCGTTCTCCACTGGTATTGACCGATAAAGTAATGGCAGGCGTAGTCAGCAAACTACCATTTTTAACCACCCGCAACTGGCCATTCTGCTGGCATACCAGCACCCGGCCATCGGGTGTAAAGGCCATGGCCGTAGGCCCTGTTATGCTACCTGTTACCAACACCCGCTGAAAGTTGGTTGGCAGTGTTTGCCCCCGGGCCGGTTGTAGCAGAAAGAGAAAAAGACAGCTATACAGCAATAGCTGCCATGCTTTCGTCAGGCAATTGTTTTTTTTCATACTGATTGGTTTTGATAAGTGTTAATGGTATCTATGATATAAGACCCTAACAGGTCCAAACAAAAGGTGCGTCGCCCTGCGGTCCGGCAATGCAGCCCCGGAAGGGCGGCTCACCTTCTTTTGTGTCAGGATGCTCTATTCTTTTACCAGTTTTTGGGTAATTGTTTGTCCGTTATTGGAAAGCCGCAGCAGGTAGATACCAGCGGGCAATGCTTCAGGCCTGAATGGAATGCGGTGTGCCCCGGCTGCTAACCGCGCGTTCACCAATACAGCCACCTGCCTGCCGGTCATATCATACGCTGCCAGTTGCGTATATCCTTCTTTCGCCAGGTTTACCACCACCGTATTACTGCCCCTGAAAGGATTGGGGAAAGATGACAACCGCAGCTCACTGGCTTCTTCTTCAGCTTTTGCCACCAGCAACTGCCTTTGCGATTGCAGCGTCGTACTGGTAGTGATCACCAGTTGAGGCCCATTGCTGCCGGTTTCTTTGGAATTCCAGGTAATACGTGGATCAGTGGCCACAGTACTAAGCAAGGCCAGCGATATCAGCGTGCGCCCTGCTGCCAGTTCACTTTGCACATAAGCCGTAATATCCCAGCTATAGTAACGCGCTGTAGCATCCGTTACCGTAGCAGTTTGCAAAGCACTGGCGCCTGTAGCGGGTTTATTGTTCCAGGTGATGGTCGATTCAGTCCAGGTGGTATTGGATACACCATAAACATTGATGGGCACATTGGTGCTCCGGTCGTCATCGATCTTTCCATACAGGCGTAAAACAGCCGATGTGATGGTACTGCCCGCACTGCCTGCATCAAAGCGCAGGTAGGTATGACGATCATTACCGGCTGAAGCTGTGGAGTTGAGTTTGGTGACCAGTATATTGGCATCCGTAGTACCATGCGTGGTGCCGGCAGCCGTACCATTGCGCACATACGCATCATGCTGTGGTGCAAGCGTAATGGTTTGTCCGCTCCCTGAACCTGTTTGTATCTTTACCTCCGTATAACTGTTCCAGGCATTTACACTATTGCCATGCCCTACAATGCGTACATATTTACCCGTGATAGCGCTAAAGGAAAATGTTTCCAGGTTGAGTGAGGTGCCGCTGCTTACCCGGCCCGCCGAGGCGGTGGTCCAGTTAATGCCATCATCACCCACCAGTACATCAAAGGTCGATGTGCGCGTATTGCCACTATAAAAAGCGATCTGTACACCCGTTATGGAAGCCGGGGAGCTGAGGCAAAACTGTATCCATTGCCCATCCCCCGTGGCCGACCACCGCGTACTGAGGTTATTGTCCAGTACATTGGCCGCCACATTGCCATCATCTCCACTGGCCACTACCGGCTGACAGATAGGTGGCGGCTCACTTCCAATATCGGAGGGGCATAAGCTGGCACTGCTTTCTGAAATACAGAAATCGGCAAAACGTACCTGCTCATCCCGCAACACAGCATCTTTACCACGGTATACGCCCCATTTGCCCCGGTTATAACTGGCGCCCGTACGCCACATATCCAATGAGTTGTTGGTATACGATAGCAAGGTAGCCCCATCACTGACCCTCTTAATGGTAATTTCAAAGGTGCCGGCACTGCCTTCACTGCTCTTGTATTTAACATACGCCTCCACCCAGGTGCCTTTAAAAGGCGCCAGGTCTACCTGGTGTACAGTACCGAGGCTGCCACTGCCTTCCCCCGCACTGTGAATGATCTGCATCTTTTGTGGATTGCCTGCCCGGGGCGTAATCGTCATTAAAGGTGCCCCTGCATCGCCATCAATGGCCTTGATCTGGAAAATATGCGTAAACCGGCTGGAAGGAATAAAGTTGGCATCCAGTTTAAACTTCCAGCGGTAATAAGCTGTTTGCCCTTGCGTATGTTGCATTTCGTCAGAAGAACCATTGCCTCCTTTGATCTCCATACGCACCCGGTCATCTGCACCACAACGGTCATCATCTTCTACCGGATGACTGTGAAATACAAATACATTTTTACCAAGGGTATTATCGAATATTTCTGTTACATGTCGCCCAAAAGAAGTATGACGGCAATCAGGACTTTCTACACCGAAGCCTTTCGATTCGATCAGTTCATAGGTATCACCTGGCCCGTCGGCGCTTAATTTTACCTGGGCATGCAGGGTAGTAATGATCAACAGGAAAGTAAAAAGAGCATACAGCTGTTTCATAATAAGGTTTTAATAAATGAATAATACGGCATGACAATAGAAGGCACCCCCAGGGGCAATGCTCCCAGGCGCCATAGCATTTGTGTAACGGGCATAGCATGGCCCGTTGCGTCTTATTCACTTATAGCAAAACTTACGGGATTCCTGCAGGTAGCCGTTTAGGGGATAAAAACAGTAAGTAGATTGTTTGTGTGGAGAGTTGGTACAGAATACAGCAGGAATACGTAATAATCAAGGTCAGGTCAGGGTAAACCCTTACGAATAGTCTTTGAGACATTTCTTCATATAACAGGCAGTTTTGTTAATAAAAAGTTAGCACCATGAAGTAACGTTATTACCTGTTCGCTTGAATGACCTCAATTAACCGAATACTAAGCTCTATTAGCACAAAGCAGCCTAACAGTAATGGATAGCATCATTCTCAATAACGGTAGCACACGGCGTTGATATTCATGCCGGCGCCTACTGATGCAAACAGGATCACATCGCCGGGTTGCAGCGAATGTTCAGGAAGCTGGTTCCTGCGTACCAGGTCGTATAAAGTGGGAATGGTGGCAACAGAACTATTGCCCAGCCAATGAATGCACATTGGCATAATATCGCGTGGAGTTTGTGCGCCATACAATTGGTAAAAAGCACGCACTATACTTTCATCCATTTTTTCATTGGCCTGGTGGATGAAGATCTTTTTCAGTTCATGCAGACCTATACCGCTTTTGTCGAGGCATTCTTTCATAGCAGCCGGCACATATTTAACGGCATACTCGTATACCTTACGGCCCTTCATTTTAATATAACGTGTATGAGCGTCGGCGTCCGGAGCATTGGATTCGCCAAAATAAATATACCCGGCTTCTTCTACACAATCAGACCGGGTACTGGTGCTCAGTATGCCGGCCTGTCCGGCGGTAACCTCCTGGTATTCCATTACACAAGCGCCCGCACCATCAGAAAAGATCATACTGTCACGGTCGTAATCATCAACCACCCTCGATAAGGTTTCGGTACCTATTACCAGACACTTTTTGGCGGCGCCGGCCCGGCAGTACAAGTCAGCCTGTATGAGACCCTGAAGCCAGCCAGGACAGCCAAATAAGATATCGTAAGGTATACAGGAAGGATTTTTGATGCCCAGGCCTTGTTTCACACGAGATGCCAGGGAAGGTACCCCATCCATCTGAACGGTATTAGCGAGCACATCGCCATAATTGTGCGCCACAATGAGCTGGTCCAGCGTTTCAGGATCCACGCCACTGTCTTTAATGGCCAGGAGAGCAGCCTGGATGGCCATATCGGAAGCCGTCATATTTTCGGGCGCATAACGCCTTTCTTCAATGCCGGTGATCTGCTTGAATTTCTCTACAATTTCCTTCTGAGGACGGTCTATAGAATGTTTGTCTTCTGTAAAAAAGCTATTGGAAATAAAATCACTGTTCTTTTTGATAACAGAAGGAATATAACTTCCGGTACCCGTAATGATTGATCTTTGCATTAGTGCAACAGCATGGTTAAATAGATACGACAAAATACTACCGCGCTAATAAATACACCATATTCAACATAGCTGGAATATGATCTACAATTATTATCTCCGGAACTGCAAAAAAGATAAAGCCCTATTCTTCGCTTCCCTTCTTAAAAGGCGATAGCTTGGTTATTTCTGAACCATTGAATATACGGGATAATTTGGCATCTTTTGACTTCTGATAAGTCTCGATATTTGATTCCCAAACAATAGCCCAGAAATTCTTTGATTTCAACTCCGCATAGTCAGGCGTTTTAATAAAAATGCCAATAAAAGGCTTGCGGGTCTTAAATCCGATCCTTACAGGAGCGTTGTCAGGATTCTTGTCCGTGAGAAACTTTTCAATCTGATCGTTTGTCATCTGCTGTTAAAAATTTTAAAGAACATAATAACCGGCTGTTCCTGCCGGAAAACCTTGACCAATCTGCCCAACCCTTACCCAATGTAACCACCGGAATAACAGGCTGGGATTTTTTTAATCCTGCAAAGGTACGATTTTTAATTTTAATAGTTAACTGATTAGTTATCAGCGCCCATAGCCCTGCCAATCCCATTATTGCCTCAAAAACAAATTAGGCCAATGAATAGTAATTAGTTATCTTCAGTTTATATCCCCCCAAACTTCCTTCCCGCCGTACCATTGTACACATTAAAACCACTCTTATGAACATATTTGTTGGTAACCTCAACAAAAAAACGACTGCCAACCACCTTTTTCAACTCTTTCTTCAGTTTGGCAAAGTGATCTCCGTACGTATCCTTCGGGACAATCAAACAGGTTATTCTCTGGGTTGTGGTTATATCGAAATGGACAGCCAGGCAGGATCAGCAGCCATCCAGAACCTCCACGAAATGTTTTTCATGAACACCTACATGGAAGTCAACGAAGTTCCCATCGGCGGATAATACTACTTTTACTTTTCTCCTTCTTCTTCACTAATTCTACATCTTTTGATGGCATGATTTTTTAGTGCCAATTCTCCCATTCTGTGTAGACATAAATCTACAGCCATTTTTTTGTCCCAGCTGTTATAATCTGGCCAAATTATTCTTACTTAGCTCTTTATGATACTCATTGTAGATGACAGACCTGAAAACCTTTTTTCTTTACAAAAACTCCTTGAGGTCAACCATTTCAGGGTAGACACTGCAGCCTCCGGCGAAGAGGCCCTGCGCAAGGTTTTGAAGAACGCCTACTTTCTCATCATACTGGATGTACAAATGCCCGGCATGGATGGTTTTGAAGTAGCAGAGGCCATCAGTGGCTACAGCAAATCGAAAGATATTCCCATCATCTTCCTCTCCGCTGTCAATACAGAAAAGCGATTCATCACCAAAGGATACACCTCAGGCGCCATCGATTATATCACCAAGCCATTCGATCCGGATATCCTGTTGTTGAAAGTGAAAACCTTTTACCGGCTGCACCAGCAAACCAGGGAATTGAGTGCAGCACAGAAAACACTGCAGGAAGAAGTAGAAGTAAGAAAACATGCCCAGGAAGCCCTGCACCAGAGTGTAGAAGAACTACGCTCCGCGTTGGAGTCTATTCCACAGATCGCTTTTACGTCCGACCCTGCCGGCACCATTGAGTTTGTAAATAAATACTGGTACCAATATTCTTTTGGTAAGGATATGTTCCCGCAAACGCCGCCCGGCGCTATCTCCATTGCAAAATGCATTGAAGAAGCTATAAGAGCCGGTCTGCAGCTGGAAACAGAACTAAGGATCAGACCACTGAAGTCGGAAGAATACCGCATTCATCTCCTCACCCTTACACCTGTAAAAAAGGAAAACAATATCCTGAAATGGGTAGGCATCTTTACTGATATTCATGAACAGAAAATGGTAAACCAGCTGCTGGAACAACGGGTAAATGAACGCACCCAGGAATTGGTCCAGGCCAATAAGGAATTGGAGATGAGCAATCATGAGCTCCAACAGTTTGCTTATGTTGCTTCCCATGACCTCAAAGAACCTTTACGCAAGATCCAGGTATTCAGTCACCTCATCAGGGACAGGTTCCTGTCCAATAATTCCGACGCCGTAGGCTATATTAACCGGCTGATCCATTCCTCCGAGCGCATGAATAACCTGATCACCGATGTCCTCAATTATAGCCGGCTCTCCATATCCGGTGTTTTTGAGACGACCAATATCAACCTCGTGATCCAGGAAATACTGGTGGACATGGAACTGCTGATACAGGAAAAAGAGGCCATCATTCACACCGATAATATCCCAGCCCTGGAGGTGATACCAGCCCAGATCAGGCAGGTATTTCAAAACATACTGAGCAACGCCCTCAAGTTTTCCAACAAACGGGACAAACCCGTTATCCATATCCGATCGGTACTGGTGACGGAGAAAGATCCTTACAGCATCCCTTCACCGGCCGGAAAGTATTGCCGTATTACCGTAACAGATAATGGCATTGGATTTAATGAGATCTACCTCAATAAGATATTTTCTATTTTCCAGCGCCTGCACTCGAGAGAGGAATATGAAGGCACCGGCATTGGGCTGGCCATTGTAAAAAAGATCATGGATACCCATAATGGACTGATTACTGCCGAAAGTAAAGAAGGCAAGGGCAGTACATTTATCATGATACTTCCTGTGAAGCAACAATGAGGTCAATAAGGAGAGGTGACAGCTTTCCCCTGCGACGCATGCGAATGCTGCCATCTCGCCGACAAGTGCTAAATCGAATACAAACATTGTAAAAAGGTACCTAATAAATCTTTCAATGAAATCGACTTTTAAACGGAACCTGTTAATTGGCTTTGGTGTTTCATTATTCCTGTTGATCATAAGCTCTGTAGCCTCTTACGTAAGCATCAGCAACCTGCTGAAAAGTGCCGGCGAGGTAGAACATACCAACGAAGTGAAGCAACTGGTAGAAAAGATCATGTCTACCCTCAAAGATGCGGAAACGGGTCAGCGGGGGTACCTCCTTACCGGCGATGATCGCTTCCTGACTCCGTATAATGGTTCTATTGACAGCGCCAAGGCATACGTGGTTCAGCTAAAAACATTGACAGCTGATAACCGCCAACAGGAAATGCGTACCAACAGGCTACAGGAAATAGTGGTATTGCGCTTATCGAACCTGGAACGTCGCATCGTTCAAAAGCGCGGTGGCGAAGAGGTCACTACAGAACAATTGCTGGAAGGCAAAAAACATATGGATGAGGCAAGACAGGTAGTCAACGAAATGATAAAAACAGAAGAGCAGTTGCTGGCCATGCGCACAGCACGAATGAATCGGTTCTCTACCTACACTCCCCTTCTCATTGTAATAGCCGCTGCCCTTTCCCTCATCATCACCGTTATTTCCTTTATGCGGGTCAACAGCGATTTTGAGAAGACCACCCGCCTTCAGATGGCATTGGCGGAAAAAGACAAAGACATTACCCGCCGCATCAATATCATCCAGGATGTAGCCAACAAGATATCTGCCGGCGATTACAGCGTACGCGTTCAGGACAAAGGAGAAGACGGACTGGGCAGCCTGGGTGTAGCACTCAATAAGATGGGCAATTCGCTGGAACATTCCTTCGGCCTGCTGGCCGATAAGGAATGGCTCCAAACAGGTATTGCCGCCCTTAATGAAAAGATGCTGGGCGAATATGAATTGCCCCTGTTATCACATGGTATATTAGCCTATGTAGCCAATTATACCAATAGCCAGGCCGGCGCTTTTTACCTGGCCGAGGACAATACCAGCCTGCGCTTTATCAAAGGTTTTGCTTTTGATGAAAAGCTCGCCAAACCGCGTATAGCTTTCGGAGAAGGCATCGCCGGACAATGCGCCGACAGCGCCTCTACTATTTACCTGCAAGAAGTGCCTGAAGGTCTCATTACCATCAGCCATACTACTGGCAGCATCAAGCCGAAGAACATTATTGCCATTCCTCTCTTCTTTGAAAAAAAGATCATGGGCGTGATCGAACTGGCAGCTATTAAAGCATATACCCCAACCGAAATTATCTTCCTTGAATCGGCTGCTCACAATATAGGCACTGTCATTAACAGCATAGAAAGCCGCCGCCGCCTGCAGGAACTGTTGGAAGAAACCCAGTCGCAGTCGGAAGAATTGCAGGCCCAGCACAATGAAATGGAGAATATCAACAGCGAACTGGAAGCCCAGACAGAAAAGCTGCAGGCATCGGAAGAAGAACTGAAAGTACAACAGGAAGAACTGGTAGAGGCCAATGGAGAACTGGAAGAAAGGGCCCGCCTGCTGGAAGAGAAGAACCAGCTGGTATTTGAAAGGAACCTGGAGATACAGAAAAAGGCAGAAGAGCTGGAACAAAGCACCCGCTACAAATCGGAGTTCCTCGCCAATATGTCGCACGAATTGCGCACTCCACTCAACTCCATACTCCTGCTGTCGAGGCTGATGTCGGAAAACAATGAGCAAAACCTCTCCAGCGAACAAATAGAATATGCCCGGGTAATACAAAGCTCTGGTCATGGACTGCTGTCGCTGATCGATGAGATACTGGACCTCTCGAAGATCGAAGCAGGCAAGATGGAACTGCAGTATGCCGATGTACCGGTACAGGAAATAGTCGATGATATGGTAGCCCTTTTCGGCCCCATGGCCAAAGAGAAAGGCATTGCATTCAAAACCACCATCGACAACAACGTACAGGGCATTATTGAGACCGACAGGCTGCGCCTGGAACAGATCATCAAGAACCTTATTGCCAATGCACTAAAATTCACCGCCAAGGGATATGTAGCCCTGAACATATCCATGCCTGGCAGTGAGGGCCATACCATTGCCTTTACGGTAAAAGACACCGGTATTGGTATTTCTCCGGATAAGCAAAAGATCATCTTTGAAGCCTTCCAGCAAGCCGATGGGTCTACCCGCCGCAAATATGGTGGTACCGGGTTGGGCCTATCCATCAGCCGCCAACTGGCCAGGCTGCTGGGTGGCGAAATACTATTGGAAAGCGAACCCGGCCAGGGCAGTGAATTCTCCGTACACATCCCTTTATCCCAGGCCCTTGCAGCCTTGGGTGGGACCACCAACACCGACCGCCCCTTGCAGCCTGATCAGCCAGGCACCCAGGCACCGTCGTCATTGCCTTTGCCTGTACCTGCGCAGGAATTACGTCAGCGCTATATCAGCGATATCATACCCGAGAATGTACCCGATGACCGGCACAAGATCAATCACCGCGACAAAGTGATCCTCATTGTGGAAGACGATACCAATTTTGCCAAATCCTTGTTGGACTATACCCGCAACAAAGGTTATAAGGGCGTGGTGAGTGTACGGGGCGATGAAGCACTGGCACTGGCTTTACAATTTATGCCGGCAGGCATCCTGCTGGATATACAGTTGCCTGTGAAAGATGGTTGGGAAGTAATGGAAGACCTCAAGAACAATCCGCAAACCAGGCATATACCCGTACACATGATGAGCGCCTATGATGGCAAATACAAGAGCATTTCCAAAGGAGCGGTAGACTTCATCAATAAGCCCGTAGCCTATGAGCAAATGCAGGATATTTTTGCCCGTATTGAATTCATGCTCACCAACAATCCACGCAAAGTGCTCATTGTGGAAGAGAACATGAAGCACGCCAAAGCGCTGGCCTATTACCTGGAAAACTTCAAGGTCAATACAGAGATCAAAAATACTGTGATCGGCAGCGTAGAGGCCCTGCTTCAAAAAGAAGTGAACTGTGTAATACTGGATATGGGCATTCCTAACCAGCGATCCTATGATACGCTCGATGAAGTGAAGAAAACACCTGGCCTGGAAAATATACCCATCATCATTTTTACTGGCAAGAACCTTTCCAGGGCCGAAGAAATGAAGATCAGGCAGTATGCCGATTCTATTGTGATCAAAACAGCCCACTCCTACCAGCGCATACTGGATGAAGTCTCCCTTTTCTTGCACCTGGTGGGAGAAAAAGACGCCAACTCCGGCAGGTCGTCCAACAATCTGGGCCTATTGCAGGAAGTGTTAAAAGATAAGACCGTATTGATCGCCGATGATGATATCCGCAATATCTACTCCCTTACCAAAGCCCTGGAAGCCTATCATATGAAGGTAGTATCCGCCATGGACGGGAAAGAGGCGCTGCGGCAATTGCAGGAACATCCCGGCGTGGATATCGTATTGATGGATATGATGATGCCGGAAATGGATGGCTATGAATCGACCAAACGCATCAAAGCTAACCCCGCTTTCAGTAAATTGCCAGTGATTGCCGTTACCGCCAAAGCCATGACAGGCGACCGGGAAAAATGTATAGAGGCCGGTGCATCGGACTATATCAGCAAACCGGTGGATATTGACCAACTGCTATCCCTGCTGCGGGTATGGTTGTATGATGCAGGCAAATAACAGCCGGCGATAGCAGCTACTTAAAACAATAGCCGTGGAATTTGAAATACAGGACAAGGAAATGGATATACTGCTCCAGAATGTGCTGGAAAGGTATGGGTATGACTTTAACGACTATTCCAAAGCTTCCCTGAAAAGAAGGATCAACCGTTTATACGCGTTGGATAAATTCACCTCGTTTGAACAGTTCAGAAGACAGATACAAACCGACAGCACTTACTTCCGCCGCTTTGTGGAAGAGATCACCGTCAATGTGACCGAAATGTTCCGTGACCCTTCTTTCTACAAAGCCATACGGGAAGAAGTGCTGCCTGTACTGGCTACCCACCCATTTATACGCATCTGGCATGCCGGCTGCTCTACCGGGGAAGAAGTGTACTCCATGGCTATTCTGTTGCAGGAGGCAGGCTTGCTGAAGAAATCCCTGTTGTATGCCACCGATATCAATCCGGGTGTTTTGGAACGGCTGCGCAAAGGCATTTTCCCTTTGCGTTTTATAAAACAGTATTCAGAGAATTATATCCAATCGGGCGGCAAACAGGATTTCTCCCAATATTATACCGCCAAGTATGACTGGGCCAAGTTTGATGAAAAGCTGGCCGCCAAAATGGTGGTAGCTACCCACAACCTTGTTTCAGACAGTTCCTTCAATGAATTTCAACTCATCTTTTGCCGGAACGTATTGATCTACTTCGACAGGAACCTTCAAAACAACGCCTTGCAATTATTTGATGACAGCCTGGACTCTTTGGGGTTCCTGGCCCTGGGCGCCAAAGAAAACCTGAAGTATGCACCCATTTTCCGTAAATACAAACAGCTGGACAATAAAGAAAGGATATGGCGGAAAATAGCATAATACCTGTTATCCAACTGATCGTTATCGGCGGTTCCGCCGGTAGCCTGGATGTTATATTAAAACTGATACCGGCCCTTCATCCCCGCCTGCCGGTGGCCATCATTATCGTTACCCACCGCAAGCCTTCCAATGATGAAATACTGGTAGACCTCCTCAACGCCAAGAGCACCTGGCCGGTAAAGGAAGCAGAAGAAAAGGAACCGGTTGAGCCCAATACGATTTACATAGCCCCTACCGATTACCACCTGTTGCTGGAAAAAGACCATACCTTTTCCCTCGATGTATCGGAAAAAGTGAATTACAGTCGTCCAAGTATTGATATCACGTTTGAATCCGCCGCGGAGGCCTATGGGCCTTCCCTGCTGGGCATCTTACTTTCGGGCGCCAATGCCGATGGAGTAGATGGTATGAAAAGCATCAAAAGCCATGGAGGCACCTGCCTGGTGCAGGACCCCGATTCGGCCGATGTCGATTATATGCCCCGGCAGGCAGTGGAGCAGGTACAGGTAGATAAAGTGCTCCCCGCCGATCAGCTGGCTGGCTTTATAAACAGCTTATTCCTTAACACCTGATCTAAAGGAGCCATTGCTCCCTGTATTCAGCATCCCGAACACCTACCCACAAATAAAATAGCCTCCCGCATAAAGAGACTATTTTATTGATTCATTTATTTTTATGCAGGTTATCTAGATTTATTTTTTAACCAACACACCTTGCTTTAGCATATCGCGGGTGATCTGTTTGGCATAGTCGCGGCCAATTTTATCCTCCGAAGGATCAAAAGATTTGGATTGGACCGAATAGAGCATTTTGTTATCAGCGACACTGTAAAGGTTGCTTTCCCAGAAATAATTGGTACTGGTGGTATAATAGCCCGGTGTATAGACCCTGCCGTAGACGGTACGGTAATAGCCCCAGAAGCGGCTGTAATAACCGCCATAAGGCTGGTAGGATACATTACCGGGTACATAATTCTTTTCTTTGGCCTTGTCCAGCAATACGATGGTCATTACAGCATCATACCCTTTGTTGCGCAAAAAGCGAAGGGCCCGCTGTTCGTTCATATTGTTTAGCTGGTTGGGGGAAAAAACAGTACTGGCTGCAATGGCATTGACACCTGAGCCTTTCAGCTCTTCGGCCAGTTCATTTTCCATGTTCATACGTATGCTGCGGTCTTTATTGGGCATTAGTCCCAATACCAGCACCTGGCGGTAGTTCAATTTGTTGGCCTCATCCGATTTCCAGGAAGAAGTAACCTTGGTGGAAGAACAGGCAGCCAGGAGTATCATAATGGCCATACTGGCCGGTACGATTAGCTTTTTCATAAAAGAGCGCTTTATAGTGAATAAAATCTAGCTTCCCTATATGAGATTCAATTTTCATTCCACGGTTTAACTACATGGTAGTCAATAACAAATCATTCAAATTTGTTAGCGGAATGCTAAAAGAATCCATTCACTATATAAGTGCAAATCGTATACCCGGGAAGGCATGTCAGGCAGGCACCTGAACAGCAGCATTAAAACGGAAGCCCACGCCGTGAATGGTTTCCAACAGTACGTCGGGATCGGCTTTAAAATACTTGCGGAGCTTGGTCATGAAAACATCCATACTCCTGCCCAGGAAATAGTCGTCCTTTCCCCAAACATTGAGGAGTACTTCCTCCCGTTTTAAAATATGGTTGGCATGCTCGCAGAGGAATTTGAGGAGATCGGCTTCCTTTTGGGTGAGGGTAAAGCTCTCATCCGGGGCGTTCAATTTAAGATCCGTATAGGAGAAGGTGAGTTTTCCAATGGTGAATTGCTGCACATGATCGGCAGCCAGTTTCCGGGTACGACGCATAAATACGTCCATCCGCAGCAAAAGTTCCTGCATGCTGAAGGGCTTGGTAATATAATCGTCGGCGCCGGATAAAAACCCCTTGATCCGGTCTTCTTCCATAGAACGTGCGGTGAGGAAGAGGATGGGGATCACATCGCTGTGCTGGCGGATCTTACGGGCTACGCTAAATCCGTCTTTATTGGGCATCATCACATCCAGCAGGCAGATGTCGAAACGGCCCTTTTCAAATTGATCAATAGCGGTTTGTCCGTCGGGACACACAATTACCTCATACCCGGCATCTACCAGATTGTCCTTGATCACATAGCTCAAAGAAAGGTCGTCTTCAGCCAATAATACCCTGCCTTTTCTTGTTAACATGGCTTGCATAGTTTTATTAAAGCGGGAATAGCATTTTAAATTCAGTCCCGATCCCCGGCAGGCTATTCACTTTGATACTGCCGTGGTGAGCATCGATGATCCGTTTAACAAAATTCAGTCCAAGACCGAATCCCTTTACATTATGTACGTCGCCGGTGGGCACCCGGTAAAACTTTTTGAATAAATTTTTCTGGTATTTTTTCTCAATACCGATACCATTGTCCTTGACGGAAATAAACAGGTGCCCATCCTCCTGCCCTGTACTGATGATCACATGGGGTTTGGTTGAGTATTTAAGGGCGTTTTCCAGCAGGTTGACCACTGCCAGTTCCAGGTGTACCCGGTCGGCCAGCAGTTCATAGCCGGGCTCTTCAGCGCTTTGTATTTCCACCAGCGCCTCTTTATCGTCTACCAGGGGCTGGATCTTGGCTACGGCCTGCTCGATGATCTCTTTTACCGGCACCCTCACTTTTTCAATGGGCAGTTCCCGCCGGTCGGTGGAAGCGATATGCAGCAGCCGCTCTACCTGGCTCTGGAGGTGTTGGGTCTGGTGCTGGATGATGTTGGCGTACTTGAACAACCGCTCTGGCTGGTTCACAATCTTATCCTGAAGCAGGACTTCAGATGATATTTTCATGACCGCCAGGGGGGTCTTAAATTCATGGGTAAAGTTATTGACAAAATCCTTTTGAACTTCTACCAGGAATTTCTGCCGGTAAAAGTAGAAAAGGATGATGGCCAGGCTGATCAATACAAAGAACAGGATGGCCGTACTGATGAACCAGAAATTCATCTGGGCCAGCACATATTTATTGCGGTGCGGGAAATACAGCAATACATAATCGTGATCGCGCTGGTACACCGGTAATACATTATGAGAGGGGTCATACCGGGCTGCAGCGGCTGGTATATATTGCTCAGCAATGTAGGTACCCTTCTTTGAATCGTACAAACCTATAAGCGCATCCGTTAGCACATCAAAATCGTTCAGTTCATGTTTAAGGTAAAAGACCAGGGAATCGTAAGGAATTGACGTCCCTTCCACCCGAAACAGGAAATAGTCGGGAGAAGGATGCTCTATCAGGTCCTGGAGGTGATTGGCCGGCGTATCGGCAATATCCATATCCTCGTAAAGCCCCCGGATACTTTTCACCACATTTGTATTAAAGGTCTTGTGTTCAAACGAATAGACCTTATTGAGCCAGAATAGCTGGACACCAGTAATAAGGGCAATCAGTAATGTTGCCAGCAATATGATCCACCTGAGGGTTGAAGAACGCATACCGTTTAAATATATACCTCCGGCAAATTTGCTATGCATTATCTATCATTTTCTTTTTATCTGGTTAACCGATCGTTAAGGGAAGTTACAAAGGTTTCCACTGCTCATCAACAATTCATTAACAGAAGTTAAACAGCGGTTAACCACCCCCAAAAATTGAGTACGGGCTAATTATTTGGATAGCTTTATTCCGTCAACAATTTTCAACATAAAATATACAGAAAATGAAAAAGGTATTTTTGTTAGCCACCCTGGTGATAGCTTTAACCGGCTTGACAATGGCTCAAACGACTCCTAAACCTGCTCCTAAAGCTAAGAAAGAAACAACTGCTCCTGCTAAGGAAGCTCCTGCCAAGGATACTACCAAGAAAGCAGCGCACCACCATAAAAAACACGATAAAACAGCTACTAAGCCATAGTAACTTTTTCGATAAAGCAAGGTCGGTTTTGTTAGGGTTTATGAACGTCGTCCGTGGGTGGACGACGTTTCTTTTTGGGGCAAGACAATGGTGAATAGTCAACAGTGAATCCGTTTGAGTCGATCTATTGACTATTCCCTATTCACTGTCCGGCCTCTTAAATGCAACAAAGCCCGTGGGTATGAACCACAGGCTTTGTACTATAAACAAGATCATAATTATTATGCTTTCTTAGCTGTTGCAGCCGGAGCCTTGGCTTTTACAGCAGGGGCAGTAGCGCCAGGTTTTGCGTCGGCTTCACCCAGGGGCTTGTTCTTAGCCAGGTCAACCAGCATGGGAGCCGCAACAAAGATGGATGAATAGGTACCGGTAACCACACCGATCAACATAGCAAAGGCAAACCCTTTGGTTACTTCACCACCTACCAGGAACAGGATAAAGATGGTAAGGAACACGGTAAGTGAGGTCATAATGGTACGGCTCAGCGTATCATTAATAGCCTTATTGATAAGGGTTTCCTTATTCATCCCCTTCATGGTATGGCTGTATTCACGCACACGGTCATATACGATCACGGTATCGTTCATCGAGAAACCGATCACCGTCAGGATCGCCGCAATGAAGTGCTGGTCGATTTCCAATGGGAAAGGCACCACGCCTTTCAGGAAGGAGAATACGGCCAGGGTAACCAATACGTCGTGCAACAGGGCCACGATGGTACCCAGTGAATAACGCCAGTCGCGGAAACGGATAAAGATATAGATGGCGATGATCAGGAGCGACCAGAAGGTAGCCCATTGTGCACCGCTTTTCAAGTCATCAGAGATCGTAGGATCAACCTTCTTGGTTCCTTCAACCCACTTGGTAGTGGCAAACTCTTCCGCGGTAAGATTTGCGGGCAATAATGGCTTCAGACCGCTAAACAGGGTATTGCGCACAGCCGAATCGATAGACAATCCTTCTTCATTGATCCTAAAATCAGTAGTGATCTCCAGTTTATTGGGGCTGCCATACGTTTTGATCAGGGGGGCCTTGTGGAATGTTTTATCCAAAGCTTCCCTGACTTTTTCTTCATCGATCGGTTTGCCAAAATTAACTACATAGCTTCTTCCACCTTTAAATTCCACACCTTCATCAAAGCCATTGAAGATAGCGGCAACACCCAGGATCAGTACTACTACTGTGATACCATAAGCTACCTTACGGAACTTAATGAATGGGTAGCTGGCATGCTGGAAGATGCGCTTGGAAAGACCGGTGAAATATTTGAAGTGACGATTCTTATTAGTATAGAAGTCAGTGATCAGACGGGATACCAGGATACCACAGAACAGGGACAACAAGATACCGATGATCTGTGTAGTGGCAAAGCCCAATACAGGTCCCAGACCGTAGATAGCCAGGATGATGGCCGTTAATAAGGTAGTGATGTGCGCATCGAGCACTGGCGGTAATGAACGGCGGTAGCCGTCCTTGATCGCCTGTTCATGGGATTTGCCATGCGCCAGTTCATCCTTAATACGTTCAAAGATGATTACGTTGGTATCTACTGCCATACCAATGGTCAATACCAAACCGGCAATACCGGGAGCAGTCAGTGTAGCGCCCATGGCACTTAGCACACCTACGGTAAACAGCAGGTTTAAGATCAGGGCAATATTGGCAATTATACCAGCTGTATTATAATATACCAGCATCAGCAGGAAGATCACGGCGAAAGAGATGGAAAAGGACATGATACCACCGTGTACGGCTTCGTCACCCAGGGTAGGTCCTACTACCTGCTCCTGCACAATCTTAGCAGCCGCTTCTACCTTACCAGATTTCAGGATATTGGCGATATCCTGGGCTTCTTCCACTACCAGGGCCCTGTTTTTGGCGTTGCTGGCGCCCATAGTAATACGGGAACGGCCGCCATCGATCTTCTGGTTTACGTTAGGAGCTGTATAAACAATATCATCCAGTACAATGGCGATGGGCTTACCGATGTTGCGTTCGGTCATGCTAGACCAAAGGCGGGCACCGGCATCATTCATATCCATGGTTACCAGTACTTCATTGGTAGTTTGGTCAAACTCCTGACGGGCATCTTCAATGGCAGTACCTTCCAATTGAGCGCCTTCTTTACCAGGAATGGTTTTAATGGCAAACAAAGTGAGGATTTCACTGGCCTTGCCGTTGTCATCACGCTCCTGCTTGCCCCATACGAACTTTACATTGCCGGGAAAGTTATTCTTAACAGCAGGAATATTAAGGTACTGGTTTACTTTACCGGTATCTTTTATGGCAGCAATTCCCACATAAGCAGGATAACCGCCTTGTTGATAAGGACGGGCAGGATTCAATACCCTGAACAGCGGGTTGGAACGGGATGCCAGCAATGCGCTATCGGCAGCACTCTTGATAGAATCAGCCTTCGTAGTGCCTTTGAGAGAATCGGGTACCACAACATTGCTGTCTTTGGGTGCGGTAGTACCATATAAATAAGCTTCCAACGCTTTATCAGCATTGACGAAGCCATTTTGTATGATGCCATCATTCATGGTATATACTTCCCAGAACTGGAGGTTGGCAGTAGACTGCAGATATTTCCTTACACGCTCTGGATCGCTGGCGCCAGCCAGTTCAACGGTAATGATACCTTTATTTTCATCCAGGCTGATGCTGGGTTGAGCCACACCAAATTTATCAATACGCGTTCTCAGCACCTCGTAGGTTTGAGCCATGGCTGCATTTGCCTTTCCTTTAATATAAGCAATCACTTGCTCATCGGTGGCGTTGGCGCTCAACTTATTGCCGGCTTTGGCAAAATGAGGAGCCAGTTTAGCGCCGGGATTAACGGTTTTGAAAGCAGTGATGAAGAGGTTGATAAAGTTTTGATCGCTGGTCAGCTTCAAACGTTGGGCTTCTTCAATGGCTTTGGTGATCTGTGGATCTTTGGGATTATTGGCCAATCCTTTGATCAGTCCATCCAACGCCACATCCATCGTTACATTGATACCGCCCTGAAGGTCGAGACCCAACAACAATTCGCTTTCTTTGGCTTTCTGGTAAGTTTGACCCCACCAGGTAATTTTAGTTTCTTTTGTGGCAGAACGTAAACTATCGTAATAATGTGCTTTGTAGGTATTCAGAGAATCCTGATAAGCAGCCTGGGCTTCTTTATCGCCAGGGTATTTTTGCGCGGCGGCAGTGTATGCCTTTTTGATGTAGGCAGATGCTTTTGCATCCAAACTTTTCTCATGTTTGTTCACGAACCAGGTAAAGGATAGCTGGTAAAGGGATATAAGGATCAATAATCCAGCAAAAATGCTAACCAGTGCTCTCATTGCAATGTTGTTTATTTTTTAGGAGTTGGCAAAGATAGGGTTTTCAAACAGAAAAGGAAATAGCAAAATAAGCCTGAAAATGAGGCTTATAGAAGGTTTCGGCAAGCGTATACAGATAGCCGGACGTTTAGGTATTAGGACAAACGATAAACCGGCGGTTGGAGAGATGGCTGCAAAAGTAATAATCAGTAGCCAATAATGAACACCCATTGTATCAAAAAAGAACAGTAGGTAGAATTTCAAATTAACATATACTATTGATTAATAACCTATTAATACTCTGGCATTTTCTTGGCCGGGAATTGACCAACCCGATAATCTCCATTAATATATGCTGAAAAATTACTTTAAGATAGCTTGGCGTAGCCTGACCCGGAACAGAGTTTCCTCTTTTATTAATATCAGCGGGCTGGCTGTAGGACTGGCCATCAGTATCCTGGCGATGATCTGTATCCTGGATATGACCAGTTATGATAAGTTTCATACCCATTTGCCCAATATCCATGCATTGATAGTTACCAACAAGCTGTCAGGGGACATTAGTGCCGGCAAATCTGTGCCGGGCCCACTGGCGGAAGTATTACGGACCAACCTGGCAGAGGTAAAATATGTATCCCGCTATGGCAATGGCGGGCAGGGGTTGTTCAATGTGGGAGAAAAATCACTGTATGAAAAAACGGTCTATGTAGAGCCTGACTATTTCCGGATGATGACATTTCCGGCTATTTCGGGCGATCCGGTGAAAGCATTGGAACAATCAGGATCGATAGTAATCACGGAAAAGATAGCTAAAAAGTTGTTTGGAAAGGAAGACCCCATGGGTAAACTGATCAGGTATAATAACCAATATGCTTTGCAGGTGGGTGCTGTGATCCGGGACCTGCCGGCAAACAGCAGCGAGCATTTTGATGTGATCATCCCTTTCGTCCAGTACGAATACGAAAACCGTTCATGGATCAATAAATGGGACAATAGCGCTATAGCTACCTGGATGGAATTAAAGCCCGGCATTAATCTCACCACTTTTAATACAAAGCTGGATAAATTATACAAAGAGAAGACAGGGAACGAAAATTCGGGCTTATTTGCTTATCCATTTAGTAAAATGTGGCTGTATGGAGAATTTAAGAATGGTAAACCTGCCGGTGGACGCATCTATGCCGTGATGCTAATGGGCGCGGTCGGTCTGTTTGTGCTACTGATCGCCTGCATCAATTTCATGAATCTTTCCACGGCCCGGTCGGAACACCGTGCCCGGGAAGTGGGTGTACGTAAAGTAATGGGAGCTTTTCGCAAACAGGTCATTTTCCAGTTCCTGTGCGAAGCAATGTTGCTCACCTTCGTTTCCCTGTTGTTGGGTATATTCCTCGCTGTGATTGCACTTCCGGCTTTGAATCATTATACCGGGAAAGACATGACGCTTGATCTTTCCAACTGGCAAATATGGCTTTCACTGCTGGGCATGGTATTATTTACTGGCCTTGTGGCAGGTAGCTACCCTGCCTTCTTCCTCAGTAGTTTTAAACCAGTATTGGTTTTAAAGGGAGTGATCACCAACCGCAAAGGAGGTTCGCTATTACGTAAGGGGCTCGTGACCTTCCAGTTTGTAGTATCCATCTTCCTGATCCTGGCCACGATCGTTATTTTCAAACAATCAAAGCATGCCGAGAACCGGCCGATCGGTTACGAAGCTGAAAATCTGGTAGAGATTCCCCTACGGGGCGATATGGGGCCCAAATTCCAATTGCTGAAAAATGAATTGTCTCAAATACCTGGAGTGGTCAGTATTTCCGGTGGCACTAATAACCTCATCAACTTCGGCGGTGCTGTAGACGGTATTGACTGGCCAGGCAAAACAGCCGACCAACGCTTCTATATGACTGTAACGGATGTGCAATACGACTGGGTAAAAACAGCGGGTTTAAAAATGGCGGAGGGCCGTGATTTCAGCCCGGCATTCGGTACAGATACAAGCGGTTGCCTGATCAACCAGGCCGCAGCCCTGAAGATGGGTCTTAAATCGCCAATCGTTGGCACACGATTAAGCGGTTCACCCGTCATTGGAGTGGTACAGGATTTCGTTTTCAACAGTCCCATGGCTAAACCTGGCCCCATGCTCATTAAACTGAACCGCGGTGGCATGAATCATTTGTTCCTGCGGTTTCGGAACGATGATGACTGGCGCAAAACGATGGCCCAGGTAGAACTGGCTGTGAAGAAAGTAAGTCCTGGCTCACCATTTGAATACCATTTTACAGCGGAGGTGCTCCAGCAACGCCTGGAGGGCATGCGCTATACAAGCCAATTGACCAATATTATAGGTATACTGGCTATTTTCATCTCCTGCCTGGGGTTGTTTGGCCTTTCAGCCTTCCTGGCCGAGCGACGCAACAAAGAGATTGGTGTGCGTAAAGTGCTGGGAGCGAGCGTATCGCAGGTATGGATCACCCTGTCGAAGGACTTTCTAAAACCTGTATTGATCGCCTTCCTGGTGGCTGCACCGCTGGGAGGATGGGTATTGAATATGATGCTGCAGAACTGGGATTATCGTATCAGCCTTTCCTGGTGGATGTTTGCAGTGGCCGGACTGCTGGCCTTAGTGATCGCCGTGGCCACAGTAAGTTTTCATGGGTTCAAAGCAGCTTTGACCAGCCCGGTAAAGTCGCTCAGAACAGAGTGAGCCTTTCTACTTTCCTATAGCAGCCCTGACTACCTTATAGTAGCAGGGCTTTTTTTTCCACAAACTGTATTACTTTTGCGCCATTCGTTTAAAAAGCAAGCACAGACACTTATTAATTATGCAACTATCAACCAGATTACAATTATTCAACGAGCCTGAAACGTTGAAAATGGCAAAGCTCGGACGTGAGCTGAGAGCCAAAGGCATCGATGTTATTGACCTTAGTTTGGGAGAGCCCGATTTCGACACGCCCCAGCACATTAAGGATGCGGCTAAGAAAGCAATTGACGACAACTACAGTCACTACACTCCTGTAGCCGGTTATCCTGACCTGCGTGAAGCAGTGTGCGTAAAGCTGAAGCGCGACAACGGACTGGACTATAAGCCTGAAAATATTATTGTTTCCACCGGCGCCAAGCAAAGTCTGGCCAATGCTGTGTGGGCAGTCGTGAGCAAAGGCGATGAAGTAGTGATCCCTACCCCCTACTGGGTTACCTATTCTGAAATTGTGAAGCTGGGTGAAGGTGTAGTTAAACTGGTATCAACTTCTATCGAAAACAAATACAAGATCACTCCTGCCGAACTGGAAGAAGCTTTGACTGATAAGACCAGGTTGTTCATGTTCTCTTCTCCCTGCAACCCCAGTGGTTCTGTATACAGCAAGCAGGAACTGGAAGCACTGGCAGTAGTATTCCGCAAATATCCCAATGTATATATTCTCTCTGATGAGATCTATGAGTACATCAATTTTGTGGGTAAACATGAAAGCATTGCACAGTTTGATGACCTGAAAGACCGTGTGATCATCATCAATGGTTTGAGCAAGGGTTTTGCCATGACCGGTTACCGTCTAGGTATCGTAGCTGCTCATCCTGATGTGGTGAAAGCCTGTGAAAAATTACAGGGTCAGCTCACCAGCGGTACCAACAGTATTACACAACGTGCAGCCATTGTAGCCTTTACAGGCGACCTGCGTCCTTCACAGGAGATGAACAAGGAATTTGAGCGTCGCAAGAAAAGGGTACTGGAAATCATGAACGGAATTGAGGGTTTTAAATTTGCAGAACCTGATGGCGCATTTTACGTATTTCCCACAGTAAGCCAGTATTTTGGTAAGACAGATGGTGAAGAGGTGATTAAAGATGCTGATGACCTGTGTATGTACCTGCTCAATAAAGCGCATGTAAGCACCGTAACCGGTCGTGCATTTGGTGAGCCTACAGCCATCCGTATCTCTTTTGCCAACAGCATGGAGAAGATCGAAGAGGCCTGGAAGCGCATCATTGCAGCGCTGGCGAAGCTGAAGTAGAAGTAGAAGAAAGAATACAGAATATAGTATTTAGAATTTAGAAGGCTGATATTCCAGGCTTAACTAAACTTCAGTTACTGATATTCTTAAATGAGTTAAAAGCCGGGCGAGTGCCCGGCTTTTTCTTTTATTTGATATCAGGCAAGTGTTTTATTTGAGCGCAGTGGCCATCTTATTAAGGCATTGTTCGAGGCCGGCTTTAGACATCTCCACTATTTCATCTGAACCATAACCATACTCCTTAACGGTTACTTCGGTTTTGTTGTCACCTACAGACTTGAAGGTGATCACATGGCGTACATCTGCTGGGAGTCCCGGAGGCATACCTATCTTTGCCGGATCCAGTTTATTGCCATCCTTATCGGAAAAGTTCAATACAAACTCGATCCTTTCATTGGGCACGATCTTGCTGTAGGTCCAGGTATTGTACATATCATGCCCATCGGGAGAACGCATACAAAGCAGCGATTTCCCTCCCACCTTAAAATCCATATTGGCTACAGGTGTAGTAAAGCCATCGGGCTGCCACCACTTCTTTACCAGTTCCGACTCAGACCAGGCTTTGAATACCTTTTCCACCGGAGCATCAAAAGTACGGGTGACTGTCAAATCCTTTGTACCGGATTGCTGTGCCGAAGCGGGTAATGACGTACTCATAATTAAACAAATTAAGGTGATGGGCATGAGCAAGGCTATGCCATTGGTTTTGTTTTGCATAAGTTATGTTTTGGCTTTTAAAGCAAGGCAGGGCAAACTTACTGGTAGTAATTCAAATGAACAGGTGGTGTCTGCGACAATATACAGGGGTGATCGCACAACGAAACAAGCTGTATTTAAATGCCAAAACAGACGTTACAACGTAGTTTATTGCATTTTGTCCTTAGTAACATGTCTTTGGGACATGCCTGTTAGCAGTCGCCTTAAAAGAAGGTAACTATTCTCCCGATTTCTTGTTACTTTTCGTTTTCTAACCAATTAACATAGAAACCTAATCTCCGATTGCATGACCAACCGCAGAACTTTTATCAGGCAAACTGGTGTACTGGCATCCGCCTGGATGATGGGATCATCCTTTGTATTGAAACCCAAATACAAACTAGGCCTACAGTTGTATACGATCCGTAATGCAATGGCCAAAGATACCCGTGGTACACTTGCTAAAATTGCTTCCTTTGGGTATCAGGAAGTGGAAACATACGGATTCAACAGACAATACTACAAATTTACGCCTGCGGAATTCAGGTCATTGATGGAAAACAGTGGACTCACCAGTCCCAGCGGGCACTACGATCTGGATAAATATGTATTGCCGGGTAAGACGGTTGATGATCTCAATAGGTATGTAGATGAATGTATCCAGGGAGCGCTGATCCTGAAACAAACTTACATTGTATGGCCCTGGCTGGATGAATCGCTGCGGTCTATCGAAAAATTCAAGGAAATAGTAACTACGCTGAACAAGATCGGTGAGCGGATCAATAAAGCAGGGCTGCAACTAGCCTACCACAACCACAATTTTGAATTCATAGACCACAATGGGGATACCGGTTATGCCATGTTATTGAGGGATAGTGATCCCAACTACGTAAAGCTGGAGTTGGACCTCTACTGGTCTACTTATATGAAACAGGACCTTCCGGCACTATTCAAAAAACACCCGGGCCGTTTTCCGCTCTGGCATTTAAAAGATAAAGACAAAACGAACCCGGAGTTGCATACCACGATGGGTGATGGTGACATTGACTTTACCAAACTACTCTCCTACTCCAGTGAGGCAGGGGCCAAACATATGTACGTAGAACAAGGGAATAATTATATCCCCAATGATATGGCCTGTGTGGAGAAAAGTGCTGCATATACAAAGAAGTTGTTACGATAAAAGTTATTCTTTCGGCCACATGGAAGGCCAGCGATATTCTTTCGAAATGGCCCGAAGCAATTCATGGATAAAAGGCATTCCCTTTTTCGAGTTGGTCATGATCACTACGCCTCTTCCTATCTGTTCAAAAGACACTGCATAGGCAGTAAAACCTGCGTTGCTTCCGCTGTGCCAGAAGCATAGAGCGGAATCTTTTCCATCCAGCGCAAATCCATGACCGCTTCCTCCTGAAGACCTTGTAAGCATGGTTTGCACAGTAGCCTGCTTCAGCAAACCATCGCCGCCCCGGTAAGCATTGCCTATATTGAGCATAAACCTGGCAAGATCGGAAGGTGTGGACCACAGGCCGGTAGCTGCCATTTCAGGAAAAACATGGTATCCACCTTCCACCTGTTTTTTATTATCATCATAACCTTTGGCAACCAGCGTATCAAACCGGGCTGGCAGTGGTAATGTATAGGTGCTGTGCGTCATGCCAACAGGGGCAAATACCAACTCCTGCGCCAGTTGGCCCAAAGGCTTGCCAGTTGTTTCTTCCATGAGGAGCTGCATCACAGTAAAGGCGCCGCCTGAATAGGTTTCTTTTTTTCCAGGGAGGGCAATTACGCGGACAGGGGGAGAATTGGCCGGTGGGGCACCCTCCAGTATTTGGGCCAGGGTGGGAATGGAATCTTTCTGGTTGTAACCACTAAAACCATGCACCCCAAGACCTGCGGTATGGCTCACAATACGCCTCAGTGTTACTTTCTCCGTAGTGGTATATTGGTTATCGGGCACTTTCCAGCCCCGCAGCTTCAGGTTTACATCTTCATCCAGGGACAGGGTATTGTTTTCAACAAGCTTGAACATAGCTGCCGAAGCCAGTGGTTTTGATACAGAGGCTGCCTGAAAAAGGGTGTTTGTATCAACCGGTAGTGACCGTTCCAGGTCCCTCAGTCCATATCCTTTTGCCCAAATGATATGACCGCTGTCAAAAACAGCAATGCTCACCCCGGGAATACCCAACACTTTCATACGTTCATAAATAGTCTGGTGAATAGTGGAACCATCTGAGGTGATAGGAATAAGACTGTTCTCGATACTTTGGATTGGATCTGCGTAGTCGGCAGATGCATTGGAGCAGGATACAGGGAAAAGCAAACAACATACCGCTCCAATCAGGAGTGCCCCAAAAGTAGCTTTGGGATTAACAACAGGAATTTTCATATATCTGGTTTAATGGCGGTTACGCTCATGGAAGTTAAATGAAAAATCCGCACATTGAAACCAGGAACACTTGCCGGAAAGGAATTTCAGGCAATGATAATAAGACACTGCAATAATTGTTCAGTGAAGCATTAAGGGTTACCACCTGTTCAGGACAAGCCCCTGCTAATCTTCAGGAAATCAATCGGAGTAATTTTATACAGAGAACGAAGTACCGCAGCCGCAGGTTTTGCTGGCATTCGGATTGGTGAAGGAAAAACCGCGGGCATTGAGGCCATCTTCCCAGTCGATCTGCATCCCCATGAGGTAGAGACCGTGCGATTGGTTCATAATAAAAGTAAGGCCATCCAGCTCATATACCACATCACTTTCCTGCTTATCATCAAAGCCCAGCACATAGCTCAAGCCGGAACAGCCGCCGCCTTTTACACCTATCCGAAGAAATTTACTGGTATCAAAACCAGGCTCGCTCATCAAACGGGTAAGCTCTTTATGGGCATTAGGGGTAAATTGAACGGGGACCGAAACGGTTTCCATTACACAATATTTACCTCAAAAGTACAAAGATTGGCAGGAACAGTCAATCCCGCAACAAACAATTGACAATCATAGGACCTGGCAGACTATAAACGCCCTAAAAACCGTTAGAGAGAACTCAAAAAGCATTTCACTACATTTGTTGACTCAAAAAACTAACCCGAATGACACTTTCCTGGAATGAACTTATATGGCAGCTTATTATAGCCTTTGTATTAGGCGGTACCCTGGCCTATTTGTTCTGGAAACAACGCAAGGAAGCCAAACAGGCCCTGGCAGCTCAAAAGAAGACAGAAAAACAGGAAGCAGCCGCTACCACGCCTACCAAACAATTGCAGTTACAGGCCTATGAAAGGCTGATCCTGCTGGTAGACCGGATAGCCCTGCCCAATCTCATAAACCGGCTCAATGAACCCGGCCTGACGGCCCGTGACATGCAGGCGGTGCTGGTTCACAACATTAAAGGAGAATTTGAATACAATGTAACCCAGCAGATGTATGTATCGCAGGACGCCTGGGATGCCGTGCGCAACCTGAAAGATCAGAATATGTTGATCGTAAACCAGATCACCTCTTTCTTGCCGGCTGAGGCCACTGCACAGGACCTAAACCGCAGTATACTGGAAATGCTGATGCAGAATCCAAAAGCATCTTTACACAACGTAGTGGCGGATGCATTGAGCTATGAAGCGCGCAAGCTGATGGCCTGATATCCCCCCTACCGGAACTTTGAAATTAATGAGTGCTTATGCCTGAAAAAAAGATCTTTACAGACAGCGGAATCGAGATCAGGGAATTGTATGATGCCAATAGCCTGCAAGGGATCCCTCCCCTGCCGCCACCCGGTGAATTCCCTTTTACCCGGGGCGTGCAGCCGGATATGTACCGGGGCAAGCTGTGGACCATGCGGCAATATGCTGGTTTCAGTACTGCCGAAGAAAGCAACAAACGCTATCATTACCTGCTGTCACAGGGGGTAATGGGATTGAGTGTCGCTTTTGATCTTCCTACTCAGATAGGTTATGACAGTGATCACCCACTGGCCGAAGGCGAAGTAGGCAAGGTAGGTGTGGCCATTGACAGCCTGGAGGACATGCAAACGCTTTTTAAAGGTATTAAGCTGGAGGATGTATCTACCTCCATGACGATCAACGCTACAGGGTTTATCCTGCTGAGTCTGTATGTAGCCCTTGCCAAACAACAGGGCGCTGATCTTAAAAAGCTGACCGGTACCATCCAAAATGATATCCTGAAGGAATATGCGGCCAGGGGCACTTATATCTATCCGCCCAAGCCTTCCATGCGCATTATCACCGATATTTTTGAGTGGTGCAGCCAGGATCTGCCCAAATGGAATACGATCTCCATTTCCGGATACCATATCCGGGAAGCCGGCAGCACGGCCGTACAGGAAATTGCTTTTACGCTTAGCAATGGAAAAGCTTATGTAAAAGCAGCCCTGGAAAAGGGGCTAGACATTAATGTATTTGGTAAACGGCTCTCCTTCTTTTTCAATGCACACAATGACCTGTTTGAGGAGGTAGCCAAGTTCCGCGCCGCCCGGAGCATGTGGGGGCGGATGATGAAAGAACTGGGGGCAACAGACCCCAAAGCCATGATGCTGCGCTTCCACACGCAAACAGGCGGTAGCACACTTACAGCACAACAACCGCTCAATAATATCGCCCGTGTAACAGTTCAAACCCTGGCGGCAGTGCTTGGCGGCACTCAATCACTGCATACCAACGGGTATGATGAAGCATTGAGCCTGCCTACAGAAGAGGCTGCACGCATTGCGCTGCGCACGCAACAAATAGTAGCTTTTGAAAGCGGTGCTGCCGGTACAGTAGACCCGTTGGCGGGCTCTTACTTTGTTGAATCGCTAACCAAACAGGTGGAAGAAGAAGCCTGGAAACTGATCGGTAAAATAGATGCGATGGGCGGCAGTGTAAGCGCCATCGAACAGGGATTTATCCAGGATGAAATTGCCCGCAGTGCCTATGACTACCAGCGACAGATAGAACGCACTGAAAAGATCATCGTAGGCGTTAACAAATTTCAATCAACAGAGACCAATACCACCCCGGGCTTTAAAATAGATGACTCCATCCGCCAGGTACAAAGCGAAAAGCTGGCCATCCTGCGCCGTCAACGCGATCATGCAAAATGCGACCAGTTATTGCAACTCCTTTCTGACAAAGCAGGTAGTGAGGAGAACATTATGCCTACGGTTATTGAGGCCGTAGAGCACAAGTGTACATTGGGCGAAATTGCTGATACGCTACGGGAAGTATACGGGGAATATAAGTAACTTCGTTTCATGTACCTAGCCACTACAGTAGGTTCTGATAAAGAACTGGAGCAGATACTGCAATTGCAGCAACAGAACCTGAAACAACACATTAGCCAGGAAGAAAAGGATGCACAGGGGTTTCTGACCATGCAGTTTAACCTGCCCATGCTACAACAGCTACAAGCCATTGCCCCCAGTGTAATTATCAAACAGGAAGAGGAAGTGGTAGCCTATGCCATGACAGTAACCCTGGAAGGCCGGACTGCTTATCCCGACCTTGAGCCCATGTTTGTGAATTTTGAAAAGCTGCAGTGGCAGGGAAAACCATTATACGATTTCCGGTTCTATGTAATGGGCCAGATATGTGTATCCAAGGATCACCGGGCAAAAGGCTTATTCGATAGGCTGTACAAGCACCATAAGGAAGTATACAGCCCCCATTATGATTTTATCATTACTGAAATATCTAGTTCCAATTACCGGTCTTTGAAGGCCCACAAACGGGTAGGATTTGAGACCATTCATACCTATACAGATATGATAGATAACTGGCATGTGGTGGTATGGGATTGGCGGTAACGATTATTTCTTTATATTGACGGTTAAACAGCCACCCATGCGTTTCATTGCCAAACTACTCTGTCTTTTACTGCTTTTGTCCTCCCTCACTGGATCAGCACAGCAAAATGTATCGACACAGATTGAACAAAAAGCCACAGCGATCCTACCCAGGTTGGTAGAGTGGCGGCGTTACCTGCATGAGCATCCGGAACTTTCCAACCGGGAAGTTAAAACCGGAGAATATGTAGCTGCCCACCTCAAGGCATTGGGGCTGGAGGTGCAAACAGGTGTCGCCAAAACCGGTGTTGTGGCCATCCTCCGCGGCGGTAAACCGGGGCCAGTAGTAGCCCTGCGGGCTGATATGGATGCGCTGCCGGTGCAGGAACGGGTAAACATTCCTTTTAAGTCAACGGTAACAGCTGATTACCTGGGCCAATCAGTACCCGTGATGCATGCCTGTGGCCACGACAGCCATGTAGCCATGCTGATGGGAACAGCCGAGGTGCTGGCCGGCATGAAGAAAGAGGTACCCGGTACAGTAAAATTCTTCTTTCAACCAGCTGAAGAAGGACCTCCAGGTGATGAGGAAGGCGGTGCTCCCCTGATGGTGAAAGAAGGGGTAATGGACAATCCTAAAGTAGATGCTGTATTTGGCATGCACATAGAATCTGACATTGAAATAGGCAAATTTGAATACAAATCGGGCGCTTTTATGGCCTCCTCCGATTGGTTTACCATCAAGGTAAAAGGTAAACAATCACATGGTTCACAACCCTGGAAAGGAATCGACCCTATAGTAGTATCTACGGAAATCATCAGCGCGCTGCAAACCATTGTAAGCCGCCAATCTGAATTGACGAAAGCACCGGTGGTTATCACTGTAGGCAAGTTTCACAGTGGCGTACGCCCCAACATCATCCCGGAAGAAGCTCTATTGGAAGGCACGATCCGTACGCTGGACAGCAAGATGCAAAAAGAAACACATGAACGCATCCGTAAGGTAGCCACCACAGTAGCGGAAGCCATGGGCGCGGTAGCAGAAGTGACCATTGACACCAAAACCCTGGTTACGTATAATGATCCCGAACTGGTAAAAATGATGCTGCCCTCGCTGGAAACGGCGGCCGGCAAGAGCAATGTGACAGAAAGGGAATGGGTAACGGGCGCAGAAGACTTCTCCTTCTTTGGCACCAAGGCCCCCTCCTTCTTTATTTACTTTGGCGGCATGCCCAAAGGTGCAGACAAAACCAAGGCGCCACCTCACCATACGCCTGATTTCTATATTGATGACAGCCGCCTGGACGTAGGCGTTAAAGGATTTTGCCAGTTGGTATTTGACTATGCCAAACTGAAAGCAGGTGGAGATACCAAAGGGAATGCTAAAAAAGGATTCTGATCATAACACATTGATTGTAAAATGCCGTACTGCAATATTTCAGTACGGCATTTGCTTTTATACAAACACTTAATATTCGGGTAATATTGGCGATCTATTTTTGTAAAAGAGTTCTTTATGATTATTGATGAATCGCTATTATGGAGCAAACTGGAAAGTTTCTCCCCAGACAACCCTAATGATGTTCTTTCTTTCTCTCAACGTTTGGCCAGGGAAAATGGATGGCCACCTTTATTCACGGAACGGGTCATTGCGGAGTACAAAAGATTCATTTTTCTCTGCATGATCAGCCCCCAGCCAGTCACCCCCTCCGATGAAGTAGATCAGGCCTGGCATCTTCACTTAGTGTATACCAAATCCTACTGGAACGACCTCTGCCGAAACATCCTTGGAAAAGACATCCACCACACTCCCACAGAAGGCGGCCCCGCCGAAAGAGACAAGTTTATCAGTTACTACGAATCCACTTTACAACTTTACCGCCACAAGTTTGGAAACGAGCCTCCAGATGATATCTGGCCAACTTCGGATAAGCGATTTGGAGCAGTTGAATTTGTAAGAGCCAATACAAGCACCCACTGGATACTGCGAAAGCGGCGCTGGCATCCCAAACTCACAGGGATCCTCTTCATCCTACTGGGATTTGTAGGAGGGGCCATCACTTCACACTTCGGGGTATTGTTTATGTTCCTTTTCCTGGGATTATCAATGATAGCACAACCAAACAGGTCGCGATCCAACAGGGAAAGCGGGGGATGTGGTGGCGGATGCAGCGGTTGTGGTGGAGACAGCGGAGATAGTGGATGTGGCGGAGACGGAGGTTGCAGTGGCGGATGTGGAGGAGGTTGCGGAGGAGGCGATTGAACCCTGATATTGGTAACCCATTTTTTACAAAAGAGTTCTTTATATGAATACGACTATACCAAGTGTAGCCCTGATCATCATTGGGGCACTATTGAGTTTTGCCTCTGACAACCGGTTATTCTTCATCGCACTGAGTCTATCGGCGCTGGCGCTGTTGATACGACAAGCGCTACTGGATGTAACCATGGATATTTCAATGACTGATTCCTTGAGAAATACCGTAGACGGGACATATAGGGAATTGACATGGCAGCGACGATTACAGTGGGTATGGAAGGAATTAGGAAAATGGTGGAACTCCATCGAATGGGACGAAGATTGAGAGTCGCAACCCAGGAGGTATGACAAACTAAATAGCAAATATCAAGCCGGTGGGCCTGACATTTGTTATTTAAAGACTTCAAAAGATTGACAGATGAAGCTATGCTTTCTTCTTTTCCTTCGCCCAGGCATCCTTGAGGGTAACGGTGCGATTGAACACCATACGCTCTTCGGAAGTATCTTTATCCAGGCAGAAATAGCCTTTGCGCAGGAACTGGTAGCGTTCTTCAAAGCGGGCAGTCTTCAAGGCCGGTTCTGCATAAGCTGTTCCAATTACCTTTAATGAATCGGGATTGATATAATCCTTGAAATCACCTTCCTCACTGGAAGGATCTTCCACTTTGAACAACCTGTCATACTCTCTTACTTCCACACTGATGGCCTGCGCCACGCTTACCCAGTGCAGGGTACCCTGTACTTTGAGACCGGAGGTATCGGAGCCACTCTTGCTTTCAGGAACATAGGTACATTTCACCTCGGTTACTTTACCCTCCGCATCTTTGATCACCTCCTCGCATTTGATGATATAGGCACTCTTTAACCGCACCAAACCACCCGGAGCCAACCTGAAGAACTTCTTGGGAGGGTTTTCCATAAAATCCTCCTGTTCGATGTACAGCTCACGACTAAACGGTACTTCACGGTGACCGGCATTGGCATCCTCGGGGTTGTCTTCGCTCGTCAGCATTTCCACTTCCCCTTCGGGGAAGTTGGTGATGGTGACCTTCAGCGGATCAAATACCACCATGCGCCGTTGGGCGATCTTATTGAGGTGCTCACGGATGCAAAACTCCAGAAGGGAATATTCAATGATATTATCCCGTTTGGCCACCCCTACCCGCTCACAGAAATCACGGATAGACTCGGGTGTGTAGCCCCTTCTACGAAAGGCACTGATAGTAGGCATGCGGGGATCGTCCCAGCTGGTAACATGCTTTTCTTCTACCAATTGTTTCAGCTTGCGCTTGCTCATCACGGTGTAATTCAGGTTGAGACGCGCAAACTCATATTGATGGGAAGGGAATATCTCAAGTTGTTCAATCATCCAGTTGTACAAAGGACGGTGCGGAATGAATTCCAGGGTACAAATGGAATGGGTGATATGCTCAATGGAATCACTTTGTCCATGAGCGAAATCGTACATGGGATAAATGCACCAGGCATCGCCGGTACGGTGATGGCGTGCGTGCCGGATGCGGTACATGAGCGGATCACGCAGGTGCATATTGGGCGAAGCCATATCAATCTTTGCGCGCAATACCTTCTGTCCGTCCGGATATTTACCGTTGCGCATTTCTTCAAACAGGCGCAGGTTTTCTTCCACGCTCCTGTCTGCATATTGATTCCTGGTACCGGGTGTAGTAGGTGTTCCTTTCTGTTTGGCAATTTCTTCGCTGGTAGAATCATCTACGTAGGCCAGTCCTTTTTTGATCAGGTTGACGGCAAATCCATACAACTGTTCAAAATAATCAGAAGCATATAATTCATTGGCCCACTGGAATCCGAGCCATTGCACGTCAGCCTTGATACTCTCTACATATTCGGTGTCTTCTGTAACGGGGTTGGTGTCATCAAAACGGAGGTTGGTGGTGCCGCCATATTTGAGGGCCAACCCAAAGTTGAGGCAAATGCTCTTGGCATGGCCAATATGCAGGTAGCCATTGGGCTCCGGCGGAAAACGGGTAGCGATTGATTTGTACTTGCCCGCCTTCAGGTCCTCTTCAATGATCTCCTCAATAAAGTTGAGGCTTCTTTCTTCTGCTTTTTTAATCTCAGTCATATACCTGTATTTACGAATATGCCACGGTCTTTCGACACCCGTGGCATATGTAAATGCGAATTTACGAAAAATTCCGGGATTATCTCTTCAGGAGGCGGTTTTGGAGTAGTCGCTGAAGTACTACCTCCCGCTCTGTGCGACTAATGGGAATATGGTGTTGACCGATGCGAATATCATTGCCCTCAATGCTTTCCACCTTGGCTGCGGCCACAATAAAGGACTTATGGGTACGTACAAAGCGGCCGGCAGGCAGGTATTCTTCAATACTGCGGAACGTGAGGTAGGTGATGTATTTTTTTTCGGTGGTATGAACTGCTACATAGTTCTGCAAGGCCTCGACAAACAATATCTCCTCGTATTTGACCTTGATAAGCTTGTTATCGCTCTTGATAAAAAAGTAGTCGGGCTCAGTACCAGCGCCCGGAGCAATGGGATGTGCCGACGGTTCTCTGAGGGATTTGGCCTTGATCGCTGCTTTGCAGAAACGTTCAAAGGAAAAGGGCTTTAGCAGGTAATCAATGGCATTGAGTTCAAATCCATCTACAGCATATTGGGGATAGGCGGTAGTAAAGATCACCATGGGCGGTTGAGTCAATGTTTTCAGGAATTCGAGTCCGGTCATCCGGGGCATTTGGATATCCAGGAAAATAAGGTCGATCTTTTGCTGAGTGATGAGTTCAATAGCCTTCATGGGATTATCAAACTCGCCCGATAATTGGAGAAAATCTACATCCTGGATGTATTCTTTAAGCCCGGTGCGGGCCAGCGGTTCATCGTCTATGATGATGCATTGTAGTGTCATGACAAATGAAGGTTTAACGCTACTTTAAAGGTAGCATCATTATTATCGATCTGCAATTCATATTTCCGGGGATACAGGAGCTCGAGCCTCCGTTTTACATTACTAAGACCAATACCGCCTGGCGGTTCGGTGGAGCGCTGGTAATTTTCCTTTGAGTTTTCCACCATAAAAAGAAAGGAGCCATTTTCTTTGTCGAGTGTTACCTGTACAAAGTTACGCTGATCGGGGTGGTGAGAAATATGTTTGAAAGCGTTTTCAACAAAAGGAATGAGTAGCAAAGGAGTTATCCGGAACCCCCTCACCGCTGGCGCTACCTGTACATCAACCTCGTAATAGTGGTCTTTACGCAGCTGTTGCAGCCGGATAAAATCCTGGAGGTAGGCTACTTCTTTTTCGATCTCAATGGTATCGGCATTGCAGTCATACAATTGGTAACGCAGCAGATCGGAAAACTGCAGCAGGGTTTGCCGTGCTGTGGCATTCTGCTTATCGATCAGGAAATAAATGGAATTTAAAGAATTGAACAGGAAGTGTGGATTGATCTGCGACTTCAGGAAGTTGAGCTCAGCTTCGGCCTTTTCTTTGGATACCTCCCCCAGCCTGCGCTGGGCACTGGCATGGTCCATCAGGAGTTTAAAAGCAGCACCGGTGCTCACCAATAAGATATGGGGGATGACATTGTCATAAAAACGCCGTTTGGTATCATTTAATACATCAAATAAGGAGGGCCGGTTCATGATCTGGCCTTCCAAATACATCTTAAGCCAGCTGAATCCGGTGACCACGATGAGAAACGTAAGGGCAAAGAGAATGTATTTCTTTTTATACAGCAGCTGGGGAATGAGCAGGTAATTGGTGATATAGACCATGAGGGCCAGATCGGCTACTTTGAGGCCGGTAACCAACCAACCTGTATTGCGGGGATAATCCTGGTAACGGAAAAAGTGCCAGCCGCCAAACAGTACCAGCCAGCCCAGCAGGTGGTCGAGTTTATAGCGTCTGAATATGGATTGCATGTTCATACCTCAAAATAAATATACAAAAAGCAGTTATCATTTATTCTTACACCTGCTGCCGGAAGCACTACACGAAATGCGGCAACGTGCAGAGGATGCCTGCTTTTCATCACGCGATGGCTACCGGAGGTGTAAGTTATTTTATACCCCGCCAGGGATGTGTTCATTTTGTATCCATCAATTTAACAAAATAGCCTGATATGAAAATCTTACTGCTGGCGCCCGTCCTGTTGTTATCGACAGTAACGGGCTGTGCACAAAATAAGGTCACTGGCCAGATCGGCGGTCCCTGCGAAGGTTGTGAAGCCATTTTTGAATGCCCGGTCCCCTTTAACCAGCTTAACTGGATGGATACCCTGCCCGATTTTAAGGATGCCGGTCGCAAAATGGTGATCACCGGAATAGTGTATGAAGCGGATGGCAAGACGCCTGCACGCAATGTGGTACTCTATATCTATCATACCGATCAAACCGGAGTATATGCCACCAAAGGCAATGAAAAAGGTTGGGCCAAAAGACATGGCTATATCCGTGGATGGATACGAACCGGTGAAGATGGAAGGTATGCATTTTACACGCTTAAGCCGGCGGCTTATCCAAAGGAGAGAATACCGGCGCATGTCCATCCCGTACTTAAGGAAGCCGATAAAACACCTTATTTTATCGATGAGTATTTATTTGATGATGATCCTCTATTAACAGCTGAAGAGCGCAGGAAACAGCCTTTATATGGCGGTAGCGGCATTGTACAACTCAGCTCCAAAGATGGACTGCTGATCGCCAACAGGGATATCTTTCTGGGCCTGCACATTCCGAATTATCCCAATAAAAAAGGGCTGTAGAAACAGCCCCTGTATTCATTAATCAATAACCTATGAAAAACACTATCTTTTGCCTTTAATACGAGTATAAAGCTACTCTTCAAAGGGGCCATTGCATAATCTATTCGATGTTTGTCGGGGAAACGGGGATGAATGACCTAAAGGGTACGATTGTCTGTCTGAACCAGGATGAGGTGGATTTGATGGATTAGTGGGATTAGTGGGTTATCTCCTGGACGGTTGAGGAAATGCTACTGGAAAAGACGAAGTGACTACACGTATAAACACAAAAAAAGAGCTGTAGAAACAGCCCTTAACCATTAATCAATAACCTATGAAAAACACTATCTTATATCCTTAATTGCACAGTAAAAATACCGTGCAGACGACGGGATGCATAATTTATTCGTTGTTTGCCAGTAAAAGGGAGTTGAAAGGACCTTTATTGCCGATCTCAGGCCTTGGAGCGGGCGCCAAAAAGCAGGCTTCCGACCCTTACCATATTACTGCCACAGCTGATAGCCAGGCTGTAATCGCTGCTCATACCCATAGAGAGGATCGGAAGAGAGGGGCTGGAAGTGGGGAATGAGGTACCAGGAACAGAACCTGGAGATTCAGCAGTACCAGATTGGGAATTGGAGGCAGGCAGTTCGGAAGGGCGAGCAGGAAAGTATTCATCAAACAGGCCCTTCAGGTATATAAATTCGTTTTGAATATGTTGTTGATCTTCTGTAAAGGAAGCCATACCCATTAAGCCGCTCACCTGTACATGCTGCAGTTCGCCCGCCACCTGGCTGTTATGCAGGCTTTCCAGCGCCTCTGCCAGTTCTGCCTGGCTGAAGCCAAACTTGGTTTCTTCCCGGGCTATATGCACCTGTAACAGGCAATGAATGACACGCTGATTCTTGGCAGCCTGTTTGTTTATTTCCAATAAGAGTTTATAGCTGTCTACACCATGGATCAGGTGTACGTAAGGGGCAATGTATTTGACCTTATTGGATTGCAGGTGACCAATAAAATGCCAGCGGATATCACTAGGCAGCAATAGTTGTTTCTCCACCAGTTCCTGCACATAATTCTCACCAAAATCCCGCTGCCCCAGGTCATACAAGGCTTTGATGTCTTCTACCGGTTTTGTTTTGGATACAGCAACAAGTGTTACCTCCTTACCCAATTCTTTCCTGATCGAATTATATTGCTCAATGTTTACTGCCATGTGTGAAATAATTGCTGGTTGCCGGAAAACGACCGCAAAATTACTATAAAAAAATATGCCAATGATAGCAAGTATCATTGGCATCAGCAGCAATTGGTTTTGGCCGATGATTATTTGAGTATGGAGCGGCTTATTACAATGCGTTGTACTTCGGACGTGCCTTCATAGATCTGCGTGATCTTGGCATCACGCATCAGCCTTTCCACATGGTATTCTTTTACGTAACCGTATCCGCCGTGTATCTGTACGGCTTCCACAGAAGCCCACATGGCTACTTCACTGGCAAATACTTTGGCCATGGAAGAACTTAATGCATAATCCTGGTGCTGGTCTTTTTCCCAGGCGGCTTTGAGACACAATAACCGGGCGGCTTCTATACGGGTAGCCATATCGGCCAATTTGAACTGAATAGCCTGGTGCTGCATCAATTCTTTGCCAAAGGCCTTGCGTTCTTTTGAATATTTCAATGCGAGCTCATAGGAACCACTGGCAATGCCCAATGCCTGGGAAGCGATGCCTATACGACCGCCGGCGAGGGTTTTCATGGCAAAGGTGAAACCGAAACCATCATCCCCTATGCGGTTCTCTTTGGGCACTTTTACATCATTGAATAAAATACTGTGGGTATCGCTACCGCGGATGCCGAGTTTGTTTTCCTTGGCGCCCACCACTACGCCCGGCCAGCTTTTTTCAACAATAAAGGTATTTATCCCCTTGCTGCCCTTTGAAGCATCTGTTTGCGCCATTACGAGGTATACAGAGGCAGAGGAACCATTGGTGATCCAGTTCTTGGTTCCATTCAACAAGTAATAGTCGCCTTTGTCCTCAGCTGTGGTGCGTTGTGAAGTGGCGTCACTGCCGGCTTCGGGTTCACTCAACAGGAAAGCCCCTATATACAACTCGCCATCTTTACGCCCCTGCGCCAGGGGGGTAAGGTATTTTTGCTTCTGTTCTTCCGATCCAAATGCTTCCAGGCCCCAGGACACGAGGCTGTTATTTACACTCATGCAAACGCTTACACTGGCATCAACTTTACTGATCTCTTCCATGGCCAGCACATAACTCACCGTATCCAAACCACTGCCGCCGTATTTAGGATCTACCATCATACCCATAAAGCCCAGTTCAGCAAGCTTGAGTACCTGTTCTTTGGGGAATTTCTGGTGTTCGTCTCTTTCGATTACGCCGGGTAAACATTCCTGGCGGGCAAAATCCCTTGCGGCATTGCGGATCATGAGGTGTTCTTCTGTGAGCTGGAATTGCATATGACCTGTCTGTTTATTGGTGTTGAGGCACAAAAGTAACAGAATTTATCACAAAAACTAACAAATGTTCGTGTTAAGCGATTGATAAGGGGACTTCTCCCTTGTTCCAGGCTCAGAGTAAGGGCCGCTAACAGGATCAGGAGGGGCTTTTTTGACAATGTAAGCTTTGATTGGTTGCTAGGCAAGTAACAATCTTTCAACCCGTTGCTGCAGCACTTTCTTATCGGGTAGGTACAATTGGTATTTTGATACAAAGAAGGCAAAGCCTTTTCCTATTTCAAAGATAGCAGGCTTTGGACGCCTTTTTGTGGGTGGTTTGCCACTGTCAAACCACTTCGTTTTTTGCCGGCACAACCGGAAAGTGGCGAAACCAAAGGTAAAAGACACGCATATATGTAAGCTGGCTGCCACTAAAGCCTTTTCCCAGCGACGAAGTCAGTAGAAAGGATAGTTCATGAAACATTTTCCTAAGGGAAACTTCATCGTATTTTTCATGGCGTTCTTTTGCAACAATTAACTTACCTACACTCCGGTAAGTGTACAATAATTCAACATTGATGTTTTGAATTACAACTTTCCCTCTTTTTCAAGCTGCTTTACGTAGTCATCGAGGCTTTGAGCGAAGGCATCTTTGGCGCTCATACTACGGAGGTTGCCTTCAATGAGTTTCCAATCAATACGTTTCATTCTAAGGCCGTTGCCACGAAGATAGGGCCGGTTACTCTGGAATACGATCACCCCATTACGACCGGATACCCTAAAATGCTCTATCTGCGGCGTAACATAAATACGTTCTACCGGATAATGCCTCATAAGGCCCTCAATGCGTACTGTGATCTCTCCTTTCACAATGCTAAATTAATTAGCATATCGTAAATAAACAAATTCTTTATTATAAAAGAGCGTCCGCCGTCAGGCATAAAACAACCAGTAGCAGTTTGTTGCTACTGGCTGAGGAAGAGTTAATTTATTTATTGTTGCTCCAGAATACCCTTCAGGTTGCCCAGTTCATATTTGCAGGTTTTAGTTATTGCTTTACCAATTGATATTTCTTCCAGAGTGCATAGACGAGGAACATTACGGCCAGCATTATTAGCGGCAATACGATCAGCCCAAAGCCATCGCCGGCAAAAGCCCTTGAAGCAAATGCTCCGAGAAAGTTGAAGGCAAAACCGGCAAAGGCCCACTCTTTGATGGTCTGGTATTTTGTTTGTAAGATGGCGATCACACCGAGCAGTTTGGCTACGCCGAATATAATAAGCACATACATGGGGTATCCCAGATGCCGCATTACTTCTTGTCCGGCCTCCTGCTGGGTAACGCCGCCAATACCATCGAAGAACATGGCCAGGGCGAATATAATGGTTAATATCCAGTAGAGCAGTTTGGTCGTCTTAGGCTTCATATTATTGTTGATTTTGATTGTAGTTGATCATCCATTGAATATTATACTTGTCGATGCACATGCCAAAATAGGCGCCCCAGAAGGTCTTGTTGAGAGGCATGGTAACCTTACCGCCGGCAGCCAGTGCATTGAAGAACTTATCCGTTTCAACCTCGCTCCTGGTATGCAGGCAGATATGATAGTTGTTACCCGCCACGAGAGTATGTTCCATGGAGCTTAGGATGTCCGTAGCCATGATCACGCCGCCATTGGGAAGAGTGAGTGATATATGCATGAGCTTCTGCTGGTCTTCCGGCGACATTTTTTCTCCCCCCGGCACATCCTTAAACCGGCCAATGATGGTGAATTCACCTCCCAGGGCAGATTTATAGAAGGTCATGGCCTCTTCTGCGTTGCCCATGAAATGCAGGTAGGGTGTGATTGTTAACATGGTTATACTTGTTTTTGATTGTTATTACACAAAGCTACTGCGCTCTTCCCTTCCTCATACTGTGTAAATGCGACATTCTTAGGCGGGTGTTTGCGACACCCATTTCTGCTACTTTTGTAGTATGGTACATATTTCCATCCTTGCACTCAAAAATGCAGTACTGGCCTCAATTGCCGACAGTCGCTATGTATTTACTATGGTGAATGAATTTCTGCAACAAGCAGGCAAGCCTCCATTGTTTAAAGTACAAGTGGCGGGCATTATGGAAGAAGTAACATTGAATAATGGCTTGTTCACTTTACGCCCGGATATGCTACTGAAAGATATTGACCACACAGATCTTATTATCATTCCTTCTATGATGGGCGATATGGTAAGTTCTTCGTATAAAAATAAAGATTACGCTCCCTGGATCGCAGAACAATACAAAAAAGGTGCAGAAGTAGCGAGCCTTTGCGTAGGAGCTTTCCTGATGGCTTTTTCCGGGATACTCAAAGGCAAGCAATGCACCACGCACTGGTTATATGCCAATGAGTTCAGGCATTTTTATCCATCGGTTACGCTGGTAGAAGAAAAAGTGATGACAGCACAGCAAGGCGTGTATTCAAGCGGCGGCAACAATGCCTACTGGAATCTATTACTGTACCTGGTGGAGAAATTTACTGACCGGCAGATCGCCATTCATACAGCTAAGTATTTTGTAATTGACCTGGACAGGCACCAGCAAACACCGTTTGTAGTATTCAGTGGATTGAAAGACCATGAAGACGGGGTGATCAAGGATGCACAGGAATTTATTGAAGCACATTTTGAGGAGAAGCTCACAGTCGACCACCTGGCTGATCAATTTAACGTAACACGCCGCACATTCGAAAGACGGTTCAAGAAAGCAACTTTTCTCACAGTAGCAGAATATATACAGCGGGTGAAGATTGAAGCTGCCAAAAAGCAACTGGAAGCAGGTCGGCGCTCGATTACTGAAGTGATGCTGGCAGTTGGTTATTCAGACACCCAAACCTTCAGGGATGTATTTAAGAAAGTGACGGGAATGACGCCAGTGGATTACCGGGAGAAATACAATTCAGGATTCAGGATGTAGAAGTGTTAGCTTATTGCTCTGTTTAATACCTACGGTAGCTGGTATTGTTTGAAAAAGTTCCACAGAAGATCATTGGCATTGATCGCTTTGGAAGGAGTATCTCCGTTGAGACTACCCGGTAAACCACCAGGCCAGGCATGCCCCCCATCCTTCGTCAAATAATAGTGAATAAGGGTACTATTGCTGCAATTGACCCATTGAGTGAATTGATAACTGCTATTATTGACAACCACCTGTGCTTTTGTAGCACAGGCATTTTTAGAGGACCACACATCCAATACAGAATCCACTGGTGGTGCATACACGCCAGAAATACCATTGCCGGTACCGCCATTGTAAGGCACATGCTCATCCAATACCGAATGCATATGCAGGATGGGAACAGCACGGACAGGATTGCAGGGCTGGGTAACTACCATGGTACTGGCATTGGGCGCAATGGCAGCAATCTTGTTTGATAATTCACATGCTAACCGGTACGACATCATACCGCCATTACTATGGCCGGTTGCATATACCTTTTTAGGATTGATCTTATAATCTGCAACTAGCTTATCTATAAGCTGGGCAATAAACTTTACATCATTGATATTATTGGTAACGGCAAAGTCACAACAGGTGCCGGCATTCCAGGTACGGGCGCCTAATGGACCAGTACTTTTTACGCCTTCAGGATATACGACGATAAAGTTTTCGGTATTCGCCTTCTGCGTCAGGCGGGAGGAGGTCTCAAATTGGGTTGCTGATCCACCACCGCCATGCATGGCAATGACCAATGAAAAACCCGAACCAGTATAATAAGTTGGCGGCAGGTTTAACAGGAAGGTCCTTTCCCGTCCGTCAACGGTGATGGTTCCCTCTACCCGGTAAACTTTCTCTTCCTGGGCATCGTCCTTCTTTTTGCCGCAGGCAATTAATAAAAACAGGGAAACTGTGGTGAACAGAGAACAAATGATCAATTTTTTCATAAATAGCGGCTTAATTCTATGGGCCTTACACTTGATGACGAGATCAAAAACGGAAAACAACCCGTATTATTATTTTCTATGACCTGTTAAAAAGGTGAAGGTTTAACCAATTACCAGTCAGGCGTGTAAAATGCCAGCCCATTTACTACTAATTTATTTAGTATTCCGTATCTTTATATACGCTTTTCGTCATTAAAAAAGTATGGTATGGAAGTTTCTGGTGATGTATTTGAGATTATCTTCAATGGCGCCCTATTGCCTGTGCGGGAACTAGATCTTTCAGGCAGGCCGATGTTCCTGATCCCGATGCAGGATGGCAAGCCGTTGGTGATCACCACGGCTACTAGCGCCGAAGGGCAGGTATTCTGGACTTCCGTGCCCGAAGGAAAACAGGAGTTGGCGCAGGTAATTGGAAAACTGATAGAAGCTCACTTCCAAAAAAAGAATTAATATGTGCTATTACAATGGCGTGCGGGTAACCCGCATCGAATATATCAGGTTGAAGCAATTGGAAAAGCTCATTGTCAATTATGACTTTCTTAGTAATCCGCTGCATGTAGGATTTAACTATTCCAATCACCCGGTTTTGAAAAAGACTGAGGAGGGCAATGATTTTGACCTGGTACAAATGGAATGGGGCTTTATCCCTGCCTATCAGAAAACCCGCGATTCGGTGAGCAAAATGCGTTTTGGCTATAAGGATGAAAGCGGCCAGTTTCACCCGCCTATTACTACACTGAATGCTGTGTCGGAAGAATTGTTGCTGCCCAGAAAGATCTATCGACAGGCAGCTCTTACACGCCGGTGCCTGGTGTTATCAACAGGGTTTTATGAATGGCGACACCTGTTTCCGGTGAGCAAGAAAACAGGCAAGCCGGTGAAAACGGCGGTGAAGTACCCTTATCATATTGGCGTAAAGGGGAAACCTTATTTCTTCATGGCCGGGATATGGCAGCCATGGACGGATCAAAGTACGGGAGAATATGTGGAAAGCTTTGCCATTATTACGACAGCCGCCAATGGACTGATGGAGCAGGTACACAACAGTAAGAAAAGAATGCCCACGATATTGCCGGAGAATCTTGCCTTTGAATGGCTGTTGGGCGATCTTTCGGAAGAAAGGATCACGGAATTAGCACGGTATCAATATCCGGCTGCCGAAATGGAAGCATATTCTATTGCCAAAGACTTCCGGGAAGCGCTGGAGCCAGCGGAGCCGTTTGTCTATGAGGATCTGCCGGCATTGGAAGAAGCAGTGTAGGAGTCAGGAGTTAGGCCTCAAACCACGGGCACGGCCTACGAAACGCTCTCCGTATTGGTGTTTGATACTGTCTATTGCCTGATATAATTGTACCAGGTGCTCGGTATCTTCAAACATATTGATCTGATCATTGCCCGGTACCAGGTGGGTAAACCGAACGCCGAGTAATCTTACCATCATGCGGCGTTCATACAACGCATCAAACAATTCCCTCACCACTTTAATGAGCTTGTGATCGGCCGCTGTAAAAGCTATGGTCTTTTGCTTTGTAACGGTATCGAAGTTGGAATAGCGCAGCTTTACGGTGACGCAACCGGTGAGCTTACTTTCTTCGCGCAGCTGAAAAGCAATTTTCTCGGTCATACGAACCAACTGGGCATGGAGCAGCTCAAGATCAATGGTATCCTGCTGAAAAGTGGTTTCGGTGGAGATAGACTTTTGTTCATGGTAAGGTACTACGGGTGTTTCATCCATTCCCTGGGCATGGTGCCAGAGCGATACCCCATTTTTGCCCAGCAGGTTGGACAGCATTTCTACCGGTATCTCACTGAGCACTTTGATGGTTTCTACGCCCATTTTCAGGAGCAGGAAAGCAGTCTCCTTACCTACGCCGGGCATTTTGGCGACACTCAGCGGCGCCAGGAAACTTTTCTCCTGCCCCCAGGCCACACACATTTCAGCATTAGGCTTTCCTTCGTTGGTGGCTACTTTACTGACAAGTTTATTGCCTGCCAAGGCATAGGAGATTGGCAGGCCGCTCTCTTTAATGACTTTCTTTTTAAGGTTGGCAGTGTAAAGCTGGCTACCAAAGTATTTATCCATGCCGGTCAGGTCAACATAAAATTCATCAATGGATGCTTTTTCAAACAAGGGCACGGTATCGGCGATCACGTCTGTAACAAGGCGCGAATATTTGCTGTATAACTCCATATCGCCCTGACGAATGACAGCCTGCGGACAAAGACGCCGGGCCAGTTTCATAGGCATGGCAGCATGGATACCAAAACTACGCGCTTCATAACTACAGGAGGCCACTACTCCCCTGTCGCTGCTGCCGCCAATAATAACGGGCTTACCTTTGAGGCGGCTGTCCTGCAGGCATTCCACAGATACAAAAAATGTATCGAGGTCAAAATGGGCAATATGTCGTTGTGGAGTAAGGATCATTGATCAGAGATTTGCATAGGTTCGTTCTTTGTATCCTATCTTTTCCATAGAGGAAACCTCTACGCTGTGAAAACCGAAGTCTTCCACCACTTTTCCACTGATGCGGTAAAAGCCTTTCCCTTTTAATGGATATCGCTGGAAAGAAACGGGAAAGTGAACGGTATCCACCCAATCCATTTGTTCATCAAGGAAGGAGCCGAAGGCCATGATGGAACCGTTGACGGTGGAGAGTACTTTATAATCTACAAAATAAAGCACCATACTTACCTGCCTGCCCAGGTGCTGCGGCAACTCTTTGGAAAACTGACGCTGTACGGTTTGTTCTTTCATGAGCTCAAAAGGGTTCCTGAAAGGAAATCCCATGATCTCCATTTCGTCATACATATCATCGACGGGATGATCGGCCAGGTTGGGCAGCTTAAAAGCCATGGGCTTTTCTTTGAACATAGCATGACTGGCAACGGGTGCTTGCTGGCGTTTTTGCAGGAAGTTGGCTTCCCACAACAGTTGCTTTTTTGACTTACCGGTAAAGCGGAAAGCACCTATCGAGATGAGAATGTTCATTTGTTCGGGGTCGATGGCTGTTCGCTCCACAAAATCCTGGAGGTGGAGGTAGGGTCCATTGCGCTCCCTTTCTTTGATGATGATTTGTGCAGTATATTTTTCGAGACTGGTGAGAAATACAAAACCTGTATAAACATCTTTGCCTTTGATGGTGGTATTGTAACTGCTGGCGTTGACACAGGGCAAATGTGGTATACCACCAGCCTTACGCAGTTCGATAAAGTATATTTCGGTGCTGTAGTATCCGCCAAAGTTGTTGATGACACCCACCATAAATTCGATGGGATAATAGGTCTTGAGATAGAGGTCCTGGAAACTCTCAACAGCATAGCTGGCAGAGTGGGCTTTGCAAAAGGAATAGCCGGCGAATGATTCCATTTGCCGCCATACTTCGGTAATCAGCTCTTCCGTGTATCCTTTAGCTGTACAGTTGCCGTAGAATTCATCTTTGAGGGCGGCAAAGTGATCGGTACCCCGTGATTTGCCACTCATAGCACGGCGCAGGGAATCGGCTGCTGCCATGTTGAGCCCCCCAAAGTAATGACCTACTTTCATTACATCTTCCTGGAATACCATAACACCGAATGTTTCACTGAGTATTTCCTCCATCACAGGGTGCAGGTATTCGGTGGTATGGGGTTCGAGATAGCGGGAAATGTATTGCTGCATCATGCCGCTGCTGGCTACACCGGGCCTTATGATAGAACTGGCTACTACTAGTACGGGATAATTATCACACCTGAGTTTGCTAAGCAGTTGACGCATGGCCGGACTTTCTATATAAAAGCAGCCAACGGTATTGACCTGCTGTAGCTGTGCTTTAACCCGGGGATCTTTCTTAAACTTCTCCACTTCATCGATGTGTATGCGGATACCCTGGTTTTCCTGCACCAGTCGCACAGTTTCTTTGATATGGCCGAGTCCACGTTGGCTGAGCACATCCAGTTTATCGAGGCCTATGTCTTCAGCAATGTGCATGTCAATTTGCGTGGTAGCAATGCCCTTGGGAGGAAAAAAGGTAGCAGTATAGGCATGGATGGGCTTTTCGCTGATGAGCATGCCACCTACGTGCAAACTGAGGTGGCTGGGAAAATTGTGGATGAAAGGGCTGTAATAAAGTATTTTCCAGATAACATCGTCCACAATACCGCAACTGATAGGTGACTGGGCCAGCGCTGCCACTTCCCCATCGTTAAGCAGGTATTTCTGACCCAGCCGTGTTATGATGGCCTGGTAGTTGATCGGACGGCTGCTGGTCTGGTACCAGGCAATGCCTTTACGGTAATCATCTATTGATGATGGCCGGGCGCTCAGTTTTTTCCAGGCTTCAAAAGCAAGCGGGGTAACGAAAGGTAATTTGGAGAGGCCGTCTATTTCCTGTTCTGGCAGGCCAAACACTTTGGCAAGCTCACGTACTACGGCCCTTTGTTTGAAGGTAACATAGGCACCCATAAGGGCCACCTGCTTTTCTCCATAGCGCTTGACGATGTAATCCATGATCTCATCACGTTCGAGCCACGAGAAGTCAATGTCAAAATCAGGCGGCGAGGTTCGTTCAGGATTGAGGAACCGCTCGAAATAGAGGTTGAGTTCGAGCGGATCGACATCGGTAATTTTGAGGCAGTAGGCCACTATACTGTTGGCACCACTGCCTCTCCCTACGTGATAGAAACCCCGGCTTTTAGCATAGCGGATGATATCCCAGGTAATGAGGAAGTAAGCTGTAAAGCCGAGGTCGTTGATAACCTTAAGCTCCTTGTAGAGCCGCTCAGTAGCTGCGGTATTGTGGCCATAACGCTGCTGCAGCCCGTCAATGGCCAACTTCCGCAGCAATACGGAATCATCTTCTTTGCTGATGGTAAAATATTGTTTGTTTTTGTGGGTATCGAAATCGAGCTCAATGGAACAAGAATCTATGAGTCGTAAGGTATTGGTGATGATCTGAGGGTAAGCCTGAAAAGCCTGGAGCAAGTATTTCTGTGATACGAAATACTCGTGGGGTGCGCATACAGCATCGGGCGGCAGCTTCGATTCAATGACATTGTGGTCCATGGCCCTCAGCAGGCGGTGCACATCGTAGTGGTCAGGTGTTTGAAATGTAACGGGCTGACGGATAATGAATTTATCGCGGTACTGGGCAGGTGTATTGTACAGTTTGTTGACCTCAGTAGATTGTACGCCTATAAACTCATTTCTCAATAAGGTATCGAGGGGTTTTGCTCCCAGGGGATAAACAATATAGCCGTCGGCAATTTGCTCAAAAAAAGTTGTAATGGCGGTGGGCTCCGGAAAAGGTTTGTGGGATTTAAGAAAGCCCGATATAAAAGCGTTGATCCATTCGAAACCGCTGTTATTAGCGGCAATGAGTATATACAATAAAGTATTACCATTGCGTATCTCTGCACCAAGGATGGGCTTTATGCCGGCCTTGTTGCAATGTTTTACAAAGGGCCATGCATCAGGGGTACCGTTGATATTGGTTAAAGCAAGTGCCGCTACTCCCTGTTCCGCCGCTTCCTGCACGAGACCTTCTGTGCTGAAGGTGCCGTATTTGAAGCTGTAATATGTTTTACAATTCAGGTACATGGGTATGTGCGGTTGCCTTATGGGCAAAACGATGCCAGTACAGGCCAGGGCCTGTTCATTAAACTTGTATGTAATTGGAATTGGTGTATCATGCATTGATGGAGCTTATCAACGGGGAGGGATAAACTACTGCATCAATGTAGCGACGATGTAAAATTACTAAAGGAATTAGCAAACGGATAGTAACACTGTAACTAAGAAAGTATTGTTGCACATCAATAAAGTGAGGAGGCATTCTACACGTAATACAACTTGTAATTATAGAAAGATGAATTGTATTGATGAAGGTTACGGGTCGTTCTTTGGACGTTGAATACAACCTGTTCCGGGAAAAGACAATCTGTATTCTGCTTGCTCCTTTTTGTATTCAATAATGTACAATTCGTATTCGAGAAAATACATCCTGTAAAAGAGAAAGCCGTTTACTTATTTTACTTTCGATAATGCATACGGATGTACGCTTCAAGACTGTGAGGGACCTTATTAATACCAGGAGCATTACAGCATTTGAGCAAATATTTGACACTATACCGAAATCAATGATTGCGCGGGAATTGAGAAAAAATACCAGTCGCATTGATGACATTATTCAGCGCCCGGAAGAGTTACGTTATAAAGAAATAAAGGCTATTAGCTTATTGCTGGGTGTCCCCTGCAGCAAGATCATACTATTATTTGACGGGGATTTTGCTTAGCCTGCCCATTGCCGGAACCAGTAACATTGACCATACCTTATTTAGCTCGTTATGTACCATTAACCAATCCTTATCGTTATCCAATGTCCGGTGAACAACTTTGTTACACAATGGGTATAAACCATCCTTCGGGGTGGTTTATTGTTTTAGTTGCTATTGAACCCTATTTTTATAAATAATGCCATCTTTCATTATGATGAGAAAGTTTTTTTCGGGGTCTTCAATCAATTTAATATTCTTTAAGGGGTTGCCATCAACCAGGAGCAGGTCAGCGTATGCGCCCTGCTCAATTATGCCGAGTTTACCTGCTGCATAGGGGTTACGCAGGCCGCACAGGGCCAGTAATTCTGCATTGGCCGAGGTTGCCATTCTTAAAATCTCGTAAGGGGTGTACCACCTTATGAGTTTGGCAAGCTGGGCTCCTTGTCTTGTAGCCAGTTTAGGATCGAAAAGACAATCGGTACCCCATGCAGTTTTGATCTTGTATTTTTTAGCAAGTGCGAAGGCATTGTCGGTACCATTGGTCATTTGCAATTGCTTTTTCCTGTTTTCGGAACCTTCGGGATGAGGGTTTGCATCCTCATCATCCAAAAAAGGCTGAAGTGATAGCCATATGCCTTTTTGAGCAAGCAGTTTTGCAGTAGCATCATCCATCAGTTGCCCATGTTCTATACACTTTACGCCGGCGTTTACGGCCGCGGTAATGGCTTTGGGGGTGTAAGCATGTACAGCAACATAAGTGCCCCAGTTGCCGGCCCCCTCCACTGCAGCCTTAATTTCTGCCTCTGTAAACTGGGCTACATCCAACGGATCATAATTGGAGGATACGCCCCCACCCGCCATCAGCTTTATCTGGGTAGCTCCCAGACGTAATTGTTCCCTTGTTCTCATTAAAACCTGGTCTTCACCATCAGCAATGATGGTCATACCGTTTTTTTCCATGTAACTAAGTGGCGCACCTATCTGCCGGGGAACATCTGTAGGCATCCCAAAGTCACCATGTCCACCAGTTTGAGAGATAGTAGCACCGCTTGGATAGATACGCGGTCCGATAAATAATCCCTGTTCTATTACTTTCTTTAGGCTAAATGTGGCTCCCCCCATATCGCGTACAGTAGTGAACCCGCGTAATAATTGCTTTCCGGCAGCATCTGCAGCGACCAGGTTAACATAAGCAATATCAGATACCAACGCCACTTGCTTAGGAATAGATTCCATGGTTAAATGTACATGGGCATCGATCAGTCCGGGCATCAAAAACTTCCCCTTTCCGTCAATGATCTGTGTATTGGCGCTTTTATTAGTGGGAATGGGGCTGGTAGAAATCGTCTTGATCAGGTTGCCTTCAATCAATACATTTCCGATGGTTGTTTTTTCATCTTTCCCATTGAAGATCTCTACGTTATTGATCAGTATTGATCTTGTTTGTCCGAATACGAGATTTCCCAAAAAGATAATGACAATAGTAAACGTGTATTTCATCGCTTGAAAATTTAGATAAAATAATCAAGGGTTAAAGGAGGCATGCCCGACAAAGGGCGTATAGCGGGTGGGGATATTTTAAAGATACAAAAACAAAATATATAAAAAAAGCCCTCTGAACAATGTTCAGGGGGCTATCCGCTACCGGAAGCTACATCGTACTATCCATTCACCCAGAGCGTCCAGTGACTATCAAACTTATACCATTTACCATCAGCCCCTTCCCATTTCCATTCAGGCACTTCGGACCATGCCTTGCCATCTGTGCTCCATACCAGTTTCTTGTCGTGGATCTTTAACCACTTGCCATCTTTATCGGCCCAGGCGCCATCCTTTACCTCAGCCCATTTTTTACCATCCGTGCTCCACCACAAGCCTGCCTTTTTATCGAGCTTGTACCAATAGGTAACGCCATCTTTCATACCGGCCCAGGTGCCAGTAGCAGACTTGGTCCAATCGGCTACTATTATAGCTGTGTGCATAGCAGGTGCAGGCGTAGTAGCTGCCTGTAACTGGCCTTTAGAAGCCATCAATAAGGGCAAACAAATTGCCATAAGGTTCATTGTCCTTTTCATTTGTGATGATTTAATATTAAAAATTATTGTTTCTCTTTCAAGCAAACTACGATCGTGATTGCTGGTGACAACAGCCAGGAAGCTGTACCATTACCGTTATACGATTTTGTGTGGGTGTCATTATATATACGATGTGTGTTTTCGAAAGGTTTTAAGGAGCTTGTTAATTTGATGACACAAAAAAAGAAACCGCCTTTGTGAGGCGGTCCCTGCATCTGAACTGGCGGTATGCGCACCAGTAATTATTTATGATGGTACTTTACCCATTACATAGAGTTGAGTGAGATCGGGCACGGAGTTGCCGCCAGCTTTTTCGAGTGTGATGGCAAATGCCTGGGCATGCTGCACTGGCTTCAACTGGCAAAGCACAGTACAATTGTCGAGCATGCCTGCATCTACAGGCTTACCATCTACCAGGGCCCAAAGCTGGTATTGCTTACCCGCAGGTGCAGGCGGCAGATTGCTGGCAATGAGGTACACATTTTTGGTGTGGGAATCCCAGTACACAGTAGCGAGGTTGTTCTCCTTGCCTGCAATACCGGGCATCGAGACTTTCAGCATGCCGGGCGCCGCCATGAGCTGCATATTTTTGTGCAGATCAGTCAGGCGGGTTTGATAAATCTTGTTATCGGCCAGGAGATTGTTGTGTTCGTTTTGAAGCGCCAGGTAATCCCTGTTGGCTTTGGTGTACTTCTTATAGAGATACACATTAACACCCGCGCTGGCCATAAACAGGATGAGGGAAGCAGCGGCTATGTAGCGGGTACCCATCTGCACGACAGGTGCGGGTGGTATGGAAGTTGTAGTGATCTCCGGCGCGGAAGTACTGAACTCCTGCTGCAGGGTGGCCATTAATTGTTCTTTTGCATTACCAGCTACCGGGACGGCAAATTGGGGGGCTGTATTACGAAGCCATTCTTCCGCTTGTACTACGGCAGCGTCTATTGCAGGATGTTCCAGGCGTAGCCGCTGCAATTCGGCCACTTCATCGTTATTGGCTATGCCCAAAACATAACTTTCAATAACTCCACTTTGTATGTATGCCTGTATATCCACTTTACAATTTAACCTGTTGTCTTAATTGAAGTATCGCTGCCCTGATCCTTGTTTTTACAGTACCCAGGGGGATGTTCAGCATTCCCGCTATTTCTTCCTGGGTATATCCCTGAAAATAGGACAACTCTACGAGTACTTTGTAATCTTCTTTTAAATGTTGAACGATCTTACGCAGGCCCAGATCTTCACCGGGATGCGGTACGCTATCCCGTAACAAGGTATATTCTTCGGTCAATGAATTGTTGCGTTGACTGTTTTTCCAATCCCTGCTGCGTAAGGTATCAATGGCGGTAGTGCGTGCTATGTTGTACATCCAGGTGAAAAGTCTGCCTTTGGCCGGGTCGTAGTGTTCTATCTGCCGCCAGATCTTCACAAAAACTTCCTGCAATACATCGCCCGAAACCTCTCCATCCTGCAGGATACCGAAGATAACCCCATTAAGGGTAGCTGAATAGTTATCATACAAGTAGCTGAAAGCCGCCTGTGCGCGCTGTTTCAGCAAACTAACCAGTTCCTGCTCAGTATATGTTGGTGATCCTTTCAAAAGCGATGAGTAAATCAGATGCACATTATATACGGAGTAAAGGGAAAAATAGTTTTAGCTACGATGCAGGTAGTCGCCGGGAACTTTATGCACAGTAATAAACCCGGCAGGGTTAATACATGTCGATTATGTATATTTGTTCTATCTTAAACAGCAAGCCATTATTACCCCGGCGCTCTGAACTGTTTCACCATTCAAACTAATACACATGCAACTGAAACGTAATTTCCGCCTGGGAATGCTGCTTATGCTGGTATCGTTTTTATTTGCCTGCGGATCCAATACGCGGATCACGGGTTCCTGGATCGACCCGGAAGTAAAGGGACATGCCAGGGAAAACGCCAGTGTTTTTCTTGCCTCTCTCAGCCGCAATATGGAAGTGCGCACCAAACTGGAAAACGCCCTGGCAGCAGAAGCAGCGGCACGGAATATCAAGGCTGTAAAAAGTACCGAATTCTTCTCCCCTTCTTTTTACGAGAAACTGCCCCCACGGGAAGAAATGCTGGACAAGATCAAACAAGCCGGTGTAGATGCCATCCTCACGGTATCACTGATCAATAAGGAAAGCGAGACACGCTATGTACCCGGCAATAACAGGTATTACGCGCCCTACCCCTACTACCGGTGGTATGGCGGATTTTACAGCTATTATAATTACTGGTACCCGAATATGTGGGATGCCGGTTATTATGCGACTGATAAGACCTATTTCATGGAGACCAACCTTTATGATGCTTCCACTGAAAAGCTGATCTGGAGTGCTCAATCAGAAACGGTAAATCCGGGCAGTATCGACAATTTTGTACGCGACTATCCCAAAAAGCTGGTAGCCCAACTGGTGAAAGACGGGTTACTGAAAAAGTAACAGCTTTAGCTCTTCCACTTGCCTTCAATCTCGCCAAAAAGATAAAAGATATCTTCATTGAAATATGCATCATTGTATGCGGTAACACTTTCGATCTGGCTGCACAGTTGGTCGGAGCATAGGCATGAACAAAAAGAAGTAAATGAGTTCTTGCAAGGCTTGTATAATGAAAGCTTATTGATGAGTTGGAAGACAATTTTTTCCAGTTGGCAGATCAGCTAATCCTTCTACCGGCAGGCCTGGTAATATTGGAGTATATTTAACCGATCACCAATTTACTATGCGCTATCTATTTTTGTTCCTCCTGACCTATAGCCTCTCCCCCGCTGCCCAATCGCAGACGGGCAACTATCGCGCCGACCTGGATGCTCTGTACGACCTGCTGAAAAAGACGCCCTCCTATAAGGACCAGGTAAAGGGAGACAAAGAACCGGCCTTCCACGCCCTTTATCAATCATTACGTGCTGATACACTCCAGGTTGGCAATAGCTTTGACAACTACTATAAGCTGGTACAATTGTTTATACCCCTACGGGACAATCACCTGGGGTTCATCCAACTTCCATCTATTGAATTGAAACTTTCTGAGCAACAGAACGTCGAAGCAGTGAAACAATACCGCCAAAGCTCCTTTTTCAAGAACTACCCGGCCACCGCCATAAACCTCGATTCCCTTGAGGCAGTGCTCGCCCCAATAGCCACCGATTCGGTGGAAGGCATTTATTATTATGACAGTTTGCTTACCGTGGGTGTGTACAGGGCCGGCCAGGGAGCACTTACGGGTGTAGTATTGCACACCACCCTGCCCCAGTGGGAGAAAGGACAAATAGCCATCCGGCTGTATGAATATGCCCCTCATTGTTTCAGGGCGGTGTATGGGCATCCGCTGAAAAAGAACCTGATTTTTTACAGCAATGAAAAATTCAGGAACCATTCGCTGATCAATTCCATGTTTTATTCCTCCGTATCACAAACCGTATACAAAAAGATCCTCCATGAAACGGATCATAGCAATATCCCGGCCAGTGAACCGGCTTTCCAGCTCAAGAGCATTAGTCCCGCCATACAATACCTGCGACTGGGCAACTTTTCGGCCATGACAAAAGATATGGCGGTGTCGCAGGCCTTTTATGACAGGATAAAAGATTCTTTAACTGCGCCATACCTGATCGTGGATGTAAGGAACAATACCGGGGGAGCTGATAAGGTATCGTACAAGTTCTTTGCATTGGTCAAAAAATATGCAGAGAGCCACAAGGCTTACCTGCTGATGAACAATGCCACCATGAGCCAGGGTGAAATATTTACGCTTCAGTTGAAAAGGTTTGCTGGCATCAGCACCTTTGGACAAACCACGATGGGCACCATTACCTATGGCGTGAACTATGGCGGCATGGCAACCCTACCCAGCGGTCAATATGGCGCTATAATGACTGACATGCGGGATAACACACAATACCTGCCTTATGAGAACTATGGAGTGACCCCGGATACGATTCTGAACAACCAATCGGATTGGATAATGCAATTAGTACAGGTGATCGGGGAAAAATAAAACCTTACCTTCGCGGCCATTTTTATCAACTATGAAACAGGACGATTTACTGCAACAGAGAAGTGGGGGCAAATGTGAGCTTTGTGGGGCAACAGGCGCACTGAAAGCCTACGAAGTACCGCCTTCTATCAGCAACAGCCTTGACCAGGTAATATTGATCTGCCCCAAATGCCAGGCACAAATAGACAAAAAAGAAGAGTTGGATAGCAATCACTGGAAGTGCCTGAGTGAGTCTATGTGGAGCGAAGTACAGGGTGTGCAGGTAATGGCCTGGCGAATGCTGAACAGGCTAAGACAGGAAAGCTGGGCTCAGGATAGTCTGGAGATGATGTATTTTGACGAACCAACCCTTGCCTGGGCCAAGGCCACTGGCGACCATGAAAATGACGCAACGGTAGAGCTGCACAAAGACAGCAATGGTAATGTGTTGCAATCCGGCGATACGGTAGTACTGATCAAATCACTGGATGTGAAAGGTTCTACCCTCAATGCCAAAATGGGCACCGTAGTTAAGAATATCCGGCTGGTACCAGAAAATACAGAACAAATTGAAGGCAAAATAGAAGGACAGCTTATTGTGATCCTTACCAAATACGTAAGAAGACAAAACGACTAAGAACACCGCCCTATTTTCAGCCATTGGCTTTCCGATATTTCTTCTCCACCAGAAATAGGATTATCAGGAAACACAGGACCAGTAACTGTGTAAAAGCGTCATAAGATGCTTCTAAGGGATCGCCATTTCTGACATGCGTAAAGATGGCACCCAACATCACGAACAGGAGCACGATGGCCGATAGTAATCCGGTTCTTAGTCTTGTATGGAGGATCAGCCCGATAGAGAAAAAGCATTCCACCATTATGATCACATAATTGAGGGAAGCCGGATAACCCGATTGCACAAAGAAATCTTCCATTTCCTTTGCATTCTTTGATTTACCAATGGTAACCATCAAATAGAAGGAAGCACACGTAATGGCAGCAGCCCATATAGTTGTCTTCATGATCCTTCCTGCCATTCTCTTGAAAGGGGCAGACAAATTACTATCTTTTACCATTGACTTGACCAGTAAAACGGTGAGCCAGGCTACCAGGAAAAACAGGGCCGCTTTGCCCCAGTTATAGACAAACAGGAGGGCATTTTTCGTGAGGACAGTTCCGGAAGTAGCCCATATGGCCAGCAAGCGACATATTCCTACCAATATGGAAAGCCAAAGTGCAGTGACTGCCAATCTATACTTTACAACCCATACATCGATCTTTGGAACGAATGCAATGAGGGTCCCTAAGCAAGCACAAAGCATGGCTATCTGGAAGTACATGGTTGGGGTGTTTAAGTGGTTTGGGGTCTGATTAGCATCATTAAAGTAGTGATTTTTTTGCCGGCAATGAATCTTTTATTTATATGAACTTCACCTCACATATGGTATTCCTCTATATCATTACTGTTAAAAAGCCCCCTTTGGGGGTATTTTACCTGCTGGCAGCCATGGCTATTTTGTGGGTCTAAATACCCCTGAAATGAAAACAACCTCTACAACGCTTTGCCTTCTCAAAGCGTTCTTTTTTTGTAGCTTATTATTATCGCTCAACGCCTGTATGAAAGACATGGGCGATGAGGAAGACGACAGTGGAAGCGGAAATGGAAACGGCAGTGGCGGCGGCAGCACCACGGGCAATTACTGGCAACGCAACGATGGCCAGGCAACGGCTTATATCAGTTTTTCCGGCACGGTAGCCCAATCCTGCGCCAATGGTGTATTGACAACAGGCACTTATAATGCTTCCGAACCTTCCATGACCTTTGTGATTCAAGGAAACACCATTAAGTTTCCGCTGAAGTACATTAACAATACCTTACTGGTAGGTGTTCCGGCGCAGGCAGTGAATACCAATAATGCCACCGAATATATAAAGAGCTCCACCTTCCCGTGCAACGGAGGAGGAAGCGGGTCTGGCAGCGGTAATGGCAGCGGAAGCGGAGGTGGCAGTACGATCCCGAAACGAGGTACTTTCAAAGTGAGGGTTTATAAACCCACGGGCGATTGCGCCAGTAATTCCAGTTGGGGACAGGGCAGCGCCTTTAATGGTACGATGAATGCAGAACTTTACAAAGCAGATGGCACCTTTCAGAGTTACCAAAACTTTATTAGTTCGTATGGCCCCAGCAACAGCTCCAGCAATACCTACTGGGATTATACGACGAGCAATTCAGCAGTGAAACTAAACTGGGACCTGTTTCCCAACAAATCATCCTGGCCTACGCGTTGTTCACAAAAAGGGACCTCCACCATCGATTATGATGGACAGGTGAAGCAGATCACGATCATGTTTCAGTAAAATACAAGCCGCCAGATTTAACAAAGGCTTTAGGTTGAAAGACCTAAAGCCTTTTGTCATTCCAGAAACCTCCCATTTTTAATTTAAACCTGTTGGCAACCAGCGAACTATCATTCCCCGTCTTTGTTAGTACTGCAGTGGAAAATGCCCTTTGGAGGATGTTTTTTCTGATTGCGTAAACTTGTTTTCCTAATACGGTTGATAATGAACTATCTGCGTCGTAATTTTGCAGCCTGTTAAAAAACGACCATTATTACACCTTCCTACGAATGCTTGCACTGTGAAAAGGGTAAACAGCCCTCTTTTCCTTAACATTAATGAGTATTATATATAATGATTACAACTGATATTTGTATTATTGGCGCCGGTCCTGTAGGATTATTTGCTGTGTTTGAAGCTGGCTTGTTGAAGATGCGCTGCCACCTGGTAGATGCTTTACCCCAGGTAGGTGGTCAATTGTCGGAAATTTATCCCTACAAGCCCATTTATGATATTCCTGGTGCACCTGAGATCAAAGCACAGGAACTGGTAGATAACCTGAAGAAACAGATAGCCCCCTTCTCCCCTACTTTCAGCCTCGGCGAAAGGGTAGAAAGCATCGAACGCCAGGAAGACAAATCCTTTATTGTTACTACTTCCGACGATACAAAGATCCACTGCAAGGTAATCACCATTGCCGGCGGATTGGGCTGTTTTGAGCCCCGCAAGCCAGCGATCGAGCAATTGGAAGCTTTTGAAGGCAAGGGTGTAACCTATATGGTGAAAGACCCCGAACTGTTCAGGGACAAAGATATTGTACTGGCCGGCGGTGGTGACTCCGCACTTGACTGGACGATCTTCTTATCCAATGTCGCCAAATCGGTAACCCTGGTGCACCGCAGCGATACTTTCCGTGGCGCGCCGGATTCAGCTGAGAAGGTATTCCACCTGGCAGAAACAGGTAAGATCAACCTGGTGCTGAAATCGAACATCGTAAAGATCAATGGCAATGGCAAGCTGAATGAAGTACTGATCGAGGCAAGTGACAAAACTGTAACAGCCAGGCCTACGGATTACCTGATCCCTTTATTTGGCCTTAGCCCCAAGCTGGGACCAATTGCTGATTGGGGACTGCAGATCGATAAATCGCAAATCAGTGTGAACACGGTTGACTACTCCACCAATATTGAAGGAATTTACGCTATTGGCGATATTAATACTTACCCGGGTAAATTAAAGCTGATCCTCTGCGGATTCCATGAATCGGCATTGATGGCGCACAGCGCTTTCAAACACGTGTACCCCAATCAACGGCTGAGCTTTAAATACACCACGGTGAATGGGGTGAACGCATTTTAAAAGAAAGGAATAAGATGATCAATATTACCGTACTCAACAAGGCAGGTGAAGAAAGACTGCTGGAAGTGCCTGAAGACATGGGTCTGAACCTTATGGAGATCCTAAAGGCCAATGAATACAATGTGCTGGCCACCTGTGGCGGCATGGCGATGTGTGGCACCTGCCATGTGCAGGTACTGGAAGGCATGGACAACCTGGGCGCGCATAGCGATGCCGAGCTGGATATGCTGGATACTTTGCCCGATGCAGAATCAAACAGTCGCCTTTCCTGCCAGTTGCAGATCAATGAGAACATGGATGGCGCTGTTTTCAAACTGATGGCAGAAGAAGATATTGCTGTATAAAATAGTAAGGCAGACGGCTTCGACAGGTAGACTGACATCTGACGAGCAAGGCCCTCGACAAGCTCCAGACATAAACAGAACAAGCCTGAATCACCCTCAGGCTTGTTCTGTTTATGTTAACTATTGTATCTTTTTCCATTCAAAGGTCCCGTTCTGCTCCACCTTCAGGCCTGTTATTTTTCCATCAGCTCCCCGCACAAATTCAACCACTGTATCTATAGGCAGTTCGATTACCTTAAACCTGTTCTCAGCCAATGCATGCATTTTAAAGGGAACGCGATCCACCAGGAATAAAGCGTGGCCGGATCTGTTGACCTCGATGGTCTTGGTGCCCGATGCTGCCTTGTACTTGCCGGTATAGGTATCGAGTATGGAATCGGCAATAGGTACTTCTTTGGGTAAGAGATCGCCCAATACCATGGTAGGTATCTTGCTAAAGAGTCTGAACCGCCGATCACTAAAATCCGTCCTGTCTTCTCCGGACTTCACATTGGTAAGGTAGGCCACAAACACATCCTGTTCCGGATAATAAGACTCCATGGCTATGAAACCACTCACCTGCCCTTCATGTTTGATGCATTGGGCGCCATTCAAAACGGTGCTGTACCAACCATAACCATAGCCGGTGGGCTTACCATTGGGCAGCTTGTACGATGTAAAAGCTTTATCCAGGGTTTCTTTTTTGACCAGTTTACCGGCCAGCAAGGCATTATTCCAGGCATACAGATCGTCTACCGTGCTCAACAGATCACCACAGCCATACCCCATAGAAACGGTTTGGTAGTCGGTATTTTCATAAAAGCCTCTGTCGCGGGTATAGCCATTAACCCGCCCTTGCACAATGGTTTTCTCATTTACATAATAGGTATGCTGCAGACCAGCCCTGTCGAGTACATTTTTACGCATATAATCATGATACAAGGAACCACTTACTTTTTCTATAATATAAGCCAGCAATACATATCCTGAATTGGAATATGCGTATTTGGTGCCCGGCACAAAATCCAGGGGAGCATTCTTAAAATGGTTGATGATGAATTGGGGCGTAAAATCGTGCCGCTCAATATAGGGATCAGGATGATCAATGATGGTGTATTCGTGGATACCGGAGGTATGCGTGAGCAATTGCTCGATGCTAATGGTATGGCCCTTGGAAGGAAAATCTTTGATGTATTGCTGCACACTATCACTCAGGCGCAGCTTGCCCTGTTCTGCCAGCTGCAGGATGCCGATGGCAGTAAACTGCTTGGTTACGGACCCTATTCTGAACACCATATCGGGTTTTAGGGGCACATCCATTTCCAGGTTGGCACTGCCGAAGGCTTTTCGGTAAATGACCTTCCCCTTGCGGGCTGCCAGTACTACGATACCAGGCTCCCCGGCTTTGAACTCGGATTGCAGTAATTTGTCAAGTGACTTTTCTACTTCCCGGTCGGAGGGCGCCTGGGCACGGGTCTCTGCTACTGCTGCAATAATAAATAACATGGCTACGAAGGCTCTTTTCATATAGAGGTATTTTATGATCGGACAAAACACCTGAAAAAGAGCGTTTTAACCTATTCAAATCCGGATTTGAATAGTAGTCAATCGTAAAATGACTGGTTATTGCTATCCCTGGATGACCGACTTGCGGTATTCGGAGGGGGACATGCCGGTGATCTGCTTGAAGGCGCGCTGGAAAGTAGCCTGCGAATTGAAGCCACAGTCGAAGGCGATGCCGGTAATAGTAAGTTTTTGCAGGTCCGCTTCCAGGAGTCGTTTTTGGAACGCGCGGATGCGGTATTCATTCACAAATTCATTGAGGCTGGTATGGAAGTGCTGGTTAAGCACCGCAGAGATGGTTTTGGGAGCGATACCGGTATGTTGGGATAGCAGGGTGAGGTTGAGGGCCGGATCGAGGTAGAGGGTCTCCCGCTCCATCGCTTTTTTGAGGGTGGCGATGGTATGCTCTACCGTATCGGCGGCAAGGGCGGTGCCGGGGGCGCTCTTTTTACCAGCGAGGGGTAAGGCATAGGTGACCATGAGGGCTTTAATGCCCAGCCAATAGATGAGTATGGCAAGTGGGATGAAAACCGGGTACCATTCCACCAGGTCCAGCAGCTTGTTGCTATACCTGGGGATCACATAAGGAATGAGGTAGATGAACCATATCAATTGGAAAGCCAGGAACACGCGTACAAATTGTCGCAGCCAGCGTAGCAGGGTGGCATTTTCTACTTTACCGCCAGCCGACGACGCCCCCAGGTACCGGGCCGATAGCCAAAGGTATATCGTGAGGGAAAGCCAGCGGGGAATATCCACATAGTTATTGTACACATCAATATAATAGCCTAAGGGAATACTCTTTTTTACAATACCCATAATAATGCCGGTAATGTAAATGATGGCAGCCAGTTGGGGCAGTATATCAAGCAGGGCGGTATAAAAATGTTTGCGGTGTTGCTTTTGCAAGCGAAAATCAGGCTCCAGACTCGCGCGTATATAAAAGTACAAGAGTGGCCCCAGGGGCATGATGATCATGAAGGGTATAAAAGCATCGATCATACCGCCCAGGGTACTGCTGTACAGGATGGACTCCTGGTTCATGCGCAGATCGAGGCAGGCCAGGGAAAAAAGCCAGAGCATCACAGCAAGGATGCGGTTAGCCTTCCTGTTCCTTTTCCCCCAAAAAAGCAAAACACCCGCAATGATCCCCTGAACCGCTCCCAGCGTGATAATTGTCTTTAATACACTTACAAAAGAAATCATAACGGCCTTGGTTTTGACATAAGGTTAATAAACACCTTGCATTGGTTAATATATGCGTATTTCAATCCTTTGTACCTGTTTAAATTTGAATAGTGACCCTAGGTTAATATTAATTAAATTGAACCATGCAAATTAATCGTTCTGTACGTAACGGTGCTATTACAGCAATGCTTGCCATGATGGCTGCACCAGCCATCGGCCAGGAGAAGTCGCCTGATCCGCGTCCCAACCTGGCCATTGTAGCCTCCCCTTCTGCCATCAACCGGTTTGGAGGCTCTCTCGATGCCCTGAATGATGGTCTTACACCTACCCCCCGCGGCAACCAACGTGGCGGCGGCGGAGGCAACAGGCCTCAGCCTCCCCGTTCTCAATTCTGGGTGCAGTACGAATGGGCACAGCCCGTAAGCACCAAAGAGATTGCGGTGTACTGGTGGGACTATAACAGTGCCATCCGCCTGCCCATGGCCTACCGCCTGGAATACTGGGATGGCAGCAACTTCGTGCCGGTAAAAAATGCTGCTGGTTTTGGCCTCGCCAATAACCAATACAATGCTACTACTTTTGATGAAATAAAGACCACTAAGCTGCGCCTTGCGCTGGACTCTGCCGACAGAGGCTCTTCCACCCTGGTAGAATGGGCCGTATATAAGACAGAGAACTCCCCCTCACCTGCCCCGGTAGTAATAGCCGGCATAGACCGTGATGTAATGGTGGGCGGCAAATCCTACCTGGCGGCAACGATCAAGTCCGTTACGCCTGTAAGCAATGTATCCTGGGCCAAAGCATCCGGCCCCGGCAATGTTATCTTCAGTAATACCGGCGATAAAAATGCTACCGCCCAATTTACCACCCCGGGCAAGTATGAGCTGAAGCTTACTGCCACGGAAGGCAAAAATACCGTAGCCTCCACATTGAAAGTAATCGTACACCAACCACCAAAGGCAAAAAGGTTGGATGTAGTGTACACCAAAAGGTATAAGATCGACAGCAAGTTGTGGAGTGATCGTGCGAAAGCCATGATCGTAAACTGGATACCTTTCTGTATTGACCAGAATGAACGTACCGATCTTACTACCGGCGAAGGCGGCCTTGATAATTTCATTGAAGCAGCCAAAGCCATCAGGGGTGAGCCGCATGCCAAACATAAAGGCTATGTATTCTCCAATGCCTGGGTGCACCAGACAGTAGAATCCATGTGTATTGCGCTGATGGTAGACCCGCAAGGCGATGCTGCGATCATTGCCGCACAGGAGAAAATGAAAAAGAAACTAGAAGAATGGATACCCATCATCCTGGCTGCGCAGGAGCCTGATGGCTACCTCCACACTGCCTATACCCTGCGTGATACCGCCCACTGGAAAACCAGGTGGAATCCCCGCAACCGTGGCGATCATGAAGGATATGTGGCGGGTTATTTTATTGAAAGCGCCATCAACCACTATACACTCACCGAAGGAAAGGACAAGCGATTGTATGATGCCGCCAAAAGACTGGCCGATTGCTGGGTAGCCAATATTGGCCCTGGTAAAATTGCCTGGTATGATGGTCATCAGGAAATGGAACAGGCGCTGGTACGCTTTGGCCGCTTCGTAAATGATATGGAAGGCAAAGGCAGTCATGGTGACAGCTACGTGAACCTGGCCAAATTCCTGCTGGACAATCGTAAGGACGGCAGTGAATATGACCAAAGCCATGTGCCGGTACAACAACAATATGAAGCAGTAGGTCATGCCGTACGCGCCACGTATAACTATTCTGCCATGGCCGATGTGGCTGCAGAAACAGGCGATGTAGATTACCAGAGCGCTGTAATGTCTCTCTGGAATAATATGATCAATAAAAAGTATTACCTCACCGGTGGTATTGGCAGCGGAGAAACTTCTGAAGGCTTTGGCGGCAACTATTCCCTGCGCAACAATGCGTATTGCGAATCCTGCTCCAGCGCTGGCCTTATCTTCTTCCAATACAAGATGAACCTGGCCTATCACGATGCCAAATATGCCGACCTGTACGAAGAATCGATGTACAATGCCCTGCTGGGCTCTATCGACCTGGAAGGAAAGAACTTTTATTATACCAATCCACTTTCTTCTGCACAGGGCCGCTACGCCTGGCATGTGTGCCCTTGCTGTGTGGGTAATATCCCCCGTACGCTGCTGATGATCCCTACCTGGACCTATGTAACGGGTGAAGATGGCCTCTATGTAAACATGTATGTGGGCAGCACCATCAAAGTAGAGCGTGTAGTAGGTACCGATGTGGAGATGGTACAAAAAACCGATTACCCCTGGAGTGGCAATGTTGGTATTACCGTAAATCCCAAAGCATCCAAAACATTCACCGTGTATGTAAGGGTGCCCAATCGTACTACGAGTGAGTTGTACACGCCTGTACCACAGGTAAGCGGACTAAAATCGTTGAAAGTAAATGGCCAGGCAGTACCTGTGAAGATCGAGAATGGTTATGTAGCCATCCGCCGCGCCTGGAAAAAAGGTGATAAGATCGACATAGTGCTTCCTATGGAAATACAAAAGGTAACAGCAGATGAAAGGATAGAAGCCGACAGGGGCCGCGTGGCGCTGCGGGTAGGTCCATTGATCTACAATGTGGAAACAGCCGACAACAATGGCGATATCAACAAAGTGATCGGCAAAACACCGCTGACGATGGAGTGGAAACCCACCTTCCTCAATGGTGTAATGACCATTAAAGGAACCTGGAGTGATGGCACGCCCCTGATAGCGATCCCCAACTTTGCCCGGCTAAACAGGATACCAACTACCCCATTGCCTGCAGCGGGCCAGCAGACGCAGCCCACCCGCCCCAATGAACCGCCACAGGCGCGTATGGACCGTGTAGCAGCTTCGGCAGTGTGGATCAAGGAGAAGGAGTAATAGTGATGAATTAAATAAGTAGTAATTGAAAAAGCCTCCCGCAGTATTGTGGGAGGCTTTTGATTTTGTATCAATTATTTCTATAAGTAAATCAGCTAATTCAGCATAGAATTAATTATTGAATAATCTATTCAACCAGGCAATAAATCGTGTGCATAGATCACCATTAGTATTCAAATATCTTTTGGTGATAGCCAGTCCCATAGGCGTGCCGGGATCTTCCTGCCAGGATAACCATGAATGGATTAAGGCTTTTGGCCTATGAACAGCAGCATATTTATTAAGCTGCTCCTTTTCTATACTTTCCAGCGTAGAGGTAGCAATTGGAAATAACTGGTCATCGGGGGAACCAGAAAGGAAATAAAATCCTCCAGCATTCCATTAAGCATATTATCTGGCATGATCCATACGCCTATCCTTTTGCCATCAGTCCGGCTAAGTATCAGACCATCGGGAGGCAATGCATCAGGCACAGTAAAGCCTTGACCATTTAATATTGTTCTGAGAGATGCCCATCTTTTACCTACTTCAACATCTGCATCAATTACAATTCCAACAGTTTCAATTTGAGACTGCTTAAATCGTATGGAAATTTGATCCAACAATTTATTAATACCGATGCAATCTATAACATCGAATGATTCTGCAACCTGAAATTGTTCACATAAGGACCAGATCACATGTTGGTCATCATTTCCCTCCACAAGCAGTTTTTTGGGAAACTTTTCTTTGATTATCATTTACCGGGTTTCAATGTTTTGGTCTGTAGCAATTTTTAATTCCTCTGCATTGTATTCGACCTGTTGAATGGTTCCATTTACATTATCAAGTCGAATTAATTTCCCCTGTAAAGTTTGGTTGGGTGTGTTTAATACTCTGCTAAAAGCAGCGATACAATCTTCACTATGTGTAGTGGCAAATACCTGAATGTTTAATTCCTGGGCTAACTTGAAAATTATACTCCAAAGTTGTTCTTGTACGGTATAATGTAATCCGTTTTCAAATTCATCTATTAATAAATAGCCGCCTTCAGCGTTTACCATTGCAAGTATAATAGTAAATATGCGATTGATACCATCACCCATACTACGAAGCGGCAATATAGCCACTGAACCAGTCAATTTTATAACCGCAGTTCTTTTACCCTTTACCTCTTCAACGAAGGCTATTCTATCCGTAAAAGGCTCTATAAATTTAAGCGCATTAATTACATACCGCTCTTTTTCAGTAAGAGTGATTTTATCGAACAATCGACCATTAAATTCTCTATCTAAGCTTCCTGTTTTTACAAACTGAAAATTACCTTCATAGATTCGGTTTCTCGAAACATTATACAAGGAGACCTTTTTATCAAGAGGCAAAATAAATGATTCAAAGCCAACTGCTATTTCAAGGCCAATTTTTGCATCTGACTTAAATGTACCCAAACTGTATTCCTCTACCGGTATCCTGCCTCTAAAAATAACATTACCCTGAGCATCGGCATTACTCTCATCAATATACTTTCTAAATCGGAGGGAAACCGGTATATCTTCAAAAACACGATTTTCTAGTAGTGGAAATTGAATGGGACCTATTAAAATAGCGTCTTTAGAATCAAACCCTATAAAGCGATTATTGAACAATGATGAAAAAGAACGTATAAGAATTTCAGTAAGATCTCCCTTTGACTCTCCATCATTATAATACTCTCCCCTATCTTCAAGCTGTTGAAGTATTACTCCCATATCGGCCCTGGAGGCATAAATGGCAATAGCTTCTAAAATGGCTGATTTGCCAGTATTGTTTTTACCAGTGATCAGATTCACCTTACCCAAGGAGGGGATTGTAAGGTCCTTTAAATTGCGGAAATTCTTTATTGCTAATGAATCAAGCATAGTATAGCCAAAGATAATAGATTTGGCCAAATTACATTAAAAGACAATAAGTTGCAGAATTTGGCATTTTGTATTTAGGAATCTACCTATTATTTCGGCCAGCCTTCTTAGCTGGAACTTTCTTAGCAGCCACCTTTTTCACAGCCGCTTTCTTAGCCGCCGCCTTCTTCACCGGAGCCTTCACCACCCTCTCTTCCACCCCATCTACCGGGAAGGCTTTTTCGGGCAGGAACTCGCGGGGAGACATGCCAAAGTAATCGGCCAGGGCATTGATGTGGCGAAGATTGTATTTGGCTCTATTATAACCCAATTCAACATCCCTAACAAACGAACGAGAAAGACCGAGGATATCAGCTATACCTTGTCGATCAATCTCTTTTTCTTCCATAAGCTTCTTAACGAAGTCTATTGCATATTGATCAATTGCGCTATTTTCTTGGCTACTCATTATATAGCTAAGTAAAAAAAGTTTTAAAAAATACGTGACGTGCATACCCGCACTATATAAATAATTATATATATTTACATCAAATTACGGTTATGCCATAATGTAGCAATATTTTACTTTTGCGACTAGTTCAATAAATGCATTGAAGCTATTCGCTTTGATTCTCGATTTGAAACGTAGGAAATTTCAGTACACGAGATGAAGAGTGAAGAGCCCGCGAACCATAGCGCGGGTTCTCTCTTATCTGTGTACAGGGCTTCCTACGGCCTCAAATCGGGTAAGCAGAGGCCCGCGCTATGGTATTTTTATGCCCGCCTCTCAGCTTAACATTTCCATACAATTATCACTCACTCCCCACAGCTGATGCATTCTGTGTACAGGAATGCCTCGCAACACTCATTACCATAGCATCAAAGATCACTTTCATGCCGCCATGAAAGCAGGCCATCTATTTCTTCACCACAAAATTGAAAGCTATGAACGTTGCCTTTGAGGGCCTGTGCATTAGCCTGGGCCATAAGTATCCGGCTGAGCCTGCCGAAGCAATTAAACAGTTTACCGAGGATTATTCACCGGATGATATTTACTTCTTTTTTACCGAGCTGCTGGAGTGTGCGCTCACCACCAACCATGAAAATTTTACAACAGGCGAAGCTCGCAGCGATATTATGCTCTTTTGCAATCGTGGCGCACATGCGCTCATGGCCAATTTTACTATAGCCCATAAGAAAACTGATCAATAACCTGCTTCATTTACCATTTTAATCCTTGCATATATGTCAAAAAAAAGAAAAGCAACACTGCTATTGCCGGAGGCCTGCTCCCAGGCAGCAGCCACCGCCACCCTCCTTCCTGCAGAAGCAGCACCTATGCACAGCCCTGCTCAAATACTGGAACTGGTCCAGAGGTTTATGCTCGAAAAAGGCCTTCCTCCACAGCGCGAAAGTTTTATTAAGCTCAACGGCGTGCCTACCAAAAGCAAAATATCTCCCCGGAGGTCAGTACCCTGGCTCAGCCTGCGTGGGGCATGGCTGCAAAATGCAGGCCTTGCACCCAATGGGTATGCCAAAACCATTGCTTTCAATGGCATGCTCATCGTGATCCCCGGCCTCCACCCACCTGTGGTAAATGACAATGACCTTCGGCACCTCAGTACAATAATTCAGAAACTCAGCAACCATGTACACGCTCAAAAATAAGGTACAGCTCATTGGCCAAATTGGTAGCAAGCCGGAAGCAAGGGTTACCTCCACAGGTAAAAAGTGGGCCCGTCTTTCTCTCGGTTCTAAAGTAACCTATTGGAATACTGCCGGAAAAAGAACCACTGAAATGCAATGGCATACCCTCATTGCCTGGGGTGATTTGGCCGAGCTTGTAAAAAAATATGCAGTTAAAGGCAAGAACATTGCCATAGAGGGCAAATTGATCAATCGTGATTATATAGATAAGCAGGGCATTCTCCGTAATGTAACCGAGATCATTTTATTCAATGTAGAGCTACTAAAAGCTTGAAAGGGAGCGCGAAAAGCTGTAAAGGGACGCCTCTCCCTTTACAAGCGGGCGATGAAAGCTTGAAAGGGAGCGTCATCCCTTTACAAGGGAAGGCTGAGAGCCTGAAAGGGAACAATATCCCTTTACAAGCGATCGATGAAAGCCTGAAAGGGAACATCATCCCTTTTAAAGGAAGTGACGAAAGCTTGCAGCCGAAGGCACAAAGCTTAAAAGGGAGCGACCACCCTTTTAAAGCGCACGATGAAAGCTTGAAAGCGACAGGCTTCGCTTTCAAGCTTTTTTGCTTTAGAAAGGCAACGGGCAACCTACATTTGTCAAATAAATACAAATATCGTTTACCCACGTACTATTTATTTAACCGGTACCGTTATACAATCCGATACATAAGAAAGGACTTATTCTATATCCCGTATGCGCACCTGTATTTCACTCCGTACTATTATCTTAAACCTTGTACAAGTTAAAGATTAATCCCTCCCTTAGTAGCACGTTTCGCCCGGTGGCGAATACAATCCAATTTTATTTAAAAAACCAATCAATCTTTTATCATGAAAACACCGCGTTTAAAACTTGATTTTGTAAGACTGTCTGATCCCGAACTGGAAATAAAAGCCCAGGCTATTGTAGCAGCAATGACCGATAATACGTATTTCACCACCCCGGTTCCTGCACTCACAGTTGTAAATTCGCATATAACGGCCTACGCTACTGCCCTATCTAAAGCACTAACACGCGACAAGGCAGAGGTAGCTAACAAAAACCTTATGCGCAGCTTATTGGAAAAAACATTGATGGACCTTGCCGGCTATGTAACCTTTACATCCGGTGGCAGTGAGGCGGCCCTCGTGAGCAGCGGCTTTGACCTTGCAAAGCCTGCAGCCAACCTGCCGCCCATCAGCGTGCCCGACAATTTTTCAGTAGGCAACGGTGTAAATGAAGGCGAGGTAGTTTCCAGCGTAGACCGCGTCACAGGTGCCCGATCCTACATTCATGAATATACAGCCGACCCGCTGACACCCACCAGCGAATGGACACAACAATTTACAACGGTGCGCAAAGCCACCATTACCGATCTTGAGCCAGGTAAGAAATACTGGTTCAGGGTGGCAGCAATCGGCCCCCGCCAGCAAATTGCCTATACCAATGTTCAACTGCGCATGGCAGCCTGATGATTTAATGAAAAAAACCAGCGCCTCCCGCAATGTGCGGGTGGCACTGGTTTATACGTACTTGTTCTAATGAAATCAGCTTACCAATCTACTTGCGCTTTGCTGGTCTCACATTACGACCATAATACACATCAGCAGGATTATGGTGACCGGGATACACCCGCTCCAGAATACTGTATAAAGCGGGATCATAGGCTTTGAGGTCATCCGGCGTTTGCACCCGGGTATCGCCATCATAAAACTCGTAGTTGCTCCAGAACCACCACTGGGTGCCTTCCGCCCAATATTCGGCCACCGTATTGATCGCATACTGACCTTTATACATGCCCTTGGCTTTGGCTGCTTCATACGCTGGTTGGATCTCTGCAAACAAAGCCGAATCGGCATTGCGCAAAGCGCCCATGATATTGTGGCTAAATTCATGCACCAATATATTCTCCCCATAATACCGCGTACCGGGATAACCCAGCAGGTTCTCTTCCGCACAAGAGGTTACCGTACCGCCCATGCCACGCGCCCGCTTGTTCCAATACTCCCTGTCGCTCATACTGGCAATGCCACCGGGCTTATCATAATTATCCCTTTCGCCGGGCGTTAACCGCCTGTCGTCGCGGGCAGGTTTCTTCCAGTTGCTGCGTTCGGGCAGGTCTGTCTCCATTTCCGTTTCCGCCATCACCAGCACGCGGGCTTTCCGCTTTATTAACTCAGCGCGTATATCGGGCCTTTTGACCAGCATATAATTCACAATATCACGCCCTATCAGCAGGGCCGCATTGGGCACTTTGCCCGATGACACAATGGGAATACCAAATGCATCAGCATGTTTCTTATAGAAGGTATCGAGCGCCAGGGCAGCAGGCGGTGGCGCTATCATGGCCTGCTCATAATCTTTTAGGAGGGCAGCAGGCGCCTCCTGCGCTGTACCTGTAACGGCTGCCAAAGAAGTACATAGCAGCAGGAGGGATGGCAATGTTGTTTTCATATTGATAAATGTCAGTGATTGCTGCCACATTTCTTATATGCTGCTTCACCGGGTGTTTGCCAATATTATCCTGTTCCAATATCAATGAAATCCCTTAGCTTCGCGCCCCACTCAAAAAATCAATCATGGCCATTTTCCCCACCCAATACTCTACCCTGTCGGCCCCTGCCCTGGGAAAAGCCATTGAAAACCTGTATGGATTTTCTCCACTCATCTGTCGCTACCTGCTGCGGGGCGTGAGTGATACGTATAAACTGGAAGGTGAGGCACAACGCTATATCTTCAAAATATACCGGGATGCACACCGCTCGCTGGAAGAAATAAAAGGAGAAGTGGAATTGCTGAATGCCTTGCAGGAAGGGGGCGCCCCTGTATCCCACCCCATCAGGGACCTGGAAGGCGGGCAGATCCAATCTTTCGAAGCCGCCGAAGGCACCCGTTACGGCGTATTGTTTAGCTATGCGGCGGGAAAACCCGTAGGTGTGATCAGTGATGAGCAGATCACCAATACAGGCCGCGCAATGGCGCGGGTTCATGATATTACTTCCACCATTCAGCTTAGCCATGCAAGAAGAAGTTATAATCACCAGACTACGCTGCTGGGACCTATAGCTGCCCTGGCGCCCGCCTTCCATGAACTGCCCGATGAATACCAATATTTACAGGATACAGCCGCCGCCATTATACAGAAACTGGAGGGGTTGGATACCAGCAACTTTGCTGTAGGTTATTGCCATTTTGATTTCCTGCCCAAGAACTTTCACATTGATGAACAGAATCAAGTCACTTTTTTTGATTTCGATTTTGCAGGTAAAGGTTATCTCGTGAACGACCTTATGACCTACTGGACGCATTTCGCCGTGGATGTGATCCTGGGCAAAAGCACCCGGGAACAATCAGACAGGGCTTTCCAGGTATTCCTCAGCGCCTACCGGGAAACAAGGCCCGTATCAGCAGCAGAAGAGCAGGCCATCCCCTTGCTCAACCTTGGATTTTGGGTGTTCTATCTGGGCTTCCATTATGACCAGTTTGATGATTTCTCCACGCACTTCTTTACTACACGCTTTCTGAAGGAGCGGGTAGCGCTTATCAAAAAAATAATGGACCAGTATTGTTTCTAGCCCTGCTTCCTCTTTTTAAACCGCTGTTTCATCTCGGCTTTGTTCTCTTTCTTATGGGCCTTGTATTCGCTGAATTGTGCCTCGGTCAATACTGCTTTCAGGGCCTTATCACGCTCACTGTTGGCGGCTTTGATCTTTTTGCCCTTGCTCATGCGGTCGCCTCCTTCACTTTTGATGGCTGCTGCTTTCGCCGCAAAATCATCATTGATAGCCTGTACCTTGGGCACCTGCTCAGCAGTGAGGCTAAGCTGTACGGTCATAGAATCGGTCATGCGTTTTGACATGGCCCCTTTCCCTGCGTCCTGCGCCTGCAAGGTGGAGAAAGCTGCGACACCCAAAATGAACAGTGAAGCCAATAACTTTTTCATGGTGATGTTTTATTTATTTCAATATTATCTTTTACGACGTACGGTTGTTTTTGTTCTGCTTACTTTATTTCCACGCGGTCCTTCTACAGTAGTTGTTTTACGCGTAGCATGGTATTGTTTATTGTTGCGGGAAGCAGTTACGCTATGGGTACTACGACTGGTCCGGTAATTGGTAACAGTAACCTGGTGGCGGGTCCTTACGGTAACAGAGGTAACACGCATGGGCCGGTACAAACGGGGCGCATAAGCTACCCGGTGTGTATGCACCACTACATAATGAGGACGATAACGATAACGTATGGGACGGTATACCTGCCAGGACAGTGGCTTCCAGGGACGCCACCACGCAGGACGCGCAGCCCAGGTCCAGGGAGATATCCATAACCTGTAAGAAGGTGCATATACATAGCGCACACAAGGCCATGCCCACACATTTACCACTATGGCAACATCAGTAGCAGTTTCAACCGGCTCCACATTGGGACCACGGGCTACTGAAGAGCCGGCAGCATTATAAGCATTGTCATCATCCCCTGGTTCTATTATCGTTTCTTCACCAAAAATATCCTCATCACCCGCTATCTGCACTACGGCATTGTCCTGCCCGGTCTTCTCCAATTCTATGACGGCAATATCCTGACTTTCCTGATCAGATACCAGGGCCTGCAATACAAATATCTGCACATCATTTTCTTTCTTATTGATCACCCGTATGTAATCAATCTGGCCATCTTCATTGAGATCAAGGTTATTGACCTTATTCTGTGAGGTATTGAGCAGCTTTTCAAATTCTTCGGGAGAACCTGCCTTTTTAAACAGCTCAAGGGCTCCCTGCAGGCTGAAGTTGTCGCCTGGCAATCCTGTAGAGTCGGACGCGGCCTGATCCCGGGCTTCTGCTGGTAAAGCATTCATACTAAGACAAATAAGCAATCCGGGAATACTCCTGGTCATTTTCATAAAAGGGTGGTTTTGTAATCAGACAGGAGATCGGGCAAAAGGTTTAATGAGCAGGAAAACATATCTGCACCGGGGCGGCCAACGCTTCCTGATCTATTTTATTGCAGCAGGCGCCAACACACTTAGGAGGACCAGGAATGGCCCTCCGCAGCAAATTAGATTTGCACATGAGAAAACTCTTACTAAACTTACTTAGGTATTGTTATGACCTTTTATTCGCCAAGCCATTGCCTGAACATAGGGGCTCTCAGTTTACTGATGATAATATTGGCATGGTCGCCGGGCATGAGGTCTACCCGTAAGGTGCCATTAAACCAGATAATGATCTTTTTGATGGAATGCCGGCTCACGATGATCTGTCGGCTGATGCGGAAAAAATCGCGGGGTGATACTGTATTCTCTATTTCTTCGATGCTCAATTTGAGAATATGGTTCCTGTCGTCCTTCGTTTTGAGGTATACCGTTTTATTCTCACAGTAAAAAAAGGCCACCTGGCTGATGTGCACTGAGGTGAGGTGCCGGCCCGTTTTTACCAGGAAACGTTCTTTCTCTGCCTGATAACCCGGCACAGCCGGTTCATCTTTCAACAGCAAGGCCGCACATGAATTTAATAACCTCCTTAACAACTCAGGTTCTCTTGCCTTGAGCAGGTTAAAAAGGTTCATCAATTCATAATCGGGTGTTGAGGGATCGGCTCGTTTTTCATTTCTTCCTTTCACGGTGGTATAGGGCAAGGCAGTGCTGGTTGTTATGTCCTGTTGCATGGCTATCGTGCTAATGTGACATGAATAATTTGACGATGTAAATTAGCAACAGGAAAAAAACAACAGGATCACATAACTACCAACGTCTTAATAGCACGATGAAAGCAAGGACTGCATTTTATCGTACTATTTGTGGTTTCATCGCTTTTAACAGTATTTGAACAGACAGCTACTACCCAACAGGCTATAAGGCGATGACCTGCTTGCCGGATTTGAGCGGCCGGGTACTATTATTCCATAGGAAAGCACCTGTGAGCCCCGGTGGCAGGGTGATAGTAGCATGCACCCCCGTTTCCCCTCTCCTTTCCAACGTTACCTCGATATCTCCATCCGGATGGGGCATACGGCCGCTGGCCTGCTTTAATTCACCCAACTGGGGTTTTATCTGCACTTTCCTGAAGCCCGGCGCTGCGGGAGTAATGCCACAAATGGTAGCGAGGAAATCATAGTTGGGACTGGCGCTCCAGGCATGACAGTCGGACCGGGTAGGATCGGGATTCTCTGCAAAAGTGGTAAGGCCGTTCTTCAGCATATCACGCCACGGCATAAGCTGGCTGTAATAAAGCGCCCCCATGCCCGCTTTCTTCAGCGCCAGCGTGAGGTAAAAACGATAATAAAAGGTGGCTTGACTAAGGGAGGTATCATATAATACTTTCCGCATCACGGGCTGTTGTTGCGCTACAGGTATGGCGCCGGTCAATACGCCCATAATGCTGGCATGCTGACTAAATGTATTATGGGCAGGGGTATTGGCCATCACTCCTTTTGTGGCATCGTAACAGGCCTGGTAAGTACCCTTGCTCAAACTGGCGGCTATCTTCCTGTACCTCGCCGCCTGCGGTTGTTTATCAAAATGACTGAAGAGTGCAGCAGCCTGTTGTAAGGTATATACATACTGCAAAGTGATGACCGATGAATTGCCATTGGTTGCCCCATCGGGTACGCCATTGGGGAAAGCGTGGTTCCAATCAGTAAAGTTCCACCACTTCATGGGGCCTAGCATTTGACGCGCAGTATCAATATGGCGCTCATACCAGTTCAGTACCCCTTCGGCTCCTGTAAGGAATTGGGCCACAAATTTTTCATCGGGCCGGTGCATGAAATAATCGTACAACATCGATACCCAGTACAGTGAGAAGGGCGGTATTACCTGCAGCCGGTTGCTGGGATACCTGCCCTGCGTTAACCCTTCCGGCACGCGGGAATGATAAAAATCCAGCAGGGCCTTACGCATCAGGCGATCATCGCCGGTCACGTACAAGGATATGAGTGATTGTATGCGCGTATCGCCTTCATATTGCAACTGCTCATAATAGGGACAGTCGTAGTAGGTCTCCCCCGCACAAAGCCGGGCAGTACGCCAGCCTACATTCCAGATATCCTGCAGGGAAGCATCGTTGCTGGTGAAAACAGCTTTTTGTTCGAAAGGGTATCCCGTATACATGCCATATAGATCATCAATGACCAGCGGTTCATTGTACGTGGTAATATCCAGTTGCAGGTAACGATAGGTCCTCAGCCACAGCGGGCGAAACAATCTTTTTGCTCCTCCATCTGCCTCAAACACATCGTAGTTGCCAGCCATTTGTTTGCCTTCAATATCATTACGGTTGCCTTTGCCATTTTTACCAAACAATGCTTCTGCATAGGTGAGGCGGATGACAGCGCCTTTGCCACTGGTGACTATCATTTCCGGATAAGCGACGGTATTGAAGGTTTGATCCAGCAGGATGCTTATGGTGGTATTGGCGGGGATAGTCAGCGCCTGGTTGCCCTGCAAAAAAGCATCTGGCACTTGCAGACCACTTGCCCGGCGTACGGTATTGATGCGCTGCAATTTTTCTTCCATCAGGGGAATATTCCGCGGCGCCAGCGTCCACAAATTATCTGTACCATATCCTACAGTTACGGGAGAAGCCAGTTTGCGGGCGGGCAGCCATTGTGCGTCGTTGAAGGTTGGTTGCTCCCATTGCCAGGGATATAAGGAAGCCTGTACGCTATCACCAGGCCCTATCACCATATAGGAGTGCAGGCGGGCGCCATTGTCCATCGAGCAAGGGTGATAAGCTTTATTCTCTGATACTTTCCAGGAGCCGTTGGTATTGATCAGTTTTTCCTTTTCGGTATCGCCCTGCAATACAAAGGCTGTCTGGTTGGAAATCTGTGCTACAGCGGCCTCCTCTCCCATATTCCATACCTGGGCAGCAATGGTATTGGCACCGGCTTTGAGCCAGGGCGCCAGATCAATGGTCTCAAAATACCAGTTGTACAGATCGCCCCTGGCAGGTCCATTACACACTGGCGTACCATTCACAAAGAGGCGGTAGCGGTTGTCGGCCGATACGTGCACGATGAAGGAAGCAGGCTTATCGGCTAGGGTAAAGGTCTTCCGGAAATGATAGATACCATAACTGCGCAGGGATACGCCGGGACAGGTGATCCAGCTGGCAGACCAGTGATCTTTCAACAAGGCAGGATTGACAGGCAACTGTTGCGCCGTACCAACAGCAAATAACAGGAGGAAAAACGGCAAAAGGACAGCAGGTGATCTCATTATAAATAGCATTAACAGGTGAAACAACCGGATACTAAATGTATAGAAAAAACAGGGATTAGCTGTTAGGGGTTAGCTTTTAGCTGTTGACTATTCGTTTGGGGAAATAGAAACACCCGGGTGATCAAATCATCCGGGTGTTTCAACTTACTTATCAGTAGCAAGGCCTTTACTAGTTCGCCAGCGGATTGTTTTGCAGCTCTACATCGGGCAGGGCAAATAAGAACCTGGAAGGCGTAGGTTTGCGTACGGGTTGTTTGATGAGGCCACGTACTTCTGTGATCAATTGTGCTGCTCTTCCTGTACGTACCATATCAAACCAGCGCTTGGCCTCTCCAATGAATTCATAACCCCTCTCCCGGAACACCATATCATCGAAAGCCGTTTGAGAAAGACCAGCAGGCAGATCGGCCAGGGCGCTGGGAACGTCTAAACTAACCCCATACGCCCTCCTTCTCACTATATTGATGGCATCGTAAGCAGCTGCGGGGCCATTGAGTTTATTCTCTGCCTCGGCAAAAATGAGCAAGGCATCGGCATAGCGATAGAGGTAAAAATCATTTCCATTACCCGTATCAATAGGGGCATTGGGATCTTTGTATTTGCCCAGGCGCAGGTCGTAGATATCAGGTTCTATTTCTGCTTTCACCGTGGCCCCGTTGATCACATAGGTATCATACAGACTGAATTGTCTGCGCAGGTCTTTTACATCCCAGTTCTTGATGAGGGGCGCCACGGAAATGATGCCGCCAAATTTATTGCCGCTTACGGAATAACCGGCAGCTTTGGCCTTTGAATCGGCCCAATAGGATGCCATGAAAGAACCGCGGTCGAGGAACTGCGAGAATTTGAGGGAAAATACATCTTCCATATTGGTAGGCAGCGTAGGTGAATACACCGTAGCGAGAGAAGGCTCCAGGTTATAGCCATACGTAGCTTTATTGTCGATCACCTCTTTCGCCTTATCGCGGGCTTTTTGGTTATCGCCCTGGGTGAGGTATACATCGGCCAGGGCTACCTTGGCAGCGCCTTTGGTAGCACGTCCCGGTGCGCCGGTCTTATTAGGAAGTACACCTTCTGCAAACTTCAGGTCTTCAATGATCTGGTTATAAATAACCGGAATGTCAGATTTAGCGAGGGCCACATCACCGGAATTGATGATCGGCTTCAGACGCATTGGCACTTTCCCCCATACCCTTACTGCAAAGAAATAACAGATGGCCCTTACAAACCGGGCTTCGCCATAGGCTTTATCTTTCAGATCAGTGGCCAGGGTAGTATTGGCATCCAGCGCTACGATGAGATAATTAGCCCGGCCAATGGCTTCATACAAGGTGGTCCATGGTTGTCCCAATGCATTGGGATTGTTCATGATATTATTGTAATTGCTCCAGGCCACTTGCGTAGGACCGCCATCGGCATAGTCGCTCATCAGTTCAAGGCCCAGCCCTACAGTAGACTCCCACAGGCGGCCACGGCTCCTGGTGAGTGGTTCATACACGCCCACCAGCGTTTGATCCAATATATCAGGCGTTAGCTGTCCCAGCTCCAGTGTGGCCTTGGGTTTTTCATCGAGCATCTTATCACAAGCGGCCTGGCTTATCGTCACCAGCAACAGGGTGATGAGCAAAGCGTAAAAATTAGTCGGTTTCATATTGTAAAGTATTTTATGGTAATAGTTCATGATTAAAATCCAAGGCTGAATCCCAGGTTATAGGTTTTGGCAGAAGGATAAGCGCCTAAGTCTACACCCTGCCGGCGGTCATTGCCATTGAAGGTATTGACCTCGGGATCGTACCCACTGTAATCCGTAAAGGTGATCAGGTTCTGCCCGCTGAGGTATACATTCAACGTTTTAATGGTGCGGCCTTTCAGTTTGAAAGCATAATCGAGCCGGATATTCCGCATGCGGAAGAAATCACCTTTTTCCATATACCGCGATGAACGCAGGTGGGCATTGCCGGCAAGTTGACTGGGCTTTGGATAAAACTCATTGGCTGCTTTCAGCTTGTTAAATTGGTTGGAGATAATGGGATTGGTGAGTTCAAACAAGGCAGCATTGTTGATCAAAGCGCCACTCACGCCGGCCCATATCATACTAAACGTTATTTGTTTGTAACGTACAGTGGGCGAAATACCATAATAAAGGTCGGGATAGGGGCTTCCCAGTATCTGGTTGTCGATGGCATTGATAATATCCCTGCCATTGGCATCCTTGTCTCCGTTGAGGTTTTCATGGATGGGTACGCCGTCTTTGTCAAGTCCTAAAAATTTGGGCCCCAGGAATGCCGACAGCGGCTGTCCCACGCGGATAATGCTATTGGAACCTGAGGCATCATTGCCACCGGCAATGGTGGGAATATCCTTATTGTCTTTTGTTTTGGTGACTTTATTCTTGTTCTGAGAAAAGTTTACATCCAGCGAGAAAGTCCAATCGGCTGTATTGATGATATTAGCTCCCAATGAAAGCTCCCATCCTTTGTTTTCTACTTCTCCTACATTGTCGATGATCTGATCAGGCCCCGTTCCTATGCCAGCGCTTACACCGGCAGATGGAGGCAATTGTACCAGCGCCAACAGGTCGGAGGTCTTTTTGATGTAATAATCGAAGGTAAAGCGGAACCGGTCGCTTAGTAAGCCCAGGTCCAGACCAATATTGGTTTGGCTGGTGGTTTCCCATTTCAAATTGGGATTGGGGAAGGTAGGCGCCACCCCTACAGACAGTCCTGATCCGGCGCCTTGTCCGGTGTTGACGGCTTTACCCAGCAGCAGCGACTGATAAGGCTTAATGGCAGGATTACCTGCTTGTCCCCAACTGGCCCTCAGTTTGAGGTTGGACATCCAGGTAAACCTTTCCATAAACTTCTCGGCAGAGACACGCCAGGCAGCCGATACAGAAGGGAATACACCGTACTTGTTATTGGCTGCAAATACAGAAGCGCCATCACGCCGTATACTGGCCGACAGCAGGTATTTGTCTTTCAGGTTGAAACGCACCCTGGCGAAAGCCGATAAGATCGTATTCTCACTCACATCAGTAACAGGCTTGCTGACTGTGTTGGCGGAACTGAAATTATAATTCTTCAGGTCGTCGCTGCCAAATCCGGATGCTGCCAGATCAGTCTGATCGTAACGGTCATGCTGGTAAGAAACACCACCAATGGCTTCCATGTTGAGATCGGAGGTTAACTGATGCCTGTATTCCAGGAAGTCTTCTACCAGACCCGATGTTTTATCATATTGTCCCAGTTCAGCTGATCCGATATTATTACCCAGGCGGGGCAATATGCGGGGAAAATAAAGGTCGCGGCGGATATGGTAATAATCGCCCGACAGCCTTATCGTATTAGAGAGCCCTTTAATGATCGTCCACCGGATGTCTACCCCACCCTGCACACGCGTAGTAGTATTGCGATCAAGCACTTCTTTGGCTACTGCTACCGGGTTTTCTACGTCAATACCATTGAATCCAAAAGGAGAAGTATCCGTATAGGTGCCATCAGCATTTTTTACACCTACGGTAGAAATGGAGCGCAGCACAGAGCCAATACCCGATTTACCAAAGTTGCGGGTATTATCACCTATAGCCGGAGAAAATCCATCCTGCACCGCTCTGGATACCGTAAAGCGCGATTGAATGCTGAAGTGATCGCTCAGTTTATTATCCAGGTTTACGCGGATAGAGCCACGTTTGTAATCGCTGTTCAATACAATACCCTGCTGATCCGTATAGCCGCCGGATACATAATACCGGCTGCGATCTGTACCGCCGGAAACGCCCAGGCTGGTATTCAGCAACAGAGCTGTACGAAATACTTCATCCTGCCAATCCGTGCTGATGGTGGGTGTGAAATTGGTCAGCTCAGCAGGCGCAGCCTGGCCTGTGTTCACATAATACCGCCTGGCAAAATCCACGTACTCCTGGCTGTTCATCAGGTCGAGCTTTTTACGTATTTGCTGAAGGCCAACAGAGCTTTCAAATACTACGCGGGTAGCGCCTGCTTTACCAGACTTGGTAGTGACCATCACTACTCCATTGGCGCCTCGTGATCCGTAGATCGCCGTAGAAGCAGCATCTTTGAGCACTTCGATGGATTCGATATCCGAAGGATTGATCGTTGCCAGCCCATTTACGCCACGTACATCATCATTGAACTGTGGAAGGCCATCGATCACGTAGAGTGGTTCGTTTCCGCCCGCGATAGACGAAACACCCCGCACCCGGATGGAGATACCAGCGCCCGGCTGACCAGAAGTTTGCTGTACCTGTACACCGGGCATGCGTCCCTGCATGGCCTGTTCCACGCTCACGACAGGCATCTCGCGGATCTTATCTCCACGCAGGGAAGTAACGGCGCCGGTAAGATCAGACTTACGCTGGGTGCCATACCCTACCACCACCACTTCGCCCAGGTCTTTGGCATCTTCCTGTAGCTGTACTGTAACCGGTGAACCTGCATTAACAGTCATTTCTTTGGTTGCATAACCAACATAAGAAAACGATAAGACGACCCTGCCGGAGGGAGCTGCTAGGGTGAAGGTCCCATCATCTGCAGTAGTGGTCACATTGTTGGTATTCTTTACTTGTACGGTTACACCTGCAAGGGGCTTATTATCGGGGGAGAGTACTTTTCCGGAGACCGGTTTGTCTTGCGCAAGGCATGGCATACCCATCAGCAAAACAATCATTACATAAAGTAATCTTGTTGTTGACATAGCAATAGTTTTGGTTAATAGCTGTTCTAAAGTAACATCTAACCCAAGTTCAATATTTTTTCAGATAAGTGCATGTTTATTAACGGAATCGTTTGCAGATACCGATTGCAAAACCTACTATCACGGTTTAGCATTGCTGAAAAGGAACGTAAACTTATCAGGAACAGCGATGCTACGAGCCTCCAGCAGTTCGATCATCGCTAATAGCAACACACAATCCACCACAACAATTCAGCAAACTGCTTACAACGAAATATCTCCGCTACACAAACGAAATCATTAATTGTCTTGTTAACAATTAAAGTTAAAATCTGTCAAGACACGGTTAAATACCATAAACAGAATCTTACCGGCATGTGATATTTTCGTTACATCCTTTATCAACGCATTCATGACAAGGCTGTGTAGAGCGGCGGGGAATTCTATTGCCATATAATCTTATCCGGACTTCGATCACCAGTACCCGTTTGACTAAAAAATACAGTAGCCTCTCTTACATAGTAAGCGAACGATTGTACATAAACACTAAACAAACAAATCACATTGCTTATGATCAAGCTCATTGCAGGCGCAGGCATAGTATCCTGCCTATGTTTTTCGCCTGTCTCAGTCCGCGCTTTTGCTCCGGACCTGCCATTCTACAAAAAGGCGCCCGTAGCCATTACGGTAACAGGAGTTGTAAAAGATGCCAAGGGAAACCCACTTCCCGGCATTTCGGTTCAGGTAAAAAATGCTCAACAAGGTACTGCCACCGATGCCAAAGGCGCCTTCTCTATTGAGGTACCCAGTGGAGAAAGCATCCTGGCTTTCTCGGGTACAGGTTTCGCTCCGCAGGAAGTTAAAGTAGGCAATCAAACAACGCTGAACATAACACTGCAAACCAGCAGCGCCAATCTTGATGAAGTAGTAGTGGTAGGTTATGGCAAACAAAAGAAAGGTGAAGTAACGAGTGCTGTAGCCAGTGTAAAATCAGAAGATTTCACCAAAGGGTTTGCGCGTGATGCAGGCCAATTGATACAAGGTAAAGTAGCCGGTGTATCTGTGGTAACAGCCAGCGGCGATCCCAATGCCACCACACAAATATCCTTACGCGGAAGCAGTACAATCATGTCTTCCACCCAACCATTGGTATTGATCGATGGTATCCCCGGCGCACTCAACACTGTTGCTCCGGAAGATATTGAGTCAATAGATGTATTAAAAGACGGTTCCGCTGCGGCCATTTATGGTACGCGCGGCACCAACGGGGTGGTATTGATCACTACCCGCAAAAAAGGCAACCGCCCTTCAACAGTTACCTACGAGGGACAGGTAAATGTTCAAACCATCGCCCGCAAAATGGATTTCCTGGATGCGGACGGATACCGCAGGGGCATCAAAGAAGGCATATTTCCTGCTAATACCGATATGGGTACATCTACCGACTGGTTGGATGTAATAAGCAGGAAGCCGGTGAGTCAAACGCATAATATTTCCTTCCAGGGAGGCAATGCACAAACGAATTATGTAGCCACTTTGAACCTGCGGCAATGGCAGGGTTTTTTCAAAAGATCAGAGAATGAACAACTTCTCGGTCGTGCAGACATCAACCATTCTATGTTTGATGGCAAGCTGAAGTTAAACCTCAATGTGATCGGACGCAACCGTAAGTATTTCGACGCTCCCAACTACGCTTATATTTACCGTCAGGCCATCATACGCAACCCAACAGATAGCGTGTACAATTCAGCAGGCTTCTACCGGGAAGATCCCAATGCCTATAACTATGATAACCCCCTTCGCCCTATACAGGAAGTGGATGGAGAAAGTGTTCAAAACGAAATGCGTTACAACGTCAATGTACTGTTTACACCTATCCGCAACCTCAACCTGAAACTGTTGCTGTCTTCCGTAAAGCGTACCAACCTGAACGGTTATGCAGAAAACAAAAACCACCGGGCATCTGAAACCCTGCGCAGAACAGGTTATGCCTCAAGGGGTACAGATTACCTGCGCGACAACCTGTTGGAATTCACCACCGATTACACCCATATCATGGACCTCCATAAAGTTACCATCATGGGTGGCTATAGCTACCAGGATGTAACCAGTGAAGGTTTTTCTGCCAACAACTCCAATTTCCCAACTGACCTGTATTCTTACAACAGGTTGCAATCTGGCGACGCCCTGCAGCTGGCAAATGGCGCTGTAGGCATGAGCAGTTTTAAGAATAACAATAAACTCATCGGCTTTTTCGGACGTCTGAACTATGTATTTGATGAGAAATACCTGATATCTGCCATCGTACGCCATGAAGGCTCCTCTAAGTTTGGCGCCAACTACAAATGGGGTACTTTCCCCGCCGCTTCACTGGGCTGGAGGATCAGCAGAGAGTCATTTATGTCGAATGTGGACTTTATCAATGACCTGAAACTGAGAGCTGGTTTTGGTATTACAGGTACTGTACCCAATGACCCTTACATGTCGCTCATCAGTCTTAACTATTCCAACAACAGGTTCCTGTACAATGGCGGATGGATTCAACCTATCGAGCCTGTACGTAATCGTAACCCTGATCTGCGTTGGGAAAAGAAAACCGAGATCAACTTCGGTCTTGACTTTGCAATTTGGAGTAATCGTATTAGTGGTAGTATAGATGTTTATCAACGCCGCACAAAGGATATGCTGTATAATTTCCCCGTACCTGTACCACCAAATTTCCAAAGCAGCACACTGGCCAATGCCGGCGAAATGAAAAACCAGGGTATTGAAATATTACTGAATGCGGATATCGTAAGAACGAAAGATTTCCAGTTCAGGGGTAATGTAACCTGGTCTTACAATAAAAACACATTGGTATCTATCTCTTCTGACGACCGCTTCAAGCTGGCCAATGACTTCTTTGATGCAGGTCATACCGGCGAGCCTATTCAGATCATTACCCACCGGGTAAAAGTGGGTCAACCTATTGGTAATTTCTTTGGTTACAAATCCATTGATGTTGACGACAGTGGCAAATGGATCATTGAAGACAAGGACGGTAAACCCAAGCTCCTGAGCGCTGCATCCGGTGATGATCGTAAAATACTGGGCAATGGTGTTCCCAAACATACAGCAGGTGTGAATCTTTCTTTCAGCTACAAAAGGATCGACCTGGCTGTGAACATGCGCGGACAATTTGGCTACCAGATCCTCAATTACCAACGTATGTATTATGAAAATCCCACTGTGAAGGCGTATAATATGCTCGAAAGCGCATTCGACAAAGTATATGGCAAAGCCAGATTGTCATCTCCACTGGCATATGTATCGCATTATATTGAGAATGGCGACCACTGGAAGATCGACAACGTAACGCTGGGTTATAATTTTAATGTAGGCGGCAACAAATACATTAAGAACCTGCGGGTATTTGCTTCCGGATTAAACCTGATCGTTATAACCGGGTACAAAGGTATCGACCCCGAAGTGAGCCGCCTGGGCCTTGATCCCGGATCTGATTCCAGGGACAAATATCCTACCATGCGCACTTTCACAGCTGGTGTAAACATGACATTCTAAACAAAGTATTACAACTCACTATATGAAAAAGCAACAAATTCTGACCACACTATACCTGGCTTTGGGTATCTCCATCATGTTGGGCTCCTGTACGAAGCTGGACGAAGAAGTATATGACCAGGTGTTGGAAACATCATTCAAACCGACAGAGAAAGACATTCCAGCCATTATTGGTCCGGCATACACTGTGCTACGTACGGTAATGGTAGGCTGGCAGGGAGATTTTGACCTGCAGGAAGAGCCGGCTGATATTATTGTAACACCGGTACGTCCCAATGGATGGTATGATGCCGGTACTTACCAGCGTATGCACAAGCATGAATGGACACCTACAGAATGGCAGCCAATCAACTCCTGGAATGAGAATTTTAAAGGAGTAAATGCGGTAAACAGGATCCTCTCTCAAATTGAGGAAGGTTCTATCCCGGTTACCACAGGCAAAGAGGCCCTCGTGGCCGAATTGAAAACAGCACGCGCCTTCTATTATTCCATGCTGATCGACAATCATGGCAATGTACCCATTGTAACCAATTTTAAAGACACTGCGCGCCCCAAACAAAGCACCCGTGCCCAAGTGTATGCTTTTATCGAAAAAGAACTGCTGGACAATATCGGCCTGCTGAGTGAAAAAGCAGACAATAGCACTTATGGCCGCTTTAACAAGTGGGCTGCCCGCGCTACGCTGGCACGCCTGTACCTCAATGCCGAAGTGTATACTGGTACAGCTCAATGGGCAAAATGTATTGAACAATGTGATGAGATCCTGACCAAGGGACCCTATATACTGGAGCCTGTTTTTAAAACCAACTTCCTTACGAATAACAATACCTCTAAGGAACTGGTATTTGCAGTGCCTTTCGATGAGATCTTTGCTACCCAGAACAGCATCCACATGAAAACACTGGCTTCTGCACACCGTAATGTGCTTGACCTGGCTGCCCAACCCTGGGGTGGTAACTGTGCTGTGCCTCAGTTCATCGATACTTATGACCCGGATGACACCCGCATGAAGGATACCTGGATCCAGGGCCCTCAATACAATGTAGCTACGGGCGCATTGATCCTTACTTATGTAAAGAAGGTACCCAGCATTGACAACACTGATTTCTTCGACGGATTCCGTATAGGCAAGTATGAGATCAAGCCCGGTGCCCGGGGCGGCTTGAGCAATGACTATCCCGTATTTCGCCTGGCAGGCATTATGATGATGAAAGCAGAATCTTTGCTTCGTACTGGTAAGGCAGATGAGGCAGCCGTGATCGTGACCAACGTGCGGAAAAGAGCTTTTGCTACTACCAATCCTGCAAAGGCCACTGTGACCGGCGCCCAACTACAAATGGGCAGCTCTTATAAGTATGGCTGGCAGAATATCGATGGCACCATTTCCGATCTGCAGGGTGGAGCAGATATCCCTTATGGAAGAATGCTCGACGAACTGGGTTGGGAATTTGCCGCCGAAGGACAACGCCGTCAACAACTGATCCGCTTTGGTGTATACAGCCGTAAGATATGGTTCAATCACCGTCCTAAACTGGATGGTAAAACACGCATCTTGTTCCCCATTCCACAGGTAGAGATCGATAAGAATCCCAACCTGAAACAGAATGACGATTATAAATAATGATTTCATATAGCAGTTAGTTTTGGTAACCCCTTGTTTTTACAAGGGGTTTTACTATTATTATATTCAGAAATAACCATGCAACGATACAAACATAGTCTTGCCATTACAGCCATCATTTTCATATTGGTGCTTACGCTTTCGCAATGCCTTTCCAAACCGGAGAAGGGAATGGCTACCACAGCAGATCTAAGGGGTACAGGTTATATTGGTTCAGCAGCCTGCACCAACTGCCATCAGGAGATTCACAAAAGTTACCTGGCTACGGCCCATCGCAATACTTCTGCCAGCCCTTCTACCGCCTCTATCAAAGGGAGTTTTGAATCCGGCAGGAATGCCTTTCATTACCGGGCCAATGTAAAAGTAGCCATGGAACAAAGGAGTAATGGCCTGTTCCAGGTAGCCTATATGAATGACCAGGAAAAGCAGGCATTTCCGTTTGGCGTGGTAGTGGGATCGGGCCGTAAAGCACAAACTTATTTATACTGGTATGATGACAATGTGTTTCAACTGCCGGTATCGTATTCTGTTTGGGCCAAGGCATGGGTAAACAGCCCCAGTTACCCGGCAGACAAGGTACGCTTTGACCGGCTGATCAATATTGGCTGTTTTGAATGTCACGGCTCGTATATCGAACGCAAGGGCACGCAACAGGAAGGGGAACGAATGGTGGACTATTTTGATAAAACCAAAGTGATCTATGGCATGGATTGCGAGCGCTGCCATGGTCCGGCAGCGGAACATGTAAGTTTTCACTCTTCCCATCCGGAGGAAAAGCAAGCACAGCATATAGCCCTTTATAAACAACTGTCCCGACAGCGACAGGTAGACCTTTGCGCCCAATGCCATTCAGGAGGTCATACTACAAAAAATTCGATCTTTTCCTTTAAGCCGGGCGATTCACTGTCCCAGTATTTTTCATCGGCTATCAAGACCGGTGGGGACGTCAGTAAACTGGACGTACATGGCAACCAATACCAACTGATCACAGGCAGCCAGTGCTATATTAAAAGTAATGTACTGAGTTGTACTTCCTGTCACAATCCACATGTGCAGGAAAGGGAGAACATGGCCGTATTATCGCAGCGTTGCGCGAGCTGCCACCAAGCGGTAACACATAGCTTTGCAGCGAAACTGCCAGCCAATGCCATCAACACCAATTGCATTGACTGCCACATGCCTGCCCTCCCCTCCCGCGCCATCACACTAAAGCAGGAAGAGAAAACCAATGCTGATCCCAACCTGATAAGGACCCATTTCATCAGTATTTACCCGGAGCAAACAAAACAGTTTATTGAATCACATAAAAACTGAAGCCGCAGGAGCTAAAAAAATACAAGGACAGGACCTGGAACCCAGGCGATATGCAGCAGTACCGAAAGACATGAATGCGGTGGCCATGTTCTATGGCCTGACCAGGGGCAATGCTGTACTACAAACTCACCCTGGCAGGTGCCGCGCTGCGATCTTGGCCTTCATGATCTTAGCAATGGAATGCGCCCGGTCTACCGCTTCGTTGGCTTTGTCGCCTGCATAAAGCTGGCGTACCGTCTCTTGCCATAGGTAGAGCCAGCGATCGAAATGCAGGGGATCGAGGGGATACAAGGCATCCAGTTCTATATGCTTTACCATGGGGTTGCCTTTGTAGGATTGCTGCCCCAGCAACACGGTTTCCCAGAAGGAGATCATGACGGGAATATGTTCTTCCCAGGTAAAATGAACTACGCGGGTAAAGAAATGCCCGATCAGGCGATCAGGCACCACTTTCTTATAAAACTCATTGACGAGCAATTCTATATCTTCACGGGTCTGTATGTCATGCATAAGGATACAAAATTACTCATTTGCCGGCAGCTCCTGTTGACGGGATCACCGTTTTTGTTGTCACATTCCACCCTTCTACATTTACCAGCGGGGTCAGGGACTTGTCGTTCCATTCAATGGATACAAATTTTCGTTCATAGGGCAAGATGGTAATATAGTTATCGCTATAGAAGGCCGGTAGGATACGCTCCTTTGTTTGGGGATGCAGTATTGAAATACGGTTGAAGAAGGCTATGCTGCCCGTCTTATTTATGAACTCTACAAGCATTTTACCCGACTCCATCATGGTGGCATTAACGCCCAGGGTGGCAGGCCTCAGTTCGTTGAGACCTGCATATTGTCCGTTGGCAGCAGGCAGGCAATACAGATTGTTGCTGCCATGGGTAAGCTCGTCGGAGCTAACTAACCTAATCGACAGAAATATCCCTTTTTCTGCGCGAAGCTTATCTACTGTATCCTTTATGTTCATAAATGTATTGACAGCACTGGCATCCAGCTTCACCCGTGAACCGGGCAGCGGTATACTTTTTCCAGCCATATCATATGCTTTTATGGCCAGGTAATCACTGTCATTCGATATGAAACGATTGTTAACGGTCATCACCGTGCCTTCAACAGGATTGTACATTACATGCACCGGTTCACCGCCTTTGCGCAGGCCATAGAGGCAGGCGTTGGGATCGAGGTAGTAGTCATACATCTGGCCGCGCAGGGCGGTCCAGGGATTTTGTGTTTTCCAGATGATGGTACCGGTATACCAATCCCACATATGGGCGGTGAATCCTTCCATAAGGGCACGATACTGGTCGTAATTCACCAGTTGTGCTTTCATAGCAAAGTCACGCGCATCTTTTACAGGGCCATACCTGGCAATTTGATCCTGGTAGCCAATGTACTTATGGTATTCCCATACGGAATCAGCTTTCTCACGCGCCCGCTGACCACCCGCAGCCGGGGTATATACAGGGGGCACCCTATTCGCGGCAGGAATGAATCGTTTCAGTGATTCATAATCGCCCAAACCAACAGACCCCACTTCTGAGTTGAAGGGATAGGTGCGAAATTTCCAGAAAGTATCTGTAGGCTGTATATTATATGGGCCATCTCCATTGCCTTTCAGTATGTTCATCGACATGCTGTCGGAATTGGAATAATCAAAGAACACCCGTGTGCCATCCAGTTGAGGCAAGAGGGAATCGCGCATAGCAGCGAGGATATCATCAGGTGGTGTGATCTCATTGCCGCCGCACCAGATAGCCAGGGAAGGGTGATTGCGGATGAGTTTGATCCCATCAGCCACAGAACGCAGGAACAGGTCATGGTCATCAGGGTATTTGCGCCTCGTGGCCTGATCCTCTGCTTTTTTAGGATCCTGCCACCGGCCATTGCAATCGCCCGACATCCAGAAATCCTGGAACACCAGCATACCATATTTATCACAGGCTTTATAAAACTCAGGCCGCTCCAGTAAAGCCCCGCCCCATATGCGAATGAGGTTGAGGTTCATATCACGGTGGTAACGAATTTCCGCATCATATCTCTCATCGGTGAACCGCAGCATCGCATCGGAAATGATCCAGTTGCCGCCTTTGATGAATATCTTTTGTCCGTTCACGTTGAACTGGCTGCTCAGCGTGGTGGTATTCCATACCCTTTGTATTTCCCGTACACCAAAGGTCAATGATTCTTTATCGGCTGGTTTTCCATTGACCAGGAATTGCAGTTCTGTTGTGTACAGCTCCTGCTGGCCATAACCTGCCGGCCACCAGAGGCGGGGATTGTTGAGGATTGCATTGGGTAGAGTGACCAATGCTGTGGTATTGGCCGGAATGGTAACGGCTTTCCATATTTTTTTTCCCGCCAGGGTATATTGCAATATGCCTTGCACTGGTTTATCCGAAGTATTTTCCAGTTCGGCCGTCATCTTAATAGTTGCCGGCTGCTGTGGTCCCGAGGGCATTCTTTTACCCGGCACCATTGTAACCACATGGGGATTCTTCAGATTCACCACGCCGGTCTTCTCAATATATACCTTGTCCCATATGCCCGTGTTGCGGTCGCGGATGGGCTGTATCCAATCCCAACCGGCTACATACTGGTGAGAAACATTCTTAGCTATCCGGCCATCTCCACCTTGCCCGCCATTGGGATTACCTACCGGATCGGGTGGATATACGATCACCGCCAGCCTGTTGCTACCATCTTTGGTGAGCCAGGGTGTGATATTGTATTGCTGCCGCAGGAACATGCTTTTGAAAGTAACCTCGTTGAGCTTATGACCGTTGAGGAATACATCGCAACCATAATTAACACCACGGAATTGCAGCCATACCTGCTGCCCGGCAGTGGGATAAACTTCTTTAAAATCTTTTACAAACCAACAGGTATAATAATCGCGGCCGGTGGTATATATATCGGGGATCAACTCATTGTTCATGCCATAAAAAGGATCGGGCACCTGTTTGTGATGCAACATGGTGGTGAGTACTGTGCCGGGTACGATGGCGGGTTTCCAGCCTGCCAGAGGATAGTTGGGCATTGACAAGTCTGTGCCCTGCACTTTCACCGTGGCAGCCGGTGCGTATTGCCAGCCGGAGTTTAATTCATAGCGGTCTTGTGCAGTTGCGCGCAGCGCTAATAAACAAAACAGGAAGTATATGGAACGATGAGGCATAATTAATGAGATGAGGGTATAAAAGCAAAGGCCAATGCCGGATAGCTGTCATTAGATTTCAGTAAAGCAGCGGGTAAGGTTAGTTTTACAGCATCCCCTTCCACCACCCATTTAACGGGCTGACCAGTTTGCAATAATTTGATCTTAGCGCCTTTTTTAGGCAGATTGCCTTTCCAGGTTATCGTTGCCGGTAATGCTTCTCCTTCTTTTATACGCACCAAGGCATAGACCGTGGCAGCATCTTTACTTTGCGTAAAGAAAGTATTGCCATCCTGGAAATGCTTAATTGTACGGGTATTGTAGATGGCCTCTCCATTTACTTTCGTCCACTGACCGATGGCCGCCAATCGTTCTGTTGCTTCGGCTGGCAGGGTGCCATCAGCCTTGGGACCAATACCCAACAAGAGGCTGCCACCTTTGGCCACAATCTCAATAAGTGAGTGAATGACCTTCGCCGGCGATTTGAATTGATCATTGTTTACAAAGCCCCAGTTGTTGGCCAGTGTCATGCAGCTTTCCCAGGGATAATCCAGTTGTTTTTCGGGTATACGCTGCTCGGGTGTCTGGTAATTTTCATAAGGGCCATGCACGGTACGATCTACCACCAGCAATCCGGGCTGTTTGCTTCTGGCCATGGCCGCGATCTTAGGCATGTCGATATCCTGGCTCCATTCGGGAATAGGCGCCCCCCAGGAAAGCACTTCGGCATTCACTGTTTCCCTTGGGCGTACCCAGCCGCCATCCAGCCAAAGGATGTCCATGGCGCCGTAGTTATTCATCAGCTCACTGATCTGGTTGTACGTAAATTCCTTGTACTTGTTCCAGCGCCAGGGATATTTATGGATGTCGTAATTGTTGTTGCGGTTGGCTGTAGCGTATTTGGGCCACCAGTAGTATTCAGTATGCCAATCGGGCTTGGAGAAATAAGCACCGATCATAAATCCTTCCTTGCGGAAAGCATCAAACACGTATTTCGCTACATCAGCCTTGGGATTGTTGGCGAAGGGGCCATTGGATATTTTGAAATCTGTTTGTTTGGTATCGAACATGCAAAAGCCATCGTGGTGCTTGGTCGTAAATACCAGGTAGCGCATGCCTGCCTCTTTACCGGCAGCGGCCCACTGTTCGGGATTGAAGTTGACCGGGTTGAAATCCTTCCTCAGTCCCCAGTACCATTTTTTAAAATCATCATAAGCGATATTGCTGTCGCGATCGATCCAGTCTTCCGAACAAAGCGCCCAGGACTCAATCATACCAGGCACGGCGTACAAACCCCAGTGTATGATCATGCCAAACTTCTGGTCCTGCCACTTGTCGAGCTTGGCTTTTACCAGTGGATCAGCAGGCCATTCATAGGTCTGGGATTGGGGATGTATACCCTGCTCCTGTGCATGCAGCATGGGGCTGCACAAAAAGATCAATAAGAAAGCGAATAAAGTAGTGCGCATAAGTTGACTTGTATTATCCTATTTCGAGTAACTCGTATTCTTTTCATCTATTTGCCAGTTGTGATCATAGAAGCCCGTCATTTTAAGGGCGCCTGCACCGCTGTGCAGCATATCAAGGTCGAAGATCATAAAGTCGGGGAATCCGCTGGCCCCGGCAAAATACTGGTTGGCCGATGCGGCCTGCATTCCCTTGACGCCACTGCCGGTTATAGCAGCTACCGAGGTAACGAATGTGCTCCTGATAGGCCATACGATATAGGCGCCATATTGATCGCCGGTCCAGGTTTTATCACCGGCGGTAATCTTATTTCGTTCTACCTGTATAGGGCAATCATTCAGTAAAATATTCCAGACGCTGTTGGTTGATTTGTTACCAAAGAGGATCACACCACGGTCTTTATATTTTTCGGGTGAGTAGTCTTTATCAGCAATAATATCTACTGCTCCATTACCACGATAATACCATGTTTCCGCATCGAAGATCGCCTTTTCACGGCTCCAGGCGTTTTCCGCAGCAGTGCCTGTCGTACCATACACGAATAGCATGTTGTGTTGAAAAGCATCTTTGAAAGTGCCGTAACGGTGCGGTCCTTTCTGCCGTGCATCGGGATGTTGGGAGATTGCCCATTGGGTATTCTCTTTCAGCAAGACCAGGCTATCATTATTACTTTGTGTAGTATAGCTGATAACGTTGCCGCCATCGAGTGCTATTTTTACGGTGATGCCTGTTGCAAATTCTTTAAGGTCCAGCTTCAGCAGGCGGATATTCTGTGTGGTGCCATTGATACTGGCAGCGGTCCTGTCCCTCCGCAACTGCATACGGCTGTATTCCAGGGGAACAGTTTGTTGCAGGATAGTAGCCCAGCGAAAGGAAGCTGAAATGCCGGGGCTGGCCGTACTGAAATCAATCGTATTGGCGCTGCTGTCGGGCAGGCGATGATGCCATTGAAAGAAATCAAACAACGGCTTCCAATCCACACTGTGATCGCCAAACCAATGACTGCCGCCGGGATATTCATAATAGCTGAGGTCGGGATGAAACTCGCCCAACTGCTTGCGCATCTGGCGGGCGTAGTTCACAGATACCGTTCTGTCATCATCGCCGTGGAATATGTACACGCCATGCGCTTTGTAGTTGGTGGCTAGTTTGGGTACGTCACTCTGGTTGCCGGAACGCAGGAGCAATTGCTCCATTGGGTTGCTGCTGCTATCGGGAATGAGGCCATCGGCCGAGCCATAACCTTTCATCGTAGGATAACCTGCACAAGGTGCAATAGCCGCCCACTGATCGGGATACGTAGCACCAAGGAACCAGGTGCCATGGCCGCCCATGGAGTGGCCGGTGAGGTAAACGTTTTGTGGATCAGGCTTAAACCTTTCTTTCGCAATGCCCAATACTTCCAGGGCATCAAGCCGCCCCCAGTCTTCCCAATTGAAACCACGTGGCCGGCGATTGGTGGCGGCCACCAGCGTACCCCAATCTTTGGGCTTGTAGGCCCTGGCCTGGTTGATCGCTTCCACACCAGCACCATGTACGCTCAGGAATAAAGCGCTCTTGCTCGTATAGGTACCAGACTGGGGCGTCACGGAATAGTATTGCAGGCTGCCATCGATGGCGCTGGTAAACGTACTATTGTATTGCTCGGAGGCAGTGACAGCTTCGATCGTAAGCTTTTTCTCATCCAGGGTTTTTCCTTTATCCAGTAAAGTAACCGTACACTCATATTTTCCTTTGGCCCGTACTCCACTGCCATCAAAACTGAAAGGTATTTTGCGGGATGACAAGGCGGGAATGACGGGCACCGCTACAGACACCTGTTTGCCTTCAAAACTGGTTTTGATGAGCAGGTTGGTCAATGGCCTGGCTATGGTATTCAACACCACCAGGGCTCCCTGCAAAACACCCGTTTGGTGATTGAGTACTACAAAGGGTAAAGTAAGATCTTCAGTATTGAGCAGCACCGGTTTTTCGGGGAATATGAGGCTGGCTACGGCTGAAACTCCGCGCAGGTAAAATTCATTGAGCCCCTTCTTAAGGGTAATGGGAATATATAAATAACCCATGCTATAAGGGTCGCCGGTATGCTGTACCCCATTCACAAATACGCTGCTATTGCCTTTGATATTGAGCAGTGCGGGTTGTGCTTTGGAAGAGTTGTAGGTGAGGTAAATATAGCTGCCACCGGCGCCCAGTCCGCCCCTGGTAGCACCCGGGGTAACCCCTGGGCCAGCAGGCGCTCCTCCCCTGCCCATGCCGCCACGCGGACGCAGACGGTGCGTGCTGTCGGCTTCTATAGGCTGCCAAACAATGGCCTGTCCTCTTTCGTTGGAACCGATGGAATCTCCTGCAACGGGTGTTTTCAACTTACCCGTATACAACCGATAGGCCAGTTCATCGCTGTACACTGCTTCACGGCCATAGCGGCTGGGCAGGTTGGCGATCAGTCCTTTTTCAAAATAAACTTCCTGGGCCAGGGAGGGATTTTGTGCCAGCAGGGTAATAAATAAAGTGGCGGCCAGTGTTGATCTCTTCATTTTGCAGGGACAGTAATAGATTGGGCTTTAATAAATGCTTGTCAGGTCGATATCACAGGACCGCTGCTGCGGTATCCCATTTTGAGCGATAAAAGTATTGATTATTGAGAGAACCAGGATGCCTAATCCGTGGCATTACAGGAGGTACTTTATAAAGTAAAAACGGCTTGCTATGCTGTAAGTTAACTCCCATACGTATTCTACGAACAGGAACATTTTAAACCCATTTTCACTGGCTTTTTCAAGGTTTAGCTATTACTTTAGGGAATTGAAACTCCCCCATCAATGAAAAACATCAGCAGAAAGTTTGCAGAGTACCTGCTCAATCATTTTATAGGCAATTTCATTGGCTTTGCTATTGGCATGGCCTCTACGCGGCTTGTCGCACATTTTTTCACTACGCGGCGCCTTGGCAACCTGTGGGGCCTCGCCTCCCGCAAGACGGTGGTTGACAGGGACACCTTTCATGGTATGGAGTGGGCGATCGCCATTATCATCGGTTTCATTGTATTTGAGATCGTTTCCAAATGGGTGAAAAAGAAAACAGATCAACTACTGCCCAAATACAAATTCACCAGGTGGATGACGGAGGAGCCAGCTCAGGAAGCGGTGAAATAAGATGAACTGCTATTGTTCCCCCAAGAGTGTAAATAGAAAAAAACGATCTCCCCCAATTCCCCCCAAATAAGTATTTATGGATTATCCTATAGTTTAAACCCTATGGGTTTAAACTATAGCTATAGGTTGTAAGTCATTGATTTTCTTTATAAAGACGGTATTTTCCACTTATAAACAGAAAGTTGATGGAAAAAAAGCATTTGAACATGCGGCTTGCCTAAAAAAACGAAACCCGGAAGTATGATTGCTCAGGGACGACCGGGAATAGGATACAGCAAATATAACACTTATTTTGAATAAACAAACATTAATCAAAGGTGAAGTATAGAGACTTTGTCTGCATTATGAGCTTAACCCGAATGAGCCGTTATTTAACGGCTTGCAATGGGGACACTCGTAAAGCAATGACGCTGTACCGGAAAAACTTACAACTTTCGCAAGAGCTTTTTACTGTAATCAGTTGTTTTGAAATAGCCTTGCGTAATGCTATTGATAATCATGCCATACAGCATTTAGGCCCGGATTGGCTAAGAACTGCGGCATCGGTTGGTGGCATATTTGACAATGTCCATTGTATGATAACCAAACAGACCATAAACGATGAAGTCTTTAAGCTTAATCATCAATATACTCATGCAAAACTAGTAGCTGCACTGGGCTTTGGTTTTTGGCGATATTTATTTTCTGCGCACCATTATAGAGCAACAGGACAAAATTCTTTACAAATCTTTAGAGCAAGACCACGCAGCACCCCTACAATACAATATAACGCATCTTATATTTTTGGCGAATTAGCTAGAATTAACAGCTTAAGGAACCGGATCGCCCACCACGAACCGATATGCTTTATACCTGGGCAACCTCAAAAAGACACCACTTTTGTGCGTCAGCATTACAATCTCATCCTACAATTATTTCGGTGGCTTAATATCGATGAAGCCTCCCTCCTATATGGACTTGATCATATCTTAACAGTCTGCAGCGAAATAGATGCTTTGTAAATTATAGATATCTTGAGGGCTCCGGCCAAAGAAAATCTGAACACTTATCATACCGCCTTTCCCAATTGTACGAAAATGTTCGCACATTGTATCGAAAGCGGACACTGAGTGATTGCCTGATCATCGGAACTGACTGATAACCATTGTAAAAGAAATCGTCATCATTTTTGCAAGGTAGACTGGCATAACCATTCACCCATGTTCAAAAACTACTTCAAAACTGCTTTTCGCAATTTCCGTCGCAACAAAGTTTATTCCATCATCAATATCCTTGGTTTGAGCCTTGGGCTGGCCTGCGGTATGTTGATCATTTTGTATGTGAAAGACGAATTAAGCTATGACCGCTTTCATGCACAGGTGAACCAGCTGTACCGCATCGGCATGAAAAGGATAAAACCCGATGGCAGCGTAGAGAGCAAGGGAGGTTTTACAGGATATTTCCAGGGCCCAAGGTTCACGGCCAATATCCCGGAAATACAAGCTTTTGTAAGGGTACAGAACAACCAGCGGGATATTAAGAACGGTACAGAGATCAAATCACAGGAAGTACACCTGGTAGACTCCAACTTCCTTAGCGCATTTAGTTTCCCCCTGCTCAGCGGCAACCCCAAAACTGCTTTACGGGATCTCCATTCAGTGGTGATCACAGAAGAAGTAGCACGCACGCTGTTTGGCACTAAGGAGGCGCTGGGCAAAACGATCGTTATTAAAAATGAAGAAGGACAGTTTGTGCCGCATGAAGTAACAGGAGTAGCTAAAAAATGCCCACAAAACTCTTCCATAAAGTTCAATATGTTGTTGCCGATAGAGATATCCAAAGAAACAGAGGCGCAGAACATGAACTGGATGAATTACTTCCTGAGCACTTTTGTGGTGATGGCTCCTGGTGCGAACCCATTGGCAGTGGAAGCAAAAATGAAACAGGTGTATGAAAAGGACGCACGGGAATCGATAAAGATATCGGCAGAGCAATATGGCGATGACGCTGCCACCTTCTACAGTCTGCAGCCATTTACCGATATCCATTTAAGTGAGGATTACCAGGCTACCAATGGACTTACCGATGCCAGCAAACCCATGTACTCTTATATCCTTTCGGGCATTGCGCTTTTTATCCTGCTCATAGCCTGCATCAACTTTGTGAATCTAACCGTAGCCCGTTCGCTAAAGCGCGCCAAAGAGATTGGCATCCGCAAAGTAATTGGCGGCGATCGCCGGCAGTTGATGGTACAATTCCTGGGCGAATCATTCATCCTGTGTTTTGTAGCTTTTGTGCTGGCCGTACTGATGGTACAACTCGTGCTGCCAATATTCAATGATCTTTCCAATAAAGCATTGGCCTTATCCTATTTATTTGATGCCAAACTGATCGGCATCTATATCGGGCTGTTTATAGTGACAAGCCTGTTGGCAGGTTTTTATCCTTCCCTGGTCCTGTCAGCCTACAGCCCGGTGAAAACATTGTACAGCCGGTTCACCCTGGCAGGCAAGAATTATTTACAGAAGAGCCTGGTCGTATTACAGTTCACCCTGGCCTCCTTCCTCATCATTGCCACTATTACCATTTATGCCCAATTCAATTACCTCACCAATGAAAAACTGGGGTATGATGATAGCAACCTGGTGCTGGCCAACCTGCCCACTATTAAAGCAAGCAAAACTGTTTTACTAAAAGAGGAGCTGCTGAAAAGCCCGGCCATTGTGGATGTGGCTTGTAAGAATGTAGGCAGCTGGAGCACGGTAGCCAAAGTAAATGGATCTACAGAAATTTCCTTTGCTTACGAAACGGTCACCGAACCTTATATTCCTTTGCTGCAAATACCGTTGATCAAGGGCCGGAGTTTCTCTAAGGATTTCCCTTCCGATTCTACGCATTCCGTAGTTGTAAATGAGGCTTTCGCCAAAAAGGCAGGATGGGCCAATCCTATTGGCCAGGAAGTAAACTTCTGGTACAACAAAAACGAAAAGTACCAGGTGATCGGCGTAGTAAAAGATTATCATTATGCTGCTTTGACAGAGAAAATAAAGCCGCAATTATTTACGATGAAACCGGGTAATTCCCTGGGCCTGGCCTTTATCAAGATCAAACCGGATGGCGCGACAGCTGCACTGCAGCATATTGAAAAGACTTTTAAGACCTTCTACCCCAATAGTCCCTATTCTTATATTTTCAAGGATCAGGAGAACCTGAAGAGCTATGAAGCGGAAGCACGCTGGAAGAAGATCATGCTGTTTGGTGCGGTACTCACCATCTTCATTTCCTGTATTGGATTGTTTGGTTTGTCAGTAATGTCGGCTGAGAAACGTGTGAAAGAAATTGGTATCCGTAAAGTACTGGGCGCTACCGTGGGCCATGTGGTGACGATATTATCGAGAGACTTCTTGCTATTGGTAACCCTGGCATTGATCATATCCATACCTATTGCCTGGGTGACAGCGAATGCCTGGCTGGCCAATTATCCTTATCGCATTACCGTAAGCTGGTGGATGTTCGCACTGGCAGGCGTACTGGTAGCGATGGTAGCGATGTTCACCATTAGTTTTAATGCACTCAAAGCCGCTGTGGCTAATCCGGTGAAAAGTTTGCGGTCGGAATAAGACACGCAGGAATTCCTTTATCGCTGGATCATCTTAGCCAGGTTACCCACCTTTTTTAGTTTCAGCTGCAGGTCATCAGACCAGGGTAATCCAAAGCATAAACGCATAGAGTTTTGAAACTGGTTTTGAAGCGTGAACATCCTGCCCGGGGCAATACTGATATGTTGCTTTAAGGCCAACTCGTACAATTCCAACGTATCGATGCCCTTGGGAAATTCTACCCAAAGGGCCAGCCCGCCCTGTGGCCTGCTTGTTTTAGTTCCTTCCGGAAAGAATTGAGCAATGGCATGCAGGTAATGTTGATAATTGCCCTGTACAGTACGCCGGAGCTGTCGCAGGTGATGATCGTAGCGGGCGCTTTTCAGGAAACTGGCTACCACCTCCTGAGTAATGGCAGTGGACGATATAGCATGAACCAGTTTTAATTTCAACACCTTTTCCTTGTATTTACCCGGCGCTATCCAACCCACGCGATAGCCGGGAGCCAGGGTTTTGGATATGGAGCTGCACCATAAAATATTTCCTTCAGTATCATATGTCTTACAACACTTAGGACGCTTCTCTCCGAAATAAAGATCGCCATACACATCATCCTCGATCAATGGAATACCATGCCTGGCCAACAGCGCCGCCACTTCTCTTTTGTGTTCATCGGGCATACAACTGCCCAACGGGGTATTGAAATTGGGAACCAGCAGGCACAGATCGATCTTCGGGATCGCTTTCTTCAGCGCCTCGATCTGTATGCCCGTTATAGGATGTGTAGGCAATTCAAGTACTTTCAACCCGAGACTTACCGCCAATTGCAATATGCCAGGATAGCAAGGGCTTTCAATGGCAATGGTATCGCCAGGCTTTCCTACGGCCATCAGGCATAATGATAAGGCATCCATGCCACCGCTGGTGGTAATGAGGTCATCTTCCTGCATGTTTGCTCCCCAGGTGAGCGCCCGTGAAGCCACCATCCTACGTAATTTTTCATTGCCCTGCAACATTTCATAGGCAGCCCCTCCCCCCCGAAGTTCACGGGTAGCATGCACCATCTCCTTGTTCAATTTTGCCAGTGGCAACAAATCCCCGGAAGGAACGGCAATGGAAAATTGGGTGAGCTTATTGCTGCCCATATGGGAATATACTTTTCGGATCAGGTCTTCCGGTTCATTATAACGGGCTACGGCAGCCGGTTTACTGACGGCGGGCAGCGCAAGCCGTTGATAAGGTAGCTGGCTTACAAAATAACCCGACTGTGGTTTTGATTCAATGAGCGACTGGGCTTCCAACTCTAAAAATATCCGCTTAGCCGTATTCATGCTGATGTTGTGCTCCTCACACAACATTCTTACAGAGGGCAGCCGGTCCCCCGGCTTTAATACCTCATTCCTGATCAGCCGGGCGATATTGCCTGATATCTCGGAGTAAAGGAAATTGTCTTTCATATAGGCAAAAGTAACTGTGTCCATCGAAAATAACAAAACTGGGACTGTATCCACCGCTTCCCTGTGACTAATTTTACACCATCACAATATAAAGCAATCACCATAGTATGAATAGGGAATTATCACTTACAAAACCGATAGCAGGGAATGCCGGGGGGTGGATCAACGGCTTCGTAGGGGTATTGATCTTCAGCGGTTCACTACCTGCCACCAGGGTGGCCATCATCGATTTTTCACCGGTCTTTTTAACGGTAGCACGTGCATCTATCGCCGGGCTGCTGGCGCTTTGCCTTTTATTGATCTATAAAGAAAAGCGCCCCAACCGGCAACAGGTTTTTCAATTGGCAATAGTGGCCATGGGTGTGGTAGTGGGCTATCCACTGCTAAGCGCTCTGGCCTTACAATATGTCACATCAGCCCATTCCATCATTTTCGTGGGTATGCTGCCATTGACAACGGCGCTATTCGCTGTGCTGCGTGGAGGAGAACGCCCGCACCCTGCATTCTGGGTATTCGCGATCCTGGGAAGTTCCTTTGTAATAGGATATGCCGTGGTACAAGGTTTGTCAGTATCACCCATAGGCGATATCCTTATGTTGCTGGCCGTTATTGTATGCGGGCTCGGTTATGCCGAAGGGGCTAAGTTGTCTAAAACATTGGGTGGCTGGCAGGTGATCTCCTGGGCACTGGTCATTGCGTTGCCTTTTATGGTGCCACTGGGATTCATGGTGCGCCCATCGTCCTTTACGGGAATAAGCACAGCAGCCTGGGTAGGCCTGGGTTATGTTTCCCTGTTTAGTATGCTGATCGGGTTTGTGTTCTGGTACCGGGGATTGGCCCAGGGCGGCATTGCAGCCGTAGGGCAGTTGCAATTGCTGCAACCATTTTTGGGATTGGCGCTCGCTGCCACCTTATTGCACGAAACCGTAAGCCTGGGCATGCTGAGTGTCACCATCGGCGTTATCCTTTGCGTGGCAGGATCAAAGAAATTTGGGAAGTAACAAACGCAATGATCCTGCTTATAAGAAAGCAGGATCATTGCGCTCCTATCCGGATATTAATCTTCGTCGGAATCTTCGTCTTCTTCGAGCCAGTCGAGGTAGTCGCTATACCATTCGCTCAGTTCATCCAGCAAGCCCTGCAATTGTGCCGGATCATTGTTATAGAAGCCAGCCACATCATCTATCTCTTCCACAATATCAATGTGTGCATTGTCATCATCATCCTCTACCCTTTTGGCAATAAAACGGGGTTCCTGGGTATGAAAGATGTATTCATTGTCCGGATCAGTAACCGGATCATCAGCTATCATGAACTTAGGTAAAGCCATAAATAATATTATTAAATGATTGAAACCAAAGGTACTATGTAAAACGATCAGCCCTCACATAAACAGCAGGGTTTATTTTAGCCCCGGAAACTCTTTACCAGCGCAGACTGTGCAATGATCCTAGGTTGTTTTGAGCGATACTTTCAACGAGAGGAATCCCAGCAATCCAGCTAATACCGACCCCATTATAATGGCTATTTTGGAACTGATCACCAGCATTTCATCTACAAAGGCAAGATGGGTAATAAAAATAGACATCGTAAAACCTATGCCGCCCAATAGACCGATCCACAACAAGTGCACCTTACGTACACCTAAGGGCAATTTCGACAACCCTATCCATACGCTGAGCATGGCAAACAGGAAAATACCGGCAGGTTTTCCTGCCAGCAGTCCGAGCATAATACCAAGGCTATTAGAAGAGCCCAGGTCTTCCATCCAGGAAGCAGGGATCGCAATAGCCGTATTGGCCAGGGCAAACAGCGGCAGAATAAGGAATGCAACAGGTTTGTGCAACACATGCTGCAGGTGATAGGAAGGAGACTGTTCATCACCATTGCCAAATGGAATGGCAAAGGCCACCAATACCCCTGTAATGGTGGCGTGCACACCTGAACGGTACATACAGAACCACATCACTACCCCCAAACCAAGATATAACCATATTTGGTGTATCCGCAGCCTGTTGAGCACGATCATGATGGCAAAAATGCCCAAAGCCAGCCCCAGGTACAAAGGAGAGATCCCTTTGGAATAAAAGAAAGCAATGACAAGAATGGAGCCCAGGTCATCTATGATGGCCAATGCCGTAAGAAATACTTTTAGCGAAGCAGGTACACGATTACCCAACAGGGAAAGAATACCCAGTGAGAAGGCAATATCAGTAGCCATGGGAATGGCTACCCCATCCTGTGCAGGAGTGCCCCTGTTGAAAAGAAAATGTATCAATGCCGGAACAGCCATACCTCCTATGGCTGCAAATACGGGCAACATGGACCTTTTGATATCGGCCAGTTCTCCGATATACAACTCCCGCTCCAACTCCAACCCTACGAGCAGGAAAAACACCGTCATGAGTGCATCATTGATCCAGAACTCTACCGGTTTGCCGCCCACCGATTCATGCCAAAGGTGGATATAGCTACCTCCCATCGATATATTGGCCACCAGCAGGGATACCACCGTACAGGCAACCAGGATGAGGCCGCCGGCTTTTTCGCTGTGGAAGAATTCATTAAATAGCCTGGTCAATCTCATGGGGATAAAGATACAGATATAATTATCTTTAACCCTTTATATACAATCAATTAATATCTCGCCATAAACCTGTTCTGAAAATCATTAATAAGTGCATGCATGGATTTGAAACGTTCCTGTCCGTCATTGCAATCCGCGCCATTGATCTCCCTGCATTTTTCATTCAACTCATCGATGTAAGCAATAAGGCGTTCATTGAAGACCTTTCTGCGTTGCATTGTGTCGGCAGCATTTACTTCAAGCAGGTGTACTTCCATGCGGTCTTCCGCAAAGCGGCGTAATTCAAGAACTTCAGTTAGCGTCTGATTCATACTGTGGATTTTATTTGTCAGGAATTCATGTTTGCGTTTTTATCGACCTGGGCCTCCCGGGTGCCCCATTCACCGGCAGTTGCTTTTGGGCCGCCATTACCAATGATCAGGTTTTGTGTGGGGTAAGCAAAGCGTATAGCTTCCTGTTCAAAAGCTTTCATCATGGCAAAATTGATGGCCTGCTGCCTGTCCATATACAGGTTATAGTCCGGGCTCAATACATTGTACACGACTTCAAAATTGAAACTGAAATCACCAAAGGAAAGCAGGTGCGCCCGGTCGAACTGGGTATCGGGCTGCGCTTCAATGATCTTCTTAATGATGGTTGGAATACGCGTCACTTTTTCCATAGGGGTACCATAACTGATACGAAAGGCAAATACGATACGCCGCTTTTCCATGCGTTTGTAATTGTGCACCCGCGAGTTGGTAAGGTCTGTATTGGAGAAAATGAGTTGCTCACCGCTCAGCGACCGGATACGCGTGGTTTTGATACCTACATACTCCACAGCGCCCATTTTATCGCCGATGATAATGAAGTCCCCGATCTCAAATGGCTTATCAAAAAAGATCACGAAATAACTAAACAGATCGCCCAGGATGGCTTGTGTAGCCAGGGCAATGGCAATACCACCAATACCCAGGCCGGTAATGATGGTGGTAATATTGTACCCCAGGTTGTCGACCAGGAATAGAATACCTATTACCCAAACAAGAATATTGACCAGCACAATAATACCGCGCGCTTGTTTGCGCCTGCCTGCCTGGTCACTTTGGGCACCTACATAGGCATTAATAAAATAAGAGATACTGGAAGCAATCAGTCTGACAATGAAATAAGTACCGGTAAACAGGATCACCACATCAGCTACCTTGCTCACTTTATCAGACAACGTAAGGGTGTGAAGGCCCCAATACAATCCCAGGATATAAAGGAAGGGAACGACAAAACGATCGATGAGGCAAATGAGAAAATCGTCAAATTGGGTATTGGTGCGTTGTGACCACAGCTTCAACCTGCTGAGTGCTATATGGCGGACAATGCGCAGCACTACTAAGGTAACGACAATAATACTTATAGCGACCGCCCAGTCTTTCAGGGTATTACCCCAAAAGACCTGGCTCCAGAATTGATTCATATACCAAAAATTATGTGTGTATTACTACCAGTGGCAAGCATTATCATCCATGTGCTCATGCTATACTGGTAAAAACTGTGCCATCACCGCACATAGAGTACAGGCATTTTGGCATGATGCATGATCCGCTGGCAAAAAGGGCCGATAAAGAATTGTTTATTAATCACATCCACGGCGGGAGAAAGCACCAGCAGATCGGCCTGCATACGATCGGCCCTATCGAGCACTTCCCGGGGAATATTTTTGTGTTCACGGAATTGAACGGACAAGGTAATAGCAGGCAGTTTACCGCCTTCGTTCAACCGGTGGGTCATCAACTCCAGTGCATGACCTTCTACCGTGTCACTGTCTACCGATAAAGCGAATATCTCGATACTGGCCCGTTGATCACTGCTCATGGCTTTGATGAACTCATATCGTTTGAACGAACCAAAACTGGTACGATGTGGGAAGAGTATATTTTTAAAATCAAGCCATTTGCTGCCCTCGGGTATGATAAGCACCGGGCAATGGGCATATTTCACAACATAATAAGCGGTAGTGCCGATAAACTGTTCACGCATCCCGGAAGCACCATGGGCGCCCAGAATGATGAGGTCGGATTTCTTTTCGAAGGCAGTTTGCACAATAGCCGGCCCTGCAAACCCTTTTTGAAAGATAGCCCCGGCGCCAATGCCGTGCTTTTGCAGGATACCCACTGCCATGGCCTCCGCAACCTCCCGGGCATGATCCGATAGCGGTAATTTGACCGGCCCAAGGTGCTCACCATCCGTTTCTTCCACATGCAATATCTGCAGGAGGCTTTGATTGCGCCGGGCAATATCTATAGCGCTTTCCAATGCATTGAGTGAAGCATCACTATAATCAGTAGGCACCAGGATATTCCTGATCATTTGCTCAAGAGCCATACACCTCCTCTTTAAAAAATAAGTAAATACGACGCATTCACTGTTATTTAGATAAGGCAGTAGATTTTTTTCGTTTCAACATGGCATCTCCCTGTACCTGCTGCAATTCCCGTTTGAGCTCTATATTCACAGAAATAAGGGAATCATTTTGCAATATCAATGCCCTGTTCTTCAACCTGTAGGTAATGCCCTGCTTAAAAAGACATCCACTCAGGGCCAGTAAAGCCGTGACAAAGCATACCAGGAAAAAGGAATAATTGAATTTCATACTGCGCTCTTTCCATGGCAAAATGGCGCCCCTTGATTAGGCAGTGCTTAATTTGATATTAGAATGTGATTAGAATTTGGCCGAAGGCAGCTGGATGCAGAATAAAGTGCCTTCGCCCGGGCTGGATTGAACAGTAATGTTCCCTTTGTGTAGTTTAATAATGCGGTGCGCAAGCGACAGTCCCAGCCCAAAACCACCGGTACTCCCGGCGTGGTCAACGCGGTAAAAGGGCTGAAAAATATATTTTAACTCATGCTCAGGTATACCGATCCCTCTATCTTCCACGGAGATGACCATTTCATGATCGGCGGTATCCAGCCTTACCATGGCCTTATGATCGCTGGAATATTTGCAGGCATTCACAACAATATTCCTGACCGCCAGGAACAACAGCGCTGCATTGCCATAAACAATGAGCGCCTCTTCCTCGGGCGGCATATCGCCAAAACCCAAGGAAACAGTATAGTCGGGATTGAGTTTATTGACATCAGCCGGTAACGCCAGTATGATCTCATCGATCCGTACCGGCTCAATGGCCAGTCCCCCGGCGTTACCCGAAGCCTGGGCAAATTCCAACAAGGTTTGCGTAAGTTTACCCAGGTGTCGCACGTCCTGGTATACGCTCTTCATCACTTCCCGGTAACTACCGGCCTCCCTTTCTTTTTGCAGGGCTACTTCCAATTGACTGGAAATAGAAGTAAGCGGAGTAGACAGTTCATGCGAAGCATTGGCAATAAAACGCCGCTGCATATCAAAGCTTTCCTGCAGCCGGTTGAGCAGCTGATTGAGGGTTTCCGAGAGATATTGCCATTCATCGTTTACTTTGCCGGCCTGGATACGCCGGTTAAGCTCCTGGGCCGATATTTCATTGATATCGTCTGCAATCTTTTTAATGGGCTGCAGCAAGCGGCCTGAAAAGAAATACCCCCCTGCAAAAGCAATGATGGTGCCGGTCAGGAAGCTCAACAACAGGATATTACGGAGCTGCTGCAGCTTATTCAATCCCATTTCATCATAGGCCGCAGCCACTACCACCACGCGCATATTCTCATCTACATAATGATAAGCCACCGCCTCCTTCTTACCGATCCTGAAATACACCGTGCCTTTCACCCGTGCATCGTCCAGGATACTATTGTCTACCGTGAGGGTATCTTCCAGCTCTTCACTGTAACTGTATACTTTTTCACCCAGGTAATTATAGGCCTGCAGGGTTTTGTCCTTCAGGCTCATCATAGTGGAAGAATCGATAATGCGCAGCTGGTTCTGGTCAAACAGGTTGGGGTGTCTCAGCAGCCGGGCGCGCGTAATGGCCCGGTTCTCAAGCCGGAGCCTGATGTCTTTCGTACGTTCTGTTTTGGAGAAATAATAGACAGACCCGCAAACAAACAGCAGGATCAGCAAAACAATGCTGCCGAATAGCAGGGTGATTCGTAGTCTTACAGGCATCAGCGATCACTTTCCTTTAAAATATATCCCATACCTACCTGTGTTTGTATGAGCTTTTGCGGATAACCACGGTCGATCTTATTACGCAGGTAATTGATGTATACATCAATTACATTGGTGTTGGTATCAAAATCTATTTCCCATACGTTCACCGCAATATCTGCGCGCGACACTACCCTGTTCTTATTGCGCAGCAGGTATTCCAGCAATTGAAACTCTTTCATGGTGAGCGTGATCTTATTGCCGGCGCGTACCACTTCTTTTTTATCGAGGTCCATACTAAGATCGGCAGCACTCAACAGATGACCTACCGGCATTTGCTGGTTCATGGTACGCTTGAGCAATACCCTGATCTTCACCATCAACTCCTTAAACTCAAAAGGCTTTACCAGGTAATCATCGGCGCCGGCATCATAACCTTCCATTTTATCATTCAACCTGCCCAGGGAAGTAAGCATGATGATGGGCACATGCGCATTGCGGCTGCGGATCACCTTGCACAGCTCATATCCATTCATACCCGGCAGGTTAATATCCAATATCACCAGATTGAAATCATGCGCCATGAATAACCTTTCGCCGATCTTCCCATCATAAGCTACTTCTACATGGTAACCATTCTCTCCAAGGCCTGCCTTCAGCGTATCGGCAATCTTATGTTCGTCTTCAACGATCAGTATCTTTCTTTCTTCCATAGGCTTTTGCTGATAGATTGAGAAAGCGCAAAGGTACGGCGGAAATGCCAGCTGCGAGCTTTGAGCTACGAGCTGCGGGCCATGAAAGGCATGGTATAAGTATTGGCCGTTACCCACAATTCTAATCTCATTCTAATCTGATCTTAATTAATAGCTAATTGCTCTAAATTAGGTTTGTTGGCATAGGTTTTCATTCAAACACACTGACGATGAAAAAGACAGTCCTGCTATTCGGTGGCCTATGCACCGCTACCATCCTGGTAGCGCAAAACGTATCCGATGCCACACAGCTCATTTACCATGAGCGTTATGAAAGTGCTAAGACAGCCTTGCACAAAACTTTGCAAGCCGATCCTGCCAATGCAACGGCCTGGTACCAGTTATCTCAGGCTTACCTGCCCCTGAAAGAAGTACAGTCCCTGGCCGACACCTTGCAGCTGGCCACGCCCGAAGTGCGGCAAAGCCCCTGGTATAAAGTGGCTTATGGCCAGCTTTTACTGGCAAAAGATAAGGCAGACAGCGCCCGTTGGTATTTTGACCAGGCCATTGGTGATGGCCGTAAAAAAGATCCGGCCATTCTACTCGCTGTAGCCAATGCATGGATCAGTGAGAAACACGGCGATCCCAATGCAGGCCTGCTGGTACTGAGCCAGGCCGGCAAAAAAGACATCGACAATCCCGCCTTCCAGGTATTACGTGGCAATGCTTATCGTAAACTCACCAATGGCACAGAAGCCTACCGCTCCTACCAGGCGGCCCTGAACCAGGATGGCAAAAATGCAGAAGCCTTGTTCCAGATGGGTAAAATATTCATAGCCCAGAAGAATGCGGACAGCTACCTGGACTATTTCAACAAGACCATTGCTGCCGACCCGCTGTATGCACCGGCCTGGTATGAGCTATATTATGATGCCTATTATAAAGATGCAGCCAAAGCCCTTAGCTACTTTCGCCAATACCTGGCTGTAAGTGACTACAACCCGGATAATGAATACCAGCACATCGACCTGGTATACCTGAATAAAAAGTACGACTCGGCCATTATCATGGCGCAACAAGCCATGACCAACCTGCCCGCAGGCAGCAAACCCCGGCTCTATAAACTGCTGGCGTATAGTCACCTTGGATTGCAGGATACAGCAAAGGCCTTACAGGCTATGACCACTTATTTTGACAAGGCCCCCGACAGCAATTTTGTGGTAAAGGATTATGAAGTGATGGCCGACCTTTACAATGCCACACCCGGCAAAGAAGATTCAGCCTTACTCTTTTACCAGGCTGCTGTTACCAAAATAACCGATTCTGCCGCCTTGTTTACTTACTATAAGAAACTGAGCGACCTGTACAAGACCAAAAAAGACAATGCCAACCAGGCTATCTGGCTGGGTAAATATTATACCAATAACAGCAAGGCTACCAATATCGACCTGTTCAACTGGGGCATTGCCCATTTCAAGGCCGAACAATACGCACAGGCCGATACGGTATTTGGCAAATACATTGAGAAATACCCCGAGCAGAGTTTTGGTTATTACTGGCGTGCAAGGGCCAACTCCCTGAAAGACTCAGCCATGGAGAAAGGACTGGCCATCCCCCATTATGATGCGCTGGTAGCTGTATTGCAAAAAGACAGCGCCAATGCTACCGCCACTACGAAAAAATGGCTGGTGGAAGCCTATGGGTATATAGCGGCCTATGAGACCAACCAGGAGAAAGACTATGATGATGCCATCGAGCACCTGCAAAAGATACTGGAGATAGATCCGGCCAATAAGGATGCACAGCAATACATCGCTATCCTGGAAAAGAAGGTAAATGCCGACAATAACAACAATAAGCAATGATCTTTAAATAACTGGTTTTACGATCAGCTTTCTTGACTGTTGATTTCTTGCAGAAGCCGGGAGATTTCTTTCTCCTGGCTTTTTTGTTTTTGACACCTCCCTGGAGGCGGCTGTAGAATAATGCTTACCTTCGCCCCTTCAATTTTACAAACAAACTATGGCTGGTGACCCGGAAAGCGTATCCCCTAAAAAAGCCCGAATCGCTATCGCTGTCTTCTTTTTTGTTTCAGGCTTTGGTTTTGCCAGCTGGGCTTCACGCATTCTGACTATACAACAGCATTTGCACCTGGATGACGCACAACTGGGTGCTGCATTATTTGCAATGCCCGCAGGACTGATGCTCACCCTGCCCCTTACCGGCTTTCTGTTGCGTCGCTTCAGCAGTCGCTATGTGATGCTGGGAGGCGCCCTGCTTTTCAATATGATGCTGTGCCTGGTGGGTTTTGTGGACCAAACCTGGCAGTTTGTAGCCGTCTTATTCTTTTTCGGTTCGGCCCGCAACCTGTTCAATATATCCGCCAACGCCCAATCCATCGGTGTGCAGGCCATGTACAGCAAGTCCATCATCGCCAACCTCCATGGTATCTGGAGTACGGCTGGCTTTGCGGCAGCGGCCATCGGCACGTTGATGGTTTCGGCCAAAATAGCCACTTCCTGGCATTTCCTGGGGGCAAGCATCCTGCTGACCAGCCTTTGCTGTTACTTTTTTAAAGACAGTATACACCAGCTTCCATCGCCCCATGAGCGCAAGGGCAGTTTTGTATGGCCCGACAGAACGATGCTGAAATTTGGCCTGATCGCTTTTGCCTCCATGGCCTGTGAAGGCACTATGTACGACTGGGCCGCCATTTACCTGCGCAAGGCCACAGGCGCTCATGATGGAATAGCCACCGCGGGTTATGCCATTTACATGGTGTCGATGACGCTTGGCCGTTTTACCGGTGACAGGATGGCCAACAAGATCGGCATCAAAAATATGCTACGGTACAGCGGCACGCTCATGTTTAGCGGGCTGTTGCTGGCCACGCTGGTGCCTAATACCTATGTTGCCGCGGTTGGCTTTATCATGGTAGGCTTTGGCGTATCCTGTGTAGTGCCTATGACGTTCAGCATGGCGGGTAAGGTAAAGAATATGAGTGGCGGACCAGCCATTGCAGCGGTCTCTACAGTAGGGTACCTGGGCTTCCTCATTGTGCCACCCGTAGTTGGTTTCATTGCAAAAGCAATTAATATACGCTTGTCATTCGCCATCATGTCCCTGCTGGGATTGCTGATCCTTTGGATGGTGGGTAAATTCTCTGAAAAACATCAAGCATGAGCCAGGCATTAAGACAACATTTGGAAAAAATAACAACCTTTACGGATAGTGAGTTTGACTATATATTATCGCATTTCACCACTAAGAAACTAAAGAAACACCAGTTCTTAATACAGGAAGGGGACCTGGTACCCAATGATCACTTTGTATTGAAAGGGTTATTGAAATCTACTCATACCGACAACAATGGCAAACAGCATATACTGGGTTTTGCTATGGAAGACTGGTGGATATCCGATTACCAGGCCCATTTTAATCAAACCAATGCCACCTTGTATGTAGACTGCCTGGAAGATACCGAGTTCCTTTGCCTGTCGCTGTACAACCGCGAAAAGCTCTGCGCCGAACTGCATAAGATGGAACATTGCTTCCGGGTAAAAACCAGTGCCGGGTTTGTGGCCCTGCAGCGCCGTATCCTTACCCTGCTCAACAGTACTGCCAAAGAACGGTACGAACAATTCCTGCAGCAGTACCCTACCCTCACCCAACGTCTTCCTAAAACCCTGATCGCAGCCTACCTGGGCGTATCGAGAGAAACCTTGAGCCGCCTGTATACCGCCTAGTGTGATCTACCTCACACCAAATTCGTGACCTGCCTCCTGTGTTGCCTCCCCGCAAGGACAGACCTTTGTGCTGTCAACAAACTACATAGCATGACATCATTCACTCAACGTATTCTTACAGGAGCAAAGGTCCTTGCCTGTTGCGCACTTGCTCTTGTGTATCATCCGGCAACAGCACAAACAAATCAAACCAAAAAAATGAAACAGAAGATCCTCTTTGTGGTAACCAGCCACGATAAAAAAGGCAATACAGGAGAACCTACCGGCTATTATCTTGGAGAAGTATCCCACCCCTGGGAAGTGCTCCATGAAGCAGGTTATGAAATTGACTTTGTAAGTCCGCAGGGAGGTAAAGCCCCGGTAGATGGCTTTAACCTTGATGATGCGACCAATAAAAAGTTTTGGGACGATAAAAAATACAGGAATAAAATAGAACATACCTTAAAACCTTCTGAGGTGGATCCCACAGCATATGTGGCTATTTTTTATGCCGGCGGACATGGCGCTATGTGGGACCTGGCAGACAATGGTACCCTGGCCAATATTGCAGCTATGATCTATGAAAAGGGAGGTATTGTGAGCGGTGTGTGTCACGGTCCGGCAGGATTGGTCAATATACGGTTGAGCAATGGACAATACCTGGTGAAGGGTAAAAAGATCAATGCTTTTACCAATGAAGAAGAAAAGGCCGTTAAGCTGGACAACGTGGTACCCTTCCTCCTGGAGGACAAATTGATTGAGCGGGGTGGTAGCTTTGAGAAGTCGGGCCTGTGGCAGCCGCATGTAACCGTTGATCAGCGTTTGATTACCGGTCAAAATCCCCAATCCGCCAAAGGTGTTGGAGAAGCCATCCTGGCTGCATTAAAGCAACTGGCAGTACCTGCCTAGTGTCTTTCGAATCTCCCTTTTTTGTCATCGAATCCCCCTTCTTTGTCATTTCGAACGCAGCGCCCTCACCATCTTGTCATTTCGAACGCAGCGAAGCGGAGTGAGAAATCTATTGCGTCGACAACGGGTTTCTCACTCCGATCGAAATGACACCAAAGTCATTAAAGTGTTATTTTTGCAGGGATGAGCTACCAGGAATACAAGCCACACGAAGCATTGCGGTTGTATATCGACGCTTACTGGCGCGTACAAACCACCCTGCTGAGCAAGCCGTCCGTGAGCAGGATACTGCCCGATGGCTGTGTAGATATCATCATCAATACAGGATCAACAGTAGTCGCATCTGATGAAGATACTTTATTAGTACCCGAACAAGCTTACCTGATCGGAACCATGACCAGCTTTTCCGACACTACACAACAACCAGGAGCTATGCTGACGGGCATCCGTTTTAAACCAGCAGCTTTTACCCTCTTCTACCACACCTCATTGGCTGAAACAGCGGATACCTGTACTTCATTTGAGCTACCCTTGCCTGTGGAACAGCTGCGGCAAGCTGATTTTGTTACCCGGCTGGACCAATATTTCCTGCGCCGTAAGCAAACTGCCCGTCACCGCTTGTTTCCTGTTATTGACAATGTGCTGCAATGTGCCGGCAATGTACGGATCAGCCAGCTGGCCAGGGAACATTTTACTACCAAAAGACAACTGGAAAGATCATTCAAAGAACAGCTCGGCATCAGCCCCAAGGAGTTTGCCAATATAGTGCGCTACCGGTCTGTGTTGAAAACCATCCGGCACAATGCCGGCAAAAGATCACTGGAAGAAATAGCCTTTCTCAATGGCTACTATGATCATGCTCATTTGACCAATGAGATAAAACGGTATACAGGCAACACACCAGGCGCCTTCTGATTTTGTCGCTTTTTTCCAAAAACAACCCTACTGGTCTGCGATACATTTGTACTCAAAACAAATGAAACACATCATCCTGTTCTTCGGCATAGCAACCAGCCTGTTGCTTTCCCGGAAGAACGATCACTCAACAAGCACAACCAATATGACCAGGGTATCCCAAACACTCAGCATATCAATAAATCGCCCGGCCGATGAAGTATATGCCTATATGGCCAATGTCCAACACCTGGCTGCCTGGGCCGCAGGCCTGTGTGTATCTGTTATAAGGAATACCGGCACCAATACCTGGCAGATCCGTACACCTACCGGAGAAGCCAGCGTACGATTTGTTGCAAAAAACAACTTCAGGATCGTGGACCACTACGTACAGCAAGGCCAGGATCCTGAAGTATATATTCCCATCCGCGTATTAGAGAACGAACAGGGCAGCGAGGTGATCTTCACCTTGTTCAGACTGCCTGGTATGAACGATGAGCGGTTTGAGAAAGACAGGCAGGCCGTTCAAAAAGACCTCAATACATTGAAAGCGTTAATAGAAGCCGGCGCTCAATAACCGGCTTCTGTGATCACTATTTCTGAGACTGTACTCCTACAGAATCCTGTTGGTACCAACCACAGGCCTGTTGATGGCCACCGCGATGACGCCAGGCGCCAACACGAAAGGCAAGTACATTGAAGGCAATGAACAATACGATCGACAACACTACCGCCACCCTGGTAATACTTGCCAGGGCTGGTCTTTTCGAAAAACCTCCAAATACATAGCCAATAATAAATACCATACTGGCTACAAACAAGACACGCATAAAGATGACGATTGCAAATGGCATAATAGTAGATTTAAAGTGTTTTCAATAATGATTCCACATCCGGCTTGCCCCAATGAGGACTGGTACCGGCATTTCCCTGTGCATTCAATTGTTGCAGGGCTTGTTCTAACAACTCTTTGGCTTTCTTTTTATCGCCGCCCCACATTTTGGGCGTTGCATTTTTCTCCCAGCCTTCCAGGTAGATAGCCCGGCCATTGGAAGGATTGGCCGCTATTGCCCGTTGAATGTATTGCGAAGCGGCTGGTCCATGCTTACGGCCATAGGTCATGGGATTGATAAATACCCTGGCCCGCTCGGCCATACTGAGCACGCAATAGACTTCGGACAACTCTTTCTTTTTACTGGCTGTATCCAGCAGCGAAAGCGCTTTTTTAGCTTGCTCTTCCGCCAGGTTGGCGAATGGCTCTATCTTATCACCATCGTCCTGGTATAGCCAACCTGTTTTGGCATTGCAATAGGCAGCATAATACCAGGCCAGCCAGTTGGTGGGCTGCTGCGCGGCAACAGCGGCAAAATCAGTGGCCAGTTGCCGGTACTCTTTCACTGCCGTGGCCTTGTCGAGCTTCGCTACATTCGCCTGCAGTTGCTGATCCTGGGTATTCTGCGCCCGGCTGGCTGTGATCAACAAAGAGGCGGTCATCATCATTAAGATTGCTTTTTTCATATTATTCAATTTTTAGGTTTGCTAATATCTATTTAGGATGGTTTTCAAAGCAGGTAGATTTCTCACTTCGCTTCGCTACGTTCGAAATGACACCGTTACAAATTCTCATTGATCAGATCATCCCGCCGGTCGATGCCAAAGCTCATAAAGATGCCGGCATACCAGGTGCGGGTGGCGGGCTGCGTGATAGGCAGCTTGTTCAGGCCATTGAAGCTATAGTTGTATCCCAATACCTGTTCCCTGCCAAATACGTTGTTCATACCAAAGCCAATACCGGAAAAGTCTTTATTCTTCCACCCTTTGAATAGGGTAAAGAGATAAGCAAAACCCAGGTTAAGCGCACTGTAAGTATTGGTAGTTCCCTGATCAAAAACATAAGCACTACCGGCAGCATCGGATTGAATAGTATAATACGGACGGCCTGTGGCCAGCGTATAAGAAAGGTTGGCGCTGAGGTTGATGACCTGGAAAAAACGTTTCACCACCAGCGATGCCGTATGCGGCGTAGCAAAGGATGGCCGCATGGATACCGGGAAATCCAAGAACCGGCGTTTGGTATCGAGGTAGGTGTACGTGATCCAGTAATCAACATTCTTAAAGCTGCGCTTGTCGCGGAAGAACAACTCTACTCCCCTTGCGTATCCATCACCTTCGTTGGCCACCGCAGGTTTGGTGGTCACCAGGTTGCTGTACCGCTTATAATAACCTTCAATGCGCAACAGGCGGTTGCTGAATTTGTATTGGTAATTTGCCAGGTAGTGTTCGGCACGGCTAAAGTTGAGCTCCCTGTTTTGCATCAGCCAGGCATCCCCGGGCATTTGATAGAAGACGCCATAGGCCATATTGATCTGCCCGGCATTGGGCATGCGATAAGCCACGCTGATCCGCGGCGCTACATTGATGCGTTGCAGCAAACTGGTATATTCGGCCCGTACCCCTATTTTAGCCGCTATATTGCGGGCGATGTACACATCTCCTTCTGCAAAACCTACCGCGAGGTTGTCTTGCAACGAGTGAACTGTTTTATTGTACCGAAACCTGTTCTTGCTGTAAAAATATTCTCCGCCAAAGCGGATCGCCTGCCTGCGCCGCAGCCCTTTGGTGATCACCAGCCGGGCCTGTCCAAGATCAGCCTGCTCATGACGTTCATTATTCTTTTCATCATAAGGGGATGCAGGAATAACAACAGGTATCTTCCTGGCATCCAGTAACTGATTAGCGATATCTTCTTTATAATAATTATAAGCGAGGGCCGCATCCATTTTCCATTGACGGCCCAGGGATTCCCGGTAAGAAAGATTATTGTATACATTGAATCCCTTCAATTCAAAGGAGGACAACAGGCCGGCACTGTCCACATCCGGCGTTCTCATACCTGTGCGGCTGTATCCGTAATTACTGTAGAACTTCAGCATGCCAGTTTTGCTGGTCCTGATGCGGAAATTGGCATCGCCGGCCAGGTATTCCGGTCCATGGAAGAAATCGGGCTTCGCATCTGTGAGCTTATTATAGAAGGTGGAATTACCATAGCGGGCATTGATACCATAACTGCTGTGGCGATCTTTCGCCAGGTTTTGAAATCCAACCGCCGCCATCATCGGGAACAAGGCCAGGTTAGCAGAAGATTGATCGGGCAGGTCAACTGTTTCCAGGATCAGCGCACTGCTCATGGCCTGGCCATATAAGGCCGAGTAACCGCCGGAGCTGAATAAGATGCCTTTAAACAGGAAGGGATTGAGCCGGGCCGGTTGCGGCACACCCGGAATACTGGAAAAATTGGGATGCGGCAGTAAGGCCCCATCCACAAACTGTTTGGCCTCATCGCTGGTACCACCCCGCACAAAAAGCCCTTCCGTTTCACCCACCTGTTGTGCCCCGGGCAGGAACCTCAATGCATTGGCAATATCTCCGCCATTGCCCGCCACCGTTACCGCATCAATGGGGGTAAGTGAAGCGCCTTTTGCTTTATCGCTGGCTTCAAAGCTACCGGCGCCCACTACCACCACTTCACCTAATTGAGCTCCATCCTCATCCAGTATGATCGTAAGCATGGAATCAGCCGTATGTACTTCCACTTCCTTTGGCCGGTAACCTATGGAAGTAATTTTCAACACCACTTTATCTCCTGCTGGCCTGGGCAGTGAAAAATAGCCAGCCGAATCGGCCCGGACGCCTGCGCGGAATTGCCTGATCCCGATGCTGGCCGCTGCCATTGGCTCCTGTTTGCTATTCATTACCTGTCCACGAATAATTGATTGCGCGGTTGCGGGCAAGACGCCTGCGGTGAGGAATACAAGCAGGCAGAGAAATGGAAGGTGTTTATAATTCATGGCTCAATATTTTTGAACAACTGCAATAGGTTGCCCCAATGGGCGGCCCCTACAGGGCCGATAAAATCAATTAAATGCTGATCTCTACAAAGCGGCAGCCCCTATGGGGCATGAATACACGCTTACTTCGAAGTCATCATCCATTGGGATTACCTTTCAAAAGTATTACAGGTATGCAGGCACCTGGATGGAGAATAGACTTCCGGACCTGGTTGAATAGACGTACAGGAGAAATGAGGAGACTTGAAAAAGGTGAGTAGCCCTCCCGGCCGCCTTTGCAGCGCCACAAGGGCGGCCCACCTTTATATTAAAGTGAAAGCATTTTCTCTACATCGGCCTTATAGCCTTCGCTGAGGGGAAGTTCAAGGGCACCCACGCAAAGGAGATCGCGCTTTACAGCGGTTATTTTATCCGCTGCCACAATAAAGGATTTGTGGGTGCGCACAAAACGAAAGGCCGTGAGTTTTTCCTGGATCGCCTTCATGCTCATTTTGGTGATCACCGGTTTGGGGCCGGTATTGAGGAAGATCTTTACATAATCTTTCATGCCTTCAATATACAGGATGGCCGGTATGGATACCTTCACCTGCACATATTCCACATACACGAAGAAGTAATCCGGCGTGTCTTCTTTGGGCACTGCTTTTTGCTGCAGGGTATGCAGTTCCTGCGCTTTGTTGCAGGCTTTGAGGAAGCGTTCAAATGATACAGGCTTCAGTAAGTAATCTACCACATCAAGATTAAACCCATCGAGCGCATATTCCTTATACGCCGTGATCATGATCACCATGGGAGGATGCTTCAGCGACTGCAGGAACTGCAAGCCATTGAGACCCGGCATCTGGATATCAAGAAAGATCAGATCAACAGATTCTTCATGCAACACTTCTGCCGCTTCCATCGCATTGCGGCAGCGTTTTACCAGCTGCAGAAAGGGCACCTGCGAGATATTGTCAACCAGCAGGTCGAGCACCAGCTTTTCATCATCTACCGCTATACATCTTAGCATGACAGATCGAGTTTTAAAGTGGCCACATACAATTCACCGTTATCATGTATCGACAAGTTATGCTTTTCTTTATACAGAAGTTGCAGCCGGTTACGCACATTGGCCAGTCCTATACCAGAATTCTTATCTTTTGCGGTGTTACTCTTATCATAGTTATTCGTAACCCTGAAATGCAAAGATTGCTCCTTTACCTGCAGAGAGACATGAATAAAAGGGTCCCTCACCAGGCCAATACCATGCTTGAAAGCATTTTCCACAAAGGGGATCAGCAGCATGGGCTCCACCGTACAGGAAGGCGCATCATTCTCTATATCCACGGTGATACGTACATCTTCTCCAAAGCGGAGCTGCTGCAGTTCAATATAATTGTGGAGGTATTCAATTTCTTTGGTTACCGGAAATTTCCCGCTATCGGCATCGTACAACATATAACGCAACATATCCGACAGCTGGATCAACGCTGGCTCCAGCAGTGCTGACCTTTGACGGGCCAGTGACACCATATTCGTCAATACATTAAAGAGGAAATGCGGACTTACCTGCGAACGCAGGAACTTGAGTTCTGAGGCCAGCCTTTCCGCCTGCGCTTCCTTCTCTGCCCTTTCGGCCAGTATGCGATCAGTCACCAGCCGGTAAATGATGGAAGCGATCAAAAAGGGAATGGGCGGAAAAAGAAAAAAACCGGCATACAGCCCCTCCGCCTGTAATTCCGGGCGAAGCCATTTCATCAATCCCACTTTTACATAATAAAAAACGGCTACGATAATGCCCAGAAAAAGAATGTACAAGGGCCAACGTTTCCTTGTCAGGAACCGGGGGTACAGGTAAAAAGCATTCAGGTAAAACAGGCCGATATGAAACAGGTTGCCAATAATAAAAAAGCCATTGGGCAATCCTGTATCGACATTGATGAACACCAGCATCGGTATCGTAAACAAGATTAACCAGACAACGAGGTGTAAACCCGGTGAAAAATATGTTGAGCGTGTTGGCATCATTGCAAGCTACCCCTATCTCTTCTATTCAAAATAATTGAGTAGACAAAAGGGCCAAATGTGTTGACAAAAGCCCGAACATGGCCCGGATACTTTCTCCGTATTGCCTACGCCCCTTAGTACAATGGCCCCTTTTCATTGAGCGGTCAGGCAATCCGGAGGCAATGCGTAGAACATGCGCAGGCAATGTGCAGGCAATGGGGCCTTTAACCCCCATTCTCCCCCTCCTGGGTGAGGCGTACCAGGGCAGCTTCATCCAATATCGTAATATCTTTATTGTCCACTGTCACTATATTGGCCTGGGTGAGGTCGCTGATGATCCGGAATACCGTCTCGTAGGTAGTACCGGCATAGGAAGCAATGTCCTGCCGGGTGAGCGATATGTCGATGAACCCCTCGGGGGTGAGGCCAAACTTTTCTTTCAGGATCAGTAAGGCATAGGCAATGCGTCCTTTTACCGGCATGTGCGCGAGATTGCGCATACGCTTTTCCGATTCCTGCAGCTCTTCGGCATAGAACATCAGCAGGTCGTAGGTGAAATCCGTATTTACTTTGAGGGTGGTCTTGAAAAAAGCGAGGTCAATAAAACAAACTGTACAGGTTTCCAGGGCGGTAGCCGATACAGGATAGATCGTGTCTTTACCCAATCCCCGGTGACCGATGATATCACCTTTGCGGGCAAAACGGATATTGAGTTCCTTTTCTTCTCCCCATTTCTTGTGCACCTTGGCTTTCCCATCGTAGAGAAAATAGATGCCGGTCACTGGTTCACCTTCCTGAAAGATGACCTCTCCTTTTTTAAACTGGTAGCTTTTTTTGTTGGCCTCGATGGCCGGTATCCATTCTTTTAAACTACGCCTGCATAAAAAACAACGCTGTTGATCGCAACTGGTTTTAACCGCCTTCATAGCTGTGAAGATAACAACGAAATGCTACACGCGGAACAACTGTTGCTGTACCTGCTGCTGCCATTGTGCCCGATGCAGTTTTACCACCTCTCCTACTATAATAATGGACGGATTGGCCAGGCCGGCATATTGGGCCTTGAAAGCAATATCGCGCACCATACCTGTCACCATTTTCTCTTTGGCCGTGGTGCCATCCTGTATGATGGCCACGGGCGTATCGCTCTTGCTATGACCGGCAAAGATGTCCATGATGGCTTCCAGCTTGCTCATGGCCATTAATATGATCACCGTGGCGGAGGATTGTGCGGCCAGTTTGATATCAGCCGATACATCGCCCGACTGCGTAGTGCCGGTGGTTACCCAAAAACTTTCATTGATACCGCGGCAGGTCAAGGGGATCATTTGGGCGGCGGGCACTGCCAGGGCGCTGGAGATGCCGGGTATCACTTCCACGGGGATGCCTGCTTCCCGCGCAGCGTCAATCTCTTCCTGGGCGCGACCAAATACAAAGGGATCACCCCCTTTCAGACGCACGACATGGCCATGGGCCAGGGCGCATTCAATAATCACTTGGTTGATCTCCTGCTGAGACAAGGCATGACAACCATAACGCTTCCCCACAAAGCGGGTAATAGCCCCGGGTTTGGCATAAGAAAGTAAGGCATCATTAGCCAACGCATCATATAATATTACATCCGCCTGCTGAAGGGTCCTAATTGCTTTTAACGTGATCAGTTCAGGGTCTCCAGGGCCAGCTCCTACCAGGGATAAACGGGGAATGCTCATATATTGGATATTAATTTATATGATACTTGCATTAAATAATCTTTGTTTAGAATTGTAATTATGCTTAAATTTATGACATAAGTCACATACTTCATAATTATTTCGACGATTACTTGCCACTTTATTACATGTATTAATTTCTAATGTTTGCTTGTCATGTGCCATTTAACACTTAAAATCAGGGCACTGCATGAAAATCGTCATCATTGGCAACGGAATGGTCGGCTACAAGTTTTGCGAAAAACTGCTGACCAAACAAGGAGATCAGTCATTTGAGCTGATCGTATTTGGAGAAGAAATGAGGCCCGCTTATGACAGGGTACACCTCAGCGAATATTTTGCCGGCAAATCAGCAGACGACCTGACACTCGCCCCTGCTGAATGGTATGCCGGAAAAGGTATCCGCCTCCACCTGGGCGACCCGGTACAAAGCATCGACCGGGTACATAAGAGGGTACATTCATTTAAAGGTATTACCGAAAGTTACGACTACCTGGTAATGGCTACGGGCTCCTCAGCCTTTGTGCCCCCCATCCCCGGCGTTGAGAAACAGGGCGTGTTTATTTACCGCACGATCGAAGACCTGGAGATGATGACCACCTATGCACGGCATGCCAAAAAAGGCGCTGTCATTGGCGGGGGATTGCTGGGCCTGGAAGCCGCCAAAGCGATGCTCGACCTCGGCATTACCGACACGCAGGTCATTGAATTTGCGCCCCGCCTCATGCCCCGGCAGATCGATGAAGCCGGCTCGCACACCCTGCGCACCAAACTCGAAGCGCTGGGCCTGCACATTCGCACCAATACCAACACCACGGCCATCCTCGGTGATGAACATATCACGGGTATGCAGTTTGCTAATGACACCAGTATTGATGTTGACATGCTGGTGATCTCAGCAGGCATCAAACCCCGTGATGAACTGGCCAAACTATGTGGACTGGAAACCGGTCACCGCGGCGGTATCGTGGTCAACGATCAATTACAAACAACAGACCCCCACATTTTCGCTATTGGAGAATGCGCTTTGTACAAAGGCATGATCTATGGCCTGGTAGCACCGGGTTATGAGATGGCCGATGTAGTAGCAGCCAACTTAACGGGGGGCGAAAAAGCATTTACCGGTTACGACATGAGCACCAAGCTCAAACTGATCGGCATAGACGTAGCCAGCTTTGGCGAACCCTTTGTGCATCCACAGGATGGACGCAGCATCGTATGGGAAGACACCCTGAAAGGTGTATACAAACGAATTAATATCAGCAAGGATGGTAAACACCTGCTGGGCGGCATATTGGTAGGGGATGCAGAACAATACAATATGTTGTTGCAGACCTGTAAGAACAACATAGTGCTTCCTCCCAATCCGGAAGACATGATCTTAGGTGCCCGCGGTGGTGCAGAAGCAGGCGGCGGGGTAACCAGCCTGCCCGATGATGCGATGATCTGCAGTTGTGAAGGCGTCACCAAGCAAGCTATTTGCCAGTCAGTGACCGGCCAGGGATGTGAAACGGTAGACGCAGTGAAGAAATGCACCAAGGCAGGCACCGGCTGCGGTGGTTGTGTACCCATGCTGAAAGACCTGGTGAATCATACTTTACAATCACAAGGCAAATATGTACGCAATGTATTGTGCGAACATTTTCAATACAGCCGCCAGGAATTGTTTGACCTGATAAAAGTGCATGACCTGAAAAGTTATGATGCAGCACTGGATAAATTAGGTCAGGGTGATGGCTGTGAAATATGCAAACCCGCCGTTGCTTCGATCATTGCCAGCCTCTGGAATGAAATGATCCTGCAAAAAGGAAATGCTACGGCACAGGACTCCAACGACCGTTACCTGGCCAATATACAGAAAGGTGGTACGTACTCTGTAGTACCCCGTATACCCGGTGGAGAGATCACACCGGAGAAACTCATTGTTATTGGACAGGTAGCGCAGAAATACAACCTCTACACCAAGATCACCGGCGGCCAGCGCATCGACCTCTTTGGCGCGCATGTAAGCGATCTGCCTGCTATCTGGGAAGAACTGATCAATGCAGGATTTGAAAGTGGCCATGCCTACGGAAAAGCATTGCGTACGGTAAAGAGCTGCGTAGGCAGCACCTGGTGCCGGTTTGGCCTGCACGACAGTGTAAGTTTTGCCATCCGCATTGAAGAAAGGTACCGTGGCCTGCGCGCACCGCACAAACTCAAATCGGCTGTATCAGGTTGTATCCGCGAATGCGCAGAAGCGCAGTCGAAGGATTTCGGCATCATTGCTACGGATAAGGGCTGGAACCTTTATGTATGCGGCAATGGTGGATCGAAACCCCAGCACGCACTGTTGCTGGGTACGGATCTGGATAGTGACACCTGCATCCGGTACATCGATCGTTTTCTCATGTTTTATATAAAGACCGCTGATCCATTAACAAGGACAGCCACCTGGCTTAATAAAATGGACGGCGGCATTTCTTACCTGAAGAATGTAATCGTACACGACAGCCTGGGCATCGCCGCGCAACTGGAAGCAGAAATGCAGTTGCTGGTAGACAATTACAAATGTGAATGGAAAGAGGTAGTAGACAGTCCTGAATTGCGCAAGCGTTTCAATCACTTTGTAAATGCCCCGGAAGAAAAGGACCCTTCTATTCAATTTGAACCCATGAGGAGCCAGAAGCGCGCTACCGAATGGAAGTGAGGACGGCAATCGTGAATCGGCAATCGGCAATACTTTTGCTTCGATTGTATTATGAATTGTTAAAAGACTCCTTTAATATATTCCTCTAATGATTGCCCTGCCTGCCCTGTAGCATACAGGGATAGCACGATTGCCATTGTTTTTTACTCAGACCTGAATAATAAGTCCCGTCACCGTGACGGGACACAGGCCTCTTATTGACCAAACTATTTTGACTATGCTAACACTTGAACAAACACTTACCTGGTTTACCGCCTGCCGGGTAGAAGATGTACCGGAAAACGGCGGTGTATGCGTAAAGTACAAGGATGAGCAGATAGCCCTGTTCCACTTTACCCGTCGTAATGAATGGTATGCCACGCAAAATCTTTGTCCTCATCGCCAGCAGATGGCTTTGAGTCGTGGCATGATCGGTTCGCACAATGATGAACCCAAGGTGGCCTGCCCCTTTCACAAGAAAACCTTTTCCCTTCGTTCAGGAGCATGTTTGAGCGGCGATGAGTATGTGATCAAAACTTACCCGGTGAAGGTGGAGGATGGGTTGGTGTATATCGGGGTAGAAGGATAGCAATGTTAGGTGTCACCCTGAGTTTGTCGAAGGGTCCTTGCAGACGGCTTCGACAAAGTTTATCCCGCTTTGCGGGACTCAGCCTGACAATATCAATAAAAAAGCCCGCGGAGATTGGCGTCGCACACGGGCTAATGATCTTAAAATGGATTTCTTCACCTTAAAACCAGCCCAAAGTAACATGAAAAAATGGTATTGTAAAACAGGGCTGCCTGTACTTTTTAGTTGCGTGACCTTTTCCGCTGCAGAAGCGCAACTTACGCTTACAGGCCAGCTACGCACCCGCACCGAATACCGGGACGGGCAAGGCGCTCCCCTGCCCAGGGGAGCCAAACCAGCTTTCTTTACTTCCCAGCGCAGCCGTTTATCGGCCGGGTACGAAACCTACCGGTTGAAATTTGGCCTTACCGTACAGGACGTACGGGTATGGGGACAGGATGTATCGACCATCAACCGTACCACCACGCAGGACAACAATGGCTTTATGCTGCATGAGGCCTGGGCAGAGATCCTGCTTACCGACACCAGCTCCAAAAACAGCAGTTTCAGCCTTAAACTGGGCCGGCAGGAACTGGTGTATGATGATGTACGCCTGCTGGGCAACCTCGACTGGCTGCAACAAGCCCGCCGACATGATGCAGCGCTGCTGAAATTCAACAGCGGTAAGTGGATGGCGCATGCGGGGATCGCTTTTAACCAGAACAAAGAAAATGCTTCGGGCACCATTTACAACAGTACTGCTCCCGGTTATGCAGCCAATACCAATGGCGGCACGGCCTATAAAAGCATGCAGTTCCTGTATGCCGGCCGGAAACTGGCAGGCGGCAACACCTCCTTCCTGTTCTTTGCCGACCAGTTTTCCAAATACCATATGGACAACACGGTGAAAGTGTTTGATACCGGTGCCTGGAGCAGGTTTACCACCGGTTTGTATTTCACCAATACTTTCAAAAAATTCAACCTGACAGCATCGGCCTATTACCAGTTTGGCAAAAATGCCAATGGACAAAAGCTGAGCGGAGAATTGTTGTCCCTCACCGGACAATATGCGCTCACCAGGAAATTCAGTGCCGGGATCGGTTACGATTATACCAGTGGCGGCAATTCAGGCACTACCAGCAGGGCTTTTGATCCCTTATATGGCACCCCGCATAAATTTTGGGGATATATGGACTACTTCTATGTGGCCAGTGGTTTTGGTAATAAAGGATTACATGATGCGTATATCAAAACCAGGTACAAGGCTACAGAAAAATTGTTCCTCACAGCTGATGCACATGTATTCAATAGTGCCTCCAAGGTATTGGCAGCCGACAATGTAAATACCCTTGATAAATACCTGGGCACAGAAGTGGATATGATAGCGGCTTATACCCTCACTCCTGTCATTGGCTTTGAAGCTGGCTATAGCCATTTCTTTGGAACCAGTACGCTCACTTCGCCCAACGTGAAGAATGTAGTTAATGGAAAGAGCAACAGCAACTGGGCTTATGTAAGCATCAACATCAAACCAACCTTTTTGGTAAAGTAATCAAAACACACTGCTATGTCTACGATCAACAACCAACCGCTTAATAAATTATCCATTTTCTCGCTGAAGGGTGTACAAATGCGCACCTTCCACATCACCTGGCTCACCTTTTTCTTTTGCTTCTTTGCCTGGTTTGGCATTGCCCCTTTAATGCCTTTGGTCAGTGAGCAACTGCATTTGACAAAGGCCCAAAAAGGAAATATCGCCATTGCTTCTGTATCTGCTACCATCATTGCCCGCCTGCTGGTGGGCCGCCTGTGTGATATCTGGGGGCCACGTAAGACCTACACTTTATTGCTGATACTATGCTCCATTCCCGTTATGTTGATCGGGCTGAGCCAAAGTTATACGAGCTTTCTTATTTTCCGGCTGGCGATCGGCGTGATCGGCGCATCTTTTGTATTGACGCAATTCCATACCTCCGTCATGTTTGCTCCCCAAATAAAAGGCACCGCCAATGCGGTAGCTGGTGGCTGGGGTAATACGGGTGGCGGCGCCACACAGATCATCATGCCCCTGATCGCTGCAGCCTTTGTAGGACTGGGTTGGGTGAGCAAGGAAAACAGCTGGCGCCTGGCCATGGTGATTCCCGGTATCTTATTACTGGTGATGGCTTTCCTGTATTTCCGTTATACCAAGGATACGCCACAAGGCAATTTTGATGAAATAGAACGCAATACAGGCAAGAAGGAAAACACTTTCCTGGTAGCTGCCAAAGATTACCGTACCTGGATTCTCACGATCGCCTATGCCGCTTGCTTTGGTGTAGAGATCACGGTAGATAATTTTGCCGCCACTTATTTCCATGATGAATACAGCGCCAGCCTGATCATGGCAGGCTTACTGGCCAGCATCTTCGGATGGCTCAACATCTTTGCCCGTGCCGTTGGTGGTATCATCTCCGATAAAGTGGGCAACCGTTTTGGTTTCAATGGCAAAGTAAACCTGCTCACGATCCTGTTGCTGTTGGAAGGTATTGGCATTATCCTGTTTGCCAAAGCAGGCAACCTGGGGGTAGCTATTGCCCTGCTGTTCTTTTTTGGGCTTTGCCTTAAGATGGCCAACGGGGCTACGTACAGCATTGTGCCCTTTATCAATCCCAATGCTGTAGGCAGTGTGGCGGGCATTGTAGGCGCCGGGGGTAATGTGGGCGCCATGTTGATCGGGTTTCTTTTCAAATCCATGAATTATGCCGATGCTTTCTTTTATTTAGGCACTGGTGTGTTTGTAGTGGGGGTTATCATTTTAGTGTATAGGCTGGTGAGTAAGCAGGAAGAAAAAACGGAAGCAACTGCTGTGCTCCAGGCTGCTAAATAAATCGAAGGGTGAGCCGCCTTCGAAAGGCGACCCACCCTTCGACACAGCTTCGACAACCCTTCGACAACCCTTCGACAAGCTCAGGGAGACATCGCTCAGGGTGACATCGTAAACGCTTCTGAATTCTATATTCTGGCTTCTATATTCTGTATTCCCATGACTGAATCATTCAAATCGACCTGTTGTTATTGTGGTGTAGGCTGCGGCATTGTAGTCCACAAGGAAAAGAATGGCAGCCTGCGGGTAGAGGGTGATCCCCATCACCCCGTGAATAAGGGCATGCTCTGCAGCAAGGGTATGAACCTGCATTACACGGTGATGGATACCAGCGACAGGTTGCTGTATCCTGAAATACGGTACAGCCGCCATCAACCACGCCAACGGGTTTCCTGGGATGACGCGCTGGAGCGCACGGCGGCGGTATTCAAAACGATCATTAAGAAATATGGTCCCGATTCAGTAGCTTTTTATGCATCCGGTCAATGCCTCACAGAAGAATACTATGTGATCAATAAACTGATCAAAGGTTTTATTGGCAGCAACAATATCGATACCAACTCACGCCTGTGCATGAGCAGTGCGGTGGTGGGATACAAAATGGCACTGGGAGAAGACAGTGTACCCATCAGTTATGATGATATTGAGCTGGCAGACTGTATCCTGGTGGCCGGGGCCAATCCAGCCTGGTGCCACCCGATCCTGTGGCGACGCGTGGAAGCAGCCAGGGCGGCTAACCCACACCTGAAGATCATTGTAAGTGATCCCCGTAAAACACAAACCTGCTCACTGGCCAATGTACACCTGCAGCTAAATCCCGGCACCGATGTGGTATTGCACCATGCTATTGGCCGTTGCCTGATTGAAGCCGGCCAGGTAGACCATGATTTTATTCAGCATCATGCAGAGGGATTTGAAAAGTATCAATACACGGTATTTGAACGCAGTATTGCAGAAGCGGCGGTGATCTGTGGCGTGGAAGAAGCTGATATCCGCCTGGCGGCCTCTTATATCGGCAAGGCCAAAGGTTTCATCACTATGTGGACAATGGGCCTGAACCAAAGTGTGATCGGAGTAAACAAGAACCTGAGCCTGATCAACCTCAACCTCATCACCGGGCATATTGGCAAGCCCGGCTCCGGCCCTTTCTCCCTGACGGGCCAACCCAATGCCATGGGAGGCCGTGAGGTAGGTGGTCTCTCCAACTTATTACCCGCGCACCGCGACCTGCTCAACCCGGCGCACCGGGCGGAGGTAGAAGCATTTTGGGGCGGCGGTAAGATAGCGCCTGCACCAGGACTTACGGCCACGGAGATGTTTGAGGCGTTGAATGATGGCCGCTTAAAAGCCATCTGGATACTTTGTACCAATCCATTGGTGAGCCTGCCCGATGCACGGCTGGCGGAAGAAGGATTGAAGAAAGCAAAGTTTGTAGTGGTGCAGGATATCAGCAATCGTCCGGAGACGATACCTTATGCAGATGTGGTATTGCCGGCTGCTGCCTGGGCAGAGAAAGAAGGTACGATGACCAATTCCGAGCGCCGCATCAGCTACCTGCAAAAAGTGGTGGATGCACCAGGTGAAGCCCTGCCGGATGCTGCCATCATCTGCCGCTTTGCCCAAAAGATGGGCTATGCAGGATTTGACTACAAGAACTTTGGGGAGATCTACCAGGAACATGCGGCATTAACGGCTGGTACCCGCATCGATATCAGCGATCTGAACTACGATATACTGAAAGAAAAACGCAGTGTGCAATGGCCTTATAGTAAACAGATCAATGGCCATGGTACACCGCGCCTGTTTGCTGATAAACAATTTTATACTCCTTCCCGCAAGGCCATCATCCATTCCTTTCCGGACAACAATGAATCGGAAATGCCGGATGACGATTTCCCGCTCATCCTCACTACGGGCCGTATACGCGACCAGTGGCATACGCTGAGCAAAACGGGTAAGGTGAATAAGCTAACCCAACACATTGCCGAAGCATTCCTGGAAATACATCCTGATGATGCCGCACGGCGTCAAATACGCGACCAGGAGGTGGTCGTGATCAATAGCCGACGCGGGGAAGTGCGGGTTAAAGCCAGACTCACTACGGATATTAAACCGGGGGTAGTATTCCTGCCCATGCACTGGGGGAAGGTCCTGAACAGCGACCTGAACCGGGCCAATAACCTTACCAATAACCTGGTTGATCCCAAAAGCAAGGAACCCGATTTCAAATTCAGTGCGGTACAGGTACAACGTTACCAGAAACCCCGGCAAAGGATCATCGTGATAGGGGCCGGCGCAGGCGCCTGTGGATTTGTAAAGAGCTACCGGGCGCTGAATACAGCAGATGAAATTGTGATCTTCAGCAAAGAGAACTATCCTTTCTATAACCGGGTGATGCTGCCGGATTATATCAGTGGCACGCAGGAATGGCACCAACTGGTAAAGATGACCGACCAGGAGGAATACGATTACAATATCACCCTGCATCGCGGCGTAAGCATCGAATATATTGACCGGGCCGCTAAAACGGTGACGGACAGCAAGGGGCATACGCATCATTACGACCTGCTGTTGATGGCTACGGGCAGCCGGGCAGCTATGCTCCGTGATATCCCTACCCTGCCAGGCATCTTTACCATGCGTAGCCGGGTAGATGCAGACAATTTCAAACAACACGTAAACCCAGCGAACGGGAAAGTGGTCATTGTAGGTGGTGGTTTACTCGGTATTGAACTGGCAGCCTCGCTGCGCGAGGTCAATGTGGAGGTAACGGTGATCCAACGGATCTCCAGGCTGATGGACCGGCAGTTGGACCCGCTGGGCAGCCAGCTATTACATGAAGAGCTTACGGATAAAGGCATTGACATTTATTACAATGATGAAATTGAGCGGTTCCTGGGCAATCAACAAATAGAAGGTATTCGACTCAAGAGCGGCCTGATGATCAACTGTCAGGCCATTGTGATGGCTATCGGTACGGTACCCAATATCGAACTGGCCCGTGCCAGCGGCCTGGATTGCAAACGTGGTGTGGTGGTGGATGAATACCTGCGCACCAATGATCCGCATGTATTTGCCGTGGGTGAGATTGCCGAATTCAAAGGATTCCTGTACGGTATTACGGCTGCTGCGGAACAACAGGCCGAGATCGTAGCACGCTACCTGGCAGGTGATATATCGAAATACTATGAAGGTTCTTTGCTAATGAATATCCTCAAAATGCACGGCACGGACCTTTGCTCACTGGGACTGGCAGAATGCCCGGCCGATCCGGGTTATGAAGAAGTAGTATTCATTGACAAAGCCAAGCGCTATTATAAGAAGTGTATCATCCACAATGACCGGCTGGTAGGCGCTATCCTGATCGGGGATAAATCGGAGTTCCTGGAATTCCGCGACCTGATCCAAAACAAGATGGAATTAAGCGACAAACGCTTACAGCTGTTAAGATCGGGCAAGAAAGGCGAACCGGTGATCGGTAAACTCATATGCAGTTGTGGTAATATCGGGGAAGGCAATATTGTGAACAAGATCAGGGAAGGCTGTACAGAGTTGAAAGCTTTGTGCCAGGCCAGCGGCGCCGGCCTGGGCTGCGGCAGTTGCCGGCCTGAAGTGCAGGCGCTATTGGAGAAACAAATGGTGAGTAGCGAGGAGCGAGTGGGTCTCATTACCCGCCACTAGCCATTTACCACCAGCCCGTATCAAATCAAAAGGTTCACTTTCATTATTAACACGACAAACTTTGAAATACACCTACACCATCAAGATCAACTTCCGCGGAGGCATCATCTCTCCCGGCGACCTGTTAAATATCCTCATTGCTGCCGGCAAAGCCGGCATTACGGATGTACGCTTTGGCCTGCGGCAACAATTGCTCTTTGACGTAGTGAATGAGGATTATGCAGTGCTGCAGGAACAACTAAAACAACTGGAAGTAGATTACGAAGTGGATGAAGACCGCTATCCCAATATTGTAAGCTCCTACCCTGCCGAAGAAGTGTTCATCAACCAAACCTGGCTCAGTGAAGGGGTATATAAAGATATATTCGACCTGGTGGATTACCAGCCCCGGTTAAAGATCAACATCTCCGACAGTAACCAGAGTTTTACACCGCTGCTCACCGGCAATATCAATTGGGTGGCTTCGGCCCAGGCGCCCCATTTCTGGCATCTCTTTATCCGTTTCCCACGTACCAATGTGGTGTATGAATGGAAAGAAATGGTATATACCAATGATGTAGCCCGGATGTCGAAACATATTGAAGCATTGATCTTTCAACATACCGACCTGTTCTTCGACAATGCGCAGGCCAATGGAGATACTTTGTTCCAACAAGTGAAAAGGGAAAGTTATATTACTAAAACAGCGGAAGCACCGGCAAAGTTACCAGCTTTTAACCTGCCTTATTATGAAGGACTGAACAGGTACCAGGACAAATACTGGCTGGGTATCTACCGGCGCGATGAGCTGTTCCATATAGGTTTTCTGAAAGATATTTGTCGCCTATGCCTGCAAACCAAGACCGGACAGTTGTGCTCCACCCCCTGGAAATCATTGATCATTAAAAACATTACAGAGAAAGACCGTCACCTGTGGAATAACCTGCTGGCCAAACACCAGGTGAATGTGCGCCATGCTGCCAATGAGCTTAATTTCCAGGTAGAGGACAATTGCCTGGAGGGGTTAAAGCTCAAGCGCTACCTGCTCAAACACCTGAATGATGAGGACACCCGCACTTTTGGTATTTGCATCGGCATTAAAACAAGAAGGAAGAGCGAAGTATTCAGTAGCCTGTTGGTAAGGCGCAGGCCCTTGCTCACCATTGCTGGTATTGAGCTCTTCTTCGTATACGATATTCTCTGTGCGCAGGACTTCAACCCCAATGCACGGACAGGCTTTGTATTCAGCAGCGGCAACCCCAAGGTATTATTGGCAGAACAATTGCGCCGGGCCATCCTCTTGTATTACCGGCAGCAGCTGGATAGCATCACCGCTTCAGAAAAGGATGCCACCCCCAAAAAAGAAATACCTGCTGCCAGGGAGCAGCAAGCAGTAATATATCAGTGCAAACACTGCCTTACCGTATACGACGAATCATTTGGCGAACCGGGCAATGGCATTCCTGCCGGCACCCCTTTTGCCGCCTTAGCTGCCAGCTATTGCTGTCCTTTATGTGAAGCAGAGAAGAAGGATTTTATAGCAACAGGCAAACCCGGGCTGCAATTACAACCCGCTTAGTTCCCCGGGAGAATTAAAATTGCGGAAATATTTTTCCTGTCCGGGCTGTAGGGGTATGGAAGATACCGCCAGGTGACTGAGCATGAATTTTATGCTGTGTTTTGTGAGCTTGCTGCTGTGGTAGCGATCCAGGGTGTCGGCCAATGCTCTTGCGGTATAAATAGCACAAAGCGGTTCGGGTTCTCCATGATTGGTAAACAGGTAAACATCCTCCTGGCTGCTTTTGTAGGCAGCAACCAGTTTTTCCATCATACTATTTTCCATCAGGAGCATATCGCAGGCCAATACAAACAAGTCTTGCTTTGGAAATCGCCTGTGCACACTTAACAAGCCAGCCAGGGGCCCCCTGATGGCCAGGCCCTCATTATCTTTCAACAATTGCTCCACCCTGAATTGGGCCTGGTACTCCGCATGTTGCTTTGCATTCACAGAAATAACAACTGGTATCTGAAATACAGCCAGTTTATCCAGGGCTATTTGCGCCCACGTTTTCGTTTCCAATCTGATCAATCCTTTATCCGTTCCCATCCGGGAACTTTCTCCACCTGCTAATACTACACCCAACATATTGCATTATTTATATTATGTACGGCGTAAAGCTAGACAAAACAATGGTAACTGCTCTTGTTATATGGAATATCTGAAAAATCGTTCGTAATTTAGATGATAGGTAGCCCTCATTAACCAGCGAAAATAAGTTGCCGCCATATGGGTATCAAAGAGAGAAAAGAACGCTCCAAAGCAAAGGTCCGTGCGGACATCCTCAAGGCTGCATTATTCATTATCAAAACGGAAGGAACCCAGGCGCTCAGTATGCGCAAAATTGCGGACAGTATCGAGTATGCCGTTCCGGTGATCTATGAACATTTTGAAAACAAGGAGGCCATCCTGGTTGAATTGTGCCGGCAAGGTTATGCTGAACTCATCAAACAAATCATCAAGAAAGATAAAGACAAGACAGCGCCCCGGGAAAAACTGGAAGTGATCACGTATGCGCTCTGGAATTTTGCCACGAAAGAACAGGAACTTTACCAGCTTATGTATTCCATAGGTATTGGCTGCAACAATGTAGAGAAAACGTTTCCGGAACTTTGCACCTTTAATCAGCTGGTAAAGGACGGGCTCAGCACATTACCCCCAAAAGGCAAGCTTGCCGGGGACATGCTGCAATGTAAATACCTCAGTTTTATCTCCATGGTACATGGACTCGTATCGGCCAACTACTTCCTGAAAGATATTGATCCCGCCACCAATCGTAAAGTACTCAAGGAATTTATTGACAATATGGTCCGGTCTCAAAAGGTGCCCCATTAGAAATTATCAAACCAGGTAAGGTCCCAGTTGTCTATCCACTCTATCACTACCCTCCCTTCTTTGAACTGCACCGGCAGCCAATGATAGCGGCTATCGCTCAGGTCTTTTGCGTTCCAGCGGTCGCCGATATAAATGAAAGCATTTTTTTTACCTGGTACGGGTAGAACATAGGTGGATTGACCGCCGAATGTTTTATTGGCTCCCGGTCCGGTCATAGGATCGCCCACGAGTTTCCAGGGACCAAAGAGCGAGCTGGCTGAATGCAGGCTGGCCTGGTTGGGCGCCCAACCCGTGCAACCACTGGTAATGAGGTAATAGAGATCATCCTTTTTAAACAATGCAGGCGCTTCACGTTGCCGCCGGAACAGGAGGCTGTCCTGCGTAGTGGATGAAAGGTAATCATCTGAAAGCCGGGCAATCCGCAGGTCCATGTTCTCATCAGAAGAATAGATATGGTATGCAACACCATCATCATCCACAAAGAGGTTCATGTCCCTTGCCATATTACCATTGGGACGGAAACTTTTCAGGAATTTATAAGGTCCCACAGGCGTACTGCTGATGGCCACGGCAGCACGCGCAGCGGCATACCCCTGGCCCCGCAACTCGAGGTGCACCCACATTACATATTGTTTGGTTTTGGAGTTGTAGATCACCTTGGGGCGTTCCATAAGACAGCCCAAGGCTATATCACTGGTAGTATCGGCAGATGGAGCGAGCGCCACACCTTCATTTTTCCAGTTGTACAGGTCTTTGGAAGAATAGACATTCACTCCTTCAGATTGACTGACGCCGCGTTTTTCGCCAAACCAGTACCATGTTTTATCCTGGTATAACAAGCCACCACCGTGTACATTCATCAACTGTCCACCTGTATCATACCAAAGTGCATTTGATCGGAAGGAAGCGGTTTGCTGTGATTGCGCATAGGTATTACCTGCGCCCAGACTTCCTGCCAGCATGCCAAGGACAATAATCATTCTTTTCATCGTCTTACTATATACTATTTGATTAAGTGATCGTCTTTATCGTCATTGGCAAGCAGGTTTATAATAGCAGGTCCAGGGCGCAGGCATTGACCATTGCAAGGGTACTATTGCTTGTAGTAGCTTAAGGATACGTTCTTTACTTTATAATAACTACCTGTATTGGGCATATTGGACACAAAACCGATACAAACATCCATAGCACTGGTTGTTGTAAATTCAATATACGGTTTGGCGCCAGCTGCTACGGTGGAAAAATTATAGTACCAGGTGGCTGTAGTGATGTTGGCAAAGTCGGGCATCGTGGTCCCCGCATTCACGGCTATATATTTTGTGCCGGCAGAGCCCAGCGCATCGACGGTAGCCAGAAAGCGCCATTTACCGGCATACGGCAGGTTCACTACCTGGTATATCTTTCCATTGGGAACAGCAGGCAATCCCCATCCGCCTTCCATGGATAACATACCTACCCCACTTCTTAATTCATATCCTCCATTTCCTCCGGAAGCATTTTTCACATCAGCCGACGATGTCCAATCGGCCAGGATGCCCCACCGGCTGCCATCCCAGGAAGATCGCTGAAAGGGATCGCCGTAGTTCTTTACTATTTGCGAGGTGAGATCAATCCAGGCTGCTCCTGAAACCGGCTGAAAAGTAGTATAAGCAGTAAAAAAGTTGTCAATAGAAGTGGAATCGGGCCGATACCAGGTACGAAAATTTATCAGGCTGCCGTATTGGTGGTTCAGCAGGAAGGTATCGGTAGTAGCCAATGGTATATTGCAGGATGCACTGTCGCCATTGGTAGTCAGGTAGCGCACTTCTGTGTTGAAAACGCCGGTCGCTTTATCCATATTCACCAGGGTAATAGCTGTTTGAAGGTTGGATGTCAATGCGCTGTTGATGATCTTCCTGTTGATCAACGATTCCTGGTAGCGACTGCCATAGGAGGTAGCGTTCTTAAATGTAGAGATGGATCTGTTGCCCAGGGCATCGAAGGTCACGAATTCAAAGGTCTGTTCACTTTCGGGAATATTGGGAATGATCTGCTCAATAACTCCTCCAGGTTCTGTATGGGTAACAGGGAAGGTGATGGAATCAGCTTTCCCGCCCCAGTATACACGATACCCGGTAACCCGGGGATCCGGGTTCAAAAGGGCTTTGAACTTAACCCGGTTCTTTCCGGAGAACATACGCACGCTGTCGATCTTGCCTGTATAGGTAGTTTCTCCATTGCTTACGTACTTTTCCTTGTACTCATCCATTTTGGAACAGGCGTTTACCATTAATACTGCGGCAATAATACAAAGCAGCATTGCCGGATACCTGTAGACATATTTCATTGTAGGCATTTAAATTGTTTTAGGGTTATCGTGGGTCACCATATACCTGTACTTCCGACAAAGACTGGTAGAAACCTCCTGACCAGTTCTGGTTGCATTTGATCCTTATGTACCGCATTTTAGACACGTCGGCACGCAGGTCCCAGTTGAAGCCGGCCATACCTGCTGTGCGGTCTTCATTGGTAAGCTGGCCATAGGGAAGCCCGGAAGGTTTTACCTCTTCGCAGGCAGCCATAAGTGTCCAGTTGCTCCAGCTTCCATCAAGAGGCGGATTGGGGCTGGCCCATATTTCAAACTTACGGGGGTTCCCGCCATAGTAATAACCCCTTCCCGAGTTGAGGTACTCTGCATAATCCCAGATCACGATACGGCTGAGCTGTGTCAGCCTGCCAATCTCAAAAGTGATCACAGAAGGCATGCCTTCATCCTTGGTAATATTGCACCCCGGCCAGTGTTCCCAGTTTCCATCCCAAAGGTTGGCCACTCTGTTGGAAGCCCAGGCCGAAACGGCATCGCCAGGCAGGGTATACTCCCTGTAGTCACTTTTGGCAATAGCCGTTTCATAGAATGGCGTAATGGTTTGAAAAAGTGTGTCCGTACGGTTGAGGAAGCGGTCTCTCACAAAAAATGCCAGCTTTTTGGATAGGGTATCCATTCCCCTGATAGCGGTATTGATAGAATCTGTTGAAGTATATATACCATTAAAAGGGAACCACTGACCCAGTGAATCCTGGAGTATCTCAATAGCTATATTGAACCGGGCGGGGTTTTTCGTGATGACCCTGATGCCTGCAAAATCGGGCACTACTTTCATGGCCCTGAACACGCCCCAGATAGGGTTCTCCAAAGGCTTCACGGTAACCGTCACAGGTTCTGAAGCTACTTCCGCTTTGTTGACGGCATATACTTTTACCTGGTGTTCGAGGGTGTCCCCAAATCCATCGAGTATGAGCTGGTTATCGTATACACTGGCTTTTACTTCCCTTGATTTTTCTGAAGCCAGGTCATATACCGCTTTTATGTAAGCAATGTCTGCAGCATTGGGTAAGGTATAAGTAAGAATGGCTTTGGCGCTGTCATTTCTCACTGTTACATTGGCGACCTTAGCCGGCGTACCCTTACTGGGCGTCAGTGGTGTATTGGAGTCCACTTTGGAGCATGACCAGGCAAAAAGCCCTATGCTGAAGGTGAGCAATGATAGGTTGAGAGATTGTTTCATACCGTCATTTTTTATATTGATAAGATTTACCATCCCGGGTTTTGAACGAGGTTGGGGTTTACAGACAGGTTGCTCAGGCGAATGGGCCAGAGGTAATCACGTGGCGCTATAAACCGCTGCTGGAAAAGGGTCCTTACGAGGTAATAGCTATCATCGGTGGTGCCGCTGATGGTCCATCCTCTTACAGGCTGGTTTAATTCGTAGGCGGCATCTTTCCACCGGCGCAGATCCCAGAACCGGCTGCCTTCAAAACACAGTTCAATAGCCCTTTCCCGTTTGATGATCTCACGCAGGCCGGCTTTGGTGGTATATTTTGCAGGATTGGTAGAATAATTGGTCCATGCATCCTGGATGGTGGCTACACCGGCCCGGGCGCGTATCTTGTTGAGGTAGCTGCAGGCCTCTTCCGTATTGCCGGTAGCTTCATTGACCGCTTCGGCATACAAAAGATACAGGTCTGCGAGCCTCACTTCCGGCCATTCATAAGGCCGTACGGTCACCCCGCTGGCACTGAAGGAAAAGTTCCAGTCAACCAGCTTTTTGATAAAGTAACCTGTTTGATTGATCCCACCGCCTATATCCGTACCACCGTACTGGTTGGCTTTTGCCTTCAATACATAGGTACCGGAATCAGACTGGGTAGGACTGCTATACAAATACCAGACACCCCCGTCAAAGCAAAGGTTGGCATAGAAACGCGGTTCCCTGTCGAAATTGAGCCTCGCTGTAACGTATCCGGGATTAATGATATAACGTTCGCTGTCTACTGCCATCCGGGTAGCGTACCTGTTCTCAAAATTCAATGTCTTATCTTCTGTAATGGGTACGCCATTGCGGGTATAAAAGAGTTCGGCTGTTTTCATGGTAGCGCTGAACATCGCCCGGAGGGTGGTATTGGAAGCAACGTCGCTGCTTAGCCTGGCCATACAGGTAGTTTGCAACCTGTTGGCCAGCCGGCCGGAGTTGCCCCATATTTTTTCTGCATTCCATCTTTCACACACCGCCTGGCGCACATTCATCTGGGTGATGGTTTGCTGAGATAGCTTGAATGATGATGGGGGGAAATAGTACAGCATGGCGCCGTTTTGCGTTGCTATGTCTATGGCTTCCTTGCAGGCCTGTACAGCCCTTGTCCATTTGCTGTCATCAGCCGCCGCAGCATACAGGGCTTGCCCACTGGTGTTTTTGGAAGCAGCGAGGTCGCCGTTGCCATTGAACAAGGGGCTGGCGGCCGTAACGAGTACACGGGCTTTAATGGCTTTGGCTATGGGACTGGTAATGCGTCCCTGCTCATTGTTCCTGTCGGCAATAAAGGGAGGAAGCACAGTGGCTGCTTCGTCGAGGAGGTTCACGATGTAATTAACGCAACTGTCGAATGGTACCCGGCTTACTTTCACTTCTTCCGGCTTGGCCGATACGGAGATGTTTACATCCACCAACGGAATGGCGCCGTACATGCGCAACAGGAGAAAATGATAATATGCTTTCAGGAATTTGACTTCAGCCAGCCATCTTTCGCGTTCGGGCAGTGAGAGATCGGGCACTTTGCGAAGATCTGATACATTTTCGATAAAGATGTTACATTGCCGGATAGCCTCAAAAGCTTTAATACCATAGCGGTCGCCGTCCCAGTAATTCACATACGGTCTGTTGCTGTTCTGGTTGCCCCGGCCGATTTCCCAATTCCAAAGAGTGGCGTCAAATTCACGGTATTCCAATGGAAACCATATTTCATCGCCGCCGAGAAATCCCACATTCGATTGCGGGTCGGTAGAACCCGGCAGGTAGGAATAGCAGGTGAACAGGAACTTCTGCGCTTCGTTGCGCAGGGTAAATGCGTAATCAAGGGTTGGTGAATTATCCGGCACTATGTCGAGGTACTTCTTACAGGAGGCCAGCAAGCAAGCGGAACAAACAATAAGAATGGAAATATATTTATGCTTAAACATGTTCACAGTTTTAGAGGTTGAAGTTGATGCCCACATTAAACACCCTTTGCACGGGATATCCGAGTCCGTTACCCCCCATTTCAGGATCCCACATATCAAACTCGCTCCATACAAAAAGGTTACTGCCGTTCACATAGGCCCTGGCGGTTTTAAATCCTATCCGGTGCAGGAATGTTGAGGGAAGTGTATACCCCAGTTCCAGTGTCTTCAACCGCAGGAAAGCCCCATTCCTCATCCACCAGGTGGAGGTTTGGTTATTGTTGGCTACGAAGTAATTGCTGAGGCGTGGCCAAAAGGCATAGCTATTTCGTTGGTCCTCGCTCCAGTGGTCATTGGCAATGACTTGCAGGAGGCCGTTTTGCGAGCCGCCACTGCGCACAAAGGGTGAAATATTCTGCGGATTGATAAAGAAGGATGATCTGGCCGATCCCTGGAAGAATGTGCTCAGGTCAAATCCCTTGTGACCAACGGAAAAACCAAATCCATAAATGATCTCCGGAGTAGTAGGATAGCCAATAGGCACTATATCGTTGCTGGTGATCTGTCCGTCACCGTCCATATCATGGTATTTGATATCGCCGGCCATTACATCTCCATAGGATTGTGAGGGCGAGTTGATCACTTCCTTCTGATCATAAAATAATCTTTCGGCAATCAGCCCGTATACCTGCGAAGTGGGGCGGCCTGCGTGGAGTAAATGCGCCAGGTTGCCGGCATAAGCAGGTTCATCATATACCAGTATCCTGCTGGTGGCATAGGTGAAATTGCCCCTTGCCTGCACCCACCAGCTCCTGTTGATGGTTTTATCATAATTGAGCATGATGTCCACACCTGTACTCCGGGCTTTTCCCACATTGGCCGAAACGCCTGCCTGCAGGCCCATGGTAGTAGGTATATAAGAACGGGCCATCAATATTTGTGAGCGAATGTTCCTGTAGGCATCCACTGTAAGCGTAAAGTCCTTGTACAGGGTAAGGTCCATTCCAATGTTGAGCTGTTTTGATTTTTCCCAGGTAATATCCGGGTTGGCATATCGTGTCAGTGAAATACCCGGCCGGCTGTATCCGTAATCGAGGCCGAAAGTATACCTGTAATCATCATTGCTCATGTTGGCGCTGGACAGGTAGAAGAAACGGTCGGTGGCGCGGCCTATCTGATCATTTCCGACCAGCCCGTAAGTACCGCGCAGTTTGAGGTTGGTGATGATCTTGTTAGCTGGTGCGAAGAATTTTTCATTGGAAACATTCCAGGCAAGTCCAAAGGAGGGGAAAAAACCAAAGCGGCTTTTGGCATCAAAGCGCTCGGAACCATTGTATCCAAAGTCAATTTCGGCCATATAACGGCTGTCGTATCCGTATGTAAAACGGCCTGATACGCCGAGATTGCGGGCGGGCAGGCTGGCTTCGAGGCTGCCGGCATTGCCATTGAGGTAATTGCGTACAATACCTATCACCATGCCCGAAACTTCATGTACGGTATTGAAGGTATGGTTGTAATTAAGCGCACCTTCCGTATAGAATACACTGTTCACCATTTTATACCCTTCATTATAGCTCAGAAATTCGGTGCCGGTTGTACCTACTGATCCGGTGCTGCCATCGTTGAGCACCAGCAGGCCCGAGACCGTCTTGTCGTCGAGGGTCATGGCACTGTAATAGAAAGGATTGTAATTCCTGCTCATGTCGAAATAAGCATAGCGCTTTGTATAGGCCATGACCCTGGCCGACAGGCCTGGTGCAATGCCCGACAGGTCTTGTTTTACTTCCACCTGCGCCTGCAGGGTAGAAGAATTTATTTGCGAATAGCCCGACATCATGGAGGCATAAGGATTGGCGTACAGCGTACCGATAGTGCCGGGAATGACGCGGTTGCCAAACAATGGATGGTTGATATGTGGCAGGTATTCCCGGGGATAGATGGCCGGAAACATAACCGGATTGGACCAGATAGCCTGGTTGAATACTTTCTGCCCACCGTTGGCCATCCTGCCATCTTCCTGACGGTCGCCGATCGGCCCATTGTAATCATCAAACTGTCCGTACAACCTGATGGAAGCTGTAGTGGTAGCGGTAAACCGCAGGTCAACATTGGACCGGATGGAATAGTTGCGGAGTTTGATATTGTTATCAAAACCATTCAGCGAGTTTTGCTTTAACAGTCCGTTGTCCACATTATAAGTACCAGCCAGGTAATAACGCGCTTTGGGACTGCCACCACTTAAACCAAAATTGTAACGCTGGTTCATGGTATAATCCTTGATGAGCATATCAATCCAGTTGTTGTTGGGGTACAATAAGGGATTGTCGCCAGCGATGGTGCGGTTGATCTTGGTTTGGGAATAAGGCAATCCGCCGGGAGAGTTTCTTGTTAAGGCTGCCTCATTGGCCAGCTCCATGTAGGTGATATTGTCGGTAAGCTTGAAGTTGCGGGTATTGGTGGATATAGAGTTTTCAATACGGCCTGTAAAGGAGGTAGCGCCCGCCACCCCTGATTTTGTGGTAATGATCAGCACACCGTTGGCGCCCCTTGCTCCATATACTGCGGCAGCGGTAGCATCCTTCAACACAGAAAAAGTAGCGATGTCGTCGGGCTGAAGCCGGGCCAGGTCGGTATTGGATGATTCGACACCATCAATCAATATCAGGGGATCTACTTTACCGGCGCCAAAAGAGCCAAGGCCGCGTATAAAGAAAGAGGCATTGTCTGCACCCGGTTCCCCGCTGCGCTGGTAGGCTACCACCCCCGATATGCGGCCGGCCAGCATATTGGTAAGATTACTGGTAGGACCTTTGAGTTCTTTGGGCTCCACACTGGTAATGGAACTTACCATACTCGTTTTTTTCTGGGTGCCAAAACCCACACTCACTATCACCGTTTCGAGGGCTTTGTTATCAGGGAGTAGTTTTACATCTATTTTACTATTTCCTTCAATGGCCTGCTCCCAGGATTGATAACCCACATAGGAGAATACCAACACGCCATTGGCAGGAACTTTTATGGAATAAATACCGCCCTTGCCCGATTGGGTGCTTTTGGCAGGATTGTTCTTCAGGGATACCGATACTCCTTCGAGGGTGGCAGAATCGCTTCTTATTTTGCCCGACACCGTAATTTCGGACTGGGCAGCAGCCCCAAGATTGGCAAAAACGAAAAAGAGCAGGAAGAAAAAACAATAACCTCCCTGGCCTTTTAACCGGTGTTTTCTTGTCATAAGTCAGTTGTTTGGGATATAATTGTGAGAATTGCCCTGCAAAATGCCCCTAAGTATGCTTGAATTATGGGGGGTAAATCGCCAAATAGCATGGTCAAAATGGTAATGGGCGTTTTTTAATAGCTGCTGGGGAGGCCATCTTTCTTCATCCCCTGGATCACCATCACATTCGTGATATACAGCATTTCTGCACCGGTATCTTCATTGGCCCCGTTGATACCGTAGGGCCAGAAATGCTGCGTGTCGCCCTTGAGTGCATCGGTGGGATTGCGGGTCATAAAGCGAAGCAGTTTGTTAGCCTCTGTACCCTGGTATACCCCGCCTATGATCAGGTTGCTGGTCCAAAAGGTATGCTGGCCCACTCCTACAGCATGCGCCATTTCGTGCAAGGCCGTGCCGGTGCGTTGGTACCCCGTATTGGAGCCTACTCTTATATTGCCGTTAATACTGGCATCTGCCGTGGGCACTCCCGGATTGTAGGTCACATAAAGCGTCTTCGTAATGGAAGTGAAATTGTTGTAATAAGCCACCGCCTCGTCAAAAGCCGCTTTGATCCTTGCATAGGCAGCGCTCTCCTCGGCTGTAGGATTGGGGCTTTGGGCGAGGGTATAGGATACATTGCCCCTGGGGATGGTTGCCACTTTTACATTGCTGCCATAGGCCGTGGCGCCGTACGAATTGGTACTGTAGGCTCTTATATAATAGGCGGTAGCGGGCTCCAACCCGTTGATGCGCAGGAAAAGCGATTGGTCTTTGCCTGCTGATGCCACTTTAGTATCGGCAATGGTGGGATTGGTATTCTTGCTGATGCAGATGCCTGTTTCCTTAAGCCCTATACCCCTGGCATCAATTACTTTACCGGCTACAAACAAGGTGGTGACGCCCGGGGCAAACAGGGTATCGGTAAACATCTCTGCCACCGGCACTCCTGTGGTATTCAACAACACATCGGGTGTATAGGCGGTGCCTTTACTATTGGTGGCGTAACCCCGCACATAATAGGTAGTATTGGGCTCCAACGTTTTCAATTCGGCAGTAAACTCGCCGCTGCTCCTGTAACTGATGGCAGTAGTCTTATTTTCAGTAGGATTGGCTGTTTTTCCCCAACAGATGCCCCTGTCGGTGATAGTTCCTCCTCCTTTGCTGGTTATTTTACCAAAAAAACTGGCCGTGGAGGTAGTGATGCTGCCCGTACTATCTGCAACAAGGGTTGGCAATGATACTGCCGTGGCAGGCGGGGTATCTGTACTGCTGTCACGGCTGCTTTTGCTGCAAGCCACTACACACAGGAATAGGGGCACGGCTATACAGGGCAGGAGAATAACACTTTTCATGATGGTTGTTTCCTGCAAAATGCACCCGGTGTGTGCACCCTTATGGGGGACAAATAGTCAAAAAACAGGGTCAGAATGGTAATTCAGGGCTGAGGCCTTTCTTTTATTGCCTTCTCATGCACTTTGTAATTCTTTTGAAAGGCCTTGTGGTATTTTTTCCTGTACTCAGAAGGGTTCATGCCAAACAGCTTCGCAAACTGAATACGGAAGTATTTGCCGTCAGCTATTCCTACCTGGAAGGCGGCTTCATTCACATTGCAATCAGAACTTATCAATAGTTCGGCCGCCTTACGTAACCTGATAAACCGGATAAAGCTGTTGATGGACTGGCCCGACACCTGCTTTACACGCTTGTACAGGTTGGAATGGCTCATCCCCATTTCTTTGGCAAACAGCTTGATCGAAAAATCATCCCGGTCAATATGCGCTTCGACTGTTTCAATACATCTTTCCAGGAATACCTTATAGTCTTCTGAAATGATCAGATCATTCTTGCGCAGCGTGATCTCGTTATAAAAATATTTCTGCAGGTTGTTGCGGATCTTCAACAGGCTGTTAACCCTTGCCAGCAACAATTCCCGTTCAAAAGGCTTGGTAATGTAGTCATCGGCGCCGCATTCCACCCCTTTCAATTTTATTTCGGCCGATGAGCTGCCTGTAAGCAGGATCACCTGGATATGGCTTAGTGCCGGGTCCTCTTTGATGGCGGTACAAAATTCAATACCCGTCATTTCATTCATAACAATATCGCTGATGATGATATCGGGCATATGCTGTTTTGCCAGTGCCAGGCCTTCCCTGCCATTGTCTGCTTCAAAAAGCGAGAAGTTTTCTTTGAATACCTGCCGCAGGTATTCTCTTATACCTTCATTGTCATCCACCAGCAGCATGGTATGACCGCTGGTAATAAGGGTATCCATGCTGGTATCTCTTTGCGGAAGCGTGTCTTTTGCCGGTACTTCCGGTAGTGGGATTGCTTCCTGCGTACTCAGTTCTTCCAGCATGTTTGACTTCTGTATGGCCACGCCATCCATCTGCCGGGGTCCCAAATGCGTTAGCCCTTTCAGCAGGCTGATGAAGAAAGTGGTGCCCTCTCCCGGTCTTGTGGTATAATCAAGCCGGCCTTTATGGGCTTCCACAAAACTTTTGGCCAGAAAAAGCCCGATGCCAAAACCTGCCTTTAAGGAGGAGTTATGTTTGGACTGGTAAAATCTTTCAAAGATCCTTGTTCCTACTTCATCTGGTATGCCGCAACCTGTATCTTCCACACTGAGTTCAATGGTACTTTCCTGCTCTGCCAGCCGCATCCAAATAGAACCACCTACCGGGGTAAACTTCATGGCATTGGAAATAAGATTGAAAATAGCAATCTCTATTTTTTCTCTGTCGGCATATACTTCGATCTGATCTGCAGCGCTTTCAAACTGATAATTTATCTGCTGGCTTTTGGCTTGTTGGGTAAAACAAAGAAATACTTCTCTGCACACATGGGTGAGGTTGAGCTTTACCACCCGCAGGTCGTCCACGCCGCTTTCTGCCTTTTTAAACAACAGCAATTGATCTACCAGGCTAAGCAGGCGCTTGCTATTGCGGTACACCATTTTCATTTCCGCATGTTCCGGTCCGGTATCCGGCTTGAATAAAAGATCCCTGATAGGATTGATGATCAGTGTGACGGGGGTTCTGAATTCGTGGGCTATATTGGTGAAGAAGTCGAGCTTGCGGCGGTTGATCTCAGTTTCCCGTTCGGCGTTGAGGTGAGCAAGCTTTATTTCATAAGCCAGTTGCGATTGCTTATTCTTATACCTGACATAAATACCAATCATGCCTGCTGTTATACCGGTATACAGCAACCAGGCCCACCAGCTTCGATACCAGGGCGGAAGCACTATAATCGAGATCACCCGTTCCTCATGACTCCAGACCCCTCCTCCATCCGTGGATCTTATGCGCAGTTTGTAATGTCCTTCATTGAGGTGGCTGTAGTTGGCGGTACGTATCTTGCCGCTATAATTCCAACCTTTATCCCATCCCTCCATATAATAGGCATATGAAACCTGGTGGGGGTTATTGAATTCGGGCGAAGCAAAATCTATAGAAAGCACGGCCTTGTTGTAAGGCAGCCTGAGTGCATCCAGCGTATACAATACCTGGCTCCTGGTAAATGTATTGTCCTGCGCCACCGGCACATTGTCAATACGCAGGTCAGTTATCAATACCTGAAGAGGTCTGTAACTAAGTGCTACGCTATCGGGATAAAAGAAATTCATACCTTTTAACCCACCAAAGAAGAACTGGCCATTGGAGGTTGCATAAGCCGCATTGTAGATGAATTGGTTGGATTGTAACCCGTCGGATTGGAAAAAATTCTTGAACTGATGGCTTTCCAGGTTCATCCGGCTCAAGCCATTGAATGTACTCAGCCACAGATGACCGCTATGGTCTTCCAACATATTCAGCACGGAATTATTAGCCAGGCCATCCTCTTCTGTAAAGGCCTTGAACCTGCCGGCAGCCTTATCAAACAACAACAATCCACTGCCTTCCGTTCCTACCCAAAGCTGTCCATTCCTATCTTCATGGATAATGCGTACCGGGTTTTCCGCCGCAAAGTATTCATGGCGCTTATTTACCCGGTCAATCTTTATCAGGGATTCAAAATTACCTCCCCATAGGTTGCCCTGGCGGTCTTCTGTGAGGCTAAGTATGTCTGCCAATTTCGTATCAAATACTTCAAAGCGGTTGGCCTGCCTGTTGAGGCGGAATAAACTGCCGGTCACGGTACCTGCCCATAATGTGTGTTCTTTGTCTTCGTAAAGGGTCCACACATTGAAATCATTGGTCCAGGCCACGCGGTTGAGACAGGGATAATTGATAAACCCACCGGTCTTTTTGTCGTACAGATCGATCCCGTTGCCATAAGTAGCCACCCATATATTGCCATCAGCCGTTTTTCTTATACAGGTTATGAGGTTACTGGAAAGGGAACTGTTTTCATGGGTAAAGTTATTGAACCGGTTCAGCCTTCGGTCCCAGATGCTGATACCGCTGCCATCGGTACCTATCCAAAGCCGCCCCTCATCATCCTGCGCAAATGCCGACACAAAGCAACCTGCCAGGCTATTGCTATTGGCAGGATCGTGGTTGAGGGAAGCAAAAATGCGTTTACCGTTACGGATACAATTTAATCCACCCCTTAAAGTGCCCACCCATTTATTGCCCTGCCTGTCTTTGTATAACGCCGATATGGATTTACTATTTAGCCTGGCCGACAATTCCTCCTTTCCCAATGGTATAAAACGTCCTTCGTTTGCATCGTCCAATGTTGTAATACCACTGCCATCGGTTCCTAACCAGATACTCCCATCCTCATTGGAGAGGAGACACAATACATTATCTCCACGACCCGATGTAGCGCCCCGGTTGGTATAGGTATTACCGGCCGGATTGTATTCATAGACATTGCGTCCCCACGCCATCCACAATTGGCCCCTTCTATCTGTTTCCATAAGCGAGCAACCCCCGATATAGTTATTGACAAGGGTTACCTTGTTGTTTTTATAATCATACTGACAGAGGCCTTTGCTATTTACAAAAACCCATACAATGCCATCTTTCGTCTTGCGAACACCCTGTACCTGGTAATTGTACACCTCCCCTTCCCTGCCATTGACAAACGGCACCTGGCTGACAATACCTGTTGCTTTTTGATACATTAAGAGCCCCTTGCCATTGCAGGCCATGAATATGTTGCCTTTTCCATCCGCAATCACTTCATTGGTGGGCATATCAATGAGCCCCCTGCTGCCATTTGTAGTTGTATCCGGATGATAGTAGACCAAAGAAAAACGTTGGGTGCTATTGGACCAGGTGCTCATTCCTTTTTTGGTGCCGATCCATAGGCGGTTCTCATCATCTTCGGCGATATTGGTTATCCTGTTATTGATCAGCGTGGACGAGTCATTCAGGCGGTGACGGTATACTTTAAAGTTGTATCCATCATAGCGGTTGATGCCATCATAAGTACCTACCCACAGAAAACCGAACCGGTCCTGGTATATGCAGGTAACAGAGTTGTTTGACAATCCATTTTCAATACCTATGTATTCAACGGGTGTAACGTCCTGTCCCATGCCCGGCAAGATCAACAGGACAGTATTTAAAAAAAGAAGGAATGTCTTTTTTAGCAGACAATAAGAGCCGGGGGTATTCAACTCCATTTTCACACGGGTTTAAGCTATCGGGCGCACCGTGCAAATAAATCATTTTTATCCGCATGGAATAGTCGGAAATTGCGTAGAAATAACCAATAAATAACATTTATTAATCCAAACTCATTCGTGGCGCATGCCCTCGGCCACGCGGAAAATATGCAGGATATACGGAAACAAGGCATCCATGGTCTCTGAAGCGCCTCGGGTAGAGCCCGGCAATGTCAACACCAGGGTACTGCCCATAAAACCGGCTACTCCCCTGCTCAACATGGCAAAGGGGGTGCGTTCCTGCCCATAGCTGCGGGCTGCTTCCATGATGCCAGGCACATTCCTGTCGAGCAATGGAGTAATGGCCTCCGGTGTTACATCACGCGGAGAAAGACCGGTGCCTCCTGTAAACAATACCAGGTGATAACCTTCATTACTCAGCTGGCTTGCTTTTTCCTGGATCACGGCAAATTCATCGGGGATGATCTCATAGGCGGCGGCTGACAGTCCATGCTGTTGTAATTTTTCTATCACCGCTTTGCCGGCAAAATCCTGTTTGCTGCCGGCAGCAATGCTATCAGAACAAACAATGACGGCACAGCGCAAAGAACTGGTACGGTCTTTAAAGTCTGACTTGCCGCCCTTTTTCGACTGCAGGCTGATGGAAGCTATTTCTATGCCCTTATCGATGGGCTTGAGCATATCATACATGGTGAGGGCAGTAACCGATGCGCCATGCATGGCTTCCACTTCCACCCCGGTTTTATAGATGGTATGCACTTCCACGGAAATGATCACCGTAAGGTCTTCAATGGCATAGGTGATGGCGGTATATTCTATTGGCAGCGGATGGCAATCGGGTATCACATCACTGGTCTTTTTTACGGCCAGCAAGCCAGCAGCACGGGCAAACTCAAAAACATCTCCCTTTGGCACCTTGCGCTCTTTGATAGCGGCGATGGTTTCAGGCTTTGATACTTTCAGGTGGGCTACTGCAATAGCTACCCTTAAACTGCTCACCTTATGTGTGATATTGACCATGCTTATTTATTTTCCTTCCACTGATGGGTTTCATTATCGAATATTTCCCTGCCCCACACAGGCAATTCCTGCTTGATGCGCTCCACTACTTCTTCGCAGGCAGCAATGGCTGCCTTACGGTGACCGGATGAGGTAAATACAAACAGACAGATATCGCCCGCTGCCACCCTGCCCAGGCTATGGTGGATGTGCATGCAGGTAAGCGCGTACTTGCTGAAGATATCTTCCCGGATAGCATGCATCTTTTTCAATGCCATTTCCTCATAGGTGGTATACTCAATGGCCACCACTTTTTGTTCATTCACTACATCGCTCCGCACCTGTCCCATAAAAATACTATGGGCGCCAATATCGGTCTTGGTGCTGTGCTTTTGGATGCTCTCTGCTACAAAGGCGGGAGCAATGGCTCCCTGCACAAATATGTTTTTGATCTTTTTCTCCATAGTCTATGAATAACTGGTTATCCGCCTGAATAAGGAGGCAATAAGGCGATCACGGATGTAGGTTGCAAAATGGTATTGCCGGTAGCGATATCCTTATCCACCGCTACGAGGTAAGGAATGCTTTGCAAGACCGGGAACATCGTCTCCAGCCTGCGCCGCAAGGCATCGGTATCTGCTACCTGATCTACCTGTAGGGAATGACTACCCGCCATTTCTGCAAACTGGCCAAAAAGCCGGATGGTTAATGCCATGATAAAATATACTTGCTTTTGTAAAACCGTTCTCCAAAATTACTACTTTATATCCGTCAATGCTTTGTTGGTTCAGGAGAGGAACCATGGCGGACAGGAGCCCAGTGTACGCCATCAGGCGCTGGTAAATACCAGCTTAAAAACGGCCAGAAGCAAAACAACCGCCAGGATATACTTTAATACGGAGTTCTTAAAACGGGCTGCACCCAGGTAAGCGCCTGCCAGTCCGCCCAACAGGGCAATACCGATATAAGCATACATAGAAGGCGTAAAAGCAGCCGTTTTCGATTGAATCATACCGGCCAGCCCCGAAAGGGAGTTTACAAAAATAAAGATGGCGCTGAGCGCCGCTGATTGTTTGATAGTAGCCCATCGCAACAATAAAAGGATGGGCGACAGGATGATCCCTCCGCCAATACCGATCATGCCGGAGAGCAGACCAATGCTTCCCCCGATAATAAATAACCAGGTGCGATTGGCCGGCCTTAACTCTCCCGACGCATTGCCTGCAGGCATCAGGAATCGTACGACAGAGATCAACAACACTACACCCAATATCTTTTTATAAATAGCATCGTGAATGGTGATCTGGGCGCCTATATACGCCATCGGCACAGAAGCGATGATCAGGGGCCAGCAGATCTCTTTCTTAAAATGCTGTGCCCGGTAAAACTGGATAAAGGACACGGCAGATACAAAGAGGTTCAGGACAAGGGCGGTAGGTTTCATCACAGCAGGCGCCACACCAAAGAGCGCCATTAATGCCAGGTAACCACTGGCCCCACCATGACCGATGGAGGCATATAAAAAAGCAACGAGCAATAAGAGGCAATAGAACAATATCTCCGTAGTACCCATATCTTTCTAATGTGGTAACAAATGTACTTCTACTGATTGTCCCTTGTGCAAATCAGTCACGTCTTCCGGTAACACAATAAGGCAATTGCAAACGGCAAAGGACTGCATGCGGTAAGACTCCTGCGCCTGGAGTACCTTTACCCCTTCTTCACTCCAATAGCCTTTCAGGAAATGTGTAAGGCCTGCTCTTTTGGAGAAATCGTGGAGCAGGGGCAGGTGTACTGCGGATAAGGTTGTTTCTGCGTAGCCCATTTGTTCACGGATGCAGGGATACACATATTCATAAAAACAAGTGAGGACAGAAGAGGGATTACCGGGCAGCCCGAATACAAGTTGCTGGTCGCGGGTGCCAAAATAAAGCGGTTTGCCAGGCTTTTGTTTCAGTTTATGAAAAACCGGTGTTACGCCGCAAACTTCTAATGCCCTGGCCACATAATCATAATTGCCCACACTTACACCGCCGGTGAGCAACACCATATCTGCACTGCTCAATGCCTGCGCGATGGTGTGCAGCAGTTTATCAAAATCATCTTCCACCGTCAAAAAAGAAACGGGGCTGATCTGCATTTGCTGCAAAGCGGTGCGCAGGGTAAAAGAATTGGACTCATATACCTGGCCATATTGCAAAGGTTTTCCCGGCGTTTGCAATTCATTGCCCGTCACGATCACTGTAATGGCCGGAGCAGGGTATACCGGCACTTCATGGATGCCCATTCCTGCCAGGAACCCGATGGCAGCGGGTGTTAACAATGATCCCTGGGGCAATGCCAGTTCGCCTGCCCGTATTTCAGAACCTACAGACCTTACGTTGGAACCTTTCTGGAGTTCATCATCATCAATGATCAGTTGGTTGTCTTGCACACGCACTTTTTCCTGCATCACCACTGTATCAGCACCCGCAGGCAAAGGCGCCCCGGTAAAGATGCGGGCTGTTTGTGCAGCAGTAATGGAAAGCGGCGCTGCGGCTCCTGCCGCCATCTCACCCGCTATTTCCAATACAGACTGTTGTTTCCAGCCATCAAACTGGAAAGCGTAGCCATCCATGGCCGACTGCTCGTAAGCAGGTATGGATTGCGAGGCATAGATCGTGCTGCCCAATATTTTTGCCAGTGAATGCTCCAGCGGAACCGCAACAGGCGATCCCAATAATGTATTGGCAGAGATCAGTTCTTTTGCTTCCGCTACAGATAACATCGCAGGTGTTTCTTTCTTGTTGTTCATTATTTCTTATCGGAATGGCCAAGACTTTTGGCGGGGTTGACTACATCACGTACCAGTTGTTTCAATTCTTTGATCTCGGGGAAGTGACCGGATTCTTTCCGGTCGAATACGATCTCCTCATCAATATAGATCGTATACCGTCCGCCCGTTTCGGAAGGAAGCAGGGTAACACTCCTGATCTCATCGCTGAAAGTGGTGAGTAGTTCCTGGGCCATGTAGGCGGCCCGTAACATCCAGCCGCATTTGGGGCAGTATTCAATAGTAATGGTGGGCTTTATCATTAGATCAGGTTATCGTATATTGAAAAACTAACTTGTGTTTTCACAGACAGCTTTTGACCGGATAAGCCGCCCTGCAAGGGCGAGCCATCCTTCGACAGGCTGACATCATCAACCTCCTATGGCAATCATGCTCCTGTTTTCAATATGCTGCGGATCGGTATGGGTATAGTCTTCTGTAAACTGTCCGCCTCTTTCAGCGGCTTTCGCCCCAATACATGCTTTGATGAGCGGCACCAGGTCTTCTCCGCGGCGCAGCGCACCCAGGAGGTCTGTTTCTGTTTTGGAGAACAGGCAGTTCTTCATTTTACCATCGGCTGTTAAACGCATCCGGTTGCAATCACCACAGAAAGGGGTGGTCATGGTACTGATCACTGCAAAAGTGCCTGCATGGCCAGCCACCTGGAAGTTCTTGGCGGTATCGTGTTTCTTATGACGGATGGGTTCAAAAGCATATTGCTGTGCAACGATGTCAAGGATCTCCTGCAGTCCGATCACCTTGGCATGGTCCCAGTGATTGCCGGTAAAAGGCATGAATTCAATGAAACGGATATGGAGGGGGAGTTCCCTGGTCAGCGCTACAAAATCGTTGATCTCATTGTCATTGACTCCCTTCATGGCCACAACATTCACTTTTACCCGCAAGCCCAGGGCTGCCATGCGGTGAATATTGTCATATACTTTTTGAAAGTTATCTCTTTTGGTGAGCAGCAGGAATTTTTCTGCCTGGAGGGTATCCAGGCTAATGTTGATGGAGCGTAATCCAGCCGTCTGCAGGTCAGTCGCAAATTCGTGCAAGCGTACGCCATTGGTGGTCATGGTGAGCTCGACGGGATATTTACCCAGCCGCCTGATGATATCTCCTGCTTCCTTGCGTACGAGGGGTTCTCCACCGGTAAGCCTGATCTTCTTTACACCCAGCTGTACAAAGAGTGCCGCGATATGATCAATTTCATCGGGCTGCATCAGGTGTTTATTAGGCAGGCAGGCTATTTTTTCATCGGGCATGCAGTAAAAGCACCGGAGGTTACAACTGTCGGTCAGTGAGATCCTCAGGTAATCATGAACCCTGTTATATGAATCAATCAGCATGCACTATAGGTTGAAAATAAATCTCTTAATGGGTTTGCATGGCCACCCTGATCCAGGTCATGGAAAAGCGCGGCAAGGCCGTATAAAGATACCGCAATATTGGGTTGGAACCATGGTTTTGTGGGGTGTTTTAGAAGAGTGCAAGAGAATGTCACCCCCCAATACCCCAATAATGGCTATTAATGAACACCTAAAAAAGGTGTTTTTACGGTGGCAATGTTGGTGGAAAAAGCATAGCTTTCTTATCAGTCATCCCTAAACCTGTCCATTGCATGCCCGCCAAAACTACTATCTGGATTATCTACGAATACCTGCGCGGTATCCTTGCGCCGGATTATCAAACACCTGGAACGGATGATGCATATATTGATCGGGAATTCCTGGAAGAACTCCGCGGGGCGTCAGACTGCAATTGCATCCGGTTATTGGCCAGCCTGGGAATTGATTTTCGCAACTACGAGAAGCCGGGCATAGACGATGAGCAGCGGAAAGCCTTCACTGTCATTGTCCGGAAGATCATTCTTCATATCAGGGAACTTACCAAATTGCCCAAAAGCTATCCGGAGAAAGCCCTTACAGTGGCCACTAAATTTGCTATTTCCCTCAAGGATTTCGATGCGCAGGACCTTCGGCCTGCCATCAGTATCCAGGAAAATGCGGAATACGTGCGCATTTCCAGCTTCGAATCTTACCTCCGCTATGTTGTTGCTAAGAATACTTCTATTAACCCCAGCCTGCCAGCCACGATAGACATGGATAAGCCAGGCAGGTATTATTGGATGCTGACCAATAAACGGCGTTATGACAAGATTAAAATTTCTCAATTGGGAAGCAGAACAGGGTGGGTATTCCTGGCGCACGGCAAGGATCTTGCATCGCCCATCGCTAATAAGAATGTGGAATCACTGCTTGATAACCTGGGGTTTTATTTACACGAGATAAAACCCAACGACCAATATATTTCTTTCACGTATCCCGATTCATTCGGAGAAATGCTGTTCCAGCCAACCACCCTCACCGGCGATTGGGGATTTGCCGATGATACCACCATCAGTTTTGGGAATGAGTTTTTTCTCTCCTACAAATTGGAAGATTTTTGGGGAAGGACTTTTTCTGTATCAGGTAGTGAGAAACAGATCAAAGAAAGGGTTCATCGTTCATTGAATGGAGCAGATCAGAAAACCTATACTTTTTCTGTAGATGCGCTGGGGCCACTATCCAACCGCATTTTGCGGGCCGATATAACACAAATCCTGGAGGAAGCACAGGAAAGGTACCTTCAATCGATATAATATGACAGAAGCGGAAATGCTTGAGATACTGAAACAAAATTCCACCGGTCAATGGATCGACTGGATAGATGACATATTGCATTTCGATATCGCCTACCCGGTATCAAGGATCACTCCGCACGGAGATCCGCTGGTTGACATTATTTTTCTGCTGACAAAAAACAATCTTTCCCGCCACCGATATGAAAAGGCGCTGCTGGAGACCTTCAGAAAATTGTCTGATGCACTGCATCCTGCTACCCTGCACCTGGAGCGGGTATTGGATGTAGTAACAGAAACAAAGCCACATGAATCTTCAGAACTGCTGCGCGAACTTTTCCTGGACAGGCGGGCAGACAATCTCATATTGCCCAATGGGCATTCTTTAAAAGGTAAGCTATTGCTGGCGGTTGTTAAAACAATCCAAAGAGAGGATGCCGTAGAGATCATTAGCTATTGTAAGGTGGTACTGGATGATATGCTGATGAGCGATGCGGCTTTTATGGCCAACTTCCTGCGACTGGTGGTAAGCCATCGTAAAATGGACGACTATTTCCCGGAAGTGACTAACATCCTGCTGCATTCGAATATACGGCGAAGGAGTGCAGAAGATCCGGATCAATACCTCATTACCCTGCAGGATAGCCTGGAGGAAGTACAGTACGACCACCCTAGCGGCTATTATACCGCCTTTTACCATTGGATCACCAGGGATTTTCACCGGCTGAAGGGGCTTGAAAGCTTTCAATGCCTGGTAAATGTTTTGTACGAAAACATCGAGGTGCTTTTCGATACTTCTACACCTGCCATGGCACGCCACCCGGAAATTGGCCATATCATGGCTTTACGGGAATTCATCATCCTGTGGAGTGATCCCGCGCCTCAGAAACCAATCACCGCCAGGAGCATTCATCATACCGTCTCCTTCTTTCTCGACCACAACGGCCCTTCGGTGATGCGGGAATCCATGAGAAAGAATGCCATTTACCTGACTGATGAGCTCTTTATTAATCAGCGAACCCTTATGGACCGCCACCATCCGCCGGAAATAATCGACAATGATGATATTATGGAGTTCCTGGAAAAAGTGTTTCAGGGCTTCCTGCGCAGAGACCATGAACCAAGACCGGCCTATGACGAGATCCACGGCGACGAAATTGCGCTAGATGCATTCAAGCGGCAAACCTATGCACAAAATGCTGCCGACTTTATGCAATTAAGGGCGCAGCCTTTTGGCGACTAATCATCATCCAGTAATTAAACAGTAAAAGGACCGGAATAAAGTATGGACAAAACTATTTTCACCACCCTACTCAGCGAGATGGAAGACGATAACTTCAATTCGCTGATCCACTATCAAACCCTGCTCCAGCTTGGATGGAAATTCTACTATATTATCGATGCCGATCTGATCGGTAATTATTGCTTCCCCGAAGGATTTGGCGATGCTACTGATGAAAGCAGCATGAGAAGAAAGGGACGACATATCAGCCCGGAATATATATTTGATGAGCAGGTAACCTTACACTCGCTGTTTAATTTACCCATCCAGGTAGAAAAAGAAATGCTGCTGCAGGCATATGTGAACGAACTAAGGGGCATGATCCATAAAGCAGGCATCATGGCTTCGCGGCCTCCTGTATCAACAGCTATTTCCAACCAATTGAACAACCTACTCACCCGGCTCAAAGCACAGACTAAAAACGAGCCGGTAAACACCGACCTGATAGAAGAGCATTTTATACAGATCATAGCCGCCGTACTTATGCGGATCGATGGCCTTAAGAAATACAATGACCTGCTGGATAACGGACGATTCACTTATGAATCGATGGACCTTGATAATGAATTACTCGAAAATGCCTGCGACTTTGAAAAAGGCAGTGAGCAAAATGAACGGATCATTAAATCCATCCATATCGACATTCTCAAGACCGGTATGAAAAAAAGTAAGATCGCAGATGTCAATGCCATTGACCGCACCATTGGCATCAATAATTTCATTCAGCAATGGGGTAAGGATAAGGACCGGAAGCATATTTTCCTCTTTGCGGTAGACGCCCCCACGCCGCAGAAGGTGATGGACTTCATCAAAAAAAGCAATATACTGCCCTATCCCACATTCGATGGCTTCAAGATCAACCTGTACCGTACCACCCAGGAATATTTTGCCTATATCATATGTTGTGTACAGAATGAAGACAAGACCATCAACCATGAGAAGACGCTTAGCAACCTGAGAAACCTGAAGGAGGCCAGCAGGCAATACAAACGCACCAAAGAAATGCTAGCCCGGGAAACGGTACATGCAGGGCTGGAAACGCCGGCCTTACCACAAGTTTCACAAGGTGAGTATGTGGAAATATTTAACAGTTATGACCGGCACCTCACCGCGCTGCAAAATACGGGGCTGGGCAGGAGTTTCGATTCTATCCACAAAAGCATTAAGAAGAACCTGAAGGATGGAACGATTGCTGATATTAAAGATTACCTCGACGGCATTCAGCGAGAAGAGAAAACAATGCTGCAGCGCATTATCAGAACGCATGATGAGATACTCGACAATATTCTGCATGAGGCCAATTTCAACCGCATCTTTGTCGACGGGATAGAAATACTCCGCAAGGGAAATATGGAACTGGACTTTTCCAAGGGAGCCGACGGTGTGGAGGGAAGCTATCAGCACCTGCCCATGTTTTTTGCTTTCGAGAAAAATAACTCCACTACAAATCACCAGGATTTTCTCCAGATCACCTTGCTGATCCTACAAAGGAAAATAACACCGGGCTCTGCCCGCTTCGAAGACCTGCAGCAATTGCTGGCCCAGTTGCATGACCGCCTGTTCCTGATCAAATCGAGGAGCAAATACCCGCTGGAAGAAAAACTCCTCAAAACCCTGCTGTACCTGATACTGCCAATGTCGGGACAAGGCCCTCTGATGAGCAGCCGGGAAAAGCAATCCAATGATACAGAAGCTTACCACTGGCTCAACAAAATTGAGGGAACGGAAGAAGATATGGGATACCTGTACCGTGAATTCCTGTACCTGCAATGCTGGGTAGCGCGTCGTGTAGAAGACTTAGACGGCGCCAAAACCATTGCCGCCAAGGGAATCGGGTTGTACAAGGATGATCCCCGGTTTTATCATGGCCTGTTCCTGGCAGAGTATTGTCATTTCCTGACCGGAAAGCCCAAAGAAAAACAACTGGAACGGATCAATTTCATACTTGAGCATACGGAGAATGCCGATGTCCTCTACCCTGCGTTTATTGAAAAGCATTATGACAGCCCAATAGCCATCAACATACAGGCAAGGCTGAGGGATTGTTTTGGCAATAACTTTTGTTACTTCTTCACAGAAAAGGCAAAACTACTGGCAGAAACCAAAGCCATTCCAGAGGCCATTGAAGCGCTGGAACAGGCGGAGCAAAGACTGGGTAAGATGATGCAAAAAGGACATTTCCTGGAGCCCCTGGCAGAGTATTACGATACGGCAGCCAACCTTTATTGGGTTCAGTCATATTATCCTGACAAGTATGATATTGAAGAGAAAGCCGAAGCGGCCTTAAACTTCATAGACCAGGCCGTAATACTGGCCCCGCGGCGGGAGATCCGGATAGAATATGAAACCAAAAAACAACATATTGCGATCCGTCACCAGGAGGTGAAAAAGAAACCGTAGCCAAAACATACAGGACTTGCAGACTATTGCTTTAGGGAAAACATTCCCCACCCCGCTTAACTTTCCTGCCGGCACAAGCACGCAGCCCTTCATGTGCTCAATATTTTCTTTAACAGCCCGTTAAACTTTGGGCAGAGATGCCGGTCTCAGGTTTACTATGCCTGGTAAAACAAACAGGCTTGTGTGAACCAGGGGATTATCACCATTTGTGGCAGCTTTTTTGACACTGGTTATCAGACCCGCAAAAGCAGCCAGCCAGCAATAGTGATCATCCTGCAATAAATCTACATATGAAAAATTCCATCCGGATTTTTTACACCAGTTTCATGGCATTGGTGATGGGCGCTGTAGTATGCTCTTTCATCCTGCGCCCCACCGACATCGAGCCACCAGCCCATGTTAGTTTCCCTTACAAAAAAGCAAAGCTTACCGAAAGACAGGCCGCCGCCCACCTGCTCAACAGGTTTACGTTCGGCGCCCGCCCCGGTGATGTAGACAGAGTAACAGACATGGGCCTGGAAAAATGGTTCCTGCAGCAACTGGATGCCAAACTTCCCAATGATACACTGGACCAATTGCTCAGCTCCTACGATGCACTCAAGCTAAGCAATGAAGAGATCGCCAACATCTATCCCAAAGGAGGGGCGTTGTTACGCATGGCTGTCCGCGACGGCTATATCGACAAAGACTCTGTGAACAAAGCCGACCAGAAAGAGTACCGCGCGCAATTACAACGCTACATGGAAGAAAAAGGACTGAAGCAACAACAGGAACTTTTCCGCCAGTTGTTCAACCAAAAGATATTAAGGGCCACTTATAGCGAAAATCAATTGCAGGAAGTGCTCACCGATTTCTGGTTCAACCATTTTAATGTATCGCTTACTAAAAATGATTGCGCCCAGTTTGTCCCTGCCTATGAGCGTGATGTCATACGCCCGCATGTATTTGACGATTTCGAAAAGCTGTTGACAGGCACGGCCAAGTCACCGGCCATGTTGTACTACCTGGACAATTTTACCAGTGTAGGAGAAGACATTGCTCCTGCCAATCCGCGTGCCGCCAGGAATCAGCAATTGATGGAACAGCGCATGAAGGAAATGGAATCAGATACTTCTGCCGCAGCCATGGCGCTGAAGAAACAGCAGCAACAACGCAAGACCCGCGGCCTGAATGAGAACTATGCACGTGAAGTGATGGAATTGCACACCCTGGGTGTGGATGGCGGTTATACACAGCAGGATGTAACACAGGCGGCCAAGGTATTGACGGGCTGGACAGTGTACCCCATGAACGACTTTTATAGCAATGCCGCCCGTAAGAACCTCGAAAAGCTGGGCGAGGAAAAGATGCAGAAGCAGGGATATGTGCGGGAAGGAGATTTTCTGTTTGCTGCCAACCGCCATGACAAAAGTGCCAAAACGGTATTGGGTAAACAATTCAATGCTAATGGAGGCTATGAGGAAGGTGTAGAACTGCTGCACCTGCTGGCGCACCACCCTTCTACGGCTAAGTTCATTTGTAAAAAACTAGCTGTGCGGTTTGTGAATGACAATCCACCGGCCAGTCTGATCGATAAGATGTCTAAAACCTTCCTGGCCAAGGATGGCAATATCCGGGAAGTATTGATGACCATGGTCACATCGCCGGAGTTCTGGAGCAAGGAAGCCCTGCGGGAAAAAACCAAATCGCCCTTCGAACTGGCCATTAGTTCTGTGCGCAACCTCAATGCCACCATCAATCAACCTTACCAGTTGTATGTATGGATCAATAAAATGGGACAAAGAATGTATTACTACCAGGCGCCTACGGGGTTTCCGGACAATGGTAAATACTGGATCAATACCGGTTCCCTGCTCAACCGCATGAACTTTGGACTGGCGCTGGCCTCCAACCGGATACCGGGTATAACGGTAGACCTCGCAGCACTGAATAACCACCATGAGCCGGAAAGTGCGGAAGCAGCCCTGGAAACCTATGGCAAGATGATCATGCCGGAGCGTGACCTGGAAGCATCCATTAAACGCCTTACACCCTTGCTCAATGATCCTGAACTGGGCAAAAAAGTAGATGAAGCAGCCGGCAAAACGGCTGCACCGCAGGAAGCGAATATGATGCAGGCCAATGAACAGACAGACGTAATGGATGAAGCAGCAGCGTTAATGCCTAAGAAGAAAGGCGGCAAAAAAAACCTGAATAAGATCCCTAAAAATCCGGGTAAGAACAATTATGCTGCGCTGCAAATGGCCAAAGGCAATAACACCATGTTGTCGCAGGTAGTAGGAATCATTATTGGCTCACCAGAATTTCAACGTAAATAGGATCACGGATTAATTGAATAGCGGGATTCCGCAGATGTTCCAATTAAGCTGTAAAATTCAAAACATTTTCTTATGTCTACAAGAAGAGGATTCTTAAAATCAGGCGGCCTGGCTTTGTTTGGCATCGGTGTAGGCGGCGTTCCTACTTTTATTGCGCGTGCCGCCAATAGCCAGAAGATCGTTGGTCCTTACAAAAAGAACAAGATACTGATCTGCATATTTCAACGGGGCGCTATGGACGGCCTGATGGCGGTAACACCCTTTACGGATGAATACCTGAAAGCCGCCCGCCCTACCCTGTTCATGACAGCTGCCAAAGGTGATAACAATGGACAGTTGATCGACCTCGACGGGCGCTTTGGCCTCCACCCTTCCCTGGGCGCATTCGAACCTTTGTTCCGCGAGAAGCGACTGGCGATCGTGCATGGGATCGGCTCGCCCAACAATACCCGCTCGCATTTTGATGCGCAGGATTATATGGAATCGGGTACACCTTTCAATAAAGGCACCGGCAGTGGCTGGCTCAACCGTGCTGTAGGCTTACTGGGTCACGATGCTTCACCATTCCGGGCAGTGAGCCTTACCTCTTCCATGCCACGTTCCTTCTATGGCGACAATCCTTCGGTAGCGATCAGCAACCTGCAGGACTTCACCATCCAGATGCGTGGCAACCCCATCGGCACGAATGTGGCAGCCAAGAGTTTTGAAGACCTCTATGACCAAACCTCTTCTGCCCTGCTCAACAAGACGGGTAAGGAAAGCTTTGACGCCATTAAGATGTTGCAGAAAGCAGATGTGAAAAATTATAAGCCTGCCAACAATGTAATATACCCTGCCAGTGCCTTGGGCAATTCGCTGAAGCAGATAGCGCAGCTGATCAAAATGGATGTGGGCCTGGAAGTAGCTTTTGCAGAATCAGGCGGTTGGGATACGCATTTCAACCAAGGCGCTGTAACGGGCATCTTCTCCCGTAATGTGCTGGACCTGAGTACCAGCATAACGGCGTTCTGGAATGATCTGGAAGCCTACCAGGATGATGTAACGGTGATGACGATGACAGAATTTGGCCGTACGGTAAAACAAAACGGTACAGGCGGAACAGACCACGGACGTGGCTCCTGCAACTTTATCCTGGGCAATGATGTCAATGGAGGTATGGTACATGGACTGGTCAATCCATTGGCCAAAGAGAACCTGGAAGATGGACGCGACCTGGCTGTTACCACAGACTTCCGCTCGGTATTCAGTGAAGTAGCCGACAAACACTTGCGTATCAATAATGACACGATCCTGTTCCCCGATTGGTCGGGAAAAAAGATCGGGGTTATGAGCTGACAAGATCACACTCAACCATTCTGCCAATAGACCGTACTCTACCAAAGAAACAGGGTGGACGCTTTCAAAAGCTCCACCCTGTTTTCGTTTTCAGGCTGGTCAGGCAGCCGCTTATTCATGGCTATACTTTCTCCTATAATTATTTGGATTCATTACCGTAGAAAAAGGCATTCAGCTCTCCTACCCATAGTCTGGGTTCTTCCAGGGCTGCAAAGTGGCCACCCTTCTCCATTTTGGTGAATCGTTTTACATTGACCATTCTTTCGGCCCATTCCTTTGGTAAGGGAGCTTCTCCCGGGAAAGAGGCTACTCCGGTAGGTACTTCTACCCTTACCGGCGCTTTAGGCCCCTGTGGACCATAACTGGCCCTTGCATTTTCCAGGTAGGTACGCATGCTGCTATTGATGGTTTGTGTAACCCAATAGATCATGATATTGGTGATCAGTTCATCTTTGGTAAAGCTGTTTTCAATATTGCCTTTGTTATCACTCCAGGTATTGAACTTTTCCAATATCCAGGAGGCAAGGCCTACGGGCGAATCATTCAGGCCAAAAGCCAGTGTTTGGGGTTTGGTGGAATGCATCATATTATAAGCTCCTTCTGCATACCACCAGCGCTGGATAACCTGGCCAAACTCTTGTTCTGCAGGTGACATCTTTGACCAGTCTTCCGTGCCATTGGGATAACCTACATCTGTCAGGTGAATGGCTTTAACCGCCTGGGGAAATTGAACAGCCATGGATTTGATGATACCGGTACCCATATCGCCGCCGGCAGCCACAAATGTCTGGTAACCCAGTACCTCCGTCATTAGTTTGTCCATGATCTTTGCCGTACTGTCATCGGCCAGCGCTACATGGCCAGAGAAACCAAAACCCGGTAAAGAGGGCACTATTACATCATACGATTCATCGGGGTTGCCGCCATAGCTGGCAGGATCGGTAAGCATAGGAATTACCTTATAAAAACGGAAGAAGCTATCGGGCCAGCCGTGGACCAGTAAGAGCGGTTTAGCATTCCTGCCTTTCCCTTTAATATGGAGAAAGTGAATGCCTACACCATCAATAGTTGTCTTGAATTGGGGAAACTTATTCAGGGCTGCTTCCTGTTTGCGCCAATCATATTGGGTGATCCAATAATTGACCAGTTCACGAAGGTAATCTGGATTGGTGCCGTAATTCCACCCTGCATTGTCAGGCGCGTCAGCCCATCTTGTTTGCTTTAAGCGGGTGGTAAGATCGTCTAATACTTGTTGTCTAATTTCAATCCGGAAAGGTTGTACTGCGCTCATAGTTTTGTTGATTTTATTTGTTTGGGCAACTGTATGCCCGGTTAAGATCATGATTGTTAAAAGGTTAAGAAGGTGGTTCATACTGGTTGGTTATTTTCAGTATAAAGCTACAGGCGGGTTGTGACAACAGTATGTCAGCAGGGAACAGGAAGTTATAAAAAAAGTTTGGGGTGAGCCGCCGGCAAAGGCAACTCACCCCAATATTAACAAGATGATAATGGCTACAGGCTTACTGCTTTTGCCTGTTGAGGGTATAACTAAAAAGGCTATCGCCTACCAATAGGTTTCTTTGCTTATCGAGGAAGAAAAGCACATTGTCATCGCCTTTCATCAGGTAAAGCGTATACCCGGGCTTGCCGGGGTCCAGCAGGTAGACCAGCGCGTTGGGATCGGCCGCGGTACCTTTTACAATTGTCCAGGAACCTTCAATTAAATCCAGCCCCTGCACCACTCTCCTTAACTGGTACCTCGTAGGTTTGAATGTAACAGGGTCCTGATACAATTTTAGGCTCCATTTCAGCTTAAAGCAGGCAGGGTCCGCAGGCAGTCCCAAATCGCTGGCAATGGCTTTACAAGGCGATCTTCCCACAAAAGTGAGCATAGTATCCTGTATGCCACTGATAAAGTGGGCGCTGACCTGCAGGGACTGATAGATCGACATCGGTGGTATGATATTGGTTGTTCTGCTGAGGGTGAAACTCTGCCCGCCATTACCGATCATGAGGTCTTTATTACTATTCAGTAAGTGAAGCAGGTTGTCATCCAATCGTAGTAAGCAAATAGAAGACGAGTTGGCATGAAGCTGGTAAACGATAGAGCCTGCTTTTAGATTGGGGACTTTGGCTACTTCCCAGGCTCCTTCAATTGTTGCCTGCCCCATGGACTTATCTGTACGGTTATCGACATAGAATCCATATTCCCGTTGCAGGATAAAGGTGGTAGCCGCTTTTGTGGCAGCATCCTGCAGCAGGGTGAGTTTCCACCTGATAAAGTCACATCGCTCATTAAGTGGGATCTTCAGGAAAACTCTTTCTGCCGTAACGCCAGGAGAAGTCCCTTCATATATCATTGCAGCACTTTCATCCATAGCTCCCTTATGGCCCCGGCAGGCAATGGCAGCAGGCAATAAGCCAATCAGCAATATTATCGTACAGGCAGTTCTTGTAAATAACATAAGCCTTGATTTAGGGCAAACTTACTCCACTACCCCATCCTCCGGAAAACGCTTACACCAACAGCATCAAATCCTTGATAAAAAACGCGGCAGCCTTTTGTATTCTAAATTCTGTATTCTGTATTCTTCTCTTACCGTTTCAGCAACCGCTGTTCAACCAGTTGCATCAACGCATCCCGGTAATTGCGGCTCACTGGTATCGTTTTGTCTTTTATCACCACGGTATTACCTTCAATGGCCTCAATTCGTGAACAGTTGACCAGGTAGGATTGATGTATCTTCAGGAACTCCGGGGCAGGCAATTGGCTTTCCAGCCCTTTCAGTGTGAGGTAGGCCAGGATCCTTTTGTTGTCGGTAAAGATGTTGACGTAATTGCCCAGGCTTTCTATGTAAAGAATGTCTTTCAGTTCTATTTTCTCTATGCGCTTTTCGCTGCGCACAAATATCCAGGAAGGGATGGTTTGTGGGGTGGCCGCATCCCGCAGCTCTGCAAATTCTTTGGCTTTCTGCACAGCTTTCAGAAAGCGGTTGAAGGCCACCGGCTTTAGCAGGTAATCGACAATATCCAGCTCATATCCATCGAGGGCATATTGGGGGAAAGCCGTGGTCAATATCACCAGTGGTGTAATGGCGGACTGCTTCAGGTAATCAAGCCCTGAACGTTTGGGCATTTCAATATCGAGGAACATGATGTCGGCCTTATTGCCCTGCAGCCAGGCTTCCGCTTTCAGGGCATTCTCAAACTGACCGGCAGGTTCCAGGAAAGGCACCTGCTCCACAAACTCCAGCATTATTTTGCGGGCGATGGGCTCATCATCTACTATGATACAACGTAGCTTCCTCATACCAGAAGGGTTAAATGAACGGTATAAACAGGTGGCTCTTTCACGATCTCCAGGGTATAACGATCCTTGTACAATAGTTCCAGCCGGCGGGTTACATTGTTCAACCCTATGCCACCGGCCATCTGGTCCTGCTCTTCATACGCATTGGAGCAGGTAAACACCACACGTCCGGGCAGTTGTTGCAGGCTGATGGTGATATGGTTGATCCGGTTATCATCACGGGTACTGTATTTGAAGGCGTTCTCCACAAATGTAAGAAAGATAAGCGGGGCTATCCTGACCGTTTTATCCGGGATATTGATGTCCAGAGCTATGTTCAGGTTGCTATCGCTCCGCGCCCTTTGCAACGCTACATAATTTTGAAGGTAAGTAGCCTCCTTTTCCAGTTCTACCCAATCCACATCGGCTTCGTATAAATTATACCGCAACAGATCGGCAAACTGCAACAGGATATCCCTGGCCTGCTGGTTCTCCCGGTCAATAGAGCCATAAATGGTATTTAGTCCATTGAACAGGAAATGCGGATTGACCTGCGCACGCAGGTATTTGAGTTCCGTTTCCAGCTGTGTGATCTGGATATTCCTCACCTGTTCACGCTGCTCATGCCATTTGACGGCATAGAACAACATGGACGACATGACCAGGAACCACAGTGCATTTAATACATTCCAATGCAAATAAGAGCCGATGGTCATAGGCTCATCAGGCCATACCTTGGCATCCCAGTATTGCTGGTTGAGGCTTCGCAAATAAGTGTACAGAAAAATGATCACCAGGAGTCCTGTCACATAGGATAGTATCCTTTTCTTTTCCAGCAGCACTGGTATCAGGAACCTGATATTACCGTACAACAATAAAGCGATCATGGCAAAAAAGAGCAGCAAAGGCTGCAGCGACCAAAGAAACCCTTTTTTCATGATCCAGCCACGGGAATCCATGATCCCATATATGATGTACATGAGCCAGAAGATCCAGTGAAATAAATTTCTTTTTCGAAAGAGGGAACGCAATACGATTGATTTTATAGTGGTACTAGTTGTTGTCCATGTATTTTTTGATCAGGGCAATGATGGCCGGCCTGTTGAAATAATGCGCCCACCCCAGGGGCGTGGCATCATGGTCCTTGTCCTGGATGGAAAGGTCAGTGCCGGCATCCAGGGCCAGTTGCGCCAGGGCTATATCATCCCTTTGCGCTGCAATATGAAGCAGGGTGCCTCTCCAATCGAAGTATCGCCGATCGGCTTCCCCGGGATGGGTGGCCAATATATCGGCAGCGCGGTCCTTCCATCCCAGGTCCCAGGCATCCAGGGCTGTGCAGGCAACGCCGTGGTTGATAAGCCATTCAGCAGCTGCAGGCTGATGCAGGTGTGCTGCCACCTGCATCAGCGTCATGCCATTGGCAAGCGGTCGGTCTAATTCCTCAGGGGTGAAAGCTGTCCCCAGTCTTTCCAATATGCCAAGGTCACCTTTGCCCGCTGCTTCTGCCAGGTTCACCATATCGGGTGTAGCGGCGTGGGTTATATAGCGCCATCCTATCAACCACCAGGTGCAACCATAGCCAATGAATTGAAAACCCACCTGCTCATATACCGGACGGCCCATATGATTGGCATTCAACATCACATACTGATAGCCGCGCTCCGCGGCAAAACGGCAGGCTGCTACCACAAGGGCTTTGCCAATGCCCTGTCGCTGCGCGGAAGGTATAACGCCTACATTGTACATGCCTGCAATTCCATCAGGCCCCGTAGTAAAGAACAGGCAACATTGACCAATGACGGCTCCCTCGCGGAAAGCAATGAAGCGCTGTACCCTTTCGGGATAAGCCTGGAACAGGGCATCTGACAGCGCGCCTCCATTACCGGCATACGGAAGGTCTTTGATCCGGTTGACGGAGGTATGATTGTCGGCCAGTATTTGCACATTATCCGGTACAGTATAATCTGTATGCATGGTACCCAGGTCAAGCGCCATCCAGCAGGGCTGCCATCCTGGTTGAAATCCCCGGGCCAGTAAAGAGGCGCCAATATTGGCCGGGCTGGGCGGATCGAGCGACCAGTATCCTACATTGTCCGCCTGTTGTGTGCGGTAATAATCCATCATGGCATCCAGCGCTGCGCCTGCCGCCTCCTCCGTCATGGACGGAAAAGTTACTGCCGATCCATTGGAACGGGTATACGTGTAAGTGAGCCCTTCGGCGGAATGAACCGTTCCTCCCAGTGCCTTCGCATTGAGATCAAACAATTGCCGGTGATTATCAGCAACGGCCTGTTCCAGTTGTGTATGCCGGGCATTCCGGAGAACAGCCTGATCGTGTGCAGGAGTGATACTCATAAAATCGTGTATACCAAAACTAGCAGAAAAAACTATGCGGTCAGGAACAATGTTATTTGGGTTTCCGGTTTTCAAGGTAAACTGCCGGCTTGCGTAGTTTTTTGAACAGGATATCAAAAATGTTTTTTAGGTCCTGTTATTTGCCTGAAATTCAGGGCCAGACTTCCGGTTTTGATTAACCTTCCGGGAAAAAAGGGGATGATGGCAAAAGGGAAGGTATAGCCATGAAGACAACTGTTCAACCAGTCTGAAAAACAACTTTCTTTATGACATCATTACCCTCTTCTCCCGGTTTTATCAGTATAGGGATTGGCCGGGTGCCCCTCTTTTATTACCTTCTGCATATTCCCCTTATCCACCTCAGCGGACTATTGGTTAACTTTATAAAGAACGGGTTTGTTGCTGGCCCCATCCGGAGAAAGGCTGGCTCAGGTATTTATAACCAGTTATACGATCTCTTTATGAAATTTAGTCATAGTATTGGCCGCTTCATCATGGGACTTAAAAGGCCTTCCAAAACGACCAATTTGCGCAGGTTAAGGGAATGGGGTGAAACACTGGAATCTTTTACCATCCGGGAGGCGACGGCCAATGACCTGCCGGCACTGGCAGCCCTGCATGTACAAACCTGGTCAGATACTTACTGGACGGTCAAAAATCCGCCGACCTATGAGATACGTGAGCACCAGTGGCGTGAACAATTTGCCGTGAAAGACGGTAGCTGGTTTTGTTTTGTAGTACAGAACCGCGAAGGCAGGCTGATCGGTTTTGCGAAAGGTGCAAGATACAGTCATGCAGACCTGCCCGATTTTGGCGGTGAATTAAATCAGCTCTACATGCTGCTGGAATACCAGCGCCTGGGACTTGGCCGGTTGATGGTGGGTCATGTAGCCCGCCGCTTCCTGAGTATGGGCATCACTTCGATGGTATTGTTTGGCATACCTCAAAATCCATCCAACCGTTTCCATGAGGCTTTACGCGGGGAACGGCTCTACGATAAGAAAGGAGATTTTCATGGCGGCTATGGCTGGCGCGACCTGCAAAAGCTGGCCGACATCTGTCCTGTTGACTAACTTTCATTTTACCATATCATACGACCAACCGAATTGAAATAACCATGTATCCACCGGAAGCACTTACTAAAGATGAACCATTGTTCTGGTCCACCGGGAAAGGGACAGATATATGGGCTATGTTCACCGCTGCGATGAAGGGCGATATACCAGCCATTCAAGCCCTGCTCGACAAAGACCCTTCATTGGTCCGCAGTGCCTACGATTACCGCAATCCGATGTCTTTTGCAGTGCGGGGAAACCAACCGGAAGTAGTGGCTTATTTTCTGGAGCGGGGCGCCAGCCCTATCAGCTCAGGTACGGAAGATACTTTATTGGAGATAGCGCGGGAACGCAACTATACTGAGATACAGCGCCTCCTGGAAAATGCCATTACCGGAAATCAAGGCACACCGGGAGGCGGCCTTATAGCAGAAGCCATCCGGAACAGGGACCTGAAAAAAGTGCAGGCTTTGCTGGACGCATCGCCGGAACTGGTGCATGCCCGTGATGAAAATGCCAACCAGGCCATTCATTGGGCTACCATGACGAGGCAACCGGATATGATTGATGAAATACTGGCCCGTGGAGCAGATATAAATTCGAAGCGTACGGATGGAGCACACCCCATCCACCTTTGTAATGGAGACTATGCCTATCGTGGGTGGCGCGATGTTCCCAAAGACACTGTGGCTACTCCCAGTGATATTTTCAGGCACCTGGTTTCTCATGGAGCCCGGCTTGATATCTATATGGCAGCGCTTACAGGAAATATAGAAAAGGTGCGGGAGTTACTGGACCAGGATCCTACACTTGCTAACCGTATTTCTGATTGTGTTACCGGTTATTCGGGTTCAGGATCTGCATTGACCAATGCTGCAAGTGGAGGACATATTGAGATCGTGCAGCTATTGCTGGAACGGGGCGCAGACCCCAACTTACCGGAACCAGGGATCGCTCCACGGGGGCGTACGTTGTATTCGGCAGTTACCAGGGGGCATTCCGAAATTGCCAAATTATTGCTGGAACATGGCGCTTATCCCAATACGGAAGTGGAAAGCTCCGCAGACACGCTCAGTATGGCAATGTCCAATGGCGATAAATCGCTGGTAGAACTACTCTGTTCATACGGTGCAGCCAGGAACGTTAACCTGTTGGCCTATGCCGGTGATATACAGACAGCAGCAGCCGTTTTCAATGCCAACCCTTCATTGGCCAATGATGCACGCGCACTCGAAGACGCTGCCGGACAGGGACATGAATCTTTTGTGCGACTGATGCTGCGCTACCAGCCTGATCTGGCTAAGCGTATTGCCGTAGGTGTTAAAAGCCAGGGATCAGCAGACCCTATAAAAACACGCGCACTTACCGATTTCCTGTTTGAGCAGGGTATGAATGCCAGCTATTGCAATTGGTTGAGTATTACTCCTCTGCACGTATATGCCAAACGGAATGACATAGAGAATGCAACCATTTTTCTTGAACACGGAGCCGATATTAACGCAGTAGATGATGAGTTCTATAGTACGCCGTTGGGGCATGCCGCTAAACATGGGAAGCAGCAAATGGTCGATTTCTTGTTGAAGCAGGGCGCTGATCCCAACAAGGCCGGCGCCCCCTGGGCCACTCCCCTTGCCTGGGCCACACGCCGGGGACACCAGGAGATTGTTACACTTCTGAAACAATATAACGCTCACGCATAACAATGGATATCAGATATACATTTCACATAGATAGCGCTGCTCATGACCTTACCATGATCTTTATAGAAGGTACGGGAGACAGGCCCTTTTTATTTGGAGAGGAACAAAAGAAACAGGCAATAAAGATCAAAGACTTCTTTATTGCAAAATTTACGAGTGTATCGGCTTCCGATTAGCAATACACATGACCTGAAAAATATCTATCATGAAATTTGGGCCGCTACCATTACAGGCTGGCCTGGAACAATACCAGCAACAAGCCGATGAGCTGTATGAAGCCTGTACAGCAGGGGATAAAAATGCCCTGCGGTTTATAAAGAACAACTATTTCTGGCGACTGACAGACGATGAATTCCGCAACAGGGTCATCACAAAAGAGGATACAATGGCGGCCATCACTAACCTGTATGCTTTTGACAGCTGGTCCGACCTGGCAGACTGGGTAACTGACGTTACACAACCCGGTTCTCCGACAGCACGGTTTGAAGCTGCTGTGGAAGCCATTGTGGCCGGTGATATCCCTGCCCTGCAAACATTGCTGCAGGAGACCCCTTCCCTGATCAGCGCACGTTCCATGCGTTCGCATCACTCCACCTTATTGCATTATACCGGCACCAATGGTGTGGAAGGTTACCGCCAAAAGTATCCTGCCAATGCTATAGAAGTATTAAAGTTCTTGGTGGCAGCCGGTGCCGAAGTGGAAGCCAAAGCTGATATGTACGGCGGCGGCAGTACTACCCTGGGCCTGGTAGCTACAAGTATACATCCGGCCAAAGCAGGTATTATGGCGACCATGCTGCAATTATTGTTGGATGCTGGCGCCGTTATAGACCAACCATCGGCAGCTGGCAATGGACAGTACGCCATCAATGGCTGCCTGCACAATGGGCGCCCGGAAGCAGCGGATTTCCTGATGCGTCATGGCGCGCTCCTTGACCTGGAGGGTGCGGCGGGTACGGGAAGGCTGGATGTAGTAAAACAATTCTTTGAAGCAAATGGCTCTCTCAAAGCCAGTGCTACCCAAAAACAAATGGAACTCGGTTTTGTCTGGGCCTGCGAGTATGGCCATACGGCGGTGGTTGATTTTCTCATCAGCCAGGGTCTCGATCCCAATGTAGAAGTTGATGGCATGTATGGATTGCATTGGGCGCTGGTGGGTGGACATATCAACATCATCAAACTACTGCTTTCGCACCATGTGTCACTGGAAGCACGCAACAGTTATGGCGGCAATGCTATTGGCTGTGCCGTATGGGCCCTGTGCAACAGCGATGGCGTATACCGCTGGCCGGAGGGCGAAGTAGATTATTGGGAGATGCTGGAAACCTTACTCGAAGCGGACGCTCCGATTGAAGAGGGCATGCTTGGCTGGCTGGCACAGGAAAGCGATATCCCCCCGCTTACTAAAGAACGCCTGGATAGCCTGTTTCGCCGGTATGGTGCCAGCACTTAAAAAGATCAGATAACTCAGTCATGAATACCATCTTAAAACCATCCATTATTTCACCGGTAAGTCGTTACCTGCCGGTAAGCGATGTAACCCGCAGTGTAACGTTCTATTGTAATGTATTGGGATTTGAAGAAGTAACTCCGGCTAGTAAAAGCAGTATACCTTCACAAGCAGAAGTAGTGTATGGCCCTGCCCGTATTCAATTCTATACAGAAGCAGATACTGTAGACAGTTCTGACCCGATGAGCGTCCGCGGATCGGCGATGGTATTCTTTGAAGTGGAAGAGGTGGTCAGTATGCATGCCGCCATTGCAGCACGTGGCGGCCAGGTGACCCGGCCGGAAAAAGTAAATTGGATCAAGATAGAGCTATTTGAGGTGCGTGATCCCGATGGCCATGCCCTGTGGTTTGGCAAATCCTATCATGGATTTTATGCTGACCTGCATGCTGAAGCCGGACAAGGACAGCTCCGGAAAATAATGCCCACCTTTCCCCTCACCAATGTACCAGCGGGTGTTGCTTACTACCGGGATGTATTGGGGTTTAGTGTCAATTACCAGCAGCATGACCTGGGCGTAATGGACCGCGACAGTATACGGATAATACTTACAGTCCGTACAGCACAAACTACCGGCATCGGCAGCTGTTGTGTATACATATATAACGCAGATGCGCTCTATGAAGAATTACTGGCCAAAGGAGCCAACCTCCCCTCCCCGCCGGTCAGTCAGCCATGGGGATTGCGTGAATTTACAGCAATAGACCCTGAAGGCAATGTGATCTGTTTTGCGCAGACCTTTGAATGAACAGGGCCCGTAAATATTTCAACACCGCCAATAGCATCTTCCCCCGCTAATTTTGCAGCTTCCCCTTATTAAGCTTGGTTTGAGGCCAGCTATCTCTTTTTCTTTGTCAGCAAATAAATGTTATGACAAACAAAATGCTCGTGCTCCTTCTGCTGTTGCTTGGTACAGCAGCAACAGGTTTTACACAATCCAAACTCACAGAGGAACAAAAAAAGGAATTTAAAGAAAAACAGGAGGCCTACAAAGCTAAGCTCAACCTGACAGAAGACCAGGCCACTAAAATGGAAGCGATCAATATGACCTACCTGGAAGGCTTATCAGCATTAAAACAATCTTCAGGCTCTAAACTCTCCAAATATAAAAAGTTCAAAAGCCTGAACAATGAGCGGGATGCCCAGGCCAAAAAGATATTAACGGAAGAGCAATACAAGCTCTTTAAGCAACAGCAAAAAGAAATGAAGGAAGACTTTAAGGAGCAAAGGTCTAAGGGTTAGGCAGATTGAGTAATCATCCCCGGACGTGCTGTAGCTCCTTCAGCACGTCCACTTTACATCACACCATCCCTTTTCATCTTAAATGTACAAACTAATGACAAACGTATTCAATACGATCCTCACCATCATATCCTTATTCGTGTTTACCAGTTGTGACAAGCAATCGGACCAGGAAAAGACCTACCGTATTAACGGAACATTGACAGTAGACGGGAGGGCACGTACTTACCTGCTCAATTTGCCTCCGGGTTATTATGAAAGTGATACAATGCTCCCACTCGTTATAGGCTTGCATGGCACGGGGGGTAGCGCCACCCAATTTGAACATGATTATAGTTTTACGGATAAGGCCAACAGCGCCGGGTTTATTGCGGTATATCCGGAAGGGGTCAGAAGTACGGGAATATTGGGATTACGCACCTGGAATGCAGGCACCTGTTGCGACTTTGCCTTAGAGCAGGGTATCGACGATGTAAAATATATACGCACCTTGCTGGATAAGCTGGTAACCAGTTATAAGGTCAATGCCAAAAGAGTGTATGTGACCGGTATGTCGAATGGCGGTATGCTTACTTACCGGCTGGCCAGTGAAATGCCAGACAGGATTGCTGCTGTGGCAGTAGTTAGTTGTTCGATGATGTTACCTGCTCCACTTGCGCCATCGCGGCCTATGCCCATTTTACATATTCATTCAACACTCGACACCAAGATACCTTATGTGGGCGGCATAGGCATTGGCGGGTATTATTTTCCGCCGGTTGATTCGGTACACCGGGTGTGGGCGCAACACAACGGCTGCGCCACTACCCCCACTATCCTGACAGATGATAACAGGTATCAATTGACCGAATGGCCGGGATGCGGTACGGGTGCAGTGATCCGTCGTTACCTCACACGGGATGGGGGCCATGCCTGGCCGGGAGGGCTTAAAAGCAACCGCCGGGGCGATGAGCCTTCTACCGTGATCAATGCCACTGACCTGATCTGGGATTTTTTTAAGGGATATTCTTTGCCCTGATTAAACCCCTGCTACTTCAGGAAGGTCTATAGCCGGCGGGGTTTATTAGCCTGCATGGCCATCAAGATAAGCCTACCAGTTATGTTGAAAACATTCAAATCATATACTATCCCTGCAAAACCAAAGTTGGTGGCGCTCACCGCCCTGGCTATCGCGGTATTGTTTACCCTTCCCAGGCTGGCGGTGTTGCGCCATCTGCAAAGTGGGATACTCATTGATCTCAGGCTCTTCGATTTTCTCATGCGGGCAGTATACACATTCCTGGTGGCGGCCACTTTTCTCCTGCTGAATTTGCAGCACCAAAAGATCTCGCTGGGCTTTCTGGCCTATGATCCGGCCTCTATTTATCAAAAGATCGGCTATAATATTGTCTTGTTCTTCCTGTTGAATTTTTCATTCCTGCAGCTACACCTCTCTTTATTTGATCCCTACCTGCACGAAAAGGTCTTCAGGTTCCTGTTTAATATGACCTTCATCCTGGAGGCGATGCTCGCCATATTCATTGCTCATATTTACCGGCTGCTGTTTTACAACCACCAGGTACGCATCGCTAATGAACACCTGCTGAAAGTAAATGCGGAAACGCGCTATGAAATGTTGATCAACCAGGTAAACCCTCATTTCCTGTTCAACTCTTTTAATACGGTCAATGCACTCATTCATACCAACCAGCAGGAAGCTGTTCATTTTATCAACAATATGTCCGATGTATTCCGCTATATGCTGGAAAGCGGCAAACACAACCTGGTTACCCTGCGGGAAGAAATGCAGTTTATGAATGCCTATGCCGGTATGCTGAAAGGCAGGTATGGCGATAAGCTGATCCTGCATTTTAATATACCCCAGGAAGCCGAAAGGATGATGCTTCCTCCCATCGCCATTCAGATACTGGTAGAGAATGCGGTCAAACACAATGTCATTGCAGCCAGGACCCCGTTAAGGATCGGCATATCGTTGGAAGGACGGTCGGGACTTACTGTTACGAACCCCATTAAAGAGAAAAAGATAGCGCCCTATTCCACCGGCATTGGCTTATCGAACCTCAATCAGCGCTGCAGCTACTTATGCAACCGTGAAATTATTGTACGCCGAACAGCCCATGAATTTTCTGTAACCATTCCTTTAATAACACCGGATGAATATACTGATCATTGAAGACGAAGACAGTGCAGCTACCCAGTTGACAGCCATGGTAGCGGTACATTTTGAACAGGTAGATTTTGCGCCTGTCATTGACAATGTGGAAGACGCCCGGGATTTCCTGGCAGCAAGGCCGGCCATTGACCTGATCTTCCTCGACATCAATCTGTCTGATGGGCTGTCATTCTCCATTTTTAAAGATATGGTCATCGATACCCCCATCATCTTTACTACAGCTTACGATCAATATGCCATCCAGGCTTTTGAACTCAATAGCATTGATTATTTGCTGAAGCCCATAAGAAGTGAAAAGCTGACACAGGCCATTGATAAATTTAAACGGCTTGACAGCAGGCAGCAGATGCTGCCAGACTTGCAGAGCATTGAAAAGGTTAGAATGCTGATCAATGCAGCGGGCACCTACAAACGGAATTTCCTGGTGCCGTATAAAGACAAACTGATCCCGTTGGGTGTAGCAGATATCGCCTGGTTTGAATTGCAGCATACCCTGGTACGGGGCATGACACATGATAAAGCCTCGTATTTTATGGAAGAAAAAAGCCTCGAGGAGTTGGGGGCCATACTGGACCCCTGGGAGTTTTACCGGGCCAACAGGCAGTTCCTGGTAAGCCGGAAAGCCATTAAAGAGGTGCAGCACTATTTCAATGGCAGGCTGTATGTACATGTGCTACCGGCGCCTCCCGAAAAAATACTCATCAGCAAGGCGAAGGCAGGGCATTTTAAAGCGTGGATGAGATCGAGATAGGTAGATGCTGCGGCAACACTTGAACAACATATAAAAAAGGCAGCCATTACTGGCTGCCTTTCAGCTATTTAGTCATTGTTTTTTTAGTGACCTTGGGGCGGAGTGCCTGGTTGTGGTGCAGGAGCGGTAGGAGCTGGCGCATCAGCCACTTCTACTACTTCTACATCAAAGATCAGGCTTTCGTGGGGCTTTTGACCAGGGCCGGGCCTGTCGCCATAAGCCTGAAAGAAAGGAATATACAAAGTTCCTTTGCCGCCTTTCTTGAAGTAAGCCAGGCCTTCATCCCAACCGGGGATCACAGAACCTGTACCCAATACCAGCTCATAAGGAGGCCTGCTGCCATCCATATTGCTTTCGAATTGTTTTCCGGAGGGGAACAGTTTGCCTGTGTATTTCACGGCAATCTTTTTACCGGCTGCAGCCTGCATGCCAGTACCTTGTTCCTTGATCTCAACATAAGTACCACCCGGTGTCTTTTGGGTAACGATCTTATTTTTAGCGAGGTAGTCCTCAATTTCTTTTGCAGCAGGGCCTTTCAGCTTTTCGCCTTCTGCAGCCGCTTTTTCCTGTTCTACCTGCTGACGGGCTTGTTCCTTGGTGCTTTCAGCCATCTGGTCTTTCTGAGCCAGGCTGTCTGCTGTAAACACATCCAATATCTTAAAGGTGATGAAGATCTTATCTTTCTTGCCAATAAAAGGAGGCAATCCACCTGGGTTCTTTTTGAACAGGGTATCGGCCAGCATGACTACTACAGCGCTATCACCCTTGCGCAGGAGGGGGAATATTTCAGCAGGATGGTACATTGGCCCGATGCTGTCTACCTGTGCGTAAGAAGGCATTTTACCATACGTTTCGCCGAGCAGGGAATCCTTGCTGCCACCCTTAATACGTTGTGAAACGTGAAACTTCAGGACCTGGCCACGCTGTGCCGCCTTTCCTTTGCCATCAGAAATAACTTTGTATAAGAGGCCGCTCTTAGTTTTTTTGAAACCACCGCCGGAGCATGCTGCCATCAGGAGCATTACTGCCAGGCTACCAAGAAGAATCGTTGTTCTTTTCATTTTAAGTTAATTGTTTTTTATAGGTCACCTGCCACTTCACCAGCGGCAAAAATATGATGCTGTGTTTAATCCTGTAATTCCAGGGCGCTTTGTTTCATGGCTTCCAGGAAGTCCTGTACTGTTTGGTCGAGGGAGGCGCTGCTGCGTCCACCGGCGGCATTGAAATGGCCGCCACCCTCAAAGTACTTACGCGCAAAGGTATTGACATCAAAATCACCCTTGCTGCGGAAACTCCATTTACGTTCCTCATCGCGGTCGATCACCAGTGCAGCGAGCTTGATACCCTGTATACTGAGCGGATAGTTGACCAGTCCATCGGAGTCTCCTGTCTTTATTTCAAAGCGCAGGAGGTCTTTTTTGGAGATGGCGATCAAAGCTGTATTGTATTCATAATAGATCTCCATGCGGTGCAGGAGCACATGCCCTATAAACCGTAAACGGTTTTCCAGGAAGTTGTCATAGATATTCTCGTGCACCTGGGTATGATCCAGGCCCCGTGCTTTCAGGTCCGATACCATCGCGTGGACGGCGGCACTGGCGGCAGGGAAACGGAAAGATCCCGTATCGGCCATTACCCCGGCATAAAGGCATTCGGCCATAGCGATGTTGATCTTATCGCCATGTCCCGATCCTGTTATAAAGTCATACACCATTTCGCAGGTGGAGCTTTTAGAGGTCTCAGACACGCCGTAGGCAAAGCTGGCGACTTCCGGCTGCTGGTGGTGATCAATGAGGATGCGCGTACAGGAAAGGGACCTTATTTTGGGGGCCATATTCTTGGTACGCTGTAACACATTGAAATCCAGACAAAAAAACCATTCTGCCTGGTCCATGATACCATCTGCTTTTTCGCGGTTCAGCTCAAAGTCAACGACTGTATCGCAGCCCGGCATCCAGTTAAGCCACCTGGCCCAGTTGGTAGGCGAGATCACGGTAACCTTGTGTCCCAGCTGCTTTAGGAAATGGTAAAGGCCCAGGGCTGACCCCATGGCATCGGCGTCGGGCTTTTGATGCATGGTAATCACCACTGTACGGGGGGTAGAAAGTAATGGATATAATTCCTGAATAGGTAGCATAAAATGGTGGCAAAGTTGCACAAATAAAGTCCAACAGCCAAAAGGGATTTTCTATATTTGCGGCCAAAATTGAGTAAAAACATATGAGTAACCGCACGTTTACAATGATCAAGCCGGATGCAATGAAGAATGGTCATGCCGGAGCTATCCTGGACAGGATCATCAAGGAAGGTTTCAGGATCGTAGCCTTGAAACAAACGAAGCTGAGTGCTGAAAAAGCCGGCGAATTCTACGCCGTACATAAAGAACGCCCTTTTTATGGTGAGCTGGTATCTTTTATGAGCAGCGGGATCATTATTGCAGCTATCCTCGAAAAAGAAAATGCGGTGGCTTCTTTCCGCAAACTGATCGGCGCTACCAACCCGGCCCAGGCTGAGGAAGGTACCATCCGTAAATTATTCGCTACTTCTTTAGGCGAGAATGCGGTGCATGGCAGCGACAGTGATGAGAATGCCGCTATCGAAGGAAGCTTTTTCTTCAGTGGTCTGGAGCAGTTTTAAAAGTCATATCACATTAGTGTTTTCCGGCAATCGACAGTCCGGAATCGGCAATTAAAGTCCCTGAAATTTTAAGAGGCTGAGTAAATCGAACATTTGTTCCATTTACTCAGCCTCTTGCTTTATGGGTGCCTCATTGCCGACTGTCGATTGCCGACTGCCGACTGCCGACTGCCGACCTCAGTTCTTCAGCGGTGTCAGCGTATATCCCTTCTTCTTCAACAGGCTGATCACCCCTTGTTCTCCACTCAGATGCCCCGCCCCTACGGCAAATAAAGCCGAACGCGGCCCCATCACATTGGGCATGGTAGCTACCCAGCGGCGGTTACGGCCATATAATAAAAGGTCCATATATTGTTCCATACCGGGATCACTCTTGTGCACCAGGGAGTCGAGGCGACTCAGGTCCTGCTTGCGGTATACCTCCACCATTTCCAGGGTGGTTTGTTTATAGCTGTCGATACTGTCGATGTAGGCTACCAGGTCTTTGGCTTGTTTGTCATAAGGTATGCTGTCAAATAATCCCGCCTGGAATTCTGCCGTTTCCAGTCCCTTTATCTCCTTCTCATATTGCTTGCTTTCCTGCATGATCTGCTGTTCGCTGCCATTTTTCTTGTCGGCATCGCAGGTCATTACCTGTTCTCCGATGAGGCTGGAAATAAAATAGGGCTTAAACCGGCTCATAAAAGAGAGGGACATAGGCATTTTGTGGGTCTTAAAATAGTTATCTACCCGGTCATATTCGTCTTTGGTGAGCAGGTCCTGGAGTTTCTTGCCGTCATTCATACGCAGGTATTTCATGGCGCCCATCAGTTCGCCCATATCATCCATGTCCAGCTCAAAATAGATCACCTGTACATCCTTGATAGCCTTTTTCAGGTTGGGGCTCAACGTGGCATCCTTATCACAAAGGATGTGCATGGTACCAAACAGGTAGGAAGGCTGTTGAAGGCCATTGCCGGAGATCTCCCACAACAGGGTGTTCTGCCCTGCAGGCTTCACAGGACGCTTTGCGGTGGCGGGTTTGGCGCCCATGGTCTTCACTGGGGCAGGCTTCTTCGTTTGGGTATACCCTAAACCGGCCATGGCTACCCAACAGAACGCCATAAAAGAAGTTTTCACGAACATGGTCAAGTGCTTTATTTTAATATTTGTATAGGACTTTTTTTTCGTTATTATTGTCTTCTAATAACCCCTTGTATGCAACCCTCCTCAAACCGCAGGTACCCGGTACCTGATCCTTCACGCCTGTATGCTCCCAACCAACCACCTCCAGAGACAAAACTAACCCGCGGTATTCACATATGCCAATAAAATAAATTATTATTCCTGTTAAAGGTTCTGAATAATAGCCGGTTAATTCCTGCGTTATTACGCAAGACTGTAGTAGCCGGCAGAACCTCCCAGGTTCAAAAACTAAACCCTTAATATGAGAAAGACGCTTGCCCTGATCACACTATTGGGGCTTACCATGCCTGTTTTCGCCCAACGGGACAAGGACATTCCTGCTTTTGGTACTGTTGAAAAGGCCGACCTGCTGTTAAAAGAATGTGAATTTGACAAGGATGCAGAAGCCGTAGTGCTTTTTGATGCCGGCGAATCCTACCTGGATATGTTTGGCGCTATTGAGCTGGTACACCATGTACGCATCAAGATCCTCAAAGATAAGGGCCTGAAATTTGCCGACATCCACATCCCCTACCACAGCTATCGTAATGATGAGACCATCAAAAGTCTTACGGCGCAGACCTATAACCTGGATGCCGGGGGCAATATTGTCATTACGAAAGTGGAGAAAAAGCTAATCTATGAAAAGCCGGTAGACAAGCGCTATTCCGAACAGGTGTTTACTTTCCCCGAAGTGAAGGCCGGCAGCATCATCGAATACAAATACACCCACACCAATATTGGTCTGTCTAACTGGTATTTCCAGCGGTCTATCCCTGTTAAATACAGCCGTTACCGGGTAGATTTTCCGGAAGAAGTAGAATTTGTGTCTACCCCGCTGTGTGTATTACCGGTGGAGCAGAAATCGGAAAGTAAAGGCCGCCGCAACATCAAGACACTTACGATGTCCAATGTTCCTGCCCTGCGGGATGAACCCTATATTTCCTGTGACGAAGATTACCTGCAGCGGATCGAAACCAGGGTCATTGCCATCAATCCTGTCAGTGCACCCCGCCAAAGCAGGTTGTATACCTGGCCACAGATCATCCGATTCCTGGCCGAAGATGAAGATTTTGGGGTACAAATGAAAAGAGATATTCCCCGGACAGCTGACCTGGATGAAGCCTTAAAAAAACAATCTGATCCTTACCTGCGTATGGTAACCATCCACAATTATGTACGCAAGAACATGGAGTGGAATAATTATGGGAGCATCTGGGCGCTGAATGGGGTGAAAAGCGCCTGGAAGGATAAAAAAGGCACTTCGGGTGAGATCAACCTGATATTGGTGAACCTGCTGAAGGATGCGGGCCTGAAAGCTTCTCCCCTGCTGGTAAGTACCCGTGCCAATGGCCGGGTCAATACCTCTTTTGCCCATTACCGGAACTTCAATAAGGTACTGGCCTATGTGACGATCGGAGATAAAAATTATGTACTGGATGCCACAGAAAAATATACGCCCGCCAGGCTTATCCCTTACGAGGTGATGTATTCCGAAGGGCTGGTAATAGAAAAAATCGACACAGGCGAATGGGGCTGGCGTGTATTGTGGGATGAAAAACCTTTCTTCCGCGAAACGGTGATCGTACAGGCTAATATTGACGAACAAGGGGTGATGCAAGGAGAAGCCAGTGTTACCTCCTTTGACTATTCGCGTGTGGCAAGATTACCGGTACTGAAAGAGGGAAAAGACAAGTTCATTGAAAAATACTTTACCGGCTCCAACCCTGGTGTAAAAATAGATACCCTGAGTATTAATAACGAAGATGTGGACTCACTGCCGCTTACCCAAACCGTTAAATTCAACCAGCCTGTTAATAGTTCCGGGGAGTATAAATATTTCTCGGTAAACCTGTTTACAGGCCTGGAGAAAAATCCCTTTGTGGCCGACAACCGGTTTTCCGATGTATTCTTCGGTTCCAACCAGAATTACCAGATCGTAGCCAATATTACCATCCCGGAATCCTATGAATTTGAGGCCCTTCCCAAAAGCATGCGGATGATTATGCCCGATACCAGCATCTCCATCACCCGTCGTATTAATTCAGAAAAGAATATATTGGCAGTGCGAATTTCCCTGGAATTTAAAAAACCTTTCTATACTCCGGAGGAATACCCCGATTTTAAGGAATTTTACAAGCAATTATTTGCCTTATTGAATGAGCAGTACGCCATTCGCAAAAAAGCTAAATCCTGATATACATGAGCATTGAGCGTGGTATGGTGAGCCGGGTATTGAGACCTGTAGTACTGATCCTTTTGCCCCTGGTATGTAGTATAACCGTATGGGCCCAACCTGAATTTGAGACCTGGGGACAGTTGTCGCAGGAAGAACGTGATCTGAAGGTATGCGCTTTCGACAGCGAGGCCGTGGCTATTGTACTGATCGATGAAGCCGTATCGGATTATAACGAAGAACGCCACCTCATTACTTACCGGCATATCCGCATCAAGATACTAAAGGAAAAAGGGCTGGAGTATGCCAATGTCATGATCCCCTTTTATGCAAAGAATGACTTCCAGTCCATCGATGATATTGAAGCGACCGCCTTCAATTTTGATGGTTCCAATAACCAGACCACGCTGGCAGTAGACAGGAAATCAATTTTTACGGAAGCCAGTAATGATATCCGGCACCTGAAGAAATTTACCTTTCCGGGTATCCGGGTGGGCAGTATTATTGAATACAAATACCGCAGCACGGAAAAGAATTACTTCAACCTGGATGACTGGGAATTCCAACAGGAATTACCGGTGGTATTGAGTAAATACAACTTAGGCATTCCTCCCAATTACGAGTTTGCTTACGTGGTTCATAAAAGCGACCAATTGCCCATCACAGTAAAACCCGATTCACGGGATGGTAAGATATTCTTTGAAATGCGCAACATTGCCGGCCTACGTGATGAACCTTATATGGATGCGCGGAAAGATTACCTGCAGCGGGTCACTTTTCAGCTATCAGCCTATAATAACGGCGGATTCGGACGCCAAAAATATATGACATCCTGGGACGAAGTGACCCGTGAACTGAATGCAGCCCCTTATTTCGGTAGTCAGATCGGCAAGAATATCAGTGGTACGGAAGCATTCATTGAACAAATGAAAGCCCTCCCTTCTTCCCAGGAAAAAATGCGCCGGATCTACAATTATACCCGCAATTATATGACCTGGAATGGCTTTTATGGCCATGCCAGCGGCGATGGGGTTAAAGCCGCCTGGAGCAAGAAAAAAGGCAATATCACCGAGGTAAACTTCGTCCTGTTGAACCTGCTGATGGAGGCCGGGCTGGAGGCCTACCCTATCCTGGTGAGTGAGCGGCACCTGGGCAAGGTATATACACAATATCCTTTCGTGGACCAGTTCAATGCCACTTATGTTATTGTATTGATCGACGGCAAGAATTATTACCTGGACGCTACGGATCCTTTTGGGCAACCGGAAATGGTACCTTTCAGCATCCTCAATACCACGGCCTTTATCGTTAACCGTAAGAAAGGAGGTATTGTTAACATTACAGATGACTCCAATCTATTCAGGGAAAACATTACCGTTTCGCTGAAGGTGGACGCCAACCAACTCATTTCAGGAGATGCTTATATAAACAGCCTGCAGTATGCACGTATTGATCGCCTGCGATCCTGGAAACGCAGCCGGGACCGGTACCTGAATACCTTCCGGAAAGCAAGTGCATCGCTGACGATCGACAGTGTGGAAACCAAGAATGAAGACCAGGACTCCCTGCCCTTCTACCAGCATATACGCTTTAAAGCCCGGGCAACGGTTACGGGAGACTATATCTTTGTACCGATCAACCTGTTCTCGGGTTTTGAAGCCAATCCCTTTATAGCAACCAACCGGTTTAGCGATATCAATTTTGGGTACAGGCAGAGCATCAGTTTTAGTACTTATATTGATGTACCGGAAGGCTATGTGGCCGATGCACTGCCCAAATCACTGCAACTGGTCAATGCCGACAAAACGGTGGTCTTCATTCGTGAACTGTTTGACGATGCTGCCAACAAAAAGGTATTGGCAAGGGTCAGGGTCGAATTTAAGAAGAGCCTGTATGGTGTGGATGAATACGGAGAAATGAAAGAGTTTTACAAAAAGATGTTCGATATGGTAAACGAACAGATTGTATTCAAGAAAAAGTAACTGTTATGAAAAAACCCCTGCTGCTGACCGTATCAATATTGTCATCCTTCCTTATACAGGCACAAATGCCTTCCCTGAATGTGGCCTCCATACCGGATTCGCTTAAAAAGAATGCTTCGGTGGTGAAGCGATACGAAAACTCTTTCTTTGAGATCACCGATATAGACCGGGGTTATCTAAAAACACACGAAGTATATACCATCCTGAATGCAGATGGGGCCTATAAATTGTTTTTCTCAGAGCAATATGACAATAAGTTCTTCTTCCTGGAAAATGTAGAGATCAAAGTATATGATGCAGCGGGCAAACAGATCAACAAGTATAAGAAAAAAGACCTGATGACCTATGGCGGCAGTGATGACCTTATCAATGATAACAAAAATTCCTATATAAAAATCCCCGCCCCTTCTTACCCGATCACCATCGAGACGGAAGTGGAGAAGAAATTCAAAGGCTCTCTCTTTCTTCCTTTTTACAGCATCATTGTACCGGATGAAGGCGTACAGCAATCTTCCTTTACCGTGAAGGTTCCCAAAAACCTGGACCTCCGCTACAAAGAACAGGCGATCAAATTGCCTCCCAAGGTAACGGAAGACGATAAATACAAGACCTATGTATGGTCGGTCAGCAATTTACCGGCTATTCAAACCGAAGCAGGCTCCGTGAACGCTGCCAACCAATACCCTTATATCCTACTGGCCGCCAACCGGTTTAAGATGGATGATTACGAAGGCGATATGAGCAGCTGGAAGAACCTGGGCATATGGTACAACGAGCTGCACAAAGGCACGGATGTACTTCCCGAAGACCGCAAGGCCTTCCTTAAAGACCTGGTAAAAGACGCAAAAGATGACCGGGAAAAGGTACGCATCCTATACAGCTACCTGCAAAAGAATTTCCGGTACGTGAGCATACAGCTGGGTATTGGCGGATGGAAATCATTGCCCGCTGCCTTTACCGATCAGAAGAAATATGGCGATTGTAAGGGTCTCACCAACTACATGTATGCGGCACTAAAAGCGGTAGGTATCAGGAGTCACCGGGCGCTCATTAATTCCCAATACGATATGGCGCCTGTGGACCCCAATTTTCCCATGGCCCGCTTCAACCACGTGATCCTGTGTGTGCCTCAACCTAAGGACACTATCTGGCTGGAATGCACCAGCAAGGTGATCGATTTTGGTACGCTCGGCTCCAGTACCGAAAACAGGAATGCGCTGTTGATCACCGAAGAAGGGGGCGCATTGGTCCCTACACCGAGAAGTGTAGCTGCTGCCAATAAATTCAATGTGCTGACCACCATCGTTATTGAGCCTGATGGCTCTGGTAAAGTAGTGAGCAAGTTCAACACCACCGGCTATTTCAAGATGCTGATCGACTATGTAGCCAATGAGAAAAAGGATGATCAAAAAGAATTTATCGTCAACTATATGGGTTACAAGCAGCCTGATGAATTCAATTTCACCAGGAAGGAAGACCCTGTTAACATGCTTGCGGAACTCGAAATGGTAGTAGAAAAAGTACCTGAGTTCATTGCAGGCAATAAGATGTTCCTTAGCCCGCGCCAATACAAATTGAGTGAAACGAAGATGCCGAAGTCCGATAAGCGGAAGCTGGACTATTATTTCAACAACCCTTACGTAAAAACGGATACCACGAAGATCAAGCTGCCCGATGGCTTTGCGATCGAAGCATTGCCACAGAGCAAAGAGATCAAATGCGGCTTGGCCAGCTATCAAACAAAATGCTGGTACGATGAAAGCGAAAAGGTGGTATTCTCCACTACCTCACTTACATTGAATCAACTGCAGATACCTGCTGCCGATTATGCGGCTGTCAGGAAATTCTTCGACGAAGTAGCGCTGGATGATGCGCAACGGATCGTGATCAAGAAACAGTGATCCACTATTACTCTACCACCGCTTCTTCACCGTAGATCTGCCCTTTAAATTTCAGGGAAGGGGAAGGAAGGAAGCCACCCAGTCCCAGTTCAGGCCATTTCTTGTCTACAGCGGCAATAGTATCATCCGCTGCTACAATGATATTGGGCCAGTCGCGCTGAAAATCATCAAAGGCCTTTGTTTTAATAGTACCATCAAAGCCCATGCAGGCCCATTTCTTACCGGGCTGTTGTAAGGAAAGCTGTTCGGCAGGCAGACTGTCGCGCCGGGGATCCAGGTTATTGCAGAAGCGCCACAACGCTACAGGCAGGTCGTTGGCATCCACAGTATGCTCTACATACAATACCATCTTCACTCCTTCGATCACATGAGACTGGCACAATTGCTGGTGCAGTTCCCGGATATGGCCGGGGCGGTTCTTGCGTACTGAGATCACTACACAGGGAATATCGAGAGGCAGGAGGCTTGTATTGAAGCTGTGTATCTCCGGGAATTGCGACATGATCAATTTGTCGTCGACCTGGAAGTCAGTAAAGTGCGCATGGTAGCTATCGTCCGTTTCTTCTTCCAGTTTCGCTGTTCCGTCAATGCACATCTTACCGCCAAAACCCAGTTTGCTGCAGCTATGGTCGAGCACATCCATCGGTCCCTGGGAGAAAGAAATATCCGTAGCGGGATTCAGGTTCCTGAACACATATTGCGCCAGTGCCTTATAGTCTGTGATAGGTACTTTACCATCTGCCAGCACCAGTATCTTATTGAACATCATCTGTCCGGCGCCCCACATGGCATTCATCACTTTTTGTCCCTGGCCGGGGTATTCCTTGTTGATCTTGGTGATCACCAGGTTGTGGAAAACCCCTTCCACCGGCATGTCCATATCTACAATTTCCGGCACCATCGTCATTTTAATGGGCGCCAGGAAAATGCGTTCCGTGGCTTTCCCCAGCCAGGCATCTTCCTGTGGGGGAATGCCGACGATCGTAGCAGGATATACCGGCTTTTTCCGGTGGGTGATGGCTGTAATATGAAACTTAGGGTACCAGTCGGGCAAGGAATAATAGCCTGTATGGTCACCAAAGGGGCCTTCCCAGATCAGTTCATCATGAGGGTCTACATATCCTTCTATCACGAAATCGGCATCGGCTGGCACTTCAATAGAAGGCTGCGTGATGCATTTTACCAGTTCTACCTTTTTCTTCCGCAGGAAGCCTGCGAGCATGTATTCATCTACATTTTCCGGTAAGGGCGCCGTGGCAGAATAAGCATATACGGGATCGCCGCCCAGGGCTACTGCCACCGGCATCTTGATGCCCAGCTTTTTGTATTCATTGAAATGTTTGGCGCTCACTTTATGGCGGTGCCAGTGCATGCCGGTGAGTTGCGGGCCAAATACCTGCATGCGGTACATGCCTACATTGCGGATATTGGTCTGTGGGTCCTTGGTATGAATGATGGGGAGGGTAACGAAAGGACCGCCATCTTTAGGCCAGCAGGTGATCACGGGCAGCTTATTGATATTGGCCTGTTCCCCCTGCCAGATCACTTCCTGGCAGGCTCCGCGCCCGCTTTTTACTTTGGGCATCCAGGAGGCAAATTCGCCCAGTTTGGGCAGTAATTTCAGTTTTTCCAGTATACTTTCTTTGGGAGAAGAAAGGAGTTTAAAGAGGTCTTCAATATTGCGGGCTACATCATCCAGGTGCTGTACGCCCAGGGCCAGGCACATGCGGCGTTCGCTGCCGTAAGCATTCATCAGTACGGGAAAGTCGTATCCTGTATTTTCAAACAGCAGGGCCTTGCCCCCGCCGGGTGTTTTGCTAATGCGGTCGGTGATCTCGGCGATCTCCAGTTTGGGGTCTACATAGGTTTTAATGCGAACCAGTTCTCCGGCCTGCTCCAACGTCTCAATAAAGTGCTGCTGATCCTTGTATGCCATACTCTTTTGTTTGCGGGTGCAAAGGTACGGCAGAAGTCATTATCCGCACTATTGTTTCCAAAGCTTCAATACCTGGTTGTTGCCCAATCGCAGCAGGTAGCCGCCAGCCGGCAACGGGGCCATATTGATGGGAAAAGGCAAGCGGGTGAGTTTCATTTGTCGTATTACTTTTCCTTGCATATCTGTCAGGTAAGCCGTAGTGTTCAACAATTGCTGGTCACTGCTCTGCAACATGGCCGTATAGTGAACGGGATTGGGCGATAAAGTGACGACCGCATGCCTGTTGACCGTTAACCGGATAATAGGGCTATAGCTGATCTTGTTGTGTTCTACAATCTTTAACCGGTAATAATTAACTCCTGGTGATGCAGCAGGGTCTGTATGGCGATAGGTAAAGGACAACAAGTCGTTGGCGGGAATGACACCTACTGACAAGAAGTTAATACCATTTGTACTTCTTTCAACCTCGTAAGATAATATTCCCTGTTGATCAGCTACCAGCCATTCCAATTGATTGCCTGCAGATGTCTGCCGGCCGGTGAAAGAAACCAGTTTTACAGGCAATAAGGAGGCATTGCTAACATTGGGCCGGATGTATACGGGATGCAAAAAAGCATTGATCCCGAATGTCTCAATAGTCGCCCAGGGCTGCGCATTCCAGTGTATCCATAATTTACCGGGTGTATAGATCCCGCGGGTTTGCACAAGCGCCAGTGTGGAATCGAACTCAACAGCAGCGATCACATACTCCCCTGGTGTAAGTGTGAGTTTGCCGCCGTGAATGGGCAAGGTGTCCGTCAGCGCATTGTCATCAGGATAAAGCAAGGTATCGGTGGAGCCGATGAGCACATTGGGTTTGCCGGCACTCATATTCCAGATGGTCAATGCATACTTCTTTCCTGTGTAACCCCTCCAATAGGATACGGAAACGGAACGAAGATCTGTTGTTGATTGAATGGTAAAGGACTGCCCCACATAACCATTACCTATACCGATCCCTATACTGCCCACCACATCATTATCATCTCTGGCGTATACCGAATCATATACATTCACCACATTGACCAGTGTATCATTGCCGGTAAAGGATTCAGCTTCCGCTATCACTGGAAAATACCTGATCTTATACTGACCTGTTGCAGCCGGCTTCCAGGCAGGAAGGGTAAAATTGGCACTGAGGTAAGGATTTATGCTGGCAATGGGCGCACTGGTTTGCGCGTAAACCAGGGTCTGGGCACTATTGTACACCTCAGCTTTTAACCGTACGTTGGTGATGGGCAATACTCCTTCATTGCGGATCACTCCTTCGATCGGGAAATCCGGGACCTGCTGCAGGGGATAAGCAGCATATTCAAAGGTGGTAACCTGCAGCAAACCGGGATCATATTTGGCCGCCCGCTCCAGTTGAACATTATCTATAGCAAGGAGGAATTTATCAACAGAATTATTTCTGAATCCAATATAAACCGCTTGTCCTTGATAGGCGCTCAGGTCAACGGTATGAATTGTCCATGTATTATTTTCTCCTGTTGTGCTAAACAGCACAGAAGATTGGGTCAACTGGTTACCGATATCGCCCGGGCCACCTGTGGGGCGCACGGTCATGATCCGTACTTCATAGCCATCCGCATAAGCCGCATCATAGGCTATCGCTTTCCAGCTGAGTTGACAATTATCCGGAAGCGGGCCGATCAATGGCGTCCACATAAAGTCATTGGCAGTTCCGGCCGGTGCATAAAAAGAAGTGGAAAAAGCACAGCTGTCTGCCACATTGAATTTGAAATCCTCCCGTCTGGTCCAGCCATTGTTCACATAAGCCACCTGCCCGTCGGGCTGGTTATTATCTGCATTACAAAGGAACCAGCCAAAGGGAAATGCATAGGTGCCGGCTCCGCCGAATGTCGTTCCGGGAACACCATCAAAGTCTTCGCGAAAGATCACCTGCGCGGAGGCGGCGGCCATCCACAGGCAGAGCATTACCAGTATACCGATTCTTTTCATAAGCTACCCTGCAAGTTACCGTCCTGCATAGCCCGGTGGCCGGCGATGGGGTGAACAACTGGGAGTTGTAGGTCAACTACCCATTCTTGTATGTAGCGGGGAAAAGCATAAAAAAACTGCGGCGCTCTTGTGAGCGCCGCAGGGTCATATTTGCAGATAGTGAGTGCTGTTTAATATACATTCCTGGGACAGCCGGTCTTTCCACGGCCTCCACCCCATCCGCCACCGCCATTACCAGTACCGCCAATTCCAATAGTAAGGGTAAGCCCCTGGAAATAATACCAATCTTTGGTTTTGGAATTACCCCGCAGCTCGTCTGCCGCAGGATAAGTGGGATTGCCATCTTTTAACTCTCCACCCCGGTAAGACATTTCCACGGCCTTCAATCCTCTTTCCCGTAATAGCTCACCATTATCTACATACCGGGTACTCACATCATCGAGGTAATCGGTAAAGGTTTTACGGAGCCCGATCTCATAACCCAGGATCACATTATCACTGATGCGGAATTTAATACCGCCGCCAAACGGAATGGCAAACTGGGTGAGTTTGTATTGCTTCCTGTCGGGATAGGCCGTCAGCCCCTGCCCTTCTGTACTCAAAGGTTTCAGGAATACTTTGTTGCCCAGGGTATCGAATGCATAAGGATTGAAGTGATACACAGCTATACCTCCAAATACATAAGGAGATATTCTCTTTTCCTCCATATTGAACAGGGTATATTCCAATAAGAGGTTGCCCTCCAATATCCGGCTTTCAAAGCTAAGGTTCCGGGGACGTAATTTGGCATCATTGTTATCCCGGTCACTGGCCCCGATGGTGCCATACTGAATACCGGTACGGATGGCAAAATGGGGCGTAAGATCATATTTCAGACCAGCACCGATGCCAAGATTAGATTGATTAAAAGTAAAGGTGCGGCCCTGTAATTCCCCCTGGTAATTGGTTACACCACCAAACAGGGTAAGGTGCAAACGATGTGATTCCTGGGCTTGACTGAATACGGGCACTAATAAGCACAACAGCGCGTACTTTCGCATACGTAAGTTTGATTTTTGGGTTTCTGCAGCAATTCGTTTTGGGATCGTTTTTCATTGCTGGATACGGATTTACGGCTGCGAACAAAAAAAGGGTGGTTAGGTTTACACCAGACGGTACTCAGAACGCAAGTTTCGAGCCAATTATTAGCCCTACACTATCTACGTTAACCACAAGGGGTTGGATGTGGATAAGTAGAGATACGGTTGACTACCCAATAGGGTTGGGTACCAGGGGATATGATATTATACCGTAAAACCACGAACAGTTATTATGTATGTGATCAGGTATTGACTGACCTGATATTGAGCAAAAACTGGAAGAGATTGGTATCGGTTGTTAATTGTAGTTTTTTGCGCAGCCGGTAGCGACTGATCTCCACGCCCCTTACGGAAATATTCATCAGCTGGGCAATTTCTTTGGTAGAGAGGTTCATGCGCAGGTAAGCACATAATTTGATCTCATTGGAAGTAAGTTGAGGATAATGCTCCTTGAGCGCCACCAGGAAATCACTGTGCACGCGGTCAAAATGAAACGCAAATTGTTCCCATCCCTGGTCCATCTTGTCCTCTTCATGAAGAATACGCAACAGCTTTTTCAACTCCTCTCCATCTTCTCCATTAGCAGGCATCTTCTTCAGTCGCGTTAGCTCCTCTTTGATCCTGGTAAGCAACTCCCCTTTCTGTACCAGGTGCATGGCAGAGGAGGCCAGTTCTTTATTCTTGTGATCTATTTCTGATTCCAGCTTTTCATTGCGCAACTTCACAATCTCCTTATCCGATTTTTCAAGCTCCAGCTGGTGCAGGTATTGCAATCGTTTCTGTTCTTCTTCATGCCGCAATTGCTGACGAATGAACTTCCGCTGCTGCCGCCTGTACAAACCAAAACCCAGCGCACACAAAGCCAACAGATAGGCCCCATAAGCCCACCAGCTTTGGTACCAGGGAGGCAATACGCGGAAAGAATAGCTGCTTACCGGCGATTCATTGCCCAGGTTATTACGGGCCTTCACTTCAAAGGTATAAGACCCCGGAGGCAGGTTGGTATAATCCTTCTCCGTTTTCCTGGACCAATCCGACCACCCTTTATCAAACCCTTTTAACTGGTAACTGTAGGTGATAATGGCTTCCTGTCCATATAGCGATGAGGAGTATTCAAAGTGCAGGGAATTCCATTTCCAGACAATATCGGGTACTGTTTCCTGCTTTTGTACATTGATGTCATTCACCTCTCCAAAATAACCACCGAAGATCAATCTGTCTGTTGGCCCAATAGAAGTAACTGTATTGATATGCGCCTGTAAGAGGTATTTATTCTTGCGGTACTGTTCATAATTGATATGGTAAAATCCATTCTCTGCCCCAATAAAGATATTACGGGCATTGATGGAATAGATGTGCTCGAAACCGCTGACCATTTTCCCATTCAACTCAGGCAGGTAAACGATGGTTGGTGTAGCCGCTGAAAAATCCACCACACCCAGTTGCTTATCGTGGATAAACCAAATATTGCCATCGGTATCTTCCTTTAAGTAACGCAGACTGGTATTGCCAAATACATTTTGGTACCAGGGCGAACTTTCAAACTTATCCGTCTGCGTATTGTACCGGTATACTCCTTTTTCAGTAGCCACCACCACCTGGTTTTTGATGGTGTATACATGGTTATTCATAAAAGAGGGTAATCCATCTTTATCCGTGTATAGTTTGATGCGGGCAGGCTGTACGCTCATATCCACCCTGTATACACCCCGGTAGGGATGAGAAGCCCAGGCAATATTGTTGTTGTCAAAAGTGATAAAGCGGGCAGGTTCATCCAGGCCTCGTATGGGGTAACCGGCATGAAAGCCATCCTTTCTGTATTCCAGTACTTCCAGCCCATGGTAGGTACCGGCCAGTACCAGCGAGGAAGGCAATACCTTATTGACCGGCAGGTAGGTCCAATAGCCCCAGCCTGGTTTTGCATTGACAGGAATGGCTCCCCGGGGATCCACCTGGAATGATCCGTCATGGTGCCCGAGCAATACATGGCCATTGATCTCCGACAAACCCCACACCTGTCCTTTTGTATTGGGCACGGGCATGAACTGGCCTTTCACAAAACTAAGGTCGTCCATGGCTGTGAGGGGTACGGTGTACAAACCATTGGTGGTGCCCAGGTAAAGCTGGTTATTGTGAATGAGGGCGGCATAGCCGGAACCTTCATTCAGGTTTTCGGGGTAAATATGTTTGATGGCATTATCGTAGGCAATGAAATCAATACCGTTGTCCAGGCCCAGCCACAGGTTGTTGTTGCGGTCGCGAAAAATACTGGTAATGTTGTTGTTCTGCAGTCCTTCCTTACGGGAAAAGCTTTGGACCAGTTCTCCCTTCCTGTTAAATACATGGCAGCCGCCCAGGCTGGTAGCCAGTGCAAACCAGTTGTGCCCGAGGGCCAGGCCGCCATAGATGGTTTCCCTGGCCACGATATCGAGATCGGGTGACCGGAAAGGAACAAGCCTGCCCGCAGTCAGTACAAATACCCCATCTTTCAGGGTGGCCAGCAGGGAACTGTCTTTGCCTATGGGAATCATGGTGCTGGTATACAGTCCGGGCGGCAGGTCTTCCCGCCGCATCAAAGGCTGCCAGGTACCCTGGTTGAACTTCAACAACCCATGGCTCATATCCTGTGCAACCAATTGATTGTCATGGATGCCCATGAATGCCCATTCTGATACGGCCGGGTAGACGATCATGGTTTGATTGGTAAGCTGGAGGATCTTATGAATGGAACGGAAGAAGATATCATCACCCCAGGGGATAATGTCCCAGATATCGGCAAATGAGCGTTCCCTTTCGGGAATGAGGTTTTTGAGGGAGGTGAACACGAGCACCCCGGTGGAATCGGGGGAAAAGTAGCCTATTTCGTCCTGTCCGCCGGCATAGATGCGCTTGTCCTTACCTATGGCAATGGAGCGTACAATGGTTTTATTGGGTAAGGGATAGATACGCCAATGCGTACCGTCAAAACTGAGAACGCCTTCATTATTAGCAAAATACATGATGCCGTTCACATCCTGCTGGATGTCCCAGTTTTGTGTCCCACCCCCATAAATGTGTTTGGAATAGTTGATGATCTCGGGCAAACCGATGGTGTTTTGTCCAAAGCAGGACATACCCACCGTTAGCAGTAGCAGCAGCAATCGTTTTGATCTCTTCATAAGCAAGCAGTTTTCGGCAGTCGGCAATCAGCAGTCGGCAATGCGTTTGCTTCGAAAGGCACCTTTCTACGACAAAGCCAGAGGCTTTGAAATAGCCGTCATCCCGCTATACGGCGGGAAGGCTGGCGAGTGAGCAAGACCGTAATCTAAAATAATCAAAGCAGCCTATGTGAAAGTACATTTTTTTCGATGATGTAGTATTGTTGTACTTAAAAAGCCTGTTTTTATTGACTTACAATAGGGTGATGTAGTAGTGATGTACCCCAAAAATATGCTCGTGCAGTACTGAATGATAATTTTAGGATGAGGGAAAAAACCAGGGAAATACGCATGCGTAGCCCTGTAGTAGAATACCCTTATTGCCTGTTCCATCATCCAAAATTGTTTGCTTATGAAAATGAAAGTTGTACTGCTAAGCCTTGCAGTACTGTTCCAAACACTGCTTATCGGCCAGGTCTATGCACAAACCATCCCCGTTACCGGCACGGTAACCAGCAAGATCACCGGCTCACCTGTTTCCGGCGCCACCATTACTGTAAAAGGAACCACCACAGCCACCACTGCCGACCAGCAGGGCAGGTTTTCCATTACAGTGCCCAGGGCCGGCAGCATATTGGTCATTTCGCACATTGCGATGACCCCACAGGAAATCACTGTCCGCGACGGCGCGGCCGTCACCATCACGCTGGAAGAGAAGTCTGGCAGCATGGATGAAGTCATTGTGGTAGGGTATGGCACCCAGCGCAAAGGGGCCGTTACCACCGCCATTTCGTCGATCAAGGCGGGCGACCTGGACAATATGCCTGTTCAGCGCATTGAGCAATCCCTGCAAGGCAGGGTATCGGGCTTAACGATCACCAGCAGTTCCGGTCAGCCCGGCGCTGGCTCTACCGTGAGGATCCGTGGCACCACCACCATCGGCAACAGTGATCCGCTGTACATAGTGGATGGTATACAGATTGGCGGAGGTATTGAGTACCTCAACCAGAATGATATCGAATCCATTGACGTATTAAAAGATGCCGCCTCTGCGGCTATTTATGGCGCCCGGGCAGCCAATGGCGTTATCATAGTTACTACCAAGAAGGGGAAATCGGGCAAAATTGCGGTCCATTACAATGGCTACCTGGGCACGCAAAAAGCCTGGCGCAAGCTGGACCTGCTGGATGCTACCCAATACGCCACTTTGTTGAATGAAGCCTATGTGGCCAACGGGCAAAATCCCCGCTTTGCCAACCCCGAACAGTTGGGCAAGGGCACAGACTGGCAAAGCCATGTGTTTGACGATGCTGCTCCCATCCAAAACCATGACCTGAGCTTATCCGGTGGTTCTGAAAAGTCTACCTATTATGCTTCGTTCGGCTACCTGGACCAGAAGGGTATCGTAACGCCGTCTAACTCCTATTTTAAACGGTTTACCGCCCGTTTTAATTCCACCCATAAGATCACCAATACTATCTCCTTTGGCAGCAATATTGGTTACACCCGCATTTCTTCCATAGGCGTAGGCACCAATGGAGAATGGGGTACGCCGCTTAACCGGGCCATTAATATGGATCCCATCACGCCCTTTATCGTGACTGATCCGGCGCTGGCCAATTCCAGCCCCTATAGCGATCATCCGGTTGTACGTGATGAGCATGGTAACCCATATGGTATTTCCAATATCGTTACCTCCGAGATATTGAACCCGGTAGCCGCCGTAAAAGTGGCGCAGGGCAATAACTGGTCCGACAAGATCGTGGCCAATGTATTTGGAGAGATAGAACCGATCAAGGGATTAAAGCTGCGCAGCTCTATCGGTACCGACCTCGCTTTCTGGGGTAATGAAAGCTTTTCACCGCTCAATTACCTCAACACGATCAACCAGGTAACTTTGAATGGCTATACCCGGGAATCAAACCGCGGCGTCTTCTGGCTGTGGGAAAATCAGCTCTCCTACCACCGGGCCATTGGCAAACATGATGTAACAGCCATGGTGGGTACAACCGCACAAAAGAACAACGGCAAAACACAGGGAGGTACCAAACGTGGTATCCCTGTCAATGATATCAAAGATGCCTCACTGGCTTTCCCGGTACCTCAAACCAACCAGTTCTTCTGGGGAGGAGAATACCAGGAGTCTTTGTCCTCTTTGTATGGCCGGGTGATCTATAGTTACGATGATAAATACCTCTTCACAGGTATTGTACGCCGTGACGGATCGTCCAAATTTGGTCCTAACAATAAATATGGTGTATTCCCCTCCGTATCTGTTGGCTGGATAGCCTCTCATGAAGATTTCTTTCCGGCTACTGATGTGGTCAGTTTCCTGAAAGTACGTGGCTCCTATGGTATAACGGGCAATGACCGTATTGGTGATTTCCGTTATCTCTCTACCGTAGGCGGCGGCAGGAACTACACGATGGGATTAACGCCTGTATTGATCAATGGAGTAAGCCCCAATGCGATCTCCAATCCCGATCTGAAATGGGAAGAAACATCACAGTTCAATATTGGCTTCGACGCGGTATTGTTCCGCAACTTCAGTGTCACCTTCGATGTGTACAATAAAAAGACGAAGGGTATGCTGTTGGGTATTGCCGTACCGGGCTATGCGGGTAATTCGGGTCCCATCGGCAACATCGCCAATATGGAGAACCGTGGTGTAGAACTGGAACTGAGCTATGGCAACAAGATTGGCGACGTCAACTTCAAAGTAAGCGGCAATGTCTCTTACCTGAAAAATGAAGTCACCTACCTGGGCGCCGATAAGAAATTCCTGGAAGGACAAAAGTTTGGTCCGCAGGGAGTAGAGATGACACGCACCTCCGTGGGCAATGCGATCGGCTCTTTCTATGGTTTCAGGACCAATGGCCTGTTCCAAACTGCCGACGAGGTATTGAACTACCGTAACAAAGACGGCGGCCTGATGCAGCCCAATGCACAGCCGGGCGACATCCGTTTTGTGGACAACAACAATGATGGCAAGATCGATAATGACGACCGCACCATCATTGGCGATCCTACACCAGATGTAAGTTTTGGTTTCACCGCCGAAGCCGCCTGGAAGGGATTTGATCTGCTCGTATTTGGTCAGGGTGTAGCAGGCAACGATGTATTCCAGGCATTGCGCCGCTTTGACCTGCCTACCGCCAACTGGACCACTGAAGCGCTAAGCCGCTGGACAGGTGCGGGCACTTCCAATAAGTTTCCCCGCCTTGTATTCAATGATCCCAACCAAAACTTCAGCCGCAGTTCGGACTTCTACCTGCAACAGGGTTCTTATTTCCGTATCAAGGTATTGCAGATCGGCTATACCCTGCCGGAATCAATTACCAAAAGAGCCGGGCTGAGCAAACTGCGGGTATACCTTACAGGTAACAACCTGTTTACCTTCACCAAATACAATGGTTTCGATCCGGAGATCGGTGGCGACAGTTATGGTATTGACCGGGGTATTTATCCTCAGCCACGTGCTTTGATGGCAGGTATTAACATTGGTTTTTAATCCACAAAACATTGAGTAATGAAACGAAATCGAATCAATATAAAATGGTGGCCCGTACTGATCGGCGGGTTCATAGCTTCAGCTTCCTGCAGCAAAAGTTTCCTGGAGCTGCAGCCGAAAGGAACAGAACTGGAAGACAATTTCTATAAGAACCAGGAACAGGTATTCCAGGGACTGGTAGCTGTATATGATGTCATGCAATGGGGCAACTCTGGTGGTTATACCATGAAGATGCCCTTACTATCAGCAGCTTCTGATGAGGCGTATGCAGGCGGCAGTGATGCATCGGACCAGCCAAGCTGGGTAGCGTATGACAACTTCACACTGGATGCATTCAAAGGGCCTCAATTGGGTCTTTGGCAAAAAAATTACACCGGGGTGTATCGTGCCAATTTAATACTGGAGAAAATTGAAAAAGTACCGGGGCTGGCGGCCAACTTCAAATCGAGGGTGATCGCAGAAGCTAAAACGTTGCGTGCTTATTTCTATTTTGACCTGGTAAGGTTCTTTGGCAGGGTGCCACTGATCATTACCGCTATACCGGTGAGTGAACTGTATAGCCAAAAGCAGGCTGAACCTGCTGCTATCTATGCACAAATTGAGAAGGACCTGAAGGAAGCACGGACGGACCTGCCGGTGACTTTGCCGGTGAGTGAATATGGCCGTCTGACCAAGGGAGCTGCCACCGCTATGCTGGGCAAAGCAATCCTGTTTCAAAACAACAATGCACGGATGACAGAAGCTGCCGGGTTGCTGAAGGAAGTAAATACTTCTGCGGCTTATCACTTGCTGCCGGTCTTTAGTGATGTATTCAGGCCTGATAATAAATTCCATGCGGAATCAATACTCGAGATACCCCACTCCAACCTGGCTGCCTGGGGCGACTGGGGCTGGATCAATGGTGGCGAAGGCAACGTAGCTGCCCAGTATGTAGGTGCGGCCGATTATAATGGCCCGCTTTATTCCGGTGGCTGGGGATTTTGTCCCATCACCGAAGACCTGGTAGCAGTTATGAAGAACGATCCGCGTTTTTCTGCTACGATCATTGATGGCAACGCCATGAAAGCGCAGGGCGCCAAGTACACGGCTCGTTACCAGAACACGGATTACTTTATACGTAAATATGCGCCGGTAACGGCTTATCGCTCCAATGTGGGTACAGCTGAAATCAACTGGCCGATCAATGAAATAGAGATCAGGCTGGCCGACACTTACCTGCTGGAAGCAGAAGCACTGGTACGTGGCGGTGGGGATGCTGCCCGTGCACAATATTTACTGGACACGGTGCGGCACCGGGTAAACCTGGCAACTGTTCCGGCCACGCTGGATAATATTGCCAAAGAACGCAGGCTGGAGCTGGCTACAGAAGGCCATCGCTTCTTCGACCTGGTACGCACCGGTAAAGCTGCAGAAGTGTTAGGGCCAAGGGGCTTCAAACCCAATAAGAATGAAGTATTGCCGATACCGCAGCAGGAAATTGATGTAACGAATAAGGTGTTGGAACAGAATAAGGGGTACTAGCCGGCAATCGGCAGACGGCAATCGGCAGTACGTTTGCTTTGACTGGTTCTTTGAGTCCGAAAGACCGTCCCGATAGCTATCGGGAGGAAAGTCCGGAAGAAAAGCCCTTCGACAGGCACTTTAAAGCGCCTTCGACAAGCTCAGGCTGACAAAGAAAGTGATATTATAAGTTGGTCAATTAAAAACTTTAAACATGTTACTTACATTCAATAATAGAAAAATAAACTACTGGCTGCTGTTATTGCTGGTGCCGGCTTTCATGCCGGGCTGCAGTCCCAAAAGCAGCTTCGGTGATATTGGCGAGAAACCCAAGGCAGCGTTCACTGTTACACCTGTGAGTGGAAAAGTGAATACTTATTTACTCACGAGCACCACCAAGGGCGCTTTTTATTATCGCTGGAATATAGGCGATGGCGGCGGCGCACGCGCAGGCCGCCAGGTGGATACGGCGTACTATCCGGATAAGGGAGACTATACCATAAAACTGATCCTGTTATCAGACGGTGGGATAGACTCGACTACTGTAGCAGTCAGTGTGGCTGCCGATGATCCCAATGGCTGTGCAGGCAAGAAGGCATTGCTCACCAATTGTACCTCGAAGACCTGGGTACTGGACCAGCCGGGTGGCGGCGCCTTATTGGTAGGTCCACTAACGGGAGGCCCCTGGTGGACAAGCGGCGAAGGGGATGTAACTGACCGCGCCTGCCTGTTCAACGATGAATATACTTTCCGGAAAGACGGTAGTTTCACGCAGGACCTGAAAGGCGATATACGGGTAGATGATGAAGGCGGCGCGCCCTGGCCTACAGATATAGGCTTTCCCATTGGCTGTATTAACGTAAGCCAGCTGCCTGCCAAATACAAGCCATGGGGCGGCGGTAATTTCAACTTTAAAGTAATTGGCGGCAACAAACTCCAGGTAATAGGAAACGGCGCTTATATTGGCTTGTATAAAGCCGGTGAGGCTGGTACTACCGCTGCACCTGAAAGTGTGGTAACCTATGACATCGTTGAAATGACAGCTACCAAAATGGTACTGGACAAGCGGTATGACTGGGGCCATTGGAAGTTTACCCTCAAAGCGAAGTAAAACCAAGTTGTGATAATTTGAGAATTTGAAAATGTGGTAATACCGCGGAACGTGAAAAGTTATGATAACGGTTTACCCGGCAAGCCTGGTCTTCCGTTCAGGTTTGCCGGGTAGTACCAACAAGAGATCGTATACGTGCATGAAATTATATTTATGAATAAAAGAGAGGTCCATATGGTTCAGCTACTTTCTATTGTTCTCTGCTCCTTGTCTATTACGTTCTCCTCTTCCGGATGCAGCAGCAAAAGCAAGGGGGATAATGGGGACACCGGGCCGGCGCCGACTATTTCCATTAATGATGTGACGCTCTTTGAAGGCAACAGCGGCAATACTGATTTTGAGTTCCTGGTAACGCTGGATAAGAAGTCGACCAGGGACGTAACAGTAAACTATTCCATAGTTAGTGTGAGTGCGAAGGCGGGAGAAGATTATATAGTACCTGCGAGTCTGTCGCTGACGTTCCCTGCAGGAGAAACGCAGAAGAAGCTTATCATTCCGGTGGTGGGCGACGATATCAAGGAAGGTGATGATGCTTTTACGGTGCAATTGCAGAACCCGGTCAATGGCAGTCTGCTGAAGCTGGTGGGCAGCGGCACTATCCGCAATGATGATACGCGGGTGGCCTATACCAATACGGGTTATGATGCGCCGGCCTCCTATCCTGGGTATACGTTGAAATGGGCTGATGAGTTCAATGGACCATCATTGGATGCAAGTACCTGGGGCCACCAGAATGGGGATGGCTGTCCGGGTATCTGCGGATGGGGCAATAATGAACTGGAGTTTTATACAGACAGGCCGGAGAATCTATATTTCCAGAATGGTAAAATGATCATCGAAGCAAAGCCGGAAAGTTACCAGGGGAAGAACTATACCTCTTCCAAGATCCTCACCCAGGGTAAAAGGCCTATCAAATTCGGGCGGATAGATATCCGTGCGATCCTGCCCAAAGGCAAGGGCATCTGGCCGGCCTTTTGGCTGATGCCGGAGAAAAGCGTGTTTGGCGGATGGCCCAGGAGTGGTGAAATTGACCTGATGGAAGTAGTGGGTCATGAACCGGGAAAGACGTATGGCACGCTGCATTTCGGACCTGGCCCGGGCAGTACACAGATCAGCCGGAATTTTTCACTGCCGTCCCAAACTTTCAATGATGAATTCCATGTATTCTCGCTCGAATGGAAGGAAGACCAGATCAAATGGCTGGTAGACGGGAATGTGTTCTCGACGGTCAACAAGGCCGATCTCGGGAGCAATAATTATCCGTTCAATGAGGAGTTTTTCCTGATCGTAAACCTCGCCGTTGGCGGTAACTGGCCCGGTAACCCGGATGCCACTACCTATTTCCCGCAATGGCTCATCGTAGACTATATCAGGGTCTATCAATAAGGGACGGCAATCGTGAATCGGCAGCCGGCAATCTTCCCGCGGAGCGGGACAAGTTTTGCTTTGATAGTTGAGTGGGGAATAGTCAGTATTGGGTAGGTAGAAACAACTTTCAATTCCGTACCTTTGCGGCCTTAATTACATGGCTGTTTGATCAAAATAGGAAATATAACACTGCCCGATTTCCCCTTGTTACTGGCACCCATGGAGGATGTGAGTGATCCGCCTTTCCGGGTGGTGTGCAAGGACAACGGGGCCGACCTGTTGTATACGGAATTTATTTCGAGCGAAGGGCTAATCCGCGATGCCATCAAGGCCCGGCGCAAGCTGGATATTTTTGATGAAGAACGGCCCGTAGGCATCCAGATATTTGGTGGTGATGAAGAAAGGATGGCGATGGCTGCCCGCATTGTTGATGTAACCAATCCCGACCTGCTGGATATTAATTTTGGATGCCCCATCAAAGGGATCGTCAACAGAGGCGCCGGCGCGGGTGTATTGAAAGATATTGACCTGATGGTACGGCTTACCGAAGCCTGCGTAAAAAGCACCCGCCTGCCCGTAACAGTAAAAACCCGCCTGGGCTGGGATGATGCCACCAAAAATATTGAAGAAGTAGCCGAGCGCTTACAGGATGCAGGTATACAGGCGCTGGCTATCCATGGCCGCACGCGCTGCCAGTTGTACAAAGGAGAAGCCGACTGGAGCCTGATTGCCAAAGTGAAGAACAATCCACGTATACATATTCCCATCTTCGGCAACGGTGATATCAACACGCCACAAAAAGCACTGGAATATAAGAACCGCTATGGGGTAGATGGCATCATGGTGGGCCGTGCAGCGATTGGTTATCCCTGGATCTTCCGTGAGATCAAACATTATGTGCAAACAGGTGGGATGCTCCCCGCTCCTACCCTGGCAGAAAGAGTGGCAGTAAGCAGGAAACAACTACGCAGATCAGTAGCCTGGAAAGGCCCTAAAGCAGGCATCTACTCTATGCGCCGCCAATACTTGTACTATTTTAAAGGGCTGCCCGGCTTTGCCGAATTGCGTCAGCGGCTGGTAACAGCCATCACGATTGAAGAAGCGGAGTCCGTGCTGGATGAAATATTAATAAAGTATGAAGGCTTTGAAATGGTGCAGGAACCCATCGTATTGAAAGATTACCATGAGAACTGCGCCTTGTAGCCCTATTTCAACAGCCGTACTTCAAAAATATTGGCGGTAGCAGCTCCTTCTTTAGCAACAAACTTTACAGTGATCGAGGTAGCTGCATGAGCGAGCAGGCTTTCGGGCAATGCGTAATCCGCATCCGTGAATGCATCCCTACCTTCTCCTTCCAGCTTTACGGTAGAAAGCAATATATCATTTACGTATATATCAAATTGCCTGTTGCGCTCACGTCCATAGTATTTTACCCGCAGTTTTTTTGCCAGGGCGCCTTCATTGCGCAAGACATAGGAGAACCATCCCTTCGCATTGCGGAAATGTTCTTCCCGGAATGATCCCGATTCCGTTCTCTCGCCTTTAAACTGATGATCAGATTCCGGTTGTTGTTCACCACAATGTACAAGATCAACGGTGATGGCTTCCAGCGCCATCCTCGCCTTTTCTTTATCTGCCATGGCCTGCTTAAGCTGGCCCAGGTTTTCAGGCTTTGTATAGGGAAAATAGATCACGTAGCGGCTGTTGTGCACGGTGAAGAAAGGCTGCAAAGTGAGTTGGCTGTATTTTGATTGATCGAAAAGGCCGGGCGCTTTGAATGTTAAATTGTTCAGTTGGTCGGTCTTGATAGCCGCCGCCAATTGGGCTTGATTACCAACTGCCAATGGCGCCTCTTCCAGGGGAATGAGTGGCCCGGCGGCTATATGGCCCATCCGGCTGCCATCGGCCAGCAAACCATCCAGGCGGGTGGTATCGGTTGCTGCGGCGAGAACGACAGGCCCGTGTACAAAAGAAACCCATTGGGAACTATCAGGTAAAAACTCCGCTTCGGTATGCATGGGCAACTGAAGGGTAATCACATCACCTGACTTCCACAGGCGGCTGATGGTAATATAGGAGGAAGCGTCGGGGGCAGCCACAGGAAATGGTTTCCCATTCACCAATACTTTCAGCTGATGATTGGTGATCCAGGACGGCTGCCGCAACCGGATAGCAAAACGGGCCGGCTTTTTCAGCTCCAGTTGAATGGAGGACTTCTCTTCATACGGGAACCTGGTCTGTTGTGACAGCTTCAATCCTTTTTCTTTCCAGGTGAGCACCGATGGTATAAACAGGTTAATGTAGACATCTGTCGTATTGTGTGCATAGATCAGCTCACCATATTTGCCATGGTTCTCGAGGCCCGATCCTACACAGCACCAAAAGCCATCCTGGGGCTGAGAATACACCCGGTAATGCTGGGGGCGCATGGGGGTGAAATAAACAAATCCACCCGTGGGCCTTTGTGAGGAAAGAATATGGTTGTATAAGGTACGCTCATAATAATCCATATAGGCAGCCGAAGGCGCAGTAAGGAAGAGGTGTTTGGTAAGCTTGAGCATATTGTAGGAGTTGCAGGTCTCCGGGCCTTCGCGTGATTCCAACATAGAGCTGAAATCATTGGAAGGATGGAAATGCTCCCGCACGCTGTTTCCTCCTATGGACACTGATCTGTGCTGTACGACGGTATTCCAAAAGAAAGCAGCGGCGCTGGCCCAAGTGGTATCATGCGCCACCTCAGCGATGCGCTTATAGCCTATTACTTTGGGAATTTGGGTATTGGCATGGAGGCCGGTGAGGGCATCTTTTTGTTGCACCAAAGGATCAAGGATACGACGGTCGGAAAAGCGGCGGGCAAGCTCCAGGTATTGTTGATTGCCCGTAGCGGCGGCCACATCGGCAAAGGTTTCATTCAATCCGCCATGTTCACTCCGGAGCATTTGTTGCACCTGCGCATCAGAAAGGCCGGAGACCAATTGCACACACCAGTTGCAGAGGTTCACCAATAATAGTCTTGCTTTTTGATTGCCGGCGACCATCCAGGCATCATACAAGCCCGCATAGAGTTTATGGATATTGTAGAGGGGCACCCATTTGTTATTCAAAGAGAATGCACCGGCATCTATTTTACCCGCCGCTACATCCTTCCACATGGCTTTGCCGCCGGGAATGCCACCGATGTATCCATCACCATTGGCCTGCTGGCATAAAGCCAACTGATCGATCATATAATCCAACCTTTGCTTTACGCGCTCCTCCCCTGTGGAAGCATACATCAATGATAAGGCCGATAGGTAATGGCCGCCGATATGACCATCGAGACCGGTATTTTCCCAGTTGCCATAAGAGGCAGCCTTTACAGGCAGGCCCGCTTCGCGCAGGAAAGGGACAAGCAGGCGGTCAGGCTCCAGGGAAAGCATATAGTTCATATCCGTTTGCTGCGCCGCTTTAAATGGGCCTTCGAGCAGGCGCACATCAGAAAGGGGAAAGGTTTGTAGTGGCTGCCGGGCATAGGTAGTTCCAGTAAGCAGCAATAAAAAAGCGTAGGCAAGTCTTTTCCTGATCATGAATGAAGACATTTTAAAAAACGCAGCATCGCCGGAAGAGATGCCACAGAATCTGGTATACAGTCAATGCTAGTCACTGAGAATGCAATGTAATAAATATATTTTAAGTGTTAAATAAACAATTAATGGCGCCGCCCTTGTTATTCCACATGGGTGAAATACAACACGGCCCGGGAAGATCGACAAAAGCTTTTTCAGTAATTTATTCATAACTAAACTAATTTCATCAATTTACGAGTTATACTTATTAAATATTCTATAAATAAAATATATTTGTCCGGATAGAAAATTATCCTCCAATATCCAACTTGTAAATTAACTTATAAGTGAATACCTTTGCGTTAGAAATTTGGGATGACGAATCAAACAAATGCACCTTTTATACAGTTAGATGGGAAGATGCGAAAGAAAATGAAACCGATAAGTTTTTTGATAAGCATGATGCCATGCCGGATCTAAAACGAGATACCCAAAAATTATTAAGTTTTATTTTAGATAGCATTGGGGAAGATCACGGTGCAATTGACCTCTTGTTTAATCGGTTTGAAAATGAGGTGGTGGGCTTACCCAATAAGGGGAAAGTCACTGTAGGTGAGATCACTTTTTTTGTATCCTAATTTTCCCTTAAGGCTTTATGCATTAAGAATACACAATCGCAGTGATTTGGTGGTTCTGTTCAATGGCGGGGTTAAATCTGCGCATACCAACCAGGGAAGCAGGCAGTTGAATTTAAAATGGGTGGAAGCTTGCCAGTTTGCCAAACGCATAGAAGAGGCATTAAGAAATAAGGAAATTATTATAGATAGTAACAGAAGAAAAATCCTATCTGATAATGGGGATGAAGAAATTTTTCTATAACAAATACTGATATGAAGAGCAAAGTTGCCAAAAGAATACAGGAAGAAACACCTGAAGAGGTAAGGATCTTCGTACGACAGTACACCGATATTGTATTACGAATTAACCAAATCCTAAAAGCCAAGGGGTATACTCAAAAAGACCTGGCTGACAAAATGAAGAAAAAGCCTTCTGAGATCAATAAATGGTTAAAAGGCTATCACAACCTAACGCTTAAGACACTTGCCAAATTAGAGGCGGAGCTAGGTGAGCCCATTATCAATGCATCAAAGGCGCCTGTTCGACCTGCCCGCACTTAAACTTTCGTTCTTTTGCTTTCTGAATAATACTCCCTTAGCCTCGTTTTTATCTTCAACTATCTTTTACCTGCCTGCTCCAGGTAGGTGCTTTCAAATATCTTATCTGCATTCCCTGCTTCAAATCCTTCCCGGCGATGGGCCGGGGTGATCTGATCGGCCGGTAAATGACGGAATGCTTCCAGGACCCTTCTTTCGGCAAACTCGACATAGGAGCCGGGAATAGCTTTATGATCGCCACCGGCAAATTCCGCATCCACCATGCCTGCCACGGTACTGCTCTGCAGCAGGTTGCCATCGGGGCTCTGCTTGATCTTGCCACCGGCATCATTGAGCACAATGCCATTTTGTTCCAGGAAACCATTGAATACCTCCAGGGTGTCATAAGGTTTGGGCAGGTTGTGTACGGACAAGGTATAATGGTTGAGGTAATACCTGTTGTAAATGGCCCAGGCAGCGTATTCGGACTCAGCGGCCATGGCTTCATAATCGGCCAGGGTGGGCAGTTCCCAGGAACTGCTGTGCAGGTAATGATCTACAGCCACCGCATCATCGAGGTTGATGGCATCGACAGGATCGGAGCTTACCTTATCGGTATAATGATGAATGATCTGCCGGGCCTGTGGGCTCAGATCGGCCACGCGCAGTTCGGATACAAATATGCGGGGCAGCCCGGCAACAGGGGGTGCATACCAATAAGCATTGAGCTTTTTCTCCTTGAAATAATAGTAATCCCTTTTCTGGTATCCATAATAGAGGAATATCTTTTCCAGGGAAGCGATACCGAGGTGGGGCACGCCCAGTGTCCTGAAAGCGATATGATCATTCTCTATATCCTGCTCACGGGCAATGATGCCGGCTTTGATCATGGCTTTAATAATAGCCGCCACGTCGGGTACCCGTTGCTGGTACCGCTGCATAAGCCCGGACAACACTTTTTCCAATGTATCTGTTGTACTTGACATATCAAATCGTTTTAATCATTTTGTTCTTCGGCATAGAGACGTCCCCAACGGGTGGCATAAAATGCATCGAGGGCAATGTCTTCCTGTTTTACAAATCCTTTATTGGGCAGGCTGCCTGTAGCTACCATTTCCACTACAGCCGCTACGGAAGCAGCAGTAGTCCAGGAGATGGCACGCCAGTTGCGGCCATTGATATCACGGGGATGGTAAGCCCGGTAAAACTCTTCACGTTTTAATTCCTTGCCGGCCCATCCTTCCACTACGGCATATACATATACAACATCCTGGCTTACGGGTGGTTTGGCTTCTGTGAGTATCTGTTCCAGCAGTTCTCTTTTTTCTTTCAGGATCAATTCATATAACAGGAAACGCATCAGGCGCGCATGACCCGGGTAACGGATGGTCTTATAATTGAGGGTATCAACTTTTCCTTCGAGGGTCTCACACAAAGTGCCCAGTCCACCGGAGGTGGAGAAGGCTTCAAATTCCTGTCCTTCGATATTGATGGTTTCCAATCCTTCCAGCGAAGGTACCATTTTACGCACACCATTGTGGATCACTTCCGCATCATTGATGTATTCATTGATCACACCTGCGGGCGACCAGGTAAAGGAATAACCCATCAGGCCATTGGGATACCTGGGCAGGGCGCCTACCCTGAGTTCCATATCTCTTACGCGGGTAAATGACTGGGCCAGCTGGGCACCTGCAATGCCAATAAAACCGGGCGCCAGTCCACACTGGGGGATCATCACTCCTTTGGATGTTTCAGCCATCTGGCGGATGGCAGCGGTGGTGGCTACATCTTCTGTAAGATCGAAATAATGAATGCCCAGTTCATAAGCTATACGGGCCACGGCGAGGTTGAGGTGGTAAGGCAGGCAGGATACGACAGCATCCTGGCCGCTGAGCAATTGGCGCAGGGCAGCGGGATCGGCCACATTGCCTTCGACGGTCGTAAAATCAACAGGTGCGGCGGGGGCCTGCTTGTCAATACCTGTAACGGTAAACATGTCGGCCAGTAAAGTGCCCACTAAAGAGCCTACTTTACCCATGCCGGTAACAGCAATACGTTTCACAATAAATTGTTTAAAATGAATAAATATGCAGGGGGAGCGATCACCCTGTCAACGGGAAGCAATAAAAGGAAAAGGGAATGAAAGATTATGGCACGTTCGCACAGGCGCTCCGCAGGAATGCCATGTACGAATAGAATATTTTGAAGTAGTTGTTCATGAAATGCCCTGCAATAATAAGAAAAGAATTTAGAATATGGAATACAGAATTTAGAAGACAGGAGACAGAATCCAGCATTGCTGACGCGTTTTGAATGGTTGACTAGTAGCAAGTGGCTCGTCTTTTGGGTATACGAGTTGATCAGCTACACATCTTTAACTGCAGTAGATAGTATTTTAAGGCTGTTTGTCGCGAAAACGGCCTGTTTTGGTGTTTGATGCTATTATCCTACTGCTATCCCCAGAGAAATCTCAGGAGAATCCTGCCATATAAGCCTCTATAAGTGCTCTATAAGTACTCTATAAGAGCTCTATAACTTTTTGGAATAAATTTGACTTACTGTTCCTGGCAGCTTGTTTCTGTCACCCTGACTTCCCCTGGCACTTAGTAAACACACAACATGGGTCGTGCCAAATTCAAAAGTGGCATGGCCGGTTTTGTTATTTTCGTATATTTTGTAAAAAATCGACGCACATTACGTCGATTTTTTACATTTTATACAAAATAGACGAAATCGACAATCAGGCATTTGGAAACGGGTATCTGGATGTCGTACGTTTGTATGGAACAGTTACCAAAGCAATCGATCGTGTGGACGGGGCCCCTAAGCATGGTTGATGGAACTACAAAGTGTTGTGCAACACTTGCTGAAGAGAAGCTGCGAGCCACGAGCTGCGAGCTACGAGCCCTTTGCTTCGAATCTTTTGAATTGGCTTTCGCTGTTTAGTTATAGCGATTAGTGGTGGGCTGATGGTTATCGGCTGTCAGCTGAGGGCTATTGCCACTGGGGAAATTTTCTGATACTTGTGCTTACTGATTACGGTGAACGTCGACTACCAGACAAAGAGCACAGGTTACCAAACAGAAAGAGTTGGGCCCAGGTTTTGGTTGTTGGTTTATTTCGATCGGCGCCTGGCCGGCAACCGGCGGCATCGCAGCAGACAATCAAGTCAGCGCGGAGGCCTTCGGGTATCCGGCAGGTACATGATACCACCTATCTTACTATATATGATAAAGCCTTGCTCATTTGAGCAGGGCTTTTTTGGGTTTAATCCCAAGTGGGCTATACCTTCCCTATGGATGCTTTGTCAAGAGGAAGAGGACTGCAAGTTCTTTTTGAATTGTACAGGTGAAAAACCGGTAAACTCTTTGAAGACTCTTATAAAATAGGATTGATCAAAGTATTCGTTCTCATAAGCCACATCAGAAAGTTTGTCGTATTTACCGGCACGCAATTGATACAGTGATTCCTGGAACCGGGAAATCCTCGCAAACAATTTGGGTGAAATCCCAATGGCTGTGAGTTTACCCGAATAGGTAAGCCCGGAAGGCTTATCGGGAAAGGCCCTTAATGTTGATATGGCATCACCGGTGACAGCATCAAGCACCCAAAAGTATTTTACAAAGGGCTGCAATATTTCCGGCAGATTAAATACCTGGTAGTTCATTTCGCTTTACAATTAGTCTATCCTATACGACACGTTGATCCAATTCCATTCCCAGGTCTTGCCTTTATCTGGCGAAAAGGCCTGGCTCCAGACGGGATGGTTCCTGTCGCGCATATCCCAGCGGAACATGACAATGACTGGCTTCCCGTTATACGTATCCTTACAGAAAAAATGACCTATATCATTATCGAATGAGCCTACAACCGGAGGATCCAGGATACCGGTATTGCTGGGCACCCAATACAAACTCCACAGGCGGGTATCCGGGTTGAACAAGCGCAAGGTGAATCCTTCAAAAGGTTTGCCATCGAAATCAGCGAAATAAATATCTGTATTTCCGATGCCATTCAGTATAGTTCCGTAATTGATGTCGTCGGATTCCATGTCGAGCCATTCGTTGTTATTACTTAGTCTTGTTTTTAGTCTTTTGTGGTACATTTTCCATTTACCAGCCAGGAGATCGAAGTCGTTGTGAGAAGATGTTGGGGATGCTTTGATGATCAACTGGCCGTCTTTATCGAAACTCAAGGCCGGTATGGGTATGGATCGATCGAAGGTAAGTAATCTTTTCAATTGCTCTTTTGGATCTTCAATTACCTTGTTTTCGTACATGTACCAGTTCCATTCCCAGGTTTTTCCTTTGTCTTCAGAAAATGCCTGGCTCCAGATGGCTTTATCGGGATTGGTCTTATCCCAACGGGCCATTACGATAATGGGTTTACCATTGAAGGTTTCCTGTGCATAGAAACTGCCAATAGCACCTTCAAAAGAACCTACCACGGGATTGTCCTTGTCCAATATTCCATTCCTGCTGCTTGCCCAGTAGATACTCCACAACCGGGTTGTGGGATTGAAGAGGGTTAAGCCTACCCCTTCATAGGGCTTTCCATCAATCACCGACCTGTTGTTGTTGGTATGCCCGATTCCCCGAAGTATCTTTTTGTTGTCATTGACGCCATCATACTCCATCCATTCGGTGTTGCCGGTGAGCCGTGCTTTCAATTTCTTGTTGTGGATCGTCCACCTGCCTTCAAAAAAGTCGAAATCATGCTGTGAAGAGGCTTTAGAAGGCGTGATCACCAATTTGCCATTGGCATCGATGGTGGCGTTGACGAGGCTCTCCTTTTTAATAATGGATTGGGCCAGTATGGCTGCCGGCGACAGCAAGGCTATCCATACTATTATCAAAGTTGATCCATTGATTGGCTTTTTCATGCCCTCAAATTAGCAACGCCATGGCTTAGTGGATGGGGCCATTTTTATTATATTTACTGGGCCAGTTTGGGAGAGAAAGGCAATGAGGCAAAAAGGCATCGAGGCAACGAGACAAGATCAGACAAGCTCCAGACATAATTATTTTGCACGTAAACCTTCGACTATGTTTCCCTGGCGGGCAGTTATCCTGATCAATAAAGCATCAGGAAAGCCTATCTACCTACAGGTGGTGGATTCGATCATTGCAGAGATCCATGCAGGGCGTCTCCGGCCCGGACAAAAACTGCCGGGGGCCAGAACATTGGGCGAACTACTTGGTCTTAACCGTAAGACGATCGTAGCGGCGATGGATGAGTTGAACAGCCAGGGCTGGATTGAAAGTTTTGTACATAAAGGGACCTTTGTTTCATCGCGTATACCCAGTATTGCCTATCAATCTTTGCCGGGAAAAGAGCTGCCGGGCAACCAGGAAACAACGGCAGTACAGGTCAATGACCCCTCCTGGCTGGAGACGCTGTACCTGGATGGAAGTGGTAAAAAAATGATGGACGATGGAGTACCGGATGTAAGGCTTGCGCCGATGCAACAACTATTCGCGCACCACCGGTCATTGCTTTCGAAGAAAGCCTACCTCAGTTTGCTGAAGTATAACCATGTAGCAGGCGACCTGGACCTGCGCACCACACTGAGCACTTATCTACAGGAAACCAGGGGCATTAACAGCACACCGGAAAACATCTTCCTAACGAGGGGCAGCCAGATGGGCATCTACCTGACATTGGCCGCGCTCATCAAACGCGGGGACAGCTGTTTTACCACTTTTCCCGGCTATCAAATTGTAGACGACATGATCAAACATCTCGGCGGCAAGGTGGTGCATATACCGGTGGATGAAGAAGGACTTCTTACCGGCAGCATAGAAAAGATATGTAAAAAGAAGAAAATAAAATTGCTCTACGCTACTCCGCATCACCACTACCCCACTACTGTTACGCTCTCCCCTGACCGCCGGATAGAATTATTGCGGCTGGCATCGAAATATAATTTCTTTATTCTTGAAGATGATTATGCTTATGATTTTCAGTATGCCAACAATCCTGTACTTCCTCTTGCCAGTGTTAACAATAACCGGGTGATCTATATAGGCTCCTTCAGCAAATGCATATCGCCCTCTGTACGGACGGGCTATGTGGTGGCCAGCGGCGCTGTGATAAAAGTGGTGAATAAGTTAAGGCGGATCATTGACCGACAAGGTGATCCTTTGCTGGAACGGGCATTGAGTGAATTCATCAAATCGGGAGACCTGCAACGGCACCTGAAAAAAGTGGTGAAATTGAGCCTACACCGCAGGGATTATTTTTGTGCTTTGCTGACGAAGCATTTGTCTGGCGAAATCAGTTTTGTAAAACCCGAAGGGGGCATGAGTGTATGGATTGTTTTTAAGAAAGCAAAAACAGCCAAGGGGCTGCTGGAAAAACTTTGCCAGGCAGGTTATTTGATAGACTCGGAACGGGTATTCCTGGAGAAGCTACATGCCATAAGAATAGGGTTTGCGTCGCTGACGGAAAAAGAGATGGAAGACTTTGTGGGGGCGCTTAGGGATGCGGCGCAGGGTAGCCCCTAAAGGGGCAGAATACACGTTTGATACGAACGCTTGCTACAAAGCGGCAAAACGGTAATAAACAGGGTGAGCCGCCCTTGGAGGGCGACCCACCCTGTTTATTTTCCTATGGGTTGGTAGGTAAGGGAATTATGAGCTGTGGTGGTGTATATCGCCAGAAAGCAGTGATGTTTCCTGTAACTGCATATCCCCGGCCATTGCAGGCAGTGAAAGTAACATAGGGAGGATAACCGTTGCCCGGAGGATAACTCGCCTTTTGTGTCCAGGCATTGGCCGTGGCATCGTAACTCCAGAGGTCTGATTGGATATTGGAATAATACGCCGAAGTACCGAGACCCAGGTACACTTTATTGCCCAACATAAATCCACGGGTATCCTGACGCTTACCACCACCGAAGGCAGCTTTGGCGGTCCAGGTATTGGTGAGGGTATTGTATTCCCACCAATCTGAATTGAGGACAGGACTACGGTATAGCTGGAAGGTATTGGGGTTAATGATCGTCAATATAGATATACCGGTGCCAAAATAGATCTTATCGCCAATCGCATAGGCAGCCGCATTGTAACGACCGGTGCCGGGCAAATTCGCTTTGGACTGCCAGGTATTGGCTGCAAAATCATATTCCCAGTTTTCTTTTAACGCATAGCCATATCCATCAGGATCAAATCCATTGGTACCACCCATAATATATCCTTTGGTGGCGGTAGCGGAAAAAGAAGCTGCTCCGCTGGAAGTTCCTGGAAAACTGGCTTTATTACCCCATTGGCTGGTAGCAAAATCGTAGGCTTTCACCTCTTTTGTCGATTGTTTCATAAAATAGGCACTGGTCCCATTTGTAAAAAGATACACATACGTAAAAGTGGGTTGCCCGGTAAAGTTGTTTTTCTTCACTGACCATGCGGCCGTAGAGGGATCGTACTCCCACAACTGGTCGTTTGCCTGTACCAGGGAATACAACTTATTGCTGACGCTGAATGACATGTTGAAAGTAACAGATGTCGGGATACTGGGAGCCGCCGGGGTCAATTCGGTCCACACATTGCCGCCAATACTGATAAGGGCCTGATCAGTTACCCGATCGTCTTGCCCGACGGGTGGTTCTTCTATACTCTTTTTACACGACGCTAAAAAAGAAGTGATCAATAATACGATCATTAAAAGGCTTACCGGTGACCGGTGCATACGTACCTGCATAACAATAAAATTAAGGGTTTGAATGAGCCCTAAAGGTGCATTGCATGCAGGTGGTAATCTATGGAAAACTAGTAGATTGTCTTAAAATGACCGTGGCTGGCGGAAATTGATGTATTGTATACTTGGAAAGGGTAGCCCCTAAAGGGGCATAAAACACATTTGATACAATCGTTTGCTACAAAGCGGTAGCCCCTAAAGGGGCATAAAACACATTTGATACAATCGTTTGCTACAAAGCGGAGCTTCCCGCTGGTGCGGGACAAGCTCTAAAGGGGCTATTCTACGCGGCGATACGCGATGTCGTTTTCGCCGCCTGAACCGAAGGCAGGTACACATATTACCATGAGGGTACCGCCTTTTGAATTGAGTAATATCAATTGATTATCTACTGTAAGCCCGAGGTAGGATTTAGAAACCTGTAATCCCCATAAGAGTGGACCCACCAGCATTTTCCCATTCATCTGTGTCCTTAATTTTATATATCCTTTTTTATATTTAAACCGAACGGTTCTTGTATCAATAAGTTTATCTGCATCCATCAAGCTAAGGGTAATGGCAGTAGGGCTTGCCACTTCCAACTTTACGGTAGCATGCGCCCACCGGTCTTTCATCGGCTCAGGATGATTAAAAAGTCTATCCCAAAGTGTATTGACGCCAAGCGGCAAACTATCATTGGCCTTATTGGTAAAAGTTCCGTTGAGCTTAGCAATATCGGTAGACGTAAGCTGCTGGTCTGTTTTAACTTTATTTCTATCGCTGATATTAATAGTTGCACAGGAAGTCAGCAACAAAGCGCCAATAATAGCGGGAAAGATCATTTTGGTAAAGGAAGGCATGGCCAGGGGTTTATGCTATGATACACATTTTATTTCAAAACAAAAAAGGAATGCTTAGCGTACCAATTCCAGCGTTCCGCGTTTGGAGATCACCTTACCTGTAATATCCACTCCCTGCACCATGTATACAAAAGTGCCCGAAGATTGGCGTACACCTCCCAGGGTACCATCCCAGCCCTTGTGAATGGTATTGGTATTGAAGATCAGTTGACCCCAGCGGTTATACACGCGGAAGAAATCGAGGCGGGTGATGCCCACGCAAATAGGATAGATCACCTCATTTCGGTTATCGCCATTAGGCGAGAAACCATTGGGTACAAAAATATCGGGTTTGGTACGGAACAATTTTACATTGATGGCATCTGTTCCGAAACAACCAGCGGCGTTGGTGGCTTTTACTGTATACATCATGGATTGCGCCGTTTCACCCCACAATACCGCTACAGGATTGGAGATATTGGCGTTGTTGAGCCCGGAAGCAGGTGACCAGGTATATGTATAGGAGGCCGGATCATTCACAGTCGCCTGTAACTGGAGCGACTGGCCCCATACAATCGCGGTATCCTTACCTGCCGATACGACAATGGGAGGAGCCACTTGTATGCGGAAAGTGTCGTTGAGTGTATTGGGACATCCGGCATTCAATACGGAGAGAATATAATTGGTAGAATTTAAAGGTTTGGCCAATGCCTGCAAGGTATGCGGCAGGGAAGGAATGTTGCCGTCGCCGGGATTACGGAGTGTTGACAGGGGGCGCCAGCTATAACTGGTGCCCACGGTAATGGTGGCATTCAGCCGCACGGAATCGCCATAACAAATAGCCTTCTGTGCAGGATCGTAAGTAGCTGCCGGGAACGGCACATTCACATATTTGACAGTAGCCATGGCGCTGGAATCGGCTTCACAAACACCGCTTTTCACAATGGTGCGGTAGTAAGTGGTGGCAGTCAATCCGCCTGCTGCGTAGGCGCCGCCGGTATACGCTGGTGCAAAACTATTCCACAAGCTGGCATTGGCCGAAGATTGCCAGTTGACCACAGTGCCGGTATTGCCAGTCAGTGTGAGTAAACTGCCGGCGGTTTGCCCGGTACAAAAGCTGCTGACGTCCGGGCTCAGCATCCCCCCTACGCTTTTAGGATCAACCGTTACCAGGGCGCTGACGCTGGTATCTGCCGGACAGGTAGCGCCATTTTGCACCACCACGGCAAATTGGGTGGTGGCTGTAAGGTTTTGTGCTGTATACGTGAAGGCTGTATTGGCAATGGGGGTCCAGGTAGTGCCGTTGGTGCTGGACAACCAGCCCAGTACATCACCGTTGTGTCCACCCAACGTGAGCAGGCTACTGTTGATGCCGGTACATACCTCGTTATTACCCGTTACGGCTCCGGGTATGGTGGGTGGCCTGCTCGACACCAGGAGAGTATCGCGCAGGTCGGCACAGCCATTGACCTCACGGGCAATAATGTGGCCGCTGTTAGGACCAGCTTTTACGGTAACGCTATTGCTGCTGCCGCCGGATTGGATGGTCCAGCCGGCAGGCACGGTCCAGCTATAGGCGGCATTGGCCAGTGCAGGGATGGAATAGGTAAAAGTGCTGTTGGCGCAGGCGATCTGCGGGCCGCTGATCTCCAGGCCGGCACAACTATTGCGAAGGGCTACATACGCGTAGGCAAAATGCGCCCCGGGATTACAATTATTGGCCTGGAAAGTAAGGGTCACCTGTTTGCCCCGGTAAGCGGACAGGTCGAAGGTTACTTCGGTCCATTCTTTGGTCCACACATCATACAAATACTGGCCGCCCCCACCGCCACCTCCACCTCCTCCTCCACCGCTATGGGAAAAGAAAGGTGTGTTGCTATTGATAAATCCCTGGGCAATAGCGGTTGCAGAATCGAGTGTAGCGCCGGTAGAGCTACCCCCACCACCTCCTCCTCCGCCGCCGCCGCCCTGCCCGGCATTGTTGAAGGTGGGCAGGTAATATTCGGGAGATGCGCAGGTGATGATGCTATCGGGTGTATTGAGTGTAGCCTTGAACAAAGGCTGTTCATTCGAATTGTGGGTACCATTTTCCAGTACGAGGGCATAGGCATAAGTCATGGTATAAGGTTCGGAAACAGGGCCGGCTGGTACCTGGATGGTATAGGTAACGGAGCGTGTAAAGCCGCCGGGATTATTGCCCCTGCCGAGATCAAAAGAGGTAGCAGTGGACCCTAATTTAACGGAGTAGCTATAGGAATATCCATTGATGGTGGGGATGGTGGTGAAATAGCCAAAGGGATCGGTAGTGGCGCTGGTATTGACCTGGATGCCGGTTACACCAATCGTGTATTCCGGGATGGTGGTCACTCCATTATTGGGAAATGGATAGTTCAGGAGCGACCCGCTCATCAAGCCGGTGGCGGCCGACCAATTGGCCAGATCGCCGGTGGCGAAATTAATATTCACGGGGCAGGCCTGGGTTTGGGCCAGCACGGGAAGCGCTGTAGCTGCCAGCATACAGCCTACCAATAAATTCCTGATCAGTTTACACTTCATAGACCGGTACATTAATAACTGGCTATACGGGGCTGTTCAGCAGGATCTTCGGAAAATAGCAGCAGGATTCATTACTATGTACAGTATATATACAGGCCGGGTTGCCAAAGCGTTGGGTAAAACACGCCCTTTTTTACCAACAACCCGGTTAACTACTTGTAAAGGGGGTAGATTTATTGTCGAAAGCACACAATATATGAAAATAATTCCCCTGCTGCTATTATTGGTTGGTTATTCCGGCAACCACTATTGCCGGGCGCAACACAAGCACCTGTAAAAGCCCTTTCAATATATTTTTAAGAAGTCTGCTTTTCATAACGATGTGGTTTTAAAAAATTGATACAATTTGATTAGTCCAGTTCTCAATACTTTCCGGAGAAGGCCTGTCGGCTTTGTCAAAAAAGAAATGCTTTTTTATATCAAAACCGCAATAGCTGTAAATGCCTTTGTCTGATGTAAGGGATAAAGCTTTGTCCATTCCAACAGCACTATACTCTTCATGGGATTTTCCGTGAGTATTAATGATAAGCGCCTGCTTTCCTTTAAGCAATCCTTTTTGAACACCCTGGTCGTAACGGTAAGCAAAGCCATAACTAAATACTCTGTCAATATACCCTTTCATTATTGCCGGCAATCCTGTCCACCAAATGGGGTGTATGAATGAAATACAATCGGCCCAATCAATAAATTGCTGTTCTTGTTTTACATCGTCAGCCACTTGGCCTTTTCGTTGCCCTTCCATGTCATCCAGGGAAAGTGTGGCGTTGAAATTTAATTGGTATAAATCTCTTACTACTACCTCATGCGAATTTATCTGAAGATGTTGGGCCAATGTATTCTTGAAATGGCTGCTTAGGCTGTTTGGATTGGGATGGGCATAAATAATTAAATGTTTCATCTTTTTCGTTTTTAAGTAACTTGATGAAACAAAACTACCATGCAGCTATCCGCTAAAATTGTACGGAAACGAAATCAACTTTTTGAAATACAAATATCCTGTTGGAATTTGAGGTATTTGGCGGGACTAATGTTGATATAGTGCTTGAAATCATGTATTAACTGACTCTGGTCATAATAACCACATTCACTAATTATCTCAAACCAATCAACTTTGGAATCAGCGGAAACAATGTCCTGTATGAGTTCGATAGCTTTTAAAAACCGCAAATAGCGATTAAATTCTTTAGCCGAATAACCAAGATGTTTTTTATGAATGAGTTGAACATTTCGCTCAGTTTGACTGATTTCGCTGGCAACTGATTTTATTGGGTTTAATGTTTGATCCTTAAAACCTGTAAGCTGTTCAGCAATCGTGTTTTGTTGTCGCAAATAAGGGTCACAAAACTTAAGGATATGGTCCACTCTAAGATTGGTGTCCTTTATTTTATTGAGTTCATTCCATAAAACCGAGAAGCAATTTTCATTTAATATATCATCCGGATCCATTGGTACATGTTCAGCAATAGAAGCATTCCCAAAAAAACGGTAAAAAGCATCATCTTTAAAAGTCACTACCAATATCTCTGCATTTGCAGGAAGTGTATAATCAAATGCCTGTTTTATAGGCCCCAAAACAAGGCATTTACTTATTTCCACTTGAGTATCTTGTTTCGAATGCAGAAATACCTTTGTGCCAAAATTAAAAATCAGAATGGTTTGATAAGTAGGTAATAATGTTTTAGTTATGCTTGCAGCTGTTTTATTTTCGGCATAATAAAAATGAGAGAAAAAACCCGCATAGTCAGCTGGAACAGCTATCCTGAAGTTATTATTTTCCTGGTCGTTTTCCTTCATGGCCTAAAATTAAGAATTAGTTCCCAGCAACGAGCAGGCACCCTATTGATGTAGGGATTCTTCAAGAACTGTAGAAAACCGGCTTACCAAAAAATAACGGGAAGTATCTATCATTATAAACATTTGTATATAACAGTTGGCAGTAACAAAATGGGACCACTCCCTGGAAGGGGTGGTCCTTTTTCATATAAGAGGAGGCGAGGTTGCCGGGGGATGATTGTGACTAATATTTTCTATATTTACACTCTGTTCAATTTCCAACCTACATCCTTTTAAGCAGCACCACCAACATAACACTTATTGATCCCCCATCAATCCATGTTGGCCAACCAGCTCTATTTACTATTCAGCAGCATTATTCCTGAACAGGCGCTTTTTGCTTGTCATGTAAAATCATAAATCAATATTTATGCGTACAATTTCAACTACTGCTATTTTACTGATGCTGACGCTGCTAACGCAGGCACAAGTACCTGACACGCTATTGGCCGTTCGTGATGCGAGCCAAAATACGCGCATGAGTGTTCATGCCAATGGCGGTCTGTTTGTTGGCGGCGCCTACAATAGTTCCCCTTTTCCCGGACTGGTAGCCGAAGGTGCAGGCACCCGTCTATTGTGGTATCCTGAAAAAGCAGCCTTCCGGGCAGGTGATGTAACGGGCACCCAATGGGATGATGCCAATATTGGCTGGTGGTCGGTGGCTATTGGGGAAGATACCCGGGCCTCTGGCGAAAGTTCGGTGGCATTTGGGAAGCGATGTGTGGCTGCCCAGGTTTCAAGCTTTGCGGTAGGGGAACAAAATACCGCTTCGGGTGCGGCCTCGGTAGCACTCGGTTATCATGCACACACGAATGCGCGCCAGGGTAGTTTCGTATTTGCCGACCGTTCAACAGTGGATACCCTCCGGGCGGGGGTGAACCATTCGGCCAACTGGCGTGTATCGGGGGGCTTCCGGATATTCACTTCTTCCAACCTGAGTACAGGGGTAACGCTTCAATCGGGGGCCAGTGTGAGCAACTGGGGCCAGTCCAGTGCGGTGATCTCTACCTCCACAGGCGCTATGCTGAGCACGGGCGGTGTATGGCAGAATGCCTCGGATGTTCACCGCAAGCATCTTTTTGAGGATGTGCAGGGGGAAGCCATTCTTGACAAGCTGCGCAGTATTCCCATCCGCCGCTGGGGCTACCTGAGTGAGGCTGACGATGTGCGGCATTTGGGTCCTACGGCGCAGGATTTCTATGCGGCGTTTGGCCTGGGCAGTGATGAACGGAGTATTGGAACAGTGGATGCAGACGGGGTGGCGCTGGCAGGTGTACAGGCGCTCGATGTGCGTACCCGGGAACAGGCAGCAGGGATACAAAAACTGGAGCAGGAAAATGCAGTACTGCGTGAACGGCTACAGGCTTTGGAACAGCACGTAGGCAGGGATAGGGCAAACATGCCGGTGACCATGCTGCTGGCGGCTGGGGTGATTGGCCTGTGCCTGCTACTGGTGCGCCGGCATAAAGCAATATCCAATTAAGGTTGGTCTTAACCCTACAATATTTTTTATGAAAAGCATATACATATTGCTACTGCATTTATTACTGGCCGGCAGCCTATGGGCACAACAGGTGCAGGTGGGAGCGGGGGCTTCGGTAGTGCTTTATCCGGGTAGTAGCTTCTCCAGCAACGGGCTTGTGCTGACACCCTCCACCACCACTACCCTCTCAGGATTTACCATTGATAACAGTACGACGGTGAACCATCCATTTGGCCCCACCTATGTAACGCGGGTATACCAGTTTAACCCAACAGGACCGGCATTTTCCGGCGATATCCGGTTCAACTATACGGATGGTGAATTGAACGGGCTTACGGAATCGGCGCTGCAAGTGATCGTGTATAATGGTACCAGCTGGCAGGCAGCAGGCACCAGCGTGAATGATGGCACGTTGAATTATGTGGATGCTACTGGCATCAGCAACCTGCTACTGGGAGAAGTGATCCTGGCGAACAGCCTTGCGCTGCCATTACGGTGGGGACCGATATCGGCCACGCGGCAACAGAACACGGTGACGGTCCGGTGGATCACGGAACAGGAACAGCAGGTGAGTCATTTTGACGTGGAAAGAAGCACAGACGGACTGCATTGGGCAACAGCGATCGCTGGCATCGCAGCCGGTAATCAATCGCACCGGCGGGAATATGTGCAATCAGATAAGACAGATCATACAGGGGCTTTATACTACCGTATACGGCAGACAGATATAGACGGACGGTATACTTTTTCTAAAGTGGCGATGGTGGGCGCCTGGCGGGGTATGGATCCATTGACGGTGCAACCCAATCCGGCCAGCGGCTATTTCAGTGTTACAGGCATTGCAGCGGATGAGGTAGTGCAGACTGACCTGTATACACCGGGAGGGGCTTTGATCAAAACCTGGAAGGGGTATCAACAACGTTATACTTTACCTGCGCTGGCAGCAGGCGTTTATTATGCCCGCATTCACCTGGCCAATGGTCAAATGGTGAGCAGGCAACTGGCTGTGCAATAAAAAGAAAGGCTGCCCCGGCTGCTGATTCCGGGTTAAGGAAACCAGGGCCTGGGGCAACCTATTCACCTGCTAACACACTAGGCGGCGGGGATAGCCATCCTCACTTCCACAATGGCGCCGTACTTAATGATGGGACATTTTTTTGCAATTGCTACTGCTTCATCGTAATCTTTGGCTTTTATAAGTAATAAACCGCCAATTGATTTCTTTTTCTCTGCGTAAGGTCCTTCCTGTACTTCGTCGGCTGTGATCACTCTTCCATCGATATCCCATCTTTTGGGAGGGGTCACCAATTTGTCGGCAGCCGCTATGCCTGCAATCCATTCCTGGTAGGGCTTCATGGCTTCTTTCATTTGTTCTGGTGAGGGTACGGGGCTTTTGCCTGTAAGATCTCTGTGGATCGCAATTAAGAACTCTTTCATTTGTTTGATTTTATAATTTAATGGAATGATTGACTAACGTCGCCGGAATATCCGGGTATTATAATGTGGTGGCCGCTGCAACAATAAAGTCAGCTACCTTTTTAGGCTGGGACACCATGGGTATATGGCTGGAATTGAGCTCGATGGTAGTAGCTTTGATCATTTTGGATTCTGCCCGTGCCAGGGCTACGGGCACCATATGATCATCGGTACCTACGATGTACCAGGAGGGTTTGATCTTCCAGGCTGCGTTGGATATTTTAGTGGTGGTAGCTCTTGTAGCCCATGGAACCTGGGTAGCAAAAACCACTTTTCTTTCGGGAGCAGGCAGGTCCTGCGCAAAAAAGGAATTGATGCCTTTGGGTGTTAAACTTAAGAAGCCTTCAGCATCGGGCCTGATCTCAGCACTGCCTGGCGCCGGCGGGAAAGCGGATGTTACGTCGCCAACGGATTGGCCATCGCTGGGTACCAGGGCGCAGATGTAGAGCAGCCCTACTACTTTGGGATCATTGCCGGCTTCGGTGATCACCATGCCGCCATAAGAATGGCCTACCAGCAATACAGGGCCATCCATTAAGGCAATGGCGCGTTTGGTGGCCGCCACATCATCTTCGAGCGCAGTCAGGGGATTTTGCACAGCGATGACATTGTACCCTTTGGCCTGGAGGATGGGAATAATCTTTGCATAACTGGAACCATCCGCAAAGGCGCCATGCACCAATACAATATTTTTTACTCCTTTGGTAACTGATTGGGCATTTGCGTTTGGAGATACTGAAAAGATCGCTATTGCCGCCAGCCAGGTGGCAGACAATACTAGTTTGAAACTGGACATACAATTTGTATTTATTTGATTAGAAAGTGGATGAATTAATAGCTAAGCGATTTTTTGATGGCGGCAGCAGCCTGTAGTAAAGCTGTTTTAACTGCGGGTACATTGGCCAGGGGATTCAACAAACCATAATCATGGATGAGGCCGGCATAGCGGGTGAGGGTTACGGGCACGCCAGCTTCGTCTAACTTACGGGCATAAGCCTCTCCCTCATCGCGCAGCACATCGTTTTCGGCGGACTGTACCAGGGCCGGGGGTAGCCCTTTTAATTGTTCCAGGGTAGCCCTTAAAGGGGAGGCATATATGTCGGTGCGCTTTTGCGTATCGGGCAGGTAATTGTCCCAGAACCAGATCATCATATTTTTAGTGAGGAACCTTCCTTCTCCCAGTTCATTGTAGGAGCCGGTTCCGAAATTCGCATCAGTTACAGGCCACAACATTACCTGGAGTTTAATAGCAGGGCCTTTTCTGTCTTTGGCCATCAGTGCCACTGCTGCCGTCATATTGCCGCCTACGCTATTGCCTGCCACGGCAAGGTTCTTTCCATCGACACCTATTTCTGCACCATGTGCTGCTACCCATTTCGTGGCCGCATATATTTGTTCGATCGCCACGGGATAGCGGGCTTCGGGAGATGGTGTATAGTCGGGAAAAACAGCCACGGCGCCACTACCCATTACCAGGTCTCTTACCAGGCGCCTGTGGGTGGGATAATCGCCCAATACCCATCCGCCTCCGTGAATATAGATAAAGACGGGAGCGCCTGCTTTAACAGCTTTGGGCTTTACAATGTGAATGGTTACTTGCTGTCCATCCTGTGTGATCGTTTTTTCCGACTCATCAACAGCTGCATATTCGAATGGTACGGAGTTTTGCGCATCGGTCAATACCTGTCGCGCTGCTGTGGGAGTCAGTTGCTCAATGGGCTTACCCGGGCCTGCATTGAGTGCTTTTAGAAAACCTCTTACTTCTTTAAAGATGCGTGGATCATTTTCTGCTTTGGTAGCATTATTAGGTTGTGCCATCATTGTGTTGTTTATACTTATGAATAATAGGAAGTGTACCAGGAAGCTTAATAGATTTATTTTCATTAAAATGGGTTTTAGTGAATGTGTTTCACTCCTTTGGTGTGTGTCATCCTTTGAGAATGTGTCATCCTTTTGGAATTTGTTTCACCCTTTTTTGTCATTTCGACCGCAGGGAGAAATCTGTTATCGACGCAGCAGATTTCTCCCTCCGCTGCGCTTCGTTCGAAATGACATCAAAGCGGATTATCAATCGAGTAAGTCCTGATCACCATACAGTTTTTTGGCCATTTCAACATTCAGGTGTCTGGCGCCTGTTCCGTCGGTATCGACCAGGATGCCTTTGACACCGAGGGGTGAAGAAATTGCGTATAGGCGCGCCTCTTCACCATCACCTGTATTGCCTTCAAAGCGGTAGGTTTTATCCACATGAAACTCTTCGGGATCCAGTCTCATGTCGAGATCGCTGCAGTACAGGCAGAAAGTATCTGTGGCAAAATCGGCCTCGTAACCTTTTTCCCGGAGTCCGGCCAATGCATCGGTGAGTGATTCATTCTTTTGCATGTCATTTGATTTTTTACTTAAATAAGAAGGATTAGAGGAGGCCGGTGGGACTTCCTGCCGCAATGCTTTCTTCGGTATAAATGATGGGTTGCTCTTCCATACGGAGGGCATCGTCGAGGAATTCGCCGCCTTCATTCGTATTGCGCGGAGGATCATGAAGCGGGACCAGCTGGTGCTCATCTGATGGCACGAGGAGGCCGTTTGCAACGGGGTGCAAAAAAGGAAACATCATAACGTTGATTTTAACAGTGAGGAATGCGGTCCCGGGAGGGGCAATTTTAAAGTCCGGAAGTCAGAAAGTCCGGAAGTCGGAAAGAAAACCTTTAGACGGATTCGACAAACTCCTTTAAATCCGTTTAGTCCGTTTCGACAAGCTCAACGTAACAAAACGGCTTCGACAAGCTCAGCCTGACAAGGAGAAGGTTTAACCTGCTGACAGTTAAGTTGCCGTGTTGTTGACCGGATGACGTAAGGATCGTACGCCGGCGTAGGGCGATCCTTGTGCACGAACAGGTGGAAAGTGCACGCCCATTACAACCGCCTCGGCAACCTGACACCCGTCGTCTTCGTTTCAACGGCCAGCAGGTTGATGGAAGTTTAAACCCTGGTTTTTGAGGAGTCTAACCATTTTTCAAACGTGATGGTTCCCAGATTTGCTTTACCGGCAGGCACCAGGGCCGTATCACTGATCTGTGCACCGAAGTACTGAGCCTTGCCGTTAGGGACCACCTTGCGTGGGTCATTAGTTTTTTGCAGGAACAGGGCAATGATGTCTGACTGCGTAAAGCGCTCAGGCCCGGCAATTTCAATAAAGCCATTGATGGGGCCAGCCACTGCAGCCTGGGTTACAAAAGTTGCTACATCATCAGAAGCGATGGGTTGGAATTGTACGGTAGAAATGTGTACTTCATTTCCATCCGTAGCCTGGTTGGCGATGCCCGCCAGGAATTCAAGGAATTGGGTACTCCGCACGATGGTGTAAGGTACGCCAGATTTTTTAATCAGGTTCTCCTGTACCAGTTTGGCGCGCATATAGCCGCTGTCCTGCATCAGGTCGACGCCTACAATGGAAAGCGCAATGTGGTGCTTTACGCCTGCATTGATCTCAGCTGCCAGTAAGTTGCTGCCGGCTGTTTGAAAGAATTCCAGGACAGCTTTGTCCTCAAAAGAGGGAGAGTTGGCAAGGTCCACCACCACATCTGTATTGTTCATAGCTTCGGCTAAGCCCTCACCGGTAATGGTGTTGACACCCGTGGCCGGGGAAGCAGCGATAACCTGATGACCCAATTGACGAAGATTGGCGACTACTTTGCTCCCGATGAGGCCAGTGCCTCCAATAACTACGATTTTCATAATTTGACTTTTTAGTATTTCTGATTGACGTTATAGAGGCCAAAGAAATGCCAAAGTGCCAAGTCAATGAATATCAAAAGCGTACGCTAAAACCGCTACTAAAATTTTCACCATATTTCGTGAAAGCACGAAGTTTTCCACCGGATATAAGGAGAAAGGGAAGGATGGCGGTTCGGCCAGCTATCATGACAAATTTGCCGTTGTTACACTTTATTATTGATATGTATCAACAATCCAGTATCATTGGGTCCATTACGCCCTCGTTACGCCATGAGAAATATTTGCTTGTACATCCTACTGTTACAGTCACTGTGGGCTGCAGCCCAGACCAATCCTGCAGACTCCATTGTCAGAAAGAAATATTACACCCAACCGCTCAAAAGCCTCATTACGCTTGATGGCATTCCCTCGGAAGAAGCCTGGAATACCGTTGAATGGGGTGGCGATTTTATCCAATGGCAGCCGCATGAAGGACAACCTCCCTCCCAGCCCACCCGCTTCAAGATCCTGTACGATGAAAAGTACCTGTATGTAGCCTATCGCTGCTACGATTCAGCACCCGATTCCGTAGTACGGCGTATGGGCCGGCGGGATGAGTTTCCCGGCGACTGGGTGGAGATCAATATAGACAGCTACCATGATCTGCGTACAGCCTTTTCCTTTACGCTGTCGGCCTCGGGTGTACGGAGTGATGAATTTGCCTCGAGCGACGGCAATAACTGGGATGCCAGCTGGAACCCCATCTGGTTTGCCAAAACGCATATGGATGAAGAGGGCTGGACTGCCGAAGTAAAGATCCCGCTGAGCCAGCTGCGGTACGGCAGTGAGCCCGATAAAGTGTGGGGAATGCAGGTAACCCGGCGTTACTTCCGTAAAGAAGAGCGGTCGTACTGGCAGCATATACCACAAAACTCCGGCGTGTGGGTCAGCAGGTTTGGTGAACTGCACGGGCTAAAGAATATCCCTTTGCACCGCCAGGTGGAAATAGCCCCTTATGTGATAACACAGGCAGACAAGTATAAAGAAGAACCAGGCAATCCATTTGCCAAAGGTTTTGACACCAAACTCACTGCAGGACTGGACGGGAAACTGGCGGTGACGAATGACCTGATCCTTGACTTTACCATCAATCCCGACTTTGGGCAGGTAGAAGCAGATCCCTCGCAGGTACGCATCGATGGATTCCAGAACTTCTTTGAAGAGCGGAGACCTTTCTTTATCGAGAGCCGGAATATTTTTGACTACCAGCTCACCGGCTCGGAAGCAGGCGGTGATTATGATGCTGATCTCTTGTTTTACTCGAGACGCATAGGTGGTTCCCCCCATGGCTATCCCAGCCTGGGCAATGGCGAACATGTGAAGTACCCGCAAAATACTTCCATACTGGGCGCTGCCAAGTTCAGCGGCAAAACAAAAAAGGGCTGGAGCATTGGTGTGCTGGAAAGCATTACACAAAGAGAAATGGCCACCATCGATCATATTGGGGAGAGAAGAAAAGAACTGGTAGAACCGCTCACAAGTTACTTTGTGGGCAGGTTGCAAAAAGATATCCATTCTGGTAACACCATCATCGGGGGCATCTTCACGGCCGTAAACCGGGAAAAAGGATTGAATGATATTTTGCACCGCAGTGCTTATTCGGGCGGGCTCGACTTTTTACAATACTGGAGAAACCGCACCTGGTATTTACGGGGCAATGTGGTGTTTAGCCAGGTACAGGGCAGTAAAGAAGCTATCCTTAACACACAAACGGCTTTTGAACACCTCTTTCAACGGGCCGGTGCACCTGAAGTGTCGGTAGACAGCAACCGTACCTCACTAACGGGTATGGGTGGCACAGTACGGTTTGGCAAGATCGGGGGACGGCCGGGAAGGCTGGGCCAGATACTCCGCTTTGAAACGGGGGTTACGTTCCGTTCGCCGGAACTCGAACTGAACGATATAGGCTTTATGCTTACGGCCAATGAGATCAACCATTTTACCTGGGTAGGCGTGCATTACCAGAAGCCATTTTTCATATTCCGTACGGCACGCCTCAACTACAATCATTGGGCAAGGTGGGATTTTGGCGGACAGTTTATTTACCAGGCATTCAACTTCAATTCGCATGCTACCTTCCGCAATAACTGGCAGGCAGGTACGGGATTGACCTGGAACACTTTCGATATATCGAATACCGCATTAAGAGGCACTTTTTCCATGCGCAGGCCACCGGCTTTGGCCCACAATGTGTATGTGAACAGCGACTCCCGGAAAAAGGTGTTTGTAAATTTCAATGTCTTCAATATCTGGGGATCTGACCATACGCTTAAAAACAATGAGATCAACACCACCGTCACTTACCAGCCGGTGAATGCACTGCAGATCAGCCTCAGTGCGGCCTATTCGCATTACTGGCGACGGCAGGACCAGTTTGTAGATGCCGTGCAGTATAACAACAATACCCGTACGATCGTGGGAGAAGTGAAACAAAACACGCTTCGCTTTACCGGCAGACTCAGTTATAATATCACCCCGGATCTTACGCTTCAATATTACGGGCAGCCTTATATTACGCGGCCACTCTATGATAAATTTGCGTATGTATCTGACCCATTGGCCCATAAGTATGATGCCCGGTTCACGGTATTCAATCCCGGCCAGATCAGTTTCAGTAACGACCGGTATACTGTAGATGAAAATAAGGATGGCACGCCCGATTACAGTTTCAGCAAACCTGATTTCAACTTTGTGCAGTTCCGTTCGAACATGGTGGTACGCTGGGAATACAAGCCCGGCTCGGAGCTTTACCTGGTATGGTCGCAGGGCAATACGCCTGATGCAGCTTCCGACCTCGATACTCCATTACCAAAGAGCTTATTTAACAACGCCTTTGGCGGCAATGAAGGAAGGAATATTTTCCTGATAAAATGTACTTACCGGTTTGTGCGGTAAGCAGGCTGCATGAACAAAAAAAAGTGCCGGGAACGAAGTTGTTGCCCGGCACCATGAATCTGCATGATCATAGCATTAGCGGAACAGGTAGGTCTTCATTAAACCATCGATGGCTTGTTCAAATAGTTCCTTAGCGGCCTCATAATTTCCTGCTTCAATTAACCTGTTACATTCGCGTACCTCGTTATTGCTTAACGCGGTATATACTTCCTGCACTTTGCCGCTATCGGCCAGCGCTTCGGTTAAAGCGGGTGACACATAATAATACATTTCCACCAGGGGGCCAACAACAGGATTATTCACGGAAAAGTCGCCCGTATAATTGAATTGACTGGGCAACAGATTGGTAAAGTCTAAATTATCCGCATCGGGAGACTCTATGATCCTTGGCTTAGGCCATCCTCCGGGAGGTGGGGGGCATGTAGGCGGACAGAGAGATCCAAAATCCATATACCACTCATAGCTGGTCTTGTCATAATGCAGGGGCTCCAATACAGCCTTATGTTTTGCAGTCGCTTCTGTGATGCTGTCATCGAACCCAAAATGATAATACATACCATGTGCACTGGTCATATCCTTTAACAGGGATGTTAAGGAATCAATGCCAAAAAAAGTACCCCGCATGATCCCGCGGAAAGGCACACCGGGCATCAATCCTGCATAATGAACGGCATGGTTGTACAATAACTGCCAGGTCTGTTTCAACCCTACTATTTCACCGCGGTGATTGAGGTATCCCTGTGGCTGTACAATGGTATTGGGTATGGGCCGGTGGGCCGAGGCAGTATCGCAGGGGATGAGCAGAATGACCTTGGACTCCGGATCACCCACTTTTTCCATGCCGTACATAAACCGGATGCCCGACACATTGGGGATGTCTTTTACGGCGCTGAATATCTTATTGACGCCAATAAAGAGCCGGGACACTTCGCCGGGGAACTGTTTCCTGAACCCTTCAATCAATTGTTGTGCATAGGCGTTGTCGATGATCTCGCCGGTCAATTCGGCGGGTCTTTTAGTTGATGCATTTACATGGTAGGATGGCATAGTAAGGCTTTAAGTGATTTAACAATGGTGGTGACAAGGCAATTTACTGGCAGGGGACATGCCTGTGCACCCTATTTAACAATTGCAGCTTTCAGACAGCAACTGCAGCCTATTGGTAATAATTGCCGCATAGCCGGGACTGGGATGGCACACCTCCACCAGTCAGCAATAAAGGGTTATGCTATCCGAAAAAAATAAAATAATTTGTACGCATGCGCTGGACTTTCACGATCCTTTTACTGGCCATCACCTGCCTCCTGCATGGCCAGGAATTGAGTTACAAACCATTTACCGGCAAGGACGGTTTGCCGGGTTCTGTGGTGTACCATACCATACAGGATAAAAAAGGATTTATCTGGTTTGCGACAAAGCAAGGCGTCAGTTGTTTTGACGGTCGCAGCTTCAGGAACTATACCAAGGAAGACGGGTTGCCCGACAATGACATCATCAAGCTATACCTGGACAAGTACAACAATGTATGGTGCATTTCCTTTGTAGGCATCCCGGCTGTATTTCATAATGATACGATCATCCGTTTTGATCAATGTACAGGCGTAACGGCGATCACGGAAGACCTGCTCACGGATTCTATTCTATTGATCGCTGAGACCTGGGCTACCGGTTCAATCATGCAGGGTTATTACGGGTCGTCCAATCATCCCGGTAAATGGGATTTCAAGCCTTACTTCGGGAAAAAAAGGCCCTATGCCGATACCGGGCGGCCGGTACTCAGAAATTCTTCGCCGGAAAAGATCAATTTCCGCTTCTCAGCCAATGACCTGCATACTTTTTCCCTGTGTATCGACAGCGGCAATGCCACACAATGCCACAACGGCAAACGGGCCGGGGCACAGAAGATGAGCTTTTATGGCAATAATTCATTTTCCTGCCTCACAGAAAATAAAAGAGGTATCCTCTTCAATGCAGATGGCACTATTTACTATGCTACCTTTCAAAGGATGACACCGGTTATTACGGTACAAGAACTGGGATTAAACACCTGGGGAGATATCAATTCTCTTTTTTGCGAAAATGACTCAACCTTATGGATCTGTACCCGCAACAAGGGTCTATTGCGCATCAGTGATTTTCTAAACCGGCATCGCCGCATCCAATCTTTTTTTGACCAGCGCTTTTGCACGTCTATCCTCAAAGACCAGGAGCAGGGATATTGGGTCACCACGCAGGGAGATGGGGTTTATTATTTACCCAACCTGAGCTTTTACTCGCTCACAGGATATCCGGACCTGCTCAATAAAAACGTGTTGTGTATTGTCCGTTCCGATAAGCCGGCTCTCCTGGCAGGGTTTGCCGATGGCAATTTACTTGAACTAAGCTATTTTCCTGTTAGCGCCAAACGGTATGCCAGTTGGAGCCATCAAAACAAAAACAACCGGATACTACACATATGGCCTTTACCACTTCATGCTTTCCTGTTAAGTTGTGACAATGGACTGTACAAACAAGCAGGCCACCACACTACACTTATCAGGCCACTGGCCGCCAAAGAATTATACGGCGCAGGCGATACGGTCTTCTTCCTCGGCAGCAGTGAGGGGGTATACCGGTTAAACCGGGCTTTCGAAGTAAAAGAACAACTATTCGGCAACCGTGTTACCTGCCTCACCGGCACCGGAGCACAGCTTTACTGGGGCACCCTCCACGGCGTATATGGATACCGGCAGGGAACTGTTGAGTATTATGGTAAACAATACCCGGCGTTGGCCAATATCATTAATCACCTTGCTGTAGCAGCCGACTCATCGCTGTGGGTATCGACCCAGCAAGGCCTGTTTATTGTAAAGCAAGGTATCATTACAGCCATTGGCAGGGAGCAAGGGATGCTGAGCAATATGTGCAGGCATATTTCCTTTGAAAACAATATCGCCTGGGTTGCTACGGATAAGGGGATAACACGGATCAGTTATAGCTGGCAGCGGGGACAGCTCCGGTATTCGCTCTCCAATATTACCGAAGAAGACGGGCTACCGGCCAATGAAGTGAACCAGACCATGCCTGCGGGCGGCTATGTATGGGCAGCTACGGCCCGGGGCATTTCCTGGTTTCCCAAAGACTACACCAGCAGGCCGGTATTGCACCCACTCATCAACATTACCAGCATCCGGGCGGGAGGCCAGGCATTACCCCTGGGAGATACTGTAAAGGTGGACTATGGAGTACGTCCATTGCTGATCGGGTTATCAGGTATCACCTACCGGAGCGGTAAACAGGTGCGGTATGAATACCGGCTCCAGGGAGTAAACAATAACTGGAGCAGCACACAAAACAATACGATAGAATTTTCAGCCCTTCCTTTTGGAGCATTTACTTTTGAAGTACGGGCCATTGATAAATGGGGTGTCCGGAGTGATCAGGCTGCCCGGCTGGTTATTATTCATCCACCTCCCTTCTGGAAGACTACCTGGTTCCTCGTATGTACCTACCTCATCATGGCATTGCTGCTGGGTACAGGATTTTATGTCTATCATCATGAGCGGCAACGTAAACAGGAAAAGGAATATCGCCTGCGGAAGAAAATGCATGAACTGGAAATGATGGCCCTGCGGGCGCAAATGAACCCGCATTTTATCTTCAACTGCCTTACCTCCATTCAATACCATATTATGCGGGCAGATATCCGGAGCGCCCATATTTACCTGCATAAGTTCTCTACGCTTATACGGCAAATATTACAGCACAGTACAGACTCAACCATTTCTCTCTACGAGGAAATAAAAATACTGGAGCTCTACCTGGAACTGGAGAAGTTAAGATTGGGCGGCCGGATGGATTACCGGCTCAGCATATCGGACGAACTGAAACGGGATGACTATTCCATTCCTACCATGATCATTCAGCCGCATCTTGAAAATGCCGTAAAACATGGTATAGCGCCCCTGCAGCACCGGAAAGGCATACTGACGGTGGACATCAGGAAGTCGGGGGCATACATCGAAGTGGTGATCGAAGACAACGGCCCGGGCATTCATGCTTCGGGCATTACCCACGAAACTGATGAGCAGGATCATATTTCCATGGGAACAGGTATCACCATCAACCGCATCCATGCACTGAATGCGCTTCAAAAAAACAAAATACTTTGGCAGGTAACGGATAAACAACAATTGGAACCAGGACCTGAAGGGTCTGCCAGTGGCACCATCATTCATTTATCATTTCCAATAACACCTAATTGACATGCCTATCAATACCATTATCATAGAGGATGAAGAGAAGAGTCTGTACGTATTGCATGAGCTGATCAGGCAACAGGCTACGGACCTTATTGTATGTGGTACGGCCAGCCATACGGGGCCCGCTGTGGAACTTATAGAAACCAATACACCGGACCTGGTATTCCTCGATGTGCGCATTGCCGACGGAACCGGCTTTGATGTATTGCGCAGGCTTTCACACCGCAACTTTGAATTGATCTTTTTCACCGCCTATAACCATTATGCGCTGGAAGCCTTCCGGTTTGCCGCGATTGACTACCTGTTGAAACCCATCGGCATTCAGGAATTTGAAGAAGCAGTGGACAGGGTGCGCAAACGCATAGGCGATAAGCAACGCCGGTTTGCCACAGACACCCTGCTTCATAACCTGGCGCAACAACAGCAGCAGCATAAGAAAATAAATATTGCCACGCTGAACGGTTATGAATTTATCGAGCTGAGCAATATCGTTTGGTGCAAGTCAGACAATACCTATACCACTTTTTACCTCACCGACTCCTCAAAGGTCTCCTCTTCCCGCAACCTCGGGTATTATGAAGACCTCCTGAACCGAAGCAATTTTTGCCGCATCCACCACAGTGTAATGATCAATATGCAGCTGATCAAAAGTTATGTAAAAGGGAAAGGCGGCTATGTGATCATGGCCGATGGCACAGAACTGGATATCTCTCAGCGGCGCAAAGGCGAATTCCTGGACAGGCTGGCGCTTTGACGACAGACCGGGGATTTATTTAGGCTACGCGTAGACGAATTCATGCTAATTTGGTTTAATGCACAAAACAATGGCAGATACCAAAGAAATCTTTTTATATTTAAATATGAAAACCTGCATTACATTATGCGTTTGGGTTGCAGCCTTTTTTACAGGTTACACACAACCTGCCGGAATTGTCGCGATGGAAGACATGAATTTCAATGAGCAGTTTGCAAATCGGGCTATTCCCGTAGTCACTGGCAAACTGCTGCACATAACCCTTGGGGAACTCCCAACAAAAACTATCAGCTATACGCTCGTTACCCTTTTTGGACAGGTAAGAAAAACTACCGATTTGGCGGCTGACGGCAGTTTTAGACTGGAACTGGAATATCCACTTCCCTTCCAGCAGATATGGCTATATATTGACAGTATTTTTTATGCAGGTATCTATGCCAATAAAGACCTGCATATAGAACTGGATCTCAGGAAAATTAAAGCATCAGGTAAGGAGATCAATTTTAATGGTGATGGGGTCAGGTACCTGGGAACAGATGGGGCGCTCAATATGTATCTAAATGATTACCTCCTCTTCAGGCGCTCAGAACAACAGGCGTTACGCACGCGTATGCGCCAGATCCCCCGGTTCCAAAATCCCGTAGCTAAAGAAGTGATCTTTGCTTATGGCAGTATTTTCGATTCATTGAAAATGATACAGGATGACTATATTGCCACCCATCCATCTCCATATGCCTGGCTGCTTGAGAACGAACGTTTATCCGAGTATTATAGCCTGATCAGCTATTGTTATTGGGGGCATACGATGGAAAATGCGTTGTTTGACAAGATCAAGGAGCATAAAACTTACCTGCTATCAAATAATAGTACAGACTTTTACCGCTATCTATCCACTTATCTTAGCACGCATCCCGGGTTGCAGCCAAGAACACAAAAAATGCAGCAGGATCAAATGATTGATAAAGGTATTCTTATCCTCGACAGTATTTTTTCTCCTTCGAGGGCCGATCTAATGAAACTGCAATTGAATAACAGCAAGGATATCACCGAACAGAAATCTGCCTTAGAACGCATCCTGCCGGGCATGCACACCAACTGGTGCCGTACAGTGGCCAAATCAGAGTATGCGCATAGCGTTGCCAAAATAGCAACCGTTAACAAAGCATTGGCCAGTTCAGGGAATTCGATAACGGCAGCAGATTTTGGAAAGCCATTATTACAAACAGATTTTGGCGCTTCCCTGTATAAGCTTTCAAATGTGAAAGGAGCCGATTTTCTGGCAAGGCTCCGGCAAAGCTTTTCCGGCAAGGCCATCGTGTTCGACCTATGGGCTACCTGGTGTGCGCCCTGCCTGGCAGAAATGCCCCACAGTAAGCAACTGCAGCAGCATTCAAAAGATCTGCCGGTAGTATTTGTATACGTATGCACTTCCAACAACTCTGATGAGAACAAATGGAAGAGCAAAATTGGAGAATTGAAATTGCCCGGCATTCACTTTTATATAGATGAAACCCTGGATGCAGAACTTTCCCAGTTTTTCTCTTTCAGTGGTTATCCGGGACATGCCTTCATCGATCGCAATGGAGTATATAAGCCAGGGGCCATTAAACGCGTGTCAGATATTAAAGACAGCGCCGCACTCGCAGCCCTGATCAATTAGAACATCTTACACATCATCACTCAACCATTACTCCTCTGAAAAGAATAAGAACGGTGGAAGGATTCGCATTGAGTGTAAGCGTCGCAGATGATTGGAACGCGCCCGGCGCTTTACCATCGTACTTTAATAAAATGACGGAAGAGTCGCCGGGAGAAATAGGAAGTTTTGAATAGTCCGCCACCGTACAATGACAGTCCGGCTCTACTTTCTGAATATATAATGCATTCCTCCCCTCGTTATACACAACAAAATTAGCCAGAACAGGTACATTTATTTTATGCTTGCCAACATCCAAAATTGGCTTAGACACCTTTATTTCAGTAAGCTGCTCATTACCCAGCCCCTTTTCGGATGCCGCCTGAGGCTTGTTAAAGTATTTAAACAAGGCGAAAGCAAAAAAGACAAAAGCAACAATAAAAAGGACGAATCTTATCATTTTCATAGCTTCAATGGAATAAGGTTATTGCTTAAGGGCATAAATCAGTAAGGAGGGGTTCTCATCAGGCTTGAGTGCTGAGAGTTCCCTACCTATATCCGGATACTTTTCCCGGATCTGGTCAGCATTTCTTCTTACAAATGCCGAGATCTTTTTCCCATTTAAAAATGTAGCATATTTTTTATCCCCAAAACCGTAAGTATAACTACTAAACAGCATATTCAAACTATCAAGCCGGATATCACCTGTTATAGTTTTTCCTGTCTGAAGATTATAAAAAGCCATACAAACGTTTTTGTTCAGGTAATTAAACCCCACATAGTTATCGTTTTTGATAAATGTCTCATATTGAAAACCATATTTAGCGGAGTTAAAAAGCAGCGTATCCTCCTGAATGCCTGGAGGAATATTCTTTTTACCATAATCCACCTGGTACACAGGCTGAGCAGTATCTCCTTTAATGGTATAATAAATATTGGAAAACGCCGGCGCGAAATACACTTCATTATTCACCAAATGCAGAACGCCGGAAAACCTGATGGTCGATAGAATATTTTCGGGAAGATCAAAAAGCCTTGCCTGCACTTTGTATGCGCTGTCTGTAATGATAATATTCTTATCCTTTGAAATTTCACTCTTATTCTGGTTTACAAAAAAAATACGCGTATTGGCTGAAGGCATTACAAAAGAAGATGCAAAGAAATTAATTTCTGTGTCTTTTATCAGTTGCCCGCCAAGTGCAAACTCGCATATCTTAGTGGGCTTGTTACATAGCACTACAATTGAACGGTGTGGAGGATAGTATTGAATATCTTCCGCCCTGACAAAAGCGCCCATTCCCATACCAAGTTTCCCGATACTGTTAAGGTACTTTCCACTACCATCAAACACCTTTATAGACATATATTTTACGTCAAACACAATTATTTTGCCCTCAACATACATGACCCGTTGGTTCTCAGGCTCAGAAAATGGTGAGTTGTCTGAGGTATCAAGTTTCACGATCTGCAGACTGTCTGCAAGATCAGCAAGTGAAATAAAAGAATTACCAGAATCAAGTTGGATAATAACAGGGTTTCCGGCAGCTACGTAGCCATCCCGGATACCGTTGCAGGATAGGGTTGCAGCAAAAATGAAGAGCATTAAAAGAAAGCGAAGATTTGGGCTAACCTTTACAAGAGGGATCATAATAGCAATATTGGGGTCATTGGGCAGGCAAATATTTATTGCACCCATGTTCATAGCATGGCAACATGCTAATGAATTATAGCAGTCGGCAGTATAGATACTTTAAAAAGAAAACAGGGACATCCCAAATCGGACATCCCTGTTTTCTTATCATGGGGCTTATGGACAGCTTCCCCAGGGTGTGCATGATTCATCGGAACCGGCAGCACATACACGTATCTGTATGTTCTGGTCTGCCGCGCATTTCATATACTCAGTTTTCCATGTTGGAGGTACTACTGCTGTTGCAGAAGCACTGTTGTAAATAAGCAGTAGTCCGGTAACAAACAAACCTGCTGTTACGAGCGAAAGCAAATTCTTCCTCATGTGTTAAAATTTTGATGGTTAAACGAAGTTTATTAAATTTAACAAACTTATCTTGAACAAAAAAAATAGAACCCTGATTTTCCTGCAAAAGCGCATATTATATGACGTATATCAACGTATTTATCCCGATTGCATCATTAATCTGCGTATTTAAAGACAGCCCTTGATAGTGAAGCATTTAATTACCTTTTCTTCATGTATCCACAACTTATCTTATGCGAAAATTCTTAACCCCTGCCATTGTTGGAATGTTCCTGACCATTAGCGTATGTGCTCAAACAAATATAACCGTACGTATAGATCCCGATAATGCACGTGGGGGTACTGCCTCACAAATATTCGATGCTATTCGTTTCATTCCGCTTGAAACGAACCAACAAAGCCTTTTTGGAACTATTAATCAATTAGAAGTTACAGACTCCTTTTTCATCATCCTCGATATACAAAGCCGCTCTATTATACTTTTTAACCGGGATGGCAGGTTCCATACCCGGATAAAATCAGATGGCTCAGATAAATACTTTAATTATTTTTCAATTGACCGAGCTGCCCAGACAATAATAGTTACCAATAACTATGCGAATGGTCTTTTAGTGTATGATTTTGACGGCAGGTTCATAAAAAAGATCCCGAGACCTGAAAAGATCAGAAGCCTGTACTCGTTGGGCAACAATACCCTGATCCATAATCTTCGCCGCTCATCCGAAAATAAAAAAAACCACCCTTACGACCTGATTTATTCAAAACAGGATACAAGTCCTTTACTATATTTCAATCGCTATGATCCTGATGTGGAAACCGAGGAATATAATATTGAATACAATCCGTTCAATTTTTCAGGAGAGCCCGGCTCCTGTATGTTTTCCCTCCCCTTCAATTACAAAGTATACCAGCTAAATGATACCGGCATTTTACGCACTTACAATTTCGTTTTTCCTGCACAGTATTCACTCCCTTCTAATTTTTCTACTGATCCGGTCTTTAAAGGTGAGCGGGCCAAATATGTATACCTTACCCAGGATAACAAACTAAAAAAACATGGCATTAGTGCTGTTTACCATATAAATGATTATCTATTGTTTACAGCCATGAACGGAGAATTACGTACGGGCGCCGACCTCCATTATTTATATAACCTTACATCCGGGAGCCTAATCTCTTTGTCAAAAGTAAGCGGGGACAGCGCGTCCTGTTATTTCCCAATATTATCAAGTGTATTTGAGCCAATTGGCACCACCTACAACAACAAAATATATACATCCACGCCGTCATTCAGAATTTTTGGAGCTAAAAGCCAAACTAATAAACCAGTTCAATATCCTGCATCGATACAAAACTATATAGCAACCGGGAGTAAGGATGATAACCCGGTAATTGTTGAATTGGCGCCTAAACAGCATCTGTGAAATACAAATTCAGGTTATCAGCATTTTCCATATTATTGCTATTTATCAATACGGTAGTATTGTCACAAAGCAAAGACTCTGTGGCAACTGGCACTATCCGTGGTTCAGTGAAGGATTCTGTACTAAATTATTATTTACAGGCCGCTACGGTTGCTGTTTACAGGGTGGATAATAAGGCTTTGGTCGCCTATACATTGACCAATTCAATTGGTGAATTTCGTATTGCCGGCCTGGAATTGAAGCAACCCTTCCTTGTTAAAATTTCGTTTATCGGGTATGAAACATTTACCCGTATCATCAGCATTTCTCATGAACAACAGATCCTGGATATCGGGGTAATTATTGTTTCAAAAACCGATAAATTGCTGGATGAGGTTACCGTGACAGCCCCTCCGGTCAGAATGAATGGAGACACGCTTGAATTTAGTGCATCCGCTTTTCACCTGGACAAAAATGCTGTGGCGGAAGACCTGTTGAAAAAACTTCCTGGAATAATAATATGGGGCGACGGAACTATTACCGTTAATGGAAGGCCCATAAACAAATTATTGGTGGATGGGAAACCTTTTTTTGGCGGCGACACAAAAGTGGCAACTCAAAATATTCCTACAACTGCTATCAGTAAAGTACAGGTTTACCAGGAATATATCGACCCCCTCAATCCATACGATTCGATCACTGCCATCAATTTGAAACTAAAAAAAGATTACCGGGCCGCGTATTTCGGTTCAGTATCTGCCGGAGCAGGTACAGACAAGAAATATGAAACAGCTATTAACAACAGCGTTTTTACGCCCAGAGACCAGATTGCGATAGTTGGGCAGGCAAATAATGTGAACAAATTAGGCAATGACATAAATACTTTGTTGAGAAGCGGAACTTTTAAAGGCACAGGTGCTCATGTAGCGTATCAACCGGACTTTAACATGCGGGGCATTAATAAGCAAGTTTCAGGCGGATACCTCTTTACGCATGATCTTATACCTGCCTATAATCAGTTTCAGCAAAACCGGATCGCATCAAATTCATTTGTCAACAAAACCCAGAACAACACAATAAAGCAATCGCAGACCATCAGCTTTATAGGAAAAGACAGTTCATTACTGCAAAACTCCTCGGACTCCACTCAGTTGGACGTTGTACAATTCAATACATCTGTTGGTTACAACAAAAAAAACGATACGGATTCTTTTACCTTGAAAGCGTTGTACAGGCATAAATCTCTCGATACTAAAAACAGCATTTCTTCAGAGAGTTTCACATCACAACAATTATTAAACACATCCAGTCAAATTGACGATAATAATACGCTTGAACATGGGCTATCTTTTATCGGAGCTTATGACCATCATGGGTTTAAAAATACAAGTATTCGCAAACTGCTTAACTGGAGCGTACTCTACTCCTGTTCTTTTGACAAAACAAATACCGACCGGCTATATAAAGTGGATTTCACCGATCTTGCTGTAGCAGGAGGCAATTTATATTATAATAGAAAGTATGCCAATAAAACATCTATCCTAAGACAGGAGGTAGACCTACGGCTTGGGGATTTTGCGACATGGTTGTTCGGGGAGTCAAGGATCTTGTCAAGGTTCAACATATTATTTGAGAACAACTTAAAATGGAATATTGAAAACCAGACAAATATTGTGAGCGATGGCGATAAAACGAGTGGGGAGTTTATCAGGAATTCTTACCTCAGCAATACCAGCCATTACAAAGCTTTAAATGAAAAAGCAGGGCTTAAAATTGGCCGGGTCTTTACAAATATGCTGGCAAACCGTTATCAAAAAGACATGAGCGTGTATCTTGATGCAAGAGTTCAGTTGTATAATGAAAGATTCTCTTCTGCGCATTCGTTCCAATACTTTAATAACAGCTATTTTTCTTTTATTCCCTCATTCAATCTTGGATATAGCAATTATCAATATGGCGAATATTTAAACCGGTACAATCTCAACTTTGATGTAACACGAAGTTACCCGTCACCAGAACAAAGAGTCGCTTTGGTTGACAGTTCACAGGTATACCAGATCCGCCTGGGCAACGCATTGTTAAGCCCTCAAACAAACTATGTATCATCCATTCGTTTCGGTCATGATGGCTATAGAACTAAAAACAGCTTTAACTATGGGCTAGCTATTACTGGCGGGGTCACCAAAAACTACCTTACCGATAGTATAGTAATTGATCAGTCAGGGCGCTATATATTCCATACGGTCAACTATAACGACTATAGATACATTAAAATAAACGCCCAGTTAAACAAGGCATTTTTGTTGGGGAATCACCAATTCCAGTTGAGCATTGCCGCATTCCTTGAAAGATCCAGGAGACCTTCCTACTTAGGCTATCAAAACGCTAACAATGCAGCCATCAATATTTCTACAATAACTATTCAATCTGACTCATTGTCACTGTACTATACCTATAAAGATATTTTTGCACTCAACATCGCCCAAAGTGTTTCATATTATCATTCCCGGCAACATGGTTTTTTAAGCGGTAATTTTAAAAACAAGGAGCTATTGACAAAAATAGGTGCCGGGTTGAATATGTTTAAAAAGGCCTCCTTGAATTCAAACGTTAATTATAACTACTTTGGCCTTTCAGATGGCCTGGTAAATAAATACATTATCTGGAATGCCTCGGTATCCTATCGATTCCTGAAGTCAAATGATATCGAGCTTAAGCTGTCTGCTTTGGATATTTTAAATCAAAATAAGGGGATTGTTAATTTTGGGAACAGTTTTTTTCTCACTCATCAGAATGTTAATCTTCAGCATCAATATTTTATGGCAACAATTACCTATTATCCAAGAAAATTTGGAAGCAAAAGAACTGATCATTAATCCTGGATAGTGGAACGAGACAAGTCCCTGGGCATTCAACTGCCAGCTTTTTATTGCCACTTTAGTATTACTTGCCTAAAAACCATTACATTTAAGGCCACACCAATTACCTATTACCTATGAGATGGCTACCTGCATTATTTGTAATCCTGTTACTGCTACCTGTAAGCTCCTATACCCAGGTAAAACCTGCACTGCCCCGCGATTATTTTGAAAAGTACAGTTACACCCTGCCGGATACGTTCAATTACCAAAACGAACAGGCACTACGCACAGAGGCTATTAAAATAGCGACAGCCCTGGATGCCTATCTTACGGCAGCCACCACTCAGTATACGATCGACTCTACCGAGCTATATGACGTTATATCCCTACAGGTAGTACCAGCGCTTTTATTGCAAAAAAACACGCTTGCCCTGGAAACCATCCAGCGGTGCAGGGCCTTGCAACCATCACCTGCCTACCGTGTTCCATTTGCACTTATTCATGAAGCCTATGGCAGGGCCTGCCTTCGCCATGCAGACGATCAAAGCGCTGCCTTTGCCACCATCTTCCAGGAGGAGTTCAAAGGGGTTATCAATGGCATCGACACTTCTTTCCGCGGGGATATTGTGAATGCCCAAAAAGGCAGTTATACCACTGTATCGATACAGGTAAACCATACAGAACTCAACAATATTACCAGGCAGGCCATCCAGCTTTCCCAGGGCAAGCTGCCTTTTAGCAGCGCTTATAGCTTGCTGGAATATTATTTCCGGTACGATATCCGTCAACATTATCAGCCACAGTTGGAGGCCTTGTTGTACCAATTGTCACCGGCCCGGGTGGAAGAGGCTTCGGTGATGATCCCCATGCGGGACAATATCAGGCTCAGTGCATTTGTATACCGCAATGCCGTGAGCACTGAGAAAGTGCCTGCGGTGGTTTCTTTAAGTCCCTACCCCAGCGGCACCGAAGCCACCAGGGGTAATGTATTTGCGACGAATGGCTATGCCTATGTGTATGTGGATAGCCGTGGCCGCCGTAAAAGTGAAGGAACTTTTTTCCCGTATGAAGACGATGCGAGGGATTACTATGATATTATAGATTGGGTAAGCAAGCAACCCTGGTGTAATGGACAGGTGGTCACTTCGGGCGGTTCTTACCTGGGTTTTGCGCAATGGCAGGCAATCCGCAAACAATACCGTCACCCTGCATTGAAAGCCATCAACCCGATGGTGGCAGTAGGATTTGGGATCGACTTTCCGCGGCTGGCGAATCAATTCTATTCTTATATCCTGCAATGGGCAGTGTATGTAAGCGGCAAGGACCTGAACCAGGCACGGTTCAATGATTACCAGTTCTGGAACAAAGTAAATTATACGATGTACAAGAACCGGCTGCCCTTTGCCAAACTGGATTCCATAGCCGGGCTTCCCAATCCCTTCTTTCAAAAATGGGTGAGCCATCCTGATCTTGACAAGTACTGGACATCCATTTTACCCAACAAGGAAGATTATGCTACCCTGGACCTGCCGATACTAACCATCACCGGCTATTATGATGCCGATCAATTGGGAGCATTTTATTATTACAACCAGCATCACCGGTATGCCAGCGCCAAGGCCCAATCGCAGCATTACCTGCTGATAGGTCCTTATGATCATGGAGGTTCTCAATGGCAACCCGGCCCTGTACAGCAGGGGATAGACATTGAGCGGGAAGCACAGATACCCATCTACAAATATGTGATCTGGTGGTACGACTGGATACTGAAGGGAAAACCAAGACCTGCTTTTCTGCAGGACAAGGTAAACTATTTTGTTACCGGCACCGGCCAGTGGAAGTCAACCAGCAGCTTACAAAAACTAACGAAAGACACCCTCAGTCTTTACCTGTCGCCACAACTGGTACCCAATCCCAAACGCAAAACGGTGTACCTATTGGATAAACAAAAGCCGGTAAAGGCACAAGACCTCACCTATACCCACGACATTGCCCAGGTAATAGATTCAGCGTTCCTGTTTGCCAGGCCCATACCTTTTGATGATTCTTTGTACCTGTCCTCTCCTTACAATATGGTATTTGAAAGCAAGCCACTGGAGAAAGATATCATACTGACAGGCAAACTTACCGCACAACTGTATTTGTCTTTAAATGTGCCCGATGCCGATTTCCAGTTTACGGCCTATGAGGTTGATCCTGCCGGTAAGAATCATACCCTCTCCACTGCCCAATTGCGTAGCCGCTACCGCAAAAGCGGTGATAAGCCCGTACTGATGAAACCCGGCGAAGTGGCGCTGCATAATTTTGAAGATGTATTCCTGTATATCAGGCAGGTAAAGAAGGGGAATAAGCTGCGCTTTGTCTTTGAAAGCGTCAATTCTCCTGCGTTGGAGAAGAACTATGGATTTGGTGGTGTGGTGAGCCAGGAAACGGCCACTGGACCGCGGCTCATCAAAGCTACGATCCATAGCAGTGCAAAATACCCGAGCAGGATAGTATTGCCGTATGCGGAGGAATGATGCGGATGCAATATTTTAACAATTAAGAACGGCCGCCAATTCACACCGGGGGTGGCATCGCCACCTCCTCCTGCAGACAGGTAACGCCGGATGCAATCGAATCAATAGTATCAGTTGAAAGAGGATGTGCATTAGAAGTTAACCGCTCAAAAACCAGCTTGCCTTTTTCATTTACTACCCAGGCCTGCACCAGCTTTTTATGCCTATCACCTTCTTCTTCCACCCATTTCAGCAATTCAGGTGGCAGGTCCCATTCCGGCCATTCAGTTCTATAGCCTAGCTGCGTCAATTCATCCCAGGCGGCTTGCTGCACTGTTTCCCCGGTGGCGCCCTGGTGCAATAGCTTTACTCCCAACCCAACCAGTTTGCGATACAGGTCCTGGCAGCGCCAATCTTCCGTTAAGCTATTGTATACCGGCGTTATCCATTCCGATGCCAGCGCCAGTATGCCTGCGTTGTACATAGTACGACGGAAGCGTTTGTCGCGCTTAACCCTTTTGCCGGTGAGGGAACTTTTGGTGCGGATAAAATAAGCGCCATACATCTTGTAACAGGTAATGATACCGCACAAAGTGGCTTCTACCTCGGTAGCTGCCAGGTAGTTTTTCCTGAAAGCTTCCAGGTGAGGAGGAAGTTCAATATGTTGATAGCGTTTTTTCATGCAGTAGGACCTCTTCCTGAAATTACGAAAAAATAATATGTAATAGTTGTTCGCGGCCCACAATTTGGTCAAAGTGAGGTAATTGGCAGTCTCTTGGCCGGCCCATGTTCGCTTCTCATTCGCTTCATGTTAGGGGTTAATGCGCATTTACTAAGGGTTTGGTTTGCTGTGATGGACCGAAGCAGGACCGAAGAAGGACCGAACATGGTAATAACATGGTACAGACCAAATCCCTGTTAATGTAAAGACAACCACCCCTGTGCCTTACTAATATAACTATACAGGTATTTCGGGTTATCTAAATTGACTATACAGAAAATAGCCTTATCTAAAGTAGTTATACAATGTTAGGTGATTTCTTGCTAATCTGACTATACACTGGCTGAGTTACCATTGAGATTTTTTGTTTCTTGTTCATTGTTTTGTTTTCGTTTGTATGTTTTTGGTTTCCAGAGTCTTTTAAGGGTTCCGGTTAAAGCGTGAGCTTTCTCAGGGGTAAGGTCTTCCACGCTGGTATGAGGTCTCACTGTATTGTAAAAAGCAACGGCTTTTTGTATAGCCTCAGCAGCCTCTCGCTGATCTGCAAAAGTTCTCTGCAGGTCAAAGATGCTCTTCAGTATCCCATTTATCCTTTCAGCTACAGCATTTTCATAGGGGTCCCCTTTCTCTGTCATCGATATGCTGATCTTATAGGATTGTAGTACCTGAACGTATTGATTACAACAGTATTGGGTACCCCGGTCTGAGTGATGGATCAATCCGTCGGGCAGGCAATCCAGGGATCCCAATGCCATGTGGAGAGCTTGCAATGGGCCTTCTGTGGCCAGCGAAGCGTGCAAATGGTAGCCCACAATCTTCCTGGAATAAACGTCGGTGATCAGCGATAAGAACTGAAAGTCATTCTTAATGCGGATATAGGTAATATCGCTCACCCACAGCTGGCAGGACTGATCAGCATTCATCCCTTTTATGAGATTAGGGTATTTTCTGTAATGATGGAAGGAGTCAGTTGTTCGTACAAATTTCTTTTTGGCTTACAGACCAATCCATGTTGGAGCCGGAAGTTATGCAAGGCGATCCTGCCCATTTTTATGCCATGGGCGTGTAATGTCTGTTTAAGCAGCTTATAAATAGTTGGAGTGCCTAAGCCTGAGGCGTCCCTTTTTAGCTGTAAAAGAAGTTCCATTACGATCTCATGATCGCTATAGCGTCTTTGTTGATGCCAGAGCTTATCATAATAGGCATGCCGGGTCTTACCAAACAGTTCACAGAGAGGCCCGACGCCAATCTGTGTAAAAGTGTTTTTCATGGTGATTACTGTTTGGTGCCAGACTTTTTTCTGATGTCGATATCAAATTCTTTTTCCGCTATATCGATCATTGTCTCCAGGGCAATCACTTTTAGCTGCAGGGACTTAAGCTGGGATGCAGCATCCTGCAGTGTAGAGGCCTCCTTCGATAAGCGCCTGGAGGGGCTTTTAGCAGTGGTTTGAGTCTCTGCTTTAAACTCCTTGATCCAGACTTTAATAGTTTGAAGCCCTACTTTATTCTCCCGGGAAGCCGCTTGCGGGGTTTGTTTCCCTGATGCGATCCCGAAAGCTACCTGGCGACGATGGGACCGATCGTATTGCTGCTGGAGCCTGATATCCAGATCAGGATCACTCGCAAAGCGAACAATCCATGTCTTAAGTGTCCTGGGGCTTAGGATATTATATTTAACCTTCGCCTCTGCAGCACTCAGCTCCCCGTTCTCAATTTGAGCTATAATCTTCTTTTTTTCGATCTCAGTAAACCGCTTGTGCGAAAAACTCCCTGTTTCTTTTACCTTTTTGGCCATATGCTCCATAAATGTCGTGTTTTATGAAATCTGTATAGCTATTTTGGTAAAAGACACCCTAACACGACTTTAAGGCCCGTTGTAAACAAAGTAAAAGTTACGGGCACCAGCTGCCCTGCCCTTTTATGTAAAATGGCTAGAAAAATCGATCAACGCTATTTTCACCCTATTACTACCCTTCGACTACCCTACGACTGCCCTACAGCTCCCCTACAGGCTCCTTTCCAGCCTTGCATAAATTTATCTGACGTGTGATGGATTTCCAAAGGAATGATGTGTTTTTGACCGGTTTATGCTAAGATGACTGGTTTGTGCTACTTGTGACTGGTTGTTGCTATTATGCTGTAAGAGGTAGTTTACGATGGGGCGTTCTCTTTGGAGACCAGCAATTCGACACTCATGCTCACCGGGGCAAAAAGGAAGAACTATCTAATTTAATCTCAGGAGGGTAAAATGATTCCAGGCTTTTAAATGTAATCACTGAATCAAGTCGAATTAGCTTATACTCCGAAATTGCATGGAGTACATTGTTCTTGTTTTTCTGCACAGTCAGGCTTTAATGCCAAACCACTTATTCGCCATGGTAAGGGGGAAAGGATAACAATTCGTCTTCCTATATATTACCAATCTAATCTCGCTCAATATTAGCTAAGTCCAGATTGTATTTATAGATCAAAGTAATTTCATTAAGCAGACTCATAATTTTAGACACAGGAATTTGATAGTTTTCTTTTACACCTATCTGCTTCAGAATCTTAGGTTGATCCTCCACCAAATTAATAGATCTATAAAGGGTCAATTTTGTATGCTCTAATATTGCCCAATATTGCTTCGAATGGCTACCATTGACGCCTAATTGAAACACTTCAAGATTCTTGTAAAAAAATAATTTCCTTGAATAAATCGCATCAATGTAATTACTCAAGCTGGCAGAATCCGGCAGTTCTTTTTCGGAGGTTAGAAATTGGATAATGCAATTACCCTGCACCATTAACTTCTTATCTAATAATTGAGCTTGAACTTCATTACCTCCTTGCAATAGAAGGGTAAGAAAGAAATATGCAAACCCTTTTAGGGGATAGTATTTTATTCCCGGCATTGCATTCGTTTAGATAATATAGAAGAAGGCGCCTTAATTTTTCCAACATGCCGCCAATAGCTTCTCTACAATAATCAATTTCTCTTGGCTCTGGATCGGCCTAAGTGTCGTGCTTAAGCATCAATTTTCTCTAGGAAGTATAACTTTCGCTTCGAATTCCTTTATCCTTCCCTTCGTATATATATCCATAAAAACGGGCTTACCCTTACAGCCCAAATAATAGCCATTCAATGACGGCTCCTTCATATATAAATCTTTTTCATAGCCATGTATCATATGAATTTGCACCAGCTCTTTAGGTAAATCTGTTTTTTCAAATAGGCTATCATTGGCAAAATCTCCTACTAAGACAAAGGACATTTTACCAACTTTGTTAATTCCACTGTAATTCCTGTAACTTGTTTCTTCCCTGCTTTGTGGAGAAATGTTCAAATACCTGTATTTGGGCCCTATCAGAAAGGAGACTGCATAAAAATGATTATTAGGAATGTAGTATTGGATATTGGAAGCAACTACCTCATCCAAAATCGCTCTTAGACATGGATCAACCTGATATACGGGCAATTCTAATTGACTTGAATCTGAACTTTGTGCCAGCCCATAGCTATTAAACACTAGTAACAATCCCGCAAATAACGTTTTGATTATTTCCATAATACCTAGATGCTATCACAGATCCACAAAACCCTTATCACTGATTATAATCATATCCGAGCCAAAACTGAATTCATTATTCCGATCAAGAGATCTTTTTAATGACATATCCAGTAGAGAAGATTTAACTATGACCAGCTTCTGCTTTACTGCATCATCCAACCCACTGTCCAAGCGATGCATAGTAATCGAAATTCTAAATTGTCTTTTAGGAGCGAGAAACTTAATAAAGGTTTGACCAATTATATTTAGCTTTTTATTGCTAACAGACTCATCGTTTAATATCTCTAGCAAAGTAACATCACCTTTTAGTAAATAAAAATAACGCCTAACATCTTCAGTTGTAATACTACTCTTTTCCCCATCAAACCATAAATACATATTTTCTTTTGTGTTGTTCTGCACAATATACGACATGGTAAAGACTGAGTCATTTTGTGGTGTCACATAAAAATCCTCATACTGCTCTTTAATAATCTTCTGCGCAAAAATCCCGTTCATTAATAAAATTAAAAATATCAATACAATAGCATGTTTCTCTTTCATTGTTTCATATTTAATACTGTTTCTTTTACAGATTCTTTGATTTCCTTTTGTAAAGTTTTATTATCATCTTTGGGACTAGCTACATAAATGTGCCCGTAAGTTTTCCCTTCTGGATCTCGCTTATACAAAAGACCATGCCCATAAAGCTCATGAGCCACATTAGTTGCTTGAACAAAATCACCTAATAAAGCATTTACTGTAACTTGTACATTATCATTCGTGGAAGTATTTTTTGTCATTGAATTCTCCTTAGGAACTTTTGTTATTCCCATTAATCCGGTTTCACCTTGGGATTCTCCGGTGAAATAAAATCCTCACTCATTTTTGGGTTATTAAAGGAATTGGTGACAACTTCTCCTTTTTCATTTTTCATAGTATATGTTTTGGACACATTAACCTCAAATACGATTTCACTATTAACCAGCTCTTAAAGCCTGTTAAAATTCCTACTCTCACTGGTTTGGCTATTTATAAACGTTTTATCAATGTCCCGATCGTTATCCAGTTTTATTTTAGGCTTTGGTTTTCGTTTTTCATATTACCTACCTTCAAAGAGTCAAACGAAAGAGAGATATAGTCAGACTTATAATAACACTCATCAGTCCTGGTTAAAGCACTCCTTATTGCTGGCCGCAGTTCATTTGGTTTAACAAATACAATTTTGTCATCAAACAAGTTTCTCTCCCAATCCTCCTTCCGACTATATGAGACTGAAATCGTGAAACAATTATTCTTGTTAATCTTCTTGATAAAACTCAAATTAATGATATCGAATCTTTTATTATCAAATTCATCATCATTCAATATTGACAACAACGAGTAATCCTCTTTTTTTGTTAAAAAATATTCGACTTGAGACCTTTGTTTCCCATCTATATCAAACCACATAAACAGCTCACTTTTCGGAGTATTCTTAATGATGTAAGTTGTAATAAACACTGTATCTCCATTGGGGTAATGATAATAATCTTTGACTTTATTAACTTCCTGAGCTTTCAAGCCTGTTGTAAAAAGTAGCACTATAAGGAGGTTACTTATTCTTTGCATTTATCATGTTTTGGATTGTTTCTTTAATTGCAGATGACACTTCTTTCACCAATGCTTTATTGGTTTCTTTAAAGCTATTTTGGGGCACTTGATGACCATAGCTTTTACCTTCCGGGTCCCTGATATATAATAAAGCATGCCCATAGAGCTCATGAGAAACGTTTTGAGCCTGCCCTTCTTCGCTTAACTTACCATTTGTATAGGATTGAACATTATTATTAGTTGACAAATTGTTATTGGCGGAATTTTCTGGCACTACAGTTTTACCTAGCATACCAGTCTCTCCTGTTTTAACATCCATTGCCCCTGGCTCATATTCCTTATCAATTGTTGGTTGCGAAAACTCCTTAGTTATAGCTTCACCTTCTTTTGTTTTATAGCTATACTTGTTTTCTACATGCACTTCAACGGTATATGAACTATTTACTAACTCTTTAAGCCTGTTAAAATTCCCACTCTCACTGGTTTGGCTATTCATAAAGGCTTTGTCAATGTTCCCATCGTTATCCAGTTTTATATACTTTTGATCTTCTTTAGTCAAGGTGTTTTTTATTGCATTTAAAGCTTTTTCATCCATTGGCTTGACCGTCTCAGGCTCCATCCCATCCGGATCAACAAACCTGATCGGATTATCAAACGCATAATTATACGGGGAATGCCTCCGCATCTTATCCGCCAACGGATCTACCACATGCCACCTCCCGATCTGCGCATCTTGCATCCTCGCGCCGTAATCATACCACTCCAGCCCATTACCATCACTAAACTCCTTCTCCTGCTTTTCTTTACCGTTATAAAGATACTTATTCGATAATTTTCCATACGCCTGGGAAGAAATGCCCGCCATCGTAAGCCCAAACGGATAATAATGGGTTTCCTGGAGCAAAGGCCCGGCATAATGCCGCACACTCAAATTATCAAAGAACACCGGCCAGTTTTGGGTTTCGTTGCTTACATAAATATACAAAAAACCATTGCGGGTGATGGGCATACCGGTATAGCCCAGGGGAAGCAGGAGATCAGGAGCGCCTACCGGCACCGCACTACTACCCGCAGGCACCAGGTTAAACTGCTCATCCAGCAATATCCAGTTGAGGTAAGCCTTGGGTTTGGTGGCCTGATCGGGGTTATTGGCCGACCGAAAACCGGTCAAAGCGCCCAATAAAGGGCTGCTGGCCCCATTGCTCAGCGCTGCCAGGGTACCCTTGCTTTCACCCGCAATGCCCACAATACCAGCCGCCAGGGAAGCCAGGATATCCGTCACCGGGCTGCTGTTGCCCGCACCCGTCCCGCCACGATAAAAGGATTTGACCACCATATCCACCTTATCGCCACTCATCACCTTCAGCACGATCCCCGGCCCCACCCGGTTGTCGCTGCCACTCACCCGCGACACATAATCATTGGGGATAGTGGTAGTATCTAATGGATAGCCGCCCGGCACGCCCGTTTTGGCATATGCGGTGGCAGGAATATTGTAGAATAACCGGTCCTCTTTGGTACGCCTGGCCAATTCCATGGAAGCGAAATACTGCGCCGTGTCGCGCTGCTCGGTCAACACCACCCGCACATTGCCCAGGTGATCCCGCAGAAAATAATCATGCTGGAATCGGAAGATACTGTCCTCACTCAAAAAGAATTTCTTTGCATAGCGGGTACGCCCTTCTTCATGTGTTATGAACTGCAGGGTATCATTGTCGTACACAGCCGGACCAATATAGAGGGTGGTCTTATCAGGCCGGCCGCTTTCCTGCACCAGCTTGCGCAGTTTATTGCCTGCCGCATCATAGGTATAAGTAATGACGCCTTTTACCACCCCACCCTCCTTGCGCATAGTCACAGACTGCACCAGGTTGAGGTGATTGTACACAATATCCTCTGCCGCAGCCGTACCAATATCTTTGTTGCGGTCCTTCTTCAGGTTGCCGTTGGCATCGTAGGTATAATCCACAGCAGCGGTGGTCTTGCTGCCCAGCGCCGCGGTATAGATGGGCGAACTCCTGAAATCGCCCAGGCGCGTTAGCGGATCATTCAGCCGGTCCCACACATTCTGCAAGCGGTTGGTATTGGCGTAGTAGGTATACAACAAACTGTCTATGGTGATGCTGCCACCAGGTTTCCATCCCTTCTGGTTCATGGTCATGACATTGCCATTGGCATCATAGCTGAGGCCGGTAGTGCTGAAATCGAGACCGGCATTGAGATTGAAAGTGTTGCCGGTAAATTGCCTGAAGTAAGCATTGGTAAGCCGGTTGGCCGCATCGTAGGTAAAGTCGTAACGACGCACACGGCGATCGCCGCTACTCTTCCACACCATACCCGCCATATTGCCATTGAACTGACTGCCGGCATAAGGACTGGCCACATTGTTGACAGTGAGGGCACTGTTGTCATAAGCAAGGTCGAAACCGAAATAGTTGGTAGTACTATTGGTATCCTTTGCATAGGCCCGGTTGGCGCCCAGCATCCAATCCCGGACATTGTATTCGTAATTCATTTGCTCCAGGGGGCCGCCGGTACTGCTGCCGGTGGGACTGAGTACCTTCTTCTTCAACCTGCCCAGGGCATCATACTCCTGCGACACGAGTATTTGTTCGGGCACACTGAAAGATTGACCATTGATACTGCTGGCAACCGATCTCTTTACAGTGAGCATTCGCCACAGATCGTCGTACTCCATCCGGGTAGTGATGGTATGGGTTTGCGCATTGGGACTGTTTTTCTGCTGACGCAATACGGATACCAGCGGTTGCCCGTTGAAACTGTACTGGGTAGTGGTAATATCACACCCGCCACTGATATTCTGCACCTTGGATTGGACTACACGGCCTTTATCGTCATAAAAGTTCACAGCTACCAGTGCGGTAGCACCATCGGTGGTTTTGGTGATACGCCCCGTCACCGATCCACGGGTACCGGCATCGGGCTGCACGGGCCGGGGATAAGGCCAGGCAGTATAAGCGGTGGAGAAAGCCGTATTGAAACTGTTATCGAAACTGCGGTAATCAACGGCCATAGCATTGGTCCAGGTATAATCATCATAATAAGTAACCGACAGGATATTGGCATAGGTAACTACGGGGAAACTTTGTGATAAGGTATACATAGGCAGTGCACCCGCAGGGGTATAATTCTCATACCGCGCCAGGTTGAGGCTGTTGAGATAGGACTGCATGGCAGCCTGTGAAGTATAGGATGCATTGGTATACTTACCGCTATAGATGGGCCGGCCCAGTGCATCGTACTTGGTGAAGAGCCAGGTATTTTGCAGGCGCAGGTTGGCATCCTGGGTGAGCACGGGACGATCCCATTGATCATATACCGTATATTGCTCACCGGCGCCGGGCACTTTGGTACGGATGGGGCGGCCACGCTCATCGTATTCATACCGGAAGCACTGCTCATCAAGAATAACGCTGCTGCTCCAGGTAAGGTTCCAGTTATTGGCAGCCAGCAATTCCACACCCCGGGGTTGTATCACGAGTCGCTGCCTGTCGAGGTCATCATACAGATAATAAGTACAAAGCCATCCCTGGTATCCGGCGCCAGCGCCATTATCGGCATTGGCAGTAAGCTGCACTTTCTTCAACAACACATGGTCGTGCTTATCCCTGAATACTACCACCTGCTTGCCCCGCTCGTCAACCGTGATGGTTTTGTAAAGCGCTCCTGTTGCATAAAACCCCGTTACGGCATAGCTACCCCAGTTACCAGCTACATCAGTAACCGTCCAGCTCCTTATACTATCTGCAGCGGTATTGACGTAATAGTTGGTTTTTATGGAACGGCGGCTGCTATCATTCAACTGCGCAGCAGTACCCACCCAGGCAACACCGGGAGCAAAGCTTTCCTGCACCCGGTTGAGTGGAGAGGATTCAAAGGTTGTTTGTTGGTAGGCCCAGTTCAGGCCGTTAGGTCCTATATTGGTCTCACCGGGCTGACCAGCAAGCTGGCTATTGTAAAACTGTGCCTGCTGCTGGAAGGGATTGAGCTTGAAGAGCCCATCGTTGGTGGAGCCATTACCGCCAGCATTGTTGGCGCCAAAGGGCAGGTATTGGTATCTCTCGCGGCCAAACGCATCATACACTACCGCACTCACCATATCCACCGGGCTGCTGCCGGTAATGAGCGATCCTTGTTTGGTGACCGTTTGCAGCGGCCTTCCCAACTCATCAAAATAAGCGGTCGTTTGCCGCACATCTTTTACCGGGCGTGTAACCAGGGTCGCCGGGCTCTGCTCCGGCGCATTGGCATCCCAGGTACGAATAAAATTAACCCTGGCGGCTGCATTGTAATTGAGGGGCAGCGGCGGGGGCAACTGTGCATGCGCCGGCAGCATCAGCAGCAATGGTGCGGCGATGGTGGTAACAAACAGGCAGATGGTTATTTTCATAGCAGGGTTATTGGGTGTCCTTGATGGCGTTGATGAGTGTACTATCCAGCGGACTGACCGAAGGAGCGAAAATGCCAATGATATTGCCTTCTTTACCAATGAGGAATTTATGGAAATCCCCCGCAGGTGCTGTATTGTTGACGCCGTTATCGGCCAGGGTGGTAAGCCAATGGTAAAGGGGCTGCTGTGCCGTACCCGTCACCGGATCTTTGGCAGCCAGCAGGAAACCGACCTGCCAGTTATCCCGGCAGAAACGGGCGATCTCTTCGTTGGTCCTGGCCTCATGACCAAAGCTTTCGGAAGGGAAAGCTATAATGACGAGACTATCGCCATATTGCTGGTGCAGTTGTTGCAATTCGCCCAACTGGCCTACCCTTGGACTGCCGGTAGCGATATTGACCAGCAATATTTTCTGCTGACGGAATTTACTCATGGAAACGGCCGTGCCGTCAATCGAAGTGATCTGTATATCATAAATACCTGTGAGCAGGATGCAAAGCAAGAATTGGATCAGCAGCATATCATTTGTTTTTACGTGGTTGTATGGATCATTCGGGATTGCAGTTGCCAATGGCACAGGGTGTATCGTTGTATGTGATCCAGGTATAGGTACTGCCAGTGCCATCGGAAAAACAATATTTGTGAACACATTCCCATTTGAATACCTGTGCACCGTTGTAAACTACTTTCTTCCATACGGAGGAAATGGCTACTACCCTGCCGGTTTCACACACGCCGAATACGCATTTTTTATCATTGCCGCTGCAATTGCTGGCATCGCAGGTAACCACCGGCAAAGGACAGGCAGTAAGGTTCGTACCGGCAATCACCCAGCGGGGCACGTTATAGGAAATACTGCAAGGGTTATTGTCCCGCTGTTCCTGCTCCTGCTCACCCGTATTTTGCCCACCTGCCTGGCGGCAACGCAGCGCCGTGGTGGTATTCTGCCAGTCGGGCGTTGGTGTACAAGTGCTGCTGGTGCCGGCATCCGCCCACCGTAACTGATTATAGGTAGTGCTATTGGGATTGATGTCTTTTTCCTGGTTCTGCAGGACACTGGAGGTATAAGCTGCATTTTGAGCGCAGGGTTTGCACCGGGTAATGCCTGTGGCCTGCCATACAGCATTGCCATGAACAGGCGCCTGGTACTGGTAGTCGACCTGCTTCAGGATATTCCCGTTGTCATCGCGTATGCGAATGAGACGGGCAAGGCTGTCATATTCGTAATAAGACATCCTGCCTGTTGCATCACACTGACTGGTAATGCCTATCAGTGGCGCATAGGTATAAGTAGTCATAAGCGCTCCCTGCGGAAATAGTCTTACTTCATCTATAGTATCGCCCGATACATTGATGGTGGTGACATTGGTTAAAGCCAGTTCAATAAGTTTCCAGGCGCCTATTGACTTAACGGGCGGCTGGGTTTGCAACTGTCCATTGATCCAGGTATTGCCCGTGCTCCATACGCTAACGACATAATTACCTGCAGGCACTGTTTTATTCACACCGCCGGCTACGGCCCTAATTCCGGTGACGCCGCCGTTGCTGAGCAGGACAGCTCCGCTATTAAGGTTCCAGCCACCCAGGCCATTTGTTTCGAAAGAGGTATAAGCCACCCGGTCAGTGGTTGCATTGGTAATTGATGCTACCGGCAGGGTATTCTGATAATCCCATACAAAGGTATTGCTGATCCCATCTTTGGCGGTGAGCTGAACCGGATTGCCGCCATAGTATTTAAAACTGCTTTCGTCTGCATAACGGCTGTCCATAGCCAGGGAGGTATTACCAGCGGCAGTGACAGCCTGGGTGAAACTGCCAGCAGGCGCTGCCAGGTTGACCTTGCGGCCTTTGGCCAGGTAAACTTTTCCTACGGGGTACGCCATATAATCGTACCCGTAGAACGATGCGCCGACGAGCCACGTATTTTTCCACCGGGCGGTTTCGATGGGCAAAAGAATGGACTGCTGTTGTAATTCAAGGATGGGCTTGAGGGCAACATCGGCGGCATTTTTAGCATTGAGCAGGCAGGCAGCAAATGCATTGGAAGAGTTGGTAAAATTATTGCGGCGGCGGGTGATGTACGCCTTGCGGGCATTGGCCCGGCAAATAATATTATTGACCCAGGCCCCATAGCGGCAGGATACGGTAGTACAACCGGCAGTAGCAGTATACATCGTAGCATCACAACTGGTGCAGGCAGTGTTGTAAGCCGTAAGGCCGGTGCTGATAGTATCACAATAACTGATGCGAAAATCCCGGGAGTATTGGTGACGGATGGTCTGCGTATCACCTGCCGCCTGAATGGTTACGAGGCGTGTAGGCTGGTTGTGCCAGGGGCTTTCGTTGTATACCGTCTGAATAACCTGGCTGGAAGCGCCAGTGGCAGGTATAAGGGTATTGGTGATAACCTGGGTTTGTTTTTTCCGGTAGCCTTTTAGCTCATATGTATTGCCCAGTAAAGCGCCCAACACATAATTGACCATGTAAGCAGGGGTTGACTGGGTGCTATCGAACTGCATGGTATAATAGGATTCTTTCAGCAACTGGCCGGCTTCTGTAAAATGGCCTTCATACTTCAGCTGTCCGCGCCTGTACTCATAAGGCAAGGGAGCAGCCGGGCTATTGGGAGTAGAAGGATTACAAATGGTGGGATTAATATTTCGGTAAGCAATGTCATCATCGACCGTATCCCACTGGCCGGAACCATAATAGCGATAGATGCTGTACCCATTTCCAGGCTGAAATACTTTTACTTCATTATATCCTATATGATTGCCCTGGGTGGAAGCCATGGGAAATATAGGACAGGGTGATTTGAAATACAGCTGGGTATTGTTGCCCGTTTCGGGCCCCATGCAACCATTGGTATTGGGATGCGTGGCAGCCCCTGAACCAGCAGGAGACAGTCCAAACATTTTGACCACGTTGTTGCGTACCACCTGCACATAGGCCGGACGGCTGTAAAGGACACCGGTGGACCGGTTATTGACATTGTACTCATAATTGGTAAGGATACTGTCGCGCGCCAGGGCACTGTCTTTCTGAATGATCTGCCTGATGCGCAATCCCCCCACCATTGCGTTTTCATTTACCGCCTGGGGAATGATCTCGGTAAACGTATACTGTGCTCCGCTACCTGTTTGGGCAGCATCGCGCCACATGTTCAGCGTGTAAGTACCTGCCGGTATCAGTATAATGGAAGTATCCCGGCTGTTGCCGGCTATTCCTCCCAGCGCTACCGAATTACTGCCGTTTACCAGGGAAGCGCCTGCCGTACAGCCGGGGGTATTGGGCGGGCAAGCACTATTGCTTTTTACAACGCGGTAATAGTTGTTACTAAAGGAAAGATTGGTAAAGGAGGCTGTATTACTACCATCATACCCTACGCTATAGGAATAACGGAAGGTCTCATTATAACGGGTGGTGCTTATCCAGGTACGATTGGGCTCGAACTGGTAAGCCGTATAGCCGCCGGTGGGATAAATGATCTTAGCCAGCGCACCTTGTTGCATAGCGGGCCAGGCAGGTTCTCTATCGGCGCCGGGCACGAATTTATAGGTGTTGATGGTATAAGTAGGCACCAGGGTATTGTTGCCCACCACCCCATTGGCATAACCCCAGTGGTCCTGACCGAAGGAGAGGCGGCGGGACAGGGTGCTACTGTTGTATATAAATCTGTGCGGTGGCAGGGAAAGCGTATTGTTGCAGGTAAGTTCCTGCAGGCTGTCGAGCCTCAGCCGGTAACGATCGGATTGAATGGAGTAGTTGGACAGGTAGCCCGGCAGGTTTTCGTCGGGGGCAGTAAAGTAGCTGTAAAAGAAACGAAACTTTTTACAGAAACCCTGGTTATTGGTAACGGCAATAGCGTCGAGCACTTTGGCTTCTGTATTGGCATTGTCATCATACGTAGCACCTGCAAAGTAACTATTACTAAGATCAGTACGGTTACTTCCAGGCAGAAAGCTCACTATACCATTGGAAAAGGACACCTGGTTTAGCCGTACGCCCTGTACATAATTTTTAACGAGCTTGTATTCGTTTTGTGAAGGGTTGGTCCAGTTGGAAGAGAAGTTGCCATTTACCGGGAACATAGACAGGGTGAAATAACTATAGTTCTCTGCGGCATAGGTAAGGTTGATGGAAAACATACCATCGGCCGAAACAATCTTGTTGAGGAACCAACTCGCAAAGAGGCGATCGGTCATATTGGGATCGCCGGAATACAGGAAGGAAGTCTCTACAGCACTCACGCCGCTGGTATTGCCGCCCGGCGTAATACCAAAATGGTATTTATCACCGGAAGGTACTGTAATGATAAAACCCTGGATATTGGAGCTTTGGGCTGTGAAAGAACTGGCAGTATCGCGCGGGAAATAGTAATCTATCTTCAGGTCTTCGCCATTTACCAAAACGGGTTTCCGATCGTCGTCAAAATAGAACTTACCGGAATAGCCATTGAAGCTGAAGGAAAAAAGGTCGGGCTCGCCATCATATTGCGCATTGGCAAAAGCCTGATCATAGGGAGCAGTCGATCCGCTATTGATAGTGAGGTAGTTGCTGAAACCATAGTGGCTGAAGTGTCCATACACGCCCATACCTGTGGTACCCGCTTCATCCGGCGCACCACGCACTACACGGGTGATCATACCACCGGCCTGCAAAGACCAGCCCGCTCCTACCCAACTGGCAGGCTCCATCACTTTTATACCCCCTGCATGATAGTTAAGGCTGACGGGTAAAGAAAGAGGACCTTCTTTTATGGTGTAGATGGGCATATTGATCTGCGGAATGCCCGTGTGGTAGTTGACCGGGATATCGGTATACTTTCCCAGTGAGACAGCTGTGGGAGAGGCGATGGTGACTTTGGGATAAGGGGAACCAGGATCCTCCTGGGCAATTGTTACAGCAACAGCAAGCAGTAAGAGCATACCAATAATGGCAGCCTTTCGTAAAAGTCTTATACGGTTTAGCATGGTATCGGTTATCCTTTATATTTACTATCGTATCCGCCTACTAGATAAAACAACCAATTGGCCTCTCTGTACTAAAGCCACCCTGTTAAATATTTTAAGAGAAAGTCTTATTTGACCCAATTGATTAATTATTAGTACTTTAGCCCATCCATTATTATTCTTATCTTTACTGCTTATTGATTGCTTTCTAAGCCTTGCGAAAGCTGGTACCCGCCTATTTGTCCGGATCCACCCTACAAAATGTCTGTTTTACCCCCTATTCCTCCCCCCGTGAGACCTTAATTTAGCCATCTAATTATTCATCAATAATTGCTTAGGTATGAAAACGATGCTATTTTTTGCAGTTGCCCTGGCGGCACTGGCTTTTACCATTCCCGCTAATGGCCTTTCAGAAAAAGAAAGAAAAGACGCTATTCAGTTACTGCAATCCACAGAAAAAGACCTGTTACAGGAATTAAAAGGTTTGAGCGAAGCCCAGTTGAAGTACAAACCGGCAGCAGACCGATGGAGCGTGGAAGAATGCGTTAAGCACATTGCCACGACTGAACAGATGCTGTGGCAAATGACAGATGGCGGGATCAAACAACCGGCCAATCCTGAAAAACGCAGCGAGATTAAAATGACCGATGAACAAGTGGTTAAGATGATAGAAGACCGGTCAACAAAACGGCAAACCTTCGATCAGCTTAAACCAGAGAATTCCGCTTTTAAATCCATGTCCGAAGCCCTTACCGCCTTTCAAAGTGGCCGGGTTAAACTAACAGATTACGTCAAGTCTACTGATGATGACCTGCGCAATCATGTGATCACTTTACAGTTCGGTCTGCTTGACAGTTACCAGATGATCCTGTTCATGGCTGCCCATACCAACCGGCATACGCAACAGATCAGGGAGGTAAAAGCCGATGCGGGCTTTCCTAAAAACTAAAAGCTTTCCAACGCTCACAGCAGCTAACCGATAGTCATGCCTACTGTCAAATTCACCTATGCATTGAAAAGATTCTTTCCGGGTTTAACGCAAACACCGGCACAGGGACAAACACTGGCTTCCATCCTCGACGAGATGGAAGCCAGGTATCCCGGCATGCGTAGTTATATACTGGATGAACAGGGACAGCTGCGCAAACATGTGAATATATTCATCGATGGCCACCTGATCAAAGACAGGACCTCGCTGAGTGATGCCTTTTCCTCCAACAGCGAGATCTATATTATGCAGGCTTTATCGGGAGGATAACATTCAAACCAGCTCTATATGCAATCAACGATGCTACTGGGGACCCGTAAAGGGTTTATCGCCTATGAGTTTCAACAAGGCCAATGGAAGGCCATTAATCTCTCTTTTGAAGGTGTTCCTGTATCGATCGCTTATGCCGATCCGCGCAATGGCACCTGGTGGGCCTGCCTGGACCATGGACATTGGGGGGTGAAGATGCACCGCTCCAAAGACCGCGGGCAAACCTGGGAGGAGGTAGCCGCACCCGCTTATCCCGAAGGAGCAGAAGTGAAAGACGGCATGAAGGCCACTACCCGCTATATATGGTCTATGGCGCATGGAGGCAAACAATTCCCTTCCAAAATATGGGCAGGCACTGATCCCGGCGGCCTCTTTGTGAGTGAAGATGAAGGCAACAGTTTTCAACTGGTGGAATCGCTGTGGAATCATCCTACCCGTAAAGAAGGATGGTTTGGCGGTGGCCGCGACCTGCCCGGTATCCACTCCATCGTAGTAGATCCCCGGGATGAGAACCATATTCATATAGGCATTAGTTGCGCCGGCGTATTTGAAACAGTGGATGGCGGCAAATCCTGGGCCATACGTAATAAAGGATTGCGTGCAGAATTTCTGCCCGATCCATCTACAGAAGTAGGACACGATCCACATATCCTGGTAGCGGCACCCGGCGATCCGGACAGCCTGTGGCAACAGAACCACTGCGGTATCTTCCGCTCTACAGATGGCGCTAAAAACTGGGAAGATATTGGCCAGGCAAATGGCCCTGCTTACTTTGGCTTTGCCATCGCAGTAGCCGAAGACAATCCGCTCCAGGCATGGGTAGCACCCGCCCGCAGTGATGAAACACGTACAGCCATCAAAGGCGCCTTGTGTATTTGCCGCACGGATGATGGAGGCAAGACCTGGAAAGAGCTGAGGAATGGACTGCCGCAGGAAAACTGTTTTGACATCGTATACCGCCATGCCTTAGTAAGCGCTGGCAATGCGGTAGCTTTTGGTACTACCACGGGCAACCTGTTCTTCTCTGCCGACAAAGGAGAAAACTGGCAGGTAATCAACAACTACCTGCCAATGATATATTCTGTTCAGTTTGCAGATTAAGGCAAGGATCAAACACGCAGCGTGACTGCTTTTTTTACAGCCCCACTTACCAGGGCCAGCGGTTTGACAGCCTTGCTGATATCCCCGCCATCCACTTTAATATTTTCAGAAGCAGCGCCCTCTACCTGGAGGAATACCGCTGCGGGCGAGAGCACACGGGTGGCTGTGAGCAATACATCCTTTGTATTGACGAAGCGCAACAACTCTCCTGCTGTGCTGCCCTGGGCGCTCAGGCCATTAATAGTAGCATCCTGTACATTATCGAGAATAATGGCAGGGCGTGCATCGGGCTTTTCATAAGTGAAGCGTACATTGTGCAGGCTCAATCCTTTCACATTGCGGGCATACAATCCATAAGCAGGCGGGCCAAAAGGCGCTGTACCCCACACACCAAAATATTCAGCGCTCAACTCAGGCACTTCTCTTTTACCCGCCTGTTCTTTGGTGCCTCCCCCTGCATAAACAACATGAATATCAGAGAGGCTGATGTTTTCCAGGTATACCTTCCCTACCCCATTGAGGGTGATACAGGAATTAAGTTCCCCGTCAAATACATTTACGCCGAAATGAATATCCGGATGGTTCACCGGTTTTTCTACCACACTTGCCCGGATATTGCTGAAAGAGATATTGCGCACAAAAGAAGGCGTTGTATCTGTCGTATTATTATTGTTGTTGTTCTGATTGCTACTGCCTGTAAATCCGATGCCGATGGGTCCGGTCACGTTGCGCATGATGATATTGGAGAAGCTCAGGTTTTCTATTTTGGCCCTGCCGGAACTGATCTTGATAGGACAACCATAGGTATCATAGATCAGGCAATTGGAGATGGTGATATTTTGTGCTTCACCACCGCCAAACCGGAAGATGGACCAGCGGGTGCTGAAACTGCAATTGGTGACGGTAACAAACTGGTTGCTGCCAAATAAGGCGCAGGCATCATCCTGGCACTGCACATCACAATTGGTGATGTGTACATACTGGGTATCGTTGAAGTGAAAGCCGTCATTGTTCTTATTGACACGGTTGTAGATGCGGATATTGTGCAATTGCACGTGCTTGCATTTCAGGATGCGGAAGCAGTGGTAAGCGCTGTTGGTGAGCAGGATGTCTTTTACCTGGAACCTGGTGCATTGATAGAATACGATGAGGTGGGGCCGATCGAAATTACCGCCTACGCCTCGTTGGTTGGGGCCGGTATTATCTCCTTTGCCATTATAAAAGGAAAGACCATTTCCATCAATAGTTCCATACCCTTCTATGGAGATATTCTCTGCATTGGCAGCATAGATAAATACAATATTGCCATTGCCGGAAGGAACGCCTTTACCGGCGGTATAGTCTTCCCGTTTTTTACTCCCCAGCAAACGGCTATTGGTGGCCACATGCAGGGTAACACCGGACTTCAATTCGATGGTGCCGCAAATAAATTCACCGGCAGGGATCACTACGGTACCTCCCTGTTCTTTGGTGCAGGCATCAATAGCTGCCTGGATAGCGGCAGTATCGAGGGTTTGACCATCGCCTTTGGCGCCAAAATCCTTTACATTATATAAGGCGTTACCGGCGGACATATCTTCATGCGGGGCATTGCTGTGCGGGGCTGCTGTTGCAGCAGCGGGCATACCTATCAGACCTGCTCCTGCAAGGGTAATGGCAGGTACAGCCATGCGTTCGAACCATTGGCGGCGGGAAACGGAATCGTTATTTTTCATAACAACGAATATGCACTAATTAATAATTCAACGATCAAACGATACTGGCTTTGCGGTAAGCTATTTTAGCTTTTCAAACCTATACAACGTTCATCTGCAACCGTCGTTTATTGTCAAAATGACTGAATAAATTGCCAACTGAGTCCATCGGTAGTGCGCCGATATTTTGTCTATTGCAGGAACCTCTTCATTATAGTATTATCCACTTGCCAAACTCAACTTTTCATGAAAAAAATTACCGCGGCAACGGCCAGACCTTTGAAATTATCCATGCTGGTGATTTCAGGCGTACTTGCCGGCCAAACACTTTTCGCAGCGCCCTCCGACCACGGTGTTGGTCACCACTTCAGCCCTCCCTATCACATCCGGAAAGTAGCTGATATAGTGGTAAAAGGAACGGTATCCAGTGCCAATGGCCCGCTGGCCGGCGTGACGGTGACGGTAGAAGGCGCCGCCACCGCTGTTACCACCACCGACAGCGGTAGCTATACGATCACGGTGCCCGAAAACGGCCTGCTGGTCTTTTCTTATTCCGGCTATGCGGAGCAACGCATTGCAGTGAACAAGCGCTCCGTGATCAATATTACCATGACCGCTACGGGTAAACTGGAGGAGGTGATCGTGACAGGTTACCGCAGCCAGACAAGGGGAGCGGTGATCGGCTCGGTATCTTCGGTAAGCGGTTCGGAGTTTGCCAATACACCGGTCGACAACCTCTCCAATGCATTGGCAGGCAGGTTATCAGGCGCCACCATTACGCAAGCGGCCGGTACACCGGGCATGGAATCGAATATCAGGATACGGGCGGTAGGTACTATTAATAATGCCACTCCCCTGTTCGTGATAGATGGCGTAGTGAGTGACAAGTTTGCCTTTGATGGACTCAGCCCTTATGAAGTGGAGAATATCACCATCCTGAAGGATGGCGCTTCAGCTGCTATCTATGGTTCACGGGCAGCCAACGGAGTCATTCTCGTGACCACCAAAAGAGGTAAGGAAGGCACTCCCAAACTTTCCTATAATGGTTTGTTTGGTTTGCAGTCGCCCACCAAAATACCAGAAAGGCTGAATGCATTTGAACATGCGTCGATCATCAACCAACAGTTGCAGTATACCCTCGTACCTGCCACAGATGCGCGGTATTATACGCAGGATGAATTGGACTATTTCAAAACGCATAGCTGGAATTGGGTAGATGAAATGTGGAAAGACCCGGTTACCACGCAACATTCACTGGATGTAAGCGGCGGGGCAAAAAATGTAAAATACTTCCTGGGCGGCTCGTACAACAAAGCCACGGGTACGTTTAACAATATAGACTTCCAGAAACTGAGTGTACGGGGTAATGTGGATGTAACAGTAACCAAGAACCTGAAAATATCGCTTGACCTCAATACGGAAACGCGCAATACCAATGGTCCCAGCTGGGATGTGGGCAACTGGCGGATGGAAGACCTGTACAAAGCTTTAATGGTAAGACCGGCGATGGTGCCTCCTTATGTAAATGGGTTGCCGGTAGGCAACTGGGTGGAATGGCACCCCGGGGTAGTGCTTACGCCGTCTGAATCGGGGTACAATAAAAGAAAATGGACAGGGGTCAATATGATCGCTACGGTGAATTATACCGTGCCGTTCATAAAAGGTCTGACTGCCCGGGCATCCATCAACAAGTACAACCGCGATATTTACAACAAGCAGTTCAACCTGCCTTATAATATGACGCTGTTCAATACGACCGGCACCAACAACCATATTGTAGGCGACCAGGCGGTGGGCATCCGGCCCAGGGCTGCGGTGGAATTCCTGCTATCGAGGAACGATAAGGTCAACCGGTACCAGTTCAACGCGCAGCTCAATTACAAGCGCAATTTCGGGAAACATGGACTGGACGCCTTGCTGGTGTATGAGCAGGCTGAAGAAAACACTACCTGGTTCTCCGGCCAGCGTAATGACTTCATTTCTTCCGCCATCGATCAGTATGCGGCCGGCAGCACGATCGGCTCCATAGCCAATGGAGAACAAATGAACACGGCCAGGATATCGTATGTGGGACTGGCGAGTTACAACTATGATCAAAAGTACCTGCTGGAAGCCTCCTTCCGCTATGATGGCTCGGTGATCTTTGCGCCGGAGAACCGCTGGGGCTTCTTCCCTTCTCTATCGGCCGGCTGGAGGATATCTAATGAGAACTTCTTTTCAAGGGTGAACTTCATCAATGACCTTAAACTGCGGGGGTCTGTAGGCTTGCTGGGTAATGACCAGGTAGGTAATTTCCAATGGCTGCAATCGTACAGCATTCAGCCCGGCGCTATTTTTAATGATCAATCATATGGCCTGAAGCCTGGTGTTCTTGCCAACAGGGCGCTTACCTGGGAAAAATCATTGAATTACAATGTGGGTGTCGACAGCCGCTTCCTGAACAGCAAGGTAGGTTTCAAGCTGGATCTCTTTTACCGGCATACGTATGATATCCTTGGCAAAAGAGAGCTGAGCCTGCCCAGTACACTGGGCGCCGATCTGCCGGATGAAAACTACCAGGAGATCGATTCAAAAGGATTTGAGGTGGAAATGGACTATAGCAGCAGCACGGGTGGCAAGGATGCCTTTAACTATTATATAAGAGGCAATTTCGGCCTGGCCACCAATAAAGTGATGGTATTGGATGAGGCCCAGAACATACGCGCCTATCAATCGCAAAAAGGATATAATACCGGCCGTATTTTTGGCTACCGGGCTGTTGGCATCCTGCGCACGCAAAAAGACCTCGATGCCTTGCCCGCAGGCTACACGATACTGGGCGTAAAACCGCAGCTGGGCATGTTGAATTATGCCGACCTGCGCGGCCCTACCAGTGATGAGCCGGATGGAAAGATCACTGCTGACGACCGGGAATATATTGCGCGGTACAGTTCACCTCCGATGAACTTTGGTTTTTCATTGGGAGGCTCATGGAAAGGGCTGAGTGTTGACATCCTGTTTCAGGGTGTAGCGGGCGCCAAAGCCATGCTTCCTACCGCAGGCAGGGATGTGCAGGCAAGAGCCGAAGAATCATCCTTCAAATACTGGGCTGATAGCTGGACGCCGGACAACCCCAATGGAAAGTATCCCGGCTACCGCGTCACAGCCTACCGGACACGCTTTGACGAGTCGTCTTTCTTCCTGGTGGACAATTCCTTTTTACGGTTGAAAAACGTAACAGTTTCTTATAACCTTCCTCAAAACTTTATAAAACCTACGGGCATGAAGAGTGCGCGGGTATACTTCACAGGAAGCAACCTGCTGATGATCTATTCCGGAAATAATATTTATGATCCGGAAATGAACAATATCCTGTCCTATCCGATGATGGCAGGTTATTCACTGGGCGTAAATATAGGTTTGTAAACTTTAAACAATGCTGTTATGAAAACACGGGGATTATTATTACTAATGATAGGAAGCTGCCTGTTGGGCAGCTGCAACAAGATACTGGACATCGAAAATCCAACAGCGGTAGACGAAAAAGATGTATGGAATGATATTGAGCTGGCTACGGCCTATGCCAACAGGATACATGCAGAAAACCTGCCAGGCTGGACCACGGATTTTGCGGACTATTCAGAAGAATCCGACGGTGGCGGCAGTTATATGTATGGCCAGTTAACAGAAAACTCGGTTGATTACTGGCCTTATAGTGAGATCAGGGGTATCAATGTGCTGTTGTCCGATATTGACAAGGGGAAGCTTTCTGAGGCCAATAAGAAACTGTTGAAAGGGCAGGCTTTTTTCTTCCGGGGATGGCAGTTCTTCGAGATGGCCAAACGATATGGCGGCATCCCCCTGGTGCTGAAACCCCAGCAATTGACAGACGACCTGCTGGTCAACAGAAATACGACCACTGAAACCATGGCGCGTATCCTTGCCGACCTGGACAGCGCCATTGCTTATCTGCCGGCTGTAGCTGTTGGTTCGGGCGACAACAACGGGCGGGTGCACAAAGGCACAGCCCTGGCCGTCAAAGGCCGGGTGTTATTGTTTTACGCTTCTCCCCAGTTTGACCCTGCTCAAAATGCTCCCGGCCGCTGGCAGGCTGCTTATGACGCCAACAAAGCTGCCAAAGATTACCTGGACGGACAGGGCTATGGCTTGTTTCCCAGTTTCACCAATTTGTGGTTTTCTGAAATGAATAAAGAGGTCATATTTGTTCGCCGGTACCAATATGTGGCTACCAATACAGCCAGTTGGAATAACTGGGCAGCCGCTACCCGTCCGCTGGATATATCGCAGGGCGCTACCGGAGGCAACAGGCCAGCGCTGGAGATCGTAGATGCATTTCCCATGAAAGATGGCCGCGCCATCAATGATCCGGCCACCACCTATCCCTACGACGCACAGTATTACTGGAAGAACAGGGATCCCCGGTTCAACCAGACGATCGTGTATAATGGCGCGCTGTGGCAGGTGGGCATTAACGGCCTGGAAGCCGGACGTATGCAATGGACCTTTGTAGGCGGCGAACAGAACAGCCCTACGATCACGGGTTTTTATATGCGCAAAGGAGTGGATACGACACAAACTTCTATCCAGGCATTCAACAGTGGTACGGACTGGATAGAACTTCGCTATGCAGAATTGTTATTAAACCTGGCAGAAGCAGCCAATGAAACTGACCGCATTGCAGAAGTCTATCCATTGCTGACGGCGATCAGGGCCCGGGCCGGCATTGATGCAGGCGCCAACAATCTGTATGGCCTCGCTCCCGGCATGAACAAGACCCAAATGCGTGCTGCTATCCGGCTGGAACGGCAAATTGAACTGGCTTTTGAAGGTAAACGCTTTTGGGACCTGAGAAGGTGGAGGGCATTTGAAACAACACTGAACGGAACCCGGCGGCATGGACATAATGTTACTTTAAAAGTCCCCAAAGCACAATGGGATGCGCTGAAGGCCTCTATGACGCCGCAACAATTGTATCAGCATTTACAAACGAATTATACCACCTATTTTCAAACTACTGTTAAAACAGTGGATACACAGTTTGATATTCTCTGGAAACCGGAGTATTATTTCTTCGCCCTCCCTTCCAAACATTTGCAGTTGAACAGTCATTTGAAACAAACGAATGGCTGGGCAGGCGGCAGCTTTGATCCACTGCAATAAAGAAGCAGGTGTTAGCTTTTAGCTGTTAGCGATGAGCTGTCAGGCAGTAGCGGTTGGCTATTACCTGACAGCTATTTTTTTGATGATCATTGGGCTATTCCCGGGCTGTATAAAATTATTTGGCCACTTAAAAGGTGATAGGCTATCTTTGTCCACAAATCTAGTGGACTATAATTAATATGCCTTTATGCTCCGTAAACTCCCTACCTTATTTGCATTGGTATTGCTGACATGGCAAACTGCCCGTGCCCAGCACACAGGCCGCACGATCACAGGTACCGTTACAGCGTACGAGGACACCAGTCCCCTGGAAGGCGTACTGATCGCCGTGAAAGGAACCGACCGGGTATCGGGATCGCAGGCAGATGGCATTTACTATATTCCGGTAACAGATAAAGATTCCGTATTGGTGTTCAGCCACAACGAGTTTGAAACGCAGGAAATAAAACTGACAGCTGGCAATGAATACAATATCAAACTGCAAAAGAAACATGAAGAGCCGGGAGGCAATGTAAAGTTCTCGCCTATCGGTAATTGGAGAGGAGCTTTTGCAGTACGTCCGGAGGTGGAGATACCCTTCAACTTCGACATACGGTTGACGGATAAAGGAGATACTACTGCCTACTTCTTAAATGGCGGTGAGCAATATGCAGGAGGCCGGGTACAACAAACGGCTGATTCCCTGTTCATATTCCTGGATCAGTTTGACAATGAACTGGCCTTTAAGATTGACGACCATCGCTTGTCGGGTGTATTGAGAAGACAGGACAAACGCGGCACCCCCACACCCCTTACGGCGGAGCCGGGTGTACACCATCGCTTCAGGGAAACAGGCGTTGCTCCTGCCGGCAATATTTCCGGCACCTATGACATTGTGTTCAAGTCGGAAAATGGCAAGGAAGAGAAAGCCGTTGGCTTGTTTAAACAGGAAGGTAAAAAACTACAAGCTACCTTTCTGCGGGTAACGGGTGATTCCCGTTACCTGGAAGGTATTGTAGAAGGCAATACTTTTTACCTCTCTTCCTTTATTGGCTCCGGACCGGGTTATTATAAAGGCAGCTTTGACCAGCAAGGTCAGCTTACAGGCGATGTTGGCGCCCGGGGTGGGCAGCATTTTACCGGCACACGCAATGAGCAGGCCGCCTTGCCCGATGCTTATACGCTTACCACCCTGAAAGAAGGTTATACTTCCTTTGATTTCTCCTTCCCGGATGCTGACGGCAATAAGGTATCCCTGAGTGATGCGAAATATAAAAACAAAGTAGTGGTGGTGACGATCACCGGTACCTGGTGCCCCAATTGCATGGACGAAACAGCCTTCCTGGCGCCCTGGTACAAGACCAATGCCCGAAGAGGTGTAGAGGCTATCGCACTGCACTATGAGCGGCAAACGGACACTGCTTTTGTGCGCAAGGCACTGGGCCGCTCCCGCAACAAATACGACATACAATATGCGCAACTGATTGCCGGACCTGCCGACAAACAATTTGTAGCCACCTCCTTGCCAGCACTCAATACCTTCCTCTCCTTCCCTACCCTTATCTTCATTGATAAAAAAGGAAAGGTGGCCAGGATCCATACAGGTTATAGCGGCCCGGCCACGGGTAAATATTATGACCAGTTTGTAAAAGAATTCAACGAAGAGATCGACCTGCTGTTGAAGCAATGATCTTCTCCTTATTTCTTTTTGTTGATAATGTAAGAGGTTATTTTATTAACCTTGCCATTCTTCAATTCATAGATGTCCGTATAAAACATTTCATACAGATCGCCATTCTGCGTATTCTTACAGACCACCTCTCCGTTTACCGCAGCACGATCTCCTTCAATAATGATATTGTCCTTGGTGGAAGAAACCATTTTAATATCTGCGCCTTCGACCAGGAATGTACGCATGCCTTCTTTGGTTGAAATGACCCGGTCGCCTATCATGGTCCAGGTTACGTCGTCGGTCAAATGCTGCAGAATACCTTCGATATTATTGGCATCAAATGCGGCAATTACTTCCTGAATGATTGTCCTGTTATCCATATTTATATGTTTTAGCTAAATGGTTTGCAATATGATAAGCCTGCCTATATGCCCGGCGCTCTGCTGTTTCGCTCACAAACTTATTGATGAAAAATGGTCTTGAGGGAGTGCGGGTCTGACAAATTGCAGGGTGTATTGCGACAGATTTATTAAATTGTATGATTATACGTTTCTACTTGCAGATAGTCTAATCATTAAAAACAACTGCGGTCATGGATCAGTTTTTCCACATCCGGATGCTCATGAGCATCATCGTCAGTTTAAGTGTGGCCACGCTGCTGAAAGGCGTTGCCAAACTGATCGAGCATCCCACTAAAGTACGGTTGTATTGGGTGCACCTGGCCTGGGTGGGTTTTATCTTCCTCTCCTTGCTGGATTTCTGGTGGTGGGAGATCCTGTTGAAGAAAGTATCGGCCTGGAGTTTCGGATCCTACGTGTTTATCATTTGCTTTGTGGTGGTATACTATATTATTTGCTCCCTGCTCTTCCCGGATGACATGAAGGAGTATGACGGTTACAAGGGATACTTTTATTCCCGGAAGGCCTGGTTCTTTTCTTTCCTGGGTGTTTCTTTCTTATTCGATGTGTGCGATACCTTGTTAAAGGGTGTTGACCATTACCATGCTTTAGGCACAGAATATATTATCAGGATCGCCATCCATGTGCTGCTGTGTTTATTGGCGATCCGCTCGCGGAATGAACGGTTTCATGCGGCCTTGGTGATCTTCTTTATATTGTATAACCTCTTTTGGGTGATCCGGAAATACCAGGTGCTTTAAGCGGGTGGCCCTTTTAAAGGTGAGTCGCTCTGCCGCCCGGCATATGCAGCGCTGCAGAGCGGCCCACCTTGGCACCTGGGACCAGTTTCGATGCAATTTGAATAATTCTTAAATGATCTGTTTTTGAATGGCCGCTGTATTGGTGGTGGCGGACCGCAAAGCCTGGTCGGCGGAAGCATGCACTTCATTCAGGAGTTTTCTTTCCAGCTGCAGCTTATCATTGAGGAACTTGTGTTTCATCTCAAAGTCATTGATGACCTCGCTCCACTTTTTTACATAGATCTTGTACTGACCTGTTTTGAAAGCCAGTGACTTTTCGCCATGGGGTTTGGCATTGTCGAGCGCAGCTTCTATTTCTCCTTTGCTGCTAAAATCAGTGCCCACCAGGTAAAACTCCCAGGTCATGTTATTGCCATTGAACTGTGGTTCGTTCATGATCACATTCATGTATTTCTTTACCTGCGCCAGTTCTGCCTCCCCCAGTTTTACCGCCGGATGCTTCAGCTCTACCACAATATTTTTTATCTCGTTGGTAAGCACATCCTGCCGGCAAAGGAAGATGTCCATTTCCCGGTATTTATCTTCGTGCTCAATGGGCCGCACCTTGGTTTCACCCCGCAACAAATGCACATGCCGCCTCAGGGCTTCTTCAAACTTGGGCTCAGCAGCAGTGACCAGGTGGTATTGTTCTCCAAAGATCCAATAATGGGCTTCCACCAGTTTTTGCAGGTGATCCCGTTCATTGGCCTTTAATTCTTTGCGTGTAACCAGGTCGCGCAGGGTGTCGATGGTTTTATACCGGTCTTCGATCATCCTGATGGTATGGTTGACATGCGATAGCCGGGTGACCTTGATAAGGGCTGCCATCTGCTTCCTTTCTTCATTAGAAAGTTCTACCACGCCATCGAGGATATCAAATAGTTTGTCGCGCTCCAGGCTGTCCAGCAGCAGGTTGAGCAGGCGCACGAAAGTCTTTTTCTGCTCCGTGTTGAGGTTCAGGAATATCTTAGGCTGCACTTCATAGAGGTTCCGCACCAGGTTTTCCAACTCGATCTTGCGGTGCACATCCCAGGGATTATCGCTAAACACCGGGAATATCTGGTCCTGTTCGTACTGATTGATCAAAATATCGGTATATACTTTAAGATAAGGTTTGCGTTTGTCCAACAAATAAGCAGCTAACCATCTGTGCAAGAACCGGAAGACCGGATCGATCCGCGTGCTGCCTATAAATGTCAATTGCGGATCGGTATTATTGCTTTTGAACCTGAACTGATCGAAATAAGCACTCTTGATGAACACGCTGTGGTAAAAGTGATCGCCCTTATTATTCAGGGAAGTGAATTCCTTATATCGTTCAATATTATCAGACCCGATGTAATAGTATTTGGAAAACTCTTTATTGATCTTTGCGTTCCATCGTACATACTTCACTTCAAACTCCTGGCCACTGTCAGCATGGTTGAGCATAAACCGGTGCTTATCGCCGATAATGGCCGAATAATCCAGGGGCACTCCATTGATCACCAGGGCATATCCATTTTGTTTGTTCAGTTCCAGGTACCAGCCAAATTCCAGGCAAAGGAAATCGGTCAGGTCTTCTTTGAGGTTGCTATCCAGTATATCCGGCAGGATATTGTAGAAGGTAACAGTAGTGCCGGTTGTCTTCTTCACCTCCCGTACACCTGAATCGGGGCTATCGTATTTGTTGATGGACCCAAACTTGATGTTGATGAAATACTCATACCTTTTTTTCCGCTCTTCATATACGGTGTGCCAGATGGCTTCGGAAGCAAACTTGAAAAAGGTGAGCCTCCCCACACCATTCTTACCATGCACCGCAGAAGTATTCTTGGGCGATTCTATCTCAATGGCTTTTTGTGAATCAAAGAAGGGGGAGAACTTTTCAGCCAGTTGTGCCCGGTCAATCCCGTATCCGTTGTCCACCACTTCTATTTTGGACACAAAGCCCAGGTCGTTCGACTCGAAATTCAGTGCTACAGTATTGGCTTTTGCATCAAAGCCATTCCAGATATATTCTGCGATCGCCTGTTTGTAATCAAACTTGCTGAGTACGCGCTGAATGCCTTTACCGGTGATCTCAATATTTGCCATGTGAAAGCTACTAATGAATGTTAACTTATTTAGCTAAGATACACATAAAATACTAAATAAATTAGGCAACAGGTAGCTGATTATCCACATCCGCCAATCCCAGGAATTGGCTCACACGCCAGTAACAAATTGGAAATCAATTGCTTTTAGAAAATTTAACTCAAGCCTGCATAGCGTAGAAGATGATATTGAGGCCAAATTTGGTATTGTCTTCGGCCATGAAGCGTTTGTTGCGGAAGTCGTAATCCCATTCACAGCCATAATCCTTGTTGCTGTACAGCACGGCAATACGGCCATTGATCTCAACGGCTTTGAGGTAGTCGTGGATGAGGTCATCGCCCCAGCCATTCAGTTCGAAGGAGGTAGGCGGCGGGCCTTTTTCAAACGTGAAGAAAGAGCGGTATAACTCGTGTGTATTGGGTATCTTTTTCAAGGCCTGGGGACCGAAGGTAGTGGCCATCTGGTTCTCGAAGGATTTGGCAAACAAGCCATCAATATCGTGGTTGCAGTCGTCGACAAATACAAAGCCACCGTTCTGTACATACTTTTTAAAATTGGCCTGTTCCCTCCCATCGAATTGCACCAGTTTGTGGCCGCTGAGGTAACAGAAGGGGGCGGTAAAGAGATCCTCGCTGCCCAGTTCTATGATCCGCTCCTGCGGATTTACAGGAATGGTAGTGTACTCCACCAGTGAGTTCAATAAATTTGAAGGCATGCGCTGGTCGGTATCCCAGTCGCCGGAACGATAGCTTAATCGGGAGAAGGTGAATTTATTGCCCTGGTTCATAATGCTGATTGAAAACAAAGACCTGTCAGGTCTCGCAAAGTAAATGAAATGAAATTGATATTAAAATGTTGATTTTTTCACAGCGGGCAAAAGAAAATGAAAGGATATGACGTCAAAATGCCCGAACTTCCGTCGCTACCGGAGAAAAAATCTCATCATACCATTAAAACGATTGTAGCGGCTATTGCTTTCCATTGACATTAATTATAACCAAAACTACTATTGACGTTGGTATTAACAGAAACAACAGTCGAGGATCTGCTGAAAAAGGTATCCCTGCTGAAAAAAGAAATTCAGAAAGTAATAGTTGGACAGGACGAAGTACTGGAAGAAATACTGGTAGCATTACTGGCGGGTGGTCACTGCCTGCTGGAAGGCGTACCGGGCCTGGCCAAAACACTGATGGTACGCACCATGTCGCAGGCACTGCACCTGAGTTTCCGCCGCATTCAATTTACCCCCGATCTGATGCCTTCGGATATCATCGGTACGGAGATCCTGGAAGAAGACCTGGTGACGGGCAAGCGGCTATTCACCTTTACCAAAGGCCCCATCTTTGCCAATATCCTGCTGGCAGATGAGATCAACCGCACCCCGCCCAAAACACAGTCGGCCCTGCTGGAAGCCATGCAGGAATTTGAAGTGACCTACGCCGGCAAAACTTATCACCTCGATCGTCCTTTCTTTATACTGGCCACCCAAAACCCTATAGAGCAGGCAGGTACTTACCCGCTGCCCGAAGCACAACTGGACCGGTTCTTACTGTACGTAAAGATCGGCTACCCTTCAGAACAGGAAGAAATACAAATACTGAGCAATACCACCGGCACCCGCAAGAATAAAGTAGAAGCCATCGTAAGCGGCGAAGAGATCGTGCAGCTGCAGGCATTGGTAAGAGAAGTAAGCATCAATGATGACCTTACTGCCTGGGCAGGTAAACTGGTGCGGGCTACCCGGCCTGATACCACTACGGCCGATTATGTAAAAGAATGGGTACGCTGGGGAGCGGGACCGCGGGCCGGACAAGCACTGCTGCTCACCGCCAAAGCCAGGGCCCTACTGCATGGCCGCTATGCGGTAACGGAAGCCGATATTCAAACGATGGCATTCCCCGTACTGCGGCACCGGATACTGATGAATTTTAAAGCCGATGCAGAAAATGTGACCTCGGATATGGTCACGGCAACACTGTTGAAAGTAATTGAACGTCCGAAAGCGTTGTAAGAAAGAATACAGAATCCAGGATACAGAAGCGTTGGCGCGGTAGTTTGGAGTCGAAAATTCTATGCAGGTGATTCCTGTAATTCGTACAGTTCATATTAATCCGTGTAATTCGTGTCATTAGATCCAGCTATATTATTGTCACTGAGAAATCTATCCCTGGCGGCCAAAACCACCATCGATGGCTTTATGACGGGCGCCAACAAAAGCTCCATCAAAGGCAGTGGTATGGAGTTCAGTCAGTACCGGAGTTATATGCCGGGCGATGACCTGCGCTGGATGGACTGGAAGATGTATGCACGCAGCGACCGTTACTATATCCGCGAATCGGAATCAGAAACAAATATCAGCGTACGCCTGCTGGTAGATGCCAGCGCTTCCATGGACCACCGCGACGGCGACTGGACAAAAATGGAATATGCCCGCTACCTCGCTGCCAGCCTCGCTTACCTGGCGCATATGCAGGGCGATGCGGTGGGCCTGTATGTAATGCGCGAAGACGGCATTTTCTCCCTGGCAGCCCGCCAGGGTACGCAACACCTCAACCGGCTTTTTTACCAACTGGAACAAGCCGGGCCCAAAGGCAGGTTTACTGAACCAATCCATTACAAAGACATTTATGCAGGCGGCAGAAAAAGAGAACTGCTCGTTTTCATTACCGATATGTACCAGCAGGGGGAAGAGATATATGAACTGCTGGACCTGCTGGGCGCCCTGCGCCATGAGATCATTGTACTGCACCTGATGGCGCGCAATGAAATGGAGCTGAGCTATGAAGGGTTCACTACACTGGAAGACCTGGAAACGGGGGCAACTATCCAGGTAGATACGGACGCCATCAAACAAGGCTATACCCAAAAACTGACAGACCATTTAACCAATACCCGAAAAGCATTACTGGGACGTAATATCGACTACCGGCTTATGGTGACAGATGAACCGGTAGATGAGGCATTGAGGGCTTTTTTGCAGGCAAGGAAGTAGAATACAGAATATAGAATACAGGATACAGAATGGCTGCCGCGATTTGTACTGGTTGAGAAAACAAAACAACATTGCAGAGAAAAGCCTATAGAATTTAGTATATAGCATAAAGGATCAGCATATACATTTTGTTACAGTTATTAAATCCCATAGCATTAGTAGCGGCAGCAGCGGTGATCATACCGGTGCTGGTACACCTGTGGAATGTGCGCACGGGTAAAACCCTGCGTGTGGGCAGTATTGCCTTACTGGCCACCAGCGCACGCCGGCGCGCGAGCAGCCTGCGCATTACCAACTGGCCTTTATTCCTGCTGCGCTGCTTTTTACTGCTGTTGCTCGCCTTTTTACTGGCCAGGCCAGTGTGGAACAACACCCCAACGGCCAATAAACAAGCAGGCTGGATATTGGTCCCCGCCCGGCAATTGGCAACAGCCCACGCGCATTATGGCCCACGGATAGATTCTTTATTGGCAGCCGGCCTGGAACTGCATGACCTGGGTACAGGGTTTGAAAAACTGCAGTTACAGGATACGCTGCAGTATTCTACCAGTACTCCTGATAAAAGCACGCTGCTCCCACCCTGGTCTTTATTAAAAGTGTTGGATGTACAACTACCCAAGGCATTTCCGGTGCATGTATTTACTGATAACCGCTTATCCGCTTACCAGGGTGACAGACCGCATACTCAACTGGCCATTCATTGGAATAGTTTTGCAACGGGTGATAGTATGTATCGCTCCCCTGCCCTGCAATGGGTAACGCCCAATGGAAAGATCAGGCATATAGAATGGGTAAGTACGCCCGCAGGCAACTACTATAGGGAAAGTATGACAGGGGCAGCACTCACCGGCGATATAGATACTTCCATCATTCGCATTGGCATTTACCCTGGAAAAAACATGGCCGATGCACAATATGTAAAAGCAGCCCTGCAAGCCATTGCACAATTCACCGGCAGGCGCATTACCACCACGCTGTTATCAGCTGGTCAGGCGCCCGCCACAGCACAAAACATTGTCTTCAACCTGGATGAGCAACAGCATGTCGGACTGAACCTGTCGAAGTCTTCAACTACGGATAACCTCTTATCTTATATTGCCCCGAAAGGAACCTTGTTTCAATATGATACAGGTGATGCCATTGCCGGCGCCTCCTGGGCACAGGAAGGCAACCTCATCACAGGCGAGGGCCTGCAACACAAAGTGTACAGGTTTACCGGCGGCGCGGCAAAGGGTACTCCCCTCTGGACACTTGCCAATGGACAACCCTTGCTCACGATGACAGCAGCGGAAGGCAGGCGGGTGTATCATTTTAAAAGCCGCTTTAATCCTGCCTGGAGTGATATGGTATGGGAAGGCGATTTTGTACAAACCTTGCTGCCACTGGTACTTGCGGCGCCGGTGATTCCGGATGCGGTGGATCTGAGGATAATTGATGAGCAACAATCGGCAATCGGCAGTCGGGAGACGGCAATCGGTCCCGTCGATGGACGGGAGCAATCGGCAGTCGATCTCGCTGATAGGCAGGAACAAGGAGCAGACTCATTGTTAAAAGACAGTGCGAAAGACTTGTCTTTCATTATATGGATCGCCGCCTTTATACTATTTGCAGCAGAACGGTTATTGACGCACCGGCAACAACAAATCAAGCAGGATGCCTGAGCAAAACAGCTTACATATCATTCAAAGCCTCAGTGGCAAATGGAGCAGGAATAACCTGCTGGCCACTGTACTACATGCTGTAGCGCTGGCGCTGTTGACAGCAGCCATTGGGCACTACCTGGTGGGGCTGCCGCTGTGGGCCGTGATCATGTTATTCGTGGCAACTATTGCTGTCACGCTTTGGATCAAACGACCCCGCCCGCTCACACCGGCCGCTATTTCCAGCTTCTTAAATCGTTCGTATCCCCAACTAGAAGAAAGTACACAATTACTGCTGATCCCGGAACAATCGCTGAGCCTGCTGCAGCAAATGCAGGTACAAAAAATAGCACCGGTGCTGGTTACCATCCCCGAGCCACCAGCCATGCGGCAGTCATTAAGAAAAGCATTGATCCTGCTGGGCAGCGCTGTGGCAGGCTGTGTGTTGATCGCCCTGCTCTCTTTTTTATTACGGGACAACAGGGATCATAGCAACGACAGCGCCTTACCTGCAGTTCCTATCGTAAAAGAGCATATCCTGCCGGGCATTGCTTCGTTTCAAATACAGGTTACTCCACCCGCTTATACCAATAACCCGGCAAGGCAACAACAACAGTTTTCGCTGAAGGTGGAAGAAGGCAGCAAAGTGCAGTGGGAAATACATACCAATCAAAAAGTGGCTCAGCTGAGCCTGGTACTCAATAGCAAAGATACTTTGCAACTGTCACCCGCTGCTGCCGACAGCACCACCTGGCGCCTGCAAAGGGATATCCGGGAAGCGGGTTTTTACCAGGTAAGCCTGGCCGGACAAGCCTCTCAGTTATACACACTGGAAGTGATCCCCGACCTGCCGGTCACTATCAACATCATTACACCACAACAATACAGCCGCATAGAACCAGGACGTGAACCACTCACCCGGCTTTCACTGCAGCTGACAGATGATTATGGCATCAAAAACGCTGGCATAGTAGCGACCAGGGCCAGTGGCAAAGGAGAAAGTGTAAGTTTTAAGGAACAACAATTATCCTTCCCCGTCAGCTTCGATGGCCGCCGGCAAATGGCCCTGACTAAAATACTCGACCTGCCGGCCCTTGGCATGCATGCCGGTGATGAATTGTATTTTTATGTAAAGGCGGTGGATAACCGCGGACAGGAAAGCCGCTCGGATATGTATTTTGTATCCCTGCCAGATACAGCTGAACTGCTGAGCCTGTCGGGCATGGAATCGGGCATCAACCAGGTGCCTGAATATTTCCGCAGTCAGCGGCAGATCATCATTGACATTGAGAAACTATTGCAGCAACAAGCTACCATTCCCATCGACACCTTCCACCTCCGCAGCAATGTATTGGGCGATGATCAGAAACTGCTACGGCTGCGCTATGGAAAATTTGTGGGCGAAGAATGGGAAAGCGGCGGCCATAGCCCTGATGACGGACATGATCACGGCAGTGGTGAACATGGGGAAGAAAAAGAGATCGCATTCGGAGATATCAAAGCGCTTGAGGACCAGTACGCGCACAAGCATGACAATGCAGAGGATGCTACTTACCTGGAGCCGGCACAAAAGGCACAACTGAAAGCCATCCTCACCGAAATGTGGAGCAGTGAATTAAAGCTCCGGACCTATTACCCCCGGGAGGCATTGCCCTTTGCTTATAAGGCCTTGCGCCTGCTGAAAGACATGCAGCAAAAATCAAGGGCCTACGTAAGCAAGACCTCAGTCAAAATGCCGCCGCTGCGTCCTGAAAAAAGACTGACGGGTGAGCTGGATAAAATAGGCACCCCACTCCATCAAAAAAATAACGCTGCTGATAATAGTGCAGAGACCATCCTGCAACAGGCCATGGCGGTATTGGAACAATTAAAACAGGCGCCGGTAGTGACACCGGCACAAATGCCTGCCCTGCTGGCTGCAGAAAAAAAGATCAGTGAAAAAGCGGTTCACGCACCGGTAGATTACCTGCCAGCCCTCAATGCGATCCGGCAGCTAACGCAGGAGCCCGGAAAAATAAACAAAGCCGTCATTGTGAAAGTGCAGGCTGCTGTACAAAAAATGATGAAAGCGGGAGGGCTATTGCCCCAGCCAGGCGGAACAGCAGCCGGTAATGAACTGGCAGACTATTATTTTAATAACTTAAACGGAAGCAGTCATTGATGAAAGAAGCTACAGGCATCATAGTGGTCTCGCTGCTGCTGGTGGTATTTCTTGTATGGAAAGAAATAAGAAGACCAGTGAAGGCCCACCTGTTCCTGCGCCTCACAGCCAGTCTGCTGGCCGTGGCTGCACTGGCCTGCCTGGCATTGCCTGTTACCTATAGCGTGACGAAGACCGGTAATAATGCAAACACTGTTGTATTACTTACACCGGGCTATAACAAAGACAGCCTCGTTGCCTACAAAGACTTGCCGCAATACACTACCACAGCCAGCCTGGTAGCTCCCAGTATTAGCCTGATACCCGACCTGCGGTATTTCCTCGCGCAACATCCGTTGATCAACCAGCTGCATGTAGCAGGATACGGATTGGCCGATGATGAATTAGCTGCCTTAACCGACATGGGCATCGGTATTCAATACCATGCACCTGCACAGCCCGCAGGATTTACTGCAGCAGGATGGCCCCGGCAATTGCACCAGGGCGAATGGCTGGAAGTACAGGGCAACTACAACAATCCATCAAAGGAAGCGGTCAGGATCGTGCTGACGGGTGCAGGCGCCCGGTTGGATTCAGCTACCATCCCCGCGGCTACTGCCCAATCATTCCGGTTGCGTTGCAAGCCTGCCCACCAGGGCAGCACGCTGTATGAACTGGAAACCAGCAACGCAGGGAATACGCCACTTACCCAAAAGATACCGGTACATATATTGCCTGCCCATCACCTGCAGGTATTGCTGTTGAGCTCTTCACCGGACTTCGACAATAAATTTCTCAGCACCTGGCTGTATGAAAATCAATACCAGGTGTCAGTCAGGAGTACGATCACCAAAGGAAAATACAGCCAGCAATTCCTCAACAGGGAAGCGCTTACTTTGTCTACCCTTTCTACTCCCCTGCTGGAAAAAATGGACGTGGTGATCGCAGACGACCAGGCCCTGGCTGTACTGAATGCATCAGAAAAAGCAGTACTCCGCGCACAAATACAAAAGGGATTGGGACTGATCCTGCAAACCGACAGCACGGCCTCACTGGCCACTTTCACCGGCGGCCTGCAGGTAAAAAAGCAGCCTGGTTCACCCGTCACCGCCCGGCCATTGACCATGCCGGCAGTCTTTACCACTACCACGCCCCTGCAGCCCGCCCAATGGTTTTCCATTGAGAACAACCGGCTGGCGCAGCCACTGGTACTGGATGACCAGGGCGCGGTGGTAACTGCCGCCATTCTTTCCGGAGCAGGTAAGCTGGTGTTGAATACCGTCAACAATACGTATAGCTGGCTATTGGCAGGCAACAAACAGGACTATGCACAATTCTGGTCACTGCTGCTGCACAAAGCCGCACGCAGTGATGCGCAGGGCTCCCGGTGGGAGCAGTTATCGGCCTTTCCCACAGCAGGCAGCCCGGTACAACTCACCCTGGCCACCACTGCAGCAGGAGTACCTGCCATTGAAACAGCAGCGGGCAAAGTGATGCTGTCACAAAAAGCATGGCATCCCCATAGCTGGACAGGCACTTACTGGCCTGTAGCAAGTGGCTGGCAAACCATTCATCATCAACAGGACAGTCTACGGCTGTATATTTATAGCAAGGAGGATTGGACAGGGGTACAGGCGGCGGCTTCCATGATCAATAATACCCGGTACGGCGCAGTAAGCGCCCCGGCGAAGACGTCCAATGGAACATCGACAGAAGTAGAAAAAAAACAGGTACCACCGGTCATATTCCTGCTGGTATTCTTAGCTTGTTGTAGTTATTTGTGGGTTGAGGGGAAAGGGCAACGAGGCATAGAGGCAACGAAGCTCCACTAGATCAGGGTGAGCCGTCCTTGAAGGGCGACCCACCCTTTAGACGGCTTTGACAGAGTTTATCCCGCTCCGCGGGACTCAGCCTGACATCATATAATGAGAAATAACACCGAACATATATCCTTTTTTATCAACCATTAAAAACTGAGGGACTCTGCTTTGAAACGAAAAGACTTTATCTACTACACAGGCATGAGCCTTGGCTCTCTCATGCTTCCTAAAATGTCGGCCTTCGGGCGCGATATTGACCCGGCAGAAGCACTGCAGGGCGTTGACGCAGCTGTCAAAAAAGAGCTGGCTGATGTAGCCCTGAATGCTGCCAAATCAAAAGGGGCCAGTTATGCTGATGTTCGTATTGGCCGTTACCTGCGACAATTTGTAGCCACGCGCGACAAGCGGGTGCAGGGTGTAGCCAATACGGAAAACTATGGCGTGGGTATCCGTGTGCTGGTGAATGGAGCCTGGGGCTTTGCAGCCACCAATGCGGTATCCAAAGACGCTATTGCCAAAGCAGCTGAACAGGCCGTGGCAGTAGCCAAAGCCAATGCAAAGATCCAGGGTGAACCGGTACAGCTCGCCCCGCAAAAAGGGTTTGGCGAAGTAAGCTGGAAAGCACCTATCGAGATCAACGCCTTTGAAGTGCCCATCAAAGAAAAGGTGGACCTGTTGCTGCAGGTTAACGATATTGCCATCACGAATGGCGCCAGCTTCGTAACAGCCATGATCTCGGCGGTGAATGAACAGAAGTATTTTGCCTCTACGGATGGTTCTTATATTGACCAGGACATACACCGCATCTACCCTACTTTCAATGTGACCAAGATAGACCGCGCTGCCGGTAAATTCATGCAGCGCAATGCCCTGAGTGCCCCCATGGGTATGGGTTATGAATACATGCATGCCCGTCCGCAGGACAGACTTTCCGGTATCGTAACACGGTATAAAGACCGGTACGATATATTGGAAGATGTTAAAAATGCGACCAAAGATGTAGACGATAAGCTAAAAGCTAAATCTGTAGAACCTGGTAAGTACGACCTCGTACTGGACCCTTCCCACCTCTGGTTGACGATCCATGAATCGGTAGGTCACCCTACAGAACTGGACCGCGTATTGGGTTATGAAGCCAACTATGCAGGCACCAGCTTCCTTACACTGGACAAATGGCAATCCAAGAAATTCAACTTCGGCAATAAGAACGTGAACATCGTAGCCGACAAACTGCAGAAGGGATCACTCGGCGCTGTGGGTTGGGACGATGAAGGCGTTAAATGCCGTGAGTGGGACCTGATCAAGGATGGTATCCTCGTGAACTACCAAACAATCCGCGACCAGGCGCATATCATTGGCCTGAAAGAATCACAAGGCTGCTGCTACTCACAAGGCTGGGATGATGTACAATTCCAACGTATGCCGAATGTATCCCTGCGCCCGGGCAAACAAAAGCTGAGCGTAGACGATATGATCAAAAATGTAGAGAAAGGCATTTACATCATTGGTGATGGCTCCTACTCCATTGATCAGCAACGGTACAACTTCCAGTTTGGCGGTCAAACGTTTTATGAGATCACCAATGGCAAGATCACGGGCATGCTGAACGATGTGGCCTACCAGTCCAATACCCAGGAGTTCTGGAATTCCTGTGCTGCTATTTGTGATGAGAGCGATTATCGCCTCGGCGGTTCTTTCAATGATGGCAAGGGCCAGCCTTCACAAAGCAGCGCGGTATCACACGGTAGCTCCACTACCCGGTTCAATGGTGTGAATGTGATCAATACAGCCCGGAAGATCGGGTAGGAAAGGCAACGAGGCATCGAGGCAGCAAGGCAACGAGAAAATCCGGAAGACCACCAGTTTTTTTTGTATTTGGCTCGCGGCTCGAAGCTCACAGCTCGAAGCTGTTTTCAGACAAACAATTATTAAACTCTTTTAAAGCATAATAACCAGTTATGGCTATATTAAGTAAAGACGAAGCACAAGCGATCATGAAAAAAGTGTTGGGCTTCGCCAAAGCTGACGAAACAGAAGTAGGTCTCGGCGGACAACAAAGCGGCAATATCCGCTATGCCCGCAATGCAGTATCTACTGCAGGAGAGGTAAGCAACCTCAACCTGAGTGTAAGTTCCTCATTTGGTAAAAGGACCGGCAATGCCACCATCAATGAATTTGATGATGCCTCCCTGGAAAAGGTAGTACGCCGTGCAGAAGAGCTGGCGCGCCTGGCCCCGGAAAATCCGGAATACATGCCGCTGCTGGGTCCTTCCAACTTTGCAGAGTCTATCGGATTCATTCCTTCCACCGCGGCTATGACACCCGATACACGGGCTGAAATGGTGGCAAAAAGCCTGAAAGTATCCAAAGACAACAAACTGGAATCAGCCGGCTTTCTTCAGAACAGTGCAGGCTTCCGCGCCATGGCCAATTCCAAAGGCCTGTTTGCTTACAATAAAAGTACCGATGTATCCTTTTCCGTTACAGTACGTAACCAGGAAGGCACCGGCTCGGGTTATGTAGACCACAGCTTTAATGATGTAGGTAAATTAGATACCCTGGCGCTCACCAAAATTGCCGCCAATAAAGCTACCAGCTCTGCAGGCGCCAAAGCCATTGAACCAGGCCGTTATACAGTGATCCTGGAGCCATTGGCTGCCAGTGATATGCTGGGCGGTATTATCCGTGGTTTTGAGCAACGTACGGCCGATGAAGGCCGTAGCTTCATGAGCAAGAAAGGTGGCGGCACACGCCTGGGAGAACAACTGTTTGATGAGAAAGTAAACATCATCAGCGATCCCATGAACCCCGAATTGCCAGGCGCTACCTGGAGCGGCGATGGTATGCCCGTAGAGAAAACAGTGTGGGTAGAAAATGGTGTGGTAAAGAACCTGGCCTGCAGCCGTTTCTGGGCGCAGAAGAAAGGACTGAAACCATTGTCAGGCCCCGGCGGCGGCCGCTTTGGCGGTGGCGGCATGATCATGGCAGGTGGTACTGCTTCTATTGAAGATATGATCAAGAACACAGAAAAAGGCATTCTCGTTACACGCTTCTGGTATATCCGCATGGTGGACCAGCAAACGCTGGTGCAAACGGGCCTTACCCGTGACGGGACTTTCTACATCGAGAACGGCCAGATCAAATTCCCGGTGAAGAACTTCCGTTTCAATGAGAGCCCCATCATTATGCTGAATAATGTGGAAGAACTGGGCAAACCAGTACGCAGCGGATCATCTATTCTGCCACCGATGAAGATCAGGGACTTTACGTTCACTTCATTGTCTGATGCTATCTAGTATATAGCTCACAGATTACGCAGATTACCACTGATAAATGCAGGTGCATCGCATGGCTGCTCATCCGTGCAAATCCGTGTAATCTGTGAGCTTCCTTCCTCATTACGTAAAATATTGAGATTTGAAAAGAAGAAACTTTCTCGGCATGGCAGGGATGGGTGCTGCCGGAGCTTTGCTCCATGGCTTTCCGGCAATTGGCAGATCGATCACTGAAGCCGATGCATTGATGATACGCGCCGATGCCGCCGCTAAAAAGCGGATGGCGGATATAGCACTCCAGGCTGCGCGCAGCAAAGGCGCCACTTATACGGATGTACGGATAGGGCGGTACCTCAACCAGGCTGTCATTACACGGGATAACCGGGTACAGAACGTTGCCAATTCAGAATCCTATGGCATCGGCATCCGTGTGATCGCCAATGGAAGCTGGGGCTTTGCGGCTTCGGAAAAGATGGATGCAGACAGCATTGCCAAAACAGCGGCGCTGGCAGTAGCCATCGCCAAAGGCAATGCCAAACTCATTACCGAACCGGTGCAACTGGCCCCGCAAAAAGGATACGGTGAAGTAAGCTGGAAAACGCCCATCGAAAAGAATGGCTTCGAAATACCCGTCAAAGAAAAAGTAGACCTGCTGTTAAGTGTCAATGACGCTGCCCTGAAAGGAGGCGCCACTTTTATCAATGCCGCTTTGTTCATGGTCAATGAGCAAAAGTATTTTGCCAGCTCTGATGGTTCTTATATCGACCAGGACATTCACCGGATATGGCCCACTTTCACCGTCACCAAAACAGACAAAGCCTCCGGCAAATTCCAAACACGCGACAGCTTAAGCGCCCCGATGGGCATGGGCTTCGAGTATATGTTTGCATCGCCGGAACACAAGATCATTGGCGGCCCTACTACCTTGTACAAAGGCCGGTATGATATGCTGGAAGATGTAAAGGCAGCCACCATGCAGGTAGGTGAAAAAATAACGGCTAAAAGCGTAGAGCCCGGTAAGTATGACCTGGTACTAGATCCCACCCACCTGGGATTGACGATCCATGAATCAACGGGCCACCCTACGGAGCTGGACCGCGTGCTGGGTTATGAAGCCAACTATGCCGGCACCAGCTTCCTTACGCTGGATAAATGGAAAACGAAGAAGTTCAACTACGGCAGCAAGCTGGTCAATATCCAGGCAGATAAACTGCAACCCGGATCGCTGGGCGCTGTAGGCTATGATGACGAAGGCGTGCAGAGCGGACAATGGGACATCATCAAAGATGGCATCCTGGTCAATTACCAAACCATCCGCGATCAGGCGCATATCCTCGGCCTGCAGGCCTCACAGGGCTGTTGCTATGCCGATAGCTGGGACAGTGTGCAATTTCAGCGCATGCCCAACGTATCGCTGATGCCCAACAAGCAAACCCGCAGTGTGGCAGACATTATCAAGAGTGTAAAGAAAGGTATCTATATCATTGGCCGCGGCTCCTACTCCATCGATCAGCAGCGTTACAACTTCCAGTTTGGCGGTCAGCTGTTCTATGAGATCAAAGACGGACAGATAGTTGGCATGCTCAATGATGTAGCTTATCAATCCAACACCCAGGAGTTCTGGAACTCGATGACAGACATTGCCGATAAGAATGATTATCGCCTGTTTGGTACTTTCAATGATGGCAAAGGACAGCCTTCACAGGCCAGTGCAGTATCGCATGGGTCTTCTACTGCCAAATTTGAAGGGGTGAATGTGATCAATACGGCGAGGAAGATAGGATAGGAAGACAAGCTGCGAGCTATGAGCTGCGAGCTACGAGCAGAAGGCAATTAGTAGATAACATATGTACAAAGCAGGATGGCATACACCATCCTGCTTTTCTTTTTTGCCTGCCTTGTTGTTTCAACCAATCTGCTATTCTTATAATTTAGCCAGCCAATCCAATATATAATCTGCATCTTCTTTCCAGGTAGATTGTCCCAGCACAAAGTGATTGCGGCCTTTAAACTCTTTATAATCCAGCACGGAACCGTTTTGCTTATAGGCCTTATAATTCCTGTAGTTGAGGTGCGCCGGGATGATATTGTCTTCGCTGCCCGAAGTGATCAGCAAAGGCACATGGGGCTTTTTCCAATCCAGTTTAGCCATTGAGCTCAATCCGCCGCGGGACACGGTTTTTGATTCGGGAATAGTATTGGCTTCCCAGGCGGCTTTCTGTTCTGCCAGGGGCATACCGTTCACAAAAGCAAACTGCCAGTCTTTTAAAGACATTAAATAGGTTTTCTTCACAGAGGTAAACAATCCCAGGGATTTAAAGCCGCCCCGCAGGAATCCCAGTTCATAAGGGAATACACCCAGTGGCGGCACCGGATGGATCGCTACCCCGGCAACAGCATAACCACGGTTCACCAATATCTGCGTCATCATACCACCCAGTGAATGCCCGATAATAATGGGCTTTTCGGGCAGGCTCTCTGCGTGCTTCGCATAAGAGTCGATCACCTCTGCCAGGGTGGTAGTAGCGAGGGCTACATCATTGGGCTGACGATCGCGCAGCTCCTGCGCTGTCTCGGCCTCTTTATTAGGCCATGGCGGCGCGATGGTATTGTACCCTTTGCTCTGGAAGTATTTTTGCCATTCGTCCCAGCCGCGGTGAATAACAAAAGCGCCGGTAACGAACATGACTGTTTTTGATTTGATGGTTGACATATATCGGTTGGTTTGTATCCCAAAAATACCCTGTCCCCTATCCTGCTTCAATAGACAATCCGGGGGAGTTGTTGTATAAATCAACGGAAGGGGGAGAAAGAATACAGAAGACAGAATATAGAATACAGAATCCAGGAGAAATACAAAATACAGAAGACAGAAGAAGAAATACAGAATGCAGCATACTGGACATAGGAGATACAGCAAGGTTCTCCAAAAAGGCCCCGTGCAGAAGCACAGGGCCGTATACAAACAAACTACTAAAACTGCGCATTATTGGATCCTAACTGATGTAACTACGTCATTGGCTGTGGGTGATAGTCCGGGAAAGTTGGCATTGCTGCTGGTCAGCGTCCACGAGGTGCCGGTGAAATTATCATTGGAATACATGATCACTGTCCAGCCCGCGGGTATAGTAACCGACGAAGCCCAGTCGTTCACGAAACCATAGGCCTGCAACTGGGACAGGGTATAATTGCCCTTGGGAATACTACTGGTAGCCGTGCCTCCATAATTGGTATGCTGGAAGAATTTCACACCTGAAGCACCTCCGCCATTATATACTGTAGGCTGACCGTACAATACATTGGAGAAACTGCTGAGGTAACTGCTCACATCGTTGTTGGGCAAATTATAAGTAAGATAAAGACCGTAGTTATTATTGACCGTTTGTGTGGCCAGGGAAGCCGCCGTAGAAGAACTGGTAGCCGTGATGTTCACTGCTGCAGGACTGAGGTTGGCCGCCGTAAGACCAGGCACATTGGGTACAGACCAGGTGCCATAGATCGCATTCCAGCTATAGTTGACCTTGGAACCTACCGTCACACCATTGTACGAAAGGCGGGATGCAGCAGGGCCGTAATAATAGAAAGAGATGATCTTGGTGGGCATCAGGCTGCGCAAAGCGGTAACGAGGTATACAAAAGAACTCGCATTGGGCTGGCCCGTGCCATTTACGCCATAGTCGCTGTACTCGTCATCGAAATCAATACCGTCCAATCCATAGGTGTTGACGGCATTGGCCAATAGTTGGGCAAAGGCCTGAGCAGCCGCCTGGCTGGGGAAGTTACAGATACCGGCTCCCTGGTGGTTGCCCAGGATAGACAATAATACCTTGGTGCCCCTTGCCTGTACAGGCTGGATGGTGATAGCCCGGTTGTTTAATACCGTTGTTACCTGGGGATTAAAGAACAAGGTAGCAGTCTGCGTGGACGTATTGTAATTGATATTGGCTGCAAAGATGATCCCGATATCAAATAGCGGCTGACCGGTTGCCAGGGAATACTTAGCCACATTGGCAAAATCATTGCTGTTTACTTCTACATATACTATTGACTTGGGTCCGCTCACACCCACGGCATTGAGGGCTTTCTCATCATCGTTGGGAATAGCTTCCTTCTGTTGTAAGTCCTTTTTACAGGAATAAGTTAGGCATGCAATCGCTAAGAGGAGGAATACTGTGACGTTCTTTCTGTTCAGATAGAATAGGTTTACCATAATAAGTGGTTTTTAATAATAGAATAAGATACGGGGCACAGAATCACTGCATATGACCATAGGCAATACATTTTAAGGTGAAGAAAAGGGAAGCCCGGTCCCGGAGGGGGACCGGGCTTCACCTATGTTATCGCCATTCATGTTCAGGGAAAAATTGCTTGTCAGGGCTTCTTATCCCACCATACTTTGGTACCTGGATTATCAGGTCCGCCGAGGGTGGCAATAGCCTTATCGTAACCAGCTTTGTTGCTGTTCTTAAACTTAGAGGGGATGGGTAAGCGCTTGATGAAACCGGTAATGGTTCCATTGCTGTTGTTGAGCACTACCGGGAACAGTTTGGGATATCCTGTGCGGCGGAATTCGCTCCAGGCTTCCTGACCATCGGGATAAACCGCCAGCCATTTCTGCGTAATGATGCGCTCCAGCTTTTCCTCTGTACCAGCAGCGGCATTCCACTTGATGGTAATCGTGCTGAGGTTAGGATTACCGGCAGGCACATTGTTGGCGCCGGCCACTTGTGATTTGGGATCTACGTAAGGAGCCGCTTTGCTGGTGGCGTCTGCTTTATACGCAGTGGCAGAACCTGCCCCCCATTCTTCAAAAGAGCGGTCGATACCTGTTTCATAATTGGTTTGTATATCACCTGCATTGGCCCAGCCCCTCAGTGCCGCTTCTGCCTTCAGGAACCAGGCTTCCGCAGCTGTAGCGATCTTGGCTTTGCCCGCGCCTTTATCGAAATAATCGCCGTTGGCCGATTTGGCCGCTGGTTTTGAATAACCAGAGTAGCGGGCCTTGGCATCGATGGCCACACCATTCCTGATACCGATATACTGACCAGCTACCACAGCATCTGAAGCAGGCGACAGTAAGTGAGAAATACGTGGGTCATTGTACCCATTCAGGAGAGAGCTCAGTGGCGCTCCTGCACGGATATCGTCCCAGTCGTTGATGATCACACCGATGGGGCTTTCTGTACCGTAAGCTACCAGTCCATTATCACTAACGGCTGCCAGGAGACCGCCATTGGCTGGATCAAGGGCTTTTTCTCCCTGTGTTTTAGCCGTGGTGGCATCAGCATACACGATGCGCAAAGCCAGGCGTAAGCGCAGGGTATTGGCCAGGCGCAGCCATTTAGCCGGATCACCGCCATACATCATATCAGCCTTTTTGAAGGCAGTACCCACTTTCTTAGTACCGGCTACATATGGTTTTAAGTTGGCTACGGCAATATCCAGGTCAGCGAAAAATGCTTTGTAGGCATCCTGTTGTGAATCGTAATCTATAGACAGATCGGGATTCGGCTTGCCATAATGGGAATAAATGACGGGGCCAAAAATATCGGCCGCTTTGTGCATCTCAATAACGCTGAGGATTTTCGCCATGGCCGTCGCATCGGCCAGGTCGGCCGACTTGTATTCCTTGCTGTATTTTTCAAAATCGGCAGTAGCCTGCATCACACCATCATAGGCAATATTCAGCACCCACTCATTCCAGCCATCCATCATGAAGTAGTTGCCATTGTTGTTACCGCCATTAAACGGCGTAGGGCTCATCATATAGCCGCTGTAGATATCTGCATTGAGGTTTTGTTGCAGCTGGTATTCCCAGTTGACATAATGCACCAGGTTGCGCTGTCCGTTTTGCAGGGGTAGTATAACAGCCTGGAAATCGGCCAGGAAAACATCGGGTTTCACACCCGCAGGGTTGGTATTCGTTTCCTGGAAATCTTTGGCGCAGCCGGTTCCCAGCATGGCAGCAATGGCACAGGCGGCGGTTAATTTATATAGTGATGATCTTAACATGGTTTAATTCGTTTTAAGCATTTTTGAATTAGGCTTCTAAAAGCTCTTTTGGATCGGGTGAGCCGCCCTTGAAGGGCGACCCACCCTTTGACAGGCTTCGACACCCTTCGACAACCCTTCGACAAGCTCAGGGTGACATTCTTAAGGCTTCGTCAGAGTTTATCCCGCTTTGCGGGACTCAGCCTGACAATAACCTAGAAAGTACATTTAAGGCTTACACCATAACTTCTGTAAGCAGGCAGGCCAAAGGCATCGATACCTGTACCACCGGCATTTACACCAGCCACTTGTTCAGGATCGAAAGGCGCATCTTTCTTAAAGAAGAACAGGTTATTACCTATTGCAGCTACCCTCAGGTCTTTTATAACTTTACCGTTCACCGGTATCTGGTAAGTAATAGCGATCTCACGCAGCCTTACTGCCGTGGCGCTATAGGTATAAGCAGCACCTGCGGGTGTTTTACCACCTACATATTTATAGTAAGTTTGCGCATCTACTGTACCACTCCAGGCATGTCCGGCTTCATCAACCGCATTGTTGATCGTCACTGTATTGCCATTGTTCCTGGCATCTGCCGTTCTTTCACTTACACCCATCTGATCGAGATAGCCCTGTGTAATGCTCAACACTTTGCCACCAAACTTACCATCGATCAGCAGGTTGACATTAAAGCGGCCAATAGAGAAGTTATTGTTCCATCCCACAATCGCTTTGGGATTGGGATTTGCAAAAATGCTGTCTACAAAGATGGGCAGGTGGGTGGTAGCATTCACGATCGTACGGCCCTGGGCATCGGTCTTGAACGTACGTCCATACATATCCCCAAAAGAACCATCCAGCCTCAAGGCAGTATAACTGCCGCTGGCGCCCAATGTATAAATGGCATCTTTGGTTACATTGGTTACGATATTGGGATCAAACAACTCAACGATCTTATTTTTATTGTGGGAGAAATTAATGGTCGTATTCCAGGTAAACTTCTTTGAATTGAACACTTTGTACGACACAGAAGCTTCAATACCTGTGTTCTGGATATTACCTGCGTTGAAATCTGTTTTGGTATTGTATCGCTGAAGATTGATACCACTGAAGTATTGGTTGTAGGTATTCGACTTGTACCAGGTAAGATCCAATGACAGCCTGTTTTGCAGGAAGTTCCATTGTGTACCGATCTCAAAAGCTTTGCTCTTTTCGGGCTTGAGTTCCAGTCCTGGCACATCCGTGATCGGATAACTATTGGGCGGGTTGGCGATACCACCCTGGTTAAAGGTATACAGTGGATAAGTAGCAAAAGGGTTCACATCATTACCCACCTGGGCGTATGACACGCGCAGTTTGGCATAATTGACAGCCGCAGGCAGCGTGAGCAGATCACTCAGCACACCGCTAACCCCCAGGGAGAAATAATTATATCCTTTCGTCTCACTGGGTGTATAAGCCAGGGCGGAAGACCAGTCATTCCGGTCGCTGAAATCAAGGAACAACTTATTCTGATAATTCAATTGTACAGAACCAAATACTGAATTGATCCTTCTGCGTACCGGGGTACCGTTATCGGTATTGTAGTTACGCACATCGATGGTAGCTCTTTCCAGGGCTGATTCGAGGAATACGTTGGGAACCGTAGGCGTACCATTCACGGTGAGCATCGTACCCTTTTGGTCCTGGATGGCAGTACCCAGTGTGAAATTGAGGCCGAAGTCCTGGTTCAGCTGCCTGTCGCCACTCAACAATACATCACCATATAAATTGGTGGTATTGGTACGTGTAGTAAGCAGGTTTCCATTAAAGCGGGACAGGGTACCCTGTGTGGTAGCATAGATATGGCGCTCGTACTGGTTGATAAAGTTGTTGATATTACCCCTCAGTTGTACCGTAAGCCAGGAATTGAGCAGGTACTTGGCCGAGAGAGATGCATATACATTCTGGTTTTTGTTATCAACCGTATTGCGGTTCATGACCCAGTAGGGATTCTGCTGGTAATCCTGACCACCCCAGCCACCACCATTAGCCTGGTCCTTATCGTAATTGATATTCCACCAGTTTTGGGCATTGAGGTAACGGGTGGGTGAAAAATATTCGTAGTTCTTAAAGCTGTTGAAATCCAATCCGCGGGGGAAAAGATATAAACCAGTAAGCGGGTTATAATAAATACCCGGTGTGCTGCGGTTATGCGCATTCTGGATACTACCGGTAAAGGTACCATCCAACACCAGTTTATCCTGCAATAAGCGGGTCGTTTGCCGGAAAGTAATCGTATGCTGCTTTAAGGTGCTGGTAGGCAGGATACCTTTATTATCTGTATTGGAATAAGAAAGATAGTTGGAAGACTTTTCATTGCCGGTGGTGAGACCAATGCTGTTGATAAAAGTGAGGCCGGTTTGAAAGAAGTCCTTTACATAATCGCCGGAGGTATTGGCAGCACCTTTGGCGCCCCAGGAATCCTCGCTACCGGGGCTGGTAGCATCGGGGGCGGTGGACTGTTTGTAATCATACTGTAGCTTGGGCAGTACAGAAACCCTGTCGGCGGTAATGCTGCTGGAGAAGTCGAGCCGGGCGGTACCTGCTTTGCCTTTTTTGGTAGTGATGAGGATCACCCCGTTACTTCCCTGGCTGCCATAAAGGGCAGAAGCGGAAGCGCCTTTCAGCACGTTGAGTGATTCAATATCATCGGGGTTCATGGTACTAAGGATATCACCGCCATCGGGTGCGCCATTATAGAGGCCGGCATCGGGGCCACCTGTTTGGTTTACAATGGGCAAACCATCTATTACATACAGCGGCTGGCTGTTACGGGTAGATTTGTCACCGCGCAATACAATGCGCACGGAGCCACCGGCGCCGCTGGACGTACGGTTTACCTGCACGCCGGCTATTTTACCATTGAGGCTATTCAATACATTCGTACTCTTTACTGTGCTCAGCTCATCAGCTCCGATGGTTTGTGTAGAATAAGTAACCGAGCGGGCTTTGCGGGTAATACCAAGGGCGGTAACTACTACCGTTTCGAGGTTTTGCGCATCGGCTTTTAAAACAATGGTGAGGGAACTTAAATTGTCACCCAGCTTTACCGTTTGCCGGGAATACCCTGTAGAGCTTATTTCCAGGGCATCATCCTTGTCCATGACAACGAGGGAGAATTTTCCGTTATCGCTGGTAGTGGTTCCGAGGCCGCTTTTATTGCCTTTGATACTGGCCGAAGCGATCGACTTACCTAGTGAGTCGGTGACTGTGCCGGTAACCGTGCGCCCCTGTGAGAACGCCTGAGAAGCAATAAACAGGAGCAGGAAACCAAGAAGACTTTGTTTCATAAGCAATCAATTTTAGAGGTTTGATGTATAGTCCTCTCAAAAAGACGCACTACCGGAAAAACAGTACCTATTGATCTCAAAAAAAATCCTGCTTGTTTTAAAAAGAATATTGAAAACTAAAACCCACACTTCTGTAGGCAGGCAAGCCAAAAACATCGACCCCTACCCCGCCGGGATTGACACCGGCTACCAGTTCAGGATCAAAAGGCGCATCACGCTTCAGGAAAAAAAGGTTGTTGCCAATAATTCCCACGCGCATATCGCCTATTTTCTTGTTGCGGAAGGGTATCCTGTAGGCGATGGCCATTTCCCGCAGGCGAATGGAAGTGGCGCTGTACATAAAGGCTTCGGCCAGCGGCGTCTTCCCTCCAATATATTTATAATAGCGTTCCGCATCTACGCCGCCCTTCCAGGGCTGCCCCATTTCATCCACCGCATCTTTAAAGAAAACCTGTCCGCCATTATCCCGGGCTTCTCCTGTTCGCCGGCTAACGCCGAGCTGATCCATATAACTTTCGGTAACACTCAATACCCTGCCACCAAATTTCCCATCGATGAGCCAGCTAAAGGTGCAATTGCGGATGGACAGGCTGTTTTGCCAGCCAATGATCACATCGGGGTTAGGGTTGCCCAGAAATATGTCATCTACCGTGTAGGGCAAGCCGGTGGCTGCCGATACCACGATGTGACCGGCAGCATTGCGCAGGAAGCCGCTGCCATAAATATCTCCATAGGCCCCGCCCTGCTTCAATATGCCATCATACCCACCGGTGCCCCCCTGCAGCCGGTACAACTGATTGGGAGTAGTACTGGGAATAATAGCAGGATCAAACAATTCAACGACCTTATTGGTGTTGCGGGACATATTGACCGTAGTGGCCCATTCAAATCCACTGCGCTGAATGACCTTATAACGCAGGGTGGCTTCGATACCCAGGTTGCGGATATTACCGCTGTTGATATCGGCATAGCCGCCGGAGCCGAGGCCCGGAGGTAAAGCCACTCCTTTAAAATACTGGTTTACAATATTCGACCTGTACCAGGTGGCATCGAGCTGCAGCCTGTTATCAAAAGCCCTCCATTGCAGGCCAATTTCCAGTGATTTGTTTTTCTCCGGTTTCAGGCCAAGCCCCTGCACGGAAACAACCGGTGCACTTCCCGGAGGGGTACCATTGCCCCTGGTAAAAGTGTATAAGGGGTAGCTGCTGAAAGCGGCAATATCATTGCCCACCACTGCATAGGAAGCGCGGAAGCGCAGGTAATCTATAAACTGCGGCAACTGCCATACTTCGTTGACGACAACCGCCGCACCGGCCGAAAAATAATTGTATCCCTTATTGGCCGATGCGGTATAGGCCAGGGTAGATGACCAGTCATTGCGGTTAGACAGGTCGATGAACAACCTGTTCCTGAAATTAACCTGCACCGTGCCCAGCAGCGATTGCACTTCTTTCCGGGCAGGGTTGTTTGACTTCTCATCGAAGTTGCGGATATCAATGGTATTCTTTTCCAGTGCCGATTCGAGGAATACATTGGCTACGGTGGGGGAACCACTCACGGACACCATTTTTCCATCCAGGTATTGCAGCGAAGCACCGGCTGTAAAGTTGAGCTCCCAATCTTCGCTCAGTTTCTTGCTGCCGCTGAGCAACAGATCACCATAGGCGGTGGTGTTAGCCGATTTGATCGTATGCATCATACCGTTGAACCTCGACAGGGTGGCCTGGGTGGTAGCATAAATATCGCGTTCATAATCGTTGGTGAAATGATTGAAATAGCCACGGGCTTGCAGGGTAAAACCATTGTTGAAATAATATTTCAGGGAAGCAGATAACAAGGCATGCTGGTTGCGGTTGTGCGCAGTATTGCGGGCCATCACCCACCAGGGGTTTTGCTGGTAATCCTGTCCGCCCCAGCCTCCTCCATTGGCCAGGTCCTTATCGTAATTGATATTCCACCAGTTTTGGGCATAGAGATAGCGGCTGGGTGAGAAGTATTCAAAATCCCTATAGCTATTCAGATCAAAATTGCGTGGCAGGAGGTAAAGACCGGTAAGCGGATTATAATAGATACCAGGCGTGAGCCTGTTTTGAGCATTCTGAATACTGCCCAGGAAACTACCATCCACCACCAGTTTGTCGTTGAGGAATTTCCCTGTCTGCCGGAAGCAGAGGGTATGTTGTTTGAAACTACTGGAAGGTAAGATACCCTGGTTGGCGGTGTTGGAGTAAGACAGGTATTGCGAAGACCTGGCCGTGCCGCCAGTTATGCTGATGCTGTTGATAAGCGTGGTACCTGTTTGAAAAAAATTGCGCATGGCATTAGGGTCCTGCTCAGTAGCTAACTTACTGCCCCAACTGTCCTCGCTGCCGGGATTGCTGACATCGCCCGAAGCCGATTGCCCGTAATGGTATTGCACCTGTGGCAGGATGGATGGTTTTTCGAAGGTGATGCTGCTGGATAGATTAATTTTTGTTGCACCGGCACTGCCACCCCTGGTAGTGATGAGCACTACGCCATTGCTGCCCTGACTGCCATACAGGGCCGAAGCAGCGGCGCCTTTCAGTATACTTACGCTTTCAATATCATCGGGATTGATGGTGCTGATGATATCGCCGCCATCGGGCGATTCATTGTACAGCCCCGCTACCGGTCCCCCGGTAGGGTTTACGATCGGCAGGCCATCCAGTACATAGAGCGGCTGACTATTACGGGTCGATTTATCGCCCCGCAATACCACCCGTACCGATCCGCCTGCACCACCGGAAGTACGGTTTACCTGCACACCCGCCACTTTGCCCTGGAGGTTGTTGAGAATGTTGGTTTGCTTTACCGTACTGAATTCTTCTCCTTCGACCTTTTGGGTGGAATAGGTAAGCGAGCGTGTTCTGCGTGTAAGGCCCAGGGCGGTGATGGTGATCTCATCGAGGCGGTCATCTGTCTTTTGTAATTTGACCTCTACAGGAGGTGTACGATCTGATACAGAAATTACCTTACTGCTGTTGACATAACCTACAAAAGAGATCAGCAGTGTATAGGTACCTGGCGGCACATGCTCTACCAGGAAGTTGCCGCCGGTATCTGTTTGTGCGGCCCGCTTTATTTCTTTCAGCATCACCGTAGCGCCTGCGAGAGGCAGGCTGTCTTTGCCGGTGATCATGCCTTTGATGGTGAAGAGTATTTTATCATCCGACAGAGAAGCTTCTCTTTCTTTGATGACAATGATATTGTCGGTAATAACATAGGTGAACGGGAGATCCTTCAGGCAATAATCCATCACCGTTTCTACCGATGCTTCGCGTACATCGATATCGATCTTCTTATCTTTTTTGATGAGGCGGCTGTCGTAGAAAAGTGAGAGGCCACTTTGTTCCTGTACGAGGTTAAATACTTTACCAAGCGGGATACCCTTCTGCACAATAGTTATTTTCTGGGCAAAGGAGTCCAGGCGCAGTAGCAGTAGTAGTGTTGTGAGCAAAGCAAAATTGACCCGCATTCCAGCAGTTTACAAAACGAAATTCATACAGCTGGTAGCAATTTATATCTTTTGCGCCTCTTACCATAAAAAAACACCATATTTATCGCCTTCGCTGCGCCATTCAACTGGCTGATATTCTACCTGACTAAGGGTAAACCAATAAGCGATTGGCATCAATGGCACAATTGATACCACCTTCCTTCAATGCTTTGACTATTCCGGATAGCCTGGTGGCTCTTTTGATCTTTCCGTTGAACGTCCTTTTGCTAACAGTGTCTTTGTACACAATATCAACATCATACCAGCGGGAAACCTGTTGCATGATAGCCGGTATCGTAGCGTCGTTGTACTGAAAATAGCCTTCTTTCCAGGCGATGGCTTCGCTGACATCTGCCTCGGATACCAGGTTCAGCTTTTCATTGTTATTGACGAGGATGGCCTGGTTACCGGGTTTTAACAAGGCCTGGACGGCCTGTTGCTTCACCGCTACCCGGCCTTCCAGTAAGGTTGTTTTCCAGTCTTCTCCGGCATAGGAGCAAACGTTGAAATGCGTGCCCAACACCTGCACATCGGCCCGCGTGGTGCGCACTGAAAAAGGCCGGGCGGCATCCTTCGCTACTTCAAAATAACCTTCTCCTTCCAGCTCCACTACCCGCTCATTGCCCTTGAAAGCAACGGGATAACGCAGGGAAGAGGCGGCATTGAGCCATACCTGGGTACCATCGGACAGGATGAGCTGGTATTGGCCACCGCGCGGTACATCGATCTTATTGTATAAAACAGCGGCGCCTGCGATTTCCTTCGGCGCATTGTCATCAGCCAGGTAAGACACCTGCCCATCCGTGCATTTGGAGATCTGTGTACGGCCCTGGAGTGACAACAATCCTTTAGCCACACTGTCCAGGTCAACCACCGAGCCATCGGCCAGGATGAGCCTGGCTTTGTTGTTACCGGGATTTACATCGCCCCGGATGTTGCTCTCTGTATGAGTGATGGGCGGAGTCTGAGGATGTTTCTTTTGCTGTAAGAAGTAAAAGCTGATGGTAGCTACTACTGCGAGGATGGCGGCGGCAATGGCTATCTTTTTCCATAAAGCGATCAATGGCGCCTGGCGGGGCGCTGCACTTGCAGTGTAGGCAGCCAGTTTGTCGGCCGATAAGATCTGGTCGGCCAGCTGGGCTACCCGTTGCTGGCTGGGTAATACATGCTGTGTGCTTTGCGATCCCAGCACTGCTGCGATCTGGTCGGTGACCACAAAGTCCTCATCTTCCTTCAGGGCATCTGCCAGGCTACGCAGCTCGGCCTCACTGGCCTTGCCTGCCAGCGCTTTATCCAGTAAGTCCTTTAATTGAGCTTCGTTTAACATTATATGACCCTTTTTATACAGTTATAAAAGACGCTTACCTCATGGTTTGGTACCTATGAGCAGTAAAAAAAACAATAATAGCGCATAGCCTGCCTTTTCCAGGTATTCACGGATAAATTTTAAAGCCCTTACGAGTGTATTCTTGACCGATTGTTCGGATAGTCCCATTTGACTGGCAATTTCTGAAGTTTTTAGTCCTCCTTCCCTGCTCAGGCGGTATACTTTGTTTTGCTGGCCGGGCAGTTGGTCTACCGCTTTTTTAACCAGGGCTTCGGTGCTTTTGAAGGCCATTTGCATTTCCGTATCTGCCGGGTTCGTTTCTTCTGCGGGTACATTGGCCACCGCCCTGCTGTGAATGGATTGATCCCGGAGGTAAGTAAAGGCCTGAAAGTAAGCGATACGCAGTATCCAGGCCCGTGGGTTATTGATGTCTTTGAGCCTGTCGCGGTGCACCCATAACCGCAGAAAGGTTTCCTGGATGATGTCTTCTGCCACAGGGCCCGATTTGGTCACCTGCAGGATCATCGGAAAAATGACCGGCATATAATCCTGGAACAACTTACGGAAAGCAGTTTCATCCCCTTCGGCAATCCGGGCAAAGAGTATTTTTTCGTCTGTTTGTTGAGAACGGGCATCCACGGGCAGCAGTCCTTATTTGCAATTAAAAATAGCTAATCCTCTCTTTATTACCGCCTTTTACTGGCCAGGTATTTTCTGACAGGAATATCATAGTATTTCATGACGAGCCAGGCAATGCCAACCAAGAGAATGGTTCCTCCGGATATGACGAGGGCCAGCTCTTTGGTACCTGGCTTGTGGGTAATGAGGTAGTTGCCAAATATCCAGATAACTGAATAGTGCGTCATGTACAGCGGGTAGGATATTTTTCCTGAAAAGACACAGAGCTTTTTAAATCCGGGCACCAGCGTGGCGCCCGCCCCCAGTGATACCAGTAGAGGGAAATAGAAGAGTACTACCAGGGCTTCTACCAGCCAGTTGGCCTTAAAGACGGGCATCACAAAAGCCAATAGCAAGAGGATGGACAGACCAATAAAACCGAGTTTGTTCTTAATGATCCAATTGGAACGGAAGATGAGCATACCTGCCAGGAAGGAGTAAGCTACGCGGGCGCCGCCATCCCAAAAGTTGTCCCTGCCCCAGCCACCCATCAGGTTGCCTGCCCGGTAACTGACAAAGCAAATACCAGCGCCTGCCAGGATGGTTAAAGCGATCAATACCCGACGACCAATCCTGTGCAGTATAAAAGCATACAGGATATTGGCTATATACTCCCAAAACAAAGACCAGGCGGGGGCATTGAAACCAAACTGATTGAAGCCCCGGTCTTCCATAATGGGCATGGGAATGAGGAACAGCGAGCAAAGCAATAGCAGGATCAACTTACCGGCGCTGTACAAACCCGGCTGGGTGGCAAAGGGATCGAACAGGAAAGCCAGTAAACCTAATACGGTGCCCAGGATAACCAGCGGGTGTAGCCTGATAAGCCTTGATTTGAAAAACTCCAGCACGCCCATTGGTCCGATGCGATTATCATAAGCATAAGCGATCACAAACCCTGATAAACAGAAAAAGAAGTCTACGGCTAAAAAACCGTGGCCGATGAAGTTCTTGCTGTAGTCCGTGAATACCCATTCCATGAAATGAAACACCACTACGCCCAGGGCTGCTACCCCTCGCAGTCCGTCGAGGATCTCAAAATGCTGTTTGGATTGCAGGATGCCCGGACTTAGTTTTTCCTTGCTCATGGGTGTTGAATAATGCCAAATACAAACAACGCGCTGCTGACTGGTCTATTTGCAATGACGGGTATAAAAATAAAGGGACAATGTTAGCGCTACTTTGTCATAATCAATGCCCTATCATAAAAAAAGGCAAAAACGGGCGCCCATTCCCGGCACGGCAACCGGGCTGTTTTGTAGTAAAAAAACAGATGGCTACCAGCTTATAGGCAGGCTGGTTCTAGCTTAAAGGCCTAAACAGGGCCTTGTAATTGCACTGATATAGGCTAATAATTGCACTGTACCGTAGGTATCAGTGCAAGTCTTAAAGCTAATTAGTGCAATTATGACAGGCTATTTAGGCCATATGCAGTGGATGTGACATGGATTCAGGCAGGGGGAATCGCCAGACTAAGGGTTGCCTGGGAGCATGGCGGCAGCGCCAGGGAAACACCGACCGCTTTACATTATTAATTATTAATTACTTATTATTGAATCGCGGGTATTTTTGAAGATGGCGCGGAGTGAATGTTTAGGAAAATGCGCCTTTACTACCCTCCCGGTACCCCTGGGGTACGGGTAGACTATGGGCGCCCCCGCTTAGGGATACGGGACATGAGCCTTCGCCGGATGCGGCTCAGGGAAGGTTGCCGGATGCCGATGTAAGAAGCCAGTTGGGTGAGGGAAACCCTTTCCAGTATTTGCGGGTGTATATGCGTCAACTTCAGGTACCGCGTTTCCGGATCATCGAGCAGCAGCATTTCGTTGCGGAGCTGTGCTGCCACAAAGGCATTCTCTGTGGCTATACGGCCAAATCGTTCCCAGTGGCGGCTTTGTTGGAACAGTGCCTGGAGGTGGTCGTACCTGATGAGCAGGACTTCTGTATCCTCGATGGCCCTGATCCACATTTTGCTGGGCGTTTGCGTGAGGAAGTTGTGATAGGCTTTGGGCCAATGGCCTTCAAAATAGAACTGGCAATTGATCTCTTCGCCATCTACCAGGTAATAAGCGCGGAGGAGGCCCTGTAATACAAAGCCGATGTAGGGATACACATTGCCTTCTTCCACAAAGTAAGCGCCTTTGGATATATGCCTGTATTCCAGGTTGGCCTGGCATAGTTGCCAATCAGGGTCGGGCATTGGGCTGATCTGCCGGATGGCCTGGAGCATTTGTTGATAGTGGTGCGTCATATTAGGTACCGCAATCTACTGCTTTTGTTCCTGCGGCTTTTATAACCTGGGTTATAGGTTGGCCTGCTTACACGCGGTTAGTTTTGCCGCATTGATCAATCAATCATCATTTGTCATGAAAAGCATGTTTTTGACCGGTCTGCTCTTATGGACCAGCTTCCTGCTGGGCGGACAAACCCCTCCCACCAACAAAACGACACCCGCTATGGAACAGGTACTCAAAACACACCAGGCCTTGTATAAAGCCTTGCCCGAAAAATCGGCCACCGTACTGGAAAGCATTCTGAGGCCTGAATTTGTCTTTACCTCGGCCAATGGGGACTTGCAGGACCGTGCTAGTTTTCTCGCCGCATTTGCGCTGAATGAGGCTGTGGGGATACCCCTGCTGCAAACCTCGGGGCAAAGGATCACGGTGGTTGGTAATACGGCGGTACTGACGGCGCTGATGCATATTCACATCATCCGGAATGTCCAGACAGACCCGGTGGTCAGGGATCTGTGGGAGCGGGTGACAGAAACCTATGTACAGCAGGACGGGCAATGGAAGTTATTGTCCCTGCAGGCTACCTATACCAAAAGTGACTGACCCGGTTGTGCTTAGGTACGCAAATGCTGGAAATCAATAATTTTCGCGCTAAAAAAAAGCTCCTGATTTGGAGAAATGTAATTTTTTGCCTTACATTTGCACCCCCGTTTGTAACTACTTGTTGATGAAGCTGGTAGTTTCATAACTTTGATCATGTTTCGGGACGTAGCGCAGCCCGGTAGCGCACTTGCATGGGGTGCAAGGGGTCGCTAGTTCGAATCTAGTCGTCCCGACGAAAATTAAAAGAGCCTTCAAGTCATTGGATTTGAAGGCTCTTTTTTGTTCGAAGTAATCTTGTAACAATGGTTTTATTCAATGAATTGGGTTTGCATTAGGAACAGTTTAAGTTTAATTCAAATCTTAACTTGGTTCTTAAAATTTGCATCAAAGCTTTTCCCAGAGTTTATTTACTATAGCCTTAAGCATAGCGCCATCCATAGATCGTACAAAGATGAGCATTAACCGTATGTTACCATTCTCCTTCCATAAGTTCAACATGAAAGTAATCAGGCCGGCAATGGAAATGCCTACAACACTACTTTTCCCGATGGTTTCTTTCATTTTTTCGGCGTTGTCTGAACTGACAATGATATAGATAAGACCAACTACCAGCAGAAGTGAAGACGCGAATAACAAATAATTATTTTTGTTTCTACGCCGGTTTAAATAGACTTTCAATGTTTCGATCTCTGCGCGTGTCAGTTCGCCATCGCCGGCCAAAGTAGAAAGATCGGCGAATTTTCCTAGTATGCTTTTCAATGAACTCATGGTTGTAAGTTTTTTTTTAATGATGTTAGCAATTCAAAGTATGCGGTAATATAGTCTTTAGGTTCCAGTGCCAATTTTTGCATCAGTCCTTTGTAAAATATGATCTTAAAGTCAAGGCTAAGAGGGTGTTCTACGCCAAATGCATGCCGGCGTGGTTGCACACGTTGCACCTCGTCCTGCACAATGATAGAATGGCAAATCGAAATATCTATAGGACCAATAAAAGTAGAAGGAATCATACCCACAATTTCCTGAACAGTATAAAGGCCATCGTACAGTTCCACAAGACAACCTTTGGCTAGTGCATGGAAAAATATGCTCTCCAGCGCTAACCGGTTTAAGTATCTGATGTAGATCAACGGCAGCGTCCTTTCTTCATGTTCGGTAATAAAGGTGGACAGACCTGCCCTTTTATAAAATGCAGTATCCTTTAGTAGCTCGTTTAGACTTTCCCAAAGGGTTAGTTTCCTTTTGCTGTCTGGTGCTTCCCGCGGAACTGGTCCAAACAGATCCTGCTGATGCATAATTGCCTGCTCTATCAGGCCTGCATCCAAAATATCTTCCGGTAGTACTGTAGGAGGTTTGAAGTGAGCCAACACCGTCAGTGATTGGCAGGGGGGCAGTTGCCTCGCATCTGAAGCGGTGAAATTTTCCAGCACAGTTACGCCCAAAGCACGTATAGCCGCAATATTTGACTTATATAAGCCCGTGAAACCAGTTAACTTTTCATACAAGTCCTGGTCATTGGCTCTGCCATTTCTTTTTATGCTTTTGGCGAAGTCTTTGTGGGTAGCCGATAACTCGGACATCAGTTGATCCGGATCGGTTGAAAAACCAATAGCCAGCACACAATCGGTGGGTTGGGTAATCATATTAACTTTTACCTTTATTTGCTTCTTCCTTGCAGCACTGGATAATAATACAGAAAGAACAATCATCAATAGAAACAATGATTTTACTCAAAGGGATACCCGCCGTTTTGAATTCCTTGATCAGATTAGTTATGATATCATCTTCGGGTTTGGTTTTGCTTACTTTGAATACTTGATCAATGGTGCTTTTGGCTTGTTGAAACCTGTTTTTAACTACCCCAACCATGTCAACAAATATATTCGGACTGGGATCTTTCTTTGGAATTGTAATACGAATATGCCCATTGTCCAATTGCTCGATGGTCTTCTTATCAAAATCATATTCCCTGGCCGTAATTGCTTCAGCTTTTCTTTTATATATCTTCCAGCTGCGGCGTTGGGCAGAAGTGAACCTGCTGCTTATATTTTGCGTAAAGTATGCAGCTTCCTCCGGTTCAAAGTTGGCAAATTCTACTACTACTTCTGCCTCAGGCTGGTTTCTGAGATGGTCTTCTAAAGCCTCCCGGATATTGAAGCAGGTAGCTGTTTTCTTGTTATTTACGGTAAAATATCCATCCTCCGTTTTGCCGATCAGCAGTGCTTTACTCTTGGTACGTTTTTCTTCATATACCCAGCCGATGCCTTGTTTGGGATCATAACCATCATTGGGATCTGCACTCCCGAACACGTCATCCACGTTTCTCGGTGGCGGTGGCGGGTTGTTGGCGAAACTGCCTTGGAGGTCTTTTTGAGCAGTGCTGGTAGCAGTTCGGCTATTGGCATAACGCAGGTCTTTCTGAAAAGACGGATTTACCCGGGAAAGATCAGCGGGGTTGATCTTAATCATCCGTTTCCCATTCACGGTTACTAAGTTTATTCGGCCTTTTGGCGTCGCTGCATCCAATACAAAGTTGTCAATGGCGGCATCTATATTGTGTCCTCCCTCCATCCTGAAATCCAGTGTGTCCCGTGAAATGACAATTGAAGGCGTTTTTATCCAGGTATTATTGTTCACTGCAGCATGTGACTGGGCGTATACTTTTTCGATAGAATCGGTTAACCTTTCATCCTGGTCTGTTAGTGTTGCAATAAGGTTGATCTGCTGAAGTATTTTTGTACTGAGCGCCAGGCGCAAATCTGCTTCATTGGCCAGTTTTTCAGCTTCGTTATCCATCCTGCCCAGGTCGATATCCATGGGCATAATGATCCGGTCGAAACTGTCAAGCCTTGCCCACAATTTAAGTCGCTGTTGTTCCTGATAATAGGTACGGTGTAGATTGTGACCTAGAACATTGTGCTCACGTACAATTGAGTTATAAGGTTCTTTATAGCTGTTCCTTTCAATTCTCAATGCCTCTTTTTCTTTTAGCAGCTTAACCAACCTGAAATAGATCTTGTCAATCCTGAATAATGCTTCCCGGTCATTTGCCTGTTTGGCAATTTCCCGCAATCCAGTTTCTCCATAATTAAAGTAATAAGCTCTAAGTATCTTCACCAGTTCAACACATTGATCCGGATTTATCATTGCTCTTTTGCTGATAGTGACGGCATCCAGACGTATAATGTCTTTTAATAGCCTCACAGTAGGTTCAGTCAATACATCTTTGGGTTCCTGTACAGGTGTAATATTATTTTCCGCGGCAATAATATTGAAGGCTTTGAAGATCTGGTAAAGAAAAGTGTATTGACCAACTTTTACCAGGTTGGGATCATTTAGACCGGAGAAATATTTATAAGCACTTTCTTCATACCGTGCAAGATTGGGATTCACTTCCGAACTATCAGGAAAATATGAAACAGGCAATGAACCCGTTCTGTTTACCGCATATATCTGGAGATTGCCAGTCTTTACTGCATAACCTACGCCTCTTGTATTCCAGTTATAGGTCAACGATGAAGAGCCTATTTCGTCAAACATTGTTCTGTTATAAGGCCAACCGCCAGGATAAGGATAGGGAAAGTTATCATATTGGATGCGATTCATTTGCGACCAGGACTTCAGCATCTGATCGGTTATATTCAGCAGGCTTCCATATTCTGTGTTGATCAGTTCTTTACTCAGATAAATAGGTGCCCAGTCCTTCAGGTTGGTCATTTTGCCGGCAAACAAGCTGTTCCTTTCATAACTTTGGGCGAGCTCGGTTTTGTTGGCGGCAGCCAGCATAAGTACCGATTCAGTACGCAGTGGTGGCAGGGCATATACAGATTCTTTTCTTTTTCTGCCAATTACAACCAGCGTATTGTTGCCATACACAGCGCCAATAATAAGGTCAGCATCAAGCGAAAACTGGCGGATGACCTTTTGTTGGCTGGAGATGTTTTGTCCGGAAGGCATTACCCACAATACAAAAGCTTTACTGTAGCTAAAGTACTCGCCTTGAAGCCGGGAAGCAATTATTTGCCTTATCGTTAACCTCGCATTGTTGTTGTCTGCAAAGACGAAGGGCTCATTATCGGTGATGAACCATTTGTTCAGTTCACTGGCTGTTACCTGGTAATTCAGGTTGTGAAGCGGAGTAATGGCTGGCAGGCTATCCAGGTTAAGAAAGACAGCCTTATAGGAAGTGAGAAAAATGATCTCATGCAACTCAGCAAGCAGGTTATTGAGTTGGAAAGGAGTAAGTGCATTAGCTGAAATGACAACATCTTTTACAAATCCATCTACGCCAATGGGCCATGGCTTTATTTCCAGTGAAGCTCTGAACGGCTGTATGATACTTTCAATGTCAGCCTGTTTAACCCTGTTGGGAGGTTCCGATAAAATGATGTTGACGCTATTATCATCGTATTTTTTTATGGCGATCAGCTGTATATGATATTTGAAATGGCTTCTGAAAAGTTGCCACTGATTATCCTTTTCATGAAACGCCCTGGAATGATCAACAGGTGCTGCATAAATATGGATCGTCCAGCAGTGAATTATGAAAAAGGCCAACAATAGCTTTCGCATGGCAGATAGTTTGGGGTGATTAATGGTAGTATAGGTATCTACAGAAGTGTGGTTATCACAAAATATAATTAAAATAGAAAGTTATATAGGTTTGGTATTTATTGGTACCGTTTTTTCACCTTTTTTGGGAAATAGGACTACATTATATTAATATTAATTTCATTTTTAAATAACTGAATTTCATTCAATTCCTTCAAGAATAGGTTCGACAATTGTCCAGTCGGCCCGACTGGAAAAAGCAGTTTCTTCGGAAGCTGCCTTTTTGTTTTGGGTCAGCCCCTACTCTATCTTATTGATGCATCTATTTTTTATTGCCTGGTAGCGCTTCCCGACCGAAGGTCGGGAAAGTCGCTGGTTTGAATCTAGTTGTCCCGAGGTTTGCGATTTAGTCGACTTTAATCGATTGTGCTCGATTATTTTCGATTTTCATTAGATTAAATAAGCACCGTTTATATTAGGTTTTACCTACTTGAGTATTAAAATGTTAATAATGCCTATTTTAGGTAATTGAAATTGTGTACATCATGGCCCCCACAAGAGATGATTTTAAACGAGCGATAATAGATATTCTTGCAAAAAGAGTAGGTTATTTGTGCTCAAATCCAGATTGCAGAAGGCCCACGAGCGGAGCTAATGAACTTGCCGAAAAATCCACGATTATCGGTGTAGCAGCGCATATTACAGGGGCATCGATTGGTGGGCCTAGATATGATATAAAACTCTCGAAAAGTGAACGTGCACATATAGATAATGGTATTTGGCTCTGTAGTAATTGTGCAACTTTAATTGACAAAGACGAAAAAAGATATCCTATTCAACTTTTAAAAAAATGGAAAGAAGAAGCTGAAGAAGAAAGCAGAAGTAATCTTAATAGACTGGTAACTAAGACTCCAACAAACAGCCATGTGTTAAATTTAAAGGCTGATAGTTCAACAGCATTAAACGATGTTATTGCTGATTTTAAAAATGAAAAGATAAAGTTAGCATTTTATAATGGAACAGATCTAAACCGAATAGAGATTGTCTCCTTATTAGATGCCTTCTATGATGATATAATACATGGCAAACTTAGAGGAGGAGCCTTTTCTACTGACCAGATAGTTGTAGAAACGGATGCGGAATATGATAGGCTAAAATCCCTAGTCCGACATTCAAATCGTATAGATATTCGCCGTAAGCTAAAAAAGCTTGAGGCAATCTTAATCGATGGTATTATAATTATTTTGAATTATGGATATTTTAAGGACAAGCAGGTACATAATACTTACCAAGCGTGTTTTTGGTTTGCAAGAGCTATGCGATATTGGATTATAGGGTGCATGCGTGAAACACTAAGCGGAGAAGAGAAGGAAAAGACTTTGTATGGCCAGAATACAATGGAATCTCCAATTTTGGCATATCCAAATATTATGGAATCGTTTTATAATTTCAAGCTTATAAAAATTGACCTTTGGCATCCTAAAAAAGATGGCAACTATTCAACTTCAGTATATCTGCCGATAGATGGTTTTGCCGGAAAATGGTTTTCGGAAATGCCTCAGTTATCCGGTCCTTATAAAGACCATTATTCGCCTAATGACTTTTACAATTTCATCTTGCCCCAAATGGTCATGAAACATATTATCAACAACAAAATTATTATTGAAGATTGGGAAGGATATTATATTGGTTGTGCTTAGAAGTGCTGCAAAGTAGCTATCTACATGCTGATTAAACTCCGATCAAGGTAATTGACAAAGATAAAAAGGGAGAAACCCACAGAGGCTACTATTGGGTTTACCAAAACAGCCTGAAAAAGATCGCGTTCTTCGATTACCAGGAAGGCCGTGGACGGGAAGGGCCGATGGTAATACTGGAAATCTTCAAAGGGTATTTGCAGACTGATGGCTACGCAGCCTATGATATTTTTGATAAGCGTCCAGGCATAACGCTAATACACTGTATGGCGCATGCCTGCCGTATGTTCCATGAAGAACTGGACAACGATTATGACCGGGCCTCCTATGCACTTAATGATATCCCAAAGCTGTATACGATAGAGCGCATCAGCAGAGAAAGTAGACTGAATTATGAAGAGCCTAAAGTCGTTCGTACAGCCAAAGCTGCCCCGATTCTGAAAGGGATGTGGCTCTGGATGCAGCAACAGTATGTACACGTGCTTCCTAAAAGCGCCATTGGCAAGGCCCTGGCCTACAGCCTGGAGCGTTGGCATAAACTTTCTCTGTATACTACAGATTCTTTTTGTCCTTTGTTGGTAATTATATGCCTTAAAGCTATTTAGACTGGCTAGAACAAAAAGATTTAAAATGTAAAAGGGTTAATCGCGTTAATCTAAATGGATCTTAAGAAGAATTTACATTGGTTTACAACCTTTTTACACTCTTTCAGGCTGGGTTGACAACAAAACGGATAGGTTTGTCAACTATGAAAAAAATCAGTTTAGCGGTCCTTTTGTTCCATTGGCTTACAACAGTCACCGCACAGCAGCATTATTCCAAGGCCGTAAACGAACAGATCGCCCGGGTGGAAACCACCCTCGCGGGAAGACTTGTTATCGACGGCAAACTGTATACGCTTGCCGAAAGGATGAAGCATTACAACGTGGCGGGATTAAGTGTCGCTGTTATCGATAATTACCAGCTTGTATGGGCCAAAGGGTATGGTTATGCCGACAAAAAAGAAGGCAGGAAAGTAACTACTACTACCCTGTTTGAACCGGGATCGATCAGTAAGTCACTAAACGCGGTGGGTATCCTGCAGCTGGCGCAACAGGGAAAACTGGATCTTTACCAGGACATCAACCAGTACCTGGTCAACTGGAAGTTCCCTTATGACACAGTGTCTCATGGCAAGAAAATCACCACCGCCCAGCTGCTCACCCACACGGCAGGCCTGGGAGTGCATGGTTTTCCCGGGTACCAACGGGACAGCGCCATTGCAAGCGTCACCGATATTTTAGACGGCCGGGCCCCTTCCAACACCGAAGCCGTACGCTCGGTAATGGAGCCCGGCAAAGAATCGCGGTATTCCGGCGGAGGCATCCTTATCACGCAACAAATATTGACCGACCTCACCAAACAGCCATATGAAGACTATATGTATGACCATGTGTTCCGGCCACTGGGAATGACCAACAGTTCCTACCATCAGCCCCCTACGGAGAGCCAACGAAAAAATCTTGCAACAGGCTATAAAAGCAATGGCCATGAAGTGCCGGGCAAATATTTTGTATACCCGGAAAAAGCAGCGGCCGGATTATGGACCACACCTACAGATTTATGCAAATACATAATTGAAATACAGCAGGCTTACCAGGGAAAATCGTCAAAGGTGTTGAACCAGGAAATGGTAAGATTACATTTAACGCCCTATAAAGATGATGTGGCCATGGGCACTTACATACAGAACAGGAATGGCGAAAAATACTTTGTTCATTCGGCGAGTAACGAGGGATTCACGGGTTATTTCCTGGGCGGACTCACCAATGGAAAAGGCGTGGCGTTGTTTGTGAACTCCGACGATGGTTACGTTTTACTGGAGTTACTCAACAGCATAGCACTGGAATACAACTGGGCAGGGTTTCCAAAGCCTGAGCAAATAACCACTGTACCTGTAAACGATACGATCGCCTCGAAATACGCCGGCGAATATATAACAGACGGATATTTATCAGCAATAGAAAAAGAAAAAGACGGGCTTTACTTCTGGACGGATGGCATCCACAGCAAAATGCATTTTACGTCGCCAACCGTTTTTCGCAACATCGAATTAGGCGGCACAAAGGCTTTTATTTTCGATACCACCGGGGTAGTAACCGGTTTTACGAATACGATTAATGGCCGGCTGCGGGCAACCGGACAAAGGATAACCACTTTAGATACACTGAAACCGAGACCCGGACAATCGGGAGTTTTAGGCCGTCATTTGCTGGAGACTAAAAATTACGACAAGGCGATTAGCTTTTTATCGAAAGGTTTGGCCACCGAACCTTCAGACTCGTCGCTGGTAAAAAACCTCGCTCACTCCTATCTCTTTAAGGGTGATTTCTCCAGGGCGATTGAGCTATACCAACAATATTTAAAGTCAGGGCACACGGTGAACGAGTTAAGCAAAAATCTGAAAGATGATCTTGAATATTTCCGCAAGGCGGGATTCGACCATTCAGCGATCAAAAGGGCAAGGGAAGAGCTTTCTCTATAGGATAAAACAGATCAATGATCGATTCGGGGAGCAAGTTGTATCGCATGTTATAGTATCTTGCGGTCCTTAAAGGAAATGGATCATGGATAAAGAGTTATATATCATCAGGCATGGGGAAACCGATTATAACAAGTTGGGCATTGTGCAGGGCAGAGGAGTAAATACTGATCTCAATGACCTCGGAAGGGAACAGGGAGAGGCATTTTACCAATATTATAAACATGTGTCTTTTGATAAGGTTTATACATCCGCCCTTAAGCGTACTCACCAGACTGTAAAAAGATTTGTAGAAGGAGGTATTCCCTGGGAACAATTGCCGGGTCTTGATGAACTGTCTTTTGGTATTTGGGAGGAAAAGGAAAATAAGGAAGATTGGGTAAATGCATTCCGCGAAATGAATATTCACTGGCAGGGTGGGCAATGTGATCTATCCTTTGAAAAAGGTGAAAGCCCCAACCAGGTTGCCAGGCGCCTTCAGGAAGCGCTGGACGTTATTCTCTCCAGGCCTGCTGAAAAGCGGGTGCTGGTCTGCATGCACGGTCGCTCCCTGCTGGTATTGTTGTGTCTGCTCAGCCAATTACCGATCAGTTGTATGGCAAACTTCAGCCATAGCAACACCTGCCTTTATCGGGTGTCTTATGGCAATGGCCAGTTCAGCGTGCTGGAAGCAAATGATGTCCGCCATCTGCAGGTGACGAAGAATTCACTTTAATGCTGAAATTATTAGTTTCGTTTGCTTAAAAGTGTTCATCATAGCCTTTCTACTAATAGCAGGGTCCCTATGATGAATAAGGTCAAAATATTCAACAGGCACTACCTGCCAGGATAAACCATACTTATCCTTACACCATCCGACACACAGTCAAAGATTTACCCGTTGCTTCAAAAAAACAGGCTGACTAAAATCGTCATGGGTATGATTTAAATCATTTGTTCCGGTTTTTTATAATACCAACTTTGGTAGGACAACTTCTTTTTTATTCTTTCCATTTTGAAATATTTAAAATCTGAATAATGAAACAGTTAATTTTTTTAACCATTGCGTTGTTTGTCGCTTCTTCTTTATTTGCTCAATCAAAGGCAGGCAAAACGGATACTACCAAACATGCCCGCTATTATAGCTGTTCAATGCATCCGGATGTTATTAGCAGCAAACCTGGCAAATGCTCTATATGTGGTATGGATCTAGTTCTTTCCAACAAGGAACAAACAAAAACAGCCGTAACCAAGAGTTATAGTTGTCCTGTTCATGTAAAGGTGTTTAGTCATGATCCAGGTAAATGCCCTCAATGTGGACGAAAGCTACAATTGTCACCTAAAGAACAGATGAAGGCTGAAGCAGCAAAAATATACACATGCCCAATGCACCCTGAGGTAGCGCTTAATAAGGATGGCGTTTGTCCCAAATGCGGGAAATCTTTAATCGAAAAGAAAAATTAACCAGGGGAGTTACATCATCCGGGTCGGGTAACCGATATGGCCAACTACGGGAAGTATAACTATTCAGAAAAATAAAGTCATACATTGCATTCCGGATCAGTCCAGGCAAAAAGATCATGAATTCTTACCCTGGAGAAAGATGATTCCTGTGGGGAAGTAAAGATTTCATCAAATAAAACCCGATCGATGAAGCGCGAACATCATGGCGATCATTCTGCAAACGGTAACAGCCACCCAGACGATCATCATGCAGGAATGCACAAATCCCCCATGCAGCGGGATGCCACAGCAACGCATACTGGCTACGCAGTGCATGATGAACACTCAACAGATAATGAACATACAGGTCACCATACTGAAGACTTCCTGAAACGGTTCTGGTTATGCCTGGGACTTACCATTCCGGTTTTACTACTATCGCATATGGCTCAGCAGTGGCTGGGTTTTTACTTTACATTCACCGGAGATAAATATGTATTGGCGGCGCTGAGCAGTGTAATCTTTTTTTATGGAGGTTGGCCTTTCCTGGCAGGAATGATCAGGGAACTCAGGTGGGGAAACCCTGGCATGATGACGCTTGTGGCAGTGGCAATTACTACGGCCTATTTGTACAGTATAGCGATTGTTTTTGGACTTTCCGGCATGGACTTCTTTTGGGAACTGGCCACATTGATAGATATTATGTTATTGGGACACTGGCTGGAAATGAAATCCCAAATGGCTGCCTCGAAATCGCTGGAATCATTAGTGACCTTGCTGCCGGCAGTTGTCCATGTGGAACGGGATGAACATACAACAGACATTCCCTTAAAAGAGTTGCACAATAATGATATTATTGTCATAAAACCCGGCGAAAAAGTACCAGCAGACGGAGCCGTGCTGGAAGGCAGCTCCCACGTTGATGAAAGTATGCTTACGGGAGAAAGCCTGCCTGTAAAAAAGAAAAAAGGAGAGAAACTGATCGGTGGAACCATTAACGGTGATGGGGTACTAAAGGTACAGGTAACCAGAGCGGGCGACGATAGTTACCTCAACAAGGTAATTAACCTGGTGCGGTCTGCCCAGGGAACTAAGTCCAATACCCAAAACCTTGCTAATAAGGTCGCCAAATGGCTTACTATAATTTCCATTAGTGTCGGAATTATAACTTTTATCGTCTGGCTCGCTGCCGGAAAGGAATTGTCCTTTGCCCTTGAAAGAATGGTTACCGTAATGGTAACCGCCTGCCCGCATGCACTTGGTGTGGCCGTTCCCCTGGTGGTAGCTATTTCCACCTCTCTTTCCGCTATTCATGGGTTATTGGTCCGCAACCGTACAGCTTTTGAAAACGCCCGCAGACTTACTACCATCATTTTTGATAAAACAGGCACCCTTACCAAAGGGATCCATGAAGTACAGCAGGTCATTTCGTTAAATAATCAATTTACGCCCGACCAGGTATTGCAATATGCAGCAGCGATACAACAAAATTCAGAACACCATATTGCCCATGGCATCATGCGCAAGCTAAAGGGGAAAAACCTGGAGCTATGGAAATCCACCGACTTTGAATACATGCAAGGAATGGGTGTAGCCGGCACCGTGAATAGCAAAAAGGTAGTGGCGGCAGGTCCAAACTATTTCAGGCAGTATAACCTGGAAGTACCGGTTATACCAGATGCAGTCAATCAATCCACCGATACCGTAAATTTTGTGCTGATCAATAATGAGCCGGCAGGCATCATTACATTGGCCGATAGTATCCGGGAAACCGCTGCGGAAGCCATTACCGGGTTAAGAAATATGAACATTAAATCGTTTTTGTTAACAGGCGATAATGAAAAAGTGGCATCTTCGGTAGCCCGGCAACTACAAATGGATGGCTACCTCGCCAACGTATTACCCCACGAGAAGCAAAGCAAAGTAAAAGAATTCCAGGATAAAGGAGAAGTTGTAGCCATGACAGGTGATGGCATCAATGATGCACCAGCACTGGCTCAGGCTGATGTGGGAATTGCAGTAGGATCGGGAACCGATGTGGCAGCCGAAACAGCCGATATAATCCTGGTAAACAGTGACCCCAAAGATGTAGTGAAGATGATTGCTTTTGGCAGGGCGACCTACCGGAAAATGGTGCAGAATTTAGTATGGGCGGTGGGTTATAACGTCGTAGGTATTCCATTGGCTGCAGGTATTTTATACCCGGCATTTATGCTGAGCCCGGCCATGGGCGCCGTTCTCATGAGTGCCAGTACAATTATAGTAGCCATCAATGCCAAATTATTAAAAGTAAAATAATATACCCGGTCCTTTTATTACATAACCTTACACTTTTTCCTTTTAAACCCCATGTAGTTATGAGAACGGGAAAAACACTTTTTGGGACCGTGCCTCCATTTCATGCCAGCTAGTTTATTTTCTTAGCGAATTGCTTATTGCCGTACGTCTCCAACCAACAACCTGACGGCTTACCAGACGCATGCTCAAAATGGATATTTACAAATTGCGCGGTGGCGTAAAGATCCGTTTCACTGGCTGCATACAAAGTAAACATCCGGTTGCTGCCGAAATAGAGCGCCAATTGCCCATGCTCATTTTTGAGCTGCATGGTCCGGCCGTCTGGTAATTGATAATTACCGGCATAACTGTTCAATACACTGGCCGCCAGGTTCAATTGAGGTCTTTCGAAAACATATTGTAGTCCACGGGCATAGGTTTCATGCTTGGTGCCTCCATGACCTGTATTCTCCAGTATCTTTGAATGCAGGCGAACGGATGGATAGTGGCGCGCCGCCATATGGGCGGCAAATTTTTCATAGACAGGGCGGGTTGTTTCCACATCGCCCATTGTCATATACACACGTACCGGGTTGCCCAACCGCCTTTTGGCAAATTCCTGCTCATACTTATACAATACTTCATTATCCCATGGAATATAGGGAGTGGCCGCTGCATAACCGGTGAACAGCTCGGGCTGGGTGAACAAGGTGTACAAGGTAAACACCGCGCCACCCGAACAGCCCATCAGTGTCCTGTTCTCACCATCCGCCTTATAGTTAGACTCGATGAAAGGAAACAATTCCTGCTTCATAAATGCCAGGAACTGATCCGCTCCGCCGCTTCCCGGCATGGCGGCAACTTTAGTGGGAGAATAGTCTCTTAGGCGAAGGCTGTCGTAATTGGCCTTTTCGCCGCTCCAGGTCACCCCTACAATGATCAGTTCAGGAATAAATCCATCATAGTAATACTCGCCGTATAAACCAGTAACCAGCGGGAAATCCCATTGCGAATCCATCAGGTATACAACAGGATATTTCTTGTCGCCAGCCTTGTAACCGGCAGGCAGCATGATGTGCAGTTCATATTCCTGTCCTGCTACTATCTTTGAAGTGATCTTCCTTACTTCAGAACCCGGAATGTTCACTCCAGGGTACTGTGCCTGTACGTTTGTAAATACAAGCACCATTAAAAAAGGGATAAGGTATTTCATAACAGACTATTTGGGGACTTTGACTAAGATGCGTAGTATCAAGCATTTCTTTACAAAGTTTACACTTCTTTTTACAATCCAGTGAGTTCGGCCCGTTTTTTCTCTGTCCGGTTGCTGCTTTTTTGATTTTACACGCTTGCTATTATTTAATTCATCTTAGCAGGTTTGTAGGCCTCCTTCAACTTCACGATCATCTGTAACACTTCGTTATTGAAATCGACAGAGGAATTGCTCTTGTCCCATTTCTTTAATTCCTGCACCATGAAGGGCAGGTAAATAAAACCGCTTTTGATGTTGCTCTGTAACATGCTGACGGCCCTTGTACTGTCGCCTATCTTTTCGGCTACGATCACCTCCCCTGCCCTTACCAGGTGCTCATACAGGCTCTGTAGCCAGATGGTATACCCATGCTTTTTCATTTCCTCTTTAATGGGCTCATACAGGTAAGCGGTTTCTTTAATAAGCGAGGGAGGAAGACTGTCAATAGCAGGGTTAGTAAAAGAGTGCCCGAATTCATGTGCCGCCAGTGCCCTGATCTGCACAGGATCATCAAAGCCCATATCGGGATGCTTGCTGTCGAATGACTGGAAGGTAAAAGACCCAAACGTATTATAAATTGTCCGGGTGGACCGGTTCATCGTACCAAATCCCATGGCCGTAAAGAGATTGAGACTCGGAACTAAGTTATACTCGCTGAACTGCTTGCGGTAGTACTGCTCCATGACCGGCAGGAAATCTCCGCGGGGAACATTTTTCGCCACTGAAGCGATCGCAAGTTCGTAATAGGGTTTGTATTGGGCCAAATGGGCATCCAGGTCTATCAACCGGGAGAAGTCGTTTAAAGCATCGAGGAAAGCAGTTGCTTTTTGCCTGGCTTCAGCAGTATCTCCTTTCGGTGAAAAACGAGCGATCTGCTGCAGGTCGGTAGTGGCACTGATCCGGGCAAAGGGTACTTCGCCTACCTGCAATAAAAAGCCGGTAAAGAAATCGTAGCCATTGCCGGCCGTTTCCATTTTCTTGTAGATACTCATGATGCGGCAGGTATCGAAAGCCTTGTACCTTTCATAATTTCTGGGCACCATGGAATACCATTGTGCCATAACGGCCCTTCGGCCGCTATAGTCCATCGTATCTTTTTGCGTTAATACATAGGGACCATCGTCCAGCACCATCATCAATCCGTATAATTCAATATTGCGGTGGGTCTTTACCTGCACGGTTTTCGGCGGCACTGCTTTGTACTTTACCTCAAAACCACCGGTGGCTTTTTGGCCATTGACGGTAATGGTGTATTGACCGGTGGAAGGTGCTACCAGATGATGTTCTGAAGTATCGCTCGTTCCGGTTACTTTCTTTTGCCATACTACCCCACCCTTATTGGAGACAGACAAGGTTATCTCTCCGCTGGTGGCGATCAGGGTATATTTTATGAATAAGATATCGTCTTTGGTTAAGTTGACGGTGTGCTTTTCTTTTCCGCTGAACAAGCCAAAAGAAGCGGCGAATTGACCAGGCTGGTCGTTGCTTTTCCAATTCCGGGTGGTAGTAGCACAGGAGGCCAGCAGTATTACTGTCAGCAGGGGGATAAGGATAAAACGCATAATGAGCGGTAACCGGGTAAAATCGAAGGGGTGCATAACAGGAAGATACTGTATTTCCATTATTTTACTAAATATCTGCCCTGGTAAGTGTATAGTTTTCTTTCGGGATACCAGTTAATATCATGTCATTATTAGTTAAAATAGACTTATAGTGACACACAGATTGTTCATAGTTTTATCCGGAATTTTACCCCTTATCCTGGCATATAGTTATTCCAAAATATGATCTTGTAAACTAGTAGATACAAGGTTACTGTTGAAAACGATTTAAATATGAAAATGAACAGCGTACTCTTGCGTGTTGTCTTATTGACAGTTGTTTTGATCCAGGGTGTTAACACCACTCAGGCACAAAGCGGTGACCAGATACTGGATGGGATCGGAGAAACCGGCATGATCGCGCGTTATGTCTTTAATGGAGACCTGAAAGACTGGTCCCGGAATAATTTACACGGCAAATTTCAAGGCGAAGCCAGCTTTGTCAACGACAACCGGTTTGGCAAGGTATTGTCCCTCTCTGGAGATAACAATGCTTTTATCACACTCCCTGCAGAAGCCTTAACAGACCTGGAATCACTCAGCATATCAGGATGGATATTCCTGCGCTCTACTCAACCTGGCCAACGTTTCTTTGATTTCGGAAAGGATGCCAGCAAACATTTTTTTGCCGCCCCGGTTGGCACCACAGGACAGGAAGGTTACCAGGCGCTGATAACAGCAGAAAAAACTGATAAAAAGGGAGCGGTTTCACCGGCAATAGAAGCCAATAAATGGGTGCACCTCGCTATCGTGATCGACATTCCATCAAAATCCATCACTACCTATGTAGATAGTAAGCAAGCAGGCGAAGCCAGCGATATTCCCAAAGAGCTGACAGCGGTATTCGGTCAGCAGCCGGGGGAAAAACTGCTGTACATCGGAAAATCATTAACACCGGGCGACCCCAATCTCAATGCCCTGATACGTGATTTCCGTATTTACCGTGTTCCCCTGAGCAGCAACCAGGTAGCCGGAATCTATAGCAATTCCCGCAGAGGCATCAACCAGGGTTCGGTCAATACGACGGGCAGGCGCGCCGAGGATACCCTCCCCCGCTTCTCACCTACCGAAGCGCAACTGTATAATACTTATTTAGTCGGAGTATCCGATGTGAAAGTGGAAACAGCCGTAGGTGATCTGCCACGGTTCCCCAGTTATGTAGACGGCACCTACAAAGATGCCATGAAAGGCAAGGGTCCTAAAGTACGGGTGGTATGGCCCGCTGCTGTAGACAATACAGCTGTACTTAAACCGGGAACCTATACCGTTACCGGGCGTGTGGCAGGAACGAATTTTCAACCCAGGGCGATAGTTACTATAAAGGAGTCCTCCAAATCAACTACGCCGGTTTTAAAGCTGCAGGCCTTTCATCTGGACCAGGTATCGCTGAAAAACGACGCCGATGGTCAACCATCCCAATTCATCCAGAATCGCGATAAGTTTGTACTGACATTGGCGAAGACCGATCCCAACTCTTTTCTTTATATGTTCCGCCATGCTTTTGGCCAGCCACAACCCGAAGGAGCAAAACCTTTGGGTGTATGGGACAGTAAGGACACCAAATTAAGGGGACATGCTACCGGTCACTACCTTACCGCCATTGCACAGGCCTATGCCAGTACGGGATATGACAAGGCCCTGCAAGCCAATTTCTCCGGCAAAATGGAGGTAATGGTCAATACCCTGTATGAATTATCACAATTATCCGGAAAGGCGTCAACAGCAGGCGGCGCACATGTGTCTGACCCTGCGGCGGTGCCCTTTGGTCCTGGAAAAACGGCCTATGATTCAGACCTGAGTGATGCAGGCATCCGTACGGATTATGCGAACTGGGGTACCGGATTCATCAGCGCTTATCCTCCCGATCAGTTTATCATGCTGGAAAATGGCGCCAAATACGGCGGACAGAAGAACCAGATCTGGGCGCCCTATTATACACTGCACAAGATACTCGCCGGCTTAATGGATGTATATGAAGTGAGCGGTAATAAAAAAGCGTTGGACATTGCTTCCGGCATGGGCGATTGGGTATATGCCCGCCTGAGCAAAGTACCAACAGATACGCTTATCAAGATGTGGAACACCTATATAGCCGGGGAGTTTGGCGGCATGAATGAGGCCATGGCCCGCATGTACCGGATTACCGGCAACCCCCATCACCTGAAGACCGCCCAACTATTTGATAATATCAGGGTATTCTATGGCGATACAAAACATTCCCATGGACTGGCTAAAAATGTAGACCTATTCCGTGGCCTGCATGCCAACCAGCACATACCCCAGGTAGTGGGAAGCATCGAAACATACCGGGCTACCAACAACCCTGAGTATTACAAAATTGCCGATAACTTCTGGTATAAGATGGTCAACGATTATATGTACAGCATTGGAGGTGTTGCAGGCGCCCGCAATCCCAACAATGCGGAATGTTTTATCAGTGAGCCCGGCACACTGTATGAAAACGGCTTCTCTTCCGGTGGACAGAATGAAACCTGCGCCACGTACAATATGCTTAAACTGACCAGCGACCTGTTTCTCTTCGACCAGAAAGCAGCCTACATGGACTATTACGAGCGCTCTTTGTACAACCATATCCTGGCTTCTGTAGCCGAAAATAGTCCTGCCAACACCTATCACGTACCACTCAGACCAGGATCTACCAAGCAATTTGGCAATCCCAATATGACAGGCTTTACCTGCTGCAACGGTACAGCCATTGAAAGCAGCACCAAGCTGCAAAACTCCATTTACTTCAAGAGCAAGGATGACCAGTCGCTGTATGTGAATCTTTACATACCGTCTACACTGGAGTGGACAGAACGTAAGGTAACGGTAGAGCAAACCACCAATTTCCCCAATGAAGACAATACGCGTCTGACGATCAAGGGCAGCGGAAAATTTGATCTTCATGTGCGGGTGCCAGGCTGGGCTACCAAAGGATTCTTTGTGAAGATCAACGGCAAAGAACAAAAGCTGCAAGCCAAACCGGGCAGCTACCTGAAAATAAGCCGTACATGGAAAGATGGCGATATCGTAGAATTGAAAATGCCGTTCCATTTCCACCTCGATCCCGTAATGGACCAGCAGAATATCGCCAGCCTGTTTTACGGACCGGTGTTGCTGGCTGCCCAGGAGCCGGAAGCAAGAAAAGAATGGCGTAAAGTAACCCTGGATGCTGAAGACATCAGTAAGTCAATTAAAGGTGATCCCCGGCAGTTGCAATTCACCATCGATGACGTTGTTTTCAAACCATTTTATGAATCATACGGGCGCCATTCTGTATACCTGGATGTTAAATTAAAATAGACCCAGTATTGTGAACTAAACATGTAGGCACTATTCAACAAACAGTCGTTAGGATAAAAAGCTGAACGAGCCGGTACCAATGGGACGGTTGGTATCGAAAAATGGAATATTTTTAGTGTCATGATCACACTAACTCTTGCTTTAAAGCCCCGGCAATCGTATTCATTATTGGTTTTTTCCTTTTGTATGGCATTGCTTTCTTCCTGCAAGCAGGAACCTTCCTCCCCTGCCGACAAACGCATTAAACAATTGGAACCTGCCAAAGCTGCCCGGATGGCGGCCGCTGTAGATTCGGTCTTTAAACCCGCCATCACCGATACCAACCTTAATTTGAAGCTTTGGGGCGTTGATTCGCTTGTGATCTCTCCCATTGCCATCGATATTGATGACGATGGCAGCCTGTATTATACGACGACCAACCGGCAAAAGAATTCTGAGTTCGATATCCGTGGGCACCAGGACTGGGAGATCCCATCCATACAGTTACAATCTATTGAAGACAAACGTGCTTTCCTGCATAAATACCTGGCTCCTGAGAACAGCAAGAAGAATACCTGGCTGGCAGACCTAAATGGCGATAGCTCGCATGACTGGCGGGATATGACGGTGGAAAAAGACAATGTATACCGCTTACGGGATACCGATGGTGACGGCGTGGCCGATCAAACACAATTGGTGGTAGACGATTTTCACGATGAAGTAACAGATGTAGCTGGAGGTGTTTTAAAAACGCCTGATGCCTTGTTTGTGGCCGTAGGCCCCGACCTGTGGAGAATGAAGGATAAAGACGGCGATGGCCTTGTGGATGAGAAAACTTCTATTTCCCATGGCTATGGCATCCATATCGGCTTTAGTGGTCATGGTATGTCGGGTGTTGAAATGGGACCCGATGGCAGGATCTACTGGCAGATCGGAGATATCGGCTTTAATGGCGTAGACCAAACAGGTAAAAGATGGGAATATCCCAACTGCGGTGTTATTGCCAGGAGCAATCCCGATGGAAGTGATTTTGAGATATTCGCCCATGGCCTTCGCAATACCCATGAGTTTGTTTTTGACGATTATGGCAACCTGATCAGCGAAGACAACGACGGCGATCATGCCGGTGAAGAAGAAAGACTTGTCTACCTCGTGAATGGCTCTGATGCAGGATGGAGGAGCAACTGGCAATATGGCAAATACCGTGATCCGCTCAACAATACGTACAAGGTATGGATGGATGAGAAGATGTGGAAACCCCGGTTTGAAGGACAGGCCGCCTACATCGTTCCCTGTATCGCCAATTATGTAAGTGGCCCGGCAGGTATGGTCTACAACCCCGGTACTGCTTTAAGCCCGGCTTTTAAGAATACTTTCTTTATTGCCAAGTTTGTAGGCAATCCTGCCCAATCAGGTGTCTATGGATTTAAACTAAATGCCAAAGGCGCCGGTTTTTCACTGGGCGGCGATACGCTGGTAGTAGGCGGCATATTACCTACCGGCCTTGATTTTGGTCCGGATGGCGCCTTATACATTGCCGACTGGATCGATGGATGGGGAACGCATAGCTATGGACGCATATGGAAATTAGATGATAAACGGGGAGCAGCCTTTGCGGAGCGTCAGCAGACCAAGGCCCTGCTGGCTGCCGATTTCACCAACAAGAAAACGGATGAGTTAGGTGGTTTGCTTACAAATGCAGACAAACAGGTAAGGCTGAAAGCTCAATTTGAATTGGCGAACCGGGGTGCCGACGGAGAAGAGGCCTTTAAAAAAGCCCTGGCACAAACGGGAAACCAACTGGCACGGGTACATGCTATCTGGGGCCTTAGCCAACTGGCCAGAAAAGATAAAAAGTATGCACAATCCCTGCTGCCTTTGTTGAAGGACAATGACCCTGAGATCAGGGCACAGGCAGCCAAATGGCTGGGGGATATGAAGTACCGGGAAGCAGGTGATCAACTCATTCCCTTATTAAAGGATACGTATAGCCGGGCCCGGTTCTTTGCTGCAGAGGCATTGGGAAGGATCGCCTGGGAACCAGCCATCAACCCATTGATCGATTTGCTGCGCAGCAACAACGATGAAGATGTATACATCCGTCATGCCGGCAGCCTGGCATTGGCGAGGATCGGAAAGGCAGACCCGGTCATCAACCTGTCAAAAGATACTTCGCGTGCCGTAAGGATCGCAGCGGTGGTGGCCCTACGCAGAATGGAACATGCTGGTATTACCGCTTTCCTGGATGATGCCGATGAATTTATTGTAACCGAAGCCGCACGCGCCATCAATGACGATCTTTCTATTAAAGGAGCATTACCCGCGCTGGGCAATTTATTGGCAACAACCCATTTTACCAATGAAGCGCTTTTAAGACGTTGTATCAATGCCAATCTCCGGGTGGGTACCCCACAGGCTATAGAGTTATTAGTGGGTTTTGCGGCTAAGGAAGAAGCGCCCGCTAAAATGAGGGCTGAAGCCATCGATGCCTTAAGTACCTGGGTAAAGCCTTCGGTGGTAGACAGGGTGGATGGAAGGTACCGCGGCGTCATCGAAAGAAACGCTGACGAAGTAAGACTAAAAACGGGTGATGCCTTGACCATGTTATTGACTAACAAAGATGCCACCGTAAGGTTAAGTGCTGTAAAGGCCGTGAGTAAGTTGGGCATCCAACAGGGAGCTCCCGTATTGATGACCCTTTTAAAAACTGACAAAGAACCTACGGTAAGAGCACAGTCACTGAAAGCGTTGGCCTCGTTGGGATATGCACAAATAGGCGATGCCATTAAACTGGCCATTGCCGATAAGGAAAAAGCGGTGCGTATTGCCGGCATCGACCTGATCGCTAAAATGAATATATCCAAAGACCTGATGGTTTCTCTGCTCACCGAGGTGATCAATACTAAAACAACGGAAGAACAGCAGGCCGCTTTGTTAACCCTGGGCAACCTACCGGTGCAATATGCGCAAAAGCCGCTGGACGATCTGCTGGGCAAGATGGCAGCCGGCAAACTGTCTACCAATATCTATCTGGAACTGGCGGAAGCCATCGACAGCACCCGTTCTGCGGAACTGGCTGCTAAATACAAAAAGATAAGCACGGGATTATCGTCCGACACACTCACCGCCGCTTATGCCGGCAGCCTGAATGGTGGCGATCCCAACAAAGGCAGAAGGATATTTTACTCCAACCAAACAGCGCAATGTATCCGCTGTCATTCCTATGACGACTATGGTGGCAATGCAGGTCCCCGTTTAAATGGCGTAGCCGACAGGTTAACGCGGCAACAATTGCTGGAAGCATTGGTAAAGCCAAGCGCCAGGTTGGCACCGGGCTTTGGAACAGTGATATTGAAACTGAAAAATGGCAAGACCATATCCGGCATTCTAAATGGAGAGAACAGTACCAGTATTATGTTGAAGATCGGCGACAAGCCCAATGAGGTAATATCCAAAGCCGATGTGGCCAGCCGTACAGATGCCGCTTCGAGCATGCCCGAAATGAGGTACCTCTTGTCCAAAAAAGAGATCAGGGATGTGGTGAGTTTCCTGGCAGAGTTGAAGAAAGATAAATAAAGTTGACGGGCAGTATCCTTGTTAAGTATACTGCCCGCTCCAACATATTACCAGCCCTTCACGGCGCCACCCTTAGTGTTGGAATCAAACATATCCCTTAATGCTATTTTTTATTTTACGCTGATTGAAATACTGAACAGCCTTATCGTTATCAACCGCTGTTCCCTGCAAATGCAGCAACAACTTACCGAAGCTTGCTTTGCCTACATATTCAACATCTGCTTTGATCAGCTTATGGGGAATGTGCAATTGATTGTATACTGTATCGACCAGTTCATCGAAGGAAATATTGCCCGTCAATTCCAGTTCTATGAGTGGGGTAAGCCCTTCCGCCTGGTCATGCTTCAGCTGAATAAATAGTTCCGGAGGTATTGTCATACTGTCTGTATTGATAAATTGTTGGAGTATTGGATGTTTGTTTTCTGTAAGCAATTGTGTCAAGGTACCTTTTGCTACCAGTTTCACATGGTCAATGACCGCTATATGGTGGCAGATGGCTTTCACCACTTCCATTTCATGTGTGATCAGCAGGATCGTGATCCGGAGGCGTTGATTGATATCCCGGAGCAATTGTAAGATCGACTGTGTGGTAGCCGGGTCCAGCGCGCTGGTAGCTTCATCGCAGAGCAGCAGGTGCGGATCATTGGCCAATGCCCTGGCAATGGCCACCCGTTGCCTCTGTCCGCCATCAGGCTTCTCCAGCAGGTTCACACAGTGGATGAGCGTGCTTTTACCTGCTCCTGAACTACCGATAATACCAACAATCTCACCCTCTGCAATATCGAGGCTGATATCATCAAGGCTTTGAAAGACTGATGTCGTTGCCGGAATGTTTTAGAAATATGTCGTATCTGGATCATGTACCAATAATTCCTTAAAAGAAAAGTCCCCGGATATTGAACCGGGGACTATTATATATTATAGTATGTATCTGTCTCCTGTCAATCAATGTATCTCGTCATAGTTCATATATGAGCAACAGCAGGCACGCATGTAGCTGCTTGTTTTATCGATGCCATTATAGTTACCGCTAAGATTCATTATACTCATAGTCTACAGCAAAAGTAGAGTTTTCTTTCATTTGATCCAAATCCTTCTGTCGAAGGCTGTCTTTTCAGCATAGCAGGAGCAGTGATTTAACAATGCTTTATGCAAGCTCTATCCAGGGTTAAAGCTTTCTAACCGATGCACTTGTCTTGTACTGAAAAAACCTTACAGTTGGGCAGGTCAATACGGTTTTTACTTTACATGCTTAGGCAATAATACGGATATCGCTTTACAGGTTAAGTATTTAGTTGGTCATCTGGTTTTGTTTTTCGTTTTCTGGTTTTCCATCTTTTTTTCAATTTTCCCTCTCTCAGATGTGCCTGATCAGGTGTAAGGTTATCACAGCTCATATGTTGGCGCAGCCTGTTATAGCGGTCAATGGCCTTATGGGTAGCTGCTATTGCCTGGCTATAGCCTTCAAATGTTCCATCCAGGTCCAGTTCAGTTTTAAGTATTCCATTTACCCTTTCTGCTACCGGATTTTCATAGGGGCTGCCTGTCTGGGTCATACTGATGCGGATCTGATTAGTTTGTAAAACATTTACATACTGGTCACAGCAGTATTGTATTCCTCTGTCAGAGTGGTGGATAAGGCTTTGGGGTACATAGTCTTTTAAGGACCTTATAGCTTTGTTCAGGGCTATAAGGCATCCCCGGACCCGCAGGTTCTGACTTACATGATAACCGACTATCTTTCTGGAGTAGGCATCGGTTATCAATGAGAGGTACGAAAAGCCCTTTTCGGTACGCAGATAGGTAATATCACTCACCCACTGTTGCTGGGGCTTTAGTGCTTCCAGCCCTTTGATCAGGTTGGGCCATTTTCGATAAGGGTGGTCCGACCAGGTGGTACGGGCATGGTTCTTTTTACGCTTTTGCAGCATGTTATGCTTTCTGAGTAGTTTAAAGAACCGGTCCCTGCCCATTGTGATGTTATGGGACTGCAGGGCTGGTCGCAGAGAGCCCAGTAATTTTACAGCGCCTTCTTTCTTTAAGACTTTGCGTGCTTGTGTTGCCAGGTCCAATACAAGTTCTTCCCGCAACTGCCCGTTGGCCGCCTGCCATCCATGTTCATAATAAGCCTGCCTTGTTTTACCAAACAATGCGCAAAGTGTGCCTATCGCTGCCTGAGGATAGTGCTGTTTCACTTGCCGGACTGTTTGGTACCAAACTTTTTTACAATGTCCACTCCCAGCTCCTTACCGGCATTTTCAAGTAACATTTCCCAGGCTGCTACTTTGAGATTGGCCTGTTGTAATTGCTTTCTGAGTTCTTCTACTTCACTGGTTGTGGCAGGCTGCTGCGATTGTTGTGTCGGCTGGACAGGTGGTATTTCTCCCGTGGGATAGTTTGCCTTATACCATTTTACAAAATGCCGGACTGTACTTGGACCAGGAAGACCATACTTGATAGCCAATTTCATATAGCCCAGATCACTACTTAGATACTCACGGGCTACTGCGATCTTGAGGATGTTGTCATGGACAGGATCCCGACCGCCCTTGTTGTTTGAACTCATAATGGGTAAATTTAGGTTTCTGTATACTTACTACCCATTTATGTAAGGAGATTTCAGGAACGAGACACACTGCCGCTTTTGGTGGTATTGATCGTAGCTGTACCCGAATAGTGTAGCCCTGCAGAACCCTGTAGCGCCGCATTGACCTGGTTGTTGGCATTGACCGAAGCGTGGCCGGAACCGGAAATACGTACCGTGGCGGTTTCCGTAACCAATTGCGCAGCGGAGAAATTGCCTGAACCCGACAACCTGCGCAATCCTCCTATAATTTGTCGCACTGGCCCCTTGTCCAATAAAGCTTATTATTCCATCTTCGCCATAGTGAATTGCTGAAAACCTGTATCATAGGGCAGGCAGGGCAGGTCATCGTTAAATAATGAAACCATGAAGCTTCTTCTCACTTCTGCTGGCATCAGCAACACGAGCATCCACAACGCGCTGGTTGATCTCCTGGGCAAACCCATAACCGAGGCCAGTGCCCTATTTGTACCTACAGCGATATACGCCATAGCCGGTGGCTCTCATATATCACGAAAAGTGATTTGCGGGTCATTAGGAGATCCTTTCTGCGAAATGGGCTGGAAATCATTGGGAGTGTTGGAGCTCACCGCGCTGCCCAGCATCAAACAAGCACTTTGGGTTCCCATGCTCCAGGAGACTGATGCCTTGCTGGTAGGAGGCGGCGATTGCCAGTATCTAACCTACTGGATGCAGCAGTCCGGATTGGCAGACCTCTTGCCGTCGTTACTGCACAAGATGGTTTACGTGGGCCTGAGTGCGGGGAGTATGATCATGACCCGCTTTGGAACGACCTATGGCAACCACACCCTGCCAGCTGAAAGTGACAGATCGCTGGGACTGGTAGATATTGCGCTACATCCGCACCTGGATCATGAATGGTTTCCGGAGAATTCCCTGGTCAACCTGGAAAAGCTGGCTGCCACGATACCCGTACCATCGTATGCGATTGACGACCAGACCGCCATTAAAGTGACCGACGGCACAATAGAAGTCGTCTCCGAGGGACACTGGAAGTTATTTCTTTGACTTCAACACTTCATTATAAGCCGACAGCAGCGCTTCCCGCACAATTTCCACTGGTACCTTGCCCAATTCAAAAGTGGTGGCGCCTTTCTCTCCCCATTTGTTGGGCACCGGGTAAATGCCTTCACTCATTTTACAGAAAACCTGTTGTTCCGGGGGCGTCAAAAAAATGTTGGCTGTATTGTCCCTGGCAAGATAGGTGGTAAACATCCTTTTGTTGGTGATCCTGAACCCAATCCTGTCAAAGTGGGCGCAGGCCTCCGTTCCCGGGAAGGAAAGGGCCAGTTCGCTGAAGTGCTTTTCTGTCATCATTCACTAAATATACCTCCAAATTACAGATCAGTTATCAGTGGGCGATTTATACAATGCAATTAAGTCACATCCGGCGCTGCCTGATGTGACTTAATTGCATAAACAGGAATAAAAATACATAAACCGGTACAGTGGTACGAGTAGCACCGAGAACTAATTACTCCTGGCCCGCTGCACTTTTTCACTTTCTGTTCTTGGCACGCCCGTCGCATTGGGATGGCCTTTACCTGTAGTGATCAGCTTATGTAAACTGTTTAGGATATAATTGCTCCAGCCTTCTTGGCAAACCTCATAACATTCATATTCGGGAGTGAGGCCAATATGTGTGAAAACAAGTTTGGTTTTGCCACCCTCTGTGGAAATTTCAAAACGCACCTTGGTACCCGTCCATTCTGTTTTATCTTCCGTGAATTTGAAATAGTTGTCCTGCACCAGCCAAACCACTTTCTTATTGGGAATCACTTCTATCAATTTCAGTTTGCTGCGATGAAGGTCTTCAAAATGATAGGCAAACTCATCATTGAGCTTACTGGTATTACCTTCAATTTCTTCCGACCACCATCCGCGCACATTGGTGATCGCATCAAATACTTCTTGGGGAGATTGGTCTACCAACAGGGTAGCTGTAAAATCTTGTGTTGTCATTTTTTGTTTTTTTTGGTTATGCTGAGAAAAAGAGGATGCAAAGCAGCAAATCAGCAGGCTGGTCAACATCCCTTGCTGAAAAATAGTTGCTGTTGTACGGCTATACATTGTGCTTGTGTTTGATTACACCACAAAACTATTGTCTTGCAAAATAATGGGCAGGGTGTAAAATGGACTTTATGATGGGGAGATTTGGCCAAAATAAGAACTGCCCATAGTCAGGCTCATGAACGCTTTCTTCCCACGAACCTCACCACAGCACCTTTGCCAATATGATGCGTCCCTTCATTTAAATGGATCTCTTCTTCCGTCAGCAGTATTACTTCGTAATCCTCAAAATCCGCCAGTATTTCTTCTTTGGAGAACAGCATATCAATATCTTTTGGACCACCCACCCTGGCATCGAGGCTATTGAATGACAGGTGTTTTTTACTGAAGGCCTCCAGGATAAGTATTCCTCCCGGCTTTAGTGCGTTACTCAATTTTCTATGAAACAAAGACTTCTTGCCGGCAGCAAAATGCGCATAGATCAATGCCATGGCATCAAAGGAAGCAGGTTTAAAATGGAGTTGCTCCAGGTCGCCTACCATATATTCCAGCGACACCTGGCTTTCTTCGGCCAGTTGCAGGGCTTTTGTCTTTCCTTCTACGCTCAGGTCGAAAGAAGTGACAGTCCACCCTTGCGCCGCAGCAAAAACCCCATTACGCCCTTCGCCATCGGCTGCCATCAATATTGATCCTGCTTTGAATTGCAATAGCCATTCTTTAAAGAACAGGTTGGGGGCTTTCCCATAGACATAGTCTGCCCCTTCATAGCGCTCGTCCCATTTACTTTTGTATTCCTCATCCCATGATTGTTCCATAATTGTTTGTTTATTGGCTGCAAAGGTAAAGGCAGCTTAAAAGGCCGGAGTAGGACAAAAATGTAGTTGTGCAGGACTTATCGAAACTTTTGCCGGAACATTTCAGGCGAATATCCTGTATGCTTTTTAAAGAAGCGTATAAAGTAGGATATGTCCTCGTATCCCAGGTGATTGGCTATTTGCCCAACCTGGTCGCTCGTTGCCAACAGCCATCTTTTGGCCTCCAGGATAATATATTCGTTGATCAGTTCTAAACCGGACTTGCCGAGCATTTCCTTAGTGATCGCATTGAGCTGATAGACGGAAAGATTCAACATAGCAGCGTACTGCGCTACGCCCTTATGTTCATAGACCGAGGCCTCCACAAGAGCTAAAAATGCTTCCAGTCTCTCCTGCTTATAAAGACTTCCATTAGCAGAAGGCATTTTCCCTGACTGCCGGGCGAGCCCGATAAAGAAGATACGCATATTTGCTTTAATGACCTCCTGGTACATTTCCTGTTTGTTAGTATACTCCAGGAAAATGCCGTCCAAGACAGTCAGCAATTGTTGCATGCCACCCGCATTAAACCGGTAATGGTTAACAGCTGCCACTTTGCGTAAAAGCTGGATAGCAGCTTGATCATGCGGGTGACAGAACCCCGCGTTATATTGTATCAAATATCCTGTACTGCCTGCCTTTAGCACCAGTTGATGTACCTGTCCCGGACGCATGAAGAAAACCGTATTACCGCCAACAGGATAAGAGATGAAATCAATGGTATGACTGCCGCGTCCTTTCTTCAACACAAGTATATAATAGAAATCATGCCGGTGAAGTGCTTGTACCATGTCTTTTCCGGCCAGTAGTTCCTCAACGTCCCGGATGACAAAACCACCGGAAAGTTCAGGCTCTTGCGGTGTTGCATTGATATGTCTTATTGGTATGCTGCCCATCTATTACAGGATTGATAAAACCGCCCATTTCTGCCGGGAGGCAATATTCGCCCAAATGTAATTACATCCTGCCAAAAAAGACGGTTGGAAGCACCAACATACAGACAACCGGCCCCTAAGAACAAAAGCAGCAAAACTATGGTCTTAATGCGACTGTAGCAGGGGGTGAAATAGACTTTCAGGTGGGTTGATCCGGCCAATACAATCCACTAGCTTTATACAAACATTATGCGATGAAGCAAGTGACGATCATTATACCCCAGGGCCGACTCAACCTCAGCAGTATAGTGGGCACCTACGAGGTACTTATGGAGGCCAATGCCTATTGGCAAAGGATAGGCAACCCGGCACTGATCGATATCCGGATCGCCGGCTTTATGACAGAACTACAATTAGATTTGGGTTATTTTTCAGTCCATCCACAGAACATCCGTGGAATAGACAAAACCGACCTGCTCATCATACCTTCTATTTTTCATGATGGCGCCGATATTGTAGAAAAGAATACAGCATTGATCGCCTGGGTCAGGGACCAATACAAAGCCGGTTCAGAAATAGCGAGCATCTGCACAGGCGCCTTTTTCCTCGCCGCCAGTGGACTACTGGATGGAAAATCCTGCTCCACGCATTGGTGTGCAGCAGATGACTTCAGGCGCCTATACCCCGGCATTGACCTCCATATCGACAAACTGATCACCGTGCAGCAAGGTATTTACACCAATGGCGGCGGATACTCATTCCTCAACCTGATCCTGTTTATCATTGAAAAATATTTTGACCGGGACACCGCTATTTACTGCTCAAAAGTATTCCAGATTGATATTGACAGATCCTCACAGTCACCGTTTTTTATTTTCCAGGCCCAGAAGAATCACAACGATGAAGTGATCCATAAAGCACAAACCTTTATTGAAAAGAACCTGAGCGAAAGGATATCTTTCGAGGAACTGGCCTCCAAACTGGCCATCAGCAGGCGCAACTTTGACAGGCGTTTCATCAAAGCTACCGGCAATACCCCCGTAGAATATTTACAACGTGTAAAAATAGAAGTGGCCAAATGCAGTTTGGAAAAGGGCAGGAAAAGCATCTTTGAGGTGATGCATGAAGTGGGCTACTCGGACGACAAAGCATTCAGAGAAGTATTCAAGAAAATTGCAGGTTTGTCGCCCTTGGATTATAGAACCAAGTTCAGCAAGGAAAGTGCATTGACATAACCCCGGGTATTCACTCCTGCCCTGGCCCCTTTATTTTATTCTCCTGAACAAAAAGTGCCGCCGGATTGTAAACAATAGCTGATTTTTTTATACCTTATGTTATGCAATTTCCGGCTTCTGATATATTGAAACCCTATGTGCAAGGCTATTGGATAATGGCCGTTGACAGGGATCTCACCAATGAAGTATTCTATCCCAGCGGCTTTGTGGATTTTGCTATTAAAATCTCCAGCGGCAACGTTATCACCCTGATCAATGGACGTCCCATTGACATGCCCAAGGTAGAGGTGCTGGGACAAATAACCCAACCCACCAGGCTTACCGTTACAAAAGGCACGACGATACTCATCGCACGGCTTTACCCCCATGCCAATTCCCTGTTTTTCCCCAACCCCATTTCCGACTTCACCAATCACTCCATCGACCTGGCGGATGTATTCGGAGAGGAATCCAATGATTTTTATTACCAGTTGATGGAGACAAATGTTACCGAACAAAAGGTAAGAGCACTGGACTCCTTCCTGGTACAACGATTGAAGAAGAGTAAAACGGCGCACCACAAGCTCATCATCGTTGAACAGATCTGCCGCAGCATCCGTGCAGACAGCGAATCATTCAACATAAAAACCTTGTCTGATCAATACGGCATCTCGGAGCGCTACATACAAAAACTGTTTCTCGACAATGTGGGCATCACACCGAAGCTATTTTCCAATATCCATCGTTTCAATAAGAGCCTGCAGCTTATTCAGTCAGGAGACCTTCCACTTACTTCCATAGCCTACGATTGCGGCTACTACGACCAGGCCCATTTCATCAAAGAGTTTAAGAAATTTACCGGTCTCACCCCATCAGAAGTACGCGTCTTGCAGGCGGTGAGCTGATCAGGCATAAGTACCACCTACTGTTTGGCTGGCAGATTGGTATTGAACATATCACGGAACATTTTCCACCCGTTTTTCGTCTTCTTCCAGATCACTAGGTATTTGCCGCTTTCCAGGGTTTTTCCCTGGCCATCAAACACCTGCACCGTTCCTTCTTCCGTTACATATTCTTTCCCATCACCATACACCTGAAGCGTGGTAAACTTACCATCGCGGGCCCCTGCCTCATAAGCGCCATTAAAGAATTGTAACAGGCTTTCCTGTCCACACAAAGGAGCTGAATTAGCCGGCATCAAACAGGCATCCTCTGCAAAGAGGCTCAATATCGATCCATCATGCTTCGCAAAAAGACTGAAATGAATAGCATTGGCTTGCGCAATTATTTTTTTAACTTCTTCCAGGCCACCGGCCTGTTTTGATTGCGCAGCAGCCTTCAGTGACAGCAATGACAGGGTAATCACCAGGGCAATGATGGTAGATTTCATACTTTATTATTTGTTTCGGACAAATATCCTCCCTGGCCCAAACATTAAATTGTAAGAAAACGAACAAAGATGACATTAACACTTTATTACCAATAACCATTTCCATCCTATCCAGGCAACACAGGCAAGTACAGATGACCTTTTGCGCCACCACCCATACCCGTCAGCCTGATGCTCAACTGCCTGCCCCTGCCCATTCTGATTTTCCAGCCAACGTATTTCTTTGTACCTTAAGACACCTACCCACTTCAAACAATCAATTCCCTCAACCATGCAGCAACTAACATCATTGGGCAAACTTTTCTATGGCCTGGGCATCGCCGGTATTGGCTTCTTACAATTCATGTATCCAGGCTTCCGTCCCGTCATATTGACCATTGCACCAGACAGTACACAGCACCTCAACGTATTGGTATATGCCACAGCCGCCATCCTGGTGCTGGCAGGTTTGTTTATCGCAATTATGAAACAAGTAAAAACTGTGGCACTATATTTTGGCTTGTTCCTGCTCTTGTTTGTGCTGGCTGGCCATTTACCCATCCGGCTTATCCACAACCCGGGTATGCTGGGCGCCTGGACCAATGCCTTGAAATTACTGGGCCTTGCCGGGGGCGCTTTGATGGTCTCAGCCACTTTCCCGGGTAAGCAGACCAATGGCAGCCTCGGAAAGATTGCTTTGTATGGCGAGTATGGCTTTGCCCTCATGCTCCTTATTTTCGGTATCGACCACCTTGTATATGCTGAATTTGTTAAAACCCTGGTACCTGCCTGGATCCCCGGCCCTTTGTTTTGGACTTATCTCACCGGTATTGCATTAGCCGCTTCGGGCCTGTCCATCTTCCTTCATTTCAAACCCAAAACAGTAGGCCTTTTACTGGGTGTCATGCTCTTAATATGGCTCGTCACCTTACATATTCCGAGAGCCATCATGGCGCCTGCTACAGATGAGGGAAATGAGTTGACCAGTGTGTTTCAATGTTTAGCGTTCAGTGGCATGGCTTTTTTGTACATTCGCAGCCGATGAGCATATATACCACCACCGGCGACGTTACTATTACCTGCCACAAACGTACCATGCCCTACCTCGAACAGGAAGTGAAGGAACTGGGATTTACCATTGAAGAAACTTTTGTGACCGGCGTAAAGTTAAAGGCCACGGTGAATGAGTGTATCAAACTGAACCTCAACCTGCGCTGTGCCAGCCAGGTATTGTACAGCCTTACCGCCTTCAGGGCTGTCAATGCAGATGACGTGTACAACAACCTGCGCTCCTATCCCTGGGAAGACCTGTTACCCGAGCCCGGTTACTTTTCCATTACCAGCAATGTGAGCAATGAGACGATCAACAACAGCATGTTTGCCAACCTGCGCGTAAAAGATGCCATCATCGACCGCATCAGGGACAAGCGCGGCACACGCCCCTCTACAGGCTCTGCTTTGACAGGCGCAGTGATCCACCTGTTCTGGAAAAATGAGGAGGCCGAAGCCTTCATAGATACTTCCGGCGATTCCCTCGCCCGCCACGGCTACCGCAAAATTCCCGGTCAGGCCCCCATGCTGGAATCATTGGCCGCCGCTACCATTTTCGCCACCCGCTGGGACAGGGTAAGCCCCTTCGTCAATCCCATGTGTGGCTCCGGCACCGTAGCCATTGAAGCCGCTATGATCGCCACCAACCGCAGGCCCGGCCTGTTCAGGACCAATTATGCTTTTATGCACTTCCGGGGATATGATGAGCAGGTATACCTGCAGGAGGATGCCTTACTCGAGGAGCAGATCAAAGAAGTGCCCGGGCTGCGTATCATTGCTACCGATTACAATGCCAGATCGGTGGAGAATGCCCGCAAAAATGCGGTGGCTGCCGGCGTAGCCAACCTCATTGAGTTTAATGTGTGCGATTTTGCAGATACCGAAGTGCCCGCCAATGCGCCCGGCATCTTTTATGTGAATCCCGAATATGGTGAACGATTGGGAGAAGTGGCAGAACTGGAGAAAGTATACGCCCGCATCGGCGACTTTATGAAACAAAAATGCCGCGGTTACTTTGGTTATGTATTTACCGGCAACCTGGAGCTGGCCAAGAAGATCGGCCTCAAAGCCACCCGGCGCATTGAGTTTTATACCAGCGTTATCGATTGTCGCCTGTTCGAATATGAATTGTACAGTGGTACACGCATGCCTAAAACTTAAATAGGCTAGCCGCCAGGCATCAGGGTAATATCATCCATTCCTTCCAGTATTCCACCGCGGTAGTAAATGGTTTCTTTTTATCGGCAGGCTGATACAGGTATTCCATCATTCTTTCTTCCAGTATGTCCTGCGAAATATGGTCGTAGCTGGCAAAGAGACTACAGTCATACTCCAGTTGCTTCACTTGCTGGTTCATATAGCCCAGCATGGAACGACTGTTTGTTTTACCCACTACATAGCCATTCACAAGCGCCATTTCAGCCTGTATAAAGGATGGTTGAAAATTGTACTTCTCCAGGAGCAAGGGCAAACGCAGCACAAACTCGTCCCAACTACCCTTGATCGTCTTTCCCCGGCACACGATCGTCATCAGCGAAGGCTCATGTACATACATCACCATCAGTTTTCCGGGAAATCCGGTAGGCAACAGTCTGCAATACCAGCTGTGAAGTAATTGCCCCTCAGATGGTTGCGATATGTATAGAGACGCCTCTAACCTTGATGTATTGAGCAGCTTTTGCGCCGCTTGCAGGATAAGCATGGACGAAAATTAGTATTTCTTTCAGAAACCTGGCATTTCTTGTCCGCCCAAGCTACCCACAACGCAGAAAAAAACGGCTAACCTGTCGAAATCAGGCAATTAGTAATTGAAAAATAAGGAGCCTTGCACCAGCAAGGGGCGCTTCGCTCCCTGCCCACCGATAACCAAAAGTCGATGTATACCATGAAAAATTGGATCACCATAGCCCTCATTTGCATGACCATGCACACCACAGCGCAAAACAATAATATTGCCCATTTCTCGGTGTGGAAACCTAAACATGGGCAAGAGCATAACTTTGAACAGGGATACAAGCAACACCTGCAATGGCATGCCGCCAACAAGGATCGATGGAACTGGTATGGATGGTATGTGATTTCGGGACCAAGGGTTGATTACTTCATCGATGCCACTTTCCAACATGCCTGGAGTGATTTTGACAGACCAGTCAACCCTGCCGGCGATGCAGCCGACAATGCGCTGCACACAGAACCATTCGGAGATTTCAAAGGATCATTCAAAGTAAAATACCTGCCTGCCCTGAGCATAGCCGATACCCAAAGCCTGCAATCCAACTTCCTCCGGTACATTACCCTCACTACAACGGATATGACCCAGGCAAAAAGCTGCCTCGCAAAGCTGAAGAACTTGTACCAGACAAAAGGATTAAAACATTTCCTGCTGTATGAAATGGTCGATGGCGGTCAACTGAACCAATTGTTACTACTGATTGGCTGCCACAATTTTGAAGCCTTTGGTCAAACTGATAATATCCGGGAAGAACTTTCAAATATAGAAAACCAGTTGCAGCGCAAGGTCTTTACAGAGATCCAAGCCGAAAACCTGCGGTACAAAGCCGATATGAGTTTATTCCCTTCGGCCCTTCCAGGCCCCGCGCAAAGACCGTAAGCCGGTGAGCAATACAACGGAGTACAAAATAGTCAGAAAGTCCGTAAGTATGTTCAATCATCATGAACATACCTACGGACTTATCGTCAAAGCTAACAGCTCATACCTAACAGCTAACTTCTCTCTTCTCTACTTCACCAACAACTTCTGCGTACTGCTGCCCGAAGCATTCTTCACACTGACGATATAAGTGCCACTTTGCAGTCCCTTCGGATCAATAATATAATTGTTACCCGTAGTCGTTCCTTCAAACACCTTCACCCCTGTCAGCGACACGATCGTGATCACCGTCTTTTCTTTACCCGTATTCACAAACTCCAGGAATACTTTATTGTTTGCTGTCGCAGGATTGGGGTATAGCTGGAACTTATCCGGGTTGATGATCCTTTTCACTTCCGCTACTTCTTTGGTATGGTGGTAAGCATGCGTACAATACTTCGACATATCGATACCTACTTCACCAGGTGCGTCGCCACCGGCAACCCTTGCAGCAGCCAGTGTAGCCGAGTTATACCATTTGGTGTTGACAGAAGCAGCACCGGTAGCACCCGTTACCAGCCGCAGGCGGTAATCATACTTGGTGGTACGGGAGCTTTCGCCGTTATAAATATGATCCGTATTGGTAATGACAGCGATCACTACCCCACTGGCCGGCGGCACATCGAGCCGTAAACTACAGCTGCCACTGGATACGATCTCGCTGTACACCGGTACACCAGTAGTAGAACGGTATACCAGCTGACAGGTCATGTTGGCGCCGATCGGCTCAAAGTTCACCGTTACCATATTGCCTGTTACATTCAAGGGAATTTGATTAGCGCCCGACCATCCCGGCAAAGTGCGCGCTTCCGGTGTCAGCAGTCCCGCATTGTTGGTCGTTACCACATAGGGCGTTGCCGTCCAGGCAGCAGGGGTCAGCCAGGAAGGCTGCCATTCAGCCTGGATCGTTTGTCCAAAGTGTGCATTCAGCAAGGCCAATACCGCATTCTTCCAGGGACCGAAATCAACCAGCGCCTGTTTGGCCCGGTATTCCGAGATCAGCCGGCGCGTTTGTGCCGTACCTATTCCCGAAGCAATGCCTGCCAGCACACGCGTGGGTGAATTACGCCATATCCAGGGCACGGCACCATCTCCAAGGGTGTTCCCTAAGAAAGTGGGGAATGAACTGCTGTATTGATGTCCGCCGAGATAGGTGCGCCAGGTGCACAATTGCTGACCACTGGAGTTGTAGCGGTTCACCCCTTCGGCCGATGGCCCGCCGAAGCTGCCATCCTGCAACCAGCCGGAATAACATTCAATGGGCATAAACGGAGCGATAAAATCAGTACCGTTCAGATCACCCATGGAAGCAAAATTATTCGTGCGCCGGGCATCCGCTGTTTGCTGCAGCCATACATTACCACCTTCATGGAACCAGGCTGATTGTTTTACACCCGGCAGGTCGGCCAGCAAAGAGTGAATGCCTTCATGCACCATCGCACCCTGCTGCCCCACCCTGTCGGAATAAGGGCAAGCGGGATCAAAACTGTAAATGGGATAATAGGATGCCAGCACCATGGGCCAGCTTGTTCCATTGTAACTGATGGCGCTCTGCCAACCACCCAATGCCGTATTAGGCGCATTGTCGGTGCACAATCCTGAGCCGTACAGGTATACCGCACTGCGATACCCATTTTTAGCACGCAGATCAGGTGGCCATCCCATTTGATCACGGAAATAGGCAAAGTCCGTATTCATGCGGGCAAGCATGGGCGTAATAGCCGCCGTGGTCACCAGCGCATTTTTATTGGGTCCCCAGCGGAAGGTCCACCAATTGGAAGATTGTGTACCTACCACTTGCGGACAATCATTCAATACATTGCCCGGTGTAGGCAATGAAGGAAACTCATCCCGGAAATTATAACTGATCGTAGGTGAATAAGATGGCCAGGTATAAGGATTGCCTGTGCCACCGCCGCCTACGGCAGTGCCCATTACACGCCACTCCAGCATACCGGTGGATTGTGTAGTGTTGCGCATCGTAACGCGTATCCTGGATAAATTGACGGAAGAAAAAGACAAGGTATTGAAGGCGTTCGTTGCCAGCGGCACATTGCCCAGGTTGATCCAGGCGCTGCCATTCCAGTATTCCGCATAAGCCGTGGTGGGCGTCAGCACCCCGCCTCCATCATTAAACCAATACACCTGGATGGAAGTGACAGCATAGGTCTGAGACCAGTCGTACTGCACCCATTGCAGCGAGTTGGGATTGTTCCAGTTGCCATAAGCCCCATGCGATTTATCATTCGAATTGGCCGGTGTGAAATTATCGTTTAAGGCGGCAATCGTTTCCCACGACGATACGTAGGAAGTACTGGCTGTAGCCTGTGGCGCCACATTCGTTTGGGCCTGCACTACCAGCGAACCCAAAGCAAGGACAAGCAGGAAAAGATAGCATTTGCATTGATTCATAAAACAGGTTTTTTTTGTTTGATTAATAGATACCCTATACGGTGATGCCGGCAGTTACTGATAGACAATAACAGTAACCTTGCAGCACCCGCACAGCAGGAGTACAATGGAATGGGCATGGATTTCCTTTTGCAAAAGGAGAACATGAAAGGTGGAGGAGAGAATGCTATAACCGTATCAAAAAGGGGTTGCTTGCGGACCGTTTACCCGCAAGAGCAATGGCCCCATTTCGCGGGCCTGTTTGCATTGAAAATACCGGTAATAAATATACTAAGCAGGAGTAAAAGAGGGGTATCAAATATTAACCCATTATAGGAGGATATTTACTTGTTATTTTGACAATTATAAGTTGCCGGCATAGGTCCGGCAACTTATTCCACACTTTTAAACAAAGCATCACTGATCCTTATCATCTGGCGTCAATACCGCTCTTACTTCCACATTGCCGCCAGCTTTGAGAATGGGATTGCTTTGGGCGATCTCAACAGCCTCTTCTATGCTACCAGCCTTTACGATCATATAACCGTTTACAAACTCTGTAGCCACTATATAGGGGCCATCGGCCACCCGGCTGCCCGGCTGAACTACTTTTGCCTGAACGGCTGAAAGACGGTTGCCCTTATCCGCGAGTTTGTTTTGTGCAGCAATACCTCCCAGCCAATTCATCCTTACCTGTACCTGCTCAGGGGAAGGATTGGCATGCGGATTCCGGCTGCTCCTGAAGATCAATACGAACTCTTTCATGGTATATACAATTTATTGTTCCCTCCTACGACGATCGAACACCGGGGACCAGGACAATAAACCCACTATTTTTTAGAAGCCCGTATCCATTACTCGTCCCGCAAAGATTGCGTAGGATTGGAGAGCGCCGCTTTGATCGTAAGCGAAGCGGTGGTTACCAGGGCAATAACCACCAGGGTGATCACCGGCAGCACAAACTGCCACCAGCTGATCGATACCCTGAACGCATACCCGTTGAGCCATTGTTGTATTAAAAGAAATGCTGCCGGAATAGCCGCCAGGCTGCAGAGCAAGATCAGTTTCACTACATCCCAGCTAAGCAACAGCAGGATATTTTGAACCGAAGCGCCCAGCACTTTGCGGATGCCGATCTCTTTGATGCGACGGGCCGTAGAATAAGCCGTTAATCCCAATAAACCAAGGCAGGTAATAAAGATGGCCAGCGAAGAGAACACCAGGAAATTGCGGCTAAAATGCACCTCCTGCTGGTATAGCCCGTTATAGAAATCATCCAGGAAAAAGAAGTCGAAGGAAGATTCAGGAAAATAGCTGTTCCAGATCTTTTCCAGTGCAGCCACCTTATCCCGCATTTGCACAGCATCCAGCTTGACGGAAACATAATCGGCCGGTATCCAGTTGAGACCCGGATCCATAAAAAGAATAAAAGGCGTAAAATCCTGTTGTAGGGATTGTTGGTGATAATCCCTGATCACGCCGATCACTTCATTGGGACGTTGCTCCAGCGTTTCCACCCATATTTTCTGTCCGATGGCCGCCTCGGGAGAAGCAAATCCAAACTGCTTTACTGCCGATTCATTCAACACCATACCCGTGGAATCAGCAGGCCGGTCCTTGTCAAATCCCCGGCCCGCAATTATCTGCAAACCATACATACTGATAAAATCATGATCGGCTTTCAGCATTTCATAGGTACGCTCTTCGGTAGCTGCAGCGCCAAACCGCCTGTTGGCCAAAGATTTCCCAACCGCCTTGCCCGGTACTGCCCCGGAAGCTGTAACTGCCTTTACACCCGGTATGCCCTGTATGCTCGTTTTCAGGCTTCGTATTTTTTGTGCGTAATCAGCTGTTTTAACAGGCGCTTTGATCACAATGGTCTGCCTGATGTTGACCCCCGTATTTTGTCCCGTCATATAATTGATCTGCCGGTATACAGCAATCGTACCGGCGATCAATAACAATGAAGCAACAAACTGGAACGCCACCATGCCTTTACGCAACAGTACGCCTCGTTTAGAAAACGAGAAACGTCCTTTCAATACGGATATGGGTTTCAACCGTACCAATACCAGGGCAGGATAAATACCCGAGAGGAAGGTGCTGATAATAAATACCAGGCCGGTATGGATAAAGAGTTCCTGGTTCATCAGTAAACCCTGCATGCCATTGGCACTGAGGAAAAGCGGCAGCCAGGATACAGACCCGATCACCAGCAGCGCCGACAATACCAGCGCCAGCACATTAATGATCACCGATTCCAGCATAAACTGAAACACCAGCTGTGAAGCAGGCGCGCCGTTTACTTTGCGTATGCCTACCTCCCGCGCACGGTCCATCGATTTGGTGGTAGCCAGGTTGATGTAATTGATATAAGCGATCAGCAGTATGATATACGCTATAATAGAGAGGAACCCGATAAAAAAACGGTTGCCCTTGGCTTCCACCTCATAGGGCTTAGCCTTATTAAGGTGAATTTCTTTTAAAGGCACCAGTTGGATACCCCATTTCAGGTCTTTCAGCGATGGGCCTGTTTTATATTTTTCTGCCAGCGCCGGGAACTGTCTTTCTATATCCGTGGTACGCGTACCAGGCGTCAGCTTTACAAAGGTGTAGCTTTCATGCTGGTACCAAAAGTCCTTCAGCCACTGCGGTGTAGTACCCCAGGAGAGGAGGAAGTTCAATTGCAACGTAGAATTTTTGGGCATATCCTTAAATACACCCGTCACCATGCATTGCATTTTTCTCGTCTGTGTAGCCACATCCAGCATCTTGCCCAGGGGATCGGCTGTACCAAAGTATTTTTTGGCGGCTGATTCAGAGAGCACAATACTGTTTACGCCTGTCAGCGCCGTAGCAGCATTCCCTTTCAGCAAAGGATAGGAGAAGAAAGAAAAGAAGTTGCTGTCTGCTAACACAACATGTTCTTCCCGGAACTTGATATCGTTGTACCGGATCACCCGTTCTGAGCCAGCCCAGCTTATACGCGCAAAGGAAGCAATACCCGGCAGGTTATCCTTCATGGCATTGGCATAACCATTCGTACTGGTAGCCCAGTCATCCGTAAGACTCCCGCCCTTGTAAAACTGGCTTTCCACCCGGTAAATATTATCCGCGTCCACCTGGTCAGTGTCATAGCTTTTTTCAAACCGTACATAAGCGCCTATCAGCAGAAAAGCGGCAAGGCCCAAAGCCAGGCCCAGTACATTGATGGTGGTATAAACTTTATTGCGTACGAGGTTGCGATACGTGACAAGCAAGATATTCCTGATCATGGGTTAGTTTTGATCCCGGAATATACTATATAAATAAAGGGATACAAAATGTATTGTCGTGATTGCCCCTGCTAAATTTCTACTGAATCAGTAACTTGTCCCTTCTTTAAACCTTTGCATATGACACGTTACCTGCTTTTTGCCTTTTTACTGATAGCCACCTCCCTGGCCAGCCAGGCCCAATCCTCCTTATACATGCCGCGTGATGTGCAGCAGGCCTATAAGAATGGTACCCGCTCACCGGATGGACAACCCGCCGGCAAATACTGGCAAAGCAAGGCCCGGTACAATATTACCATCACCGCCACCCCACCCAGCCGTACTATCCAGGGCACGGAGGAGATCGTGTATTTCAACAACAGTCCGGAACCTATCCAATACCCAACATTCAGGTTATTACTCAATATTCACAAGCCAGGCGCCCTGCGTGCAGGTAACCAGGACGAAGACTACCTCACTTCCGGCGTACACATCGACCACTTTACAGTAGATGGTCAACCGCAAACCTGGCCCGATCCCAATGGCTTTGTGCTACATCGTGTGAAACTGCCTCAGCCTGTCAAACCAGGCGACTCCGTAAAGTTCACTTTCAACTGGCATTACGACTTATCCATAACCAGCAACCGGGAAGGTGTGATCGACTCCACCACTTTCTACCTGGCTTATTTTTACCCACGCATTGCCGTGAATGATGATATCAGTGGATGGGACCGCAGCAACTTCGATGACCTGCACGAGTTTTACAGCGACTTCAACGATTATACCGTCACCATTAAAGTGCCTGCCAATTTCGTAGTATGGGGCACCGGCACCTTGCAGCAACCGGAAACTTTGTTACAGCCCGCTGTTGCCAAACGCTTCAAAGAATCCTTTACCAGCGATGCCGTGATCCCCATAGCCACCAAGGCCGATGTGGCCGCTAAAAATGTCACTACACAAAACGCCGTGAACGCCTGGCAATTCAAAGCCACCAATATACCCGATATGGCTTTTGGCATCAGTGACCATTTTGTATGGGATGCCGGCAGTACCATCGTAGATGACGCCACCGGGCGCAGGGCCAGCGTGCAGGCGGCGTATAACGATACCACCAAGGATTATCCCCACATGGTAGGCTTTGCCCGGAATGCCTTGCAGTGGTTTTCCCGCAACTGGCCCGGCATTCCCTATCCTTACGAGAAAACAACCATCTTCCAGGGATATGCCGGTATGGAGTACCCTATGATGGTCAATGACGAGACCTACGGAGAGGATACGGCGCTGGCCAGGTTGGTAGCAGAGCATGAAATTGCCCACACCTATATGCCGTTTTATATGGGTATCAATGAGACCCGGTTTGGTTTTATGGACGAAGCCTGGGCCACTTCTTTTGAATACCTTATCGGGCATGCTGCCAATGCGGAAGTTGCCGACAGGGCCTTTAAAGAATTTCGCGTTGCCCCCTTTGTAAAAGATCCCGCTGCAGAATTTGAGATCCCCATCATTACCCCCGGCACGGCTGTTACCGGCAGTGGTTTGCGCGCCAACCAATATGGCAAGGCAGCGCTTGGCTACCTGGCTGTTAAAGACCTGCTTGGAGACGCAACGTTCAAAAAATGCCTGCAGGGATACATGAAACTGTGGAACGGCAAACATCCCATTCCCTGGGATTTCTTCAATACGTTTAACCGCTTATCGGGCCGCAACCTCAATTGGTTCTGGAACAACTGGTACTTTACTTTCAACCATATTGATGTAGCTGTGAAAAGCGTTACAAAGACCAGCACCGGCTATACACTAACCATCAACAATGTGGGCGGCTTTGCCATTCCACTCGATGTGCAGATCGTATATGCTGATGGCAGTAAGGAAACCTTGCACCAGACGCCTGCCATCTGGCAAAAGAACCAGCAGCTGGCCACGGTAGCGATTAAAACAAGCAAGGCCATTACTTCTCTGTTGTTGGATGGAAATATCTTTATGGATACCAATGAGGCAGATAATATGTGGAAGGCACCTGTTAAAAAATAATACACCGGTTCATGCGCACAACCATTCCCCGATCCATTGCCTTATTGGCCACCGGCCTGCTGGCCGGCGCCTTTTTTTATACTTACCTCAACATAGTACCTACTTTTTATGAGGTACCCGAGCAAGTGCATTTCACTTTCCGCACGCAATTAATGACGCACAATGGCATTGTGATGCCTGCCTTAATGGCGCTGGCTATCATTGGTGCAGTTTGGTATGCTATCGTTTCCAGGAGCCATGCCGGTGCAAGAAATTTTGCATTGCTGGCTGCAGGTCTGGCATTGACCGCTTTACTGGTCACCAGGTTTGGCAATGTGCCCATCAACCAATTGATGAGAACATGGTCGCCGGCCAATCCACCAGCCAACTGGAAAGAACTGTTGCATACCTGGGACATATATCACCTGATACGTACGCTGGCAGGTATCGGAAGTTTTATTGCGTTTATTATTGCGGTACAACTGACAGCCGGAAATGCTGGTAAAGCTTAGGAGATAGATCAGGAGCATCTATCGGCTATTCCACCAACGTATAAGTAGTGCCATTGCCATAAGCAAAACCAATCAGTCCTTTATTTACTGTATAATAAGCTTTGGTAAGTTGAGCATCGGCAGAAGCGCCACTGATCACCTGCAGCATGTTGGTATAGGTTTTACCATTCAATACAACCGAACTTAAACAGGATTGACGGGGAGCATTGCACGAAACCTGTGCTACATCTTCCATCGTTTCAAAGTCAAACCCCGCCCCTACCTGGAAATTATCGAGGGGTGAGTAAACAGACATAAATATACGCGGGCGTGTATCTACCGATATATTCACAAAAGTCTTTCCGCTGGCGGTAAAAACATAGCTGATCGTCTCTTCGAGCACCGAGGGATCACAACTGGCACAATACGCTTTCTTAGCAATCCGTGAGGTGATGGCCACTGTGGCCTGCACGACGCGGCCAACCGGGCTGCTATATTGCACCACCTGCCCATTGGTATAAGGTAACATGAGCTTGAGGTGATCAGGTACATACACAGCATTCGTCTTCTCTTTATTACAGAGGCCAGCCATGAGCAGAAAACTCAAGAGGATCAACAGCGGGTATTTCGTCATACAAGGGGGGCCGGTTTAGAAGGCAGGCTCTTATAAAGAAACAAACTTTTCCCGTAACCTCAAAGTTGGGAACATTCCCGCACGCAGGGAAGGTTCCCACCCAAATAATCCTGCCAGTTTCCTTTGACAGGTATTGTTTTTTGCAAAGATTGTGTGTACAACGATTTGCAAAAACCAATACTTGCTATATGAGAACACTTCTCTTTATCCTGCTATTCCTGTGCACCGTTAGCAGCCGCGCACAATCATTCGGCAATGGGAATATAGTGGTCGTCCGCATCGGCACGGGCACCACACCGATGACCGCCGGCATGGCCCAGCCGGTATTCCTGGATGAGTACAATCCCTGTGGAGAATTACAACGCAGCATTGCCCTGCCGGTAACCGTCAGTGGCAGTAACCGCCGCCTTACCCTCGCTCCCCTCGCCACAGATTACACCGAAGGTTTTATCAGCCTTTCTGAAGATGGCCAATACCTGGCCCTGGCAGGTTATGATGCCGCAGCCGGCACGGCCAGTGTTGCCGCCACCACCAGCGCCACGGTCAACAGAACAGTAGCGGTGATCGATCCTTCCGGCAATGTAAACAGCAGCACGGCATTCAGCAACCGGTTCAATACCGTTGCTGTGCGTGGCGCTGTTGTCAACGGCTCCGATCTATGGGTGACCGGCGGCAATGGCGGCATTGTATATGCCACCGTGGGGAGTACGGGCACCAGCAATACGCTGATCACTACTTCTACCGGACGCTGCCTCGGCATTTATGACGGGCAACTCTATGCCTCTTCTACCGCTACCGGGTTGCGACTGGCGCGCGTAGGCACCGGCCTGCCCACCGTCACCGGGCAAACCATGGTAAACCTGCCGGGCTATGCCACCAGCGGCGGAAGCCCCTTCCAGTATTTTATGACCAGGCTCAATGGCAGTGATACGGTCAACGTATTGTATATAGCAGACAACAATGTGCTGCGGAAATATTCGCTGGTAGCAGGCTCCTGGGTAGACAATGGCACCATTGGCCTGTTTGCCGATAAATACCGGGGCGTTACGGGTATAGAGCAGGATGGCATCGTTACCTTATATACCGTGCGCAGGAATGATATTGGCGGCGAACTCATCAGGTATATTGACAGCACGGGCTACAATGCCAGTTTCTCCAACCTCAAACCGGTTATCATTGCACAGGCCGATAGCAATACAGCCTTCAGGAGTGTAGCCATGGCGCCGCAGGCAGTATCTCCATTGGCCAGGACGGCCAAAACATCGACTGCCACCCTCCGCGTATTGACCGATGTAAAGAATCCGATGGTGATGGCCGAACTGACTGCCCCGCAGCCTGTCACCGGTGTGGTACAGGTACATGACCTCAACGGCCGGTTGCTTTACACCCGCAAGGTAGCAGCCATCAAAGGAAAGAACCGCTTCCCCCTACAGGTACCTGCGGGCACACACGGCCTCTACATGGCCAGTTTTATTTCCCTGCAAGGTCATCTCCTCACCAGCAAGTTCATTTACTAATCATTAAAGCTCATCCCCATGAAATATACCATGCTACGCACCTTCCTGCTGCTGCTGATAGGCGGCCTTATCACCGGTGAAAGCTTCGCCATTAACCAACCTGCTTTGTCGGCCCCTGCCAACAACAGTACCGGCTATGTGCGCAACCCTTCCTTTACCTGGCTGGCCGTGACCAACGGATACAGTTACGACATCCAACTGGCTACCGACACCGCCTTCACCAATATCATCGTTGCCCGCAATGATCTTTTTATTACCCGTTTTGTGCCTGTAAGCCGCTTACCCCTGGGCATTGTCTACTGGCGGGTAAGAGCAAAGGACCAGGCTGGTACTGATATCAGCAGTTGGTCGGCCCGCTTTACCTATACCGTAGCGCAGCCCGTAAGAACTTATACCATACCAGCCGGCGCCACCCTTAAAGCTATCAAAGACACGATGCGCAAGGCCATCATGAATACGCCTTCCATACTGGCATTTACGGCCGACGCTACTTATGAACTCGACGCCGGCATTACCGGACTGTTTGCTATTGACACGGCCAATATAAACGACCTGATCATTGAAGGCAACAATGCCAATATCCTCATTAAGAACCATGCGCATGTAGGCTTTATGCGCATACAGAACTCCAACCGCATTACCGTACGGCGACTTAAAGTAGACTGGGACCCCCTGCCCCACTCCCTGCTGGATGTGATCAGCGTAAACAATTCCGACACCAATACATTAAATGTAAATGTGAGACTCAGAGGAGTGACCGGTAAAATGTCACCGTATTACCCTGCCATTTACAATAACCCTTCTTTTACCAATTACTGGTCGTGGGCCTACCTGGTCGATCCTGCCGATCCAGGCAGCCTGAAGAAAATAAACAACAATACGTTTGGAATTGGTCCGGCCGATGTAACGCCGCTGGCTTGTAAGGACACACCCACTTACAATATTTATCATGCAGGCAGCAAGGTAGGCAAATTCTTTGCCGTGGGTGATGTGCTGTCTATTGTAGCCAGGGACAATGTAGGACCGCTGATGAGCACCCGCAATTGTACCGACCTCGTCTTCGATAGTGTGATCAACTATGCCAGCCCCATCGGATGTTATTATTCCTATGATGGCAGCGATATGAAGGTGCTCAACTGTCAGACCACCCTGAAAGACCAAAGCCGGCTGGTATCCGCCAATGCCGATGGTGTGCATTGCCGGGCCAATGCGATAGGTCCCTGGGTGGAGAATAGTACTTTTATCGGCAATGCAGATGATGGTGTAGCCCTGTACAACAAAGGCATCTTTGTAAAAACAAAGATCAACAGTACTACGCTCACCCTCACCAACAATGAGTTCATGAACCTGAAGAAAGGACATATCTTCCGCATCTTCACGCCTAAAACAGGTAAGGTGATGAGTCCCAATTTCACCGTCGATACGGTGTACCTGCAGAGCGGTGCTTACCGCGTGCAGTTCTCTCCGGCCATCCCCACCAATGATTATGACAGCATGGTGGACATTGGACTTACTGACCTGCAGCAGAATGTACAGCTCTACAATACCAACCTGCGCAATGAAAGGTTTATGATCAGCAACAGCCGCTTCACCGTAAGGGCGCGTGGCTCCATTATACGTGCAGCCAAAGGCATGGTGGAAAACAACCAGTACTATAGTTGTTCCTCCCCGGCCGTTTCCCTGTACAATGAAGCAGCCTTCTGGTACAATGGGCTGTACAGCCGCGATATCTGGATCATGAACAACGATATCAGGACCTGCGGGTTTGACGTACTGGGCGAAGATGCCGGTTCGATCAACATACGCATCAACAAGATCGATTCTGTGGGGATCAACAACAATTTTGATGATGCCATGTCCCCGGTGTCATTGGATCACGCCAATATCCTGATCAAAGGCAATACGATCCGGAACTTTGCGCAGCATGGCATTTCCCTGTTCAATGCAGCCAATTGTACCATACAGGAAAATACCTTTATCAGTGACACGCCGGGATTCCTGTGGCCGGGCAATCATTATGGCATTTACATTAATACGACCTATGGAACATCGATCATCAGCAATAATTTTTCGGGTGATACGCGCACGCCCAAAACGTTGATACAGCGAGCCAACGATACCGCCACCACGGTAGTACCCTAACCTTATCTATACAAGACTATTACGCTCGTACAAACAAAAATGGCCCCGCTCTCTCAAGCGGGGCCATTCCATACAAATATCAGATCAATACAGGTAATTACAAACTCGCCTGTACTTATCATTCATTTAGATGTTTAAAAATAAACTACACAACCGTTAGACCCTAACAGCTTCGACTTTTAAATCGTAGCTCCTCATCCCGGCCAAATCCTGCCTTTCATTCCCCGCTGCATCCGGACCCTTGTCCATTTGCCCGGTGGCTGGCGCACCAGGCCTTTCATAGATCACAGCCGTAAAAACGAAAACCAGTGGCAATAGCCCTCAGCCGGTAGCTATACACAAAATGTGAATAGCAAAAAGCTAAGAGGGTAAAAGCTACTGTTAAAACCCAACCGCTTGTAGCCAACAGCTAAAAAACCAGTCCCGCCACAACTTGTCCCGCCACAGCGGGAGCGGGCGCTCGCAGCTTTAAGCTCGTCGCTCGAAGCTTGCTTTCAGTGTTGCACAACACTTAGTTCCATCAACCATGCTTAGAGGCCTCGTCCACATGGTCAATTGCTTTGGTAACTGTTCCATACAAACGTACGACATTCACATACCCATTTCCAAATCACCCCTGACAGTTTCCGCAATCTTCGTTTGTTTGCATGCATAATGGTTGTTTTTCCACACAATTTTAATCTGGTTATTAAAAATACGCTGAATACCAGAAATCCCCTTGCACTATAACATACAAAGTATTCAATATATTTCAAAAAGTTATAGAGCTCTTATAGAGCTGTTATAGAGCACATATAGAGCTCTTATAGAGGCCATGGTAGTAGTATTCTCCTGGGATTTCTCTGGGACTACTATGGGGAGATTTACGGGAGAGCCGTAGAACACCCCCATATCGCCCGCCCAAAACTAACCATCAGTAAAAAGTACCATCAACTCCCTGAATTATGCCACACGGATTGCACTTTTCGGATGTAGCTTTGTTTCTCAATCCAGTTCACCATGGCAAAGGAAAACATACCGGTGTATGATATCTGCAGCATCAGCAGGGAACCAGGAGCCAACGACGATTTCCTGGCCGACCGGCTCTCCAGCTACCTGCACAAATATTATGACCACCTGCATTTCCCCCATCGCCACTCCTTTTATCACCTGCTGCTTTTTACCAGGGGCAAAGGAACACATTCCATTGACTTCACCACATTCGACGTAAAGCCGTACCAAATATATTTCATGATACCCGGCCAGGTACACAGCTGGCATTTTGATAATAATATGGCGGGATTCATCATCAACTTTTCAGAGAATTTCTTCAAGTCATTCCTGCAGAACCCTCATTATATGGACCGGTTCCCTTTCTTCAGCGGTATCAGTGAAGAAGGTGTATACCAATTGCCCGTTGACCTGCACAAACAAACTGCTCAACTCCTGGAGTCGATACTGACCTATTCGGGACATGATTGGAAAAGTCATACAGATATGGTACGGGTATTGTTGCTGCAGTTGTTCCTGCTGATCGACCATTCACTCGCTGCCAACAGCAATAAAGCCATACCACAACAAAAACTAATACTGCTCCGGGGGTTCAGGCGGCTGATCGATACCCATTACCGTTCTATCCGCCTGCCGAAGGAGTATGCCGATCTCTTGTACGTAACACCCAATCACCTCAATGCGCTATGCCAGGACCTGTTGGGTAAAACGGCTGGTGAACTGATCCGCGAGCGTGTGCTCCTGGAAGCCAAGCGACTGCTCACCAATGCCCGGATGACGGTTACAGAGATTGCGTATGACCTGAACTTCCAGGACAACTCCTACTTCAACCGGTTCTTTAAGAAGTATTCCGGAATGACCCCGGATGAGTTTAGAAAACAATTTCACACCGAAAATAAATGATCATGGACATGGCCACCGCCTCTCACCAATCCACTCCCAGCGCATTCAATATTCTTAAATGTAAATGTCCGCGCTGCCGGCAGGGCAATATGTTTGTGGAAGCCAATCCCTACAAACTGAAAAGCACCATGAAGATGAATGAACGCTGCCCTTCCTGTGGACAGCCTTTTGAACTGGAAGTAGGTTTCTATTATGGCTCCAGTTATGTAAGTTATGCACTGTCTGTAGCACTCAGCGTAGCCACCCTGGTAGCCTGGTGGGTCTTTATTGGCCTTAGCACGCAGGATAACCGCTTCTTTTACTGGATGGCCATCAACGGTGTCTTACTGATCGGGCTGCAGCCTGTGCTGATGCGCCTGGCAAGAGCGCTCTGGCTCGCTTTCTTTGTGAAGTATGATAAGAACTGGAGAGAGCATGCGCCGGAACAACCCGAAAGGATCAACAAGGATCAAATGAACAACTGGTAATAAAACCGGCAGGGGTAGAGAAAAGCGATCAGTCTTCTTTATTGATGGCCTTGGGATACAACAAACGAAGTGCGTTAAATACAGCAATGTGCATAATGGTGGCATGATCTTCCTGCGGCAGATAGTCAAAATGAACGGTCACCTGCTTACTTTTTGTGGTCCTGATCTTATCTGCCAGCAGGTTGGCATCTACTTCCATTACACGGGGGTTGGCGCCGGGTGTTAATCCTTCTTTACCAACTCCGATATACACATCGGTAGGACGATCAAACTTTTCTTCCAGTAAAGCCGAAGGCTGGTTTAGCAATGATCCATTGTCCCACCACAAACTGGGACTAATAATTATGTATTTATTAAAAAGCTGGGGGCGTTTCAATAAGACCTCTGCTGCCAACAGCCCGCCCAGGGATTGACCGATGAGCATATTGGAACCAGTTCCCTTGTATTTCTTATTAATAAAGGGCTGTAACTCTTTCTCGAGAAAGGCAATGAAGAGCGCCGACCTGCCGGCCGTTTTGTACTGGTCTTTTTGCTCCTTAATACTGGTGGGAAAAGTAAAGTCTCTTTTCCTGTCGGTATTTACAATACCTACTACAATTGATTTAGGTACCCGGTCGATCCAGGAGAAGTTATTGAACTGAACAAGTCCGGCTACATGAATAAAATCTTCATCAGCCGCACCATCCAGCAAATAGATCACCGGATAGGTAACCGTGTCGTATTTGTCATATCCTTCGGGAAGATAAATGTTGACCGTTCGCTTTTCACCCAACAACCTGGAGTAGAACCCATCAGTAACACCCAACACAAAAGGTTTACTGCTATCACTCCTTGATTGTTGTGCCTGCACCAGGGTGGTCAGCAACAGGCCTATAGCTAAACAGGTATATTTCATGATGGGATGAGGTGTCTGACATTAACTTATTTTCAGCCGCAGGTAATCATACATTACATATACTGCTTCAGACAGGAACAGGTCTCTTTTTAATGAGTTGAGCCAGGCTTTATTGCTGTCATTTTTGAATTGCTCTTTGGTCTTGAGCCCCTCTTCCATATCGGTGGTATTCTTAACTCCCATTGGCTTGGCAGATACCAGTTGCTTGCGTATGGAGCTTACTTTAGTTTGTAATTCCTTTTCAGCAGCGCGGTATTTGTCCAGCTGCAGGGCATAGATTCCATTCCTTTTTTGCATCCACTGCAGGTTCTTGCTGAGCGCCAGCAGGGTGGTATCCTGCCGCATACGTTCGGCAGAGAGCGCCACTACTTTGGGAATGGTTCCCTGCTCATCCAGGAGCGCAAAAGGTACGGCCTGAATAGTATCCCAGGCCAGGGCTGTCGGGTTGTTCTTCTCCTGCATTTTATATGGCTCATAAATGCCGGGCAATTTAACATCCGCTTCTATCCCTTTCAACTGGGTAGCAGCGCCTGTGATGCGGTAATATTTTTGCAAGGTCACATGCAGCGTGCCCAGGTCGGTATTCACGGCGTTCATAGCCGCTACGCGGTTGTCGCCTATGCCGAAAGGCCTTTGCACCGATCCTTTACCATAAGTAGAGCTGCTACCTACAATAATGCCGCGGTGATAGTCCTGTATAGCAGCTGCAAAGATCTCAGCAGCAGAAGCGCTCATTTCATTGACCAGCACCACCAATGGGCCATCATATAATACATTCCTTCCTTTTACCCGGCTCACATAAGGCTCACCTGCCGGACCTTTCACCTGTACTACCGGTCCTTCTTTGATGAACAGGCCGATCATATTGATCACCTCTCCCAAACTGCCCCCGATATTATCACGGATATCGATGATAATGCCTTTTACATTTTCGAGTTGCAGGCGGGCCAGCTCACGCGCCATATCGGCAGCACAACTGCGTCCGTTCGCATCCCCAAAGTCAGTATAGAACTTGGGAAAGGAAATATAACCCAGCTTCACAGAATCTTCTATAATGGCACTCTTTACAAAAGTATCGTCCAGCTGCAATGCTTCCCGCTTCAGGGTCACATCTTTCAGGCTGCCATCATTCTTGCGGAAGGTAATCGTCACCGATGTTCCCTGCTGGCCCCTGGTGAGCTTGATCACTTCACTCATTACAAAGCCAGCTACCTCCACCGGTTTACCACCCTGCTGGGCCACTTTTACGATCACATCACCTTTTTCTACCTGTCCTGATTTCCAGGCGGGGCCACCGATCATCAACTCACCAATACCGATCTTACCCTGCATATCCTGCAGCAAAGCACCAATGCCATAATACACACCGCTCAGGCTTTCCTGGAACTCCCGGCGGTCAACCGGCAGAAAATAATTAGAGTGGGGATCATACAGGTTGGTAATGCTGTTTACATACGTATTGAAAGCTTCTTCATCAGTAGTTAACTTCTGCAGGTTGGCAATATTGCGCTTTTCGATTCGCAGGATGGTTTGCCTGGCCTTCTCCTCCATTTGTGCATCGCTCAGCTTATTGGCGGTATCCCGCGCATGGATGTCGAGCAGGTCCTCATATTGTCCCAGTACCTGGAACTTGAGGTAATTGTGCCAGCGGTTTTTGAGGTCATCCACCGACTTACAATAATCCAGTTTATCAGTATTCGTATTGTATACTTCAGCAGTATTGAACCTGAAAGGCTGCTTGAGCAATTCCTCCACGATTACTTCCGACTCCTTTAGCCGTTGGCGGAAGGCTGTGTTGACCACTTTATAAAAGTGAACCACTTTCCCTTTCATTTCATCGTCCAGCTGTAATTCATATTTCTTGAACTGGTGCAGGTCTTCCTTCAGAAAAAAACGTTTGCCGGGGTCCAATTGATCCAGGTAGGCTGTAAACACCTGGGTAGAGAATTTATCATCCAGCTTTTTAGGTGCATAGTGGATCTGCTGCAGCATCTCGGCCGTATTGTGAAATACCAGGTCTACATTCTCTGTTACTTTACTTTTCTGGGCAAAGGAGGAAGTGATCTGAAAGGTTGATAAAATACATACGCACAGGATAAACTGATAACCACAACGCTTGTTCATACAGGGACAATTTCTAATTTAGAATGTAGAATTCCGGATTCTGCAGGAGCAAAGGCGTACCAGGTACTGACTTGCATTATGCTGAGAGCCCATTCAAACAAATTTAACATTAAAGCCATTCAATTGTTTTCCATTCATGGATAAGTTGTAATTACTCAGCCTGTACGAACAGCGGAGCAATCCTACATGCTATATCCGGAATTCGGAATCACCACTCCCCATAGGCCCCATAATAAGCAGCTCCCAATAAACCCGTTTTATCGTTCTTGATGATCTGGATAGGCACACCTTCCAGCATATGCTGCATGCGATCACAATCCATAAAATGCCGGTAAAAAGCCTCCTTCATCAACAGTGGCGCAATTTTGGGAGGAATGCCCCCTCCCAGGAAAACGCCCCCGGTAGCCTTCATTTTCAAGACCAGGTTGGAGGTTTCGCGGGCTATATACCGGATAAAAAGATCCATGGTTTCCACACAAATGGCAGCCTTGTTGTGCAGTGCCGCCTGGCTGATCACCGCAGAATCATCTTTTTCAAGAGCCAACTGCTCTGTTAGCCAGGATGGTTCTTCCTTCTTCTTTACATCACGCAAAAAAGTATAAATGCTGGTCACAGCAGGGCCTGCCGCTACCTTTTCCCAACTCACCACCCCGCCACTCAGTTGCAGGTACTTGCACAGGTCCATATCCAGGTCTGTACGGGGCGAAAAGTCACAATGCCCGCCTTCTGTGGGGAACGGGAAATAAGCTTTCCCATCCCAGTACAAGCCGGCCTCTCCCAGTCCCGTGCCGGGGGCTATGATCGCCATATTCCCAACCGCTTTTTCCTGGCCCGCGTGTATGGTAAGAAAGTCTTCCGGCTGCAAGCCGGCCAGTCCATAGGCCATGGCTTCCAGGTCATTGATCAGGACAACCTTCTCTACTCCCATATCCCGGGCAATTGCCGACTGATCCAACACCCAGCTCAGGTTGGTAAGGTCCACCTTCCCATTCAGGACCGGACCTGCTACGCCCAAACTGATACGATGAGGCTTCGGCAGGTCATAATCCGACAGGAAATGCTGTAAAATAGACGTCAGCGATTTGTATTCGGCGGAGGCATAACGTGCCGATTGCGCCATTTTTATGCCCTGGGGGGTAACCTGGTAAATAGCCAGGTTGGTCTTGGTGCCCCCTACATCCCCCGCCAGCACGGTCATTCCACCCGCAGGCACCTGGTTCAGTAGTGGCAAAGACATAGGAATGTGTAGCTGGCTCATAGTTCCTGTTGTATCCATAAAATCGTGCTATAAATGAAGTAGTTGTAAAAATAGGATATAGAAAACAGAATATAGAATATAGAATACAGAAGAATACAGAACAGGGAATGTAGCGTTTTGACTTCGGGATAACTGGCCCTGATTCCCGGCTTTCGACTCCAGACTCATGATTTCCGACCTAAACCTCGCCTCAAAAGCTTCTGTATGCTGGATTCTGTCTTCTAAATTCTTGTATTTTAACAATTTTTCCGGCCTGGTAATTGGAATAAGTGGGTCCAAGTTATTAACTTGCATTTACACTGTAGAAAGAATCCACCTCCAATTCCATTCCCTACTCCAATCCCCCTGAATAACTACCCGGCATGTTTCCGTGATCGTACCACTACAATTGCTTTTGAGCTTTTGTGAATGCTTATCGTTGAAATATGAACAAGTATTTATTACTCCGCGACAACAAGCAAACGGGGCCTTACTCAGTGGAAGAGTTAACGACCAAGGGCCTTAAACCTTATGACCTTGTATGGTTGGATGGGAAAAGCGCCGCATGGCGATACCCCAGTGAAATTGCCGAATTAAAAGCCTTTGCACCTGCCGTAGAGGAACAACCGTACGACCGGTTCTACAAAAAAAACACCGCCCAGCAGGCAGCCACCCAGGCATCACAAACCAATAGCACTTACCAGCAACCGGTACATACCGAAGCCATTGTGGTTACGACGCCCGTAACCGGCAACAGTACGCCCCAACCGGTTATTGCCAAAAAGATATACGTTACCTTACCCGCCGGAGCCGGCAACCGTGGGACGACCAGCACCACCACAGCAAACGGCAAAACAACACAGGCCAATAGCCAGGCAACGGATAAGGAGGACTCCCCCGCTTCCCTGTTAAATGAAAAGTTTGCCCGCCTGCGGGAAGAAAAGATAAAACAAGCCGAAAGTGCAGCAGCCAACCCGGTCATAGCCAATCAAACGGCCACTTCGGAAGAAACCCCTGTTCCCGGCTTCTCTGAGATCGTTGAAAAGAACCATCCCAGGCAGGAAGAAAAACTGGCGCACATGCCACAGCCCCGCGCCAATAACCACCGGTTATTGATGCGCAGCATCGCTGCCGCCTGCTTATTGCTGGGAGGCGTTATCATTGGCCTGGTGATCAGTAATAACCGCCAGCAAAAGGACAGTGCTGCGCTCGACAAGCTGGTGAAGCAGATCCAGGAGCGCGACAGGAAAAATCAGCTGCCTGCCCAGGAAGCCGCGCTGCCATTGACACCCAATAACCTTACGTCTATTGACAACAACCCTGCTGCCGATCAGCAGCAGCCCGCTGTTGAACCCAATAATAATAACAAGCAGGAGACCATTGGCACGCCTGTCAACCACAAGGTGGAAGCGCCTGCCATGAAAGAATCCCTGCCGGTAAAGGATGTATCACAGCGGCAAACCGTAAAGGTCATCCCCGCCCTGGTCACCAATAAACCAGCCGGCCCCCCGGTCAGCCGCCAGGAAGTAGAACAAGCCCGCAAAAATATCCACCAGCTGGTGGCTGTTGACGCCAATAAATACAAGACCGGCGTGCTGGGCGGCATTTCCGACCTGCAGCTTACCATCTCCAATAACAGTCTTTACCCCCTGGATGAAGTACAGGTAGAGGTCCGTTACCTCGGACCAGAAAAGCGTGTGGTAAAAACCCAGCTGCTGCTCTTTAGTGATGTAGCGCCCGGGGAACAGAAGACAGTTGAGGCGCCACGTACCAATCGGGGTGTAACAGTTGATTATGTTATTACCCGTATTAACTCCAAAGCACTTGGGCTGGCCCATGCAGGATATTAAATTCCGGTTAACTTATAACGTATTTTATAGCATCCCAAAAGCGGTTCCAATGCAGGCCGCTTTTGTGTTTGAAACGAATTGCTTCCTTCCTTTGGCTGGTGTCGACGGCCAGTTACCAGACCATGGCATAGAAATTGAATATATGTCATCCTGCGATTGCATATGAATTCTCCCCTCTCCCGTTTTTAACCGTTGCTCTAGTAAAACGTTTCCTGTGCGGTAAGCCCGGGAATATTGATTTGTACCATCGCTAAAACCATTCGTTATGAAAAAGACACTCGCCACGTTGATCGTTATCGTCATCGCGGTAGCCAGTCTGCACGCCGTTCGCGTTATGCGACAATCAACCATTTCGGGGAGGATTTCACCAACAGATGCAGCCGAGGTAGTAATCGCTATTAATGGAACCGACTCGCTCAAAATTAAACCAGCAGAAGGGGGAGGTTTCAGTTTTATCGTACAGCCCGGTGCCTGGAAAGTATGGATCGATGCTAAAAAGCCATACAAAGATGCCTTGTTGGATGCAGATGTAAAAGAAGGCCAGACTACCCAGCTTGGCGAGATCAAGCTACAACAATAACTCATTTTAAGGACGGCTCAGAACGAGAAAACCGGGCAGCTTATAGCGGTCCGGTTATTCTTTGTTTAGTAGTCGGCAAGGTCCGCAAGTCAGAAAAGTCGGTAAGTAATACAGTAGGCGCTCCGGCATTACGGACTTACAGACTTCCGGTCTTCCGGACTTTATCTATATTGCATCCCATATCCGGATTTGCATGAAACATATTTTAGTGTTTGGTGCCGGCAAGTCGGCCACCTGCCTTATCGGGTACCTGACAACTACCGTGCAGACCCACCAATGGCAGCTCACCGTAGCCGATAACAACCTCGCCCTTGCCCGCTCCAAAACGGGCGACGCCCCCCACACCCAGGCAGTAGCCATTGATGTGGAGCATGAAAAAGACCGCAACGCCCTGATCGCTTCGGCCGATATTGTAATATCCCTGCTACCTCCGTCCCTCCATTTCCTGGTAGCCAACAGTTGTGTGGAATTGGGTAAACACCTGCTCACCGCCTCCTATGTGGATGAAAGGATCGCGTCACTAGCGCCACAGATACAGGAAAAGGGATTGCTATTCCTTTGTGAAATGGGGCTCGACCCGGGCATCGATCATATGAGCGCCATGCAGCTGATCCACCGCATCAAAGCTTCCGGGGGAACCATCACCTCCTTCAAATCCCATTGCGGTGGATTGGTAGCCCCTGAATATGATGACAACCCCTGGCGTTACAAGATAAGCTGGAACCCACGCAATGTAGTATTGGCAGGTAAGGCAGGCGCTATATACAAAGAAGACCAGCAGGATATCCACCTGTCCTATACCGAACTCTTTGACGCCAACCGCGTAGTCAATGTGCCCCAACTCGGTTACCTCGCCTATTATCCCAACCGCGACTCGCTCAGCTATATCCCCGTTTATCAACTCGAAGAAGCTGCCACTTTTATACGTACCACCCTCCGCTATCCGGAGTTTTGCTTTGGATGGAAAAATGTGATCGAACTGAAGCTCACCGATGAAACCCCGCAATACGATACCAATGGGCTTACCTTACAACAGTTCTTCCACCAGCATTTTAATACCCATGGCTTTTCAGAATGGATAGAAAAACAGTTGACCGCCCGCGTTGCACAAACCAAAGAGCTACTGGAGAAACTACAGCAATTGATCAAAGCCGAGCAGGAAGTAGATGAGAACGACCGTAAGGCGTTGCAGGACTTCATGATGGTGGATGATCAGGGACAATTGATGGATATTAACCTCGACGCTGTAAAGACCAAAGCAGCAGCTACCGTAGCCGGCCAGATGCATGAAGCCAACCTCTCCATGAAGCAGTTGTTTTTCCTGGGCTTGGACGACAACAATACCATCATCAATAAAGGCACCTGCAGTGCAGCTGATGTATTGCAATTTGCCCTGGAAACAAAACTGGCATTGGGCAAGGAAGACAAAGACATGATCGTAATGCTGCACGAAATAACTTACGAAACAGCCGGCGGCCCGGCCAATACCATTAGCAGTACCCTGATCGTAAAAGGAGAAGACCAGCTGCGCACGGCCATGGCCAAAACAGTAGGCTTACCCCTGGGCATTGCCGCCAAACTGATCCTGGAAGGAAAGATCCAACTGACCGGATTGCATATTCCCATCCTTGCCCAGATCTATGAACCGGTGCTGGAAGAACTGGAGCAACAGGGTATTATTTTCTTTGAAAATATTTCCTAGTTCCCCTGGCCATGAATCCCGGGTGGCCAGGTTTGCTTTAAGATTTAGTCAGGAGAGTTACTAATTCCTGAACACCTTCGGTAGCTGGTTTCTCAATAATGGTCAGTGGACCTACGGAGGAAGTGTAAGGTATCTTTTTGTCGATAATATACTTAGGAATATTCCAGGGAGCATAGTTGAGCAGGCCCGCAGCAGGATACACTACCAGCGATGTGCCTATTACAGCAAACAGATCAGCCTGCCTCACCATGCGGGCAGCCTCTTCGATCAGCGGCACAGGTTCTTCAAACCAAACGATATTCGGCCTTAGCTGCGCGCCATCTTCTGCGGTATCGCCCATTTTGATATCACCCCTTATATCATAGACCAGGGATTCATCCATTTCACTACGCATTTTGAATATTTCTCCATGCAGGTGCAATACGTTGGAGGAGCCTCCCCGTTCGTGCAGGTCGTCTATGTTTTGCGTTATGATCTGCACATCATAATATTCTTCCAAAGCTGCCAGCCCAAAGTGCGCAGCATTGGGTTGTGCTTCCAATACATTACCACGACGTAAATTATAGAAGTCAAGCACGAGCTGAGGATTCTTTTTCCAGGCCCTGGGTGTAGCAACCTCTGTCACTTCATATCCTTCCCATAAGCCATCACTGTCCCGAAAGGTCTTTAATCCACTTTCAGCACTGATGCCTGCACCCGTCAGGACGACTAACTTTTTCTTCATTGGATATTTATATTTGGCGATTGCCGTAAAATTACAGCAGACGCCTGGTAACACCAAAGTCACCCAGGCGCCATACTGCTATAAAAAAGACCCAGCAATGAGAGACTTAATAATATTATACTTCCGGATGCGCAGGCGGCGCAACACTGTTGACCGGTACCCGTTTGGCAGGACGGTATTTCCGGTATATCCACCAGGCCGTAAGCAGCCCCAGCCATACCGGCCAGAGACTAACCAACAAAATAATTAGCTCTCCTACCCATCCCAGTCCGGCTGTTAACGCTGTCAATACTTTTTGTCCAAAGCCCGGAGGAGTTTCCTGGTCTCTTGCCTGTGGATTCAGTACCTGGAAATAACCCAACTGTATAGTACTGAAAGCTGCGGAGTGCGTAAGGTAACTCACGCGGCCAGCGGCAGCCTCCATATTTTCCTGGATATCGTTGATCTCGTTTTGCACCTGGAGTATTTCTTCCATGTTCTTGGCCTGCTTCAGCAGGTCAAGATAGCGCAGGCGTACCTGCCGTTTGGCTTCCAGCCGGGCCCTGGTATCTACCACCTCACCCGTTACATCCTGTGAAGTGATCTTGCGTACCAATACTTTTTCTTTGCCGGGAGTAAGTGCCGATACCGTATTGTCAAACTGATCGACCGGCACCTTGATGGTAATACTGTTCTCAATTTTATAATCCGATTCGCTTTGTTCTTCCTGTGCAATATAACCGCCGGATTGCTTTACGGCAGCACGCACCAGCTCATTGAAGCGTACATAATCTTTTACCTCTACCGATAAAGTTGCATTCTTAATGATCTTTTTATCCCAGTCGGGATTGGCTACAGGAGTTTGCCGGGGAGATGGAGCCTGCTTTTTTTCATTGCCTGCGGGAGGCGCTTGCTCCTCCTCCTGCTGGCCCGCAGAATCAGTGGCTACATAACCGGGCGTACCGGTATACTTAAACTGGGTATTGGCATCTGTAGTAACTTTGGCTGAAGCTGCAGTCGCTTTTTCTTCTGTAACCTGCAATAAAGCAACTTCATTTGCGGCTACTTTTCCCTTGTTCTTGCAGGCATTGACAGTCATCAGCAATACCACCAATAGGGGTAGCTGCCATTGTGTGTTGAATTTCATGGCTATACTTTTTAAGCGTAAGTGAAGATTAGATGCGGTGAATACTATTTTTACATAAACGCTCCTGCAACAAATATTGGATCTAATGAAAATGGGCCCTGTAGCAGGCCCATCTTAACACGCAAAAAAGTAACCCTATTCGCCGGCCAGTTCCATCACCACGGCCCACTCCTCTTTCGTAACGGGGCCTACGGACAGCCTGCCCAGGCGTACCAGGGCCATATTGGCCAGCCGTTTGTCGGCCTTGATCTGTGCCAGGCCTACCGGTTTCTTTAACTTTTTATAGGGGGCCAGGTTCACCACCACCCAGGCGTCTTCCTCTGTAGTGGGGTCCTGGTAGAATTCTTTTGTCACTTTGGCAATTCCTACGATCTCCAATCCTTCATTGCTGTGATAATACAATACCTGATCACCTTTTTTCATCTCTTTCATGAAATTGCGGGCCGCATAATTGCGCACTCCATCCCAATAAGTCTCCTTGTCCTTTACAAACTGATCCCAGGAATATTTGAATGGTTCTGATTTAACAAGCCAGTAAGCCATGGTCGTAAATTAATGACGGGTTGTAATTAAAAAAGTAAAAATACATCCCCGGCCTGATATTCATGTGGCCCGGCTACGGATTTCCAATAAAATTGGATTTACGGGAATAAAACATAAAAATCAGATTTTAAAAATCCAACACTAAGTCTTCTTACGTATTTATTTCAATCACCTCCGGTACAGACTCCGCAAAAGAAAGAAGTCGAGCAAACCAATAGCCTGCTAAATAGCCAATAAAAAACCGAATTATATAAATGATCGAACATGTGGTGTTACCCAGGAGCTAAAAGGCTCACACGAGGGCTGGCTTTTGCCGGCCTTCCTTTTTTTTAACCCGCCCAGCTCTACTTTTGTCCCGAATTTTACCCACAAATATCTTCCCTGCCGGTCATTGCTCTTTTTATACCAGGTATCGTAAACTTTTTATTACCTGTTCAAACTTTTAGCAAACTGCACTTCGTATATAATTGTGCATCAGCATTTGTTATAACAAACCAGCCTGATTGTCCTTATCAAGCTAATAAGGACGTATATGCAGCCCGGTGTAAGCCTTCTGTTTCTATAATCGTGTTTAATTAATCCACCAGATTTCAGTTAAATACTGAACAATGTAACATCCTGGTTGAGGGCATAAGCCCCCCACATGATCGTCTGTTGTAATCACCGATGGTTACCAGGTAACCTCTATTGTATCATTCAGCAAAAAAAATTGTATGAAACAAAAACACATGTATGTTTCTGAAGATCAGCATGCCATTACCCCAAAGGGTTTGGCAAGGAGGCGATTTCTTACACAAACTGCCGGCCTGGTTACCATGGCCGCGGTGGTGGGCGCCTGTAAAAAAGATAAAAATGACGACACCGGTATCAACCTTGGCAGTGGCGACATTGGTATCTTAAACTATGCCTATGCACTTGAACAACTGGAAGCGGCCTTTTATACCCAGGTGATGATGACGCCATTCCCGGGCATCACTGCCACTGAAACGGCCCTGCTCACCGATATCAGGGACCATGAAATTGCGCACCGTGAGTTCTTCAAAAAAGCATTGGCCGATAAAGCCATTCCGGGCCTGGAAGTAAACTTCGCCGCCATCAATTTCTCCAGTCGCGACAGTGTATTGGGAACTGCCAAAGCATTTGAAGACCTTGGGGTCGCTGCCTACAACGGCGCCGGCAAATTGATTACCAGTCCTGACTATCTTTTACTGGCAGGTAAAATTGTTTCTGTTGAAGCCAGGCATGCGGCCCTCATCCGCGACCTCATCTCCAATGGTTCTTTTGCCGATAATACAGCCATTGATGCCAATGGGCTGGATATGGCCAAGGCACCCGGCGAAGTATTGGCCACCGCTGCTTCTTTCCTGAAGTCGAAGATCAACGCATCCAACTTACCCACTTCCTAAAAATATACATATGAATATCCACCATATTATTACTGAAGTTGAAAAGGTAGATCCGGAAATATATGACAGGCTCAACCCACGCCGCAAAGTGATACAGCAATTCGCCAAGCTGAGCGGTAAGCTGGCCCTGGCCGCTGTACCATTGGCCCTCGGTGGGCTTTTCAGCAAAGCCTATGGACGAGGCACCAACGGCACCATCCTCGATGTACTGCAATATGCCTTGAAACTGGAATACCTGGAAGCAGAATTCTACACCAAGGCTGTGCAAAGCGGAATCGTACCTGCGGGGCCTCCCACAGGTGCATTTACTACCATCCGTGATCATGAAAATGCACACGTCGCTTTTTTAAAGACAGCTATCACTGCCAGTGGCTCTACTCCCGGGGCCAAACCAACCTTCGATTTCAGCGCAGGCAATGGTTCAAACAATGGCCCTTTCAAAGATGTATTCACCAATTATGGATTGTTGCTGGCAGTGGCTCAAACATTTGAAGATACCGGCGTGCGCGCCTATAAAGGCCGGGCAGCGGAACTGATCTCCAACAACGATGTACTTACAGCAGCCCTGCAAATACATGCTGTAGAGGCCAGGCATGCCTCGCATATCCGGTACATGCGCCGCAACTTTTTGAGCAATACGACCATTAAGCCATGGATCACCGGTAAGGATACAGGAGGTATTGGCGCAGCTGTGCAGGCCAGCTACAACGGGGAAGACCTGTCAACACAGGCTACCATCGATATGGTGAACATCAACGGAACGGGTATCGCTGTGAATGCAGCAACAGAAGCATTTGATGAACCACTAACGGAAGCAGCCGTGCTGGCCATAGTGGATCCGTTCATCGTATAAAAAGTCAAATAGGTGTATTGAGGTTGATTTTTCAAAAGCCTGTATGATGATACCCATCATTGTGCAGGCTTTTTTATTGCCAGCCCTTCCTTTCCCGCAGGGAGGTAATATGCGCCACATGGTGCTTGCCATGCCAGGCATAACTGCCCAGCAGGTACCAGAGGGTAAGCTCTTTATTTTGTTCGGGATGGATGACCGTTCTTTTCCACTGCTCATCGGTAAGATCGCGGATAGCTGCATGCCAGCGCGTATGTAAAGCATAGAGCAGGGTAATGGAGATATTGACAGGCACTACGGATACATCACGCAGGTTGGCCCACTCCACTTCATCATAGGGCTTGATGACCGGCTTATCTTCCGTAAGCCCCAGTTTAAAACGGGTATAAGCATTCATATGACTATCGGGTACATGGTGCACCACTTGCTTTATAGTCCATCCTCCATCACGATAAGGCGTATCGAACTGGCGCTCATCGAGGTTCTCAATGGCTTGTTCCATTAGTCCCGGCAGGAACTGTATATCCTGCAGCCAGGCTCTTTTTTGCTTGTCAGAAAATGGCTGGGGTTCATATTTACCAATAGGATAACGTAAGTCCATATTTTCAAATTAACTCATTGATTATTCTCCTCGCAGGGCATGGCCCGTCAGGTTGATGAACACATCTTCCAGGTTGGCTTTCTTAACTTCTTTGGGTCTTTCAAAGCCTGTTGCCACCAATGCATCGATCATTTTATCAGGCGTATCCATAGCTATGATCTTCCCGGAATCGATGATGGCGATACGGTCGCACAATACCTCGGCCTCATCCATATAATGGGTGGTAATGATCACCGTGGTGCCCTGCGCCCGGATATGCTTTACCAGGTCCCACAAATTGCGGCGTGCCTGCGGATCAAGCCCCGTGGTAGGTTCATCCAGGAAGATGATCTTTGGCTGATTGATCAGCGTGGTGGCAATGGAAAACCGCTGCTTTTGGCCTCCGCTCAGTTCCTTGTATTTGTTTTTGGCTTTGTCTTCCAGGTTCACACTCTTCAGCAATTCGCGCGGATCGACCGACCGGTTGTACAAACCGGCAAAAAGGTCTACCAGTTCCAGGAGATTAAGACCGGGATAGAAACCGGAGGTTTGCAACTGTACCCCTATGATCTTTTTGATCTCATTGGGATCCGTATCGAGGTTAAATCCATTTACCGTTACCTCGCCGGATGTCTTCTCCCGCAAGGTCTCAATGATCTCCAGGGTGGTGGATTTACCAGCCCCATTGGGGCCTAGCAGGCCAAATATCTCCCCTTCCTGCACGTCAAAGCTGATGCCTTTCACCGCTTCAAACTGACCATATTTTTTAACAAGATTCCGGACCGAAATGATCACCTGGCTCATAAGGACAACATTTGAGGGTGCAATCTAAGAAAGAATTGGCACTCGGGGCCGATTGCGGGCAGCTCTAAAAATTCACCCTGCGCTTGAAAACCAGTCATATTACAAAAAAGCCCCCTCTTTGAAGGGGCTTTGATGAAAATAGGGCCGGGGTTTCAGCACTATCATTGTGTAACCAGTAGCTTTTGCACCAGCTTTTCTGAGGAGGTTTTAGTCATTACCCGTATAATGTACATGCCGGCGCGAAGCCCATTGACCAGCAGGTTGCTTGGTGAATAACTGTTCCATTCCTGTACCTGCTTCCCGCTCAGGTCAGTGATCACAATATCCCTTGGCTGTACATCATCGAAGAGGATGGTAAACCTGCCCGAAGGGGCCGGATTGGGCGTAATGATCATGGCAGCTGCCGACATCATCCCCTTCACCATCCTGGTGGCATAGATCGTTTTGGTACCATCTTTATCTATTTGCACCAGCCTGTAAGCAAGCACCTGTTTGGTGGTGCTGGATTCACTGTATTCATAGCTCAACGGCAGGTCGCTATTGCCATTCGAAGCTTTGGAAGCGATGACAGCAATGGTTTCGAAAGCAGCGTTCCCTGCACTGCGTTGTAATTCAAAACGGCTGTTGTTGCTTTCAGTTGTAGTTGTCCATTTTATGGTGATCACCGCATCCCGCCGGGTTGCAGAAAAACCAGCCAGTAGTATGGGTACTTTCACTCCTACATAGTTGACGGTTACGGTCGCATCATCGCAGAGGTTATCACCTGTGGTATTGAAGTCATTATCGGCGCCATCATCGCAAAGCCGGTACACGAAACTTAGCTGCACCACCTGGTTAGAGTTCCTGTTAATGGTACAGGTGCCATCGGCATTTATAACCACACTTCCATCAACAGGTGGTGTGACCAATGTCCACCTCAGGTGCGTGTAAGTATCATTCGGATCATTATCCGTACCTCCCAGGTCAACTGCTTTACTGCCAGGCCCGGGATAATTAATGTTGGAACCGTATAATACGGCATCAAAGGAAAGCCCGTTTACATCCGTAATGGTAAATACATCATCCAGTGCAGTAGGTGGACAGGTGATCCCCGGACATACTTCATCCACCCCGCTGATCTTCACATTGTCCACTACCAGCTTGATACCCGTCTGCACACAAGCAGCATGAAAAGACAGGAATACTTTAAAATCTGACGCTACTACATTGACCGGGAAATTGAAGGTAAAGCAATGCGTTCCTCCATTGGTGCCCAACAAGAAATTATCTACCCGGGCATAAATATTAGCCGGCAGTACGGCATCATTGGAAGTAGTGACCGTAGATTTAACAAACAACACATCCATAAAAGTATTACAGGGAAAGCTGGTCTGACTGTTAAGATTGGAAGTGTAAGGTGTGATATCAAAGCATACCTCGAATGTGTTGGAGGTTTTGGTGACAGCGGGGGTGCCGATCACAGAGTGATTATTGCCGCCTCCTGCGGGCGTCACCACCACGGCATTACCATTTACAGTGGTAAATTGAGCACCCTGATCTAATATCCAACCAACAGGGTTTGGTGAAAAATCTTCTTCCAGCTGTGCTTCCATAGCAGTAGCGATCAGTAATAACATACTGAATAGTAGAATACGTTTCATAACAATTCTTTTTGTGGTTAGAAAATGGGGTATCCCTTCCGGATACAGGTCATATCCGGCAAACGCATAGCTTGCTGATCAGCAGAGGAAACAGCTTTTTCAGGAAAATGGATAGCCTGGTGCTATGGAGTACTCCATAGCAAAACAATGGATGATTTGGTCAATGTTGTGTAAGATCGTGCGCGTGGAAATTGGATATAGCTAATAAACCAGTGAAGAAAAAATAACGAACTAATAAACGAGGATCTTGAGTGGAGATAGAGGATTCTGTAGAGCTAAGTATTTAATAGTTTAGGCAGAACTGGTAGACTAATATAAATCTACAATAATGTTTTCAATCCAACAAAACCTGCACCAATACTTGATTGTGAACAATAACTCATTACAGGGTGTGTAACAGTGTACAAAACGGTGTTTAAACAGGTCAGGGAAGTACCTGCCACAATAAAGGAACCAGTATATTCACCGGGCAGTAATTATATGCGGGCAGGCGCTCCCATCATCCTCATGCCCGATGACAGTATATAAATGAACATGTATTCGATAGGAAACACGTATTCATCCATCACATGACATGACATTAAAGAGTTCTCAGGATATCACCCCGGACAGTATTTCCGGGGCCGGCCGGAGGGTATTGAGTACAGGGAAGTGTGATATATATCAGTTTTGTGGCGGTACAAATCCCGCAACGATCTCATCCATTTGTTTCCAAACCGCATGTCCTGCCGCCTGGGGTGATACTTCTATCAGTACGGCCGATTTGCCGGCAGTCCGGGCGTCTTTTACATGTATAATACCATTTAACACCATCGGCCGCTGGGTCATATAATCCAGCATCCGGATCGTTGCGGAATAGGTTTCCTTGTCCTTACCCATTGATTTGATCTTTTTCACAGCAGCTACCGTAGGCACTACTTTTTCAGCCGGGATCTTCCGGCTGGTAATATTCCTGCCTACCAGTCCGGCATAATAGGCCTGGAGGTTTTGCTGCAACATGGATTCACTGGAAGATACAGTACCATCCAGCCACCACAGGTAAGTATAAGACCAATAACCTGCGCTGGTAGAGTCGCCCCAGCCGGGATGAAAACGAATATCTTCCGTGCCTTTGCCGATAAAGGCCGGCGCAAAATCCGGCGGCAGCGGAAAATGTTCCGTGCTCCAGCCGGCAGGGGAAGGCAAGGAATATACAGGCTGCCAGGCAGGTTCATTGGATTGTGCAGCAGCCCGCATCGTGAGTAATTGCATAGACACCAACAATACAACAAACATGGCCGGAATAACTTTGCACGATGGCTTGTTCTTTACAGAGTGAGGTAATGCATGTACGGATAGCATGATCTTGTTTTTTATATGACTATTCTGTTTTTAAGCTCTTTGAAGGACTGGTCAGCGCCGCCCTGATACTTTGAAAGCTCACGGTGATCAGTGCAATGATCATGGCCAGCAATCCTGCCGCAGCAAAGATCCACCAGCTGATCTTCGCCTGGTAACTGAAAGATTGTAACCATTCATGCATTACCCACCAGGCTACAGGGGTAGCTAGTACGATGGCAATTATCACCAGTTTCAGGAAATCTTTAGAAAGTAACCCCACGATACTGGTAACACTCGCTCCCAGTACTTTGCGTACTCCTATTTCTTTGGTACGTTGTTCTGCTGTAAATGCAGCTAATCCGAATAATCCCAGGCAGGCAATGAAGATCGCCAGGCAAGCGAAAACAGTAGCAAGGGTGCCTACAATTGTTTCGCTCTTGTATTGCAGCCGGTACCCTTCATCAATAAATGAATAGCTGAAAGGAAAACCGGGATTCATGCTGCGACAAAGTGCTTCAATACCCGCCAGGGCCTCTTTTGTTTTGCCAGGCTCGGTCCGTACCAGGATATTATCAAAGCTATATTCCCCGTCCAACCGTATGATCATCGGTGTAATAGGATCGTGCAGGGAATTAAAATGAAAGTCTTTCACCACACCAATGATCCTTCCAGGCTTGCCCCAGATGGTAAGTGGTTTGCCTACAGGATCCTTATAGCCAATTCGGGCTGCGGCCGTTTGGTTGATCAGGAAGTTGTTGGAATCTGCAAAGGCAGGAGAGAAATCCCGCCCCTGTATAATATCGACCTTTAATACCCTAGCAAAATCATACCATACCCCCGTTTGATTGAAGGAAATAACATCATTGGGATCTTTACCTGGCCAGGTAACACTTTCAGTAGTATTGCCATTTTGTAAAGGATTAAGTGCCGCATGCGTTACCGCACGAACGCCGGGTATTTGGAGTAGCTCATGACTAAAAGTGCTATACTTTTTACTCAACTCTCCCTGCCCTGGAATACTGACCAGGTTTTCCCGGTCGTACCCAATATTCTTTGTCTGTATATAGTGCAATTGTTTGTACACGATCAGTGTGCCTGTAATAAGCAGCATGCTCATGATGAATTGAAACACCACCAGCCCACGACGGAAAAATACCGCGCCTGCTCCAAATCGCAGCGCTCCTTTTAATACCCTCACCGGGTTGAGCGAGGAAAGAAAAAACGCTGGGTAACTGCCGGCTAAGATACCCGTTACTACCAACAGGCCGGCTAACATCATCCATACCTGCGGTTGATCCGGTGATAACGTGAGTTGTTTACCAGTCAGGTGATTAAAAGCGGGCAGGAATGCGATCACCAGGGTAATGGCTATTACCAGGGCAATCAGCGTCAGCAGAAAGGCCTCTCCCATGAATTGCCTGACGAGGGAAGAACGCGCAGCGCCTATTGCTTTACGAACCCCTACTTCACGGGCCCGTTTTACCGAGCGCGCCGTGGCAAGGTTGGTAAAATTGATGCCGGCGATCAGCAACAGGAAGGCAGCCACAATAGCCAACAAACGTACAGATTCGATACGCCCTCCGTCAGCATAACCATTCTTAAAGCCGGAATAGAGATAGGCCTTAGTCTCTGGTTGCAGGAATAACTCTATATGAAAAGAAGAACTAAAATCAGTATTTCTTCCTTTCAGGAAGTCTTTGAGCTTTGCTTCAAACTGCTTGACATCTGCAGCAGGGCTGAGTTGTATGCGGGTTTGCGGTCCGCCATTCGTCCAATCCTTCGCCCAGTTATTGCGACGTAGAAACTCATCCCAGCTGAGCAGGAAGTCATATTGCTCAGGATCATTGGCAGGCACATTCTCAAACACAGCCGTCACCTGGTAATCCATATTATTATCGAACCTGATGGATTTACCAATAGCCTGCTGTGCATTACCAAAATAGCTGTCTGCCACCTTTCGTGAAATAGCTATAGCCGAAGGAGTGTTAAGCGCTTTGGCGGGAGTACCTTCTAAAAGGTTAATGCTGTACATGGAAAACCAATCAGGCCCTGCATAACGCCCCACTTGCCTGATGATCTTTTCGCCCGCCGTCAATACATGCCCTTCGGGCCAGGTAAATCCGGCAGCATGGATCACTTCCGGAAATTGCCTTTTAAGCTCATCGGCCAATATACCCGGTGTATCTTCATCAGCAATTACCTTTCCTGCCGTAAACTCACGTTCCATAATGCGGTACAATGTGGAACTATTCTTGTATTGCCTGCCAATGCTCATCTCATCCCTGATCCAGAGAAAAATGAAAAGACTGGCAGCCATACCCAGCGCCAGGCCCAGGATATTAATAGCTGAAAAGGTTTTATTGCGGATCATGCTCCGCCAGGCAATCGTAAAAATGCTTTTAATCATAAGAGGATGGTTGAAGTATTCAAACCAAAAGCAGTGCCCGTCTCTATACATTTAATAATCAATCAGATATAAGCACTTTACAGAACACACCTGTCCGGTTTCGATACAACCTGCGTACGCTTTTACCACGCTCTTAAAATTAACGCAAAACTGAATGGCAGAGTATTAGTTTTCCAGGGTGAGGGGCTCTCCCGGTTTCAGGAAGATGGTTTTGTCTTTGATGAAGGGGCTAGACAAGATGGAGTTGCGTAAGCTGGCTTCCTTTTCTTTGAAGTGTGACCAACCTTTGTAATGGATGGGAATGATCCGGTGCGGATTTAATGCCTTCGCCGATTTCAGCAGGTCTTTGCTATCCATGGTATACCTGCCCAGGCCCGTCAGATACCGAAACTGAACGCCACCAGCATGCAAAATGCCAATATCAATCGTATACCTCCTGGCCACCTCTTCTATTCCTTTGAAATAGACCGTATCGCCTGAAATGTATATAACGCCGTTTTCCTGGCCGTCAAATTCAATGATAAAACCTATGACCGTACCTGATATAAACTCCGGTATCCACCAGGGATGGTGTTGGGCGGGCGTGGCCGTGATCCGCAGGTTACTGACTTTACTAGTCTCCATTTGCACCGTTTGCCAGTTGTCGAGCCCCGTTACATGGTCCATTTCCTTCGCAGCTTTAGGGGTAGACAGTACCCTGGCGGATGACCTTTCGAGGAATGCCTTGCCCGCCTTATCCAGGTTGTCTTTGTGCTGGTGGTGACTCAGCAAAATAAGGTCTATATTTTCCAGTCCGCTTACCGGCATGGCCGGATTGTCGGTCTTACGGGAAACTGCTCCATAGCCATGGTAATAAAGTCCGCCGGCATTATCGAGCGTAGGATCAGTGAGTATCCGATAGCCGTTAATTTCCAGCAGGATGCAGGCCGTGTCAATATGGGTGATGGTGACATTCATGAGTATCTCTATATTTATACCCTAAAAATCGTATTCTGCCTGCACAGCAGCGATGGATAATTAACGCCTTTACTTGTACAATTCCACGTGACGGCTATGCAGAATAGCCTGGTAACCCGTTTTTCCTGTAACAAAAACGTACACCCGCTGTATCATTATTGAACAGGGCTACCTCACCCGCTTTTTGATTATCAGTATTTTAACAATCGGTATTATTGTGGTACTACCCTGCAATAACCATCACTACCATGTTTAGTAATCTTTTACGAACAGCTTTCAGAAGCCTTAAGAAGAATAAGTTCTTTTCCCTGCTCAATATCATCGGCCTGGGCATTGGCATGGCCGTTTTTCTACTGATTGCCTTGTATGTAAAATTCGAGCGCAGTTATGAGGATTTCATACCGGGTAAAGAAAATATATACCGGGTAAAACTGGATTCCTGGCTTAATAATGAACTGGTCTTATCTACTGCCGAGAATTATCCCGGTGTGGGCCCTGCGCTCAAAAATGAATTACCGGGCGTGGTGAGTTATGCCCGGTTGTATAATGTAGGCTACAAGAACAATGTGATCATTACAAATAAAGAAGCCCGCCCTGAACCTGTTGCCTTTAAGCAAAAGCATTTTTTATACGCGGATTCTGCTTTCCTCCCTATGATGGGCTATGCCATGGTGAAAGGCGATGCCCGTACAGCACTGGCAAGACCACTGACAGCAGTGATCTCTGAAAAATATGCGGCCTTGTATTTTAAACAGGAAGATCCCATCGGGAAAACTCTATTGCTGCAGGATGATGATCTGAATAACGAACCGGCACAGGTAACCGGTGTATTCAAAGACCTGCCGGAAAATACCCATTTGAAATTTGATGTGTTGTTCTCTTATGCCACTTTATTGGGGCGCGGCAGTGAAGCCCCTGGGCGTTATGATAATGGCTGGAACCGTAATGACATGTATACGTTTGTCCGTTTAGCTCCCGGTACGGATGTCCGGGCCATGGAGGCCCGTTTGCCGGCCATAGTAGACAAATATGAGCCGGGCCTTAAACAGTCGGGGCGAAAGGAAGTGCTAGGATTGCAGCCTTTAGCCGACATTCACCTCCAATCGGCCTTGGCAGAAGAACCTTCAGAAAACGGAAGTGAACGCACTGTACTGTTTATGTCCGCCATTGGTCTTTTTATCCTCGTCATCGCGTGGATCAATTATATTAATCTCGCTACTGCGCGCTCGGTGGAGCGGGCCAAAGAGGTAGGCGTACGAAAAGTAGTGGGTGCAGTAAAGGGCCAACTGATCAGGCAGTTTTTAGTGGAAGCCGCGCTGGTGAATTTATGCGCGGTGGTAACATCCTTATTCCTCGTCATGATCGCGCTACCTTATTTCAATACCCTGACAGGGATTACTTTCACCTATACGTCGTTGTACCAATCCTGGTTTTGGGTCACCCTCTTGCTATTATGGACAGTTGGTTCACTGCTGTCGGGCCTCTATCCTTCGCTGGTACTTTCTTCCTTCAAACCCATTACAGTACTCAAAGGCAAGTTACAACACAGCCGCCGGGGCATTTTATTGCGGCAAGGGCTGGTAGTAACACAATTTGCAGCCTCTGTTGTACTGATAGGCGGAACGCTCATTATTTACCGCCAATTGAATTATATGATGCACCTCGACCTGGGTATGAACATTGACCAGGTGATGGTCATGGAGCGGCCTGCTATCGCTCCCGATAACACGGAAGCTTATAACCGGTCTATAGATGTATTCCGGGCCGAGTTGAAGAAAATACCTGCCGTAACAGGAATTACCGCATCACTAACGATACCGGGCAAGCAACGGGAGTTCAAAGCCCTGGTAAAAAGAATGGGGTCAACAGGCAGGGACTCGGTGGTGATACGCGCCAATAGTATGGATTATGATTTCCTGGCCACCTTTAAAATGAAGCTGATAGCGGGCCGGAACTTTTCACCTGAATTTCCGGGAGAGGAAGATAATGCAGTTATTGTTACGGAATCAACAGCCCGGTTGCTGGGATTCAAAGAACCTGCGGAGATTGTGGGAACAGTAGTTAGCATACCCGCCTTTGATGATGTACCCAAAACAGTTGTAGGTGTAGTCAATGATTACCACCAGGTTTCACTGAAACAAACAATTGCTCCCGGGCTATTTGGCTTTTCGAAGTACGGTGGAGAAATGTATTCTGTCCGTATCCGGATGGAAAACCTGGCGCAGACCATCGCATCTGTACGTAAGGCTTGGACAACAGCCTTTGCCGGGAATCCTTTTGATTATTTTTTCCTGGATGAATATTTCAATCAACAATATTCCAATGAACGGAAGTTTGGAAAGTTGTTTACTACGTTTGCCATCCTGGGCATTGTTATCGGATGCCTTGGGCTTTTGGGACTCTCGGCCTATACCGCCAGTCAGCGTATCAAAGAGATCGGCATCCGTAAGATACTGGGTGCTTCTGTAACAGATATTACCACTATGCTCTCCAGGGATTTTCTGAAACTGGTATTGATCGCTATTGTGATAGCTATCCCGGTAACCTGGTTTATTATGAATACCTGGCTACATGCTTTTGCTTACCGTATCACTATAGGCTGGTGGGTATTTGTGGCGGCAGGATCAATCGCCTCTTTGATTGCACTGGCAACGGTGAGCTCCCAGGCCATCAAGGCAGCTATTACTAACCCGGTGAAAAGCCTGAGAGCAGAATGAGTAAAAAGCTTTACGTGTTGGTCTCTATATCATCCCAGGCCTGGTTCATGTATTTAATAAGCCAGTTGAGCGCATAATGTCGCTCCACCACCACACTGTTGTCCAAACCACCCGGAGAAGGTTTATTATCAAGCCGGGCGCTTACACAGGCCCAATGGAGCCTTAGTATCAGATCGGCCTGGTCAAGTATTTCCTGCTTGCTTCTAAGCTTAGCCTGCTGCCTGAATCCTTCATTTTTTAGGTTATTGATGATCTTTACGTCATTGGCTACATTACACACCTGATTTGGATAGCTCAATGAATCAATATATCCCAGCGCCCATAACATGACATGCAAGCCTTCATATCGCCAGTTGGCGTCGATCTTCTGCTGTTCTGTAGGGTGAGCTGCGGTTGCGTACGCCTTTTCTTTCGGAGATAGTTTGGAAGAGATATTAAATGCTTTGTCAAATTTATCTAAGAACTCCTGTTCCAGCCCCTCACTTTTTACACCTATATAGCAAAGCGCCAGTGCCCGGTCTACTACTTCATCCTTTGTTCTGATAACCACTTCGCTCTCCGGGTCCACAAACAAGGCGTTAGGATTGCTATACACGGGGATATTGTGTTGTTTACAATAGGCTTCCGACTTATTTCTTCTATCCTGCTGGTCATTCGTGGCAGTAATATGCTCTACGGGTTTGGTCACTTTGATAGTTTTACTGGTATTACCGCTGTTACAGCCACAAGCCGCAACGACTAAAAATGCAATAATTATTTTATTCATCATGGGTGGTCATTACTTGGTTAGGATGGCTAAATATACATACTGTAGGGATCAATTGCAACCCTATACCAGTCCGGCGACGGCATGTTATCACGATGAAATGGTAGAATACATAAAATCCCTGCACAGAAGATAGGTTTTACTTAACTTTCAAAAAAAGGGATATTATGCCTGATCAAACACCTCCCAACATTGACTGCGACCGGCTCCATCCCCTCTTACTGGTTAGTGATATTCCTGCAGCGGTCGACTTTTATACCAACAAACTGGGCTTTGCCCATGGCTTTACCTGGGGCGATCCACCGGAGATGGCGGGTATGAACCTGGGATCAGTTTCCATACACCTGTACAAGGGTGAACCCAAGGGCAACTATGTGTATTTTGTAGTGGGTGATGCAGATGCGCTGTTTGAATTTCAACGCAGCAATGGCGTGGAGGTAGTAGTTACGCCGGATGACCGGGATTATGAATTGCATGATTACCGTGTGAAAGATCCCTGGGGCAACGAGCTATCCTTCGGACACTATATACCGCCTATAGGTCCTCCCATCAAAATAGAGCGGGTGGATATGCCGGTACGACTGGAGAAGCGACTGGCGGCCTTACTTAAAGACCTCGCTGAACACAAAGGCATGAGCATTGACAGCTGCCTGGAAGAAACGCTTCTCCACACCTTTGAAGTAGTGGGCAATGATGTGGGCGTAGCAAGTCCACACACAAAGAAAACACACCAATACATTCAGGAGCTGAAAAAGAAACATGGCATTGATTATGATACCCATGCCAGTTATCGGTTTGAAGAATAAAAGATTGCTTATTTCTCCCCCTGAGCCACTCTTTACATAGTATTCCTCGATGATTGCTCTACGTTTTACGGCGCGCTCTTGTGCGTGCCCCTTTCTTAGCTGCTGCGGAGCGTTTACGTGGTCCTTTTGTTCTGACAGCTTTCTTAGCTGCTGCAGACCTTGCCGAAGCGCCCCGTTTTTTGGCTGCTGTACGGGCTTGTTCGGAAAGGGCTTTGTGAGAAGCCGCTGCATGCCCTTCCCGTTTTAATGCTTTCTTGCTGGCCCTTGACCGCTTTCTGGAAACAGGTTCGTGCCGCTGCCCTTTTTCATAGGCACTTGCTGCACTCTTACGCGTTTTCTCAGAGACAGTACCTTTTTTAGGCGGCTTCAGGTCAACTCCTGCACGACGGGCTTCCGATAAACCGATGGCAATGGCCTGTTTGGCTGATCTGGCGCCATGATCGCCCTTGCGGATCTTATCGATTTCATCTTTCACAAACTCGCCTGCCTGGGTAGAAGCGGATTTGCCTTGTTTCTTATCGCGCCGGGCGCGTTCAATCACTTTTTTGTCTGGCATAACAGCATATTTGGAGTATTTGCTGCAATTGGCATGCCCGCAGAATATACTGTTACACTACGGTTTACGGCCTGATCCATGGCAACAAATACATTGTTCACCGGGTGCACCTTCCACAATAAATACATAGATAGAGTCGCCATCTACTGATACACGGATATTATGAAACTTATCTCCAAATTCAATCTTCTTTTCATACCCGGGCATTAGTTCATCCAATTTTATTTCATCCTTCCTTTCATTATTAAAGACCAGTTTCTGAGGATTCTCGTCCTTGCCAAACAAATCGCCGTAAGGATTCTTTTTGACGCCTGGTTTAATGAACTCCTGCATCTCCAGTATCTGGTCAATCATATTTTGTTGTTGCTGCATTTGCGGTTTCATATATTAATGTTATTAAACGTGAACGTTGCCTTGTTTCATCTGCTCATAGGCTTCCCTTATCTTAGGCGATAATAAGCTATCAAAGGTTCTTCCGGATTGCTGATATCCTGGTATGACAGCAGACACGCCATTAAATTGTTCATAGGCCGTTTTATATTGCAGCCAAACGCTTTCCAGGATCGTCTTTTTGTCAACACTATTCTCCATCCAGATCGTGGCAACATGGTCCATCAGGTTGGCAACCTTGGTTACATCAGGCCCTACCGGACTGCTCATATTGATTCCTGGCCAGGCACCGACCGCCGCATACATGGAAAAGGTATTCGCCTTCTTAAATTGTTCTTTTTCGTCCAATGCATTTTTTTCTGTCAAGTCGTTGGCCTCTTTCGCCAACTGATTGGCCTTTTTAGCGGCATATAACGCAAAGAGACTGACGATGATGGCCAAAATCGCTAACAGAGTTGATACAATCTCGTAAGAGCTCATTTGGTTATTTGACTGAAAAAGGAAATAGGTATACACTGTATTAGTTTACTGCCAATTTATCATTAAACCAGCAAGCCTCAAACCGTATAAACACCTTTTTTACCGAACAAAAATGGGAGGCTTTAAAAACCTCCCGTATCAGGGTTAAACAGTAAAATAGGATTATTACTTAAATTGATACACACGGATTGCCTACAACACGCATTAGTCTTTAAATAATATCTACAAATAGAAACAATCTATATACTTCAATCATCTCTCCCCTACTTCCGCTCCGGCATCTTCAGCGTAAGCGGTTTTTCGTTGCGCAACATCTTCCCGGCCTCGCCCGTCAGCCACAAGTAGTGATCCGAAGGCTTGCCGTCATTATTGATAAAAGAAGTGACGGTACTCATGGGGGGCGTATCAGTTACTTTAAAGATGGCAGTTGCCTCGTTCACCTCATCAAACATAGCCACATACAACATGGAAGCACCAGCATTGATAGCCGTACTGATCTGCTGCCAGTAAAAACGGCCTCCCTGGCGGGGAATGGAGCCCACAGGTTTTACATCATCCGGAAACTCATAGCGGCTCAGGTTGTGCCAGCTGAAGCCGGGATATACACAGGGTACATAATCTATATGATTCTTCCTGCACCATTCTATATCAGCTATGGTATTATCACGAAAACGGTCCATATCATTGTGCAAAAGCGGACTGTAGCGCTGTACCGTCCAGGGCAATACAATATCACATTGTTTGATCAGCGTATGCAGGTAAGGATCAGGCAGACAGTCTGCATTCAGTTCACGCCAAAAGGCAGGCACACCCAGCATTACGGCACAACCACCGTATACCGGGTCATTCTTGAGGAAGTCGATCAATTTCTCCAACCCAATATTCCGGATATTATAAGGCCTGTCAGGGAAACCAACGCCCCAAATAGCCACCAGCGGTTTGCCATTATGGTGCAGGTAAGTCTTCTGACCAGCCTGGTTAGTGACCTTCAGTTTATCCACCAGGTATTTCCAATCCTCAATGAGGGCTGAACAGTCTTCATTAGAACCCCGCAAACCGGAAAGATCATACATTACAGCAATGGCCCTGCCGTATTTGGAAGCGGCTTCAAAGGCATTCCTGAGGATGGTGCCCGATACGCTATCACGCCCCTTGGCATTGCCAAAGAAACGTTGCATGAACACCCCATCCACGCCATATTGCTGCATCCACTTGAAATGAAGGTCTACCGTACTTTTATCGTTACTGCTGAAAAACCGGGCCGGCTTGCCGTCGGGCAGTTTCCAGGGCGTTTCATACGTCTTTTCATATTCGGTAACATCGGGCCACATGTCAATACCACTGCGTTCTTCATTGCCATAGGCAAAACGCCGGGCATTGGTACCATCGCCCTGGGCACGGAACCATCCCTGGTAGCCTGCCATCATCAGCCCTCTATAGGAAGGGTATTTTGTTTCTTTGCTGTGTTTGAACTGGGCGTGAAGAGAAAAGGTCGTCAACATTAAGCCGATCAGGAAAATACCAGGCGTAGTTTTCATATTTATGAATGAGTTTTTAATGGAATAGTCCGAAAGTCAGTAAAGTCCGAAAGTCGGTAAGTAATACATTAGTGGCGTAGCCGTTTTCCTTCCGGACTTCCGGTCTTCCCGTCTTCCTGTCTTCTCTTCAAATAACATTCAAGCCCGGTCTGTAAAAACAAACCGGGGTTGGAATGTTCACTTGCATTATGGAAAAGGTTCAGCGTACAGGTTTGGTGGCAGAAAATCCATTGTCACCATGGAACCACTTGCCAGCCTGGCCTGTAAGCCATAAATAATAATCTGAAGCGAGGTCGTTGTCTATGCCAATAAACTTTCTGCTGCCGTGCAAAGGCAGGTCGGCTTCACGGGCACATTTAAAGATGGCTGTGCCTTCATCAATCTCATCAAACATGGCCACATACAGGCTTTGTGCGCCGGAGATTTTGGCCCCTGCCACCTGTTTCCATAGGAAATCTCCTTTAAAGCGGGGAATAGAGTTGTACTGGGCGGCATCCATGCGCAGGTTGCCCCAGCTAAATCCGGGAAAAACCAGCGGTACATAGGTAATACTGTTGGTCGTACACCATTGTATATCCCCTGCCAGTTCGCCACCAGCCACATTGTTGTAGTTGTCATTGCCATACCTTCCCACAGCCCAGGGCATCACGATATCACATTTCTTAATGAGGGTGTGCAGGGCAGGTGAAGCTTCTGTGTCGTTCTTCAGGGTGCGCCAGAAATAAGGCACGCCCAGCATCACGGATACTTTTTTGGTGGGGCCCTTGATCTTATCTACCACCTTGTCTACATCAGCCGTTGTGTATTGCCTGTTGTCATTAAATCCTACGCCCCATATGACCACCAGGGGTTTCTTATTGTGACGCAGGTAAGTTGGATTGGCTGTATTGCTAAACAGATTGAACAATGACTGCAATTCATTCCAGTCCTGCTCCAGGTAAGCAACATCTGCCGGACTACAACCGCTGAGGTCGTACATCACACAAATGGCACGACCATATTTCTTTGCAGCCTTCAGGGCATTTTCCAATACTTTGTTGAAATGCCTTTTGCCCTTTGCATTCGTTGGTTTTATTTCTCCTACAAAACGCTGCATAAACACCCCGTCAATGCCGTAATCCTTCATCCATTTAAAGTGCAGGTCTACCGTTTCCTCATCATAAGGACTGTACAGGTACGCATCATTCCCATTGGGGAACTTAAATGGCGACTTATACGATTTGGTATACTCGGTCATATCGGGCCAGAAATCCACAGCCGAACAGCCAGGCATAAAGCCACCGCAATTACCGTTTTGGTAATGGTACCAGCCACGTTCGGAGGCATCACCCTGTGCGGCAAACCATCCCTGGTAGCCAGCCATCACCAGTTTATTATAGGAGGTATACAAACACCCTGTTTCATCATATACAACTTCCGTTACCGGCGGCGGATCCGGAGGATCGGGAGGATTGTTCCCTCCCCCACCTTTTTTGGAGCAGCTGATGATCGCCAGACAAGCTGACAATGCCAGGAGCCTTGTTATTTTTCTCATAGTACAATGTTTTAAGTGTTCCGGATGCTGAAAACCAGGGCACAGCCCTACTGCCTCGGACTGCACCCCTCGTTTCAGCAATGGTCACCCGACCCGATGGTTATCAGGATACGGGAACTATATTGTCAGCTTTACAGCTGGTGCATAATTAGGCTTGGTGCCGCCAATGTCAATGAAGGCGCCCACCCTGAAATAATAATTGTTACCTGCTTTCAGCTCGTTGGGATAAGCAGGAATATCTATTTCCAATGTGTACACGGTGGCCGGATTGGTAACGGCGCCAATGGATTGCTCTTTAGCTACTACACGCATCGGCTCACCTACCCTTGAATCGGAATGGGCATACAGACCGATCTTCGATACATTGTTGATCACATTTTGCTGCAGCTTGAAAGTAGCTACGATCTTGGTGCCATTCTTTACAATGCTTACATCCTTTACCCGGATATAGGGGGTAACCTGGAAATCAAGTTTGGTTTGTCCGTTTATTACCACTTCCTGCTCAGGAACAGGAATGAAATTCGGCTCCCGTATCTTGATGGTATACGTATTGGCAAACATCAGGGTGTTGGCGTAAGTGCCATCATTCTTGATGATCATGGTTTGCGTGGCTGGATTGGCATATCCATGCTCAATGAACTCGATCTGTGTACCACGGATAATGTCCATCTGCACCAGTTCGTGGGTAGTAGCATCAAAGAAATTACCGGAAAGCCCGGCAGTGGGGCCATCATAGTTATCCTTTTTACAGGATGCCAGGGCTATGACGGATAAAAAAAGTATTAATCGAAACTTATTCATAACGAAGTTTATTAACTTTTAAAAATCGGGGGTTAGTTCTTACCTCCCTTAGGCTCAGCTTCCGGGCCTGTATTCAGCTCGTAGCTCATAGCTCGCAGCTTTCTTCCTAATACTGCGGATTCTGTACCAGTCCATTGGAACCAATACCCGGCACATACCGGTAGTAGCTCTTGGGCTGGAATGTTTTGGAACCGGAGTTAGGCACATTCACCCGTACGAAAATGTACTTTTTGGCAGGTAATGCACGCAGGTCCTGCAGCGGCAGTAAAGAGTGCAAAAACCGGTTGTTGAACTCGGTGTGGAATTCTCTTCTGCGTATCAGGTCCCACAGCCTTTTGTTCTCAAAAGCCAGCTCTACCCTTCTTTCTCTTTGCACATTGTCGGCAGTCAAAGGAATATTGGTGGTATGACCTGCGCGGTGGCGGATATCATTCAGCACTTTGGCGGCCAGCACAGCATCACCCTGGCCACTTTCAATAACAGCTTCGGCATAGTTGAGCAATACTTCGGCATACCGAAACTCTACCCAATCGCTGGTGCTGCGGTTCCAGCCTGCCTCGATAGGCTTGGTCTGGTTCATGAATTTTTTGAAGGAGAAACCAGTGCGGGTATTATTGCCGCCATAGGTGTCAAAACCAGAGTACATCGTCACATCAGGAGCACCGTAGCTATAATAAGTAGTGCCGCTTACCGTGATCTGGTCTTTGGTACGGATCACCGCATTACCATCGGGTTTTACAAAACCTGCCTGGATAATGATGGAAATGTTCTTCCAGTTGGTGCTGGGCAGGATAGCTGTTGCCCACAGGCGTGCATCTTTGTTCTTGAAGATATCATTCGGTGTATCGAATTGTAAATAGCTGGTGCCACTGTTAAAACCATTATAGTCCGTTACATTACCATCCGTACGGGTTACAATGGGAGCAGATGCACCGGGTGCCGTATAACTTTCATACACATCGGCCAGGTCGAGTGTAGGATTCATACGACCGGGGTGAGGCCAGCCATTGGCCACCTGTGCAGGCTGGTACCAGATATCATAATTATGCCCCAGGTTATTACCGGGCAATGAATAACCTTTGATCAGGATGGCTTCGTTGTCATTGGCTACATTGGGATCCTGGAACAACTCGCGATAATTCTCCGCTGCCTGTGCAGGATCAGTAGGATTGGGTTTATACAAACTAAGCTGGTTACTGGAAATGATAGCTGCAGAGGCATCGATCGCCAATTTGTAATAGCCATTGGCTGCGGAAGCATCCAGACCTACCAGTTTCTGGTCCACTGCAGGGCCTGTAAGGGTGATGCGGTTGCCAAACTTAGCGAGGGAGGCAGCATGCAGCGCCGCACGGCTCTTCAATGCGTAAGCGGCATATTTGGAGGCACGACGGCTTCCTTTGGTAGCAGCGAGGTTGGCAATGGCCTCATCGCACAACTCCATTACATAATCCCAGGTTTCTTTTTCTGTGCTGCGGGGCACTTTCAGCGCTTCAGCATCACCCGTGTACACCTGTGATTTTTTCATCAGGGGCACACCGCCATACCTTTTTACCAGTGCGAAATAAGCAAAGGCCTTAATAAAGGCGCTCTCACCTTTCAACGCCGCCCTTTCATCATCCCGGATCTTGAGGGTAGGAATATAATCGATGAGGAGGTTCACATCGCGGATGAGTTTGTAGCCCTGATCCCACCAATGGAAATCACCATCGCCCACAAAATCACCAAACTCTGTATGCACGGCCTCATCGGTTTCCATGGCAGGGCTGAAACCACCATTGTTGGGATCACCGCCATTTTGATTAAAACCGGCACGGAAGAAAGCAAAATCTTCAATGGGCAACTGGTAGTAAAGATTGGCCATATAGATCTTTACACCGGCAGGATCGCCAAAGATGGCATCTGCCGTCACTTTATCAGTAGGTTGCAGATCCAGTACCCGCTTACAACCAGCAAACGAGAGACCTGCTGCCAATACGATATATTTTATATGATTCAATTTCATAGCAAGCTCTTTTTAGAAGTTAAGATTGAGACCTACGTTATATATTTTGGAAAGCGGGTAGTTGAACCCTGCATTGAACAAACCTTCCAGTCTTTCCGGATCGAAAGCTTTTACAAAAGGATCGGCAATGGTGAGCAGGTTAAAGCCGCTTACAAATACACGTAGTTTTTTGATACCGCTACCGGAGAACAATTTGTTCTCGAACGTATAACCCAGTTCCACGCTTTTCAAACGCACATAAGAGGCATCTTTACGCCATACAGAACTCTCTCTGTACATAGCGCCTACATCACCATTGAACCGGGTAGCGGGCCATTTACCGGGTATCCAATCACTCTTTGGATTATAGGGATCCGCTCTATGCCACCTGTCGAAGAAATAGGCAGGCGTATTACCACGGAAGGCCAGTACTTCAGCATATACTTCGCTGAAACGAACGGTGTACATAGCAGAACCCTGCAATAGTAAATTGATGTCAAATCCTTTGTAAGAAGCATTGAGCGTAAGACCGTAGTTGATCTTGGGATTTTTACCCCTTGGGTTTTGGTTATCATTGGTACCGTTGGCGCCGAGGTACATGGGCAACATATCCTTGTCGTCGATCATACCATCGTTGTTGATATCGGAATATTTGAAGTCGCCGGGCAACTCACGCGTATTGGCATTATCACCGCCCTGAATGGGATAGTTGGCAATTTCATCCATGTTCTGGAATTGGCCCAGGTAAGTATAGGACCAGATGATATCATCGTAGCGGTATGCTGTTCCGTTTTTCCATTTGTCCCAGCTGCTTTGGAAGGGCCCTCTTTCAACATAGAGGTTTTGTGAACGGGCAAAATTGAAGTTGCCGGACACATTAAAACGGAAGTCCTTTCCAATCCTGTCGTTGTAACCAATGGTAAACTCTATACCTTGCGTACGGTCACTGTTAAGGTTCTCCTCAGGCAGGGAAGCGCCAAAGGTATTGGGCAGGGACACATTTTTGCGGGCAGGAATACCAAGCCTGTCTCTGCGGTAAACAGCTGCTTCCAGGGTCAGCTTATTATTCCACAAACCAACTTCAATACCAATATCAGCTGTCTTGGCAGTAACCCAGGTCAGTGAAGGGTTCACCAGTCCGGGCGCCTGCGCACCAGTGGTCAGGCTTCCGTTGGTAAACTCATATTGACCGCCACCGCTCAGCGAAAAGCCCTGGATCCACTGGAAGGGACCGCCAGCCTGCTCACCCACACGACCATAAGAAGCACGTAATTTAAGGTTGGAGATAACCGGTATATTTTTCATGAAGTTCTCTTCAGAAATCCTCCAGCCACCGGAAATGATGGGGAAGAAACCCCAGCGAGTATCGGGAGGATAAGCATAAGTACCCATGTAACGGAATGCCAGTTCGAGCAAATACTTTTTATCGTAATCGTAGTTGAAACGACCCAGTACCGCCTGAGAAGCGGATTGTCCTTCTCCGCCGCCATTGGTCATACCATTACCACTGGCTGCGTTGATCTGGTCGATCGTATAGAAATCATAGATCCTTCTCAGGTCGGCGTTACGGCTCCAGTCCTGCCTTTGTTCAAAGGCGCCCAGGAGGGCCACGTTATGGTGGTTGGCAATGGTAGTGGCATAGTTGGCCTGGCCAATCACCACAAATCGGTTGCTGTTGCCATAGCCATTGGAAATACCACCCGTACCTACCCGCTGGGGAGAGGGTACATAATCACCATTTACATACGTGTACAAGGTATAAGGTTTGGATACATCCTTACCCTGGTAGCTGTTGAGGTCATAAGCCGCTGTGCCTTTCAACGTAAGTCCTTTCACGAATGGTACATCATAGGTCAATGAGAAGGTAGATTGTACTCCCCTGTTTACCGTTTCACTGTACCCGGTAATACTCCTGTCAGATAAGGCCAGGGGGTTCTGCGTAGACGGTGTTACCATCGCAGGATACAGTGGGTTGCCATTGGCATAAGGCTTCTCCGTAGGCAGGGTTACCCGTGTGCCCTTGAAGATATTGAAGAAGTTTTCACCGGGTGTTGTCCTGATATCGTAACGGCCACCGATCAGCACTTCTGCTTTCAGGTTCTTGGCCAGTTCCGTTGTGATATTGGAGCGGAAGTTGTAGCGCTTGTAATTCATGTCATTGCTGCGCAGGTAGCTGCCTTCATCTACATAGGCCAGACCGATATAATATTGTGTTTTTTCGTTGCCACCGGAAGCACTCAGGTTATGCTGTTGTGTGATGGAGGTCTTTTTGAGGGCCGCATCATACCAGTCCGTACTTTCATAACCGGGCGCACCATCGATCCATTTTTGCAACTCTTCCTTGGTGATGAAAGGGGTTGGACTGGTATACATATTCAGGTTGGCCTCATTGCGCATCTGCATCCATTCGGAGGCATTGGCCATGCGGGGCACATCGGTAGGCTGTGAAAATCCTACCACACCGGTGTAATTAAAGGAAGCCTTACCCCGGGCGCCTTTCTTGGTAGTAACGATCACCACACCATTGGAAGAACCAAAGCCATAAATAGCGGCAGAGGCATCTTTCAGAAAAGATACACTCTCAATATCATCGGCATTAAGTCTCTGGAACTCAGAAGAGCCGTCCCGTACGATACCATCGATAACATACAAAGGAGCTCCAAAACCACGGATATTGATCATGTTCTCAAATGTACCGGGCTCACCACTCAGCTGCCGTATCTGCAAACCAGCCACTTTACCCTGTAGCTTTTGCGCCAGGCTTACGCTGGTAGTTGTTTGGATATCCTTATTGGAGATATTGCTTACAGAACCCGTAAGCGTTTCCTTTTTCCGGGTTCCATAACCTATTACCACTACATCTGATAGCTGGTCGTCACCATCAGTCATGGTTACATTCATAACCGTACGTGTACCAATGGTTTCAACAACCTCTTTTTTACCGACAAAAGTAAATACCAATGCGGTAGCTCCTTGTGGAACGGTAATGCTAAAAGATCCTTGACTGTCTGTGGTTGCAGCCGACTTATACACGTCGGTCGACGCATTGCCATTACTGCTTCTCACAGAAACAGTAACACCCGGCAAAGCCGTGCGGCTGGCATCCGTCACTTTCCCACTGATCACTTTTTGCTGTGCCACAGCTAAAAAGGGGAAAGCACATGCCAGGAATAATATGTAATACAATCTTTTCATAAATCAGTTAATTGTTTAGATAAGTGAAGTTTGATACCGTAGGCGGTTTAGGGTGGGTCGCCCTCGAAGGGCGGCTCACCCTGAGCCGCTGATCAGTAAATGTCATGGCGGGTAAAAGGTGGCATAGTACATGGATAGCATCGTTTTGGTGTTAAAATTGGTTTATTAGTTTCCCAAGGTTGCGTTGTACAGTTTTTCTTCTTTATCAATACAGGCTACGGCTTGTACCACAGCAGCGGGGTTTTTAATGGTGATGGGCAGGTCGGTCACATAATTGCGCATGCGGCAGCCTACCAGGGATACGGTGAGTCTTTCCGTACCCAATACCTGCATAAAATCAAATGACTTTTCCAGGTTCGTTAATGCGCCATTACCACCGGAGAATGCCTCTACGTTGGTGATGGCGGTATGTCCTTTTCCTTCAATAATAATGGGATGGATCTCATCCAGCGTTGTGCCGGCATTGGCAATGATGGAGCCCTGCGCGATCTGCCAGTTGCGGTTCTTGCTATTGGAACCACCTTTATAGAGGCCCACAGCTACACAATCCAGGTTAAAATTCGTCAGCTGCCCATAGCTTTCTGCGCCCAGGTAAATACCGCCCCAGGTGGCAAAGGTGAACAGGTCCATCAGCTGGGCATTGTCCGTATTGTTGATGGCATAAGCATAGGTCTTGCTGCTGACCACCTTATCAATGATCGCTTTGGAAAAGCCAAATCCGATCTGCCGCATATTGGAAGGATTCACGTGGCAATGGAGGAAACGGGGTATATCATAACAATAGTTGATCCGGATAAACTCGCCACTCAACGGATACCCATAGCAATGTTCAATAAGGATCAGCTCGCAGGCCATTCTCCGGCTGGCATTAAAATCCATGGCCATATACTCGCCGTAGAAAGTAAGGTTGGTAAGCGTTACCCCTTCTGTTTTGGAGGTTTTGCTCACCTGTATCGTAGGCGGGTACTTAATGATCTTAGCAGAGTCTTTCAACTCCTGGTTGGCATACCAGAACTGGATACCCCTGATCTGTGTGGCCGACTCGACTGTAATGAATGGGTTCTTGTCATCTATTATTTTAAATACACTACCCACCGGTTGTTTTTTGGTGGCATGCCGGGTGCCCCGCGGTGTGGGGCCATGTACGCCAATAAGCGATACGTTTTTCTTTAAGATGATACCACTGGCAATGGTGTAAGGTTCCTCGGACGGCTCTACATATAAGGCAGCGCCGCTGGCAGAAGCCCAGTCAATGGCTTTTTGAAGATTGGCCCCATTGGTAGCAGCATCATTTTTAGGAAGTACCTGGAATTCCCGGATACTTTTGCCCTGTGCAAAAGCACCGGCACCAATAGCAGACATCAACAGCAATAGCAATACAGCGTATTTCATAATGGCATCGTTAAAAAAGTTGTCATTCCTTCTTCTTTGTCGCTCTCCACTTTATTGTCACTCCCCACTTCATTCTCATTTCACTCTTCATTGTCATTTCACTCTTTATTGTCATTTCACACTTTATTGTCATTTCGACCGCAGGGAGAAATCCGCTATCGAAGCAATAGATTTCTCACTCCGCTACGCTCCGTTCGAAATGACAGAATGGTGAGAGGCGCTCCGTTCGAAATGACACCCAAGGATGAAATTAAAAACCCGCATTGGCCGTGCCCCAGGTCTTGTTGGGCTTGGGGCCCATTTCCAGTTCCAGGTGTCCTCCCTTCATCAGTTGCTCGTGTGTGAACCAGGGTGTATTCAACACCACTCCATTCATCTTAGCGCTTTGAATATATTTATTGACTACAGAACAGCGGTTGGCAGTGAGCCTGAACTGTTTTCCATTCTGCAGGTCAATGGTTATTTTGCTGAATAAGGGGCTGCCGATCGTATACACAGGCAACCCGGGTGTTACCGGATAGAAGCCCATAGAAGAGAAAACTACAAAGGCCGTCATACCACCACCATCTTCATCACCGGGAATGCCAAACACATTGTCCTTAAACCACACATCGAGCAGGAAGCGGGTAACCTGCTGCGTTTTCCAGGGCGAAGCGGTAAAATTGTAGAGGTAGGGAATATGAAAGCTCGGCTCATTACCCATGGAATATTGGCCTACCAGGCCGGTAGCATCGGGAAATTTGGACCAGAATTCATGTTTACTGCGGCCCAGTCCTTCGCGATACAATTGATCCAATCTGTCTTCAAAAGTTTTCTTGCCCCCCATCAGGTCAATGAGGCCCGGTATATCCTGTTGCACCTGCCACAGGTAGGTCCAGCCATTGTTCTCATCGTAATAATCGCGTCCACCGGGACCGCCGTCAAACTTCAGATCAATGTTGATCCAGTTGCCCTTGTCATCTTTCGGCAGGAAGAATTTCTTCTCGGGGTGCCATAGGTTCTTATAATTAAGGCCCCTTGGTGTGAACAGGGCATAATCTTCAGGTTTCTTCAGGTCTTTAGCCAGTTGGGCCAATGCCCAGTCGTCGTAACTGGTACCCAGCGTAACAGCTACTGCCTGCCGCTTTTCGAAATTATCTACCAGGCCCACCGTTTCTTTTTCGCCGGGAGCAAGCGCGGGGAAATAACCGTTGGTATGGTAAAAATCGTCGAGAGATGTTTTAGGCCCATTGCGCCAGGGAATAATGGTAGCATCCGTGGCATTTTTCCGCATGCCTTCATATGCTTTCTGGATATCAAAGTTTTTCAACCCCTTGCGGTATGCATCCAAAAACACTACGGAAGAATGAAATCCATTCATGCAGGCATGATCGCCAAACAATACGGGGAAGGTGGGCATCCAGCCGCTTTGCTCGTACATGCGTACATAAGACTGCAGCATATCTTCCTCCTGCGCGGGGTTCAGGATCATACGCAGGGGGTGATGCGCAAGGTAAGTATCCCATGCCCAGTCGTCCACATAAAAAGGACGCTGGTCTTTATTTACCTGCTTGTTATAACCGCTATAATAGTTGTTGTCTTCCGATACATCCACCATTCTTTCATAACACCGGTACAAAGCGGTATAAAAAGAACGCTTCTGGGCTATCGTGCCCCCCTCTACTTTTATTTGTGACAACACTTTATCCCAGGCTTTTTTGCCGTTTTCCACCAGGCTGGCGAAACTCCTGCCCTTCAATTCAGTCTCATAATTCTTCCTGGCCTGCTCAGCACTTACATAGCTGATCGCATACCTCAACTCAACCTCAGTAGTCGTTGAGGGAAAACTCACAGCAGCTTTAGGACCTTTGCCTTCCCATAACTCCCCCTTACCCGCTGTATTCCATACACCATACATATACACTTTTACATCTCCATGCCAGGTTTCGAGGCCGGTTATTTCTGTAGCGGAGGGAAAACTATAATTGGACTGGCCGCCATTGTATACATCCAGCAAAATGGATTTATGGGCCGACTGGGGAAAGCGGAAACGATAGATACCGGCTTTTTTGCCAGGGGTGAACTCAACCGTCACTTCATCATCGATGAGGTAGGTGGAATAATGCCAGGGCGCATTGATCTCCAGGTCGTGGTCATAGGCCATTCGGGCCTGCCAGCTCTCCCGGGCAATAGGCTTTACGGAGGGTTTGATGGCAAACACCTGCCCCAGCCGGTGCGAAACGATGTTTAACGGGAAACTGGTGATCTGGTTATCCAGGTAATCTTTTCGCTGAGGGGCTACCCTGATCATCTGATTGGGCAACTGGATGGTGGGCCGGGTAGGCTCCAGGAGCTGACCTACATTTCCAATAGTGGGATCGACATATGCAAGATTAGATCTTTCTGATACCAGCAGGGAAGCTTTACCGGGTTGACGGGCATAAAGGACGGCAACATTCCACAAAAGCAGTAAAAGCAGCAGGAGCTTTTTCATATAGCAGGCAAACATTTCGTTGAGTAATTCTTAGTGCAAGAAAGGAGGAGGAGACTAATAAAGGCATTAACAAAACCATTAATTGGGAAATTAATAGCTTGTTTTTTAATTTTTTATGAAGAAAAGCATGTAGGGCTGCGTCACGCGGAGCCGGATAAACTCTGTCGAAGCCCCTTAAAGAGGAATTTCTACAAAACACCCTTCGACAAGCGCCTTTAGATCAGAGTGAGCCGCCCCGAAAGGGCGCCCACCCTTTAGACGCCTTCGACAAGCTGGGTGGCAAAGGCTACTGCCCGGTCATTTCGGTGAACGACCTTTCGAAGTCCTGCCCATAATTCTCCCGGTATTCTTTGGCAAACTTCAGGTAGGCATCTTTGGCCATGCCATGCCGCCCAAGCAGTACCAGGCATTTGCATTTCCAGACCAGGGCCTCTTCGTTGAGCTGGTCGGAAAAGAAGATGCAATTGGTGGCTTTGATAATAAATTCAGCGTCGGCCAGGGGATCGGCCGTTGATATATAACTTAATAGTATATCTATGGTTTTACCGGAAACATCCGATTTAATATCATCCAGCCAGCTATAATGCATGGTGCTCAGGAAAGCCCCCCTTCCAACAATCTGTACCAGTTCATGCGCATAGGCTTTATTAATAGCCGTTTTATGCGACACCAGTTCCATGTATTGCTGAAAGTCTACCTTAATGGAATTATTCAGGATATCCAGTTTCCATTTACCCGTCTCTTTGCCGATATGGCAATCCCCTATTTTTTCCAGGATGCCTTTTAGCTTTACCACATTAACGGAGAAATTATTCCGCGCATCTTTGATCGGTTTATCGCTCCATAAAGTTTCATACAGTTTTTCAGAAGCAATACCCCGGCCATCTTTGTAGGTATGGATCAATACCAGCAGGAACAACTCCTTGAGCAAAGGAGTAAACATTTTAGTAATATCATTCCCTTCTTTGTCAAAAACCTCCAATTGCCCGAATAAGTTGATGGCTGCCACTTCCTTGCTGCCCGCCAGCTCTGTTATTCCCGGCACAGCATGAGCTGTCACTGCCGGCGCAGTTGCCTTGCCAGGTATGGCTGCCTGCCAGTTTGCCTCCTGGTGCGCCAGTTGATCCGCCCGCTTCTTCCGCCACATCATCGCCAGTACACCCACCGCTACCAGGAGCCCTGCTATCAGGAACCAAACCCAGTCGCGGGAAGGTTTGGCTACCTGAGTTGCTGCCGCCACCAGTTTATTGGGTGGAAAATCTATGGTATAGACCTTTACACTGGTAATATTCTGCTTATTGGTAAAAAGGGTTACAGCAACCAGCTTTTTACTCACTGGGCAATAATAGAGGTCAGCAAATGATTCAATGTCATGAAAGGCATAAGGGATCGTATCACCCATCAGCTGATAATCCGGCGATTGCAGAGAGCCTTTCATCAATTGCAGTACCGAGTTGAAGCGGTCAATGGGATGAATGAGCGCATAAAAGTCCCGCGTAGCAGAATCAATGACGAGGCTATTGGCAAAGCAAAATTGGTTAGGAGGTTCCTTCAGGTGAAAGAGACTTTTGAAAGTATTGCTCTTTACACTAAAGGCTATTAGTTCATAACTATATTTGGGGTTGATCGTTTGATCGCCGGTCTTACTGCCAAAGCCACCGATGATGTAAGCGGTATCGCCGGCGTTATTGGTGCCCAGGGCAGCCAGGTAGCGTGGCATAAAGAAATCACCGCCGGGGTCTATAGATTCCCATTCTTTGGTAGGAAAATGATAGCGCTGCACTTCATTCTTGTATTGCAACTGGCCGTATCCGCCTATTATATATAAGGAGCTATCTGCCGGCGACAGGAACTTATTGGCCTGCCAGTATACGGTAAGTTGTCCCGGTGTAAAGTTCAGGTCCCACTTGCCGGCCTGTGGTTGCCAGGTACTTACTTTCTTCTCATCTATATTAAAATTGTACAAGGCGTTACCGGCAGCATTACACACCGATTGATTGCCGGGTGGCAACGTATCGCGACCGACAGTGAGCTTTGTGCCCGTCAGTTGTCCGTTCTTAAAGGAATACTGGTACAAAGAGTCGGGAGATACAATGTAGAGCCTTTCTGTATGTTTATCAAAAGCTACACTGGCTACTCCCCTCGTTTCAACGGCCGCCGCCTGCACCCAGTTCTGGTGGCGGGGTTTGATCCATACCGGGTTTGTCACCAGGGCTACTTTATTCTTTATTTCATCGGCACATTCATTGCCGCTGCTTTCAGACAATGGATAATAAGCTACCTGTGCAGTACCTTCTGCTATCCGGATATCCCGGATGTTCATGGGTGGGATATCGGTGATCTGAAATCCTGTAAAGTCGTTGGCGCCGAAAAAAATGCGGTAACAGGTGGCATGGGAAATATTGGCCTTGCCTTTAGACACCAGCTGGTTATTGAGGTAAAACCCTGCTTCCTGTGTTTTGGCATCCAGGGTCACCTTGAATTGGCTCCATTGGCCGTATAAATGCATGGAATCGATGGTAAATTCTCCGGAAACAGTTTCCCCGATCACAAAGTTGAACTTCTGCAGTTTCTGGTTGTAGACAATATCTATGTTTTGATTGTTGCCTGTTACCAGGCGCATGATATACCCAAAATAGGTTTCCAGGTTGGGAGTAAAAGCCAGGTCGAAAGAGATCTCAGCAGCCTGTTTGAGGCACAAGGGGTCTTTAGGTGTCAGGTTAAGTGAGGTTCTCTTTTCGGGAACAACCTCATGACTTGAAAACCTTAATCCGTGTGACTGGCAAAATACACTGTTTGCAATCAATACAAAGCATACCAATAAAAGGAGTCTCCCCATAAGCAAGCGAAACTAAATATAAAGTACAAATTACTTATTCTGCGCTATTAAACAGGATAGATAGCGGCAAATTTTAGTAAAGAAATAAATGCTAAATATAAGAGGCAGAAACAGTTAGTTATAACTGGACATCAAGTTCATCGCCGGAAAAGGCCAGCGGCAATAACATACTGGCAGCAGGTATGATATAAACCTGACCAGTTTTACCTGCCAATATTAACCGGACCGGGTGTTTCGTACGCTGTTCAAACTCCTGCAGGGTTTGCCGGCAGATACCACAGGGGCTAATAGGATGGTCGCCGGACACACCATCGCCTTCATAACTGATGGCTATCGATTGGATAGGTTGCCCGGGATAAGTAGCACCGGCGGTGGATAATAAGACCCGTTCTGCGCAAATGCCCGCCGGGTAAGAAGCATTTTCCTGGTTGGCGCCAATGACCAGTTCGCCATTCTTTAAGCGGGCCACGGCCCCTACCCTGAAACGGGAATAAGGCGCCCAGGCATTTGGGGTCGTCTCCCGTGCTTTATTGAGCAAAAAGGCATCCTGCTCATCCAGCTCATCTATGGAATCATATACCTCGTAGGAAAATTTATACTCGCTTGATTTCATGGATACAATTTAAGAAGAATATAGAATGCAGAATCCAGAATTCAGAATGCTACTGCGATTCTGACTTCTGGATTCTATATACTGGCTTCTGACTTCTTAGTGAATGCTACTAAACATGCGGCTCCAGCGCACGCCCTTATCCCAACTCATCCAGATAAGCCATGCTTCTCCTACCACATGATCTTCGGGCACAAAACCCCAGAAACGGCTATCCTGTGACTGATGACGGTTATCTCCCATCATCCAGAAATAATCCATTTTGAAGGTATATTGGTTGGTCTCTTTGTCGTTGATGAAAAATTTACCATTGCGTACTTCGAGGTCATTGTGCTCATACACACGGATAGCGCGTTCGTACATCGCATAGTTATCTGGTGTCAGCGTAAGCGTAGCGCCTTTTTTAGGCACCCACAAAGGACCAAAATCATCTACCTGCCAATGGTGCTTACCATCACGGGGGAATATCTTGGAATCTTCCTGTTTGGCCACCACAATGCTGTCGATAATACCGTTTTTGATCATTTTGTCTTTGGCATCATTGGTGAGCAACATCCGGTAACGGTTGCCTCCCATGGGGCTAAGTTCCAGGTCATCTACTTTGTCGAAATCATATTCTTCCCGCAGCACATCAGGGTCTAATGGCTGCCCTTTAGTGGTCACATAATAGAACATCTGCATCTTGGGAGGCAGGAATGCTTTCTGCCCATTGATGAACAATACACCGTCTATTAATTGTAAGGTATCACCGGCAATGGCCACACATCGTTTGATATAGTTCTCTTTTTTATCAACCGGTCGTATGATCAGGGGGTACCGGTCGGGATTAGACAGGATGATCTGCCTGCCTACATCCATATTGTGGTCTCCGATCTCCCAGGCTACATCATAATAAGGGTTCCGGGACTGAAACTCTTCAAGGTTGATCACCGTATCGCCCGCCGGAAAGTTAAACACTACTACATCATTCCTTTTTACCGGACTGGCAAACCAGCGTGTATAGGGAATGTGGATGAGCTCGGAGTATGATTTAGAATTCGTAATGGGCAGGGTATGGTGAACAAAAGGTATGGCCAGCGGTGTATTGGGGATCCGGGGACCATAGCTGAGTTTGCTTACAAACAGAAAATCATTCACCAGCAGGGTCTTTTCCATAGATCCTGTGGGAATGGTATAGGCTTCAAAAACAAAGGTACGGATCAGGGTGGCCGCTACGATGGCGAATACACCGGCATCGATCCATTCGCGCGCAGCGGTCTTTTTATGCTTTTTCACGATCTCCGGACCATAGTACTTTTCTTTGGCATCATAACCAATAGCGGGCAGGTAGGCAAATCCAAACAATACCGTAGCCGCATGCTGCAGGAAACGGAACTTGCCAAATAGCTTAACAAACTCTACCAATATCCATAAACTGATGAACCAGCCTACTACAGGAATGAACTGCCAGAAAAACCAATGCTTTTTCAGGTCGGTCAGCCTGAGCATTTCCCAGGTATTCAAAAAAGGTACAAATGCTTTCCAGGCCGGGATACCTGCCTTTTGGAACATTTTATACAACCCTACGGCAGGCAATAGTACAATCAGCAGCGAGATTAAAATAATGACGGACAGATCGTGTGAACTCATGCTGTGCTTTTTATTAAAATTCCGGGCAAAAATACCATATTAATTGTCATAGAAACAGGGTATTAACCAGGAATTTACGAATAAATTGCCCCATTTATTCCCCAGGCACTATATACACTAAACAGTATTTGAACAGGTGTATTAGTTGTAATAACTTCCGGTTTGTTACACATTTATGAACTTTTTTTCTATACGCGACGTTCAGAACCTGACTGGTATTAAAGCCCATACCCTCCGCATCTGGGAGCAGCGGCATAGCATCCTCAATGCCAGGCGCAAGAGGAGCAACCACCGGTTTTATGACAATGAAGACCTGAAGCAGCTCCTCCGGATATCCTTCCTGTATCACCATGGCTACAAGATATCCCGGATTGCAGGCCTGTCGGAGGAAGACATTTCCCGGCTGGCACTGGAAATCAAGCCCGACCGGGAGAATCATGACATCTATATCAACCGGTTATTGGAAGCTACCATCGACCTGGACTTCGAAAGGTTTGAAAACACGCTGGACTGCCTGGTACATCAAACAGGCTTCGAAAATGGTGTATTGGAGGTTTTATTTCCTTTGCTCCGGAAAATTGGCCATTTATGGATGGCAGGTAATGTGATGCCTGCCCAGGAGCATTTTGCCAGCGCCCTTATCATCAAAAAGATCCTGGCAGCGACCGACAAGCTCAACAGGCCGGCAGTCACCAAACCCCAACGACGCGTATTAATATATACGCCCTATGGAGAACTCCATGAGATACCCATCCTGTTCATGCAATATATGCTCAGAAAGAATGGTATACCCTATCTCTACCTGGGTAGTAATGTCAAAACGGAGACACTCAAGGCTGCTTGCACCCAGTATGAAAAATTTAACCCCGACCAGCCGATCACCCAGATTTACTTCTACCTCATTACCAACCTCATCAAATGTGATCTGGGAGAATACCTGCATCGGTTATCAGCATTGTTTCCCGGTAAAGAGATTGTATATGCCGGGGGGAAAACCGGTACTTATATTTCCCGCGGCATCCCCGCCAATGTACGCCTGTTAAGGGGTAGAAGCGACCTCATGGCGTTCAGCAGCTCCAGGTAACAATCTGGTAATATGGTGACGGTGAACTATTTTCCAAACACACTCACCCAGGTATACAGCACAAAGCAAATACCGTAAGCATATAATAGTGTAACTGCAGCGGGTACGCCAGACAGCATAAAAGTGATGGTAACAAACCCCAGTAGCACCAGCGCCATGGAATACCATTGCACCAGCAAATTGCCTTTCAGTCGAATGGGGAAACGCATATGCCCCAGTGGCAGGCCCAACGACATGATTACCAGGCCTGCAAATACAACGGGTTCGGGATGACCGGGCAAAAATAGTCCAATCGTCACTACAGCCAGGCCAGCCACCAATGCTGTGATGAGCGCAATAGCATTCGTTTTTTCACGGCTGCTCAGCGCATACTTGCCATCCTTATGAAATAAGAGGAAGAAATTGGCCAGCGGGTTGATCACCCAGCTGGTAATGACAAACAACAGGTACAAGGCCATAATAACCAAACCGATCATGGCAATACTGCCGCCGCCTTGCTCGGAAAGACGGGTAATAACCTGGATGCCAAAGTAAATGCCCAGCGGAATGATCCAGCGGGCTTTCTTTCCTTTGTTGTTGATCCAGAAACTATATTGTAACAGCCATTTATAGGGAGGTATCTTCGATTTCAGCGCCTGCTTCAATCCTTCACGGGCCCCTTCCAGGTTGGGATGGAGCCGTAATGCTTCCCGGAAATGCTTGGCAGCCTCCTTGTGCCTGCCTTTTTCCAGCAGGTTCCACCCAAATGTCATGTGCGTATAAGGATTCTCCGGATCTTTTTCCAGCGCATCCTGCATCGTTTCAATGGCATCGTCTACCCGCTTCAGTTTGTTGAGCGCCGTAGACCGTACATTCAGACAGGTAATATTTTCCGGGTCTACTGCCAGCCCTTCATTGGCCCGCTGCAGCGCTTGCTCAAATTGCTTTTCTTCCAGTAATACCAGCCCCCACAGCCCAAAGAATTCAGCACTCCAGGGACTCAGTTCTACCGCTCTTTGCAAGTGCTGCAAAGCCAGCGTATTATTGTCCAGCTGGTAATAACCAAAGGCCATCAGGTAAAAGTAGTATCCTTCCTCCGGCATCAGTTGAATAGCCCGCTGTATGATCTCAATCCCTTCCTTGTATTGCTTCAGATCAAACTTGCACCGGGTAAGTAATCCCAGGGCATAATCATTTTCCGGATCCAGCCGCAATGCATCGGCCAACTGGCGCTCTGCATCTTTGGGCCGCCCCTGCGCCAGTAATAAATTAGCCCGTTCCAGCAAGGGCGCTACATCCGTCATGATTACTTTTTGATCTTAAGGAATTTCAGGATATCATCGTACAACCCGCTCTCGTTGGCATACAGTGCATAATTGCGTGCCGAAGAAAACCATTCCAGCGTGGTAGGACGATGTACCCTGGCGGCTTTCAGCAGGTCTTTTGTAGCCAATGGCTGGAGGTTGCCGCTGGCCATCGAGTCGCGCAGCTTCTCTTCTACCGCTATATCGATCATCGCTTTGATATCCGCCCCCGAATAGTCGGGTGTTTCCTTAGCCACCTTACGTGTATCAATATCCTTTACAGGTTTGTCTTTCAACATCGCTTGTATGATCTCTTCCCGTGCTGCCTCATCGGGCGGCTCTACAAAGATCACCCGGTCAAACCGGCCGGGCCTGCGGAAGGCCGCATCCACACTCCAGGGGGCATTCGTAGCCGCCAGGATCAGCACCCCTTCATTGTCCGATTGTACGCCGTCCATCTCAGCCAGGAACTGGTTGATCACGTGACGCATAGCGCTCTGGCGCAGGTCACTGCGACTGGCGCCCATAGCATCCACTTCATCAAAGAACAATACACAAGGCGCATTCTTACGGGCCAGTTCAAAGATCCCATGCAGGTTCTTTTCACTGTTGCCAATCCACATGTCGAGAATATCATGCAACCCGATGTTGATAAACTTTGCATGGATCTCTCCTGCGGTAGCTTTCGCTATATAGGTTTTGCCACAGCCCGGAGGGCCATATAATAAGATACCACCGCCTACTTTTTTCCCAAAGGCCTTGTAGAGGTCGGGATTCTTCAGCGGCTGTATGATCTTCATGGAAATCTCATCCTTGATGCGCGCCATACCACCTACGTGCGAGAAATTGATGGTTGGTTTCTCTAAAAAATAACTGCCCGCATTACGCTCCAGGTCCAGGTCATCATCAAAATCATCTCCTTCGGGACCTTGTACCCCCCCACTGCTCATGCGCAGTTTGGCGTCGATCTCTTCGTCCCGGAATTCAGGGTTTAGCGCCACCACCTTTTGATATACTTCCACTGCCTGCTGTAAAGAATGTTCCTTAATCAGGCATTTCACAAAAAACACCATCGCATCCGAAGGCAGTTCAGGATACAGCTCTTCATAAATGATGATCGCCGCAGAATATTTCTGCTGGTAAAACCAGGCTTCCGCCAATCCCAGCTTCGCTTTGGCATTGCCATAGCTTCGCTGCAACACCTCACTGTATTGTGCTGCAGATTCTCCATACATTTTCTCCCGCAACAACACTTCTGCCAGGTGCAGCCGCAGCGGCACATTGTCCGGTGATACCTGCAATGCTTCCTGCAGACTCTTGATATGATCGTTCATTCTATAATATTAATACAATAACCTCACCTTGATCGTTTCTTTCACTTCCTTCAGCAGCTGAAACGCCCTGTCCGATATCTTCCTGTCTACATCCAATACGACATAACCGATCTCATCGTTGGTTTTGAGGTATTGCGCCAGGATATTAATGTTGTGCTTGGACAATTGCGTGTTGATCTCCGACAATACCCCCGGCACGTTGCGGTGAATGTGCAATATCCGGTGCGTACCTTCCTGTGGTGGAAGGTTGATGGCAGGTACCGTGTGAGAGCCATTGGTAAGGCCCATTTCCAGGTACTGGAACAATTTATTGCTCACATCTTCCCCGATATTCATTTGCGCCTCTTCTGTAGAACCGCCAATATGCGGTGTCAGGATTACGTTGGGCAGCTCCTGCAATGGAGTTTCAAAACGGTCGCCGTTCTTCTCCGGCTCCCAGGGGAATACATCGATGGCCGCGCCGGCTATCTGGCCATCCAGGATGCATTTGCGCAGTCCTTCCAGGTCCACCACTTCACCACGGGCATAGTTGATCAGGATAGAACCCTTTTTGAAGTTCTTTAATGCATTCTTATTGATCAGGTTCTTAGTAGCATTATTGTCAGGTACATGCAGTGTGATGATATCTGCCTGGCTCACCACTTCTTTCAGGGTCTTTTTGCCGATCGCATTGCCCAGGGGCAGTTTGGTCACCGCATCATAAAAGATCACTTTCATACCCATACCCTCTGCCAATACGCTCACTTGTGAGCCGATATTACCATAACCGATGATGCCCAGTGTTTTACCGCGCAATTCATAGCTACCCTTGGCTTCCTTCATCCATACCCCTTTGTGGGCGGCATTGTTCTTATCGGGAATGCGGCGAATGAGCATAATGGACAGACCGATCACCAGTTCCGCTACCGAGCGGGTATTGGAATAAGGTGCATTGAATACAACTACGCCATGGTCTGTGGCGCTTTTCAGGTCTACCTGGTTCACACCAATACAGAAACAACCGATGGCCTGCAGCTTTTTGGCAGCTTCCAGCACGCGGGGGGTGATCTGGGTTTTGGACCGTATACCCAGCAGGTGTACGTCTTTCACTTCTCTTACCAGGTCGTCTTCTGTAAGGGCTCCGCCCAGTTTCCTGACCGATACATAACCTGCATCCTTAAAGTTTTTCACAGCGGCGTCGCTGATATTCTCCAGGAACAGGATGTTTACTTTCTCTTTCGGATAACTTGTATTTTTTTTGTCGCTCATAATGATGGCTCATCTTTTGCGTTAAGTAATCAAATCGCGGATCTCACAGTTGAATACGGATTGCGCTGACCAAACGCATTTTGTAGACTATACAGATTGCATGGATAATTACAGATTACGTGAATGGGAAGTTCGGCCGGGCCGACAAAGTGAATAATATCTACCATTCCTTAAGAAACATTGAATATTATCCACTAATCTGCGAAATCCTTGAGAATCCATACAATCCGCACTTCGGGGTGCAAAGATGTCGCATAAAATTGAAACGGAAAAACGAATCGCGGATTGACGTAACAGACCAGATTTGACCGATGCAGACAGAAATAAGTATTTATCAGTAGGTTACAGTATCTAAAAATCTGTGAAATCAGTGCATAAACTGATATAATCCGTGATTATTTGGTACTTTTGACGATCGCTAACCCAGTATAAAACAGTCCTTTTGAAAACCATGTTAAGGTTCATACCACTTAGCCTTTTTGTGATAGGCTGTGCGCAACTCAATGATAAGCAGCCTGAGCTTTTGTCCCAGTCTAATGGACAGGCGACCTTGTCGGCTGCTGCCAACTCTACTACAAACACCTCAGATTCATCCAGTTATTATATTTCCCTGGTAAAGGGCTTTATAGATACCACCTTTGGCGATCACCTCAATGGCAGCGTGCTGGTAGCCCGGAAGGGCCAGATCCTATACGAGCATTACGCAGGTTTTGCCAATCCCCGGGGTTACGGTGATTCCATCACCGCCAATACGCCCTTTCACCTGGCTTCCGTATCTAAAACCTTCACAGCCATGGCCGTATTAAAGCTTTGGGATGAAGGCAAGCTCAATATTGACGATCCGGTAAGCAATTACCTCACCGGCTTCCCCTGTGCCGGCGTTACCGTCAAAATGCTGCTCAACCACCGCAGCGGCATTCCCAAGTATGACCATTATATGGGCAACCTGGGCTGGAACCGGCGCAAGATCATGAACAACCAGGATGTACTGGACTTCCTGATCGCCAACCGCAAAAAGATCCCCATCGGCCGTCCTGATCGTGGATTCAGCTATTCCAATACCAACTATGCCCTCCTGGCCCTGATCATTGAAAAAGTAAGCGGCCAGTTTTATGGCGACTTCCTGAAAAACACCTTTTTTGATTCCCTGGGCATGCGTGATACCTATGTGTACACCCGGGCCGATTCAGCCCGCAGCCTCCCCTCCTATTATTACAATGGCCGTCAATATGCCTTCGATTTCCTCGACATGGTATACGGCGACAAGAATATCTACAGCACACCACGTGACCTTGTGAAATGGGATCAGGCCCTGCACAATGGCCGTATGTTCAAACAGAGCACCCTGGAGGCGGCCTATACCCCCTACAGCAATGAAAAGGCCGGCACCCACAATTATGGACTTGGCTGGCGTATGTATGTGCTGAAAAATGGCAAAAAGCTCATTTACCATACCGGTTGGTGGCATGGCAACCGCACCATTTTTGTGCGCCTGATCGATGAGGATGTCACCATTGTAGCCCTTTGCAACAATGATTCCCGCAATATTTATTCGGCCAAAGAGATGGCTGACTATTTTGGCGATTACATGCAGCATACCGACCGTGATGACGAGGATGGCCGTGTGGCCCGTACCACTGTCGTACGCAAGCGTTCCAATGCTACTGTACGCAAATCATCTTCCAAAAAACATTTGGTAGCCAAGGCCAAAGTAAAGACCACCAAAAAAAGGAGCACCACTACTTCTTATGCCGGCAAGGCAGGGAAGAAATGATTTCAGCAATCGTGAATCGGCAATCGGCAATGAGTTCGTAATAGTTTAAGAGGCTGTATTATCTTTAGTATTCCCAAATACGATCTTCAGCCATGTATATTTACTCCGCCACCGACATACGCGCCTGGGATGAATACACCATCCTTCATGAACCCATAACATCCATTGACCTGATGGAGCGCGCCTCTCAGGCCTGCGCAGAATGGCTGCAGCAATACCAGCAACAGACAACAACTGGCTTTGTCATCTTTTGTGGCAAGGGTAATAATGGCGGCGACGGACTGGCCATTGCCCGTCTGCTGGCAGAAAGCGATCATCCCGTAACCGTATACATCCTGGAATTTGGCCACAAGGGCACGGAAGACTTTCAAACCAACCTGGCCCGGCTTCACGGCAGCAAGGCCGTTATCAAATTTATTCCCGCTGAAGAAAATATACCGGCACTCACAGCAGGTGATATCATTATAGATGCCTTGCTGGGTTCGGGGCTCAACAGACCGCTGGAAGGCCTTACTGCCAAAGTGGTAAAACATATCAACCAAAGCGGACTGGAGGTGATCGCCATTGATATCCCTTCGGGATTGATGGTTGACAGCAGTTCTATCGGCAATACAGTGATCACGGCCCAGCATACCCTCAGCTTTCAATGTTATAAACCGGCCTTCCTGGTAGCCGAGAATGAATCATTTGTAGGCCACCTGCACATACTGGACATTGGTCTGCATCCCAATTTTCCATTGGAACATCCCGCTGCTAACCGGTGGATCAACCAGGCGCTGGTACAATCCATTATCAAACCACGTAATAAGTTTGCCCACAAAGGCACTTATGGTCATGCAGCCATCATAGCCGGCAGTCAGGGTATGATGGGCGCAGCTACCCTTTCGGCAAAGGCCTGCTTACGCAGTGGCGCCGGCAAACTCACTACCCATATACCCGCTGTCGGATATACCATTATGCAAATAGCGGTGCCTGAAGCCATGACCTACACCGCCGGGAAAGAATACATTGAACTGGCCGTAGACCTGGGGAAATATGATGCTATTGGCGCTGGTCCCGGCTGGGCGCAACACGATACACATAAAGCATTACTGGAAAGCATTTTTCAACAAACCACCAAAGCCCTGATACTGGATGCGGATGCGCTGAACACAATGGCGCAACACCAGCAATTGCTGGAGCGCCTGCCCCGCCATACGATCATTACTCCTCATCCCAAAGAGTTTGAACGCTTATTCGGCAAGTCGGCCAATGACTTTGACCGCATACAACTCGCCTTGAAAAAAGCAGCCCACTTCAAGATCATCATTGTCCTCAAAGGACGTTATACCCTGGTGGCAACACCCGATGGCCTGGCTTATTTCAACAGTACGGGCAATCCCGGTATGGCTACCGGCGGCAGCGGAGATGTATTGACAGGTATCATCACCGGCCTCGCAGCACAAGGTTATACCCCTTCAGAAGCTGCTATTGCCGGCGTATTCCTGCACGGCCTGGCCGGCGACCTGGCCGCAGCCTACACCTCACAGGAATCCCTGATCGCTTCTGACCTTGTAGAATACCTCGGTGATGCTTTTCACCAGCTGGTGCTATAAAATAAAAAGCGGGAAGCTGCATGACTTTATCGCTTCGGTTCCGGTGATTGCTGCGGTAGTACAAAATCGTAATACTGTATGCCTTGCTGTTTCAACAAAGGCAATTGTGCTTCCATCCTTTTTACAAAGTCGTTGAAATTCTTTTGTTGTGGGTCTGTCCAGGCAGTTTCTGCCAATGCCAGCATCCGGGGAAAGGTCATGAAATCGAGCCTTTGTTCTGTCTTAATGGTTTCCGTCCACAGGTTGGCCTGCAGTCCCAATACCTGTGACAATTGTCCTGGCTGGATGGGATAATCAGCCACAGAGAAATCATATACCTTTTCGAGAGAAGCATAGCCCTTTTGGGGTCCCCATTTCCGGCCCGATACATGTGCACTGTCCTGCACAAAGTCAAAGTAAAAAGGCAAGCGGGGGCACAATACCACCGAATATCCTTTCTGTAGGGAAGTCGTCAGTTGCCTGGGCTGGTCATGGCGCCACCAGAATACAATAGTTTGCTCAGGTACCAGGTTGGCCTGCGTTACTTCATCCCAGGCCAATACTTTATTCTTCATTGTTGCCAAACAATCGGCCATGCGCCGGATAAAGTAAAACTCAACGCCTTTCGCATCCGTCAACTTTTCCCTGGCCATCAGTTGTTGTATGTCAGGATTGGCCATCCATTTTTCATTGCCAAAACTCACTTCATCACCACCGATATGGATCATTTGCGAGGGAAACAAAGCATCTGTCTCTTTGAGTATATTGGTGAGGTATTGATAAGTACCTTCCTTGCCGGGATTAAACGTAAACTCCGGATGTTTGGCAGAACCGCCGCCACTGTATTCCGGATAGGCGCGGTTGGCCGCTGTGGCATGGCCCGGCATATCGATTTCCGGGATCACGGTAATAAATCTTGCTGCGGCATAGGCCACTATTTCTTTGATCTCTTGCTGCGTATAATATTGGGCAGGCGCCAGGGAGTCTGTGTAATTGCCCTTACCACCTGTTAGAGTGAGCGCCGGATATTTCTTGATCTCAATCCGCCAGCCCGGCTCATCCGTCAGGTGCCAGTGGAAACGGTTTAGTTTGTAAAAAGCCATCCAATCCAACAACTGCTTCACCTTGGCCTTTCCAAAGAAATGCCTTGATTCATCCAGCATAAAACCCCGCCATCCATACCCGGCTATATCCGAAATACTCCAGCAAGCTACAGCAGCATCTTTACTTTGTGCAGTAAGCTGCAACAGGGAAATGACTCCGTAAAATACGCCGGCGGCTGATGGAGCAGTGATAGTGATCTGTGTGGGTTGAATATCCAGTGAATAGGCGTCTAACTGGACCAGCTTATCCTGTTTATTGCCAGTGAGCACCAACTTTACAACTGATCCTTTGGTCGCCTTGCCCAGCTTTACCTGGATAGCACTCTTTTGAGAAAGCCCCTGCTGCAGGTATTGGGCAATAGGTTGCAGCGAAGCCTGTGTAGTAACAATGGTGGTAGTATTGTCAAACTTAAATGCACCGCTGTTCAGCCTGGCATCAGCCGGCAGTGGGATGATGGGGCAAGTGGTTTGGGCCATCAGCGATGTGACAGCACCAGGAAGGCAGACAACAGCGATCAATAATTTCAATAATATATTCTTTTGCACCTTGTGATTATTGGTTCCGGCTCAAGATACAGTATTCACAGGCTGCGTTTTATTCGCAAACGATTGCTCATATTTGTCAGGACTCTCCCTCCATTACCACCCAATCATCAGTTGTCAACTTGCAGGAACCTGCAACAGTTTGCACGGGATACGTCAAATAGTAACTTGGGTAATTTCGGAATGTCCATTATATTTAGCTCACTTTTAAACCCCAAAGCAACCTCCATGAACCAGGTATTTCCCCTTAACAATGAAAAGAGCTGGCAATCGCTGCTGGTAACTGATGAAAAACTTTTTGTCATCAACAGATCGTATGATAACCCCAATGACTTTATGAAGGGCTTCAATGATGAAGGACTGGGACGATTGCTGAAATCAAAAAAAGAGATCGATGTACAGTATATAACAGGGCTTCAACATGCGGAAAAAGAACCAGTCGAGCTGAAGATCGTCCATGAGAAAAAGATCATGTTGAAATTCAGGAATCCGGCCGATCTGGCAGAAGTGGCAACCTGGCTCGCCGGCAAAAGGCTCCTGAAAATGAACACCCAACAACTGACTCCCCTCAAGGCCATCCAGCGACAGCTTATTGGGCTAGCACTTATTGCCCTGTTTGGCTGGGTATTGTACACCGAAGCGAAGACAATCGAAGAAGGCGGCACCATTGATTTTTCCGGTCGCCGGGCCGGCATGAAACGCCTGATGGCCTGGGTAGCCGAACAACTGGGGACACAAGGTGTATTGATCGTAGCCGGACTGGCAATAGCTGCCTGTGGTTATTTTATCTACAAAAACATAAAAACACCGCCCAACCAGGTGGTGTATGCGTGATAAGTACATTATTGCAAAGCCATCATCCGGTTTGTCAACAGGGTGATGGCTTTTTTATTCCTGCCTGCCATTGCTAATTACACCGCCTTACACCCCCTTTTAAGCCCCGATCTCCATCCCGCCACACAAACCCCTGCATCGAACCTCACTACCTTTAAAACGCCTCCTAACCGCCTTTAACGCGAAAGCGCCATTTTCTTCGCCTTCGTTCTTTTGGACCCATGCAGAAGGGGAGCCTGGTAAAGCTGCCTGAACATGGCCTGGATACTGTCTCCGTATTGCCTACGCCCCTTAGAACACTGGCCCTTTTCATTGAGCGGTCAGGCAATACGTAGGCAAGGCGTAGACCATCCGTAGACCATGCGCAGGCCAATTGGGCGCCTTTAACTACCGTCGTGAGAACCCCTTTTAAAGCAATTCAGTCACCAGGAAACAGCCTGGAAAGAGAACATAGAGGGGAAAAAGCTGATCAATTATACCTATGCTTTTGACCTGGTGGCCGTATAGACATTTGAACTTCCTGTAAATAACAATATATTTACACCCAACCTTCAACCCGATTGAAACATGACTGATGAACTTGGATTGGTAATACTGGCCATAAGCCTTGGCCTCGGAGTCCTCTGGTACAGGTATAGAACGAGAAAACTCAGAGAGCGGGAAGAGGATTGGAAGCAAAAGAGGTGGTAAACAGCTTACAGCTTCTTCATCAACTCCTGCGCCTTCTTATAATTGGGGGCATCGGCGGGTATCTTTTCCAGCCAGTCTTTGGCAGTGTCTTTGTCCTTCTCTTTCAGGAAGCTGAGCGCCTCATAAAAAGCCGCCTCATATTTAAAGGCCGACTCGCCTTTGAACAGTTTTTCAAATACCGCCCTGGCCATCGGCAACTGATCGGTCTGTAATAGGGATACACCAAAATAAAACAGCGCATAACTATTGTCGGGTTGGTTTTGTATTACCTCCGCCAGGTCTACAGCCGCTACATTAAACTCTTTGTTGTTGAAGGCCGTAGTTGCTTCCAGCAATACCGTATCCAGGTGACTGCCCCGCTCTACCTGCGCCACCATCTGCGTAGCTGCATATTTTTCATACAGGTTGCCCGCAAAAGGATTCCATACAAATACACCGATCACCAGCACAGCAGCCACTGCGATCGCAACACCCACATATTTTTTAAACGACACTACCTTAGCTGGTTGGGATGGAGGCGACACGATGGTTGCAGAAGCGCTCTGCTCTTGCAAAGTCTCCCCTGTTTTGTTACCAAAATATTCCTGCCGCAATTGTTGCATCGTTCCTTTCAATTGTTCCCTTTGCTCGTCTTTGCCAAACGTATCCTGCAGGCCAGCCTCCACCTCACGGTGAAAAGCCAGTTGCTGCTGCAGCGTGGGATCACTTTGCAGTGCTGCCTCAAAAGCCTGCTGCTCATCTGCCTCCATCAGGCCATCCACATATCGGGCAATATCTTCCAATGTATATTTCATAACGGTAGCTTCTTAAGGTTTATAATACGGATAACTAAGGGTCGGTCTGAAGCACGATGGACGATCAAGATTTACGACTGCTGATCAAAAGCAACCTTGATCATCTGTGTCAATGATGCCATGCACTCGCTTTTCTTTTTGCGGAGATACCCATAAGTCACTTTTAGCTGTTCAGCGATCTTCTCCTGGTCTTCCCCTCCCATACAGCGTTTAATGATCTCTTTACAGGTAGCGCCCATTTTTTCAAAGCATTGCAGGAAGAGCTGCATTTTCTCATTGTTTTGCTTTAGCTGTTCGGCCATCGCAAAGACATCCTCCCCTATAGATACATCATCCACCTCTTTTGTTACCGGCTGCCGCCCTCTTTTTTTCAGTTCATTGAGCCACTTTCTTTTACATACTATAATAAGGAAGGGCTCAAAAGGACAGGTTAACTGCAGCCCTTTGTTTTTAGCCTGATTGTAGATATCTATCAAAGATTCCTGGAAAATATCGGCGGCATCGTCCTCACTGCCGCTGTTGGCCAATATATAGGTACGCACCTTCCCGGCGTATTTGCTGTAGATCTCCCGCACGGCGAGGGTGTCATTTTCCAGCAGCGCCTGTACGTATCGCTGATCGGTATGAATAACGGTTGTAATAATAAAAGGTTTATAAGTGAGTGATATACACGGCACAAGCACCTCCTGATCCCCTGCCGGTAAAAATAGCCAAAAATAATTCATGGCAAGGGGGTAACAAAAATACCGGACTGCTGATATACCTGTGAACACGCAAGGGGCGGAAGCCGAAAAGCCCTCCAAAGACAAAGAGTAGGCACAACAAAAAAAATGACTATTATGAAAACTTCCTTATTCGCAGCCACCGTTATAGCTGCTTCCATCGCAACACTGGCCTCTTGTAAGAAAAACAATGACGCCCCTCAGTACGCCCGGGCCGAAGCATTTTGGGATGCCAACAAAGTGCCCACCCAAAGCTTTACCGGCAATGCAGCCAGCGGTTTCTCTATCATTGGTGAAAAAGGTACCAAGGTTAAATTTCCCGCCAATGCCTTTGTAGATGGCAACGGCAACATAGTGAGCGGTACCGTAACAGTTACCCTGAAAGAAGTGCTCAGCAAAAAAGATGTATTGCTCTCCGGCGTAATGACGGAATCCAATGGTCAGTTACTGGAATCAGGCGGTGAAATGCTGATCAAAGCCCTGAAGGATGGTAAAGATCTGCAGGTGAATCCTGCCCTGGGTGACACCGGTATCAAGGTAGAAGTGCCCAAAGTGATGAATAATAAAGACATGGGATTGTTTGTACAGCAAAAGCGTGATCAGGGCCAGGGTGGCGCCGGTGGTGGCGGTCAGCAACCACAAAACCCTACCACCTGGATCCCCGCTCCTTACTATCCTTTTGGCAACGGACCTAACAGCTACAGCTTCACCCTGCCCGGCTTTACCTGGGTAAACTGTGACCGCTTTTACAGCGATCCTAACCCCAAAACAACGGTAACTGTGCTGCCGGCCTTCCAGGACAATAACCAGGTAACAGACCTGCAAGTGATCCTCGTATTCAAGAACATCAGCACCGTGATCACCTTCCCTTTCAACTACAGCATTCAGAAGTTTGAATCTTACCAAAACTCACTGCCTATTGGCTCACAGGCACACCTGGTATTGATCGGAAAAGACAGTGACGGTTTCATACAGTTTGGCACTCAAAGCATTACCATCAGCGCCAACCAGCACATTGATGCACCGATACACAAAGCCACACAAGCTGAAGTAGACGCTTTCCTGGGTTCAATTCAATAATAAACAAGGCTTATCTCCGGGACTTTTCAGTCGGTTCACCGTACCTACACAGGCCGTCTCCACCAGGAGGCGGCCTTTTTCATGCGCACGGTTGGCGATCAATTATAAGTATAGGTGGTCATAGATTCAAATTGCCCGGTAGTGCCATTGAGCTCTTTGAAGGTAACAGGGCCCGATTTGGTCAATGGCCTGCCGGCCCCATCATAGGTATAATTGTACCGGGCATCAAAGGTGGCTGTCAGTACACCGGTACGAAATACCCGGCCGGGGTTGTTCAATTGCAATTTAATAGCAGGCAATATAACCGGATGATGCAGTGGAGTATGCAACAGGGAAAAACCGTCCGCATTGGTTTTAGTATCGTAGTTCTCAAACGTATCTGTATAGAAATTCTCCAGGAAAGGCCCTACTGCGAAATTGTGGTAATCGATCGTTTTAAGGTTACCATCCGGGTAATAACTGAAGGTGAGGGTTTGTTCCGGTACTAATCCGGCTCCCAGGTCCAACTGCCAGGTAAGCTCCTGCAATTGGTTGGCCGAAGAAAAGCCAAGCAGGCATTTCCTGTACAAGGCACCTTGCTTACTGAATACCTTAATTGCCACTGGCAGCTCATTAAGGTACTCATACTCAAGCCGGTCCTTATTGATATCGGCTGCAATGTTTTTATTGGCCTCTATTTTCAGGATCTTTTTGTTGGCATAGGTAAAGTCGTAAAAGATCAATCCCGAGGAATGGTTCAGCTGGGTTATATAGCCGGAATCATTATAGGTAAAATGGTAATAAGGAGCAGGAAGCCGGCTTACATTCATGTCCACCAGCCTTACAGCCGGGATATCGGGCCCCGGTTTGGGCGGAGGGGGCGTATCAGGGCAATCGCCTTTGCGACAGGCCAGTGTAGATAAAATGAGGAAGACAAGGAATAATGATCTTGCGTGCATGGCTGTTTTGTTTTAATGCTTCCTACTACGCGGGCACTGGCAGGAAAGTTGCTGAAATATACAAACAGCACAGAATCGGTGATAAAGCCTCCCCAAAAGTGGGGATATTTCCCGACCTGGTATCATCGAAATGTTGTATATTACAAGACACCGATTGCATCACCAAAACAATTAAGCTGTATGAACAAAAAAGTAGCTGACGTTTTACTTCGCAAAGGCAGTAACATAACCACTGTGCAACCCGGCGATTCCGTACTGGAAGCCTTGAGGATCATGGCCGATCAGAATATTGGTTCCGTGATGGTGATGGAGAATGGCCGTTACCTGGGCATCATGACCGAGCGCGACTACTCCCGTAAGATCATCCTGAAAGGAAGATCGTCTACAGATACGCCTGTTGCTGAAATTATGTCTAATGACTTCCCCCGTGTCACCACGGCCGATTCCATCGATTATTGCATGCAGTTGATGTCGGACAAGAACATCCGCTACCTGCCTGTATTTGACGGCGAACAGGTAATTGGTATTATTTCCATCAATGATGTGGTAAAGGAAACCATCCTTTCTCATGAGGAAACCATTACCCAATTAAAAGATTACCTGCATTCTGCACGATAACACATTACGTCTCCAATTACCCCCTGGAGAAATAAAGGCCCTGCCAGCGCGGGGCTTTTTTGTGGGCATCATCCACTTCACCGTTCTTATACGGCCTGGTCAATCGATTATTCCCCGTTATCTTTTCACCAATACTTTGTCCTGAATTATAAATCAGGACAAAGTATTGGTCCTGGGTGCATTACTGCTGAATTAGCTTCGCGCGATAATAACTCCGTTACCATTAAAAGCAGCCTGATGACCCAAAACTTTACCTTTCTCCAACGGTTAACCATTGTCTTTGCTTTATTTCTTTGCATAGTCTCCGGATCACAAGCCCAAACCAAATGGTTTGTTACGCCCACTGCGCTTACTACCGCCACCGGCAATTCATGGGGAGACCCTATTGACCTGCAAACCGCTATTACAACTGCCAGTGCAGGCGACAGTGTATTTGTAGCACAGGGGCTTTATCAACCTCCCGGCGGGGTATGGTACTCGATGAAAGAAGGCGTGAAGATATATGGTGGCTTTGCCGGCACCGAACTAACGCTCGGTGAGCGTGACTTAACAGCACAACATACCTCTATCCTGAAAGGCAACAATGCACGTGTTATCTGGAATAACAACAATGGCCTGACTGCTGCCGCTTTACTGGATGGATTTACCATTAGGGAAGGCCTTGCCAACACTGGCGGAGGCATGACGAATAGTTCCTCCTCTCCCACCATCAGCAACTGTACCTTCATCGCCAATGGCGGAGGCGCTGTATGGATTGGCAACTCTTCCACAAAAATGATCAAGTGTATCATTGAAAGCAATATGGGTAATTCGATCAATTACGGTGCTGGTGTTAATTTGGCAAGTTCCGGCAATGCAGCTGTTATCAACTGTATTTTCTATAACAATACAGGCTATTTTGCCGGTGGTGTCTATATCGATGATATAGGCCCCGTTTCTCCTAAGATCATTAACTGTACTTTTATTGGGAATACCGCAACGGTGGCCGGCGGAGCTGCCGGCATCTATTGTCAGTCGAGGTCGGCCCCTACCATTAAGAATTGTATTGTGTGGGGCAATAATTCAGGCTTCTTCATCTGGCCTTCTGTAAACATTCCTGTAATCACCAACAACATCATTCAGGGCGGGGTTTTAGGGAACTTAAAAGTGGACCCGCGTTTTGTTGATATATCCAATCCGAAGGGCCCCGATAATATTTGGGGTACGGCCGATGACGGAATTTTACTAAAGCCAGGTAGTCCTGCTTTAAATGGAGGTGCGGCAGATATTACAGGGCTCAACCTGCCCAATACTGATATGGCTGGCGCAACCCGTATTCAGGGCAGCAAAATAGATATGGGTGCTTACGAAAGTTCGTACTCCTGCAACGCCTATACAACTTTGTATGTAGACAGCAGTATCGTTGCTTCGGGCGATGGCGGCAGTTGGGCCACCGCTTTTAAAACACTTGATGAAGGGTTGATAGCCGCAGAGCAGTGCCCCAATGTAAACAATATATGGGTAGCCAAGGGTACCTACCAGCCCGCCGCTGCCATTGCTTTCAGCCTATTGCGCAATGTAAAGATCTATGGTGGCTTTCCAACAGGTGGTGGCCCTTTTGCTCAACGTGCTCCGGCCTTGCATACCAGTATCTTAAAAGGTAGTGGCAATGTGGTTGTATACAATGAATCAATTGATGCTACCGGCTTGTTGGATGGTTTTACCATTACCGGTGGCGCATCCACATCGGGTGGTGGTATGTACAACTTTAAAGCTTCGCCTATCATCAACAATTGTGTATTTACCAATAATGCAGCCGCTGCCAATGGCGGTACCGGCGGCGGTATGTACAACAGAAATGCTTCTCCCCTGGTGAGTAACTGTATTTTTTCAAACAATACTGCTTCCACCACCAATACCGGAGGTGGTGGCGCATTATGGAACTCCAATTCGTCGCCCGTGATCAGCCATTGTATTTTCACTAATAATACAGCTAAATACGGTGGAGCTATGTACAATTACCTGACAAGTTCGCCCATCGTAAAAAACACTGTCTTCGCAGGCAATATAGCGGGCGCCGATGGTGGCGCGATAGGCAATTATGGCGATGCACTGTATGTCAGCAATGTAACTTTTGTGAATAACGTTGCCGGCGGCGGCGGCGGCGCTATCGACAATTATTATCCCGCACTTACTGTTACCAATACGCTGTTTTGGGGCAATACAGCTTCAGATGCAAATACCGATATATGGATGGGAAATGGCACCAGCAACATCACCTATAGCTTTACCCAGGTAAACTGGGCTGGTACCGGCAATATATTGGGCAGTAGCAGCCCATTTGCAGACATTTCCAATCCCGCCGGTACAGATGGCATCTGGAACACCGCTGACGACGGATTGAAATTACCCGTGGCCAGCCCCTGCGTTAATGCAGGCACACCCGATACGACGGGCCTGGGCCTCGGTGTTACCGATATAACCGGCAATCCCCGCATAGTGGGTACAGCCATCGACCTGGGCGCCTACGAATACAACAACCTCACATTGCCTGTAAGGCTCCTTGGTTTTTCAGGAAGTCTGTACAATGCTGTTGCCAATCTGCAATGGAACACCGATATAGAAACCAACTTCCATTACTTCGACGTAGAAAAAAGTATCGACGGTTCCCAATTCCAGTCGTTGGGCAAGGTGATGGCCAAAGGAAACTTCAGCAGATACACTTTCAATACCCCGCAACCGGAACCCGGTGCTTATTACCGGCTGAAGATGGTTGATATAGACGGCAGGTCTGTAAACAGCCGTATTATACGACTTACACAAAGAACCGGCAACGATCTGTTGGTGTATCCCAACCCTGCCACCAGCTATATCAACATTAAGGTGGCCAGTGCAGGAAGCATGGGTATTTATGCTGCAGATGGCAAATTGGTAAAAACCCTGCCCCTGCAGGCAGGCGTAAACAGCGTAGACATTGGCGGGCTTCATGCCGGCCTGTATTATGGACTGATGAATGATATACAAGTAAAATTTATAAAGAAGTAACTGACTCTATGATCCCTGTCCCTATTAATGGCCCGGCTTCTGCCGGGCTTTTTTGTTGTGGTCATGCAAGGATCGGGGTCTGCTTTAACGACAGGCGCTGCAAATCCCGGCCGGGTGATGTTTTTTTCATATCTATTAAATGTATATTTTAGCTTGGCATAAAACCTTAACCCTCAACCAGCCTAACAACCATGAGAACCCTCCTCCTGGTGCTTGCACTGGCACTCAAGGCACAACTAGTGTTTTGCCAAATACCCGTTATTAATTCCTTCGCCCCTGCTACAGGCCCTGTTGGTACACAGGTAATCATCACCGGCAACAACTTCAGCACCGTTAGTACCGACAACAAAGTGTATTTCGGTACGCTGAAAGCAACCGTAATAGCAGCCAGCGCCACCTCACTCACTGTAGCGGTACCGCTGGGTGCCAGTTTCCAGCCAATTGCCGTGGCGGTGAACGGGCTCACCGGCTATAGCGCCACCCCATTTATTGTCACTTATCCTGGCGGAGGCATGAACTTTACGTCCACTTCATTTAATGCCCCCACGGCTCTGAGCGGCGGCGGTTTCGTGTCGTCCGGCGATATGGATGGCGATGGCAGAACAGACCTGATCTATACTCTTTTCTCCTTTGATGAAGTGCATATACTAAGAAATACGAGCCAGGGCAATGGATTCTCCTATACCAACGAAGTTTTTGGCGGTACCATCAATCCAATCAGCGCAGCAGCTGCCGACCTCAATGGAGATGGCTTGCCTGAGCTGATCGTTGCGAGCTTAACCTTCAACTGCATTAAAGTATTGAAGAATCTCAGTACTCCCGGTAATATTTTATTCGACTGGCCTTTAACCCTGGGCACCGGCAATGAACCCCGTAAGCTGGCGATTGCCGACCTGGACAATGATGGCAAAGCCGATATCGTGGTCACCAACCAAAGCAGCAATACCATTTCTGTTCTGAGAAATACTTCTACCAGTAGCAATATTTCCTTCAGCACCAGGATTGATCTTGCTACGGCTGCCTCACCGGAAGGAGTATGCATTGGCGACCTTGATGGCGATGGCAATCGTGATATTGCAGTGGCCTGCTATAGTAATGCCAGTGTAATACATGTATTTAAGAATAACGCTGTGCCAGGAAATATGGCTTTTCAACCCAGGATGGACCTTTCAACGGGGCCTTTTCCCTGGGATGTGAATATTGGCGACCTTGATGGTGACGGAAAACCCGAATTACTGGCCAGCGGCAGCAATAGTGTAGCTGTGTTTAAAAATACAAGTGCCGGCAGTTTGTCCTTTGCTGCCCGTATTGATCTTCCAACAGGCAGCAGTCCGAGAGGCATGGCCTTGAGTGATCTGGATGCAGACGGAAAACCAGAGATCATTACGGCCAACTGGGTCGTGGAATCGACCGTGGCCGTTTTAAAGAACAACTCGACCACCGGTACCATCGCTTTTACTCCCTTTATCACTTACAATACCCAAACAGGCCCTGGCAGCCTCGCACTCGCCGATCTGAATGGTGATGGCCTCACAGATATTACTTCGGGCAATTCACAAAGCTTTTCACTTTCCTATCTGCAAAACAACCTCGGCATCCTCACCGGCATTCCCCAATGCCCTGCGCTGGTGCAGCCTGCCAACAATACCACCAACCTGCCCTATAATGTACCACAGGTATTCAGGTGGAGAAAAGAACCCAATGCCACCAGCTACCAATTGAGGATAATACAACAAAGCGGCGCTTATACGGAAGTGACTACCACCGATACCTTTTATACTTTTACCCCCGCGGCTGGCATCAACTATACCTGGAAGGTGAAACCGGTGAACATGCTTGATGCAGCAGCTACCTGCCCGGGCTTCACCTTCAGCACCTGTGCGCCAGTTGCCAATGCTATCACGATTACTGCCGAAGGCAATGCCGACAAATGTGCTACCGACTCTGTGAAGCTAAAAGCCAGCCTCACCGGAAATATCCAATGGTTCCTCGATCAGCAGCCCATTGCCGGTGCCACAGCAGATACCCTCTGGGCCAGGGCTCCGGGCCAGTATACCCTGCGGGTATCGAATGGTGGTTGTTACTCAGACCCCTCCAATACCATTACCATCAACAACCTGCCCACGCCCGTTAAACCTTCGCTTACCGTACAAGGCGCTCTTGAATTCTGCGAAGGTGGCTCGGCAACACTTACTTCCAGTCTTAACATCAATAATCAATGGTTCAAAAACAATACCGCCATCGGCACCGCCAATGGTCTTACTTATAATGCTATTACTACCGGCACTTACTTTGTACGCGTGGCCAACAGCAGTTCGGGTTGTTACAATTATTCCGATACCGTCAGCGTCACTGTCCTTCCTGTTCCGGCCACTCCCACGATCACTGTTACCGGCAATACGACCTTCTGCAATGGGGGAAGCGTCACGCTGCAATCATCCGCGGCCAGCGGCTACCAATGGATCAAAAGCGGCTTCCCCATTATAGGCGCTGGCAACCAGCAATACATTGCCAACGAATCAGGCACCTATACGGTACAGGTATCCGCTAATGGTTGTACATCGGCTGCCAGCGCAGGCGTAGTGATCACGGTCAATGCCATACCCGCCACGCCCACCATCACGCCCGCCGGCAACCTTTCCTTTTGCACGGGCGATAGTGTGAAGCTGCAATCGTCCATCGCCAGTGGTAACCAATGGTTCAAAAATGGCACGGCAATAACAGGCGCTACCAACCAGGACTATTATGCCAAAGAAGCGGCTTCCTATACCGTACAGGCAACACAGAATGGTTGTACCGGCGCATTGAGTACCCCATCCGTCACCACTCTGCTGCCCTTGCCCGCCAAACCAACGATCAGCAGCAACGGCATTGCTATGAATGCCACTGCGGGCTATACATCCTATCAATGGTACTTCAACAACAACCTGATTACGGGCGCTACGGCCAGCACATATCCTACCACCCAGGCTGGTATGTACAAAGTAACCGTCAAAGACAATAAAGGCTGTGGCATCACTTCAGACGATTTCAATTTTGTATATACCGCTGTGAACGATGTGGAATGGCAGGGCTACACCATCAGTTGGTTTCCCAACCCTACGCACGATAACCTGCTCATTAAAGTAACTGCACAAACCAGTCTGAGGGGCCTTGTTACTGTACGCGTGGTGGATATGACCGGCAAGCTGGTGCAGCAGGAAAAGGTATTGAAGCCCGGATTGAATAAAGTAACGCTGGAGAAATTGCCGGCAGGAATATATTGGGCCCTGCTAAAGAGCGGACAATCAGAAAAAGCAGTAAAAATATTGAAAGTGAATTAATAACAGTTCTTCTCCACACACCCGGCTCCGGCGAGCCGGGTGTGTCATTTATCACGGCTGCCAAAAAATCCTTATTTTCACCCTCCCTTACTCCTGCGGATACCTAACTATTATTACCTGACCTATCTTTTTATCACCACCTGATCTGTGTACCGTATAGAACATGGCTGCTGCTTTTACAATAACGGAATATGAATTGATGTTCAGGCAACATTACAGGTTCCTTTGCCTGGTTGCTTTCCGGATTGTGAGGGACCAGGCTGCCGCCGAAGACATTGTTCAGGACTTCTACCTCCGATTATGGCAACGCCGTATGGAAGTGGGCGAGATCAACGCCTTCCAGGCCTATGCCACCCGGGCCGTTAAGAACGGCGCCATCAGTTTTCTCCGCAAACAACAAACCCTTTCTGATGAAGCCCTGAGCGCCATCCCCGATGACGCCAACCCGCTGGAAGAAAAAGAGCTTTTTATATCCAGCGCGTCCATGACGGCCAAGGTAATGGAAGTGGTAGAACAGCTTCCGGCAGAACGCAAAAAAATATTTCTCCTGCACGTTATGGACAGGCTCAGCTACACCCAGATAGCCGAGCAAAACAATATCTCCGTCAATACGGTAAAGACCCAAATGAAAAAAGCCTATGCTTTCGTAAGGGAACGGGTATCTGATGACGCATTAGGCCTTATCCTCCTGGCGATCTGGCTGCGCTAACCCCCCAGCCGTTGATTATCACTTGCTTGCATACGATTAAAAAAAAAATTAACAAAACGATCACCCTCGTGGCGGATAGCTGCGACATAATGGTATCAACGATGAACATGCAACCACCACCATGGGAAACGGTACTCAGGGCTATTCACAGCGGCCAACAGCCGCCGGCAGCCGCCTGGCAGGCCCTGACAGCGGAAGAGCAGGAGTTACTAGACTTGTTGCAAAAGGAAAAGCTGACGGCCCATGCCCTAGAGCTGTTGGGCAATATAGATGAAGAAGCTGCCTGGCGAAAAGTGTCGGAAGGACTGGAAAAACAACGCACACAAAAGCGGATGGTGCACATGCGTTTCCTGCGCTATGCGGCTATCATCGTTGGTATACTATTGATGGGAGCCACTGGCTACCTCCTACTGAAAACAGATAAGCAACCTGTACCCCGGGACGTCGTATCCGGCACCTATATTACGGAGCCTCTTAATCATAAGCGGGCCACGTTGGTGCTGGACGATGGCCGGCGGCTCGACCTGCACCAGCAGGCGGACTCTACCATCCACCAGGGACAGACTGCTATTAATAATATTGATACGTCGCTGCTAAAGTATACCGCCGTTACGGAAACCCTGAAACCGGCAGGATACAATACACTGATCATTCCCAGGGGCGGTAAATACAAGATCGAACTGGCCGATGGAACGGAGGTATGGCTCAATGCGGAAACAATCCTCCATTACCCGGTCCATTTCGGCGGGGTGGCCAGCAGAAAGGTTGTCCTCGAAAAAGGGGAAGCATATTTCAAAGTGAAGCCCAATGCCAAACTACCCTTTATAGTTAATGCAGGTGAAGTAGATGTGCGCGTATTGGGTACTGAGTTCAATGTCAACACCTATACATCTGTTCCTACCACTACACTGGTACATGGGTCTGTACAACTCAACGGTGACGCAGCCAGTTCCACCCTGCGCCCCAATGAGCAGGCAAAGTATAGCAACGGTGCTTTCGTCCGCAAAACAGTAGATACAGAGACCTATACCGCCTGGCGGTTTGGTCAGATGATCTATGAAGAGATCACGCTCGAAGAAGTGATGAACATGCTTGGCCGCCAATATGATTATACAATCACCTTTACCGATCCCGCTTTAAAAGGTCAGAAGTTTGGAGGAAGGTTTAAAGAAACGGAACACATCGAAGACGTGCTTGCTGCCATAGGAAAAGCCGGCGACCTAAAATTCAGCATCCGGGGGAAGACCATTATTGTAAGCCCCGTCTTATCAAAGTAACTGTACTGTAACACGGATATCAACCAAACTAATCAACATTATGAATCACCTGCTGCGTATCGCATGCCGCTGCCTCCTCATGGCCGCGGGACTACTGCTCATGCTTTCCCTGAGCGCACAGGACACCGAAAAAAAGGTGTCGCTCAACCTTAAAAACGTTCGCTTGTCGGAAGCGCTCACGGAAGTGAGGAAGCAAACGGAACTTAATTTCATTTACAGCGTGGATGAGCTCAACAAACATCCGCATGTCACGATCACTGTTACCGGCAAGAAACTGACAGAAGTGCTCGACCTGCTGCTGAAAGGAACGGATATGCAGTATACAGTAGAGAAGAATACCGTCATCATCAAACGCAAACCGGCGGAAGAAGTAGTAAAGTCTGCAAGCGATACCACGGTACAGGTAAGTGGCGAGGTGCTTTCCTTTGCCGGCAACGCCCTTCCCGGCGCCACAGTGGAAGACCTGGGCTCGGGCCGCTCCGGACTCACCAATGCCAACGGCAAATACATGATCATCACCGGCCGTCGCAGTACGCTACGATTCAGTTATGTAGGTATGAAATCCCTGCAAATACCCGTCCGCGCCGAAGAAGGCGCCACGACGATCACCAAAGATGTAAGGCTGCAGGAAGAACCCTCCCAAATGTCGCAGGTGGTAGTAACCGGCTATCAATCCATCCGTAAATCAGAAATGGTAGGTTCAACCAATACAGTAAAGCGGGAAGACCTGCTGTTTGATGGTACCAATAGTATTGAACAAATGATACAGGGTAAACTACCCGGTGTGGTGGTCATGAACAACAATGGGCAGGTAGGTACCCGCCAGCGTGTGCGGGTAAGGGGCACTTCTACCCTGCTCAGCAACCAGGAGCCGGTATGGGTAGTGGATGGCATCATCCAAACTGATCCCATTCCCTTCCAGGCAACCTCGCTCAATGATGTGGGCAATAACTTCGACATGATCCGCAATTATATAGGCAACTCCATCGCCTGGCTCAACCCCAATGACATTGAGGATGTAACGGTGCTGAAGGATGCAGCCGCCACGGTATTGTATGGCGTAAAAGCCGCCAACGGCGTGATTGTGATCAAAACAAAACGTGGTAAACAAGGACGCATGTCTTTGAACTATAGTGGTGGTCTTGCCATCACAGAGAAATTAAATTACGATAAGCTCAACCTGATGAACTCCAAAGAGCGTGTCGATGTTTCGCGCGAGATCTACGACCGGCGCCTGCTGGGTCCCTGGGTTACAGAGGCGGTCGGTTATGAACATGCTATCAGCCGCTACCTCAATAAAGAGATCTCCTACGACCAGTTTAACCAGGAAGTCAAGGACCTCGAAGTGGTCAATACCAACTGGATAGACCTGTTGTACCGAACGCCTTTCAGCCACAATCATACCGTCAGCATTTCAGGTGGCAATGAGAAAGTCGCTTATTATACGTCGCTGGGTTATAACCAGAACTTCGGCAATGCCAAGGGCAATGATACCCGCTCGATCAATGGTTCGATCAACCTCGACGCACAGGTGAGCGACAAATTGACGGTGGGCGTACGACTGAGCGCTAACCAGATCAGAACAGATGGCTTTTACCGGGTGGACCCTTTCAAATATGCGCAGGAGACAAGCCGCGCCATTCCCGCCTTTGCACCTGATGGCAGCCTGCAGTATTATGAAAAAGGTTATTCCTATAACCAACCTTTCAAATTCAATATCCTGAATGAACTGGCCGAAACAGGCAACCAGAATGACCAGCGCAGTTTCAATGGCAGCCTCAATGTGAACTACCTCATCCTGCCCAGCCTCCGTTTTGAAAGCGCCCTCGGTATCACTTCCAGCAATGCAGTAGCCGAAGCCTATGCGTCGGAATACAGCAATTACATCACGACTATCCGGCGTTATGAGTACGGCACCTATGGTGTAGGCAGCCAACCTTACCGGGAGTCGCAACTGCCCCATGGCGGCGAGTTCAATACGACCGAATCGCGCAATACCTCGCTGACATGGAGGAACAGCCTGGCCTGGAACAAGTTGATCAACCGCCACCGGCTGGGGGCCCTGGTGGGCCAGGAAATGCGCAGTACGAAAACCAATGGTGTATCAACCACCACCTATGGCTATTTTCCTGATCGTGGACGCAATATTACCCTCCCGCCCCGCCGGATCAATGATTATAATAGCGCCAACCTGATTGATAACCCGCTCTATCTAAATATGAATAACACCATTGTTGACCGGGAAGCCAACTTCCTGTCTTACTATGGCAGCCTTAGTTATTCCTACGATGAGCGCTATGTGGTGACCGGTAGTTTGCGTTCCGACGCCTCCAATCGCTTCGGGCAAGATAAGAAACACCGCTTTCTTCCCGTATGGGCCGGCGGCATACGCTGGAATGTGCACAATGAGCCCTGGATGGCCAACCAGATATGGCTAAGTGAGCTGAACCTGCGTGCCTCGTATGGCTGGCAGGGCAATGTAGCAGAAAATGTAGGTCCCGACCTCATCGCACAATTACCCCGCAGCGTGGTGAACAGCACCACCGGTGAGTTTGAATTGCTGATCAGATCATTGGGCTATAAAGACCTCCGTTGGGAAAAAACGAAGACCGTCAACCTTGGGCTTGACCTGGGAGTGGCCAAAAACCGCTTTATCCTGTCGCTGGAATATTACCGCAAACGCACTGATGACCTGATCATCTACAAAGAAGTGCCCGTATCATATGGCATTGCCAATATGCCTGTCAATGCAGGCACTATGCTCAACCATGGTATGGAGCTCACCGTCAGCGGCACGCTGGTACGTTCAAAGGACTTCGTATGGAATATGTCGGTCAATACTTCTAAAAACACCAATTCCCTCAACACGGATGTACCTCGTAACAATTCCTGGCAGAATGCAGCAGACGGAAAACTTTATAAAAAAGGATATGCGGTATCGTCCTTCTGGGTATTTGATTTCGCCGGCCTCGATCAGCAATACGGGTATCCCCTGTTCAATATCCCCAAAGTATCAGACAAACCGATCGTAGAGCGGGACGCCACGGAATACCTGGTATATGGTGGCCGGTTTGATCCGGATTTCACGGCCGGTTTTTCTACTTCATTCCGGTACAGATCGCTGAACCTGTCTACCTCTTTCAATATGGCCCTTGGCGGCAAACGCATCCTCTACAAGATGTTTGATGGTTCCGGACTTCCCAGCGCCTATAACAATATGCCGAAAGACTTTGTAAACCGCTGGAGAAAGCCGGGCGATGAAAAGATCACCAATATCCCCTCCATACCCCAATGGGTGCCCGACGCCAATGGCAACGTACAGCCTGCGTGGACCGTGGTGCCCAACAACAATGGCAGCCTGGGCGGTTATGAGGAAGTATACGATATCTACAATTATTCCACCGCCCGCGTGGTAAATGGATCTTTCCTGCGCTGCAATGATATTTCGCTAAGTTATAACCTGGGCAGCAAAGTGATCAGGCTGCTGGGCGTGAAAAACCTGGCATTCATAGCCTCCGTAAGAAACCCCTTCATTATCGTGAGCAAGGAATACAAAGGAGTAGATCCTGAAGTGGCAACCGGCAATCAGCCCATACCACGGGTTTATTCAATGACTGTCAACGTAAGTTTCTAAGCTGTCTAAACTGCAATTATATGAACACATTATATAAGATCATATGGGGAATGCTGCTGGTGACCGGCTTCACTGGCTGCAGCAAATACCTCGAAGAAAAAAGCCAGGATGAAGTGAAACCCTCCACGGTGGCCGAATTGCAACAGATACTCATGGGCGAGGTATACCCCGCCGGATCGGCTCAACCCAGCTTTCATGCCTACCTCGATATGATGACGGACGATGTATCGAGCAATTTCAATCCTTCTAAATACGCGCCGGATGCTTATAAACGCTACGAACCCATTTATACCTGGCGCGATGATATGTTTGAACGCGTGGAAGCTGCTAAGCCGATAGATGCCATTGACACCTACGAACATTATTACCACCGTATCATGGGCTGCAATGTAGTGCTCGACATGATCGATGCTGTGCGGGGCGACCACGATGGCAGGGAAAATGTACGCGGTCAGGCACTTGCCATGCGGAGCTATTTTTACTTTATGCTGGTAAATCTCTACGGCCAACCCTACAATGCGCCTGGCATAGATATACATACCAGTGCAGGCGTTGAATTGATCCTTACTTCTGTGGTGGGCGATGCCTATCCGGTACGTAGCTCCGTGGCAAAGATCTATGAACAGGTAGAAGCCGACCTGTTGAAGGCAATGCCCTTACTGGAGCAGTATGGAACGAATAACAGTAAATACAGGGCCACGGATGTATTTGTATACAACCTGTTATCACGCCTATACCTCTACATGGAAAAATGGGAGGAAGCTAAAAAATATGCCACCCTGGGCCTTGGCCGCAATGCCGGCCTGCTGCGCCTGGCCAGCATCAGCAAACCATATTGGGATAATGAAGCTCCTGCCACCAACGTGTACAACCTCAACAGTCCGGAGTTGATCTGGGCAGGGTATGGCAGTACGAATGAATACAAGGGCATGAAACTGATCCCTACAGGCGTTCCCGTATTCCAGGTATCGCCCGACCTGCAAAGCAAATATGAATACAATGCCAACAGCACTACGAACCGGGGTGACCTGCGTCTCCGCTTCTTTCATGCCTGGGAATATGAAGACCAGTGTTGCTGGACGATCCCTTATATAATGACGGGCGGCAAGGAGTCGTCGAAACAAACCAGCAGCGAACCTACAAAAGGTATGCGGGTGGCGGAATTATACCTCAACAGGGCCGAAAGCAATATCCAGCTCTACCTGAAGAACAATGATGAATCATTGCGCACCGCCGCCCTGGAAGACCTCAACTTCCTCCGGTTTTACCGGTATGACACCCGCAATGTAGCCTATACACCCGTAAACTTCAGTGGCCAGGCGCTGCTGAACTTCTATCGTGATGAACGCAGGCGGGAACTGAGTTTTGAAGACCATCGCTGGTTCGACCTGCGCCGCTATGGCATGCCCGAGATCCACCACAAGCTGCAAACAACGGCCGGCCAGGCGCCGGTGGATTATGTGCTGGCCAAAGGCGACAAACGGTATGTGCTGCCTTTCCGCCGCTCTGTACTCGCCAAAAATCCGGCTTTGGTACCCAATCCTTAACTGACGCTCAAACAACTTGTTATGAAACCTATTTTCAACTTTCTCTTTCTGATGGCAGGACTTTCAGTCCTGGCAGCGGGCTGCAAAAAAGAAAAAGCCCTCACCCCTTCGCCTGAAAAGGAAAACGTATACGGTGATTATACCCTGCCCCAGGGTAATCATCCCTACGATGCCGATATCCTGCAATTGTTCCAGAAGTACAATACCATGTTCCTGTATAAATATGTGGCCAAAGACCTGTACTACCAGGTAAAGTATTATACAAATGGCATCTATGATCCGGTCAAAGACTCAACAACTGCCAGCGGTTATTTCGATGTACCGGCCAACGAGGCTTATGTGGGGCAACAATTGGCGCTGCTGAAAGACCTGTGGCTGAAATACTACCCGGATGCCTTGATGAAAGCCGGGTTACCGAAAAAAATATTCCTGCTGGACAGCTTTTATTATGCCTATGCAGGCCCGGGCAAACCTACGGATAACTGGCCTACACCACAGGATACCTACCAGGGACCTGATTTCTTTGCCCTCACCTGGGGAGGCCCTCGCATCACCAGCATAACGGCAGCAGAAAGGTATGCCTATAAGTCTACCCTCAATTCCGTGTTCCTGTCAACTGCCTTCAGTAAAGGAGCCATCAAACGCAGCAGCGCTTTTACAGTGCTGACGAATTATACGGGTTTGACCTATGCCAATTTTCAGCAGGAGGGTGTGATCGACTGGTACCGGCGTTCGCCCGATGCTGATTGGGATGCATTTATGTCAACCATTGTATCCAATACTTATACCCAGCTCACTGCCACGGGCGGTGTGTTAAATCCCGCCATTGACACCAAGGGGATCATCAAAAAAAAGTATGATATCGTTATTGCGTATTTCAAGGCAACATTTGGCGTCGACCTGCAGGCCATCGGAAATGCACAATAAGCAATTAATAAATATTAACAGGCCACTACCCTATTATGACCGATTCAATTGTAAAAGTAGAGAAGTTATCGCACCGTTACAGTGTGCAATGGGCCATCCGGGACATCAACTTTGAGATCACGAAAAATGGGATTTACGGCCTGCTGGGTTCCAACGGCGCCGGTAAATCTACCACTATGAACATCATGTGTGGTGTGCTGAAGCAAACGGAAGGCAATGTGTATGTAAGGGGGATCAATATGCGGGAAAACCCGGTGGAAGCCAAACGTCGCATTGGCTTCCTGCCACAGAAGCCCCCCTTGCATACCGACCTTACTGTAGAGGAATTCCTGAAGTACAGCGCGCGGCTGCGCTTTATCCCGGCGGTTGAAATAGACAAGGCGGTTTCTCATGTACTTGCCCGATGCTCTATTACCCATATGCGCAAACGGCTCATCCGCAACCTGTCTGGCGGATACCAGCAGCGTGTAGGCATCGCCCAGGCCATCATTCACAATCCCGAGTTCGTGGTACTGGATGAACCTACCAATGGGCTCGACCCCAACCAGATACTGGAGATCCGCAACCTTGTAAAGGAGATCGCAGAAGAACGCACGGTGATCTTATCCACCCATATTTTATCCGAGGTACAGGCAACGTGCGATTATATACGCATGATCGAACAGGGCCGCGTGGTATTTGCCGGCACAGTAGATGAATTTGACAACTACATTGTTCCCAATACGCTGATCGTATCAATGATCGCCATGCCATCCGTAGCCGAATTGCAGGCCATTCCCGGTGTGGCAGGGGTGGAAGAACTGGGCGGGCCAAAGTACCGGCTGAAATTCACCGACGGGCAGGAAGTGAAAGAACGCATCATCGAAACCAGTGTTGCCCGAGGCTGGAGACTCACAGAAATATACGCGGAAAAGAGCTCTCTCGATGCCATTTTCGCCGAACTCTCAAAGCAATAGGATTTATTCACCCAGTCGATTCCCTAAGAAAAAGCAAGCACAACCATGAAGACCGTATTCAATATAGCGCGGGCAGAACTGCAAACATTATTTTACTCGCCCGTAGCGTGGCTGATCATTATCATATTCACCTTCCAGGTCAGTATGGGTTTCTCTTCGCAGTACGAAAGCTGGGTCAGGTACCTGGAGCAGGGGTATAAATCCTCGGGTATCTCCCTCGATATTTTTGCCAACCAGCAGGGCGGTGTACTCACCAACGTACTCGGATACCTATACCTGTATATTCCTTTGCTCACAATGGGCCTGATGAGCCGGGAATTTGCCAGCGGCTCCATCAAACTGCTCTATTCCTCACCCATTACCAATGCACAGATCATCCTGGGTAAATACCTTTCCATGCTGATCTATGCGTTTATTCTCGTAGCCATCCTGTTGGTGTATGTATTAACTAGTTGGAGCACGATCAGGGACTTTGAACTAAAAGCTGTGCTGATGGGCATCCTGGGTATCTATATGCTCATCACTGCATATGCAGCCATCGGCCTGTTCATGTCCAGCTTCACTTCTTACCAGGTGGTAGCCGCCATGGGTACCCTGGCCGTACTGGCGGCCCTCAATTATGTGGGCAGCCTCTGGCAGGACATTGAATTTGTGCGGGATATTACCTATTGGCTTACCATCTCCGGACGGGCTGGCGGCTTCCTGCTGGGCTTGTTCAGCAGCGAAGACTTCCTGTATTTTGTGATCGTCATGCTGCTATTCCTCTCCCTGACCATCATCCGCCTCAATGCAGTGCGGCAACAAACGCGGTGGACGGCTTCGGTATGGAAATATGTAGGTGTTATCAGTATAGCCCTGCTGCTCGGATATGCTACCTCACGTCCTATGCTGATGAAGTATTACGACGTAACTTCTACCAAATTCAATACCCTGACGCCCAACAGCCAGGAGGTGATCAAAAAACTGAAGGGCGGTCTGACCATCACGACCTATACCAATATCTGGGACGATCAGAATTTATACATCGCTTATCCCAGGGCCGTACTTGCCGACATCTACCGGTTCAGGCAATACGTACGTTTTAAGCCGGAGATCAAACTGAAGTATGTTTACTATGCCGATACGACCAACAATCCCGGCCTGGCCAAACGCTTTCCCAAACTCAACAACAAGGAACGTCTGCAAAAAATGCTGGAGCTCTATGGTATGAAGGAAAGTATGCTTACGCCCGTGGAGGAAGTCAGGAAAAAAGTGGATCTCTCCCCCGAAGGTTACAAATTTGTACGGGTGATCGAAAGGGAAAGCGGCGAGAAGACCTTCCTGCGCATCTTCGATGACCAGATGATATTCCCTTCAGAAGCAGAGATCACCGCCGCGCTGAAAAGACTGGCGATGCCATTGCCAAAGATCGGGTTTGTAAGCGGTCATGGTGAGCGCGATAACCACAAAGAAGGCGACCGGAATTACAACCGTTTTGCCGATGAGAAACCTTTCCGCTACTCTGTCATCAACCAGGGCTTCAATGTAGCCGATGTGGTACTGACCCGGGCAATACCTGACGACATCAATATCATCGTCATAGCGGATATGAGAACGGCCCTGATGCCGGATGAAAAAGTGAACCTGGACAAGTACGTGGCGCGTGGCGGGAATCTCTTCATAGCCGGTGAGGCAAAACGGCAGCAGGCCATGGATGATCTCGTAGCCCCCTTCGGCGTCCGCTTCGCGCCCGGCGTATTGGTGAAAAAGAACGACAACTTTGTAGCCAACTTTACCATTGCCCGCGCTACTCCCCAGGCTGGCAGCCTCAGTTATGTCTTTGGCTCGATGCATAAAGCAAAGCGGGTGGTGACCATGCCCAGCGCCGTAGGCCTGGAATATACGACGGATAAAGGCTTTGCCGTTACCCCGTTGCTGACTTCCGACTCCCTCAGTTGGAATGAAATGGAGACCACCGATTTCATTGACGACTCCGTATCCCTGAACCCAGCCATTGGCGAAGTACAAAAGGCTTATCCAACAGCCATGGCTTTATCACGGAAAGTGAGCAGCAGAACGCAGAAGATAGTGATACTGGGTGATGCCGATTGTATCAGCAATGGTGAGATCAGCATTACCCGTAATAATATACCGGCCGTGAATTACTCGATCCTTACAGGCGCATTCTTTTGGCTGTCGGATAATGAAGTGCCCATCGATGTGCGCAGGCCGGACTCAACAGACGATAAGATATCAGCAGACAAAGACGGCGCTTTCCGGATAAAAGTATTGCTCACCTGGGTATTCCCCGGCATACTGGCTATATGCGCCATCGTGCTCTGGATCCGCAGAAGAGGCAGATAATTTAAACTGATCGATCATGGCTTTTATAGCAGATAAGCAAACGCTGGATGACCTGAATATTTTCGGCAAGCACCGCTCGGGTGGTATCTACCACCTGTTCAATAAAACGCATACCAATGGCGGCGCCCGCCTGTTGGAAGAGATGTTTACCTACCCCCTGTCGGATGCGGAAAAGATCAACCGGCGCAGCCGCATCATTCAGTACTTCCTGCAAAAGCAGGCCTCCTTTCCATTTGCCAATGAAGCATTTGATGCTATTGAACATTATTTGAGCAATACCGACGAACGCAGCCGGCTGGTAGAAGGCGATGATACGCTGCAGCGCAGGGTACGCAATTATATGGGAGCCGACACGGAATATGAATTGCTGCACAAAGGCGTAGTGGCGGCCATCGACATCTTCAATACCCTGCGCGACTTCCTGCATCAGTTGCAGGCACAGAAAGCACCTCCTGCTTACCAGGCCGAAGTACAGGGAATGGAGACATTGCTGCAGAATGAGCAACTGACCTGGATGTATGAAGAGAAAGGGAATAAAAAACTACCCTATGCCAAAACAGCTAAATACGACCAGGTATTGAGGTTTGCCGCCAGGGAGAAGATCAGGAAGCTGCTTTCTTATCTCTACCATATGGACGTTTACCTGTCCATTGCACAGGTGGCGAAAGACCGGGGATTTGCGTTTACACAAGCAGAGGCGGCCGGCGGTCATACCCTGCATATTGAAGGCATGTACCATCCGCTGTTGCCCAAAGCCGTGGCCAATACCCTGGAGGTGGATCAGCATAGCCATGTGATCTTTCTTACCGGCGCCAATATGGCTGGCAAGTCGACCTTCATGAAAACCCTGGGCATTACGATCTTCCTGGCCCATATGGGATTTCCGGTACCGGCCGCGCGTATGACCTTTTCTGTGCAAAGTGGCTTGTATACCACCATCAACCTGTCGGACAACCTCCATATGGGGTACAGTCATTTCTATGCCGAGGTGCTGCGCCTGAAAAAAGTGGCGGAGCAGGTAAATCGTACAGAGAATATCGTGGTGATCTTTGATGAGCTTTTCCGCGGCACCAATGTAAAAGATGCCTATGATGCCACGGTGGCCATTACGGCCGCCTTTGCCGAAAAGCATCATTGCACCTTTGTCATTTCTACCCATATCATTGAAGCAGGCGAGGTACTGAAAAAGCAATTCGACAATATCAATTTTGTGTACTTCCCTACAGTGATGAATGGCCATATACCCGGCTACACCTATCAGTTAACATCAGGCATTACCAACGATAGACATGGCATGATGATCATCAACAATGAGCGGATCATCGAGATCATCAAAAGCAGGCAACAGCGACTAAAAACCGTTTGACATGAGTTTTATTGCAGATAAGCAGACATTGGATGACCTGAACATTCCCGGCAGGTATAAAAGCGATTCCATTTTTCATTTGTTCAATCGCACGCAATCGCGCGGCGGGGGCCTGTTACTGGAATCGATGTTCCAGCAGCCACTGAGCAATGCCGCCGACATCAATGTCCGCAGCAGTATCTTTCAATTCTTCCGCGAGCGGTCCGTTGCCTTCCCCATAAGTAAGGAACTGTGTGAGGCCGTAGAGCACTACCTCAGTACTGCAGGCAGCAATAGCCTGCCCGCCGCCGCCATACGACTCACCGGAAAGAAACTAATGCGCCTGATGGCCTCCGACCAGGAATACGACCTGATACAGAGCGGCATGTTGCAGGTGATGAAGTTACTGGACCAGCTACAATTGTTCTATAGCCAGCTTGATCCCGATGGCAGTTCTCCATGGGGGACCACCATTCGCAAGGTGCAGCAATTATTCAATAATCCGGCTATTCAAAAATTATTGAACGACCGGGGCGGTGCTGCCTTACCACTATCAAAGGTTATACAATACGATCACTTGCTGCGCCATACCCTGCAGCAGGACCTGCAGTGGCTGATGCAGGTATTGTATGAAACTGATGTGTACATCACCGTGTCGAAGATTGCGGGTGAGCGGCAATTCACCTGGGCCAGGGCCCTTCCTTTTGCAGACGGGCAAAACCGTATTGCTATTACCAACCTGTACCATCCCCGCGTGCCGGGAGCGGTGGCCAATAGCGTTTATACCAACCATGCCAGCAATATGATCTTCCTCACCGGTGCCAATATGGCGGGCAAATCCACTTTTATGAAATCCTTTGGCATTGCAGTTTACCTGGCGCATATGGGTTTCCCGGTGGCTGCCGAAAACATGGAGTTTTCTGTGCAGGACGGCATCTTCACTTCCATCAATGTGCCCGACAACCTGGCCATGGGGTACAGCCATTTTTATGCAGAGGTATTACGGGTAAAAGAAGTGGCGACAGCAGTGAGCCAATCAAAAAACCTGGTCATCATCTTTGATGAACTGTTTAAGGGCACCAATGTAAAGGATGCTTATGACGCCACGGTAGCAGTAACGGAAGCTTTGGGAGCAAACAGCAACGTTACTTTTATCGTGTCTACCCATATCGTAGAAGCCGGGGAAACCCTGCGGGAACGTTGCCGCAACATGCAATTTGTATTCTTCCCCACCATTATGGATAAACAGACACCCCGGTACACATATCAACTGCAGGAAGGCATTTCCGCCGACCGGCATGGCATGATGATCATTACCAATGAGGGTATTGTGGATATAATACGGGGGAAATCCGTCGCCAACAATCTTACCTAGTATTAATAGGACAGGCTATTGGTACTCGTTTTAAATAATACTTAACATATGCACGCCTATTTTAGCTAAAAATAAATGCTGCGATTTCTACTCCTGCTCTCCCTCCTGATCACCTATTGCTTTCATTCCCCCGCCCAGGATACACCATGGACGGTTACCGGCCAGGTAAAAGACAACCATCAGATACCACTGGCCGGAGCCTCTGTAAGGCTTGTTACCAAGGGCACAGGCACACTCACCAACCAGGCAGGAAACTTCCTGCTGAAAATCAGGGGCGCAGCCGCCAATGATACCCTGGAGGTCACCCACCTGGGCTTCCACCCGCTCCGTGTAGCAGTAGCAGGTATTGACAAATCAAAACCTGTCGACTTTCAACTCACGCCCTTGCCCCAGGCTTTGCAGAAGGTGGTGGTAAAACCCATCAACCCGCTGGAGCTGCTGGAAAATGCGCAGAAAAGGATAGCCGACAACTACTTCACAACGCCGCATATTACACGCGGATTCTACCGGATCGATACCAAAAAAGGGGAAGAACACATCATGCTGTCTGAAGCCGTTTTTGATATTTATAACTTTGGGTATACCTCCTCCAAAACAAACCAGTTCCAGCTGCTGAAGATGCGGTCGATACAGGACGAGCAGGCATCGCACGGCATTGACCTCGGTCTTAAACCCAAGGACCTCTATGAACTGGATATTATCAAACAGCTTGCAGCTTCGGAACTGCTCAGCAAAGAAGGTATTAAGAAACACCAGTTCACCTTGCGGGGCGTAATGCAATACAATGGCCGGGAAGCATACCAGTTATTGTTTGATCAAAAGGAAGGTATAAACGAATCCCTGTTCAAAGGAAGAATACTGATCGATGTAGAAAGTCTCGCTTTTATTTCAGTACAAATGGCCAGAAGTCCCCGCGGCATGGCCTATTGCAAATATGGAGATGCGGGCACCCGGGCGCTGATGAAGATCATCGGATTGAATATCGATGTGCGTAAAGAAGCCTGGGACATCACCTACCGGCCTTATGGCGGCAAATGGATATTATCTACCGTAAGAAACGACAATGTCCTGAACTTCAAAAGCAACCGGGCATTCTATGATTTCCCGGCCGATATAACGGTAGATTATATCGTAACAGATATTGATACCCTGCCTGCCAACTCCTTTTCGGGCAAGGAAACATTGGGCAATAATAAGCTCATCGAATTTCAGCAGACCGACAATACCAGCCAATTCTGGAAGGATTACAATATCCTGTTGCCTGATTACAACACTGAAGCTATAGCCCAAGCCATCGGGGAAAGGAATGAAGCATTCAGCCTGAAAGGCAGCATGGAATCCAGACTACGGAAGATAAAAGGCAATGAAGGCGTCCGGATCGACTCCATCTGTCAATATTATCACAACAGGGGCTCCTTCAACGGATCCGTACTGATCAAATACAAAGGGAACACCATTCTTTCCAAAGGGTATGGCATGGCCAACCAGGAACAGGGAATACCAGCGACAGACAGCACCCAATACAGGATCGGCTCACTTACCAAGTCTTTTACCGCCCAGTTGATATTACAGCTGGTACAGGAGAAAAAACTGGATCTGCAAGATACCATTGGACAATTCTTCCCTGCTCATGTACATGGCGCTGTAACCATCGCCCAATTATTAACACACACTTCCGGCATTCCCAGCTACACCAAAAATGAAGGCTATACGGCAAAGATCATAAGCCAGGCGTATAGCCTTCCGGAATTGGTCAATGCTTTTTGCAGTGACGCATCCGAATTCAGGCCGGGTAGCCGGTTTAGCTACACCAACTCGGGCTACCTGTTGCTGGCGGCCATTATCGAAAAGGTTACCAGGCAGTCCTATGGCAAGCAACTACAGGAACGGATATTCACTCCGGCAGGTATGGATCATTCCGGATTTGGACTGACCACATTAAATTCAACCGGCTATTGGCTGGGCCAGCCAGAACCGGTCTATCCCATCACCAATGTAGCCGGAGCCGGCGGTATCGCAACTACTGTGACAGATCTCATGAAATGGGATGCTACGGCTGGATGATCGACAAAAAGCTGTTTAAAAAATCGAAGAAGCATACCATTATATACCACCCGGGCAGCGACTTCGGTTATTACTCCATGTTTGTGCGTCAACCAGATGACCATATCCTGGTGATCCTGCTGAGCAACAAAGGCGATTTTCCCCGGTTTGATATGACCGACCTGATATTGGAGGAACTGCAATAGGTTGCTTTTGCCGCTCCTCTAGGGCACAAAGCCTAATTGTTTCATCAGGGTAAGCTCATCTGTTACCCGCCAGTGTTCCACAATCTTGCCATTGCGCACTTTTTCGATATTCATTTGATTAACCCTTATCTTCCTGCCAGTGGGCGGCAGGTTGAACAAGCTATCGAGCTGGGTGCCTGTCATCACTACCCTGGCCACCGCCATGCTATCATTGACGACAATGTCTTTGATCTCATAATGCAGATCAGGAAAAGCTCTTCTGATAGCTGCTACAATGGGCTTTAAACCTGCCGGCCCTGCCGGTGGATTGGGTACACTGGGCGTGTGATTAATGTATTGTGGGTCGAGCAATTCATCCAGCACACCAAGTCTACCCTGGTTCCAAACCTCTCCATAATAACGCTGGATGATCTTTTTATTTTGGGCTTCATGAGAAGTACCGGAGAAGCTAACGCACAAGGCCGACAGGCCAAAAACAATACTGGCAGCAACTAACCGCATAACTTTTTTTTGCGGCTAAAGTTCTGTCCCATCCCAACCATGCCCAATATCATGGGATAAGATATTTCCTTATCCTTCATCAAGCCCATTGCACTTTTATCCCAATGCTGCTCCCAAAATCCTGTTGTAAATAATGTACCGGCTTTGTAACTTACCGTATGTCCCGTAAAATAGCACACCCCTGTTTTTCCTTATTGATCCTGCTACAACTTTTGATGGCGATGGTCGCCAGTCAGGCACAAACCGTCAAACGACCTGACATCATTGGCATTGCGGCAGTAGAAGTACAAGTAAGCGATATCAAAAAAGCAGCAGACTTCTACCAGGGCTTGTTGGGCTATCCGCTAAGTCCTTTGAGCATGCGTGGTAAACAATCTTTACTAATCCGTGTCAACCAGCGGCAGAATATAGTCGTCCATGCCGGTCTGCCAGCGGGGCAAATAGAGCGTTTGCTGGCCATTGGTTTACAAACCACCGATGCAGCCGCCATGCGGCAGTATTTAAAAAGTAAAGGATCGGCAGTGCCGGATACACTTACCAGGTACACCGACGGCAGTCTTTCTTTTGCGATACTGGACCCGGAAAATCATCTCCTGCAATTCATCCAATACCCCGATGCAGGTCCAAACCCTATCACCCCAAAAACAGGCAACCCCATATCAGCCCGGATACTACATGCAGGCATCACCATTGCCAACCTGCCATTATCAGATGCTTTTTATAAAGACATACTTGGCTTTACGGAAATATGGAAAGGTGGCGCCACCGATTCCGTTACCAGCTGGATCAACATGCGCCTGCCGGAAAGTACCGACTACATTGAATACATGCTGATCAATGCACCACCCAATAAACAACAACTGGGCAGCCTGCACCATATTGCATTGCTGGTGCCAGACATGCAGCAGGCAGTAGATATGCTTAGACCGAGAGCCACTAAAACAGCCTATAACCTCGCTCCTCCCCGGATAGGACGCAATAATAAATGGCAACTTAACTTGTACGATCCTGATGGAACCAGGGTGGAACTCATGGAGCCCTTTACCTTTCGTTAAGATCAATCAAATTAAAAGAGGCTTCGGCAGGCTACTGAATAGCAGTACAAAGCAGAGTATATTTTCATGCCGGTTATTGAGGCGGTTCAGGTACTTTTTCCGTTACTACGGTCAGATCGTCAATATCCACTGTAATAGGCATCAGCCCCAGTTGTACGACCGCTTTGCGGCCACGTATTTCTTTTACAAATCCTACCTGGTGGTTCTTCTTCATCAGCACCTTATTGCCAATTACAATTTCGCCGCCTACTTCCTTGTATTTTGAACCGATCTTTTTCTGTACTTTTTCAGTTACCTGCTTTTGGTTCTGGCCAAATAACAAGGCATGCAGTTGCTTCATCAGGTCGCGCTTATCCTCCTTGCTACCGGCTTTGCGCCAATCCAGCACGATCTGCTTCAACTTGCGCTCCATATCCTTGAGGTAGGCGATACGCTCTTCCGTCACCTTATTCTGGTGCTTCAGCAATTCCACCTGCTGGTAATGCTTTTCTTTGTCAATGAGGGCTTCCATATCCTTCTTCATCCGCTCATTTTCCTTCAGCAGCTTATGCAATTCCTTTTCCTTCTTTTCGATCTCCTGCAGGTCCTGCTCAGTACGGTTGAGCAGCTTATCCAGCCGGAAATGATCTTCCTCCACCAGTTGGCGGGCACGGGCAATCAATGAAGGCGCCAGGCCGATACGCTCTGCAATGGAAAAAGTATAAGAGCTACCTGGTTTACCAATGATGAGTTTGTACATTGGCATCAGGTTCTTTTCATCAAAGGCCATGGCCCCGTTGATGATGCCCGGTGTTTTATTGGCCATTACCTTCAGGTTGAGGTAGTGGGTGGTAACAATACCCATGGAATGCTTGCGCACCATTTCTTCCAGGATCACTTCGGCAAAAGCGCCGCCCAGGTTGGGATCACTACCGCTACCCAGCTCATCAATAAAGAAGAGTGTCTTTCCATTGGCCACTTCCATGAAATGCTTCATATTCTTGAGGTGTGAGCTATAGGTACTCAACTCAAACTCCAGGCTTTGGGTATCACCAATATGGATCATGATCTGCTTGAAGATGCCGAACTGCGAAGTGGGGTGTACGGGCACCAGCAGGCCACTCTGGATCATCAGTTGTAGCAACCCTACGGTTTTGAGGGTAACCGTTTTCCCCCCGGCATTGGGACCGGAAATAACCAGTATGCGGCTCTTTTCATCGAGCGTCACTTCTACCGGCATGGTAGGTTTCTGGGAACGCTTGTTATATAGGTACAACAAAGGATGGTAAGCCTGCACCAGGTGTACATGGGCTTTATCACTCAGGATGGGCAGGTTGCCATTGATGGCCGACGCCAGTTTGGCCTTGCCCCGGATAAAGTCATATTCACCTAAAATATCATAATAGGATTTAAGGAGGGGCGCGTACATGGCCAGTTTGGCCGTGAGCTCGCGCAGGATGCGGTATACTTCGCGGCTTTCCTCATTTTCGAGGGAAAAGATGTCGTTGTTCAGTTCGATCGTTTCCTCCGGCTCGATAAAGGCTGTCTTACGGGTATCGCTTTCACCATGCAGGATACCCTTTACCTGCCTTTTCTGTTCCGCATACACCGCTACTACCCTACGCCCGTTGAGAAAAGCTTCTTCAATATCGGCCGCATGACCGGCTTTGACCAGTTTCTGTACGATCCGGTCAAACAAACGGCGCAGTTCATTACGACGTTTATAAAGGCTCAGCCGTATGCGGGACAGTTCTTCAGAAGCATTGTCCTTTACATTGCCACTCTCATCCAGCACATCGTCTATGAGTTCCAGGATGGCTTTTTCGTAATAGGTGTCCGCCACCACTTTAGCCAGGGCCGGATAGGCGCCCCGGCGCTCAGAATCGAACCAACGGAAAATGCTTTGCAGGCTTTCCGCCAGTTTGCGCACCTGCATCAGCTGCTCCTCAGACAATACCGCACCGGGAATACCGATGAGTTTCAGCTCCCTGGCTATATTAAGCGTATGATCGTTGGGAAAATTCAGGCCATGCTGGGCCAGCAACTTGTATTCGTGGGTTTGCTGCAGCTCCAGGTCAATATACTCCTTACGGGTATGAATGCGTAGTTCTTTTGCTTTTTCTTTGGCATACAAGGTATTACAGTACTCCTCTAACAAAGACTTGACTTTCTCAAATTCCAATTGCACCAAAGCCGACTCGGGAAAAAATTTCATAAATGATTATCGCAGATATCCTCTTATTTTTATGAGGAGCAAAGGTACGAAGAGGATTGCGGATTTCTAATGTAGGATTTAGGATAGCTCCGCGCCTGGAAATGGTTGATTTATAGCAAGTTTTCCGGCTTTTTGACGTCTAAGTGCTGCATTCGGGCTTCTGAATTCTGTATTCTATACCCTGTATTCCTGGTTTTCCTAATGTTAACCTAATGGTAAAAGCGGCCTTCTATCAGCCGGGCTGCAAACCCAAATGAGCAATAATGCGTTTATATGGGTAGTAAAATCCAACTATCAAAATGGCTGATCTAACAAAAAGACGAAGCATGAAACTGATGTTTACAACAACGCTCATTTCGATGGTAACCTTACTATCCTGTGCTGTACGAGAAAATCCTCAAAAATATATGACAAGCAGTTTAACATCTCCCTCAACGGAAGAAACCACCTTCCGCACAGACACGGCTACCTTTGGCACCGGTTGTTTCTGGTGCACGGAAGCTATTTTCCAGCAGTTGGATGGTGTTTTAAAAGTATCATCCGGCTACAGTGGCGGACATGTAAAGAACCCTACTTATAAAGAAGTATGTGAAGGAACCACCGGTCATGCAGAATGTGTAGAGATTGTATACGACCCCGCAAAGATCAGTTTTGATGAATTGCTGGAAGCATTCTGGCAAACCCACGATCCTACCACCCTCAACCGCCAGGGCAATGACGTAGGTACACAATACCGCAGCGCGATCTTTTACCACAATGCCGAGCAAAAAGCCAAAGCAGAGAAGTACAAGGCAGAACTGGAAAAAAGCGGCGCCTGGGATAAACCCATTGTTACAGAGATCACCCCTGCTTCAGAATTCTATATAGCAGAGAACTACCACCAGGATTATTACAACAACAATGGCTCCGCCCCTTATTGTTACTATGTGATCCGCCCCAAACTGGAGAAGTTTGAAAAAGTGTTCAAGAACAAAATGAAGAAGGCACACTAAGCGTCTTCTTTCACGAACATAAAAAAAGGGGCATGTTTTGATAACAAGACATGCCCCTTTTCTATTGCAATAGGGTACGTATTACCATTCGCTCAGCGGCAGCAGCGAAGATTTTTTGATCATTACCTGGCCCTCACCTGGCACCAGCAGTACAGTAACTTCTTTTTTCGTATGGGCAGGTAACGTCATTTCAAATCCCACCAGCACGGTACCGATATTGAGGGCATCATAACTGTTGGGAGGATCTGTAGGCCAGGTTCTTAATGCCGCTCCTTCGGGCAGGCCGTTTACGTATAAGGTCAGCTTTTTACCATTGTTTTGCAGTTGTACCTGGTTTTTATCGATCGATACTACATGGGCAGGTGTAAGCATGGCCCAGCGCACCGTGCAGGTGCTATCACCGGCTTCCCATTCATCGCGCACGGTCACGTATTGTTTGTTCGCGATAGCAATGCCCCGTACTGCTTTGGTGAGACTGCCGGCATACAATGACCCCAGGTCCATCACGGCCCGGGTAAATAAAGAGTCACCGGAATGCTTTAGAAAAGTAGCTCGGCCATTTACCTGTTGCAGTGCCTTATTGACGGTGATGGTACTGTGTGAAAAATTGCTGTAGCGAAATACTTTCCACCGGTCAGAAGCCTGGCCCATATCCCATATCTGCAATCCTTTCGATTCCAGCGACTCGTAGCCCTGCATGCCCAGGTCGGCCGACCAGCGTACGCCTTCAGCATCCAGCACAAAAGAACCTGCATCCATATGCCCATGTCCTGCAGCAGGAGTGCCCCCTTTAAAGCCTATGAAAATGCCCGACTGTTTGTTCCAGGAAGTACGCAGCAGCGCTACCGGGTTTTCGCCATCGCCTACCCAGGTAGCAGCAGGAGACGGTACAGCAGTCACATCAACATCTTTGCCCCATATCATAGCAGCAGGCAGAAAACGGTTCCATTTGGCCATTGATCTGCCTTTCTCCAAATTGTCTTTTTCCTGCCACAGTACAGAAGGGTCTTTTAGTTTATTGGCAAACCAGAACATGGCCGGTTGCAGCCCCTCCGTTCCATCACCACAATCGGAGTAGTTGAAAGGTTTACCGGAAAGACCAACTACATGCTCATAGAAGAAAGGCGTTTTCAGGAAGCCGGGCAGTTGCGAAAGACTATAGTCTGTACCAAACAATTGTTCAAGCAAACTGATCAAAAACACATTGTAGCTGGTGCCATAAGCCCAGTAACTGTACCCTTCGGTATAATTACCATCAGGCGCATATTCCTTCATGGGTATTTGCACACTCTGTATGGCCCTTTCGATGAGCTGAGCGGCCAGGGCAGGCCGGCTTTCATAGACTGCTGCTGCTCCAAAAGAGATACCAGCATTACATACCTGGTTCCAGTTGTTCTTACCCCTGAGCCATCCATTGTATTTTTCTTCCAGCGAAGGGGTCAGCCCTTTTGTGATCACTGCCTCACTGATCCGTTGACGGGAAGCGGGCGACAGATCTTTGTACAACCAGTCGTATCCAATGCCTGCCGCCATCGTCATCTCAGCCACATCGAGAAAATGCGAAGGGTTCCAGTCCGTAAAGGCAGATATAGCCAATAACTCTTCCTCACAGCGCCTGAAGTATTTCTTTTTGCCGCTCATACGCCAGGCATAGGACAGGAAGAAGATACGCCGCAGCGCTTCTCTTGATTTGTCCAGTAAACGCCGGCCGATCAACACCCGCTCCAAAGCAGGTTTATCCAGCAGGCTGTCGCAGGCCTCCAGTATATCGGCGTGCACTTTACCCCAGGCTATATTGGAAGCTATGTTTTTCTTAATGCCTTCTTCCTGTCCCGGCAGCAGCAATAACCTGGGGTGGCCCATGATCCGGGAAGTATCGATCTTCACTGACTGAGCGGACACGATCGCTGTACTGCACATACAACACATCAACAACAATAACTTGCTGATGCAATGAAGACGAACTGATAATACGCGTTGATACATGGGCATCCTGTTTTGTCTTTAAAAACTATAACGTGTTACCGAATAAGCCGGTACTGTGATCGTCATGCGACCATAAGCATCCGTGCTTACATTGGTAATATTGCTGAATACCGGTGCATAGTCGGCGGGACTGGTTCCCTTCAGTTGCTTTACTTCCTGGCTGGTTTTATTCAGCATGGTCATATTGGAAAACTGAACAGGAATGGTTTTAGCCGTGCTATCGCGGTTGATCACCAATATATTGGTTTTTTGAGTAACAGGATCATTAAATGCATGCACTTTATATTTTGCGTTCGCCGTGTTGAGGTCCGTCACGGCTACTTTATTGCCTGTTACCGATTCATTCAGCAATTGCAGGGCATACCCTACCGGTGTTATCTGGTTATTGCCACCCAGCAGGTTGCGCAGGTTATAAGGCTGGTTATTGGTTTGGGCCGCACTGAGGAACCAATGGCTCGTCCACATATGCGCATGCATAACGCGGGGATTGGACAGGATGGCGGCAAACATATCGGCAGCAATAATCCCTTTGCCCAGGGTGTTGGTTTGTGGATAGGTAGAATCGGATGACCCCGGACTGTAAGGGCCGCCTTCTGTAACAGCGATCTTCAGCCGGCTTTTATCATCGGCATCACCCAGGGTATTAATAGCAGTATTGCCAATGGTGAGCGCGCGTGTAATATCCGTATTGTTGGCCGTCATGGTGAGATAGCTATTGTACCAGGAGCCTGCCGCCGTACTGATGGTGCCAGGATCGGGGAAGTAATTGTGCACCACGATAAAGTCTGCTTTCTTAGCGGCGATCATGAACAGCGTATCATACCATTTTACATTGGGATAGTTATAGCCATTCATACCTATTTTGATCGTACTGTCGGCCGCCTTCATCAGGTCTGACAGTTCTGCCACCAGGTTGGCGTATGCCGTAGCAGTCCAGGTTTGCGAGGTGCCGGTGCCGGATATGGGATAGTAGCATTCATTCCCTATTTCATAATACACTTCAGGCAATCCTTTTAATTTTACGTAATTGACCATAGCTACCGCATTGTCCAGTATTTCCTGTTTGGTCACATATTTACCTACAGCATTGGGCTTCATGATCGCATCGATCGGTATGATCAGGTAAGGTGCGATAGCACTGTCCTTACACAGGGTGAGGAACTGCCCCAGGTCCATCTGTGTGGTCGTAAGTTTACCCGTGGTGTCCGACAGGTTGAAAATGCCGCCGTCGGTAAAAGGCCATTTGTTGCCACCCCACATGGCGGCATGCGGATCGGGTGCTGTATAAGGAGGTTTGGACCATAAATACCAGTCACCCATTTCCCCTTCGCCGAAGCGCAGGGTTTTCATCTTCATTTTTTGGATAGCTGTAGCAAACGACGTGGTACGAGGCGTACCGGGTCCTTCGAGAAAATTATTGGTAGTAACACCCACATTGGCTGTTGCATTGGCAGAAAGGACCTGAGCCCCATTCACCACGATGGCCGTGGTCGTAGAAAAGGTATCAGCCGGCAGCATTTGCAGTCCAGCCGCCAGGCTTACCGACGATCCGCTGGCCGCAATGAGGTTGCTTAACAGATAAGCGCCATTGCCGCCTACAGTTTGTAGCGTGTCGCCACACAAGAGGAAGGAGGCAGCGGCAGCTGCGCTGATGGTGCCATTGTTATTGATATTGCCCGATATGGGAAATGCTTTCGTGCTGTTGTTCACAAAAATAAAACCATTGCCCACTGTCAGATCACCCAGCGAAGAAGGGCTGGCTGTAGCCGTGATGTTGGCATTGATCACTACATTGCCATATTTGAAACCGGCCAGGGAAGCCCCTTTGGCCGTATTGTAGGTGATGGTACTACCGGGCTGCAGGTCAATGACCGATTGAGGACCGGCTACGGTACTACCAAAGGGTACCTGGTTTTCTGCCCCATTGGCATTCCAGGGGCTATGTATGTAATGGCTGCCTTTGGCAAAAATGATATTGTTGTTGGTGGCCACGGCATTTGTGCTGAACACATTGCCCCGAACATTGGGGCCATTGGTAATAACGCCGCCCGAATCTACCAGCAATCCACCTGCCGCCATGGAAGCAAGCCGGCAGCCTTGTGTACCTCCGGGCAGGAATGAAATGCTTCCCTGTACAAGACCGGAAGCACCGGGTAAAATAACGATCGCGAAGGGCGCATTGCTCAGTGTAACGTTGAGCACAGCGCCTGCTTCGATCAAAAATCCCTGTGAAGCAGTAATTCGCAAGGTAGCAGCTTTATAATAAGCGGTATTGCCATAATTGCCTGTTTCCGCCGTGGTGAGGGTATTGGCGCCTACTGCAGTAACCAGCGATAATTGCGCAGCGGCCACTGTAGTGGATACAAAATCACCTGGTTTAAAATCTGTTGGAAAGTTGGTACTGGCATTGCCGGTGACGGTGGAGCCAGACTTGGCGGCCTGGCCGGTCAATGCAGTAGCTGCAGCGGTAGCTGCACTGGCAAAAGTAACAGTAGCATGATTTCTTACAATGAGTTTACCCAGCGTTTGAGCGGGTAGTTTATATACGGTGGCAGTCGTTGCCGAGGGATGCCCATAATTGGCGCCATCGAAAATAAGGATGTCGTCAGTCAAGGGAGTGGTCCTGGTGCTTCCTCCTCCACCTAATACGGTATTCCAGTTAGTGGCCTGGTTAAAGTCGGCATTGGCAGTTATTCCACCTGTCCAATAATAGGTGGTTTGTGCATGCAAACAGTACCCGGCAATTTGGATCATAATGGCCAGCAGGATCGTTTTCATGTTGCAGCAGTTATTGTTTAACAAATTTTCTCATGATCGTATGGGCGCCATCGGAGATCGTGATGGTATAAATGCCCGGTAGCAATACAGCGATGGGGATAATCGTTCTGGCAGCGGTGGCATATTGCCTGCCCACTACCCTGCCCGCTGCATCATATAGGACGATCAATGGTTGCGCTTGTAAAGTATGCTCTATGAAGAGTTGCCCCGTTGCAGGATTGGGATAGAGCTTTACTACCGGTCCTTTCTTGTCTTTATCTACTTTTGGCGCCCCTTCTTCTCCCTTACCAGGCTTCTTCACCGATCCCCTGCCGGCCGTAGTATTTCTACGGCCAACTGCAAAGGCAAGAAACTGACTGAAGCGATGGCTGGCGGTATTGAGTGTGTTATCTCCCGTACCGGCGGCGGCCATCCAGGCAGTATCATACGCCATAATACCAATACTGTCATCGCTGCTGAAGGCGTTCCCTTCCAGGTCATTTGGCCAGGCAAGGGTGATCAAACAGCTATCGGTATTACTACAAGTACGCACAATGGTCCATACGGCATCCACCACCTTTTCTTTTGCTGTGGCTGTAAAAGCCGCGCCATCCGGTTGAGCATCTCCGGTAATACCTTCAAATGCTCCTACTGCAAATGCATCGTTGGAAGAAGGCAATAAGGTAACCGGCAGATATTGGTCAGCGCTTCCGACCGGGAAGAGATAAGCACCGCTGATATTGTTAACAGCCAGGAAACCTTCTGCGCCGCTGGTGGTATCAGCTCCTGTTACAATGTATTTGTCAGCGCCAAATGGAGCGCCTGCAATGGCCAGCCCTGAAGTGATCAGCAAGCTATCGCCCGCAGGAATCGTCAGTTTACCAGCTGTGAGTGTGAGTATATTCGCCACCTGCAGTTTTTTATTGAGGTCAACCGATGCATTGATCAGCAGGTTGCCTGCATAAATACGGTCGGCTGCTCCATTGGCCTGTGCCGGAAAAGGCACACTGGTAGGGCCATTAAAAGCATAGTGGATGCCACTGTCCAGCACATAGGTAGCAAAACCAGGCAGGCTGCCGCCCAGGCCATTGGCATGCGCTGTTACGAGTGTGGCATTTTCAGTAGCCGCTGTAATGCTTACGCCGGTAGCGCTGGCAGCAGCAACAGGTTTCGACATGCTGATGGTGCTGCCCGTTACATCCACCACCACCGCATGGGTCGGAATACCTGTGCCGCTTAGTTCCATGCCGGGTACAATATTGGCCGTGCTGGTGGCGCTGGTAATGCGATAGGAACCCTGCACCAGGTTGCCCAGGATAGCAGCATTGGTGTAACTGCTTTTGGCCATTGTAGCAGAGGTGACACCTCCGGCAATCGCAGCACTACCCCAATCAAATTTGCCATAGATCGTTAATTGCTGAGCAGCAGCCGTGGACGCCCCTCCCAGGCAGGTGGCAACCAATAGCCATGCTCCTACATGGCCCAACGGAAAAAAATGCTTATTCATAAACAGTTGGATTGATGGCATCTCCTGCAATGATGTGCTTCTGTGCCAACAACAACCGGTACCTGTTCAAAGCCTCCAGGTAATAATAATCTGCATATACCAGTGGCACATCAATTTCAAATCCGTGTGCAATACTGCCTACACTATGTTTCAGGATAAAGTCGCCATTCTCACCTGCCTTTGCTTTATAAGCAGGACCGCTCAACGCATGCAATATGGCAATGGCTCCATCCCTGTATTTTGCTCCTTTATTATCCAGGTAAGTGCTCAGTTCCAATAATGCCGAAGCGGTAATGGCGGCGGAAGACACATCGCGGTACTTAACAGGTGTTTCCGGCGCATGTGATCTTACACCGGGCTGATAACCCGCGTTGTTGGCATAGAAATCCCAATAGGCGATCTTATCTGCCGGCAGCTCTTTATTGTCCAGGTAATAATCGGCCATCTTTTGCGCTGTGGTGAGATAGCGTTTATCTTTTGTTTCGCGGTAGCTCATCGTAAAGCCGTAGATACCCCAGGCCTGTCCACGTGCCCAGGTAGAGTTATTGGCATATCCCTGTGCTGTTTCCCTGGACAACACTTTGCCCGTGGTCGAGTCGTAACACACAACATGGTGACAACTGTAATCGGGCCTTACCTGGTTTTTGATCACATTGTTGGCATGGGTAATGGCAATATCCCTGTAGCGCTTATTGCCGCTTACTTTGGAAGCAAAGAAGAGCAATTCCAGGTTCATCATATTATCGATGATCACCGGGTAGTAATATTTATGCTGTCCATCCCAGGAGCCAAATCCATTCCATGATTTGATAGAGCCGGTCTTTGGATTAAACCTGGTGCTTAGGGAATTGGCGGCTTGTATAAGTAGCTTTTTGTATTGCTCATTGCCCGTCAACCGGTAGGCATTGCCATAGCTGCAATACAACATAAAGCCCAGGTCGTGGTGCTCGGTAAAGTATTGCAACGCTTCCAGTTTCTCCGTCCATTGAATGGCCTCCTTCTTCAGGCTATTATCTTTGGTGGCTTCATAGGCATACCATAAGCTGCCGGGAAAGAATCCGGAAGTCCATTCATATTTACCCGTCAGTTTCAGTTTTCCCTCCTTGTCGATGGTCCTGGGAAAGAGCGTATCATAAGGAGCAGCCGCCGTCAGCATTTTTTTCAACTGGCCGCCGGCAAAAGCAAAGTTGGAAGCAACAAATTCTTCTTCGTTGGGTACGGGCCTTAAGGCCATAACGGTACAGCAGGCAAGTGCCAGCACTACCATGATCTTTTTCATCCGGATGAATTTATCTGGTTATTTAACGGTGATTTGAAAAGTCTTTGTCGTGTATTGCCCTTCCTCGCTGCTCACTTTGCCACCTGAGAAAACGATATTGTACACACCCACGGCCGGGTATTTATAGATCAGCTTCAGGTCTTCTGCCCGCTGCGCAGCATTCTTTACCTGCACGCCGATATCGGGCGTTACTTTCTTCAGGTCCACCGGCCCCAGCAACACCCAGGCTTCAGCAGGTGCGGCAGCAGCGGCGCTGGTAGCACCGGTGATCACCAGCGTAGTATTGTTCACTACCCAATAGTAACTATTGGTGACCCGGAACGCTGAAAAACCCGGACTAAAACTGGGCACCCCATAATTCGTAAAGGAAATATTACCGGCATTCATATTCGCTATTTCGTAACTGGTGCCATCGGCCAGCACATTTTTAACCGAGAAGGAATCGATCGTCCACTTGCTTTGCGCAGAACCGGCAAAGCCCTGGTATTTAAAAGCGACATAAACCGGTTTGCCCTTGGTACTGAAATCAGAAAGGTCGATCGAACCGGAAACAACGGCTGCTGTACCGCCCGTAGAAAGTGTGGCCCTGGCTGTTATATCCGTCCAGGTAGCGCTGGTGATACGACTTACTGTTGCAGGCGTATCTTTTACCAACACCCCTTCAAAATTATCAGATACCATCACAGCCAGTGAGTTGGCCTGTGCGCCATTGGCCCTGATGGTCCGGAATCGCAGCGTGGGGATGCCATCAGCGCTGATCCTGTCCCTGTATTCATACCTTTTACCCACTTCACCGGAGTAAAACGTGATCACATCGGGATTACCTCTAAAACTGAAGGTGGCAGTATCTCCCACCGCCAGATCAGTGGCGTTCACTTGTACATCGAAAGCGGTATCACCATTGCTCAGTGATTTGCTACAAGCGCCCAGCAGACAGGTGGTGACGATCAATAAAAGCAGGCTATATTTAAGCATAATGATTTGATTGGTTAGTTGACAGTAATAATTACCATCCGGGATTCTGGGTCAATGCCTTGTTTACATTGATCTCCAATGAGGGAACCGGCAACAGCAGGTACCTGGGTGAGGAAGCAGCCGTGAAATATCCTGTTATCCACCTCGATTTATTGGTAGCCGATGCATTGGAATTATTGATCTCTGTGACCATGGCCGACATGACCTGTGTAAATACGCCCCAGCGGATAAGGTCCGACTTACGCAAGCCTTCAAAGCAAAGCTCCCTGGCCCGTTCGTCCATGATAGCCTGTTTGAACTGGTCTTTGGATAGACTAGCCGGCAGATCAGCTACGGCACTGACATCAGCCAGTGGCAGGCCATAAGCCCTTCTGCGCACCTGGTTGATGGCATCATAGGCTGCTGCTGTAGGTCCATTATTCACTTCATTGTCTGCTTCCGCCAACATCAGCAATACATCGGCAAAGCGGAGGATCGGGAAATTGGTGCCATTCACATATTGTTGTTTGGGAGGTGACGATAACTCATAATACCTTCTCCATTTGCCCGCCTCTCGCCCAATGATATTGCTGGCGGTGTAATTGGTCCTTACAGCTGTGGTAGCGGAACTCGACGAGAAATAAAAAGGTGCGATCACCCAATCCCGGCGCAAATCACCAGCGCCGTACAAGTTGTAGAGTTTGATGGTGGTCTTGATATTCCCACCGGCAAAACCGGTATCGAAATTATTGCAGCCCAGGTTCATGGTACCCAGTTTGCCCATTTCCCAGTAAGAGGTATTGTTGCCGTTGGTATTAAAATCAGCTTCCCATATACACTCTTTGGTATCATAGATATCCTGGCTCTGGTTGATAAAGATCTGGCTATAGGCCGAATTGGTAGTGGCGCCATACGTAGTACGCAGGGCATGCTCATTACTTTTCATCACTTCCTGCGTCCAGTGCAGGGCTTCCGCATATTTCGACTGATCGAGTATGGGATAACCCGCCATATTAAGACAAACCCGGGCAATGATGCCCTGGATGGCTGTCCTGGACACGCGGCTGGAATTACCAATATCGGTGATCGTTCTTACTTTGCCTTCCGCCTCTTTCATATCGGCCAGTATTTTTTCATACACTTCTTTGGCAGGGGTAGCGGGTACGTTCACAGAATTCACATCGGCGCTCGGCGTCAGCTTCAAAGGCACGTTGCCATAATTGCTCACCAGCAAAAAATGATAGAATGCCCGCAGGAATAAGGCTTCACCCAATATCGCCTGGCGCTTGCCTTCATCCATTTTGGCCTTGTTGATATTTGCAATGAGGAGATTGGCCCTTTCAATACCAATATAACTTTGCTGCCATAATCCCATTATGTACACATTCGTGTAATCGTATTGATAAAACATGGGGGCAGAATAGGAATTGGAACTATAAGCATAAAAAGCCTCATCGGTGCAAATGCCCAGCTGGTACCACAAGGAACTGCAGTAGAGGTATTCATTGCCCAGCACATCGTAGGTGGCAGCCAGCGCCAGGTTCAGCTCACTTTCACTGTTGTAGTAATTGCCGGGCTCTACAAAATCGGTGGGCTTTTTATCCAGCACTTTATTACAGGCAGCCAGCACCTGCAAAGAGAGTAATAGTAGCAACAATCGTTTCATATAAGTATGTTTTATACGGTAGCGGTGATCAAAGATTAAGATTTACACCCACAGTTACCACGCGGGGTCTTGGATAGGCTGAATAATCAAAGCCGGGAGTCAACACATTATTGAATACACTCACCTCGGGATCGACGCCGGTGTATTTGGTCCAGGTGACCAGGTTCTGCGCTGAGAGGTAGAAGCGGCAGGACTTGATCTTCCATTTCTTCATCAGTTGAGTTGACAGGTTATAACCCAGTGATACCGTCTTCAGTCGCAGGAAGGAACCATCTTCTATCACCCTCGAGTTGGCGCCCGTTGGCGTAGTAGGCCCTCCGCCATTAACCCGGTACAAAGTGGAGGTAGGGTTCTCTGGCGTCCAGCGGTCCTGGTAACTGGCAAACTGGTTGAGGTTGCTGCGGCCGAAAATATTGCCTTCAAACACATAGCGGTTCGCATTCACAATATCATTGCCGTACGACCATTGAAAAAATACATTCAGGTCGAAGGAACGGTAGGTGAAATCATTGTTGAAGCCGCCGGTGTGGATGGGGAGGCCCCTGCCAATGATCGCATAATCGTTTGCATCGATCGTACGATCGCCGTTGATATCCCGGAACTTGATATCGCCTGGCTGGATGGCGCTCCGGAGATTGCCATTGGAAGGCACTTCATCCTTCAGCACATAATTGCCGGTAGTGGTCTTATTAAAATCACTGTATTGATATACACCTTCCCAGATATATCCGTACATCATGCCCAGTTGGTTGCCCACCTGTGAGATATAGGAAGGAATGGTAGAGAAGTAAAAGTCAAAAGGTGCAGTTGTGGTAAGCGCCCCCTGGTTTTCCGTAAGAGACAACAGCTTACTCTTGTTGAATGAGATATTAAAATTGCTTTTCCAGGAGAAGGTTTTATTGGACATATTCACTGTACTGAGGGTGATCTCCAATCCGCGGTTCTGTACACTGCCGATATTGCGCAGGGCCGTAGCATAGCCCAGTGAAAGGGGCAGGTTGGCCCGCAGCAACAGATCGGTTGTTTTCTTGCTGTATACATCGACAGAAAGATTAAACCTGTTCCTGTAAAAACTCAGGTCCGTACCCAGGTCTATTTGTGAGGTGGTTTCCCATTTCAATCCGGCATTACCAAAGTTCGACACATAGGCACCGGACATGGTGGTATTGCCATAGGTATACCCCTGAGAGTTCAATGCAACAGCGATCGCCGAGAGATAGTCAAAGTCCCCTATCCTGTTATTACCCGTCACGCCATAACTCAACCGCAGCTTGCCATCGGACAGGACATCGCTGATCCCCTTCATGAATTTCTCCTGGCCAAACCGCCATCCCAATGCAGCAGACGGAAAGTAGCCCCACCGGTTCTCCGGATTGAATTTGGAAGAGCCATCGGCCCGGAAGGTAACGGTAAGCAGATACCTGGACAGGTATTTATAATCGATCCTGCCCAGAAAGGAAGCCAGTCCCCAGGAACTGCTCAAGGCTGTCACGGTTTCCGGTGTCCCTTCATTCAATCCACTAATGCCCAAAGAAGCATTGGGAAGGTTGGTCGCCGAGGTACCATAACGCGAAGATTTATTGCCCGACTGGGAAAAACCCGCCACTACTGTGAGTTGGTGACTGCGGTTGATCTTTTTATACCAGGTAAGTGTGTTCTCATTCATCCAGGTCATGTTCTTATTAAAAACGACCGAGCCATTCACGCCCTTGGTAGAACCCAGGCGGGTGTATTTATTACCAGTGATGGTGAAAGTATCGTTGAACTGATTGCTCTGTGTGAGGTAGTTGGTAATACCGCCGGTCACCCTCAATTTCAGATCGGGCAGGATGCTGTATTCGAGGTAACCATTCATGATGGTATTGGTGTACAGGTTTTCCCGCAGGGCATGCTCCTGGCTCAACACCGGATTGATCCTCGCGTCCACCGCCGGGTCAACACCCGGATCAAACAATACCTCTTCGAGGTCGGGCACACCGGAGATCGCAAAGTTGCGGTAACCCCAGGTGCTGAACAGGGTACCCGTGGTAGAGTTTTGGTTGGACACACCGGAAGGAGGCAGTCCGTTTTGGTTCATATAACCATAGTTGATGTAGATACCCCCTTTCAGTTTGGAACTGAACACCTGGTCGAGTGAGAGGGTACCCTGGTAACGCTTGTAACCGGAGTTGATCATCAAACCCTGCTGGTCGAAATAATTACCCGACAGGTAATACTTTGTATAGGCATTGCCACCCGTTACGGATAAGGAATAGTTTTGCATCGGTGCGTTGCGAAACAACCTCGACTGCCAATCTATCTCCGGTACATTCCGGTAGGACTCCAGCGTTTTTCCATCAGTCAGGTATTGTTTGGCCGCTTCTCCATAATCTTTTTCCAGCTGGTATTTCACAAACTCGTAGGGACTCATCACATCCATTCTTTTAATGGTGCTTTGATTGCCATAAGAAGCATTGAAGGAAATAGCAGGCGGACCGGTCTTTCCCTTTTTGGTGGTGATGATGATGACGCCATTGGCGCCGCGGGCGCCATAAATAGCCGTAGCCGAGGCATCCTTGAGTATCTCCATCGACTCAATGTCCTGCGGATTGATCACATTGTTGTTGGGCGATTCGATCGGAAAGCCATCCACCACATACAAAGGCGAGTTGGCCTGGGTAACAGAATTATTACCCCTGATCACGATATTGATGTCGGAGCCTGGCTGTCCGTCGACCGACGATACCGTCACCCCTGCCACCCTGCCGGCCAGCGCTTCATCAAAGGAGCGCACGGGGGCTTTTTGCATGGTTTCGATGGGCGCCTTGCTCACCGCACCCGTCACATCGCCTTTTGTAGTAGTGCCATACCCGATCACGATCACATCATCGAGGTTTTTTACTTTGGGGGTGAGCACAAAGGCATAGACTGTCCGGTCATTCACCCGCACCTCCACCTCATCGTAATTAACCGCCGAAGCTACCAATACATCGCCGTCGGCAGCAGTCAGCCTGAAAGCGCCGGCTGAATCCGTCAGCGTGCTCACCTTTTTACCTTTAAGGGTGATGGACACGGCCGACAGGTTTTTGCCGGCGGTATCTTTTACCGTACCGCTGACCAGTTTTTGTGAAAAAGCAATAGCAGGGAGGGAAAATAATAACATCACTAAAAGTCCGGCACGGAAGCCGGCCATGCAAGAGGAACTGCAGCGAAGTACATGGCAAAGAGACAATCGCATAAACAATCGGTTAAATATTTGAATGAAAGCATCTTCCGGGGGAAGCAGCCTTTCTATGACCAACACAAAATTCAGGTGAAAGCGCCTCAGGGAGGGGGTAAAAAATCGACTAAATAGGGTGAATTTTTAAAATTCTCCCCTATTCATCTATTGGAATTGGGTAGTTTTACCGGCGATAAGCATTATCTCCCCCCGTATGAGAGTTTTCCTGTTAATCCTGCTCTTTTTATCCGCTCAGGTTACCTGGTCACAGTCCCCTTCTTTTCATCACCTGAATGTAGAAGACGGACTTTCGCAAAACTCGGTTCTCTGCGTGGCGCAGGACAACAGGGGATTTATGTGGTTTGGCACCCGCTATGGTTTGAACAAATACGACTCCCGGAAACTTACCGTGTACAAGAACAAGCCGGGAGACAGCTCCAGCCTTTCCAGCAATTATATTTTATCGCTGCTATGCGACAGCCGGCAAACACTTTGGGTGGGCACCCGGGGAGGACTACACAAATACCAGGCAGCCAAAGATGTGTTTGAAAGGATCGATATAGGCGATACTGCCCTGTGGAAAAACGGCAATATCCCGATTACCTGCCTCTTTGAAGATTCGAAAGGCCGCCTATGGGCAGGTACATACCAAACCTTATACCTGATGAAGGATCCGACACACCCATCCTTCACTTCTTTTACCAACTGCCCCAATTTTCCTGCACGGGGGGTACTCTGCGTGTTTGAAGACCGCAGCGGCACCATCTGGGCAGGCACCAATGGCGGCCTGGTAAAGATCACTGCGGCCGGCAAGGGCTTTGAAGCTACCGTATTCAAACATGACCCGCTGAATGCCGGCAGCCTCAGCAATGACCAGGTAACCAGTATAGCGCAGGACAAGCCGGGCCAACTCTGGATCGGCACGCTGAATGGCGGTTTAAACCTGTTTGATCCGGCACAAAACAGCTTCACCCATTTTACCCATAGTGATGCTGTTCCCAACAGCTTGATCAATAACCATATCCGGAGACTGGCCTTCGACGGGCAGGATCAATTATGGATTGGCACGCAGGAAGGGCTTTCAACCCTGCACCTCCCTACCCTGCATTTTTCTTCCTATATCAATGATCCCTGGAATAAAGCCAGTCTGAGCCAAAACTCTGTGCACAGTATCTATAAAGATCACGCAGGTACTATGTGGGTCGGCACCTTCTTTGGCGGGGTAAACTTTCACTTTGCAGCCAATACAGACTTCACCGTCTACAGCAACAGGTCGCGCCCCTTGCTGCTCAACAATAATGTAGTAAGCGGACTGATGGAAGATGAACAGGGCCACCTCTGGATCGGCACTGAAGGCGGGGGGCTGAATTTTGTGAACAGGCAAACAGGCGCCGTCGTCTATTACCAGCATAAACCCTCCGACCCCTACAGCCTTGGCTCCAACCTGGTGAAAACAGTATACCGCGATCGCCAGGATAATATCTGGGTGGGCACCCATGGCGGCGGGCTCAACCGCTTTGATGCCGCCACTCATCGTTTCATCAGGTACCTGTATAAAAACAATGACGCGCAGACACTGGGCTCTGAAATACCCTGCCTGCTGGAAGATAGCCGGGGCATTTTCTGGGTAGGCACCGAAATATCAGGCATTAAGCTGTTCCTTAAAAAAGATAAAGAGCTGGCGCCTTATCCCGGTGGCGCTGGTATAACCGCAGCAATCGGTACCAACAAAGCCATCCTTTCTTTGCTGGAATCTGCCGGCAAGGTCAACTGGGTAGGCACCTCCGCCGGGCTGTACCGGATAGCAGGCGACCAGGTAACGCTGCTGACTGAAAAGAACAGCAGCTACCCTTTGTATGTGAACTGCCTGACAGAAGATGCGCAGGGAAATATTTGGGCAGGCACCTATTACAACGGGATCATCGTGTACAACAGCGCCGGTAAAAAGATTGCAGCCTATAATGAAGAGAATGGCCTGCCCGATAACAATGTGCTGGGCATTCTACAGGACGATCATACACAAGCCTGGTGGATCAGTACCAGCAATGGCCTGGCTAAATGGGATACCGTCTCCCGCAAGTTCACAGTGTATACAGAAGCCGATGGACTGGCTGGGAATGTATTCAACAACAACTCTTTTTATAAAAGCAGGAGCGGTGAATTGTTTTTCGGCGGCTTCAACGGGCTTTCCGCTTTTTACCCGGAGATGATGAAAGCAAATACAGCCGTTCAACCTGTATTGCTCACCGGCCTGAAGCTCTTTAATAAACCGGTAGAGATCAATGGCAAGGACGGTGTGCTTACAGAAGACATCAGCTTTACCCGGCAGCTCAATTTGAAGTACGATCAAAATGTATTTACGATCGACTTCGCCATCCTGAACTTTATTAAACCGCAAAAGAACCGGTACGCCTACCAACTGGAAAGATTTGATAAAGACTGGAACTATACGATGGCGGCAACGGCCTCCTACACCAATGTACCGCCGGGCAACTATACCTTTAAGGTCAGGGGAGCCAACAACGATGGCATCTGGAGCGAGCCGGTGCTATTGAAGATCACCATATCCCCACCCTTCTGGAAAACCTGGTGGGCTTACGGTATTTACCTGCTGCTGTTTGTTACACTGGCTTTTTTTATAGTACGTTTCTTTTTCCTCCGGGCCCTGCTGAAGCGCAACCAGGAACTCACACAACTAAAACTCAACTTCTTTACCAATATCTCACACGAGATACGCACCCACCTTTCGTTGATCATCGGACCTGCCGAAAAGCTGATCCTTTCTACCAACAATGATGCACACGACCAACAGCAGCTGCGCACGATCAAGAACAATTCGGAAAGTTTGCTGCAATTGGTGAACGAACTCATGGACTTTAGAAAAGCGGAAACAGGGCATTTGCCCCTGCGTGTGTCGGGTTGGAATATTGTGCCTTTTGTTGAATCCATCTTCGATTCCTTCCACGATATTTCCATTTCCCGCAATATCCGGGCGGGTTTCATCAGCACAGCGCCGGATATCCAGGCCTGGATCGATAAGGAGCAACTGGAGAAGGTATTCTATAATCTGCTGTCGAATGCATATAAGTTCACTCCCAATGGTGGTTATATTAGTGTGGCCATTGAAGAAAAGAAAACCACCATTGCTATCACCGTAACAGACAATGGCCGGGGCATTTCTGAGGAGAATATAGAAAAGCTGTTTGATAATTATTTCCAGGAAGATGATTTTGGCAAGCAGAACACGGGGTATGGCATTGGCCTGGCCCTGTCCAAAAGTATAGTAGAAATGCACCAGGGTACACTCACTGTATCCAACAAAATGACGGCCGGCCAACAGGAGCCTACGACCTGCTTTACCGTCACCCTGCAAAAAGGCCATGCGCACTTTGCAGACAATCAGTTGGTGAACGATCGCATGGACCGGTCCGTTAAAGTAGCCAATCATCCACCTGTGCCGCCCCCACTGGTCCTTTCCGCCACCAGTCAGCCCCACGCTGCTGCAGCCGACCAGAACACCATCCTGCTGGTAGAGGACAACGCAGCCATCAGAACGTTTATCAAAGAGGCCCTACAAACGCAGTACCATATACTGGAAAGCAACAATGGCCTGGAAGGTCTCGCCAGTGCAACCGAAACCATCCCCGATCTTATCATCAGTGATGTGATGATGCCCGAAATGGATGGACTGGCTTTTTGCAGCAGCATTAAAACCGATACCCGCACCAGTCATATTCCCGTTATATTGCTCACTGCTAAAACTGCGGTCACACACCAGATCAGCGGACTGCAAACCGGTGCCGACATTTACCTCACCAAGCCTTTCAGCATCCAGGTACTGGAACTCCAGATCCAGAACTTGCTGGCATCCAGGGCCAGGTTATGGCAACAATTTCAACAACAATGGGCGGCCACCACGCTATTACCGGCCGACAACGAAACCGGCGCCCCAATAACAGCAACAACCACCCAGGAGTTGCCGGAGCCATTGCACCCAATGGATGCATCATTTTTACAAGAGATCATCCAAATGGTCGAGACCAATATGGAAGACCCCGAATTTGGCATTGCCATGCTGGCTAAAAAAGCTGCCATGAGCCAACCAGTGCTCTTCAAAAAGATCAAAGCCATCACAGGCATGACGGCCAACGATTTTGTAAAATCATTGCGGCTGAAAAAAGCGACCCTGTTATTGCAGGAAAACAGGCATACTGTATATGAGATCGCTTTTATGGTAGGCTATGATAGCAGCAAGTATTTCAGCCGGGAGTTTAAAAAACAATTCGGTAAGACCCCCACAGAATATGCAGCCATGAACGAAAAGAAGAGTGCCTAAACACTTCTCCTGCCTGTCAACAGGTTGACCGCAACTGTACCAATCGTCTCAGTTTTATACGAGCTCCCAATCCCATCATTTCCCACTTCTACTTTTATAACGGGTAGCAACAACCACTTAATTAAACTTTTCAACTAATTATTGCCATTATGAGATCAATCAAACTCCTACCGGGAATAACCAGAAAGGTTAGTTCCGGCGCAACGATCCTTGTATTCGTTGCAGGTACTTTCATTTCAACAGGATGTAATAAGAAGGACGCTCCTACCCCACCGCCCCAGGGCGAACGTCTGAGTGGATTTGTCCAGAACGATGTATCAACAAACGACCAGGGCACCAATAACGGTTTCTTCTGGTCGCTATACCGCGAAGGCGGTTCAGCGAGCATCACCCATGGATCGGGAGGCAACTTTGCGATCAGCTACAACAATGTTAACGATGTGGTAGGCGGCAAAGGCTGGAATCCCGGATCGGCCCGCACGATCGGCTACAATGTAGGCGCCCTGAGCGGCAGTTATAACTTTGTGGGCATTTATGGCTGGACGACAAGCCCCCTGATTGAATATTATGTGGCTGAGAAAGGATCTATGACAGGAGGCATTTATGTGAACTCCGTCAACAGTGACGGACATAGCTATAGTTTCTATAAATCACAACGTGTCAACGCCCCTTCTATCATTGGCACGGCCACTTTCTGGCAATACAAGGATACCTGGGGTGGAGCGCCTACGGCACAAAACCGTTCCGTCAACATGGCCAATCACATCAACAATTGGAGAAATAGTGGCGGCCAGGGCTTTGGCAATTATAATTATCAGATATTGGCGCTGGAAGCATGGGGCAATAAAAGCGGTTATATCAACGCAACAGCCTGGTAGATCATGACGCGTTCCTTCAGTTTCATTTTACCGGTAGTCATAGTAGTGATCAGCGCCTGTTCTCAAACAGCGCCAGATAACTTTGTATTCTTGAAAGGCGGAGCCTTCACGAATACAAAGTCCGGTTACTATGGGAAAAACATTACCATCCCCGATCTGTACATCGGCAGGTACGAAGTAACCCAAAAAGAGTGGCGGGAGGTGATGGGGAATGATCCCTCCGTCTTCAAAGGTGATGACCTGCCGGTAGAATCGGTAAGTTGGTATGATTGTATTGAGTACTGTAACAAAAGGAGTACGAAAGAGCAGCTGACACCCTACTACCTCATCAACAAGAAGATAAAAGACCCCAACAATACCAATGAACGGGATACTATAAAATGGAATGTGGCAATCAATGCAACAGCAAATGGATACCGGCTGCCCACAGAAGCAGAGTGGGAATATGCTGCTGACGGAGGGGGCATGAGCAGGAGTTATACCTATAGCGGAAGTGACCAGCTAGACACCATCGCCTGGTATTGGCAAAATGCCGGAGACAAATACTTAACAGGATTTTGGTCCTGGCCGATGTTGGTAAAGAACAACAATAAAACAAAACCTGTCGGCAGCAAGCTGCCCAATGAAGCAGGCCTCTTCGATATGTCGGGTAATGTGCGGGAATGGTGCTGGGATGAGCTGGAAGGTTCCGGGAAAGCCAGGATATGGCGGGGCGGTGGTTGGATCGGCGCAGATTTCTGTTGCGCCTCGACTTTCCGTGCCGGTCATGACGCCAATGGCAAAGGCCCCGACCAGGGATTCCGGGTATGCAGAAACATTCAATAACGCATACATTCACTTTCTGAAAGGGAAAATATTCCGCTTATAACCGGAATGATACTACAAGTCCCTTCAGCTGTCATTCCCTACGAGTACAACTACATCATCAGTACAAAAACATCCTGCCTTTAACGACAAAGTTCACCTGGTAAGAAGCGAAGAATATTTCTGGGATTCACGGCTACTCTGAACTTTGAACCACCTGGTGCCTTCAACATCTTCCTCTTTGGGCGTTGATCAGGTAGAGCTCAACCCTATTTTAAAAAGCCATATCCCCCGGGGTTTGGCTTTTTCGTTTACATTTGTCCCATCACCGCCCATGAAGCTAGCATTATCCTTTGTACTGTACCTGCTCCTGCCCTGCTTATTTGTAAGCGCGCAGGATGCGCTTATCCAACCCTTTCTCCGGGAATGGAAAATTGCCGACACGTCACAAAGCCACCGCGCCCAGGTATTTTATGACGCCTTGAAAAATGACAGGGATACGGCCCAATACAGGCTGGTGATAACCTCCTTGAACGTCTGGCTGGAGGATCATCCCGATAAAAGACTGGAAGCACGCACGATCATTTATGCAGCGCTGGGCGCCCGTGAATACGGCTATTCAATAACACAATACATCCCCCTCCTGCAAAAGGCCATGACACTGGCGCATGACCTGGAAGATGATCAGCTGATGGCAGAAATTTACAGCCTCTATGCCAATTTAGCCAGTGAAGAAAACTACCCGCTCTACAACCTCAAGGCCATTGAATTGCAGCGCAAGATTGGCTTTGAGCATTTTTCCTACGTACACCACCGCTTTTTCGATATCAGCAGGGCACTGTACCTCACGCAGGATTACCGCCAAAGCATCAATTTTGGATTAACCTGCCTGAGCCTCAGCAATCAGGACCTGCAACACTGGGATGATTTTATGTACATATTCCAGCTGGACATATTGGGCGCCTGCTACAAGCAATTGGGTCTTTACGACAGCGTAAGCTATTATTACGACCAGATTGAAAAGTTCCTGCCTGTCTCCAGGACCACGCACATTGATAAGGATTTCCTGACTATCTGGCGGGGCATTGCCCGGGGCAACCGTGGACAGGTGTTGGCCCACCAGGGAAATTATGAAGCAGCCATCCCCCTGATAGAAGAACACCTCAATAGCAGCCTCGCGGTCCATGATGCACTCAACCAAGCACTATCCACCAATGCACTCGCTGCCATTTACCGGCAGCAAGGCAACAATAGCCGCGCCCTGAACTATTGGCGACAGGCATTGCAGGCGGCCATACAAGCCAACTCGCCCGATAACGCCCTGCAGGCAGCCAAAGGCATCGCGGACCTGATGCGCCAAACAGGTAATAAAGACAGCGCCATCATTTATTACGAACGTTACCATGAACACAAGGATACCCTGGCGGCCCGGCTTGGCAGAAACCGCCTGTCTGCCATGCACGCCCGCATAGTTTTTGATGACCTGCAAAATACCCTGCTGAAATCGCAAGCGGCACTCGATGCCACGCGCTTTACCCGCAACGTGATCCTGGCAGGCATTATCGTGGCTGCCCTGATCGCCCTCTTGCTCTACAACCGGTTCCGGTTAAAGAGCCAGGTAGCCCTGCAGGCCAGCCAACGAAAAAAAGAGCTGGCCGAGCAGGAAGCCCAAAGAGCCCGGGAACAGATCGCCAGTTACACCAGCCATATCATCGAAAAGAATAATTTCATTGAATCACTGCAACAGCAGCTGCTTACCAAAGAACAATCGGAACCGGAAGAGGAAGTGCCTGCCCACCTGCTGCAATACACGTTATTTACCGACAATGAGTGGGAGAAATTCAAAGTGGAGTTTGCAAAAGCCTACCCGGATTTTCTCAGTACCCTGCGGACCCGCGTAGAGCAGATCACCCCGGCCGAAGAAAGGCTGGCTACTTTAATTTACCTGCAATTAAGCACCTACCAGATCGCCAATACCCTCGGCATCAGCAAAGACAGTGTGCTGCGCGCCAAGCGCCGGCTCAAAAAACGCCTCGACCTTCCGGAACAGGTCACCGTGGAAGAATACATCTATAACTTACTGGCTACCAACTAATAATTGCTCCTGCGGACGGTTTTGTCCGCTTTTGTCCGCCCCTGCCATCCGCGTTTGTCCGCGCTGTTTTTTGTATCCGCTCTCCATTGAAGGTAGGTTTACACCTTGTGAAAAAATCGCATCTGAAACGCAACCTGTTCTTTGTGCTGTGCTTCCTCTTTGTCCTCTCCATCCTGTTTTTTGTGTGGTGGTATTTCGGACAACGCATCCGGCTCATTGAAGAGAACATGCTGAAACCAAAAACATCTCCATGAAGCCATTTTTACTTGCCTTCCTGGTAGTAGTCCTCCATGGAACTGCCAGCGCCCAAATTATCTATGTTGACAAAACAGCCACCGGCGCCAATAACGGCAGCTCCTGGACCAATGCCTTTACCACGCTTACCGATGCGGTTCAGGAAGCCAATAACCTGCCGGCCATCAATGAGATCCGCATGGCAAAGAATAGCACCTATACGGGCAATGAGTATTTTATCCGGCGCAGCTATAATATCAGCGGCGGCTGGGACAAAGCAACCAATAGCCAGCCTGGCGGTATCACCAATGCCACTATCCTGGATGGAGAACTCACTCACCGCATTATGAATATTGTAACAGGCGTTACCGTACACCTGTCGGGCCTCCACTTTACCCGGGGAGGTAATATTTCCAGCAATGGAGGTGGCTTGCATACGGCAGGTATTGTAACCGTCAACGAATGTTTTTTTACAGAGAATAAAGTAATTGCCTTGCCGGTACCCATTACTTATCCCACGCCGGGCATCAGCTATCAGACCAACGATGAAATTGGCAATGGCGGCGCCCTTTGTAATCGTGGTACCCTCATCGTTTCCAACAGTTATTTTCAAAACAATTGGGCAGCCAGAACAGCTGGCGCTATTGCCAATCGTGGTACGATCACCATAACAGGTTGCACCATTCAATCAAACTATGGCTACCTCAATGGCGGCGCTGTATTCAACTACCAGTTGGCTACCATGAAGGTGGACAAATGCAGGTTTTCAGCAAACAACGTGGATGAACGGGTGGGCTTTCAAAGTTATTTTAATGGAGGTGGAGGCGCCATCGATAACCAGGGGACTAATTGTGTAGTCCTTAATTCCATTTTTGACAAAAACACAGCACTGGGTGGAGGCGCTATCAATAACTGGACAACAATGACGATCCGGAACTGCAGTTTTTATGCCAATGCAACGCACGACAAAGATGTGCCTGCCCTGGGTGGTGCAATCCTGGGGAATTTTACCGGGGCAGCAACCCATGTATTGAACTGCCTGTTCCTGGACAATTACTCCAAAAATGGGTCTACCAGCAGTCTACATATCAACGGTGGGTCGTTAAGGAATTGCGCTTTCCCGGCAGGTACACAATCCGTAGTTGGCCCCACGGATCAAAGAGACAATATTAACAATCCCCCTCTTTGGGTAGATGCTGCCAATGGTGATTTCCGGCTGCAGGCAGCCAGCGGCGTGATCAATAAGGGGAACAATGAGTTTTCTTTAACTACTGATGAACCCGGCGATTTTTATGGGCAGTTGCGCATCTCTCCCTGTACCATTGACATCGGTGCAGCAGAATACCAACTCGTTAATGCCAATGGACTCAAACCCGATAACAATGGCATTTTATATGTTGATCAAACAAGCACCTACAATACTTTCGGCGATAAAGGCAGCGCCTGGAACAAAAGCATCCCCTCCCTGGCCGACGCTTTACTGTATGCCAATACCTGCGAATCCGTGCGGGAGATACACGTAGCCAAAGGCACTTACCAGGAAGACCTGCTGGTTATCGAACGAGGTTATATGCTGTTGGGCAGCTATGATCCCGCCACCAATAGCCGTGACTGGAAAAACCATCCTACAATAATTGACCTGAAAAGCAATAATACCACGGGGCGTTTACTGAATACCACTCCTACCGTGAATAACCGGTCAGTATTTGTAGATGGATTTGTATTTCAAGATGCCGCTAAAAGCGCCCTGGTCAATTCCACTGACCTTACAGTAGCCAATTGTGCCTTCAATAACAACAAAGCCCTCACCGCCGGTGGCGCTGTTTACAATTCCCTGTCGATCCGCCTGATCAATTGCGTATTTGCCGACAATACCAGCAATGTTGCCGGCGGCGCCCTACTCAATAAGGGTACCTGCATCCTCGTCAATTCAACTTTGTACAACAACACAGCAGCCGCTCAAACGGGTAAAGCCATTTATAATGAAAGCGGCTCTATGAAGATCCATAACAGCATAGTCTATACACCATTTGCAACCTATGCCATACTTAATGGTGGCAGTCTGGAACTCAACCGCAATATCATCATGGGAGTAGCGGGCAATACACCCAATTATGTCAATGACATAGACACCGACCAGGCCAATCAGCTGCCCCTGTTTACCAATGAGTTTACCGGCGACTTTACATTAAAAGCTGGCAGCCCTGCTATCAATGTGGGCAGCAATGCACTCTATGAAGCCGGCGATGGCAATACAGGCAACAACAGCGTTGTCACCAACTTTGATATGGCCTACAAAACAAGGGTCTATGATGGCACCATCGACCTGGGCGCTTATGAGCGGCCCATGAAACAACAAACCATCAGCATATCTGACATTTCTGTTACCTACGGTGATGCCCCCATCGATCCTGCCACCACCAACTCCGGTCTGCCGGTTGATTATGCTACTTATAATGTCAATATTGCACAGGAGTTTACCGATACGGACAATAAAGAAAAGATCAGGATCAAAAACAAAGGAACAGTTCTAATGCTCGCCAGGCAGTTGGGCAATGCAGTCTATGATCCGGCAACGTCAACCTCCTTTACAATTACTGTAAACCCCAAACCCGTAACAGTTACAGCCGAAACTAAAAGCAAGGTCTATGGTGATGCAGACCCGGCCTTGACTTATTCAGTGGCCCCGTCGCTCGTTGTCGGTGATGCGTTCACCGGTAGCCTCGGCCGGGACGCAGGAGAAAATGCCGGCACTTATGCCATTCTGCAAAACGATCTTTCTTTAGGAACCAACTATTTGATCACCTATGCAGGGGCTGATCTCAACATCGATAAAAAAGCGATTGCCATTACTGCAGAAAGCAAAAACAAAACCTATGGAGAGGCCGATCCGGCACTGACCTACACCTTCTCACCTACCCTTGCTTTCAGTGATGCCTTCAGTGGCTCCCTCAACAGGCAGCCTGGTGAAAATGTAGGCGCCTATGCCATCCAAAACGGCCTAACCCTCAACAACAATTATATACTGACCTATACCGGCGCCGATCTCACCATCACCCGTAAAGGCATCACGGTAACAGCCCTCAATAAAAACAAAACTTACGGCCAGCCCGATCCGGAATTAAACTATACCCTGGCGCCTGCATTGGTGGGCACGGATGCGCTGGCAGGCAACCTCACGCGCACAGCGGGTGAAGATGCCGGCACCTATGCCATCACCCAGGGCAGCCTGGCCAACAATAACTATACGATCAGTTTTGTACCGGGCCAGCTCACCATTGACAAAGCCACACAACAAATTACCTGGAACCAGTTATTGACTTCGGCCTGTGATGGCAGCGCTACCCTAACATTAACGGGTACCAGCTCCAGCGGCCTGCCCGTAAACTATCAATCGGCCAATACGGCCATTGCAACCATAGCCAATAATCAATTGAGCATACTAACGCCCGGCATCACCGCCATCACCGCCTCGCAGCCGGGCAATAACAATTATCTCCCCGCTGCCAATGTGGTCATCAACCTTACTTCCAGGTTGCCAGCCCATTTATTAGTAAAACACTGGAATGATGTGCTCCTGTTCGACAACAGTAGTAAGACCTTCAATGGCTGGCAATGGTATAAAAATGGAAGCCCTGTGAACGGAGCAACAGGACAGTATTATTATGAAAGCGGCAACCTGAACGGAGAATATTATGCCGTGGTAAAAACCACGGGTAATGAAACCCTGCCCACCTGTCCCATCATAGTAACACCGGGAGCTACCCTGGCACCAATGAGTGTATTTCCCAATCCCGTTGGTCAGGGACAAACCGTAACGGTCAAACTGAATTATACAGCTGCACAATTACAGGGTGCTACGGTCACGCTTTCCAATAATATGGGCGCCATCGTTGCCACGCAGCAAAACGTTTCACCACAAACCAATATGACGATGCCGTTGATACAGGGCTTGTATATCGTGCGGGTGCGCCTTTCGTCCGGTCTTACCCATTCGGTAAACGTACTTGTAAAACCGTAAACAATCACTGACAACACTTACAACATGTATATAAAAATAATATTACCGGTCCTGATAAGCGCCTGCGCATGTTGTCCGGCCGTAACAGTCAATGCCCAGCACAACGAATTCAGCCTGTATGCTGGCGGGGGCCAGCATGGCTTACAATATGATAACACCTACGGAACAGTATCCATTAAGCCCGGATTCCTGGCTGGTGTTGGTTATACCCGCTTCTTCTCCTCCCACTGGGGTATCCGCACAGGACTTGAAGCCGGGTATTACCATACCCGCGCCAAATTGAATGCAGGAACCGCTTTTGCCACCAATTATGTAGACAGTGAAGGGGATGGTTTTGAGTACCGGGTGAAGGCCAACGGCTACCAGGAAGATCAAAAAGTGTATACGGTAAATATACCCTTGCAACTCTATTTTCAAACGCCTGCCGGAACAAAGCAACAATTCTATGCGCTGGCAGGTGGCAAACTGGGTATACCATTCAGCCAAACTTATTCCACCAGGGCCGATGAGATCAGCACGGCAGGTTATTATCCCAACCTCCACCTGGAAATAACAGACCTGCCGGTACATGGGTTTGGTAAACAAAGTGGTTGGACAGGATCGGGCGACAATGACTGGAAACTGTCTTTTTCCCTGGCAGCAGAGGCTGGCCTGCGATTCCGGATATCACCAGGCAGTTATCTCTATACGGGCGCCTATATTGATTATGGGCTCAATAATATAAAGAAATCTGAAGGCAATGCTGCGCTGCTGGCTTATGATCCCAATGGATTAACTGCCAGTAAGCCTACTGGCCTGTTTGCCATTGAAGGTGCTACCGGTGATGTAAGAATGATAGCTTATGGCCTTAAACTGGGCTTTACATTTGGCAGCAAAAGCAAGACCACCACCCCAACGGCGGTTGTTCCACCTCCTGTACAACCCATGCCCGAACCTGTGCCTGTAGTAACAGCACCAGCCCCACCACCTATGCAATCCGATACGGTAAAAGTGATACCACCGGTACCAGACACTCCTGCAACTGTGCCAACAGCTGCCCTGACGAAATCTGAACTGCAGGAATTAAAAACCCCGGTAGCTTTCTCCCAGAAAGGCGATACTACCCTATCAGCAGCAGCCCAGGCACAGACAGACAAAGTGATTGCTATCCTACAGGCGCACCCTGAACTGGCATTGGAGATCCAGGGCCATACCTGCGATGTGGGTACAGACGTCGTGAATGAGCGTATCGGAGGGGCACGCGCAAAAGCAGTAGCCAATTACATAATCCAAAAAGGCATTGACCCATCGAGGGTGCAGCCGGTATCGAAAGCCGACCGCGAACCCCTGGTACCCAATACATCTGAAAGCAATAGAAAACAGAACAGGCGGGTGGTATTTATAGTTCCTGCCGGATGATCCCCTCCAGGTAAGTGGCAATATCTTCCCGTGCACCCGTAGACCGGTTGATCACCGTTCCGTTTTTACCGATCACGATGTGCACGGGCAGGCTTTCAATCTTATAATCTTCACTTACCTTACCGCCCCTGTTCACCACCGTATACAGGAATTTCCGCTTCTTAAAGAATTGCTGCAGCCTTTCCTTTTCATCGCCTGTAATGGCCAGGAAAACCACCTTTGGGTTGCCCTGGTACTTTTGCACCAACTTGTTCAAAGCAGGCATTTCACCAATACAGGGACCGCATCCTATGCTCCAGAAATTCATCACCACTACCTTACCTTTTAATCCGGACAATTGAACCTTGCGCCCCCGTAAGTCTGTACCTGCAAAATCAGGAGCTAGGTCAGTGCTTGCGGTACCAGGTGCGCTGCCTTTCTTCTGTAAGCCGGCCAACCAGGCTTCCACAGTCTTCTCTTTCACTGTGCAATAGGGAAATATCTTCCTGATCGAATCAAGCGCATCTGTCTTTCCTGATACATACAATTGCTTATAATCTTCCAGCGCCATATTGAGGTTGCCCAGGTACGCATAAGCTTCCGCCCGCACCGCCAACAGATCAGGCAGAAAATTGCCTTCATAATTACTGCCGGCCAGTAAGGTGATGCCTGCCGAAGCTTTTGTGATGGTAGCCTCATATTCCTGCAGGAGTAAATGGGCCATGGCCAGCTTTTGTAATAATAAAGGTGCATACATACTATAATGACCCGGAGATAGCCTGTATTGATGATTGATGCTGCCATCCTGCCATTGCTGCCAAACCCTTGTTAAAATCGCCTTGGCGCTATCGAGCTTTTGCTTTCGGTCAATATAGATCTGCGGCAGGCTTTCCAGGCCATAGTAAGGAATACGCCCTTGCTGGTAGCGGGGTAACAATACCTTTTCAAAATCATCGACAGACAGCTCCGGCATTTTACTCAGGTAATAGGTTACATTGGCCTCATCGGCCAAAGCAGCGCCGGGCCATTGCTTATAGATGAAGGCCAGCTGTTGCCGTATATCATCTTCTATCTGCCGGCTGCTGGCTTTATAATACTCATAGTTGTACAAGGTGAAAGCCAGGCATGTTTCCATTGCCTGTGGAAATTCGGTAAACAGCCGCAACAGGCATGTTTTACCCATGGCCAGTTTACCTGATTTGGCGTAACCCACACAAAGCGCCGCTAATAAACCTGCATCAGGTAAGTCTTTCTCCTTCAATACTTTTTCCAGTACCGGCAACAACTCCTCTATAATACGCTTACTCTCTTCCGCTCCCTTATACATCGACACCACATTGAAGTATTTGGCATAGGTAAGGTATTGCCCGGGATATCCCTGCACTTCTTTTTTGAAATAAGGTTCGGGATTACCGGAGAAAAGATCTTCCCAGTAAGCCCCGGCCACGGGCACCCGGGAGCTTCGGTCATACACATACATTTTCCGGCCAGCCTGCTCATCATCTTTATTCAAGGTATAAAACCGGATAGAGATGGACGCTGAAGACGGGGGTAGCACAAACGATTGCGTTAAGGTATCCTGCCCCGTTAATGGCAGCACATACCACCTGTAGCCGCCATCCTGCATCCAGGTAGTTATTTTCGCATATACAGGTTCCCCACCCTGCAATATGGCCGAAGGGGCTGGCAACCGGTAGCTGATCAACAACGTATCACCCCAGGAAGGCTGACTGGGGTAAACCGCACCCGCCTGCGAAAAAACAGCCGGTGCAATGATTAAATAACAACTAGTTATTAATATTCTTCTTATCTTTTGTTGCAACAGCCATTGAAGCTGGTAAATCAGGTGCAGCATATTTGTTTTTTCCAAAAGAACGTTAGCACCAATATCCTTGAAAATATGATTGACCGGGCTATGAAAACCACTGATCAACCATCCTTTGAACCAGACCATCAATTACCGCCACCACTGATATCTAATTCATCAGCCACGCGCTCATATTGATCACAAGCAGATTCACATTCGTCAGCCTGCTTATTGAATTTGACCAAAATCTGTGACATTTATCGACTGAATCAAGATTATGAGCACTACGGCAGTTTTTGCAAATACGAAACCCAGGTCGTTCACCAAAGGAACGCAATGGATCTATATTTTTTGGCAGCGTTCTTTCACTGACCAACGATACCGCGTATTATTACATACCGGTTTCTGGGCCTTCCTCCTTTTCTTCTGGCTCCGGGAAAATTTAGTGGTACACATTGAGGTGAGCCAGCATTATGTGATCACCCTCACAGGTATTGCCTTGGGACTATTCCTGTTTTATCCACTTGTGTATGGAATCCTGCCCCTGTTTCAGCGGAGAAAATGGTTATGGGGACTAGCAGCCTTCATCGTCTATTACCTCATCGCCATCTTTTTACGCACGTATCATATCAACCAGCTGGTTACCGAATATAAAAACGAAGGCGGCTGGTTTGCCGGACAGGATTTCTGGAGCAATTTCTACCAGCACCAGTTACAACCACACCGGTTAATGGCCGATTTTTTCAGCAGTATCACGGGCCTCATCACCATCATCTATATTCCTCTCACCATCAAGTTTATCCGGTATGCCTGGCGCAGCCACCTGCAGCAAACGCAATTGGAGAAAGAGAATGTGCAGCTGGAACTGAATTTCCTGAAAGCACAGATCAACCCCCACCTGCTCTTTAATTCGCTCAACAACCTGCAATCCTACATTGTACATGATGAAAAGGAAAGGTCTGTGGAATTGTTGAACCGGCTGGCCGGCCTCTTGCGTTTTTCGCTCTATGACTGCCATGGAGAATTTGTGACCCTGCAACAGGAAGTTACTTTGTTGCAGAATTATATTGCCGTAGAAAGTGTGCGGTATGACGAACATTCCAATATAACAACCGACATTTGTGCCCCTTCACTTAGTTATCCATTACCAGCCTTGTTGTTGCCCCTGGTAGAGAATGCCTTCAAATTCAGTGCAGGCCTGCCGGAAGCATCGATCCATGTACAGTTAATTACCCAAAACGACGTGTTGAGATTTGTAACCAGCAATAGTTATGCTTATTCCGGTATGCCCCATCGCGGGGGCATTGGGCTACAAAATGTGCGCAAAAGATTGCAGCATTATTTCCCGGACCGGCATTTGCTGCAGATTGAAGATACAAAAGACCAATTCACCCTCACATTAACAATATACCCTTTAGCACATGAACTGTCTAATCGTTGATGACGAACCACAAGCGAGGAAGCTCCTTACCACTTATGTTTCTTCCATTCCCGGATGCCGCATTGCCGGCGCCTGCCGCAATGCGATGGAAGCCTATGAAGCCTTGCAAACCGGCAAAACAGATCTGTTATTCCTGGACATCAAAATGCCCGTGATCTCGGGCACGGATTTCCTGCGTTCACTCAAAAATCCACCATTGGTTATCTTCACCACCGCTTATGATAAATATGCTATGGAAGGTTATGAGCTGAATGTAGTGGATTACTTATTGAAACCCGTTGCCATGCCCCGCTTGTTGCAGGCGGTGGACAAAGCATGGGAACGGTTTAAGGAGAAAGCGTTTACCGTTCCACCGCCACCACCTGATTATACTTTCGTAAAGCAGGACAATAAACTGGTGAAGATCATGTTCCATGATATCCGTTTTGTGGAAGGTATGCAGAATTACATCAAGATACACCTCACAGATAGTGTCATGATCGTATCATCCACGATGAAGGCGTTTGAGAAAGTATTGCCCCCGTCTCAATTCATCCGGGTACATCGCTCCTACATTGCAGCAGTGAGTTATATTACTGCTATCCGCAATAGCCAGGTAGAAATGCCGGGCATGGAACTGCCCATTGGCATCAGTTATAAAGACGATCTGTTCAAATCATTGGGCAATGAATAGTCAGTTAGCTGAAAAAATCATCCAAAGCTTTACTCACTTCACCGGGAATTTCTTCCATTAAAAAATGCCCGGACTCAACAGCCATTCCCTGTACATCAACAGCCCATTTCTCCCACACAGATACAGGGTTACCAAACCTGGCAGCAAAAAAATCAGTGGGATATAATACCAGCACCGGACAAGTAATACGTTGTCCACGATCCTTATTGTGCCGGTCATATTGCACATCCACCGTAGCACCAGCCCGGTAATCTTCGCACATGGCCCTGATCACAGATGGATTTTTGAAGCAGCGCAGGTATTCCTGCCAGGCTTCCTCCGTGATGGATTTTTTATTACCAGACCAGCTATCCAGGGTATTTTTTAGGTAATATTCCGCTTGTTGTATAATTAAGGTTTCCGGAAATGGATATGGCTGGGCAAGTAACCACCAATGCGGCAAAGCAAGCGCAAGATCAAAGGTCATGCGATCGGCCATTTCTCCGGTAGGAATAATATCCAATACAGCCAGCCTGGTAACGGTTTGAGGATGATCGAAAGCCATCCTGTATCCTACCCTTCCTCCACGGTCATGTCCTGCAACACCAAACTTTGGAAAGCCAAGCTGTTGCATAAACTGAACAAGGATATTACCAATATTTCTTTTTGAATAGGCTTCATGCTGTTCATCGGGAGCCGGACCTGTAGAATCACCATAGCCGGGAAGGTCCGGAATGATCAGGGTAAAGTGCTTATCCAGTAGCGGCACTACCTGGTGCCATGCCATATGCGTTTGTGGGAATCCATGTAACAGCAACAGCGGATAGCCGGTGCCCGTTCTGGAATAGGCTATATTACAGCCTGCCACACGTTCATATAATACTGGCATTACTGACATCACACAAGCAATATTCAATTCACATGCCAGCTACAAACAGCATTATCATTTCTTTTCCAGCTTTGTTCTCCTCAACTCCAGCAGGTTCAATCCATTCGCCGGAAACCCCTTCACCCACAATTGCTCCAGGTGGATCACTTCATCATACCAAAGTGGCACTACCGGTGCATCCTGTATAACAAGCTGGTCCATTTGCTGGTATAGCTTGTACCGTAAACTGTCATTTTCAGTAATGATCGCCTCTTCATACAGTTTATCGAAGGCTGGATTCTTATAACGGGTATAATTGGGTGGCGCAGGATTCTTGCCATAGAATACACTCAGGTAGTTTTCAGCTTCGGGATAATCTGCCATCCAGCTGCCCCTGAAAAACAAGGCCTGTGATTTGGCCGTTTGTTCCAGCAGCAGGCTTTTCTGTACTACCTCCACCTGTATCTTCAAGCCTACTTCTTCCAGTTGCCGGGCAATAAAACTGGCCAGGTCGGAATAAATAGCAATGGTGAGCAACTTAACAGGCGGCATACCTTTACCGTCCGGGAAGCCGGCGGCTGCCAATAATTGGCGTGCTTTCACCGGATCATATTGGTAGCCTTTCACCACTGCCGCATCAAAAGAGGGCAATCCCGAAGGAATAAAACCACTTTCTGCCGGTGTACCGATAGAGTTGCGCAGGTACATCATCATTTTACGACGGTCAAATCCATAGTTGATAGCCTGCCGGATAGCTTTCATTCTTAACGGTGAATTTTTTACCAGTGCGTTGCTGCTGTCTACCAGTATGCCAAGGTATTCCGTATTGAGGTAGGAATGTTTGGTAAGCCTGATCCTGCCTTCCCAATCTTTGCGCAATACCCCCTTCTTGGTAAGTATCTCGTCTTTGAAGGAAGCTTCAATATCATTGATAAAGTCCAGTTGTCCCTGGCGAAACAACAGGAACTCCGTGGCCTTGCTGTCGTAGAAGCTGGCTTTTATCGCTTCCAGGTAAGGCAGACGGTTGCCGGCGCTGTCTTTCTCAAAATAGCGCTCATTTTTCACCATGATCAGCGCCTGCCCTTCCTCCCAGCTTTTGAGTGCAAAAGGTCCCGTGCCGCAGGGATGGCTCCGGAAATCGGGACCATACTTCTCGACGGCCTCCCGGGCTACTACCGAACAATATTGCATGCTCAGCAGTCCCAGGATGGGCGTGAACGGCCGCAACAGGGTGAGCCGGAACGTGGAATCGTCCAGCGCTTTGAATCCATCCGTAGCCGCCAGGCGGTTATTGAAGATCCAGGCGCCGCTGCTGGCAGTAGCAGGATCAGTAATGCGTTTAAAACTATACTCAATATCCCGGGCTGTCATGATGCGGCCCTTGCCATTGGGGAAAGCCTCATTGTCGTGGAAATACACATCATTCCGCAGGTGAAAAGTGTATACCAGTCTGTCGGCCGACACATCCCAGCGATAAGCCAGGGAGGGCACGATCCGCAGTTCATTATCCGTTTCCACCAGCGTACTGTACAACTGGTGCACGGCCCAGATCACCGACTGGTTTTTGGCAAAAGCGGGGTCGAGCGAAGCAATACCGCTGTACTCATTGTACCTGAAAACCTGTTTGTATCCGCCAGCGCTTCCGCCGCAGGCGGTAGCCAGGATCATAGAGAAAAAGCCGATTATAAAAATTAGTGGGTTAGCTTTCATATTCTGCGCTAAATTTAGCATTTCAAAAACATATCGCTTTGATCTGCTCAAAAATTATCACCTGCCGTGCTTTACAGGCTACACTCATGTGTTGTTTCCTGCTGCTTTTTGTTGGTTTTTCCGTTTCAGCACAACCCTTAAGCCAGAAAAAAGGCTTTACCCGGCAGGATAGCCTGCGGGGTAGTCTTCGCCCCGAACGCACCTGGTGGGATGTACAACGGTACGATGTTCATGTAACGCCCGATTATAACAACAAAACCATCAGCGGCAAGGTATACATGCACATCAAAAAGAGTGGTAAAGCGACTACCACCATTATGCAGATAGACCTGCAGGAACCAATGATCCTCGACAGTGTGGTATTTGACCTCGTGGCAGGAAAAAACATAAAACGTTTTGCGGCCCCCATTCGCCGCGAAGGCAATGCCTGGTGGGTAGAAACAAAGGAGTTTCAAAAACACCTCGATAGCGAAGATCCTGTTTTGGCCCTCCATTTTCATGGCAAGCCCCGCGAAGCTGTGCGCCCACCCTGGGATGGTGGCTGGATATGGACCAAAGACAAGCAAGGCCGTCCCTGGATGAGCGTAGCCTGTCAGGGCCTCGGCGCCAGTGTTTGGTATCCCTGTAAAGATCACCAAAGTGATGAGCCCGACAAAGGCGCTTCTCTTTCCATTACGGTGCCCGATTCGCTGGTAGCTGTCGGAAACGGTCGCCTGGCCGATAAGCACGCTGCCGGTAATGGACTTACCACCTGGTCATGGGTGGTCACCAACCCAATCAACAACTACAATATCATTCCTTATATCGGCAAGTATGTAACCTGGCATGAAGACTTTCCCGGCGAAAAGGGCAAGTTGGACTGCGATTATTGGGTATTGGATTATAACCTCGACAAAGCAAAGGAACAATTCAAACAGGCGCCTAAAATGCTGCAATGTTTTGAGCATTGGTTTGGTCCCTACCCTTTTTATGAAGACAGTTATAAGTTGGTAGAAGCCCCGCACCTCGGCATGGAGCACCAAAGCGCCGTAGCGTATGGCAATGGATTTCAGAATGGTTACCGCGGCCGCGACCTGTCAGGTACTGGCTGGGGTAATAAATGGGATTTTATCCTGGTGCATGAAAGCGGTCATGAGTGGTTTGCCAACAATATTACCAGCAATGATATTGCCGATATGTGGTTGCATGAAGGATTTACCAATTATTCTGAAACCATCTACACCACCTGTGAATTTGGCGTGGAGGCAGGTAATGATTATTGCATTGGCACCCGCAAAGCCATTCAAAACGATATTCCCATCATCGGCCATTATGGCGTGAACCAGGAAGGCAGCGGCGACATGTATTACAAAGGAGGTAACCTGCTGCACACCATCCGTAATATTATTGGCGATGATGAAAAGTTCCGCCAGCTATTAAGGGGGCTCAATAAAGAGTATTACCACAAAACCACCGATACCAAAGACGTGGAAGCCTATATCAGTAAACAGGCTGGTCTCGATCTCTCCAAAGTATTCGATCAATACCTGCGCACTACGCAGATACCCACACTCGAATACAAAACAACGGCTGGCGGTATCGAATTCCGTTATGTGAATTGTATCAAAGGATTTACCATGCCGGTGAAAGTAAAGTTGGGTGTTGAGCGCACCCAACTGATCACGCCTACCGAAGCATGGCAGTCATTGAAACTGGCAGATTGGTATGATGGTAAAACCTTTGAGGTGGACAGGAATTTCTACGTGAATAACAAGCAGGTGAGATAATATCTACAGAAGATAGTTTTATGCAAAAGGCATTCTATTTCAAATAGGATGCCTTTATTATTTTCATAGCATCCATTTCGTCTTCGGCACATACTGTACAAAAGGTACCAATACCATTGACTGGCCCTTCATATTCCCAGGAAAAAAGCTTCTCATATTTCCCTGTTCCGTCAATTACTTTTAAAGTTAGTCCCTGGGGTATTACATAAAGCTGGTAGTTGTTAACAAACCTGACTACAAAGCAAGAGTCGCCTTTGAATAGGTCTTTCCGTATATATTGGATTTTTACCTCTTTCCCTTCTTTACCGTAAGCGTAATCAATGCGCTCTCGTTTACCATCTTTGGTCCAAAAGGCAAATCGTTCATATTCTTCGATACCGGGTTTGCCAATAGCGTAGACAGCCACTTTTTGTTGGGAAGTGGCCATAGTTACAGTAAGTATCAATAAAAAGAGAAGCAACAAATGCTTTGTAAAGTGCATATAGAGATCAGGTTATTTTCATCAACCATAAGTTAACAGTCAACTACTGGTCTATTACGCTGTAAGAAAAGTAAACAAGGCCAATAAAGTAACAGCCGCTACCAACGAAACAAGATACAGCAGACTAACCCCAATTGCTTTGGTAAGCGACAACCCGAATGACTGTTTATAGGCGTTCTTTAAAGCAATGGCCAGGTAGATGAACAGTATCAAAACTGTAATAATATCCAGTATCAGGCCAAACCACTCATTGGGGAAGATCCATTTTACCAGCTTCATTAACAGGAGCAGCAGGAAAACGAAAGAATGGAAATGGATGGAAAAGATAACGTGTTGTGTATAGTAGTATTTCTTACGACTGAAAAACAGCCATACATACAAGGCAAACAAGGGCAGGAGGACGAACATTATTTTGGGAACACTGTGCTGAAAGTTTTCCTCCAGCATCACGTTGCGCCGGCTGCCATAATCATCCTTTAACCGGAGATTGGTACGAATGATCCATTTCATGATCCCTTTGTCTTTGTCCTGGGAAGTATCGGCCAGTGTGCTTTGAACGGAATCATATTCCTGTACGTTTTGATACCGGTTGTCCTGTAAGGTAAACTTTATGCCGTTCTGGCTAAGACCAAAGGCTATTGTTTGTTCCTTCTTAATGGGGGTATCTTCAGCGGTGAGGGATCTTGCCAGGTCTTCCATCACGGCGTTTTTAGTACTGTCGTACAGGTTCAATGGCGTATGGCTCCTGGCAGCATTCCTCAAACCTTCTGCCATTTGCTGCTTTACGAGCGCCAACTCTTCTTCTTTGGTTTCCTGTGGGGCTTCTTCCTTTTTTCCTGAAAACAATACCAGGAAAAAGACAAAGGAGATGAAAATGTAAGCCCTGATCGGGTTGAGATTGGTGGCCCGATGCCCTGCCAGGTATTCCTGGGTAAGATAACCTGGTCTCGTAATGAGGTATTTAAAGAACCTGGTAAACTTTGAGTCGTAGTGCGTCACATCTTCAAAGAAATGCCTGATCAAATGCCATAAGGATTCTTTGGGTTCTACATTTTCCTGTCCGCAATGGGAACAATACCTTTCCTGAACAAGGGTGCCACAATTCAGGCAATGTTTGTCGGTCCGTAACCCGGAGTGGCTCATTGAGATGTTTTAATAAAAGTATCAAAAAAACGGAAGTTTGCCGATAGTTTAGGTTAAAAGCTCGTTTACACCGCAAGTATTTGTCATTTTGCCAAAGGATCAATATATTTCGGAAGAAAGTACTTATCCGTTGGCTCAAAAATTGGTCCTGCGCAATCATGATAACCGGTATTATTATATTTCTGCTGATAGTATCCAATGTGCTCTTCTCCTGGAAGGGGTTTGGCAATGAAGTATTCTTTGACCGATATAAATTTAATGTAGACGGCATCCTGCTGTACAGGCAATACAACCGGCTGATCACCTCTGGCTTTTTGCATGCAGGCTGGCTGCACCTCATCTTCAACATGCTCGCGCTTTATTTCTTCAGTGGAACACTCGGTGCGGTGTTGGACTGGTGGGGTTTTCTTATCATTTATTTTGTAAGCCTGGTTGGTGGCGACCTGCTCTCCCTGTTTATTCACCGCCACAGTGGCGATTATAGTTCTGTAGGCGCTTCGGGCGCCATATCCGGGGTCATTTTTGCCAGCATTGCATTGGTGCCTGGCCTCCCTGTCGGGTTGTTTTTTATTCCAATGCCCGGCTGGCTATTTGGATTGCTGTACATGCTGATCTCTATTTATGGTATCCGGTCAAGAACAGGCAATATAGGATATGACTCCCATCTTGGCGGGGCCTTGATCGGTATGGTGGTGGCCCTCCTGATGAAACCATCTGCACTGCTTGAAAATTATGTGACCATCCTGATCATTTCAGTACCTGCCATCACATTCATTTACCTCATCATCACCAGACCGCATTTTCTGCTGGTCGATAATTTCTTCTACAAATCACACCAGCGCCATTATACCATTGACAACAAATACAATGAAGAACAGCATAACCGGCAGCAGGAGATAGACAGGATACTGGACAAGATCAATAAAAGCGGTATGCGCAGCCTTACCAGGGCCGAAAAGGAAAAGCTGGAAGAATATTCGAAACGGATACGGTGATGGAATACCTGTTAGCCATTAGCGGACCAATGAACTGACCTTATTCGCGGATGCGCCCCGCACCTGCATAATGGGTGGAATAATAGCCTTCGCCGATATCATTGATCATAACACCTCCCGAGGTAGAGGCATGAACAAATTTATTATTGCGCAGGTAAACGCCTACATGCGAAATACCCGCTTTACGGCCACGGGTCTTGAAGAAAACGAGGTCGCCTTCCTGTAGTTCTTCCTTGCGAAGACGTTTACTTTGCTGGTATTGCTGCACAGAAGTACGTGGCAGCATCAGGCCATACATAGCCAGGATAAATGTTTGGGCAAAGGCAGAACAATCCACGCCATTTTTATCATTGCCGCCGTATTTATAGCGTGTACCGTACCAATCTTCAATAAAACTGATCATTTTGCCATCTGTAAGCTCTTCTACCGGCGAGTCGAGCAGGATGGAATATTTAAACTGGAGGGGATCGCTCAATTCAACGGATGAGCCTGTATGAACAGAGTGGCCGGTAGTATACCTTTCATTGGACCCATTCCCCATGGTATAACGGCGGGAACTATCACCCGGCTTGATGGAGATATTTTCAATGAAGCGGGGCGATCCGGAGACAGACCGCTTACTGGCGCCGGCGGGAGCAGCAGCAGTAGGTTTACGCTGGGTACTGCAACTAGTTGCGGCCAGGGCCACCAACATGATCAGGCATCCATATTTTAACATATTATACATCGGCCACCTATTAAAAATAAATCGCGCAAAGATAACAAATACATTGCCAAAACGGCAATTGGCAGTCGTGAATCGGCAATAACCCCCGATCTGCGCAATTGCGAAGTAACACGAGGCCTTTTAGCATGTTTTTAAGAAATCAACGACCATTTCCGATTGCCGACTGCCGATTGCCGATTCACGGGTTCACAACCTGTGGGGAAATATTGTCATTTGTTTAGCAATTCTTCAGGAACTTTGCCCTTGACTTTGTGTTATCACTAACCAGGAATCTGAAAACGCCGATTTAATGTGTAAATTCTCTCACCTTCACGTCCATACCCAGTTTTCCCTGCTCGATGGAGCAGCATCTATTCAATCATTGTACAAAAAGGCCATTAAAGATGGCCAGCCTGCCATTGCCATTACCGATCACGGCAATATGTTTGGCGCCTTTGAATTTGTATCGGAAGCCTATAAGCATAAAAATGAAGATGGCTCGCTGAAGGTAAAACCCATTGTAGGATGCGAATTCTATGTGGTGGAAGACCGTCACCGCAAGGTATTCTCCAAAGAAGTAAAAGACGAGCGTTACCACCAGGTTTTGCTGGCAAAAAACAAACAAGGTTATCAGAACCTCATCAAACTCACTTCACTGGGCTATATCGAGGGGATGTACAGCAAATACCCCCGGATCGATAAAAAACTGATCGAGCAATACCATGAAGGGTTGATCGCTACTACTTGTTGCATCGGTGCCTATGTACCGCAAACCATCCTGCACGATGGGGAAGATAAAGCAGAAACAGAATTCAAATGGTGGCTCGACCTGTTTGGCGAAGATTATTTTATCGAGGTCCAGCGCCACGATATTAAAGAGCAGATCCAGATCAATGAAGTATTGCTCAAATTTGCGAAGAAGTTCAACGTGCCCATCATTGCCACCAATGATAGTCACTATACCGACCGGGATGATTACAATGCCCACGACATCCTGCTTTGTATCAACACCGGTGAAAAGAAAAGTACGCCCGGGTACGACGATATTATAAACGACGACCTCAACGTAAAAGAACGGCGCTTCAAATTTCCCAACGATCAATTCTATTTCAAGACACAGGATGAAATGAAGCAACTCTTCAGCGACATTCCCGAGTCTATCGACAATACCAATATGATCGTTGACCGGGTAGAAGTGCTGAACCTGAAAAAGGACATCCTGCTGCCCGCCTTCCCGCTACCCAAAGAGTTCCAGACTACCGAGGATAGTAACCTGAATCAATGGACCTATCTGCATTACCTTACCTATGAAGGCGCCAGGAAACGCTATTCAGAACTGACCCCTGAAATAACAGAACGCCTGGACTTTGAACTGTTCACCATCAAAACCATGGGGTTTGCCGGTTACTTCCTGATCGTGAGTGACTTCATCAAAGCAGGGCGCGACCTGGGTGTATTCATCGGCCCTGGCCGGGGTTCGGCAGCCGGTAGTGTGGTAGCTTATTGTATCGGCATCACCAATATCGATCCCATCAAGTACAACCTCCTGTTCGAACGTTTTCTGAACCCCGATCGTAAGTCCATGCCGGATATTGATACGGACTTCGATGATGAAGGCCGTCAGAAAGTGATCGACTATGTGGTAGATAAATATGGTAAAGCACAGGTAGCCCAGATCATTACCTATGGTACCATGGCTGCCAAAATGAGTATCAAGGATGTGGCCCGCGCACTTGACCTGCCGCTGGCCGAATCGAATGCCCTGGCCAAACTGGTGCCCGATAAACCCGGGATTGAACTGGGGCGTGTGCTAAAAGCCCCCATTACGGCCAAAGATGGAGAGAAATCGTTGGAAGAAAAAGAGGGCTTAGGGCCCGATGAACTGGAAAATGTAAGACGCATACGCGAGATCTATAAAAGCGATACCCTGAACGGATCGGTATTGCATGAAGCCGAACGTTTGGAAGGCTCTGTACGCAATACCGGTATCCACGCAGCCGGTATCATCATTGCCCCCAAAGACCTCACAGAACTGATCCCTGTATCTGTAGCCAAAGACTCTTCCCTCTGGGTAACCCAGTTTGAAGGCAGTATCATTGAAGATGCCGGCGTCATCAAGATGGACTTCCTGGGTCTGAAGACCCTCACCATCATCAAGAACGCGCTGCACATGATCAAGCAGAACCATGGCGTGGATATCGTGATTGACGATATCCCCCTGGATGATGCGAAGACCTATGAGATCTACCAAAAAGCAGATACCATCGGTACTTTCCAGTTTGAAAGTCCCGGTATGCAAAAATACCTGCGCGACCTGAAGCCTGACCAGTTTGCGGATCTCATCGCGATGAACGCCTTGTACCGTCCCGGTCCGCTGGCCTATATCCCTAACTTTATTGACCGGAAACATGGTCGCGAGCCGATCACTTACGACATTCCGGAAATGGAAGAATACCTGGCAGACACCTATGGTATTACCGTTTACCAGGAACAGGTAATGTTGCTGGCCCAGAAATTGGCCGGCTTTAGTAAAGGGGACGCCGATGTACTGCGAAAGGCCATGGGTAAAAAACAAAAGGCCGTACTGGATAAAATGAAAGCCCAGTTTATCAAAGGAGGCGCCGATAAAGGACATCCTGCCGACAAGCTCGAAAAAGTGTGGACCGACTGGGAGGCCTTTGCCCAATACGCCTTCAATAAATCGCACTCTACCTGTTATGCTTTTGTAGCCTATCAAACCGCCTACCTCAAAGCCCATTACCCTTCCGAATACATGGCGGCCGTACTGAACAACGCCGGCGCCATTGAAAAGCTCACTTTCTTCATGGAAGAATGTAAACGGATGGGCAAGATGGTACTGGGTCCTGATATCAATGAATCTTTCAAAGGCTTCTCTGTAAACCTGGAAGGCCATATCCGCGTAGGATTGGGTGGATTGAAAGGGGTGGGTGAAGCAGCTGTGGACAATATCATTGCTGAACGGGAGGCCAATGGTCGATTTAACAATATTTTTGATATGATCAAGCGCGTGAACCAACGCGCTGTAAACAAAAAGACATTGGAATGCTTGGTCTATGCCGGTGCTTTCGATAGCTTTAAAGAGTTCCACCGGGCCCAATATTTCACCATTCCACAAGGCGAAACAGCCTCCGGCCTCGAAAAGATCATCAAATTTGGGAATATTTACCAGCTCGAAAACAACAGTACAGCCAATACCCTTTTTGGCGATCTGCCCAAAGCACTGGATATCCCCCTGCCTAAAATACCGCCTTGTGAGCCCTGGACATTAACCGAACTGCTGGACCGGGAAAAAGAGGTGACCGGCATGTTCATCAGCGGCCACCCGCTCGACCATTTCCGTTTTGAAATAAAGCACTACGGCTTTACCACCCTGCAGGATTTCAATGAATTTAAGGACTCCATTGGTATGCAGTCTAATCCTGGTCGTTCCTTCCGCCTGGCTGGCCTGGTTACTGATGCCCAACACCGGGTAACCAAAACCGGGCGGCAATTCGCCTCCTTTATTGTGGAGGATTATACCGGCAAAAGTGAGTTCATGCTCTGGAGTGACGACTATATGCGTTTTAACCACTACATGGAAAAAGGCAAAAACCTATTCATAACCGGTTTTTTCAAACCCAGATTTAACAAAGTAGAATTTGAATTTAAGGTCGATAAGATCGTTTTACTGGAAAGCATCAAACAATCCCTCACGAAACAGGTTATATTAGATATCGAAGCAAGGCATATCAGTGAGGACATGGTCAACTTTATTGAAAAGAATGTTAAAACCCATCCCGGTAAGGCTGGTTTGAAGTTCAATATCAAGGAGATGAAGAAGCAATACAAGATCAGCCTGTATAGTTTGGAGACTGGATTTGAAATGAATGACGAAATGACGGCCTGGTTGCAGAATAAACCCGAGGTAGATGTACAGGTTGTCACTGTGTAAATGTGGATAACGACATACGGGCAGGTATACCGAATTGGTTATAAATTTGTCGGTTCTTAGTAGTAAGTTTCGGAAAGAGTCCCACAAAGGGAAACCCGCTCCAGGCTTACGATCAAGCAATAAAATAATTAACTTTACAACTAAATTTAGATTTATGGCTTTAGAATTCACCGACGCGAACTTCCAGGAGAAGGTGATCGCTTCCGATAAATTGACCGTGGTAGACTTTTGGGCTGAGTGGTGTGGACCTTGCCGTGCAATTGGGCCAGTTATTGAAGACCTCTCTAAAGAATATACCGGTAAGATCAATGTGGGTAAAGTGAACGTAGATCACAATCCGCAGATATCTGTTAATTACGGTATCACCTCTATCCCTGCTATCCTTTTCATCAAAGGTGGCAAAGTGGTAGACAAGCTGGTAGGCGCCCAACCGAAAGCAAACTTCGTAAAGAAGATCGAGCAGCACATCTAAGTGTAGCCGTCACCTATATAACTAAAAGCGACTCCGCGCAGGCGGGGTCGCTTTTTTAATGCCCTTATAGCTCTTTTAATATATGTATCTGCCAGAGCATCACGGCCGCACAGATGGCATTATTTATTGTATATCAAACACTTGCACCATCCCCCGATTTTAGCTATCCTTGTATGTTAGCACTTAAAACCCTAAACAAATCCATTATTTATGAAAGGCATTCGCCTGTTCTCCCTCCTTGTATTGCTTTTTGCAGTACTCTATGCCTGTCAAAAGACAGATAGCGGCACAGGTTCCGGCCACCAGGCCGAATTTGTAAGAGTTACCCTCTCCGGCCGCGTGACTGATGAAAACAGGCAGCCTGTAACCGGTGCAAAAGTTACGGCCGGTTCCACTATCATCGCCACTGATGCAGATGGATACTTTAGCCTCCGCAATATATATGTTGACCAAAATGCGACCCTGGTAAAGGTGGAAAAAGCCGGCTACTTTACCGGTACTAAAACCATTATTTCCGAAGTTGAAAAGAATAACCCAGTCGCAATTGAACTAATACCCAAAACCGTAGCCGGTGTCATCAACGGCGCCAGTGGCGGCGAAGTGACCGTACCGGCAGCCGGCGGTTCCATTCGCCTGCAGCCGGATGGCGTCATAGATCCCCAAAGCAATAAACCATATACCGGTGCAGTAACTGTAAGCGCTTATTTTATTGATCCTTCCGCGGAGAATTTCCGGCAGATCATGCCCGGTACCCTGCGGGGCATCACCACCAATAATGATGAAACAGGCCTGCAGTCATTTGGTATGATGGCCGTGGAATTGAATGGCGCAGGTGGTGAAAAGCTGCAAATTGCGTCCGGCAAAAAAGCTACCCTGCATTTCTCCATACCCGAAGCACTGAGAGGTCAGGCCCCGGCTACTATTCCCCTGTGGAGTCTCGATGAGAACACCGGATTGTGGAAAGAAGAAGGCCAGGCAACCCGGCAGGGCAATGACTATGTAGGTGAAGTAAGCCACTTCTCCTATTGGAACTGCGACGCCCCCTTTCCCATCGTCAACTTTACCGTAACCGTACATGACCAGCAGGGACAACCTGTCGCAGGTGGAGAAGTCGTTATCTCTTCCAATGCGACCGACACCATCAGTATTTCGGCGAGTGGCCATACCAACGCAGAAGGAATTGTAAAAGGCACTTTGCCTGCCAACCGCAACCTGACCCTGAAAGTATATGACAAGTGCCGCAACCTGTTAACCACTAAAAACATTGGCCCGTTCAGTACATCGACCGATCTTGGAACTATTGTCGCCAATATACAAACGGGCAAGGTGACCATTTCCGGTTCAGTGATCAATTGTAATAATGTGCCGCTTGCCAATGGATATGTATTGGCAGAGATTGAAAACGTTTATTATAGTATACCGGTTACCAATGGCAGCTTCAGCCAAACCATCAGCCGATGTGGAACAGCACCAGCCAGTGCCACACTGAAGGCATATGATATAACTGGCAATTCCGCTGGAACAGCGGTAGGTCTTACCATTAACGGCAACACCCTTAATGCCGGACAACTAAGCTCTTGTGGCACCGCCTTGAATGCCTATATCAATTACACAGTCGACGGCGCCAGTATTTATGTTGCCCCGCCGGGAGATACCATAATAACCGTCAACACCGGCTCAAACATAACGCTCATCGGTTCATTCCCGAAAAACGATACGACCAAAATACATATCATATTCCAGATGTCGGGTGAACGCCGTGCGGGCACCAATCACAATGTGAGTATCATATATGCCTATAAGGGAGAGCAGGAATACACACGCAACGGTGTTGTCACGGCCGCCATTACAGAATATGGAGCGGGCGTAGGAGAATATATCGCCGGCGCCTTTTCAGGTACGGTCATCGATAGCCTTCGAAACCGGATCGTGCCCGTTCAGTGTAATTTCAGGGTGCGGATAACAGAAAAACGGTAATCATAATTTTCAAGTGGTTATTTCGTTATAAAACTCAATGCTTATCCAATTTTTATGAAAATACAACGCCTCGTAATGCTAACTGCCACCCTGTTGGCTACCTGCATTTACCTGAGCTGTCAAAAGACAGCATCACCCGACCTCCCTGAACCTGGTCCCGGACATGTGCCGGAATATGTAACAGCCAGCATCAGTGGCCGGGTAACCGACGATCAGCGCCTGCCTGTAAGCGGAGCCACGGTAAAGGCCGGCAGCGCCACCACTACCACAGACGTTAATGGCGCGTTCACCTTTAGCAATATCAACATCGATAAGACAGCCGGCCTGGTGAAAGTAGAAAAAGAAGGATTCTTTACAGGCCTCAGGACCCTGGTCCTTACACCCGGCAAGGACAATAAAGCTGTTATAGAACTATTAAAGAAAACCGTCACCGGCACGATCAACGGTTCATCCGGCGGTACAGTAACCTTGCCAACAGCCAGCGGCTCCATCGTTTTCGAAGCCAATAGTTTTCTAAATACCGCCAACCATGCCGGTTATACAGGTACCGTATCCGTAAGTGCGTATTTTATCAATCCGGCAGCAGACAACTTTCAAAACATCATACCAGGCGCCTTGCGCGGAATAGACGCCAATAACAACGAAACAGGTCTGCAATCTTTTGGGATGATGGCAGTGGAGTTGACCGGCACCAATGGAGAAAAGCTGCAACTGGCAGGTGGCAAAAAAGCTGTTCTTCATTTCCCTATCCCCACATCCCTACAGGCCCAGGCCCCTGCTACCATTCCCTTGTGGAGCCTGAATGACTCTACAGGTTTATGGAAGGAAGAAGGAACTGCTACCAAACAAGGAACAGAGTACGTGGGCAATGTAAGTCACTTTTCCTTCTGGAACTGTGATGCCCCTTTTTCCATTGTAGATTTTACCGCCACCCTTAAGACTCAGCAGGGTACTCCGCTGGTCAACAGCCGGGTGGTCATCAGCGGCGCCGGGGCAGATAGTTTACTATCAGGCTACGGTTATACCAATGGCGATGGCGTAGTGGGCGGCAAGATCCCTTCCAATCGCAACCTCACGCTGAAAGTTTATGATAATTGCAACAGGTTATTGCTTACAAAGAATGTAGGCCCTTTCAGCTCAACCGCCAATCTGGGTGTTGTAACAGTTACTTCTGCTGCTACCGAAGCAACGATCTCCGGAACCGTGATCAACTGTAATGCTGCTGCCGTTACCAATGGCTATGTAACCATCAGCCTGGAAGGAATGCACTACCGGACCAACCTGGTCAATGGAGCTTTTGGTCTCACCATCGTCCGTTGCTCCAATGAGGCTACTACAGCTACCGTGATACCTTATGATATTACCGGCAACCAGGCCGGCACGCCTGCCTCCATTCCCATTGCAGGCGCTGCCATCAATACCGGTCAGTTAACAGCCTGCGGTACATCCCTGACCCAATTCGTCAAATATACCATCAATGGTACCAGCTATAGCTATGCGGGAGCTGATTCATTAATAGCCCATCGTACCCAGAGCGGACAAACATTAATATCCGGCTTCAGGATAAATAGTGGCTTTGAATCGACTGTAGACATGGTTTTTGCAGGTGAAGCCGCCCCGGGCACCTATCCACTGAGTCGCATTTTCATTCGTGAACCGGGTGCTTTCTACGTCATAAGCGGCAATATTAACGTTACCGTCACAGAATACGTTAATACCGCTGGCGGGTATGTTGCCGGCAGTTTTACCGGGAACATTAAGGACAGCCTTAGCTCAAACATATCACCCATCAATTGTAGTTTCCGGGTTAAGAAATATAATTAACCAGTATTTATTGAAGGGGTATTGCAAACGCTGCCAAGCTTTGCAATACCCCTTTTTATGCGATTTATCCTTATATTGCCCAATCTTTTCATTTAACCAAACTAAGGCATGAATCCCATCCTGGTCAATCTTTCCCGCGGCGCCCTGGGAATGTCCTTCCTGATCCTCGTCTGTTACGTGTTGAGCAACAACCGGCGGGCCATCAACTGGAAACTGGTGGGTATGGGACTTTTTGCCCAGGTAATGTTTGCCATGGGCGTATTGCATACTACCGTCTTTGGCCAGCCTGTTTTCTGGCTTTTGTTTGGTGCCATTCTCGCCTACACCATCTTTAATAAATTCAACCGCGTCCGGAATAAGGTCGAAGGCAATCATATTGCCTATGATACCACCAACCTGCTGCTCGTGCTCATCTGGCAGGTTATCCTGGTAGTAGGCCTCATCCTGGCCCCCAGCCTGTTTGGTAAATGGTCCAGCCTCTCCATTTTCCTGAGCTGTATAGCCCTGCTCATATTGATCTTCAGGATCGGTAAAAAGTATGGGGAGTTGATGAAATGGTCCATCCTGCTCTCCTGCGTGATCCTCACTGCTGCTGTGTACACCCAGGTTTGTGATCCACAAATCTTTAAGATCATCCTGCAGTCCGTGTCCAATGTATTTGTATCCCTGATCAATATCAGCCACAAAGGGACGGAGTTCATGTTTGGCAACCTGGCCGACGCCAACCAAAGCTGGGCTTATGTATTTGCCATCCAGGTGTTGCCCAATATTATTTTCTTTGCTGCCCTGTCTTCTATTTTGTATTACCTGGGCGTACTGCAGGTAGTCGTATATGTGTTTGCTTACCTGCTCAATAAATTGAAGATCTCAGGTGCCGAAAGCCTCTCTACTGCAGCCAATATCTTCCTGGGCCAAACCGAAGCCCCCCTGATGATCCGTCCCTACCTCGACAAAATGACCCGCTCCGAGATACTCTGTATCATGGTGGGTGGCATGGCCAATACAGCTGGCAGTGTACTGGCAGCCTATGTAGGTTTCCTGGGAGGTACCGATATCGATCAACAACACTACTTTGCACTTCATATGCTGAGTCAGTCCATCATGAGTGCACCCGCCGCTATCGTTTGTTCTAAAATACTCTTCCCGCAAACAGACGAGCACATGGTATCCAAAGACCTCACCGTGCCCAAAGAAAAGCTGGGAGACAACTTTCTCGATGCCTTGTCCCTGGGTACTACCGATGGGTTGAAACTGGCCGTGAATGTAGGTGCCATGCTCATTGTATTTACAGCCCTGATGTATGTGGTAAATGGACTGATGGGATGGGTAGGTGGCATTACCCACCTGAATGAAGAAATAGCCGTCTCCACAGGCGGACGATACCAGGAATTATCCCTGCAAATGATATTGGGTTATATCTTTTCTCCCGTGGCCTGGCTCATCGGTGTGCCAAGCGCCGATATGGTGCCCATCGGGCAGTTATTGGGCGAAAAAACCATCCTGAATGAGTTTGTAGCCTATATTTCCCTGGGACAGATGAAAGCCGGCAACGTGATCCAGGATCCTAAATCCCTGCTGATCGCCACTTATGCCCTTTGCGGATTTGCCAATTTTGCGTCCATTGGCATCCAGATCGGGGGTATTAGCCAATTGGCCCCCAACCAGCGCAAAAACCTCACAGAATTGGGCGTAAAAGCCCTTATAGGCGGCACCATCGCCTGCCTCATGTGCGGCTGTATTGCCGGGGCCCTGATGTAAGGGTATTTTGCAGTCCTTTCAAACAATATTATCCCACTGATTGTTAGTGCCGTAGTGTAACTTTGCATACCACTCACCGTAAAGGCATCTGAAAACTATGAGTATCTCAATCCAGCAGGTTATTGCCGCCCAACCCGATGCGGCCCTCCGCACAATCGCCCAAAAGATCATTGCCCGCGAACGCATTACCCCCGAAGACGGTGTATTGCTGTTTGAAAGGGCCGATGCCCCCTTTGTGGGCGCCCTGGCCAATTTTGTACGCGAACGCCTGCATGGTAATAAAACCTATTTCAACCGCAACTTCCATATAGAGCCCACCAATGTATGTGTGTTTGCCTGTAAGTTCTGCTCCTACTCCCGTCTGTACGCCCACCGCGAAGAAGGCTGGGAACTGACGACCGATCAAATGCTCAATATTGTAAAAGGATATGATGGCAAGCCCGTAACTGAGGTCCATATTGTAGGCGGCGTGCACCCCAAACTTACGTTGGAATTCTTTGCCGACCTGCTGCGCAAGATCAAAGCCCATCGCCCGGACCTGCACATCAAAGGCTTTACACCCGTAGAACTGGATTACATGTTCCGCAAAGCGAAGAAAAGCGTGGAAGAAGGAATGGCTTACTTACATGAAGCCGGACTGGATTCTTTACCTGGCGGCGGCGCGGAGATCTTTCATCCCGAAATACGTCAGCAGATATGCGATGATAAAGTAGATGGTGATGGCTGGCTTAAGATCCATGAAGTAGCCCACAACCTGGGTATGCATACCAATGCGACCATGCTGTACGGACACATTGAAAAATACTGGCACCGCGTAGACCATATGGAACGCCTGCGCCAGCTGCAGGATAAGACCGGTGGCTTCAATACCTTCATCCCTCTCAAGTTCCGCAACAAGCAGAACGAGATGAGCAATGTGTCAGAATCTTCCATTATTGAAGACATGCGCATGTATGCCATTGCCAGACTGTATATGGATAATTTCCAGCACCTGAAAGCCTATTGGCCCATGCTGGGAAGACAAAGTGCTCAATTGACTCTTTCGTTTGGGGTGAATGATATTGACGGCACCATCGACGATTCTACCAAAATATACTCCATGGCTGGCTCCGAAGAGCAAACTCCTGCCATGAGCACGGCCCAACTGGTAACGCTCATTAAGCAGGTAAAACGCCAGCCCGTTGAGCGCGACACACTCTACCATGAATTGAGGGATTATTCAGAGATCGACATCAAGGAGATTGAAGTAAATCCGCTGTTGAATTAAGTTGGGATAAGATGGCAATTGATCATCGGTAACCAAGGCGCTTGAACAGGCCGTAGGATTTGAAGAGCCTCATAATACCTGCTATTACAATGCCCCATTCGATCAGCAACATGCCCATCCCTGTTTGCTGTACAAAGCGGTAAGAAGTAATAATGAATAAGACACTGCCCATTATAAGGGCCAATCCTGTAGTGAGCTTAACCTGCGCCTCTTTTTTCGACGCGCAATCGCTGTGCGCAAAAGTGAGTATGGCCCTGGCATAATCGATACTGATGCCTTCGCGGCAAAGCTCCTCCAGAATATATTCGTCGGTATAGCGGGACTCCACCAATCGGGAGGCCTTACTGTGAAGGGTTCTTATCTGAATGTCCGGGTTGGGTACTTTCTCCATAGCCTTTTAATAACGTAAAAAACGTCATTATATTGGTTCCAGCACCCAGGTTTCACGTCCCTGCATCCATTCCCGCACCTCGCTTTCCGCTACCGTCCGGCTAATGAGGCCAAGCGAGCTCAACGAGGAATAATCAATATCTATGCGGCGCCGGATGGCAAAATGGCAACTGGTAAAAAACGCTTCAGCCTCCTCATAATTTTCAAACTTATTTTCCTCTATCCGGTGTTCTTTCAGGAACTGCGTGAGGTGCTCATCAAAAGCTTCCTGCGGATGATCCAGCAACCGGCTCATATCTCTTTTGATATATACATCGCCCGTAACCCAATAACCGCCCCGCTCCTTCAACAGGCGGTGGATGGTAGCGCAAAGCTGTCTCTTTTCAGCCGTATCCAGGTACACCAGCAATCCTTCATTGACGATCGTTACCGGTCCTGCCGGCAATAGCCCGGCCACCTTATCAAACTGTTCTTCATCCATCGCATTGAGCGGTTCTATATACAGCTTTCCCTGCAACGCGTGAAGATCTTTTTCCTGGATCAACCTGTTGACCAGGTTATTTTTATTGCTGATGAATTCAGGAAGGTCCGTATCGATATAGGTTACCTTTTTATGCAACACCATGTAGAGACCCCGGCAGGAAAAACCGGAAGACAATTCCAGTATATTTTGAGGATTGATATCAGCCAGCGCCAGGTCGATCGTCTTGTACCGGTTTTCAAAGTGGATGACACGGCCTAATAATACCCGGGAACGTTTTTCCCGGGCCGATTGCATAAAGGCTTCCAGATCGCCTACCATCGCGGCAGTGTCCCTGGCAAAGGGAATATCCGTCAGCGCTTTCATCATGAGCAAAGCGCCCGCAGAAGGGCTGATGGTATTGAAGTCACGTTCTCCGGACATATGACGCAAATGTTAGTACACTAAATTTACGCAAATTGCAGGTTGCATTCAGGAATCACCCTTCCTTGTCATTTCAACCTCACTCCTTGCCATTTCAACCTCACTCCTTGTTATTTCAACCACACCCCTTGTCATTTCGACCGCAGGGAGAAATCCGCTATCGAAGCAAATGATCCGAAGCAAACGTATTGCCGATTACCGATTCACGATTGCCGATTGCCGACCTCAACATTCCGGCAAACTGATCGGAATATGCACCGCCAATCCACCTTCCGCCGTTTCCTTGTATTTAAAGCTCATGTCCTTAGCCGTATCCCACATTGTTTTGATCACATTGTCCAGGGATACTTTGGCAAAATCGGGTGTACTTTGAAGTGCCAGTTGCGAGGCCGTGATCGCTTTGATAGCTCCCATGGTATTGCGTTCGATGCAAGGTATTTGAACCAGTCCGCCGATGGGATCGCAGGTAAGTCCCAGGTGGTGCTCCATGGCAATTTCGGCAGCCATCAGCGCCTGGCGTTGTGTGCCGCCCATCGCTTCTGTCAAACCAGCCGCCGCCATAGCAGAAGATACCCCGATCTCTGCCTGGCAACCTCCCATCGCCGCAGAAATGGTGGCTCCCTTTTTAAAGATGCTGCCTATTTCAGCAGCCGTGAGCATGAACTGGAGTATTTTATCTTCCTTGTAACCATCACAAAAAGCTACATAGTATTGAAGTACCGCCGGTATTACCCCTGCTGCGCCATTGGTAGGTGCTGTGACCACACGCCCGAAAGAAGCATTTTCTTCATTTACTGCCAGGGCAAAACAACTTACCCAATCGAGCGTATATTTAAAATGATGCCCTCCATCACGAATGGCCTGCAGCCAGGTATCATAATCCGTATAGGATCTTCCTTCCAGCAGCTTTGTATTGAGATCGGCGGCGCGGCGTGTTACATTCAGTCCACCGGGCAGCATACCCCGGGTATTGCAGCCACGAAAGATGCATTCTTTCATCACCCGCCAGATGTTCAACATACCTAGCCGCGTGTCCTGTTCCGGGCGCCAGCTATGCTCATTTTCCATGACCACTTCACTGATGCTAAGGCCCGTTTTGCGGCACCAATGCAGCAGGTCATCCGCTTTATCAATGGGAAATGGCAACTGCACGGCAGCAGCACCGCCCGCCACCTTTTCCTCTTCTCTCTTTACAAATCCCCCCCCTATCGAATACCAGGTTTCTGCTACCGAATCACCATTGTGAAAAGCAGCCAGGAAGGTCAGCGCATTGGGGTGATAAGGCAAAGATTCCGTCATGAGGAATTCGATATCTTCAGCCGGATCGAAGTCTATTTCATGTTTACCATGCAGCAGCAGCTTCTTCATGGTCTTGATATCCTCCATTTTGGCATCGATCAGGTGCACATCGAAGGTTACCGGATCATCACCACTCAGGCCCAGTAGTACCGCAATGTCCGTACCATGGCCTTTCCCTGTTTTGGCCAGGGAGCCATAAAGCAATACACGTACCGCTGCCACATTAAACAGCTGACCTTTATCTTCCAGGGATTGTAAAAACCGTTGAGCTGCTCTCCAGGGACCAAGTGTATGCGAACTGGAGGGCCCCACTCCTATCTTAAACATGTCGAATACAGAAATAGCTTCGTGCGGCAAGGAATTATATTTTGGCAAAGGTAGGAAGAAAAGCCGTTAGCTAATAGCTGTTAGTATTAAGGTGCCAGTAGTTAGCCTTTAGTTAACAGTCGGGGCTCAAAGGCTCGTTGCTCGCAGCTCATAGCTCGCAGCTTTTCTACAGGACTTCGTATAAAGTAATATCGTAGAACAAGATGGAATTGGGGGGAACCACCTCTGTATTCCCTACTTTCTTGCCATCGCGACCATAGGCCAGGGAAGGAGGTATCCAGATCTTTATTTTGCCGCCGGCCTTGATCAGCGGAAGTGCAATGCGCCAGCCTTCCAGCATTAATTTCAGGTTAAGTACCATATGGTCATCCCGCTCCACCTCTGTGCCGTTGGTCAGTTTGCCCGTAAACCCCACTTTGATGGAAGAACAAATAGCCGGATTAATGCCCGTGCCTTCCTGTATGACCTGGTAATAAACGCCGCTGGAATGCTTGGTAGCATTGATCCCATTGGCTGCCAGGTAATCCGCCACGGCCTTTTGCTCCGTACCCGGTGCTGTAATATCCCGTGGCACACAATCATTCTTATCCTTAAAACAATTGGCCAGCAGGAGTGCTACACAAAACAGGCACAAGGCTATTTTCCGCATGGATTGTTTTTTGCAGTGATAGTTTGGTTAAAAGACAGTGGGATCAGGCGGATAGCTGCACTCAGGCATCTCCCTCTTTTGCCTCTAGTTCTTCCCGGGCTTTCAGCTGCCGGTATTGCTGTTCTTTCATATCCCACTGGTGTCGCTTGTAAAAGATAGAAACAAAAACCGTAATTACAAACACTGCAACTATCAAAACATAGGGGCTGGCCATCGCGTTCATGGCCATATCGGCGCGCTGGTACCAGAGTTTGCCCGTAAAAATGATGGCTAAAACGGGCAGGGAAAATAAAAGTCCCATGGGAATACCTGCCAGCAACTGTTGCTGCCACCGGTTTTCACGGTCCCGGTTGGCCTCCCAATATTGCATAAACTGCTTCTCCCGTTCACTTAGCATATGAGGAATTTAGACATGGCATAAAAGGCTTTTTCTGCTGCAAAGGTCTTGCAAAAATCCCATACCAGCCCGCATATTACTTGCAGACCAATAATTTATGATTAACTTGTGCTAAATCTGCAATACCTTGAAATTATCTATCCTTTTAGCGCAGTATTTCTATCAACACAAGCAGTTGAACCTCCCCTCCATTGGTTCCTTTTCGCTGGACGCGGCAGTTTCCGTGCCCGACCAGAATGATAAAAACTTCCGTGAATTCCTCAAATATGTGCAGTTTAAACAACAGCCTGTCGCCAAAGCCGATGACACGCTGATCGATTATATACGGGCACATACCGGTAAGATCAAGCCATTGGCAGAATCTGACCTGGAATCTTACCTGGCCGATGGCAAACTGTTGCTCAACATTGGCAAGCCCTTCCATATTGACGGCATAGGATCCCTCCATAAGAATAAGCTCGGCATTTATGAGTTCATTGCCGGTGAACCCAGCCTGGAGCGCATGGAAGTTATTTCCGAACCCAGGGAAACGGAAAGACCTGCCGCCGCTTCCAATAAAAAGAAATCAGCTTTTGATGAAAGCTATAGCCGCATAGAAGCACACAATACCCGGCGCAAAAGCCTGCTCATAGGCACCCTCGTAGTGATAGGTCTTGCGGTGATCGTATGGGGCGGTTATGTATTGTACAACAACAACAATGGCAAGGAACTGTCAACCCCTCCCCAACAGGTGGTACAGGATACCTCCCTGCCTGCTTCCGACACCACTGCCAAAGCCCCGGTCGACAGCACACCTGTGACCACCGCATCGACCTTGCCCCCCGGCAGCTATAAATTCATTTTTGAGACCACGGCCAAAAAAGCAAGAGCGCTCAAGCGTCACGCCTTCCTGCTGCCGCTCAACAAGGATATTAAACTGGAAACCACCGATTCCCTTACGTTTAACATCAGCATTGTTTTACCGGCCACACCAGCCGATACCATCCGGTTGAAGGATTCCCTCAATGCCTGGTACTATGGAACCAAACCCGTTAAAGTAAGAATAGAACAATAGCACCTATGCGCCGGACAGCCGATTACTGGATCCAGCAATTGCAACTTACCGAACATATTGAAGGCGGTGCATTCCGTGAAGTATACCGGTCGCCCCTGCAGGTAGCCGCCGCCGCATTGCCACCCTCCTTTGGAGCGCCACGCAATAGCAGCACCAGTATTTATTTCCTGTTGAAGCAAGAGCAGTTCTCCGCTTTTCACCGCATTAAGAGCGATGAACTGTGGCATTTCTATTATGGCGATCCCCTGGTGGTATATGAACTGGAACCCACAGGGGCCCTTACAGAACACCTGTTGGGCAATGACCCGGAACAGGGACAACAATTTCAATGTACTGTAAAGGCCGGCAACTGGTTTGCCTCCCGCACTCAATTGGGTGGAACTTATTCCCTGGCAGGTTGTACCGTTTCTCCCGGTTTTGACTTTGCCGATTTTGAACTGGCCGATCGGGAGCAACTGACAAAAGAGTACCCCGCTTATGCAACACTTATCCGGGAACTTACCCGGTAAGATCAATCCTTAATTGTTGGAGCGTGGGCGCACGATCACACCATGCTGTATTACCATTTTTATTTTCCTTACCTGGCCAATCGACACGGATGGATCTCCTTCCGTAACTACCATATCCGCCTGCAGTCCCGCACGGATCCTGCCAACCTCTTTATTGATACCAAATACATCAGCATTGACTGATGTAGCAGCACGAAGTACTTCCAATGGTTTCATACCATATTCTACCATCAGTTCCATTTCCCGGGCATTATCCCCATGTGGGAATACACCTACGTCGCCGCCCATACAAATAGTAACGCCGGCGGCCAGTGCAGCCCTGAAACTTTTTTTCTTTTCAACAATACGGTCAGGTTCGGGCAAAGTGCCGGGCTTCCATCCCTTGTATTGAACCACCGCATGCCCTGCGGCCAGCGTAGGACATAAAGCCACTCCCCGCTCCTTCATCAAACGGAATACCGTACTATCCCCTTTATCTCCATGTTCAATAGTAGATACACCTGCGAGGATGGCCCTGCGCATACCTTCAGGCGTAGAAGCATGCACTACCACCTGCCGGCCGCTGCTTCGGGTAACGGCTACTGCCAGTTGCATTTCAGCTTCTGTAAAGGTAGGCTGCGCTTCATCATGCAATCCCCAGCGGTAATCCCCATACAGCTTAATGAGATCGGCGCCGTTTCCGATCTGTGTGCGTATCTCGCGGGACAATTCTTCCGGGCCTCCCACTTCGGCGGCTCCTTGTGGCAAATGCAGGTCGGGTATGGCAGACTTAGGACCATAAGTACCTGTAGCCACAATTGCCCGGGTAGCAACCAGCATCCGGGGACCTGGTATGATCCCTTTTTCGATCGCTTTCTTCAACCCCACATCATCATATAGCGCACCTTCAGTACCCAGGTCCCGCACCGTGGTAAAACCGGCCAGCAAAGTAGCTTCTGCATGCTTCACCGCCCGGGCCGTACGCTCCGCCCTCGATTCACGGAGCACCTGGTCGTCCCAGGTTGTTTCATTATAGGGATGTAAAAACAAATGACTATGTCCTTCAATGAATCCTGGCAATAAGGTACACCCCTTCAATTCGATCACTTTAGCCCCAGGGGGAATAACAAGAGAGGCGCCTGCCCCTTCAATGATTCGGTCCCTGACCAATACAGTCCAGCCCTCCTGCATTACTTCACCATCAAATACACGGTCGGGCTTTAATGCATAATACACCGCAGGTTTTGCCAGCTGCGCCACAAGCATCACAGGCAGGAAAGAACAACATAAACAGATCAGCAGTCGCATAATTAAGGGGTAGATTTTGATTGTCGTCTAAAATACAAATACATCGGCACGCCTGGCGCAATGATCGCCAGCCCCAGTAATGAGTTCACCACCGGCACTTCACCCGCCATATAACGCGCCACATCATTCCACACAGTGCTCACTACATAGAAGGCAGCAAAAGCGACAAATAAAAAAGGTACTACCGGATAACCCCACACTTTGTAGGGACGTGGATGCAGCGGCATTTTCTTTCGCAGCACAAAGATCCCGATGGCGCCGAATAAATAAGCTACCCAGGCAATGAACGTAAACATATCCGCCAGCATATCAAAAGAACCACTCATGATCAATATTGATGACCAAATGCCATGTAACAGCAGCGCATTGCCCGGTGTATGAAATCGTGGATGCTCCCTGCCTGTCCAGGCAAAAAACAGCCCATCCTTTCCCATCGCATACGTAACCCTCGATATCGCCATCGTATTGCCGTTGATGGCGCCAAAGGTGCAGATAACGATCAGCCCCGCTACAATAGCGCTGCTGGTTTTTCCCAAAGCAACGGCAATAGCATCCGAAGCCACCAGCGAAGAAGTGGCCATCTGATCAACCGGCAGTACATAGAGATAAGCCTGGTTCACCAGCAGATACACTCCAATACACATAAACAAGCTCGTCACCAGGCTGCGGGGAATATTTTTACCGGGCTTCTTTATTTCACCGCCAACAAAAGTGATGTTGATCCAGCCATCGTACGCCATGAAAGCCCCGGTTAAGGCAGCTACCAAACCACCGATCAGCTCCCAATTCATTTTGGGGTGTGCCGAGGGTTGAATAAAATGCCCCATCGATCCGTTGCCCGAAAGGAAAATGCCGAAGACAAGCAAAGCAATGACACCTATTTTGATGAGCGTAGAGATCACTTGTAATTTACCGCTGACCTTTACACTCCGGTAATTGATAAGCGAAAGTCCACTCACCAATCCAATGGCGAGCAATTTTACACCCAGGTTTTGCAAAGGGAACAAGGAACCCAACCCCGGAATATGTACCACCCATGCCTGCTCAACACCCATGGGCAAACGTGGCAGCGCCAGGAAATAATCAGCATATTGCGCACACACAAAAGCAATGGCCGCTACAGCCGCCGAATTGATCACCGCAAAGGCCGACCAACCATACAGGAAAGCTACAAAGTCGCCGTAGATATGCCTGAAGAACACATAGAGTCCGCCCGTTTGCGGAAACATGGCTCCCATTTCTGCATAAATGAGCGCACCGAACAGGGAGAAAATCCCTGCAGCGATCCAGGTAACGGCCAGCCACACGGGAGAGGCCAATTGCGCCGCCATCACAGCCGGTTTCATGAACACACCCGAACCTATGATGCTGCCCACAATGATGGCTGTAGCCGTCCAGAAGCCGAGCGTTCGATGGCTGGCATTGGCCACAGCAGCGTTAATTCCGGAATTGCCGGAACCATCAGCCTTAGGATTTTTTGCTTCAGATCTCATACTACAAACTTCTTAATGCTAACTTCCGGTCTTCCGGACTTTCCGACTTCCGGACTTCTTATTCCATAAATGAAGAGATGATGCGGTGGAAATGATGCGTACCCTGCTCCCTCGTCACCGAATACCGGCCATGCTGGTAAAAACGGGATCGAACACCTTTTTGTACTGCTTCTACCACCTCCTCATCTTCCATTTCTACCGTATCCAGGTTGGAGCCGGCGCCGGTATTGAACAACTCTTCTTTCCACACATACGTAAGAAACGAAACCTTGCATTGGCTCATTGATAAGGGTTGCACAATATTGATGCTAAGTCCCCAGGGATAAAAATTGAACATCATATTGGGGAATACAAAGAAATAATAGGCAGCCACTTTCTTGCCGTAATCGACCGAGGAAGCTGGCAGGTCAAAGCAATCCTCCTCGTCTTTGGCAATCCCCAGTTGAAGATTTGAATAGGTAAAAAGCTCCGTGGTATAATTACCGAAATCGATCACTGCATTCAATCCTGCATGTACAAAGGGTATATGAAACCCTTCCAGGTAATTCTCGCAATACAGGGCCCAATGCGCCTGCACTGTATATTCTTTTGACAGTTGCGGCTGGTACTTAAAATCGTCTACCGGCAACCACCCCACCCTGTCGATCATATCCTGCAGGTAAGGCCCGGCCGCCGATCCCTGCTGCAGCGATGCGAATAACCAGGGGCCCCACTTCAAAAGCGGCAGGCGCTTAAGATCATCATCCGGTGAGGGGAAATTTTCCACTTCCTTAAACTCCGGCATCGAGTGAAAACTGCCATCCAGCTTAAACAGGCGGCCATGGTAGCGACAACGCAGGTTCGACACCTTGCAGGGTTCAGCTACTACGAGCGTGCCGCGGTGGGTGCATACATTGCTGAGACAATGCAGCGTATTGTCTTTGTCTTTCGTAAGCACCAGCGGCTCATCCAGGTAATCCTTCAATAAAGTAAAAGGCTGGCATTGACCGGGCTCCTGTACCGTATGTCCATCTCCAATGAATTGCCAGGACGGTGTAAACAGTTTTTCTTTGGCTGATTCATATATACCGGGGTCGGTATAAAAGTCCGTGTGCAGTGTTTTGGCTTTGGCAATATCCGGGTCAACGAAAAAACGGGACATATGAAATGGTTGTACCAGTAAGATAAGAAAGAGTTGAGTTAAAAATCTTATCTTCCCGTATAAATCTGTCTATTGTGAAACATCTCTTGTACCTGTTCCTTTTTATCGCTCCTGCTTATACCCTCGCCCAAAAGACCCAAAGCCTCTTCAATGGCAAAGACCTCAATGGCTGGACCATCCATGGTACTGAAAAATGGTACGTAGACAAGGGAGAGCTTGTTTGCGAAAGCGGCCCCGACAAGCAATACGGTTACCTTTCTACCAATAAGACCTACAAGAATTTCGACCTTACCCTGCAATTCAAGCAGGAAGCCAATGGCAACAGCGGCGTATTCTTTCGCTCTTCCATCGAGGGTGTCAAGATCAGCGGATGGCAGGTGGAAGTAGCCCCTCTCAATAGCCATACCGGCGGTATTTATGAATCCTATGGCCGCGGCTGGTTAATTCAACCTAAAAAAGAAGACGAGCAATGGCTAAAACCTGGAGAATGGAATGAGCTCCGGATAAAAGTGGTGGCGGGCGAAGTCACAACCTGGCTCAATGGCCACCAGATGGTTTACTTCAAAGACGATAAAATTGCTGCTGCAGATGGATTTATTGCCCTCCAGATCCATGATGGCGGCGGGATTAAAGTTCGCTGGAAGAAGATCCGGATAAAAGCTTTATAAGGAATTGGTTTAATTTTTGCTTATATTGTAGCACGGGACAAGAAAAATACCCTTCACGATTATACGGCCTGTCCCCTTCAGTGATTGCATGTTCGTCGCCTTCCCCTATGCAACCCTTCACCCCCTTACACCGTCATTAATGGAGTTTTTATCCTTACCCACTCCTTTTTATCTCTGCAACCCGTTTTTATCCGTAAAAGAGCCTTTGGCTGCATAAGCCAGAGGAAAGCTTAGGTATCGGGGGCATTTATGCCCGATCTTTTTGAAGATACTGCCGGCTGTATCCGTATAGTCTGGCAGTATTTTCAATTTTGTGGCACCAGCTCATTGTATTTGGTAATAATCTTAACAAAGTCTTCCGCTTTATCCATCCGCAAAGATTGCTGGGCTACAAACTGTTTCAGCTCATCAGGCTGGGCAGGCAACTTCTTCAGCAGTTCCTCTTTGTCCCTGGGCAGATTTGTCATCACACCATCCTGCAGCAGGTAAAAATATTCTTCATCTTCCAGCCGGCTATGATTGTTGGTATTGACCATTTGTTTTTCTTCTATCAGCACCTTGGTATACAAGCGCAGCAATACAGCCTTACCGCTTACCAGCACCTGGTAGTAGGTATCTTCCGTGTTTTTCCCGATCGCAGGATATCCTTTGCGGAAAAGGAGCGAATCTTTATTTTTCCGGGTATACAACACAAATTCTTTTACCTGGCTTTCGGCCGCAAAGGCAGCCCCTTCAAATTGCAGCATCAACCGGTTGCGGGCGCAGTCAAACCGGAGTTTGAATTGCTTTACTAACCGCCCGCTTTTGAACAGCACTACCCCATCCATCCAGTCCTTGAACAGGTAGGGGTTGCCCGAAGCATTGGTGATCTGGTCATCATTGATAGCAGTTTCGGTAGTTTGGGCCCATCCCTGTTGTGCCAGCAACAAGAGGCACCAGAGGATAATTTTCATGGCAATCGCATTTGCTTATAAGGTACGAATTCTTTGGGGAAGTAGCGGCATCCATTCTACGAAAGGCGCATTCCGTATACCATGCTGCATTGATCGTAGGTATTTTAGAGGTCACAAAAAGCCCCGGGGCAAAAGTCCCAGGGCGTGATTCTAAATTAGTAAACAAAACAAAATTGTTATTCGCTGCGCAAGCTCCTAATAGGATTGACAAGAGCGGCTTTCATTGCCTGGTAACAGATAGTAGCAATAGCAATGAGGAGAATGGTGAGTCCAGCTATCACAAATACATCCCAGGTAATCGATATGCGATAGATATAGTCCTGTAGCCATTTTTGCATCAGGAACCATCCCAGCGGTATGGCAATGACCAATGATATAAGGATCAGTTTTAAGAAATTTTGAACGAGCAGCATAAACAAACCCGACGTTGAAGCACCCAACACCTTACGAATGCTTATTTCCTTATTCCGCTGCTCAGCCATGAAAGCAGCCAGTGCAAATAAGCCCAGGCAGGCTACGATAATGGCCAGCCCCGCAAAGCAGGTAAAGATGAGGCCTGTACGCTGCAGATCAGCATACATATTGGCAAAACTTTCGTCGAGGAACGTATACCGTATGGGTTGATTGGGAGCAAAGCTTTTCCAGACACTTCCTATATCGGCCAATACCTGCTTCACATCCGTACCCTTTATTTTTACTGCAACGATATCATTGCTGCGGCCAAGCGCCAGGCAAACGGGCTCTACCCGCTGCTTCATCGATTCGTAGTTGAAATTCTCCACTATTCCAACAATCGTAAAATGCTCCCAACCATTGGTGATCTTTTGCCCAATAGGATCCTTGAGACCAATTTTATCAGCCATCGCCTGGTTGATCACTGCCGCCTGTGAATCTGAAGCCAGCTGACTGGAAAAATTCCTGCCGGCAATGATCTTCATACCAAAAGTAGGTATATAACTATCATCTACATACCATTTCTGCCCACCCACAGCCGCTTCCTCTTTTGTTTTTCCTTCTTTCCAGAAAGGATTACCATCCCGCTTGGTACCCTTTACCGGAAGGTAGCCACTGACCGATACATTTTTTACCTGGGGCAGCTTCAATAACTCAGTTTTCAAGACATCTGTTTGTTTGCCCAGCGTATTGGCTCCCTGTACCAGTACCACCTGGTCTTTATCGAACCCTATTTTAGTGTGGAGGATATACTGCATTTGCCGGTAGATGACCACCGTACCGATGAGCAGGATGATGGAAGTCGTAAACTGAAATACAACCAGCGTACTGCGCAGACCGGCATTTTTACTTCCCCGGCTTAATTGCCCTTTTAATACCTGGATGGGTTTAAAGGCCGACAAATAAAAGGAAGGATACAATCCGGCCAGCAGACCAATGAACAACGCTGCAACCATAAACAGCGGTATCATCCACCACTCGCCGATGGGCACATTCAACGTTTTACCAGCCATTGTATTAAAGAAAGGAAGGCTGACCCAGGCCAATACGAAGCCGAGTACAAAGGCAAAACAACTATACAGGATCGACTCTGTAAGAAATTGCAGGATCAGGCTATTGCGTTGCGAACCGATCACTTTACGCAAACCCACTTCTTTGGCCCTGTTGGCGCTTCTGGCCGTAGAGAGATTTAAGAAGTTGATGCAGGCTATGATGAGGATAAAACAGGCAATCGCTGCATACATCCACACAAAACGGATATCCCCGCGAGGCTCCCAATCAAATATATCGTATGACTTTAAGTGAATATCTCTGATGGGTTGCACCTGTAACCCAAACTTCTTGACTTCCTGCTCCGGCCCTGCCTGACCGGATGCCCTGAGTGAAGGCAGGTAGTATTTTTCAATAACAGTTGTAAGCACCTTTTTTTCAAACTGCTTTATATCAGTTCCGGGTTTCAATTGCAGGTAAGTACTATAATTACTGGACCTCCAGTCCGTTTGTTCGCCGCCCCACAGCGATTTTCCTTTCAGTGTAAGCAGAAAGTCATATTGGAGGTGAGAAGTAGCCGGCCAATCTGCTATTACGCCACTGATCTTATAAGGCTGGTTTTTCTTATTGTTCAGGAACATGACCCTGCCTACAGGATCTTGTCCGGGGAAATATTTATCGGCCTTACGTTTGGTGATCACCATCGTATTGGGTTCGGCCAGGGCCTTTGCCCTGTCGCCGTAGACCATGGGTAATTGAAAAATATCGAGCAGCTCCTGGTCTGCATAAGTAAAGCCTTCTTCGTAAGTATTGTTGGGCTCATCATCCCTGCGCAACTGGTTACTGCCCGCACCATAAAACAGGCTGGCAGGCATTAACCTGGCAGCCTTTTCGACTTCCGGAAAGTCATTTTTCATAGCTTGTGCAAAGGGCGCAGGAAAGCTCACTGCTTTTTCCAGTCTGCCCTGATCTGTATACAATCCTATTGCACGATAGATATTGGCCGCATTTTCAAATTGCGTATCATAACTTAATTCATTCCTGATCAGTAAGCCGATCAACAAACAAGCAGCAATACCGATGGCAAAGCCACCAATCTTGATAGCCGCATACATCTTTTGCCTGGACATGTTCCTGAAGGCAATACGGAGATAATGTGCCAGCATAATTTTGAATTACTAGTTTGAAAAGACAAATGAGTTTAAATAATGTTTCACTTTATTCTGCCCGCAGACTTTTCACGGGGTTGACGAGTGCCGCTTTGACCGATTGAAAGCCAATCGTCAACAAGGTGATCACCAACACCGACAAGGCAGCTATCAGAAAAATATCCGCACTGATGCGGATCCTGAAGGCAAAATCCTGCAGCCATTGTTCCATCGCCCACCCGATCAGTGGAAGGCCGATCAACGCCGCCACCCCTATGAGTTTCACATAATCCTTAGACAACATCAGTACAATACCGCTGGCCGAGGCCCCCACCACCTTGCGTATGCCGATCTCTTTTTGCCTTCTTTGGGCAGTAAAGGCCGCCAGGCCAAAAAGACCCAGACAGGAGATCAGGATGGCGAGACCTGCAAAATATTTTGATAGTGTAGCTACCCTGTTCTCAGCCACATACAAAGCCTGGTAGGCCTCATCCAAAAACCGGTAATCGAATGACAATCCTTTATTGAACCTCGTATAGATGTCCTGCACCCGTGCAATCGTCTGTTTTTCGCTACCCGCTTTGATCTTTACGATCACATTGGGCATCGCCGGATACATTTGAAAAAAACAAGGTTTCACTGATTCATACAATGACTCAAAATTGAAGTCCTTTGCAATGCCAACGATCACACGATCCCTGTTCCAGAATCTGACCGTTTTTCCTATTGGATCCTTCAATCCCATTTTCCGGATCGCATTTTCATTGAAGATGATCTCGTTGGCAGCATTCCCATTGGTAGAAAAATTGTGCCCGGCAACAATTTGAATGCCCATCGTTTCCAGGAATCCATAACCAACTTCCAGGTTGGCAAAGTCTATCTTATTGCCCGGATCCTTTCCCGGCCATTGAAAACCGCCTATGCTGCCATGATCGCCCGTAAGGTTGTGGTAATAACTGGCAACATTGACTACTCCCGGAATGTTTTTCAGTTCATTGATAAAGGAACTGACCCTACTCATACTGGCAGAATCCGGATCACCCATCGGAATGCTGAAATCAATGATATTATCCCTGCTGTAACCAAGGTCTTTTGATTGGATCAAACCGATCTGCCGGGTAATCACCAGCACCCCGGCAATGGCCATCACCGAAAGTGCAAACTGGAAAGTGACCATCCCCTTGCGCACCCACAATTCACCCACCGAGGTTTTCAATTTTCCTTTTAGTACCGCTACCGGCCTGAATCCCGAGATATACAGGGCAGGGTAACAGCCTGCGATCAGTCCCGTAAGCAAAGCAATGCCAATAAAGGTCAATACAATATTAACATGGAATGCCAGCACCAGTTCTTTGCCCGTAAGTTCATTGAAAGCCGGCAGTAAAAGACGGATCAGCCCAAGGCCCAGCAACAATGATAAAAAGCTCATCATAACCGATTCGCCGAGGTATTGGAGTATGAGATTTGTTCTGCTGGCCCCTACTACTTTTTTAATGCCTACTTCCTTTATTCTCCGGGAAGCCCGGGCGGTTGAAAGATTCATGAAATTGATGCAGGCGATGAGGAGGATAAAAATGGCAATAGCTCCGAATAGTTTTACGTAGGCTATCCGTCCGCCCGACTGAATACCATTGGTGTATTGTCCATAGAGGTATCTGTCCGAGTACCTTCTTACAAATAAGGAATGACCGGACTTTGCATCTTTTGTTTTGATGAAGTCTTTGATCTTGTCATTGAACCGGGCAATATTGGTACCCTCTTTTAACAGCAGGTAAGTTCTTGGATCGTTGTTATCCCAGCTTAGCATGCCAGTTCTTTTCTCTACAAACAGGTCAAAATTGAACAGGATGTCAAACTTATCCGAAACAAGTGCGCTATTTTTCTCAAACACACCGGCAATTGTATAGGAACCATTAAAATCACCTTGGTCCCATTCAATGGTTTTGCCTGCAATGTGAGTGGTAGAATGGAAAAGCTTCATGGCCAGCTCATCAGAAATAGCGATGAAGTGCTTATCAGCAGCTAATTTGTTTTTGTCGCCTTCTATAAAGCGGCACGAAAACATATTGAAATAATCCTTACTTACAAATTGCTCCCTGGCTTTTAACCGCACTTCTCCCGCTGTAACAATACCCCTGCTCGAAAACCAGGAAGCCGGAATAACAGTAGCGGCATATTGAATTTCCGGTATTTCACTGGCCAGTGCATTGGCAAGAGGTCCTTGCGTATATTCAGCCGTTTCTATCCCCTGATCGTGCGGTACATTCTGCATGACCTGGTACAGCTGGCTATCCTTTTCATGCACCTTATCTATCTGCATTTCGTCCTGCACCCACAACCAGATCATCAACGCACAGGCAAGGCCCGAAGCCAACCCTAGAAGATTGAGCAAGGCAAACTGGCGATCCTTGACCAGGTTACGCCAAACAAGCAGGAAATGATTTTTAAGCATGGAGGAAGTTTTGACAATGAAAGGACTATTCTCTGGAGCGAAGTGTACCAAAGTAAATGCCTATCAATACAATATTCACAATCAATAGCTTACAAAATCATTTCAGCCACAAACTGTTCGTTTTCGATACAGCAGGTGTACAGTTTCAGAGATAGCTCAACCACCATTGATCTTTGTGCGCCCGCTTGTATTGATCATACCATGCGCACAGCGGATACAATAACACCACTACCAGTATCCATACCAGGTAAGTGATGCCCAGTGAAAATCCATACCCTTCCAATTGGGCGGAAGAGCGGCCTGTCCACAAGGCATAATCCAATACCATATCACTCCATTGGTGGCCGCTGAAACTCGTGGCAAACATGGCCAGCAGGTGCAGCAGGTAAAGGTGCAGGATATAATAAAACAAAGGCACCCTGCCAAAGACAGTGAGCTTTTGCCCGAACCATCCGGGCTTCTTTTCTGTCCAGGCCAGGAACACCAGCGCCGGACCGGTCGTCATCAGCAGGTAAAGCAGGGAAGGCGGATACTTCGTCGTATTCAGGAAAGAAAGAAGCGAGAACAACAGAGTAGGCTGCTCACTCCAACGGCGGGCATCACCATATACATTGATGGCGCGGATAAGGATAAACAAACCAATGAGTGTGAAGCCGAGCATCAGCAATAACTTCTTCCGCTGCGCAGCGGGATAATTGCGCGCATACACCTGGCCGAGGCAATAACCCAATGCCATCACCCCTGCCCAGGGAATAATAGGATACCCCACCAGCAGGAGAAATCCTTTGTAAGTAAACGGTTGCTGCTCGTGCAGCAGCGCCCAGCCAAAACCTGCCAGGGTATTACCGGGTACATGGATCCCATCCAGCAGGTTATGCCCCGCCACCATCAATACACCGATGGAACCTATAGCCCATAGCGGTAAGTAGATCAGCGCTGCCAGCACCATCATGCTAATGCCCAGCGCCCATATCACCGTAAGATCGGCCCCCTTGCCCACGAAATTAAAATACCAGGCCCAATGCACTACCGTCAGTTCCAGCAGGATGAGCCAGGCCCCTCTTTTCAACAGGAAAACAGACAATGCTTTTTTTGATTTCCGTTCCCCTGAAATATAGGCCGAGATGCCCGAGAGGAACATGAACAGCGGCGCACAGTAGTGCGTGATCCAGCGCGTAAAAAACAGCGCCGCATTGGTCTTTGTAAGATCCGTGGGATCGTACAGGAAAGCGTCGGCATGAAAATAATCACGTACATGATCCAGGGCCATGATCACCATGATCAGGCCCCGCAGCAGGTCAATAGATTCAACACGAATGGAAGTAGCAGCTCTTTGAGGAGCCGCAGCAGTCATGGCTATACTTTGCATATAATGGCTTTTACAGTCCTAAGGTACCGACTTTAAATCTGAAATAACCATGTCTATCAGAATTTTATTCTCCACACACCATTAACTACAGATAATTATTCTATACACCAACCCGAAACTTGCTAAATACCTTTCCCACAAACATTCACATACCATCAACCAGGCAAACCATTTTCCGCTTCTCGTAAACTGTTTTCCCATATTTACAAACTGTTAGCGTGATTACAATGCACCTTCGCCGCCGGAATTAATTTGGTTAAAGCGTAAAAGGCATTTGGTAAACAGCCCTCGCCATCCCGGCTCTAAGCATGTAGCAGCATCAGTCCCAATCCTCCCCCAATAAAAAAAGCCCCCGCTTACGCGAGGGCTCCTATCCTATTAATCTTATCAATCCGATAGATCGGGCTTCAGATTTACTTCACTTCTTCATACTCCGCATCAGTCACATTCTCACCACCGCCGGCATTGGCTTGTCCGCCGCCGTTAGCACCTGGCTGACCACCATCAGCACCAGGTTGTCCACCTGCTGCTGCCTGTGCTTTATAGATCTCTTCAGAAGCAGCCGTCCAGGCATTGTTCATTTCTGCTACTGCCGTATCAATGGCTGCTACATCCTGTGATTTGTGTGCCTCTTTCAGCTTATTCAAAGCCGATTCGATAGGCGCTTTCTTATCAGCAGGGATCTTTTCACCAAACTCTTTCAGTTGCTTTTCTGTCTGGAAGATGAGGCTGTCTGCCTGGTTCACCTTTTCTACTTTTTCCCGGGCTTCCTTATCGGTCGCTTCATTTGCACGCGCTTCAGCTTTCATCTTTTCTACTTCTTCCTTGCTCAGACCGCTACCTGCTTCGATACGGATCTTTTGTTCTTTACCAGTGCCTTTGTCCTTCGCAGTAACGTGCAGGATACCATTGGCATCGATATCGAAGATCACTTCGATCTGCGGTACACCACGGGGAGCTGGCGGAATATCAGTCAGGTTAAAACGTCCCAGGCTCTTGTTCTGATTGGCCATCGGGCGCTCACCCTGCAATACATGGATCTCCACACCGGGCTGGTTATCGCTGGCCGTAGAGAAGGTTTCAGATTTCTTCGTCGGGATCGTGGTATTGGAATCGATCAGGCGGGTCATTACACCACCCATTGTTTCGATACCCAGTGACAACGGCGTTACGTCGAGCAACAGCACATCCTTCACTTCACCAGTCAATACCGCACCCTGGATAGCAGCACCTACAGCCACCACTTCATCAGGATTCACCCCCTTGTTGGGTTTCTTACCAAAGAACTTCTCAACGATCTCCTGTACCTTGGGGATACGGGTAGAACCACCTACCAGGATCACTTCGTCGATCTGAGAAGTGCTCAGTCCGGCATCCTTCAGCGCTTGCTCGCAAGGCTTCAGGCAACGCTCGAATAATTTATCGCTCAGTTGTTCAAACTTCGCACGTGACAGCTTTTTCACGAGGTGCTTGGGCACTCCGTCAACAGCTGTGATATAAGGCAGGTTGATCTCTGTTTCGCTGGAAGAAGACAGTTCTACTTTTGCTTTTTCAGCAGCTTCTTTCAAACGTTGTAAAGCCATCGGGTCCTTGCGCAGGTCGATGCTCTCATCTTTTTTGAATTCTTCAGCCAGCCAGTCCATCACTACTTTATCGAAGTCATCACCACCCAGGTGCGTATCACCATTGGTAGATTTTACTTCAAATACACCATCACCCAGTTCCAATACCGAGATATCGAATGTACCGCCACCAAGGTCAAATACCGCGATCTTCTGATCGTGTCTGCCTTTGTCCAGGCCATAAGCCAGGGCAGCAGCCGTAGGCTCATTCACAATACGGCGTACATTGAGACCGGCAATTTCACCGGCTTCTTTGGTAGCCTGACGCTGAGCGTCATTAAAATAAGCAGGCACGGTGATCACCGCGTCTGTTACATCCTGACCCAGGTAATCTTCGGCAGTTTTCTTCATTTTCTGCAGTACCATCGCCGAAATTTCCTGCGGTGTATACAAGCGACCGTCTATGTCAATACGTACGGTATTATTGTCACCTTTTACCACTTTGTAGCTCCAGTGGCTGATCTCTTCGGTCACTTCGTCGTACCGGCGACCCATAAAACGCTTTACGCTCGTAATTGTATTCTGGGGATTGGTAATGGCCTGGCGTTTGGCCGGATCACCCACTTTACGCTCTCCGTTTTTCAGGAAAGCCACTACAGACGGGGTTGTGCGGCGCCCTTCATCATTGGCTATTACCACGGGTTCATTACCTTCCATCACTGCCACGCAGCTATTGGTGGTACCCAGGTCAATTCCTATTATCTTTCCCATAGTTGTGTTGAATTTAATGTTCCCTTATGGTTATCAATGATTATGCCGCGGCATGTGAGGATGAAAAAATGTCAGTCAGGAAAAACCCTGCCCCGGAGCATCAGAAGTCCCAACGCCCGCCTTTTGCCGGCCCATCTCACCGGATCAGCCGTGGATCAGCCGTAGATTCGCCATGGATCAGCCGCCGATCAAGGTGCCTGGTCTCAACACAGTTGCAAGGTAGTGGCAAGCCAGTAGCAAGGTAATAGTAAGACAACAAGGCTCAAATGCAGGCCCATAGCGGGTTTAGCCATTTAGGCAGATTGGAGAACATGTATAATGCGCAGTATTTCAATAGATTAAATGATAATAAGTTCATTTCCCGGGTGCTTCCTGCCGGCAAACGGACAATATTCAGTAAAACTGGCGCCGGCCTGGAAAACTCACTTATCTAAGATACGATCTAAAAAGCTGGTTCCCATCGAACCCATTAATTTTTAGCATTTAGCAAGATCCAATAAAATCAACCTGACAGCCTTTCCGTAACTTCCCTTAAAATTAGACAAATGCCTGCCACCATTGCCGATAAACTCAAGATCAAAGCTGGCTATACCCTCCTTACCATCCACCCACCCAAGGATTTTGAAGCAACATTGTCACCCTTACCGGCCGATGTGGCCGTTATAGAAAACGGGAAGAATTATCAGCAGATCCATTGGTTCGTGCTCAACCAGGCCCAGATGGAAAAGGACTTGCCCAAAGTACTGAAACTGCTGAAAGAAGGCGTGATCTGCTGGACCTATTACCCCAAAGGCAGCTCAGGCATTCAAACAGATCTGACACGCGACAAGGGTTGGGAAAAACTCCTCGCACTCGACGTGCAATGGCTTACCCTCATCTCCTTCAATGATACCTGGTCATCCTTTGCTTTCCGGCTGAAAACCGAAGCCGATGAAAAGAAAGCCGCAAAACCCAAAGAGGAACGCCTCATTTTCCAATACGCGGATTCCAACACCAAGATCATCCGCCTGCCCGATGATCTCGCCAAAGCTTTTGCAAAGAACAAGCAGGCTGCCAAAATATTTGACGCACTGGCATTCAGTCACCGGCGCGAATATGTAGAATGGATCGTTACCGCAAAAAAAGAAGAGACCCGGGCCAACAGGATACAGGGCACTCTGGAGCGATTGGTAAAAGGCTGGAAGAACCCGGCCAATATATAATTTACTTGTCGAGATTATAGCTCTGGATAAAGCAATGCGGGATGAATGCCTTCGGCTGCATTTTGGCCTGCTGCTTTTTCATTAACTGTTTATTGCGGTAATGCTGGGGCGCAATACCTACTTCTTTTTTGAATAAAACACTGAAGGACCCAATACTTCCAAAACCTACTTTATTGCACACATCAGTAACAGGGCTATCCTGTGCTAGCAATTCTTGTGCTTTGTCCAACCTTTTACGGGTAAGGTACTGGTGAGGTGTTTTGCGGTAAATGCGGCTGAACAGCCGGTGAAAATGAAAGCGGGAAAAACAGGCCTGACCCGATATGCCATCCAGGTTGATCGGCTCATGGTAGTTTTCGTCCATGAACACTTTGGCAGCTACAATCCGTTGGTATATATCGTTCGTGAGTTCCATAAAGACTGCTTCTTATCCAAATATACCATAATAAATAGTCATATTTATTTGCTATCCGTAGCAGTTGCCGAAGGATCGTCTCCGGCATTTTCTATTTTGAAGGTAAATTTCTTCTGCGTCAGGTAACTAAATGACACCACGACCACCGTCGTTAACGCTTTCGCAATGGTGGGATAAATGCCAAACTGGTCCACAAACAGGGTAATAAAAATATAGTTAAGGGCTATGCAGATCAATACCAGTAAGAAGTACCGGAACAATTGCACCCTGCCCAGCAAGGTAGACCCGGGAAATACAATATTCCTGTTGAGGTAATAACCTGTGGGAAAACTGATGGCAAAGGAGATCAGAAAGGCCGCAATTTTGGCACTGATGGTTACCAGCGGTAAATGCAGGTCCTGCCCTTTCAGCACAAAATGGAATGCTACCCAATATAAAAATATGTCGAGCAGCGTATTCCCACCGCCGCAGGCCGCATAACGAAAGGTTTGCGGGGTCATGAACTTACGGAAGGGAGGGTAAAAAAAATCTATAATAGCAATGATATAGTCCTTGAGCATCAGTATTTTCTTGCGGGGCAAAAGTAATTCAATTGCCAGAACTGTCCATAGCCTTTTATGCTGCTATTGGGATTATCTGTTATCATTAAGTTATCGCATATCCCTTTCACATTACAAATTCCGCTAAAGCATAGTACTAAATCGATTTACGTAGTTCTACTTTGACGACGATCAATATATTGTAGCGTTGACATTTAATCAGTTAAAAAAGCACATATTTGATACTGAACTTGTTGTTTAACCCCTAAATCTGCAAAAGGCTGTTCTGAAAAAGAGCAGCTTTTTGATTTTTGATCACGGATTATGCAGATTCACTGATTTCACCCACTGGGCGTTGATTTATTTCTTGGGATAGCTTGCTGATTACCCCGAACTAGCAAGAAAATACTGATTTTAGTTCCCCTTTTGGCCCCTCGCTCCTGATATTCTGGATTCTATATACTGGATTCTGTATTCTGTCTTCAGTATTCTACCTTTGCAGCCTCAAAAATGAAACATGGCAGTTGTTCAGGTAATTCAATCGGCAGTCAGCAAGGAAATAGAGGCATTATACCAATTACATTTAGAGCCATCGGCTATCCAGATCAATGAAACCAAGCCCGAATTTGAAGGCGATTATACCGTGGTGCTCTTTGCCCTGGTCAAAAGCCTGAAAAAGAACCCCGAGGCCCTGGGCAAGGAACTGGGTGAACAATTGATAGCCTCCGGCAATGGCCTTTTTTCAAAGTTTAATGTGATCAAGGGATTCCTGAACCTTACCCTGTCAGAAACCTACTGGCTGCAGTTCCTGCAAGAGAACCACCAGGACCCTCAATATGGATACAAAGCCAAACACGGTGAACGGGTAATGGTAGAATACTCCTCTCCCAATACCAATAAACCCCTGCACCTGGGTCACCTCCGCAACAATTTCCTGGGATGGAGCATTGCAGAGATCTACAAGGCCAATGGATATGAGGTGATCAAAACCTGTATTGTAAACGACCGCGGTGTGCACATCTGCAAATCCATGCTGGCCTGGCAAAAGTTTGGCCAGGACGCCACACCCCAATCCACCGGCCTCAAGGGCGACCACCTGGTGGGTGATTATTATGTAAAATTTGAAAACGAACTCAAGGCACAGGCAGCACCCCTACAGGCCAAAGTGATGACAGGAGATGTGAGTGACTTTACCAAAGAAGACCAGGATAAACTGCAATTGTTCTTAGGCAAGTTGTCGCAACTGGCTGGCAATACAGAAAAGACCAATGAGCTCCAGGAGGAGATCAAAGAGATCGTACGCAACAATACCCCCATCATGAAGGAAGTGCGGGAGATGCTGCTGAAATGGGAACAGGGCGATCCCGCCACCATGGCCCTCTGGAAAGAAATGAACAGCTGGGTATATGCCGGCTTTGATGCAACCTATAAACGCATTGGCAGCGATTTCGATAAGATCTATTATGAAAGCGATACCTACCTGCTAGGCAAGGACCTGGTAGAAGAAGGGTTGAAGAAAGGTGTCTTCTTCCAGAAGGAAGATGGCAGCGTATGGATCGACCTCACCGTCGATGGCCTCGACCAGAAGATCGTACGCCGGAGGGATGGCACATCCGTGTATATTACCCAGGATATTGGCCTGGCCGTTTTCAAATACAAAGAATACCATTGCGATCAGAGCATCTATGTAGTGGGCGATGAGCAGAATTACCACTTCAAAGTGTTGAAGCTGATAGCACAGAAACTAGAGCTGCCTGCTGCCGATGGTATCTTTCACCTCAGCTACGGCATGGTGGAATTGCCTACCGGTAAAATGAAAAGCCGTGAAGGTACCGTGGTAGATGCGGATGACCTGGTAGATGGTATGATACAGATAGCCCAACAAAAGACAGAAGAACTGGGCAAGGTAAAAGACTTTACCAGCGATGAATTGGCTGCCCTGTATGATACCATTGGGTTGGGCGCTTTGAAGTTCTTCCTCCTCCGCGTAGACCCCAAAAAGCGGATGGTTTTCAATCCCGAAGAATCTATCGATTTCCATGGATTTACCGGGCCATTCATTCAGTATACACATGCCCGTATAAAATCCATCCTGCGGAAGGAAGCCGCCGCCGGTGGCGACAAAACAGCAGTAAGCAAGGACCTTCTGCCATTGGAAAAAGCAGTGGTTACCCTGGCCGAGCAATATACTGCCATTCTGGAACAGGCAGGCGCAGAACACAATCCTTCTGTAATAGCCAGCTATATCTTCAAGTTGGCCCAAACCTTCAATTCTTTCTATTCAGAGCATTCTATCGTAAATGCTGAAACGAATGAAAAGAAACAGTTACGCTTACAAATAGTACAGATCACAGTTAATATCATTGCTTCCGGTATGTACCTGTTAGGCATCAGGGTACCCGAAAGAATGTAATACTACCCTCTTATACAGCCTGCCAACAGACGGCCGGCACAAAGCGCGGAGCAATCCGAAACCCGCAACTCGAGACCCGGGATTGCTTCGCATACGTTTGCGCAAGATTTCGCCCTACCCGCCTGCTTTTCAGCAATTTTCTCTACTTTGCCGCCTGCCTCCATCCAACGGTTTTTCCGGGAAAGGAGGCCCTGGACTATTGCACAACAAAAACTTCCCGTATGAATCGCAGAACCTTTGTCAGAAATGCCGGCATCACCACAGCCGGTTTTGCTATCCTTCCTGCCAGCCAGCTTTTTGCACAGCAACAAAAGATACGCATTGGTATCATTGGTGTAGGCCTGCGTGGACAGAACCACCTCGACAATGCACTCCGCCGCAGTGATGTGGAAGTAACAGCCATCTGCGATATCGACGAAAGAATGCTGCAAATGGCCAATGACCTCATTAAGAAATCGGGCAAAGCCGCCCCTAAAATATTTAAAGGCGATCCCCATGCCTGGAAAAAGCTGGTAGAACTGAAAGACCTCGATGGCGTATTGATCGCCACGCCCTGGGAATGGCATGCCCCCATGATCCTGGGCTCACTGGAAGCAGGCATCAAATATGTAGGTACAGAAGTATGCCTGGGCATTACCCTGCAAGACCACTGGGATGTTGTCAAATCAGCAGAGAAGCATCAGGCGCAGGTAATGATGCTGGAGAATGTTTGCTATCGCCGCGATGTGATGGCCGTACTCAATATGGTAAGGCAGGGCCTTTTCGGAGAGATCGTTCACTTGCAGGGCGGCTACCAGCACGACCTGCGGGAAGTGAAGTTCAACGATGGCAAAGAGCCCTATGGCGGTGGCGTGGAATTTGGCGAAAAGGCCTTCTCTGAAGCCAGGTGGCGTACCAACCATTCCGTACACCGCAACGGTGACCTCTACCCTACCCACGGCATTGGCCCCGTAGCCACTATGATCGATATCAACCGCGGCAACCGCTTTGTATCTTTGTCCAGCTTCTCTACCAAATCAAGAGGCTTGCATGATTATATTGTAAAGAAAGGAGGCGAACAGCACCCCAACGCCAAAGTGGAATTCAAACTGGGCGATGTGGTGACCACCATGATCCGCTGTGTAAATGGAGAAACCATCATGCTGCAGCACGATACCAACCTTCCCCGCCCCTATTCATTGGGTTTCCGGGTGCAGGGCACCCAAGGGCTATGGATGGATGTGAACAAGTCGATATACATTGAAGGCGTAAGCCCCAAGGCACACCAATGGGAAGAAGCCAAAAGCTACCTGGACAAATACGATCACCCCTTGTGGAAACGCTGGAGCAAGGAAACAGAAGGCGCCGGCCATGGCGGCATGGATTTCTTCGTACTCCATGCTTTCATTGAATCCATCAAACGCAAAACACCTACGCCGATGGATGTATATGACGCAGCCGCCTGGAGCGCCATTACACCCCTCAGTGAAATGAGCATCGAACTGGGTAATGAAACGGTGGAATTCCCGGATTTTACCGGCGGACAATGGATGTACCGGAAGAATGATTTTGCCTTGAACGATCAATATTAAAACCTGACAGAGCTTGTCCCGCTCTGCGGGATGTATACAGCCTGTAAAAGTAAATGCAAGGACCTGCCAAAACCTGTCAGGTTTGAAGATCACAAGTATGAACGTAGATATTATAGAAGCTGCAGCCCTGCAATTCGGGCATGGGAAACCACTCGTTTCCAGCCTGGGCAACGGGCTCATACACCATACATACAAGGTTGCTTTTACCGGGGAAGGCAATAGCAGTCCGATCGTATTGCAGAACATTAACCGGCATATGTTCAAACACCCCGAGAACATTATTTACAATTACCGGTTGGTGTACGATGTTATTGGCACAGGCAATGGCTTGCACATAGCTCCTTTAATACCTACTCATGACGGGAAATGGTATTGGGTAGATGAACAGCAGCTTTTTTGGCGGGCCACCGGTTTTATAGCAGACTCGTACACGCAAACCATTCCCAATACAGCCGCTGAAGTATATAAAACAGCCCAATGCTTTGGGCATTTTACCCGGTCACTCAACAGCATCGATACTACTAAACTCAAAGTCATTATACCACATTTCCACGACCTGGCGCTGCGCTATGCCCAGTTTGAACAGGCCGTGAGTGAAGCTGCCATCAGTCGACTGTTGAAGTCCACCCATGTGATCGCCGAGTTACGGCAGCGCCGGAAACTGGTAGACTTTTATGAATTCATACAACAGCATCCGGCAGATTACCATACCCGCGTAATGCACCACGATTGCAAGCTGAGCAATATCCTGCTCGACACCACCACCCACCAGGCCTTGTGCCCCGTAGACCTTGATACCATAATGCCGGGACTCTTCTTCTCCGATGTAGGTGATATGATCCGCAGCATGAGCGCCACGCAGGATGAGAACAGCACCCAATGGGAAGACATTGCCATCAATGCTGATTTTTACAAGGCCATCATTGCCGGCTACCTGGAAGGCATCGGTGATAATTTTACCCCGGCCGAAAAGAAACATATTCACCAGGCGGGCCTCATGATGGTATATATGCAATCCCTTCGCTTTGTAACCGACTTCCTCAACAACGATGTGTATTATAAAATAGATTACCCGGAGCAAAACCTCAACAGGGCATTGAATCAATTGATCCTATTGGAGAAACTGGAAGAGTTTGTTGCTGAATTGTGAGTGGCAAGCAGTCAGCTGTATTTTGTATTTTGCTCGCAGCTCGTCGCTCGAAGCTCGCAGCTTTCTTACCGTCCAAAGTAATCAATCTCTTCCTGCAACTTTAAAAAGGAATACTTAGCCTGCAATTCTTTTGCTTTATCATGGTGAGACTGTAAGAATTTCCTGTGCGCCTCCGTGGCCGGATGGAATGCTTTGTGCTTACGGGCAATAACGATCTTCTGCACTTCAGCAGCTACCTGCTGGGATTCTGCATCCGTAAAATGCTTCATGAAATGCTCCAACACAAAACTCGTTGCCGGATAGTTGGGATGCACCATGTCAATATCATAAAACCGGTAATCACGCAACACATCGATCACCAGTTCATAAGCCGGGAAATAGTAGAGCCTGTCGAATTTGTTGACCAGGTGATGCACCACTTCGATCAGCCGGGCCTTGCTGCGGTTGTTATCGATCACCCCATCCCGGATATGCCGCACCGGACTTACCGTAAAAATAACCCGCAGAGAAGGATTGAATTTCAATACCTGGTACAGGCTATTGTCCAATACCGTATTGATCTCCTCAATGCTCATCAGGTGTTTGCGAAACCATTGGCCCGGTGCGCGGTGGCAATTGGCCACCGGCAGGCTATTTTCCACCAGCCGGTAAGAAAAGGAACTGCCCAGTGTGATCACCAGCCATTTGGCCGTTTTCAGGAACTCATGCGCCCTTTGTTGCGAAGCATTGATAAGCTGTAAACTTGTTTGCTGGTCGACATGCGAGAAGCGGCCATGGTGCTGCCAGCTTTGCCATACCTCGTTGAGGTAAAAAAGATCATCTGCTGTGTACTGTTTGTTCTGCACATACGATACCAGGCTCGACGCTACACTGGCTGGGTCAAAAAGTATCCCATGAGGATTTTGCAATACATCGAATTTCAACTCCTGCAGGCTGTTGCCGATATGTTCCGTAAAGCAGGACCCCGTAAGCAGGATCGGCTCCCGGTAATTGATCGTCTCTTTAGGAGTGGGAATATTGATGTCTAACATGAAATCCATAGTAGTATATAGTGAATAGTGAAGGGCGTACGAGACTATTCTAATGCCCGGTAAATATTTCATCGGCCAGCATACTGCAATGGTGCAGCGCTGCCTTATTCAATGCCGGCAGCCGGCCCAGTTGCTCAAAGTAAGGGATCATCCATTCCGTGTTCATATTGCCTACCAACTCGTCATTGGCCATGGGACAGCCGCCTATTCCTTTTAAGGCGCCATCAAACCGACGACAGCCAGCCTGCACAGCCGCTTCCAGTTTGGCCTGCTGGTTGAAAGGCGTTGAATGCAAGTGCACACCGATCTCTGTAGCCGGCAATTTATCCACCAGGTATTTTGTCATAGAAGCCACTTGCTCCGGCGTAGCCAGTCCAACCGTATCCGCCAGGGAAATGATACCAATATCCATGGCCACCAGTTTGTCTACCCACTCAAATACGATCTCCGGATCATACGGATCACCATATGGATTACCAAAACCCATGGAGATATAGACCACCAGTTGCTTACCCGATTTGATGCACAGGTTTTGTATCTCCCCTACCCTGCCCAACGACTCCGCTATGCTGCTGTTCGTATTGCGCTGTTGAAAAGTTTCTGATACCGAAAATGGGAAACCAAGGTAAGTGATCTGGTCAAAGGCCAGGGCATCTGCCGCGCCCCGCTCATTGGCAATAATCGTGAGCAGTTTGGTGCGGGAACCGGAAAGGTCAAGCAGGGGGATCACCGCTTTTGTATCGGCCATTTGCGGAATAGCCTTCGGCGATACAAAACTGCCACAGTCGAGCGTATCAAAGCCCACTTTCAGCAAGGCATTGAGGTATTCGACCTTCCTGGCCGTAGGTATGATTTCCTTCCAGCCCTGCATAGCGTCCCGGGGACATTCGATGAGTTTTACTGCCTGGTCCATAGTGCTGTATTGGGGAGCAAAGGTAGCATTCCTGGGGGAATAGAATCCCTTCCTGTAAGGTGGCGACTCCGGCCGGAAACCAATAGGCATTGCACTGCTTTTTCCTTAATTTCGGTGCAACATTAACTGTAGGATTTTTCTGTGCTCTTGCCACACAGCTACCAATCCCGCACTCAACAACCAAAAATCTGCACTATGTTTTATTCAAGAATGGCATCCTTCTCTTTATTCTTTGCATTACTCTTAACCCTAACCGCACAAGCTCAAAAAAACGATAGCTTAAAAGTTGCTAAACTAAAGACCGAAGTCATAAAGTCTTTAGATGGAAAGCAAAAGACAGCCCAGGAAATGGTGGATATGGTTTTCAGCTTTTCAGAACTGGGCTTCCAGGAAACCGAATCCGCTGCCTACCTCACCAACATCCTGCAAAAAAATGGTTTCACCATCGAAAAAGGCATTGCCGGCATCCCTACCGCCTGGATGGCCAAATGGGGCAATGGCAAGCCCGTGATCGCCCTGGGCAGTGATATTGATTGTATCCCCAAAGCATCTCAAAAGCCCGGCGTAGCCTATAAAGAACCCATTGTGGTCGATGCGCCCGGTCATGGTGAAGGCCATAATTCAGGATTGCCCCTGGTGATCTTATCAGCTATTGAAGTAAAGAAAATAATGGAGCGCGAAAAGATACCAGGCACCCTCATCATCTGGCCCGGCGTAGCCGAAGAAGTGGTAGGCTCCAAAGCATGGTATATCCGGGATGGTTATTTCAAAAATGTAGACGCCTGCATCTTTACCCATGTAGGCAACAATATGGGCGTATCCTGGGGCGATGCCGGCAATAATGGCCTGGTATCCGTAGAGTTTAAATTTGAAGGCAGTGCCGCCCACGCGGCCGGTCAGCCCTGGCGGGGAAAGAGCGCACTGGATGCAGTAGAACTGATGGACATTGCCTGGAACTTCAAGAGAGAACACCTGAAACCTACACAACGTTCCCATTATGTAATAACCGATGGCGGCGATCAGCCCAATGTAGTTCCCTCCAAAGCCTCTGTATGGTACTACCTGCGCGAAAGGACCTATGAAGACATCAAAGGCATGTATGATGATGCCGTATTGTATGCCAAATCAGTGGCAGCCATGACAGGAACCACCGTTACCCATAAACTATTAGGTACCGCCTGGCCAGGGCACTTTAATAAGCCCATAGCAGAGTTGGTCTACAAGAATATCCAGACCGTAGGCCTGCCCACCTGGGATAGTGCCGATCAGCGCCTGGCCCGGGCCGTGCAGAAAATGTCCAACGCTCCTAAGAAAACACCGCGTGGTGAACCCATCGATGGCCTGGCCCTTAAACTGGATTCTTTAAACGGGCCTGTTCAGTTTTCATCAGGCGGCGGCAGTGATGATATAGCCGATATTGCCTGGAATGTGCCTACCGTGGTGGTTCGCTATCCCTCTAATATTCCCGGCACACCCGGCCATAGCTGGGTAGACGCTATTTCAATGGCCACTCCCATTGCACACAAAGGAGTAGTAGCAGGCAGTAAGGTGGTCGCCGCTTCCTTATTGGATATGCTTACCAATGCCAGGGCAATCACCGATGCCTGGGATTACTATAAAAATGTACAGACCAAAGAGGTGAAGTATATTCCTTTTTTAGATGCCACCACGCCGCCCGCTACGCACCTGAATAAAAAGACGATGGAAGAATTCAGGCCCTTGCTGAAGAAATATTATTACGATCCTTCAAAATACAAGACCTACCTGGAGCAACTGGGTATTCAATACCCGCAACTGGAGAAGAAAGCTTTTTAATTATCTAAAGGTGAGTCGCCCTGCAGGGCTGCCTTAGCTGCGCAGCAGGGCGGCCCACCTTATAGCTACAATCTTTGTTTCATCGCTTCATACAAAATAATACCCGTAGCCACCGATACGTTTAGCGATTCAAACTCGCCTGCCATGGGTATGTTGAATACCTCATCACATATCTTCAGCAAGCCTGAGAAAACGCCCTTGTCTTCGCTGCCCATGATGATACAGCAAGGCTCCGTATAAGTAAGCTCATACACCTTCTTTTCAGCTTTCATTTCTGAGGCAAACACTTTGATCCCATTGAGGTGCAGTGTATCCACCGCCTTCATCAGGCTGTTGACCCGGCACACCTGGATCTTTTCCAGCGCCCCGGCCGAAGCCTTTATAGCGTCTTCATTCAAAGCCCCTACCCCTTTATCCGGAATGATGATGGCCTGTGCCCCGCAGCAAACAGCCGTACGGGCGATGGCGCCGATATTACGCACATCAGTCACCCCATCCAATATCACAAAAAGAGGCGTTTCACCAGCCCCTACCACATGGTCTATCACCTGCTGCAGCTCCAGGTATTGTATCAATCCCGCAATGGCAATACAGCCCTGGTGGTTGGACTTGCTCAGTGCGTGGAGTTTCTCCGCCGGCACCTGCTGAATGGGAATATTGTTCTCCCGGGCAAGCTGCCGGATGGTGCCAATCGAATCACCCGACACACTTTGCTGGAAGAGTATCTTGTCGATAGGGCGGCCCGATTGAATAGCTTCAATGATGGGCTGCCTCCCAATAATTAAAGAGGATTTCTTGATGCCTGGTTTCTTATGATATGCGTCCATCGGCTAACATCAGTTTTACTTTTAAAATAGCGGCTACCGACACAGAATCGGTGATCTTTCCCTGTTCTACCAACTGGTAAGCTTCTTCAAAAGGCAGCTTACGCACCTGCAATTGTTCTGTCTCTTCCGGACAGGCCGTTTCCTGCCTTAGATCACGTGCAAGATAGATGATCGCATGTTCATCAGATACCGAGTTGGAAAGATGCATTTCCATGATCCTCGTCCAATCCTGGGCCACCAGGCCTGTCTCTTCCAACAACTCCCGCTGGGCCGATAATAACGGGTCTATATCGAGTGGTCCGCCGCCCTCCGGTATTTCCCAGCTATACTGGTTGAGAGGGAAACGGTACTGCCCTACCAGCCAGGTATTGAATTGCTCATCCAGGGCCAGCACACCAATGGCCCATCCCTTAAAATGCACCTTGCCATAGATCCCCTTTCCCCCGAGGGGTTAATGACATCAAACTCAGTAACACCGATCCAGGGGTTATCATACACCTGCTTTTGGCCTTTGATCTGCCAGGGATTGTGGAGCTCATTCATACGGCAAAAATAGAATAAAAAAAGCCCCGCAGTGGCGGGGCTCTTTCCGTTTTTTTCAGCAACTATTTGGAGCTAAATGCCTTTTTGATCTTGCCTACATAATCCAGCTTCTCCCAGGTAAACAACTCCACTTTCTTTTTAACAGTTTTACCATCAGGTGAAGTGAATGATTTTTCCACTACTTCAGGTTTGCGGCCCATGTGACCATATGCAGCCGTTTCGCTGTAGATCGGGTTACGCAACTTCAAGCGCTGCTCGATGAAGTAAGGACGCATGTCAAACACTTCAGATACTTTTTTAGCGATCTGTCCATCAGACAATTTCACTTTGGCAGTGCCATAAGTATTCACATAAATACCCATTGGCTGGGCTACGCCGATAGCGTAAGAAACCTGTACCAGTACTTCATCACAGATACCGGCAGCTACCAGGTTCTTGGCAATGTGACGGGTAGCATACGCTGCTGAACGGTCAACCTTGGAAGGATCTTTACCGCTGAACGCACCACCACCGTGGGCACCTTTACCACCATAGGTATCTACAATGATCTTACGGCCTGTAAGACCTGTATCACCGTGTGGTCCACCGATCACGAATTTACCGGTTGGGTTGATGTGATACTTGATCTTGTTATTGAACAGGTGTGCAATTTTCTTGTTCTTGGCAATGATGCGGGGGATCAGGATATTGATAACATCCTTCTTGATCTGCTCCTGCATTTTGGTCTCAGAAGCGAAATCATCGTGCTGTGTAGAGATCACGATCGCATCGATGCGCACTGGCTTGTTGTTGTCATCATATTCCAGTGTAACCTGGCTTTTGGCATCAGGACGCAGGTACTTGATCTGCTTGCCTTCCCTTCTCAAAACAGCCAGTTCCAGCAACAGCTTATGCGCCAGGTCCAATGCCAGGGGCATATAATCATCTGTTTCGTTGGTGGCATAACCAAACATCATACCCTGGTCACCAGCGCCTTGCTCCTCTTTCTTCTTGCGGTCAACACCCTGGTTAATATCGGCAGATTGTTCGTGAATGGCGGATAACACACCACAAGAGCTCGCCTCAAACATGTATTCGCTCTTGGTATAACCAATTTTGCGGATCACGTTACGGGCAATTTCCTGTACATCCAGGTAGGCAGCAGATTTAACTTCACCTGCCAGTACCACCTGACCAGTAGTAACCAGTGTTTCACAGGCTACTTTTGACTGGGGGTCAAAGGCGAGAAAGTTATCAATAAGCGCATCAGAAATCTGGTCGGCTACCTTATCAGGATGGCCTTCAGACACACTCTCCGAAGTAAATAAATACGGCATGACTATTTGATTTGATAAAGGTTAAAACAGAATTTTAATGGATTATTCAAACAGGCGCAAAGATAAGAGTCCGACTTAGATTTTAGAATAAATAATTCGAACCTTCATTTTTTGCGTAGGATGGCTGCCGCCGCCGGCTACCAGCCTTCCATTTGAAATTGGACTGTTGACAAACAAATAAGTAGGCATGACAACCGAGGTTCCAGTAGGGCCCTGGAGATATGGGTCTGCAAAGAAAGGCGCATAAATACGCAAGGTATAATAAGGCAATTTCTTGGTGACCACACTTTGAAGATATCGTGATAAATTAAATACGTACTTGTTGTTCTTATAGTCGCCCCCCAGGTTAGCCACGTCATAGCCATTACCCTGACCGGTGTAAATAAAGTCATTCCGGATAGCAAAGCTGGAGTCTCCTGCTGCATTGATGGCATCAACGAACATCAGCGAAGGAGTGGTATAGATATTATCCTGTGCAGACGGGATCTGTTCTATGATCAGTTCTGCCCGGTGGATAACACGGTTCACATTCTTGAAAGTATCCAGGCCAGGTATTTTCACTGTAGCATAAGACCCTGGTGAGGATTGAATATACACTTTGTCATCATTGGGCGTACCATTGTTGAGGTAAGTCTGGTAGCCATGCGCTGGTGTACGGGTGATCAGGTTGGCCTGGTTACCGCTGTTATAGGCAAACACCGTGGTAGTGGTATCGATCACCCCATTGTTGGTTACCCGTGTATAAAAAGTAAGTTTCGTATTGGTAGTGCTGGTCAGGTTGAAATAAGCCAACCCGTTCTTAGCCGGGGAGATTGTATTATTGGTCTTGATGGCCAGTCCTTTGAAATAGGTCTTAAAGGCAGAGTCTGATTTGTATTGGATGGCCGTATCATAATTCACAAACTGGCGGCCAAAAGACGTATCCAGCCTGATCCTTAATTCATTCACCGTTTTCACCGTATCCTTCCGGTCTCTGTACCAAAGGGAATCATTCAATGTTTTGAAGTCAACATCCTTACTGCCCAATACCGTAGGCAATACCGCAAAGTCACTGGTACTGATGCGGTAAACAGAATCGACGAAATTACCCGGCGTGGGGGCTATCTGGTATACCTCATAGCGCTGAATGGAGTTGGAGTCACCATACAAGCCGCCATAAGCCAGCGACAATACGATGGAATCGATCACAACAGAATCCTGTACTACAAAAGGATTGGTGCCGTAAGAAGAAGGACCGAAAGCCGAATAGATCCTGGCTTCTGTGCGGCCAAATTCAGGATCATCACCAATGATACCCAGTGCATGCAGGGAAGACCCGGTGATACGGGTAGTATCAGGGAACAGGAAATTGTCGGTCTCAACGTCGAGGATCGTTTCGAATGTACTTACATTGTCAACGACAGGAATGAGTTCCTTACCGAGATCGGTAGTATCTACCTTGGTGCAGGAGCTATAGATAAGTAATCCGGTCAATACAGCAAAGACAGATAGAGAAATTTTCCTATTCACTTGTGATTGTTAACAGTTTACGGAATTAAGCCTATTTGGCAAGGTCGGAATACAATTGCAAATAGTCTGTTAAATCGGACTCAGCATTGTAGGTAAGTACTTTTTTACCTTTCACCTTTCCAAACTCCTCTACCAGCTTCTTATCTACCTTTTCAGCACCAAAAGTAACCGCATCGGCATAAGTAGCTCCCCCACGCATTAATGCGGTATTGTTAAGCTCCTTGAAGGGCTCCAGGTCTTTGTCCTTGATATTGGGGCTGATATTAGCCAGTTTCAGGAAGTTGGGGCTCAGCTTTTCCTTAAAACTGTTGTTGCCGAGGGTGTAGATCACCTTACTGTGGGCAAATACAGGTTCTTTTTTATAAGCTGTCTTTTGATACAGGGGAATAAGACCGGTCATCCAGCCGCTGCAATGAATAATGTCAGGCGGCCATCCGAATTTCTTCACTGTTTCCAGGGCACCTTTGCAGAAAAATACTGTTCTCAGGCCATTGTCGTCAAACCACTTTTCATCATCATCATGGAATATTTGCTTGCGTTTGAACAGGTCTTCATTGTCGAGGAAATATACCTGCAAACGGGCGTTGGGCAAAGAAGCTACTTTGATCTGGAGGGGGAAATCATCATTGTCAACAGAAACGTTGATCCCCGACAACCGAACAACTTCATGGAGCCTGTGCCTCCTCTCATTGATCACCCCGAACCGGGGCATAATGCAACGAACTTCGAAACCTCCTTCATTTGCTTTTATCGCCAGACGGTTAACAGTTTCCGAGAATTCTGTCAGCTCCAGGTAAGGAGACATTTCGTTGGCAATAAATAAAATTCTTTTCTTTGTCAGCATTATGATTATAATTGGTTGCGGATAACCATTTTTAAAAACAGGGTGCAAAGTTAAGGTATTTTATTAAAAAAATGGGCGGCATAGCCTGTCCCATGCTTTTAAACGTCTCAAAATGATCATTTTTAAGCAAGCTGCCGCACTCGGCAGGTACCTGGAAAAGCAGCGATCGATGCAACAGAAAATAGGGTTTATTCCCACAATGGGAGCCCTTCACCAGGGCCATCTCGCGCTGGTGAAAGAAGCCCAAAAGCACACAGACATCACTGTATGCAGCATATTTGTGAACCCTACCCAGTTCAATGACCCCAACGATTTTAAGAAGTATCCCAATACCCTGGATAAGGACATCCATCAGTTGGAGCAGACAGGCGCCCATATCCTCTTCCTGCCATCGGTCCACGAAATGTATCCACAAGGTATCCACCACCTGGAACAGTACGACCTGGGATACCTCGAAACCATCCTCGAAGGCGCCTACCGGCCCGGTCATTTCCAGGGCGTATGCCAGGTAATGAGCCGCTTGTTACAGATGGTTAATCCCGATGATCTGTTTATGGGGCAGAAAGATTATCAGCAATGTATGGTAGTGCAGTGGCTGCTGAAACACCTGTCTATGCCTACCCGCTTTGAAACCGTTGCCACCAGGCGCGAGGCCGATGGCCTGGCCATGAGTAGCCGCAATATGCGGTTGCCGGAAGCCGACCGGAAAAAAGCACCTGCCATCTATCAGGTACTGGAGCATATCCGCCGGCATATAACGGCAGGCCCCCTCTCCTCTTTACAACAGGAAGGCCGCAGCCTGCTCGAAAAAGAAGGTTTTAAAGTAGATTATATATCTATGGCAGCGGCCGATTCACTCGCTCCCATTGACAATTGGGATGGAAAAGAGCCTGTAATAGCCCTTGTCGCAGCCTTTTTGGGAGAAGTAAGACTGATTGATAATATGCAGGTTACGAAATAGGTGCGTATTAACATTTCCAATAATCTGTGAAGGACTAACAATCGTTCGAAAATCAGTAAACTTTTATAGCTTTGCAGCCGTTTTATACACGCGCAAATTGATCGCAGTATTCCTACGGGAATGGTTGCAGAGCAATTGCGACTTAAACCTTCATCCTACATCTAAACACAAATTATCATGGACATCGAAGTGCTCAAGTCTAAGGTGCACCGCGCAGTGATCACAGAAGCTAACCTTAATTATGTAGGTAGCCTTACCCTGGACGAAGATCTGATGGACGCATCCAATATGATCGAACATGAGAAGATACAGGTAGTAAATGTCAATAATGGCTCCCGCATAGAGACCTATCTTATTAAAGGTAAAAGAGGATCAGGTGTTTGCTGCCTCAACGGACCGGCGGCCCGCCAGGGCGCAACCGGCGACATCGTGATCATTATCTCTTATGCCCGCATGGATTTTGAGAAAGCCAAAAGTTTTAAACCCTGGTTAGTATTCCCAAAAGAAGGCAATAAATTATAACAATACCGTTATAATAACATTCGCGTGATATATTGTCTTTATTTTTGTTTGATACCAACCGGCTTTAACTCATGAATAAAAAGATTGTCAGCTATCTTCAATACGCATTGTTTTTAGGACTGGCAATTTTCCTGGTCTGGTGGTCGATCAAAAAGATCCCTGACAGCGAATGGATCAATATCAAGACAGCCATTTCCAAAGCAAGGTACTGGCTCATCGTTCCTGTAATGGCCTCCCTCCTGCTGAGTCATTATAGCCGTGCTTTGCGCTGGAAGATATTGATGGAACCCCTCGGTTATAAGCCCCGTACCTCCAATACCTACCTGGCTGTGCTGATTGGTTATATGGCCAACCTGGCCTTCCCGCGCCTGGGCGAAGTGCTTAAATGCACTGTACTGGCCCGGTATGAAAAAGTACCTGCCGACAAGCTCGTAGGCACCATTGTGGCTGAAAGAGCTTTTGATGTTATTTGCCTGGTGCTGGTGATCACCATTGCTACCCTCACCCAGATCGATGTGATCGGCGACTTTGTAGGCAAACAGGTCGATGCCATTATTGCTGATAAGGCCAGTAAACTGACCATGGGCAATATCGTGCTGCTGGTGCTGATCCTGGTGGCCCTTGTTGCAGGGACTATATTTGTCTTCAGGAAGTTCGCCCATATTGGCCTTATTCAAAAGATCAAAAAGATACTCGCCGGAATATGGGGTGGTATCACCAGCGTACGCTACGTAAAACAAAAAGGCTGGTTCATCTTCCACAGTATTTTCATCTGGTGTATGTACCTGACGAGCGTGTGGATCGGGTTTTATGCCCTGGAGGAAACCTCCATTTACGGACTCAAAGAAGCCCTCTCTGTATTATCAACCGGCAGTCTCGCCATGATCGTACCTACTCCCGGCGGATTGGGCGTATACCATATTTTTGTACAGCAAACACTTGCACTCTACGGGCTCAATGAGGGCATTGGCCTGGCTTTTGGATTGTTGATGTGGACAGTACAATTCTTCCAGATGCTGATCAGTGGATTTGTTGCCTTAGCTTTGCTGCCATATTTCAATAAGAAGCAAAAAGAATCGCATGCGCAAAGCGGACATCATAGAGAAAAAGATCTTCACCCTTCCTGAGCTCCTCAGAAGAATAGCACAATGGCGTACTATTGGTAAAACAGTTTCCTTCACCAATGGTGTTTTTGACATCATGCACCGTGGCCATATTGCTTCCCTGTCGCAAGCTGCCGGAGAAGCCGATTACCTCATTGTAGGCCTCAATTCAGATGCGTCTACCAAACGATTAAAAGGTGATAGCCGCCCTGTAAATGATGAACAGGCGCGCAGTATTGTGATGGCCTCCTTACTGATGGTGGATGCGGTAGTCCTATTTGAAGAAGATACCCCGCTGGAACTGATCAAAGCCGTACTGCCCGATGTATTGGTGAAAGGCGGTGATTATACAGAAGAGCAGATCGTAGGCGCGAAAGAAGTAAAGGCCAATGGCGGAAAAGTAGTGATCAATCCAATTGTAGAAGGGTTCTCAACGACGGGGTTGATTGGCAAGATCACACGATTATAGAATTTCGAATTTAGGATTTAGGATTGCTGCCGCGCATTGAACACGCGAAATAACCAGAGCCTGCTGTTTGTTATGAAGCTAAGCCTAAAGAATCCGGAATTCTACATCCTACATTCGAAATTACATCCGGTACATGCGCTCCACTTCCAGCACGATGCTTTCCATTTCCTTTTCACCACCCTGGGCATCGTAAGGTTGTTTGAGGTTGCTGTTGAAGAAGAAAGCCACTGTCTGGTACATACGGGCTGTAAAGCCTCCCTTGTATTCCTTGATAATGTCGTAGCAGTTATTACCCGTTTGCCGGTTAATGAGTTTCATGAGCACCTTGCCCTGGTAGATAGACAGGTTGCTCAATGGATCGGCAAACTCTTTCTTGAGTTCCTTTTCCCTTGTTTTGAGGTATTTCTTGCGCTGTTCCTTATCAGTAACACCCGCCAGTTTATTATTGATCTCATTGATAATGCCCCCCGCTTTACGGGCATAGGGATAGGTCACATATATGGCATTGCGCAGGCGCGTCCACTCCTGCCGCTTCTTCAATAAATGTTTGGGATAGGGAGCCGTCACCCACAACCACTCCATATTACCGGAAGGAATGAGTTGATTGCCTGCTATGATAGCCGGCACCGGGATGGTGTCATTAGGCCCCAATTCAGGATGTTCCACGCCCGGGGGCAGCGGGATCGTATCTTTTACCTGGCCTGCAGCAGTCCCGCTGCAATACAGGAAAGTCGAAACCATGATAATACAATTGTATATAATGCGTTGTGGAAACATTGTTCTTACACAAAATAGTAATTATTCCCCAATAAGGAATAATACCGGTAAGACAAGTTAAGTAACCTGGATAGCTGCAAGTATTTAGTTAAAATTAGAGAACCCAGGATGTCATTACGACACCGGCTCCTGAGCCACCGGTTTCTTCCTGGAGGCCGTTTCACTACCCACCGGCCTCAACAGCCTGAGCCTGTACACCATACTCATGATAAATCCAATGACCATGAGTACCGTTCCCAGCCAGACAAGCTTGATAAAGGGAAACTGGAGTACTTTGAGCGCTATGAAGGGCACCATTTTAGACGACTCCTTCACCCGGATCTCAAATTGCTGGTTCTCTGCCACGCGGGCCAGCCCAACGGATAGACCCTGCGAGAAAACAGAATCCGGAATATAGGTTGGTTCATTATTCTTCACGGCCAGTATTGGACGGGCCGTTAGCTTCTTCTGTTCGCGGGTCACGATGCTCAGGTGTGCCATAATGCTGGTATCGCCCGCATCCACCTGCCGGCCAGCTGTTGGCTGATTAACCGTCACACTGTCCAGCGTCATAAAACCATTGGAATAATAGAGCGTATCACCCAGTTTCACCAATTTAGAACGGAATTGGGCTGTATCCTTCTCCTCCTGCATCCTGGTGGAGTAATTGATGTATACAAAAATGTCTTTATTCCAATAATGCCGGGCATCGGGGTTATTGGAGTATCCTTCCTGCCCCTTGGTATTTTTGATGAGATCGGGATATAAGGGGAAGCGTTCCTTCCCATCCTTGCTTTCCATATCAATACGGAAATAGGTCATCTTACCCTTCTCTGTTACCGAGTCACTGATGTAAGTAGCCCAGTATTTACCCATGTCGGTACGCACCCCCTGGTACAAGGTGAGGTTCTCCACGCCCTTCTCTTTCTGGTCAGGACCAAAGTTGAGCGGGTTCATAAAGTTCATCGACAATACCTCTTTTTTAGAAGAGGAGATCAGTACCCCCACCAGCATGATACCAAAACCTACGTGGGCTATAGAAGCACCGGCAGCTTTCAGCTTACCCTTCAGGCCGCTCCAGATATAGGTAGCATTGGCCACTACAGCATAAATGCTGGCAAAGAGCGCCAGGTGAATGGCGGCCAGGAAACCGACACCAAACTTGTCATAATTGATATTACCCCAAAGGCTAACGCTCAGGGAAATGGCCAGTGCAATACCCGTAGGCAGGGCTATCTTCTTAAAGAAAGCCGTCTTGGCCGTATTCTTATATTTCAGGTATTGGGTAACCGCTGTGAGCACACCCAATACAACAGCTACAAATACCTGTATCCGGTTGTACGGGAATTGGGGGTCTTCGCCAATCGTGAAGTTGGAACCAAATATTTTGTTGATCACCGGCAGGGATGTAGCCACCAGGATGAATATGGAAGAGAGGAACAATACCAGGGCGCCGATAAACATCCAGAATTCGCGGCTATATGAATTTTCCTCTTTGGCTATATGCGGTATCTTTTTATACCGCGCAATGAACAGCCATAGCGACGGCACCAGGAACACAAATACCAATGCCCGTAGCTGCCAGTTCATACCACTTCCTGTAAAAGCATGTACGGAAGTATCCTGCAGATCGCCGCTGCGCGTAAGGTAGGTAGAATATAAGATGAGCAAAAAGCTGGCAATAAAGAAGAAATGGGTAGCCCGGAGTGAATGCCCGGTTGAATTGTACACCACCTGGGTATGGATGCCGGCCACCAGGATCAGCCAGGGCACCAGTGAGGCGTTTTCCACGGGGTCCCATGCCCAGTAGCCGCCAAAGCTGAGGGACTCATAAGCCCAGTAAGCGCCCATCATGATACCGAGCCCCAATACACCGCCCGAGAACAAAGACCAGGGCAGGGCTTGTTTGGTCCAGCTGCCATATTCTTTTTTCCAGAGACCGGCAACGGCAAAAGCAAAAGGCACTATAGTAGAGGCAAAACCCAGGAACAATACCGGCGGGTGGATCACCATCCAGTAGTTCTGGAGCAATTGATTCAATCCTACGCCATCTTTCAGAGAAGCAAGGTAGTCGGCATTGCTGAAGATGGGGGCGCTGGAAAACTGATGACGGGTAAGCAGGAACGGGGTGCTACCTATTTTTACATCAAAGACATATACGCCCAGTACCATGGTGGCGAGGCATATTTGTGCAAAGCTGATGACAGCCATCACCGGCGCTTCCCACTTTTTGGCGGTGCGGATCAGGACCAGGCCCAATACACCATGCCAAAGGGTCCACAACAGGAAACTGCCCTCCTGCCCTTCCCAGATACTGGCCAGGAGGAATTTGGGCGACAGGGATCTGTCGGAGTGATTATAAGCGTAATAATATTCATAGTAATGCTGTACTATGATGAAGAGGATGATACCAAAGATGGTGATAACAGAAAGCGCATCGGTTATAAAAGCGATCCGGCCTATTTTCCTCCAGCTCACTGCCTCGTCGGGAAGTTTGGCATTGGCCGATTTAAAGTAAGCAATACAGGCCACTATGGAGGCTACTAAAGAAAGTATAACCAGAAAATGGCCAAGCTGTCCGGGTAACAGGTGTTCACCAATATAATCCATCAGGGTGCTTTATTTTGAAGAGAGGTTATTATAGGCTGCCTTGGGGTCGTCTTTATATTTGGAAGGACACTTGATCAGGATACCATCCTTTCGGTTAATTTCAAATATATCTCCGTTCATCTTGCCTTTCAATACAATACGGTCACTTTTCTCCATATCGAATGGCTTCTCGAAGTAATATACCACGCGGGCTTTATTGCCCAGGGAATCTACAACATGGAAGGTGGTCAGGTTGGGATTGAGCGCTGGATTGTATTCAATGGGAGCGGTCCGGTCCAGTTGTGTAATAACCGTCACCGTTTTTCCTTTTTTCTGACGGGCAGAAGCGAGGGTCTCATAGGTAGAAAGATCACCCATAAAACTTAGCAGCACCATGATGCCGGCAGCAATGCAAACGAGGATAACAATGTGGATCTTCTTCATACCAGATTCTGTTCTCCGCAAAGTTAGGCCAAAATGCGGAACGGGTTTATGTGATTTTTATGTGTCTACGGGCTGTATAACCACCCTGTTTCTATTTTGTTCAGTATTTCCTAAATAATTGGTAATAAATCCACAGCACAATAAACGAACGATCGTTTATGCAACTTATCGACATTATTTTGCTTCTATCTAATACTGTGCTACCTTGCACGGCGTTTTAAAGAAGAGACCTCTTCAACAATGACAGACTTATCGCATTTTGATCCCAACGGTGTAAGTAACCCCAATAATAATATATTCGGATTACCCTTCACAGAAGAAGATGCCCGCCTTGTAATTCTTCCTGTGCCCTGGGAAGTTACTGTAAGCTGCAATGCAGGTACAGCCCGGGCCGCCGACCATATTTTTAAAGCCAGCATGCATGTGGACCTCTTTGATGCCGATGTAAAAGATGCCTGGAAGCAGGGATTTTTTATGCGGGTGCCAGACAGGAAGATCCTGCTGAAAAGCGATTATCTACGCAAAGAAGCTGAACTGTATATTGATTATATTTCCAAAGGGGATGATGTGGAGAAGAACTCCTTCATGTGCAAATCCCTGAAGGAGATCAATGAAGGGGCTGTATACCTCAACAACTGGGTATATGATCAAACCAAAGGATTACTGGATCAGGGCAAACTGGTAGCTGTACTTGGCGGCGACCATAGCACAGCCCTCGGTTTCTATAAATCCATTGCAGAAAAATTCCCTTCTTTCGGCATTTTGCAGATCGATGCGCATTGCGACCTACGGCAGTCTTATGAAAGCTTCCGCTACAGCCATGCCAGCGTTATGTACAATGCACTGAAAGAGATACCCCAGCTCACCAAACTGGTACAGGCCGGCGTACGTGATTACTGCGAAGAAGAATGGAACTATATCTGCAACAACAAGGAACGGGTAGTTACCTACTTCGATAAAAGCATCAAAGAGCGCATCTACGAAGGAGAATCCTGGAAAGAGATAGCTGATGAGATCGTTGAGCACTTACCACAGGATGTATTCTTAAGTTTTGATATAGATGGACTGGACCCCAAATTATGTCCTAATACAGGTACCCCTGTACCGGGTGGCTTTGAAGCCCAGCAGGTTTACTATCTCCTGAAACGCATCATCAAAAGCGGCCGCCGCTTCATTGGGTTCGACCTGAATGAGGTGGGTGTTGGTGAAAATGAATGGGATGCCAATGTTGGCGCCCGCGTTTTATGGAAGTTAAGTAATTTACTGGTAGCTTGCAATCAATAAGCCTGTGGCGCATGATCTACCAATACGTTGTTATCCTTAAGAACAAAAACACCAGGTTCATTGATATGATCGGCCTGTTGCTGGGCATTATGTCGGTGATATTCTTTGCGCTTGAATTGGTGACCTCCCATCAGCCAGGTCTGGCCTATCTGCTCGGCATCATTGCCATTCTCGCTATACTGGTGTGGAACCTGGTACAATCTTCCAAAGGCAAAAAAGTATATTATAGCCGCGCCCTGCTGGTGGCCGCCCTGGTATGGATGAAGATGCCCTACTTCCAATGGCTCACTTTTGTGTTCATTATCCTTGCCTTACTGGAATACCAGGCAAAATACTCCCTCGAGATCGGCTTTTCAGATAAGGAGATCGTGATCAACTCCCTTTTCAAAAGAAGATACCAATGGGCACAGTTCGACAACATCCTGCTCAAAGATGGTCTGCTGACCCTCGATTTTACCAATAATCGCATCATCCAACGGGAAGTTGAAGACGATGAAGAGAATGAGGCAGATGAAGATGAATTCAATGCCTGGTGCAGGAAGCAGTTGAACCAAGTAACACCTCACCCGGTAAAGTAAGCCACTTCTACTATATCTCCGGCCAGGCAAATCCAACGCCACCATGCCGGTACCGCTCTGTTTCCTGCAGATAAAAAGTATTTACCCCCTGAAGTCCGATTCCGGAATAGTATAAAAATTGGTCTACGTGCTCCTGGTATTCACCAAACTCCCGATACTCTTTATGTAAAGCAAGCAATTCAGCCAGATCTTCATTATGAATACGAAGGGCTTCAGCACTGGCATCTTCCAGCGAAAGTTTGTATTCCTGCTGCAAGACAAGGATCAGATTAAAAACCTCTGTGCCTTTCGCCAATTCCTTTGGCAGGGAATGAATATCGTTTTGCCAGGCAACAACCCTGACAAATAAAGTGATCATTCGTTGTACCACAGGATGCTCTATAACATGATCTGGTAAAATAAGCCCTGATTCTATATCTCCAAAGATCATGTAGGGGTGCATCAGTACGGAATACTCACGAAGGACCTTGTAAAGCATAAGGGAGGGCGGCCGGTTAGCCACTTTATAAGGACGTTCTGGTTCGATCCCGTATCTGGTGGAAATATAAAAATAGTTGGCAAAGCGTTGCACCCACATTTCAGGCATGAAAGCGCGGAACTCATCCCTGATCAATGCCAGATGCCGGTACAATGCATTTTCTTCCGGCCTTGGCTGATCTCCCCTAAGTATCGCCGTACAACGGGTTCGCAGGTGCCCGATTTCCTCGGAAGATGAATCTTCCACCTGGTCATCAAGCACAACATACTGGAGCATAAACCTGTTACAGGGAATGGTCTGCTCGTATGTTAAGTGGGGCCACATACAAGCTGTACAGGCATGCAGCCGCATCTTCTTATATCTTATTCTTTGCTTTTCTGTCAAAAATGTATAGTCGTTGTCAATCCACGCATCCATATCCCTGCCCATTTGTTCTATATGGGGATTCACAAGATTGGGCCATGGATAATAGTTCAGCGGAAGATAGTCCCGTGAGTTGTATTCTGCTGCTGTCATTACTATGGTATTTTGGGCATGGTGGTTTCTGTGATCATATACCGGGATTGAAGAATTGTAATCAGTGAACGGCCTGCTTCACTGCCTGCGCGGCAGGAAATCCGCTCAATGTGTTGTAACGGTCCAATTTGGCAGACACTGATTTCCAGCCAGTGAGCGTAATGCTGATATAATGTATCCTGTTAACTACAGCATCATGCCAACTTCCGAAATCAGGCAGGGACCGCTGAAGGGTTATAAATTCTTCGAGGTACTCATTGTGTATACGCAGGCCTTCCAGACAGGCATCTTCGAGGGAAATGTTCAGGTTGTGCTGTATCGCCTTTACTACATTGTAATATATACTGTCCGTAGCTTCGTCTTTAATGACAGATTGGACCTCATTGTAACAAACCATCATACGGCTGGCCAGTGCCTTGATCCGTTGTATTACGGGATGTCCGTGTATTTCAGGTGGCAGGAACAGATTTGTTTCTATATCTGCCAATTCGAGGAAAGGGTACAGACAGAGAGAGTCTTCGCGGATAATAAAGCACTCCTCTATACCGGGAAAAGCTTTTTTACTTTTATAGCTAATTTCCTGTTGAAGGCCTTTAAAATACCTATTGAGTGCTTCGATGAAATGGAGTAAAGATCCCTCCGGGATAAATTGCAGCAATTCATTTCTTAAGGTAGCCAGCAAGGAACCCAATGGAAGTTGTGAAGCTGCTGCATTCATATTGCCCCGGAGTATAGCGAGGGAGCGTTCATGGACCACCAGCAGTTCTTCGGGCGTCACTTCCTCATACATATCGTCGTTAATGAGTGTCCATAACATAAACCGGCAAATAGGCTTCAGCCTTTCAAAGCTGGCCGTAGGGAACCATTGGGAGGCAATATGGGCAGTTTTTGTTTTCTTATATTTTTCTCTTACACCGGGATCATCTTTATAAATAAAAAGGTATTCACCATCAATCCATTCATTGTCTGTAATTTCCTGTATTGCTTCTGCAAATGGGTTTTTAAAAACAGGAAAGGGATAACGGAACATGGATAGTACCTGGCGGCTTGTAATGGATGAAGGGTTCATAAGCATATTGTTGTAGGTTACTAAAATCCGGAATAGCCGGGGCATACGGATCTGGCAAAGCGGATAAAACCCGCTTCACGGGAAAACAAAAGCCTTATCTGCAGGCTATAAAAAGACAACTGCATAAGCAGCTTAGCTTACCGATCGGCATAATTGATCAGGCCGCGTAAGTACAGGCATGCTCATACTACACTAACGAAGAGAATTAACCGTAGCAAGGGAATCGTAAGAAGCTTTAATGTTGATAACAGTAATTAACTTATACTAAGATAAGAGAACATACTAATTCGTTTGGGTAAGCGAAAAAAATCCTGCGCTGCGATTTATAACTGCGCAAGCTCCCGGGCGGGTATGGTTTCCTCAATGCGGGTAAAGATCACTTTGTCCTCAAACAAGAGGTGTTCGTGTACCAGCTTTACAAAAGCTTCATAGATATAATCACCTTCCTGGGCCGCTGGTAAGCGTTCGGCCAATACCCGGATGGTATTATGTTCACGGTGCAATAAATTGGTGTATTGTAAGCCAAAATGATGTTGGACCAGAAAAGGGATCAGGGTCTTTTCTTCAGCTTCCATGTGCTTTTGCAGGTTGTTGATCCAGAAGTTTACCACGGCCTGCTTGGTTGTCTTGCTGCTTTTGCCCGCCATAATATTTCCCAGGAGCTGGGTGCATATTTGCCGGTCACTGGCCAGGTGGTTCAAAAACGGTTGTAGTACGGCATTCTGTTCCATATAAGTCCCTCCTTTCCCATAGATACGACAAGAATTACTCCATAAGCTGTCGGTGTGGAAAACTTTAACAAATCGGCAGTCGTGGATCGGCGGCTTATTGCCGATTGTCGACTGCCGATTGCCAGGGCTATTTCAACGCCTTAATGATCGCGATAAATTCTTCTGCATTGAGGGAGGCGCCGCCTACCAGGCCGCCATCTACATCCGGGCGGGCAAATAATTCCACAGCATTGTTGGCTTTCACACTGCCGCCGTATAAAATTGAAATATTGTTGGCCAGTAAGGGACCATATTGTTTGGCCAGTACGCTGCGCAGGTGTGCATGCATTTCCTGCGCCTGGTCTGAGCTGGCGGTTTTACCGGTGCCAATGGCCCAGATGGGTTCATATGCAATGACGATCTTCGAGATCACGCTATCGGCGAGGTGAAAAAGAGACTCTTTCAGCTGCGTTTCCACATACCCATTCTGGGTACCGGCCTCGCGGATGCTGAGGGGTTCACCACAACAGAAAATGGGCGTGATGCCGTACTCAAGACAGATATCTATTTTTTCGGCCAGCATCTTATTGCTTTCCTGGAAATACTCACGGCGCTCACTATGCCCCAGCACACAATACTTAATGCCGATAGAATGCAACATTTCGGCAGATACTTCACCTGTATAAGCGCCAGATTTCTTGTTGTAACAATTCTGTGCTGCTATAAAATAATTGGGTTCATCGGCTACTTCACTATTGGCCATAATGAGGTAAGGGAAGGGTACCGCAAAGACAACCTGCCGGTGATCGGCCAGGGCGATATTTGCTCCCAGGATATTGTCCAATAAGTCCTCTCCCTGCTGGTACGTACAGTTCATTTTCCAGTTAGCAGCAGCAATTTGTTTACGCATGTTGGTTGATTTGATTATGATTGCTCAAAAATATGTTTCAATTGCTTTGCTTCCGCGTCTGTCAGTTGCTGATTTTTTAATTTTTTCCAGTTACTGATATCTGATAAGGCTTTTTCAAATTCATATCTTGATAATGCCTTGCTGCCCCAGGTAAAGCTGGGAATGAATTTAGGCGTCAGCCCTTCGCCAAATATATTGGCGCAAATACCCGTTACAGTACCTGTATTAAAAGCAGTATTGATGGCGGCGCGGGAATAATCGCCCATGAGCAATCCACATTTCATGCCGGCACGGATATAATCTTTGGAAGGGTTGTGCCATACCTTTACATCCGAGGCAGTGTTCTTGAGGTTGGAATTGGAAGTACCGGCGCCGAGATTGCACCACTCGCCTATTACTGCGTCACCCAGGTAGCCATCGTGGGCTTTGTTGGAATAACCCAGGAATACACTGTTCTTGATCTCACCGCCTACGGTACTATAAGGTCCGATGGTGGTGGCGCCATAAATTTTGCTGCCCATTTTTACCACTGCCCCTTCACAAAGGGCAAAAGGCCCCCTGATAAAGCTGCCTTCCATGATCTCTGCATCCTTGCCAATATAGATCGGCCCCTGGGAGGCATTGAGCATACAATGGGCCAGGCGGGCGCCCTCTTCAATAAAAATGTCTTTGGCATTGATCACCTGCACACTTTCGGGAATGACCTGCGTTGTCTTATTACGGGTAACCAGTTTGAAATCTTCCCGCAGGGCCCAGTCATTGCATTCGAATATATGCCAGGGGTATTGCAGTATTTTGATGGATTCCCAATCGGGATCTTTCTTCAGTAAGTTGTCTTCCGTTTGGAAGGAAGCAATAAACTGTTCGGAAGGGATGATATTGGTGGCAAAGAGCCTTGCGTCGGGAGAAGAGACCATATTCGCATCTTCTACCACTTTTACCTCCTGCCCCAGCAGGGCTTCCCATTTCTCGCGGATGGTCAATATGCCGATCCGGATATCTGCTGCAGAGCGCATCAGCGTAAAAGGGAATAAATGATCGCGTACTTCTTTATCGTTCAGGAATATCATAGTAGCGTATTACACTGGTTAATGACTGGTTTTCAAATGTAATACATCCTTGTATGCAATCCTGATTCCAGGGAAAAAGTCGAGGAGTCGGAAAGACGGAAAGTCCGGAAGAAAAACGACAACGCAACGACCTATATTACTTACTGACTTTCGGACTTGCCTTAAAAAAAGAATCCCTCTCCTAAGAATAGGAAAGGGAAAGTATAGCCATGAAAAACAAAAAATGTTATGCTGAAGTTAAGCTTATTTCTTCTTTTCGTAACGCTTTTTGAACTTATCAATTCTACCTGCTGTATCAACCAGTACATTCTGACCAGTGTAGAACGGGTGAGAAGTACTTGAAATTTCCAGCTTTACCAATGGATACTCATTGCCATCTTCGTACTTGATCGTCTCTTTGGTATCTGCAGTAGAACGGCTCAAAAAGCTGGTACCATTACTCATGTCTTTAAAAACTACAAACCGAAAACCTGCGGGATGGATGCCTTTTTTCATAACTCTCTGATTTAAAGGTTGTACGGATTTTGCCGTACAATATTTTAATTATTAACAAAGCCGCAAAATTACTTCCCGACTGTCTTACCGCCAAATTAAATTTATTTCAATTGATAGCCAATTTAAGTTGAACAAAATTATAGTTGCAACACTGTTTATTGACTAAAATCAACGAAACGTCTAAACTCAATCGTTTGCATTGATCTACTGATATAAAGATGTAAACCAGGTTGCAGGGGTTGCAGGACTATAAGTTAAAGAAAATGAAAACCGTAAATCGTGAATCGGCCATCGTAAATTAAATCCCTGACAGGCAAAATGGCGGATCAAATAAAGAAATACCCTAATTCAAGTTAGCCGCTCCCCTATTTTCGGACAATTCTGTCGATTGACGATCCTTGTAAAAGGAAAAAGCACCGGGTTAATAGTCATACTCACCGAAGTGTGTACATTTTATTAATCCAATGCTTTCCCAAAAAATCGCTTTCAATACTGTTTAATTTATTTCCAGCAACTTTCTACCTCTAAGGTACTTTACTATAGATAGCTGTTCCAAATTTTCAGCCCTTCTGATATGCACCAGTTGTGCACCAGGTTATACACATCGGAAAGCTTCGAGCTGCGAGCAGCGAGCTAAAACCCCGGAGCTTCGAGGCAAAGGGCTCGCAGCTCGTGGCTAGTATTCCTAGCTTCTCATATTCTCGAACTGCAAGGGAATACCCAGTTCCGCGCCACGGCACAACTGAATGACTTCCTGCAGGTCGTCGATCTTTTTGCCGGTTACCCGTACCATATCATCCATAATGGCGGCCTGAACTTTCATGCCGGAATCTTTGATGAGCTTCACGATCTTTTTGGCATCTTCCTGCTTAAGCCCATTCCGTACAGTCACCTCCTGTTTGGTGAGCTTTCCGCTGGGATAGGACTCCTTGGAAGTATCAAACGCTTCCGGAGCAATCCCCTGCTTGTGGGCACGGTTGATCAATACATCGATCAGCTGACGCATCTTCATGTCGTCTTCTGTCTCAAGACTGATCTTAAACTCCTTTTTGTCCAGCTTGATCACCACATGGGAGCCTTTGAAGTCAAAACGGTTGGTAATCTCCTTGGTGGTAACATTGACGGCATTGTCCAATGCCTGGGCGTCTACTTTACTAACGATATCGAATGAGGGCATGGCAACATTTTGCGCAAAGCTAGGGAATGTATAGAAATCATAATATCCTAATTTGCTGCCTGAAATCTTACCGGTAATGACGACCTATGTAATGGGCGATATTCACGGCGGCCACAAGGCCCTGCTCCAATGCCTCCAGCGTTCGGGGTTCGACTATGAGCGGGATACCCTGATCCAGCTGGGCGATATCGCCGATGGCTATGATGAAGTATTTGCCTGTGTAGAGACCCTGCTCACCGTCCGGCACCTGGTAGCCATCAAGGGTAATCACGACGATTGGTTCCAGACCTTTATCCGGACTGGTTTTCACCCCCAGTACTGGAACCAGGGCGGTGAAGGCACCCTCCGCTCCTACCTCATAGCCGCCGGTAAGCAGGATCTGATCCCCGCCTATGGCAATATCCATCCCCAGGCATTGAACCCCCCCGATATACCCGCCACGCACCGCCATTTCTTCAATCACCAACGGCTCTACTACCTGGATGATCACATGAACTGTTTTGTACATGCCGGCTTCGACCGCCGGCTGCCATTCAGGGAGCAATTACCCCATCTGTATTATTGGGATCGCGAACTTTGGCTGGAAGCCCTTTCCTGGGAGGCTACCAACCGGGGCAAGAAAAGACCCGCCCGCTTTAAGATGGCTACCCGGTTCCACGAGGTCTTTATCGGGCATACCCGTACCATCATGTGGGGAACCGACCAGCCCATGAAAGCAGCCAATGTCAATAATATTGATACCGGCGGAGGCGGAGGCGGCAGGTTGACAATTATGAATGTGGAAACAAAAGAATGCTGGCAATCGGATCCGGTAAACAGCTTATACGAAATTTCTTACCGGTGATCTTTGGAGTGAGGGAGACATTTTAAATGTCTACACTACGACAATAAAAAAGGCCCCATAGACATGGGGCCCGTTAACCAAAACTAACTGCTTATGAGAAAAAATGTATAATCGTTTTTTATTAAACCATCAATATAATACTCGTCTGTTTTTGAATTCCTGTCTGTTTGCTTCGTACATTCTATAAACGCCTGTTCAGGTCTTTTTATTTTACATGTACGAAATTCCGCATCCTACGAGGTACATCAGTACTATTGCTATGAGTATTATCTTTTTCATCGTTGGTTACTATATATAAGACCATTTTAAAAAGAAAAGGTTGTGCCATACCCTGTTAAAGATTTCCAAAAGCCTTGTTGCCTCATTAAAACCAGGTTAAACAGCTCTTTCGTCTTTTATTCTCACTGCCTCTTTTCCCATTAGACGAAAACTTTATCATTTTGGGAAACACGATTCTTCTATTGCAATCCTCGTACCAGCCCTATTACCACAAGTGGGTATTGCACATTTGTCAAATCTTTATTTACTTACGCACCAGACTTCCTGTAAGATGTTATCGGCTGGTTATTCACCACCGCCTTTAACACGATTTTGTTCATCGCCGGCGCCACCTTTCTTACGACCGTTGGTATTCTTCAAAGGTTTTCCAAAACGATAAGTAAAGGTTAAGTTGACTACCCGTGAGTCACGGTAGTTCTTGAACTTCGCTTCCGTTGACTGGAAGTTGATCTCACCCTTGGGTTGTTGTGTGTAGAAGATATCGCGCACATTCAATTTCACCGTACCTTTTCCTTTCAACACTTGTTTGGCAATACCGGCAGACAATTGGCCGAAGGGATCAAGTACGATCTGCCCTTCAGGACCTTTACCACGGAACCAGCCACTCAACTCAGCACTCCAGCCCTTGTTGAACTTAAACTGGTTGTTCATATTTACCATCAGGTTGCCAGCTTCTACGTTCAATTCTTCACCATTGAGCACACCACTGTATTTGATGTAATTGTAATTGCTGTACAGCATGGTAGTGAACCATTTTGTGACAGGTATCTGAACACTTACCGCAATACCTACGTTTTCGCGCCTGCCGATATTACCCTGGCGCACGATGGTAGCATAACCATTTTCTCCATTGGGCAATTTATCCTGGGTAAAGGTTTCGTTGAACAGGTCCTTGGTTACATTATAATTCAGGGTGGTAGTCAGGAAACCTTTGAAAATATGCGTCAGTTCGATGTTGTCGCTATACTGTGGTTTCATGAAGGGATTACCCGAACCATAAGTAAACTTGTCGATAAAGAACATAAAGGGATTGAGGTTCTCATAGGAAGGGCGGTCAATCCGACGGCCATAATTGAGGCCAAACTGGTTGTCCTTATTAGCATTGTAGCTAATATAGACGGTAGGGAACAAGCTGTTGTAAGAACGGTCAAATGCTGAATCCTTCTGTGTAGGGTTGCCATACTGAATGCCTTCCAGGTTGGTATTCTCAAACCTCAGACCAGCCTGTACGCCCCATTTTTTATTCAATTGTTTATTCAGGCTTACATAGGCGGCATTGATGTTTTCTTTATAATCAAAGAAATTGGTTTTGGCATAATCCGTCTGCCACTGACCACTTACAAACTCAAAATAGTTGGCTTTGTTCTCCGTGTTTACATAGCTGGATTTAACACCCATTTCCAGTTTCATATTGTTCTTCAGGGGGTGGGTATAATCAACTTTTGCGGAATAGATATTAATGGACAGGGGAAGATTACCATCCAGCAGCTCATCATAACGCTTTACCCATCCTGGGTTGTAGGTGGTATTGATAAAGTGCTGGTCATTGGAAGCATCATACCGGATATAATCCAGGTCCGCAGTCAGCTCACGACCAGTAGAATCGAACTGATGACGCATATTGAGGTTTACACTGGCATTCTTCCACACTTCTTTAATATAGGAATCGGCCGTGATAATGGAATCGACCTGACTCTGGGGGTTTTTAAGATAGCTGGTATTTTTACCATCATTGGTCTCAGGATTATAAGCTCCGCTCAATACAAAGCCAATAGTGGTCTTATTGGTAAGGTAATAATCCATACCCAGTTTCAGGTTATTGTTGCGGTTCAGCTTTTTCATAAAAGCAACCTGCTCAAAGATGGCATTGGTGGTCTTATCATTATTCTTATACCGGCGGTAAATGTCCAACTGCTGGAAGTTTTCATTGTATCCAAAGCTGTAGCTGCTGAACAGGTTCATCTTACCATCGCGGTAATTAAGGCTGATGCTCTCATTGGTCTTGAAATAAACACCCTGCCCCACTCCCACGGTAGCATTACCGTTGAAACCTTTGATCTTGTTCTTTTTGGTTTTGATATTGATGATACCGGAATTGCCGGCGGCATCGTATTTGGCAGGTGGGTTGGTCATGATCTCGATCTGGTCGAGCTGGGAAGCCTGCATACCTTTCAGCAGGTTGGCCAGTTCAGGCCCTGTAAGGTAGGAAGGACGGCCATCCATCATGATCACTACCCCTTGTTTGCCTTTCAGGCTGATATTACCATCCTTGTCTACCTGCACGCCGGGGGCTTTTTCCAGCACTTCCAGGGCATTGGCGCCCACATTGGTCACCGAGGCTTCTACATTCACTACTGTCCTGTCGATCTTTTGCTCGATCATGGGCCTGCTGGCCGTGATGGTTACTGCTTTCATTTCCTTTGATTCTCCCACCAGCGCTACCGGCGCTACTTCTACCGCCGTACCGGCCACTTCAAATGCAGGGGTATATTTTTTAGCATGACCTACTGCGGAAACCAGCAGCAGGTATTTACCCTCAGGAATGTTCTCAAACTCAAATTTTCCGGCTTTATCGGAAACGGACATTTTCACAACTGCAGAATCTTTGGCTTTTAAAAGGGTCACAGTGGCTGCCTGAATGGCCGCCTTGTCGGCACCTCCTACTGTTCCGGCTACTTTAGCGGCCTTTTGCTGGGCTACAGCAGCGAGATTGAAAGCAGTCAGGATAATGGAGGCGACGATTAGTTTTGTTCTCATGGCTATACTCTTTACTTTGTTGAATACTTTATCTTATCTATTACAGTCCAAAAATAGGTACTATGTTACGCATAGTACATTGTCAAGTGTTGAAAGGCTGATTATATTGATATCCGGTAATTATTGGGTGACGGTAGTATGACGATCACCGGCCAATTAGGTTACAGGGGAGCCTCCGATTGGGATAAAAGGCGGGAAAGTGGGCGTAAACGGTAAGAAAGAGGATCGGGCGTGCGAAAACTGGCCGGAGGAGGTTAGCCAGGGCCGATACGGCTGACACACGGCTGTACAACGGCTTAACTACGAATGACATACGGAGGCATATCGCTATAAGGTCGCTATAACGTCGCTAAAAGGTCGCTGAAAGGCCGCTAAAAGATCGTTGGAAGGTCGCTGAAGAGACGCTTAAAGGTCGCGACAATATCGCTGCAAGAAGTATAATTAAATATCGGATAATCGTTACAAAGCATGAAGGATCAGTTAATTTTAACAATTAGTCCAGTCTTTAAATTTACAAAAAAAGCCCGGAAATTACTTCCCGGGCCTCTATTATTTTTTAGCTGCACTCTCTTGCCGACAGAAGGGCATAGGGCATTAAGCTGCTGGTTGTTTTCGCTTTGTGAGGTATATATATAAGGCGATACCTCCTATCACCAGGCCGGAAGAGATCAACTCTGCCTGGGTGGGGTGGAAACCGCCAATACTATAGGTGGTATTTACCCGTATTTTTTCTACAAAGAAACGCTCCAAGCCATTTACAATGAGATAGATAGCAAACATAGTACCGGGCACTTTCAAGCGATTGCGGAGCGCCCACAGCAAGGCAAAGAGCAGGAAACCTGCTACGGATTCATAAAAAGGTGTCGGAAATACTGGTATAGGCAACTGGTTGCAATATTGGGGATCGGTGCAGCCTGCAATAGGCGAACCTTCGTTAATTACATTGTGGGGGTATTGGTAGGCCACCATCCAATCGGGTAGCCAGGAAGGGGCTTTTACCGACTTGTGGTGCACCTGGGCAAGCGACTCTACCTGGAAGGTCTTCAAATAAAACCGGCTATTGGCTTGCAGGGCCGTGTTGAACTGGGTAGTATCGGCCAGCACTACTTTCGAATCGGGAGTAGTGACATAAGCGCTGTTCAGAATGCCCCAATCACCATCACCGGCCACCTGGCATCCGATACGGCCAATGGCATAGGCGATCATTAATCCGGGCGCCACGGCATCACACAGGTGTTTGAAACCTATCTTATGCTTACGGGCATAGAAAAAGATAGCTACAGCCGCACAGATCAGTCCACCGTAGAAAGTAAGTCCACTGAAAGATAGCAGCGCCTCGATAGGGCTGGCCCAGAATTCGTTCCAGTTTTCCAGGTTATGGAATATTTTGGCGCCGAGAAAACCAAAGAGGGCGGCATAGATCACCAGGTCCCCTACCCTGTCGTGGGGCCATATACGCACCACGCGCTCTTCGGGCTTTTCCAGCTTTTGCTTATTCTTCTCCCACCACTTAATACCGGCAAACAACAAACCCAGGCCGATACCCACCGGCCAGTTGCCGGCAGCCGAGAAGATAAAAGACTGCGGATCTTCTGTGGCAGGGTCATTGGAGAGAAACAGACCTATTATCTTATAGCCCAGGATAAAGCCCAGCACAAAATTGAGTAATATATCGCCAAACCCAGCCTTCTTACCTACCGTGATCTTTACATCCTGGCCAGTAAGTAAACCTGCCCGCTCTTTGCGCTTTAGCTCATGCGTAAGCACCCAGGCAGCCGCCAGAAAAGAAAGGGCAACGAAAAATCCAAAAGAGTTCACGAAGCGCAGCCCTTTTGCTTCAATGCCGAACAGATCACGAAAAGCGTAGTATAGGTTGGGATACATGTATTACAGATAGTTGAATATTAGAAGTCCTGTTTGAGATTTTGAATGTGCAATGATAAGTAAAAGCTTCCAGCAATAAAAAACCCTCCCAGGAATGGGAAGGTTTATCACTATGAACAAAGCTGATTTAATCAGCGTAATTCCTTAACAGTACTCATCAAAAGCAGCGATCAGGTTGTGGGCGATCATCTGCGCAGGGCGTCCTTCAATCTGGTGACGCTCGATAAAATGCACCAACTGGCCATTCTTAAATAGAGCGATGGCGGGTGAAGAGGGGGGATAAGGCAATAAATGCTCACGCAATTTTTTAATGGCATCCACATCAAAACCAGCGAAGCTGGTGCTCAGGTGATCAGGCTTTTTGCTGGCATTGGCCACGGCCATCAACACACCCGGACGGGCCGATCCTGCCGAACAACCACACACGGAATTGATCATTACGAGGGTCGTGCCTTCTTTACTCAATTGGTTGTCAACTTCTGTGGGGGTCAATAACTCCCTGAAACCATAGTCCGTCAGCTCCTCTTTCATGGGCTGCACTATTTCTGCTGGATACATATTAAATGATGTTTTTTAGTTCATTGTTAGAACGCAAATCTACGCAAAAAGTTGACGCGGTGGGCTGGAAGGCATCAAGGCAACAAGGCATCAGGGCAATGAGGGAAGTAAAAGCGCCTTTATGTCAGCCTATTTGCCAAAGCGATGCCATTTAGTCATCACAAGTTTGCATTTCCGTACATTATGGCGGTAAAAACAGGTATTTTTTGCGTTGGTATGCCATTTGGAATTACTGCTGTACAAATCATTTAAAACAAAAAAAATTATAGGCTATGACACACGTAAAATTCAACAACCGTCCGGTAAACAGGGTATTTAACTCAGTATTTGATGACCTGCTTAATCAGTTTCCGGCTACCTGGAAGGATAGCACTTTACAGTATCCTCCGGTAAATATTCATGAAACAAAAGACGCTTACCATGTAGAATTAAGCGCCGCCGGTTTAAGTAAAGAAGATTTTCAGGTGAAGGTAGAAGAAGGTTTACTGACCATCAGTTTCGAAAAGAAAGAAGAAGCAAAAACTGATGATTACAAAACGGTTCGCAGGGAATTTACACAACGCAGCTTTAAACGCAGCTTTTCTGTAGACGACCAGGTAGATGTGGATAATATCCAGGCTAAGTACGACCAAGGTGTACTGAAACTGCACCTGCCTAAGAAAGAGCAGGCAAAAGCAAGCGTAAAACAGATTAGTATCCAGTAAGAAAAGTATTAAATATTTCTTAATTCTTTTTTCATAAGCAGTTGGTTTTGGTTTTAGCCCCATCCCGATCTCTATCGGGATGGGTTTTTTATTGTTTTGTTATTAACTTCGGCCACGATTCTAAAACATGACAAGTCCACAGCCCTTTAAAAATAGAGTTCTGGTGCTAATGGTATGCCTGTTTGCACCAACGGCCTGGTTAGCAGCACAAGATCAACGGACTGATACGGTACCCACCCGGTCGTCGGTCGATACGGTGACGCACCCTTTCCCTGTACATATAGATTCAGTGGAAACGGCCTTGCGCATCAAAAACCTCAATCCCTATTTTACCCTCCATGTCGATTCGACCCTCACCTACCGGCTGGAGATCAATAAAGACGAATCCAAGTTTTACTGGTACCTGCGGAATTCACCCGTGGGCCTGCGGATCAATAAAGACAATGGCACACTCACCTTTAAGGCGGAGAAGTCCTATTTCCTGAGTGGTAAACTCAGGTATGACAATGAATACCGCGTAAATATCGGAGTGCAGAGCCTGGACAATCCCACGGAGCGTGTAGATACCTCTTTTGCCATTGTATTTTATAATACCGAGATCGTACCGGCCAAAATAAAGCCTTCAGTCAATTCTACCGTCACCATCGATGAGGGAGATACCCTTTCCTTTAAAGTACAATGTGATTTCGGCAGCTTCCCGATAGACAATATCACTTTCCTCTCCAATATGCCCATCAAGAATTATACGACGGTGAGGAAGTGTGATGACGATTTTACCTGGTCGCCGCCCTTTGATTTTGTGAAGGATTCGGACCCCGGCAAGGAAAAAATAGTATTGTTGAGCTTTATTGGCACCAACCGGTTTATGGTAAGGGACACAGCGGTGGTAAGAGTAATTGTAAAAGACGCGCTGAACTATCCTTTTGCTTTGCAGGAATACAACCTGGCAGCCCGGAATATCAACACCTATGTATTGCAATTAAAATATACGTTTGTACAGCTGGATAAGGGAGTGAAGAAGACCAAGGGCGCCCGGACCGGTTTTGATATCACTAGTTCAACCACCGCCCTCACCGGTACCATATTAACATCCTCCACCAGCACCGGCGCCCAGCAAACCGGCAAAATATTGCCCAGTGTAGGCGTATCCCTGGTTCCTATCAAGGAGGCCGTAGCTCCACAAAAAGTATTCGATCAGAACCAGGCCTCTTCCATCCGTTCTTCCATCAAGCGCCTGGATTATATGCTGCAGGACAATGCGGTGGTAGGCGAACGCGATCCGGATATTTCGAAAAAGACGGCCAAATTAAAGGATGAGCTGAAACAAATACAGATCCAGCTGATCGACATTCCCCTGGAAATGACACGCGACATGAGCGAAAAGGACCTGAATGAATACTTCAATAGTCCCAAAGTGAATAAGAAGTACAGGTTGAAGAAGTAATTTGAAAATGTGGTAATGTGGTAATTTGAAAATGCCTTTGCGGAACCAGGGCGCAGCATAAGTCCTCATTTTCAAATTAACACATTCTCAAATTAACACATTATTATTCGCATTTGTCTTTCCTGCGTGTATCAATCAAATACTGGATCTTCCACTGCCCGTTGAGGCGTACCAACTGGAAAGAGTTGACGCCGCAGTGGCTGAACTGGCCGTTGAAATAAAACTTATACGGTGTCCACACACTGGCCAGCGGCCCATCGATCCTGATCGTCTCAAACTGGATACGCTCATCGGCGGCGCCGGCAGTTTGCTTGCCTACAAAATCGGCAAAGGCACTCACCGCTTCATTGCGGATCACTGTTTTCCCTTCTTTGTTGCGGGTTATTATGGTTTGCAGGATGGCGCTATCGGCAAAAGCAGTTTTTACGAGGCCCGCATTGGCCGTTTTCATGCCTTCAAACAATTGGTTCACGGCTGCCTTAACAGAGTCTTCGGTAGTTTGGGCCTGCAGCAGGCCATGGGTACTGATAGCCACCAGCAATAATAGCAATGCTTTTTTCATGTTGACTGTATTAAAATAGTTCTTTAAATATAACAGCCTTTAGCCAGCGCCCCGCCTTTTTTATACAAACGGCAGCCGGAGCTGTCCGATTTGTACAAAGAGAAATCCCGCTGCTTCCGTAAAAACGGAAATCAGCGGGATTTGTATTGTTGATACAGATAGAACATTGTATTCTTTTGAATACGATATGCTATATGCTGTATGCTGTATGCTCTTCTTAGTAACCCATGCCGCCCATATCAGGAGCGCCACCAGCATGGCTGTGGGCTTCTTCCTTCTTAGGCTTGTCGGCAATTACACACTCAGTAGTGAGCAGCATACCGGCAATAGAAGCAGCATTTTCCAATGCAATACGGGTAACCTTGGTAGGATCAATTACACCAGCGCGGAAAAGGTTTTCATACTTTTCAGTGCGTGCATTGAAACCAAAATCAGCCTGACCTTCTTTTACTTTCTGAACAACGATGCTACCTTCAATACCGCTGTTGAACACGATCTGGCGCAGCGGCTCTTCGATAGCGCGTTTAACGATAGCGATACCAGTCTGCTCGTCTTCATTTACAGCACCTTTCAGTTTGTCCAGGCTGGCAATAGCGCGGATGTACGCGATACCACCACCAGGCACAATACCTTCTTCTACTGCAGCACGTGTTGCATGCAGGGCATCATCTACACGGTCTTTCTTCTCTTTCATTTCTACTTCAGTAGCAGCACCTACATAGAGAACAGCTACACCACCGCTTAATTTAGCCAGGCGTTCCTGTAATTTTTCTTTATCGTAGTCAGAAGTAGTAGACTCGATCTGGGATTTGATCTGGTTTACACGGGCGATGATATCATCTTTTTTACCCTTGCCGCCAACAACAGTAGTGTTGTCTTTGTCGATGGTAACAGAAGAAGCTTGTCCCAGGTAGCTGAGGTCGGCTTTTTCCAGTGTATAACCTTGCTCTTCGCTGATCACGATACCTTTGGTAAGAACCGCGATATCCTGCAGCATTTCTTTACGACGGTCGCCGAAACCAGGAGCTTTTACAGCTGCTACTTTCAGGGTTCCACGCAATTTGTTTACCACCAGGGTAGCGAGTGCTTCACCTTCCAGGTCTTCAGAGATGATCAGTAAAGGACGGCCGCTTTGAGCAACTTTCTCCAGGATGTGGAGGATATCCTTCATAGCGCTGATCTTCTTATCGTAGATCAGGATATAAGGGTTTTGCAGTTCTACTTCCATCTTTTCGCTGTTGGTAACGAAATAAGCGGAGAGGTAACCACGGTCGAATTGCATACCTTCTACTACTTCTACAGTAGTATCAGTACCTTTTGCTTCTTCTACAGTGATCACACCTTCTTTACCTACTTTACCGAAAGCTTCAGCAATCAGCTTGCCGATGGTTTCGTCGTTGTTGGCAGAGATAGAAGCTACTTGTTGGATCTTTTTGCTATCGATACCTACAGGCTGAGACTGGCTCTTCAGGTTTTCTACCACCTGGGCAACAGCCTTGTCGATACCACGTTTCAGGTCCATTGGGTTGGCACCTGCAGCTACGTTTTTCAAACCTTCGCTGATGATAGCTTGTGCGAGTACAGTGGCAGTAGTAGTACCATCACCTGCAATATCAGCAGTTTTGGAAGCTACTTCTTTTACCATCTGGGCGCCCATGTTCTCGATGGGATCTTCCAGTTCAATTTCTTTTGCTACAGTAACACCATCTTTGGTGATCGCTGGTGCACCGAATTTCTTTTCCAGTACCACATTACGGCCTTTGGGACCTAATGTCACTTTCACCGCATTCGCCAGAATATCAACCCCTTTCTTCATTTTATTACGGGCTTCGATATCGAAGAACAGTTGTTTTGCCATATTATTTAATTTGAGAATTAGTTAATTTGAAAATTTGATAATGGAGAGCATAATATCATTACCACATTTATTAAACAATTGCCAGGATGTCGCTTTCTCTCATGATCAGGAGGTCATCACCCTCGATCTGGATCTCCGTTCCGGAATACTTACCGTATAATACGGTATCACCTACTTTTACTGTTACCGGCTCATCCTTCTTACCAGGACCTGCAGCAACTACGGTACCACGCTGAGGCTTTTCTTTGGCAGTGTCGGGGATGATGATACCACCGGCAGTTTTCTCTTCCGCTTTTGCGGGTTTCACAATTACCCGGTCGTGCAAGGGGGTAACATTGACTTTCTTAGCCATAGTTTATCAGTTTTTTGATTTTGGTGAAATGTTTAGTACCCGGCAATTGTGTTTTTGTGCCTGCCGGGGGGCGGCAAAGGTAAACATATTCCATACCAAACCGTTTATACAAGCCATTTTTTCAGCTTTGGAAGGAAATGGTGACAGAACCTTTACCTAGAACTGGCATATTGTATTCAAGCTCAATGCCATTATTGCAGTTAAGTCCGGAAGACCAGAAGTCCGGGGAGGCAAGTCCGGAAGACCGGAAGACGGAAAGACCGAAGAAAACAGCCCTACGACTCCAGTATTACTTACCGACTTACGGATTTTCCGACTTTCGGACTAACCAAACCCGACTTTCCGACTTTTATCCTTAGTTTTGCCGGTTCAAAATAAGTTCTTAGCATGATCAGTAGAAGAAACATCCGTGTGAAGGTAATGCAGGCCCTCTATTCCGTGGAAACCCAGGAAACCACCACCAAACCCAATGACCCTTTCAGATTACTCCAGAAGCACTTTGACCACACCCACCATCTTTTTGTTTACCTGATCCATTTTTTAACCGAATTAGCCCGCTACGCAGAAGTTGATTCCCGCAACCGCGCCGGAAAACACCTGCCATCCAAGGCCGATCTGAATGTGAACATCAAACTGGCAGGCAATGAGTTACTGTGGAAAATACTCGAATACCCCTCCTACCAGAAAGCGGTAAAGGAAGCCAGGCCCGAATTGCTGGAAAACCCCGAATTATTAAAGAAAATGTACCTGCAACTGGTGGAGACCGACAGGTACCAACAATATATTGCCGTGGAAGGCAGGGATAAGAAAGAAGAAAAATCCATGCTGGAATTTATCTTCAATGAGCTTATGCTGCCCAATGAAGATTTTACCAGCTACGTGGAAGAAAACTTCACCAACTGGGATGATGATGCGGACATGCTGCGCCTCCTGCTGCAGAATTTCCTGAACAAGCCTGCCAGCTTTAACTTCCAGGAGCTGATCAGCCGGGAAAAATGGCAGTTTGGCAAGAGCCTGCTCGAAACCGTGCTGGAGAAAAAAGAGGTGACGATGGAGTACATCAAGCCCAGGCTCAAGAACTGGGACCCCGAACGGATCGCGGTACTGGACATGATCCTGATGCGCATGGGTGTTTGTGAGTTCCTCTACTTCGAGACCATTCCCCCCAAGGTAACCATCAATGAATACATCGACCTGGCCAAGGAATATAGTACTCCTCAGAGCGGCCAGTTTGTGAATGGTATCCTCGATAATATCCATAAAGACCTGGTACGTGACGACAAAATGCATAAGGTGGCATTTAAGCCTTCCTGATCTTAGTTCATAACAAACATCACTTGTTAAACCCTCTTAGAATGAAAGCATTATTGTATGTAGCGATCGCTGTTGGTGTGCTGGCTGTAGCCTGCCAAAGCAACGCCACAGAAAAAACCGCCAATCCGGCCGCAGCTATTGAGCCAACCACTATTCAATGGATCGACTCGATCAGGGATATGGGCACTGTCAACGAAGGGCAGGTAGTGGATATCTCCTACCGCTTTAAGAATACCGGCACCAAACCACTGGTCATCAAGAAAGTGAATGTAAGCTGTGGCTGTACGGTGGCTGAAAAACCCGAAGAACCCATTGCCCCCGGCCAGGAAGGACTTATTAAGGCCTCCTTTAACAGCAGTGGTAAACCGGGCCGCAATAATAAAAGCATCTTTGTGTATGCCAATACCGGAGGATCAGAGGAACACAAACTGGAATTTTCGGTAGAGGTTACTCCTAAAAAACAGTAAAGCAATGGCCTGCTGCTCATACCATTTACAGATACAGAAGTCATAATTATTGGGATTGGCGTATCTTGCGGCCGCAGACCCTACATTATTCAACATTTTTAAAACAGGTATATCAATGACATCTTTAGTTGTTCTCTTACAAGCACCGGCATCAGGCGGAGGAACTATGCAACTGGTTTTGCTGGGAGGTATGATCCTTATTTTCTGGTTGTTCATGATCCGTCCCCAAGCTAAAAAAGCGAAGGCCGCTAAGGAATTCCAGGCAAACTTGCAGAAGGGTGAAAAAGTGGTAACGATTGCCGGTATTCACGGTAAGATCAATAAAGTGAACGAGGATGGTACCATCGACCTGGAAACCAGCCCCGGCAGCTATATCAAGATCGAAAAAAGCGCTATCTCTATTGAATGGACCAACAACATCAATAAAGCCGCTGCTGCTGCGACCACTACTAAATAAGTGATCCCGTAAAGTGAAAATAGTGAACCGGATGCCTGCATCCGGTTTTTTTTATAAAGGGAGCATCACCAGGATGATATCTCCCTTTTTTATTAATTTGCTTCCTTATGGCTTTACGCGTTGGTCTTACAGGCGGTATTGGTTCCGGCAAAAGCACCGTAGCCAAAGTATTTGAAGTGCTGGGTATCCCTGTATACTATGCCGATGAAGCAGCCAGGCACATCATGAATGCCGATCCCTTGCTGCGGGAACAGATCATACAACATTTTGGCGACGACGCCTACGACAATAACATCCTCAACCGGAAATACCTGGCTGGTATTGTATTCAATGATCCCGCCAAACTGGAACTATTGAATTCATTAGTACATCCCGCCACCATCCGCGATGGAGAAAAATGGATGCAGGCTCAAACCACTCCCTATGCCGTAAAAGAAGCTGCCCTGATATTTGAAAGCGGCTCGCAATCACAGCTCGATTACGTGATCGGTGTATCCGCTCCTGATGCACTGCGCATCCACCGCACCATGCAAAGGGACCATATTACCAGGGAAGATGTAATAGCCCGCATGAGTAAGCAGGTAAAACAGGTCATAAAAATGAGACTCTGTGATTTTGTGGTCTATAATGATGAACAACAGCCGGTAATACCCCAGGTATTGAAACTCCATGAGCAACTGCTGGCGCTTAGTCAGCAAGCTGTTAGCGCTTAGCCTACTGACCTGTCAACCACACCCAATTCCCTTTATCAACTTTCCAGCCCGCCAACCCTCGTTTTCCCTATATTTATTCCCTAAAAAATTCCCCTGCATGAGAAAAAAACTGATTGCACTCCTGTGCGGCCTGCTACCCCTGTTGGCTGCAGAGGCGCAGAATGACTACAGCAATTACCAGCAACAAACCAATCGTATACAGGCTTTATCCAAACAATACCCGCAATTGGCGTCGGTAAAGTCCATTGCCCGCACCGCAGGCAATAAAGACGCCTGGATGATCACCATTGGCGCCGGCAATACCACCTCCAAACCAGCCATCGCCATTGTAGGCGGTGTAGAAGGCAACCACCTGCTGGGTACCGAGCTGGCCATTGGTTTTGCCGAAGACCTGCTCAAAGGCAGCAATACCGATAGCATCAAAGCCCTGCTCAGCAAAACCACTTTTTATGTATTCCCCAATATGAGCCCCGATGCCACGGAGCAGTATTTCGCCAAACTGAAATACGAGCGCCAGGGTAATGCCACCAGTACAGATGATGACCGGGATGGCAAAAATGATGAAGACGGTTACGATGACCTCGATGGCAATGGCAAGATCACCTGGATACGCGTAGAATCTCCCCTGGGCGATTACAAATTGCATCCCGATGATCCACGCGTACTGATCAAAACGGATGCCTCCAAAGGAGAAAAAGGTAAATACCTGCTGCTGGCCGAAGGCATCGACAACGACAAGGACAATCAATTCAATGAAGACGGAGAAGGCGGCGTATGGTTCAACAAGAACTTCACCTACAAACATCCCTCCTTTACCCAGGGCGCCGGAGAATTTGCCGTATCCGAAAAAGAAACAAGGGCATTGGCCGATCAGCTGTTTGACCTGTTCAATGTATATGCCCTGATCAGTTTCAGCAGCAACAACAACCTCTCTACGCCTATTGCTTATAGCGCCCCCGCAGCCAGTCAACGTATCGTTGCCGGCTACCAGGAAGCTGATGCCAAAGCCAATACCCTGGTATCAGACCTATACAATAAGATCACCGGGATGAAAGAAGCGCCCAAAACAACCGCAGCAGGCGGCGACTTCCTTTCCTGGGGCTATTACCATTATGCCCGCTACAGCTACAGCACCCCAGGCTGGTTTGTACCCAAGGTCAAACCTGATACGGCAAAAAAAGAAAAAGCATTGTCTGTAGAAGATCCCACTGCCAACTACCTGCGTTGGGCTGCCCAGCAAGGCATCACCAATACATTTACTGAATGGAAACCGGTACAACATCCGGATTTCGCCGGCAGAACGGTGGAAGCAGGCGGCCTCGATCCCTTTGTATTGATCAACCCACCTTTCAAACTGGTACCGGATATCGTTAAAAAACACACAGATTTTGTACTCAAGCTGGCAGCTTATCAGCCCGAACTGGATATACTCAATGTAAAAACAGAAAAAGTAGGCAATGGCCTCACCCGCATTACACTTGATGTAGCCAATAAAGGCATCCTGGCTTCCCATACCAAACTGGGCGAAAGAAGTTACTGGATCAAGCGCATACAGGTGAAAGTGAATACAGGTGGCAACCAGTCAGTGATCAGCGGCCGCAAGAACCAATTGCTGAATTCACTGGAAGGGCTCAGTTCGCAGCAACTGACCTGGCTCGTAAAAGGCACTGGCAAAATAACCATTGAGGCCGGCAGCCCCACCACTGGCATTGTTAAAACTGATATCAACCTTTAGTACGCTTATCAAAACTGATCATTATGAAACTCAATATATCATTTATTCTCTTTACCTGCGCCCTGACAGTTACCGCCGTTACCGTGCAGGCACAACAACCCAACCAGGTATTCAAAGGGGCCGGCAGTCCGGTGAACCCGAAAGTAGCCATGAGCTGGAACCGCTACAATGACCATGCAGGCATTACCGATATCTGCAAAAAGATCGCTGCTGCACATCCGGACCTCTGCAAACTGGAATCTATTGGCAAATCATACCAGGGTCGTGATCTCTGGTGCCTTACGATCAGCGATTTCAAGAACGGAGGCGACGTAAGCCGCAAACCCGCCATGTACATTGATGGTAATATTCACTCCAATGAAGTACAGGGCAGTGAGTTTGCCTTATACACAGCCTGGTACCTGACGGAATCTTTCGGCGACACCAAATACATTCAGGAATTACTGGCGGATAAGACCTTCTATATTGTACCTACCATCAATCCCGATGCACGTGACAACTTCTTTCATGAAGCCAACAATGCCAGCTCTCCCCGCTCGGGCCTGATACCAGTAGACAATGACCGCGATGGCGCCGTGGATGAAGATGGCTATGATGACCTCGATAAAGACGGCAATATTGTGATGATGCGCCGCAAGAATCCCAATGGCCGCTGGAAACAGGATACCAAAGATCCCCGCAAAATGGTGCAGGTAGGCCCTGAAGAGAAAGGCGACTATGAATTGCTGGGACTGGAAGGTATCGACAACGATGGCGACGGACTGGTGAATGAAGACGGGTATACTTTTGAATATGACCCTAACCGCGACTGGGGATGGGGATGGCAGCCCAATTATATCCAGGGTGGCGCCTATAAATATCCTTTCTCCTTACCGGAGAACAGGGCGGTGATGGAATTTGTAATGAAGCATCCCAATATTGCAGCCGCGCAATCTTACCACAACTCCGGCGGTATGATCTTACGCGGCCCCGGCGGACAGGAAGATGTAGGCACCTATAATGCTACCGATGTACGTATTTATGATGTGCTGGGTAAGAAAGGGGAAGAATTATTACCCGGGTACCGCTACCTGGTGGTGTACAAAGACCTTTACTCTGCCTATGGCGGTGAGCTGGATTGGTTTTATGGAGGCCGCGGTGTATATACTTTCTCCAATGAACTGTGGACCTCTTACCTGATGTTCAACAAAGGCAGTGATGATGACGACAATTCAGGTGTTGACCCTTCCTATCAGTTTGACCGCTACCTCCTGTTCAAAGATGCTTTTGTAGAATGGCATGAATATAACCACCCGCAATACGGTAAGATTGAAATAGGCGGTTTCAAAAAGAACTTTGGCCGTATGCACCCGGGTTTCCTGATGGAAAGTGATGCCCACCGCAATATGTCGTTCAGCATATTCCATTGCTATCAAACGCCCAAACTTTCTATTGATTCCATTGCAGAAAAAGACCTGGGCGATGGGTTGAAGGAGATCACAGCAGTCATTTCCAATGAACGCATTATCCCCACCCATGCCAGCCAGGACCTGAAATTCAAGATCGAACGTCCGGACTATATTAGCATCACAGGCCCTAAAGTACTGGCCGGCATGGTAGTGGAAAACCGCGACCTGAATATCACCACTGAACAGAAAACCAATCCCGGTACTATTGAAGTGGCCAATATCCCCGGACAAGGCACCGTCACCGTTCGGTGGATTGTACAGGGAAGCGGTAAGTATACGATCACTGTGGATAGCCGCAAGGGTGGGATTCTCAGCAAGACGAAATAAACGTATATGAACACTCCTATCGAAACCATACACCTGTTTCCCGTACTCGATCAAAAACTGATCGAACTGCTCCGTTCGTTAACACCGGAAGAATGGAATTTGCCCACCGTAGCCAGGTTATGGACAGTGAAGGATGTGGCAGCTCATTTGCTGGATACCCACCTGCGTACCTTGTCCATTGCCCGTGATGGTTATATGGGTGATCCGCCGGGCGATATCCGGTCCGACAAGGACCTGATCGGTTACCTCAACCGGCTCAATGCTGATTGGGTAAGCGCCAGCAAGCGGATCAGTCCGGCTGTGCTCACCGATCTGCTGGCAGTGAATTGCCCGGCTGCCAGTGCTTATATGGCTACCCTCGATCCATCGGAAAAGGCGATCTTTTCTGTGGGCTGGGCAGGAGAAGAAGTATCTTATAACTGGTTCCATATAGCCCGTGAATACACCGAGAAATGGCATCACCAGCAACAGATCCGGGAAGCAGTGAACAAGCCAGGTATTATGACGCAGGAGTTGTATCACCCTTTCCTGGATACCTTCATGCGGGCTTTGCCCTTCACCTATCGCCATACCGGGGCTCCCCTGGGCACCGTCATACAGGTTACCCTTACAGGGATTGGTGGCGGCCACTGGTACCTGGTGAAGAATGCTCAATGGGAACTGATCGCCCAACCTACAGATACGCCTGCGGCCCATACCACCATTGACGGCAATGTTGCCTGGAAATTGTTTTCCAAAAGCTGGCGCCGCAAGGAGGTAGCAGCCTATGTATCTGTTACAGGAGATCAGCAATTGGGTGAAGTAGTGCTGGATATGGTGTCGGTGATGGCGTAACCCCCAAAAAAACAAAATTTATGAATAAAGTAAACCTCGCTGAGAAATTCTCCACTTTCAAAGAACACTGGAGCCCTAAAATAGCCGGAGAACTGAATGGGCAGCATGTAAAACTGGTCAAATTTCAGGGGCCTTTTACCTGGCACCACCATGAGCAGGAAGATGAAATGTTCCTGGTAGTAAAAGGCAGCTTTATCATGGAGTTCCGCGATAAAAATGTAACACTCAATGAAGGGGAATTCATTATTGTGCCCCGTGGCGTAGAGCATCGTCCCAATGCACCCGAAGAAGTGGAAGTGTTGTTGTTTGAACCTGCAGGCACCCTCAATACCGGCAATGTGGACAATGAATTCACCAGGAAAGAATTGAAGACCATCTAGTACTACACGTGCATTGCTTGCCCTGCGCCCAACCCCTGGAATGAAGCACCTACACGGGCCTGACAGTGGTCTGGTGCATCGGCAGCACGATGATAAACGTGGTACCCACACCTTCCGTACTGCGGGCAGTGATGATACCCCCGTGCTTTTCTATTATTTTGCGGGTAATGGCCAATCCGATGCCCGTACCTTCAAATTGCTCCTGTGTATGCAGACGCTGAAAGAGCGTGAATATTTTGTCGAGGAAGCGCTCATGAAAACCAATACCATTGTCGCTCACTTCGATGCGACAATAAGCACCTTCGGCATCTTCCGGTGCATCAAATGTACGGGCAGCCACACGCTGAGCTCGAATATGCACTTCCGGAGCAATGTCTTTGCGACTGAACTTCAGCGCATTGCTGATCAGGTTTTGAAACACCTGCCGTAGCTGCCCCGGCATCCCATCGATCTTGCACAGGTTTTCCAGTTTCACTACCGCCTTTTTATCGTCAATGACAACCTCCAGGTCCGACAAAATTTCACGAATGGTGATAGTAAGGTCTACCGGTTCAAAAACCCCGTTCTGCGAAAGCCGGGAATAATTCAACAGGTCTTCAATAAGCCGCATCATGCGTTGCGATGATTTGATAATGCGGTTCACCAGGTCGGTGGCCTTTGACTCTGTGTCCTTCAGGTAATTGTCCTTGATCATATTACTGAAGATGAAGATCTTCCGTGTAGGTTCTTTCAGGTCATGACTGGCCACAAAAGCATATTGCTGCAATTCAGTATTGCTTTTCTCCAGTTCCTTATTGGCGCGGATACCCTCCGCCACTTTTTCTTCCAGTTCGAGGTTGAGTTGCTTCAAAGCATCCTTGGCAATCAACAGTTCGCTGTAGCTCTTATGTAGTTGCCGTTCCGCTTCCTTCTTCTCTGTAATATCTGAATAGGTAATGATGATGCCATCCATCATCTTTACCGCAATCATTTCATAGGTCACCGAAGTTTCGCCGATGGTCACCGTACACTCATCATGAAATGCCTTATTATCCTCCACCACCTTTACCAGTTTCTGGAAGATGCCATTACTGCAAAGGTGCTGAAAGTCATACTTCATAGAAAATCCAGCAGCCTTTTCGCTATTGGCAGCCAACAAGGCATCCGCCGCCTTGTTGGCAGTAAGCACATGAAAATCGGCGATCTCATTGGAGGCGCTACGCTGCGCTTTAAAGGCAATGATCGCATTCAATGTAGAATTGAATATACCCGTAATGATATTATCCAGGTTCTTGATCATGGATATATCAATAAAAGTTATCACCGCGCCATCCGTCTTCTTATCAGAACGGATATAGGGAAATATCCGCATCAGCGCACTCGTACGGTTTATAAGCTTTACTTCCCGCTCCACCAGCTTCTTCGATCTCAATACATGCTTGATATCTTCCAACAGCGTACTGTGTTCTATATTGTTGGAAATATGATCGATGGGCCGGCCAATATCCGAATCAATGAGATTGATCAGTTTGATAGCTGCAGGATTAAACTTGCGAATGCGCATTTCACCGTCAATAAACACCTGCCCGATATCTGTACTGCCAAAATAATTATTAAGGTCATCATTCAGCTCTATCAGCTCCCGTATCTTTAACTGGTGTTCTGTATTGAGCGTATGCAGCTCTTCGTTCAGCGATTGCAGCTCTTCATTGGAGCTTTGTAATTCTTCATTGGCGCTTAACAGTTCTTCATTGGAACTTTGCAACTCCTCATTGGCTGTTTCCAGGCCTTCTACCGCTATTTGCAGGTTGGACCTGCTCTCCTGCAACTCATCTTCCAGTTCCAGTATCAACGCCTGGCTATCGGGGGAGAGGTGGTGCCGTTTCACTTCCAGCTCATCTCCGCTTGTATCAGGTGTTTCCCACATCACCACCAGGGTGCAGGGATTCTTATCCGGCGGATAAGGATGTATGATCGCATTCACCAGCACCGTCTGGTCGGCACGCTTCACCCGGATAGCACGCACGGTCACTTTCTTTTTGTCCTTCCAGGCTTTACGGATAGAGATATTGATGGGCACCGACAATTCGGGCAGTAACATTTTCAACAGGTGAAAATTGAGTTTACGTTCAGGAAGCGCCAGGTACCGGGTAAATTCCCCAATGGCATCTTTTACCTCATACCGGCTATCGATGTACAAAGCCGCATATTTCGCCTCATCCGCCATCAGGTCTTTAAAGGCTTCCACCAGCGAATGCTCTTCCTGTTTTTTATTGCTGAGTAATAAAGGCTCCGTGCGGGTCGTCTGCACCTGGCGGTAGGACCTGCCTGTATTGTATACCGGCTCAATGTAATGACGCCGCTTCAGGTTCACCTTCCTGAATATTTTCCACTTACCTTCTGTTTCCACATAGTTTTCCTTGAGTCCCGATAAGTGCTCACTGGAACCCAGGAACAGGAATCCCCCCACCCGCAGCGAGAAATCGAGGGTATCCAATACTTTTTGCTGCAGTGAATTATCCATATAGATCAGCATATTGCGGCAGCTCACCAGGTCATTGTGAATGAAAGGAGGGTCTTTCAATACATTGTGACGGGCAAATACCACTGCTTTGCGGATGCTGGGAGTAATCATGTATTTTTTCCCTTCCCGTATAAAATACGCTTCCAGTATGTCTTTGTCGATATCCTTTTCAATAGACAAGGGATAAACCCCGCGGGCAGCATATTCAATGGCAGATTCATCAAGGTCAGTAGCAAATATTTTTACATCGAGCTGCAGGTCATGCTTTCTAAGGTAACTTTCAAAAATAATAGCGAGCGAATAGGCCTCCTCTCCTGTACTGCAGGCATTCACCCATACCTTCAGCAGTTCACCTGGCTGCTTTGTTTTTACCAGCGCGGGCAACACCTGTGTGCGTATCACCTCATAAGCCTGTTTATCCCGGAAAAAACGGGTAACACCGATCAGGAAACTTTTATACAGCGTATTCGATTCATCGGGATACTGGTGTAAATACGCTACATACTCTTCCAGCGTATGCAATTCCAGTTTCATCATCCGTTTTTCAATACGCCGCAGAATAGTAGCCGGTTTGTAGGCATGAAAATCATTGCCCGTATTTAATTTAATGAGGTGGGTGATCTCCTGCAGCAATTCCTCTTGTGTAGGAGGAGAAGTATGACCGTTTCCGTTTCCATTTTCATTTTCATTTCCGTTGCCATTGGCAGCTGCCCGATGTGCCATGATATGTTTAACGATCGCTGCCGGCATATCTGCAGGAGACAATACATGATCAACACTACCGCCATTGATGGCGCTGTTGGGCATCCCGTCGAACCGGGCGCTTTCGGGCGATTGTACCAATACAATTCCCCCGGCTTTCTTAATAGCTTCCACGCCGCGCGTTCCGTCCGATCCGGTACCGGAAAGGATGACCGCAATGGCATGTGGCCCTTTATCTTGCGCGAGGGAATACAGGAAAGTGTCAACAGCTGTATTGGGCGCTTTATTCAGCGCCTTCTGTACCAATTGCACTTTACCTTGCCGGATCGTCATTACCTTATTGTTGGGAATAATGTATACGCATCTTTTCTGCAATACCACATTGTGCTCCGCTTCCAGTACTTTCATCCGGGTATGTTTGGAGACCAACTCTACCAGCAGACTTTTATAATCGGGCGACAGGTGCTGGATCACCACAAAGGCATAGTTTCCAACCTCTGTCATATTATCAAAAAACTCATGGATCGCTTCCAGCCCTCCTGCCGAAGCGCCGATTGCTATAATATAATCAGGTTCTTCTATGATGCCTTTACCAAGGGTTTTTTGATATGTAGGGGATTGACTTTTCATTCATTATTATTAATATAGCCGACAGCGATCGTCAGCTATTCAGCCTATACGACTTCCATGCCAAGGCCGTATATTCGATTGTTTTTTCCAGTCAACAAAAGCGTTTCGGGGAGATAATACGTAAATGAATAGTCTGCTACCTAAGTTTGTAGAACCTTTTCCGCAGTTTTATTGCCTGCTGAAGGTATAGGTAGCTAAAATAGCTGCCAGTAAAACGCTGATAAGAAATGCCTGTCCACTTTTCACTTTTGGATTATTGAGCGACTTATTCTGATCTACATTACTGCAAACCAATCCCTTTAATTATATTTGATTTACAAACCATATATAAGGTAGCCGACCTGCCGGCTGCCCGGACACCTGCCTTACTGCCTGATCTGCCCCATTGACGGCTCTTATAGCCCACCGGTTTTGATTGATAGCATTTTACTGTTTGTGTCACCACAGCAATGCATACGTATTTATTAAACCATACAAATACTTAAGGCTATGTCTACATTCCGCACAGAACATGATTTCCTCGGAGAAAAGCAATTACCCAATGATTGTTATTATGGCGTACAAACCTTGCGGGCCAAAGAGAATTTCGACATTACAGGCATTCCCATCAGCAATGAGCCATTATTCATCAAAGCCTTTGGCTATGTGAAAAAAGCAGCGGCCCTGGCCAATAAAGAGCTGGGCGTGCTGGATGCTAAAAAAGCGGATGCAATTGTATTTGCCTGCGACAAACTGATCAAGGGAGAATTTGTTGACCAGTTCATCAGCGATATGATCCAGGGAGGCGCCGGCACTTCCACCAACATGAATGCCAATGAGGTAATTGCCAACGTAGGCCTCGAACACCTGGGTTATAAAAAAGGAGATTATGATCACCTCCATCCCAACAACCATGTCAACCTTTCCCAAAGTACCAACGATGCCTATCCCACCGCTTTCCGCATTGCCCTCTACCTGAAGATCGACGAATTTGCCGATGCCCTGGAGCAACTGCAAAAGGCCTTTTATAAAAAAGGAAAAGAATTTTCCAACGTGCTCAAGATGGGACGCACCCAGCTACAGGATGCCGTACCCATGACCCTCGGGCAGGAATTCAATGCCTTTGCTACCACCCTGGGAGAAGATGTACTTCGAATACGCGAAGCCGAAAAGCTGATCACCGAAGTGAATATGGGCGCTACCGCCATCGGCACCGGCGTGAATGCCCCTGCGGGATATGCGGAGCTTTGTGTAAAACACCTGGCAAAGATCAGCAAGATACCGGTAGTGCTGGCCGCCGACCTCATCGAAGCCACGTACGATACTGGCGCTTTTGTACAATTGAGCGGTACCCTCAAAAGGAGTGCTATCAAACTGAGTAAGATCTGTAATGACCTCCGGCTGCTGAGCAGCGGCCCGCGTTGCGGCCTCGGCGAGATCAACCTGCCCCCCATGCAGCCAGGCTCTTCCATCATGCCGGGCAAAGTAAACCCCGTTATTCCGGAAGTCGTGAACCAAACCTGCTTCTATGTGATCGGCGCCGATCTCACCGTAACCATGGCGGCCGAAGCCGGACAATTGCAATTGAACGTGATGGAGCCCGTGATCGGCTTTGCCTTGTTTACCTCCCTCGAATACATCACCAAGGCCTGTAACACCCTCCGGGAAAAATGTGTGGCCGGCATCACCGCCAATGCAGCGTATACCAAACAACAGGTGATGCAAAGCATCGGTATTGTAACACAACTAAACCCCATCATCGGTTATGAGGAATCGGCGGCCATTGCCAAAGAAGCTTTGAAAACAGGCAAGTCGGTACACGATATTGCTGTGAAAGAAAAGAAGCTGATCACACAGGCCAAATGGGATGAGATCTATTCAATTGAAAACCTCATTCATCCCAAATTCATTACCCAATGATAACATTGATACAACTGACCATCCTGCTCTTGCCCGAAACGTCTATCCTATGCAATACACCAGAAACTCTTCTTCCTCAGGGAGTTTCCTCCACGCTCTTGTGGAAAAGATTTTACGGCTACCCAATCCCTTGCAAAAGAACCTGTTACAAGACCAATCACGCGCCTTCACGAGATTTTAACAATCCCCGAATTTGGAAATCCCACCGCCGTGAATACCTTTGTTTGACAATTTTGTCAAACTATATTGTCAATGGCAGTAAAAGACAGTCAAACCGAACAACAGATCAAGGATGCGGCCCGCAGGCTTTTCTTCGCTGAAGGGAGGTTCAATGCCACTACCCAGGAGATAGCCGATGCAGCCGGTGTAAACCGGACCCTGGTAAATTATTATTTCCGGTCGAGGGACCTGTTGTTTGACCAGATCCTGAAAGAAGCCAGGGACACGATGGACCAGCGCCTGGACATGGCCATGAGCAACGAGACCTCTTTTAAAAAGAAGATCGAGCATTTCATTGACATCTTTACGGAGCAGGCATTTACCTATCCTTACCTGGATATTTATATGGTAACGAGGATCAATGAGGATGTGGAAAAGCAGAATGAGATCATCAGCGATCTGAAGAAAACCGACCGGATAAAGAATTTCCTGAAGGATGTAGAGGCAGAGATCAAAAAAGGCACTGTGGAAAAGATGGAGCCTGTACAGTTCCTGATCAACCTGATCTCCCTGTTGTCGCACCCCGTAGTGATACAACCCCTGTTCAAGAAGATATTCAACTATTCTGATAAGCAATACAAACAAATGCTGGTGGCCAGGAAGGAACTCATTTTAAAAATGCTGTTTAAATAACAGCCTTTTTTAGGCCCCTGATTTGACAAAATTGTTAAACAATAATATTAAATAGTTATGTTAAAATGAGAGAGCAGATCACCCAAAAGGCAGCAGCCCTGTTCACCCAATACAGCGTACGAAGCATTACGATGGATGAGATTGCCGGCAGCATGGGCATTTCCAAGAAGACCCTCTACACCTGGTTTATCGATAAAAATGAATTGGTAGAAACAGTGTATGCCACTCCCCTCCAGCAATTGGAAGCAGATTGTACCACCACCATCCGGACGGCTTCCAATGCCATCCAGGAAATATTCCTGATCTGGCAGTCAGTTAAACAAACGATCGGCGCCATGAACGAAACACTGCTGCACGACCTGCAGAAATACCACCATACCGCTTTTGAACGATATACCAATTTCAAAAAGGGATTCTTATTCCAGGTATTGCTGAGCAATATCAAACGTGGTCAATCAGAACAATTGTACCGCGCCCAGATCATCCCCGAACTGATTGCCGGTTACCAGGTATCCATCACAGGCATCAATACCAGGCAAGAGATCAACCAGCAACAATTGTGGCCACAAGCCACCATCAACGAACAATTGATCCTGCACTACCTGCATGGCCTCGCCACTGCCAAAGGCATACGGCTCATCGAAAAATATACCAAAGAGTATGCAGAAGCATAAAGGCAACAAGGCACCTGAGGCATTGAGGCAACGAGGCCTTTAAGCTCCCAGCCTGAGAATAACAAGCAAAACACCAAACAGCAATAAACAGATGTATCATGGATGTGAAAAACAACAAAACAATGAAATGGCTCACCCTAAGCCTGCTGCTCTTAACAGGGCTGTACAGTAACAGCGCCAGGGCACAGGCTGGTGGAGAGCAACCCGCCGCAGGGGAAGCAAAGGCCCTCACACTGAAAGACGCATTGAACTATGCACTCCAGGCCAGCCAGACTGCCCGCAAGGCACGGCTCGATGTGGAGAACGGACAATACCAGATCGACGAAGTGAAGGCCCGCGCCCTGCCACAGATCAATGGCAATGCCGGCCTTACCTACAATCCTATCCTGCAGCTGAGCGCCCTGCCCGGAGAACTGGCAGGCCAGCCCGGCAAAACCCTGATGGTAGCCTTCGGACAAAAATGGGCCTCCAGCGCCGGGGTATCGCTGTCACAGAACCTGTTTGACCAGGGCGTATTCACCGGGTTGAAAGCCGCTAAGTCTACTAAGGAATATTACAAGATCAATGCACAGCTCACCGACGAGCAGCTGATCGAGCAGGTAGCCACTACTTACTACCAGGTATTGGTACAACGCCAGAAGATCGGCGTACTGGATACCACACTCCTCAACACCAGTAAAGTACAGACCATTATAAAAGGACAGTTTGAGAATGGACTGGCCAAGCAGATCGATGTGGACCGTATTGCGGTAAACATTTCCAACCTGCAAACCCAGCGGCAACAATTGCTGAACGGGGTCACGCAACTCGAAAACCAGTTGAAGTATGCCATGGGCATGGCTATTCAAACACCCATCACCTTGCCGGCCGTAGAGTTTACCGCCATCCACCCACAAACAGCGCCCGCCGGTGATTCCCTCAACGTAAGCACCCGCACAGAATTCAGGTTGCTGAAACAGCAGGAAACCCTGCTCAAATACCAGAAAGATGCTTACAAAGCAGAGAACTACCCCACCCTGTCGCTCAATGGCAACTATGCTTACCAGGGCCTGGGCAATAAAGTACCCTGGTTCCAGAAAGGCAGTGCAGGCGTCAACTGGTTTGATTATGCATCGGTAGGACTGAGCCTGAAGGTGCCCATCTTTAATGGCTTTGCCACCCGTTCCCGCGTACGCCAGGCCGATGTAAGCATCCGCAAACTGCAGGAAGATATTGCCAGCACCTCCCTGTCGCTGAACCTTATGTATGAAAATGCCAAAACACAGATCAACAACAGCATCATCATACTCAACAACCAGCGGGAGAATGTGCAACTGGCGCAGAAGGTATTCTTCAACACCCAGAACAATTACAACAATGGACTGGCTACCCTGACGGACCTGCTCGACGCAGAAAATTCCCTCACAGAAGCACAGAACAACCATTCTGCCGCCCTGCTGGATTACCGGGTAGCAGAAATACAACTCATCAAAGCACAAGGCAACTTAAAATCATTATTAAACCAGTAATTCAACCAGGATGAAAAAGAGATCAATCGTACGTACCCTGCTCACAGTAGTGATCCTCATAGCATCTATCGCCCTGATAGGATGGGTACTCACCAACAATAAAAAGAAAAACGCAGAGAAAACAGCCGTCGTGGCACAGGGCAATGGCAATGTGGCCGTACGTGTAAGCACCGTACAGAAACAATCCCTGGACCTCGACTTTGGCGTGAACGGTAATTTCATGCCCGGTCAGCAAATGGATTTTTCTGCAGAGAATTCCGGCCGCGTGATCCAGGTACTCGTAGATGAAGGTAGTGTAGTGACCAAAGGACAAACACTGGCAGTGATCAAGACCGATCAGCTGAATGTAGACCTGGAAAGTGCGCAGGCCAATTACCGGAATGCCCTCAAAGACAAAGAGCGTTACGAGAATGCTTTTAAAACAGGCGGTGTTACCCAACAACAGCTGGACCAGGCCAACCTGGCGCTCAGCAATGCAGACGCCCGCGTGGCACAAGCAAAAATAAAAGTAGGTGATGCCTATATCCGCGCTTCCATCAATGGCGTGGTGAACAAACGTTACATAGAACCAGGCGCCGTAGTAGCACCCGGCACCAAATTGTTTGAACTGGTGGACATCTCCCGGCTCAAACTGCAGGTGACCGTCAATGAATCACAGGTAGCCAACCTGAAGGTGGGAGATAAAGTAAAGATCAAGGTAAGCGTATTCCCCGATAAGGATTATACCGGTACCGTGAGCTTTATTGCTGCCAAAGCAGACAATAGCCTCAGCTTCCCCCTTGAAATTTCTTTAGCCGCCAATCCCGGCAGCCAGGTAAAAGCCGGCATGTATGGAACCGCCATCTTCAATTTCCCTTCCCAGGCCCCTGCCGTGCTGATACCCCGCTCTGCTTTCATTGGCAGCGTGAGCAGCAACCAGGTATTTGTAGTGAAAAGCGACAGCACCGCAGCCCTGCGCAAAGTAATTGCCGGCCGCGTAATGGGCGATAAAGTAGAAGTATTACAAGGCTTGCAGGAAGGAGAAACAGTGATCACCAGCGGACAGATCAACCTGGATGAAGGTTCGGCGATCTCCGTAGTGAAGTAAGCTGCGAGCTTCGAGCCACGAGCTGCGAGCAAGAAGCGAAAACAGGTAAAGGAAAAGAGGGGGACCAGCCACTGAGCCTTAGCCCCGTCAGACAATTAAAAATTGATTCATGAAAATTGCAGAAATATCAATCAAACGTCCTACCCTGGTGATCGTACTGTTCACCGTATTGATCCTGGGCGGATTGTTAAGTTATAGATCACTGAACTATGAGCTGCTGCCCAAGTTCTCACCATCCGTAGTATCCATTACCACGGTGTATCCCGGCGCATCCCCCAGTGAAGTAGAGAATACGGTGTCCAAGAAAATAGAAGATGCCGTATCGTCCATGGAGAACATCAAAAAATTAGAGACCAAATCATTTGAGAGCCTATCCATCATCACCATTACCCTCAACAGTGGCGCCGATGTGGACTATGCGCTCAATGATGCGCAACGGAAGGTGAACGCGATCCTGAAAGACCTTCCGGATGATGTAGACCCTCCTTCGCTCAATAAATTCTCGTTGGATGATTTGCCCATCATGACCTTATCAGCCACGGGCAAACTGGAAGAAGCCGCCTTTTTCGACCTGATGGACAAACGCATCGCACCCGTATTATCCCGCGTGCAGGGCGTAGCCCAGGTAAACCTTATTGGCGGGCAGGAAAGAGAGATCCAGGTAAACATCGACGCTACCCGGCTGCAAGGCTTTGGCCTTTCACTGATGCAGGTACAACAGTCGATCCTGGCTTCCAACCTCGACTTCCCCACGGGTAGTGTGCAAACAAGGGAACAGGATATCCTGATCCGCCTGGCCGGCAAGTATAAGAATGTGGAGGAGCTGCGCAACCTGGTAGTGCTGAACAAGAATGGCGTGCAGGTGCGCCTGAAAGATGTGGCTGATGTACAGGATGTACAAAAAGATGTGGAGAAACTGGCGCGCGTAAACCAGCAGGCATCCATCGCCCTGCAGGTGATCAAACAATCCGATGCCAACGCAGTAGCCGTGAGTGAACAGATCACCGCCAGCATCCAGAAATTACAAAAGGATTATGCCAGCGCCGGGCTGAAGATCGATATAGCCAACGACAGTTCTGTCTATACCCTTCAGTCAGCCGACGCCGTGATCCATGATCTTATACTGGCGGTGATCCTCGTAGCCTTTGTGATGTTGTTCTTCCTGCACAGTATTCGCAACGCCCTCATCGTGATGGTAGCCATTCCGGCATCATTGATCGCCACCTTTATTGGAATGTCTTTATTAGGTTATTCACTCAACCTGATGTCTTTACTGGCGCTTTCCCTGGTAGTAGGTATCCTGGTGGATGATGCCATTGTGGTACTGGAAAATATTTACCGCCACATGGAAATGGGCAAGAACCGCGTACGGGCAGCTTTCGATGCCACCAAAGAGATCGGGTTTACCGTTACCTCTATTACCCTGGTGATCGTAGTGGTGTTCATCCCCATTGCATTGAGCACAGGGTTGGCTGCCGATATCCTGAAGCAGTTTTGCGTAACCGTATCGATAGCTACCCTGTTGTCCCTCCTTTCTTCCTTTACCATCGTACCCTGGTTGTCGAGCCGTTTTGGAAAACTGGAAGTGATCACCGGCAAAACATTCTTTGGTAAGATCATTGTGGGTTTTGAAAAAGGATTGCATCGTTTTACCAACTGGATCACTAATATCCTTAAATGGTGCCTGGGCCATAAGAAAACTACCCTGGGCGTGATGCTCCTCCTGTTCTTTGGCTCCTTCTACCTGGTAGGCGCCGGATTCATTGGAGTAGAGTTCTTTGCCAAGACCGACCGGGGCGAATTCCTGGTGCAGATCGAAATGCCCAAGGATGCTTCCATCGAGCAAACGAATGCGATGACCCGCCGCGCGGAGGATTTGCTGAAGACCAAAAAAGAAGTGACCAAGCTGATCACCACCATCGGACAGAGCAGTGATGGAATGGGTGCATCCCAGTCTACCGCCTACAAAGCAGAGATCGATGTACAACTGGTGCCCAAGACCGAGCGGGAAGATGAAGCCAATATATATGCGGTAAAGACCAAACGTGAACTGGAAAAAGTACTCATCGGCGCCAAGGTGAAAACCGTACCCGTAAGTATCCTGGGTACCGCCGAACAGGCGCCCCTGGCCCTGGTAGTCACCGGACCTCAACTGGACAGTGTGATGCGCTTTGCCAATGCCGCCATGGCCGAGCTGAAGAAAGTACCTGGCGCTACGGAAATGCGTTTGTCGGTAGAAGCCGGCAATCCCGAGATCAGTGTACAGGTAGACCGTGATAAGATGGCGGCACTGGGCTTGTCGCTCAGCAATGTGGGCAGCACCATGCAAACGGCCTTCAGCGGCAATACAGATGGCAAGTTCCGTCAGGGTGAATATGAATACGATATCAATATCCGGTATGAGAAGTTCAACCGGCAGAATATTACGGATGTAAGCAATCTCCTGTTCATCAACGACCAGGGACAGCAGGTAAGGTTATCACAATTTGCTTCCGTAAAAGAAGGTTCAGGTCCCAGCCAGCTGGAACGCCGCGACAAAAGCACCTCCGTTACCATCCAGGCGCAAAGCGTAGGCCGTCCTTCGGGTACGGTAGCGGCTGAATGGCAGGCCATGTTCGACAAACTGCCGCGCCCGGTAGGCGTAGGTTATGTGTGGAGTGGTGACATGGAAAACCAGAGTGAAGGTTTTGGTTCCATGGGTATCGCCCTGCTGGCAGCCATTGTATTGGTATACCTCATCATGGTGGCGCTGTATAATAGTTTCGTGTATCCTTTTGTGGTACTGTTCTCTATTCCGTTGGCCATCATCGGCGCCTTCCTTGCGCTGGCGCTTACCAATAACTCCTTAAACCTGTTTACCATCCTGGGTATGATCATGCTCATTGGTCTGGTGGCCAAGAATGCGATTATCCTGGTGGACTTTACCAACCAGCGGAAGGCCGAAGGTGCCAGTACTTACCAGGCCGTGATCGATGCCAACCATGCCCGTTTACGTCCCATTCTCATGACCACCATTGCCATGGTGATCGGTATGCTGCCCATTGCCCTTGCCAAAGGAGCGGGTGCTGAGTGGAAAAACGGACTGGCCTGGGTGATCATCGGGGGCTTGATCAGCTCGCTGTTCCTTACCCTGGTAGTCGTACCCGTGATGTATGCCATTTTCGACAAGATCATCAACAGGATCAACAAGGGTAAGAAGAAACAGGACATCGGGCAACTGATGACGGAAGACTATGTAGCACAGGAAGTGCATGAAGGAGAGTTTAGTCCGTCGCATATATAGATAAGACAGGCATTGCTATAAAGACAGGAACAAAACCACAGCAGCTAAGCACTGTTTACAAATGGTCCTAAGGAGTCTGAAAAGGCGAATTAGGGCCATTTGCCTTATCCATTGATTTCTCACTTACATTCAGGTAAAACTTGTTCCTGCCGCCGCCCGTGGCAAAGGTTTTGCGCATACGTTCCCGCTGGCCTTTGGTAAACAGGTACATGGCTTCATCATCCACATAATCCATAAAGTTCATGAACATATTGCTGTGCCCGCAGGAGAACTGGGGATAGACAGGGATGCCCAGGTAGCGGGTAGCTGTGCTGGGCGTATCATCAACAAAATCAGTAGAAGTGCAATTATCTGATTCGCCAAATATATGCAGCAGGTTGAGCCAATGACCTATTTCATGCGTGGCCGTGCGGCCCAGTAGATGGCCCGGGCTCAAAGGCACCAGGGTGCCAAAAGCACGCGGATCAATGACCACCCCATCCACCTGCGCATCTGCGCCGGGATAACTGGAATAACCTGCCAGGCCCATTGCACCGTTGCGGTCTGACATTTCAGCCACCCATATATTCAGGTAGTGATCCGAAGGCCAGGCATCGCTGCCTCCCTGGGCTGTATGAAAAAGCGTTAGATCTGCTATTGGTATGCTACCCGAAGGATTATTGCCATTCCATCCATCTACCTGGGTCAACACCCTGATGATACCATTGGTAGGGTTGCCATTCGGGTCCTTGGTAGCCAGTACAAATTCGATCCCGGCATCGGCTGTCAGGCCAGCAAACTCAGCCGGTGTTTTAGACAGATCCGCATTCTTTTTCCGGAAGTCCTCATTCAATACCCTTAACTGCGTTTGTATCTTCTCGTCGGAAATATTAAAGCTTGCTTTGTTGTACAACACATGCACAACAACTGGTATATGTACGATCTCGTCTTCAGGGATCGAGGTGATGGGAGGCGGCCCGGGCTCATGATGAGGCTTTCTGCATCCCCACACAGCATAACTAAGTAATAGTGTAAGGGATATTTTATAAAAGCGGGAACAGTAGAGTTGGGGCATGACAGGAGGTTATAAAAACATAACATGACCAGGCAATGATTTAAAACGCTGCACGCCATTAACCGTATTATATATTTTATTAACTTTAAGTATTATCGCCTGCACTGAATTACTGCGACTGCCGCTATTCCAACCAAGTCCCCCTTTACTGCTACCACTACCCCTGTTCCTGCAACGGACAAGCCAATGGCATTATATCTCTAACATAAAACTATTCATTATGACGCCGCTCTTCACACAGTATTGGTGGATCTTCCTGCTCAGGGGCCTGTTTGCAATCATTCTGGGCATCATCGCTTTGCTGATTCCCGGTGTTACATTTACGACCCTGGTCATCTTCCTGGGCGCCTATATGTTGGTAGATGGCATCTTTTCCGTAATAACAGCCATCAGTGGCCGGAAAACAATGGAGTATTGGGGCTGGGTACTCACCATCGGCATACTGAGCATACTGGCCGGTATAGTTACTTTTATGAACCCCTTTGTAACCGGCGCTGCCCTGCTCTACCTCGTGGCATTCTGGGCCATTGTAGTAGGTCTCCTCGAAATTGTGGTCTCCATCCGCCTGCGCAAAGTGATCACCGGCGAAGGCTGGTATATATTGGCCGGCATACTGGGCATTGCATTCGGCATCCTTATCATACTCAACCCCATTGCCGGCGCTATAACCATTACCCTGATATTTGGGTTCTATGCCCTGATCTTCGGATTTATCCTTCTCTCCTTTGCCATGCGGCTCAGACGAAGGCATAAAGAGGCAACACAAAAGCATTACCCTTCTGCCACCCGTTGATCAGGCAGAAACCCTCCCCCAGCCTTCGGTTGCCGGTTTACAGTATGTGCAAGGGTGAAATAAGGCCCAGCGAGATCACGCCAGTAGTGCTGTTGGTGGAGCCGAACCTGCTCCTGGCATATCTGTATACCGGTATACCCGGCCTACAAAGCTCACAAAGAATTTCAGGTTGAGGTCCTTAAAAGGGAAATACTCCACTGCCGGAATATATCCCCAGGCGGTACGCAGTTTATTGTCTTTATTAGGATCCGGATTATCCCTCCAACTGGCAAAGTCCACCATACCCACCATCGACAAATTGATCTTGCCAATCCGGTAATCCGCCTTTAGCCAGTGACTGGAAGGATGGAGGGGAAATCAAATGGATGATTAAATATAATAAAATTATCGATCCCAAAAACATAGCAGGGGGTAAATAAAGGGAGCAAGTTGCTCAATATTATACAATTAGTCACCGGAACAGACAACCGAATAGAGAAGCACGTACCAGGAGGTCATAGCAGCGGATGCTACCAATAAAAAAAACAGGCCCTTGTGTTGTTCACAAATGAAGCCTGTTTTAGTTAATATGATTCAACAATTGCTAAACTGTTGTATCCTCTATGGTGGCCCCGGGCGCGTTGCTTTTCACGGATGCAATCCCATTGTCCCTGCCTGATGCACTTTCATACATTTGACTGGTACCAATGATCTGCCCGTTCGCGGCCTTGAGGTTAAAATAGAATTTGTTGTTGGAAGAAGTCTTCTTGTCATACCTGCTATCGTCCTGAGAATTGGTACGTACCGATTCAATACCATTCGTGCAGCTGGCTTTGGCAGTATAACCTTCGCTGGTTAGTATTGGTTCGGTATTGCCGGCTTTCAATACAAACTGGAATTCGCCATTGGACCTTTGTGAGATTACAAATTTACCCATGATGATGGAGTTTTAAAATGAAGGAATGTCATATGGCTGGCATATGAGGTAAATACTTCACACGGTAAATGAGCAGGGGGCAATTCCAAATTTATATAATTCTACCATACAGGCAAGCGAAAGCGGAATTATTAGCAGGAATTCACCACCAACCGATCAACCATGCAATATTTCCTGCTCCAGCATGTATAACAAGGTGAGGCCGGCAGTGATCGTAATTACTTTTTTCTTACGCTCCGGGGTGATACCAAATATACCGGCCACATCTGGCCGGCATAAATAAATGACCAGGATCAACCTAATAATCAAGGGAAGGAATAACCATAATTCCCACAGACCTGCATCGAAAGGATCGTTCTTTTTAAAATAGTAATAGACCTGGCTTAAGCCATTGGTGATCATAAAAACACATTCGCAGCAAAGCAGTATCCATCCCAGGGCTCTTTGTTTCAATAATAGGAATAACACCAATCCTACAAAGGGGGCATTTAACAGGGCCAGCCAAAAATACCTGTCGATCTCACAATCCTCACACCCTATCAACAGAAAGCATAACCTGAAAGCGCCGTAGGCTAACCATATCAATCTTAACGTGAGCAGGATCATCAACACATTAAGCCATCTGTTGGGTTGTATACCTTGTACCGGCTGCAGCACCGGCTTTAGCAAAAGGGCTATCTTATCTGTCCAGGGTTGACGCCCGGCCACTTTTGTTCCACCACCGGTGTCCCCGTAGGTTTCCACCTCCGGATTATCCTCTATGGCCGACTCAGGCAGCTGTTCTCTTTCGTTGAGGATAGCCGTAACAGCTTCCACGGCCGCGGGCTGGTAATCGCCGGCCTGGGCCAGTATCTTTTTTAATTCGGGGGTTGAATAGTCTTTGTACCGTTCGTGAAAGTTAAAGTGCATGGTGATCGAGGCTAGTATGGTGAGTGAACAACGCAGATAAAGGGTTAAGCACTAATCAATGCTGTAAAAAAGCAATTAAGCCATGCTTATTTCGACATCAATTTTTTGTACCCTTCGAATATTTTGCTGATCCCGAAATAATAGGTCTTTTTCTCGCCTTCTTCGGTCTTTACTTCCATTTTATCACAATGGCCGCCCTTTGTGTCCGTGCTTTGCTTTAAAACATCCGCTCCCAGCATTTGTAAGATGAAGTACTCTTCTTCTATCTGGACTACCGGCCAGGCCGTGGTGCAGGTATTCCCATCGCCATTATTTACTATTGAATTCAACAAGCCAAATTGGATGGCCTTATACCTGGCAGCGTTACTGGTATCGCCAATGATACTATAAGTTTGACGGAGTATTTTGTGCGCAATCATACTGGTATAGTTGATGCTCAGCATTTGCTTTGTTATTTTGATCACTTCAGGAGCATTTCTTTTGCCCATTTGCGTATACATTTCCTTTTTTAAGCTGTCATACTCCTTACTTCTTTTGGAAGCTATTTTGAACTGCTCACTTTCGATAAACTTTTCCCGGAAGGCTCTGTAATCAATATCCGTTTGTCCTGCCTCCAGTTGCTTTACCAGGGCCGAATATTCGTCATTAAAAGCTGGCAGTTCCACAACAGGAGTGGTTTGCGCGTAAGTACAGAAGGCCGTCAACAGGGAAAGAATCAGGCATAAAGTGGTCTTTGTCATAATGGTCAGGGTTGAAAAGGTGCTTAAATCTACGGTATACCGGTCAGAATTGGCAATGAAATGCCTGGATTTCTGTTGACCCCGGATAGAAAAACGCACACTGCACATTCCCATTAAAATGAATAAATTGTATTGTGAAAACGCAGTTTATCATACCCTCTCCAGCCGTCAGCCGGTATGTAAGCCATATCCTGGTCATTGAGAACGACCGCCACATCCATCCCGATTTTGTGTTGCCCCTCTTTGCCAATGGGGCTCCCACCCTTGTTTTTCAAACGGTGCCCGCCCTGAAGCAAGACCAAAGTATTGGCCACCTTACCTTGTACGGACAACTGATCAAACCTGATGCTTTGTCGCTCCGCGGCGATTTTACGATGATCGCCTGCTTTTTCTATCCTTATGCATTGAAAGCTTTGTTTGGCATTGCTGCCCAGGAACTGACGGACGCTCATATGGACCTGGCGCTCCTGCAACAGGCAAATGCATTTTCTTTGGAAGAGCAACTGTTAAACCTGCCTTCCCTCACAGAACGCCTGCAGTTGCTGGAGCGTTTTATACTTCAATTATCGCATGACAGTACCACCGACAGGAAGATCGTATTTGCCACGCAAGAGATCATTAAGGATCATTCGCCCGATGCATTGATCAGGATACGGCAGGACCTGCATATATCGGAAAGAACTTTCCAGCGATTGTTTGAAGCGCATGTAGGCATCGCACCCAAACTGTTCAGCCGGGTATGCCAGTTCAATGCTGCTTTCCAGCAATTAAACCAATACGGGTTTAGCAAGCTCAGCGATCTCGCCTACGATCATGGCTTCGCCGACCAAAGTCACTTTATCCGCACGTTTAAAGAGTTCACCGGGCTTACACCCAAAGAATACCTGGCCCAAATGGCTCCATATAATCCTAAATTCTAATCTGTTGACGGGTTTGTTCTATTCCGTCCAGGCAACCTGCTCCATTTTTGTGGTAAATATTATTACCATGAAAAAATTAATCGTTAGCGAATGGATGTCTTTAGATGGAGTTGTTGATGCCAGCTCTATGGAGCAATGGTTTAATCCTTACCACAGTGATAGCCGGGGAAAGTATATACAGGATATTATACATGACTGTGATGCCATGCTGTATGGCCGTATTACTTATGAAATGTTACATGGCTACTGGTCTATGATGCAAAACAATGAAATGGGCGTAGCAGAGAAACTCAACAAGGTGAAGAAATATGTAGCGTCCGCTCATCTGGAAGAAGCAAAGTGGGAGAACACCACCATCATTAAGCAAAACATAATACAGGAAATAGCCGCCCTCAAAAAAGCAACCAGCGGCAATATACTGGTGCAGGGCAGTACCATGCTGGTGAAGACATTATTACAAGCAGGATTGGTAGATGAACTGAAACTGTTGATCAACCCGCATATTATGGGTACTTCCGGTGGCCGGTTATTTGAAGACATGAATAGCAGCTTTGAGTTGGTGAATGTACAATCCCTGGAGAAAGGTGTGCTGGCGGTGAGTTATAAGCCAGTGCAGGCTGCGTAAGCATATAAGAAAAGGAAGGGGATGCAGGAAATCACCCAGTCAAAACGAGCCAAGTATTGCATTATACGGATACTTCAGCAAGGGATGCCGGATGGGCACTGAGTAATTGCCGTGCAATATTTTAATACCTTTATAAAAAGTAATTACTATGAGAGCATTTATAGGTATGGGCCTGTTGGGGTCCAATTTTGTACGGGCATTGATCAGGAAAGGGGAACAAGTCAATGTATGGAACAGAACAGCTGCCAAAGCCACTGCACTGGAAGCAGATGGGGCAAAGGCATTTGCCAACGTAGCCGATGCTGTGAAAGGCGCCGACATCATTCACATCACGCTGAAGGATGATGCCTCGGTGAATGATGTGCTGAACCTGGCTGCACCGGGCTTCGCACCCGGCGTTGTTATTATTGACCATACCACTACTTCTGCAGAAGGGGCCATACAACGCACGCAGGCCTGGAAAGAAAAAGGATATACCTATTTACATGCACCGGTGTTCATGGGGCCTCCCAATGCATTGGAAAGTACCGGGTACATGCTGGTATCGGGCGACCAGACAGTGATCGGGAAGCTGACCCCTACCCTGTCGGCCATGACAGGTAAACTCATCAATCTGGGTGCTGAAGAAGGGAAAGCTGCCGGTATGAAGCTGATGGGCAACTGCTTCCTGGTAACGTTTACAGCAGGACTGGCAGATACGCTTACGCTTGCCAAAGCACTGAATATTCCCGTTAGTGATATAGCGGCCTTGTTTGACCTGTGGAACCCCGGCGCTATGCTGCCTGCCCGGTTGAAGAGAATGACAGCCGGCACGTATGACAAACCTTCCTGGGAATTGAGTATGGCGCGCAAAGACACGCAGTTGTTTTTAGACAGCGCGGCCAAAGGCGGCACCCAACTGGCCATTGTACCCGCCATTGCTGCGGAAATGGACCGGTGGATCGCCAAGGGGCATGGTAATGACGACTGGACGGTGATCGGGAAGGATAGCATTTCATAAAACGTATTACAAAGCAAAAAACAGCCCCGGAAGGCTGTCTTGCTTTGTAACCCATTACAGGATACGGAAAAATAAGAAAGGGTATTGAATGGTTAATACTGATCATCTAAAGCAAACACCGGTTTGCGGTACATCCACTGGCCACCGGTAAAGTCGGGAAACTCTACCGTTTCATTGCCCAGCTCGATGGATTGTTCACTCAATGGAGTGATCGCACTCCAAGCAGCTGCATCATACACATCCATCGGGGTAGCCACTTTGCGCTTCACAGACTCGACAAAGGAATTCACCACAAAAAAGTCCATACCGCCATGCCCCGCACCTTCTGCCGAATTGCTGTACTTAGCCCACAGCGGGTGATCATATTTGTCGAGCCAGGTTTTCTGATCGTCCCACTGGTGACCTTTGGCCGATTTTCCTTCAATGTAGATGCTCCTGTTTACATCCATCCACAAGCCTTCCGTGCCCTGCACCCGGAAGCCAAGAGAATAAGGCCGGGGCAAATTGGTATCATGCTGCAGGAGGATCGTTTCCCCATTGGCACAGGAAATATGCGTGGTAACCACATCCCCCAGTTTGAAATTTACTTTCGCATTGGGATGCGTCGCTCCGCCTTCCTTCACAATATAGTTGTGCAATCCCCTTGTCTTCGTAGAAAAGGAATTGAGTGTTAAGAAACGATTGCCCCGGTTGATATTGATACAATGCGCCAGCGGCCCTACACCATGCGTAGGATACAGGTCTCCATTGCGGTGCACCGAGTGGTTGGTACGCCACTTCGCTTCTGAAAATGCGTTCTCACCAAATTCCACGCCTTTGGCCCCGGTAGCACTGTTGAACTTCACAGCACGCAGATCATGCTGGTATCCGCCCTGCAGGTGCACCATTTCACCAAACAATCCCTGCCGCACCATATTGAGCACCGCCATTACATCACGGCGGTAACAAACATTCTCCATCATCATTACGTGCGCCTGGTATTTTTCAGCAGCTTTCACAACCTCCCAATGATCGGCCAGCGTAATGCCCAGGCATACTTCAGTACCTACGTATTTAATGCCGGCTTCCAGCGCACCGATGATCATGGGCTTGTGCCATTCCCAGGGTGTAGCGATCACTACCGCCTCCAGCCCCTTCTTTTCTACCAGTTTCTTCCAGGCATAAGGATCGCCTGTAAAGACTTCCGGCATCTTCCTGCCGCTTTTCGTGATCATGTCTTTCGACCAGCCAAGCATCTTATCATCCACATCACAGATCGCTACCACCTCAACATCTTCTCTTTTCAGCAACAGGCTCAGGTGACCCTGACCACGAAGGCCTACACCGATAACACCTATTTTAACTTTGGTATCGGACTTGCCGGCAAACAGGCTCTTGCCCGGCATTACCAGGGCAGCGGCTGCCAGGCTGGTATTTCTAACAAACTCTTTTCTGTTCATGGAGAATAATATGTTTGGGTTGTTTCAATCTGTTGCCATGAGCATACACTTGCTCAATGACCAATATTAAGCATCTCCCGTTGTTTTCCTGTGTGCAACCGGTAGCGCAAAATGGCCATCCCGCTTACCTCGCTACAGGATGGTGCATTACGAGTGTAGGCATTACCTTTTCAGTATGGTGCGTATCGGGAACAGTAGTTCCGGCAGATTTCTCCTGGAGGATCCTGATCATCAGTTCCATGGCTTTCTTGCCTTGCCCATAAGGATATTGTTCAATGGAAGCCAGTGGCGGAAAGGCTGTATAACTGGTTATAGGCAGGTTGGCATAACTTACAAATGCAATGTCTTTATTGATCTGTACATTATGCTGTTCTGCATATTGTACCGCATCCATGTGCACATAATCATTGAAGGTAACAATGGCATGCGGCCTGTTCTTCAGCGACAGCAGTTTCTTCATAGCCTGGTGGGTGCTTTCTTTGGACAGATCCGTAGTTTCTACCATCTGCATATCGATCTTGAGCTTTTGCCTGGTCACACCTTCCAGGTACCCTTTCAATCTTTCTTTGCTGGCCTGTAACTTCTCAGGACCATTGATGAACGCAACCCGGCGATACCCCCGGTTGAACAGCCAGTTCACCATTTCCGTAGTCCCCTGGTACAGGTCGCAATATACTTTGTGCACATTCTCGATGGCAGGCACCCGATCAAAATAGACAACCGGTATATCGTATTTGTCTAATGCCTGGAGGTGCTCGTATTTATTGGTTTGCTTGGACAGGGAAATGATAAGGCCATCCACCCGTTGCTTCTTCATGGTATCTACCACCTGCTTTTCCCGCTCGGGGTTGTCGTAGCTTTGTCCAAACAGGATGGTGTACTCATGTTCCATTGCTGCGGCTTCAATACCGCTGATGGCTTCGGAGAAGAACTCTTCGCGGATATAAGGCAGGATAACGCCTACAATGAAAGATTTCCGTTGCTTGAAGAAAATGGCTTTGGCGTTGGGCTCATAGTTCATTTCCTTAGCCAGTTCCTGCACCTTCGTTTTCGTACGAAGACCAATACGCGGATGATCGCTCAAGGCCCTGGAAACGGTAGATACAGACACGTTGAGCCGGCGGGCAATCTCTTTAACGGTAGGCAATTTGTTATCCATGAGTACATATTTAAGAACGTGACCAATAGCTATTCAAAACGCAGGCTCCCAAAGCTGGCCGGCACATGAAAATTGGGCGTTGCCGAGTCGACAACACGCCAGCTTACAAAATGAGGCTCGGGCAACTGGTCCCCGCATTTATAAAAATTAGCCCGGCATTGCCGGCCGGATAAGGTAAGTGGCTGGTGATGTATAAAACTGGTGACGGGAATAGCGATCGTAAGTTCCCACTGCACCAATTTCTTAGCTGGCTGCCGCGTGATGGCTGTATGTGTAACGATTTGCTCAACAATGGGCGCCGGCAGCATATTGCGCTCCGATTTAGAAGGCCCAAACCCTATCAGGCTGGTGCCAATACAATTGAACTCCAGGTTGTAATAGGCCACATCGTCAAAGCTGATGAAGAACTCCACACAACTATCTTCCCACACCTTGCCATTGACCTGGTTGGCCACCGCACGGATGGCCTTTTCTGCTACAAAATATTTAAGGAAAAGGTAGCTTTCATGATAACCGATCACAAACTCAACAGCAGGCTTGTAAGGATAGTCCTGCCAGGGAACTTCCGCAATTAACTGCCTGGGCAGGGCATTCAACAGCCGATCCAGTTCCTGCATATCCTGCGGATCTTTGATTGAAAGGTGTGGAACCGTTAATTGCTTCATAGTTGGTTGTTTTTCTATTTAGGTTGAACTACAGGGTGAGCCGCCCCCGGAGGGCGACCCACCCTTACGCTATGGCAGCTTATCAAAGTCGATCACCGGCGCCTTGTTATCACCTGTGCGGGTGAAAGAACTTCTATAAGGTGTGCTTTGATTGAAGAAACCGCAGTTCTTCAGATAAAAACGATTGCCTTCCACACCACCCGCATAATCTTTCCGGTAGCCTTTGGCAGCCGTATTATCATAAGTAAAGCCAGCCGTTTTGAGGGCGATCCAGTTACCTTTCACATCCCGTATCCACTGGTTGCCAAACAATACCCTTCTTTCGAGGTTACCCTGATCAGGATTGAAGTTCTCCAGGAAAGAATGGAAACGGGTGAGGTGTTTGTTCGTCTTGGGTCTTTTGAAGGAAGCGATCAACAGCCATTTGCCTTGCTCCGGGTCATGGAAATAAGCAGTATAGGTCGTATTGTTGTTGCCATCGGGCACACCCCTCAGCAGGAAACCATACGTAAGCCCCGCTTTCCAGGGAAAGCGCAGGTAACTTTGTCCGCCCGAGCCTTCATTACCAAATTCACCGGCATGTACCTCGGCGCCTTTTTTCAGCATCGTGATGCGCTGGTCTTCGGGAATGCTTTTGGGATCATCCGTGGAAAAGGGGCTCCATACAGAAAAAAGTATCCTTCTTTCCGTAGCAGAGTTGACCTGGATGCCAAAGTAACCTTCGCCAAATCCGTTGGCCATATAGTAAGAACCGATCACATCCTGACTGGCAGGTACGGTGATCTCATTGTAAAACCATTCGGCCTGGATGCTATCGGCAAAAGCATAGTTCAGATGCACCGAAGGGCCACGACGACCCCAATAAAAGAAATTACCTTCATTGTTTTTCACAAAAGCAGTAGCACTATTGATGGCCGTACCGCTCAGTTCATAATCACTGATATTGATCACCCGGTCGTCTACCTTACCGGCTGCTGCCAATTGAATAGCGATATAACCAGTGTCTTTCAAGATCCACTCCCCTGCATTCGTCCACTGGGCACCCGCTGCGCTAAGCGTGAGGGTCTTCTTATTGCCGGCAATCGTCATGATGAGCTGGCTCGGCTGGCTGGCTTTGCCTTTTAGCTTCACCTGCATGGTACCGGGCGTATTGATGCGCACATACGTCGTAAAGGATATGTCTTTGTTGTTCCAGTTCTCAATACCATTGGCGGTGAGCAGCCGTCTCTTTTCCGTAGCCCCCTGCACCCAGGTATTGCCGCCCAGTGGCAGTATGATCGTTTCAGCAGGTGTAGTATGCCTGCCGGGTACCTCCGGCGCTGTATGAAAAGCCGGCAATACCACCGCGAGGGTGCCTATGAGTGCCGGTAATAAGATAAACTGTTTCATAATCATTTTAGTTTAACCCAGGGTGGTTCGCCCTTGAAGGGTGGGTCGCCCTTGAAGGGTGTGTCGTCATTGTCAGGGTGGGTCGCCCTTGAAGGGCGGCTCACCCTGACAATGGTTTAGCGAATAGGTTTTATCCAATAGCTGTACTGGTGATCCTTGTACGGTATCCTGTATTGTTCCAGTGGCTGTGATCCCCAGCTGTCAATACCCTGCAGTCCACTTTGCTGCAGGTCGATGTGCATATAGATCTCCTTCCGCTTCACCAGTTCACCGGAATGGTATTGTTTTTTGTCTGCTCCCGGATCAAGATCATCGAGGCTATATGGCAGGGCAGCGAAATTGAGCAGGCTATCGGCCATCTCCACGCGCAGGCCTTTGCCTTGCTGGTTCGTGAGGCTTACCCAGCGCACATCCGATTTGTTGCCACTTTCCTGCGGACGCGCATACGGGAAATACTGCTCATCCACCGACTGTGCATAGATCCCCACGGGCGAAGCTGTTTTGCGGTCCCAGTAATTCTCCCAGGGCCCACGTCCATAGAATTTGATCTTGTTGAATTGCTGGTTTACCTGCAGGTCGTTGCCCACACGGTACCATATCTTGTGCTTGCCGCCGACTGCTTTGAAACGGTTCTCTACTTTCACCACACCATCACCATAAATGGTAAATGTTTGTTCCGCCACCGCATCCCCATTCATGATCTTTTTGGTGAAGACTACTTCATAGCCTTCGGCGATCTTCCGGGAAGCTACCGTCAATGCAGTACCCTGCTCATAGGCATTGCGCCAATTGCGCAGGGAATGGTTGTAACCCGCGCCAATATCATTGTCCGTAGGCGCTCTCCAGAAAGCGGGCTGCGGTCCCTGCTGCAACAATTGTTGCCCCTTGAGCGTGTACCCACTGAGCAAGCCTTTCTCCAGGTCAAAGCCGATCGTAAAGTCTTTTCCTTGTAGCGTTAATTGTTTACCATTTTCAACCACCTGCAATGAGCCGCTTTTACCAACAGCCGGGACTACCGATGTTGTTTTCTCACCCACCATAAATTGTTCGGCGGCGATAGCATACCCTTTCTCCAGGAAAGGTTCCCCTTCCTTCATGGTATACGTGATGTTCAGGAAATATTCATGGTCTTTCGTAAATGTCGTTTTTACCGGGATGGTCAAGATAGCAGAATCCTGGGGCGCCAGGTTCAATGCGGCGATCACACCCTTGGATACAGGTTGTCCGTCCTGCAGCAGCTCCCAGTTCAATTGTATATTATCCAGGTTCCTGAAGAAATACCCATTGCGCACAGTAACCTGGTTATTGCCCTTCCAGCTCGTCTTGATGTGCTGGTACACTTTCTTTACTTCAACAGCCATGGGCGTTAGTCCACGGTAGGCCGTTACCACTCCTTTCACACAAAAATCATTGTCGCTGAAGTTTTCATCTACCGGACCACTCAGGGGGAAATCACCGCCATAAGCCATGATCCGCTTGCCATTCTTAACGGTATCGATAGACTGATCGATCCATTCCCAGATGAATCCTCCCTGCTGGTAAGGATTCGTTTCGATCTTATCCCAGTACTCTTTGAAGTTGCCCAGGCTATTGCCCATGATGTGGGCGTATTCGCTCATGATCATCAGGCGGTCGGGATTGCGTTGGGAATACCTTTCGAGAGAATTGGGCGCCGGGTACTGCGGCACGATCATATCGGTATTGTAATCGCGCTCGGCACGCTCATACTGCACCGGACGGGTATCGTTTTTCTTGAGCCAGTCATAGGCTTCATACATATTCGTACCATTGCCCGCTTCATTGCCCAGCGACCAGGTAACGACTGCAGGATGGTTCTTGTCGCGCTCATACATGCGCAGTATCCTGTCCATATGCGCTTTTAACCAAAGCCGGTCATTGGCGAACGTCGTCTCCAGGTCATAATACCTGCCATGCGATTCGATATTGGCCTCATCTATTACATAAAGCCCGTATTGATCACAAAGTTCCATCCAGTAGGGATCGGGCGGATAATGAGAATGACGCACGGCATTGACATTGAGTTTTTTCATCATCTCCATGTCTTTTTCCATATCCCCATGCGTCAGCGTGTGGCCTTGCGTGGCATTGTGTTCATGCCTGTTCACCCCTTTCAGGAATACCCGTTTGCCGTTGACCAGGAAATTGCGGTCCACGATCTTAATGTTGCGGAATCCCACACGCTGCGGCACTACCTGCAATACCTTTCCGTCTTTGTCTTTTAAGGTGAAGTATAATGTGTAGAGATAAGGGGTTTCTGCGGACCAGGTATGAACCCCTGGCAGCTGCCGTTGAAAATGAACGGCAGACCGGTAATTGCCCAATACTGTCTGTACGCCTTTGGTTGTTTCTTCTAATACTTTATTTCCCTGCCGGTCTACCAATTCAATCTCAACAGAAAAGGTATCTGGTTTACTATGCAAAGTTCTTTTGTCTATTTTATAGCTGTTGATCGTAGCATCGATGGACAGCTCGCCGGTCGTATAGTTGTTGCTGAGGTCGGCAGTAACTTTATAATCTACGAGATCCAGCCTGGGCGTTGAATACACATATACGTCTCTTTCAATACCTGAAATGCGCCACATGTCCTGGCACTCGAGGTAAGAGCCATCACTCCAGCGGTATACCTCCAGCGCTACCAGGTTTTCCCCTTCCTGCACATAGCGGGTAATATCAAATTCTGCCGCCAGTTTACTGTCTTCACTATACCCTACTTTCTCGCCGTTCACCCAAATGAAGAAAGCTGATTTTACAGCACCCAGGTGAATGAATACCTGGCGGCCGTTCCAACCCGCCGGCAGGATAAATTTCTTGCGGTAAGAACCCACCGGGTTGTTGTGTTCAGGAATATCAAAAGGAGCTTGCAGGTTGCGGCCTGTTTTCTGACGGCCTGCAAATTCATACGGCTGGTTCACATAAATGGGTAGTCCATAGCCATTCACTTCCCAATTGGCCGGCACCTTAAAATTGGTCCATTGCGCATCATTGAAATCCTTGCGGTAAAAGTTGGCAGGCCGTTGTGTGGGGTCCTGTACCCAATTGAACTTCCAAAGACCATTGAGGGAAAGAAAATAAGTCGATTGAGCTTTTTCACCACCCGTGGCCAGCTGCCTGTTCTCATAGGCAAAAGCAGCAGCCTTCATCGGGAGCCGGTTTACGGCTGTGATCTCGGGAGATAATAATTCAGAAGGAAGCGTTTGGGCCAGGATCAACAAGGGCGCCGTTAAACACAATCCGGTTAGGGTCAGTTTCATTGTTCGATATAAAAAACGGTGAAAAAATACCTGGTTAAAGGTAGCTATTACAGGAGCAGGTTGCTTGGAACGAACACAATTTCGCACAATCGGTTGTGACAATCGGTTGCGTGGAAAGTCTCTCACAGATATCACGGATTTGCACAGAATAACCGCTTCGCGGTTAAAGGCTTCGACAGGCTGCATTAGACGGCTTCGACAAGCTCAGCCTGACATTTACATGCCAGGAACAGTGGTGTACAAGGCGTCGGTGACGATGCCGTTGAGTATGGGTTCTTTGTCGAGCAACTTTTGTAAGAGTACTACCTGGTTTTCGGCACGCACCACATTGTGGCGTTCATAGCGGGCGCCATAATACACATCGTTGTTGAGGTAATCCGTCAAAAACCGCAGGGCCTGCATATAGATCATGAATTTACCCGCATACACAAAATGATGTTTTTCATCGCGGCTGAGCAAGGGCTTCATGGCCGACAAATATCCCGTAACGATCGACTGGAAATAATCTTCCCGCACGCCAATACTGCTCATGTCCGTTTCTTCTTCGTTGACCGGGCACAGGTAAGTACGCATCATATCCCCCACATCGCTGATAAAATAGCCCGGCATCAGCGTATCGAGGTCAATCACACAAAGGCCATTGTCCACAGCATCAAACAATACATTGCTGATCTTGGTATCGTGGTGGGTAACCCGTATGCCAAAGGACCGGTTTTGCAGGATATCGGTATAGGTAGTCATAATACCCGCATGCGCCTGTAAAAAACCGATCAGGTCCTGCGTTTCAGACCGTCGGTCTTTATTCCCCTGCTCCAGGGCTTCCCGGAACTGCTGGTAGCGGAAAGGCAGGTTGTGAAAATCAGGGATCGTGATCTTCAGTTTTGCCGGGTCAAGCCGCGAACACAAACTGGTGAACTGGCCAAACTGGCGGGCTGCTTCAAAAGCCTGCCTCGGCGTATTGACCGTATTGATCGTACAGGAATTTTCGAGAAAGGGGGCCAGCCTGAAATACCCATGCTGTTCATCATAATACAACTCTTTTCCATCCACCGTAGTCAGGGGTGTAATAAACAAGTAGTCCGGGTGGTGCTGTTGGAGGAAGCGCGCAATATAGGACACATTGAAGGCTATATCATCCGGGCGCTTAAATATAGAGTGGTTGATCCTTTGAAGGATATAGGAAGCTGTGCGGTCACTTTTCTCTACTTTCCAGGTTTTATTGATAAGGCCTATGCCAAACTCCTGCATAAAGACATCACCAATCTCCAGGCCATACGCTGCCAGAATATTCTTAAACATAAGGTTAATGCTGCTCTTTGATTCTGTAAAAGCATAAAAGCAGGTCTAGTCGCTTTTATACGGCATCGAATTTACTGGACTCCGTGGCAAAATTGCTGTGCAACCGGTTGTGCATTTTAAAGCGGGGGACTCCAGTTCCTGGACACCCTGGGCAGCCAGGCGCCTTTTCAATAATCAGAAAGTATACATCCTTCGGCAGGTATTTCTACGCTTGTTTTTACCCGTTAAACGGAATAGATTTGTTTTAGCAATTTTCCGGTACACTACATGAATACCTTATCTAATCATCTTCAAAAAAAGTACAATGGAAAATGCTGCTCCTGCACGCTTCGTCAACGCCTGGATATTCCTCAATGACGATTATTTGCCAGGTACCAATTATTACTCCAATGACAGTTGTTACCAGTCTTTGATCCGCAACAACGTTTACCAATCCGTAGATTTCCTGCATATTTGTTTTGCCACTACCATGCCGCATAGTGCGGGAGCACCGGCCTATACTCTTACGATGGGCGAACCTGCAACGCCCATTCCAGCCCATCCGGGCGGCTATACCAATAAGGATTACCTGCAATTCATAATCCGTGATGCACGGATACAGAATCCAGGCATAAAATTCATTTTTACACTGGACTGGGGATATAAACCAACCTTGTCAAATATCTTCACCGTACCTGGCCTCACCGATGCGCAATGCGCCGCCGTCTTTGCAAGGAACCTGGCCATTGCGATCCAGGGATATGGTTTGGATGGATTTGATTTTGATTGGGAACCGCCGCTTTCCGGATCAATCACCGCAGCTCAAATGAGCCTGTTGTTATATGCTATCCGCCAGCAATTCAATCAACTGGAGAAGGAAAATAAGAAGCATTATTACCTCATCATTTCACCGGTCACCGGAGACAACCTGGATGCAGCTCCTGTCAATGACAATGTGGACTGGCTGAACCTTCAGCTCTACGGAGGAACCACGCCCTCCAATTATCCGGGTGTAGACTATAATCTGTTTGCCTATGGGGCACAGTTTGAGGCAACTCAGCCGACAACTGACCCCAATTTTCCCGGCTTGCAAACAGCCCAGGCAGCAATTGCCGATAATAATCAACAATATCATTTCCCCATATATACAAACTGGCGGTTGAATTCGGGCAATTTCGTGTTCGAACAGCAGCAGCAGGTGGCCCTTTACAGGCTTGCCAGGGCAGGCGTGCAGGTTTAGAAAACCCGCCCCTTTGCATTCCAAATAAAAAGCCGGGATTGGTGCTAAAAGGTTACCTTTAGCGCAATCCCGGTTGATGTTTTCAAACAGTAGCAGACCTCCTTTTTACTTTCTTGATCAGTAGCCGGTGTTCAACTATAAACAACAATTATGTCCTTTCTTAAAGAACACCTGGCTGGCAATCATTACCATTGGCTTACAGCTCCTGTAGGAACAGCCTTTTCAGGAAGTCCCGGCCGCCGCTTATTTGATCCGTTCAATGGCCTTCAGGTATTGTACATCATCAATTATTTTGGGGAAGCGATCGGCAAACTGACGATCGATCAGGGTCGTAAACTCGAAACGCTGATGCTGAAAGAATTGCCCACCACGATCAAAAGTGAGATGGGTGTTTTTAACTGGCTTCGCGAACAATATATGTACGAAGCAGATTAAACCAATTGTTGCAACCATTGTTTTAAGAAACCCGCCCCGACAACCACCAAACATTTTAAAAGTATGAACATACAGGTACACAATCTTAGCCTGAACGTCATTGATTCAGATATCAGGAAGTTATTTGCAGCTTTTGGCATTGTAGATGCCGCAGAAGTGATCAAGGACAAGCTCAATGGCCGTTCGAAAGGGCATGCCATTGTGGATATGCCTGTAGAAACGCAGGCGAGGCAGGCTATCATAACCCTGGACCAGACGATGATCGATGGCAAAAAGATCAGTGTACGTGAAGTACCGGCTTACCCTCATTACTGATGCCTTGCATCAACATTCATTCACATCCATATAGCGGTTCATAAACCGGCAGCTATCGAGTTCAGATATGGCGATGGCGCCGGCCACATTTTCCATCTCTACAAAGCCGTAACCAAGAGAATGACCGCTGACCTCATCGGGCATAATGTAAACAGATAACACTTCGCCGAATTTCACAAACAGGGTTGACAGATGATCGGCAGTAGCCAGGTCGCTTAAATTGCCTACGAAGATGCGCATATAGTACTATTTTTTGGTAGTGCAAGACTAATCATATGCAGGAACTGAAGAGGGGCAGGCAGAACAGATCAGGATATATAAGAAGTCATATGGATAGTTCTAAAGCTACATCAATAATAGCATTCGGGCTAATTTATTTTGGGATCTGCTCCTGCAGCAACCGCTCGCTCCCCACCGCTATTTTAGCTCATTAATTAATTGGCTGTATGTCTTTTAATGGTTATCTTCCCTATACAACTGAGATGTACAACATTAAGTAATTGGCCTTTTCACTTCTCTTTTTCTCCCGCATCCTTTTTTTGTCGCTACTTTTTATTGTCCTGCCTCAGTTATTTATCACACTTTAATATTACAGTATGAACATGTATGTTTCAAACCTCGGTTTTCACGTTTCCGATGAAGACCTGAATGCGTTATTTGCCGCCTTTGGTGAAGTCACTTCTGCTAAGGTGATCACCGACAGGGTTACCGGCAAATCCAGGGGTTTTGGATTTGTGGAAATGCCACAGGCAGCGGAAGCAGAAGAAGCGATTGCCAAGCTTTCCGGCCGTGAAGTAGAAGGCAGGACCATTTCTGTGTCAGTTGCCAAGCCAAGATCTGAAAGCGGCGGTGGCGGCGGCAGGAATTTCGGTGGCGGCGGTGGTGGCCGCAATAACAGGTGGTAGTAGTATGATAGCATGATCATAAATAAAAAGTCCCGGGAGCGTCCCGGGACTTTTTTTATGCTTTATGTGCTTTTATACTTTGTCTTCAAGGCAGTTAGCCCGTGTATATGCCTAGGGTTTACGGCCCAACTGGCGCATAGTTTTGAAATGTGACGCCACCGCCTTACTCATGGTGGGAAATTCATTGTAAGCAATGTTATACTGCAGGCAGGCGCGTTGTACGATGCCGCTGATCGCAGGATAGTGCACATGGCTTATCCGGGGAAACAGGTGGTGCTCTACCTGGAAATTGAGTCCGCCCGTAAACCAGGAGATGATCTTATTCTTTCTGGCAAAATTGGCAGTTGTTACCACCTGGTGGATGGCCCACTCATTTTCTATCTGCAGCTGATCGTTGACTTCTACATGTTCGAAGGCAGTATCTTCTACCACATGCGCCAGCTGGAATACAACGGCGAGGGTAATACCCATCACAATGTGCATACTCACAAAACCAATGAGCCAGGGCACCCAACCCAGCACGAGTACGGGGATGAGAATATAGAACAGTACATACAATACTTTGCTGATCCAGAAGATGAAGTGCTCTCTCCTATCCATTTTTTGCAGGGGTGTATCTACGATCTTTCTTTTGAAGTACTTGTCGAAGTCGAGCAGCAGTACCCAGGCCAGGGACGAGATGGCATAGATGGGCAGCACATAAATATGCTGGAAGCGGTGTGCCGGCACCCATTTTTGGGAGGCACACATACGCATGAGGGGGCTTTTATTGATATCGTCATCTATCCCGTCTACGTTGGTGTAGGTATGGTGGATGATATTGTGTTTAAATTTCCAGATAAAAGCATTCCCGCCGAGGGCGTTGAGCGTGAGCCCCATGATGTTGTTGATCCATTTTTTGCTGGAGTAGCTGCCATGACAGGCATCGTGCATGACATTAAAACCAATGCTGGCCAGGAGAAAACCGAGCAGGCAGCAGAGAACGATGCTTACCGCCACCGGGAGGGTGAAAAACAACAGCGACAGGTAAATAGCTACCGCCGAGGAGATCAGAATAACAGATTTACTGTACAACTTCCAGTTCCCTGTGGGTTTTACCTTTTTGCCTGCAAAGTATTGGTCAACACCTGCTTTGATGGTTTGGTAAAATGGTTTGCTCTTGTTATTGTATGTTACTTTGGGCATGGTGGATAGTTGAGTGACGGTGTGCCTGGTACAGGGACTGGCAACGCGCGGAAGGTACGCTTTATTTATAAGCAGGATTGTTAAATGATGGGGGGCTATATCACTGCCACATTTTCATTCTCTTTCACAGCTTCAAAACAATTCATCAACTTCCCGATAGTTGAGCTTTTCTTATTCAGCGTTTTTTTAATACTACTCATCACTTACTATTGTTTAATCTAATTTAAATGATTTTGAATTTCTTATTCCCAAACACCCGTATTTTCATGGCGCCTTATGCAGAAACGATTGATTCGACTATTTGCTTTTATCCTTTTATGCCTGCTTGCCCGCACAGCCAATGCGCAACAGCAGGAAATGGCCGTACTGGATGCCCTGGATTCCAGTTTCTCGCAATATGCCGCGGGCCGGCAAACACCCGACCTCTTTTTGCATATCGACAAAAACGTATATGTGCGCCAGGAAAACATCTGGTTCACCGGTTACATCCTCGGACAGGATACCGCCACACTCCAGCACACACTCTATACATTACTGGTGGAAGAAGCTACGAAAAAGATTGTGCTGTCCGACCGGTTTATCATTGAGGCGGGCATTGGCGCCGGCACTATTTTTCTGCCCGACAGCCTGCCCACGGGTGAATACCGCCTACTGGCCTATACCAACAGTTACCTCAACCACCCCCAACAATCGATCTTCCAGCAACCCATCAGCATCAGGGCCGGGGAATCTACCACCTTCAAATTATCCATGTTGCCGCAGGCTACACCAGCAACTAACACCGATTCGGTTTATTTTACCTATAAAGTCCTCACCGGCTACGGCGGACTGGCCAGTGGTGGCGACCTGGCCTATACCCTGCAGGTAGAAGGCAAAGCCCTGCAAAGCGGCAAGAAGAAGATCAACCCTTTTGGAGAAGTGAGTTTCGCCATGCTACGTCAACAGGTATTTGGCAAGCGGCTCCAATTGCAGGCTACCATATCGAGGGAAAAAGAAAAGCAGGAGATCAAAACGGTAGTCCCCTTATTCCAGGACGTAGCCATCATCAAACTGTTTCCGGAAAGTGGCAACCTGGTACATGACCATCCATCTAAAACGGCCATTGAAATTAAGAATGGCCAGGGAGTACCGATCGCCACCCGGGGACAGGTATTGGCCAATGGTCAACCCATCGCCCAATTTCAAACCGACCAATACGGCACGGGCATCATCAACTGGCTGCCACAGGCCGGCGTCAATTATACACTCCAAATAACCGATGGCTCCCGCCCACTGGTCTATCAATTTCCCCCGGTAGCCACCACCGGCTACAGCCTCAACCTGCAACAGGCTGTGATCAAAGACACCAGCTTTCAAATAGCGATCGGTACCCCGGGGAAAAGCACCTGCCACCTGGTAGCCCATAATTACCGGACAGCTTTCTTTTCAGGTACCTTCCGCACCAACCAGGCGTTGGCTACGCTGCGTCTCTCAACGATCGACATGCCCGAAGGAGTGGTAACGCTTACCTTATTTGATTCAATAGGTGTACCGAAAGCAGAAAGAGCGGTCTATATCCAAAAAGGAGCGCCTTTGCGGGTACAGCTCACTACCGATTCAACAGCGTATCACCACCGCGCCAAACTGCAATTGAAAGTAAAAGTGACCAACGCTGCAGGACAGCCGGTAAAATCAATTTTCTCACTGGCTTGTGTATTGGCTTCACGACTTGATAGTACGAGGGCTGCTGATATTGTACGGTTCCAACATTTTGACCGTTACCTCCCCGCACCTGCTGCCATGCCAGGAACTGATTATTTGAGCATTGGGTACAATATTGAACAGATCTTACTCACCCGGTATTGGACCAGGTACAAATGGGAGGAGATCAATACTGCCCCTCCCTATACTGCACAGGAAGAAAAAAATTGTAATGTAGGGTATGTATACTACAAAGACCGCCCGGTAAAGAAACCAGTGGGCCTCATGATCATTAGCGGCAGCAAGACCTTCACACTTGAAACGGACTCTTCCGGTTATTTTGAACTGCCCTCGCAGGCGCTTACAGTAGAGCTGGGTAAGAAAGCAATTATCCTGGTCAGTGACAGCAGGAATTTTAAAGACTATGGCTTAAAGCTCCATAATGTATGCAGTATGCTGGATACTGCCTTATCCCAGGTCACCTGGCCAGTCGCAGGCTACTCCAAAGCTGAACAATCCGTGCAGGAGCAGGAACAGGAACAGCAACTGTTGAAAAAAGCCATGCAGGCCGTAGTGGTAACGGCTAAAAAATATGACAATTATTTCTCCGGCACCTTTAAAAGCGCCAACTGCAGTGACTGGGTATGCATGTACAATGTGCTGAATTGTCAAAACCACCCAACCGGCTCCATGCCGGTGGATGGCGCCAGCTATAATTACCGCGGCCGGATGGTGGTATATGAAGGCTGCAAGGGACAGGAAAAGCCACCGGGCTTCATGCAACAGGTAAATGGAACAGCCTATCCAAAGGAGTTTTATGTGGCAGACTATGATAAGTTCAACCCAACAGAACCCGAGGTGATGTCAACCCTGTTCTGGACGTACAAGGTATTGACAGATGAAAAGGGAGAAGCTACACTGCAATTCTCTACCAATGACCTCAACGGGCGTTTTACCTGTATACTGCAGGGCTATAGCATGGAAGGTGTGATCAGCGGGAAAACAAACTTTAGGGTTACAGAATAGGCCTCCACGGCACAATAAAACCTGCCCGGAAGCAGGTTCTATCGTAATTAATATACAGCAATCCGGACAGGCTAATTAATTCTCACAGGGAACGGCGGTATCCCAATACTCATAATAACCGTAATTCAGGGAGTTTACTTTTACAAGGATAACATCACCCACACTCAGTTGTACATCAGCATAATTATTACTGCCAAGGTACTGCGTTGGAAGGCCGGGGCTATAAGGATCCCAATACCATTCATACGTATCACCGGGCTCACCATCTACAACATAATAATGCTCTACATAGTCGCAGGCATGTACATAACCCCGATTGCTGTTGATCCAGACCGGGCCATTGTCTTTTGCTTTTGATCTTAGTTTTTTGAAGTGTTTGTTGCCCGGTGAAGGTTGATGGATAGTAAATCCAGCTATGCATACAAGCAGAAAGGAAGCGGTAATCGCTACGATCATTTTTTTCATTTGTCAAACAGTTTAATGGATAATGAAACAAATTTTCAATACAGTACAAAGGCTAAACGCCCGGAAATACATGCTGTATGTTAATTCATCATCAATTTACCTATAAGCGGCAGCTCCCGTACCCCGTCAAATGGCCATTCAATAAGTTAAGTTGGCAGCCAGTACCTTCCATTTTTTGTAGAATTCATGGATTCCGTTGCTGATACCGGATGACCCGGGCTTATCTTAAACTAAATCCCGTAGCTTTATGTTATTCTTATCGCTGGCGCCAGGGAAGAAGCTGGCACGGCATTTTCATACAGGTTTATTCATTTAACTTTCAAATACCATTTAATTATGAAACGTACAGGAACCGCCCATTGGAATGGCAATCTAAAAGAAGGCAAAGGTGTATTGACATCCCAAAGCACCACCCTGAACAAGACCCAATATTCCTTTAAGACCCGTTTTGAGGAAGGCGTAGGCACCAATCCCGAAGAACTGCTGGCTACAGCACACGCAGGATGCTTTACCATGGCAGTCAGCGCGGTTTTGACACAGGCAGGTTTTACCCCCGGCGACCTGGACACCAACGCTGTTCTGGACCTGGATATGGTGGGTCTTAAGATCAATGGCATTCACCTGGAATTGAAAGCGGCCCCTATTGAAGGGGTTACTGCCGAAAAATTCAATGAGATCGCTGAAGGCGCTAAAGCGAATTGCATTATTTCCAAAGCCTTGAGTGTTCCTATTACGTTGAGTGTAATTTATCAATAGTCAGTATAGCTTACCAGAAAGAGGATCGTTGTTTTGGGACAACGGTCCTTTTTTATTTTGCCGGATGCTGTATTTTGCTTCAACGGCTACCCTGCCCTTCGCCCAGCTTACAGCCTACTAATCAAACACTTAACAAGACACCTGATACTTCAACAGGTAAATCCCATATCTTTACCATTCTTATGAAGCGATCGACTTCCTTTACACCACTGTTTGCGCAGTTATTACTGCCGGTAAATTATTATATACCGGGTTAGCTTCTCTTACCTGTACATCTACCCATTTCCTGAACATTACATTCTCTGAACGACAGATCAATATTGCCTATATGACTAAAAAAGACAAGACTATTTTACACGTTACCTCCGAAGTAGGAACTTTAAAACGATTGCTGGTACATAGCCCCGATAGCGGCCTGGGCCGCGTAGTGCCCTCCAAAGCCCAGGACTGGTTATTTGAAGACATTGTGCACCTGGAAACCATCCGCCGGAAAGAATATGACTACTACACTAAAATATTACTCTATTTCCTGGACCCCCAAAAAATACACGGCAAACTGCAGGAGATCGATGCACCGGATAACAAACGTAACTTTTACAAACCCGAGAAACCTGGTTTCTTCCGCAGTGAGAAAGTGATAGAACTGGAATGGCTGCTGGCCGAAGTGCTGGAAGACCATGAGATCAGGCTAAAGCTGGTAGCTTCTGTATGCGCCGTGGAAGGATGCTCCTATACCACGCAAACGCAGCTACTGGACCTGCCGCCGGCGCAGTTGTCGAAGGTGATCATCAGTGGTACGCTCTCCGGCGACGACCTGCTGTTTCCCCCCATCCCCAATTTCATTTTTACGCGCGATATTGGCATAGTGATCAATGACTATGTACTGCTCAACAAACCAGCGAAGAAAGCCCGTACACGGGAAGCACTGCTGGCCAAATACATCTTCTTCAATCACCCTTTATTTGAACGCTACCGCAACAACATACTGGAAATACCAGATACGTTCCATCACTTCCTGCTGCCCAGGGATGGGGATGAAAAAAAGGTAACGCTGGAAGGAGGCGACGTGATGGTCGTGAGCAAAGACCACTTGCTGGTGGGGGTGAGTGAACGTACGAGCATGGAAGCAGCGCACCAGGTGATCAATATGCTGTTTGAAAAAAGCATCGTTAAAAAGATCACGGTGATCAAAATACCGAAGAAGCGGGACTACATGCATATCGATACGATCTTTACGCAGGTAAAACGGGATGTATGGGTGATGTTGGGCGCCTTCTCCAAGAAGGTAATGAAGCACGAAGATGATGATGCCGTAGAGCGCATATTGGAAGGCGGACTGAAGAAAGACGAGAAGATCAAGATCATCCAGTTTCGCAAGAAAGCCATTGATGAACCTAAGTTCTTCGACAACCTCGAAGAACTGCTGACAGATATCAGCCGCAACGACCTGGGCTGTGAAGGGAAGATCAAATTCATTTATTCCGGCAACAACAAGTTTCCCTATGATACACGGGAACAATGGACGGACAGCTGCAACCTGCTGGCCCTGAAAGAAGGCGTGGTACTGGGATATGACCGTAACGACAAAACCGTGGAAGCTTTCCGTGAATCGGGTTTTATGGTGATCCCGGTAAAAGAGTTACTGGAGCAGTTTGAGCAGGGCGTTATCCACCCCGCCGATATGGAAGACACCGTGATCCTGATGCCTTCGGCCGAGCTTTCCCGTGCACGTGGAGGATTCCATTGCATGAGTATGCCCTTGCTGCGCGAAGACGTCTGAAGAAAAGAATACTGAATACAGAGTTCAGAAGCCAGAAGTTAACATTATAGCAAGTAATCTAATAAAGGCATATTGGAATAACAGAATCCGAAATGCTACATCCTAAATCCGCAATAACATGTCTATCACTCCTCATATACTCATGATCAGGCCCGTCAATTTTGGCTTTAATGCGCAAACGGCCGGCACAAATGCATTTCAGGTACAAGGCCAGGAGGCCGAAGCACAGGAGAAGGCCCAGCAGGAATTTGACAGCTTTGTACAGATGCTGCACAACAACGGTGCAGACATCATTGTGGTGAATGATACACCGGCGCCACACACCCCCGATTCGATCTTTCCCAATAACTGGATATCGTTTCATGCAGATGGAACAGTTTGCCTTTACCCCATGTATGCCGAAAACCGGCGGATGGAACGCAAGCCACATGTACTGGAAAAACTCCGGGAGCGGTTTATTGTAGAGCGCACGTATGATCTTACCCACTTTGAAAAAGACGGGCTTTTCCTGGAAGGTACCGGCAGCATGGTGCTGGACCGGGACCTGAAGATCGCTTATGCCTGCCTCAGCCCCCGCACAGATAAGTCGGTGCTGGAAGAGTGGTGCCGGGCGATGGACTACCAACCCATTGTATTTGATGCGACCGATGCCGCAGGGCAGGCCATCTACCATACGAATGTAGTGATGTGCGTGGCCGACCGTTATGTGGTGATCTGCCTGGATGCTTTACCCAAAGCCGAAGACCGGGAACTGGTTACCAATACCATCGACCAGGGCGGCAAGGAACTGATCAGCATTACGCTGGACCAGATGAACCACTTTGCCGGTAATATGCTGCAAATCGCCAGCATCCAGGGCGAAACCTTGCTGGTAATGAGTTCCCAGGCTTATCATTCATTAACCGCGGAGCAGGTAAACAGGCTGCGCAGCTATAACCGGATCATCCACGCCCCCTTGCACACCATCGAGACCAATGGCGGCGGCAGTGCCCGCTGTATGATGGCGGAGGTATTCCTGGAAAGACTGATAGCTGAGTAAGGGCAACGAGGCAGCAAGGCAACTGAGGCAACAAGGGAAGGCAGGCGCGGCGTATTGCGGCAAGGCAAGAAGGCAACAAGGCAGCGAGGGAAGACAGGTGGGATCTTGCAAGAGGAGTGAATTCAAAACAATGTTTGTGCAACGATTTGTACGGCCAGTTTGTCATGAGCTAAACCCTCGCATGAAATACCTGGCACTTATACTGGCCCTTGGCCTTATCTCATTGACGGCCTGCAAAAAAGATAAAGAAAAGAATATAATATATGGGACTGTACAGGCCGATGGAGTGGAAACTTATGTGCTGATCAAGGACCCGGACCACGTGAAGCAGGATTTTTTGTGTGAGAAAATGGTAGGTATGTTGTCTTCTTTTTATCCCAATTGCAGTATCGCGGTGGCCGTTTCGAACCTGCCTACTGATCTACGGGTAACCGGCACAAAAATTAAGTTTTCCAAATGGGAATTTACAGCCGTCCCTGCAGCGGCCTATGTTTTACGCACGATCGAGATAAAGGATGCACAGTTGGCCAACTGGTAGGTCGTTACCTTTTCACCCGATAAACCCTTATCATGAAATATGTATATATTCTATTGACGGTTTGCCTCTTCAGTTCTATGAAGTGTGATAAAGACGGATCAAATTCGGTGATTGTAACAGTGACTGAACAATCGACTTTCGGCGATAAGCCCTGGGCCTGTATAGTAGAAAATCCTGATCTTTCAAAACACGGGTTCCTTTGCTCCATTCCAGCCGGACAATCTAAACCTGTCTACAGCTGCGCAGATGCGGTATACATCAAAAACTTACCCGCCAACCTGGCGGTGCCCGGTAAAAGGATCATTTTTTATGGTTATAGTGATGCGGGCCAGCCAGCTTTGTTTTCCTCTATAAATCATGCGCACGAACTGACGGTGAGCAATGCCCAGGAAGCAAGGTAATAGCAGAGGTAAACCAGCCCGATCAATCCACCAACAATTCTGGACGGTATTCAAAATGCATGGTATCGTAATGGTACCATTTACCTCCCCATATAAAGCCATGTTTTTCAAAGATGGCCACTATTTCGAAGGGAATTCGGTTGATGTAAGAAGGGATCTTCCGGGTCTCATCCGTTGTCTTATTGTCCCATTGCCAGTAATTGGAATAGCCTATATTGATGTCCATGGTAATGCCAAAGCTATGGGTACTTAAGCGGTTGGTTCCTTTGATCACCCGCCAGGTAAAAGTACCGGCTACCTGTTGCACATAGGGCAGCAGTCGGGCAGGCAGTTTTTCCAGGTCATCGGAAATAGCCTGTAATTTTTTATCCACGCCATTGATACGGGACACGCGCAATGTTTGATTGGCTGATTTGGGCAGCCAGTGAATGGTGACCAGGTTTTGTTCCACCGCCGCTGAAGTGGCGCCATACATTACCTTAAAAAAGGTGTCATTCCTGATCCTGCCAGGGTCATCCAGTTCTGCAGGCCTGGCTGTCTTGCCTTTCACATATACCGCCCGCAACTGATCTTCTATGTCAGGTTGCGCATACAGCTCTGCAAGCGTTTTAGCTTTCCCATCATCAAACAACAGCTTAATGCCATTCTTAAACACGACATAATTGTCTTTGATGCCGGTAATGCAATCGGGGTAAGCTTTTATTAGTTTTTGAGCATACACATTTGTTTGTAATGTATCCTGGGTCCTGCCGGGGGAATAGATCAATATAAGTAAGCAAATATTTAAGACGTAGCACTTCATATGAATAAGTTAGTAAGTTGATAGGTTAATAGGTTGACAAGGTAACAAGGCATGAGAAGCTTTTCAACTTGTGAACCTGTTAACTTGTTAACTTATCACCCCATCGCAAACATCCTCCTCAATCCTTCTCCGAAAGACAAGGGCTCAAAACCCAACTCCTTCCGGGCCTTCTCGATCACAAAGCCTGTTTTGGGTGGCCGCCTGCCAGGCTGGTTGAAGGTAGATGCATCTACTTTTTCCATCAGGCTTTTATCGAGGTGGAACAGGTCAGCGGTTTGCATAGCAATATCATAAGGTGTAAGCAGGTCCTTGCCTGAGATATGATAAATGCCGGTGGCTTTCTTTTCAATGATCAACAGGATGCCTTTGGCCAGGTCTTCCACATAAGTGGGTGTACGCCATTGGTCGGATACCACCTTAATGGCCTTACCCTGCTCCAGGCTGCTCTTTACCCAGGTAATGATATTACTGCGGGTACCTTCCAGGGTATTGCCGTATACCAGGCAGGTACGCACAATAGCCCAGGGAATGGTGCTGGTCTCAGTAATCGCTTCGGCCTGCATTTTGGTAAAGCCATAATAACTCACCGGTTTCAGTTCATCTTCTTCTACATAGTTGCCCTGCTCACCATCAAATACAAAATCGGTGGAGACATAGATAAAATGACTGCTGTACATTTCGGCATCCACCAATACCTGTGAGGTGGCCGCTACGTTCACCCGTTCACATTTTTCGGAGTTCAGTTCACATTCATCTACCTGCGTCATGGCGGCGGCATGTACCACCACATCGGGCTGTACCCTGGTAAAAACAGTGGCTATATCTGTAGCATCGGTAATATCCAGCGAATGGTATTCGTATTGATCGCCCCACCCTTCGGGATGCATACGCTCCTCTCCTTTTCCGGTGGCGATGACGGTAAAGCCTTTCTCCAATAACAGCTTTACCAGGTGCTGGCCCAGTAATCCGTTGGCGCCTGTAACAAGTATCTTCATGCAACAAAAGTAAGCAAGCGAATCTTAAAAAGCGAGTGGTCAGCAGTAAACCCGCTGACCACTCTATATTTATTTGCTTGCTTCGATAGCAGATTTCTCACTCCGCTGCGCTCCGTTCGAAATGACAAAAAGGGTAGTCCGTCAAATGACAAAAGGGGGAACTATTATCAGAATCCTTTTTTGCCTTCGGTCCCGCTGCCATTCTTAAACTTCGGCGTATAACCCATATTGGTAAATATAAAGCAATAGATATCGGCGATGGTCTCAATGTTCTTGGCGGTATTGCTGGCGCCATGACCCGAATTGGTATCAATACGGATCATCACCGGGTTGGCTCCTTTGTGTTTCTCCTGCAAAGTAGCCGCATACTTAAAGGAATGGGCCGGCACTACCCGGTCGTCATGATCGGCTGTGGTGATGAGGGTGGCAGGATAATTAACACCCGCCTTCAGGTTGTGTATGGGAGAATAAGCATACAGGTTTTTGAAGTCCGCGGCGCTGTCGCTGCTGCCATACTCAGCAATCCAGTTCCAGCCGATCGTAAACTTATGAAAACGCAGCATATCCATCACCCCTACCTGCGGAATGGCGACTTTAAAGAGCTCGGGACGCTGGTTCATCACAGCGCCTACCAGCAAGCCGCCATTGGAGCCGCCACGGATGGCCAGGCGCTGACTGGAAGTATATTTATTCTTGATAAGGTATTCCGCCCCGGCAATAAAGTCGTCGAATACATTCTGCTTTTTGAACCGCATACCGGCTTCATGCCAGGCTTCACCATATTCAGCACCACCACGCAGGTTGGCCAATGCATATACACCACCCTGCTCCAGGAAGGGAATGAGGCTGGCGCTAAAGCCGGGCAGGGAACTGATGTTGAAGCCACCGTAGGCGTACAGCATGGTGGGATTGGTACCATCCAGTTTCAAGCCTTTGCGGAATACAATAAACATAGGGACCTTGGTGCCGTCCTTGCTGGGATAAAACACCTGTTTGGTCTCATAATCCTCGGGATTGAAAGCTACTTCCGGCCGGCGGAATACAGTGCTCACGCCGGTAGCGATATCATATTTATAGATCGTTGGAGGAAACGTAAAGGAAGTAAATGTATAGAACACAATTTTATCGTCCTTGTAGCCACCAAATCCACCCACCGTGCCCAGGCCGGGCAGTTTGATCTCTTTGAGCAACTTACCGGCATAATCATGTTCATATACACGGGTGGTTACATCTTTGAGGTAGCTCAGGTACAAACGGCCTCCTGCGGTACCTGCATTCTGCATAGGTTCCGGTCTTTCGGCCACGATCTCCTTCCAGTTTTCCCGGGCAGGATGGGCGGGATCAAACAGCATGATCCTGTTGTTCTCAGCACCATCATTGGTATAAAGGAGTATTTTATCGCCATCATTGTCAATCGGACTGTACCGGAATTGACCTACTTCCGCCACGATGGGTTTGAATTTATTGTCGCCGCTTTTGCTGTCGCGATAATACAAGGCATTTCCTTGTAGCCCTTTGCCACGGTCGTTGATAAAGAGGTAGGCAAAACGCTCATCTTCGCTCACCGATACGCCATGAAAACGCTGGGGATTGGCTTTGTCCTCATACACCAGTTCATCCTGGGCCTGGGAAGTGCCGGCTGTATGGAACCAAACCTGGTGATTCTCATTTTTGGAAGACAGCTCCTTGCCTTTTTCCGGCGCGGGATAGCGGCTATAATAAAACCCATGGCCCTGCCAGGAAGCGCCGGATACCTTGACCCATAGTATAGAATCGGCCAGGTCTTTCCCGGTATGCATGTCGCGTACATAATAGGTATGCCAGTCCGATCCACCCTTGGAAATACCCCAAACCGCATATTTGCCGTCTTTCGACAGGTCGAAATTGGTAAGCTGGGTGGTGCCATCAGGTGATAGTTTGTTGGCGTCCATCACCAGTTCCGGGACGCCATCCAGCCCTTTTTGCCGGTACAATACGGCCTGGTTCTGGAGGCCATCGTTCTTATAAAAATAGAAAAAGCCGGCATTGCGGTCGGGGGCGCTGTAGCGTGGATAATTGATCAGTTCTTCTATCCGTTTCTTCATCTGGGCGCGATAAGGGATCTTGTTGAGGAATTCGAAAGTCACTTTATTCTGGGCCTCCACCCAGGCCTTGGTCTCTGCACTGTTATCATCTTCCAGCCAGCGATAGGGATCTGCCACTTTAGTGCCCTGATAATCATCAACATGGTCTACTTTCTTCGTCACCGGGTAGCTCGTCTGCCCCAAAGATGCAGTATACGCTGTAAACGTCATAAGTGATATAATATAATTTTTAATCATAACAGGTGAATTGTTATCGCAAGATTACTGATTTTCAGTCATCAGGAGCTGCCGTTCGTGTATCAAACTAAAACCTTATTTTTGGGCCGCATTTTAAAAAACTAAGGCTGATTATCAAGATTCTTGCATTAGAATGGAGATTTCCTTAAAAAATAACTAACTGAACTAATTCATGGCAAAAAAGGTGACAAAAATCGGTGTTCTGACTTCCGGGGGCGATGCGCCGGGGATGAATGCCGCTGTTCGTGCCGTTGTAAGAACGGGTATCTATTATGGACTGGAAGTATATGGCATCATGCGCGGTTATACCGGCATGGTGGAAAACGACATTATCCCTATGCATTCCCGTAGTGTGGCCAATATTATTCAACGCGGAGGCACCATCCTGAAAACCGCCCGCTGTAAAGAGTTCCTCCAAAAAGAAGGCCGTCAGAAGGCCTATAATAACCTGAAAGACCTGGGCATCGATGGCCTGGTGATCATTGGCGGCGACGGCTCATTCCGTGGCGCTGATGTATTCAGCCGTGAATTTGACATTCCCTGTATCGGTATCCCCGGTACGATCGATAAAGACATTGCCGGTACCGATTTCACCATTGGATTTGATACAGCGGTCAATACAGCTGTAGAATCCATTGACAAGATACGGGATACCGCCGACGCGCATGACCGCCTTTTCATTATTGAAGTGATGGGACGGGATGCCGGTTATATAGCCCTGCACAGCGGTATTGCCACCGGTGCCGAACATATCCTCATTCCCGAGCGTAAAACGGATATGGAAGAGCTGATCAGCTCACTCCAGGAAAAAGAACGCCGTAAAAAGCTAGTGAACATGGTAGTGGTAGCCGAAGGAGATGAATTTGGCGGCGGCGACCAGGTTGCTGCCCTGGTAAAGGAAAGACTGCCCAATGTAGATACCCGCTTGTGTATCCTGGGACATATCCAGCGCGGTGGATCACCCACCTGCCTCGACAGGCTTATTGCCAGCCGCATGGGCTATTCAGCTGTAGAGTGCCTGCTGGAAGGCCGCCACAACGTAATGGTGGGCATCCTCAACAACCGCATGCAGTATACCCTGCTGGAAAAGGCTGTGAAATCGAAGCAAAAGATCAGTGACGAATGGATGAAGATCGTTAAGATCCTCGCCAGCTAAATCGAAACAGCTGTGAGCTACGAGCCGCGAGAGCTGCGAGCTAAAAACAGCACTAAACCGGAATCAAGCGGCTCGCAGCTCGAAGCTAGCAGCCCGAAGCTTTTCTAATATGAATTTGTAAATCAAAGTAATCCCAACACACATGGCAAGAGACCTTTCGAAATATCTGCATAATGAAATGGACAAGGAAGCGGGTATTGAACATATCACGCACCGTACGAAGATTGTGGCTACTGTAGGACCAGCATGCGATACGTATGAAAAATTACTGGAACTGGTAAAAGCCGGGGTTAACATTTTCCGTCTGAACTTTTCCCATGGCACCCATGAAAACAAAGCCCAGATCATTTCCTATATCAAGGAAATGAACACGAAAGAGCCTTACAATATTGCCATCCTGGCCGACCTGCAAGGCCCCAAGCTGCGCGTAGGAGAGATCGAGAACGGCGCCCTGGCCATCGAGCCCGGTGACATCCTCACCTTTACTTCCAAAGAAAAGGTAGTAGGCACCAAAGAAAAGATCTATGTATCCTATCCCAACCTGCACGAAGATGTGGAAGTGGGCAACAAGATATTGATCGATGATGGTAAACTGGAAGTAGTAGTTACCGAGATCACCAAAGGTGGCGATGTAAAAGTAAGGGTAACCTATGGCGGTACCCTGCTGCCTAAGAAAGGTGTGAACCTCCCTGATACCAATATATCCCTGCCCGCTATGACGGAGAAGGATATTGCCGACCTGGACTTCATCATTGGCCAGGAAGTAGAATGGGTAGCCCTTTCCTTTGTACGCAAAGCCGAAGACATTGTAGACCTGAAAAGAAGGCTGGCCGAAAGGAACAGCAAGAGCAAAGTAATTGCGAAAATTGAAATGCCTTCTGCCCTGGTTGACCTGCGCAATATCGTAGTAGAATCCGATGGTGTGATGGTAGCCCGTGGCGACCTCGGTGTAGAGCTGCCGGTAGAAAAAGTACCAATGGCACAACGCGACATCATCCGCAAATGTATCCACCGCGCCAAGCCCGTGATCGTTGCCACCCAGATGATGGAGAGCATGATCGACCGCGTAAAGCCCAACCGCAGTGAGATCACCGACGTAGCCAATGCCGTACTGGAAGGCGCCGATGCGGTGATGCTGAGTGGTGAGACAGCTACCGGCAAACACCCTGCCCTGGTAGTGGAAACCATGCGTAAGATCATCCTGGAAGTGGAGAAAACAGAATACCGCTATAACCGCGAAGAAGACCTGAAACCACAGCCGCACTCCCCTTCTTTCCTGAGTGACGCAGTATGTTACAACGCCTGTAAGCTGGCCAACGATACCACCGCTGATGCCCTGATCGGTATGACGCAGAGCGGCTACACCGCCTTCGTACTAAGCAGCTACCGGCCTAAGTCATTGCTCTATGTGTTTACCAAAGAAAAGACATTGGTAAATCAGTTGAGCTTAAGCTGGGGCGTACGCGCCTTCTTCTATGATGAAGAAGAAAGCCTGGATGATATCATCTTCGACCAGATCAATATCCTGAAAGAACGCGGCTTTATCAAGCCAGGTAGTGTAGTGGTAAATACAGGTAGTGTACCGGTACACCTTCACCTACCTACCAACGTACTAAAGATCACAAAAGTAGAGTAACCGCATCACGGGTACTTCCTATCATACTGAACGGTGTTCGCCCCCTGGGCGAACACTTTTTTTATGCCCCTATCCTCTGCGCCTCTCTCCGGCACATTCCTTGTATAAGTGCCAATCGCAAATCACGGCATCTTCGTATATACGATCAGATCGGCACCCTATAACCACTCAAACCAACATGCACACCATATGAAATCCCTGCTTTTCACTGCTTTAACCATTAGTTATTTTACTGCCTGTAAAGCCCCCACCTACCATTATGTACCAACCATGGTCAATGCCATCCCCTATGCCGCAGCCGGAGAAGGCCAGCTTGGTCTTGCCTTTGGCTCCGTAGGCCTTGCCCTTAAAGGAGGCGTTGCACTGGCACAGAATATCAATATCAATGGATTTATTGGCGGCATCCCGGCAGCCGACGACAGTTATCAGAACACTGAATCGGAACTTTCCCTAGGTGTGCAAACCAACCCGCAGAACAATACCGTAGCAGGTTTTTACCTGGGTCTGGGCATGGGTAAAAACGAAAAGGACAAAATAGGATTGACCGGCAATTATAACCGCCCCTTTCTGCAGGCACAGTTTGCGGCCTTTGACAAGCCGATCTTTAATACCGGCGCCCGCCTGGATGCTTATATAGGACTACGTGCCAATTACCTGTTCTATAACGGGCGGCTGAAAGGCAATGAATTCGACGACGATCTTATTTATTATGAACCCTATTTTGGATTTGCGGTAGGTGGTCAAAACCTGCGCTTTGAGCTGCTACAGGGCCTGGCGATGAAGAACAGCGGTGAATGGGGCGATGGAGTGCGGGTGTTCCCTTATTTTGGAAGCATCGGGGTAGTGGTGAAGATCAGGAAAGCAAAAGCACCGAAACTACAACAGTGATCGATCACTTTACTCAATATACCAATGAAAAAGGGCGGTTAAACCGCCCCTTTTTATTTATTCTATGATCTGAAAGCTGATCGGCAATTGCATCCTTGTCTTCACCTTCTTGCCTTTGACCGTTCCGGGTGTCCAGGCTGGCATTTTATTCATCACCGCAATCGCTTCTTCTTTCATCCCATATTCAGTCTTGTTGTTATCTATTGCTTTTACATTGGTCACTTTACCTTTTTCATCTACTGTAAAGGCAACCCTGATATCTCCTTCGGCACCTTGTTCAATCGCTTCTTCAGGATAGTCAATATTGTCTTCTACAAATTTCTGCAAAGCCGCTTCACCACCGGGGAACATCGGCATTACATCTGTTCTTGAATAGATACCATCAGCATCTTTCACAGCTACTGAATTTTTCTCAGGCGCTGCACTCGTCATACGTATGGATGCACGGCCCTTTGTACCTTTTTTACGGGTCACAGAGGAAGGATTTGTTGCGGCATCCGTACCAGGATTGGTCACTGGCTTATCCGATACATTGTCCCTGGAGGTCATGGCTTCATCCACCGGATTACCCTGTGTACTATCCATCGTAGTGGCATCGCCGGCAGGCGCTTCGTTTTCTATCGACCGTGTTTTATAATCACTACTTTCACATCCGGTCAATATACTTCCTGTGACGAACATTCCTGCTATTAACACTTGTTTCCAGTTATATTTCTGCGTATTCATATGTACCTGTTTTAGTGAATAATTGGTCTCCCGGCAATGGTTCCAAATACGGTGCCATCCACAGATATTCAGGCAGTTGTACACCTATTGGGGTAAAGAATGGGGACGATTTTGCTCAGATCGTGGCATATTAACATTTACTTACCCTACATTTGAACTTAGTACACCATGAACATTGCGACTTTCTATCCCCAACACTCAATACTGCAGCAGCATATTGAGTATTACTATTTCCTGAAAGCCGATTCACCGGATTTCCAAACCACGTATTATGCATTCCCCAATATAGCTGTACCCCTCAGCCTGCACCGGTCGGCCACCTATGAGATCAAAGCAAACTATACAGGCGTACAGGCTATCAAGAACGGACCTTGCGCCGCATTGATCCAAAGAAACTTTCAACAACCTTTCCTGGTGAACCTGCAAGGCCCTATTGATAAGGTAACGATCTGTTTCAAACCATGCGGCATCAGTTCTTTTATTAACCAGCCGTTTGGAGAAATAGCGCCGGAAGACTCTCAGGCATTCCTGGCCTGGGATCAATGGCCGGCTTATCAACGCTGGCAAAACAAGTTTTTTGCCACAGATGATAACCAGGAAAGGGTGGATGTGCTGGAAGAATTCCTGTTGTCCATCTATACCCCCTTTGCCGGGCAGGCGCTGCTGGACAAGGCCATTGGCTGGTTATCTGATTTCGGAGAACAGGCTTCGATAGAAGAAATGGCAGAACGCCTGGGGCTTACTACCCGCTCTTTCAATCGCCTGTTCCAAAAGCATATGAGCATTTCGCCGGTGGCCTGGAAGAAGATTGCCCGCTTCCGGCATTCGTTGAAAAACAAACTGTTCAATGCACAGTTTAAAAAGCTCACAGAGATCGGCTACGACAGTAATTTCTATGATCAGGCCTATTTTATCAAGGTATACAATAAGCTAACGGGCTCCAATCCCACCGCCTTCTTCAAGAGTGTTGAAAAACTGGCCGACGACCACCTTATTTTCCGGTTTGTTAAAGAATAGCCTTTGTCCGAAAAATACAATTTCCAGCCTCTCCGGTGAGGTTACTTTGCTTTATAGATAGAGCTGAAAACAAAAACAGATAAACAATGAAGTATCCTGTCCTGCTATTGGTAACAACTTTATTGCTCACCGGGCATATCTGCCAGGCACAAAATACTGCTGCCTTCAATAAAGCCCTGGCCGATTCACTGAATACCTGGAAAGATGTGGACCAGATCGCTGCGAATATCCCCTCGGGCAAATACAAAGAACTATCCAGGGAAGCCTGGCAGCACTACAAAGACAGTGTATTTGGCAACCACAAAGAGATCATGGAAAATATATTCAACAGGTATGGATTTCCCGGGTATGACCTGGTGGGGAAAGATGGTTCCCATCACTACTGGCTGATGGTGCAGCATTGTGATAAATGGCCTGCCTTCCAGGAAAAGGTGTTGACGGCCATGAAAAAACAGGTAGATAAAAAGAATGCCAGTCCTTCGGACTATGCCTACCTCACGGACAGGGTATTGCTGAATACCGGCCGTAAGCAAATATATGCGACACAGGTTACCTATAATACTGACAGTTGTCAGGCCCTGCCAAGACCCACACAAGATAGCTTACTGATCAATGTACACCGGAAGGAAATGGGATTGGGCAGTATTGAAGAATACCTGAATACGATGAGTAGCATGCATTTTGAAATGAACAAAACTGTGTATGAACAAAAAGGCATTACCAAAGCCAAATTATACGCCATCAAACAATAGTACTGGTCGCGACCAACCTGCCGTGCATGAACAGGCGGCCTATTCAGAGGCCGCCTTTATTTTTTGTGCATTGGCCAGTAATTGCCGCAGTTCTGTTTCATTGGCAATCACTACCTGGCCACTATCAAGAATAGCAGGATTCTGATAAGTAACCGCATCAGGCACATTGACCCTGGCAGAAGTATGGTATTCTGTAGCACCTGTGCCGGTGATCAGTTTTTCTATATTGGAAGCGCGGACACCTGCTCCCGGCATGATGATGATGCGGCCATTGGCCTGTTGCACCAGCTGCGCCAGTATATCTATAGCATCGGGCGCAGCGCTTTTGCCGCCACTGGTGAGTATCCGCTCACAACCACAATCAATCACTTCTTCCAAAGCTTTAAAGATATCGGGTGTACGATCAAATACCCGGTGGCAGGTAACGCCCATGGGATAAGCCCATTCTACGATGCGCTTTAGTCTTTCTGTATCTATTGGTCCATCCTGCAGCTGCACACCGGTGGAAATGCCCTCACAACCCAGTTCTTTGCACAGGAGAATGTCTTTCTTCATGATGGCAAACTCATCCTCATCATACCAGAAACTGCCTGCACGTGGCCGGATGATAGGGTACAATTCAATATTGATCCGCTCACGGGTGCGCCGGATGGTACCATGAGAAGGCGTAGTGCCGCCTTCAACCGGGTTCTCACACAACTCCACCCTGGCCGCTCCTACTTTTTCTGCAATGAGGGCGGATTGGATGTTGAAAGCACATACTTCAAGAATGATATCCGACATAGATACACTTATACTTCTATGAAAATGAAAAGGTGTTAGCTTTTAGCTGTTAGCTGTACTGCTAAAGGCTAACGCCTAACTGCTAATACCTCTTTAGTAAATGCTCTTCCCTTTATAGATCGTTTCTTCTTTTCCGCTCTTCACAGCATAAGTAAAGCCAGGCTGTAAGGCATAAGCGCCAAACTCCCCTTTTTTATTGATGGCCAGGAAACCCACCTGCACCTGCTTTGCTTTTTCCGGGCTACGGCTGATGATGCGTTCCACTGCTTTTTTGCAGGCCGCTTCCGGCTTGTGGCCCTGCCGCATCAGTTCTACCACCAGGTGTGAACCTACAATGCGGATCACTTCTTCTCCCACACCGGTGGAGGTCGCTGCGCCTACCTCATTGTCAACATACAAACCGGCGCCAATGATGGGCGAATCCCCTACCCTGCCATGGAGTTTGTAAGCCATACCACTGGTCGTACAAGCGCCGCTCAACTGGCCGTTGGTATCCATGGCCAGCAAACCAATGGTATCATGGTTATTGATGCCACCCGGCATCGGATCATTTTCTTTATTGTAAAGCTTGTTCTCAATATTCATCAACGGCTCATATTTTGAAGTTTTGAGCCATTCTTTCCAGGCTTTTTCGGAAGCAGGGGTAAGCAGGTTTTCCTTCTTAAATCCATTGGCCAGGGCAAACTGTAAAGCGCCATCGCCTACCAGTACCACATGGGGTGTTTTTTCCATCACCAGCCTGGCTACAGAAATGGGGTGCATAATATGTTCCAGGCACATTACCGAACCGCAATTGTATTGCTCATCCATGATGCAGGCATCCAGGGTTACCCGTCCATCGCGGTCGGGCAGGCCGCCATATCCTACCGATTGGTTGCTTTCATCGGCCTCCGGCACTTTTACGCCCGCTTCCACCGCATCGAGTGCACGACCGCCGGCAGACAATATCTTCCAGGCTTCCGCATTGGCGGCTTTTCCAAAATCCCAGGTAGAGATGACAATAGGGTTTCCTTTGGTTACAGGGTAAGGTACTTCCTGCATGGCTAGTAATGACTGGCCGGATAGTACAGCAGCGGAGCCCGCCACAGACGAGCGTAAGAACTTTCTTCTGGTTGACATAATTAGTAGTAGATCTCTCTTGAACGAACTGGTTATAAGCGCCCGGCGCTTGTAGTACAAGCTGTAAACTTAAGGTTTTCACCCTATTTGGGGGCCATAAATTTTTGCAGGTTTGACCTGGCCGACTTGCGTACTTTATTGATCACAAAACCACTCCAACCCAACAACAGGCCCTTGAAACCCAATGCCTGGCGACTCCATTTCCACAGATCGAAGGAATCCATGTGCTCGATGATACGGCCCTCATGAAATTTGAAATGGGCGGTAACGTAGTTGGTGACCTTGCGGCCGGTAGCAGAAAAGGTATAGGTAGCTATCCAAACACAACTACCATACTCATTACCTGCCTCTGCATTCTTGTATTCGAGGGAGAAGTCCTTGGCATTTTTGCACAACATCGTCCACATGGCAGCCACTTCGGCCGCATTGAGGTTTTCAAATACAGGATCATAAAAAGTCACTTCCTCATGGTAGCAACTGATCATACCCGGGGCATCCTTTTTATTAAAGGCAGTATAGAACTTTTCGATGAGTTGTTGGTGTGGATGCATAAATCGTGTTACATTAGACCTTTAAAATTAATGGTTACATGAGAAAACTACTCCTTTTCCTTGCGAATTGCCTTATTATTTTTACTACCCACGCACAACTGAGCCTGCAAACAGCGCAGGACTCCGCCTGGGTCCGGGAAAACTACACCAAAAAGGAATTGTACATTCCTATGCGTGATGGGGTGAAACTGTTCACCTCCGTATATCTTCCCAAAGATGCTACCGAGAAACACCCCATCCTGATGACGCGCACACCTTACTCCTGTGCACCGTACGGAGAACAGAACTTCCGCGCCAATTTATGGATCAGTCATTTCCGGCACTATGTCCGCGAAAACTACATCATTGTTACACAGGATGTACGTGGCCGCTGGATGAGTGAGGGGGAGTTTGTAGATGTGCGTCCCTTCAATCCTGATAAGAAGACCAACCAGGATATCGATGAAGCCAGCGATACCTATGACGCCATCGACTGGCTGGTAAAGAACCTGCCCAATACCAATGGCAGTGTAGGCGTGATGGGCATTTCCTATCCTGGCTTCTACTCTACCATGGCGGCCCTGAGCGGTCACCCGGCGTTGAAAGCAGTAAGTCCCCAGGCGCCGGTTACCGACTGGTTTATGGGCGATGACTTCCACCACAACGGCGCTTTTATGCTGATGGATGGCTTTTCCTTCTATGCCGGTGGCTTTGGTTATCCCCGTCCCAAACCTACTACCGTAGGACCCAAGTCGGCTTTACAGATACCCCGCAATGATAATTATGAGACTTACCTGCGCATTGGCGCCTTGAAGAACTTCATGAAGTTGACGGGCGACAGTTTACAGTTCTGGAAAGAACTGTACGCGCACCCCAACCTGGATGCCTGGTGGAAGGCCCGCAATCCCCGCAACTTTGTAGGCAATATCAAACCCGCCATGCTCACCGTAGGTGGTTTGTTTGATGCGGAAGATTGCTTCGGCGCCTGGCGCCTGTATGAAGCCATTGAGAAAAAGAATGCATCCACCGCTTTCAACAAAATAGTGATGGGGCCCTGGTACCATGGACAGTGGTCTTCGCTGGACGGTACCAAACTGGGCCGGGTACAATTTGGCGCCAATACTTCGCATTGGTACCAGAACAATATAGAGCTGCCCTTCTTTAATTATTTCCTGAAAGGAAAGGGCGATATTTCCAAACTGGCGGAAGCCACCATCTTTTTCAGCGGCGCCAACGAATGGAAGCAATACCCCCAATGGCCGCCGGCCAATAAAGCCGATCAACCGCTCTACCTGCAGCCCAATGGTAAGCTGGGCTGGGACAAGCCCACGGGCAAGAACAGTTTCAGCGAATACATCAGTGATCCTGCCAAACCGGTGCCTTATGCAGAAGATGTACATTTTTCCCGTACCAGGGATTATATGACGGATGATCAGCGCTTTGCTTCTCGCAGAACAGATGTACTGACCTTCCAGACTGATATATTAACAGATGAAGTTACCCTGGGTGGCACGCTGGTGGCCGACCTGCTGACCAGCATTAGCAGCACCGATGCTGATTTCATTGTAAAGCTGGTGGACGTATTTCCGGATGATTTTAGTTATCCAGGTACTGCACAAGCAGGCGGACGTGATGCAGGCGGCCCTTATCCCATGGGCGGCTACCAGATGCTGGTAAGGGGCGAAGTAATGCGCGGCCGTTTCCGCAATAGCTTCGAAACACCCGAAGCCTTCAAACCCAACAAAACAGAACGGGTGAAATTTGAGCTGCCGGATGTGGCCCATACCTTCAAAAAAGGTCACCGCATCATGATCCAGGTTCAAAGCAGCTGGTTTCCGCTGGTGGACCGCAACCCACAGAAATTTGTGAATATCTATGAAGCGGAGGACAGTGATTTTCAGAAAGCGACGATCCGTATTTTCCATGATGCCGCCAACAGCAGCAATATTGTATTGCCGGTACTAAAATAATTAGTTTTTATTATAAAAAATTGTAATTTAGGGGATGGGAAATATCGTATTCATGCCTAAGAACCAGGAAGAGCTGGAAATGATAAAGGAATTCGCCCTCCGCCATGGTCTCCTGTTTAGTATTGTGCCTGATGAGCAATCTGGTGGTGAGGAAAAACCGTACGTTGTGAGGGAGGAGGAGCCGCCGGTAGTTGAGGAGGCGCCAGCTATATACCGCACAGACAAAACGCCTAATAAAGAAGATATGGAAAAAGTGATCGTTGATGTAACCAATGAAAATGACCTGCTATATATAGAGCAGGTACTTTCCGAAAGGGGCATATCTTTTCGCAAAGAAGCTGATACTGATTTTCAGCAACGCCTCAATGCAAGGAAAATGCTGGCAGAAGCCTCTCAAAGCTGGCCTTCTTATGACATCAGTATGGATGAAATATCAGCAATGGTAAAAGAAGCAAGAGCAGAACGCTATGCCCGCAAAGAGGACAAAAGTAATCATTGATACAAACTGGTGGATTAGCATTGCCATCAGTAAAATGCGCAATGAAATAGTTAACCGTGTCATACTAAATGACGCATTTGAGCTATATGCTTCCAGGGAATTGGACATAGAGGTGATGGACATGATCAATAAGCCGCATCTCAGGAAGCTGTTCCAATTGCATCACTACTTTGAATTTCTATACTACTATGCAGGATCAACCATTCTCTTTCCCGTCACTTCTAAAGTGACGGTTTGCAGAGACCCGGACGATAACTTTTTGTTAGCCCTGGCAAAAGATGCCGGGGCTCATTTTTTAATAACCGGCGACAAAGACCTGCTTTGCCTGCAACAATTTGAACAAACCCGGATCGTAAGTCTTCCAGAATTTTTTATGCTATCGATTGCATGAAATATTTACGCGAAACCTCATTACATTTAGTGGTTCAACTGCACAAATGTTAAACTGATCGCCATGCGTAAACCTTGTATTCTTTTTGCCCTTGCCTTGTTTTCGATTGCCCATAGCCCTCTTGCACAGGTAAACATCATTCCCCAACCGGTGGAAGTAAAGATGCCCAAAATAGCCGGGCAATTTACCATCACGAAGAATACTCCCATCGTACTGGATGGTTCCGGCCTTGAAAACTCCGCCAACTTCCTCAATGAGTACCTGCAACAAGTATATGGTTTTACCCTGAAAGTAAGTACGAAGAACGCACCGGGCGCCATTCACCTCAATTATGAGAAAATGGAGTATGCCTTACCCGGCGCTTATGTGATGCAGGTAAAGAAAGACCAGGTATATATTGCCGGCGACAATGAGGCAGGCACGTTTTACGGTGTGCAATCCTTATTGCAGTTGCTGCCCGTCGAAAAAGTTGCTGCCTTAAAGGTCCCTTTTGTCAATATCAAGGACTATCCGCGCTTTCAATACCGTGGCCTGATGCTGGATGTAGGCCGTCATTTCTTCCCCGTAAGTTTTGTAAAAAGGTATCTCGACTATATCGCCATGCACAAAATGAACTATTTCCACTGGCACCTTACGGAAGACCAGGGCTGGCGTATCGAGATCAAAAAGTATCCCAGGCTGACGGAAGTGGGCGGCTACCGCAATGGCACCATCATTGGCCGCTATCCCGGTAAAGGCAACGACAATACCCGCTATGGCGGCTTTTATACACAGGAAGAAGTAAAGGAGATCGTAGCCTATGCAGCTAAACGCTATATCACGGTGATCCCTGAAATTGAGATGCCGGGCCATGCTTCCGCAGCACTGACCGCTTTTCCCAACCTGGGTTGTACCGGCGGGCCTTATAAAGTACAGGAAACCTGGGGTGTATTTAATGATGTATTCTGTGCCGGCAATGATTCGGTGTTTAATTTCCTGCAGGATGTGCTGGATGAAGTTATTCCGCTGTTCCCTGCCCAATATGTGCATGTAGGGGGCGATGAATGTCCCAAGGAAAGCTGGAAGCATTGTCCTAAATGCCAGCGCCGCATCAAAGACCTGGGCCTGAAAGATGAGCATGAGCTGCAAAGCTATTTCATACAACGCATGGAGAAGTACATCAATGGCAAGGGCAAAACCCTCATCGGCTGGGATGAGATACTGGAAGGCGGCCTGGCCCCCAAAGCGGTAGTGATGAGCTGGCGCGGTGAGAAAGGGGGCATTGAAGCTGCGCAACAAAACCATGATGTGATCATGACACCCGGCAGCCATGTATACCTTGATCATTCACAAACAAAGAATGAAGATTCGGTGACCATTGGCGGCTATACCACCGTACAAAAAGTGTACAGCTATGAGCCCATACCCAAAGAGTTGAATGAGGAGCAAGCCAAACATGTGCTGGGAGCACAAGGCAATGTATGGACGGAATACATGAAATATCCATCGAAAGTGGAATACATGATCTTCCCCCGCGCCAGTGCATTGAGTGAAGTATTGTGGAGCCCGAAAGCACAACGCAACTGGCCTGATTTTGAGAAGCGCTTACAGCAGCAATTCAAAAGATATGATCTCTGGGGCACTAATTACAGCAAGGCTTATTTTGATCTGAAAGCCAGCATTACACCCGCCAAGGACAACAATGGCGTGGTATTGACATTGCAAACGGCTGCTGCAGCTGGCGAAATAAACTATATACCAGGCAAATTTAGCTCTGCCTTCCCGGCATATACAGCACCCATTGAGGTAAAGCACGATATAGACATAAATGCTATACTATTCGTAGACGGAAAGCAAACGAGCAGTTTATGGCAGTCTTTCATCATCACCAAGGCCACGGGCAAGCATGTAACGATCGCAACGCCTACTGCTGATAACCGTGCCGGTAATGGCGGTACGTTTGGTCTGGTCAATGGCGCCAAATCAGACAAGGGCATTAATTCAGATGAATGGCTGGGCTGGCAGGGACCTGATATGGAAGCGGTGATCGACCTGGGCAAAGCACAATCCGTATCTTCTGTCAATGTGCATATCCTGGATCAGCAGCCCAGCTGGGTATATCCTCCGCAGCATGTAGAAGTATTTGCTTCTGCTGATGGCAGCACTTACCTGTCCCTGGGCAAAACCAGTGAAGTAGTAAAAGAAGACAACAATATGGCTTCTATCACCATTCCTTTCAATACAACCAACGCCCGCTTTATCAAAGTGGTGGCTAAGAACCACGGCATTATCAGCGAAGGCAAACCGGGCTCCGGCAGCAAAGCCTGGTTGTTTGTAGATGAGATTGGGGTTAACTAATTAAGGAGATAAAAAAGGAGACAGCTTTCGTTTGCCTTGGGCAGGAAAGCTGTCTCCTTTTTCTTTTTCGAAGCTATTGTCCGATATAAGTTGGATACATAATAAACCCATCCGTTGTTGAAACCTGCGTTGGCGAATGACCATTGGCCCGCATAATATATATCGCAGGATTATACGCTTTCGGATCATTGGCAAGGTATATAATATGCCGGCCATCCTTCGACCAAACCGGGTTGCTTTCCAGTTTGCTTGTTTTCGTAAGTCGCTTATTTTCGGTTCCATCACTATTCACCACAAATATCTCTGAATTGTCGCCCACCGTGCAGGCATAAGCTATTTTGGTGCCATCGGGCGACCAGGCGGGGCTTAGTTCGATAACCCGGTAATAAGCAGAGGCTGAAGGTACAGCCGGAGGAGGCGCCACTACCACCTCTTTCATTCCTGTACCATCTGCATTTGTAACATACAGGAGAGAGCCTTGATTGCCCGCGCTTACAAATGACAGGGCAATTTTATCGCCGGCAGGAGAAAGTATCGCATTGGCATACACTGTACCTGCAAGACCAAGCCGCCACGCATTGCTTCCATCCGCCCCCATAATATAAATACCGGGATTGTTATTGACCGCATTATAAATGATCTTGCGGCCATCCGGAAACCAATGCGGATAGGTACTCCTGCCATCTGTAGTAAGCTGCTTTTCATTCCTGCCATCACTGTCCATCACAAATACATTAGAGGAAGTATTTCCCAGGCCCATCATCCATTTCTGGAATAATATTGTACGATCATCCGGCGACCATGACATATTGCTGTAAAAACCTGTGTCGCTGGCCAATAATACAGCTCCTCCCCCTCTTTTATCAATTACATACAGCCGGCTGGTCCTGCTTTTATCGAGGGTTGAATAAAGGAACTTATTCCCATCATGCGAAACTGCCAGCGGTTCATTGGCGATGGTATCCCCCGACAGGGCGTGCAGCCCACTACCATCGGTCTTCATGAGAAATAGCTGAAAGCCCTCCGTAGTCCCGTTTTTGGCAATAAAGGCGATCTCATCGGTGGCGTTGAGGTCGAGCGGCTCCTGGATCTCATTTTCCACTTTTCCCTTCCTGCAAGCCACAGCAACTAAAAAAAATAATATTACAAGGGTACAACGCATCGTGTGGGTGTGTATTACTGTTTGAGGATCACAGGGTATATATCATCCCCTATCCATTTGGTGAGCGGTGTTTGAGCTTTTCCATCGGGCGTCATTCGGTATATCTCACTGCTTACCGACATATCTCTGTTGGAACTAAAATAAATATATTTCCCGTCACGGCTCCATTCCGGGTTTTCATCCCGCATAGGAGAATTGGTGAGCCGCTTGTCGTTCTTACCATTGGCATCCATTATAAAAATATCCGGTGACCCATTGGCCCAGGATACATAAGCGATCTTCGTTCCATCCGGCGACCAGACAGGGCTATGGTTGCCATCCCTCGCCCACCCCGGCCACACCCTGGGGCTAACGGAAGTAGTAACCTGTTTTGTACTGCCTCCATTGGCATTCATTAAGAACAGTTGAGATCCATCCTGGCTATTGCTCACCAATACCATCTGCTTACCTGTAGGTGATATACTGAAACCTCCAAAGCTTTGATCGGCCGGGGACAGCCGTTTTGTACCACTGCCATCCGGCTGAATGGAATAAACACCAGCCTTACCATTTTCCACGCCGATAAAACCAATCGTTTTGCCATCCGGGAACCACTGGGGAGAACCGGCTGATATACCGGTCACCAGGGCTTTTTCATTCCTGCCATCGGCATCGATAATAAAAATGCTATAAGTCAGGACCTGGGCGCGCCGGTCATCTAATTTTACAAATAGTATTTTGGTATCATCGGGCGACCAGACAGCACTACTGATATAATCATCATGGGAGCCTATCAAAGTAGTGCTGCCATTGGCCTTATCCATTACATATAAATTATTTTGCCCGTTTTCATACGTATTGAAAGCGATCTTCCGTCCGTTGTGTGAGCCTGTAACAGGGGTACATTTTACAATACGGTCAGATATAAGCCGCTGGTGATTGCCATCTGAATTCATCAGGAAGAGTTGCCAATCCGCGCTGTTTGGAATACGCCTTGAAATAAAGGCTATTTCCGCCGGACCGTTGTCGATGAGTGGTTGCAGGCCAGGATCGGGATCCTGGTGGTCCTTTTTGCAGGCGCTGATCGCCAACAGGAAGAGGGCTGCAAATTTCTTCATGTGTGGGCTGTTTTGCAGCCTGACAGTACTTACGCCGACAACGTTGCATGAAAAAGCCCCTTCTATAAAGAAGGGGCCAATTTGTACCTCGATAACGACTACGTATAACACTTAAAATACTCCTGTTTATTGAGGCATCAGCTAATTGCTAAAAGCTAATACCTAATTGCTAACAGCTAACATCTGATAGCTATCACCTCCCCTACGGCTTGTCCCACCACAGGCGGGTGGCGATATTATCCGCACCACCCAACTTTTGTACAGCTCCCTGGTAGCCAGCCTGGTTGGTCTCTTTTTCACTGATGGCGAAATTGATACGCCTGATGAATTGTCCGGCCGGTATTACACCCCCACTGTTATTGATCACCACGGGGAATAATTTCGGATAACCGGTGCGGCGTTGTTCAGTCCAGGCTTCCTGTGATTCGGGGAAGAGGGCCAGCCATTTCTGGGTAATGATCTGCTCCAGCTTCTGATCGGCAGAGCCGGCATCATTCCATTTGGGGCTTACTGTACTGAGGATGGGCGAACCAGCCAATACGCTATTGGCAGCGTTGAAAGGATCTACATACGGAGCAGGTTTGGCGGTGCTATTCTTGTACGCATCAAACTGCCCTTCTACTCCCCACTGGGCCAGGGAACGCTGAATACCTTTCTCATAAGCTTCCTGTACAGAAGCGAGCTCGGGCACGGCCCATCCCCGCAATTTAGCTTCTGCTTTCAGGAACCATACTTCAGCTGCGGTGAGCATCGGCATCCTGGTGTTGAGGTTGGCCACGTTCGACAGCTTGCGGTACAATTGATCATTGGGCAGGTCGATACCATTGCGAATACCTTTATATTGTCCTGCAACGGCCGGATCAGTGGCTGGCGAGAAATACTTTGCCAGGCGTGGATCATTGTACCCGGTAAGATAGGATTCAATGGGAGCGCCCATCTTGATATCGCCCCAGCTGTTGGAAATAACACTGATCGGATTGTTGAGGGTTTTGCTGTTGATGATAAAATCATCTTCATTGTTCTCGATAAGGCCAAATTCATTCGACATGGCTTTCTCGGCTTCTGTCTTCCCTTTGGCGGCATCAGCTTTGGCAATTCTTACGGCCAGGCGAAGGCGCAGGGAATTGAGCAGCTTCATCCATTTCTTATAATCACCTGCATAAGAGAGATCGAAGTTCTTGAAGATCTTAGCCGAATCGGCGCTGAGGGCGTAGGGCTTCAGTTTGGCCTGCGCATCATCCAGGTCTTTGAAGAAAGCTGTATAAGCTTCCTGTTGTGAATCGTAGGTTACGCTACCATCGGCATTGATCTTACCGAAGTTGGTATACACTACTGGCCCAAATACATCACTTACACGGTGCAGGGACAATACTTTCAGGATCATGGCCCAGGCCTCGAAGTTGGCATATTTCTCTTTTTTGGCCCGGTCAATAACTGCCTGGGCAGGCGACATCACGTTGTCGTAGGCCAGCACCCAAGTGTTGTTGTTCCAGCCGTCCATCATGGCATAACTGGAGTTGTTGACGTTATTGGCAAAGGGTGTGGGGGTCATCATGTAACCGGAGAAGATATCTGCATTCAGGTTTTGCATCAACTGGTATTGCCATTCAGGGGCAAACAGGTGCACACCCAGCTGCATCTGGCTGAAAGGTGCGCCATAGAGGGCAAAATCGCCTTTCAGATCGGATTCACTGAGCCCGTAAGGGTCGGTATTGATATCCTCAAAGCGTTTCGTACAACCGCCTCCGATAAAGCAGGGGATTAACGCTGCACATAAAAACAGGTTGAAGAAAATATAATTACGTTTCATATTATACATGCGTTTAAAATGGTCAATCAGAAAGCAACTTTTACATTAACTCCGTAGCTGCGGGTAGCAGGCAGGCCAAATACATCTACGCCTTGCAGGCCGTTGTCGGTACTCAGCGATATCTCGGGATCAAATGGTGCATCGCGTTTGATGAAGAAGAGGTTACGGCCTATGAAGGATACATTGAGGCTGCGTACACCCTTCCACTTGAGGGGTACTGTATAACCCAACGACACTTCGCGCAGGCGAACGGCTGTCGCATCATACATATAAAACTCTCCAATACCCGCACGACCACCAATAGCTGTATAGTAAGTCTTCGCATCTATTTTGCCTTCAAAAGGAACTCCGTTTTTGGTGCCTTTTACCTGTACACCGCCATTTTCACGGGCACTGGCACTGGCCTCACTGAAACCACGCAGGTCCAGTTCGGCCTGGGTGATACTCATCACTTCTCCGCCAAAGCGGCCGTCGATCAGGAAGCTCAGGTCGAAGTGTTTGTAACGAAGGTTGTTGTTCCAGCCTGCCGTGAAATCAGGATTGGGATTGCCTACCAGTTTGCGATCGGCCGTATTGCGGATGGGCGCTCCATCATTGCTGAGGGCCAGATTGCCTTTATCATCACGGGCTGCGCCGAAAGAAATAATATCTCCGAAGCTGCCACCTTCCTTTACAATGGAAGCGTAGGTATTGTCGAAAGTGGTGAGGAAGAACATGCCATTCACGCCATCGGTTACGCCATCTTCACTCAGGTTCACTACGGTATTCTTGTTGGTCGCAAAGTTCAACGATGTATTCCATTCAAAGTCTTTGGTTTTCACCGGTGCGCCATTTACCATGATCTCGAATCCGGTATTGCGAATCTGTCCCAGGTTGAGGAAATAGGTATTGAAGCCGCTGCTGCTGGGGGCTGGTGTTTCAAAGTACTGGTTGTAGTTGTCGTTCTTGTACCAGGTAAGGTCTACACCCAGGCGGTTGTTGAGAAACCTCCATTCGGTACCGATCTCAAAAGAGCGGTTATCTTCCGGCTTCAGGGTCCTGTTGGGGAAAGCCGCCCTTACGTTTTTGATCAGTCCACCTGTAACGGGATTGATCCTGTACAAAGGAGGATTTGTGGCAAAAGCCCGTACGCTGTTGCCTACCTGCGCATAAGATACCCGCACTTTGGCCAGGTCTACCACTTCGGGCAGGTGGGCCATTTCATTCAATACGGCGGTTGCCCCTACGGAGTAATAAAGAAAGCTCAGGTCGTCGGTAAAGGTCAAAGCAGAAGCCCAGTCATTCCTGCCTGTGATGTCGAGGTACAACATGTCCTTGTAACCCAGGGAAGCGCTGCCCAATACAGATTGTGTTTGTGAACGCAATACAGATTGTTGTTTGGCTGCGTTACCTGAAAGGATATTCTGTACGCTGAAGATATTGGCAATGCTGAGTCCCTGTTTTACACCATCTGCATTGACCGCTCCGTAAGAGTCGATGAAGGTGCGATCGGCCGTGCGTGAATCGGTAATAGAAGCACCCAGGGTAGCAGCCAGGGAAAGATTGGTGCTCAACTTTGTGTTATAGAAAAACAATACATCACCATAGGCAATATTGTTCTTGTTGCGCTCCCAGGTATACCGGCCATTCAGATCGGCAATGATGGGGTTGGTGCTTGCATTTAATTTGGCATCGTAATCATCTACTGACATATCATAACTGCCGCGTGCCTGAACAGCCAATCCCCTGGTGATCTCATAACGCAGGCTCAATGAACTGAAGGCCCGGTCGCGGCTATCTTCGCGTACATTGCGGTTGAGTATCCAGAAGGGGTTTTGTGAATATTCGTTGCCAAAGGTCCCTGCATCGTATTTCACATTCCACCAGTTCTGTACCATCAGGGCCCTGGCTGGTGAATACACTTCATAATTGTTTTTATAAGCACCAAAATCCAGGTTGCGCGGGAAGAAATACGTACCTACCTGGGGATTGTTGTACAAACCAGCGGAAGGTCGGTTGGTAGATTTTTGCCTGGTGAGTGTTACCAATCCGTCCACGGTCAGCTTATCATTGAAGAATTTGGCATTCTCGCGAAAGGTGAGGGTGTGGCGATTGAATCTGGCAGTAGGGATAACGCCTTTATTATCGGTGTTGGAATAAGAGAAATAACTCTGCGCCCTGTCGCTGCCGGCCATCAGGCTGATGCTGTTGATCCAGGTAGCGCCTGTTTGGAAAAGATCATCAGAATAATCGCCCTTGCCATTCTTAGGCCCCCAGCCGTTTTCATTATTGGGGCCATCCTGTCCGTAGGAGAATTGTGCTTCGGGTTTCAGCATTACCCTATCGAGGGTGAGGCTGCTGGCGAGGTTTACGCGGGCCGTACCTGCCCTACCCTTTTTAGTGGTCACCAAGATGGCGCCATTGGCGGCCTGGCTGCCATAGAGGGCAGCAGCGGAAGCACCCTTCAGCACCTGCATACTCTCAATATCTTCGGGGTTGATGTTGGAGATCGCATCACCGCCATCACGGCCGGCACTGGCGGTACCGGAAGATTGTCCAAACAGGTTCTCGGGCTGTGCCACAGAACTGTTGAACATGGGAATGCCATCAATTACATACAACGGTGAATTATTCTGCGTACTCTTATTACCACGCATTACCACCTTTACGGAACCACCTGCACCGGATGCGCTCCTGTTGACGGTGAGGCCGGCGATCTTACCATTCAGGCTATTCACCAGGTTGGGATCTTTTACTGCGGTGAGCTCTTCGCCGGTGATCTTTTGGGTAGCATAGGTGATACTTCTTGATCTTCTGTTGATACCCAGGGCGGTAACGACCACTTCGGTCATCTGTGATCCGGAGGAGGCCAGCAATACGTTGACACTGGTACGACCGCCGGGCGTTACTTCCTGGGGGGTATAACCTACTGCCGTAAATACCAGGGTTTCTCCGCTATTTACTTCAATGGAAAAGTTTCCATCTGAATTGGAAGTGGTACCCCGCTGCGTACCTTTCACGGTTATGCTCACTCCCACCACGCCAGCCCCCGTAGCATCCGTAATCTTACCTGTCACTACATCGCCTAAACGATTATTAATAGTCTGCGCATCGGAACTAGCTGAACTGGCAGGCGCAGCATTTACGTCGGTCCTGGCAGTCTCTTTGGCGGCCAGGATCACAAAGGTTTTGTCATTGACCTTCTTATACTTCAATCCTGTATTTTCCAATACCTGGTTCAGGATCTTCTCAATGTCGGCATGGTCCTTTCTGGCAGGGTTCACGAGCCTGTCGCCCAGTGATTCATCTGCGAATAAAAAATAAACGCCTTTTGTTTTATTGAGGTCTTTTAATACTTTGAACAGGGGTTGTTTCTGGCTGGAATCTTCCGGTTTTTTGTTCGTATCACCTTGCTGGTGAGCAGCTCTTTGTTTGCCAGTTGCATAGGCATATACGTCCTGTGCGTTGGCTGCCGGAACAGCGAACAACTGCAATCCCAGTAAACAGCCAAGTAATTTCGGTTTTATGTGAACAACTCTCATAATGCAACCTATTTAGTTAATAGCAGTTTGTTTTGTGATTGTACTTTTTACCAATCGGGCATAGAACATCACCCTGCTTTCCGGAGCAGCAGGAAACATTCAGGTTGTTTTTCCAAAGGCGCTTGTTTACCAGGCGCTTTCAGTCGATACAAATACCCGTATTCAACAATTATTCAGTAATGAGGATCTCATTATTCGTTTTTCGAACTACATGGAATTCCGAGGTAGCTTCCAGGGCCTGCAGCAATACATCCAGGTTATCATTCATCATAATCCCGCTGATGGGTTTATCGCCTATCTTATCATTGGCCAGGGAGATCTTTACGCCGTACAGTTCTTCGATCTGTTGCACAGCTACACGCAGGGTTGTTTTTTCGAAAAACAGCTTCTTGTCCTTCCAGGCGAGTACATTTTCTTCCCGGGCTGTTTTGATCTTCGGCTGCTGCTCATTAAATTCCACAAACTGACCGGGCTTCATGTTTATTTCAGTGCCATCCTTCATTTTCAGCGTCACACTTCCTTCGGTGAGCATTACATTGGTCTTACCTGCCCTGTTCATGACATTGAACTGTGTACCGGTAACGACTACGTCAAATCTTTCTGTATGTACTATGAATCGGTCCTTAGAGGGTGTTTTGGATACATGGAAAAAAGCTTCTCCTTTCAACCATATTTCGCGGGCGGTGCCTTCTTTCCAGCCATCGTGGTAGCTGATCTCGCTATTGGCATTCAACATGACGGTAGATCCGTCGGGTAATTGCTGTTTGCGGATCTCCCCATAAGCCGTTTGCATCTGTGCGGCGGGTGTGGGTCTGTTCATCCATACTACTGTGCTTACGCCTATCAGCAATACGGCAGCAGCCGCCCACCACCAGGCTTTGTTGCGGCGTTTGAGGTGAACCACTGGTGTGGTGGTATCGCCCGTTAAGCGGGTCATTAAACGTTGTTCAGCAGCAGCTGCCTGCGCAGCAGGTACTTCCTGCTCCCGTATGATGAGCGCCGCCATGTATTCCCTGGCTTCCGCCAGCAACAGGCCCAAAGCGGGGTCCTGGGCCATACGCGCTTCCCACCACTGCCCGGCAGCCTGATCGCCACTTAAATACCAGGACTGAAAGTCCTCATCGGCTATAATATCCTCTACTGTTGAAAACGTTTTTTCCATAAATCAGCGTATTTCCGGTTATAAGTGGCTGGTTTGAATCAATTGTAATGCTAATTTTAAAAATATTTTTACTAACGGTTGATTTTCTTCATTTTTACCGGTAGTTTACGTTTGCCCGCTATTCAACGAATGCCAGAGGACCCGATTAACCATAAACAAGACACTGACTGCTGGAAAGCCTTTATTGAAGGTGACAGGAATGCTTTGGGCATACTGTTCAGCCGTCATTATTCCGATCTATTCAGGTATGGGAATAAGATATGTACCGATACGGAGATATTGGAAGATTGTATCCAGGAGTTGTTCATAGAATTGTGGCAGAGTAAGAATCCCCCGCCCTCCATCTCCGTGAAGGCTTATTTATTGAAAGCCATCAAGTACAAATTACTGAAAGCACTCCACAAAAGAAGCAATACCCGCCTGCAGGCCGAAATACCGGAAAATAGCCACTTCGAGATCAGTCATGAGACCTTTATCATTGATAAACAGGAACATGCTGAAAAAACAGCCCGGGTGATCAGGGCCCTGGAACAGCTGTCTACCCGCCAGCAAGAGATCATTTACCTCAAGTTCTACCAAAACCTTAGTTATGAAGAGGTAAGTGATATCATGAACATCAATTACCAGGTGGCCCGCAACCTGCTTTCGCAGGCGATCAAGACGATGAAAAGGCTACTTCTCAAGTTACCTTTATTATTTTTAGTGTAAAGACCGGGAACGAGGCAGTGAGGCAACAAGGCATCGAGGCAACAAGGCAACAAGGCATCGAGGCACAAAGGCAACGAGACCGGAACTACATTGCTGTATTATGCAACCGGTTGCACAAAAACTTTCCCTATTGCGGCTGTATACCCTTAAATACAGGCACAGCCTGCTGTCTATTACACCTGTTATCTCGTTGCCTCAATGCCTTTATGCCTCGATGCCTATTTTTTTCATTGTGATTTATAGAAATAGCGCTTACCTTCGTGCGCTCAAATAACTCAGTCCACTAAAATAGTTTTTATGAGCATGGTTGATTCGTTTGAGAAGATCCCCGTCAATATTTACTCCGATCTTAAGCAAGGTTCCAGATCAGTAGCCCGAGAAATTGCCGACTTAATCCGCAGCAAACAAGCCAAATGGGAAAAATGTATTTTAGGCCTCGCTACAGGCTCTACTCCCAAGTCACTTTATGCCGAATTGGTTCGCCTGCATAAAGATGAAGGTTTGAGTTTTAAAAATGTGATCACTTTCAACCTGGATGAATACTATCCCATCGAGAAAGATGCGCTTCAAAGCTACAACCGCTTTATGCATGTGCACCTGTTTGATCATGTAGACATTGATCCGGCCAACATTCACATACCCGATGGAGAGGCTTCCAAAGAAAACATCAAGGCCCATTGCCTGCGGTATGAGCAACTGATCGAAGATGCCGGCGGCATAGACCTGCAAATACTTGGCATTGGTAACAATGGCCATATCGGTTTCAACGAGCCCGGCTCCAGCATCTATTCCCGCACAAGACTGGTCACACTCGACAATTCTACGCGCATTGCTAATGCGTACGAATTTGCCAATATATCACAGGTGCCCCGCCTGGCTATCACCATGGGCATCAGCACGATCCTGAAAGCCAAACGGATTGTATTGATGGCCTGGGGCCCCGGCAAAGCGCCTGTAGTACAGAAATCAGTAGAAGGCCATGTAGACGAACAAATACCAGCCTCTTTATTACAACAACACAACGACTGCACCTTTGTACTGGATGAGATGGCGGCAGCAGAACTCACCCGCTTCAAATCACCCTGGCTTACGGGCGATTGCGAGTGGACGCCGGCCATGATCCGCAAAGCCGTGGTGAATATGGCGCTGAAAGTAAACAAGCCCATCCTCAGCCTTACCAATAGCGATTACCGCGACAATGGCATCAGCGACCTGCTGGTAGAAAAAGGTGATGCCTACGAGATCAACCTGCAGGTATATTATATGATGCGGGACACGATCACCGGATGGCCTGGCGGCAAACCCAATGCCAGCCTGCCCAATCACCCCGAGCGCAGTGAACCTTATCCCAAACGTGTGATCATCTTCTCTCCCCACCCCGATGATGATATCATCTCCATGGGAGGCACCTTCCAGCGCCTGCACGACCAGGGGCATGATGTGCATGTAGCTTATCAGACCTCCGGCAATATTGCTGTTACCGATGAGTTTGTAACCCGCTTTATGGACTTTGCAGTAGGATTTGAGGACATGTTTGGTGTGGACAGCTCCAAGAGCACGGAAATATTGCAACAGGCCAGGGCTTACCTGAAAAAGAAGAAATCAAACCAGATAGATACGGCCGATATACGCGCTATCAAAGGACTGATACGCCGTTGTGAGGCGAAAGCCACTTGTCGCTACGTAGGTATCAGTGATAACAATTATCACTTCCAGAACCTGCCTTTCTACGAAACTGGCACCATTGAAAAGAACCCCATGGGTGAGGCAGATGTACAACTGACTGTTGACCTGCTGCGCAAATTAAAACCCCAACAGGTTTTCTGCGCCGGCGACCTGGCCGATCCGCATGGCACCCACAAAGTTTGCCTGGATATCGTATTTGAAGCATTACGCCGCATCAAGAACGATGGTGATGAGTGGGTGAAGGATTGCTGGATGTGGCTGTACAAAGGCGCCTGGCAGGAATGGGATATCAGTGAAATTGAAATGGCCATACCCATGAGCCCCGACCAGGTAATGAAAAAGCGCTATGGCATTTTCATTCACCAATCGCAGAAAGACAGTGTACCCTTCCAGGGTAGTGATGCCCGTGAATTCTGGCAGCGCGCCGAAGACCGCAATGGCAATACAGCGAGCCTGTATGCGCAATTGGGGTTAACGAAGTATGCAGCGATGGAAGCGTTTGTGAGATGGCATTATTAATTCCGAATGTAGCATGTAGAATTTCGGATTGCCTGGTATTCGATCGTACTGACTAAATAAAAAAGCCTGAATGCGTATTGAACATTCAGGCTTTTCATTTATCCGACACCAAAATACACTTACCATTTCAACAGCAAGCTGCACCTAAAGAATTCGAAATCCTACATCCTACATTATTTCTTCCTCAATCCTGGCAGAAATCCTGTAATGATACCGATCAGGGGTAAATAAGCACATACCTGAAATACATAACCAATACTCGTCATATCCGCCAGTTTGCCCAGCAGGGCCGATCCCAGACCACCCATACCGAAGGCAAAACCAAAGAACAGGCCGGCAATCATGCCCACTTTACCGGGCACCAATTCCTGTGCATATACGAGGATAGCAGAGAAAGCAGAAGCGAGGATCACCCCAATGATGGCGGATAATACACCTGTCCAGAAGAGGTTGGCATGCGGCAGCAATAGCGTGAAAGGCGCTACACCCAGTATAGATATCCAGATGATGTATTTGCGGCCAAAGCGATCGCCCAGTGGTCCACCCAACAAGGTGCCGGCTGCTACGGAGCCCAGGAAAATGAACAGGTAGATCTGTGATTGCTGTACGGATACATGAAATTTATCAATGAGGTAAAAAGTAAAATAACTGCTCATGCTGGCCATATAGAAATACTTGGAGAAGATGAGCACCAGCAATATGGTGATCGATATCACCACCCGCTTCCTGGACAGGCCATTGTCGACCACCGCAGCTGCGGCCTTACCCGCCCGTTGTATCAGCCGTTCTTTATACCATACGGCAATTTTAGAAAGGATAACGATACCCAGTATCGCCACCAGGCCAAACCAGATGACATTTGATTGTCCATGTGGAATAATGATGGCGGCTGCCAGCAAGGGACCGATCGCGCTGCCTGCATTACCACCCAGTTGAAAGATCGATTGCGCCAATCCTCTTTTGCCACCCGATGCCAGGTGCGCCACGCGGGATGCTTCGGGGTGAAAGATGGATGAACCTACCCCTACCAATCCTACCGCCAGCAGGATACCGATAAAGCCGGTAGCCAAGGACAACACGGTAAGCCCGGCCAGGGAAAAGCCCATGCCGATGGCCAGTGAATAAGGCTTGGGATATTTATCCGTATACTGCCCTACGAATGGCTGCAGCAGGGAAGCAGTGATCTGAAAAGTAAAAGTGATCAGGCCGATCTGTGCAAAATTCAACTGCAGGTTATCCTTAATAAGGGGATAAATAGCAGGGATAACCGACTGCATCATATCATTGAGCAGGTGGGTAAAACTGATCGTGAAGAGGATAGGAAATACAGTCGTGCTCACCAACGCTTTAGTGGCGGCAGTGTTAGTTGTCGAGTTCATATGAAAAATTTGATATCCAATGTCATTGAATTAAGTAAACACTCTTTTGAAGACGGTTTCGACAAGGTCCTTTAGCTCAGGGTGAGCCGCCCTTGAAGGGCGACCCACGCTGTAGCCGCCTTCGACAGGCTCCTAACATTCGTTTCTTAATCAATGACTGGTCAGGCAGATACATGCCCGTTGATGCGGGCGGCAAAATGCCAGGCCCCTTTTGGATCCTTGTCAATAATACTTTTTAATAGTTGTCTATGGAGGTCCATTGTGTCGATAAAGGGCCGCGTATCGGAAAACCGGCTCAGGAAATCATTTCCTATACGGGAGGAAAATGATTTGTAGAGATCGGCCAGCACTTCATTGCCCGATGCTTCCGCAATAGCATTGTGAAAACTGATGTCCGCTTCCACACTGCCGGCAATATCGTTTGCAGCGGCTGCCTTTTCACGTGCCTCGAAGCAACGTTGTATTTTTTTGGCGTCTTTGGCCGTACGGTGAACGGCGGCTTTCTCGGCGATCTTCATTTCCAATAATTGCCGCACCTCTTTAATATCATTCATGTCCGATCGCTTCAGCCGCTGCGACAGCGGCTCGCAAATACCAGCGTGTTCTTCTACAAACATGCCAACACCCTGCTGCACCCGCAGCAGTCCGGAGTTGACCAGCAGTTTGATGGCTTCGCGGATAGAGGAACGCCCTACCCCAAATCGATGCATCAGCTCCGGTTCCACCGGCAATTGATCGCCCACCTTATACTGTCCCGATTTAATTTGTTGCTGCAGGCGCGCTGCCACTTCATCGGCCAGCGAGCGCCTGGAGATGCCATGTTCCATAGTCGTCTGATGATATGATGAGTCAAAGATAGTAGAATGAATCGTATCAGCAAGTATAATTTGTGTACCTGACTATTTTACGCGCCTCCCACCCTGTTCCTGCGCATGGCCTGCGTATTGCCCACACATTGCTTACGGCTTGCCTCCGTATTGCCTGACCGCTCAATGAAAAGGGGCCATTGTTCTAAGGAGCGTAGGCAATACGGAGAAAATATCCAGGCCATGTTCAGGCTTTTGTCAACACATTTACCCCTTTTGTCTATTCATTGATATTGAACAGGACGGATAGCGGTAGCTTGCCCTTATGCCAACATACACTATTTATTTTTCACCGGGCTTATACCTCCTCATCTGGGCCGTGCTGTTTACGGTTCCGATGATCGTATTCCAGGAGGCCGATGGAGGGTTGATGAAATGGCTTTACCCTGAACTGTTGATGGAGAGATTGTATAACAGGGCTATTCCACAAAAAAAGGGCAGCAACAGCACCCTCTTTGGAGTGGATGCTGTTGCTGCCCGGTATCATCAGGCGGCAGGGCTGCCTGATCAACGATTTCTTACTGGTTGGGAAAACTTCTTGCTATACCCAATTCCAGGCCCCTCAATTCAGCCAGCCCCCGCAGCCTGCCAATGGCAGAATAACCGGGATTGGTCTTCTTCTTCAGGTCATCGAGCATCTGGTGACCATGGTCGGGGCGCATGGGCAGGGCCATATTGCGCTTGCGCATCACCTGTAGTATCTCCTTTACCACACTATACATATCTACATCGCCTTCGAGGTGATTGGCTTCATAAAAATTACCGGCGGCATCGCGCTGGGTGCTGCGCAGGTGGATAAAGTTGATGCGATCGCCCAAACGTTTGACCATTCCCGGCAGGTCGTTATCAGCCCGCACACCAAAAGAACCCGTACAGAAGCACAGGCCATTGGCTTTGGAAGGAACGGCAGCAAACAAGGCATTCACATCGGCTTCTGTACTCACCACCCGTGGTAAACCAAAGATGGCATAAGGAGGATCATCGGGGTGAATGGCCAGCACCACACCCGCTTCTTCAGCTACCGGTGTAATTTGTTGGAGGAAATAGATGAGGTGCTGCTGCAGTTTGGCCGCATTAATACCATCATAGGTATCCAATGCCTCCTGGAACTGCTGCACGGTAAAGCTCTCTTCGGAACCCGGCAATCCGGCAATGATATTGCGCTGCAGCAGGGTCTTTTCGGTATCGTTCATCGCTTCCAGGCGCTGGGCAGCCTGTTGCAGTTCCTGCGCACTGTATTCTGTTTGGGCGCCTTTGCGTTTCAATATCAGCGCATCAAAAGCTACGAGGGCCGCGCGCTCAAAACGCAAGGCTTTGGAACCATCTTCCATGGTATAGGCAAGATCAGTCCTCGTCCAGTCCAGTACCGGCATGAAATTATAGGTCACAATATGCACCCCACACTTTGCGAGATTGCGGATGCTCATTTTATAATTCTCTATGTATTGTCTGTACTCCCCTTTCTGCACTTTGATGTGCTCATGGACGGGGATACTTTCTACTACATTCCAGGTTAATCCGGCTGCTTCGATCTCTTCTTTTCGCTGCATGATCTCTTCTACGGGCCATACTTCTCCATTGGGAATATGGTGCAGGGCTGTTACGATGCCCGTGGCGCCGGCCTGCCGGATATCCCATAAGCTTACGGGATCTTTAGGGCCAAACCAGCGAAATGATTGTTCCATCAGGGGTACTTGCTGTTGAGTGCTCATTGAATACAGGAAAAAATTAATGAATGAATGTTTACGTGACGAAGATAGTGCATGGAAGAATTCAGAATTTAGAATTTAGAAGAGGGTTGCGCGCCGCAAGCTTCTGTATTCTGGATTCTATATTCTGTATTCTCTACAGACTCACGCCTCTTCTCCAGGGAATAAAATCATCCTGTCCCAGCAATACAGCTTTGGGCTGTACATGACCACTGGCTACTTCAATGATATAGTTCATGATGCGATCGGCCATTTGAGGGATCGTCTCCGTTCCCTCGATGATGGTACCGCAATTAATGTCCATAATATCCGGCATCTTCGAAAACGTTTTCGTATTCGTGGAGAGCTTGATGACCGGTGCGATGGGATTGCCGGTAGGTGTTCCCAGGCCGGTGGTAAAAAGAACAATGTTGGCGCCGGAGCCTACTTCGGCTGTAGTGCTTTCCACATCATTGCCGGGCGTGCACAGGAGGTTCAATCCTGGTTTTGTTACCATTTCAGGATAATCCAGTACAGCCGTTACGGGAGAAGTACCGCCTTTTTTGGCGGCGCCGGCCGATTTGATCGCATCAGTGATCAATCCATCACGGATATTACCGGGAGAAGGATTGGCGTAAAAGCCCGAGCCATCGGCCTCTGCCCGGGCATTGTATACGCGCATGAGTTCCATGAAGCGCATAGCGGTGGATTCATCCACACATCGGTCGCTCAACTCCTGCTCTACGCCGCACAATTCCGGAAACTCGGATAAGATAACTGATCCGCCCAGTGCTACCAGGATATCGGATACGTAGCCCACAGCCGGATTGGCCGAGATGCCTGAAAAGCCATCGGAACCACCGCACTCCAGGCCAATACAAAGCCTGGACAAAGGAGCGGGTTGACGGGTAATCTTATTGGCCTGCATGAGGCCCGCAAAGGTCTGTTTAATGGCTTTTTTAAGCAGCTGCTGCTCTGTACCCTCTTTCTGTTGTTCCAGCACCACCAGGGGCTTGCTAAAGCCGGGATCGCGTTTCATGATCTCCTGCTTCAGGATGGAAGCCTGGGCATGTTGACAGCCCAGGCTGAGGATGGTAGCCCCGGCCACATTGGGATGGGTAATGTACCCGGCCAGCAACCCACACAGTGAGTTCGCATCCAGCCTGGTGCCGCCACATCCCATATCATGGTTCAGGAACTTGATACCGTCGACATTGGGAAATACCCGCTGTGCAGCCTGTTCGGTAAACAGTTCTTCCATGGGCGCATTCAGGATATCCGCCTCCGCGCTGCCTCCCTGGTATAGCTTTACCAGCGCTTCCACATCAGCCTGGAAAGCCTTTGTTTTGCTGTATCCCAGCTTATCTACCAGGGCTTCCTTCAGTACTTCCACATTGCGGTTCTCGCAAAATACCAGGGGTATCACGATCCAGTAATTGCCGGTGCCTACCGAGCCATTGGCCCGGTGAAAACCCATAAAGGTCTTATCCTTCCATTTTGTTACATCGGGCTGCTCCCATTGCAGGCGGCGCTGGCCAAGACTGTATTCTTCTGCTGCATGGTGAATATTTTTGGTAGTTATTGCTGCTCCCTGCTGTATGGCTGTATCTGCCTTGCCTACCAGCACGCCGTACATATAAATATTGTCACCGGGATTTAAAGGTTGAATGGAGAATTTGTGTTTTCCGGCCACCGGGTCGGTCAAAGGGAATGTGTGGTTATTCAGTTCGATCAAAGTTCCTTTCGGTAAGTCCTGTAAAGCCACCAGTACATTGTCGCCAGGGTGTATCTGGAGGTATTTGTGTGTATGCTGCATATCGTCATTTAAGTGCCAAAAAACTTTAATACAAATAAAGAAATGCAGGTGGTTTCAAAGTTTTATACAGTTGTCATAGTACTAAGCTGTATTAGCATAACCCGCCCCCTGAAAAGAGGGTTGTGTCCCTGATTGTAAGGGAATTAGTGCGGCCTGAAGCCTCGCAGGAGGCATCCGGGGGTTACGAAAACGAGTATCCTGAACTGTCCTGATTTTCGAAAACGTTTGCATAAAAAAAGTAAGCCGGTTTCATTTCTCTATGAGAAAAAAAATCCAATTTGTACCAGGTTACTAAATGCTATATTCTGTTCATTAAAATTGCTTGCCATGGCATATCATCGATGTCTGGTTGCCTCTACTACTGTGTTATACCGGCAGCGGCCATTTACAAAGGCCTCCACCACCACCGGTGTTCTTATCCCTGACAAACAGGTTTCCATTTACTTTTTTACCGGTTCCGATAAGGGACCACCCTGGCCATAGTTTCGGAAACATTTTCGGATAATTTTCCGAATGCTTCCGCCACCCGTTCCTTCCAAACCTTGTCCTGCCACCCATTTTATCAGCGAACATCTAACAAACACTTGCATGCGACCTCAACTCCTTAAAGTATCCACCGGCCCCCGCCATTCATTCAGCGTACGCCGTGACCTGGTACCTTATGTCAATAACCGCTGGCATTACCATCCTGAAATAGAGCTCATCCATTTCAAAAAGGGAGAGGGCACGCAGTTTATCGGGGACAGTATCAAAAGATTCAAATCGGGTGATATTGTGATGGTAGGCGCTCACCTGCCCCACTACTGGCGTTTTGATGACCTGTATTTTGAAGAGGATACGCGTGTACAGGCGGATATCCGGGTGGCGCATTTTTGTGAGAACTTCTGGGGTGAGCAATTCCTGCACCTCCCGGAAAACATCAATATCAAAACGGTGCTTGAAAAAGCAAGAAGGGGGTTACAGATCACGGGAAAGACCCGGCAGCAGGTGGCCGAATTACTGGAAAGACTGCTGCAGACGGATGGCTCGGAAAGGATCATCATCCTCATGGAAGCCCTGATGACCATTGCCGACTGCAAACAACTCAATACGCTTTCTTCCATTGGCTTTAAGCATGATATGGTAGATGCAGAAAATGAACGCGTGAACGCTATTTATGAATACTCATTGAAAAACTACAAGCGTAAGATCCAATTGGAAGAAATTGCGGCAGTAGCCAATATCAGCCCTAACTCCTTCTGCCGCTATTTCAAGTCCAGGACGCGCAAAACGTATTCGCAATTCCTCATCGAAATACGGGTGGGACAAGCCTGTAAGCTGCTCATCGAAAACAACCTGAGCATTAAACAACTTTGTTATGAAAGCGGTTTCAACAACTTTACCAGCTTTCACAAATACTTTAAGATGATCACCGGCAAAAGCCCGCTCTGTTATCAGAAAGAGTTTATTGCCTAGACCGCTGTAGATTCCTGCTCCTTGACGAGAACCGGCACCCCGGCATGGCAACATGCGGGGGTGTTGGCTTTTAAAGGCAGCTCACAGATGCCACTGATTTGCACAGAATAACAGCTTCGCGGTTAGGGCTTCGACAGGCTCTGGACATACGTTAAGTTGAATTAAGGAAGCCAATAGGGTTGAATAGCTGGCCAACTCCTGCAGCACGGGCTGTGTGGCAATAGCATTTATTTGCTGATCATATCAATCAACCCATTATGCCTACCAGGTTTGCTTTTGTTATCCTCCTTTCGTGTTTTGCCGGCAACACATTTGCCCAATCGAAACAGATCGTTATTGAAACCAGTCACTCGGCCCTTGTATTGAATGTAGGAGGCAACCAGCGTGTGGTGCAATCTTACCTGGGCAAAAAACTAGCCCCGGCGGCCTATCCCTCCGGGGGGCGTGAGGCCTACCTGACGGCAGGCATGGACAACCAGTTTGAGCCGGCCATCCGTATGGTGCACAACGATGGCAATCCCTCGCTCGAGTTAAAATATGTTTCGCATAAAACAACCCGGACCGATGATGTGGTACAGACGGATATATTGATGAAGGACCCTGTGTACCCGGTGGAAGTGACCCTGCACTACACAGCCTATTACAATAGTGATGTGATCAAAAGCTGGGCGGAAATACTGCACCGCGAAAAGAAACCGGCCATGCTTACGGAATATGCCTCTTCGCTGCTGCACTTCAATGGAGATGAATACTGGCTGACGCAGTTTCATGGAGACTGGGCACGGGAGGTAAACATCATTGAAGAAAAGCTCACCAATGGCATCAAGACGCTGGAAAGCAAGCTGGGCACGCGCACCAATTTTTACCAGACGCAGGCCTTCTTCCTTTCGCTGAATGAAAAATCAACTGAAACCACGGGGGAACTGATCGCCGGCACGCTGGCCTGGACGGGCAATTACCGGTATACTTTTGAAGTGGACCAGCGCAATGGCCTGCGGGTGCGGGCAGGTATCAATTCCTTTGCCTCGGAGTATTATGCAGAACCCGGCCAGCCATTCGTTACACCGGCTTTTATATTTACCTGGACGGATCAGGGCAAGGGACAAGCCAGCCGCAACCTGCACAACTGGGCGCGTAACTATGGTGTGCTGGATGGCAACAAAGAACGGCTCACTTTACTCAATAACTGGGAAGCTACGCATACCACCTTCGATGAGAAGCGGCTGGTAGAACTCTTTGATGAAGGCAAAAAGCTGGGCATCGACCTCTTCCTGCTGGATGATGGCTGGTTTGGCAACAACTTCCCGAGGAATGATGACAAAGCAGGGCTGGGTGACTGGCAGGAAGACAAAAAGAAATTGCCTTCGGGTCTTGGTTACCTGGTAAAAGAAGCGGCCAATAAAGGCATTAAATTCGGCATCTGGCTGGAACCGGAAATGGTGAACCCCAAGAGCGACCTGTACCAGCAACATCCTGACTGGATATTGAAACTACCCAACCGGGAAGAGAATTATGGTCGCAACCAACTGGTGCTGGACCTGGTGAATCCGCAGGTGCAGGATTTCGTATTCAGGATAGTGGATGATATGATGACGAAAAATCCCGGTATCGCTTTTATCAAATGGGATTGCAACCGCAGCATGACGAATGCTTACTCTCCTTACCTCAAAGAAAAGCAATCACATCTTTATATAGAATATACCAAGGGCCTTTATAAAGTGATGGAACGCATCCGCACCAAGTATCCGCACCTTCCGATCATGTTGTGTGCCGGTGGTGGTGGCCGTACAGATTATGGCGCCCTGAAATACTTCACAGAATTCTGGCCCAGCGATAATACGGATGGGCTGGAACGTGTGTATATCCAATGGGGGTATTCTTACTTCTTCCCTTCCAATACGATATCGGCGCATGTGACCAGCATGGGGAAACTCCAATCCCTCAAGTTCAGGACGGATGTGGCGATGATGGGTAAAATGGGTTATGATATCCGGGTGAATAATTTTACGCCGCAGGAATTGCTATTCAGCCAGGAGGCGGTAAAGACCTACAAGCGCATCAGCGAGACCGTTTGGTTTGGCAACCTGTACCGGATCATTTCTCCCTATGAAGAAAGCAGGGCGGTACTGATGTACGTAGCTGAAGACAAGCGCAAGGCCATCCTGTTCAACTATCAATTACAAACACGGCGCAAGGATATTTTTTCGCGGGTAAAACTGCAGGGACTGGATCCGCAGAAAAAATACCGCTTCCGAGAGATCAATCTTTTTCCGGACACGAAGGCTGCCAACCCGGATAATGACAAAGTGCTTACGGGCGAATACCTGATGAACATCGGGCTCAACCTGGCCCCGGGGAGGATCGCGCCGCTGAGCAGTAATGTATTTGAGTTGACGGAGGAGTGAGGAAGGCAGTGAGGCTTCTTTAGATCAGGGTGAGCCGCCCTTAGAGGGCGACCCACCCTGCAGCGCTGCAATGCCGTACGGCAGGGCGACCCACCCTTGAGACGGCTTCATAAAGGTGAATCACCCTGCAGCGCTGCAATGCCGTGCGGCAGGGCGGCCCACCTTGATCCAAATGACGGCTTCGACAGCGTTTATCCCGCCTCAGCGGGACTCAGCCTGACATCTTAGCCTATTCTTCTCTATTCTAAATTCTGGCTTCTGTATTCTGTTTTCTGTATATCTTACGGGTGTTAACAGAAACACAACCAACATGAAAAAAACCTTAGCATCCTTACTAACGATCATCGCTATCAGCGCGCAGGCGCAAACACATTCGCTGGTTAAAATATGGGAAACGGATTCGGTGGTGGCAGTACCTGAATCGGTATTGTACTTCGATCAAAAAGACAGTTCCCGGAATATCCTGCTCGTATCGCTCATCGACGGGCAACCCTGGGAAGCGGATGGCAAAGGCGGCATTGGCGCCCTCAGCCCCGATGGAAAATTCTACGACTCTACCTGGATCACCGGACTCCATTGTCCCAAAGGAATGGGTATCTATAAGAACCGCCTGTATGTGGCGGACTTCAATTCGGTAGTGGTCATAGATATGAAGAACGCGAAAGTAGAAAAGAAGATCATGCACGACAGCGCCCGCTCCTTCAATGACATTACTGTTTCCGACAAAGGCGAAGTATATGTATCGGACTCCAAAACATTCAAGATATGGAAGCTGGAAAATGACCGGCTCACGCTGTACCTGGAAGGTATGACAGGCGTCAATGGCCTGAAAGCGGTAGGCAATGAACTGATCATCGGCTCGGGCAAATCATTCTTAAAAGCAGATGCCAAAAAACAGATCACCAAAATTGCTGACCTGCCGCAAGGCGCTGATGGTATTGAACCGGTAGGCAATGGTGATTATATTGTGACAGCCTGGGCAGGGTATATCTTTTATGTGCAGGCCAATGGAAAAGTAGAAACCCTGCTGGATACACACCTGGAGAAAAGAAACACCGCCGATATTGGTTATGATCCGGTAAAGAAGATCGTATATGTTCCTACTTTCTTTGCCAAGACCGTAGCCGCTTACCAACTTAAATAACGATTATGAGACCTTTGTTACCCGTCCTCCTTGTTGTATTTACGTTGCCTGTCATTGCCCTGACGGCCAGCGCCCAGTTGCCGGAAGTATTCCTGGTGGATGCGCAACACCTGGCCCGGGTAAAACAATCCGTGCAGGCAAAGGACAAAGGGGTGGAGCAACCGCTGCTCAACTTATTACAGGAGGCGGACAAATTGCTGGAGATGAAACCCGTCTCCGTCATGGACAAAGGCCTTACGCCGGTAAGTGGCAATAAGCATGATTATATGAGCCAGGCCCCCTACTTCTGGTATGACAGTTCAAAACCCAATGGCCTGCCTTACCTGCGGCGGGATGGTGAACGCAACCCGGAGATCTATAAGATCACGGACCGGAGCAACCTGGGTAAACTGGAAAATGCCGCCCACTTACTTTCACTGGCCTGGTACTTCACGGGTAAGGAACAATACGCTGATAAAGCTGCCTCCCTGCTGCGCTGCTGGTTCCTGGACGGGACTACCAGGATGAACCCGCACCTCAATTACGGACAAGCCATTCCCGGCATCAATGATGGCAGGGGTATTGGGATCATCGAGACCATTGCGCTGACCAATATTGCCGATGCTGCCGGTCTGCTGAAAGGATCGAAGGCATGGCCGCTCCAGGATCACCAGGCTTTACAACAATGGTACAAGGAATACCTGCAATGGATGCTCACCAGTAAAAATGGCAAGGAAGAACATGCGGCTAAAAATAACCACGGCACCTGGTATTATGTGCAGGTGGTAGACTTTGCCTTGTTCTGTGGCGATAAAGCCAAAGCCCATGAGCTGGCGGAAGAAAGCAAGAAAAGAATGGACAGTCAGCTGACGGCCGAAGGGCAGATGCCGCTGGAGCTGGAAAGGACGGCGGCCCTTGGTTACAGCACTTTTAACCTGCGGGCCTGGTTTACACTGGCTGGCCTGGCCAGTCAGGCAGGCACGGATCTTTGGAATTATACGACCTCAAAAGGGGCGGGCCTGCGCACAGCCCTCGACTGGCTGACACCCTATGCATTTGGTGAAAAGGCCTGGACCTGGCAACAGATCAATCGCTACAACAAGGAAGATATGCTGCCGGTGGTAGCACAGGCAGGCACGATTTGGAAAGCGCCTGCGTATACCGCCCGAGCGGAGCAATTGGTTAAAACGGTGAAAGATCCGGCGGCGGTGCTGCTTTACGGACGGTAATAGAGGATTGCCCCTAAAGGGGCAAGAATACACGTTTGATACGATCTGCTACAAAGCGGTAGCCCCCATGGGGCAAGAATACTCCTTCGACCAAATCAGGGTGAGCCGCCCCGGAAGGGCGACCCACCCTGGGATAGCCCTTCGAAAGGGAGACAGCCTGGTTTAACGCCCGTGATAGGCTTATGCTTTTGCTGATGCTTTTTACTTTTACTTTTGCTTATGCTCTGGCTTTGGCCAGGCTGGCTTTGAATGCCTCCACCATCAGCTGGGTATCGCGGGAGAGCAGGGTTTCGTTGACGGTGATCTTCACGGGATCATTACCCTGTCTGTTTCCTACATAAATATTGTATTCCTTTCTTAATGCATCCCTCAGTTTGGCGAGGTCGATCTCTTTGGTCACCTGCAGTTCGAAGATATTGGTGCCACTCTTTAATGTATTGATCTGCAGACCCGGCAACTTATTTAACTGCGTAAAAAGTTCAGCTGATCTTTTAACCACGGCCTTCAGCCGCTCCTCCAGTCCTTCCAGGTGATACAGGGCCATGGCGGCATTGATCCAGAACTGATACATGGTACCGCCATGCACTTTGATGAGGTGGCGCATCTTATCGATCACTGCTTTATCACCACAAAGCATGGCGCCACCCGGGGCGCCTAAATATTTATAGAGGGAAATATAAACGGTATCAAAATGCCGCGCGTATTCTGTCACCGGGATACCTGTAAAGGCCGATGCCAGGTGAATGCGGGCGCCATCGAGGTGCAGCTTGTACCCTTTCTCCCGGCACCAGGCTGCTATCTTTTTGATCTCTTCTATATCTACCGTCCTGCCATCGCAACGGCGCACGGGGTTTTCAATGGCGATGGCGCCAATACCACTTTTAAATACCTCGCCTTCATCCAGCGACTTGATGGAAGCCTGTAAGTGGGCCAGGGTAAAAGCAGCTTCATTGGGCGCCAGGGGTATCAGTCGTTTGTTGTGAATGGATTGGGCAGCATCGGCCTCATCACGGAATATATGGCTGGTATCCTGTACAAACACCTTGGTATTGTCGCCACTCAGTACCGCTATGGCCAATTGATTGGCCATGGTACCGGTGGGCATAAATATAGCGGCCCCCTTGCCGGTAATGGCCATAAACTTCTTTTCCAGCGCTTCCACTACCCCACCCCCACCATAAAAGTCGGCCTCTATGGGAGCGGCCTGGTTCACCTGCTGCAGCCTGGCAATGAATTCCTTAGGATTATAGAAGGGGCCATCAAAAAAGAAATAGACAGGGTCGGGCTGTGCTGCCTGGCCTGATTGTGCGGCCAGGCCAGTGAAAGGCAGGGCTGCACCCAGGGAAGGCAAAGCTGCTATACCGGATGTTTTCAGGAAGTTCCTTCTGTGCATACAAAAGATTGGGTTTAAATAAAATCAATTAAAACTACGGATTAGCCACGGGATTGCAAATCGGGGCCGTATTGTTTCACCATACAACGAAATAAGTAGAAATAAAATAAACAAGAATGATCCTGGCCATAAAAAAAAGATCCTCAGTAAATACCGGGGACCTTTTGTTCTTAATCAGAACTATACATGACACATGAGAATCTGAAAGTCCGTCCCGATAGCTATCGGGAGGAAAGACCGGAAGAAAAACCTTTAGACGACTTCGACAGGGTGACAGCACTTCACAATGCACAAGGCAAGTTATTTCATTAAGCGAAGCTCCTAAAACGGGATAACAATTCAATAACGAATGGATAACATTTATAAAAACAGGCAACTTCACCTAAGGATTCTGGTTACCGTAACAGCTATAACGGATTAGCAAAAATGTACAACAAACTCCCCAACGAACCAGCATCAATAACATCATGATAACTTTTGAATAACACATGCAAAGAATAAGTTACTAACTTATCATGTTAAGCAGCAACACTAACGGACGTTCTGTCCATAGCCCAATAGGGGTTACTAATTTTACGGTCACCAAAGCTGCCTGGCCGTTAGTTGGTCATTGCCTGATAAACAAATTCTACCATCAAATTTAAAGACATGAGAAAAGTTCTATTACTACCCGTAGTATTGCTATGGTGTATTATGGTACTAGCCCAAAACAAAGTCCTCACGGGGCGGGTTACCGATGAAAAAGGTGATCCTATCCCCTTCGCTTCCGTAAAGATCAATGGCACCACTACCGGTGTAGCCGCCGATGACAACGGTTTCTTTAGGATCTCAGCCCCTGATAATGCGGTTCTGGAAGTAAGCGCTTCCGGCTATACCACCCGTGTATTCAATTCCGCCGGGCAAGGCGCCACCCTTACTATTACTTTAACCAAGTCCAACGAGGAACTGGCCGCCGTAATCGTTACTACCGGCTTAGGTATTAAACGGCAAGCCAAGGAGTTAGGTTATGCCGCTACGTCACTGACCAACCGTACGATTGTTCAGGGAAAGGCAGTAAATGTGGCGCAAGCATTAAACGGAAAAGTATCCGGCGTTTCAGTAGCTACTACTAATAGTGGTGTGTTTGAAAATGCCAAGATCAATATTCGTGGTATCCGTTCACTGACCGGTAATAACCAGCCCATGCTCGTTATTGATGGAGCGCCCACGCCGCTGGGCTATCTCTCCTCCATACCACCCGATGATATTCAGGACCTTACAGTATTAAAAAGTGCTGCCTCTGCCGCCATTTACGGACCCGATGCGGTGAATGGGGTAATCCTGGTGACCACCAAAAAAGGCGCCAGCAAGAAAATAAGTGTTACGATCAATTCCACCGTGCAGGCAGCCCGTGTGGCCTACTTCCCCAAATTGCAGGATCAGTTTGGCGCCGGCGCCGGTGAAGTAGTGGACCAGTTTGGCAACTTTGGTTATGTGCCTTACGAGAACCAGCAATATGGTCCCCGCTTCGATGGCACCATGCAGGATATAGGCGTAGCCATTGAAGATGGTTCTATACAAAGAGGCCCTTATTCCAACCTCTACGCCAAGGATAAAAAGAAATTCTGGAATACGGGTATCACCTACCAAAACTCTGTATCGCTGGCAGGCGAAGATTTCTTTGTAAGTATACAGGATGCCAAAATAAAAGGCCTGATGCCGCAAGATGAGAACAGAAGGACCAGTATCCGTTTCAACGGCGGTAAGAAATACGGCAACCTGTCTGTAAATTATGGCATCAACTATGTACTGCAAAACTATGAGGTGGTGAATGAAGCCGGCATGGCCAATCTATTCCCTGCTTATAATGGTAGTATCTTTTTCACGGTATTACAAACACCGGGCAATGTACCGCTCACTTCTTATAAGAACTGGCGCGATGATAAATTTGCCCAGTATTCCAATTATTATAATGAATATGCTGTAAACCCCTATTGGGTTATTGGCAACCTGCGCCAGAAAGGCCGGGAAGATGACCTGATCGGTAACCTGGATGTAAGTTACCAGTTCTGGCCCTGGCTCAAGGGAACGGCGCGGGTAAGCACCAACCTCGCGTTTACCAATTTTAAGAATACCACAGCCCCGGTAGTAGTGTCGGACTGGGCTGTAGCCCACCGCAATGCTACGCAATTCACCAACCGGCCGGGCAGTGTATTTGATGATCAGGCACAGACCAGCACGATCAACCTGGATTACTTTTTGAATGGTGATAAGGACATCAACAAAGACTTCAACATCCGGTACCTCGCCGGTGGTATGGTGCGCAACAACCGCTCCAAAGATGTATCGCTTGGAGGTAATAACCTGGTGGTACCTTATCTCTATAATGTAGCGGTACGCAGTGGTGATGCCAATGTGCCACTTTATCCCAGTAATGCCAATACCGAAAGCAGGCTGCTCTCTGCTTACGGTAGTATCGGCATCAACTTCAGGGATTGGGCCTTCCTGGAAGTAACCGGCAGAAATGACTGGGATAGCCGTTTGCTGCAAACCAACCGCTCTTTCTTCTATCCCGGCATCAATGGCGCCGTCGTGTTGTCTGATGCCATTCCCGGTATCAAGAACAGTGAGATCATTAATTTTGCCAAGGTAAGGGCCGCTTACTCCAAATCGGGTAACGTAAACATACCCGTTTATTCCCTGCAGGCCACTTATTCACAACCCGGTGGATTCCCTTATGGCAATGTGGCTGGCTTTACGGCCAATCAAACCATTCCCAATCCCAACCTGAAACCAGAGTTTGTAAAGACCTTTGAGGTGGGCGCAGAACTGGGCTTCTTAAAGAACAGGATCAACGTGGAAGCTACTTACTTCAACCAGAAATCTGATAACCAGATATTGCAGGTATCACAATCTTCCACCACGGGTTACACCATCGGCCTGGCCAATGCCGCCAGCTTTAAGAACTATGGTGTGGAACTGGACCTGGGCCTCAACCCTGTAGTGAATATCGGCAAGGGCCGTATTGATCTCAAGGTGAATGCTACTTATAACGACAACGAAGTATTGAGCACGCTCAACAATATACCGGTGGTGATCGGCGGTAACTCTGGCTTCCTTCAAAATTCCGTAAGCTCTCCTACTGCCAATAATATTGCGGTGGTAGGCAAACCTGCTTTTTCTTTCCAATTGACAGATTATGTGCGGGATTCACTGGGCCGGGTGATCGTAGATGCGAAAACAGGCTATCCTTCACAGGCTTCTGAACTGGTCGTAAAAGGCCGTTCATTACCGCTGTGGGTAGTAGGTATATCTCCTTCTTATACCCTGGGTAATTTCTCGGTAAGCATGACCTGGGAGTACAAAGGCGGTCATAACTTCTACTCAGGCCTGGGCAGTGATGAAGACTTTGCCGGTATTTCTGCACGCAGTGCAGATTATGGCCGTGAGCGTTTTGTATTCCCCAACTCTTCTGTGTGGGATGGTTCTAAATATGTACCCAATACGAATATCCAGGTGCAGGATGGTAATTATTCCTTCTGGACAGGCGCGGCCCTCAATACGGCGATCGCTACCAACTACTTTGCGAGTGCTGCCGCCTGGCGTTTAAGGGAAGTAAATATTTCCTATGTACTGCCGCTGAAGTGGTTTGGCAATCAAACCATACTTAAGAAAGTAACGGTAAGTGCCATTGGCAGAAACCTGCTGTTATTTGTACCTAAATCCAATCAATGGGGCGATCCGGAATTCAACTATTCATCCACCGGCAACACCTTTGGCTTGAGCAGTTCTTTCCAGTCACCTGCCTCCAGGCTGTTTGGTGGATCTATAGCTGTACAATTCTAATCATTCTAAACTGATTATAATGAAAACAATAAACAATAGACTTTTCCTTATCATACTATCCGCTGCCGCCGTGTTTGCGGGATGTAAAAAGGGATACCTGGATGTGAACAAGGATCCCAACCGGGTAACGGATGATAATATTACGGCCCAACTCATCTTTCCGCAGGCGGCCCATGCTACCGGCGCCAGATCGGCCAGCGGTAATTTCCGGTTCCTCGAAAACTGGATGGGCTACTGGGCCTCGGCCGGCGACTATGCTATTCAGCAGGATGAGACGAGCTACAATATAGATTTTAGTTTCGCCGACGCCTTGTGGCAAAATCAGTACAATGTGTTGTACGATCTTAACCGGGTGAAGGTAAAAGCACAGCCCAATGGCGATTCCCTGCTGGCAGGCGCCGCCATGGTACTCTCGGCCAAGTTATTTCAGGACCTGGTAGACATGTACGGTAATATTCCCTATTCGCAGGCTTTCCAGAATGACAAATACACGCAACCTGTTTATGATAATGCCAAAGATGTGTACGATGCGCTGCAGAAAAGCCTGGATTCGGCCATCCTTTATTTCAAGCAAGCGCCCCGGGCATCTTTTACCAATGCCGATGTGGTGAATAATGGCAATATCACTTTATGGGTCAAATTTGCCAATACACTCAAGCTGCGGCTGCTGATCAGGCAATCGCAGGTGAGTGGATTCAACCCGGCTGCGGAGATAGCGAAGATCGTAGCCAATGGTGGTGTATTGCATTCCGGTGAGAGCATCGATGTAAACCCCGGCTATAGCAATGCCCTCAACAAGCAATCGCCGTTCTATGCCAACTATGGCCTCACGCCTACCAACGCAGATGCCAGCCCGAGTACCAGGGCCAATACTTATTTTGTGAACCTGCTCAACTCCACCGCTGATCCCCGGCTTGCCCGGGTCTTTAAAACACCTGCCAATGGCGGAGCGATCAGTGGTAATGTATATGGCCTGGCTGCCGGCAATCCCGCCGGTGCAGCGACCTCGGCCGTAGGCCCCGGCCTGGCAAGGGATGCTACGCAAAGCCAATGGATACTTACATCGGTTGAAAGTATGTTCCTGGAAGCAGAAGCGATTGCCCGCGGCTGGATGACCGGCGATGCAAAAGTGGCTTATGAAAATGCCGTGCGGGAATCCTTTATATGGCTGGGTGTACCCAATGCCGTGGCAGCTGCCAATACGTATTTGACCACGCAGGCTATTGCGGACTGGGACAATGCAGGTGCAACACCACTGTCAAAAGCCAAATTCATTGCCTACCAGAAATACATTGCATTGGGTGGCATTAATCCGCTGGAAACCTGGAGTGATCTGCGCAGGCTGGATATGATCCCCAATAAGGGATATATATCCGTGAACCCAGCCAGGCTGGCCAATTCACTTCCTGTACGGTTGCTTTACGCACAGAGCGAGTATACCACCAACAGTGCCAATGTGAACGCCCAGGGGAAAGTGGATCAATTCACCTCCAAATTGTTCTGGCAGCCTTAAACATCATTTACCACAAAATTTCAGCGTTATGAAACTATCCATAAGATTAATAAGCCTACTGGCACTCTTCCTGTCGCTGGGTATTGGCATGGTGAGCTGCTTAAAAGATAAGGACTATGATGACGGATTGATACAATCCACCCATGGCAGCAATCCAAAGATGATCGAAGTAAAAGTGAATGCAAGTTCGGCCAGCAATTTCCTTGGCCTGGTCTTTGATCCCGTCAACCGGGATACCACGCTTAATTTCATCCCGGTGAACCTGGCTACGGCAAATAGTGCACCGGAAGACATCAAGGTTACGCTCACCCAGAAAAATTCACTGGTCACTGATTACAATGCGGCCAATGGCACGGATTACCAAATACCCACTGCAAATATGTTTACCGTGCTCAATGCCGGCAATGTGGTAACGATCCCCCAAGGGTCGCATACGGGTTATCTCCAGGTGAAGTTTAAGCCTTCTGATTTCGCGGGGGCCTGGGCACTTGGCTACCAGATCACTGCGGTTGACAAATCGGGCTATACCATTAGCGGGAACCTGAGTTCGGGCATCGTGGCCATTGTTGCCAAAAACCAATACGACGGCCTATATACTTCTGTAGGCTATTTTGAACACCCTACCTCACCACGGGCTATTGACCTGGAAGATCTGGCATTAACCACTGTCAATGCCAATACGGTAAACAGACTAATAGGTGATCTGGGTGCTGCGTCCGGGAGCATGAACATTACCGTCAATGCGAATAACACGGTAACTATTACACCGGGTGCCGGCAATACCGGCACTGTTGCTTCCATCGCTAATTTGCCTACCGTTGGTATTTACAACAATACGTATGATCCTGCCACTCATACCTTCTATTTAAGGTATGGGTATCCTAATCCGGGACCTACTCGGATCGTTACAGAAGTAGTGACATTACAATAGTAAGAACAGGAAAGGGTTACTATAGGTAAATAAGAAAAAGGCCGTCTTTGTTATGTAAAACAGGGACGGCCTTTTACTTTGATAAGTTCACCGAACCCATCGATTTGCACGTAGCGGGGTGTTTTGTTTGAGACCCAATTGATGAGCTTACAATTTTATTGATTTATTTCCAAGTTGGAACTACTGTCAGCTACGGGATAAATATCATCTGCTGTGTGTGCAACACCATCAATACCTATTGAAAGCAAGATATATTTGCCGCCTGCTTTTTCATAATAAAAATTAGCATTAAAATTTTTATCCATTCTGCGAAGCAGAAGAGGATCACTAATATCTATTAGCGGGTCCATTTCTTTAAGTTGTTCCAAACTATCTGGATAAACTCCCCTTTTCACTTTATAGTATTCAACACTATTAGCCAGGCTGTTAATTTGCATTTGAGAGAGCTTTGCATACCCTCTTGCAGTATTGGCGCCGTACCGCATATCATAGAAGATAAAATAGTATGTAACTACAGTGATCATTACTCCTGCAAAACCTATTGCAACCAAGGGCTTGCTTTTGTATCTAGAAATGCCCATGTAAATCAGTGCGATGCCAATAAATGCACCTATTAATGGGAGCAGACAAAAATAGCCAATCCAATAAGGCGGATTGTTTTGTTTATTCATTATCCTGGATTGATTAGACTGGCAAAAGCCAGGAATAATACCATCAATAACACTAGCCTTTATCACGCAAAATGGTTAACCAGGGTTAAAGGGGAACGTGAATCAATAACAGGACAAAGATAATGAAGTGACCTTACCAACTACCACAATTTTTCCGGGCACCGGTCATTGTACTTATTGCCCAATATAAACCCTATCAGCAACCTATGCGTGCCCTTGCTCACGGTCTTTAATCCGGAAGTAGTGACATCATAAGCGTAACCAAGGTTTACGGCATCACTGATATTAAGGCCCAACATACCTGCATAGCCATCTTTGTAGCGGTAACTCCCTCCCATCCATACCAGATCGAGGTATTGAAATTTGGCATTCATTCTGCCCCAATGGTAAGTGTTGTATACCTGAAAAACTTCGGTATGCTATAAGGATACCTACGCCTGCAAAACCCGAAGGCTGCAGACTAAATGATCTGCAGCCTATGTGATTGAATAGAGTAACGAATGTCAGACTTCTTTAGATCAACACTACATAGAGGATTGCCTCCCGCTTGTTGCGGGACAAGCTCTAAAGGGGAATAAATACCCTTCGACAAGCTTCTTAGACAGTTTCGACTGGCTCCTTTAGGTCAGGGTGAGCCGCCCTAAGAGGGCGACCCACCCTTTAGAGGGTTTCGACAAGCTCAGGGTGACAACTACATCAGATGGTGATACGCTGGCTAGCGCCTTCCTTCACGGTATATTTCTTAGTCTGTCCATCTTTGGTGATGAGGATATCCAGCTTACCACCGGCAGCACGCAATACCTCGATATCAAACAAAGCACCAAATGCACGCACGCCACGCAGGGCCATCTTATTCCAGGCGGCGGGCAGGTGTGGTGTGCAATCAAAACTGTTTAGACCAGTGGGACGCATGCCAAACATGCCTTCGGTGTAGATGCGGCAGTAAAGACCACTTTCTGCAGACAGGTGGCGTTGATTGCCTTCGGGATAAGCTTCTACCGCATAGGGCACATGCTCGCCCAGCAAGCGGCGGCGGGAATAGTATTGCAGGTAGTCAAATGCTTTCTGCGTCTCGCCGGCAGCAAATACGCCACGCAGTGCATAGAGGGTAGAGCGATCCCAGAAAGTTTTATTGCCTGCCAGTGAGGCCAATCCGTCTTCTGTCCACAGGCGTGGAGAAAACAAAGCTGCTACTGTACCTTCCTTGCGATCGAATATATCAACGATGAGGGGTGAACAGATCCAGGCACGCAGGGTATCATTGCCTTCATAATAACGATAGGTATTGAATCCTTCCACGGTAGCGCCAAAATACTTATCAATATTGGTGCGCATGGCTTTGGCTTCCTGCTCATACTTTGCCAGCTGTGCTTTGGGCATGGACAATTGTTTACCTAACATGGCGGCAGAGCGCAAGGCATCATAATACAAAATGCTGGTGTTGAGGTTGGCCTTGCCAGCGGGGAAACGGCCTTCCAGTTCATCGCTGTTGGACCTTACCACGCCCTGCTCATTGAGCTGCAGGCGGCAATACTCCAGGCACCATTCGATGAGGGGCCATAATACACGGGCTGAATCGGCATTGCCATTGGCCAGTGCATAACGGCCGGCGCCATAAGCGATCATCGCCATATCGCCGCGATCCTTTGCTCCATGCCATACGCCATCGCCTTCTGCTATAATAGAACTGGGGATGGGTTTATAGTCCGGGTTCATATAATGGGCAAACCACCGGTAGGCATTCATAGCGGACTTGTTACCTACTTCATCGCCCAGGAAAGCAAAGAACGGATTGATGTATTCCGCCTGGTCATTGGCCCAGATAGCGGCATAATAGCGCAAGCCGCCGGGACCATGCAGGTAACCGCCTTTGGTCAGGTAGATACTTTCGGTAGCGCGTATTTTAGCAAAGGCAAAAGCGGTGTTCAACATTTCATCGGGTGTTTCCAGTTGGAGTAAGGATAAAATGCCGGCAACTCTTTGTCTCCTCCCCTGCTCTTCGGCCAACAGGTTGGCGACAGCTGGCTGTGCTGCTGCCCGTACAGCCTGGTAACTGAGGCCAAACACCACGGAGTCGCCAGGCGCTACTGTTTTCAATCCCTCACCGATGGTAGATACCACAAAGCTGTGCTGTGCCGGGGTGGTACGCTCGGCCGCAGGCTTTACGAAACGCTGCAGGTACTCCATTTCAATTTTCACGGGCTGTTTGGCTGTATTGACAAACACCCATTTCTCCAGGGCAATCGGTTTATCTACCGAAGGGAATAAGGTCCTTTTAAGCAAGAGGTCTTTGTTCTTGCCGATCAGGCTCTGCACTTCCATAATGCCCTTGTGGCGTATGCTGGTCACCTGCTCGGGCATGTCTTCGGCCACGGCGGCATTGTACACCCCTGCTTTGAATAATTTATCATTGATGAGAAAACGCGGCAGGTCGTAATCGGTTACATTATAGGTCATGCTGGCGATGGTACGCTGCGGCAATAAGCGGAAAGTGGGAAATACCATGGTGCGGTTCAACGACAACTTACCATTGTTGTCCACGCCATATTGCACCCAATAAGAAACCTTCTCTCCACTCATTTCAATATGATCCTGGTGGGGCAGCCGGCCATTGACGGTCCATAGGATACTGCCATCCGGCTGGATAGCCCAACGATCCTGCTGGGGAGTATTTTGTGCGGTTACTGCCTGTGCTAACAACAGGCCGGCGCCTGCGAGTAAACATTGTCTGAAAGAAAAGTTCCTATTCATATAGCTGTAATAAAATTTCAATATTTCTGTAATGACTATCCCCTTGTAGCCTGCTCTACTCACTGCTCAAACCGGGCGATATAGCCACCACCACTTTGCAATGTTAAGCTGATCGTATCAGTATTTTTATAAGTAGCCTGTTGTTTGATGACAGCAGCGGGGTTACTGGCATCGTCTGCCACTACCTGCGTTTTGTAAGTCCCTTTGCCTAAAAAGCCAAGGGGTATTTTCACGGGTCGCTCTCCTACCCCATTCATGACGGCCACAAACCAGGTATTACCCTTGCGGCGAGCAAAAGCTGCCAGCTCACCAATGGCCGATCCGGGCAATACGATGGTCTCATCCCAGACGGCAGGGATACTTTTAATCATGTCGGCTGCCGGGTTGGATAAGATGTTTTCCGGGTTGGCCGCATAGGTGAGCAAGGGAGCACTCAGAATAGCCGCACTGGCGATCTGGTGCGCCCAGGTTGTATTCTTCCGTCGCTCATTAAACATCACAACGGTGTATTCTGCCGGGCCTGCCAGTAAACGGGTGAAAGGGATAGTGGTCTCATGGGTGGCCCTGTCTTCGAGCTTACTGGATTCCATGCCTTTCACCGATTCAAGGGTCAGTTCATTGGGCCAGGTGCGCAGCTGGCCGGTAGGCTTGTTGGCGCCATGAAAATCCAACAGTAATTTATACTGTGCCGCTTCCTTCAGAATAGCCTGGTACAGGTCGATGGTCTCTTTGGCCTCATGATCGAAGAAATCGATCTTGGCGCCTGCCACCCCCAGGTCATGACAGCGGCGGAAAAATGAATCCCTGGCCAAAGGATCACGCAGGCTTTTAGAATGCTTCCAAAACCAGATGCTCACGCCTTTGTTACGGGAATAATTCACCAGCTCGCGTATATCGGCATCACTCCACCTTGTCCAAAAACCTTCCAGTATATTGTGTTCAAAGCCCAAAGCGGCTGCACCATCTGTAAACTTTTTCATCACTTCCAGCGTACCATCGCCGCCACCATCGAGGTATTTCCATACGGCACGTCCCGGCTTTATCCACGGTGTTTTAAATCCTTGCGGAAACAGCTTAGCATCAGGCGGCGGGCAAAGGTTGTGCACCATATCATTGTTGACCATGGCATCCAGACCGGCGCCGATCATCACCACGCGCCAGGGGGTGGTGATGGCGCCTGTAATAACGGCTGGCTGCATGAGCCGAGCGGTATCAGCGGCACTATACCGTAAACGATAAGGATAGGATGTGGGCTGGTGCTGTGGCAGGCGGATGACCAAACCATTTTTGCCATTGGCCTGCAAAGACATGCCGCCATAATTGCGCAGGTCGGCCTCCGTGATGGCAGCATAGCCACCCCAGGGCAGTTGGATGGTAGCAGGAGGCGCCACCCATTCACCGGCTTCTACGTCACCGATCTCTTTTTTCACATGCACACTTTCATAATGCATGTTCATATCATGGTACCATAGGGTGCTGCCGCCAGGTATATTAAACACGGTTGCTTCATCGGGCACGCGGCGCTCGTCCTTATTGCCAGGGATGAGGGTGCGGAATGCCACTCCATTGTTGAATACGCGCACCTCCAGGGTATAGGAAACAGCGGCATGCCGTACAGGAATAACAGCCACCTTGCAATGATTGACAGCCATGGCATGAACACCCAACCAGGGATAACGCTCATTGATGATGGAGGTCTTTATCTGACCGGTTGTAATATCTTTTGTTATAACCTGGCCGTCCAGTGATACCACCACCGGCGTATTTTCCAGTACCGGCTGCCCGCGGAAACTGGCCTGGCAATACAACTGCCGTTCTTCCAGGAACAGGTGGAAACGCACCTGCCCATCGGGGCTTGTAACAGTGATAATATCTGCTGCCATAGCAGTCGTTGTCAACAACAGACCGGAGAACAAGGTGAGGAGTAATAGTTTCTTTAGCATATGGATAAGCATTGGGAAACTGCAATAGACTAATAAATGATTAGCCCCTTTTTGATATTATTAGCAAAGCATTCACCTATTCTGGCAAAGCCTTCCCCGGGATTGAATTTTGTACTTACTTTCATTGCACAATCTATCGTAGCATGCCTCTATTCTTACAAAACAAACACCTTCCGCTGATAGCCATTACTGCTGTAACAGTAATGGCTTTTACCGTTGTGCATTCCGTACAATGGGATTCTAAATTTGTACAGGCCGACAAAAATGGCAAGCTCACCTATACACCGGATGAGAAAGGCAATATCATTCCTGATTTTAGCCGTGTAGGGTATTACCAGGGGGATAAAGCCATTCCCGATCTGCCCGTGGTAGTCACCATCTCCCCCTCGGAAGATGCAGCCCGGAAGATACAGGCAGCCATCAATGAATTAGCAGCCAAAGCAGCGGACAAGAACGGGTTCCGGGGCGCCATCCTGCTGAAGAAAGGCACCTACCAGATCCCTGCTACCCTGCAGGTAAGTGCTGGTGGCATTGTATTGCGGGGAGAAGGCGATACAGAAAATGGCACCAAACTGGTAGCCACGGCTGCTACACAAAAACCTTTGATCGCCTTCACCGGCAGCGGCAGTCCAAAACCTATTGGTGCGCGGATAAAGATCACAGATAATTATGTACCCGTTGGCAGCTTCTCCTTCACGGTCAGCGATGCCAAAGGCCTGCAGGCAGGTGATGCCATCATCCTCAACAGACCGGGTACCGACAAATGGATTACGGATACCAAAATGAACCAGATAGAAGGACGTAATGGCACCAAACAATGGCAAGCCAATGAGTACAACCTCGAATTTGAAAGAGTGATCACCCAAATACAAGGCAATAAAGTGTTTATTGACAACCCTGTTGTACAGGCACTCGATGCACAATATGGTGGCGGCGAAATATACAAGTACAGTTTTGAAGGCCGCATCCGCGAAATAGGCGTGGAAAACCTGTATCTGGAATCGGTGTATACCAGTGATACGGCCGAGAACCATGCCTGGGATGCCATTGCCATCAATAAAGCAGAACAGGGCTGGGTGCGCAACGTAACCTCCCGCTACTTTGCGTATGCCTGTGTGAACCTGGGGGACGATGCGCGGTATATTACGGTGAAAGACAGCAAATGCCTCGACGCCAAATCGGTGATCACGGGTGGCCGGCGTTATTCATTCAACAACAATGGGCAGTGCAACCTCTTTATGAACTGTCATGCTACGGATGGCAGGCATGATTATGTGACGGGCTCCAAAACCCTTGGTCCCAATGTATTTTACAACTGTACGGCTAAAAAGACCCATGCAGACATTGGCCCTCACCACCGCTGGGCAGTAGGCACTCTGTATGACAACATTACTACGGATGGTGAGATCAATGTGCAGGACCGGGGCAACTATGGCAGCGGCCACGGCTGGGCCGGTGTAACGCAGGTATTGTGGAATTGCACGGTAAAAAGAGCAGCAGTACAAAGTCCCTGGGCCAGCGGCAAGAACTACAATATCGGTATGAAGGGAGACAAGTATCCCGGCCGTTTTAAGGACCGCCCTGATGGAGAATGGGAAGGACAAAACAAGGAGGGCTTGCAGCCCGCTTCGTTGTATATGGCACAATTGAAGGCGAGACAGGGGAAATAGCTTCGAACCGGGAACAGCCAGCTGCGAGCCACGAGCTGCGAGCTACGAGCCCTGAGCCTTTGCTTCGAACTTTTACTTCGACATATGCGTAGCTAACGCTGTATTTGCTCGCAGCTCGAAGCTCACAGCTCGCAGCTCTTAAAACATTCTATATGAAAAAGATCATCTCTATTTTATTATTACTTTCTTCCCTATATTCTTCAGCTGCCGACGTCAACATAAAAGACTACGGCGCTAAGGGCGATGGCACTACGCTCGATTCCAAATCCATTCAGCAGGCGATTGATGCCTGTGCACAAAAAGGGGGTGGTAAAGTGATATTCCCTGCGGGCAAGTATCTTTCGGGCACCATCGTCATCAAAGACAATATCACCCTGGTGCTACAAAAAGACGCGCTCATACTGGGCAGCACGGATATTGAAGCGTATGACAATATTGATCCTTTTACGGATGGGCTGGGCATCGATGTAGGCTGGGCCTTACTGGTAGCAGTAGATGCCAAAAATATCGGCATCGAAGGGGAAGGGGCTATTGACGGACAAGGGGCAGCCTTAAAAGCAAAACATGTATTGGCTGATACACGGGGAGAAGGCAAGATATGGGGCCGTCGCCCCTTCCTGCTGCGTATTGTACGCTGCACCGACGTTACTGTAAAAGGTGTATCCCTTTTTTATGCAGCGGCCTGGACCTCGCATTATTTCCAGAGCAAACAGATACTGATCGAAAACGTAAAGATCGTGAGTGTTGGCGTGGCCCATAACGATGGCATGGATATAGATGGCTGTCAACAGGTACAGATCCGCGATTGCGATGTGGTGAGCGGTGATGATGCGCTTTGTTTTAAGACCACTTCCAGCACCATGGGCTGCAAGGACATTACCGTTACCCGCATGAAGTTGAAAAGCAACCAGGCAGCTATTAAGATGGGTACGGAATCGATGGCGCCTTTTGAGAACATCGACATTTCCCATTGTGAGATCTATGATACCCGCAATGGCGGCATCAAACTGCTTACAGTGGATGGCGCGCACCTGCGTAATGTGACGATATCGGATATTACGATGAAGAACGTGCACACGCCCATGTTGCTGCGCCTGGGTTCGCGCCTCAATGTATTCCGGAAAGGAAAGGATACGCAGCAACCTACGGGCACTTTCGAGAATGTGGTGATACGCAATGTAAAAGCAGAAGCGGCTGCCGACGCCCAACTAAAACCGCCTTCCGGCATCCTCATCACGGGTGTACCCGGTCATTATATCAGTAATGTAACCCTGGAGAATATCGAGATCAGTCTGGCTGGCGGCGGTACGGCAGAAAATGCCCGTCATGCAGTGCCCGAAGCGGTTGATCAATATCCTGAAGTAAAAACTTTTGGTCCCCTCATCCCTGCCTGGGGCATCTGGGCGCGGCACGTAAAAGGATTGACCTTAAAGAACATCCGGTTCAAGGTGGACAGTGCGGACCTGCGCCCTGCTTTTATTGCAGAAGATGGACAGGACATTGAGTTGACGGATTGGAAAGTACCTGCGACTGCTGAAGCAGAGTGTGTAGTACGCCTTGAAAATGTACAGGGAGCCAATATCAATGGCTTTACTGTTACCGGCAAAGCTGCTTCTTTTGTGAAGGTGGAAGGAGCAGGCAGTAAGGGAGTGAAGGAAGGGAAGGTGACCTACGTTAAATAACCCTGCAGCTATACTTTCGTCGAATTGCGCGGGATCAGTGAAGAGTTGAGCACTATTGTTTCCGTGAGGTAGCCCGGCTTGTTTTTCTCGAGCATACGGAAAAGTACCGAAGCTGCTTTTTTACCAATATCAAAAGCAGGCTGTGTAATGGTGGTCATGGAGGGATTGAGCAGAGAAGCTGTTTCGAGGTTGGAAAAGCTGATGATCTTAACATCCTGTGGAATGCGGATCTTCAATTCTTCACATATATGGTAGCTGGCAATGGCCAGTTTTTCTACGGAAGCAAAAATACCATCGGGCCGTTTCTTGCCAGACAATAACTTACGCAATACCGGATAACTCAACACATTGTCGTTGCTGCATTGGATAATGAGCTTACGATCGGGTTTGATATCATAATGCTCCAGCGCTTCGAGGTAGCCGCGCATGCGCTTATTGGTAATGGATAAATGCTGGGAAAATGACAGGTAAGCAATGTGTTTACAGCCATTTTGTATCAAATGTTCGGTGGCCTTAAAGCCACTGTCATAATCATCGGTAGTGATCCGGGAAGTATCAATAGCATCACAGATCCGGTCGAAGAAGATGATGGGTATCCCTTTGTTGTGCAGTTCTACAATATGGCTGCTGTCTTCTGTAGTGGCCGATACGGACATCAGGATGCCATCTACCCTCCCACTCTGCAGGTGACGGGTAATGGACACTTCCTTCTGGTAATCTTCGTGTGTAAGATAGATCAATACATGGTACCCTTTTTCCTGGGCGATGGATTCTATCCCATTAATGGCCAAAGAGAAAAAATTATTGGCCACTTCGGGGATCACCACGGCAATGGTCCTGCTTTTTTGTTTGCGCAAACTGCTGGCATAGGGATTGGGCTCATAATTGAGCTTTTGCGCCAGTTCAAACACCCGTTTCTTGGTCTCGGGACTGATATCATAGCTGTCGCGCAGGGCGCGGGAGACGGTGGAAATGGCAAGATTCAGTTCTTTGGCAAGCCTTTTCAGGTTAACAGGTTCCATATAACTACAGGTGAAATGATAAAACAGTAGCCTGAAAGGTACGCAAATGTTTCCGGAAATGGTTACGCAAAAAGCCATTGGCGGCTACCCTGTTTCCGGAAAAGCCTGTATTGTGTTGCCTTTTCTGTCCGCCATTACTTCGACTTCAACAACCAGAATATTTCCTGTACTGCGCCGGGCAAAGAAGGATAATGGACGGGTATTCCTTTATGAATATTAAACCAAAAGGATACGTATACATTTATGATCTGCAATACAAAGACCAACAGGAGGACCAATATTTTATTCCGCCACGAAGTCCCAAATACCTTCCAGGCATGAACCACAATAATCAGCAATGTCAACATTTCTAGACAAAAGTCTACTATATGTTTGTTTGTGATCAACAATAAGCGCAATGGTGTCATTAAAATCAATAGCACATTCACAAATCCGATGCAATAAAGCCAGAACACAATACATTCTGCCAGGTTACGCTTCCGGAAGAATAAGGCCCAGCTAAGTAGTGCCTGGATGGGCAGTAAGACGAGGGCGATATACTTTAATTGTAAATGATAGAGCCGGCCATATTCATTGTACTTGTGAACTACGTAATCTTCATAATCAAATACCTTCTGGTCGAGGAATATATATATACCAAAGGAAAGCAGGAAAAATACCACGGGGCTGAAGTAGGTCTTGCGGGCACCGGCGAAATAGGCATTGTATACCCGGGCAGGTTTCAGCGCAAGGTCTTTGATCAATTTCAATATTCCCTTATCGGTATGGGTAAAGCCATGCCATATTTCGTGCAGCAGGGAGTGCATATTCAATCGGCCCACATGAGCATCCTGTCCGCACCGGGGACAAAAAGGGGTGGAAATTGCTGTACTGCAGTTATGGCATATTTTTTCCATCCGGCAAAAATAACTGCCGAAGGTATAATTTCCTGAAAGCCCGGGCAATCTTTTTGCCCTGCTTCTCTCTCCTTCCTCAATTCAAACGGTATTACCAGCAATTCATGCAACCTGGTTAGGTATAGCGGCCCCGACCCACTATTTTAGCCTGCCTTCCAGCATTTATGAAATTGGCATATTACACCAAAAAGGATTGGTTGATCATCGGCCTGCTATTGCCACCGGTGATCATTCTGGTCAATTATTGCATTTTCGGAAAACGCTACTTTTCCGGGGCCGCCATCTTCTGGTGGTCGACCTTCCTGTCTGGCGGATTTGGCCTCCTGTCCTGGTACCTGCAGATCATTATTGCCCTCATCATGAATGCCAGATATCCCCGCTACAACCAAACCATCAGGCGTGTATTGACCTCCATGGCGCTGTATGTGCTGGTTACAGTAGTGACGGTGGTGATGGTCTTCGTGCTGTACGACCGGGTGCATTTTTTTCAATATGAATTGAATGTATGGCATATGGTACTGGCAGCCTTGTCGAGCGCCGGCGCTTCCATACTGGCCGCCAGCTTTCATGAAGGCGTGGCTTTTTATGAAAAATGGAAGAAGGTGACGGATGAAGCGGAGCAACTCAAAAAAGAAAACCTGCAAACGCAATTGGAAAGCCTTAAAGCACAGGTGAACCCTCACTTTTTGTTCAACAGTCTCAACTCGCTTTCCTCCCTCATTAGCGAAGACCCCACCAAAGCAGAAAAATTCCTGGATGAAATGTGCAAGGTGTACCGCTACCTGCTGCGTAACAATGAGGATGACCTTGCGCCGCTATGGGTGGAAATGCAATTCATTCAATCCTATTACCACCTGCTCAAAACACGCTATGGAGAAAGCTTATTCCTGGAAGTGGACATCCCGGATGAGCTGGTATGGTACCGCATCCCTTCCCTTACCCTTCAGATGCTGGTGGAAAATGCGGTGAAACACAATATGATGCTGAAAGACCGGCCGCTTCAGATCTTTATTACCACGGTGACTGGTCCGCGGCTGGTAGTCTCCAACAACCTGCAGCGCAAGAAGCGTATCTCTTCCAATAAGGTGGGCCTTAATAATATTGTAAAGAAATACAAACTGTTGAAACAGGATGATATTATCGTACAGGAAGACGAGAAGACCTTTGCGGTGGTAGTGCCGCTCATAAAAGTAGAAGAAGAAGCCCCGGTTTAAGGCAAATATTATTGCTGCCTTTTCAACTTATAGATATCCCAGGCGTGGTTATTATAATTGCGGGTGAAGGTGATAGAATCTCCTTGTTTGGCCAGTTCATACTCCCGGTAAAGGATCAGTGTCCAATCAAAATCGGCCGTATAATAAAGGGAGTCAACAAAATTGATCTTATTGTCGTTGATGGTATAACTACCCCTCCCAATAACAGGATAACGTCCCGGCGTTGCAGGCTGGCCGCTAAAGGTATTACCCGTAAGATCCAGCGTTACAGAAACGATCGCTCCGCCCGAAGCGGTTTTCCGCTGGAAAGTGCCTTTATAGATGCCACCCGTTTCAGGAATGAGTTTACCCGGATCATTCTCTTTGTCCTTACTACAACCAATAACAGAAAGTAATAATACAATGGCAAGAAGCTGGCGCATAACAGGTAATTTACTAATTGACCTCCATCCAGACTTAACCGTTGCATGAGGTCGATCTCTTGTAAAGCCAGGTTATACCAGGGACTGTATCTGAGCATATTGCAGCAGCATGATCGTTTTGGCATCTTTGATCTCGCCGGTTGTGATCATTTCCAGTGCTTTAGTAAACGGCAACTCCAGCACTTCAATATTTTCCTGCTCGTGTTCAATGCCTCCACCCTCATTCACTTTCATCGCCTTTGTATAGGCGGCCACAAAGAAATACAAGATCTCTGTTACTGATCCGGGCGACATATAGGCTTCAAATACCTTCCGTACTTCCGAAACCTTATAACCGGTTTCCTCTTCCGTTTCGCGCCGGATGCAATCTTCCGGGTTGTCTTTATCCAGCAAGCCGGCACAGGCTTCGATCAACATGCCTGTTTCGTTGCCATTCAGAAAGGTGGGCATCCGGAACTGGCGGGTTAAGATAACCGTACCCGCTTCTTTATTGTACAATAAGATGGTGGCGCCATTACCCCGGTCATAGGCTTCCCGGCTTTGCTTTTCCAGGCTACCATCGGGTTTCTGGTATTCGTAGGTGATCTTTCTTAAAGTGTACCAGTTAGCAGAAAGTACTTCATTTTGCAGTATCCTGATCTTATCATTCATCGTCTCTTCATTTATATATTCAAACTTCAATATTACAACAATCCTGTTATTGGGCGCCTGAGGTATACTAAAAGAAAAAAGCCTGGCCATGCCAGACTTTCCTGCAAATACTATAATGCGATTGGACGGATCGTGTTTATCCTTCTTTCTTAACATTGATAGCGCTAGGCCCCTTAGGTCCCATCTCCACTTCAAAACTCACTTTATCCTTTTCTTTCAGCGGACCGGAGAGTTGGTTGATGTGTACAAACACACTTTCCTGGGTAACGCTATCATTGATGAATCCAAAACCTTTGGCGTCATTGAAGAACTTCACCACACCCTTTCTGATGCGCTCAGTTTCCGGGATGGGAGCTTGCTTGGGAACACCAATCTGAATGTCTTCTACATTAATGACGCGCTTTTTTTGAGGATCAATGGGCGTAGAACTGAAATTACCATTTTCATCTACATACGCGATCATATCTTCAAAGCTCTTGCCTTTGTTGTTGGCTTTTCGCTCCTGCTTGCGTTGTAATTTTTCCTGTCTTTCTTTCGCTTTCTTCTTCTCTTTTTCCTTTTTCCCTATTGTTTCCTGTGATTTAGCCATATTTAAATGTCCGTATTGATTCTGCTAAAGGTCAGCTATTTATCCGACAATTGGTGTTAATCCTGTAGTGCGTTGTGTATCAATCATTCATGGCAATAAGACAGCGGTTTGTTTTACCTCAGGCTGCCAAAGACCCCTATTCTTTTTCCTGGCCTCCTGTTGTAACTGTAAAAACAATGCTGCATGCTTTACATTGGGAGGAACCGTCATCACCATTGCATAACCCTGCTTTACCAATTCAGCATTGACAAAAGTGCCATTTTCCAGGTATACATAAACAAGTGCCCTTCCGTATTGATCTTCCCGATCAATGTCATACTCTAGTTTCACTTGTTGGCCTACCAGTAAAGTTGTCAAATATGCTTTTGCCTCTTTACCATAATATCCTACCCGTTTCTTAAAAACTGTCTTTGATTCAGGGGCGTCTACGCCAATCAGCCGGGCTTTTTCACCCCTGGCATTCCCATTGTCAAAATAAAACGTATCGCCATCCACCACTTTAGTCACTACTACATATCCGCCGGCGTCATTTTTCAATCTGTTGCGTGACTCACAAGCCACGGGAAATAAACATACGATCAAGAACAAACAAAATAACAGTCTCTTATACATCATATCCTATACAATGTACTGAAAAAGCCCCTGAATGCAATGTCGTTGAATTAAGTAACGAATGTCAGGCTGAGCTTGTCGAAGCCATCATGAAGGATATTTTGTTTTCCACCGGAAGCCCTTCGACAGGCTCAGGGTGACAGCTTAATTCAACGACATTGCCCCTGAATGACAAAGGGTGAGGCGCTAAAAGCGGCTCACCCTTATAGAGGACTGGAAGCCAGTGAGGTATTACTCACTGTCGCTGTTATTGTTGTTGTCTTTGCTGTCGCTGTTGTCGTTGCTGTTGTTATTGCTATTATTGGAGGGTCTGTTCTTGCCGGACCGTTTGTAATAGTAATCCTTTTGCGCCTGCACAACTGCTTTGTCGCGGTCATCTCTTAACTGGCGGATGGTTTGCCTTTTCTCACGGCCTGTCAGGTCGTCCTGCATCCTTACGGATTTGATCCGGTCATTATAATCGGACTTTATATCCTGGATGGTGAGGTCCAGCCTGGATGGTCTTGAGGAGCCATAATTATAGGCATAAGGAGCATACATCCAGGGTGAGTAAAAGCCATAACCCCAGGGCGAATAGAAGGGAGAATATCCCCATCCCAGGCCCACAGATACACGGGGCCTTACGACATGATAGCCACCGCCACGAACAACTTTCTGCGCTGAAGCACCTACTGCCAGTCCTATTGCTATTGTGATCATCAGTAACTTTTTCATAACTCTCTATTTGCTTATATAGACAGCAAACGATGGGCAAAAGTTAATGCTGTCATACTTAAATAACGTTTCAATAACGAAGGGCAGCCATTGACGGCTGCCCTTCGTTAAATTTTTTAACAATTACGCTATTCCTTACCTCAGCAAGGCCGTAGCGCACCACAATACCGGCGCCTGTCCATGCATATCACCTGTCATACGCTCCCGGTCGAGGTAATACTGGCGGTCGTTCTTTTTGTTGGTGCCCTGGCATACTTCGCGGATATCGCCTTTATCATCAATATAGGTGATGAGGCCCAGCCAGGCTTTACGGGCAGCCGGCTCGTAGGTCTTTTTATCCAGCCAGCCTTCCTTCACACCAGTGATCATCGCAAAGGTGAACATACCCGTGCAGGATGTCTCAGGCCATGATTCAGCGTCATCGATCAGCTGACGCCACATACCGGATCCTGCCTGGTATTTGAGCAGCGAGGCCATCATGAGCTTATACCCCTGCATGATGCGTGCCCGGTTGGGATTGTCCTTAGGCAAGGAACGCAGCAACTCAGCCATCCCTACGGCCATCCAGCCATCACCGCGGCCCCAGAAGAAAGGCACATCAGGTGCATGGTAGAAAAGACCATTGGGCTTTTGCAGGGAGTCAAGGTACACCACCATTTCTTTGGCAGCCCGCTCGATGTATTTTTTATCGCCGGTAGCCCGGTAGGCCTGCGCCTGAACGGCTGTGATCATAAACATGTCATCGATCCACATACGGGTCATCCAGGTAAGTCCGCGGTTGTAATAATCCTGGCTCTCGGGTTGTTTTACGCGCGGCCCTTCGGGAGGTCCCCATTGCTTATCGGCAATGGTCTTGCCCATGGTAAGGTAACGCTGATCTTTGGTTTGCATATACAGTTCCAGGGGAACAGCACCAAATACACAGTAGTCTACGTGGTCGGGTACGGGTACCATGCTGGCCTCCGTAGTGAACAGGGGTTCAAAACGGTTGACGAGCTGTGTCACCAACCCTTTGTCTTTGCTCTCCTTTGCGAAAGTGAGGGCGCCATACCAGGTGCACACTTCCGGGTAGGTAATGGTTTTGGGAGGCGTGGGCCTTCCAAAATTCTGGTGGGGCACTTCCACAAAACGAGCTGCCACCTTTTTACCTACTTCCAGGGGAGAAGTGCCCTTGGGCCAGTTCTTCAGGCCACCGGCATCTTTTTTTGATTGCGCATAACCGGTATAGCCGGTCAGAGAAACAATACCTGTTGCCAGCAACAGACATTTAAACGTTGTATTCATAGACATCAATTGTTTGTATGTGCGATATTCAGCGTGTCCTGTGCTAATAAGATAAGCCACCCCTGCCTGGCAGAAGTGACTTACCACTACTTATTAAGTATAAGTATAGTGAGCTTAACTGATAAAAATTGCTTGCTCATGCTATTTGTAAACCTTGCTATATTCTGCGCTCACTCTACTTAACACCTGCAATTGACGGATAAAATCCCAATATACATAGCCCACAGTTTACTTCCTATTCAGCTATTTTAGCAAGGCTGTACCGTAGAAGTCGGCTTCGATAAACTCAGCCTGACATTATTTTATCGGTTCCAGGCGTACGCTTTTCAGTTTAAACAATTCCTTGCCCTGCTGCAGGGGTTTCACGGCAATGGTGTACAAACCAGGCTGCCCAATAGTAGTGATGGCTACGGCATGCTGGATGAACATCAGGGGATTGCTCTTATCAAACTCTGAGCTGCGCAGGGTACGGAAAAGATATTCTTTGTCATTGACCAGCACACTGCCTTCCTGCCGGCCGCTTTCGGCATTGCAGGCATATTCCAGGATCACCTTATAATCGGCGGCCTCCGTAATACGGATATCAAATCGTGCTTCATCTTTAGGCCCCATCATATTGGTCACACATACCGAATGCTTCCAATCACCGAAATAATGACTGTAGGTAAGGCTTTTCACGCGGGCACTGTCGGTCATTTTTGCATGTACGGCTTCAATGGTATTCACCGAAAATTGAGCCGACACGGTGACGGGTGCAGCGGTATCATAAGCAGGCGCCTTGCCCTGGTATTCCACCACCAATACGGTATTGGGGCTTTGGGCGTCCATACCAGGAATGTTCACGATCACATCGGTTCCTTTTTTGGCAAAGCTCAAAACGCGTTTGCCTACCAGGGTATATACTTTACTTACTGTTACTGCACAACCGGGTAACAATAATTTACCATCTGCCGGTCTGTCCAATATATGCAAGTACAATTTACCGGGTTTAGCGGTGGTCACCCCCCAGGGCTGCGCCGGGATAAAACCATAGGTAGTACCATAGATGCTCTCTCCATTTTGCTGCAGCCATTTACCGGTAGCTTTTAAATACTGTACGGAATAGTAAGGGATATTGCCTTTACCATCGGGTCCTACATTCAACATCAGGTTGCCGCCTTTGGAAGCGACATTGGCCAGCAGGCGTATAATTTCACGGGGTGATTTAAAGTTCATGTCATGCTCTATATAGCCCCATGAGTCATTGTGGGTGTAAATAGACTCCCATACTTCATTGATGGGCGCAGGCGGCACTTCCGAATCTCCAAAGTCGCGGTAATCGCCCAGGCCCTGCCCTACCCGGCTGCTGAATAAACTGGCAGGCTGCAGTACACGCAGGCTATCCACCAGCTGTTGGGTTTGTTGTTTGGTAAGTCCGCCCGGCATATCAAACCATACAATGCCCAGTGGTCCATAACCAGTGAGGAGTTCTTTGAGCTGGGGAATGGATTTCTCGCGGTAATAACGCTGGTAGTCTTTTTTGGATTCATCGAAATCCCAGCGATTGCCGCCACCATTGGGTTCATGCCAATCGAGGAATTGGGAATAATAGAAACCAAATTGAATGCCCCGCTTGCGTGTGGCATCGGCCAGGGCTTTCATGGGGTCTTTTTTATAGGGAGTAGATTTAACTATCGTGAAGTCGCTTACTTTGGAATCGTACATGGCAAAACCTTCGTGGTGCTTGGCCGTGATGACCATATAGCGTATTCCCGCCTCTTTGGCCAGGGAAGCCCACTCATCGGCATTAAAGTTGACCGGATTGAAGGTGGCCGCTTCGGCGGCATATATATCCGCGGGTACCTTCGCCTGGTTCATCAACCATTCCCCGCTACCATAATACCGCTTATTGTTCCATACGCCGCCCAGTTTGGAATACAGACCCCAATGGATAAACATGCCAAACTTAGCCTCTTTGAACCATTGGATATTGGGGTGCTGGCGGCCGGAGGCGGATTTATCCCACATTTCATCCTGGGCATTGGCAGCCAAAGCAACTCCTAATAAACTGACAAGCATTAATCGTTTCAAGATCATACAATTCCTATTACGCAAAAGTGAATATTTTTTACGCAATAGAAACATTATGTCCGGATACCTGTAAGCGGTGATTTACCACCTATTAAGTTATTTTGGCAACGCGGCGCACCAAAACAGCCATTATCATGTAAATACAGGTTGTTTTACCGTTGTAACTCTCCTTTCTCGTCCTTTCCTTTCTCATCGAGCATCTGTATGCAGGAAGAGGGGCCCAGGTCGGGATTATTCCACTGGTGCAAAGCCCACACTACTTTTTTATCGGGCGTTACTTCAATTACCTGCACCACCTTATCCCAATCTTCCTTGCGCAGGAAACCGCCCCAGTTACAGATTACCGTATTGCCATTGTTGAGCCGCACCACCTGGTGCACGGTATACAAGGGAAAACCGGGCAGGTCATCTTTGTTCACCTCCCATACAATTTCTCCTTTGGTGTTTACTTCGCGCACATAGCCATGCTGGTTGCCACTGATGAGGGTATTGCCATTCTTCAGTCGTACAGCCGCCCAGGCGGATGGCGCATCTACTGTCCAGATGGGTTGCCAATTTTTATCATATTCGATCACCTTGCCCATATTGAGGTGCGGCAATAAGTAAGTGCCTTCATTGGTCATCCGCATCTGGCGAAACTGGCCATGCACGCTTTTAGGATCATCGGGGCGGGCGGTAGGCACCACCTGTTCCATTTCTACCTTTCCGGTCTTCTTATTGATCAATATTACTTTGGCCGGTGTACCGTTTTGGCAAAGTAATACCTTATCAAGACCGATGGGCTGGGCCGAATGACATTCCGATCCCGCTGGGCATTCATAGCTCCATATGATCTTTTTACCGGCTGTTATCTCTGCAGCGCCGGTCTTACAGGCATACAATATATGACCGTTGGAGAGGCGGTGAATATCACTGAACTCACTCAATATATTATTGCGGTCTTTATTGGGAATGGCATATTGCCATACGACTTTTCCTTTTTGTACCAGGGACAGGGTTTGAGAATCCTTACGGGTATCCCACTGGCCGGTGTACAGAAAATCATGCTGCGCCAACCCTTTGCCCGGCAGCACATCGGGTACCGGCGCGCGGGCCGCCGGCCTTGGCGCCGGGGGTAATTTTATGGTGGCGGGATCTTCGTTTATCTCGATCTTCCGGTAATAGATCTCGGCCCCTTCGGATTGTATCAATATTTTACCACTACGCAAACTGGCTTCAGCTCCTTCATTCACTACTACCCCATTCATGATATGTACGCAGCGCCCATCCCGGGCCATGATCTCCAGGCGGTTCCACTCTCCTGTAGGTTTTTCATTGTCCTTCTTTTTGATCGCCCGTGTATTTTTGGTGGAAGCAGTCCTTACGCCATCGATGACTACGGTTACACTGTCGATGAGCCAGAAATCGCCGCAATCGCCTTCCTGTATCTGGCATTCAATGGAGCGCGGCCAAACCTTATCATCCTGCACCACGTAGTACAGGATACCATTGTCCCGTACCCTGTTTTCGCGGGGAGGAAACTTCTTTTCTCCCCATTTGAATTCCAACACCAGGTGAAAATTGGCAAATGAACGATCTGTAACGATATAACCAAACTCTTTTCCGGAAATACGTAATAAACCGTCCTTTACCGAAAACACGGTGTCGGGATCGTTGTCCTTCCCTTTGGTCTTCAGAAAGGAATGCCAGCCTTCGAGGTTACGGCCGTTGAACAAAGGTTTAAAGTCTTGTCCCATCACCACACCAGCCAACAGCAACAAGCTGGTCAAATAGCAAAAGCGATGTATGATCATAAGTATTCTATTTCAATATTGAGATCAGGCTGAGCGTATCGAAGTATTTCGACAAACCCAGCCTGATAGTATAGTCGGTTTCGACAAGCTCCTTTAGATCAGGGTGAGCCGCCCTTAGAGGGCGACCCACCCCTTTAAACGCCTTCGACAGCGTTTATCCCGCCTCAGCGGGACTCAACCTGACAATAATCAGTTAACGCGTTAATTCCACGCCGGGAAATAAAGATCATTCTTATACGGTTCGCCGGTAGTTGTTCTGTTGAGCTGGTCCAATGATATCGGCCGCAGGATATGTTTTTCCTGGATATTGTCCTTGGCATCTCCATTGTACAACTTCACTCTTTCCAGCAATTTGCCTGTTCTTACGAGGTCCCACCAACGCAGGTTCTCGCCCAGCAGTTCCCTTGTGCGCTCCTCCAGGATAAAGTCGATGCCTTTGGTATTCAGTACATCGGCGGTGATGCGCATATTGGCCACATTACCTGCAGAGGCGGCTCTTTCCCGTACGGCATTGATATAATTGACGGCTTCACTCGTACGATTGGTCATCATCGCCGCCTCGGCTGCAATCAGGTAGGTCTCTGCAAAGCGATATACGATCACCGGGCGAATAGAAGGATCGTTCACAGAGGCTTTCTTGCTGTCGAAGTATTTGGTTACGGTAGGTGCGATCCGGGAATCATATAACCTGGGAGGGATCAGCAGGTAGGGAGCTGCTGCGATCTGTGCATCCGTTCTGTCGGTTCCCGGCATGTAGATAGCTGTATCGCCAATGGCTTTGATCTTAGGCTGACCGGCTACTGCACCGGCAGGCGCACCGGGCGGCAAGGGGTCGGGCCATTTTACCGCTTCAATGTCTGCTTTGGCCGTTGAATTGGCAATCCACAATGTCTGGAAGGTTTTGGCATACCTGGTATCATTTACCCGGTCCTTGAAAGCTTCTTCCAATACCCAGGTGGTAGGCACGGCCCGGATATACGGGCGGCCGTATTCCTTGCTTCTTTTTAAGCCCATTTTATCATACTGGCCCACATACATGTGGTTCAGTACATTGTCTGCACCGCTGCTGTTGTTGGGGCCGTTGTAGGTAATATTGGTGGTATGCTGAACGGTCCAGATCACTTCTGCATTGTTCTCATTGCCTTCCTTGTGTACATCCTTAAAATCGGGCAGCAGACTGAGGCCATAAGTGCTTTTTTTATCGATCAGGTCTTTGGCTGCTTTGTAAGCCTCTTCATAATCGGTGGCTTCTTTGACAGGAGAACCTGCTTTGGCAAGATATACCTTGGCCAGCACATGTTTGGCTGCTGCTACACTGGCCCTTCCGGGCTGTACATTGCTGCTTCGCGGACCGGCAGGCAGGTCTACGATGGCTTCATTGAGGTCTTTAATGATGAGCTTATAGGCATCGGCCAACGGATCACGCCTGGCGCTCGTTAGTGGCTGGTCCACAAATTCGGTGTACAGGGTAATATCCCGGAAGAATTGCACCAGCACAAAATAATACTGGGCCCGGAGGAATTTGGCTTCAGCAATCAGTCTTTTGCGGGTAGTGGCATCCATGTCGGCTTTGGGTCCAAAGGAGATCACGCCATTGCAGGCATTTACATAGCGGTAGGCATTGCTCCAGATATTTTTCACCGCGCCGTTGTTATTGGTATAGGTGCTGGCGTAGTTGTTGATGTCTGTATTGCCATCTATGCCTCTTTGGAATTCGTCGGTGCCAATGACGGTCATGGTAAATAAGTCCTGGTTGCCCCAGTAATTGCGCATACCTGCATAAGCAGCTTCCAATCCGGCATTAACGCCCCTTTCAGTACTCAGGAATTCCGGTGTGAGAATAGATTTCGGTTCTTCTTCCAATAGTTTGTTGCAGCTGGCTGTTGCCATCGCTACGATCATACTACCATATATGAATATCTTTTTCATCTTTACATGTTTTGTTGATAAGTTGACATTTAGAAGGATACGTTAATGCCAAACAGCATTGACCAGGTGGGCGGCGTGTCTACACCCAGGCCGGTACCTGTAGTGGGGCTCGATGCACTACCACCTGATTCAGGATCCAATCCACCATATGGATTGTTGCGGAAAGGCGAGAACAAAATGAACGGATCTTTAACCGTAGCATACAACCTGATACTGCGGGCGCCTGTTTTCTTCAGCACCGTTGGAGGTACGGCATATCCCAGACTGATGGTCCTGATCTTAACAAAACTGCCATCGAAGAAACCGAGCAGGTTGAGGTTGGTAGGATTCTGACGGCCATAATTGGGTTTGGGATATTCATTTTCGCCATTGGTGGGCGTCCAATAGCGGGTCTTGATATTGTTGTAAGTACCCTGGAACGTATTGACAAATCCGCCGCCATGCAGGGAGCTGCTCATCATATAACCCCATCTTGCAAACGCAACGACTGTCAGATCAAATCCACCATAGGTGAAACGGTTGGTCATACCACCGGTCCAGTCGGGCTGTGTAGTACCGATGATCTTCCTGTCGAGGTCATTGATCGTTCCACTATTGTCGAGATCGGATACACGGATATCACCGATCACACTGCCAGACCCGGTTGTAGTGAGGCCTAAACGAACTGCTTCCAATGAATCTGATTTGGTGTTTTGCCAGATACCTTGTTTTTGATAGGTATAAAATACACCGATAGGCTGACCAACAAACCAGCTATTGCCAATATCCTGCAAAATGCCATCGGCCAGTTGGGTGATCTTACCACGATTGATGGAGAAGTTAAGGTCGGTGCTCCAGCCAAAACTGTTCCTGCCTTTGGGAATGATATTCTGAGCACTTATCTGGAACTCAATACCCTGGTTCTCTGTTTTACCTACATTGGTCAACACAGAATTCTGGATACCATTGGTAGGTGGCAGGTCTTTGGGCAGGAGCAATTTATCGGTGAAGGCCTTATAGAAGTTCAGGTTACCGGAGATACGATTATTAAGCAACCCAAAGTCGATACCCAATTCCGCAGTAGAGGTATATTCCCAGGTAAGTGTATTGTTGCCTACATTGGTCTGATAATAGCCACGGCTCAACACATCGCCAAAGTTATACACTACACTGCCCAGGCGGGGAATAGTGCCATAAGGGCTGATGGATGCATTACCTACCTTACCATAACCGGCCCTTAGGCGCAGACTGGAGATAGCATTTACCTTGAAAAACTTTTCGTTGTGGATATTCCAGGCTACTGCTGCAGAAGGGAATACCTGCCATTTCTCGCCTTGGGCCAGCCTGGATGATCCATCTGACCGCACGGTAAAGGTGACCAGGTAACGGTCATCATAACCATAGTTCAACCGGCCCATGTAAGAGACCAGTCCCCACTGGGAGTACCCACCGGTACCGGTGAGGTTGAAACCAAATTCAGGGTTATAGTATTCCAGGTAATCTGCCACGATATCGCGGTTCTCAAATTCATTGTTGTTGGATCGCTCCTGCTGTGCACTGAAAAGACCGGTAAAGTTCACCTTGTGTTTTTCAAAGAAGGTATTGTCATAGGTCAACAGGTTTTCCAGCGTCCAGCTCGTGAGGTTACTGGTCCTGTTATTAGAGATAGATTGTGCACCCATCTGGTTGGTTGTCTTGCTGGCATAGAAGCTGCCATATACATCCGTCCTGATCTCAGTACCCGCATTCAACCGGTACTTCAACCCTTTTAACAGGCCACCCAGGTTTACATCCAGGTAGGCGGAAGTAAATGTTCCCAGTCTTTTCCTTTTCTCCGACTTGGCGCCGTCCAGAAAATCGGCCAATGGGTTCCATACCTGGCTTTGGCTGCCGGGCAGGAAGTCATTGCGCAACTTACCATCGCTGTCATAAGGGCCTACCAGCGGCGAAGCACGCAAGGCCTGTGACATGGGATTGAAGCCTTCGCCCAGGGTGGTAGAAAAAGTGTTCAATGAATTCAAGCCTATCTTGAAAACTTTACCCAGCTGCTGATCTACACTCAGCTTTACGGTATAACGTTCAAATTCCTGGCCGGGGAAAACACCTGTTTCCTTGTAATAACCACCGGAAATGGCATATTGTGTAACATCTGTTCCACCATATACGCTCAATTGGTGATCTGTCTGCATCCCGTTTTTATATACCAGGTCCTGCCAGTTGGTACCGGGGCCTTTTAATCCTTCCAGCTCATCATTGGTAAAGGCTTCGGAAATAAGCAAGGGGTCATCAGGGCCTGAATATTTTTTCACCGGATTGTTGCCTGTGGTCCATACACCAAAATAACGGGCCCACTTTTTCAATTCGGCAAACTCCTGGGCACCCATGAGGTGATACTGGCCAATCGGCTTCACCACACCGGCATAACCACTATAGGAAACAATGGCCTTGCCATTTTTACCACGGCGGGTACTGATCAGTATAACGCCATTGGCGCCACGTGAACCGTAGATGGCTGTGGAAGAGGCATCCTTTAATATTTCTACCGAGGTAATATCATCCTGGTTGAGGTCATTGAAGCTGCCTCCGAAAGGGATACCATCAACCACGATGAGCGGTGCATTGCTGGCACGCACAGAGCGGGCGCCACGGATGAGGATGGACACCCCTGCACCGGGTTTGCTGTTACCACCCACTTTCTGGATGTCTATACCGGCAACCCGCCCCTGCAAAGCCGAAGCAACGCTTTGGGTTGGTATATCTTTAATGGTTTGTTCATTTACAGAAGCTACAGAACCGGTCAATTCCGATTTTCGCCTGGTTCCATAACCCACCACCACCACTTCATCCATCGCAGCTTTGCCCGGCGTAAGCGACACTACCACATCCAGCAGGTCTTTATCTGTAGTAGTGATCTCCTGTTCGGCATATCCCACATAGGATATCAACAGGGTGGAATTGGCGGGTACTGTTATCGAGAAAGAGCCATCCGCCAGGGTTACCGTGGCTTTTTCCTGGCCCTTCGACACGACACTTACGCCACCCAGTGGCGCATCTTTCGCCCCTTTTACAATGCCCTTCACGGTAATCGTTTTACCCGCGCCCGTTTGGGCAGTGACAGGTCTCCATAATACAAGAAAACACAGCAGCGTACATACCACCCTGGTATATATACCCGTGTGCATTGATCTTATCCGCCAACCGGATAATAGCTTAGAAACGCAAGCAAATTTCATAACGGCAGTTTTATTAATGAATAGAAAACAAGCAATTTCTGATGCCCCCTTTGGACATAACATAGCCTGTACGCTGCGCCAGGCAGCATACAACGGTCGACGGCACAGACTGTTTAGACATTAAAAATCCTGTACGCTGCACGGGGCAGCATACCACACTCACGTGATCGGTACAGACTGTAGGGGGAGGATCAGTTCTTACCGGCAACAGCCTGATCAGCTGCCAGCCGGAATTTTAAGTATGAATAGTCCGGCAATACAGGTGTAGTGCCGGACTTTTTTTGCAGTAATAAGATCGTTCCATAAGGACGCAACAGATTGGGCCTTCTCCCAGAAGTTGCCTCACAATTACTTCAAAGCATCATTTCAGTTGGGCATCTAATCTTCGCATTCCGTGATCCCTTCCCACACTTCATAATCGGGATCGCTATCTGATGAGATCACCTTTACTGTTACCACATCGCCGGCATCGAGTTTCCAGCCAGTCATTTCTTCTCCGTTACAAATAAACTGGCGGCCCCAACCCGGATGGTTGGCATATGACCAATCAATGTACCATTCGTAGACATCACCCGGTTCTCCGCCCCATAAAGAGTAATCTCTTTGTACACAATCCGACCAGTCATCTCCTTCTGCCAGCAAGCCAATGTTGAACATTGCTTTTCCTTTGGCAGACATTTTCATCTTGTTATTCGCCAGGCGTTTCATGTGCCCTTTATCGGGGCGGGCATTAAATCCGGAAAGAACTATCATTATTACCAGGGACAGGTACAGTAAAGGCTTTTTCATAAACTAAGGTTTTATGGTTATTATAAACTACCCTTCAGCTCTACCTTGATCACTGATGCAATAGGATCAGTAGCTGCTGCGGGTAATGTTAAGCTAAGTACATCACCAGCACTGCTGGTCTTTACGGCTTTTCCGTTGCTCAATAATTTCGCACTCTTCACTTTTGCTTTGATACCGGGTATCTCCAGCTTGCCATTGGCAGGCCATTCAAATACAGAGAAGTACAATACGGTATTGCCGCCCTCAACTTTCTGCGTACAGCGCCCCCAGGTAAGCGGCTTCAGCGGGCTACCCTTGGTGCCATAGATAGCTTCGCCATTTACTTTCATCCAGTCACCTACCTGTTTCAGGCGTTCGAGACTTTCCGCAGGAATCGTTCCATCGGCTTTTGGCCCGATATTCAGCAGGTAATTCCCTCCTTTGGAAGCGATGTCGATGAGGTTCTGTATCAGTGTAGCGGTTGGTTTCCAGGCATTGTCATAACTCTTATAGCCCCAGGAACCGTTCATGGTCATACAGGTTTCCCAATCTTTGCCATCCATCTCCCCTACTTTAGGAATACGTTGCTCGGGAGTGGTATAGTCGCCGGGAAAATTGGGGCGCTTGAGGCGGTCATTGGTAATGATATTGGGCTGCAGCTTCAGTTCTGCATTGAGTTTCTCTGCAAATTCATCGGTCATGCCTGTAGGAGTATCCCACCACAAGACGGCCACATCACCATAATTGGTCAACAGTTCTTTTACCTGGGGTACAGCTACCTCATCTATGTACTGCGCCATGGTTTTGGTAGTTTGAGCAGGGTCCCAGTGACCGCTATTGGCAGCTGTATAAGCATCTATGCGGGCAGAATCGGGATTGGCCCATCCTTCAGAAGCTACCTTGCGGGCAGCCGCCCCCCCGGGGTTATTCCAGTCTTGTGCATGAGAATAATAGAATCCTAATTTAATGCCGTATTTGCGGCAGGCTTCGGCCAAAGGCTTCAGCAGATCCTTACCATAGGGAGAAGCGTCTACAATATCCCATTTGCTGGCCTTGCTATCGAACAGCGCAAAACCATCGTGGTGCTTGGCAGTAATGACAATATACTTCATGCCTGCCTCCTTAGCGGTGCGTACCCAGGCATCAGCATCATATTTTACCGGGTTGAAGTCTTTGGCGAACTTTTGGTATTCCGCTACGGGTATTTTACCCCGGTTCATGATCCACTCGCCAATGCGGTTGATCTTTTGTCCGTTGTAAGTGCCGGCAGGAACTGCATATACACCCCAGTGTATAAACATGCCAAAGCGGGCTTCGCGCCACCATTCCATGCGTTGTTCCTTGGTAGAGGCAGCGGAAGGCTGTGCCAGGCTGGTATAAGACAGGATACAGGAAGCGGCAGCCAGGCAAAAAAAGCGTCTTATCATTTGTGCAATTATTTAAAGGATATAGCAATCGTAATAAACAGCAAATTAGCCAACTATATTTTATCCCATTTTAGCCTTTTGGCATACTATTCAATCTTATTAGCAATTAAACAGGACAGTTCAGGATGGCTGACGTGAATTGCAAAACAGTAAAAAGCCCCGCTGGTGCGGGGCTGTATCATTCCAAAGCTCTTTCATACTCTCTTGTTTCACCATGCATGCCTTACTTTTTCGGTTCCCAGTCATCGGTCCGGAACGGTGCAGCCGGCAATCCATCTGTATTGAACAACTCCCCTTCGGGCCAGTCTTTAAAGGCATAGCGCACCGCCACCGGTCCTTTTACCTGTGGACTGAACAGGAACAGACCATCATTGGTGATCTTTACCTGGGCTGTATAGAACACTTTATCACTACCGGCTATTTCAAAATTCACCAGGTCTTTGCCATAGGTGGTCAAGCCATTGGGTGCATTGGTGAACGCCACTTTTGCCGTATCTGCCGCGATCGTCAGGGATTTATAGACCGGCCCCTGGTACACAATTCCTTCCCGGCCATAGGTTTTGGCCAGGGCCCAATAAGCAAGGCGCTTGCTGACGATCATTTTATTGGCGGGGTGGATGGTACGCTGATCGCCGGCATCCATACACACGACCATGCCGCTGTTGGGAATAAGCGTCTGTGCTTTATCCTGTGCTTCCCGCAGGTAAGGCACCAGTTCCCGCCCATTCGGGTATTGATAAGGGGCTATTTGCACATAATAAAAAGGCCAGTTGCCTTTATTCCATAAGGCACGCCATTGGCCCACCATGGCCTGCATCAACTTTGCATATATCTCCGGCTGCAACCTGTTCGATTCGCCCTGGTACCACAACACGCCTTTCATTTCATAACCGAGCAGTGGTGCGATCATCGCATTGAACAATACAGAGGGATCATTTTTAGTCATGGCCGCATTGGCAGCCGGGTATTTCACGCCTTCCACCTGTTTTAAACCGGCGGTATCCATCCAGGCTTCAATGGGCGTACCGCCCCAGGTAGTCTGAATGATACCGATTGGCACTTTCAGGCGCTGCCGCAATATCCTGGCAAAATTGTATCCCACGGCACTAAACTCCTTGGCTGACTGGGGGGAGACCATTTCCCATTTGGCTTTTACATCTGCCTGAGGTGTTTTCGTGAAAGCTCTTTCCAAACGGAAGAGGTGGATAGCGGTATCATCGGCTTCCAGCAACATATCATCGGCGCCCAGGATAGGCTGATTCTTAAATCCTTTCACAGGCATTTCCATATTGGACTGGCCCGAACAGATCCAGACCTCTCCTATCAATACATTGGACAGCTTCAGTAATTCACCATCGCTGAGGGTGATGTCGTAAGGCCCACCGGCCTTTGGTGTACGCAGGGTTGTTTTCCATTTGCCTGCTGCATTGGCCCTGGTGGTATACTTCTTTTTATCCCAGCTGGTAATGATGGTAACGGTAGCATTTGCCTTGGCACTGCCCCAGATGGCTGCCTCTGCCTGTTGCTGCAACACCATATTGTTGCCAAATAATGCGGGTAAGGTAATGGTAGCCTGCGTAGTAAGTCCGATACATGTCAATAACCCGAACAAAGCCTGTTTGATCATATGGAAAACTTTTAATTGATGATTGTTAAGCTTCTAAAATAAGAATTAGTTCATAAAGTAGGTGGGTTAATGCATTTTGTCATCACTCAAAGAGAGGATAGGTTGCTGCTGTATATAGCTTATATTTAGATATCCTATCATCTCACCATTTAATCTTACAGCCATGATTGACCTTTTCAGGTACATTGAGCATGCCTATGTTCAGCCACCTTCAGCAGACAACTCCATTAATATTGAAAGCGGATCTGACTTTCAAAACACCCTACGAAGGGAAAAAGATCAACCTGATGGCAGTACGCGCATGAGGAATACAGCAACAGCATTTATCACTGCCCATTTTACGAGCGCCGAACCTCCATTTAACCTAAGAAAAGAATGGCTCGCTTTTCACCAGGGTGTAAAGCGGATGAAAGACCCCAACTTCAATAAGCTAAGCTCGCTTACCTCTGCCATCTTTGATCGCGATGCAGAAGACCTCCTGCAATCGGATCTTTTTATGAGTGATCAGGAGCTGTTGAACGACAGCCTTGTAGCCGTCAAGCTTACCACAGCCTATGATCAGGTTAATGCAGCAGAGCTGGTAGCCATGCGACAAGCCATCGCATTTATAGCATTATTGGCCGGCAACCAACTGGAAGACATTTCAGCAGCTTCGGTCAGATCAGCCTTATTGAGGCCCATTTATATACCAGCCTCCTTATTCCCCTCCAAAAAAACAACAGCGCCGCCTCCCTCCCCCAACCAGGAGGAGCATACTGAAGAAAATACCAGGATAGCCGGGTTACAAAAGCAGGCAGCCATCCTCAAAACAACTTATGAAACTTTAATGGCCACTTCTGCTGAAGACCTGGAAATTGGCACTACCCACCACGAAACAACCATTCCTGTCACTGCCTTACACGCAGCTGTCGCTGCCGCACCGGCCAATGAAGCAGCAACTGCCCCCTTGCCCCAATCATTTGTCAGGTTGTCGAATAAGACTGTCAACAAATTAAGCACGGAAGTAAAAACAGCCCTTCAGACCAATGGCATTGATGCGGTAACGACCTCATTACCCAGGATGGTATCCATTATAAAAGAAAAATGGGCAGGGATAGCCCGGGAAATACAGCCTTATGAGTTGCCTGCCGCCACTAAATTGTACCAACTGGGCATACACACCTTTGCTACGCAGGCCATGAAGAAAACAACCCAACCGGCAGACATCATCCTCCCCGATTTCAGCTTCGCCGTAACAAGACCTGTAGGCATAGGCAATCTACAGGTTGTACGTCAGGAATTACTGGGTTATGAAGCCGGCGAAATATCGCATATTGAAAATGTACTGGAAGGTGAATTGTTCCGCCGCACCTATAAACGGAGTGAGACCAGTGAACTAACCATTACGGATGAAAATGAAACCATCCAGTCGGAAGAAAGAGACCTGCAATCTACCGAACGGAATGAAATGGCTACAGAAAGCCAGAAAGAAGCAGGCCATCAAACAGTGGCAGCGCAGGGACAAAACTCCTCTACAGAATATGGAAAGCTGGTGGAGAACAGTAAGTCCAATTATGCACGTTCTGTAACAGACAGGGCCGTAAACAGTCTTACACAGCGCGTAAAGCAACAGCGGGTAAAGCGGGAACAAAAGACATTCACCGAAAAGACCGACCATTCGTTTGACAATACAAAAGGGGAAGATAAAATAAGGGGTATTTATCAGTGGGTAGATAAAAAGTACAAGAACCGCATCATGAATTATGGTAAGCGGCTGCTATACGATGTAGTACTACCCGAACCGGCAGCCTTCCTGATCGAATCCCTGGAAAATGCCGAACAGCCCGAGAGTTTCAAACTGGTCAAACCCATTGAGCCCTGGTTCATGCCAGACAACCTGGATATCAATAACTATATGGTCCTGGCCCGTTTCTACGGAGTGACCGGAAATGTAGAACCACCACCGACAGAATTTACCATTACCACCACGGATGTTAAAACGGACAAGGTGGAAAAGGTAACTGATTCCTATTTCTATACTGCCAAGTTAAAAGTGCCCGATGGTTACCAGGCTATCAATGGTTATGTAATGCTGCTAACACCAGATTGCTTCAGCGAAAAGGGTCTTCCTGATGAAAATAAGAATAAATCAGGCCTGCAATATGAGTTTTGGATAGGTGATTACCGGGTTATTTTTGGTACGTCGGCTCCCTGGGACCTATTTGCCGGCAATTACTTTGTATTGAGCAACCAAACCGGAGAAATACCTGTACTCTTCAGGACCTTCTCTCCTATTGCCAAATTTGGTTTCTCTATTGCCGTCAATTACAAAAGAATGGACCAGGCCTTTGCCAAATGGCAGCTAAAGACTTTTTCTGCCATCATGCAAGGCTATCGGCGATTGCTGGCTGAATATGAAGAAAAACTATCCCAACACCAGTCCATGCTGCGCACCCAGCTGCTGCTCACTAAAAACTATTCGCACAATCCCAGTATTGAAAGAACCGAGTTAAAAAGGATGTTCATCCATTTACTCGTCAGCGAGCACCTGGCCACAGTTGGCTTACCAACACCGGTACACAATAGTTTATTCTTTTTAACAGATCCTAACTACGTTAAGAAATGGGGAGGCGTTGTGGCGTTTTTCGAAAGAGCTTTCGAATGGGAAAACATGATGTACTTCTATTATCCCTATTTCTATGGGAGGTTTGCACGATGGGGCAAACTCATCCTGATCCAGGATATTGATCCCCAGTTCGAAGAATTCCTAAAAGCCGGGGCGGCGCGCGTGGTAGTACCTGTACGGCCGGGGTTTGAGGCCGCCATGGCACATTACCACGAGACCGGCCATGTGTGGATGGGAGAAGAAATGCCCGATATCTACAGTCCCTTATACATATCCATTATTGAAGAGATTAAGGCACGCAACTATGCGCCCGGTGAAGAAAAGTGCGTAGCAGAATGGGAAGTAAAATTACCCACGACCCTGGTGATGTTGAAAAGCGATGAAGACTTACCCGTGTGGACACCTACCGTCACCTGCAAACCGATTGAAGAATAGCTGTTTACTTCAAAAGCAAATGAATATGGCAGATGCACCGGGCTCAGATCCCTTCCAGGAAATAGAGAAACGTAAACGCTGGTTCTTCGAATGTACCCTTCGCGGTATCAATATGGATACCTTTCGGGATGTGGAAGAAAAAAAGCCTGGGCCCAACATAGATCTCACCACGGAAGATATGATCTCTATGGGATTTGCGGGAGGCCGGTTTGATCAGCTGAAAAACCCGGGAAAGGTATACCTCGACAGCCAGGAGCACGTATGGACAAGGGAGGAAAGAGACCAGCGCACTGTCTTTCAAGGTACCCTGATCGGCAAAGTGGGCGACTGGTTGCATTTCAAAAAGCCTGTAAAAACGGCTGAACGGATCGCGGTACTTAAAAAACTATATGAAGATACCGGGTTCTCTTCCGTATTGGATAGCCCACCAGCACTCAACCGCTTTGAAAGAAGGAATTGCTTAAGAGACGATCTTTCCTTTGCCATGGCACGCCTGGAGTTATGCCTGGAACAACCCTGGCTTATCCCCGAATTGTATCAGCTGCCGCAGGCAACGATCTACAGTTCCCGGCAATGGATCGAAAATGCTGAAATGTTTATTACCGGCATTGAAAGGGAATGGCTCGAAAGCACTGGTATGTCTTTCTCCACTAACCTGAGGTTTAATAAGGTTGATACTTTAGCGTACGAAGAAACTTTCAGCACCATCATCAAAGAAAGCGATCAGAAAAACATTGCTGAATTTATACAAGTCAGCTTTCTTACAAAAAAGGAGGATGGGTGTAATGATAAAGAATATGAGGTCACCATCAAATCGCCTCAATTTGATTGGCATAAAATTGATCAAACTCCCATTGCGGCCCACACGGGATATTGGTCCAAAACCTATGACCTGCAGGAGATATACCTCAATGCAGCCAATGCTGATATGGGATTGACCCTCCTGATGCGGTCACTATACCTGTATGGATCGCTTCCCCGCACCATGAAACAGGAAAAGATCTTATCGTGGCGCAACAGGAAGCAATATGATCCGGAGAAAGCAATGGCCTTTTTCTCCTTGCTTAACCGGGATCACGAACTAAAAGCCGATCCCTCACTGATAGACAGGTTGGACAATGTACAAGCTAAACTAATGACATGGCTGCATATGTATTCTGCGAATCCCTATATGGCACATCCTGTTTATTCAAGGGTCAATGCCGAGGTATATAAACAAGCCCTCCTGCAGTTTAAATTTTGGATCGATGAACCTTTTCATGCGTTTGACAACTATGGTGACAATCCACATAAAACAGAAGACCTCATTGATGTGGGAACCGGTATTGTAAAAGGCGCAATAGAAACCATCGTAACAGGTAAAGGCACCACTCCAGAAGGGATTAACAAGCAAAGGGAAATACAAAAAAAGGGAGAACCCTATGCTGAAATGGAATACTGGTCGGAGAACCATTATATCATGTTTGCCTCTTCAGAATACCTGGCCGGCCAATTATGGGAGCAGGAAGTTTTTCAGCCTGCCAAAGACTTCTTCCCGGAAGACAATGAAATGGGCAAAAAGGATGGTCTCAAACGCAAAGAGCGGGGAAGGGTAAGGGCACTGAAATGGTTGAATAATAAATTGATGTTTGGCTGGACGGAATTCAATTCCTCGGGTTATTACCGGGAGCATTTATATGCCCTGCTCAACCTGGTGGATTTTGCCCTCGATGATGAAGTAAAACGAAAAGCCATTATCGTAACCGACCTGCTCTTCTTTGATGTGCTGAGGTTTCTGCACAAAAGCAGTATGGGAGCCTGCGGGGGCCGCTCACAGTTTAGTTCAAAATTGAGTGGTTGGGACAATGCACTGAAGGACGTCATCGAAATAATACTGGGAGAAAAAGGCATTTTTGGTAATGCGAGTGGAGAGATCGCCTGCCACTTTGCTACTTCTACCTATAAGCTACCGGCTGTGCTGCTGGAAATAGCCCGAATGCCTCCAGACTTCTCCGTTGACCGCACCCGTGTATCTATTGGATTTGATGAATCGCCTAAGTACGGTATTTCTTACTCCAAGAAAGATGATAGCCGGTTCTCACTCGACCAGGCATATAAACATAAACTAGCCAAACACAGCCCTGCACTTAAAACGCTGAATGATGCCATTGCAGCAGCCCATGATGACGGCTATGGTCAAAAGGAAGAAGACACTCTATTCTGGTGGAGCCAGTCTGCATTTTTCAATAAAGAAATTATCCTGCACACCTTTGATTGCATCAAAAAATTCAAGCTCTATAAAAACAAAGCATTTGACAGCATCCTGACGCCGTTGACCAGCCTCATTCTCCCCATGATCAACCGGGGCGCTTTTGCAACAGCAGGCTTTATTGCGGGCAGCATTCCGGCATTTCCTTTGGGCAGGTTGACCGCAACTGTTACAGGCGCGTTGCTGCCCGACCTGTTCGGTATGGAATTGGATGAAACTGCCGCCGACGAACTGTCTCTTTTTATTGAAGGCTCCACCCGCAGCCGGGCCAATATCTATACATTCCGGAACAAGGATGTGATGCTTTCCAGTATTCAGAATTTCAGGCCCGGGCAGCTCAACTTCCAATCCAATGTAAACCAGGCTACCATTAGCACAGAGATCAATGTATTTACTACTGCCGGGTTCCCGGGCTTTGTACTTTCAGAGGCGTTGGGTGGCCTGGGTGGCGGGCTATTGCTGGGAGCAGCTTTGCCTGCTATAGCTCCTGTGAGTGGCGCTGTAGGAGCCTATTTAGGGGCGTCCCTGGCTGGCAGTGTTAAGTACAAAAATGCGCTGGGTGATCATGTGGACGGGCCCGGATGGTGGACAGGGTATTGGGCCTTGCCTATGATCCTGCAACATGAAAATACAGCCATCATTGCCTATGACTTTCACTTCATGCAGAAAAGGCTCACTGATTGTGGTTCCCATGCCTGGTTTCCAAAAGATGCTTTCGACAACCACGATCAGCAGCGAACATCCGCCTATGATGATGACAACTTCCCCTTGTTTGAAATCTCCGGCAAACGGGGCTTCTGGACCTTTGGAAAAAAGATCCACAAAAAAGATCCGCTCAATCCCGACCTCGATGAAGAAGCGTACATTGGCGTATTCTCCAATCAACGGCCCGAATGGCAGGATAAAGATTCTGATTTTCATGCTGCCTTCATCAAAGAAAATACGGAGGGCGCGTTAGGTGGCATCCGGAGTAAGATCGATGAGATACTGAAAGAAATAGAAGACAAATCAACCAGTGAAAATAATGTGGGTAGTATGGAGCGGCAGCTCGTAGAAAATATCGTAAAAGGCAATGTAAACCAGCATCCACATGACCAAGACAAAGAACAATGGTCTGCTGAAGTATTTAAAGCGGTAGCACCATTTGTCCGATTCAAATGCAGGTTAAAAGAATTGATAGACCTGTATATTGATGAGATCAACCACCTGCGCACCTGGGCCAATCCTTTTCCCGAAGATTATTTTGCCGGTAAAGATTGGTATGCTGAAAACAAAAACATCTGGATCATCCAGGTAGGCAATAAAAAAGAATATGGCAGTTATGAACACTTTAAAGAGCGGGTAAGCAGCGCGAAAGTAACCGTAGACGATCTGGGTGACCTGGAATGCACCTACCATATTCCCAAACCTGATGGATCGACGCAGGCGCTTTCGCTGGTATATGACGACAAAGAGTTCAAGCTGGATGGCAACACGATCGAGACGGACTTCTATCCACGCTTTGAAAATGCTTTTGTAAGAGGAGGATTGGTTGAATGGGGACAGCGGGAATACGTTATTCAATACAATGGCAAAACCTTATTACACCAGTTCAACGACCTGGCCAATACAGAACGTACAGAAAACATAACTTTTACAAAGGAAGACCAGGAAATTATCAAGGCGCTTGTTATTTATTGCCGTACAGAAGATGAGCCAATGGGAATGAACAGCCTGGCGCAGGCAACGGTAACGATTGGCTGTGATATACTGGCAACCGATGAGATCATAGCAGCCGGAGAGGTTGCCAAAAGAACCGCGCATGATGCAGAATGGATCTTTTTCGACAGACCCGGACAGCTTGCTACGGATATGACCATTGTAATCAAACATCCCCCTTTCGATGGAGATGATGATGATCCTACATGGAAAATGTCTTTTTCCTTACTGGCATTGCTGGGTGATCGCCAGCTGTATCCATGCACGATCGAGATGCCGGGTGTTCACTTCAGAGATACTTTCCGTACTTCTTTCCCCATCCCATTTACCGTACAACTTAACCGGTGGCAACCCTGGAAGCAGGTAACGGAAAAATTCTCCTTTGTCTTCTGGCAGGTTGTCAGGCAATCTCCTGCGGCCGGTTATTTCAATTATATTGATATGATTGGCCTTACCAGTGGTAATCAACCCGTACAGGCCAGGTTGGGAACCTGCACACAACAAAATCCCGAATGGACGCCAATAGCGCCCGGAGCCCCTTATATATTGAATTCTCCCGATAGCTTCACTGGTTATTCCACCAACCCGGGCCACCTCCTGCTCTTTGCTATTCATGATGCACAATTGCTCTCTCTTTGGCAGCTACCCGAAGAAACAGCTGCGGGAAAAACCTGGACCTCAATGACATTGACAACACTCCCTACGCTCATTTTCGGCATACCCGATACTTCGGCTACGCCATTGCCCGTTGCCTTATCGCCATCCAGCCGGGTAACGGTGCAAGACTCGGTAATAAAGCCCGGTGCAGCAGAAGTATTTATTTGTGCTGCCGATGGTGAGATCTATTCCCATGCTTCCTGGCAGGCAGGCAATACCGATCCCTGGAGAAAGATCACTACCCGAACCATTTTTACACCATTGGCAGGTGCTCCCTTTGAAGTGTCAGGCGATTTTATATTTGTATTGGATGGTAGTAAACGATTATGGGCAGGAACAATAGATCATTCGGATTGGAATATTACACCGGACTGGAAATTGATCAGCCGGGAAGGAATGTTCATCTCTTCCTTTACAATTGCGCGCGAGAAAAACATATTCAAGGTACTGGTCAATACCCTGCAGGGTGAAATATGGTCGGCGGCATTTCTGGCTGTAGAAAATGATGTCACCTGGGAACAGGTTGGAGGCTCGATTGGCTTCCATGTATCGCCGAATGCATCCCTCGCATGGGTCGTACCTTCACCCGGTCACCTGGATATCTTCACCACCGGCCCCGATGGCAAGGTCTATACTGTTTTCTGGGATGCACAAAAAGAATGGGAATCAGGCCACAACTGGGCAGTGGTAGATGACTATAGTCATCATTTTGAAAACAAGCAGGATAAAAAGGTTGTGGCAGTTAGCAGGGTCAGCAACCAGGTTGAAATTTATACTGCGGGCGATGATGGGGCGCTATGGAAAACATGGTGGGCCTAATCGAAACGGTCGTTGCTCACTCCATCCTGCAGAAATACATATACCAGTTCCACTCCCAGGTCTTGCCCTGATCGGCTGAAAAAGCCTGGCTCCATACCGGCTGCTCCGGGTTGGTAGCATCCCAGTTGAACCGGACAATGATCTCCTGTCCGTTGAAAGTATCTTTTGTAAAGAAATGCCCCACCCCATCCTCAAAGGAACCCAGTACCGGCGGGTCCATGGTTACTGCATTGCTGTCGGCCCAATAGATACTCCATAACCTGGTGACCGGATTGAAGAGGCGGAGTGTCATGCCTTCAAAAGGCTTTCCATCCAGTTCAGTAATAAGCGTATCTGTATTGCCCATGCCCTGCAATATCTTACGTAACTCCTGCGTGGCGGGAAACTCGAACCATTCCGTGCAGTCGTTCAGCCGGGTCTTCAGCTTGCGATTATGGACATGCCAGCTACCTTGCAGGAAATCAAAATCATGTTGGGAAGAAGAAGCAGAAGGCGTAATGATCAGGTCGCCTTCTGCATTGAACTGTATGGACTTCATGGCTGTACTTATGTTGATTGATTAAGGTTTGTATTGGAAATGACTGTTGGCGCTATTCCCCTGTTCTGAAACACAAAGAAAAGCAGGGCCACTGACAACCCTATGGCAGTCTGTTTTACTGGTGGGAAAAAATTTTCAGGTAGGTAGTGGCTTCAAAAGTATGTTCCCGGCGAAAAGGTTTGCCGGTATTGGTGAGGCGTACGATGGTCTTTACTTTAAAATCGCGGTATTCATTCCTGAGCCAGCACCAGGCTATCAGGTGCCATTGATAGGTATAGAATACCAGTCCTACAGGCTCAATATCCCGCTCGGTATGCGTGCCCTTATTATCGGTGTATTTAATATTCAGTATTTGTTTCTGCGCAATGGCTTGCTGTAAAGTAGCCAGGTGGGCAGTAGTGGCTTTTTCCTCTTCCGGCACATAGATATTGACCTGGGCGCTCATCTGGTCGGCCAGGTCCTTGTCGTAAGACCGCAGCACGGCTTTAATTTTGTTGAGTGCCGAAGTGCTGTGTTTGGCAATAGATTGGTCGGTAAACCGGTTGGCCAGTGTTTGCAGCAGGATGAGGGCATTGGCTTCCTCCGCGGTAAACAGCAAAGGCGGCAGGAAAAACCCTTTGGCAATATGGTAGCCTTTGTTGGGTTCAAAGCTGACGGGCACACCGATCTCATTGAGGGCTTTTACATCCCGGTACACGGTACGTATACTCAATCCAAAACGCTCCGCCAGTTTCTCCGGCAGTACGTACTTTTTGGATTGCAGTACGGTAATAAGGCCCATGAGTCGGTCAATGCGGTTCAATAGCAATAGTTTTTATCAGCGTTTTTCTTTATTTACAAATATCCTATACATTTTCGAGGGCGAATCCAAACTGTCAGTCACCCGCACGGTATAATACGATCCGCCATCTGCCGGTATCCGGTAAAAGTGATTGACCGGCAGCATGAGGTGTTGCTTCAAAACGTCCTGATAGTTACCCTTGGTGAGTACCTTTCCGGTAGTCTCATCCAATATCCTCATATCCTTCATGTCGATATCGTAGTAAATAATTTTTCCCTGATCAAATTCCATCCGTGGACTAGTTGGATAAGAACCTGCCAAGCGACCAAGTGTATCCGATTGCCATAACTTCGCTCCCGTTTTGATATCAAACGCCTGCATCACAGGTCCCTTTGATATAAGATACACCTTTCCTTCGTGCTCCATCAGCGGATCTGGCTTTTCACCCACTTCATGTTCCCACACTGTCTTTCCATTCGTGTAATCAATGCAACGCAGCAGGGTTCCATGCGCGACAATCGTAGTATCTTCTTTCACCCCTCCCTGGACCATATACTGCTCATAAAAAACAGGCATACTGCTTCCCATAGAAGTTTTGGCAAAATGATTGACCACTGCGCCATCCATAAATGCCAATTCATAAGAACCATCCGTCACGGTATGCACAATGAGATTATTATTCAAAGGATTCAGGGTATGCCCGGCAAAAACATCCGGTGCGTCCTGCTCCCATATTTTATTGCCTGTTTTATCAAACCGGTAAATATTACTCCCGGTAAAGCCGCTGAAATAAATAAAACTGTCGCCCACTATGGGAGGCGAACTTGCCCATTGCCTCACATGGACCGCCCAGTCTACGATGCCCGTCTTCAGATCCAGACAGTAAAAAAGGTTACCGCTATCACTACTAAACTCTGAGCTGCCGTAATAGAGCTTGTCGTTGGCATAAGCAGCATCCAGGTAACCACCACTCCTGAAAGTTTTCACCCATTGGTCCCCTTTCGCATACCGTATATCGGGCGTATAGTCAGACGTTAACAAATGGCAAGCTGCGAGAGAAAATATTACTATTACCAGGAAAGGTATCCGCATACACGCATATTAGTACTGTAAAATACAATGGATTGTTAGTTATTCATAACCCAAACCGGCCTCCGCAATCAATTCCCCGAATATCTCCGCAGCACTGGCCGTCTTAGCTTTGGACGCTGCCTGCCCTGCCCAGAGGGGTACAAACTCTTTATTGTTATGGGAGACACCGGCTGCCCGCAAGGGTGATACCAGACCGGCTTGTACGGGATATACGGGAATAGGGATGCCCGATCCTTCCACTGCCGAGATCAGTTTATTGCGCAAGCCCCTGGCCCAGCGGCCGGAAAAGGCCCGTGTGAGAATAATATCTGTTTCGCTGGCCTGCTGTATGGCAGCCTTGTAAGCCGGAATAGCCATGCTTTCTGTACAGGCAATAAAAGCACTGCCCAGTTGTACACCGGCGGCGCCCATGGTCAATGCGGCCTTGATAGACTTCCCTTCCATCATGCCACCGGCAGCCAATACGGGTTGTTTAACCTCAGCGGTGATCAATGATAGTAAGGATAGCAAGCCAATGGCCGGCAAAGTATCATTGTCAACAAATGTTCCCCGGTGCCCTCCGGCTTCTATACCCTGTGCGGTGATGACATCGATGCCTTTGCCCGATAATATCAGGGCTTCCAGCAGACAGGTAGCCGTGCCAATCAGGACAACACCCTTATCATGGAATGCTTTGATGGCAGGATCGCTCAATACACCAAAGGTGAAGCTTACTACAGGCACTTTTTCTTCCAGCAGCACGGGTACCTGGTCAGTATAAGAATAGAACTGGAAAGTTTCGGGGGAAGTAGTTGGCAACGTCACCTGGTGATCGGCCGCCAGTTTTTCCAGGAATGCCTGCATGGGTTTGATGGCATTCTGGTTCACGTTCGGTATATTGTATACGAAGAGGTTTACCGCAAAGGGCTTATCTGTTAAGGCTTTGGTCTGACGGATCAGGTCACGGGTAATCTCCGGTGATAAACCACCTACCGGAAGAGAGCCCAGTCCGCCTGCATTGGAAATGGCAGCCACCATGGCCGGCGTGGTAACGCCCAGCATGGGAGCCTGAACAATGGGGTATTTTATCTTTAGCAGCTGCGTGAGGGTATTGCTCCACTCCATAGATTCTTTTAACCGAATGTAAGAAGGAATATCAAGAGCGGAGCATTATTTCCGATGGGCAGCATTCCTGTCATCAGGGATGGGCCTTTCTGAACTGCAATGCCTCTTCTTCATCCGGATCGCCTACATAGCGGGACAGGGTAAGTACGGAATCCTTTATTACAATATCAAAATCGGTGAAGGTCCTGTACCTGAACAGGCGGCCTTTTTCAAAGGCCATACCCAGTTTCCAGTCATCACCATTCTTATGTAGCCGCCAGCCGCCTATTGCTTCCCATACCAAACCGCCTTTCGCAGCTGCATCCATACAATCGGGCAATCGCACCTTAAAAGAAGAATCAGGTCTGAGCTCAATGTGAACAGAGTCGCGGGCATATTTCTTTTTCGCCAGCAAGGCGTGGGTTTCTTCTGTAGCAAACCAGGAGCCTGCCATATCCTTCAACAGCTTTTGATCAGTAACCGGCAAGCCATAAATAGCCTCATGAGCCGCCTTAGACTTGCAGGCAGTTAAAACAACCCCTATTAATACAGCCAATAACCCTATGCGCATACAATTCATTGTGGTTGTAAATGTCGCTGATAGTTGGCAATAAAAGAAAAGCACATACCAAAATAAAACGCATTAACATAGAAAAAGCCTCCCGCGAAGGAGGCTTTTTCTATGTTACCAAGTTACTTATTTCTATTTCTTTCTCCCCCTCAGCAATGCCTCCAAATAATAGTAATCTGCATAGTTAAGCGGCACATCCACTTCACTGTTGGAAGGTTTAGAACCGGTACTGTGCAACAGGATAAAGCCAAAATTCTCTCCAATGGGTGAACGGTAAGAGGCGGTAAGATTGGTTACAATCTTATCAGCCGTTTTGTTATACAGCTTTGCATTCTTGCTATAACCGCTCAATTCATACAGACCAGATGCTATAACAGCCGCAGCTGAAGCATCCCGTGGGGCATTGGGTATCTCCGGTGCATCAAAATCATAATAAGGTACCAGGTCTTTCGGCAGGCGTGGATGATTCAATATAAAAGCCGCAATATGTTCTGCTTGCTGTAGATAAACGGGGTTCTTTGTATACCGGTAGCACATGGTATACCCATATAAAGCCCAGGCCTGCCCTCTTGACCAGGCGGATTCATGACTATACCCCTGGTGAGTATTCTTCTTTACTACCGCGCCTGTTGCCGTATCGTAGTCAACTACATGGTAAGAACTATAGTCCGGGCGGAAATGGTTCTTCATCGTCGTATTCGCATGAGCTACTGCTATCTTATAAAAGGAAGAGTCGCCGGTGAGTTTGGTAGCTTCGAACAGTAATTCCAGGTTCATCATATTGTCGATGATGACCGGAAATCCCCATACTTCTTTATGGTGGTCCCAGCTGCGGATACAGCCAATGGTTGGGTTAAAGCGTGTAGAAAGCGTTTTCGCCGACTGGATGATCACCTCCCTGTAGGCTGCATCTTTGGTAATGCGATATCCGCTACCAAAACTGCAATAGACCTTAAAACCCATGTCATGTGTACCGCCATTTGTTTTCTCTCTTTCAATATTGGCGGTATAGGCTTTGGCCTCCTTAAGCCATTCCTGCTTGCCGGTATACTGGTACAGGAACCAAAGCACACCGGGAAAGAAACCACTGGTCCAGTCACGTGAAGCCACCAGCTTCAGTTTACCATTCTCAATAGTGCGTGGTGATACCAGGTCTGCCTTGCCTTCTTTGGCTGCAGGCACAGCCTGTAACATCACCTTCGTTTGCTTTTCTGCATCGGCCATCACCGCCGGCAGTTTTATCTGTGCCTGCAAGGAACCTTGCCATAAAACACCAATAGCTAAACTAACAATTAACCTCATGCTTTGCATTTATGGGATTTGAATCAATTGTATTTCCAATAGTTTCATCAGCTCCTGACCATTTACTGCCACCGGCCTGATCGCTAAACGATGTACCCCGGGTTTGATGGTCAGCTCACCCAACTCTTTCACCTGCACATCTGTTTCCTTCTTTGCTGTGCTCACGATCTCCTCCCTGGCAGTGCCATCCAGATCGAGACTATAGGTACCGCCTGCCTCAGGGCCTGCAAGATATTTAATAATTACTTTGCATTTTACAGCAGCATTGGTGCGGAAATCCCAATGTAACCACTGACTGGTTGATTTCCATCCTGCCACATAATACTTATCCGTTTTGCCATCACCAAATTGTAATCCCTTCCCGGTTTGTACCGCGTCAAAAGCCAATAGCCTGGTCACAGGAATATTGGAAGCTACATAGGGGATGTTGTCATATTTACCCGTTCCGGCAAGTTCCACCACTACTACGGTATTGGCCGTGTCTACAGGCCTGGCCGGCAGTTGTGCCGTAAGACCACGTAAACCATCGCTCGTTAAAGTCTGATCAATAAGTATTGATTTTTTACCGGCATCTGTGAGCAGATAAACTTTTTTTGCAGCAGCGGGCAATCCGCTTACCTGTAGCTTACCATCTGTGGGCCATTCAAACACGTGCAGGTAGAGCTTATTGTCCTTTCGGGTGGATACGCCCCAGTTGTGCAAAGGCAATCCGGAAATACCGGCCTTGCTGATGCTTTCACTGTTCTTATCCACCCATTCGCCAATTCCCTTCAGGATGGCAATATCCCTTCCATCAAACGTACCATCTCCTTTGGGGCCAATATTCATGAGCAGGTTGCCACCCCGGGAAGCTGATTTGGCCATGAGTTGGATAAAGAAAGCCACAGACTTATGACTGCTGTCGAACTTGCTATACCCATACGATTCATTGGTGGTAGGAATGGCTTCCCAATCACCGGTCACGGGGAAGAATTCAGCCGGACGATCGGCGGTATTCACATAATCACCAAAACTAATAGCAGCACTTCTGGCCAGCCGGCCATTTACCACCACATTGGGATCTGTTTCCCGGATAGCTTTTAAGATGCGGATGTTTTCCGACAAGGGTAATTTATGCGGCGTATCAAACCACAATATATCAGGATGATACTTATTGATCAGTTCTTTGATCTGTGGAATAGATTTCTCCGTTACATATTTCTGTGCCTTGGGCAGTAATTCCGGATGCTCATCGTACCAACGTACTCCGCCATGCAACAGTTTATCGCCACCGGGATTATTGTATTCCCAGTCATTGCCTGGCCCATCCGGATGTTCCCAGTCAAATGCATGGGAATAATAGAACCCGAAACGCATGCCATGCTTTTTACAGGCAGCAGCCAGTTCGGCCATCGGGTCGCGTTTAAATGGCGTCTGGTCTATGATATCGAAATCAGATACACCGGAATTGTACATGGCAAAACCATCGTGGTGCTTGGCGGTAATAATGAAGTATTTCATCCCGGCCTGTTTGGCTTGCAGTATCCACTGCTCTGCATTAAAATTCACCGGGTTGAATTGGTGGGCCAGCTGCAGGTATTCCTGGCGACTGATCTTTTCCTTGCGCATCAGGTGCTCGGCATAGCCGCCTACCTTTTTACCTTTCCACTCGCCACCGGGCAGGGAATAAACACCCCAGTGCACAAACATGCCGAAGCGGGCATCCCGCCACCATTGGATACGCTGCTCATGTGTTTTCATGGAAGCAGTCCACCACCCTTTTACCGCTTCATCGATCATCTTTTGATCACGGTCTTTGGAGCGGTTGAACATTTCCTTGTCCTCATCACCCGGGTTCTGGGTGAAGGCGTTCATACTTAAGGTTAACCCTATTCCAGTTGTAAAAAGTATTCTCTTATAGATCGTCATAAAGAATTTCGGGTTTCGGGTTTGGCGTTTCGGGTTCTGATAATCAAAAGACCAGACTAATAGCAGTCAATAATCACAAAGAAGTACGAACCCATTCACGATTGTCGACTGCTGATTGCCGACTCTTATCACCATATCAACGGATTCCTCACCGGCAGGTTGCGGATCACTTCTTCCACCACCGGTGCATGGTCCAGTTTTGTCCAGGTAGCCAGCCATGCTTTATTTCCATAGGCCTCGGCACCAAATACCAGGAAGGGATGCGCTACCGGCCAGTTGTCCCAATACATGACATCCTGCTTAAAAGGCCACTTGCTTTTATCAGCCACATAAGGATACAGGAATTCTATTCCCTTCTTTATGGACCGCCCATCAGCCGTCTGGAAAGCCCAGAGGTTATTTTCCTTAGTCGAAAGTATCCGGCAAACAGTTGTCATCGCATCCAGGTTAAAGAGGGAATAACCATAAGGTTTTGTTCTTCTTAACTCTTGCGGGAAACTGCCATCTGCCGCCATCTGGTTGGGCAGCAACACTGTCTTATACCTGACGATGCAGAAGTCCAGTATGGTTTGGTTGCCCGTGAATTTTGCAAAAGCTGCTGCCTGCATTACCCAACAGGTACCATGGTTATTGGTGGCGTTCATTTCATCTTTACCATACTGGTGCGTGGTGAGCCAGGTAAGGTATTGGGTAAACCATTCCTTAATAGCCGTCAATGTCGCTTTATGCATATTGGCTGCCTCCTGCATGGACATCAACGCCTGTACCACTTCCATAAAATGGATGGTATCGATGATGCCGATACCCCGGCCCGTGGCCCGCCCCTTGATCGCCTGCGCATACAGCAGGTGGGGATGCATGAGCGTAGCCGTGTCGGTAAACCAAGCCCGGCAATGCTTCAATGCCTGTACTACATATTTTTTGTCGCCGGTTATCTTATAAGCCGATGCCAGGGCGCCCATGATGCGGCTGAAGCGGATCATGGCCAGGCGGTGGGCTACAAAATTGTCGGGGTTGGTCATCCCGTCCTTTTGTATATAAGGACTGTCCACCGATACCGGATTGGGCCACCAGTAGTCGCCTTCAGAATAGAAATCATGTCTACCACCTGCACTGCGGGGCGATTGGCTGGCAGTAACTGTTACCGGTTCCTGCTGCAAAGCCCAGGCAGCCTCCTTCAATACCTGCTTGCGTAAGGTCTTGCTGATCGCTTTGGAATAATCAGCCGCTTCCTGCGCCTGCACGCTCGTAGCCAGCAAAAGAACCAGACAGGTAATCAGACGGGACGATAAGAATGGCAATATTTTCAAATTCTCACATTTTTAAAACTTGTCCCACTGCGCGGGATTATCAAATTACTAATTGGTCATTTTCGTAAATGTTACCTTACCGATGGTATTCGGCTTTCCGGCAGCTGGCGCGGTGATCGTTCCTTTCAATTGGCCACCTGCTCCTTTTGAAACGCTGATGGTACGCCAGCTATAAGCTCCTTTTTCATAGTTGAAGGTTTCGCCATCATCATCATACAAGGTATAGGTACCGGGTTTATCACCGTAATAACGTATTTCCAGGTCTACTACTTCACCAGCCTTGGGCGCGTGCAACATAGCAGGCATCATCGGTATAATGCCGCCATCTTTTACATATACGGGTATCTTATCCAGTCCGGGTGTTACCGTGATCACTTCACCATCCCCGGCATAAGCACCGGTGTAGAAATCATACCATTTGCCTTTGGGCAGGATCACTTTGCGGGTAGTTTGCCCGGTAAACAAAGGCGCCACCAATAAGTATTCACCGGCCATATATTGATCTTTGATCTCTTTGGAAGCTGCTTCCGCATAAGGATTCTGCTCCAGGTTTTCGTTGACTGCTTCTTTTTTAACTTCCTGTTTGAAGCCTGGTTCCAGGTTCATAGCGCGGAATGGCGGAATACCCTGGTAATGGTATTTGGCAAACTCTGTATACCAGTAAGGCATCATCTGCATACGCAACAAAGCCAGTTGTTTTACCTGTTCAGCCACTTCGGGATAACTCCAGGGTTTGGTACCGCTTGACCAGGCATTGATCATGGCCATGGGAGAAAAGATCACTGTCTGAAAACGACGCAACCACTCCTCGCCTGTTTTGGAAGCCCGTACCTCCGGCGTCCACAATACCCCGGCAAAACCACTATTGATGAGGGCGGTAATAAAGTCTTCATGGTTATAGTAATCATTGTAGATCACGTAAGGGAAAGAAGAAGCGCCGCCGTTGGAAGCACGCACCAAACCAAAGGTGCGGGAGTTTTGCTGGCGGTATATATCCGTACTGTAGCGCTGTGCCAATACCCCATAGGTTTGGCGCAATTGTTCAGCGCTGTTGCCCGAAGGGAAGGTAGCTACATCAGGCCACAGGTAATGATCATACCCATCCACCTCATCGATCTTATAGCCGCTTACGCCAATACCTACCTGGTCTTTTTTAAGCTGGTTAAAGAAGATATTACGTGCCTGCGGCATGGTAAAGTCGGGCACGGCACCCACCCATACCGTATGAGATCCTGTATAAGGCAATATAGACTTATAAATGGAAGCTTCCGGGGACACATAAGGATTCAACCACAGGTTGAGGCGGATGCCTTTGTCCAGCATCGCTTTCACAAACGCCTGCGGCTGTGGAAAACGGGTCTTATCCCACTCAAAAGTGCAGGGATAGGATTTGGTTTGCCAGCCCGGTTCCAGGCCTATATAATCGAGCGGGTATCCCTTCTGCTCAAAATCGTTGGCTTCTTTTTCTACATCAGCTGCATTGTATAACCGCTGTACGCGTTGGGTAAAACCCAGTCCCCACCGTGGCGGCAAACAACCTCCGCCATTAAATAAATTGAACCGGCGTACTGCATCCAGTGCAGTAGGGCCTGCAAACACATATACTTCCACACCAGCCGCAGGCACCAGCATTTCTACCGCATCGGAATAAGGACGGGAAGCCCATGACTTATCGGTATTGCGGTCTTTGGCCACCGGTGGATTTTTACTATCCTTCCGCACACCTGCCCCTGCATACACATTGATGTACCGGGCGGCATTGATGAATACGCCATATCCCAATGAGGATACATAGAAAGGGGTAGGTGAATGGGTACGTCCATTGTCCTTACCTCCAAAATGGTCTACATGCAGTTGCAGTATCTTACCACGCTGGTGGATGGTTTGAAAATTGAGGCCAAAACCATATACCTGTTCTTCTTTTTGCAGCGGAAACCGCAGGTAAGTTTTGCCATCCTGTACGCGGGCTGCAATGTCGGCTTTGGTAAAAGGGAAACCAGCTTTGGTGATCGCAGCCAATGCCTCTTTATTGGGTGTAGCCCCTGCTGCCTTCAACAGGTCAAAAGCTTCCGGCTTGCCTGCAATGGTTTTCCATACCCCTGGCGCCACCTCCGTCCATACCGGCTGTTGAGCCGTTGTACTAATAGCAATGCCTGTTAAAAGGAGAAGAGCATACAGCTGTCTTAAACGCATCATCGAAGATTTATGATTTATTATTGATTCACTATGGTATACGTCTTACCCTTTACAGTCGGAAACTCCATCATATATTCTCCTTCTTTGCCAATGCTCACCAGCTTCGCCTGTGGGTTCTTTTCATACACCACTTTTCCATATGCAATATTCAACGGATTGGCGTTGGCACCTTGCACAGGATTGGCTTTTACTTCCACTATTTTAACAGGTGTGGTGGTTTTAATGCGACAAATACCTCCTGAACCAGATATAATCTTAGCTACCGCCAGCTTTCCTTCCTTCCACTGGATATCAACCATAAAGTTGCCCCTGGCTTTAATGCCCTTGATGCTCCCTGCTGCCCAGGCTGTGGGCAATGCGGGTAATAGGCTGAGGTAACCGGCATGACTTTGCAGCAACATTTCTGTGATACCTGCTGTGGCGCCAAAATTGCCATCGATCTGGAAAGGTGGATGCGCATCAAAGAGATTGGGATAGGTACCGCCGCCGCCCATGGTCTCACGGGTTTGGTTGGGATCAATATAGGTAAAGGCATCGCTTAATATTTTATAGGCATGGTCTCCATCCTGCAGCCGCGCCCACCAGTTGATCTTCCAGGCCATCGACCAGCCCGTACTTACATCACCCCGGTGAATAAGCGATTGCTTGGCGGCAGCTGCCAGTTCAGGTGTTTGTTGTACGGTGATCTGGCTACCGGGATACAGACCAAACAAATGCGACAGGTGACGGTGTTTGTCTTTCGGATCATCCCAATCACCATACCATTCCTGCAACTGGCCATACTGGCCTATATGATAAGGATACAATTGATCATAAGCTTCCTGTACCTGCTTGCGGAAAGCGGCATCTGTATTGAGCACTGTACTCGTCTTGATCACCGCTGCAAATAATTCCCGCAGCAAAGACATATCCATTGTACTGGCCAGGGCTACCTGGTATTCCTTTCCATTGAGCTTGATGGTGTTCTCTGGCGAAGTAGAAGGATTGGTTACCAGCCAGGGGGTAGTCTTGTCCTTGATCAGCCAGTGCAACATAAACTGTGCAGCGCCCTTCATCAAGGGATAGCCTGTTGACTGCAGCCATTTCTTATCGCCGGTATACAGGTAATGCTCCCACAGGTGAGTGCTGAACCATACGCCTGCCATGGGCCAGCAGCTCCAGCGTGGCATTCCCTTGGGGTCCCACTCAAAACCGCCGGGTGGTGAGGTCTTGGCCCACAGGTCGGAATTATGGTGCGTTACCCAGCCCTCCCTGATATTATAATTCACTTTGGCGGTCACGGCCCCATTCACGGCCAGTTCTTTCATGAAATCAAACAAAGGCTGGTGACATTCGGAGAGATTGGTATTCTCTGCCAGCCAGTAGTTCATTTCTGTATTGATATTGGTGGTATAGTTGCTTCCCCAGGGCGGTTGTACATGGTCATTCCAGATGCCTTGTAAGTTAGCCGGCCTGGACCCCGGGCGTGAGCTGGCGATCAGCAGGTAACGGCCAAACTGATAATACAACGTCTGTAACTGGTTATCGTTCTTGGTATCTGCAAAACGGCGCAGCCTGTCATCAGTAGGCAGCTTCACGGCATCTTCATTCGTACCCAGGTTCAGCTTTACGCGGTTGAACAAAGCCTGGTAGTCACTCACGTGACGCTGCTTAATTTGTGCCCAGGACAAGATCCGAACTTTATCAAGATTGGTCTTAGCCTCTGTATTGGGGTCCTTCCCTTCTTTGCCAGGGGATCTATTGAACCCATTGAAACTGGTAGCTTCGGTAAGGTAGATCGTCACCGCATCAGCTCCTGTAACCGACAGTTGGTCGCCGGATTGTTTTACTGTGCCACCTTCTGTTTTGATATAGAGATAGATCACGAAGTTCATCCCCTCCCCTTTCGGGTCTTCATCATACACCACTTGTTGGGGTTCGGATTCGCGGTTAGCTACAAACTTAGGCGCTTTGCCGGTCAATACCAGTTGGTTATTGGCCGTTGCCTTTACACTATAGTGCAGTTTGCTGGTAAGCGCAGCCGTAAAGCTTACCTGTTTGCCTTTGTTGGCTGTAAGCCTCACCATCATTACTTTATCGGGAAAGCTGGTGAAGGTTTCCCGCTGGTATTGCACACCGCCGGTGGTATAGCGTACGGTAGCCGTAGCATTGTTCAGGTCAAGGTCGCGGTAATAACCGGTACCCAGGGTATCAGCAAATGGGAACTCCAGCAACAGGTTGCCCAGGGGCAGGTAGCGGGCAGAATAAGGGCCCTGCATCTTTTTCCACAGATCGGCAGCCTTGATATAATCGCCATCAAATACGGCTTTGCGCACTTCCGGTAATACGGTTGGCCCATTGGGATTATTGCCTCCATCGGGGAAGCCGCTCCATAGGGTATTATCATTTAACTGGTAGCGTTCTTTTTTTACTCCGCCAAAGACCATGGCACCGGTCTTCCCATTGCCCAGGGGCAAAGCTTCTTCCCAGGCTTTGGCAGGCTTGGCATACCACAATTTCAGGTGTGGGTCAGTTTGTGCGCTTACAGCTACAGCGCCCAGCGATACAGCAAACAGAAAAGCAATACGTTTCAATGGTTGATGATTTTATAAGGTTATTTCAATGGTCCTTTAATTTCCTGGCGCTTCTGGTTGCGGAAGATGACCACAACAGCCGCAGCATGCCATTGCACTTTCATCCTTGCATTCAGCAGGTCTTGTATATTATTCACCGGCACACCGGCCAGTTCCAGTATTACATCATTGGGTTGTACCAGTTTATGCCAGGGTGCATTGTCCGGTACTTCCAGTACCAGCACGCCGGTTTCTTTATCCATTCCTGTGGCCGAGCGTTCTGCCAGGGTGTTGAGGTTCTTTACTTTCATATCGAGGAAAGTATAAGTGGCCGAAGCATCAGCGGAGGCCTTTATGAGCACCGGTAAGGGGGGATTTGCGGCCAGTTTGCGTAACCGATCGGACTGCACGCCAACTTCGATATCGAATGGGTGAAAACCAACTGCTTTCGCGGCAGAGCGATCACTCACCTCATAATTACCGGCAGCGGGACCAATAAATAGCGGATCGCCGGCGGCGGAATGCGCATCTATACCCCACTGCTGTGTCGTATGTAGTGCCGCTTCATCGGGGAAAAAATTACTATCCACTCCCGGGCCCCAATCAGGTATACGAATGGGCAGGTAAGGCCCTGATACTATGTTATGTTGAAAAGTATCGAGACTGCTGCGAAACCATACATGCGGATGAAAGGAATTATTGAGGATAATATTATTCTCTACTTTACGATGGTACCCTTCCCGCAACTTCAGTCCTCCATTGAGACAGATATTATTATAAATATGGTAATTGGACGAGCCATCATCCAGGTCAATATCCCAGCCATTATCACAGCGAAAGCGGTTATGATGGATATTTGTAGGCAACACCGCATCCAGCTTCCACAGATCAGGATGAACAGCCATCAGGGAATCCATCACCGCGCGGTTGGGATGCCAATAACGGTCCCTGCCCCAGGAATTGAAAGCACCATGATCACCGGTTTCCTGTACGGTATTGAATACATCGTTATAAGCAATTTCATGTCCACCCCAGGTGCCTTCACTTATATTAATACCTGCGCGGGGTACATTGTAGATGGTATTTTGTACGATCCTGATCTGCTGACACATGGATAGCTGCACACCTGCCACCTGTTTCTCCACAAGACCAATATCATGTATAAGATTATCAAACACCAAACACCCTGTTGGGAAATCGTCTCCTATAGGCCCCGGCATTTTATCCATTTGCATATAGGGCACATACTCTTCATAACGGAACGAAGGAGAACGTACCGCTTTCGGATTGCCCACAAAACTGATGGCGTTCCCGCCAATCTGTGCTATGTGGCAACCCGTTACCATGGCATCTTTATTGTAATTGCTGAAAAATACAGCATTGCCGCCCAGGGAGAACAGCTCACAAGCATTGATCGCACAGTCTCTGGTATACTCCAAATCAATAGCCCCGGAACGGTAAATGGTCCAGTCGCTGCGCAACAGGGGCTCTTTGTTCTTCATGAAGGTGCGCAGGGTATGTTCAAACCGGATACCTGAGATAGCAATATTTGTAAGATAGTGACCGGGCAACCCTTTAAAGGATACCAGGTTCTCCAACACGGGTACTTCTATAGTTGTCTTACTCATATCCACGCCCGCTGCCGGTTTATAATACAGGATATTTTTTACACGGTCAGCATACCATTCACCGGTAGTATCCAGCTCCTCCAATATATTTTCTACATACCGATAGTTTTTGTGCATGGGCGAAGGGCGGTTGTTTTGCCAGCCGCCTTCCATACGTAAAGTACTATCAGTATTTTTTCCCGTAATACGGTAATGCATACCACCCCATTCGCCCGAATGGAGGGCGTGAATATAACCACCTGTGGGATTGGCCCAGCTTCTGATACGGGCGGCACTCAGTGCATCCTGTGCAGTACCATGCAAGGGCAATGTGTGTTCCTGGTAATTAGGATAACGTACCATCACCTGTAGTACACCATTCACATACAACTGATCCATTTCCGGAAACGATGCGGGTAAAGCAGCTTGCAGGATACCGTTCTGATAGGGCTTAAAATTAAGTGTCAATTTTCTCGATCCCTTTATTACAGGGCGGTGACCGGGCAGCGCCATAAAATATAAAGAAGCATAATCGTTACGACTGTCAATACCCCTGAATACCAGCGGTTGCGACAGGTACCAGGTACCCTGCATAATATATACCACTACCTCTTCTTTTTTATACTTCCGCGCTTCCAGCTTCGCTCTTTCCAGGGTGGCAAAGGGCAATGCTTTGGTGCCTGGGTTTTTATCATTCCCTTTCACCGATACATACAGCTCTTTGGCAAAAGCAGTATTGGCAACAAGCATCAATATGAACAGCAGTATTCTCATCATTTTATAATGGAAGTGTGGCGGTTGTAATGCCTGCGCTTTGCGCACTCACCACATTTATGCCCTTGTTGGTTTGTATTTTTATAGTAGCCCGGCCATTGTACATTTGAACATAACGGCTTCCGGAAGACGTACCCTGGTTGTCGATCAGTTTACCGTCGCCGGCCAGGCCAAAACGCACCCAGTTCACTGCATCCAGGCAGGGAATGCCTTTATCATCCAATAGTCTCACCTCTACCGTAGCGATGCCCTTTTCTTCTTTAATTTTTGCCATGTCCAGTTTGGCAGGCTTTCCCCAGGTTTCTGTTTGGTATTGGAAACTGATGGCATCCCGTACAAACTCTTTTCCCTTGCGGGCTATTACATTGATAGAATTGAGTCCTTTGGCAAACTTCACATTCCAGCGCAGGCCTGCCGCCGGAAAATCCTGCGTGCTGCGCTTTTTAACGCCATAGCTTTTACCATTGAGGAACAACTCTGCTTCATCACAGTTGGAATATACTTTTACCATTTTCTCCTCTTCTGCTGCCCCCCAGCGTACGGGCCAGCTGTGCCCATAAATATGTACCATTGGCTGCCCGGTCCAGTAAGATTGGAATACGTAGTATGCCTCTTTTTTGGTAAGGTCTCTTTCTACCACTCCCTTCTGGTTCATATACGGTATCGGGTTGTCGGGCCTTACCGGTGTTGAAAAATCTTTAAAGGGCCACTGGGCAGTACCGGTAAGCCAGGGCATGGTTTCCTGTTCTTTCAGGTGCCAGTCTACCAGGTTACAGATATAAGATTCGCTCCAGTCGCCATCTTTGGAAGCACGTGCAGCGCCTCCAAACAAAGAAGCATCCCCTGCACGCTCATCGGCCGCACCGGCGGCTTTCAGTGCCTGCAAGGCTTTATCGGGATTTTCTGAATGACGGCCGGCATGACTGTCGCCACCCCATTCCACATGCAGAAAATGTTTTACTTTTTTGAATTCCTCTTCTGTTACCGATTTGTATTCGGTATAGATACCCCTGTACCAGCCCGCCCAGATAGAAGGAGAATAGACATCGACAATGTCCTTACAAAAATCACAGCGGCGGATAGCCGTCTTGCGGGTGGGGTCTAATTGATGCGAGAGGTCATTCAGCTCCTTCATGAAGGTCCTGATCTTTTCCTTGTCAAACTCCGGAAAATCGCCGGGCCAGTCATTCTCATTGCCCAGGCCCCAGATGATCACCGATGCATGGTTATAATGCTGTTCGATCATATTGCGCAGCATACGCCTTGCCTGCGCTTTGTATACATCACCACCCAGACCGCCGCGGCACCAGGGAATTTCCTCCCATACTACTATACCCAGGCTGTCGCATAAATTCAGGATGATACGTGATTGCTGGTAATGCCCCAGGCGAATAAAGTTTACGCCCATCTCTTTCATCATGATCATTTCCTGGCGCATTTGTGCGTCTGTCATGGCAGCAGCTACGCCTGCATGGTCTTCATGACGGTGGGTGCCGCGCAGCAACAGGCGTTTGCCATTCAATTTAAAAGGACCATTGTCCACAAATTCAAAGTTCCGGAAGCCGATCTTCTCCCGTTGCGTATAACTTCCTTCCGGTCTTTTCAAGGTTACTTCAACAGTATAAAGTGCGGGGGCATCCGTTGACCACAGTTGTGGTTTCTTTACTGTAAAACTGGCCAGGTTCACCTCCCCTTCTCCCGTAAGTATTGCCCGGGAAAGGTTTTGTACGAGTTTACCGGCAGGATCAAACAGCTTTACCACCAAAGAAGTATTGCTGATGCGTTGTGGATTATAAAAACGGGACTTAATGGTGAGTTTACCGGTCTTACCGGCATTATTCGTTTCGGCCAGTGCAAATAACTTATCAATGGACAAGGCAGGTGTGTACACAAGGTTCAGGTAACGGTATAAACCACCATATACATTAAAGTCTGACAGATCAGAGGGAATCATTTCCAGGTCGCGGGAATTATCGGTGCGGATGGATACCGGTATTTTCCCTTTGAACTGTTTCTGATACACTTCTGTTTGCATAAAGACATTGACAGCTTCTGTAATATCGACGGTAAATTCATCATACCCGCCTACATGGCTGCCCACTTTCGTGGTGTACACGTATACGTCTGTTTTTTGTCCGGCCCCTTCAAAGTGCAGCAGGGTTCTGCCGTTGGGGTACGGATTTTTGATGTCCAGCTGTGTACGGTACCAGGCTGGCCCCTGGTAATAATTGATATCCGGGTCTACCGCATCGGTGGCATTTACACAATGCGGCAATACAACCGGTTCCCACAGGGGTACGCTTTCCGGGTTGCCTTTGCCTACCGGCCTTACAGATTCCCATATGCCGCCGAGGTCTTGTTTCAGGAATTCCCAGTTGTTGGTAAGCCTTGTGCTTACCTGGGCCTTTGCCGGCAAAAGACTGCCAGCCATCAAAATACAAGCAATTAATATCCTGTTCATGTTACGAATATCTGCAAACATTGCTTTCAACAGGTAATGATTGGATTAAATAAAACCGAAAACGTTGAAGTACAAAGGTGACACCTTAGAAGATATCACCTTTGATATGTTGGGATAAACGGTCTCAGACCACTTTTATCCGCTTATTGTTGAGCTCTGTATGGTACCAGCGGATTACCATATACGTGCACCACGCCATTGGTGGCGATGTAACCGGCCGACCGGTCATCTACCAGGTCGTTGTGTACTATAGGTCCCAGGTCATTGTTACTTTTGATCTTGAGGTTGAATTTGCCTTCCTGATCAAATCCTTTTCCACCATTTATCCATCCCAATAATGATTCTTTAGTAGCCACGGTACCCGCAGGCACCAGGGATTGAATGTCCTTATTGAGGTTATTCAGGTCTTCGAAATTATACACCCCCTCACCGATCAGGTACAGGAAATAATTTTTAATTGTTCCCTTATCATAATCGCTCCATTTGGTGGCAGGAGCAGTTTTAGGAGCCCCCGTAACCGGATCGAGGATGGGATTGCCATTTATATCTTTTAATACAATGGGATAAGTGAACCACATGCCGCCTGTAACCTTACCGGTGGCATCCAATCTCCGCACCGCTTCGTTGTGCATGAATATAAATGTGCGACCGGGCTTCTCATATTCAGCCAGGTCAATACCGGCATATTCCAGCCCCAGCCTCATCCATTTGAAAACAGTATCCTGTGGAGTAGCTCCATAGCTCCTGTTCTCCAGGAACTGACGGGCAGTAATATTAATATGCGGATCGAGCGTTTCTTTTACATAATCATAGTCTTCCTGCTTGCTCAGGCCAAAGAGTTTTTTGCACCCCGGCAACAATACCACAACAGCAAGCGCCAACAGGATCGTATTGAATATGGTCTTTATATTCTTTTTCATGTTATTTATAATTTAATCGGCATAAGAGGGGTTCTGTACCAGCTTTTTATTCGCATTCAGTACTGACCTGTTAAGGGGCCACAATACTTTTCTCAGGTCCGGAAAGCCCACCTGGTCGCTACCAGCTGCCAGTTGGCGTCTCTTTAATACCGGGTCCATTACCTTTTGTACGTGGTTGGTGCGTACCAGGTCAAACCAACGTTTGCCTTCGCCATACAATTCATATTGTCTTTCCTGCAGGATGGCATCTTCCATCGCTTCTTTGGTAGCCACCAGCGGATCACCCGCCACATATTCCGGCACACCCGCACGCTTGCGAATGAAGTTCAGGTACTTCAGTGCACCTGCCAGGTCATTGTTACCATTCAGCGCTTCTGCATACAACAGGTACATATCTCCCAGGCGGTACATGGTCACATAGGCAGGTATTTCCTCAGGTGTTGCCGGGAAGGTATAAGAAGCTGTTGGATTGGCGGGCGATGCATAGTATTTGATAAACTTATCGCGATTGTTTTGCCACACATCATGTGTTTGCCGTACACGGATATCTGGTAAGGGCAGTGTATTCTGATAAGGCAGGAACCAATTCTGCCACATTTCCAGGCCAATGATGTACTGCTTGTTATTGGGCGTATAGGAAATACTCATACAGGCGCATCCGCTCGCGGCAAATGTCCAATCGAGTGTCCAGATGCTTTCAATGCTGCTGGCTGGCGCCGTAAACATGTTTTTCCAGGTAGCAGTAGGCTGCAGATCCGTGACCAGGTTACCACCGTATACTTTACCTGTAGGTGCTTTGGCTTTGAAAAGGTTTTGTATCCAGATAATAGCATTTGGATAATCTTTCTTCCACATATACACATCGGCCATCAGGGCGCAGATAGCACCTTCGCCCATATACCAAACAGTAGGCGTTTGGGCTTTGAGGGTCAAAGCATACGCTTTTTCCAGGTCTTTGATGATCACTTCATCGATGATCTTTGATGCCGGCTCACGCGACCTCATAGAACTATCGGACAGCGATTCAAAAGGTTCTGTCCACACCGGCGCTGCACCCCATACCCGAACAATGTAGAAATAAGCCATTGCCCGCATAGCATAACTTTCAGCCTGCGCTTTGTCAATAACCTCCTTGGTAACGCGGCTGTCGAAAGCAGCCGCACCTGCCACTTTTTTAATGTTCACATTTGCCCTGGCGATCACGCTATACAAACCTGTCCAGGAAGCAAATTCATTATCAGGCGTCAGGCCATTCAATGTTATTTCATTTACCTGGTTGGTAGTATAGCTCAGGAAGCGCTCGAAATTATCAGAACGGTGCTCTCCCCATATATGATAGCGGTCCTTATATTGGGCATCACCTACCATCTGGTCCTGGAACAACCGGTACATACCCGAGATCGAAGCATCCACATCATATTTGCTCTTGAAGAATTGCGATTCGGCTACCTCGGCCAGGGGATTCTGGGTCAAAAACTTTTTACAACTGCCCGTCATCATGACCAGTAGCAGTAAGACCGGTATATATATTCTTTTGTTGTGCATTGCAATCGGTTTTAGAAGTTAACATTTACACCTACACCCAGTTCCCTGCGCTTGGGATACTTTCCGGCATCTTCACCAGGTGTTAATACGTTACCCGCACTGAACTCGGGGTCATATCCCGTATAGTTGGTATAGGTCAGCAGGTTTTGTCCAAAAATATAAGCGGTAATACCTTTGGTGAATACTTTCTTGGCCCAGGCTGGGTTGAGGGTATAAGTAAGCCTTACGCTGGAAAGCCTGATAAAAGAACGATCTTCCAGGTAAAGGCTGTTACCACCAGGCTTCAGACTTCCACGATTTGTTCTTTGCGGATAATAAGGCATGGTAGCAATATCGCCCGGTTTTTTCCAGGAATTAGCTACTACCTGCGGGGTACCGGCGCCTGTATTGGAAGGATAGTTGGCATTATACTGCAACGTATTGTATACAACACCGCCGATCGATGCATTGATCAATACAGATAATCCCCACTGTTTGTACCTGAAATTGTTCACAAAACCCAGGTAGAAATCCTGCTGGTAATTACCGATCACATGCCTGTCGGCATCATTGATCAGGCTATCGCCGTTGAGGTTCTTCCACTCTGTATCGCCACCTTTGAACTTACCGGAAGGATCATACAGGCTGTATACTTTATCATTATATGGTTGACCATTGAAGGTGTACGCTGGTTTACCATTTTCGTAAAGCGGCTTACCATCTTTATCCAATACAACAGTGAGTTTGTCCCAGTTCTGTGTATAAGCATTGGATTCGTCCCACTGGTAAACACCCAGGTTTTGCCAGCCAAAGAAATTGCCGATCGGGCCACCTTTTTCCACATACCATTTACTACCGGCTATGAAAGGAGTACCATCTGCCAGTTCTACGATCGTACCACGCTCAAAGGAAATATTACCACTGATATCCCAGTTAAAGTTCTTGCTGACGATAGGTGTACCACTAGCAATGAACTCAAGGCCTCTGTTTCTAATAGAACCAACATTGGTGGTTACTACAGTATAACCTGTTTCATTGGCCAGTGGCCGGTCATACAGCAGGTCTTTCGTTGTTTTAATATAATATTCAGCAGAGAACTGCAGCCTTCCTCTGAAAAAGCTCAGTTCAATAGCAGCATTTTTCTGTTCTACTGTTTCCCACTTGATAAAGCTATTGCCAAAACGGTCGCTGGTAATAGCGCTACCAACACCACCATAGCTACCATCAAACTGGTATTTGGTAAGGTGATCGTAGTTACCGATCTGGTCATTACCTACCTGCCCATATCCTACCCGGATACGTCCATCGTTCAGGAAACCAAGCGCCCAGTTCATAAACTTCTCATCAGAAAAACGCCAGGAGGCAGAACCGGAGAAGAAGTTACCATACTTGTTTTCAGGTCCAAAACGGGATGAACCATCCCTGCGGAATACACCCGACAAATTGTAGGTGCCTTTATAGCTATAGTTCCACCGTGTGAATACGTTCTGACTGGTAACACCAGCAGCAGTAGAATAAGTTTCAAGGGGTACCAGGTAAGAAGGGAAGGTAACGAAGATCTCTTCGTTTACTACATTCTTATACTCACTGTGCTGAAGGTCATTGCGTCTCTTATCGGCACTGAAACCAACTACACCCTGGATAGAGTGATCACCGATCTTCTTATTATAGTTGAAGAATGCCTGGTATTCCCAGAAGAAGTTTTTGGCCATCTCGTTTGCTCCACTGTTCTGATCCTTGTTGGCTGATAAGAACCGCGGGGAGAATTGGATGTTTTGCTTATTCTCCAGGATCGCATTGAACATGGTGGTGAAACTGAGGTCTTTATACAGCTGGTATTGCAGTACATTATTAAGTTGTCCCGACATAACCTCGGTCTCATTCTTTTCATACAAGGCATTGGCCAGGGGGTTTCGTTTGGAACCAATATAACTGGTGAGTGAGCCGTCGGGATAAAATATCCGCGAAAAGGCGGGACGGTCAAAAGCCACATTCACTGTACGTCCTACCGGTATAGTATTACCTTTTTGCCAAACGAAAGTTATATTGTTGCTGTACCGCAGGTTTTTGGTAGCCTGGTATTCTATATTCGTACGGGCCTGTACCCTTTTAACCCAGCTATTGGGAATGATGGATTTATCCTCGAGGTAATTAAGTCCTGTATAGTAGGTTAGGCCAGGCCGGCCACCACTGACACCCAGATTGATCGTGGTTTTCTTACCAGTTTCACCCAACAAGAGGTCCTGCATATCATTATCCGCATTAAAACCTGGATTCAATGAATCCGTATTACCGCCTGAAGTAGGATTATCATTTTGTAAGCGCCTGAATGCCCGCACTCCTGCCGCATTGTTCATGGGGAGCTTATGGGCCAGTTTACCAAAAACACTGGAATAGTTGAGGTCAAGACGCGGCTTGCCTTCCTTTCCCTTTTTGGTAGTAATGATGATCACACCATTAGCAGCACGGGAACCGTAGATAGAAGCAGAAGCCGCATCTTTCAATACTTCTATACGTTCAATATCCATAGGGTTAATACTGGAACCATTGGGGTTGATCACACCATCTACCAGGTACAAGGGGCCATTACCCGCATTCAGCGAAGAAGCACCACGGATCTGGATGGTACCTTCTGCACCGGGTGCACCGCCACCATCGTTCACTACCAGGATACCAGCTCCCTGGCCCTGGAGGGCATCAAACAGGTTGATGGGCTGGCGCTCCTCGATCTGTTTGGCGCTTACAGAGGAGATAGATCCGGTAACGTCCCGTTTCTTTTGTTTTCCACCATAGCCAATAACCACCACATCATCGAGGTTGGAGGTACTTTCATTCAGGGACAGGCTGATGGTTGTCCGTGCATTTACCTTTTCTTCCTTGGTAAGGTATCCTACAGAAGAAAATTCCAGGATGGCCTTGTCATCCGGAACACTCAGGGAATATTTCCCATCAGCGCCGGTGGTCACCCCCGTGGTAGTACCTTTCAGGTTCACGCTAACACCAGAAAGCGGATTACCCTTCAGGTCTGTAACTACACCAGTGATTTGCCGGGATTGGGCCTGAGCCGGAGAATAAAGAAATAAGGAGAATAAAACAAACAGGGGAAGACACCACCAGGGCCTGGTCCTGTACAGAACCCGGGGGGCAAGAAAGAGCTTCTTTTCCATAAAGCATGCAATTTTCAATGTTTGACAATCACCGCACATAGCCAATGCGATCATTGTCCGGAACGTTTTTGTAATGGGGTTTATGAAACCCTGCGACCCCGACAGGTCAGTATCGGGGCGGATATAGCAATTAAAATGAGCCTTTTGCTTAATTGCAGGTTTTAGCAGGTTACGTATGCAATTAAGGCACAAATTGTCAGGCAAGATTTCCGGTTATTGCCATTGTAATAAACTATTTTGGCAATGCATGCTTATTTTCAGGAACATTAATGAATATTGAGGTTAGAATTACGGGATGGCACAGGATGGCCTGCCCCATCATAGACTTACTTTCGACAACATAGTTTAATCGTATGAGTACCAATAAACGATATTGCCTGGCGCTTGACCTGAAGAATGATCCGGTGTTGATCGCAGAATACGAAACCTACCATAAAGCAGTATGGCCCGACATATTACAATCCATCCGCGAAAGCGGCATTGTACTGCTGGAGATATACCGGGTAGAGAACCGCCTGTTCATGATCATGGAGGTGAATGCTGATTTTTCCTTTGATAAGAAGAATATTGCCGATGCAGCCAATCCTACGGTACAACGCTGGGAAGAGTTGATGTGGCAATACCAGCAGGCCCTGCCCTCCGCCAAACCCGGCGAAAAATGGCTATTAATGGAAAAGATATTCGACTTAAACAGCAACAGTTAAAACACGCACCAATAAATAACAACTATGCCAGGTATTGCTTCGCCAACACTCCCTAAACAAACCGCCAGCACAGGTAAGAAATTATTACTTCCTTTTATTCTGGTTACGAGCTTATTCTTTTTCTGGGGATTCGTACACAATCTCGATCCCATCCTCATACCCCACCTGCGTAAGGCCTTCCGGCTAAATAACCTGCAATCTTCGCTGGTTGACTCAGCTGTATTTATCGCTTACTTCCTGATGGCCCTGCCCGCAGGTTATGTAATGCGAAAATTTGGTTACAAATCGGGGATATTATTGGGGCTGATCTTCTTCGGTATAGGATGTTTTCTGTTTATTCCTGCTGCCGACACCCGCCAGTATGTGTTTTTCCTGGGTGCCCTGTTTGTGATTGCCTGTGGATTGACCTTCCTGGAAACAGCCGCCAATCCCTATGCAACGGTATTAGGACCGCCTGAATCAGCCACCCAGCGGCTCAACCTTGCCCAATCCTTCAATGGACTGGCAGCCATGGTAGCGCCGTTTATCGGCGGCACCTTTATTCTTTCCGGCAAGAACTATACAGAACAGGAACTGGAAGCAATGGGTAGCACCGTAAGGGATGCTTACCTGCAATCAGAAGCAAACAGTGTAAAGGGGCCTTACCTCATTTTGGGGGTCATCATATTACTGGTAGCCGTGATCATCTATTTTACCAAAATGCCCGATACCAAAGAAGAGGGAGATGATCAAAGCAGCAATTTTTTACATGCCTTCCGCCATAAGCACCTTACCTGGGCCGTTATTGCGCAATTCTTCTATGTAGGCGCCCAGGTATGTGTCTCCAGCTTCTTTATCAGAATGGCTACTACCGTGGGCCTCGAAGAAACTATAGCCGCTAAATATTACCTGGGATTGGGATATGGACTGGCTTTCATGGTAGGACGGTTTGCAGGCACCTTCCTGATGAAGTATGTGCAACCCGCCAAACTGCTGACGATCTACTCGATCATCAACGTATTGCTTTCCCTGTTAGCTATTTACGGTCATGGAATGATAGTGGTATATGCCCTGATCGGTATTGCCTTCTTTATGAGCATCATGTTCCCAACCATTTTTTCACTGGGTATCCAGGGATTGGGCAATGATACCAAACTGGGTTCCAGCCTGATCGTGATGTCGATTGTAGGCGGGGCCTTATTGCCACCCTTGTCGGGTATCATCGCAGATGCTACCCACAATATCCAGGATGGCTACCTCATACCTTTGCTGTGTTTTGTAGTGGTATTGTATTTTGGCTGGAAAGGACATAAGGTGAAGGCAGTTTAGCGTTTCGGGTTTTGAGTGTCGGGTTGCTACCGCGTTTTAAACAACCTGCACAATAGCGACTTGATAATTAGTCAATAGGCTACACACAAAGAACACGAAACAGCAAACTCAAAACACGAAACAGAACAGGACAGTTACTTACAGTTAACCTTATAATTTTACACGTTTTAATCCATAGACAAGATGTTTTCATTAGCCGGTAAAAAAGCAGTAGTCACAGGAGGCGGCAGCGGAATAGGCAGGGCCATATCCGTCTTGTTTGCCCAACAGGGAGCTGAAGTGCATATTATTGAACTGAGCGAGGAAAATGCCGCCGCTACGGTACAGGAGATCACCGCTGCCGGTGGTAAAGCCGTTGCCCACAGCTGCAATGTAGCCAGCCAGGCCGATGTACTGGATACATTCAATAAGATCGGGGCACTGAACATCCTGGTCAACAATGCGGGCATTGCTCATATTGGCAAGGCTGATACCACTTCCGAAGAAGACTTTGACCGGGTAATAAAGGTGAATGTCAAAGGCGTGTACAACTGTCTGTATGCTGCCATTCCCCAGTTGCGGGCGGCCAAAGGCGGTGTGATCGTCAATATGGCGTCTATCGCAGCCCTGGTAGGATTATCAGACCGCTTTGTATACTCTACTGCTAAAGGGGCCGTCATGGCCATGACCTTGTCGGTAGCCAGAGACTATCTCCATGAAAATATCCGGTGCAATTCTGTTTCCCCGGCCAGGGTCCATACTCCCTTCGTTGATGGATTCTTAAAGAACAATTATCCAGGTCGTGAAGCGGAGATGTTTGAGAAATTATCCAAATCCCAGCCCATTGGCCGTATGGCCGAACCTAAAGAAATAGCAGCACTTGTCCTGTATTTATCCAGCGATGAGTCTTCCTTCATTACAGGTTGCGATTATCCCATTGATGGCGGGTTTATTAAATTGAATAGTTAATCATATTGTCAGGCTGAGCTGTCGAAGCCCTTCGACAAGCTCAGGGTGACAAATAACCAGTAATCAAAGATGCGTGTTGCCCTGTTCATTCCGTGCTATGTAGACCAGTTTTATCCAAAGGTGGCCATTGCTACCCTGCGGTTGTTGCAGCACCTGGGCCTGGATGTACATTATCCTATGCAACAAACCTGCTGCGGACAGCCCATGGCCAATGGAGGCTTTGAGCATTTGACCGGTTCCTGCAACAGCAATTTCATCAAAGCCTTTGCCGGGTACGATTATATTGTATCCCCTTCCGGCAGTTGTGTGCTGCATATAAAAGATCACCTGCACGATGACAAGCAGGAGGCTGCAGCCAGCACTATCCGCCATAAAGTGTATGAGCTCTGTGAGTTCCTGACCGATATCGTACAGGTAAAATCCATTAAAGCTTCCTTTCCCCAAAAAGTAGCCCTGCACCAGGGTTGTCATGGACAAAGAGGATTGAAGCTGGCCTCTTCCACCGAAACCGTGGTGCCTTACTTTTCTAAACCGGTTCAGTTATTAAAGATGGTGGAAGGACTGGAACTGGTGGACCTCGACAGGCCCGATGAATGCTGCGGATTTGGTGGCACATTCTGCGTTACCGAAGAGGCCGTATCATCGGCCATGGGGCTTTCCCGGATCGACGACTATACCAAACACCAGGCTACGGTGATCACGGGTACCGACATGAGTTGTCTCATGCACCAGGAAGGATTGATCAAAAGAAAAAAACTGCCTTTTGAAGTAATGCATATATCGGAGGTATTGGCTTCGGGTTTAGCGTTTTGAGTGTCGGGTTGCTGCCGCGCCTTTAAGACCAAGCGCAATTGCAGCAACTTAATACTTAGTTAGCATGTTACACATAAAGAACCCGAAACGCTAAACCCGAAACAAGAAACAGAATTGATCAATGAACACTCATAATATTACACATCCCGAAGCCGCTTCAGAATTCCTCAGGAATAAAGAACGTGTACAGTGGCATGATGAGACCTTGTGGTTTGTGCGGTACAAAAGGGATAAGGTCGTCAATGAAATTCCAGAATGGGAACAATTGCGGGAACTGGCTTCACAGATCAAGGACCATACCCTCTCCCGCCTCGATGAGTACCTGCAGGAGTTTGAAGCTGCTGCCATCAGCAACGGCGTTACCGTACATTGGGCGGCCGACGCTGCCGAGCACAACAGGATCGTTCATGGCATTATGGCCAAACATGGGGCGCAGAAGATCGTGAAAAGCAAATCCATGCTCACGGAAGAATGCCACCTCAATGAATACCTGGAAGCACAGGGCATTGAAGTAGTGGATACCGATCTGGGAGAGCGCATCGTGCAGTTGAACAAGGAGATGCCCAGCCATATTGTACTGCCTGCCATTCACATCAAAAAAGAAGAGGTAGGCGAAATATTCCACCAGCACCTGGGCACCGAAAAAGGCGCTTCCGATCCTTTGTACCTGGCCCTGGCTGCCCGGGAACACCTGCGGCAGAAATTCCTGGCGGCCGACATCGCCATCACCGGCGTCAACTTTGCAGTAGCCGAAACAGGTGCTATTGTAGTATGTACCAATGAAGGCAATGCCGACCTGGGCGCCCATCTGGCCAAAGTGCATATTGCTTGCATGGGCATCGAAAAGCTGATCCCCCGCACAGAACACCTCAGCGTGTTCCTGCGCCTGCTGGCCAGGAATGCTACGGGACAAAATATTACTGCTTATTCCAGTCATTTCAGGAAACCCGCAGCGGGATCGGAAATGCACATCGTGATAGTTGACAATGGCCGTACCACCCAACTGGGCCGGGAAGCCTTTCGCAATTCATTAAAATGTATCCGTTGTGGCGCTTGTCTCAATACCTGCCCCGTATACCGGCGCAGCGGCGGGCATAGCTACCACAATGCCACGGCAGGCCCTATCGGGGCTATACTGGCGCCCAACCTCGACATGCGCAAGAATGCCGATCTGCCTTTTGCTTCTACCCTCTGTGGCTCCTGCACAGATGTATGCCCGGTGAAGATCGATATTCACAACCAGCTGTACCAATGGCGGCAGGTATTAACGAAGGAAGGCTATGTACCCGCAGCCAAAACAGCCAGCATGAAAGTAATGGCCGGTGTGCTCTCCTCCCCTGCCCGTTATACCTTTGCCGGGAAATGGGCCCGCAAGTTGCTGCGTTGGTTCCCTTCGCTGGCCATGAACAAAAAACTGAATCCCTGGGCCAGGCAAAGAGACCTGCCGGAACCTCCGAAAGAAAGCTTCCGGGAGTGGTATAAGAAAAACAGCCGCGAGCTGTGAGCTTCGAGCGACGAGCTAAATACAGTAATGAACAATCAAAGCCAAGGCTCGCAGCTCGAGTCTCGAAGCTTTAAGAACAGAACAGAAAACAACTAATAATAGAACTATTGAGTAGGGATAAAATACTAACCGCCGCAAGGCAAAACAAACCAGCCCTGGTGCCTTTACCGGAAATGGCGACTTTTGTTTTTGCGGCCAATGACCTGGTGACAGCTTTTACAGCATCCATTACCAAGGCCGGAGGAGCGGCTACTGTGCTGGGCAGCCTGCAGGAACTGCCGGCGAAAATAAAAGAAGGATGGCCCGATGCCAGGCGGGTGGCCGACTTCATTCATGGCGACAGCAACACCAACGCATCGCTGCTCAAAGAACCAGCCCTGCTTGATCTGGTCGTTCTTAAAGGGCAACTGGGTGTAGCAGAGAATGGCGCTATCTGGCTAACTGATAAGGATTGCGTGGAGCGGGTATTGCCATTTATCACCCAGCACCTGGTGCTGGTGATCGACGAACAAACACTGGTAGGCAATATGCACCAGGCTTATGGGATAATGGGCAAACAGAACCCTGATTATGGCGTATTCATTGCAGGTCCTTCGAAGACTGCCGACATTGAACAATCGCTGGTCATTGGCGCCCATGGACCAAGGAGCTTGCAGGTGTTTATTTGTACGTAAAAGCCGCGAGCTGTGAGCAACGAGCTGCGAGCTAAATACAGCGCAAAACATACTTATTAAAAAAGAAAAACAATACTTAGTATATGAAACTGATCCGATTTGGAGAACCCGGCCACGAGAAACCCGGTATTTTGCTGGATGGAAAAAGATATGACACATCGGCCATTACACGTGATTACGATGAGACCTTCTTCACAGAAGATGGCATTGCCAAACTGCAAGCGGCCCTTGCTCAAAAACCTTCCTTACCGGAAGTACCTGCTGCTATCCGTTGGGCAGCCCCCCAGGTGAGGCCCTCCAAGATCATCTGCATTGGTCTCAATTATGCCGACCATGCCCGCGAAAGCAATATGGAGCTTCCAAAGGAGCCGATCGTATTCTTCAAATCGACCACGGCACTGGTAGGCCCCAATGATGACCTGGTGATTCCAAAGAACAGTGTGAAGACGGATTGGGAAGTTGAACTGGCGGTGATCATTGGCAAAAAAGCAACCTATGTAGAAGAAAAAGACGCAGCTGGTTATATCGCAGGTTATGCCCTGCACAATGACTACAGCGAGCGGGCATTCCAGCTGGAACGTGGCGGCCAATGGGTAAAAGGCAAGAGCTGCGATACTTTTGCACCATTAGGTCCCTGGATCGCTACAGCCGATGAAATAAAAGATGTTAACAACCTCCGCCTGTGGCTGACCGTTAACGGAAAGACCATGCAGGATGGCAATACCAGCAATTTCATTTTCAATGTGAACTATGTGGTAGCTTACCTCAGCCAGTTCATGACGCTGCTGCCGGGCGATATCATCTCTACGGGTACACCAGCCGGCGTGGGCCTTGGACAAAAACCCAACCCTATTTATATCAAGGCGGGTGATGTAATGGAATTAGGCATCGACGGACTGGGCACCAGCAAACAGGTAGCCAAAGCATACCAACCATAAAAATATTGCAGATGGATCTTCAATTAAAAGACAAGGTCATTATTGTAACAGGCGGCGCGAAAGGTATTGGAGAAGGCATCTCGAAAGTACTGGCAGCAGAAGGCGCTATCCCGGTGATCATGGGGCGCAATGAAGAGGACAACCTGAAAACAGTAGCAGAGATCAAAGCTGCCGGCCAGCAGGCGGGTCAGGTAGTGGCCGAGCTTACTAAACCGGAAGCCTGCGAGCAGGCAGTAAAAGCAGTGATCAAACAATATGGCCGCATTGACGGACTGGTCAACAATGCCGGTGTAAATGATGGCGTAGGTTTGGAGAATGGCAGTTATGAGGCATTTATTGCTTCGCTGCACAAGAACCTGGTGCATTATTACCTGGTAGCGCAATATGCCTTACCCGAACTGAAGAAGTCGAAAGGGGCTATTGTGAACATCAGTTCCAAGACAGCTGAAACGGGCCAGGGTGGCACGTCGGCTTATGCAGCTTCCAATGGAGGCCGCAATGCCCTCACCCGTGAATGGGCGGTAGAGCTCCTGCCCTATGGCATCCGTGTGAATGCTATTGTAGTGGCAGAGTGCTGGACGCCCTTGTATGAAAGGTGGATCAGCAGCCTGCCGAATTCAGAGGAAAAACTGGCTTCTATTGTAGCCAAGATACCATTAGAAAACCGTATGACCACAGCGGAAGAACTTGGCAATGCCACTGCTTTTCTGTTGTCTTCTGCCTCCAGCCACACAACCGGTCAACTCATCCATGTAGATGGCGGTTATGTGCATTTGGATAGGGCGATCAGTCAGTAAATGTTGATCAATATTATCTTACATAACAAAAGCGTGTCCTTCTCCGGATGCGCTTTTTAGTATGCTATGGTTTACAATTGCACCTTACACATCTCTACTCGCTTGTTATAAGATTCCCATTTTATCATTCAACTTCCTTTTTACCATTCAACTTTCTTTGCCATTCGACTTTCTTTCTTTGTCATTTCGGCCTTTCCTATTTATCATTTCGGTCTCTCCTCTTTTTTATTTCGGTCTCTCCTCTTTTTATTTCGATCTCCCTTTGTCATTTCGACCGCAGGGAGAAATCCGCTATCGAAGCATTGGCCTTCAATCTAACTTCTCAGATTTTTCGTATACTGGATAAACTTCCAATGAAGACCACGCATACCTATTATGTTTATATCCTCACCAACTCCAACAAGACCACACTTTATATTGGAGTCACCAATAATCTTGAACAACGCATCATTGAACACTATCTAAACCGCGGCAACTCCACTTCGTTCGCAGGAAAATATTTTTGTCACTTTCTTCTTTACTATGAATCTTTTGGTATGATCCAGGCTGCTATTGCCAGGGAAAAAGAACTTAAACGCTGGAGCCGTCACAAGAAAACAATCTTGATAAATATAACAAACCCGGAATGGAAATTCCTGAATAAAGACTTATTTGACCAATGGCCGCCCAGGGAACCTATTTCACATAGGGGTATTTATTAAGAAATGATAACCATTCTAAGACGTATGCTTCGACAGCAGATTTCTCACTCCGCTTCGCTGCGTTCGAAATGACAGAATAAGAGTGATGCTCCTCTCTTTATTGTCATTCCGACCGCAGGGAGGAATCTGCTTTCGAGACAAAAGATTTCTCACTACGCTTCTCTCCGTTCGAAATGACAGAATAAGAGTGATGCTCCTCTCTTTATTGTCATTCCGACCGCAGGGAGGAATCTGCTTTCGAGGCAAAAGATTTCTCACTACGCTTCGCTACGTTCGAAATGACAGAATAAGAGTGATGCTCCTCTTTTGTTGTCATTCCGACCGCAGGGAGGAATCTGCTTTCGAGACAAAAGATTTCTCACTACGCTTCGCTCCGTTCGAAATGACAGAATAAGAGTGATGCTCCTCTCTTTATTGTCATTCCGACCGCAGGGAGGAATCTGCTTTCGAGGCAAAAGATTTCTCACTCCGCTTCACTGCGCTCGAAATGATAATGAGTTTATATCAGCTGTTGCTGCATGGCAATTTTAACAAGGGAGGCGATATTACGGGCTTCAAATTTCTCCAGCAGGTTGCGCCGGTGGGTATCGACGGTGGATACACTCACGAAAAGCTTTTGGGCAATCTCATTATTGGTGAGACCGTCGGCAATCAGTTCCAGCACCTCCTTTTCCCGGCGGGTAAGAACAATATTCGTCGACGTTTTTTTACTCAGCACCCGTGATGCTTCCAGACTCAGATAGGTCTTTCCCTTGATCACGGTGAGGATCGCTTCGATCAGTTCCTCCTGCGTAGCATTTTTCAATACATAACCCGATGCCCCATTGTCCAGCATCTTTTGAATAAAGGTCTGCTGATTGAAAGTGCTCAACCCAATAATATTGATGGAAGGATATTTATCCTTCACTATTTTACAAAGATCAATGCCGCTTTCATCTCCGAGGTTAATATCCATCAGGATCACATCGGGTTGACATCCCTGCAAAAACGCCATACAGGAAACCGTGCTGGTAGCATGACCGCTCAATTCCATACGCTTGTCATGCTGCAACAAAGAACGTATTCCCTCGATCACCATGTAATGATCATCTACTATAAATACCGTTACATTCATGCTGTTTCAAATTCAATAAGAACAGAAGTACCTTTTCCCGGTTCACTCCGTATATCTGTATTTCCTTTCAGATAGCCTACCCGGTTTTGAATATTACTCCAGCCCAGGCCTTTGGTCCCCTGGAGTATGGCCGGATCAAATCCACCCCCATCATCTTCTACCGTTAAAGATACTTTATCTCCCGTTCTGCTGATCTGTACGATCGATGTGCGTGCAGCGGCATGTTTGATCGCGTTATTGATCAGTTCCTGCACAATACGGTAAATGGTGATCGTAGTTGTTTGGGAAATATCCGGGCCGTTCATACCGATAGACTGATACGTAACCTGCAAGGCGTTTGATTGCGTAATGTCATTACAAAAGTCTTTCAGCGCTGCATCAAGGCCAAACTTCACCAGGGTTTCCGGCATCATATTGTGCGCCACCCGTCGCATCTCCTGGATAGAACTATCCAGCATATCCATGCTGCGTTCAAATGCCAGCGCATTGGCAGGCGTCATGACCAGATTTTCCTTCACTGTACGCAGGGAATATTTGATGCCCGACAGCATACCGCCCAATCCATCGTGCAGATCCTTTGCCAGGCGGGTACGTTCCTGCTCCTCTCCTTTCAACACCGCTTCTGCCGCTGTGAGCTGCTGCTCTGTTTCCAGCTCATTGATCCGTTGTTGCTGTAACTTTTGTTTGTGCCTGTAATTCCTATAGGTCAGCAATGATATGACCAACAAACCCACAGCGCCGCCGATCAGGATATAATTTAAGGTATTTTTCTGGCGGATGTTCAATTGCTGAAACTTTTTATCGGCTTCCAGCTGCTGTATGGTGGCTTCTTTTTGCGCTGTCTGGTATTGCACTTCCAGGTTGCTCGCATACTGTTTATTTTGAATGCTGGACATGGAATCAGACACCTCCTTATACTTTTTATAATAGGGAAGCGCCTTCTTAGCATCACCCCATTCTTCATATAACCTTGCCAGGTAATCCAGGAGGATCACCTGGTGGTTCATTTGAAGATCGGCCCTTTCCTTTTGTATGGCCAGCAACAAGGCTTCTCCTTCCCTGAACTTTTTCTGCAGGGTAAGTACCCGGGCCAGCTGCAACCTCGCCTGGATATTACCAAACACATCTTTGGCCTGCTCTGCGATCTGGCCTGTTTTGGTAAAGTGTTCATTGGCTGATGCCAGCCTGTTCAGGTTCATATCAATCAGCCCGGCCACCAGGTGATAACTGATCACGGCCTGGTGTGCGTAGTTCTCATCATAATATTTGCGTGATGAATCAATATGATCGTCTGCCTTTTGGTATTGGTTCTGCATGGTGAGGGCCAGCGCAATGGTGAAATGGGCACTGAACAAGTCCTGCCGCCTGCCCGTTGAGCGGGCAATGGCCAAAGCCTTCCGGCCATATTCCTCCTCTTTCACAAATTCATTCAGGTCCTTGAAGACTGAGGCCTGGTTGATATAGGCAGTAAGCAGACTGGCCGGTTTATCCAGCTTGATATATAACTCAATGGCTTTGTTTTGCCAGGCTACTGCTTGCTGGTAATCGCCTTGGTGCCGCTTCACCTCAGATAGCGTAGCATATACACTTGCTGTCTTAAATAAAGTGTTCACATGACTGGACCTTCCCAGGAAGACAAGCGCCGAATCGAGTGTTTTTTCGGCCTCCTGGTAGGAAGCTCTTGCAATGTACAGGTAAGCCCTGTTGAAGTAGAGGAGAGCTGCCTGGTAATCCAACCCTTTGGAGCTGGCAAATTGTATTCCCTCATTGTAGGTTCTTGAACACAACGCTGTATCGACGGTTTCCAGGGCAATGCCCAGCCGCATCATACTATAGGCCCTGGAAGTATCGGCCAATGATCCTTTCAATTCCTGGGTAAGGCTGTCAATATAAGGCGTTTGTGCCGGAGCCTGATACGCCCACAGCCACCATAAGCAAACTGCCAACAGCCTTTGTTTCATTCGTAAGAATTCTCCTTGTTCCTTACAAAGAAACCTGATTTCAGGGGTTAACCATCTACCACTTTTCCGTGATTTCCTGCCGTATTTAAAAATACCGCATTTGTACGTAACCGCCCTGCTCTTGCCGAAGGTTTGCCCGGGCGTCCCCAACAGTAAGCACAGTAGCGGCATAGGGCATTACTCATCACCTGTTATTGTGCTTAACAAAAAAGAGGACTATATTTAGGGCCAGGATAAATCCCCCATTCTTCCATGAAAAAGTATTGCGTTCTGATCCTGGTGTTAGTAGCTGGCTGCCTCACCACTTATGCCCAGGTGAAAGTTGGTCTGAAAGGCGGCATCAACATTAATAATGTCAAATACCGGGATGCCGATCCCAATACAGCCAGCATCGGGTTCAATACAGGACTGCTGGCCCGGATACAGGTCAGTGACAAGTTCTTTATCAGACCCGAACTGCAATACTCCGTAAAAGGCTATCGCTACCCGGTAACAGGTGGCAGCGGGAACGTCACCAGCCGGCTCAACTATATAAACCTGCCGGTACTCGCCGGCTTCCCCATTGGATCCAAACTCCAGTTCCTGATCGGTCCCGAATTTGGGTATCTCGTCAAAGCCACTTCAAAATTTGGCGGCAACAAATCTGATATTACCAACCTCTACCAGCATTTCGACTGGGGCCTCGACCTGGGCGCCGCCTTTCACCTCATGCCCGACCTGGGGGTAGAAGTACGTTACAATTATGGTTTCCGCGGATTGATCAAAGGCATCACTACCGATGCAAACGGCAACCCTACCGGCAGCATGAAAGATGGCGCCAACCGGGTTTTCCAGGCCGGACTGTTTTACATGTTATAAATTTCATGTAACCCCATACACAAAGATCGTCTGAGTCAGATCAACATCTACCTGTTGTCTCACGCTGCTATAGCCGCATTACAGCCTCTTTACGCCCCGTTGTTCAAATCCATAACACCAAACCCATTCAAACAAAAAGGCCCGCCAATCGCCTCTAATGACTTTTATAAACGAAGGTGCATCTAACAGCTTGCTCCTGTTGGCTGCCAATAGTAGTTTTATGGCCGATCTCCCATATGGTAATTGCACTGCGTAAGCCTACAACTTGCACTGACTTAGCCTATGCAGTGCAAGTCGGAGTAAAATCGGGTGCAACCGAAGGTTGCATAATAGGCAGATTATCAAGGGAAAACGGGCACAATCGCATACTGGGCGAATTTATTCAGTGCAATTCGGAAATCTTGAAACACAGTATTATGAGCTGATTTTTAATCAGTTAACGGCTATTTTTTCTTGTTTTCATCCAGAACCACAGGCCCACCAGCACCATCATCACCTGCATCAGGGCCCAGAACATGGTACTGATATCCCTCAGCATCTTACCACCCCAATCCATAAAATGGTGCTTGTGGAACAGGGCAAAACTGTATCCTTCCACCAGGTCCTTGTCGTTGACCACCGTGGCCAGTTTGCCCGTGCTGGTTTCTACATAATAACGTTCCTGGCTGTTCTCCGCATAACCTATCTTCCACACCGGCAGCCGCTTGTTCACAAAACCATATTCATCCTCAAACTTTGTGATGACCCTGGTACTAATGATCTTATCAGCCGGTCTCTCACTGAAAGAGGTTGCCAGCCAGCGCGCATATTGCTCTTCACCAGCTGGCAGCACTGCATAATCCTTTAGCCCCACATACAGGGTGGTGGGCGGTGGCACACTCATGCTTTTCATGAGGTCCTTACCTCCGGCGGCAGCAGCCTTCCTCATTTCGGGTTTACTGTTCTTATTGAATACCTGCCAATAGAGACCATCCTGCATAGTTACCAGCGATACGTTGGTGATCAGCTTATCCGGTCCTGCCGCTGCATAGAGTTTTTGCCAGTCGGGAATAGCTTGTGCAGCGGCAAAATGATGGTCGACATATTGATCCCTTGTCTCCGTAGTTAGTTTTTCAAAAGCATGAAAGGCCCCGCTGAAGGTAAACAGGAGGGTAAACAAGGAAGCTGTAAGGGAGGTGTACCGGTGTATTCGGCGGGCGCGGATTGTCGTGTTGCCTTTGACATTTTTCGTCTTCGTAGTAAAGAACATGTACAGGCCCATCACAGTGGTAAACATGGCCAGCAGCATGATCAATATTTCCACCACATGTTTCCCCTTGCCCAATACATCCAGCCAGCTCAACGTATGGAACAAAGAGAAGAAAGTATCAAAAGCTGCCCGTTTGTTGTCTACAGCAAAAGCAAAACGGTCCTGGGCGGTCTCCACATAAATGCGCACCCCATCCGCACGATCAAAACTTACTTTGTAAGCAGGCAGGTAACGGCTCACATATTTGTATTCGCCATCAAACTGCTCTATGAATTGCACCTTACTTACTTTGGCGCCTTTGGTAGTATTCATGATAGCAGCCATGGTATTGGTGCAGCAATCATGGTCACCATTCAATGCTTCGGCAGCATCGGTGGTACTGCCATCGGGCAAGGGCTCCGGTTTTAGCGAGGCCAGCATCTTATGCGCTGCTGCGCCCGCAGCTGCCGGTACCTGTTCGTCTCCCTCCAGGAATTGTTTGGCCAGGTACCGCGCATAGAGTTCATCGCCCTGCGGCAACAGCTTGCCGTTTTCAGCACTGAAATATTTCAATACCTTATTGCCCGGCAGGGCCACCTGGTAAAACCAGTTGCCACTCATGACTACCAATCTGAACTGGCTAAAACTATCCATCCTGTTCTTTGCCAGGGCATTGGCCAATGACACCCTGATCTTCGAAGTATCAATAACAGGCGTGGATAACCGTTGGGTAGCTACCTGCGGCCGGATATTGGTCATCAGCGGATGCATAAAGCCACTGAAAGCCCACAACAATACCGGAATGGCAATGATGAGGCTGGCTATGCGGTGCCACCGGTACATATGCCGGCGGATATATTGACGAAGGGACATGACTTATTTTTTAAAGAATTGACCAAAATCGCAGGACAAGCCTACATTGATATTGCGTGGCTCAGCCGGATTATAACTATACCCGAAACTGCTTTTACTGGCGGTGTAGGCATAATAGCTATCGCCCAGGTTGATGGCATTCACCCACACCTCATACCCCTTCCATAGATAACCTGCCCGCAGGTGTACCACATTGAAGCCGGGGTATTTCACGGTATTGACGGGATCGAGCCAGTAACTGCCCAGGTGTTGCCACTCCACGCCTACCCGTAAACCTTTTACATAAGAAGGACGGTACCATACCTCGGTATTGTAGATCCAGTTGGGTGCGCCATTCATTTCATTGCCATCGTACTTAACGCCTTTCTCATTGAAGCTGGTAAATTCATGGCGACTATACGCGCCGCTAAAACGGAAACTGATATCTTTTACAGGGTTGGCATTAATACCCATTTCAATACCCTTGTGCAAGGTCTTACCGGCATTGCGGTTCTCCGTAGAACCATCATCCAGTTTTACGGATACTACTTCATTGGTGCCATCGAGATAATAAATACTCAGGTCGGCACTTAACTTTCCTTTCAGCAGGCTGATCCAGCCACCAGCCTCATAATTATAGAAAACCGAAGGATCGAGGTTGGGTACTTTTACCCCCTTGTACATTTCTGTAACCTGTGGCGGTACAAAACCCTGGCTATAGTTGGCATAAACACCTATTGAGCGACTGAAGTTGTAAGTAAAGCCAATCTTGGGGCTCACGGCACTGAAGTGATTGGTAGTATCGGGCGATCCGCTGAAGGCAGATGGCTTCAGGTAATTATCAAATTTGTATTGGAAAAGATCATAGCGCAAAGAAGCTACGATGCGCAACTTCTCCACAGGTGACAGCTCCATATTGAGGAAGGCTGCATAGTTGTTGATATTACTGCGGTAATGTGTAAGTACACTGTCTTTGGATTCATAACCCAGGTACTTGCCGGAAACGGAATCCTTTTTGATGCGGATATAATCGGCCCGGTAAGTAGACGGGCTTATGTCGGCACTGATGCCACCAATGATCGCGGCATCTTTCCAGCCAAACTGTTGTTTGTGTTGCGCAATCAACACATAACTGTTGAAGGAAGCATCGTTGATCTCCCCATGGGCCAGGTCTTTTTTACCTACCCAGCCATTACCCTGCCGGCGGTAATCATCTTTTACAGCATAAGCAGGATTTTGGCCAATGCTATTGTCGCGGTACAGCAGGGATACACTGCTCTTGCTCCTGTCATTCCATACATGGTTGAGGGTGGAGCGGTAGCGCAGGGACCTCACCTTGCGGTAAGTAAAGGTCTGCGGATTGCTGAATGATCTATTGGCAAACCTGGTACTGTCAATTCCCCCCGGCATATCACTGTAGTAATCCATCCAGGTGATGCTGTTGGTAAGCATTGTCTTTTCGCTGAAGCGATAATCAATGCGGGCGCTTACGATCTCTTTATGAAAGTCGCTGTACTCAATATAGCTATTGCGTTTATCGGCATAATAGCCATTTACACTTACGCCCCATTTGCCGCTGGTGAAGCCGGTCTGCACGTCGGCCCTTTTATAGCCGATATCATTGCCTTGTACGGACAGTTTCAGCGAAGGAAGGGCAGTAGGTGCCAGGGTGATGAAGTTCACTACCCCACCAATGGCCTCACTACCATAGAGAGAAGAGGAAGGCCCTTTGATCACTTCGATGTTACGTACAGCCGCCATATTCATTTCCAGCAAAGCATTGTGGTTGAACAAACCTGTAGTACGAATGGGAATACCGTCTTCGAGGTAGAGGAACAGGCTCTTGGTGGTCATTGGCTGGCGAATACTCATGGAATGCTGCTCATTGCCCAGGTTGACCATGTATACGCCACTTACTTTATTCAGTACCTGGTCGGCCGTAATGGGCCGGGTATCCTGTATTGTCTTCGCGGTGAGGGTATTGATCGCCACGGGTGCCTGTGAACGGCGCGCCACATCGCGGTTGGCAGAGATCACTACTTCCTGCATGGTGTTGTTGCTGGACTGCAACTCGATCACCAGGGAGGATTGCTGTTGATTGACCAACACAGTAAGTGGTTGGTAACCTATAAAAGATACAAGCAGTTCCTGCTGTGTGCCATTGAATGGCCATTCAAACTCTCCTTTGTTATTCGTATAAGTTCCCTGCTTCGCGTTGTTGATCTGGATGGAAGCATGGGCTATAGGCTCTTTGGTAATACCATCAATTACTTTTCCCTTACAGGGGCCCGATTGGGCGTACAGGGATTGTATGAACAATACGCAACAAAGCGTGATAAGGTATTTGATCACTGATTTCATAATCATCCGGTTTTGGCTGAAGTTGGAGCAACCTTTGCCGCCGCAAAAGTGCATGGAACAATGGGCCACTTCAATCACATAGTGCATGAAGTGAGCAATTCAAAGCATGAATCGACAGGCCGGTTCCGGAACAGGCACGTATTACCAGCGTAGCATTACACTTGCTGCGCATGTCATACAACGCCTTACACGGAGGCCGGGAAAACAGATCACCAGAGGTTTATTACACTGCTCACCGGTAAGCAATGCGTACACCAATAGCATCCGAACATTGATTGTAATCAATTAATTAAGCGCGTGGAGGGTGGAAGATGGCGGCATTGTCCCGTTGGATGGGAGCCGCAGCATACATGGAGAATGGGGTGGCTATCACTGTAAGGGGTTCAACGGTCATCTCTTTTGATACTTCGTTGAACAACAGCACTTCAAATTTTTCTTTGCCGCCATTGAGCGGAGCGCCTTCCTGTTTTTCCTGTGCAGCCATCCGCTTGCGCAGGTAACATTTACCATGACAATCGGAATTGGGCTTTGCGCGGTTCTCACATAAAGTAGCTGCTATAGCACGCTGGTTGATGGCAAAACTCAGTACCACACAGCATTTGCTGAAGGTTTGTGCCATTACGATCACCAGCAATAATATAGCGCCCGCTTGCTTCAAGCACGAAAATTTTCACAAAAGTAAGGCCAGAAAGCTAAATAAATCCACACCCGGCGAGCAATGGAAAAATAAATTCCAGACCAATGCACAATAAATAAAAGGTCTCGACAGGCCATCACCGCACTTGCAGGTATTACCGTCGCGCTCTATATTGGGACGACATTAAGAAAAACCCTTAAAACCCAACCACCCAGCACGTGTTTTCATTCTTCAAGCGTAAAAGACCCATATACCCGGTACCCGAATGGGCCTCTTTCTTTAAACAGGACGAATACAATACTTTCATCAGCCATATAGAAACCTATTTCAGGAAAAAGAAGGCTGAATTTGCTTACAACGAAGGTGTAGTAATAGTTGAAAACGAAGAGCAGGAAAAAACGAATCACGGGTTGGTTAATATTGCCCAGCAGTGTAATCAATCACCCATCAAGGAGTGGAAAGAATTGATCACCCGGCATTTTGATTCCTTTGGTCATATTGACCGCTTCAATCAGGACTTCAACAGCCAGGCGCATGATTATGAGTATGTAAAAAGCCACCTTGGGGTAAGGTTATATGCGCAGGATTATTTGTCGCATATTAGCGACGACATTATCATCACCAGGCGCATAACAGAAGATATTATTGCCATGCTGGTATTTGATTTTCCCCACAGTGTATCGAATGTAAAACCCGAACAAAGCATTCTATGGAAAAAATCAGAGGATGAGCTTTTTGGAATAGGCATCATCAATGTAAAGTCCAATTACCAATTTGATATTTCCCGGGAGCGCCTGGGTGATTTTGATATCTGGTTTGTAACCGGCGAGCATTTCTTCACGCCCAATATTGTTTTTGATTTACCCCATGACAGCCGTTTAGTGGGCACTTACGGGTCATTGGTGGGCATTCCGCACCGGCATGCTGTATTGATCTACCCTATTGAAAGCAGCGAAGCTGTGCGGGTGATTACGGGCCTGATACCGGTCATTAACGGCATGCACCAGGAAGGACCGGGCTCCATCAGCGATAAGCTATATTGGTATTACGACAATGCATTTTACCCCTTACCTTATACACTGGATGAAAAAACGATACAGTTCTTTCCGCCGGAGAAGTTTCTCGATATGATGAATGAGCTACAGTAATAATTATGGCAGCCCCACCCACCCACCGCATATTAATCTGGCTATCGCTGGCAATTGGCATTATGATCACCAGCGACAACTTCCTCTTACCAAAACATCAGCAAATGGAAGTGCTGGACAATGGCACTACATCAAGAACAAGAACAGAAGTAGATAGTTGGCTGACCTATTTCTTTTTAACCAAGGCGGGCAACAAATACAAGGTACCGGAATATTTATACAATGCTGTACTCATAGGTGACACCTTTCAAATACAAAAGACATTGCTATGCAGAAGGCCAGCCCGTTTGTCCTGGTGCGAAAAGGAGGGCCGGTGTTACATAAGTGATATCGGCACCATTAACGGTAACTATTGGGGCTATGGCGTGATGGCCTACCTGATCATTCACTCCCTGCTGATGACGCTGGGTATAATAAAAACCGGCATCCCGGGCAAGCGAAAGCAGGTATACTTTTGCTTTGGCATCGCCTTGAGCACACTGGCCTTTTACCTTATCTTTTAAGGCAGCCCGGCTTACTACCCCGACTCAGCCCCTTTAACTCCAGGTCTTTCAACTGCTGTATTCTATATACTGTCTTCTCTATTCCGTATTCTGATAATGTTTCCTGTGCGCCATGGGTGTTTTGGTGGTAATGGATTTGAAATGGCGGTTGAAATTGGAGAAATTATTGAAGCCGCTTTCATAACATACTTCCGCAATACTCTTTTGCGTCTCAGCCAGCAGCTTGCAGGCATGACCAATGCGCACTTCCATCAGGAACTGTGAAAAGGTCTTCTTGATACGGGACTTAAAATACCGGCAGAAAGAATTGGGACTGATATGGGCCACTTTAGCGATCTGCTCCAGGCTGATCTCGCGGGAGAAGTTCTTCATGATATACTGGTAGATATTATTCATACGATCCGCCTCCCTGTCATTGTAATGAAAATCGAGCCCCTTACTACATACCGTCTTTGTTTGCCTTGATCCTGCGATCGTATGCAGCACCTGCATAAGCAGGATGATGCGTTCGCTTTTGCGGGCCGTTACCAACTGCTGCATATATTCCGCCACCAGGGCCCGAGTCTGGTTCTTAATACGAACGCCCTGTTGAGCTTTATCAAACAGTTTGAGCAGGTCTTTATTCTCCGGCAACCGGAAGAAATCGGCCCCCAGGCATTCCGGCGTAAAATGAACAATGATGGCCTCTACCTGTAAGGTGGAATTCTTGCGCAGGAACTTTTCATCGCTGCGAAACCAGTGTGGCAGATCAGCGCCCAGCAATATCATGTCATTGGCCTTGAAGTGGTGGATGTGATCACCAATAAACTGCCGCCCATACCCCTTGATTATATGTACCAGCTCCAGCTCGGGATGATAATGCCAATGGTCATAAAAATGAGGTGCTATATCATGCCGCACGCTGAAGGAATGTTCAGCATCCAGGTGGATCTTCATTAAGTGGGCCTTCATGCTAAATCGATTTTAATACTTTCATGGTATAAAATATACTGCATACACTATTTCTGATGTTAAGATAGTACAAAAACTGGGTAAGAGAATGGTAAGCGGTTTTAATATTTGCACCTACTTTTGTTACGCAATCAGGTGCTACGATTGATTGCAATATACAATTCAGGCATTCCTGCTGCTGCATGGAACCATTGCCTGCATTAGCTTTCATTGTACTTACAATAATCCAGTCGGTCCTTGGTGTCTTTATGTAACTCATTCAAAAATGAGCGGGAAATCCTTTGCTCTTACTATAATCTGAAAAACAAAAACACATGTCAAGCCGGATCATTATGGAACTTAGCCAGGCAGGTATCAGGGATATAGACCTGGTAGGCGGGAAAAACGCGTCTCTCGGAGAAATGCTGCAACACCTTACCCCACTGGGCGTAAAGATCCCCCAGGGATTTATCATCACGGTAGCAGGATATACCCGGTTTATCCGCTTCAACAAACTGGAAGAACGGATACGACAACTTATTGAAGCAGTGCAGCCCGATGATATGGCGTCGCTGCAACAAAGTGGCGCAGCGGTAAGACAATTGATCTCCCGCAGTCCCTTGCCCCCGGAAATGATCGACCAGATCAGTGATGCCTACGATCACCTGTCGGATCAGCACAAACAACTGTGTACGGATGTAGCCGTGCGCTCCTCTGCTACTGCTGAAGACCTGCCAGATGCTTCCTTTGCCGGACAACAGGATACCTACCTCAATGTAAGAGGGCTGGATCAACTGCTGGAATCGGTGAAACGCTGTTTTGCCTCCCTGTTCACCGACAGGGCCATTAGTTATCGCCAGCGCTTTGGATACGATCATTTCAAGATCGGCCTGTCGGTATGTGTACAAAAAATGGTGCGGGCTGATCTGGGCGCCTCCGGCGTAGCATTCTCACTGGACACAGAAAGTGGTTTTAAAGATGCCATCGTGATCAATGGCGCTTATGGCCTGGGCGAACTGGTAGTGCAAGGCACTATTTCGCCCGATGAGTTCATCGTATTCAAACCTGCCTTACAGAAAGGATACCAGGCCATCATTGAAAAGAAACTGGGTGCCAAAGATAAAAAGATGGTGTATGGTGATGAACCCGGCGAGCGTGTGGCGATTGTAGGCACCAGCCCTTATGAGAAAAACCATTTCTGCCTGGAAGATACGGTGATACTCCAACTGAGCAAATGGGTAATGGAAATTGAAAAATACTATTCCGGTCTGCACCAGCGCTGGTGCCCCATGGATGTAGAGTGGGCCGTGGACGGCATGTCCCGTCAACTGTACATTGTACAGGCCCGGCCAGAGACCATTCACTCCCGCCGGCAGGCAGGCGCTTTTACGGAGTACACGATGAAGGATGCCGGCAGGGCCGGTAAGATAATCGCCAAAGGCATTGCAGTAAGCGATAAGATTGCCAGCGGCCGGGTGCGCCTATTGGATGCCACAGATACAAAAGACATGCATAGCCTGCAGTTTGAAGCAGGAGATGTATTGGTAACAGATATGACGGACCCCGATTGGGAGCCCATCATGAAAAAAGCGTCGGCCATCATCACCAATAAAGGAGGCAGGACCTGCCATGCAGCCATTGTGGCCCGTGAAATGGGCGTACCTGCCATTGTAGGCTGTGGCAATGCCACGCAATTGCTGCAGGAAGGGCAAACCATCACCGCCTCCTGTGCTGAAGGAGAGACAGGATTGATCTATAGCGGCATTATTCCCTTTGAAACAGCCTCTTATGACCTCAGTTCTTTCCCGGAAGTGGATACACCGGTATTGCTCAATGTAGCATCGCCCGATATGGCCTTCCGCTTTGCCAGCCTGCCCTGCAAGGGCATTGGCCTGGCCCGCGAGGAATTTATCATCAACAACTACATCAGAGTGCATCCGCTGGCGCTCCTGCGCCACCGTGCATTGAAGGATAACCACCTCACGGCCGCCATCAACGATATTACCAAAGGATACGCAGATGAGGAAGATTTCTTTGTACAGAAACTATCGCAGGGAGTGGCTAAGATAGCCGCTGCATTTTATCCGCATAAGGTGCTGGTACGTTTTTCGGACTTCAAAAGCAATGAGTATTTCAACCTGCTGGGCGGCAACCATTTTGAACCGGCAGAAGAAAACCCCATGATCGGCTGGCGTGGCGCCTCCCGGTATTACTCACCTCAATACAAGGAAGCTTTCCTGCTGGAATGCAAGGCCATCAAAATGGCCAGGGAAAAAATGGGACTGAAGAATATCGTGGTGATGATCCCTTTTTGCCGTACGGTAACAGAGCTGTTACAGGTATACGATGCCATGAAAGAAGGAGGGCTGGAGCGGGGAACTGATGGCTTACAAGTGGTATTGATGGCAGAATTGCCTTCGAATATCATCATGGCCCGGCAATTTGCCCGCCACATCGATGGCTTCTCCATTGGCTCCAATGACCTTACACAACTGGTGCTGGGCCTGGACAGGGATTCCTCGCTGGTAGCCCATATCTATGACGAGCGCAATGAGGCGGTCAAATCAATGATCACCATGTTGATCAGGGCGGCGCGGGAAGCCGGCATCCCGGTAGGGATTTGCGGACAAGGGCCTTCGGACTTTCCCGACTTTGCACAGTTCCTGGTAGAGATGGGTATCGATTCTATTTCCGTAACACCGGACTCTTATTACAAAACAGTCAAAGCCATTCATAGCATTGAAAAGCAACTAAAAGTATTGATTGCCTAAGCGGTATGGATTAAGGTGAGTCGTCCCGCAATACTGCGGGACTGCGCTGCAATTGCGGTACGGCAGGGCGGCCCACCTTGCCAAAGCTTTTATGTGCAGGATGGTTTCTTTTATCCCCTAAGCAGCCTGTCACCTCTGCTTGTTTTGCCCTGCATGGCAGAACTTGCAGGGGGTGACGGGCTCACTATTTATGGATGTTAAAATAGTATATCAATTAGCTGCTGTATTTGTTTGCCAAACGCGGGTGAAAGGATAGCTTGCAAGTTCTAAAACAATTGCATGTACCGCCATTTTGCCCTGCTGTCTGTTAGTTGCTGCCTCCTGCTCACCACCATGGCCCAGGACATAAAGCCGCTGCCCTATGATCCGTATATCCAAAGCGGAAGCGGATTAAGGAATTTCTATGCTGCGTTCGGCAAGGGCCGGCAGATCACCGTAGCCTTCCTGGGAGGTTCCATTACCAACATGCAGGGATGGCGGAATAAAGTAGATTCCTTCCTGCGGCAAAGTTATCCGGCCATTGATTTCCGTTTTATCAATGCCGGTATCCCTTCACTGGGCAGCCTGCCGCATGTATTCCGTTTACAAAGGGACGTACTGGACTCCGGGCAAATAGACCTGCTGTTCCTGGAAGCGGCGGTGAACGATCATGTCAATGGCACCGACAGTCTTACGCAGGTACACACCCTGGAAGGGATCGTACGCCATGCCCGCAAAACCAATCCTGCCATGGATATTGTACTGATGGCCTTTGCTGATTCCGATAAAACAAAAGATTACGATAACAACCAGGTACCCACCGAGGTCGCCAATCATGCATTGATCGCGAAACACTACAACCTTCCCTTTATCAATCTCGCCAAAGAAGTACATGACCGGATGCGCCATGGCGAGTTTAGTTGGGAGAAAGACTTTAAGGATTTGCATCCCTCTCCTTTTGGGCAACAATTGTATTTTGCTAGCATCCGTGAATTGCTGCAAAGGTGCGCTATGGAGCTGGAAAAGGTTCATTCACTCAACATACTCCCCTACCCGTTGCCCAAAGCACTCAACAAACAGGCATTGGAAAATGGACGGTATTATAGCATTGAAAATGCCCGACTTGCTGAAGGGTGGGAATTAATCCCCAACTGGACACCCACTGAAGGGCTGCATACCCGCCCTGGTTTTGTGCACAAGCCTATGCTGGTGGCCACTACACCCGGCGCCACGCTCACCTTGCCCTTTAAAGGCACGGCTATTGGCATCGCCATTGTATCGGGAAAAGACGCGGGCATACTGTCTTATTCCGTTGATAATGGTCCCTTCAAAGAAGTTGATCTCTTTACGCAATGGAGCAAGTCTTTGCACCTGCCCTGGTACCTGCTATTGGGCAATGATCTTAAGAAAGGGAAACATACACTGCAATTAAAAATAGCGGCTGAGAAAAACAGCCAAAGCGCCGGCAATGCCTGCCGGATCGTTTACTTCCTGGTGAATGACTAAAAAAAGAAGGTGAGCCAGCCCGCAGCATAGCCATAGCTTTGCGCACGGTGACCCGCCTTCCTGTTGTAATTCGTTTGCTTTATTTTTTCTTCAGGATGACCTTTGCCTGCGATACTTCATAGGCGGCATCCAGTATTTCCAGTATCTGGGCCCATTGAGCGATATCAAATCGACGGCCGGCATAGATCTTTTTAGCGTATACATGCAAGACATTGCCTTCTACAAAAGCTGTGCTGGTAAAACTGCCACAGGCATTCTCCACCTTCTTTTGCAGCTTATCCAATCCCTGCACTTCATAGCCAGCCGGGATCGTAAACATGATCTTCCAGTTGAGTGCGCGTGGGTAGCGCACGTCGATGGGCATGAGGCGGGTACGCTCTTCCTTCCTGATCTTAGGCTGCAAGCCCATTAAACCGGGCACTGCCACCACTAGGTCGTTACCGGCAGCTGCGGTCATATCGGCCAATAAAAATGCTTCTCCATACTTGAGGTTGCGTTTCTTATTGCTCCTGCCATCCTGCAGCAGGCGGAAGTTGTCGTATTTCTCTACATGGTATCCATATTCGTTCTCTGCCAGCTCTTTCATCATAATGGGCTTCTGCTCTTTCCATTCCTTCTTTTGTTTATTAAAGGTCTCGGTGGCTTTCTCTTCCTGGCTGGCGTTCAACCCTTCCCACATACCCAATCCATCAACATTCCTGAAATCATTTTCCATATAGGGCGTAAGGGCCAATGCTTCATCAATCACATCGTCCTTTACCAGTCCTTTGGCCTCAACGGTCTTATCTACCGACATATTCACTTTAGCTTCATCCAGCTGGGCAGTCACCAGGGTCAGCACGGCATTGTCCAATGTATCAGTCAGTGGCAGCATTTCGCTCACCGCTTTTGTTTGTACATTATTGTATGGAAAACGAACGGCATTATTCCCTACCAGCCAGGCCTGCAATTCCTGTGGATTGCCATGTTCTCCGGGATTGCTGTAGTACTTACCTTTGTACTTGATAAGCCAGGCTATTTCCTGGGTGAAAGCCACCGTATTGAGGCTGCTCCGGTTATTGGATGCACTCACCACGATCTCATGCTCTATTTTATTTAACTCCAACAACCTTGAGAATACTTTGGCAAAGGCAAAATCGCTCCAGTTGCCCACCATCGTCTGGGCCCTGATCATGTAATAAGCTTTCTGCACATACTCATCCGGGCTGGCATCCTTAATGCCCTTCTTCTTCAGTTTCTTAAATATCTCATTGGCCGTATAGGCAGGATCGCTTGATCCTACCGCATAATTACCGGTGCTCCGCAGCTTCTCGGGGTTCAGCCAGAAGGTCTTTGCTTTCTCGCCCAACTCCTCGGTTGTCATGCCCTTCTTCATCTCTGCTTCATCCTTGAACCATACCAGGTTCTTACTCTTATTGCGGGCATACACTACCTGGAACTTGATGGAAGGCAATTCCATAAACTCATTTACATACCGGGTATCCGTCATTTTCTCGCGGTTATTGTCCTCCCAGCGAAATACTTTATTGTCTTTATTGGTGCTTTGTACAAATTCAGGCGCCCCTTTCAGACTTTTATAGCCAATAAAGTATTTATCATCTTCCGTCACCACTTCAATCACTTGTTTGGCCACCGGCAATTCCCGGTTGCAGAGATAATAAACGGGATCAAACTCCCGGTAATCGGGATTAAAAGCATATTGCTGGTTATTGAAGTTCTTGAATTCATATTCAATGGCATCTCCTTCTTCCAGTCCCGGAACCGCTATCTTGAAATAAGCCGGACGGTAAGAAGAAGAAAAACGCTCATCGGTATAACTTCTGAAAACACCCGGCACCTGCTTGATATCTTCCACGCTGATGGCTTCTGCAATATCCACGGGCTCGATGGTTCCGTTCTTCTTGACCACCCGGGCTGCAAATGCATCTCCTTCTGTAGACAGCCGGAAATAGAGCACGGAATATTGATCAATAGCAAACTTATCATTAAGCAGGATCTTACGGCGCTCAGTTTCCTCTATTAATATCTTCGTTTCATTCGAAGCATTGGCCCAATAGATGGAAGACCCGAAGGTGAGGGGCGCCAATAGCAAGCCGTAAATATTACGGCCGATGCGCTTGCCCGCACTTATCCCTTTCTTATCGAAATTAAAACTGGTTTTCTGGCAGAGGATCACGGCACTTTCGCCGGCCCACCTGGTAGCGTTGTTGCTGCCTTTGAAATCGGCATCTTCCTCGGATAACAGGGGTGTTTTTTCCAGGTTCTTCTGGAACTGTTCCACTTGCTTTTTAGAAATGCGTTGCTGGCTATATGCAGCGCCATAGGCTATCATGGCCAGTACACAGCAGGTAATAATTCGTTTCATGCACATTAGTTTGGAGCGTTGCTGATTAACACAGGTCTGATTAAGGCAAACCTATGGTTACGTTGTTGCGGTTAAATTCTTTGATCTTGTTGAGGAAGGTTTTCCAGGCTACAAAGTCGGCAGTATTGATCACCGGCGATGTCATACGCAGCTTCTTCTTCAGTACGATCTTATTGCCGGTGGCGGTATAAGAAGCTTCCATACTGTTGCTGTTGAAAGCCGATTGAAAATTAGGAGGAGCTGCCAGCATTTTAGCTTTGGCAGGCAACTCAAGTGTTACCTCATCATTGGTAACAAACACATTGTCGAGATCAATCGGGTTTTGCCTGTCTTCATCGGGGGTGAAGTTGGTAAAGGTTCCGGGAAAGAAGTCAATACCAATATAGCAGGTCTTATCTACCTGGGTCACCTGGTTGCTGATCTCTACATCGCCTTCTACCACCAGGGGAATATCGCGGTCCTTAAAATCGGATGTTTTGACATTGGTCGCTTCTGAATTACCGCCATTCAACTCTACCATGCGGGTAATGAATTCCTTGCGCTTATTGGCGGGAATATTGTTGTAGATATAGTGAAAGAAGTTTTTCGACTCCCCGTCAAAGGTTAGTTTCACATGCCCGGTGATCTTATTGCCTTTGAGGGTAAGTGATGCCTGTGTAGCCATCTTGTTATCTTCCGGTGAAGGGGGTGGTACATTTTCTACTTTATAGGTATCACCATGCTGCACCAGCACGTTTTTGCCTTGTATACGGTAAGCGTTTGTGCCAAAAGCGCCATATTTTTCCGTGCCATCCAGGAAATAGGTTTTGCCTTTGAGGTACAATACGCTGATAGCATGGTTGTCTACGCAAAGCGATTGTATTTCGTTACGATCATATGGTATTTCACGGGTACCGATCCAGGCAAAATGGGCGTCAAGACCACCCAGTTTGAGCATTTCCGTCAGCAGGTTGGCCATGCCTTTACAATCGCCGTACTTATTCTTAAAAACCTCCTGCACGGTTTGCGGCACAAAGCCAGCATACCCTTCTTCAAAAGCAATGTACCGTATATTGTCCTGCACCCAATAGTAGAGGGCTTTTACTTTGTCCTCATCTGTCGTTTTACCCTGCAACAATTGCGTTACCTGTGCTTTCAGCACATCGGTTTGGTTATCGGCTTTTTTATACAGGAAATTGTACCAGCTGTACATATCATCCAGCGACTTAAACCCATTGACCTTTTTTTGATTGACGGTATAGCTGCGTACAGTGATCACCAGGTGTGGAAGGTAATAGGGCTTTCCCAGCGAAGCGGGCTCCTGCTTAATACCAGGCAGGCTTTCGGCTGTGTAAGTATAAACATTCAGGTTCTTCTCCTTCTTTACTTCCTTCCTGATCTTATAACCGGCAAAGTTCTTTTCAATGATCTCCAGTTCCAGCCAGTCAGGCACTTTAAAGCTAATGCTGTTTTGTTTTACCGGAAACCCCTGGTGAAAGAATACCCTTGTCAGGTATTTGGCATCTGAGTATTCGTAATTGTATTTGAACCGGCACCGGGTACCGCTGGCCTGGGCCAGGAACCCATATACCATGCCATAGCTGTCATCAAAGAAGATAGACTCATCGGTGAGTGAAATCTTTGCGGGAGGATACTTCGCGCTCCTGAATCCGTTTCTAAAGTATACCTCAAAATCATAATCAGCCAGTTTTACAAACTGGTTGTAAGGCAGCAGGTAACCAATATTGGTTTTAGGCTCTATGGCTACCATTTCTACAATGCCCTTTTCCGATACGGTGACTACCGGCAGACCGTTGATCCCTTTACCGGTACTGAAATTCACCTCCTTCTGAATCAAGTGAGCACCATATTGGGCTTTCTTTTGGATCTTACGAAGGGCGGCAATCTGTCCAAGCCCCTCATCATCAGAACTTTGGGGTTGCGCTAAAGCGGGAAGGCAAATTACACTGAGTAATAATACAAGTAGGAAGTTAATTCTCATACAGGTCGTTTAGGGGGTTGCGGTTGCAAATCTAAATTAATTATACATACTAACCCCTATCTACGTTTGCAGTGACTTGGCTACAGAAATCGGAAAACCTATACTTGCCGTATATGGAAATGTAAAATAATATGTTCCTTGAGGAAAGATCGAAAAAGATGGCTTAAATCCCCTAATCTTAAGATCACAAATTGTGATCTTAAGATTAGGGGCACATACGTAATTAATTATCAAGCGATTATAATTAAAAACAGTGTTTATGGCATTGATCCAAACTATCCAAAACAGAATTTATGAGATTCGGGGTGAGCGCGTAATGATTGATAAGGATTTGGCAGAACTCTATGAAGTAGAAACCAGGGTACTCAATCAGGCAGTAAAACGAAACTTAAAAAGGTTTCCGACCGATTTTATGTTTCAGCTTACCCACCAGGAATGGGACAATCTACGATACCAGATTGATGGTATTGAAAACACAGCGCCTTCAAAGTCACAAATTGTGACCTTGAACACTGCCCATGGTAAACACTTAAAATATCTTCCCCATGTGTTCACTGAACAGGGTGTAGCCATGTTAAGTTCCGTCCTTAACTCCGATAAATCTATCTCCATGAACATAGCTATTATGCGCGTATTTGTAGAAATCAGGAAAACCTTGCTGGTGCAAAACGACATTAGGGAGCAGATAAAACTGATCCGGGAGCGATTAGGCGAGCATGATACACAACTCAGCCATATCTACGACGCAATGGAAAACCTGCTGGATGAAAAGGCGGCGCAAAAGAAATGGGGAGAGAGGGATAGAATAGGTTTTAAGTCCCAGCTCTAACCTGGAACCTTAAAATATCTTATCGAAAATGATATTCACGATCTCCACTGCAATAAGGATAATGATGATCCATTCGAGGGTAGAACTGTGGGAGTGCTGGTTAATATCTTTGTAGATCTCGAGGTTTTCCTGGATAATGCTCAGGCTTTCCTGCAGGCTGCGGTACCTGATCCTGATGTCCAGCTCGATATTCAGTTGCGTATGCAGGTCGTTGAGGTATTGATCGTCCCAGGTAATATCAGGACTGTCAAAAATGTACAGGTTGCGTGCTATCTTATTCTTCAGGTTAAGGGCCTTCCCAATGTACTTTAACAAGCCCTTGCCCTTGATAGAGAACTTCCCTTTTTCTTCCAACTCATTGCTGAAGTAAGTGGTTTGCTCGAGCAGGATATTGGTTTGGTCAATATAATAATCCAGGGCTACTGACTGGGCAATATTGAGCATCACGATCTTGGCCACATCGAGGTTAATATGGTTGACAATGATCTTATCAAACAATACCTTGGTAGGAGAATCGGGGATCATCTCCAGCCCGATCTCTTCGCTCTCCAGTTCATTGACCGCCAGGGAGAGGATCTTCCGGAGATTGCCAATAATATCTGTCTGTAAAGTCTTTTCAATGCCGAAGAAGACCACGCTTCCGTAATCAAATACCTGGAACCAGGAATACTGACTGGTTTCGTAGATGAGTTCTGTAGGATCGGCGTAAACGCAATGAAAGGTGAGACTGTTCTTAATTAGTTTCAGGTCCAATCGTCCGCCCAAGTGATATCCAATAGTTGTTGCTTTCATAATCAATCCGTAATGATCCCACAGCTAAAGTACGGATTATTAACGCACGCTAAATGGCCACCCCCCTGAAGTGCCGTTAAACAGCCCCCAACTAGCCAATAAGGTGGGGACTAATTCCCGCCATCAAACTGCTTTTGGGCACCATGCCCGACTGTCGCCACAGCACCTTGCCGTGCCTGAAAAGTATCAGGGTGGGGATACCCGTTACGCCATAGGTTTGTGCTGCATGCTGATTCTTATCTACATCGATCTTGATGGTCTTTACTTTATTGGTCAATTCCCTGGCCACTTCCCGCACAATGGGTTCCATGGCCTTGCAGGGTTGACACCAATCTGCATAGAAGTCGACCAGTACCGGCGTATCGCCCTGAATAAGTTCTGCGAATGATTTCATAATGATCATTTAATGTGACACCCTGCCTGAAGCCAGTTCAACCTGCAACCTGGCCACTACCGGGTTGGCAATATCGGCATTGAGGATAATGAGTTGCAAACCCAGGTCGGAAACCAGCCAGTCTTTTTTCAAAGCTTCGCCTGCATAAATAAAAATGCTTTTGAAATGCTCTGCCGGACTGATGCCTGCGGTTACACAAACCACCAAGGCTTTTTGTACTGCTTTTTCCAATTCTATGTCTTCCAGCATGCAACGTTCACGCAAAGAACCTGCATAATGAATAAGCTGCCGGCTGATCAATATGTCCCTGATATCATCCAACACCGTGGACCAGGTATCAGTATACGATGGATAAATAATTACATCGGGAAGCATAATAATTAGAATTTATCAGGTTCTATGTTTGAAATAACGATTGCAATTGCCTGAAAAGTTCCTGCTGTCCGGCTGTCAGCTTTTCCGGTATCAATACTTGTATTTCTACCAACAGATCACCGGTTTGATCGGGCTTATTGTACACCGGCATCCCCTTACCCCTGATGCGGAGCAGCTTGCCATTTTGCGTACCGGCCGGTATTTTGATCTTCAATACGCCTGCCAGGGTATTCACTTCCTTTTCACCTCCCAATACGGCTGTAAACAGGTCTACGGGTACAGTTTGCCGGATATCATCACCATCCCGTTTGTACAGGGTATGTGGCAATACCTGTATGGTAATGAAAAGGTCACCAGCAGGTCCGCCATTGATGCCTGGCGCGCCTTTACCGGCCAGCCTGATGGTAAGACCACTGTAAGCGCCTGGTTTGAGGGTAATGCGTATTTTCTGTTCATTGAGGGTAACGACCCTGGCGGTGCCCTGGTAGGCTTCTTCCATGCCAATGGTCATTTCGGAATGGTAGTCCTGCCCTTTTTGTTTGCGGCTACCGCCCCGTCTTGATCCACCTCCTCCAGCCGCACCCGACCGGTTGAAGAACTCTCCAAAGATGTCGGAGAAGTCGCCAGCCTGCCCATAGAACTCGTCGGAATCGCTGTCAAAACGATACGATTGCCCGCTGCCCTGTGATCCGCCCTGGTATTGATGCTGGCCCTGCTGTGCGCCATTGAACTGGTTCCAGTTGGCGCCGTACTTATCATACTTCTTCCGCTTCTCCGGATCACTCAATACTTCATAAGCTTCATTGATCTCTTTAAATTTTTCCTCCGCCTCTTTATTGCCGGGGTTCTTATCAGGATGATGTTTAACCGCCAACTTGCGAAAAGCCTTCTTGATCTCTTCTTCCGTTGCTTTCTTGTTAATGCCTAATATGGAATAATAATCTTTAGCCACAGCTTATGAACTGGTTTAGTATTAATAAATGATTGTTGCTATTAATGTTTTACTGTAATGTGTTGTTCAATGGCAGCCGACAAACCATCATAATCATAACTGCCATTGTACTTATGGCCGTTTATGTAAAAGGACGGGGTGCCATTGACACCGCTGCGTACGCCACTTTCAAAATCGGCCTCTACTTTCTCCGTCAATGCCGGATCAGCCAGGTCCCTGCCAAATGCCGCCATATTCAATCCAATCGCCTTCGCCAATTCGGGAAACAACTCTTCACTCAACTGATCCTGGTTTTCAAATATAAGATCATGCATTTCCCAAAAACGATCCTGTCTGCCTGCCGCTTCCGCAGCAACGGCGGCTGTAAAAGCATATTCATGGGCATTGGTCAACGGGAAGTGCCGGAAAGCGAACAACATATTTTTAACATAGGTCTTCTGTAATTGTTTGACAATGGGAAAAGCAGCCCCACAATGCGGACATTGATAATCCCCAAATTCAATCAATTCTATCACCGGGTGTTGCGCCCCCAGCACGTGATCGTACTGATTAAGCGGAGGTGTGAGTTTTGACGCCATGATTGGTAGTTGTAGAGGTGGTTATAGTTTCCAGCGCCTCAATGATACCATCAGCGCCGGGATTTACCAGGATCGGGGAAAGATAACTCCAGCGGATAACTCCATTGCCATCAATGACAAACAAAGCCCGCTCACTCTGACCTTCCTTTTCATCATAAGCTCCGTATTTCCTGGACACAGCTCCTTTGGGTTCAAAATCTGCCAACAGGGGAAAACGGAGTTTGCGTTGGTCCGCGTAGGCCTTATGGCACCATTTACTGTCCACAGAAATCCCCAGCAATACGGCATTGTACTTTGCAAAGATCGTAAGCATTTCATTGTAAAGCGCCATCTGGTCGCCGCAAACAGGACTCCAGTCGGCCGGATAGAAAGCAAGGATCACATTTTTTCCTCTGAATTGTTGGAGGGAAAATGATTCATCGGGTGAGGCCTTTAATTCAAAATCGGGGGCCAAATCATTCTTTGTTAGCATAATCAGGATGTTTTTATTAATGATGGAAGAGGAAAGGGGGATGCGGCTCAGAAAGGCCGGATAGGATATTAAAGCTACAATAAGATTTTTAATGACAGCTATTATATCCTGCCCGGTTTTACTTAACCCTTTGTCCTTCAAACTTCATGCCCCGGAACGGGTCAAAAAACCAGCCAACGATTGTCAGAGTTTATCCCGCCTCAGCGGGATAAACTCTGTCGAAGCCGCTTCGAGAGCTCAGCCTGACAACTACACTTAACCTTACAACTTACACGCAACAATCCGGCATCCTCCTTGTTATTTTTCCATATATCATCAAATACCATATATGGAACACAGATTTTTAGGCAATTCCGGATTACAGGTCCCAGTATTAAGTTTTGGTACGGCAACATTTGGCGGCGTGGGTGAATTCTTCAAAGCATGGGGCAGTACCCAGCAGGAAGACGCTAACCGCATGGTAAAATTATGTATGGAAGCCGGTGTTAATTTCTTTGATACGGCCAATGTATATTCAAGAGGTGTAGCGGAAGAGATACTGGGTGTTGCCCTAAAAGGGATCAGGGATAAAGTACTCATCTCAACCAAAGCTACGTTTGTGATGGAGGATGGGCCTAATAACTTTGGCTCTTCGCGGCATCACCTGCTAAAGTCTGTGGAAGATTCCCTGCGCCGCCTGCAAACAGATTATATCGATATCTACCATATGCACGGCTTTGATGGCAATACCCCGGTAGATGAAACATTACGTACGCTGGACACGTTGATACAAAGCGGCAAAGTACGTTATATAGCTTGTTCCAATTTCTCCGGCTGGCACCTGATGAAATCCTTGTCTGTGTCAGAAAGATATGGCTGGACAAAATACATTGCACACCAGGCTTATTATTCCCTGCTGGACCGCGAATTTGAATGGGAGCTGATGCCACTCGGTGTGGACCAGAAAATAGGCACCATTGTATGGAGCCCGCTGGCTTCTGGCCGCCTGGGTGGTAAATACCGGCGCAACCAGCCACTACCCAGGGAAAACCGTGTACAGCAAGGCGGCGGCCATGGACCTGCGCTCAACGAAGCACTCCTGTACAATATCATGGATGCATTGGATGAAGTAGCGGCAGAGACCGGTAAAAGCGTAGCGCAGGTAGCCCTGAATTGGCTGTTGCAAAGACCCACGGTGGTGAACATCATCATTGGCGCCCGCAATGAAGAGCAGTTGCAACAGAACCTCGGAGCTGTTGGCTGGAACCTGACCACCGAACAGGTAAAGAAATTAGATGCAGCCAGCGATCGGGAATCTGTGTATCCGTACTGGCACCAGCGCCAGAACCTGCAACTGAATCCCCTGCCAAAGTTTTATTAAAGGCAAAAGAGCAACGAGGCATCCAGGCAAAAAGGCAACGAGTTATAGCAGCCATCGCTCAATAAGGATACCAATACCTATTTTCGATAGCAACTCCCCCAACAAAAAAAGCCGCTCAGCGTAAAACTGAAGCGGCTTTTTGAATGAGCTTGTCAGGTTGAGTTTGTCGAAACCGGCTTCGACTGGTTCACCTGACAATATATTTATCCTATTGATTTCACGACTCCTTTGAAGTAACCGGCCGATTCGGCCAATCCTGCCAAAGGATCTGTCATGTCTTTTTCAAACTCTATGCTGCAAATGCCCTGGTAATTGCTTTTCCGTAAGGCTTTCACCAATGCGGGGAAATCAATAACACCACGGCCCACTTCAATGGCCTTACCGTCTTTAGCTGCCAGGCTTACATCTTTAATGTGGAGATCAAATATCCTGTTCTTGTATTGTTTTACCACTGCTGCAGGATCGGCGCCGGCACGGATGGCATGACCAATGTCCATACACAAACCCATTTTCTCATCCCTGTCTTTGATAAGATCGTATGCATTCTTAGGGCTGGGGTATAACTTATCTTCCGGTCCATGGTTGTGAATGGCCAGCCGGATGCCGGATGACTTTACTACCGATTCTGTATAATCCAGCAACTCGGGATTGGGCACACCTACAATAAGGGGCACCCCTACTCTTTTGGCATAATCAAAGGCCTGATCTACTGCCTCTTTGGATTTCATGTAGATGACCCCTACGGCATATATCTTGATCCCCGCATCGGCAAATTGCTTTAATACACTCTGGATCTTTTCGTCCGTGCTGTTGAGTGGCAGGTGAAAATCCTTTACAGAAATATAGTTGATATTCACCTTCTTCATCATAGCGATGGCCTTTTCCAGGTCAAATTTCGCAAAGGTGTAACCGGCAATGCCTGTGTTAAGCGGCGCAGGGGCTTTGGGGGCAATGGCGGCCTGGGAAGCAAGGGGCAATGTAAGGGTACCTGCCAGTCCCAGGGCAGATTGCTGTAAAAAGTTACGTCTTGATGTCATATAGCTCGTTTATACAGTTGGTTGATATGAACCGGGAAGATACAACATGTAACATAAAAGGATTTGCCTTAAATCAATTTTTAACCTGCAGGTATACAAATGATACTTCTACGCAATCGTATCTGCCCTTTTTACAGTAACTTTGCATTAACAACCCTCTATTCCAATTCCCACTTTCCTGTGTAAGCTACCGTGTTCCTTTGCCTATGTGTACTGTTTAAATTGCAGTAACTCCCGGGTCTCACTCCACAAACAGAAACAAAGATACCAGTGTAATAACGCTGGTCCGTAGCCATTTTAACCCCTGTATTAGTTACTCTAAATTGTTTCAGTCATGGAAATGTTTGATTTTATACCCGCAATTGTGAAAACCCTGATGGGCATTTCCCTTGGAGGTTTATTCCTATCTATGCTCTTTGTAGATAAAATAAAACTGAACGGCAAAGAAAAAGGAGGCCGGAATATCGTTATTACCCTGTGTATTAGTCTTGTTGCCACCCTGGTATTTTCCATGCTCACCATATTTCTTCTTTACGAAAACGTTTCAGATTCTTTAAGCAGTGAACTGATGCCCGTGGAAGCCATTGTTTGCGCCTTCCTGGCCATCCTGTCGTTTATGCCGGTGCTGGTAGCCCTGTTTAAGATATCACTGCTCCTGATGAGGAGAAAGCAAAAAACAGCCTGACCGGTCCTTCTGCCTCCATTTTAGTGCATTATGCGTGGCCGCCTCACTTCCTGGTGGAGGGAAACATGCCCCTATGCCTGGAAAGAAAAATTGTATTTTTGGTACAGGCATCCATCATTACCGGCGCATCTATGATCATAAAGGCACTCATAAGGAACAAGCTCATCATCCTGTATGGCATTTCGCTGGCTGCTTTACTTTTCGTATTGCGGTGGCTGCAACTGCGTTTCATCATTTTTGATCATGCTTTTGAGGTGTATGCCGGTGCTATTGCCCTTATCTTCACTGGCCTGGGCATCTGGCTGGCCATGAAGCTCAGTAAACCGAAGATCAGAACGGTAGTAGTAGAAAAAGAGGTATTCATCCACCAGGAGGTACCGGCGCTCCCGAAGACCGAATTTACCCTAAATGAAAAAGCACTCCATCAATCCGGCATCAGCAAGCGGGAAATGGAAGTGCTGCATTTAATAGCCCAGGGATACAGCAACCAGGAAATAGCGAACCATTTATTTGTATCCCTCAACACGGTGAAAACCCACTCCTCCAACCTTTTCCTCAAATTGGATGTAAAAAGAAGGACCCAGGCTATTGAAAAAGCTAAGCGACTGAGTATCATACCATAAACATCTTCACCCTTAGGTATGAAATGAGCAAACAGCCTCAAAATCACCCCAAAGTATGAGAGCCGGCGAAGTTTTATGCGCCAAATTTGCCATGTAACCTTTCAACAATACTTCATCGCAACTTCATTGAACATGAAAAAGACTATTCTCGTTTTTGGATTGATTGCCGGCTTCATTGTCACCGCCATGATGCTTTATTCCGCTGCCATGATCGCCAATCACCAGGATTTCAAGGGTAATGAGGTACTTGGCTACACCACTATGCTGGTAGCCTTTTCCTTCATTTTTGTGGGCATTAAGAATTTCAGGGATAAGCACAACCTGGGAGTGATCTCCTTTGGCAAGGCATTCAGAATAGGCCTATACATCACATTAATTGCCTCTACCATGTATGTAATATCATGGCTGGTAGAATTCTATGTATTCATTCCCGACTTTGCCGAAAAGTACGCTGCCTGCGTAATGGACAAAGCCAAAAGCAAGGGCGCCACACCTGCCGAGTTGAGCGAACAGGCTGCTAACATGGCAAAGTTTACCCAACTGTATAAGAATCCTTTGTTTGTGGTCCTCGTCACATACGCCGAGATACTCCCCCTGGGGCTTCTGGTATCCCTGATCAGCGCCCTGTTCTTAAAAAGAAAAGCAAAGCCACAGGTTGAGACTGCCTGATCATGATCTCCAGTCGGACTGATCTTGTCGAAGCCTCAATAGTATAGCCATGAATTAATTGGTTTTTAATAGAAAAGGAACTGCAGAGGACTAATCCCTCCAGTTCCTTTTTCTTTCACTTATAAGCCTCACTTTCTGTCAAATACAGGCGTATGCTAACGATGTTTTAACGGTCCTTTATCATTCCTTTAATACTTCCGGCACGGCTTTTTCAATAGTTTTGCAGTCCCCTATTCTACTTGCAAAATTCTCCAGACGAGTTTCTCCGCACGCCAATTCAACTGCCCCAATGAGAGTCTTTATTCACTTTAAAAAAAGCATGATATGAACAAGGCTTTGAATTATCTACGTAGGAGTTTGATCCCCGTTATTGCAGTTATATCGGTAGGTATATTATTTACCGCCTGTTTGAAAGATAAAGACAATGGCCCCGATATTCCCGCAGCAGGTTTGATGGCATTTAACCTGGCGCCCGACCAACCGGCATTGGTGGTCAGGCTTTCCGGCAATAGCCTCACCCAGGCGCCACTCGACTACACCAGTTATACCGGCGTGTACCAGAACATTTATACAGGCAGCAGGCCAGTAGAAGCTTTCGACTACAGAAATGGCAGCCGGCTCACCAGCACCAATTATACTTTCGAGGCCAACAAATATTACTCTCTGTTCGTGATTGGCACCGACAGTGCCTACAAGAACATTGTATCTATAGACAACTTCGATAGCCTGACAACGACTGATGGCAAAGCTTATGTCCGGTATATCAATGCCATTACTGATTCGGTGAACAATTCTACTGTTACCGTAACAGCCAATGGCAGCAATGTAGTGAACGATAATGCAGCCTATGGCACAGTGAGTGAGTTTAAGGCTGTAACACCAGGACAGATCAGCGTGGCTGTTAAAAACAACAATGGGGTGAATGCCAGCCGTGATATTACCCTGGAACAGAAAAAAATATACACCATCTTATTGGTTGGTAAACCCGGCGCTACCGATGACAAGCAAAAAGTACAGATCAGGTTTATTGCCAATGGTACGGTGACGGATGATACATCCAAACAGTAATACTGAATTATAAGATCCAATATACCCAAAGAGGCCGTCCCCTGTTTTGCAGATACAGGAGACGGCCTCTTTATCTTTTTGAACCAATTAATTGATCACTGCACAATTACCCGTTGATTGATATTCTTGTCGCTTACAAGCTTAAGTATATAAACACCCGGCATCAGATCATTTACCTGTTGCGGGTTCGCGGCCGTAAGCATGAATGAGCGCACGAGTCTTCCGCTCCCATCAAACACCTGTACAACATCTTTTTCGATACCCGTGAGGCTTACATTGAAATGATCGATAGCAGGCACGGGCCATGCTTTTAAGTGAATACTTTTATTCGTTTCTCCAGTTACCCACCGGATAACAGAATAAGAGAAGCGGCCATCGATATCCTGCTGTTTCAACCGGTAATAAGTTCGCCCCGTAAAATTATTGGCATCTGTAAGAGTGTATTCATTAGAGAAATTACTGGTACTAGAAGGTGTTTTCGTGCTTTCGAAAGCAACCACAGCAAAACTAGTATCGATTTCTTTTCTCCGTTCAACAAAGAATCCTTTGTTGTTGATCTCCTGGACCGTTTTCCAGGTAAGCCGAACCTCGTTGCTGTTTACGCGGCTGGCAAAAAGGTCGAGGCCCGTCACCGGCAAAATGGTTAACGTATAAGGCTGTAAAATACCCTGTGTAAGCAATCCGCCGGTTTGCTGCAAGCTGGTACTGGCAACTTCACCAACAGTAAATTCAAGCATCAGGGCATTTTTCAATAGTGTACCACCGCCGTTATCAATTCCTGCCGACCCGCTGGTTGTTTGGGCATTTCCCACTGTAGGTATGCTGGTGGTGGTGCCAGCGTTGGGTTGTAAAAAATCAGGCGTATACATAATATCAGTGCTGTTTACTGCCGCCACTACCGGGCCTCCTACTGCATCTTCCAGTAACAGCCCCCCGCACTATGGCTTTGTCCGGCAGCATTAATGGTTTGTATACTCAATTGTTGCGCTGAAGTGACAGTACAAACCAGCAACAACAGCACCGCCATTTTACATTTTATTACTGCCATCATCATATAAGAGGCTTATTTGTTTATTAATAGTTGTTAACCGGTCAAATGAAAATGTACGGATTAATGTAACTGCATGTAACCCGAGAAATAATCATTAAAATTGAGTGCAACGCCAGAGTTATTGCGGATGCAGAGACCTAGGTTATAAGTGCCGCTGGAAAGTGATATAGCTCCATTATAACTAACGATCCTCCTGTTTGATTCCACAATGGCCTCCGGGTAATTGGTAGGATTAAATGGAGTAATGGATCCGCCACTTGAATTTTGCCAGCACGCACAGAGAGACACTGTAGCCCCAGTTCCCAAATTAGTACCTAATGATGCACTAAAGTTACCGGTAATAAATTTGTTACCACCCACAATAGTAATACTTTGGGTTGCACCTACAAACACCCAATTGGGGCTGGTAGGAATGGGATTAGGTACCTGGCCGGCAAATTGTTTTATTACAGGAGCATTGGTTACAATAGTTGAAGGCTGCCAGATGCTGCTATTGGAATTCCAGGTTAACACCTGCCCATTCGTTGGCGCTGTAACTGAATCAACCGTACGGCCACCAATTTTAGCACTGTTAACTGCAGTATTAGCAGCTAATGCAAAAGGCACCGATACCAGTTGCTGGCTGCCCATATCCGTAAAAACACCACTGTTGTTTACATCCAACTCAACTTTTATAAAGCGTGTTTTGCTGCCATCTGTCCATTCTGTATTACTGATACTGCCATAAGTAGCGCTGGCTCCGGATGAGCCTATCTGAACATTAAACAAGCCGAGGGCATTTGTGGTAACCGTTCTGGTTTCGCTGTAAAAAGTGGTGGCGCTGCTGGCATCTGAGGCATTCAAGCTGATACGTATTTTAATGGTTTGATTAGCCAGTGCCTGACCACTATTATTACGCGCCACTGCCTGGTAGTTTATTAATTGAGGCGTTTGGGCTGCTGCTATGGTTGTTATAAACAACACGACCAATAGAAGGTGTAATTTTTTCATTTCATTTTTATTTTGATACCACAAAGATTGCTCTCCCTGAAAATGCCTGCAAACAGAGTTAAGTCATTATGCTATTCAATGCCTCCAAACGTATAAACAGCGCGACGAAGTGATTTTCTGAAGAACGGAGCAATGCCGGCTTTTCACCTTAACCTGTCAGGCATCCGTTTCGGTGGATTATATGATCATGAACGATGACCGCACTTTAAGGCCATTTTTATCCGGTTTAAGGCCCTTTTTACCAGGGTAGTTCGCTTTTCAGAGCACTTGATTATATACATTCGTATTTTGAAGGAAATTTCCCACCTCACTAAAGTAATGATGAAATTTTGCCGCCTGTTTTGTGCCTTATTATGCGTGTTTTTAAATTTGGGTGTTTACGCTCAAACTGGCAATATTTTCTTTCATGATATAACTGTCAGAAACGGATTAAATGACGGCAACGTAACTTCCATCACCCAGGACAAATACGGGTATATCTGGATTGCTACCCAAGGTGCATTGAATCGTTTTAATGGCACTACCATTGAAAGATTTGCCCATAAACAGGGCGATAGCACTTCGGCACCCGCCAGTATTCCTTATTCAATTACCAGCGGGCCAGATGGACGTTTGTGGTTTGGCTGTGACAATGGACTGTATGAATTTGATTTTGCAAGCAATAAATTCAACAAGCATGCCCTGCTGCAAAACTGGTTTATAGCAAAAATAATAGCAGCACCTAAAAATCAATTATACCTGATCTGTAATGGAAGTTTGTATGAATACAACACAGTCCAACAAAAACTGACCGATCTCAAAGAGAAAAATGCAGTCATTAATCAATACCCCAATTACTCATTATGCCTAAACGGCGATGCGCTGTACATAGGAAGTAAGGGAGGCTATACAATATATAACAATGCAACGAACCAGGCTGTGTTTAATAGCGTTACTGCATTGAGTCAATTAACCGTTAACCGCATTATGGTCGACAAAACGGGCTATGTATGGTTAAGCAATTTTTCGAATGCTAAACTGGTCAGGTATCATGCGGAAAATGGGCAATCGGAGATCATTTCAGATCATCCTGCTATAAGATCACTGAACAAAACAGCTTCTTATAACGATCTTATCTGCGATTCAAAAAACAATACCTGGATAACCACCAATGTTGCGGGCCTGCTTCAATACACACCGGCAACCAGGCAGGTGAATCATTATCTCAACTATAAGGATAAGGATTCATATAATGCCGGCCACATACTGATTTGCCTGTTTTCAGATGCCGGTGAGCGGTTATGGATCGGTAAAGTAGGAGGATGCAGCTATTTTTACCCTGATAAAAACCTTTTTTCCACCTTACTTCCCTTTCCCGAAAAGGAAAGGATCCTGACAAGCCGTATTGTACGGGAGGACAACAGTGGAAATTATTGGTTTTCCACAGGACATGGGATATCATACTATGATCCCCATAAAAACACCTGGAGTGTTTGGAGAAATGAACCCGATAAAAAAAATGTCATCTATAATAATTCCGTTCGGGGATTGGAGATCGGCAGTGATGGCAGAATATGGCTTGCAACCGGAGGAGGTATTAACTGTTATGATCCGAAAAGCAATAAGATGGCCTTCTTTGACGAGAAAGATTCTATTCCCAAGGCCTTCTATTTTACAGCCAATAAAGACCGCCAAGGGCGTATCTGGTTTGGCACGAACGGATACGATGGCTTATATTATTACAGCGAAAGTGCCCATAAATTTTACAGCGTACGACAACACCCCCTGCTCAAACAATTCATTGGCTACCCGGCGCGCATAGTTTACGACGACAGCAAAGGTCGCATCTGGGTTGGTTATGGAAACGGGCTGGCCATGGCTGATGAAAAAAACGGTGTATGCAAATTCTGGAAAAATAATGACAGTAGCCGTAACACCATTATTGGCAATATGGTCATCGATATCAAGGAAGACAAGAAAGGGATTGTTTGGGTAAGCACTTTCAACGGCGTAACGGGCATTGACCTCGGGAAAGATCAATACTATTGGATAAATGAAAGTCAAGGATTAAAAACCAATATCGCCTCTTCCCTGGCTGTTGATACGGCCAACCGGTTATGGATTGGTACCGCCGCCGGCCTGTATATGCTGGATGAAAAAAGACATAACCTGTATTATTTCGACGAAGCTTCGGGGCTTACCAGTGCAGAATTTACAGAACACGCCGGGTATCAAAAGGATGATAGGATAATAATGCCTACGACTAAAGGCTTTATCAGGTTCAGGCCTTCGGAATTTAAAAAGGAAGAGCATCAGATCCCTTTTTATATAGCATCTGTTGAAGTGCAGGGCGAAAAGAAATGGGTGGATAAAGGTAATAATAATCAACTGCACCTGAATGCCGGGCAAAACTCCTTCACCTTATACCTGGAAGCGCTGAATTATAGCAACCCGTCACAAACCTGGTTTGCCTATAAACTATCAGGGTTTGAAAAAGAATGGCATTATACCACCGATCCCAAAGCGGTCTATACAAACATACCGGGAGGCAATTACACCTTTCTTTTCAAAGCAGCGATGCGTAATGAGTTTGATCATGTTGAAGAAAAGCAGCTCACTATTACTATTAAAAAATACTTCTACACAACTTCCTGGTTTTGGACGCTGATAACCTGTTCAGGTGCGCTTGCACTGTATGTGCTTTATCGTAACAGAATGAACAAGCAGCGGCGCATTCTTCTGTTGGAAACAAAAGCTGAAGCGCTGGAAAAGGAAAAGACGCTGGTACAGTACGAGAGTTTAAAGCAACAACTAAACCCGCATTTTTTATTCAACTCTTTAACATCGCTGCGTAGCCTGATAAGATCAGATACAAAACAGGCCACCGGATTTCTGGATGGGCTGAGTAAGGTATACCGGTATGTATTGAAAAGCGGAGACCAGGAACTGGTGCCCTTACAGTTTGAGTTGGAGTTCGTTAAAGTATTTATTGATTTGCAGAAAACACGATTTGGGGAAGGCCTGCAGGCTAATATTACAATTACCGAGAATAACTATGGAAGGTATATTGCACCGGTGAGTTTGCAAAACCTTGTTGAGAATGCTATTAAGCACAATACAACCGATAAGGATAGCCCGCTTGTTATAGATATTTATATCGATGCGGAATACGTTGTTGTAAGAAATAACCTGCAAAAGTATCACCTGGTAGAAACCAGCAATAAAAAGGGGCTGACCGGTTTACAAACCTTGTACAGGTATTATACCGACAAGCCCATAGCAATAATAACCGACGAGCACTATTTCATTGTAAAAATCCCCTTGTTATAAATCATGAAAGCATTAATTATTGAGGACGAGCAATTGATTGCAGCCGAAATGCAGGAAACCATTGGCGCTGTTGCGCCTGACATAGAAGTGCTTGAAATTATACCCAGCTTGAAAGCTGCCCGTAAATGGTTTATGGCCAACAAGGAACCCGACATACTTTTTATGGATATAAAACTGAGCGATGGCATAAGCTTTGAACTATTTGATCAGTTTCTCTTGAAATGTCCCATTATATTTTGTACGGCTTATGAGGAATATGCTATCAGGGCATTTAAAGTAAATGGAGTAGATTACCTGTTAAAGCCCGTCCAGGAAGAAGACCTGAAAAAGGCCATCAACAAAGTACGTAACCTGCGGCCTGGCGCCTTTCCTGAATCCGTAGACATGCAGCACCTGATGAGCTTTTTCACCAATCCCGGCTCCCCAAAACAACAGTATAAAGAACGTTTTATTATCAATACCAATAATAAATGGACACCTGTTGAAACCAGCAGCATCGCCGTATTTTTAAAGGATAACCTCAATTACATATACACTTTTGGCGGTGAAAAGCATATCTATGATTTTTCAGCGCTCGATGAGATCGAGGAAGTGTTGGATCCACAACTTTTTTTCCGGGCCAACCGGCAGGCAATCATTCACATCAATGCCATCCAATCAGTCAAACCCATTGGCAATCAAAAACTGACTATCCAGGTAAGGTCCCCGCTGAAACTGGAAGTTGATGTAAGCCGGGAAAAAGCTCCTTTATTGAAGAAATGGATGGATAGATAATGACCAAAAAACAAATACAATTAATACAAAGGAGCTGGCGGTTATTTCAGCAAATCAAGCCAACCATCGTTGGCGACGTGTTCTACAGCAAACTATTCGTCATTAGTCCGTCATTGCAGAAAATGTTTGGCACAGATATGAATGCTCAACATGAAAAGTTGATGGAGATGCTGAGCCTCATCGTGACCCGACTCGATAACCTGGACGTGATCTCAGCGGAAATAACTGATTTGGCTGTTCGTCATATTAAATACGGCGTCATCCCTGCATATTATAAAATGGTAGGAGAAGCTTTGTTATGGACGCTTGAACATGGCCTGGGAAACGACTGGAACGAAGAATTAAAAGAGGCATGGGAGGCATGCTATAAAAAACTTGCAGCGGCCATGTTAGCCAGCGTTTGAATACCGGAAGTGGGTTAATGCAAGAAGGCTGTATCGATTGATACAACCTTTTGGTATTGCTCAAATCCTCAGACAGTGTCTGACGAATTACCAGTTGCCTTGTCCCCTGTCCCAGAAAAAGGGTGGTTCTATTCCCAATGCACGGAGATACACATATCCCTGGCCACGGTGATGATTTTCATTGTCGAGCCAATACAGCATGATAGAATATACCTTCCCTTCATATTGTCCCAAAGCAGCATCCATTTCCTGCCAGCGTTCCGGCCTGATGGAGGGCCATTGCTCATTCAGCAAGGCAGTGGCATCGTCCCAAAACCGCAGGATGCCCGCTTTCGTAGTAGGTTTGGTATCACCTGCATACAGTTCCTCCACATCTTTCCATTGGCCTGTAGCCGTGCCATGTGCCCCTACAATGGTCAGCCGGATCAGTTCCAGCACCAATTCTGAAAAAGGGCGCATTCCCCCTATTGAAAAATCAAACAGTTTGTCTTCCGGGAAGGCTTCCACTACACGCCTGGTGAGGTGACGATGCCCCTGCCAGTGTGCGAGTAATTGAGCAGGTGTAATGAACTCTGTGGTGCTGATAACATTGTTTTGCATAAATGTGGTTTTTATTGTTGGTTACCACACAAAGAAAAAAGCGGGTAGTGACAGCCCTATGTCAGCAGTAAAAAATAAAGTTGGGAATTATATATTATCGGGGCGCATAAGGCTTTTTCAGGATCAGTTCTCCTTCCAGGTTGACCTGGGTGGTAGCACTCCCCTTTTCTATGCTTTCGAGCAATAAGTGCGTGGCCAGGCGTCCCATTTCGGGTAATGGTTGTTTGATATAAGCAAAGGGGGCATAAAAAAACTCCAAAGCCTCTGTTTCATCAAAGCTCACAATAGCCAGTTGGTCCGGCACTTTTACCGGCAGGGTGCTGATATACTTCAATCCTGCCAAGGCAATATTATTGGCGCTGAACAACAAACCATCTACGGGCTCCTCGCCGGACAGCAGGGAATCAATGGCATTTTCGATCGCCGTTGTTTCCAGCTTTATATCTACCTCCCTGACGAGCTTTTTGGAAACGGGCAACCGGTGTTTCTTCAACGCCGCCGTATAGCCCCTTCTGCGTTCCTGCAGGTGATGCAATTCTGTTTTGTAAGTGATCATCCCAATCCGGCGACAACCGACCTGGATAAGGTGCTCAATGCCTTTAAACGCCATGCCATAATTATCCAGGGCAACATAGTTGGTAGGGAGATCGGGGAAATAACGGTCTACCAGTACGAAAGGCACCCGCTGTTGTTGCAGGTAGATCAGCTGGTGCTCGGAAAAAGCGGGCGGTGCAATGATCAGGCCATCCACCTTCCGGTCGAGCAGGGTGTCGATCAACTTGCCGCATTTGTGGGCATTCTCATCGTTGCTGCTGTAGATCACGGTATACTGATGCTGCTCGGCCTCATCTTCGATGATGCGTGCCAGCCCCGAGGAGAATGAGTTGGCAATATCGGCTACAATAAGGCCAATGGTGTAGGTCTTATTGGTTTTGAGGCTGCGGGCTACCTGGTTGGTGCGGTAGTTCATTTCGGCCGCAGTTTCCCGTATGCGCCGGGCCAGTTCTTTGGACACCCTGTTTTCCCGTTTATTGTTCAGGACATAGGAAACCAGGGCTGTCGACACCCCTACCTTTTGGGCAATATCTTTTAAAGAAACCTTTCGCTCCATAGCACAATCGTGGTCTAAATCGCTCTAACACCTTTCAGATACTATCCTACCCGATGCAGTCAATATACTGACTATCAATCGAATATTACTACCGAAAGCATTAAAGGCATGTTAAGAATCGCTGAAACCCGCGCCGACTGGTTAAACGTTTAACCAAATATACTTACTTTTGTGTAGTCAACACACATTTCAAGTTACCCCGTGCCCGTCAGCTACAGCAACCAGGCCGGAATAATGGAACCCAAAACGTGAGTATGGAAAGATTAACAAATGTGGGGCTTATAGAGGGTACCTCTCCTGCCGGGACTTTTAAGACTGATACGCTCGGCAACCGTCACGGTTTTCACCTTAAAAAAGTGATGGTCCCCAACGGTTCGCCGGAGATCATCAAACTACATTATCCGCAATCGGAAATAGTGTACGACAAACGCGCCATCATGGAGGACTCAACGATAGATCTCATAGTAATATCCGGAGCTGCGAAAAATGACCTAGACCTGGTAGCCGAAGTGCTGCAAACAGGTAAACATGTAAGATTGGTATAGTGCAGCGATGATCATAGGATTGCATGTCATAAAAGAAAGAGATTACCTATGGGAACTGGGCCAAGCGCTCACATGAGATACCCCCTCACACACAACGAATGCCTGCTGACAAGTGGGCATTTTTATTTTTCTACGCTGCTGCCATCAATCTGATCAATGCAACATATGAAACAATCGAGTTTATTAAGTACGCTGAAGCCAGGCTTGCTAACCCTTACACTGGGAGGCATGGTAGTGGGCATGACGGAATTTATGATGATGGGTGTATTGCCTGATGTGGCTACTTCACTCGATATCTCTATTCCTTCAGCCGGTCACCTGATCTCCATCTATGCCCTGGGGGTAGTGATCGGTGCACCGCTGATGACGGCACTGACGGCTAAGTACAGGCCCCGGACGGTACTGCTGAGCCTGATGGGTATGTTTGCGTTATTCAACACCTTGTTTGCGCTGGCCCCGGGTTATGAATTGTTGCTGGTGACAAGGCTGTTTGCCGGTTTGCCGCATGGGGCCTTCTTTGGAATGGGCGCTGTAGTGGCCAGCAGACTGGCCGATCCCGGCCGCGAAGCAAGATCGGTATCGATGATGTTTGCCGGACTTACCATTGCGAATATTGCCGGTGTGCCGCTGGGTACCTGGATGGCGCATGCGATTGGCTGGCGGTATGCCTTCCTGGCCATTGCGCTGATAGCGCTGGTGGCTGCACTGAGCATCAAAAAGTGGATGCCCAACTTAACGCCATCGCCCTATGAGGGATTCAGCAAAAGTGCCAAGGTCTTCAAGCAACGGGATATCTGGATCATCATCGGTATTTCCAGTATTGGTACCGGTGGTTTGTTTGCCTGGATCAGTTATATCGCCCCGCTGATGACGGAAGTGGGCGGGTTCAGCAGCAGCAGTATCAGCAGCATCATGATCATTGCCGGCCTGGGTATGGCAGCGGGCAATTTCATTGGAGGCAGGCTGGCGGACCGCTTTTCGCCCTTGAAAACAACTGCCTCACTTTTACTGACCATGATCGGGTCATTGCTCATCGTATCGGTAGTGAGTTATTATAAGGTACCGGCCATTGGTATGACGTTCATTACGGGGGCCATTGCTTTTGCCGTGATAGCTCCCATGCAAATGCTGATGATCAGGGCCGCCAAAGGTGCGGAAATGCTGGCCTCCTCAGCTTTGCAGGCCAGCGCCAATATGGGCAATGCGCTGGGGGCCTGGCTGGGCGGAATGCCCATTGCGGCCGGATATGGTTACACATCACCGGAATATGTAGGCGCCGGACTGGCCCTTACCGGTTTCGTTCTTTGTATGGTGCTTGCCAAACAGAAAAAACGACCTGTTGTCGTTCCGCAACCGGAGATACAACAGGCCATTCATTCACCATTAAAAGAAAAAAGTTATGAAAACAGCATCTCTTAGTATCAGCAACCGCCTGAAAGGCATTATCAGCCTGTTCAGGTCGTTTGAATCCAAGCCCCGGTATGGTACCAAACAACAAAGCCAGGCTATCAACAACAAGGAAATTACAGACGGCACACAAGCTATGAACCAGGTGCATGCTGGTCATTTCCTGTCAGGCCCCCATGGTATATTTAACCCACAGCTTATATAAGTTACCGTAAGGTTTAAGATATGGGCTTGGGCAGTGATACTATTACCTGAAATAAAATAGATTATTTGATTAAACGCAATTCCTTTTCGCATTAAAACCATTCAATGGTATCCTAATTCTTCCTACATTTAGTTAGTACAGGTCCCTTGCAGACCTCATTGTAAACCTTATCTTAAAAAAAATGACCCACTTTTTACTCCAATGCAGAGGCTGGCTACTGCTTTGCCTAATGTTGATGTTATCAGTTACCGGTATCACGCAAACTGAAACCCATGATTTTATCACTTACGATACCTTATGGCAATCGGGCACTACCAAAATCATGATGACCATTTCCCGCCCAACACATATGTTCACTGCCGGGCACGTCGATACTGCCTCCCGGCCCGTATTCATTACACGCCCCGGGGCCGGTGAGAACAACGGCAATAACGATACGATGAAAATGAACAACCGTAAGTTTGGCCCACATTACTGGATGAACAATGGCTGGGATGGCGGCATTCAATTAGGCAATGGCAAACATTATCCCATCATCATCACCTGGAGTACCAATGCCGCTAACATCAGGCCCAATATCGTATATGCCTGGCTGACCTATGTACTCAACACCTATCATATAAAGCGTAATGCTGTTCATGTGGCCGGCTTCTCTGAAGGAGCTTTTACCTGGGGAAGATATATTTGCTACAAAAACCCGGTAACGCCCGAAGGTCCTATGAGCACGATTACCAGTGCTGTGTTCTTACAGGGGCAGTCAGACGCCTGCTGTATGTCGGGCTTTCCGGCTGCCGACAACTGGGGATATGGCGGTTATGGGACCTGGGCGCAGAAATATAATGGTAAATTCTTTGGCCTCGAAGGCACCACAGATGGCCGTTCCGTATGGAAACCAAGGGACACGATTGCCAATCGTGGATTTGGCGCTAATGCTTACTTCAGCTTCGAAAAATTGGGCGGAGGCGAGCATTGCTGCTGGAACCAGATGTATAACCCCAACGCCAAAGACTGGCGATGTGTAACTCCCATCACCAATACGGCTGTTATAGGCACCAATGGCCTTCACCCCAATAGCATGGGTACTTACATCGGCGGAAGCATCTTTGAATGGATGCTTCGCCAGGGCGATACTTCCATGGTGGGCATTGAGCCACCACCTAACCAGCCACCCATGGCCAATGCCGGCAACGACAGAAATATCTACCTACCGCAGGACAGTTTACACGTTTCCGGCTCCGGAACTGATACAGATGGATCCATTATATCCTATACCTGGACCCAAAGCAGCGGACCTTCTGCCACCATCGCATCGCCTTCCACACCAGCTACTACCGTTACCGGCCTTTCTGTGGGGACCTATATTTTCAGACTGACCGTAACAGATGATGACGGTGCGACAGGATATGATTCATTAATTGTAGTAGTGGCGGATACTTCAACCGGCGTGGTATTGAAAAAAGTAAACGTAAATGTTTACGGCGGCACCAATCCATATAACAATGCAGCCTGGAATAACTGGAACAATAATGTCAACAGTACCATTATCAACCTGCTGTATGAAGACAGCACAGCATCAGGCTACAACGTTTCACAAACCCTTACCAATGGAGGGGCTGCGGTACTAACCCCTTCTGCAGACAATACGGCTACTTATGGAGGTACTATGTGCCCACCGGAAGTACTCAGGTACGCATCCTATGTTACAGTGGGCAGGTTTCTTACCATCAGTGGCCTTGATGTGAACAAAATTTATAACATCAGCTTATTTGCCAGTAGAAAGGTAGCCAACCCCACCACCAACAACACCAATTTTGCCATCAATGGAGACACCATCAATATCCTTACTGACAATAACCTCGCCAACGATGCCACATTCACAGGCATTACACCTAGCGTATCGGGTACCATTGTGGTTAGTGTCACGAGAGGTGTTGGTGGCACTTATACCTACCTCAATGGTTTTGTGATCGAAGAAGCAGGAACTGCCTTACTGCGAACAGCCGGAAAAACAACTACGCAAAAAAAGATATCAGATGAAGCTGCGCCGGCAGATCACACATTGGAAGTATTCCCCAATCCTGTTCCCGACCTTGTGAACCTGGTCTTGACCAACAAACTCAAGGGCACCGTTACAGTTACGCTTACCAACCCTTCCGGAGTTATCATGAGAAATTCCCGATTGCAGAAAGGAAGTACACAATTAACTACACAATTGAATGTATCCGGGCTGTCAAAAGGTGTCTATTTATTAAAAATCACCATGGCCGGGTATACTGAAGTGAAACAAATAGTGAAATTATAGAGTGTTGTCCATCCAATAAAATGGCTGCCTGCAGAGAATAGCAGGCAGCCATTTTAGGGTATAGTCAGTTTATTGGCCAGCTACATGCCCGTGAATATTTTTCATTTGACGGGTATGGCGTATGGTATGGCAAATGGCAAAACTGATCAATTCCCACCTTGTAAGCTCTCCTATTCCGGGAAATGGGAAATCAGTGCAGGTTAGCGTAAGGTCCATCGTGCGGGTTTTAGAGGCGATCTCATCGAGGGCTGTCCTGAAACCATGGAGCAGCTCATTTCTGTCGTGCGGACCATTGGAAGGAAGGATAAACTCTGGTGATTTCATTTTCACTTCAAAATCAAGGAAAATGGTTTCAATGGTCATTACGTGCTCATCTCCTTTCCTTTCAGTGGTAGGCCGGGTGTTGCCTGCCATCAAAGCTGGTATGCCGCTGATGGACTTCAACAGGTGTTCTGATACCTGACCTGCCGTCCAGCTACCGGCAAAAGGTACTTTATTGAATTGCTCCTGGCTAAAATCAGCGATGATGGCCAGTACACCCCGGGCAGCAAGATCCAGTTCATATAGTAGCTTTTGCAGGTCATTCATTGGCAGGTCGATGAAGTTTTTTACAGCCATATACGCTTGTTTTATGAGTAAGGAATTGTTGCAAACCTACTGTCAATTAGCTAGATACAGGATGTGCAATTACGACAATCTACGGGTGAATTGCGTCATCAGCACGCATTTACTGACGCCGATTTGTGTAGAAGCTCTGCCGCAATTCTCTCCTTTCAGGTGTCTTTAGCTGGCAGGTATGAAAATTGTGCCGGTCATACCTTTTCATCCAAAACTTACCATTTATGGCTATCGTAAAAGTCATTGAAGTGATTGCTTCTTCAGAAAAAGGCATTGACGATGCTTTAAAAGTGGCCGTAGCTGAAGCCTCCAAAACGATACGGAATATCGACTCGGTGTTTGTCAAAGACATCAAAGCACATGTGAAAGATGGCAAGATCGTTTCCTATGGTGTGATTGCCAAGATCTCTTTCCGGCTGGACTAATAACTCGCAGTTCCTGATCAGGCCCCCTCTTTACTATTTACCAACTTCAGTAATCGCTGTGCATTAAAAGCGGCATAGCCTGCCTGATCATTGTCAAAATACAAATAGACATCCTTTTTTTCGTGCTGCCATTGATGGCATAGTCCTGCCCATTTTTCAAGGGCCTTTTTTGGATAATTCCCCTGGTATTTATTGCCTGGGCCATGCAGTCTTACATATACAAAATCAGCCGTTACTTCCAGAGGGGAAAGGTGCTTATCAAGATGGTAGATACAAAAAGCACAATTGTATTGCCGTAATAAAGCAAACACCTCTGCATGGTACCAACTATGATTTCGGAATTCGAAAGTATAGCGTTGCCTGCCGGGTAGCTGCTTTAAAAAAGCAGCGAGTCTATCGATGTTAATATTCCAAGCCGGTGGCAGCTGAAACAAAACCGGCCCCAGCTTTCTATCCAGTTCTCCGGCACGCCTGAGGAACTTTTGTATACTGGCCCCATCAGGATTGAGCTTTTTCATATGGGTAATGAAACGACTGGCCTTTACTGAAAAAATGAATTTTGCCGGTGCTTCCATTTTCCATTGCCGGAAGGTTGCAGGAGCTGGTAATTTGTAAAAGGAGTTATTAATTTCAACCGTATTAAAATATTGACTATAATAATCGAATTGGCCGGCATCTTTTATTTCCTGCGGGTAAAAAGTACCCTTCCAGTGCTTGTAGTGCCATCCCGAAGTACCAATGTATATTTTTGTATTTCTCCTCATGTAAATAATTGCAGTTCTGCTGTATAACAGGTTTACCGGACGCTTTGCTTGTATGCTTTATTAAAGAGAGGCAATATCTTATACCCTCACAAATCCTACGCCTTTAACATGCGTCGATCACAGGTCTCAGGCTATTGGAACCTGGTGAGGACTTTTATGGACAAAGGCCTATTATCGCTCTCACGGTCTTTGATTTGCTGACATATAGGTCAATACCATTCACGCATTGTACAATTCGCAACCATGGCTTTAACTACCTACCGCAAAAAACGCTCCTTTAACAAAACACCGGAACCTACCGGTGGCAAGTCATCCGGCAAAGCTTTACGATTTGTAATACAAAAGCATGATGCATCCCGCCTGCATTATGATTTCCGCCTGGAGATGGACGGTGTATTGAAAAGTTGGGCGGTCCCCAAGGGGCCTTCCACCAATCCCGAAGACAAAAGACTGGCCATGATGGTAGAAGACCATCCCTATGATTACCGCAGTTTTGAGGGCATTATCCCCGAAGGTAATTATGGGGCCGGCACGGTGATCGTATGGGATGAAGGCACCTATGAACCCCTCGAACCCAGCGGCGATAAAAAGAAAGATGAAAAAGCGTTGCTCAAACAACTCAAAGCAGGCTCGCTCAAATTCAGTTTATCAGGCCATAAACTACAGGGTGAATTTGCGCTCGTACGATTAAAAAATGCAGAGAACAACGCCTGGCTACTCATCAAACACCGGGATCAGTACGCCAAAGCAACGGATGTAACCAGGAAAGTACGGTCTGTTGTATCTGATAAAACCCTTGAAGAAGTGGCAAAGACCAGTCATAATATATACGGTCAATCAAAGGCTGCCGCTCCTAAAAAAGCTTCCAAAGCCGCTACCACCACACCGAAAAAAGCAGTAAAAAAGACAGCACCGCGCAAGGCGGCACGAAAAAAAAAAGACGTAGCAGCACTGGAGGAAGCACCTAAAAAAGCATTTCCCAAAAACATTCAACCCATGCTGGGCACCCTCGTCAGCGAACCTTTTGATCAACCAGGCTGGTTGTATGAGATCAAATGGGATGGCTACCGGGCCCTGGCCCTTTGTAATAAAGGCAAGGTGGAACTACTCTCCCGCAACCAGAAATCATTCAATGAAAAATTCTATCCTGTATACAAGGCGGTAAAGGACTGGCAGCTCGATGCAGTCATAGACGGAGAGATCTGCGTGGTCAGTGACAAAGGCATTTCCCATTTTGGGTCGCTGCAGAACTGGCGAAGTGAAGCTGATGGCGAACTGGTATATTATGTATTTGACATCCTTTGGCTGGATGGCCACGACCTCACCGGACTGCCACTGGTAAAGCGACGTGATCTGCTACGACCATTGGTACCATCTTCGGGCATTATCCGCTACAGCGAAGCCTTCGAAAGCTCGGCCACAGAGTTCCTGGCAGCAGCTTCTAAAATGGGAATGGAAGGCATAATGGCCAAGAAAGCCGATAGTGTTTACCTGCCGGGAGAACGTACCCGCGACTGGTTAAAGCTGAAAGCCAATAAAAGACATGAAGTAGTGATCGGCGGATTCACCAACAATGAGGATTCACCCAAACTGTTCAGTGCATTGCTGGTAGGGCTGTATGACGGGAAAAGATTGAACTATACCGGCAAAATAGGTACTGGTTTCAATGACAAGATGCAACGGGAAATGATGAAACAGTTTAAGCCCCTTATTACCACCAAATGCCCTTTTACTGAACTGCCAGACGTCAACAAGCCTTCCCGCTTCCGGCCCAATCCTCCTCATGCCACCGTTACCTGGCTAAAACCCAAACTGGTGGGAGAAGTGAGTTATGCTGAAATGACCAGCGACGGAGTGATGCGCCATCCCAGTTTTGAAGGTATGCGGGAAGACAAAAAAGCCAGCGCTGTAGTAGCTGAAACTGCTGTGGAGGTAAAGGAAGTGACTAAAAGGGGCAGGAAAGATCCGGCAACCAAACTATTGAAGCAGGGAGGCAAACAGGAAAGGAAGACCCTGCTGAACCCTTCTGAAGCAACGCAGGTGAGGGCTATCAATGGCCATGAACTTTCCTTTACCAACCTCAATAAGATATTCTGGCCAAAGGAAAAATATACCAAGCGAGATATGCTCAACTACTATTACCAGGTGGCGCCCTATATACTCCCCTACCTGGTAAACCGGCCCCAATCATTGAACCGATACCCCAATGGGATCAATGGAAAAAGCTTTTACCAGAAGGATATAACAGGCAAAGCGCCCGCATGGATCAAGCAATTTCCCTATCATACCAGTGAGGGGGAAGACAAGAATTTCATGGTACCTACCAATGAAGCAGGCCTGTTGTGGATGGCTAACCTGGGGGCCATTGAGATGAACCCCTGGAACAGCACCATTGACAAACCGGAGCACCCTGACTGGTGCTGCCTCGACCTGGACCCCGACAAAGGCAATACTTTTGAACAGGTGATACAAACCGCCCGGGTGGTAAAACAGGTGCTGGACCAACTGGGCATTGAGGGGTACCCCAAGACATCCGGCTCTACCGGTATTCATATCTATATCCCATTGGGCGCAAAGTATACGTATGACGAATGCCAGCTATTTGGCAAGCTCATCGCCACGCATGTACGGGAGCAATTACCACAGTTTACCAGCATCGAAAGACTCACCCGCAACAGGAAGGGAAAACTCTATATCGACTACCTGCAAAATCGCCCCAAAGCCACGCTGGCAGCGGCTTACTCACTGCGACCCAAACCCGGCGCCACGGTATCAATGCCCCTCCATTGGGACGAAGTAAAGAAGGGTTTACAGCTACAACATTTCACACTTGCCAATGCAATGGAACGGATCAAAAGAGAGGGCGATCTGTTCAAACCAGTGTTGGGTAAAGGTGTCAATATTGCCAGGGTATTGAAGCAATTACAATAGCACTTTATGTCGTTTCATTGGGGAATTTTCATATCTCCAACGGTGGTTAATACCTCTTTTATTCGATTTCCCCAATGAAAAGCTATTCACAAGAGTGTATAACTGGTGTACAAATGATGAGCTGATATGGATGTTTCTTACTATATTACTTCATTAATTTTGGAGGATAGATTATCATCCTGTCTAATGCAGGAATAAGATCCCTTCCTCCTGCATTAGTCACCATCATCAATCGTAAAAAAAATCGAACAATGGCAACAAAAAAAGCGCCCAAGAAAGCAGCTAAAAAAGCAGTAAAAAAGGCCGCCAAAAAAGCAGCACCTAAGAAAGTTGCGAAGAAAGCTCCTGTAAAGAAAGCTCCAGCTAAGAAAGCAGCTAAGAAAAAATCTGCCAGGAAACCAAACGCAGCCTTCATGGCTCCTCTTACGCCCAGCGCATCACTCGGTGAAGTGATCGGTTCAAAGGCAATACCCAGAACTGAGATCGTTAAGAAGATCTGGGATTATATCAAGAAGAACAATCTCCAGGACAAAAAGAACAGGAGAATGATCAATGCCGATTCCAAGTTGAAACCAATCTTTGGCAAAGACCAGATATCCATGTTTGAACTGGCTAAGATTGTCAACAAGCATGTAAAATAAATCTGGCCGTAAGGTCAAACAAGCATTTGCCAGGTTATTGTGATAACCTGGCAAAGCTTCTTATCCGCTGTCATTTCAGGCAGCCTGCCACAATGGGCGCTCTCCCGTTGTTTGGATATCTTTCACTCCCCATACGATCTACAAGGGCAACATGGGTATGGGTGTCCGGTCGTAATAGCTGGTCACGCGTTCAAAATAGCGGTGATCATTTGTATCGGGCCAATGGTCTTTATCAAATCCCGGTGATTCTTTCAGATATTCTTTGTCCCTGTTCAATACGAATACTTCTTTCGCAGGATTCAAACGTAACTCTTTAAATGGGATCGCAAATAGCTTTCCGCCTAAACCGAGGAAAGCACCTGATTCCATCACTACATATTCCACTTCTCCCGTATCGATATTGATCATCAGGTCCTCTATTTTGCCCAGATCGTCCCCATTCGGATTCTCCACCTTGTCACCCGTGATCGAGCGGGCCGTTAAGCGTTTTACCGGGTTATTTGCATCGGGGCCTTCATGGTTGATACCCGTCTGGTTGTCTGCTTCATACTGCTTATCATACGTTGCCATATAACCTCCTTTTTTAAGGGATGAAAACCATAATACGCATAAAAGCCATGCCAACCAGGCATATATCATACCGCTCTATTGTGCCAGCAATTCCCCAATTTTCCTGCTGATTACCGGCTCATCAAAGCCCGCAAATACCTCTGTTACCTTACCACTCCGATCCAGCAACACGGAAGAGGGACAAGCCGAGAGGCCCAGTTTTTCAAATAACACATTCCCTTTAAACAGCATTTTATAAGCAGGCTGGTACTTATTGTAGAAGAACTTCATATCCTCTTCTCCATCCTCAACATTGATCGTCAGCAGTTGGAAACCATCTTTCCCGTACTTGTTCTGTAAAGTATTGTAATGGGGCATGGCTGCCATACAAGGACCGCAGGATTTGAACCAGAAATCAAGCAGCACCACTTTACCTGTATATTGATGAAGCGATGCACTATCGATGGCTGCAGGTCTATAATCAGGCAATGTAAAGTCGCCGATAATAACACCGGTCTTTATCACAGGCTTTTTCTCCTTAGGCTTAAATGGCTGGTACTTGTCCCTGTAACTGATATATGCCCAGCTGCTATCAGCAGGCAAAGCGGGAGCCATATTGAGATCGTCAAACGTTACTGTTATATAATCCCGGTCATCATTTCCTCGGATATATCTGGTGATGAACTGGTAAGGCAGGTAGGTTTTCTTATCGATCAACAGGTAGTAAGGTCTCCGCAAATTCCGCAGGTTAATAGGCTGCATGCTGTAAAACCCATCATAATACCTGTTGGGCCGCTCCATCTTTACACAATACAAGGACTGACCGCCGATCAGGGTATCACTGATCGACTTTTGGGTGCTGTCGTCCCCGATCACCAGGGGAAGAAAATAGCCCAGGTTGATCAGTGAATGAGAAAGATAACTATTCCCCTCCAGCTGCCTTGCATTCTTTGCAGATGCACTGTCAATAGTCATAGCGTCCCTTTTCAGTCGTATGGTCTGCTGGCCATCATAAATGAATAACGTATTCCCTTCACTGGCCTGTAGCCGCCACCCTATGGGGCTATTCTTTATGCGCTGAATGAATAGTTCCGCACTGAATAAGGAGTAATAATTGTCTCCGTAATACTTTGTTTCCCGGGTTTGCCGGTAACGGACCACGCTAAGACGATCCAGCTTTTCCTTTGTTTTTGAGAGTACGTCCACCGCATTGGCCGGGGAAGACGCAGGTTGAGATTGAACTCTTATTCCGGTAAGGAACAATACAAACAGACATAACAGGCAATGATGCATCATAATAAAGATTGTTGCCCCAAACATAGGCATTATCAATACCTGCCTGCGGACGATTCGACATACCCATTCAACAAAAAGACGGGACCGGTTTAATCGAAAAAACAAGGGCTTTTATCGAAAACCAGACCGTGCTCCTTCCAGCGCCCGGTTTTATTTTGGAATTGCAATACCTTTAAGCTGCATGACCCTCAGGCAATCAATTTTCACCTCCGACAAATATGCCCGGATAGAATGGGCATTCTTTATTTTTATCTGGTTCATTAGTCCGTTGCTCACTGATCTTGAATACGGTTTTAATGAAGAACCGAAGCAATTGCAATGGAGCTATTTCCAGGTCAACATCATCCGGCGCCTCGTTTGGGGATTTTTCACGGTCATCCCTTATTACCTGTATTATAAACTTGCCATTCAACCACTCCTTATCAAAAAAAGATACGGATATTTCCTGCTTTCTGTATTGCTGTTTGTGGCAGTGCGGGAACTATACACGGTGTATATCATGTACGGTTCTATAGCCCGTCTCTCCTTTTTACCCATTGAGATGATCACCGAAGCACAAAAAGTATTAAAACTAAAAGGCCGGTTTCATTTTGGCATCAATTACCTCGTGTTCCAGTTGCTGATCATGATCGCCCTGGCCTATTTTATTCATCTTGACAAACAGGAAAAGCAGATACGGCAATTAAAACAATTGCAGGCAGAAACTGATCTCCAATACCTCCGGTCGCAGCTACAGCCCCATTTCTTTTTTAATACCCTTAATAATATATATGCCCTCGCCCTGCAACAGTCTCAGCTTACCGCTCCCCTGGTAGCCAAGTTGTCGGATATGATGCGTTATGTACTGTATAAAACCACCCAGCCAAAACAACCCCTTACCCATGAAATACATTTCCTGAGCAATTATGTAGATGTACAGTCGGTCCGCTACCATGATAAAACGGCCATCCGGTTCGATACCCAGGGCATTACTGATCAGGCGCTCATTGAGCCGCTGCTGCTGCTGCCCTATATTGAAAACGCGTTCAAGCATGGCATTGAAGAGGTCCATACAGGTTTTATTGAGGTCATTATTTGCCTCAACGACCAGGAACTTACTTTATCTGTTAAGAACAGCAAGGCAGCAGGCGCTACGGATCAATCCCTGCCGAATAGCCATGGCAATGGTATCGGACTGGACAATACACAAAAACGCTTGTCGATCCTGTACCCCGGCAGGCACTCCGTGCAGGTAAAGGAGACCAATGAAACCTATGAAGTACTTTTAACTATTATTCTCAATTGATATGGTAAGATGCATGATCGTGGATGATGAGCCACTGGCGCAACAGGTATTAAAAAAATACATTGAGCAAACTGATGGGCTGACCCTTTCTGCTGAATGCTTCCATGCAGCAGCGGCCTTTGCTGTGCTACATCAGCAGCCCATCGACCTCTTATTCCTCGACATTAAAATGCCACAGCTTACCGGCACACAATTCATACAATCCTTAAAAGAGCCGCCTGCTTTTATCTTCACTACTGCTTATCCCGACTTTGCCCTGCTGGGCTTTGAATTGGAGGCGGTGGACTACCTGCTAAAACCCATTACCTATGACCGGTTCAAAAAGAGCATTGCCCGCTTTTTGAACCAGCAGCCAATTCCTCCTTCTCTGCCAGAGAAAGACTATGTATACTTTAAAGTAAACGGCAGCCTGGTAAAGGTTGTTCTCGCTGAGATACTGTTTGCCCAATCCATGAAAGATTATATCAGGATCATCACCACTACCGGACAGCATATTACCCACCTCACCATGAAATCCCTACTACAATTGCTGCCGGAACAACAATTCAAACGGGTACACCGCTCGTACGTGGTCAACATCCGGCATATTGACCGGCTCAGTAAGGAAGCCGTAACCATTGGGCAAACCACCATTCCCCTGGGAGAACACTATAAAATGAACCTCAAAATGCTGTAATTCAGTCCGCAAGTGGCGGCCAACTGCCCCGACAGGCATTTTTTTACTGTTTTCCTTCCCAGCCTGTCACAATTCCGCAGGGTCATTTGTCCCATGTTACGGGTGATCCCGGCTAACTTAATTTCTAATAACTTACATTTATTACAGCATGGACAAGAAAGCGTCCCTTTTTATTGAATACAAGGCATTGTTGTTTTCCATGGCCTACAATATGCTCGGCAGTGTAGATGCCGCGGAGGATATCGTGCAGGATGCATTTCTTAGATGGATGGAAACACAGGAAGGCTCAGTAAAGCACCCCAAGGCCTACCTCGTAAAAATCGTAACCAATACCTGTATCAACTACCTCCACAGTGCCCGCGTACAGCGTGAACAATACATAGGAGTATGGCTACCTGAGCCCTTGCTGAACTATGGCGTCGACAATGGCCATGAACGATTTGAGACCTACCATGCCCTTTCATTGGGCATCCTCCTCCTGATGGAAAAGTTGACTCCACAGGAAAGGGCTATTTTCCTGCTGAAGGAAATATTTGCTTATGATTATTATGAGCTGGCCGACATCTTTGACAAATCGGAAGACAATTGCCGACAGATATTAAAACGGGCAAAAGACAACCTGGGCAAAGACGCCCGCCGGTTTGAAGTAGACATGAAAGTGCATGAAAAGATGCTGCATAAACTGCTGCAGGCTACTTCAGAGGGAAGTATGGAAGACCTGATCGATCTGCTCAAAGAAGACATTGTATTGTTTGCAGATGGTGGCGGTAAATTCGTTCATGTGAAAGGACAGCGCCTTACAGCCGCTTACAAGCCTATTTACGGCAGAGAAAATGTATCGAGGTTGATGATAAGCGCAGTCACCAAAATAGAGGCAATCCCCGGTTTTCGCCGGGAGATCATTATTGCCAATGGCCTTCCCTCCATCATCTCCTACTCCGGCGATTCGCCCATCAGTCTTTTCTCCCTGGAGCCGGATGGAGACAAGATCAGGAACATATATATCCAGACAAATCCCGATAAACTAAAGATGTTTAAAAAAGATAGTTCTTCTTAGTAACAGCTGTCACAGGAAAAGGATCTCGCCTGTCTTATGAAGAAAATAAGATCATGATCTATCACGCATCCTTGTGGTTCCATATTATTGGCATTACGTTGTTGGCAGGCACTACTTTCGTTGATTTTGTACTGACCCGTAAGTTCTGGGCCTTTTATGCCAAAGACCAGCCGGCAGGTATGGTGGCAAGAAAGCTAACCGAGAAACTTCCCCTCCTGGTAGTAGCAGGTATTGTACTCACGCTTCTTTCCGGCATAGGCATGATGACCATCCTGCATGCCGTAATAGGCGCTATGTTGTGGTTCAGGATCAAGATAATCCTTGTGGTAATTGTTATTCTGAATGGTATTGTGGTGGGACGAAAGCTCAACGGAAGGCTCAATAAAATGCTGACTACGGCGGGAACAGGGCCCGCCAACGATCAATCATTGCAGCAGCTGAAAAAAAATCTGCAACTATTCCATATTACACAACTCACCATTTTCTTTATTATCTTTTTCCTGAGCGCCTTCAAGTTCAATTGACGAAGTAAGGTATTAGCTGTTAGCCGTTAGCTATTAGCAATACACCGTTTACGTATCAAAAGCGCTAAAGGCTAATACCTAATAGCTAATGCCTTTCTAAATCAATCCCTGCTGCACTGCAACCTTGATGAGGGCAGCCACATTCTTTACCTCAAACTTCTGCAGCAAATTCCTGCGATGGGTTTCTACGGTGAGCGGACTCAGGGAAAGCTGTGTAGCTATACCAGCGGTGGTAATACCGTCGGAGATCAATTGCAGTATCTCTTTTTCCCGTTTGGTCAATTGGGGAATACCTCTTAATTCGATGACTGAGGGTCGGGCAATAATTTCTTTTACTTCCCGGCTAAAGGTGATCTGGCCACCCAATGCTTCATGGATGCAGGTGATGAGTTCTGTGGGGGAGGCGTTTTTGAGCAAATAGCCGCTGGCGCCATTTTGAAGGGCCTGCATAATAATGCTGCGCTCACTGTGGTTGCTCAACACCAGTACACAGGTACCGGGTGATAATATCTTTATCTCTTTACATAGGTCCATCCCATTCCTATCCGGCAGGGAGATATCCAGTAATACAATATCTACCTTACTGGTCTTTATAAAATCAATAAACTCCATGCCGGAAGTAAAAGAGCCGGCTACCCGCAGGTGCTCTTTGTTGTCAAGCAGTTTTAATACCCCTTCGATCACAACAGGATGATCATCTACTATGGCCAGTTCTATAACGTCTTTATCCTGCAACATATAGTTCAATATTTATGGTGGTTCCTTCATTAATGACGGAGGCGATGTCCATTTTCCCATTCAGGTAATCTACCCGGCTTTTTACATTGCTCAGTCCTATTCCTTTGGCCCTGGCGGCATTTTGAGGATCAAATCCCTTGCCGTTATCTTCGAGTGTTACAAAAAAAACACCCTCATTCTGGCTGCACTGCAATAAAATGCTGGATGCATGACCATGGCGAATGGCATTGGTGAGCAATTCCTGCACGATCCGGTAAATAGTAACCTGTGTTTGCTGCGGTATCGTTTTCTCGATCCCGTAGGACTGGAAGCCAACCCGAACCTGATCGGTCATTACCGATTCGCACAGATCTTTCAACGCCGTTTCCAGTCCCAGCTTCAACAGGGCCTCAGGCATCATATTACGGGCGATACGGCGCAATTCACTGATGGAGTGGTCCAACTGGCCGATCACTTTGTTGAGGTCATTATCCTGTGCCACAGGCGCAGCTACTGTGAGCCCGGTCAAATTCATTTTTACCCCGGCCAGCATCCCCCCTAGTCCATCGTGCAGGTCACCGGCCAGCCGCCGGCGCTCGCGTTCCTCTCCCTGTAGCATGGCCTGGCTGAACTGTATTTGCTGTTGCTGGGCCAATTCCTTCAATTGCTGCTGGTGATTGAGGTCTTTTTGTTCCGACAGCTTTTTATTGTTCCTGAAGTACAGCAGGCCCAGCACGGCGGCGATCAGCAGCAGCACAGAAACAGAGGCTAAAAACCAGTTCACCAACCGTGTATTCCTGGCTGTCAGTGCCGCTTTGTCATTCTCGGCTTTCAGGGTGGTTATTTTCTTTTGGTTCTCCGCATCATTGTATTTCAGTTCCAGCGCCTGGATATCGGTCTTCAATTGACTTTCATGCACACTGTCACTCAGTTTGCTGTATTGTTCAGACCATTTATACGCATCCTGCATATTGCCCAGCCCGGCATTCGTTTCGGCCATGCCCTTGTACAGCTGCAGCCGGTTCGTGATCTGCGACATCATCTCTGGCTGCGCCAGCAGGTAGGTTAAAACCGGTCTGGCATTCCGGTAATCCTTCTGGTTAAAATGAGCATAGAACTTTTGCAGCAGCAGGCGCTGTTCTTCATAACCCCTGTGCAATTGCTTCGCCAGCCGGATGCCTTTATCTGTACTCACCAATGCATTCTTATGGTCTTTCACCGCGTTGTAGTAAATGCTTTCAGCGGCATAATAATCCAAATAGAGCGGATTTTCCGGGAAAGGCGCCAACATGGCATTTGCACTGTCCAACATGGGTTTGGCCAGGTCATACTTTTCCCACAACACATAATTTTCGGCAGCCGTTACATAAGCTGTTGCCAGCTCAGCAGTGGCATGAAGTTCCCTAAATAGCCGTATAGCAGTCAGGACCCAAACAGACGCCTTTTCATATTGTGTCGTATTCTTAAACGTAAGCGCCAGATCATGGTAGTTTTTGGCCAGGCCGGAGGTATCGCCCGATTCCTTTGCCAGGGGTATTGATCTATTGAGCAGCACCTCAGCAAATCCTTTTTCATCGCCCTTGGCCTGTTGCAGAACGCCATAATTGTGTAATGCCTGCGCCCTGAATTGCTTGGCAGGTTTTGTATTGAATGGGGTCAGCAGGCTATCGGCTTTCAGAAAAGCAACTTCACTTTTGGGGATATCACCCGTAGCATAAAATATGATCCCTTCATAAAACCAGGAGACAGCTGTTTGAAAAGGATTGTTCCGTGCATATTGCCGGCCCTGATCGAGGTATACCCGCGCTTTGGCCGCATCCTTGAACACCCAATAATAGGACAGGAGATAACTGCTTTTGGCCCTGACGGTATCGTTGGTAGCCTTATTCAAAACCGTTTGCAGACTGTCGGCATATTTATGCTCATCCAATGGCAATTGTGCCTTACTCCATAGCGCAATACTGATCAGTAAGCAAAAGAGGGTGGTGTGGCGGATCATGCAGGCAAAATAAACAACAATTGCTGAATACTTTTTTATTATATCAAGAATACCGGAATACCAGTAGATAAAATTCACGGTTTCAGCGTATTGCTCGCGGTGTGCATGGCCGATACCTTTGCACACAACCCCGCAACCGATACGCCTGCGTCATTCACCTGCCAATGGTCCATTTTTACCGACCACCAGCGTTGAAGGGCCGTATCAAGATAACCCCGCAACTGTAGAGCTACCTTGTTTTCTGTAAAACCTGGTATACCCAGGCCGTATAGCACATTTTAAAACAAACATAAATGATGAACCTGTCAACAACAAAACACCCGGTGAAGATTATTGCCTTACTCCTGTCAGCAAGTCTCTTATTTTCCTGTAAAAAAGACAAGGATAACGACAATTCAAGTTATCCTAAAGATGTGACCATAGAGTACAGGGTTACCACTACCACGTCCGGATTAAATGCTGCCGATGTAAATTATACCAATGAAACAGGTGGCATGTCGAGTATAGATCTTGCGCCCATCCCTTTTTCCAAAAAGATCACGAAAAGGGTTAACCAATATGAAGTTATCGGCCTTAGTGTTACCGCTATCAAGAATGGCAACCTGAAAACAGAGATACTGGTAAATGACAAACTGGTTAAAACAGAAACCTATACCAGTACCTCTGTGATACATGGTACACTCGCTCATCAATTCGAATAAAACCCTATATCAGTCAGTGAACAGACAACCTGCTGGTCAGCACAGGCAATGGTTATTTGAGTATTTAGCCGCTTCTATCTTTATGGAAGCGGCTTTTTTTTATGAGTCAGTCCCCGGGCAATTGGGTATGGCATGAGATATTATAAATAATTATATAATTTCAGGGTACATTACCAATCTATGTTCAGCCAGTTATGACTGCTTCAAATAACTCCAAGACCAATGTATGGCTAAGTATTTATCGCCTGGTACAGCCATACAAAACCAGGCTGCTGGCGGTTTTCGTCATCAGCCTGGTAAGTACGGCCATCACTTTGCTGGAGCCGCTTATCTACAGGGAGGCGGTCAATGATATTGCCGGTCTGTTTGTGCAAAAAGCACGCAATGAAGTAAAAACAGAAATGGGACTTGAGCGGGAAACGGAAGAAGAACCAGCGGCCAGTTTCTTCAGGAATAAGGGTCATAAGGCAACTGAAGCCAGCGGAAAGAAGGCTCTGCACCACAAAAGGGTGAAAGAGCCGCATACGAAAACGCATGTAGCACCCCGTACCTCTCATGAAGCATTCAATACCCTGCTATGGGCGATAATATTGCTTTTCACGATCAATGTGCTCGGCCTTATTTTTTGGTGGATAGGAGAAAATATGAACATAAAGCTTTCGGCCACCATAGAAAGGCGTTTTATTCAGCGCACATTCAGCCATGTATTGAAATTGCCCCTGGCCTTTTTTGCCAAACGTTCCAGTGCTGTATTACATAAGCAGATCGATCAGTCGGAAGAGATCTCAGGCACGGTGACTGTTTTTACCAAGAACATCTTTCCGGAGATCATCAGCCTTGCCGGTATACTCGCCATCATGTTCTGGCAAAACTATGTTCTTGCTTTACTGGCCTTATCAATCGTTCCGTTCTACCTCATCATTACAGTTATATCTACTAAGAAACTCGAAATGAGCCTGGCCGGCTATTATGAAAAATGGGAGGAGGTATCAGCAGAAATGCAGGATGCGCTGAGTGGAATAAAAACGGTAAAACTTTCCGGCGCGGAAGAACGAGAAGTGAACAGGCTGGATAAGCAGGCTACCAGCGCCTATGGTGATTATACCAAACGGTCACTGTTGTCCAACAAATATACTTTCTGGCAGGTATTGCTGACGCATATTGCAACTGCCATGGTGCTCACCTATGGCGGTTATCTCGCTTTGCACCATAAACTGACCCCGGGCGATGTGGTGATGTTTGTGGCTTACCTGGATATGTTGTACACCCCTATTGACAACCTGGCCAGCATCTGGGCGGAAGTGCAGCAGAATATAGCCTCGGTGGCCAGGGCATTCACCTTGCTGGATACCAATATTGAAGAAAAGCCAGGAGCGGAATTGCTATTGCATAAAGGGAACGTTGAATTTAAGAACGTGCATTTTGGTTATACACCCGAAAGAGAGGTGTTGAAAGACCTGTCCTTTGTGGCAGCACCCGGTAAAGTAACCGCTATTGTAGGTACATCGGGTGCAGGAAAAACGACTACCGTGGACCTGTTGTTAAAACTATTTGAACCGCAAAGCGGGGAAATACTGATCGATGGGCAAAAGCTATCTGCCCTGGATGCCGCATCGGTCAGAAGAAATATCGGTATGGTGGCTGCTGATGGCGCCATCTTCCGGGGTACCCTGGCGGATAATATACGCTACAAAAAACCGGAAGCCACCGATACAGAAGTGGAAACCGCTGCTATTGCTGCCGGTATGCAAACTACCTTACAACGCTTACCCGATGGACTGAAGACGCTGGTAGGTGAGAGCGGCTTTGGCCTGTCGGTTGGAGAGCGCCAGCGGGTGCAGATAGCCCGCGTCATCGTATCCAGGCCCGGCATACTGGTGATGGACGAAGCAACGGCCAACCTCGATTATGCCACCGAAGCAGAAGTTAAAAACACCATAGACGAGATCAGGAAAGAAAATACTGTCATCATTATCGCCCACCGGTATTCGATGGTCAGGGATGCAGACCATGTGATTGTGCTGGATGCGGGACAGGTAGCCGAAGCGGGAACACCTGCAACACTTATTGCCAAAGGAGGTTGGTTTGCCGACTTTGCCATTGCAGGAGAGGACGAATATGAGGAAGGCGATGCTGCATTGGAGGAAGACGAAGAAGATGAAGAGGATATAGGCGAATAGCAATGCAATACACCAAATTATTACCCTTACTAAACAAAAAAGGACAAAATGGTTAAAAGCCATTTTGTCCAATAGGTACCAGAATGTGGAACATGCTACGTAGTGAAAAGAACCTAAACCATCATTCCTTATAAATAGATATCTCCATTTTTCCGTCTTGGGTAATCGCGCCCCGGTACATGCCTTCGGTATTGAAGGGCATGGCGATATTACCGTTCTTGTCCAGGGCTATGAGGCCGCCATCGCCACCCAGCTTGCCTACTTTTTCAATCACCGTTTTTCCGGCATTCTGAACGGACAGACCTTTGTATTCCATCAGGGCGCTCAGCTCATGCGCTACAACAGTGCGGATATAAAACTCACCCCATCCTGTACAGGATATACCTACTGTGCTGTTGGCATAGGTACCAGCTCCAATAATGGGCGCATCCCCTACCCGGCCATACTTTTTATTGGTCATGCCACCTGTAGATGTACCCGCAGCCAGCATTCCATTATTGTCCAGGGCCACACAACCCACGGTACCAAACTTATAATCTATATTGATGGTACCTTTCTTCGGGGCTGAGCTATGGTCGAGCTTTGCTTTGAGGGAATCCTCTTTCAAAGCATCCTGCAATCCCTTCCACCTTTCTTCTGTACGGAAGTAACCAGGATCAACCAGTTCAATCCCTACTTCTTTTGCAAACTGCTCAGCACCTGGACCAACCATCATCACATGCTCCGATTTTTCCATCACGGCCCTGGCAGCTGTTATCGGATTGCGTATGGTTCTTACGCCCGCTACAGAACCGGCCGCTAAGGTATTGCCATTCATAATGGCCGCGTCCAGTTCGTTCCTGCCATCATGGGTAAACACGGCCCCCTTTCCTGCATTGAACAGCGGATTGTCTTCCAGCACCCGCACAGCAGCTTCCACTGCATCGAGACTGGGAGCACCCGCTTTCAGTTTGGCATAACCGGCTTCCAACGCCTGGCGCAGGGCGCTGCGGTAAGCCTTCTCTTTTTCCGGTGTCATGGTACTTTGCAAAATGGTGCCTGCACCGCCATGTATTACCAGCACATATTTGTCTTCGGGACTTTGTTGCCATTTACCGTTCTCCATCCACCACCAGTACCATTTGCCACCCTTTGCTTTAGCGGCGTCAAAATCAGCGACAGAAAAATAACCATTGCCATTGGCTGTACCCTGTATCTCGTATACTTTCACTGCTTTTTTGCCGGCTACCCATTGCAATGGTTTTTCAGCTACGCAAACTTCCGGTGCAGCAGCTTTACTGGTGAGTAAGAAATAAGCCTTGCCTTCACCGATCACGGTAGCATTGCCCTGCTCATCAATACATACGGCCGTTCTTTCGTCCGGGGCAATTCCCTGGGGGAAAGTCTTCCAGTCGGTAATGATGCGGCTCAAAAAGGTCATATGCCTTCCCTGCCGGTTGCGGGCTACATAATGCTGGTCGGTGATCACATTTTTGAGAAAAGGAGGTTGCAGAAAATCATTGTTGTAGAGTTTCACCTGCTCATCGTAGGGGTCCATGGCTACTGCCGCGGTGGCGCTGCCTATTTCTCCGCTATAATAGAAACCACTGAGTACGGCACAGCCTGCGCTGGTACCGCCCACCGGTACTTTCTTCTTATTGAGCAGGTAATTGATCGCTTCGGAGGTTTTGGTACCTCTCCAGAAACGCATGTAATTGGATTGATCGCCACCGGTGATGAAAAGCATCTCGGCATTGCGGATCGTTTGCGCCACTTTATCGCTATTGGCCACTTCTCTCGAATTGATCAACAAGGTTTCTATGGAGTTGACCTTGCCCAGTTTGGCAATATCATCATTGTACAGGTAATCACCTGAAGCACGGATCACGACGACATCGCCGCCGCCACTGCGCTCGATCATCCATTTGAATGCGCCCTCCACATTACCACCGCCGCCGATCAATGCTACACCGCCTTTCGTAGCAGTTGTTACATCTTTGGCATCACCGGTGAGGCCGAGGGAAGGGCCGGCAGTGGTCTTTACCTGTGCATGGGACATGTGCAAACAAAGGGTACAGGCAGCGGTCACTAAAATTGATCTTGTCATTGACATCCAGTTATCAGGTTATACGGATTAATAATGCGGGTTTTGTTTCAGGTTCTTATTTACCCGCAGTTCCCTGTTGGGGATGGGCCAGATGTATTGTGCATCATTGGGCGTCAGCAATACAGCACCGAGTGCGTTCACAGCATCTTCGGGGTTACGGCTGATGGGCAGTTTATGACGCCTTAGGTCAAAATGACGATGGCCTTCAAATGCCAGTTCTTTGAATCTTTCTGTATCAACCGCAGCTATCAGCAATTCTTTAGTAGCAAAGTCCTGGTCTACATAGCCACTGATCCTTTGGGCGCGCAGGTCATTAAGGTCTTTTTTGGCAGCGGGCAGGTTATTCTTTTCTGCATAGGCTTCTGCCCTGATCAGGTACATTTCACCGGTACGGTACAACTTAATATCCACCAGGTTGCGGGTAGCCGGCTCATCACTCAGGTATTTAACGACCGCATTGGGTGTTTTACCGGCGGTCTGCCTGGCCGGGTCTATTTTAATATAGGAGGAGAAACGGATATCATTGGCCTGGTCAAACAGATTGGTCAGTTTATAGGCAGCAGCATAATACAAACGTGATCCTCCGGGATTGTCCAGGAAGGTTGCTTGTGTATAAGCATCGCCAATAGGTGTTTGTTTATCACCGGTCGCTCTTTTCAGCTTCCACAATACTTCGTTGGTCGTTTTATCTTTCCATATTTTAGGAAAATCGGTGCGGGAGGCCAACGGCACGGCATTGATCGCTTCGGTAGCATAAGTGATGGCATTGTCCCAGTTCTTTTCATACAAAGCAGCCCTGGCCTGTATGGCGGAAATAGCAGCTTTGGTGATCCTGGTATTGTCATTAAAAGAAGCAGGTATTAATGCTTTCGCATCCGTAAGGTCTTTGTTTATTTTAGTCATGGTAGCGGCGAAAGTCAAACGCGCCGGCATACTGATCTCCGATTTTTCCATATATGGAACACCCAGGGAGTCAGCTATGTACCCTGATGCAAAATTGCGGATGAGCTCAAAGTGACAATAGGCCCGCAAGGCCAATAACTCTCCCTTGTATTGGATCTTCAATTGTTCTTCGCCGGGTTTGGCAACAATATTATCAATCACTGACAATACCCTGTTGGCACGGTCAATTACGAAATAATTATCGCCCCAGGCATCATGCTGAAAAGAACCATCATATTGCCAGCGGTGGGTAGCCACGCCGCCCCCTGTACTGTTTTCAGAAGGTAACATTACTTCATCGGTAATACGGGAAGTATAAAAAATACTACTGAATTGATTTAAACCAGCATACGCTCCTAACAACCCTTTGTTGACATCGGGTATATTTCTGAAAGCCTTTGTCGGGTCAATAGTGTCTGTCGGCTTCAGGTCTATCTGCTTATTGCAGGCAATAACAGACAGGGAAAGGACGGTAGCAGCCAGTACAATATGTTTATGAAAAGTGTTTGTAATAGTCATGTTGGTGGGAATTAAAAGTTAACGTTTAAGCCTACTACGTATGTTCTTGGCGCCGGATAGCTGAAGCGGGCGTATTCATTACCATTTTCCGGGTCAAATCCCCTCCACTTCGTCCAGGTCACCAGGTTCTGTGCCTGCAGATTGATCTGTATACCACTGATCACTTTCAATTTGCTGATCACCGACTGCGGCACGTTGTAACCAATGTTCACATTCCTCAAACGCACATAGGAAGCATCCTGTATATCTCTCGAAGTAAAATTACGGGGAGCATCTATGCGGGGAAGGATGGCATTATCACCTGGCTTTTTCCAACGATCGTACAAAAGGCGGGTAGACTGGTTACTGGTGATAAAGCTGGGATTCTCATTAAAATAATCCTCGTTGTTGTACCGGTTTACTTTTGCGGTGAAGGAAAACAAGGCATTTACATAAAAAGCTTTCCAGGTCAGGGAAGTATTGAAACCACCTGTAATAACGGGTACATAGGTTCCAAATTCCGCTACGCTCATCGTGGCCGCATTATAATCCGTGGTGATCTGTCCATCTGCTGTATAATATTGGGGATCGCCATTAGCCGGATTCACCCCCGCCCATTTGGGAGCATAGTGCGCCCCAAAAGGGAGGCCCACCCGAATAATACCGGTGTACTGGTATTCAAATTCTTCCACACCGCCCAGGTCCAACACCACATTTTTATTATAGGCCATATTGGCACCTACAGTCCATTGAAGCTCCCTGGTTCTAACTACATCGCCTTGCAGGTCTATTTCCACACCGCGGTTCCGCATTTTACCGGAGTTGATATCCAAATTGGAAGAGCCCGAAGTAAGTGGCAGGTCCTGGTTGATAAAGAGGTTGCTGGTAATCCTGTTATAGAACTCCGTGGTAAGACGAATACGGTTGTTAAGCAGGCTAAGGTCAAAACCGATGTTCAGTTCTTTGGCATATTCCCAATCATAATTCGGATTGCCAGGCTGCGTAGGTATAATACCCGCATTACCCCCATAAGTGGAACCGCCATAAGCAGGCAGGTAGCCAAAATTGCTGGTAAAAGGACTGGCCGTGGTACCATAGCTTGCCCTGAGACGCAAGTTGGAGATGAAATCTACATCATCCAGGAAGCGCTCTTTCTTCACTTCCCAACTGGCGCCCAAAGAATAGAATCCATGCCAGCGGTTTTGCTCAGGCAGCGTGGAAGATCCATCGTACCGGTAACTGGCATTCAGGGTGTACTTATTCTGATAAGTATAACGCAATAGTCCTATGAAAGAAGACATAGCATTTTGGGTACGCGATCCACTCAGCGCCGGCACATAAGTACCTGGATTACCTACACCGGCGGGAGTATTAGGCAACCTTCCATCAATGCCATAACCTGTATAACCAAATGAGCGGTCCTTATTACTCAGGTATTCAAACAAGCCAGAGACTTCCAGATCATGATCATCCGCGAAGATGTTATTATAAGTGAGACCTGAAGTAGACACCAGGGAAAGGTGCCGCACCACACCTTCACCGAAACTGCCCAACCTTCCATTGGCAGAAAGCTTTCTACCTGCATAAGAGTCGGGGTTGATCCAATCTTCATTCGTTTGGTCGCGGTAGTCAATGCCCAGCCTTGTCTTCGCGGTGAGCCCTTTCATCAGGTTATAACTGAGCGACAAACCCAGGATCGTTTTCAACTGGTCCTTTTTACTGGAAGTATTGAGCATCCGTTCATAGGAGTCACTTCCTTCCCGCAGGTCCAGAATAGGATAAGCGGCTCTGTCTTCCCAGGTAACGAGTTTACCGTTGGGCGCATAGGGATATTCATAAGGCAATGCATAATAAACTGCCGATAAAGGGTTATTACCGCCAGTGCCGTTCTCATTTTGTATATAGGTGGATTTGGAATACCCGATATTGAGGTTCACATTGGCGGTCAATTTTCCATAACTAAAATCCAGGTTATTCTTTAGCGTATACCTTTTCAAACCAGATACCCTTACCAGGCCCTGTTGGTCAAAATAATTCAACGAAGTATAGAACCGGATATTCTGGTTACCGCCACTGGCACTTATTTGTTGTTCCATAAAATGTCCATCGCGCATAAAGAGATCGCGCCAGTCGGTATTCACACCCAACAAGCTGTCTACAATACGATCGGCCTTAGCTTTTTCAGCCGGGGTTTTGGATGCATAGGCAGGGTTTAGTTTTGAATAGTCCCAGAAAGGGCCTGCTTCGGCGCCTGTTTCCATACCAATGCCTTCTTCAAACTCCTTGCGTTCGGCCGAGTTCATCATCCTGAATTTGGTAGAGGTAAGGGTAGATACACCGTATTGTGAGCGGTATTCTACGGCCAGTTTACCGGCTTTCCCCTTTTTGGTGGTGATCACGATCACGCCATTGGAACCACGGGAGCCATAGATGGCTTTGGCAGAAGCGTCTTTCAACACAGTAACAGATTCTATATCGCCGGGATTGAGTGATTGAAAATAACCGGCTTCAATGGGCACACCATCCATCACATACAAAGCAGAACTGGTACCGCCAATGGACCCTACACCACGCAACACTACATTGGCGCTGGTTCCTGGCTGGCCTGACATAGCCGACACAGATAAGCCCGGTACACGGCCCTGCAATGCCTGTTCAAAAGTTGCAACGGGCACGTCATTGATCTTATCGCCACCAACGGTAGTAGCTGCAGAAGCTGATTTATTGCGGGTATAATTCGTATAACCGGTAACCACCACTTCATTAAGGCTCACCGTAGATAACTTCAAGGTTACGTTGATCGTTTGCTGCCCATTGATCGCTATTTTCTGTTCAAGAAAGCCTACCAGGGAAAATTCCAGGGTTTTGGCATCATCGGGCACCTGGATGGAATATTCACCTACCCCATTGCTGAGTGTGCCAATAGAGGTGCCGGATACCAATACAGAAACACCCGCTAAGGGTGCATTGTCGGGGCCGGTTACTTTACCCTTAATGGTTTTATCGGGTACGGGTTTCTTTTCGGTAGAGAAGATCACCACCAGGTTATCTTCCTTCACGGTATAATTCAGTGGAAGACCCGTAAAGGCCTGTGCCAGCACCTGGTCCAGGCTGGCGCCGCGGGCCGTGATATCAATTCTTTTATCATCGGGTAAGGTGCCGGTGTGGTATACAAACCTGTAGAGGGTTTGTTTCTCCACTTCATTGAGCAAGTGCTTAATGGTGCTTTTCCGTAACTGGAGATTGATCTTTTCCTGTGCAAAGGTCTTTGCCTGTGCCTGCATACCCACGCACACCAGTAAGATGGTCGTGAGTTTCATAAAGAATAACAGTTGCCTGCCGGGGATGAGCAGGAGCCTTCCTGCGAAGCGATGAGCAGTCTTCATAACGTTAGTTGGTTTAACAATGAGCAATACTTGGTTCGTTTCCTTTTATTTGCTGATGATTATTTTTTCTTTGTCTACCTGAAAATTAAAAGGATAAGATAGTTGCAGCGCTTCCAGGGCTTTCACCACGGTCTCGCTTTCAAAGGTTCCGGAATATCGAAAGGTTTTTACAGTTGAGTCAGCAAAGCTGATCTCAATGCCATACCATTGTTGCAATTTCGTAGCGATGGCCGACAGCGGTTCATCTTCTATTTTAAGCCTGTTGCGGATCCAAGCGATCTCCTGCGCTTTGTGGTTTACCGGGTCTACGGACATGGGCACGATCCGGAAAGGATTTTCTGTGGCGGCGGGTGTTTTGGCTGCTACGGCGCTCATATAGATGAGTTTCATACTGGGCGTAAGGATCACCTTTTGATCGGGATGATCTTTCACCGACACCGCCACCCTACCCCTGAACAAGGAAGTTTCCGTATGGGGGTTGGAAGGATAAGCACTCACATTAAAAGCAGTACCCAGCACTTCTATATTGACTTCGTTGGTATGTACAATAAAAGGATGGTTCTCCCGATGGGTGACATCAAAGAATGCTTCACCGGAAAGGCTCAACTCGCGGTTGCCCTGCTCAAAATTGTGGGCCAGGGTAATACTGCTGTTACTGCGTAATGTGACCACTGATCCATCCGGCAATACGACAGTTTTGCGCGGTTCTTTGCCTGAACTAAGCACAGTGGGCTGATGGCTGGCAATAGCTTCCGGGTTAGCAGGTATCGCGGTTGTAGATGGCCTGAACAGGAAGTAACCGGCCACTGCCAGCAGCAAAAGGGAAGCTGCCACGCCCATGGCATATTTGAAGCGGGTAACAACAGGCTTTGGGGGTGCCGGGGGCGGTTCTTGTTGCAAGGCCTGTTTCAGCAGGTCAAAACGATTGATGCCATCTTTCAGTTGATCCAATTGTGCAGGAAGATGGCCCTGGTTGGCATTGAGGATGGAGATCATCCGCTTCGCTTCCTCTACCTCAGGCTGCTTATGGGGATTGTTGCTGATCCAGGTGGTCCAGCTTTGTACGGCTTCCGGATCATCTCCCAGGCAATAATGCTGGAACGATTCATCACAGATGAAGTCCTCTACGCTATAGTTTTGTAGGTTCATGAGCCTGCCCTTTATTATACAGAGGGCGGTTTGCTCATTATTTCCCGGGTATTTTTAATATTTTTTTTATTTAACTATGAAGGGCGGGAAACATTTTAGGATCACAAAGGTAGTAAGGAGTTGGGCGAGAGAGAGAAAGTATGATTTTTAACTGGCTGAAAGTTTACTTTAAAACTTTCCGCAGCACCTGGATGGCATTGTAGATCGTATTATAGGCTGTTTTAATACTTAAGGAGGTTTGGTTAGCTACCTGTTCATAATTAAGCCCTTCGAAGAACATCAGCCGGATCAATTCCTTTTGTTTGGGTGTGAGTTGCTCCATGGCCTTGTACAATTTCTGCCGCAACTCTTCATCGTGCTGCACGCGCACAATGATCTCTTCATAAGACAGTTCTTCCTGTTCTTCTTTGGCGGATAACCGGCTGATGGCCGCATCTGTTTTGGAATGATAGTCCAGCTTGTCCAGCAACATCCTGCGCAGGGAGGTAAACAGGTAAGCCCGCACATGGGTCACTGCATTCAGCCTGGCGTGCTTGTCCCATAGCTGAAAGAAAAGCTGGGTCACGCAATCTTTTACCAATTCATCATTGGCGGTTATCTTTAATCCAAAGCGCACGAGGTGGAAATAGGTATTGTTGTACAGCTCGAAAAGCGCCTGCTTATCGCCCCTCCTCATTTGCTCCCAATACTGTATATTCTGTTCATCCTCGTTCATGTAGGACCATCTTTATTTATGAAGGTACACGCTACCTGTTCTTTTTCAGATCGTTCATTAATTCTTCCACCGCCCTTTCCAGTTGCTGGTCACGGCCCTTGCCCACTATTCCATATTCATTCATTACCCGGATATCGGGCTCGGTTTGGTAATTTTCCAGCCACCTGCCTGCCAATGTTTTAACCCCCAGGGTAGGCACACTGTAACTGAGGGAATTATCCTGCAGGGCCTGCCCAGTCATCCAGGTACAACTGCCCGGGATAGGCATACCCACCAGTTTACCCATATGGAGGACCTGGTAATCGTACACAAAACAATGCCCATCACTATAATTCGCTTCGTTGGCTAATACAATGGAAGGTTTAGTCCAACGGAATGAAGGCTCCTTCCCTATCACAAAATGGTCATTGGCATTTTCGCGCACCTTGATCCCACTCAGGAACATGGCCAGTTCAGGCGCCAGGTCACCACCCCGGTTAAACCTTGTATCCACAATGATGGCTTTGCAGGCAGCCAGTTTACCCATGGCCTCTTCATATACATTCCGGTAAGCGGCATCATTCATCCGGTACAGGTGCACATATCCTATTGTACCGTTACTCAGCCGCGCTACTTCCTCCTGGTTGCGCTTTACCCAACGTCTGTACAACAGGTCTGCTTCTTCGGCAGGTGTTACAGGTTTTACCAATAGTTCACGTACCCCCTTTCCATCGTTGATGCGCAGCAGGATATGCTTACTGCTTTTTCCTTCGAGGTATTGGGCCATATCTTTGTCTTTACTGATGCGTTCGCCATCGATGGCTTCGATGATATCGCCCGCTTTAATATCCAGGCTCTCCAGGTCCAGTGGACCAGCAGTAATCACTTCTGCGATCCGCACGCCATCACCCTGCCAGGCCTGATCATAGAACACCCCAAGGGAAGCGGTAACAGTTCCATCTTTCCGGTTATTGTTATAAGAAGCGCCTGTATGACTGACATTCAATTCGCCCAACAGCTCATTGAGCATTTCAGCAAAATCATAATTATTGTCGATCCCTGACAAGTATCGTTCGTAAGGTTCTTTGAGTTCTTTCCAGGGAGCTCCATGCATACCTGCGGTATAAAAAGTTTCGGCGGTTCTGCGCCATACATGGTCAAACATGCTTTGTCTTTCTTTGGCCAGGTCGATCATTACTTCGGTACTGGTATTGATCCCTTCTTGTTTGGCATTGACCGGATCGATCTTTATTATCTTTCCGTCGGCCAGCAGGAAAATATACTTTTGCTCCCGGTCCCATTTCATACTGCCATCGCGCACATTCAGCCGCAACACAATATTGGTTTCCCGCGTACGCAGGTTGGTGCGCCACAGGTCATAATTCTTTTCAGTCTTACTCAGGTAATATAAAAAACTGCCGTCTTTACTCACCAGGGCATCCATTAACAAGGAAGCCTGTGTGGTGAGCCGTTCTTTCCTATCTCGTACAGGCTGCCAATCAATCAGGCTTCCGGCTGCAGCCTTTTTGATACTGTTATGTTTAGCTGTATCCGCTATGCCCGGTTGTTCTTCCCTGAAATTTTCCCAGTCGCGGGCATTCATGAACATAGCATATACATCCTGTTGCCGCGTGCTGCTATTGGCATAACTGTGCAGGCCCTGGCGGTCGCTGTACCAGGTGATCAGTTTTCCACCCATCATCCAGGCAGGATGCAGATCGCTGTAACCGCTTTGGGTTAAATTGATCAGTTTCCCATTGCCATCGGCATTGACGATACCCACCTCCTCATTGCCGCTACCCTGCTCTGTAAACTGCACCAGCAACCATTTGCCATCAGGACTCCATTCGAAATACTGGTCATGGTCGCGCCGGCTCACCAACTGGTCACCCGTCAACAAGGTGCGCGTTTTCCGTGTGGCCAGGTTAAATATCTTCAGCGTGGTTCTGTCTTCTATATAAGCCACTTCCTTTCCATCGGGCGACCAGGCAGGTTGATAGTTCTCCCGGCTATTGGCAATCAACGCTGATTCCTGCACCTGACTGGAGGCAGCAAACAAAGCCTCTTGCGGGCGCACCAGTTCAGCCTGGTATATCTTCCAGCCATGATTACGCTCACTGGCGTACAATAGCTTCCTGCCATCGGGTGAAAAACTCACACTGGTTTCCTGTTCCGGCGTAGTGGTGATCCGCTTAATATTATTGCCTTCTACACTGCTTACAAAGATGTCGCCCCGGAAAACGAATGCCACTTCCTTGCCGGATGGCGCCACGGCCATTTCCTGCACGGCTGTTACGGGTACTTTCTTTTCATCATTTTCCTTTTGCCCGGTGATGATGGTAATGGGTAGTTTTTTAGGCCCCTCATTTTTTTGTTGCAGGTATACCTGGCCATCATAGCCAAAGCAAATAGTATTGTTGTTGGCAATGCTTAGAAAACGAACAGGGTGCTGCTTAAAGTTGGTCAGGGCTTTGGCTGAATTGGTATCGGATAAAGATTGTTGGTAAATATTAAAACTTCCACTCCTTTCGCTAAGGTAATAAATGTCTTTGTTGTTGGCCGAAAACACAGGGCTTCTATCCTCCCCGGCAAATGAACTCAGTAAGCTGTGCGATTGCGTAACGGAATCATAGATCCATATATCGCGCGTTACAGAAGATAGCTGGTGCTTGCGCCAGGGATTTTCGCGGCCTTTCCGGTCATGGTAAATAATGTAACGGCCATCTTTGCTCACTTTAGCATCTTCGGCCGTGGTGGTCAATACCTGCCTGGTCCTGCCGCCTTCCACCGGCACTTTGTACAATTCCTGCAAGGCATCGGAAGGAAATTGCCGGTTGGCAGGCGCATCCATTCGCACGGTACCGAACAATACGGCCTCATCTTTAGCGGTAAAGTCGTAGGGAAATTCATCACCAGAATACCAGGTAAGCCGCCGGGCTGCTCCCCCACTGACGGGCACAATGAACACATCAAAGTTGCCATACCGGTCGCTGGCAAAAGCAATGTAGCGGCCATCATGGCTCCATACCGGCATGAAGTCATATGCGCCATGGATCACCAGGGGTACTGCTTCGCCACCAGCAGCGCCCACTTTATAGATATCCCCGTGATAAGTGAATACGATGGTGCTGCCATCCGGGGAAATGGCGGGATACCGCAGCCATTGCGGGTTTTGCTGTGCCGGCAATGACCTTGCAATCAAAAAGAACAGGAACAGAAGAGATATCTTTTTCATGTGTAGGGCGATAAAACAGCGCGGAAATTAGCAAGTTTTTTTTGAGATAGATCAAATAATTGGGATAGCGACGGACAACACCCAACCCAATAGCCCGATTGATGAGCCGTTGAAAAGTAAATGGCGATAACCCCTCTATTGCCCGGCAAGCAATACATCCAATTGCTGATGCAGCTTACCGCTATCTGATGGCCGGGGCGCCAGCTTCGTTACGATCTTACCTTTTTTATCAATGAGCCAATAAGTGGGGAATCCCGTTATACGGTAATTGCCCAGGAACAATTTGCTGGCATCCGCATCCAAAAAGTAATGTTCGCCTGGCAGGTTCTTTTCTTTGATCAGCTTTTTCCAATCGGGCATTTCATCCTGTGCACAGAGATTGACAAACTCCACCTGCTGCTTTTTATACGCCTGGTGCAAAGCGGGCGTATAAGTCATTTCTTTTCTACAGGGGCCACACCAGGTGGCATATACATCGAGGTAGATGACCTTGCCGCGATAACGTTTCCCAAGAAATTGTAATACATCTGTGGGAGGGATGCGTTGCACCTGGCCGCTGGCCGTTAACTTATGCAAGCCCGATACAGCCAATGGAGAAAAGCTAAGGGAAGCATTTCTTTTCACACTCCGGGTGAAATAATCATAATAAAGGGGCGCTGTAAAATAGTGGCGTATTGCAGGTAATTCCTCCAGCAGGGTGGGTGATTTAGCAACAATGCCTGACAGGAAGGAAAAAAACATATAATCCCTATTAATACCGGCCGGCTCCTGCAGCAAGGAGGCGGCCGCGGCTTCGATGGCGTCCTTCCACCGTTCTTCCCGCAGGGCGGTACGCACAGCCCCATTGCTTTCAGCGATCCATTTGGCATACCAGCCCAGGTGATAGGAAAACATCATGGACTTAAAATTAGCAGGCTCGTGCAGCTCAAAGATGGAATCCCTGAAGATATTTATCCGCGCCTTGCGCTCAGCTTCCGGCAGGCTATCCATTACATAATCGGTGATCCAGTTGGAAAGACCATAGAGGTAATCGCGTTGTATAAAATCAATGACCACGGGATGTAATTGATGGACCGCCGCATAGGTATTAAATGTAGCCATCTTTTCGGCATAGTCGGCCCTGAACGCAGCCAGCATATCCGGCGCCGGCACATGCAGGTCGTATTTTTTATAAGGCAGGCCCATGATGTATTGATGGCTTTTATTAAGCTGTTCACTCAGTTGAGCATGATCTCCGCTGATACTGAGCCAGCCGAAATGTTTATCAGCGAGCAACGCCGCATCGATAGACAGGTGTACAGAATCTCCGGGCGATACATACAGGTTGATGAATACCTCATTGTACCGGACTGTCATGTTTTGTGTGAAGATCATTTCACCCCGCACCAGCAGCCTGCCATTTGCATCCAGCTGCACCTGCGGCGATTCCTTATAGAAAGGATTAACGAAATGAAAGGTAAACACGGTGGGGGTACTATCGGTGATATGTGCCATGCTGACCGTAATGGTTACCGGCTTAGGAATGGGTGATTGAGCTAAACTGGTGGACATAGCCATGCCCGCCATTACTAATAATGACATGTACTTCATACAAAAAGAATTGATCAATAAAAAGGATTACGAATGGCGGTTGAGGGCCTGCTTAATGGATTCCATGTTTTGCCTGGACACAGGCACTTTGGCGCCATCTTCCATGAGCAAGACGCCACCATCCTCGCGCAGCAGGCTTTTTACATATGGCAGGTTTACCAGGTGCGATTGATGAGTGCGGTGAAAATCATACGGCTTCAGCAATTCTGCAAATTCTTTTAAGGTCTTACACACCAGGATGGTCTCACCGCTGCGCAAATGGAAATTGGTATAATTGTTCGATGCTTCGCAACGCAGTATCTCATTCACTTTTACATAGCGGGTTTCCTGCAACGTGGGCAACGCTATCCGCGGCATATCTATACCGGAGCGGCGTACAAAATTGAGCAGGTTCTCCAGGTTACCATTGTGCTGCTTTGCCATTATCTTTTCCCGCGCCTTTTCTACTGCCTGTTGCAGTTCGCGGATATCAATGGGCTTTAACAGGTAATCCAATGCCGAAAACTTGATGGCCTGGATGCCATACTGATCATACGCAGTAACGAATACCACTTCAAAGTCCAAATGATCCAGCCCCTTCAATACCTCAAAACCCGAGCGATCCTCCAATTGAATATCGAGGAATAGCAGTTGCGGCTGTTGGGTGTTGATCACGGCTATCGCCTCCGCTACGGTGGCGGCAGTACCTACTACTTGTACAGCCGGGCACCAGTTGGTCAGTATAGCCTGCAGGTTCTCCAGGTTATTGGGTTCATCTTCTATGATCACAGCACTGATCTTCATGGTCTACTCCAATTGGTTAAAGTAAGTGTAACGGTGGTATTGCCGGGTTCAGAAAAGAACTGTAAAGATGCAGGCTGGTCTTTATACACCCGGTTAATGAGGTCTACCCTTTCCTGGCTCAGTTTCAGCCCCCAGGACGATTCCTTTCCAGCCACTTCGTCAATCCTAAAGCCTGCTCCATTGTCCTGCACTACAAAAACCAGGTCATGGCCCTTCTGTTGTACAGACACGATGATCTTACCCTGGTCTTTTAAAGCAGCCAACCCATGCTTCACGGCATTTTCTATAAAAGGCTGCAACAACATAGAAGGTATCCCGGTATTGGCCTGGTTTATATTCGCTGCCACCTGCAACTCGTACTGAAAGCCAAAACGCAGCTGCTCCATTTGCAGGTAATCATCGGCTATTTTCAACTCCTCTTCCAGGCTGATCAATTCCTGTTCACTGGTATTAAGCACCTTGCGGGTAAGGCCGGCAAACTTTGCCAGGTAAAGGTTGGCCAGCAGCTGGTTGTTTTTATTCATCAGGTTTTGAATGGAGCCCAATGCATTGAACATAAAGTGCGGATTCAGTTGGGACCGGATGCTTTTCAACTGCAGCTGTATCATACTACGCTGCTGTGCCGCCCTGCGCACCAGCCGCCTGCTGTACTGCCGGTAAGCAGCGAAGAGCAATAAGACCAGCACCAGGGCACCCAGTAACCAGGGTACTATTTGTCGCCATGCAAGGGTCTTTGCTTCCGGTGAAGGCAATACCTCAAAAGGTATTTTGATCATGCTGGCTTCATCCCATACCGGCATCCTCGATTGTGACTCTATCCTGACCTCATAACGACCAGCCGGGGTATACATGCCTTTATCCAGTGCAAATTGTCCGGCCTGGTTCACCATGCCCAGGAAAACGGTGTCTCTTCTTCCCGCTATTTCTTTGAGCAGGTACACAGCGTAGGCCACCGATTCACGTCTTTCCAATTGGAGGATGATCTGCTCCACACTATCCACCGGGAAAGCAAAGTCCAGCGGTACACCTGTTTGCGGATCAAACCGGGTGGCATAATGCCGGTTGCGTTGCAGATAGGCCAGGTTGAAATAATCGCGGCGCATGCCCAGTGTGATCTGTGCCAGTACCGGTTGCAGGTTGGTACGCCAATCGAACAACACGCCATCGCGAATACGATAATCCTTCACATGCACTACTTCTACGAGGATCGTTTTCCCTGGCGCTTTGAACCTGCCCAGGAAGGCATAGGGTTGCCGGGCGCCAAATTGTTGCTCCAGCTTTGCAACCGGGCTCCAGGGTACCAGCTCCACACTGTCATTCTCCACGACGTGATACCGGTACTGGTCCTTGTTGTCTATTGTAATGCCCATTGCAATCAGGATGGCTTCAGAACTATCGGCAATCCGGTAGCTGGGGTATTCTTTGGTAACGGACTGCACATTATTGCCGCTGAACCGGGTTAGTGAGGGGTTTAACTTTACGCCCAATAGCAGTGGGCTCTTAGATCTGTTCTTCACCACACCGCGTTCTGCACCTTCCTCTAACTTATCATAAATGCGGTATACAGCCGTATCAGGAATGAGGGTATAGACGGGCTCAGTGACCATGGCCCTGCTGGTGATGGTGTACAGCTCAAAAAGGAAATTGTGGCCAAAGGGTGCAGACCTGGTTTGCGCTTCGGCGCTGGTACTACCCAGCATGCCCTGCGGGAACAGGAGCATCCCCATCAGCCAGCCTCTATTGTTTTTTAGATGATGCATTCAATACTTCATTAAACCAGACATTCCATATTATCTGTGCAAATCTGGGTTAAATGTATACAATCTACAAGCTCCATCGAGGATCAGGTAGCAAGCAGCTAGTATTGGGCATAAAAAAAGTCTCACCTTGTGGTGAAACTTTTCCTGTTTATAATCTATTCGTTATTTAACTGGTGTGATCACGATCTTTCTGAATTCAATAGGACCATGGTCGCCCTGTATATAGATGGGGCCTGGTTCTCCTTCATTGCTGTTCAGTGCGCCTCCGGTAATACCGGGTATCTCCTGGTTATTGATCACCGTTTTTCCATTGGCAACTACCGTCACCATACGGCCTACCAGGGTAATATCATAGGTCTGCCACTGATCAGGCCCCAGGGCAGCCAGTTCGCTCGGCACCAGGAATCCATATACACCACTGAACAAATGACTATCGGGGTGTTCCGTAGCCGGATTATCTTCTATTTGTACTTCATACCTTCCCCTCAGGTAAACACCGCTATTGCTTCCCTTCTGGTACCTGAACTCTACATGCAATTTAAAATCGGTGAAGGTTTGATCTGATATTAAGTTGGCGCCTGACTTTGGGCTGGTAAGGATACCATTTCTTACTTCCCATTGGTTTTGACCCAGGGCTTTCCAGCCTGTAAGGTCTTTACCGTTGAACAGGTTGATGGCTTTACCCCATGCGGGGGCCGTTGTTCTTTTTAATAAAGGGGCTTTTACACCTGTCCAGTTGTATTTTTTTCCTTCGGGTGTTACGATGGTGCCTTGAATACCGGTAGCAGTTACTTCACCTTCCAGTACCAGGTCCTGGTTGCCCCGCTCCCATTGTGGAGGAATAGAAAAACCAAACTTGCCATTGTCAAAATTCACTTTTGATACGGGGCGGGCGCTGCCGCTGATACCTACAAAATAACCCACCAGGGTACGGTTGCCGGAGAGCTCTACAGCCAGCCAGGAAGGTGCAGGTTTGCCGTCCCTGTCGATCGTGATATCCCAGCGTCCGATCAGGTCTTTGGGTTCGGCCTGATTTGCCACATATACAGACATGCCTGTAGCTAATGGATTTGCGTTAGAGCTGGCAGGAGCAGTCATTAGCATACAACTGATACCAAAAAGAAAAAGGTTCTTGTGCATAGTTTTTCATTATGAGGGGGTAAATATACAAAACAGCGGGCAACCACTTCAACAGGTGTTCTATTGTGGACGGGTGGCATGGCTTTGGTAACAATAATGGGAAAGCCTATTGTATGAATACCAACGACAAATTTGGACAAAAAAGAGACCCCAAGGATGTTAAAACCCAGCCCCAGGATGAGTTTATTACCCAAAATAGTAATAACCTGTCGCAAACCGCCAGCGAAACACCGGTGCATCCCGGTGCTGCTGTGCCTGATGATCTTGACGACCGGGAAATTGATGAAGAAGGACTTGAAGCGAAAAACCGGCCGGTTGAAAAAGTCGATAAGGAAGAGAACGAAGCTAAAACGGGCCAATAAGGCCACTGTCAAAAAACAGGGTATACATTAGCGTAGCGCCTTCAGTACCCATTGATGGAGCGGCTTCTCATTGATCCGGTCGATCACTTTGGTAGCTTCCAGGTCAAGCTTCACGCATTCCACATACCAGCCAACCGATCCTTCAAAGCTGGTCTTGTTCTTCTTAAAATCAGCCTCTACAGCTTCCTGTAATGCTTTGTGCTGCAAGGGACCTTTTTTTAACGCCTGTAAGATAGCTTTCCGGATCACGTCGTATTTCTCTTTGTCGATGCTCGCCAGTTTCCTTCCTTGAGGATGGAGCAGTTGGATCTTTTCTTTCATAAACAAGCATTTTTTAGTGCCGGCAATTGTAAATCGGTGGTCGTTTACTTCGCTAGTCTTTCACTTTGCTAGTCTTTCGCTTCGATAACAGATTTCTCCCTGCGGTCGAAATGACAAAAAAGGGTGAAATGACAAGAAAGGCTGAAATGACAAGGAAGGTAGAATAACAAGGAAGGAAGAAACGTAATATCCTACGGTGTCATTTCGAACGAAGCGCAGCGGAGTGAGAAATCTTTTCGCATCCCTTATCTTTGCACTTTGGCAGTGTTTAACAGAAAATCATTTTACCATGTCTGATCAATCAAAAATAGCTATTTTAACTTTTATCAGCGGCGATGCTACACCCGGCACTCCCTCCCGGTACAGCTTTAATGCGCTCGGTAAACACCTAAACCTGTCGAAAGACGAATTGGATGGTTTCCTTACTGAACTCAACAAGGAGCGCTTTATCTCACAATATACCAAAAAAGGAGTAGATAGCTTTACAGCTATACTCAACCAGAAAGGCCTGGATGCAGTACAGGATGAATCGTTCATCTAAGCAAGGGACCTATAACTCCCACCCCTTCCGGTATTCCCGGTAAAAATATTTATTGGCGGCCTCCTCATTGGTGATCTTCATTGCAGCTGAATCATACAGCAACCTTTTTTTTGCCCGCAAGGCTACACCGCCCAACAAAATGGTTTCGGTTACAGTGCCTGCATATAAAAAGCTGCCGGGCGATTGCACCTTATTTTTGAATGCTTCGATCCAATAAGGATCGCCAGACTCCTGTACCTCTTTTTTAACCGGCTGCCCTTTCATCACCGCTTCCATTTTACTATCGGGCAACAACCGAGGATTCTCGCAGCGAAAGCCGGCAACAATGGTCCCTTTATCGCCCACAAACAGCATCCCTTCCCGCTCCAGCGAGGCATTGCCCAATGCATCAGGCGTATGGGGACGCATGCCTCCATCGTACCAGAAAAGCTCAAAGGGCGGCAACGATTCCTGCCTGGGAAATTTAAACCGCACAATACTGGAATAAGGAAATGCCACATCATTTTGTACGCCATGACATACCTGGTTGTCGATGGTGCTGGTGGTAGTGCCGTATGCTTCTGCCGAAAATGGCGCGGCATTAATACCTAATGTCAGGAACAAAGGCCATAAACTATAATGGCCCATATCGGCAATGCTGCCTGCACCAAAGTCGTACCAGCCACGAAATACATTGTGCGTATAATTCGGATGATAAGGCCGGTCGGGGACAGGACCCAGCCACAAGGGCCAATCAAAACCTTCCGGCACCGGTGGTGTATCGGTGGGATTGGATGTCCACTGTGGCCATACCGGGCGGTTGGACCAATTGTGGATCTCTTTCAGCTGACCGATATGCCCTTCAGCGATCCATTGTTTTACCAACTCTGTACCTGGCTTCTTGCTCCAGGCCAGCAGGTGTGTGCTTACACCGGTTTGCCGGGCGGTATCGATCACCAGCTTCGCTTCATACAAGCGGTTCGACAAGGGTTTATGGATCACCACCTGTTTGCCTTTTTTCATAGCTGCTATGGAGATATAACCATGCAGGTGATCGGGGGTCATGATCTTCACCACATCAATATCCTTTTCCTTTTCCAGCAACTCCCGGAAGTCTGCATAAGACGTACAGCTCTTATTACTATTATTTTGTTGTTTACTGTAGTACCTGTCCACCAGTTCTTTGCCAATATCACGGCCACCGGGAATACCCTGGTAAGAGGCGCCCCAATTGGCATCACCCAATACTTTACGGATATCATCGCGTATGCCATTGGGTGACCAGTCAATATAATTTGTGCTCATTTTATTGGGATCACAGACGGATATGATCTGTATGGCAGGATTGGTGATCAGCTCGCACATTTCACGCAGGCCCTGGGTACCGCAGCCAATATAAGCCAGGTTGAGCTTGTCACTGGGCGCAATATATCCGGGGCCGCCCAATACGTGACGGGGTACAATGGTAAAGGCAAGGGAGGCTTTGGCAGTAGTATCAATAAATTGACGACGGGAAATTGATCTCTTTTTCATTCCTGGCAAGGTTTAAATAATGAATTGGTATGACATAAAAAATACGAAAAAATCAGGAACCAGGCGAATTAAAAAGCCGCCTGCATGAATGACAGGCGGCTTGTATAAGCAAGATCAGTTATCAACGTGCAGGCCGGCTAAAAGAATATGTCTACATAATCCACGGCGGAACTGGCTCCGGCGCAATTGTCCATCTCCTGCAGCCGCCAGTATTTGCGTGTTCCTTTCGCCAGGAAATGATAGGTGCCTGTACGGTCACACACCTTACCGTCAAAAATGTACTTTACCTTGGTAAGAATAGTGCCTTCAAATAACAGTTCACGCGGAGAGATCACTTTCAGTGTTCCGTGGATGGTCACAAAATCAGTCCCGTCCTCCCCGCCCCTTTGTTCGCCCTGTATAGCATAAGTGCTGTCGGTCTTTTTGCTGATCTGCACTTTACCCGGCTTTTCCCAGCCAATCCATTGCAGGCTGAAGTTATGTACCCCCTCCCGCATTTTGAAAGGCGCCGGTTGCGTTGCCTGCTGTGCATAACCCAAACTATAACCGGCCAGCAACAAACAAATAGCGAATACCCAATGAGTACATTTCATCTTCGTGTTTTTTGAATTGGTAAGTCAATATCATGGCCATGCGAAGATATAACTTGCTTCCCAGGCAAGCAAACAACAAGAGGCTATGTCCTGTGTTAGCAACAACAAGACATAGCCTCTTCGGCCTGGTATTATTCTCTGCGCTATTGTTTCTTAATATAACCAAACAAGCCTCCCATCTCCTCATCCGGTCCTGCAGCAAAATAAAGCCTGTTGGGATCGATGGTGGAAGTGGAAGGCGGGAATGTAATGGCCCACAATCCTTCGATCTGGATAGGTCTGCCATTTGAACGCAGCACTCCGATAAACTGGCCATCATCGGTATAAGCATTGATATAGCCATCGCCGAAATTGCCTACCAGGATCGCACTCCTGCCCTCTGTGGCGCCTTTCATCTTTTGGTCTTCCGCATCATCCATATCATCAAAGAAAGAAGGTGATGCCAGGGCTATGCCCCAGGGAGCATTCAGCGCACCTCTGGAAGCAAACCGCTTTACCAGTGTCCCATTTGTTTTGAAAATACTTACAAAGCCTAATCCACGACCGGCAGCAGACCTTCCCTGCGGCCCCACTTTGGCATAGGTAACATATAACCATTCGCCAACAGCCTGTATGTTAAAAGGGGCATAACCTGAAGGGATGCCAGGGTCTTTAAAAGGCATGTTCACAACGGCAAAATTCTTATCCCAAACCACTATTTTATTGGCCCGGAAATCAGCTGCATACAAGTAATTATTTCCATCCATCAGGGCATTCGTCAAACCTGTATAAGCAGCGGTAGCCGCATCATTTTTAATGAGTAATGCATTATTCCCCGCTGCACCATTCCAGGCAGATAGAATACCATCTACCCCTACAAAGATAAAACGCGCCGCCTGGCCGTTCGACAACACAAAGTCCGCTCCCCCATTAAATACAATGCCTGTAGGATTGCCGCCGGTAGGGCCGCCCGGTGAAGGTATATTGACGGGAGGCCGTACGATCACGCCTTCCCGGTCATACACTTCGCTCACATGCCCGCCCTGTGAATTGACCCAGGGGGTGCCTGTAGCGCTGAAGGCGATGCCCCAGCCATTGATCAACGTAGGGTCAACGTGCGCAGGATTGTACTCCTGGTTATTACCCACCAGATTTACCTGCTCAAAGTTTTTTAGCTGCTTTAGTTCGTCAAGTTTCTTGCAGCCTGCGACAAAGATCAGTACTGCACATAGCAAAGCATATGGATAGCCTGAACTACCCAATCGTCTGGTAATTTTTTGCATACGGAACTTATTTTGAAGGTGAGGAAAAACGGCCTGGAGTTTTCCGGGGTATGCAATCATTACGCAGCCATGAAAAAAAGGGTTGTGTGCTAACGCAGTTTTTTATACTTAGAGGTAAGGTTTCAAAATGCCAGCCCATATCTTATACCCCTCGGCATTGAGGTGTAGACCGTCCATGGTCAGCTTTTTATCGAGCTTGCCTTCTGCATCCTGGAAGGCTTTGTTGAGTTCAATGCACGTAACTTTTTCCTCTGCGGCGATCTTCCTGATCCCTTCATTGACGGCAGCAATATGCTCATCTTTATTATAATGGTTCTTGAATTGGGTAAAAGTATTGTTCACCGGCAGCAGGGTTTGCACATAGACCTTTGTATGGGGAGAGGCGGACTTGATCGTTTGCACGATCTTCCTGTAATTGGCAATGATGAGGCTATCGGGTGTATTGTGCTGAATATCATTGATGCCGATGAGCAGGAATACTTTGGCAGGCTTTCCTTCGGTCACTTCATCCAAGCGGGCCAGGATGCCAAAAGTAATATCACCCGAAATACCGCGGTTGCGGGCATTGGGATTCCCCAGCAACTCAGCCCAGTCGGTACCGGCCGTTATACTATTACCCAGGAAAATAATGTCTTTGGCAGAATTGGGATAACTCCTGAACTGGGCGGCTTTTAAAGCATAAGCACCGGGCCGGTAATCAGGATTGGCAGTGGCGGCATCGGTTTGCGCCTTTGAAAACTGGCTTACAAAACAGGTTAATAGGGTGGTGATAAACAGGATCTTCATATAGCATGCATGGTTTTAGAACCTCCAAAGTAGTCAATTTCGGGATATTATGTAGTACATATTGAGGAAAAACTGGCTCATTTCCCCATCCAAACTGTCGCAATCACCCCTCTTCTGGTGGCTATTCAGGTCTCATCTTTGCAGTATCAACACGGCTTTATTTACTCACCATTTAAAAGTATAGTTATGATCATTGTACACGACATCTTCGTTTGCAAACCAGGCAATGCGTCCAAACTGGCCAAATTGTTTAAAGAAGTAATGGCCGACAACAAAGAAACGATGCATATCCTGACGGATATGACCGGCCAATACAACCGGGTGATCATTGTAAGCCAGTTTAAAGACCTGGCCGATTATGAAGACAGCTGGAAAAGAATGGAAGCCGATACCGAGAAGATGAAGAAAATGATGGAAAAAATGGCCAACTATACGGATATGTACCTTACTGGCTCAAGGGAGATATTCAAGGTTTGGTAAGAAAGTCCGAAAGTCAGCAGGTCCGGAAGTCGGTAAAGTAATACATCATTGGCGTACTATTTTGCTCCCTGGCTTTCCGACTTCCGGTCTTCCAGACTTACCGACCCGCCGTCTTTCCGACCTACTTCTTCTTACAGATCAACAATTGCGTAGCATCTTCGATATGCGTTATCTGGTGGGATATAATGTTGAAGTGTGCACCTACATAACGACGGAATTCTTTGGTATTCCATTCCCTGATATGACATTTGTTTTCCGCAGGTCCGTAACTATACCAGCCCCGCACAAGATCCCTGTCGGGTGTACTCAGGAACAATAACTTGAAGTCGATCTTGTTGATCAGTTGCAGCAGTTCATCAGGATTCACTACGTGCTCGATAACATCGGAGCAGATGATCAGGTCAGTTTGCCGGGGTATCTGGTCTGGCTGCGCTGCATTGACCCATATACGATCCGGATATTTTTGTTGCAGGAATGCATAGGTAGTACCCACCTCCACTCCTACAGTAGGATAATCAGCAAATTGCTGCATTAATTTATATCCGGAGCCACAGCCAATGTCCAATACCTGCCTGTAACCATACTTATCCAGGTAAAAGCGGGCTAGTTCATAAACCTCTTTCTGGCATTCATCGGTGTGCTGCGTATCATCCCAAAACACCTCCTCTTTACGGTGACGGTATCCCCGCTTGATGCCAAACCTGCCGGGCGCAAACACACCCCGGGCCTTCCCTAAAAAGTACAACAGAGTAACTTCTATTCGTCGTAAGATCTTCTGAAACAATGACATCTTGTTTTCGTATTACGCGTCAAATATAGCCTGTTAGGACCAATAATGCTTACCCCAGGCCCGTAGCGTACATTCAATTGCCGGCCTCCACCAACGCCCTGCATTTTCAGCCCCCGGAATGTCTAACTCAGCCTCTACATCGTCCACCTGCCTTTATTGTGGTTGGCAATGGCCTCCTGCCTGGATTACTTTTACAAAAGAAATTTAAATACATAACAAATGAAACGCATCAACCTGTTTTTTATGACCGCCAGCTTAGCCGGCGTACTCCTTATATCTGCTGCATTCAGCAATTGCGAGCAGGAAACCACTGTCAAACCATTGAAAGCATCAGCCAGTAATAAAGGCTTCGCCGTAGTCGAGCTATTTACTTCAGAAGGCTGCTCCAGTTGTCCTCCTGCAGATGCACTGGTAGAAAAGATACAACAGGACAACTTCAACAGCCAGATCTATATACTGGCCTACCACGTAGACTACTGGAATCACCAGGGCTGGAAAGACCGCTTCAGCGACCGGGAATATTCCAACAGGCAACGTCAATATGCCAGTTGGCTCAACATTCCATCCATCTACACCCCGCAGATCGTAGTAAACGGAAAAGCAGAGTATGTGGGTTCCGATCAGGGTTCCATACTACCAGCTATTTCCACCGCACTCGAACAACCATCGATCAGTGCATTAACGCTGCATGGAACAATAGAGAACGGCAAGGCGCATATTGAATACCAGGCAACGGGTAAGCAGGAAAATACAGCGCTCATCCTGGCCCTGGTACAGCAATCGGCACAAAGCAGTGTAAAAGCCGGTGAAAATGCAGGTAGTCAACTGTCACACGTACAAATCGTAAGGCAATTGCGCCAGGTTTCACTCAATAGTGATGCTAAAAAAGATATTACCCTCCATCTCCCCAAAGATTTTACCGCGAAAGGCTGGGAACTGGTGGGATTTGTACAGCAACAATCCAATGGAAAGATCACGGCAGCTGCCAGGCTTAATTTTCAAGCACCATAAAGCAACTCCGGAAAGGAGCATTGGTAAAATACTATATTTGACCCCGCGATGAATAAGAAACCATTCAAAGTTCCGCATAAGATCATCTGGCTAAGCTCTCTGTTCCTGGGCATACTGACTTCCGTGCCTAAAATTGCCGAACACCATTTCAATCTTTATGAGGCGATTGTCGATTCATCAGTTACTTTTTTGTTTGCCGTCTTCATATGGTATTATAACCTCCTCACTATTCCGGCCTATTCGTCGCGCGATCTGGCCCATGGCTTTTCATTAAAACGCCTGGTGAAAGGTCTCTTTTTAGGTATAGGGGTAATGTTTATCCTTGCTTCCATCCAGCAATATTTATTGTCTCACCTCAACTTCGGCCCCGTGATGCTGATGTTTGAGGTGAGGGGTATCCTGGTCAATGTTACCTTCTATATGTTCCTCCACCTCCTGTACCAGAGCTACCACAACCAGCAGGTAGGTATTGAACTGGAGCGTACCAAATCCGATAACCTCGCCGCTCAATATGAACTGCTCAAACAGCAGGTCAATCCGCATTTCCTGTTCAATAGTTTGAACACGCTGAAATACATGGTAGAAAGCGAAGACAGGCATTCTGTGGATTTTATACTTAAGCTCTCCGATTTCTACCGCTTCACACTGGAAAGCCGTAAGCAGGACCTGATCCGCCTGCAGGAAGAACTGGACATCCTCAGCGCTTACGTATTCCTCTTAAAAGCCCGCTTTGAAGAAGGGATCGATCTGTCTATCGATATAGACAAACAGTACTACCAATCTTTTATCCCGCCGTTCACCCTGCAGCTACTGGTAGAGAATGCCATCAAACACAATATCGTATCCATTGATCGTCCGTTGAAGATCAGCCTATATACAGCAAACGATTACATCGTGGTTGAAAACGGATTACAGCGTAAAAAGACCCCGGAAGCCTCGATGGGGCTGGGACTCGAAAATATCAACCAACGTTACCTCCATTTTGTGAACCGGAAAATGGAGATACATGCCAGTGAAACTTTATTTACCATCAAACTACCCATCATCCATGAAAATAGTCATCATTGAGGACGAGTTGAAAGCAGCCAAATCACTGGCAACCCTTATCACCAAATTAAGACCAGCTGCTACCATCGCTGCACAATTGCAAAGCATTGAAAGTGCGGTGGAGTATTTCACTCATCAGGCGCAGCCCGACCTTATCTTTATGGATATCCAGCTTTCTGATGGCCTTAGCTTTGACATATTCAAGACGGTAAACATTCAGTGCCCGGTGGTATTTTGTACGGCATATGGTGAATACGCCATGGAAGCGATCAAAGCCAATGGCATTGATTATTTGCTCAAGCCTTTTTCGCAGGACGACCTGGAAGCTGCCTTTGAAAAGGTGGAAAACTTCAAGAACTTCTTCCAGCAAAATCCCCAGCCCGACCTCGATGGCCTCTTAAAAAAAGTGGGCCTCGATGAAGGAAAGAAAAGCTTCCTCGTTTTTAAAAACCATAAATACACCACGGTTCCCACGGATCAGATAGCCTTTATCTATATCAGGTATGAGACAGCCACCATCATGACCTTCCAGGGAGAGGAATACCCCCTTGATCAATCCCTCGACCAGGTGCAGGCATTGCTGGCCACCAAACAATGGTACAGGCTCAACAGGCAATACCTCATCAACTTTACGGCAGTAAAGGAAGTAGAGCACTATTTTGCCCGGAAACTATTGGTGAAACTTGTGGTGCCCAGTCCGGAGAAACTGTTGATTGGCAAGGAAAAGAGCAGCAACTTCTTGCAATGGCTGGAAAACAGGTAAGTACACTGGTCCCCCACCGATCGAATTTGCCCATTCGCCGACAGGCAGGTTGACCGGCGTCCGTCCATCGGTAGGTTTGTATTCGTAAAAACCTGACATGGCCACCAGTCTCCAAAACAAACTACGCACCTTCTTCCAACGGGCTCCCAAAAAAGAACTCCTGGCGATTCTGGTGCTATTGCTGGCAATTGTTTTCTTTCGCAGCGAGCGCAAAGAATTAAGTACTATTCTTCCGCAGATCCACAAAGCCAACCCCTGGCTGGTAATCGCCGGCCTGGGCATGACCATCGTCTATATACTCTTCCAATCTGGCATCTACCGGAAAAGTTTTGCATCCATTGGCCTCCGGTTTTCCTGGGCCAGGTCTATCCTGCTGTTCCTGAAAAGGAATTTCATCAGCGTGTTCCTGCCCGCAGGCAGCATCAGTGCATTGGCCTATGCACCTTCCCAGATCCGTAAAGCAGGTTTTTCCAAAACACAGGTATACCAGGCAAGCGCGCTCTTTGGCTTTGCCGGTTTACTTACGGTGGTACTGGCAGGCTTGCCTATCATCATTTTATCAGCGCTTAGTTTAAAACATAGTCAATCAGGTTATGCCATGGCTGGCATAGCCATCATGATATTGCTGGTAGCCACACTGGCATGGGCTACCCGTTCTTTTGCACAAAAAGGAATGCTGTATCGTTTCTTCAGTCGTAAGTTTCCCGCTACAATTCCTTTCCTCGACGACCTGTTTTCTGCCAACGTCAACAAAAAACAATTTGGCGGAGCCGTCCTGTATTCCATGGGCGTTGAGCTGTGTGGTATCCTGCACATCTGGCTGGCGATGCAGGCGCTCGGCATTCACGCCTCTTTAATAGCAGCCGCCTCTGCTTATATAGCGGCGGTACTCATGATGGTGGTATCGCCCTTCTTACGCGGCCTGGGTGCGGTTGAAATTTCACTCGTTTACATCTTGCAGCAATTCGGCTATTCACTGGAACAGTCACTGGCAGTGATGGTATTGTACAGGCTTTTTGAATTCTGGCTGCCCCTGCTGGCCGGTATCATCGCCTTTGCCTGGAAGGGTAGAAAACTCTTCTTACGGATGGCCCCTGCCCTGCTCACTTTCACCCTGGGCATGATCAATATTGTCTCCGTGGTATTGCCCCCGGTACGGTCGCGCCTCCATATCCTGCATCAATACCTGCCTGTGCGGGCCATGCATGCCTCCAATTTATTGGTGCTCTATATTGGCCTGGGACTATTGATCACCGCTGCCTTCCTTTTGCGGGGCCTGCGCAGCGCCTGGCTCATTGCCGTAGGCTTGTCCTTCCTTTCGCTGGTAGGCCATGTTACCAAAGCACTGGATTATGAAGAAGCGATCATCGCAGCCATCACGCTGCTTATTTTGCTCACCACCAGTGGTCAATACCGCAGCAGGAGCAGCTATAAATGGATCAGAACAGGGTTACAAACGGCCTTGCTCAGTATGTCGGCGGTATTACTCTTTGGTTTTCTCAGTTTTTATTTTGTAGACCAACGACATTTTGGCGTAGACTTTACCTGGCGTCAGTCGCTCCTGCACACCTTAAATAGTTTTCTCCTGGTAGAAGACAGTGGCCTCCACCCCGTTACCCGCTTTGGTCATGAGTTTATAGCCATTATCCGCATTGCAGGTTTCCTTACCTGGGCCTTTTTATTGTTAACACTCATCATACCTTATACCAAAAGACAAAAGACCAGCGAATCAATCCGTCAACGCGCCAGATTCCTCCTTAGCCAATACGGCAACTCGGCCATGGACTATTTCAAAGTGTACAAGGATAAACTCTATTTCTTTTCCGACCTGCAGGAAGCATTCATTGCTTACCGCATTGCCGGTGGTTTTGCCGTTGTATTGGAAGAACCCGTTTGTGCTGAAGAACACAAAACAGCGGTATTGCAGGAGTTTGACCAGCATTGCAAAAAGATGGGATTGAAAACAGCTTTCTACCGGGTCAATGAGGACAGCATCTCCTATTTCAGGGAACTAAAGAAGAAGAAACTCATGATCGGTCAGGAAGGGATATTGGAGCTGGCTAAGTTCAGTCTCGAAGGGAGGGATAAAAAATCATTGCGTAATGGGCTCAACAATTTGCAGAAGAAAGGATTTACCATGGCTGTACATGCTGCACCGCATACCCCCGATCTTGTACAACAATTGAGAAGAGTATCGGATAATTGGCTGCAATTCTTTACGCGTGAAGAAATGATCTTTGCCCAGGGCATGTTTGATGAGAAGGAATTGATGCTGCAGGACATCATTACCGTATCGGATGCCGAAGGCAGGATCGTTGCCTTTCTTAATATTATACCCGATTATGCCGAAGAAGAATGTACCTACGACCTGATCCGCAAGACGGGCGATGCCCCGGCTGCGGCGGCTGATGCCCTGATCCTTCAACTGATCGAATACGCACGGGGCAAGGGAAAGTTATTCATCAACCTCGGCATGGTGCCGCTGACCGGGCTTTCCCAGCCCGACAACACGGCCGAACAAATATTGAAAATGGTCTCACCCAGGGTCAGGCGCTTCAGACGATATGATGGCCTGCGGGAGTTCAAGGAGAAGTATGCTACCTTTTGGGAAAACAAATACCTCCTGTATGAACATGACTTTGATCTTTTCCAGCTACCGAATGCCCTTAGAAAAGTAATGCGGCCGGTACACTAAAAACTATAGTATGAAGTATTTACTGTTAATACTCTGCCTTGGTACTTTTACCGTTAGCCAGGCGCAAACCACCTCCCTGCCGGTAAAGATCATGGCCGGCAATGATGCCTCCAAACCCATTATCTTTTATGCCACCGGTGATGGAGGCTGGACAAAGTTTTCGCTGGCCCTGGTACAATCATTCAACCAGGCCGGCTACCCCGTAGTAGCGCTTAACTCCAAAGATTATTTCTGGAAGAAAAAGACGCCTGCCAAAACAGCGGCCGATGTAGGCGCCCTCCTGAGCCAATACCTGCAGACCTGGAAACGCGAAGCAGTAATACTGGTTGGTTACTCCTTCGGCGCAGACGTGACCCCCTTTATCCAGAATTACCTGGACAGGAATATTGCGGGCAAAACCACCCACATGGTGTTAATGCTGCCCTATAAGTCTACCGATTTTGAAGTACATTTTTCTGAGATGCTGGGCATCGCCCGGAAAGATGCCTGGAGTGTGCCCGATGAGATCAACAAAGTGAGCAAACCCATCCTCTTTGTATTAGGTACAGAGAAGGATCAGTTTCCCCTGAATGCCCTCACCATCAAAAATTATAGCAGCATCACGATTGACGGCGGCCATCATTTTGATGACAAAGCCGATAAAGTGGCGCAGCAGGTATTGGCCTGGGTGAAGTAACCCGGATCATTGCCTGTTTTAACCCTAATCGCTCTTTACCCATTCTCCACCCTTGCAAGTGTAAATTCTCCGTAGTACATTAGCCCACCAAAATACCCGTATTCTATGGAAGGCATTCCTCCCATTGCAAATCTCCTATTGCGTTCACCCAATATTCATAATAAACAAACTATGAAGAAGATCCCCTTGTTCCTTCTTGGAGGAATGATCATGTTATTTTCCTGTTCCAAAAATGACGACAGTCCTATTACCGACCCCATCAATGAAGCAGCTCAAAAACTGCAAAAAGATGTGCAGGGTAAATGGCTTTTCAATTCGGACATTTCCATTGGCAGGGTGGCTATCGGAAGCCAGGGCAAAAAGAGTGCAATAGCACTGCTCGGCCGTCACTTGCCAGTGCAGGTGGAACCCAATGGGACTGCCGGCACGAATGGAACATTAGGAGATGTTCCTGGTTTTATTGAATTTAACAGCGATAGCACTTATATCATTTACGACGAAAACCAAAAAGTATATACCGGTAAGTTTACAGCCGCATCTGGCGACTCCATTGTCCTCAAAGGCATTGGATACCTCACCAACATTATCATCAACGGAGAGGTAATGAACTTCAAATTGTACTACGCAGCCGGCAATAAAACGATCACGATCACTTCCAACAAGGTCGCCGCTATTCCAGCTGATAACCGCACCGCTATTTTGTGCAAAGGCACCTGGTACCTCACCCCCGAAGAAAGCGGCGCGGAGATCCTTGGTTCTGAAGATTATGAACTGGATGATAATGGCGAACCGGTTTGGTATACTGTCGACAGCGCCACTTTCACCATCAGCACCAACGGTACTTACCTGATACAAACTTTCTCGGCCGGAAAATTAAAAGTGGCCGATATGGCCAATTGGAAATGGCATTCCACTAAATCCGACCGGTTTGTATATGCCTGGGATAATGAACCTTTTGATGAAGAAAACAACGATGTACTGATCAATGAACTCACCGCTACCAGCCTCAGGCTCACAGAAAGCTGGGATAGCAATGGCGATGGCATTGATGATGAATTTGGCAAATGGGTCATGAAACCCGCACGCTAATAAAAGTAATCCCCTGATAAAACAAAAGCGCCTGTCTTAGGTCATGAGACCTGAAACAGGCGCTTCTTATTGGTTCGCCACCTTAGTGGTCTTTCACCAGGTATTCATAGAGGCAATTGACAAAAGGTTTCAATCCGCCGGGAATGGAAGAAGAATAGCCATTGGTAATAACAACGAAACCAAACTTTTCTTTGGGTTGAAAGAACATATAACTATATAATCCATAAGCTGATCCTGTGTGCCCCTTCATGGTTTTGCCGGCAATCAGTGAATCTGTTGTTACGATGGCCAGCCCGTACCCTTCCTTCTCAGCAATCTTTGATTGCATCAGCCGGGCGCTCTTTTTACGAATGATCCGTTTTCCGGAAAACTTGCCCTGGTTCATGTGCATCATCATATATTTCGCCAGGTCTGTAGCCGTGATCTTCATACCACCCGTGGGAGAAAATACAGGGGTACTATAGCCCATGGTGTAATTGGCCACCTCAACGCTGCGTGCCGCATACGCACCCGATGCAGCCACAAACTTTCCTGAATCTGCCTTGTACTCATACAAGGTGGCAAACCGCGATTGATCCAAAGAGTCTACACAATATCCTCCATACAATCCCAGGGGATCCAGGATATGGTGTTTCACATACTGGTCGAAGCGTTCACCTGATGTTTTCTCCAGGATAGTACCGGCCATATTAAAGTTGAGGTTGCAATACATATACCCGGCGCCAGGTTCATACGTATTGTAACATTTCGCCCAATTGGGATTTTTATCCGGATTGATCGCATCCAGCGTGAAATAACCCTGACTGTCGTTGACACTTGAAGTATGGGAAAGGATCATCTTCAGCGTGATCACCTTATCAGGGTACAGCGGGTTACGCACCTTGATCCCTAACAGATCACTTACATCAGCATCCAGCTTCAATTTCTTTGCTTCCACCAGTTGGAGAATAGAAGTGGCAGTAAATGATTTGGAGATCGAGGCGATCCGGAACAGATCCTTATCACTAAGCGGTGTTTGACTTTCAAGGTCTTTGTAACCAAAGGAATGCGTATAGATGAGTTGGTTGTCTTTCACCACCACCACAGCGAGGCCCACGGTTTTCGACTGCTGCATCAGTTCATTGATGCAGGTTTCTGCCTTTTCGGCTTGTCCAAAGCCTTTCAGGAAAATAAAAACAGCAAGAAAAAGAGTATTGAAAATAAACAGACGGGTTCTCCGGTTCATCAGGCAATAGATTAAGGGAGGAAGCTATTAAAAGTTAAGGGCACTACCAACTTTTAACTGCCAGCCCTGATGATTAGCCTTTCAACCAGTCTTCCTTTTTGATCTCGTACACAAAATTCAACCTGGGCGGTTCTCCATGATAGGCTATAGATTGTTCGCCCACTTTTACAGCCCCTACCCTGCCAATGGCGATCTGTGAACGGAGATTCGTAGCGCCAACGTGAAAGATCACCGTATCCACAAATTGAAACGCATAATCCAGCATTAGTTTTTTAACCGAAGGATTGATGCCCGTACCCCAAAACTTCGTAGCATAAAAAGTATAGCCGATGGCAATACTCTTTCCTTCCGGACTGTATTCATAAAAGCGGGTGCCTCCGGCTACTTTCCCCGATGCCTTGTCTATGATCTTGTAGGCTCCCTTACTTTGCATAGCCCCTTCGAAGTAATTGACAAATTCATCTTTTTTCCAACGGTTCTTATTCGGATGTTGCTCCCATACCTTGGGGTCGGATGCCAATGCATACAAAACATCAAAATCCTGTTCTGCCAGCGGCTCCAGGATCGCCTGGTCATTTTCTAAAACAGCTTGAATGGAGAAGTGCATAGTAGTATGATTGCTGATACCACAAAGCTAGCATCATCTTACAATATAACGGTAGGCCAGTTGCAACATGAGTGATAGTCCACCCGCCGCCCCGTCGCAATCACGTTTTTTCAGGAAACTTCCCTAGTTAGTGGCCGGCGATCACTAAATACCAGCCCTACAGCGATCAGCCCAATAACAAAAAAACTGATGACAAGCGGAAAAACACCCTTCACCATAAAATGACTGATCACCGATCCCAGCGATGCCCCGATAAAAAAGAAAGAAGTGCCGTATAAGGAAGCCGCCATACCAGCCATATTTCCCATCGGCTCCAGTGCCAATGCACTGCTATTAGGTTCTACCGCGATATTGATACCCATCAGCAAGGCAATCGCCACAAAGAATAAGAGCATGCCCGGCGGATCATTAAAGCTAAACGTATACAATAATAGCAAGCCCCCTACCAGCGTGTAAATAAACAACAACCATCGGATGGTTCGCCTTGCTCCAAACCTGGAAGAAAAATGGGCATTCATAAAAGTGCAAACGCACATCACCACGCCGATACCTGCAAAGATCCAGGCGAATAATTGCGGTTTGCCATAGATCTCTCCCACAATATGTTCTGAACTGGAAACGTATGAACTCAATGCCGTAAAAAGGAGTGTTGTGATGCCCGTATACCGGAGAAATACCTGGTTACCGATCACTTTCCGGATCGATTGACCAATAATACTCCAGTTAAGCACACTGCGTTGTTCGCGGGGAAGCGACTCCTCCAGTCTGAGCGACCAGATAAAGATGATCACCGCAAACAGTGGAGGCGTAAGGAATACCACCTGCCAGGAGGAGACCGACAAAATAGCCAATCCCAGAAAAGGCGCCACGATCGGTGTAAAAAGAAAGATCGTAAAGATCAATGACATGGTACGGGCCATCTGGTCACCAACAAAGCGGTCACGAACACCTGCAATGGTGGTCATGAACACTGCCGAGGCCCCCATGCCAGCCACAAACCGGGCCGCAAACATAAGCCCCAGCGTCGGTGCAAAAGTAGCTGCCAGCCCGCCGGTAATATAAAGCGGAAACCCTATCCGCAGGATCGGCAACCGTCCAAAACGGTCGGACAGTACCCCGAAGACAAGCTGGGCCACCTGGCCCATGAAAAAGAACCCAATGATCTGGGCAGTGGACGTAGACTCAGGCCTGAGCCCAAAATGCATCCGCACCACTCCCAATACCGGAAGCATGATGTCAATGCCCAGCGCTGTAAGCATCATGGTACTGGCCGACAGCGCAATAAATTCCGCCGATCTCATTTTCATACAACAAATCTAATAGGTGTAAATGCACCACAACGGGTGTTGGTAAGACATTCTATAGGGTCGATCGCGACAGGATCACTGCCAGCCTGGCCGGTGATGAGATCACAATGGCTGCAGCCAAAGTTGTAACCAGCCGAAAGAAGATTGCTTAATAAAAGAATTGTTCCGACACGATCTGACCGTCTTTTACTTCATACAACATAATCTCATTAATTTGTATTCTTCCATAGCCTTGTACAGTAAGATCCTTCTCTCTCGCCACGGCAAAGTGATTGCCGGTAACAATGGGTTCGCTCGTATACATTCTGTGAGCGGCCTCAATCCGGGCTACAAAATCTTCTCCTTTTTTGCGAACATCCGCTTTGCCTTCTGCATATCCAAAATAAGGTGATTGGGGCGGATCAATACTTTTTACATTATCCGCAAAAAACTCTTCCTGTATCTCAAACCACTTTTCTTGTTGTGCAAGTTCGTTGAAGCGTGTTGCAACTTCCTGAGTTGTAAGCACCTTTTTTTGTGTTGTTGTCATTGTTTTTGTTTTAATTGTTTAATGTATATCGCTTAGGATGGTTCTCCTTTACCTGTTTCACAATAAGATTTAAGGCTTTTCATAAACCAGGAACAAGCGCTGTTACCTTCCTATCATTCCGGATCTCGCCAAACTTAAATAACAACGTTATGCCTGATGTTTGCCATGATGTTGAGTTTATTTTTTTTACATTTATGTATTATCTCACACAAAACTATTGTCTAAATATTACTTCAGCAGGTGGCGAAATGGAATTTATGAGGGGTCGATTTGGACATTTTTGAATTTCAATCTTTGAATACACGATAAACCATACATATGAAGCATGTCAGTATTATAGTTCCCGATAACCAAACTACCCTGAGCAGTGTTGCTTGTATAGTGGGCGCCTACGAAATGTTTGACCTGGCCAATGAATATTGGAAAGAAAACGGCAGGCAGGAATTCATTAAGACCGAACTGGTAGGTGTTTCAAAAAAAGCGGATTTCCATAAGGGACTGGTAACAGTCTCCCCACATACCCATATTGATGATACCCCCAAAACCGATCTCATCATTATTCCTTCCCTGATCCGGGATTATCAAAAAGCCATGAAGGGCACCCAATTGCTGAGCGATTGGGTGAGTAAGCAATACAGGAACGGTGCCGAGATCGCCAGCATGTGCAGCGGGGCCTATATGCTGGCGGCAGCAGGCCTGCTGAATGGGAAGAAATGCTCTACACACTGGTGTTATGCGGATAACTTCAGGTCCCTCTTCCCCCAGGTGAACCTGCAGCCTGAAAAATTGATCACCGATGAAAATGGGATCTACACAAACGGTGGTGGGTATTCTTTCCTGAACCTGGTGATCTATTTGATTGAGAAATACTATGACCGGCCAACAGCCATTTATTGCTCCAAATTATTCCAGGTGGAGATAGACAGACAAAGCCAGTCGCCCTTCATCATTTTTAGCGCACAGAAGTCACACGGCGATGAAATAGTAATGAAAGCACAGGAGTACATTGAAAGCAGGCTCGATGAAAAGATCACCATTGAAGACCTGTCTTCTAAGTTTGCTGTTGGCAGGCGCAATTTCGACAGAAGGTTTATCAAGGCAACTGGCAATACGCCTACAGAATATGCCCAACGGGTGAAGATCGAAAGCGCCAAGAGAACACTGGAAACCACCCGGAAAACCATCAATGAAGTAATGTATGAAGTAGGCTATTCCGATGTGAAAGCCTTCCGGGAAGTATTCAGAAAGATCACCGGTATATCGCCGCTGGAGTATAAAAACAAATACAACAAAGAGGCGGTAGTCTAAAGCGGTAAATACCTGCGTTAGCCTATCCTCGTCCGATGATTTATTCACGTTAGCCTGCACAATAGCTGCCAATCAAATATTAAACACTCACATATCTGCATGATAATCCGCAAATTATGAAGCACTTTTCCGAACTTAACAATACCGTTAAATCACCCTAAGGCGTTTGACTTACATCATATATCTTGAAAACCAGCTAACCTTATTGACTAGCAATCAAAAACAAATAAGTAAAACCGTATCTTTAAGTAGATAAAAGGGCTGTCGACCGCTTTTATCGTTACTCGAATGACGCAGGAAGAAGTTCTTTGGAATCATGATTTGTTAACTTAAAAATTAAGAATTATGAAACAAACACAAATTAGCAGTAGTCGCATCTGGTCGGGATTCATCCATCGTAACTGCCATGGCGATCATTGATGATCCGTTAAGGTCATTTCTATCCTGCTTCCAATTGGGAATAGAAATCACACCCAAAACGTTGATTAATCAGTGGTGTTAATTGAAACGCGTTCGTTTAAACCCTCTGTTTATGGATGTAAGTGGAGAGAATGAGCGCTGATTGATTCTGTATTTTTTTATTAACCATCAAAAAAAGAATCCGGTATCTGAGAAGAACCGATTCAATGTTCACTGTGAAAGACCAAACAAGGGGTAATCCCCTAAAAACCAAAAAAGAATTTCCAACCTTAGTCGTAAAAGTAGTAGCTCTAAGACTCGTTCTGGAGCTTTTTTATTATGGTAATAATCTTTCAATTCACCCTTACTGATATCCGTAGTTTCGGAAATTTTAAAGTACTGAATTCTCCGCGGTGGACAGGCCCTAACTTCGACAAGGAATTTGTACGCGGAAGCGGAAAGATGTATGAGAACACCCGAAACAGGATACCCACCCGCTTGGGCAATATCAATATTTGGGAGAACTATCTCTGCCCCACCACTAAAGGAATTAAAATACCACGCCGGTTGGTAATCCCGGAACTCGACCACCTTCAGATCACTAACTGGTTCAACCACTACTTTTATGACGGCAAGGTGCTTTCTAAGTTTCAATATTGTTTCGATACCGCCAACCGGCGCAGGCTATATAATTACCGCGAGCTGGAACTTATTATAGACCGTATTCTTGATCTAAACGTCTCTGTCAGGAACAAAGAATTTAAATATACTGAATATAAGTTCAGCCATCTGGAAAAAGGGTTGCAGGAACTCCACCTGATCTCCACCACCAACATCAAAGCGATTAATGACAAACACAAGGCCTGCATAAAAACCTGCATGCCCCAGATATTTGTTTCCCTGAATAAGAACGAAGGCTTCCAGTATGCTCCCGACGAGATTACAAAGATTCCCATTGAAGGCGATTCAGGTTCAGCACTACATTGCTGGTTTCAGAAGAGCAGGAACCGGACCTTTAAATCCTGGCTCCTTAGAAATGTTGGCGACTTTAAGGATAAGAAGATCAATACACTTAAAAATGGCATATTGAGGATCCATGCAGAAAAAGAATGCTTCAGCAATGTGATACAGGCTATCAAAGACAAGAAATTTTCAAAAAGCATAACCCCTGAAAGATCCGACTCACTACAGGATTATCTGCACAACAAATTAAAAAGTATATCACTCACTTATAAGAAAATTGATACCATTGAAGAGAACTCGGACGAAATTGAGCGCTTTATCAAACAGGTCTACGAAGATTCCTACCCAACAATGGCCGGGCTTGAAGAAGCCATGTTGAAACTCAATTTCAGGTCACAGATTAGAAATAATATAATCAGAAATCAGCAGAATGAAATCGACAAGATCGCTGAATTGATAAACACATTACGGGAAAAATACAAAAAGAAACATGGCCATGATTACGATTTCGACCTGGACCCCCTCAACATCAATTTATGGAGGAAGGTGGGGGCATCGGCAGCAGCAGAACATCCGGTAGACCTAACTAATTATAAAAGAGTAACGGCCAATTCCATTTTTGATGTAGTGAAAACCATTTGCCAGCAATTCCAAAAATTGATTGAACACAACGGACTTGTGGAGCATTTATATGACAAGAACAAAAAAAGAAGGTCAGAACGATTTCCACAGCTATTATTTTACGCAATAGCAGAAAGCTATTGCTCTGCGAACCGCCTCGACCTAAACCGGGAGATCAATGCCGGCTCAGGCGCCCTGGACTTTAAGATATCGTCCGGGAAAGCCAAGGTCAACGTAGAAATGAAATTTTCCGATAATCCCAAGTTAATAGAGGGTTATACCAAACAACTGACAGCGTACAATGCCGCTGAAGGAGTAGCCCTCAATCACAGCATTTACCTGATCCTGAAGGTAGGGACCAGAGGCAACAGTAAAATTGAAGCTCTCACCAACCTGATCAATGAAAAGGCTAAAAATGGAGAGAAATTTGCTACCCTTATCGTTATAGATGCTATTTTAAAACCCAGTGCCAGTAAATTATAAAAACCGCACTGTATGAACCAGACAATCCTTACCAGGGCGCAAGCCAGGAAGATCATACTCCATGCCGCCGGACTGTCTAAGCCTGCGCAGTTTGGAAAAGGACGGGAGGCCGTCTATAAACTGATCGATCACCTCGGTTATATTCAGATCGATGCCAATGCCGTCGTAGAGCGTGCTCATCATCATACTATTGCTTCCCGCGTGCCCGATTACAAACACGAATGGCTGGAAGAATTACAGGCCGATGGCCGCATCTTTGAATTCTTTACTTCCGACTCCGGCTACCAACCCATGCACAACTTCCGCTTTTCACTGCCCGTTAAGCAAGGTTTTGCCGCCAACAGAAAGGCCCTGCCCCAGCCCGAGATCAACCTTATGAACAAAGTGCTCGACCGGATTGCCCGCGAAGGCCCCCTCACTGTAAAGGACTTCGACAATGACCGCCAGGTGGCCAGTACAGGTTGGTGGGATTGGCGGCCCTCCAAGATCGCACTCGAAAGAGCCTATATGGATGGAAGACTGATGATCACGCGGGACAAAAACTTCCGGAAAATATATGACCTTCCGATCAACCTGATCCCAGACGACATCGACACTACCCTACCCACACCACAGGAATTTGCACGGCATGTTATCCTGCGCGAATTAAAAGCATTGGGTATCGCTTATGCAAAAGAGATCGCCTGGCGCGCCCGTCATGTGAAAGGTAACCTGGTGAAAAAAGAATTGGAAAGCCTCGTTAAAGAAGGTAAAATATGCCAGGTGTCAGTGGAAGGATTGAAAACGGGCGCGCTATACATGCTACCCGCTTATAAAAGTAAAAAGATCAACCTGTCTGGTGATGCTTTCATCCTTTCCCCCTTCGATGTATTGAATGTCTTCAGGCATCGCCTGCGGGACTTCTTCGACTTCGACTACCAGATAGAATGTTTTGTTCCTGCTCCCAAACGCAAATACGGCTATTTCTCTTTACCCGTATTGATAGGCGATACTTTTGTGGCCCGGATGGACTCCAAGGCCGATCGTAAACAAAAGATGCTGACCATTCACAACCTTCACTTCGAAGCCGTGAAACTAAGCAAGCAGGCCATCAGCCAGATCACAGCCGCCATTCAGGCTTTTGCCCAATTCAACCAATGCCAGGACATTGTTATCAAAAAATCAAACAACAAACAATACCTTACAGCCATTAAGCGTGCGTTCTGACAGAAAAAAGCCCCGGATCCGTCTACACCCTTTCATTGGTGGCTGGACATGCATGAGCCCATCACCGTAACGTTTATCCCGGTTCTCCGACATCCTGTTTAAAGCTATACTTTACCGCCTGTATCACAAATTCCCCGCTTTGACGGGGTACAAGATTTTTGTATTATTCATCATTAAACTTTTCCTTGTATGAAAAAATCACACTGCATCTATGTGTTATTGAGTCTCCTATTGCTGGCCGCTTGTAAAAAGTGGGATCATAATGGCCCTTTACCCCCCGGCATCAATGACAAGTATTACCTGCTGAAAAAAGTTATCCATGGTACGCGCGCCTATACCTTTTATTTCAACAAAAAGAAATTGCTGGATTCCGTAGGCCTGGATGACCTGAAAGAAAAAGGCGTATACCGCATCTTCCGTCGCAACAACCAGGTCGACTCTGTGGTATACCTGGCCAACGGTACACCTAAGTGGTATCATTATAACCTGCAGTACGACAGCGCCGGCAACCTTACCCGCTTCCTCACCGGCGAATTACCTCCCGGTCCTTTTCCCGAACCAACCGTGCTCACCTACCACCAGGGGCTATTGCGGTCCATGACCACTTACCCCCAATATCCGCCAATAACCGACCGGATCGATTCTGTATACTATAATGGTCAAAAAGATATTGCCCGCTGGGTTACCAACATGCCGCGGTCTGTAGACCTCGATGTTAAAAGGTATACCTATGATAATAAGTATAATCCCCTGTATTTCGTGGATGACCTGTTGGTCGTTTTATCAAGAAGCGATATCGCCCGGGAGTTTATCCTGAGCCAGCACAACAGCACCACCAAATATTATGAACTGTTCAATATCAATGTCAGTTACCAGAATACCTATGACAACCGGCAAAGGCTCACCAAAAAAGTCTTTACAGAGCGTTTTGCCCAGCAGCCGGACAGCCTGGTATTCCAATACCAATATTGACGAATGCTGTTAACTACATTACAACCCTCATCTTTCATGGGTCGCACTTGAAAATGAAGGATTTATCATCTTCCCCGATGGGCCGCTTTAGAAAAAGGCGGCCCATCTGCTTTTAAAATTTGCCCCCTTTTTATCAAAATACGCCCCCCTCTGTTGGCATGCTCATGGCCTACTTTGCATCCAACGATAATACTTTCATATGAAAAAAAATCTATCCATGCTAACGGCATTGGCGATGGGTTTGCTCAGCACACAGGTGTATGCACAACAACCAAACCTACCCGCCAAAGCCTCTTTAAATCAGTCCTTACTCGTCAATAAGACATTCTCCAATCCTACCCAAACCGACACCATCACCACCTGGAAAGACCTGCCTGCCAGCTATACCCTCGAAGTGGTGGCCAAAGTCAATGACGCTACCGGCCGGGGCCTGGACATCGAAGCCCGCAACGGGGCCATGAAAGGATGGCGTTTATCCCTTGACCCACTAAACCTAAAAACCAGCTCTACCCTCACTTCCGCCAAAGCCATCACCCTTTCCCGGAGTGGTGAAGAGCATACCATCCGCGTGGCCGTAAAAGGAGACTCCGCTTATATATACCAGAATGGCGCTTATATAGAAACACAACCACTGGCCGCCATTAAAGACATTGCCAATGGCATAGAGGTCAACAATCCTCCCAATTCCGGCAGCCCCTCCCTCGTGTCCAACTGGGCAGGCACCGCGCCCAACAACACCGGAAAGCCCAGCGATTATGGCTGGGGATATAACGGCACCACCGTCACCAACCTTTTCAATGTGGCCAATGGCACCAGTGGCGTTCGCTACACCGATGTAAACGCTACCGTCAACACCCATACCCTCGATGGAGCTACCTACAATGCTCGCCTGCTCTTCCTTCGCTGGGACGGCTCCACCACCCAAAATACCGTCTTCTATTACCCCGTGACCCTGGAAGCCAATACCAACTATGACTTTTCCATGCTCCATGCCTATTTTTCCAATAGCACCGGCGGACGCTCCATGACCGTGGGCGTTGGTAAAACAACCGCCGTCACAGACCGCCTGGCGGCACATACTTTTGCCACCACCGGCACCCGGGTGTTGAAACGCGAGAACTTTGCGTTCACCTCCCAGGAAGCCGGCACTTACTATTTGACTATCACCGGCGATTGGGCCCTCTTTACCGTGGGCGAACTCGCCCTGCGTAAATTTTATGCAGAACCACGGTTTATATTCGGTAAGAATTATCCCGCCGGGGCTGTCAATATGGAGATTGCTTCCGTTACCTACGAAGAAGGTGCTTACGCGCCTGCTTCCATCATTACCGGCGCCACACAAACCGTCAATGTTGCCGGCGCAACAGCTTCCTATCTCACCAGCTTCAACACCCAGTATGTGGTTTCCGGTAAAACCGACCTGCACCTAACTGGTAACTGGACTCCCTTCGTCAACTCAACCGTCGAACTCAACAGCAATGACGCCTGGCTGTTTATCGACAATGTGAAGCCATCGCAGGTAGTAGCCAACTGGTTGAATAAAATAACCATCAATGGGTTGCCCGCTGCCGGCAATCCCAATGTCCGCATCGCTATATATAAGAATGGCACCGCTATTATTCCCAATGGCAACCTTACTGCTGCCCAGGCCCTCGAGGCATTTACAGCCCCCGGGCTTACGGGCAACAGCCGCACGTTTGAGACCGCTACCTACCACGATAGCCTCGGTATTTTCGACAACAACATCCGATCGTTCAGGCTGCGCCGTGGGTTCCTGGCCACCCTGGCCAACAATCCCGACGGCACCGGCTATAGCCGCGTATTCATCGCCAACGACAGCGACCTGGTGATCAATACCATGCCCGAAGGGCTGGACACTTCTGTCTCTTTTATCAGGGTACACAAATGGGACTGGCCCTCGAAAAAAGGATGGGCCGGTGGAGGACTTCCCGTTTCCCTCACCAATGCTACCTGGTTTTACGACTGGAATATCGGCGGTATACCTACTAACGATTACAACTATGCCCTCATCCGGCATAATGCAGGATGGCCTGCATTCAACGACATCAATGCCAAAACAAATTCCAACACCCTGCTTGGCTTCAACGAACCCGATCAGGCCGACCAGGCCAATATGCCCGTTGATGAAGCCATCCGCCAGTGGCCCGAGCTGATGAAATCGGGCCTGCGCATCGGATCGCCTGCGCCCGCCAATTCGTCCAATAGCTGGCTACCTACCTTTCTCAGCAAATGCGATTCCCTCAACTACCGGGTCGATTTTGTGGCGGTGCATTGTTACTGGAACAGCCGTACACCCCAACAATGGTACAGTGGCCTCAAAGCCATCTACGACCAGGTAAAACGTCCCCTCTGGATCACCGAATGGAACAATGGCGCCAACTGGACCGGCGAAGCCTGGCCCACCGATCCCACTGCACAATTTGAAAAACAATACAACGATCTCAAAGGCATACTCGAAGTACTCGATACCACTTCTTTTGTAGAGCGCTATTCCATCTATAATTGGGTAGAAAACAAAAGAGCCATGGTGCTGGCCGATACCCTCACCAAGGCCGGGAAATATTATGCCGCCAACAGGTCGGCCATTGCCTACGATCCCAGGCAGGCTTTTACACACAACTGGAAACTGGCCGTACCCATCATTACCGGCGCTATCGACACCGCCAATTATTCCCGGCTAACGCTCCGTTACCTGGAGGTCAACGGTGAACTGGGTTCCAAATATATCATTGAACGCAAAGTAGATGGTGTGGATACCGCCTTTGTAGCCATACATACTGATTCTGCCTACATCTATGGCAAGGATATCAGTTTTGTCGATTCCATTTATGCCAGTACCACTTACCGCATCAAAGCGTACAGCCGCAACGGCGCTAAGTCTGCTTATTCCGGTCAATACAGGGTGCTGCGCGATGCAACCCCATTGCCACCTTCCAGCCTCACCGGCGAAGTGCTGGCTTCCAGCCAGGTAAAGCTCACCTGGAATGCAGGAACCAATGTGCGTTCTTACAACCTAAAGCGGGCTTTGTCGGCTGACGGTCCTTTTGAAACCATACTGGGAAAAACCACACAGCTCACCTGGCAGGATACTATCCTGGCCCCCGCTACCACTTACTACTATGTGGTCACCACATTGAACGGCGCGGGTGAAAGCGTTAATTCTACCGTTTTGCCTTTAACAACGAAAGCCCTGGTGACACCTGCCGGCGTTAAGAATCCACGCATCGCTGCCGGCGATAACAGGATCACCCTCAGCTGGGACTTTATCTACGATGCCCGATATGAGATACAGCGTGCCGATGCGGCCAGCGGCCCTTACATCGTGATTGCCCCTGCTATCAACGCCATTATATATGCTGACACAACGGCCATCAACGACCATACCTACTATTATAAGGTAGTGCCTTATAACCCCGCAGGCCGTGGGCCCGAAGCAGGCCCTTTATCAGCCACCCCGGTCTTCGGACAGCACCTGCACATTACCTTCAACGAAGGCACTGGCCCCCTGGCAGAAGATACCTGGGGTGCCTACCATGGTACCCTGAAAGATGGCGCTGCATGGACAGCCGGCAAAGACAGTGCCACCGGCGCCGTTGGTCTCAATGTAGCTGCCCGCTCCTATGTACAGTTGCCCGAAGGCGTGGTGAGTAGGTTGAACGATTTCACCATCGCTACCTGGTTCAAATTACCTGCTAACCAGGGCAACAATACCCGCTTGTTTGATTTTGGCAACGACGAAGCCACCTTCATGGTACTCGTTCCCAGGCTCAACAACAACCAGGTTCGTTATAAGATCACCTGTCCGGCCGGTACTTTCCAACGCGATATTTCTTATACAACCCCGCTCAACCAGTGGGTGCACATGGCCATCAGCCAAAAAGGAAATGTGTTTAAGTTGTACGTCAACGGACAGTTGCAATATACTGATAGCAATGCTGTCGTAAAGCCATCCGCCATGGGCTTTACCCGTGATAACTATTTAGGCAGGTCCCAATGGCCCAACGATCCCTACAGTGATCACCAATACGATGATTTCAGGATCTACAACTACGGGCTCACCGATGCAGAGGTCAACCAACTGGCCAATAACACCGAGCTCAAAAAATACCAGCTGATCACCTTCACCCCTATTAGCCATAAAAGGATCGGTGATGTTGATGCGGTCGCCACAGCTGCTGCCAGCTCCGGCTTACCTCTTTCTTTCAGCAGTGCAGATACCAGCGTAGCCACCATCGATCAGCAGGGCAACCTACAGATCAACGGAGCAGGCACCGTGCAGTTAACAGCCCTCCAGGCCGGCAACGAAGCATACAACCCGGCCAGCGCCACACAAACCCTTATTGTGTTCCCCTACAACCTGCGGACAGAACACCTGAATGCCAATGGAACCAATGCCACCGGCAACAGTATCCGCCCTTACCTTACAATAGTAAATGACGATTCCATCGCCCTGGCCTGGAAAGAACTCACCGCCCGCTATTGGCTCACCGCCGAAAACTATACCGGCATCAATACCTGGATAGACTATGCCGTACTGGGCAATAAGGTGAAAGCGAAATACCAATCCTTACCGGTACCCAGAAACGGTGCGCTGGGATATATTGCGTATTCCTTCGACTCTACTGCAGGAGCCTTGTTGGCAGGTGCCAATTCAGGCGTCATCCAATCCCGTGCTGCAAATGTCAATTGGGGCAGCTTCAATGAGAACGATGATTACTCCCATACAACAAATGCTACTTATGTAACCAATCCCCACATTACCCTGTACAGGAATGGTAAACTAATAGCTGGCACAGAACCTGCTGCTGTTGCAGAACAGTTGCAGCTCACCGTTGCTTCTCAAAGCAGGCAATCAGGCGCCAATACCATCAGCACGGTGATACAGCTTTCCAATACCGGTAATATGCCCGTCAATTATGAGGATCTCACCATACGTTATTGGTTCACCGCCGAAGGCAATGCCACCCTTACCAATTGGATAGATTATGCACCTGCAGGCACCGCTACTATTACCGGAGCCTTTACCCGGCTCCCTCAGCCGCGCAACGGCGCAGATGCCTACCTGGAATTTAGCTTTAAACCCACCCTTGGCGTATTCTATCCCTTGTGCAACACAGGCGGCATTCAATACCGCATCGCCAAATCCGATTGGTCCGCTTTTGATCAATACAATGATCACTCCAATAACCTGTCAGCCGCCCTGGCCCAAAACGAAAGAATAACCATCTACTACAAAGGACAGTTGATAGCGGGTATTGAGCCATCCGAAGCCCTGCTTACCAGCAACAACACAGCAACCGGTATCGTTGGAAAAGAGCATTCCACAACAGGCACCTTGTCTGCTGCCCTGTTGTATCCCAATCCGGTGCAGGACAACCTCAACATCCGGTTGGACCAGGTGGCTTCCAATGCCATCGTAAAAGTGTACAATGCTTCCGGGATCATCGTTGCCACTGCAACAATGAATGCGACTACCCGCATCATTTCTTTAAAGCGTTTACCCGCTGGCATGTACCAGGTGGTGATCAACAATGGAACCGAAGTGATCAGTAAAAAAATAATTAAAGAGTAGTTTTTGTCTAGCAATCAGTTTTAGTAACCGCCTCCCGTTTCCACGGGAGGCTTTTTTTATCAGAGATCATCCGTTAAAATCTGTGTACCTTTGCCTCCTTTTATTACAAACAGCAATAAGGATGATTTCATCGGTAAAGAGCATTTCTTCTACAAGCAGATTTTCCAACCGTGCAGAAAACTATGCCAAGTTCCGGCCTGGGTATCCGGATGAACTGTTCACATTTATTGAAGCGGAAATGGACCTGCAATCTGTAGACCATATTGTGGATATTGGCTCCGGTACAGGCCTGTTCGCAGAGCCTTTATTGAAACATGGGTACAACGTTGTTTGCCTGGAACCGAATGAAGACATGCGCAAGGCCGGTGAAGAACGCCTGAAAAAATATCCCTCTTTCAAAAGTATTCAATCCACAGCAGAACATACCGGCCTGGAAGATAACAGCGTAGACCTGATCACTATTGCCCAGACCTTCCATTGGCTCGATCCCGTGGCCGCCAGGTTGGAGTGTACCCGTATCCTGAAGCCCCATGGCCATGTGCTGCTGGCCTGGAACCGCCAGATAAACCAAAGTGAATTTGGTAAAAAGTATACCGACTTGCGCAACAAGTACCGGATTGGAGAACCCGGCCCCGTTCAAATTGATCCCGTGGTGATCAACGACTTTTTTACCCCTCAAAAAGCAACATCGAAAACTTTCGCCAATAAGCAGCAGCTCGATTTTGAAGGTTTGAAAGGACAACTCTTATCAAAATCTTATATCCCACTCCCTGGTCACGAGTCATATGACCCCATGATCACCGAACTGATACAACTCTTTGTTGCCTACAATGAGAGCGGACTGGTGACTATTGATTATGAGACTTTACTGTATTGGGGTAAACTGAACTAACCGGATTTACAACAAGCCCATTGGCTTCCCGCAGTAGCTGAAACAGGTGATCAGGACGCACCACCACATAATTGCCATTGAGCGAGGCAGCCACATTTTTAAAGCTGGTAGGCGTTATATTGGTCCACGGCTGCGCCTGGATAATAACAAACCGGGGTGAAGTACCATTCCATCCTGCTGCAGCAGAGGCAATATGATCCTTCATTGCTTGTTCACTGGTGCAATAATTACAGCTGAGCGCCATACCCGGCAGCGAGGAATTATAGATCGTAAGTCCCCCACCCGTATTTTGTGCCGTCAGCCCAAGCAGCGTTGGCGCATTGGCCGCAAAACTTTGTCCCACATTTTGGTTGATGCCACCCGTAATCGTATTCCAGACCGTCACCACCCGGAAGCCCGCGCGACGATTATAAGCTTCCGTCTTCAATACAAATTGATCCAACAAACTTTGGCTTGGCCAGCTATTGGGATATACATACCCATAACCCGAAGGACCGGAGATCAGGTTATCATTAGCAGTAGCTGTCTTCCAGTAGAAATTCAGTGCCCCCGGCATCGCATCCACCATGGCAGGTGAAAGCGTCCACCCCATAGGTACTGATCCACGATCCGGATTGTTCCAGAGTTTACGCATCAGATGCTCTACATATTGCAGGTTATCCCCATCACTTAAGATAAAGGCAACATACACCTTGTTTTGCAAAGTGGGTTTGGCAGGCATGGGTTTAATATTCACCGTACGTGCGGTTCCGCTGTGCACCGTCAAATTACTGCACCAGTCACTGGCAATGGTGCTGATGCCATACTTCGATCCCCGTTCCACACCAGGACCCTCTTCCGGCCACCAGCCCATGTAATTGGAACCCGCTGGCATGGAGGAAAGAAAACTGTTCAGCAAACTGCTTTCAGCAGGCACCTCAGGATCAAGCCACACCACGGCAGCTCCCAATGCCGTAGCGTATTCACGTAGTGCAGCTTTCTGCGCGTCAGGGTTCAGCCCGATCAATAAACGATGGTCAAGCGTAGGCCAGTAGGTATCGTAGAGCGCCTGGTATACCTGCAACTTACTCGTATACTGTCCGCGCAGGTCAAGTACTACAGGCAGGTTATAAGGAGCCGAAGTGAGTTTTGATACCAATGCCGGCGATACGATGAGCGCCTTCTTGTCCTTCGCCAGCATCGTGGCCAGGTTGATCGTATGTATTTGTGCAGGATCATAAACGATCAGGCCCGATAACTCACTACGGTACTTCGTGATAAGACTCCATTTATCGGCAATCTCAGACCAGCTCAATCCCAATGATTGAAGCCAGGTATATTTCCCTTCTGCAAAGGCATCTCCTTCATAACTGAATATCCGCGGTTGCTTGCGATTAACGATTCCCTTGAGCGATGCAAACAGGTACAATTCAGCCGTGCTCTCATTTTGCCCGGCTTCCGCCCCTCGCCCTGTGGCAGTTTCCCGCAGGGTGATCAGGTCCTGCGTGGGAGCAGCTGCGGGAAAAGAAGGAAGCAACTGGCCCGTGGGCCAGGTTAACTGTGCGCAAACCGGGGCAACAGACATCAGCAGCAATAACAAGATCAGGGATGTGAATTTACCGGGCAAGCCGATCCATGTTGACATAGACTAAGTTTGCTGTAAATTAACTATTTACCACCATACCCCCAGAGCAGCTATTTTAAGCGCTTGCAACTTTTTTGTATATATTCGTAACCCAGAAGAATGATATTATGAAAACTTCCGCTTTATTTATTGCCCTGCTATTGACTGTCACTGCTTTTTCGCAGAGCTCCATCAACAATTACAAGTATGTATTGGTGCCTGCAAAATATAATTTTGCCAAGACAGATAATCAGTATGGATTGAATACCTTAACCCAATCCCTGCTGAATGCAAAAGGATTTACCGCTTTTGTGGGTAATGAGCAACTGCCGCCGGAAGTGGCAGGCAATAAGTGTAATGCCCTCACTGCAGAAGCCGTGGAGAAAAACGGGCTGCTCGTCACAAAGATCACCCTGCTGCTGAAGGACTGCCAGGGCAATATCGTTTTTAAAAGTAAGGAAGGCAAAAGCAGGGAGAAAGACTTTCAGGCAGCGTATGACGAGGCTTTAAGAGATGCGTTTACATCATTTAACAGTCTCGCTTATAAATACGATGGCACCACATTTACCCAGTCACAGGCTACCAGCTCCGTGCCGGCAGCAACCACTACTGCCCCCGCTCCTGCCCCGCCCCCTGTATTACCTGCTGTTACAGAAAACACAGGTGTGCTATACGCACAAGCCACCCCCAATGGCTATCAGTTGATCGATACCTCTCCCAAAAAAGTAATGACCCTGCTTAAGACTTCCCTACAGGATTATTTTATAGCAGAAGGTGGCGCATCCAACGGTGTAGTTTTCAAGAAAGACGGAGAATGGCTGTTCGAGTATTATAAAGACAATAAACTTATTTCTTTGAAGCTACAGATCAAGTTCTGATCCCTTTGTTCTGCAACACTGCCCACCTTGCTCCAGCAGCAACGTACCGGCAATCCGGCCAATCTGCAAGTGAACTACACTACAAGGCTAACCAGCCGGTATTGCCGGTACCGGAAGATTTTATAAAAAACCTCGGGTGTACTACGGCCACGTCATCCGTTCTTCGATAGGTAGATCCCGGTGCAGCAGTAACAACCCCCTCCGGCTCGCCGCTTCCCGTCATGTCCAGTACATTACCGCCGAAATTCGTGCGGATAGTAAAGGTATCACCGGCAAAGGGCACCACCATGAAATAGGCAAAGTCCAGGCCCGCTGTCGCTCCCTTCACGTAGAACTCGGCCATAAAATCATCAGACGTGGCTCGATGATCCACTTCTACATTGATCACCTGCCAGGCTGTTCCTACCGCCGTGACCCTGGAAAAATTAGCACCGGAAGTGCCTGACACTTTGTTCACTCCAATGGTCATATTATCTGTGCCCGAAGCAACCCGGCTCCGCACTTTTGCATACAATACCCATCTTGATTTGGGAAAGAAACGATTGATAGCAAGGTTTTCGCTGTTACTGCCCAATCCTTTCCGGATGGCCAGCGCCGTGGGGAAAACCGGCCAGCGCAGGTAGCCCGCCATGTCCAGTGTGGCATCATCATACCGGTATTCATAAGCGATATTGGCGGCATTGAACAACATTTGCGCCTGCCCGTAAAAGAATAATGTAGCATCGTTCTGATAAGGTGCGTCAGCACTGCCGCGCAACAGGTAATCCGGCCAGGCGCCACCCGGTTGCTGGTTAAGGCTTTTACGGTTGAGGTAAGAAAGAAAGCGTGTGGTATCACCGCCCGCATCATAGCGGGCATATTGTACTACATTGCCCACACCCTGGTCTACGATATACGTGTCTTTATTCTGCGAATCCACCTGCACATAATTATTATCCCCGGTGATCACCACTTTGTTCTGGTCATCGATAGCCGTGATGCCATACTTAGAGTGATTGGTGCCAATGGTAATATAAGCGCCAAAAGCACCACGGCAGCGTGGGCCCGATCCCACGTTGATGTATTCTCCTTCCAGCAAGGCGTATTCCTTGTTGTTCATGTAGGCAGTATCGAAGGGCCCTTCCGTATACAATTCGCTAAACGTGAAAGTATGTGGCTGAAAAGCACCGTTGTTCGAAGCAAATACCAATGACCGTACGGATACGCGCGTGCTTTGGCAACCAAAAGTACCAAAGATGGATTGGGTGATATTGGGCACTGAAAAAGCAACGCGGTGACTGCGGATCACCAGGTGCTCACTGCTCCATTCATCACAGGCAAATGTGATGGTGGAAGCGCCCGCGGGCACGGTATACATAGTAGCCAGGTCACCTGGATCAGTAAACAGAATGGGCGCACCGCCAGAGGTAGCACTCAATTGGAAAGTGGTAGCCGTACGGTTTACCAGGTAGTACCTTCTCCTTCTTCTGAGCTCAGGAATATTGGTTTCATTGATATCCCATAGGATCGCTACTTCTTTCACCAGGTTATCCGGTATGCCATCTCCATTGCTGTCTACAGGCGGCGGATCGATAAGCGTGCACGTAAAAGTGCCGGTAGCGCCGTTGGTCGCAGTTACCTTGCAAGGCTCCAACAAAGGAACTCTGTCAGTAGCACCTACAACAAGGCCATAATCTATATCCCTGAACTCTATTTTGCCGCTCAGCGTCAGTTTATAGGGTGGACCACCAAAAAAGAAAGCGCAATGCCGGTGGTTGATGCCGGTATGATTAACATCTGCCTTGGCAATAACGGTGATATTGGAAAAAGTCTGGCCAATATCTCCTGGCATCACAACAGCACAGTTACCTATCCGTTCCCCTTCAAAGCCCACGCGCATAAAATTTTGCGAAACATCGTTGTTCGCATTCAAATAAAATGTCAGATCGGAGATAAATATGTCTTCGGGTGCTTTGTAATTCGCTTCACCGGGAAACTGCCAGTAAAAAATATCTTGATTGGGCAATCCCTGCAATACCACTACCGGGCTCTCGCCCTGGATGGCCCACACACCCGTGATATCCACCTTGCTGGTGCGGTAGGTACCATTAGGGAAGAATACCTTGCGCCGGATCCGCTCTACACGTGCGTAATCCATCGCTTTTTGGATAAAGGACGCATCATCGCCGGTATTATCGCCCCGGGCGCCAAACTGCCGTACGTTCACGGTCACGTTGTCTGGCCGCTTCCACCGGCCGGCAGCAGCAGGAGCAGTTACGTTCATTTTGATCACCATGCCGCCGTCGTCCGCGTCCGTAGAAGTACTGTCCCAGTAAAACTCCCCGCCGCCACTGTCGCCAACAATACCGCGCACATAATAGCTCAGTACTGTGATCACTTCGTTGTTGACCGGCAGAGAAGCAGGATTGTAAGCCCGCAATGCGTTAATTGTTTCAAATACCATTGGAAAGGTTTTTAAGATGAAGGAATAATGATAACCTATAAGACAGGATTAGCCCCAAACCGGGGGAATGGCCCATAAGTAAAATAATGATCAAACCGTTCCTTCACCCATTTTCCCGAAAACCCTGTCTAAACTATTGACCCAAAACGATAGCGCTCATGATGCCATACAGAAAATGGATTGGCCTGACTTTATTAGCCGTCCTGTTCTCCCTCACTGCTGTGCATGCACAAACCCGCAAGGTGACCATTGTGCAGCAGCATATCAGCCTCGCAGATGTTTTCAAGTCCATCAAGCAGCAAACAGGCTTTACGGTCTTTTACAACAACAGCCTTATCAATGATAAAGAGAAGGTCAGCGTATCTTTCAATGACGTTGAGCTGCCTGCTGTGATGACCACCCTGCTGAAAGGAAAGGACATCGACTGGACCATTAATGACCAGTTTATCATTCTTAAAAAAAAGGAAAGTCTGCAAAACGCCCTCAACGCACCGGCCGCAGTAAACCCTGAAAACATTACAGGCAGGGTGGCCGATGAAAATGGCGCCGCCATTGCCGGGGCTACAGTGCAATTAAAAGGGACTTCACTGGCCGTGGTCACAGGCCCCGACGGCAAGTTCAGCATGCTTGCGCAAGGCGGCAACAAAAAGATCACAGTAAGCTTTGTAGGCTATGCCACCCAGGAACTAACAGTGAATGGTAGCACTTCACTCAACGTACGACTGGTCCGTAAGAACAGCGGCCTTGATGAAGTGGTGATCATCGGCTATGGGACTTCCACCCGTAAAGACCTTACAGGCGCTGTAGGTAAAGCGAATGTGGAAGACATGGCCAAAGCCCCCGTACCTGCTTTCGACCAGGCATTAGCTGGCCGTATTGCCGGTGTAACGGTTATACCCAGGGATGGACAGCCCGGCGCCGCCGCCCAGATCAATATCAGGGGCGCTTCTGTTACCCAGGATGCCTCTCCCCTCTTCGTTATAGATGGCTTTCCTATTGAGAACATGGACATCAACTCCATTAATCCAAACGATATCGCATCCTTCGAAGTATTGAAAGATGCCTCTTCAATAGCTATCTATGGCGCCAGGGGCGCCAATGGTGTCATCCTCATCACCACTAAAAGAGGCGCCAGCGGTCCCCCCCGGGTAACCTATAATTTTTCCTATGGGCTGCAACAGCCTGTGAAGACCATCAAAATGATGAATCCTTATGAGTTCGTAAGACTGCAATTGGAACTCGACAGCATCCGTAGCACACCCGCCAACCCGGTCAATACCTATCATGATATTTACCTCGGTGCTTACGACTCCTCCAAAGGAGGCCGCCCCTACGGACTGGATTACTATAAAGCCGTACAAGGCTACGATTGGCAGGATCTGTTGCTGCGCACCGGTATTCAGCAAAGCCACTCCATCAATATGACGGGTGGCAATGCAGATACGAAATACTCACTCAGCGGTTCTTTCTTCAACCAGGATGGTGTGATCATCAATACCGGGCTTAAACGGTACGAAGGGAAGTTCACCCTCGATCAACGGCTGAGAAAGAACCTCCGTTTCGCACTCTCTGCCGGCTATAGCCGTACAGTGGCCTATGGCACTGTTCCTGCCGCAGGTTTTAGTGGAGGCGTGGTGCAGGGCATGTGGCAGTACCGGCCCGTATCCGGATTGGGCAACCAGGACCTGCTCAACTCTTTGATAGATAGCCTTGCCTTCGAGGATTTCAACGAGGGAACCACTTCCAGCCTCGGCAACAACCTGATCAATCCCCTGATGCAGGCACAGAACGAATTCAGGAAAAACACCAATGGCACCGGCACCCTGAATGCTTCGCTGGAATATACTTTCCTGAAGAACTTCACCCTGAAAATATCAGGGGGATACAATACCACCACCGTATTGTCGGAAAGTTTCTACAACTCCAGGACACAGCAGGGGAATACCTTCAAGAACCTGAATGGTGCCGTGGCCAATCCCAACGGGATCAATGGCAGTATCAACTCACAGCTCAACAGCAATTATTTAAGTGAAAACATTTTATCCTACCGCGGTAAAATAGGCGACCACCACAGGATCAATGCACTGGCAGGCTTCACCTATCAATATGCAGAGAACACCGGTACAGGATTCCGCACCAACAACATTCCTCAATCAACAGAATACCTGGGCATCAAAAGCATTGGCGGAGGCACTGCTTCCAATCCTTATAGCGGTGGTACCCGGTGGCAATTGTATTCTTTCCTGACAAGGTTAAACTATATCTACAAAGACCGCTATTTGCTTACTGCGACGGCAAGGGCAGATGGGTCTTCCAAATTTGCTCCCGGCAAACAGTGGGGGTATTTCCCTTCCGGCGCCGTGGCCTGGCGCTTCTCGGAAGAAAGCTTTATGAGTGGCTTCAGCAAGATACTATCTGATGGGAAATTGCGTGTCAGCTATGGAAATGTGGGCAACAACCGCGTGGGCGACTTCAGCTATATGGCCAATATTGCAGGCGGCACTCAGTTTGGCTATCCGTTCAACAACCAGTACATCCGTGGTGTAGTACCTTTCTTCAATGGCAATGCCAACCTGCGTTGGGAAACCTCTACACAACTGGATGTAGGATTGAACCTCGGCTTCCTGGACGACCGCATTACCATTGAGGCGGATTATTACAGCAAACGCACCAAAGACTTCCTGTTGCAGATCAACCTGCCTTACCTTGCCGGCTATAGCGGCACTTCTTTCAACCTGCAATACCAGAACACCGGCGTAGTGAGCAATAAAGGCTTTGAGCTTACCATCAATTCAACGAATTTCAAAACAAAGACCTTTGCCTGGAGAAGCAGCTTCAATATCAGCTTCAACAGGGGCAAGATCGTTGATTTTTACAGCGGCTATGATGTAATGGAAACACTGCTGAACCTGCCGGGTGGTAATCAAGCCACCGCCTGGATCGCAGAGAAGGGAGGACCCATATCGAGGTTCTATGGTTTTATATGGGATGGCGTGTACCAATATTCAGATTTCGACCGGCAGGCCAATGGAAAATACGTGTTGAAACCCGGCATACCCAATTATGCAGGTACAGTGAGCGCTCAACCCGGCGATCCTAAATACAAAGACCTGAATGGAGATGGCATTATATCCGGCAACAGCAATACGGTTGGTAATAGTGGCGACCAGACCATACTCGGAAGCCCTTTACCGATCCACACCGGCGGTTTCTCCAACAACTTTGATTACAAGAATTTCTCCCTGAATATTTTTTTCCAGTGGAGCTATGGCAATGATGTCCTCAATGCCAATCGCATGGTATTTGCCAGCACCGGCGGCTATTTCACCAATGGCAATCAATTTGCCGAATACGCCAATCGTTGGACACCCGACAATCCTACCAACGATTATGCAAGGGCTTATTACAATTTGCGTGGCGACCCCGGTCAGGGCTTACCGCGGGTGTCTTCCCGGTTGGTTGAAGACGCTTCTTTTCTGCGCTTGAAAACAGTAGCCCTCACTTATAATATGCCGTCCAAAATGGTAAAAAAAGCAGGCCTCAGCGGCCTGCAGCTCAATGTATCTGCACAAAACCTCTATACCTGGACGAAATACTCCGGCATCGATCCGGAAGTATCCACCTTCCGCGTACAAAATGCCTCCAACGCACCTTTTCTGTCTGGCGGCAGCACTGTTTCAGGCGGTACGGGTTATACTTTCATTCAGCCGAGCAGCAGTTACACCGCATTGTCCGGTGGATTGGATTACACCGCTTATCCCCGTTCTCTCGTTTTCAGTTTCGGCTTACGCGCCATTTTTTAATTCTTACTAAAACCGATTGTTATATGATACCAATCCGGAAACACCTGGTCATTTTCGCCTTCACCAGTAGCCTTTTTACCTCCTGTTTGAAAGATGTGAGCCTCGCCCCACCTACCTTTCAGCCCATTACCTTCACCACAGCAGATCAATTGGATGAGCAACTGGCAGGCGCCTATAATCTCCTGACACAGGACCAGCTTTATGCACAGGGGTTATGGGGCTATCTTACAGCTGGCGCTGATGAAAGCTGGCGCAGTAATGCTACTACATCTACTTTATTCCCGGAACTATACAATGCATCCGCAGGCGAATCCGTCTATTGGAACTTCTGGCGGCAACTGTACAAGGGCATAGAAGATGCCAATATCATACTCGATGTGGCGGATGTACCCGACATGCCAGAGCGAAAACGGGAACAGGTGATTGGGCAAGCCACCTTTTTAAGAGCTTACTACTTTTACCTGCTGGTAAATTATTTCGGAGACGTGCCTTTAAAAACACAGCTCGCTACGGAGATAGGCACCAACTTCAACCTGCCCCGTGATGACTCCAAAAAGATATACGACTTCATCATCACGGAAATGACCAAAGCAGAGCCACTGGTGCCCACCATGGCCGAAGTACAATCCACTACCTATGTAACCCAGGGCGCCGTACAGGCAATGCTGGCAAGAGTATGTTTGAAAATGGCCGGCTATCCGCTGTTGCAAAACGACAAGTTTGCCCAGGCACTGGCATGGTCACAAAAGCTCATCCAATCCAATGTACACAGTCTTAATCCCGATTATTCAAGGACTTTCATCAACAACATGGAGAACAATATGAAAGACCGGAACACCAAAGAAGGGATCTGGGACGCAGCCTTCCTGTCGAAGTCGAATACTTCCGGTTCCTATTCCGGTACCGGCTATCTTGTTCTTCAACAACTGGGCAACCTGATGGGCGTATACAACCCGGATGCCTCTGCCACCTCCGTGGCCGGTTATTCATCTGCAGCCTACAGACCCTACCCTAAATTGTTTGACCTTTATGCACCCGGCGATCTTCGCCGCGACTGGAACATTGCACCTTATTCTTACAAAAACATCACCACCACCAAATATCCTTACCTCGAAGTAGTGTTTACCGGTGGGGGTGGCACAGGCGCAAAGGCAACCGCCAAAACCGCCCAGGACGGTTCTATTATTTCCATAGAAATAGACAATCCGGGTACTGGCTACACCAGCGAACCTGCTATTACTTTCAACACTTATAAGAACAGTGCAGTAGCATTGCCTGCTATTCCACCACAGGCAGTTACAGTAACCGCTAATAAAGCAACAGCGACAGCCACCATCTCTGGCGGCAAGATCACGGCCATCACGGTTACCAAACCCGGCTTAGGCTACGCCACCATATACGACAGGGGCATCGGTAAATGGAGAAGGGAATATGAGATCAACCCACCACCCGTTCGCCAGCAGAACTATACCAGTTGCAATTTCCCCATCCTGCGTTATGCTGATGTATTGCTGATGGCTGCCGAAGCTGACCTCAAAGTAAATGGCGCTCCTTCAGCAAAAGCCGTTGGCTATTTTAACCAGGTAAAAAGAAGGGCTTTTGGATACGATCCGTTAACTGCATCGCCTGTCGACGTAAGCACATTCACCTTCCAGGATATCGTGGATGAACGATCCAGGGAATTATGCTTCGAGGGGCAGCGGCGCAATGACCTCATCCGCTGGGGCATCATGACCACTGCTATGCAAACTGTGTTCGATGACAACACGAACAGAGCGCCGACCGCCTACCTCACAGCAGCCAACATGGCGGCTAATAACTTCCTGACCGCGCCAGATAAATACGTCCTGTTCCCCATCCCATCTTCGGAGATGGCGCTAGACAAAGCCCTCACCCAAAACAATGGATGGTAATGCTGTTGCAAACAATTAAAAAAGCTCCTATGCGCTCATTAAGCACGATATGTCTCTTCGCTATAATAACGCTGGCTGCTGCCTGCGATAAGGATGATGTGGCCGAAAACCCTGATGATTTTACCGTATCTGTCAAAGCAGGCAATTACAAAGTAAACGATACCATTCAGTTCGACTTCACCGGCGATGCCGATATCATCACCTTCTACTCCGGTGAGTTTGGCAAGGTATATAATAAAAAGGACCGTATTTCAGAAAAAGGCGTGAACAAGCTCGTATTTCAGACCAATATGAACCAGGGCAAATTGGTCAGCGACGATACGATCGACCTGCTGATCTCTACCAACCTGGTAAATTATGACGCAGCAGGCATTGCCGCCGCCAACTGGACAAATATCACTACCCGCAACCAAAAATGGCCTACAGCCTTGTCCAATACATTTGTTACTTCCGATTCCATTGACATCACCGACTTCAGCGATGCCGAAAAGGTCAACATTGCCTTCCGCGTTATCACGAAAAGAACAGATACCGCCATGCAAAGAAAGTTCCAGGTGCAAAACCTGACGCTGGGCAACAAGTTGAGTGACGGCACCTATACACCCCTGTTCTCCAACTTCGCCAACATCGGTTGGGCGCAAACCAGCGTAAAAAATGCCGCGGAGGCCTGGGACGTAGGCGAATGGAATGTATCCGCTTCCAATAGCATCAACAACAGCGCCGGCATACCCATCCGTACTGCCTATCCCATCACCTTTAATCCCGGCCTTGATTCCACCGGCGAAGGCAATGAAGACTGGCTGCTCACGTCGGCTGTTAATTTAAGGACCGTTAAAGGAGATGCACCAAGCCAGGTGATCAAAACAGGTGTACAGGGACAAATGGCCAGTTTCCGCTTCATCTACAAAACACCCGGCACCTATACCGCCACCTTTGTGGCCACCAACTCCAGGACAAACGGCACCAGCCAGGTAATAAGGACCGTAACCCTCACCGTAACACCCTAACAGGCACAACAAAGATGATATGTTTAAAAAAGCACTTTCCCTGATATTCGTACTGTACAGTGTTTTCACTTATGCACAGCCGGCGGAGAAATTAATTAAAATACTCATCACCCCCGATCATGCCGACTGGCAATACAAGGCCGGCGAAAAGCCCCGCTTCACTATTACAGTTTTAAAAAGCAATGTACCGCTTCAGCATGTGGAAGTGAGCTGGTGGGTTGGCCCCGAAAGAATGCCGGCCCTTGATTCCGCCAGGGAAGTATTGGCTACCGGCAGCAAGACCATACAAGCACCCGCAATGACCGCCCCCGGCTTTATGCGCTGCACCGTAAAGCTGAAATACGATAACCAGGAATACACCAACCTCGCTACTGCCGGCATGGATATCGGTAACCTGAAACCAGTAGCGGAAGAGCCAAAGGATTTTGACCAGTTCTGGAACCAGGCCATCGCTGCCAATGCCAAAAGGCCATTGGATGCAAAGCTGACGCTGATGCCGGAGCGTTGCACAGAAACGGTGAATGTATACCATGTAAGCATAGCGCACTACTCCTACCGCACCCGGTTGTATGGCATGTTGTGTATACCCAAAAAAGAAGGGAAATATCCTGCGATACTAAAAGTACCGAGCGCAGGTGCCCGTCCTTATTACGGCGATACCGCACTGGCCGCCAAAGGGTTTATTACCTTCGAGATCGGCATCCACGGCATTCCGGTCAACATGGACATGTCGGTATATTATGACCTGATCACCGGCGCCATCAGCAATTACTGGATGTACAACCTCGATGACCGCGACCAGTATTATTACAAGAGGGTGTACCTCGGTTGTGTGCGTGCTATTGATTTTATCTACAGCCTGCCCGGCTTCGATGGCAATAAACTGGGCGTGTGCGGCGTGAGTCAGGGCGGAGCATTGTCCATCATCACCGCAGCACTGGACCATCGCGTCAAATACCTGTTCAGCTTCTTCCCCGCCCTCTGCGACCTGACTGGTTACCTGCATGGCCGCGCAGGTGGCTGGCCTCATTTATTTGCACCCGAAAACCTTTCTTTCAACAACAAGAAAGATAAGATTGCCACCAGCGCCTACTATGACGTGGTAAACTTTGCAAAACGGCTGAAGGTACCCGGCTTTTATTCCTGGGGCTTTAATGATGAAACCTGCCCCCCTACTTCCATGTATGCTGCCTACAATGCGATCACGGCTCCCAAACAACTACTGTCCGTTCCCGAAACCGGGCACTGGAACTATCCAGAGCAAGCCACAAAGGCAATAGACTGGCTGGTAGAGCAAATGAAAAAGTAAAAAAGCAACAGCTTTCACCCGTTTTCCCCATAAACCTGTCATAAGTAGACTGATGATGCCTGTACTTGCCAAGTTAAAATATGTGGCGCTCCATGCCCTGCTGTCAACTACTTTGCTATTGACAAACTCATCCTTGTATTCCCAGGAACATAAGGATGAAACAGCCTACCAGTACCCCACCGATACATTAGTGAGGGCCAAACTGACGCAATGGCAAAACCTGAAGTTTGGCCTCTTCCTGCACTGGGGCCCATACAGCCAGCGCGGCATTGTGGAATCCTGGACCCTGAGCCCGGAAGATTATAGCCATACAAAGAACAACTTCACGCAAAGGACCGGCCCCGATTCGGCCAATTACTTTGCCTACACCCAGGCATACGAACGCCTGGGACAAACCTTCAACCCCACCCGTTTCACCCCCAAAAAATGGGCAGCTGCTGCCAAAGCTGCCGGCATGAAATATATGGTGTTCACCACCAAACACCACGATGGATTTTGTATGTTCGATACAAAGTACACCGACTACCGGATCACCAACCCATCGGGCGCCTTTGCCGCCAATCCACGCAGCAACCTCACCAAAGAGATTTTCGACGCATTCCGCACAGCCAACTTTATGGTAGGCGCTTATTATTCAAAACCCGACTGGCACTCCGATGATTTCTGGTGGCGCTACTTTCCACCAAAAGACAGGAACCCCAATTACGATACCCTCAAACATCCCGAACGCTGGAAAAGGTTTTACGACTTCACGGCCAACCAGCTCAACGAACTGACCACCGCTTATGGCAAGGTAGACCTGCTATGGTTCGATGGAGATTGGGTAAAAATGAACATGATGCCCATTGCCAACAAGGCACGGCAACACCAGCCCGGCCTCATCATTGTAGAACGGCACGGCAATCCCCAACTGACCAACTACCTCACACCCGAACAAAAAGTACCGGACCATTTTATACCAGTTCCCTGGGAAACCTGCATGACCATGGGAGAATCCTGGTCTTACAAGGTCAACGAACATTACAAAAGCGCCCGGCAACTGATCCAGACGCTCATAGACATTGTGGCTAAAAACGGCAACCTGCTGTTAAACATTGGTCCCGGCCCCGATGGAGAATGGCACGAAGAAGCTTACCAGCGATTGAATGAAATAGCAGCCTGGATGAAAAACAACGGACAGGCCATCTTCGACACCAAACCCCTTTCCCCTTACCGCGCCGGCAAATGGGCCTTCACCCAAAACCAACAGTCCCTGTTTGCATTTTACCTGCCCGAAGAAAATGAAAATACATTGCCAGCCCGTATTGTGCTCCCCTCCTTCGCTTTGCCCGCAGGCAGTGCCGTTAGTATTTGTGGGACCACCAAACCCTTATCCCTGAGCCAAAACGACGAGGGCACAGCACTCATCATCCCTCAAACCTTACGCCAGCAACTGGCAGGCCAGCCTGCCTGGGTATTCAAAATAGAAGTACCAAAGAAAACCAAATAACCCAGCCCATGAGCTACAAAGCAAAATTCACCCTGTTGGCCACTTTGTTTTCATTGGTCCTTTTCTTTTCACTGCAGGCGCAGCGCGATACCCTTGATTACCTGCAGGAGTGTCGCTTGAGAGCGGGCCTGCCTAATTTCTTTGCACGTTTGAAGCAGGGTGATTCCGTACGCATTGGGTACCTCGGTGGCAGCATCACAGCAGCCAATGGCGGCTGGCGCGATCAATCCATGCAATGGTTCAAACAACAATACCCCGCGGCTAAGATATCACAGATCATTGCAGGCGTTGGTGGCACCGGCTCCGATCTTGGCGTGTTTCGCTTGCAAAGAGATGTGTTGCAATTCAGGCCGCATCTCGTTTTTGTGGAGTTTGCCGTAAATGATGGCAGCGGCCGCACCTCACATCAGGCGATGGAAGGCATTGTACGCCAGATCTGGAAGAATGATCCCTATACAGATATCTGTTTTGTATACACCATTGCCGGCAATATGCTGGACACCTTGAGGCAGGGTCGTTTGTTTGGTTCCATGCTGGCTATGGAACATATCGCTCAACACTATTCCATCCCTTCCATACAATTAGGACTGGACGTACTGAAACTGATGGAAGAAGGCAAGCTGGTCTTCAATGGCAAGCCGGAAGACTATCCCGGCAAACTGGTATTTACCGGAGACAATGTGCACCCTAATACCCACACCGGCCATCGCCTGTACACCGAAGCCATAGCCAGGTCCATGAAGATCATGATGAACAAGAGCGGAGCCATGCAACACGCTCTTAAAGATCCCTATACCATAGACAATTGGGAAGAAGCGCAGATGATCCCGGTAAACGAACTGCTCATGAGCGGCAACTGGACCGACCTGGCAAAAACAGGTGACACTGTTGCCAGAACTTATCGCGTGAAGTACCCCGTATTGCTAAAGTCAAATGAACCGGGCGCATCCCTTACCATCCGCTTCAATGGCAGGTTGGTGGGTATGTCGGATATCATCGGGCCCGATTGCGGACAATATGCCGTGAAGATCGACAACGGGCCGGAGAAATTATTTCCCCGCTTCGATAGATATGCCACTTATGTACGGGCTAATGCCTTCTTTCTTCCCATGCTGGAAAGCAAGGAGCACCAGATCGTCTTTAAAGTGTCTGATAAAAAGCTGGACAAAATGGAGATCCTTAAAAAGGGAGATGGCGTGATCGGCGATCTGAAAAAATATGAGCAGAACGCCTGCTATGCAGGCTGGATATTATTATTGGGAACCCTTTCAAAAAATTAGCATGCGCCGGTTAAAGAAATCATTGATCATACTGACTATTTTTACCACTGCACTCACTACGCGAACTTACGCTGCTGATGAGTATGACATTTGTGTGTATGGCGCCACTTCTGCGGGCGTCATTGCCGCTTATACGGCGAAGATGATGGGCAAATCGGTAGTGCTCATAGAGCCGGGCAACCATATAGGTGGTCTTTCCTCCGGAGGGCTCGGCATGACAGATATCGGCAACAAATACGTAGTCTCGGGGCTCGCCCTCGACTTTTACCGGCGCATGGGCACACACTATGGCCGCCTGGAATCCTGGACATTTGAGCCCCATGTAGCAAAAGATATTTTCCTGCAATACATCCGCGAAGCAAAGATCAAAGTACTGCTGCAGCACCAGTTGACCAGCGTACTCAAAACAAACCGGTTGATCAACTCGATAACCGTCATTTCCGGTAAGACCACCATTACTATCAACGCAAAGATGTTCATCGATTGCACCTATGAAGGTGACCTGATGGCCAAAGCCGGCATTTCCTACACTGTAGGCCGGGAAGCCAACAGCCAATATAAGGAGAACTGGAACGGCGTGCAGTTGTTGAACAAGCACCAGTTTCCGGAAGGTGTTGATCCATATAAAACGCCCGGCCAGCCAGCCAGTGGCCTTTTGTGGGGCATCAGCCCCGCCCCCCTGGCCGGGCGCGGCAGTGCCGATAAAAAAGTACAGGCTTACAACTTCCGCATTTGTCTTACCAACAACCCCGCAAACCGGATAGAGATCACACGTCCTGGCGGTTATGATTCCTCCCGGTATGAATTGCTGCTGCGGTTGCTGGAAAAGAAACCCGCCCCGAACCTGAACGCTATCCTGAAGATGGATAAAATGCCCAACAACAAAACAGATATCAACAACAACGGCGGTTTCTCCACCGATATGATCGGCATGAACTATGACTACCCCGATGCTGACTACCAGCAACGCAAGATCATTGTAAAACGCCACGAGGATTATATTAAAGGCCTGCTCTATTTCGTGGGCCACGATGAGCGGATGCCCGCCCCCTTGCGTAAAGAAATGCTGCAATGGGGATATCCGACAGATGAATATCCTGACAATGGCAACTGGTCGCCACAAATGTATGTGCGGGAAGCCCGCAGGATGGTAGGCGAATATGTAATGACGCAGGCTAATTGTCAGGGTAAAGCCATCGTACATGATGGCATTGGCATGGCCGCCTACACCATGGATTCCCACAACTGTCAACGCATAGTAGACAGTGGTATGGTGAAGAATGAAGGCGACGTACAGGTAGGTGGATTTGGCCCCTACCCCGTTTCCTACAGGGCCATACTGCCCAGGTCAACAGAATGTACCAACCTGCTCGTACCGGTTTGTTTATCCGCCAGCCACATCGCTTACGGGTCTATCAGGATGGAACCCGTGTTTATGGTGCTGGCCCAATCAGCCGCCACAGCAGCCGTGATGGCCATCAACCATAAGACCCCATTGCATGAGGTCAATATCAACGAACTGCGACAGCTCATTAACAAAGATCCGCTGGTCAATGGCAGCACACCGGATATTGTAGTAGACAATGCCGATACCGCTTCCGTATCCATGACCGGTGACTGGCAAAAGCAAAAGAACGATGGTTATGGTCCGGATTACTTTGTGACCGTAGCGGAAACCGGTAAAAAATCAACGATGACTTTCAGGCCGGTCATTACCACTCCGGGCAACTATGCCGTATATGTGTACACCATGCCAGGCAGAAAAAATGCAGCCGAAACCATGCAATGGACCGTATCGGATGGGCGGGAAACAAAACAGGTAACCGTACAGCGGGCCAATATCCAGGTGGTAGGACAGACAAGTGGCGAATGGCACCTGCTCGGTCATTTTAATTTAACCAGGGGGAGTAATAATACTGTGGAGATCAGCACCCTGTATGCAAGCGGAGAGATTACGGGCGACGCTGTGCTTTTCAGGAAGAATAATTAGCTATATTTAGACAGCCTATTTTTAAACGATGCTTGACCATTTTTCTCATGATTAAAGACGCCGACACACTTTTCCTGGAACAACTCAGGAAAGGCGATATAGAAGCCTTTGAACAATTGTTCAGGATCTATTACAAGCCCCTGGTGGCCGAAGCCTACTTCCTGCTCAAAGAAGAAATGGAGGCCCAGGACCAGGTGCAGTTACTCTTTATTGAAATGTGGGACAAAAAGCTGTACAAAAACCTGAACACATCAGTAAAATCATATCTCCACAAGGCCATTCACAATAAGTGTCTCAACCTCATTGAAAAGAAAAAGACCAAAGCAAACAGGTTTAACGCCTACGCCCGTACGCTACAGGACAAGATCAACGACAATGTCCTGGAGATCAACGAAACCTCCCGCAAAGTAAATACCCTGCTCAACGAACTGCCGGCGCAACGTTTAAAAGCGGTTAGCCTGGTATACCTCGAGGATAAGAAATACCAGGAAGCTGCAGAAGAAATGGGCATTACAATCAATTCGGTAAAAACACACCTCAAACTTTCATTAAAAACGCTGCGGGAGAAATTGCGTGACCTGTAATATTCACCCAACTCGTACCAAAAACTGTCTTATTTGATAGAAGTCACACCAATGGAGATAAACAGAGAACATATCAGGCATTTATTATTCGAGAAGATAGGGGGAACGATCAGTGAGGCAGATAACGAACTGGTGGATGATGCGATCAGGAATGACAGCGAAATAGCAGCCCTGTGGCAGGAAATACAAAACGAATTTGATCCTCCCCATAATACCTTTCTTGCACAGATAAACGAAGACGAGGACTGGAAAAAGGTGAAAGCAAGGTTGCAGCCACGAAAAGGCGGTAACGCCCGCCTTATCCGGCTAAGGCTATTACAGGCCGCAGCCGTAGTATTATGTATCAGCATCGCTGGCATATTTTATCTTTCATCCCGCTCCACCAACAAACAACCCGGGCAGCAGGCTGCCGCTATACCTTCCCTGTCGCCCGCATCAAAGTCGCCCGAACTAAAACTGGCAGATGGATCAGTCGTAAACCTGTCGGAAACTGGCAAAAAAGTGAATGCAAAAGGCATCAAACTCTCATTGGGCAATAAACAGCTCTCCTATGCCACCGGCAACGACAAGGATATCCGCTGGGCCAGTTTACAGGTACCCGCAAAACTGGACTACCAGTTATTATTGCCCGATGGCAGCAAGGTTTGGCTAAATGCATCCTCCTCACTGCGGTTCCCCTATGCTTTTTATGGCAACACCCGCGAAGTGTACCTCGAAGGCGAAGGATATTTTGAAGTAGCTAAAAATGCGGCCAGGCCTTTTATTGTACATGCCGGTAAAACCGATGTAAAGGTGTTGGGCACCTCCTTCAACATCAATACCTATGAAACCAACAAGACCATTACGTCCCTGGTGGAAGGTTCTGTGCTGACTACCGCAGGCAGCGATTCCCTGAAATTAATGCCTGGCCGCCAGGCCATATACTCCAACACTGCTTTTTCCACAAGCCCTTTTGAGGCAACGAATGTACTGTCCTGGATGCAGGGCATCAGCTATTTTAACAACACAAAGCTCAGTGATATCAGCGCCATCATAGCCCGTTGGTATGATGTGAAAGTAGTGATAGAAGACCAGGCCACCCTGAACCAGACTTTCTCCGGCGCAATTAATAAGCACAAACCCATACAGGTTTTCCTGACTAATATTGCTATTTCCTCAGGCATACAGTCACGCATCGACGAAAAAGGCACTATTTATTTAAAGTAAGATTATCCTACATAAACTAAGAGGTGATGAACAGGCTATTGTTTTTCATCCTGTCACTGCATTGCCTGCAGGCAACAGCACAACAGGGATCCCGTACCGCAAAAAATGCAGGCCGCTTTACAGAAACGGCGATCAATGCGGTTTCACCACGAGGCTGGCTACAAGAGTTCCTGCAAAGGCAAAGAACAGGCCTGACAGGACATCCGGAAGTCATGTCCTATCCCTACAACACCGTCCTCTGGGCTGGCGATATCCGGCGGGAGGATGAACAGCATGGCGCCAACTGGTGGCGCTATGAACAAACCGCTTATTACTCCGATGGATTATTGCGGCTCGGCTATTTACTGAACGATGATAAAATGATCCGTAAAGCACGGGCCGGCATCGCTTACACATTAAGCCATGTGCAGCCCAATGGCCGCCTGGGTCCTACCACATTCACCAGCCAGTGGCCCGTAGCCGTTTACTTCAGGGTGTTGCAGGCAGAGTACCTGGTCACAGGAAATGAAAAGATCATCGATGCCTTGCACAAACATTACCTTAGTTACACACCCGAAGAATTAGGCAACTTCAAAAGGAACATTGTAAACATAGAAGGTGCGCTCTGGACCTACCATCAAACCGGCGACCCTGCATTGCTGGAACTGGCAGAAAAAGCCTGGGCACTGGGCGGCTTTGAACTGAATAAACAAAGAATACTCGGCAACGATAAAGATTCCCTGCACGGCGTCACCTATATGGAAATGGCCAAGCTGCCTGTCATACTCTATGCCTGCAGCGGCAAAAAAGAATACCTGGACCTGGCCTTGCGCGCTATGCAGAAGTTGCACCGCGATCACCTGCTGCCGGACGGCGTACCCAGCTCCAATGAATTCCTCGCAGGCAAAGATCCTTTGCAAAGCCATGAGACCTGCGATATCACCGATTACACCTGGACATTGGGTTACTTCCTGATGACCACCGGTGACGCATCCTGGGCCGACCGTATTGAAAGGGCCGTCTTCAATGCAGGCCCCGGCGCCGTGTCGAAAGACTTTAAGAACCTGCAATACTTCTCCAGCGTAAATCAGGTAATTGCCACCGGCAATTCCAACCACAACCGCTTTGCCCATGGCTCCACCTGGATGGCCTACTGGCCCTGCCATGAAACAGAATGCTGTGCAGGCAATGTACACCGCTTCATGCCCAACTACGCAGCCCGTATGTGGATGAAAGATAACAGGGGCGGTATTGTAGCCGCCTTGTACGGCCCTTCTACTTACCGGTACAACACCAATTGCACAGTTACGGAATCAACAGACTACCCCTTCGGTGAAGAGATCAGTTTTGTATTCAATATGCGTAGCAGTGAAAAGATCAACTTCAGCTTTCGTATTCCCGGCTGGTGCGCTAATCCTGCCCTGACCATTAATAATAAAACGTATACCGGCCCGCTCACACCCGGCCCCTTTGTTACCCTTACACGAAACTTTACCAACGGCGACAAGATAACAGTGCACCTGCCCATGAAAGCTGCCCTGCAACACTGGCAGGAAAATGGGGCATTTGTGGAAGCGGGACCGCTGTTGTTCACTTACCCCGTACCCGAAAAAGTAACCATTGATAAAGCGGCTTATCCCAACCTGGGCAATAAAAGATCGACAGATCCCGCCTTTCCGGCCCTTGATATACAACCGGCCGGCAACTGGAACTATGCCTTGAACACCGTACAGAAAGACCTGCGGTTGATTAAAAAGAAGACGAAAGGTTATCCGTTCGATCCATCCTTCGTACCAATGAAAATACAGGTGCAGGCACACATGCTCGGCACCTGGAAACTGGAAGAAGGTCGCTACACGCCGCCGCTACCAGCAGCAGGAGCGCCTGCATCCTCCGTCAAAGACACAACCCTTACCCTCGTTCCCTATGGCAGCACCCGCCTTCGATTAACCGTATTCCCTATACTGCAACAGCAGCAGCCATCAACAGATACAGCCATCGTATGGCAAAAGGAAAACTTTGGTGCCAATGCCGGTGGCACTTTTACTTATACTGGCAACACCATGCGGATCACTACACAGAACACCCGTCATGGCTTCTTTCAATCCGACGCCTATAGCTTTGCCTGGAAAGAGCAACCCTTTCCTTATGATGATTGTTCCCGGTTGACAGTAACAGTTAAAGTGGACAGCGTATCCGCCGGTTCCGCAGGTATTATGATGCGTGCCAATAAAGAGCTGGGCGCCGCCAATGTACACCTGGAAACCAGCGCTACCGGTGATGTTTATTTGTTTTACCGCCGGAGAGACAATGAGCCTACTGCTTATGTGCACATGGCTACCTGTTCCTTTCCCGTTGAACTGAAGTTATTGCGCCAGGGTGATTTCTATACTGCTTACTATAAAAACACGAAGGGCGACTGGGTGAAAGGCGCAACCGCCATGGCAGAAACAGGCGCCTCCATGCTGACCGGTCTGTATGCCTGTTCCGGAACCCTGGTAAACGAATATACCCGCTCGTCCTTCCGCGACTGGACCTTTCACTACCAGGAAAACTACACACCCGCAGAACAGTCTTACACCGATGCCATGCCCGTAAAGCCCGGCACCATCTTACGCGATAATTTCAATGATGGCAGTTTATCCAATCTTCCGGAAACGCCCACCAACCCCGTGTGGAAAGGCATCAGGTTCGCACAACTACCCTATGGCAAAAAGCCCGAACGGTACTGGCGCAAGACGGGTGATGGACAATTCAGCTTCGGTAATAAAAAATGGGCAGACTATGAGGTCAGCCTCGACCTGGCTTTCGACAGCGCCAGCATGGCCACCAGCGACTTTACCATACGGCTACGGAACCAGGAGATCGCCATCTACAACAATATGGCCAGGTATTATGCAGTAACCCTGCGGGGAGGTAATAAATTAGCTTTTGAGAAGTATGGCGCAGGAGGACAGTTGTTCTACAGGAACGTTCAGCTGCCCAATTATTTCAATGGCCGGTTTCACAACCTGAAAGTCCGCTTGCTCGACACCCGCTATGAAATATACTACGACAACAAACTGATCATAGAAGGAAATGATACCCTTTCTCCCCTCACTTTTGGCAATGTATCTATTAAATTTACAGATGCCGCCATGAAGATCGACAACCTCGAAGTGCTGAAAATAGATGACCCCATCAATGGCGAAGCAGACAATTTCCTGCAGGATTATTATAATGTGCCATTGCCCGCTTACCTGAAAAAATACGGACTATGAACACCTATCAAATAATACGGGTGGCCTTGCTCATCCTCACTGGCCCACCCACATTTGCACAGCAGGCCAACCATGCTCCCGATGTTTCACCCCAGGTATTCCATGTCACCACCGCACGCACCCTGCCCGGCGAAGCCGTGCTGGTACGTGGTGAATACCTCGACCAGATAAGTAAAATAGAAGTGAGCCGCCTGCCCGATGACAATGTTCGGAATGCAACACCCGGCTATATTCCATTACCACATGAAGACCAGCCACTCGACCTGAACGGGACCGATAAAAGATCAAAGCCTATTACCAGCAATCCCGTAACGGTCGACAGGTTATTGCAGAATGCACAGTCTGTAAAGTTTATCATCCCGTCCGATTGGCTGCCGGGTGTATACAGTGTACAACTGACAGACAAACAGAACAACAAGACCAGTTTCTATATCAATGTACCCATCGTCAACTGGGTCATTAGCGAAGAAGGACTAAAGGCCATACCGGGCGATTACCTGCGTGTGCAGGGTAAAAACCTCCTGCGCAACAGTGCCGATGCGCAGGTGGTATTGATAGGCGATAACAACACACAGGTGGTCAGAACCAGGATCACCAAAGCATTCGACGATTATTCCGTGAGCGTGAACATTCCTGCCAATGTCCAGCCAGGTAAATACCACTTGTATTACCACAATGGCTACGGAGGTAAGACTGCGTGGAGCGAACCTTTGTTAATTGATGTAACTGCACGTTCTCCCAACAAATATGCAAAAGACACTTTCAACGTTCAGCAATATGGCGCTAAAGGAGATGGCATCAATAATGAGACCGCCGCCTTTCGGGCAGCCCTGGATGCAGCAGAAAAACATGGCGGCGGCACCGTGTATGTGCCACGCGGACGTTATATATTGACCGGGGAACTTATCCTTTCTCCCCATACATTGCTCAAAGGTCAGTCGCAGGAACAGACACAACTCGTATGGAGCGCCCTCAACTGGGATATGGGTGAACTGCCCGCCAACCTGATCAGCGGCACCCACGATTTTGCGATCAAAGACCTGAACATCTGGGCCACCAGGGCCTGGGGACTGATACAGACCACAGGCCCCGTCAACGAAATGGGGAATGTAACATTGGAGAACCTCGTGATCCGGCAGACACCGCAAATGGGGGGACAGCTATATGCACTAAAAGCCAACAGGGATTCCGTAGAACTGGAGCTGAACAGCAAATGGAACAAGACCGGTATCATCCTGCGTGGGCAGAACATCAAAGTACGCAACTGCGATTTCAATTCTACCGGAATGTACACCTTCGCTGCCGTCAGTGGATTTATACAACATACCAAATTTCAAAAGGTCACTACCGGCGTGAACCAACCCTATATGGCCATACACCCCAAAGGATTGATCTTTGAAGATTGCTACAGACAGGGTGATGGCTTTGGTTATGCTGCTACTATTGATGAAAGCCGTGACCTATACGAAGCGCGGAATATTACCCCTTACGATTATACCAATGACCGCGAAGTAATGACCCTCGATGGAGGCAGCGGCGCCTACGCCGGTAAGATCAGCGGCATCAGGAACAACACACTGGCTTTGCCCCCCAACGCTGCAACTTACCAGTGGTCAGCCAATAAATGGGTCGGCGGCGGCCTTTTCATCCTCAGCGGGAAGGGCGCAGGCCAGTACCGCAGGATATTGCGCCATACCCTGGACAGCATAACGGTTGATCTTCCTTTCCTCGTTGATCCCGACACCAGCTCCATCATCAGCATTACCACCGTACGTAAGAACTTATACTACGTTAACAACGAAATATTCGATGGCGGTGCTTATCAATTATATGGTTCAGCCCAGGGTGCTGTGCTGGCCGGATTAAAAATGACCCGTTGCAGCGGTATTGTAAGCCGGGGCTCATTTTTGTACCACGGCAAACAGCCTAACTGGTATGTGGACATTGTAGATTGTGAACTGCGGGAAGGCAATTATTCACATTGGTTCGGCACCGGCGACCGGCACTCCGGCAACCAAAGCATCACCCTCATCGGCAATGGCGGCTCAGGCATGAACATCGGCACGCTCGTCAGAAGAAATAAGTTATATGATTTTAGCTACATTCGCACCTCACCGGGCGTAGAACCGGGCGCCATTGCAGATGTGATCATCGAGAACAACAACATTACCACTGCCCATACAGCCATCCAGATCGGCGGCGCGGGCAACAGCACATCCAATGTGCTCATCCACAACAACCATTACAGTGATATCGAAAAAGCAGTAGAGATCAATCCGGGATTACAACGTTCTACCTACCTGGTCATGGACGAACAAAGCTATAGGGCTACTGCTGAAAGTTACCCGGAAGAAACATTGGGCTGGTTTCTCGGAGCGCAAACTTATACTTTCAATAAATTTCCCTTCTTCGATGCCATCCGTAAAGTAGACAGTTGTAACCTGAAATACGTGGAAGCCTACCCCGGTCAGCCGTTGGGCGGCGGACTGGAAGGCAATATCGATTATAAAATGGAGGCGGCTAAAAGAGTACAGGTTTTACAAAGGCTAAAAGAAGCAGGCGTCACACTGAAAGCATTTGGCGTTGTAAAATGCGACAACGAAGCAGACTGGCGTCAACTATTCGAATTTGGCAAATCCATGGGCATACAGACCTTTACCGCCGAACCCCGCAGGCAGTTCATCCCTTTCCTGTCCAAACTGTGTGATGAGTATAAGATCAACATGGCTATCCACAACCATGCAGAACCATCCCCCTACTGGCACCCCGATACGCTGCTGGCCGTACTGAAAGGTCAGAGCAAACGCATAGGCGCCTGTGCAGATATCGGCCATTGGGTGCGTTCCGGGTTAGATCCCCTGGACTGTCTTAAAAAACTGGATGGCCGCGTGTTACAATTACACCTGAAAGACCTCAATGAGAAAAATAACAAAAAAGCCCATGATGTAATTTGGGGAACGGGCGTATCCGGCATTAGCAGCATCATCAACGAATTGAAAAGGCAAAGGTTCAAAGGAATGATCTCTGTTGAATACGAATACAACTGGTTCAACAATGTGCCCGATATTATAGAGAGTGTAGCTTATTTCAGGAACCTGCTGAACAGTAGGACCGCTTCAAAATAATTCAGTAAACCATCATCGTTTATGACCATGCATAAAAACAATAAACCAGTCAACAGCCGTAGAAACTTCATTAAACAGACATCCCTCGCCGCTGCCGGCTTCTGGATCGTTCCCCGCCATGTACTGGGCGGCAAAGGATATATTGCGCCCAGCGACAAATTGCTGATTGCCAGTGTAGGCGTTGGTGGTAAAGGAGAATCCGACATTGCCATGTTCTATAAAAGTGGCAAAGCTGAGATCCCATTTCTTTGTGATGTGGACGATGCCCGCGCAGCAACAACAGTGAAGGCTTTTCCCAAAGCCAAATACTATAAAGACTGGCGGGAAATGTATGAGAAAGAACACAAGAATTTTGATGCCGTATCTATATCGACACCCGATCATACCCACGCAGTGGCCACCCTGGCAGCCATGCAATTGAACAAGCATGTATATGTACAAAAGCCATTGACCCACGATATTTATGAAGCAAGGATATTGACCCAGGCTGCCAAAAGATACAAAGTGGTTACCCAGATGGGCAACCAGGGTGCCTCCAACGATGGTACACGTCAGTTGAAAGAATGGTTTGATGCCGGTGTGATCGGCGATGTGCATACTGTTTACTGCTGGACCAACCGCCCTGTGTGGCCGCAAGGTATTCCCTGGCCCAGTACAAAAGCCCCCATACCGAAAGAACTGAATTGGGATCTTTGGCTCGGTACGGCTCCGGCCAAGGACTATATAGAAAAGCTGGTGCCCTTTAACTGGCGTGGCTGGTGGGATTATGGCACCGGCGCATTGGGCGATATGGGTTGTCACCTGATGGAAGCGCCCTTCAGGGTACTGGGCCTTACCCATGCCAAAGATGTACAAGCTACTGTGGGCACTGTATATGTAGATGCCATGAAAGAAGGCTTCTTCCCCGAAAGCTGTCCCCCATCCAGTCATGTAACGCTGACCTTTCCGAAGACCACAAAAACAAAAGGCGATGTAGTGATGCATTGGATGGACGGCGGTATTCAACCTACACGCCCGGATGAATTAGGACCTGATGAACTGTTTGGTGATGGCAGGAATGGAACACTTTTCATTGGCACGAAAGGAAAGATGATGGCCGGAACCTACAGCGCAGATCCGCGCCTGCTTCCGCTCAGCCGCAACCAGGAAGTAAAGGTAAAGCAAACCCTTGAACGCGTTCCCAATGGAGCCCAGGGCCATTATGCGCAATGGGTGGAAGCCGCTATTGCAGGTTATGGCAAAAAGGAACTTAGCGCTCCTTTTGAGACCGCAGGCCCCTTGACAGAGGCCCTGCTGATCGCCAACCTGGCCATACGTGGATATAACTTACAGGTGAACAAAGCAGATGGTAAAGCCGGTTTCCCGGGGAGATATATCAAGTACCTATGGGATAATGAAAATATGAAAGTAACTAATTTTGATGCCGTTAACCAATTTGTGAAAAGGCAATACCGCAGTGGCTGGGAGCTGAACCCCGGTTGATCCGCAGATCGCGCTACTAAAATACTCCTACCTGTTTTCTTTACAGGGTATTTCAATAAGCACCGAAGTTCCTTTGGATGGGGCTGTCTGGTAATCCATTCTGCCTTTTAAAATTTTTATCCGGCTTTCTATATTCTTCAGCCCCATCCCATCTTTACGTACCGTACTATTCATGTCAAACCCGTTTCCATCGTCTTCCACGGCAATATAGAGTTTCCTGTCATGGTAACTGATCTGCACAATTGCATGAGCTGCACCGGCATGTTTTACAATGTTTTGTAACAGTTCCTGCATAATCCTGAAAATATGGAAAGATTGTTCTTCGCTTAACTTCACCTTTTCTGTATGCAGCGCTTTAAAAGAAATATCCAATTCCCCCGGCTGGCTCATGTTGTTGCAGTAATCACGAAGCGAATTATCAAGACCATATTTTAATAAGCTATCAGAAGCCATACTATGCGTTATATTACGCAACTCGATTATGGATTCATTTAATTTATCAATATTGGAGTGGAACATCACTTGCTGGCTTTCGTTCAGATCCAATTGGTTTTTCATAGCTGAAAAAGAATATTTAATTCCGCTGAGCATGCTGCCCAGTCCATCGTGCAGTTCACAAGCCATCCTGGTTCTTTCCTGCTCAATGGCCAATTCTTTCTCCATCATGGCGCGTTGCTTTTGCAATTGCCTTTCCAGGTAGGATCTTATAAAAAAATACAGCAACAGTATCATTGTCAGAATAAGCAGCAAAGTAAACCACCAGGTTTTCCAGAAAGGCGGCAGTACGATAACTGGCAGCTTATAAATATCAACGCCCTCTACTTTTTCCGAATTAATGGCTTTTGCAAGCAATGTATAGTTGCCCGGGGGAAGGTTGGCATACCGGATCAACGATTTATTACTGGCTGCTATCCAGTTTTTGTCATATCCCTGAAGTGTATAAAATAATTTATTAGCACCGGGCTTGGCAAAATCCAATACAGTAAATTGAAAGCTTAAGGTGTTCTGATCCGGCCTTAGTGATACCGTTTTTAATTCACTGGTATTAAGCCCGGGTGCAGGCACTGCATCATTTATTTGCAGCGCAGACAATTGAAGCTGCGGTGAATAAGGGTATTTATGAATGGCAGATGGGGAAAAAGAATTCAATCCATTTACACCGCCAAACAACAACTCTCCATCAGTGGCCCGGCAAAATGAGTAAGTGTTGAATTCATTACTTTGCAAACCATCGCCGGCATCGAAACTTTTAATACTGTTATTGGATAACTGCAACCGGTTGATACCCGCATTTGTACTTACCCAAAGCGCCTCATTATCCGGCAAAACACCATAGATGTATTGATTACTTAACCCATCGTTGGTGGTATAGATCTTATCGACACTACAAGACAACTTATTAAATTTCATCAGGCCAATCGTGCTGCCGATCCATACATGGCCGTCATTTGTCTCAGTAAAACATTTTATAGTGGCCTTGTAAGGGAAATCTTTTTTTATCGTAAAGGAGTCTCCCTGAAGCGTTCCTGTTATAAAACCTTTAAACGCCCTGGATATGTAAATATTCCCTGTATTATCACAAAAACTGGTAAGGTAAACATCGTTTCCAGGAACTCCTTTTACGGGAATGGTGGAAAAATGCCCCCGTTCTTGGTCGACAAGAAAAAGGCCGGCGTTTGAAGAGGCAAGCATTTGACCATCTGCCAACTGCGTGATAAAATTAAATTGATGGCTTGCCGGAAGATAATTGGGATCAGCACCTGCAACTTTTATATTTTTTTTCGTCACAGGATTAATGACAAACAAGCCCGAGAAAGTAGCGGCCCATACATTTCCTTTTTTGTCTTTGTATAAATGCTCAATAGCGGGAGGAAGACCAGTCTTTATTTTACCGGTTGGTTTTTTCTCCTTATCAAGTATCAGTATGCCGTCTGATTGAGTGCCGCACCAAAACTGGTGATCATCTGTTTCAATAATGCTTCGTATAAAATTATCTATCCCATATTCAACCGCATCTTCGTTGGTAAGATGATGATGAAAACGAAATTTATCCAGGCTCACATAATCTACTCCCTTGCCCCACACAGATGCCCAAAGATGATTTTCCTGATCAGTGTATAAATATTGTAACTGATTACCCGAAATTGAATAAGCGTTAAGGGCAGAAGAAATATAATGGTTCCTTATTATTTTTTGTTGTGTATCCGCTACAAAAAGACCTTGCCTCCTGGTGCCAAACCACAGCATGCTATTCTTATCCAATAATAAGGTGGTCACATCCCTGGCTTCTTCATTTCCAAAACGATCAAGCCGGAATTGAATGCGTCCCTGATCATAAAATAAGACCCCTGCATTGCTGCCAATCCATAATCCGGCCGGAGCAGGAAGCAATGTATTGAAATGCAGATCTGATACCGGCAATAAACCAATCAATGGCGTCCATTGTATGCTATTTTGGTTAATGTTCCCTTTGTATACTTCAGGTGAGTTATTGACAATCGTATATAATTGTTCTAGCTGGTGGAATTGTTCTGCAGGAATGGTTTTTATGAAAAGATTTCCCGGAATGGCAAAATGATGCAGTAACTGGTATTGTTGATTGCCCGGATCAAAACGAAAGATATCCGAGCCCGCCTGGAGCCAAACCCTGTTTTTATCATCAATATAGAATGGAGAGCATATTTGTTCGTCAGATTTTCTGCCGGGTAACAGGTAGTTAAGAAAACGATCATGGATACGATCGTAAAAGTTCAGGCCTTTATTGCTACCTATCCATAAATTCCCTTTTTTATCTTCCAATATGTTGAGAAAAAGTGTGCCTTGTATCGCCAGGGTATCCTGCAGGTTTTCCCGGTAAACTGTACAGGCAAGCCCATCAAAGCGGTTGAGCCCATCAAATGAACTTATCCATACATATCCTCGCGAGTCTTTATAGATGCAATTATTTACCCCTTGAGAAAGGCCATTATTCACATTGAGATGACTAAAAAGTAACGAAGAAGGTTGCCCATAGCTATAAAGCCCGGTTAATAAAAAGACAATCAGCTTAAGGATTTGCTTGAAAGGCATTATCAAATATAAGTTTTTGATAAGCTCCATTACCCCAAACAAAAAAGCCCTTCAGCAATCGCTGAAAGGCTTTTGTGAACCGGATTGGAATTACTTCAAACCAATTAAGGGAGGAACTTAGCCAGCTATTCAAGATTAAACTCTGACTTTTAATAAGTTATAGAGTTCACCGGGACCATCTACTTCTATTTCAATAGAATGACTTCTAGGATTGACTACAGTACAGGCGTTTCAGTAAAACTTAACTACTTATTACTTCATTAAAAGGTATCAGAATTCTTATCTTTATCATAATTATGTGCCATTTATGTGATTTTTAGCACATAAAAAGCACATAACAGTGAAAAATGGAAATAAAAAGATCAATACAAAGAAGATTATCTGCCTGGAAACAGGCCCCGGATAGAAAACCACTTATATTGCAAGGTGCCAGGCAAGTCGGCAAAACCTGGTTATTGAAGCATTTTGGTGCATCTGAATTTGATACGGTAGCCTATTTTAATTTCGAAGAACAGCCAGACCTAAAACAGTTCTTTGAAAACACAAAGGATGTACCACGTATCATACAAAACTTGTCTTTGGTTCATGGGCAAGCCATACTACCTCAAAAAACGCTTGTTATATTTGATGAAATCCAGGAATGCAATGATGCACTGAATGCGCTAAAGTACTTTTGTGAAAATGCTCCTGAATTTGCCGTCGCCTGCGCTGGTTCGTTGTTAGGAGTGACGATGTCACGGGGTAACTCTTTTCCGGTAGGAAAAGTTGATTTTCTGCAGCTAAATCCAGTCTGTTTTTCAGAGTTTTTGTCCGCGGCGGATCCACACTTATTTTCCTTTTTAGAAAGCGTTAATCAAATTGAACCACTTCCTGATATTTTCTTTCATCCGTTGGTTGACAAATTAAAAATGTTTTTTATTTGCGGAGGGATGCCGGAAGCTATAGTCGCATTATTAGAAAAACAAGACACAGCAAAAACGCAGCAGGTGCTGCAAAATATTATCAATGCTTATGCCCTTGATTTTTCAAAGCATGCAGAAAATAAAGATATTCCTAAAATCAATCATCTTTGGTCTTCAATTCCCTCTCAGTTAGCGAGGGATAATAAAAAATTTCTATATCAGTCTGTAAAAAACGGTGCTCGTGCCCGTGAATACGAAGATGCATTGCTCTGGCTTTCACATGCAGGATTAATACACCGAATTTTCCGGATATCAAAGCCCGGTTTGCCACTTTCGGCCTATGATGATCTTTCGGCATTCAAGCTTTATTTAATCGATGTGGGATTGTTACGTAGGCTTTCATTTTTGGATCCGGTAGCAATAAGGGAGGGAAACCGGCTATTTACAGAGTTTAAAGGTGCATTAAGTGAAAATTATATTTTACAACATCTTATCGCGAGTTTCGAGGGCACACCCCGTTACTGGACATCGGGAAACCAGGCAGAAGTAGATTTCATAATTCAGGTAAAGAATGAAATCATTCCAATAGAAGTAAAATCCGACGAAAGCATCCGAAGTAAAAGTCTTACCGTTTATAACGACCTTTATCAACCGCCTGTCCGTATCCGGTATTCATTAAAAAACTTAAAAAAAGATGATGAATTAATCAACATTCCATTATTTATGGTTGATTATACTGAGAAGCTGCTTGGGCTTTGATGAATAAAGCATTTGAAAACCAGATAAGAAAAAATAATTGATCATTGGAGCAACATTCTATGGGAATTGGGTAATGCAAGACGTAGTCTTTAAAGACAATGGTACACACACTGGGGTTATAATTGGGCCGATGAATAAAATCAATTAAGATTACATAATTTAAACCGATTATGTTGGAGCTTAATTAAGGTATGCAAATATATGATTTCAACATATTGTCCCCTTTGGAGTTTGAGCACCTTGTGGCTGATGTCATCACTGCGAGTATAAATGCAACTAGCAAAACTTCACTTACTGTGATTACCCAAGAAGGCGGTCCCGACAAGGGCGTGGATTTTAAGTTAGATGACGGTAAAATAATCGGGCAGGCAAAGCGGTATCAAGATATTCAGGCATTAAGAAAAAGTTTGAAAAAAGAAGTTCAGAAAGTAATTGATCTCAATCCTTCAAGATACATCCTAATTGTTTCCTTACCCTTGTCGTTTGCATTGCGTAAGGAAATTGTGGAAGTTTTCCATCCGTTTATAAAAACAGAGACAGATATTATTGATCAGATTGATCTTTGCAGGCTTCTGGAAGAGCATAGAGAAATTTTATTGCGTTATAATAAGCTTTGGATATCAAGTGTACACATTTTACAACAACTATTAGTGGAAGCGGTTAGCAAAGCAATGGGAGAGGTGAAATGGAATAGTACTGGGAAAGAAATTGAGTCCATAGCTGATGTTCAAAGCTATTTTGTACCAACTGCTTATTATCAGGAAGGGATTGATATTCTGGAGCAAAGAAATGTGTTAATTATCACTGGCGATCCTGGAATTGGCAAAACAACACTGGCGAGGGCATTGTGCAATTACTTTCTTCATCATAAGAAGGTTCAGTCAGTGTATTGCCATCAGGGAATTAATCCCCCATTGTATATTCCTGACAGATCAAAAAGAAGTATTTTTTTTCTTGATGACTTTCTTGGAAGTAATATCTGGCAACAGTCCGGAATAAATGATATTAGCTATTTTGTAAGATTTGTTGATGATATAATTGACGGAGGCCATCTATTGGTTATGACTACCCGTGAATATATTTATCAGCAGCAAAAGAAGTTTACACCACGCCTGAATACGTTGGATGGTTTTAAATCTGTTATAAAACTATCTGACTTTTCTCCAGTAGAGAAATTTGATATCCTGCTTAAAAACGTAAACAGAACACCGCTATCTTTAATTGCATATGAATCTTTAAAAAGAAATGCGATTTCAATTATAGATTCTCCGGGTTATAATCCCAAACTTATTGCCGAGTTTATCAGAACAAAACATAAGGATATTGAAAGTGACTATGACTGGGGATACGCACTGTATAATTTTATTTGTTCGCCTAATTCTTATTGGGAGTCAAATTTTCTGGAATTGTCTGCCGGTAGTCAATTATTCCTGCTTTGTCTCTTTATTTCAAACGATCCTGCCTTACACCATTCATTGCTGGATACATTCAGGTCGGTCAGTAGATTTCGTCAGATTTCGGCTCCGGGCTTTGAGGCTGATGTGTTTGTAAAAGCCGTTTCAGAATTAAATGACACTTTTATTAATGTAGAAATAGATACCAAGACGGGCGAAATGGCCTATTCCTTTTCAAACACGCTAATAAAGGATTTTTTGTTGCATTATCTTCGTTCGTATGATCATAATATTGAGTACCTGATAAAGGGAGCCATTAATAGCAACCAGCTATTTTATGCCTTTACTACCCGTGAACAAGATCGTCTGGAAATCGACTTCACAGAGACTCCTTCGCAAGGAGAAAAGATTTTACTAAATTATAGGCTGCAGGAGTTGTTTATAGAAAAAATTACCACTCAGTTTGATCAGTTGACAGAAATTCGGATCAGGAAAAAAATATGGGACAATGGGGAGGTGACCTTTGATAGGAAAAATAATAAGGATAACCGGGTTGCCAGATTAAAAAAACTAATCGAATGTTTTGATATCGGGTTGCATAGAAACTGGAAAATTAAGCAATTTGCATTGAAGCAAGTGAAGCAGTTTGCAATTTGGGAAGAAGATAAACATATTTACCTTCATGATGATGAATTTGCTGAAATTCCCGGTCTTATTTGTCTTATTTATAAAGAAATAAAGACGCCGCTTAAGGAAGTCTTTGATTCTTTTTTTTATGAAATAAGAAGCACAAGCCACTTCTTGAATTTTTATGAACTTAGGAAAATATATAAAAAGGAATTTGACCGGTATATTGTAGAGAATCGTAAGGACCTTATTGAAAGACTGGAGCATGTAATTTACAACGATATTACTGCTCATAAAGGTTTTTGGGAACAAATGGAGTATACATTTTCGTATTATGCATTGAATGATCTGTTTGATTATATCATATTAGATGTATACAAAAAGTATAACCTTACGCTTATAGATCGAAAATGGAATGCCTGGATAAAAACTGCTGGTTTAAGCCCAAGGAAGATGGAAAAAGAAAAATTACTGCCCCCTTCTCCCAGGCGTAATGGTGTGTCGCAATACGATAACGTTGTCATAGCAAAAAGAATGAATGATTTCCTGCCGGTGGCTGAATTGGTAAGGCTTAATCGACAGAAAATACATGAGTGGATTGAAATGAATTTTCCTGAACAGCGTATTCAACTTGAAGCGCTTTTTGCGTCCAGAAAGTATTTATACAAATTATCGAAGTTTTATTACCAATTAAATTCTCTCGTAACCTATTGCCTGAAATTGAAATTAGACATTCCTGAACAAAAAGAACAATTCATTATTGGATTTATAGAGGCAGCCCTTCATGAATTTTCTGTTCCCGAAAAGGAGGCCATAAAACAATTTTCTGTTATTTCGGAAGCAAAAAACTGGTCGTACTTCAATGCAAGGCAGTTCGGTGAATTTACCAGACTTCATGCCTGCGAAAGAAGCCTTTTGGAGAAGATGGTTATATATGGTGTACTGGTTGAAAATAATAATTGGTACTGTTTTTTGTTGAAGGACATGATAAGTCTTTTCGTTGCTGAACAGTTTAAATCTTCTAAGGCTAAAATTAACCAATATCTATCCTCGTTCAAGCCAGATGGTATCAGGGATTTCCCATCTGTCATCCCTTATCTGTCCTCTATTGATAAGGCAGACTTTCATAAATATTTTACTTATCCAACTATTAGTCGATTTGTACAAGCTGTAGACAGCCCTGATAGCGAAATATTGATAAAGCAATACTTCCATTATTTTAATACATTCTTTACCTGTAGAATATTCAGAGGGAAAATGAAATGCTCGTTTGTATTTAATGACAATCAGAAAACAAGCGATCTGTTTACATATTGTAACGTCCGGTTGTCAGAACATATACTTAAAAACTTCCCGTATGAGTCTGCTTATTTCAAAAATGAAGTTAATGATAAGCGATGTGCTAGTCTATTGAAGTATATGGAGATGAAATTTATAGATTATTATAACATACCAGTGTCATGGATCAAGGGCAGAAAATTCTGGCAACTTCTGGCCAAAACAGATCTTGCCGAACTGATACAGGAAGAGGTGAATGGGTTAAAGTTGTATCTGCAAAACTGTCAGAGATCTAATGATCCAGCTAAGTAACAAAAAAAAGGCCACCTTTCGATGACCTTCTTTCGTGACCCCGTCTGGATTCAAACCAGAAACCTTTTGATCCGTAGTCAAATGCTCTATTCAATTGAGCTACGGGGCCTTGAGAACATCTACATTGTGTAAATGGGCTGCAAAAATAAAGATATTATGCATTGCTCCCAAACAGAATTCAATAAAATTTCCACATTTATCAGAATAACAATTATTTAGAGGCATTCTTTGTCCCCAAAAACCATCTTTCTCCTCAATGGTACCTCAATAGATTCGAACATTCTCCTCTTTGGGTCCTCTTTGCTTCCCCGGGCCCCGAGGAGCCAAAGAGGAGGCATTGAGGAGGATCCGGGGAAGCAAAGAGAAGAAAGGATGAAAAATGTGTAATTCGTCCCAGGACATATATCGTTCGTCCCAGGGGTTTCCTCGCTCCGTCCCTATTGGCCAGGCATTTTGGAGGAGAAAAGACTGTTCGTCCCAGGACATTCGTCATTCGTCCCAGGTTTCCTACAAGCCCGACCCAAATTTGAAATACGGGAGTAGGAACCGCTGTAGATTTGCTCTATCAGTCTGTCACTGCCAACGGAGATTTCGCTTGGGAAAGCAGGAAGAGCGAACCTGTCAACCCTCTCCCGCCGGCAGACAGCTTTCTCCCCGGGTCTACCGCAGTTGAAGAAGGGTCGAGCCCAGGGTCAAGGCCGCCAGATGCTAATCAATAGCAAAAAAGAAGTTAGGTAATAGTTAGCCAATAGTAAGAGAAACTGCCTCAAATGCAGGCTGGACGCGGGAATGTGCTCAGAGACACTTTACAAGAGATTGATATAGAGAGGAATATAGCCATAAGGACCATTATTATTGTTCACAACTCCAGCCCCAGTTTCTTCAACCGGGCCCTCACCGCCCCCTTCGTACAGCCAAAATGATCAGCCATGGCCGAAAGACTTACCTCATCACCATGCATAATGGTCAACTCATCATCCAGCTCACTCGTCCAGGAGCTATAAACCTGCTGGTAATCGTCCCGCACCGTTTCATAAGATAAGTTATGTTTGGCCAAGGCTGTCCTGGACACTTTTCCAGGTGCCTGCTTGCCTTTCGGCACCGAAGCAGCCACGGGTGGTTTTGCCTCCTTTTGAAAGAGCAGCGCCCTCACCTGTGCCGAAAAAGGAAACCCTTCCGGCATCATGGCATCCGGTACAAAAATATGCCTTTTGGCGCGCGTTACCGCTACATACAACAGGTTGATCTCTTCATTGAGTTTTGAAGCATTAATGTCTTCTTTCTTCTTTTCCGCTGCGGTCTTCTTCAACCTTTCTTCCGTCATAAAATCATCCGCCAGTTGCACCTCATCATATTCGATCCCCTTACAACGGTGCACCGTAGAAAAGATCATATCGGCCTTGCTCTTGTCTTCGTCCTTTACGTGCTTATCGCGGATAGACTTGAGAATGGCTGGGATCTGGCTACCATATTCCTTCACCACCTCCACCATCATCGACAATTGCTTGTCCTCCGTTTTTTCAATGTACTCCTCCAGGTCCTTCATATCCTTCATGCTATTGATAAGACTATCCCGTATCAACGACCGTTTGTCATTGTAAAGGTTGAGCACATCATACAGCGAAGCGCCCTCATCAGCATACGTATAAGAATTGATATTCCCTTCGAAGTAAATACGTTTCAGTTTTCCTTCTGTTACATAATCAATAGCCGTCAGCAACAGCCCCAGGTTCGTACGGGCGATCACCGCTTTCGATTGCACCGTCTTCCCTGTTCCCTTTCCTTTGATGGACACCGGCACATCCAGGTCGATGTACTTTTTGAAGTCCAGTACCCGCATGGCCAGATCCGCAATATCCTGTCCAAACCGGAAACTGGTTGATAACTGGTAAGTCTTGAAATCAGCTTTCTCCAATGAGTTGACAGCAAATCGCCAGCTATAGATCTGTTGATGCGTATCTCCCACGATCACCTTGGTGGCTGATTGCTGGAAGAATACATCGAGCATCGCAGCGGAAGCATCCTGCCCCTCATCAAACAAAATATAGTCATAAGGAAGCCGGGGGCCCGATAACTGGAACTTTTTCAGGTAGAAGTCGTGGATCACTTCAATCTCCCCCTTATCCATTTTTGCGAGGAACAAGCGTGTTTGTTGTTCGATAAGGTCGTAGAAACTGGTCACAAATGCTTTGGCAGCCTTATCCGTTACAATGTCCAGGTAATTCAGGTCCTGCACCCGCTTTTTGTCGCTGTTGCAGAAGTACGATACAAATTTATTGATATGATTGGCCAGTATATGTTCTGCATGTCGCTCTCCGCTTCCCGGCAGTCCCAGCAATGCCACCACCTCTGCCGTCTTATACCCCTGTGCCCGCACTTTGTATTGATGCCGGAATACAATATGCTTGTAAGCCAGTGAGTGCGCCGTTTCTACTTTCACATGTTCCAGTCCCGGCGCAGCAAATTTGCGCGCCGCTTCCAGTTTCACCGCTTTGTTGAATGCCAGGTACAGAATGCGGCTATCCAGCCGCGCCCGGGCATACTCCATAATGGTAGTAGTCTTACCCGATCCCGCCACCGCATTGATCCTGATATCCCCCGTCGATCCAACAATAGCCTTCTGTTCACTCGTCAATTGCATAAGGCGGCAATTTATTGAATAATAACATCTTTATGCGGGTTAACTATCCACCTCAATTTCGCAACAGGTTGTTGCGAAATTTTGTTCTGCTCAACAACCCCATGAAGCTCAATCCATTATTACAGATCAAACTACATTACCACTTATCAGAACCCTGCCCCATTCAAGGTAAGCCTGGCACCATTTTTTTGCACCATGCCTTATTAACTTCTATGCCCGCCGTCATTTCATCAACATTAAAATGTAAAGACTATGGGCTATCATGAATTTCAACAATGCATAGACGCTTGCCTGCGTTGTGCCGCCATCTGCAATCATTGTGCTTCTTCCTGCCTGCAGGAAAAAGACGTGAAGATGATGACTAAATGTATCCAGCTCGACATGGAGTGCGCCGCCATCTGCTACAGCGCCGCCCAGCTCATGAGCCTGGGCAGCAGCAAAGCGGAAGAGATGTGCCGCATCTGCGCCGATATCTGCAATGCCTGCGCCACTGAATGTGAAAAACACAAACATATGGAGCATTGCGCCGAATGTGCCAAAGCCTGCCACGAATGCGCCGAACAGTGCATGGCCATGAGCTAATGATCACAAACAGCCGGGACCCACATTCCGGCTGTTTGTTTCCCTTGATCCTCCCGCAAAAACCAGCAGTAATAAATAATCCTTTCTTAATAAACCTGTCTTGAAAATTGCCCTACCTTTTGCCCCTCAAACATGTACACCAATGCACAAATTGCTCTTCCTTGCTCTTTCCCTCGTATCCTTAACAGTCATAGCCCAAACAGAAGAAGGACCGCATAGCCACCGCATGGGCCGCAGCCTTAAATTTCCCCCTGTGCCCGGTTACAAGGTCATGAAATGTGACCTTCATATGCATACCGTCTTCTCCGATGGCGCTGTATGGCCCGATATCCGCGTAGCAGAAGCCCTGAAAGATGGACTTGATGCCATATCACTCACCGAGCACCTCGAATACCAGCCCCACAAAGCCGATATCCCCCATCCTGACCGTAACCGCTCCTATGAACTGGCCCTCAAAGAAGCCAAAGACCACCACCTGCTCATCATCCGCGGTTCGGAGATCACCCGCAAAATGCCTCCCGGCCACAACAATGCCATCTTTATAGAAGATGCCAATAAGATGTTGGTGGATGATTCCGTAGCCGTATTCCGCGAAGCCAAAAGGCAAAATGCCTTCACCTTCTGGAACCATCCCATGTGGGTAGCCCAGCGCCCCGACGGCATCTCCACCCTCACTCCCATGCACAAAATGCTCATCAAAGAAAAGCTGCTCGATGGTATTGAAGTTGTCAACGACAACAGCTATTCCGATGAAGCCCTTCAGATAGCCCTCGACAACAACCTTACTATTATGGGCACCAGCGATGTCCACCAATTGATCGACTGGACCTTCGGCGTTCCCCAGGGAGGCCACCGCCCCATCACCCTCGTATTTGCCAAAGATTCTTCCATCGAAGGCATCAAAGAAGGCCTGATGAACAGGAGAACCGTGGCATTCTTTAAAGACCTCCTCATCGGCAGGGACGAATGGCTCCTGCCCCTGCTCAAAGAATCATTGAAGATCACCAGCGCCGCTTATACAGAAAAAACAACCGTGCTGAAGCTAGAGATCGAAAACCTTACCAGTGCCGCTTTTACCTTAATGAATAAATCAAAGTATACCTTTCATGGCCACTCCGACCTGGTGACCATCGCCCCCGGAGAGAAAGTAGTGCTGGAAGTAAAAACAAAAGACAAGCTGAATACCATTGACCTTCCCTTCGAAGTGCTCAATGCCATTCATGCACCCAATAGCCATCCTTCCATTACATTGTCCGCAAAAACAACCTTTTAAAGCCCAATAGCATACCCGGCCTATTGCCATCCGCCCCCCAAAGAGCGGTATAGTTGCACCTGTGCCACTATAATATCCCGCTGCTGCCTGGCCAGTTGCAACTCTGCTTCCAGCACAGTTTTCTGCGCAGTGATCACTTCCAGGTAATTGGCAAAGCCAGAAAGGTACAGGTCACGGGCTGTGACCACAGCCTCCTGCAATTGTTGCACTTCCTGCTGCTTCAGCGACCAGGATTGTTTGAAGTTTTGAACGGCATGCATATGCGTGATCACTTCGCTGTATGCATCCAGCAAAGATTGCTGATACTGGTACACCGCTTCCCGGTTGGCGGCATTGGCCATCGTATATTGCGTGCGCAACTCACCCTGCCGCAGCAATGGCGTAGTAATACCACCCAATATTCCATATGCACCGCTGCCCGGCTTGGCCAACAGCCCCGGTGTAAAAGCATTCATTCCGATATAAGGACTGATCACCAGTGAGGGTAAAAAAGCCTTACGGGCAGCATATACATTTTCACGGGCAGCCTCCAACTGCCATTCATACTGACGGATATCCGGCCTGTTCGACAACAGGGAAGCTGGTACCCCAGCTGCCATATCAGTCGTAAGAATGGCTGCAGATATACCAGTATCCCGTGCAATGGTTTGCGGATAGTTACCTGCCAGCGCATTCAATTCATTTTCTGCACGCACCCGGTCCTGCAACAAAGTATATTCAATGGCCCGCGTATTCAACAACTGCGCAGCAAATTGTTGTACAGCCAGCTCCGTCGCCCTGCCTCCTTCCTTCTGGGCTTTTACAATTTCCAGCGCTTCCTGCTGTAAACGCACATTTCTGCGCACGATCTCCAGCTCAGTGTCGAATGCCAGTAATTGATAATAGCCCTGTGTTAACCGCGCAACCAGGTTCGTCACTACAAACTGCCTGGCTTCCCTGGTGGCCAGCACCTGGACAAGCGAGGCTTTCCTGAGATGCTTTAGTTTGCCCCATACATCGATCTCCCAGTTGCTGCGCAAACCGATCAACAGATCAGTTGTGGGACTCACCGGTATCTGTTGATCTTTATTGATATTAGGAGAAAGATTCGTATCAAAATTACCCACCCCATTGAGGGTATAATCGCCATACTTGTCCGCACTTCCACTCACCACCGCGTCCAGCGATGGATACAAGGCCCCTTTACGGCCTGCCAAGCGGGCTTCTGCCGTGATCACCCGTTGAAGCGCTAGCTGCAGATCAGTATTGTGTTGCATGGCCGAATCAATGAATGTGATCAGGTGTTCATCTGGAAAGAATCGCCGAAATTCCAATTTAACGGTATCAGCTACCCGTAGAGAATCCGGCCGGCTGTATTGCTCAGGCAATGCTTTCACCGCAGGCATTGGCTGAGGCGCCATTACTTTACAACCAGCAGCCAGTACACTTACCACCATAGCAAAGAAGTATACATAATATTGTCGCCGTAAAGATGTTTTCATGTCGATCGATGTTTTATTACAATTACCAATTCCCTTACCCCGTTACCTGATCAGGCACCAGGTCTTGCTGCGGCAGCGCATCCGTACTCACCCGTTTCTTTTTCTTGTTGTGCTTAGAAGCAAATAACACATACAGCCCGGGCACCAGAAAAATACCCAGCAGCGTACCAGTAAGCATTCCTCCGGCCGCAGCGGTACCGATAGAACGGTTACCCATTGCACCTGCTCCATTGGCAATACACAAAGGGATCAGCCCGGCAATAAAAGCAAAAGAGGTCATCAGGATCGGCCGCAACCTCGATACCGCCCCTTCCCGGGCGGCTTCCAGCGGCGTAAGGCCTTCTTTTTGCCGCTGCACGGCAAACTCCACAATAAGGATCGCGTTTTTACCCAGTAAGCCAATCAACATCACCAGCGCTACCTGCGCATAGATATTATTTTCCAGCCCCGCCGCCAGCAATAAAGCAAAAGCACCTGCAATGCCGGCTGGCAGGGAGAGTATGACCACCAGGGGCAGCAAAAAGCTTTCATACTGTGCGGCCAGCAACAGGTACACAAACATCAGGCAGACAATGAAAATATAAACAGCCTGGTTACCCGAAAGTATCTGCTCCCGCGTCATACCACTCCACTCAAAACTATAGCCCCGGGGCAGCACACTGTCTGCCGTTTGTTGAATAGCCGCAATCGCCTGGCCACTCGTATATCCCGGCGCAGCATCACCGTTGATCATCGCAGCTGTATACATATTATAACGGGTGATCTGTTCGGGGCCAAATACTTTTTCCATCCGGATAAAGTTCGAAAAAGGCACCATTTCATCATTACTGTTCTTGACATACAACTTCAACACATCCTCCGGATTGGCCCGGTATTGTGGCAACGCCTGCAACATGACCTTATACATTTGACCAAACCTGATGAAGTTCGTTGCATAGTAGCTGCCCAGTAGAGTTTGCAAAGTGCTCATGGCATTATCGATCGTAACGCCTTGCTTGGCCGCCACCTCCTGGTCTACATGGATGAGGTATTGCGGGAAGTTGGGATCAAAGCTCGTAAAGGCGCCCGCCAATGCCGGATTGCCTTTCAGCGATGAAAGGAACTGATCACTCACCCGGGCAGTTTCCCGCAGATCAGTACTACGGTTCTTATTTAACAGCCGCAACTCAAACCCGCCTGCATTACCAAAGCCCGGCACAGTAGGAGGTGAAAAGAAATCAATAGCCGCATCAGCTATATGGCTCGTCTTTGCTTTCAGTGCCCTGATCAATGCTGGTACCGTTTCTTTTCTCTCCTCCCAGCTTTTCAGGTTGATCATCGCCATCCCATAAGAAGCGCCGGAGATATCACTCATCAAACTATAACCAGCCAGGGTACTGATGTTTTCGATACTCCCATCCCCTCCGATCGCTTTTTGCACAGCATCCAAAACATCCTCCGTGCGCTCTACCGTCGATCCCGGAGGTGTTGTCACATTTACATAGATCATCCCCTGGTCCTCCGCAGGAATGAAACCCGTAGGCAATAGTTTCCCACTGCCCCAAATGGCAAAGCAAAAGAACCCAAGCATCAACACAGTTACCATGCGCCGTCCGGCCATCCACTGCACCATCCGGCCGTACTTTCTTTCTGTACGGTCATACCCCTTATTGAACGATCCGTAGAATCGTTGCAGAAAGTTCTTTTTACGCGTCCCAGCCGGTGTGTGCTTCAGCAGTAGAGCGCACAGGGCAGGTGTCAGCGTCAGCGCATTGATGCCAGAGATCACAATGGCCATCGCCAGCGTAAGCGAAAACTGCCGGTAGAATACACCCACCGGCCCCGACAAAAACGCTACGGGTACAAATACCGCCGACATCACCAGCGTGATGGCCACAATGGCACTGCCAATTTCTTTCATAGCCGCCACGGTAGCATCCATAGCACTCATATGAAACTGGTTCATCTTCACATGCACCGCTTCCACCACCACAATGGCATTATCCACTACAATACCAATGGCCAGTACCAGCGCAAACAACGTAAGCATATTGATAGAAAAGCCCAGCACCTGCATAAAAGCCAGGGTCCCCACCAGCGCCACCGGCACCGCCAGTGCTGGGATAAGCGTGGAACGGAAATCCTGTAAGAAAATAAACACCACAATAAATACCAGGATAAATGCTTCTATTAGCGTTCGCAACACTTCATGGATACTGGCGTCCAGGAAGCGCGATACATCATACGCATAATTGTATACCATCCCCGGTGGGAAGCTCGTAGCCTCCAGTTCCACCATCTTTTCTTTGATCGTACTGATCACCTCTTGCGCATTGGAACCCGGCCGCTGCTTGATCATGATCGAAGCCGACGGCCGCCCATCCGTTTTAGACACCATATCATAACTCACTGTCCCAAACTCCACATCCGCCAGGTCCTTCAGCCTCAATACAGAGCCATCATTGTTGGCCCTTAATACCAACTCCTTGTATTCCTCCGGTGTACTGAATTTGCCCGTATACTTCAGCACATATTGTTTGGCCTGTTGGTCCTTACCTGAGTTTTCGCCCGTTACCCCCGGAGCCGCTTCTATATTTTGATGCCGCAAAGCAGCAATGATCTCTTCCGTGGATATATTATAGGAAAGCAAGCGATCAGGCTTCAGCCATACCCGCATCGAGTAATCACGCGAACCCATGATATCCACAAACCCCACCCCATCAATACGCTTTAGTTCCTGCAGGATATTGATATCCGTAAAATTGTAAATAAATTCTTCATCCGCATTATTGTCATTACTCATTACATTGAGGTACAGCAGCATGCTGTTCACCTCCTTCTCCGTCGTTACCCCAGCTTTGATCACTTCCTCCGGCAACTCATCCAGCACAGTAGTAACCCTGTTCTGTACATTCACTGCCGCCAGGTCGGGGTCGGTACCTACTTCAAAAAATACCTGCACCAGTGTTACCCCATTATTACTACTCACCGAATTCATATACGTCATACCGGGCACTCCATTGATCGCACGCTCCAGCGGGGTGGCCACCGCCTTGGCACATACCTCCGCATTGGCGCCATTATAACTGGCAGTCACCACCACAGAAGGAGGTACAATATCCGGGAACTGCGTTATCGGCAAAGTAAATAAGGCCATTATGCCCAGCAGCACCATCACCAATGATATAACCAGAGACAGCACCGGCCTCCTGATAAACTTTTCAAGCATGTCTAAATTTTAAGGTTGATTCTTATTCTCCCTGCAGTTCTTCCATCGAAATAAGGCGCGGCACCACTTTGTTGCCTTCCCGGATATTTTGCACCCCTTCATAAATGATCTTGTCTTCATCCGTAAGACCCGATTTCACCAGCACAAAATCTTCCACCCGCCTTTCAGGTACAAAACTCTTCATACGCACCGTATTGTCTTTATTGACCACAAACACATAATTCTTGTCCTGTATCTCAAATACAGAACGTTGGGGTATCATCAGCGCATTGGGCACAGCTGCCGTGAGCATCACCTTTCCGCTGGCCCCATGTTTTAATAATTTAGCGGGATTGGGGAAACTGGCCCGGAAAGCGATAGAACCTGTTGCAGGCTCAAATTCACTCTCCATCGTTTCAATCTTGCCCGGAAAGGGATATGTAGAACCATCAGCCAGGATAAGGTTTACAGATTGTCCGATACGGTTCTCTGTTTGCCCGCTCTTCACATAGTGCAGGTATTCGTTTTCCGATACATTAAAATAGACATGCACAGTATGTATATCGGATACCGTGGTGAGTAAACTACCTTCAGCGATCAGGCTGCCCCGCTTATGCGGAATGCGATCTATGATACCATTGAAGGGAGCCCGCACCAGGGTATAAGAAAGCCTTATTTGTGCCTTCTCCTGTTGCGCCGATGCTTCGGCCGCTTTGGCATTGGCCATAGCCAGTTTCGCCTTGGCCAGGTCCAGTTCAGAAGCAGAAAGCACTTTTTTGCCAACCAGTGTATTCACCCGCATCAACTCCACTTCTGCCGCCTTTATTTCTGCATGAGCACTCGCCAGCGATGCCGAAGCTTCTGATAACTGGACTTTAAACTCCGCATCATTCAACTTGAACAAGACCTGTCCCTTCTTCACCAACTGACCTTCATCTACCAGCACTTCTTCCAGGAAACCCGCAGCTTTTGCCCGTAATTCCACATTCTGAAAAGCATTGATGGAAGCCACATAAGAACGGTGCAGTAGCGTGTCTTTATAATCCAGCTGCAACACGGGTAATTCAGGATCACGGGAATTTTCTTTGGAATTACCCTTTACAGTGCAACCTGTTAAATACAGTATGCCCAGCAAACCGGTCATTTGTACAATCTTCATAACTATGTTTTGATTTAGAGTGATGCTATTCCTATCCGGCCAATAGATGCCGCCCACCATGATGTAGGATCACGAGGACCAGGTATGATCCCTATTGATGATAAATAAAAGGTTGGGCCGCTTACGGCTAGTCTATGAGAGGATAATATTATTGGTAGAACAACTCAGAAAGGCGTAAACCGGAAAAGAAAGATATAATAGAAGGGAAGTATACAATGGGTGTTGCTGCCATTCAATGGCTCGTCAACACCGCTATGATCGTAAGAGCGCGATCCATCATTAACAAAGGCGGATGATACAGCAAAAGAAGCAACAGCCCTGAACCTGGTGCGGCACTTTAGCTGCTTGTGCTTCGGTGGCTGCGCAGCAAAACTGATATTGTCATCCTGGTAACCAATAGCAGCCTGGGTGCGCGTTGCCTGAAAACAACAGGGGTTATCACAGGGCAAAGACTGCCTGTCCCAGCATGGCACTTCGGCCTTTACCAGAAACCCCGCCAGGGTATAAATAACTAATAATGTGATGTATTTAATATTCACAATAGTTGCCCGCGCAAAAATAAGGGTATAGAGTTGATATAGACCAGTTTGCAAACCGATCAAAAACAATTTTAACAGTTACTTAAAACAATGTATGAATAGGATCAATAGCAGAAGCAAGCTGGGTGGGCATATAATCATTCCGGCTCATTTTAATAATACCAATCCCAGGTTGGGAATAGATCATATCAACAACCATTCATAAATAGCTGGGCATTAGCCTGCTGTATTCTGGCACAGGTATGGAATAATTCATATCGTACCCAAATCGTATGTCATGTACCCTTTTTACAAATTGATCAAACCCGTTTTATTCGCTCTCACCATCCTGCTGTCAACAGCAAATATGTTTGCCCAGTCCTGCACACCGCAGGGAGATGAGCACACTTCCGGCACCAACAATGTTTGGATTGGCTATGTATACCAGGGAAAGAATTTCAACAATTATAAAGGATATGTAAACTATGGAACGATCACCAACCCATCCATTGATGAAGGCTTCGGCGGTAACCAGGCTACCTATATTACAAATGGATGTTCTATTTACACCGACACATTCAGTGTTCGTTTTAAGCTCACCAAAACATTTGCCGATTCCAATTACAGCTTTACCGTTGGTGCCGATGATGGCTTTCGCTTAAGCCTTGATGGCGGTGCTACCTGGCTCATCAATCGTTGGAACGACCAGGGCTATACTACCGAACAACGTTCTGTGGCCCTTACAGCAGGAACTTACAATCTCGTATTGGAGTTTTACGAAAACTTTGGCGCCAACCGTGTCACCTTTGATGTAGTAGGTATTTGTACCGGCAGCGGCAATACGGCTACCTATGGCGCCAGCAATAACTGGATCGGTTATTTATACCAGGGCAATAATTTTGAGCAATACAGGGGCTTTATCAACAAGGGCAATGGCGCCAATATGAACTTTGATGAAAACTTCGGCACCACCAATGGCGCTTTTGCCACCAGCAATTGCAGCATTACCACGGAGAACTTCAGCGCCCGCTTCCGTTCCCGCACTACACTCACCGGTAGTTACCAGTTTACAGTGGGCGGTGATGACGGTTATCGGCTGAGCCTGGATGGTGGCGCTACCTGGATCATTAACGAATGGCAGGCCCAGTCTTATAAAGTAACCAGCCGCACCATCAGCAACCTCAACGGCACCTATGATATGGTGTTGGAATATTATGAGAACGGTGGCGATAACCGCCTCTCCTTTGCTGCTACCCAACTCACACTCTTGCCGGTTACCATTACAGACTGGAGCGCCAGGGTGATCAATACAAACCAGGTGGCACTCAACTGGAAAACAGCTGATGCAGTGAACTTCGATCATTTCGTTGTCCAGAAAAGCACAGATGCCCAGAACTTTCGTGACATTGCCCAGGTAACCGCCAAAACAGGCAACCAGGTTCAATCCTATACTTACACAGATCAAAATGTGCAAGGCGGCAAAACATGGTACCGCCTGGCCATGGTAGATAAAGATGGCAGCAAACGTTATTCAACCATCGTTGTGGTATCTATCCAGCAGGCTGATGCCATTAGAATATACCCCACCATTGTAGAAAGCAAACAGGTATTTATTGAAAGCAATAAAAGAATGGGCCGTGTAATGATTGAACTGGTAGATATGAACGGACGTATTGCACAATCAGAACAGCGTACACTGTCTGCAGGAAGACAAACCCTTGGCCTCAACGCCGCAGCCGCACAGAAAGCCGGCGCCTACATGATCCGTATGACAGGCGATGACGGAGTAGTAACCAAACAATCAATTATTATCAGATAGAGGAAAGGCGAATCAACAAGTAAGTCGCCGGCCTGCATGCCGGCGGCTTTTTTATTTCTTGCCCCCCATCCGTGCAATGATCCAGATCAGCAAGGCCACCACCAGTACCACAGCCAGCACACCAACCCACACGCCGGCCTTAAATATACCGCCAATCAGTTCACAGGACGACAAACTGGTTACCATTACCATAAGTGCAATACTATAAATAGTGCGGTTCATAAATGGATGTTTAAGCTGCTTATGCAAAACCACTGCCACGGGCACAGGAATTGATAGGAATAGACCATTGACCTAAGATCTGCTGAAACCTAACCACTTATATGACACAAGAACAACCCTTTTATTTCCGCCTCACCATGGTACTGCTGATGCTGGCCCTCATTGCCCTGTTCATTTATTTTGGCAGCGACCTGGTAGTACCCTTTGCCCTGTCCATGCTGATCGCCATCCTGCTGATGCCAATATGCAATTTCCTTCAGCGCAAAGGATTACCCCGCGTACCGGCTATCCTGCTGGCTTTATTGGTAGCAGTGCTTTTTACAGGTGGCATCATTTATTTTCTTTCTTCCCAGATCGCTTCCTTTTTGAATGACTTTGATCAGATCAAAAAGGGCATCAATGTACACCTCAATACCGTGCAGCGCTGGATCAAACAGCAGTTTGGCTTTAGCATGCGGGAACAGGAAGATATGTTCAACGACTTCCTGGCATCCATGAAAAACTCCGGTCAGGGAGCCATTGGCAGTACTTTTTCCTCCATCACCAGCCTGCTCACCAGCCTTACGTTGCTTCCTATCTATACTTTCCTGTTGCTGTATTATCGTGGCCTCATCAGGCAATTCTTTATCGATGTGTTCAGCAAAACACCCAAAAACGAGGTAGCTACCATCCTCAACGAATCAAGGATAGTGGTACAAAGCTATATGGTAGGACTGATCATCGAACTGATCATTGTAGCCACCATCAACTCCATAGGGTTCCTCATACTCGGTATTAAATATGCTATTTTCCTGGCCGTATTCGCCGCCATCTTAAACATATTGCCGTATATAGGTATGCTCATCGCCTCCATTTTTTGTATGCTCATCACCCTCACCACCTCTACCGATATCAGGGAGCCCATTTGGGTATTGGTGGTATTACTCATTGTGCAGTTTATTGACAACAATATTATCATGCCTAAGATTGTTGGCTCCAAAGTGAAGCTCAACGCCCTGATGACCATTGTAGGCGTGATCGTGGGCGGACTGCTCTGTGGCATTTCCGGCATGTTCCTTTCCATACCCGCCATTGCCATACTGAAGATCATTTTCGATCGCATTGAAGACCTGAAACCCTGGGGCCGCCTGCTGGGCGATGAAAACGACAGCGCCACCAAAAGCAAAGCAAAAGGCGCTAAGGCGAAAAGGCAACCAGCCAACGAGGCATAAAGGCAACGAGGGTAACGCTCCGAAGCCGGTTCCTGTATGCTGTATTCTATATTCTGTCTCCTATATTCTGTATTCTGTATTTTTGCCCCATGAAGATCCATTTCTGGTCAGTAGGAAAAAAGCATGAAAGCTATGTAAACGCCGGCATAGAAGACTTCACCGGGCGCATTACAAAATATTTCCCGGTACAGTGGACCATTATCCCCGTGCCCAAAAATGCCGGTATGCTCAGCGAGATGGACCTGAAGAAAAAAGAAGGAGAGACCATCCTCGAATGGCTCGATAGCGGCGATTACCTGGTGGCGTTGGATGAACGGGGTAAATCAATCAGTTCCGAAGGGCTGGCCAAATTCATCCAGGCCAGGGCCAATGAAAGTGTTAAAAAACTGGTATTCCTGATCGGTGGGGCCTATGGCATCGATGAGGCCGTATTGAAAAGGGCCAACTACACCTGGTCCCTCTCCGCCCTTACATTCCCGCACCAGTTAGTGCGGCTGATACTAGCCGAACAAGTGTACCGCGCCTGCAGCATTATCCGCAATGAAAAATACCACCATAGCTAAACTAGTCAGCTAAAAAGATGGCACCTTTCCCCGGCGTCGCAAACGAAAGGTTTCACCTTTAGCATTTATCCCGATAAACCTGTCAGGTTTTTGATTAGATTTGAGGCCAATAGCATCAGCCATGAGTATTACTTTAATTATTATCATTATAACGGCGCTTGTATCCATTTCGGCTTTTTCCAGCGACAAAATATACAACGACCTCATTTTTTACCCCCCGGCTGTTACCCATCAGCGGCAATGGTACCGCTTCTTCAGTTGCGGCCTTATCCATGCAGATTGGATGCACCTGATCTTTAATATGTACGCATTTTATGGATTTGGACAAGCCGTAGAAGGTGCATTTTCCAATATCTTGTTCCAGGAAAAAGGAAAACTCTTTTATATGCTGATGTATATATCAGCGCTTGGGTTTAGTCTGTTACCCACCTATTTAAAACACAAAGATGACTCTTACTACCGTAGTCTCGGTGCCTCCGGCGCTGTTTCGGCTGTCATCTTTGCTTATTTCTTGTTGGCGCCTGTAGCGCCCGTCGGCTTTCTTTTTCTGCCCAAGTCATTAGGTATACCAGGTTTCATTTTCGGCTTTCTTTATTTGGGCATATCCTCTTATCTCGATAAACGCGGCGGTGGCAATATCAATCACTCGGCACATATTTGGGGTGCCTTGTATGGCATAGCCTTCGTCATCATTATGGCCGCTGTTTTTTCCGATTACCCCGTGTTACGGATTTTTGTAGAGCAGATCAAAGATTACCTGCACCTGGGATAAACTCCATCATCAATGCAGTATGTGTAGAAGCAGTGACCTTAAACCGGTCATCGATCCGCATGCCTATTATCCATACGATCCTTTTATTGCTTTCCAACACCCATACTTTTTCCTTGTCGGTTTTGGATACCTTCTGATCAATGAGAAAGCGGGCCAGCTTCTTTTTCTTCTGCATGCCCAATGGATAGAAATAATCACCAGCCTTCCAGCGACGCAGTATCAGCGGATAATGAAGTTGCCGGGCATCTATGCAGGCCATGGTGGCAGCAGCCGGTGCTGTAAAGGGATGGGTAGGCTCTATAGATTTCAAGGTGATGCTCCCCCCTGCAAAGGTTACCTCTTTGTCTGTCTCTTCTACCAGCACATGATCAGCAGCCTCATTGGCCACAGGCGCTATGATGAGCCAGTTGCGGTTCCTGATGATACGGTGAGAGCCCGAAGCTACATACCGGCCCGATTCACTGTCCAGCAAATGGATGATCTCCCCCGTTTGGGCGGCAGAAAATCCAAAAGGTTTGGCGATCTCATAGACCAGTGTGGCCAGGGGGACGGCTTTCTTTAATTTCAGTACGGGTATATGGATCTCATTTCCCTTGTATTCCAGCAATTTCTTTTGCTGTCCTTCTACCGATTGGCGATACAGTACCTCCACCTCCCGGAATCGTGCAATATTATCTGCCAGGTTATCCACTACTTCCGGGTAGATCTTTTGCAGCAAGGGTACTACCTGGTGGCGTACATAATTGCGGGCGTATTTATCCTGCTCGTTTGAACTGTCTTCTACCCAGTCCAGTTGATGCGCTTTAGCGAACTCCAGCAATTCATCCTTCTTTGCAAACAGTAACGGCCGCACAATTTTCCCTTGCTTAGGCAAGATGCCCCGCAATCCCGCCACACCTGTGCCTTTAAAGAACTTCATCAGCACCGTTTCTATATTGTCGTCCAGGTGATGCGCTGTGAGAATGTGAATTGGGAATTCGACATGCGGAGTTTCCTTGTCGTAGCTAATCGGCGAACCTGATTGCCGACTGTTCCCGCCGAAGGGCGGGACCGACTGCCGACTCTGAACTATCTCCTCAAACCACCCATACCGCAGTTCCCGCGCCGCTACCTGTACCGACACTTTTTGTTGCGCCGCATAGGCCGTTGTATCGAATCGTTTTACCAGTACTTCCTTCCCATACTTTTTACCAAGCTCCCGCACAAACTGTTCATCCCGCTCACTCTCGGTTGACCGCAACTGAAAATTGCAGTGCGCTATCACAAAATCATACCCTGCCTGCTGGCAAAGCGCGCACAATACCACAGAATCAACCCCGCCGCTCACTGCCAGCAATAAAGTATCCTTTGCAGCAAAAAGATGCTCTGCCTCTACGTACTCAATAAACCGCTTTAATAAACTCATGGTATATGATATTCTTCCTTTCTTGTCATCCCGAACGTAGCGTACTTCCACTTGTCATCTCGAACGCAGCGCAGCGGAGTGAGAGATCCGCTATCGAAGCAAAATGGTATCCGGCTCGTAGCTCGCAGCTCAAAGCTCGCAGCTTCTCCTTACCCATCCATCGCCTCCTCATAAGCCCCCTGCAACTCCCCATACGCATGCCGGTCGCCCGCAGCCCTGGCCGCAGCCATGCCCTTTTCGTACCAGGTGATGGCCAGTGGCAGCTGCCCCGTACGCTCCAGCAGTTTCCCCAGGTGGTAATAAGAACCGATATAAGCCGGATCATGGGTCAATATTTCCTCAAATAATTGCCGGGCGCCCGCCTCCTCCCCCAATTTCACATATTCCAATGCCAGCGCATGTTTCAGAAAAGAGTCATTGGGGCTCTTCTCCAGAAATGTTTTTAGTTTGTCAATTCGTTCCATCTTTTTCCCCCATTAAATATTTCAAAACTATCTTTGCGGCACTTATATTTGTATAACGATTGGTTGCATAAACAACCATCGACAGCCCTGGTAACTGATTAGGGACAGGGTTACAAAAAATAAACGTTATGAAGATTTTAGTTTGTATCAGCAAAACGCCGGACACAACGGCAAAAATAGCCTTCACAGATAACAATACGAAATTCGCACAGGATGGCGTACAATGGATCATCAATCCCTACGACGAATGGTATGCCCTTGTACGTGCCATTGAACTAAAAGAAAAAGACCCCTCCACCGTACTACACCTGGTAACTGTTGCCGGTGCCGATACAGACCCTGTTATCCGCAAGGCGCTGGCCCTGGGCGGTGATGAGGCCTTCCGTGTAAATGCCGATAGCCACGATAGTTTTTATATCGCTTCCCAGATCGCTGAAATAGCCAAAACAGGCAATTACGATCTTATTTTCACCGGTAAAGAAACCATCGATTACAATGGTTCTTCCATCGGAGGCATGGTAGCCGAACTGCTCAACCTGCCTTATGTATCACTGGCCATTAAGTTTGATCTGAATGGCACCACGACCACCATTACCCGTGAAATTGAAGGTGGAGAAGAAATATGCGAAGTACAACTGCCGCTCGTTGTAAGCTGCCAGAAAGGAATGGCCGAGCAAAGAATCCCCAATATGAAAGGTATTATGGGCGCCCGCACCAAGCCCCTGAAAGTGGTAGAACCAGTAGCTACTGAAGTCCTCACCTCCATCGTAGGTTTTGAGCTTCCGCCTGCCAAAGCTGGTGTGAAACTGGTACCTGCCGATAACCCGGCAGAACTGGTAAGGCTCCTCCACGAAGAAGCGAAGCAAATTTGATACTGTGGTAATGTGGTAATTTGAAAATTACCTTATCAGCCATTTTATCATCAGCACATTTTCAAATTCTCAAATTTTCAAATTATGTCTGTCCTCATATTCATCGATCAGGCCGAAGGCCATGTAAAGAAAGCGTCACTGGAAGCCCTGAGCTATGGCGCCAAGGTAGCAGAACAACTCGGCACTACCGCAGAAGGCGTAGTGCTGGGCACCGTAACGGAAGACCTGGCCGCACTGGGCAAATATGGTGTTAAGAAAATACATCATGTATCCAATGATACCCTCAACCATTTTGATGCGCAGGTATTCACGGCAGTGATAGCCCAGGCTGTTACCGCTGCCAATGCCACCGTGGTGATCTTCTCCAACAATGTGGACGGAAAGGCCATTGCGCCCCGTCTCGCAGCCCGTCTGAAGGCAGGCCTTGTATCCGGCGCTGTAGCCCTGCCCGATACCAGCAATGGATTTGTAGTAAAAAAGAATGTATTCTCCGGAAAGGCCTTTGCCAATATAGCCCTCAGCTCTCCCATCAAGATCATTTCCCTGAATGCCAATTCTTACAAGATCGTGGCCGGGGAAGGCACTGCTGAAGTAGCCCCCCTGAATGCCACCGTTGAGGCCTCCAGGGTAAAAGTAACCGCGGTAAACAAAGTGACCGGCGAAGTGCCCCTCAGCGAAGCAGAGATCGTAGTGAGTGGTGGCCGTGGATTGAAAGGACCCGAGAACTGGGGTATGATCGAAGAACTGGCGCACCTGCTGGGAGCTGCTACCGCCTGTAGCAGGCCCGTAGCCGATGTACACTGGCGCCCGCACCATGAGCACGTAGGACAAACGGGTCTCGCCATTGCACCCAATCTTTACATTGCGATCGGTATATCAGGCGCCATCCAGCACCTGGCCGGGGTCAACAGAAGCAAGGTGATCGTGGTGATCAATAAAGACCCCGAAGCTCCTTTCTTTAAGGCCGCTGACTATGGTATTGTAGGTGATGCTTTTGAAGTGGTACCTAAAATCATAGAAGCTGTGAAGAAAGTAAAGGGAATAGCGTAAATTTAGTATTCATATACAATAAAAGTTGTAAATGCGGTTGATCTACAGCCGCATTTTTTTTAAGTAAAAAACCCTTAGTTTCGTGCTTTCGTATGAAAAAAATTGAGTTGGAAATAGTAGCGCTGTCACACAGCATCACCCAAACACATTCATATGCAGTAGTATTGGGTGAAGTGAATGGGCTTCGTCGGTTGCCTATTGTGATTGGCGGTTTTGAAGCACAAGCCATCGCTGTGGCCCTGGAGAAAATGCATCCCAGCAGGCCATTGACGCATGACCTGATGAAGAACTTCATGAATGCTTTCAATATAGACCTGTCGGAGATCATTATCTGTGACCTGCAGGAAGGCATCTTTTACTCCAAACTGGTGTGTGTAAGTGAACATGATACCGTAGAAATAGACTCCCGCACCTCCGATGCCCTGGCATTGGCCGTTCGTTTTGGTTGTCCGATCTACACCTACGATAATATCCTCGAAAGCGCCGGCATCTTAATGGAAGATCCTTCCGGCAAGAAAAAACAACCTAAAGAAGCAGTAGCAGCTGAGACTGGTGGCGCTCATGATGACCTGAGGGCAATGACACTGGAAGAACTCAATACCCTGCTCAATGAGGTGCTCGACCAGGAAGATTATATCCGCGCCATTGCTATCCGTGATGAGATCAATAGCCGTAAAAGAGGCCGGTAATGATCCTTTTTCCCAATTGTAAGATCAACCTTGGTTTACACATCACCCGCAAAAGACCGGATGGGTACCACGATCTGGAAACAGTGTTCTATCCCCTCCCCCTGCGCGATGCCCTGGAAATTGTGAGCAGCCAGGAATTCAGGGCCGGCAACTTAGCAGCACCCATTTATGCCGGCCAGCCTGAGGGTATGGAGCTTATCCTGAGCGGCCTGCCCGTAAAAGGCGAGCCCGCCGATAACCTTTGCGTAAAAGCCTGGCAGCTCCTGAAAAAAGACTACCCCCAGTTACCACCTGTTCAATTGCACCTGCACAAAGCCATCCCCATGGGAGCAGGCCTGGGCGGCGGCTCTTCCGATGCCGCATTTACCCTGCACCTGTTGAATAATAAGTTCAAGCTCGGCATCCCGGCAGAAAAGCTGCTCGATTATGCCCTGCAATTGGGCAGCGATTGCCCTTTCTTCATCATCAACCAACCCTGTATAGCCACGGGCCGGGGCGAACTGCTGCAGTCCATTCCGCTGGACCTGTCGGCCTGGTCATTCCTGCTGGTCTATCCCGAAGTACATATCAATACCGGCTGGGCCTTTGAGCAGATCAGGCCAGCTCCGCCGGAAAAGCCCATCAGCGAGGTCATCGGGCAGCCTGTAAGCGCCTGGAAAGACACCCTGATCAATGATTTTGAGGCCCCTGTGTGCCACCTGCACCCCGCCCTGGGGCATATTAAAGAGACCCTGTACGAAGCTGGCGCTGTATACGCTTCCATGACCGGCAGCGGCTCCAGCTTTTATGGCATTTTCCCCGCAGGAGAGGTCCCCGCCGGTTTATTTCCTGCCTATAAATGTTATACTTTAAAGGGATAATGCTTCAAAAGAAGTAACTCCGTACGTTACCACGATTATCAGCGCTTCCTGGTCCCGCAAAAATTGCGTACCTTTGTCCTCAAATCGCACAGTATTAAACCAGGTACTTACATAACACATTTCCTGCGGCAGAACCTTGATCTGCTCAACCACTAAGGTTGCACCCCCTTGCCGGCATTCCTCATGCCGGGTATTCCTGTTATAAAGTCCATCTCATTCTTCATCCTTATTTGTATTTGCATGCAACCCACTACTATGTTATCCGATAAAACAAAATATTACCTCGACCTCGAAGAAAAATACGGAGCACACAACTACCATCCCCTGCCTGTAGTGTTGAGCAAAGGATCGGGCGTGTTTGTATGGGATGTAGACAATACCCGTTATTATGATTTCCTGAGCGGCTATTCGGCCGTCAACCAGGGCCATTGCCATCCGGCCATTATTGGCGCCCTGCTGGAGCAGGCGCCACTGCTCACCCTCACTTCCCGTGCCTTTCACAGTGAACTGTTGAGTGAGTATACGCAATTCATCACCCGCTATTTTGGGTATGATAAAGTATTGCCGATGAATACGGGGGTAGAAGCAGTGGAAACAGCCATCAAGCTTTGCCGCCGCTGGGGATACGATGTAAAAGGCATCCCGGCCAACAAAGCGAAAATATTGGTATGTTCCGATAACTTCCATGGCCGCACCAGCACCGTTATTTCTTTCAGTACCGATCCTTCTTCCTATGATCGCTTTGGCCCCTTTATGCCGGGCTTTGAAGTGATCCCCTACAATGACCTGCCTGCACTGGCCAACGCCTTACAGGATAAGAACGTAGCTGGTTTCCTGGTTGAACCCATCCAGGGCGAAGCCGGTGTGGTGATACCTGATGAAGGTTACCTGGCCGCCGCCAAACAATATTGCGAAGATGCACAGGTGTTGTTTATTGCCGATGAGATACAAACCGGCTTGTGCCGTACCGGCAAAATGCTCGCCTGCGATCATGAAAGCGTTCATCCCGACATCCTGATCATTGGCAAAGCATTAAGCGGAAGCACTTTGCCCGTTTCAGCCGTATTGGCCGATGATGCCATCATGCTGAACATCAAACCCGGTGAACACGGCTCTACCTATGGTGGCGGCCCCCTGGCCTGTAAGGTAGCCATGGCCGCACTCAGTGTATTAAAAGAGGAGGGTATGGCGGAAAATGCGGAAACCATGGGGCAATTGTTCCGCCAGGAATTACAGGCCCTCAACTCTCCTTATATTAAAACCATTCGTGGCAAGGGCTTATTGAATGCTATTGTCATCGACCATCCCAATCCCCAGGCCGCCTGGGACCTCTGCCTGGCCATGAAAGAAGGAGGACTACTGGCCAAGCCTACCCATGGCGATAAGATACGCTTGTCTCCCCCCCTTGTTATTAACCGGGAACAAATACTCGAATCTGTTAATATCATAGGTCAAAGCCTCGACATATTACAGTAGAAACAATGCGGGCAAGATCGCCCGCATTGTTTTATTTATACCAGGTTTGATGACTATATTAGAGCACCGGTTTCATCAGGCCGGTTAGTGTACGCAGCCCTATGTCCCGTCTTTTCCTTTTGACCTTCCTTACTATCATCATTGCCTGTTTATGCCAGGCACAGCAGGCGCCGCTGCTCCAGGCTCCTATGGTCCCACCCGATGAATGCCTGCCCGCCTTCCAGAAAACCTATATAGCCCCTGGCAACCACAATGTCTTTTATATTCACACCACACCCGACGGAGGTTCGGTCATTGGCGGCAATGTAAATCCTGTGATCGCTGATCCCAACCAGCAAAGTCCTTTCATAGACGCCTTTATAATGAAACTCAATGCGGCAGGTTCCGTCGAATGGGCCAAACGGATCGGGGGCAATAAATACGATGAGTTTAGAAAGATAAAGCCTACCAGCGATGGTGGTTACATTGCCATCGGATGCACGAATTCATTCACCTGGCGCAATAGTATTTACCTGGTAAGGCTGAATGCAGCCGGTGCGATCATATGGTCAAAAAACTTCTCCTCGCTGGGCACCTACCCGGATATCGGACGGGATGTGATCGAAACAGCCGATGGCGGATTTGCTTTTACAGGTACCACACAAGCGGCGCTTCCCTTTGCCAAAGGACTCCTTGTTAAAACGGATGCCAATGGCAATATGATCTGGGGCAAAGAAATGTACCAATACGAAGGGACCGACTTCCAAACTGTGGCAGAAGATGGCAACACCCTGGCAGTAGGCGCCGATTACTGGGCAAGCCTCGAACAAAAATATTATGGCAGCATCATTAAGTTCGATCAGCAGACTGGTAATATCCTTTCTTCCCTTGGCTTTGTCTCTGATGAAAGGAGCACGTACGGTACACAGTTATTTAAGACGCCCACTGGTTGGATGGCCGGCCTACAATTGATCGATGGCAGTAACTTCGATACCAAACAACAGGGTATAATAACCCTGGATCAAAACCTGGTGCCGGCCAGTAATCAAAAGCTGGTAAGGCATGACCTGAATCCATGGTCATCCATCGCCCCCACCAAAGATGGCGGTTTTGTCGCCTCTGCCGGCCGCCTGGCATTTGGCAACAGTTTCTTCTTGTACAAAGTAGGCAGTACCGGCACATTCGACTGGCAAAAGGCCTATGGCAATTTTTCCGGCATCATTATGCAGGTGGCAGCCAATGTGCAGCAATACACCAATGGAACCTATATCAGCGCCTGCACTTATTATGATCCTATAAGCGGTCCTGATGGTAAGATCCATGTGATCAAAGTAGCCCCCAACGGAACCACACCAGGCTGCAGGACAGATGATGAGACCAATACCATCAACCATGTTCCCTTCCGAACCGCGCCGCTTACCTGGAATAACGTATCGGACTTTGTGAATTTCACCTCTCCCGATGTGCCATCTGCCAGTACCGATCTTTCCTTCACCGTTGCACTTCAATGTGCGTCCATCCCTTGTAAGATAACAGGCATCGATGGCAACGATAGTATTTGTATCCGCACGGATACCACCTCCTATTTACTCCAACGCAATGGTCAATGTGTACAACCTGTCACCTGGACCATCGATCCTGCTTTCGCACAGATCACTGCTGCTACCGACAGCAGCGTACGCATAGTGTTCAAAAAAGCAGGTAAGGTAAAACTGTATGCGCACATCTTAACGCCCTGCGAGATTGTAAGTGATAGTCTCCTCATCACTGTATTTGACAACCCGGCTGCTGTGACCCTGGGGCCAGATATCTACTTATGCGATACAACGCATCATTGGCTTTATGCCAATGCAGGTTTTGTCACCTACCAGTGGCAGGATGGATCAACAGACCTCAGCCTGAAAGCAACGACCCCGGGAGTTTATCATGTACTGGCGACAGACCATTGTGGGCATAATTACAGGGATACCATCCTACTCATTCAGGTATCACCGGCACAGGTTCACCTGGGCAAGGATACCCTGATTTGCGAAGGTGGGTTTGTACCACTTACGCCTGGCAAAGGCTTTGCCAGCTACCTGTGGCAAGATGGATCAGGTAAACAGGTTTTCAACGCAAGGGAGGCAGGTATTTATTGGGTGCAGACAACAGACCAGCATGGCTGCAACAGCCAGGACAGCATTAAGATAGCTACCAAATTCTGCAGGCCATCCGTCACCCTGCCTGGCGCATTCTCCCCTAACAATGATAACCGCAATGACCTGTTCAGGCCCGTGGTTTCCGGAGTACTCGTTCAGTTCAGCCTGATCATTTACAACCGGTGGGGAACCAAGATATTTGAGTCTACGGATGCCCGTAAAGGATGGGATGGCACATTCAATGGCCAGCCACAGCCATCGGGCAGCTATATATGGACCTGTTATTACAAATTAAACAATTCGACACCCCCGGTAAACAAGGAGAAAGGGATAGTTATCCTGTCCCGGTAAATAGAAAGCAGCCCTTTACATACCACTTCCTCATAAAATGCGTTTAGCAGAAACTGATAGTATGTAATTGTCCCCATTCGTGGGTTCCTATATACTTTTCTTAGCTCTTTTTCTCCACTACTTTCATATCCGGTAACAGCGCCATTGCCAGCACTCCAACCGCCGCCAGCAGCATGATCCACAGGCCGATCTGCTTGGTGGGACAAATACCCCGGTAACAGCCGGAAAACACGATAAAGCTCTTGATAGCGAAAGCCACCGTTAATGCGCCGATCAGCAGGTTCCAGCGCTTGGCCCATATACGCGGTATCAGGAAAAAGATAGTGGCTACCACCGCCAATACGATAAACACCTTGCCAGGCTTACCATAATTGTTGTTCTCAGAAAAGAACCCGGTGAAATATTTGTTGAGATCGGGATGGAAGGTCCAGGGTAAAAAACTGGCTACTACAAGTACTACAGCGGCAAAGATGCCAATCCATTGAGAGTATTTCATATTGAAAAAAGAGGGGCGAAGATAGGCAAAAAATAGCCCGGGTAGACACCCAGGCTGACCAAAACTAACTGCTAATATGAGAAAATGCTCTTGTTAGACTCCTTTAGATGGGGTACCATTGCGCACCTTATACATTAAAAATTACGACTATTTTTTTAATATGGTTGGAAAAAAAATGCCACAAGTGCTTTTGTAAGCCAACGGATAAATCCAATGGTGTATATACCGTGACCTTGAAAAGGGCAATCCTCACCTGCCGCAAAGCGGGTGGAGATGGTAATCCTTAAATAATCTTACCTTCGTAAGACCTGACCTTAATTTATCCTTCGATAATCTTCCTGCCATTAATCCGCCCCATTTTTAACCTTTAAATGGCAAAGACATGAAACCTGTTTTCCTGCGATGGGCGTTATTTATTTTTCTTTTACTGACCGCGGTATCCTGCAAAGAAAAAAAGACAGCAGCTTCCCCGGAAGCCATCAGCGCCTTGAACCTTAAGAGAGGAGCGCTTATTGTATGCGGGCCAACTACGCAACAATTGGGTTCGCTGACCTTCACTATTTCCGGTCCGGCAAGCATACAGCCTGCTTTTAACCTGGGTCTGAAACTGCTGCACTCTTTCGAATATGATGAGGCCGAGAAAGTCTTTGCCGGCATTATTGATGAACAACCAGGTTGCGCTATGGCTTATTGGGGTGTTGCCATGAGCAATTTTCATCCGCTGTGGACACCTCCCACGGTTACCGAACTCACTAAAGGCAGCAAAGCCATTGCCATCGCAACTTCCCTGCCGAAACAGTCAGCCAAAGAAGCCGCTTATATTGATGCAATCGGGGCTTTTTATAAGGACTGGGACAAGGTGGATCATCGCAGCCGGTGTATCAGCTTTGAAAAGGGGATGGAAAAGCTATATACCGCTTTTCCGGACGATCATGAAGCAGCGGCGTTGTATGCGCTGGCCTTGAATGCAGCTGCTGATCCTGCCGATAAGACCTTTCAAAAGCAACAGAAAGCCGGCGCCATTTTACAGCGCCTCTTCCCTGGGGAGCCCAATCATCCTGGTATTGTACATTATCTTATTCACACGTATGATTCGCCTGAACTGGCCACCCTGGCATTACCTGCTGCCCGGAAGTATGCTGCCATAGCTGCTTCATCGGCACATGCCTTACATATGCCTTCTCATATTTTCACACGTCTCGGGCTCTGGAGTGAGGACATTCAATCCAATCTTGCCTCGGTGGCTTCTGCAAAATGTTATGCTGAATCTATTGGTAAGGAACATTGGGACGAAGAATTACATGGTATGGACTACCTTGTTTACGCTTATCTGCAAAGAGGCGATAATACGCAAGTCAGGCAGCAATTGGATTACCTTGTTGCTATCAAAGAAGTGTATCCGGTTAATTTTAAAGTAGCATATGCCTTTGCTGCCATCCCTTCCCGCGTTGTACTGGAAAACAAACAGTGGGTGGCAGCGGCCCACGTACAGGCACCTGTGGCCAATATTGTTTGGGACAATTTTCCCTGGCAAAAAGCAATCATCCATTTCACCCGGCTGATGGGCGCTCTGCACACCGGAGATAAGGCAGGAGCCAATACCGAACTGCAGGCACTCCATCGAATCCAGGATACCCTGATAGCACAAAAAGATGCTTACAAAGCCAACCAGGTAAAAATACAGATCAAAACTGCCGAAGCCTGGATGAATTTGAAAGCAGGAAACAAAGCGGAAGCATTAAGTCTTATGCAACAGGCGGCTGAACTGGAAGACAAAACGGAAAAGCATCCTGTGACACCGGGCGAAGTGATCCCTGCCCGTGAATTTTTGGGTGACCTGCTGCTGCAAATGAATGAACCAGGAAAAGCATTGGAAGCGTATGAAGAAAACCTGAAGAAACACCCCAACCGTTTTAATGGTTTGTATGGCGCAGGGCTTGCTGCGGAAAAAAGCGGTAATAAAGTCAAAGCAAATCGGTATTTCCAGCAATTGTTGGCCATAGCAGACACTACAGGAAGCAACAGGCCGGAGCTGACGACCGCCAGGACATGGATGGCGAAACATTAACCTTTACGTTATGGATTAGCAGCCTTCCACGCGTTGTATTTTGTCTTTTCGATCTGCTGCATTGGCTTGGCAATGCTGATACGATACCGGATGTTCTTATTTCTCCGCACTGCTACCAGTATTGCTTTTATCATCTTTCTGGGCAGCTTTCATATCGCGGGTATTCTTCTGTACGGCAATGGCGGCAAAGATGCTGAGGGTGTAAGACATAGCATAGAATCCTTTTTCGCTTTTGGTGAGATCGGCATTCCAGAGGCCGATGGTGAGCAGCAGGATGGACAGGAGGGTGGTAAACCAGGCAATGCCATAATAGAGGTTGGTAACAGGAATACCTTCCAGCTGGTCGCGCACGGCCTTCTGTACAGAAATGGCCGAAAAGAGGCCAAACATCAATACGGTAAAATAGTAGCCTTTCTCATTGAGTTCCATTTGTGCATTCCACAAGCCGATGTTGTAGGCGATCATACCTGCCAGGAGGGCTATCCAGGAGGCGGCAATAAAGGCGTTGGAAGGTTGCATGGGGTTCTTGGGTTCCATATGTTTGTTTTATGGAAACAAAACTACCAGCAGACAACTCCTCTTTTTTTGACAACAGTCAAAATGGTGTATCGTAAATGTTAAAGCTTGCCGCGGATACGGCTGAGGGTTTCCTGTGATATACCGAGGTAAGCAGCTATGTATCCCAATGGTATTCTGTCGATTATATGGGGTGTTTGCTCCAGCAGGTCCTGGTAACGCTCAGTAGCGGTTTTAAAACGGGCATTTACAAAACGTTCTTCCAACCGTATATAATATTTTTCGTAAGCGATGCGTACCAGCCGCTCTATCTCATGGTGCTGGTTGAACAGGTTGAATAAACTGTCCTTGGAAATAGCCCACAATACACAGCCTTCCACCAATTGTATATTTTCTACAGCGGGCTGCTGTGTGATGAAGCTATGAAAGGAAGTCACAAAATCATTTTCGAAACCAAACCAGTGGGTGATCTCTTTTTCTTCGAGGTCGTAGTAGCCACGCAGGCAGCCCTGCTCCAGGAAATACAAATGCCTGCATATTTTGCCCTGGGTGATGAGGAACTCGTTTTTGGGCAGCACCAATTTGGTGAAATATTCCGGAAGGACCTGCTCGGCAGCTTCACTTAACTGGTAAAAATTCCTGAGGTGTTGTAATAACTGATCCATGTGGGCCTAAAAGTAGTTATTCTTCTTTCTACCTGAACACCTGGCTCACCTATTCGACTGGTACGAATGGTATATGGATCATCTGCGGAGTAGGGTCCCGATAAAGTCCCGATAAGGTCCCGATAAGGTCCCGATAAGGTCCCGATAAGCTGGCAATTTAAGGGAAATGTGCACCCCGGGAGTGGGGTGTGAGGAAGGGTGTTTTTCCTCCTGCAGGCATTTGTTACTGATGTTCGTAGGTTGTTTACTCTTGCTGGCAGTGTGTTGCTGTCACCTTGTCTTCCTTTAGCTCTTAGTAAACATACAACATAGAATATGCCAAATCCAAAAGTGGCATGGCCGGTTTTGTTATTTTCGTAGATTTTGTAAAAAATCGACGCACATTACGTCGATTTTTTACATTTTATACAAAATAGACGAAACCGGCCATCAGGCATTTGGAAACGGGTATCCGGATGTCGTACGTTTGTAGGGAACAGTTACCAAAGCGATCGACCATGTGGACGGGGCCCCTAAGCATGGTTGATGGAACTACAAAGTGTTGTGCAACACTTGCTGAAGAAAAGCTGCGAGCCACGAGCTGCGAGCTACGAGCCCTCTGCTTTGAATTTTCGGGATTTGGCTTTCGCTGTTTAGTTATAGCGATTAGCGGTGGGCTGATGGTGATCGGCTGTCAGCTGAGGGCTATTGCCACTGGGGTAATTTTCTGATACGTGTGCTCAATGGTTATGGTGAACGTCGACTACCAATCAAAGAGGAGCACGTTAGTAAACAGAAAGAGTTGGGTCCAGGTTTTGGTTGTTGGTTTATTTCGATCGGCACCTATCCGGTAACCGGCGGCCTCGTTGCGGGCACGCGGGTCTGCGCGGAGGTCTGCGGGTATCCGGAAGGTACATTATACCGCTCATCTTACTATAAATATGATAAAGCCCTGCTCGTTTGAGCGGGGCTTTTTCGCGTGCATTCTAATAACTATCAAGGTTGCGTAGTTAGTAGCTGTTACCTGGTAGTGATGGTTATATTACCGCCATGCCTGAACAGGTCGTGGGAAACGAAATAACCTTTGTTATCCTTCCCATTCACTTTAATATTGCTGAGGTTCCTGCTCTTGCCCGTCTTTGTAATAGTGAGCCATTTACCGGTGCTGGTCTTCCATTTCACTTCATCGAAAAGGGGCACGGTAACGAGGTATTCGGGATCAGTAGCGGAAAAGGTATACAACCCCAATGCACTGAATACATACCAGGCAGACATTTCACCTGCATCATCCATACCCGACAATTCCAGTCCCTGCTCTCCTATCCCATACAAACTGTTTAAGATGGTATCGATGATCTTTTGAGACTTTTCGGGCTTGTTGATGAAGTAATAAGCAAATGGGGCTTCATGGTCTGGCTGGTTACCATGGCAGTACTGACCGATCATGGTCTCTACATTACGGGCAATATGCTTCGGATTCCAGGGCAGGGTAAAGAGTGAATCCAGTTTGGACTCAAATCCCTTTGGCCCGCCATACAAGGCTACCAACCCCTTCATGTCGTGCGGTGCAAAAAATGATACCTGCCAGGCATTGGCCTCCCGGTACATGTATTCGTAATAAGGATATTGCGGATCGAAAGGGGTGATCCAATTGCCATTGGCCAGGCGGCCACGCATGAACCGGGTGGACGGATCAAACATGTTCTGATAGTTCTTCGAGCGGGCCATCAGTATCCTGTAATTGGCGGTATCGCCCAGCTTTTTAGCGATCTGGGCCACGGAATAATCATCATAGGAATATTCGAGGGTTTTGGATACGCCTGCATTGGCCTTGGTCTCTACATGTGGATTGGCCACATCAGGATCGGAGATATAACCCTTTTCGATGTACTCTGCAATATGTGGACGGGCACCTCCGGGTGTATTGGCATTTTTGAGAAGTATCTCATAAGTGCCTTTCACATCAAATTGGTCGATACCACGCAGGTAAGCGCCTGCAATGGAAGAAGCACCATGATCACCATGAAAAAAGGTAGGGATGAATCCTTTCTTATCTCCCACATCTTTCATGGACCTGATCACATCGAGTGTAACCTGTGGTGTAATGAGGCCCAGGAGTACATCTTTGTTACGATAGGTATCCCACAAAGAAGGCTCGGTATAATACCTGAACCCGGTGTTTACAACATTGCGCTTTGCATCGGTAAACTCTCCATTGACGTCGCTGCGCAGGGCTGGCCACAACAAGGAACGGTACAAACAGGAGTACAACATTTCCTTTTGTTTGGGGGTACCGCCTTTCACCTGTATGGAGGATAAGATGGTTTCCCATTGCTGGTTGGCCGCTTTGCGAATAGCTACAAAGGACTGGTTGCCGATTTCCTGTTGCAGGTTTTGCCTTGCATTGCCGGTGCTTACAAATGACAATCCTATCTTCAATTCAACGGGCTTTGTGCTTCCGTTGGCCAGGTGCAGGATGGCATAACCATTGCGCTGACCTTCGTCTTTCTTTTCCAGCCTATCGATCTTTGTATTGAGGGTGGCGTAGAAATAGACATTCTCACCGCTTTGAAAGCCTTGCACAGCAGAATCTCCTACCTGTTCTATACGCCAGGTGGATACGCGGCTGTTGGCCCGGGCCAGGTCGAACAGTATTTGCCTGTTGGCATTGTTTGTATACGTATACTGATGGTATCCGCAACGTAAGGTAGAAGTGAGTTGTACATCAATATTGTAATCCTGCAGGTATACCTGGTAAAAACCCGGAGCAGCAGTTTCTTTCTTGTGGGTAAACCGGGAGCCATAGGGAGCTACGGGGTTAGTCATGGGCAGGATGGGAATATTGCACAGGTTCCAATGGCCCTTATTGGTATGGGTGAAACCAAGGATCACTGAATCTTCGTATTCATAACCAGCGCCGGAGCCATATTCTGTCATAGGGCTCAGCTGCACCATGGCATTGGGTAAGGAACTGCCCGGAAAAGTAAGTCCGGCCCAGGAGCGCCATCCTTTGGGTAATTCATAGCCCAGCACTTTGGGATCGGTAAGGGGCGCTGTTCCAATAAATGTATTGACATATTTTGTATAGGCTGAAGTTTGCTGGCTTTGGACTGCCATGGCTGTAAACAATATCACTCCTACTATGGCTGTAAGTCTTCTAAAATGGATCCTCATCGTTGTAACAAAGATTGATTGGGTAATTCTTCCTTAAGGAAATTATAATAAGAAAAACAAAGTCCGCTGTCCGATATGCAATGCTTGTTTCAACAACCGCAGTGCTCTGCGCATGTGTTGTTCAACTGTATTTTCTGAAATATTTAATTGAAGGGCAATTTCTTTGTTGGACAATTCCAGTTCACGCCGCATGGTGAAGACATGCCTGCACTGGGGTGGTAATTTCTGTATCTCTTCATGGAGCCGCCGTTCCAACTCCCTGGTCTCTATATAGGTATGCGCTCCCTGATCAATTTCTGCCGCGAGATAATGTGCGGAATGGTCCTGGTATTTTTTATGTACCACTTCGTGCCTGTAATGATCGAGGATACGATTTTTAAGTATGGTATAGAGGTATGCCTTCAATGATACGATCTGATGGGCGGCCTCTTTGTAATTGAAAAAAGTCACGAATACGTTTTGTATCAATTCACGGGCAATCTCACGGTCGTTGGTCTTTTGTACGGCAATTGTAAGTAGTTCAACGGCATAGTGATAGTACAACTTTTCAAAGGCCGCTTCGTCGCCTTTCTGCCAAAGCCGGATCAATTCTATATCGCTATCGTTAGTATGGGTCTTTATGAGCTTAATCGTTATAGCTTAGAACAATATTAAGGATATTTTTCTAAAAACAATGGGTCAAAGAAGGCTTCCTTTGCAATAAAACGGGTTACCAGGCGCTTAAAAAAAATATATTGTAGTACAGAGTAACGGGAGGCAAAGGCTTGTACGTCTTATTTAGGACAAGGACCTGTGCATCGGTGAAAAGTACCCTCATCAAAACCCGTTAAAGGCCTATGGATCAAGACCGTTTACAATACTTACTGGATCGACACCGGCAGCATCAGTGCAGTCCATCGGAGGAAGAAGAACTCAATGACTGGTTTCATGCCAACAACCCAGGCAGGGGACATATTGATCACTGGCTGGAAGAAAGCGGTGGTAAAGAAAAATTGACGGCCGATCTGTACGCGGACTTTAGCAATCGTATACCTACTCCTTCCAGGGTAAGGTCTATGACCTGGATGTACCGGGTGGCTGCTGCCTCGGTGATCCTTGCAGTACTGGCCTTTTTCCTCTACCCAAAACTAAAGGATGGGAAGCCTGACAAGTTGAGCAAGACTGAGCAGGGAGTTATTCCATCCAACAATAATACTATCAAACCAGGTGGTAATAAAGCGGTCTTAAAACTGGCGAATGGCCAGGAGATCGTGCTGACGGATTCGGTCAATGTGCACATTGCGATGCAAAGCAATACGGAGGTGAAGCAAGTACGGGGAGGCAGCATCGCCTATAATACCACCAATGATCAGGCAACGGACAAAACACCTGTGTACAATACGTTGACGACGCCCCGAGGTGGAAAGTACACCTTAACCCTTTCTGATGGCACAACAGTAACCCTCGATGCTGCGTCCTCCATTACATACCCTGTTGCTTTTACCGGCAAGGAACGTCGCGTGGAAATTACCGGTCAGGCCTATTTTGAAGTGGTACATAATGAGGCGCAGCCATTCCGGGTATTTGCCAAAGGGCAGCTGGTAGAGGACCTGGGCACTGCATTCAACGTAAATGCCTATAATGATGATCCATTCATTAAAGTGACGCTGGCAGAAGGCAAAGCAGCGATCCAAAATGCCGGCAAAAGGGTGGTATTGGCGCCCGGCCAACAAGCGATGGTGAAAGATGGGGAAGAAAGTATTTTGGTTAAACAGGTGAATGTGGAAGAAACGGTTGCCTGGAAAAACGGCTGGTTTGTCTTTCACCATGAAAGCATACAAAACGTGATGAAACTGGCAGCACGGTGGTATGATATAGAAGTGGCTTACGAGGGGGGAACGATCAACAAACAATTCGGAGGAAATATATCCAGGTACAGAGATATTGCTGAACTGCTCCAAAATCTGAAACTAACCGGTGGGATCAAATACAGGATTGAAGGCAGGAAGGTGATACTCATGAACTGACCATTTTTCACTACTTAATCTCAAAAACCAACTATCTACTTCATTACAACCTAACTGCATCCTGATGTGGAAGGCAATCTCCATGTCAAAACAAAACTATTCTTGCTATGAAATTATTCTCTTTCTTACTTACAGCATGTATGCTGGCGAGCATCACTTCGCTTGCCCAAAAAATCACCCTCGACAAAAGTAATATCCCATTGTCGGAAGCACTGACAAGCATCCGGCAGCAAACGGGATACAGTGTATTGTACGATGAGGAACTATTGCGTAAAGCGCAATACGTAAGTGTGCACCTCAAAGATGCTACGCTGGAAGAAGCCTTGAAAAAATGCTTTGAGCGTCAGCCCTTCTCTTATGCCATCAACAACCGCACGATCCTGGTAACGCCTAAAGTGGAGAAGAGCCAGTCGGTAACCTTACAAGTGACCGGAAAAGTAACGGATGATAAAGCTGTGCCTTTATTTGGGGTAACGGTTTCATTAAAGAACAGCAGCACCAGTACTTCCACTCAAAAAGACGGCAGCTACGGCATTACCTTACCTGATGGCAATGGGGTGCTTATTTTTTCTACTATAGGTTATGCTACCCAGGAGGTAACTGTTAATAATACCAAAGAGATCAATATAATAATGAAAGCACAGGTCACGGGCCTGGAAGATGTGGTAGTGGTAGGCTATGGACAGCAAAAGAAGATCAGTACGATTGGTGCCATCAGTACGGTAAAAGCAGAAGACCTGAAACAGCCGGTGGCCAATATGACGAACCTGGTGGCCGGCCGTATTGCCGGTGTGGTGGGCGTACAAAGAAGCGGCCAGCCGGGTTATGACAATGCCGAGATCTATATCCGGGGGATTTCCACCTTTACCAGCAGCAGTCCATTGGTGCTGGTAGATGGGGTGGAAAGGGACTTTGCCAATGTAGACCCGGAAGATATTGCCAGCTTCAGTATTCTTAAAGATGCATCTGCCACGGCAGTGTATGGGGTGCGTGGGGCCAATGGAGTTGTGATCATCCAAACTAAGAAAGGAAAGGTGGGCAAACCGTTGATCAATGCACAATATGACCAGGGTATAACGCAGTTTACGAAGATACCCAAGTTTGCCGACGGCATTACTTATATGCAAATGGCCAATGAAGCCTACCACAACAGTAATCCCAACGACCCGCAGCCGAAATATACGCAGGAAAGGATCGACAAAACAGCCAGCCAGGTGGATCCCGATCTTTACCCGGATGTAAACTGGTTTGATGTATTGTTCAAAAAATCAGGGGAGAACCGCCGTGCGCGGGTAAATGCCAGTGGAGGTTCGGAGAATGCGCAGTATTACCTGGCCATTGGTTATTATGATGAGAAAGGCTTGTACAAGACAGACCAGCTGGCCAATTACAATTCAGCCATCAAGTTCACGCGCTATAATTTCACGTCCAATCTTTCGCTGAAGGTAACGAAATCAACCAAGGTAGATTTTGGCGCTTCGGGCTGGATCAGCAATGCTAATTTTCCCGGCAGTTCTGTGGGCGATATCTGGGGGTCGGCTTACCTGCTGCCTCCCATCCTTATTCCGCCGGTCTATTCCAATGGCCTGTATTCGCAACTGCGTACAGGAGATATATTCAACCCCTATAGCCGGTTAACGCAAACAGGGTATGTCAGTGAGTTCAAAAGCCAGTTGTGGAGTAATATCCGGGTAACGCAGGAACTGGGTTCACTGCTGAAAGGACTTTCTGCTACAGCGATGTTCTCCTTCGACAACTACAATGAACACAAGATCAGCCGCACGAAGTCAGTAGACGGGTACCTTGCCAGGGGAAGGGATACAGCAGGTAAGTTATTGCTGGACCAAACTTCGATTGGCACCAGTTTCCTCGGTTATAACCGAACGAATGGAGGAAGCCGGCAATTTTATACAGAAGCGGCTTTGAACTACAACAATAATTTTGGCAGGCACAATGTGACGGGCCTCATCCTGTATAACCAGAGTGACAGGGTAGATGCATTTGCCGGTGATTTCATCAGTTCTATTCCCTATCGGTATATGGGCATTGCTGGCCGCGGTACTTATGGCTGGGACAACAAGTACCTGGCGGAGGTGAACTTTGGCTACAATGGATCAGAAACATTTGCTCCTAATAATCGCTTTGGCTTCTTCCCTTCGTATGGAGTTGGCTGGGTGATCTCAGAAGAATCGTTCTTTGAGCCATTGAATAAAGCCATCTCTTTCCTTAAAGTGAGGTACTCTTATGGACTGGTGGGCAACAGCAATATCGGCGGTCGCCGTTTTGCTTATATCTCTACGGTTGGCGGCGGCAACCGGTACCAGGATGGCAACTATACGTATGGCGCTAATGGCACCAATCAAACGATCAATGGCCTGGACATCGGCGATTATGCGGTGGATGTAAGCTGGGAAAAAGCCAAAAAGCAAAACCTTGGTGTTGAGATCAAGACCTGGAACAATGCGGTGTCGCTTACGGTGGATGTGTTTCGTGAAGACCGTACGGCTATTTTCCGCCAGCGCGGGGATGTGCCCAACTATGTAGGGGTACTCGCACTCCCCTATGCCAACCTGGGTGAGGTACATAACCGCGGGATCGATGCCACGCTGGATATTAATAAACAGCTGGGTGGTGGATGGCAAATTGGTTTCCGGGGGAATTTTACCTGGACACGCGCCAAGGTGATCGACGATGCGAATGCACCCTGGCCCTATCCCTGGCAACAACGGATTGGCCGGAAATTTGGTCAGCGCTTCGGCTATACAGACCTGGGCTTATTTAAAGACGATAAAGATGTAGCCAATAGTCCCTATCAAACGGGCACGAATAAAGCGGGGGATATTAAATACAAGGATTTTAATGGAGATGGCAAAATTGATTCCTACGATGCGGGGCCTATTGGTTATGGCAGCTTCCCCGAGATCGTGTATGGATTCGGGCCTACTATTTCCTGGAAAGGATTTGCCATTGCGGGTTGGTTTAAAGGCATCAGCAATGTAGACATTTCTTTGAACGGAGATGGGCTGCAGCCCTTTAGCCAGGGGGGTGAACGTGGCAATCTGCTGGCGCAGATCACGGACCGGTGGACACCCACCAATACCAATCCGCGCCCCTTGTATCCCCGCCTCACTTATGGCAATGACAATATGAACTATGCCAATAGCACCTGGTGGGTGAAGAATGGGGCCTTTATCCGTTTGCAAACGGTGCAGGTCTCTTATGATCTTGCCCGCACGAAGTGGCTGAAGTATGTAGGGATGTCGAACCTGAGTCTCTATTTCATAGGTTATAACCTGTGGACAAAAAGCGAGTTTGACATGTGGGATGTGGAACTCGGTGATGGTAAGGGTGCGCAATACCCTTTAACGAAGACGTTCAATTTCGGCATTAAATGTTCTTTTAAATAGTAGTCTATCTAAACTGATCAAGCGATATGAAAAAATTAACTGCCAACTATACGCTGCTCCTGCTTACGGTGGCCCTGGTGACGGGGGCAGGTTGTAAAAAATACCTGGAACAGGTACCGAACGACCGCATTACGATAGAACAGGTGTTTCAGAAAAAGGGTCCTTCGGAGCAATACCTGGCCAATGTCTATAACTATGTCAATGACAATTCCAATCAATGGGATGCCACCCCGTGGGGGGCTAATTCGGATGAACTGGACGCTACCTGGTCGAAGTATAATACGTATGCGTTGAACATCGGCAATATCAGTGCCGGCAATGCGCTTTTCGATAACTGGGGTAATTACTACAAGGGTATTCGCTCGGCCACTTATTTCATCAACCATATTGACGGGAATGCTGAAATACTGGCACTCAACGGACAGCAGCTGATTGACCAGTATAAAGCAGAAGCACGGTTCTTAAGGGCCTATTACTATTTCTTACTGATGCGTCAGTATGGCCCGGTGGTGCTGCTGGGCGAAAAAGAGGTACCCGCTGATGCACCTGCCGAAGCGATGCAGTTTCCCCGCAGTGCCTATGATACCTGTGTGGAATATGTAAGCAGTGAGCTGGACAAAGCGGCGGCGGTACTGCCTAAGATACCATCGAATAACGGACAGGTAAGTGATATTCAATATGGCCGTGCTACTGCCGGCATGGCGCTGGCTGTGAAAGCCAGGTTATTGCTGTATGCTGCAAGTCCGCTGTATAATGGGAACAGTGATTATGCCAATTTTAAGAACCAGGATGGCAAGGTATTGATCAATCAAACTTATGATCAGCAGAAATGGAAGAAAGCGGCCGATGCTGCCAAAGCTGTGATTGACCTGGGGCTGTATTCACTGTATAAAGACCCGGGTGGAGATCCCATCAAATCCTATATAGGGATCGGTTTACAGGCATGGAATTCCGAACAGATCTTCAACAGGAAGAACAACGGGCTTTCGGGCTGGGATGTGCATTGTATGCCCAGGCAAGCGGGTGGCTGGAATGGTATCGGTGTGACGCAGGAGCAGGTAGATGCTTATTTCATGGCAGATGGTAAACCGATCGGAGAATCTTCGCTCTATTCGGAGTCGGGCTTTACTACGGTAAATGGTGTACCGGTATTTAACATGTACATCAACCGGGAACCGCGCTTTTATGCTTCGGTGACTTACAACAACAGCTTTTTCCAGGGAGGTAATATGCAAAGCCCCAAAGCGATCACTTTCTATGCAAATGGTCCTAATGGAAAGAATGGTCATCCCACGGATTGGACAAAGACGGGCTACCTGGTGAGAAAAAATGTAGCCACGCAAACGAATGATGGATCTGGCGGCAATGGCACCAGGTATGCAAGACCTTTGTGTCTTTTCAGGCTGGGAGAAATATACCTCAATTATGCTGAAGCGCTGAATGAGTACGATCCCGGGAATGCGGATATACTGAAATACTTAAACCTGATCCGGGCACGCGTGAATGTTCCGGAATATGGATCGGCCGACCTGCCTATACCTGGCAGTCAATCGGATATGCGTACCAGGATATGGCAGGAACGGCGGGTGGAGCTGGCTTTTGAGACGCATCGCTGGTTTGATATCAGGCGTTGGAAGATTGCTGCACAAGTGATGGGCAGCATGCATGGGATGAATATCAATAAAGATGATAATTCTTTTTATACCAGGGTGGTAGCCAGTGAACACCTGTTCCGCTGGCCCGCTTCTTATTGGTTCCCCATCAGTCAATACGATATGGACCGGTCGAAGCTGGTGGTGCAAAACCCCGGATGGTAACGAACAATTCTTTCACGTTTATTCTACAATCATGCGCAACCAATTTATTGCCCGCTTTATCATATTAACCTGTATGGCCTGTTGCCTTACCTGGTCGGCCTGTAAAGATGATTATAACCTACCCTATCAGCCTATTGAAAGTTATACGAGGATCTATATGCCCCAGGCAGTCAATGGCCCTGTTATCAGGACGCTGAAGATAACAGACAGTGTTCAATCGCTTACGTATGGCGCCAATTATGGTGGCCAGGGATATCCCGATGTTGATATACCGGTAACGTTTACAGTAGATAACGGCAAGGTGGACAGTTTTAATACGGCCAATAAAACCAGCTATGCTATTTTACCAGAGGGCAGTTATACCTTATCTGATCTCAGTACGGTGATCCCGAAAGGCCAGGTAAGTACAGCGCCCTTAAGCATTTCATTTAAGACAAAGGGGGCTGGCGCCATGAATGCTTTACAGTCATACCTGTTACCCATCACCATGGGCAGTAAAACGGTAAAGATCAATGAAGCACTGCGCACAGCTTTTTTTATCGTAAAGGCGCAGCCGGACCTAAAAGATTACCCCAATTATGACCGGGCGCAATGGCAGGTGATCGATTTCTCTTCGCAGGAAGCCAATGGTGAGGGGGCCAATAATGGCCGGGCGATATTTGCCCTCGATGGCAATAAAGAAACTTTCTGGCATACGCAATGGCAGGGGGCTTCACCCGGACCTCCGCATCATATTACGATCGATCTGGGCACAGAAAAAACAGTACATGGTGTATCCTTGCAAGGAAGACAGAATGATGGCGGCGGAAAACCCAATGAGGTGAATGTACAGGTAAGTACAGACAATATCACGTGGGTGGATGGCGGAACATTTACGCTGCAAAATAATAAAGACGTACAACCACAATTCTTACCCAAAGGATTTAAAAGCGGCCGTTATTTTAAAGTGATCATTAATTCGGCTTATAACGGATCGTATTCCTGCCTGGCAGAACTAAACGCCTTTTGATTGTTAGTGAATAGCGCTACAGACGGACGGAGCGGGCTGTAGCTTTTTTATGTTGAAACCAGTAGAATCATTTATGCGTAAATCGCCCTTACAAAAAAAAATTGTTCCTGCCTTATTGGTATTTATTGCTGCATGGGGTTATCAGCCCTGTGCAGGCCAATCAGCAGCCGTTCCCTTCAACGGATTATCGGCAACTGATACAGCTTCTGTACCCAATGAAATTGAAGACCCTGAAAACATTGGTATCAACCGCGAGGCCAGTCATGCCACACTGATGCCCTATGGTTCTTTAACGGAGGCGCTGGCTGCCAAACGCAGCGCCTCTTCTTTTAGCCGCAGCCTCAATGGCCAGTGGAAATTCCATTGGGTAGACTGGCCGCAGAAGCGCCCGGTGGACTTTTACAAGCCTTCTTATGATGTATCGAAATGGAAAGACATCAAAGTTCCTTCCAACTGGCAGGTGGAAGGTTATGGTACGCCTTATTACAGCAATTTCAATTATATCTTCCAAAGTGATTTCCCGCGGGTGATGAGCACGCCTCCGGTGAAATTTACGGCGTATAAAGAGAGAAACCCGGTGGGCAGCTACCGCCGCGATTTTGCTGTACCTGATAGCTGGAAAGGCCGCCGCATCTTTATCACCTTTGATGGCGTAGATGCAGGTTTCTTTATCTGGGTAAACGGAGAGAAAGTAGGTTACGGGGTGAACAGCCGTAATGCAGCAGAGTTTGATCTCACTAAATACATCAGGCCCGGTAAAAATGTACTGGCGGTGGAAGTATACCGGTTTACAACGGGCAGTTACCTCGAAGACCAGGATATGTGGCGCCTGAGCGGCATCTTCCGCAATGTGACCTTGTGGAGCAGTCCGCAGGAGCATATCCGGGATTTCTTTATCAGGGCAGGTATAGAGAACGGTCATAATAGCGGGATCGCAGAGGCTTTTGCCAAGGTCAAAAACTATGGAGACAAGGAAGTAAAAGCACGTGAGCTGGAATATGCCATCTATAACGGATCTACGCTGGTATCCAGCACCCGGACAGTCATTAAGGCATTGAAGCCCGGCGAGGAGATCAAGGTGGATGTAGCAGTGACCATCAAAAACGCGGAGAAGTGGACAGCTGAAACACCCAAATTGTATACCTCGGTGCTTTCGGTGGTGGAAGGAAACAACAAAACGGAGATCATATCGGCCCATACGGGATTCCGCAATCTCAGGGTAGATGGACGGCAGGTACTTGTAAATAATGTGCCCATCAAACTGAAGGGTGTTAACCGGCATGAGAACTGGCCCGATGATGGTCATGCGGTAACGGAAGAACAGATGATCCGGGATATTAAACTGATCAAACAGGCCAACTGCAACCATGTACGTACCTCGCATTATTCGAATGATCCACGCTGGTATGAGCTGTGCGATGAATATGGTATCTATCTGGTAGCAGAGGCCAATGTAGAGTGCCATGGGGCCATGAACCGGTTTAATGAAGAGCCGCGCATGAAAGCGGCGATCATCGAACGCAATGTGGCCAATGTACAGAACTTCAAGAACCATTCTTCGGTGATCGTATGGTCGCTCGGTAATGAGAACGGTAGTGGCGGCACGAACTTCAGGGCAGCGCTGGACTCGATCAAACGGATCGACTCTACGCGCCTTACGCATTATGAAGGGTTTGGTATCGGCACGCGCAATCCTGCCGGCATGGACAGCCAAATGTATACGGATGTGGAAAGCCTGGAGAGAAGGGCCAAAGATACTACGCTGAAGAAACCCTTCTACCTCTGTGAATATGCGCATGCGATGTTCAACTCGATGGGATCGGTAGATATTTACAATGACCTGTTTGACAGCTATCCCGCCTTACTGGGTGGAGCCATCTGGGAATGGCAGGACCAGGGTATCTATAACAAACGTGATCCCAAACATCCCATTACTGCTTTTGGTGGTGGCTTTGGCGAATATCCCAATGACCAGTACTTCATTCATAAGGGTGTGGTATTTTCAGACCGTTCACTCAAGCCGCATTTTCCTGAACTGAAACATGCCTACCAGTGGATCACGATCCGCGAAAAAGATATTGCCAATAACCTGTACACGCTTAAGAACCGCTATCATTCTACCAACCTCAACAGCTTAACCGGCAAATGGGAATTGAGTGAAGATGGCAAGGTGATCGCCTCCGGCAACCTGGCAGTGGGTGATGTAGCGCCCGGTGCAGAAAAGGATATTAAGATCCCTTACGCAGTAACGCCACGGCCCGGAGCTGAATATTTTCTGCGGGTATCTTTTCAATTAGCCAGGGATGAGCGATGGGCTGCCAAAGGATATGAAGTGGCAGCACAGCAGTTCTTACTGCCGGTCTCTACTCCTGCTGTGCCCAGTAAGGATAACAATGGCGCTTTGAAGCTGGAAGAAACGGCCGGTTTTATTCAGGTAAAAGGAACAGGCTTTAGCCTTGAGTTTGACAAAGCAACAGGTACCTTCTCGCGCATAGAAGAGCATGGCCAGAACCTACTGCAGAAAGGTGGCGGGCCAATGCTGCACCTGTGGCGGGCGCCGCACCAGAAGGATGATATGTGGGCGTATCCCGACTGGGAGAAAAAAGGATTGAAGCACCTGGTGTGGACAGCAACAGGCGTACAAAGCAGGCAGCCTGTGCCGGGCGTGGTAGAGATCACGGCCAGTTTAACGGGAACGGGACAACAGGGCTTTACGGTACAACACAAAGTCGTTTATAGCATCGACAGCAAAGGGGTGATCCTGGCGGTGAATGAAGTAAGCAGCAGTGATCCGAAGCTGGTAGTAGCCCGGCTGGGGGTGCGTCTCTTCCTGGACAAAAGCCTTGATCAGTTTGACTATTTTGGCCGGGGCCCGATGGAGAATTATGCAGACCGCAAAAGCGGGTTTGACATAGGGCATTATGCCAGCACGGTACAACAGCAAATGACGCCTTATGAAAAGCCCATGGAATGCGGCAACCATGAGGATGTACGCTGGGCAAGGGTTCAATCGGCCAAGGGTACGGGCATCACCATTGAACAGGACAGTTCTTTGTTGCAGGTAGCAGCCCTCCCCTACAGTGATGAAGAAATGACACCGGTAGAATATAAAATAGACCTTCCCAAAAGCAAGGGCACTGTTTTGTGTGTGAGTTATAAAACACTGGGTGTAGGGTCGCATGGTTGCGGACCCAGACCACTGGAACCTTACCGGGTATATGTAAAACCAACTACGTTCACTTATAAACTTGTATTGCCGGGAAAATGATAAGTATAAGAGGTGACAGCTTTCGCTCACGTCGCAAGCGAAAGGTGTCACCCTTATTTTTTTGGTGCCGCATCAGGGCATAAAAAAAGTCCCGCCTTTCGGCGGGACACGGCAAGGATACCAGTGCTATCAGTGATCTTTCAGTTTTTCGTGGCCGCCTCCCTGGAGAGCGTAAGCCAATTGCTGAAAGAGGTAACGGATCGATGGAATTGTTTTTTTGAACGGCGCTATCATGCTGCCCAGGCTGAATCTTGGAATTAATACAGGCTGCTCTACGAGTATCTCTTCGGTATACCGCTTCGTTTCTTTAAAAATGCGTGTATTCAATTTATAGGCGATATGCCTGATCTTCTTAAGTGTTCGTTGATCTGCATCGTTGACAAGGATGCATCCCCCCGCATAATCAAACATTACTTCTTTCACCTCATTACTGCCGGGTTCTCTGTTGAGCCAAACGGCCGTTCCCGGGCTTGCATACTTGTAGATCTCTCCATTGGGTAAGGTAACAGCGGTACAGTTGTCCAGTCGCATTTCCGGGTCCTTCTCCACAAAATTAGTCCATTCCTGCAGGCTGATGCTGTTACCGGATGAATGATCCAATAAATCCTGTTTCCTGGTAATGTAAAATTTAGCGTCCATAGTAGTTCGGTTATACTCACTGGAAGTGCAAAGGGTTTGCCATTCTGGAAAACTTCAGAAAGCTATGATGCTCAATAGAGGATTGTTGGTAACCGATAAAAGCTGAGTAAAAAGCACCCCAATTATTTGGAATTTGTCCTATTGATCTTTCAATTTCTTCTTAGGATCGTTGACCAGTTTTTCAGGACTGTTCCTAAAAAAGGAAAAAGCGAGGTGGTGCAATTGGTGCCAGACGGCCAGCATTACTTTTTTAAAGGGGGCAGTCATGTTCTGAAAACCAAAGCGAGGGATCAATACGGGCTGTTCTTCAAGTATATACCCGGTATCCTTAGGTGTTTCTTTAAAAACGCGTGTATTTAGTTTGAATGCTATATGCCTGATCTTTTTGAGGGTGCTGGGATCAGGATCGTTGATGACGATATTGCCATCTACATAATCAAAAACAATTTCGCGGGTGGTGAATTCACCTGGCTGCCTGCAGAGCCAGATCGCTTTGCCGGGACTTGGATACCGGTATTCGGAGCCATCGGGTAAGGTAACGGTGGTATAATGCTCTAAGCGCATGTCCGGATCGTTTGCCACAAAGGTGGTCCATTCCTGCAGGGTGATCTCGGTATCACCGGCATGATCCATCAAGTCCTTCCTCCTGGTGATGTATAATTTATTCTCCATAGCAGCCATTTTTCAGACCCAGATATCCACCCTAAAAGTATTCAATTAATGTCGCATATAAAAATATAATAATCCAATAGCAGAAATGTACCGAGCCTGGCAAGCGGGTTGGGCAAATAAGCAAATAACTACCCGCATCCGGTCACCCCGGCATGCCGTCGTATGTCTCAAATGTGCTTTACGTGTGGAAAACTATGGCTCGCGGAAATAAATAAAAAAAAGATGAAAATCCTTTAGTACAGCAAGTCGATTTACTTGTTATAATAAAAAGGATAAGGTTTAATGGTTAACGAATTTGATTAGTGTCGCCCCGCATTTCCATGCGGGGCTTTTTATTATTGAAGTCCGGTACCTGCCAGCCTGTGCAAGTCCTTATCAGCATATTCAAATAAAGAAAGGGTACGGCCATCATCTGTACGGACAAAAGCTACGCTAAAGCTTTCACGGTGGCGCTTGAAAAAGCGTAACAACTTTTCAACAGACTCTTTGGTTGCGCTGAGTATAATAGTAATGAGGGATTCAGTCGTAAACTGATTAATGTATTGCATCTTTTCTTTTTCAAACTCCATCCTGATCAATTCGTCCAGTTCCTGGTCCTGTGTACGAAACCCAATCGTTAAGTTAGTAGCCATCATTGCTATTGAATTTTAGCGCTTAAAAATGTGCAGTTAATGATGGTATGGCGGGAAGTAAAATAGTATACCAGCCCTGGCGGAGATAACCACTCCTGAAATAGAGCAGCGAAACTACAGCTAATCAATTACTCTATGAATTAAGTTATTGTAACCTGTTCATTTACTGTAGAGTATCTTGCCCGGTTCGGGAACTTTAACGTTTTGTTGCGCAGTAAAGGCAATGTCTTGCGGTATACAGGGCATTTTCGACAATCTATCGCCCTTTATCTCCCATTCACTACAATTTGCTATGAACATGATTGTTTTCAATACATATTTGTATCACTAACAATAATTACCTCCTCATGAAAAATTTAGTCAGGATTGTAAAGAACAGGATCGAAGCCATTACCGGAAGATCGATCCTTATAGTATACCGGACCTATTCCGCGTTGTTCATTAAACAAGCAGATTTTACTCCTCCTCATACGCCCGTTCGCCGGCAAGAGATCATACTGATCAAAAGAGTCAACAACACCTACAACGTTGTGGGCCGGGAATGTTTTGTACAGTAAAATAACTGTTGCTTACCGGCGGTCAATGAAGTGAGCAGGCGGATTGATTTTTTCCTTATTTTCAGCCCTACTCAATCCCCCTATCACATGAGCAAATTCATACTAACTGGTTTATTGGCTTTTGGTAGTTTATCGCTGGCAGCACAGCAGAACCCCGACTGGGAACCTGTATTCAGGAAGATCAATGATGAAGTACAACAAAATTCGAAGGCTTACAGCACGCTGAAAGAGGCCACAGAGACCATCGGGCACCGGCTTACGGGTTCTGCCAATGGTAAAAAAGCGGAAGATTATACATTCAACCTCCTCAAGTCGTACGGCTTTACGGATGTACGGTACCAGCCTTTTGAAGTAGAGAGCTGGAGCCGGGGCACACTGGCAGTGAGTGTGGGCAACAGCGCCACAGCCTTACAGCCGGTAAAGTCGGTATCGCTGGCGCACTCTCCAGTAAAAGCTGATCTTACTGCCGAAGTAGTAGATATGGGCAATGGCCTTGACAGTGAATATGTGAGCAAACCGGGCCTGGTAAAGGGCAAGATAGCGCTGGTATACCTGGGCATATTACCCGGCACAACCGGGCGGTATCTGCATCGCTCCGAAAAAACAGCCATTGCTACCAAATACGGCGCTAAAGGAATCATTATTATCAATACGGTAGATGGCGGCACTTTACTGACGGGAACGGCCTCGGTGACGGGCAAGCTCATTCCCATACCAGCAGTATGTATTGGTAAGGAAGATGGCATGAAATTCAAAGAACAATTGAAAAGCGGCCCTCTGTACAGCCGGCTTAATATGACCAATTTCTCCGGTATGATCAAAGCCCGGAATGTGATCGCCACCATTAAGGGCAGTAGCCTGCCGCAGGAAAAGATCGTAGTAGGCGGCCACCTCGATAGCTGGGACCTTGCCACGGGTGCTATCGATAATGGGATCGGTTCCTTCTCGGTACTGGATATGGCACGCACTTTTCAAAAGCTCAAACTGGCACCCAAACGTACTATTGAATTTGTGATGTTCATGGGAGAAGAGCAAGGACTGCTGGGCTCGAAAGCCTATGTAGCGGCTGCCACTAAAAACAAGCAAATTGACCAGGTGCGGTATATGCTCAATTTTGATATGACGGGAGATGTGCGCAATTTCTCTTCCAGTGTGCCTGCTGCCAAGGAATTATTCCAGTCGATCGGCGCCATTGCCAATAAGATCGATACCACTTTCGCCAATGGGTTTACTACCGGAGCAGGCCTGCACAGTGATCACCAGCCCTTTATGCTGCAGGGGGTGCCAACAGGCGGCGGTGGCGGCGCCCGTGGCGTGAATGGCCCGGCCGGCTGTTACCATGCGGACTGTGATGTATTCAGCCTGATCACCAGTGAGCAGGGCATGAAGAATACGGTACGTTTTGTAACGATGCTGCTCTATGGACTGGGCGATGCACCCACCATTCCGGTGAAGAAGCTGAATGATGAAGAAACAAAACAGTTCCTGCTACAACATAACCTCAAAGAACCCCTGGTGCTGGAAGGGGAATGGAGATGGAAGGATTAACGCAGGAGGATATAAGTAATCGGGGCAGCTCATTTGGAGAGCTGCCTTTTTTTATTAGTTTTGTGTTGAGAATACCTACCTTTTAGATAATAGTATCATATTTCCCCTATCCTCTTGATTTATACGCCGTTGTCTGATTTGCCTGGATGAATAAGTTGTTTGTACCCTGCATTCAACAATCGTACAGCTTATGCGTAAGTGCTTTACCTGTCTGACTATCTTATTGGTATTCCCTTACCTGTCGTGGCTCCATGCGCAGGAAATAAAGCCTGTTGATAGCACAGCCAAAGCTGTAGATACTGCCGTGGGCAGTTCATTCCGATTCTTTACCAACGCCAGTTTTATCACCGTTATCGGCCAGCTATCCCTGCGCGCCACTGAAGAGGCCATGGCCGAAAAGGTAAATCCGGTTGTTTTATATGATCAATATTTCACAGAATTTGCCCGGGAGCATCATATTAGCCCGGAGCAGGTACGAACGCTGATGAATTCCTGGGTACAGGGAAATATGGTTAAAGAGGACGATGCAAACGCGATGCTGCAAGGCGCCCGGCATTTTTACCTGAAACAATACCATACATCTTCACTGTATTATGAACAGGCTGTGTGGCAGCAGGACGAAGCCAGGTCTGTTCCGGGCGCTATCCAGACTGAAGAGGCGGAAGCCTTGTACCCGGCCTATATACTGGCAGGCAACAGTTCGATTGCCAGTGGTGATTACAAAAGGGCCATCCGTATGTATCGCCAGGCGGATAGTTTGCTCCTGCTGCCTGCTGCTACAGAAAGGACCTATGCCGCCATCTACAAAAAGAAAAACTACCTGTATACCCTGCTGGCGGCCACACTGGTGGAAGCCGGCAGCCAGTTGGGTGGAAAGGCTGGCTATAACCTGTTGACAGAAGCTACCCTGGTTGAAAAAACATTGCTGGCCAATTATAAGACGGCCACGCTTGTGCAGGAATGGGCCAAAACACAAAGCCAGCTGGGCACCATTCTGCACTTGCAGGGAGACATGGCTGCTGATGCCACCAGTGACAGCTTGTACATGTTGTCGATAGATGCTTACAATGATGCACTGACTGTATATACGCAAAAAGATTTTCCTGCCGACTGGGCCCGGATGCAGCTCAACCTTGGTGTTGTATTGAGTAAACTGGGAGCCATCAAAGAAGCGATTGCTTCTTTCCGTTCCGCCCTGGGCATCCTTACCTCAGCAAAAAATCCACGCGACTGGGCATCAACAGCCTATCACCTGGGCAATATGCTGCAATGCCAGGCAGGCAAGGCGAAGGATCCGGAGGCAACAGAACTGTTTACGGAATCGATCAAAGCCTATAAGCAGGCACTGGAAGTATATACGAATAAAACCACGCCTGAAGAGTGGGGCTGGACACAGCATAACCTGGGTGTATCCTTGTTTGAGCAGGGGCGGCGCCTGGGAGAAAGAGATCTGCTTACGCAGGCAGCAGCGGCCTTCCGGCAGGCATTGACGATACAAACCAAAGATTGCTTTCCTGCGGCCTGGGCAAGCACGCAATACAACCTGGGTACGGCACTATGGGAAGAAAGCAGCCGGGCTGCCGGCGGCAATGTGGCCCTGCTGGCAGATGCGGTCACGGCCTACGAATCTGCATTGGCTTATTACACGCATAAAGATCAGCCGGAGCAATGGTTCAATGTACAAAATGGATTAGGGCTGTTGTATGAACAGCAAAAAGAATGGGCAGCGGCTATTCAGCACTTTGAAAATATCCGCGATATGGAACCGATGTATGCCGCACAAAAGGTGAATGAACTGAGACGTAAGGCAGGGAGGTAACACTACCCTATCCCATTAGCATCAGTAGATAATACTTCACTCATATAATCAAAGAAAGGACGCATATTTTTATAGGTTTGATTTGCTTCCTTTAAGAAACTTTCACTCAATACTTCTTTGTCGGAGAATTTCCTGATGAGCAGGAATTGTTTGTAGCGCAGGAGGTCAATGGCCTCATGGTCTTTGGGAAATCCCTGGGGAGCTGTTTTAACCTGCTCGCCTTGCAGGGTTTGAAAAGTGTCTTTGAAAGAGCGGCTATTGATAATTTTCTTCAATGGCGCCGCATCGAAGGCAATATCTTCCCTGATCCGTTTCAGGTCTTCGGGGCTGGGTCCCCAGAATCCGCCTGCCAGAAAGCTGTTGCCAGGCGACAGCTGAAAATAATATCCACCCCGGCGATATTTGGTAGCCCGTTTGAAGTAACCGCTCCAGTTGGTCTTATAGGGTGTTTTATCATTGGAGAAGCGGGTATCCCTGTAAATACGAAAGAGGCTTTTCTTGCCGGAAGGGGTTTCTATTTCATCATGGATATTGACCTGCTGCAACAAGGCTTCTGCAAAGACAGCTACGAGGTCCTGTTCGGCCTGAAAGGCTGTTTTATTCTCATTGAACCATTCCCGGTTGTTGTTCTTCTTTAAGGTATTCAGGAAATTGAAGGCTGATTTTTGTATTTGTGCTATCGGTTGCTTCGCCATAATAAGTTTGTTGTGCCCGTTTCCGGGACAACAAACATACGGCGAAACAGTTTATCATGGCTGGTGGTTATATTGCTTATTTCAGTCCCTGGATCCAGGTTGCAATGGCTGTGCCTATTTCATTGGGTGAATCTTCCTGCAGGTTGTGATGCCCTTTTACAGTAACCTGGGTCTGGTTGGGCCATGTTTTGCAAAGCTCTTTATCCTTATCGGACATAGCACCGGGTGAAGCTTCGATAAAGAGTTTGGGTAATGGACTCTTCGCCAGGTAAGCGGTATAGTCGTTGACTGTTTTCGCAATATTGGCGGGCTCCCCATTGATGGGTAGTTGACGGGCCCAGCTCAACATAGGTCTGCGGCTTTCACCGGGCACCAGGAAAGGCCGGCGGTATTCGTCCATTTCTTCTTTTGTTAAGGGATGTAGTATTGTTTTGACCAGGTTGACCTCGATAAAAGTGTTTTGCTGCAGCACCATCTCCTCCCCTTTTTCTGAGCGCATACCTTTGAACAGTTGTTGCGCCACGGGCGACACTTCATCCCATGGCCGGTCTCTGACAATGGCTTCCATATAAACAATGCCTTTCACAGCCTGTGGGTGACGGCGTGCCCAATCAAATGCCAGTGCCGAACCCCAGTCGTATACTACAAAAATGATGTTCTTCTTCACATTCAGTGCTGCGTACAGGGCTTCCAGGTATTGTTGGTTTTTGGCAAAAGTATAGGAGCTGCTGTCGGGGAACTTATCAGAATCGCCCATGCCCATCAGGTCGGGCGCTATGCAATGGCCCAGGTCTTTTACATGGGGAATGATATTGCGCCACACATAGGATGAGGTGGGGTTGCCATGTAAGAAAATGATCGGATCGCCTATTCCTGTTTCCACATAGGCCATTTTAAGTCCATTAATGGACTGGAACTTCTTCTCCATTTTCAGGGTAGTTTTTGTGTTATTCAATGTTTGTCCTGCCGGGGCTTGTGCTGCTGCTGCCATTGACTGGAGGCCGATGCCTGTGGCCATTAACGCTGTTTTTACTATTTGATTCATCTTGTTTGAATTTTGATACTGTAAAGTTGATATAAGGGGAAAACGCTGCCTTGTAAAAAATCATTGATCTTGCAACATTGAATGACAGGAAGACAGGAATGGCATTTTGACTGCCTGCCACCCCAGGGCAATTATTTGAATTTTATAAGAACTTACTTGAATTTTGTACAAGCTGAAAGCTGATCTGTTCCGAATTTTGTGTACATGAAAGCATCAAGTGTAGCCGGAACGATCGAAAAACAAACAGGCATTCATCCAAAGCATCGCGGTATCTCCAATTTACTGGCATTTGCCCTCCTGCCCTTATCGGGCTTTGCCACGGATGTGTATCTGCCCTCTTTACCAGGTATGGCCACGGACCTGCAGGTGAGTGGTATACAGGTACAATTTACCATTACGGTCTTTCTCGTGAGTTATGGGGTCAGCCAGTTGTTTATCGGCAGCATCCTGGATAGTTATGGCCGGTACCGCACCGGTCTTATTTCGCTGTTTGTTTTTGCATTGGCGAGTTTAGTGGCTGCCACAACGCATAGCCTTTATATGATCTATTTCATGCGTGTGGTGCAGGGAATTACGGTGGGCGCTGTAGTAGCGGGCAAGCGGGCATTTTTTGTAGACCTGTACACGGGCGATCAATTGAAAAGTTATTTAGGATTGTTCTCTATCATCTGGTCTACCGGCCCTATCATTGCACCATTTGTAGGTGGTTATTTGCAAACGCTCTTCGGCTGGCGTGCTAATTTCTATTTTCTGGCCGGACTGGGTGCAGGACTGGGTATACTGGAATGGCTGTTCAGCGGAGAAACACTTCCGCAGCGCACGCCTTTCCATATAAAACGGGTGGTCAATATTTACAAGGACATGCTCACTACCCTCCCCTTTGTGCTGGGCATTACGATGCTGGGCCTTTCTTATGCGATGGTGATGGTATGTAATATGACGGCCCCTTTTATCATCGAGCATCACCTGCAGTTCGATGCTGTGACCACGGGTTATTGTTCGCTGATCCTGGGCTTTGCCTGGATGGTGGGCGGCTTTATCAGCAAAGGGACTATCAGGCATCCCTTCTTTCGAAAGCTCACCATAAATACAGGCTTACAATTGTTCTTCATATTGGCTATGCTGCTGTGTATGCAGTTTGCCGACAACCTGTATGCACTGGTAGGTTTTGCCTTTATGGTGCATGTGGGCGCCGGCTATACATTCAACAACTATATGACCTTTAGCATGACACGGTTTCCGCAAAATGCAGGGATTGCCAGCGGGCTCACCGGTGGTCTTACTTTCCTGATGGTATCGGGGCTTAGCTATAGCATTGCCAATCTATTCCCTGCCCAGGATGGCCGCAACCTTGGGTTGAGTTACCTGGTATTGGTAGTGTTGGTCATTGTGGTACTCTTTTTAGCCAAAAGAAGCAGTGAGGAAGTGCGCAACCCGGCGATGGCATAAAGCAATCGCATCACCACTTTACTTCCTGTCCCTGGTGCAGGAATTGTCCGGTAGGAGCATTAGCTCCCTGCAGGATCAGCTGCACAATAGAGGCCACTGCTTCCGCAGCTTCCAGGGGTGCAGCATCGCCTCCCATATCGGTCTTTACCCAGCCCGGGTGCACGGCATTAACCTTCACAGGGGTATCGGCCAGCAGGTATGCCAGGTGAAGTGTATAGGCATTTAACGCCGCTTTGCTGGTATTGTAGGCAAATGTTTTGGGCATGGCTGGCTCGGTAGCCAGTAAATGCAGGGAGCCCATATTGCTGGAAATATTGACGATGGCGGGAGTAGTACTCTTCAACAACAAAGGCACCAGGGTATTTGTGAGTGCTACAATACCGAAGAAGTTCACATCGAAGGTTTTCTTCAATAGTTCTGCAGATATAGTATTCGTAGAGTTCTTCATCAGGTCGCCATCCAGCATCACGCCGGCATTGTTGACCAGGAGGTCGAGCTTTCCATTCCTTTTTTCCAGCTGCGCATACACTTGTGGAAAAGAAGCCTGGTCTTCCATATCGAGCACCATAACGGAAGCAGCATTCTTTTCCGGGAGCCTTTCCCAGGCAGCCAGGCCTTTCTGCTCATCGCGCACACCCATGATCACGAAATAACCATGCTTAGTAAGTTGGTTGGTCAGTTCCCATCCCAGACCACGGCCAGCGCCGGTGATCAATGCTATTTTTTTCATACTGGTACTTGTGGAGGTTTGTTATCGATGCACAAGTATAGGATGGATGCAGGAGAGCCCAATGATGGATGGTACTGAAATGGGGGATTTGCATGCCCAGGCGACCGGAAAGGATGCTGGCCGGGGGAGTCAGGGATACCTGGCATAATTATTTTACTATTTCCTTGCATAGGATTAAATTCGGGCTGTTACCTGGGGTGATCCCGCTCCCACATTCAGATCCCAACCAGCTCACAAACAAGGCTCCACATTAGCAGGCAACCGATCCTTTTTAGTAGTATACTCATTGTATACCTGTATTTGCTGTAGTACACAGTACAGCAAACATTGGTAATTACCCATTTATTCGCCAACAATACTGACCATGAAAAGAACACAAACAGCAGCAGACGTTAATTTCCGTGAGCACAACGGAGATGATCTTTTTAAGCACCATTTCAAGGGGCGGCTCAGTTCGGTGTACCGGAAAAAACAACTCATTTACACAGAAGGGCATCATCCCGCTACTTTGTTTTACATTCAAAAAGGCATGGTGAAGACCTTTAAAACCAATGAAGAAGGTAAAGAATTGGTCCTTGCGCTGTATTCAAAAGGTGATTACCTGGGGTATACAGCCTTATTGCAGGAAGCTCCTTATGAGGAAGCTGCTGAAGCCATCGAGGAGAGCATCATCACGATGATACCCGGTAAGGAGTTTGAAGACCAGCTTTATAATCACCGTGATATTATGAAGCAATTCCTGAAGCTGATGGCCCGGCAAATGGCTGTTAATGAGCAAAGGCTGCTTGGACTGGCTTATGGCTCCGTTCGCAAAAAGGTAGCAGAAGCCCTCCTTATGCTGCATTTTAAATGCAGGAAGTCCAGCGGTCTTTCATCGCCCATGGATATCAGTCGTGAAAACCTGGCTTCCATAGCGGGTACAGCCACGGAGTCGCTCATCCGCACGCTGAGTGATTTCAAATCTGAAAAGCTGATCGATGTTGTGGAGGGAAGAATCCTGCTCATGAATGAACTTAAACTGGGAAGGCTGATCAATTAATGCCCCTTTCGGCCATGGATTTACGGGGAAAGATCATTTTTATGGTACAGGTCTTATATGGAACTGCAGCCCTTCTACCAATGCCCCATCTTTGTTTACCTCAATTTTAAAATAGAGCACGGGGTTCGCGGCTGCCAAGTTTAATTTATTCAATTGCTCCGGATCGAGCCGCGCACTATAAATACCCGGTTGCAGGCCGGCATAGTTAAACAGACCATCAGCTTCGGTGATGGTTTTACCCAGTTCCTGGCCATTGTTATCATAGAAGTGTATAATCATACCTCCCAGCCCTTTGGATCCTTTACCGGTGGTTGTCATCACCATACCCGACACCTCATATACCACGCTTACGGGCACTTCTACCAGCCGCAGCTGGTTGGGGCTCACGCTTACGCGCCATACTTTTTTGTTGAGCTGCCAGGCCACATTGTCTACAGCATCGGTACTGAGCTTGAAAATATAACTGGTATAGGCCTCCAGGTCAGAGAGGACAATGCTGGTGTCGGCATCATGGTATTGTATGCGGGCGGCACTGATCTGTACGCGCAGACCGGCTACCCTGGGTTCACCCGCCTCTTTGAGGCCATTGCCATTGAGATCGAGAAATGGCAGGATGGTAATGCCGCCTTTGCCTACACTGGTACGGTTGCTCACGCCCAGGTATTTTGTTTTGCTGTCGTACAAGAGGCTTCCCCTGCCCGCCTCTACCAGGGTGGTAGTCTTACCTACCCGCCTTGCGGAGAAATTAAATTGGGCAAATGAAAGGTCGAAGCGAAGTGTAACGCCAATGCTTTCAAAGTTGCTTTTGTAATTCTTTTCCGCAAACACGCTGGCAAAACCATTGCCCGAAAAGTATTTTCCCAATTCACAGCGGGCACTGATCAGTTTGCTTTGGTTGTATTCATACTGCAACTGAGGTGTAAGCATGATACTCTTTGGGAACTGTATGGTAGCGGAAAGATTGCTGTATACATATGGATCTTCTCCCTGGTTAAATAAACTGTAGGTAGTTAAGTTGGTATTAACGCCAAAGATGACGCCCGAAAAAAGCAATTCGGTAGTGGTATACTTCGGTTTGGCGGCCAGTTTGGTGGCCGGGAGTATGATCTGGTAAAAAGTAAACCTGGAGAACAGGGATAACTTCCTGCCCAGGAAGGGATAGGATACCATGGCCTTCCGCTCCTCCAGAAAGGTGTTGGCAATGGCCTTTTGTCCTGCTTTATACCGGCTGTACATGAGTTCAAACTGAAGGTTGGAAGGGAGGCGATAAGTGAGCACCTGCCTGAACCTGACGCGGTGGATGTATTCGCCTGAATACAGCAGGTTGGCAGCCAGGCGCCAGGAAGCATTTACAAAGGGCATAAACCTACCGGTAGTTACTGAGGAAAGGTATTCCAGTCCGCCGCCCACGGTAAGGCTTTTGGTAAGGCCATAATTGAGGCTGCCCCGTCCATACCGGCTATGGAGGCTGTCCTCCACCATACCTCCACTTACTGTATACTCCAACTGCCGGTGCGGCAGGAAATTAAAAGGTATACTTATGTTTTGTTCCGAACTGCGTTCCTCACCGGCAGGGCCATAGAAACGGAGCTTAATAGCTGTATTGCCATATACCAGGGGCACATTGAAGGTATAGAAGCCCGAAGCATCGGCCCGCACATAATTGATGAGGATATTATTGACATAGAGTTCAACGATCCAATTGGGCTGGGTATGGTCACTCAAGACATATGTACCAAAGGAACGGCGATAGGTGGTGGGGGTATTGGTAAACTGTATGCCTACTACGGGTGAAAAAATAGAGGAAGAGGCCTGTGGAAATATTTTTCCCAACATTACCTGTCGCAATGCGGGGTTTTCATTATTCACATGGCGCCAGAGATAGTACTGTCTTTTTTCAGTAAACCCACTGTAACTGTCATAGTTTATACCCAGGGTGGTTTCACCTCCCAATATGGTGGTGCCGAGGGCCAGGTTGAAGCGGGTATTGCTCCGGGCATTGACGTTTTGGGTGGTAATGATATTCCAATCGGCCATGCCGGCATGAAAGGCTGGCCGGTCTCTCCGTACCATGGTATCGGCTTCTAGCTCACCGGTGAGCTGCCGCACGTGGCTGCGCATGGTTTCCTGCCTGATCTCTTTCACCACGGGAAGATCAAGTTTGGTAGTAAGAATGATGGACAGGCTCCGGAAATTAAACACGCATTGGAGGCCAAAGACCTGGCCAAAAAAATCGGACCGGAGGTAAAGGCCTTCTGCTGTTTGAAAAATACCATTTTCTGTCAAATCAAATACAGCACCATTGTAGGTGATGCGGTGTGTTTTTTTCTCGATCAGGTAAGTGGCTTGTGGATTAATAAAGAACCCACTGACCGAATCGAGTGTCCTGGATATATGGTGATTGATCTTTAAAAAATTGAACACATCGGTGATGGAAAGGAAGGCAGTCTCTTTATAAATAACGGCATCAATTTCTGTGCTGCCTACGCCGGGGACGGACATGTAAATGGGTATTTCATCATACTCCGGATCGCTGGCCAGGCAAAGGCTGGTGGTAGAGATCCATAGGAACAGCAAGCAGGCAACTCCCTTCCGGCAAACAGGCGTCATCCTGCTTTTAAAGAACGGAGTATGGTATGGGGTGCTGCTCCTCATGGTGGTTATTCCTGAATAAAGGTTACTGAAAAAGTGCCGCTGTACATACCGGACGGATTGGCCAGGGCATTGCCCACGGTAAGGGTACCGCCAATCCTTACCAGGGTTCTGTCGGGCGGAACAGCCGTTGTTATAAAGGGCGATCCGGTACTGGCATTACCGATGTGCAGGGTGATGGAGCCTCCGTTGTTCCCGGTAAGCGTAACATCGGGTCCATTCAATATAGAAATGAGGGTGCCCGGTGTAGCATCTACTTCAAAGATGGCCGGTGAAAAAGGAATGCCCATATTGGCCTGCACCAGGTCGCCGGTGACGGAGCGTGATCCGTCGGGATAGATAATGACGGTACCACCGGTAACGCCCTGGAAAAAAGCGCCGAAAATAAGTCCCTGGGCCGGGTTCACATAGATGGCGATGGGCCGTGGCGGCGGCGGCTGCGCCTGGGAGCGCAGGCATGGATACAATAGTAACAGGCCCGCACAGGCCAGCAGGCGTATTATTTTTTTACAGGTTAATAAATTACAATGGCCCATATATACACTATTAATGGCTGATCATTACTCTTTGTGATACCACGCCATGTTGGGTATAAAAACTGATCACGTATACACCGTTGATCAATGTGTTTCCTAATTCATGATAGCCATTACCGTTCAGCTGCCTGCGCAGGAGCACCTGGCCCTGCATATTGGTAATGGCCACAGTACATTTTTCGCCGGATGCGGCATTGATATAAGCTACCAGCCTGCCCGCTGAACTATAGGCCCTGAATATACCTACAGCCGTATCGGGCTGCTGTACGCTGCCCTGCCTGTTGAACAGCAGGTAAAACCTGTTCCTGTATTCACCCGGTTCGAGGTAAAGGCGGTATAGGGGATTTACCTGCAGGTCCTGGTTGATACCTGTTTTGGCATCATACAGGTAAATGCGGCTGCCGCGGGGTATCCGCTCAAAAGCCTGTGTGTGGAAGGAGATCCAGCCAGCCTTTTTGATCTCCAGGCCCAGGGGTATCTTGTCGGCACTATCACGCATATGGGGCCACGCACAGATGGATAACCGGGCGGTATCGGTAGCTACGGCATACAGGTTGGGCACCAGCGGGTCGGTATTCATGAGTTTGAGTGCATCCATCTCGCGGTCAAAAGCGCGACTGGCATCCTGGTCGTCAAAATAAACCACTATGGGGTCGGTGATGGTTGTTTCATCGGCAAATCCTGCGCTGAGGCGCAGGAGGGGCAAGGTAGAAGCAGGCCGCCTCCTGAAATCAGGTACCAGGTTATTGATCCGTGCATTGTTGTTGATGGACATGGAAGCAGCTACGGGGAAGCTGCCATTGGACACATGCACAAAGAATCCCTGCATGGCGGCAATGATATTGCCGGCTGTATTGTCGCTGGATACACCATTGATATAAGAGCTATAGGTGCCGGTATATTGATTGGTGGTGCCCGCATTAAAATAATAGACGGCATTATCCACATTGGTACGGCTCCAGCCGGCAGCAAGATCCCAGTCGATGGGTGAAGGATAGGGATTACCCACCAGGTTAAAACCCTGGGTGAATGGCTGATTGTGGTTGAACAGGGCAGGAAAGGACAGGTTGCCGTTATTAACGACTCCTGTCATATCAATGGTAGCGGGCGCCGATGCAGGGCCGAGATTGGCCGCATAGCCCTCTCCGGGATGCAGTGCACCTGTGGTATTCGTATAAGTGATCCAGCCCAGGGAAGGCAGGCTTTCATCATAGCGGTAAAGAACCGGGAAGGAGGCGCCCAGGTTGAGGTCATCGGCCAGTTCATTGACGGTGGCTGCCTGAAATGGCGAGCCGAGGTATTTGTAACCAAAACCGCTGGGCACATAACGCTGCATGGTTACATTGCCCAATACATTGCCTGCCCCGCTGCCGTCGATGAGGGCGGTCTTCACGGCGGTGGAGGTCAGGGTAAGGAAGGTGGATGTATTGAAACTGCCGGTGGCGGCCAGCAATATACCCGACAGGTCCAGGGTGCCACCCAGGGTAACCCCCATCACATTGTTGATGGTAAGGTTATTCACGAGGTTGCCGGTAAAAGCAGCAGCAGGTATGGTTTGTGGTGTCAGGCCATTCATTTCAATGGTACCTGCACTGGCTATAAAACTACCGTTATTGCTGATGCTGTCGCCTATTTTCAACAATTTGTTGCTGATGTTTAAAGTTCCTGCGGTGATCACTACATTGTTTTTGACCGTTAGGTTGCTGGTTTGCAACAATGCGGTAGTATTGGCACTGCCGACGGCGAGGTTGAACAAGGGCTGGGTGGATACAATGTCCATGGTTTGCGCGGCGGGTGTAGCAGCATTGCCCATTTGCAGGGTACCGCCGGCAAAACCGGGGCCCTGGGTGGACAGGTTGTAATAACCGAGGTTCTGGCCGGCTGTTCCGCCAGCCCGCTGGATAATGAGGGTGCCACCTGCCATATCGAATACAGCGCCGGGGGTATCCATATTGAAAGGGGCTATACCGGCCACGGTACTGCCCTGGGTATTGACGGCTACAGTTCCTTCTTTCATATTGAAGGTCCAGGCTGCGCCCGGATTACTGATGCGTGAAGCAAGGTTGAGGTTGCCTGCGGCCACGGTAAACATGGCTGTACTGAGGGGTATAACGGCATTATCGGCAACACTGCCCATATTCATGGCGCCTCCTGTTACTTTTACCTGACCGGCCACTGTCCAGTTCATGTTGGCAGAACGGATGGTACCTGCATTTACCCACAATCCGGCGGTAGCAGGTATTAAAGTATTACCGGTGGCTATATCGGCTGTAAAAGGCATCACACTCGCGCCTGTGCTATTGAGGTTGAAGGCGCCATTATTCAGTGTAAGGAAACCATCGGGCGCTGAGAAGTTAGCAGCGGTTACATCCAGGTAATTATTGAAAGAAACACCCTGATTGATACTGATATTATTGAAGCTGGTCACAGCGCCGCTGCCGCCAATGGTTTGTATACCATCTTTGTTAAAAAGTACATTGCAAAAACTATTGGCATCAGGCCGCAGGTTAAACGTACCGTTGTTGATCACATCGCCGCCGATGGTCAGCTGGTGTGTGGCGTTGGAGGTCGTAGCAACCTGGAAGGCGGCGCCGGCAGCCACAGTAATATTACTACCTATGGCAAATGATAAAGGCGTGGCATCAACACCAATACTCACCGATCCGGAAGAAACGCTCAGGTTATGATTCACCGGTATATTGGGTAGTGTAATACTGCCGCCACCGGTAAGGGATACATCGAGGTTATAATAGCTGAGGGGCGTGATGGTTTGCCCGGTAGTTCCATTATAACTGATGGTAGAGGAATTGGTAACGGCATCGGCGGTAGCGGCATCCATGGTTGTTAAGGCACCGGCAACGCTTGTAGTATCGCTGCTGAAATATTTTATACCTGTATTGCCAAGCGTGAGGTTATTATATTTAAAACTGGCAATATTCTGCTGTCCGAAGCCATTGTAATTGATAGTACTGCCGGTAATGGTATACGCATTATTACCCGGGGTAAAGCTGCCGGCAATAGCAATGGTGCCGGTAGCGGGCAACAGGCGTGTCCCTGTAGAACTGCTGGCAAGATTATAATACTGGTAGGCAGGAATGGTTTGTGTACCCGTGCCGGTAAATCCAATGGTACCGCCGGGCAGGGAAACATTACCTTGCACAGTAGGGAATGCTGCTTCTGTATTCAAGGTCCCATTGGTTACTGTCAGATCGCCCGACACCTGCAGGGTATGGCCGGCGCCAATGGTCAATTGCAGACTGCTATTGTTAAGGATCAGGTGTTTGGTAGTAGCCGCCACGTCAATAAAAATGGTATCTCCTGCGTTTAAATTTACATCATCGATCGCTGTAGGCACGCCATCGGTATTCCAGTTGGCGGCATCACTCCAATTGCGGGTTCCGGCACCACCATCCCATGTTTTCACCAATATCACCCGCATACCTACCTGGAAACTACCAAAGTCGGCAATCCCGGTAAGCTGAATGGAGGTGGCAGTAATGGCGCCCACGGTTGGATAGATCCAGGTGCCATTGCTGTACATACCGCCAATAAGGGAGGCGGTTATTACTCCGGGGTCTACATCAGTGGGCGCAAAATTGAAAGTGGCATTGTAAGTGGTAAATGCAATACCGCTGTTGACCAGGGTCCAGTACCTGTTGACACTGAGTGCGGCATTGATCTGGGAACTGTTGATCTGGGGCTGATCGGTGGGTACTGTGGCAGTGGTGAGATAACCTCCTGTGGTAACATTGGCAAAGGCTACGGATACCGGGGTATACTGCAGGCTATCCCCTACTTCAAATAATTTGACGGTGGTGCCAGTGGATATATATTTCCGCAGGTTGCCATTTATCCATCCTGTACTCTGAGCGGCACCAGTGACTGTACCCGATGCCGGCTGAATGACCATGTTACTATCGGTAACAATCTGACCGTGTATAAAATTCAGTACGCCATTAACGGTTGTGCCGGACAGCAAAGCGGCCACCCCTGATGGCTTATTGAGGGTAAGGTTATTAAATGCAGGGAGGCCATACAACTGCTGGTTAACAGTGCCGTTCAAGATGAACGTAGAAGAGCCGCTGTTGAGGACGCCATTATCTGTGATATGGCCACTCACGGTATGGGTAAAACTACCTGCATTCAACAGGGCACCGCTGTTAATGATGAGATCACCTGCAAGGCTCCAATTGGAAGAAGGCGTAACACCTGCGGCATTTGTATTGGCAATGATAACATGGCGGAAGGAGGCCGGTGCACCAGCCAAGGTCATTGCCCCTGTTCCGCCGAAAACCACCGTTCCTGTACTGTTAAAATTGGTACCGAGGTTCACCGTTGCCGTTGAAGAGGGAATAAAATTCAGCCGGCCACTGCTGGTGATCGTCCCATTGTTGGTCACTGCACCCAATATATTGTGGGTAGAAACGCCGCCATTGAAAGAAGCACCATTACCGATAGTGAGCCCTAATAAGATGGTCCACCCCACGCTGGGATAAACACCTGCGGTGTTGTTGATAAACAGATTGCCAAACTGGGGTACGCTTGTAGAATTCAGCACAGGCGACACGGTGCCATTGAAGTATACGGTCATGGCTACAGTGGTGACGGCATTGATAAGACTTAAGGTTTGCACCACATTTCCCGTAAAGATGGTGGTACCCAAGGTGTTCAACACACCACTGTTGATGAGGTCGCCATTCATGGTTACCTGCAGGGTGGGACCTCCGGTTATTGATCCGGTGCTGGTAATATTCAGCAAGGTATTGAAGGTTACATCATTTAGCACGGTGTAGCTGCCTACCACGGTTACCTTATTAAAGGTAGTGAGGCCGGAAATGGTTTTACCACTGCCGCTACAGAGCAGGGTACTGGTACCTGGTATGAAAGTGCCGTTGTTGGTCCAGTTGCCCTGGAGGCTGATGGTATTGGTATCGGCATTAAAGCTCGCGCCACTCTCGATGGTCAGGTTGCCATTGACCGTAGCGGGCGAAGTGAGGGTTTTAATTCCTGCATTCCGCATGATCAGGTTGCCAAAATTAATACCCTGCAATTGCAGTGTTTGTGCTGCACTGCCGTTAAAAACAACTGTACTGGAATTGTCCAGGAGGTAATTGGCAAAATTGAGTGGCGGATTATTGGCGCCGATAATAAAAGTACCGTTCTGCGCCAGGGTCGCATTGCCACCCTGGGTCTGCCGGTTACAATCATAGGTTTGGATATCGAGGGTGCCGGATAATACGGTGAGGTCACCTTTTACGACCATATTACCTGTGAGCAATACGCTGCTGCCTACCGGTTTATTCACCAGCACATTATTGAAGGTAGATGCATTGACGGTTTGGGTACCTGTTCCATTGAATTGGATACCAGGACCTGCTCCGGTATAACTGCCGTTATTGGTCCAGTTGCCCCCCACGTATAATCTTGCGTTGTTCAGCATCACCGCCCCTGCACTGATCAATACATTACCCCGGATATTCAATGGCGCATTATTATCCAGTTCCCCATTCAGCAGAGAAACATTACCGAGTATATTGGTACTATCACTTATGGAAGCCAATGCGGTAGTTTTGTTGATGGTAAGGTTGTTGTAAGTGACCCGGGCAATGACCTGGTTGGCGGTGCCATTGTATACCATGGTACCGCTGCCAGGTGTGAAGCTCCCGCTGAGGTAATTAAAATTACCCGCCAGGTTCAAGGTGCCTGCACCACTGAAAGTTACACTGGCATCAACTGATTGCGCCAGTGCGCCAGTTACGTTGACTGTGCCTGTGCCGATATTCAACTGGATTGCCTGCCCTGCTACACCATCACTCAGATTAAGATCCCCTCCTACTGAAAGGGTTTGGCCATTTACCTGGATGGTATGGAGGGCATTGGCAGTCCAGGTGCCATCAATATTACCGGCAGTAGTGAGTGATCCTCCCGCGGCCATGCTAAGTGTAACCGCCTTAGCGCTACCAAACCGGATATTTTTCGCTACTGCACTGGTACTGATGGCAGGCTGGAAATTGAAGGTCACAGTTCCCAATTCCACAATATCCGTAGCGGAAGGCGGCGTGGAGGGAAGGCCGGACGTCACGGTCCAGTTAGCAGCCGTATTCCAGTCGGTACTTACGCTGCCATTCCAACGTACCACATTTGATGCAGAAGAAAGTGTCCAGCGCCCATCAAGGCTACCCAAGACGATCAATGTTACATATTCGGGATTGGTACTGTTGGTAGTTTTACCCCGCTGCACCCACCCCGATCCGGAGTTCTGCCACAATACCATGGTATTTTCATTGTTGCCATTCAGTTTCTCTTTTTCATAATCGAAACTTAGGGACCCCACTACATAGGTACCGTTGGGTATGGATATAGTAATTTGTTCATTGACCGCTGCACCAAAAGGGAAGTCATTGACATTGTCTTCCGAAATGACCATCACGATCTTGTTAACGCCCAGGGCTACTGTAAAGGAGATGGTATTCCAGGGACTTTCAAAGGCATAGGCTGTCCCGATATTGAATGCATGGATGCGCTGTACCGTACCCAATATCTTGCCATTGCCTGTCCTGTCGCTGGTAATGGTAAGTGTATCAACACCTGTACGCAAAACTCCTTGTACCATATTGACTATAGAAGCTGATATATTATCGTCCAGGAAGAGGCTGGTGCTTGCGTTATCGAGGTTTACGGTGAGGCTGTTGAAGGTGGTATTACCAATGATATGGGAATTGAGGTTGCCTAAAAACTGGATCGTACTGGTGCCTGCTGTGAAACTGCCGAGGTTGTTCCAGTTATTATAAATGGAATGGGTGAAGTTGCCAGGGATGAACGTTACGCCGGATGCGATCGTAATAGTATTGTTTACCGTGAAAGCACCGGTAGCAGTCTTATTGCCGCCGGCAGACAGGTTGAGGTTGAAATAGGTAATGCCATTGATATTCTGCGCACCCGCCCCATTAAAATTAACGGTATTGGGGGTGGCGGTAGTTACATCGAGGGTACCGGCCGTAAGGGTGAGCCCACTGGCAATCCCTAACAGGGCATTGGCCGATAATTGCAGGGAAGTACCATTGATGACTACATTGAACAGATTGGCAGTGCCGCTTAATTTGGAAGTACCTGTAAAGGTAGCGGCGCCTGCAGAGGCTGTAAAACTTCCGGTAACAGCCAGGCTGTTGGATATGGAAAAACCGGCATCGGTAGTAAGGGTGCCTGATATCGACAAGATACCAAAGTTCTTAGTGCCTGCACCGGTAATGGTTTTGCCGGTACCACTCATGGTGAATATACCTGCGCCGGTGGTAAAGCTGCCACTTACTGATAAATTACCGGTGAGGGTCAAATTAGCTGCCGTACTAACAGTGCCGCTCACTGTCAGGTTTTCCAACACAATGCCCTGGCCGCTGATGGTGGCACCTGTGCCGGACATTACTACTGTACCTCCTGCTGCCTGGGTGATGGATCCCGCCCCTGTTGTAAGAAGGCTTCCGGACAGACTAATACTGCCGGCAGGCAGGCCAAGCAGGGAAGCCGATACAGTAAGGTGATTAAAATTCTGTGCACCCGATCCACTGATAGACTTACCGGCCCCTGTGAGGACTATGGTGCCTGTGCTGCCAATAAAGACGCCATTATTGACCCAGTTGCCGCCAATGGTATGTGTAAAGCTGCTACTGTTGAACGTGGTGGAAGCGCCGATGGTAATATTACCGTTGATGGTGATATTGGATGCGGCTGTAAAAGATACAGCGGTACCTGTTCCGATGGTACTGCTCAGGTTGCCGAGGATGGTGAGTGCAGTAGCCGGAAATGTTTTGACGGCAGCGCCGGCCGAACTGCTCAGTTTCAGGTTACCATAGGCCTGATTAGCCACGGCCTGGTTGGCGCCTGCATATTCTACGGTACTGGCTACTACCAGGGTATTGGTAGTATAGTTGGCAGGGTATGTGTTGGTACCGCCGATACGCAGGGTAGCATTGTTGGATACGGTGAGTATACCGCCTGCTGTGGTACGGTTGGCAGTGAAGGCGCCCAGGTTGAAAGTACCGCTGGCGATGAAAAGGTTGCCCTGGATGTTGATATTGGATGTAAGGGTTACTGTATCGGCTGTATTGGCAAGTGTGAGGTTATTAAAAGTAGTGGCAAAGCTGCCGCCGATGGTTTGCCCGGTGGCGGCGCCGAAGGTAACGGTACCGGTGCCCGGTATGAAAGCTGCGGCAGCCGCATTGTTGGTCCAGTTGCCATTGATGGCGATATTGAAGTTGTTGGCATCGAGCGTACCGGCTGCTATGGACAGGTTGTTGCTGACGGTAATAGCAGCAGGCAGCAACAACCCATTGGCATTGGTAAGTGTAAGATTGTAGAAGGTATTGATGCCTGAAAATGTTTGCTGTCCTGAAGTACCGTTAAAGTTGATGGTGCCGGTATTGGCTACCGTACCATTGTTGGTGAGTGTGCCGCCAATATTCAATATTCCTGCTGCTGCAATGGTAAGTGTAGCGCCTGCATTAATGGTAAGGCTGTTGCAGGTGACACTACTGCTAATAGTGGGCATGCGCACGGCGGAGGCACTGATCACCACATTGGTGGCAGCGGTGGGTGCTATACCTGTACACCAGTTGGCGCCATTGGCCCAGTCGGTACTTACAACGCCTGTCCACTGACCCGTATTGGTACTAGAGCTTACATTGGTATAGGCCGTAGCTGTGCAACCGCCGGCGGTGACCTGCAGTGTGTAGGTGCCGGCGGCAGCGGCTGTATAGGTAAAGGAAGGATTTTGTTGAACAGAGGAAAACCCGGGGCCGATCCAGGAATAGGTAGCGCCTGGCAGGGTGGTAGCGCTTAGGGTAACCGTCGATCCGGCGCATACCGGGCCATTATTGCCAGCTCCATCGGGTGAATTATAAGTGATGGCCACTTCTGCAGGACTCAGGGCCCGGCTATAGATCAGGGCATCATCGAGGGAACCGTTAAAATAAAAGCTGGTGGGCGTAGATATCCAGCCACTCACATTGTCGTACCCTATGCGCCAGTATCCTGTATAATTTTCTGCCGTGGTGGTGGTGGTATTGGCGCCTACCTGCACCCCGTCCACATACAATGCCATACCAGTGGTGGAAGATAATGTGGCTGTTGCAAGGTGCCAGTTATTGTCATTGTACGACTGGGTGGAGTTGACAGTTACCACGGTATTGGGATATACGCCAAAATACAATTGACCGGCGTTATTCATGTAGATATGCCGGTCGAACTGGCCGCTGGCGCCCGTTTGTTCCCTGCCAAAACCAATCAGTTTACCACCGGTGGTTGTAGCAGTCTTAAACCAGATGGATATTGTGAAATCTCCTGGATTGACATAGGAATTGGTGGTAGATATGTATTGTGAGCTGCCATCAAACTGGAGGGCACGGCCGGCAATATTGAAACGATCGGCCGTGGAAGCCGGGCTGTTTTGCAACACGCCATTGTTGTTGCCGGTAGCATCATTGGCATTGCCATTGAAACGGTAGTTCGCAATTAAACCGGTGGTGGGTACCTGTGAAATATTGGGTGCGGTAACATTGACTGTAATAGTAGCGGGAGCGCTTACGCAACCTCCCACGGTTTGGGTAACAAAATAATTGACGGAACCGGTAGTTGCCGTAGAAGGTATGGGCGCTGTAGCAGAACCTGCATTGGTAGTAAACTGGATATTATTAAAACACCGGGCTCCTGCTGTCGACACCCCTGTAATATTGATGGTGCCGGTAGGCTCGGTGATGGGGAACGACGGGTTATCGCTTCCAATTACGCCGCTGCCCGATAACACGCCAATGCTGTAATTGCCTGCGTTGGTAATGGTATAGTTGAAAGTATTGCTTATTGCTATTGCGCTGGCCCCTGCTGTTTGCGTGGTAGTGGTGGTGGAGGTGGCAATAACGGTACCCGCATTGTTGAACAGGGCCAATACGAGGCCGGTAACGGTTTGAAAGGCCGGGATATAATAACTGACCGTACTGATGGTAACATTAGGAACAGTGGTCGTAAAATTGGTCTTTTTATTATTAGCGACATATACGGCATCTACATAAGTATTAGTGGTGAGGGTAGCTGTTCCACCTGCTGTACCCGACTGGCTGGAACCTGTGCTCCACAAAAGATTAGAACCAGTAGCGGTTAATGCAGTAGCAGTTGCATTTTGGCAATAATTGACGGGGCTGGTGACGGTGGGTGCAGCAGGCGCCGCACAGGAGGTGGTCTGGCTGCCGCTTAAAGCGGTGCTTAGTGCTCCCTCGGACAGGGCAAATACCTGCCAGTAATAAGTGGTATTGGTTGCCAAACCTGATTGTACAGAAGAAGTTATATTAGGTGCTGTTTGGGTAACGAAGTTATAATTTACCCCATCGGTGGAACTGTAGATGACAAATCCACGCTCGGTAGAGGAAAGATCGGTCCAGTTAAGCGTCATGGCCGAACTGCTGATGCCAGTGAATGTGAGACTACCGGGGGCCGTTAATACCGGCGGCGTAAAAGAATAGGTTCTGCCGGATACGGGCTTGCTGGTCACATTGGCTTCATTGGTAGAACTTACGCTGGTGCCGGCATTATTGACGGACAGGAAATTACCCGATCCGGTGGCCGCGGCGGTGATGCCAATGGAAGCGCTTGCCTGTAAAGCAGCGGTGGCTTCGGGCCTGTATACAAACTGTACCCTGCCGGTGGCTTCATACAATTTTACCTGGAATGACATAACGATGCCCGGATTCAGGTAATACCAGCGGGTATTGAGGTATTGTAGTGTAAATACCCGGCTGCCTGTAGTGCCGGTAGTTTGATAGGTAACATTGGTAAAGGCTCCCAGTTCGAGGTCATCCCACAGCGGGGCGATAACCGGGCGCGGGGCTCCGCCCGATGTCAGGTTATTGGTATACAAATTATCGGAGATGGTAGAGCCCAGGGTGATCCAGCCGTTGGAACTGGCGGATATATTGGTATAACGCACACCCATGTACCAAAAGTCAAATCCTATAGGTATCAAGGCCGAAGAGGCATCATCGGTATTGCCCGACCAGGTAGTGGTAAGGGGTGCAGACAGGGCCGTAAAAGTACCTGTGGATGCAGCAAAGGTATAATTGGTGATGGACTGGGCATGGGAAGTCAAACCAAGGCCGACCATCAACATAATTGCCAACAGGTATTTACAGGATGATATGGATCTGGACTTATTTCGCATAGTTAGTTTAAAACAGTGGCAGCTCTGTTTCCGCCATTTTCACCGTTTTATTCCCGGCGGAGGCAGTATAAGCGATCGTCAATTTCCCGCTCTTGTAATCGATGCCGTCCAATTTATCCAGGGGTACCCGCACTCTTCTGTGTTCAGTAGGTGTATACACTGCAATGCCTCTGATAAGGCCGGCGCGGGTAGTCTTGCCCCGCGGAGATGTATAATCAACGGTGAGGTCGCCATAAACAGACATATTACCGGTACGGTTAAATACAAGGTTCAGCACAGTAAGGCTGTCCTGCATCTTTTCCACCTTTGTATCTGAAATGGTAACCGCCGCGTTGGAAGGGCCGGTTCTGATGATGGCAGGAATGGTGATGCCAAAAACGGGGTTCAACCGAACAGCGATGCCGGTGGTATCCTCTACCGGTTGGGAAAACCCTAATGGTTTTTCCGGCGGCACAGCCCTGAAATAGAGATGTGACCGGTATTCACCGGGCTGCAGTTGGACCTGGTTGACCACCTGTATCTTAATGGTTTGCGTTTCGCCGGGCCCCAATGTAATTGTGCGGGGAAAAAAACGCAGGAAGCTGCTGGCAAAATTCTGTCCGGAGTCAGGCTCGGTCACTTGTTCAAAAGCGCCATCAGGCTTCATTCTTATTTCGAGCAGGGAGATCAGGTACCGGGCAGTGTCATTTCCGGTATTGGCGAGGTTGAGTTCCTGAATTTTCTTTTGTCCTTCAAAAACCACCCTGCGTGGCGTGATCATGAGATTGCCCTGCGCCATGGTGGCAGCGGAACAGCACGTTAACAGGGTGACCAGAAAAAGGCTTCCCCGCCTTATGACCCCCAGGTATATAGCATGCATGTGTATCGGTTAGCTTTAAACAGGATATTTCAGAAAAAACCCGAAAAGTGGTACCCTGGCCAAGGGTATCTTTTCGGGTTGAACGTAGAGGTCAATTATAATTAACGGTTACATCAAAAGGCTGGGAGAGATAGGTACCGGCGGCCTGTCCAGCTCCTACATTCAGCGTAGCTCCTACGTTTAATGTTTGTGTACCCAGCGTAAGCACGCCACTTGTACCGGCAGGATCGCTGGTGAAGTTAGACACTGTCATGGTGTTCGAACCACCATCGGACAGGGTAACGGGTGAGGAAGGCAGGGTTACAAAATACGTGTAGTCTGCCTGACCTGTAACGGTGAAGGAAGCAGCCGTTACCGTTCCCGTATTGGCAGGAAGTGTTACGCCTCCTGTGGCAATGCGGGTACCGGCTGGCGCCAACACTACGGTTCCGCCCGTTGCAGCCTGTACAGCTACATTACCGAAATTCATGTCAACATCCTTGGTGATGCTGATGGGTGTTAGAATGGTGGCAGTAGCCGTGGCCGTGGCAGTAGCCTGTGAAAAGGCTGTAGCAGAGGATGCTATCAGCAATACTGCGATAGCAATGAACTTGTTTCTCATCGTGGTTTGTTTTTTAATTATAAATTGTAAAGAGTACACAGTGGTCAGGGGAAGAGGTCCGGCATTTGGGCCACCGGCCATTCCTGTTGAATCGTTACCCGTGAGGAGCAGGCATTTATTAATGCGGTTTTGAATCAGAAGAATAGGAAGACATAGATACACCAATATCCGCCTAGACGGGTAAGTAGATTGAAAGGGTATGGGACGTTTAGTCGACTGGGTGATCATTGAGGGGATTATGCACATACAAGATTACGACGAAGAAACCTATTATGTCATGACATCCGTCAGTCCTTTTTATGATAGTTGTCATAAAAAAGAATAGGCTACTCCGAAAGAAACCCTATAGTACAACCCTATCCATCACTACCAGTCTTCAGGGATGTCTATAATGATAAAGCGGTAACAGGCTAAGGGATCATGGGATCAGTCCCCGCTATTTGCCACGGGCACCACAGTGAAGTAATACATGGCTTCAATGGCTGTTTTATCAAATAAAGTGGCCGCGTCGCTATTCACAGCACTATTTTGCCACTTGTCGGTAGGTATTATTTTAATGGTGGTGGCTTTGTTCTTCAACACGAGAGGAAGGTTAAAGCCGGCCACACAGTTGGTATACCGGTAAAACACTTTCTTTTTGTCCTCGCTGAAGTAGAACTCAAATGAGGGCACCTGTACCGTACGCAGGTACTGGTCAAAGACCTTGCTGTAATCAAAGCCAGCTTTGGACGACACATAGTTCTCCACCTGTTGGGTGGTGACGGTCTGGTGATAGAACTGCTTGTTGAGCCCCCGGAGTATTTCGCGGAAGCGCTGATCATCATTCAGGCCGTGGCGGATGCTGTGCAGCATATTGCTCGGCTTGGGGTACATATCACCACTACCCTGGGCATTGACATTGTAAGCAGGAATCACGGGTTTGTCATTACGGATGCCTCTGCGGATGCCATGGTTGTATTGATTGGCGGCCTCTTCTCCGAAGATATAATCGATAAAGACGGTTTCGCTGTAGTTGGTAAACCCTTCATGTACCCACATGTCGGCGAGATCGTTGGTGGTAATATTGTTGCCAAACCACTCATGGCCGCTTTCGTGGATGATGATGAAATCCCATTTCATGCCCCAGCCGGTGCCCGATCCGTCCCTGCCGCGGTAACCGGGTTTGTACCAGTTGCCATAGGATACGGCGCTTTGGTGTTCCATGCCGGTATTGGAGGTCTCTACGAGTTTGTAGCCATCCTCGTAAAACGGATAGGGGCCAAACCAGTATTCAAAAGCCTTGAGCATATTGTTCACTTCCTTCGGCATATAAGCTTTTGCTTTATCAGTGTTGTAATCCAATACCCAGTAGTTCACATCCAGGTTGCCTTTTTCGCCTTTGAAGACTTCACTCCAATTGGTATACTTACCTATATATGGTATGATGCAATAATTACTGATAGGATTTACCACGGCCCATTTCCAGGAAGTGGTGCCATCACCATTGGGTTTCTTTGATTCGAGCCGCCCCATCGATATAGCTGTCAGGGTATCGGGCACGATCATGGTGAGGCTGGCGCCTTTGTCGGGTTCATCGCTCTGGTGGTCTTTACAGGGATACCAGATGGAAGCACCCAGTCCCTGACAGGTGACGGTCATCCAGGGACGGCCGAGGGAATCGGTGGTCCAGGTCCATCCCCCATCCCAGGGCGGCCTTACAGCTTCGTGCGCCTTGCCATGGTAATAGATGGCTACGTTGTTGATGCTGTTCATAGCCTGCTTAGGCGATTGGATATACCATACGCTGCCTTCTTTGGCAAAGGTGAGGGGTGTTTTATGGTTGAGGAGTACACTGTCGATCAACAGGGGCTCGCGCATATCGATCTGCATCCGCGCGTTGGAACCGGTTACTTTATAAGTGATCTCGCTGATACCGCTGATGGTTTTGGCGTTGTAGTCGGGCTTTACGGTCAGGTCGTAGCGTTGTATGTCCCACCAGGTCCTTTCGGGAGTAAGACTGCCACGCAGGGTATCGGCCAGGGTGAAGGCTTTTTGCGGCGGGGTAAGCGGCGTAAGTATAGCCGTCCATCCACCGCCGGGGGCCATTTTCATGGACACTACATCGCCTTTCTTTACCAGCCTGGTCTCTCTTTTATAATCGGTAGCATATTTGGCAGCATTTACACCATCGGTGAGTATTTCGAGCCTGTAGTTTCCGTCAGCCAGGAAATCCAATTTCGATTCCAGTGTTCTTTCTTCCCAATCGGTCATGGCGCCTAGATACCATTTATCACCGTGCTGCCGGGCCACGGCAGCATAAGACCCGATCTTTCCGTGAAGGGGAATGGTCTTGTGCCAGGTGGTGGGTATACGGGCAATAAATTGTGTAAAGGCGGTATCCTGCAGGTACAGGGAAGGTGTTTCTGCCAGCATTTGCAGGGGCGCTTCGTACATCACATACATAGCGGCCTGGTGCGCACGGGTGCCACGGCTTACTGGCTCATTGAAGGAAACACGGAAATCCTTTTTATTGGTATTGCGCATGGCGCCAGGTGTGTAATCCATGGGGCCGGCCATCATCCTGGTAAAAGGCAGGGTAAGGTTGTGCCCGGGTGTAATATAATCAGCCCACTTATTGTTCTCCAATCCCTTCACGCCTTCATAGTTGATCACATTCGGATATTTCCGGTTGAGGCCCACAGGTTTGTAAGCGCCATGAAAATCTACGAGCAGCTTTCTGTCCATGCAGGCTTTGGCTACCCTTTCATAATAATTAACGATATATTGATCGGCTCTTTGGATGAAATCGATCTTAACGCCTTTCACGCCCCAATCCACAAACCTGTTGAGGATAGCATCCATATTTTCATCGATAGGACGCCACAGGCTCCATAAGATGATGCCTACACCTTTGGCTGCTCCATATTTCACCAGGGCAGGTACATCAATTTCCTTGCGGGGAGCGCTCACATCGGTGGTGGTAAGTGACCATCCTTCATCGAGTATCACATACTCCAATCCAAAACGGGCAGCGAAATCAATATAATACTGGTAGGTCTTGTTGTTGATGCCTGATTCGAAGTCAACCCCAAAAATGTTGTTGGCATTGTACCAGTCCCAGGCTACTTTGCCGGGCTTTATCCAATCGTAGTTGCCTTTGTCAGCCGGCCTTGCCAATTGAAAGACCATTTCATTGGACAGGAGGGATACATCATCGGGTGCGATCATGATGAGGCGCCAGGGCAAAGTTCTTGCGCCTTTTGTATCAGCTATATAGGAAGCTTTTTCGGCCAGCACCTCTCTCCTGTCGGTACGGGGCGCCACATGGCTTTTCAATACGGCCGGTGGAAATTTGCCTTCCAGCTTTCCTTCTCCTGTATTGAAGAGAAAAAGGTTGGGATAATCGTACAGATCACTTTCTGTGATCAACAGTTTTGTGCCAGCCGGAGTGGATTGGTACAGGGGCAGGTAGGCATATTTACCTTTGGCAATGGTATCCAACCTGGCTTTTGTGAAGAGGGCTTCGTAGTGGGAAATAAACTCGGGGTTGCTTTCTTCGGGCCACCAGGCCAGGTTGTTCTTGTTGAGGCTAAAGCTCACTTGTTCTGTCTCTATCTTGAGCGAAGGATCTTTTTTATTCAGTTCGAAGCGGTAGGCCACTCCTGTATTATAGGCGCGGAAACTAAGGGTAATGCCACCGGCAAAGACGAGCTTCAGTTCTTTGTACACATTGGGAATCCAGGAATTCTTTACGGGCACCATAGAGAAGATGGTATCGTTGTGGGCTGCCGCAGATTGCTTTAGCAGTTTCGTTTTTGAACCCGGAAATTGTTCTCCATTGGTGGTGAGGGAAATGTCTGAGGGGAAAAGAATGGTTTCGTTCTTATAGCGTACACTCCATTGGATGGAGCTGCCTGAAGTAATCTTAATGACAATATTCCCGTCGGGCGAGCGCAGTTCATGATCGGCAGCCTGGGCAGCATAACTACTGAGACAGCAGGTGATGATCACATAAAAAAGATGACTGATGAACTGACGGTTTGGTTTGCCCATGTGCTTGCAATTAAACCACCAATTTACGAGGTTCACCAGAAAGGCATTAAAGCGATATTATCCAGGAATGTACGTATTTGCACCTGTTGGGGGGAAAGGCACCGTGAATCGGCAGTCGGCAGTCGGCAATCGGCAATCGTGAATCGTGAATCGTGAATCGGCAATCTTTTGTTTCGACAGCGGATTTCTCACTACGCTGCGCTTCGTTCGAAATGACAAAATCGTGATGGAGCTTCATTCGAAATGAACAACAAAGGGAGATTCAAAATGACAAAAAGGGGGATAGGCATCAACCTTTCGGCTTAAACGATCGCACCACTTCATATATAAACAACGGCACGGCCCAGCCCATCCAAAAGAAGGAAGGTGAAATATCAGCAAAGCTACCCAGTTGTTGCACCACAGGCAATTTGAGGGCCAGGCCCGAGACCACAAAAGCCAGGGTTACGATATAACTTCTAACGGCCCATTCCTTGTGGGCTTTGAATTTGCGCAGCAAGGCCATGCGGAAGGCAATAAAACTGGCGGAGATCCATACACTGACCCATACCTGCAAGGAAAAAGCATAGGCCCAATTAATGGCGTAGGCAGTAGTAGCGGCCAGCACTACAGCACAGATGGCGCTGACCAGCATGGCCAGAAAATACAAGTAACCCACCATCCTATGCAGTTTCCAATTCTTCCGCCGGAAGCTTTCCCAAAACTGTAATGGCCCCAATATCAAGGCCCCTCCGCCGGCGGTAATATGTGCAATGAGGAACCACTTGTAAGGGAAGTATTTACCCAGGGCCTCCGGAGTTAACGCCAAAAAATGATCGGCGCCATGCATAAAGGTCCAGGTGATGTAAATAATACTAACCCATAGTATAATGAGCATGAGATCGCGCAGCCCGAGCTGTTGCAGGAAGGTTTTATCTATTGTTTGTTTCATGGTGCATCGTGTCTTTAGAGGTGTAAAATTTCAACAATGTGGCGGGCTAAAAAAGAAGGGAACTTATATTCCCCCAGGGAATAATTTGTCCCTACGGGCATTCAATGAATGAGTTATGATTCCTTCGGTCAGGGTGAGCCGCCCTGAAAGGGCGACCCACCCTTGAACCGTCCTTTGAGGGCGATCCCCCCTTTAGCCGCCTTCGACAAGCTGACATTTGACAGGTGGCCGCCTGCTTTGAAAATAAATTTGAGCAGTCAAATGACTGCACGTATATTCGCAGTCAAATAGCTGCACAATGAAATCAAGAAGAGATGTATTCCAGGCCATAGCGGATCCCACGAGGCGGGCCATCCTCACCATGCTGGCCATACAGTCCTTAACGCCTGGGGCGATTGCCGACAATTTCAAATCGTCACGACAAACGATTTCCAAACATATCCAGATCCTTACGGAGTGTGAACTGCTTACACAGGAGCAGAACGGCCGGGAGATCTATTACCTGATCAACGCAAAGAAAATGAAAGAAGTAGCCGCCTTTATCGAACCCTTTCGTAAAATGTGGGACGACCGGTTCAATAAGTTAGAGACGATCATGAAGAAATACAAATCACCCAAATAGCACCATATGGAACAAAAAACAAAGGTCCACGCCGAAGACGGCAAACAGGAAATAAAGATCACCCGGGAATTTGACCTGCCGGTGGAATTACTTTTCAGGGCATATGAAGATGCTGAGATAGTGGAACAATGGATGGGCACGAAAGTACTGAAGCTCGACAACAAAAGGCATGGCAGTTACCAGTTTGAGACCACGGATCCCAAAGGAAACAAATACGGATTCAGCGGCACTATCCACCAGTTTATCCCGAACAAACAGATCATCAGGACATTTGAAATGGAGAACAGCCCTTTTTCGGTACAGCTGGAATTCCTGGAATTTGAACAACTAACGGATGATACCAGCAGACTTAATATGCATGTTGTATACCAGTCGGTCGCATACAGGGACCAGGTACTGCAGCTGCCCTTTGTACAAGGCATCAATATGGCACATAACCGCTTGCAAAGTGTCGTCATCAAACTTAAATAAACACTTATGTCAAAGAGAAATAAGATCATCTATTGGATCGCTACCATCTGGCTTGCCTTAGGCATGGTATCCACGGGAATTGTACAGTTATCCAATATGAAATCAGAAGACGATTTTATGAACAACCTGGGCTATCCCGACTATTTCAGAACGATACTGGGAGCCTGGAAGATACTGGGATCGATAGCCATCCTTATTCCTAAATATCCTTTACTCAAGGAATGGGCTTATGCCGGCTTTTTCTTTTCAATGTCGGGCGCCATATTTTCGCATATAGCCATCGGCCATGGCGTAAGCCACCTGTTTCCCCCACTGTTGCTGCTGGCCCTTACCGTGATATCCTGGTATTTCAGGCCAACGGACAGAAAAACACTGGCAGTTGCCCGATAAATGACTGGCCTGACCGCCAGGGTTGATGTATATTTAAGTAATGATAATCTATCCATATGAGCAACACAAAAAGCGCTAAAAAGAAGTTGTCAGCCGACCAGGCAAAAGAACTATTGAAAATACTGAAGGCCCGGTTTGAGAAAAACAAGCAACGGCATAAGGGCATTGAATGGGCCCAGGTAGAGGCAAAGCTGGAAGGCAATGCAGAGAAACTGTGGATACTCGATGATATGGAAACAACGGGCGGTGAACCGGATGTGGTGGGTTACGATAAAAAGAAAGACGAATACATTTTTTATGACTGCTCGGCAGAAAGCCCCAAGGGACGCAGAAGCCTCTGTTTTGATGGGGATGCGCTGGCATCGAGGAAAGAACACAAACCGGCCAACAGTGCTATGGAAATGGCTGCCGGGATGGGTATTGAGCTCTTATCAGAAGAAGAATACCGGCAGTTGCAGCAGTTGGGCCATTTCGATCTGAAGACCTCGAGCTGGGTACAAACACCGGCTGCGGTCAGAAAACTTGGTGGTGCGCTCTTTTGTGATCGTCGTTATGACCAGGTCTTCCTGTATCACAATGGTGCGGAATCTTATTATGCAGCCCGGGGTTTCCGTGGCTCATTAAGGGTATAAGTTTTGCAATCATTCACTATTAAAAGATCAGTATGAACCCAAAGGTTGATTTCTACTTCGGTAAAGGCAACTGGCAGAAGGAACTGGAGCAATTGAGAACGATCGTTCTTAGCTGCGGCCTGAATGAAGAATTGAAATGGGGTACGCCTTGTTACACGTATGAGAACAGCAATATTGTGCTGCTGCATGTATTTAAAGAATACTGTGCGGTATTGTTCTTCAAAGGCGCCTTGCTGGCTGATCCCAACGGCATACTGGTCCAGCAATCGAAGAATGTGCAGGCGGCCCGCCAGATGCGGTTCACGCATGTCAAAGAAATCGTAGCACAAAAGGCCATCCTAAAAGCCTATATCTACGAAGCTATCGAAGTAGAGAAAGCTGGTCTCAAAGTGAAACTAAAAAAGACCGCTGATTTCATTGTCGCTGAAGAGTTCCAAAAACAATTAGATAAGCGGCCTGCGCTGAAAAAAGCATTCGAGGCGTTAACGCCGGGCCGGCAAAAAGGCTACCTGCTTCATTTTTCTTCTGCCAAACAATCCAAGACCCGCGAATCGAGGGTTGAAAAAAGTATACCGCAAATACTGAAGGGAAAGGGATTGGATGATGTATAAAAAAGCCGACTGATCTTCCGCCTCTGTTACAATCCTTTACTGTCCATAATCTACCACTACTCCATCAACCAGTAGCTGTTTACCATTGCGTGTTTCTTTACCACCGGCTGGTGTATGCACCAGGAGGACGGCCGAGCGGGCCGGAATGGTAACAGATGTATTACCAGCAATATTGCGTGCAATAAACTTTCCGGTGATGGTATTGTAAAGATCGGTGCGGGCACCTTTTTTAACCGGCACACTGATGGTCTTTGCTGTAGTGTAAGGGTTGTAGTACAGATAAGTGGGATAGGCTTTATCATGATAGAAGTCGGTGGCCAGCAGGTCGAGCTGCAGGATACCCTTTACGTTGGTGCTGCGGATAATACTCCCGAAGATGCCCACATGGCCGCTGCCATATACACTGAATTGTGACTCAGGAGGATTCTCATTGGCCACCCACAAGGGACCGTCGCCCTGTGCCACAGGCGCTCTGAGGTGTTTGAATTGCCCGTAACCCGACTGTTTGATGATGCCCTCATAACCAATAACGCCTTTGGTAACGGCTGCCTTTTGCGGCAGGGTCTGGTGCTCAGCGGGCATGTATTGGGGATAGAAGAAACGGGCGGCATTGGCTGCATTGAGCATCCACTTGCCAATGGCATTGGCATAGGACTTGTCGTAGCGTACCAGGGGTACCAGGGGCCAGGCAGCGTCATAGGTATTCATGAGAAAACCATAGCCACCATGATCTACGGTACTACCTACAATACCTGAGATATCGAAACCATTCCACTTACCTGCCAGCACACCCCAACCTTCGCGGCAAATGGCAGTACCATCAAAACTCCAGCCCAACATTTTATGTACATCATATTGCTTACGCTGCTCGGCATTGATGCGGGCGGCGAGGTAAGCGCCAAAAGGCATGAGCAGTTCATACGTAGGATTCTTTGGCTGTGCCTGCAGGGCAGTCAAAGCACTGAGGGCTCCCTTTAAATAGCGGGGGGCGCCAAACTTTTTATACGCGGCGTACAATACCCAGGCATGACCGGCTGCTGCGTCGGGCTGTGCACAGATCTGGTTCTTTTTTGGCTGCATGGCACCATAATCGAAATAGGACCAATCGTAGTTGCCATTCAGGATGGAATCGGCCGCATAAAACTTATCAGCAATGGTCCTGGCGATCTCCGTAAAGCCAGGCTCATCGGGGTACTGTTCATAAATAGCATAGAACAGTACATTGGGGTATACATCATACCACCAATCGCGCCCATAACCACCGCCCAGCAGGGCTACTTCGGGAGCCGTATTGTTCATCATGATATTCCAGCCGGTCTCGCGATTGAAATAATTCTTCAGCATGGCCACATAGTTGTAGTGGCCTTGTTTCGATTTATCGATACCCGTAAGGGTTGCACCCAGCACAGCGCCCATATTGGCCAGGGCTTCATGAAACATGCCTTTGTTGTGCTGCGGGCCCTGGCGCACATCGCCAATGGCGGTATACATGCCCATCACAGGTTGGGCGAAATTCTTATTGCTGCTGTCCATCCATACCAGGGGCCAGAAGGCTCCCTTGGCATTGAAGTCGTACACTGTTTTGTCGAACTTATGGGCCAGGGCTTTGTAATCGATGATCTGCAATGGCGCCGGTATATCGGCCATCTGGTCTATGCGGGACAAGGAACGTTGTGGCACCTGGGCATTGACGACCAGCGTACCTATGGAGAATAATATACTGACTGAAAAACGTTTCATGATCATGTCTGTTAGGTGTTAGCTTTTAGGCGTTAGGTATTAGCTGTATTCTCCTATATCATCACTTCCGACACTTTACCTTTTATTTCTTCACTGGACGGCGCATCGGGCGACAACACTTTTCCCTTAGCGATGATCTTCTTTGCTACCCATATGGAACATAACTGCAACAGAGCAATGATGACCACGGCATACCGCAGGGCAATTTCGGTAGAAATGCCGTATGCCAGCAACAGAAAAGTGCCGGCCCCGATAAACCTGCCTACATACAGTCCCGCTTCGTGATTGAGGATATAAGCATACTCCGTGCGTTTTTCAATTGCCGCCACGATCTCAATGACCCTGAACTGGATGGGGAAATAGGCCAGGTCGAGCAGTGGTTTGGCGATGAGCAGCAGAAGGATAAATAACACCACGCCCGCCTGGTTGAACAGCACCCCATTGAGGATGGCCCCGAGGGCAAACAAACTTAATCCCACGGCGAAGATCTTTATCCGATCGGAAGGTTTGGTGAGCCTGCCGAGAATATACATGATCACAGCAGCAATGATGGCGCCAACGGATTGAGCAGAGCCCAGGGCGCCTTCCTTACCCAGCAGCAGCATGATGAGCATGGCCGGCGCTGTGACCAGGAAACCCTGGGCCAGGCCTTTGAGCATGGCCAGTGATAATAGCCTGTACCATAGGGGATGGAACTTGAAGAATATATACTTCTTCTGCCCGGGATTGGTGAAGGTGCCCCGGAAGCAAACAATGGATGCACAGACGGTAATGGCAAATACGATGGCTGTGATGATCACATAGGCGGTATGGGCCTGCCCGCTACCACCCTTCCATTCAATGAACCAGCCGATACCTACGGGCACGATTACGGCGATAATGGTATAGAAAAAGGTTTCGAGACCGTAATAATAGTTGCGGTTCCCGTCGTTGGTAATGGCCAGGGCGAGGTAATCGCGGTTGGCCCAATAGAAACCGAATGACAAACCCATGGTGATACCTGCTATACCAATGCCTACCAGGTCGAGGGTTTTCAACGACATCATAATGATCATTGATACGCCGCTCAGCATCATACCGGCAGAATAGAGCTTGCGGATATTGACATGCTTCAGCAGCCACCCGTTGAGCAAAAAGGTGAGGGGTATGCCTGTGTAGATGGTGAGCTGGTAGATGACCACCTTGGTGGGGTCATTGGAATTGCGCATCACATAGGCGGCTACAAAAATATCTATCACCGGCAATACGAGGGCATACACCAGGTTGGTAAGTGTCAGGATGCGGAAGTTATGGGGCTGGGCATTGAAGTGCCTTACCTCCTGCTTCAACTTATTGAGCATGGTCGAATTTTAAAGATGATAGCATTGCTGCCAATGAAAGATCAGCTGCGCACACTACTTCATCTGATGCGCCGTAGTATACGGTGATGGTGTCGCCATCGGGCTGCACGATATGGCCGTTGGTAAATACTACATTACCAAAGAAGCCGGTAAGTTCATAGGCAGCAGAAGGGACCATGATGGGCTCCTCCGAGCGGGCAATCACTTTGGAAGGATCGTGGAGGTCCATCAAAAAGACACCCAGGCAATATTGATGGGCTTCATTGGCGCCATGGTAGATCTCCAGCCAGCCCTGGGGTGTTTTGATGGGTGCAGCGCCCGCTCCTATCCGTTTACTGTCCCAGCTGTTCTTACGGGTGGTGAGCAGGCAGCGGTGATCGCCCCAGTGGATACCATCGGGCGAAGAGGCCAGCCAAATAAAATTGCCGCCTATGTCCACGCTGCTGGGACGGTGTAAGGCATAATATTTACCATCGATCTTTTCTTCGAAGAGGGTGCAATCCTTGTTGTGCGGCGGCAACATCATACCGTGGGATTGAAACTCCTGCCAGTTGGTAGTGGTGCGCAGGCCCACGCCTACGCCATTGGGTGATACGGCTGTAAAGGTGAGGTAGTATTTATTTTCCAGCCAGGTAACGCGGCAATCTTCAATACCAAAGGTTTGCAGGATACCTTCGCCGGTGAGTTTTGGACAACCTTCGGGCTCATAGAAATGTATGCCATCCTCACTGCATACCAGGCGCAGGTGGGACAAGGTAGTGAGGTAATCCAATCCTTTGTAGTTGATGACGCGCGGATCGGCCGCATCCAGTTCCGGATCGTTGGTAGGTATTTCCATGATGGAGATGCCTCCTGTATCGGTGAGTACGGGAAAGGATATGATCCCTTCTTTTTGTGTTGGTCTTTCGGCCACCCTGATCAGCAACCAGGTTTTACCCTCGTATTGGAATACGCCGGGATTTAGTAAACAGGCTATTTCCAATCCTTCTATGCTCGGCTGAAGGCTGGCAGGAGTCAGGAGGGGATTTCCGGGAAAACGCTTTGCTATGTCTTTCATTACATAATCTTTTAGAGAAGCGTAGGCGTGTGTTGCATACCGGCCTGCGCAGTTTTCATTGAGGGCAATGTTTTGAATACGGTTTATCAGGGTGAGCCGCCCTTTGAGGGCGACCCACCCCTTAGGCGCCTCCGACAGGCTCCTTTAGATTCGTTTAGTCCGTTTCGCCAGACTCAACGTGACAGGGAGCCTTCGACAGGCTCAGGCTGACAACATCACAATGTTTTTTCCTGTGTGTAAATAGATAGTATCTCGGCGGCACTCAACGCGGTGTTGTAGATGCGTACATCATCGAGCGATCCGTTCAAAAAGCTTTCTCCATAGTAATAGTTAGGGCTGTTGGAATCGGTGAGGTTGTACGCACTCTTTGGCAGTTCATTGCCAATGGACATATTCACCGGCGGGTTGACGGTAATGGGCGTACCATTAACGGCTACCGTTTTTACCAGGTCGCCATTCACATAAAACTTCATACTGCCATTGGTATAGGTGATAGCCACCTGTGTCCATACATCCTGCGGCACGGTACCGGGATTGGCGTCCACGTCGTGGTACCCATTGTTCGAATCCTGGAAGGTGAAGAAGGGGAAGTTGTTGCCCTGCAACTGGAACTTGTACCCATTCCAGCGATTGATAGAGACCAGGTAATTGCTGGGATTGGTGGTATGCCGCTTCACCCATAAGCTGATGGTAAGATTCTGCGGATTGAGTTCTGCACTATAAGGCACTTCAACGGTAGCGCCGGTGTTGAAATCGTAGGCCATGCCAGCTCTTCCAAACCGGTCGGCCACGGCCTGCGGCAATACACCACCGTCTTTGGCCACCGTAGCCGAACTGCCGGTGAGGCCGGTAATGAGGGCTCCATGGTGACCATGCCCGGATGAATCATTGGCATTGCCATTGAATTTCCAGAAGGCCATGAGGTTGGCCACGGATACTTCCTGCAGCAATTTGGTACTGAAGGTTTCCCCTGCTCCTAGGAGGTTGCCCACGGCGTTGTTTACCTGCTGCTGTGTATAGCTGCCGGTATATACCTGGTTGCCGAGGGACAATACGGAGTCGAGGGCCTTTTTAGCGCCTATTACATATTGTCCGGGTTTGGAACCTTCCACGGACTTGCCGGAAACAGCCGTGAGGCTGTCGATCACCTGTTTAAGCCTTGTCTTATTGGAATTATAATCAGGCGCAGGATTATCATCCTTTGAGCAGGAAGCAAGTCCTATGATGGATGCTGCCAGTAAAAAGCGGCTAAAGCATTTTATGGTGTGCATAATATTATTGTTTGGCATGAAGCAATTATTTGAACAGGTTTGGATTGGCATCGCGCTCACTTTGGGGCAGCGGGAACCATTTGTTGTTGTCGTAATTAAATGCAGGCGCACCGGGTTTCAGGGCTGCTTCGGCATAGGTCTTTCCGTACCGCACCACATCAAAGAAACGCTGGAACTCCAGGGCCAGTTCGGACCTTCTTTCTTTGCGAATGATATCACGTAGCTGGGCCTGATCGGTGGTGGAAATATCAGGCAGCAATCCGGCGGGTACGGTACCAAACCCAGGCAAGGTATTATCATACAGATAAGATTCACGGGCTCTTTTGCGTACAGCGTTGAGCGGCGCCAGGGCGGCAGCGCTTTGACCGCTTTCGTTGAGTGCTTCTGCTTTTACGAGTAATATATCGGCCAGGCGCAAGGCTTCATAGTTGACAGTACCTACGTTCTTAATACTGGTACCTACTTCGGATAAAGGCTGCACCATCTTTTTGGTGATGTACCCGGTGGTGGTCCAGGAGGCATCGAAAGGTGTTTCAAAATACGGGTGACCGCTTCTGGCTAACGTATAATCCAGCCGGGGGTCGACCTCTCCACCCGTAGCCTTTTCATAATTATCCACCAGGCTCTGGGTGGGATAAAAGAACCCATAACCATTGAGTGAGCGGGGAGCAAACCACGCATTGAGCTCATTGCCCAGCCCCAGTGTACCGGCAATATGGTTCACCGATAAAATGGCTTCGGTATTCTGTTTGGTGGCTGCACTGAAATTATCGTAGTACTTATTGGTAAGCTTGTATCCCAGTGCTTCTACTTTGGCCACTGTTTGTGCGGCTAATTGGTAATGATTGGCCAGGGAGGTATGAAAAAGATAGGTCTTGGCCAGCAGGGCCTGGGCAGCGCCCTGTGTTACCCTGCCAAATTCTTCCTGTCCGGGTAAGGGCAGGTCGGGCATGGCATCCTGGATATCTTTTTCTATCTGTGCATAAATACTGTCCTGGCTTTTGGCTGGTGTTTGTGCTTCTACGGCTGTTTCCACTTTCAGGTGCAGGGGTATCTTACCATAGGCATTGGTGAGGATGAAATAATAATAAGCACGCAGGAATTTTGCCTGGGCCACCACCGATTTGCGGGTGGCATCGCTCACCGCTTTGTTGTCGGCTGTTACCCCATCCAATACTACATTGCAGAGATATACCCCATTATAATAATTTTTCCATACAGCTTCCACTGCCGAATTGGTGGTGAGGATATTGAACTTATCCACGGCATCGAAATCAGCCTGATCGCCTTCATTGCCTCCTTTGATGGCATCATCAGAAGCTACGTCGCCCAATACCCAGATGGCATTGTTGGCGCCTGCATTGAAAGTAAGGGGCCGGTAAGCGGCGTTGACAGCCAGCAGGGCATTTTGATCGGATGTAAAATAATTGCCCGGCGTATAACTGCCCTGTATATCCTGGTCCAGGATCTTGCTGCAACCGGTGGCTGCCAGCAAGGCCGCGGAAAGTAGTATGCTATAATTTATTTTATTGCGCATAGCAAAATGATTTAACCGTTAGAAATTAACATTGATCCCTACTGTGAGTATCCTTGAGGAAGGATAGGTACCCCAATCGATACCAGCCGCTTTGGCGCCTTCACCTGCAGCATTGGCGCTGGTAGCTATTTCAGGGTCGAGGCCGGTATATTTCGTAAACGTGAGCAGGTTCTGTCCGCTCACATATAGCCTGGCGGAACCAATATTCATTTTGGTGGTGAACTTCTTCGGCAGGTTGTACCCCAACTGCACATTCTTCAGGCGCAGGTAGGAACCATTTTCGAGGAAGCGGGTGGAAGTGATCTTGTTGTTCTGTGCACCCGTCCATGATAAACAGGGCAGGCTATTGCTGGTGCCTTCACCATGCCAGCTATCGGTAGCTACGCGCTCGGTAATGTTGAATGAACGGTAGAAACCTTCGATATCGGTATTGATCTGGTTAAAGATCTTATTGCCCTGCACGCCCTGGAAGAAGATGCTCAGGTCGAATGCCTTGTAACCAACAGTGCCGGTAAAGGCATACGTGATCTTAGGAATGGCGCTGCCTGCAAACACGCGGTCGTTCTGATCGATCTTGCCATCGCCGTTCACATCTTTATACTTCACATCACCGGGCTGGATGTTAGCGCCCTGGCTGGCATGGGTAAATACCTCCAGCGCATTTTGAAAGATGCCTTCCTGCTCCAACAGGTAAAATGCGCCAATGGGCTGACCTACTGCCACAGCAGTGGCGAAAATGCCATTGTCTACACGACCATAGGCCAGTTGCTGGTTATTGACCAGTTCCAACACTTCGTTGTGGATGGTAGAAAGATTGGTATTGATGCCAATGTTCCAATCTTTGGTAAGGGCCTTTTTATAATCCACTTCAAAATCGAAACCGCGGTTGAGTATTTTACCATTGTTGATCCAGGCGGGAGCGGCTACGGTGCCGGCACTGCTGGGATCGGCCGGATTGACCAGCAGGTCGCTGGTGATCTTGCGGTAATAATCTATCGTAATGTTCAGGTCGCCTTTCAGCAAACCGATGTCCAGCCCCACATCGGTGGTGGTGCTGGTTTCCCATTTTACATTGGGATTACCTTTGGCATAGATGGTATAGGCCGATGCGGCGGTAGTACCAAAGGGATAATAACCATAACTGCCAATGAGGGAGGTATAATTGTAATAGTTGATCTCCTGATTACCCAGCTGACCGATGCTGCCGCGCAGTTTGAGGTTGGAGATCCAATCCACATTTTCCATAAATTTTTCACTGCTGATGCGCCAGCCCAGTGAACCGGAATAGAAATTACCCCAGCGATCGGAAGGATCGAGCCGGGAAGAGCCATCCCTTCTGAAGTTGAAGGCGGCAATATACCGGCTATCGTACTGGTAGTCCACCCTTCCGAATACTGATGACAGGGAAGCGCTGGATTCATTTCCTCCTACACCAGGTGTAACCCCCGTGCCATTGCTGAGGTAAATGAAATTGGGCAACTGATTGGGAAAATTGCTATTGGATGCACTCAGCAATTGGGAACGGTTGAAGATGATCTCGGTACCGGCCAGGAAGTTGAACTGGTGCTTGTCGAGTTTCCAATCGTAGGTAGCTGTATTGGTCCAGTTGTAATTGAAATTATTGGTATTGGACTGCGCCAATGAATTGGGCGAGTTCTGCAGCCTTTGCGGGCTGCCCCAGGTGGGGTAGAATTGTTTGTAATCGGTAATGATATAATTGGTACCGAAGTCTGTTCTTACTTTCAGGTGTGCGATGGGCGTTATCTCGAGGTATACATTGCCCAATAGTGAGGAGGTCCTGAAATTGCGGTCGGTATTTTGCGCCAGCCCAACAGGGTTGAGGCCATCACCGAAGAATGCGGAAGGATTGGGAATATCTACCAGGGTGCCTGTCTTATCATAAACGGGACTGGCAGGTGAACGGAACAAGGCATAACGCATCACGCTGGCGCCGGGGTTACCTGCGCCAAAGCCATCACCGGAACTACCTACCTGGCGTGTTTTGTTGTAAGCCAGGTTGAGGTTGGCCCCTACACGGAACATATCGTTGATCCTGCTGTCGATGGAGGTCCTGATGTTGAAACGATCGTTGGAAGAGTTCATGATCATTCCTTCCTGGGTGAAGTAGCCCGCGGAGATCAGGTATTTGGTATTTTCTGACCCACCGCTTAAAGACAGTTGTATATTGCTCATATTGGCATCGTTCAATACTTCTTTTTGCCAGTTCACATCGGGCAGGGTATCGAGCATGCCCAGGGGGATCTGTTGCCTGCCGTCATTGGCGGCAGCGGTATTGAAAGCGGTTACATACTGCCGGGTATTGGCCATCTTCACCAGGTTCACGGGTTGTTGTACGCCGGTATAGGCATTGAGGCTTAACCGGGGCTTACCTGTTTTTCCTTTTTTAGTAGTAATGACGACTACGCCATTGGAGGCCCTGGCTCCATAGATGGAAGCTGCAGAAGCATCTTTCAGCACAGAGATGGATTCAATGTCATTGGGTGAGATCTGGTTGATGCCGTCTTTGGTGGGCACACCATCAATAATATACAAGGGATCGTTGTTGTTGATGGTGCCGATACCCCTGATGCGCACCACTACCCCATCGCCTGGCGCGCCGGTATTTTGGGTAATGGTTACACCGGCGGCCTTACCTTGTAGTATCTGGTCTACACCGCCTACAGGCAGTCCTGCTATATCGCTGGTGTTGACGGTGGAGACGGAGCCGGTCAGGTCTTTTTTGCGTTGGGTGGTATACCCTACCACGATCACATTATTAAGGGTATTGGCCTCTTCCTGCAGGGCGGCCACCAATTCTGTTTTGTTGCCGACCAGCAATGTCAGCATTTTAAATCCGATGGAACTGAACTCGAGGCTGTCGGTAGGGGCTGCGTTAATGGAGAATTTACCGGCCGCATCGGTAGCGGTACTTACTTTACTATTCTTGATCTGTACGGTGACGCCGGGAAGGGGCGTGCCCTGGGTATTGGTCACAGTACCTGATACTTTGCCTGTTTGCGCCGTGGCAGCGCTATGAAAGAGCAAGTAAACTACCAGGCAACAGATCAGCTTTCCTGTATGGCGTAGCTGCCTTGGGATCATTTTTTTCATAATGCAAACTTTTTAGATAGTCCGAAAGTCCGGAAGTCGGAAAGTCCGTCCCATACTTATGGGAGCAGAAGTCCGGCATAACCGGAAATAGTGATTATAATTACTATAAGATGTCTATCAGGATAAGGTGCGTGTTGTTGAGGGATTATCCGGGCCGGTTATATACAGGTAAAGAATTGTAATATCCGGCTGCTATGATGGTTGAAATAAGGGGCGGGCATTGGCAATGAATCGTTGGCATAGTGGCGTAATTGAAGCCGGAAAGCTAGTTTGAAAGTCGTCCTGATCGCTACACTATGGTAACATTTTAGTGTACAGGAGTAACATTAAGTGGCTGATCCACTTTAAATTACACGACTCCTCTTTTTTCCCGGTACTCGCCGGGGGCGCAGTGGTAGGTTTTCCTGAACTCGCGGAAGAAGTAAGACTGGTTGTTGAACCCGGTCCGATAAAATATTTCCATCACACTTAATTGTGTATTGACGAGCAGGGCGGCAGCGTGGCGGAGGCGGGTAAGGCGGATGAACTCGCCGGGGGTCATGCCCGTCAGCGTTTTCAGTTTCCGGTACAATTGCATTTTGCTGAGGTTGCATTCCTTTTCGAGCAGGAGGGCATTCAATTCAGCCTCCGCCAGGTTCTCTTCTATTATCTGTATGACCTTTGCCAGGAATGTTTTGTCATCGCCTGAAAGACCGGCATCCTCCAGTTCCTGCACCGTCTGGCCTTTTTTAAATACCTCCACCAGTTTTTGCCGGTACTCCAGCATTTTCCGTACCCGCAGCTGCAGGTGGGCCGCATGAAAGGGTTTGGCCATATAAGCGTCGGCGCCTGATTCATATCCTTCCATATGATGATCTTCTGCGCCGCGTGCAGATAACATAATAATAGGTATATGACAGGTAGCGGGGGCATTTTTTACCCGGCTGCAAAAATCAAGGCCATTCATATTGGGCATCATCACATCACAGATAATCAGATCGGGCATGATCAACTCCATCTGTTCGAGGGCTTTCAGGCCATCGATGGCCTCGTGGATAATGTAATCCATTTTCAATATGTCTTTTACCAGGAACCTGATATTGGTATCGTCTTCCACCAGCAGGATGTTTTGCCGGCTGCCGGTCTGCAGTGTTTCCAGGATGGCTTGTTTGTTGTTCTCCGTTGCTGATAAAGCAGTGGCAGGCTCGGGATGAGTAGTTACCGAGCGATACAGCAAGGAGGGCTGGTGACTCATGACCTTTACTTCCAGGGGCGACTTGTTCTCCATCTCTTCGGGGGTGATGGGCAGGCATACTTTGAAAGTGATGCGCCCCTGCGTGCTGGCTACGGTGATGCGGCCTTTGAGCAGGGAGACCAACTGCCGGGTAAAGGCGAGGCCGATGCCAGTGCCGAATTTATCGGTAGTGGCTGTAGCAGAACGGCTCACATAGAATTGCTCAAAAAGCTGGTCGAGCGCTTCTTTGGACAAGGTATCACAGGAGTTGGTGACGGTAATTTCCAATTCCTTTGTTTGTATGTTCTCTGCTGCGCTGAAGAATACCTGCTCATTTTTAGAGGAATGCTTGAAAGCGTTGGACAACAGGTTGAAGATGATCTTTTCCATTTTATCCTTGTCCATCCACCCGGTGATCCCGGGCTGAATGCTGAGCTCGTATTCCATACCATTCTTTTCGCTCAGGGATAAGAATGGTTCTGCCAGGTTGTGCAACAGGGCAGAAATATCAATGAAACTATATTGGTTGTTGGAAAAACCGGCTTCCCCTTTCCTGAATTCCAGCAATTGCTGTACCAGGTAGGTAAGTCGTGACGCCTGCTGGTGAATGAGCGAAAGAAAATAAGGCTTGTCTTTAAGCCCTGCATCAGGATTGGCTTTGTCGATAAACCGTTCTACCGAACCCATGATGAGGGTAAGCGGTGTTTGCAGTTCATGGGCAATATTGGTGAAGAAGCCAATGCGGCTTTGGTGCATAGCCTCATCTTTTTCGCGCAGGCGGTGTTCTATTTCGAGCTGGTGCCTGATCTCCTGTTTGTTCTTGCGGTAGATATAAATGATGTAGAAGATACATGCTGCCACCAACGCATAAAATGCCAGTGCGTACCAGCGCAACAATACATATTGTAATACGGTGGTGGTGAGCAAGGTGGTTTCCGGCGACCAATTGCCTTCCCCATTGCTCCATTTGACGCGCAGGGTATATTTGCCAGGCCCCATATTGCTATAGGCGATCTTACCGGAAGTGCCATTGTAATGCCAGGCTTTGTCGTATCCTTCCAGGAACCAGGCATATTCGCATTTTTCGGCATTGAGAAAACTGATGGCCTTCATGTCCAGTTCAAAGAAATTGTCTTTCCGGCTGATGTCTATGTGAAAAGGTTGGTTGTTGGCAGTATCCAACACCTGGTATCCATTAAGCGCGGTCTCTTTGCCACCTACCAGCATACCCGACAATAAGAGGTTGGGCTGCCAGCGGGTATCGCGGATGCCCGCCGGAAAGAACTGGTTGAACCCATAGGTGCCGCCAAAGAACAGGCGTCCTTCCCGATCCTTCCACACAGCGCCATCTGAAAATTCATTGCTCTGCAATCCATCGCCTTGCTGGTAATAAGCTACCTGGTCGCCGGCAGGGCTAATGCGGGCCAGCCCTTTGTTGGTGCTTACCCAAATTTGTCCCGTACTGTCTTCGGTAATGGCGTGGATGGTATTGTTGGGTAGTCCATTGAAGGTAGTGAGTTTCCGGAAGCGAGGTTCCTTGCCGGCAGCCTGTTCTGCATCGATCCAGTTGAGTCCATAACTGGTGCCTACCCACAAGCGGTTGCGGCTATCTTTAAACAGTGACAATACATCGTTGTTCGACAAACTTCCTTCGTAGGTAAATGCCTTGAATGTTTTGAAAAGGCGGGTCTTTTTATCAAAAAGAGAAAGACCACCATAGCGGCAGCCGACCCATAACTGATCATTGTCTGCCTCCGCAAGCGCATAGATGATATCATTAGCAGGTCCGGTATTGCTGTTGTTGAACAAAAAACGTTCAAGCGCAGCAACGCTCCATTGACCGGATCGTTCTCTCTTTATTTTGAGGTGTACCAATCCATAACCGCTGGTGCCCAGCCATAGGGAAAGATCATCATCCTGCCGGATCGCATAGACCGATCCGAATTCGGGCCAGGCGGCTGTTCCTTTAATATCGGACCACTTGTAAAACTTTCTGCTGCCGGGATCATAGATGCCGATGCCCCGGGCATCGGTACCAATGTATACCAACCCATCGATCCCTTTGGTCAGTGCATATACGGAATTATTATCGAGAGCGGCAGGCGCCGTCAAATATTCCTGCGCAGCCGCATTGTTCTCTTTCCAAAACTGTTTGAGGGCCATGATACCACTGCCCTTGGTGCCCACCCACAATTCGCCATTCACTTCACAGAAAGACCGCACGGCCCTGTTATAGGGCATGCCATTGCCGGCGGTACCGATGGTACCGAAAGATTTTGTTTTGGGATATACTTTAATGATGCCATTGCCATCGGTACCATACCAGAGAATGTCCTCACTGCCAACTGCCCAGGATGTAATGCGTATGTCCTGTAACTCCTGTGTTGGTTGTTGCAAAAAATCATCGGACCTGAAATGCTGGTCATATACGCCGTATCCCTTGGTAGACCAGGCCAGCAAGTAATGTTGTTTGTAAAAAGTAATAGCGGACAGTGCATGCGGGAGGGCCATGATCCACTCGGGGGTCCTGGAGGTCGTATTCAGCCGGTACAACTGATCATCCATAGTAGTGAAAAACAATTCCGTTCCTACGCGAAACAGGTTGGCAGCAGGCGCTTTGCTATTGACACTTGCGACCACCCTGAAACGATGGTCTGCCTGGGAGAAGACAGTAATGCCGCCATTGGCATCCAGGGCCCATAACTGGTTGTCTTCGTCAAAGCTGAGTTTGCTGACGGGTGTTTGAGGCAAGAGATTACCCGGATTGCGAAAACTGTCGATGGCCGCATCATACCAATGAATACCTGTTTTCTGATCGAGGCACCAGACATTGCCTGCGGCATCGGTGGTCAATGCATATTCCTGTTCACTCACCCTACCCTGCTGGTGCTGACTGTAAAAATAATTGTAGAAGCGCCCCGACTGTTTTTCGTACCGGGAAATACCTTCAATGGTAGTGACCCATATATTGCCTTTTTTATCTTCCGTAACCTGACGGATGACATTGCTGCCAATGCTTTTAAGATCGTTCTCTTTGCTGTAATTAAATACGTGGAAAGTATTGCCATCATACATATTGAGGCCATCCCAGGTGGCAATCCATAGAAGGTTGCTGGCATCCTTATAGATGTAATTGATGGCGCTGTTGGAAAGTCCGTTGCGGTTGTCGTATTGCTGCAGGAAAAAAGGATCAGCTCCACCGGCCCAGGTAACGGGGGAAATAAAAATGGAAGTAATCAACAGGCAGGCAAGCAACCGGGCAGACCTCATAGTAACCGTATTTTTAATACCTGGATGTATAGAAGCGGTTACTAAGGTAAGCAAATAGCAGCAGAATGATTTTAACGGCTTGTTATCAGGTGATCTTAAGCGACAATGTTTTGAGGTAGTTAATAGAGGAAGCGCAGACTGCTAACCAATACCGCGCCTTTTCAAAAGTAATGACAATACTTTCTTCCTGCAGTACATACCGGATGCTGAGCATCATATTGGGATTGGTGGTGATGGGCAATTCGGCTTCGCCGGTAACCCGACGGGAAGGATATTGCAACAGCATCCAATCTACCGCCGCGATGGCCTCGACGATCGCCTGGCGATAGTCGGCGTCCTTTCCTGTTGTTAATATTTTAAGCGCAGTTGAAAAGTGTTGCCGTATCGGTTCTTCCGTAGTGTCGTTGAGCACTACCTTTTCAATTTCATTCAGATCGCTCATGGATGCATTTTTCGCTATAGCACTTTCTTTTTGTACAGGTTTCTTCATGACAGCCATTTTAGTGGTTCCTGACAGGTATTGATCTCCCTATTAAATTAAGATTAAAACCCTTAATTATTGCCTGTACAACAGTGGTTTAGCACAACTTTAAGAATACATGTATTATTATTTAACAGATGCATCTGAAATACAGGAAACCAGCCAGGTTTTGCCGGTTTAACCGGCTTTTTTTTGCGCTGCAACACAAAAAACTGGGCGCCCTGACCGCTGATGAAGTGAAGACTGCTGCTTTACTTCAACTCGTTGGTATGGGCGCCCATCTGTTATAATAAGCTATGTAGCTGCTTAATTTGCTTCCGGTCTTCTCCGGCCTCCGCCGGTAGCATTGCCGCTTTGTTCCAGTTCACGGTTCATCTGTTCAATATCAACAGGTCTTTCGGTGGTATCGCCCATTAAATACAGGGTGAAATAATCGGCCATACGCCAGAAGAAATACTCGGTCATATCAGCATAGCCATGGCGCTGACCGGGCAGTATCACCAGGTCAAAACGTTTGTTGGATTTAATGAGTGCGTTGGCTACGCGGATGGTACCGCCAGGATGTACGTTGTTGTCAATATCACCGGTGGTAAGCATCAGGTGCCCCTTGAGGTTCTTCACAAGGTCCTGGTTCTTCTCAATACTGTAGGCGAATGTTGTATCGCCTTTATCAGTGATGGTTTCCTTTACACCATGGTGTTGCTCGCTCCACCAACGGTTGTAGATGGAATTATCGTGGTTGCCGGAAGAAGATACAGCTACTTTAAAGAAATCAGGATATACCAACATGGCAGCGGTGCTCATAAAGCCTCCACCCGAATGTCCGTGGATACCTATGCGGTTAATGTCAAACCAGGGATAGCGGTCGGCCAGTTGTTCAGCGGCTGCTTTCTTATCGGCCAGGCCATAATCGCGCAGGTTACCATACCCGTAATTGTGGTACCATTTGCTGCGGGAAGGATGGCCGCCACGGTTGCCCATGGTGATCACGATAAAGCCCAGGTTGGCCAACCGGTCGGTCCTGTCCATACCTCTTCCAAAAGCTTTGTTCACCGCTTCTGTTTGCGGACCAGGATATACGTATTCAATCACCGGATATTTCTTCGTGGAATCAAAGTCCATGGGTTTGTAGATCACCCCATAAATATCGGTGATGCCATCATCGGCCTTTACTTTGAAAGGTTGTGGGAATTTATAACCCGTGGCCATCAGGGAAGAAAGGTCGGCTGTTTCCAGGTCCATTACTTTACGGCCATCGGATGCGTACAGTACCGATTTGGGTACAGTATTGACCCTGGAAAAATTGTCTACAAAGAATGTTTCATTGTCGTTGATGCTCATGGCGTGTTCAAACTCGCCGGGGTTGAGCAACTTGAGACCGGAACCATCGAAGTTCACACGGTAAGCGTGCAAATAGTAGGGGTCTTCGCCTGCTTCCCTGCCATTGGCAGAGAAATACAATACGCGCTTGGCTTCATCAATGCCCAGTATGCTCTCCACATGCCAGGTGCCGGAGGTGATCTGGTTCTTCAGCTTGCCATTTTCATCATAGAGATAAAAATGCGCCCAGCCATCACGCTCGCTCCAATGGATCATTTCCTTGCCTTCAGCAATAAGGCCCACGCGCCTTACCTCGATATAAGTATTAAACCTTTCTTCGATGAGGGGTTTTACATTACCGGTATTAATGTCTACGAGACAAATATCTACTTTCTTCAAATCGCGGCCTGTGCGGGTAAAATAGAACTTGCTGTTGTTGCCGAGCCAGGTGAGGGGGCGCCAATCATCATCGCGTGTATTAGCGGGGGCGGGTGTAGACCAGATAGAAAGATTTTGGTCTTTAAAAGCAGATACCGGCATTTCTTTACCACTGTGGGCTGTCATATCAAACAGGTAGAGGTGATCTACGGGCGCTTCTTTTTCACCGGGCATCCAGTATTTGTAGGTTTCCAGCGTTGGCCTTGGATCGGCAATGCTGTTGATCACCCACAGGTCCTTCACCTTTCGGTCGTCCCTGCGCACCAGTGAGAAATATTTGGAGTCGGGTGACCAGAAAGCTGTTACGGATTTACGCTTGTCTTTATTTTTCTCTTTGTCTACATTGGTCTCGTTGCCCAACCCGCCGCCACCTGAATGATAGCTGTAATACTCTACCCCATCGGTCGTGAGCTTATTCTCCACAATGGTAGAATCATCTTCTTTCTTCAGGGCTTTTTCATAATTGGCTTTGTCCATCCAATAGAGGTTGTAATTGCGGCCAAAGAGAATGGTATTGCCATCGGGTGAGATGGCTGCCCAGGAGGGCTTGCGTTTAGGCTTTTTAAAATCGGGGAGTTCGGTCAACTCGCGCGTATTGATATTGTATTCAAAATAGAATACTTTCTTTTCCCTTGCAGGAGGCGTGGCAGCAGCTGCCCCCCTTCTTCCTGTACTGGCGGCCGTATCCTTCTTTTCTACATCTGCGGTGCTTTTCACTTCAAACTGTATCCAGTTCTCATCTTTAATGAACCGCATGCTGTCGATACCGAGGTGCTGGGCATCGAAGGGATCTTTTACTATGCGGGTGATCTTGGCAGCCAGGTCGGCATTGTCGAATAATAATTTTTTCTCCCCTTTCACCGGATCTACGATGTACCATTTCCTGCCATCGGTGGTTTCATATTCATACCAGAAGCGATCACTTTTCTTGAGCCAGTGCGGATCAACGCTGGCGCTGAAGATGAGCTTATCCAGTTTCCGGGGGGCAAACCGGGCAGCCTGCTGGTAATTGGCTTTGGTAACAAGGTTATTTTGTGCGGATACTGCTGTAACAGCCAGTAATAAGATCACGAGGGAAATACTTCTCATGTGCGGGGTGGGTTGATGTTGCCGCGAAGATCGGGATTTCAGTCCTTGCCTGACAAGGGATGCGCAACCGGTTGTCAGGAAATATCACCTCCTACATAAAGCACAGGAAAAACAGGTGTTAGCTTTTAGCTGCGCGGTAGTGGCTGTTAGCTAAAACCTAATGCCTAAAACCTAACACCTTGCCCGATGGCCGGAATGGTATATTTTATGTCCTGGCAGACAGGCCAGCCAGCCACTACCTTTAGGGGGAAATAAATAAAATAGTATGAAGAAGGTAGCTATTAACGGATTTGGAAGAATAGGCCGTATGACCTTAAGGGCATTGCAGGATAAGCCTGGTATTGAAGTAGTGGCAATTAATGACCTCACTGATGTGGCCACGCTTGCGCACCTGCTGAAGTTTGACAGTGCGCATGGTAAGTTTCCCGGCACTATAGCAGCCACCGATAAAGAACTGACGGTAAACGGGAAGGTTATTAAGATGCTGAGTGAAAAAGATCCAGCCAAACTTCCCTGGGCAGCATTGGACATTGATGTAGTGATTGAATCGACCGGCCGCTTTACGGATCGGGCTGCTGCCCGGGCGCACCTGAGTGCCGGTGCTAAAAAGGTGTTGATCACTGCGCCTGCCACGGGCGGCGTAAAGACGATTGTGCACGGTATCAACAATGAACTGATCGGTGATGATGATATCTATTCCACGGCGTCCTGTACTACGGGTGGTATTGCTCCTGTGCTGTATATACTGGAGAAAGAATTTGGCATTGAGAGTGGCTTTATGAGTACTGTGCATGCTTTCACAGCTGACCAGCAATTGCAGGATGCTCCCCACCGCGATCTGCGCCGGGCCCGTGCTGCTACGCATTCCATTATTCCCACCAGTACCGGCGCGGCCAAGGCGATTGGCGATGTGCTGCCTGCGCTCAAAGGGAAAATGGATGGTTATTCTTACCGGGTGCCGGTGATTGACGGATCGGTAGCTGATATCACGGTGAATCTTTCCAAAGCAGTTTCTGCAGACGTTTTGAATGCGCTGTTTAAGCAATATGCGGATGGCCCATTGAAAGGTATTCTCGAATACACAGAAGAGCCGCTGGTATCGGCGGATATCCTCGGCAATACGCATTCTTCCATTATTGATGGCAAGCTCACCAAAGTGATCCAAAAGACGGTGAAGGTGGTAGCCTGGTACGATAATGAGATGGGTATCTCCAACAGGATCTCAGAATTGATTACGGAACTGTAACAAACTATCTGGTTTACATTTGCCAAAACAGCTATTATGGGACCTACCCGCAAAAGCAAAAGGAAAGTTGTTCTTGTAGCCATGCCCGGGGCGCACCTGCTCGATGTGGCAGGCCCCGGGGATGTCTTTTCACTGGCTTCCAAAGTGGCAGCTGCCGCCACCGGCAGTGATGCTTTTGGCTACGAGATCATACTCGCTTCTGCTACCCGGTCGAAGCGTGTGGTATCAGCTTCAGGTATTACACTTACCTGTGCGGTGAATGTGGTGGATATTGATTTCCCGGTTGACACGATGTTGATCGGCGGTATGTCCTTTGCCACAGCCGGTCAGCTGCCGGCCGCGTTCTTTGATTGGCTACGCAATAACCAGAAACGGGTACGTCGTATGGGCTCGGTATGTGTAGGTGCTTTTGCATTGGCCAAAGCGGGCTTGCTGGACCATCGACATGCCACCACGCATTGGGAATACTGTGAGCAATTACAATATGATTATCCGTTGGTACAGGTAGATAGCAGTCCTTTTTATGTGCAGGATGGCAGTGTCTATACTTCCGGCGGGCTCACTTCGGGCATGGACCTCGCGCTGGCGCTGGTAGAGGAAGACCTGGGCCGTGATATTGCGCTCACAGTAGCCCGTAAGCTGGTATTGCATTTGAAAAGGCCGGGCAGTCAAAATCAGTTTGGCCAATCCCTGCCGCCGCTTGAATTGACAAGCCCGCTGGTGAGGACCATCCACCCCTGGCTGTTGCAGCACCTGCACCAACCGCTACAGGTAGAGGATATGGCTACGCAGGCCAATATGAGCGTGCGCAATTTCAGTCGCGTGTTCTTTAAAGAGACCGGTCTTACTCCTGCCAAGTTCCTGGAGAAAATGCGGCTGGATATAGCCCGCAAGTTCCTCTCAGACTCAGACCTCAATATAGAGCAGATCGCTGAAAAATGCGGCCTCGGCGGTATGGTGTCCATGCGCCGGGTATTCCTGCGGCATTTGAAAGTAACACCCAGTTCCTACCGCAATACTTTCCGCACTTCGCTGGTGAGAGAAGTGGAATGATCTCCGAAACAGGACATCCATTGTATCAAAAGCGTACATCTCCCCAGGCATCCTTTGCTTAACAAGCTGGTTATCACAGCGCCCTGGAAATGGTATTATTTGTGCGTTTCACTGCCTACACCAATTCAACCATTTCACTATGTGGCGCAACTACCTGAAAACCGCCTGGCGGAACCTGCTGAAAAATAAAGCATACAGTGTGATCAATGTACTGGGACTGGCCGCCGGCATGGCGGTAGCCCTCCTGATCGGCCTGTGGGTATACAATGAATACTCCTACGACCGGTTCTTACCGGGTTATCAGCAGTTATACCGGGTACAACGCAATTACGACAGCAATGGTGACACGCTTACTTTCAGGTCCACTTCACCCAAACTAGCGATTGCGCTGGCCAATGAGATCCCGGAAATTGAACATGTGGCCATCAGTGATTGGATAAGTCAGCGTGGGTTGATGGTAGGTGATAAAAAGTTGTTTTTGCGGGGCGCTCAGGCGGGCGGTGATTTTCTAAAGATGTTCCGGTATCCGCTTACAAAAGGTGATCCCAATACGGTATTTGCCGACGCCTATTCTATTGTGTTGACTGAAAGCACGGCCAAAGCCTTGTTTGGAGATGCGGACCCCATTAATAAGATGGTGCGGTACAACAACCAAAATGACCTGAGAGTAACAGGTATACTAAAAGATATTCCGGCCAACTCCACGCTGCAATTCAACTTCGTGGTGCCTTTCAGCTACCTGGAACAGGCAAACCCCGGCATGAAGGAAGGCTACAGCAGTTTTGACAACAACGGATACCAAATATTTGTACAACTGAAGCCTGGCGTTACCCTGGCACAGGTGGCCGGCAAGATCAGAACTATTGAGCACAGTGAAAAAGGGAACACCAATGCCATGAACTCCTATGTCACCTTACAGCCCCTGGAGCGCTGGCATTTGTATTCAAACTATATAAACGGAAAAGACACGGCGGGCTTTCTTGAATATGTACACACTTTTACGCTGATCGGTGTGCTGGTATTGCTGATCGCCTGTATCAACTTCATCAACCTCACCACGGCCCGTTCTGAAAAAAGAGCGCGTGAAGTAGGCGTACGGAAAGCAGTAGGCTCACGCCGGAAAGACCTCATCCTGCAATTCCTCGCTGAATCACTCGTGCTCACGCTGATCGCCTTTGTATTTGCCGTAGTCTTCGTGCAAATGGCCTTACCTGCCTTTAATACACTTACGGGCGGTCAATTGGCATTGCCTGTTGGCAGTACAGGTTTCTGGGGACTGCTGTTGGCTGGCGTACTCGTCACCGCCCTCATCGCGGGCAGCCGGCCAGCTTTCTATCTTTCTTCCTTTCAGCCGGTGAAAGTATTGAAAAGCAGTGTGGGCAGCGGCAAGTCCAATTCTCCTTTCCGCAAAATACTGGTAGTGGCACAATTCAGTTGTTCCATTGCCTTGATCACCAGTACGGTCATTATTTACCAGCAGGTGCAACATGCCAAAAGCCGCCCGAGTGGTTATGACCTCGACCGGCTGGTGATGAGCCCTTCCAGCTCCGATCTCACCAATAACTACACGGCCCTGAAAAATGAATTGATCGCCCAGGGCATTGCTAGCCAGGTGACCACCGCCAGCAGCCCGGCCACGGACGTATACTGGCATTCTGATATTGGCCAGTGGCCCGGCAAAAAAGCAGGGGAAACGGTAGAGATGGGTATTATCATGGTAACGGAAGATTATTTCAAAACGATGGGCATGCAAATAATACAAGGCCGTGATTTTGCCGGTGTAGCCGATAGCAACCAGGTGATCTTTAATGAGGCAGCGATCGCCCGCTTACGCATCAAAGACCCGGTTAACCAAACCATTCGCTGGGGTGGCAGGGCGCGGCAGATCGCTGGTGTAGTAAAAGATGCACTCATGCTTTCTCCTTTTTCTCCTGCCGATCCCACCATGTTTGTGATCGATCGCGGTGCGCAGGGACACCTGCTGTATCGCTTGTCGCCCAATACGAACACGGCCAATGCCCTTGCACAGCTTACCACCATCTTCAATAAATACAACCCGGCCTATCCCTACCAATATGAATTTGTGGACCAGAGTTATGCCGCCAAATTCAAACTGGAAGTATTGATCGGTCAATTGTCGGCCCTCTTTGCCGGTCTGGCCATCTTTATCAGTTGCCTGGGACTCTTTGGCCTGGCTGCCTATATAGCCGAACAACGCACCAAAGAAATAGGTATCCGCAAAGTATTGGGCGCCTCGGTATCACAACTGTGGATGCTGTTGTCAAAAGACTTTATCGTGCTGGTGTTGATCAGTTGCGTGATCGCAACACCCATTACCTATTATTACCTGCACGACTGGTTGCAACAATATAATTACCGGATCAGCATCCAGCCAATAGTGTTCGTGATAGCAGCGATATTGGCTATTGTGATCACCATTGTCACCATTAGTGTGCAGGCTATCAGGGCAGCCCTGGCCAACCCGGTAAAGAGCCTGCGAACGGAGTAACGCCCGGCAGTTGGTGCAACCGTATGCGCATTTTTTATTGTCTGTCAAGCAGGCCTGCTTCCCAATTATGCCTTACCTTTTGGCACTGATTGAAGCAAGCATGACCAAACAATTATTCTACGCGTGTACAATATTATTGCTGGCTGGCATTACCCAGGCAGCAGCGCAGCCAACAGTTCGACACAACTTATCATTCAACAAACTGGCCACGCGCTGGGATGAGGCCATGCCCCTGGGTAATGGCATGCTGGGCGCCCTGGTATGGGAAAAGAACAAGCGGCTAAGGTTGTCACTTGACAGGGCCGATCTCTGGGACGACCGCAAAGCGCTGGATCTTACCGGCTACACCTTCAAATGGGTGGAAGCCCAGGTATTGAAAAAGGATTACCAGCCGGTACAAAATGCCCTGGATGCTCCTTATGACCAATCTCCCTACCCTACCAAACTGCCGGCCGCAGCCATCGAGTTTGACATCTCCCCTTTGGGTAAAGTAGTATCGAATATACTTGACATCAAAACAGCTATCAATACAGTACGCTTTGAAAACGGGGCCATTTTCAGTTGTTATGTACAGGCCAGCGAACAACGGGGTTATTTCCGTTTTGAGCACCTGCCTGCCGGTATAGATCCGGCCCTGGTGATGCATAACTATAGCGGCAATATCAAGGCAACGAACGACAATAGCCATGCCGGTGAAGGATTGCAAAAGCTGGGGTATTCAACAGGCACCTTAACGCAAGGCAACCAAAGCATCCTGTACCACCAACCCACCGCACAGGGAAAATATTATGAAGTACTGGTTAAATGGCAATCAGGCAAAGGAGGTTCGCTACAGGGTACCTGGACCATCACCAATACACAACAGGCAGTGATCGCCCCTGCTGCTATCGCTAACCTGTACAATACCGGTCAGACCTCACATATCAATTGGTGGAAGCAATTCTGGAAACAATCATCCGTGGCGCTGCCCGATAGTTTACTGGAAAAACAATATTACCTGGAGCTATATAAGCTGGGTTGTGTGGCGCGTCCGGGCGCACCTGCTATTACGCTGCAGGCGGTTTGGACGGCCGATAATGGCAGCCTGCCGCCCTGGAAAGGAGATTTTCATAATGACCTCAATACGCAACTGAGTTATTGGCCTGCCTATACGGCCAATCACCTTAGCGAAAGCGCCAGCTTTACCGATTGGCTCTGGAAAATAAAAGCCGGTAATGAACAGTTTACCAAACAGTATTTTGAAGTAGGCGGATTGAATGTCCCGGGTGTGGCCACCATCAGCGGCGCTCCCATGGGCGGCTGGATACAATATGCACTGTCACCCACCGTGAGCGCCTGGCTAAGCCAGCATTTTTACTGGCAATGGAAGTATTCCATGGACCCGCAATTCCTGGCCAACAAGGCCTATCCTTATTTACATGCGGCAGCTACTTTCCTGGAAAATATTACGCGATTGGAAAACGGCGTGCGTATGCTGCCCTTAAGCTCCAGCCCGGAATACCACGACAATGATATCAGGGCCTGGTTCAGGCAATGGAGTAATTATGATCTGTCGCTGGCGAAGTTTCTTTTTAAAGCAGCCGCTGAAGTCAGCAAGGCCCATGGCAAAACAGCAGAGAGTCAACATTGGCAGCAGGTATTGAATGAACTACCTGCTTTTGAAGTAAATGAAACAGGTTTTACCCTCGCACCCGGAGAAAACCTCGAAGCATCGCACCGGCATATGAGCCAATACATGGCCATTTATCCCCTGGCATTGCTGGACATTAACCGGCCAGCCGACAGAACAGTAATCGAAAACTCCCTCAAAGGGATCGAGGCGATGGGCACACGTGCCTGGTGTGGTTATTCTTTCAGCTGGATGGCCTGCCTCTATGCACGGGCCTATGAAGCAGACAAAGCGGTACAACAGTTACAGATATTCGCCTCCAATTTCTGTTCACCCAATAGTTTCCATCTCAACGGTGATCAGAAAGGCGGACAATACTCGGGCTTTACCTATCGCCCATTTACGCTGGAAGGTAATTTTGCTTTTGCCCAGGGCGTGCAGGAGCTGCTCTTGCAAAGCCGGGAAGGGTATGTAGAAGTATTTCCGGCTGTTCCGAAATCATGGCAGGAGGTGTCTTTTACTGATCTGCGTGCAGAAGGAGCTTTCCTGGTAAGCGCCCGTAAAGAAAAAGGTGTACCGGTATATGTAAAAGTTACTGCCACCAGGGATGGGCTATTAAACATCAGGTTGCCTTTTAAAAAATACAGGATACAAAGCAAAGTAATTATCCCTGGCGCCACAGAAGGCGTCGATACCCTGCCGCTTCACCTGAGACAAGGGCAGGTAGTGGAATTTGAAGCCTATTAGATTGCAGAGCCTATCTATTGCTGCGCAATGCGGGTAACGCGGCTGAGGATATCAGCCTTATAGTTTTTAGTCATCGGCACATGCTTCTTATCCACGATCAGTTCATCATTGCGTATACTGTCTATGCGGTGGATATTCACATAAAATGACCTGCTGGTGCGCACAAAAGCCGGATTGGCCAGTTGCGCCACCACATTATTGGAGCTTAACGAAAGTTTGTAGCATTTATCCTGCGCACAATGGACCAGGGTAAACATGCCATTGGCCTCCAGGTAAAGAATATCTTTAAACAATACCTTCGTATATTCATTACCATAGTAAACGAATATCCCATCGGCCACCCGCTCGCCCAGGGTCATAATGGTTTGGTTTGGTGCCGGGGAGGCTTGTACAGACAACGGCTTTAGCAAGGCCAGTTCTACAGCCTGGATGAGCGCAGCATCGGTATAGGGCTTGTTGATATAATATTGCGGAAGGGCTCCCTTTGCCTGTTGAAATACCTGCATATTGGTCTGTTCTGTAATAAACACAATGGGTTTGGCCGATTGCTGCCGGATAATACCCGCAGTAGAAATGCCGTCGATCATCCCTGCCAGCCCAATGTCCATCAATATCACATCGGGCTCAAATTCGTGCAATGCTTCCAGGGCCTCTTCGCCCGAAGGGAGGGCCAGGCATTCATACCCCTTCCGGCTAAGCGTAAGTGTCATGGCTGCACTTACAATGATCTCATCTTCTACGATCAGCACTCTTTTCTTTTCCATACAATGGTGTTTTATGCTTTGGTAAAACTTACAAGTTGTACATTTTCTCCGGCTTCCCGGGCCGATTGCCAGGTGGCTTTCAGTTGCTGAATAAGCATATTGACCAGCAGCAGGCCAAGCCCTTTACGCTGTCGCCGGGCGGCAGCCATATCCCAGGACTGCCCGTTATCCCGGATCATCAGCCGGCAGGTGTTTTTGTCCAGTGTCATGCCAATTCGCACGACCAACGGCTCTCCGCTGGTCTGGCTGTATTTATAAATATTGATCAATAGCTCATTGGCGATCAACCCCACGGGTATGGCCTGATCGGCATTCAGCGCAACAGGATCGATGGAGTGCTCTGCTATTACCGCCTGCTGGTCCTGGAATGCCAGGCCGATATTGTTGGTGATCTGCGTCATGAAAGCATCCATCTGTATAGAGCCGGTATACTCTTTCTGGTAAAGCAGGTTGTGTACAATACTGATCGACTGTATCCGGCTTCTCCCCGCTTCTATCCGCTCTATCTCCTGCGGGTTTTCAGTCACAGATGTTTGCAATTGCAATATGCCGGATATGATTTGCAGGCTGTTCTTAACCCGGTGGTTCAGCTCGGCCATCAACAGTTCTGTACGCTCCCGGGCTTTCTTCCGTAGTTTATTGGAAACATACAGCAGGTAGGTGATTACCAGCAGGGAGGCAATGATACATCCCATCAACAGGAGAAAGTTACGCTGCTGACTGATCTCCTGCTCCTGGATGATATCATTCTTTTCGGCCAGGGCTATCTTTTGCTGTTGTTCTTCTGTATTGTAACGGGCATTCATGCCTGATATAGCAGCCGACATGTCTGCATTGAACAGGCTGTCTTTCAGCTCCAGTGCCTTTTTTGCATACCGGTTGGCATTGGGATAATCTTTTGCAGCTGCATAGATCTCTTCCAGCAGCAATGCATTCTTTAACTGATGGCTGATGTAGATAGGAGCATTGGCCAGGCTGTCGATGCGCAGGGCCAGTTGTTTTGCCTTATCAGGTTCATGGCGGGCCATGTGGATCTTTGCCATCCGGTTGGCCGACAACATCCAGCCATCCTTGTCCTCCGATTCGCTGCGTCCTGCCAATGCTTCCGCTTCGTATTGTGCAGCCAGCCCGTATTCCTGCATGCCCAGGTAGGCCTCGGCAATATTATCGATGGTGGTTATCCTCGATCGCTTCGAGCCCATTGTATTTTTTATTGCCAGTGCCTGCAGGTAATGGTCTATGGCCTGGCCATACGCTTTCATACTCTTGTATACATTACCGGTATTGTTGAGGGAGGCTGCAATGCCAATACTGTCTTTCAACTGACGGCGAATAGCAATGGCCTTTTGGTGATAGATCAGCGCTTCTTTTGGCCGGCTAAGGTCTTTGAGCGTATTGCCCAGTGTGTTGTAGACCGTACCCAGTTCGGCAGAGGCCGGCATCCCTTCCATCATGCGCGCCGCACCTGTCGCCAGGCTAAAAGCCTTCTCATAATCACCAATATTCTTGTAGGCAATGCCGGTATTGATATCCCCCTGTATAATGCGTAAGGTATCGCCCAATGTCCGGAATAGCCTGCCCGCCTGTTCATAATAGATAATGGCGCTGTCGTAAACCGACCTTTCATAAAAGATCAACCCGATATTGTTCAATCCCATTCCCCGGTTCTCTTTATCCCCTACACTGTCGGCCAGCTTTTGCAAGTGAACGAAGGACGCCATGGCCCGGTCGATGCTGTCCATCGCCAGGTAGAGCACGCCGGTAGTGCGGATACTCTCCAGTTGGGCGGGTTTATCACCACTCAACAGTGCAAGAGCATAAGCCGCTTGTGCGGCTGCCAGGCGTGGCGGCAGCTTTTGCTGTTCGTCATTGGCCTGGTCGATCAGTATACGGAAGGAAGAAAGATCATTGGGTCCATTGTTTTTTTTATCGCGGCAAGCCGTTGCCAGCAGGGGTAACAGGAAAACAATTTTCCAGGGGAAAGGCATTAGCAGGTAGTTTAAAGCAATTTATGGAAAAACAAGACATGGCCGCTAAGCAGGAATTTACTTTTATGTAACTTATTAAACGTCCGGAAGTTCAATAAGGCCATTCAAAAGGAGAAATGCGGTTTTCAGCAGCAGCCCTGTACAGGTCATTGCCCATTTTTGCATCTTGCCGGTATCAGGACCTTTAACTTTTTGTGCCGGAGGTAAGGGCACAGGTACACACTATGGTTATATGTAAAAACCGGGAGCAAGTCCCGGTTTTTTTGGTGGTCTTTATAAGGATGGATCACGAGGACTGTTTATGGCTCCTGTAGTATACTTGTCTTAATGGTAAATGAATCAACAAAATTTGACACGAAATACTTCGGATGATACCCCTGGCGGGTAACCACAGTCAACCAGGAACCTTTTGCGGGCAGTGTGAGTTTTACTTCGCCCAAACTATCTGTATCCGCTTCCAGTGTGTCGGTTTGGGTATCATTTACCATAAACACCCTGGCTTGTGGTATAGGAGCGTTGGCCTGGGTTTTCACTTTGTGCATCACGATGGGCGTTCCGTCGTCCTCACCTCCGCCACGCAGCGAAGCTGCGTTGTCCTTTTTGGGTTTGACAGGACTTGTTTGTTTTTCCTGAGCAGAACCGGGTTTCACATCCTGTTTTGAACAGGAGGGCATGAAGAAGCTGGCGGCAATTGTAAAAATTGCCATTATTATGTATTTCATAATTTATATTTTTTTTTAAAGCAGCGGCATGGTGATCCTGGTCTGTTGGTTACAACAGGTTTTGTGTGGAAGCATGCCGCATCTGATTAAATAATGAGAGAGCAGAAAAGAGAACAGGCGCCTTGCAGGCTACCGGAAGGGCCCTTCCGGAGGGTGTTACCGCGGAGTTCACCATCCTGCACGGTCACCTGTTGCTCTTGTAGTGGCAGGAAGAAAGTGCGATGCACCGATCAGATATTTTGGTTACCTTTAGCCAGCGTGTATAAGACCAGGTGCCATTCTTCCATCGAGATCAAAAATACTACCGGTTACTGCCTACAACCTGCCATAGTCGCTACTTGGCAGCAGCAGTCAGAACGTGTCAGAACTAGTCATAAACTGTCAGAACAAGTCGGAATATGCAGGAACAACATGAAAAGGGAGGCCGGGGGCCAATCATTATCACCCCGCAAACCATGGCCAGGCTGGAAGCTGTATGCTCGATCAACACCGGGAGTGATACAGGTGCCGCATTGGCAAAACAATTCAAAGATTTTATCAAAGGGAAATTAAAGGAAGACCTCCTTGGAAAAGTCCCCGCTGAGGAGTGGAGTAGTATCACAAAGCCTAAAAGGGAAGAGCTGTATCGACAGTTTGAGCTCTTTACTATATCCGGCCGATCGCTGGAACGCGCCAAAGAAGGCAAGCCCCTTAAACGCAGCAGTTTTTTTTTATTGGAAGAAGTGATCAGGCTGTATCTGAAGGCATATGAAGTAACCGGCTCCCCGCCTTCCAATATTGCATCGGGCCTTAAAGCGTCCACTGCTCCCACCGAAAAGCCAACGGTGCCCGGAGAAACATCCGCCTCTGCCGTGCACGCTTTCGCTTCATCTTTTTCACCTACCAGCAGTAGCCCGCCTTTTTCACCGGCCACTATCAATACGCTGTCGCTTCGGGCAGCCGGGTTGTGTTCAAATCCGTCTTGCCTCCGTCTCACCGCAGGCCCTTCTTTAAGCAATCCTGCCAAGGTTCATCAGTTCGGTGTCGCCTGCCTCATTCGTGGGGTACAGGAAGGAGATCCCCGGTATGATGCCGGGCAGGCTGAACTCAGGCCGAGGCACGATGATATTGAAAATGGCATCTGGCTATGCGCTCATGATGCATTACTCGTAAATAAGGAAGAGGAAACCTATACGGCAGAACTATTAATGTCCTGGAAGCAGGCGCACGAAGAAGTACTAGCGGCATGGCTGGAAGGAAGAAAAAGGGTCAGCTTCTCTATGAACCAGGAAGAAGAGGAACCTGCAGCTGCAGCCGCTATTATTGAACTCTTCGATCAACAGGAAGTATTATATGCCCAGGCAGGCAGCTTGTCAAAAGAAAATATTACTGTAGCGGTAGAGAACATGCGTACTTTAATGCTGGGGCAGGCAACCCTTGTGCTTTTTGACGGGAGGCTGGAGTTGCTCCTGAATGCCATCAATCGCTCCTGTGAAGCGTTCCTGCATCTTGCCCGTCATTGCGACTTTGCCATGTTGGAGATTGGATTGGCTGCACTGAAGAAAGCCATCGGCATGGTATTGCATGAGATAGCCACGCATTACAAAATTGCTTTGCCTGCCAGGGTGCGCACCATTACCCCCGACAACAACCCGCCTGATTGATCATGCACCCAGGTAAAAAGCCAGGGATTCCTTCAATGACAAATAAAGTGGATCATTCATTTCGATGGAAAACTGCTCTTGTAGCGCCTGCTGCCTGCTCACAGGATGGGGATGCCCCGTGTATTCGATCACCTTGTTGGCCCTTTTCTCCTGCAACCTATCGAAGGCGTTAAAGAGATCGAATAAAAAGGCAGGGGCAAAATTGAATTTGAATTTACACCAGGCATAATAAACGGTATCATCGTTGGTATTGGACAAAACACCAAATAGTTTATATCCATAGTGATCTGCCTCGTATTCGTCGGCTATTGCTCTTTCATCCACTTCTACCGTCACCTCCTTTGTGTGGAGCGCGAATACCCGCTTAGTAGTTCCACGGGCATGGCCCAGCACATGGTGGCCAATTTCGTGCGCAATAATAAATGCTTTACAGGCATGAAAGAAGTAGTTGGCAAACTCTGCCAGTTCGTAATCCCTTTTCAATAACACATGCTGTATACCCTCCTCACTGAAGTCAATACGTTTCCTGCTGAAATAATTAACCTGCATAATTTCCGCAATGAACTTTTTGGCCTGTTCCTTTTCCGCGGGATCTTCTATACCTCCTGCTGCATCAAACACCAGGATATTGCAGATAAAATAAAGTAGCTGGAAAAACACATCATCTATCAACACAATGTAGCAGTCTTTTGTGGTGATCGCATAAGCGTTGTAGCGATCGAGGGTAAACTGGCAGTATTGGATGGGAAGGTTGCCCTGATGCATTTTTTCGGCCAGCCTGACCAGCTCATAAAAAAAGCCATTCTCGTGTTGCGCATAATCTTTTGCGATCTCATTAATATTGGGTGGCGTGTTGCCGGTCTTCTCCCATTCCAGCCATAAGTCGCGGGCAATGGCCACGGAATCCACATCGGGAGCCAATATCTTGTACAGTCGCTGAAACTGGGTAACCACCTCTCCGCAGCTTAATTGATGCAGCATATGATCCTGATTGAATTGTACCCACGAATCTATTGGTTATTGGCGAAACCCCAACCGATCTTCGCCCTACGCCGCCCCGTTTTATTTCGCAAGGAGTAACCCGCCTGTTCGGAAATAGAAAACAGCATTTGGGAAAGTGCCACTATGGCCGTTACCCCAATTGTTTCATATTGCATACCAGAACGCAGCCCGGTTATTCCTGGTATCCACATTCCTCCGGTAAAGCCATTTCCCAACCAGTTCAGCTCCAATTTCCGCACCTGATTAGTGTGCAGTTGTAATTATTTCATTACAAAGGTAAACTCGTTTATGTTCCTAAACCTGTATTCCGTTGTACTGCGCGGTCGCGCACGTACAATGATGGCCATACTATGTCTGCTATTTGCTCCTTTCGCAAAAGGGCAAACCAATGTGAGTGGAAATCAAAGCGGCACCTGGACATTGGCCGGCAGTCCTTATATCCTCACCGCTACTGTTACCGTGCCTGCCGGACAAACCCTGACTATCCAACCAGGGGTAGTAGTTCAGTTCAGGCGGTTCAATTATAATCTTACTGTTAATGGCTCGCTGCAGGCTATAGGCACTGCAGCCGATTCCATCCGCTTCGTTGGCAAATCGGATCTAACCTATTCCTCTGCTTCCAATTATGGCGGCACGATCTACCTCAACTCCAATGCCTCCACGCTCAGTTATGTACGCATTGATAGCCTGGGTGATGTCAACAATAATGGTCCCGATGGCGCTGTCGACATACGTGATACGGCCAGGCCGGTGATCAATCATACCCTGATCACCAATACAGAAAGCCCCTACCCGATCTATACCTGGGCCGGAGGCGCAGAACGAGTATTCCTGGACAACGCCGTGATCGGTGTACGGGCTGAAAGTCTTGCGCGCAATTGTACGCTGGTAAAGACAGGTACCAATTCTTATTACCGGTTGCTGGGCACCCTTTCTGTAAATGCGGGTGTTACCATGACCATTCAGCCAGGCACAGTCGTACATTTTCCCCGGTTCAATCATAATCTTACTATTAACGGCGCTTTACAGGCCGTGGGCACAGCGGCTGATTCCATCCGTTTCGTGGGCAAGGCTGATCCCACCTATTCTGCTGCGTCCAATTACGGCGGCACAGTTTACCTCAACTCCAACGCCTCCACGCTCAGCTTTGTGCGTATTGACAGCCTGGGCGATGTGAACAACAATGGAGATGCCGGCGCCATTAATATACGCGACACCGCCACGCCGGTGATCAATAACAGCCTGATCACCCATACCGAGTCTACCTTTGCCATCAACACCTGGGCAGGCGGTGCGGCGCAGGTTTTCCTCAACAATGCAGTGATCGGTGTACGCAGCGACAACCTCCTGCGCAACGCTACACTGGTAAAAACGGGTACCAACTCCCGCTACCAACTGACAGGCCCGCTCACGGTGAGTGCCGGTGTAACGATGACGATACAGCCCGGCACGGTAGTGACCTTTCCGCGCTACAGTTATAACCTTACTATTAACGGATCTTTACAGGCCGTGGGCACCCCCACGGATTCCATCCGCTTCATTGGCAAGGCCGATCCTGCCTACACCGCCGCCTCCAATTATGGCGGTGCAGTTTATCTCAACTCCAGCGCTTCTACACTCAGCTATATACGGATGGACAGTCTTGGTGATATCAACTACAATGGCAATACAGGATCGATCTATATACGGGATACCGCCAAACCTGTTATCTCCCAATCCCTGATCACCAATACAGAAAGCAATTATAAACTGACCACCTGGGCGGGTGGCGCTGAAAACATTCACCTGCTCAACACGATCATCGGGCTAAGAGCCAGCACGATCACTGCCAACAGTACATTACCCCGCCCCGCCACAGGCTCCTCTTACCAGCTGCTGGGCAATATATCGATCAATGCCACGAAAACACTGACCATTGAGCCGGGTTGCCGTATTGCCTTCTCGGATTATTCAGACCGGGTTTATGTATATGGTACTTTAATAGCCAACGGCACAGTGACTGATTCGATCTGGTTTACAGGAGGGCGCAATGACAGCCGCACGCATGGAGGCAATATTTATATTGTCAGTGGTTCAGCAGGTTCTTCCATCCGCTACAGCAGTTTTGATTCCCTGGCCTCAACAGCTACCAGCAACGATGCAGTCATATGGGCAGAAGGGCCGGTAGCTATCAGCAATTCCTCCATCCGCAATTACCAGGGATATGGCATAAGGATTGAGCGCAGCAATGTGTCTGTTACTAATTGTAATCTCAGCGCTTACGGCAGCCAAAGGCAGGCAATATCGCTTCGTTATGATACCATTTCACCGGTAGTACAGAGCTGTACATTCACCGGCTCCATCCTTGCCCGTACCATCGTAGCCAGTCCGGGTACCATATCCGGGTTTTTCAATAACACCAACGCGATCATTGAATTGAATGGCAGTGTGCCGCAACATGCCCAATGGCAAAAGCCCGGTATCAACTCACTGTACAAAGTGGGCAATGTAACCGTGCAAGAGGGCAAAACGCTCACCATCCAGCCCGGCTGCCGCATCACGCTGCCGGAATATTCCAGCTACTTCAATATCTTTGGCACCCTGATAGCAGAGGGGACAGCAACAGATTCCATCCGCTTCTTCGGAGGCCGCAACAGCAATTACGCCTACGGTGGCAGTATCCGGCTTTGGGAAAACTCCACCGCCTCCTCCATCCGTTATGTAAGCTTCGACTCTCTCGCCTATCCCTGGAATAGCAGCTATGATGCAGTGATCTCTGCAGGCGGGCCTGTAGCCATCAGCAACTCTTCTTTCCGTAATTATTTTGGATATGCGGTAGACATCGAAAGAAGTAATGTAGCACTCAACAACTGTACCTTCAGCGCCCTGAATGCCGGCCGGGAATCCATCTACCTGCGTACCGATACGATCGCGCCAACCATTACCGGATGTAGCTTTGCCGGTAATACCGATGCCCGCACCCTGCACGCCAGTCCCGGCAGTATCTCCGGCATTTCCAATAATACCAATGCGATCATTGATCTGAGCGGCGCCGTAGCCCAACATGCCACCTGGCCCAAACCTGGTCCTGGTTCCTTTTACCGGGCCAGCAATGTAGTAGTGAATGCACAAAAAACATTGACCATTCAGCCTGGCTGTCATATTCAGTTGCCCAATTACCACACGCAGCTTTATGTATACGGTACCCTTATCGCCAATGGCACAGCAGCGGATTCTATCCGTTTCTTCGGCGGGTACAACAACAATGGCTATAGCCATGGCGGCGGCATCAGCCTGGAAAGCGGTTCTACCGGCTCCTCTATTCAATATGCCAGCTTCGATTCCCTGGCCTATAGTTATTTCAACAACAGTGCCGCGGTCAAGGCTTCAGCGCCCTTGGTGCTGAGTCATTCTACGATCCGTAACTTTTTTGCGTACGCCGTATCCCTGGGGCATAACGATATATCCGTCACTGACTGTTCCATCGGCGCCATCAACAACAACTATCGCGCTATCAATTTTACAACGGACACTATTGCTCCTATTATTCAGCGATGCAGTTTCTATGGCAATTCCAACGCCCGCAGCATTTATCCGTATATGAAGAATTTGCCCAATATCCATTCCAACTACAACGCGATCATCAACCTGCAAAATACCTACCTCACTGCCAATACGACCCTGGTGAATCCCGGAGAAAATTCAAATTATGCATTACCCAGCACCTTGACCGTGCCGGCTTCTATTTCCCTCACCATTGAACCCGGTGTGATCATAGACTTCATATATCCTTATGCCAACATCAACGTAAACGGTACATTGCGCGCGCTGGGATCGGAAAGCGCCCCCATCCAGTTTACGGCACTCAATGGCATCAGCAATGGCGGCGGCATTTATTTATACGACAACAGCCATGCGGTTATCAGCAATACCTTATTGACCCGCATGGGCAACAATGGTTATGCCCTGTACCTGGGCAATAACGTCAATATACAGCTTGTCAACAGTACCATCAGCAATAGCCCCGGTAATGGTATGTACATCTATAGCGGCTCTCCAATTATTACCGGCTGCACGGTAATAAACAACAGTACCGGTATTGTGGTAAATAGCGGAAGCCCCGTTTTTACAAATTGCAATATCCTGGGTAATACACAGGCGGGCATCACGAACTATGGGGGAGGAATCGTTGATGCCCGCAACTGTTGGTGGGGCAGCCTTACCGGCCCTTTACATCCGACTACCAATCCTGGCGGTACCGGCAATGCGGTGAGCGACAAGGTACTCTTTGATCCCTGGAAAAATAAACCGGCGGGCAACCAGATCAACGATATTGGCATCACGGCCATCCCCACCCCGTTTACCAATTGCGGCTTAAGCGCCACCACCCCGGTAAAGGTGCGTATACGCAATAATGGCAATACACCGCAAACCGGGTTCAACGTGCATTACCGCATCAACAATGGTCCGGTGATCACGGAAAATGTCGGCAGCCTTGTCATTACCCCGGCATCCACCACCGACTATGCCTTCAGCACCACCGCCAACCTGGCTGCAACAGGGCAGTACACCATCAGGGCCTATACCAGCCTGGAGACCGACAGCTTCCACCTCAATGATACTACAGAGGCCGTAATACAACACCTGGCGGCGCTGACACCACCAGGTAACCTCTTGCCAGGCATCAATGCCCAACAGCTCGATAAGCCGGTCACCTTCTCCTGGGGTCCGGTTACCAATGCCGCCAGCTATGAGCTGTATGTATGGCCAGTAGCGGAAAGCGCTCCCACCACGCCTTCCGTACAAGGCATTGTACAGATCAATTATACATTAAACAGCGATCTGCTGCAATTTGGCAATACCTATAAGTGGAAGGTAGTAGCTGTGAGAGACAGTTGCCGCACAGAAAGCGCCGTACAACAATTCACTTTACGCAACCTGCCCGACCTGGTGGTAACCTCTGTCACCGTGCCGCCTGTTGCGGTTTCCGAAACGGATATCAGCTTCTCCTGGCGCACACAGAACCAGGGCAGCGGCTCTACCCGTACTGCCACCTGGTATGAATACGCCTACCTGTCGGATGCACCCAAACTGGGCATTGGCAACGATTACTTTATTGGCTCTTACAAGAATTTCAGTGCACTGGAACCCGGCCAGGCATACGATGCCCCTGCCCTCACCTACCGCATACCCCAGGGATTGCAGGGCCAGTATTACCTCATTATAAAAACCGGCATTTCCAGTTACGGTTATTTTGAACTGACAGATACCAACAACCTGCGCACCAGCGCCGCCATTGCCATCACCCTGGCGCCTCCGCCCGATCTGCAGGTAACCGCCCTGGCAGTAAGTCCCGCCACGGCATTTTCGGAAGATACTTTAACGGTAAGCTATACTATCACCAACAAAGGTACCGGCCCTACCAACGTAAACAACTGGTACGACCAGGTATACCTGTCGGCCAATCCGCTCTTCAATCCGGTGGAGGCAACAACCTTGTATAGCGCTCAACACAATGGCGCCTTGCAGGTAGAAGAGGGATACAATAGTATCGTTAAGATCAAAATACCACAGAACCTGCAGGGCACGTATTACGTGCATGTGCAAACCGACCGGTATGCCTATGTCTTTGAATATGATAAGGAAGACAACAATATCAGCTCCAGCCCGGAACTGACGATCCTGCTGCGGCCACATCCCGATCTTATCGTGGACAATATCAGTGTGCCGTATGATTCTGTCAGTGCGGGCCAATCCATCATCCTGCAATGGACGACGGCCAATGATGGCAGCATGGATGTTACCAGACCGTGGACAGAAACATTGTACCTCAGTACTGATACGACCTTGCAGACCTGGCTGGATCAGCCATTGCTGACCTATTCGCAAAACAATCCTTTATTATCCTTGTCTGTAGCAGGTGTACAATCGCCAGTGGTCATACCGGCCAACCTGGCAGAAGGCAATTACTATTTCATTTGCCAAACAGATGCCGGCAACAGCATCAATGAGTTTCCTTTTGACAACAACAATACTTCACGTGCAGCCGGGCCGGTATTTGTAGGCGTACCTGACCTGGTGATGACAGCGCCGCAGGCACCGGCAGGCGCCAGCTCCGAACAATCGATCACTGTTGGCTATACCGTGCAGAACAACGGCAAAGGTAACCTGACGGGCCGCAGCTGGACCGATAAAGTGTATCTCTCCGGCAATACAATTTTTGACGGCAATGATACAGAGGTGGGAACAGTGACTAACAATTCCGTACAACCCCGCAATAGTTCCTACAATAAGCAATTCAACATTACCTTACCTGCCGGCATTTCCGGCAACTACTACCTGTTGTTCGTAACAGACGCCGGCGGCAGCATTGTGGAAAGCAATAACAACAATAACCTGGCTTATGCTCCTATTGCAGTCACCCTTTCTCCCTGGGCCGACCTGGAAGTGACCAATGTTACCGCACCTCCACAGGACACGGCAGGCCGAACCATGCAGGTAAGCTATACAGTTACCAATACTGGTACCGGGGCCATACAGGGCAAACAGTGGACTGAACGCGTCTACCTGTCACCTTCCAATTCACTCAACGATGCAGGTAATATACTGCTCACTACTGTTGCGCAAAACAGGAGCCTGACCAATGGGCAATCCTATGCTGTGCAGTCCACCGTGATGATGCCACTGGGCCAGTCGGCAGGTCAATATTATGTAGTAGTGGAGACGGATGCCACCGGCCAGGTGTTTGAAAATACCGGAGAAAGCAATAACCGATCTATCAGTTCAGCGATACAGGTGGCTCCGCTGCCCAATGTTGATCTTGCTGTCAATGAAGGCAGCGTACAAAGCGCGGCCCTGCTGGCAGGTCAATCAGTAAGCCTTACTTATACCACCAAAAATGCGGGCACTACCAATACCCTGCTCACCGAGTGGACCGACGCGGTATACCTTTCCAACAATACGGTGATCGATGGGGCAGACCGTTTATTAGGCCAGTGGAAGGTGAATAATGTGATGCTGCCGAATGGCGCTATTGCCTACCAGCGCACGGTAACGATCCCGAATACCGTAAGCGGTAGTTTTTACCTGATCGTGCTCACGGACCGCGACAACCAGCAGAATGATATCAACCGGGGCAACAATTTCCTGGTGTTGAATACCAATATCAGCGGGCAGCCCAATGCACCCATTGTCATTACCCAGCCTACGCCTTCCGACCTGCAACCCCTTTCCTTATTAGCACCTGCAGCAGCATTTGCCGGCGAAGCGATATGGGTGAAGTTTACCGTGAAGAACAATGGCCCGGGGAATACCAACACACCCTATTGGAATGACCAGGTTTTTGTGACCGATGAACCTTCCGCAGGTTCCATCTATTCCTACGGCAACAAAACTCAGACGGGGCCGCTGGCAGCCAATGGCAGCTATACCGATTCACTGGAGATCATCCTGCATCCTTCCTTCAGTGGCAACTATTATGTGGTATTGCGTACGGATGCCAATAACAGCCAATATGAACAACAGGGAGAAGACAACAACACCGCTACGGCAGGCATATTCATCAGGCCGCAGCTGCCCTGCGACCTCGTTATCAACCAGGTGATCGTGCCTGCGGGCAGTCAGCTGGCAGGCCAGCCCACTACCATCCAATGGCAGCTGGGCAATAGCGGACAAAATCCTGCCTATGGCTACCTCAAAGAGGCCGTATACCTTTCGGCAGATACGGTATTTGATGACCACGATATTTTACTGGGCACCAAAGAAGAGAATATAAGTTTGCTGGCCGGCCTCACCCTCAACAGGACACTGACAGCCCCGCTCAACAATATTGCGCTGGGCAACTATTACATCATCGTGCGTACAGATATATTGAACAGCCTGGTGGAAGTACAGGAAGACAACAATACCCGCGTATCCGCCACCCAACTCACCACCGATGTGAAAGCACTGCCGCTGGCTGTGTCCACGGCCGACCTGCTGCTGAATGGCCAGGCCCTTTACTATCGCCTGCACATTCCGGCCTCCCTGCACGGAGAGACCATGGAGATCACCCTATCCGGCGATACCAGCAAACATGCAGTGAACAGGATCTATCTGAAACGCGGGGCTGTACCTGCTCCCAACAATTATGACTACGCTGCGGAAACACCTTTTGAGACCAACCAGCAACTGATCGTTCCGGCGGCAGACAGCGGCACTTATTACCTGCTATTCCTTGGCAATGATACGACACTGTTGCGTCGCCAGTCTGTGAACATGGAAGCCCGTATCATTCCTTTCCAGATCACGGCGGTGGATGCCGGCAAGGGTGGTAATACCGGCGGTGTTACCCTCAAGATAGCAGGCGCCAATTTTGAACCTTCCACGCAATTCGTATTGCGCAAAGCCGGGCTGCCTTCGATATATCCTTATACCCGGTATTATATTGACGCCTCGCATGTATTTGTGTCGTACAACCTGCAGGGGACTTCCCTGGGTGTATATGATGTGGTAGCCATCAAACAGAACGGAGATTCCACCAAACTGCTGCAAGGCTTTGAGATCGTGCGCGGTCCCGGATCACCATTAGGCGGTAGCGGTGGCGGCAATGGCAGCGGTGGCCCCGGCGGTGGTACCGGCTTCGTATGCCAGGTAGTGAACATTGGGTATGAAGACCTCATCAGTACTGATTTCATTCATGCAGAAAACACCAGGCTCAACAGGGTGGAACCGATCACCATTGCGTATGAAAATACCAGTTCCATTGATATACCACTGCCCACCCGGTTCTTTATCAGTCTTACCGGAGCGCCCATTGCGTTTACCGTACCGGAGCTGGATGAAATAAAAACCACGCTGCCGCTTTCCTTTACCGAGCCGGGTGCACCGCCGGGCATATTAAGGGCAGGGGCCAAAGGATTTATCAAACTATTTACCAAAGCAACTACACGCGGCGTAGCCGAACTAACATTCGCCATCATAGAATAAACCGTTTATGAGAAAGAGTTATTTTGTAAAGACACTTGTGACGCTGATCCTACTGATCAGCTGTACACTGGAAGCCACCTCGCAGAGCGCTGTAAAGCCTACCGTTAAGGCGCCCAATGGATTTGATGTGAATTCTTTTACCGGCAACCTGTATCACCAGCGTACGGATATGAAGATGCCGGCGCAGGGCATACCGATGGAGATCGTGTTTTCCTACAACAATACGCAATGCAATAAGAACTGGGGTTATGGCCGTGGCTGGACCTTCACTTATAATGTGGCTTATACTGTAGATACGGCGGGCAATATTACCGTATTGCGTGCCGATGGCCGCCGCGACCTGTTTCGAAAAGCAGGAAGCGCTTACAAAGCCCCGGTGGGCGCCTATGATACCCTGGCGGAGTACCAGGCGGGCAAGTTCAGGCTCGTTACCAAAGAAGGGTGGACCTATTATTTTGATGTTGCTTCGCACCGCAAGCTCACCAAGGTACAGGACCGGAATAATAATACCATTACCATTAGCTATACCGATTCTCTTCCCTCGGCTATCACAGATGCGGCGGGCAGAACTTTTACGCTGACCTGGGACGGTGGCAAGCTGAAGGAAATTCAGAATACCTGTTCTGCACCCGTTCGGAAAATAGTGTATACGTATGACACGAGCGGCAATCCTGTAAAGGTGATGCGTCCCGACAGCAGTACGCTGCTGTATTACTACGACGACAATAGCCGGATCATTGGGTTTACAGACGAATTAGGTAACAATATGTCCATCACCTACAATGGCAATGGCGCGGTATCGAAGATCGTATCCTGCGCCACTACCCAGTTGTTTACCTATTCGCCGCAGACACGCAAGACCTTTGTAACGGAGCAGGTACAGGGTCAGCGGCAGATCACCACCTACAGTTATGATACTACGGGCCGCATCATTCATAAGGAAGGTAATTGCTGCGGTTACAATGTGGCCTATCAGTATGATGGAAACAACAATGTATCGTCCCTTACCAACGGCAATAACCAGACCACGCAATATGTGTACGATGCCAGGGGAAATGTGATCAAAGAGACAGATGCAGAAGGTTATAGCGTCCATTACACCTGGGACCTGACCTTGAATAAGGTATTAACGGTCAAAGACAAAAGGGGGAATACCACCAGCTATGAATACGATGCAGTCGGCAACCAGACGAAGATCATCAAACCATTGGGAATAACAATAGAATATACTTACGACAGCAAGGGCAATGTATTGACATATAAAGATGGGAATAACAATACTACCCGGTACGAATACAATGCTTATGGGATGCTCACCAAAACCACGGATGCACTGAATGGCATCATAACGAATACTTATGATGGTTGTGGCAACCTGGCGCAAGTGAAGGATGCCCGCAACAATGTGACCAGTTATGAGTATGACCTGCAAAACCGGGTGACAAAGATCACGAATGCGCTGGGTGGTATTACAAAGTATACTTATGATGCATCCGGCAATCTGAGTAGTCAGACAGATGCATTAAATCATACCACGACCTACGTATATGATGGACTGGGCAGGAGGATCAGGACCGTCTCTCCTTCGGGGCATACGGTTTCCGTAGAATATGATGAACACGGAAACAAGATCAAGACAACAGATGCCCGCGGCAATAGCACTTCCTATACTTACAATAGCCGTAACCAGGTATTGACGGAGCGGGATGCGATGGGCAAAACACGGAGCTTTGATTATGACGGAGCTGGCAATATGGTGAGTGAAACCGACAAAAGGGGAAATACCACACGTTATGAATATGACAAGCTGAACCGCCTGGTTAAAACCACCAATGCAGGTGGCTATACTACCACTATGGCTTACGATGCTAATGACAATAAAGTTGCAGAAACAGACTTCAATGGCAATGTCAATTACTATGCATATGACGCCCTGAACAGGCTCACCCAGGTAACAGACCCCTTCAACAAAACCATTACAAACACCTACGATGGAAATCACCGTATATTATCACAGAAAGATAAGAATGGGAAAATATGGAGTAGTGAATATGATGCATTAAACCGGGAAACAAAGAGCATAGATCCATTAGGCTTTTTTACAGAAATCACTTATGACGCCAATGGTAATCAGCTCATGATAAAAAATAAGCTAGGGAATACTACTTCCTACACTTACGATGCATTGAACAGGCAACTGACTGAGACTAATCCTTTGAACGAAGTCACAACATACACCTATGACCTTATCAACAATATCAAATCTGTCACTTACCCCTACGGCAACACTTTCACCAACACCTATAATAACGAGTACCAACTCACAAGTGTTTCCGACATTATTGGAACAATCAACAGTTATACCTATGATGCCAATGGCAATAAATTAACACAGAAAGACGCCAACAACAACGCCGTTTCCTACCAGTTCGATGTACTGAATCGGATTACCGGCATTACAGATGCATTGGGGCATACATCCACCAGGCAATATGACGCCAACAATAATACGACCCGGGAAACCGACCGAAATGGCAATAGCAGAACTTTTGAATACGACGCACTCAATAAGATCACCAGGGAAACAGACGCTTCAGGCAACAGCACGCGGTTTGAACACGATGGCAACGGCAATCAAATCCGAATTATAGATGCAAAGAACAACATCACTTCTTACAGCTTCGATGCGATGAACAGGCTGATCGGGGAATCATTTGCAGATGGGGTCAAAAAAGAGTACACGTACGATGTCAGCGGCAACAAAAAAACACGCAAAGCCAATAACGGAATTATAACCACCTATACTTATAATGATGCAAACCAGCTGACGCAACGCAGTTACCCCAACGGCCAGCATGAAACATTCACATACGACGCCGAAGGAAATAAACTTACTGCTAACAACAGCCATGCTACTATCAGCTTTACATATGACAAACTCAATAGAATATTAACTGAAACCCTTAATGGAAAGACTACCAAGTTTATTTATACTACAAATACAAGAACAATTAATTATCCCGGAGGGAAAGTAATCACAGAAACCACTGACCAGCGAAACAGGCTATCAATGATCAGGGAAAGCGCCAATACCATTGCGCAATTTACCTATGACGGAGCTGGCCGATTGACTACCAAAACACTTGTCAACGGTGTTATCCAGCATTACGGATACGATGCCAATAACCGTATCACCAGCCTCGACTGCCAACCCAATAACGCAATAAACTTTCTATATACCTATGACAATGAAGGCAACCGCCTTACTGCATTGAAAAATCATCGTCCCACCCATTCAGAAAAATATGTGTATGACGAAGTCTATCACCTTACAGGCTTTTATGCAGGCAAACTAAACCAGCAAGCCTTCACAGATACAACTTCAAAAAACGTTTATACTTATGACGCCCTGTACAACAGAACGCTCAGCATCGAAGGTACAACAAGCATAAGCTATGACGTAAAAAACGCCAACACCTATTCAAGGACTACAGCCAATGGCGTACCTGCCAACTTCGCTTATGACGGCAACGGAAGCACCACGTCTGATGCACATCAGACTTATGAATACGACTATGAAAACCGGATAAGCAAAATTGGTGACCAGGAATACCAGTATGATGCATTAGACAGAAAAATAAAGCTGGCTACGCCGGCCGGCATAACCTATTATTATTATGACGGGAATAGAATATTGGAAGAAAGAAACAATGCTAATGTTATTCAGAAAACATATACATATGGTACCTGGCTGGATGATGTCATCACCTATAATTACAATGGCCATAATTATTACCTCGCCAACGACCGGCAGGGCAGCGCACTTGCAGTCTATGATGAAAATGTACTGGCAGAAAGAAATGAGTATAACGGATTTGGAGCCCCGTCTTTTTATAATGAGACTTATGGTCAACTAGACTCTTCATCTGTCAATAATAATATTCTTTTTACCGGACGCCCATATTACGCAAGTACAGGCAATTATGATTTCAGACAAAGAGTATACAATTTTTCAACAGGTCGCTTTCTTCAAAAAGATCCACTTGGCTACATAAACGGTTACAATACCTATGCAGCATATTTCATTCCTCATCAAATAGATCCATTCGGTACAAATGTACTCGTCATAGGTGGTGGCGGCGCACTTGTAACAATAGCAATATTGCTCGAAACTCTCGGCCCCAGGTTGCTTTTCATTTTAATAACTACGCGTGGTGCCTATATAGTAGGAAAATACCTAATGGTTCCTACTCAAAACGGCACTATAGTGGTTGATGGCCTGGGAGAGTTAGCAGGAGACAGATCTCATTGGGTATCCGGCCGCTGCCATGATATCCATAATGATTATAAAAAGCCTTGTGATGGAAAACGAAGCTGCGTTGGCCTGGACTGCATTGAAGAACTTACTGAACCATATGAAAATGCAAAGGCATGTTATAAAGGCAGAAAAGAGTATCTCGACCTGGGCTGTGAAGACGCGAAAGGAGATGTCCCCAAAAGAAACCTTCCAGGACAACTCGACGACGCGAGGAGGGTTTATGAAGATTGTCAAAAAAGAATGGACAAGGCTGAACCTTGCTGCAATAAAAATATAAAATAAAGGAGGGCATATGCATTACAATATTTTAAAAAAAGTTGTACTTATTATTAGCCTGATCCTGCCTATCACTTTATTTGCCCAGCCTAAACAATGCAAACCTCCAGGCGACACCATCCCACCCTGTCCGCAAATGGGTTGCCTGAGACCTGACTGCCTCTGTCCGCCCGACCCGCCGCCCGGGCCACGTATGCCCGTACTGGCGCCAAAGGACCCCAATGAGATCATTGGCCCCCGGGGATTTGATTCCCTGAAATGGGTATCTATCAAAGCCACCTTGTCGTACAAGATCCTCTTCGAGAATGATCCCGACTTTGCTACGGCACCCGCACAGAAAGTGATCATCTATTGTCCGATACACCCGAATATCAATCCCAACTCTTTGCGGCTGGGTGATTTTGGCTTTGGCCCCTTCAACTTTTCGGTGCCGCCTAATAGTACGACTTTCAGCCGACGGCTGGACGTAAAAGACAGCCTGGGTGTGTTTGTGGATGTAACGGCAGGGCTGGACCTTGCCAACCGCCGCGCCTTCTGGATACTGGAAAGCATTGACCCCGCCACCGGACTCGCCAATACCGTGGCCGCCAATGGAGGCTTCCTGCCCGTCAACGATAGCCTCACCCACAAAGGCGAAGGTTATGTGACCTTTACGGTAATCGCCAACAGGAACACCAGCACCCGTGACAGCATCAATAAACAGGCGTCAATCATCTTTGACGTGAATGAACCCATCGCCACCAATACCACCCTCAATATCATCGATGCAGTAGCACCGGTGAGCAGTGTGCTGGCATTGCCCTCACTGGTGGATAATGTATTTACCATTTCCTGGACAGCCAAAGATGATAGCCTGGGATCGGGCGTGAAAGAGTACGCCCTGTATTACAGCAAGAACAATGGCCCCTACACCCTCTACCAAAAGAATATTGACTCCACCCACCTTAGCTTCACCGGTGAAAAAGGCGCGACCTATTCCTTCTATACCCTTGCCACCGATTATACGGGTAACGAAGAAACGCCAAAGTCTGCAGGAGAGCAACTCGTGACCATCAAAGGCGAAGGGCTGTTGGTGGCAGCCCGCGCCTTCCTGCAGGGCGGCTACAATGCCGTCAATGGTATGATGATCGACAGCCTCCGCAGTTTGTATTTATTACCTGCTACGGAACCTTACCGTGCGCTGGGCTTTACGGCGGTCAACAACCCCACGATCGAAACACCCAAAGCAGGCGTGCTGGATAGTGTAGAGGCAAAGGGTATCACCGATTGGGTATGGCTCGAATTGCGCAACAGCAGCACTCCCACCCAGGTGGTGGCCAACCGCGCTGCGCTCATCAGGCGGGATGGCAGTATTGTAGACATGGATGGCTACTCGCCCGTATTCTTCAATAAGGTTATTGAAGGCAACTATTACCTGGCCATCCGCCACCGCAATCACTTTGGTGTGATGACGGCTGCACCACTGGCACTCACCAAAACATCGGCAGCTGTCATCGACTTTACCAATCCTGCCACCGCCACCTGGGGCACGGATGCACAGCGCAACCAGAATGGCGTGATGATGATGTGGGCAGGCGATATCAATAAAGATGGATTTATCAAGTACAACGGATCGGCCAATGATAAGGTAATGATCCTTGCCAAAGTAGGCCTGGCCAATCCCAACAATATACTCACGATGTATGATGTGAATGACCTGAACCTCGACGGCAAGATAAAATACAATGGATCGGCCAACGACAAAACGATCATATTGAGTAATGTGGGCATTGCCACACCCAACAATATCCTGGTAGAACAATTACCCTGATGAGCACTTATTAAAAGCATGTATAAAAAAAAGAGCATGAAAAATATTATAACCATATTGTTATTACTGGTGCTTAGCCTGATGGCCCAAAGCCAGGGCTACGAGATACGGGTGGTGCACAAAGGAGGCGGCATACTGGGCGTTCAGATGCGGATGACAGCAGCTACCGCCCCTACCAGTGCCGATTATATCACGGACATTGTATTTGGCCTTAAGTGGAACAGCAGTTCCAATGCGGCGCTGACCAACACCATTGCTACTACCTACAACTTAAAGAAAGCCGGCCCGCGCGGCGCCAAAGGCGCTTATTTCTACCAGGCTTTTTATTCCGATCCCATCGGTTTTACTTTTCCCGAAACCTGGACTGCCGGCAACTGGATAGAACTGATGTCCATCAGCATCAGTCTGGCATCCGGAACTGTGAGCAGTTTCGAGTTGTGTGAAGCGGGCTTCGATATAACTACCACGCCCAACCTGGGGGTTAACTTCACCGACTTCAGTCCGTTGGTACAGGGTGGAGCTGCCCAAGTGGCCCTGCCGGTGATCCTGTCTAAATTTGATGCTACCCCACGTGATACTTTTATCCAGCTGGCATGGACTACAGATGCAGAAACGAACAACAAAGGTTTTGAGGTGCAACGTTCGCAGGACGGGATCAACTTCACGCCCATTGGCTGGGTGGATGGCCAGGGGCATTCCACCACACCTACCAATTACAGTTTTCCCGACCGGCAGGTGATGACGGGTATTAAATATTATTACCGGTTGCGCCAGGTAGACCTGGATGGCCGTGAAGCGATCTCGCTGATCAAGCCGGCTCAGCTGCGCGACCATTGGAACAGTGATATTGTGCTTTCGCCCAACCCGGCCATTAAGTTGCTGCACCTGCAGTTCCGGAGTGCCGATATTACGGGCGCTGTAGCCTTGAAGATATTTACCGCTGCCGGTGAAAAGCTCATTGAGACGAATACCACGGTGCGGCCCGGTACGGGTTATGATGTACCCGTAGGCCATCTGCCGCAGGGCACCTATTACCTGGTGGTATACCAGGCCGATAAGATTATTTTCCAGAAGGGGTTTCAGAAGATGTAGTAGTCTTTCCGCTCCCCGCTTTTCTTTCCTTACGGGCGGTTGTTGGGTAATACTGGCAACCGCTTTGTACATTTTACGATCATACAGCATATTGGCTTGCCATCCGGTTGCTCCCGGGGCCTCGTCGTAAACGCTGCAGATTGCCTCCGGATTGCCTACGTATTGCCTGAACGCTCTATGAAAAAGGGGCCAGTTCTCTAAGGAGCGCAGGCAATCCGTAGGCACTAAGCAGGCCAGCAGGCTGCTGATGCCTGTCAGCAGCCGGATCATCGCGCTAAAGTTGGTTACAGGATACTTAGTAGTTGATAGCATATTCATTGATTTGATAACACAAAGCTGAGGCATTCGCGCATCCCGATTATGATAGGTTGGGCATAGTACCTTACTATTTATTTTTGCAACAGGGCATAAAAAAAACGCCCTGAAAAGAGCGTTTTTTAGCTAAAACATGGCCGGCTGTCCAAGGCCGTAAGTCATTTTCCGGACATAAACACGATAGTAGGATAAATTTATTTTTGCAACAACATTTCCGGGATGGATGCTGCCTCCGGCTTTAAATCGTAAGGAATCATTAGTTTGTTTTTAAGCGGATAACGGTGAAAGAATAAGCCGGCAATTCCATCCGGGAAACCTCAGCCAATGGAATGCTACCCGTTACAGGTCTTGCATTTTTATCAGCAGGCTGTCCTTGCAATACGGTCTTCACGGCAGTAGCACCCGTGGGATGGATACTCCCCAGGTCCATGGTTGTATGCACGGACACGGGCAGGAGATTGACCAGCTTGATGACCAGGTCCTGCGTTTTGGTGTCACGCACCACCGACCAGGCGATCCGCTTCCTGACGGCTTCCTGGTTATTGGACAGGGTGGCAGCAGCAGGCAGGTATTGATCACCGGCATGGAGGCCATAGAGCTTTTGCACCTCATACCCCACCGTGGGTTTCACTTCGCTGTTGTTGAAGTAGATCAGGTCGGGATTCCATTGGGTATGTCCTTCTTTGGCCAGCAGGGGCGCATAGGAACTCATGGATACCACATCACCATTTCGTTCAAGCGCTGTCAGATAAAGGGCTTCAGCCAGCGCCGTCTCCAGGTTATTGGGCCTGCCGGGCAGGTGGGCGGCATATTCGCCCAGGTATACCTTCGACTTACTGTGATCATATTTATCATAAAAATCCTGGTTGTGGATGAGCCAGCCGGGTGGTACATAATAATGTTCATCCACCATGGGCACTTTAAGCTTACCGGCCAGCTGCCATCCCTCTTCATAATCCGTGCCTTCCCAGAACGGTCCCACGGTGCCGATGACCGTGATACCAGGATATTTCGCTTTCACGGCCTGGTAGATCATGGTAAAGCGTTGTTCAAATATATCAGTAATGAGGTCTTCATTGCCGATACCAATGTATTTGAGGTTGAAAGGCTGGGGATGGCCGGCTTCGGCGCGTTTCTTTCCCCAGGTGGTGTTGATATCACCATTGGCGTATTCTACCAGGTCGAGGATATCCTGTATGTAGGCATCCATTTGTTCCAGTGGTATACCACCCTGTTGACCGCCACCGGTGGCACTGGTGCCGGAGTTCTGGCAGGGAACTCCTGCCGATAGAACAGGCAAGGGTTCGGCGCCAATATCGGCACAGTAACGGAAGTATTCAAAGTAACCAAGACCGGCAGTCTGGTGATAACCCCACAGGTTGCGTTGTGGAATGCGGGCTTCGAGGGGACCGATGGTATTTTTCCAATGGTAAATATTGCCGAGCCCGTCACCATGGGCTACACAGCCACCGGGAAAACGGATAAAGCGCGGATGGATATCCGCTACCGCCTGCGCCAGGTCGGCACGCAGGCCATTCTCTCTTTCTTTGAATGTCTTTTGTGGAAAAAAGGAGATCATGTCGAGTTGTAAGCGTCCAATCGACAAAGGCTGCAATTGCAGGCGTGCATCCGGCGCATCTGCATTGGCCACCAGCATTGCGCTGGTACGCTTCCATCCTGAGGTGGAGGGGGTGATATTCGTTTGTGCCAGCACCTTCCCTTCCCTGCTAACCAATTGCACCAATAGTTTTCCTTTACCCCTGGTTTGTTTTGTAAACAGCGACAATTTGTATTGTTCTCCTTTCCGGATAGTGATACCATCAAAACCGGTATTGAACAATACGGCGCCGGGTGCTTTGATATCCAGCACCGCGTAATGGGGATTGTTGATATGGATGGGTGTGGCGGTATCAATAGTGAAGGTGGCATGATCGCCCTGCAAGGTCCAGGAGTGGGTGCTTTTCCAGGCGGTATCGTGTCCTTCTTTATCGCCGGGAGCATATTCAAAATCGCGGTTTTGGATCAGCTCGGCATAAATGCCACCATCGGCTGCATAGTTGATGTCTTCAAAGAATACGCCGGTGAGCAGGTTGCTGATGGGCTTCGCGCGGTCTGCCTGCACAGCGAGTTTTACGTCCACCGGCTTGAGGTTGGCAAATCGTTGTGCATCCTGCGCAGTCTGCTCACCGTAGAGGTTATTCCTGTATTGTTTTCCTTCCCAGTCTTTGATCAGTTTATCGACAGTTGCCCAGGGTACGCGGTGCAGTTGACCGGTAGCAGGGCCTGCAGGTAAGTTGATCGTAATACTGGCATCCGTATATTGGGAGGCAGGCACTGTGGCCGCAGGTGTATAGGTTTTGAAGTCTTTGGTGGTTACCTGGAAATATTTGCCCGTGGCATCGGTATAGGTAATGTTGTATTGAGCTTGTTGTTGGTTGTATTGGATGATGGGCTTCAGTACATTGGCGCCGCTGGTCATCAGGGGATAACTTTGGCGGTCCCAGTATACCAGGTCGGGAGAGGAGGCGTGGGCAAACAATTTTTCGCGGTCGTTGAGCGCCCATACACATTGCCAGTCGCCGCCGGGTGTTTGTATGAGGTAAGGGGTGATCATTTTCTTTTCTGCTCCCCAGCGGCCATAGTCGCTCCGCAGGAAACCAAATTCATTGCCGATCAATTGCCAGTTGACCCGATCACGGCTCCAGGCAAAGTGAAGGCCATTGTGGTTATTGTTCTTAGCGGTACTATAGGAAAAGAGGTATACCGCGTCGGCACTGGCGCCAGCCTGCGGGCCCTGGGCCCGGGTAGTAAGGTTGGACAGGCAAAGCAGGCCAATGGCCAACAGCAAGGCATACCGGGCTATGGATGTTCCTGGTCTCATGGGCAAACAAATGGGTTGGGCGTGTTATAAATGTCAATATTACAATTATATTGTCATATACAAAAGCGCCTTCGATAAGCTGCTTAATAGCAGTCCATCAGCACCTGCCCGTGGGATTGGTAATGGCTGATGCTCTTGCCATTTCGCTCCTGGCATACGGTTTCCAGCCAGGCAATTATATCATGCTGCATAGACAGAGAGCCACACAGCATCAATACACCGCCTCTTGCCAGCGTTTGCGCCACAAAGTCGGCATCGTTGGCCAGCAGGTCCTTCACGTATTGTTTTTCTTCTTCCCGTGAATAGGCTACCTGCAGGCCATCCAGCTTATTAGCCGCCATATGCTCATTCAATGCTGCCGCAAAAGGTTCAAACGACAACTTGTAGCGAAAGCCGCAGTACAAATAACATTCCGACAACTGGTTATTCTCTTCGATCATACCCAGGAAGGGCGCAATGCCGGTACCATTGGAGATCATGATCACAGCGGGCGCTTGCTGCGGAAACAGGAAATGCGGGTTGGGCACTACACGCGCCTGAATGGTATCGCCGGGCCTGAGGTGGTACAAATAAGTAGAGCCCAATCCATCGGGGTGGCGTTTTACGCTGAGTTGGATATGGCCGCCTACTTTGCCGATCGAGTACAGGCGTTCGCGGTAATCGTCGGCGGGGTAAACAGCCAGCAGGTCGCCGGAAGTATATTTATTCCTCCAGGAAGGTTTGATGCGTACAATAAAAGGTTCATCGGCATGGGTGATGGCTGTCTTTTCTATCACAGTCATCGTTTCCAGGCCAGCTGGTTTTTGCTTCATTGTTTCGGGCAATGCAATACCCGTGAGTCCCACTTTCTGCGACCAGGTGACCAGCCATTGGTTGAACTGGTCGGGCGACTTATCATTGATGGTATGTATTTCCAGCAAGGGCAGGGCCCAGGGCTGCAAGGAGAGCAGGTTGTTGACCTCAAAAGCAAATTGGCAGAAGTCGGGGTAAGCGTGCGACCCAAACCCTACCACGGAAAAGTGGACACCGGGCTGCTGCTGGTATTTTTTGACCAGGGAGGCAAACCGGTTGGCATTGGCAGGAGCATCACCCAACCCATAGGTAGACGTAAGGATAATAATATGTTCGGCCTGGGGAAACGTCTGGTAGTTATTGAGATCTGTACAATAAGCCATCTCGCCATTGGCGATCAGTTGTCCCTGCAATGCTTTGGCAAAGGCCATGGTGCTGCCATTCTCGGAGCCTGCCAAAATGATGAAGCGACATTGCTCCGGTTTGTATTTGTTCCTGCTGCGGCCAGCCAGCCTTTTGAGGCTGATGGCAAAACCAGAGTAGATAAAGAACAGGATGTTGAGGCAGGCGATGGCCAGAACGATGGCCCATAGAATACTTACGCGGCCCGTATGCCAGTCGAGGCTCAGGCGCGACAAAGTGGTGGTCACCGGGTAGATGACCTCACTCAGCTTTTCGCCGGTCAACTGGTTTACCACGATCTCGCGGTCCTTCAACTTCAGGGTATAATAATCTTCGGGAAATTCGGAAAAAGGATAGTCAACCGTTTGTACCTGCGACAGCAGCACCTGCTTAAAAACAGGAAAGGCTGCCGGTTGGCGGACTGGCTCTTCCCTGATGGTGTTCTCATCAATGTGGTGCACGACCTTCTTTTCTGTCAACAGGCCAAAGCGGGCCATGGACAACCAGGTACCTGTAAGCGCAATCAGGATAATAGGGATCAGTGACAGGCGCCCCAATACGACATGGTAGTACTGTGCAAAATTATCTTTAACGATGCGGGTGAAAAAACGTTTCCAGCCCCGCTGACGCCGGATGACCAATACCGTACCGGATATAGCAATCAACAATAAGAGGAAAGAGGTCAATCCCACAAAGAACCTGCCCGCCTCATGTAAGAACAACGACCGGTGCAGGGCAGTGACCCATTGGTAAAAGGCGTGTTGTTTGTGCGGCGTACCCAGCACCTTACCAGTAGAGGGATCTACATAGGCTTCCAGGGCTTTGCCGCTGGTGTCTGTTCCTTTCACTACCACAAACTGGTTGGCATCCACACGCATGGAGGTGACGGAGGAAAAGGATCGTTTGAGTGCGGGGATGGTTTCCGCGAGTGTGAGCTGGTTAAAATGGTCTGCCTTATAAGAAGGTACCTTGCCCGTGATGGGCTCAAAAGAAAGGACGATGCCGGTTACAGCAGCCAGGGTGATAAAAAGAAAAGAAGATACGGCCAGTGCGAAATGGCTGTATCTCCAAACAGAAATGGTCATGGGCACTGCATTAGTTTTGAGCCAGCCTTACGTAGCGAATATACCCGGTGCCTTCGCTTTTGGCAGCAAGCCCTTCGGTCGTAAGGGGGATCTCCAGGTCTTTTTCGTAGTACTTCTTGTCTTCTACGGCTGTTTCGAACCGCAGTTTATAGCCTGCATTTATTTTGGCATTGTCGATCTCCAGCACGGTTACCGAGCGATCGCCACCGGTAACGGAAGCGCCGGTAACGGCATCTATATTGGCGGGCTTTTTAGAACGGAACTCATGCCATGATTTCAGGCTGGGGTACCATTTTTTGTCGGCGCCCATCACGCGTAATGTCTTTTCGTATTTGCCTTTGCTATCGATCAGGGAAACCACGATGTAAGCGCCCTCGCCCACATAGTTGGTCATCTGCACCATGCATTTGTATGGTGTGCTCGTGGCATTTTGTGCATTGCCGGTACCGGGCAGGAAATACAATGCGATCAATACCAGGATCAGTTTATAAGCACTCTTCATCATTGTTATTTTAAATAGCATTTTAAATTAGCACACTTTCTTGCCAGGCTCAAAGGTGGGCCGCTCTACAGCGCTGCATTCGCCGGGCGGCAGAGCGACTCACCTTAATGAAGCCTGGCTTAAGTAAACGATGTTGATTGTTATTTTAAGAAATCAATAGAGACATGGGACTTTGTAAGGAACTCGTTTTCTTTGGCCAGTTGCCAGGCTGTTTCCTCGAAGGCAGTGGTCGCTTCTTTCTTTGCGCCAATACTCAACAGGTATTTCAGTATGGAATCATCTTTGGACAGCATGGCTGCTTTGTGCAGTACCGTGAGGCCTTCTTTGTTCTTTGCATTTACATCCACCTGCAGGGTTTCGATCTTTTTGAGCAATGCAATATCACCCTTCGCGATGGCCAGGTGATACAAGGTATTGCCATCTTTTTGCGGTGTGGTCAGGCTGAAACCGGCCTGCTGCAACACTTTCATTTTGGCGTTGAAGGCTTCCTGTGCAGGACCCTGGCCATTATAAGATTGTATCAGATAGAAAGCCAGGTTATTGCCGGCAGCGTCAACAGCATTCAGGTCAGCGCCTTTGTTCACCAGGTATTGAACGATCCCGGGTGAATTGCTCCTGACCGCCATGGCCAGTGCCGTGAGGCCTTTCTTGTTGGCCAGGTTAATGCTTTTCGCGGGCAATAGCAGGGCCAGGGTGGCAGTGTCCTTGTTGGAAGCAGCAGCATTCATGAAAGGTGTATTGCCTTCATTATCGGCCTGGTTAATATTCACCCCGCGACTGATGAAATAGCTGATGACCTCCTGTTGGTTGGGCTTGCGCGCCAGGTAGTGCAGCAGGTTTTCACCATTCTTGTTTACCACGGCAGGTTTTAGCTTAAGGCTTTCGAGGTATTGGTATACCGGCATGCCATTGCCGGAGCCGGCAGCTCCCCTACCCTGTGCAGCCATCAGGAAAGCCTGGTCGGTGTATTTCACCCCTTTTTGCAGGAGCGACTTCATGAGGTCGATATTGCCGGACCGGGCTACATAGTTGAAGGCCGTGTTGCCAGCCGCGTCGGTATCCTGTAAGGAAAGCCCTTTGGCAATAAAATAATTGGTGAGCACCTGGTCTTTGTCATTGGCAATTGCCGTTAACAGCAGGCTGGCACCCTCCTGGTTCTTTTGTTTGATATCGGCGCCTGCGCTTACCAGGGCGTCGTACACTTTTGTATTGGCTTGTCCGGCGTTGGCGGCGAAACCGAGTGCGGTACTGCCGTGGCTATCTACCAGGTCGAGTTTTGCGCCTTTGCTGATGAGGTATTCTACTACCGGCAGGTTGCCCCGGGCGGCTGACCAGAAGATATAGGTACGGGAATCATGGGTTATTTTGTTGGGCTCATTGCCTTTTTGTTCCAGCAGGAAGGTGATCACTTCCGTGGAGGCATTGGCATTGATGGCGTAGACTACGGGGTCGAAGGAAGACCTGTTTAACTCGGAAGGACTGTTGCCTTTCTCCACGGCTGCCTTTACGGTGGCCAGGTCGGGGTTGGTTTTCCAGAAAGCCTGGTCCAGCAAGGTATTGTTCTGGGCCTGGGTGAGCAGGGATACTCCTACGAAAAGGAGGGTCAATAGTCGTTTCATCTGTATAGATTTAGCCTGAAATAGGTGCGCAATGAAAGTCTGAGGTGCTAACATGGGTGGATGATAACTGATTTGGCGGCAAAAGTAGCGTTCGGGGCGGCTTTCCATTTACTGAATCGGGAAATTCTTGGGACGAAGCCGGAAAGATGGGAAGTACGGAGGCGGACAGGCGGCGGGTGGGGCTTGATCATTGTCAATTATGGCCTGCATTCACAGATAGAAAAATCGCTTACATTTAGTACCTGAACATTGCTTCTCAAAGGCCAACATACACCTACCAACAATAATTGACAGCGACCATGAAAAAAGCAGTATTTATAATTCTGGCTATTACGACCTCCTTTTACGCTGGCTTCGCCTTTAAAACCATCATAACCGGACAACATAAAACAACAACGATGAAAAAAGTAACAGGTATTGGCGGCATCTTTTTCAAATGCAAGGACCCTAACAAAATGAGGGAATGGTATAAAGAACACCTTGGTATAAACAGCACCCAATACGGGGCCACCTTTGAGTGGTTTGAAGGGGATGACAGCACGAAGAAAGGGCAAACGCAATGGAATCCGTTTCCCGAAACGACCAAATACTTTCAACCTTCCACCAAAGACTTTATGATCAATTACCGGGTTGATAACCTGGAAGCGCTGGTGGAGGAATTAAAAAAGAGCGGCGTGACGATTGTAGACGCCATCGAATCTTACGATTACGGCAAGTTTGTGCATATACTCGATGCAGAAGGCAACAAAATACAGTTGTGGGAACCCAAAGATTGAGGATGACCAATTTATTCCTGGAAAGTCAACACGGTATGGTACGATCCATACCGTGTTGACCATACATTATTAATGTGCAGCCGGTGGTGGCGGCGGATTCAATACCGCCTGTGGCACCAGGTTCTTAACAGGTTTGATGGTCTTCAGGTATTCATAAATAGACTTTACATCTTCATCGGTCAGCTGCGCCAATGACTGCGTAGGCATTGGCGGCATAAGGGGGCGTGACTGCTCCACACCACGGTATTTACCTTCTTTGATGGCCCTCCTGAAATTGTCGTAGGTCCAGCCGCCGAGGCCGGTATCATCGGGCGTGAGGTTGGCGGCATAGGTAATGCCCCAGGGGCCTACTGCTGCGGTGAGGTCGCCCTTCAACAAGGCCCATCTTCCATCGCGGGTGATGGCGGTATCAAACTGGCCAAGAGGACCAGCCGCCACATCGTATCCGGAGAGGAGTTTTGTTGTATCCGGCACAGGTCCTTGCGGGGTCATGATCTTGGGTGTATGGCAATCGCCACAGCCAATAACGGTTACCAGGTATTTACCTCTTGCTGCCAGTTGTGCTTCGGTGACTGGTTCTTTATCGCCGTCTTTGCCGGCCGTTTCGTTACAGGCAATAAATGCAGTGCTCATGGCTACGGTAGCCAGGTACAGGAATCGCTTCATTTGGTATGTGTTTAAATTGTATTCTATTTGCCGAACAAGTCGGTACTTAGCTGGTAAAAGGGCCCTTCCCGGTCGGTGATCAGTGAGGGGCTGACGCCGGAAAACTCCTTGAAATCCCTGATAAAATGCGCCTGGTCGGCATAGCCGTGGTCATAGGAAAGCGATGCCCAGGATATCTTTTTGTGGGCAGCATGCCGCACCTGCCGGTAGGCATTCCTGAAGCGGATGATGCGCGTATAAGTTTTCGGGCTGGCGCCGAGGGTGTCACGAAAACTACGCTGCAACTGCCTTTCACTTATATACAGGTCTTTACAAAGGGACTCAATAGATATATTGCCTTTGGCTTCGCGGATAAGACAGGCCGCTCGTTGCCAGTATTGCTGCCGGCAGTGGATCTTTTTCACCTTCGCCTGCAAGTAGGTTTCCGCTATACGGATCAGTTGCGCCGGCTCTTCCACGCCATACATACGGTCTACCATTTCATCGATGGCAGCATCCTCGAAATTGCTTACATCGGTATAGTCATTGAACAGGGCTGCGGCGGGTATCCTGAATAACCGGGTGAGGGACTCCGGTTTGAAATTGATCCCGAAACATACGGCATACCCTTTGGCTTTCCAGGTCACGGCATTGTTGTATACACCGGCAAAGAGCGCATGGGGCAGTGGCTGCCAATCGTTGCCTTGCCATACGCCGCAATCGGGCTGGTTCACATGCACAATGATCTGCACCATGCCGAGGGGCAGGCATACCTGGTGGGGCGACTCCTCGGAGGGATCGCCGTCAAATACCTGTAGCCAGTAGTTCTCTACATAGGGCTGCAGGGCTATGGAGGGCCTGAACTCTTTATAAGCAATAATCATTATACTTCCTTAGCGCTATTGAACGAGGCAAAGATAACCGCCTGCAACGGCATGTCATTGAAGAAAAGCGACATGTTTATGTGGTTTTGAGAGGGAATTTTTCTGCTGGCCTATCAATGGGTCCAGATCATCGCCTGGGGATTGAGGTTCCAATGATATTTCTGTGCATCTCCAAAAGTGGCAAAGCCCATCCGCTCACCAAGGATTATTTCTTTGTAAGCCTGGTACATTTGTCTGGCAGCTATGATGGGTTGCATGCGGCCAACGCCGGTGCAAAGACCTGGTATTGCTACGGATGATATCCTGGCATCTCCTTTTGCCTTAATAAGGATAGCTTTCATAGCCAGGTAAGCATTGATAGAAGTATCTATATTGAAGTTGGTAGGAATGCGCATGGTGGGTGCTGAAATAAGAAAAGGCACGACCCTGTCGCCTGTTTCCATCAGCAAAGCCTGTCCTATCAATAACTCCCCTTCCGGAAGTGCCTTGATCTCTTGTTGCAGCTTCTTTTCCAGGTCCCACCCGAATCTTTCAGACAATGCATAATCAAGTCCTCCATCCATAAAGCCAAAAGAGTTGGCTGGACTTACGATCGCGTTACACTCTGTACGGGTGATATCGCCTTCAATGATAAGCACGTCTTGTACGTTGTCAAAAAAGGCTCTCCAGGCTTCTACCATTTTGGAGGAGAGATCGGCTAATATGATTCTCATGGGTTATTCTTTTTAGGGAGGATGATATAATGATAGACGAGGAAAACCAGTCCAAAGAAGATTAGTGCCTTGCCATCCATAATGCTGCTTTGCCAACCTTTTCTGTCCAGGTAGGTCCCGGAGAAAGTAGTGCCAGTAATACGCATCAGGAAGCCGGCAATAACAAATGCCCATCCAATAAGCTTAACGATCTGTCTTCCTACAGGCATAACTGAAAATTCTTGTGCACAAGATAGTGAAGGATCGGTGATTTACTTAACTTGTAGGATGGGTGCCCTGCGCCTTTAAACCTGCTATATGAAATCACTTCGCTACCTGCTGTTTTGGACATTGCTTATAGCTGCTTCCATTCCTTGTGCCGAAGCGCAAACTGACACGGGCCTGTACAAGGAGCTTTACCGGCCGCAACTTCACTTTTCGCCCAAGGCGCATTGGATGAATGATCCAAACGGCATGGTGTACAACAAGGGCATTTATCACCTTTTCTTCCAATATTACCCGGATGGCAGTACCTGGGGGCCTATGCACTGGGGACATGCTACCAGTCCTGATATGCTGCACTGGAAAGAGCAGGCCATCGCGCTGTATCCCGATAGCCTGGGTTATATCTTTTCGGGCAGTGCGGTAGTGGATGAAAAAAATACCAGTGGATTTGGGAAAAAGGGGCAGGCGCCGCTGGTGGCTATTTTTACCAGCCATGACCCGATAGGCGAAAAAGCACGTACCGGCAAATATGAAAACCAAAGCATCGCCTATAGTCTCGACAACGGTATTACCTGGACCAAATACGCCGGCAACCCGGTATTGAAGAACCCGGGCATTGCCGACTTCCGCGATCCGAAAGTGATGTGGTATGAAGCGAGTAAGAAATGGATCATGACACTAGCTACGCAGGACCGCATTACTTTTTACTCATCGCCCAACCTTAAGGAGTGGACGCGTGAAAGCGAGTTTGGCGCCAAGGCAGGCGCGCATGGCGGTGTATGGGAATGCCCCGACCTTTTCCCCCTCACGCATGCAGGCAAACAATATTGGATACTGATCGTGAACATCAATCCAGGCGGTCCCAATGGCGGATCGGCCACGCAATATTTTACGGGGCAGTTTGATGGACATGGCTTCACTGCTAATCATACGAACATCAAATGGCTGGACTATGGACCCGATGAATATGCGGGCATTACCTGGAGCAACACGGGCAAGCGAAAGATATTCCTGGGCTGGATGAGCAACTGGGCCTATGCGGGTGAAGTGCCTACGCATCCCTGGCGCAGTGCGATGACGATACCCCGGGAACTGGGACTGGCCAATGTGAATGGCCGGTTATTGATCAAGTCTTCGCCTGTGCGGGAATTGAAAAAGCAGGAGCCACCGCTGCTGACGATCACCAACAACCGGGCGACAACCACCAAAGGATATGATACAGTGCGCAATGAGGAACCCTATATGCTTACGCTGACAGCTGATACTATTAAAGATTGCTCACTGGTATTGTCCAATAAGGAGGGTGAACAAGTGATCGTAGGGTATGATGCCAGCGCCAACCAGTATTATATTGACCGGACCAGGTCGGGCAAAACGGGCTTCAATAAGGGCTTTGCGAGCCGGCATGTGGCGCCACGCTTTGCCACGAATCATACACTGCGGCTTGTGCTGGTGGTGGACCGCGCTTCTGTGGAGTTGTTTGCTGACGACGGGCTAACGGTGATGACCTCTATTTTCTTTTCGAAAAGCTGGTTGAACCCGGGGGTGATCGATGGACCGCGAGGGGGCGATTCGAAAATAGTGGTGAGCAGGCTGGGGAGGGTATGGAAGTAAAAAGGCGCCAACTTATTGGCGCCCGTCTTGTATAATGGAATAAGCTGTTATAAATTCGTCGTTTTTACTTTTTGCAAATATTTCTTTGCCTGCTCGACCTTTCAGGGAACAGGATTTTACCCTTCAGTTTGGAAGCAACTAAAGACAGGAGTCCGGACTCGGACACCTTCACCATTTTATTTGATTTATTTGCTTTAGTCTTCATATCGTAAAACTAAGTATTTCTTGAAGGCGAAATAATAAAAATACAGAAACATATAAATACATGAACAATGGCTGAAATATCGAGGAACAATACCGGTCTCGCAGGCGAGTATTTTGTAGCCGCTGAACTTTACCGTCGAGGTTGGTCAGTAGGTATGACAATCGGTAATGCCAAAGCAGTAGACGTTTTCGCAGAAAAAGAAGACATAATGGTGCAAATACAAGTCAAATCCATTTACAAACGGGCTCATAGCGGGTGGCCAATGATGAATGACAGGGTAAAAAAAGACTGTATTTACATTTTCGTCAATCTTAATGCCGACATTATGGACAAACCGGATTATTATATATGTACCAGCGAGGAAGCGCTGGATGCTATCGACCAGTATACAACCAGGGGCATTGTGACATTGGGAAAAATGAAGAAGTCTGGCTGCAAAGATCAATGGGACAAGTTAAGTGTCCAATCAAAGGCGGTTAAGAAATTACGAAAATAAGCAGGCTATTTTTTGTATTATCAAAACAGTCTGCCTTTGAATCCAGCATAATCCAATATATCTGTGACCTGCCCATTGAGCAGGAGTGTCACCTGATCATCGCTGACCGAATACCAGAGTTCCATTGCTGCTTCTTTGTACCCAATCCCGAATCTATCTGCATCAAACCATTTTGCATGGCTTGCCCATTTGTATATCTCATCATATATCCACTTGTTTGCCTTATCAAACAGTTTGATCCTTTTGGTTTGACCATCCATTGTTACCGTAGCAAAAACACTGGTAATCGTTTCTGTTTTCTCTACAGAAAGTTGCGCTGTCTTTTTCTTGTCCTTTGACTGTTTGGCCGGATAGTCTATTTTGAAGACAAAGTTGCAATCCATTACCTCCTGATATGCTTGTTCGAGTACGCTCCTATCCCAATTGTATGCCTCGCATAATTGGATCATACCTTCCTGTATTAAATCAAGCATATATTGATATTTACCGGACCTATCGAGGGACAAGAACAGATCATACTCAAACTTTGGCGCTACCAACACCAGGGAGCCGTCTTTCCAAGGCCTATTCCATACCTTATAATTGGAAGCATCCATGCTCACTCTTGTCACATTGGGTGGTTTATAGCCATGCATTTTACGGATGTACAGGTCGCTGACATAATTTTGCAAGGAAATTTCCTCCCAATATTCAGGAGAATGAGGAGGATAAGCTGTTTCCAGGTATAAGGTAATATCATTAAAAGGAGTTGCCATATGTCCCGATACAATTGCGGAACAAAATAATACATTAGGTGGATATATTTCCCCTATGGAAAGCAATTCTACACAAGGAACGACTGCTTTGTTTATCCATACCAAGGAGGGGAAATTTAATGCTTAGACAAACGTAACGGTCGGTCAATTCAAATAATACCTTTGCCCTGTTATTCAAATTTGCTTCTGACAATACCCCTGCTGTCCCACTTCTTACCTCGTTTATTTTATTGAGTACTAAGGCATTTTGGCTGACTTCCTGACTTGCAGTCTACCGGAACTAATGTGCTATGGCCCATTTACCCGTCGACAGTTTCTTCCCTATCCTGTTCAGAATGTGACGCAGGTCACGTAATCCTTCCCTGTACCGGGTGCAACTTTACATCATAAAAATTACAACCATGCCATACATTAAAATTGAAGTGACACGCGAAGAGGTCACGCGCGAAAAAAAGCAACAACTCATCAAAGGAGTAACAGACCTGATCACGAACATACTGAACAAAGACCCACACCTCACGCATGTGGTGATACAGGAAATAGAGCTTGACGACTGGGGCTACGCCGGGGAGCAGGTCTCTGTATTGCGTGAAAAAGGAATCACGGCGGATAAAAAATAAACAGCCTAATCAGTATTGACATGAAACAACTATTATTTACGGCGCTGCTAATCTGCTGCTGGTGGAACAGCAGTGCCCAAATCAAATCAACCATGGAAACGCAACAACATGATTCAACAGCCATCGCACAAGCATTGGAAAACTACTATTTCAAAGGCATCTACACAGGTGATCTGACCTTACTACACCAGGTGTACCAGCCCGGCATTCTGCTTTTTGGTGACGTAAAAGGCAAGCCTTACGCCAAAACGCTGGATCAATACCTGGACGGTGTAAAGAACCGGCAAAGCCCGAAAGCTGAAGGCTCGGCTTTCAAGGGGACAATTTTAAACATCCGGGTGGTTAACTCGATCGCTGTGGCAGAGGTAACGGTAAAAATGTATGCATTCATTTATCATGAGTTCTTATCGTTTCACCAGATCAATGGCCAATGGGTGATCGTGAACAAAATGCTCACAGACGTGAGCCAGTAGCTCTATTACGCGGTGGCGGAGGATCAATGGAAAAGTGCACTAAAGCAGTGTGCTCCGCACCTAAAGGATCTACTCACCATAAAACAAGAAAAGATGAATACTTCAAAGGTTTGGTATGTGACAGGGGCCTCGCAGGGGCTTGGCCTTATGCTGGTAAAACAGCTGCTGGAAAGCGGTTACCGGGTGGCTGCCACCTCACGTCATGCGCAAAAGCTGCAGGATGCGGTGGGGGTGATCGATGGGGATCGGTTCCTTCCGCTGGCAGTTGACCTAAACAATACGGATTGTGTGGATGAATCGATCGGACAAACGCTGGGTGCATTCGGACGGATCGATGTGGTAGTAAACAATGCGGGATACGGCATGGCGGGAACGGTAGAAGAAACGGGTGCAGAGGAGATCCGGAAAATATTCGACGTAAATGTACTGGCGGTCATTAATGTGGTTAAAAGTGTGTTACCTGTATTGCGTAAACAGGGATCAGGTTATATTATCAATATGGGGTCGGTGGCAGGGTTTGCAGGAGCGCCCGGCTGGTCGGTCTATGCTGCCACGAAAGCTGCGGTAGCTGCTTTTTCGGAAGTGCTTGCCTTGGATGTTAAGGAGTTTGGTATTAAAGTGACGGTGGTGGAACCTGCTGGTTTTCGCACAGGCTTCCTGGAGCAAAACTCGCTGGCGTATGTTGAAAGCAGGATTGACGGTTACCAGGCGGTGAAAGAGACGCAGCAACGTTATCTGGCCACCAGTGGCCAGCAGGCAGGAGACCCGGTAAAGGCTTCTGCCATATTAATAGAACTCGCAGCAAGTGATCAACCACCACTGCACTTGTATTTAGGACAGGACGCCTATAAGCGGGCATCGGGGAAACTCGCGGCCATGACCACTGAACTGGAAGCCTGGAAGGCTACTACTATTTCGGCGGATTATCAGTAAGGGGTTCTTTTAAAGACCTTATGGAAACAACAAAGCAGCAATATAGCCCTGTGTGGTGTATAACAGACGGTTGAAAATGTCCACTTCAGGGCCGAGTTGGCCCACTCAACCTATCTGCTGCTTGACCCCAGCCCCTCCCACAGCTAGTTTTACATCAGCAATTAAAAAATAACACAATGAAAAAGACAAAAAACATTCTTGCCAGTACGATGCTCAGCGGAGCATTTGCATTACAGGGCACATTCGCTGCCGCTCAATCGAATGAAGCGATCCGCCCATTCAAGGTGCATACTACGGATGCCGAATTGAAGGACCTTCGTCAACGTATCCTGGCAACGCAATGGCCCAGGAAAGAAACGGTCAATGATCCATCGCAGGGAGTGCAACTTGGTACGATGCAAAAGCTGGCGCAGTATTGGGCAAAAAACTATGATTGGCGCAAGATGGAAGCAAAACTGAATACCCTGCCGCAGTTCGTTACAAATATTGACGGACTGGACATTCATTTCATTCATGTGCGCTCCAAACATCCCAACGCGCTGCCGGTGATCATTACGCACGGCTGGCCCGGCTCGATCATTGAGCAATTAAAAGTGATCGACCCGCTGACGAACCCAACGGCCTACGGAGGAAAAGCGGAAGACGCCTTCGATGTGGTGATCCCCTCATTGCCGGGCCATGGATTTTCCGCACAACCAACAGCTACGGGCTGGGATGTTACCCGGGTAGCCAATGCCTGGATAGAACTGATGAAGCGGCTTGGCTATAAAAAATATGTAGCACAAGGGGGAGATTGGGGCAATGCTGTTTCGGAAACGATGGCGCTGATCGCTCCTCCTGAATTAGCGGCCATCCATACGAATATGCCGGCTACGGTTCCTGCCCCGATCACCAAAGCACTGTCGGCCGGTACAATGCCCGCTGATCTTTCTGCAGACGAAAAGAATGCTTACGGACAACTGGGATATTTCTTTAAGAACGGATTATCCTACGCCCTGGAGATGGGCTATCGTCCGCAGACGTTGTATGGCATTGAGGACTCTCCCATCGGGCTGGCCAGCTGGATGCTGGACCATGATATAAGAAGTTATGAGCTTATTGCGCGTGTGTTCGACGGACAACAGGAAGGACTGAGCAAAGATGACATTCTCGACAACATTACGTTGTACTGGCTTACACATACCGGTGTGTCTTCGGCGCGTCTTTATTGGGAAGCTTTTCAAACTGCGAAGGGCGGCTTCTTTGATCCGCGCGGTGTAAAGATACCGGTGGCGGTGAGTGTATTCCCGGATGAGATCTATGCCGCTCCGAAAAACTGGGCAGAGCAGGCTTATTCCAAACTCATTTATTTCAATAAGGTTGACAAGGGTGGTCACTTCGCTGCCTGGGAACAACCGCAGGCTTTTACACAAGAGCTCCGCGCAGCTTTCAGGTCTTTCCGTTAAGCAGAACAAACCAATTTATCACACCTTATATCAAACAAAGAAATTATGAAACTATTAGTTATGGCCGGTATCAGTTTATTGCTGGCATTCACAAAGGTTACCAGGCCTGCCCCGGTGGCAGCGCAACAGGCGGGCATCAAACGTACAGAGTTGCAACGGCATGATATCAGCACACCCGGACACGAAGCGGTGCAGGTGCGCATCGACTTCGCCGCCGGAAAGGCATTTGGCAAACACACGCATCCCGGTGAAGAAGTGATCTATGTGCTGGAAGGCTTGCTGGAATACGAAGTAGCGGGCAAAGCGCCGGTGACGCTTAAGGCAGGTGACGTATTGTTTATCCCGGCAGGAACTGTTCATGCAGCAAGGAACGTGGGAAAGACCAATGGCGCCGAGCTCGCTACCTATATCGTAGAAAAAGGAAAACCGATCGTAACACTGATAAAATAAAAATAGAAATCATGGACACAACCACACCAACCAAAAAGGTATTGTATACCGCACAAACACATACAACGGGCGGCCGCGCACACGGAGTCTCCCGCAGCTCAGATGGCCATCTCGACATTAAATTGTCTACACCTGGTACGGATGGAACGGGCACCAATCCTGAACAATTGTTTGCCGCCGGCTGGTCGGCCTGTTTTGAAGGGGCCCTGGATATTGCGGCCCGCAAAAAACGCATTGCCCTTCCCGCAGATACAGCTATCGATGCAGAAGTTGATCTCTGTTCAGATAAAACAGGGTATTCTCTGCAAGCGCGGCTGAATGTAAGCATCCCCGGCATCGATAGGGCCATTGCCCAACAATTGGTAGAGGAAGCTTATCAGACCTGCCCTTATTCAAAAGCCATCGCGGGAAATGTACCTGTAGCATACAACCTGGTGTAAATGACCCCGCCATGATGGGTATATTATTCACCTGTTTCATCATTGGATGCATCAACGGGCTTGGATTGGGGAGAACCTTTTTGCCGCAGGAATATGGACAGCACTACAATGGTCAACACGGATAGAAATTCACTCTGCCAGTTTTGAAAGGATTCGAACCAAAAGCGTGCATCGGTGATATACTGGCTTACAGATTCGGCAGGTATATTCTTAAGGGCCAGATGTTCATTCTCATCTTTCCAGCTGCCATAAAAGTGCATTACAAAAGACAGAATGAACAGCAGGAACAAAGCAATGGAGAGGGAATGCTTGTATATCTTCAATATCAGCCCACCTCTTCGCACAGGCCAGGGCGCGCCTTTACGATCAGGGGAAGGCTCCCGGTCTACCTCTTCGGGGCCATCGCATTTTTTAGACTCGGATGATCCTTTTTGCCTTAGCCAGATAGTGAGCAACACATACAAGGCCATCTGTAAAAATTCGCTTTCCCAATTTTCGAAGGTAGCCTGGATGAAATGCCCGGAGTGGATGTATTGTCCGGCTGTTAAGGCTGGTTGTCCTTCTTCCTCCCTTTCCTTGTTGTGGTCGGCGAAGCCTGTAAAGAACTGGCCCGCCAGGGCGAACAGGAATAAGAACAGGAAGGTAATGGACAAGCCGTTGTTGCGTAGAAATTTCATGGGTTTACTCTGCATCCTTCTTTTCTTTTTCTTCTTTTTCTTTTTTATCAGCAGGATCGGGATCGGTTTGCCTGGCGGCTTCAATGGCTTCCCTGCCCTGCTTAATGGGCTCCTGTGTTTCTTTTGATGCGGTGGTGGGAGTGTCTTTTTTTACAGGATCTTTTTCTTGCATAATAAAGTTTGAAGGCTTGGTAGATCAGGGTGAGCCGCCCTTTAAGGGCGACCCTCCCCTGGATACGTTATGGGTTTCCACTGCCGCCTGATGATCCATAGATCTGGCCGGTGGCATAGCTGCCATCGTTGGCGGCCAGTTGTACATAGATGGAAGCGAGCTCCACTGGTTGCCCGGGACGGCCAAGCGGTGTCTGACCGCCAAAATTCTTTAGCTTTTCCATGGTAGCACCGCCGCTCACCTGCAAAGGTGTCCAGATGGGGCCAGGCGCTACACCATTGACCCGGATGCCTTTTGCAGCCAGTTGTTTGGCCAGTGACTTTACATAATTGGTGGTGGCGGCTTTTGTTTGTGCATAGTCGTACAACTCGGCAGAAGGATCGTAGGATTGCTCACTGGTGGTGGCAATGATCACGGACCCTGGCTTTAAATGAGGCACGGCTGCTTTGGTAGTCCAGAACGGTGCATAGATATTGGTCTTCATGGTAGCATCGAAATCTTCACTGGACACTTCCATAATGGAGGGCCTTGTTTGCTGCCGGGCGGCGTTGTTGACCAGTATGTCCAACCCTCCCAGGGCTTGCACGGCTTCGGCTACCAGGCGCTTGCAAAATGCTTCTTCTTTGAGATCACCGGGAATGGCCACGCCTTTGCGGCCGGCAGCTTTGATCAGGGCTATCACCTCTTTGGCATCGGCTTCTTCGGCCGGTAAATAGTTGATGGCTACATCAGCTCCTTCGCGGGCAAAGGCGATGGCGGCAGCACGTCCCATACCGGAATCGCCCCCGGTAATGAGGGCCTTGCGGCCTGCAAGGCGGTTGGCGCCTTTATAACTTGTTTCGCCATGATCGGGTTTGGGCTCCATCTGTCCCGCCAATCCAGGCCAGGGTTGTTTTTGTTCTTTAAACGGAGGCCGCGGATATTTTGTGGTGGGATCTTCCAGGGATAGCACAGCGGATGCCTGATCATGATTGTCCACAGCATTCGCAAATGCGGGTATGGCCATTACAGTGGCCACTGATGCGCCAATGCCACCCAGAGCCTGCCGCCGGTTGTACAGTTTTTCGTTATCCATAAAAGCATCGTAAGTTTTAAATGATAGTAACAAAGGCCGGGATGATCCCGGCCTTTGTTGTTTATTTGAAGGGTTGCCTTATGCTTCTTCCTCTTCTTCTACTTCTTCGTCTTCCTGCTCGGCGGCCCAGTTGATATTGCCTTCGGCAATGGCGGTAAGATCGAGGTCGGTTTGTTTTTCTTCTTCCAGTGTCTCTGCCAGGATGGCTGCCACATCTTCATTGCCCATGGTGGTGGCCAGCTGAACCAGTCCGCCATAAGTAGCAATTTCGTAGTGTTCTACTTTTTGCGCCGCCATGATGATACCTACATCACGGGTCATGGAGCCTTTTTCTGTTTCTTCGATGATGGATTGGCCTTCTTTGATGAGTCCTTCCATGGCATCACATTTTTTAGCCTGGGCCTTCTTACCCAGCAGTTCGAATACCTGCTCCAGCCTGCTTACCTGCTCTTCGGTTTGTTCGATGTGCTGTTCAATGGCGTTCTGCAGTTCTTCGGTGGTAGCGGCTTTCTGCATTTTTGGCAATGCTTTTGTGAGGGCTTTCTCTGCCCAATAAATATCCTTTAGTGCATCGTAAAAGTATTTTTCCAGTTGGGTATTGCCTTGTGCTGATCCGGCAGTGGCAGCCTGCTTTTTAGTGCGGGATTTTGTTTTTGTGTTTGGCATATTATTGAATTTATGCGTTAATAATTATTTGTAAACAGGAGATCAAAGCTTGTGCCAGTGGCATTCTGTTGATTTGCGGTAAGTGTGTTGTAGACAGGGATACCGGTTCGGGTAAACGCGTCCACAAACCGTATACATTTTCACTCGCCAGCGGCGCGTATGGTCTTACCGGCGCTCTTGAGCAGTATCATGGATCTGCCTGCCGCTTTGATGGGATGACCGGAGCGATAGATCTTCCTGGCATGGACGGCATCGGGCCGATCGGTGTTGATGATCATTTTCCATTGCTGGCCGTACTGCTGACCGGGCAGGTAATATTCTACTGCTTCGTGGTGGGCGTTGAAGATGCAATAAAAGTTCTCATGACTGATGACCTCATCCAGGGGATCGTCGTTGTGACTTTCCAACTCATGCAGGAAGATGCCGAGGCTTTTGGCAAAACCTGTTTGCCAATGCGCTTCCTGCATGGGATCACCATTGGGCAGGAACCAGGCAATATCTTCCATGCCGCCACCGGTAAGGGCGTGACCACGGAACCAGCGGTTGCGGCTGAAGGCGGGGTGTTGTTTGCGTACTTTGATCAGGTATTGCACGAACTGCAAGAGGTCGTGGTCCAGCTGCAGCCAGTTGATCCAGGATATTTCGTTGTCCTGGCAATAGGCGTTGTTGTTGCCCTGTTGTGTGCGGCCCAGCTCATCACCTGCGGAGATCATCGGCACACCCTGCGACAATAATAAAGTGGCGAAGAAATTGCGCTGCTGGCGGCTGCGCAGTTCATTGATCCCCGCATCGTCGGTGGGCCCTTCCGCACCGCAGTTCCAGGATCGGTTCTCGTCGCCGCCATCTTTGTTGTCATCACCATTGGCTTCGTTGTGCTTATCGTTGTAGGAAACCAGGTCGCGCAGGGTAAAGCCATCGTGGGCGGCGATGTAATTGATGCTGGAAGTAGGCTGGCGGTTGGTGTTCTCGTAAAGGTCTGCACTGCCGGCAAAGCGGGCGGCAAAATCGGCGAGCTTGCTATCGGCGCCGCGCCAATAATCGCGCATGGTATCGCGGTACTTGTCGTTCCATTCGGCCCATTCGGGTGGGAATTTGCCGAGGAGGTAGCCCGTCTCGGTGATATCCCAGGGTTCGGCAATGAGCTTTACCTGTGAGATCACGGGATCCTGGTGAATGATGTCGAAGAAGGCGTTGAGGCGATCGGCATCGCGCAGTTCGCGCACGAGAGCGGGCGCCAGGTCGAAGCGGAAGCCATCGACGTGCATTTCGGTGACCCAGTAGCGCAGACTGTCCATGATAAGGCGCAGCACGTTGGGATTGCCGGCATTGAGGGTGTTGCCGGTGCCGGTATAATCATCGTAGTAGCGATGATCGTCATTGGACAAGCGGTAATAGGACAGGTTATCGGCTCCGCGGAAAGAAAGGGTGGGACCGAGGTGATTACCTTCGGCGGTGTGGTTGTATACCACATCGAGGATGACCTCGATACCTGCTTTGTGGAGTTCTTTAACCATGGTCTTGAATTCCTTTACCTGTTCACCATTCACACCACTGGAACAATAGCGTACATCGGGAGCGAAGAAACCAATGGTATTGTATCCCCAGTAATTGGTAAGTCCTTTTTCCACGAGGTGCCTGTCGGCCACAAAATGGTGCACGGGCATCAGCTCCACGGCTGTCACACCCAGGTCTTTCAGGTATTTAATAATGACGGGATGGGCCAGGGCGGCATAGGTGCCGCGGATGTTTTCGGGAAGTTCCGGATGCAAATGGGTGAATCCTTTTACGTGCAGTTCATAGATCACGGACTGGTGGTAAGGGATATTGAGCTGTATATCGCGGCCCCAATTGAAGAAAGCATCGACCACTACCGACTTGGGTACATAAGGTGCACTGTCGGCATGGGACATGCTGAGGTCGGCGTCTTTGTGGCCTATTTCATACCCAAAGAGGGCATCGTTCCATTCTATGCGGCCGGCGATAGCCCTTGCATAGGGATCGATGAGCAGTTTGGCGGGGTTGTGGCGATGGCCCTTTGCAGGATCGTAAGGACCGTGCACGCGGTAGCCATACAACTGACCGGGGGCTATACCGGGCAGGTATATATGCCATACGCCATCGAACCGGTCGCGTATGGCGATCCTGATGGATTCGACATCGGGTTGTTCTTTATCAAAGAGGCATAGTTCAACCTTTTCTGCATGTGTGGCATAAAAAGCGAAGTTCACGCCCTTGCCGTCCCAGGAAGCGCCTAAGGGATAGGGCTTGCCTGGCCTTGTCGTTAATTTCATATTGTTCATCTTTTAGCGTGCAATGCACAGGACAGGTTATGGGATACATAAAAAAACATACCCAGGATGGCTGTGCAGAAGGCTCCTCAGAAGTCGGGAGGACAGGAAAGTCCGAAAGTCCGGAAGACGGTATCGACAGGCTCAATCCCGCAGAACGGGATAAGCGCTGACATTCGTTTCTTAAGTCAGCTATACGGGGATGGTATTCGATTTGTATGATATGGGAACAGAACAAGTAATCAACTATGGAGATCAAAGACAAAGACTGGTGGAAGGAAACCGTGATCTACCAGGTGTACCCACGCAGTTTTAAGGACAGCAATGGAGATGGCATCGGGGACCTGCCGGGGCTGGTATCGAAACTGGATTATATTGAAAGCCTGGGAGTGGGCCTGGTATGGCTCAACCCGGTATATGCCTCCCCCAACGACGACAATGGTTATGATATCAGCAATTACGAAGCGATCCAACCGGTATTTGGTACGATTGCAGACCTCAATGCACTGCTGACGGGCTTACATGCGCGGGGTATCAAATTGCTGATGGACCTGGTGGTGAACCACACAAGTGATGAGCACCCCTGGTTTGTGGAGTCGCGTAAATCGCGGGACAATCCCTACCGGGATTATTATCATTGGTGGCCTGCTGAAAAAGGCAAGCCGCCCCGGCGGCATAGCTTCTTCGACCCTGCGGGCGACGCCTGGCAATACGATGCGGCTACGGACGCTTATTACCTGCATTATTTCTCGCGCAAGCAGCCAGACCTCAACTGGGAGAACCCCACTTTGCGGAAAGAGATCTATGGCATGATGCGCTTCTGGCTGGATAAAGGCATCGACGGTTTCCGGCTGGATGCAGTCTCTTATATTGCCAAGGATACGAACTGGCCGGTGGTAAGCGAGGAGGAATTAAAAGAAAAATACCACAATGACTGGTCCTATGTATTTAGCCACGGACCTAAACTGCACGACTACCTGCACGAAATGAACCGGGAGGTATTACAACATTACGAAGCGGTAACGATTGCCGAAACGCCCGGCATAGAAAAAAAAGAGGCGCTGGCCTTTGTGCATGAGGACCGGCAGGAGCTGAGCATGCTGTACCATTTTGAGGGCATGGGCATCGGGTATGTAAAAGACGCGTTCAAAAGACCTGACCCGGCAGGTTACCGGCTTTCCACATTTAAACAATTATACAGCGACTGGGACAAAGTATTTGCGGAGGAAGGCTGGGGCACGATCTACCTGGGCAACCATGACCAGCCAAGGATGCTGAGCCGGTGGGGCAATGACGCCCCGGAATACCGGCTTGCTTCGGCCAAAATGCTGATGACGTTCTTACTGACGATGCGGGCCACGCCGATCTTTTACAATGGGGATGAACTGGGCATGGCCAATATTAAGTTTGAACGCATCCATGACTACCGCGATATTGAAACGCTGTCGATGTACCAATACCTGCAAAGCCAGGGTGAAGACCTGGAGCAGTTCCTGCGCGATCAACAATATGGTGCGCGGGATAACGGCCGTACACCCTTTCAATGGGATGCCACGCCCCAGGCGGGTTTTACCACGGGGGAACCCTGGATACCGGTGAATGCTGATCATGTATACATCAATGCAGCAGCTCAGGAAGCAGATGGCAACTCTCCTTTGAATTATTTCCGCCGCCTTACGCAATTGCGGAAAGAACACCTCGCATTGGTATATGGACGGTATCAATTGTATGATGCTGCGCACGAGCAGGTGTATACGTACACGCGTGTGCTGGAAGATGCGGGCATGGCGGTGATCCTTAATTTTTCGAAGGAACTGGTGAACTATATCCTGCCGGCAGGCATCCGGCTGAAGAAGGAGGAACCGGTTATCAATAATGAAACCTCTTTACAATTAAACGGCGAAGAACTGGTATTACTGCCTTACCAGGCGGTGGTATTTGAACTCGCTTTATCCTAACTATTCATCCTGATCTATGGCTTTGTTGTGTTATCATGCCGCACATGAACAGTTTGCGCCTTCGCATTTGCTTGACCTGGTGGTGAAGGCAGAACAGGCAGGTTTTGACGGCATTCATTCATCAGACCATTTTCATCCCTGGAGTGTGCGCCAGGGCCAGAGCGGCTATAGCTTTAGCTGGATGGGGGCGGCCATGCAGGCCACTACCCTGCCCTTTAGTATGGTGTGTGCACCGGGACAGCGCTACCATCCGGCCATCGTAGCACAGGCCATTGCCACGCTGGCGGAATTGTTTCCGCAAAGGCTGGTGGTGGAGCTGGGCAGCGGCGAGGCGCTGAATGAAATGATCACGGGTGATGCATGGCCTGCCAAGGCCGTACGCAATGAACGGCTGCTGGAATGCGCGGTGATCATCCGCCGGCTGCTGCTGGGTGAGGAAGTCAGTTTTGACGGTCATGTGAGGGTGCAGGAAGCCAAACTGTATTCGCTGCCGATATACCTGCCGCCGTTGTTCTGTGCGGCGGTGTCGGCTACTACTGCCCGTTGGGCAGGCCCCTGGGCAGATGGCTTGCTGACCACTGCGCAGGAACCTGCGGTTACCTGGGAGAAGGTAGCGGCATTCCGCGACAATCATGGCGCTGATAAACCGGTACACCTGCAGTTTGCTTTTTCGTATGCACGCAACAGGGAAGAAGCGCTGATGGGCGCCTGGGACCAATGGCGCTCCAACCTGGCACCGCCGGAAAAACTGACTACGCTATACAAGCCGGAACAGTTTGATGAAACAGGTAAGGATATTAGTCCGGAGGAGGTAGCAGGCAAGGTGCCCATTTTTACAGATATAGAACAGTTGATGGAGCGGGTGGCAGCGTATGAGCAGCCGGGTGTAACGCGTATCATCCTGCACAATGTAAACCGGCTGCAGGAAGGATTTATTGAGGATTTTGGGAATTATTTGAAACAAAGTTAATACGGGCGGCGGTCCAGCTCTGTTACGATCTCTTTTTCTTCGGCGAGGTTCTGGTGCAGAAGGTCAACAATGGCGTGCCATCCAATTGCCTGGGCCATGTGGATAAGCATAGTGTAGGTAGCCATTTCATAATGGGTGATCTTTAACAGGCAGGTGCTGATGGCTACATCGCGGATGCGGGTCTTGCGCACGGTATCGCTGAAACCTACCATGGCATCATTGAGCAATCCTTTCAGGGCTTCACAAAACCGGCCTTCCGGTTTTAGTTCCCGCTCCTTAAATACCTGTTCGAGACGCTGTATATGCCGTCGTGTTTGCAGCTGGTGTATTTCGATGGTATTTTTCAGGTTAATGGAGAATGCTTCCACATGCATCTGATCGAGTAAACGTTCAATGTTCTTTTCGGCCCAATACATTTTTTTCAGGGCATTGTTGAAGAACAACATCAGGTCATCTTCTTGTTTGGCAGCCATTTCCTGCATCCGGTTATAGTTTAAAGTTAGCCCTGCATCCGATCGAATGAGCAACCCACTTCATGGCGTCAACTATCATATACAAGCTAAAAGATAAAAATACCGGCAATAGGAAAAGGGTGGCTCCGGGGATGTACGGACAAATAATGAAGGGATCATTATAGGTAAAATGAAGGTAAATAAAAGATGTATACAGACAAAGAAAAATTAGCTGTCCTGGCTCAGCAGGGCTACAGGCAACCAGGTGCAACAGGTTGTTAGCGGCACCCTGTTGCCAGTGAGGTGGATGCTTTCGCCGGTCAATACATTGGTCCAGTGTGATGACATGTCTCCGGGTAGGGTGATCCATGCTTCCTGTTGCTCCCGGGCTGCGGGCAAAGATGCTACTACGATCACCTGTTGCTGCTGCCATTGGCGGGTATAGGCAATGGCAACCGGTGTTGCACCACTTACGGTTAGTTCGTTGTAATCGCCGTGGATGAACAGCTCCTTGTGCTGCCGGCGAAACTGCAAAGCTTTCCAGGTAAGGAATAATTTTTCCAGTCCCTGTGCGCGATGGCTGCGCAGGAAAGCAAAGAGGGCTTCCCTGCCCCGCTGCTCTTCCTGCTGTACCTGCTGCAGGTATTGTATGCGTTGCTGGTAATCGACGGGCCGGCGGTTGTCGGGATCTACAAAACTGTAGTCGCCCAATTCACAACCCTGGTAGATATCGGGTATACCGGGCGCAGTGAGCTTGATCAATAGCTGACTGAGGGAGGCCACGGCGGCGGCCTCATTTACCTGTTGCATAAAAGGCAGGAAATGTTGCAAAAAGGAATGGTCCTTTGCAAACAACCGGTGTATGAAATCATGGCAGGCCTGCTCGTAGGTTTCATGGGGCTGGTCCCAGGTGGTATGTACCTTGGCCTCGCGTATGGCTTTTTGAAAGGACTGCTGCAGGCGTTCGATCCATTGGGGCGTGGGGATACTATCTTCCGGAAAACCACCGATGATGGCCTGGTACAGGAAATACTCCTCATTTCGCGTGGGCGCAGGCCGGCCATCTACAAGGGTATGTATGGGCTCGTTGAGGGAGAACCAGGTGCTGACGGCCAGCTCCCACTGGCCGGGCATTTCACTGAGCATATTGATGCGGAGGCGGGCATCTTCGCCGCGCTTGGTATCGTGGGTGGCAGTAGCATTGAGGGATAGCGGCGTGGCCTGCTGCCTTGCTTTCATTTGCTGGTGAAAGGCGCCGATGGTGCTGCCCAGGGCCTGGGGGGTATCGCCTACTTCATTGTGTGCGATGCAGGCATTCCAGGTATAGAAGGTAGTATCTTCCACCCCTTTGGCCATCAGCGGGCCGGTATACTGGTTCAGCTTTTTCAGGAAAAGCAGGATGGCTTCCTGCTTGTCTGTGCCAGGTGTATGCCCGCAGAATAACTGTTGCAGGTGATCCAGTTCATGGCCGGCTGCGGGCAGGATTTGCCGGGCCTGTGCAATGGCTTCTTCCAGCAGCAGGCGGTCGGCAGGCGGCAAGGGAAAACTACCGGGATACAGGCGGTACACAGGCAGGGCCACCATCAGGGCGCCGATGGCCTGTTTCCAGTTGGCCTCATAAGGCGCCAGGTGCAACTCTTCAAAATAACGGGTAAGGTTGTCCCATTCTCCCTGCATGTATTGATCGAGTATCAGTTGTTTGTTGGCGATGGTTTGCCGGGCCAACGATTGCTGGCCCGGTTCCAGGGACTGGTAGAAGCGCGTGAGCCGGGCGCCGCCGGTACGGTTGGTGAGCAGCTGGCTCACGGCGGCTAAAAACTCATACCCGGTGGTGCCTTGCAGGGGCCAGGCAGCGGGCAGGTCTTCACCGGCTTCCAGTATTTTTTCTGCTACGATGTAACAGTCCTCTCCAAAAAGGCTGCGCAGCTGTTGGGTGTATTGCAGGGGATCGTACAAGCCATCGATATGGTCGATGCGGAGGCCCTGGATAAAACCCTCGTTGTACAGCTGGTGCAACAGGATGTGGTAATCGTTGAATACGGGCGCTGCTTCCATGCGGAGGCTGATGAGGGAACTGATGGTGAAGAAGCGCCGGTAGTTGATGTGCTTATTTACTTCCTGCCAATGACAAAGCTGGTAGTATTGGCCTTCTACCAATTGGGTGAGCAGTTCTTTGTCTTTGTTGATGACAGCCAGCCAGGCTTCCAACTGCTGGCGCTGCCTGTTGTTGCCCGCTATCTTTTCAAATACGCCGGCCTTGTATTGCTGCCACCTGGCAAAAGAAGCATTCTGCCATCCACCGGGCCATAGCTGCATCAGTTGACGCGGCATGTCCTTTCCTTTGGCCAGCATGGTGAATACGGAGAGCAGCATGCTGCAGGCGGGCAGGGACAGGGGGTATTGCTGCTGCTGGTATTGCACCCAAAATCCTTCTTTGTTCAATACTATCTGTATTTCATTGTTGGCGATGCAATGGGTGAGTGTATCACCCAGGAAGGGCGCGATCACTTTTCCCCTACAACCGGGGTGCTTCCAGTTGATATCAAAGTAGCCATGGAATTCAGACAGGGCATCGCGCTCCAAAGCGTCCATCAATCTTTTGTTGGCGGGACTAAAGGCCATATGGTTGGGCACGATGTCCTGCAGCCAGCCGAGGCCTTTTTGTTTTGCGGCCAGGATCACTTTTTTCAACTCCTCCAGGCTGCCGATCCCGGGGTTGATGGTATGGGGGTCTGTTACATCGTACCCGTGGGTGCTGCCGGCACCGGCGTTGGTAACGGGAGATGCATAAATGGTGGAGATGCCTAACTGCTGCAGGTAACCGAGTATGTCTTCGAGCTGCTGTAAGGTAAATCCTTTGTGTAACTGTATACGGTAGGTGGCGGATGGAATATACATCAGGCATTGCTTAATTCGTAAACGATCACCGATTCAGGGTTCATGGTCCAGGTTCCGGCCTTGCCGCCGTTATCGATACTGCCGGGGCCGAGCCAGGTTTTTTCCGAGGAGTCGAGCAAGCGGCGGGCAGGGGGCGGCAGGGGCCAGGTACAGGCAGCGGATTGCTTATTGAAGTTGAGGAAGACGAGTACTTCCAGGTCCTGTGCACAACGTTTGAAAGCAATGATGCCTGTATCTTCTATGGGCAGTATATCGAGGTGCTCACGGCCGGTACAGCACAAGGCAGGGCTGCTTTTGCGAAGGGCAATGAGGTACTGGTAAAAGCGCAGCAGGGTTTGGGCCCTGGGGTCTGTGCTGTAATTCCAGGACAGCTTGCTGGCATTGAATGTTTCGATGGCTGCCGGATCAGGTATCTCTCCCTGCCAGTTGAAGTGTTTGAATTCCTCGCGGCGGCCTTTGCGCACGGCTTCTATAAGTGCAGGATCGGTATGGCTGACAAAATATTGAAATGGATTTTGCTCGCCGTATTCCTCACCCATGAACAGAAGGGGTACATGGGGCGACAAGAGTAAGGTGGCAGCCACGAGTTTGAGGGCTTCAAAAGATAAGGTAGTGGTGAGGCGGTCGCCCAGAAGGCGGTTGCCCACCTGATCGTGGTTTTGGGCAAAAGCCACGAACCTGCTGTAGGGGATGCCGGCGGGCAGGGCCCCGAAATGTTTTTTGCGGTGCCGGGAATATTGACCGATGTATACATAGGAACTGCGCAGGGATTGCTGCAGGTGCCAGTATTCGCCAAAGTCTTCATAGTAGCCTTCCTTTTCGCCGGTAACGATGGCGTGGAGGGCATGGTGAAATTCATCGACCCATTGGCTGGCCAGGCCCAGGCCGCCTTTTTCCACACGCTCTACATAACGGGGATCGTTGAGGTCAAACTCCGCAATGAGTAGTTTGTGCCGGCCGGTCTGTTTTTCCAATGCTTCCACTTTGCGCTGCAGGGCAGCGAGGAAGTGATCGGCGCCGGCATCCCAGATGGCATGCACGGCATCAAGGCGCAGGCCATCGATGTGGAACTCATCGAGCCAGCGAAGGGCATTCTGCCAAAAGTATTGCCGTACGCCATCGCAGTAGGCATCGTCGAAGTTGATGGCCCGGGCCCATACAGACTTGTATTTATCGGTAAAGTAAGGACCGTACTGAGAAAAATAGTTGCCATCGGGACCAAGGTGGTTGTAGACCACATCGAGTATAACGGCAATGCCACGCCGGTGGGCTTCATTGACGAGTTGTTTGAGCCCGCTGATGCCGCCATACACGGTATGGACAGCAAAGGGGAATACGCCATCGTAGCCCCAGTTGCGGTCGCCGGCAAAAGCTGCCACGGGCATTAGTTCGATGGCATTGATGCCGAGCTGCTGTAAATAACCGAGCTGGCGGATGATGCCGTCAAACGTACCCTCCGGGGTGAAGGTACCGGTATGCAGCTCATAGATCACCAGCTCCCCCAGCGGGCGTCCTTTCCAGGCCTGATCGGTCCAGGTAAAGGACGGATCGGCCACGGCAGAGGGACCATGTACGCCTTTGGGCTGCCAGCAGGAGGCGGGATCGGGCAAGGGGTCTCCCCCATCGAGCACATACTGGTATTGGTTGCCGGGCTCAATACCCGGAAGGGTTACCTGCCAATAGCCTCTTTCATCTACCAACAATGGCTGCTGCTGCCCGTTGATGAGCAGGGAAACGGATTGTGACAAGGGACTCCATACGGTAAACGTGCAGGTGTTACCGGCATGATAGAAAGCGCCCACATCGGGCCAGTTGTCATTCATATAATAACGTGTTTTTTGATCAGGGCTTCAAGACTACTTTTTGGGTGATGGACGATCCGGACAAGATACCGGGGCTATGGTTGCAAACAAATGGCCAGTGAGGTGTTGCTCAATGTGAGTATGATTATAGGCAAGTGGGGAGTGGTAAGTGGCATAAGAATTATGCGGTATGTGGTATAATAACAATGATATGAAAACATCTATTGCTCTTTCGTTGCTGCTTGGTGTGGCGTTATCTGTCTCTTCCTGCAAGAACAGTAACCGCGACAGCAGCCAGAATAATACCGGGGAAACTTCTGAGCGACGCGACAGTGCAGACCTGAATAATCCCAACCGTATGCCGGTTGATCATACAGCTCAGGACACGGCGAATAAACTGCCCGCTGCCGGTAAGATAGATCCGGCGCCGATCAAGGATGATAAAACGGCCACGTTCATGAAAGAAGCAGCCGGCGGCGGTATGATGGAAGTGATGCTGGGACAAACTGCCCAACAAAATGCACAGAACGAACGTGTAAAAGCATTCGGCGCTATGATGGTAACAGACCATACCAGGGCCAGTGATGAACTGAAGGCGATTGCAGGAGCCAAGAACTTCCCTTTGCCAACGTCATTGCCTGAGCAACACCAGCACCATGTAGACGCACTGAGTAAGAAACAAGGCCGCGCCTTCGATAAGGCCTATGTAGACATGATGGTGGATGATCACCAAAAAGACATCAAGGCTTTTGAGAAAGCCTCGAAGTCAGGCGAAGATAGTACCGTCAGGGCTTTTGCTGCCCGCACGCTGCCTGTGCTGCGCAAACACCTGGATTCGATACAGGCGATCTCGAGGGGGTTGTGAAGGCAAGGCGTTAGCAGTTAGCTATCCTTCACATATATCTTTTACTTCGGTGGTGTCTTTGCCCATGATGAATGCCTGGCGGATATGTACGGCGCCGTCGGTAGCCATGCCCTGTACCTGCATACCGGTCGGGGCATTTTGCTGTACGGGCACCTGGATATTAAGGGGCAAGGTTGGTTTTGAAAGGGTGATGGGCCCTTGCTCTCCCTGGTAAGTAATGGAATGCACATAGGCCGTTCCGGTAATACTTACTTCATAGTGCATCATGCCTGCAGCGGGTGAGGGTTGGTTGCCGGTAGTGAGCTCGCATTGCTTTGCTACAGGATCACATTTCATGCAGGCAGCACAAAAAAAGACAAGGGCCAATACTGGTAAAAGACGCGTCATAGATAAGTTGTTTTAAGCAGGCATATGAAAAAGTAGTGTGTGGCTCAGGGATTTCCGGGCAAGGGATGTCCGATCTCCCATACATGACCAAAGGGGTCTTTTAATTTGCCGATCTTCCAGGCATGTGCGGTGGTTACGGGAGAAAGTTGGATGGCGCCGGCTTCCAATGCACGGGCAAACAGGGTATCGGGATCGCTCACGGTAAGAATAATGCGAACGGGGGTTCCACCTACTGTTTCGGGACTACAGCTGTCAAACTCCGGTTCTTCATCGCTTAACCAGAACATGGCTCCCTCTATACCCAGCTTTGCTACCAGTTTCCCATCGGGGCCGGTGAAGCGGAATAATTCGAGGGCGCCCAGGGCGCTGGTATAAAATTCGATAGCGGCGCCCCCATTACGCACCACCAGGAACGGCGTAATGCTTGTAGGGATGATATGGTATTCATATTCTTTTGCCAAGGGAACTGATTTTATGACCTGTTCCCATAAGACAAATTTCATGCCTCCTGGTAAGTCTTTTTACAGTCTTTTGTAAAACGAATATACTGTTGCAGGGAGATGGTAATTGTGCTATGCGAAATTGGAGATTGCTTTGCCCTCTCCGGCCAATATGCTCAGGTGTTTGACCAGTTGTTCGATGGAAGCTGTTTTTTGCATACAGACGGCTCCTTCGTTGCGGGCCTGCTCCCTGGTAGTATCGTTGATATGGTTGGAGTACATAACGATGGGTACCTGCCTGAGGTTGTACATTTTCCTGATATTGCGGAGACAGGCCATTCCATTGGTGACGGGCATATTGTAATCGATCAATATCAGATCGGGCAGTATGTGCTGCAACAATCGCTCTGCCCGGTCGGCACCATTGGCCCAAAGGCAATAACAGGGAAGTCCCGCCATCTCAACGGCCTCGTTGAGTATAAGGAATTCATCCTGGTCATCGTCAACAAGTAAGATAAGTTTTTGCATAGTCAATGTTTAATGTTAAACAGTTCTTGCATGGCAAACCGCTGTAAATGGTCAATCAGGCTCATGACTCAGCCATGGTAAGGAAGTGTTCCTGCAATACCTGAAAAAGGAATTAATAAGGATCAAAGAAGGAGTGATGACCAGGTATGGCCTTGATTGAGCGGGGATGTATGGACAAACGGTAAAAGGCATACCGTGAGTGATACGAAGCTATATTATTTCCTAAAAACGGCCAAAATAAAATCATAGTTAGCTGTCAATATGACTGGGGAAATAACAATGAAAGGCGGCGCCTTTGCCAGGCCATCCTTCGGCCTGAATATAACCGTCGTGGGCCATCATCACCTTACGGCAGATGGCCAGACCAACGCCGGAACTGGCGTATTTCTGGGGTGATCTATCGGCCATCAGGAATATTCTTTCTGCATCTTCCTGGTGGAAGCCGGTGCCATTGTCGATAAAACTGATCCTTGTGTATTTTATTGGAAATGAAGCTGCCGGATTGGCACCGGGCATTGGCTCCTCACTGCTTTTGATCCGGATGGCCAATGCTTCGTTGTGCTTTCGAAACCGCATGGCATTATTGATGAGGTGGAAGAAAAGGTAATTCAATAACTGGCGGTGGCCGTTCACCACAGGCAGGTCTTCCAGTTCAAGCCGCACATCGTTGGCCCTGATCTTTTGATCGAGTTGCAGGATGGCCTGCTGTGCCACTTCCTGGAGGTCGACAGGCGTGCCTTCCTCTGCCGGGTTGCTGATACCGGAGAGGGCCACGATATCATCGAGCAGGAGGTTCATGCGGTTGAGTGAGGCCTGCATGCGCCTGAGGTTGGCCTTGCCCCCATCGGAGAGCACTTTCGCCTCTGCACGTATAAGCAATTCAATGGACGAATAGACCATGCGCAGGGGCTCTTTGATGTTGTGGGAAGTAATATAGGTAATGGTAGACAGTTCGTCGGTGGCCCTTTCGAGTTGTTCGTATTTCTTTTTGAGGGCGATATTGAGTTGGTGCAATTGCTGCTCAGCCCTGATGCGTTGGGTTACATCGTGCATAATGTTCATGACACCAATGAGCTGGTCATCTGCATCCTTGAGGGGAATAAAGTGATTTTCATAATGCTGCCTGTTGAAAAATTCCTTGTGGGCAGGCACAAAACTCCTGATGCCCGAGAAGGCCAGGTTGATGGCGGTGATCATATCTTTATCCTGTGCATATAGGGGAAACACCTCCAGTAGTTTTTTACCGATCACGTCGCGTTTGCGGATACCGGAAATGGCTTCGGCGGTATTGTTCCAGGCTATGATGCGCCAGTCGCTGTCCATAGCCATGATGCGGTCGATGCTACAATCATTGAGCATACCGGCCAATCCTTTGTCAGACAGGTCTATAGACTGGTTCATTCATTAAATTTTAGAGATTATTGCAAAACGTGGACCATTTGCAACATCCCTTTTTGTAAATCATTAAACACCTTTAGATCAGGGTGAGCCGCCCCGAAAGGGCGACCCACCCTTTAGACGCCTTCGACAAGCTGGGTGCATGCTTCCCCATATTGTCCGTATATGGGATGTTAAAAGAAGAGAAAGATGAGAACGAAAGTCGTGGACTCGCAATGGGTTGTTTACACCAGGTTGGGGAAAGCCTGCTCAACGGCTTGCATAATACCTTCGCCTGTGCGATAACCAGCTAAAAGAATTCCTTTTTGCCCGGGTATTTCTATCAGTAGGGTTGGAAACCGGGTGATACGGTATTGCGCCACGCGGGCGAGGTCTTGTTTGAAAGCATCGATCGCCGCATCCTGCTTATAATCTGCCTCAAATTGCCTGAGATCGAAGGCGGGGTATTCAGCTACCAGCTGTGCGGCCAGGCTTTGCAGGATGGGCCAGGAGGCGATGTTCTTTCCTGCTGCCATCAGGGCCTGCTGCAGGTTTCTGAACAAGGTAATACCGGCCTCCGGTAATTGGAGCGCGGCAGCTTTTACGGCTATACAGGCGGGATAGGAAGATGCCGGGGGATCTTTCATCCACACCTGGTGATGAACAGGCCGGCCCATCAGTTGGGCTGCGTGCATCCACACGGGCCCCATTTGTACCGGCCTGCTAACATTGTTCGCTTCATCGTGAAACTGCTGCCATGATGGCAACATGCCTCCCATCACGTATTGCAGGGTAAGCTGATCACCATATCCAGCCTGCCACTGGTCGAGGTGAGGCTGCATGCCCCAGCTCCAGCAGCAGAGTGGATCGGTAAACCAGGTAGCTTGTATGGGATCATTTCTTTTTCTTTCTTCCATTGCTTTTTTCTTCGAAAGGTTTTGGTGCGGCTTCATTGGCAGTGATGTTGGCATCGGCGCCGGGTATGGGCATCGCATTGTTGGCCATCACACGGGCCTGGTCGCCGGCTTCGGCTTCCGGATCATTCCATTGCTGTTCTCCGATAGGGCATGCTTCATTGACCTCGGCGCTTCTTTGTGCGCTCAATTGCCGATCTAATTCCGCCACCTCTTCTTCGGTACGATCGGTGCCTTCGGGTTCCTGGTCCAGCAAACCGTTTGTATCCCTTACATGTTGGATAGGATCGTCAACATATTGGAAGGTTTCCCCAAACTGGCTGCTGACGCCCTGGTTCCATGGACCGCGGTAATCATTCCCACTGGACATATTGAAATAAAGGTTGCTGTAGCGTGGATCGCCTTGCAGGATACCGGGCGGAAAGTTGGGCTGGATAGAGGCCAGGGCCGCTTCAAACATCTGGAAGTGGGCCACTTCCCGCGTCATGAGGAAACGGAGGGTGTCTTTGATATAAGGATCGTCGGTGAACTGTAACAAATATTCATAGACCATTTTGGCGCGTGTTTCTGCGCCTACATTGGAACGCAGTTCGCTGGTAAGGTCGCCCTGTACATCTCCATTAATATAAGCGGCGCTCCACGGAACACCCTGGCTATTGGTATAGGCGGGGCCGCCGCCTGAACCTACGAAGAACTGCGGGGCCACCATACCCTGGTGGATCATGTCCTCTTTGGCTGCTTTTCCATTGAGCAGTTGCATAATTTCTGAATTGTCGGCAGCATTCTTCAGGTCGCCGTTGATACCGGTGAGCAGCAGCTGAATGGTAGCGCCTACGATCTCGAGGTGACTGAACTCTTCGGTGGCAATATCCATCAGCAGGTCGTACTTATCGGGATATGGTTTCTTGGCGCCGAAGGCCTGCCCGAAATAACGCAGCGCAGCAGCCAGTTCGCCATTGGCGCCACCAAACTGTTCGAGCAGTAAGGTTGCGAAAGCAGGATCCGGTTTAGACACGCGTACGTTGAACTGTAATTCTTTTACATGGTAAAACATACAATTAATTTTAGTGTATGCGCAGCAATTCCTGCGCCGACAGCCAGGTGCTGTTTATGTGTAGAGATAATGCCTGTAGCTGGTATTACCCATGTAACAGCACCGCAGCATCATTTATTAATTTACCGATAGTCAAGGCTATTGTGTAAATTGACCGCATGAAATGGATCACCCGTCAGCATCCGAAAATTGTGGGCCATTGCTGGGGGTATGGCTTATAATCACCCAAACGACTATGAGTTACTGGAGAAAGGCATGCTGATCTATGATGCGCTGTATAGCTGGGCGAAACACCTGCAAAAGGAGAAGCATACGCAACAACCTTTTGAACACCTGCTGCTGGAGGTATTAAATAGAAGACAAACAGCAGTTATTATATCGCCTTACCGGTACCTGCCAGGTTTGGCAATGAGCAGCCTGCCTCGGTAACGGCAGGCTTTCAATTTGGCATAGCCTTTTAACGATGCCAGATCTGTCTCAGGTATTGTTGATGTGTTTACAGCGTTCCCAATAATCGAAGATGCAGGTAAGCATGGTGCGGATAACATTCATGGAAGTGGGTTTTTCAAAATAACCCTGAACACTTAACAGGTGGGCCATGCGCACCACTTTCTTATCAGAATGGGTAGATATGAACACAAAGGGAATACCTTTCTCGCGGAGGTAGGGATTGTCCTGAATACGCCCTTTGAACTCCAGGCCATTCATACGCGGCATATTGATATCGCAGAGGATGATGAATGGCTGCTCAGTCGTAGCCAACAAATACTCCAGAGCGGGAAGGCCATCTCCGAAAAAGCGTATCTCATTGGGAATTCCAATGTTATGGATGATCTCAGCATATAGATCGCGGTCGTCGTGATCATCATCCACTATAATGATAGGTCCTTTGGTCATATTAATTGGTTGGTGACGCCGCTTCCGGCGCCGGTGTCAGATTCGGCAATGGCTTTCAATGCATTGGCTACGGTAATCACTTCTTCCATGGTAGCTCCTTTTTTGATACAGGCATAAGCGCCCCCGGCCAGGAGTAACTCCTTTCGCTGTGGCGATATTACGGTAGAATATACGATCACCCTGATGCCGCTGTATCGCGGATCTTTTTTTAATATGGCCAGGATATCAACCGCATCATGCCGGGGCAGCACACTGTCTAATACGATCAGGGCCGGGTACTGATGGGATTCGATCTGCCCGAGATATTGGAAAAGATGATCTCCATCGATAAACTTTTTGATCTCCGCCTCGTATCCGATAGCTATAAATGCCTCGTCGATGATAAAACGATCGTCAGGATCATCTTCTACCAGTAATATTTTGAAACCTGGTGGCAACATTTTTCTGGTATTTAAATTCAAACCATATGCCAGCAGGGATGGCCTGGTCCCTTGTCCGAAAAATACAATTTAAAGCGCGGCGGCTTTACGTATTTCGCCGGACAAATGTATTTCATGAAAAATATACTCCTGGTCCTATGCCTCGCCTGGTGGGGCGGCAGCTTGCAGGCGCAAACGGACAGTACCCCGAACAGTCATTCCATTTCGCGCAAATATTATGTCGACACTATTCAATCCGCTTCCCTCAATGCCAAGCGGAAGATCAAGGTTTATCTGCCGGATGATTTTAAGCCCACCAATAAATACCCGGTCATTTATGTGCTGGATGAGAACTGGCTATTTGATCCTGTTGTGAATGATGTGGTAAAGCTGCAGGATTTCAGTGTTATTCCCCCCTGCATTGTGGTGGGCATCAACAGTCCGAACAGGAACTATGACCTGACACCTAATCTAAATACGGGAGCCTTCACGGGATGGAACAAAAAGTTCCATGATTACCTCACCCAAGAGGTGCCGGCACATATTGCCCGTAAGTATTCCACGCCGGTGTTCAACATCCTGGTGGGCCATTCGGATGGGGCTACATTTGCGCAGAATGCGATGACGGCCAGCCCGGCTGCTTTCCGGGGCGTGATCGGCCTTAGCCAGAACCTCTTCGGTGATGAACTGGAGCAATACATCAACTACAGCCAGGGGAATTTTACCAACAACAATTATTACTTCGTGGCTTCCGGTACGCGGGACGCTACTTCGCGACTGCGCTCGGGCAGGAAGCTCGATAGCTTGTTCCAGCTCAATAGCAACCCGTACCTGAAGGTAAAACACGAGGTATATGCAGCCGACCATAGCGGCATTGCAGGTATGGGGCTTGCCAATGGCCTTGGTTTTGTCTTCTCGGATTATTACCAGCCTAACGGATGGGACCGGGAGCTGGCAGACTCGCTGCGCAAGATCCATATGGACCCTACGGTGCTTATTCAAAATACCCTGGACCGGATCAACGGTATCTATGGCATCGATGCCAAAGCGGACAGAAACGCCATCATGGACCTGGCCTTCGGTATTGTGACCAATAAAGACCAGGCCAAAAGCTACCTGGCCTATATGAAGGAACACCTGAAGATCGATGACCAGTTTAATTCCAGTGCAGCGCAGTTGTATGAAAGGATCTCGGAGTACGATATAGCGCTTGAGTACTGGACCAACTACCTGAACGATCCGGCCTCCTATAAAAGTAATTTCTTTTACTTCCGGCGCCCGATCGAGCTAATAGCCTATAAAATGAACAAGCCGGAAAAGGCGATTGCCTTTGCGGAAGAATGGGAAAAACTGGCGCCGGCCAGCGTTCAGTTGTCCTTCAAGTTCTTTATTGCCAAAGTGGCCTCGGATAAAAAGGTGCTGAAGAAAAAAGGCAAACAAAACATCGATGCGTTTATCAAACAGTATGATGCCACGAAGACGCAATACAGCATGGATGATGCCCGTAAATTACAAAGCCTGTTGGAGTGATCGAAGTAAATGAGGTATCTATCGGCGGGAAAAAACTGCCGGCAGGCAATAAACTGACCTACTATCGCACAGGCCGCAATCGCCCCGCTTAAAGTCGTATACAGCCTCTGTCCTACTCTAAATTTCTTCCCATCTTTGTTTTGTCAAAGCAAACAGCTGAACAAAGTGGAGCAGCGACCACTGTACAAACGGGCGAAACCGAAAAGCCATACGAGTAGGAAAAAATGATAGTATATGTCAAACAACACTGTAACATTACACCGCGTACTTAAAGCAAGTCCTGAAAAAGTATACCGCGCCTTCACCGATGCGGCAGCGATCGCTTCCTGGTTACCTCCTTATGGATTTACCTGCACAGTACACGAGATGAAGGTGGAGAAAGGCGGCGGCTATAAGATGTCGTTCCAGAATTTCTCTACCGGCAACGGTCATTCCTTCGGCGGCACTTATGTAGAACTCAAGCCCAATGAATTGTTGAAATACACGGATAAATTTGATGATCCCAACCTGCCCGGAGAAATGCTGACCACGGTGTCACTGCGGCAAACCATTGCGGGTACGGAGATCAATATTACACAGGCGGGCATTCCGGCTGCTATACCTGTAGAGTTTTGTTATTTAGGCTGGCAGGAATCGCTGGAAAAACTGGCCAGGCTGGTAGAGCCGGTGATACCGGATGCATAAGCTGACTACTAAATAGGGGATCAACCCTGGCTGGCTGCAGGCATACCAAATACCTGCTGTTCCAAAAACGGGTTGCGGAATTTGCCCCGGGGATCCAATTGGGTGGCCATTTGTTTGAATGCCGCCCATTTTTCGTAGCGCTCTTCCAATACGGCTGGCGGGATAGTAAAGAGCTTACCCCAATGCGGCCGCGCCCGGAAGGGGGCCAGCGCCCCTTCGATCAGGGGCAATAGCTGCATCACTTCAGGGATGTGCTGCTTCCAGGTGAAGTGAAAGGCGATGGTATCCTGCTGGTAGCTGGGACTAAGCCACAGCTCATCGGCGGCGATGCTGCGGATCTCGGAGATCAGCAAATGCGGTCCGGTCTGTTTGCCCAGGGCAGCGAGGGCCTGCAATGCTTCTACGGCGTGGTGCGCAGGCACAAAATATTCGGACTGCAGCTCTTCGCCATTGCTGGGCATAAAGCCCATTTTAAAATGCGGCAGGCGCTCGTACCAGGGCCCTGGCAGGCCCAACTGGTCGGTACAATTTTCGGCAGCTACTCCGGCGATGGGATGCAGCTTGTGCCGGGCCGCTGTGGCACCAAAGAAAAGGGGCATTTGTGAAAAGCCGTGCCCCTCCCCTGCCATCGTTTTTATCCATACTTCGTTGATACTGTCCTGTTGCCAATCGGTAAACAGGCTTACACTATACCCTGCGGCCATGACCTGGTGGAAATGTTGGGTGAGCTGCGCCAGCGGCAGGTGTTCGTATACATATTGCTGCATGTGAAAGCGTGGCTGTACGCGCAGGGTGAGTTGGGTGACCACTCCCAGGGCACCGAGGCCCACTACGGCGGCTGCGAGTTGATCCGCGTCCTGCTCTTTCGATAACCGACGGATACTACCATCTGCCAGCACCATTTCCAGGGCCGTGACGGCTGTTGCAAGATTGCCATTAGTCACGCCTGAGCCATGGGTGGCGGTGGCCACGGAGCCTGCCACGGAGATATGCGGCAGGGAAGCCAGGTTGTGCAAGGCAAATCCTTTGGCATCGAGCCAGGGGCACAAGGCCCCATAGGTAATGCCCCCTTCCACGGTGACAGTCAGCGCCGCTTCATCGAGAGATAATACCTTATTGAGCTTATTCGTAGACAGCAGGATATGGGGACTGTCGGCAATGGGGTTGAAGGAATGGCCGGAACCCAGCACCCGCAGTGAGGGGGACTGCTGTACCAATGCCTGTACCTGTTCTACGGAGTCGGGATACACTATATGGCCGGTGCTGAAAGTGATATTGCCTGCCCAGTTGTGCAGTGGTTGAGGTGGGGCTGTATGCTCCGGTGTATTTTCTATTGGCTTGTGTGCCTGATTTGTTGCCATGAGGCAAAAGTATTCTTCTCCTGCGAAATATTGGCGGGCGGGCATGGAAGGGCCTGCCTGATTGACTGAAAAAATCGAAAAAATCGATCAACGCTATTTTCACCCTATTACTACCCTTCGACTACCCTACGACTACCCTACGACTGCCCTACAGCTTTCCTCCGGGGCAGGCCCGTTTCTTACACCAAATTTACGGGATCCCAGCCAGCACTACCGGTGAACGGGCGTGTTATGACCATTACCGGCTACAATAACTGCTTTGGGCTACTTGTGGTAGAAAAAGTTGAAAAAGAGACAGTAAATGCAGCTACTCTTTACCTGGTCCGGACTCCTTAGGCTCCTCAATAACAAACGCCTTTAATGCAGCCATCTTGCCATCGCGAAATTGCCAGACATCGCAATAGGAATAGTCCACCATTTTCCCCTGCTGGTCCTTCATACTGATCTTGCCAAGCGCGGTAACATACTCCCCTCCGTCGATCAATCTTTCGACCATGAACTTTGGCGGCTCCAGGTAGGTCGTAGCCATGTATTGCCGAACGGCTTCCTTACCCCGCAGTGTCTTGTCGCCCACAAATGTCCATTCGGTATCCTCGGTGCAACAATTCAAAAATCCTTCATTGTCGCCTTTTGCAACAGCTGCATTGGCCTTTTCGAGTATGGCGATATTGTTTGACTGCATGTGGTAATTAGTTTTATGGTGGCCCCCTGGTTCCCGATGAGGGGCAGCGGGCGCTGGTAGTAGGTATAAAAAGGATGCCATGGGTGGGAGGGGCAACGATACAATTTCCATCCCTATTTATGCGTAGGGAAAAAGCCTCCTGCCATCCATTATCATACGAATAATCTATTTCATCAATCATAACGGGAGGGCTACGACTGCTATTGCAACTAGCTATTAATAGTTATTTATTAATGCTGCTCATCCAAATCAGGAAATAAACAACACCGATCAGCAATGCCAATACAATGCCTGCCACAATGGACAGCTGCATATAATTGTCCGACCTCTTGCGCCTGTAATGCTTGTGTGTCAAATGCAGGTGCTTTCCTTTCCAGGCTTTTTCACTGCGGGCCTGGTCGCGCAGCAGTATGGCATACCCTGCGTCGGTAGTTAACAATTTTACCAGCCTGGCATTCTCTACCGATCGGTTAACAAATGTATCCAGCTGCGCCTGTTCGTCTACGGTGAGTACACCTTTGGCCTGTTTATAAATAAGCAGGCGCAATCGTGTAGCATCATTTACATGCTTTTCCATTTTTTGTATTTCGAGAGCGATAAAAACATTCTTCTTCACTTATAAAACAAGTTCACCCCAGGATCGTTACCGTCCCAGCCCATATTTATTTTTCCGACCCTGTAGCCGGGGTATACTACTCCGTTTCTAAGAGAGTAAAATGAGGGCGCAGGCATCCAGCAGTATTTTATTTTGCAGGAGGTTGCGTAACTGAGCTAATGCTTTCGATTTAGCAACCCTCACATGCAGGGGCGTAATACCCAGCTGACTGGCTACCTCGTCATTTGATAATTCCTCTAAAAAAGCCAGTTGGATGATGGAGCGTTTTTGATCGGGCAGCTGTTGCAGCGCCTTGTGCATTTCCTCCAGGTGTTCGTTGATCATGGTATTGCGCGTCACCTCGTCGTCGGCGCTCACGACTTGCGCCAGGGCCTCCAGGTCTTTTACGATCAGTTCTTTTTTATTCTTAAATCCACTGCCGTATTTAAGGAAGTTATAGGACCTGCTGCGGCATATGGCATAGAGGTACTTTTGCATAGCTGCCTGCGTATCAAACTTTTCCTTCACCTTCCAGCAATGTTCAAAGGCATTACTTACAATGTCCTGTGCGGCTTTCTCATCTTTTACAAACTGGCGGGTATACCGGAAGAAATTAACCCTGCAGGTCAAATAATACTGTTCAAATTGCTTAACTGTCAAGCTAGTCGTTTTGGTGATTAATGGGATATTAGAGTTGCCAGGTTCAATATACAAGGATTTGCTGTACGACTGTTGCCAGATTGTATTTTTTTGTGAATGGCTGCCTATTTTGACCGGATTCGGGTATAGATACCCGAATCCTTTTGGGATAACGATGCAGTGTCCCGACCGCTCCTTGTTCGTGCCAGGGTATTAACAAGGTTGTATATTGGTTTGGTCTTCTTCGGTATTTCTTCGGTAATTACCAAAGCCAGCCCAAGCGAATACCGAACGAGTACCGAACAAGTACCGAAGAAGAAGCTAATCTACCCCCTATGTGGGGCCTATATGTACTTGTTAAGGAATTTACAAAATGTGCTTGTTTTTAACTGTATTTAACGGTATGTACCGAAACATGCTGATATGCGTTTGGGCATTTGGAAATCGCTTTTGCGGGATATTATATTCGTATTGAACAACCGCAGATACACCGGTTAACCTTTGCTGTTGTTCGCAAACCATTTTTTTTTAACTTTAAAATTTACATTTTATGGGAAGGATTCGAAAGGGTGTCCTGGGCGGCTTCTCCGGAACCGTAGGCACCGTGGTCGGCAGCAACTGGAAAGGCATCGAATACATGCGCAGTTTGCCTACCATCAAAAAGAAAAGGATCAGTAGTCAAAAACAATTGCAGCAACAGGCACGATTTGCGGTAGCCAACAGGTTTATCCGCAGCATGTCGGATCTGTATATGTTGACTTACGATGATCCCGCCGCTAATGAGACGGGGGTAAACTCGGCGCTTTCAGACGTACTCAAAAGAGCAGTCGTTGGCACTTATCCTTCGTTCAGTATCCTGTACAACCTGGTGTATGTGAGCAGGGGAAGCCTGCACAATGCTTCGACGGCCAATGCTACAGCAGAAGCCGGTGCCGTTATACGGTTTAACTGGGTCAATACAGAAGGGAGTATCGGTAAAGAGTCGCCTAACGATCGGGTGATCCTTGTTGCCTACTCTTCTGAGTTCAACCGTGCAGTATACCGGAAAGGAGCATTGCGTAGCGCCCTGACCGATACACTGTCGGTACCCGGGTTCGTTGGAGAATCGTTGCATACCTGGATCACCTTCCTTTCGGAAGATGAACAGGATTATGCCGATAGTCTCTATACCGGACAGATAGACATACAAGTGTAGCGTCTGGCATTTTGTTAAAAAAAGAAAATTATTGGGTGCACACAATAATTTTCCTCATCTTTGGTACAGCACATTCTTCTCCATTTTTTTTCTTCTCTATCATTCTTCTTCTTTACAATTTTAGTTTGTTCAACAACTAAAAGCCTCCTTTATGTATCAGCTATATTTTGTTGATGCAAGCTGGCCTTGTATTAACGCACCGCCAACATGGCTTTCAAGGAGTAATCCTTGCGCATTGGTTCATCATCATTCATTCTTTAAACAGTTTATTTATGAACCATCAAGCCCATAATACCATAACAGCCGGCACTACCGGCGGTACCATTTTATCCATCATCATGAGTATTCATCCGGGTGACTTGCTAAAAACTTCTGTTTTGGCCGCTACCGGCGCGATGGTTAGTTTTTTAGTTTCCCTGTTGATGGGACAAGTAGTAAGATGGTACAAACACAGGTCTTCGAATAAGCACTAATTCACTGCCGGGAGTCCGGACAGCCGGCCCGGCAGTACCTTAAATAGTGACATTATGAATAGCCCAATATTACTTCATTGCCAGGATATCCAAAACCTAACAGGAAAGTCAGCCAGTTTTGCCCGGGCAATGATCAATGAAATCTGGAAAGCCAAAGGAAAGCTGAAGCAACGCTGGATTACGATATCCGATTGCGCTCATTACCTGGATATATCGGAAGAAACTATTATTAAGTGGCTGAGTGGGGATAAGAGATGACATTTCATAACACCGCTTCCTTTGATACTCTAATACATCACTACTTGTGAAGCGCGGCCTTGACGATCACGTCACCATAATAGCGGGTAATTTCTTCTTTTTCGGCTTTATTCCCACGTTCAAATACGCGTTGGATTACTGCCTTATATTGCTTCTTCCAATTGATCTGTTTAATATCTGTATCCCAAAACAGTGCCTTTCGCAACATGGAAAGATCGGGTGCATCAGTTTGATCTTTCTGCAGTTCTTTTTCGATTGCATAGTAGGTCTGCAGGAGTGCCAATGTGCCAACCTCCAGCCCAGCTCCCGATCTATTCTTAAAGCAACTGGAAGTGGCAGATCCCTTTTACCTTTGATTATCTGGTTAAATGATTGTGGTGCAATGCCAATAGCCAAAGCAAAAGGACGCTGAACAAGGTTCCGCTTCTTTAGCTCCCGCTCTAATACAATGCCCGGATGAATACCTTTGTATTTTTCAAACTGCCTGGTCATACTGCTAATGTAAGCGTTTTTGCTTATGTAGAGTACCCTTCGGCAGGTACAATAGAAAAAAGGCCCGGAGGCCTTTTCATATGTGACAACGGGGGCAGCCGGCAATGCCTGGGCAGTGGCGGCAACGAGGAGGATGTAACCGGCAAAGGCCTTTTCAAAAGCTGCGCACCGGGACCTGCGGACAACGAAGATGCGGCACTGCTCAATCCCTACCATAACGCAGGTAGTACAGGCAACGAGATAATACTTCATGCTAATACATTTAAAAATTAAAAAAAGCAGCAAAAGCTGCCCGCAGCTGGCATTGCGGCATGAGCGTAAGGCCAAAAGTAGCGCGGAATAAATGCGTGTATTGCTATTGGTGCCCGCTTGATACAGCTGGTGCAGGATGAGGCGATGAGGAAATGTTCTAAAGCTTTATGCCGAAACTTTTGGCAGCCTTGTGGGGGGAAAGGCAGCAAGGCAACGAGGCATTGGGCAACGAAGGAAAAACGCTGCTAACTGATCTTGTGGGTGCAGACTATTGTAACCCTATTTTCAATGAAAGCGTGAGCGTGCAAGGTGTGGCCGTGTGTTGGCATGGGCTGGCATGCCGCAATAATTTTGTGTGGCGGCTTTTTGATGTATTTGGCAGGAAGGGATGAGTTTGCCGTATATGCGGTGGTGGGGATGAGCGGGAGCTGGATGAGTTCACAGAGCTTGCCGATGAGTGCCATCTGTTGAAAGCGGCAATCCTGTTTATGCATGAATAGCCTGGATATTGCATCAGCCAGGCAGTTGCTCTCTAACTATAGAGTTCATTCCTTACTTTTTGAATCAGTTCACTGTGGTATAAGCAGCATAGATAGCTGTATCAACGGGTCTGAACAGGCACAGAGAGAATATGTACAATCTATTCTTTCAGACTTTGAAATCGTGTACGCCGGGTTCGATGTAATAAACATGCGGCACGCCCTTATCGCTGAGGTTATCGTGTGTACGTTTGCTGAAACTGATGAGGTTGTCTTTGTCGCCGCAGGAGATCCACAATAATTTGAGTTGCTGCTTCGCTGCTTTCCTGTAGGGGCCAATTCCAGAATGACAGTGAAACATAAAAAAAACCCGGATGCATGCAGAGCAGCGGCAAACCGGGAATAACAATACAAATATAAGTTTTTATATAAACAGAAAAGCTACTCCAATTTAAGGTAGCCCTATTGGCTTTCAATGCCGTACATTGAATTCTAAGTATTGATCTCTTCAACGATTAGCGAAATACAGAGCTGCCTTCAACACTAATTCCCGCATAACGCTAAGTCTTTCAGTGAATCCAACCAGTTTATCTCATTTCGAAAATGGCATCTAAGGTCCACATGAGAAAGCGCTGATGAGATAATTCAGGCGACTTGATTTAAGATAAGTTTTAGCCGATCTCCGGGGCCAGGGCAATCTATGCTGCAGATAATAGTTATACTGGTATTATTCTCTCCCCATGAAGGTATTGTTTATCCTTGCTGTCGTCTGTTCCTTCCTTTTACCAGCTATGCCTACCACAACAAAAAATGCCAGGGGCATAGGAACTGCACGTATAAGATCGATACTGTGACGGTGAAGCAGGCGATCGAGTCGGGACATAAGAAGGCGTGTGGGTATTGTTATCGGTGATTCCTGCTAAGCTCCTCTCCCTCCCATTGTACGGATTCCCGTAAATAGTTGTCCCCCGCCCCTATTATCTTGTGGTTATTTCAATTCGGTTGGTGTGAAACGATATTCAAAACCTAAAATTCATGCTATGAAACAAATGCTCCTGGTAGTTTTGATCAGTTTAGCCTTTGCCTGTGGCAAATCCGGTGGTACAGAAACCGGATGTGGCACCTACAACGGTAAAACCCTTTACAAAGGGGCTAATGGCGGATGCTACTATTACAATAGCAATGGCAATAAAACCTATGTCGACAGCTCTAAATGCCACTGTTAATATGCCACCCAGAAAACCATACAACCCCAATACCGCCTATGGCCGCAGGAAAAGGAGGGAGGAAGCGCAAAAGTATTATGACAGTTTGCCGCCAGAGAAACAAAGGGAAATAGATGACTGGAAGATAGGGTGCTTCCTGGTGATCAAGCAGAATTAGCGCTATGACATACACATTGAACATCGAATTACAAGGAACTTTCTCCCCTGAGTTACTTTAAATACGGCAGGTAAGGAAGTATTACCCGATTACACTTTAACTCATAAAATTCATAGTGTTAATGTTTCTCCAATTTCCCGGGAGAGTATGGTTAACAATTTCCACTTATTCGTTCTATTTAGGGTTTATGAAGCATTATTACTAATAAATAAGTCCATATATGTATTACTAACAATTGACATTTCAGAATAGGCAGTGTCCGCACCATGGCATATATACCCATTTGTTTTATATGGATTTGATCACTAAACTAACATCAAAATTACTAGAATGAAAATTTCGGCTTTACGAATTACTAACTTTCGGTCATTCGGCCCTATTACCCAAACACTCAAATTTAATCAGAAACTTAATTGTTTCATTGGCCTTAATAGCTCCGGTAAAACAGCAGCATTGGATGCGATTCGGAAAATTTTCGGATCCCAAACAGAGCGACTGCTCAGCAAAGAAGATTTCCATGTACCAGCCGACGAAGGCTCCCTCGACCCGCAGGAAAAAGCCCTCTCCATTGAAATCGATCTTTGTTTTGATGAAGACGATCCAGCCTCTGCGCTATTTGATACCGACTTTACGCTTGAAGTGCTAGGCGCCGACCCCATTGTCCGTATTTTACTGGAAGCCTCTTGGGCACCATCAGTCACCACTCCAGAAGGAGAAATCGATGCACAACTCTACATTGTTACTCAGCCTTCTGCTGCTGGTGAAGACAATGAAAAAAAGCCATTTCCTAAATACATGCATGGGGTGTTTCAGGTAATCTATATCCCTGCCCTTCGTAAAACAGCTGACCAGCTCCGGTATGCTTCCGGCTCCATCCTACACCGACTACTGAAAACGATTACGCTCACAGACGAATTCCGGGTCAAAGTCCGTGAACAGGTGGAGCACCTCAATGATCTTTTCACCGGTCTTGATTCCTTTGGCGCTATCCAGCAGACGGTACAGGACAACTGGGAAAAATTCCATAGTGATAAGCGCTTCAGCGATGCGACGATGAAATTCGGAACAGGAGAAATCGATGAAATGTTAAAAAAACTCGAAATACATTTCACGCCTTCACCCGGTCGACACCGGCAATTTAAAATAGACGATCTCGGTGATGGCTATCGCTCTTTGTTTTACATCAGCATGGTATGTGTGCTGCTACAGATCGAGCGCCAACTGCCGCAGGAGGAAGCCGACCAAGACAATATTCGTCCGCTGCTTACGATCCTGTTGGTGGAAGAGCCGGAAAACCATATTGCACCACAGATACTTGGTAGGGTGATAAAAATCCTTCAGGACATTACAGTGCAGCCGGGCACGATGGTTTTGCTTTCCTCACATACACCGGCCATTGTAAAAAGGCTTGAGCCGGAGTCCATTTTTCATTTCCGGATCACCGATGAGGATCAAACAGAGGTCAACGACATTGAGTTACCCGATGCGCAAGATGAGGCCTATAAATATGTGAAGGAAGCGGTACAAAATTTCCCTGAAATATATTTTGCCCGTGTGGTACTTATCGGTGAAGGCGATAGTGAACAGGTCATATTCAATCATATTATGAAGGCGATGGATTTGGACTTCGATGAAAACCTGATCACCTTTGCCCCCTTGGGACACCGATTTGTAAACCATATCTGGAAGTTACTCACACGCTTGAAAGTTCCCTATGTAACACTGCTGGACCTGGATATGGGTAGGTATATGGGCGGATGGGGAAGAGTGCAATATGCGCTACGGGAATTAATCAGCAAAGGCGAAGTCCAGGATGAAGTACTAATTAAAAGAGGCGCCCCGCTTACCGACCAAGAGCTAGATGAGATGCATGAACGTAATTATTCAGAACAACAAATGAGTAACTTGGAATATTGGAAATGTCGGCTTCAGTCATACGACGTATTTTTTGTGCGTAACCTTGATCTAGACTTCTTAATGCTGCGAAACTTCCCAGATTACTATAAACAATTGATTCCCCGAAACGGTGGCCCGAGGATACCTGATCGCGTTGAGGAAGAAGAGGAATTTAAAGAGTACATTGAAAATGCCGTTGCAGCTACTTTAAAAAGCAAAGACTATCCGACAGGGCTTTACGACGACGACGATCGGGAGTTAATGATCTGGTACAATTATCATTTTCTCAACCGTGGGAAACCGGTTACTCACATTCAAGCCCTTTCGAAAATTCCTGGTGATATCTTCGAACAGAATATACCTGGCATCTTTGTCGATATCATTAATCGTATGAAGAAAAAACTGGGTATCGTATGAAAAAATACATTCGCGAAGAGGACTGGGTTCCAGCCGATAACATGCACATGGAGAGGGCAGCCCATAATGCTATACGTGAAACCGGGAATTCATTGATTGTTGCAGGTCCTGGATCGGGGAAAACCGAACTTCTGGCTCAGAAAGCTACTTTCCTACTACAAACTGGCCGCTGTCCATGGCCTAAAAAAATTCTTGCGATCAGCTTCAAGGTAGATGCTGCCAATAATTTGCGCGATAGAGTGCAAATGCGTTGTGGGCAGGCACTGGCCAGGCGCTTTGATTCCATGACATTCGATGCATTTTCCAAATCTATTTTTGATCGCTACCGCCGCGGACTGCCTGAGGGCTTTAAAGTGCAACAATACAATGTTAACCTCAAAATGAAACAAGCCATTGAAGCGGCATTTCTCAGCGTGGACGAGGAATTTGCCAGGACCGCTAACGTGGGCAATCAGGAAAAATACCTTACAGCTCGGCAATTCCCGTTGTCCCCCAACGATCAAAGCATTGCTGTGCTAGGAGACGTTTGGCGGCACATGCTCCGACAACCCAACCCTGATCTGAATTTTCAGATGATAATGCGCCTGACCGACTATATCCTAATGGTCAATCCAAAGGTGAAAGCCATCCTGCAGCAGACCTATTCGCATATATTCCTCGATGAATTTCAGGACACCACCGACATCCAATACGATTTTTTAAAAACCTGTTTTCTCAATAGCCCGGCTAATTTCACGGCGGTGGGCGATGATAAGCAAACCATTATGGGATGGGCCGGTGCAAAAGAGAAAATCTTTGAAACATATTCCAACGATACAAAGGCCAGGCCTTTTCCGCTAACGATGAACTGGCGCTCCGCACCCCGGCTGATTCGTTTCCAAAATTACTTAGTTGATCAGTTGTTGAAGAAACCGGCAATAGCCGTGCCCTCCGACCTATGGGGAGATATTGAAGGAGAAGTTCGCATGTGCTTTTTCCCAGATCACAACAGAGAACGCCAATACCTACTTGACCAAATTTCCGGCTGGCTGAAGAATGGACAATTGGCACCACGAAATATTTGTATATTGGTAAAGCAAAAAACCGAGTATTACTCGCCAGCATTAATTGAGCTATTTTCGAAACATGGGATCAAAGCCAGAGATGAAACCGAACTGCAGGATTTGCTGACAGAACCCTTCCCAGTGTTTATTGCAGATGCGCTCGAACTTGTCTTTTCTTCACGGTCAGCAACTGCTTGGGATAATGTTTTTCGTTTTCTTGTATTCATCAATCAGAGCTATGAAGACGACCAGATGCTTTCTTTGAGGCGCAAAACCATCACATTCTTCAAAAACGCCCGAAACAACTTTAATAATGGACGATTAAATTCAGCCGGTTTCAATTTACTGATAGGTGAAATTGCCAAATATGCTAACATAAAAAAGGTAAAGGATAACTATCCCCAATACAAAGATGGGAAATGGCTCAGAAAGATTATGGAAGCTATGACTACATATTTGCTGAAGCAATATACATTGACAGGCAATATGCTTACAGCTCTCGACGCCTTGCGGGGTGCAGATACTATTCCCATTATGACCATACATAAAAGTAAGGGCCTTGAATTTCACACAGTAATTTTCGTAGGATTAGAGGACTCGGCATTCTGGTCATACCAAACTAGTACAACGCCTGATAATAATACCTTTTTTGTCGCACTGTCAAGAGCCAAAGAAAGAGTACTATTCACGTTCTGTCAAACCAGACCACTACCTACCAGAGGAGGGGGTACCCAATATGCCAATGGCATTCAGCAAATACATCAATTAATCAATAATTTTTCTGAAATAGATATCCATAACGAAATATCCTAAGTACAATGACAGTAAGATAATAGCGAAATGGAGAATCCATAGAATCTAGAAAACCTCAACTTATTAATTGTGTAAAATAAATTTGGAAACTAATAATGATATTATTGCAACCGTAGCTCTAATAATGAAATGCCATATTAGATTTGAAGATATCTTTTTATTTTTTCTATTGATTTCAGTTTGTTCATTTTTGTCTCCTTTAGTAATACTAAAATAATGTGGATTTTGATATTTGCCTATTTTTTCAAAAACAAAACTACCAAATGATGCTCCAATAATATTTGAGACAAAGTATATTGCAAACATTAACATTGCCCAAAACATGCCATCGAGATATGCTTCTTTTCCAAATTCAACTAGGTTAATATATTTCAAATGAATTTTGAAGGCAATAAACAAAAAAGCCAGGCCAATAGTAGTAGTCATATAATGCCCCACCCTTGAAAGCGTTGATTTATGTTTTTCTAAAAAAGTTTGAATCCGGGACTGCGGATGAAGCTTTTCAAGGGAATTATACCAAACCTCAACTATATTAATAAGTTCTCTAGATAAAATAATATTTATGAAATCTACCTTACAAACTAAAAAAGATAAGTTCTCTCTTAATTCAATTTCATCATCGCCATTAGCAATGAGGTGAAACACTTCGTTTGGACGCAATGATGAGCCAATTCGAACTTTTAATGTATGCTTTTGTGGCAGCTTATAATTAGGTAGTTTTATAGAAATGTCCCAATTAATTGAAATGCTTTCAGTTTTTTGTGGAACTTCCCAATGATTGTTTTTAAAAACCTCCCAAGCATTAAAAGATTTCACTTCGCCTTTCTCGAAAATAACTGTAATAGTAGTGATATTGGCAACAAGCTGATGGATTTGTAGTTTATCTTGAATTTTCGCATTAATGTCTAAAAGATCATTATAGGTTACAAGACGAGCGCCGCCAAAAACCTTCATATGTGTATCAGGCTTCGCATTTAACCAATAATAAACTGATTTTAGAGTCTCAATATCAAGCTGAGCAGGTAAATTACCTTCAGCCCCATTTGTTAACATTACCTCAGACATAAGATGCTGGTTTTGTATTTTCTACATTAAAATCAAATTGAAAAGCAATATGCTACATTGTAGAAACGAATACACAAATACAGACAACCACCCTTAGGAATAATATTGTGTTAAAGCCCACTTTAAATAATGTATATGACCGATGAAGAGTTCCGACAGACTATTTGTTTCGAGCGCCTCGTAAAAAGGGTCTTAAACTAATTGGCAGTAAATTGAAATAATGGCCAAAATCTAGGCAGAGTATTTAAACGAAAAAAAGGGACCGCTCACGCGATCCCTTTTTCCTGGAGGTCCCGACCAGATTTGAACTGGTGTAGGAGCTTTTGCAGAGCTCTGCCTAGCCGCTCGGCCACAGGACCCTTTATTTACCCACACCGCACATGGACTGTTCGATTGGGGTGTGCAAAAGTAGGATATTTGTTGGATATTTGAAACCAGCGCAACACAATTTTTATGCAACGTATCCCGGAATCGGAACTGATTATCAACCATCGCGGGGCCATTTACCACCTCGATGTACGCCCAGAAGAGCTAGCCCACACAATTATTACGGTAGGTGACCCGGACCGGGTACCCGCGGTGAGCAAGCATTTTGACCGGATGGAGGTGCAGCGGCAGCACCGGGAATTTGTGACGCACACGGGCTATATTGGCCAAAAACGGCTGTCGGTGGTGTCTACGGGCATCGGGCCGGACAATATCGACATCGTGCTGAACGAACTGGACGCGCTGGTCAATATCGACTTTGACAGCCGCACGATCAAACCGGAACATACGCTACTTAATATTATACGGGTAGGTACCTCGGGGGCGCTCCAGGCGGATATACCGGTGGACAGCTGGGTAGTATCCACGCACGGCCTGGGGATCGACAACCTGATGAACTTTTACCGCCACGAGGAAAATGACAGCGAAAAACAGCTGCTGCAGGCCTTTATCACGCAAACACAGCTCAACCACCGCATTTCGCAGCCCTATATCAGCGCCGGCAGCGCCTCGCTGATGAAGCATTTTGCAGGAGAAGGCATCCACGCGGGGATCACGGTCACCTGCCCCGGCTTCTACGGCCCGCAGGGCCGGGTACTGCGCCTGGGACTCAGCAACCCCAACCTGATCGACCGGCTCACGGATTTTACCTTCGGTCAACACCGGATCACCAACTTCGAGATGGAAACCTCGGGCATTTACGGCCTGGGCCGCCTGCTGGGGCACCATTGCCTGTCGCTAAGCGCCATCGTAGCCAACCGGGTTGTTAAGGAATTCTCAAAGGACGGGAGCCTGGCGGTGCAGGGTTTGATCACGAAAACATTGGAAGTGGTAAGTACGTTATAATTGTTGTCGGTTTGTTATTAATTTTGGGCTTCGACAGGCTCTTTTAGATCAGGGTGATCCCGCCAATTGGCGGGACCGGAGGGCGACCCACCCTTCGACATAAAGCAAAAACAGGAGAAGAATCTACCACATGAAACTTATTTTTCACAAGTACCAGGGCACGGGCAATGATTTCGTGATCCTGGACAACAGAGACGAACGCTACAACGACCTGAATACAGAACAGATCCGCTTTTTGTGCGACCGCCGCTTTGGCATCGGCGCCGACGGACTGATGCTGCTCAATACCAAGCCGGGCTATGACTTTGAAATGAAATACTACAATGCCGACGGCCGGGAAAGCACGATGTGTGGCAACGGCGGGCGCTGCCTGGTAAAATTTGCTTACCACCAGGGTATCCGGAAAAATATGTACCACTTCATGGCGGTAGATGGCGCCCACGAAGCAGAAATAGATGACGACGGCACGGTGAGCCTGAAAATGAAGGATGTGAATGGCATCCGGGAAAGTCATGGTGATTTTATCCTGGACACGGGCAGCCCGCACTACGTAAAACTGGTGACGGATGTAATGGCCTTCGACGTATACAAAAAAGGCATGGACATCCGCTACAACAATACCTACGCCAAAGAAGGCATCAACGTAAACTTTGTAGAACAGAAACGGGAAGACGAGATCATCGTACGCACGTACGAACGGGGGGTGGAAGATGAAACACTCAGCTGCGGCACGGGCGTCACCGCCAGCGCGCTGGTATGCTACCATAACGAACGCGGCTTCAACGACGTAACGGTACTCACCCGCGGGGGTAAACTCTCGGTAGAATACGACCGGGTGGATGAAGATACCTTTCACAATGTATGGCTGTGCGGTCCTGCAGAAAAAGTGTACGAGGGAGGGATCGAACTGAAATGATGCCACTACCCCCTACCCTTACTATCGACGACATATTGCGGGAATCAGACAAAGCCTTTCAGCGGTTCACCACTTTCTGTAAAGACCTGCCACCGGAACTTTTCTTCCGGGAAACGGACGGCAAATGGTCGATCGCACAAAACCTGCAACACCTGGTGATCTGCACCAAAACGGCCACGGCGGCCTATGCGCTCCCCAAATTCCTGGTGCGCCTATTTGGCGGCAAACCCAACCGGGACTCGCGCCCCTACCCGGTGCTGGTGGAAAAATACCAGCAGAAACTGGCGGCAGGCGGCAAAGCACAGGGCCGCTATATTCCCAAGCATATGAAACCCAACTCCAATAAGGAGGAGCTGATCAAACACTGGCGGCAATTCACCACCATTTACCTGCAGGCGCTGCGGAAAAACTGGAAGGACGAACAGCTGGACAAGTACATTGTCAAGCACCCGCTATTGGGCAAGATCACGCTGCGGGAATTGTGCTATTTTACGATATACCATACGGATCATCATTTGGAGATTGTGAAGAAACGCTCATAGTAATTTCGGATTTGGAGTTTCGGGTACCGGGTTTAGAGTTTCGGGTTTGAGGTGCCGGGTTTCGGGTTCTCCCTGTGGGGCAGCGTACGTTGTATTAGCCTGATCCTGAACGCTTACATGCGATGGCAACACGAAACTCAAAACCCAAAACACGTAACATGTTTTCCCCTACCTTTGCGCCGGCAAAATGATCCAGTACTTCAAAAATATCAATCACCAGACGGTCGCCATCGACAAACCGGAAAATGGCAGCTGGGTAAATGTATTGCCCCCGCTGAAGCAGGAAGAATTTACAGAACTGGCGGACGGGCTGGATATTCCGCTCGACTTTTTGACGGACTCACTGGATATCGATGAAAGAAGCCGTTTTGAAGAAGACGACAACGTGAAGTTGGTGGTCATCAAAGCACCCACGGAAAACAACTCGTTCAACGAAAGTGATGCGCTCTACATCACGATCCCGATCGTTATCATCCTTACGCACAACCAGATATTAACGGTGAACAGCTTCGACAACGAAGCGATCAAGAAATTCCTGCACACTTTCCAGAACCGTCACCCGGACAACCGGAAGATGATGGCGCTGAAGATCTTCGAAAAGATCATTCAGACGTATATGGATTCGCTGAAGGAGATCAACCACCGCCGCAATATCGTAGAACAAAAGCTGTATGCCGCCAACCGGAATGAAGAGCTGCTGCAGCTGATGCGCATACAAAAGAGCCTGGTGTATTTCGTAACAGCGCTCCGCTCCAACGAAATGCTGCTGATGAAGATCGAACGCACGAACTTCCTGGCACTGAATGAAGAAGAGAAGGAGTTCCTGCAGGATCTTATCGTAGACAACTCACAGGCGCTTGAAATGGCCAATATCTACACCAACATCCTGAGTAGTACGCTGGATGCCTTTGCCAGCATCATTGCCAATAACCAGAACGAAGTGTTGCGCCGCCTGGCGGTGATCACGATCGTATTGACCTTCCCGGTACTGGTAGCCAGTATCTATGGCATGAACGTGCCCATCCCTTATAAAGACTCCCCTTACGCATTTTATATCCCGGTATTTCTTTCGCTCGTGATCTCGCTCGTGATCGGGTGGTTTTTCCTCAAGAAGAAAATATTCTAATGTATGTTTAACGTAAGAGTATACGGCATCCTGCTTGGCGACAACAACCAGGTATTGGTGGCGGATGAATTTATCCGTGGCGGTTATTATACGAAGTTTCCCGGCGGCGGACTGGAATTTGGCGAAGGCACGCGGGATTGCCTGAAAAGGGAATTCAAGGAAGAGCTGGACCTGGAGGTGCGGATCGGGGATCATATCTATACGACGGATTTCTTTCAGATGAGCGCTTTTACGCCCGACCAGCAGATCATTGCGATCTATTATTATGCGCATGCGCTGGAACCGATCAAGGCCCCCCTGCGCACGAAGTTGTTTGACTTTGATGAACAGCAAATGGAAGTGTACCGGCAAACGGGTGAAACGGAGACGTTCCGGTTTATTGACTGGGAAGATTTCTCCGGGGAAGTGGTTACACTGCCGATTGATAAGGTGGTGGCTGACCTGGTGAAGGCAGCCGGGAAATGAGTTATTGCTTCATCATGACCTTTACGGGTTGGTAGACGGGTAAGGTGACGATAAAGGTAGTGCCTTCGTTGGCCTTACTGTGGGCGGAGATAAAGCCATGGTGCTTTTCCACGATCTTCTTGCAAAGGGCCAGCCCAATACCGGTGCCTTCAAAGGCACTGCTCACATGTAAACGCCGGAACATTTCAAATACCTGCTCGGCATATACCTGGTCGAAGCCGATGCCATTGTCTTCCATAAAAATACGGCAGTACTTCCCTGCATTCTCCTTATTATTACCGGCAATTTTTTCCTGCCCGGTTGTCAATTCATAGCGGATGGTGATCTGTGGTGTGACATCTGTCTTGCTGTACTTGATGGCATTGCTGATGATATTGTAAAACAAAGGCCTGATGAGCCCGGGGTTTACTTCCAATGCCGGCAAAGGCTCCAACAAACTGATGTGCGCTCCTTTTTCCTTAATGGGTGTCTCCAGATCGGCCAGGGCCTCATCGAGCAGGATATTGAGGTCGGTAAATTCAAAATTGTCTTTCTCGCCAGTGAGCTTGGAAAAAGCCAGGATGTCTTTGATCAGGGCCTGCATACGCGCCGCCGCACTCTGTATGCGGTCGATATATGCATTGGCATCTTTGTCCAGGCTATCCTTGTACTTAGTAGCCAGCAGATCGCTGAAGGTGCGGATCTTGCGCAGGGGTTCCTGCAGGTCGTGGGAAGCCATGAAGGCGAAACGGTCCAGGTCGCGGTTGGCGGATTCCAGCAAGGTAATATTGCCCAGCAACTGCCGGTTGAGTTGTTTGATCTTTTCTTCGGAAGCTTTGCGCTCGCTGATCTCGTCTTCCAGGTTTTTGTTGATGGCCTTTAGCTTTTGCTCCTGCATAAGGAGTCGCCTGTTCTTCTGGTAGAGGTCGATGAATACAGATACCTTGGCCCGCAGCAATTCGGGATTGATGGGCTTGTAGATATAATCCACGGCCCCGGTACGGTAGCCTTTGAAAATATTGTCTTCGCCATAGTTATTGGCGGTAATGAATATAATGGGGATATGGCGCAGCTTCTCCCTTTCATAGATGAGGGCCGCGGTCTCGAAGCCGCTGAGGTTGGGCATCTTCACATCCATGAGGATCAGGGCAAAGTCGAACTCTGTTAACAGGATCTTCAGGGCATGACGGCCGGACGTAGCTTTTATGAACTGGTAGCCGTCTGGCTCCAGGATGGCTTCCATGGAAAGCAAATTATCTTCCCGGTCGTCTACCAATAAGATCTTTTGCTGCATTAGTTTGAATTTCTATTTAATAATGTTAGGACAAGGGATAAGGATCGTTGTTCTAATCGTGTTCGCTTTTCAAGCTGCGAGCGGCGAGCTACGAGCTACGAGCTACGAGCGTTGAACAGTCAGCTACGGAACAGCTGCGCGCTACGAGCTACGAGCCTTTTGCTTCAAGCGCTTGCGTCGAAAATTCTTCAAATGTATTTCGCTCGCAGCTCATAGCTCACGGCTTGTATTGGCTCACAGCTCACAGCTTATTTATAAAACCACACGCGCATCAAAGATAATAACTGATCGATCTTTAGCGGCTTGGTGATATAATCGGAAGCGCCTGCTTCGATACATTTCTGCCGGTCACCCTTCATGGCCTTGGCAGTCACGGCAATGATGGGCAAGGTACTGTTCTTGTGCTCGCGCCTGATCTTCTGGGTGGTCTCATAGCCATCCATTTCAGGCATCATGATGTCCATCAGCACCATGTCGATCTTCGGGCTTTCATCGCGAATAATGTTGATGGCATCCTTTCCACTCTCGGCGGTGATCACATTGATATTGTACCTTTCAAATACGGTGGTGAGGGCAAACAGGTTTCTTACATCATCATCCACCACCAATATATTCTTACCGGTGAGGATATCTTCTTTCATCCGTATGTTCTCAATAACCCTTTTCTTGTCCTGCGGCAGGTCTTTGTGATTGATGTGGAGGTGCAACACGGTCTCTTCGAGCAGGTGCTCCAGTGAATTAACGCCTTTGAGGATGATGGTATTGGAGGTGCGGTGCAAGTGCTGCAATTCTTTCTTACCAAAATCTTTTCCGGAGTAGATGATCACAGGGGTATGCTTCTGTTTATTTTCCGCCACTTTGTTCACAATGTCCGTACCTGAAATATCGGGCAATGTATAGTCCAGGATGATACAATCAAAATCATTTCCTTTATCCTCGATCTGGGCTATGGCTTCCCTGCCCGTATCGGCCAGGGTGACATCCATGTTATCGGCAATGAGTATTTTTACGATCTGTGAGGAATCGATCTCATTGTCTTCCACCACCAGCACTTTCTTCACTTCTTTGCTGTTGAAGGTCATGATATCTTCAAACAACTCATTCAGTACATCATTGTCCAGGGGCTTCAGCAGGAAGCTGCGGGCGCCCCGCTTGAGGGCCAGCTCTTTGTTCTCTTCGCCGGAAATGAGGTGGATGGGAATATGACGGTAGTTGAGGTCATTGCGCAGGAGGTCGAGCACCTTCCAGCCACTGGTATCGGGCAACTTCACATCGAGTGTAATGGCAATAGGCAGAAAGCGGTTGATGAAATCAAATACCTCAATATAATTGGTGGCCACGATGGCTTTGAGGCCCAGCTCATGGGCTTTGTCGATGATGATCTTGCCAAAACGCAGGTCATCTTCCACGATCAATATGACCTTGTCGTTGGGCTGGATAAGGTTGCGGTCGTCGCCTGTTTCATTGATCATTTCATTCACCATGCTGTGCATACCCTGGGCTTCCTTGCTTTCGGAAGTAGCCCGGATGGAATTGATGAGGGTATCAATCTCGCCGCTATCGCCTCCCAGCTGATACTGGCGATAGGCAGAGAGGCCATCCTCTTTGGGGATCATACCGGCTACGGCATCTACGGGCAGGAAGAGGGTGAAGGTACTGCCGAAAGAAGGCTGGCTTTCCAGCTCGATGGTGCCGCCTAACAGTTCGGCCAAACCGCGGCTGATAGACAATCCCAAACCGGTACCGCCGTATTTACGGCTGGTAGACCCTTCGGCCTGCTGGAAGGCTTCGAAGATGATGTTCTGCTTTTCCTGGGGGATGCCGATACCGGTATCGGTAATGGCAAAGGCCACCACACGGGCAGCATGGTCGAGACTGGGGGTACCTTGTTTCCAGTTCTTCTTCGCTTCGTAGATGCGCAGTTTTACTTCGCCTTTTTCGGTAAACTTGAAGGAGTTGGACAAGAGGTTCTTTAAGATCTGGTTCAAGCGCTGCAAGTCGGTCTCCATGGCATCGGGCAGGTTGGTATCTGTCTCGATGGTAAACCGCAGGTGCCTGGCTTCTGAAATGGGTTTGAAAGTAGTTTCCACAAAACCGGCGATCTCGGAAAACCGTACAGAGCCCATATTGGCGGTAATGAAACCGGATTCGATCTTCGACAGATCGAGGATATCATTGATCAGTTGTATGAGGTCATCACCACAGGAGTGAATGGTGCGGGCATACCGTATTTGCTTATCGGAAAGGTTGCCTTCTGCATTCTCATACAATTGCTGGGCAAGGATGAGCAAACTATTCAGCGGCGTACGCAGCTCGTGCGACATATTGGCCAGGAACTCGGACTTGTACTTGGAGGTGAGGGTAAGCTGTTCTGCTTTTTCTTCGAGTGAACGGCGGGCCTCTTCCACTTCCTTGTTCTTGGCTTCCACTTCGTTCTTCTGTTTTACGAGCAGCAGGGCTTTGTCCTGTAATTCATCGTTGGTCCTTCTCAACTCTTCCTGTTGTATTTTCAACTCACCGGCCAGTGATTGTGACTGGGTAAGCAGCTCGGCTGTGCGGGTATTGGCCTCGATGGTGTTCAACACGATACCGATACTTTCGGTAAGCTGGCTGAGGAAGTCGAGGTGCGTTTCGCTGAAGACATCGAGCGAGGCCAGTTCAATAACGGCTTTCACTTTGTTCTCAAACAATACGGGCAGGATGATGAGGTTGGCCGGTTTGGCGCGCCCCAGCCCGGAGCTGATCTTGATATAATTGCCCGGTACATTGGAGAGGATGATCCTTTCTTTTTCAAAGGCCACCTGGCCTACCAGGCCTTCACCAATGGCAAACTCGGTGGGAATGTTCTTATCGGTCTTATAACCATAGGCGGCAAACAGGTTGAGCATGGCATGCTGGGTATCTTCCTCCTGTGTAAGGATATAGAAGGCGCCGTAGTGGGCGGTTACCACCTGCGCCAGCTCGGAGAGGATACGCTGGGTTACTGTCTTCAGGTCTTTTTGTCCCTGCAGCATCTGGCCAAACTTGGCCAGGTTGGATTTGAGCCAGTCCTGCTCCTGGTTGCGCAAGGTAGTTTCCTTGAGGTTGTTGATCATTTGGTTGATGGTATCCTTCAAGGCTTCCACTTCTCCTTTGGCTTCTACGCGGATGGTACGGGTAAGGTCACCTTTTGTTACCGCGCTGGCTACTTCGGAGATAGAACGCACCTGGGTAGTAAGGTTCTGCGCCAGCTGGTTTACGTTTTCCGTGAGGTTTTTCCAGATACCGGAAGCGCCCGGTACACTGGCCTGTCCCCCCAATCGTCCTTCCACCCCCACCTCACGGGCCACGGTGGTTACCTGGTCGGCAAATACGGCCAGGGTATCGATCATCTCATTGAAGGTATCCGTCAGCTGTGCAACTTCACCACGGGATACAATGGATAGTTTCTGTTTGAGGTTACCGGTAGCCACGGCCGTTACTACCTTGGCAATACCGCGCACCTGGTTGGTGAGGTTGGAGGCCATCATGTTCACATTATCGGTAAGGTCTTTCCAGGTACCGGCCACGCCGCGTACTTCGGCCTGGCCGCCCAGTTTACCTTCCGTACCTACCTCACGCGCCACGCGGGTAACCTCAAAGGCGAAGGAGTTCAACTGCTCCACCATGGTATTGATGGTATTCTTGAGGTCGAGGATCTCACCCTTTACGTCGATCTGTACGGTTTTACTCAGGTCACCGGAAGCCACCGCTTTTGTTACTTCAGCGATGTTGCGCACCTGGGCGGTGAGGTTACCGGTCATCTGGTTTACGGAGTCGGTCAGGTCCTTCCAGGTACCGGCTACGCCTGGCACGAAGGCCTGTCCACCCAGCTTACCATCAGTACCTACCTCACGCGCCACCCGCGTTACTTCGGAGGCGAAGGCGCGCAGCTGGTCCACCATGGTATTGAGGGTTTCTTTCAATTGAAGGATCTCCCCGCGTACGTCCACGGTGATCTTTTTCGACATATCCCCGTTCGCCACGGCGATGGCCACCTCGGCGATGTTGCGCACCTGGGCGGTGAGGTTGCCCGCCATCTGGTTTACGGAGTCGGTCAGATCCTTCCAGGTACCTGCCACACCGGGTACATTGGCCTGGCCACCCAGTTTACCTTCGGTACCCACCTCACGCGCCACGCGCGTTACTTCTGACGCGAAGCCCCGCAGCTGGTCCACCATGGTGTTGATGGTATTCTTCAACTCCAGGATCTCGCCTTTTACATCCACGCCGATCTTACGCGACAAGTCGCCATTGGCCACGGCGGTGGTTACCTCGGCAATGTTGCGCACCTGGGAGGTAAGGTTGGAGGCCATTTTATTTACAGAGTCGGTTAAATCTTTCCAGGTACCGCCTACGCCGGGTACATCGGCCTGACCGCCCAGCTTACCTTCGGAACCTACTTCCCGCGCCACGCGCGTTACTTCAGACCCGAATGAGTTGAGCTGGTCCACCATGGTATTGATGGTATTCTTCAATTCGAGGATCTCTCCTTTTACGTCCACCGTGATCTTACGGCTAAGGTCACCTTTCGCTACGGCAGTGGTTACTTCGGCAATATTCCGCACCTGACCGGTAAGGTTAGAGGCCATTCCGTTTACGGAGTCTGTCAGGTCTTTCCATACACCCCCTACTCCTTCTACGGTGGCCTGACCACCCAGTTTACCTTCCGATCCTACTTCACGCGCCACCCGGGTTACTTCGGAAGCGAAGCCGCGAAGCTGGTCCACCATGGTATTGATGGTATTCTTCAATTCGAGGATCTCTCCTTTAACGTCCACATCGATCTTACGGGAAAGGTCACCGGTAGCCACGGCGGTGGTTACTTCCGCAATGTTGCGCACCTGGGAGGTGAGGTTACCGGCCATGATGTTTACCGAGTCGGTCAGGTCTTTCCAGGTACCGCCTACGCCGGGTACTGCCGCCTGGCCGCCCAGCTTACCTTCCGATCCTACTTCCCGCGCCACGCGGGTTACTTCGGAACCAAATGAGTTGAGCTGGTCCACCATGGTGTTGATGGTATTCTTCAATTCGAGGATCTCTCCTTTTACGTCCACGGTGATCTTACGCGATAAGTCGCCCTTGGCCACGGCGGTAGTCACTTCCGCGATGTTGCGCACCTGACCGGTAAGGTTAGAGGCCATCCCGTTTACCGAGTCCGTCAAGTCCTTCCAGGTACCGGCCACGCCTTTTACCTGGGCCTGGCCGCCGAGCTTACCTTCGGTACCTACTTCGAGGGCCACCCGGGTCACTTCGGAAGAGAAGGAGTTGAGCTGGTCCACCATGGTGTTGATGGTATTCTTCAATTCCAGGATCTCTCCTTTCACATCCACGGTGATCTTACGGCCCAGGTCGCCCCGCGCCACGGCGGTCGTTACTTCGGCAATGTTACGCACCTGGCCGGTGAGGTTGGAGGCCATCTGGTTTACGGAATCGGTGAGGTCTTTCCATACACCACCTACGCCTTTTACCTTGGCCTGACCGCCTAGCTTTCCTTCGGAACCTACTTCCCGCGCCACGCGCGTTACTTCGGCAGAGAAGGAGTTGAGCTGGTCCACCATGGTGTTGATGGTATTCTTCAATTCGAGGATCTCTCCTTTTACATCCACCGTGATCTGACGCGATAAGTCGCCCTTGGCCACGGCAGTGGTCACCTCAGCAATGTTGCGCACCTGGCCGGTAAGGTTGGAGGCCATCTGGTTTACGGAGTCTGTTAAGTCTTTCCAGGTACCGGCTACGCCTTTTACCTGGGCCTGGCCGCCCAGTTTACCTTCGGTACCTACTTCGAGGGCCACCCGGGTAACTTCGGAAGAGAAGGAGTTGAGCTGATCCACCATGGTATTGATGGTATTCTTGAGCTCCAGGATCTCTCCTTTTACATCCACAGTGATCTTTTTGGAAAGGTCGCCTTTTGCCACTGCGGTGGTTACCTCGGCGATGTTGCGCACCTGACCGGTGAGGTTACTGGCCATTTGGTTTACCGAATCGGTGAGGTCTTTCCACACACCACCTACGCCTTTTACCTTGGCCTGACCGCCCAGTTTACCTTCTGACCCTACTTCCCGCGCCACGCGGGTAACTTCGATGGAGAAGAGGTTGAGCTGCTTCACCATGTCGTTTACCTCTTTGGCGATGCGGGCAAATTCGCCCTGCAGGAGGTGACCGCCGATCTCGAGGGGCATTTCCTGGGAGAGGTTGCCCTTGGCCACGAGGCTGATCACATGGGCAATCTCAATGGTGGGGTGCACCAGGTCGGAGATAAGTGTATTGAGTGAGTCTACGCCGGTACTCCAGGCGCCTTTGGCATGGGGTACTTCTATACGTTGGGTGAGCTTACCCTGCTTACCGATGGTATTACCGGCGCGGGTAAACTCCTGCATCATTTTCTCATTGAGAGAGATGATATCGTTGAGGGTATCGCAAATCTTTCCGTTGAGCCCTACCTCATCAATGGGCATGCGCACATTGAAATTCCCGTTCTTCATTTCGGTGAGTACATGCAGTAGTTCACGCAGATCGAGCTGACCTGATGCCTGCTGCAAATGGGGATCATCATACCCGACCTGAGGCGGCCGGGCATTTTTGTTTGCAGAAGACGACCTTTTTTTGGGTAATCCATTGGCTTTGGCGGTGGCAGCACGATCTCCATCCGATGGGCGAATGGCCTTAGTTTTTGGGCGGGTCATAGTAAATGTTTAATATAAGAAGCTATATCAAATAAGAAATCATGCCACATTTCCGGGAAATGAAGGGTTGGTGCCTGTATTGGTTTGCAGCGTATGTTACGCATATTTCATTAAACAGAGTTCCCCAAATTGGGGAAAAATTACACAATTTGGGCAAAAACATACATGGCTGTTTTCAGCTATCCGTTTTTAAGGCCCAGGCATAATGTGTATATAAAAGGCTATGCCATTGGTTTCCGGAGACGGGCCATAAAAACGGGCATGTGAGTTGTGATAAAGTAGGAAGTCGGAGTCGCGAGTGGAGCGTCTTGAGTCCGGAGTTGGGAGTCCTGAGCCGAGAGTTGGAAGTCTTGAGGCGGGAAGGCGGATCTAAACTGTACGTATGGTAGAGAAAACAATATTGCTGGTGGATGATGATTCGGAAGACCAATTTCTGATGCAGGAAGCATTCAGCGATAATGGTATTGGAGATACCCTGCGGTTTGCGGACAACGGGGAATCGGCCATTGAATTGCTGAACCAGCTGCCACCCCATGAATTGCCCTCGCTCATCGTGATGGACCTGAACATGCCCCGGATGAATGGCCGGGAAACGCTGTCCTACCTGAAGCAACATCCGCTGTACCAGGATATACCTGTTATTATTTATTCCACTTCCATTAATGACCTTGAACGCACGCGTTGCAAGGAAATTGGCGCCGCTGCCTATATTACGAAGCCGGCCACTTTTACAGAATGCCAGCAGATAGCCTGGTGGTTCCACAAGATCGGCAAGGAAGGGAAGGGGATACAGGAGGAGGAAGTACAGAGTTGAGAGCAGCGTTGGGAGTTATGAGTCGGGAGCTTAGAGGTGAGCGTTAAGCGTTTGGAGACGGGAGTACAGCGGCAAGACTGGCATTATCTTTTTACTGATCGTTGAAAACCGCACATATGAAAACCACACGCAGTCAAACTACAAAGCAAAGTAAACAGGGGCACCATACGATCCCGAAACCGGAGATCAGGGACAACCTTGACAGCCGGAAAAATGAGGAGCAGGATTTCAAAGGGAATGATGTTACCCACAACAAAAAGCCCCACCACAATAAGCAACAACGGAAGAAAACCTGATACTCTTTATACCATCGTTCATTGATCATTAACCTTTACGGGAAAAGCGCGAAAGCCGGAGAAGTCTGGAAGTCGGTAAGTAATACAGTTACTCCTCCGCTTTTCTTTCTTCCAGGGCAACCAAGATAACGAAGCTACAAGGGCCTGACAGCCGTTAGGAGCAACGAGCTTTTCATATTTTGACCTGTCACTTTGATTAACCACTGCCATGCTATTTGAAAACAAAGCCAATACCATCCGCGCTTTGCTGGCTGCCCGGCACGAAACGATTGCCGTAGCAGAGAGTGTAACAGCCGGTTATGTACAAGCCATCCTCTCTTCTGCAGAAGAAGCTTCTTTCTTTTTCCAGGGCGGCATCACTACTTACAACCTGGGGCAGAAATGCAAACATCTCCACATCGATCCCATCGAAGCCGAATTCAGCAATTGCGTATCAGCTAAAGTAGCCCTGCAAATGAGCATCGGCGTTCAAAAATTATTCATGAGTGATTATGGCATTGCCATCACCGGCTATGCAGCTCCCTTGCCTGAAAAAGGCATTCATGACATCTTTGCTTATGTAGCCGCCACCTATAAAGGAGAGGTACTTACCCTCGAAAAGATCAATTCCAGCGCCGGCGCCGCCCCTGCTGTGCAGGTAGATTATGCGGAGCAGGTGCTGAGGATACTGGAAGGGTGTTTGGAAAGGAGTTGAGAACAGAATACAGAATTCAGAATACAGAATACAGAAGAATACAGAATGGCAGCATGCTGGTTGCTGCTTGCTAGCCTACGGGCTCCTTACTTCCAATTCCGGCTTCTGACCGCAGACTAAGACCTGACTTCAGACCCTGGTCGCCCGCTTCTGTATGCTGGATTCTGTATTCTACATTCTATTTTCTTCCCTCGTCAAACGACAGATTTCGTTAATTTGTAGAGCGATCTCCCCGTTTCTTAGTTTCCATCATACAAATACGGCCAGGTAAAAAAGGCTTGCTTTTTGAATTATACAAAGGAGCCTTTTCGCATAACTGATAGTATTACAAATAAATGCAAGATTTATTTTGAAACAACCGACCACTGTGCCTGCTAAACTCAAAAAGATCGGGCGGATCGTTCTCAAGACGATCCTGGTCATCCTGGGCGTATTGATCCTGTTGCTGGTACTGATACAAACGCCCCCTGTTCAAAACTTCCTCCGGGGTAAGGCGGTGAGCTGGCTGGAAAAGAAGCTCCAAACGAAAGTGGCCGTAGGCAAGTTGTATATCGGTTTTCCCAAAAAGATCGTACTGGAAGGCATTTACCTCGAGGACCGGCAAAAGGATACGCTGTTCTATGGCGGCCGCATGAAGTTTGACGTAAACCTGTGGCGCTTGTTCAAAAGTGAATTGCTGGTGAATGAGGTGAACCTGGAAGGCATTACCGCCCATATTAAGCGGACCCTGCCGGATACCACGTTCAATTTCCAGTTTATTGTAGATGCTTTTGCCCCCAAAGAACCCTCCGCTCCTTCTACGGATACGAGCAGCATGAAGATGGCGATCAAACATGTGGTACTGGATAAAGTGCAGGCCCGCTACAATGATGTGGTGACGGGCAACGATATGGCGGTATATGTAGGTCACCTGGATACGCGCATTGATGTGTTTGACCCCACCCACTCTATCTTTTCTGTGCCCGCTACCAGGCTAAGTGGTTTAAGGGCCCGTATTTACCAGCGTAAACCACTGGTGAACGAAGAATCGCCGGCCACAGACAGTGCAGATGCCGCTGCGGGCACAGACCTGCAATTATCCTTTAAACAAATAGCGCTGGAAGATTGCGCCCTCGATTATGGCAATGATGTGAGCGCTTTTTATACCAATCTCCAACTGGGCGAACTGACGGTAGACATGCGGCAGCTGGACCTGACCAAACGCATCGTACGGCTGGATGAGGTGAATCTGAACAATACCACAGCCACGGTACGCATGGGCAAGAAGCCGGCGGCCAAAGTGGTGGTGAAAGAAATAAAACAGGAAGTGAAGGCGCAGGCGGATGCCGGCTGGCTGGTGACGGTGGGACAACTCCAACTGGAGAAAACCGCTTTCCGGATGGATGATGACAATGCACCCAAAGCGAAAGCCGGTATGGACTATGCGCACCTGGACCTGCAAGACCTGCAGTTTGGGGCCAGGGATATCCACTACAGCACGGACACGATCAGCGGGCAAATTGAAGCAGGCAGCTTTACCGAACAATCGGGTTTCAAGCTGCAACAACTGCAAACCAGTTTTCAATATACCGCCAAAGGTGCTTACCTGCACGACCTGCTGGTGGAAACGCCGGGCACCCGGCTGGAAAGAAGTGTGGATGTAAGTTATCCTTCCCTGGAAGCTTTACAAAAGAATATCAGTCTGCTGCAACTGGATATGGATGTGCAGAACAGCAAGGTGCAGGTAAAGGATATCCTTACGTTTGCACCTGACCTGCATGCGCAACCCGCTTTTGCCAATCCCAATGCGACCTGGTATATCAACAGCCGGGTGAGCGGATCGGTGAAGGACTTGCGTATTGCATCCTTTCGTGTGAAAGGCTTACAGCAAACGAATGTGGAGATGGCTGGCTATATCAAAGGCCTGCCGGACATGAAACAGCTGCAGGCCAACCTGGTGATCAAAGACATCAGCAGCAGCGCCAAAGATGTGCGGATGCTATTGCCTGCCGGTACGATCCCCGCTACTATTACGATCCCTTCGCAATTCAACCTGAGCGGTAAGGTGAATGGTACAGAAAAAAATCTCTTCGCCGATCTGCTGCTCAATACCACGTTGGGCACGGCTACTTTTAAAGGTACCGTGCAGAACCCTGCCGATTCCAATAATATCGGGTATGATGCGGTGGTAACCACCCGCTCTTTCGATCTGAAGCAGTTGCTGCAACAACCCGACCTGGGATTGCTGACGATGGAGGTAAGCGCCAAAGGCAAGGGCCGTGTACCCAAAACAATGGATGCTACGGTTAATGGAAAAATAGCCGTAGCGGAATACAAAGGCTATACGTACCGTGACTTCAAAGTGAACGGCCATATGGCGCAACAACAATTTACGGTGCAAGCCGGCATTCAAAATGATCCCATTCATTTCTCCCTCGATGCATCGGGCAGTGTAGCCAGTACTTATCCCGCCATCAAACTGCATGCAGTGATCGACAGCATCAATACCAAAGCATTGCACCTGACAGAGGACGCTATTCTTTACCGGGGCAATATAGACGCAGACTTCCCCATCCTGAACATAGATAGTTTGAAAGGACGCCTGCTGGTGAGTAAGAACCTGCTGGTGATGGGTGAAAAACGGATCGAAACAGATAGCGTGGAGGTAGTCGCTGACATTACTGATTCCGGTAAGGTGATCCGCCTGAACAGTGAAGTACTCACGGCACAACTGTGGGGACAGTACCGGCTCACCGAACTGGGTACGGTGGTACAGCGGTCGGTGCAAAAGTATTTTTCCAATACGACGGATTCACTCACCGCACTCCCACCCTATGATTTCAGGGTAAATGCCACGTTGATCAATAAACCCCTGCTACAGGGATTTGTGCCCGACCTGAAAAAGATGGAGCCCGTGCTACTGACAGGACATTTTACCAGCAATGGCGGATTGAATGCCTCGCTGAAAGCGCCGCTGGTGATCTATGGCGCCAATGAGATCAGTAACCTGGCGCTGACGGCCAATACAAATGAAGAGCGCTTGCAGGCCGTGGTCACGATCGATGGCGTTAAGGTGGGGCAATCCTTAAATGTATATGGTGCTTCCTTAAGGGCCAACCTGGCTGACAACAAGATCAACTTTGCGTTGAACACGACGGATGTGAATGGCAAAGACAAGTATCACCTGGAAGGGCTGTTGTCGCAGCCCACTAAAGGGGTGTATGAGTTTTCCATGCGGCCCGATTCGCTGATGCTGAACTACCAGCCCTGGCTGGCTAGCAATGACAATGTGATCAGGATAGACTCTACCAATATTACGGCCCGTAACTTCTGGCTGAGCTTTATGGACCAGCGGCTGACGATCCAGACAAGAGAAGATCAACAGGGACAACCTTTAGGGGTTGAGTTCTCCAGGTTCAGGATCGCCACACTGGCTAGTTTTATCCAGAAAGATTCGCTGCTGGCAGATGGAGAACTGAATGGTAATATCAGCTTCACCAATATTACGAAGGCGCCTGTGTTTGTGGGTGATCTTACGGTCAATAACCTTAGTGTAAATAAAGATACGCTGGGTGACCTGCATGCGGTGGTGAACAATAAAGTGACGGATAATTATGATGCGGATATTACGCTGACGGGACGCGGTAATGATGTAGGTGTGAAAGGGGTATACAAAGTAGCAGATGTAAGTTCCTTTGACTTTAATGTAGCGGTGCGGCAATTACAACTCAACACCCTGGAGGGGGTGAGCATGGGCAGCATCAAGAAAGCATCAGGTACGGTGAATGGACAGTTTGCCATTACTGGCACGATGGATAAACCTTCGGTAAACGGGGAACTGAATTTCAACAAAGCGATACTGACGCCGGCTGCGCTGAGCACGGCGCTGAAAATAGACCAGGAGAAAATAAGCATCACGAATGAAGGGGTGGTATTTGACAAGTTCACGATCCGGGATTCGGCCAACAATACGGCGGAACTGGATGGGACGGCCTATACTACGAACTTCAGCAATTATAAGTTTGACCTGGTATTCAATGCGCGCAATTTTCAGGCGCTGAACAGTACCAAGAAAGACAATAACCTGTATTATGGTCAGCTGTACCTGAACAGCCGGCTTTCGATCAAAGGCACAGAACTGCACCCGGTAGTAGACGGATCGCTGAAGGTGAATGAAAAAACCAAACTCACGGTGGTATTGCCGCAGGAAGACCCGGGTGTACAGGACCGGGAAGGGATCGTACGTTTTGTGGACCGCGACTCCCTGGCCAATGATACCTTATGGGTGGATGCCCGACTTGACTCCCTCAACATGACGGATATCCGGGACTATGATATTTCGGTCAATATTACCATCGATAAAGAAGCGGAACTGAACCTGATCGTAGATGAAGGCAATGGTGATCTGCTGCGGGTGAAAGGCGAAGCCAACCTCAACGGCGGTATTGACCCCAGCGGCAAGGTAACGCTGACGGGTACTTATGAACTGGAGCAAGGCAGTTATGAGCTGTCCTTCAATTTCCTGAAACGCAAATTTGATATTCAAAAAGGCAGCCGCCTCATCTGGCAGGGCGAACCTACCAAGGCAGATGTAGACATCACCGCCATGTATGTGGCCAATACGGCACCCATTGACCTGGTGGAAAGTCAGCTGGATCAAATGCCGGCCAGCACACGCAACACGTACCGGCAAAAACTGCCCTTTGAAGTGTACCTGATCATGACGGGCGACCTGATGAAACCCAAAATCGCTTTTGACATCAAGCTGCCGGAGGATAAAAATTACGGGATAGACAAATCGATCGTAGAAAACTCCAATACCAAGCTGGAGCAATTGCGGCAGCAACCGGCAGAAATGAACAAGCAGGTGTTTGCGCTGCTGCTGCTGAACCGGTTTATCCGGGAAGATCCCTTCATTACGGGCAATAGCAGCCTAACGGCGGAGGGATTTGCCCGGCAGAGCGTGAGCAAACTTTTAACGGAACAACTGAACCGGCTGGCGTCGGGACTGATAGAAGGCGTGGACATCAATTTTGATGTGCAGTCGGAAGAGGATTATAGTACCGGTGAATTCAGGAACCGGACGGACCTGAATGTGGAGGTATCGAAACGACTGTTGAATGACCGCCTGAAGGTAACCGTGGGCAGCAATTTTGAACTGGAAGGATCGCAGAATACGAACCGGCAGAGCAATAATATTGCGGGCAATGTATCATTGGATTACCAACTGAGCCGTGATGGCCGGTATATGGTGCGGGCATACCGCAAGAATGAATATGAAGGCATACTGGAGGGTTATATAGTAGAGACGGGTGTGGGCCTGGTGATCACGATCGACTATAATAAGTTCCGGGAAATATTTGAATCGGCGAAGAAGCGGGAGGCGAGGCGGCTGGAACGGCAAAAGCAAAGACTTGAACGGGAAGGAAAGAAGGAAGAGCCACCTGTGGTGCCGCCGAAAACGAATTAGGTATTAGCTTTTAGCTGTTAGCTATTAGCCTTTAGCGGTTAGCTGTATTGCTAAAGGCTAATGCCTAACCGCTAACAGCTTTTAACATAAGTACTGAATCTACATACATTGAGAAGACAAGGATATATATACGGACTGTTATTGACTGGCTTTGTGGTGGTGATGGCCTCCTGCAGCAATACGAAGCACCTGCCGGCCAATGATGCGTTGTACCTGGGCGCCACCGTGAAAGTGAAGGCTGAAGGACTGGGCAAGAAAAAGAGAAAGGCCCTTGCCACGGAACTGACCTCCTTAACACGCCCCCGGCCCAACCGGAAATTCCTGGGCATCCGGTTCAAGCTCTGGATATATAACCTGGCCGGTAATCCAACATCAGAAACTTCTTTCCGGGGCAAACTAAAAAATAAAACAGGAGAACCACCGGTATTGCTGAGCGAGGTTAGTCTGACCCGGAATGCCGACATTTTACAAAACTACCTGCAGAACAAAGGTTTTTTCCAGGCGGAGGTGACCGGTGATACGACGGTGAAACATAAAAAAGCAAGAGCTACCTATAAGGTCAAGACCGGCAAACAATACATCATTGATACCGTACGGTATGAAATGGATAGCAGTTTTCTTGGCAATACTATCCGGCAAACAGAAAAACAAACCATACTGAAGCGGGGCGAGCCGTATAGCCTGGATGTGATCAAGCTGGAACGTGAACGCATCGATGCTTATTTAAAGGACAATGGCTTTTACTATTTCAATCCTGAATACCTGATGGTTGAAACCGACAGTACGATTGGCAATAACCGGGTGAATATGTATGTGGTATTGAAACCCGGATTGCCCCGGAATGCCAAAGAGATGTATACGATCAAGGATGTAGTGATCTATACCAATTTCCGGCTGAATGCCAACACCGATAGTTCCCGGCGCGGCGGGGAGTTGTACAAGGGATATACAGTGGTAGATCGTGCCAAACTGTATAAGCCTTACCTGTTTGAGCAGGCCATGCAATTCCAACCCAATGATATTTATAACCGAAAGGACCATAACTTATCACTGAACCGCCTGATCAACCTGGGTGTATTCAAGTTTGTGAAGAACCGGTTTGAACGGGATACCACCTCTCCTTTTGCCCAGTTGAACACTTATTATTACCTCACACCCAATCCCAAGAAATCATTGCGTGCTGAACTGAATGGCACATCCAAGAGCAATAACCTGGTAGGTACCAATCTTTCTGTATCCTGGCGCAACCGCAATACGTTCCGTGCCGGTGAATTGCTCAAGATCACGGCATCAGGTGGTGCGGAAGTGCAATACAGCAGTGCGCAGAAAGGCTATAATGTATACCGTATCGGGCTGGAAGGATCGCTGACCTTTCCCCGGTTCCTGATCCCTTTCTTCAAGATCAATCCGAAAGGCGGTTTTGTACCCAAAACCAATATGCTGGTAGGGTACGACATGTTGAACAAGCGCAAGCTGTATACCCTCAATTCATTCAGGGCCTCCTATGGTTATGCCTGGAAAGAAAGTCTTTATAAGGAACACCAATTCAATCCCATCAGCATTAACTACGTGCAGCCACTGAACGTAACCGATGAGTACAAAGCACAAATGGCGCTTGACCCTACGCTGGAAAAAGCCATCGAAAAGCAGTTCATACTCGGCAGCACATATAATTTTACGTATGATGACCGGATAGATAAGCAAGCCCATTCTTCGGGCTTCTATTTCAGCGGTACACTGGATGCTTCGGGCAACCTGGCAGGCCTGATCCTGGGGGATAGCAACAGCGGCAAATCGGGCCAGCTATTCGGCGCTGTATTTTCGCAATATGTAAAGGGAGAAGCCGATCTCCGGTATTACCTGCAAACGGGCGCCAAAAGCAGCTGGGCCAACCGCCTCATCATCGGCGCCAGCTTGCCCCATGGCAATTCCAGATCCCTGCCTTATATCAAACAGTTTTTCAGTGGCGGTACCAATAGTATACGGGCCTTCCGCAACCGTGGTCTGGGGCCTGGCACTTATTATGATGTTACCCAAACAGGGGTGCAGGACCAAACGGGCGATATCAAGCTGGAGCTCAATACGGAGTTACGCGGCAAACTGTTTAGTATTGTGGAAGGGGCGGCCTTTGTAGATGCCGGCAATATCTGGCTGTACAATAATGATCCCAATAAACCGGGCGCCCAGTTCAGTAAAACTTTCCTGAAAGAAATAGCGGTAGGGGCAGGTTTGGGCTTGCGCCTGGACGTTACGATCCTCATCATCCGGCTGGATGTGGCTTTTCCGCTGCGCAAGCCCTGGCTGCCTGATGGTGAGCGCTGGGTAGTTGATAAGATACAGTTTGGCAATAGCGCCTGGAGAAAAGACAACCTCATCTGGAACCTGGGTATCGGGTATCCGTTTTAAACGATCCCCTTCTCCAGCAACTCATCGAGCCGGTCGTGCCCCTCGGATACGCCTTTTTCCATACCTGAACTCACCATCCCATCGCGATCAGCCACAGATTGAAAGATGCTTTTCATGGTTACCCTTGTCCTACCATTTGGTAAGGATTCGAATAAAGCGGTATCGAGCGATACATGTCCTTTTTCCGGAAGGCCTTCAAACTCGAAAGTCTGGATCAGCCTTTCGGGGGCTGTTACTTCGTGAATAACACCGTAAAATCCAAAGCTATTGCCTTTGCCATCGGTATGAACATACCGGTAAGAACCACCTGCCTTCGGTTCGAAGTGATCAATGGTCATTTTCATACCACGCGGCCCCAGCCATTGGAGGAGCAGTTCGGGCGTAATGAATGCCCTGAACACTTTTTCCCTGGGTGCTTCAAATTCGCGGGTGATGACCACTTGCTGTGTACCGGGTTCGGCAGTAACTTTTGTAGGATTTTTTGTTGGCATAGTTTATCTGATTTGTATCTTGAATTAAGCTTCTTCCAGTGTTTGGATACTGATCTTCGACATTTGCATGAGCGCTTGTATAGCCCTGCCGCCTTTGGATGGATCTTTGGGCTGCATCAGCTCGCCCATACGGGCAGGCACTACCTGCCAGGAAAGGCCAAACTTATCTTTCAGCCATCCGCAATTGCCTTCCTTGCCCCCATCGGCTGTTAATTTATTCCAGAAATAATCGATCTCTTCCTGGTTATCACAATTGATAAAGAGGGACACCGCTTCGTTGAACTTGAATTGCGGACCTCCATCGAGGGCCATGAAACGCTGGCCATTGAGCTCAAATACGGCGGTAAGCACTTTACCTCCCAACCCCGGTACTGAATCAGGGTAACGGGCAATGGTAACGATCTTTGAATCCTTGAATAAGGAAATGTAAAACTTCACTGCTTCTTCGGCCTGGCCATCGAACCAGAGAAATGTGACGATCTTTTGCATGTTCATGTTGTTTTTACTATTTATTTGGTTTTCCCTTTTTCCTCGGTGCTTGTTTTTTAGCAGGGGCAGGTCCCTCGTTCTCATCCATGCGCAACAGCAGGTCATCCAATGCGCCAAACCTATGTTCCCAATTTTTACGGAAGGGTTCCAGCCAGTCTGATACGGCCACCAGTTGTTGTAAACGTGCTTCACAAAAACGCTCCCTCCCCTGTTGCCTGATCACAATGAGCCCGCACTCCGTCAATATCTTGATATGCTGCGAAATAGCAGGGCGGCTCACATTGAAGTTGTCTGCAATCGCATTCAGGTTCAGGGAATTATAGGCCACCAGGTTAATGATCTCTCTGCGGGTGGGGTCGGCAATTGCCTGGAATACGTCTCTTCTCATAGTATATCGTACTTGTTATGTAAGTAATCGCTTACAAATGTATATGTAAGTATTCACTTACGCAAATATTTTCTCATAAAAAAAACCATCCCTGGGAAAAGGATGGCTCCTTGGTACTATGATCCACTGTAATAAGTAGCTAGCTTACAGTATTGAATAAGGACAGGTAATGGTATAAGACGTTATTTGCGTTTCTTGGTGCTGACCGTTGTATTGTTGAACTGGCGCAGGATCATTTTGATGAGCAGATCGGGGTGAACGTTGATGAGCCTTGCGATCTCATAAATCTCTTCAATAGACAATTGCTGGGGGTATTCAATAAAGCGTGTAACGCGATAATTGTTAGAGCCCCAGTCTTTGGTCAAAACGGTTTTGGGCAAGTATTTAAAAATATCCCTGAATTCGAGAATCTTATCTTGCTCAATATAATCCTTTACTATTCCGTATCGTTCATCCATGTACATTTGCGTTAGTCAAAGTAAATGATTAATCAAAGTTTCAGTCATGCAGGTTTTATACTTTTTTATGTAGAACTATTCACTTTTTTAGTTAGAACATTCACTTTATACAGTTTCTATGTTTAGGCGATCAAAGCCCTGTTTTACCTGTCACTATTCAACTTAAAGCACTCGTAATGCCAAATAAATTAGCACAAATATACTAATTTAATTAGCTTTTCTGATAATAGGATATCCACATCCCGGTCGTAGGGTGAGTCGCCCTGAAAGGGCGACCCACCTTTTAGACGCCTTCGACAGGCCCAGGCTAACAAATGTTACTTAATCAAGAACATTGCATTTACATGGTTACCGGCGCCTTCATAAACTCCGTAGGCGTTTGTCCGGTAAACAATTTAAAATCTTTATTGAAATGGGGCTGATCGTAATAGCCGGCATCAAAGGCAATGTCGGCCATTGACTGGTTGTTCAATGCGCGGGCCACTACACTTTTCATTTTGGTGATGAAGGCAAATTGTTTGGGCGTCACGCCTACTGACCGCCGGAAACGTTTTTCAAAAGCATCCTGGCTGATATAAAGTCCTTTGGCCAATTCCTTTATCCTGATCATTCCATTTACTGCGTGTATTTTTTCCAGGGCTGCGGCGATCATAGGATCGGGCCGGTGGTTGTATAGCCTGGACAATAAGAACTGTTCAATGCTGTCAATACGCGCCGCATTGTCAGGGGCAGTAGCCAGTTGGTCTTCCAGGGCGGACAGGTCCCGATAGCCTGTAAAATAATCCAGGGCAACGCTGTCTTCAAAGAGTTCATGCAAGGGTTCTTTGATGAAAGCATGGGCAGCGGCCTCCCGGAAGAAAACCAGGATATTGGCAGTATCTTTTGCATAGCTGATCAACCGGTCGGATCTACGAAGTCCTGTGAGGGTAAAAGGAGAGAGAACGCGGGGAGCACTATTGGAGAGGAAACTTACCTGTCCTTTGTACCGGAAAGACATGACGAGGGAGGTATCGGGCAGGGTCCTGTTCATGATTCCTTCCTGGCTTTCAATGACCAGGTAGTTTTTGATGAAAGGACTTAACATGGGTATGGGAAAATGGATCTCCATGGAAGGTAAAGATAAGCTGAATACAGCTATGAGCTATGAGCTATGAGCTGCGGGCAAAAACTGCTGCGTGCCCCTTCCCTATTGCTCAAAAGGCAGCAGTACGGTAAATACGGCGCCTTCGCCGGGGATGGCCTCGGCACTGATGCTCCCCTGGTGGTTAAGTACGATCTTTTTACAAAGGGCCAGGCCAATACCCGTTCCGGCAAAGGCTTCTTTGCTATGCAGGCGCTGGAATATGTTGAAGATCTGCTGGGCATGCTCCTGTCCAAACCCAATGCCATTGTCCTTTACCCGGAGCAGGCAATACCGTTTGCCGGCAGGCAACTCAGGATAGGCGACCTTATCGCTCTCACTGGCCTCGGCTGCTGTAACAGCTATATGCGGCAGGCGGTGGGGATGGCTGAATTTGAGGGCATTGCTGATAAGGTTGGTAAGGAGCTGGTTGATCTGTAAGGGGATACCTTCTATGGCCGGCAAGGAGTGGTATTGAAGGGTGGCTTTTTTTTCAGCGATCAGCAGTTCAAAATCTGTTTGTACCGCCTGAACAACTTCTTCCAGGCTTACGGATGCAAACAAGGCTTCCGGGGTGGAGAGGCGGGAAAAGTCCAGCACATCCTGGATCAGCTTGCTCATCCGGGTGGTAGAAGCATCTATTTTATCGATCAGCTCCATGGGCGGCAGGTTTCCTTTTTTAAGCATGCCGGTAAAGACCCTCACTTTACGCAGCGGCTCCTGGAGATCGTGCGAAGCTACCCAGGCAAATTGTTCCAGTTCCAAGTTGGACCTTCTCAACTGGAGGTTGGAAGCTGCCAACTCGGAGGTGCGTTCGGCTACCTGGCGTTTCAACTCTTTGGAAAACTCCAGTACGGTGGCAAACTGCCTTACCTTCTCGGTGGTTTCATTACAGGTGACGAGGATGCCCGCTACTTTATTGGATTCGTCGCGCACGGGACTATAACTAAAGGTCCAGTACACATCTTCCAGTTGACCATTGCGGTAGATAGGAATTAACTGGTCTTCGCGCCAGATAGACGGGCCACCCGCCATTACCTGGTCGATGAGCGGCCTGATCACCGTCCATATTTCAGGCCATACTTCTATGGCTGGTTTACCAAGTGCCTGGGGATGTTTTCCATTATTGCCCAGACTGGGGCGATAGGCATCGTTATAAAAGCACAGCAGCTCCGGCCCCCAGAATAAGAACATGGGGAAACAGCTGTTGAGCACAATGCTGATGGTAGTGCGCAGGCTTTGGGGCCAATCGGCGGGCGATCCCACAGAGGTACCTTCCCATGGGTGAGCCCGGGTAAGCGCGCCCATTTCTCCCCCACCCTGTAAGAACTGCCATTGCGGAGCAATACCGGTCATGATCGATTTCATTGGTGATAAATTCGGCAAACAATAGTAAGGTTTCAGACTACGATCGATGGACCCTTTCAGGCCACTATCCTGTCCAGCACATGCCGGAGTGTATTGACCAGGTCTTCAAAATTGTAAGGCTTGGTAATGAACTCATCGGCGCCCAGTTCCATCGTTCTGGAAATGGTAAGCGGATCAGCAGATGTGGAATACATGATCGTAGGAATTCCAGAAAGGCCCGGATTGGATTTAATAAGGCGCAGGCATTCTAATCCATTCATTACAGGCATATTAAGGTCGAGAAAGATCACATCGGGGACTGAAGGGGAACTGGCCAGCTGCCGGATGGCATCCTGTCCGTTGGCGGCTCCTGATAATTGTATCGTGGGGTCAACAGCACTGAGGGCTGTATTAAAGATCCATTGTTCATCAACATCGTCGTCTACGAGGAAAAGCCGGCGGGTATTCATAAGCGTATTTTGGATTATGATCAAATATAATACATTATCATCAAAATAACATTGAACTGATAGGGGTCCTCCAGCTAAAGACGCATAGAAAATTATCTACTCATCTATTGCCAGAGCAATATTATTTGTGCTGTGAAAAGGATAAACTGCTAATCAGGAGCCGGGAGGTTGCGTAAGTTGACCAGATACAATACCTCCTCCATAGAAGTGAGGTACAAATATAACCATTGGAAGCAGAAAAAGTACAGGCTATCCTGCCAATTGTTATAAATTCAGGCCGGACCTGGTATTTTATTGACAAAATAATGACCTGCAACGCAACAAAAAGGCCCACCTCCCTGAGAAGCGAGCCAGTACCACGGGATGATGCCCATTCTATTTCCAGGTTACTGCATTAACCGGCCGGCACGTAATAGTAATGGCCATAGAATATCAGCTATCTGTTACAATCCCCGGCTGTTGGAAGTATTTTATAACCCCGTCTAACGGCAGGCATTGTGATATGCGATAACCGGAAAACGGCGTGCCTCCCTTCGGCCTTGTGGTGGTTGTGTTGCCAGGCATTTCATAGGAGTAAAAAGATGTTACAGGTAGTTATGTAGAGATCCCGCTGAAGCGGGACCTCTACATAAATGAAAACACCTGCTTTATGAAAACGAACCTCTGCTAACTGCCTGATTGAAAAGATGTTTACCTGGTTATTTGATCATGGCTATACTGTGAGGAAGATCCTTTATACAACGAAAACCGAGGTGATTGGCGCCGGACCGTCATTCACCCTTACCCCGGGTGCCTGACATGTAGCGGGTACAATACTGATCGGTACACAAAAAAAACGTCTCTTTGCACTTTTTTTACGGGCCGTACTCACTTTCGTATTCTCCGATTGATCAACCTTTTTAACATGCCCTAACTTATAAGTTTGGGCACAGAAGAGGGCTGAATATTTTGACAGTTTTTTTCACTTGTTAATTTCAATGTATAGAAACTAAAAGCAACCAATAGCTAATAAATACTCAACATAGTAAGGATAGCAACGATAATACCCAAGGTTACTTTTCATGTTTTAGTTTAAAGGGTCCATGCTCTGTGAAACTTTTTTTTTATCTAATTAATCTTGCAGTAAGGGGTTCTTTTCCTATCAGAGTTTTTTATTTGTGCCCGGAGTTCTGTTTTTGCAGAACTCCCTTTTTATTTTTATCAACCACCCACTAGCCGCCCCTCCAATCAAAATTTATTCCTTTCAAACACCCGAACCTATTACATATTTCAATATATTTATAGTAACCATTAAGTTCTCACCCTCATGAGAAACTACCTGCTAATTATACTTACAGGACTGTTGTTGTTTTGCACAACGGGCATTGCACAGCAAACGGATGAGACCTCCCTCACCCATGCCGACACGGTAACCAATTTTTCGGCCTTCAACCGTTCCCTTAGTTTTTCCGGTGTATTGCAAACACGCTATGTGGCCTCCCTCACCGATGGAGTAGATGTAAATGGCAAGAACTTTGATCCCACTGCTGATCCCAAAGGAGTACGCAATACCTTTCTCGTAAAGCGCGCACGTGTAATGATCAAGGCCAATATCAACGATCACTTTTCGGCCAATATACTCGCCAACTTTGCCGACTTTAATGGCAATCCTTCCAACAAAGTATTGGAGAATGCTTATATCAAGTACTCCCTCAATCAATATTTCAATGTGCAGGCTGGTCAGTTCCGCCCTTTCTTCGGCATTGAAGATGCACTCCCGGTAGATATCATCCGCACACTCGATTTTTCCAATCAGTATTATGCCTTTGGCAAAAACGGATGGCAAAGCTTCCAGGTGGGGCTTTCTGTTTTTGGCCATATCACACCCGATGGGAAATGGAAGTATTTTGCCGGCGTATACAATGGCAACAACAGAAATCAAGCCACTGACGATGACGATACCAAAAACCTATACGCCCGCCTGGAAACTACCGTAGCCCCCAACTTTACCGTGGCAGCCAATGCCGGCACCGGCAGTCTGGCAGGTAGTGGCGCCGGCAATGCCTGGGGAGGAGATGCCACCGCAAAGATCGACCTGTCTACAAAATGGCAGCTGCTCCTGATGGGTGAATACAAGGCTGGTTCTGATTTTATCGCCTACAATAACAGTATTATCACTCCCAAACCAGGCCTTAGCCAGTTCAGGACCCGTGGCTTTTACTTTTTTCCTACCATCCGCTATGAATACAAAAGACCGAGGGTAAGGGCCATCGAATTATCCTCCCGCTATGAATACCTTGAAGAGAATTACAAGCAAAACAAGAACCCACGGCAAACCATCATCCCCAACCTATCCCTGATCTTTGCCGATAACTTTTATGCCGTTATCCAATTGGGAGTGGCCATCGACCTCTATAAAAATGATATTCCCTTAACCAGTGCCTACAGCAACAACCTGGCCTATGCCCAGTTACAGATAAGATTTTAAACAGACCTCAACCATTGTTATGAAAGAAATAAGACCTACAGCACTGCTCATTACGGTTATCATTGGTTTGATCATCTGGTTTATTCCCGCACCCGAAGGCGTAAAGCCCAATGCCTGGCACCTGCTGGCCATCTTTCTGGGCACCATCTTCGGCATCATCTTAAAAGCAGCTTCCATGGGTACCATGGCTATGCTGGGCATTACCCTTTGCGCTGCCACCCAGGTATTGGCGCCCGGTGATCCCGTCCACGCCGTCACCAATGCTTTGAGCGGCTTTGGCAATTCCACCATCTGGCTGATCGGCCTCGCGTTCTTTATTGCACGCGGCTTTATCAAAACCGGCCTGGGCACCAGACTGGCCTATAACTTCATCAGGATATTCGGCAAAGGGTCACTCGGCCTTGCCTATGGATTGAATACTGCCGACCTGCTACTCGCCCCTGCCATTCCCAGTAATACCGCCCGGGCAGGTGGTGTCATCTTCCCCATTATGAAATCCATTGCCATCAACATGGGCTCCCATCCCGACAAACCCGAAACCCATCGCAAGATCGGCGCCTTCCTCACCCTCGGCAGTTACAATGCCAACATGATCACCTCTGTGATGTTCCTGACCGCTACCGCCAGCAATCCCATGGCCCAGAAGTTTGCCAAGGACCTGGGCATCACCATCACCTGGACCAGTTGGGCCATTGCCGCCCTGGCCCCCGGCCTTGTATGCTTTTTATTATTACCCCTGCTCTTATACAAGTTCTTTCCACCCGAACTCAAGAAAACAAAAGAAGCTCCCAAAATGGCAGCTGAAAAACTGAAGGAGATGGGTCCGGTTTCCCTGCAGGAATGGCTCATGGTAGCCACCTTTATCATACTACTTGTACTATGGATCTTTGGCAACCTTTTTTCTATTGATGCTACCACCGGTGCTTTAATTGGCTTGTGCATTTTACTATTGAGTGGTGTGCTCACCTGGGAAGATGTCAAAGCAGAAAAAGGCGCCTGGGATACCATTGTGTGGTTCTCCTCCCTGGTGATGATGGGTTCTTACCTCAACTCACTGGGATTTGTGGGATGGTTTGGTAACCTCATAGGCGGCAAGATGGCCCACCTGAGCTGGCAACTGGCCTTCCCCATTATTATAGTCGTGTATTCTTACTGTCATTATATGTTTGCCAGCGCCACCGCACAGGCAGCCGCCATGTACCCCGTATTCCTGGCAGTGGGGATTGCAGTAGGTGTGCCCGGCACCATGCTCGCTATTTTCTTAGGCGCCTGCGCTACCCTGATGGGCTCACTCACCCATTATGGCCATGGTCCTGCTCCTATTTTCTTTGGCAGCACCTATGTAGATATGAAGGATTGGTGGAAACATGGATTTTTCATCAGCGTGTTTTTCCTCGCTATCTGGTTTGTTGTAGGAGGATTGTGGTGGAAGTTGCTCGGTTTATGGTAAGCCGGCGTTCCATAGTCAAAACTTCCCTAACTTTAGATCACCCCATCCCAGGCCCCCGTTAACATTACGCCGCCCCACTCCCGGAACTCTATGCTTTGACGTCACGTTGCCTCATTGCCTTCTTCAAACCATAGCGTATGAAACAACTATACCTGGCTATTATACTGTTGCCTGTTTCCTTTTCCACCTCCGCGCAGGATGTGTTATTGCAAGACTGCTTCCGCATAGCAGGCAGCAGGAATATCCTGGTACAACAAACGAAAACCTCCCTCCTTGCCCGGCAATACAACCTGGCCGCAGAGAAACAACGGTATGTACCCAAGATCGATGCATTGGCCAGTTATACTTACCTGAGCCGCCCCCTGGAGATCAATTTACAAACCGTGAGAGACGGCATCCTCGATGGTAGTTCAAAGCAAGCCGTCAATGCAGCCAACACCGTATTCCAGGAGATCACCGGCAACCAGCTTTCACAGACCGTACAGGACAAATTGTACAATTCATCCAAAACCATCTTAGGTGCAGTATATCCCGATTACAATCCGCCACTCAGCAAACAATCCTACTTTTTGGCAGGCCTTGTGGCGCGGCAGCCTATCTATTTAGGTAATAAATTAACCGCTGCACGGAATTTTGCCGAATCGGAAGTTACTGCTGGCGCCATCAATATCTCCCTTGCTGAAAAAGACGTTCAATACGCCATCGCCATTCAATACATCCGCATACTTTACCTTAATACCCTGCTACAAACACAAAAAGGAATAGTGGCCGCCTTTGATAAGAATAAAGACTATGGGGAAGAAATGGTAAAGAATGAAGTGCTGGCCCCTTACCAGAAAAGCTGGACCAAAGTGTTGTTGTCGCAGGCCCGCACTACCTATGCCAACCTGGGCATGGACAAACAAAATGCCATCATAGAGCTGAATAAATTATTGGGCATTCCACTCGATTCAGCCCTCACCATTACCGATACCCTTGTTTATAAACCCGGCAATATTCCCCTCGATGACCAAAGCGCCTGGCAGCAAAACCCGGCCTATCAACTGGTAAAAAGCAAGATAGCCACCGCCCAAACTGCCGAACAGATTGCACGTTCTTTCAACCTGCCCAATATTTTTGCGGTGGGCAATTTAAATCTTTACCAGCATGAACTACCCGTTGCCATCGCCCCCTGGATGGTAGGAGTGGAAATGCAATGGAACCTCTTCAGCGGTACACAAACCCTTAAAAGAAAGAAAGCCGCAAGGCAACTCGTAGAAGAAGTGAAACTGGCAGCAGCCAATACCCGCGAAAGCCTCCAGATGCAGGTGAAAGTAACCCGCAACAAAATACTGGCGGCACAAAATGAGATCAATACAGCAGATAGCGCCCGGCAGGATATTGCCACCACCCGCCGGCTGGTGCATGAGCGTGTGCAGAATCAGCTTTCTTCCCTCAAAGACCTCAACGATGTGATCATCATACAGGGCGAAGTGGAGAAAGCTTATCATACCGCCATTCTAAGCTATTACCTGGCCCTGGCCACTTACTGGAATGTATATGGTACACCGGAACGCATCACCGAACTAATCCCATAAATCATATCTTATGTGTATTCCCTCGTTGCCTTGTTGCCTCGATGCCTTTATGCCTATATTAAAACATTCAATATGAAAACCTTTCTCAAACAATACTGGGCCCTCTTTATTCCTATACTGGTACTCATAGCTGCCATCTATTTTCTGTTCAGGCAATCCACCACTGAAAGTAATGCCCTCATTGGTATGGTTGATGCTACCAGCGTGGATGTGGCCGCCGAATTCCCCGGCAGGCTGGATAGTTTGTTTGTTGAACAGGGTGATACCGTTAAGACAGGGCAGCTATTGGGCGTTCTCCGTACCAATGAGATTGACGCCATCCGCGCACAGGCCCTGGCCGCTGTGGATGCAGCCAAAGGCCAGCTGGAGCTCTTACAACAAGGCCCCCGCAAAGAACTCATCAGCGCCACCGGCAAATTGTATGAGATCGCAGAAGATCAATATGACCTGTTCAGCAAAACCTATGACCGCATGCAGCGGCTCTACAATGCCGATGTGATCAGCGGACAGGAGAAAGACATTTTCTTCTTTAAGTACCAGGCCGCCCAAAAAGAAATGGAGACTGCCAAACTCAACCTCGAGATGTTACAAAAAGGTACCCGGCCCGAGCTCATCAAAAGCGCACAGGCCATCGTAAAGCAAGCCGAGCAAGCGTATGAGCTTACCAAAGCCCTCAAAGAGAATACGAGGATCTATTCCCCTGCCAATGGCGTGATCACCTCCCTCGTTATCCACCAGGGAGAAATAGTTTCCATTGGCTACCCCATCATGAGTGTGGAAAAGGAACACTCTTTTATACTACGGTTCAATATCCGGCAGGATATGGCTGCTTCCCTGAAGCCTGGTGTCAAAGCCTCTGTTAAAGTGCCGGGCTGTGAACCCGAAACCTTTTCGGTGACCGTATCCACTGTGGCTCCCTCCCTCACTTTTGCCAATTGGGTACCTTCCAAAGACAAAGGCCAGTTTGAACTGCGCACCTTTACCATTGAATTCAAACCCAGTGATCCCGGTAGCCTGCGTGGCCTGCGTTCCGGTATGACGGCATCCCTTCAATTACCCTGATGCGCACCATCCGCCATATCACCACCAGAGAGTGCAAGCGTATCATTCGCCTGCCGGCACACTACCTCGTATTGCTGGTAGTGCCCTCTCTTCTCTTCTTTCTCTATGCTTATATCTACGATGAGCAACAGGCAGATCACCTGCCCGTGGCGATGTGGGATGAAGACAGGTCGGCTGTATCACGACAATTCAGCTTTCTCCTGCAGCAGGTGAAAACCCTGCGCTTTACCAAACAGGTGGGCAGCATCGACGAATTGCAAGACCTCCTTCAAAAAGGAGAAGTACTCGGCGCCATCCACTTCCCCAAAAACATGGAGCGCGATATCAAAAGCCGGCATCCCGTCCATGTGGTGGTTTATACCAATGCCGCGGCTGTAGTGCCAGCCAAACTCATCTATAAGGAAGCAGCACAGGTAATTATTACCGCCGGCTCTGGTGTGATCCTGCAGAAATTTATAAAAACAGGTATGGACAAAGGAAAAGCCATGGCCCTTGTACAACCTATTGCCCTTGTTCCCTATACATTGTACAATCCTACTTACAATTACCAAAAATACCTCGTACCGGGTCTTATTACCGTAGCCCTGCAAATGATCATGATCATGGTGGGCGTCCTGCTGTTGAACTACGAAGCCACCACCAATACCAGAGAAGAACTTTGGCGCCTGGCAAAAGGTTCAGCCTCTGCCGTCATAGCCGGTAAGACCATCGCACATCTTCTTATTGCCTGGATCAATTTCATACTCGTGGCTTTTGTCATTTTCCCCGTATTCAACCTCGGCATTACTGCTGCTGCCGGCAAATTCTTCGTCATTTATACCTTGCTCTGTCTCGCCTGCCTGGGCATCGGTCAAATGATCTCCGCCCTGTTCAGCGACACCATGCTGGCCACCGATGTCGCTTTGTTCTATACTTCGCCAGCTTTTGTATTCAGTGGATTCACTTTCCCCCGCTGGGCTATGCCCTGGTACGATCAGTATTATGCCAACATAATGCCCTATACCCATTTCCTCGACGGGTTCTTTAAAGTTTATTATATGGACCTCCCCTTATCATATGCCCGCAGTGAGATAGGTTACTTATTGCTGTTTATTGCTATCACCTTTTCCGTAGCCATCCTCGTATACCAACAACAACTTAATAAATTGCAACGTGCCGTCACCTAACCAGCTTACCATATTGTGGCGTATTACATTGCGGGAGGTATCGCGCATCGGCAAGGACCATAGCCTCCTGCTCACCCTTTTGATCGCACCTTTGTTGTATGCTTTCTTTTATGGCAGTATCTATACCTATAAGGAAGAAGAAGGCGTAAAGCTGGCTGTGGTGGATGATGACCGGTCCCAATTATCCCGCCTCATTACCCGGCAGATCAGTAATGCCCAGATCACCTCTGTATTCCTGGTACCTTCCGTGGAAGAAGCCAAAGAAGCCATGTACAGGGGCCATTGCCAGGGTTTTGTCTATATAGAGAAGGGACTTGAAGAAAAAGTAAAATCATTGCACCAGGCCCATGTAGTGGTGGCTCTTAATGCCGCCAGGTTCCTGCCCTCCAGTGATCTTCTGCTCAGCATCAACCAGACCTGCCTTACCCTCGGCGCCGGCGTACGCATGCAATACCTGCAAAAGTCGGAGGGCATGAATACCGCGGGTTCTATGCAGGAAGTAATGCCCGTAAACCTCGATTACCGACCTTTGTTCAACAGCCGCAGCAGCTATGGCGCTTTCCTCCTGCCAGGACTCCTGGCCCTCATCTTACAACAAACCTTATTGATCGGACTTTCCGCCAGCGTTTCCGGCGAAAGAAAAAGGAAACAGGTGCGCAATTGGATAGAAAGTGCAGGAGGCAGCCTTTCTATGGCCCTTTGGGGCAAAGGCTTCTTTTATGTGGTCCTCTTTAGCTGCTACGCTTATTTTTTCATGACCGTCAATTATAGAATACTGGAACTGCCCATGCGTGGCAGCGGCTTTCAGTTGAGCCTCGCGTTCCTGTTGTTTATCGTTACCCTCGTGCCCATGGCCCAATGGATCGGGGGCCTCTTCAAAGACCCTTTGCTCAATGTGCAGATCATGGCTTTTTCCACTTATCCTTTCTTCCTCGTCACAGGCTATACTTTTCCTTTGCAAAATATACCTGTGGCCTTGCAGTGGTTTTCCATGCTGCTGCCTACTACCCCTTTCATCAATATGTACCAATCCATCGTACAGGCAGGCGCTTCCCTTAGCCAAAATACCGCACATATCATCCATCTCATTATACTACTCTTCTTCTATTCAACCCTTGCCTTGTTGCGCTTAAAGAAGATCAGTCGCCAGGAATTGCCCTTACAGACATCCTCTTTACCTTCGTAGCAACATTTTCTCTGTAAATACTTCACTCCCCAGCACGACTTTAATAAAATAAGTCCCGTTTTTCCAACTGGCAGGTATGTCAACGTTCATCGTTGAAGTGCCTCTATCCACCGATCGTTTAACTCTTTGCAATATCCTTCCCGACAGATCAACTACCGTAACACTGGCGTCTTCTTTCGCCGGGGTGGCAATAGATAAGTGCGCCTGGGTGCTTACCGGATTGGGCAATAACAATACCGCCCGTTTATTGGCAGCCGCGCTCACTAGAAAACGCCCTTTTTTATCCTTTTGCTGCAACAATGTACAAGCCGCATCCAAGGTCACCACCACTGTATCTTTTGCATACGTAGTACCACAACTATCCATTAGCTCCTGACTTACAATATAACTACCTGGCTGATCAACCGTAATAACAGGCCCGATATGATTGCCCACAATATGGCCATCGGCCGTGGTCCAGGTGTATAAAGAAGTGATCAGTGGATTACCCACACTCAGTGTGCTGACGCCTGTAACGCCACAGAACATCGGTACGTCGGCAGTTGCTGCCGCCATGGGCGCACGGAAAAAATCGAAGGGGCCTACAAAGTCTTTCAACTCGGCACTGAAAGAGTTGGATGACCTCGACTTAACCAGTATTCTCCGGAAGGGCATGGAACAGGGATCGCCTACACTCACCAGCGGGTCCAATCCCAGTTTGCTCAGGTTCACAGAAAATTCCAGGAACTGATTGGCCTCATAGTCCGTCACCACACTATTATCAACCCGTACCAGACTGAAAGGCCCGGCCCAGGTATTAGCGCCACATTGTAAGCCCGTGTAAAAGGCGCCAGCCGTTTTAGGTAATATATTGGCGTAGCCATACGTCGAGCCGGCTGTGGCGCCATCAAAAGAACCACCCCAGCTAAATGCTGTCGGCGAAACCAACGTGGGCGCATTCTTGTGCACCCATATCCTGGCTTCGAGGTTAGTGAGTCCTGAGCCGCCATACTCGGCAGTAAAAATGATATCACCTGCTTTCGTGATATTACCAGCCGCATCAAATTCCCAGCTCGTATGCCCTGCATCAGGCCCATAACCTTTAAAACTAAGACTGGAACGTTCATAATATATATCCGTCTGGTACATTTCAAAATCAAAGTAACGGTTACCGCTGGTACCTTCCAGTGATACGCCGCCGAATAGCCACAGGGCATCCGTAACGGCCACACCTTCCCGCCGCACGTGCATAAACATATCCAGGATATCGTTCTTATCCGGTACCCCCTGCGCTATGGGCGTAGCCCAGCTGGCCGGGCTCATCCCATTTTTGTTGGAGCCTGAGGCAAAAGCAGTAGAATCATCACCATGGTGATCCCGAATGAAAACCGCATCGATCAGCATGGCGCCATTCACGATGGAAAACTGTGGATAATTCATACCCCGGAAGAGGGGAAGCATCCTGGAGCCAGGATTGTTAATATAGAGTTGATTGATGTAACCCGCCCCCGTGGTATCGATCACAAAAGTACCCGTTCCGGCATCTCCCCGGCCAAACCAGTCATCTCCATTGGAATTGGGTGTACCATTAAAAACGTTGGCGCGTAGTCCGCCATCTACTTCAAAATTGGCACGTGTAACAGGTGTAGTGATCTGGGCATTCAGCACAAGCGTACTACAACAAAGTAGTGCAGAGGGTATTAATCTCTTCATAAGGTGGATTGATTGATGATGTCCCGAAGCATAGACATCCCTTCAGATGGTACCATGCAACAGGGTCAACTATATTGCTGAGACAATAGTAATACAAATACTTTTAATATTTTCTACTTTATTTTACCCAGTCACCCCGACGCTAATAAACCTTTCAGTTTCAAATAAATGCAGGTCAACAATTATTGGTTTACTGTCTTTTACAGATAGATCAAATCCTTTTTTGGCATGATTTTCCCATTCTGTGGGCAAAAGTACACACTATGAAACCCTTACGTTATTTAATTCCTGTAGCTATTGTAACCAGCCTGGCCATAGCCTGTAAAAAGGACGATAACAATACTACTGATCTAAGGATCAGGCTTACCGACAATCCCTACAATGCTACCGAAGTCAATGTTGATATTAAGCAGGTGCGTGTTAACCTGCAGGATGATTCTACCGGCTGGGTAAACCTCGAAACAAGGGCCGGCATTTACAACCTGCTCGATTTTCAAAATGGCATTGACACCCTTATAGCCCAAAGCATCGTTCCGACCGGCACCTTAAAGGAAGTAAGATTTGTATTGGGCAGTGAGAACAGCATTAAGATCGACAATACCCTGTATCCCCTCTCTATACCCAGTGGCAGTGAATCGGGATTGAAGATCAAACTGAATAAACACCTGAATGCTCATGCAGATTCTCTGGTCATTGATTTTGACGCCGCACTATCGATATTGCAAACAGGTACAGGAGAATACAAACTGAAGCCTGTATTGAAAATAAAATAGCACCAGACCGATTCAATAGAAATGAACTATTCAAAAAGCCCCCGGATCCCGGGGGCTTTCTATTATTCAAACCTTGATGGTTTATCCTTTGTCACACTTGCTTTTATCGCAGCAAGGGGGCATTGGTTTAGAACAAGGCCTGGGGCATTGCTTTGTGCAGGTTTTCTCTGTTTTTGCCTTGCTTCCTTTATTTTTATTTTTTTCGCCATTGTTGGCAAAGGCTACAGAACTGCTCAGTAACAGCACGGCAGTAGCCAATACGAATACCTTTTTCATATTGAGTGTATTGAAATAAATTAAAATTGATTTGTAACGATCAGGTTGATATGACTTAAGAGCCATTCGGTGGCTTCCAGGCCGCAGAGCAGTAAAGGAAGACGTAATTGGTCTGATAAAGTGGATATTCTTTTTTTACCCTGACAGAAGCTTTTCCACCCAACGCAACACCCGGCATCGTCATTACATAACAAAGCGGGCAGTTCAAACAACAATCGCTTGTATTAGTACAACTTTTCTTTGCCGGCTTTTTGCAGGGACTGTCCCTCTTTTTACCGGCACAGGGATTTGCTGCTTTACGCGCACAACTACTTTCTTCTTTTTGAACAGGCATACAGTAAACGGGCAGGGCTGCCAGTTCCAGGATGTAAACCATCAAACAGGTGAATAATATGGATGCTTTAAACTTCAATAGACAATTTTCAATACAATCACAAAATAGTAAAAAAAACAACAAGGGCATATCGGGAGAATGATCTTCATGGTAGTGGTCGTCACTCTTTTACTCCTGGACGTGGTTATCCTGGCCTTCCAGACAGGCCGATGCTTCTGTACAGCAGGCACTCCATGGAGGTTAAATATACAAACCGCTATACTATTGACATAACTTATAAGATCAGGCATTTCGAAGATATAGCCAACCTACGCCCTTTCAAGAACCTCAAAAAACCTTTGTGGGAAGACGCTGCATCCGCCGGTTATTCCTTTAGCTGGTCCAGTAAGATAGGACGTCTCAATGCCGACCTCACTCTCAAATGCATCACCCGCAAATTTGAGATCGATGGCAATTACTCCATTATCGTTACCCAACCGATACCGGCTGGACCAGGGACAACGAAAATGGTGGCATCACCGGGTACTATTGCATAAACACTTTATAGCAGGTCCTTGCCTTCTTCAATTACCAGCGCAACCTCGAGCTGGGCCTGGCCCGCCGCTTCCAGGAGGGACTCGGTGTATCCTACAATCTGGTTTCTACCAATCATGTAAGACTCAGGACCGGCACCGGTATGGTGCTCAACCAGGAAGTAAATACAGAGAGCACTTCAACACCCACCCAGATATAAATACCCATCGTCAACACCTTCAATTTCTTCAGCTTCCGCAAACCCGAAATGGATCTGCAAAGTACGCAGAATCTTTATTTTAGTCTAACCCAGAAAGGGCGCATCCGGCACGATGAGCAGATTAAACTCACCTGGAAACTCATCACCGATTTCAGTCTCAACCTCACGTTGTACGACAACTACGATTCACAGCCGCCTGGCGAAAATGCCACCACGGTCGATTATGGGATTGTGTTCGGCATCTCCTATTCCTTTTCGCGGTAACTGGATATTCTAATCCCCACAGTAGCAGCATGCAACGCAAGGAATTCGGGGGTGATCAAAGGCAAACTATTTAGGGGTTACTACTTAGGTTAAAAAAAATAAGGATTTCTTATGAGTTTCCTTTTCGCATTAATTGTAATTTAGGAGGTGTAGAAAAGGCGATTTCTACGCTCTCACAACATTCGAACACCTCTTATTATTCTTTCCTCCTGCCTCCGGGCGGGTCATTTGTTTACTGGTAAGGCAGTATACATAATTACTATTTATTGTTAAGTAACGACCTGGTTCCTGAAGCCAGGCGATTAAACCTGCTTTCTATGAAAGAAGTATCAACCTTGTCTCACCAGGACCTGGAAAAGGTGCTGGAAGCCGCCCGTATTATTGAAAATAATCTCAAGTACCATTACAGGATTCCCGAACTCGCGGAAAAACTCCTGATCAACAAAAACAAATTAAAGGAAGATTTCAAAACTGCATTTGGAATAGGACCCTATGCCTTCCTATTACAAAAACGCCTGGAGAAAGCCAAAATACTCTTAATGGCCGATGTGAATATTCGGAGTATTGCCTTATCCCTGGGCTTTGTAGGGTACCATGCAGAGACCAACTTTATAAAGTTCTTTAAGAAAAACATGCACCAACCACCGGCCGCATGGCGCAGGGATCAGTTGAAAAATGGAAGGATCGAAGAAGCGAATAAACAGTCTGCATAAAAAAGGCCGAATGGAATATACTTTCAGATAAATTGAATGTTCCATTTTTAGTATCTTATTGATGTGCGAAAGAATAGGCACCACTCGAGGCATCATACCATATTAATCATTAAACCTTCGTTATGAAAAAGCTCAAATGCTTATCATTATCAACATTGTTACTGACCGTAATTCTTAGCTCCGCTTTTAGTCCTCGTTTTACAACTGAGTACTTTGCTTACTCAGGAACTAACGAATTCCTGCCAGGCAACTACACTTCAGTTCCCCGTCAAACTGTAATTGGTGGACCAAACACTGACTTAGCATGGATCGAAGTAGACCCTACAGAAGTTTATCCTGCTGGCCACGTTAATGAGTTTAAACCCATGGTAGATGATCCTTCTGCTATGATCAGGACAGCATTGATTGTGGCGTTGAGTAATCCCAAAACCGACATCACGGTTACATATCCAGTATGGGCAAGAGTACAAATGAAACCCTGGTATTATTAATCTAATAACCGTCTGCAAACAATAGTATCGAAATAATGCCAATCTAGACCGCTTAAACAAACAATCAATCCCAAAAGGCTAAATGGAATATAGTTTTGACCAATTGAATTATTATAAGTTAATTACCTTATCGTATTAATTACAATTAATCGAGCAAGAGTAGAACTAAACCCTTAGTACTTAGAATTAAAGGTGAATGTTTCACATTTTAAACCATTCACCTTCAATTTCTAGCTATCAGTTTTGATTACCCTAAACTTATATATCATCGAAAACACACTTACAAAAACGGCTGAATGGAATATAGATTCGGCCAAATGGAATGGTTTCTTGAATTAACTTGCTTATGTATTCGAAACGGCAACTCCCCAACATGGCTTGTTCTCTAACCCCTCTAACTACCCTGCAAGCATGAAAACAACTATTCGAATAACGCCCAAACATAAGAGCATATAAAGAAATATTTACCAAGGATCCAGCAGCATCACGTTTAAACAACCAGAATGGCAGAACAATTTATGTATACCATTATTGCATAAAATAGCTCTATTAAACCTTCTTTATGAAAAAAATGATTATAACAGATTGTATTGCATGGACTCTCATACTTTTTTTGTTTCATATCGCTGTTACCAAGATCTCTCACCCGGCAGCTACCAGGTTCGAAATAGGTTTAACTCCTCAATTTGCTCCATATGCGAGTAGTTTAACCTGGATTCTTTCTGTTGCTGAAATAATTATCGCGTTACTCTTAATGTTCAAACGATTTCGGATGATCGGTTTCTGGGCACTTATGTTTTTATCAACGTTATATACCGTTTTGATGCTCACCATTACGCAGGATATGCCTCATTTCCGGGGAGGGTTTCTTCATCAACTGTCATTTAATAATCACCTGGGTATAAATATCACGATCTTTCTATTGTCTTTAATTGGAGCGTTAATCACACTCCGCCTTAAACAAAAACAATCTCTTAATAGTTACACCCCTATTCCTGGCTGATAAAACTTTACCATTATAACTTTTTGTGCACAACTTGCTGTGGTGATGGCCATCACAATAGCAACAGGGTCAGCTGAAAACCTGCAAAAGAGTAAGCACTATTCATATTAATTATTAAATCATCTTTATGAAAAAGTTCAAATTCTTATCATTATCAGTACTGGTTCTGACTGTAGTTCTTGGTTCTGCTTTCAGTCCTCGCTTTGCAACTCAGTATTTTACTTATTCAGGAAGCAACGAATTCCTGCCTGGTAATTATACTTCTGCAGGTTCTCAATCAGTAATTCCTGGTGCAAACAACCAGTTAGCCTGGATTGAAGTAGATGATACTGAAGTTTATCCTGCCGGTCATGCAGATCAGTTCAAACCAATGGTAGATAATACCTCTACTACCATCAGAGCAACTTTGAACATTGCACTGACTAGCCCTAAAAGCGATCAAGCTGTTTCTATGCCAGTTGTAGCAAGAGTACAGTTGAAACCATAATGCTTCAAAATAAAAAGTGTATCAATTCAGTTGAATTGGTACACTTTTTTATTCAATAAGAAAGATAATTATTTCGACCCGTCGTCAATTATGGTTCCTAATCTCTCCCACAAATCTATCAGGTGTAGCTTACTTAGCTTGTCAGTGGCCTTGTTCCTGGAAATACCAATCTCACTACGCAATGCCCGTACCTCACCTTTTAGAATGGAAAGAATATCAGTACTTATGCTTGTTTGACTAAATGGGCCATTAGCTTCAAATCTATTAGCCGATGTTTTAAAGTTGATTAAAATCGATAACCTTTCAACATACAATTTTTGCAAATTGCGTCGGTACATATCAATGGGTTTATTACTTTTTAACTCACTCCAGATAATGCCTCTCAAATCGGCCAGGTAATTATCCAGGGAATATCCTCTCTCTCTAGTGTTAGATTGCGCCCATAATAAATTACAAAAGATGGCATGCGACATAATTTTCTCCAATACATCTGCTTGAATTTTACTGACATTACCAAATCCGGCGCCTCCAATTAATGGGAATACCCCCTTATCTACATCAACAAGCCACTGTGGAGTAGAAAAGATTTGGTCTTTCAGGAAAGCCAAAGCCTCTTGTTGTTTTTGCATGGGTACAAACACCTTTCGCGGCCCGGGTTGACTCGGGCTTCTTTGATAATGGACTTGCCCGCCTATATAGGTAGCCACATGAAATAAATACCGTTTGTATTGAGCAATAAGTTCAGGATATAACTCTGCCAAATCATCGTAATTTTCATTCCCTTTAGTGGTCCAGGAAACCAGGTTTTTAGCAATGCGCTTCAGGTTTTCTATGCCATATCGGTTGGCCTGCATGGCATTATCACCCAGGTCTTCAGACTGAGCTTTGGGATTAAACTCATCAGTTTCATACCCAAAGTACAGCTTGGGATCACTGTCTACCTTTGTTACAATCCATTTGTTTAAGGAATCAATTTCCTGCTTTTCAGTTAGAGCCGGCATTTGCCTGTACCCCCACTCAATAGCCCACTCGTCATATTTTCCTATACGGGGAAATATACCTGCTTCTCCGATTGAATCTTCAGGTTGAGCTACATAATTGAAACGTGCATAATCCATGATCGATGGCGTATGCCCATTCTTTTCCACCCATTTTTTATTTCTCAAGCTATCTACCGGCACAGTGGAAGAGGCGCCGAAGTTATGCATAAGTCCCAGCGTATGCCCAACCTCATGAGACGAAACAAACCGGATAAGATTACCCATTAATGTATCGGAAAATTCCATAAACCTTGCCTGAGGATCTATAGCCGAAGCCTGGATAAAATACCAATTCCTGAGTAATTTTAGTACATTATGATACCAGTTGATATGGCTTTCAATAATTTCTCCTGAACGGGGATCATGCACATGCGGGCCACTGGCATTCATAGTCGTAGATGGCTTATATACAATGGCATTATGCCTGGCATCCTCAATACTCCATTCCTCATCATTTACAGGAGCTTCCAAAGCATAAATAGCATTTTTAAACCCAGCCTTTTCAAAGGCTCTTTGCCAATCATTAACACCTTGAATGAGGTATGGCACCCATTTTTTAGGGGTTGTAGGGTCAATGTAAAAAACAATGGGCTTCTTTGGTTCTACCAGAATACCAGCCTTGTATTTGTCCCAATCACCATCCTTCACTTCCAGGCGCCACCTGGTGATGATGTTAGATTTATTAACACTTTGCTTCTTCAGGTCATAATCATAAAAGTTGGCCACAAAATAACCTATACGTGCATCAGAATACCTCGGGATCATCGGCCTCTCAGGCAGGATAACGATCGAACTATTCAGTTCGTAGCTGGTGGTTCCACCGTCTACTCCTGCATAGGTCTTAACAGCTTTAATTTCTACATTTAACGGGAAAGAACTGACCTTACTGATATAAGATCTATCCCTTTCCAATCCTCCTAAACGAATTAACTTCTTCATCCCCGACGAGAAAAAGAAAATATCATTATCGGCAGAAAGAACATCTGTAACATCTATCAGCATCCCGCCATGACGCCCAGTATCCTTAATATCAAATGAATAAACTATGGGCAGGAAACTGGATTTCGAAACAGCCTCGAAAAGTCCGTTCTCGGAAGAATCCCGGGACATTTCCTCAAAATATACTTTCTTTAAAAACAATTTGTTGTTCGGGCCTTTTTCAAAACGTATCACTTGCTCGCCGATTATGTCCCCTGCATACAGCCACCTTCTGGATGAAGGTTCCGGCCCCATAGCAGGAGCCTGGCTTACCCTATTCACCACCAGGAAATCTCTGTTCAGTAAGGAATCCTTAATTTCGAAATAATAATGGGCGCTGTCACGGTAGATGGTAAAAACCCCTTCATCAGCAACGGCACTTGCCTTTAAAAAAGTTTTTAAACTGTCCTTTATAACAGTCTTTCCCATCGCAGTAACTGGTCGTTGCCCATTTGCAACAGAACGGCTCTCCTGGCAGGAAACAATCACCAGCAAAACCAGGCAATAAAATGCATTTCTTATAACGGTCATATGAAAAACAAATTTGTGACTCAACAATTACTACATCACATCTTCTGCCCTTTAGGGACATAAGACTATCTCGGGTTTTGAGATATACCAGATAGATCAATCACCTCCTGAGGAAATAGCATTACCGCTCGAAGATCATTGGGAGGCAATACATAGGACGTTCCGTCAATTATTCTTTTCAACGTAATATTTCTACCTTCCAAATTTAACCGCCGTATATCCGTCCATCGTAACCCCCTAAATACCAACTCTTTCCTGCGGTGCTCAAGAATCAGATCCAAGGCCGCAGTTGGCGATCCGGCATTTACAGGTGTAAACTCATTCTTTTTCCATCTTTTTTCTAATAACTTGTTCAGATCTGTCAAAGCAGCAGCGGTATTGCCGGCCCTTGCATAAGACTCTGCGCGGATCAGGTACATTTCGTCTGTAGCAATACCGTTAAAAAGTGTTCCATAATAGGAAGTGCCATCGTAGCTACCCTTGTAGCTCTGCGTTCCATCTCCATTCTCAAAGAAAAAAATTGACTTTCTTAAATCCTTTGCATCATAACTCGCATACAATGTCGTATCAATTTTGCCCGACGGATCAAAGAACAGGCTGATATAATCCATGTAACAATAATAGACTGTTTCCACATTGAAACGCTCAATGGGTGGAAATGCATTAATATCGAGTTGATTGTAATCCATCAATGCTCCGTTTTCTTTCAAACAGGCATCAGCATATTTCCCGGCATTTTCATAATCTCTCATCGAAAGATAAGTTCTTGCCAAGGCGCCGTTGGCAGCAGCTTTGTTAGGCCTCGATTTAGCTAAGGCAGTACTTGGAAGCAGCTCTATAGCCATTTTTAAGTCGCCAATGATCTGATCATACGTCTGCTTTACAGTTGAACGAACAGACTTTTGCTCAATGTCCGGAACAATTCTTAAGATAATTCCAAGATCGTCTCCGGCAGTCGGACCATAAGGTTTACAATACAACTGGGCTAGGTGGTAGAAAGCAAATGACCTGCAAAAAAGTGCTTGTCCCTTAATATTTTGATACTCGGGATCTGACTTAAACTGGTCAAATTTACCACTCTCCAATTCATCCAGAACAACGTTCGCAAAGTTAACAATCTGGTATACATACTTATAACTTGCGAGATAGGTTACATCCTTGTCCCACACATAATTTAAACGCTCTGTTATCCAGGCTGCATTCCAGTCTGTCGAACTAATATAATAATCATCAGAAGGCAATTCCAATAAGGCGGGATACTTCTGATTTATAATATCATAGTTATCCATCAGCGCTTGTAAATCCTTCAACTTAGTGGGTACAACCACTGTTTTGACAGGTTTTACATCCAGGTATTTTTCACAACTGGAACTCATCAATCCGGTTATAATTAACAGATAAAAAAAAGATTTATTTATTGATAAAGTCATTGTACACGGTTTAATCATCAAAAATTGAAACTACAACCTACAGCGCCACTCTTTGCCGGAGGTATGGCATTCATGTTGAAATCAGGATCATATTTAAGATCGCTGGCTTTCCATATCATCCAGTTCAGATTATTCAAATAACAATATACCTGAACCCCTTTGATAGGCAGCCACTTATTAACTGTATTCCATGAATAGGAAACCCGCACATCGCTCAGTCTGATATTATCACCTCGACGCACATTTATTTCTGACTGGGCATAAAACTTATCCCTGTTTGCATTAGCTGGGTAGGAAATAGATGGCACATTCGTCTTCAATTCATCCCCCGGCTGTTTCCATCGTTCAGCAAACTCATTGCTGCCGGGAAGAGCCCATGTATACAAGGATGAATAACTTAAGGAATTTTTCATATAATAGTAATCAAATCTGTAGGTGATATTAAAGGACAAAGCAAAACCTTTAAATGAAAGATTATTCATCAGGTTACCAAAATACAAAGGAACCGCACTTCCATGAAATACATGGTTCTTCAATGAATCATTCAATATCTTAACATAATCTGTACTAAGCCCCTTGTTTAAATAACCTTGCGGATTTCCAGTCGCAGGATCCAACCCACCCCACTTGTAGGAATATAGTCCCCAGGCAACTTGTCCTTCTATTGGATTTATACCAATAGAAGGTGGCTGAGCAGGGATACCAAGTTGTTGATTCTGATAATACTTTGTAACTATCGTCTTTGCATAACTGAAATTTAATACTGTATTCCAGGAAATCTTACCTTCCAGGTTCCTTGACATTAGGCTAAGATCAAAACCTCGCGTTCTTAAATTAGCAGCATTTTTATTGATAAAATTAAAAACATTATTTCCGACAGTAGGGTCAAGCGGGAAAGGAGCAATTACATCCTTTGATTTTTTAGTAAACCATTCAAACGTTCCTGAAATGCGGTTTTTAAGGACGGAAAAATCCAATCCCAGGTTTACAATACCAACCTCTTCCCATCTTAGATCAGGATTCGGAGGTTGGTTTACTACAGCATAAGGGAGGTTCGTATACGGATTAATATCAAGATAACCGAAGGTTGTGATCGCTGGTATATTATTATTACTATTACCAGTATAACCATAAGACGCCCTTAATTTCAAATTAGAAATGATTTCCGATTGAAAAAAGGATTCTTTGATAATATCCCAACTGGCGCCAACAGACCAAAGTGGCTTCCATTTGTTATTAGTTCTTACACCAAATAGATTAGAACCATCTCTTCTGGCACTGGCATACAAGGTATATCTATCTAGGTAAGTATAAGAGAGATTCCCCAAAAAAGAAGCTGTACGGTTTCTGCTCAAGCCATCCCCTGTATAATTCGGATTTGGTATGCGGGCAGAGCCACCAGCAAACAAAGGATAGGCTGTAGCATAATCAAGAGCTGTAGCATAAGTCGAAACTTCATCATCATACCCATAAAACCGCACTGAGGAAGAATTATTTTTATTGTCGCTGATTTCGGCTGCAACCAGCGCATTGAAGTGGTGTCTGCTATTAAAGGATTTTATGAACGATAATTGACCTCTGAAAAAATGGCCTGTAAGTTCGTTATACGACTTGTCAAGAATGTCTCCTACAGGGATAATTTGCTTGTAGGTATTTTTTTGTGTATATGAATTAATCAAATTTCGGGTAAAATACGATTGCGCACTTTGCAGGTTCCGGCCAGTGATATTTTGCTGGGCAAATTGATATTTAATATCACCTGTTAACCATTTGGTAAATTTGAATGTCGTACCGAAATTTAATATGACATTTTGCGTTCGGAGCCTGTTATTCTCCAAATTAATTTCATCCATTGGCCTATAGTGCCAGTCTAATAATTTCCCCACAGTATCAACGTAGGCCAGGCGCCTGTCACGTGGCAAGGCCAGATGCTGCCCATTCTCCTCAAGTTGAGCGTAGGGATAAATCTGCGACTTGCCACTTCCAGGATTAAGCTGGGGACTGAAAGAACTCGTCCGCGTCTCAGCCTGAGAAACATTAAGGCCTAAATTTAACTCGACAAAGCTGGCTGGACGAACACTTGTTGAACTATTTAGGGTATACCGCTGATAGTTTCCAGGTCCATTAACATTAGGCGTATTTTTGTCATAACCCAGCGATACTTGGTAATTAGCCATGGATGATCCCCCTGCAATGCTCAGGTAATTTTGAACATTTACTGCAGGCCTGTAAATTTTTGATTCGATCTCATTCCTTATATCGATATTCCGCAATTTGTTGATTTGACTGGCAGCTTCTGCTGACGATATTAATCCCTTTTTCTCCTTATTAAGGATTTCCACCACCGGTGAAATTACAGGGCGGCTGGAGGTATTATTCAGATCATTATTGTACAAACCTTTATCAAATAAGAACTTCTCCAGATCAATAAAATCAGAGGTACTTATCTGGTCAAAATAATGCAGATCGGGCTTTTGTTGAATGGTAACATTCGAGTTAAAATCAATCCTTGTAGACTGATTGTATTTCCCCTTCTTCGAAGTGATAACAATCACTCCGTTACCGGCCTTGGCACCCCAAATGGACGCAGCAGCAGCATCCTTCAGTATATGAATCTCTTCCACATCATTAGGATTAATATTCGATAATGTTCCATTAAAAGGGAAATTATCCAATATAATGAGGGGATTCATATTAGTGCCAGTAAGTGTGCTTATACCCCGGATCTGGATTCGACTATCGCTTCGCTTATCGAATAAAACCCCGTTGGCAACCCCATCCAATCTTGAAATGATATCAGTACCCACTTTTCTATTAAACAAAGCACTATCAACTGTTGTAACAGAGCCGACATATCTCGCTTTGCTTACTTTTTGATATCCTGAATTAATAGTCACATTTACTTCAGACAAAGTAGAAGTCCGGATTGCCAATTCAATTAAAACATCCGTCTTCCCATTCAGTTTATACTCGCGTGTTTCATAGTTTACGTTAGTGATCACTAATGTGGCATTTTCGTCCACGTCAGTTAAAATAAAGGCCCCATTCTCATCACTTGAAGTAGCCATGGATTCCCCTTTTACGCTTATCGTCGCTCCTGCAATAGGACCATTCTGGTTATTCAAAACTTTCCCCTTTACATCAATCCGTTTAAATAATTCGTTTTGTACAGGAAAACTTTTATTATCACTTTTTTGAGAAATAAAAACGGTTTTATTAATAATCTTAAACTGTAGTGGCTGGTTTTTCAAAGCCTGCTTCACAGCTTCCTCCAGCGTCAAATTTCGGAACTCCACCGTCACCGGCGCAACTCCCGAAAGCACCCCTGGATTATAAGCAAACCTATAATCCGTCTGCGCCTCAATCGCCGCAAACACTTTTACCAACGGCACTTCCCTGCCGGAATAAGTAACCTGCCCCTGGGTCCTGGCAGCTGCATGAAGACAGGTTACTGTCAATAAGATCATAGTCAGTTTCATAACCAATAGCAGTTTAGTTAGCCTTTTGCCATGGCGTTGGCTGTTGGGCAGGGACAATAAGCTATAGCCCCCGCGATCAGAGCTAAATGTCATAACTTTGAACGGGTTAAACGTGAATAATAAGGACCATTATTTTTTCATCGGATAACCTGTTAGCCGCACCAGCGGCGCGGTGGGGGTGCTCGTAACACTCCCATCTTTTTCTTTACCAGGTCTCCGGCCTTTGACACGGCTTAGACAAACCGTTGAAAAGCAGGAAAGGCAATCGAAGGGCACTTACAGGTATTAGAGTTTTTGAATAGTGCTGAGAAAAATAAAAGGAAAGTGTTTCAAGGAAAGATTTGATGGTATTGAAGTGCTCCTTAATGGGAGTAGGTGGGCTCATGATTGTTCAGTATTAATTGACTAATACTTAGCGAAAATGATTGTTTGCGGGCCTTTGGTTGGGAGAGCCGGCATGAATAATAAACAGAAAGTTGCTTCATCGTATGTTTAGTTTAGATCTGACTCGTGTAAATAAAATACCAAGGGAAAAAGGAGGCCCCCGACTCTCTGGAAAATAGGAAACTACAGTTTTAATAATCCTCCTGCCAGGGGTTTAACCTTTAAACGGGTATTTTAATGCAAGCAAACTCAGAAAATCTTATTCAAGGGATAAAGCTTAAGCACCAGTGGTCTATATTATTTCCGGACTGAAACAAATACAACTTTGCCTTCCATCCGGAACTGGAGGTTTTCTCCAATAGTTGCTTCCAACTGGGTTAACAGGTTTGATAAAGGTATTGTGCGTTCAACTGATCCATCTATAACGGGGCCGCCAGGCATGCCTGGCCCATATTTAATCTCCACCCCATACCATCGGGCGATTTGCTGCATAGCCTCTTTAATACCAGCCTTTTCAAACGTAAACCAACCTTTCATCCAACCGGTGGCTGCTGCTATATTAGCAGGACTGATGACTATCGCTTTTCCAGGTACCGACAACGCCTTTTGGCCCGGCAATAATTGACAGGCAGGAATTTGGTGGCTGTTGGAGCGGATCGTAACAGCTCCTTCTACCAGGGTGGTCACCTGGTTATCAGCATCATTGTACACGTTTACATTAAACCGGGTACCGGTAACCTCAATAATACCCTGAGCAGTTTTAACCCTAAAAGGTATCCGGGTCTTAGTTCCGGCAATATATTTTCGTTGAATGTCAAAAAAACCTTCTCCGGTAAGTTCTACCAAACGTTCATCTGCACTAAAAGATGGAGGGAATTTTAAAGAAGAAGCGGCGTTGAGCCATACACCAGAACCATCAGGCAGCGTTACCCGGTAAAACCCGCCTTCCGGCGTCGTCAAGGTATTAAAACCTATACTTTTTTGTGGATCAGGAGCTTCGTTTGTACCTGCAGGAGCGTATACCAGGCCATCCTGTGTCCGGCGGATCACACTACCATCCTGGTAAACAACCGTATCTTGGCCGGTGGCGCCCAATTGGATCGTGGAATGATCCGCCAATGTTAATATAGCTTGAGAGGTAGCCGGTGAAATATCAGTTGGCTGGTGTTGAGTAACTGGTTGACTGGGAGTTGATGGATTTCTATTTATACCCCAATAAGCAACTAATGAAAGGAGGGCCAACACAACAGCTGCCGCTGTGATACGAATAAACTGCATTCTAAAAACGTGCATCCGGATCACCTTGGGCAATCGCTTCTTTCCTGGATTAAATAAAGCGGCTTTTTGAGTATATAAGGCAAGTTCTTGGAGAGAATGATCAGTAAGGCTCTCCCGGGTAAAGCCATTCGCCTGTAACCATTGGTCCAGTTGCAATAGCTCATCTTCGCGTAAAAAATCACCTTTTACGTGCCTGGCAAGCAGATCACGCATTTCATAAGCCTTTTCCAACATGTACGAGCCTCCTGAGAATTAGTAATAAAATCGGTTGAGAGACAGTGCTCCCTGCTGAATAAACACATTCTTCAATTTTGTGTTAGCCATTTTGGGGAGGATAAAATGTATTTATTTTAATACAATTTGTATTACAGTAATAATCAAGCTACGTTCTGTATTATTTTTCTATTAATTATATGACCAGCAAGAGGATAGGATGGTCTTTTAGTTTCTTTTGAAGCCGCTTTAACGCTTTGAATTTAGCATTGCGTACAGCTTCCTCAGAAAGCCCCATTTCTGCAGCAATTTGGGCCATATCCAGCCCTTGTATGTACAATTCTAATATCTGGCGACGCTTTGGCGTAAGCAGGCTTATTTCGGCATGCAATTTCCGCAACAGCTCTACTTCTACAATAGCTCTTTCTGTTTCTTCGTCCAGTTCATCTGCTGCCAGGTCTTCCAACGAAAGCATAGGGAGATCGCCGGCGAAAAGCTCCTTTTTATTTTTATGGTGGGTCGTTCTCAGGTAATTATAAGCGCTGTTACGGCAGGTAACATATATGAATGCCATCAGATCGGGAAACCGGGCAAAATTTGCCCGCATCAACCATACTTTTTCGAAAGTATCTGCAGCAATATTCTCCGCTTCAAACCAATTTCCCGTAATGCCATTTGTATAATAAGTAATAGAAAAGAAATAATCATCGTACAGCCGCACAAACGCCTTCGAATTACCCGATTGGATTCCCTTGATCAGGTCCTCCCCTGCCTCCTGCGACATATGAATAGCTTTCTGCATAGCCCTTAAGATGCCAGATTGTTAGTTTATTGATACCATAAATAAGGCCCGGAGCCTGTTGTTCAGGGGATTCTCAACTTATTCAGGAACGTGGAATGGATACAAATATCACACAGGGAGGTTTAATTGTCAATAGCTTGGCAAGATAAAAAAATTTAATGCCTGTTTCACATTTACCCTTATATTTTTATACTTATAATAAACAAAATTTTGTAAATTACGGTAATCCTTGCACTTGGCCCACTGCAACAGTTACCTGCACTCATAAAGATCAGCACACCTGAAGCCATAGCCTAAAATCATAGTTAGCCTCCCCCACAGTTCAACAACACTCCATCCAACCATTTCGGACATTTCGGACAAAACGGTCTCCAACGGACAGGCACATTTGGTAGCAATGACTACTATTGCTACGTTTGCCCTGTCGCGCTATGATGACGAAAAGACAGCCAATAATGAAAGGAGAATATTGGGCAGGAAATAACCGGAATAGAGCAGCAGACAGTCCGGCCTTCAACAACCCATCAGCCGTAGATCAACCGTAGATCTGCCGTACTTCTGCCGACCATGTGCCGTATAAATAGCGTACTTGAAAAAAGCGAGCGGTTTTCACCAAAAACAGCCACTATTATATTGCTATTACCAGCCCATCCTGAATTGGAAACCTTACTCCATCCCATTTTAACACATCACCCCCATACTTACCACCCCATAGTTGTAAGTTTGCACAAATCCCCTGCATGCATTTGTACATTAAAAATATGGTTTGTGATCGCTGCGTACTCGTAGTACAGCAACAACTGGATAAACTGGGTCTCACCTATAACAATATACAACGTGGTGAGGTAGAGCTTACGCACACCCCCACCACGCTCCAATTACAAACCTTGCGGACAGACCTCCATGCCCTCGGCTTCGAACTGCTCGACAACAAAAAAAGCACCACCGTAGAGAAAATAAAGAATACCATCATCCAATTGATACACCATGCCGGCAACAATGCCATGCCCCTCAAGTTGTCCGTACTGCTGGAAGAAAAACTGCAGCTGGATTACCATTACCTCACCACCCTCTTCTCGTCCGTAGAAGGCGTTACCATCGAGAAATATGCCATCCTCCAGCGCATCGAAAAGGCCAAAGAACTATTGATGTATGATGAACTGAGCCTCGGACAGATCGCCGGCCAACTGGGTTACAGCAGCGTACAACACCTGTCCCAGCAGTTCAAAAAGATCACCGGCCTCACCCCCTCCCACTTCAAACAGTTAAAAGAAAACAAACGCACTCCCCTCGATAAGGTCTGAATTTAAACACTTTGAACAGGCCTTATTTCAATATTGGCATCCGTTTCCAGGATAGGACAGGCTTTGGCAATCTCAACAGCTTCAGAAATGTCTTTTGCCAGCACAATGGTGCAGCCACCAACAACTTCTTTCGCCGCACCGAAAGCAATATTGTTTATAGCCTTTGTGGTACCGCTGACCTGCGCACCTGACCGGTACAACTTCTCACTGGATACATGCCTTCCGTTTTTAACAAGATTACCTACCCAATCCAGCATCTTTACCGTAAGCAGCTGTAGCGCTTCAGGAGATTGGTTGGCGTCATAGACATCACTGCCTCTGAATAAGAGAATAAACTTTTCCATTAGTTTGACATTTAGATTGTTATAACCCCATAACGATTGAGTGGCCGGAATTGGACAAATGCAGCCAAATATTGGGACTCCCGGGTCCTGGATATCCAACTCCAATCCGACAATTATATACATCTCCTCCTTAATCATGTAACAATCCCCCTCCCACCCGGTCCTAACTTTACAAAAATGATCGGATTATGTCTACAGCAACAATCGGTAAACAAGCGCCTGCAATAACCAAAGCAGGCCCTCCCCATATACAGAAAGAAACTTTCCCCGTACTCGACATGACCTGCGCAGCCTGCGCCATCAGTGTAGAGTCCATGCTTAAATCAGTCCCCGGCGTACAAGATGCCGGCGTCAACTTTGCCAACCAAACCGCCTGGGTATCCTACGATGCCGCACTGGTCACACACCAGCAATTGCAGGCCACCGTGCGTTCTATTGGTTATGACCTCGTCATCGACAAAGAGAACCAGGATGCAGTAACAGAAGAAGCCCAACGCAAACATTACCTGCAGATAAAACAAAGGACCATTTGGACCTCTCTGCTTTCCCTGCCCATTGTCATTATTGGTATGTTCTTTATGAACATGCCTTACGGCAACTGGATCATGATGATCCTGGCTACACCAGTCGTATTTTATTTCGGCCACAGCTTTTTCGCCAACGCCTGGAAGCAAGCCCGCCACCGCAAAGCCAACATGGATACCCTCGTGGCATTGAGTACCGGTATTGCCTGGTTATTCAGCGCCTTTAATACCCTCTTTCCAGCCTTCTGGCACCAGCGCGGCTTGCATCCGCATGTGTACTTCGAAGCAGCGGCCGTAGTCATTGCCTTCATATCACTCGGCAAACTATTGGAAGAAAAAGCCAAATCCAATACATCCACTGCTATTAAAAAACTAATTGGCCTTCAGCCCAAAACAGTACTCCTGGTCACCCCTTCGGGAACCGTCACAGAGATCCCCGTAGCACAGGTGCAGGTAAACGATCTTTTACTGGTAAAGCCCGGTGAAAAAATACCTGTTGATGGTAAGCTTATGAACGGCGAATCGTATGTAGACGAAAGCATGATCACCGGCGAACCCATACCCGTGGCGAAGAAAGCAGGTGAACCCGTATTTGCCGGCACCATCAACCAGAAAGGAAGTTTTCAGTTCCGGGCCGAAAAAGTAGGAGCCGATACCCTATTGGCACAGATCATCAAAATGGTCCAGGAAGCCCAGGGCAGTAAAGCCCCCGTACAAAAGCTCGTAGATAAGATTGCCGGCATCTTTGTACCCGTGGTCATTAGCATATCCATCCTCACCTTCATTGCCTGGATGATATGGGGTGGCGATAACGCCTTTACCCATGCCTTACTTACATCTGTAACCGTACTCGTCATTGCCTGTCCCTGTGCCTTGGGCCTGGCCACTCCCACTGCTATTATGGTGGGCGTAGGCAAAGGTGCAGAAAACAATATCCTCATCAGGGATGCCGAAAGCCTCGAACTGGCTCACAGCGTCAATGCCATCATACTGGACAAAACCGGCACCATCACAGAAGGTAAACCTATTGTTACCGACCTTATCTGGAACAACCAGCACAATGAACGCCCCGGGCACCAGGCTGTTTTGCACGCCCTGGAACAACAATCCGAACATCCCCTGGCCCAGGCTATCCTGCAATACATTGAGCCAGGCACACAGCCAGTTTCATTCCAATCCGTTGAAAGCCTCACCGGCCTGGGCGTCAAGGGCATCCTCCAGGGAGTGACCTGGCTGGCAGGCAACAAAAAACTAATGCAGGAATACCAGGTAGTCATTGACCAGCGCTTATCTGCCAAAGCCGCCAGTTTGCAGGAAGATGCCAAAACCGTCATCTATTTCGCAGGCAACGGCCAACTCCTGGCCATCATCGCCATTGCAGATAAAATAAAAGATACAGCCGAAAACGCCATTAAAGCACTGATCCGTCAGGGTATTGAAGTACACATGCTTACCGGCGACAACCAGCACACCGCCGAAGCAGTGGCCCGGCAGGTAGGTATCAAATCCTTTAAAGCCGAAGTAATGCCTTCTCAGAAAGCCGCCTTCGTGCAGGAATTACAACAGGCCGGTAAAATAGTAGCCATGGTAGGCGATGGCATCAACGATTCACAGGCCCTGGCCCAGGCCGATGTAAGCATTGCCATGGGCAAGGGTGCCGACATTGCCATGGATGTGGCCAAGATGACCCTGATCACCTCCGACCTCAACAGTATTCCGAAAGCCCTGCAGCTGTCCCGTAAAACCGTACAAACCATCCGGCAGAACCTCTTCTGGGCCTTTATCTATAATGTAATAGGTATACCCATTGCGGCTGGCCTGCTCTATCCCATCAACGGCTTCCTGTTAGATCCGATGATTGCCGGAGCAGCCATGGCGTTAAGTTCTGTAAGCGTAGTGGCCAATAGCCTGCGGTTGAAGCTGGCCAAACTTTGAAGATTGAATGTCATCCTGAGCGATGTCGCCCTGAGCTGTCGAAGGATGGGTCGCCCTCCGGGGGCGGCTCACCCTGATTGAAAGGTGCCGCCGAAGGCTAACTAATAATTATATAAATACCAGCCACAATCCTGTAACAAGGGAGCCTGACTCCCTTAGTAATTTTACAACGTCAACCACCAATAACAATACTAAAAAGATAAACGATGAAAACAATACAATTTAAGACCAACATCAAATGTTTCGGTTGTGTAGCCAAAGTAACCCCCGAACTCAACAAGGCAGCCGGCGTAGACAACTGGACAGTAGACCTGCAAACACAGGACAAAATACTAACCGTATCCACCGAAGGGATCAATGACAACCTCATCAAAGAAGCGGTTGAAAAGGCAGGCTATAAAGCAGAGAAGCTAAACTAATACTAGGGTTCCCGTTTCAAACGCTCATGTTCTACGGGAGTCACTACCACCGGGTATTTCTCTATCGTCACATTGCTCGGGTCCAGGCCAAAGTTCACCATCTCTTTTACGCTGAGCAGTTTGAGGTTGAAGTAACTTTTCATAATGAAGTTCTTCCCGAAAGGCATATCATTATCAAAGGATAGGAATGAGTCAAGTATCAGGAAACGGAAATCGCCCACTTCGCTTTCCTGATAATACTGCTCATACCTTTCTGAAACGTCTACTTCGCCGCTTTTCACCAGGTCATTGACTACCTGCCTGAAGTAAAAGTCGATCCGGGGATCAATCCTGAAACCTAGATTGAATTCTATAAAATACACATCATTCTTCAAAAGGGTATCTACATGATAACGAAGTGCGTAAGGTTCGTCCAGTACATTTACATGCACAAACCAGTAAACATCTGCCCGTTTGGGCGACCGGGATAAGATTGAATCAATAGCTGTCTTTTCCACTTTCCGCGCCGAACCCGAGCTGGTGAGGTACACCAGGTTAGTAGCATATTTGGGGATCTTTTCATCGATACTCAATCGTTTCAACAGTTCGATATAATTTTCGATAGGCACCAGTTTGGTCAGTGCACGTTTAATACCCCGCCCTTTTTGCCAGATATACATCACCAGGAAAAGAGTTGCGCCGATCAGCAAAGTGATCCACCCTCCCTCTTTGATCTTTTGGAAATTAGCGATCAGGAAAGAGAATTCAATGGTCAGGAATACCGCCGTGATCAGCGTTACCCAGATACCCGGCACCCTTTTGACATACAGGTAAAAATTGATCAGCACCGTGCTCATAATCATCGTAAGCGTGACACTCAATCCGAAAGCCGCCTCCATCGCTGTCGATTCCCGGAAATGCAACACCATCCCCAGGCAACCTGCCAGCAAAAACCAGTTGATAAACGGTATATAGATCTGCCCCTTGATATTGCCGGGAAACACTACCCGGTGCCTTGGCCATATATCCAGCCGGATGGCTTCATTTATGAGCGTAAAGCAACCGCTGATCAATGCCTGGCTGGCAATAATAGTAGCCAGCGTAACAATGATGATCGAGGGCAGGTAAATAGCTTCCGGAACAATATGATAGAAAGGGCTTACAATACCCACCGTTTCACCCGTATGTTGCAGCAGCCAGGCAGTTTGACCTGCATAACTAAGGATCAGCATGATCTTAATAAAGATCCAGCTCACCCGTATATTGTTCCTGCCGCAATGCCCCATATCACTGTACAGCGCTTCCGCTCCCGTGGTACACAAAAAGATACTGCCCAGCAACCAAAAGCCGCCTGGCACTTCTTTCAACATCACCCACGCATAATAAGGATTGAGCGCTTTCAACACACCGGGCGTACCGCTCATCGCCATTAACCCCAATATGCCAATAAAGGAAAACCAGACCACCATCACCGGCCCGAATATCTTCCCGATCCGTTCCGTGCCAAATTGCTGGAAACAGAATAAGCCGATCAGTATTACGATCACAATAGGCACCGTATTGATATCCGGGTTTATTTTCCTTAATCCCTCGATCGCTGAAGCTACCGAGATCGGAGGCGTGATGATACCATCAGCCATCAGGAAGGCGCCGCCTGCCATGGCGGGGATCAGCAACCACTTACCCCAAAAACGGCGGATGAGCGCATACAGCGATAAGATCCCGCCTTCCCCTTTATTATCAGCCTGGAGGGTAATGATCACATATTTAAGCGTCGTTTGGAAAAACAAGGTCCAGAAAATGGCCGACAAGGCCCCCAATGCCACCTCCTCCGTGATCACCCGGTCATGAAAAACAGCATTCAACGTGTACAAAGGAGAAGTGCCGATATCGCCAAATACAATACCCGTGGCTATTAATACACCTGCCGCCGTTATACGTTTATGGAAGGAGGCAGCTGAAGTAGAACTCATATGCACTATTTAGAGCGCCAAAGTACTATAAAAAGAATAATGTGTAAACAAAAAAGGCACCCACCAGGCCCTTACCGTTTTACTGGTAAATACCCGGTCGATGCCGTTTAATTGTATTATGAAAGGTACGGTTGGGTAAACACCTGTTAAGGCGTCCTCGTTCTACCCATGATCAATGATAACAGGAATAATACGATAAAAATAAAGAACAGGATTTTGGCAATACCGGCAGCTCCGGCTGCTATGCCACCAAATCCGAAGATAGCCGCGATAATAGCGACTATTAAGAAAATTACTGTCCAGCGTAACATAACAAAAGATTTAATTGTTTACAATGGATCAAACTCCCGCGCTTTAAAAAGTGTTTCCATAAACAAAGGCAATGGTGCTTTCACAGGCTCGTGGGCTGCTGCCGCATCTTGCATGAATACAGTTACACTCGTTTGATCAGTTTGCTTCTTAGGCCTCTTTACAGGTCCAACACCAGGTCCTTTCAGCTTGATTAAGCGTTCCGGACTTTCAATCGTTTCCATGCTTTGCATATTCATACCTTGTAACAGGTAAAAACAATGCCCTGTGTAAAAGCCTGATGCTTATACAGATCATGCGTATTTAATTCCACGATATAGCGTGATTTTGCCCAAAAAGGCAACACAACTGCCTGCCTTACCGGCATTTAGGGGAAGCTAAAAATTATACGTAAAACTCACCTTCCCAAAGAAGGGAGTACCTGGGGTAAAATGTATCTCCGACACCGGAGCGGCCTCGTTGTACAAACGGCTTTCCGTGTCAAACTGCGTCTCCTTCCAGCGCACATCAAAGATGTTTTGAATCGCCAGTCCGATCTCATATTTTTTGCGGTTATAACCTACGAAAGCATCCGTGATAAAATAACCATTGGCCACTACACTATTGTCCTCATTCGCCGGCCTGTCCCCCATATAGCGGTACCGCAGCGACACATTAATGCCCGGCTTCGTCTTAACCGTAATACCACCAATGGAGGTGACCTGCGGCGCCAGCGGTAAATAGTTTTCGCCTTTGGGAGCGTCTGCCGCCCGGCCATGCGAATAGTTAAGGTCCACATCAGCATACAGCCAGCTCAAAGGTTGGTAACGCACCGAAAGATCAGCGCCATAACGCCTGCTCTTGCCACTGGGCTCTACAACCCCTTCATCCCCTACATATACAAACTCCTGGTCCAGCCACAGGTACCATATGGCGGCGTTCACCAGCAGATTGTTGGCCGGCTTCAATACCGTGCCCAGGTCCGAACCATAAGCTGGAGGCAGGATGGTAAGCCCGTTTTGTGGCACTACTACCCGCGTATCATTGGAATGAAAACCTTTTCCGCTGCTCAGGTAAAACTGCGCAAAAGGACTGGGATGATAGTAAAAACTTAGTTTGGGACTCAGGATATCCGCCGAAGCCTTTCCTTTTGTACCACCGTGCAGCTTATCGGTATATTGATCATGAAAATAATCATACCGTAATCCCGCATTGATGCTGAACAGCGAATTGAACCGGAAGGTCTCACTCAAGTAACCAGAGAGGTTGTTTTCTGCAATATCACCCAGCATCATAGGATTGGTAACCATCGTCCGGTCTTTCGTGCGGGATAATTCACTGCCATGCGTTCTGTCTATACGCACATGGGCGCCGATCTCTGAAACGATCTGCGTATTGCCGGCAAAGAATGTTTTATGGTAACTCCCATTATAACCAAACAGGTCCCGCTGCTCCCTTTGTTTGATCTGGTCGCCATTGATGGGATCTTCTTTAAAAAAAGTAAAGTTGGAGAATAGTTCAAACTGATACCGGGAATAATATACCTGGTTCTTCAGATAGGCCCCATGCCCCAGCGTGGTAGTCAGCAGCGCATTCGCATTCACACGGGAAGTTTTGCCGCCTTCATGCGGATCGATGGCCCCATACCAGCCGATCAGTTTACTGTCAACAGCCCGGTCAGGGATTTGCCCCGAGGCATCCCACTGACTGGAAAATAAAGAACCGGAAAAACTGAGTTGGTGGTGTTTGTTCAAAGCGCCCTGGTATTTACCAAATACGTTCACCCGGTTAAAATCCTGCGGATTGTCAAAATATCCTTTGGTATACATGTACTCAGAAGCGATATAGGCCGATTGCCCTTTGGCGCGTGTCTTTTCATTCAACAGGTTGAACATACCCACTGTACGCACCGTATTGAACATCCCCCCTTCCATCTTCACCGAATTATTGGGCAGCACATTGAAGGTCTTAAAATCTACAAAACCCGTAGTCGTGAAATTGCCTTTCTCTGCATAATAGGTGCCTTTCTTGAAAGTCACATTGTCAATTAGCTCCGGGATCACAAAATGGAGGTCCGCATATCCCTGGCCATGCGCATGAGAGACCATGTTCACCGGCATACCATCTACCCCGATATTGATATCCGTACCATGGTCAATGTCAAATCCACGCAGGAATATCTGTTCAGCCTTGCCACCACCCGCATGCTGGCCAATAAAGAGCCCGGGCACCATACGCAATATTTCCTGCGAATTGTTGATGCCACGCATTTTAATATCCAGCTTGCTGATCGGCTTGTATTGTTCACCAGCGCCGCCCAACACCGTCACCTGGCTCAGCTGTACCGAACGGGCCTTGAGCGTAATCCTATTACCTGCTTTTATAAAATCAGCCAGGCTGACCCTGGCCGGATCATGCCCTATAGCTGTCACCAGTAGCTGCCCATCGTCCCCCACCTGCCTGAAATAGAAGCGCCCTCTTTCATCCGTGATGGCCTGCTTCCCTTCGGGAAGAAGGGATATCGTAGCGCCTTCCACGGGCAATTGAGAGCCTGCAGCCATCACAACGCCGGATAACTCTTTCGTTTGTGCAAAAAGGAAAACAGGACACAGTAACAGGAAAAACACAAAGCAGGAACGCATGACAGCCAGTTTCTGCGAAATAACGATAAAATTCATCAAATTACAGGAGCCTGCGCCCCATTCGTCACGCAGCAGGGCCTTTTACAAAAACACTGTACATTTACCACTCAATTCACAACCACGATGCGCATCAAACCCCTGGGTACCCTGTCCTTATCATTCATGCTCCTGCTTGTATGTTGTAGCGCAACAGCCCAGGTAGTCCTGCATTTCGACAACCGCGTGGGCACCCAGTCATTGACCAACAGTCAAGGCGCCCATAAAACAACCGCCAACGAGCCCTTCACCGTCACCCTGCTTCAATACTATATCAGCAATATCGAACTTACCAAAGCCAATGGCGATAAATACATTATTCCCAAAAAAGAAAGCTGCTTCCTGGTAAAACAACACCTCGACTCCAGCAAATCCCTGGCGATCAATCTACCGGAAGGCCTGTATACGACCATTTCTTTCCTGGTGGGCGTGGATAGCCTCACCTCTACACTGCCCATTGAAGAAAGAACAGGCGTGCTCGATCCGGGTAGGGATATGGCTGCCAGTGAGAGCATGTACTGGACCTGGAACAGCGGCTATATTTTCTTTAAACTGGAAGGCAGCTCTCCGGCTATTCCTGCCGACAAAACAGGTTTCCGCGAATTTGAATACCATATTGGCGGGTATGGTGGTTACAACACCCCTACCCTCAATAATATCAGGCGCATTTCTCTCCCTTTACCGTCCAATGCTCCCCTGCGCGTACGCAACCACCAGAAAGCCGTTGTGCACATAAGGTTTAACGTGCAACAGCTATTGGACCGTATTGACCTGAAAAAACACCACCACATCATGCTTACACCCGAAAGCGCCCGCATTGCCGACAACTATGCCGCCGCCTTTTCGTATGGAGGCACAGACTACCCAAACAAGTAAGCATGAAGAAATGGTCCCTTGTATATATCTGTATGACCCTGGTGCTGGCGGCCACCTTATCAGGCTTTTTGAAGCAGGATGAGTTGACCTACTTTAGTACCCTGGCCGACAGTACTTTTCCAAGGCCTTCCAATTTCCCTGCACCCGTTTATGATTTCTCTAAAAATAAGTTCACGAAGATCAAAGTGGAACTGGGTAGAAGATTGTTCTACGATGGTATACTTTCAAAAAATGGCACCATCAGTTGTGGTACCTGCCATATCCAGGCAGCCGCTTTTTCCCATCACGGTCACCGTTTGAGCCACGGTATTTTTGATTCCCTGGGCGCACGCAATGCCCCTGCCCTGCAAAACCTGGCCTGGGCCAAAGCCTTCATGTGGGATGGTGGTGTGCCCGACCTCGATCTGCAGCCCCTCGTACCCATTACCAGTCATGTGGAAATGGGTGAATCAATGGCCAATGTGGTAGAGAAGATCAGCAAGGATCCTTACTACCCTACTTATTTTGGCGCCGCCTTCGGCAACCGCGAGATCACTACCGCCCGCGTCATGCAGGCCCTGAGCCAGTTCATGGCTGCCATGGTAAGTGCCAACAGCAAATATGATAAAGTGATGCGCAAAGAAGACAGCGTAACCTTTACTGATACCGAAGCCAAAGGGTATGCCGTCTTCAAAGCCCAATGCGCCTCTTGCCACAAAGAACCCTTCTTTACCGATTTCAGTTTTCGCAACAATGGATTGTATCCTTACAGCGAGGACTATGGGCGGATGGGCATCACTACCCGGCAAAGCGATAAATACCGCTTCAAGGTACCCTCCCTGCGTAATGTAGCCCTCACCGCACCTTATATGCACGACGGGCGTTTCAAGAACCTCGATTTTGTACTCCAGCATTACGTAATTGACATACAGCCTACCGACAATATTGATCCCCTCTTGATGCAGCCCTCCGGCAGAACCGGTCTGCCCCTCACCCCTGCCGATAAGGAAGCACTCAAAGCCTTTCTTTATACCCTCACCGATTCTACCTTTCTTAAAAACAAAGGCCTGGCAGAAGTGAATATCTGCCCCTCCTGTATAAGGTACTAGTTGACCAGTGGAAAGCCGCCGGCATTACTTTAAAAGCCTGCAATCGCCTATTTAATCCCCACCGACTCTTTCACCCCTGTAAAAATAGATTTCCATACCAGGTTGAAGAAGGATTTGGTTTCATCCCGGTCATAATGTACCGTAGCCCGGCGCACTTCCCCATTTTTGCCGGGGTTGGCATTCATTACCTTGATATTGGCCAGCATACTGGCAAACTTCTTTTTACTGAGCGAATTGTCTACAGTGTCTTTTTTAAGGAGCGTAATCTTCAGATCGTCGTATAGCACCGTGAGGTGCCCGTCGGCTGCATGATCATTGCCAGTAAAATTGAATTGCAGGCTCGTGATCGTGCCTGTTTCGATCTTGGCCAATCCCATAGGTTCTGTTAGCTCATTAACCCCTTTGGCACTCATACTCCCCATTTCTCCCGCAATCGTAAACTTCCCATTGTCCGGATAGAAATTGATTACAGCTTTAACAGGCGCCTTGTTCAGGAACTGTGCGTTGAACTGCATCCGCATAGGGTGTTGAGCCATGTCCTGTTTATAACTCGTTAGATTCGTTATCCGGAGTCCCGCATTGTAAAACTGTACCTTTCCGCTTTTCTCACTCTTCCCATTGCGCTCCTTGTATTCAATAAAGGAATTATGAAACAACGCCTGCCCTATATCCACTTCCATAGGGAGTTTCATGACCGCTTGCTGCGGATAAGTGCCCACCCGGCTCTTTTTATCATGCGGATACGAAAGATCACGGTAAATGCGGATGCTGCTCTTACCCGATATGAGCGAGTCAGCCTTTACCTGTTCCCGTAACAGAAGCGGTACGTTGAGGTTGGTGACCCTTACCTGCTGCAGGTCTATATCAAACCGGTCATTGGCATATTTGAACTGCTGCAGGAATTTCTGTTCCGGCATCCTGGGATCCATCACAAACCGGTGCACACTTAATTGTTTGGCCCCGCTGTTAAGGTCAATATCCCGCACTTCATAATGGTACAATTTGTTTTTACTCGTCCAGCTGGCTTTTTTACATTTTACCGCAGCCTGTTCCGCAAAGAGAATACGCGTAGTATCCTTATCATGCAAGCTGTCTACTGCAATACGGAGCAGGTCGATAGATACACTGTCAAACTGCATCCGGATATCCCCCGTTTTCCAGTCGCGGGTCACCAGCGTAGCGTTGACCACCGACAGCGTATCGATCTTGATCAGTTCCAGGTTGCCCAGTATTTGCCTGTACACCTCTTTATCCGGTACCGTTTTCAGCGAATCCTTGCCCTTACCCGTGAAAAAGAGGTCAATACGGGGAGCGTGGATGATCACTTTGCGGCCATCGATAGCACTGTTCAATAATGCTTTGGGCGTTTTTACGCCTTCTACGGTTAAGGAGGGTATATTGATCTGGATCAGTACCGATGGGGCATCATTGATGCTGACCAGGTGATTGTACACATTCGAATCCGGGTTCAGCTGCAGGTTCGTCACCGTAAGATTCCCGGCCACCTCATCGATATCCAGTTTACCCGTCTGTATGCCATACAGGTTATTCGTCTTATTGGCCACCGTTTGCGCCACACCGTCCTTAACGATCTTGCGTTTATAAATAGTCCAGGTCACAATTCCCCCGGCTACCAGGAGCAATAGGATGATGATGAATATTTTTCTTTTTGACATACCCTTACAGTTTAATGGGTTTTGATAACGGGTTATGGTCACTGGTCCCTCACTCGCTTTTCACTTCTATTGCTGGTCAAGCGATTCTGTATTCTAAATGCTGTCTTCTGTATTCTTCTAATGAAAAATGCGGTCCAACCCAAAACGATCAGACCGCATCTCACTTTCTAAGGGTGGTTTCTTTAAAACTTCCTTCAAGTGGATTCTTTAGCTGGCAACGGCGTAGAAATTGATCTGGCCGTTTTGCTTCTTATAGTAAACAGTCTCCGTCATCTTTACCCGTAGCAGGGTAAGTTTGCCGTTGCCTGTCAGTTCGTCGATCGCATGGTCCAGTGCAGCCGCACTCTCCGGAATAAGTGAAGGTTGTACCCGGTTGGCAATGCCTGTTACTTTCATATAGACACCTTTCACTTTGTCTACGAACTTCAGCGATACCGGAAATTTAGGCTGATCTACCGGTAACTCTTCCGCACAACAGCACCATAAATACTGGTTCGCATCTACAAATACTGTTTCTACCAGGAAACGATCCTGTGTCTCTTCTGTATCATGTACTTTCAATGCACCGAAAAAGGTTTTCTCAATAAAGCGTTTTACAAACTTCAGGTTCTCTGGCAGGATAAAGTTCATAGATCGATGTTTTAGTTGTTAGTATAGTCTGTTTTTGGGTTCAATGCTTTTTACGGCTACGGTCTTTCTGACTTTCCGTCTTCCGGACTTTGTCTTAAGCCAGGATCATCGGATGTAACTTATAAGGCCGGAGACTGGGTTTTTCCTGCAACAGGTATTTGCATATAGCGTGCCACCAGGATTGCAGCCGGCTCATCCTGCGTTCCCGTTGCTCAAAATAGGAAGCATGTTCTACACGTACTTTTACAAGCATCACACGTGAAAAGGAATGGAGTACGGGTGAAGCCGTAGATCCTGTCAGGTCCTTGATCTCCGCTGCATCCGTGATTACCAGGGCCTCGCCCGATACCTGTAAGAAAAAGGGCTTGCCTTTTCGGTAAAAGTCCAGGCGCGCCGGAAACGCTTTGTCGCCCTCCTCTATAAACAGGTCAGGATTGTGCAGGAAGAACCAGATATTCCCTTCTTCATCTACCCGCAGAACAGATATAATGGAAGTGGGTAACTTAAAAGTAGCATTGCCAGTATTCGAAAAAAGGGCGCTGCCGATTTCATGGATGCGGTCTCTTAAGAAACCTACTTGTATATCGCTAAGCATAAGTGTAGATTTTAACATTGTATTTTCAAACGATATGCCCATACCAGGGCTAACCTTAATTTGTAGAACTAGTTACCCAAGGACGGGAAGCAAATTAAAAACAGGTTAATGCGCCCCCTCGTTTGGGGAATCAGTACACTACATTATACAACTACAGGTTCTTCTTCTCACCCCGGCAGTAAAAGAAAAGAGGCGTCAAATGGCCTGGCTTTTTTATTGAATGGGATAGCTTATAACATTATCGATTATGGCAACTAAACGTTCCCAAGAAAAAAGCCTGAAGTGGCCCCGCCTGTTCAATAAGCTCAGCGCTAAACTCACCCGCGCCTCCGGTAGCCCCACAGCCAGCATCCTCGCCTTTATACTGATCATAGGATGGGCTTTAAGCGGGCCTTTATTTGGATTTTCAGATACCTGGCAGCTGGTCATCAATACCACCACCACCATCATCACCTTTCTGATGGTGTTCATCATCCAGCAAACGCAGAACAAGGATACCATCGCTATTCATTTAAAGCTGAATGAATTGATTGCCTGCCATGAAAAAGCCAGCAATCGCCTGGTGGATATTGAGGACCTCACAGAAGAAGAGCTGAGTGTGATCAAGAAGTACTACACCAAATTGTCAGAACTGTCCGAAAAGGAAAAAGACCTCCACAGTTCCCATTCCCTCGATGAGGCTGATGAAAACCACGAGCAAAAAACAAAAAGCCAAAAGAAACCATTACATGCCTGAAACAGCCGTCGATACCACCCATTTAAGCCACCAGCAAATGCTGGTCATTGACCAGGACTATGAACGCACCGCCAAAGTAGCCGCCCTGGTATATGTGAGCGATACCATGCCTGGCATTAGCAGATTGAAAAAGGGAAAAGGCTTTTCCTTTCTATACCAAAACAAACGGCTACAGAATAAAGCACAACTCGACCGCATTCGCAAACTGGCCATTCCGCCAGCCTGGACAGCCGTATGGATATGTCCGCTGGAGAATGGCCACCTGCAGGCCACCGGCAAGGATGCCCGCAACAGGAAACAATACCGGTATCATGCAGCCTGGCAGGCAGTACGGAACGAAACCAAGTTTCACCGCCTGTATGAATTTGGGAAAGCGTTGCCTGTGCTGAGACTACAAATGGAAAAGGATATTTCCCGCAAAGATCTCTGTGAAGAGAAAGTGCTGGCTACCGTAGTCAGCCTCATGGAAAGGACCTATATCCGGACCGGCAGCCAGAGCTATGAAAAGCTGTATGGCTCCTATGGCCTTACTACCCTAAAAGACAAACATGTAGCGATAAATGGACATTCCATCCAGTTCAGCTTCCGGGGGAAGAAGGGCATCAACCACACCATATCAGTAAAAAACAAGCGGTTGGCCAGGATCGTACAGGCCTGCCGCGATATACCCGGTAAGGAACTATTCCAGTATTACGACGCCGATCACAACAGAAAAAGCATTGACTCCGGGATGGTGAACAATTACATCAAACAAATAACCGGCTTTGAATTCAGCGCCAAGGATTTCCGTACCTGGGCAGGCACGTTAAACATACTCCATAGCTTCAAGAGTATTGGGGAGGCTTTTACCGAAGCCGGGCGCAGGAAAAAAGTAGTGGAAGCCCTGGACGAGGTCAGCGTTCAATTGGGCAACACCCGGTCAGTATGTAAAAAGTATTATGTACATCCCGGCATCATAAGGCTGTATGAAGAAAACAACCTTCAAAAATACCTGAAGGAGTTGGATACCCTCGAAGAACCCGACGACAAGACCGGCCACACCGCCGAAGAGAAGGTGTTGATGAAGATCCTGAAAGCCCTTCAGTAAACCGAAGTCCGATCTCCCTTTTGTCATCTCGAACGCAGCGCAGCGGAGTGAGAGATCTGCTATCGAAGCAAACGATTCACTATTCACCACTCACTAATTCATGGCCCTCAACAGCGGTATCTTCACATAGAACGTCGTCCCCACCCCTTCCTTCGTCACAAACCATATCTCGCCCTTGGCCTGCTCCACAATGCTTTTGCTCATGGCAAGGCCAAGACCCGTACCGGAAGACTTCGTGGTAAAGTTGGGCGTGAATATTTTGGATTGCGTTACTTCCGGAATACCACTCCCATTATCCGTAATGCTGACCGTAATGTATTCTCCGCCATTCAGCTCTTCGTTGATGCGGATGATATGTTGCGGCCTGTCTTCACTCGCCTCGATCGCATTCTGCATCAGGTTGGTGAACAAACGGTTCAATTGTGTCTTATCGGCAAACAACAATACCCGGTGTGGTACCGGATCCCATTTAAAATCCATATTCTCCGTAGCCTCATAGAGCGAAGTGAGCGAGTACAACATTTCATGCAGGTCAAATACTTCATTGCGTGGGTTGCCAATATTGGCAAACTGCGAAAAGTCCGATGCGATCTTCGACAGGTGATCGATCTGCTCAATAAGCGTGCGGGCCACACTACCAGTCATCTCCTTTACATTGGGCGAATTATCATCGATCGCTTTCTGCAGGTACTGGATACTGAGCTTCATCGGCGTCAGCGGGTTCTTGATCTCATGCGCTACCTGCCGCGCCATTTGCCGCCAGGCGCCTTCCCGTTCACTTTTGGCGAGCGACTCAGCACTCTCATCCAGCTTCCGCACCATTTTGTTGTATTCTGTTACCAGCACCCCTATCTCATCATTGCGGTGCCAGTTGATCTCCTGGTTCATCTTACCCAGGTTGATATCCCGCAGCTTTTGCGTAATGAGCGTAAAGGAAGAGGTGATACGGTTGGTAATGAACAACGCAATGGCTCCTGCTACCAGGAATATAAACGCATTGAGGTTGATGATCGTCACCAGGAAGTACGAGATCTCCTGCGTCAGTTCCACTTCCGCACTATAAGAAGGCACGTTGAGATAAGCTACTGCGTTACCATCATCATCCCTCACCGGCGCATAGATACTCAGATAGTCTACTTTACCCACTTTTTCGTCCGTCACCGTTTGCACCTGCCGCAGGTTGTGCAACCGGAAATAAGCCAGCGGGTTCATCTTTTCGCTCAATACACCCCGGTAATAGATATCCGGGTTGGAAGTTACCTTCAGGTCCCCGGAGGTATCATACAGGTTCACATCCATGCCATGGATGTCCGAAATATCCCGCATCAACTGTTCCACCTCATCACTGAAGCCAGGCTCATACAACATGATCCCTTCGTTGAAAGTAGCATGATCCGCCAGCTTCTTTTCCACCTCATTGACCATGATCTGGATAGCACGTGTAAGCCGGTCCTGGTTATTACGGTGATACCGGTTGATGATGAAAAATACGTTGGCCACACCAATCACTACAAACAGCAACAGGCTGATCAATATGATCGTGCTATGTATCTGAGAACGGATGCTTAATTCCCAATACTGCCGGAAAGACGTTTTTTGCAACCGGGTCCTCATCAGGAAGGCTACAATGCGGTAAAAGGCCAGGAGGAACAGGAAGGTGCTGAACAGGTAGGCAAACAAGGTAATCGCCTCTATGAATGAATTGTTTTTACGGGCTACCACCACTACCTTGTCGGGCGTACCGCGGTACCACAACTCTTCATAGCCATCTTTTTTTACGATGCTGTATTCATCCTTCAGCGACTGTTTCTTGAGAGAGGTTGGAAAGGCATAATCATTATAATGACTGATGAGCTGCAGGCTGTCATAGATAGCATAGGCGTATACAGGCGAGTATTCCGGTGTCCTTTCCCGCGTAGACTTGAACAGTTCCGGTACCAGCGCTTCACTTTTATACCGTTTGGGATCCGACAATACAAACAGGTAACCAATGGTTACATCATTGCTGTCAAGCACCTCTTTCTTAAAGATGTAAGAGAACTTATCATACGACCTTTCAAAATAACGCAGATCAGGGATATTTGTCCCCTTCGACTGATTACGGAAAATGGTATTCAGCGTATCAAACGACCCTGGCTCTGTATTGAACAAAGGATTCGTTTCCTTGTCGAAAGTAAATAACCAGGTATCATATTTATTGGCATACCCGATGAACCCCGTATTGCTGATGCTATCCTTGAGTTTCGCATTCTCCTGCTGGTTGTAGAAACGGCGAAAATTAGGCTCCAGGAAATTATTGTCCAGGTAAGCCAGGGCAATGCTCAACAATCTTTCATTCGAAGGATCTGCCTGCGAAGCAAGCTTTTCGGCAAACCGCTTTCTTTGCTCAAATTCGATCTTCCCATTCTCAAAAAGAATAACCGCAGCCATGGAAAAGGAAAATACAAAGAGCCAGAACAATACTTCCGATACATTGAGCCGGTAATTTAATCCCGCAAAGATCTTTTGCCGCATGAGCCAGATGAACAGCAGCAACCACAACAAGGTATAGAGGTTCAACTCTACCATGGCATTATTGCGCTGGAAGGACAGCATCAGCAGACCAAGGAACGCCGTAATGATATACACCACATAATTCTTCTCCCCTACCAGTTTTCCCACTACCGTGAGAAATATTTGCGACAGTAAAAAATAGCTGAGGCCAAGCGTAGCCATCACCGCAAAGCCTACAAAACTGTATTGCTCTACCAGGCTGAAGAAGTTCGTTACATTAAAAGACATCTTGGCGTCAGACACCAGTGTTTGCAGGATGTCCGCAAACGTAAAAGTGCTCAGTACCAGCAACGCCAGGATCCCTGTTACAGCCCCCCAGTTTTTCCAGGGCGCTCCCAGGGCCTTGATGGTAGAAGTATTCAGCCGGCGATTAACGAATATCACCATCCAGCAAAACAGCAATGAATTGATGAGCAGGTCGCCGAGTGAGCTCAATACCAGGCTCGAACCATAGATATAGGGATCAAATAGTTCGAACTGCCGCAGGTCCAGCATATCCGGGAAGAAATAGGATGACAACCGCAGCACCAGCAGTATCCCTACCAGGAAGGAAGCGCCATACCAAAGGCCATACTTCCGGCTGATCTGATCCGCCGTTTGCTGCAGGTATAAAAAGAGCAGGAAGAACCCCGCAATCACCAGCAGGATCGACCATATATTGTGCTGCTGCAGGTGCTCATTGATTCGTTGCAGGTAAAATAAGGTATTCCCACGGATGCTTTTTACGGGATAAGGCGTGGGTGACAACACCAGGTCCACCCGTTCAACTGCTTTGGAAATACCGGCAAATTCTTTCTTCAGGTTCTCATTCTCTACAAAATATTTCCATACCACCGGGATCAGTCCCTGAATTGTAAACTGCCGGTTATCGCGGAGTGTTATTTTCCGGCTGCTGTATACATACTGCCCATTGGTGAGTTTGATCAAACGGCTGGTATCCAATCCCCAGGAGAAGGAAACATCCGGCAATATGTTTTGTGTGTTCCAGAATACCAGGTGCGGTGTGCCGGCAGAATCCTGCGCATGTTCATAAATGAAAATATCGTATCCCTTTTTCTTATCCAGCACGCGCGTAAGCCCCGCTTCATCGTACCGTTGATTGGCCAGGGCGCTCAATAAGGCCGTATCGGCCGTCAATTCCTGGAAATCCCTTTCCTTTTCCCGGATTCTTTTTTCTATGAGATTAACGTAATACCGGGCTGTAGTAGTGCCGATTACATATTTGTTGAGGATGAACGCTACTCCAAAAAGGCTGATAGCCGCCAGCAGGTAGATATTCTTAATAAGCCAGTTTTTCAGCAATTGCTTCAAGTGCCGGGGTTTTGTTTTTTAATGCTGTTCCAGATGGCGTCCATTTCGGCCAGGGACATATCGGCCAGCGATTTACCATCCCGGGTAGCCTGTTGTTCCATGCGGGTAAAACGGCTGATAAACTTCTTATTCGTCCTTTCCAGCGCATTTTCAGCATCTATCTGCAAAAACCGTGCATAATTGACCAGGGAGAACAGCAGGTCACCAAACTCCTCCTCTATTTCCGCCTGCCCCTTAATGGCTACCGCCTCCTGCAACTCGTCCATTTCTTCCTTTACCTTATCCCAAACCTGTTCCCGCTCATCCCACTCAAACCCCACCTGTTTGGCCTTTTCCTGCAACCGGGTGGCTTTTACCACCGCCGGCAGGGATACCGGCACACCGCCCAGTACTGAGGTCTTCCCCTCTTTTAATTTTAATTTCTCCCAGTTCTGCTTTACTTCCTCCTCATCTTTCACCTTCACATCCCCATATATATGCGGGTGGCGCGATACCAGCTTGTCCGAAATGCCCTGCAGCGCCTCTTCCAGCGTGAACTTCCCTTGTTCGGCCCCTATTTTAGCATAAAAGACCATGTGCAGCATCACATCCCCGATTTCCTCCTTGATCCCCTTCCAGTCCCCCTCTGTGATGGCGTCCGCCAGCTCATAGGTTTCTTCAATGGTCAGCGGCCGTAAGGTCTCTACCGTTTGCTTCCTGTCCCACGGACATTGTTCCCTCAGTTCATCCATGATCGTCACCAGGCGCAGGAATGCTGCCGCCACCTTATTTGTCTCCATAGTCCGCTATTTTTTTAGAGCTTGAAAAGCGTTAAGGTAAAGAAAAATATAAACAGCATCACGATGGCAAAAGTGGCCATCAGGTTCAACAGGAAAAACTTGAGCAAGGTCATAGCACGGCCCTGCTTATAAAATGTTCGCATGGCCTTATAGGTGTAATAGATCCCCCCAATGATCAGCGCCGCTTCGATCCATCCTATCCAGCCCTGGTGCGTAGTCTGCCGCAGCTCGATCACAGAGAAATAAAGCAACAGGAATATGAAGGTGAAAATATACAGGTAGATAAAGAATATACCGTGCTCCACATAGTAGAACTGCTTATGCCTGAAATACAGCAGCTTCATCAGCAAAGCATACAGCGGCAGCGAAAGGAACAACAAATAAGGCAGCATATGCAAAAAGGTATCTGCCATATCCCGCACAAACTTCTTATTATCCTCCCGCCAGCGATTACTCAATTCTATATTGCGGCGGGCCGCCTTCCTTGCCCACCAGCCATCCCGCAGTTCAGGCCGCAAGGCTTGCTGGGCAGAATCATATTGCTGCACCGTTTCATATTCATCGCTGGCCTCAAACCAGGTGGTCCTTCTGTCCGGATGCCGGACCGCCTTCACCTTTCTGAGACTGTCTTTCCTGATCTTGTCTTTTATCCGGTCCGCGATCACCTGGGCCTTGGCCGCCGCAAAGCTATTGATCATTTCCAGCGAATCCGCAGAGGTCCGCATCGCCTTCAATGCAATATCCCGGGCAATATCCAGCTGCTGGGCCGAATCCATAAAATTCTTCTTCGACCCCCAATCACCCTTGGCTATATTATCGGGCTTGAACATCGTAAAGAAAATGAGGAAGAAAAGGGCGGAACTGAATACATACATCCGGATCGGATGCAGGTAACTCGCCCGGCGGCCCTTGATGTATTCCTGGGGCAGAAACCCCGGTTTGGTGATCAGGTACTTAGTGGTACTGAAGAACTTACCATCAAAATGGGTAATATCATAAAAAAAGTGGCTTACCAGGCCCCATACAGTCTCTTTTGGCTCAATATTTTCCTGTCCGCATATGTGACAATATCTTCCAGTCAAATCAGCATTACAGTTCAGACAATTCTTCTCGTGACGTTCTTTGGAATGGGACACCGGGTGTTAATTTTGCTTAAAAATAAGGAAAGACAGTATTTTACAGAAAAATTTGGATATCCGCTATATGGAAAACAAGCATTTGTTCGTTAGCAGCAGCATGAAAACAACGATTTTAATCCTGCTTATTGGCAGCTTTGTCATGTCCGCGCAAGGTCAGCATTATTACAATGACCTGGTAGTTACCCGCGAACAGATGAAGAAAAGAGGAGTTTGGCTGCAGCAAAAGGTAAGATCAGTACGCTTTAACAGCCTGGATGGCAATAACCAACCTATTGAAGGCTTCAAATGTGAACAAAATGTAAAGAATAATTTTACGGAGATCGTTACTGAAACGACCACTACCCTGGCCGGCACCTCCGTCAATACTGCCACTTTTAATACCGCCGGCCAATTGATCAAAACCACCGATACAGCAGAAGGCAATAAAACAGAGATCAATTATACCTACGATGCCAATAACCGCATCACCAATATTGTAAGCCTCTCCTTTTCACCAGGCAATTATATCAGTAAGGAACAACACTTATGGTTTTATGATGCCAGTGGCAAACCCGTACGCATGGAGAAAATAAAGAACAACAGCGATACTACCCATATTACCATCCTGCCCGATGAAAAAGGAAATCCTGGCGAAGAAAAAAGCCTGCGCCAGGGCCAGCCATTGCCCACGGTTTATTATTACTATGATGACAAAGACCGCTTAACCGATATCGTACGCTACAACAACCGCGCTAAAAGACTCCTGCCCGATTATATATTTGAGTACGACGACCAGGACCGCTTATCCTCCATGCTCGTGACCGTAGAAGGTACCGGAGATTACCAGAAATGGCACTATAGTTACGATGCAAAGGGATTGAAAGTACTCGATGCCTGCTACTCCAAAACGAAGGTCTTGATCGGCAAGGTTGAATATAAATACCAGTTCTAACACCTTCCATTAGTTGTTCCACGGTACCAGAGGATAGCTCAACGCTGCATCCAGGCTATAAGCTCCGGGGCCTTCATTTTGCTGACAATTATATTTTCCGGGGTTTCCCTATCCAGTTTCAGGACAAGCCGGCGATTAAAAAAGTGTTCCGCCATTACCATCACATCACGATTAATAAGGAACTGCCGGTTGGCCCTGAAGAACTGGTAGGGATCCAGCTGTGGCTCTAATTCATCCAACACTTCCGTAAGAAGGTAGGTTTGATTGTTTTTGGTTGAAACCTTTACAATGCCAGCAGCGGAATAAACAAAAGCAATATCAACGGTTTTCAAAGGAATGATCTTTTCATTTTTGAATACCAGCAAACCACTCTTATACGTAGGCTGCAATCCCGACAATACAGTCTCCAGCCGCCTATAATCAACCCCGTTCTTTGTGCCCATTATCAGTTTCATCTGTTCGTATTTGCGTAGGCTTCCGGCCAACTTCTCCTCATCCACAGGCTTTAACAGGTAGTCAATACCATAAGTGCCAAAAGCCTGTATGGCATAAGTATCAAAAGCCGTACAAAAGATCACCGGGCATGACACTGCCACCCGTCGGAATATTTCGAAACTGAGTCCATCCGCCAGTTGTATATCAGAGAAGATCAGCTGGGGGGAAGGATTATGCTCAAGCCAGTTGACCGCCGATTTGATAGACGGCAAAATATTGCCAACCACCAGTTTGTCATCCAGCCCTTCGATCATATTTTTCAATTCCTTGGCTGTTTTTGGCTCATCTTCTATGATCAGTATATTCAGATCCATTATATTAATAAGGGAACGCCTACTGTGAAAAGTTTACCCGTTTCGCTTATCCTGATGTCAAGCCCGGCCAGCAACCGGTATCGTTCCTGGATATTACTGAGGCCAGTGCCCAGGCTATCACTTAACTTGTTTCGCCGTTGCAGGGAATTACTCACCATCAACCATTTATTTTCTACTGTATATATGTAAATATTCAACGGATCCTCCGTAGTTACTACATTATGCTTCACGGCATTTTCAATAAGCAATTGAAGGGTGGCAGTTGGCAGCTTTCTGGTATACAGGCCATCCTCCACATGGATCTCTGTAACTATAGCTGCTTCAAAACGCTCTTGCAGGATATGCAGGTATGCCGCTGTAAAATCCAGTTCGGCCCGTAGCTCTACCAGATCGGCCATGCGGTTGCTCAACAAATACCGGTATACTTCCGACAACCGTTGAATAAACTCACGCGGTGCTTTCTCCTGCACCATACTCCGCAGGGTGCCCAGCGAATTGAACAGGAAATGCGGGCTCACCTGCTCCTGTAAAAGGCTCAGCCTGGCCTGTAGATTTTCCTTTTTCAATTGTTCATTCTCCAGCCTCGATTGCTGGATCTGCGCCGACATGCGCAACAAATAGGCAATGTAATAAAGGAATCCACCTATCACGAGCCCTCTGCCCAATAAAAGAAAATTGATCAGCTGTCTTCCCCGGGAGATCAATTCAAGCCGGTCGCGCAAACCCGTAATACGGTTGTTGAGCGTAAAAAGCAGGACTGAAATAAGCATACATCCCGCAATAGCGATCACCGCCTTCCAGCCATAGTTTTCCGGCCAGTTCCACCTGATCACATATTGTATCAGCCACCAGCTCAGGTAGGCATTGACAAACGAAGCAATTGGCGCCGCCAATGAAGCCCCCATCTCTTCCCGGCCCAATCGCAATACATAGCCCAGCAGCGCTATGAACAACGAGATCATAAACCCGGTGAACGGATAAAACTTCTTCATACTATAAAGGTATCAAACAGGCTTACCGTACAGGGCCCTTATCACCATGAAGCTGACAAAATCGCCGGTAAAGCTGACAAGGGCCTGGTCTTTTCATCTTTCAATTTGTCTCTTCCATATCGATTTCACCTGTTTTGTCAAACCACTGCCGATACTTTTGGCGCTTCAATAAAATTAACGCATGTATGAAGTTTAGACTGATCATCATTTTCTGCACAGTGGCGATCTGCGCCCAGGCACAGTTACAACAGGTATCAGGGCGCATTACGGATAAAGCTACCGGAGAACCCCTGCCTGCTGTAACCGTTTCGGTGCCGGGCAGCAGGCTGAGCAGCAGCAGTAATGTTGACGGGTATTTTATGCTCAGTGGGCAGTTTCCCGATCCATTACTGCTCCGGTTCTCCTGCATTGGCTACCAAACATTGGATCATCACATCCAGCCTGGCCAACTGTTGAATAACCTCCGCATCCAACTGGCTGCCAATGACAGGCAACTGGATTCAGTAGTAGTAAGCAGCGTATCGCCGGAGCGTTTCAAACTGAACCAGCAAACCGGTATGATCCGTATGGACCCAAAACTGATCGCTACATTACCTTCCCTGGGTGAAAAAGACATCTTCCGCGCATTCCAGCTAATGCCTGGGATAAGTGCGGGCAATGAGCAATCTGCAGGACTGTATGTACGGGGAGGCACGCCAGATCAGAACCTGGTACTATTCGATGGATTTACGGTGTACAACGTAGACCATCTTTTTGGTTTCTTCAGTGCATTCAATGCCAACGCCATCAAAGATGTTCAATTATTCAAGGGTGGATTTGATGCAAAATATGGAGGACGCCTTTCGGCTTTAATGGACATCACCGGCAAGGAAGGCAATAAAAATGCTTTCAATGCCGGGATAGACCTTGGGTTCCTGAGCGTAAATGGATTTGTGGAAACGCCCCTGGGAAAAAAGATGTCGGCCCTCGTTGCTTACCGGCGCAGTTTTGAAACCTCCTTTTATGACAAACTGAAAGACCAGGCAACTATTGACAATGAGCATACCAACCGCACACAAGGTGTTGGAGAACGGTTTCGTGGTCAGTCGGATGTAAAATCGCACTTCGATGACCTCAATGTGAAACTCACCTACCGCACAGATAGCAAGGATGTTTTCAGTTGGAGTGTATATCATGGCAAGGACGATATGGACAACAGTACGCAGGCCGGTGGCGGTTCCCGGCTGGGCAACAGGTTATCCTCCTTCTTTGCCAATACCACCGATGTCGCCAGTTGGGGCAATACAGGCACGAGCCTGAAGTGGAGCAAACAATGGAATACAAAGCTCTACAGCAACACACTCGTAAGCTATTCTAATTATTTCAGTGAGCGTACCAATACCCTTCGCAGCAGCATTACTGATTCACTGGGTATAGAACGTAAGTTCCAGAGTGGGGCCATCGAGGATAATCAATTGTATGACTATGCCGCAAGGACCGACTGGACATGGTCCATCACACCGATGCACCAGTTGGGATCTGGTATTCAATACAATTACCAGGACATTAGTTATGACTATTCCCGTAACGATACGCTTAAGTTGATCAACCGCCAGGCACAGGGACATACAACCTCTTTATACCTGCAAGATGCGTGGAGCCTGGATGACCACCGGTTTCACCTCGTGCCCGGCATCAGGACCACCTACTTCTCTCCCACCGGAAAATGGTATTTGGAACCGCGGTTACACGGAGATTACCAACTCACGGAACAGGTGAAGCTGAAAGGCTCTGCCGGCCAATACTACCAATTCGCCAAGCGGGTGATCCGGGAAGACCTGCTGAATGGCAGCCGCGATTTCTGGCTGTTGGCGGATGATGACCGTATACCTGTGAGTGTATCACAGCAATATTCCGCCGGCATCAGCTGGGAAGATCAGCTATTCCTGGTGGATATGGAAGCTTATGTCAAAAACATGAAAGGATTGTCTGAGTACACCTTGCGTTTCCAACCGATGGGCGGAACGGGCGACTATGCCGACTTCTTCTATGAAGGGACCGGCAAGGCAAAAGGGATAGACTTTTTATTGCAAAAGAAAAAAGGAAAGTATAATGGCTGGATCGGATACACCCTCGCAGAAGTCACCAACGATTATGCCATTTACGGACCAGACCAGTTCTTTGCTTCCAACGATATCCGGAACGAGTTCAAGATGGTACACAATTACCGGCTGGGCCGGTTCGATCTGTCCCTTTCCTGGATGTACATGACCGGTAAGCCATATACAGCGCCTACAGGTGGCTACCAGGTCACATTACTGGACGGGACCAAACAAACCTACCTCAATGTATCGGCCAAGAATGCCTTGAGACTTCCTGATTACCACCGGTTAGACGCCGCAGTGACCTTCAACTTCGGGCGTTCCGGTAAGTTCAACGGAGCCCTTGGACTATCATTCTTCAATCTCTATGACCAGGTGAATACCTGGTATAAAAAATTTGATATCATCGAAAACGAGATCGTGGAAACCGATGTGAACTACCTCGGCTTCACGCCCAATCTTTCCCTGAGTATAAAATTGAAATAATAAACATTCTTATGCTAAAGCATCGCCCATATCAGGTCATCCTCTTTACAGCATTACTGATGACCGCCTCTTTTTCGTGTACAAAGGAAAATAATGTACGCCCCGCCCCCTTGCCGGTGGTGGAAGGTTACCTGGCGCCCGGACAAAACGCTTCCATCACCATTTCCGAAGAGATCTTATACGGAAGCACCGGTACACTCATTCCCATCACCGGATTGATGGTACAGATCACCCATGAAGGACAGACTTATACATTGACAGAAACAAATGCCGGCCGGTACGGGTCCCTATCATTGCCCGTTATCGCAGGCGGAGCATACCGGCTATCTTTCTCTTATAATGGTAAGGAGATATCAGCTACCACAGAGATCCCGCCCGCCCCGGGAACAGTCACCTTTTCCGCCACTGAGATCGTGGTGCCACAGATAGGCCCGGGTATGCAACTCCCGGATCCCGTCCGGTACACCTGGGAAAATCCTGACAAGGCATACCACCTCATGGTAGTGAGGAATATGGAAATCAACCCCACCCCCATCACTTTCAATATCGGTGGCAATATTATTGAAAAGCCCGCTCCCATTTTCAGGGTCCCCCCGCTTCGTAGCGACGAGCAGCAATTGTCACTGGGACGTTTTTCTTATTATGGCAGGCATGCAGTGCTGCTGTATCGCATTCAGCCTGAATATGCCGCCCTGTATGAAGACAACAGCAATAACTCCACCAACCTGGTAGCGCCACCTGGTAATATTGAGAATGGGTTGGGCATCTTTACCGGCGTGCATGCGGCAGACACTATGTGGATACAGGTCCGTTAACGGGCGGTCCATCCCCTGTTCTGTGCCTTTCATAGGCAATAACCAATACATCGAACCACTGATCGGTCCAATCATTATCAAACATCAAAACAATATAGTCATGAAGAAATTATTTGTTCCCCTTGCGTTGGCAGGTAGTATCCTCGCCGCAGAAGTAAAAGCCCAGGTAGTCGTTGTTAAACCGCCCGTCCGCCGGGTAGTGGTCGTACGCCCACCCGTTAGGGTAGTTAGGGTGGCGCCACTACCAGGCGTGATCGTTGCTCCTGGGGCAGTGGCAGTCAACCCGGCAGTGGTAGTTGTGAAGCCCGCTGCCTTGGTTGTACGGCCTGCACCTGTTGTTGTACGTTCAACCCGGGTCATAACACCTGCACCATCAACAGTGCTGGTACGAAAAAAAGTGGTCATCTATTAAATAATATCCAATATGGCAGGTATAAGTTATAAAGCATGGGCAGCAGGCTTGCTGCTCCTGCTTATCATCGCAGAGATGATATGGAGCTGGCGGCATGACAAGAAAGTGTACCAGGTGAAAGAAACGCTTACCAACCTGGGGATCATGGCTGGTTTTCAATTGTCCAAGTTCCTCTTTGCAGGCATGCAGCTAAGTATACTCGGTTGGGTCTATCGCTACCGGGTTTTCGATTTTGAACCCGGCATTTTATTATTCCTGGTCACTTTTGTAGTGACCGATCTTATCTACTATTGGTTCCACCGGGCTTCACATGTTTGGAAACCACTTTGGGCTTTTCACCTCGTTCACCACTCCAGCCTGTGGATGAACCTCACTACCTCCTACAGGCTCAATTGGTTTACGGCTATCGTTACCCCGTTTTTCTATGTACCCGTTGCCCTGCTGGGGTTTCCTCCGCTGATGATCGCCTTATCTGTGGGGTTAAATCTCCTGTACCAGTTTTTCATGCACACCGAGGCCGTGGGAAAGCTCGGTCCATTGGAAGGGATCATCGACACCCCTTCCGCACACCGGGTGCATCATGGCGCCAACCCCCTCTACATTGATAAGAATTTCGGGGGCGTATTCATGATCTGGGACCGGCTGTTCGGCACCTATCAACCAGAAACAGAAAAAGTGAGATATGGTATTACCACTGGCTTTGTAAGCCACAATCCATTTGTATTGATCTTTCATGGGTTCATAGACCTGTTCAAAGGAAAGATGAAATACAAAGGTTAATTAAAAACAAACAGTAAACTATACAAGAACAAATCGATCAATTATGAAAGCAAGGCCTTATTTAAGTAACCATATCATCAGCTTTATACTGTGGAGTGTATCAGGATGCCTGCTTGTTGACCATGCACAGGCGCAGCGTCGCAAAACTTCTATTTTGAAGGTAGGTACCGGCATCAGCTTTTTCAGCAACCAGGCAAATGGCAGCAGTGTACCACGGGTAGGACTGAGTATCGGACTGGCGCCAACCATACCATTATCTCCCGAGCTATACCTTAAACCTGAGATCGCTTTTTCCATGAAAGGAGGCAGGATCGATTATAATGCAGCCAATATCTTCAGCGGCAATGTGCGTTATCAGATCAATTACCTCGATCTCCCACTGGTAGCAGGCTTGCGCGTTACCCGGTGGCTGGTAGTGGAAGGAGGCGCTTACGGAGCTGTGAAGTTGGGTGGCAGTTTTGATTTCCAGGGTACTTTTGCCGTTGGATATGGGGCCTTTGACCGGCATGACCTCCACGGATTCGATTACGGTCCCATTGGAGGGGTGGTGTTGCAAAGCAGGTTATTACAATTGGGAATACGCTACTATCATGGACTTACTGAAATTGCTGCTGAAGAAAAAGCCCGTATACTGCTGGGCAACGCCAGGAACAATACCATACAGCTCTGTATACAGTTGAAGCGGTTTCGCAGAAAGAAGAATTAACCCCGTATTTATTGGTCACCACCTTCACTGTTGCCAGAAGGCAAAGAGCTATCTTATAGACTTACCCTAAACAGTTCCTTCTGCCCGGGCCGGGAATTATTCTCCACCAGTGGTGATCAATTTATTTAACGTAATTGTATTTTTGAGGATGCATCCGAAAGCTATAGCCATCCTTATCTGCCTCGGTCTGTACGTATCTGTTATTGCCCAATCAGGGACTCAAAAGAAGGGCCCAGGCAAAACAGCCTTATTGGCCGATCTTGACCTGTACCGCCATATCCTGGAAAAAGCCCATGCCGGCCTCTATAAATACCATACAAAAAAGCAGGTAGACAGCCTTTTCGATCATTACCGGCAGCAGATCCGCCCCGGCACTACCCTGCTGGACTTTTACCGGTATGTAAGCACCATCCTTTCCTATATCGGCAGCCTGCATGATGATGTGTCCTTACCCCAGTCATACCTCGATAGCATGGTCACCCGACCAGCTTTTTTCCCTTACCCTGTAAGTGTTGTCAACAATAAACTCCTGGTCAATATCGACGGCCAGCAAATACCTGCCGGCGCAGAGATCGTATCCATCAATGGCCTGCCCCTGCCATCCATTTTACCACGTCTGTATAAATATTACACCACCGATGGTTTGAACACCACCGGTAAACTACTGGGTATTGGATCATCCTTTTCACTGTTTTACCGGTATGAATTTGGTCCCGTGCAACAATTCCACGTAGTATACAAACCTTTCCCTTCCCAACAAACGGCCAGCACTACCCTTCCCGCAGTTACTTACCGCGACTACCAGATACTGCGCAAAAAAAGACATTCCCTCTACCTCGACACCTTACTCGACAACCGCTATACCTTTCAATTGATCGACAGCCTGCAGGCAGCCATTTTAACCGTCAATACTTTTTCCCTGGGCAATGCCACCTCCCCAAAACATGCAGCTTATAAACAGTTCCTGCAACAATCTTTTGCCACGTTGAAAGAAAAAAAGATCAGGCACCTGGTAGTGGATATCCGCAAAAATGGCGGTGGCTCCGACCCCAATGACCTGCTTACTTATTCCTACCTCACCGATCATCCTTTTAAAGAGAACAAGCAAGCCTTTACCCTCTTTCAAAAGGTGCCCTATCGTCAATATTTCTATACAGATGACAGCACGGATATTACTGATATAGAAGAGAACTTCCTGGAAGAGCATAACCAGTTGCGCCAGGGAAGGTATTACCAAAACCCTGATTTCAATCCTTTCTGGCAGCCCGACAGCCTGGCTTTCAAAGGCAGGATCTATTTATTGATTGGTCCGGCAGTAGCCTCTGCCGCTTCCCTGTTTGCCAGTATGGTACGCAGCGATGAAGGCTCCTCCCTGGTGATCGGAGAAGAAAGTATGGGCGGCTATTATGGTCATACCGGGCACAACAGTGTAGCTTACGAATTACCCCATACCCATATTAATTTTTCCTTTTCCGTGGTAGACCTGCTTCAGTATGTGGAGAAAAAGAAGGAGATACCTTTTGGCAGCGGCATTAAGCCACATCACATCGTCACCCAATCCCAACAGGATTTTATCAGCAACCGCGATGCCGTTATGCAATTCACCCTGGGGCTGATCAGGGGTAAAAACTAAAGTGACCTGCCACCCGCTCCTGCTGAGTGGTAGCTACTTATAAAAAAGGTAGCCCCACGGCTTTGACCATTCGAATATAACTGTTATTTTGACGGCCAAATCAAAATCCGATCCTCTATGAAGAGAACCGCATCCTTGCGTTATTCCCTTATTGGCCTCACCGCAATGACCCTTGTATTTTCCTGTACCAAAGACAAAGATGATCTTAAAAAGCCGGCAGACCGTATCCTCGGCGTATGGAATATCGTGAAAGAAACCGAAGTAACGTACAACAAAACCACCGGGGCATACAAGGATTCCTCATCCGTTGATATTCCGCAAGGCTTGTTTACCATCGATTTCAGAAGCAATGGGAACGTATATACCAGGATCAGTGAAAACGGCCAGATAGCACTCGACACCTTCAGGTATGAACTGGAAAATGAAAGCCTCTTGCTGATCGATGGCGATGAATACATCATCAACAAGTTCACCAACGACCACCTGATCACCACCGATTATTACGACGATAATACCAGCAATGTAAAGCACACACTGGAGTTTAAGAAATAATACTGCCTACGTTCAGATCAGTTGCCTTTTTTAGTTGAATCCTTACCCGCCGATATTCTATAATCATCGGGACCAATACCCTTTACCCCTTTGGGCCGCTTACCCGGCGGTGTAACGGCAGCAGAATCAACCAGTGGGACAACCGGACGGAAGTTTTGTACAGCAGGTGAATCTATTACAACCCGAGGCAGGCTTTTATCAACCACGGAATCCGGGTTGGTAAAAGCTTTTACTGGTTCCTGCGGTGACGTGGAGTCCACTTTCCTGGTGGCAGGCGTTACCGGCCTGATCTTTTCCTCATTGATGATTGTACTGTCTGTTACAGGTAAGGAATCCTTCATTGCCGGCACCGCCTTTTCCGGTATCGTTTTCCCGGGAGGGTGACTCTTACGAACACCATACCACCACAACGTAGTCACCACCGCCACTACACCGACAAACACATACCAGATCTTTCCGCCATACTTCAGGGGCGCCTTTTTAACCGGTACATCCACCGGCCCACCCAATTGCAGGTCAATACTGGCCCAGATGCTATCGGCCATATCCGGCACCGGCACCTGATCCAGCTTGGCTGCTATTGATTGCTCATATGGTGTGGTAGTATGCACTAAATACTGGTTCCTGTTAATTTTTGTTTTAGTAATTTCCTGGCTTCACTCAGGTGCCACTTACTGGTCCCTTCGCTGATATTCAATTGCTGGGCTATTTCCTTGTGTGTATACCCATCAATGGCATACAATACGAATACCGCGTGTGTGGCAGGCGGCAATTGCCTTACCAGCTGCAGGATAGCAGCCGCATCACTTTGTTCAATGATACTGTTATTGATCGCCGGCTCTTCCGCCATATCCATTTCCAGCCTCGTAAAACGGCTTCTTTGTTTGATGATATCCAGCGCTTCGTTGATGATGATTTTCTTCAGCCAGCCATGGAAGTTCCCCTTCGTTTCATCAAAGGACTGGATACTGCGGAACATTTTTACAAAAGCATGGCCCAGGATATCACCCGCCTCCTGCTCGTCTGTAGCATAACGCATGGCAATGGCCATGGCAAAGCCATACAGCTGCCGGTACAGTTGTTCCTGCGCTTTTCGTTTGCCTTCGCGGCACTCAGCAACCAGTATTTGTAACTCCTGTTCCAGTTCCCCCTATATTGTTTCGTCCTGTTTTCACCATTCATTATCCGCCAGGGCACCGCAGCCGCGGCTTACCACTGCTCATTATGTACTCGTCGCGCCAGGATAGCGGTAGCGATAGCCGATACATTGAACTTTTCCTCCGCATCCAGTTCATTGTAAAACCATACATTCCGGTCGATCAGGTCCACAATGGCAATCACCCCACCCGATGTACTCAGTTCATAGCCCGACAGCAGTTTAAAAGGCAAGGTCCCTGTCTTACCATTGGCCATTTCCGTCTTTTTAATGCTGAGCGGTTTTATGTAGATCGTATCACTGCCATTGGTGGCCAGTCCATTATCACCCGCTTTGATATAGGCAAATATGTTTTTATCATTTTCCGCTTTCCGGTCATAGATATTCGTCATCATCAGCTCCCAGACTTTGCTGGTGGGCTTGGTGCCGCCATAGATCATGGCCGAAAATATATAGTTGTATTGCTCCAGTTTTTCGAATGAACCGAAGAAACTATTGTTGTTAAGCACACTGTATTCCGTCTTTTTGGTAACCGCCTTTTCATGGGCATAGATCTCGGCCGTGCTTTTTCCGTCCGACAGCTCGTAGTGAAACCTGGCTTTTTCATTTTCCGTGGTCCCGCTCATGCCAAGACCAATCTGCTGCAGCACCAGGTTTTCCAATATATAAGCACGCCCCCAGCCGGGATAACTTACGTGGGCCCCTCTTTTGATCCGGGAAGTAGTAAAATTAGCCATCGACATCTTATTGCCCCTGGCCCCGTCTACATGCTCCATGGTGGCCTGCTCTTTGAACGTTTGGGGTACGGCCAGTTTGATCGAAGTGCTGCAACCCATCAGGCAGCTTGCCGCGATTACCAGTACTGTTGTTTTCACAAATAATTGCAAAAATATATAATATATCACAGCCGGAACATACCGGCTTTCCAGGGCAGTACCCGCCCATGGAGGGAAAAGGTTGGGCAGCCTTCAAAAAAAATTATTTTGGTTCCGGCCCAACCTTTAGGCCCGAGGGGCGGGTACTGCTGTCAAACAATGTTCACATTCAAACAAATGAAACGTATGAGATCAACCATTTTGTCATGGGCCGTACCCGCAGTAGCAGCCAGCCTCCTTCTCTTTTCCTGCAAAAAAGATAAAAGCGAATCCAATAATGGGGAGTGTAGTACCAGTATGACTGGCCTGTCCGGTTCTTACAAACTGACCGCCTTGCAGTATAAGCTAACAGCTTCTTCCGTATCTGTCGATTACCTGGCCTATAGAGAAGATTGCGAAAAAGATGATATCCTCGTCCTGAAGTCCGACGGGACCTGGGAATACAATGACCTGGGCACAGTTTGTACCCCCTCAGGATCAGAAAAAGGCACCTGGAAAGTGAGTGGTAATACATTGACCAGCGACGGTACGCTCAATGGTACCATCGCCGGTTACGATTGTAAAACAATGGTGTATTATGTGGAAAACACTCTCAAGGCGGGTGACCGGATGACCTTTACGCTTGTCAAACAATGATCACCCTTTTTCTTTCCAGATCAGGCTGCTTAGGTAGCCCACCAGCACACACATCAGTACGGCGACTGCCGGGTATAGGAAAAAGCTGACAATATTGGCCGCTTGTACAAAGAACAGGCAGATAGCACTTACAATAAAGCCGATAAATATACCAACACTGTTAATGCGCGGGAAGAATATACCAGCTACGAACATACCTGCCAGGCAGCCGCCAAACAGGCCAATGATCTTCAGGTATTGGTCCCAGATGGAAGCATTGCTCAGGTATACCATGTACACCGCAATGAAGAAACCCAGAACGCCCAATACGACCGTGGTACGGCGTGCAAAGGCAAAACGCTGCCTGTCCGTACTCGCCGGCTTCAGGTATTGATAGAAGTCCGTAGTCACTACCGTGGCGATCGAGTTCATGCTGGAACTGATGGTAGACATGGTAGCGGCAAACAAACCGGCAATCACCAATCCGGCCAGACCGGAAGGCAGTTGATTGGAAATATACCAGGGGAATACATCATCGATCCGTCCGTTGGGATTCAACGCAGCAGGATTGTGTTTGAAGAACACCCACAAGGCCGTGCCCACACAAAAGAAGATAAGCGAAGCGGGGATCACCAGCAAGGCATTCGTATAAATAGATTTCCTCGCTTCCTTTTCAGTAGGCGTGGTCAGGTAGCGCTGCACCACTACCTGGTCCGACGAATACGTCACCAATTGCGTCAGGAATCCGCCTACCAGCACAACCCACAACACAGGTTCCGTGATCCGGCCATGCATAATGGCCATCCGGAACTTATTGTTTTCTGCTGCCTCGGTAAACAATTGTCCAAAGCCTCCCGGCAGAGAGTTGGCCATGAAGATGAGCGCAATTAAAGCGCCGCCCAATAACACCACTACCTGCATCACTTCCGTCCAGACCACGGCTTCAATGCCACCCGATACACTGTAGGCCGTGGTGATGACCGTAATACCAATGATGCAAACAAAGATATTGATGCCTGTTACTGCACTCAATACCAACGCAGGCAGGTAAATAACAATACCCAGGCGGCTCACCTGGAACAATACGAACGTAAGACTGCCCAATAATTTTACCCGCTGGTTAAATCGGATGCGCAGGTACTCATACACACTCGTCAACTGCATCTTCCGGAAATAAGGCAGGTAGAAATAAACGATCAGCGGCGCTACTGCCACGATCATAATATTATTGAGCAGGTATACCCAATCCGTAGCATAAGCCTTGGCAGGAATAGCAATGAACGTCAGCGCGCTCAGTTTGGAACCAAAAATACTGAGGCCCGCCGCCCACCAGGGTATCTTACCGCCGCCTAAAAAGAAATCATTCGTGGAGCTTTCCATTTTACGCGATACGATCACACTGATACCGATCACCAGCAGGAAGTAGATTCCTACAATGATCCAATCCAGCACGTGGAAAGCCCCTGCAGGTTGTATGGGTGTGGCCATAAGTACCCTTGGTGTCCTTACTGCCGGCCTTACTTCTCCTGAAGGAAATACGACACTGCCATTCCAGAGCACCGAAGGCGTGGTTACCGGCGCCCATACACTGTTGTTGGGCTGCTGTGCAGCATCTGCCTCCTTATGCGTCAGGATCGTATCGATAGCCGTCCACACATCCGTAATATTGTTATAGGCCCATACCTTATCAGAAAAACCGGGATGCTTTTCTTTCAGGATAGCATTCTGTTCAAAATAACGGCCATGATCACCGCCAAATACCAACAGGTGTGATTGACCGCTGGTATAGGCCGGACTGGGTGCAGCCGCTACCGGTTCGGGCAGGTCAGCTACTTTGGCCCAACCTTTGGCGGGCGTATAACGATAAGCATCTTTCAGGAACACCCGGTGGGCCACGCTATCCCCTGCCCCTTTCACCAGTTCAACACCACTCATCAGGTAGAAGGCGCCATCCAGCGTGCCCGCTACGGCCAGCATACGCGCAGGCCCCGGCCAGCCAGGCAGGATAGTCCATTGAGCGCCTGCAACACCCTTCGACAGGTCAAGTGACCAACATACCAACTCTGCAGCCGTGGCAGCAGGACTGGCCGTACCACCGGCTATATAGATCACATCGCCGATAAGTACCCCACAGGCATTGGCCAATGGTTTGGGCAGAGCAGGCAATGGCGTTGTTTGCACACGGCCATTGGTATATTGTAAGAGAAATACATCTGCATAATGATTGTTCGCATCACTCCCACCCACACAGATCAGTCCACCCTTCCAGGTAACAGACACCCCATAGGCCAATGGGCGGGGAAGCTTGCCCGCTTCTTTCCAACTGCCTGTAGCTGTTTCCAGCGCATATACTTTATCCTGCCACGTCTTGTTGCTGCCTGTCCAGGGTGTGCCGCCATCCGGAAAGTTAGCACCGCCCCCTACCAGCAACGTACCGTTCGATACGCCGGCAAAACATCCTGCCAGGCCAGGCGTTCCAGGTAATGGCGGCAACTCGCCCCAGCGTACATAGGAAGGATGCGCTTTGTCCTGCGCCAGCAAACTGCCGGAGAACAAGAGGAAGAGGAAAGAACATATGAGCAAACAATTCTTCATGATGAATAGTCAATAGTGAATAGTATACGAACACATCAACATAATAGCGCACATCTCCATGCGTATTAAACGTGTATGCTGCCTCGGCGAGGCTACCGCTTTGTAATACGCATTGCGTATCAATCGTGCATTTTGCCCCAGAGAGCTTGTCCCGCAACAAGCGGGAGGCTATCGCTTTCCTCCATGCGTGTCAAACGTGCATTTTGCCCCAGAGGGGCTACCGCTTTGTAGCAATCAACGCGAAGGTGTTTTTTCAGCCCTGTAGGGGCTGCCCTTGCGAAGCAGCATCACCAAAGAAACATTCGCTAGGCAGAAACCTCCTGCTTCCGGCCTGCTGTATATTTCTCCAGCTCTTCAAAGAAGCCCACTTCCTGTAAAGACACTTTCAAAGCGGCTGCTTCCTGTTTGGTGAGACTCACCAGGGGAAGCCTGCAGGGCCCTAAGGTATATCCCAGCATTTCCATGATCGCTTTCTGGGCAGGGATGGGGGAATATTTCAGGAGGCAACGCACCATTTCTACCAGCTTCAATTGCAACTGCTGTGCTGCTTCCTGCTTGCCTTCCCGGAACAGGGCCATCACCTTCAGGTACAAAGGCGCTGCAAAGGTATAGGTACTGCCAATAGCACCACCCGCCCCTACAGCCAGCGCACTCAACAGCATTTCATCATAGCCGTACAGGATATTGTATCTGCCGTTTTTATAGTTGAGGCAAGCCTGGTATTCAAAAATGGTAACGGCTGTATATTTAATACCCGCCAGGTTGGGGATCACACCTTCACTGAGGCGCAGGAAATCGATCATATCCATACCTACCCCCGTAAGTGCAGGCACATGGTAATAATAGAAAGGCAGGGAGGGCGCTGCGGAAGCGATCTCCGCCATACAGTTCACCAGGTTCTGTACCGAGCCAGGTTTAAAATAAAAAGCTGCTACGGCTGAAATAGCATCGGCCCCAATACTGGCAGCATGGGCAGCCAGCTTCTTCGACTCGGCAATGGAAGGATGCCCTACATGCACCAGTACCAATACCCGCTTATTAACTGCTTTTACATAAGCTTCTGCTACGGTCATACGTTCTTCAACGGTAAGGTTGGGACCTTCGCCATTGGTGCCGCAAATAAATACACCGGCTACGCCGTCTTTGATCAGTTTTTCTACCAGGTCTGGAATAGGACTAAGGTTTAATGAACCATCTTCGTGAAATGCCCCAAACGTCGCTGCGATCAATCCTTCAATTTTCATCATGTTATTTATTTTAACTTAATTATGCTTTATTTGAATGCTTAGCAATTCTTTGTGAAGAAGCTGCGAGCAAAACCGGCGCTGTATTCGCTCGCAGCTCGCAGCTCACAGCTATTTCTTGATCCAATCGATCGTAAACCGCTTCAGCACCAGGCTATAATTGAATCCGGTGCCCACCGTATTGGTCTCATACAGACAATACACCGTACCATCTTTGCCAACCGCGATATCAGAATAACCGGCGAAAGAGGTATCGATCACTTTCTGTATAGACCATGTTTTACCTTCATCATAACTCAATTTGGCCGTAAGGTTCTTACGGGGAGGTTTGGGAGCATTACGCGTGTCGGGATTGGTGAACAGCAAACCGCTCTTACCCTTGTCGTTGAACCGGATGATGGATGCCATACAAACAGGTTCATACAAGGCAGTGTCCAGTACAGGATCTGTCCATTGGCTAATGCCATCGGGACTATAACTCACTCCCCGGCGATGACTGTCTCCTGAATGGCGGATATTCAACATCACCCGGCCATCTTCCAGTTGTACCGCCATCGTTTCACTGGGGTTCTTGATCACCCCATCTGGCAGGATCGCTCCCCGCTTCCAGGTCCTGCCTGTATCATCACTGTAAACGGTGGCTATGCGGGAAGGGTAATGACTTTTATGCGGCAATAATTTCGCAGGATCACAGATCCATACTGCCACCAGCAAACGGCCATTCTTTAACTGGATGGAGTGGCCGGGTCCGGGCGCCAGCACCTGCCAGTTGTATTCAGGCCTGAACGCATCAAAAGCATAAGTGATGTCTGCAGCCGGGCTCCAGGTTTTACCATCATCCGTTGACTTCGTGTAATAGGCGTTGGCATAGCCCCGCTGGTACAGCAGGTGAATAGTGCCATCGGCATCTACAATGGGCGTAGCATTGCTGGTGGGCATAGGTCCCTGGCGGGCTGCTATCACCACCATCGGTTCCCATGTTTTGCCACCATCGGTGCTGCGCCGCATCAGCATATCCATTTCCGCCCAATCACTGGCCGTGCCGATCCTGCCTTCACAGAAAGCCAGCAGGCTGCCCTGCTTCGTAAGCACCAGCGCCGGAATACGCATGGAAGCATAGGAACCAGCCATCGGTTCAAATACAATGGTTGTTTCCGGAGCCTGTTTACCGGCATTCACCTTTCCGGTCTTGCAGCTGGCCCAGGTCCAGGCTCCTGTTACCAATAAAATAAATATCAATGGGTTTTTCATAATATACATTTAGTGGCAATGCCTGTTTCTTTGTCATTTCGAACACAACCCCTCCACACTGTCATTTCGAACGGAGTTCCATCCCCCTTTTGTCATTTCGAACGTAGCGCAGCGTAGTGAGAAATCTGCTATCGAAGCAAACGCACGCTCACGCCTTCCCCACTCACATTTCTATCCAGTCAATCGTAAATTTTTTCATCACGATACTATAGTTCCATCCTTTTCCAATCGTATTGGCTTCATACAAACAATACACCGTGCCCTTATTATCTATCGCCAGATCAGAATAACCGGCTAAAGCTGTATCGATCACTTTGCGTACAGGCCAGCTTTCCCCTTCATCATAACTGATCCTGGCCGTAAGGTTCTTACGCGGATATTTGGGCAGGTCGCGACTATCCGGGTTCACGAAAAGCAGCCGGTTCTTGCCGCCGTTCTTTGCATGGCTGGCGCGGATGATGCTGGCCATACATGCCGGCTCAAACAACTCCTCTTCTGCTACCGGCACTGTCCAGTTGCTGATACCATCAGTGCTATAACTTACACCACGGCGCCGCGCAGGAGCATTGTTGCGGATACTCATCATTACCCGCCCATCTTCCAGTTGCACCGCCATCGATTCATTGGGATTTCTTACTGCCGGCACATCGGGCAGGATCGCACCCCGTTTCCAGGTAGCGCCTGCATCATCACTATAGATAACCGCTACGCGATACGTTCTTTGCGGAATGATCTCTTTAGGAGTGCGCAGCCACACCGGCGCCAGCAGTCGGCCATTGTTCAACTGAATGGCATGACCCGGTCCCGGCGCTAATACCTGCCAGGCATACTCAGGCCTGAAAGCATCAAAGGCATACGTAATGTCAGCAGCAGCACGCCAGGTCTTACCATCATCCGTTGATCTGGTATAATAGGCATGGGTATATTGACGCTGGTAGAGCAGGTGGATCGTACCATCCCGGTCTACGATGGGGGTAGGATTACTGGTAGCGCCTGTTTGACGGGCAGCGATCACTACCGTTGGTTCCCAGCTTTTCCCGCCATCCGTGCTGCGCCGCAGCAGCAGATCCATATCCGTGGTATCGCTGGCACTGCCGATCCTGCCTTCACAAAAAGCCAGCAGGGTACCTTTCTGCGTAAGCACCAGGGCAGGTATACGCATGGCCGCATATTCACCCGCGGGTTCAAATACCACCGTAGTGACAGGCCCTGCAGGCAATACAGACTGTGCTGCCACCTGCTTACCCGTTTTGCATCCGCACATAGCCGACACCAACAAACACCCTATGATCGTTATTTTTATCATGCAAAATTTTACCTGATTGCGAATTGCTAAAAGCTAATGCCTAACGGCTAACTCCTTTCTCCTTCAAAAAACTCCGGCAATAATTTTCTACACACAACGCTCGCCCCCGATACTTCTTCTTCCGGTATCCATTTATAAGGCCATCGCAGGCGTGTGCCGATATTGGCCCATCCACCTACTGCTGCCAAAAACTTATCCAGCGCAGGATTGGAATATCCCGCATTCTTATAAGGTACGATACAAGTATCAAAAAATTGAAGGATCCGCTTTTGTACGTCCAGCGCTTTGGCCAGGTCCGCATGCATCAGCCGCCACCACCATTGCGCGCCCTGCGGACTGATACAGGCCACATTAGAATAAGCGCCGGCAGCCACACCTTCCTGCACACCTGTGGCCAGGAAATGGCCGGGCACAAATACAGAAAGACTATTGGCATATACCCGCATCTCATCGTACCAGGCCGCATCACCACCAGCCACTTTGATACCGATTAAGGAAGGTACTATCTCCTGCAAGCGTCCATACTCAGCAGGATGCAATACTTTTTTGGCATGTGGCGGATTGTACAATACCAGGGGAATGCCATCGGCGGCTTCTGCCATCTTTTGCAAAAAGCTCACCTGTTCTCCCGGACCCGTGGTTACCCAATCGGGCAGGATCACCTGGAAGGCAGCCGGTTTCAGCGCTACCATTCTTTGCATGCGCTGCAGGGATACCAAGGGCGATGGATGATTGGCCCCTATTTGAAAAAGTACACCTGCCGCCTGGCATTTGGCCGCCATGATCTCCTGCACTTTATCAAACTCCTTTTCCGTTTGGTTGTGCAGTTCACCTGCCGTACCATTGGAATACACGCCATCCGGCACTGCCAGGATCATACGGTCCAATTCTTCTTCCAGTCTTGCATAGTCAATGCTTTCATCCGCATTGATGGGCAGTAACAAGGTAGCCCAGTTTCCTCTAAGTGTTCTTGCTGTAAGCATTCATTTAATTTTTATTTTCCGGCACCATCGCTACCAGGCGTGCTACATCGTCTCGTTGTACTATTTAATTACGCACTCACATTGCCGACTGCCGATTGCCGACTGCCGACTGCCGATTGCCGATTGCCGGCTCTTCAACTACAACAACTCTTTCAAACTCACTTGCTGAAATACCATATCGGCCATGCTGCTTTCATACAGGATGCCAATGGTACTGTTGTCGATGCTGGTAAGACAGGAATAGCCCCGGCTCTTTCCTTCATCCAGCAATATTTTTTTACTGTCTACCCAGGTTTTACCATCGTCATAGCTCACTTTGATCGTCATACGGTGGCGGGTTGTTTTCGAATCCGGATTGGAGAAAAGCAGTACCGACTTCCTCTTCCCCTTCTCCACATAATCATGGCGAATGATGCTGGCCATACAAGTGGGCTCTATCAGGCCGCCACGGGAAGAGGGATGCTGCTCCCAGCTGTCACCCAGGTTATGGGTAACAGCAATGGCTCTTCCATTGGTGCTGCCTGTATCTGTTCTGTTCTTATTGGAACGCATGTTCAGCATGATGCTGCCATCGGATAATTCTACGGCCATGTTCTCGGTGGTAGACAGGCGTTCAGCAGGCTGGCCCGTCTTCCAGGTTTGGCCACCATCTTTACTGTAGGTAATAGTAGAGAATGCCTTACCCGTTTTATCACGCCCCTGCGTGGGAAATACCAGCGTGCCGTCCTGCAACGTAATACCTTGTCCCGGTGCCGGAGCCCACAACCACCAATCTGCTTGTTTACACATCGTGGTAAGATTGACCGGTTGCCCCCAGGTCTTGCCATGGTCCTCACTTTTCACGACCAGGAACTGCGCTGTTTGTTTCACATCAAAACCTGGCTGCGATCCTTTGTCGCGCCATTGGTGGTTCCAGGCCGTGCTGTCTTCGTTCAATCCTTCTATCCATTTGCCCTGTGCATTCAATACCCCATGCATCCACAGGCCCGCAATGAAAATATGACCCGTGTTTTTATCCACCAGTATACAGGCATCCGATACCCCGTTGAACTTTTCCGGCAGGCCGCCCCATTTGCCCATATCGATGGCAATCTGCATCGGCAGCCAGCTATTGCCCTTATCTGTACTCCGGCTCAGGCCGATATCTATATTGCCTTGCAGGTCACGACCGCTTTCACGGCGTACATCATAGATAGCCAGTAAAGAGCCGTCTTTGGCCGTAGCCAGTCCGGGAATACGATAGGTGTGAACGCCATCCTCGTTATGTTGGCGAAGGGCATAACCAATACGCAAAGGCACCCCTTCCATCCGGGGTATTGCTACCGGATTTTGATGCCCTTGCATGGAAGCAATGGCACGAATAAATACCTTGTGTAAAGGATCGGCTTTGTCATTAAGTTCTACCGATACCCAGAAAACATTTGTTCCTATGCTCAACTCCTGCTGATCACCAACCCACATAATAGTTGAAAGGCGATCTTTACTACCCAATAATTTCATTTTACCAATATTACTGAGATTGGTGAATGAGGAGTCATTGCCTGCGTAATACAATTTTACCTGTCTGATATCTTTCAGGTCAGTCGTGCCAGTCAGGTTCAACTGGAACCCATCTGTAAAAGATACCTGCTGTCCTGTATTATGGATCACAATACGCAACACCGGGTTGTCTTTCTTTTTGATCAGCACCGGCACCTGGTATTGTTGTTGTGTAAATACCAGCTCCTCTCCGTAAGGATTTTTTTGAACCCCAGGTCCTGCAGCCAATAATATGCACGGCAATGCCATGCACATTATAATGGCCACAGTGGTTTGAAGGCGTAGGGGATCAAGGATTATTTTCTTAAGCACGGAATATATTTTTAGTTATTTTACTGATCGAAGCAAAACGTCGAAGCAAAAGATTGCCGATTCCCGATTGCCGTTTGCCGTCCTAATACCCCGGCGGCTGCACCATCTTTTGGTTCCTGTTCAACTCACTTTGCGGCAGCGGGAAGAAATAGAACCTGTCATCCCAGGCACGCGTTGAAGTCCTGATCCGTACATAAAAAGCAGGATCATTCAAACTGGCGCCTGTCAATACACTCATACCCGTAAAATCACCACCCTGACGACCTTCCGGCTGGTTGGCATTTTTCCAGCGGCGTACATCATAAAAACGATGACCTTCATAAGCCAGTTCAATACACCGCTCCAGCCTGATCTGCGCGCGCATCTCAGCCTGTGACAATCCACTTGCCAGAGCAGGAATACCGCCCCGGGTACGGATCGCATTCAGGTAGAGGAGGATATCAGCATGACCGGGATTGGATTCATTCAATGCCTCAGCATAATTTAAGTATAATTCTCCCAACCGGATATACATGGCCGGGCGCACCACATTACCGGCATTGTTGGAAAGGTTCCTGGCCGGGTTGGTATTCTTGCGTACCAGGTAGCCCGTCCGCGGATAACGTACTTCACTGCCACCGCCATTGCCGGAGTTACCAGTTGGCCAGAACTGCACATGCGTTTGCCCCGTCTTGGCCACAAAGGGAACTGTTGAGCCGTTAAAGGTGATCGCGTTGTAAAAGCGAGGTTCACGGCCTACATACATATTGGAAGTGCCTGCTACATAAAAATTGGTTTTAGCAGTAGCCGTAAAGCCTGTTTCCGTATAACCACTGCCTGCTTCATTGATGCTTTTTCCATTGAGCATGCGGAATTTGTCTACCATTTCCTGGGGCGGTGTCAGGTTGGAGTTGGTGGTGGTGCCGTTGGCGGCGCGTGGCGCCGCATCTACTTCCCAGGCCTGGTATCCCGTCACCGTGCGCAACCAGATGCCTTCATCCGACCAGCCCGTGAGGTACAGGTCGCGGTGGGTATTGAAAGCCGCCAGAAATGCATCCGCATTCGTTACTTTAAAGAGCTTCTTGCCATAAGTAATAGCATGGTCAATCGCTTCTTTGGCAGCAGTGGCCGCCTTGTCCCATTTGGTGGCGTCGTAATTGGTATTCATCAATCCCTGTCCATCTTTGTTCTTGAAATTCGCCATGGCGGCATCGCCATTGAACAGCGGACTGGCATCGTACAAAGTGATCTGTGATTTCACGGCCTCAATGATCAGCTTGTTGATGCGGCCCGTTTGTGAAAGATCATCCGCACCCGTAGCGGCTACGGTATGCCTCTCAGGCACCAGCTCTTTGGCGGCATCCATTTCCGACAATACATAACTGATGCACTCACTCCAGGTATTGCGGGCTTGCTGGTAATTGTCATCTACCTCACCGATCTTATCCCCTACCAGTACCAACGGGCCATACAATTTCATGAGTGTCCAGTAAAAGTAAGCGCGCAGGAAACGGGCTTCGCCTTTGTATTGTTGTACCAGCGCCGCACCATTGGGCTCATCCAGTATATTACTTTGAGGATTCTCTACATTGGCCATGAATATATTTGCCAGGCGGATACCCTGGTAATTGGCCGTCCATATGTTTACACCCGCCGTTACCCCGCTTAATGCATTCGTAGCCTGGGCCGAAGGTGTATTGAGGTCCATCTCATCACTCCAGGCAGCAAAATAACGGGCCGAACTGGCAGCTGTACCCCAGGGGTCCAGCAGTTTGCCATAAATGCCCGCCAGCCAGTTCTCCGTTTCTGTTTTATTCTTGAATATAGCATTTACATCTACCAGGTCCTTGGGTACCGCATCGAAGTATCCCTTGGTACATCCCATGGGCGCTAGCGTGGCAGCTCCCAATAACAGGATCATAGCGGTAGTATATAGATTGGTCTTCTTCATTTCAATTGCTTAAGTATGATCATTAAAAAGTAACCCTTGCGCCAAAGTTGAACGCCTTGATATTCGGATAGAATCCGCCCCGGGTGATCGTAGTGGAGCTGGTACCCGTATCATTCAGTTCAGGATCCCAGAATTTCCACTTGGAGATCGTGATCAGGTTGGTGCCATTCACATAGATGCGCAGGTTCTTGATACCCATCTTTTTTACCCTTCCTGCAGGAAGCGTGTACCCAAACTCAGCACTCTTCAGCCGCACAAAGTCTGCCCGCTTCAACCACCAGTCACTCACCAAAAAGTTTGAATTGGGGTCCTGGTTCGTCGTCAACCTTGGATAAAATGCATTCGGGTTCGGGTTGGCTTCTGTCCAGCGGTCGTTGACGATTGCATAGAGGTTGGGACTGTTGGCGCCACTGCCAAAGGGGAAGGTGCCATCACCGCTGCCATACAGCAGCCATACCTTACCGGTGCCCTGCACAAAGGCGCCGATATCAAACCCTTTGTAGCCAACAGATATATTGATACCATACATCAGTTTAGGGGTACCCGATACATTCACGCGCGATACATCAAAGTTGTTGATCACGCCATCACCGTTCAGGTCTTTGTATTTGATATCACCGGGCCTGGTATCGCCGCTCTGTATAGCAGAGGTATCAATATCCTGTTGGCTTTGGAACAAGCCCAGGTTCGTGTACAATTCTTTGGCATCCACTTCTTTGCCTTTCCACTGCATCCAGGGATAAGGTTGCGGCGGCAGGCCGTCTTCCATATTCGTATTGTTGTTGTACGTGAGCGTACCGGTCACATTGATCCAGCGGCCTTTGCTGAACGCCTTGTTGTAAGAAAGCGTAAGGTCAATACCCTTATTCAGTACGATACCAATATTACGCGTGGGGTTTACACCGCCATAGCCCGATGTTAAAGGGATCGTTTGATCGGCCCTCAGGATGCCTTTCCGCATTTCACGAAACAGTTCAAGCACCATCTTCAGGCCATTGTTGAGGAAGTTCATTTCTATACCGAGGTTGTGACGGTAAGAAGTTTCCCAGGAAGGATCAGTGGCGATCTGAGATTCAGAATACCCCCCATAGCTGGGAGAAAGAGAGGTAGGCGTACCAAACTGGTACACATTGGTGGCCTTGCTCAATTGGCTCAGGTACAGGAAGCGGGTAGCAAAACCACCATTACCCGTTAAACCATAACTATACCTTACTTTAAAATAGTTCAGTACATCTGCTACCGGCTCGAAGAATTTTTCGTTCGATACCAGCCAGCCCACACCAAAGGAGGGGAAGAAACCAAAACGTTTATCAGGACTGAAGTTCTCAGAACCTGTATAACCAAAGTTCACCTCACCAAAATAACGGCTGTCATATCCATAGGTAGCACGACCGGTCAAGCCCCTGTTGCGGAAAGGAACTGCCGTGGTAAAAGTAGTGGCATTGCCATCTACGTATTCCGACTGGTTGAACAGGAATAAGCCGCCCACTTCATGTTTGCCAAAAGTACGGCCATAGTTCAGCGAAGCCTCCGTATACATACGGCGGTTGCTGCTGCGGGCAGAAGCAAAGGAAAGGATATCATTGCTCGTATTTACCTGGCGGGTGATCAGCTTGCCATTGGCATCCCGACCTTCTGCATAGAAAGTAGGCGAAGCATGGGTAGTAGCTACCAGCGCATCCGTATATACATCAAAGGAGAACAGTCCGGATACAGACAGCCCCTTCGTGAGCGCACTCAACTCTTGCTTTACGCGGATATTGGGCCGCAGGGTAGCAGAATATTCATTGCCGGCCCCAATACCAAAGATGATACGGGCAGGACTGCTGCGTCCGTCGGGTGTGGATGACCAATCCCCATTGGAATACCGGGCAGGAATAATATGCGAAGGCACCCTTAAGGATTGTTCAAACGCACCGTTTTGGGGATTGTTGGAGCCATCATAAGGTCCGTTGCGCTGATCGATGATCGTAGCAATACCCAGGTCCAGCTTGGTGGTATTGGTAACACTGACACCGATATTGGCCGTGAAGTTGTACCGGCGATAGTAGGTCTTGGTATCATAACTTCTTTCCGGCTGCGTTTTCAGCAGTCCTGTTTCGCCGTAGTAACCGGCAGAGATATAGTAATTGGCTTTTTCCGAACCGCCGCTGATGTTCACATTGGCGCGCTGGGTAAGACCAAAGTCACGGAACAATTCTTTGTACCAGTCTGTATTGGGATACAGATCGGGGTCGGTACCATTGCGGTGCAGGGCAATCCTTTCATCTGTATAGAAAGCATCACGGCCCCTTGTTTTGAGTGCCTCGTTGTAGGTCTCCATCCAGGTGGGCGCATCCAATAACTTAGGTACCTGCACAAACTGTGTAATACCCTGGTTCACTTCCACATTCACAGCAGGCTTACCGGCCACACCTCTTTTGGTATTGATCAGAATAACGCCATTGGCGCCGCGGGTTCCATATACCGCCGTGGAAGCGGCATCTTTCAGTACCGTGAAGTTTTGAATATCTTCCGGGTCTACATCATTAAAACTCCTGTCGGGTACTCCATCGATAATGATCAGGGGCGTACGGGTGCTGGTACCAAAGGTAGCCACCCCGCGCACCAGCACACTGGCATTGTCCTGGCCCGGGCCACCACCCCGGGAGGTGGTAATGATACCGGAAATACGGCCGGCCAGCATGCCTGCAATATCCCTGGCGGGCAATTTCAGGTCTTCCGGTGTTACCGTCGATTGGGCGCCGATCACACTTACTTTTTTCTGTTGACCATAGCCGATCACCGTTACCTCGTTGAGGCCGCCGGCTACCGGCGTCAGTTTCACACTCAGGTCTACCCGGTTGCGCACAGCCAACAATTCGGTTTTGTAACCGGTAAAAGAAAACTCCAGGGAGTCCGTGGGACTTACCATAATACGGTATTGCCCATCGGAACCGGTCACTGTTACGATCTTAGTGCCGGTGATCTTAATGCTGGCGCCAGGCAAACCATGGTCCAGCTCATCGGTAACCTTACCGGTTACCTGTAGAATACGGTCCTGTGAGTAACCTGACAGGCTGCAACAAGCAAGCATCAGGAGCAGGACCGTACATTTAAAAGCAGTTTTGTAAGTCATAGCGGTCAGTTATGTAGGTTGGGGGGGTTCAATCGCAGATACTGTATTCAATTCTGTATTCTATATACTGGATTCTGTATTCTTTTAGTACCCGTCAGTTTGAATAAGTTGATTGTTATTGGCCAATACCGTCGTATTCAGTGGCCAGAACAAAGGCGTAGTTTTCCCCACCAGGTTGGGCACATAGGTATATACGTTGATCGTGCCGCCTTTATGAAAGCGCACCAGGTCAAACCACCGTTTGTTCTCAAAGAACAGTTCACGGCCTCTTTCATTCAGTATTTCTTTCTCTACGGTCACTTTATCCGTGGCGCCTGTGTAATCGCCATTGCCTGTACGTGCCCGTACTTTGTTTAGATAAATAATGGCATCGCTGGTATTATTCAAGGCGGCATAGGCTTCTGCTTTCAGCAGGAAAATATCAGCCAGCCGGTAAATAAGGATGTCATTATCAGAGATGCGGTCATCAGGGTATTTGGTGCCTGGATATTTGGTGATCCAGGATATTTTAGGGCCGGAGCTTTGCCGTTCGGTGATCCAGGTATAGGGTCTGCGTTTGTCGTTGGGAAAGGCATCAAACAGTGCTTTGGATTTGGGGCTGATCTGGTAGGCGCCCTGTCCATTACCCACCGCTGCTACCCAGGGCAAGCTGTCGAGGTTCAAAGCTCCCTGTACGCCCAGCAGGTAAGGCAATGCATTCAATGCATAGTTGGTACCGCTTTCATCACGCAGGTAATACGCCGCCAGGATTACTTCAGAATTGGCGCCGGCACGCACACCTGTTACATTTTTAAAATCGGTATTGAGGGTCACGCCTGAAGCTTCCACTTCATTGATGGCTGTAATGGCATCATTGAAAGCAGCATCGCCACCGCCCGTTACTTTACCACTCCACAGGCATACATCTGCCTTCAGCGCCTGGGCCGAACCATAAGCAAAACGGTATTTGGAGGGATAGGTCTTCGCATTGAAGTTGCTCATGGAGCTAAACAGGTTGATAGCAGAATCAAGGTCCTTCCTGATCTGCTTCACCACATCGGCCGCACTGGAGCGGGGCAGCAGGGGCACATTTTCATCTACCACCGCCTGCAGCATCAGGGGAGCGTCGCCTATAATGCGTGTTAAATGGAAATAGCAGTAGGCACGCAAGCTATACGTTTCTGCGATGATCCGCTTGCGCGTGTCAGGATTGGAAGCAAAAGCAAATCCTTTTATTTTTTCCAGCAGCAGGTTACAATGGCCGATGGCCTTGTACCAGTCATTGTAATTGATGGCGCCCGAAGAGGGGGAAATGGTCTGTGACCAGGCTACGCCAAAGCGGGAGTTGAGCGCAGATACCAATTCTTCTCCCCTTTCTGTGCCATAGGTGGTATTGTTGGCAAAGCTGCGCATATAGGTATAGATGCCTGTAACGTAGGGCTCAAAATCACCCTCATTCTGCCAATAGGTTTCTTCAGTAATGGTGGACTGGGGATCTACCTCCAGCAATTTATCGCAACTACCCAGCAGCACGCTGATGAGCAAGATGGTTATTCCTGTAATATTTTTCATATCCTGAATATTTTTTGTTTTGAATGAAGTTCTTAGCCTTTGGGAGTTAGCTTTTAGCTTTTAGCTGTTAGCCCTTTGCTCGTGGCCATGGACGTTTTTGTATTCTGTATTCTGTATTCTGTATTGCTAACAGCTAATACCTAACAGCGAACACCTAAAATTTCAACGTCGCGCCCAGCGAAAACTGTCTCGGTCTGGGATACCCACCGGGATCAAAGCCCGCATAGCTCTCCGGGTTCAGTCCTTTGTATTTGGTGATGTACCCGAGGTTGAACACGCTGGCAAATACATTCAAATTGGTTGCGCGTATTTTCTTCAGGATCGCTTTAGGCACATCATAGGAAAGCGCTATCTCCCGGAAAGCCAGGAAATCACCTTTCTCGATCATCACCGATACATCGGAAGAATAAGACTGGTTAACACCCAGCGTAGCGCCACGGAGATAATTGCGCTGGCCAAAATCAAAATCAGCAAAAGAGAAACGCGCATATTTTTTACCGGCATCGCCTTCCTTCTGCCAGATATCGCCGCCCAGTGCTTCTGCAGGCGCTCCTTCGTTGAAGGCCCGGCCTGTACCCAGTGAGCGTGCCAGCGCACCATTGCTGATGAGGTGACCGAGGGCGTAGTCAACAGCGATGCGCAGGGAAATACCTTTATAGGTAAAGGTGTTCTGCATACCGCCTATCTTATCGGGTGTGCGGTATCCCATAAATACCTGGTCCCTGCTATCAATGACGCCATCAGCGTTGATATCGGCAAAGTTGAAATCACCGGCATGTTTCTTTACAGCTATGCCAGAGGGTGAGGCCAGGTTATCTTTGGTAGTCGCATTCCAGGCAGCAGCTTCCGCTTCCGTAGCAAATACACCAAGTACCTTGTAAGCCCACAGACCATAAGGACGTTCCCCTTCAGCAAAGCCGCCGGCTTCTATGTTTTGTTTGGAAACAGGATCATATACTACATCACCACCCTGGCGGTTCTTGGCCCGGCCATTGCCAGGCAGTTCCTTCACAAGGGTTTTGTTGTATGCAAAAGAGATATTGGCCCTCCAGGTAAATGACCGGGAGCGGATCACTGTACCGCCCAGTTCTATTTCTACTCCTTTGTTCTGCAATACCCCATTGTTGTAGGTAATGGAAGGGAAGGGCGCTTCGGAAGGCAGCGGTTTGGAAGCCAGCCTGTCTTTGGTGAGTTTATTATAAAAATCGATGGAGAAGGTCAACCGGTCTTGTAAGAAACCCGCATCCAGCGCCAGGTCCGTGGTTTCCGTGCTTTCCCATACCAGGTTGGGATTGGAAAGGTTGGTACGGAGCACGCCGGAGCCTACTGCATATTGCGTAGCACCATAACCGCCATAGGTATCAACCAGCTCAAGTCCGCTCAATCCACTCGTACCCCAGCTGGCCCGTAATTTCAGGGAGCTTACCGGTTTCACCTTCCAGAAGTTTTCTTTGTGGATGTTCCAACCCGCCGAGAGGGACGGGAAGGTAGCATACCGGTTGCCCGGTGCAAAGTTGGAAAAACCATCATAGCGCAGTGAACCACCCAGCAAATACTTATTGTTGTAATCATAAGCAAACTGGCCAAAGAAGCTCACTGAACGTTGTTCTTTCAGCGTGGTGGCAAAATTGGTAACATTGGAAGTTACCACACCGCCGATCACCGTAGTGGCCGGCTCTACAATGGTATAGATATAATCGTTGTTGGCTCTTTGTGAACCAATGCTGATAATACTGTTCGTCACCTTGCGGAAGTTGAAACCACCCAGCACCATGAACTGGTGATCACCGCCCACATTGAAATCATATTGCAGGATCTGATCCGTCATCAGGTCACGCATATTATCCGTGTATTCGTTCTTCTGCCGTTGAGTAGAAGGTTGTATTTCATTGGAAGGTGTAGCCTTGCGCATGAACAACTCCCGGTAATCCTGGATCGCATAAGAGAAAGCAGGTTTCCAGTGCAGGCCCTTCATAATGGTAAGGTCACCGGCCACCCGGCTGATCAGTCGCTCCGTATTCACCCGGAAATCATCATACTTCAGCGTATGGAAGCGGTTGCGCACGGTGTATAGTTCGCCCGGTGTGGGATTGCCATCATCCTTATAGATACGGATGAGCGGTGTGATGCGTGTGCCGCGCACCAGTTCATTCTGGTAAGCATCTACAAAGTTGGGCAGCACATTCTGGTAATTGATCATGGCGTCGATGCGGAAATTCTCCGTTGCTTTGAAACTGAAATTGCCCAGTACATCGTAGCGCTTATAGCGGGTGCCTACAAAACTGCCTTCCTGGTTGGTATAACCGGCGCTCATATTGTAGCTGGCTTTTTCACTGCCCCCATCGATCGACACATTGGTATTATTGGTAAGTCCCGTTACCCAGATCATATCCTGGTAATGGTTATCCGCATAGAGCAGTTTGGTACCGGGATTAATAGGATCATCCATCGTTTTATAACCGTGGGCCAGCAGGTTGTCAACATAGGCTTGTCCCTCGATAGCTACTATATTATCATAGAGCGCTGTAAGGTTAATACTATTACCATACTGTCCTTTGGCCGTGTACACCCGGGTGCCGGCAGAAAAGCCGCCATTGTTGAGCAGGTTGTTCTTATCCAGCCCATCAAATGTATTTTTCACCGTGGTACGTGCCAGCGGCAGGTACTGATCGGCGTTGAGGTATTTATAATCACGGGCGGGTGTTTCCCAGGTGGTACGGTGATTGATCGTGAGGCCCATCTTGCTGTTGAACTTGCCGCCTTTTGTTTTCACCACAATAACACCATTGGCGCCCTGCGCTCCATAAGGCGCCGTAGAAGCCGCATCTTTCATCACCTGCAGCGACTCTATATTATCGGGGTTGATATCATTCAATGACCTGAACACCCCATCGATGATCACCAGCGGACTGGTGCCATCAGTAGCGCCCAATGGATTACCATTTGCGTTGCCCAGGCCCGAACCATAGGCATTGAGTTTGGTGCCGCCACGGATAATGATATTGGGAGCCCCGGCGCCCGGCTGCCCCGTACCTATTGGAATGGATACCCCGGCGATCTTTCCCTGCATGGCCTGCACGGGATTGGGGTTGGAGGTATTTTTCAACTCTTCAGGATTGAGCTTCGATACCGCGGCGGTGATCTTGGTCCTAGATTGCTGTGCATATCCGACTACCACGATATCCGTAAGGGTGGTATTGGCAGCATCCAGTACCATATCGATGCGGCTGCGGCCATTGATGGAAGATTCTTTTTCCCCGAAGCCCACATAGGTAAATACCAATATGCCCCTGGGATCATTTACTTTTAAGGAATATTGTCCGTTGGCATCCGTTGCTGTAGCCCGGGATGTACCTTTAAGGGAGACCGTAACGTTGGACAATTTTTCGGAAGAGCCAGCCCTGGTAACGGTGCCCGTCACCACCAGTTCAGTATCCTGGGCGGTTGCCACTAAAGAGAGCATTAACCAGCAGCCCAGTGTGAGGCAGGAGATCAGTTTTTTCATAAATGGCGTGCGTTAGCTTGTTAGTAGATTATTATGTACTACATATCACAAATATAGGGAACTCCTCTATGCGGCCAACTTTTTGGGCAGAAATTTAATGTAAAGTCATATACTTGATAAATAGATGATTACAGCAGAAATGGGGAAATACCCAGAAAAATAGCAGGTTGACAAGGGCGATAGCGAAGGTGAATAAAGCGGCCTATTAAGTATTACATATCAACACTCTTTACTACATTTGCTTTTATGAAGATGGATCAGGAACTATTTAAACTGAAGCCTATAGCCTCCCTCACCATGGCCGACCAGGTGGAAACCCAATTGCGTGATTATATCATCAAGCGGTCGATCCGGCCGGGCGATGCCATCCCCAAGGAAATGGAGATCGCCGAAGCGCTGGGTGTAAGCCGCAATGTGGTACGGGAGGCCCTGAGCCGGCTGCGTATGCTGGGCATGATCGAGTCCAGGAAAAAGCGCGGTATGATCCTCACCCAGCCCGATGTGATGAAGGGACTGGAACGCATATTGCACCCTAACATGCTGGATATGAACGTGCGCAAAGAGCTGTTCGAACTTCGCATCGTGCTGGAAATAGGCCTGGGCGACCTCCTCTTCCGTCGCAAGACCCCCGAACACCTGCAGCAGCTCGACGCTATCGTGGAACGAGAGCGCCGTGCGAGCACCGCTATTGAGCGCGTTCGCTGCGAGGTGGACTTCCACTCCACCCTCTACGAAATGGCCGGGAATGAGACGCTAAAGCGTTTTCAGACGATCCTGATGCCGGTATTCGAATACGTGGTCGAATACGAATCCAAACTGGAACATACTTCCGTGGGCTCCGTCACCCATGCCGACCTCGTGAAGATCCTCCACGGCAATAAACCCGAAGAATTTCCTAATGCCATGCGCCAGCACCTGCTGCCCCACCTGGAGCACCTGTAGGGGCAACTACCCAAGGGCCTGCACATTGCCTGCGCATGTTCTACGCATTGCCTCCGGATTGCCTGACCGCTCAATGAAAAGGGGCCAGTGTACTAAGGGGCGTAGGCAATACGGAGAAAGTATCCGGGCTATGTGCCGGCAGTCTTACTCCCTGTAGTCCGAAAGTCGGTAAAGTCAGTAAGTCGGAAAGCAATACAGCCTCCGCCCCGCTTTTTCCGGTCTTCCCTGGACTTCCGGACTTCCGGACTTTTCCCCACTTCTTTTTGCCATTTCAGCCAGATTGCCTAATTTGATTATGTATTACATAACAACATATAATCACTAAAACGAACTGGTCTATGAAAAAGAAACCTTTCTTATGGAGGCCCTGCTATGCCTCGCTGTTACTGGTAGCCCTGGCTTTCGCCAGCTCCTGCACCCGGCATGTAACCCCTGTTCCTGCTGAACCGCTCACCGCCGCCGCTGATGAAGAACTGGCCACCAATGCCGCCGCAGCTGCCGCTCCTTATCACAACACCATGGTACTGTTTAATGGCGGCTCGGAAGGGTATCACTCCTATCGCATCCCATCCATCGTGCGCGCCAACAGCGGCACGCTCATCGCTTTTGCCGAAGGCCGCATGGCCGACAACAAGGATTATGGTAATATCAACCTGGTATTCAAGCGCTCGACCAACAATGGCAGCACCTGGAGCGCCCTGGGGGAAGTAGTGGGCGTAGGCCCCGGTACCTGGGGCAACCCCACAGCTGTGGTAGACCGCAACACCGGGCGGATATGGCTGTGGATGTCCTGGAACTCCGGCACCACCAACCAGGGAGGCACTGACGGCTATGACCCTATCGACACCTGGGGCGAACGCAAAGTGTATGTTTCCTGGAGTGATGACGATGGCGTTACCTGGGCTACCCCGGTCGACAAGACCAGTTCCCTGCTGCCGCCCGGCTTTGCCTGGGATGCCATGGGCCCCGGTGCAGGACTGCAAACCAGCAATGCCCACGCTGGCCGCCTGATCATTCCCGCCAACCGGAGAAACATTTACAGTGATGACCATGGCGCCACCTGGCATTACCAACTGGTGCCCAGCGGATCGGGCGAACCTACGATCATCGAGTTGATGGATGGCACGCTCATGCGCAATGACCGGCCCGGCACAGCACAATTTGAAACGGCCAAAAGACGCTGGATATCCAAAGGCAGCATCGAAAATGGCTTCAGCGCTTTTGCCCCGCACGATGTACTGCTGGATCCCAAATGCGAAGGCTCGGTATTGCGGTACACCGGCGAGCCCAGCCGTATCTTCTTCCTCAACCCGGCCAGCACAGAAAGAAGGTGCAAGATGCGCATCCGCGTCAGCTATGATGAAGGAGTTACCTGGCCCATCAGCCGGAGAACACACGACTGGCTCACGGATGAAGAAACCTGCGACCAGGGCAAAGGCGGCTATTCCAGCATGGCCAAAACGGCTGACTATGCCGTAGGTGCCCTGATCGAGATCAATGAAGATGTGAGCAACAACGCCACCAGCCACCGTTCTATTGAATTCCACAAGTTCAACCTGCCCTGGATATTGAATGGAGCTACGGAACCGTAAGCGATCCCGGATGTAGCATGTAGGATTTCGGATTCTTTTGTCTTAAAGAGCTGGCTAATTATGCACTTGCTGATTGGCAAATTGCTTAGGTGGCGGAGCAATTCTAAATCCTACATGCTAAATTCGACATTCTTTAACTTGTCTTTCACACAATAACACGCATCTTGCTGGTATGGTGATCGCGTATTAAATTCGTGTTTCATCCAAATTCCTGACTATGCGTATCATACTGCCGATATTACTCCTTTGCAGCACCCTTGCCCTGGCACAGGATGATGAGTTCCGCGATTTCCGCAACAAGAAGGACAACTTTTCAAAAATGCAGCAAAAGGATATCCGGGCCGAACTGGCTTCTTTCCTCATGGCCGGTATCGATGAAAGCATTACCAAATTGCCCCTGAAATCAGTACCCGTCAAATCGTATGGAAGTAATTATATGACCTGGGCCAACGACCAGATACAGGTGACGATCAAAACCGGCATATTTGATCCGTCCAAACACAAGATCATGCTGGAAGAAAAGCATGTAGTGAAAGTGGATGGCAAGCCCTACTATGGCAATTATGGAGAGATGCCCCGCGTGACCATCGAATCCATCACGGTCATGATGGGCAAGGATACGGTAGTGATTCCCCCCTCCGCTTATTTTGACCTCTATGAACCCAGCTTTTTTTACCAGGACAAGGACGGCAGTTCCAAAACCCGCAATGGCGTTTTCATTTCCAATGACGGACGCTCTTATTATATCTACCTCTTGAATACGGCGTATAAAGGCAATGAATATACCTGGGTCATCCAGGACAAAAAATACCTGCGCCGGGTAGTGGATTTTGATGTATTGAAGTAATACAAGCTGCGAGCCACGAGCTTCGAGCCTCGAGCTAAATACACCTGTTCTTCGTTCGTTACGACTCGTAGTTGGTTATTCGTAGCTGGCTGTTCCTGCTCGCAGCTCGAAGCTGTTTTCTACTCATTTGAGTGATTCTACCATACCCCTATTAGCCGCATCTTCGCAACATGGTTCCCTCATTTCTACAACGGTTGGGCAGTGTAGCAGGTTTTATCGTCATGCTGGTGATAACCGTCATCATTGGCCTGCTGGCCTGGCTGGCCAGGGAACAGTGGCTCGACCAGCAACAATACGAACTGATCAGTAAGGAAGGCCGGCTGGTAACCATACGTACTGATGATGTAAACCGGGAATACCGGTCCTGGAAAGACCAGTTTGCCCAAATCGCCTACCTCAGTTTCACCTACAACAATAAACCGTATACCCTCCGGTATAAACAAGATACCGGCTGGCTTACTACGGGCGACCGGGTAGCCTTGTTTTATCATCCCGGTACAGACGTTTTCCGCCAGCCACGCTCCTACAATGCTTTCAGCAACAACAGCAACCAGTCGCGGCTGGTAAAGTTCTCCATCATCAGCTTCTGGAATGACGGGCGGAAATGGCTGCTGGCCTGTATTGTCCTCACCTCCCTCTTCCTGCTGCTGCTGTCGGGCCTGCTGGCCACCCTCACCGGATGGACGATCGCACGTACAGCAGGAAGGTTTGTCTTTATGGCCCTCCTGCTGGCAGGCGTTGCCTACCTCACCTGGAATACCTGGCAATACTACCGCTATTACAACCAGCTGAAAGCGGGCGCGCGTGAAGAAACCGTACAGGTATTGAGCACGTACCGTCGCAGCACATCGAAGCGCAGCAACTGGTTCTACACCTATGAGGCCACGGTACAGCATGGTAAACAGGAAAGGGTGATCCCTATTGAAGAAGAAGAATATAGGGTGTTGAAGCCCGGCGCGCCCCTGCAGGTATATTACAACAGCCAGTTGAATGATATGATGTCGATCAATCATAGTCCAGACTATACCAACCTGATCGCAACGCTCTTTGCGTGGTTCCTGGCCTTGTTCTTCATCCGCCGGCAATGGAAGAAAATGCGGTAAATGATCAATTATGTTAGCCTGATCTTATCGCTTTCCGTGCTTCTGAAAGCTTTTTGTATTTTTTTCTCCCAGGATATTTATATTTATTTCTGATTCCGGTCATAGTACCGGAGGCTGCCTGCAGCCCTATCAAAACGATATGCCGGATCCATATTAAAATAATCCCATGAAGTCTTTCAGCATTAATGCCAATCATATACCCAGTAAGATCAAGCAGATCGTTCATGCCGTATCTATGGCCATCGACAATGGCGGCCTGAAGCCCCATAGTAAGTTACCGAGCATTAATGACTTTAGTAAGACCTATCATTACGGCCGTGATACGGTAGAAAAAGCTTACCGTGAACTGATCGAAGAAGGCTATGTGTATGCCGTGGCAGCCAAAGGCTATTATGTAGTGGGCAGAAAGGACAAAAAGCTGAAGGTGCTACTGATCTTCAACAAGCTCAGCTCTTATAAGAAGATCATTTATTATAGTTTTATTGAAACCCTGCAGGACAAAGCAGTGGTAGACCTGCAGGTGCATCATTATGATATACGCCGGCTGGAAGAAATACTGGAAGCCAATATGGGCAAGTACCACTACTATGTGATCATGCCTCATTTCTTTCACAAGACGAGTAAGAAGAGCTACCTGAAAGTATTAAAGTCCATTCCCCCCTCGCAGTTAATGATCATGGATAAATATGTGCCGGAATTGGGCAAACACCATATGACGGTGTACCAGGATTTCAAACAGGATATTCATGATGTACTGGAATCATCCGTCAAGCTGCTGAAGAAATACCAGCGCATCATCATCGTGTTTCCCCTGCAAAGCAACCACCCCCGCGACATTGTGGATGGCTGTTATGAGTTTTGCCAGCAGCACGGAAAGGATTTTGCGGTGATCTCCAGCCTCGATAAAGAATTGCCACAGGCAGGCACCGTCTACATCGTTACCGCCGAATCGGACCTGGCACAACTGATCAAAAAATCAAAGGAAGCCGATCTTCAAACCGGCAAGAACGTAGGTATCATTTCCTTTAATGAGACGGTGCTTAAAGAGCTGCTGGAGATCACGGTGGTCACCACCGATTTTGAGGGCATGGGTAGCACCGCTGCCCAGATGCTGCTCAACAAAGAGGTGAAGCAGGTGAAGAACCCCTTCCGGATGATCGTACGCAAATCATTATAAGCAGGCTTACCTTATTTCCTGACTACATTATACGTGGGCCTGATCATGTTGAGTGTCATTTTTGCTACCTCTTCGGCGGAAGCAGGATTCTGGCCGGTGATCACATTGCCGGCAGACACCACATGTTTTGTGTGATCGGTACCGCTGGTATAAGTGGCCCCAAGGGACTGTAGTTTTGTTTCCAGTAAAAAAGGCAACAACTGCGTCATACCTGCTGATTCTTCCTCCCTGTTGCTGAAACCGGTAATGGCCTTACCTTTTATCCAGAGATTATCTTTTCCTTCGGTGACCGTTAACAGGGCCACCACACCATGACATACCGCCCCTACAGGTTTATTTTTTGTGTTGAAATGTTCCACCAATTGTTTCAGTAATGGATTGGCAGCAAGGTCCCACATAGCGCCGTGGCCACCTGTGATGAACAACAGATCGTAATTTTCCTCTTTTACATCCAGGAGGAGCATAGAGCGTGATAAATGGTTCATGGCTTCGGTATCATTCCTGAAGCGTTTTGAACTGCGGGTTACACTCATGACCGACTCGCTTTTGGGGTCGACCGGTACCGCCCCACCCCTGGGTGAAGCAATGGAAATATAGGAACCAGCATCTTTAAAAATAAAATAAGGGGTAGCCAGTTCATCGAGCCACAAGCCTGTTTTTTCGGTGGTAGCACCTACTGTATCATGCGAGGTGGTTACAAATAGAACTTTGATTGGCTTAGTCATGTATAAAGAATGTTTTGTCAAGCATCGGCTGCAAACATTCGCTCCTGCTATCTGTAAATAAAAATATTTCCCGTTTACACGGCGGGCAAAAGGGGATAGCGGTAGTTAGGTGTTCAATACCGGCAATGCTATGCTACCTGCGTGAACCGGTTTCTTTGGCGAAGCTGCCTTCCTTGTATTCACCGAGGATCAGGACGGTCTTATATCCTTCATAGAGACGTGCAGCATCCTGCATGGCCTTTTCCGTAGCGTTCCAGATCTTCATTCCTTTCTTTGTTCCTTTGTCACACACTTCAATGTAAAATCCATTCTTCAATTGGACCGGTGATACCGGCGGCCTTCCTGCACTTCTCATTTTTTTTGTTTTATTTAGTTTGATATAATTAGCCGAAGCGTAATAGACAAGGGGACATGCTGATGCGAACAGTTATGGCTGTACAGTTGCTACTTTTACGAGCATGGTGTAACGTAAGGATACCCAATGTCACTACTGCCCTATTTAAAACGATCCTGCAACCTAACAGGTGTTTGGGGGCAACAGTTTCGTTAAAGGTAGTCTTATTTTACCGCAATGGCGCGTATATTAATTTTACATTATACCAGCCAATTTCAATGGCCCGAAAATACAGTCCTGGCAAGGGTTTCAGAGCACCTGAGCTTATGACCAGTTTAAAAAAGTATAAAAAAGATTGCTCAAATTTGGAAACAACGAAAAATTATTTTCATCTTTGCAACGCAAAACAAATTTAAAACAACAGATGACAAGCCTGCAATTACATATTGAAACAGCAAACGGATCCAGCCGCAAAGGCGAAAATACCGGATGCGGGGCGGGTTATACTGCGGAATAAGTTGAAACAACGAATTCACGATAACACGGGCCCCGCAAGAGATTGCGGGGCTTTTTTGTCACAAAAATTTACAGATGAAGCAATTACTATCAGGCCATGCCATGTTGACCATGCTGCGGAAAGATGCGTATTTCCCCGGCAGTTCTACCTGTGCGTGTATCCGGAAGGGTATGTGGCTCATCATGAACAGGGAGAGTATAGCCATTCGACCGTGTTGTAAACAGGAGTACGCTGTGTAAGAGCAGTTGTACAGCACTACAGCCCGGTCGATACCAACGACCGGGCTTTTTTTTGCCCGTCAGTCATCACTAACATTGGTCCGTAGCTTAACGGCAGAGTAGCCGGCTTTTAACCGGCGGGTTGTGCGTTCGAATCGCACCGGACCAACTATAAAAAATATCATCAGATCAAGGATATGATTACAGAAACATAAAAAACACAAACACAATGGAACAACAATGGCAGCGGCTGGATGGTACTGCCATCCGCCGCCCGATCGAAGAAGAAGTAAGATCGGTATTGGCAAGGGAAACAGCCCACGGACATCAACTGAAGGTATGTATCGGTACGGATAGCCAGGTAAGAGCAGGCACCACTGCATTTGCCACGGTGATCGTATTCTTACGAAAAGGTAAAGGGGGATTTATGTATGTACTGAGCGACTCCTCACAACAACCGATGAGTGTGAAAGAACGGATGTTGACCGAGGTAGGCAAAAGTATAGAAGTAGCCTACCAGTTGTGCGGCCTGTTTACCAACTACAGCATAGATATGGAAGTGCATGCCGACATCAACACCAATCCCAACTTTAAAAGTAACCACGCTTTGAAAGATGCGATGGGCTACATTATGGGAATGGGGTTTGCCTTCCGGGCCAAGCCTTATGCTTTTGCGAGTTCCTGCTGTGCAGATAAAGTAGTATAACACGCAAGCGTGTTTTAAGAGCTTGCTTAACGGCAAGAAGGGTATTGACCTGTTGAGATGCAAACCGGGTGGCTGTTTCAAAGAAGCAGTACAGTACAGACGTAGTAACGCTCTGTATGCTGTTGCCTCACGGTGTAATGCCCTCCATAACCTGCGGGTCAGGGGTTCGACTCCCCTCCGGAAATAGGTCCGGTAGCTCAACGGAAGAGCAGCAGCATCACGTGGGTTCGAATCCCACTCCCACTCATAACGGGATAGTTCAATGGTAGAACACTACATCTCTAATGTAGCAGCACGAAGTACACCGCTTCTCAAATGGTGATCCTTATAAAGCCAGGATTATTTGCCGGCTGTCTTCCCATCCATGCAGGGATGATCCCTGCTTACGCCTTTTCCTTTAAGGGGTTGGCCCGGCAGGGTGGCAGCAGCAATCCGGTAAACACCAGCGGGCAACAATCCGCGCCTGTGGCAGGCATCACTTTGCTCGGTTCCGGTGGTGGCAACATCATCTATTGGGTGCAAACTGATCTCTTTAAACAGGAAGCCCTGTTTCCCCCGTGATTACGGGATGGTAAATAAGACTGGTTTTATTTAAAAAAGTAATAAAACAACCAACATGAAACAAGTAAGAATAAATACCTGGCAGGTAGGCCTGGTATTTAAGCGTGGGGCCTACCAACGAATGATCAAAGAAGGGAACTATTGGTTCTGGGACAATAAAGCGGTGAACATTTATGACATCACCAAACCCTTTGAAGCACCGGTGGAATTGAATATCCTGCTGCAGGATGCGGCCCTCGCAGAAGCTCTGCAGGTAGTGGAAGTAAAAGACAGTGAGATCGTATTGCATTATGAGAACGGTTTGCTGAAAGAGGTATTGACTACCGGCCGCTTTACCTTCTGGAAAAGTGTGGTGACCCACGACTTTGTAAGGCTGGATACCAGTAAAGTGGAGATCACCGAGGCTATCGACCGTACCACTTTACAGCACAAGCTGTTAGCGCCTTATGTGCGGAGCTTTAGCGTAGACAACTACGAGCAGGCGGCTTTGTATATAGATGGCCGCTTTGTGAAAGTGTTGTCGGGCGGTGTGTATTTCTGGTACAAGAACAGCATCCCTATCCATGTGAGTAAGGCAGATATTCGCCAGCAAAAACTGGAGATCAACGGACAGGAGATCCTCAGCAGGGATAAAGCGGCTTTGCGTATCAATGCCTGGGCGCAGTACCGGGTAGCTGATATTGAAAAGGCGTTCCTGCAAAACAGGGAATACGATATGCAATTGTATATCGTATTGCAACTGGCATTGCGTGAATACGTCGCTTCGTTAAACTTTGATGAGTTGCTGGAAAAGAAAGACGGTGCAGGTGCTTTCATACTGCAGGCAGTAGCCGGGCAGGCAGAGGCCCTGGGTATTGAGGTAACCAGCTTTGGTATCCGTGATATCATATTGCCGGGTGATGTGAAAGAGATCATGAACCAGGTATTGATCGCGGAAAAGAAGGCGCAGGCCAATACCATCATGCGCCGGGAAGAGACCGCCAGCACCCGTAGCCTGCTGAATACTGCCAAACTGATGGAAGACAATGCGATGTTGTGGAAACTGAAGGAAATGGAATATGTGGAAAAGATCGCCGAGAAGATCAGCAATATCAGCGTGGGTGGAAACGGCCTGCTGGCAGAGCAGCTGAAACAGATATTTGTGCCGAAGCAGTAAAGGAATGCAATTCGGGGGACGTTCCCCGAATTGCATTCCCTACATCTTATATTTTGGGATTATCTTTACGCTACCATTAAAAACATACCATCATGAAACAAGTGCTTTTTGTAGTAGGGTTAAGTATAGCAACATTGACCACCAATGCCCAGGATATTCCGCAAGCCCAGGTGCCTGCTGCTGTAGTAACCGGCTTCCAGCAGCAATTCAAAAATACCACGGATGCCAGGTGGAAGAAAAAGAAAGACCACTATGAAGTAAAATTTGAGATCAATAAGATCAACCACAAGGCTAAGATAGATGCTGCGGGGAAAGTACTCAAGCACGAAACGGATATCAAGCATACGGAATTACCGGCGCCCGTACAAAAAACAATCGCTGCCAAATATGCCGGCTATAAGATAAAAGATCCTGAAAAGGTAGAAGAAGGCAGCAAGTTGTACTATAAGGTAGAACTTAAGAAGGATAAGGATGAAAAGAAAGTACACCTGAGTGCCGACGGAACGGTGATCAGCGATAAAGTGGATCAATAACATAGTTAATTCTCCCCGAATCTGGAGATAAGAAAAGGGCCTGCAACTTGCAAGGCCCTTTTCTTATGCTAAAGAATGTGACCAGCTATTATTATGGCGGGGCATATTATGAAAAATCAGGCAGCGGGTACAAGGCAGTGGCGCCTCCGGCCGGAGCGGTAGTAGACAACCTGCCCGCAGGAGGTGAAGAAGTGAAGATCGGCGATCAAACCTATGTGAAAGTGGGTGAAACTTATTACCAGCCTGTACAGGTAGACGGCAAGAATAAATACGAGGTATCGCAGGTCGAAGAAGGCACTAAATAAAGTAAGCCCGGGCTGCCATTGCAGCAACCGGGCTTTTTGTTTACTAATGAACCAGGCGTAGTTGCTCGCTTTTGTTTTTAAGACCACGCCTTACGTAAGAACCTTAACCAATTTCCGTGCATAATATTTTCAATATCGCCGGCCGAATAACCACGCTTAGCAAATAGCTGCGGCAGCTTTTGCAGATCGGCAATGGTTTCGAGGTCATAAGGGCATTGCTCTTTACCAAAAGCGCCATCGAGGTCGGTACCAATGCCTATATGCAGGGTATTGCCGGCCAGCTGGCAGATATGGTCCATATGATCGATCAGCTTTTCGAGATTGCAGTGCATGCTTTCCGGCGTTGACTGTTGCCGCACCCAATTGGGTACCATCATCCAGGCATCCAATGCCCCACCAATCACCGCTCCCCTGCCGATCAATGTTTTGATCATGTCGTCGCTGAACTGGCGGTTGTGATCAACGAGGGCCCGACAATTATTGTGACTGGCCCATACAGGTCCGTTGAATATATCCATCGCATCCCAGAAAGCATCATCACAGAGGTGGGTAGCATCGAGTACCATACCCAGGCGGTCCATTTCTTTCAGTAAAGCTTTACCCATGGCATGTAAACCACCGGTAGCATCGGTACCATTGGCATACCGGCCAGGACCATAGTGGGCAGGTCCTATGGCACGTAATCCATACTGCCAGGCCGTTTCGAGGTAGTCGGTAGTGACCATCGAATCGGCGCCTTCCAGGCTGAGGATATAACCCACGGGCTTTGTATCGTCTGGCGCTCCATTCATCCACAAAGCCAGGTGCTGTTCCAGTGCCTGCGCATCTTTGATCATTACCATTTCACCGGCTGCTTCCATGGCTTTGTACCAGGCCAGTTGGCCCTGTGTTTGCGCCCATGCCTGCTCGGGAGAATACCAGCCCGGCAGGTTATTGCCAGGCGCCACATAACGGGCAATCTGGGTAGCTACTACCAGTCCTATTTTTCCTTTGCGTAGTTCGGGCAAGGCGACGGTCCCTTTGGCCCTATCGGGTTTATCCGTCCATCCTTCTTCCCGCTTACGAATATCCATGACAGGCTGCCGCAGATCGCGGTTCCATTCCATGGCATTCATGCTGAGGTCTAAGTGAGCGTCGATGGTGAACATAATTATATCGTTATTTTTCTGTCGCGGGCCACTACTTTCCATTCGTCCACGCGCTGGTGATCTTTAATAATAAGTGCCCTTTCATACAATGCCACGGTCGGGCAAATATGAATGGGTGCTCCATACAACACATCTCCTATTTTAAAGCGGGCAGCGTCGGGCACTTTTAATACCATATGCTCTTCGCTTTGTCCTACAGGAGTGGCTTCGGGTGCATTGAGAAAATATACACGGGGAAATGGACTCTCCGCCGCCACGGACTTATGGCCCAGGTCAGTACAGATGGTCTGTTGATCAATAATGGAGATCACCCGGGTAACCACCAGCGCCGCATACTCAAAAGGAAGCTCGGGCATTTGCAGCACATAACTCCTGTCCCAGAATACAAAGGTACCCGGACTGCATTCCACACCTGCCCGGTGTACATGGGTAGGGAAAGTGGGTGATCCACCCGCTACGATGATGGGCGTAATGCCCAGGCGCAACCGGATCTTTCCTGCCAGGGCCTGCACCTTCGCAAATGCCTCATCACTTTGCTGCTGCCGCAGTACAGGATTCACTTCTTTGATCTGTCCGTCGTAAGCATGTAAACCAAGCGGGTTGATGGCCCGTAAGACCAGGGCCTGCTGGTACAAAGCAAATGCTTCATCCCCTGGCACTATTCCCGTACGGTTCATGCCTACATTAAGATCAATATACACATCAATGGTCAATTGATTGGCTGCCGCCAATGCCGACAGATCAATAGCCACCTCGCGGTTATCAATGAGACAGGAGAAATGGGTAGCCGGATAAGTATTGATCAATGCGATCAACCGCTGGGCCTTGGGACCAATGGGCTGATAAGCCAGCATTACATCGGGCGCCTGCACCTGGGCCAGCATTTCTGCTTCCGCAATGGTAGCGCATTTGAATTTGGTGATCCCCGCTTCCAGCATCAGCCGGCACACTTCCGCGATCTTGTTTGTTTTCACATGCGGGCGCAACAGGGATACATTGCCCGATAGCTCTACTGCCAGGCGTATATTTTCTTTTATCCTTTCTTCATACAATACCAGCGCCGGAGAATCGATCTCCGCGATGTTGCTGATGGAGTACCATTGGGTGTCTTTCATTCTTTCTTATTCCGTTTAATCATTATGACCCGCTTACAGCTGCGAGCTGTGAGCTACGAGCTCCGAGCGAAAGGCAATGCAGCAAACGATTCACAACTGCCGATTGCCGACTGTCGATTGCCGATTGTCGATTGCCGATTGCCGATTGCCGATTGCCGACTGCCGTCCTCAATGCAATTCAAACACAGCTTCTATTTCCACGGGAATGTTATCGGGCAGGGAGCCAAAGCCTACAGCGCTGCGTACGCCGATGCCATGCTCTTCGCCCCAGATGGCGGCAAACAACTCACTGCATCCATTGATCACATAAGGATGCCGCTCAAAATCGGGGGTACAATTGACCATACCCAATATTTTGATCACGCGCTTCACCCTATCCAGGTCACCCACATGCGTGCGGATAGTGGAGAGAATGGTGAGCCCTACCTGCTGCGCCGCCTGTTTCCCCTGCTCTATGTCCATGTCTTTCCCGATACGTCCGGTGATCAATGTCCGGTTGTTGAGTACCGGACCATGACCTGAAACGTACAGGTACTTGCCGTCAATTAAGAAAGGTTTGTACACACCCAGGGGTGTAGGGGCCGGAGGTAAGCTTAACCCTAACTTTACAAACTGTTCTTCTGCGCTTTTAATTGTCATGTGCTCCATTGTAAGGTTTTTTATATCCATAAACTTAATATCATTACACCGATCAGTCCGGCAATGGAAACGATGGTCTCCATCACCGACCAGGTTTTAAGTGTATTTTTTATACTCAGGTTGAAATACTCTTTGAACATCCAGAATCCTGCATCATTCACATGGGAGAACATCAGGCTGCCTGCTCCCACGGACAATACCATGAGGTTGGGGTTGACATTTGTCTGCACTACCAACGGAGCAATGATGCCGGCCGTTGTCAACCCTGCTACCGTAGCCGATCCCACACATACGCGAATGATGGCGGCCATCAGCCATCCCAGTACCAGGGGATGCAGTGGCCAGGTGCGCAGCGCTGCTGCTATCTCATTGCTTACACCACTGTCGGACAATACCTGCTTGAGTGCACCGGCTCCTGCTATGATGAGCAGGATCATGGCAATATCTTTCACCGCATCGGCATAACTGTCCATCACTACTTTTACGGGCTTGCCCATCCCTGTTCCCAACGTAAAGGTAGCTACCAATACCGCTATGAGCATCACCACGGCCGGTTCCCCCACAAATGCCAGGGCAGCTTTCACGGCAGGTGTGCTGTTGCTGAATATATAAGGCAAGGCGGTGGTCAGCATCAATAAGAATACCGGCAACAGCGCAGTAATAAAACTGATGGCAGTGCCAGGTAATTTATTCGCTTCTATAGTGGAAGGTCGAAAAGTTTGTAAAGGTTGTGATGGCACCTGCTTCAGGAATCGTGCAAACACGGGTCCGGCAACAATGATAGCAGGAATGGCCACCAGGATGCCATACAATAAAGTAAGGCCCATATTGGCATGCAATTGTCCCACCAGGGCTACCGGTGAAGGATGTGGCGGCAGGAAACCATGGGTAACAGATAAGGCGGCCAGCATGGGCAGTCCCACGTAGATGGCCGGCAATTTATATTGATAGACCACCGAGAAAATAATAGGCACCATGAGTACAAAACCAACTCCATAATACAGGGGAATACCAATGATAAAGCCGGTGAGCATGAGGGCCCATTGTACATTGCGCGGACCAAAGGCGTTCATGAGCACACCCGCTATCTTTTGGGCAGCACCGCTTTCAGCCACCACCTTACCGAGCATGGCGCCCAGCATAATGATGATCACCAGCGACCCCAGTGTATCGCCCATGCCTTTTTGTACGGAAGCGATCACTTTATCGGGAGGCAATTGCAAGAGGATGCCTGCCAGGATGGACACCAGCAGGAAGGCCAGGAAAGTATTGAACTTTCCCCAGGTGGTGAGCAGGATCAGCAAAGCAATGCATCCCATTACAATGATAAAAGACATGCGAAGCTGGATTTATGATTAATCAATCAATATTTCGTCGATCATCAGCAGGGCCTTCGTACCCGCTCCATAATCACCGGGCTGCAGGAGGCCTTTGTTGATACCGGTCACTTTCACATACCTGGCCGTGAGCGGCTTGAAAGTCGCCCGCACCCTATTGATACCATTGACCGGAAAATCCTTTTGTGTAAACACTTTCCTGAATTGTACGCCATCCTCCGATACCTCAATATACAACACTACCGGCGCCCATATCCGTTGCCAGTGGTAATTGAGCAGGTTCATGCCTACAGAGCGGATGGTTTGGGCATTGCCCAGGTCGATCACCGCTTCGAGGTTATCGCCATTAAAGCCCAGCCATTGGGCATCGTTGTAGCGCGCCACGCCTGCAATGCCATTGACCAATACTTCCTTGCCGGGATTCCACCTCGCCATGGGCTCATTCATCAGCTTCACTGCAGCGCCAATGGCTTTGTGCACAGTAACCTGTTGTTCATAGGTTCTGCCGATGACCTTCTGGCGTTCATCAAAAGCCAGGGCTTTCAGCGTGCCGCTCTTTTTCATGACCACAGGCCCTGTATACAACGCACTCTTTATGGAAGGGGTGCTGGCATCAATGGTATATCGTATCTGCGCCGCCGGATAACTGCTGTACAGGGATAGTGCCACCATTCCCTTCGAGGGTTTGATACCGGCGCTCACCACTTCATCAAAGTTGGCGGCCCAGGGCACTTCCAGCTGTTTTAATAAGGCGGCCTGCGGCCGGAGCCTTTGCAGGAAATGATCGTAATTGCGTAAGGCAGCAGGTGTCCAGGCCAGTTCGGCCAGGGCTATGGCGCGGGGAAAGATCATATAAGCCGCCCTGCCGTTCATCTACCAGGTATTCACTCCAGGCCTGCCCTTCCACCCCTGCAATATACGATTGCAAAGAATCGGGCAGGCTGAAGGCCGGCTGGTAACTGTATACCTTATTCAATGGTGTATAATGGCCAGCTGCTACCGGCTCTGCTTTATTGCGCGACAAATAATAATCAAAGTACACATGGCTTTCGGGTGTCATGATCACCCGGTGTTTTTGTTGTGCAGCCGCTATACCGCCCTCTTCTCCGCGCCAGCTCATCACCGTGGCATTGGGCGCCAGACCTCCTTCCAGTATCTCATCCCAGCCGATGATGTCGCGCCCTTTACTGTTCAGGTATTTTTCTATGCGCTGTATAAAATAGGATTGGAGATCATGTTCATCTTTCAAGGCGTGGGCTTTCATGCGCTGCTGGCATTTAGGACAGACGTTCCACCTCGTCTTGGGGCATTCATCGCCCCCGATATGAATATAGTGGGAAGGGAACAGTTGCATCACTTCATCGAGCACCTGCTGCAGGAAAACAAAGGTACTGTCGTTGCCCGCACAAAATACGTCATCAAATACACCCCAGAAAGTGGCTGTTTCATAAGGTCCGCCTGTGCAGCCCAGTGCAGGATAAGCTTTCAGGGCAGCCAGCGCATGACCGGGCATTTCAATTTCCGGAATGATGGTAATGCCTCGTTGGGTAGCATAGCGCACTACTTCTTTTATTTCTTCCTGCGTATAATACCCGCCATAGGGTATACCATCAAACCGGTGGGGTGTTTCTTTCTTATGTCCGATCAATGTCTGCTTACGCCAGGCTGCTTCGGACTGCAGCCGGGGATATTGCTTTATTTCTATACGCCATCCCTGGTCATCGGTGAGGTGCCAGTGAAAAGTGTTGAACTTATACAGGGATAGCAGGTCGATGTATTTTTTGATAAAGGCAATGGGAAACAGGTGGCGGCTTACATCCAGTGCCATACTGCGGTAAGCAAAGCGGGGGTAGTCGGTGATGGAGCCACCCGGCACTACCAATCCTTTTCCCGCGGAAGACTGTGCGAGTTGCCGCAGGGATTGAATGCCGTGTATGATGCCGGCCATATCGTGGCCAATGAGTTCAATATGCTCTTTGCTGATCTGTAAATGGTAGCCTTCCGGTTGAGGCACGGTAAGGGAATCCATTTGCAGGGAGATACCATGGGTGCCGCCTTCGGTTTGCTTACCCCAGGTCAATATGGGTTGGATCTTATGGATATGCAAGTAATCTTTCAACAATTCAGCTGCAGGACGTAGTATATCCTGCGCATAATATATGGCAGTAGCTGCATTGATAGGGAATGCACCTTCCCCTTGCCGGTAATCAACCGGACGGGGGATCAGGGGAATGGGAATTTCCTTGGGAGACTGCGCGGTGAGGCGGGTACTCGCTAAGAAACATATGGCAGCAATGTAAAGTTGTTTTCTCTTCATGAATGCGTTGCTGAATACTGATTATTCATTATTGCTTTTGCTTCGATTTTCTTTTGCTTCGCTGGCAGATCCCTCACTACGCTGCGCTCCGTTCGGGATGACAAAAGAGGGAGTGCGCTCCGTTCGGGATGACAACCAAGGGTGATCCGTTTCTTCCTTCCTTGTCATTTCGACCGCAGGGAGAAATCTATTTTCAAAGCAGGGTGAACTTTTCCCACTCTATGAAATCATTCCCTATCGTGAGACGTTTTCCCAAGGTAGAAAAAAGAGGGCATGGAAATGCCCTCCCACTTAAAATCTCTGACTTATGAAAAAAACTTCGATAGCTTCTTTAGACCGGGTGAGCCGCCCTCAGAGGGCGACCCACCCTTTGATAGCGTTTATTGTTTGTCCCACCATACCCTTGTCACAATGTCATCGGCCCCTTGTCGGCCGATCGCTTCAGCATAGGAAACCTTGTTGAGGGTTTGTTCTACTACAGGGTAAATGAACCTGCGTGGCATCTTGCCACCGGTAGCATTGCCCGGATAATTATTGGGTACCAGGGCAGGATAACCCGTTCTCCGGTAATTGTTGTACACTTCCTGCGCATCGGGAAACAACCCTACCCATACCTGGTTATAGATCTGTTCTGTTTGTACCGCCACAGAAGCGCTTGTCTTCAGCGCATGCGCCGTTACATAGGTATTGATCCGCGCCGCATCGACGGTATTGGTGGTGCCGCTGATGAGGTCCCACTGCTGCATAGCGGCCCGTATGCCTTTTTCATACAGGGCGGCCGCCGTTTCACCTGCATACCAGGTATTCAAAACCGCTTCGGCCAATAAGAAATTGGCTTCTGCCACGGTGAATAATAACAGGGGCGCATTCTGGCGCAATACAGTGGTTTGCTTGGGTTCTGAATAAGTAACGAAATCAGCCGGCTTGGTACCATTGATATTCGCAGGCAATCCTTTCTGAAGGCTTTCGGTCGTATTGGCAACACCGCCCACATACACCACGGAGAGCACTGGTAAGCGGGGATCGTTATTAGCCTTGAGGGAATCGATAAATGCCTGGTGGTATTTGCCGCCCTCAGGATTGCTGATGCCATCGGCCTTCACATAGTTGTCGTTGAACAATTGCAGAGCAATGGGATTCTTATTGATGTTCTGGCCCGATCCCACATAATCTACTTTGGCAATGTCGGCATAGTCGCGGATCACGCCACCGGTGATGGCCTTGGTGACCCAGGTCTTGGCCAGCGTAGCATCTCTTTTAGAGAGCCGCATGCCCAGGCGCAGCATGAGGGAATAAGCAAACTTCTTCCAACGATCAGTATTACCTCCATAAATAAGATCGGAGGCGCCGAAGGTGGCAGCGTTGGCCGGGTTGAGGGCGGCAGCTGCTTCTTCCAGTTCCTTCAGCATATCGGCATAGATGGCGCTCTGCTGATCGTATTTAGGCTGAAAGATAGACAGGTTATAGCCCTGCCCCGCTTCGGAATAAGGGATATCGCCATACACATCCGTGAGGCGGCTGAAACAATACACACGCCAGATACGCGCTACGGCATACATATTGATCTTAGCGGGATCGTTCTTCACGGCCTTGATCACCTCACCAATCTCATTGATCTGGTTGGGATAGGCGGCGGTGAAGACGGCCGAAGACAGGTTGACCTGGGAAGCCACGTACTTGGAACCGAAACCTTCCACATCATTGAAGCTGGTCATGTATTGCATGGTGCCGAACAAGAGCTTGCTCACATTGCCGCTGTTGAGCGCCCCATCATACACCGCTTTGCTGAATAGGTACTGCGGTGTGGGAACAGATACGGCATTGGGATTGGTATTGATCTCCTCAAAATCCTTGTCGCAGGATTGCAGGAGCACAACAGCCAGCACCACCGGTACAAAGCGGGTATATTTTGACATTGATAGTTTCATCACAATTGCTTTTAGTGGTTAAAATTTGAGCATCAGGTTTACGCCATAAGAACGGGTACGGGGTAAGCCGATGGACTCAATACCTTGTGCAGCGCCGTTGGTAAGGCTTTGCTCGGGATCGAAGTTGTCGGTCTTCTTATAAAGGATGAGCAGGTTGCGGCCTACCAGGGAGAGATTGGCAGACTGTACACCTAGTCCTTTCAGGAAACCTTCGGGCAGGCGGTAAGAGATGATCACCTGGCGCAATTTTACAAAGCTGGCATCATGCACAAACAATTCAGTATACCTGTTGAGGCTATTGTAATACGCTGCCCGCAGGTTGGCCACCGGCACGGTATAGCTGTACTTAGCGCCCGTCTGCGTTACCCCATCCAGCTTCAAACCATTCTCTCTGCCGGCCAGGGTTGATTTCATTAATCCCAAACGGGTAGCATATACTTCCATTACAGAAAAGATGCTGTTGCCAAATTTGCCATCCACCAGGATGTCGAGGGAGAAATGCTTATACCTGAACGTGTTGGAAAAACCCATGGTGAGGGGAGGTACACCCTTGCCCAATTGCTGGTTGACATCCGTCTGCACCGGCAGGTTGGAATTGGGATCATACACAATGTTACCCGCAGCATCGCGCAGCATACGGAAGCCATAAATAGCGCCATAGGTATTACCCACCTGGTTATTGATAAAGGCATTGCCGTTGACAGAGTTGCCCAGGGAGAAAGTACTGATGCCATCGGCCAGCTTCAACACTTCACTCTTGTTGTAGGCAAAGTTGAAACTGGTGTTCCAGCTGAAGTCTTTTTGTTTGATGGGCGTACCCTCTATCAATAACTCAATCCCTTTATTGCTCAACTCACCGGAGTTGAGGATGGCGCTGGTATAGCCAGAGGAAGTAGAGATGGGCACGCTTACAATATCATCGGATGATTTGCGGTCGTACAAAGCCAGGTCAACGCCCAGGCGGCCACCAAACAACTGTGTATTAAACCCTACTTCAAAAGTGGTAGAAGTAAAGGGTTTGAGGCTGGCATTGGTAATGGCCACAGAACTCACATTCTGCAGGGGCACGGTGCTGGCGCTGGGCACACTGCTATAGGCGAGGTTGATGGCATATGGATCGGGACCACCGCCGCCTACTTCGGCCCAGGAAGCCCGCAGTTTCACCAGGTCAAACATGGCTGGCAGCTGCAGCACATCCGACAGGATAAAACTGGTACCTACACTGGGGTAGAAGATCTTGTTGTTGGCCGGGCTGAGGGTAGAGAACCAATCCTGGCGACCCGAAGCTGTGAGGAACAATACATTCTTATAATCCAGGTCAACGGACCCGAATAGGGAATTGGTCTTTATATCACTGGCTACGGGCACCGCTGATGAGGTGGACAGATTGGAGAAGCTGTAAAAATAAGGCGTGGTAAAATCACGTCCTGCCAGCGTCAGCTCATCCGATTTGAAACGACGGGTATTGGCGCCGGCCAGTACCGTAAATCCAACGGTATTGGCAATACTGGATTTATAAGTACCGGTGATCATGCTGTTGGTTTCGGACACATCGGATTTAATACCATCGTATTGACCATTGGGCCAGTATTGGGTACCGGTAGGTACGATGCTGGTAAAGTTGTAATTGTAGAAGTCGCGGGTAATGGTTCCTTTCACCGTCAGGTTCTTGAGGATATCGTAGGAGATAGCAGCCTGCCCGATGAAACGGTTCTTATTGTCAGTTTGTTTGAACTTATTGACCACAAAATAGCTGTTAGTCACAATACCGGCATCATTCCACACGATCTCGTTGCCACTGGCATCGTAGCCGGGGCTCAGCCAGCGTGCATCCACCGTATTGGCCACTTCGTAGGGTGTCCAGTTGGGATTGCCCAGGGCATCACCGGCAATGGGCCGGTTATTGCCTTTTTCAAAATTGTATTGGATCACTGATTCCAGCCTGAGTTTCTCACTCAATTTGGCGGAGATATTGAGGTTGGCCGTTTTACGGTTGTATTTATTGTTGGGCAAAATGCTTTTCGCGTTCAGGTCGGATAAGGAGAACCGGTATACCACGGATTCATTACCACCGGAGAGGGCAATGGTATTGGTAAAAGTGGTACCTGTATGGTAGAAATTCTTGAGGTTGTCTTTTTGCGCCGTGTAAGGATGGTTCTTTCCATCAGCCGCCATATAATCCGTGGAGCCATCGATCTTGGCACCGAAAGAACGGCGACCCGTGGCCTGGGCCTGCGCCAGGGTGGTAGGCTTTACGCCATTATCACCCTGACCATATTCATACTGGTAATCGGGAAACACGGATACATTTTCGAGGGTGAACGTACCATTGTATTCCACGCCGATGCCTTTCTGTGCACGGCCTTTTTTGGTAGTGATGAGGATAACGCCATTGGCGCCGCGTGATCCATAGAGGGCAGCGGCAGCGCCTCCTTTCAATACCGTCATGGATTCAATATCATCAGGATTGATGGCGCCGATACCATCGCCACGGTCGGTACTGGTCCTGATGGTAGAACCATTGGGCGTAGAACCGCCACCGGGTACGCTGTTGTCGATGGGCATGCCATTGATCACATACAGCGGCTGACTATTACCGGTAAGGGAACCGTTACCGCGGATAATGACCCTGCTGGACCCACCGGGACCGGTAGACAAACCGGTAGCGTTGACCCCTGCGATCCTTCCGGTGAGGGCATTGGCTACGTTGTTTTCGCGGGCCTGGGTAAATTCACTGCCATTCACTTCAGACATGGCATAGGTAACGGCTTTCCTTGATTTGCGGATACCGAGGGCAGTTACCACCACATCGGTGAGCACGGCGCCGGAATCTTTCTGCAATTGAATGTCTATGGTAGTTTGACCGGCTGATACAGCTACAGTGCGGGTAGCAAAACCAATAGAGGTGATGGTGAGCTGCACCGTACCCTGCCTGGCGGCAGCTGGCAGTTGGAGGGAGAAGAAGCCTGCATTGTCGGTGGTGGTCATCACTCTTTTATTGGTAGCCAGCATGACGGTGGCGCCAGGCACCGGATCATTACCGCTTTTTACCGTACCGGTCACAGGGGCCGGTTCTCCGGCAGCCTGGCCATAGCCGGCAAAGACCGCTGCCAGGTGAAAGGCTAAACATAGCAATAGTAGCCTCGTTGATGTAATTTTCTTCATGAGCGTTAGTTATTGAGAAGCGTTAATAATTGCAAAAAGCAACCAAACCTACTGCAAATATTTCAAATACTGCAAATAATATGCAGAAATTACGGAAGCGCCTTGCAAATACTGCCTAACTAAATCATTATAGCAAAGCCGTGGGAGGGTATACCAGGGCACTATTAACAATATAATAACCAGATAATTATAAGCACAAAAGCGCCTTCTCCCCTATTTTTGGCAGGTAAATGACGTTTGCACATGCGTATTTGCCATCAATCAGCTAAAAGTTGTATTATTGCAAATCTTGCAAAAAGGCAACGAGGCATAAAGGCAAGAGGCAACAGAGGAAGAAGAGCGAAGCAGCAGTTGTATTACTGACCGACTTGCGGACTTTACTGACTTGCGGACTTTGCCGGCTTACAGACTATTTAATTAAACCAGGGAACAATGTCAGACAACCAGCAACAGCCACCCGTACCGGTGGCCCTGCAAAAAAAGGAACGGAAACAACTGATCATTAAACAGGTGAATATTCACACCCGTTTGCTGTTTGCCGACCTGGTGAAACTGATCGACGTATCGGAGGATACCATCCGGCGGGATGTCAATGAACTGGCCGAAGAAGGACAACTGATCCGTATAAAGGGCGGCGCCATGTCAGCCGCCTACCATATCGGCGATGATTCAAAAACCTATTCCCGCAACAACAAACTGGTGATCGCCGACAAAACCCTGAGCCTGCTGAAAGACGATATGATCGTGCTGATCGGCGGCGGTACTACGATCCGCGAGTTCGTTAAAAAAATACCCAACACTTTACGGGCTACTTTTCTTACAGTAAATCCCATGACGGCAGTAGAACTGCTGGACAAACCACTGATCAAAACGATCATGATCGGCGGACAAATATCAGCGTATAGCCAAATGACGGTAAGTGGAGAAGTATTCGAATACCTGGCCAATATCAAGGCCGACCTGTGCATTGTAGGGATCAATGCCATCGATGTGCACAGCGGGCTGACGGATTCGGATTGGGAAACGATCCAGGTAAAGAAAGCCATGATCAAAGCTGCGGCCAAGGTAGCAGTACTTACCATTTCTGAAAAGCTGAACTCTTCGATGCAAATGAAGATCGCCGATCTCACGGAGATCGATTACCTCATTACTGAATTGTCGCCCGATGAAGCTCCCCTGCGGGATTATAAAGCCAGGAACCTCGTTATCCTGTGATCGGCTGGCGGCAATCGTGAATTCCCGCATAGGCGGGACAAGCTGTAAATAGAGCGTAAGTAGGTTATATTTGGCTATTATTTGTAACGGCCACTATTTATTTACGCTATGCGAACGAATCAACTGCTTCCGGTCATTCTCTTTTTATTCCTTGCCCTTTCTACTTTATTCGCCCCCCTTCCCATTTCCGCACAAACAATACCGCCTTATAAGGATGCACGCCTGTCTATTGACGCGCGGGTGAAAGACCTGCTGGGCCGGATGACACCGGAAGAGAAATTCTGGCAGTTGTTCATGATCCCCGGCGACCTTGACAAAGCTGCTCCGCAGCAATACCGTCATGGTATCTTTGGCTTCCAGGTAAGCGCCACCGCACAAGGCGATGCAGGGGGCCAGTTGCTCCAATACAAGACCACCGAAAATGCGTTGATACTGGCCACGAAGATCAACCGGATACAGCGATACTTTGTGGACAGTAGCCGCCTCGGCATTCCCATCATCGCTTTTGATGAAGCACTGCATGGACTGGTGAGGGACGGGGCTACTGCTTTTCCGCAGGCCATTGCCCTCGCTGCTACCTGGGATACTACGCTCATGCAGCAGGTATCTGTCGCCATTGCAGCGGAAACAAAAGCACGGGGCATCCGGCAGATATTAACCCCGGTAGTCAATATTGCCAGTGATGTGCGCTGGGGCCGCACAGAAGAAACCTATGGTGAAGATCCCTTCCTGGCATCGGAAATGGGTGTGGCCTTTGTGCGCTCCTTTGAAAAGACAGGCATTATTACTACGCCCAAACATTTTGTGGCCAATGTAGGCGATGGCGGGCGCGACAGCTACCCTATTCACTATAACGAACGCCTGCTGGAAGAAATTTACCTGCCACCTTTTAAAGCCTGCATAGAAAGAGGCGGCTCCCGCTCGGTGATGACAGCCTACAATTCACTGGATGGCGTGGCCTGTTCTGCCAATAGCTGGCTGCTGCAACAGAAGCTGAAAAAGGAATGGGGCTTCAATGGTTTTGTGATCTCGGATGCGAATGCAGTAGGCGGCGAACTCGTATTGCACAATACGGCAAAGGATTATGCGGATGCAGGCAGGCATGCGATCAACAATGGACTGGATGTGATCTTTCAAACGAGTTATGATCACCATACTTTGTTCATCCCTCCTTTCCTGGATGGCCGGGCAGACAGCAACCGGGTGAACGAAGCAGTCGCCCGGGTATTGCGCGCCAAATTTGAATTGGGATTATTTGAGCATCCTTATGTGGATGAGAAAGCAGTGGCCCGGTCAATAGACATTGCTGCACACAAAGCACTGGCCCGGAAAGCGGCGCAGAAGTCGATCGTATTATTGAAGAATGAAAAGAAAGTGTTACCCCTCTCCCCTGCGGTCAAGACGATCGCCCTCATCGGAGAAGAAGCGACGGCTGCCCGCCTGGGTGGCTATAGCGGACCAGGCAACCAGAAAGTGAGCATACTCCAGGGCCTTCAACGAAGGGCTGGCAAAGCCCTGAAAGTGTTGTATGCGCCAGGCGCGGGCATCCGTCACCAGGAATATATAAGCATACCTGCTCAACAACTTTCTCACAACGGGCAAGCAGGATTACAGGGAGCATATTTTACGAACACCACACTTAGCGGCGCCCCTGCCCTTACGCGAAAGGATGCCACCATTGATTTTCACTGGACCTTGTATGGCCCTGACCCGGCCATTGGCGCCGGCTTTTACTCCGTGCGCTGGACAGGTATGCTGCTTGCTCCGCAGACGGGTCAATGCCAGATCGGGCTGGAGGGCAATGATGGCTACCGGTTGTACGTCAATAATAAGTTGGTTATCGATAACTGGACGAAACGCACGTATCAAACGATTACCAAACCGGTGTACCTGGAGAAGGGAAAACAATATGCGCTGCGGGTAGAGTTTTTCGAAACCACCGGTCAGGCCCATTGTAAATTGATCTGGCAGGTTGGCCTGGCCAATGACCGGGCACAACGGATCAGGGAGGCGGTAGCTATTGCTCAAAAAGCAGATGTGGCGATCATCGCAGTGGGCATTCATGAAGGAGAATTCCAGGACAGGGCTTTGCTGAACCTGCCCGGTTACCAGGAAGCATTGATACAGGCGGTGGCCGCCACAGGCAAACCGGTAGTAGTGGTGCTTACAGGTGGCAGCGCCACCACCATGAGCAGCTGGATCAACCAGGTAGCGGGTATTGTAGAGGTGTGGTATCCGGGCGAAGAAGGCGGTCATGCCGTAGCGGATGTATTATTCGGTGATTACAATCCGGCTGGCCGGCTGCCCATCACCTTTCCGGTGCATGAAGGGCAATTACCATTGGTGTACAACCACAAACCTACGGGCCGGGGTGATGACTATCATAACCTCAGCGGACAGCCATTGTTTCCTTTTGGTTATGGATTGAGCTATACATCATTTGAATACAGCAAACTGCAATTGGATAATACCATTATTACGCCTTCGGGGTCTACAGCCCTGCGGTGTACGATCACCAATACAGGTACGCGTGCAGGTGACGAAGTAGTGCAACTGTACATGAAAGACCTGCTGGCTTCTGTAGCACGCCCGGTGCTGGAGCTAAAAGGCTTTCAGCGTATCCACCTGCAGGCGGGCGAAAGCAGGGAAGTGATGTTCTCCATTACACCCGATATGCTGCAAATGCTGAACAAGGATATGCAGCGGGTAATAGAGCCGGGTGACTTTCAGATCATGATCGGGAATTCGTCGAAGGACGTGCGGCTGAAGGGGACTCTGACGGTAAGTCCCTTATCAAATTAGGAATACTATTTTCTAACTCTTACTCAGAAAAGAAATTTATGAAGTGCGGCGGAAGTTGAAATAAGATATAAAAAAAAGCATCCTACCGAATGCTTTACTTTTATTGCAATGAGTTTTTTCGGGAAGGAAATGTGGATTGCTTTAAATATTCTTTCGCTTTCTCAACCTTATCACGAAATAATACTTCATTTGAAAGCCTGGTAGCCACCTCATTTAACAAGGCTTTACCAGAGGCCTTATTTAACTTTTTAGATGTGGTTTTATTTGCTTTCATATGATGTAAAATTAAATTTTATTTCTTAATAAAAAAAACAGAATCATAATTGTTATTTATTTGATACTCTTCTACAACGTTGTGATAATCAGCTTCTTTAACCCCTCCCCAGAACTTATAATCTACAGATAGTTGAGCAAAATTCTTGTTAACATAGCTTTTGTAGATATTGATACGTCGATTCGCATTTTTACAAGCTGGCGGAATACATTTCTTTTTGCAAGTAACCCGACACATATCAGGATATCCAATAGCACTGTCACTGCCTTGCACCATTACCATAGCCCCTGGATAATTCTGCAAAAAATCCGGGACTGTACTTAATACCGTGTTGAATACCTTGTATTGATCACCGTTATCTGAAATATCATCATCATGCACTGTACCTTTCGTGGAATCGAATGATCCAAATCCCAAATTATAAGTTAACCTTCCTTCTTTAAGGCCAATATACGCATACTGAACAGCTTTCACGATTTGCTTTTCCCCTTCGCTTAGAAAATAATACCTTGTGCCTCCTGGTTCTCTCTTATATTCTTCGAATTCGTAAATATTTCCCGAGTTTGTCATCTAATGAATTTTCGGGAGCATAAGTACATTATTTAGGTGAAACAATCATTATTATTTTTTGCCATATAACTTGGAATTTGTTTCGACATTTGGTCAAAAATTAGTTTTAAATGGTTCCTTCGATCACGGGCAACAATTCCATCAGGTCCCCCAGGATATGATCAGGCCTGGCGGATTGAAGCTGGCTGCGTGTATGAGCACCGGTAGTGATACCTATGCTGAACCTGCAGCCGGCATTGCGGCCTTCTTCGATATCAATAATGGAATCGCCTACTTTTACAACCTCCTGTGCATCGGTGATGCCATGCTGCTGCATGGCCAGAGGATCATACCGGGATTGGGCCTGTTGGCTTTTACATCGGAAGCGGTTACCAGGCCATCGTAATCAATGCCTACCTGCCAGCCTATCTTCTTAACAAGCGTTTCTCCCGTATGCCTGTCGTAACCGGTATTCATCACCACCAAAATGCCTCTTTGCCTGAGTGCCTGGAATAGCTTTGTTGCATTGGGCTGCTCCGTGACTGGTTGTGTTTTATAGGCTATTAAGTTAATCAATACAATGGTTGGTGTAACATTTTGTATTTTACACACGTCTTTACTGTATGGTAGAAATCTTCGATAATATCCGTAAGCTGTACCAGTTCAGCGCGCCCTGTCCGGCGCTGGCGGCCTATATTGAATTCTATTCGGAGACTTCCCCCGAAGCCATGCGCCACCATGTAGGCGAAGCACCCTTTACGGTAAAAATGTTTCCCAGTTTCACGCCTACCATCTGGCTCAACCTGGGCACGCCTTATCAACTCAGAAATGGCCAGCAATTGCATCTCGTAGATGAGCACACAGACATATTGCTGCTGCGCAGTGATATTGTGGAACGGCGCAACCTGCCCACGGACAATATTTTCACGGTCAAATTCAATCCCGGCGGTTTTGAAGCGGTATTCGGCATAGCTCAAACCAGGATTGGTCATGATGTGGTCAATGTGAACGAGATCATCCCCGCCACCATACTCCGGAAACTGAAAAGACTCAATAACTTTGATAGCCGCCTGTCTTTTCTCGAACAATTCCTCCTCGATAAACTGGCGGCCACCAAAGCACAGGTGCATTACCTGCAATCGGTGCAACAGGTGATCCAAACCTTTTGCGCATCGGGTATGCAGCTCAACAACCAGGAGCTGGCCAACCGGCAACATCTCACAGAGAAAACAATGTATCGCTATTTCATGCAGGCCATTGGCACCAATCCCAAAAACTTCTTTGCCACGCTGCGCGCACGTACAGCCCTTACGGATTACATTAGCCATAAAGATGGTTTTGATCACTTGATGTATGGCTACTACGACCTCAGTCATTTTTACAAAGATGTGGTGAAGTTTACGGGACGGAGGTTGAGTACGCAGGAATAATGTCCGATTTTTACCTTCTCTCCTTTTCCGTTGCGGCTTAATTTGCACAAAAGTGAACGCCATGAAATCTGCCTTCCTGATCGTATGCATGCTCTGTATGAGCAGTGCCCGGATATTCTCCCAGGGCTATACACCTAAAATCGAAACCGGGGCTTGCCAGATCAAAATAGCCAATGGCCTAATAGCCCGCTGCGGTTACCTGGTAGTACCGGAGAACCGCCAAAAACCCCAGGGCCGCACGATCAAAATACCCTTTGTATATGTACGGCAACCAGGCATGGACTCGATCAGAAACGTAATCCTGAACACCACGGGTGGTCCCGGTTACAGCACGATCGCCAATTTCGATAGCCTGCGTTACAACTCCGACTTCTTTCAATTTGGCGGGTTCATCGCCTTTGATCAGCGGGGCACCAAAAGATCACACCCCTGCCTCGACTGCCCGGAAGTAGGCGAATCCGCCAAACACGCCTATAGGGAAAACTTATCAAAGGACAGCCTGGAACTGATCGCTGTGAAACAATGCCGCCAACGGCTGGCAGCACAAGGCATCGATCTTTCTGCCTACAATACCATTGAAAGCGCGGCGGATATCAATGACCTGCGCCGGGCATTACAGCTCGACTCGCTCACCTTGTTAGGCATCTCTTACAGCGGTGGACTGATGCTCACCGTAGCCAGGAACCACCCGGAAGCAGTAAAAGCATTAATACTCAACTCTCCCCTGCCCGGCTATGTGAATTATGAAGAGCATGCTTTGTTCAATTTCAATGAAGCGTTGAACCAGGTGTTTGACAATTGCGAAGCCGACTCCACGCATGATGCCCGGTATGCCGGTCTAAGAGAACGGTTCCACCAATATTTCACTTCACTGGCAGGCAAAAAATTCAGCCTGCGCTATGCTGAACCAGGCAAGCGGGATAGTTTCACCATCCGGTATACTAAAGATGAATTGACAGATGCAGTGATCGACCGGCTCAACACGGGCCAGTTGAAAACAGTACCCTTTGTGATGACTAACATCATCAATGGCAACCATGCACAGTATGTAAGGGAACAAGTAGATGGTGTATTTCGGGGTAACCAGGCTTTGTCGGCCGGCATGCGGTACAGCATTTATTGTTCGGAACAAATTGCCTATGCAGACAAAGCACTCATCAAACAACAGGACGAAGTATTACCCTGGCTGGCGGGGCATCCCTTCAACAATGTGGATCATGCTATTTGCACCTGCTGGCAGGTAAAACCGGAACCGGCTATCGTGAAGACACCGGTCTATTCCAACGTGCCGGCACTGATAGCAGGCGGGGATGCAGACCCCTGGTGCCGGCCTTTTTACAACCGGCTCATCAAACGCACTATGCCCCATGCACAACTGATCACGGTGCACAACAATGGTCATGGCGCCAGACTGGGCATGAAAGGAGTTGACTTTGCTAAGATGTTTTTGACCAATCCATATAAAAAGCTGGTATCGCCGCTGAAAGAGGTGACCGTGGAATAAGGGGCAGCAAAAAGCAGGTATATTCAGCGTCTTCCCCCAATGCCCCTGTTGCCTCCACTATCATCTCCACCTTACAGAAAAATCCTTACGATTTTCCTTTTTCCTGTTATCTCCGTTTGCAGGATGGTAAGGCACTGCTGCCCGGCTGAACCCTGCCACGCACTACGAAGGCACGGGACTTGGGCTGTCGCTTTGCCGGAAAATAGCAGAACGGCACCAGGGCACTATTACGGCGACGGGCGCAATCAATAAAGGAGCTACCTTTATCATAACCTTACCCGTGCGTACCTCCACAGCAACCACCTAAACCATTATAACTGTATAATGATGCGATCAGTAAGCCTGATATCACCTTCCTGGACCTGAAGAAGGGCTGCAACAGTCGATTGAAGAATGCAATAAAATGTAAAATATAGCCGCTACCCGTTATCTTCACCTTACACAACAACTACTATGATCAACATTCCCGGACTACAGGAAGGTGTAGTGATATTTGCCGGTGCAGGCTGCTCTATGGCCCCTCCCTCCTCTTTGCCAGGCTGGAACCAACTCAATGATGCCATCCTGGACACCCTGTGGGACCGGATGGAGCAATTTGGCATCAGGACGCGCTTTCGCGACCAACTGCTCACCGCCATCCGGCAAAAACGTGCGGAGAATACCTTCCCGCCCGATTACCAGGCGCAACGTATGGTAGAAAGAGCCGGCATCCGGTATTTTGAACTGTTGAGCGCAGTAGATACGGATACTTACAATGCGGTGCAATACTATACTGCCGGCCTTGCCAAAGCAGGGCTCCTCAAAGCGGTAGTGACCACCAATTTCGACCAGAACTTTGAACGGGCTTTTGCGGCTTACGACATTCCCTTCGAAGCTTTTTATGACGAAGCTGGCTTCAACAGGCTGGCCAGCCAGGCATCCTCCAACGGCATCCCCATCATCAAGATACATGGGTCCTGTTCTTCACCCGCCTCGATGGTGGATACCCGCAAACAAAGACTGAAAGGCAGGGCCAAAGCATTACAGGATGCGCTGTTCCAGCTATTGGAGCTGCATCATTTTATTTTCTGTGGTTTCTCGGGTCAGGACTTCGACGATAACCGCAACTACCTGGGATTGCAGGATGCAGCGCCTGCAGCCAAAGGATTTACCTATACCTATATGCCGGGCAGCAAGGTGCGGGCAAGTATGAACGAAGTGATCGGCTATTATGGAAAGAAAGCACAGGCGGTTGAATATGATCCGGCGCAGTTGCTGGGCGAGCTGGTACAGGCAGCCCGCATCGGCTTTACACCATTTGCAGCAGCAGAACAGGTGAATACACCGCTTGCCGACAGGCTGCGGGAAAAGAGCGCTTTGCTGGAACCCATGGATGCGATCAATATGCTGACAGCACTGGCAGAATCTTATGGTGATGAAGTGACCGCACGGTTTATTTATGACAAGGCCTGGCGTGAGCGTTACCAATCCGATTATGAAGGAGAAGCCTTGTCGAGGTTCCTGCTGAACCATGGCCGTTCTTATGTATTCAATTTTCAGGACAGGATAGAAAGGGCCGCCAATGTAGGTGTTCATATTGAACAGGCAGAAGTGGGACCGCCGCCACCAGGTATGGAAGACCTGTTTACCAACCCGGCCAGGATGAACCTGAAGCATACTGCCAACACCTCACCGGAAACGCCTGCCCTGATCGGGCTGGCGCAAACGTATTTCGCCATCACGGGTTTGTTTGAAGACTTCCCAAAAAAGTTGTCCCCTTATTTCAGGAGGGACCCCTCGCCTGCTGAGTTGGCCGATATACTGTATTATTATTCCTTTCATGCACTGGTACAGCAGGATATGGAAGCCATTCAATTCCTGCACCATGCCATCCAGGAAATGGAAGCTGATTTTGATGAGCCGCGCCTGTCGCAATTGCTGAGCCGGAGAGCCATGTTTAAATTAAGGATCAATCACCCCGAAGCACTGACTTCCGCGCGGGAAGATGTGATGCGGGCAAAAGCGCTGGCAGAGAAATACCATGAGCCGCATTTGCTGGCTTTATCTGCTTTGGCGCAATCCATATTGGCCAGGAAAGAAAACGACTTCGCCACTGCCTTTACACAAGTGGGCATCGCTGAGAAAAACTATTGGGAGCTGAAAAGGATACCGCAGTATGTAGAAACGATCGTTGAGTACTTAAAAGTACTGATGCTCGGCTTTGAACAGCCTGACACCAACAAGCAACAGCTGCTGGATATCTTCCTGGATATCGAACCTAAGATCAACGCCTATGTGGTAGACAAGATCAATGTATTTGAACCGGAGTGCTGCTACCTGGTTGGTTTGTTTTGCTTCCAATACACCAATGCCCCCAAGGCTACTTATATGTCGTGGCTGGCCGATGCCGTGTCGCTGGCCGAACAAAATAACCAGCCTGCCAATTATGCCTATTTCAGGGAAACCTGTCAGCAGCTGGGCATACTGGAGGAGATCGAAGCATTGATCAACAAAACAAAAGCGGCTGCTGCCGGCAACCAGGCTTCAAACTAAGTCATAATTGCCTCCGGGTTGGAGGCTTTTGGTCTTTCCCGGTGTCTTACCTGAGCAGACAGCATGAGGATGCTCCTCCCGCTACCGGCCAGAGGAGCCAGTTCCTTATTTGCCCATAACAGGGAGATCATTTGAATTTAGTTTAGCGCTGGTTCTTCATGTACCATTCAGGCTGTATGTCGTAATTTGCAGCATGAAGATCTATCAGCAAATACTGGCATTGAGGGAAAGACGCAGGGGCTTTCATCTGATCACGCAGGAAGTGGTAAATGCCTTACCCGCCATCAGCCAGCTGCGATCGGGCATATGCCAGGTATTCATTCAACATACTTCCGCTTCACTTACCATCAATGAGAATGCCGATCCCACCGTACGGCAAGACTTCGAAACCTGGTTCAACAAAGCCATTCCGGAAAACGATCCCGATTATGTACACAATGACGAAGGGCCCGACGATATGCCGGCGCACCTGAAAGCTGCTGTGCTGGGCAGTTCGGTCATGATCCCCATTGTAGGCGGTCAGCTGGCGCTCGGCATCTGGCAGGGCATCTACCTGTGCGAACACCGCAATCGTGGCGGCAGCAGAAGGATTGTCATTACGGCCTGGGGAGAATAAGCCAGGTAGGTGTAATTGACATTACCCCTTACCGGACACGGGCCCTGAAAATTGCAGCAATCCTTTTGTAAGACTTTGCCATTGTAAGGCAGACAGCCCGAGGCGGGCACCGATGTACACGAGCCAATTACGCAGGCGGGTGATCAGTTGGCTGCTATTGCTGTTGGGATGTTCGTTGCGACCATAAACGGCAGCGATCAGTTCGCAGTTTTCCTGGTAAACCAGGAAGGTGGAAGTAGCAGTGCGATCGAAAAAATGGGAAGCGCTGTCTTCCTGCTTAAGTGGACTGAGGGCTGCCCTTACTGTAATATAGGTAAGCGATTGCTGCCCGGTGTTGCGCGCTCCTACTTCCTGCACTTGTACCCAATCGTCGCCTTTACCATCAGGATTGGCGGGGGCCGGGATGCCAATACGAAAGTAATCGCCTTTCTGCACGGACCTGTATTGTTCGCGGCCGTATGCATCTACCAGTTGGAAGGCAGCAGTTGCCTTGCCGGCCCACTGCTGCCAATGGTTTACATCCAATAACCTTCCGGCGGCAATAAGATAATATGCTTCCGCCTCTATACGATTGTGGGCCATATACCGGGTGGTGGTAACTGTATGTTTACCGCTGACCTTGGCCGGTACGATTGATCGAAGCCAGGCAATATATTGTGTGGGAAAGTGTTTCATGGGCTATAATTGATCTTTGAGATCAAAGCGTATGCCATCAGCCATGAAAGGGGATTGCCGCTTACAAAGGACAACCAGGCTGGCCCGGGGATGAAACCGGGCATGAAATTTATGCTGATTCCTGCTGGGAAATTTATGCACTAAAATCAAGCCATGACCAGCACAGCAGCACAACACCAGGAAGTCCCTTCTTCTTCAACCGACACGGAACTCTTACACAAGATGGATGCTTATTGGCGGGCTGCCAACTATTTATCAGTGGGCCAGATCTACCTGTGCGATAATCCCCTGATGAAGGAGCCCCTGAAGATCGAACACATCAAGCAAATGTTATTGGGCCACTGGGGCACCACACCCGGGCAAAACTTCATCTATGTACACCTGAACCGGGTGATCAAACAACATGACCTGAATATGTTGTACATCTCAGGTCCGGGTCACGGAGGCCCGGCCATGGTAGCCAACACCTACCTGGAAGGCACTTACTCAGAGATCTATCCTGATATTACCCGGGATGAGGAAGGCCTCAAAAAGCTTTTCCGGCAATTCTCTTTTCCGGGAGGTATTCCCAGCCATGTATCGCCGGAATGTCCCGGCTCGATGCATGAGGGAGGAGAACTGGGTTATTCCCTGAGCCACGCATTTGGGGCAGTATTTGACAATCCTTCTTTGACTGTTGCCTGTGTGGTAGGTGATGGAGAAGCTGAAACGGGACCGCTGGCAACGGCCTGGCATAGCAACAAATTCCTGAACCCGGTAACGGATGGGGTGGTATTGCCCATCCTGCACCTCAATGGCTATAAGATCGCCAATCCAACTGTGCTGGCCAGGATCAGCCACGAAGAACTGACCTGGCTTTTTAAAGGATATGGCTGGAATCCCTATTGGATAGAAGGCGATGATCCGATGCTGATGCATGAGCTGATGATGCAGACGCTGGATACCGTGATAGCAGAGATCAAAGCCATCAGGCAACAGGCAGCGCAACAGCCCGATGCTCCCCGCCCCTGCTGGCCCATGATCATACTAAGATCGCCCAAAGGATGGACAGGCCCGAAAACAGTGGATGATCATCCGGTGGAAGGCAGTTTTCGTTCGCACCAGGTACCCTTGAATGATCCGGCCAGGCACCCCAGGCATTTACAACAACTGGAAGCCTGGCTGCGGAGTTATAAGCCGGAAGAGCTCTTTGATGAACAGGGCGCTCTGCTGCCTGCACTCGCTGCACTGGCCCCTGCCGGTGACAAAAGAATGGGGGCCAATCCCCATGCACATGGCGGCAAATTGCAGGACCTGCGCATGCCCGACTTTTCAAAGTATGGCCTGCCTGTACGTACACGCAGTGAAAGGGGACCCGGCGATACCTATGTGTTAGGCGCGTTTATCCGGGATGTGATGAAACTGAATGAGGACCACCGCAATTTCCGGTTATTTGGGCCCGATGAAACCTTGTCCAATAAGTTACAGGCCGTATTTGAGACTACCAACCGGCAATGGCTGGGCGAAACAGCACCTGGTGATGAGTACCAGCAGCGGGATGGCCGTGTGTTGGAAATGCTGAGTGAACACCAGTGTGAAGGTTGGCTCGAAGGGTATTTGCTCACTGGCCGCCATGGACTGTTCAATTGCTATGAAGCATTTATACATATTGTGGACTCCATGTTCAACCAGCATGCCAAATGGCTCAAGATGACGGCCCACCTCCAATGGCGCAGGAAACTGCCCTCCCTCAATATACTGCTGTCTTCGCATGTGTGGCGGCAGGATCACAATGGCTTTACCCACCAGGACCCTGGTTTTATTGATCATGTCGTTAATAAAAAAGCATCAGTGGTGCGGGTATACTTACCGCCGGATGCCAACTGCCTGCTATCGGTGATGGACCATTGCCTCAAAAGCCGGCATTATGTAAATGTGGTAGTGGCTGGCAAACATCCCTCACCACAATGGCTCACCATGCAGGAGACGCGCATACACTGCACCAAAGGGATCGGCATCTGGACCTGGGCCAGCAATGATGCAGGAGCCGACCCCGATGTAGTGATGGTATGCGCCGGTGATGTACCCACGCTGGAAACACTGGCCGCCGTTTCGATCCTGCGGGAACAATTGCCCGACCTGAAGATACGGGTGGTGAATGTGGTAGACCTTATGAAGTTACAACCCATCACAGAGCACCCGCATGGATTAAATGACAATGATTTTGACGCGCTGTTTACGAAGGACAAACCAGTGATCTTTGCTTTCCATGGTTATCCCTGGCTCATTCACCGGCTGACCTACAAACGCACCAATCACTTTAATATCCACGTGCGCGGTTATAAAGAAGAGGGCACCATCACTACTCCTTTTGATATGACGGTGCTGAATGACCTCGACCGGTTTCACCTGGTACAGGATGTCATCGACCGTTTACCCGCCCTGGGCAGTCATGCTTCCTACCTGAAGCAGGCCATGCAGGACAAACTGATCGCGCACCGCAATTACATCAATAAGCACGGAGTGGACATGCCTGAGATCAGGGATTGGCATTGGAAATTTTAAACAGGGCCTCATCACCATGAAAGTATTGGTCATCAATGCAGGCAGCAGTTCACTGAAGTTCCGGCTTTTTGACATGCCCGGGGAACAGGTGCTTTGCTCGGGCATCGCAGAAAGGATCGGAGAAGCGGAGGCTTCCATCCATATTACCCGCTCCGTTAATGGAAAAGATCAAACGACGGAACAGCAGCACGCCTTACCCGATCATGCAGCCGCCATGCAGCAGGTGGTATCATTGCTGTGCCATCCGGAACAGGGTGTCATTCAAAGTCCCGAAGAAGTAGCCCTCGTGGGCCATCGTGTGGTTCATGGCGGGGAATCATTTTCATCGGCTACTATTGTTACGCCGGCAGTCAGGGAAAAGATCAAAGAGCTGTTTCCTTTCGCGCCGCTTCATAACCCCATCAACCTCCGTTGCCTGGAAGTGGCCGCTGATTTTTTCCCGGCAGCAAAACAAGTGGCTGTATTTGATACTGCCTTTCATCATGAGCTGCCTCCGGAAGCTGCCCGGTATGCCATCCCCCACGCTTACTATGAACAGGACAAAATACGCGCCTACGGATTCCACGGCATCAGCCACAAATATGTGACAGAACAAGCCCGGGACTTTCTCGATCTCCCACAGGCCAAAATGATCAGTTTGCATTTGGGCAATGGCTGTAGTGCAGCAGCTGTGGAAGGTGCAAGGTCATTGGACACCAGCATGGGATTCAGCCCGGTGAGTGGACTGGTAATGGGTACACGCAGCGGTGATATCGATCCCTCGGTGTTATTGCACCTGATGACACACCATGGGTATAGTACAGCATATGTTGACCAATTGCTGAACAAACGATCGGGCCTGCAAGGATTAACCGGGCGCCATGATATGCGCGATATAGACAAGGCAGCTGAAGAAGGCGACGGCGAGGCGCAGTTTGCGCGCAGGCTCTATGCTTACCGCATTAAAAGATACATCGGCTCCTATATCGCTGTACTCAATGGATTGGATGCCTTGCTCTTTACTGCCGGTGTGGGTGAACATGACAGCAGCATGCGCGCCCTGGTGTGCGATGGCTTGTCGCACCTGGGCATTGAGATCGATCCTGTACTGAACGGGCTGCCTGCTACCGGCATCCGCGCTATCCATAGCGGCGCCAGGCCCGTGAAAATATTGGTGATCCCCACCAATGAAGAACTGGAGATTGCCCGGCAGTGTATAGCTATTCCTGCTTAACTGACTTTCAAACATGCCCGGTTGATCTTGATCACCGTTTTCCCCTAGCCTGCACTACAGGGAGCCGATCGCCGCCAGGCTGTCAGAATTTTAATTTTGCCCGCATGCTGGGTTTGGGTATCTTGGGTTAATTGGCAGCGAAGAGATATACATTGTTTTATTAATACATCTTCTTACTGGTTATCCATAAGTTGGTTGGTTCTCATCTCCTCTCCTACTGATTCCATGAATCACAACAATCTTTCTTTACCTGCGTTTATCTGGCGTGGTTAAAAGGAGCCAGGTTAATAATTGTATTTCATACAGGTATCGGATATTATTGTAACCCTATAAAAAAGATCAACGTATTGCTTTATGCTTTTAAAATTCTTTGGTTTTGTTGATATTTTCCGCGCCCCCCAGATTGAGTTTAGTTCAATGGATGAGATCGAGCAGCATACCCCCAACATCATCATTTGGGCAGCCCCGGTCATGTTTCTTTTTGTATTGATCGAATGGTATATTTCGAAAAAACAAAATCACCAGCTGTATGAAAAGAAAGACAGCATCGGCTCTATTTGTGTAGGCGTAGGCAATGTGATCATTAATACTTTATTAAAAGTAAGCATGTTCTACATTGTCATCCTGATCTATAATGCGATCCCCTGGCGCATGCACTTCCGGTGGTGGACGCTTATTCCCTGTTATCTTATTTTCGACCTGGCCAGTTACTGGTCGCACCGCATATCGCACCAACAGCGTTTTTGGTGGGCCACGCATGTGGTACACCACAGCAGTGAACAGTACAACCTCACCGTATCTTTCCGTTTAAGCTGGATGCAAAACCTGAAGCTGATCTTCTTTATGCCGGTGATGGCCCTCAGCTTTCACCCCATTATATTCTTTATCACCAGCCAGATCGCTGTACTGTTCCAGTTTTGGGTGCATACCGAGTACATCCGCAAACTACATCCGGTGATCGAATACCTGTTTGCCACGCCGTCCAATCACCGCGTGCACCATGGCTCGCAGGAGAAGTACATCAACAAGAACTACGGCGCCACCTTCATTTTCTGGGATCGCCTGTTTGGCACTTACCAGCCAGAAGAAGAGCAGGCCGAATATGGCATTACCAGCCCTGTTGAACATAAGATGAATCCCCTGTACCTCAACTTCCATGAGTATTCCGACATCTGGAAGGACATGAAAGGGGCCAAAGGATTCAAACAGAAATTGTTCTTCCTGTTTGGTGATCCGATCGATGTAGCCCGGGTAAAGAAAAATGAAATAAGTGCTCCAACACTCCCTGTCTCTCACACACTCCCCCTGCTTAATACGGCCGAAGTACCGGCCTAGATAATGGCCCCGAACTGCATGTGCAGTCCGGGGCCAGATCATCCTTCACATCTATCTTGGAAACTTATCGTAGGTATGTGCGCCGGGATCGGTGCTCTGGAAAGCGATCGTACCATCATCATTGTAAGCGGTCTGCCGCAGGATATGGCTTACCGGGTAGTTGTGATCGTACACATAGGTATAATCATACTCCGAGAATTTAAAATAGCCGGTATCTACCTTTCCCCAGAATTTCTGATTGACCACATTATTGGGCACGATGGGATCATAAAAAGTGCCGCCCATGTACTCGGTATCCCAAAAAGGAATAACATCCGTATACAGGAAGGTGGAGAATGGATTTATCTTGTTGTCATAGGTATACTCCAATATCAGCGCAGCATCCGGTTCCTGGCTGGCTTTTGCAGCCGGGGGATTGTTGTAGAACAAAGCACGCTTAAAGTTGCGTGAATTGCCTTCATATTCATACTTCACATAAGCATAATAATTGGCACTCCCCTGCTTTTTGATGATACGCCCCTTATTGTCATAGGTAAAAAAGGTATGGGGCGTGCCGGGTGTGTTGGGCCCTGTATGCCCCTCAATCCGGATAAGCCTTCCGCCCTGGTAAATGAACTGATCATAGAATGTCTGGATCGAGTCGCGCAGGGTCAGGGGCCTTTTAAGCTGATCGTTGGTCAATATCCAATTAGGACCAAAGCTCCAGGGCAGTTTCGTAATCTGGATGAGCGAACGGTTGTGGTCGTACTTGTATTGGTACTTTGAAATTCTGTCTGATGAGCTTACCTGCCATAATTCCTGGCCGGGAGGACAATCATTTTTATTGCAGGCTGCTAAAAATATGGCAAGGGATAGCCATAACATGAATGAATAATGTTTCATTGTTAAGGTTTAATGATGAATAAATACGTTTCCCGGGGAGGATGTTTACATCAAGGCAACAGAAAGAAGTCTTTCACGAAGATGAATGGAGGGAATAATGGTATGCATACCTGCTATATGAAAATACAATAATTAATTACCAATTACGGGCTTTCCACATTAAAATATTAGCATTTAGCTGTTAGCATTTGTTGTCAGGGTGGGTCGCCTTTAAAAGGTGGCTCACCCTGACAACAAAAGGGGTAAAGCCGTAGGTACGCTGATCGCCCAATACACCTGCATAGTGACCGGCATTGCCGGCAACTGGCAATGAGCTGCTCAAAATAATCCCTGTCGGGCAGGTTGCGGTCCCATACAAAGAAAGAAAGCCCGGTAGAGGCCCGGAAGCCCAGCGATCATGTTTCCTTTCCCAGCATCTTTATCCCCGTGCTCATCTATATCACCAGGCGCATCAGGAAAAGCATGCTCCGGCTGAAAGCGCAGGCCCTGTGGCTGGAAGAAGATTTTATTCCAGGCAAAGCGCATCATTGAAAACCACTGTTCTCAGGCGCTTTTTATGATTTCCCAATTGCGTAAACAGAATTTCCGGTTGCATACAGCATGAGCCTCCTGCCACGGCTACCTTGCGCACATTACTAAATTCAGACTATGCATATGCAACGCTACGCAGCTTTATTACTGGCCGGTCTTTGGTTGATCGCGGCCATGCCCGCCTGGGCGCAGCCGGGCACAGGAAGCATTAAGGGACATATTACTACGAACGATAACAAACCCGCAGCCTGGGTAACGGTACAATTGAAAGGAAGCAAGAAAACGGCTTCTACGGATGAGCAGGGGCATTTTACCCTGCGCGGTGTAAAGCCGGGCAGCTATGAGCTGGAAGCAACACTGGTGGGCTATGAAAGTGTTGTGAAAAGTGTGACGGTGGAAGAGCATAAAACGGTGACGGTTGACCTTTCCATGCGTGTGTCGAACCAACAGCTGGAAGAAATTATTATCAAATCGAGCCGGGGCGTGTATAATGCAAGACAAGGGTCGGCCTCTCTGCGGCTGAATGAACCGCTGCTGGAAGCACCGCAGAATATACAGGTAGTCACCAGCGCCAACCTGGCCGATCAACAGGTGATCAGCATGAGTGATGGCGTGATCCGCAATATCAGCGGCGCTGTGCGCCTGGAACACTGGGGCGATCTCTATGCCAATATCCACATGCGCGGATCGCAGATACAGGCATTCCGCAATGGCTTCAATGTGGTGAGCTCTTTCTGGGGGCCACTTACGGAAGACATGAGCATAGTGGACCATATCGAGTTTGTGAAAGGACCGGCAGGCTTTATGCTCGCCAATGGTGATCCCAGTGGTCTGTACAATGTAGTAACGAAAAAGCCCACAGGCCAAACCAGGGGAGAAGCCTCTTTTACGGTAGGGAGCTTTGATATGTACCGTACCGCGCTCGACCTCGATGGCAAACTGAGTAAGGAGGGACGTTTATTGTACCGCCTCAACCTGGCTGCGCAGAACAAAAAGTCATTCCGCGATTATGAATACAACAACCGCTATACTTTTGCCCCGGTGATCTCTTACCAGATCGATGAGAAAACAAAGCTCACAGCAGAATACAACCTGCAAAGCGCGAAGATGTCGGATGTAGGTTCATTTTATATTTTTAGTCCCAGGGGATATGCCAGTCTGCCCCGCAATTTCACCCTCATGCAGCCGGGCCTGGAACCCACCAGGATCAACGATCATAGCATCACGCTCAACCTGCAGCACCAGCTAAGCGATGACTGGAAACTCACCGCACAGGCTGCTTATTATAATTATCAGCAAAAGGGCACCAGCATGTGGCCTGCTTCTGTCAATCCAGATGGAAAAATGATCAGGAGCGTAGGCATCTGGGATGCTAAAAGCGAAATGACCCTGGCGCAGGTATTTGTAAATGGTACTGTAACCACGGGCCTCATCAACCACCGTATACTTGCAGGCCTGGACATGGGCAACAAGGAATACTTTGCCGACTGGTCGAAATCGCACGCACTGGATTCTGCAGGTGCTGAATTTGATCCGGCCAATCCTTTTTACGGCGCGCCGGTGAATGGTTTTCCGGTGTGGGACCGCAGTGTGGATATCGAAACAAGGGCTACGTTGGGCGGTGGTACGATCAATCAGCGTTATTCGGGTTTGTACATATCAGATGAACTGGGATTCTTCGACAATACGGTAAGGCTTACACTGGCAGGGCGCTACACGTTTGTAAAGCAATCCTCCTTTGGCGGCAGCAATGAAGAAGCCAAACGGGTGACACCCCGGATTGGCCTGAGTGTATCCCTCGACAGGAATACTTCGGTGTATGGTTTGTACGACGAAGCATTTGTACCGCAATCCGGCAGGATCAGAAATGGCGATAAAGTACGGCCTATTACCGGCGGCAATATTGAATTTGGCATTAAAAGGGATTGGTTCAACGGCCGTTGGAATACCACCGCTTCTGTTTACCGTATCATCAAAGACAATGAGCTGACGGCAGATCCCAATGAAGCACCCACTTCGGGCTATAGCATTGTGGTGGGACAGAAAAGAGCAGAAGGAATAGAATTTGATGTAAGGGGTATCATTGTGAAAGGGCTGAGTGTGGTGACCAACTATGCTTATACCGATGGCAAATTCACGGATGCAGCGGAAGGTACAGGCTTCAAAGCAGGCGATGTAGTACCTGGCTTTGCCAAACATACCGTGAACAGCTGGGTGAATTATAAAGTATCTAATGGTTTCTTGAAAGGAGCTGGTATCTCCGGCGGTTTTAGCTGGCTGGCAGACAGGGCTACTTCAGACTGGAGCGAAAACCACAACCAACAAACCTTGCCGGATTATTTCAAGCTGGATGGCGGTGTATTCTGGGAGAAAGGCAAGATCAAATTAACGCTGAACGTTTTCAATATCCTGGACGAATACCTGTACAGTGGCAGTTACTATGACTGGCTGAATGCGTATTACTGGCAAAGTGAAGCACCGAGGAATCTGCGGTTTGGGATCGCGTATAAATTCTAGGGAGTTGTTTCGGGCACTACGAAGGCCGGCTTTTTCTCTTCGGTACGCACGGTGCCAAAATTGTATTTCAAGGTAATCCCTACCCTCCTGCTGTCCTGTATACGGGCACCTGACACCTGTACCGGCCCCTGGTTGATGGTAAATAACGACTTATTGGTTTTGAGGAGATCGTTGGCTGATACAATAATGTTTACCTTATTATGAAAGGCATTTTTAGTGACACTCAGGTTCAGCTGTCCCATTGTCTTCAGTTCATTGAATAACCTGAACCCATTTACATACATCCATCCGTTGAGGTTAAAGCTCATCGTAGGTGAAGCTTTGAGTGAATGACCGGTGAAGAATGACCAGCTGGTTCTTTTATACTGCAAGGGAGCTCCCTGGTAAGCACCCTGGTAATCCACATAATTACATTGCACACCCATGTACATAAAATATTTACGCCCCGATGGCAGTCCACCGAACAAACGTGCATATAATTCCCGGTAGCTGCCAATATTATCCCAGGTGCGGTAAGCGATGCCGGTTTGTTCATCTTTGTAAGTAACCCTGCTGAAAGCACAGCTGGCATCATTCATGCCGATGGCAAATACGGGAAAATCATCGTAGGTAGCATTCACTTCATAATTGGCCGTGAGTTGGGGCTTCAGGGCACTGTTGCCGGTCTCATAGGTATACTGATCAATAAACCGCGGAGCCGGGTTGAGGGCATCAAAATCGGGCCGGGTAATACTTTTTCGGTAGATGGCGTTGCCGGTAAGGGGATAGCCAAATATGGTAAACAGGTTGCGCCTGATGTATAAATAAGGAAAGAGATCATTGCGCTGAATGCCAAAGGAGGCAGGGCGGGGTATGGACTGGTTGCCGGTAATGGCTGTATTTTCAAAACGGAGCCCGGCCTTCAGGATAAATCCGTATACCCGTTTGGTCAATTGAGTATAGGCCGAGGTGATATTGCCGGTGTATCGATAAGCAGTGGTTTGAAAGGTATCGGGTACAACAGGTGCACCACCCTGTTGGCTAAAGTAATGGGTTTCGTTTTTGTCTGTAGCACGGCTTAGTTTAAGACCCGCTTCCAGGGTAAGGCGATAGAAAATACTCAATGACAGATCGGACTTGAAGTTTACTGCCTGTGCATGATGCGACAGGCTTCCATAACCCGCTATGGGTGCATGGGCAGGAAGATCGTAATTGGTAGCATAGGATTGCGTACCGCTGCTATTGAACCTGGTATATTCAACCTCGTTGGCCCACACGCTGCTCGCCGAATCTATTTTGTACCGCATGGCCAGGGTATTGGTGAGGACGGTTGATCTTCCTTTGTTATCAATGGCTGTGTGGCTATCCATAAAAGCGTGCTGGTCACCCTGCTTGCTGATCTCATTGAGGCTAATGGCCTGGTTGTTATCGCGGGTGCCGGTAAAACGCAGGTCATACGTGAGGTTTAGCTTTGGGGTCCAGGCAAAGTCCAGCCCCGCGCCCACATAATGGTTGCCTGAAAAATACTTCGTAGTAGAACTTTGCGCCAACAGTGTATCGGCCTGAAGGCGGCGATCGGAATTGATATCTTCATAATAATGGCGGTGCATGTACTGGTAGGTAAGATAAGTCCTCACCCGCCCCATGCCTTTGGTGAGGCTTAGTCCGGCCGAAGCGGCGCCATATACACCCTGATCATAGCGGACATTAATATTCCCGGTAGTACCTACCGACATGCCTTTTTTCAATACGATATTGACGATACCCCCACTGGCAGCTGCATCATACATGGCAGAAGGGGTGCGTATGATCTCAATTTTACTAATGCTGCCAGCAGGCAGGCTTTTTAGAAAAGAGCTGATATCGCTGGCGCTCATTTTCATTTCGCGTCCATTGATGTACACAATAGCCGGTGTGGTACTGTTGAGGTAGATATTACCGTCCTGGTCTACAATAGCGCCCGGTGTTTTTTCCAATAGCTCGTAGGCATTCGTACTGGTATTGGCCAGCATTTCTGCATGGATGATCGTCTTATCATCTTCCTGCGTCACCAGCCGCTTGGCCGACACGACCGTTACTGCTTTTAGTGTTGTATTCTTACGCTGCAAGACCAGACTGATGTCGATTGGCTGCTCTCCCACCGCCACCTGTTTTTCCAGTTGCTCAAATCCTGTAGCCGATAATTTTATCAAATACTTCGTATGGGGCGCCACCATCAATACGGCAGGGAATTGCCGGACCACCAACGACTGCAGCAATAAGGTATCGGGTAGGGAATATAGTTGCAGGGTAACACCGGGGAGCGTATCCTTTTCCAGCGTGGTGGGGGTTACCTGCAGCTTTACCTGTTGGGCCTGTACGCCTATTGTAAAAAACAACAATAGGAACACAAGTCCCTTTTGACATAAGATGTTACCTGCTTTCATCATTACCTGACTCCAAAATAAATAAAGCAGGTAACATTTTATACTTATGGTTGTGTTTTTAGTTTTTCCATAGCATTGATCACCGCCTGCTGGTAGGTGATGCGGGGATCGCGGTCATATTTTTCCAGTTCGGCAATCACCAGCGGCAGGTGTACAAAGCGCCGCCCTTCCACATAGTATTTCAACAGCCGTTCGGCCGATGCCTGGCGCCCCAGCTTCCGGGCAATGACCACTTCACCGGCCCTTACAAAATATTCATACAGGCAGGCACTCCAGGTATTGTATCCCTGGTTTTCCATCGCTTCCCTTACGGGGCCAAAGAGCCGTGCTGTTTCCTTTACAAGCGCCGGTGGGATCAACGCTACCGCCGGATTGGAAAAGGAATGCCCAAACTCATGCGTACTCAGCTCACGGATATGGTTGGAATCGGCAAATCCCATGTTCAAAGCAGCCGTGTCGCTGAACTGCTGCAGGGCAAAAGGACCAAAGAGGTTCATGATGGTGGTGTTACCAGCTGCAGTGTAGTTAACCCCAAAGGCCATGCCTGCAGGAATGGTAAGGCTGGGGATAAGTGCATACCGCGCAAATGACTGGCGGTAGTACTGCTCCATGGTGGTAATGAGCCGGGCATCGGGCAATACAGACCTGATCTCGGACAATGCCTTTTCATAGAAGGGGACATGATCCCGGAAATACACTTCAAAATCCATGGCCTTGTACAAGCGGTTGGCAGCTGCTACAAATTCAACAACCTCTTTGATGGAAGCGGCGCTATCGCCCTGGCGCAGGAATGGCCGCAGATAGGGCCCATCCTTTTCCGGCCTGATCACAGCCCTGGGAAATTCATCGAGGTGAATGAGCAACCGCGCAAGGATACTTCCTTCCGACCGTTCGCCAAAACCTGCCATGATCAGCAGGTCGGGATGGTTGACAAATGACTGGTACTTTTTGTACAGCGACAGATCATAGGCAAACCAGTCCCCCTTTCTTTTACCATCCGGCATCCGCGCATTTTCCTGGTTGGCCTCTGCCGCCATGGAACCCATAAAAAATACTGCCCCCAGAAATTCAATGTTCTTATAAAACTGTATCCCGATCTCTTTATTCCGGGCAGTGGACCTGAAAGGCTGGCCTGCTGCCAGGGAGGTCATCAATAAAAAACAAACACCTGCCATCATGGATCTTTTCATAATTGTGCTTTTGCCTGCAAAGAAAGCAAGCGACAGCATCGGCAATGCGCCAGGTGGTGCAGTACAGGTCCAATGATCGGTTCTTTGGACCTATTGGCGTTGAGAAGCCGGCTAAAGGGGTGGGTCGCCCTTTCGGGGCGGCTCTCCCTGATCTAAGAAGCCTGTCGAAGCCGGCTGAAAGGGTGGGTCGCCCTTTCGGGGCGGCTCACCCTGATCTAAAGAACCCTGTCGAAGCCGGCTAAAGGGTGGGTCGCCCTTTCGGGGCGGCTCACCCTGATCTAAAGAACCCTGTCGAAGCCGGCTAAAGGGTGGGTCGCCCTTTCAGGGCGGCTCACCCTGATCTAAAGAACCCTGTCGAAGCCGGCTTATTGCCGGAAATATTGGGAGGGCGACTTGCCCGTATGGTCTTTGAAAACCTGGTTGAAAGATGATTTGGAACTAAAGCCCGCTTCGAGCGCAAGGGCCAGGAGCGTTTTATGGCGCTCGGCAGGGTCATTGATCTTACGGATCACTTCCTGCACGCGCCAGCCATTGATGTAGTGGTGGAAATTGGCCGCATGGTACGTATTGATAAGGTAAGATACATAGCGGCCGGGGAGGTTTAATTCGCCGGCCAGTTCATCGAGCGACAACTTGGACCGTTTGTGCAACCCTCCCTGTTCAAATACCCCTTGCAGGCGGATCAATTCCTGCTGGTCGTTCCAGGCGGCAAAAACAGGTGGTAGCGGCAGTTTGCTTTTTACAGCAGGCGCCGCCTTTATGGTGGGCGCCACTTCAAAGAAAGGCAAGCGGGCATAGGACAGGAAACTCAATGTAAACAACACGAGCACCAGCACCAGTTCAATAGCCGTAAATACCGGCAATAGCAACACCGCATCGGCCACCCACAGCACCGTTAACAGGGCAAGCAGGATAAAAATGGATAAGAGACGGGCCGGGTGCAGGCCGGTGAAAGCGGCAGTCCCTGACGGCTGCCGCGCGCAAGCCACCAGCCTGCGCGCACCTGCGATCATGACCAACAGCATCCACAGGGCTGGTACGATCTCCGTGGCCAGCCACCAAGCTTTAATATTGAGCAGGCTGATGGGCGCCACACTATACCGGTTGTAGCCCCAGGTAATGGATTCCGTAATGATCTCGATCGCCGCAGGCAGGTACCACAGCGCGTGCTTTTTGCGGAAGGTAAAACCCGTCACCGTGTTGGACAAGGTAAACAACCAACAGGAAGGAGGTATCAGCAGGTATGATCCCAGGAGCCAGAAGGGGATCAGCCCGGGGGCGTGATGATACCCTACCTGCATGCCCCATACATTGAGCACTTCCAAAGAAAGCACCAGCAGCATGATACCCAGGAAAACCCGGGAACCATGTTTTTTATTGGGCAATAGCATGGCTACACTCAGAAAAATGCCTTGCGCTGCCGCTATCAGCAGGATACCTGTTTGCCAACTTTCCATGACTAAGGAGTTGGCCTAAAAATAGTCAAAAATTGAGGAGTAATGATGACCTACGCTACCTGTTCATTCTTATGCAATACAAAACTATAATAGATGAGTGCATTTGACTGCAGGTCCTTGTGAATGCGGGAACCTTTGGTGCCGGCAAACTGGTTGAAAGCAGGACGCATCCAGCCGGCAATATGTTGTTTGATCCTTTCCTGTTTTATATGGTCTTCTTTTTCGATGGCATCGATCACATTCGTGGTGATGTTCTCTTCGGAGATCATTTGCAATCCACTCCCTTCCAATTGTCCTTTCAGCTTTTCCATGCCTTCGGGGCCGCGCAGGTCCGTACATAAAAATACGCCGCCGGGCTTCAGCACCCTTTTCACTTCTGCGAGGAAACGGGGCACCGAGCCATAGGCATGTGAGCTTTCCACATTGATCACCACATCAAAACTATCATTGTCAAAAGGCAGCTTTTCGGCATTGCCCTGCCTGAATTCGAGGTTGCTTTCCTGGTGGTGCTGCCGCGCCAGGCGCACGGCATTTTTAGCAATGTCCATGCCGGTGATGCGGGCAGGTCCCAAATAGCGGCTGATATAGCTGGCGCCGCCGCCACGGCCACTGCCTACTTCCAGCACATGTTTGTCTTTGATGGGCGTCTTTTGCGCCAGGAAATGGTATAACTGTATGGGATAACGGTTGATCTCATCTTTGGGCTGCAAGGTCAAAGCCAGGTGCTCGCCCCCTGGTGTGTAACCATAATTCATGAAATGCCAGTCATGGATCTTGAAATACCGGGCCAGGCCTTCATACACAGGTTTCCAGATCATTCTTCTAAAGGCGGGATATTCTGTCAGCGACAAAAATGCTTTTGCAACCATACTATATTTGTTTTAAATTAAACATGCCCGAAATGGAGGGAACGAATGACCGGTTGCCGGAATATACACGCCATACACAGGAGATCGCAATAGCAGCAGGATCATTACCGGCAACGCTACGTTTGATTGGTATGGTAAGATAACCAATAAAATGCATACATAGGCCAGTGAAACAGGCGCTAAATGCCACATAAAAGGTTAAAAATCACCCCACCGCCTGCAGCAGGGGGAAATAATGGGGGTTTTATGGCTAATTAAGCCTATCTTTGGAATATTCGTTTGAGCTTGCATCCAGTATTGTCATTAATCTGCTATTAAGCTGCATTTTTATATCCTTACTTCTTGCCTTACTCAGATATCACTTTTAAAAAGTTGTATACATGAACATTTATGTTTCAAACCTGGCATTTACTATCCAGGATGAAGAATTGAAGAATTTATTTACACCTTACGGTGTAGTGAGCTCTGCAAAAGTTATTAACGACAGGGAAACCGGTCGTTCCAAAGGTTTTGGTTTTGTGGAAATGGACGACAGCAAGTCTGCCCAGGAAGCTATCAGCCAGCTGGATCAGTTGACGATCGAAGGCAGGCAGATCAAAGTATCAGAAGCCAGGCCCAAGCCCGAAAGGTCTTTCGGTGGCGGCGGTGGCGGTAACAGCCCATTCAAGAGCGATAACGGCGGTTACAACAAACGCAAATGGTAATAACCAGGCATAGATAGGTCCGCGGGCGTCCGCGGACTTATTACCAACCCGTTTATTATTTAATCATCAGTACATCAACAATAATCCTGTACTACAGGAATCACTAAATTTATACTATGGCAAGATCCCAGGAAACATTTAACAAAAGAGAAAGAGAAAAACAGCGCATTAAGAAAGCACAGGAGAAGCAGGAGAAGATGAAAGAGCGCAAAGAGAACAAAGAAAAAGGTACCAGCCTCGAAGACATGATGGCTTACCTGGATGAAAACGGTAATCTAACTACCACACCACCCAACCCCGGGCAAATCAGGAAGACCTTCCGCCAGGAAGAAATTCAGATCAGTGTTCCTAAACAGGAAGACAGACCAGCAGAAGAAGCCCGAACGGGCGTCGTTGCTTTTTTCAATGACCACAAAGGATTTGGCTTCATTAATGACGCACAGACCGGCGAACGGATATTTGTGCATGTCAACAATTTATCGGGCCCTATCAAGGAGCATGATAAAGTAACCTTCGAAGTAGAAAGAAGTCCCAAAGGCTTTGTAGCCGTAAACGTAGTACTGATCAAATAAGGAAGCTTTTGTAATGATGAACCGGCAGCTCACTGCCGGGCATTCATTGCACCTATGTCGTTCTCCCCCAATTCCCGGGCCTTCTCTTGGCTCCGGGCTGGATCGTTATGTATATACCTGCCCGCTCCTTGTTTTTTGCTCACCACCCCTGTTCCGGATGAACTTTTCAACAAACAAATCTGAACTTTGCAACAAAGCTCCCTGCCCTGGCATGCCCGAACTTTGTACCTGAAGATCACCTCAAACCGGTCTTTGTAAAAAATGAACAGTATGAAAACCATCAACCAGGTATATATCAACGGGCAGTTCACTACGCCACATGGCGAGGAAGTATTGGAACTCCTGAACCCCGCCACGCATCAATTGCTCCACCAGGTAATACTGGGCGATGAGCAGGATGTACTGGCGGCGATAGCCAGCGCGAAGCAGGCTTTTAACAGCTTTTCAAGGACCACTAAAGCACAACGGATGCAATACCTGCAACAGTTGCATGATGCCATCATCAAAAGGGTCAACGACCTCCAGGAAGTGACCATCGACGAATATGGGGCTACCCGGCAACGGGCCCTCTGGTCCAACCGGCTGGCCGCAGAAACCTTCCTGCTGTTTAAATCCCTGCTGGCAGATTATTCTTTTGAAAAACAAGTGGGCGGCTCTACCGTGGTGATGGAACCACTGGGTGTAGAAGCCATCCTCACCGCCTGGAATTCCAATTCCGGCTCCATCTGTGTAAAACTGGCGGCCGCCATCGCTGCAGGCTGTACCGTGGTGATCAAACCCAGCGAATTCAGCGCCGGGCAAACGCAGGTATTAGCCGAATGCTTTCATGCCGCAGGGTTGCCGGCCGGCGTCATCAACATCGTGAACGGCCGGGGCAATGTGCTGGGCCCTGTATTAAGCAGTCACCCGGATGTGGCCCTCATCTCCTTCACCGGTTCTACGCAGGTGGGTAAGCAGATCGCCCGTAATGCCATCGACACCATGAAACGCGTGACACTGGAGCTCAGCGGCAAATCGCCCAATATCCTGCTCGATGATGCCGACCTCGCAACAGCGGTTCCCCTGGCAGTCAATGCCGTTTTTAACAACAATGGCCAGGCTTGTATTGCCGGCTCGCGCCTGCTGGTACCGGAACATTTGTTGCCCACTGTAAAAGAGATGATCCTTACCATTGTGGGGAAACTCAAAGTAGGCGACCCGCGTATAGACAGTACCGATATCGGTCCGCTGGCCAGCGTGCAGCAATATGAGCGGATACAGCAGTATATCCGATCGGGCATAGAGAGCGGAGCAGAATTGCTGATCGGCGGCCCGGGCAGGCCGGATGGTCTTTCGGCCGGTAATTATGTAAGACCTACTGTATTTGCCAACGTGACACCCGATATGAAGATCGCACAGGAAGAGATATTCGGACCGGTGCTCAGCATCCTCACCTACCGTACCGAAGCGGAAGCCATTGCCATGGCCAATGATACTATTTACGGATTACTGGCCTATGTAAGCAGCAGCAACGAGGCGCGTGCCCTGGAGGTGGCCAGGCAACTGAAGGCCGGCCGGGTATTGATCAACACCTTGAAACACGATCCGCTGGCCCCCTTTGGCGGATACAAACAATCGGGTATAGGACGCGAAGGCGGCATCTATGGCCTGGAGGCCTGCCTCGAACCCAAAGCCCTTATCCGTTAAATCAAAACAGTATGAACACAGCCGCCACCGCATCGCCCGCAAGGATCGCCCTCAATTGTTATAGTGACAAGCCTATTGAAGGGGAAGCCTTTGTAGCCGATCATGTATTCAGTTATATCATCAGCGGCACGCAGGACATGTGGCTGGGCAACAAGACCTGGTCTTTCAAAGCCGGCGATTACCGTTTTTTCCGCCGGAACCAACTGGCCAGGTATGTGAAGCGGCCCGGCCACGATGGGTTCCGGTCCATATCAGTGCACATCGATCAGGCTACACTGAGAAGCATGCGGGAGGAGGTGACGATCTCTTCCTCCGGCCACTTTACCAATGATCCTTTGCAGTTGCTGTCACCCAACCATTATTTCAGCAGCTTTATTGATTCTTTATCCCCTTACCTGAAAAACGATAGCGCGCTCAACAGCCGGATCATCCCACTCAAAGTAAAAGAGCTGGTATGCATCCTGCTGCAGACCAACCCGGCGCTGGGCCAGCCCTTGTTTGATTTTACAGCACCCGGCAAGATCGACCTGGAAGCTTTTATGCATGAACATTACCGGTACAATGTAGACCTCAGCCGGTTTGCTTTTCTAACCGGCCGGAGCCTCTCCACCTTTAAACGGGATTTTCAGAAACTATTCCAGGTTACGCCCAACCGCTGGCTGGTGCAGCGGCGGTTGCAGGAAGCCCATTACCTCATCAAAGACCAACACAAAAAGCCGGCAGATATTTACCTCGACCTGGGCTTTGAAGACCTCTCCCATTTTTCATTTGCCTATAAAAAAGCCTTTGGCAGTGCGCCGACACTACACTAAAACGAAAAAACCATCCGGATGGATGGCTTAAACTCTCCCCTTATCGAGAATTTGGTTTTTCAAGGATCGCTCGGATGAACTGTGTAACAAAGGAAAAGGCTAATGGAGCAAACTCTTATTAATAGCTATTGTTTTTTTCTTTTTTACTGGTATCTGTTCTTTGGGACAGAAACTGTCTTTCAACAATACCATAAATAACATCCATCTTCACACCGATCAACTCGCTGATGGCACTGATCTCTCCTATTTCTAATGTAGAAAGATGACTACTGAGTCGTGTTAAGCGGCGGGTGCTGGAATTGAGGTCGGCGGCTATTACACTTTTAGGAGCATATTGAAATATCTGCGAGAACTCGGTTATCTTACCGGCTTCAATCATCGTCTTTATTACATCGTATCTATTATCCTTATGCATGCAGGTTGATCGACAAAGTAACGCATAAGTTGATCGGTTCGCTGTGTCGATCCGTCTTAAATAAAATGTCGATGCGTCACTTTATTTGTAACACTTCGTTACATTCCTGGTACGTAGCGTCCTTTCTTGCACACTTACCATCATATCAATATTACAAACTATCCTTTTAAACTATTTTACATCTCTACCCATCTTCCCTGAAAGGCTTATTGGGACTGCATTAGCAGCGACTCGATTCCTGCTCACGGTAGCCCTTATTTGATCTCCGCCGGTCTCCTTTGTAACAATAGTACAGATTATACTATTGCTAATTTATTTAGTACGTTTGTATTCCAAACATTCCAAACAACATTACCTGGCATACAGCACGTGTAACCGAAAATGGTTACCGGCATTGTATTGCCCTAACACCAACAGATCAAGCGGCAGTATGTACCTCAATTGTAAAACATATTTCAGTTTAAAATATGGCACCTTCACCACAGAAGCATTGGTGCAGGAAGGCCTTGAAAAAGGCGCTACCGCCATGGCGCTTACCAATATCAATAGCACCGCCGATGCCTGGACCTTTTACAAAAAATGTATTGACCATAATATTAAACCCATTCTCGGCGCAGAGATCAGGAATGGCGACACCCTGCTCTATATCCTGTTAGCAGCAAACAACAAAGGCTTTGAATGGATCAATACATTTATATCAACGCACCTCCGGGAACAAAAATCATTTCCCGCTGCCACCAGCACTACTTCTTTCTTTTATAATCATGCAGATGGGTTTGTTATTTACCCCCTGCATGCCAAACCCATCGACACCTTGCTGCGGCATGAGCTGATGGGGGTACAGCCTTCCGAGGTCAATAAGATATACAGCATTCCTGCCGCCCACCGCGATAAGCTGGTGATCCGCCAGCCTGTTACCTTCCGCAACCAGGACCAGTATTATGTACACCGCCTGCTGCGCGCCATGGACCACAATGTGGTGGAATCAAAACTGTTGCCGGAAGCTATTTGCGGACAGGAAGAATATTTCCTGCCGCAGGAAGCCATCTTCCGCGCCTTCAAAGATCACCCGGGCATTATGACCAATACCCTGCGGCTGTTGGATGCCTGTAACCTGGAGATGGATATGGCCACTCCCAAGAATAAAAAATATTTCACTACCTGTAAAGAAGATGATTCGCAATTGCTGCGCAAGCTGGCCATTGATGGTTTGCAGCAACGCTATGGGTATAACAAAGCAGCGGCCGAAAGAGTACACAAAGAACTGAAGGTGATCGATGAGCTGGGCTTCACCGCTTATTTTCTGCTGGCCTGGGATATTATCCGGTATGCCAAAAGCAGGAACTTTTACCATGTAGGACGCGGCAGCGGGGCCAATAGTATTGTGGCCTATTGTCTGAAAATAACAGATGTGGACCCCCTGGAGCTGAACCTTTATTTTGAACGTTTCCTCAACCCCGAGCGTACTTCACCACCTGACTTTGATATCGACTTCTCCTGGCTCGACCGCGATGAGATCATCGATTATATATTCAAGCGCTATGGCGAGCAATATGTAGCCCTGGTGGGCGCCTATGTTACTTTCCAGGAACGCGCGGTGGTGCGCGAACTGGCCAAGGTATTTGGTCTTCCCGAATCCGAGATCCACGGACTATCGGCTTTGCCTTTCGTTACCCCCGAAGCTTTTGAAGCCTGGAATACCCTGCGTGCCCATGCCGGCAGTATGGACGATTATCATAAAGGCGTAGCCCATTACCAGGCTGCGGACAAGGCCATCAACCACAGCGCCATTATCGACCGGCTGGGCCGCAAGTACGGACTTACCGGTGAAGCGATCGCCGCCCTGCAGCAATCGCCCATGGCGCTGGGCGTGGTGGAGGAGATCGTATGGAAGATATTGTACTATAGCCCTTTCATCCACGATTTTCCGCAGCATATCAGCATCCATGCGGGCGGCATGCTCATCACCGAAAAACCGATACATGCCTATACGGCCACCTTCTTTCCACCGAAAGGATTTCCGACCACACAGATCGATATGCATGTGGCAGAAGATACGGGGCTGGACAAGCTGGATATATTGAGTCAGCGCGGACTGGGACATATCAAAGAAACCGTGCGGCTGGTGTATGAGAACCAGGGCGTGCGGGTGCATATAGATGAAGTAGAGCAATTCAAGAAAGACCCGCTGGTCAAAGAGCGGCTGAAGACCGTCAACACCATAGGGTGTTTTTATATTGAAAGTCCGGCCATGCGGCAATTGCTGAGCAAACTGCGCTGTGATACCTACGAGGCGTTGGTAGTGGCCAGTTCCATCATACGGCCGGGCGTGGCCAGCAGCGGTATGATGCGGGAATACATTACCCGCTACCTCAACCCGCGGTCCACACTCTACCTGCACCCCATCATGGAAGAGATACTGGGTGAAACTTTTGGGGTCATGGTGTTCCAGGAAGATGTGATGAAGGTGGCCCATTATTTTGGCGGGCTCACCCTGGCGCAGGCCGATACCCTGCGGCGGGCCATGAGTGGCAAGTACCGCAGCAATAACCGGTTTGCCATGATGAAAGACCAGTTCTTCCTCAACTGTTCGGTAAAAGGATATACCGAAGAACTGACTGCAGAAGTATGGCGGCAAATGGAATCCTTTGCAGGCTATAGTTTTTGTAAAGCCCACTCTGCCAGTTTTGCCGTAGAAAGTTTCCAGGACCTCTACCTTAAAACCTATTTCCCCATAGAGTTTATGGTAGGCGTGATCAATAATTTCGGCGGCTTTTACAGTACAGAACTGTACTTCATCGAGCTGCGCAAGGCCGGCGGCATCCCGCACCTGCCCGGTGTAAATACCAGTGAGTATATGACCACCCTGCAAGGTAAAGAGGTATATACCGGGTTCGTGCACCTGAAAGCCCTGGAGAAAACCGTGGCCCTGCACCTGATCACTGAAAGGGAACGTAATGGGGCCTACCTGCACCTGCAGGATTTTATAGCACGCACGGCCATCAAACCTGAGCAGTTGAATATCCTTATATCGGTAGGCGCTTTCCGGTTTACCGGCAAATCGAAAAAGCAATTGTTGTGGGAGGCCAACTTCTTACAAAAGCGGTATGCGGCCCCTGCCCTGCCCCATACCTTATTCAAAGAAAAGCCGGTGGAATTTCAATTGCCCGACCTGCAGGATCATCCGGTAGATGATATGTACGATGAGATGGAAATACTGGGTTTTCCTTTCCGGAATCCTTTTGAGCTGATGGAGGAACAACCTGTCAAAGGCCTGCCTGCCAGCGAACTGCCGCAATACCTGCGCAGGCAGGTGGATATGATCCTGTATTTTATCGACTACAAAGTAGTGCCTACCGCCAATGGCACCCATATGGCCTTCGGCGCTTTCCTGGATGGGTTTATGGACTGGGTGGATACCGTACATTTTCCGCCTTCCTTCCAGCGATACCCCCTGAAAGGAAAAGGATTTTACCGGGTGCGCGGGCTGGTGGTGGAAGATTTTGGCCACTACAGTGTGGAAGTGCTGTTCCTCGAAAAACTGGGTTATAAACAACGTACTTACGCAAATCTATAGATCGTATGCTGCTTACCAGCCAGCGTCATATTGCGCACTTTGATTTGGATACTGGTGCAAGGCATGAGTCGGGAGTTGGGAGCTTGGAGTGAAGACGTTGCTAAGTGACTTTGTGATTATGGGCTGGAATGGAAGTGCTTTCAATGGATGAGTAGTTAGGGTGTGCCTGTATGGACGTGAAGGTGGGCAATGCAGTGGTGTTGGAGGCAGGTAGTATGTGAGATGTATCAAAGGGACACCCATAGTTGCATCTGCCTCCAACATTAGGTTTTATGCAAGTCGGGCTTGACCTTGTAACATCAGCAAATTGCGAATCCCAGCCTTAGGTCGGTCAGACGAATTGCTATTAACATTTTACTTATCTTCAACAATATGTTTTCAATCAGCAGTTATCGGCAGGAATATCAATTCCCAACCTGCACAAAGCCCTGAACCTTATCAGACGTTCCAGGAATACCCCAAATTCTAATCGTACATGCTGACAAAAAAGAAAAACCTGCACTTACTCATTTCGGCGATTATTATTATAGTTGTTGCATTGGCATACGGCCTGTTTCCCAATACTATGCTCCCAATACTTTTTGACTTCAAGGTGGAATCTGTTGATTTAAACAACGCCTTCAGAGCCACAATGGGATTGTACACAGGCATGGTGGCGCTTTGGGTAATGGGCGTCTTCAAACCATGCTACTGGCGCGCCGCAACGCTCTCAAACGTGTTTTTTATGATAGGTTTGGCATCCGGCAGGATCATCAGCCTCTTAGTAGACGGAGTTCCATCGACCTCCTTTTCAGCAGGACTTGCATTGGAATTGGCACTGGGCCTTTGGGGAATAAGCAACCTGAACAAATACAGATCAACTGCTGATCAATAAGATATTCCGCTAACCTGAATACCACTCAGGCACTGGTTGCCTGCCGGATCTGCTCTTCAATAGTGTCCACGTTTATTTCCCACAAAAGATGTACAACAGCTGTTATAGCCATACCAAACCTTTCCATATCATCTACCAGCTCTTTATCCGGTGTATCTGCATACAGGCTATCTACCAGCCTGGTGATCCGCTGGCGCGGCGAAGGATGCGTGAGCGAGGGTTTGCTTCCTTTGGCGATGTACAACATCTCCAGTGCGGCAAATAAGAACCGGATGCCTGCAAACGATAGGGCAGCTTCCATATCTTGCAGGTGGTGGTTATGACGCATCACCAGCATGCACGCAAAGGTATCCGCCTGCAATTCTTTTGCCCAACTGATCTCCCAGGTCTGCACATGGAATTGGTCGGCAATCGCTTGCTCCTCCTCCGGATTGCCGGCCAGGTGGCCGTGTACTATATGGCCATATTCATGCGCAAGGATGAACAGCTCTGCCGTATCCCGCAGTAGGGAGGCAAAAGCATTGTGTTCATAGGCCGGCAGAAAGGAGGCCGCATGCATACTATGCCCTTTAATGAAATACGTGGCCACCAGGTCAATGAATTTTTCATGGACAAAGCTGTTTTGTTTCAGGTTGTTGTCGATATCGGCAGGATCAAAGCTCAAAGAATATCCATCGTTGCCTTCCCCTCTTTTATCAAATACCATGGAAACGATCTTGGCCAGCCCGTTCAGAAAAGTAAACAACCCATCGTCCATCACAATAACTTTTATATCGGACTCCCGCGAAGGTGCCGTAGCAATGGCGTTAAAATGGCCAAACTGAGCAGTGCCCAGCACTACATTGTCGGGAAAGGATATTTTGCTAAAGGCAAACACTTTTTTGAGTTTGTTCTTAAGGGTCTCCAGCAGCCAGATATTCTGGTGGTTTTCGTAGCGCGCATAATCATCCCGGGCAGCTATGATCAACCCTATATAGGCTTCATATTCCTGCACAGGGTAGCCATTGGCAGTAAAATGCTTGCTCATCAGTTCATACCCCTCTTCCGGCAGGGGAAGCCTTGTATGATGCCGGTACCGTATGCCGAGCGGGGTTACACCACCCCGTCTTCTATATTCCCCTTGTAGCTCATCTAAAAATTGAAGCGCAGCTGTTTTGGATACCATAGAAAGGCCGTTTCATGATCATTCGTAATTTTTATAGTCCCAACAAATTACAACCCTTTTCTGATATGCGCAGCCTCCTTCCGATTCCTGGGCCACCGGCAGTTCCCCTGTCGGGAGCCTGGTGCAGACAAAAAAAGCCCCCCACATAGCTTGTCGGGGGCTTTGTGTTATCCTAGTAAGTCAGCACAATGCCTGCCCCGAAACCCATGTCCGAATCATAATGCGTACGTATACCTAGATTACGGGTAATAATGTAACGAAGATCACCCATGTATTCCAGATCGGTATTGACCATAAAACCTGCCCGGAGTCTTTTGGCCACCGGGATATCCTCGCGCATCAGCGACACCCGGAAGAGCCCGTCATGGTAAACCTCTGCCTGCATATTGACCAGCATGGGCAGCGTATACACCACGCCGAGGCTGATGGCCGCCCGGTCGTCCTTTTTGTTGGCCTGCCCAAAAAGGTTCTTTTCATGTTCGTCAATGCCCATTTTCCGGTAACGCCAATCGAAACCGATAAAAGGCATCAGCCATTGCATTTTTCCGATAAAGCGCCCCAGGTGTGTCTCCACTTCATAACCGTGCATGTCGTTGTATCCCAGGCGCCATTCTGTACCCAGGTTCCACCGCGCATTCATCAGCATCGCCTCCCCATCATTACCATTGGTAGCAAGATCGTTCTGGGCCGTCAGATGAGGCATATTGCTTTCACGCTGCAGCATCCGGTAAGCTTTGGCCCTATCGGGCAGTGCCGGATTTTTATAATCGCCCACAGCAAATACGCGGTTCATGCCAGCCATCATGTGGTAAAGGATATGGCAATGGAAGAACCAGTCACCTTCCTCGTTTGCCAGGAACTCGATCGTTTCGTTTTCCATCGGCATGATGTCGATGATGTTTTTCATCGGAGCATGATCCCCTTTGCCATTGATCAGCCGGAAGTCAAAACCATGCAGGTGAATGGGGTGCCGCATCATCGAGTTGTTGTACAGCATGATCCTGAGTACCTCGCCTTTTTTCACCGGAATCTTGTCTGCTTCCGTGAGTACACGGTTGTCCATACTCCACACATAGCGGTTCATATTACCGGTGAGGGTGAACCTGATCTCCCTCACCGGCGCTCCGGCCGGCAGTTTGGTATCCTGCGGGGATTGCAGCATGGCATAATTGAGTGTAACGATATCGCTGGTGGCCGCTTTCTTACCTTTTTTCTTTTCCTCACCCGTGATTTCCGGGTACATGACCACGTTCATATCCATCTGGTTCCAGCTCATGTTCATACCCATATCGTCCAGGTCACCGTTCATCTTCATCATGCCATTCATCATCTTCATCCCCTCAAAATATTTCAGGCGCGGCATCCGCGGCATGGCCCGGCGCTGGCCATTACCGATGAACCAGGATGCTGACTGCGTACGGTCTTCAGTTGTAGCAGAAAACTCGTAAGACAGTCCATCCGTTGGAATGGTCACCACAATATCATAGGTTTCAGATACCGCGATAATAAGCCTGTCAACTTCTACCGGCGCTACATCGTTACCATCGCTGGCCACCACCGTCATCTTCCCGCCGCCGTAGCGCAGCCAGAAGTAGGACGAGGCGCCTCCGTTGGCAATGCGAAGCCGGACCTTGTCGCCCCCTTTGAGTTCTTTGCCCTCAATACTGTTGAGTTGGGAACTGTTGGCCCCATTCATCAACACCTTGTTGTAATACACATCGCTTACATCCATGGCCAGCATGCGTTTCCACTCATTGGTCACCTTGGTGTTGAATTGGCCGCTGCGAATCGCTTCTGCATAACTCTGGGTGGCGCCTTTTTGGATGGCAAACCAGTCATTGGCGGCATGCAGCATCCGGTGCACGTTGTCGGGATCCAGATTGGTCCACTCGCTAAGAATGAGGGGGATCCCGGGCAGATCATCTATTCCTTTTCTGAAGGTCTTATCTCCCGCCTTTTTATGCATGATAAAATTACCGTACATGCCTATCTGCTCCTGGAGACCCGAGTGCGAGTGATACCAGTGTGTGCCCGTCTGTATGATCGGGAACCGGTAAGTATACACCGCCCCCGGTGCGATCGGCTTTTGGGTCAGGTAGGGAACCCCATCTTCTTGGTTGGGCAGAAAGATGCCATGCCAGTGCAGAGAGGTGCTTTCTTTCAATTGGTTGTGCACGACGATCTCGGCAGTATCGCCTTCGGTAAACTCCAGCGTCGGCATCGGTAGCTGACCATTGACAGCAATGGCTCTTTTTTTCTTGCCCGCATAGTTGACCACCGTGTCCTTCATGTAGAGATCATAGTGCACTACTTGTTGTGCAAATGCGCCTGCCGTAAACAGCGTAATGGCGGCGGCAATGAAATAACGCCTCTTGGATCTTATTTTCATAGGGGGTCTTAATTTTTAGTATCGGTTACCTTGCCACAGGTCATCATGGCGGAGCCATAGTAGGGATTCCTGATTTCCTTTTCGCTGCTCAGCCAGAAAGCCTTTTTCATAGGGCAGAATTGGTAGTAGACCGGAGCGCTGACCTTGTCGCTGTCCTTTACCATTTTCCACAACGAGGTAGAGACGTCGTTGAATGCCGCCCTTTGTTTATCCAGGTTACTACCGGCGCCATGCAGCTTTTCGGTGGCTTTCAATAGTTCCGCCATGGAAGATCCGCTTGCTTCTTCCTGTACGTTGCTGTAGAATGTTGCGATGGCCTGCGATGCCGCCTTGCCATCGCTGGCAACCAGCGCATTTTTCACGCCGAGATAATCATTGAGTAACTGATCTGTATGCTGGGCGTATGACGAAGCACTAACTAATAGGATCGCGAATACAATAAGTAGATTTTTCATTGTTATATTTTTTTTAAAATGATCAATTGTTTTTATGCAGCCTTTATTGCGCTCCTGCCAGCTGCCCGTCCAGCCACGCAACCAGCAATTTTCGCTGGTCTTCCCCTGGTTTTGCGCCCGTATGTAACAGGGTGTAAGCCGGCAGCGGCATCGCTTGCTGCTTCACCTGCGTGGCCATTGCACGCAGCAGCCGTTCCTGCTTACGCGCGGAATAGGTTGCCCATTCATGTAATACAACTGCAATAGCGCGAAAGCAAGCAGCAGGGCCAGCCCCGCCTTTTTGAACTTACCCTTCATCTAATACTCCTTTTTTACAGCACCGCAGCCAGGGGGCGTGGTGCTGGCCAATGTATCTGCTGGCTGATGATGGGCAGCCTGGTTCGAAGAGGTGCAGGAAACCGCTATCGTTATCGCAAAGAACAATGCGATAGAAGACGTTATACCGCCTGCGACCGGACTCACCGATGGCTGTCGGGGATGATGTTTAGCCTATTTTAGGAGGTAACCAGGTAGAATAGAAGCCGGAGGAGATGGCCTCAGTGCTGGCATGGTAACGCTGTTTGCGCGCGAAGGCAAACAGGGAGGTAGTCTTCAATGCGAGCGGTAACTGCATGGCAGAAGCCGAACAGCCCGTGCATGTACAGGATTTGTGGCCGCATTTTCCATTGCAGGTATGCTTGCAGCTGCCATGCTGGTCGTTGTTGTCGCAATGCTTCCCGTTGGCATCTTTGCCAGTAGCAGCAGCGCTCGTCTGAGCAGCGCACTTGGTTGTTACAGCTGCCTTCGCCTTATCGCAGGCAATGCCTTTGCCAGGCAGCAACAGGGCACCCAGGCAAACCAGCAGCGTGTATACGATATGAAACTTCAGACTTTTCAACGCCACAAAGATACAAGTTCCGGTCGCTCACTTCCCGGAAGCCCATCTCTTTTTTTCAAAAAAAGCGATGACCCGCTCAGCGATCAATGGGCGCCATCGATATCATCGGAATACCCCATCAGGTTGGTAAAAAATGAAATACCTCAGTCGTATGGGCCAGGCAGCGGCCGGGAGGCCGGGTTTTGTATAAAAACGAGCCGGCTTGCTATAAAAAGCAAAATAAGACGCCTCTTTGTTTGGAAACTTTGCCTGTTTCAAAGCACTACCATTATATGCGCAAAACGATCTACCTGTTCCTGCTGTTCAACTGCTGGCTGCATGCCCGCGCACAGGATAGCTGGACCCTGAAACAGTGCATCCAATACGGTCTGACAAACAATCGGAACAAGGTGATCTATGCCAACCAAAAACTGGCGGCCGAAGCCAGGGCAAAACAGGCCTTGGCCGATTACCTTCCACGCGTTAGCCTCACCGCAACATTGGACAACAACCTTAAACTACAGCAAAGCGTCATCCCTGCCGGCATATTTGGACCCGATGAGATCAGGGTTTCACTCACCCAAAAATACAGCTCCAACGCCCTTGCCCAATTGGACCAGGTGATTTTCGATCAGTCATTACTCACCGGCCTGAAAGCAAATAAATATTACAAACAACAGGCTGATCTCAATATAGAGCAGGGCGAGGAAGCCATCATTTACAATATCAGTACTGCTTACTTTCAGGTATTTGTTTACAACCAGCAGTTGGAATGGTTGAAGTACAACAAAGGCAACTACGAAAAGCAAATCGAAATATACCGCTTGCAGGTAACTAAGGGGATTACCCTGCAAAAGGACCTCGATAAGGTAAGTGTTAACTACAACAACACCCTATCCCAGCTACGCGTAGCAGAAAGCAATATCCAACTGGCCGGTAACGAGTTGAAATTCGAAATGGGTTTTCCCATCAGCGATCCCCTCGTAATAAAAGCAACTCCCGAACCGGCATTGCCCACGCACCGCCTGGACAGTATGCAGCTATTCTCTCCCTCAGCAAGAGTAGACTACAGAATTGCCGGACTCAACGTCAAACTATTGGAAATTGAACAGGCCCGCATCAAAGCAGACGGCCTGCCCAAACTATCCGGCTACTTTCGTTATGGCGCCGTCGGTTTTGGCAACCAGCTTAAGGGAGCCTACGATGAATTCCTGCCCTATTCAGCCATTGGACTGAAACTGACCATCCCCTTAGTAGACTTCTATAAACGGAATGCACGATACAAAGAGGCCCGTATCAACCGCATCAACGCAGCCGAAAACCTGGAACTCACAGCAGGGAAATACCAGGTTGACTATGAAAATGCCCGTACCAAACTCCTGCGGGCACAGGCCAACATGGAAAACGACCAGCGAAATGTAACCCTCGCAGGATCCGTACTCAAGATCACCGGCCTGCAGCTCAGCAAAGGCACTACAGACCTTACAGATTGGCTCAATACACAGAACGCACTCAGAGAAGCACAGAACAGCTATTTGAATTCCATCTACAGTTACTACCAGGCCCGCATCGACCTCGAAAAGGCAACCGGCACACTGCGATCCTTTTACAATTCACTTTAAATACGATGAAAAAAACGCTCATACTAAGCCTGTTCCTGATCATCATCATAGGTGTTGTGGCAGCCAGGTTGGCGGCCAATAAAAAAAAGATCAACGCAAAAAAGCAACCCCTAAAGATTGAAAATATACGGATACCGGTAACCATCATCTCCGTCAGGGAGGAAATCCAGGAAGCCAGCCTCGTGAAGACAGGTATGCTGGCCCCGTTCAAAGAAGCGAAACTGCTATCCGTCAGCAGCGGCAACCTGCAACGGTTACTGTTCAACCTGGGCGACAACGTACGGCAAGGCCAGCCCCTTGCCATCGTGGATACCCGTTTGCTGGAGCTCGACCTCCGGCGATCAGCGTCAAATGTAGATAAACTTAAACGTGACCTGCAGACTTATACAGAACTGCTGGAAGGCAATGCCGCTACACAGGAAAAGGTCAACGATATCCGTCAGCAGTACAACGATGCCCGCAACCACGTCGAACAGCTGCAAAGACAGATCGCAGATGCTACTATCAAAGCACCTACCAGCGGCATCATCGGCTCAAAAGGGGTTGAAGAAGGAATGTTTGTCAGCACAGGTACACAGATCGCTTCCATTATCAACCTTTCACAGGTAAAGGTACAGGTATACCTTACCGAAGCAGAGGTATACCAGGTATCCCTTGGTCAAAACATAAAGCTCACAACCGATGTGTACCCCGACAGGTCTTTTGCAGGAACAGTTACTTTCATCAGCCCCCAGGCCAACCAGGCTTATAACTACCAGGTAGAAATTACCGCACCCAACAACAAGGATACACCACTGCGTTCCGGCACTTTTGTCTACGCTGATTTTTCACGTAAGACAACCCGGAAGGTCATCCTGATTCCCCGCGAAGCACTCCTTGAAAGTACACAGCATGCTTCCGTCTATACCGTACAGAACGGCAAGGCCGTTTTACGCAGCATCAAGGTGGGCGCTGAATATGGTGATAATATACAGGTAACCGAAGGCCTGCAGCCAGGTGAGCAGGTCATTACATCCGGACAGATCAACCTGAAGGATGGCGCATTGATCAACATGTCAAAATAAAGACCAGCAATGTCAATAACCGGAATAGCCATAAAAAGACCCCTGTTACTGATCGTGATATTTACAGTGCTCATACTGTTTGGACTCCAATCCTACCGCAGCCTCAACTATAACCTCCTTCCCAAAATTGACCTGCCTACAGTGTCCATAAGCACCCTGTATCCGGGTGCAGCAGCAGCAGAGGTACAGACCACTGTCACTAAAAAACTGGAAGATGCCTTTTCTGCCGTAGAAGGCCTCGATCAGATCAATTCCACTTCACAGCAAAGCCTTTCCATTATAACCATCACATTTAAAAGCGGCACCAACATAGACCAGGCCGAACGGGATGTACAACGCAAGGCCGACCAGATCCGGAATGACCTGCCCACCGATGCCGGAAAGCCAAAAGTGAGCAAAGTAAACCTCGAAGAAACACCCGTTATCAAAGCAGGGGTAACAGCCAGCATGGCGCCCCGCGACCTCTATGACCTCGTCAACAACCAGCTAAGGCCCATCTTACAGAATGTTGCCGGCGTAGGACAGGTCAATATGATCGGCGGAGATGAACGCGAGATACAAATAAATATCAACCAGGATAAACTATTGAACTATGGTCTTTCTATTTCCCGGATTACCGAGGCAGTCAGCAATGCCAACCTTTCTTTTCCTGCAGGCAGCATAGAGACCCAAAACCAGCAGCTCTCTATTCGCTACGATGCCAACCTGAGGTCATTGGACCAGTTACGGGAATTGATCATTCTCCAACAACCCGGCCAGGGAGCTATCTGCCTCAAAGACATCGCAGAAGTGGTCGATGCCACAGCAAAAACAACCGCCATCAACCATATTGATGGTATTCCCTCCATCGGAGTACAGATCATCAAACAGAGCGATGCCAATGCAGTCGAGGTCAGCAAAAAGATAAAGCAGGCATTTGATGATATCCAAAACCAATATATTGGCCAGCAACTCCAATTCAATATTTCTGTTGATCAGAGCGTATATACCCTGCACGCCGCCAATGCAGTAATGTTCGATCTGATGTTAGCCGTGCTGATCGTTGGCATCGTCATGCTCGCATTTCTGCACAGCCTTAGAAGCTCCCTGTTCATATTGATAGCCCTCCCCTCCTCTATTATTCCCACCTTCATGGCCATGTACCTGCTGGGATTTTCACTCAACCTCATGACCCTGATGGCCATGTCATTGGTAGTAGGCATTCTCGTGGATGATTCCATCGTGGTATTGGAGAACATCTACCGCCACATGGAAATGGGCGCTGATAAAAGAAAAGCAGCCCTGGAAGGACGTAACGAGATCGGCTTTACAGCCCTGGCTATTACACTGGTGGATGTGGTGGTGTTTCTCCCACTGGCGCTCGCGGGAGGTATGATTGGGGCCATCCTCAGAGAGTTCTCCCTGGTCGTCGTAGCGTCTACCCTCATGAGCCTTTTTGTTTCTTTTACCATTACGCCTTTACTCGCCAGCCGTTTCGGAAAGCTGGAACATTTAAAAGAAAACACACTATGGGGAAAGATCAATCTCGCCTTTGAGCGGTTCATTGATACACTCCGCGAAGCGTACGCAAAAATACTTCAGCAGCTCCTGCATAAAAAAAGATACCTGCTGTCCGGTACCATTTTACTGATTGTCGGATCGATCGCCCTCGTGCCCATGGGATTTATCGGGGCCGCTTTCATACCCAAAGCCGATCAAAGCAACCTCGTCCTCAACATGGAGCTGGAACCCACCGCCACCATCTACAGGACCAATACGCTCGTTCAGCAGGCCGAAGAATTCCTGTTGAAGCAACCCGAGGTCGAAAAAGTTTTTTCCAGTATAGGTTTTGTAACCGGTAGCGTATCCGGAACCAGCAGCAACAACAACCTGGCAGAACTTACCCTCACACTGGTTGACAAGGAAAAACGCACCATGTCCGCCGAAGATTATGGCACCTTCATTCAACAAAAACTGAGCAGCCTGATTGCCGGAGCGAAGTTTTCAGTATTAACAACCTCCATAACCGGAAACGTCAGCAATGCCCCGATACAGATTGCCGTGAAAGGCGTTGACCTCAAAGAGGTTCGCCGCATAGCAGAAGCCTATCAAAAAATAGTACAGGAAACCCCGGGTACACAGTTCGTAAAATTGTCCGTTAAAGACCCCAAAGCAGAGATCGATATTAAACTGAACAGGGAAAAAATGAGCCTCCTGGGGCTCAATGCCGCTACCGTGGGCGCCGCACTACAAAATGCTTTCAGTGGCATAGATAAATCCCTCTTCAGGCAAGGTGCCAACGAATACAATATAATGGTGAGCCTCGACAGGTTCAACCGGTCCGATATCAGGCACGTGCGCAACCTGCCCTTTGTCAACACCCAGGGGCACACAATTTTGTTAAGCCAGTTTGCCGATGTAACCGAAACCCTGGGAGAAACCACCTTGCAGCGTATTGACCGCCTGGGCGCCATTACCATTCAGGCCAACGTAGCCGGAAGGCCCACAGGAACAGTCAGTGATGAAATAAAAGCAAAGGCCCAATCCGTTAAGATACCCAACGGCATCAGCATTAATTACCTGGGTGATTCCAAAAACCAGAAAGAAGCCTTTGGAAGCCTTGGATTGGCCTTGATCACCGCCATCCTCCTGGTATACCTCATCATGGTAGCCTTGTATGAAAATGCAGTATATCCTTTCGTCGTATTATTCTCCATCCCCGTTGCCTTGGTCGGCGCTTTCCTGGCCCTTGCACTGACCATGGAAACCCTGAACATCTTTACCATCATAGGCATGATCATGCTCCTGGGCCTGGTGGCAAAAAATGCCATACTCATCGTCGATTTCACCAACCACCTCAAAGAAAAAGGCGCTTCCGTCACCGATGCATTGATAGAAGCAGGCAGGGAAAGGCTGCGGCCCATATTAATGACCACCCTGGCCATGATCTTCGGCATGTTGCCCATCGCTATGGCAAGTGGGGCGGCAGCCGAAATAAAGAACGGTATGGCATGGGTCATCATCGGTGGATTGACCAGCTCCATGATCCTCACCCTGTTCGTAGTGCCTGCCATGTACCTGATCATCGCTAACATCATCACCCGGTTGTCAAAAAGAAAAAAACGTTCTAATCCTGTAACATGGAAACAATAAAACAAGCAGCTTACATGCTGGGAGTCCTGCTGCTCTCGGTCAGGGGATTTTCCCAAAACGGGGATAGTACCAATGTTCCAAAACAAATAGTGGCATACGCCGCAGATAAATTTTCAAACATCCGTCCCCTCAACTTTGAGTTTGCACACGCAGGTCCATACAACTTTACCGCCAATCGTGGAAGCGTCAAACTGCCCGGAAGCAAGGTTAACAGCTTTACACAGGCCAAGACCAGTGCCACCCTCGTTTTTATAAAAAGAAAAACATGGATGTTAGGTACCTCCCTCGGTTATAAATATACCAACGGAGTGATAGCCCTCACCGATCCTGCTTCCGGAAGCATCCGGGATATGGATGGCAGAGCCCACTACTTCTCCGCTTCTGCCAACTTCACCCGTTTTTCAACCTTGTTCAACAAAAAGGCCGTCTATTATGCTAGACTGATAGTGGATGGAAGCGACAAATATGTAGAAAGAGTGAAAGGATTAATATCAGGAGCCCTCGTATTGAAGGCCAATGAAAGAACTAAAATAACGGCAGGACTGCTTCTCAATATCGATCCCAGTAGCCAGGTTCCCGTCACCCCTGTTTTTTCCTATGAACATAAATTCGGCAATGGCCTGATGGCAGACTTCACCCTGCCCAAAAACGGTTATCTTAGAAAACGCCTTTTTAATGGCACAGGAAGAGTGTCCTTAGGTATGGAAATGGAAGGCACCTCATTCTATTTGTACAACTTTGATGGCACCCCTCAGAAGTATGAATACAGGCAAATGGATATTAACGCCGGTGTAGTGTATGAACATGCACTGGGAGGTTTTATAATAACTGCAAAAACAGGTATAAAGATCACCCCTTCAGGTAGAATATTCAGAAAGGAAGATTCATTTGCCCACCCGGTATACAAAACAAAACCTGATCCCGCATTTTATTGTAGCGTGGGGGTATCTTATAATCCATTTACCTTTCTGCAAAATAAGAAATAACAGGAATGGGATCATGGCAGGTCCTGCTGGCGCAGCAAAGAGCTTGTTACCGGAAAGCAATAATGGCGTCCGTAGCGCGTAAATAACCCCCAGCATCGCGGATGGCATGTTTTATAGCATGTACAGAACGCCTGATCGATTCGTCCTGGTATACCTTCCTGACAGCCCCCCGGAGTGCCCCGGCCGTAAGAGGCGTACGGTCTGGTACAATTCCCAGTTGCAGGTCCAGTACACGTTTTGCCGTGGTTTCCTGTTCCTTGATCGTTGGCAGCACAACCAAAGGCACGCCATAATACAACGCTTCCATCGTGCTGTTCAAACCGCCATGCGTTACAAATACATCCACATGAGGCAGTAGCGCCGTTTGCGGCACAGAACGCTTGACAACAAAGTTGGCAGGCATAGGCCCCAGTCTGGCTAAGTCGATCTGGTAACCAACCGACATGACTACACTCCAGTCAGGTCCCGAAAAAGCAGACAAACACAGCTGGTAAAAACCAGGATCATTATTGCGTAAGGTCCCCAGCGATATATATACCTTGATGGTGGGCGATCCACTGCTGGAGACTACCGGCCAGGGGATCGAAGGCGGCTCTATGAAAGACGGCCCTACAAATACAAAACGCTCGTCAAATTGCCCCGCATCAACCTGGAAACGCTTGGGCACAAATACCAGCGTTAGCCCGGGCACTTCCGAATACACTTCCCGCAGGGTCATATCAGGAAGCTGATAACAGCTCAGTACCTCCCCAAGCGCTTGTTGCGCAGTATGCGCAAGCAATTTGATATTCGGGTCAGTTAAAATTTCAATGCTCCGTTGGGGATGCCTGGCACTATGAAATGGCCGGAAACCGATCGTGCGTAATCCCAATATCCTTGCTGCAAGCCTGGGCGCCAGCAACAGCATATTGAAAATAATACAGTCAGGTTCAATTTTTTTCAACCGGTCTACTATTTCCGGCAAGATCTGAGACAATTCAAGCGCCATTAAAAAAGGCAAAAGCACAATCTCTTTATCCCCCGGCGGCTTGGTAGATTGACTGTGCAAAGTTCCAGGTATGATGACGGGAATGCCACCAGCCTCCTGTACGGCATCAACAAAAGGCTCGCCCGTAAAATAATAAACCTTATGGCCACGCCGGCTCAACTCAGCAACGATGGGAAGTGTCGGGTTAATATGACCGTAGGCCGCAACATTGAAAAAAATGTAAGTGGACATATTGTATAACGTTTAGCAGCTATCCGTGAACCCAATTGATTACTGTATCCTATAATCCCTTACATCCGCTTCCGATAACCTGAAATAGCCATAAGCAAAGTTGTCGAAATGCGTCTGGTTAATGATATTTCCCCGCACCGAACCAGGAGCTGTTTGAAACGGTCCGTTATTAGCGCCGGAGGCCGCCAGCAACTTCCTGAAATAATCATAATACCGCTTCGAAATTCCATACAACCGGATATTGACCAGGTCACCGGCCTTCAGGTCTTCATCAGAAAAATATTCCTGCATCAGGTTCCCCTGACTCTTCTCGTCATCTTTGGCTTTATATTCCGGGAACTTCGATACAGGCCATACAACGCGATGCAGATAGTGATTTTCCTCAGTGCCATTGTCCTGGTAGTAGTAAGTAATTTCTATTTGATCTCCGCCAATTCCACCTTCGTTATTCTGAACAATATTATTTTCAATCCGGGGCACCCCTATACAGGTTTCCGTGGCAGTATACACCTCCCCGTTCAAAACTACTTTCAACGAATAAGTTTCCCCGGTCACCGGCTGAAAATCAGCGCAGAGATATTCCCCGGTACTGCCATTTTCTGTAAAACGGTATACAGTATTCGCCGCATTGGTCACAACAATATCCGCCCCCGAAACCGTGGGAAACGTCTCACTGTAATAGCCCGTGGTGGTCGAAAGCTTGATTGTCTGCTCATGACCCGTCGTACCCTTTACCCAATCGATCGATGCGTCAATCACCAATCTCGGCACTGCTGTGTCCAGGTCCATCTTGACCACTTTTGTGCACGACACAACGAAAAAACAACACACAACCACCAGGCCTGTAAGTATATTTTTCATTTGCTTATGAAAATTAAAATCTGAAATTATAGGTCACACTGGGTACAATACCGAAGATCGATATCCGCTTGGCTTCACTCAACCCCGTTTCCCGGTTCTGCTCATACATGATCGAGGCCGCATTGCCCCTGTTGTATACATTGTAAATACTGAACACCCATTCACCTTTCCACCTTTTTTTGCTGTCAGGTTTGGGCGTGTAAGTAGCCGACAGATCCAAATGGTGATAGGCCGGCAGCGAATTAACATTCCGCTCTCCGTAATTCGCAATCGTAATGTCCTGGTACGCATATTTACCAATGGGATACGTGGCAGCTTTTCCCGTTTGATAGGTGAAAATGCCGCCAAAACTCCATTTCTTTGTCAACTGATAAGCGCCGGTAAGCGAAAGATGATGCGTTTTATCGTAATTGGCCCGGTACCATTGACCATTATTAATACCTGGTTCACTGGCATCCCTTCCCGGCGTACGCTGCTCTGCTCTGGAAAGCGTGTAAGAAAGCCAGCCCGTTAACTTTCCCGTATTTTTCCTCAGCATCACCTCCAGTCCATAAGCCCGCCCCTCCCCGTTGAGCAATACCTGTTCTATCGCTTTGTGTGCAATCAATTCCGCCCCATCTATATAATCCGCTTTGTTGCTGATTTTCTTATAAAAGGCCTCCGTTTCCAAAGAATACTTCCCATTACGGAAGTTCCTGAAATAACCCAGCGCAACCTGGTCAAGGATTTCAGGCTTCAAAAATTGATCACTCGGCGCCCATATATCCAAAGGAGAAACAGAAGCAGTATTCGATATTAAATGAATATACTGGCTCATCCGGTTATAACTCGCTTTGATCGATTGGTCATCATTGATCGCATAAGAAACCGCCAAACGGGGTTCCAAATTCCCAAAATCAACGATCTTTTTGTTTTTACCATAATGCGTGGTACTGATAGGCTTGCCTTCCTCATAGATCTGTAGATCGCGATTGAAAACCACCGCCTGGTTATTGGCATAATTATTTACATGTTGTTCCCCCAACCGTTGGAAATGACTATACCGTAGTCCATAATTCAAGGATACCCGCTTGGTTAGTTTTTGCTCCGCACTGACATACACCGCATTTTCCCAGGCATACTTCCGCTCGATCTGGTCCGGATTGATAGGCGATTTGGCATCCATAGGTTTTATCGTGCCCGGATTGAATTGATAGTAGATCGAATTGATCCCATAATTCAAAACCAGTTGACTCGAAATATGATGACTAAGATCATACTTCAGGTTATAATTATGGATGTCCGATGCCCAATCAATACCCACATATTTTATCTTCAGACCATAATCATACTTACTGTAAATGATCGACCCATTCGAAAATAACTTGTCCGAAAAATGATGGTTCCAGCGAAGATTAATGAACGAGTTCCCATAATTGTTCGTGAAAAAATTGCTGAACTCCATATTATCCTTACCAAAATACCCTGATAGGTAGATCCTGTTATTCTCATTGATCTTATAATTCAGTTTGGCATTCAGATCATAAAAAGAAATAGAATTGTCATTGCCGGCCAGTTTCATAAACAAATGAGCATAAGAACTACGCCCCGCCACCACAAACGAACTTTTATCTTTTACAATAGGGCCCTCCACCAATAACCGGCTCGATACCGCCCCTATTCCACCCGTTGCATGATACTCCTTATTATTCCCTTCCTTTTGATAAATATCCAAAACAGAAGAAGTCCGGCCACCAAAATTGGCAGGTATCCCCCCTTTATACAATTTCAGGTCTTTGATCACATCCGAATTGAACACAGAGAAAAAACCAAACAGGTGCGAAGTATTGTACACTACAGCCTCATCCAGCAATACCAGGTTACCGTCTACCGAACCACCCCGCACATTAAAGCCCGTGGCCCCTTCCTGCCCCGTCGAAACACCCGGCAGTTGAAGAATAGCTTTCAACACATCCACCTCCCCCATCACCGCCGGCATCTTTTTGATCGTCGCAATAGACAGCTTATTCACACTCATTTCCGGTTTGCGGATATTGTTGGCAGCCTTATTGTATTTGACCACTACCTCATCCAAAGTCTTACCTTTTTCAACCATCGAAAAATTCTTCCTGATGTTGCCTGTCAGCGGGATAGAATCCTCAATACTTTCAAATCCTACATAGCTCACCACAATCGTATACGCTCCTTTGGGCAGGGTAATAGAATAAAAGCCATATGCATTCGTAACGGTCGACACCTTTACCTCAGGTATGAAAATGCTGGCGCCGATGATCGTTTCCGTGTTTGTTTTTATCGTGATGGTTCCACTCAAGGTGAATTTATCCTGCGCATAGGCCACGCAGGAAATGCCTGTAAACAGCACCATACCAACGATCTTGTATCTCATCATGTTAAAATCGGTTTAAACAATTGCTATTTGGACACAAAACTATTCCTTTGACCAACCGCCATTCTTATTTTATACCAAACACGGTATCTTTTATAGCAAAGCAAGACCGGCCAATACAAAAAAACAGGGCTTGTTTTTCCTATAAAAAGCAGGCGCTTTCCTATAAAAAACAGGTCAGACAAAAGCTTTAAATGTTAATTTTGTTCTATACTATTGTATAAATGAATGATCTTACACAGCAACAGTTGATTACCGAAAACGTGCTCTTCCGTTTCCTGGTTTCCCCTCAACGCAGAATAATCCGGCACCTGCTGCTCATTGCTTTTATAGGCATTGTATTGTACAACAGCGCTTCCGTAATTGCCAACCCCATCGTGATATTTGTATATTTCATACTACTGTTCTATGTAAATATGTACCTGCTGGTGCCAAAACTGTTGTTCAGGAATAAGAACATTGAATACTTCTTATCTGTCATCAGCATCATGGTGATAGTAGCTGTTTGCGGTTATTTTTTCAATCCCTTTGATAAAGGAAAAGTGCTGAATATTCCACTTTTCTCCTTCCTTACGGTACTCCTGTTAGCCGCCTCATCCTCCATAAAACTGTTCCAAAAAGGAATGATGGACAAGCAATTGATCTACGAACTGGAACAGTCTAAGACCAATGCAGAATTGGAACAATTGAAAAACCAGATCAACCCCCATTTCTTGTTTAATATGCTCAACAATGCCAATGTGCTCACAAAGAAAGACCCCGAAAAAGCCTCCCAGCTATTAATGAAGTTGAGCGATCTGTTGCGCTACCAGCTTTATGACAGTGCAAGAGAACAGGTACTGTTGACCTCCGATATTCATTTCCTGGAAGATTTTCTAAATTTGGAAAAAGTAAGGCGCGATCGTTTTGATTTCCTGATCTCAAAAGAGGGCAATTTGAGCGGCGTACTGATCCCCCCTTTACTGCTCATTTCCTTTGTCGAAAATGCAGTGAAGCACAACAATGATGCAAAGAAACCATCCTATGTAAACCTCTACTTCGATGTTTCCAACGATGAATTGATCTTTACATGCATCAACTCCAAACCCATGCTGAAACCCGTTAATACTACAGGCGGTTTAGGCCTGTCAAATGTTAAACGAAGACTGGAATTGTTGTTCCCGGCAACACACACTTTAATTATCGAAGATGGCCCGGAAAGATATTCCGTAACCCTGACCATTAAGCTTTGACCGCCTGGCAATAACCGACCTAAAAAGTATACAAGTATGAACTGTATTATTATAGATGACGAACCATTGGCAAGAGAGGCCATTGAGATGTTGATTGCCCAAATCAATGACCTGGACCTCATCGGCTCATTCAGCAGCCCCGAAACCGTCACAGATTTTATGGCCGGCAATACAGTTGACCTGATATTCCTGGACATACAAATGCCCGGTTTTAACGGCATCGAATTTGCCCGGACCATTCCCAAAGAAACATTTGTCATCTTTACAACCGCCTATGCCCAATTTGCTACCGACAGCTATGAAGTAGATGCCATCGACTACCTGATAAAACCCATCAGATCAGAGCGCTTTCAAAAAGCCGTTGAAAAAGCCAACACCTACTCCAAATTATTCAAGGCCGATTACGCCAACAACAACATCGAACAGGTAGCAGACGATTTTTTCTTTGTAAAAGCAGACCGGAGAATTTTTAAGGTCTATTTCAACAACATACTTTTTATCCAGGGTTTAAAAGATTATGTTGTTATGCACAGCGAAAACCAGAAAGTAATGACCGCCATGAATATCAAAAACATCTACGATCAGTTACCCAAGGACATGTTTGTAAGAGTAAGCAAATCCTATATCATCAACGTTAAGCATATCGGCTCCGTGGATAACAATACCGTCTACATAGGCGCCAACGAGATCCCCATCGGGAATATTTACAGGGATTTCTTTTTCAGGGAATTTGTAACCAGAAAGATTGTGAACAAACCTTAATGATCTTTCTTCCTCAATCCCATGATACATCAACAGCGTCGGAAAAATAAGGATATCCTGCAATTACAAATTAACTCGATCTGTCCGGACCTGATCATTGCCTGCAGTAATCCTGTGTATGTTTACTTCATCAGGTGATACTACTGGTCCGGTTACCAAGGCTCCGGCAAAGAAACCAACAACTAAAAATAACCCACAGAAGGCAGCTACATGCAAACCAGCTTGTACACAGCCTTGCGAAAAAAAGATCCCTGCATCCGGCTGCGATACTACATCAAAAGTAACTGCTTGCTCAAAATCAATCCCTTGCGATAATCCGTGTAAGAAAAATTAAAAAAGATTTTTCGGTTAGGATTAATATCGTAATATTGCGATAGATATGGGACTTACAAAATCAGAAATCTTTAATGACAGGCAAAATAAGCTGGCCTCGATGATGAAGGCGCTGGGGCATCCCGCCCGCATCGCCATCATTCAACAGCTGGTGAAAGCACAAGCTTGTGTATGCGGAGACCTTGTTGAAGAACTTGGCTTGGCACAGGCCACCATCAGCCAACATTTAAAAGAGTTGAAGAATGCCGGTTTGATCAAAGGGACTATTGAGGGCACCAGTGTTTGCTACTGTATTGATCCGAAAGTCTGGAATCAATACCGTACAGCCTTTGATGCTTTTTTTGTATCCTATGTTAACAAAGATGAATGCTGTTAAGCATTTTTTTTGCACCTATCAATCGCAATATTGCAATAATACAATAAATACAAAGCCATGCAAAGTACTGATCAAATAAAAGAAATGGTAAAGCAGAAATATGCTGAAATAGCCTTACAGGATAAAACGGAAAATGCCGCTTCCTGCTGTGGTTCCGGTTGCTGTTCTATTGAGACAGCCAATGTCATGACAGATGATTATGCTCAGGTGGAAGGCTATAATCCCGAAGCGGATCTGGGCCTGGGCTGCGGTCTGCCTACACAGTTTGCCAAAATCAAAAAGGGGGATGTGGTCATTGACCTGGGATCAGGCGCTGGCAATGATGCTTTTGTTGCCAGGGCAGAAACAGGAGAAACCGGAAAAGTAATTGGCATTGACTTTACGCCTGCCATGATCGACAGGGCAAGGCAAAATACAGAGAAACTGGGATTCCATAATGTAGAGTTCAGACAAGGTGATATTGAGAATATGCCGGTATCAGCCAACACAGCCGATGTAATCGTCAGCAATTGTGTATTGAACCTCGTGCCCAATAAAGAGGGGGTGATTAAAGATATCAAACGTGTTTTAAAACCCGGTGCGCATTTCAGCATTTCAGACATTGTGCTGGAAGGAAGTTTGCCGCCTGCTATTCAGGAGGCAGCAGAAATGTACGCCGGATGTGTTTCTGGCGCTATTCAAAAGCAGGTATACCTGGAATTGATCGAAAGCAACGGATTCACCAACATTACCCTGCAGAAAGAAAAGGCTATTCATATTCCTGATGATATTCTGTCGGATTACCTTTCCAAAGAAGAGATCACACAATTCAGAAATGGAAACACCGGCATCTACAGCATTACCGTATATGCAGAAAAGCCAACCGAAGAAAAAGCCTGCTGTGCCCCCGGTTGTTGTAATTAGTCAAACCACCACAGCTACCATGCAAAAAATAACCCATGAGTGCAAGCAATTGTAATCCGGTCATACAAAGAAAAAAACTCAGTTTCCTGGATCGTTATTTAACCTTGTGGATCTTCCTGGCCATGGCAGTTGGCGTAGCACTTGGTTATTTTGTTCCTGCTTCTGCAACGCTTATAAATTCTTTTTCAACAGGTACTACTAATATTCCGCTCGCCATCGGGCTTATTCTCATGATGTATCCCCCACTTGCAAAAGTGCGCTATGAAAAGATGGGCGAGGTATTCAGGAATACGAAGATACTGGGAGCATCTTTATTACTTAACTGGATCATCGGCCCCATCCTGATGTTCCTGCTGGCGATCCTGTTCCTGCATGGATACCCTGAATACATGATCGGACTGATCCTGATCGGCCTGGCACGTTGTATAGCTATGGTAATCGTTTGGAATGAACTGGCGGAAGGGAACCGGGAGTATGCAGCGGGACTGGTGGCGCTCAATAGTATCTTTCAGGTGTTATTGTATAGTGTGTATGCGTATGTGTTCATCACAGTATTACCTCCTTTGTTTGGGATCAAAGGACTGGAAGTGCATGTAACGATCGGTCAAATTGCGAAAAGTGTAGCCATATACCTGGGCATACCATTCGCTGCCGGTATCATCAGCCGCTACGCCCTGATAAAGCTAAAAGGCGCTGAATGGTTCCAGGAAAAATTCATTCCTTTTATTTCTCCCATAACGCTCATGGCACTGTTATTTACCATTGTGATCATGTTTAGCCTAAAGGGGGAACTGATCGTGCAGATCCCTATGGATGTGATCAGGATCGCTATACCGCTGGCTGTCTATTTTGTGATCATGTTCCTGGTCAGCTTCCTGATTGGAAAATCCCTGGGTGCTGATTACGCTAAAAATGCATCCATTGCTTTCACTGCTGCGGGTAACAATTTTGAGTTGGCCATTGCAGTCGCCATTGGTGTTTTTGGTATCAATAGCGGCCAGGCTTTTGCCGGAGTGATCGGACCACTGGTAGAGGTTCCCGCATTGATTGCACTGGTAAATATGGCATTTTGGCTGCGCAAACGATGGTATGGTGACACAGAAACGTTAACCACTTAGCACATTAAATATAAACAGACCCGATAATCAATTGTTATGAAAATTGCATTGTTTTCCGATATACACGCGAACCTGCCTGCACTGGAAGCCTTTTTTGCAGATGTTGATAGTCATAAACCTGATGCTATTTATTGCCTGGGAGATCTTGTAGGGTACAATATCTGGCCCAACGAAGTGATCAATGAGATCCGGAAGCGTGGTATTCCCACCATTGCAGGCAATTATGATTTTGGAATAGGCCGGGCCATCGATGATTGCGGTTGTGCTTACAAAACTGATCAGGAAAAGGCAAATGGCGCTATTTCCATTTCTTTCACCAATGAAATTGTTCATCCGGAAGAACGCAAATACCTGCGAGCATTACCGGCGCATATACGGTTGGAATTCCAGCTAAATAATGACCGGTTGAATGTATTGCTGGTACATGGTAGTCCCCGGAAAATAAACGAATACCTGTTTGAGGACCGTGATGAGAAAAGTATGCTTCGCATTATGCAGGATGCCGATGCTGACATTATGTGCTTTGGCCATACACACAAACCTTACCATAGGACATTGAATGCCGGAACAGCAGATACGCCCCATTATCGTCACGCCATTAACATTGGCTCTGTAGGTAAACCAAAGGATGGAGATCAGCGGGGAGGATATGTATTACTGCATATTGATGAAAATAGTTCCACGGCAGTGAAAGATTGTATCCAGGTTGAATTCATACGTTTCACCTATGATGTGGAGAAAGCAGCCAAAGCAGTGGAGGATAGCCCTCTGCCCAATGCCTATGCAGAAAGTTTACGTAAAGGAGTTTAATATATGGAAAGCGCAGTAATTACCCTACAACAGAAGTTTGGCGCCCAGTTGCACAACATCATCTGCAAAAAAGTAGGGCATCAGGACCATTGCCATGATATTATGCAGGAAGTGTATTTAAAGATAATGCTTCACCTGCCCAAAGTTGAAAGTGCAACCAATACGGCCGCCTACCTGGTGAGGCTTACCAACAATACCGTAACAGATTATTTCAGGAAATCAAAATCCCTGGCGGAAAAGGATCTATCGGAAAATTTAGACACTACTGACATTGTTGATTCCACAGAGCAATCACTCCAACTGGCTGATTGCTGTTTAAAGCCCATGATTGAATCGCTGCCTGATATATACCGGATTGCCCTCATTAAGACAGAGCTGGAAGGGATGAAACTAAAAGATTATGCTCAAATGGCCGGGATCTCCTTAAGCAATGCAAAAGTACGGGTGCAAAGAGCAAAAGAGAAGCTGAAAGCAATTATCCAGGACTGCTGTACCTACGAATTTGACAGGTACGGCAATGTAGTAGACTGTGTGAAGAATAGCCGGGGCTCCTGCTGCAAATAAATAGTCAGGTATAAAAAACAGGCTTACTTTCTTGTGTCCTTTTTCCTGTTTCTCCGTCAATAGGGTAAAATAATTATTATGACACTTATTCTAATGGCGAGAACAATTGCCTGTACATTAACATCATTTCTATTATTGTATTCTCCGGTAACAATGGCGCAAAAGCTACCTGTATTGGAGCCACCGGGCGCAGCCTATCAGTCAATAGCCGTTTTAAGCAGCAAGCCAAACGAAGGCAGGAAAGAGTTGGACACGATCCGTTATCCCTGGGCAGAATACAGCAAAGGAGCACTGGGCAATGCCCTGTGGAGGACTGTATATCTCTTACCAGCAGATGAAGCCCAACTGCCTGGCCTGATCCAATTCCCTGCCAGCAGTTCAGATCAGACAAGGGCTGAACTGGACTATCTGTTGAAACTACAAAATAGCCGTACCCAACAGGAGATTGACCGGGCAAATTATATTGCCAATATTGGCTCCTGGCCCAATATCCTGAATCCTACTGACCCGGATTATCAGGCAAACAGGGAGCAATTGTATTATATTCTGTCCACCGCTACCGGTAAACAATATGACTATAGCCAGTACCCGGCTACCACCACCCTTTTATTGAATTGTATTCAGGATATTCGCGTGACTGAATTCCGTTTAAAGCAGGTTTTCAAACGTCCCCGCCCCTATCATGTCGAACCCCGGTTACAACCATTAACGAGGATCAGTTCTCCTTCGTTCCCCAGTGGTCATTCTTTATGGTCCTATACAGAGGCTTACATATTCGCGGAATTATTCCCGCAAAAGAGACAGGATTTCATTAAAGTAGCGGCGGAGGTTCGGTGGTCAAGGGAATTGCTGGGTATTCATTATCCAAGTGATAATGAAGCTTCCCGGGTTATTGGTTGGCATTTGCTAAAGTCCTGGTATAAGAATCCGCGCTTTGTTGCTGACTTGAAAAAAGCGCAAATGGAATGGAGCAGTAAATAGTGCTTTCTTTGTAAATTTAGGAGTAACCTTTTTTGAGGAACAGTTTATGAATATTTGTACGGTCATTCCTGAAATGCGAAATGACATAATTAAATTACTACAGTCGCAGCAGCTGCCGGTAGCTGACCTGCCATTGATCCTGACGGATTTCTTTGTAGCGAAAGATGCAGGCAAAATAGTCGGTGTCATTGGTATGGAAAGATATGGCACTTTGGGCCTGCTGAGATCAATGGCGGTCCATCCCGGCTACAGGAATCAACATATTGCTGCAAACCTTGTCCAAGAGCTTGAAAAACGAGCTGAAAGCACCGGCATACAGACTATATATTTATTGACAGAAACAGCATCCGGTTACTTCACCCGTAAAGGATTTACTATCCTGCAACGTGATCAGGTACCCGATGCAGTGAAATCGTCTTCGGAGTTCAGCCATGTTTGCCCGGTAAGTGCAATGGTGATGGCAAAAGATCTTATACATTAAGGACTCTTTGGCAAGATTAATACCGATGCGTATCAACGATAGCAAATATAAAAATAGTACCACCGCTTCGGGAACTTTAACTGCGCCTTGATGTATATTTATGGTTATACAATAGCATTAAAGCTCATTTATGCATTTTGATAAAATGTACCTAAACTCGACAGATTCAACACGAAATGTTGAATTTACATAGTAAATAATGACAAGATTAGCTGCGCTGATCTTTAAAAGAGTGGACGTAGGCACAAAATTTTGTATGCTTTGGGATTCAATTTAATAATTATAGGTATGGCGAAAATAGACATTAATGGAAACACAGCTTTCACTTTAAATATCCCATTTCAATAAATTTTTTTGTCACTAAAAGTAGTGCGTCCCAAAAATCATCATAGGAGGATTGATATATACCACCTTCCTTCACATTTCCATTTGTCTCATCGATGATATTATGGACCAAAATATTATTGACATCATCTATACCAGACGTATTAGGTGCCAATTGTAAACGTGTCCCTTTAAAGGTTACTACCTTTCTATCCCTACGTACATCTTTGTAATCATCAAGTGCAGCAAGCCAAAGTAAGAATCCCAAATAGTCATCTTTGAAGCTTATTGGAATTTCCTTTCTCTTACAAATTGAAAAAGTGTTTAACAACATTTTAGCATCCCCAATACAATCTCTTATAATTTTTAATTCTACTGCAACTGGGATTGACTCTACTTTAAACTTTATGCCATTGTCGAGTTTAATATATATACCCCACTGAATCTTTACCGTCAAAAGTTTCAATATATTTCTAAGACTGATAGCCGAACCTACAATAAGAACGCCAAGTAGCCCTTCCAAGTAACCTGGATTACCGATTCTTCTGTTATAATACTGGAACTCACCTTCATCTGCAGTATTGTTTGAAATCAACTGTTTTACAACATTTTTAACGACGGAAAAAATTGCAGTTTTGTTATCAAAATGAAATACATCAAGGCTATAAAATTTATCTGCATAGCCATTGAAATCAACTTCCGGCCCAAACCTGTGATGAAATAAACTTTCGATATTCAAAAAATCGCAAACAAGTATGATCTTATCGAAACCAAATTTATTTGTTAGAACAGTCTGACCATCATTATAGAGCCGCACATAATTTTTATTATCAAAATGAGCAGCAAAAACATTCATAATTCGAAAAACATGCTCCGGATCCAGTCTGTCAAGATCATCCACAATTAAAACGGTTTTTTTCTCTCCAACATACCGCACCATGTTGACAATAATCTTCGTAATAATATCATTTTCAAATATGCCACTTCTACTTAATAGATGATTATCTAAGTACTCGACTAATCTATCTCCGTCGCTAATATTATTCTTTTCATGAAACTCCAAAAACTTTGTAACCAATGGCTGCCATGCCTTATAGGCATCCACAACATCTTTCCCTATTTTTGGAATCATTGAAATGAATGCTTCTGCAACTTTATCAAGATTTTTTAGGATGAACTTGGGTAGGTTTTGTAAATAGCTTGTTGATTGCTCATCAATAGTTTTCCCTTTCTCCAATAATTGGAGAATAATATCATGCTTGATATACTGAATTATATCTTCATTGGATGCAATTGAATAATTGACAGGAAAAAGATGATACACATCGTATTGTTTTCCTACGTCGTCTTTTGAGAAAAAATCAGTTAGAAAGGAGGTTTTGCCTATACCATATTTACCGGAAAATAGTATTCTTTCATTTTCCTCCTTTTGAAGATGAGTTGTGAATTCTTTTACTGGGTATTCAAATATTTCCTGAAATATTACTTTTTCCATTATTGTATATGAATTTCTAATTACAAAAGGGGGCCTTGGATTCGAGATTCAAATTCGCCAAGGCTATTTAAAATAATTGCCACATGGCTTCTTGCCCGGATCTCTGGGCCTCCTGTGTCGTACTTCCGGGCATAATTACCTAAGCCCCAGCATTGTTTATTATGGTAGGCATAGCCTGAACCGGACTTGCAGATATAAACTTTCTGTGTCTGGATGCCAAATATGAGGAATATTAAGGCTAGTATAATTTTCACTCTTGCATTATAGGTGTTTCTGCCAAAACGAGAAAAGGTGAAAACACCCATGTCTTTAAGTTAAAGACATGGTCATCATTCAATTATTTGATAACCTACATATTAAAAAGTATGGCAAGGCGGGCCGATCTAAGCCGTATTCTCGCCACATTGAAACGCAATGGCCTCATCCAAGTAGAGAAAAGCCAGGTCAAAGCAAGTCATGAATTATTCCATTAAGCAGCTAACAATGGACTACAGGCAACAATTGCAAAGCGACTTAACCAGCTGAGGGAAGAATTCGGGCACACACAAACCGGAGTTGCAGAGGCTATAGGCGTCAAAGTATCCCAGTACCAACATTATGAAGCGGGAAGAGCTTGCCCACCCTTTGATAAGTTGATTTTACTAGCTGATCTTTATGGAGTTACCCTAGACGGGCTTATTAAAATGAAGGTTCAAAGCAAAGTAATATGAAGATGTTATATTACAAAGTTTCTATTGAAAAAAGGGTCATTATTGACTTCATTTTGAAGGGCGGAGCCGAATAGTTTATTAATAATGAATCATTTACAGTTTATTCTATCTTTGATGAATATATAATACGAATAACAATTATTTTTAACTATCTTTTTTTACTATCTTTTTGTTTATATAGTACTTTTGAAAAGCAAAGCTGGGACAATGCCCGGCTCTTTAAGCTTTCCTATCCTTAACAGCCTTGCATCATGTACGAGATGAGCAAAGCAAGTTTAAGGATGGTTAATAAAAGGGTTAAAACCTCTTGAAGACTCATTGGCTTTCTGCCTAATGGGTCTTCTGCATTTGGTGGATTAACCATAATCCAAACTTTCCAGGTGTTCGGATCTTCCCCCAAAATGGACTGTTCATCCGCCCTGGCGCCGAAGCCTCTTCATATGCATCTTATTATTGCCCATTAACTTTTAACTTTTAATTATAGAACACAAAATAAAGAAGATTGTACTAAAGCAATCTGCTAATTATTATTTAAAAATTGGCCAAACCAATTGAAGCGCAGACAGCATTAGCCCTTTTACTAAGTTAATAATGAATTGATTATGATGTAGTCATCGACGATACCAAGTCCATCGCAGCTAGCACGTTCGGGGTGGGGCATCATGCCAAAAACATTCCAGTTCACATTACACATACCAGCAATATTTCGGAATCCATTTTGGTCTTGCTCGCTGATAAACTATTGACACCCATAATAATATCCCCTTTGCAGAGTGCATCTCACAACATCTGGAAGGTACTCCACACCTAAGTACTATACCTCATCGTTTCTAAATTGGACATATTTCCGCACGTGGGGACGCAAACCTGTAAGGTTTTAATGTAAGAAATCTCCATAGGAGCAACCGCCCGGCAATATTATCATCGGTAGAGAGCATGCTGAGAATCATTATACTTGTGCCACCTCATTATATCTTCCTAATCCAGATCATTTTGCAGTATATCCTGCATATCGCGGCCACAATTCGAGCCGGGGAAAACTAGTATTCCAAACTTCATCCTTGAGTAATCAAAATATCCGTAAAAGCCAATTCAAATTGCTGGCAGTCACATTTGATCATGACACACCATAAATTCCCTTTAGTCGTCTCCATTGGCAAAGGATCATTAATAATCACCGGATAACTATTAGCCTCATCAGGAGGGGATGTTGAACCACTTCCTGTTTTTTTGTCTTTTTTAGGAAGGGATAGTTCGTCCTCATTTCCTGTTAAGTATAATTACCCTTCAGAGTAAGTATCCCCACGTTAATATTTTAAGGTAAATTGTTATTCAAAATTCTGAATATGGAAGAAAGCTAATACGGGAATTACAGAGGTTCAGAAACCGGCTCGCTCATTTGAAAAAAGTCAGGGCTGACAATCCTACGGATTACCAGGAACTCAGTAATGATCTATATAATTTTGATTTTGGGAAATATGTCTCTGCTGTTCGCAGCTTTATTGATTTCTATGAACCAGGGTTGATTGAGGATGAAGATATTTCAGCCGCATAGATTCTATCATCTACATATACAGGTATGAATCAGAATGAAGTAAAAGGACTAATTGTCAGTAATATTCAGTTATCCATGTCCGGACAGGAAGTGGAACATGCCAAATTGGAGTTCAAAAAGGAGTGGTACAACCTGAAAGACGAAAAAGGTATTGCTGCCTTTCTCAAGGATACCTGTGCTATCGTTAATACAGTTGGACCGGATGGATACCTGGTCATTGGTTTTGATACGAAAGCCAATCAATACAATTCTGTCCAGTTTTCAGATAGTGGTCTGCGGGATAGCTCTGACCTACCAGGAATTATTGTAAAGCATGTAGACAGGGCATTTATGATTGACTATTTCCCGATTGAGGTAGATGGACATGTATTGAATGTAATCCACATACCACCCTCCTTAGATAAACCACACGTCATTCGTAACCACAAGAGCTGGCCAGGTGATAAATTAAGGGAAGAAGTTCATAGGATTTTTGTTCGTAAAGGTTCTACTATCAGGGAGGCCTCCAAATATGATTTGGATCTGATGAATTATGATCGGAAGAATATCCAGCCGGAGTACCAAGTTTATGGTACAATTCACCTAAACAATTCATCCTTTCACACAAAATTTGAACGATTTTCGAACACTGCTTTCACAGTTGAAGGACTGGAAATGAGAGTTGGCTTAACACTAGAAAACACTGGCTACAAACCTTTATCAATGGCTCGCTTGGAGGGCACAATTTTCAATACTATTGTTTCAGAATTCCCGGAAAAAATAACCTTTAGTGGCGTTGAGCGCTATCATCACAAAATCCTATTGGGTCCCAATGAAATTCTTGATATTCCTTTTAGCTTAATATGTGATGATTTCAATAATGTAGATTATAAAATATGTCGTAGTACTACGAATATGTGGCAAAATCACATATCTGAAATACCTATGATCTTTACTTTCCATACGACCAATAGGATCAGTGTTCCTGTAATTCTAAAATAGAGCGCTCTGGCCGCTGAAGAAGATGATAGTTGATTAAAAATACCTAGTAGAATAAAGCAACTGGCCATTCACTTCGGCCATGAAAGAACCCAGTTAAGTATTTTGTACCTTGGTAAGTGTTTCTACCTCGATAGCCCTTTGCCAAACATCCCTCTGTAACATGAATACTCAGCAGTTGCATTGTCTTTTGATATGCAACTCTACCCTTACCAGTATGAGCTCACCAAGTGTCAGCAAGATGCGTCCCCAGTTCCGTCAAGTTCAGGTTGCCAGTGAAAATACGCGGCAACGGCTCATTAAGACCAGCAAAGGCCGGGAAGACCAACGGAGGATAAAAACACGCGGCAACAGCTAACTAAGACCGGCAAAGGCTAGGCAACATGCATTCTCAACTCTGTCGAGTTTAGGTTGCCGGTGAAAACACGCGGCAACAGATCGTTAAGACCAGCAAAGGCTAAGAAAAATAGCAGCCCAGAAGGTACTCTTAGGTATCAAAGGGGCTGTTTTGTTGGTATTTACCGACCATAGATGCGAAATTGGAGATTGGAGACAAATTCTGCTGTAAGAGGCCCACTGGACGATTTGAGCTTGTACTTTCTGGCTTCCGGTCCGATCTTGAAACAGCATTCTTCGATTTTTTTATAAGAACTTTTCAGCCATTGAATGAATTCCGCTGAACTTTCATAGGAGCTAAAATACAAAGGGCCTGCATATAGTTCTGCGCTGTTTTCCGGGCCCTCGATTTCAAGTGTTCCTACATACTTACCTTGCTTATCAAAAGCAGAAAAGTACCAAAGTAGTGGAGTGATCTCCTGTTTTGATAATAGCGTGATATAACCTGTACTATCGACATTGCCTACTAGCCTAATCATCTCATCGTCCGATTCGGAAATTGTTCTATGTCGTTTTTTAACTTTTCTAACTGTTGTATTGAATGATACTTTGAGACGGACATCTTCATCGATTGCAGGATATGAGAATACCAAGTGTGAGCTCTTGATCTTGTCAGGGTCCGATGGTTTGCCATCCGTGAACAAGTTTGAAAATTTAATTGCCGTCTTTTCTGTTACATTACCTATAAAGGCCATGCTTATGCTTGCGATAATGTTGCCGGAAATATCCACGCCGCTGATGCTTTCCTGATAAAAATGCATCGAGCTATCCGGCGCCATGTATGCAGACAGATTAATATACCGTTGCCTGAGGCCGACTTCCTCATAAAAGCTTCTGGATCCGGTCAATTTACCATTTACACCCGATGTAAACCCTGTTTGGCCCGTGGCCCCATTGGTATTGGTGTTTGAAGATCCGGTTGTTGAACTGTTACTTGTTGTTCCCACGTCGGTGGTAGAGCTATTCGTACTTCCGCCGGCTACAGTAGTCTGACCTCCACTTACATTGGTGTTGCTATTATTGGTCGTATTTCCATCGACATTGGTGATTGTTGTACCTCCTCCGGAAGTGTTGTTAAGCGTTGACCCATTTACCAATTGAGTGGAGGTTGTATTAGTTTGATTGAGGCCAAAGCTCCCTCCCAGTTCTCCTGTGAGTGTGCGGGTAAGGGTTAACTTTCCAAGGTCAGCGGTCAGGTAATTTGTAACAATCTTATCGCAGCCAGTAAATTTGAGCAGTGGAGTGTTGCTTTTTAATCCGATGTCCAGCGTTGAAATCCGGTCTGCTTCCAGCACTGACAATTTCTTGCTGGTCAGAGTGATAATCCTTGTGAACTTCGTGAGGTCGATGAATTTGGCTGGCTCCTGTGGCGTCGTTTCTGACAAGGGCTGACGAAGTACCTTGATTATTGCATCTGAAGTTGTTTCCTTTGACGCGATTGCCTGGATCAGGGCTTTTTGGCCTTCCGGGGAGAGATCAAAAGCTGTTTTGGGAATGAATTTTCCCGGAATAACTATAGGTTCCGGTTGGATGTTGCCAAATACGCTAACTTCTTTTAAGATTGTGTCTTTGCCAACTGTTGTAGTTGTTTCTGAGTAATACCGTCTTGTTAACCTGCCATTGCCGATACAACCTGTCATTAATAGAGCGTATACAGTTAATGTAGCCAGAATCGTGCATTTTTTGATCGCGTTCATAGACGTTTAAGATTTATTTCCTGAGGTCTTTTAATTTTTTCGCCTGTTTTTTCAATTTCAACTTCTCTTTCGCTATAAAGTTGAAATCTTCTACCAGGTTTTCAACTTCTTTGGTGAATCCGAGTGCCTGAACATGTTGACATCCAGGTACTGTGATTTGCGGGATGATAGGATGGGTCTGCTGAAGCCTGAAGACGCGGCAAGTAATCTTCGAACCTGTTTTAATGTTCGTGATTTGCTTTGTCCCAAGGTCTTGATCAGTGCTCGATTTTGGAAAAGTTTGCTGAAACTGTGAGTTGAAGAAATTGAATCGCATCAAGGGTTCTTGGAAGTGACAGCCTTGAACAGCTTCGTGTGGATCGTTTGGACCACCGCCGGGTAATACAGTAATAAAAGTTGCCATACCTTTTTTGCAGTTAAGGTATTGGTAATTAATCATGTACTGTCCGGTGTTTAAACTGGATTTAGGAGGGTGAAAACACCCATGTCGTTAAGTTAAGAACACCTTTTTTATAAATCCTTGTAATTCATGTGGTAGATACGGGGTGGCCTTTTCTTTCGAGGACTCTTGTACCTTTTAGCTATTTTCAATAAAAGAACCTGCTATGAGCTTTCCATTATGGAGCGAGATAAATGAAGAAGCTTCAAAAATACTCAAACCTGATCTTGGCATCAGGTCTTGGGATAAACTTACTAAAGAAGAAAAAAATCTAATTTGGAAACACTTGGAGCCTTATCTATTTGATAAGGAAATGTATCAGGATGAATACTACAATCCAGAAGATCCGGGGTATTATTATGATTTCTTTGATGATGCTAATTCTAATGTTAGGCGAAATGCAGTCCAGAAATCTGTCGATGCACTTAATATTCGATACAAAGCACATGCATATGCAAGAGATTATTTTTCCTTTAAGAGTCTACTGAATGCGTGTAAGGATTTTTATTCAATTTTTTCTTTTGATCATGAGCATGTTGTATTAGAGTTACTTTCCTTTTATTGCAAATTTTTAATAGAGGAATGCGAAGAGGCCCAAAAGGCAATTCCGAAAGCTCACAATGAAACAAAAAAGGTCTACCAAGCCAGGGTCGATAAGGCAAAGTGGAGTTATTTCGATGAATTTGCCAAATCATTAAATGAAGTATTCTTAGACTTTGGAATAAATGTGTCTATAACGAGAGCTGGATTTCTTCCAAGACAAGATGAGCGAATCTTAAAAGCTATATATGAGCCTGTCTTAAAGGTTCTTTCTGAAAATAAATGGAAAGAGGTTAATAATATATTGTCAAATGCCTTTGCAGAATATAGGAAGAATACATCAGAAGGATATAGTACCTGTGTTACTTACACAGTAGCTTCAGTCCAAGCAGTTCTTCAGCTATTAGTCCATGGAAAAACTGGTTCAGGCGATTTAAAGGAACTTGTTGCAACGGCTCGGGCAAAAAATCTCATTCCATCAGATCTTCTAACAAAAGAGATATTTCAAGACATTCAATCTATTTTAATGGCGGAGCGGCAAAAAACCGGCATGGCTCATCCTCCACAGGAATACGCCACTGAAAAAAATGCTCGTTTGGTATTGAATTTAGCAATGATATTTATTCAGCACTGTTTAACTACCAAATAATAGTGTTGCCGTTGCCCCAATAATTTTCATTTACATACTCAAAAGCTCTTCCGCTCCCGCAATCAGCTTAGGAAACTACCAAATAAAAAAGATCCAGGGCATTGTATGTCGGGGCCTTTGTGCCCAGGACAAGATTAACTGCGTTGATCTTAAAAGAGTAGTCTTACCCAAAGGCCCCGCAACGCTTTGCGTTGCGGGCTTTTTTCGCTTATCGCCTTTTGAGCGCAAGCGCTCAACGCCTCCAAACGAAAAAAGCCCCGACTTACGTCGGGGCCTTTGTGCCCAGGACAAGATTCGAACTTGCACACCGGTTAAGGCACCACCACCTCAAAGTGGCTTGTCTACCAATTTCAACACCTGGGCAACCTTGCCGCTTTCCAGACCGAAGCCTGAAATTCGGGAGGCAAATGTAGTATGTTTTTACCAGAATACCGAAGGCAAGTTAAAAAGGGGATTATTTTTTTAGGACAATGCGGAAGGTAGTGCCTTTATTCAGTTCCGATTGCTTTACAAACAGTTGTCCCTTGTGGTACTGCTCAATAATACGCCGGCTTAGGCTCAGCCCCAGCCCCCAGCCCCTCTTTTTGGTGGTAAACCCGGGCTTAAACACTTTGTGCACATTCTGCCGCGCAATGCCCTTGCCCGAATCGGTGACGTCGATCAGCACTTCGGTCGACTGCTGCCTGATCTGCACAGCAATACTCCCCTTCCCCTCCATGGCATCCAGCGCATTTTTGAGGAGGTTTTCAATCACCCAGTCAAACAAAGGCGGGGAAATATGAGCGGCAATCTCGCTTTCGCCCCCGGTATCCAAAGAAAACAGCACTTTACCGGGCGCTCTTTTGCGGATGTATTCGATCATGGTAGCCACCTGGGCCACCACATTGTGCTCTTCGAGGTGCGGGGTACTGCCAATCTTACCAAAACGGTCGGATACCAGCTTAAGCCGGTTGACATCCTTTTCCATTTCCGTTACGATCTTTTCATTGTCGGGGTTCTCTTTCAGCATTTCCACCCAACCCTGCAAAGAAGAAAGGGGGGTGCCCAGCTGGTGGGCTGTTTCCTTGGCCATACCCGCCCACACCCGGTTTTGGGATGATTTGAAACTGGTGGTAAGGGCCGTAATGGTAATGATAATAAACAGACTCACGATCAGCAGCTGTACCAGGGGGTAATTGCGCACCTGGGTCAGCAAACTGGTATGCCCGTAATAATAACGGTTGGTGCGCATACTGTCGCTGGGATCAGCCCATAGAATGGGATCATTCTGCTTGCTGAATTCCTTCAGCCGCTCCTTTATATAATTACTATCCTGTGCGATACTGGCAGAATCGAGATTGATGTATTGGGTAATATGGTTCTTTTCATCCGTCTCGATAATGGGAATGGTGCGGTTTTCAGAAATGATAATACTCACCAGTTTATCGCTCATGCCGGTAGTATCATTCATGATGAGCTTGCCTGCTTCCACCCATTGCTCCACCTTTTGCCTTTCTTCGCGGGCAATTTGTTTGGCCAGGAATTGTGAATAGAATACCGTACCGCTTACAATGGCAATGGCAATGATGGCCAATCCGGTCCTCCAGTTAAACAGCGGTTGAATCATGTACAGGCAGATTTGTTGATTTTAATCAGGTTGAAATGGCCGGATCTTTTTACAAAGCCACTTGCAAGATAAAGTTTATGTAAATCGGTCGTATAGCCGTTAGAAAATACTAAGAATCTATAAAATCCGTTCCTTTGCATCCCGTGTTTGCGGGCAGGATCCCCGAATAGCAATTATGACGCAACCTTTGGTTTCTATAGTAATCCTCAACTGGAATGGACGGAAGTTCCTGGAACAATTCCTGCCGTCGGTACAGGCTTCTACCTGGACCAATAAAAACATCGTGGTGATCGACAATGCGTCAACAGATGATTCTATACCCTTCCTGCAAGCCCACTACCCGGCTGTTCAAATTGTGCGCAACAGCGCCAATTTTGGTTTTGCCCAGGGCTATAATGAAGGACTGAAGGCGGTGAAAGGAGATTATTATGTATTACTGAATTCGGATGTGGAAGTAACACCCGGTTGGATAGAGCCGGTGATAGCCCTGATGGAATCAGATGCTACCATTGGCGCCTGTCAGCCTAAGCTGTTGCAATACGAGAACCGACATTTATTTGAATATGCGGGGGCGGCTGGAGGCTGGCTGGACTACCTGGGGTATCCGTTGGCGCGGGGCCGCATCTTTGATCTGTGTGAGCCGGATAATGGCCAATATGACCAGGCAGCGCCCATTTTTTGGGCCAGCGGAGCGGCCATGTTCGTAAAAGCCAATGTATACCACCAATTGGGTGGGCTGGATGCCTTTTTCTTTGCCCACCAGGAGGAGATTGACTTCTGCTGGCGGCTGCAACTGGCAGGTTACCAGGTATATGCCTGTCCCCAGTCGGTGGTGTACCATGTAGGTGGAGGCACGCTGCCCAAGGGCAATTCACGCAAAGTGTTCCTGAATTTCCGCAACAACCTCATCATGATGGCCAAAAACATGCCGGCAGGGATGGCTACCTGGAAAATAGCGTACCGCTTTTTGCTGGATACTGTGTCTGCATTCAAATCCTTATTGGAAGGAGAAGGCAAATATTTTATGGCTGTATTCCAGGCGCATACTGCTTTTTTGGGATGGTTGCTTTTTAAACAAAAGCGGAGTATTTTTCCGGCCAGCAAAAAAGGCAAGCTGCAGGGGTACCTTCATAAAAGTGTGGTGTGCAGCCACTTTATAGGAGGAAAAAAAACCTTTGCAGAAATTGTTGGCAATAAAAGCTGATTTTTTCATCTGAACCATTATTTTTGCATCGCAATCAACTGATTATGGATCAACATCAAGAGATAGATCACAGCAGCAAAGACTTTAAAAGTAACTGGGTAAACTCATCTGTATTTTTATTTTACCTGCAGGTATTTTGTTTGGCAGCATTTGTATTGGGTGGCTGTTATAGCTTGTATAAACATAGCTATAAGGGAAAACCTGAAGTGAATGTACCGAGCAACACGCTCTACACTCCGGAGTATAAATAGGTGATAATTAATTAGAAAAAATCACAAAAAGATTTTGCAGGAATTATAAGTTTCCTATTTTTGCACTCCCAAATCAAACAACAGTTCTTTAGAAGATAAAAATATTACTCGCCTTTGGTAAATCATTGGAGAGTACAGGCGGAAGTAGCTCATTTGGTAGAGCACGACCTTGCCAAGGTCGGGGTGGCCGGTTCGAGCCCGGTCTTCCGCTCAGAATGAAAAGCAGATAGCCCTTGTTATCTGCTTTTTTTTTCTACATTCGTCACTCAGTTACCCGGGTGGCGGAATCGGTAGACGCGCAGGACTTAAAATCCTGTTTGCCGAAAGGCGAGTAAGGGTTCAACTCCCTTCCCGGGTACGTATAAAAGCCGGTAGATGTAAAAAACATTTACCGGCTTTTTTGTGCTTATTAATTGTCAACCTGTTTATAACTTTTCATCCGTTAAACAGTCATTGCTTTATTTCAAAAGCACCCATCGACCTTGCCGGCCGGTACCGTTTGCCCGTATGGTCCTTCTCCGGATGTTGCACGGGGAATCCTGCTGCACCAACAGGACTGTTGATTCCAATTGTAAAATCGTCCTTCTCTGCATTGCCAAACAGTGGATCTTTACCAATCAGTCCGCCTTTTTCGGCCACCGGTAATAGTGGGCCGGGCCAGTCACTGTTGATCATATGAAACCATGCATTGTTGGAGAAGATAAAGGTTTCCGGCGCCGTACCTGGTCCGATGCTACAAACAGCGCGCACTTTGTCGTCAATATAAATGATATTGTTACGAAAAGTATTGTTGCTGCATTTTCCAAAATGAACGGTATCCCTGTTTTCCTGCAGAATGCGGATCACCCACCTGCCCGGTTTATAGATGGTATTATTCACGACCTCCGACCGGGTACAACCCACAAAGGCCACGGGCACTTCCGATCCGATAAATATATTGCTGTAGACCTTTAAAGCAGCGGCTTCCCAGGTGGCATTGGCCGGTCTGAAAAAAGCCTGCCCGGTGCTTCCACCTAGATTAATAGCCCTGCTCCCGGCATTTTTAAATATACAGGCTTCTATGCGGATATCGCTGCTGCCTCCTTTCATTTGCACGGCATTGGTCCCCATGTTCTCAAAGCGGCATTGAAGGATGAGACTGTTATGGCAACCCACCATATCGATGCCGCTGCCACCGGATGAACCGTTCAGAAAGGTGCATTGCTGAATGGTAAGCTCATCTACACCGGATAACTTAAGCAGGTCGTTGTTGCCGGTAGCAGCCATATCACGGAAAATACAATGCTGTAATACGATATGGTGTGCCGGGGAGGCATAGGTGCCACCATCGTCGATATTGATACCGTTGTCCGTTTGCCCGGTAAATACAAATCCTTCAATGTGCAGGTAGGCTATATCCGTACCCCTCCATGCAGTAGTGCCTCCTTCAAACAACACCGCGCCCCTTTTTTCCGCGATGATATATATCCATTTACCGGATACACCCTGGAGTCCCTGCAATGATTGATCGCCGCGGTAGGTGCCCTTGTGCACCAGGATGGTATCGCCTGGAACAGCCACTTTCGCTGCACTGGCAATATCACCATATCGTTGCCCATGTCCGGTATGGAGTATGGTAGCAGTTATGGGGGTATACAGGCAGGATAGGAACAAGAGGATAATGAGCGCGCGCATAGCAGCAGGCATTTTACTTAAAAGTAGACTAAAAAGAAATCAGCTTTCCATGTCCAAAGCCCTGTTAACGATCTCCAGATCAGTAGCACTTTGAAGTCCGCTGAAACCCACCGCCAGTACAACACCATTGGGCAAATGAATGGGTTGTCCGCCCTCCCACCCTATATAATCAGGCTTTTTAATACCGAAGGTGGCCTCATCAATTTCTCCATTGTATACCAGCCTTTCAAATTCACCCGTTCTGATGCCGGTTATCCATACCTGGCTCGCTTTTATCCAGGCAGTACGATAACGTTCCCTTGCCAGGATCTTGTCTTCCCCAAACATTTTCCCGTATATAGCTCCTTCCGGGTCGATGATACAAATGGCAATCCCTCCCCTTGCCTTCTTACGTTCCTCCTCCAGCTGCAAATATCCTGGAATGAGTTTTTCTACCTTGTCAATTAAGGCAGTAATGATGGTTGCGATTTCCGGCTGCGCCATATAAGTAATTTTCAATGATTGATCTGTTATTCGCCATTAAGGAATTCCCTACCAGCTACAGGCAATATACGGCTCTTGTGGCAACATTTACCCTATAATTGCAGCAATCCTTTCAGCTGCTGTTCCAGTTTTTCGCCCCTAAGGTCCATTGCAATGATCACACCGTTGGGATCAATCAAAAAGTTGTGCGGAATAGCCCTGATATGGTAAGCAGCCACCGCTTTGCTATAATAGCCTTTTAATTCACTGATATTGGTCCACCCTAATTGATCCTTAACAATCGCCGCCTGCCAACTGTCTTTATTGGTGTCAACCGAAAACCCCAGTATTTCAAACCCTTTAGACTGATATTGCTGGTACAGCTTTACCAGATTCGGATTCTCCAACCTGCAGGGACCACACCAGGAAGCCCAGAATTCCAGCAATACATATTTGCCTTTCAACCTGTATAGCTGATGCGTACCCCCCTTCCCATCCACACCTGCAACATCAGCAGCATACATACCCATTGCAGGCTTTTTATTATGGAGAAAAGCAGCGATGGCCTGACCAGTTTGAGACGATTGTAGTTTCTGCGGAAACCTGTTGAAAAGATAGCTAACTGAATCGCTTGAAAAATCAGTGCGCAGAAAGAACAGTTCCATCATGGTGAAATACCCGGGCTTTTCGTTTTTGATAAACTCCTTACGATAGGCAGTTACCGACGGGTCTATCCGTTCATTTACCCGGATAAGTATCTTCTTTTTTTCCAGCGAGTCCGCATCTCCCAACCTTAAATATTTATTCATCAGGCTATCCCGCTCTTTTTCATACGGTTTCAGCCAATCCCTGGACCTGGTCCATATAGCATTTGTTGCAGTACCTGCTACTTTGGAATATTGAAGATCGGAAACATCACCGGTTATGGTGATCGGTTTATTCTCCAGGTACACGATCACATATTGACCATCGTCTGTATGTAACCTTGCCGGCACCACATTGTCTACCTTACCCCGGAAGAGCAATCTTCCCTGGTGCAACTTACCAGAGTCAATAAATCGCCCCTGATCAAGATCCAACAGCTTTACCATCGTTCCTTCTTTAAAACCAGTAACATTCAAAGCTAAGGTGTAGCCATTTTGGGCATAAGTTTTCAAGGCCGGAGCTAATAGCACCAGCGCAAGGCATAAGTAGCGCATATATATTAAAGTTTATGGATTACAGACCAGCGATCGTGATAGGTTCTACCTGTACTATCCCTTTTTCAGCCTGGCTACCCCAGCGTTGAATGGCATCTGCACTACCCGGAGAATAATAAGCGATCCGGGGCTTAGCTGGCAATATGATCACCAATTGACCTGCCTGTTCTACGGCCTTCCGGAGTTCCGGTTCTGAATACGTTTTATCACCGATCAGGTAAAGACCTGTAAATGGCTGCATGATTGGCTGCTCCGCGGGTCTTAAATTGATTCTGACGGTATCGGTTCTTGCATCTATATAAAGTGTGGAGACGGTGCTGGTATTTTCTACGATCGTAGGCTTTAGCCGCTCCTTTGCAAAAACATTGCTTTGCTTAGGAATACCCTTTAGTTTGCTCTCTTTCCTGAGTACAGAAGCAGCCTTTGTATCTTTTCCTTTATCATTACCCATGTTATTTCCCGGAAGCCTGTTGGAGAGGCTTTGCCGCATGGCAACCTCCCTGGGAATTGCCCTGGGCGGAATAATACAGAGGTATACAGCCACCAATACCGGTACTATCAAACAATAACTGATCTTCCCGCGGGCATAGGGTCGCTCTGCATTCATCATCCTGATACGGCTTTTGATCGTTGATGAATAGAAGCTACTCATGACGGTGTTACCGGAAGCTTTCAATGCATATTGCAATAAGCTCAACTGGTAAGCAGGGGCATCGGCCCCGGTACTTAATACGGCTTCATCTGCCAAGAACTCCAGGTTGGCTTTTACCAGCTTCCGGTACAGGTATACTATGGGATTTATCCAGAGCAATGCACAAACCAGTTCACTTAGTAGCGCGTCAACACTATGCCATTGCCTGGCATGGGCCTGCTCATGTACCAACACCTGGGGATAAGCAGCATCCAGTTCTTTTGGAAGAACAATGTATGTAAAGAACGAAAAGGGAGCCGCATACTTTTCCGTTCTACAATAAACCAGTCCCTCCTCTTTTATTTGATCGCTGTTCCGGATGATCCGTTTTATACTGGCCACCTGAACGATAAGTTTTACAATAAGAACCAGGGAAATGAACCCATATACAATAAGCAATCCTCTATAAATGTTTTTGACATTACCCTCCGTTGCGTTTTTCACAGTTGACGGGAAAAGAATGGCGCCTGATCTATTGTCCTTATTTCCTGGAGACAGTCGATCCTCCTGTACATGCGTTATACCGGACTTATACGTTATTGCCGGACAAAAAGGGAGGCCGGCACTTACGACCAGTATTAACAATAGGATACAACGATTTAACAAAAGAAGTTTCACCTTGCGCAAGAGAACATAATAAGCAATTACTAATACCGCCAGTGCCATATTGATCTGCAGGAAATAAGTAAAAAAGGCGCTCATCATTTATTTTCTTTTCTTCTCTATCATTTTTAATATCTCCTTCAGTTCAGCCGCAGATATCTCTTCTTCTTCGGCGAAAAAAGTGACGGCATTTTTAATAGAATTGCCAAAGAGGCCGGCCAGTAAAGGTTTTACAAAGAGATTGGTATACTCCTTTTTCGTCATCGCAGGCAGGTACCGGTATGTGCTGCCGAAATCCTCGATTGTTAGAAAGCCTTTATCTGCCAGGCGGCGCATCATGGTGGCCACTGTATTGATATGGGGTTTGGGATCGGGCAATGCCTCCCGCACCTCTTTGGCAAATGCGTGCTTCCGATCCCACACAATCTGCATGAGGGACTCTTCTTTTTCGCTGAGCCTACGTTTCATACTACAAGTATAGAACTATTATTGTAATTAAACAACTACAATTGTAGTTTTATTCTTAACATGCCCGCCAATATCGCTGAATGAATAGCAAAGAAGCACCTGCTTTCTCCCAATTATTATTCGTTAGTTAGTAACAGGAAAGATTGCCTGCAATACTGTCTCCTTTCTGTATCCTTCCCTGTTTATTGTAAGATCTGGTAAACCATTACCAGGCAGCTATTCTATTTTTTACCATTTCAACCTTCATCACATGAACCAATTCTATGGCTCAGTTAGCCGTCTATTGCTTGTACTATGCACCTTTTTTTCGATTGCTTCGCAATCACAAACCACACTTACAGCCACCGGCAGCTCAGGCAGCGGCTATCCGGTCATTACTGCCGCAGGCTTTGCGCATGAAAATCCTGACTGCGTACATGGCTCTTTCGGCCCGCATGTAACGCAGGCCTTCGATGCACAACTGAATAAGAATGTGTTTGTATTCCACAGTCATATTGTGGACGACAACGATCGCTGCACCAACCTCGACCGGGTGCGGATGGAGATCAAAGGCAATAACAGCACCACGCAGCATACAGAGGGGCAAACAGCATACTATCGCTGGAAATTCAAACTGGATGCAAACTTTATCGGCGGCTCTTCTTTCTGCCATATCTTCCAGATCAAGGCCTACACCGGAGATGCCGGCGCACCGCTGATCACCATCACGCCCAGGGCCTCCGTACTGGAGATCATTCACGATGGCGGCGACGAAGCAGGATCGGTAGACCTCGGCAAACTTACTTCGGTAGACCTGGCGCCCTTCAAAGGCGTCTGGGTGGAAGCCTATGTAAAATACACCAGCAGCGACAATGGCTCCTTTGAAATTACGCTCAAGAGAGTAAGCGATGGCGCCACACTGCTGAGTTACAGCAAGACCAGCGGCATTGATATGTGGCGTACTGATGGTGGCCACAACCGTCCCAAATGGGGCGTATACCGCTCCAAGAACAGTACGGGACTGCGTGATGAACAGGTACGGTTTGCCGACTTCTGCGTATCGGAAAGCAGCGCCTCCCAATGCCCCAGTGATGTGGGCTCCGGTGGTGGCGGTACTTTCTCCGGTTACTACCGCCTTACGCCCCGGCATAGCGGCAAGGCGCTGGTAGTACAAAGCGCTTCCACAGCCAACAGCGCAGCAGTGATACAATACACGTATGGTGGCAGCGCCACAAATGACGAATGGGAATTACTGAGCATTGGCAGCGGCTACTACCGCATCATTAACCGCAACAGTGCAAAAGACATGGTGGTGCAAAGTGCATCAACCAGCGATGGAGCTACCATTTTTCAGTATACGTATGGCGGCAGTACCACCAACGATGAATGGCAGCTGGTAGACAATGGCGACGGCTATTATCGTATTGTAAACCGCAACAGTGGTAAGGTAGCAGAAGTAGCAGGCAGTTCCACCGCCGACGGCGCAGCTGTACAGCAAAGAACCTGGAATGGAGGCACCAACCAACAATTCCAATTGGTAAGCCTGGCAGGTGCCCGGGAAGTATTGACACCAGTAAGGACCACTTCTTCCATTCAGGAACCCAGCCCAACAACGATGAACCTACGCTTTCAAAATCCCACTTCAGGAAGCAACACAGTCATCGACCTGGCCCTGCCGGAAGGCGGAGCTACCAATCTTACGGTGTTTGATCAGGCAGGAAGAGCGGTGGCCATACTGGTGAACGGCCATCTCAACAAAGGCAATCACCGTGTGACGCTGGATCACACTACCATCGCAGCAGGCACCTATATCCTGCGGCTTGTACAAAAGGACAAACAGGTTACCCGGCAACTGATCAGGCAATAACCGGCAGCGAAGGAGACAAGGCAACAGCATCTTTTTTAAAAAGGGCTGTCCCCAAACTATCGGGATAGCCCTTAACCCGCCAGCCGAATGCATCATAAATTTGCGGTAATTACGATTACCCATATCCGATAATTATACTATATTTGATCATACACTACGCATCGCACAGTTAGCAACTACAGCAATCCTCTCCAGGTTTATGGATCTCTGCCCCGGGCGCTGGCAACAGTACCAGACCTTTTATTGCCATTACCCATGGAGTATCCCAAAAATCCATTAACAGAGTAGGGCGCAATGCCGGAATGCGAAAAAGAAGGCGAACCATTAACACCTTGTATATGAAAAGTATCCACCTTGCTACCATCGCAGCAGCGCTGCTATTGGTAGCGGCCTGTAAAAAGCAAACAACTGAAAGCCCCGATCCCCTGCCACCCGCCGGTGAATCCGGCAAGCAGGCACTGGCTGTAGCGGCGCCCTGCCAGCCTGCGATGTATAACCTGGCCATTGATCCGGCTACCGGCAATAGCTTCCTGTATAAAGTAAGCGGTTCACCTGTTACCGGATCGGTAGTGGTAACACCTGTACTCGGCAGCCTGGGCACCAATCAACTGCTCACTTGTGGTGGCGCTCCTATTCGTTTTGCTACCGGCCTGTCTTACGATCCCACCAGCAATACATTTTGGGGCACTACGGGCATAGCCCCCAGTTCGCCCGCAAACCAGATACTGAAGTTCATCGACCCCAATTGTATTACCGTAGTGGCACCGATAAACTCTTGCGGACTGGCACTTAACCTGAGTGATGTAGAACGTGACCCTACTACAGGTGCCTTCTATGCCATTAACCGCGGTACGGCCAATCCCAACAACCGGGTGGTAAAACTGGGCATACCAGGCGCTCCAACAGTCAATTGTTTGCCCAATTTCCTCTCCCCCAGCCTCTTCCTGCGTGGCCTTACCGTAACGATGGGCGGCAAGCTGTATGTAATGGCTGTCTCCGGTACCAGTGGCCGGCTGCTGGATATCAGCACAGCAACAGGCCTTATTACGGCTACCTATTCCTACCCCGGGGCCATCACACCCGGTCCCGGCGTTAATATCCCGGAAATGGGCTTGCACCATGATTCCCTCTGCATCAACCGTTTCATTACAGGAAATTATGACCCCGTAGGGCCGGCCACCCTGATGACCGATGGTATTCCGTTAGGCCTTCCCGGCGGACCTGTATACAATGCAATGTCCGGCGTACTGAAACCAACGGTAGATTTCGCACGTCCATAGGAATAAGGCATGACCAGACACCTGACAGGGAGCTATAGTGTATAAAAAAGGGGCCGTCTCCGAAGAGACAGCCCCTTTTGAAACTTTGCATCTCGCCCCCGGGCCCGTCATTGTACAACGAAGCACCGGGAAGAGAAATGTTGACCTTTACAAGAAAACCCAGGCATTATTCACCACCAAATATGAATAATGACCTATTTTAAAAGCGGCGAACAATGAAAAGTGAGACGTGAAGTATCTCACTTTTTCATAGACATCACCTGCTTATAACAAACTTCACAGACTGAACCGTACCATCGGCAGCTATCACTTTGGCTACATACATGCCGGCCGGATAACCCACCACATCACAACTGTACCGGGTACCGCGCGATCCCACATTGATACTTTTCTCTATTCGGTAGATCTTACCCGCTGCATCAAGGACCACTACTTGTACCGACTGATCTTTAGAAGACTGTATATCCATATAAAGGCGGTCCCTGACGGGATTGGGTTTCACTTCAACAGTAAAGTAATGGTCACCTGCTAAGCTTGCCATGGCAATGGCCGAATAGCGCACCCTGCCATCCAGGTCGGTTTGCCTGATCCGGTAATAATATTTTATTCCCGGCAACACCTGTTCATCGTTCAGTGCATAATAGGAGGCCGAAGTAGTATTACCCCTGCCAGGTACTTTTGCTATGGAATGATAAGTACGACCGGCATCCTCACTTCTTTCTACTTCAAAGCCCGCGTTGTTTTGTTCTGAAGCAGTGGCCCATTTTACTTCAATAAACTTATTGCTTTTAGCTTCGGCCCGCACATACAGCCACTCTACCGGCAAGGGCGCCATATTCGTCACAATATTCAGTACGTCTGTATTCAGACCTCCATTGTGTATAAAGGAAGTGGTACTAAGTCCCCCAAGGTTCATCAGGTCCGGCACATCAGTGACCAATAGTTCAACACAGCTGGGACAGGTCCATTGCACGGGGGTTGTAAACTCGTACAACAGCACCTGACTGCCCCCGGCTATATTTTGTATGGTCTGGGCCGACCCCGTGACCTGAAAATACCAGAAGCCATCATCCACGCCACCAAAAGTAGTTACATCAAAGATGGCCAGTTCCAACCCTCCCGTAAAGATACTCTGGGGCGCTGCACCAGTAAAAGCCGTTTGCTCAGCTGTTATTTCGGGCGTGGCGCCGGGCACTGTGGGTGGAGCCGGCGGCGGCGTGGGCGCCGGAACAGCGGCCGTTTTGGGAATACGCCAGGTGAGGTTCATATCACCCCAGGCATTATTAGGCGCCGTGGCAAAACCAGCCCCGGTAGCCGTCGCCATCAACTGTATCCTGTTATAACCAATATTGCGCACTGTTACATCCAGCCGTTGCGCCTGGAGCATCAACGCGACGGAGAGCAACACAAAGACGATCAATATGACCCTTACAATATTTTTCATAGCTCATATTTTATGGTAGACAGTGGGTACACTGCTTTAAGGTAATTGTTGCATGATCACAAATGCTGCCAGCTTGAATACATTGGCTGGATGAGTGTTCACGTTATTCACGATGATAGCCCGGTCGGAAGGCGCTGCCGTATAGTATACCTTGCCATCGAGGTTCACATCGAATGGACTGTAAGCGTTAATGAAACCGGTATACGCAGGATCGGCGGTGGTATTACCCGCATGGGTAAGCACAGCACTCACCACACCTGATGCATCCGAAGGTTTGGCCGAATGGCGAATGGATGGATCTCCATCCACATTACCAGCCCACAGCCCCCACACACCGCCGCCCAGATCTTTACGGGCATTGGTACCATACGTAACTGTAGCAGCTGCTGAGAAATCAATAGTAGCCACACCGGAACTAAAGTCGGCCGTATTCATTGACATGATTCCAAGGTGATTGCGATGCCGTACAGCCACCCTATAACCGGCATCGGGCACATTGGCAAATGCTACCGGCTGCAGGTAATTCGTATCCACGATATTACCATTGGCGAGCAGGAAAGCAGCCCTGGACGCTACCACGGTGGCCGGATTGGCATTGTCGCGCAGCTCTACCAGTACCCAATCTACTACAGCAGCTGTGGCAGCATTCGGTGCTACAGAAGGTGTGGTGCCTTGTCCATACGGATCGGTGGCCGGTAGTACGCTGGCCGCTTTCAGGTCAGTGCGCATGGCCGTTCCATTCCACGCACCCTGCAACACGGCTTTAATAGACAGCCGCAACGATTGTGGTCCGATGGCTACGGTAAACACAGCCCCATTCGTAAGGGTGCTCACACTATTGAACACCACCTTATTGCCGGCATAGCTGGTAGCAGGGATCTGCTGTACCGTACCCGTAGTGAAATTGCCATCTCCATCATTATCGATCAGCAGCGTAAAGTCAGCCGCAGTAGTGCCATTATGGGTTACACCAGTAAGGTTGAACTCCATCATGACCGGCGTAAGCTGGTTATTGAAATGACTGATACTTGTTTTCCACTCCTGTGTCAACCGCTGACTGAACACGGCCGGAAGGTCCGTATTACTCAACGTAAGTGCTGTTGAATTGCTGCCCCACAGCAGGTAAGAAGTATCACTGCCAAACGCGTTGGTATTCGCCAGGTTGTCTGTTGCGATCGTTCCTAATCCAATAGCCAGGATCGCGCCATTGTTAATACTCTTCGATTGTCGTTGATCCAGTCCTTCTATATCATCACGGCCAATGCCCGCAATATTATTCTTGTATGCGGCATTCGCCGTAGCATCCCAGATTACTGTGCTATTGGTGTTGAGATAATTATTATTAGCTGTTGTCTGGTCGATCGTGTAACCGTTCTTGATGGCCAGGTAGGTACTTACCCGCTGACGCTCGGTGTTACTCAATACACGGTCAAAGACGATCACTTCGCTGATGGGGCCGCTCCAGTATTCTGCAGTAGACCACGCACCGTTACCAAGTTTTGCGGCAGTGGCGCCGGTATTCCATGGCTTGGTAATTGGTGTAGCGGCAGCAGCCATCTTGCTGTACAGGTTCACCTGCCCGTTATTACCAGCATAAGTACCAAACATTTCATTCGGCACATTCAGTTGCCAGAAACCAGCAGCAGAGGTAACATCATTAGAATAGCCCATATAGTTGGCTACTCCGCTTGCCTGGCTCAGCAAACCGTTGCCCAGGTTTATACCAACGGCACCATAACCAATGATATAATGGTTGGTGGTGATATTATTCACGCTGCCGACACCAATCAATGTTCTGGGTGCAAGACCAGTGGGCAGTTTGGTGATATCGAGGTCCATCACGTGACTGGTACCATTGAACTTCACTACCGGGTTATAATTGATATTGTCGGTAGCATTATTCTGGTATACAGGCTGTATGGCAGCACTGACCTGGCGGGCATTGTTTACTTCGTTACCATAATCCACCCATACGTCTACAGGCGTGCCGTCTGTATTATTCTGTATCCCTCGGTCAGCACGCACCCACAGGGAAGTAGCTCCTACCCCACCCGGCGATTTAATAAAGGCAGCCACCGTAAAGTATTGACCGGTAGCCAGGTCAACCTTGGCAGCCCAGTGCTTTTTACCGTTGAGGGTGATATCATACAAGGGAATGTAGGTATCGGCATTGTCAATGGTGGCATCTGCACTCACTACCAGATACGACTGTCTTGGGTTGGGTAAGGCATCATAAGGGAAAGCTACTTCTACTTGTCCCACCGTACCGGTTTCCTGCACCCTCCATAACCTGGTCATGCGGTAATTAACATTGGCATTACCAGTCATGACTGTTTTAAAGGTGGTAGCACCATTGTCATCACCCCACACGAGATAGGCTCTATCCACAGTAAATGTATTTGTATTAGCCCTGTTGGTCGAATCGAGCGAACCCAGGCCAATGGCCGGTTGCACACCGGTATTGATACTGCGGCTCTGCTTTTGTTGCAGCCCTTCCAGGTCATCCCGGCCGATACCGGCAATATTGTTCTTATAGGTGGCATTGGCTGCGGCATCCCATACTTTGGTAGTGCCATCCGTAGCGAGATAGTCGGTTGTTCCGGCATTAAGCGTAATACCATATTTAATGCCCAGGTAGGTTTCTACCTGTTGATGCTCCACTGCAGTAAGAGCTTTGTCGTATACGATCACATCTCCCATCAGGCCACTATAATACCAGCCACCGCCTCCTAATACGTTATCGCCCAGATAAGCGGCTGGCAGTGAAAGTGTGTTAATAGGCTGGTTGCCTACTGTAAGTAAACTATTGGTTACACCGGTACCATTTACCCTGATCTGGTTGGCAGCATTGGTTGAACCGGCAGCATTGGTAAAGCTGGTAATACCCGGCAGGATGGTATTGCCGCCGGTATTGCCGTAACGGCTGTTGGATATTTCCAGGGAACGCTGGCCACCACCTAATTCCATGGCATAACGTGTCCCATTACCTGTTGCTGCGGGGTCGCCCCAACTGATCACATCACGGTTGGCGAGGGTAGCGTTGGCAGTTAAGGCCAATACTGTTCTCGCACTGGTACCTACCGGCAGCCTGGTGCCATCCAGGATCATACGCTGGCTGGTGCCATTGAATGACAGTATGGGATTGAAGTTGATATTATTAGTGCCATTATCCCGGTACAATGGCTGACTGGCAGCCGTGAGTTGCGTGGCATGGTTAATATCCGCGCCAAAATCATCCCACTCATTGATGGCTGTTCCATCCACGGTAGAGGAAGTACCAAAGTCAGCACGTACCCACAAGGCTGGCGCTGCCACCCCACCGGGCACTTTCAGGTCAGTAGCAAAAGTGAAGTACTGCCCGGTATTGAAATCTTTCGTTGCCCCCAGGCTATTAATGCCATTGATCACCAGTGGGGTTAACAGGATGTATTCATCTGTAGCATCAAAAACATTATCATTGCTTACAACCAGGTACGACTTATTTGGGTTGGCCAATGCATTGGCAGGAACGGCCACCCGTACATTACCTACCGTACCGGTTTCCTGCAATTTCCAGATGCGGGCCATACGATAATTGGCATTGGCAGATCCTGTAGCGGTGCGGAAAGTAACAGCCGCACTGTCATCACCCCATATGAGATAACTCCTGTCAGCCGTGAAATTATTGGGATTGGCTGTATTGGTAGAATCAATGCTGCCCAGGCCAATAGTCACCTGTAAGCCCGTATTGATACTGCGGCTTTGTTTCTGCTGCAGCGCTTCTTCATCGTCACGGCCAATACCGGCAATATTCTTTTTATACCCTGCATTGGCAGCAGCATTCCATACAGTCGTTGTGCCGTTGGTGGCCAGGTAACTGGTATTGCCATTGTTCAACGTAATGCCGTATTTCAATGCCATATAAGTATTTACCTGTTGTTGTTGAACAGGCGTCAGCGCATTGGTATAAATAATAACCTCCGCTATCCGGCCATTATAATTATAGGCGCCAGCATTCCAGCCAAGCTGGAATGCGCTGTTGTTGCCGGTATACAGGGTATTATTATTACCATTGCTCACATTCAAGCCATTTTTGAAAATGGACTGACGGTTGGCAGCCAGGGAAATATCGCTGGTGGCCGTCCAGAGAATGGATTGATTATTGACATCGCCTGCATTGTAGGTCAATCGGTTGGAAATATAAGGTGGGTCCCAGTATACAACATTATCACTCCAGGTGGCATGCAGGGAAAATTGCGTGCCGGTACCGACATTTTCTGTCCACACCAGCGCGTTGAGGGCTGTGGCCTGACTGTTCACCACAAAGGTAGCAGCGCCATTATAGGTTCCCGTTTTCAGGATGGAGGCAGCCAACATGCCGGTGGTAGAGCCATTGAAACGGACTACCGGATTAAAGTTGATATTATTGGTAGTATTATTCAGGAAGGTGGGTTGATTAGCTGCTGTGGTCTGCTTAACATTATTGGCAAATGCGCTCAGGTCATTCCATTCATTGATCGCTGTATTGTTCACAGTCGACGACGTACCAATATCTGCCCGTACCCACATAGCATGACCAGGCACACCACCCGGAGACTTGAGCGGGCCACCGAACGTATAATAAATATCCGTGCCGGTAAACAAGGCCGAAGAGAACGAGATCGTGCCATCAGCACCAACAGGTATTTCCTGACTGAATGTGGCAAAGGTAGGATCACTGCTGATGAGCAGGTAATTATCGATGCCGATGGGTTTTATATTGAACGTAATGGTTTGATCCACCCAGTTTGTTTTCTGCACTTTCCATACTCGGGCCATACGGCGTGTTACATTGTGGGCACTGCCCGCAACAGTTACTGTAAAGTTCGCGGCCGACAGTCCATTATCGCCAAAGACCAGGAAAGATTTATTATTGGTGATGGTATTGCTGTTGGTCTCATTGGTCAGTGGCACACCGGTACCCAATGCCAGGGTTACAAAACCAGTATCCGCACTGAGGGATTGTTTGGTATTGAGCGTAGTGCTGTCATCACGGCCAATACCCGTAATGCGGCTCTTATACGTAGCATCAGCTGTCCAGTAAACCGTATTGTTTGAAGCAAGATAATTAGTAGCTCCATTATTCAGCGTAATACCGTATTTCAGACCGAGGTAAGAATCTACCGATTGGCGCTCAGCATCGGTGAGCACACGGTTGTAAACGATCACTTCACTGATATTCCCCCACCAGTAGAGACCCCTGCCTGCATTGATCCTTGATCCTATCGAAACAAAGTTAGCCGTAGCGGGACTTAAAGACACCGTAGCCTGGTTATCGAACTTGAAATTCTGGTACAATTTGGCGCCGTTGGCAAGGTTCGATTGCGTACCGCTAAAAATATAGGGCCTGCTGGTGAGATAGGTGCTCAATCCGGCAACAGATGAGATCGATGAGCCGTCAGCTTCCAGGAATGCCAGGTTGCCTGCAGGTGACACCCTGAACTCAGCACCATTGGCTGCGGCTACCGCGCCACTGCTCACCAAGTCTCTGATCCCTGCAAAGCTCAATCCACTGGCCGCCACAAAAATAGTGGAGCTATCAGGATGTAACCTGGTAGTATTGATGTCAAGGAAATCATCGGTACCATCGAACTTCAGACCATAGTTGAAGTTGATGGCCTTTGCATCAGTAACAGGCTGACCTGCCACCACTGCCTGCAAAGCCTGATGGCCATAACCCGCATAATCCTTCCAGGCCGCCCCGCTGGTATTGCCATCATCCGCACGCAGCCAGAAGTTAATGCCTTTATTCACCCCATTGGGGCCTTTAATATCTGTCGCAAAGGTGAAGTAAACGCCATCAGGCAGGTTACTGGTATTGAGTGTAACAGCACCTTCTGCATTCATCACATAGGCAGCATCCCCTGCACCAAAGCTGGCATCAGCACTTACCAGTAAGTAGGTTTGTGCATTACCGCCATACACTTTTAAAGTGATATTCTGATCCGCCCAGTTGGTCTTGTCCACTTTAAAGATGCGTGTCATGCGATTGTTCACCCCAGTGAGACCATTCACCGATGTTTCGTACCTGGTAGACGCACCGTTATCGCTAAACACGAGGAAGGATTTATTCGTATTGATGGTACCGGTGTTGGCTGCATTGGAAACAGCCACAGTGCTACCTACTGCAATGGCCACAACACCTGTATCCATACTCACGGATTGTTTTTGATACAAAGTGCTGGAATCGTCTCGGCCGATACCGGTAATGCGTTTTCCATAACCCGTGTTGTCAGCAGCCGTCCACATATTGGTAGTACCGTCGCTGGCCAGGTAATTTACTGGTGCCGCCGGGCTCATGGTGATACCATATTTCAATGCGAGGTAAGATTGTATTTTCAGGCGATCGGCAGCTGTCATGGCAGCAGAGTTATTGTACACTACAAATTCTGCAATGCGGCCATTGAAGTAATCAGCAAAATGGAACACGCCCAAAGAGAAACCCTGGTTAGTACCAGTAATGCCGGTGAATGTACCATTGGTAGTACCCACATTGGTATTGTTCAAATAGATATTGAGCTGTGAAGGGTTTTTGGTGAAACCAAATAAGTTGTACCGTGGGTTGGCATAGGCAACCGGCGGTGTGGGGAGTGCGGTGGTATTTACGGCCCAATTTAAAGGCGGATAAAAGTAAACATGGCCATTACCATACGGTGCCCAGGCAGCAACACGTTCGCCATTGCTTACATATTCAGCAAACAGGCCACTACCTGTGCCCTGGGAGCCTGCTCCATCGGCAGCAGTTACGGCAAATACCGCAATATTATCGATAGAAGCAGTGCCAAACAACGAGGCAGTACTCATAACGTCTACCGTCCCGAATTTTAAAGCGGGTTGATAGTTGATGTTAACCGGCAGCAGTTCTGGTTGCTGGGCCACATTAAGTTGTGTAAGTGTTTTACCATTGCCGCTGTAATCGCTCCACCGGGCAGCCGCAGCATCAAAATCAGCCCTCCACCAGGCAGCAATACCGGCAGTGACATTTCCGGGCGCTTTTAACCCGTTGGCAAAAGTAAAGTAAGCGCCATTGGGAAGCTGACCAGTATTTAAGGTGATACTGCGATTGGTGAGCGGCAATACGAGGTCCCCTGCACCAAATGTTGCATCGGTACTGATGATGATAAACTGGGGCGCTGCCAGTCCGGTATCTGTACTTATAGTTATGGATTGATCGGTCCAGTTCGTTTTCTGCACTTTCCAGGTACGGGCCAGCGCTACATTTACACCGGCAAGGCCCGTTACAGTTACAGCATACGTTTTTGCCGCACCATTATCACCTGTTACAAAGAAGGACCTGTCATTTGAAATACTGCCGGCATTCGCTGCATTGCTGGCAACAATGGCGCTGCCCAATGCCATGGTAATATAACCCGTATCGGCACTGATCGATTGTTTTTGTAATAAGGCAGACAGGCTATCCCGGCCAATACCCGTAATATGTTTGGAATAAGCCGCATTGGCAGTCGCATCCCAGTATTTGGTAGTACCGTCACTGGCCAGGTAATCGGCCGGGATGGTGAGGCCATATTTTAGGGCCAGGTAGGATTCTATCTGCTGGCGTTGTGTAGCGGATGTAGCTGCTGAATTGTTGTATACGATCAGCTCGGCAATTTTACCGTTGAAAGCCTGCGTTGTAGGCGTAATGCCACCCACATAGAAAGGATTATTCGATCCAGGAATATTGTTCATGGCTGCTGTATAGGTACCTACCACGATCCTGTTCCTGTTGACACTCATGGTTGATGGGGAACGCAGGAAACTCCAGAGATAAGGAGCACCTACAGTGCCGCCCCAGGCCCCCTGCGCGCGGTAGCCATAAGGAGCATCCCAATAGACTTGACCATCACTCCAGGGTACATGGGCATGAACATGCTGGCCGTTGGAAACCAGCTCTGCAAACAGGTCCTGGTTCTGAATATTATCGGTTGCAGCGATGGCGTATACCTGTATATTATTGGTGCCCGTTGATGTAAACAAACTGGGCGCAGTCAGGTAATCATTGATGCCGTCGAATTTCAGCATCGGGTTGAAGTTCAGGCCCACCGGTAATACAGTTGCCTGCCGTGCCGTTTCGTTCTGTGCCGCGCCGTTGCCCCTGCCGCTGAAATCGCCCCACTGTGCGCCGGTGGAACTGCCGTCATCGGCACGCAGCCACAAAGCAACACCGGCCGTTACATTGCCAGGGCCTTTGATGCTGGCGCCGATAGAGAAATAGACACCATTGGCCAGCAACGATGAGTTAATGGTAATCGTACCGGTACCACTCAACACCAGTTCCTGGCTGATGGTGGCAAAGGAAGGATCGGTACTGATGAGCAGGTAATTGCTGGCCCCTGCCCCATTTACTTTTATAGTGATATTCTGATCAGTCCAATTGGTCTTCTGTACTTTCCATACCCTTGCCGTACGCTGGTTCGCAAACGCAGCGGTCACTGCCGTGGTATAGGTAGCTGCAGCGCCATTGTCACCAAATACCAGGAAGGATCTATTGGTACCAATGGTAGCTGCATTGGAAGCATTGTCTTCGGCGATGGTGCTGCCCAACGCCAGGGTAACCATACCCGTATCGGCACTCAGCGATTGTTTCTGGTACAGGAAGGTACTGTCATCACGACCGATACCTGTAATATGTTTCAGGTAGCCGGCATTGGCAGCAGCATTCCAGTGGATCGTAGTTCCATCGGAAGCTATATAATTACCGGGCAGGCTAATGCCGTATTTAATAGCGAGGTAAGCATGTACCCGGTCGATTTCTGCCACGGTCAGTTCGCGGTCGAAAGTAACCACTTCCGCTATATCGGCTGTGGTAGTACAACACCAGCCGGCATTATAACCACCGCCCACGAACCACTGCTCCGCATTGAAACTGCCCTTATTATAAGCTGCTGTGCCGAGGCTGGCCCCATTATAATACATAGCATGGGCGCTCGCATTGGTAAGCGATGTAAAGAGACCGGATCTTCCGAGCGCGCCGGGTACAACCGGGTTTTCCCATCCGTTGCGGTGGGTTTGGATATTGGCGCCATTCCTGCCAAAGATGATCGATTCTCCATTGGTATTGTAATCGTAACCACCGGAGGCATTATCATATACTACGTACACCCGGCTGCCGTCTGCAGCAGTCGTATATTTATTGAATACGGCAAAGGAGGTAACATTCGGACTGTTCAACCAGGTGGCGCCATTACCGGCAGCCTGCATCGCCGCACCGGAAAAATAACCCGCCGGATTGAAGTTGATCCCTGCTTTTTTATAGGTAACGGTACCGGTCGAGGTCCCACCATCAGGAGCGCCACCCTGACTGAAGTTGGTCCATCGGTTCACCACCTGTCCTTCGGTAGCAGGCGCGGTGGTATTATTGGTAAGCCCGGCATCTGCCCGCAGCCAAAGCTTCACATTGGCATCTACATTACCGGGTCCCTGTGTACTGATGTACAGTTTATCACTAAATTCCGAAGTGCCGCAATTATTGGCGGGAATACGTAAGGTAGCTGTCCAGAAACCGGCCCCGGTAGCGCCGGGACCGGTATTATAAGTAACCGTCCGCGTATTGTTACCGCTGTTCAGTCCTGTTAAGCTGGTCACGAAATACTGACCACTGGTAGCTGAAGTGGCGGGATCATTGGCATAAATATCCACGGTATAACCAGCCGGCACAATAGCCGGCAGGCTGATCACCAACTGGTATTGGCCTGCCCCCAGCGCTGTGGAGGAAACGAGCACCGGTCGATTGGCTCCTTCATACCCACAATTGCCTGCATTGAACAGGTCAATCCCTGCCCCGGTATTATTATAGACCGAATTTTGTGAGATCAATACTTTATCGGGCTGATCTATATAAATACCTGCACCACCGTTATCATGCACAACGCAACCGGTAATGCCCACGTCGGTAACTGCCGACCCGCCATACAGCCATATACCATGGTTGACGCTATTGTAAACCGTATCACCAGTAAGATCAATGTCCGACACAGCATTGGCCACATTGGCCACAATACCACTACGCCCGCCAGCCATTCCTTTGAAAGTAGAACTTACAATATCTACATTGCTGCGGGCTACATTATTGTAGAATTCGATCCCATCGAAATTATTGGTAAAGGTTGAATTGGTGAGCTGGAAATTGGTATTGGCCCCTGCAACATATATACCATCTATATCAAATTCATTAATGGTAAGGCTGTCGAGCGTAATATCTGTTGTATTGCCAATAAAGAATAACCCATAGTCTGCATCATCTGCATTGCCGGGCTTATCTCCGTTCAGTATCGTATTCCTGATATTGACATTGCCAGCCGTGCTTTCAAAACGAATAAACTGGGAGCCACCATACAGGCCGGGTATGGTATTCTCCATCACCGCATGGTTAATGGAGATATTGCTGGCTGCCCCATTAAACCATATAAAATAAATATCGCTTTCATTAAGGCGTACCGTATCGATCGTAACGCCATTGGTGGTATTGTCGAAGCGGATGGGATAATCGCCATCATCATCAGCGCCGATCGTATTCAGGTCAATGACGGTATTTTTGATCTGGATATTGGTATTTACAAAATCTGAGTAAAACCCGAGCGACACCCCCGTGGTCAAAGAATCGAGGGTAACATTGCGTAATAAGATATTATTAGCGGTCTCCACCGGACCACCGGTATTATCCAGTATAATCCCATTCTGAAAACCACTGATATTGGTATTGGTAAGGGTTAGTCCGTTAATGGCCGCATCACGGAACGAGATACCCTCGCAGCCTCTCGTATTCCCTTGCGTATTCAGGTTTATGCTGTCTATTACCAGGTTGGTTTGCATGCCCCCGATAAATAAGATTCCCCTGCCATAATAAGTCCCGCCACAGCCTTGCAGATCGGTGGACCGTAAATTGCGAAGAGTAAGATTGGTAGATGCCCCATCCACATAGACCAGCGTATTCAGGAGATTACCGGTAGTACTGCTGGAGGAGATCCCTTCCACCACTACACCGGTCGTATTGGCCCGGACAATCACATTGATATCGCCGTTATTCGTCAGCGTAAAGTTGCGAACAGTAATATTGTTTGCCCGGATATCAAAGGGATTGATGATCTGGTCGGTCCCGTTTGAATTGATGGTGATCTTATTCTGTCCATCAATGGTCACACCTGCTTTGGTGATCGCGGGCAGCGAAGAAAGGATAGTGACCTGCCCATACACATTAAATACAATATTATGCGGCCCTGCCCCCGCTGCATTCACATCCAGGATAGCCTGCCGCAAAGAGCCGGGACCGGCATCATTGGTATTCGTAACAGGAAAAGTAGCAGCCACAACGCCCATGCTCATCAACAATCCCACTATTAAAGGCAGCAGGAACCTCACAGGATGACGCATAGCTTTTACAGGGAACGTTGGATTCTTTTTTCTCATAACAGTGGTATTGTAAAGGAAAATATTTTCATGGCTCTTTGTCCAAGACAAAAAGGCTATCAATAATTCGTTGTTGCAGCTACCAGCATGCAGGATCCTCCGAAAGAACCTGCATCTGCCTAAACCAGGGGGTGATTAGTGTTTACTACTGTAAGTAATTAGATAGTATGAAAATATACATGAGCCGATTTCATCAGTATCAAATGTATCATTTGCGTATTTACCAGGATGTAGTACAACTTCAATATTGCTGTAGTAAAACTTCTACAAAAGGCTATTTCCGGGGGAAGCACACAGAAAGCAGAAGTCGGAAGTCGAAATTTACATTCCTCCTTCCGGCCTTCTGTTCCGTCCTGCAAACTGATGTCCGCTATCCTAATTTCTTAATATTTCAATTTCAACTCCACCCTTCTGTTCAGCGTTCTTCCCTTCACTGTTTTATTGTCTGCAACAGGTTGTGAGGATCCATATCCGGCAGCGTGTATCCGGCTTTCATCAACGCCCTTGCTTTTTAGATAATCCAATACCGCACGGGCCCTCTTTTCACTGAGCGGCTGGTTTACCTTATCAGATCCCGTATTGTCTGTATGGCCTTCTATATCCAGCTTCAGGCCTGCATCCTGCAGAAGTACCGCAGCCACATCATTTAATGACTTGTACGATTTAGCCAGCAGTTTGGTGCTTCCGCTTACGAAGAAGATATTGCCGGCAGCTACATTCACTTTTTTCACAATCTCTTCCTTCACTACCGGACATCCCTGGTTTTCCCTTACACCGGGCAGCGCAGGACATTTATCTTCCTCATCATTAACACCATCTTTATCCGTATCAGGTACCGGGCAGCCATTATAGCGCGCCACGCCGGCAACGGATGGACATTTGTCCAGTTCATCATTTACACCATCCCCGTCTGTATCAGGGATAGGACAACCACTATATCTGGCGATGCCCTTTATATCCGGGCATTTATCATCTTTATCAGCGATGCCATCACCATCCCCGTCGGGACATCCATTCAAACCGGCCAGCCCTTTCACATCAGGGCAGGCATCTGCGCTGTCCACCACGCCATCTTCATCCCTGTCCTTACGCTCTACTACCGGAAACGGCACTACAACAGGCGCAGGCTGCGTTTTGGGTGAAGCTATGCTTTCTGTAATACCAAAGGAATAGAATAGGTTGTCGTCCAGTCCGGATTTATCCAGCGATACCCGGTAATGGACCTGCAAAAAAAGATAGGTGACGCTTTGCAGGTTCACCTGCAGGCCCAGTCCCAAAGGAGCATAAGGCGCCCAGGTCTTCCCATACGAGCCCACTCCGATCCCGGCAGTAAGAAAGGGATTCAGTGTATGATCGTCTGTTAATGCACGGGCATGGAGGGCAGCCTCAAACTCATTAGAATAGGTATTCTCATAACTACTGCGGGAGTATTCTGTAAAGACACCATTGTATCGTACAGAAAGATCGAGCCGCTTGCTCAATCCCTGCCAGTACATCAGGGAGATACCGATACCCATTTCTGAAAATTTGTGCCAGTCGCCTTTTTTCAGGGCATCCTTCAATGAGCTGGCTTTAATTTCATTGGGCGTTTTAAAATCAGTAAAATTGGCACTGAAGCCGATCAGGCTTCCTTTCTTTTTTGACAGAAAGCCCTGGGCTGTAGTACTACCGCTATACAAAGCGGCCATTACCATGAGAAGGAGTAATTTTTTAATCATCTTGCATATGTTTGGTTAATGAATAGCACATAGGGAACGGGCTGGCAAAGGCCATATCCGATTTTGGGCTGTTCCCCAACAACTATTTAAAGAAGGAAATCTGGTGATCTTTCCACTGCCCCACCTGGAAAGGCGGGGCATTAGGAAAGAATTTAGCTACAGGAAACCCACGGGCATACATTCTGCGTCTTTGAATGATATACCCGCCTGTGCCATGACCGGAGAACACTTGCACAATATTTTGAAGATTACAGGTTTGTACAGGTTGGGTAGAATTTTTATCAAGGTCGCCAGGGCATTAAAAAAATGCCAGGGTATATGCAACCGATACATATAACCTGGCATATAGTTAACATGGTTTTGCATAGGATCTGCGGGCGTACAATAAGACATTGGTGTAATTATTTTTTCAGCTGAAACAAATCTATCCCACCCATTGCACATTTTATGTACTACAATTTCTAAAAGTATGTAGTATAAGTTCGACGCACATATAGAAGAAATCGTATATTACAGCCGGTTCTAATAAGGCTTCATACTCCAACCACTAATCTGATACTCAGAATGAAAGATCAAAACTATCATGTGCTGATAGCTGACGACCACGCTATTGTACGCTATGGAACATCTTTTGTAATAAAGGATTTACTACCCACCGGCACTATCCGGGAAGCCAATAATTTTCACCAGGCGCTCAAATTACTGGACACCAACAGATTTGACCTGATGGTATTGGACATCAACATTCCGGGTGGTAACAATCTCCAGATGATCGATGTGATCAAGCTGCGGCAACCACATGTTAAAATACTGATCTTCTCCGGCTATGATGAACAGGTATACGCCCTTCGCTATTTGCAGGCAGGCGCCGACGGATACGTAGTAAAACAAGCATCTGAAGCAGAATTAAGAATGGCCATACAAACCCTGCAAAACAACGATAAGTATATAAGTCATTCCGTTAGACAGCATCTGCTCAATAACATGTCCCATAAAAAAGTAATTTCCCATAATCCCCTTGCGACGCTTTCCAACCGGGAAATGGAGATTATGCAGCAACTCGTTATGGGGGCTGCTGTAGCAGAGATTGGAGCAACACTTGGCTTACAAATATCTACCGTAAGTACCTATAAAAGTCGCATATTTGAGAAACTTAACGTGAGCAACGTAGTGGACCTGGTGGAAAAAGTAAGACTGTACGACCCTTCTGTCACCAGCCATGAATGATTGCCGGTTTTGTAAGCAATGAAAAAAAAAGCCCCTTCTTTTGAGCAACTCTTTATTTTCCGCCATCTGCTTAAATGGACAATACTTACCATCCCGGTTGCTGCAGTAGTGGGGTCGCTGGTGGCATTGTTCCTATGGCTGCTGGATCTGGCTACTGCACTGCAATGGCATCATCAATGGCTGTTATACCTGCTTCCCCTGGCAGGTATTATTATCCATTTTTTATACCAGCTATGGGGCAAAAATGCAGAAGCCGGCAATAACCTCATCATGGACGAGATCCATGAACCCGGCGGTGGCGTACCGGCCAGGATGACCCCACTCGTCATGATAACAACCCTTATTACCCATACTTTTGGCGGTTCAGCAGGTCGTGAGGGCACAGCCGTTCAGATGGGCGGCAGTATGGCCAGCCTGTTGGGCAAGTGGTTCAGACTATCCAAAGAGGACACCCGTATCATTTTAATGGCAGGCATTGCAGCCGGTTTTGGCGCTGTCTTTGGTACACCGCTTACGGGAGCCATATTCGCTTTGGAAGTGTTGGCCATCGGCCGGATCCAATACAATGCCCTTATCCCCTGCCTCATGGCGGCTGTATTTGCCGATATTTTCTGTAGCGCCTGGGGCATTAAGCATACACACTATCATATTAATACATTTGTTACAGGTCCAAATCCATTTACCCTGCTGCAGGTGGATTTCCTGCTACTCGCCAAAATAATCCTGGCAGGTATCGCCTTTGGTCTTTCAGGCCACTTGTTTGCCCGTTTATCTCATTATATTAAAGAGCAGGGTAACCGGTATATCACAAAGAACAAATGGCTGCTCCCCGTCATAGGCGGCTGCCTCATTATTATACTGACGCTATTATTGAACACCCGTGACTATCTTGGATTGGGCGTACTACCCAGCCATCCCGGCGGGGCCTCCATTACCACCGCCTTTCAGCCAGCGGGTGTAAGTTCCTGGAGTTGGTTATGGAAATTATTATTTACCGCTATTACCGTAGGTACCGGTTTTAAGGGCGGAGAAGTTACGCCGCTGTTCTTCATTGGCGCAACGCTGGGCAATACGCTGGCAGTTATGACCGGTGCACCTGTTGACCTCCTGGCCGGCCTCGGCTTTATCGCCGTGTTTGCCGCTGCTACCAATACTCCCCTGGCCTGTACCCTGATGGGGGTGGAATTGTTTGGAACAGATTACGTATTATATTATGCCATTGCCTGTTTTACCGCTTACTATTTTAGCGGGCATTCCGGCATCTACCCTTCCCAACGCATAGCCATATCAAAACCGGGAGAAAGAATAGATCCTGAAAGCTATTAGCTGTCAGGCCGTAGCCGGAAAGAGCAGCATTACTTTGGTTCCGCTTTCGTGGCTGCTGCTTACTATTAACTGCCCATTCACCAATACCAGCAACTCTTTAATAATGATCAATCCAAATCCGGAATGACCGGGTGTAGGAAGGTGTTGATCTTTCTCTGCCAGCGCTGCATTACACCAATCCACCATCTCCTGACGCATCCCTATGCCAGTATCTTCTATTACAATACGAAGTGTATCGCCGGGAACCGTATATATTTTAATCTGTCCCTCAAACGTCACTTTCACGGCATTATCAAGCAGGTTGTGAATAATGACACCCAACAGGTGAAAATTACTTTGCACTTTTGTACCGGCTGGAACTTCATTGAGAACAACCGTTTGCTGCGCCGCAGCAATGTCCCGGAAAGTTTCTACCTTCTCCCGTATGACCGCTGTCAGGTCTACTTCTTCTATTACCACCTGCTTATCCTGGGACGATAGCTTAATATATTGCAGCAGGTTATCCGTAAGGTGATACATCCTGTACCCCGCTTCATATAATATTTCCGCGTTTTTATGTGCTTCATCAGGGTCTTCCCTGGCAAAGGTTTTATTCGTAAGACGTTTAGCCGCCAGCATCATGTATCGCAAAGGACTCTTGATATCATGTGTAATAGCCGTAATAAGCCGCTCTTGCAGATGCGTCTGTTTGCGAAGGATCTCTTCGGATGCCTGTAACTCACTCAATGTAACCTGCAGGACAGTCGTGCGCTCATCAATACGGGCTTCCAGCATTTTGTTCTTATGCTTTATATATTGCAGGCGAAAACGCGTGTAGCCCCATATACAAAGTCCTCCCAATACCACCATACAAACCTTGAACCACCAGTTCTCATAATAAGCCAGGGGAATAACCAGCACCACATTCTTATAGCGGTAATTATTCATTCCAAAGCCATTCAATTTACGGATCTGCAATTGATACGTTCCCGACGGCAGTGAAGCCAGTGAAATACTGCCATCGCTGCCAATTTTATTCCATACTGTTTTCTCCGAATGACGGTCCAGGGCAAATTCCAGGCGAAGATTATATGGATTGCCAAAGTAAGGAGTGGATACATATAACTTAACCAGGTCAAAGTCCCTCTTAAAAACAAGTGTATCCCGGGTATCCAGCTGCTTTCCATCCACCTCTATCCTGTTAATAAAAATGTCTTTATCCGGTAATTCCATGCTTTCTCCCCTGGTATTGATCATTACCAGTCCGTTCATCGAGGGAAATGACAAATGTCCATCGGGCAGCTTTATGCCACAAGGCTGGCATCCACCATTAAACTCGTTGGTATTAAAACCTGCATATTTATCGTAATAATGATAATAGATATCAGTTATTTTTTTATCTGTGTAATCAAGCAGGTCCTTTTTGGCCACCCGAAACAGTCCCTTATTGGTAGTGATCCAGCAATAGCCATTACCGTCTTCCATAAAACAATGGGAAGCACACAGGTAACGACCCGGATCTATCGGGAATTTGGTCAGGCGGCCATTCCGGTAAAGAAAGAAGCCATCTTCTGTAGTAGTGATCCACACTTCATTGGGCGTAGGAATATAAAGACTGCGGATATGTTTATCTTCCAGGCCTTCTATCATTTCTATCTGATGACTGGAAACGGTGAGTTTAAAGAGCCCTTTGTCGGTGCCCACCCAAAGCATATCCGCTGTTTCCTGCTCCAGGTAGGAAATGTCCGGTAGACGCTTGGTGAAAAATTCAGGCGAAGCGTTATTGATGCGCAGGTCCATCTCATATAAACCTGCCCTGGTGCCAATCCATAACCTTCCATTCCTGTCTTCGTACAGTTGGGTGATATGCGGCGTAAACTTCCAGCTATCCAGTAAACGTTGTCCACCTTTAGCAAGCTTATACAGATTATTCAGGTGCTTAACCCATATATACCCCTTGTCATCTGTAAGCATACTGTACCGGTCATTGATATCCAGTTGGCGCATAGCCGGTAATATTCCCGCCGGCGTTGATAAACCCAGCACTTCTCCCGCTGGCGTAAGCACCCGGCCACTGTCCAACCCCGTCTGTGCATAAAACACTTCATCAGACCCGGAACGTCCTGCTGTTAAAACCCTGAATTCCTTCCGGGTAAATACAAACAAGCCCCGCGTAAGGCTACCCAGGAAGATCCGCCTGTACCGGTCATCATACCAGGCCGACACGATATTGTTGACCGTCAGGTCAAAACCAGTAAGCAGTAATTGGGTATGCAATTCACCGGCAGCCGATCTCTTTACAAGGTATAGTGACCGATCAAGGTAAATAAATACATTCTTTGCAGTAAGGTTCCAATACAATTGTAGCTTTCTTCCGCTTTTATGATAAGCGGGGTTCAATAATATATCTCCCTGCAATCTTCCTTTTTTAACAACACTATCTTCCGCAATGCTATAGACTTCCCGGTCATCTACATAATACAACAGATTGCCTATATTGAAAAAACGCCAGAAATCCGTATGCCGGAAACCTGTTTGAAACAAGCGCTTTTTATTTCTATAAAATGACACCCCGCTCTTCGTAACCATGAAAAAATCACGGTTATTGACTGGTATGGCATAGTTTTCAAATGAAACAGCATTCCTGTAAAGATTCGGCAAACCCAGGGCAGGGAAAATAGAATTGTGCCCACTATTACCCGGAATATTGATCCATACTGCCTGCCGGATATAATTATTATCCAGTCTGGCTTCGCCATGGTGAACCTGAATGACCTGCCTTACTTCTGTAAAAGCATACAGGTTATCTGTGCCTGTACCTGGCATCATGGTGTAAATACGACTGGAAGAAAGGGGAATATTGTCCTTGTTAAAGGTCCTGAAGTGCTGGCCGTCAAAACGTACCAGTCCATTCTCTGTGGCCAGCCATACAAAGCCATTTTTATCCGGTGCAATAAATTTGACGCTGTTCTGCGGTAAACCATCTTCGTCCGTATAATGACGCCGCGTATACTGGAGGGAGTCTATGGCAAACAGGCTGGCTGATGCCAATAGGGCACAAATCAATAAGGATAAGTCTTTCATGGCGGGGATCCTGAAAGTAAGCGGTTAATTAATTTACAATAAGTTGCCTGGAGAGCGCACTCATTCCTGTATCTCAACAGAGCCCGTCTTACCAGTGTCGAAAATACGTAAATTATTAACGTCTAAGTGGAAACCTGTAAGAAAAGAATAAGGGTTACCGAATATACAGCAACCCTTTTGGTATACGCCTGGTTCCAATTATGTGGCAAAGCTGCGACAGGCATCCCGTAAGCTGCCTGTCCAGCTTGTGCATGTTTGCTTCATCCGGCTTTTCCTGGTAGCCGCGATAAAATTATACCTGCCAGTGCGATTAAGACCACACTTTGCGCAAATGGCAGGGTTTATTGAGTGATTGACCGGAAATACCGTGTAATTGTCTTTCGCTCGCAGCTCGTAGCTCACAGCTTTTCTTAATCGATCTTGTGCAAATATTCGTTCAGGAACTTCTTGGGAGGCTGGCCGGTGATCTTCTTGAATACCCGGTTGAAGGTCACTGCATTGGTAAAGCCGGTTTGATAGGCAACCGTGGCAATACTATCGAAATCCTGGGCCACGATCTTCTTACAGGCCTCATTGACCCGCACCTCGTTGAGGAAAGTGATATAAGTTTTCCGGGTATGCTTTTTAAAATACCGGCAGAAAGCCTGTGGGGTAAGGTGTGCAACAGAGGCAATCTGGTGCAGACTGATATTCTCTGTATAGTGAGCGATGGTATATTGATACACATCGTTCATACGCAGGCCTTCCGATTCGCTGATCGAATACTCCGTACCGGCATTGGCCAGTGTTTTGTATTTTTTGATCGTGGTCATTAATTGCAGCAGTTGGATGAAAGTAGCCAGCCTGGAACCATTGCGTGCTTCTTTTACCTGCAGCATTTTGTCCATTACCTGGGTTTTGTAAGCCTGGGGGATCTGCATCCCCGCCGCAGTAGCTTCCAGGAACTTCTTCACGCTTTTCATTTCGGGCAAATGAAGAATATGACTGAACAGTCCACCGGGATCTACAAACATCGTCAGCGCATGTATCTCCTTTTTACTGCGCTTCTCGAAATAAGCGTCATCACTCTTGAATAAATGGGGCTGATTGGCGCCAAGAATATAAATATCGCCCGGCTTAAAACGCTGCATGGAATTTCCCGCAATTAACGTTCCTTCACCTTTAATAACCCAGGTGATCTGTATCTCATTATGGCGGTGAAGATGGTTGTAAAAGTAGGGCAACACGTCTTCCTGCACGATAATAGAATACTCTGTAGCAACAGGTATCGTAAACTGTACAACTTTCATACTTAACCAATATTACCACCTTTTTTTGAAAACAAAACACGACAGGTTAATATCGGTAAAGAAGTTATTAAAAACGTGTAGGTGACAATTAATGCAGTCCCAACGCTGCATAGGCATAAATCATTGATCCAATGGATTTACCGTTGCCGGCAAAACAGCTACTGATCAAATCAGCGGCAGGTTAATTTTTATTCAACCCTGTTTTTCCTGCTACGATTCCATCCCTCATTGCAGCCTGTGCCAACCTGTATCCACTCACAACAAATCCTGCCTGATCCTTAGCGAATCTTAACACTTTTATAAAAGGTAAGGGATGAATCAATATTTTGCTGAACTTTCGTCTGGTCAAAAACAACCTTCGTTCACTCATCAACTAAAACAATACATCACCTGCTATGAGCCAAGCCCTCCGGTTAAAACTTATTTTCCTCCTTTGTATGGCGATCGCTGTACTGCCAGGTTGGTCGCAAACAACGTCCCTGTATCAGCAAAACAGTGAGGTCAACAACATTATGGTACAATATGATGCTGACCGCGGAAGCCTTAGCCGCTTTTATGCTGTGGAAAGCTCTCCCGACCGTCGCCAACGCTTACAACAATTGCAAACGGACTATTTAAAACAGCTGCAGCAACTGAAATTCGAATCCCTCTCTACCGGGGCTAAAGTTGATTACCTGTTGTTTAAAAGGAATATGGACGAGCAACTGCGCCTGCTGCAGGAAGAAGAACAGGAATTTAGCCAGCTTAGCCCGTGGTTCACCTTTGCCGAAAAGATATATGAAATAGAAAGGATCCGTCGCCGCGGCACCCAACAGGATGCCCAAAAGCTGGCAGCTACTATGAACGCCCTCGCCATTGAGATCAACAGTACCGCTAAAAAACTGGATAAAGAGTCCGCCATGGAGATCAACCTCAGCCGCCGGGCTGGCTTTATTATCCGGGGATTACAAGCTGCTGTTAAAAGTGTGAATGATTTTTATACCGGTTATGATCCGGCTTATACCTGGTGGATACCAGAGCCCCTGAAGCGCCTCGAAACAGCATTGGGTGATTATGCCAAAACATGGCAGCAAAAAGAAAAGTCAGCCCCCGGCGGTAAAGATGATGGCAGTGGCATTGTGGGTTATCCCATTGGGCAGAAAGAACTGGTGCGCCAGCTGCAGGCTGAAATGATCCCTTACACACCGGAAGAACTGGTAGACATCGCCAATAAAGAATTTGCCTGGTGCGATGCAGAAATGCTGAAAGCCTCCCGCGATATGGGCTTTGGCGATGATTGGAAAAAAGCCATCGAGAAAGTAAAGAATTCTTATGTTCCACCCGGCAAACAACCGGAAGCCATCATGAAACTCTACAATGAGTCCATCGACTTCCTGAAAAAGAATAAACTGGTCACCATCCCGCCAATAGCAGAAGAGACCTGGCGCATGAGTATGATGAGTCCCCAACGGCAGCTGGTTAGCCCATTCTTCCTCGGCGGAGAAATGCTCATTATCTCCTACCCTACCAATACCATGGCAGAAGAAGACAAACTGATGAGCATGCGGGGCAACAACCCGCATTTCTCCCGCGCTACGGTACACCATGAGTTGATCGCCGGCCATCACCTGCAGGGTTTTATGAATAACCGCTACAAAGCATATCGCAATTTCAATACGCCCTTCTGGACAGAAGGCTGGGCATTGTACTGGGAGATGATCTTGTGGGACCTCAAATTCCCCCAATCTCCTGAAGACCGTATTGGTATGTTGTTCTGGCGCATGCACCGCTGCGCCCGCATCATCTTCTCGCTGAATTACCACCTGGGCAAATGGACACCGCAGCAATGTATTGACTTCCTGGTAGACCGTGTAGGACATGAACGCGCCAATGCTGAAGGAGAAGTACGCCGCTCCTTTACCGGTGGCTATGGTCCATTGTACCAACTGGCCTATATGATCGGCGGATTACAGTTCTATGCCATGAAAAAGGAATTGGTAGATGGAGGTAAGATGACCTACAAACAATACCACGATGCCGTATTGCAGGAAAATGCCATGCCGGTAGAAATGGTGCGCGCCATTCTCACCAATCAATCACTCTCCAAAGACTTTAAAACCAACTGGCGTTTTTATACCAAATAAATTTCGTGTTTGGAGTGTAGAGTTTCGGGTTCTTTAGGTGTAGCGGCATAAATGAACGATTAGTATTGCTGCCTTGCGGCGGTTTTGTGAACCAAGCTCGCCAAAACAATGCCGTAAACTCAGATCGCGGCAGCAACCCGAAACTCCAAACCCGGAACCCGGAACATTACCCGACCAAATATTTTAACAATGACATATTACAAATCATTGATTGTCTCATCGTGCCTGTTAGGCGCCTTGTTGACCAATGCTCAACCCAACAAGCCTTCCGATTACAGGCCCGGCCATGAGGAGATCATGCAGCGCTACCGTGAGGCAGCTGAACTGGACAGCCTGGCCCGCAATTCAGTTTTTAAAACAACTGTACAAGCCAACTGGCAGGCCGATAACAAAGGCTTCTGGTACCGCAACAACCTTAAGGACAGCACTACAGAATATATTTATGTAGATGCGGTAGCCGGCAAAAAAGCACCAGCCTTCGACCACGCTCAGCTCGCTGCGGCCCTGGGCCAGGCCTCCGGCAAAGCCGTCACCGCCAAAAGGCTGGGCATTAATGCCCTGGTATTTGACAACAAGGCCAAACAGATCACCTTCCGGCACCAGGACAAGTGGTGGCAATATGATGTACTCAAACAAACCTGTACCAGTACAGCAGCTCCCGATACGCTGGCAGCCAATATGCCCAACCCCCGCAGACGCCCACGCTGGGACCGTGATGGCAGAAGGGACAGCCTCTCGCCCGACAAACAATGGGTATCATTCATCAGGGACAATAACGTTTATATAAGACCTGCTGCCAGTCAGGATGCCATCCGGTTTACAACCGATGGCACCAAAGAAAAGCCCTATGGCCAGCTGGTGTGGAGCCCCGATAGCAAATATGCCATTGGGTATAAGATCGATCCCCGTGAGCAGAAAGAGGTGTATTATATCCTCACCTCACAGCCCAATACCATGCGTGGTCAGCTGCGCTCACAACGCTATGCACAGCCCGGGGATGAATTTACCAGCTATGAAATGTATACGTTCAACATCGCAGCCCAAAAAGCGGTTAAGATCAATACCGAGAAATATGATTTCCTGGGCTCACCCTATATACGCTGGAAAAAAGACAGCCGCTTCTTCACCTATGAAAAGGCAGACCGTGGTCATCAGCGTTTCCGTATCATTGAAGTAGACAGCGAAACCGGCAATACGCGCAATATTGTGGATGAGCAAACCAGCACCTTCATCTATGAACAACGCATATTTACGCATTACCTGCCAGAAACCGATGAAATTATCTGGAGCTCTGAAAAAGACGGATGGCGCCACCTGTACCTGGTAGATGCCGGGAAAGGTGTTGTCAAAAATGCGATCACCGCCGGCAATTGGGTAGTACGGGAGATTGACAGTGTGGATGAAAAGAAAAAGGAGATCTGGTTCCGCGCCAGCGGTATGCAGGCAGGTGAAGATCCCTACAATATACATTTCTACCGCATTGGCTTTGATGGTAAAAAACTGGTATCCCTTACCCCCGCTGCCGGTAACCATACCGTCAATTTTTCGCCCGACAGAAAGTATTTCACCGATACTTATTCGGCGCCTGATATAGCGCCCATAACTTCCCTGGTGCGTGCAGCCGATAATAAACCCGTGATGGAACTGGAGAAAGCAGATATTTCTGCTTACCTGGCCCTGGGTGTACGGCTTCCCGAAGTATTTGTCGCCAAAGCCAGGGATGGCAAAACAGATATCTGGGGAGTAGTATGCAGACCCCGCCATTTTGATCCCAACAAGCGATACCCTGTCATTGAAAATATCTATGCCGGTCCACAGGATGCCTTTGTACCCAAAAACTTTATGACACATGGTGAAATGCAGAGCATGGCCGAGCTGGGCTTCATTGTCATCCAGTGTGATGGTATGGGCACGGCCAACCGCTCCAAGGCCTTCCATGATGTGTGCTGGCAAAACCTCGCTGATGCAGGCCTGCCTGATCGCATTTTATGGATCAAAGCCCTGGCCGAAAAATATCCCTATGTAGATACTACACGGGTAGGCGTATATGGCACTTCTGCCGGCGGGCAAAATTCTACCGGGGCGCTGTTGTTTCACCCCGAGTTTTATAAAGCGGCAGTATCTGCCTGCGGTTGTCATGACAACCGCGTAGACAAGCAATGGTGGAACGAACAATGGATGGGTTATCCCATTGGCAAGCATTACGAAGAGCAATCCAATATTACCAATGCAAGCAAGCTACAAGGAAAGCTGTTGCTCATCGTAGGTGAAGCCGATACCAATGTACCACCTGAATCTACTTACCGCCTGGCCGATGCACTGATCAAATCCAATAAAATGTTTGATCTGCTTACCGTGCCAGGCATGGGTCATAGCGATGGTGGTCCTTATGGCCGTAAGAAGAAAAGAGATTTCTTTGTACAACAATTGCTGGGTGTTGATCCGCCCGACAGGAATGCCGGCGAAATAAAGTAACTACAGTTCCGGATTTCGGGTGTAGCATTTCGGGTTGCTACCGCGTTTTGAGCATACAGCTTTGAATGGTGGCAACCCGGTCCTTTTAGACCGTTGCACTCAGCAAAGACAATAATTAATTACATTGTTGCAGCTAAAGACCCGAAACCCGACACTCAAAACACGAAACACTTATGACCAGGAGAATAACCCTCACGCTTAGCATATGCCTAATCAACTTAATAGCTACAGCCCAACAGCTCCACTTCACGGTTTCTATGGAGCAGCCCGCCAATCATTATTTTCATGTGGAGCTGCGCTGTTCCGCCATAAAAGATACGGCAACAGATTTCAAAATGCCCGTATGGACACCCGGCTATTACCAGCGCATGGACTATGCTAAGAACGTAGAGCATTTCACCGTAAAGAATGCCGCCGGCGATACCATCCCCTGGCATATGAGCGCGGGCAATACCTGGCATATATCCCATCAGAAGCAGGCAGCCTTCACCATCAGTTATGATGTAAAGACCGTCCGCTTATTTGTGGGTACTCCCTATATAGATGAAGAGCGCGCCTTCATCAGGCCGGCAGGTGTATTTATACACCCTGCGGGCAGGATCAACCTCCCGGCAACCGTGCAGATCAAACCCTATACCGGTTGGAACAATGTAGCTACCGGGCTTGATTCAGTACCAGGTAGATCATTCACGTATACCGCGTCCAATTTTGATGTGCTGTACGATAGTCCTTTTTTGATCGGCAACCTCGAAGAGCTGCCGGCTTTTACCGTGCGGGGCATCTCTCACAGATTCATCGGGTATGAGCTGGGTGATTTTGACAGGCAGGCATTCATGAATGACCTCAAAAAGATTATCACCACCGCCACTGATCTCATAGGTGATATTCCTTACAAGCATTATACATTCCTGTCTATCAGCCCCAGGGGCATGGGTGGCATTGAGCAACTGAACTCTACCGCGATCTCCTTCAGCGGTGAGTCGCAGAATGATACTGCCTCCCGCATCAGGGCCCTCAACTTCCTGGCCCATGAATATTTCCATCATTACAATGTAAAGCGTATCCGCCCTATCGAGTTAGGACCTTTCGATTATGACAATGGCAGCCGTACCAACCAATTGTGGGTATCAGAAGGACTTTCCGTTTATTATGAGTACCTCATCGTTAAACGCGCCGGTCTCAGTACGGAAGAGGACCTGCTCAATGCTTTCACCGGCAATATCAAGGCCTTTGAGAAAGGGATCGGCAAACGTTATCAATCCCTGCAGCAGGCCAGTTATGAGACCTGGTCCGACGGGCCTTTTGGCCGCAAGGATGACAAAGAGAACAAGACCATTTCCTACTATGACAAAGGCCCGGTGGTGGGCATGTTGTTTGACTTCACCATCCGGCAAAAGACAAACAATAAAAAGTCACTGGATGATGTGATGCGCACCCTGTACAAGGAATACTACCAAAAGAAGCAAAGAGGATTTACAGAAGAGGAATTGCGCCAGGTGATCACTAAAATCGCCGGTGATCCATTGACGGAGTTGTTTGATTATGTCTATACGACCAAAGAGCTGGATTATACCAAATACCTTGGCTATGCCGGATTGAGCATGGACACATCAACTTATAAAATAACACGCCTCCCCAACCCTACATCGTTACAGAAGAAGATCGTAAGTTCCTGGCTGGGAGAATAATACTGTTACGGGTTTCGGGTGTAGCGTTACGGGTTCTTTAGGTGCAGCAACGCAATTAATATCATCTTTGCTTAGAAAAAAATGCAAAAATATCAAGTATGCACAATGCCAGACAGCAACCCTAACCGCGGTAGCAACCCGACACCCGGAACTCAAAACACGAAACACTTTACCATTCTACTTTCAACAACACCACCCCTTGTCTTTCAATCGTGATCGGAACAGTCAGCTTCCCATCCTGCACCACCACATTCCGTTCTACACTGGCCTGTTCAAGCTGCCCGGCTTTTTCCAGCTGAGCGATCTGTTCAGGTGTCGGCTGCTGAGGTGATCCCATTTGCTTCCACACCTCATACGAGTTACTGTGGTGCTTATCTACTACATACTGCGTAACAGTTACTTTTTTTGCGGACACCCCTTCCATTACCACCTGCACCTGTTCAGGTTGGCCTGCCAGGTCGTCATCGTGGTAATTCCACACCATCATCGTAGCGCTCTTTTTATTACTGGCCGCCAACCCGCCAATATCCGTGGCCGGTTTTCGTACCCCCGAATCACGGATGCTCATCAAAGGCATCATCCGGTTGCCCGTTACCGCTACCCGCTTTCCCTTCATCATACCAAACATGCGAAATACATTCAGCACGGGCTTATCAACCCCATTGGTGGCCAGGTCGCGGAACCCATAAAACCAGGGCTGGTTCTCAAATTCAAAAGACCAGGATACCGCTCCCAGGAAATTAACGCCAAAATGATCAGCCAGTAAATACTTGCGGGCAAAAGAAGCCGCTGTATAGGAAGAATACATCGTACCATTGCGATAGGCATTCTCCGGGTTGGTAGCCATACCACAGGCAGCACATCCTTCGGGGTCCGACTCACCGATCACGATCGGCAGGTTCTTCACAGCAGCGATAGAAGCTACCAGCTTAAACCCATCCGATATATCGCGCAGTTGATTGCTTATGCCCATTCGCACATGGCCATCCACTACCCTGGGTGCGCCCTTGGCATGAAAAGCAATAAAGTCAAGCGGCGTACCGATCTTGCCCGTTACATAATTCGTATCGCTGGTACAATGTTGAATAAAGGTCTTGAGAAATTTGGCTGCTACATCCCAGGAAGGGCCTGTGGCATCCGGTCCGCCGAGCCGGGCGGTTGGCAATGCACGCTTCACCGCATCCGCCGTGTAATCATACAATTTGCAAAACTCCTGCACCGTACCTTTCCAGTAACTGATATTGGGCTCATTCCACAATTCCCAATACCAGCTTTCCACCTCTTTCTTTCCATAGCGCGCCACACAATGCTTTACCCATTCGTATACCAGCGCGCCCCATTTTTTATAATCATTCGGAGGATAAGCCCAGCCCGTATATATTTCATTGTAAGGATTTCCGGGCTTCCAATAATGGCGATAAGGCTGCGGTTTGGATGACAATGCCTCGGGCATAAAACCAAATTGCGCCAGCGGCTTCATGCCCCGCTGCACATACGTATCAAAAATACTGTCTGTAATACGCCAGTTGTATACCGGGTTGCCCTGTGCATCTTCCGTATAGGCGTTGGTAGAGCCCCATTTTAAGGCCGCTGTTCCATCACCCGTGGTGAGCAGGTTGTGTGCCCGCACATACACCGGTACCGGGCTCAAGGCAGCCAACTCCGACAACAATTTCTTTCCATCCTTCATGTAAGTATAGTTGGGCTCATCGTACCCAAACCAGGCCCATACCGGCTTCATATCACCGGTAGTTTTGGTCAGATCGGCCCGTATTACCACCGGGTCATTTTGTGCAGACGAGGGAGTTGCAAATAAAACTGCGAGGCAGGAAGCTGCTATGGCAAGATGTTTCATAACTCGTTAGGATCAATTGGTGACGTTGGATGGCTTTATTAACTAATGGCGATAGCCTTTCTATTCAAGTGTCAAATTAACAATTAAGCAGCGAACTTCATCATCCAATGAAAAAGATTATTTCCTGCAAACTGTAACCTTTTCCTGTATCCATCCGTTTCAGTGTAAACTAACCTCATGGGGGCTACACCCAATCGCATCTTATGGCTTGACTACCTGCGATCTGCGCTCACCGTACTGGTGGTAGCCCATCATGCCTCCCTGGCCTATACCACTTTCGCCGCCTTTCATCCCGAAGCGTATATTCTGTCCACCCACCCGGTAGTGGACACCCACCGGTGGATCGGTATGGACATCTTTGAGAACTTCAATGATGTATTCTTCATGTCACTGATGTTTTTCATCAGCGGCATTTTTGCGCTGCCTGCCCTGCGTAAGAAAGGAGTAGCAGCTTTCCTGCGCGATAGGTTTTACCGCCTCTTCATTCCTTTTGTAGCGGCCGTATCCCTATTGATGTTGATAGCCTACTACCCTGCTTATTACCTGGCCCATCACCAGCACCATATCAAAGCTTATATTATTGATTTCTTCACCATCGAGCAATGGCCCGTAGGGCCACCCTGGTTCATCTGGGTATTGTTTGCTTTCAACCTGCTACTCGCTTTGCTGTATCCACTGGTGGGTGGACTGCTCACCAAAGCAGGCGCCTGGCTATCGGGACTGCAAAACAAACCCGGCGGGCTCTTCCTATTCTTCTTCCTCGCCACCTTCCTGTTGTATGTGCCCCTGGCTATGGCAGTAGGGTCCGGCACCTGGACAGGCTTTTATCCCTTCGACTTCCAGCTGAGCCGCGTAGTACTCTATTTTGGGTATTTTATATTGGGAGCCGTGGCAGGCAGCATCGACCTGGGAAAAGGCCTCTTTGCCGACACATCAGTGCTGAAACTAAAGTGGCCCGTATGGACCGTTCTATGTGTGGTGATGTATGTATTACTCACCATTGTTCCTGATACACTCACCAGCCTGGTTCAATCAAAGCACCTGGCAGAACCGCCGGCCTGGTTATTGTATTTCGCTATGTATACTGCCTCCTGTACGGCCAGTTGCCTGGCCTTCCTCTCCATGTTTAAAGCGGGCATTCTTTCACCCAAACCAGCCATGCAATCCCTCACCGCCAATGCCTATGGCATTTACCTGGTGCATTACATCTTTGTGGTATGGTGTCAGTACCTGCTGTTGCCATTACCATTGCATGCAGTGATAAAATTCAGCATCACGTTTATAATCGCGCTTGCTTTAAGCTGGCTCACCACATCCCTGTTGAGAAAAATTAATACCACCCGGAAATACATCTAACCCCTCGATGTCTCATTGCCTCCTTGCCTTGATGCCTGGTTGCCTCGTTGCCTGTATTCCCTATCTTTGCCCCCTATGAAAGCATTCTTATTCGACCTGAATGGAACGATGATCGACGATATGGGTTATCACATCAAAGCCTGGCACACCATCCTCACCAACCTGGGCGCCGATATTTCCCTGGAACGCACCAAAGAAGAATGTTATGGCAAGAATAATGAATTGCTGGAACGCATTTTCCCCGGTCGTTTTTCCGAAAGCGAGAAAGACAGCATGGGTTATGCCAAAGAAGAACAATACCAGCGGGAGTTCAGACCCAACCTCAGGCTCATCAAAGGCCTGGATCAATTCCTGGAACAGGCATACCACCAGCACATCAAACTGGCCATCGGCTCTGCAGCCATCACTTTTAACATCGACTTTGTGCTCGATGGACTGCACATACGGCATTATTTTAGTAGTATTGTAAGTGCTGATAACGTAGTAAAAAGCAAGCCTGACCCCGAGACCTATCTCAAATGCGCGGCTGAATTGGGCGTAGCGCCGGAAGATTGTGTGGTCTTTGAAGATGCCCCCAAAGGTGTGGAAGCCGCTCAAAATGCCGGTATGCAGGCCGTGGTCATTACCAGTATGCACATGGAAGAAGAATTTGCTGCCTACACCAATATAACCGGTTTCATAGAGGACTATACTGCACCCTGGTTGCATAAAGCCTTGCTTACCGAGCGCGTTTAAGGCTCCTCACAAGTCATTCTACTACAACCTCTTAGCAACCTTTCAACGACACTACAGCGACCTTTCAGCGACGTTATAGCGACCTTATAGCGATATACCTCCGTATGTCCTTCATATATAGGCCGTTGTAGGGCCGTGTATCCGCCGTGTCCGGCCTCCCGCAACCCTTCTATCCACCAACCCCAAACATCCAACAGATCCCGGTTCAGACAAAATAACAACAGCAGGCTTCTCAGCCTGCTGCTATTCAAAAGAGCTATAGTTAAATACAGTTTACCAGAACTTGATGTACAGGGCAGCCAGTATCATCAGCGTGATCACGATCATCACTATGGTAGCTGGCTTCACCTTGAACATAGAACTGTCGATCTCAAAAGCTTTGGGATTTACCTTCGGACCACCAAGGCTGATTGCCACCATGGTAGCCACGGTAATTACAAATGACCAGCCCATATTGATCAGGAAGGGGATCTCTGTGATCGTCTTCAGCACGCCGCCTTCCATCTTCTGATAGGTATAGGCTGTATACATCAGCGTTTCCTTGCCGAAAATACCGACCGCGTAGTTGTTGAAGAAGATAGCGAGAGCAAAACCAAGGATCACACCTACCAGGGCAGCTGTGCCCGTAGTACGTTTCCAGAACATACCCAATATGAACATCGCAAATACACCGGGGCTAATGAAGCCGGTATATTTCTGGATAAAGGTAAAGCCGCCTTCGCCGCCAATACCCAACAGATCATCCCAGGTAAAGATGAGCGACACGATGATGGCAGCCACTACTGTCAGCCGGCCGATCCACACCATTTTCTTCTCATCTACATCTTTGTTCACGTATTTTTTATGGATATCCAGCGTGTAGATCGTAGAGATACTGTTGAGCTTACCAGCCAGCGAGGCCACAATAGCAGCCGTAAGAGCGGCAATAGACAAGCCTTTCAATCCGTTGGGCAGGAATCCCAGGATGGCAGAATAAGCGCCGTCTTTGCTTCCTAATTGCGGCAGGTGACCATTCTTGTACAATACCCAGGCAGCGATACCGGGCAACATTACAATGATAGGCATCATCAGCTTCAGGAAACCGGCAAACAGGATACCCGTACGGGCAGTCTGCAGGTCAGCACCCAGCGCGCGCTGTGTGATGTATTGGTTACAACCCCAGTAGTTGAGGTTCACGATCCACTGACCCGCAAAATACATGGCAATACCGGGCAATACCACATACTTCTGTATCTGCAGGTTGTTGGGCGTATCGATCACCCCCACCGTCGATTCCGGCTTATCCAATATCATTTTAAAGTGTTCCGGTGAATCATGCAGCAAGGCATTGAAACCGGCAAGCGCACCCTGACCCACACCGAGCTTCTCCGCTACGATCGTCAAGGCAAGGTAAGTAGTAGCCAGACCGCCGACGATCAACACCGCTACCTGGATTACGTCGGTATAACCAATTACCTTCATGCCACCCAGCGTAATGATGAGGGCGCAGGCCGCCAGTGCCAGCATGATGATGTGCAGCATATTCTCATTGCCGCCCAGCAATCCTTTAATGGCCACAGCACCCAGGTATAAGATAGAAGTGAGGTTTACGAATATGTAGAGAAACAACCAGAATACCGCCATGATCAACGCCACCGTCTCATTGTACCGTGTCTTGAGGAATTGCGGCATCGTATATATCTTATTCTTAAGATAGATAGGAATAAACCAGATGGCAATGATGATCAGCGCCAGCGCAGCGATCCACTCATAAGCAGCTACAGCAGTGCCCACAAAAAATCCCTCACCACTCATCCCGATAAACTGCTCGGCAGATATATTGGAAGCGATCAGGGAGGCGCCAATAGCCCACCAGGTCAGCGAGCCTTCCGCCAGAAAGAAATCCTTCGTATCCATCGAAGCCTTCTTCTTCCGGCGATAGATCCAGTAGCCATAAGAGCCCACCAGGACAAAGTAAAGTACGATGATCAGGTAATCGTAAGACACGAGGCTGTTATTCATAAGCAATAACCGTTTTGAAGTTGATTAGAAAAGAAGTTATTAATAAGGGTGAAAGGCTTATACGGCTGCTGAGAATAACGACTGTTAGCATGACCAATACTGACGGCATTTATTTTCATATGCTAAAGCACTTTTCAAACGTGAAAAATAGTGATTATTTTAATAATAACCGTACTGAATTCGTCAATCCTTGTACCAATGCTCTCAATTTTTTATTCCCTTTCCAGCTACTTTCCCTCCCGTTTATCTGGCATCGGGCCCAAAATGAAAGCACCTGCCCAAAGCAAGGTGCCTTCATCTTATCGATATGTATTATAATGTGTACTTATAACAATTCATTTGTCCACTGATCCTTTTTAACTACGGTCTCCTGTTTTAACACCCAGGACAAACGCGTGTCGCCGGATTCTGTATTCTGTATTCTGTATTCTCTCCTCTTACCTATAATACACTTCATTCCAGCGCAGTTCATTCTTGAGTTGGTACAGGTTGGTATCCTTACCGATCAATACAAACTCTATCCCGGCAATCTCTGCAAAGTCCTGTAGGTATTCGGCCGTCAGGTTCTGGCTATAGCCCGTATGGTGTGCACCACCGGCCAGTATCCAGGCTGCGCAAGCTGTTTTCATATCCGGTAATGGCTTCCACAATACCCTTGCTACAGGCAGTTTGGGCAGGTCATGCTCCGGCTTCACCGCTTCCACTTCATTCACCAGCATCCTGAACCGATTGCCCATGTCTATCAGCGAAGCATTCAGCGCTTTACCCGGTGCACTGTTGAATACAAGGCGCACAGGATCGGCTTTGCCGCCAATACCCAGCGGGTGTATCTCACAGCTTGGCTTCCCTTCAGCAATCGATTCACAGATCTCCAGCATATGCGCGCCCAGTACCTGCGGATTGGAGGGATTGAAGTGATACGTATAATCTTCCATGAAGGAGTTGCCACCCGGCAGCCCCTGCCCCATCACTTTCATGGCCCGTACAAGCGCTGCAGTTTTCCAATCACCCTCACCGGCAAATCCATAACCGCTGCCCATCAGGCGCTGCGCGGCAATACCCGGCAATTGTACCATGCCATGCAGGTCTTCAAACGTATCGGAGAATCCCTTGAAGTTACCTTGCTCCAGGAAGCTGCGCAGGCCCAGTTCAATCCTCGCAGCATCGCGGATGGAGTTGTAACTGCTGCCGCCTTTCTTCAGTACATCTGCTACTTTATAACGGTCATTGTATTCCTGCACCAGTTTGTCTACGGCGCCATCACCGATCTCATTGATCACTTTCACCAGGTCGCCAATGCCATGCGTGTTAACGGAAAAACCGAATTTCATTTCAGCTTCCACTTTGTCGCCGTCCGTAACCGCTACATAGCGCATATTATCACCAAAACGTACAAAGCGCGCGCCCTGCCAGTCGTGCCAGCCGGCAGCTACCCTTGTCCATACATTGATACGCTCCAATACTTCTTCATCCTGCCAATGACCTACCACCACTTTGCGGTTGAGGCGCATACGCGTCATGATGAAACCAAACTCGCGGTCGCCGTGCGCACTCTGGTTGAGGTTCATGAAGTCCATGTCGATCTCTCCCCAGGGAATATCGCGGTTGAACTGTGTATGTAAATGCAATAAAGGCTTGTTGAGTATCTTCAGACCGCCGATCCACATCTTGGCGGGTGAAAAGGTATGCATCCAGGCAATGATACCGATACAGTTTGGAGTTGTATTGGCTTCCTGGCAGATCTTATAAATTTCTTCCGGCGATTTAACAGTGTCCTTCCAAATAACAGTGACAGGTATTTTAGCAGAAGCATCCAGGGCTTTCGCAATAGTTTGTGCATTTTCGGCCACTTGTTTCAAGGTCTCAGGTCCGTACAAATGCTGGCTACCGGTTACAAACCAAACTTCCAAAGTCTTTAAATTGATCATCTATCGTTTTTTACTGATTGTAAGAATATACTTTCTTGTCATTTCGGCTCTCCCTTCCTTGTCATTTTGAACGAAGCGCCCCCTTCCTTGTCATCTCAAACGAAGCTCCACCCTCCTTGTCATCTCGAACGAAGCGCAGCGTAGTGAGAGATCCGCTATCGAAGCAAAACTTGTCCCGCTTCGCGGGGCGCATTGCCGACTGCCGATTGCCGACTGCCGTCCCTACTGCCCATAATACGAATCCGGCCCATGCTTTCTTTCAAAATGCTTTTTGATCAAGGCATCCTTCAACCGCGGCGCCTGCGCATTGATCTGCTCAGTAAGCAAAGCCATCTGCGCAATATTTTCCAGTACTGCACTGTTGTAGACCGCTTTGGCAGCCGTTTTACCCCAGGTAAAAGGCGCATGGTTGCCTACCAGCACCATTTCCAGCTCCTCATAGCTCAGCCCTTTCGACTGCAGGCAATTGATGATCTGGAAACCCGTTTCATGTTCATAATCTCCCTTTATCATCGCATCATCCATCGGAGGAGCGCAGGGAATATCTACTGTATTATGGTCTGCATGGGTAGTGCCGAAGATGGGAATATCACGCTGCGACTGGGCCCAGGCAGTGGCATAGGTGGAATGCGTATGCACAATGCCGCCGATCTTATCCCAATGCTTGTAGAGCACAGCATGGGTTTTAGTATCAGAAGAGGGACGCATCGTTCCTTCCACCGTTTTGGCATCAAAGTCAACGATCACCATATTGTCTGGTGACAGATCTTTATAAGGTACTCCACTGGGCTTAATGGCAAATACACCGGCTTTGCGGTCTACTGCACTTACATTGCCAAAAGTGAATAATACCAGGCCCAGGGCCGGAAGCTGCATATTGGCCTCATACGCTTCCTCACGAATATATTTGTGTGCACTCATTAATTTCGAATTTAACAGTCAGTATCCGTACCAGTTCACCTCCGCTGCTTGCATTTTCCGCTCGCAGCTCGTAGCTCACCGCTCGCAGCTTGTATTCTAAGAATGATCCTCTATAAAATTACCCAACCCATGGTATTGCTGGTACCTTCTGGCATACAGTCCTGTCTTTTGCTGATCGGGATAATACTCCACGTCAAATCCCTGCCCCATCGCTGCCATGGCCTCTTCCACTTTTGGATAAATACCGGCTGCCGTGGCCGCAAACATGGCTGCGCCCGCTGCGCAGGTTTGTTCAGAACGGTGAATGCGGATAGGCATATTCATTACATCTGCCATCATTTGCATGATGAAAGGTGATTTCCGCGCTACACCACCCAGCCCGATCAATCCTTTCACAGGCACTCCTTCATTGTTGAAACGATCAACAATGCTTTTGGCACCAAAGCAGGTAGCTTCTACCACCGCCCTGAAGATACGGGGCGCATCGCTGCCCAGACCAAGATTGCTGATCACTCCTTTCAATACCTGGTTGGCATCCGGTGTACGGCGGCCGTTGAACCAGTCTACCGCCAGCTCACTGTGCTCGTCAAAAGACAACTGTGCCGCCTGCTGACTGAGCGCAGGAATGATCTTCGCCAACGTTTCCTCTGCCAGCTTTGCAGCCGTTCCTTTATCTATAATCGTTGATTCAGACAGCAGTTGTTGTACAGGCCAGGCCAGTACATTCCTGAACCAGGCATAGGCATCACCAAAGGCGCTCTGACCAGCTTCCAGCCCGATCATACCCGGTATCACCGATCCGTCTACCTGCCCGCAAATGCCTTTTACCAGTTTACCTTCCATATCCCCTTTGGGCGCCACCAGCATATCGCAGGTGGAAGTACCCATTACCTTACTTAAATGGTAAGGTTCGATCTGACCGCCTACAGCCCCCATATGGGCATCAAAAGCACCTACACCGATGATAACATCAGTAGAGAGCCCCAGGCGTTCCGCCCAGGCAGTGGTAAGCTTGCCGGCCGCTTTATCGGCGGTATAAGTATCCTTAAAAAGACGTGTAGTAAAACCTTTTAGCAGGGGATCGAGAGAAGTAAAGAACTCATCGGGAGGCAATCCGCCAAACTCAGCAGCCCACAGGGATTTATGCCCTGCCGAGCACACCCCCCGCCGGATATCCTGCGCCCGCTGCCCCCCCGTGAGCAGGAAAGGGATCCAGTCACAATGTTCTACCCAGGAATAACAGGCTTTGCGCACCTGCTCATCAGCCCGCAGCACATGCAGTAATTTGGCCCAGAACCATTCGGAAGAATAGATACCGCCCACATATTGAAGATAGTTGACGTCAAAACGCTCTGCATGGGCATTGATCTCCGCCGCTTCCTTTACCGAGGTATGGTCTTTCCACAATACGAACATCGCATTGGGATTTTGCTCAAAACCCGGCAACAACGCCAGCGGCGTGCCCGTTTCATCGACCGCCACAGGCGTAGAACCCGTTGTATCGATCGAGATCGCCTTTACCTGGGCGGCTACCGCCGGCCCTGCCTGGCGCAAACAGTCTTTAATGCTTTGCTCCAGCCCCTCTACATAATCCTTCGGGTGTTGGCGAAACTGGTTCGCCGGGGCATTGCAATACAGTCCATCCTTCCAGCGGGGATAGGAAAATACAGCCGCAGCAACCTCTTTACCAGTAGCAGCATCGACGATGATGGAACGTACGGAATCTGTTCCGTAATCCACTCCTATAACATATTGTTCGTTCTTCATTTGGCAATTCGTGTCAAGGTAACACTTATAGATTTAGGTACAAAAGAATTAACAAAAATTGAGACTACCAAACCAGGGGCACAGACTTTCCCCCGGAAACCGGCGGGTCACAAAACTACCAAACTAAACCAATTAATAAAGTTCAAAATATGATTTACCTTATACAGATAGTAACCAGTTGTCCACCACCCTCCTTTCCCCCTGGCCGCCACGCCCCATACCTCAAACACCGACCAGAAAATAATTAAATGTAATTATGACAGTTATTGAAATAATTATTTTAATTTGCCCTGACTTGCATCACTTGCTATATGAAACGAACCAAGCTATTAAACTGGCAGATCGATATGCCTGGACTGCATCTCCTCCATCTCCCGTTACGGCTGGCTCCTTCATTTCAGCAATTCTCAACTGGTTGTTACTGACAAATTACTGGCTTTCGCCATTCTACAATTACTAAGCTGAACCAGGTATGCCTGATGGTCACCCCCATGCGCATACCCCCCTAATCCCTGGGCCCCGTGGAACTTTTTACTAACACCAAAGCATTACGTGTAGCGTAAAGCATTCAGCCTGCCTGTCATCATGGTACAGGTGGATGCCATACGCCTGTGCACCAACAGGTACAACCTGTTAGCGCACAGGCAAGGGAATGCTTTGCAGTAAACACAGCAGAATGGCTAACAATTCTTGCAAATAAAAAAACCATTGCTTTATGAGAGTTATTCCCTTACGATTGCGGGGAAGAGGCAGCCTTGTCTCTATCCTGATCACCTGCCTGTTATTCGCTTTTTCTCCGGCCTTTGCCCGGGACCCTGTAAAAGGCGCCATCGTCGACAAAAACGGTAATCCCATCGCCTCGGCAACTATCAGTGTAAAAGGAAAAAAGATCAGCACCACCTCCGGTCAGGATGGAACCTTTACCATTGAGGCCGCCCCGGGTGATGTGCTGGAAGTATCCAATGTGGGTTTCAAGTCCCAGGAATATACCATCATCGCCGGACAAGCGATCCGCATCCTGCTGGCAGAAAGCGCCAGCTCGCTGGAAGATGTAGTGGTGATCGGCTATGGTACCCAGCAAAAAAGAATACTCACCGGTGCCGTTAGTGAGATCAAATCAGCCGACATCATGCGCACACCCGCCGTAGCAGCCACTGCTGCCCTGGTAGGCAAAGTGCCGGGTATCACGTTCCGCGCTACCGATGCCAGGCCCGGCAACGGTACTAATATCCAGATCAGGAACCTCGGCAATCCCTTGTACGTCATCGACGGTGTACCCTATAGCACCAATGATGGCACCTCCGCTTTTGGCTACAATACCGGCGTATCCGGCACCAATATCTTCAACCAGATCGGTATGGAAGATATCGAAAGCATCTCCATCCTGAAAGATGGCGCTGCAGCTATTTATGGTTTACGCGCTGCCAATGGCGTTGTACTCGTAACAACCAAGAAAGGCAAGAAAAATGAAAGCACCAGCATCAATATCAGCGGCTATTATGGGTTGCAGAACTTTACCCGCTTTCCCCAACCGGGCAATGCAGGCCAATACGTGCGCGGATTGCTGGAAGCCGAACAAAATGCCTATGGCAATCCAACCGGCCTCTACTCCCCGCAGGAGTTGGGCAAATGGGAAGCCGGCACCGAAAAGGGATACAAAAGTTATGACTACTTCGATATCGTAACACGCCCCAACGTACCACAGTATTACCTCAATGCCAGCGCTTCCGGAGGCTCGGCCAAATCCAACTACTATTTCTCGATGGGCCACCTTAGCCAGGACGCCCTCATCCGTGATTTCAATTTCAAGCGCACCAACATGCAGGCCAACCTCAATGCCAGTATCGCCAAAGGACTACAGGTAGGCACCCAGATACGCGGCCGTATCGAATCGCGCCACAATGTGGGCGTACCGGGCCTGGATGATTATTTCAACCCCCTGCTCAGTATATCCAGCATGTGGCCCATTGAACCGCCCTATGCCAACGACAATCCCAACTACATTAACCAGGGGCATAGCGTGAACGTAAACCCCGCTACCTACAAGGACAATGTAACAGGTTATATCGATGAAGTATTCCGCTCCATGGATGTAAACCTGTCCGCCCAGTATGATTTCAAATTCGGCCTCACCGCCAAAATGTTGTTCTCTTACGGATACACCAATGAGGACTTCGACGGATTTGAATTTACCTATGATGCCTATACCTATCTACCCGCCACCGATGAATACAAATTGATGACGGGCAACCAAAATCCCTGGCGGGAAAGGCACAAACGTAATATCTGGTCAAGGTTCGGACAATTCCAACTGAACTATGCCAAACAGCTGGGCGATCATAATTTTACCGCCACGGCTGCCTATGAAAGGTCGGATATGGAAAACTCCTACCTCGCCATCCACTCCATCCCACCCAATAATTACATCCCCATCATGTTCTTTGCCAACCAGGATTACCTGGGTGATGAATGGAGCACCGAAGCAAGGGCAGGTTACACCGGCAGGGTGAGTTACAACTACCAGCAGAAATACCTGATGGATGCCTTCCTGCGTTATGAAGGTTCTTATCTCTATGCCAAAGACAAACGCTGGGGACTGTTTCCCGGTTTCTCCATAGGCTGGCGCCTGTCGGAAGAAGCCTTCCTCAAAGACAAACTACCCTTCCTGAATGAACTGAAGATAAGAGCCTCCTATGGAGAAACAGGTAGCGAAGTAGGCATCAGTGCCTTTGGTTACCTGGGTGGATACAACTTCTCACAGGGCAGCGCCGTACTCGATGGCACTTATGTGATCGGTCTGCGCCCCCGGGGATTACCCATTACCAACCTTTCCTGGGTCAACAACCAGACCACCAATATCGGTATCAACTTCATTCTCTTCGACAACCAGCTCACCGGGGCGTTCGACGTATTCCGGCGCAAGCGTACCGGATTACCTGCCGGCCGCTACGATGTATTGCTGCCTAATGAAGTAGGTTACTCCCTCCCCAATGAGAACCTTACCTCCGAAGCCAACCTCGGCATGGAAGGTATGCTGGTCTACAACAGCAAGGGCAACCTGATCGACTGGTCACTGGGTGTGAACGGCACACTGGCACGCCGCAAGGACCTCAATTTCTACAAACCCCGCTTTGGCAACTCCTGGAATGAATACCGCAACTCGTTTGAGAACCGCTGGGGCAATATCAACTGGGGCTACCAGGTAGAAGGCCGCTTTGAAAGTCAGGAAGAGATCGACAACTACACCATCAACAATGATGGCCAGGGCAACCGCTCTCAGCTGCCCGGAGATTTTAAGTTCAAGGATGTGAATGGCGATGGCATCATCAATGCCATGGACGAAAGACCCATCGGTTATGCAGAAGGACAGCAACCCTACCTCAGCTTTGGCATCAATGGAAGAGTGGCGTGGAAGGGCTTTAGCCTGGCTGTTGATTTTGCAGGTTCTACACTCCAGAGTTATTTCAGGGACTGGGAGCTCCGGAACCCTTTTCAGAATAATGGTAATTCACCGGCCTATATGCTTACCGACCGCTGGCACCGTGTAGATCCTTATGATCCTTACAGCAAGTGGGAAGGCGGCACCTACCCTGCCCTCCGCAAGGACTACGGACACGTAAACTTCCAGCGCAGAAATGATTTCTGGGTTACCAATGTGCGTTATATACGACTCAAGAACATGGAACTGGCCTATACATTTTCACCCAAACTCACCAAACGGTTCGGTGTTTCCAACCTGCGTGTGTATGTCAATGGCACCAATCTCTTCTCCTTCGACAATGTGAAGGAATTTGAAATTGATCCCGAGATCAGTTCCACCAATGGCCTCGTCTATCCGCAGCAGAAACTGGTGAATTTTGGTTTTAATGTATCATTTAATTAATACAATCATGAAAACACTATATAAGTTCCTGATCGCCGGCTGCCTGCTCACCACAATAGCAGGTTGTAAAAAGAACTGGCTGGAAAGAACCCCGCAAACCATCATCCTGGAAGACCAGGTATGGAATGATCCCAAACAGATACTGGGGTTGCTGGCCAACTATTACGACCGCCTTCCTACCGATATGGGCGTGGACGGCAACTGGCGCAATATGGCCGATTATGACGACGCCATGTGGAGTGGCTATACCGGGGAAGATGGCCGCAACAATATCATCTCTTATGCTTACTCCCGCTGGGCCTACTGGGATTATACACTTATCCGCGATATCAACCTGGCCCTGGAGAGCATCGAAAAATACAGCGTGAAGCTGACCGATGTGCAGAAAAAACAATTCTCCGGCGAGCTGCGCTTCATCCGTGCCTATGTATATTTTGAGCTCGTTAAAAGAATGGGCGGTGTGCCTCTGGTGACCAAACAGTTGATCTATGACTTCAGCGGTGATCCTTCTTCCCTGCAACAACCGCGGGTAAAAGAAAGCGACATCTATGATTTCATCAGCAGTGAGATGGATGCCATCCGCGAAGACCTGAAGAATGTGGACGACAAGGGTACACCCAGCAACAGCCGAGCCAATAAATTCACCGCCCTGGCGCTGAAAAGCAGGGCCCTGCTGTATGCCGCTTCCATCGCCAAATACAACAACCTCATGGCTTCTCCCATTAGTTTGCCTGGCGGGGAAGTAGGCATTCCCGCCTCCAAAGCCACCGAGTATTATACCAAATCCCTGGAAGCTTCCAAAGAGATCATTACCAGTGGCGCCTTTGCCTTGTACAAGGGCAACCCGGCCAACCTGGGCGAGAATTTCTATGAAGCCGTGGTACGGAAAAGCAGCAATAAGGAAGCCATCTTTGTAAGGGATTTCCTGTCCGCCAAAAATAAAAGACATGCCTTTTCTTACGACAATATCCCCCTGGGCATCCGGGAAGACAATCTTTCTTCTTCCTGCATTACCCCTTCCCTCAACCTGGTGGAGTCCTATGAATACCTCGACGGCAGCAACGGCGCTTTAAAGACCAACCTGCCCGACAACAGCGATTTTATTTACTACAATAGCCCCGAAGATATCTTCGCCAACAAAGACGCCCGGCTCTACGGTACAGTGATCCTTCCCGGCACCAGCTTCAAAGGCCGGTCTGTACAAATACAGGCAGGTGTGATGAAATGGAATGGCACGGCCTATCAAACTATTGAAGGCAGCCAGTTGGGAGCCACTTATTCACCGCCCGCCTTTCCCGATGGGGATGGCAAACTACTGACCGGCTCTTCAGGTCCTCACCGGTCTATACAGGAAGTAACCAACAGCGGTTTTTATCTGCGCAAGTTTGTGGATGCCGGCGCAGGTACCAGTACGAGGGGTATCCTTAGTGATACCTGGTGGGTATGGTTCAGGTTGGGTGAAATATACCTCAATGCAGCAGAAGCCGCTTTTGAACTGGATCAGAAAGTAGATGCCGCCACCTGGATCAGCGCCCTGCGCGAAAGAGCCGGCTTTGCGCCCAACAGCGTAACCTCCGCCACCATCACCATGGACAGGATCAGGAACGAACGGCGGGTTGAACTGGCCTTCGAAGATCACCGCGTATGGGACCTCAAACGCTGGCGCATAGCAGACCAGGTATGGAATGGCCAACCCAATAACCCCAATGCCACCGTCTATGCCCTGTATCCTTATCGTATCATCCGTCCCGGCGATGCTGCCCGCGATGGCAAGTATGTATTTGTAAAACTCACCGCTCCCCGTTTCAGGGCGCCGCGTTTTTTCCAGCTGGGCAATTATTATTCGGCTATCGACCAGGGCATCATCAACAACAACCCGAAAATTGTAAGAAACCCATTCCACTAATGTCACCCTGAGCTTGCCGAAGGGCAGCCGAAGGTGTCTAAAGGAGCTTGTCGAAGGGTGGGTCGCCCTTCAAGGGCGGCTCACCCTGACCCAAAGAATTTGATTCACTAATAATACCAAGGTTATGAAACTAAATATCTTCCTTTCTCTATCACTGGCCCTCCTGCTGCTGGCCAGCTGCACCAAGGACAATTACGATCCTCCCGGCTCTACCCTTACCGGCAGGGTAGTATACCAGGGACAACCAATAGGTGTACGTACACCCGCAGTCAACAATACCGGCGGCTCTACTACCGGCGGCGTACAGTTGGAACTCTGGCAACGCGGCTACCAGTTATTTACCAAAATACCTGTATACATCAACCAGGATGGGACTTTCTCCGCATCCTTGTTTGATGGAGATTACAAGTTGGTACGCCTCGGTGGCGCCCCCTGGCAGAACAATACCGACTCTATTGATATACAGGTGCGTGGTTCCATGAGCATTGATGTGCCCGTGGTGCCTTACTTCACCGTCAACACGCCTTCCTTTACTTTCAATAAGACCGATACAACCATTACCGGCACTTTTACAGCTACCCAGGTAGTGGCGGGCCGGACAGTAGAATCGGCTTCCATCAGTGTAGGATCGACCCAGTTTGTGGACATCATCAATTGTGTCGTCTCCCGCAATGGAAGCGCTGCGCCTGGTACACCTGCCAGCATTACCATTTCCGTCAATCCGGCCCGCTATCCGGCCGCCAGCCAGGACCTGATCCGGAAAAAACTCGCAGAATTGCTGCAAAAACAATACAGCTATCTGCGTATTGGGGTTAAAACCAATGGCGTAGGGGAAAGTATCTATTCATCCGTGCAAAAAATCGATCTTAAATTCCAGTAGAAAAACCAACAATCGTAAGCAGTTGTTTTGTTTATTACTAATAAGCCTGCTGTTTCTACCGCAGGCTTATTATATTTGAATAACCGTACCTTTTACACTTAATAAAAAGAATGTCAGACTGAGCAGAGTCACCCTGAGCTTGTCGAAGGGTGGGTCGCCCTCTAAGGGCGGCTCACCCTGATCTAAAGGAGCTTGTCGAAGGGTTGTCGAAGCCATATAAGTTAAAATGCATCAAACCAAATATAGAATTATGAAACAATTGCTTTTCCTTCCATTGGCGCTGTCCGGTTGCCTTGCCACCTTCGGACAAAATGAGATCACCGTCAATGCCGACGATGCCAAACAGATCATCAGCAAACAGATCTACGGCCACTTTGCAGAACACCTGGGCCGTTGTGTGTACGGCGGTTTTTATGTGGGCGAAAACAGTAAGATACCCAACACAGCAGGCGTGCGCAATGATGTGGTCGCTGCCTTAAAGAAATTAAAGATCGCCAACCTGCGCTGGCCCGGTGGCTGCTTTGCCGACACTTACCATTGGAAAGATGGTATCGGCCCCAAAGACAAGCGCCCTTCCATGGTCAATACCTGGTGGGGAGGCGTTACAGAAAACAATAGCTTCGGCACACATGATTTCCTCAACATGTGCGAGCTCATTGGTACAGAACCCTACCTGGCCGGCAATGTGGGCAGTGGTACCGTACAGGAACTATCCGATTGGGTGCAGTATGTGAACTTTGCCGGCGAAAGCCCGATGTCCAACCTGCGCAAACAAAATGGCCGCGACAAACCCTGGAATGTGAAATACTGGGGCGTAGGCAATGAAGCCTGGGGCTGCGGTGGCAATATGCGCCCGGATTATTATGCCGACATCTATCGTAAATATTCCACCTTCATGACCGGCTGGTCAGAAGGCAATATTTTCCGCATTGCTTCCGGCGCCAATTCTTCAGATTATAACTGGACCGAAGTCCTCATGAAAAATATTCCCGGCAATATGGTGAGCGGTCTTGCCCTCCACCACTATTCCGTGATCGACTGGAATCGTAAAGGACCTTCCACCACTTTTAGTGAAGACCAGTACTTTACTACCATGCAGCGCGCACTGTTCATGGATTCACTGATCATCAAGCACTCCGCCATCATGGATAAGTACGATCCACGTAAGCGCATAGCGCTGGTAGTGGATGAATGGGGTGGTTGGTATGATGTAGAACCAGGCTCCAATCCCGGTTTCCTCTACCAGCAAAATACCATGCGCGATGCCATGATTGCCGGTGTAACCCTCAACATCTTCCACAACCACAGCGACCGCGTACGGATGGCCAACCTGGCACAGACCATCAATGTGCTCCAGGCCGTATTACTGACCAATGAGGAAAAAATGATCCTCACCCCTACCTACCATGTGATGGAAATGTACAATGTGCACCAGGATGCCAAACTGCTGCCCATTACCATCAAAACGAAAGACTATACACTGGGTAATAAAAAGTTGCCGGCAGTATCCTGCTCCGCTTCCAGGGACTCTTTGGGTGTAACCCATATCTCTCTCGTCAATATCGATGCTAAGAACGGACAGGACATTACCCTCAACCTCAAGGGAGGAAAATATGCCGCCGTTACCGGCAGGATACTGGCTTCCGGAAAAATAGAAGACCACAATACTTTTGAAAACCCCGATAAAGTAAAACCAGCTACCTTCAATGGCGCTGTATTAAAAGGAACGACCCTTACTGTAAAACTGCCGGCTTGCTCAGTAGTAGTGCTGGAATTAAAATAATAAAGTCAATGAAACGATTAGCCATACTGGCAGCAGGCGTCTCTTTGATAGCCTGTCAACTCACTGCTCAAACCACCCAGGTTTTCACGGTCAAGGCCAACCAGGTAAAAGCACCTGTACAGAAGACGATGTGGGGTATCTTCTTCGAAGACATCAACTTTGGCGCCGACGGCGGCATCTATGCCGAGCTGGTGAAGAACCGGTCTTTTGAATTTGCCACGCCCCTCATGGGCTGGAAAGAACAAAAGCTCAACAATGCCCAGGGCGCCGTACTTATCATCAACCGGGGTGAGCAATCAACCAATCCCCGCTATGCCCGCTTCACCGTACGTTCTGCCAGCGGATATGGCATTACCAACGAAGGATTCCGCGGCATGGGCATTACCGCCAATCAGCAGTACGATCTCTCCCTGCTGGCACGGGCAACCGAAGGCAGAACCAAACTCCGTATTGAATTGGTCAGTGCCAACAACCAAAAGATCGCCGAAACAAGTATCAATCTTGCCGGTAATGAATGGAAGAAATACACCGCATCACTCACCGCCACCACCACCGATCCCAAAGCCAAACTCAATATCTGGTTCGATGGCACCGGTGTTGTAGATGCCGATATGATCTCCCTGTTTCCCAAAAACACCTGGAAGAACCGCCCCGGTGGCCTGCGTGCCGACCTCGTTCAACTGCTGGCCGATATGAAGCCGGGCTTCCTGCGCTTTCCCGGGGGTTGTATAGTAGAGGGACGTGAATTGGAAAACCGCTACCAATGGAAGAAGACCATTGGGGCGGTGGATGAGCGTGAAGTGATCATCAACCGCTGGAATACAGAATTCCGGCACAAGCTCACCCCCGATTATTACCAGTCGTTTGGTCTTGGCTTCTATGAATACTTCCTCCTGGCCGATGATATTGGCGCCGAGCCCCTGCCCATTCTTAACTGTGGTATGGCCTGCCAGTTCAATACAGCCGAAGTAGTGCCCACAGAAGACCTGGACCCTTATATCCAGGATGCCCTTGACCTGATCGAGTTTGCCAATGGTGGTACCGATACCAAATGGGGTAAAGTGCGCGCACAAATGGGACACCCTGCACCTTTCAACCTGAAACTGCTGGGCGTGGGCAACGAGCAATGGGGCGAACAATATATTGAGCGGTACAAGCTCTTTGCCAAAGCCATCAAGGAAAAATATCCTGCTGTACAACTGGTGAGCAGCGTAGGTCCCAATCCTGATGGTCCTTTGTTTGATTACCTCGATCCCACCCTGCGTGGATTGAAGGCCGATATACTGGATGAACATTATTACCGCGCGCCGGACTGGTTCCTGAAGAATGCCCGCCGTTATGATAATTATGACCGCAAGGGTCCTAAAATATTTGCCGGAGAATATGCCGCCCAAAGCAAGGCCGTCGCCTCTGCCGACAACAGCAATAACTGGCAATGTGCTTTGTCCGAAGCCGCTTTCATGACCGGTCTCGAGCGCAATGCCGATGTAGTGCACATGGCTTCCTATGCCCCCCTCTTTGCCCATGCAGAAGGATGGCAATGGACGCCCGACCTCATCTGGTTCAACAACCTGCAGTCTTATGGCACTCCCAACTACTATGTACAAAAGCTGTTCTCTGTTAATAAAGGCACCCATGTAGTCAACATGACCCTCAACAATGAAATCGCTGGCGGGCAAAATGGTCTTTATGCCAATGCCTGTATTGACAGTGTTGCCAAAGAAGTGATCGTTAAGATCGTGAACACCGGGGCCACACCACAAAGCAGCGAAGTAAACATTGAAGGCGTGAAGAAGCTGGCCACCACCGCCAACGTGGAAGTATTGAAAAATGAGGACCTGCAACAGGCCAATTCCTTTGCCCAACCAACAGGTATCAGCCCGCAACCAACTACCCTCCCCTTCAAAGGAAAGAAACTGCCCGTAACACTGGCGCCTTATTCCTTCCAGGTGATCCGGGTGAAGATATTATGAGTGTAGAGACGTGACACCTAAGTTGAGAGAGAGATGACACCTTTCCCTTGCGATGCGGACGAAAGGTGTCACCTCTTTTGTCAGTGTGAGTAACACAAAAAGTGAATGATGCGTTTGCTTACTATATTCCTTTGTTTATTGCTGGGAACCTTCAATGATGGTCTCACCCAAACCAATATCTCCGTCCATGACCCCGTAATGATCAAGCAGGATAGCGTCTATTACCTGTTCTGTACAGGCCGTGGCATCAGTGTATGGTCGTCGAAGGACATGAAGAGTTGGCAGCGGGAGAAACAGGTCTTTGATACCCTGCCCTGGGGCGTAAAGGCCGTGCCGGGTTTCAAAAACCATATTTGGGCGCCGGATATCTCCTACCACAACGGTTTGTACTACCTGTTCTATTCCGTATCGGCTTTTGGCAAAAACACTTCCTGCATTGGCATGGCTACCACTCCCACCCTGCACCCGGCCGATCCGGCTTTCCATTGGACCGACCATGGCAAGATCATTGAGTCCATACCGGGCAGGGATATGTGGAATGCCATTGACCCCAATGTGATATGGGATGAGCAGGACCAGCCCTGGCTGGCATTTGGTTCCTTTTGGAATGGGCTCAAACTGGTAAAGCTCAACCAATCCCTCACAGCTATTGATACGCCGCAACAATGGCATACCATTGCCAGCCGCAAGAACAATTATTACATGCCCGATTCCTCCGCCGGCGATGGCGCTATTGAAGCGCCGTTCATCGTAAAGAGAGGCAATTACTATTATCTGTTTGCCTCTATTGATTATTGCTGCAAAGGCGAGCAAAGTACCTATAAAATGATCACAGGCCGGGCAGAAAAGCTAACCGGTCCCTACCTCGACAAAGCAGGCATCCCCCTGGTAAAAAACGGTGGCACCATCCTGTTGCAAGGTGATAAGGACTGGCATGGTGTAGGCCACAATGCCGTATGCACCTTCGACGGTATCGATTACCTGGTATTTCATGGTTATGATGCCAAAGACCGCGGCCGCTCCAAACTGCGCATGGAAAAGCTCGACTGGACTACCGGCTGGCCGGAGGTAGTACGCTAAACCTCACTTACTACTTCATACGCTATGCTGGCTTTTTTTGTTACCTTGCTATGCCTACGCCCTGACTCAACAACACACATGAGTGATAGCATCAAGTTCTGACATCAAATCATTATTATGAAGAAACTAATGTTGTTGTGGCTGTTGTGCGCATCCCTGGGCACACAGGCGCAAACTTACCAGGCAGATGACGTTACAGGCACCTGGCTTACCAGCGACAAAACAGGCCAGATCTCCATCTACAAGGTCAATGACAAATACTATGGCAAGATCAAAAGTGGCAGCAGCAAGGAACACTTCGATGTGCACAATCCCGATCCTCAAAAGAGAAAAGACTCCCTGATAGGTCTCCAACTGCTCAAAAATTTCAAATTTGACGGGGAAGGTGAATGGGAAAAGGGCACCATCTACGATCCCAAAAGCGGCAAGACCTACAGCTGCACCATGACATTAACAGATAAAAACACCTTAAAGATCAGGGGATACGTTGGCATCAGTCTCTTTGGCCGAACCGAAATATGGACCCGGATCAGGTAGGCCTGTCGGGCTGAGCTTGTCGAAGCCTTCCCTCGTTGCTTCTGTGCTTGGTTGCCTCGTTGCCTAATTCGCCCTTTTCCTATCCTCCTCATTGCCAAAATTCCGTTGCTTCACATTGATCTTATTGTTGCCAAACTGGTATACCAGCGACAGCCTGAAAAACCGACTGCTATTGTTTTCTTTATACACCTGCTTAATACCATTCACCGTAGAAGTATAATCTTTCAGCCAGGCTGTATTGAATACATCATTCACCAGCAAGGAGGCCGTCAATTTGTTGCCCAGCAGGTTTTGTTTCAACCCGATGTTCAATCCCGACATATAGCCCACTGAATAAAGTCCCCTTTTAACAGGAGAACTGTACATATAGTCTACCTGAAATTTGGTAGCGCTGCTGAAAGAGATCGTATTATTGGTAGAAAGGTATAGTTGCAGGCCACTGAGGGGTATTGCATTGATTTGATCCGCAAACCTGTTCTTTGACCCTAACAGGTACACCGTGCTTTGACTTTGCCACCAGGGGGTAATGCTCATAGAGTAACTTTCCCCAATCCCATAATAGTATTCCTTAAAATAGTTCTGACGTGATATCACCAGCGTATTCGTTTGCGGATTGGAAGTGAATACCGGTCCAAAACCACCTGTAGTGATATTAAAAAACAGGTTCGTTCTTAATGCCCCCTTGTATACATGCGTAAGCTCGAAATTATCACTAAAAGCAGGTTGTAAAAAAGGGTTCCCTTCCGAATAACTGGTACTGTTGATATAAGACCGGAATGGATTTAACAGCGTAAACCCAGGCCTGTTGATCCTTCTGCCATAGTTCAACACAAAGCTATGGTCATTGCCAGGTTCATAGCCCACATAGACCGTCGGGAATAGCTTCAGGTAATTGTTCCGGGTGGTTTGCTCCAACGTCTTTGAACGCCCCGTAGTTTGCGTATTCTCCAGGCGAAGCCCGGCCTGCAGCGTCCACTTTTTATTGATCGCTTTTGATCCGTTCACATAGATAGCCTGGTTATTTTCCCGGTATACAAATTCATCAGAGCGTTTGGGGTCCAGCACGGGTGTTCCGGTAATCGTGTTAAAATACCGGATATCCCCTTCACTCCGGGTGGTGCTCCATTTGGCCCCATAGCCAAGGACCATAAATGGCAACGGATGTTCCATATCCACCCGCACGCTGCCATTGTCAATATGCTGATTCGATACATTCCTGGCCGACTGGTCTGTGCGCAGGAACTGCCCGTTAGGCGTAAAGGTGGCCGCCGCAAAATTGTTATCCAGCAAACTATTGTACCTGAAATAATCAACATCCACAGACAGCTTCCGGCCAGCCGAATCCAGTTTGGATACCAGGTGGCCATTGAAGGTTTGGCTTCCCGTATGCACGTTCCTGTATCCCGTATTGAGCAGGAAGGAATCAAGGCCGCCATTCGTATTAAAGACCTGGTTGCGCACCCGGTCCCTGCTGTCGGGATCGGTCGTATTGACCAGGTAGTGCACCCCGATGCTGGTATGGCGGGTAAGCTCATAATCCAGCGTCATACGGCCCGACAGGTTGTTTTCTTTTTGCCTGCCCGTGTAATCGAGCAACCAGGGGCCTGAAGCATACGAGGTAGTCAACCCCTGCATCACTTTACGATCTCCCAGCTTGCCGCTGCCGCTCAGGGAAACCCTCCATTTGTTTTTATTGTACAAAAAAGTGTTACTCAATGACCAGCCGGCATAGCTGTTTTGATCATAAGCCAGCGTGGTAGCGTTTTTCCAGGCATTGTTCAATCCTTTTTTCAGTACGATATTGATCAACCCGCCATCGCCGCCCGCTTCATATTGGGCCGGGGGATTGGCCATCACTTCAATGCGCTGAATATCGCCGGCCGGAATGGATTCCAGGAAACGTACCAGATCTTCCCCTGCTAATTCCACTATACGCCCATCCACCATCACCCGGGCAGCGCCCTTACCCAGCATACTGATGGCGTTTTGCTGCACCACAATGCCCGGTGCGGCACTGATGGCCTGGATCGCATTGCCGCCGGTGGCCACCACACTGTTCTCTACATTCAATACCAGCCGGTCGGGCCTGTATTCGATCAGCTTCTTTGGGCTCACCACCGTCACCGCCGTCAGCGCTTCCGGGGTTGGCCGGAGGCTCACAACACCTATCGCTGTATCCTGTTCCAGGTAGATCTCCTTTTGCCAGTTGGCATAACCCAGGAAACTAATGGTGAGCCTATACTGCCCTTTGCCGGCATTTAGTTCAAAACTGCCATCCGCTTTGGTTACCGCGCCTGTTACCAGCTGCCCCTGGGGGGTAGCCAGCATCACATTGGCCCAGGCCAGCGCCTCTTCCTTCTTTTGCACTTTTCCACTCAATCTTACCTGGGCAGTTGCCAGGGCAGGCATCAGGCATAACAAGATCAGGGTCATTATTAGCGTGCTGCTGCCGTTTGTGTTCATTCCTTTTTTCACGATGTAATTAATTTGACACAAACCTGGCGAAAGTGGCGGCGGGAATGGTCCGACCATAAAAAGTCGAACCATTTGCTGCTCCACAAATCGGTTCGACCTTCTTGCGGGAAGTAGGACTTTTTCCTAACTATCTCGTAATTAGCTGTTTTTGTACTGCGTAGGCGTCATACCACTCACCTTCTTAAAAGCGGTATTGAAGGAAGATTTTGAGTTGAATCCAACCTCATAAAAGACCTCCTGGATATTCAGGCCCTGCCTGGCAGGGTCCTTCAGGATGCTCATGGCTTTGCGGATGCGGTATTCATTGATGAAGTCGAAGAAGTGCTGCCCAAGGTGGTGATTGATGAGGATCGAGAGGTCCCTGGCCGGTATTTTCATCTGTGCAGCCAGTGCATGCACCGTAAGGGAGGGCTCTAAAAAGGGTTCCTGTTGGTCCATGAAATTTTTCAAGGCTCCCACTTTTTGTTCCATTTCCTGGTTGACCGGTGTTTCCATGGCCGGCTGGTCAACTGTATTCGTGGTAACCGGGCCCTGACTTACCGGCGTGGACAATATCATTTTCTCTACGGGCTGAATACCCGGGTCGACCGTCCTGAACAACGTGGGATTATACAATGCTTTCAACACAAACCAACACAATAACAGGGTGGCATTCAGGCCCACGATCAGCTGTGCATTGGCAAAGAAACCGGAATTCCCCGTATAGCCCACCAGGTCCTTCAGCCATACAATCGAATGCACCACCGTAACAATCGTTACCAGCTGGAAAAGCCACCGGTAGGTGATCGACCCGGCATCGGCATAGTTTTCCAGGAAGATCCTTTTGTATTTGCCCAGCACCCGGTAGATGCCCACGATGTAAAAAACAAACTGCAGGTGCCCCAGTATATTACCGACTATATAATCAGGGCTTTCCCGATAAGTTTCCAGGAACCGGATCTTGGCCGCTTCGTCCAATATATAAAACCGGGGAATCAATACCAGGTTGGCTACTACCAGTGGGATAGCATGCAGCAGGTGCACCGGCCGCAACCTGAAATTAGAATAGCAAAGCGCCAGGGCATACAAATAAAAGAGAGGATTGATGAGCCAGGAGAGCCGGGATTTAAACAATAGCAGGTTCAGATGGCTCAACATGTACTGGTCAAGAAACCAGGCACTGATATCGATTGCATTGAATAAGATGAATAGACCCAGCAGGATATTGGCCAGCTTATTCTTTGTTTTAACCGTACATAAGAACACGGAAAAGAGGATAGAAATAAAAACTACGATAAGGCTGAGTATACTGAGTAAATTGAACTTTTCCATTGAATGGTTTTGCCTTACCCCCTATTCCCCTGCCCCTAGATCAGATTATGCGCATTGGGGATGATGTTCAGGAAATTATGGAATTTGGAATTGTATTTACGTTTATCCAGTTTATAATAGAAGGCACCGCGTTTTGAACTCTCCTTTTCTTTCTCCTTTTGCTTTACCAGCAAACCGGTAGACAATACCTTGCGGCTGAAATTGCGTTTGTCGATCTCCGCATCATAAATACCCTCATACAAGGTTTGCAGCTGGGGGAGTGTAAACTTGTCGGGCAGCAGTTCAAAAAGAATAGGATGCAGGGCCGCTTTGTACTGCAGCCGGTCTTTGGCCATATCGATCATTTCCTCGTGGTCAAAGATCAAACGGGGGTGTTTACGGATGGGAAACCACTCAGCATGGAAATCATCATTGATCTGTTGCTGGTACTTCCGTATATCGATCAGGCTGAAATAAGTGATAGAGGCAGTACGCTCTGCCGGATCGCGGTTGGGATCTCCGAAAGCGTGTAATTGTTCCATGTATACACCGCTCAGGCCCGTTAGCTCTTTCAACACCCGGGCAGCGGCCCCTTCAAAGCTTTCCGTGGGTTTTACAAAGCCTCCCATAAGGCTCCATTTGCCCCTTTCCGGTTCAAAGCCACGCTGTATGAGTAACAGTTTCAACTCTTGTCCGTCGAAGCCAAATATGATACAATCTACAGCTACAAGCAATCGGGTTTGTTGGGAATAACGTTTCATGTGAAGTCTAAAATATGGATAAAAATAATAAACATTAGACTATGATGAACTTTTTATATACCATCCTTGCTCAATTTCCGCTAATTTTAGTTTAGTGTTCTAACCTCAATCGTATGCGTAAAATTTTATCCCCCATATCATTTTTCCTGATCCCCTGTATCCTCACCTCCTGCCAATCAGCTATGACACCCGATCAATTGAAACAGGCCATCACCACCGAACTGGCCAAAAATGAAGGTCAGTTTGCCGTCGCTTTCAGCGACCCGGCCACCTGCACCACCCTGCTGATCAATGCCGACAGCAGCTTCCATGCCGCCAGCACCATGAAAACACCTGTACTCATAGAAGTATACAAACAGGCGGCAGCCGGCACCCTGTCCCTTACAGATTCTGTGCTGGTCAAAAATGAATTCCATAGCATTGTAGACAGCAGCACCTATAGCCTCAACCCGGAGGATGACAGCGAAAAGAAGCTCTATACCCTCATTGGTACCAAGAGGACCTTGTACGACCTGGTATACGATATGATCATCATGAGCAGCAACCTGGCCACCAATATTGTGATAGAAAAGGCAGACGCTAAAAAGGTAACGCAGACCATGCGCGACCTGGGCGCGAAAGATATACAGGTGTTGCGGGGGGTAGAAGACAGTAAGGCCTACCAGCAGGGACTCAACAATACCACTACCGCCTACGATCTGATGGTCATTTTCCAGAAAATGGCTGCCGGCGAAACCGTGGACTCCGCCGCCTCGCAGGCTATGATCAACATCCTCCTGGACCAGCATTTCAACGAGATCATCCCGGCCAAACTACCCAAAGATATTAAGGTAGCCCACAAAACCGGCAATATCACCGGTGTGCAGCATGATTCCGGTATTGTATTCCTGCCCGATGGCAGGAAGTATGTGCTGGTATTACTATCTAAAGGGATCAAAGACGAAAAGGCTGCGGTGGCCTCCATGGCCCGGGTATCGGAGATGATCTATCAGTATATGGTGCAGCCTAAGCAGTAACTGCGGGTGCCCATGCAATGCAGTTTTTCGTACAGAAAGGAACACCCATTAACTTTAAGCTATCTCTTCCTCTTTTTTACGGGCTGCTTTGTGCCGGATGATGGTCACCACCGGAATAAAGACCCATATAATATTCACTGCCATGGAGGGATAGGCATGGTGAAAGGCAGTATTGATGATCAGGAAAGCGCTTCCCGCTATATTCAGCAGGTAGTAAGTCAGGGAATCGGCCGGTAGTTTTTTATTCATATTCATAGCATAGGCTACCAATACCAGCAAAGAGCCTGTCCAGCCAAGGATCTCAATTATCAGCATCATTAGTTTTTACAATAAGTAGTACACAAAAATAGCTTTATACAGCTTTCAGGTGCTCTTCTTTCATCTTCTTTTTCAGGCGGGCAATACCCCAATCGGACAAGCTTTTCAGTAGTTCCTGCATCGAACGCCCATCGGCAGTCAATTCATATTCCACCCTGGGTGGCACTTCTGCATAAACAATACGCTTCACCAGGCCATCACGCTCCAACTCACGCAACTGTAATACCAGCATCCTTTCCGATACACCCGTCAGCCCTTTGCGCAATTCGTTATACCGCATCCTGCCTTCCAGCAGCCTGCACATGATGCTGGGCTTCCAGCGGCCACCGATCAGGGAAAGCGTATGGGCCATGCCACAATGGGCATCAAGGGTCACTTTATTCCGCGTATTGGTTGAATTAATCTTTCTCATACTTACTTTTTTGTTAGTACTTAACAATTTTATCAGTACTGGCAAATCTACGACTACTCAATTAGCTTTGCAAACAATAAATACACAGCATATGAAACGTCTTGAAAACAAAGTGGCATTCGTAACCGGCGGCAGCCGGGGCATTGGAGCAGGTATTGTTAAACGTTTGGCAGCGGAAGGAGCCGCTGTAGCATTTACGTATGCGCAATCGGCCACTGCAGCGGCAGGAATTGTAGCAGCCATTGAAGCAGCCGGTGGCAAGGCCCTGGCCATACAGGCCGACAATCACGCACCCGAAGCACTTCCCCGGGCAGTAGAAGAAACTGTTAAAACCTTCGGCCGTATCGACATACTGGTCAACAATGCCGGTTTGTATGTGGCGAATACCATCGAAGGATACAGCCTGCAGGATTATGATGATACCATGAATGTGAATGTACGTGCCGTATTCCAGGCTTCACAGGCAGCTGCCCGGCATATGCAAGCGGGCAGCCGCATCATCACCATTGGCAGCAATATGGCCGACCGCGTAACAGACTCTCATGGCGCCTTGTATGCCATGAGCAAATCGGCCCTCATTGGCCTCAATAAAGGTATGGCGCGTGATCTGGGCCCGAAAGGAATTACGGTCAACCTGGTACAACCCGGCCCGATCGACACTGACATGAACCCGGCTACTTCAGCCCATGCCGCCGCAGCCCGCAGCCGCATGATCATTCCACAGTATGGCACGCCCGCACAGATCGCCGGTCTGGTTGCTTACCTCGCCAGTGAGGAAAGTGCCTTCATGACCGGTACTGCCATCACCATGGATGGAGGTTATAATGTATAACCACCGTTATTTACTTTATTTGATGCCGCTCAACTAATAGCGGCAGGCGCCGTCCGGCTGGTTGCTGTACTGGCATTGACCAATGAGGGTAAAGGTCTGCCCCTTTATCAAATTATCTCATTAATATTACCTGTCCCATCAACCCTGCCGGCAACAATGGTTTCCCTTGCAAACGGAAAGGTGCCGTTGTCCAGGTAATACGTTTTTCTGCCGGCAACCGCTCATCGCCGATCAGGCGGTTGGCCCAGGTATTCGTTACTTCAATTTCCAACTCATTGATCCCGCGTTTCAATCCTTTGGCAATATTGATCCGGTAAGGCGGGGTCCATGCCGTACCACAATCGATCCCGTTCACTATTACACGAGCCAGGTTGCTGATGCTATCCATCAGCAACCATACAGGCTTACCATCTATCGCATCGGGCCAGTCAAACCGTTTTGCATAAACGGCTGTACCGGAATAATGATGCAGGGTTGTATCTGCCTGCTCTGTCCAGCTTGTCAGTTCATGAAATACAACCGGCCGTACAGGTCCACCCATTTTATCATCGAACTGCACCAGCCAATCTCCCTGTAGTGTATCCTTTTGATAAGGTTGCCCTTTTCTAAGGAAGGTATTTTCTACCCTTCGCCTGAATACCAGGAAGAGGGATTCGTTTTTATACAGGTACATGGGCACAATGGTACGCCCCCCGCTGCGCTCCCATTCTACTTTGGTGCGCTTACCGCCGGATACGGCATCCCATATCTCCGGTTCTTTACCTGTAAGCCTTACCGATACATTGAGCAGCCTGCCACTATCCAGCTGGTTAGAGATAAAGTAAATATCAAAGTCTTTTCCTTTCCGGTGCGCCCATGCCACGCCGGGCGCCCGCTTACCATCCTTCTCCGTTACAGTTACATCTCTTTCGATGCCAATACCGGCAAACGACTCCGCCGTATAAGCGCCTGTAAGCAGCTTACCTTTTACACCACCAGCTTTCTTACCATTGGCACCAGGTATACCGCGCAGCACTTTCTTTTCCAACATATCCTGCAGGGAAGGCGATTGTGTTGGCGCTTCTGACATCACTACCGTAGCGCCGTCTTTTACCAGTTGGGCAATCTTTTGTTCTACGGCCGCACTCATGTAATGCGGATCAGGGTTCAAGGTATTGGCTGCCGGCAATACCAGCACGCCATAACTGGCGCCACCCGGCAATACAATACGTTTATTCTTTACAGTGGCCAATCGTAATAAGGCATCGGGATTGATGGCATCATAGGCATAGCCCCACAGGGGATCGATCCATTCTTCCGGGTCGGCCATATTGGCCGAATGAGTTACTCCCGCAGGCCGCTGACGAAGGGGTATGCCTGCATTGACCATCCGCCTGGTTTCACTGGCCACTCTTTCCTGGCCCATGATACCTGGCAAGGTAGTCACCAGCCGCTCGGGCAATACCGCCCGGCGGGGCAATTCTTCTCCGGTAAATATGGCCACATCGGCTACGGGCTGCCCCAATTGCAACATTGCCTGGCTTCTCTGTAAATATTCCATCCAGGCTTTGCCTGGTTTCCACCAGGTCTGGTCACGCTGGAAATAGCCTCCTACTCCATCGAGTGTCATGCCCGGCTTGCGGTCTATCCAGGGATTGTGGGTGAATACATGCAATACCAGCCTGTTGACCCCGAGGGAAAAATTACGGTCGCCCAGTGCTTTCAACATACCGGGATGTTCGTCCCAGTTCATGCGCAGGGTAGTAAAACTCTCTGCCTGTATAATCCGTTTGCCATAGATATGCCCGGCCGAAATGGCATCCAGCATATCATTGGGTTTATCATGCGTGGGACTATTGAGCCAAAACTCGCCCATGGGTATATCTACATAACGGTAATGCAGCATGCCATCACTCAGCATGGTGGGCGCTACACTTTCTGCTGTGAATTGTGTTCCCTGCTCATGTGCCAGTTTGGCCAGGGTGCCATAAAAATTATCAGCTACCAGGGCCGCAATGGTTTGCCGCACATCATACAGGAAACCTTCCGACACAGCCGCACTTTCTACGGGCGTACCGGTCATTGCCAGCAGGTAAGGCTGCAGATCATATCCCCGGCGTTTTTTAAACTCTGCAGGGAATACGGGGCTCCAATTCTGACTGCCGCACTCCCAGCTGTCGATATAGAATAATTTGATCACTTCCTTCGCCAGTTCAGGTCCGGCCACTTTCACCGTTTCGCCAAACCATTTATCAAATTGCAATTGTATGGCTGCCGGGTTGAATTTATCACACTCCAGTCCTTTGCCCCCGCCACCGGTCGCATTGGTATGACCGGTAGAAGTATGTCCTATCCGCACGATCACCCAGTTGCCCGCAGGCGCCTGCCAGGATAGTTTACCTGAGTCATCCATTTTACCCGTGAGATTCACAATGGACAGCAGGGGCACACATACCGAATCGGGCGCCTGTTGCACGGTAGTCTTTTTGCTCACGCGCCATATCGATCCATTCTTGCCTTCGTATTGGTTCAAAACCGGTTCGTCGGACAGGTAGATGCCGGCCAGTTTCAAAGAGGGTTTCCATTTTGCAGCATCCAGGTCTTCTGCGCCCGGCTCCGATCCAACCTTGTCATACACAAAGCGAAAATAGCTGGCCGTTGTGGCTGGTATGGCATGCGTTACATCTTCATCCGTATCCTGCCAGCCATGGCGGGGTGGCTCCAGCCGGGTAACGGTGGTAAATTCATACCCGTCATTGCTCACCTGCACCAGCAGGCGGTGGGCCTGGTAATTGTTGCCACCGGAGTGGATGGTGATGGAACGGCAGGTAAAGGGCTGTGGGTATTTGTATTGGATCCAGCACACCGAATCGCTTTTAAAACTATCCTTGCCGCCATTGTCGAAGGCGAGGAACTGTGCTTTAGCGCCGGGCATGCTGGTACTTACTTTGGGTATGAATACCGTATCGCTGAAAGCCTGGGTGCTATTGGCCGGGTAGGCCAGTATGGCTATATCTTTATAATAATCTTCATTGGTTTCCGGCTGGGGCAGGGAAAGACTCAGCTCCGCTCCTCCTTTGACGTACTCTTTGCTCCATACCAATTTTTGCATCGACAGTTCCGGGGTAATCCAGGGACCGCCTGCCAGGGCATAGCCATCGCCCACGTGGATGGCCATTTTCAGGTTCAGCCTTTTGGCCTCTTCCAGGGCAAAGCGCACCATGCCCCACCATTCGGGTGTAAGCTGCCGTATGGGTGGGTTAAAGAGCGGCGGTGAAGTAGTGTCCTTTATGCACACCAAATGAGCGCCCCCGATGCCTGCTTCGTGCATGGCTTCCAGATCGGCGGTGATGCCTGCTTTGGAAACACCGGCCTGCATCCAATACCATAATACCCAGGGCCGGGCGCTGGCCGGAAGCTGTTGAAAAAAGTCATCTGTAAGCCTGCCAATGGTATCAGCCGGCAGCGGTGAAGTAGTGGAATTGGGAAGATTTTCCTGTAAATGGTTAACCAATGGCCCGGCAGTACCGGGCTTGGGATAAATGGGGTTGGCAGCTGTGCTACTATGCTGAAACCACGAACCGCCAAGGACTAAGGACACCAGGCCCGCAACCAAAATTGAACTCTTGTGCATCATATGAAAGCCTTATCACGTGTGAAGTTATGGTAACTGACGATTTCACCTAAAAAAAACGGGGCCAACGGAGAACCGTTACCCCAACTTGCTTGCTTTTTGCTATATGAAACGCTTACTGTTCCGGCAGGTGCCAGGAGATAGGGAAATGCTTTAATTGATCTCCTAAAAATATAAGGACGGCTGGCTCCGGCAAATGGCATATCCGGGCAAGATGATGGATTATTTGATTATTTTTTGAGAGATACGATGTTCAACAAGTTCTGGTGGCAGCCGAGTGGGAGCTGGATTGCCTGAACAAGGCCCGGATACTGATTACACATTGCCTAAACAAGGCCTAAACTACTATTATACAGCGCTTTAGACCCTATTTAGGCTATGTGTAGACAATGTGCAGACAATGTGTAGACAATGTGTGGGCTATATGCCATGTATAGTTATTTTAGGATGCCGCCACCGGCAAGCTATCAGCGCAGGTTTTTGAGCAGCCTTCACTCAGAAGGCCATTAGAGATGAATGGCGGGCAGCTTTCTTGACGACAACACTTGTGTACAAGATTTAAGAAGTGGGCTTGTTGAGGGTGTAATGAGTTTTAATAACGAACAAGCTACAGGTGAGCAGGGGCACACAAGAAAGTGACCTTAGCCGGGTTTTGTTCGTATCTGAGTATTACCAAGACTATATCTTGTAATTACTTTTCCAATGATGCTGACCGAGGATGCGGCGGTAACGCCAGCATTTCAATCTCCTTTCATACTTTTCTTTACCAGCCTTTCCACCTCACCCGCATAGGCCGGGCCTACCGGCAAACTGGTTTGTTGTATCCAGATGTTATTTTTATCCGTTTTGGTAACGTGCTTACGGCCCACTATGTAGGATCGGTGAATACGAATAAAATCTGCCGACGGCAATAAGATCTCTGCTTCGGCCATGGTAAGGCGGGACAGTATTTTTTGCTGCGGCAATACAAACTGCATATAGTTGCCGCTGCTTTCCACGTACAGAATATCATCCAGTTCCACCCGTATCTGTTCGTAGCCGCTCTTGATAAACACAGCTGTTGAAGCAGGGGCCACCTGTCCTTTGTTTCGCCTCAATTCCCATTGTTGACTGGCCTTATTACAAGCTTTCAGGAAACGGGCCTGTGAAAAAGGTTTCAGCAGGTAATCAATGGCATCGAGCTCAAAGCTCTGCACGGCATGTTCACTATAAGCAGTGGTAAAGATCACCATGGGTGGATCGGCAAGGGCCTGCAGGAAATCAATGCCGGAGATATCGGGCATTTTAATATCCAGGAACAGCAGGTCTACTTTCTCTTTACGCAAATAAGCCATGGCCTCAAAAGCATTGGTAAACCCCTGCACCAGGTCAATGAAATGTATCTTCTCCGCCAGGTTCTTCACCACTTCCACGGCAATGGGTTCATCATCTATTACGATCGCTTTTAGCATAGGCGCGCTGGTAGTTATTTAATTTTGTTGGCAGGCCTGGGGTCTCCGTTTGGATTGATCATCATCCGCAATACCTGCCCTTTTTCATCCATCTCAAAATATATCTTAAACTCATGTTCATTGCTAAGAAAGAAATGCGAATCATCCAAAGCCAGTAGTTCGGAAGGCGGACCATTGTGTGGCCGGGCCATCAACCGCCCGCTTTCGAGCACCACATCTACCAGCACCCCATTGGCCTCGATCTTATAGGTGCCGGTGTATCTTTTCAGCACTTCTTCCCTTATCGCCACGGCCTTTAGCTGCACCGGAATGGCATACGGTTTACCATACAGCGCCGCCAGCACCCGCCGGGTAATATTGCCCATGCCCGGTATCTCCGTATTACTTAGTAAAATAACACATACATCATCTTCCGGCACCCGGGCCAGATCGCTCCTGAAACCAAAGATACCACCGCTGTGCGATACCATCCGCTTACCATACAAAGAATCGATGATCCATCCATAGCCGTAATTATTTTTAAACGGTGTATAAGCCTTTTGCATCAGGTCTTTTCCTATGATCCTATACTGTTGTAAACCCTGATGCCACTTGTACAGGTCCTCCACGGTGGAATAAACAGCCCCTGCGGAGAAGGGTACAGTGGAATCTACAACAGGCGCGGGGGTGGATCGATTTCCGGTTGAATCTATTTTATACCCCACTGCCTTATCCATGCTGCTGAGGTGTATAAAATCAAAACCGCTGTGCTGCATCTTCAGCGGATCAAAAATATATTGGCGTATTGCTTTTTCATAAGGCTGGCCGGTTACCTGTTCAATAATACAGCCCAGCAAAAAGTAGCCTGCATTGCTATAGCTCCAATTGGTGCCGGGTGCAAAATCAAGAGGCTGGTTCCTAAAGTACCCCATCATTTCCTCCTTACCTACCGGCCGGACGGTTTGCAGGTGCATGAGCTCCCCATTGCGGGTATAATCGTAAATGCCGGAGGTATGGGTCAATAAATGCTCAATGGTAATGCTATCACCATGCGGATAGCCCGGGTAAAACTTACTGAGTTTATCTGTCAGGGCCAGCTTTTTAAATTCTACTAACTTCAGCACCAGCGTGGAAGTAAACTGCTTGGTAACGGAAGCAATCTGAAAAACGGTGTGGGGGTCATTGGGACGCTGCTCCTGATAGTTGCTGTAGCCATAACCTTTGTCGAGTAATACCTGTCCATGCCGGGCTACCAATACCGACCCGCTGAATTTACCCTGATTGGTATAAGCTTGCATCAGTTCGTCTAATTTTTGTGCAGTGCTGTTTTGTGTACAGGCATATTGGGCAAACCCAATGGCCCATATCATGGCAAATAGTTTCTTCATATTGTTTTTTTTAAATGATCAGGGTTGCAGGGATAACCGAACAATGTATTCCTGCTCATTGGTTTTAATATCTATCGCATGTTTACCGGGATAGAGCAAGGTAAGTCTTTCCAGTACATTGGTAAGCCCTATGCCGGAATGCTCTGTTTCGGGATCATTAGGCGCGGGAGGATGTATACTGTTACGCACTTCAAATCGGATCCCTTTTTCATTACAGCTGAGTATGATGCTGATCCACGACTTTTCCCGGAGGCTCACACCATGCTTAAAAGCATTTTCCACGAAAGGGATCAGGATCATAGGTGCGATGGGGTGGTTACAACCTTGTTCATCAATATGATCTTCAATGACCATATCTGGAGAAGCAGGGGTACGAAGCTTTTGCAGAGCGATATAGTTTTGCAGGTATTCCACTTCCTTACTCATAGGTATCAGGTCCTGGTGGTTCTCATGCAGCATAAAACGCATCATATCCCCCAGCATTTGTATGCCTGCTGCCGAATCTGGCGCTTTTTCCCGCAGGGCCGTACCGTATAAAGTATTAAGGGCATTGAATAAAAAATGGGGGTTGATCTGCGAACGGAGAAATTGCAGATCGGCCCGTGATTTTACCAGCGCTTCTTCTGCCCCTCTCAATTGCAATATCCTGTCTTTTCTTTGTTGGTAGATGAGCCAGGAAACCGGTGTGGTGATCAGCAATTGCATGCCCCAGCAGATCATACAAAAAATGAACAGTCTGGCTGGCATATCCAAACCATCAAAGGTGAAAAAAGGGAAGGTGCAGAGCAAAGAAGATACCAGCAGCTGAATGAGTGACCTGAAACTGAATACAGGACCTCCTTCCTTTTGTGGGAACAACCAATACGTATTGACCATAAATACCAGGAAGGTAGCCGGAATAAAACCCATACAAATGATCCGGAAACCAGCGCCTGAAAAAATATTGAAGAGCAGTATAATAGCCACAGCCGTCCAATATACCAGTGCTGCCAAAGTAAACTGGTTGAACACCAATATCCGGAAGGCACGGTTCTTATCCTGCTTCTCTACAAAACGAATGATCACCTCCCGTATGCAACCCAGCAGCATGACCACACCTACCAGTGACAGCGCCCTGTCGAACCCCGTAAACAAACTTTGCTGCGGATGATCATTATAGCCCAGTAAGGACAATAACTGAAATCCGCCATAGTTAAAATACCAGGGATGCGCATAATAAGTAGCAGAGTTAAAACCCAGGGCCAGGAACCAACTCAACAACAAATAAAGGAAAGCCGCCAATACCAGCCTCAGCAATATCTTACTGGTAGCAGCCTGCCAGGATAGTTTTTTAAATATAGGAATGATGACCTTATTGACGCCGAGATATACCAGGTACAATACCAGGACGGTATTCAACTGCGGGAACAACACATTGGTATTATAGTTAAAAGCCTGGCCATGCTGGTGATAAGGTATCTTATAGGTTGGTTCTATTTCCAGATCGGTGAGGGTAAACCTATCCCACAGGTCCCGCGCCATGCGAATGAGCGCAAAGAGGGTAACGAATATCAGCTCATGCCTTCTCCACCACAACTTCCCTGGTGTAACTATTGTATCGGTAGATAAATCCTTAGTCTGCAATGCCATGCGTGATAATTTTCAACAAGATTAGCCCTTAAACAAAAGAGGCGCGGGCAAATGTGATGAAACTACCTAAAAATGGGATGGAGAAGAAAACCTGGGATCAAATTAATGGCAGGGGGATCAATTACCTGGCGTGCCGGACGGGTTCCGGTAGTTTATTACCCTAACGGATAACCGTCACCGGAAAATACCGTAGTTTTTCTTACCCGATCAGGTGTAAACACGGTTTTTTCGCCCCGCCCTTCCCGTACATTTAGTATGCTATAATACTGTTAACCAAAATCCATCACTTATGAAGGTTCAACAAAAAGCAACATCTTCAGGTCCCAATTGTGGTGCCGATCCCGCCCTGGCGCTCAAGCAAATGTTTATCGACATGACAATGGGCACGCGCATCAATGCCGGTCAGTGCCCGGTACGACGGGCGGTATTCCTGAAACTGCATGGTGTAGCCAAAGCCGATTTTATTGTAACGCCCGGCCTGCCACAGGAATACCGCGTAGGCATTTTTGCCAAGGAACGTTATGATGCCTGGATTCGTTTTTCGAGCGATACCGTGCCCGGTGCACCCGACCTGAAAACGACGGTGGGTGTGGGTATTAAATTATTCGACGTAGCCGGCAAGAAATTACTGCCCGGTGATGAAGATGCCACCACGGCCGATTTCCTGCTGCAAAACATGGACATCTTTTTTGTAGATACGGCGATGGACATGTGCGAGTTTACCTATGCAGGGGCAGTATTACACGATTATGGTAAATACCTGGCCGAGCATCCCCGTACAGCTGAGATATTGAAAGAGATGGAAAAAGTGGTGCCCAGTTGTTTGACCACCCCTTATTGGAGCGGCCTGCCCTACTCTTTTGGCGATAAAAACGTAAAGTATAAACTGGAACCCATTGGCCCGCCCTTTGGCGCTCCTCCCGGACAAAATAATAAAGATTACCTGGAAGCCGATCTGCAGGCCCGGCTGAATATGGGTGAAGCACAGTTTAAGTTCATGGTGCAATTCCAGACAGATCCTGCTAAAATGCCGCTGGACAAAGCCACCGTACGATGGTCGGAAGAAGATTCACCACCCGTACAACTGGCCACGCTGGTAATACGGCAGCAGGATATCAGTGTACAGGGACAAGCAGCCTATGGCGAAAACCTGTCTTTCAATCCCTGGCGCACTTTGCAGGAACATGAACCACAGGGAAGCATCAGCGATGTACGCAAGACGGTGTACCAGGCTGGTGCGGCGCTGCGCCGTTTCAAAAATGGCGTACCGGCTGTAGAACCACAACATCCCCGTGAACTGAATCAACCATAATCCATCCTACCAAAAAACATTACTTATGAATCGCAACGATATCAGGAAAGTGGCCATTTACCCGGCTATTGGCATTGCCCGTATCGGCAATTCGCCCGAATATTTTTTAGCGTCTGACATTCCCGATCAGGCTCCTTCGCCTGATGGTGGTTATAAAGACGGCAATAACCTGTTCAAAAAACAGGTGCCCCGGTTCCGTGTGTATGCACTGGACGATGACGGCAATCCGCTCGGTGAGATCTATACAGGCATGGAAGGCCTGGAAGTAAAAATAGAATGGACGGTGCATATCGCCAACCGCAAAGCAGCCTGGTACCAGTTTAACAATGCGCTGGACCTGGGCGCCAATTCCATCAGCAGCACGCACCGCAACGGTGGTGTGACGGGTAGCGATCGCAGCAACCTGGTCATTGATCCCGGTACCCGCACCATCAGCGGCATCAGCAAGGAAGGCGCAGAATACCAGTTTGATTCCGGTACTTTTTTCGACACGCCTGTATCTTTGGGCGAAATACGTACCGACAGCAAGGGCCGCCTGCTGGTATTTGGCGGCAATGGCAAAAGCGTTTCGCGCTTCGGCATTCCTGCCATCACCTTTGCCAACAATGATGGCTGGCATGATGATGTATCTGACGGAACGGTAAGAGCTACGGTAACCATCAATGGTGATAAATTGGATGCCAGTCCGGCGATGGTGGTGTGTACACCGCCCAATTTCGGACCCGGGCTTTTCTCACTGGTCACCATGTATGATGTAGTATATGATCTGTACGTACGGGAAGGCTGGTTACCGGCTCCCACCAGGATCAGTTTCTGGGAACATATTTATCCTATGTTCCACCGCATGAGCAGCGCCCAATGGGTGAATGAAGGTTTCTTTATGTTGTTTGGCACCAACTCGCCCAGCGACTTCAACAATCCCGACCTGATCAAAGTGCTCAGTGATCCTGCGGCCCAACACAAGGAGCAGCGCATGCATATATTCAAATGGTTTCGCAATACGGCATCGGATACTTACCAGCCCGATCTGATCCCTCCTTATTATGGCGATCTCTTTGGTGATTATGAGAAGCAGCCGCATGTAGACCTGTCGGTAACCGCTACGCAGTACGCACTGCTGAACCGGTGGGCCGAAGGAGATTTTGTGACGGGTACTCCACCGGTAGCGGTACCTTTTGAGGAACTGACACCGGCCCAGCAAACTGCCGCTTTATTGAAAGCGCCGCTGGAAGAGTGTCTGGGAGGTCCTTTCCATCCGGGTATTGAGATCACCTGGCCCTTCAGGCATTTAAGCATGTGGATGGAACCTTTCCGGTTAAAGTTATTGCCGGCCAACAAAGCCGTATCTGATGATTATGGCCCCCTGCTTACACCAGCCATTGCCCTGGCTCCTGGTGGTCCATTGGATGGCAGTGGCCCCGGTTCCATCACCCGCTGGCTGGGTGTGCCCTGGCAAACCGATGAAGCCAGCTGCCTCTCGGGATATGATACTACCCTCTACCTGCCCATTCCTTCTTTCTGGGCAGCGCGCGTGCCCAATCATATATTGAGCATGGATAGTTATAACCGTGCCACGCATGAGGGATTGAATACGGGGCAGCGCCTGAAACACTTTGCTTACCGGGTTGACTGGCTGCGTGATTTCAGCGCCTCGTATGTAGGTCGCATCAACAATATGATCTCTAAATGGCATGAGTTGGGCGTGATCAGTCAACATACCAGCACAGCGGGAGAAGGCAATGAATTCTTACCAACCGAATGGTGGGTAGAAACACACCGTGATGGACCGGGTGGTGATGATCCTACTTATATACAGGTATTACGTGCAGAACAGGATCTGTTGAAACCTGTATTGAAGGGCAAGAAAGCACACTTCCTGGCCGAAGAAGTACCAAGGGCGGTACAACCGAGAGAAAGCAGACCATTGAAAAGACACGAGCTATAAATAAGTCAATCAACTTACCCGTAGTAATAGTGGGTGGCGGTCCGGCAGGGGCCGCCACTGCTATTGCTTTGCGGCGGCAGCAAATACCCTGCGTAGTATTGGAAGCAGGCGCCAGCGCTGGTCGCAAACCTGGTGAATCGATCCCTCCCAATGCACGCGTTACTTTAAAGGAGTTAGGCATCGTTCATTTATTAGAAGATGCGCAACACCAACGTTGCACAGGCAATACGGTGGTATGGGGGGATGACCATCCGCATGATCGTTTCTTTTTTACGGAAACCATGGGTGATGGCTGGCATATCAACCGGGCTTTTTTTGAGCAGCAGTTAAGTCAGACCGCTAAAAGCATGGGCGCTTATTGGCTGCATGATCATCACTTCACCAATTGGGAACAACAGGAAGATCACTTATTGATCCATTGCAGCTTCGGCCAGGGTAGTTCCATTTCTATCAAGGCAGCTTTTGCTGTTGATGCCAGCGGCCGGACAGCCGCCCTGGCCAGGAAGGCAGGTGCTACGCGGCAAAGCCTGGACCGCCTCACAGGTTATTACGCCATAGTCCCCGCACCGCTTACCGCCCTGCCCAGTACCACTTTTATTGAAGCTACTGCCAATGGATGGTGGTATGCAGCCGCCCTGCACGACAACCATACGGTCATCAACTTCATGACGGATGCGGATATACATCCCATCGACAACCAACCATTAGTGGACTGGCTGTTCCAGCAATTCCGGCAAACTGCTCACCTGCAACAATGCTTACCCTTATCAGCAGGCACGGACCTGCAACAGGTGATGGCCAAACCAGCCTCTACTTCTTTTCTCACTACACCAGCCGGCCCTCATTGGCTCGCCGTGGGCGATGCAGCCTGCACCTATGACCCACTCACTTCTTACGGCATCACAGCCGCCCTGGGGAGTGGCCTCTATGCGGCCCTTGCCATTACCGATCACCTCAATGGTAAAGAACTGGCTAAAGAAGCTTACTGCTATATCCAACAGACTACCTTCAACAAATGCCTGGCTATGCTGCAGCATCAGTATGGTCTTGAAAAGCGCTGGATGGAGCGCCCCTTCTGGCAGAGGAGGCGGGCGATACAAATAAAGAATGAACCCCGCATAATTGTATGATTGGTTATGGCGTACCATATACATTGAACCAGATATGGTAATTATTCAATGCATTTTTTGTGGACATTAGCTATATAAAAAAGGGCCGCCTGGAAAGGCAGCCCCACATTTCAACAATGTTCATGAGAAAAAAAATCTTAATAGTCCGGGTTTTGTTGGGCATTTTCATTGGCATTGCGCACACTCTCCGGTATGGGCAATGTCCATTCGCGATCTGTAGGATTCAATTGACAATCCCCCGCGGGCGAGATGGCCTGATTGCCGCAGGTGCTTCCCCTGGTGATCGTGCGGGTGGTTCTTTTCAGGTCGAAGAACCGATGCCCCTCTCCTACCAGTTCCCTTCTTCTTTCATTGGCAATGGCTTCCAGCAAGAGCGCGCCGGTCACCCCGGTTACGGGTATATATCCATTGATGCGGGCAGCGCGCAATGCATTGAGGTCATCGAGCGCTGGCCCTTCCTGCGCATTCCTGGCCCGGGCCTCTGCCCTGATCAGGTACATTTCGCCGGTGCGGAAAACAGGAAAGTTCGTGCTGCCATCCGTAACAGTTCCTTTCCCCCGGAATTTTGTCAATGACTGTTCTCCGCTCATCGTCGTAAAAAAAGCGCTGTAGCGGATATCATTGCTGCGAATTAATCCGGTGGTGCCTGCCACCGTAGCAATTTCCAGGGCCGGGCGAAAATAACTGCGGCCATTGGTTGCAAAGTAAGCCAGGAAGGTGGGGCCTTGCTGACCGGTTTCAAACTGTACATTCCAGATGATCTCACCACGGCTGGTTTGGTTATACATACCCGAAAAGGCTGCCTGATCGAGGTTTACCAGGGGTCGATCGTTGATCACCCTGGTAGCCGCCGCAATCGCTTCGGGCCACATACCCGCATACAGGTATATCCTGGCCAGCAAGGCATTTATTACCGGCAGGTCAATATAAGGACGAGTGAGCCCTGTTACAGGATTGATGGGCGCATCCACATTACCCAGCAAGGTGGTCGCTTTGGACAGATCATTGAAAATAGAATCGTAGTATTGTTTGTTTGACATCCGTGCCGGCCGCACATTGGGCTGAACAATAAACTGGGTGCTGTAGTAAAGGGCCAGGTCGGTAGTACTGTTCCTGTCGTATTTAACCGCGAAATAGCGCATCAGGTCAAAATGGGCCATGGCGCGCATGGCATAAGCCTGGCCTTTAAGCCGGTTGGCCAGTAATTGATTCGCGGAAGTGGTAAATTTATCAATATCACGCAATACAATATTCGCATTGGCGATCACCCCATAGGGCGCTGCATAGAGTGTGGCTACCTGGGCAGTATTAGGTTGATAAAGCCAATCGGCCATTGCGCGTGAATTGGACAAGGTTTGCAGGGTTTCATACAAATTATCGCTCAACACATCGGGCATAATTGCCCAACCTGAACCTGTACCACTGCCCGACCCAAAGTAGTTGGCATTACGGAAAGCAGCATAAGCGCCCAGCAATACATCTTCTACCTGCTTAATATTGGAAGGATTTGCCAGCGCATCGAGGTTAAACTCCGGATAAAGATCGACCAGCTCTTTTTTTGAACATCCCTGCAGCACAAGACTGGCGATGCATAGAGAGAAAGCAAAGTATTTTACCATTTTAAACATACTATATACTTTATAGTTATACTGATTCAATAATTGATTAGAGGCCAATAGATAAACCCACCGTGGTTTGTATCAGGGCCGGATATTGGGCCCCGGTCAGTGAAACGCCTGTCATTTCAGGATCGAAACTTCTGAAGTCGGTTTTCGTCCACCAGTTTTGTCCCTGTATAAAGATCCGGGCAGACCTTACTTTGGCGGCATTGGTCCAGGTTGTTGGAAAAGTATAACCCAGGGTTACGTTGCGCAAACGCCAGAAGCTGGCATCTTCCAGGAAACGGGTAGTTTGAGACTGGTAAGCATTGCCGCCGGAAGAGGTAGGCCTGGGTACGTTGGTAATATCACCCGGTTGCTTCCATTCTGTTAATACCTCTACATCCATGTTATCAGTAAAATAAGTGGGATTGGTAACATTGCTCCTGTCATTATTATACATTTGCCGCTCTAAGAAGAAGCTCAACTGGGCAGAAAGGTCAAGACCTTTGTATGAAAAGGTGGTAGTGAGGCCGCCAAACCAGGGCGCATCAGAAGTACCCAGGATCACCTTGTCATTGGTATTAAAGGTGGGCGTAGTAGATTTATCACGTTTGTAGTACAGGGCATTTCCATTATCCGGATTCACCCCGGCATATTCCACCAGGTACAGGCTGTTGACAGGCCGCCCAACTGACAGGATCGTAAGACCTGATACAGTAGAGTCGCGCTTTAGCTCCAATACCCTGTTTTGGTTGTAAGTAATATTGCCTTCCAGTGTCCAGCGGAAGTCTTTTGTATCGATGATGTCGCCACGCAGTGAAATTTCTATACCACGGTTTCTCAACTTGCCAAAGTTGCCATCAATCGTAGCAAAACTGTTGAGGGCGGGATCGATGGGAATACCATAGAACAGGTTTTGCGTTTGGCGGTCATACAATTCAACCGTACCCGACAACCTCCTTTTGAATAATGAGAAATCAACGCCTATATTGATGGTGCGGTTGGTTTCCCAACGCAGGTCCAGGTTACCAGGGCTGGAAATCCCCCAGGCACTGGCGCCGGCATACGCGCCCCGGGCAAATAAAGGAAGCGCATAATTGGCAGAGGCATTGTTGCCATTGGTACCAACGCTGGCACGCAGTTTCAGTTCATCCAGCACGCTGATATTTTTCATGAACGCTTCTTCAGTCACTGCCCACGTCAACCCCACTGATCCAAAATTACCATAGCGGTTGTTGAAGCCAAAACGGGATGAGCCATCACGCCTGCCTACTACATTCACATAGTACTTGCTGTCATATCCATAACTGGCCATGGCAAAAAAGGATTGTAAACCACTTTGTCCACCCCCACCTACGGTGTTGGCAATATAATTGGGATTGGAGGTGCTGCCGGGCGTAATACCTGTTTCGTTCTCAAATCCATTGGTGAAGCCAAAAGCTGTGAACCCAAAATTGCGGGCATTATTTTTTACCACTTCAAAGAAGAGACCTCCTTCTATTTCGTGCTTGCCAAACTCCTTTTTATAGTTGAGGGAAGAAGTGCCTGTATAACGGAGGTTGCGGGCAAAGGTCCGCTGAAGGGCGCCATTCCTGGGCCGGCCCACGGCTACACGCGGGCTGGTAAACAACTCTCCTTCCGTTTGTCCATAATCAATACCCCAGATAGTACGGGCAAACAAACCTTTTACAAAAGGAAAATGATATTCCAGGTAGGCAATGCCAATACCCTTTAACTGTAGGTTGTTATTGTGGTTGAGGAATAATTCCATGGCCGCATTAGGCTGACCAGAAGTAAGCAGGCCTGTGTTGGCCCCGCCTGTTTCCTGGTAATCACCTGTTCGTGGATCAATATCCCTTTCATAGGGATTGCCCCAGCGTATAGCATTCAAAGGCGTATTGGTAGTGGTAACAGCTTCGCCCGTATTGTTGAGCTTTGAATAACCGCCTTGCACACTGATGCCAAAACGCCAGTTCTTTACATTGTTGTCTACGTTCACACGAACGGTATACCGTTTCAGACCCGTCGTTTTTAGGATTCCTTCCTGGTCCAGATAAGATAAGGACCCGAAGAAACGGCTGGTTTGGCTGCCGCCACTGGCGCTGATCTGGTGCTGCTGCGTAACACCTGTTTGAAAGAGCGCATCCTTCCAATCGAAGTTGACTGCCCGCAAACTATCGGCTTGTGCAGGCGTCCAGCCGTACAAATTACCCCGTTGCAATTCGTAGTCTATTTTCTGCTTACTATTCATGACGATCAACCGGTCTTTGGGCAATTTGCTGAACCCTACCTGTCCATCATAATTCAATTGCAGCTGGCTGGCTTTACCACGGCGGGTATTGATCACAATAACGCCATTGGCGCCGCGGGAACCATAAGATGCTGTAGCTACGGCGTCTTTCAATATTTCTATCCTGTCGAAATCGGCCTGGTTGATAGTAGCAAAATCAGCGGCGGTAATTTCAATTCCATCCATAATGTACAATGGCTGGTTATTGCCATTGATGGACCCATTGCCCCGGATGCGCACCATACCGGCAGCGCCCGGTTGTCCGCTATTAGCGATCACGGATACACCCGCAGCCTGGCCTTGCAGGGCCTGATCAAAAGAAGCCATTGGTTGTTTACGCACTTCCGCTGAGGAGACCATGGCGGTAGCACCGGCAAATTTCTTACGTCGCACCGTGGTATAACCTGTTACCACCACTTCATCGATCATTACGCCTTCTACCTCCATGGCAATATTGAGCAAATTGCCTTTTACGGGAACCAACATGCGCTTGTACCCTACAATAGTTACGATAAGGTTTTTTGTTGCAGCAGGTACTTCTATAGTAAAGGCTCCTTCTGCATCAGCCCGGGCGGCTTTATCATTTTTTTCAGTAGCGACAGTAGCGCCCGCCAACGGTGCGCCTGTCCTGGCATCAGTAACCTTACCGGAAATTTTCTGGGTTTGGGCAAAGGTGAGATGAAAGCAAAGTAGTGACAATACAATGCTTAACCCATAGCGTTTTCGCATGAGACAGTAGTTTTGGTGAAATCTAAATGTCGCTGTAAACTTGATTAGATTTCATCCAAATATCTGATCTACTCCTTTCGTCCTACCAACGGAGTGCAGAAAGGTATCATATACCTTTAATGGGATATAACGGGTAATCACCGACAGCAATATCGATGCGACGGCGGCCCGGCTTGGGATACGGGTGTTTACTGAATGACAGGTATACTAATTTTTATTGATGTACACGGAGGCATCAAAAATAAGTGGATATGCCTATCTGGAAGCCGGCCACCTTCGTGGCAGGGTTGCCCAGCAGGTCCCTGTGCCACTCGTGCCTGTAATTGGCCCTGAATACAGTTTGAGCAGTGGGCCGGAAACTAATAGCCGGAACAAGGGCGGTTACGTTATCATAAATATTGCCGCCGGTTTGCCTGAACCTGCCCACATTGTAATCGGCATATTCGGCCCGCAGGGCGATATTGATCACAGCGTTGTCCCAATCGAAGATCCTTCTTTTGATCACGGGCTGTACAATATCTACAAAGCCTCCCCGCTGTTTGCTGCCAAACTGTTCGGTATACTGATCGGGCAGGTTTACAAAGGTCCAGGCCCACTCTCCATTGATAAAGGTATTAAGCCGCGGCAAAGTACTGTTGAAATCAAGGGCCACTACATCCACGCGCCGTTTCTTATCCAATACCAGTCCATCTTCTTTAAACTTGTTGTACACGCCGCCCATATAGGATAATCCCAGCTCCCCTACCTTTCTGTGTTTGATCGCAAATTTACCGGTGAACAAAGGGCTGCCATTAAAGCTCTCCTCAAATCGGTCTCTGTTCTCTTTACTGGCGGGCAGGAAGGTCCTGTTCTCCGAATTGGCAATTATTTTATCATCAAAGCCATTGGTGAGGTATAGTTCATAAGCATAGACCCAATCGGTGGTGAACTTTTTACCATACAGGCCAAAACCTACATTGCTCCAGGTAGCAGGCAATAACCGGGTGGCAGAGATGGGCCTGTCTATAAATTCCCACTTGGGACCGTCATGGTTTTGGTTAAAGGCCCCGATAGGATTCATGATAACCCCTCCTCTGAAATTTAACAACGGTGAAAACTCAACATCCACAGAAGCAAATTCAATGTTGATCTCCCTGGTGCCATCTTCAAACTCTATCTCAGTAAGGAATTTGATCCTTCGGGATAAGGAAGAAGATAAAAACAGGGTAAGCCTTCTCATCTGGAACTGGCTGCCTTCACTCACCCCATTGTCACTCAGGTATTGGTAGTTGGCTTCGGCATAGCCACCAATAGCAACGGGCAATTTACCTACCTGCAAAAAAGGCCGGTTGTACACGGCATCCATATTCATTTGCAAGGAATCATGCTTAACCGGCATCCGGCGCAAAAGCTCAGGATCGATCTGTGCCCAAACGGCAGAAGTTACGATGCAGCTTATAGCAAAGAGTAGCGTTCTTTTCATTTCTTTCGCAGGTCAATAAATAATTGATTGTTGTTTACTGTTACGGGAAAGGTCCTTAGGTCTCTTTCCGCGGGTCCGTTGGTTACACGGCCTTTGTTATCATACTCGCTTCCATGGGCAGGACAGTGCAGGTGTGTACCCGCTGCCTGCAGTTCAGCCCCCTGGTGGGCACATTGCATCCAGATGGCGGCATACTCGGTATCACTAAAGCGGTATACACAAATGGGAAACTTCAATTCTTCATTCCTTACCACTACATAAGCATGGTATCCGGTTTGTCCTTTGTCCTTCACTTTAAAATCATCCATATCAATGTACATCCCGTCTGTGTTCAGGCGGCCGCTTATAAATTGCGTAGACCTGCAGCCAGTCAATGCAGCCAGCCCGGTCATAGATAAACAGGCTGTGCAGCTGCTTACAATAAACTCCCGTCGTTTCATGGTTAGATTATCATTATAGAGATTCAAGAAATTTTATCAGCCTGTTTTTGTCAGCGGTATTGAGTTGGCGGAAACCATTACTGCTTTGCTGCCCTTCGCCGCCGTGTAACAGTATGGCCTCTTCAATACTGTGGGCCCGGCCATCATGCAACAGGAAGTACTGGCCCCCCTGCGATTTTTTGGAAAGGCCCAATCCCCATAAGGGGGGTGTGCGCCACTCAGCGGTAGTAGCCATTCCCTCGGTATAGCCATCATCAAGCCCTGGTCCCATATCGTGCAACAGGAGATCGGTATAAGGGAAGAATACTTTATGGGATAAAGCATTGATAGTAGAAGGCCCGGTGGTCATTTCGGGTACATGACATTTACCACAACTGATCTGCATGAACAACTTCTTTCCCGCCACCACTTCCACATCGTTGGGTGTACGCTGAATAGGCGCCTTCAGTGTTTTCAGATAAGTCACCACATCTATCACGGTTTGGTTGCTTACTTCAGGATCAATCTCCAGGTGACTATACGTATCATAGGGCTCATAAGCAGATGTAATACCCATATCCTGGTTGTAAGCATTCACCGTCTGGTGCAACAGGTCATATGCAGCGGCTTTCTTTCCAAACCGGGCTATGTACCTTCCATTATGTGTGATGGAATTGGCCCGTTCTTTCAGGTATTCCGGAATATGGATCCAGTTGGGGACACCGGAAATGCCATCACCATCCAGGTCGAGCGGATCGGCAAGCGCTATCAGGTCGGCATCGGTCACTGCATCGAGGAAACCCAACCCGGTGTTGGCCGGTGGCATGAACCTGGAAAAGGTGGCTCCGGCAGGTAATTGTTCGGGCTGGTAATGATAAACAGCCCGCTGTTGCAATTGGGGGCCACCGGCATGCAGGAATTTATTGCCGGTACTATCTGTTTGTCCAAAGCGCGTTAAAGTAGTAAAAGGATGTCCCTTGCCATCACCCGCATGGCAGGTGCCGCAGGAAGTAGCCACAAAGATCGGCCCCAGTCCTTTTTCAGGTGTAAATACTTCATCATTAAAAGCCACATCGCCGCGGAGAAATTGGAGGGATTGTTCAGCGGTGAGCCCTTCTACCGGGCCATCCAGTATACTGTCTTCTGCCGGTGCCTGTGGCATGAATTTTTCACAAGCCACCAGCAGGATGATGGAGGCAGTTATACATCCTATGGCCATTAGTTTTTTAGGTATCCTTGGTAACATTTTTTAGACTTGTCTAAATTTATATTTATACAAGACTAACCTATTTTTATGATATGCCAAAATTTCTATAGCTAATTCTACAGGGAAGCCGGTTGATATGACACTTTGTTGCAAACGTTAAGACGGAGCCTGGCGGCTTCCGGAGAGGCTACTTTAAGTGCATGTCCTGCAGTCTTTGTTTCACCTGCCTGATGCCTTTGGTGTAATTCTTTCTTGCTTCGCCGAGGATAATATCTCTGTGGGGATTGAGTTTATCGGCATATTGATCAGACCACATGCCAATGGCAATGATGACGGGCAGGAGGTCGATCCCTTTTTGGGTCAAACTATAGATCAATTTCTGCTTATGCTCTTTGCTTTTTTTCTTTACGATGATCTTCTGCTTTTCCAGCATGGCGAGCCTGTCGGCCAAGATATTGGTAGATATGCCCTCCGCCGATTCCAGGAACTCCCCGTAATAGCGTTTACCAAAGAACATGAGGTCCCTTATGATTAGGAGTGTCCATTTGTCGCCAAAGACCTCCAGCCCGAAATTTAAAGGACAATCTGACCGCATAAACATCCTGTTGAAGTACTTGCAAAAATACAATAGTTATTTTGTACTTTTGCGATTCACTTGTAAAATACAAGTGGTTTAATTTTATGAAAAGAGTAGTTATAACCGGCCTGGGAGCACTTACCCCCCTGGGCAATGATGTAGCCACCTTTGGCAAGAATTTATTTGAAGGCAAGAGCGGAGCGGGGCCTATTACCCGATTTGACCCTACCCTCTTCAAGACCAAGTTTGCCTGTGAACTCAAGGGATTTAATGCCGCTGATTTTCTGGACAAAGCCGACATCCGCAAAACAGACCCCTTTACGCAATATGCACTGGTGGCTGCCGACCAGGCTGTAAAAGACTCGGGCCTTGATTTCAGCAAGATGGATCCCTTTGCTACCGGGGTTATCTGGGGCTCGGGCAATGGCGGTATGCAGACGTTTGAAGAGCAGGTAAAGGAGTATGCCACCGGCAATTTTGTACCCAGGTTTAGTCCCTATTTCTGTCCCAAGATCATTGTGAATATAGCGGCCGGCCTTATTTCCATGAAATATGGTTTAATGGGCATCAATTATGCCACGGTATCGGCCTGTGCCACCTCTAATACGGCCATTATGGACGCCTTCAACTATATCCGTTGGGGCAAGGCCAAGGTAATGATCACAGGTGGTTCTGAAGCGCCTGTTACAGAAGCATCGATTGGCGGCTTCAGCTCCATGAAGGCACTTTCCACCCGCAATGATGACGCGGCAGCGGCTTCCCGCCCTTTTGATGTAAACCGGGACGGCTTTGTGATGGGTGAAGGCGCCGGTGCGCTGGTACTGGAAGAATACGAACATGCCAAACAAAGAGGCGCTACGATCTATGCAGAACTGGCAGGAGCGGCCATGACGGCGGATGCCTATCACATGACGGCTACCCACCCTGAAGGATTGGGCGCTTATATGGCCATGAAATTTGCGCTGGAAGATGCGGAATTGAATGCGGGTGATGTAGATTACCTGAATGCACATGCTACTTCTACCCCGGTGGGTGATCTGAGCGAAGTTGCCGCTATAGCCCGGTTGTTTACGGAGAAAGACAATTTAGCAGTAAGCGCTACCAAGTCGATGACCGGCCATTTGCTGGGCGGCGCGGGCGCTATTGAAGCCATAGCAGGTATCCTGAGCATTAAACACTCGCTGGTGCCTCCTACGATCAATCTCTCCGACCGTGATCCGGCCATACCAGGCTGGATGAACATCGTGAGTGGCAAGACCATAGAAAAAGAGGTGAATGTAGCGATGAGCAATACATTCGGCTTTGGGGGCCACAACGGGATCGTGGTATTTAAGAAATTTAACTAATCTTCCTCAGTAGATTTGATACCGGTGGTGGTGAAAGCAATTTTACGTTGTTTGAACAAACCACCGGTAGTCATTTTAAAGGTCTTTTTACTCATACCAAAAAAGCCGTAGATCTCATCGGGCGATGACTTATCGTTGTATGGCAGGTAGCCATTGTTTTCTTTCAGCAGGCGCAATACTTTCGCTGATTCATCTTCTACGCGCTGGTAACCGGGCTTGCCAATGACCACGTCGATCTTATTGTCGGGATAAATATGCTTCACATACCCTTTGAACGACTGGCCTTCTGATATATGCCGGTAGATCTCATTGAAGTGTAATACGCCGGTATGGCGGTGGTTGATGATCATCGCATAACCAATATCAGTACGACGCCATACGGTAAGGTCTACCACATCCATTGGCTTTACGGTAAGCTCTTCATTGCTCAGGAAGGGCTCGAGCTTTTCGGTGGCGGCTACCCTGCCTGTTTGCTCATCAATGAATATTTTCACCAGGTACCTGCCGCCGGGGCGCATGCCCATCAATTGCTTGGATTTGGGCACAAAAATATCTTTCATCAGTCCCCAGTCCATAAAAGCACCCTGGGGTGTAACAGATACGACTTCCAGCATCACGATCTCGCCCACGATACCCGCCGGGCGTTGGGTAGTAGCGATCAGCCTTTGTTCGGAATCGTGGTATACAAATACTTCCAGGTCATCGCCTTCCTTCGCGCCCTGGGGCACAAAACGTTTAGGCAGGAGGATGCCTTCGGCCCCATCTTCCAGGTACAAACCAAAATCTACTGTCCGGATCACTTTCAATGTATTGTATTCTCCTACCTTGATCATATCTTATTGCGGTTACTATTAAATTGACACACTTAGACGGCTTCGACAGCGTTTATCCCGCCTTAGCGGGACTCAGTCTGACACCCGGTTTCCTGAACAAAGGTAGTTCTTATTCATCAGCAGCATACTTTATCCCGGCGGCCTTGCGGATGGCATCCAGGGTTTCCATCAATTCCAGGGTATCGGCAAAGCGCATGACGGGGCTTTCCGTGAGCCCTTTTTGCAGGCATTCTGTTACATGCCGGGCTTCGTATTGATAGCCAAAACCGTCTTCCCTGGGCACTTCGACCACTTCGCGGGTATCCAGCCGGCCGGAATAGTACTCTATCCGGGCAGTGGGATCAAAGAACCTGGAAGTAAGCCTGATGCGTCCTTCCGTGCCGCAGATATCGGCTTCCGTGGCCAGGTCGGTGGCGAAGGTGGAGAAGAGTTGCGCCACAGCACCATTGTTGTATTTGAACAATACGGCGCATTGTTCATCCACGCCCGTGGGGGCAGCGGTCATACTGGCCTCTATGATATCGGGTTTGCCCAAAATACTCATGGCCAGGAAGGCATTGTAAATGCCGATGTCCATAATGGAACCTCCTCCCAGCAAGGGATCATACAAACGGGGCGACACCGGCGCCAGGGGCTTAAAGCCAAAGTTGACCAATACACTCTTTACGGCGCCCAGTTTGCCCTGGCTGAGCATTTCCTGTACTTTATCATATTGAGGCAGAAATTTGGACCAGAGGGCTTCCATGAGGAAGACCTTCTTCTCTTTTGCCAGGTTGATCATGGCTTTGGTTTGCCGGCTGTTCATGGCAAAAGGCTTTTCACAAAGGATGGCCTTCCCGTGCTGCAGGCACAACAACACGTTTTCATAATGCAGGCTGTGGGGCGTTGCTATATAAATAACATCCACGGCCGGGTTGGCGGCCAGGGCTTCGTAACTATCATGCTTATATTCTACGGGGAAAGCAGCTGCAAAAGCATCGGCTTTTGCCATGCTCCTGGAGCCGACGGCTACCAGTCTGGCATCTTTAACGAGCAGCAGGTCTGTAGCGAATTTCTTTGCAATATGTCCGCAACCAAGTATTCCCCAGCGTATGATGGCACCCATAGTATTTGTTTGGTATAAGGGCCTAAAAATAGGAAAGAACTAATGAATAGGACGACAGCAAATTTTTGCCGGGCTTAGACGCATCCCCTGGGAATATTATCTTTGCGCCCATGCACACAACAGCCGGCAAGAACATACTAATACTGGGCGCTAATTCGGATGTGGCCAAAGCAGCCATTAAATTGTATGTGGAACAGGGACATACGGTAGTAGCAGCTTCGCGAAGTACGGAAGAACTGGACCGCTTTGTGAGGGAAAACATCAGCACGCCGGTGCGCGTGATCGTACAGTCTTTTGATGCGGTAGCCTTTGGCACTCACCAATCTTTTTATGATAGTCTGCCGGCCAAACCACATATTGTAGTGTATGCTGCCGGCTTCCAGGTAACGAATGAGGAAGCGCTGGTAAACTGGACAGGCACCTACCAGATGATGAATGTGCATTATGCCGGTGCTGTATCTATTCTCAATATCATTGCGATGGATAATTCCAACACGCAGCTGGAGCGGATCATTGGATTGAGTTCACTGTCGGGTGTGCGTGGCCGCAAAAGCAATTTTGTATATGGCAGCACGAAGGCAGCTTTTACTACCTACCTCGCCGGTCTGCGGCAATACCTCTCATCACGAAAGATCACTGTCAACGCCATTGTAGCGGGATATATCCGTAGCAAGATGACGGCGCACCTCGACCTGCCGGAATCGCTGCTGCTGGAACCGGCTTTCATTGCGGATGTAATTGTGAATGCTCCCAAACGTTTTACGATCGTGCCGGGCTTTAAATGGAAGATCATCTACAATATACTACGATTGCTGCCTGAAGGATTGGTGGCGAAGCTGCCGTAACGGCAATCGTGAATCGGCAATGCGCTTGCTTCGATAGCAGATTTATATGTGCCATTCTATTGAGAACCAGCTGTTGAAACGGGAACGCCCAGTTGGGCAAGGGCCTTCTCTCCTTTGCCGGTGAGTATAACGGTGCGCTCATTGGCCTTCCTGCGTATCCAGTTCAAGGCCAGCATTTGATCGAGCAGGGCAGCACCCAGGGCTCCTGCGAGGTGGTGTTTCTTTTCCGTCCAGTCGAGGCAGGGCCGGGCAAAGAAACGCTTCTGCTGCCTGACGGCTGCTATATCAACCCCTATGCTATCGAACCATGACATCCCTTTGTTGGTGACATCAAATTCATCTTCCTTTAGCTGAATGATCTTTTGTTTTACCAGTCCCTGGGTTAAGTTGACGGCTATCCTGCCAGCGAGGTGATCATAACAGGTGCGGGCATATTGGATATCGCCGTTCTTAAATGACCTATCGCGGTGTAGCTTCTCCTGATGGGGTATCAACCGGGAAATGGCTTCCATAGCAGTGGCCACTTCCGGTTTGGCAAAGCGGTAATAACGGTGCTTGCCCTGCTTTTCCATTTTCAGGAGATCAGCTTCTATTAATTTATTGAGGTGATTGCTGGCAGACTGTGGCGAGATACCGGCCATCAGGGCGAGCTCACCGGCAGTATAAGCCCGGCCATCCAACATACTCCATAACATGGCAGCACGCGCCGGCTCTCCGATCAGGGAAGCGATGGCGGAAAACTGTTGATCAAATTCCATAGTTCATTGTGGGATGAAATGTAAGGATTTAAAGGTAGTTATTATTGCAGCATCATACCAAGCAAAAAACATTTATGCAACCTGTTTTGTTCCCACAATCAACAGTCAACAACCCTTTTGAAATATATGCCAGGAAACTACAGGAAAGCCCTGTATACAGAGATGAAGCACAACAGGTGTGGGGCATTTATTCTTACGAACATTGCCTGCAGTTGCTAACGGGTAATGATGCACATATTCCAGCTTTACCAGTACTGCCCGCAGGTACATTAAATGATCAGGTGCTGACTATTATTGAACACCATACGCGGCTGAACAATGGTACAGCACATCGAAGCACCCGGGAAATTGCGATGGGTTTATACAATGCCCGGCTACCTATTTCTCCTATCGGGTTACTGGCGACCAGCCTTAGCCATAAAAACCTACGCAACGAAATAGATTGGGTACAGGAGGTAGGCAAACAATTACCGCTGGCTTGTATGCTGCAGGAATTTCAATTCAACGAAAAGGACAGGGAGTCGATATTGATGTATATAGCCGTGCTGGTAAAAATCATGGTACCGGATAAAACAGCGCAACAGATAGCAGCCATCAATGCGGCTACCAGGGAGGTTTACCAATTAACAGAAAGGCATATCCTGCATACGCCTTCGCTGTATGCAATTGCACATAACGTAAGCAAGGTTTCTTTTCCGACGGCATTGGCCATGACAGTGGCCAACCTGGTGGGACTGATGATCCAAAGTTATGATGCAGGCAGGGGGATATTATGCAACACGCTGTTACAGGCATTGCAGCATCGGGAGTTGGCCGGACAGCCGGGTAAAGAAAAAGCGATGGGACAGTTGGTGATGGAAACGCTGCGTTATGATCCTCCTGTACATCATACGCGACGGGTATTAACCAATGATGTATTGCTGCATGGCCAGGAACTGAAAAAAGGAGATACGGCGATACTGGTACTGGCAGCGGCCAACCGGGACGCCATGCACTTTGAACGACCGGATGCATTTGATATCTACCGGGCAAACAATGAAGCGCATTTGACCTTTGGAGCAGGCGCGCACCGGTGCATGGCCAATCATAGCACTGTTCGCTTTGCAACGGAAATACTGAACTACCTGCTGACCCGATATCCCCGCCTGCAATTGTTGACCACGGAAATAACCTATGAGCCTGCTATGAATGTGAGGCTGCCGAAGGAAATGATGCTTTCGTTATCTTAATTGCTTACAGGTATAGCCATGAATAAAAAAGCCATCCGGCACGTAGCGGGATGGCTTTCCTGACCCCTTGGTCAGCAGATATTTTGATGGATCTTACTCCGGTTAGGCGAAACCAACCTGGAGTGCCCATGAATGATCTGTAGATTTCATGAATACCTCCTTTTCTTTGGTGAGTAATAAAGTTAGGGAAAAACATCCATGCGCGGGGTACACTAATAAATTTTTAACTTTAGGATACACATGGCGAAACAAAGTGCCGGTATCCTGTTGTACAGGAAAATCCACAAGTCGATTGAAGTGCTGCTGGTATATCCCGGCGGTCCCTATTTCTCTGGCAAAGATGCAGGCAACTGGACGGTGCCCAAAGGTGAATTTATAGAGGAAGAAGAAGCGCCTTTAGCGGCAGCCATCCGGGAAATGGAAGAAGAAACAGGATTTCGCCCAGAAGGGCCTTTCACCGCCCTCAGCCCCATTAAACAAAAGAGCGGTAAAATTGTTCACTGCTGGGCGCAGGAAAGTGACCTGGATGTATCCACTATCCTGAGCAATACTTTTGAATTGGAATGGCCACCCAAATCGGGCAAACGGAAGACTTTTCCGGAAGTAGAAAAAGCTGCCTGGTTCCCGCTGGAAGCGGCCAAAAAAAAGATCAATGAACGGCAAATACCGTTGCTGGAAGAATTGCAGCAAATCATACAAGGTTAAGTCTGATTTATTAACTTTCCGCTGGTTATGAAAGAGATCGAAGATATTATCCAATCATATAAAAAGGCAGTAGCAGCCGGAAAGAAAACGGCCCTGGCCACTGTAGTGTATGTGGAAGGCTCCTCCTATCGCCGACCCGGTGCGCGGATGCTGGTAACGGAAGATGGTGAATTGACGGGCGCCATCAGCGGCGGCTGCCTGGAAGGTGATGCACTCCGGAAGGCATTATTGGCGATATCGCAACAAAAAAATAAGTTGGTCACGTATGATACGACAGATGAGGATGATGTACAATTTGGCGTACAACTGGGTTGTAATGGCATTGTGCACATCCTCTTTGAGCCCATTGATCCCACGCTGGCAGATCATCCGGTAGCCTTGCTGGAAAAAGCATCGCTGTCAGAAATGGATACGGTGATCGTAACCTTGTTCTCGCTCAGTACTTATGATGGACTGCAGCCTGGCACCTGTGCCTTATACTACGAAGGAGGCATCAACAAACGGCTGGCTTATCCGGCACTGGAACCTGCTATTGCCCAGGATGTAGCAACGGTATTTCATTATAAGAACTCAATACTGGGCCAATATCAACTGGATGGCGATACGATCAGCGGTCTTATCGAATGGCTGGCGCCCCCGGTGTCGCTGGTCATTGCAGGAGCGGGCAACGATGTTTTTCCACTTGTACAGATGGCGCATATTGCCGGATGGCATACAACGGTGGCCGATGGCAGGCCAGGGCATGCCAACCGACAACGTTTTCCCGATGTACGGCGCATCGTTACAGGTAAGCCAGCCATCGTAATGGAACAATTGCGCATGGGTGCGCAGACAGCGGTATTGCTGATGACGCACAATTACAATTACGACAAGGCCATGCTGGCATTGCTGCTGCCACAGTCCTGTCCCTATATTGGTGTGCTGGGCCCCTCCCGGAAGATGGAACGCATGCTCCAGGAGCTGACCACTGAAACGGGGCTGGTGGTTGATGATGCGATGCGCAGCAGGATCTATGGTCCCACGGGACTTGATATCGGTGCTGAAACCTCCGAAGAAATTGCCTTGTCTGTAATGGCAGAGATCAAAATGGTGATGGCGGGCAAAAACGGGCAGCCGCTTCGTGAAAAGGCAGGCCCCATTCATGGGCAGGTGCATGCCACCTTCCGTTTTGAGAAAAATGCGTTTCCAGATGATCCGATCACCTGCGCCATCAACGAACAGTTGTCCAACGACAATCCCTCTACTATATGACGACCGCCGTTTTGCTGCTGGCGGCCGGCGCTTCCTCGCGCATGGGGCAACCCAAAATGTTCCTGACCTACCAGGGTAAAACGCTGCTGCAACACACGGTAGAAGTGGCCGCGGGGATCAGTCATCCTGTATTTGTGGTGGCCGGTGAACAGTATCAGGCTATGGAAACTGCACTCGCGGGCTTTCCGGTTCAACTTATCCATCACGAACAATGGCAGCAAGGAATAGGTTCCTCCATTGCAGCAGGCATTCATGGCATCCTGCGGGCCGGATACACACCAGATGCTGTTATCATTACGGTATGTGATCAGCCATTCCTGCATACGGAGCTATTGCAGGAGATGATCATGGTGCAGGCATTGTCGGGCAAAGGCATGGTGGCCTGCGCGTACAGTGATACGCTGGGCACGCCTGTATTGTTTCGCAAACAATACCAGGCTGCGCTTCAGAAGCTGAACGGGCAACAGGGCGCCAAACGGTTGCTGCAGCAATTTCCTGATGATGTGGCTACGGTGCTTTTCTCCCAGGGAAGTATTGATATTGACACCCCCGAAGATTATGAAAGGCTGGCTAATTTGAAAATGAGGTGATTTGAAAATTTGATAATAGCTTTTGAGCTGCCCATTGGCCAGGAACTAAAATTTGATGAATTAGCAATGCTTCCTTAGCATTGTATACTTAATTGCGCCAATATGAACATCAACCGGTCCTTTTTAACCATTGCCTTATCAGCGTTCTCAGCAGGGCTGCTTTCCTGCAGTTCTTCCGGCAAAGCTACTAACGCTACCACTTCAGGTACAGACACTTTATCTCCTGTTTATGCCAACGCACAGCCCCAACTGATTGCCCGGCAATTCAGTTTTACGGAAGGTCCTGCTGCAGACAAAGCCGGCAATATCTTTTTCACGGATCAGCCCAATGATAAAATATGGAAGTACGATACGGAAGGAAAGCTGTCTTTGTTCCTGGATAAAACGGGCCGATCGAATGGCCTGTACTTCGACAGAAAAGGCAATCTCATTGCCTGTGCGGATGATGCCAACGAATTATTGGCCATTGGGCCTGATGGCAAAGTGACGATCCTGATGACGAACTACCTGGGCAAAAAAATGAATGGCCCCAATGACCTGTGGATCGACCGGAAGAATGGCATTTACTTTACGGATCCTTATTACCAACGGGATTACTGGACACGGAAAAAACCGGAACTGGACAAACAACAAGTATACTACCTGGCGCCCGGTAAAAAAGATCCGGTAATGGTAGCGGACAGCTTTACGCGTCCCAATGGTATTGTAGGCACCAAAGATGGCAAAACGCTGTATGTGGCGGATATTGGCGCAGGGAAGATCTATAAGTATCGCATCAATAAAGACGCTACGCTCAGTGACCGGGTATTGTTTGCATCTCAGACGGCAGATGGCATGACGCTCGACAATGAAGGAAACCTGTATGCTGCAGGCAATGGCATCACGGTATACAATGCTGCCGGCACCAAGATCGCGCATATTGACATCCCTGAGAAGTGGACAGCCAACCTCTGTTTCGGTGGTAAGGACAGGGATCAGTTGTTCATCACGGCTTCCACAGCGGTATACACTTTGCGCATGCGTGTAAAAGGAATTGAATAAATCAGGTTGACGAATGCTGTACTTTTAGGGTAATGGCCGGCTGAAACGACATTGTACAAATTACCGTCCTTATTATTTACTTATACCAATTGTAACATGCGCACTTCCTTCAAGCACTGTCTTCTGCGTTTCTCCTGGTTATTATTACCGGCAGGGGTATTGGCCCAAAGCAATGTAAAACCACCGGCCCCTGTATTACCTGTGCCAACTCCGCAACAACTGGCCTGGCATAAGATGGAGATGAATGCTTTTGTGCATTTCACCACCAATACGTTTACGGATCTGGAATGGGGCTATGGAGATGAGCAGCCTGGGATCTTCAATCCCACGCAGACAGATGCAGGTCAATGGGCCAGGACGCTGAAAGAAACAGGATTTAAGACGATGATCTTAACCTGCAAACACCATGATGGTTTTTGTTTGTGGCCCAGCCAATACACAGAACATTCGATTAAGAACAGTCCCTATAAGAAAGGCAAGGGTGATATTGTACGGGAAGCCCGTGATGCCTGTAAAAAATATGGTTTGCAATTCGGGGTGTACTTATCGCCCTGGGACAGGAACCGGGCGGATTATGGCCAGGCTTCTTACCTCACCTATTACCGCAATCAGTTGAAAGAGTTGTTCACCAAATACGGGCCTGTTTTTGAAATGTGGTTTGATGGAGCCAATGGAGGTGATGGTTACTATGGTGGAGCCAGGGAAAAGAGACAGATCAATGGTGCCACCTATTATGACTGGCCCACTACTTTAAATATGGTGCGTAGCATGGCGCCAAATGTTATTTTTTTCAGTGATGCAGGTCCTGGTGTACGCTGGGTAGGTAATGAGCGCGGCGTGGCCGGCGCTACCAATTGGAATACGATCTCTACAGATACCTTGTATGCCGGCAAACCCAATATTGAAAAGCTGCTGAATACGGGTTCACCTGATGGAAAGCAATGGGTGCCTGCGGAAGTAGACGTGTCTATCAGGCCAGGCTGGTTTTATCATGCCAAAGAAGACAGCCTGGTAAAAACACCGGAAAAGTTATTCGAGATCTACCTGACCTCGGTAGGTCGGGGCTCCACCCTGCTGTTGAATATTCCACCCGACCGCCGCGGCCTGTTCCATGAGAACGATGTAAAGGCACTTCGCGGCTTTGCCGGCTTACTGAAAAAAGCCTTTGGCAAGAACCTGGCATTCAAAGCAGCCGTGCAAGCTGATAGTTACCGCGGGAAGGAAGCAGCTTATGCTGTATCTAATATTACTGATGGCAATCCAGATTCTTATTGGGCTACGGATGATGACAAGACTACGGGCCAACTGGAAGTGACGCTGCCGGCACCGTCTTCCGTACAATATATCGTGTTGCAGGAATACATACAACTGGGACAGCGGGTACAATCATTTACGGTAGAAGCCCTGTTGAAAGATGGCTGGAAGCAAATAGCAGCGGGTACCACCATTGGCTATAAACGAATATTAAAGGTTTCGCCTATACAAACTGCTAAACTAAGGGTCAACATAACGGGTGCTAAAGCCTGCCCGGTCATATCCAATTTAGAAATATATTAATTCGCCTTCTACTGCTGACATAGGGCTGTCACCAGGTGGTATTAGTTTTGTATCATCATCTAATAACACTAAAACGACAGTAATATGGCCACTACACACACTTTACGGGGATTTGCAACGGTTAGTTTTTATGCCGCAGATATGGCGGCAGCCAGGAAATGGTATACAGAACTGCTGGGTATCGAACCCTATTTTGCGAAGCCCAATGCTGAAAACCCCGCTTATCTTGAGTTCCGTGTGGGAGACTTTCAACATGAGTTGGGCATTATTGACAGCAAATATGCCCCTCACCAAACGGGGACAGCAGCCGGGGGCAGCATTATGTACTGGCATGTTGACAAGTTGGAGGAGATGCTTGAAAGGGTGAAAGGCATGGGTGCTAAAGAACATGAAGGCATCACAGAACGTGGGGCAGGATTTGTGACTGCTTCGGTGGTTGATCCATTCGGCAATATCCTGGGCCTGATGTACAATCCGCATTATGTGGAAATACTGGGTACACTCAAAAAGTGATAAGGCGGGTGCTTAACTGAAACGTTTAAGTAGTATCCCATTTAGCAGATAGGAAAAAGCCTTAATTTGGGCGAAACCTGCTATTACCCATATGAACAAGATTACCGTAAGAACGATTGTTTATTGTGTCCTTAGTCTGACCTGCTCATTCAACCTGACAGCGCAAAACAAAGCTCCTCTCTTTAAGGTCATTGGTTTTTTTACGGCCAAAAGCGACCAGGCGCATATCAGCTATGTGCATGAGGCCAACAAGTGGCTGGCGCAGGCGGCGGCAGACAATCACTTTACTTACGACTCTACAAATAACTGGAGTAATCTGAATGCCGGTTTCCTGTCGCAATACCAGGTAGTACTGTTCCTGGATACGCGTCCCGAATCTGCAGACCAACGAAGGGCTTTCCAGGAATACATGGAAAAAGGCGGTGGCTGGATCGGTTTTCATTTTGCCGCATTTGCACTTACGCCCTCCGCATTTCCGGAAAACTGGGACTGGTACCACAACCAATTTATAGGCGCTGGGCAATACAAGAGCAATACCTGGCGTCCCACCTCGGCAGTATTGCGGGTAGAGGATCGAAAACACCCTTTCACGCAACACTTGCCAGCTACTTTTTCTTCAGCACCGAATGAATGGTATCGCTGGGAAAAAGACCTGCGTAAGAACCCGGACATTAAGATCCTGTTATCTATTGACTCCACCAGTTTCCCGCTGGGCACAGGTCCCAAACAGCATGAAATATGGCATAGCGGCTATTACCCGGTAGCCTGGACGAATACGCACTACAAGATGCTCTATGTAAATATGGGGCATAACGATATTGATTACGAAAACAAAACGAATAAGGAGTTGTCCTTCACGTTCGCCAATCAAACACAAAACAAATTTATCCTGAATGCTTTGTTGACCATGGGAAAGGCTGGTAAAGCTACGGCCAGTTCCAAAAAGTAACAGCGGTGCCCGATAACGCATGAAAAAGCCCCGGCATACTCTTTTTTAAAGAGCTGTTCCGGGGCTTTCATCATATGGTCTTGCCGGGTGCGCGCAGTTAGTTATCTATACCAGTTAACTGATCTTATGCACTGACAGGTTGTCGTAATAAATATATCCCTCGGTGGATGACATCCAATAATCCTGGCTGCCGCCGCGGAATGTATGGAAGGTAACATTCTTGATCATACGTTGAGCATCGTTGGTCGTCCACCGGATAGGAATATCCAGTAAGGTAGTGCCATCAATGAGGATCTGAGCACGACCATTGGTACTGCTGCCGGTATTGCTCTTGATGTACATGTGCACATGGTAGGTTTGCCCTTTGACAAGGCTACCGGAGGAGGGATATGATTTGCCGAAATTGTCTCCATACTGGCCCACCTGATCCCTGTGGTACACATAGGGGTGGAAATATACACGGCCATTGTTGTTGTACCACATGAGGCGCAGGGTGCCACCATTGCCATCCCAGGCAGGATCGCCGCCGGCATTGCCTTCACCAATAGCGAAGCCAAAGCCCAGTTTTCCTCCCCTGCTCCAATCGAACTGGCTATGGAAACGAATGTCAAAATCGAGTTCATAGGCAGTGCCGTCTGATACATCGATATTGCTGACGATACCGCCCGCGCCTGATAAGGCATTGGGCAATAAGGTCACACGCAGGTTTCCATTGGAGATCATGGAGCGGGATTGATTCCAGCCACTGATATTTCCGAAATCGGCACTGGCCTGGGCAGAGGTATACTGGCTGCCGTGGGTGTAACTGTCCCAATTTTCGGAAAAGGTGCTGTTGATGGCATTTAATTCAACTTCCTCGGGCGTACCCCCGATGGGTTGTTCTTCCGCAACGGGTTCCTGAAGCGGTTGTTTTGAACAGGATAAGACAGCTATGCAAAGTATTAAGCTCAACATAGCAAGATAATGGTGTGATCTGGTTTTGATTTGCATTTTTCTTCATTTAATTGGATAGAAAATATAAATAGGACAAGACCATACAATAAAGGTGGGCTTGAACACGCCCGGGCAGGCGTTTTAGCAGCAAATCACTTGAAGAAACGAAGCAAACTGAGGTACCAGCAGTAGATTATTGGCACACCAGTAAAAGGAAGATACAAAACGGCTATGATGCATTTGTATGATGGATTAGCATTTTATTAAGCTGTATATTCCTGGTACCGGAATTAAGGGATGAGCATTAGCCGGTTATTTATTATTTTTACGGCTATTACTCTATAAAACAAGTATAGAAATGTCGGGCAAAGTGTTAGTTGTCAAGTTAGGTACAGCTGTGATCAGTAACCAGGAAGGGAGTATTGATACGGGCATTATTCAAAAGGTGGCTGCGGAGATCGCTTTACTGAGTAAAAAGTACAAGGTGGTGCTGGTATCGAGTGGTGCGGTGGGCAGCGGAAAGAAATTCCTGCGGGATTATAAGGGCACCTTATCAGAACGCAAGGCAGCGGCGGCGGTGGGCAATCCCGTTCTCATACAATTGTATGCGCAATATTTTGCCCCGCATGGTATTCCGGTGGCGCAGGCGCTTTGTGAGCGGGTACACTTTTCCAACCGTAAGCAGTTCCTGCAACTAAAGGAGACCTTTTCCACCTTCTGGGAGAATGGCATTTTGCCGGTGGTGAATGAGAATGACCTGGTGAGCAATGTGGAGATCAAATTCTCGGACAATGATGAGCTGGCTACGCTGATCGCTATCGGATTTGATGCATCGGCGCTGGTACTCTGCACCTCTTCGGGTGGCTTGCTGGATGATCAAAAGCAGGTGATACCACGCATCGACAAAGTAGCTTCGGTCATGAAATATGTGAGTACGGAAAAGAGCGGATTAGGATTGGGCGGTATGATCTCCAAACTCACTTTTACGCGACTGGCCACTTCGCTGGGCATCCAGGTGGTGATCTGCGGACTGAAAGGAGAGAAACCTTTGTCGGCGGCACTGGAAGGCCGCAATGGTTCTTATTTCGTACCACAATCTTCTACGCTGGGCGCCCGCCAGAAATGGCTGGCCAGTGGTTCGGTAACCCTGGGAACTATCTATGTTGACAAAGGGGCGGCCAAAGCGCTGCAATCCAGGAAAAGTTTGCTGACTGTTGGCATAACGAGTGTAACGGGCAAGTTTGGGGTGGGCGAAGTAGTGCAATTGATGGACGAGGAAGGCACGATCCTGGGAGTGGCCAAAACAAGAGCGGACGCGAAAGCGATCAACAACCAACTGGCTGTGAAAAATGTGATTGCCGCACATGCTGACGACATCGTTTTATTTTAATGACTACGGAACATGCAGAAAATATTACCGCTTCTTATAAAAACACACAAGGCAGCAACCAGTCTGCAGGGCCTTAGCAATCAACAGCTGCAACAGCTGCTGCGGGCATTGGGGGATGAACTGATCGCGCAAACGAACGCCTTGCTGAAAGCCAATGCAAAAGACCTTGCCCGGCAGGCTCCCGACAATCCGCGTAATGACCGATTGCTGCTGACGGAAGCCCGCATAAAAAATATAGCGAACAGCATTAAGAAGGTGGCCAAGCTACCCGACCCTACAGGCAAGGTATTGGAGCAAAGAACGCTTCCCAATGGTTTACAATTGCAAAAGATCAGTGTGGCGCTGGGTGTGGTAGGTGCTATTTATGAATCAAGGCCCAATGTAACCTTCGATATTGCCGCGCTATGCCTGCGCAGCCGCAATGCCTGTGTATTGAAAGGCAGCAGTGAAGCAGCTGACACGAATGAACTGGGCGTGAAGCTCATTAAAAAAGTATTGAAAGCGCAAGGAGTAAATCCGGATGTGGTGACCTTATTACCAGCCGCGCGGGAAGTGGTGGATCAATTATTTACTGCTACGAAATACATTGATGTATTGATACCCCGTGGTTCGGAAGGGCTGATACAATATGTGCGCAAGAACAGCCTGGTGCCGGTTATTGAAACAGGCGCGGGTGTGGTGCATGTATACGTGGAGCGGAAAGCCAACGTGCAAAAGGCAATCGCCATTGCTGTAAATGCCAAAACCTCGCGACCTTCGGTATGCAATGCAGCAGATACTATCCTTGTAGATAAACAAGTGGCCAAAAGCTTTCTGAAAGGGATCGCTCCTTTGTTCAAGGCATTTGAGGTAAAGGTATTTGCTGATGCTGCTGCCTATGGTTTATTGAAGGGTTATCCTCATTTACAAAAAGCAGCGCCGTCTGACTTTGGGCGCGAGTTCCTGAGTCAGCAATGTGCGATCAAAATAGTAGCCGGGATAGATGAAGCGCTGGAGCATATTGCTACTTATTCTACCCGTCATTCTGAAGCGATCATATCGGAAGATAAAAAAGCCTGTGAACGATTTATCCGGGAAGTGGACGCTGCAGCGGTATACACAAATGCCTCCACCCGCTTTACGGATGGGGAGGAATTTGGGCTGGGCGCCGAGATCGGCATTTCCACCCAGAAGCTGCATGCGCGTGGTCCTTTTGCGCTGGAAAAGCTGGTAACGGAGAAATGGGTGATCCGGGGGAATGGGCAAATACGGTAGGCTGCTTATTGAGCCTGTAATTTTTGACTGATCGCTGCTTCCACCACATCGGATAAGTCTGCCCCCTCATCATCGATTGCCCGCCAACCGCTGACCTCCGCATCCCAGGTGAATACATGATAAGTACTGGCGTTGACGCTTACATAAAAGCGTTTTTCGTCATTAAAATCGAAGGGCTGTATTTTCACTTCATAAGGGGCTTTATCTACCAACAGGGTAAAGGTTTTTGTAGCTGCTACACTGGTTCCTGGCATAATGAAAAGTTTTAAAGTGGTTATTAGATTGCAAAATGTACCGTCGGGGGATCAGGCACAAAAATGACACCAATGTATTTGAACGGGCGCATTTTATCTCCCTGCGGTTGTTATTCCCCATTTTTCAGTTCTTAATTTCCCACCACAGATTGAGGTAGCAGGTGTAAGATCATGAGGCGCTCCTTTGTGGCCGCTAAATTGTAGGTGATTTTCGCATGAGAACCGGCAACCCAATTATCAGTAACCTGTTTACGGCCGATCCGACGGTGCTGGCCTGGAATGATACGGTCTATTTGTATACGGGACATGACGAAGCAGCTTATCCGTCAGCAACCTATGTTATGAAGGATTGGTTATGCTTTTCGTCGAAGGATCTTGCTACCTGGACAGCAGGTCCTCACCGCCTGAAGGCCACTGATTTTCTATGGGCCCAAGGAGATGCTTACGCCTCTAAAGTGATCCATCATAAAGGTAAATTTTACTGGTATGTATCGGTCACTCACTCCACCATTGAAGGCAAAGCGATCGGGGTGGCAGTTGCCAATGATCCACTGGGACCCTTTACAGATGCGCGGGGCTCGGCGCTTATTACAGGCCATGACATTCATACAATCGACAGCACAGGACAGAATTTTGACCCTACAGTATTGGTAGATGACAATGGATCAGCTTACCTGTTCTGGGGAAAAGATATGTGCTATTATGCGCAGCTTGGCGAGGACATGATCTCCTTACAAAGTGCTGTGCGCAAAATATCGCTGCCGGGATTTATGGAAGGTGCCCATTTGCATAAACGGGGAGAATGGTATTATCTTTCTTATGGGTATGGCAGTCCTGAAAAGGTAGGTTATGCCATGAGCCGGAGCATTCACGGCCCCTGGGAATTTAAAGGTATCCTGAATGAACTGGCGGGCAATTGTGAGACAAACCGGCCAGCTATCCTCCCCTTCCGGGGCAAAGATTATTTCTTTTACCACAATGGCGGTTTGAAGGATGGTGGTAGTCATCGCCGCTCTGTATGCCTGGACTACCTATACTACAACGATGATGGCACGATGAAAAGAGTGATCATGACATCTGAAGGTGTAAGGCCACTCTACTAGCAACCTTCACATACAATATTCGGCTGTTCGCATACAAGGATCCAGGAACGGGCCCTTTAGGGTATATTTTTATTTATTATAATAAATACCCCCCATGCGATTAAGAACAACTTTGCTGATCGGATCATTACTTGTGACCTCAGGCGCCTATGCCCAGGTAGGCATCAATTCCGACGGCAGCGGGCCGGACAACAGCGCCATGCTGGAAGTAAAAAGCACCACGAAAGGATTGTTGATCCCCTCTATGACAGCGGCCCAACGGACTGGCATTGCCACGCCGGCGACAGGCCTGCTGGTATTCCAAACGGATGGCACCGCAGGATTCTATTATAACAACGGTACGCCTGCCATTCCTAACTGGATAATGCTGACGACAGTCAATGCCAGCTGGCAAATGACAGGCAATAGTGGCACCGCACCAGCCACCCATTTTTTAGGTACTACGGATGCGCAGGACTTGCTGCTGAAATCAAACAATACCGAGCGACTGCGGGTAAGGGCCAATGGACAGGTACTCATCAATGGCAGCCCGGCAAAATCGAATAGCGATGCACTGGAAGTCTTCGGAGCCGGCGTGGCCGGAGCAACAAGTGGATTTGGTTTCCCGATCAACGGATACAGCTCGGGTGTCTTTGCAGGAGTGTATGGGGAGAATAATGGCTCCGGGCAGGGATTACTGGGACAAAATACTTCTACTGGTGTAGGCGTATATGGTGCTAATAGCAGTACGGGTTATGGGGTAGCAGGTATATCGATGAGCGGATCTGGCGTAATGGGGCAAACGAATTCCACTATCAACCCCGGCATCCGGGGAACAAACAGCCATATCGCAGGAACAGGCATCCTGGCATTGGGCAATAATCTTTCCACTGGCGCTACCAATGCTAACGGCTCGGGCCTGGCAGCCAATGGACAGTATGCAGGTACTTATTCAATGGCTACAGATGCTGGTACAGGTATTGGTACGATCTCGCTGGGCAATGGCATGACTACTTATAACAATATAGGCGCTGGCGCCGGTACGATCGCTGCGGGCCAAAACTTTGGCGTGATCGCGTATGCCGGAACCTCGGCCGGGCCTGTAACGAACGGCAAATGGGCAGGCTATTTTGATTATTTGCCTTCGGGTAACGGATTTGCCTACATCGGCGGCCGTACAAGTAATGTGGACTACGCTATCCTATCCAGCGGGGTAAAATCGACCATGGTGCCGGATGAGGAAGGAAGGAACCGGATCATGTATTGCCCTGAAGCGCCAGAGGTATTGTTTACAGATGCCGGAACAGGTGAACTGGTGAATGGGAAGGCGCATATCCGGATCGATCCCATCCTGGCGCGTAATATTGCGGTGAGTAAGGAGAAGCCGCTAAAAGTGTTCATTCAGCTGGAAGGTGATTGCAATGGAGTGTATGTAACGAATAAATCAGCAGCAGGTTTTGATGTGATCGAACTGAACGGCGGCACTTCGAATACAGCTTTCAGTTACCAGTTAATTGCCAACCGCGCGAATGCGGTGGAGGTGAACGGACGGGTACGTGCTGCGTTTGCGGATGCCCGCTTCCCGGTAGGGCCTGAAAGGCCGCAGGGGAAGGTAACAGCATCAAGCAGGCAAGCGGCGGCCGTGGTGGAAGCGCCTGCGGAAAGGGTTGGTGAAGGGGGACAGCGTTAGGGTAGCCCCTATGGGGCAAAGAAATTTGTCTGCGATCATGTCTACAAAGCGGTAGCCCCAATGGGGCAAAATACACGTTTGATACGATTGCTTGCTACAAAGCGGCAGCCCCTACGGGGCAGAATACACGTTTGATACGATTTTGCTACAAAGCGGTAGGCCCGATGGGGAGGTTTAGATCAGGGTGAGCCGCCCTTGGAGGGCGACCCACCCTTCGACGGCTTCGACAAGCTCAGCCTGACAAATTAAAGGCCCAGTTCTTTCAGGAAGGCTTCTTTGTAATTGCTGCCGACGGGTATTTCTATTTTGCCGATGTAGACCCTATTGCCTTCTATGAGGGAAATGGCCGCTTTGTTGATGATAAAGGAACGATGCACGCGCACAAATAAGGAACCGGGCAATTGCTGTTCGACAGCAGTGAAGGTCATGGCAGGCATGAGGGTTTGTTGCTGCATCACTATTTTGGTGTAGTTGCCATTGGCTTCGGCATAATAAATATCCTTGTAGGATAGCTTATAGATCTTACTGTCTATGCGCATAAAGGTGTAATCTTCTCCTTTGCCTTCCATCCTGTCGGATGAAGATGTAGCTGATGGTGAAGCAGACATCCTGTTTATCTGGCTAATGGCCTTGTCGACGGCTACCATGAAGCGGTCGAGGGAGAATGGCTTGAGGAGGTAATCACAGGCGGCCAGATCGAAGGCATTCACGGCGTACTCTTTGTAGGCAGTGGTGAAAATGACCTGAGGCGGATCTTTTACGGTCTTGAGAAAAGAGATACCATCGAGCACGGGCATATTAATATCGAGGAAAAGAATATCCACGTGCTGTTGTTCCAATACGGCTTTTGCTTCCAGGGCATTGGTGCAGGAAGCCACGACATTCAGTTGTGTCAAATGGCCGCAATAAGCTTCGATGATCTCCCGGGCAATGGGCTCATCATCTGCAATCAGGCAGTCGAACCTGTTTATCATTTCTTCACTTTTAGTTGCAGGGTCACGTTATAATATTCTTCGTCGTCCTCTATCTCGAGGTTGTACTCTTTTTCATACAATAGTTCCAGTCGCTTGCGCACATTGTCGAGCCCGAATCCACTATTGGCGTTCAAGATACCTTTTTCTGTGCGATCGGCTCTATTGGAATTTCTGACAGAAAACAAAATGGTATTGCCCCATATTTTCAATTTGATGTCGATGAAGATCTCCTGCTGGATACTATTCTTTGCATGCTTGAAAGCATTTTCTATAAATACGATCAGGAGCAGGGGGGCTATTTTGATCCTGGCATCTATGTGGTAATCAAATTCGGTGGTGAGCACAAGTTTTTCACCGATCCTGATCTTTTCGAAGTCGATGTAGTTGTGAATATAATCAAGCTCACTGCGGAGGGGCACGAACTGTTCGCGCGCCTCGTATACGGAATAGCGGAGCAGGTCGGAGAGCTTGAGGAGCAGGGGCGGCACTTTTTCATGGCGTGAGAGGGAGATGCCATAGATATTGTTGAGGGTATTGAAAAGGAAATGAGGACTCAACTGGCTCTGGAGAAATTTGAGTTCACTGTGGCTTTGTTCGGCGGTGGCGCGTGCATCCTGCAACTGATTTTTAATAGAAGAGCGCACCAGTTTGATGAGCATACCGGTGGCAATGCTAAGTATCAACAGGGGCAGGAAGGTAAATAAATAGGCCAGGAAGTGTTTGCTGCCGGAGATGGTAAGACCCGCCACGATGAATACGATGATGGTGCAGGCAAGCATGACCAGTATGAGTGTAATGATGAGCCAGCGGGGAGCGGTACGGTGTTTACTGATCCATAGCTGTGATACATACCGGCCGATATAAATGCCAGCCAGGAAATAAATGGTGACGAGAAAGGCCAACTGCTCGGATTGCCTGGTGAATAGGGCATCCATATAGAAATTGGCGGTGAGAAAGATGGGTATGCCCGCGCCCAGCACCAGCCAGAGGTGTTGTGTAGTACTGCTCTTTTGTTCGTTGCCTGCGTTATCCAAGATCTTCATATTTATTGTTTTTAGCCAACTGACTACCTGCAAAGCTGGCTTGCGGAATGCACCCGCTAAAACTTACCTGACGAACCGGGGTGCACCGATGGCAGAATCAGATTGTAAGGTGACGAAGGGCTTTGTCAGCCCAAAACGGCCTTCCGTCACGAAGCGGCGCCTATACGACAGGATTATTTCCCGGAGCTGGTATCCTGGGCCAAATTTGCTCATAAACCCTGTATAGCACAAAAATAACTACGCCATGAAATCATTCTTTACGATCCTTTGTACGATGCTTTTTTCGGTATACGCGCTGGCTCAGTCGAACAACAAGACGATCAGCGGCCAGGTCAAAGATATACAAAATGAACCCGTGCCGGGCGCTACGCTGCGGCTGGTGCAGGCCAAAGACTCGGCTACAGTACAAACCAAAACGGCGCGGGACAATGGCCGCTTTGAATTTTCCAACCTGCCCAATGGAGTGTACCTGCTGGTGATCACGGCTACGGGAACACAAAAATATACCAGTGCGCCGCTTACGCTGGAAGCAGACCGCACGCAGCTGGTATTGCCCGCCATCATCCTATTACCACAAAAGAAAGCCAACCTGAAGGAAGTGGTAGTGGTGGCCAAAAAGCCGCTGATTGAACAAGACATTGACAAAACGATCGTAAACGTGGAATCCATGATCAGTGCCTCCACCAGCAATACGCTGGAAGTATTGGAAAAAACACCGGGCATCACGGTAGATGCTAACGGGGAGATCAGCCTGCAGGGCTCTTCGGGTGTGAATGTGTTGATCGACGGACGTCCTACTTATATGAGTGGCCGTGATCTGGCTGCCTATTTACGGTCTTTGCCCGGCGGTATGCTGGATAAAATAGAACTGATGCCCAATCCACCGGCCAAGTATGATGCGGCGGGCGGCGCAGTGATCAATATCCGTCTCAAAAAGAAAAGAACAGAAGGATATGCCGGCAGTTTGAGCCTCAACTATAACCAAGGCAAACTGGCCCGGAGTTACAATTCACTTAACCTGAATTATCTCAACCGGAAAGTGAACCTGTTTGGCAATTTCAGTTATGGCCGGTACGCCGATTTCAATGACGATGTAAGCAATCGTGTGTTTTACGGCAGCAGCGCCCAAAAAAGCGCCAGCGTTGGCCTGGAAAATTATTCAACTTCGGGGAGTAATGAATTCAATGGCCGGATAGGCATGGACTATACGGTATCTTCCAAAACTACGCTCGGGTTTATTGTGAATGGCAGCGCAAGGCGCCGGAAGGAATACGTGGATTATGTAAGCAATAGTTATAGTGCGGGAGATGTGTTGGATTCTATTGGCTGGGGCGGTAGTGATAATACCAGTAACTGGCGTCAACTGAACGGCAATATCAACCTGCAACATAAATTTGACGATGCGGGCAGGGAGCTGACGGCGGATATCAATTATATCAACTACAATAATAAAGGGGACCAGGTGTTGCAGAATTTTGTAAGCGGTTCATCGGGCGGACAACTCCGCAACCAGGATTTTTACTATAACCTGCCCTCCAATATTGATATCTATACAGCGCGGGCTGATTATTCGCACCCATTGAAAAATAAGGCCAGCCTTTCAGGCGGGGTGAAGACCAGCTTTGTGGAGAATGACAATCAATCGGATTATTATGCAGTGATGGGTGGCACGCATACACCAGACTATGGCCGGTCGAACCATTTTATTTACCGGGAGAATATCAATGCGCTGTATGTGAATGGACGAAAGGACTGGAAAAGGATCGGCATGCAGCTGGGCCTTCGGCTGGAGAATACGCAAACGAAGGGACGCCAGTTGGGGAATGCGGTAGTACCGGCCAGTACCTTTACGAATGATTACACGGGATTATTTTCCACAGTGTATGTCAGCTATAAGCTGGACAGCCTGGGCAAGCACAATCTAATCTTAAACTACTCCCGCAGGGTGAACAGGCCCGGATACCAGCAACTGAATCCATTCCTGTTCTTTGTAGACCAGTATTCTTACAGCACGGGGAACCCCTACCTGCAACCCTCGTACAACAACAGTGTGTCGCTGACTTACCGGTACAAACAATTCTTTAATGGGATCTTCAATGTAGAGCGTGCCACGGATGGATTTTTCGGCGCCTCCAGGGTGGAAGACAATATCCTGATCACACGCCCGGAAAATATAGCCACCCGGCAATTGATCGCGGTACTTTTGTATTTCAACACGCTGCCTGCCAAATGGTGGACGCTCAACTTCCATATTGCAGGTGCACAGTTCTCCACAAAGGGACAACTGTACACGGAAAACCTGGACATCGTGATGTATACGTGGCGTACGAACCTGTTGAGCCAGTTCAGGTTTAACAAAGATTGGAGTGCCGAATTCTACGGGGCTTATAATGCGGCTATCAATAACTGGCAGCGGATGGTGCAACCCCGGTACTGGGTGAATGCAGCTATCCAAAAGAAAATATTGAAGGGCAAGGGTAATCTGAAGATCAATGTGGAAGATATTTTCCGTACGATGAAATGGGATGAAGAATTGAAGGGATTGAAGCAAGCGCAATCGCACCGCGTAAGTTTCAATGATACACGCCGGGTAGGTATCTCTTTCAGTTATAGTTTCGGTAAAGAAACGTTTACACGCAAGCGGAAGTACAATGATAATACGGCTGATGATGTGAAGGAAAGGGTGCAGTAAGGGAGAAAGATCAGGGTGAGCCGCCCTTGGAGGGCGACCCACCCTGATCTTTTTATTTGCACGCTAATCTACCTATTTGCATTTTGATCTATTTATTTGCATTTTGATCTATTTATTTAAGCATTTTGATCTGTTTATTTAATGTCTGGTGCTGCGAGGAGGATACCTCCGAAAAGCAGCCAGGCCCAGATGAGGGTCCAGAGGATGTTGAAAAGCTGGGCGCCGACAAAGGCGATGGCGGGGCGTCCACCTTCTATTTTCACCAGGTCGGTAAAGCGTGCTTCGAGACCGATGGCTACAAAGGCAAGGGCAAACCATACGGTGCGCAGGCTATTGAGAATGCCACCCACGGATTTGGCAGTGTCGACAGGAATAAGAAAAGAAAAGATGAGGGAAGCGGCGATAAAGCCCAATACAAATTTGGGAAAGCGCTCCCATACAACGCCGAGGCCGGGTTTTTCTGTTGGGGAAGGCTTCGACGGGCTCAGGTCGGCATCTAGTGCCGCAGTTGTAGGCTTCGACAGGCTCAGCCCGCTACCAGTCGCATTGGCACCTTTGCGGTAGGTCCACCAGATGGCAATGAAGAAAGCAGCCACCCCTATCAGTACATTCTGTGAAAACTTAATGATCACACCGGCTTTCAACGCTGCAGGCCCTACGAGAGCGGCGGCGGCAGTAACGGTGGCGGTAGTATCGAGTGTGCCACCCAGCCAGGCGCCTCCCACTACTTCCGGGATGTTCAACACTTTTATGAGCCAGGGCTGCAGGATCATCATGGGAATGGCCACCAGTAATACCAGGGTGGTAACATAGGACAGTTTCTTCTTATCACCTTTGATGGCCCCGGCAGCAACAATGGCGGCGGACACACCACAGATGGCGACAGCTGAAGCCAGGATGACACCAAACTCATCATCTACTTTTAACTTCCGGCTCAGCCACAGGGCAAAGAACCATACCACACTTACCACCAATACGGCCTGCAGGATGCCGGGCAAACCTGCTTTTACTATGTCGGTAAAGAGTATACTACTTCCCAGTATGACGAGGCCGGTCTTGATGAAGAATTCAGAGCGGGCAGCTTCACGCAGCCAGTCGGGTATTTTGGTGAGGTTGCCAATCAGCAAACCGATGAGCAGGGCAAATACTACATATTCCACGCCGTAGTAATTGATGGTCTTGTTACCCGCAATGATCAGTGAAATAATTCCTATTACAAATACCAGTGAAAACCCGGTGAGGTATTTGCTGATGCTGCCGCCGGAAAGTCCAATGGCCACGGAAGACAATACAGCAAACAATACACCAATGCCTGCAATGAGCAGGAGATTGGGGCCTGTTAATACTTTGCTCAACAGATCGTCTGTGGTAGCCCATTGGTATACGGGTGTAGTGAATTTAAAACCTGTAACGGCTGCCACAATCACCAGTGCCCCGATAATGATAGTGCTGCCGATGAGCACAGCCCACCAGTCTTCGGTGAGGGATTGAAGGAAAGTTTTTTTCTCGGGCAAAGGTGGTAAGGCGTCCGCGTTCAAAGTGGCGGCGGGTACGGTTGTGTTTTCGTATGACATGTTGATGTGTTGTTCTGTCTTTTAAAATGCTTTAATGGTTGTTTGCCGCCCTTCTACCAGGGGGTATTTCTTATCGGTCCTGTCGAGCACCACGTAAATAGAATCCCTGAATTCATTCAACCCGGTAAGGATAATCCTGTTGGGCGTGGGCCTGCTGTAATGCAGCACCTGGGTTTCGTCGTCGTGGTTCTTGTTCTTGTTTTGCAGGTACAATACTTTCTTTACGGTATCAGCGGTATAAAAGAAGTAGCGCCTGTCGCCAGCCATCCCGCCTACTTCCCAGCGGGTAACGCCGAGATCGCGGTTCTTCTTTTGTTTGGCCAGCTGGTCTGAATCCTGGGTATTGACCTGGTTGAGCTTGTTGTTCTTCTTATCATCCTTTACCCGCAGGGGCGAATACCCGATCATCCTGTCTGCAATGGCTCCCCGGTTGACCTTATAGCTCAGGGTTGACCAGTTCTCAAAGATAGCATCCTGCCACCTTATAGAATCACCTGGGTTGTAAGGTATCCATTTATTGTTTACCCTGAATTCGGTCACTGTGTAGGTGCCTTTGGCTTCCGGCAGTCCCGGTGTGCTGGGGATATTGTAATTATTCCCATAGAAAAAGCCGTAGGCCCACATGGCAGCAGCGAGGGGAACAAAGATGAAATTAAATGTGATTTTAATCCCTGTACGGAGGTTGCGCTTCCACTTTTGGGGGAATACGGGATAATATCTTTTTGCATAGGTGATGTCCTTTTCCTGCACTACGAGTCTCCATATTTTGGGCAGTTCGTACCAGGCGATATAGGTGCCAATGATGGCAAAATAAGCAGCCGGTACAGCTACGCCGGCATCATAGACATGGTTGGCGATACAGATATTGAAAGTAACCACGGCAGCGAGGGCAGCACCCAGTACAGCGGTCTTTCTATGCAATAGGAGGAGACCGGGAACGATCTCTGCAAAACCCAGGAATATGGTATAGCCAAAAGAGACGCCTACATGGGACCAGTATAATTTCTTTTCGGCCATGTCGACAAAGGGGGTATTGAGCATGCCCATGGTGGGATAGACCATTTGCATGGGGAATGCTTTTTTGAGGCCCCACCCTATCATACCATAGGCCAGGCGGTAACGGGCCAGTACCCTGATCCAATAATAGAGTTTATCGTAACGCGGCGTTTTCCTGTCGAAGGCGGTCCAGATGAGGCCACCAACGATGGCGGCCACAAATACAAGGATGAGGTTGATGTAGTTGAGTAAACCGAATACGCCTTCCTCGGATTCGATGAGCACCAACTGGGGTGGCCAGAAAGCTACTATGCTCTGGAAGTCGTGGTAGGTGATCTTGCCCCATCGAAGACCAAAGAGGTGCTCATAGAATTTGGGATAGGTAGGGATACACAGGAAGAGCATGTAGAGGAAGCCAATGCGGAAAGCCAATTTGGTAAATGGCGACCAGGGTGTGAGGGGTGATACGGGCGCCCCATTGGCAGCGGCTTGTTCTTCGAGTACCCTGGCCTCAGCGGGCAAGGCAAGGTTGATGGTGGTGGTTGACATATGCTTAAATTTTTACAGGCCGGCGACGACCTTCAAACATCATGTATTTTTTATTGATCCTGTTGAGGACTACGTGTATGGAATCGCTGTTCTCATTGATGCCATTCAGTATAATGGTGGAATCATTGGGAAAAGCATATTGCAGGGACAGTTTTTCGTTGCGGTGATGAATGTTCTTATTCTGCAGGGCCAGGGTATGGTTGACAGTATCGGCATCGTAGTAGAAATAATGGCGGCCAGCGAGGCCGGCCAGTTCATAGTTCCTGTCGATGTCTTTCTCTGCTACTTTTTCACCGCTGGAGAAATCGATCTTCACGGGCCGGTTGACCTTGATGGTAAGGGTGCTCCATTTTTCAAAGATCACATCCTGCCAGCGATTGGGATCGGTATTGGAATAAGGGATGGTATCGTGGTTCAACACGAACTCCTTTACATTGTAGAAACCATAGGAATCGCGGAGGCCAGCTGTTTTGGGTACTTTGTAAGGATCGTGGGTATAGTTGTCGAAGGTTTTATACCCAAAGAGGAGGATAAAGAGCAGGAACGCTACTCTCCCGGTGGTACGTACGGCTTTGAGTTTCTTATCGGAGAAGCGCGGCACGAGCTTATTGGCTTTCGTAGGCAGCTCCTGTACCAGGAAATGCCATAACCTGGGGATGTCGTATATGAAGAGGAAAGATGCTACGAGTACAATGAAGGTGCTGGTGATGAGCTCGCCCACATCATAAAAGCCATTGACCACGGCCACATTGCCTATAAAACCAAAGATGAGGCCTACACCAAAAGTAACAGTCTTCCGGTTGAATAACAGGAAGGCAGCGAGTATCTCCACAAAACCCAGGAAGGACTGGTATTTGGGTGCAATGCCGGTGGTTTGGAAATAGATCTTCCAGGGAAAGTAATCCCCGTAATTGGTTTGCAAATCACTGAGGGAAGGATAAGGCATTTGCAGGGGAAACAACTTGATAAAGCCATAAGTAATGAGCACGATGGCCAGCTTATAGCGAAGCACTACACGCAGCCAATAATACAGGACGTTGTATTCCTTTTTTGTCTTATCCAGCTTTGTCCACAGGGCAGTACCGGCAGCGGCTACCAGGATGGCAATACCCCAATTGGTAAACACACCTATGCCATAGGCGGGCAGTTTATCCTGGGCGATGAACTGGGTTTGGTATTTGGATAACCGGAACAGGTCGTGGAAATGAAGGTGTGCCCAGTTGATGGCCCATACTTCCCGGTAAAACTTCCAGTCGATGGGCAGGATGAGCAGCAGGAAGAATAGGAAGAAGAAGCGGAAGAGGATGACCTCGGCCGGCTTCCATGGTTTTGCTTCATAACCGGGCTGCACTATTTTTTGCAACCGGCTATTGACAGGCTGGAACCACCGTTCAAAGGGAGTGGGTGCCTTGAATGAAACTGTTTCGCTCATATGATGCGATTTTAATTTGATTGATTGGGCGGTGGTGCGTCCCCTAAAGGGGCCGCGTGTTACGAGACAAATTCATGCTACAAAGCTTTTGCTCCTACGGAGCAGGAAAGCGCCTTCTACAAGCTCCATTAGACGGCTTCGACAGGCTCAGCCCCGCTAAGGCCGGGTAAACTCTGACAGACGTTAAGGCCAGGGTGAACTGACTTTGGAATCCGGGTGAGCCGCCCTTTAAGGGCGACCCACCCTTGGAATTTAGTAATCCGGGTTTTGGACCAGTGCCGGGTTGGCCAATATTTCGGCGGCCGGTATCGGGAATATGTATTTGTTGGCATTGGAAAGACCCAGTACAGCGGGTGCACGGCCGGTACGTACCAGGTCGAACCAACGGTGCGGCTCCAGCGCCAACTCTACCCTGCGTTCATTTTCAATGGCCAGAATGATCTGCTCTTTGGTGGTAGCTGTCGTTTTTGCAATATCTGAGCGGAGCCTTACTTCATTCAGGTCGGCAGTAGCGCCCTCCAGATCGGGTGTGGTCTTTTTGGCGCGGGCTTCGGCCCTGATGAGGTATACCTCGGCCGTGCGCAATACATAATTGGGAGAAGTATTGACAGGGAAAATGCCGCCGATATATTGGTTAGAGGTGTTGACCACGGACAATAGCTTGCGGCCACCACCCACGGCCGGATCATTGAGCAGGTTGTGCAGGGTGGTAGAAGGAGAAAGCTGCCTGTTGCCTCTCCACAACGTGAAACCAGGATTCTGGTCATTGATGCTGTAGGTGAGCTCGAATATAGATTCGGTAGTACCAGCGGCCAGGTTGAATGGCTTGATGAGCTTAAAGTTGCTATTGGCAAGTACCTTATCGGCCTCTTTTTCTGCTTCCTCGTATTTCTGCTGGTAGAGGTATAATCTTGCCCGCAAAGCATATAAGGTAAATTTATTGGCCCTGTTCCTGATGACGGTAGTTGACAGTAAAGGCTCTGCCTTGTTGAGGTCGTCCAATACCTGGGCCAGCACCTGCTCTTTGGTGCTTTTCTTAACACCCAGTTTGTCTGCTACTACTTTGGTAGGGGTCAGGAATATCTGCACGTTGCCATACAACCGGGCCAGGTCAAAGTAAGAAAGGGCCCTGATGAAATAAGCCTCTCCTATTACCTGGTTGCGAATACCATCGGCCAATTTGAGGTCAGTTACGGCAGGCACTTTCTCAATGATGTGGTTGGTGCGGTTGATGGTATTGTAGTTGTTGTTCCAATAGGTTTGCAGGAAAGGAATATCAGACCGCAGGTTGTAGTTGGTGACGGAGAGGTCGGTAAGACTAGTATTCACAGATACTACGTCAGCGCCTGATTGCAAGATGGTATTCTGAAAGCCTCCACTGTAATTTAAGCTGGCCAGTCCGCGGTAAGCACCACGGAGTGCTGTTTCGGCAGAGGTTTTATCGAAGATGGTTTCCCCGTCAGACACCAGGTCGACGGGTTCTACGTCGAGGTATTTTTTGCAGGAGGGCAATGCCAGGAGGGTTGTTGCCATTATTATGATGAATATCTTTTTCATGATCTTTTTTTTAGTTGTGAATCGGTAACCGGCAGTCGGCAGTCGGAAATCGGCAGTCGGCAATCGGCAATGCGTTTGCTTCGATAAAATTGTTTATCAGTGATCAAAATGATATGTTGGCGCCTATTTGAATGCCTACGGGTTGCGGTGGCGTAGCGGTGTCCAGGCCCTGCCTGTTTTGCAAGGCGCTACCAGAGGATTCGGGATCGGCACCGGTATATTTTGTTGTGATCCACAGGTTGGTGGCGAGTGCATAGAAGCGTACCTTTTCCAGTTTCGCTTTGGCACTCCAGCTATCGGGCAGGGTATAACCGAATGTGATAGCTTTGAGACGCAGGAAAGAAGCGTCTTCGAGGAAACGGCTGTTTTGTTCGATGGTATAATTGTTACCAAAGAAGGTGAGGCGGGGCACATCGGTGATATCGCCGGGCTTCTGCCACCTGTTCAACTGGCTTTTGAGTATGGAACGGGAAGCATCGCGTGTGCCACCACCTTCGAGGATGAAGCGGTTGAAGTTGTATACTTTGTTGCCATACTGGAAGGTGAAGAGTACATTGAGGTCAAACCCTTTCCAGGCAAAACGGTTGGTGATGCCACCAAAGAAATCAGGAATGAGATTGCCCAGCAGTTGACGGTCGGCTGCGGTGAGTTTGCCATCCTTGTCTACATCATCAAACACGGCATTGCCTGTTTGGGGATCTACATACAATTGTTTGTACAACCAGTAAGAACCAAGCTGAGCGCCTTCTTCGGTACGAATGTATTCGCGGGCTTCGAAGGTGATGGGGCTTACGAGTTTTTCAGCGCGGTTCACATTGCGGGCGATGTTGAAGCTGGTGCCCCACTCAAAATCTTTGGTGCTGATATTGGTGCTGGTGATCCCCAGCTCGATGCCTTTGTTGCTGATCTCTCCGCCATTGGCCAATGAGCTTATATAACCGGTGGAGCCGGGTACGGGCACATACAATAAGGCATCGGTGGTGTATTTATAATAGAGGTTGAGGTCTACGAGCAACCGATTCTTAAAGAAACCGGCATCAATACCCAGGTTGTATGTGGTGGTCTTCTCCCATTTGAGGTCGGGGTTTTCCAATTGAAAATGGGCGGTACCGGGCTTTTCACCACTGGTAGGGTTGTCGGAGTACTGTGCATTGCCTGACCAGAGGCCGCGGGAAGCAAAGTCGCTGATGCCATTCTGGTTGCCGGCAGCGCCTACGCTCGCACGCAGTTTCAGGTCGGATACCTGGTTTACATCGCGCAGGAAGGATTCTTCTTTCAATCTCCAGGCGACGCCTACGCCGGGGAAATATCCCCACCGGTTGTTGGCGCCGAATTTAGAAGAGCCGTCTGCGCGGAGGGTAGCTTCCATGAAATATTTATTGTCGTAACTATAGTTTACACGACCAAAGAAGGAAGCGAGGGTAGACTTTGTTTCGCTTTGTGCGGCAGTACGGTTGGAAGCGGCCGATATTTCTTTGAAAGAATTGTTGGGGAAACCTGATCCGGTGAGGGAATTAAAGTTGAGCTGGGTAGTTTGGAAGGTATTACCAATAACGGCTGCTATGCTGTGTTTGGCATTGGGGCCATTGTTGTAGCTGAGGGTTTGCTCGTTGAGGAATACGCTGTAGCTGGAGAGGGCTTCATTCTTATAGCCACCGGTATTCAGCACGCCACCTATCTGTGTCTGGTCATTGAAATATTCGCTTTCGTTATAGTTGTTGTAATCGAGTCCGAAAGAAGTTTTGAATTTGATATCGGGAGTAATGCTCACTTCGAGGAACTGGTTGCCCAGGTAACGGATGCTTTTGGTATTGATATCGGCAATATCGGTATTGACGAGGTTGAGGATGCTTTCATAAATAGAACCGCGTGAAGGGGTACCATCGGGATAGGTGAGCGGGAAATAAGTGGGGTGATGCAAAGCGGATAAGAGGTGACCTGCCTCCTGCCCTGCTCCACCGCGTACCTGCTGGCGGAAGGAACGGTATACACCGTTGCTGGAACCGAGCAGTACATGGTCGCTCAGTTTAGCATCTACATTGAACTTGAAACTACCGCGGGTAAATTTATACGGTTTCAAAATACCTTCCTGGCCGGTGTATCCTACACCGAGATAGTAACGCACTGTTTTGCTGCCACCACGAACATTGAAATCAATGTTCCTTACCTGGGCTGTGCGGAATACTTCGGCCAGCCTGTCGTAAGTGCCCTGGTCTTCGGGGTTGCCGCGTTTGTCTGTAGCGAAGGGTTGTGCTACGCCACTGGTGTTGGGCTGGAAAGGACGGGTAGCGTAACTGTATTTTGTTTGCGAAGGATTCTCTATGCCAGCATTGGTATAGGCTTCATTGACCAGCATGGCATGCTCGGGGCCTGTGGTGAGGTCCCATAAGCGGCTGCGATCGGCCCATTGCCAGCCCTGGTAAACGTTGAGGTTGAACTTGGGTTTGTTGTTGCTGAACTCTCCGCGTTTGGTAGTAACGAGTACTACGCCATTGGCGCCGCGGGAACCATAGATAGCGATGGCGCTGGCATCTTTCAGCACTTCGATGCTTTCGAAGTCGACCGGGTTAATATCAGCCAACGGCGAAGTGAACTTGCTGCCGAGGTTGATGGTAGACAGGGTATTGTTATTGGCAAATACGCCATCGATCACATAGAGGGGATCGTTGCTGGAGTTGATGGAGGAGGTTCCTCTTACCTGTACACGAACGCCTTCACCGGGTAAGCCGGAGAAGGTGTTGACCTGTACGCCGGCTGCCTGCCCCTGTAGCTGTGCATCGAAGCTGGCAACGGGAATGTTCTTTGTTTGGGCAGGGCTTACTTTAGCAACAGAACCGATGAGGCTTTTTCTTTTTTGCAGGCCATATCCTACTACGACTACTTCATCGAGGTCTTTGGGTGCTTCTTTTAATGCTATGAGAATGGTGCCTTCATTGACAACGACCTCGGTGGTCTGATAGCCTACGTTGGTAATGATGAGGATGTAGGGGAACCGTTGTCCTGTTTTGAAACTGAACTTACCATCATTGTCAGCTATCACCTGGTGGGTGGTGCCTTTGATGGCGATGCCTGCGCCGGCGAGGGGCAATTTGTTCTTTGCATCAATTACTTTCCCTGAAAGGTTGGAATTGATGATGGGATCAGTGCCTGTTTGAGCAGACAGGAGCAGGGGGGATAAAAGGATTATCCATAATCCTGCCATTAGATACTTTTGCATTGCGTTTTTCCTGATTAGTTTTGAACAATAGCTATCCGCTGCAGTGGCTTCACACTACAGGTATTCATAGGTAAGTATTGCTGGTTTGAGAAATGGCAACAATCGAATACGAACCAGTGTGCACGGACCATGGTGTATGGCATATGCTGATCAGTCTATTGCATCGGAAAACTTCCAGGAAAGAAATGGAACCTATCTTTCACGGGCGTGAAAGTGTGCGGCAGGATTAGCTGCTACAATGAATACGGGGTATCGATTATTTACAACAAGTAAAGTTGCAGGAGGAATGGATGGATGGAATAAATACCAGGGCCTTTGCGGGCGGTGATAATTGCATGGATTTCATCTCAGTCAGTTTTAACGGTGAACCTATTTTATAAGCAGGTGTGCCACTGTGGCCGGGTACGCTGTTCTTATAATAGTCTACTAATTTAGTAGACAAAATACGTTTATTTTCTTTGATCTGCCAAAAAAGGTGGAGAATTTAATGTGTGGCTAATTTGACCATGGAGAGAATGGACAGTTCTTATGGGTGGTTGGGTTGGGGGCGCCAGCAGCCCTGTCAGTCTTTGCGAAAAGTGGCTGTTTTGGCGTTTGATGCTATTAGCATACTGTATCCATATTGAAGGTATGCTGAAGCTATGGAGAAGCCATAGTGAAGAGGGGCAAAAAGAATACAGCATACAGAATTTAGAATACAGAATACTCCGTGTTTTGTACTCCTTACGGTTATTGGCAGCTTGCCTCTGTCATACTGACTTCAAATAGCTCTAAGCAACATACAACATCTACTATGCCAAATCCAAAAGTGTCATGGCCGGTTTGGTTAATTTTGTAATTTTTGTAAAAAATCGACGTAATGTGCGTCGATTTTTTACATTTTATACAAAATAGACGAAACCGGCCATGTCGCATTTGGAAACGGGTATCTGAATGTCGTACGTTTGTAGGGAACAGTTACCAAAGCAATCGACCATGTGGACGGGGCCCCTAAGCATGGTTGAAGAAGATGATGATGAGTGTTGTGCAACACTACTGAATACAAGCTGCGAGCTACGAGCGTTGAGCTACGAGCTTTTGGCTTCGATCTTTCAGGTTTTTGGATCTGGCTTTTTGCTGTGGACTTATAGCGATCAGCGGTTGGCTGGTGGTTTTCATCTGTCAGCTGAGGGCTATTGCCACTGGGTATTTTTCTGCTATGTGTGATCAATGGTTATGGTGACGTCGACTACCGATCAATGAAAAGCACATTACAAAACAGAAAGTGTTGGCGCCCAGGATTTGGTTGTTGGTTATTAACGATCAGCGCCTGACCGGTAACCGGCGGCCTTGTTGCGGACAATATTGTCTGCGCGGAGGTGTGTGGGTGCCGGAGGATAAACTATACCGCTTATCTACTATAGGCTTATTAAGCCCTGCTCATTTGAGCGGGGCTTTTGTGTCTGCACCACGATCTATTGGATCTGTAGGATTAGCAGGCTCTTATATAGCGGTAAAAAAGTGGGCTAAATATTTGCGTAGTCAAATGACTACACATATATTTGTAGTCAAATAGCTACATTTCAATCCCCCGGTAAAGTCATGAAACTAAGAAGAGATCCATTCCAGGCCATTGCTGACCCGACGAGAAGGGCCATCCTGATGCTATTGGCTGCCCAGACGCTTAGTGCAGGGGCCATTGCCAACAATTTTGATGTAGCCCGCCCCACGATTTCCAAACATATGCAAATCCTGACGGAGTGTGAGCTGGTAGAATCGAATCAGCAGGGCCGGGAAATCTTCTATTCGCTGAAGGTCGACAAGATGAAGGAGATCGATCGATGGTTGGAAAAATTCAGGAAGATCTGGGCAGACCGCTACACGCAACTTGATGAATTAATATTAACGATTAAAAAGAACGAACAATGAGCTTGAACCTTCAATTTGATTTCCTGGTAGACAAGGAAAAAAACACGATCACTGTGCGGAAAGAGCTGGCAGCCAATCGCCAACTGGTATGGGATTGCCATACGAAAAGCGAGTACCTCGACCAGTGGTTTTCCCCTAAACCGCTGACGACGAAAACGAAGGTGATGGATTTCCGTCCGGGCGGGTATTGGTTGTATGTGATGATAGATCCCGGCGGGGCGGAATATTGGGGACGTACTGACTATATAACTATACAGCCTATTGAGTGGTATACTGCGCTTGACGCGTTTAGTGATGAAAATGGCAGTATCAATCCGGACCTTCCCCGTTCCAACTGGTTGGTCACCTTTGAGGACCTGGGCGCACATTCGCTGGTGCAAACGGTGGTCACATACGCATCGCCGGAGGCACTGGAAGCAGTGGTGAAGATGGGGCTGAAAGAAGGCATGCTGTCGACACTTGAAAAGCTGGATGAATACCTCGCCACGCTCAACAAATAACTTCCTACTTACTAAGGCATAATGATATGAAAGTATTTGAAAATGTAGAGGGTTATATAGCCCAATCGGAAGCTTTTGCCCAACCCATCCTGAAAAAGTGGCGCAAACTGGTGCTCAAGAACTGTCCGGGTGTGGTGGAGACGATCAAGTGGGGTATCCCCCACTTCGACTATAACGGTGATATGATGTGTGTGATGGCATCGTATAGTCAGCATTGTTCTTTCACGTTTCTGAAAGGAGCATTGATGAGCGACCCCAGGCTACAAAAGGATAAGCAGCTGAAACCTACGCAGCGATTTATGGGTAAGATCACCTCCCTGTCTGATCTGCCCACTGATGCGGTATTTATTGGATTGCTGAAGGAAGCGATGGCTTTAAATGAGCAGGGCATTAAAATACCCCGGGGCAACCCGGATACACCCAAGGTGATCGAGGTACCTGATTATTTTGCCAAGGCCTTGAAGGCCAACCCAACAGCGCAGAAAATCTTTGACAGTAAATCGCCTTCGTTCAGAAAGAGTTACCTCGTTTGGATCACGGATGCCAAAACGGATACGACCCGTCAAAACCGGATCACGCAATCACTGGAATGGATTGCGGAAGGCAAAGACAGGTTCTGGCAATCCAAGAAATAAAAGGTGTTTTTACGCCAGGCATTTATTTATTCCAGGTCCGTTTGTAATTCAACAGCTCTTCGCTTTTGTTGTTGAAGACGCTGATGCTGATATCGTTCCTGGTCCAGGGCTCAGCCAGAATGGTTTGGGTAAAGGGCATAAAATGGTTGATATCAGCAATGCGGCCTTCTGCATTTAAACAGGTATTGGTGCAGGCCCATGTTTTTAGATCTACTACATAATTCACATTGATGGCTTCGCGCTGAATGCCAAATGCGTGTAGGCCTTGTTCTTTGGACCTGACCTCAAAATAAGAATCGTATACATCATCGGGAATAATCAACACCACCTCGTTACCGGGGCTTGCCTTGACATGGCGTTTCAACCAGCCATTGCCTGAGGTGGCTCCGGGGCCAGGCACCTGTGTGTCGGCTACCTGCTCTGTAACCTGGATGGGTTTAATAATAACAAATTGGTTGCTTTGCTGGTTAACAGCTTTTGTATACACTTCGATATCGGCATTCCAGGTGCCGGGCGCCAGGGATTGCAAGGGCGCCTCCAGGTTTTGCATAGATTTTACGAAACGCTCCCGGACCTGGGTATTGGTACCTATTTTACGGAACACCACATCGGCAGAATCAACCTGGTTGATCGTTATGGCAGATTGCTGCAGGTTGATCACCAGATTGGCTGTTTTGTCTTTACCTGACTTTCTGCAGGCCATGGCACCTATGAGAGCTGCTACAGCTACTATTCCCAACATCCGGTTCATATGCGGTCTTTTGGACGCAAAATAGGGCGGGCCGGATGGGCGGAGAAGGTGATGGTGTATGAACTGTTGATAGGATGGGTTGAAATGCCGGATTGGGTAACCGGTATGTATATAAGAACAGTGAGCCTGTTGCAGGCTCACTGTAGGAGGTAATCAGGCATTTGCTATAAATGGTGCTTTTCTAATAAACTCCCTGTCTGTTATTTGAGAAATCAGAAAGATGGCAAGGCTGGCAGCACTTATTTGTTCTCCCGGACAATCTTCCAAACTGGTTGTTACAGGAACGACCTGATCGGTTTGTTCGATCACGGGCAGACGGACCATGGTCCAGTCGATATTGCTTGCTGCCAACAGCTCGTATTCTTTTTGTTTATCGGCAGTAGAAAGCGGGAAATTGCTTTTCATCCATTCTGTTTTGGCAGCTGTGTGGATGCTTTTGTTGTCGAATGGTGTATCAACATTTAACCCTGTGGTAACGATATACCGGTGGACATTAAGCTCCCTCATGGCCCGGATAATATTGTGTGTGGCTGTACTGAATATGGTAGGCTCGCTTACCGGAATACCCAAGCCTAAAGTGCTTATTACGGCGCCAGCACCAAAGATCAGGTTATATACATCCTGGAAGGTGGCTACGTTGCCCTTGATTGTTTCGACTTGTGGACTTTTGTAGGGGACTTTAGCGGGGTCTCTTACGAGTAGTTTGAGCTGGAATCCTTCGCTGATGAGTTGCTTAACAAGGTATTTTCCTGATTTACCGGTGCCGCCGATGATGGCGATCTTTGTAAGTTGGTCCATTTTTACTCTTTATAAAATTTAACAATACAAGTTTGTCCGGCATTCGCCGGCAGGAATGACGTGCAGGTGCAAAGGCAGGCGCCTTTGGTGCAGGAGGGACTATTATTTTATAAAGAGATTTTAATAGGTCAAAAGTAATAAACTAAATTTAGCAAAAGGTAACTTTAGGCAGTCTTATCCAATAATATATATGAGTACAGACAATCTCGCCATTCCTGAAGACTTTTCCGCGTTTCTTTATTGGTTAAAAGAAAAGACAGAGGACTTTTGGAGTAAAGACCCTAAAACTTCTACGGGCAATTTCAAGTGTGAAGAATGGATCTACGGCGCGAAATGGATAGGGCTAACTGATGATGAAATTGATGCAGTAGAAGCCAAATACGCTGTAAGGTTTATGCCTGAGCACCGGGCATTTCTCCGCATTCTGCACACCATCGACCGAAAAGAAAAAATCGAACACGCTGATGAAGATGGGGTTGTCATTGAAGAACGACCTTTTTTTTATAATTGGTTACAAGACGATAAGGAGATTAAGGAATATTTGGATTGGCCTTTCCGGACGATATTCGAAGATGTGACAAGCCCCAATGGGGTGTGGCTAAAAGCCCTGGGGGGCAAAGCCCGGTTCAGAGGAAGAAAAAAAGGCCCTAATCATGCAATGGTATCAGGAAGCACCTCCCTTGCTTCCTTTGAGAAGCCACCGGTTCCTGGTAAGTGATCAGCAACTAGAAGACAGGCCTGTTCTATCTGTATGGGGATCAGATATTATCGTTATGGGATGGAGTCTTAAGACTTTCTTATTGAAAGAGTTTGCAGTGCCATTGGGTTTCTATGAAATGGTGTATCATGAGGAAGACAAAATATGGTATTCAGAAACTAAAGAGGGCATCTTTGAGAGAGAGTATACATTCCGCGAAGGCAGGCATATTCCTTACTGGCAAGAAATCATCTTATCCTGGAGCTCTGGCTGGTCAAGCTTTGGCCTGGAATATCCACGTGCAAGTAATTCCCTGATAGCACCAATTGTAAATACTTACTCACCTGAAGATGACCAAGGTCAGCAAAAAACATTTAACAGCTTCTAAAATGATTATGAAACTCTATTCTTTTGGCTGATGTTGAAAGCAATAGCGATTGAACATATACTTAGCTAGAATTGTACCTTGTATAATCTGCAAATGAAACGTGGGGCCTAACTTTCGACTCGTTCATAAATATCTGTTATAGCCATCCGAACTTTATTACTATTTGATTATCAAAATAATAGCAAGACATCCCAGGATCATTTTCTTTTTCGAGTACAACAATTTGACATTTAACAGATATTTAATATCTTCAATTGAGAATTTATTTTTCTTGAGTCCTTAAGTAGTATTTAAATACCTTTGCTTATGAACAAAACAAAACAAACAGATTCATCCACTCCATTTCCAGCATTAGAAAAAGCCATGGAAAAAGCGATTAAGGAATCGTATCATTTTAGAGATGCCCAAACAGGTAAATTCGTTGAGGGGCAATCTAAAGAAGGTAAGAATAAATCTGCTAGCGTAAAAATAACGATCAAACATTGATGTATACAAATGAGGATGGCTTTAGAGAAAAAGCCGAAAACCATGAAGAAAACTATCGATCGCCATATCGCAGAGATTTTGCTCGCCTAATTCATTCTCCAGCTTTTCGAAGATTACAAGGTAAAACACAATTATATCCCGGGCTCGAATCCGATTTCTTTCGTAATAGACTAACTCACTCTCTTGAAGTTGGCCAGATAGCTAAATCAATCGCAATTAAAGTTAATTCTACCATTCAAGATAATGATGAAACTTGGAGAATTGATCCAGACATCTGTGAATTCGCGGGTCTTGCGCATGATTTAGGTCATCCCCCATTCGGTCATCAAGGAGAGGAAGCCTTAGATGAATGTTTGCGTGAATTTGGCGGCTTCGAAGGAAATGCTCAAACATTAAGAATACTTTCCAGGATTGAAAAAAAAATCAAAGGTGAAGGCACATCCCCTAATGTTGAATATAGATATGGTTTGAATCTATGCTTCAGAACATTAGCCTCTATTTTAAAATACGATAAGGTTATACCTCAAGTTGCTGAAGATCGAGAAGAGTCTGATAAAGATCACGCTGTAAAAGGTTATTATTTCAGTGAAATTGAGTTGGTACAAAAAATAAAACAACATGTTGTAGGCAGTGATTTTCATGGCAAATTTAAGACTATCGAATGCCAAATTATGGACATTGCTGATGACATAGCCTATTCCACTTATGATTTAGAAGATGGATTTAAGGCAGGTTTTTACCATCCCACAATTTTTTTTTGTTATCCGAATGAGGTGTTTGAAAATGTAGCAAAAAAAGTCTCCAAAGCAATCAAACGGCCATTTTCGAAAGAGGAAGTAAAGGAAGAGTTGCTTAAAATCTTTAGTTCAATCTATAAGATAGATCAGTCTATATTTTTAGATGCAGAAGGTGATAATGGTGAAGAATATTTTGCTCTTTTAAAGGACAAAACTACTTCAACGTTAGGAAATATAATTAATCTTGCTATTACTGCGTCCAAGAATGTGGCAGAAGATGGCTATTTACGTACAGAATTTACATCAGATTTAGTCAACAGGGCGGTTGAAAGTATAGAGTTTCAGCCAAACTTTGATTATCCAGCAATGTCCCAGGTCAAATTACAAGAAGATACCCTAATTAGAGTAGAAGTACTTAAAAACTTTACCTTCGAAAGTCAGATCCTTTCACCACGATTGAAAGTTTCTGAGTTTCGGGGTAAAGAAATTGTTCGAGAAATCTTTCACGCCTTAACGAACAATGAAGGGTGGCGGCTACTGCCTTCTGACTATCAAAAGAATTATCACCATTTTTCCGACTTACCTGGAAAACTTCGCTGTATCGGTGATTTCATTGCAGGTATGACTGACAAATATGCGATTGAATTTTATGGAAGGCTCAAGTCTGAAAATCCAGAGACAATATTTAAACCTTTTTGATAGCCAAGGTTAGATAGCACAGACTTATAGAACTCACCTCTTTCCTTCCCGATTTCAAAAGTACTGTTTCGTAAAAAAGATCAAGGATTTATCTTTTTCAAATTCCAGATTACTGCGTTCGTATCTCTTCTGTTACTGATGCGGGTTTCCCCTTGCCGGCGCTTCCTGTGTCACTCATTTTCAGCACCATCACGAATGAACCGGCAATCCCGGTGATTTTCAAGGCAGTAAAGCCCAGATTGGGCAGGCAATGCATGGCGCCTGACGCTGTGCTTCCTATCTTTGCTGCGCAAGGGCAAACGAAAAGAATGCCACCAAAATAAGAGCCGTCATGAACATTGAAGAAGCGCTGCAATTGATCCTGCCTAAGGAACGTATCAAATGTAAACTGATCGACCTGGTGACGTATGCCGCGGATGCGGGCTTTTATTCGCTGAAGCCGCAGGCGGTGGTGAACCCGGTGTCGGAAGATGAGATCCGTGCCTTGTTCCAATTCTCGCATCAACATAGCATCGCACTTACCTTTCGTACGGCGGGGACCAGTCTGAGTGGCCAGGCCATCACGGATGGTATATTGGTTGACCTCAGCAAACACTGGAACAATATCCGCATCGAAGCAGGCGGCGAGCTGGTAAGGGTGCAGCCCGGCATCACGGGCGGTATGGTCAACGCTTATCTGCGGAAATATGGAAAAAAGATAGGCCCTGATCCTGCCAGCATCAACTCGGCGATGATGGGTGGCATTATTTCGAACAATGCCAGCGGCATGTGTTGTGGCGTGCAAAAGAATTCTTACCATACGATCCGGCATATCCGGTTCATGCTGCCCAGTGGAAACAGTTTCTCTACGGAGGTCGCAGCAGATTACAACAGGTTTGACAAAGAATGTACGTCACTCGCTGCCAGCCTAACGGCACTGCGCCAGGAGATACTGGCCAACCCAACGATGTACGAACTGATCCGCCATAAATACAAAACGAAGAATACAGTAGGTTACTCTGTGAATGCGCTGATCGATTATGAACGACCGCTTGATATGATGGCGCACCTGCTGGTGGGAGCAGAAGGCACCCTGGGTTTTATTTCGGAAGCAGTATTGGAGACGGTACCGGACTATCCGGAAAAATTAACAGCGCTGCTGTGTTTCACCGATATACAAGCTGCCTGCAACGCGATCGAACCGCTCATTGCATCCGGCGCGGAAGCAGTAGAACTGATGGACAATGCCTCGCTGCGATCGGTAGGGCATTTACCCGGCATACCGGAAATACTCGCTGCTTTGCCGTCCACAGGAGCCGCGTTGCTGACAGAATACCAGGGGAACACTATAGAAGAAGTGCAAGTCAAAAATGAGCAATTCATTGCCTTGCTGGCAGGCATTCCTTTTGCCATTGCACCCCGCTTTACGCGTGATGCGGCAGAGCAGGCATTCCTGTGGAAGATCAGGAAAGGGATGTTCCCTTCTGTAGGGGCCATGCGGCAAAGCGGCACCACGGTGATCCTGGAAGATATTGCGGTGCCGGTGGCGCAGCTGGGTAATGCCATCCTTGATCTGCAAGGACTATTTAATCAGTATGGTTATGCAGATGCTATTATTTTCGGTCATGCGAAAGACGGCAATATCCATTTCGTGGTAACACAGCCTTTTGATTCACCCGCAGAGGTGCAGCGTTATGACCTGTTTATCCGCGAAGTGGTGGAGCTGGTAACGGGCAAATACGGCGGGGCCTTAAAAGCAGAACATGGCACAGGACGCAATATGGCGCCCTTTGTAGCCACGGAATGGGGACCGGATATTTACCGCATTATGCAAAAGCTGAAGCAGGAAGCAGACCCGCTGAACCTGCTGAACCCCGGGGTATTGATCAACCCGGACAGGCAGGCACATATACAGCATCTCAAAGCGCTGCCGCGCGTGGAAGAAGAAGTGGACAAATGTATTGAATGCGGGTTCTGTGAGTATAAATGTCCGAGCCGGGACCTCACGATGACACCAAGACGCAGGATCGTAGCACGGCGTGAACTGGCGATTATGCGCGACAAGGGGGCACAACAACAATACAAAGAACTATTGGAGCAATACAGTTATGAAGGTCTTTCGACCTGTGCCGTAGACGGCCTGTGTGCGGAAGCCTGCCCGGTGAGCATCAACACGGGCACGCTGGTCAAACGTCTCCGCAATGAGAACCACAGTAAGCGTGCCAACGCCATGGCGATGACGGTGGCCAAACATTTCGGGAAAGTGGCGCTGGGGATTAGTGCAGGGATACGGTCGGCCGCGGTGGTGAACAAACTGCTGGGCAGGAATGCGGTACTCCGGCTTACGAAAGGAATGAAGAAAATAATACCGGCCACTCCGTTATGGTCTAACCAACTTATCCCCTCTTCGATGGACAAAGCACGCAAACTGGCGGGTGAAACGAAAGGAGAAAAAACAGTGGTATATTTTACCACCTGCATCAACCGCACGATGGGGGGCTCGCCTGTACAAAAGAAAAACATGGCGGAGACGCTGGTGAGCATTGCTACCAAGAGCGGCATCAAAATGGTGATCCCTGATTCGATCAATAGCGCCTGCTGCGGACAGATATTTTCTTCCAAGGGGTTTAACCAGGCCTTTGAACATACGGCCAATGATACGATCGCGCGCCTATGGGAATGGACTGCCCAAGGCCAGTGGCCGGTGGTACTAGATATCAGCTCCTGTACCTACACGCTGCACCATTGCCGGCCGCAATTGACGGAAGATAATAAACGTAAATTTGATGGGCTGACGATATTGGACAGCATTGACTTTATTGCGGAGTATGTATTACCCGGGGCATCGATCCGGCATCGCAAGCAAAGCATTGTCCTGCACCCGGTATGTACCTTGCAAAAATCAGGACAGGAAGGAAAGTTCCTCCAGATAGCCAGACGCCTGGCGCAGGACGTGAAAGTACCTGTACATGCCGGCTGTTGTGGTATGGCGGGAGACCGTGGATTCCTGTTCCCCGAGCTGACAAGGTCAGCCACGCTGCCGGAAGCGCAGGAAGTGAACGAATGCACCTATGATGGGTATTACTCCAGTTCAAAGACCTGTGAGATCGCGCTGTCGGAAGCGACGGGCAAAAACTATGAGTCGATTGTGTATTTGCTGGATGAGTGTATGTAAATGATTAAGTTGTGTTATATTGATCACTATGGCAATAGAAATAGAAAGAAAATATTTAATCGATCACGAAAAGTGGCAACAGGTTGAGAAACCTTTAGGACAAAGGTACAGGCAAGGTTATTTATTAACAGACGCTCAAAAAACAATCCGTGTAAGGGTTACAGAAACAAGTGGATTTTTAACGATAAAAGGACTTTCTGTTGGAGCCACCAGACCCGAATACGAATATGAAATACCGATTCCTGACGCCTTGGAATTGCTAGACAATTTCGCCATTTCTGAACTGTCCAAAATAAGGTATACGATCTCCTTTGAAAATAAAGTGTGGGAAGTGGATGAGTTTTTAGGTGATAATGCCGGACTGATCATTGCAGAGATCGAATTGACCAGTGAATCAGAACATTTTAAATGTCCTGATTGGGTTGATAAAGAAGTCACGGGAGATGAGAAATATTATAATTCTAATTTGACGATTGCTCCTTTCAAAAGCTGGTTTTCCTAATATGAATGTCCTGGGCTGAACATTGTATGTACGTACCATGCCATTTTAGTAACTTTAAATGGCTCATGCAAAGTACAATTCGAAACAACAGCACATGACTAATACAGCCATTACGGGTATTGCGCCCTTCTTTATCGTGCGGGATGTTCCCGCCGCACTCCAATTTTATCGTGACCAACTGGGTTTTGACATCACGTTCCAGGGACCCAGCGAAGACGATATCTTCTTCGGCATAGTGCAGCGGGGAGCGGCCATGATCATGCTAAAGGACATTGGCGTGGAACCTGTGCCGAACTACACCCGGGATATTAAACAAGGGATTGCCCGTTGGGACGCTTACCTCCATGTACCAGATCCTGATGCGCTGGCGGAAGAATTCTCGCAGCGCGGTATTGCGTTTTTTACTCCACTACTGAACAATGATGATGGTTTACGGGGATTTGAAGTGAAGGACGCTGACGGGTATCTATTGTATTTCGGAAGGCCTGAGCAATGACAGGATGGTGTAATTTGCTGAAGGAATTTTGTAATCCGTTATCGAAGTAAATAGATTTCTCACTCCGCTTCGCTCCGTTCGAAATGACAAAATGGTGATGGTGCTTTGTTCTGAATGACATCCTGAGGAATGGGCACATTACTTCTTTCCCGCCTTCAGATCACTCACCGCTTTCTCAATACGCCGCTGACGGGTTTCTGCTGTCTTGGCCTGACGGATGGGAACTACGTAACCAGACTTGGCACTGTAGGACAGGCTTTCAAAAAAGGCCAGGGCTTTCTTGTCCTTGCTGAGGGCTTTCTTAAAATCTTCAGGCAGTTCTACTACGCGGGGTTCGGTATCCAGTTCCAGGGTAACATCCAGTTTGTCGCCACCCTTCACCCTGGCATTTGCCCTGCGCTCCGCACTCAGGGGAATGAGGAACATGCCGCCCATGACAGCCACAGTACTGCGGTAAGTAAACCCATTGAGGGTGACCTTTACGGCAGGGCGCTTGCCGGAACCCAGTTTTTCCACCACTTCAGGCGGCACCAGGATGCCAGTATTGTTGCCGTCCAGCAAGATGGTAGTGTTGAATTTTACTTTGGTAGCCATCGTGATGAATGTTTTATGTATGATAGCAAACTTAATACTAATACCCAGTCCTGATGCCCGGTGATTGCGACAAGCCAGGTGGGTAAATGGGACATTATTCATAGAACCAGAACTGACTATGAAAGTTAAGCCCTTTTGTCTACATTGCGGAACAGCAATAACAGGGACTCCATGAAGCCAATCAAGTTTGAAGAATCGATCCTCATTGCTCAGCCACCGGAACAGGTGTTTGATTATACGCAGGATTATAGTAAACGGCTTACCTGGGATACTTTTCTTAAAAAGGCTGATCTGATCAAAGGAGCCACGCAGGCAGGAAAAGGCGTACAAGCCTATTGTGTGGCCCGGAACGGACTCGGCATGGTGACTGAATATGTGATCTTCAACAGGCCCAGCACCACAGCGATCAAAATGACAGAAGGCCCTTACCTGTTCAAATCATTTTTAGGCTCCTGGCGTTTTAAGCAGCAAGCCGGTCAGGGAACGGAAGTCATATTCCTTTATTCGTTTACACTCAGGTTTCCTTTCTCTTTATTCGCTACCAGCATTCAACGCAACCTCCGCAAGAATGTACAACAACGGTTGAAAGACCTGAAGCAACATATGGAGACGCCCAGGAAGTCCTAACCTCGCAATCTACCCCAAATCTGCCCGATTTCAAATCGCCTTGCCCCTATTTCAAATCTGCCTGATCAAAAGCCCCGGGAAACCTTTTACTTTGATCCGGGAAATAAATACTACCCGGATCATGAAACAGGTCTTCCATACGCTCCTTTTTTTATTGGTATATGTGACTGGCCAGGGCCAGGTCGAATACCAGACGGATAGCATTCATCCGTTGTTTAGAGGGCCGCTTGACGGTGAAAAGATCAGGGCGATTTACGATACGTATGAAGCGCCCAGGCCTTCTCCCAGGAAGAAAAGCTCCTATAATGAGGTGATCCTATCGATCTTTCATTCCCGGAAGTTGTATACGCAAACAGCACTCAACAACAAAGAACATATCCCGGAACTGGACAGCTTTACTTACAAACCCATCAGTCGTGCCGTGGTGTATGAAAGTGCTGGTGGTAGTACTATTTATAATAAAAAAGCAGTACCGCTCTTTGATTCTTCCAGCATCATCGTGACGGCCTACGGGATCAACCCACAAAACAAATCACTGTACCAATTCAGGGTCCTGCGCAACCGGACAACCCCAGTAACGGACTGGCAAGCCATTCAACATTTCTGCCCGGTGTATACGTATTTCAGGAAGGATGCAGCAGGCAAAGACCAAACAGTAATGGCCTATTTAGGGGAGTTTAATGCGCCCATCGGTAATAGCCTGACGATTGAAGTACGGAACATACAAATACCGGATACCGCCAGTACTATTTCGGCGGTATGGATAAAAAGGGCTCCAGCGGTGATCAGTGTATTTACAGCCAATACAATGCAGTCTTTTATTACGGTGAATAAATACCAATGGAAGCATGATTTTTTCAAACCTGACGGTGCCACGTATTATGGCAATACGGAAATGAAGCCTGTAAAGAACCTGCTGCTGCTTCAGAAAAGATTTGAGTCGACAGAAAACAGTCTCTTCTTTTATTTGCGCGACAAAGTAACTACTGCTGACCAGGTTGAATACAACCTGGTGCGGGGCACAGACAGCAGTGGCTGGATAGCCGGAAATTTTGACCCGAATATCATCTGGCTGAAGGACCTGCCTCCCGGTGATCACAACTTATTGCTGCGCTATGCTTTTCAACGGCAAACGATTGGCTCCTACTCTTTCCATATCCTGGCAGCCTGGTATCAAACAACCTGGTTTAAAGTGTTGCTGGTCGTGGGCAGTATTTTAGCGCTGTGTTCTTTGTGGTTGCTGCTGAAAACGAGGCGGCAGTCGGAAAGGTTAAAAGCGCAGCATACGCAAAAACAACTGATACAGGCAGAGCTGAAATCGATCCGCTCACAATTCAATCCGCATTTTGTTTTTAATTCGCTCAGCTCGATACAGGGCCTGATCACGAAAAATGATATGGAAGGGGCCAATCAATACCTCACAGATTTCAGCACGCTGCTGCGGGATTCGCTCAAAGAAAGTCAGCGGGACTTTACCAGCCTCTCGAAAGAAATTGAGATGCTGGACCATTACCTGAAGCTGGAGCAATTGCGTTTTGGGTTTACTTATCATATTGAAACGGCGCCGGGCCTGAATAAGGAAGCGATCGAAGTTCCGGTATTGTTGCTGCAACCGATCATAGAAAACGCCGTAAAACATGGCATTTCGAACCAATATGAAAAGGGACTGCTGGATATTGGCTTTACGCAATCGGGGGTGGACCTGGTGGCTACTGTGCGGGATAATGGGCCTGGATTTGATACGGCGATCAGCGCCAGCGGGCTTGGTCTGAAGCTCACCCGGGACCGGATCGCTTTGCTGAACCAAACGATGACAGGACAGTCGATCCACCTCGACATTGACAGTACAACAACGGGAACAACTGTTATTTTCTCCTTTAAAAACTGGCTGGCATGATACGATCGATCATTATCGATGATGAGAAGCCCAATATCGAGAACCTGGCGGGACTGCTGAAAAAGCATTGTGAAGAGGTGAAAGTAGTGGGAGCAGCCCTGAATGCGGATGACGGCGGAGCGCTCATTGAACAACTGCAACCGGACCTGGTTTTCCTGGACATTCAAATGCCCGGCAAAAATGGCTTTCAATTATTGGAAGGTTTATCGGCCTATAATTTCGAGATCATCCTGGTAACGGCTTTTGATCAATACGGTATTCAGGCGGTTAAATTTTCGGCGATCGATTATTTACTAAAGCCTGTAAAAGTAGATGAACTGAAGGCGGCGGTACATAAAGCAGAAAAAAGGCTGGCACATACACGACAGAACCTGGAACTGCAAAACCTGCTGCAACTATTGAAGCACCAGGACCATCGATCAGAACACCGGCTGGCACTGCCGACGACAAAAGAAACGAGGTTTGTAAACCCACAGGATATAATCCGATGTGAATCATCTAATGCCTATACCAGTTTTTATTTGGCAGACGGGCAAAAGATCATGGTATCGAAACCGATCTATGAATACGAAGAACTGCTGAGTGATTTTGGGTTTATCCGGTGTCATCAATCGCACCTGGTGAACAAGAAGTATGTAAAAAGCCTGGTAAAAGAAGATGGTGGCAGTCTGCTGCTGGTTGACAATACCAGTATCCCCATCTCCAGAAATAAAAAAGAAGCAGTGATCCATGCGCTCCATACGCTAAAATAAAACCTCTTATATATTCTCTCTTATCCCTTTTGCCTTCCGCACAGGAATCCGGCGGAAGGGTTTAAAAACACGCCCATGAAGTTAACAATCTTATTATGCCTATTGGTAGGCAGCATGAATGGTTTTGCCCAACAAGGAGCGGCGCCCCAACCCCTGGCTCTTGAAAGTCCGGAAATGGAAGATTATTTAAAAAGCAGAAAGCCAGCTATTGTAACAATCCAGGTGGATAATCTGCCTGCTTCGGCAGGCACGGTAGGGGTAAGCTATAAATTGCCACAATTAGGGACGCATTTACAAAAAAATAGAGTTGCGCGGCTTAGCACAAACAATACGCTTTCTATTATACTGGAAGATAATTTACCCTATCAGCAGGTATTTCTTACGGTAGACAGTTTTGTGCGAATGGGTATCGTGGTTAACTCAAACCTTCACATCCGCATTGATGCAGCTAAAATAAAACGAAAAGGGGGAAACCAGGCAGGTGAAGAGGTTAGTTTTTCGGGGATCGACGGAGATTTGAATACTGTACTGAAGGAGTATGCCTTATTCAGGATACATGAGCGGGACAGTATCGAAGGTCGTCTATTAGATCAAAGTACCAAAACGAGTAATAAGAGAATTGCCATGGCAGCATTCCTGTTAACAGCAGATTCGGTATACAGGCAATTACAAGCCATAGATGATGCATTTATTGCTAAATACCCGCATTATGGGGAGATCATCCGCAATGAAACCAACTCGTTGTATTATGGCCTTTATTGCCGCCCCTTCAGTTTCAGGGAAATACCCGCTCCGATGTGGGAAAAGATCCAGGCGCACCAGCCTTATTTTATGAGTGTTAATGCGCTGTTATTCTATCATTTTCTGAGCAATGTGACGGTCAACAATAGCAAGAACGGACCTGCCAATATCCAGCAATTATTGTATAGTCAATATGGGGATTACAACGCGGTCCAACAGTCAATATTGGACTCTATCCAATACTATGAGCAGTTAAACGCTGTTGAAAAAGAAAAAAGCAAGCAGGTTTTGAAAAATTTATACGCAGAACGATGGAAGCATTTGGCGCATGAACAAACGCTACTGTTGGAAAAGCGAAACATACAAATTATCGACAGTACTTATACCGGGCCGCGTGCCGATCTGTTGAAGATATGCCTGTTGAATGATATGAAAGCATATTTTGCAACTACCTTTCCTGTTTTACAGGCGCATCTTGCAACAGACTGGTGTAAAAGGATCGTAGATTTTCAATTGACGCAATTAAGTGCTTATCAAAAGCAAACGGACAGCCTTTACACGCTTTCGCAAATAATCAACCAAGATAAGTTGTATATCGGAAGACCGTTGGACCAATTGCCGTTTGGG